>NZ_CP114040.1:0-4800000 GCF_026965555.1 Nannocystis punicea | reverse complement strand
CAGGGCCAGTTCGGCGCCGACTTCACCGAGGCCGCCCTCGACCCGCAGAAGCGCGCCGGCATCCTGACCCAGCCGAGCTTCCTCGCCACCCACGCCTACCAGAGCATGTCGTCGCCGATCTTCCGCGGCGCCTTCGTGCAGAAGCAGATCCTCTGCACCCCGCCTCCGCCGCCGCCGGGAGGCATCGATCCCAACCTGCCGCCGCCCGGCGACGACATCGTCACCACCCGCGATCAGGTCGAGGCCCACACCCAGCAGGACCCGTACTGCGCCGGCTGCCACAAGGGCATCATCAACCCGCCCGGCTTCGCCTTCGAGCACTACGACGCGCTCGGCAAGTGGCGCGACCTCGACAACGGCGCCCCCGTCGACGCCAGCGGCGAGGCCGTCTCGGGCGCGTGGCTGTTCTCGTTCACCGACGCGGTCGACATGGTCGGCCAGATCGGCGAGTCCGCCAACGGCACCCGCTGCTACCTCACCAACTGGTTCCGCTACGGCTACGGCCGCGACGTCAGCCCGATCGATCGCTGCACGATCGACGCCCTCGACGCCGAGCTGGCCGCCTCCGGCTACAACATCAAGGAGCTGCTGGTGTCCCTCACCCTGACCCGAACCTTCCGCTTCCGCGCGGTGGAGGAGTGATGACCATGAGACGGCGCAACTTCTTGCGAGGCGCGTGCGGAGTCGCGGTCGCGCTGCCCTTCCTCGAGTCGCTGAACTGGCGGCGCTTCATCAGGACCGCCCGGGCCGCCGAGCCCGGCGGCAAGCGGCTGGTCGTGTTCTTCATGTGCAACGGCGTCAACATGGAGACCTTCTTCCCCGCCGCGCCCGGCCCGCTGACCGCGGCCTCGCTGATGGGCACCAGCCTCGAGCCCGTGGCCGACTACGCCGGCAAGCTGCTGATCCCTCGCGGCATGCACATGGTGCCCAAGGGTTGGGGCCAGGACGCCGACACTCCGGGCGACGACCACGCCAAGGGCATGGGCCACAAGCTCACCGCCGAGGCCCTCGATCCCGGCACCCTCTACGCCCGCGGGATCTCGATCGACCAGTTCGCGGCCAAGCAGCTCAACAAGGACGGCGGCCCGTCGATGACCCTCTCGGTCGGCTGGCGCCACACCAACTGGCTCGGCCACATCTCGTACGCCGGCAACAACACCCCCGTCACGCCCGAGGGCAACCCGTGGCTCACCTACCAGGACCTCATGGGCCTGGGCGGCCTCGACGACATGGTGAAGATGCAGATCGCCGCCCGTCGCCAGAGCGTCCTCGACCTGGTCGAGGAGGAGTTCAAGGCGCTCAAGGCCAAGAACCTCAGCCAGGCTGACGTGCAGAAGATCGAGATGCACGCCGACTCGATCCGCGACCTCGAGATCGACATGGTCGGCAACGGCCTCATCGAGTGCGCCCTCGACCCCGCGCGGGCCGCCGAGATCGAGGCCATCGACCCCGACTCCGTGCTCGAGGACTGGCAGTTCAAGGCCATCGGCCTGATGCAGCTCGACATCCTGGCCATGGCGATCGCCTGCGGGGCGACCAGCGTCGGCAGCATTCAATGGGCCTCCGGCTCCGGCGGCCCGATCTACAAGTGGGACGGCATGAACCACGAGTTCAACCACCACAAGCTGTCGCACGGCAACACCAAGGACGACAACTCGGGCGAGGAAGTGGCCGGCTACCTCGAGATGCTGACCCAGATCGATCGCTGGCACGCCGAGCAGTACCGGCACCTCCTGGACCGCCTCTCGTCCTATACCGAGGGTGACGGCACCGTGCTCGACAACTCCGCGGTCGCCTGGTTCAACGAGCTGTCCGACGGCAAGGGCCACTCGTACCTCGACCTCCCGGTCGTCATCGCCGGCGGCGCCGGCGGCTACCTCAAGCAGGGCCACTACCTCGACCTCATCGGCGGCCAGGACCCCTGGGTCCAGACCCACCCGCACAACCGCCTGCTCATCACCCTCCTCAACGCCGTCGGCTGCACCGACAACGGCGGCCCGGTCACGCAGTTCGGCCGCGCCGGCCTCGAGCAGGGCGAGTACGCCGAGCTCCTGGCCTGAGAGACAGGCAGAGACGGAGACCACCGAGCCGCGGCCCGGCGGTCTCCCTGTCCTTGGGTCACCCGCTGAAGATGTCCCGAAAGACAGCTCGTCCGGCCGCGAGCAGCGTCGCTACTGGCGCGGCGATGCTCCGTCGCCCATGCTCCTCGCGGAGACACGACCATGCCAAGGACGTATCACGGCAGCTGTCACTGCGGCGCCATCCGCTTCGAGGCCGACATCGATCTGGCGGCCACCGGCATTCGCAAGTGCAACTGCAGCTTCTGCTGGAAGCTCGGCTACCGCAAGGCCCTCGTGCCTCACGAGGCCGTGCGCATCACCGCCGGCCAGGACGTCATGAAGGACTACCAGCCGACCCCGCTGCACTGGCCGCCCGGCGACATCAACCATTACCACTGCGGCACCTGCGGCGCCCACGTGTTCTCGCGCGGCTACCTCGAAAAGGAGATGGGCGGCCACTTCTGGGCGGTCAACGTCGCCTGCCTCGACGACGCCACCGAGGAGGAGCTGGCAGCCGCTCCCGTCCTCTACGAGGACGGCAAGCGCGACCGCCAGGACCGCCCGCCGGCGATCACCGCCTACCTGTGATTCGCCGCGGGTCACAAAGACAGCAAGTACGCCGCGAGGATTGACGGACTCGCGGCCCTGATGTCCAAGTCGCATGAGCCTGCTGTCGGCCCCCTCATGCGGTTGCTCGGCTCGTCACCGCGGCCGAGGCAGCGGAATGGTTCGAGCATGCTCGAGCGGCGCGCCTCGACTCGCATGAACATGCCGTGAGGCGCATCAGGAAACCCTGGCCGAGAGCGAACGCCCTGCACGCGCGTGCCCGTGGCGAGACTGTCCGCGCATGGCCCTCGCGCAAGCATCTGCGGGCTCATATCGGGCGGACGCGACGACCCTGCGCTCGCCTCGCAACACGTCCGGCGAGCACCCACGCGTGACCCGAGTGATCGCCTCGCGCTGTGGCACGCGCCATTCGTGGCGGCGCTGCGATCCCACGCCGATGCGTCCGCGAACGCGCTCGGCCGCTCGTTCGCGTCGGGTAGCCGTCACGCTCGCGGCAATGCGTCGAGCACGGCCAGCGGCGCCTCGTCCGCGATCACCTTCGCCAGCGCTGCCAGCAGCTCCGGCTGCGGGTGCCCGTCGCGTCGCGCCCGGGCCACGTTCGCCGCCAGGTCCCAGCCCGGCGAGCGCACCCCGGCGGTCAGCGCCGCCAGCAGCTGGGACGTCGCGTCGGGGCACAGCTCGGGCGCGTGGGCCAACGCGTAGAAGCACAGCTCGCAGCGCAGCGCCGACCCCGGCTCGGACGCATCCAGCGCTCGCGCCAGCGGCTCTCGCCCCTCCTCCGCGCGGCCCTCCGCGAACAGCAGCCGCGCGAAGTTCCCGAGCAGGTTGCAGTCGTCCGGCTCGACCGCCAGCGCCCGGCGGTACAGCGCCTCCGCACCCGCGACGTCGGCGAACGCGCTGACGCGAAAATTCGCGTAGTTGCCGAGGTGATGCGCGTCCTCGGGGGCCCGCGCGATCGTCTCGCGATAGCACGCGTCGGCCCGCGACCGATCGCCGCGGACCAGCGCGAGGAAGTTGGCGTAGTTGCCGCGATGATCGGCGTCCTCGTCGTCGGCCGCAAGCGCCCGCTCGTAGTACGTCTCGGCCAGGTCGTGCTCGCCGCACACGTCGCTGAGGAACGCCGCGAAGTTGCCGAGCATGTCCGCGTGGTCAGGCGCCCCGGCCAGGAATCGCTCGTAGAAGCCGCGCGCCCGCGGATTTTCGGTCCGGTGCAGCGCAGTGGCGAAACTCGCGTGCGTCGGCGAGTCGGCCGGCAGCGCCTCCGCCAGCAGCGCGAACACCGGGTCGGTCGCGTCTGCCGGCGCCGTGTGCTCGCGCAGCCACGCCAGAGTCGCGGTCAGCGGCTCGCCGCCGGGTTCGACCACCCGCGCCAGCCGCAGCAGCGACAGCACGCGCGGCCACGCCTCCTCGGCGATCGCCGCCTCGAGCGCGCGGAGGATCGATCGCACCTCGAACCCCGCGTCGACCACCACCGCCCGCGCCAGCTCCACGTGCGCCGCGAACACCGGCCCGCGCTCGCACGCCCGCTCGTCGAGGGCCACGCGCGGGTGCTGCGGGATCACCAGCGACAGCTCGAGCCCCGCCTCGCGCGCCGCGGCCTCGCGCGCCGCCCTCAGCTCGTCCTCGCCGAGCGGCAACAGGCTGCCCACCACCCGCGTCGGCACCCCCGCCTCGCCGCAGCGACGCGCCAACTCCGCCGTGCCCGCCACGTGCTGGCGATTCAGCGCCGTGAACAGCACCGCCCGATCGGCCACAGCGCGCACGATTTTTTCGCTGACCCGCGACGAACCGGCCGCGACGTCGACGAGCACGACGTCCGCGATCCCGGCCGCCGCGATCGCTCCCCGCAATTCCTCCCACACCGCCGATCGTTCCCCACGCGTCCACGCCTCCAGCCGGTCCCAGTAGGCCGCGTCGAGCCGCCCGGCGGGCAACACCTTCAGGCCCTCGGCGATCGCCACGCACCGTTCGACCAGCGCCTGCTCGGTGCCCGATCCGCGCGCGGCGGCCCACTCGACGATGCCCTCGCAGTCGTGCGCCACGAGCCGCGTCAACCCCGGCGACTCGAGATCGACGTCGACCAGCAGCACCCGCAGCCCGCGCGCCGCCAGCACTCGCCCCACGCCCCAAACCGCCAGAGTGCGCCCCACCCCGCCGTGAGCCGAACCGAACGCGACGAACGACGGCGTCTGCATGCGCGACTCTTACCGTGCGGCTCCGGCCCGCGCACGCGCCCCGACCCCGGGAGCGACGTGCGCTTCCCCCGGTCGCCCGCGCCGCCCGGCGCGCCACGTACATGCCCTCGAGGACATGTCCTTCGAGACCGCTCCGCGACCGAAGCGCCGCCTCACGCCCGTCTCCCGCCGACGTCCGCAGGTGATATACATGACCTGGAGGACATGTCCTTCCGACCCGACTCGACCGGGACGCAGGCCCGGCGATGATATGTCCTTCTAGACAGCTACGCGAGCGAAGCGCCGCCTCACGCCCGTCTCGCGCCGACGTCCGCGAGGCGAGACACAGGACCTCGAGGACATGTCCTCCCGGCCCGACTCGACCGGGACGCAGGTCCGGCGATGATCGGCCGGGTCCGGGCCGAACCGCTCACAATCCAGGATGCTCACCGCGGTTCTGCCTCGCGCACCCGGGCCGCCACGCGAGCCCGGCGATCCTCGCGGGCCCAGCGTGCCAGCGCCGCCAGCAGCCCCAGGGCAGCCAGCGGCCACAGCGGCGCCAGCGGATCGCGTCGCGTCTTGCGCTCCGCCCACGTCGCCGGCCGCTCCCACGCGAACTGCAGCGACCCCTCCGACACGGGTCCCAGCCCGTGGCGCGCGCGCACCTCGGGCTGCAGCTGGGCGAACGGCTCGTCCGCGCAGCTCACCTGGACCAGCGCTCGCGACTTCTGCTGCGCCGCAAAGTGCTCGCGCGGGTCGCTCCCCGACGGCGTCAGCGGGGCGAGCAGCATCTCGAGCACCACCTCGCGCGCGGGCTCGCCGTCGTGCGCGAGCGCCCAGCGGCGGCACAGGTAGCGCGCGTGCAACCGCGACATACGCTCGCGCTGCCCGAGCACGTTGTCGCCGACCTTTCGCCAGCGGTCGTGCCACAAGTACGGCCGCGGCAGATCGTCCTCGCGCTGCGGCTCCGCGCCGAAGCGGTGCTGCACCCCGGCAGCGTCGACCACGGTCGCGCGCAGCAGCGCCTGGTCGCGCGGCGGGTTGGGGGCGAACATCGACCACAGCTGGCTGGTGTAGCTGAGCTCGACCCACGGCCCTGCCAGCGCCCGCGCCTGCGCGCGCCACGGCAGGCTCGACCAGGGAGGCAGCTGCCACACCAGCAGCGCCACCACGTGGTACGCGACCAGCCCGCCCGCCGCCAGTCGACCCGCGGGGCCGTGCGCCCACGGCTCGCGCAGCGGCGCGACCTCGTCCCGATCGCGCCGCGCGATCCGCCAGCCGACGAGCGTCAGACCTGTCCCTGCGGCCAGCCAGGCCGCGTGCCACACCCGCGGCCCGCCGCCGGCGACCAGCGCGATCGCCCCGCCCGCGAGCACCAGACCGCCGGCCCCCGCGATCGCCCATCCCGGCAGCGCCGCCGCGTCGCGGTGCAGGTGCGGCAGCGACGTGTCCTCCGAGGCTGTCTCTTTGCACATGCTCTCCGGGACAGGCGCGCCCCATCGTCTCAGCCGGCCCAGCCCTCGCTGCAGCGTCGCCACCGCCCACGGGCCTGCCCCACAGACCAGGTACGCCGCCATCGTCGCCGGCGCGAACGCCCCGACCGCCAGCATCGCGTGGTTGACGAGGTGGAACAGCGCCCCGAACCCCAGCCACCACTTCGGCGCCAGCGGGCCCGCGGCCAGCCGCCGCGCCGCCGCCCCCGCCCGCGGCCCCGCGATCGCCACCGCCGCGGCCACCATCGCCAGCACCCCCAGCGCCGCCGCCCGCTCCGCCGCCCCCGGTATCCCTGTCTTTTCGACCAGGTCCTCGGGGACAGCCGCGGCGATCGCCGCCGCCGCCGCCAGCCCGCCCCAGCACAGCCGGGCCAGCGCCGCCGCCGGCCCGCGCAGCGCCGCCGCCCCCGAGCGCCCGAGCGCCCGCGCGGCCAGGCCGACCAGCACCAGCGGGAACAGCCGCTCCCACCACATCACGCCCCAGCTGGCCAGGCGCAGCGGCCACGGGCCAATCGCCGCGATCGCGGAGGACATGTCCCAACGGACATACGTGTCGCGCAGCAGCACCAGCTGCAGCGCGTCGCCGCTCTGCCAGGCCACGCCGGCCTTGGCCCACCCGTTGGCGCCGTAGCACAGGGCCAGCTCGGCGGCGATCAGCGCCTGCGGCCAGGCGGGGATCCGGCGGTAGATCGCCGCCAGCCCGTGCGGCGCCGCCGGGGACGGCCCCGCCCCCGCGCCCGCACCTGGCCCCGAGGGCATGCTCAAAAGGCCACGTCGCCGCAGCGCCCGGCAGCGCCGCCAGTTGTCGACGCTGTACGCCGCCCCGCAGCGCGACCACATCAGCAGGAACAGGAACGCGCAGAACACCTGCTCCCCGCCCCAGTGGGCGTCGCCGCGCCGCAGCAGCCCGGCGTAGAGCAACCACGTGGCGATCGCGCTGAGCCGGGTGCGAAACCCGAGAGTGAGCGAGAGCGTGGCCGCGAACAACAGGCCGAGGTAGACGCCGACCACACCCGGGCTGTCGGCGAAGTACAGCAGCGACCACCGGCCGCTGGTCACGAACTCGAGCACCGCCGCGCCGTCCAGCAAGCCCGCGGGCTCGCGCACCCCGTCGCCGAACCCGACCAGCGCCCCGCGACCCATCAGCTCCGGCACCGCCGCGCGCGGCAGGAGCCCCTCGTCGGAGAACAGATAGTCGGCGAGCGGCGCGATCTCGAGCAAGTTGACGAGCAGACAGCAACCGAACGCGATGCGGAACAGCGCCAGCGGCCGCGGATCGACCGCGCGGAGCAGCACCCGGCGGAGGCCCTCGCGGTGGAGAGCCACGAGGCCGACGAGGCTCGCCGCCATCAGGGCGAGCGCCACCGCGAGTCCCGGAGACACCGGTTCAGTGTAGCCGAGGCGCGGCGGAGGCGTCCGGACGGTGGCAGATTTTCTGGCGTCACGCGGACCCGATCTGCTAAGGTCCGGACATGTCTTCGCTTATCGATTGCCCCGAGTGCGCCTGTTTGTTCCGAGCCTCCGACGCGACCTGCCCGTTCTGCGGCCATACGCAGCGTCACTCGCTCGGCTCGACGTGGGCCGCCGTCGCTTTCACCGCCAGTCTGGGAGCCTTCGGCGCCGCCTGCCAGGTCGACCGGGACCTCGGCGACGAGACCTCGGCGACCGCCGGCGACCAGACCTCGACGTCGACCGGCGACACGGCCGATACGGCCAACACCGCCGTCGACACCTCGAAGCCGACCGAATCGACCGACCCCGGCGGCGAGACGATCGATCCGACGATCACCACCAACTCCAGCGACGGCGCCACCTATGCCGGCCCCGACGAGGACTGGGACACGTGGGGGGACACCACCACCACCACGACCACCACCGATACGTCGACGACCACCAACACGACGCCCGGCACCACGACGACCACGACGAACGCGACCAACGACTCGTCCGACGCCAGCACCTACGCCGGCCCCGACGAGACCTGGGGCACCAGCGACTCGACCACCAGCACGTCCGACGCCAGCACCTACGCCGGCCCGGACACCGACACCTTCTGAGCCCCCCCGGCGGTCCTCGCCGCCGCGGAGATCTCGGCCCACGACGCATGGCCGCACGAACCCGTTCGTGCGAGGCCATGCGTTGTTTCATTCGCCGATTGGATGGCATGCCCGAAAGGACATGTCCTCGACGTCATCCGTCGAATCCGGCGCTCGCGCCGAGGACTCCGAGCGCCCAGCCCGAATACAAGCAGCGGCCCCACGAGCCGCGGGCGCTCGAGGAGCCCCGGGGGCGCGCTCACCCTCGAGGCGAACGGCTGCGTGCCTCACCGCGAGGTCGATCGCCTCACAGCGTGACCGTGCGACCGGCCCCGTACGGCTCCTCGAGCCGCGACACCCGCGGCTCCTCGATCGCCACCGGCCCGTGCTGCTCGCGCAGCGCCGGATCGACGTGCTCGCGGATCACCCGGAACAGGCCGTTGTCGAACGACTTGCCGCCGGCGCCGCGGACCTGCTCGATGCGCTCGCGCAGCCCGGCGCGGTCCATCATCAGCGCGCGGTGGTGGCAGAACGGATTGTTGCCGGGCCTGCCGAGCAGCGGCTCGGCGGCGGCGGTGCAGCCGGCCATGCACATCTCGGCGTAGTAGCACTCGCGGCAATAGCCCCACAGGTCGTCGACCGTGCGCGCGCGGACGTAGCCGAGCTGATACGACTCCTCCCACACCTTCTTGACCCCGTGCACGCGCCAGTTGCCGCCGATGTTGGTGCCGCCGCCGAGGCTCGGGCAGTTCTTGATCGACCCGTCGCTCTCGATGCCCATCACCGACACGCCGGCCGTGCAGCCGCGCCAGTGCTTGCGCTGCGAGCTCCGCAGGCGCCGCTCGAGCGGGCCGAAGTAGCCGAGGTTGTTGCCGGGCCACAGCCGGACCTTGCGGGCCTCGCAGCGGTCGAGCACCTGCTCGAGCGTGGCGAAGATGTCGATGAACATGTGCGGCTGCAGCAGGATCTCCGGGTGATCGGCCGCGTTGCCGTGCGGCACCGTGATCTGCAGCTGCCACGAATGGATGCCCTCGTCGGCCAGCAGCTCGAACAGCGGCAGCAGCTCGTGGCGGGTCAGCGCGTTGATCTGGGTGTTGCTGGCGATCTTGCCGCCGGCCGCGCGGATCCGCCGCATCGCCGCGAACGCCCGCTTCCAGCTGCCCTGCACCCCGCGCAGGCGATCGTGCGTCGCCTCGAGGCCGTCGACCGAGAAGGTCACGCTGCCGATCCCGGCCTCGATCATCGCCGCCGCGCGCTCCTCGGTCAGGTTGAGGCCGCCGGTCGTCATCGTGCACGCCATCCCGGCCTCGCGGATCGCCCGGATGATGAGGATGAAATCGTTGCGCAGGTACGCCTCGCCGCCGATCAGCACCACCTCGCCGCAGCCGAGGTCCGCCAGCTCGCGCACCACCTGCAGGCACTCCTCGGTCGACAGCTCGTCGGGCCGCTTGTGGCCCGCCCGCGGCCCGCAATGCGCACAGTGCTGGTCGCACGCCAGCGTCAGCTCCCACACCGCCCAGCGCGGCGCCTTGGCCTCCCTGCGGCCCTCGTGGGTCATCCAGCGGTTGGCTGGTGTGGGCAACGAGGCGACCACGGGCAAACGACGGCGCACATCACTTAAGCTCATGGCGACAGCCTAACACGCCGCCCGGACCGACGCTCGCGCGGGCGCGAGCCGGCCTGCGAGCGCGAGGCTGAAGCCTCACGACTTCATTGGCGCGACCGCGACGTCGCTGCCCCGGTCGCCGCGGCCACACCCGCGCGGCGCCGGGGCCCCGCGCTCACGCCCTGTCCGGCTCGTTCGCCGCGCCCGGCAGCAGGCGCGCCAGCGGAGAGCCGCGCAGCAGTCGGCCGAGCACCTCCGCCACGCTCTCGCCGCCGAGGATCGCCAGCGGGGCCATCGACTCCGCCATCTTCTCGGCCAGCGCCCGGTCGCCGAACGCCTGCAACGCCGCGATCAGGTCGGGCGAGACCGCCCGCGCCTTCTCGACCACCGCCGCGACCTCGGCCTGCAGCTCGCGCAGCCGCTGGTCGAGCTGTTGCTGCTGCACCGACAGCTCGAGCGTCGCGGTCGCCTGGCGCCGGCCGAGCTCGGCCCCGTGGATCGCCCCGAGCCGCTCCTGCTCGGCCTGCAGCGCCTGCTGCTGGCGCTCGTGCAGGTCGAGTTTGGCGGCCAGCTCCGCCAGCTGATAGCGCTGCTGCTGCTCGCCCTCGCGGGTGCGCAGCCCGATCGCCTGCTGCAGCGTCGCCGACTTGGCCTCGGCGACCTGCTGCGTGACCGCCTCGGTCTGCCGCACCATGTCGAGGCGGCGCTGCTCGGCCGCCAGCGACAGCGTCTGCTGGACCGCGGCGTGCTGCGCCTGGACCAGCAGCTCGGCGATCGCCTCGTCGCCGATCGTCACCTCGAGCACCTCGACGTCGTACACGCGCATCCCGTTCTCCTCGAAGCGCCGGCCCGGCCGCTTGCCGTCGTCGCCGGCGGTCCCGAGGATCACGTCGCGCAGGATCGCCACCGAGTCGGCGTAGAACTGCTCGATGCCGTGGCGCTTGACCGCCGCGCGGATCAGCGAGCGCAGGTGGTCGGTCAGGAACTTGACGTAATTCTCGACCTCGAACCACTTGTTCGGGTCGCCCTCGAAGTTGACGCGGTAGCTGAGCTGCAGCTGCACGCGCACGAGGTCGCGGGTCTCGACCTCGACCTGGTCGGACACCTTGTTGTTGAGCACCCGCAGGTAGACCGTCTTGTACAGGTTCTGCTCGGTCTTCGGCGTGCCGGTCGACAGCTCGAGCACCTGCAGCGTCTCGTCGTACTCGAGCAGGTGCGTGTGCGGCCCGGCCACGACCTTGCGCTCGCCGGTCTTCGACACCACCAGCACCGCGTAGCCGGTCCACACGTCGATGGCGACCGCGCCGTCGTAGCGGGTGTCGAGCACGATCGTGCGCGGCCCGGTGAAGGTCTGGTTGCGCGTGAAGTCGTCGCCGGCGAACTCCGACGACGGCGGCGGCGGAGGCGGCGGCGCGGCCGGGCCACCCGGGGCCGGCGCGGCCTTGGGCGCCGCCGAGGCCCGCGTCGCCTGCGCCGGCACCGACGTCACCGCCGCGAACTCGGCCGCGATCTGCGGCGCGTTCTGCTGCGCCAGTCGACGGTTGTAATCGTAGGCCTCGCGGTTGCCGGGGAACCACAGCGAGACGGTCTTGGGGTCGAGGACGCGGCGGATGATCAGCTCGATCCGCGGATCCGGCAGATAGATCGCCGGCCCGCGCTTGAGCGTGATGCTGCCCTTGTTGCGGTCGAGCACGTAGCGCGCCTCGCCGGCCGGGATCGCGACCGCGTAGTGCCGCTCCTGATCGCCGTACTTGATGATCGCGTGCTCCGGCCGCGGCAGGTAGATCATCGTGTCCTTGCCGGTGATGAACAGCTCGTCGCCGACCTTGTAGCGGACCCCGTTCTCCTCGTACGGCGCGATGACCTTGATGTAGAGGCCGGTGTTCTCGTTGAGCTCGATCGCCCGGAACTTGCGCGCGCCTCGCATGGCGACGAACGTCTCCGTCGGCTGCGGAAACACCACCGCGGGGCCCTGGATGTAGCGCTTGTTGCCGTTCTCGTCGAGCAGGATGCAGTACTCGAGCCGCTCGAGCGTGATCGCCTCGCGCACGTAGTTGCCTTCGACGTCGGGCACCACCTCGACGCCGGTCGGCGGGATGTAGAACGCGACCTCGGTGCCGCGGATGATCAACAGCGTGCCCATCGTCAGGTCGGGCGGACGCTGCACGTGGACCGCCTCGCCCTCGTCCGCGGCCGCCTCCGGGCGCATGCGCAGCACCGCGTTCTTCCAGTTGGCCTTGGCGCCCTCCTCGTCGTACACGCGGACCAGCAGGTATTGATTGGAGCGCAGGTGGTGGCCCTGGATGACCCGCACCATCTGCCCGGGCCACAGCGCGAACGAGGCCGGCCCGGGGATGTTGACCTTGCGACCGGTGTCGAGCGACGGCAGGTTGTTGAGCGCGCCGGTCCGCGGGTGGCTCTTGTCGGTCGCCGGGTTCTTCAGCACCAGGTACCAGCCCTCGGGCGCGATCGACAGCGCCTGGATCGCGCCGTCGAGCTGGCGCCGCTCGAACCGCTTGCTGCCGGCGTCGAACACCACCGGCGCGTCGGTGTTGGCGAGGCTCGTCTTGTGCGGCCCGACGTAGACGTTGATGTTGCCCTTCGTCTCGTCCAGGATGAAGGCGAACTCGTTCGGTGCGAGGACAAGGTCTCGTTCACGGCCTCGGTCGTTCATGGGGCTCCTGTCGCGACGGCGGACGTCGCGGGCCCCGAGCATACGAGCCGGCGCAGCGCTACGGCAGCCCCGGGGCCGCGCGCCGCGATCGCGCAGGCGCGCTCACGCGCGCGCGACGAGCTCGAAGCCGAGGCGCACGCGCGCGGCGTACGTGTCCCGGAAGCCCCGCTCGGCGCGGGTGGCCTCGTCGGCGCGCGCGAAGCCGACGCCACTCGGCGAGGCGCGCAGCGCAGGCTTCCACAAGCCGGCGTCGACCAGCTCGACGACGACGCCGAGCGCCCCGAGGTCGCCCGCGATCTCGTACGGATCGAGGCCGCCACGGTCGATGCGCTCGAGGTCCTTCGCCGCCCGCTCGCCCGTCAGGTGCCCATGCGACGGTGGGCCGGCGCCCGCGCGCGCACAAGCCGGGTAAAATCGCACCGATGTCCGCGACGATCTCCGAGCTCCTCGACCCCGCCGGCGCCGCTCGCTGCGTGCTGTGGCGCGACCCTCCCTCGGGCCTGGCCGCCGCCCTGGTGATCGACGACCTGTCCCTCGGGCCAGCTGCCGGCGGCGTCCGGACCCGGGCCTATCCCGACGCCGCGGCGATGATCGCCGAGGCCGCCGCGCTGGCGCGGGCGATGACCCGCAAGTGCGCGCTCGCGGGCCTCGACGCCGGCGGGGCCAAGGCCGTCGTGCTCGACCACCCCGGCCTCGACCGCCCGGCGGCCTTCCGCGCCCTCGGCCGCTTCATCGCCGATCTCGGCGGCATCTTCCGCACCGCCGGCGACCTCGGCACCACCCCCGCCGACCTCGCGGCGATGGCCGAGGCCTGCCCCTACGTGCACACCGACGACCGCGGCCTCGCCGACGCAGTCGCCCGCGGCCTGGTCGCCTGCGTCCGCGCCTGCGCCCGCGCCCGCGGCCGCGGCCTCGGCGGACTCCGGGTCGCAGTGCAGGGCTGCGGCGCGATCGGCTCGGCCGTCGCCCGCGCGCTCGCGGCCGAGGGCGCGTTCCTGCTGGTCGCCGACGTCGACCCCCGGCGCGCCCACGACGTGGCCGAAGCGACAGGTTCTCACGTCCATGACCCGAAGGACATCTTGCTGGCGCCGGTCGACATCTTGGCGCCCTGCGCCGTCGGCGGGGTGATCACCGCCGAGGTCGCCGCCGCCATGCCGGCGTGGGCGCTGTGCGGCGCGGCCAACAACCTGCTCGCCGAGCCCGCGGTCGCCGAGGCCTTGCGGGCCCGCGGGGTCCTGCACGTGCCCGACGTGGTCGCCTCGGCCGGCGCCGTGATCGAGGGCATCGGCCGCTCGGTGATGAACCTCGCCGACCGCGAGCCGCTCATCGCCGCGCTCGGCGTGACCGCCGGCGAGCTCCTGGCCGAGAGCGCCGCCACCGGCCGCACCACCGAGGCCCTCGCAGCGACCCGGGCCGCCGCCCGGATCGCCGCCGCCCGCCGCTAGCTGTCACCTTGGACATGTCCGAGGCGCCATGTCTGATGGGTCATTGATGGCTGCAGGTCGCGAGGAGCGCTGCCCCCACGTGCGGACCACGTGGGGGCCGACGCGACCGAGGTCCTCCGCTCGTCTGCTGCTGCCGACGCCGCTCGGCCGGCGACCCCGCGCGGGTGAATGACCACAGTCGTTTTCGCCGCACCTATCCCTTGAAACAGGTGTCGCGCCCGCCGCGCCACGAACGGCGTCAACCGCGTTCGCTGCTCCGGCGACGAGAACACGCCCGGCCGGTCCGCTATGCTGAGGCGCGTATGCAAAAGTCCGAGGGAGACGCCTGCGCCCCGCACGACCTCGCCGCGCTGCTCGACAGCCTCCCGGGGATGGTCTATCGCTGCCGGGCCGATCGCCTCTGGACGCTCGACTACGTCAGCGCCGGCGCGCTCGAGCTGACGGGATATCGACCCGACGAATTGCTGGCGAGCGAGCGGCGGTCGTACGCCGATCTCATCATTCCCATGGATCGCCGCGCGGTCGAGGCGGCCGTCGAATCGGCGGTCGCCGCGGGCCAGTCGTTCACCATGGAGTATCGGATCTGCGACCGCGCCGGGCGCACCAAGCACGTGTGGGAGCGCGGGCGACTGCTGCGCGGCGAAGGCAGCGCCGCCGTGCTCGAGGGCTTCGTCACCGACGTCTCGCCGCTGCGCCGCGCCGAGCACGACCTGCGCGAGCGGATCAAGGAGCTCGAGCTGCTCTACGAGGTCTCGTCGATCGCCGGCGACGAGATCACGCTCGACGAGGCTCTGTGGCAGATCGCCGAACGGATCCCGCGCGGCTACAGCTACCCGCCCGAGGTCGCCGCGCGGATCCAGCTCGGCGACCGCCTCTACACCTCGCCGCGCTTCGCCCCCGACCCGTGCCGTCAATCGGCGCCGATCAGCGTCGCCGGCCGGGCCGCCGGCGTCCTCGAGGTGTGCCGGATCTCCGACTCCGAGATCCCGAGCGCGCGCTACTTCCTGCGCGAGGAGCAGGAGATGCTGCACGTCATCGCCGGCCGGATCGGCGCCCTCGCCGAGCGGGCCCGCATCGTCGAGGCCCTGCGGGCCAGCGAGCGCCACACCCGCGAGCTCTACGAGCGCCTGCCGATCGCCACCCTCGTGTGGCAGCGCCGCGGCGACGCCTTCGTCCTCGTCGATCACAACCGGGCCGCCTTCGCCCTCAGCGACGGCCACGTGCCGGCGTGGGTCGGCCACGGCCTCGCCGAGCTGCTGCCCGACCGCCCCGAGCTCGTCGACGCCATGAAGGTCTGCGTCGCCACCGAGAGCCCCCTCCGCCGCGAGGTCGAGCTCGCCAGGGCCGACGTCCCGTCGGCGATCTACGTCGTCTCGTTCGGGTTCGTCCCGCCCGACCTCGTGCTCACCCACGTGGTCGACGTCACCCGCGAGCGCCACCTCGAGCGCCGCTTCCAGGAGGCGCAGAAGATGGAGGTGCTCGGGCGCATGGCGGCCGGCGTCGCCCACGACTTCAACAACCTCCTCACCGTGATCCTCAGTTACACCGGCATCCTCGAGAAGAGCGTCGCCGCCAGCCAGGCCGCCGGCTCCGACGTCGCCGACCTCGAGGAGATCCGCAAGGCGAGCGAGCGGGCCGCCGCGCTCACGCAGCAGCTGCTGAGCTTCAGCCGGCGCGACATCGTCGCGCCCGAGGTCTTCGACCTCGGCGACAAGGTCCGCGAGCTCCGCGGCATGCTCGCCCGCCTGCTCGGCGAGGAGCGGCTCTTGACGGTCTCGCTGGCCGGCGCGCCGTGTCCGGTGCGGATCGGTCCGGGGCAGATCGATCAAGTCCTCGTCAACCTCGTGATCAACGCCCGCGACGCCACCCGCGCCGGCGGCCGCGTCGTGATCGCCACCGCCACGATCGAGGCCGACGACCACGACGGCGTGCACCTCGACCTGCCGCCCGGTCCTCGCGTCGTCATGACCGTGCGCGACGACGGCAGCGGCATGGACGCGGCGACCAGGGCGCGGATCTTCGAGCCGTTCTTCACCACCAAGGCGCCCGGCCTCGGCACCGGCATGGGCCTCGCTATCGTCTACGGCATCGTCCGCCAGGCCGGCGGCGCCATCGTCGTCGACAGCAACCCGGGCCGCGGCACCACCTTCCGGATCTACTTCCCGCGCGACCAGGAGCCGCTGCCGCGACGAGGCGGGGTCGTCCTCGCGCCGCAGTCCCGCGAGCCCGGCGGCGAGACCGTCCTGCTCGTCGAGGCCAGCGAGCCGGTGCGGCGCCTCGTCCTGCGCGTGCTCGAGGCGGCCGGCTATCGCGTCCTGACGGCCACCGACGCGGCCGAGGCGCTCCTCCTCTGCGAGCGCAAGACCAGCGAGATCCACCTCCTCATCACCGACCTCGTGATGCCGTGGACCACCGGCGCCAGCCTGGCCCAGCGGATCGCCGCGCGCTGCCCCGGCATGCGCGTCCTGTTCATGAGCGGCTCGTCCGAGCGCGCGCTGCAGGCCGCCGCCGAGGTCGACGCCACCGCCAGCTTCATCGCCAAGCCGTTCACCGGCGAGGTCCTCGTCGGCCTGGTCCGGCGGATCCTCGACGGCGGGCCGGCGGTCTCGTGAGCGCCGCGGCGGCCGCGTCGCGCGCCGGCGGGCCCGGGCGCCGACCGCATATCCCTTTCGACATGTCCCTTGGGTCATTGTGACGATCCGCCCCGGCGCTCGTCGCAGCCGCGAGCTCGCCGCGCGGCCGCTCGCTCGCCGGCGGCGGGCGGCAGCGTCCTCGGGTTGTCGCATCGCGCGACCTGATTACTCTTTGCGCGGACTCGAAAGGAACCACCATGACGTTCTCCCTGACAGACACAGTTCGCGACGCCCTGACCTCCGGCGGCATCGTCAACGGCGCCGCGTCCGCCCTCGGGATCTCGGCCGCGTCGGCGTCGAAGGCCATGGGGGCCGCGGGCTCGGTCATGCTCGCCGGTCTGGCCAACAAGGCCCGGGATCCGCTGGCGCTCGGCGAATTTTTCAACATGGTCCAGGACCCCGCGCTGAGCAGCGCCACGCTCGACGACCCGGCGCGTCTGCTCAGCGGCGCTCCCGAGGCCACCCGCGCGCGCGAGCTCGGCAGCCGCTTCACGTCGAGTCTGTTCGGCGGTCGGACGGACGACGTCGTCGCCGGGCTGGCCCGCCACTCCGGGGTCGGGACCACCGCCGCCGCCTCGCTGATGGGCCTGGCGGCCCCGCTCGTGCTGCGAGCCGTCGGCGGCCTCGTGCGCGGCAGCGGCCTGACTGTCGGCTCGCTCGGGCAAGCGCTGCTCGGCAACCAGAGCGAGATCATGAACGCGGTGCCGCCGTCGATCGCCAACCTCGTCGGCCGCGCCCAGATCTACGACGTCGTCCGCGAGGCCCCGCCACAGCTGCCTCACCTGTCGCATCCCGCGGTCGTCGAGCCCAAGCGACCGGCCTGGTGGGCGATCCCGCTGGCCCTCCTGCCGCTTGCCCTGCTCGCCTGGTGGTTCCTCGGCGAGCGCCGGCTCGAGAAGCAGGTCGACACCACCACTACGCGCTACGAGACCCCCGCCGCAGTGGCCACGCGCACGCCTCCGGCCACGCCGCCCGCGACCCGGCCCGCTGCGCCGGCGCCCACCACCCAGCGCGCGCCCGCCCCCGAACCGACGCCCGAGAGCAAGCCGGCGACGAGGCCCGAGCCGGAGGTCAAGTCGGTCCACGTCGCCGAGGTCAACCGCGAGCTGCGGTTCGCCGAGAACGGCATCGAGTCCCAGCTGCTGACGTTCCTGCGCGACAAGAACGCCAAGGTCGACGACAAGACCTGGTTCGAGTTCGATCGCCTGGTGTTCGACACCAACGCGCAGACTCTGGCCGCCGGCTCGCACGAGCAGCTCGAGAACCTCGCGGCGATCCTCAAGGCCTATCCCAACGTGCACGTCAAGATCGGCGGCTACACCGACAACACCGGCGATCCGAACGCCAACCTCAAGCTGTCGCAGGAGCGCGCCGACAACGTGAAGAAGGAGCTGGTCACCCGCGGGATCGCCGGCGATCGCATCGAGACCGAGGGCTACGGCGAGCAACACCCCGTCGCCTCCAACACCACCGAGGAGGGCCGCGCCCACAACCGCCGGATCGCCCTCCGCGTGCTGCAACCGAAGTCGTGAGCCGCACACCCCTCGACGTCATCGACGATCCCCCCGCCGGGCAGCCCGAGTCCGGGCTCCCGGCGTTTTGCGTCCGCTCGCTTCATGTAGATAAAGACATGTCCAACAGAACATGCACTATCAAACATGCCCTCATGAACATGTCCTGAAAAGCACGAGGCCGGGGGCCATGGCGCCGTCGATTAATGAACACCGTCGTCGATCAGCTTCAGCGGACCGAGGCCGAGCGGCTCGACCTGGGCGCGGATCGTCTCGGGATCGCCGACCAGCACCACCTGCAGCTGCGCCGGTTCGAACCACTCCGCCAGCGCGCGCTCCACGTCGTCGTCGCGCACCGCGCCGAGGCGGCGCAGCTCGTCCGCGAGGGCGTCGTCGGGGCGTCCGCCCGCCTGCATGCGCGCGACGGCCTCGACCACCGCCGAGCGGCGCTGGTGTCCCAGCATGCGCTCGACCTGGAACGCCCGCCCGAGCAGGCGCAGCAGGTCGCCGGTCAGGAAGCGGCCCTGCACCGACCTCAGCTGCGAGAACATCGCCCGCAGCGACGATCCGGTCGCTTTCGCGTCGACCTGGGTCTCGATCGCCAGCAGGCCGCCGCGACCGGCCGGCGCGTGGCTGACGGACACGCTGTACGTGTCGCCGCGCTCGCGCCGTAGCACCTCACGCAGGGCCGAGCCGACCACCGCCGACGCCAGCTCGAGCGCGAGGTCGTCGGCGTCGCCGGCGACCGTTCGACCCACCGCGATCGCCGTCTGGGCCAGCCCGGGCCGCGGCACCACCAGCACCTCGCGGCGCGGCAGGACCGGCCCCGGCGCGGCCGCCCGCCCCTCCGTCGACAGGGGCCAATCGGCCAGCGCGTCCGCGGCCGCCTGCGCCAGCTCGGCCCGCGGCGCCTCGCCGACGAACACCAGCGCCGGCCGGGCCCGCAGCCACTGCTCATGCGCCTTTCGGACATGTTCGATCGACCAGCCAGCCGTCGCCCGCGCCTCGCCGAGCGCGTCGAGGCCGGGCGCGGAGCGGCGCTGCAGCAGGTGCAGCGCCCGCCCGGCCGGATCGCCGTCGCGCCGCTGCAGCGCGGCCAGCCGCTCGCTCCGCAGCACCTCGACGTCCTCCGCGGTGAGCTCCGGCCTGCGCACCGCCGCCGTCAAGATCGCCAGCGCCGGCTTCCACGCCGACGCCTCGACCTCGACCTGCAGCAGCGCCCCGTCCCCGAGCCACACCACCTCGATCGCCCCGCCGAGCTCGCCCAGCGCGTCCTCGACGGCGCGATCGGGCCCGCGCGCCAGCAGCTCGAGGGTGAAGCTCCCGAGCGGCGGATCGATCTCCCCACCTGTCCGCAAGACCAGACCGATCGCCGCCGTCGGCCCGGCCCGCCGCACCTGCAGCAGCGACGGCCCGCTCCGCTCGACCCGCGGCGCGACCACCGGCGGCGCCTCGCCCGGCAGCTCGGGCCCCGTGTGCCGCCACGACTGATTGCCGGCGCACGCGCCCAGCAGCGCCCCCGAGAGCAACCACGTCCGGGTCCTTCGCCCGCGTCGCCCATCGCTCGCCGCTCACCCTCCGCCACCACGGCCCGCGCCGCACCCGGCGATCGACGCACCTCCCTCGTTCCTCGCTCGCCCTCCGCCACCACCTGCGCCACCGGTTTCCGGCGCACCGCGACGCATCCTCGAGCTCATCGCTCGCCCTCCGCCACCACCGCCACGCGGGCCTCGGGTCGCAGCACCTCGCGGGCGAAGCGGGCCACCGCCGCGGGCGTCACCGCCGTCCACTCCGCAACGTCTTGCGATCCGCCGAGCGGTTTGCCCGCGGCCGCCTCGTCCGCCAGGATGGCCGCGCGGTCCTGCAGGTCTTGCTGCGCGCTGCGATGCTCTCGCACGATCCGCGAGCGAGCGCGTCGCACCGCAGGCTCCGCCAGCGCCCCCGCGGCCACCTCCGCGAGCACGCGATCGACCTCCGCGATCAGCTGCGCCGGCGAGCCGCCGACCCGGCCGATCACCCGCACGAAGAAGATCGACTGATTCGGCAGGCTGCGCTGCGTCGCCTGAAATTCGGCCACCTGCGGCGGACCCTCCGCGCGGGCCAGGCGGAAGAATCCGCCGCGCTCGAGCGCCTCGGCCAGCACATCGGCCGCAGCGTCCCCCTCGGCGTCGAGCGCCGGCGACGGCCAGGCCATCAGCACCGCAGGGGCCGCGCCGACCGGTCGCTCCGCCGCCAGACGCAGCTCGCTCGAGCGCGTCACCGGCGGCACCCCGCGCGCGGTCGGTCGCGGCCGACCCGGCAGCCCGCCGAACTGCCGCTCGATCCACGCCGGCGTCTCGGCCGGCAGGTCGCCCACCATCACCAGAGTCGCGTTGCCCGGCTGGACCCACGCGGCGAGGAACGCGTCGACATCGGCGATCCTCGCCGCCGCCAGATCGTCCGCGCTGCCGACGATGGCCCCGTGATACGGATGCTCTGCCGGGAACAACGCGGTCATCGCCTGGATCTCGAGCCGCGCCAGGGGGTCTTGCTCCGCCCGCTGGCGCCGCTCGTTGAGCACGATCCGCCGCACCTCCGCCAGCGTCGTCTCGCCGTGCTGGCCGCGCACGAAGCCCAGGCGATCGGCCTCGATCCACAGCACGTGCTCGGTCGCCTGCGCTGGCGCGGTATAGTAATACTCCGTCGCGTAGAACCCCGTCTCCGCGTTGTTCGCGTGGGCCGACAGCGCGTATTCGAGGCCCTCGCGGCGGCCGCGATCGACGTGCGTCGAGCCCTCGTGGGCCACGTGTTCGACCACGTGGGCCAGCCCGCTGCGCCCGCGCGGGTCGTCGACGCTGCCCGCGTGGACGCGCAGCCGCGCCGCCACCAGCGGGGCTCGCCGATCGTGGCGGAGGATCACCTCCAGCCCGTTGTCGAGCCGGTAATGCGCGTCCTGGCCCGGCGTCACGATCGGAGCGGCGAGCAGCGCGAGCACGGCGGCGAGCATCGCCGATCAAGGTACCGCGAGCCCGCGCTTCGGCGCCGCGGTCGCCGATCGGACGCGACCGCCGTCCTCACCCGCGGGCCGTCACCGCCTCGCCGTCACATCGGTCGCGGGCGGCACACCAGCAGCGTGTGACTGACCCCGAGGTCGTCGTACTCGCGCTCGACCTCGAGGCCGGCCGCGTGCACGCAGGCGAGGAAGGTCGTCGAGCGGTACATCTGGCTGGTGCCGTTGGCGATCGCCGTGAAGTACAGCGACGTCATCTGCAGGCAGAAGCTCGCGGCCTCGAAGCGCTGGCGGTCCCAGAACGCCTCGAGGATGTAGATCTTGCAATTTGGCCCGGTCGCCGCCACGCAGCGGCGCAGGATCGACACGATCTCGGCCTCGGAGAAGCAATCGAGGAACTGGCTCATCCAGATCGCGTCGAAGTCGCCCGGGATCACCGTGCGCTCGTCGAGCAGGTCCGCCTCGAGGAAGCGCGCGCGCGCCAGCAGCCCCGCCTCGCGCAGGTTCTGCTCGGCGTTGCGCAGCTGGCCCGGCAGGTCCATCAGCGTCACCTCGACGTCGGCGTCGTGCTTCATGCACGCCGCCGCCCACTTGCCCGTGTTGCCGCCGATGTCGAGCAGCCGCTTCGGCTTGCCCGCGAACACCAGCGGCAGCGCCGCCCCGAACGCCCCGTCGGAATAGTAGTGGTCGAACTGAAACCACGACTTTCGCACCGACTCCGGCAGCTGCGACAGCCCCGCGTACACCGTCGGCCACTCGCCGAACACCTTGAGCCCCTCCGGCTTGCCCGACGCCACCGCCGCGTCGAGCCCCGCGATCCCGTGGTAATTCACGTCGCGGGTGAAGTCGAAGTTGGCCCGCGTCATCGGGTCGTGTTGCACGTACACGCCGGTCTTGGTCAGGCGATAGCGGCCCTCGACCTCCGTCACGAGCCCGATCCCGAGCCCCGCCTCGAGCACCACGCGCGTCCCGTAGATCGGCAGCTCCGCCGCCGCCGCGACCTCCTCGAGCGTGAGCCCGTCCCGGCTGCGCTCGATGGCGAGGAGGATCCCGCGGTCGCGCAGCACGCGGGCCGCCTGAAACACGAACGGAGCGAACGCGATCCACTGCGCGCGCTCCAGCGCCTCGAGCGCGGTGATGGGCTTGGGGGCGTGGACGGTCATGCCGAGGGCCCGACTTTCGCTCACCACGGCCCCGCCGACGAGTGGCAGAAGTCCAGGAGCGCGACGCGCGCTTTCGCCCATCCCCCGGAGCCAGACCCGCGGCTACGGCCCCCCAGACAGGCCGCGAGCGGCTCCCCGCCAGCCACGGGCGGCCCGAGCGCCCGGCCTCCGGCCCGCGCGACGCGGGCGATCTCCCTCGCCCCCGGGTCTGTCCGATTCGCAATGCCGCGGCGAATTTCTCGACACCCCATTCCCCGCTCGCGCCCTCGCGCCACCCTCGCCCGCCCGCCCCTCGCGCCCCGCACCGCAGCCGCATCCCGCTCGGCGTATTCGCCGGACTCGCGGGCCGCGAATCACCAGAGTCCGCGGCCCGACGCCAGGTGCCACGAATCCGTACAAAGCATCGCACCTCCTCGCCATCCCCGTGCGGATCTCCTTTCGCCCGACGCTCTCACCTGTCCGTGAAGACAGCCCATCGGCGCCTCCTCGAGGCGAGGATCCTGACCTCACACCGACTCATCGCCGCGCTCGTGAGGCCCTCCCTCCGCGCAACGCCCTCAGATGTCCCGAAGGACAGCCATCCCCGGCTCCTCGCACCGACGCAGTACCGCGCTCGTGAGGACCTCCCTCCGCGCAACGCCCTCAGATGTCCCGAAGGACAGCCAGACCCGGCTCCTCACACCGATGAAGCACCGCGCTCGTGAGGACCTCCCTCCGCGCAACGCCCTCAGATGTCCCGAAGGACAGCCAACCACGGCTCCTCACACCGACGAGCGCCGCGCTCGTGCAGACCTCCCGCCACGCCCCACGAACAGATGTCCCCAAGGCCAGCCAGACCGCGCTCTGCCGGCGCGAGGATCCAGCTCCTCGCACCGCTCCGTCGCCGCGCTCGCACCGACTCGCCCCCGCCGTGCCGCCCATCGCCGCACCACCGGCGAGCGCCGGATAGGACGTCGAGAGGTCCGTGCGATGGCCGGCCGGCCCCGGCCGGCCATCGCGCGGAGAGGGCCTGCGCAGCGAAGAAGCTCCCGGCGAAGCCCACGACCGGCGCTCGGGCCACCCACGAGGCTGGCCGTGCAGCGGTCGGGGACGCGGGTCGGCGCCCATCCGCAGCGAGATGCGCCCGACGAAGGAGGGTGCATCCGCGAGGACTGGGCGCCGGCCCGCGTCCCCGACCGCTGCACGGCGGCCTCGGCAGTTCGCGAACCGCCGATCCCTCCCCCACGCACGAGAACTGCCCCCGCTCATACCGGCGGCGCGCAGTCCCGAGCGATCTGCGCCACCGCCTGCGCCCGCGGCAGCACCTGCTGCACCTCGCGGACGCGCAGCGTCATCGCCTCACTCGCCGCCTCGCGCGCCCCGATGACGACGAACATCGGCACCCCTTGCGCGTGCGCCTCCGCGACCCGGCGCGCCAGCGTCTCGCGGCGGTCGTCGAGCTCCACGCGGACCCCTGCCGCGCGCAGCTCCGCCGCCGCCGACTCCGCCGCAGCCTGCTGCCCCGGAGCGACGGGAGCCACCACCACCTGCACGGGCGCCAGCCAGGCCGGGAGCGCCCCCGCGTGGTGCTCGAGCACGATCGCCAGGAAGCGCTCGAGGCTGCCGTAGATCGCCCGGTGGAGCATCGCCGGGCGGCGGCGCTGGCCGGCCTCGTCGATGTAATGCAGGCCGAAGCGCTCCGGCAGGTTGAAGTCGAGCTGGATCGTCCCGCACTGCCACGAGCGGCCCAGGCGGTCGCGCAGCGAGAACTCGAGCTTCGGCCCGTAGAACGCGCCCTCGCCCGGCTGCACCACGTACTCGAGCCCCGCCTCGCGGGCCGCCGCCGCCAGTTGGGCCTCCGCGCGGTCCCACAGCGAATCGTCGCCCACCCGCTCCGGCGGACGCGTCGACAGTCCCACCGCGAACTCCTCGAAGCCGAAGCCCGCGTAGAACTCGCGGGCCCCCCGGCAGAATCGCACGATCTCGGCCGCGATCTGGTCCTCCGCGCAGAACACGTGGCCGTCGTCCTGCGTGAATTGACGCAGTCGGAACAGCCCGTGCAGCGTCCCGCTCGGCTCGTCGCGGTGGCACAGCCCGAACTCGCACAGGCGCAGCGGCAGGTCGCGGTACGACAGCGCGCTGCGCTGGGCGATCTGGATGTGGCCTGGGCAGCTGACCGGCTTCAGCGCCGCCCCGCAGCCCTCGTCGGCGACTGCGAACATTCCCTGGCGGAAATGCTGCCAGTGGCCGCTCTTCTCCCAGATCGGCTGTCTCAACAATTGCGGCGTACGGACCTCGCGATAGCCGTCGGCGCTGGCGCGGCGGCGGGCCGCGTCCTCGAGCGCGCGGGCGAGGATCAGGCCGCGGGGGTGCCAGAACACCATCGCCGGCGCCTCTTCCTGCAGATGGAACAGGCCGAGGCGGGGGCCGAGGGCGCGGTGGTCGTGGGCGTCGAGGACGGAATTGGGGCTGATGTCGTGGCTCATGGCGGCGGTCTCCGGGGTGGAAAGGGCCGGCCGGACGGAGCGACGCCACCATGCGCGCAAAAGCCCCGCCGGCTCGGGCGGGGCTTCGCAGGGCGTGTGTACGAGACTCTCAGCGCACGCGCACGCGACCGACCCCACCCGGAAGGGTGGTGGTAGTGGTCGCGGTGGTGGCGCGCCGGAGCATCGATTTGGGGATACACGCGGCCCCGCACCCGGTCAAGGCGAAAGTTCGTGCGGAAGCTCGTATGCATCGACCCGCGAATCGCAGCACCGCCGACACCTGCGATTGCGAGCACTCCGCCTTCCGCACCGCTTGCCCGCTCGAGCGGCGAGTCGGCCGCCGCGTGCAGTCGATCACCGTCGCTACTACCGACCTGTCTCTTCAGACATCCTCCATCGCCGCCGGCGAAGCCGCTCCCCGCGACGACCGTCCACAACCTGTCTCTTCAGCCAGCCCGCCTCGGCCCGCGTACGCGACCTCCGGACCTGAACCTCCTGGTCGGCGAGCTCGCCGACCTCGCCGACCCGGTGCGGGCGATCGCGCGCCCCCCCTGCAAGCGGGCCCGCTTCCGGCCGTGGCCGCGCTGTCGTATCACTGCGCCATGCCCACATCAGGCTCCGCGCCGGCCCGTCGCCGCGCGATCGTGGTCGGCGGCGGCATCGCCGGTCTCCTCGCGGCTCGCGTGCTCACGCGTCACTTCGAGCGCGTCACCCTCCTCGATCGCGACGCCTTGCCGGCCGGCCCGGACCCGCGCGCCGGCGCCCCGCAGAGCCACCACGTCCACGTCCTGCTGACGCGCGGCTGGCAGATCCTGAGCGACCAGTTCCCCGCCCTCGGCGACGCGCTGACGGCCGCGGGCGCCCACGAGATCGACTGGCTGGACGACGTCGCCTGGCACACCCCCTTCGGTCAGGCGCCGCGGGTGCCCTCGCCGCTGCGCTCGCGCGCCTGCACCCGCGGCCTGCTCGAGTACCACGCGCGCGCTGCCCTGCTCGCCGACGGCCGCGTCCAGGTGTGCTCGGGCCTCGAGGTCACCGGCCTTCAGGCGGCGGGCGACCGGATCGTCGGCGTCCAGGTCCATCGCCGCAGCGGCGCCCCCGAGCTCGCGCCCGACGACCTGCGCGCCGAGCTCGTCGTCGACGCCGGCGGCCGCGCCTCCAAAGCCCCGACCTGGCTGGCCGCGCTCGGCTACCCCGAGCCCGCCGAGACCGTCATCGACGCCCAGCTCGGCTACGCCACCCGCCTCTACGAGCTGCGGGCCCGGCCCGGCTGGAAGGTCCTCTACGTCATGGGCAAGCCGGGCAAGAACCCGCGCGGCGGCGTCGTGTATCCGGTCGAGGGCGGCCGCCACATCGTCACCCTCGTCGGCTACGGCGGCGTCTTCCCGCCGGTCGACGAGGCCGGCTTCCTCGACTTCGCCGGCGCGCTCGAGACCCCGGCCCTGCGCGACGTCCTCGCCGGCGCCGCCCCGTGCACGCCGATCCACGGCTATCGCAAGACCGAGAACCGCCTGCGCCACTACGAGCGGATGCGCCGCTGGCCCGGCGGCTTCGTCGTCCTCGGCGACGCCGCCTGCGCCCTCAACCCCGTCTACGGCCAGGGCATGAGCGTCGCCGCCGTCGCCGCCACCGCCCTCGACACGGCCCTGCGCGAGCGCCCCGGCGAGCCGCTCGGCCTGCGCTTCCAGAAGCGCCTCGCCGCCGGCAACCTGGCCGCCTTCATGACCGCCAGCAGCGACGACCTGCGCTGGCCCGGCACCACCGGCAAGGCCTCGCCTGGCCTCAAGGTCCTGCACCGCCTCGTCGACCGGATCTTCGCCGCCGCCACCCGCTCGCCCGAGATCCACCTCCGCCTCGTCGAGGTGCTGCACCTGATGCGCCCGAGCCGCGCGCTGTTCCACCCGAGCGTGCTACGCCGGGCCCTGCTGGCGCGCTGAGCCTTTCGCTGCTCATTAAGACATGCCCGATAGGACATGTCTTAAAAAACCTACCTCTTGAGTCTTGTCTACAAAGACATGTCCAAAGAGATACCCACGAACTGCGCTTCACCGGCGGCCCGGCGTCCGGGCGCGGACATGCCCCGCCCCGCCCCGCGCAGGTTCTGCTAGCGTGGGCCGGTATGCCGCAACTCATCGACTGTCCCGCGTGTGCGCGCGCCCTCCGACGCGAGGAGACCGCCTGTCCGTTCTGCGGCGCCGAGCAGCGGCGCATCGAGGGCCCGAGGTTCATCGTGTTCGGCGTATGGCTCGGGCTGATGACCGCCAGCTGCGGCGAAAAGTCCGGCCCCGACACCGAGACGACATCGACCTCGACCTCGACGACGACCTCGACCTCGACGCCGACCTCGACCTCGACCTCGACCGACCCGACCACCGCCGTGACCGAGGGCAACACCACGACCACGAGCACGACGACCACGAGCACCACCGACGGCAGCGCCTCCGACTCGATGGACTCGTTCAACGTCACCACCGCCTACGCCGCCGCGCTCGACGGCGAGTCCGCCGGCGCGCCGCCGGCCGTGACCGAGAGCGACACCGACGACACCGGCGAGCCCGAGTAGCGCGATGAAGCTCGCCGACGCCCGTCGCCGCCTGCCCGTCGTCACCGCCCTGCCGCCGGCCGCCGATCGCTACGGCCGCCCCGGCGCGGCGAAGGGTCGCCCGACCTGGGCGATCTGGGAGCTCACCCTCGCCTGCGATCAGAAGTGCATCCACTGCGGGCCGCGGGCCGGGCACCGCCGCCCGCACGAGCTCGACACCGACGAGGCCCTGCGCGTCGTCGCCGAGCTCAAGGAGCTCGGCTGCGGCGAGGTCGTGCTGATCGGCGGCGAGGCCTACCTGCGCAACGACTTCGTGCTGATCGTGCGGGCCATCCGCGAGGCCGGCATGAAGTGCATGATCACCACCGGCGGCCTCAACCTCGACGACGACCGCCTGTCCGCCATGATCGAGGCCGGCGTGTCGAGCCTCGCCGTCTCGATCGACGGCCTCGAGGCCAGCCACGACTCTCTGCGCGGCGTCCCGGGCAGCTGGCGCGCCGCCTTCTCGGCGCTGCGACGGGCCCGCGCGGCCGGCCTGCCGATCGCCAGCAACTGCCAGATCAATCAACGCACCCGCCACGAGCTGCTCGCCCTGCTCGAGCTGCTGGCCGCCGAGGGCATCCGCGCCTGGCAGCTGCAGCTGACGGTCGCCCACGGCAACGCCGCCGACCACCCCGACCTGATCCTTCAGCCGTACATGATCCCCGAGCTGTTCGACACGCTCGCGCAGGTCCTCGACCGCTGTCGCGCGCTCGGCATCAAGTTCTGGCCGGCCAACAGCCTCGGCTACTTCGGCCCGCTCGAGACCCGCCTGCGCGCCGCCCTGCGCACGCACTGGCGCGGCTGCGGCGCGGGCGTCAACACCCTCGGCATCGACAGCGACGGCGGGATCAAGAGCTGTCCGAGCCTCGGCGGTCCGCTCAACGTCGGCGGCAACTGGCGCCAGAGATCGATCCGCGAGATCTGGGACGACTCTTACCAGCTCGGCTACATCCGCGCCCGCACCGTCGACGACCTGTGGGGCTTCTGCCGCGAGTGCTACTACGCCGAGACCTGCATGGCCGGCTGCACCGCCGCCAGCGAGCCGCTGCTCGGCCGCCCCGGCAACAACCCGTTCTGTCACCACCGCGCCGAGACGCTGCAGCGCCAGGGCCTGCGCGAGCGCATCGAGCACGTCGCGCCCGCCAGCGGCCTGCCGTTCGACAACGGCCTGTTCCGCGTCGTCCGCGAGCACATCGACCCCGAGCTGCGCCGCCAGCACGGCCCGGTCGGCGTCGACGAGCCGCGCGTGTCACGGGCCGTCGAGCCGTTCGGCCCCGGCCGGCCGATCGGCTGACCGCCTGTCCTCTGGGACATCTCTGCGCTCGACCCTCGCGCCGGTCGACAGCGGCGGGTCATATCCCGCCGATATGGACAAGAGCATCCCCGAGAAGGCTGCGCATGCTTCGGGGGAAGTCACCGGCCGTCGACCCTCGGCCGGCGAGCAGAACCCCTCCCGGCGGCCCTTTCCCGCTCAACGGGGCCACGCCTCACGACGCCCCGAAAAGCTCCGTCTGTGCCGGTACACCTCCGGCTCCGACGAGCACAGCGCGGCGAAGAACCCGTGGGAGTCGCCCGCCCCTGGCCGCAGCGGTCAAGCGCGGGCTCGCCTCGGGCGCTCCTCGGACCACCCGCCCGTCCTGTCCCGAGGGACAGCCCGACCGCACGACGCGCCCGCGCGGGCCCTCGCTCACGGCCGCACGTCGACCAGCCACGGCCAGCCGAGCGCGCCCTCGCCGGTCGTGAGGATCAACGAGCCGGGCGCTTTCGGCAATGTCCCGAAGACCCTGTCCATCGGGACAGCCAGTCGCGTCGACGTGCGCCCGCTCTCGAGCCCGACCACGTCGATCAGCACCAGCGTCTCGCTCCGATCGACCAGGGTCACCGGCAGCCGGACCGCGACCTCGGGCCCCTTGTCGAGGGCCGCGTTGGCCCACAGCGCCAGCTTCATCCCCGCGAACGGCGTCGTCAGCAAGAAGGCCCCCGCCGCCAGCGCGAACCACCGCAGCGAGTCGGGCGCCCCGCGCAGGACCAGGCCCAGCGGCGCGCACACCAGCAGCCACAGCAGTCCGCCGAGCCCGAGCGCGCCGAACACCGGCCCCCACGCCAGCACCTGCGGCGGGCGCAGCAGGACCGCCAGGCCGAGCGTCAGCAGCCAGGCGAAGGCGATGCCGAAGATGTGGCCGACGGCGCGCCGGCGCACCAGCTCGCCGCGCGTCGGCATGTCCTTCGGGACAGCCATGGCCGCCGCCAGGGCCCGCAGCGACGCCACCAGCTCGTGCGCCGCCGCCGGCTGCTCGAGCTGCGCCGCCGACAGCCGCGCGGTCACCCGTCCCTCGCCCAGCTGGACCTCGCCGGCCGGCCCGCGGACCAGCGCCGCCGCGGCCGCGCGGGCCGCCGGGTCGGCCAGCACCCGGGCCACCAGCGCCTCGGGGGCCTCCGACTCGACGTAGACCGCCGCGTCGAAGGCCGGGTCGCCGAGCTGCAGCTCGCGGCTCAGACCGACCGCCTTGGCGCCGCGCTCGAGCGCCCCCTCGGCCCGCAGGACGATCCGCGGCGTCTCGGCCGCGTCGGCCCGCGCCACCGCGAACACCGCGCCGACGCACGCCCCCTCCTCGAGCTCGGGATACACCTGTACTTCGGGACCTGTCCCCGAGCGCAGCACGAACGGCGCCAGCTCGCTCCGCCCGCCCTGCTCCACCGCCAGGGTCTCGCCGCCGAGCGCCTCCGCGAGCCGTGCGAACTCCATGCCCCGCAGTCTCGCCCGCCCCGCGCCGCTCGACAAGCGCCGCTCGCCGGGCGCCGCTCAGGCGCCGCTCCCAGCCCCCGCTCGTCGGGGGCGAGGCGGGTCCGCGGGCGCCGCCGCACCCCGCCGGGCGTCACCGCGCTGGCCCTGAAGACATGTCCTTGAGGACATAGATCAATCGTTCGACGAGCGCCGCCCTCGTCACCGAAGCGAGTCCGCGGCCGCCCGCGTCCCTCCGTGGGGGCATCTCTTCCATGGCCTCGAGGACATGTCCTCGAGGCCATCTCACCGCGAACGCAGCCCACGGCCTACAGCCGCGTCTCGACCTCGACCACCTCGGGCGGCGTCGCCGTCTGCAAGTAATCCAGCGCCGAGACGTTGCCGCGCAGGTGATGGTCGAAGAACGCGACCGCGTAGGCGGCGACGATCGCCCGCGCCTGCAGCGGCTCGAGGTACACGAACTCGGTGCCATCGCTCTGGCGCGCGCCCGGGCCGCAGCCGGCGTCGAACTGCTCGACCAGGCCGCAGATGTCGGTCGGGCCCCAGTGGCCGGTGTCCTTCATCCGCACCAGGTAGGCCGGCGTCGCCGCGGCGTCGAAGTTCGACTCGATGAGGTTGTTGCCGATCTTCTGGATGCTGTTGTCCTCGACGGCGAGCACGAACAGCTCCGGCTCGACGATCTCGGCCAGCTTGGAGCCGGGGAAGAGCGGGTTCTGGACCGGTGCGGCGATCGGCATCGCGGCCACGATCCGGTCGTCCTCCTGGGCCAGTCGCCCGGCCGTCGCTGCGCCGAAGCTGTGGCCCATCGCGCCGACGCGGGTCGCGTCGATCGCCCCGCGGATGGCCTCCGGGACAGCCGAGTTGCCGGCGTCGAGCACTGCGTCGAGCACCGCGCTCTGGTCGGCCACGCGGACCTGCAAGAACGCCTCGCCGAGCTCCGGCTGCGACTCGTCGAACAGGGTGTTGCCGGCGTGGTCGGGGGCCACGACCACGAACCCGTGGCTGGCCAGGTGCTCGGCGATCGTGAACATCGAGAAGCGCACGCAGCCGTGGCAGTGCGAGAACATCACCAGCGGGTACGGCCCCGTGCCCGCCGACGCGGCGTCGCGCGCCGAGCGGGTCTGCTCGCGCACCCCGACCTGCCCGTGCTCCGACAGCTTGGCCAGCATGCCGACGATCGCGTCGCGGTTCGGGCCCTCGGGCACGAACTCGGCGATCGGGTGCCCGGCGTCGGCGGCCGCCTGCGCCGACGCGTCGGCCGGGTACCACGCCTCCACCAGCAGCGTCCGGTCGCCGGCCACCACCGAGAACGTCGCGTTGCCGACCGGCGCCGCACCGGGCGCGTCGTAGTCCTCCTCGGAGCCGCTGGACGTGCCGGAGGTGGTCGGCGCGAAGGTGTCGCTCTCCGTCGTCCCGGCCCCGGTGGTCGGCGTGTCCGTCCCGCTGGCAGTGCCGCCCGGCGGCTCGTCGAGCGTCGACGATCCCGGCGACGTGTCCGCGGTGTCGGTGCCGCCGCCGACACCGGGGCCGGAGCTCTGGGCGGCGGTGCTGCAGGCGGCGAGGAGGAGACTAAGCGAGGCGAAGCGGCGCATGGCGCCGTTTTACCCGACCTCGCGGCGCCCCGTGAGGTCCTCGCAGAAGCGTTCGACCGCGGCCCCGATCTCCCGGTGGTGCTCGAACAGGCTGGTGTGTGTCCCGTCCGCCAGGCGAACGAGCCGGCTGCCCGGGATCGCGCGATGCAGCGGCACGCCGACCCGGGGCGCCGGCGCGAACACGTCGCGATCGCCGGCCACGATCAGCGTCGGCGCCGCGATCGTCGGCAGCAGATCGGCGGCGCAGTGGCTCTGGGCCGCCAGCGCCATCGCCGCCAGCGTGCCTGGATCGAGCTCGCGCACGAAGTGGTCGATGTACAGCTTCACGTCGGCCGGCGCGGCCGTGGGGCCGATGAGCCCGAGCAGCTGGCCGAGGCGGCGACTGCCCGGCAGGCCGACGATCCTGCGCGCCCCGCGGAACGCCAGCCGAAAGCCCGGCGCCGGCATGCGGGCGATGAGCCCGTGCAGCGCCGGCCCGAACGGACCGAGCGCCGTGTCGAACACTCGCCCCGACGGCCCGAGCAGCAGCACCAGCCCGCGCACTCGCTGCGGCGCCGCGCGATAGATCTCGAGCGCCACCTGGCAGCCCATCGAGAAGCCGACCGGCACCGCGTCGGTCAGCCCCTCGGCGTCGAGGATCTGCAACGCGTCGCGCGCCAGCGCCGGGATCTCCACGCCCGCCGCAGTGCGGGCCGGCTCGCTGCGCCCGTGGCCCTTGAGGTCCCACGTGATCACGGTGAACCGCCGGGCCCAGCGCGGCGCCAGGTGGGTCCAGAAGAACCGCGACGTCGTGATCCCATTGCACAGCAGCAGCGCCGGCCCCTCGCCCTCGCGGCGATAGGCCACGCGGGTGCCATCGGCAGCGAAAATGCTGCGGTCACGAGCGGACATGCGCGCCGGCGAGGATGCCACGACCTCGGCAAAAGAAAACCCGCCGGCCGCGGCAGAGGGGGGAAGGCCGGGCCGGCGGGTCGAGTGGATGTCTTTTCGGTCATGTGCGAACAAACACAGGACCTCGCGCCGCGGTCACCAGCGGATCCGCACCAGCCCGTCGCCCGCGCGCACGCCCGGGAGGCCGCTGGTGGCCGGATCGCTGCCGAGCAGCGACGACCCACCGCCGCCGCCCGCCGCGAAGGCCGAGCCGCCGCCGAACCAGCCGCCCCCGCCCCCCGCCACGTGATAGCGCCCGCCCCCGCCGCCGTCGCCGAACTCACCGGCCTCGGCGGGCGTCGAGCCCACGATCCCGCCAGCGCTCTGCGAGCCACCGCCGGCGGCCTGCCACTCGGGCAGCAGCGCCACGCCGGGGCCGCCGAGCGCCAGGCCGCCGGGGCCGCCCGCGCCGTGATCCGGGCAGCCGCACTGCCCGCCTCCGCCGCCCGCGGCGACGAAGATCCGGTCCTCGAGCGTCGCGCCGCCCTGGCGGACATCGCTGGCACCGCCGCCGCCGCCCGCGAACTCTCCGCCGAGGCCGCCGCCGTTGTAGCCGGCCGCGCCCTCGAGCCCGCCGCGCCCGCCGACGCGGATCTGCAGCGCCTCGCCGGGCACCACGTCGAGCTCCGCGCGCACGTAGGCGCCGAGGCCTCCATCGTCCTGCTCGGGCCCGTCGCAACAGCGCGAGCCGCCGCCCTGCGCGCCCCACAGCTCGACGGTGATCCGCGCCACGCAGTCGGGCACCACGAACGTCTGCGCCGCGCCGCTGAATTCGAACTCGCGCGCGCCTCCGCCGGGCACCACCCGCGTGCGGTCGACGCAGCGTCCGTCGCAGCGGATCTGCCCGACCTCGCACGACCCCTCGCAGTAGCCGCTCGCGCACGTGCCGGCGCACTCGCGACCGCAACCACCGCAGTGACGCGCGTCGAACTGGAGGTCGACGCACTCGGCCGCGCACAGGTCGAGCGCCTCCGCCTCGCACGCCCGCGCCAGCACCTCGTCGGCGTCCGCCTCGGCGCTCGCGTCGGCGAACGTGTTCGGCACCGGCCGCAGCTGGCGCGCGTCGTTGATCTCGTCGCAGCCGCCGACCACGATCGCGAGCATCACCGACATCGTGCACCATCGACCCTCGAGTACCATCGGCGCGGCCTCCCCTGCGACCTGTAGGCATGATGCGCACGAGGCAGGCACGCAAACACGGCTGTGTCCCCTGTCACGAGCGATCGCGACGCGATCGCATCGCATGTCCTTCGAGACATGTCCGAAAGACATCCTCTTGCGCGCCGCGCCCCGCACTCGCGAACGTGGCGACCGCCCGTGCGCCGGTCAATTCCGCTGCCCGAGCGTGTACGGCCACCCGGCCGCGCGACGATTCCGTCGCCGCGATCACGACTGCCCCCATTCACCTCCGCTCGCACGCGCGGTCCGATCATTGCCGTCTCGCGGCCCATCGTCGCAACGACGCTCCAGCCGCATCACGTCACCGTCGTCGCCTCGCGGTCATCCCCGAAGGGGCGAAGGGACGCCGCGGCGCAGCGAGCCCGGGCCGCGACGACCAGCCCATTCGTCACCAGTAGATCTGCACCGCCCCGTCTCCGCTGTGGACGCCGGCCTCGAACTCCACCCCGCTGGCGGTGACGCCGACGTGCGACGAACCGCCGCCTCCGCCCGCGCCGAACGACCCGCCGCCGCCGTACCAGCCGCCGCCGCCTCCGGCCACGTGGTAGCGCGCCGACCCGCCGCCGAGGCCGAACACGCCCGGCTGACCGGGCGGTGAGCCGGCCGCGCCTCCCGCGTGCTGCTGGCCGCCGCCGCCCGCGTTCCACAGCTCGTCGCCGACCACCCCGTCCTCGCCGATCACGCCGCCGCCGTGGCCACCTCCGCCGTGATCGGGGAAGCCGCACGAGCCGCCGCCCCCGCCGCCGACCACCAGCGCGCGATCGATCAGGCTCGCGCCGTCGATCCGGATGTCCGCTCCACCGCCGCCGCCGCCCCCCCACACGCCGCCGCGCCCGCCTCCGTTCCAGCCCGGAGCGCCGTCGATGCCCCCGCGCCCGCCCACCACCACCACCAGGATCTGGCCCGGAGTGACCGATACGTCGGCGCGCAACCAGCCGCCGCGTCCCCCGTCCTCCTGCACGTCGGGCAGGCCGTGGACCTCGTCGATGCCGCAGCGACTGGGACCGCCCTGCGCGCCCCACAGCTCGACCGTCAACGTCGTCACGCAGTCAGGCACCACGAACACCTGCGGGGCGCGCGTGAACGCGAACCCGCGCCCTCCCGGCCCCGCGCACGCCGGCGTGGCGTCGAGCACCATCCCGTCGAGCCCGGCCACCTCCGGCGCGTGACAACCGAGCAGCGCCACGAGCGCCACGGCCCCGCGGCCGCGTCGAGTGTGAGTGTCGTTCCCCTGCATCTCGCCCCCTTCTCCACAGATGCGCGGCGCCGTCCGCGACGCAAACGGCGGCCGTGCTGCGCGTCACGGGCGGTTCAAACATGTCCTCAAGGACATACCCATTCAAGCATTCCTGCCCTCCGGGCGGACCGCGTTCTTGAATGCCTATAAAGACATGTCCTGAAGGACACTAACAAATTCCATCGCGCCGACCCGAGAGCAGCGCCGGCGATCGCGGGCTCGGCCGAGCTCGCCGCGCCGAAAGCCCCTCTCCCGCGCTCATCGCATGAGCTTCAAGACATATCGCCCAGGTCACCCCGCGATCGCCGCTCCGGGAGCCGCACCGGCGATCGCGGGCTCAGCCGAGCTCGCCGCGCAACGCCGAACGCCCTCCCCACGCTCATCGCATGACCTTCAGGACATGTCCTCAAGACCCGACGCGACCCCACCGCGCCGATCCGGGAGCCGCGCCGGCCGAAGGCCGCTCGCCCGCGCTCGTAGAATGCCCTTCAAGACATGTCCTCCAGGACACCTCGCAACCTCACCCCCGATCGGGGAGCCGTCGCCCGTCGCGGCCTCAGCCGATCTCGCCGCGCCGCGCCCGGCCGAACGCCACGCGCCGCAGCAGCAGATCGAGGATCAGCAGCGGCAGCGCCAGCGCCCACAGCACCTCGGGCCAGACCGCGCGCTGGCGGGTCCCCTGGGGCGCCCCGGGGGTCGTCACCACCGCGTCGATCGGCCCTGCGTGCGAGCCTTCGGGCGCCAGCGTGGCCAGCCAGGCCGGGTCGGCGTCGAGCTGATCGGGGGCCAGCTCGCCCGGGTACGGCACGCTCGCCTGGCCGGTCGCCTCGGCCACCAGGCGCGGCGGCGTCTGCCCGTCGTCGAACATCTGCGCCTTGATCAGCCGCTGCCCCGCGCGCACCCCGAGGACCGTCGCCTCGTAGCGGCCGGGCGCCGTCAGCTGGGTCGCCAGCTTCGTCGTATGTCCCTCGGAACCTGGCGGAAGGGACGGGTCGATGACCTGCAGCTCGCCGCGCAGGTCGCTGACGAAGCCGGTGCTCGCGTCGAGGTCGACGACCGCGCGGAAGCTGCCCTCGTCGGCGCCGGGGGTGATCCGCAGCGACGCCCCGCCGAGCGACGCGGCGCCCTGGCGCATCAGGTCGCGGGCCACCTGCGACCAGAACTTGGGGAAGCCGTCCCAGCCGATCCAGCGGTGGGCCCAGCGCGGCTTGGCGTCGGACGCGAACGCGGCGGTGCGCCCGAGCCCGCGGCGGCCGCGGACCAGCAGCGGGTCGCCGACGTGCGTGCGCAGCAGCAGCTCGGCCAGCGGCTTGGTCTTCAGCGGGATCACCCCGCCGAGCCCGGGCGCGCGGTCGAAGTCGATCCCGCGCAGCACCTGGGCGCTCTTGGCCACCCGCGGGAACAGATCCCGCTCGACCACCGCGTTGCGGGTCACCTCGCGGGTCTCGCGGGAGAAGATCCGCGGCACGTCGGTGCCGTCCTGGCTGAAGTAGTAGCGGCCGCGGCCGCGCTCGGCGACCCGCGCGAGGAAGTCCTTGCCCGCGCCCGCGCCGACGCCGACCGCCGACACGGTGATGTCGGCATCGCGCATGTCGGTGATGAGGGCCGACACCCCGGCCTCCGGCGACTGCCCGTCGGACAGCAGGATCACGTGCTTGACCAGCGCCTTGCTGCCGGCCAGCTGCATGTACGCCTCGCGCAGGGCCGGCAGCGCGTTGGTCCCGCCGCCGGCGCTGAGCCTGCGGATGTCGCCGGCGATGCGGATGCGGTTGGCCGCCGGTTGCAGGCGCACCAGAGTGACCGGCCGCGAGTCGAACGCGATCACCCCGATCTCGTCGCCCGGGTCGAGCGTGCTGGCCGTCGAGCGAGCTGCCTCTTTGACCAGGTCGAGCCGGTCCTCGCTCGACATCGATCCGCTCTTGTCGATCACCAGCACCAGCGCCAGCGTCGGCTGCTCGCGCTGGCGCTCGCCCTCGAAGCGGACCGGCAGCACGTCCTCGAGCACGCTGCCGCCCCAGCCGCCGACCCCGAACGCGCTCTCGCCCCCGATCATCACGAAGCCGCCGCCGTCCTGGACCCACTTCGCGATCGCCTGCTGCTGCGCCCCCGACACGTGGCGCGACGGCACGTCGGACAGGATCACCAGGTCGAACGGCGACAGCCCCTCGGCCGCCGCCGGGATCGCCGACGCCGCCTCCGCGTCGACCTGCAGGTGGTCGGCCCGCAGCGCCCGCGCCAGCGCGCCCGACGGGTCGCCCTCGCCGACCAGGAGCACGCGCGGTCGCCCGCGGACCTCGCCGACGGCCGCGGCGCGATCGTTGTCGAGGCTGCGGTTGTCGGCCGCGTCGAGCTCGGCCGCGTCGAGCCTGGCCGCGACCACGATCGGCCCCGGCGCGTTGGCGCGGACCGGCACCTTGATCTGCTGCGGCCCGCCGCGCAGCGCCACGTCGACGCTCGGCGACAGCGCGTTCGGCACCCCGTCCTTGTCGACGTACAGCTTGAGCGTGCGCGGCCCGCTGGCCCACACGTCGATCGCCGCGTCGAACGTCTGCCCCACGCGCAGCTCGCCCGGCAGGTGCACGCCCGCGACCAGCACGTCGCCGCGGGCCGCCGGCGCCGCCGTGCGGGTGTGCAGGGCGACCCCGCGGCGGCGCAGGCCCTCGGCCGCGGCGATCAGGTCGGTGCGCTCGGCCACGCTGGCCGCGCCGTCGCTGACCAGCACCACCCGGCCCTCGGTGTCGGGGTCGAGCAACGCCTCCGCCAGCCGCAGCGCCCCCGCGTGGTCGCTGGCCAGGCCGCCGCCTGTCTCTCGGGGCAGCTCGATCTCACCTGCCTCTTCGGACAGCGGCACCGCCTGCGCCCGGCTCGCGTAGCTCACGAGGCGCAGCCGCGTGCGGTCGTCGCGGTCGCCGGTCTCCGCCTTCACCAGCCGCACCACGTCGCGCGCGACCGCCGTGAACGCGGCCAGCTGGCCGTCGTCGACGCTGGCCGACACGTCGACCGCCACCACCACGGTCTTGCCGCGCCGCGGCGCCTGCAGGCTCGGGGCCGACAGCGCCAGCGCCAGCGCCAGCAGCAGCAGCACGCGCGCGCCGAGCTGCAGCGCGACCTGCCAGGCCGGCAGGTCGACCAGCGAGCGGCGCGCGACCGCGACGAGGAACGGCAGCAGCGCGACCGGCATGAGCCACAGCACGGACGGGCGCGCCAGCACGAGCGTGCGGTCGCCGGCCTCGGACAGCCTGGCGGCCAGCCACTCGGGCAGGGTGAACAAAAGGACAGGAACGTCGGGGCCGAAGCGATGCAGCGCCGCCGCGGCGGCGAGGCCGAGCGCCAGCCAGAGGAGCGCCCAGGGGCGAGCCCCGTGGGGTTGTGAGCGGGTCACGGGCGCACCGGGGCGCGCGGGCCAGGGAAAAATCGCATCGGCGAGGGTCCGGCAACCATAGCGCCCCGGACCGCCCGGCAAAAGCCGGCCTGCTGCCGGACGGCGTTCGCGGCGCGGCCGGGTTGCGCGGAAGCGGCAGGGCGGTTAGGGTGCCGCCCACCCGAAGGAAGCGCTGTGAAGCCGATCGAGATCTGTCAACACCTGGGCCAAGGCCACATCGACGCGTACTACGACGAGCTCTCCGGCAAGGAAGTCCGCGAGGTGCTCAAGGCCGGCGGCTGCAGCGTCAACGTCCCGCCGACCGCGTACACGCAGGCCGCCCGCCGCCGCGCCTGGCGCCGCCGCTTCGACACCGAGCTGACCGGGGGCAACGACAACCTCGCGCTCGCGCTCCTGCTCGAGTGGCTGATGCGCCACCACCGCCAGATGCTGGTCGACTACCTCGACTTCCTCGGCGTCAAGCACACCATGGGCGAGACCGACGAGGATTTCTGCGTCACCAACACGCCCGAGAAGCTGCGCGAGGGCGTCGCCGAGCTGCTCAAGAAGTACCCGCCCGCGCACGTCGCCAGCTACCTGCTGCTGGTCGGCCACCTGCAGGACACCCCGGTGTTCGACCAGACCCCCGAGGTCCTCAAGGCGCTGGGCGTCGAGGACGCGGCCGCGGCCGACTACATCGAGAAGCACAAGCAGACCTACAAGCCGCGCATGCGCCAGCAGCAGGCCGCCTCCTGAGGTCCGCCGTGGATCGCCTGGCGATGCTCCGACAGTTCGTGGCCCAAAAGCCAGGTGAGGCGTTCCCGCGCTACGGCCTGGCGATGGAGCTGAAGCGCCGCGGGCAGCTCGTCGACGCGATCATCGAATTCCGCGCCCTGATCGCCAACAACCCCGAGTACGTGCCCGCCTACCTGATGGCCGGCAACGCCCTGGTCGAGGCCGGCGACCGCGACGGCGCCCTGCAGATCCTCACGCAGGGCGAACAGGCCGCGCGCGCGGCCGGTGACGCGCACGCGCTCGGCGAGCTCGAATCCGCCCGCGCCGCGCTGGAAGGGTGAGCGCCACGTCCGGCCCCGCCCACGCCGCCGCGATCGACCTCGTGTTCGCCAGCCCGCGGCGGCTGCCCAAGCCCGCGAGCCTGCGCGGGCGCGTGGTCGTGCTCGACGTCGCCTTCGCGGCCGAGGGCATCGGCAGCGGCTTCGAGAAGATCACCGGCAAGTTCCTCACCGGCCTGGGCGCGCGCCTGGCCCGGTGGGTCGACCACCACGATCACGAGCGCCACGCCCAGTTCCGCGGCGACCCGCGGTTCGTGCTCCACACCAAGGCCGAGCACGGCGCCTGCCCCGAGATCATCACACCGAGGATGGTCGAAGAGACAGGTCCGATCGACACCATCGTCGCCCACTTCGACCTCGACGGCCTCTACTCGGCGGCGAAGTGGCTGCTCGGCGGCGTCGAGCCGTACCCTGGCGCTGACGCCGACGCCCGCGCGGTCGACACCCGAATCGGCGCCGTCGGCCCGGTCGGCACCCTCGTCGACAAGGCCCTGCGGGCCCACTACGAGGACACCGTCCTCCTGATCAAGATCGTCCGCTGGCTGGTCGCCGGCCGCCCGCGCGGCCCCGAGCAGGAGGCGATCGCCGTCGCCGCTGCCGACTTCGACGCCATGGCCGCCGAGGCGGCCGCGCTGGCCCGCGCCTACGTCGTCGAGGACGACGTCGCCCTCGTGCGCGTGCCCCCGAACCCGCGCCCGTTCGACAAGACCGAGCTGCTCCTGCTCGGCCAGGAGCGCGCCACCGTGGCCGTCGTCATCGACGGCCAGACCTTGAACATCGCCGCCGGCTTCGACAGCGGCCTCGACTTCGTCGCCCTGCTCGGCCTCGGCGGCGGCATGCCGACCCGCGTCAGCGTCCCCGCCTCGCGCCTCGACGCCACCCTCGACAAGATCCGCGCCGCCCTGCGCGAGCGCGGCTGAGCCTGTCCTTCGGGACACTGTCGCATTCGACATGTCCCGAGAGCCATCCCCGGCTCCAGGCCACTCCTGTCGCTCGGGGCCGGCCGGCCCGACGCGACATGTCCCGAGAGACATCTCTGTCTCCAGGTCGCCCTGTCGCCGAGGGCCCGCGCGGCGCGGGTCAGCGCGCCCCGCAGCGCGCTCACGCGCCGTCTCCCGCATGATCGCGCCCGGATCGAGCGCTCACTTTGGGTTGCAGGTCGCGGACGCAAATAGGACCCTGCAGCCCGCAGTCCGAGTGCCCACCAAGGGCCCATCCCCCCAGGAGAACCGCTCATGTCGCACCGTATTCGTCTCTCCCTGATCGCCGCGCTGACGTCCGTGATGCTCCCCGCCGTCGCCCTCGCCGACTCCGCCGGCAGCGCCGGCAACGTCGAAGCCCTCACCGTCTACGAGAGCAGCAGCGACAACCACGCCATGTTCAACGGCGCCGTCACGATCAAGGAGCGGACCGGCCAGAAGCGCGACTACAAGTGGGGCGGCTCGCTGTGCCCCGGCCGCGATCTCAGCGCCAACTCGATCAACCTGCTGTTCCAGGCCCTGCGCGAGAAGAAGCAGGTCGAGGTCACGCCGACCTACAAGGCCGGCAACGGCGGCGAGCGCTGCCTCACCGGCTTCAAGCTGGAGAACCGCTGATCCTCAGGCGCCGCGCGCCGCCTGCACGGCCGGCTCGGCCGAGCGTTCGTCGTCGATCATCACCGCGGATCCTCAGGCGGCGCGCGCCGCCTGGACCAGCGCCCACAGCCCCGCCTCGGCCGGCAACTCGTCGTTGATCATCACCGCGACGAACGCCGGCTCGGCCGGCAGGTAGGCGACGACCGCCCGGAAGCCCGGCGCGCCGCCGCTGTGCCCGATCATCAGCCCCGGCCCGCCGGGCACCTCGACCATCATCAATCCTCGCCCGTAGCGCTGCGACGGATCCTCGAACATCGGCGCCATGTCGCGCAGCATCGCCTGCAGCGACGTCGCGGCCACCAGTCGTGCGGCCAGCACCGCGTGCAGCACCCGCACCAGATCGTCGGCCCCGGTGGCGACCGAGCCGGCCCCGTGCGGCACCTCGTAGCGCGTGTCCGCCGGCACCGGAACGCGCGCCCGGTGGCCGCGCACCAGCCCCGCGACCGCCACGCCCGGTTCTTGCCCCACCAGCCCGTGCAGCTCCAGCGGCTGCGCCACCTCGGCCGCGATCACCTCGGCGAGCGAGCGATCGTGACAGCGCTCGACGATCCGCCCGAGCATCACGTAGCCGGTGTTCGAGTAGGACCACGTCGCGCCCGGGCAGAACAGGTTCGCGTGACCGGCCGCCTCCTCGATCAGCGCCTCCGGCGAGTGGTACGCCCGCAGCTCGCGCTCGAAGTTCGGGTCGCTGTTGAAGCTGTAGATCCCGCTCGTGTGCGAGAGCAGCTGATCGATCGTGATGTTCGCCGCGCCCGGGTAACGCGGGAACCACTTCGAGATCGGGTCCTCGATCCCGAGCTGCCCGCGCTCGACGAGCCGCCAGATCAGCGCCGCGGTGATCAGCTTGCCGACGCTGCACGCCTGGAACCGCGCCCCCTCGCCCACCGGCGTCGCCGGCTCCACGCACGCGAGCCCGCGCGTCGCAGTCCACATGCCGCTCCCCGGCACCGCGTAGGCCGCCGAGATCGCCGGCGCCTGCGACCTCGCCAGCACCTCGTCGAGCCGCGTCTCGAGCCGCGCCACAAAGTCGGGCGCCAGCACGCCGCCGATCGCCCCCGCCTGCCGCCCGTCGAGGGGCAGCGCGTCGCGTCGCGGCGCGCCCACGTAACCGCTCGCGCGCCGGCACTCCGGGTCGCGCGGATCGGCCCGACACGCCGCGAGCGTGACCAGGCCGAGCACGCTGCGGCGCGAGATCACAGCGGCTGCCACTGCACCGTCTCGACCGCGATCTCGTAGCCGAACCACCCGTTGACGAGCTTCACCCTGGGCGGCAGCGCCCCGTCCTTCATCCCGCCCTCGTAGGTGATCACGATCGTCCCGGCGGGCTTGCCGTCCTTGCGCTCGAAGCGGCGCTCGAGCAGCGCCCCGCCCTGCCACACCTCGGTCACGGCCTCCTCGCCGACCTCGCCGCGGTGCGTCCCGTCGGCCAGCGGCGCCCCCGGCAGGCCGAGGAACTGCACCCGGTGGACGTCGAGCAGCATGAAGCGCGGCGGGAACGGCAGCTTGCCCTCCGGCGCGAACACCTCGACCTTCACCTCGGCGCCCTTCTGCGCGGCCACGAACGCCTTGGTCGCGAACGGCGTCAGGCCGACCAGGGTCAGCGCGTCGCCCTGCTTCTGCAGCACCACCTCGCCGCCGATCTCGCGGCCCCGCGCCGTCCCGCGCAGCCGCTGGCGGGCCATGAAGTCGGGCCCGGCCAGGCTCGTCGCCAGCGCCCCCGGGTAGTCGGCCTCCGACAGCTGCGGCGGCGCCGTCTCGGCCTCATGTCCCTTCGAACATGCTCCCAGGAGCATGACCGAGGCGACATGCCCGATCGCCCATGTCCTGAGATTCATTCGCGGTCCTTCCCCTCGCCCGCCCCCGCCAGCACCAGGGCGGCCGGCGCCAGCACCAGGCTGAGCAGCACCCCGAGCCCGACCGTGACCCCGATCGCCTGCAGCGCCGGGCTCTGCGACATCGCCAGCAGGCCGAACGCCAGCACCGTCGACAGGCAGGCCAGCAGCACGCTGAGCACCGTCGCGTCGAAGCCGCCCGGGTCGCGTCGGCTCTCGGCCAGGAACACCCCGTAGTCGACGCCCATGCTGAGCACCAGCAGCAGCGCGACGACGTGGAGGATCCCGATCGTCACCCCCGACAGCGCCACCAGCGACAGCGCCGTCGCGGCCGCCAGCACCGCCGGGGTGAACGCCGCCAGCGCCAGCCCCAGCCGGCGATATCGCAGCCACACCATCGCCAGCACCGCGAACAGCCCGAACACCACCAGCTCGAGCGTGCGCGCGCGGTAGCGGCCGAACGCCGCCTGCATCATGCCCTGCTGGTCGAAGTAACGCACCTGCGCCAGGCCCTGCAGGCGGGCCTGCAGCGCCGCGACGTCGTCGACCCCGCGCAGCAGCGTCACCAGGGCCACCTCGCCGCCCTCGATCTCCGCCCGGAACGTCCGCGCCGCCTCGGCCAGCGGCGTCGCGGCCAGGTCGGCCGGTCGCATCACGTCTGGCCCGTGGGACATGTCCGAAAAGAACTTGGCGAACGAGCCGGCGCGGAAGCCCTCGGCCACGAACGCCGCGTCGAGCCGGGCCGGCAGGCTCGGGTCGGCCAGCGCCGCCGCGTTGTCCTTCTGCAGCGCCGCCGACCACACCAGCGCGTGCAGGCTGCGGAACGCCTCGATCTCCCCCGCCGCCTGGGCCGCGCGCAGGCGGACCGCGACCGCGTCGTTGCCGGCCAGCGCCTCCTCCTCGTCGGCCCCGAACGCGACCACGAAGCGGCCGCCGTCCATCCGCGACACCCGCGACCGCACCCGCTCGTCCTCGGCCAGCATCGCCGGATCGAGCGCGGTCAACAGGCGCACGTCGTCGGAGAACTCGATCCGCGGCAGCCCGACCACGCACAGGCCGAGCGCCGCCGCCGGCAGCACCGCCACCGCCGACCGCCGCCGCCGCATCGCCGCCACCACGCGCGCCAGCCCGGCGGCCGCCCGGCGCTGCACCCAACCTGGCTTTGGGGCCATGGGCAAAAGGTCAGGCAGCCAGTAGCGCGTCGCCAGGGCCGCCACCAGCACCCCGATCGAGGCGAACAGCGCCACCTCGCGCAGCCCGGGGAAGCTGGTCCACGCCAGCCCGGCGAAGCCCGCCACGGTCGTCAGCGCCCCGAGCAGCAGGCCCGGCCAGATCCGCCGCGCGCTGTGGCGCGGCCCGCCGCTCGCCGGGTCGAGCATGTGGTGGTTGAACAGGTGCACCGAGTAGTCGATGCACACGCCGATCAGCGTCGCCCCGAACGCCAGAGTCAGCCCGTGCACCGCGCCGAACAGCGCCAGGCAGGCCGCCAGCGCCGCCGCCACGCCGGCGACCAGCGGCGCCAGCGACAGCAGGACCAGCCGCGGCGAGCGGAACATGACGAGGAACAGCGCGACGATGCCGACCAGCGAGACGGTGGAGATCCGGCCGATGTCGGCGCGCATGCTGGTCTCGGCCGCGAGGGCGAAGCGGGCCACGCCCGACTGCTCGAGCACCAGGCGTCCGCCCGACTGCGCGTCGACCTCGGCGAACGCCGCCTCGATCGCCGCCTGCAGCGGCGCCTGGTCCGTCGCGTCGAACGGCGAGCTGCGGGTCGCCAGCATCACCAGCGCGTGCTGGTCCTCGGCGACGAAGTGGCCGTCGCGCAGGCCCACCCCGCCGCCCTGGGCCGCCTCGAGCCGGCGCAGCTGGGCCGGATAGGCCAGCAGCGGGTCGGCCGGCGCGATCTGCTTGATCACCCCCGACGTCGGCAGGCCGAGCTGGCGCCGCAGCTCGCGGGCCGCCGCGCGCAGGCCGTCGTCGGACAACCTGTCCTGAAGCGCAGCTGGCTCGTCGGCCAGGAGGAAGAACCGCCGCGGGTAGTAGAGGTTGTGGATCGCCTCCGCGTGCAGCTCGCCCGGCCCGGTGCGCAGCCACGCCACCTCGGGTCGGCTCTGCAAGCGGTCGGCCAGCGCCTGCGCCCCGGCGATGGCGACGTCGGGCTCGCCGCGCTCGTCCGAGACCGACAGCACCAGAGTGCGCGTCAGCTCCGAGCTGGCCATGCCGCGCGACAGGGCCGCCAGCTTGGGGTCGGCGACGTCGGCCATGAACGCGGTGATGTCGGTGACCACCTGCAGGCGCAGGACGCAGAACGCCACCAGCCCGGCGACCAGCGCCGCGCCGAGCCCCGCCCGCCACGCGCTCGGCCTGTCTGATCGGGCAGGTTCCATGGAACAGGTGATGAGCGCGGCCTCAGCGGCCCGCCGGCGCCGCCGCGGCCGGCTTGGGCGGCAGGCTGAACAGCGACGCCTGCTCCTCGGCGGAGAACTTGCGCCTGGGATCGACGCCCGAGAAGGTGGTGACGGCCTCGTCGCCGCCGACCTCGACCACGCGCATCGTCGAGATCACGACCCCGTCGCCCGCGATCTCGACCCGCTCGATCAGCTTGTCGAGCGGCGCGAGCTTCGGCTTCAGCTTCAGCGTCCAGCGCTGGCCCTCGGCCTGCAGCTCCATCGCGTACATGGCCGCCAGCGCCTCGCGGTCGCCGGCGAAGATCCGGACGAACGAGTCGACGAACAGCCGCACCGCCGGGCTCTTGTCGAGCGCGATCTCCTCGCGGCCGGCGTCGTCGGCCAGCTTCAGCGCGCTGCCGTCGATCACCACCACCGAGCGGGCCGGCTTGGCCGTGTGCCGGGCCAGGCGCGACTTCTTGCCGTTGGGCACGAAGTAGATCGTGCCCTCGTTGACGAGCGGCGCGGCCAGCAGCGCCATCCGCTTCTCCTCGCGGAAGCTGGCCTGCAGCCCGCTCATCCCGGCGAACTGCCCGAGCAGCTGCTCCAGCGTGATGCTGGCGACCGCCGGCGCGGCCACCGTGATCGGCAGCGGCTCGGCCGCCTGGGCCTGGCCGATCGAGCCTGTCATGACGGCCATGACCATGAGGACATGCGCGAAACGACCTGTCCTCACGGACATGCGTGCTCGCGGCGTGAGCGGGCTACACCAGGTACTTGAGCAGCGCATCGGGCGTCTCCTGCAAGAGGCGACCTTCCTGGTCGGTGGTGACGAGGATCGTCTGCCCGCGGGCCGAGCAGCGGTCCTGGTTGAGGTTGCGGATCCGGTAGGCCACCACCAGCCGCGGCTGGACCGACACGAACCACGCGTCGACGCGCACGCGGTCGGCGTAGCGCAGCGGGTAGGTGTAGCGGCAGTGGCTGTCGACCAGCAGCGCGGCGTAGCCGAGGCGGTGGAGGTCGGGGACGTCGAGCCCGCGCGAGCGCATCAGCGCGGTCCGGCCGTACTCCATGTACTTGTAGTAATGCCCGTGCCAGACGATGTGGAGGATGTCCACGTCGTGGAACGGGACCTCGAACTCGACCGAGACCTCGTGCAGCCGGCTCACGACAGCGCTCCGATCGGCAACGCGCCCGCGCGCAGCAGCGTCAGCACCGCGGCGATGTCGTGGTCCTGGCGGCGGTCGGCGTCGACCCTGGGGATGACTCCGCGCACCGCCGCGTGCAGGGTGCGCGCGCGCGCGTGGACGTTGTGGCCCGAGCGCAGGTCGACCGCCTGGCACATGGTGAGCAGCCCGATCGCGGCGACCGTCTCGGTCAGCTCGACGATCCGCAGGCAGTCGCGCGCCGCGATCGTGCCCATGCTCACCTTGTCCTGGTTGTGGCATTCGGTGCTTCGGCTGAAGACGCTGGCCGGCATCGTCAGCTTCAACGCCTCGGCCGCCAGCGCCGAGGCCGAGATCTGCATCGCCTTGAAGCCGTGGTGCGCCGCACGATCGGGCCCCTCGCGCCCGACCAGGTTCGCCGGCAAGCCCGCGTTCGTGTCGGGGTTGCAGACCAGCGCGATCTGGCGATCGACCAGGTCGGCGAGGTTGGCCACCGCCGTCTTCAGGGCGTCGAGCGCGAAGCAGGCGTGACCCCCGTAGAAGTTGCCGCCGTGCAGCACCTCGCCGGTCTCCGGGTCGACCAGCGGGTTGTCGTTGGCGCCGACGATCTCGACCTCGAGCCACTGCCGGACCCAGGGTAGCGCGTCGACGAGGACCCCGATCACGTGCGGGGCGCAGCGGATCGAGTAACGGTCCTGGATCCGCGCGGGGGCGGCCGGCCGCGGGTACTCGATATCCTCGCGGATCCACCGCGCGCAGGTCCTCTGGCCCGGGTGCGGCTTGGCGGCGAAGATCCGGTCGTCGAAGTGAGCGGGATTGCCGCCGAGGACGTCGCTGCCCATCGCCGTCAGCGCCGCGCACAGGCGCGCCAGCCGCTGCGCGCGGGCGACCGCCAGGCAACCGAGCCCGACCATGACGCTGGTCCCGTTCATCAGCGCCAGGCTCTCCTTGGGCTGCAGCGTCAGCGGCGGGACGCCGGCCTCGCGCAGGGCCTCGGCGGCGGGCGTGACCTGTCCCTTGAACCAGACCTCGCGCTCGCCCACCAGCGCCGCGACCACGTACGACAGCGGCGTCAGATCGCCGCTGGCCCCGACCGAGCCCTCGGCGGGGATCCGCGGCAACAAGCGGTGCCTCAGCAAGTCGCACAGCCGCTCGAGCACCTCGACGCGCACGCCGGACCAGCCGCGCGCGAGCGCGACGAGGCGCACCGCCACGACCGCCGCCGCCTCGACCTCGTCGAGGATCCGCCCGGTACCGCAGCCGTGGAAGCGCATCAGGTTGACCGGCATCGCCGCCACGTGCTCCGCCGGGACGGCGGTCTCGCACGAGTCGCCGAACCCCGTCGTGACCCCGTAGACCACCTCGCCGGCGGCCAGCCGCCGCGCCAGGTGGTCGGCGCCGCGGGCCAGCAGCGCCCGGTACTCCGGGGCGTCGTCGAGTGCGGGGAAAGCTGTCCCTTCGGCCAGCTGGACCACGTCGTCGAGGCCGAGCCCGCCGGGCCCCACGATGAGCACGCGGGCGCTACTCACTCCGACCTCCAGAACTCGTAGAAGTTGAACCAATTGAGCGGCGCGAGGCGGCAGTAGTGCTCGAGGCGTTCGGCGTAGCGCTGGACATGGGCGGCGGTGGCGGCCTCACGGCGGCCTCTGGGGAGTTCTAATTGTTCGGCGAAAGGCTCGCAATAAAGATCGTAGCGGTCGGGCCCGTGATAGAGGCCGAAAGTCAAGTAGATCGGGCACTTTAGCAGCGCCGCGAGGGTGTAGGGGCCGGTCGGGAAGCGCGCGGGGGCGCCGAGGAAGGTCGCCGTGGAGGTCTTGTCGTTGACCCCGACCCGGTCGCCGAGCACCGCCACCAGCTCGCCGCGCTCGATCGCCTCCTTCGCGGCCAGGATGTAGCTGGTGTCGCGCGGGTCGATCGGGATCACGCGCACGTCGAAGTCGGCCCCGACCGTGCGCAAGAAGTCGTTGATCATCTTGGCGTTCTGCCAGTACGCGAGGATGTGGATCGGCAGCCGCTTGTCGACGCTGCTGGCCCGCATCGCCTCGAACGAGCCGAGGTGGGCCCCCAGCAGCAGCGCCCCCCGCCCCTGCTGCTGCAGCGCCCGCAGGTGCTCGATGCCCGTGTGCGTGATGCGGAACCGCGACGTCTCCCCGCGGACCAGGAACACGCGGTCGAGGGCGCAGCGGGCGAACGTGTAGATGTGGCGCCAGCTGGCCCAGAACCCGTGCGGCTGGCCGATCCGCCGCAGGTAGTCCTGCGAGGCCCGGCGCGCCGCTCCGGCGAACAGCGCGTAGTAGAACGTGATCACCGCCAGCAGCGCCCCCGCCCCGCGGCGGCCGAACACCCGGCAGAACAGCAGGGTCGCCTTGATCCCGATCACCGTCCCGCGCTCGGGCCGGGTCATCCACGCCCGGTCGCCCTCGCCGGCGCCGACCGCCGGCGCCGCGCTCGCGTCCCCGGAGGACGTGACCGCCGGGACATGTCCCTTCGCGCCTGCCTCTTCCACCATGGCCGATCGAACCTGTCCTCTCGCGCAGCCGGTCAGCGACCGGCCGGCAGCGCCGGGCGGCGCAGGCGGCGGTAGAGGTCGATCCACGGGCGCACCATCACGCGCTGGAACGACAGCCGGGTGTGCAGCCACGAGATCTTGACGTTGTCGCCGAACACGCGGAAGTGCGACACCCCGCCCTCGTCGCGGCCGATGTAGCGGACCTTCGTCGGCAGGTTGATCACCGGCACGCCGGCCCACACCAGGCGGACCGCCACCTCGATGTCGAAGTCCATGCGGTCGCCGGTGCGCCCGAGCGCCAGCGCCGGCGCCAGCGGGTAGACCCGGAAGCCGCACATCGGGTCGGTGATGACGCCGCGCCCGGCCTCAAAGTTGGTCCAGAACAGGGTGATCTTGCGGGCGATGAGCCGCCCTTTCGGCGCCGACGCGTCGTACACCGGCGCCCCGAGGATCAGCGCGTCGGGCCGCCCGCGCGCGGTGGCGAGGAACTGCGGGATGTCCCCGAGGTCATGTTGGCCGTCGGCGTCGACCTGCAGCGCGTGGGTGTAGCCGAGCTCGTGGGCGAACTGGAACCCGGTCTTGACCGCCGCCCCCTTGCCGCCGTTTTGCGCCCGCCGCCGCACGTGCGCCAGCCCCTCGGCCCCGAGCGCCTCGACCGCCGCCCGCCCCTCCGGCCCCGAGCCGTCGTCGATGACGACGACGTCCGGCAGGTGCGCCTTGACCCGCAGCACCACGTCGCGCACCGTCCGCGGGTTGTCGTAGGTCGGGATCAGCGCGCACGGCCGGAACGAATCTGTCCCGGCGGACATGTCCCCTGCGCCCCGGGTCCCTCCTCCTACCACGCGCGGACCCGCCGCTCCGACCCCGTCCGCGCTCACGTCCACCCCCCGGGCCGCCCTGTCCCTGCGGACATCTCTTGTGCTCGCGCCGCAGCACGCCTCGCGCCCGAGCGCGCGCCGCGACGACCTGTCTCTCCGGACATCCGCACGACCTCGGCCCCCTCGCTACGACCTGTCCCTCCGGACATACGTACCACCTCACCCACCGCGCGCCTCGTACTCGAGCGCGCCGGCGGTGACCACCTCGCCCGCGCGCGCGAGCGAGAAGCGCACGTTCGTCCCGCGCACCTCGAGCCGCAGCACCAGCGCGTCGCCCGGCGCGATCGGCCGCGTGAACTTCAGCCGCGCCGCCCGCCGCAGCGGCCCCAGCTCCGGCCGCAGCGCCGCCACCTGCGGCACCACCAGCGCGGTCAGCTGCGCCACCCCCGGCAGCACCGGCATCCCCTCGAAGTGCCCGCGGAAGTACGCCAGATCGGCCGGCACCCCGACCTCGACCTCGTGCACCGCCGCCCCGCCCTCGTCGCGCCGCGCGGGCTCGCCCAGCGCGAACGCGCGTGCGCCCGCGTTCGCGGCGGCTCCATCGGACATGTCCTTCGAGCCAGAAGCTCCGGACGGACCCCTCGCTGTCCCCGCAGGCATGTCCCGCGAGCCGTCCGACCCGCTCGTTCGCGACGGCTCGTTCGCTGGCCCTTCGGACATGTCCTCAGGGCCACCCGAGTCCTGCCCCGGACCCTCCGCCCCCGCCTCGACCGCGAGGCCGAGCAGCGCGTGCAGCTTGCGCCGCGTCAGCTTGCCGCTCGGCTCGCGCGGCAGCGCCGGCACCAGCTTGATCCGCCGCGGCACCACGACAGGGTCGAACCACGGCAGCAGCGCCCGGCGCAGCTCGGCGACCAGCTCGGCGTCGCGTCCGGCCTCGCGCGGCACCACCGCGGCCACCAGCTCGTGCCCGCGGGCGCCCGGCGACTCGACCGCGACCACCGCCGCGTCGGCCACCGTCGGCAGGGCCAGCAGGCGCTGCTCGACCTCGGCCACCGCGACCCGCTTGCCCGCGATCTTCACCACCCCGTCGAGCCGGCCGCGCAGGTGGAACCCGCCGCGCGCGTCGATCTCGACCCGGTCCTCGCACGGGTACGGCACCGGCGCGTCCGGGGCCAAAAACGGCGAGCGCAGCAGCAGCCGCCCCTCGGAAGCGACCTCGACCGCGACCCCGGGCAGCGGCGTCCAGGCTGGCTCTGGAGACATGTCCCCGAGGACATGCTCGTGCCGACGCCAGCCGATCCCGCCGGTCTCCGACGAGCCGTACACCTCGGTCACCTGCAGCCCCAGCCGCGCCAGCAGCTCGTCGGCGGTCGCCCGCGGCAGCGGCGCCCCGGAGGAGAACACCCGCGAGAGCGGCGGCAGGTCGCCGCGCTCCAGCACCGTCAGCCCGCGCAGGTGCGCCGGCGTGCTGACCAGCACCGTCGCCCCGACCTGCCGCGCCGCCCGGGCCACGGTCTCGGCGTGCAGCGGCGTCTCGCGGGCGAACGCCGCCCCGGCGGCCAGCGGGGCGAGGATCCCGAACAGCAGCCCGTAGAGGTGGTACGGCGGCACCGTCGCCAGCGCCACCTCGCCGGCCCGCAGGGCGAACGTCGCCGCCAGCGCCTGCGCCTCGCCGAGCAGCTGCGCGGCAGTCTTGGCGCACGGCTGGTGGTCGCCGGTGCTGCCCGAGGTGTACACGACCGCCAGCCGGCGCTCGGCGGCCAGCGCTTCGGGCCATGTCGGATCGGCCATGTCCCTCAAAACATGTCCGTCCAGCCACTCGCGGACGTCCTGCGCGTCGGCCAGGTCGGAGTCGTGCAGCAGCGCGACCACCGACGGCCGGCCGGCCAGCTCGCGCACCGCCGCCGGCTGGGCGTTGGGCGGCAGGGCGACCGCGTGCCCGCGCAGCCACGCCGCCAGGGCGGTCACCGCGAGGTGGTAGCGATCGCCGCAGACCGCCAGCACCTCGCTGCCGGGAACCGCGGGCGGCAGGCGTGCGGCCACCGCCTTCGCGTCGCGCATGAGCTCGCCGGCGGTGCGCGCACCCGCCTCGCCCACGGCGACGGGCGCCGCGGGATCGGTGTGGACGAGCGGGACGAAGGACCTCATGCGCGGAGCAGCCGGCGGAGCAGGCGGTCGGGCAGCGCGTCGCCGAAGCGACGGAAGGTCGCCTTGCGGACGACGTACTCGACGGTGAACATTACCCCGATCAGCAGGTAGGCCAAAAGTCCGGTGTAGAGCGTCCACCAGGCCACCGGGGCCCACAGCGCCAGGCCGGCGCTGACGGCCGCGTTGGCGACGAAGAACCCGCACCACACCTTGGTGACCTTGCGGCAGTACGCCGGCCCGCCGGGCGGCAGGTCGGGCTCCTGCAGGCGGGCGAACCGTTCGACCAGCGACACCGGCCCGCGCAGGCTGGCCGCGAAGTTGGCCAGGAGGCCCAGGTTGACCAGCACCGGCAGGGCCATGAACAGCCGCTGCTCGCCCGACAGCGCCGCCACTGCGAACAGCCCCAGCAGCGACAGCGGCACCCGCAGCACCGGCCACAGGTCCTCGCGCCGGGCCTCGCGCAGGCGCAGGAGGAGCCCCGGCAGCAGCGCGGCCGCCAGCACCAGCGCCAGCGTGCGCGGGCTCCAGCGCGTCATGCCGAGGTACACCACCAGCGGATAACCGCCGACGAGCACCGACCGCAGCGCGGCCGGCACCCACCTCGGGACCCCCGCGGCTCGCCGCGGCTCGCCACTCGGGTCCGCCATGCTCGGCCTCAGCTGATCGCCGCGGCCCGCTGTTCGGCGACGAAGCGGGCCAGGTTGGTCACGCTGGCGAAGATGTGCCGGTTCTGCGCGTCGTCGGCCCGGGTCTTGACGCCGTACTTCTTGCCGATCGCCATCGCCAGCTCGAGCACGTCGATCGAGTCGAGGCCCAGCCCCTCGACCAGCAGCGGCGCCTCTGGGTCGATGTCCTCGGGGGTCATGTCCTGCAGCATCAGGGCCTCGATGATGAGCTCCTTGATCTCGCGGACCAGCGCGTCGGGCGGGGCGGCATCTGTCATGGGGTCGGCGCATCCTACGGGGATCGCCCTGGAGACGACAAGCGGCGGCCATCGGCCTCCGTGGACGCCCGAGCGCCGCGTGTCCCGCCCCACCGACACTGCGCAAGCTCACATCTTCTCTCGGACTCTTGGTGCAGGCGGCGTCCGGAGCCTCTCGGTACCCTCGCCGCCCCATGACAAGCACCAATCAACCGCGGATCGCCATCGTCACCGGCGGCGGCAACGGCATCGGCCGCGCCACCGCCCTCAAGTTCGCCGAGGCGGGTTACGCCGTGGCCGTGTGGGACCTGGCCGAACAGGCAGCCGAGGAGGTCGTGTCCGCGATCACCGCCGCCGGCGGCGTCGCCATCGCCCGCAAGGTCGACGTCAGCAAGCCGGAGGACTGCGTCGCCGGGGTCGCCGCCGTGCTCGAGCGGTTCGGCCGCATCGACGTCCTCATCAACAACGCCGGCGTCGTCCGCGACGGCCAGCTGGTCAAGGTCAAGGACGGTCAGGTGGTCGGACAGATGAGCGCCGACCAGTTCCAGTTCGTCCTCGATGTCTGCCTGAAGGGCGTGTTCAACTGCACCCAGGCCGTGGTGCCGACCATGATCGCCCAGAAGTACGGCCGCATCGTCAGCACCAGCTCGGTGGTCGCGCTGTACGGCAACTTCGGCCAGACCAACTACGTCGCCGCCAAGGCCGGCGTGGTCGGCATGACGCGCGTATGGGCGCGCGAGCTCGGCCGCTACGGCATCACGGCGAACGCCGTCGCCCCGGGTTTCATCGCCACCGACATGGTCAAGTCGATCCCGGAGAAGGTTTATAACGCGCTGATCGAGCACACCCCGGTCGGCCGCGCCGGTCAACCCGACGACATCGCTCGCGCCTATCTCTTCCTGGCCGACGACAAGTCGAGCTTCATCAACGGCGCCATCTTGAGCGTCGACGGCGGCTCGGTCATCGGCACCTGAACCTCGGCACGAGGTTCCGGTCGGGCCTCACGGGCGGCGAACGGCGTCCGTGTCGGCGCGCGCGGCGCTGAACAGCCTCCGCCACGGCAGGCCCTCACCCTGCCCGCGCGGACCTCGGGCCGCGCGCGGCATTTTGCCCCTTCGTTGCAGCAGCAGCGCGAAAAGACTAGCGTAACGGGCGATGCACGACGACGGCGCGCGCTGGCTACCCAAGTTTCTCGCGGACAGCGGCTACCGCCACGCGATGTATACCCATCAGTGGACGGAGGTGCTGATCTGGCGCGACGCGGAGCGCTGGCTCGGCCGCGGGCCCGACCGCGACAGCGCCCTCGAAGATGCGCTGACGCAGATGTTTCCGTCGGCGGCGGCCCGCCAGCTCTTCGATCGCTTCCGCGAGGGCCTCCAGGAGCCAGCCCGTCCGCAGTCGGCGCCGGTCAGCGCCGCGGTATCCGCCGAAGTTATCCCCGTCCCGCCCGCCTCGCCCGAGCCCGAGCTGCCGCGCAGCCCGATCGTCGGCCGGATCCAGCTGCCCACGTATCCGGCGGCCGCGGTCGCCGAGGCGCGCGAGACCCTGGAAGAGATCCTCAAGGACATCCAGGACATGCGCCCCGACTTCGCGCTGATGTCCCCGCGCTATCAAAAGGTCTACATGCTGGCCTGGATCTCGCGCGCGCGCAGCTTCGACGAGCAGTTCCAGGGCGAGCACAAGATCACCGTGCTGGTGCGGCGGATCGCCCACGAGCTGACGAACCTGAGCAAGACGCTGTGGCCGGGCTCGGTGCAGGCGCTGCAGATGAACGCGGTGCCGGCCTGTGTGGTGACCGAGCTCGGGCTCAAGACCTTGCACGCGCCCAAGACCTGGGCCGAGGCGCACGAGTTCGTGCAGAACCATCGCGAGCGGGCGATGACCAGCGAGGTCCCGGTCGACGACTACGGCTGGGCCGACCGCCCGCGCAAGACCCCGCCGGGCCCGCCCCGCACCGTCCTGCGCGAGGCCCAGCGCGCCATCGAGTCGATCGCCGGCAACGTCACCGACCCGCCGCCGCGGCACCTCACCACGCCGCCCGAGGAGCTGCCCAACGACCAGCTCGACGCCCTCGTCAAGCACGCGCAGGCGCTGCGCGACATCCGTCGCTTCATCGCCGCCGAGGACCCCGAGACCTGGGGCGCGGTGATGGGCCGCCTGCGCTGGCTCGCGGGGCGCCTCGGCGAGCGCCTGCCGCAGCTGCGGCGCTGGCTCGACCCCGAGTTCATCCCGCCGCCGGAGCGCGCCAAGACCGGGCCCTCGGCCGATCAGGTGCGCCAGCAACAGGCGGCGGTGCGGGCCGAACGCGACGCGCTGGTCGCCGCCGACAGCTTCGACGACGAGGTCCTGCTCGCCTTCCTCGGCCGGGCCTTCGACGCCCACAACACGCCCGAGGTGGCCTCGCTGGTCCAGCCGATCCGCCCGCGCATCGACGCCCTGCGCCCCGACCTGTTCGAGGACCGACGCATGCGTCGCCGCCTCACCGGCCTGCAAGACGTGATAAAGCGCGGCGAGCTCGGCGTCCTGCCGTCCGACGGCGAGGGCGACCTCGAGGAGGAGACCGACGACGTCGACGATCCGGGCGCGCACCTGGTCGCCCAGGTCCGGCCCAAGGTCGAGGGCAAGCGGGTCCTGTTCGTCAGCAACCGCGAGGACCCGGACCTCAAGTCGAAGCTCGAGGAGTCGCTCGGCCTCGACATCACCTGGTGCGACGGCAACGCCCGCAAGGTCCAGGCCCAGTGCGAGAGCATCTCGCGCCACAGCTACGACTACGTGTTGATCGCCACCGGCTTCCAGGCCCACAACATCGACGGGATCCTCGCCCGCGCGGCGCGTGCGAGCGCCATCCCCTACGTCCGCGTGTTCAAGGGCCGCCCCCTCGCCGTCGCCCGCGCCCTCGCCCGCAGCCTCGGCGTCGCCACCGCCGCCTGAGCCCGCGCCGCCCGTAGATCCGCGCCCCTCGCTCGCGGCCGCGGCGTCACCTGTCCGATCGGACAGCCCGCGTTCTGGAGCAGATCCGTGTGGTCCGCGCCACACCGCGTGGAGCGCCGACCGGGCGACCTCGTGATCGCGCAACATCGCCCGCGCACCCGCCAGCGGCTGCAGGCCAGGCATCTCCGCAATCCATCCGTCCGCCGCGGACACCTGTCCCACAGGACCTGTCCCCGAGGCCGCGCGCCCTCACCTGTCCCTTCAGACACATCGAGCAGACACCGGCCGGCCCGAGCCCCGCCGCATCTTGCCTGTCTCTTGAGACATCTACGTGAGCCTCGCCCCGCGGCCTGTGCCCCATCCCGAGCCCCTGTCTGCATCGACGCCCCAGCGCCGGCTGTCCCTCAGGACATCCAACTGCGGCCGCTTCGACGCGGCCGCCTGTCCCTTCGGACACGATCACTCAGCCGGCTCTCGCCCGCTCCGTCGGAGACCCACCCGGCTCCCTGCCCCATCGTGCGAGTCGAACGCCGCCCTTCGAACAACTCCGGCCGCCTCTCGGGCACCGCCCGCGCTCACTCGAACACGATCGTCACCTCGAACGGCGCCCCCTTGCGCACGCCGGCGATCGTCCAGCGGTCGAGCTTGCGCAGCTCCGCGTAGGCGCTCATCGCCGCATCGGCGTCGCTCACGTCGAAGCCGGCGATCGTGCGCACCACGTCGCCATTTTTGAACCCGACGCGGGCCAGCAGCGACTCGGCGCGGATGGCAAACAGCTTGAGGCCGGCCGGCTTGCCGTCCTCCACCGCCGGGACCACGCGCACCTGCCGGGCCATGGCCGCGGGGTTCGCCAGGAACGCGTCGAGCTCGCTGCGCTTCACCACGCAGGTCCCGTCGGCGCAGGTCGCCGTCAGCGTCGGCCGCACCTCGTCGAGGATCGCCGACGCGGGGTCGCTCGGGTCGGCCCACGGGTCGCTGCCCGTCCGCACCGGCCTCGACCGGTCGGCCTCGCAGGCCGCGCGCTCGGCCCGCGCCTTCTCCAACTCGACCGTCAGCGTCTCGATCCGCTGCCCCTGCTCCTTGAGCAGCGTCGACGTCGCCGCCAGCTCCGCCCGCATCCCCGCCAGCTCCGCCTCCGCGGCGCGGTCGCACCCGCTCAGCAAGAGCCCCAGCACGAACCACACCTCGACTCGTCTCCCCTGCATCGGCCTCGACTTCAGCACGTCCGCCCGGGCGGCGACAAGCGCCGCAGTCCCTGCGCGTGGCCCCGCCCGCCGAGCCCCATCGGCCCCGACTTCAGCGCTTCCGCCCGCGACAGGCTCCACGGTGCTCGTCGAGCTCCCATCGGCCTCGACTTCAACGTCCACCCAAAGCGCGACGCGCGACCCGGGGCGGCGACAGGCGCTACAGTCCCTGCGCGTGACCCTGCCCGCCGAGCCCCGCGAGCCGCTGCTCCTGGCCCTTCGCCGCGCCGATCCGCTCGCCTTCCGCCGCGAGGTCCGGGCCGTCCTCGGCGCTCAGGCCAGCGTGAGCGCCGGCGCCCGGGCGCTCGGCCTGCGCGAGGCGACCCTGCGCGATCTGCTGGCCGACGACCCCGAGCTGGCCCGCGACCTCGACCTCGACGACTGGCCATGAGGACATGTCCTTGAGGCCACCTCGCGTAGGTCCATCGCGGCCGTCTCTGGCGCGCGGCCACCGGACACCGCACTTCACCACGCCTCGCTTCAGCCCGTGACGCCGAGCTCCCGCCCCGAGGCCGCCTCGGCATCACGAGTTCAGACGAGATGGTCGACGCAACCCTGCAGCCTCGTCCGAGCCATGACGGGTTCGGTCGCTGCGGCCTCGCGCGGGCCTGTGCATGACAAGTCTGTTTCGACATGTCCCGCAGCACATGTCCATTCCGCGCCGCAGTGGCCTCATGGAAGCCTCACCGCGAGGTTGAACCAGCCCGTCGCGGCCCGTATGGGCGACGGACGAGCAGGGATCGCACCAGCCCTCGATCGGCCGCACGATCGAGGGCTCCTCCGCGTGACAGCCCTGCTGTCGCCTGGCACACTCCGCGCGTGCTGAAGCCCGTCGTCATCAGCGAGGCCGAGCTCGACCGTCGCCACGGCACCTTCGCCCGCCTCGCCTCGGGCGGCCGCCACGACTGCGCCTGCGCCGTCTACGAGGGCGACGTCACGATCGACGGCGACGGCTGGCTGAGCGACGAGCACTGGTCGCAGCTGCAGGTCGCCGCTGCGCCCGACGACATCGGCACCCTCGTCGTCACCGGCGACCTCGTCGTGCGCGGCCGCCTCTGCGTGTCCGATCGGCTGATGTGCGCAGTGGTCCTCGGCGACCTCGTGGCCCGCGAGCTGGCCATCTTCGAGACCGAGTTCTACGTCGGCGGCGACCTGCGAGTCGATCGCCTGCGCGACCGCGACGAGTACCTCACTGTCGCCGGCGCGCGCTCGGTCGCCGAGCCCGACGGCGACCCGGACGACGACTGATCCTCCGGCCCACTCCCTTTGCGAGATGAGCCGGAGGGGCGCATCCGCGCCGTTCCGTCCGCGCTTCCGTGTTAGAGAGGGAACGTGACGCGACGTGCCCTGGGGCTCCTCTTCGGCCTGACGTCGGCCTGCTTTTACCAGCCTGCCGGGGCTGGTGGATCCTCGACCACCGGGGCCACCTCGACCGCCTCGACCACCTCGACCACGGCCACGACGACGACCGACGCAACGCTCTCGACGAGCACCTCGTCCTCGTCGACCACCTCGTCGACCGTGACCGCGAGCGACTCGAGCGTCGGCACGAGCACGACCACCACGAGCACGAGCACGACCTCGACCACCACGGGCGACCCGAGCACGACCACAACCACCACCGACGCCACGAGCTCGACCAGCAGCGGCGAGCCTGACCCGGGGACCACGACGATGTCCGAGCCGGTCTGCGGCAACGGCGTCGCCGAGGCGGGCGAGACCTGCGACGGCGCCGACACCAAGGGCAAGGAGTGCTCCGACTTCCCCGCCAGCTACGGCGGCGGAGCTCTCTCGTGCAACCCGACCTGCACGGCCTTCGACTTCGCCAAGTGTTGCAAGCTGGCCGGCCAGAGCTGCGGCAACAGCTCCCAGTGCTGCAGCGGCAGCTGCGTTCTGTTCAGCTGCGGCGGCTGACCCCGGAAGCAGCCTGCGACGGCGTCCGCGTCGCGCTCGCGCCGACGCGACGCCTGCCCCTTCGCTCATGTCCCGAGCGCCAGCTCGCCCTTACGAGCGTCACACCTGCCACGCTCACTGCGTGGCGCCTCGGACCTGCCTCTTCGCCCATGTCCCGAGCGCCAGCTCGCCCTTGCGAGCGTCGCGCCTGCCACGCTCCCAGCGTCGCACCCCGAACCTGCCCCTTCGGACATATCCGGGCGCCCCCGCCTCACTCCTTGCGCCGGCGCGCCCGGACCACGCAGCGGGCCGCCCATTGCGGGCGGAACAGCGTGCGGGCCAGCGCCCACACCCCCTCCGTCGTCACCGCCGCGACCCGCTGCGGATACGCGAACGCCCGCGCGCGCGGCAGCCCGTAGACCTCGGACAGCGCCAGCAGCGACGCCATCCGGCTGCGGCGCTGCTGGCCGAGCTCGAACTGGCCGACCAGCCACGCCTGCGCGCGCTCGACCTCCGCCCTGGACGGCGGCTCTCGCACCGCGCGATCGACCTCCGCCGCGATCGCCGCCAGCGCCTTCGGCAGCTTGTCCTGGCTCGTAGACGCGTGGATCGCCACGTGGCCGGCGTCGACGCCCTCCACGCTGCTCATCGACACCTCGTACACCAGCCCCTGGACCTCGCGCAGCGCCGTGAACAGCCGCCCGGTCTGCCCGCCGAGGATCGCGCTGAGCACGTCGAGGGTCGGCTCGCGCTCGTCGCCGACGGCGATGCCCGGCCAGCCGAGGGCGATGTGGGCCTGCTCGCGGTCCTGGAAGATCTCGCGCTCGCGCGGCCCGGTCGGCGCCGCGAACTTCTTGGGCGCACCTGGCCCAGAGGACAGCCTGTCTGAAAGGCCAGCCTCGCGCAGCGCCGCCTCGACCTGGGCCGCGGCCGCCGCCACGTCGATGTCGCCGGCCAGGGCCAGCACCGCCTGGCCGATCGGGTAGTCGCGGCGCCACAGCCCGCGCAGCTTGGCCGGCGTCAGCGCGCGCAGCCCCGCCGGCGTGCCGCGGCCCGGCCGGCTGAACGGGTGCTCGCCGTACAGCAGCGCGTACAGCCCGCGGCTCGCCACCTGCCCCGGGTCGTCGACCTCGGCGGCGAGGTCCTGCAGCGCCACCCGCCGCTCCTCCTCGAGCTCGTCGGCGGCGAACTTCGGCGTCGTCGCGCAGTCGAGCGCGTGCCCGAGCACCGCCGGGAAGTGGCGGGCCAGGCACTCGAAGTGCAGGCCGAGGCTGTTGCGGCCGGCGAACCCGTCGAGCCCCGCGGCCATGCCGTCGATCGCCCGGCTCAGCGCCTCGCCGCCGGTGCGGGCGTTGCCGCGGGTGAGCAGCGCCGCGATCAGCGAGTTCGCGCCGGCCAGCGCCGCCGGCTCGCGCCGCAGCCCTCCGGGCCACATCAGCCAGCCCGCCGCCACCGGCACCGCCGGCTCGACCCGGGCCAGCAGGCGCAGCCCGCCCGGCAGCGTGATCGTGTCGATCCCGTCGGCCGCCCGCCGCGGCGCCGAAGCCTTGCGCGCCCGCGCCGGCCCCGGCTTCAGCGCCTCGCTCACGGCTGTCTTGAGGGACCTGGCCGTTTGGACATCCACCTCCGCGCGCGGCAGCTCGAGGCTGACGCACGCGCGGGCCGGGTCGAGCCAGCGCACGCAGGCCGAGCGGACCGCCTCCGGCGTCAGCGCCGCCAGAGCCGCGTAGTACTCGCGCTCGCGGGCCAGGTCGCCGAACAGCGTCGCGCAGGCCCCGAGCGCGTTGGCCTGGCCCTGCACCGTCTCGCGCCGGTACACCAGGTCGCTCTCGAGGATCGCCTTGGCCCGCGCCAGCTCCTCCGCCGACACCGGCGCGTCCGCCAGCCGCCGCACCTGGGCCAGCACCGCCGCCACCGCCGCCGCCGTCTGGCCGGCGGTCGTGCGCGCCGAAACCATCACCGTCCCGCCCAGCCGCAGCGTGTCGCAGTGGGCCTGGATGTCCGAAACGACCTGTTCTTTGCGACGTGTCTCGGCGACCAGGCGCGACGACTCGCCGTTGCCGAGCACCACCGCCGCCGCGTCGATCGCCGCCGCCTCGGCCGCCCCCGCCGCCGGGGCCGGCCAGGCCAGCAGCGCGTAGGTCTCCTGGACCTCGGCCCGGCGCACCGTCACCCCCGGCTTGGGCGCCGGCTCGCCCGCCGCGGCCCGCACCTTGGCAGCCGGCAGCGCGCCGACGATCGCCCGCGCCACCTTGCGCAGCGCCGCCACGTCGACCGCGCCGACCGCCACCAGAGTCAGCCGCTCCCCGGCGTAGGCGCGCCGGTGGTACGCCCGCAGCCGCGCCGCAGTGTGCCCTGCGACCTCCTCGGCGAGCCCGAGCACCGGCCGCGCGTACGGGTGGGCCCCGTACACCCGCGACAGCGCCGCCTGCGTCACCCGCTGGCCCGGGTCGTCGTCGTACTGCTTGATCTCCTCGATCACCACCTCGCGCTCCTGCGCCAGCGTGGCCGGGTCGAGCGTCGGGAACAGCGTCGCAGTGGCGACGATCGCCGCCGCCTCGGCCGCGCGGGCCGCCGGCGCGGTCACGTGCACCACGGTCTCGTCGTGGCTGGTGAACGCGTTGATGTCGCCGCCCAGCGCCTCGATCGCCCCCGCCAGGTCGAGCGCCTCCTCGGCGCGCCGCACCCCGGCCGCGGCCAGGCGCGCGCGGTTGCTCTTCGGGCCATGTCCCAAAATACATGGCTTGAAGAGCATGTGCTCGAGCAGGTGGGCGCAGCCGTGCTCGTCCGGGCGCTCCGCCGCCGTCCCCGAGCCCACCCACAGCTGCACCGAGGCCGGCCCGGCGCAGACCGGTCGTCCAGGCAGGACCAGCAGGCGGGCGCCGTTGGCCAGCCGCTCGTCGACGAGCGGCGCGAATTGGGTGACGGCGCCGGGGAGATCGAGGCCGCGGGGCGAAGGGGGCGAGACGGGCAGATCGGGCACGGTGAAGCTCGCCGCTCGCCGGTCGCGCGCGGCGCCTCCTCATACCGCGAGTCGCCGCCGCGCGCATCCTCGCCCGCCACCTCCGCGGTCGCCCGGTCCTCTGTCCGCCAGCGGCCCGCCGCCCACGCGGCCCCCGAGCCCGCGACCGGCCTCGGCAACCCCGCGCCCGCGTCCCCGTGCCCGCGAACCGGCGAGGCCTCGATCGCTCCAGTCGCCGCGCCTTCGTGCTCGGCGACTCACCCTGTCGCTCCCGTCACGCGCCTCGATCCCCGACGTCACGGTCGCTCCCGGTCGACTCGCGCGACGCGGACCCACCTCCTCGGTCGATCCCGGTCGCCACGCGCGACGCGGACGCGCCTCCTCGGTCGATCTCGTCCGGCCCTCGCCGCGGTCGCTCGGCCTGCGCGCCGGCGCCCGCGCCCGCAGGCCGGTGCGTCGCCCGGGTTCTGCGGTATCGTCCCGGCGTGCTCTCTCCGACCCTCGCGTTGCGCTGCCCACATTGTCAGCACGCGCTCTCGCTCGCCGATCTCCGCGGCGCCCCCGCCTGCCCGGCGTGCGGGCAGCCCCACGGCTTGCCCCCGACCGTCGCCGACGCGCTGGCCCTCTACGAGCGGGCGATCCAGCAGGCAGTGAGCGACCTGATCCAGGGCGGACCTGTCCCGACGGCCAGCCACGAGACCGCGGCGGAGTTCGCGCCGGCGAGCCCACCGGTCCGCGCGCAGAGCCAGCCGGGCCCCTCGGCCAGACTGCTCGCCGCTCCGGTCCCGCCGACCACCTTGCTGTCCATCGGTCCTGCCCCCCCGCCGTCCGTCGCGGCCCCGGTGCGGCCTGTCCTGCAGGACAGCTCACCCGCGTTCGACGGCCTCCAGCCCGGCGACACCCTCCAGGGGCCCGCCGCCACGCCCGCGACCCGCCCCGGCCGCCCCAGCCGCCCCGGCTCCCTGTCCGCCGAGCTGGCGGCCGGCCTTGCCGCCGACCGCCACGACCTCGCCCCGGCCCCGCAGTTCGCCCACCTGTCCCAGGCCCCCCTCGACGGCCCCGCCCCGGCCTCGCGGTTCGCCCACCTGGCCCCGCCCTCACCTGTCCCCGCGGACAGCCCACCACGACCTGCCCCTTCGGACATCCACGCATCACCTGTCCCCGCGGACATCTCATCCCGACCTGCCCCTTCGGCCACCCGGGTCTCACCTGTCCCTTCGGACACCTCGTCCAGACCTGCCCCTTCGGACACCCAGGGCTCACCTGTCCCCGCGGACAGCCGCTTCCCTGGGTCCGCCCCCGCCTCGCGCGCACCTGTCCCCGCGGACAGCCCCGACCACGAAGTCCCCGACGCGCCGGTCTCCGCCGTCGCTCCGGGCTTCGACCCCGCCGCCCTGTCCGGCCCCTTGCCGGCCCCGCGCGACAGCTCTGTCCTCGGGGTCAGCCTCGCCCGCGACCCGGCCGTCCGCAGCGGCGCCGGCGACACCGTCCCCGGCGCGGCGGTCAGCCCGGCGAATTCGTCGCTCTTGGCGATCCTCTACAACCGCTCCGGCGCCAGCCTCAGCACCCCCTCCTCGAGCGCCGGCCTGACCGCGCCGCCCGGCGGCCTGGCCGAGGCGCCGCTGCTGGTGTCTGCAGTGCGCGAGCCGGCCGACGGCGCGCCCGCCCCTGCGACCGAGGTGCTCGTCGCCGCCGTCCGCTCCTTCCTCCCCGATCGCCCTGACGCCGCCGGACCCGAGCCCGAGGGGCGGATCCCCGCCACCGCCCTCGCGGTCGCCCGCCGGGCCCTCCTCGCGCGCCACGCCGACGAGCGGCGCCAGCAGCAGGTCCGCGACGGCGGCCTCGGCCTCCTGTTCGCCGCGGTCGTCTGCGCCGGCCTGCTGCTGTTCGGCCTGTGGTACGTCGCCGCCCCGATCGCCGTCCTCGCCGTCCTCCTGCGCCTGCACCGGGAGGAGCGCGGCGAGCGGTTCGGCGCCGAGGTCCAGCGCCTCGGCGACGCCCTCGGCGGCCAGCGCCTCCCCAGCTACGACGCCATCACCGCGTGGTTCGACCGCCTGTGGCCCGCCCCCGTCAGCCCCGAGGCGATGTGGACCAGCCACCTCCACGGCGCAGTCCGCTGCGACGTCCACGGCTACCCCGCCCTGGTCGACGTCCACCTGAACGAAAAGACAGCCGGCGGCGTCGTCTACCCGCCGCGGATCACCGCCTACCTCGCCGCGATCTGGCCCAGCCGCGTGCCCTCGCTGCGCATGACCGCGACCGACCTCTCGCCCGCAGCCCAGGCCCGCCTCACGCGCCTGCGCAAGGCCGGCTACACCGTCGTCACCGACGCCCACGGCGGCCTCGTCATGCGCGCCAGCGAGTCGATCGCCCAGGCCGCGCGCGCCGACATCACGCGCCTGCCCGCGCTGCAGGTCCCGATCGGCGAGCTCGCCGACCTCGCCCGCGATCTCGGCGCCGAGCCCGTGACCGCGCCGTAGCGACGCGATCGGCACGCGTGCGGCCGCCCGTGCGAGCACCTCGAGCCACCGCTTGCCCAGCGACGTCCCCATGTCGGTCACCCGCGAAACCGCGACGACGTCCGCCCGCTGCTCCGAGTGCGGCGCCGACGTGATCGTGCGCCACACCGTCGCCCGCCGCGTCGACGACATCCGCTGGTCCGCCTCTGTCCACTGCCTCGCATGCGGCCTGCGCCAGGAGTCGGACGACGACGTCGGCGACCTGGAGGCGCGGGCCGCCGTGCTGGCCGCCCACGGCGAGTGGACCGTCGCCCTCACCAGCCTCGGCCCGCGGCCGATCTGGGTCCTGCGGGCGATCCGCGACATCCTCGGGTTCTGGCCCGCCGCCGCGCGGGCGCGCCTCGATCGCCTCGCGCACGGCACCCGCGTCGAGATGGAGGCGCTGCTGGCCAAGTTCGTCGCCGAGGGTGCCCGGGGCGCCTGCGTTCGCGTCGACCCCGGCGCGCGTTGATCGCTCTCGCCGAGGGTCGCAGCGACGACCTCCTCGTCCCCCGGCCGCGCCTCCGGCTATTCTGGCGGCGAGGACATCGCCGTATGGTTTCATTGCGAGACAGGGTCGCGCTGATCGTCGGGGGCAATTCGGGCATCGGGAAGGCGACCGCCTTCGCCTTCGCCGACGCCGGGGCCAAGATCGTCGTGGCCGCGCGGCGGCGGGCCGAGGGGCAGGAGGTCGTCGAGCAGCTGCGCGCCCGCGGGGCGGCCGCGATCTTCGTCGCCCTCGACGTCACCGTCGAGGACGACATCGTCGCCGGCGTCGCGGCCACGGTCGCCGAGTTCGGCCGGCTCGACTGCGCCGTCAACTCCGCCGGGATCTGCGAGGACTTCGGCCCCGTCACCGACGTCGACGGCGCCGCCTTCGATCGCATGATGGCCGTCAACGTCCGCGGCACCCTGCTCGGCATGAAGCACCAGCTGCGGCAGATGGTCGCCCAGGGCGGCGGCGGCAGCATCGTCAACGTCGCCTCGATCCTCTCCCACGTCGGCACGCCCACCGGTTCGGCCTACGTCGCCACCAAGCACGCCGTCCTCGGCATCACCCGCGCCGCCGCCCTCGGTCACGCCAGGCAGGGCATCCGCGTCAACTGCGTCGCCCCGACCGCGATCACCGGCACCCCGATGGTCGACGACGCCCTGGCCAACTACCCCGCGGTCATGGAGCCCGTCATCGCCGCCATCCCGATGGGCCGGCCCGGCCGCGCCGACGAGGTCGGCCGCGCCATCGCCTGGCTCAGCAGCGACGAAGCCTCCTTCGTCTCCGGCCACTCCCTGGCGATCGACGGCGCCCAGCTGGCGCTCTAAAGTGCCGCCGACCGGGCCGACGTCCCTGCCTCTACGAACATGCCCCAAAGGACATGTCCTTTGCGACCCGTCGCCTGATGTCCGCGGCCGACTGCGCGCCTGGCGCTCCGCGGCGCCCAGCTGGCCCTCTAAAGTGCCGCCGACCCGGGCCGACACCCCTGCCCCGATGAACATGCCCCAAAGGACATCTCCTTCACGACCCGTCGCCTGGCGTCCGCGGCCCACTGCGCGCCTGGCGATCGCCGGCGCCCAGCTGGCAGTCTGATCGCCGATCTCCGGGGGATCGGCCTGCTCTCACCAACATGTCCATAAGGACATATCCTTCACGACCTATCGCCTGGTGTCTGCGGTCATCTGCGCGCGAACAGCTCGCGTCGTACACGAAAATCCGCGCCACCGTCGGATCGCCGGCCTCCGCCATGACCGCCGAGGTCGCGTACGGCCACGAGGCTCTCGACCGAGTCGGCCGCCTCACTGCGGCTGCAGCTCGCGCAGTCGCTCCTCGAGGCTCGCCTTCAGCTCCGGGTCCGTCGCCTGGGCGATCTGCCGCTCGAGCAGCTTGACCTGCGCCACGCGCAGCGCGTCGTCGGCGGGCGCCTCGATGTCGGGCAGCACGCCCACGCCCTCCCAGTTCGTCTTCGAGATCGGGTTGATCGCCCGGCCCGTCGGCACGAACGCCGCGAAGTGGTCGCCGAGGCGGACCAGGTCGCCCGGGTTCGCCCCGCCCCACGTCACCTCGCCGACGATCGTCGCGCGCTTCAGGTTCTTCAGGTTGTAGGCGAACTCCTCCGCCGCCGACCCGGTCTTCTTGCTCGTCAGCACGTAGACCTCGCGGCCGACGTAGGCCTTGCCCGGCACCGGCGCCGTCCAGAACTGGCGCGTCTCGTTGGCTGGCCGAAAGTACAGGTCGTTCAGGTGCACCGGCTCGTCGAACAGGTAGCTGCACAGGTACGCCACCACCTCCGGCGCCCCGCCGCCGTTGCGGCGGAGGTCGATGATCAGCGCGTCGGTCTCCGCCAGGAACGCCATCGCCGCGGTCGCCGCCTCGAAGCCGCGGCCGGGGAACGCGAACCCGCGCACCTCGAGGTAGCCGATGTTGCCCGGCAGGCGCTCGACCTTCTCGAACCCGCCGTTCGCCCGCCGCGAGAACTGCTCGTAGCGCGCCAGCTCCTCCGCCGACGGCCTCGCGTTGTCCTGCCGCGGCGGCAGCGGCTCCTTGCTGTAGCGGACGTGGAAGTGCGCGTCGCGCAGCACCTCGTTGATATGATTCGTCAGCGTCGTCGCCAGCGCGTGGCCCGTCGCGATCTTGTCGTACTCGCCGCGCTTGCGGCGGGCGCGGATCGCCCTGACCACCTCGGTCGCCTTGGCCGGGAACACGTACTTCTCCGTCAGCTCGCGCGCCAGCGCCTCGATCGCCGCGTCGCGCTCCGCCGCGGTGATCGGCCCGTCGGGGCCTCGTGGGGCCGGCGCCTCCGGGGCGGCCATCTGCGGCCCGCCGCTGCTCGGCGGCAGCGCGGCCGGCGTCGCGGCTGCCGCCTGCGCGCAGCCGATCGCGGCCATGGTGGACAGAACCAGCCAACCGAGGATCCCCGTGGACAATCGCATCTTCGACCTCCGATCTTCGCTCGCCTCACCGCGCCCGCGCTCGCGTCTTCGCCGGCTGCGCCTTCGTCTTCGTCTTCGTCTTCGCCTCCCGACGCGCGGGCCTGGGCCGCCGGGCCGGCGTCCCGACGACCGCCGGCGCGACCAGGCTGCGCAGCAGCAGGTCGACCATGCGCCGCACCTCGACCTCGATCTTCACCCGTTCGCCGAGCTCGTGCACGCTCAGGCTGTACGGCAGGAACGCGTTGGTCGCCTTCACCAGCGTCGATGCAGTCGCCGCCGCGTCGTCGATCACGAACCGCCCGCTCGCAGCGCCGGCCGCCAGCACCCCGGCCACCAGCGCCACCTCGCGCGCCATGTGAGCTGTCCTTCGGGCCATGTACGCCGGCCGCACCGCCTCGAACAGCTCGTCGAGGCTCTGGCGATACGCGCTGACGCTGTCGAACCGCCGCAGCACCCGCTCGATCAGCACCGCCCGCAGCACCTCGGCCGGGTCGTCGCCCCCGCTCGCCAGCGCGACCAGCCGCGCGTACGTCTGCGCCACCACCCGGTCGATCGACGACAGCCCGACCTCTTCCTTGCTCGGGAAGTACATGTAGATCGTCCGCCGGCTGACCCCCGCCTCGCCGGCGAGGTCCTCCATCGTCACGCTGCGGAACCCGCGGGTGGTCAGCAGCCGATCGGTCGCGTCGAGGATGGCCTCCCGCGTCTCACCGTTGCCCCGCGAGCCGTTCACCGCCCACACAGCATTGCACACGGAGACGACATTGTGCAAGGCACCATTGCACACCCGGCCGAGTTTGTGCAGCGAACCGTCACGCCCCCCCCTCGTCTTCGCCGGTCGTCGGCGCCGTCGAACTCGCGACCCTCGCCCCCGTGTGCCCCCGACCGGCCGCCCGACCGCGCCGCTCGTGCTCGCGCGGGCGGGCGACCGCTCCGACCTCGGCTCACCACCGGCGACCGCTCCTGGCCGTGCTCCGGCCGCGAACGCGCGGCCCTTCCCTCGCCGACCGCCTGCACATGCTAACTTGCCAGCGCTCTCGCCCCGGCCGGCCTGCGCACCGCCCCGGAGTTCCTCTCATGTCTCATCGGCCAGCTGTCCTCGTCGTCCTCCTCCTCGCCCTCCCCGCTTGCGGCGACGACTCGCCCCCGGCCACCGGCGAGGAGGGCGCGTGCCCGCTGACCGCACCCACCTTGCTCGCGGCCGCGCCGGAGTCCTTCGTCGCCCGGCGCGACACCTATTACGACCTCGCGGTCGTCGGCGACGAGCTGCTGTTCACCTTCGACAGCCCCGAGGATCCCGACCGCGTCTATTGGCGCAAGAGCCTGTGCGGCGGCGAGCCCGAGCGCTACGCCCCGATGGCCCCCGGCCTGCACAACGTGCTCTGGATCCACGGCCCCGACGGGCCGCTCGTCTACGCCAACGACCGCGCCGGCAGCTTCTACCTGATCGACGATCTCGGCGACGACGCAGCCACGCCGCGCCGGCGGATCACCGGCCTCCCCGCCGGACGTGTCCTCGCCTACTCCGACGCCCCCTACATCCCCGACACGACCTTCGTGATCTTCTACGGCGAGGGCACCGACAACGGCGCCGATCTGTACGGCGTCGCCGGCGTCGACGCCGACTACCACGATATGTACACCCACGCCGGCGACCCGGACGTCCCCGCCTGGCACCTCGGCGACAGCGTCGTCCGCATGACACGACCCGACCAGCGCCTGCTCCTCCAGCACGACGACGGCACCCTCGAGTGGGCCTCCCCTCGCACGCAGGAGCGCGAGCTCCTGCTCGCCGGCGTCCGCTACTTCGAGCTCTCGCCCGACGGCTCGCGCTTGCTGTGGCAACCCCTCGGCGACGGCGGCTCCGAGCCCGTGTACCTCCGCGACCTCGACGGCGGCGACGACCTCCAGCTCGGCAGCAACACCCACGGCGCGCAGTCCTGGCACCCCGCCGAGAACAACTCCGGGCCGGTCTACCGCCGCGTGGGCACCTGGAGCTTCACCCTCGACGGCGCCTACGCCCTGCAGATCGGCCTCGACGGCAGCTTCGCCGCCGCCGTCCGGACCGACACCGGCGAGCCGGTCGAAGTCCCCGCCCACCTCTACCCCGAGGACCTCGTCGTCCAGCTCTCGCACGTCCTCGGCCTCCGCCTCGGCGATCCGTCCCAGACCGTCGCCGCCCTGTGGGACATCGAGACCGGCGAGGTCCGCGAGTGGTACCGCGGCGACCACCCGCGGCCGTATCTGAGCCGCCTCGACGGCGACCTCGCCGACATCTTCCTCGGCGACGTCGACGGCGAGCCCGACGGCCGCCTCGTCCGGGTCGACCTGCGCACCGGCGACACGGTCGAGCTGTTCGCCAGCATCCCGCGCTCGCACGTCCCCGGCGCCCCCGAGTACATCGCCTTCACCCAGTCGCGCCTGGTCGAGGCCCCCTTCCGCCAGCACGTCGCTTTCTACCCCTCCGACATCCTCGCCATCGACCCGGCCACGGGCGCCCGCCGGCGCCTCGCCGACGACGTCCCCGAGGTCCTCCGCCTCGATGAGGGGTGGATCTACCTCGACCTCTTCAGCGACGAGCCCGGCGTGCGCGCCCTCCCCTTCCCGAAGGACATGCCCTGAAGGCCATGTCCCAAACGTCATGTCCGCCGTGACATGCCCTCGCCGCCAGCCTACTTCACCCCGATCACCGCCCGCACCACCCGCGCGAACTCGTCGTAGCGCTCGAGCTCGGCGCCGCGGTAGCCCGCCATGTAGAAGTCGAGGTACTCCCACCGCTTCGGCGCCGAGGGGGAGGTCGCCGGCCAGCCGCGCAGGTTGGCCCAGTCCGCCAGGATCCCGCCCCAGTTGCGCCACGTCTCCCCGAGCTGCGCCCCGTACGCGTCGCACACGTCGACGTCGTTGCAGAAGTCGCCGCCCGCCAGGGTGATGTGCGTGTCGTCGAGGAACGGGTAGAGGTTGCGCTCGAACCAGTCCTCGTGGAGCGAGTGGTCGATGTGGGGCCGGTCGTCGTCGGCCGGCCGCAGGAACACCCCGTGCCGCTGCTCCGCCGCCCACAGCACCTCGCGCGCGCGCGCGATCGTGCCGCTGCCCTCGAGCACGCGGTACACGCAATCGACGAACACGACCCGGCGGTCGGGAGGAAAGCTCGCCCGGCTCATCGTCCGCGAGGATACGCCGCGCCTCCTCGTGCTCCGACCAAAATCTGTCGGGACCGTCCCCGCCGCTACACCTGGAAAGACGAGCCTGCCCTCCCTGGACCTGCCCGCGCCGACCCCCGGACGCCCGCCCTCGCCGCGCCCGCGAACCGCCCTCGCGCCCTTCCTCGGCGAACACTCGCCGCGGCCCAACAGCCGCCCGCATCGCTCGCCGCCGAGCTGTGCTCCCCCGCTCGATCGACCCGCCGGTCAGCCTTGCTTCGGCGGCTTGTAACCGGACACGATCGTCCGCTTGCGCCCCTCGAGCTTGTCGAACTGCGCCTCGATCCCCTCGCGGCGGGCGTACGCGCGGGCCAGGAGCAGCGCCACGTACTCGCCGAGGGAATCGGCCGCGAGCGTGGCCACCAGCGTTTGATCGTGGTGGTAGCGGATCACCGGCGCCGCGTTCGCCCCGGACTTCGCCCCCGTCGCCAGGAAGAACATGTCGCCCGACGGATCGCTGCCGAGCGGGATCGCCTTCTTCCCCGGATCGAAGCCCCGCACGTCGTATTTTCCGCGGCCGCTCGGCGCCTCGTCCGCGTCTTCATCGTCCTCCTCGAGCGTCTCCGCCAATTCGCGGACCAGCTGGCGCATGCGCGCCGGCGGCCCGAACTCGCGGTCCCCCAGCGCCGCGTGCACCGCCAGCAATTGCGTCAACTCCTTCGGCAGTCGCGGGCTCACCTGCTTCGCCAGCGCCTCGATCTCGCGCGGTTTGGCCGGCCCCTTCGCCGGCACCTCCGCCGCCGCCAAGTTCCACGTGCCCATCAGCGCCAGCGCCTCGGCCACCGTCTGGGGCAGCTGCTTCGGCAGCGTCGTCAGCTTGACCCCCGGCGCCATCGCCTTCGGGATGACCTTCGCGCGCAGCAGCAGCGCCCGCAGCCTGTCCGCGCCCGAGCCCGTGATCGTCGCGGTCTCTGCCACCAATCGCGCCAGCGCCGCTCGAATCCCCGGCGCGACCTCTCCCGGCCGCAGCGCGTGCGCCTCGGTCAGCACGCGGAACAGCAGCCACATGCGCTCGTCCGTCCATTCGATCGCCAGCAGCCCCGCCGCCACCGCCTCCCCGTCCTCGTACGCCAGGAGCCGCGTCACCGCGTCGCTCGCCAGCTTGAACCCGACCTCGTTGCCCGGGTGGTACTCGCCGAGCGCCTCGATCGCCGCCCGCGACGTCTGCCGCATTCCGCGATCCAGCAGCTCCACCAGCAGCGGGATCGCCGACGGCCCGAGCATCTTCGCCGGCTCGAAGCGATACGGCACGCTCATCGTCTCCGAGTGCGCCGCGATCACCCGCAGGAACGGCCCCGCGAGCCGGCCCAGCAGCGCCCGATCGGCCCCCTCGACCTTGAGGAACGCGTCGAACGCCATGAACGCCACGCTCCCCGGCCGCGGCCAGCCCTCCCGGCACGGCGGCGCCTCGGCCAGCGCCTCCAGCCCCGTGACCAGCGACGCCGCCGCGGCCGCGTCCCCGCCCGCGGCCGCCCTCGCCAGCGCCGTCCATCGTGATTCGAGCTCCGCCAACGTCTCGGTCTGCATCGCGGCGAGCAGGTTACTCGCAACCGCGCCTCCCGACCACGCCGCGCGGTCTACGCTTTGCGGCGACCTGCCGACTCTCACCATTGCGACGACCGGCTCACGGACCCCGGCGCGCCGGGGACCGACGCACCCCCTTCACCACCGCGACCGGGCATACTTTTTCGGACCCGAATGACGCGCCGCCTGCTCCCCGCCCTGCTCGTCGCCCTGGCCGCCCCGCCCGTCGCCGCCCATCCGCTCGTGACCGCCCGAACCGGCCTCGCGCCGCTCCAGAGCCCGCCGAGCGGCGTCCCCCTGGGCGCCTGGCAGCCCGGTCCTTTCGTACATGACTCGAAGGACATGTCGCAGGCGACATCACCGTCCGCGCCGTCGCCAGCGGACGCACCGGACCCGTCCCCCGGGACGGAGCTGCCCACCGCGGACATGTCCCCCGGGACATCTCCGCCCGCCGCTCCGGACATGTCCCCAGGGACAGTTACGAAAGTCTCTCAGGACATGTCCCCGAGGACATTCCCGGCCGCCGACCCCCCGCTCCCGCCGCCGCTCCCGCTGCACCTCATGCGTCTGCGGCCGGCCGTCGACGTCCCCGTCATCACCCTGGGCCTCGTCATGTGGCTCGGCACCGACCTCGCCGCTCGCGATATGCGCTGGTCCGGCTGTGCCGCCTGCGATCGCAGCCACATCAACGGCCTCGATCGCCGCGTCCTCGGCAACGACAACCTCGCCGCCGCCCACGCCTCCGACGCCCTGCTCTACACCGCGATCGCCGCCCCGCTGGTCGCCGACCTCGCCGACGCCCTCGTCACCGGCCGTCGCGCCCCCGGCGGGGTTCGTCGGGCCGCCGGCGGTTGGGCCCGCGACGTCGTCGTCCTGTTCGAGGTCCTGGCCGTCAACGTCGGCCTCAATAACCTCGTCAAATACGCCGTCCGGCGCCCGCGGCCCTACAGCTACGAGCCCGAGAGCGACCTCGGCGACGTCCAGGCCGAGGAGGCGCGCCTGTCCTTTTATTCAGGTCACACCTCCACCGCCTTCGCCATGATGACCGCCTGGGCCACCCTCTTCACCCTGCGGCACCCCCGGGCGCGCGCGGCCGTCCCGGTGTGGCTGGCCGCGATCGCCCTCGCAACGACCACCGGCGTCCTGCGCGTCGAGGCCGGCAAGCACTTCTGGACCGACGTCATCGCCGGCTCCCTCGCCGGCGCCTCGCTCGGCGTCCTCGTCCCCCTGCTCCACCGCAACGATCTCGGCCGCCGCTTCTCCGCCGGCATGAGCCCCACCGCGCGCGGCGCCCTCCTCAACCTCAGCGGTCGCTTCTGAAGCGCGCATCCCGGCGAGCTCGGCCGTTCGCCCGCGAATCGTCACACTCGCCCCGCGCGATCGACTGCCCTCATTCGCGCCCCTCGATTGGGGGCCTCGGCCGACACGAACGCCGCGAGCGTCTGCGCGCCCGCTCAGCCGTTTGGCCGCGCCGGCGATTCGCGGTAGAACCACTCTCCATGCGTCTCCTCGCCGTCCTTCGCGGCCGTGCGTGCGCGGGCCTCCTCGCCCTCACACCGGCGGGGCTCCTCGCCGCCTGTTTTTCGCCCGAGGGCAGCGATCCAGTCACCGCGGGCACCACCGGCACCAGCCCCGGCGCGACCACGACGACCACCGCCCCCGGGCCGACCACCGAGGCCGGTCTCTCCGGAACCACCACCCGGCCCGCCACCCCCGACGTCACCACCGACGTCGACCCTGCCACCACCGGCACCGCCACCACGCAATCGACGGACCCGTCCGCCACGGGCACCCTGACCTCGTCCATCGACACCGACACCTCGGGCGATCCGGGCACCACTGCGCCGGAATCGATCTGCGGCGACGGCATTCACGGCGTCGACGAGGAGTGCGAGGACGGCAACCTCGTCGACGGCGACGGCTGCAGCGCCTCCTGCAAGAGCGAAGCGGGCATCCGCTATGTCTTCCTCACCGGCGTCGCCTACACCGTGGGCGAGTTCGGCGGCCTCGCCGGCGCCGACGCGGCGTGCAACGCCCGGGCCCAGCTCGCCGAGTCCGCCGCCCCCCTGAAGCAGCGCACCTTCAAGGCCTGGCTCAGCGCCGACGGGCAGAGCGCCAGCTCGCGCCTCACCGCATTCGCCGGCAACTACGTCCTGCCCGGCGGCACCGTCGTCGCCAACGGCACCGCCGCCTTCTGGTCCGGCCCGCTGCTGGCTCCGATCGACGTCCAGGACGACGGCAAAAAAGCCCCGCCCGACAAGGCCAAGTGCGCGGACAGCCCCAACGAGGCCGTGTGGACCGGCACCACCATGGAGGGCGGCAACGCCGAGGACCAGAACTGCCTCAACTGGACCGACCCCCTGTCCTCCGCCGTCTACGGCGCCTACGGCGACACTGTCAGCAGTTGGACCGCCTGCAACGTCACCAACTGCGACGAGGCCCACCGCTTCTATTGCATCGAGACCGGCTGACGCTCCCGACTGTCGACATTCACTCGCCCGGCTCGCGGACCGAACGTTAGCTCGGGCAGGCGCGCGTCGCGGCACCGAGGTGCGAGGAGCGCCGAGCGGGTCCCGGACAGATGCGCGACGAGCGTCGCACGGCGCGAGCGGGTCCCGGATCGATGCGCTACGAGCGTCGCGGGGGCCGGGGCGCCCTGGCACCGAGTTTGCGCAGGACGAGGCAAGTCTCGCCTCGAAGCGCCCCACCCGTCACGAAGTCCGAGCAACTGTTTGAGGGGACAGGGCGCCCCGGACACCGGCCCCGCGACCTTCGCCGCGCATCCATCCGGGACCCGCTCGCGCCGTGCGACCTTCGCCGCGCATCCATCCGGGACCCGCTCGCGCCGTACGACCTTCGCCGCGCATCCATCCGGGACCCGCTCGCGCCGTGCGACGCTCGCCGGACCCGCGATGCCGCGATCGCATCACATGCTTTTTAAAACATATCTATAAAGACATAGATCGCCGCACCCGGCGGCTCGCAGACTCCCGCGTCACCTGTCACATCGGACAGCCCATGTCTCCACTTCTGAGCGCCGCGACAACCTCTGCCATGCCTGTCTCATCGAACAGGCCGCACCTTCAACTCGCCGCGAGGGGCCGCTCGTGGTTCAGGCGCGAGCGGGTCCCGGATCTCGGCGCAGCCGACCGTCACCGCCCCAAGAAAGCTCCCGGAGGACGGGGGCCGGGGCGCCCTGGCACCGAGTTTGCGCAGGACGAGGCAAGTTTCGCCTCGAAGCGCCCCACCCGTCACGAAGTCCGAGCAACTGTTTGAGGGGACAGGGCGCCCCGGACACCGGCCCCGCGACCTTCGCCGCGCATCCATCCGGGACCCGCTCGCGCCGTGCGACGCTCTTCGCCCGCGCGATGCCGTGATCGCATGACATGCCCGTTCGAACATGTCTCCAAAAACAGAAACGAGCGACGCCGCGCTCGCATGCCATACCCTTCGAACATGTCTCCAAGGACAGCACTGTGTGCTCCTCGTCGCGTCTCGACCCTGCCGGAGCGCCGGACCGATCGGAAGCCAGTGACGCGCTCCTTTCTGGACGACCTCGCGCGGCCGAAGTCGACGTCATGTTGGCCCGGCCCCGCAGGCCTCGAGGCGATCGCCTCCGCGGATCTTGCGATCGAGGTCCGACCTCCGCGAATCACGGGCCAGGAGCCGACGACCGGCGGCACCAGCCGCGGCGTCTGCGACGGCACTGCAACCATGCGGCACGAGCTCCGTGGCGGGCCCCGGCCCTGCGCCAGCAGTACCGGCGTTGCGCGACCACGGGCGACGGCGATGACAGGGCGGACGGCTGCCCCTGCCACGATCGCGGCCCCGCCCCCGATCGCCCGGCATCGTCGGCCTGGGCACTCACCCCGCCGCAGCGCGACACCTCCTTGCGGGTCACCGCCAACGTCGCGAGCAGTCTGCGAAGTCCGAGGCCTCTTCCCCCCACCGCTTCGCCCCTCCGCGAGCCCAGCGCGTTTTCACCCACGGTCACCTGTCCGCCTGCGCACCCACACGCCTGTGCGGCCGTGGTACGTTGGGCGGCCCCGCTCGCGGCACCACGCCCATGCCCGAAACTGCCGTCGCGCCCAAGCGCCAGCCCTCGCCTCACGATCTGCCCTGTCCGCTGCCGCCGGTGGCTCCTGGAGAGCCGCCCGAGCTGACCGCGTTTCGCAGCAAGCCCAGCGACGACGCCTTCTTGAAGCTGCGGCGGGCCTTCCGCGAGGCCGAGAACTGGAGCGGGCTCGCCACCCTGCTCGTCGTGCACGCGGCTGCGATCACCGGCCCGCCGAAGGTCGGAGAGCTGTGCGTGCAGGCGTACGAGCTCTGGTACGACCGGGTCAAGGACAAGTCGCAGGCCGCCTACGCCCTGGTGCGCGCCCTGCAGGCCGAGCCGCACAACAGTCGCGCCTTCGAGCTGCTGCGCAAGGTCTACGGCGAGCTGGGCGCGCTCGACGAGCTCGCTACCCTGCTCAAGTTCCGCCTCGATCACCTGCGGCGGCACGATCGGGCCGCCGTCCCGGGCGCCCTCGTCGAGCTCGGCAAGGTCGACGAGCAGCGGTGCCAGATCGACGAGGCGATCGCTTGCTACAGGGCCGCCCTCGAGATCAACCCGCAGGAGCGCGACGCCAGCGATCAGCTGATCCGCCTGCACCTCCAGGCCGGCGCGTGGTTGCGCGTCATCGATCTGATCAACGCCGAGCTCGCGCGCACCGACAGCGTCCGCGAGCGCGACCGCTTCGCCGCGCTCCACCTCCGCCTCGCCCGCATCGAGGCCGAGCAGCTCGAGAACATCCCCTCGGCCGCGCTCCACCTGCAGGCCGCGCTCAAGGCCAACCCTGACGACGTCGCCGCCTTGCGGGCCTTCGGCGCGCTCTACCTCGGCAGCGGCAAGGCCAGCGACGAGGGCCTGCAGAAGGCCGCCGACGTGTTCTTTCGGGCGGCCAAGCTCGCGCGCAGCCAGAGCGACGACAAGATCGCCTACAGCCTGTTGCGCCGGGCCATGAGCCTGCGCCCCGATCACCACGAGGCCGGCAACGCCCTGGCCGAGCTGTTGATGGCGCAGGAGAAGTGGATGGAGCTCGACGACCTCTACGGGGCGTGGATCGGCTACGTCACCGAGGCCGACAGCTACGGCCTGTGGCTGTCGCGCGGCGAGCTGCTCGAGACGCGCCTCGCCCGGCGCGAGGAGGCGCGCGCCTGCTACGAGCAGGCCTCGCGGCTCGAGCGGCCCGGCGGCGACGCCTGGCTGCGGCTCGAGGCGCTGCTGGTCGAGCTCGGCGACAACCACGGCCTCGTCAGCCTGTACGAGCGCTGGTCGGAGCAGGACCCCGGCAGCCTGCCGACCGGCAAGCTGCTGTGGGCCGCCCGCGTCGCCCGCGAGGACCTCGGCGACGAGGAGCGGGCCGCAGTCAGCTTCTACCGCGTGCTCGAGCGCGAGCCCTTCAACCACGAGGCCTTCGAGGGCTACAAGGAGCACTGGCGGCGCAAGAACAACTGGTCGCACCTGGCCGGGCTCATCCTCTATCAGGTCGACCAGGCGCTGCAGATGGGCGGTGGTTCGGACAGCCCGCTCGCCCGCCCCGAGTTCGCCGAGCACTTCGTCGAGCTGGCCGAGATCTACGAGCGGCGCCTCGGCGACCTCGCCGGCGCCCTCGACGCCTGGAACCGGCTCGCCCTCGCCTACCCGAACGACTGGCGGCCGCGCGACCAGATCGCCCGCATCGACAAGCGCGCGCGCATGCTCGACGCCAACCTCGCCGGCCTCGAGGCCGAGCTGCAGCGCACCGCCGACCCGCAGCGCCGCTTCGAGGTGCTGCGGCGGCTGTCGCAGGCGCACCGCGAGCGCATGACCGACCCGCAGCGCACCATCTTCCTCCTGCAGGAGATGCTGGCGCTGGCGCCCGGCCACGAGGGGGCCCTGCGCGCGCTGGCGGAGATGTACGAACGGACAGGTGCTTACGACCAGGTCATCGACCTGCTGCGGCGCCAGCACGACGTCACCCGCAGCATCTCGCAGCGCGTGGTCCTGCTGCGGCGCATGGCCGAGCTGTGGCAGCACGAGCTGCACAGCCCGCGCGAGGCGCTGTGGGCGTGCGAGCAGATCCTCGGCTACAGCCCGTCGGACATGGACGCAGTGCACCGCATGCAGGGCCTGTGCGCCGAGCTCGGCGACGCCGGCGGCGAGTACGAGGCGCTGTCGCGCGAGCTCGGCCTGGTCGGCGACCCGGCCCAGCGCACCCGCATCATCCGGCGCATGGCCGACGTCGCCGACCGCAAGCTGCAGGACCCGCAGCGCTCGGCGCAGGCGTGGACGCAGCTGCAGGCCGGCGACCCGCACAACCTCGAGGTCACCGACAAGCTGATCGCCGCCTACGAGGCGCTCGGCAACCGCGAGGAGCTGGCCAACCTGCTCGGCAAGGCCGCCAGCTCGGCCCGCACCCCGCCGATCCGCCAGCTCGACTACCTCATGCGCCTGGGCCACGTCGCCGAGTCGTCGCTCGGCGACGCCGACCTGGCCTGCTCGGCCTTCGAGCGCGCCCTGCGGATCCACCGCGACCACCGCGGCGCGACCGAGGCCCTGACCCGCCTCTACCGCAACCTCGGCAGCTGGCACGGCCTGGCCGCCTCGCTCGGCACCCTGCAGGAGATGGCCGACAGCGACGAGGAGGCGCTCGGCATCGGCTGGGAGCGCGCCGAGATCCTGGCCGACCGGCTCGACAACCCGGCCGCGGCGATCCGCGTGCTCGAGCAGCTCGCCTCGACCACCGCCGTCGGCAACCGCGACGTCGCCCTCAAGCTGCTCGAGCTGTACGAGCGCGCCGGCCAGTTCGACCGCCTGATCCGCCACGCCGAGATCCTGCTGCTCTCGGCGCTCGAGACCGACGAGCGGCGCGAGCTGTTCTCGCTGGTCGCCCGCACCTACGTCGTCAACCTCAGCGCCCCGCAGAAGGCCATCGCCGCCTTCCAGCGGTTCATGCGCGAGGAGCCCGACGACGGCGAGGGCCTCAAGATCCTCGGCGAGCTGCAGGCCCTGGCCGGCGACCATCAAGCCACCCTCGACACCCTCGGCAAGCGGCTCGAGAGCCTCACCGACGCCGCCCAGCAGGTCGTCACCCTCGAGCAGATGGCGGAGGTGTGCGAGTACGGCCTCGGCCACGCCAAGCGGGCGCTCGCCCTGCTCGGGCGGGCCCTCGGCATCGCCCCCGGCAGCCGCGACCTCAAGCAGAAGATCGAGGGGTTCGCCGAGCGCCACGGCATGTACAAGGACCTGCTGGTCGTCTACGGCGAGCGCTTCACCGAGATGAGCGGGCGGGCCGAGAGCCGCGGCCAGATCGACCTGTGCCTCGGCGCCTCGGCCACCGCCGAGAAGAAGATCGGCGACGCCGACCTCGCCTTCGCCTGGGCCCGCAAGGCCTACTTCGTGGCCCTGCGCGCCGGCCTCGACGCCGGCCCGGTGCAGGGCCGCCTCGAGGGCCTGGCCCAGGCCCACGGCCTGTGGCCGCAGATGCTCGAGGTCAGCGAGCAGGAGCTGGCCTTCCAGGAGAAGACCCCCAACTACGGCGACTTCGGCACCATCGCCCTGCTGATGTCGGCCGCCGAGATCGCCCGCGAGCGCCTCGGCGACCCCGCCCGCGCGATCGGCTATTTGCAGCGCGCCTACAAGCTGCGCCCCGACGACGAGGACCTCGGGCGCCAGATCGAGGCGCTCGGCGAGCAGCACCAGATGTGGCAGGCGCTGATCGACCTGCAGGAGGCCAAGCTCGCCCGCGCCAAGACCGGCCTCGGCCGCTTCGACGCCTGCGTCGCGATCGCCAAGCTCTACGAGCGCCACCTGAGCGACCCGAAGCGCGCCTTCCAGTGGCTGCGCCGGGCCGAGACCGACCTGCGCCCGGCCGACCCGTCGCTGGCCGAGGAGGCCGCCGGCCTGATGACCGAGCTGGCCCAGCGCCATGCGCTGTGGCCCGAGCTCGCCGACCACCACCGCGGCCTCGCCCTCGCCAAGCTGCAGCGCAACGAACGCGGCGGCCTGAACCAGCTCAAGGACTCGGCCCGCATCGACTACGAGAAGCGCCAGGATCCGCTGGCCGCCCTGCGCACCCTCCGGCTCGGCGTCGCCTACGACCGCGACGGCGCCGCGCTGATGCCCGCGATCGAGGCGATGGCCGCCAAGGTCGACGAGAAGCGCAGCCCCGACACCCCGCCGACCGGCGCCCTCACCCTGCTCTCGGTCACCCAGCAGATCATCGGCCAGACCGTCGACCCCGCGCTCAAGCTGCAGCTGCTCAAGCGCCGGGCCGAGCTGCGCACCGGCCTCGGCGACACCGCCGGCGCGATCGCCGAGTGGCTGCGCGCCCTCTCGCTCCACCCCGGCAGCGAGGAGGCCCGCTTCGAGCTCGATCGCCTGGCCGAGCGCGACAACCTGTGGCACCTGCTGCTGCTCGCGCCCGCGAGCGAGCTGGCCTTCGGGACAGGCAAGGCCCAGCAGGGCAAGCTGCTGACCCAGATCGCCGAGCTCTACGAGAACTGCCTCGGCCGGCCCGAGTACGCGCTGAGGGCCCGGATCGCCGCCTGGAAGCTGCAGGGCGACCTGCCCCCCGAGACAGGTGAGCTCGGACCCACGCACAGCAAGATGTGGCACCTCGCCGGCCTGACCGGCACCTACCACACCCCGCCGCCGGCCCGCGACCCGCTGCTGTGGCCGCAGATCGTCCCGCCCGAGCTCGCCGACCGCGACCAGTGGCGCAAGCTCGGCCTCGACCCCGACACTCTCGCCCCGCGGATCGCAGTCAAGCCGCGCGCCACGACCAAGGACAAGGAGGAGTCGAGCGTGATGGAGCTCGACGACCTCGAGGAGGTCTCGCGCCCGACCGCCGAGATCCTCCTGTCCGAGCTCGAGCCGCTCGAGGAGCTGCGGCGCGGCGGCGGCAAGGAGGTCGTCGCCCGCCCCGGCAAGGGCAACGTCCGCGCCGAGACGCACACCAACATCGTCGACATCGCCGAGCTCGAGCCCGTCGAGCTGTCGGCCACCGCGGTCAAGATCCGCAGTCCCCGGCCGCCCCGCGGCGAGACCGACATCGTCGACATCGCCGACCTCGAGCCGGTCGAGGCCTCGTCGGTCAGCGTCCGCGCGGCCGGCCTGCCGCGGCAGGAGAGCGGCGTGTTCGACCTCGCCGACCTCGAGCCGATCGAGGACAGCCTGGTCGGTCCGGCGCCGAAGCGGCCGAGCGCCGAGGTGTCCGGCGTGCTCGACCTCGACGAGATGCTCGAGCTCGACGACGACGCCCCGCGGCCGGTCTCGCACAAGCGCTCGCTGCCGCGGCCCGCGGCCAAGCCTCTCAAGCCGATCCCGCCGCGCCCGCCGGGCGGCAAGCCGGTCGCCAAGGCCCCGCCGCCGACCCGCCGCCCCGCCGCTCCGCCGCCGCCGTCGCGTCCGCCCGAACCTGTCCCTGCGGCCAGCCTGCCCCCGCCGCCGCCGGTCGCCAGCCGCGAGCTGATCGACGCCGTCACCGCCGGCCTGCCCGCGCTGCCCGAGCTCGACGCCCCGGTCCTGCCGACCCGCCCGTCGGCCAGCTCCGCCTGGCACGAGCTGGCCCACGCCTACGCCTCGGTGGTCCCCGCCAGCAAGTCCGAGCGCGCCGGCCTGCAGCGCCTGCTCGCCCGCCTGTGGGACGAGGGCGCCGGCATGCCCGACGCCGCGCTCGAGCGCTACGAGGAGGCCCTCGCGCTGGTGCCCGACGACGCGGCCGCGCTCTCGGGCCTCGTCAACATGGCCGAACGGACAGGTGACCCCGAGCGCCTGATCACCGCCCTCTCGCGCCTGCTGTCCGACCTCACCCTGCCGGAGCACATCGTCGCCTATCACTCGCGCCTCGCCGACCTGTACGAACAGACAGGTCAACCCGAGCGCGCCGAGGAGCAGTACCGCGGCGTCCTGGCGGTCTCGCCGAAGCACCTGCCGGCGCTGCGCAGCCTGGCCGCGCTGCACGCCAAGACCGGCCGCGAGCGCGAGGCCGCCGAGGCGTCGGCGCGCCTCTACGACGCCGAGGTCGACGGCCTCACGCTCGAGGAGCGGATCCCCCGCGTCCTCCAACTGGCGCGCGACCTCGCCTACCGCGCCGACCGCTCGCTCGAGGCCATCCGCCGCCTCGAGGCCCTGGTCAAGGAGACCCCCGAGACCGCCGACGTCCACGCCGAGCTGATCGAGATCCTCCAGCGCGAGGGCCTGTGGGTCCGCGCCGTCGAGGCCCTGCGCGCCGCCTCCGAGGTGGTGCCCAACCCCGACGCCCGCGTGCGCTGCCTGGCCCGCGCCGCCACCCTCACCGAGGAGCGCCTCGGCCAGCTCGACGCCGCGATCGCCACCTGGTGCGAGGTCCTGATCTACAACCCCGGCGACCCCGACGCCCTCGCCCGCCTGCAGAACCTCTACCTGCGCACCGAGCAGTACGCCAAGCTGCTGCCGATCCTCGACCGCCGCCTCGGCCAGGTCGCGCCCGGCGACCGCGACGCCCGGATCGCCCTCCTCGTCGTCAAGGCCCGCGCCCTGCAAGAGGGCCAGGGCGACGAGGCCGCCGCGCTCGAGACGCTCGAGACCCTCGCCGCCGAGGCGCCCGAGAACGACGACGTCGTGCTCGGCCTGTCCCGCCTCTACCGCAAGGGCGGCCGCATGGACGACGGCGTCGAGATGCTGCGCCGGCGCCTGGCCGAGATCGTCAGCGACATGGAAGTGCGCAGCGAGCCGCTCGACGAGGAGCCGCTGCCGTTCGACGTCCCCGAGCCGGTCTCGCCGGCGCTGGCGGCCCGCCGCGTGCGGATCGCCGAGGCGCTGGCGACCGCCCTGGCCGAAGAGGCAGGTGACCCGCGGGGCGCGCTCGAGACCCTCGACGAGGCGCTCGCCGCCGCCCCGCCGGACGCCGCGCTCGGCCTGCAGCAGCGCCGCGTCGCCCTCGCGCGGACCCTCGGCGACGACCGGGCCCTCACCGTCAGCCTCGCCGCCGTCGGCGAGCCCGACGGCCTGCTCGAGGCCGCCGCGATCGCCCGCGACCGCCTGCGCGAGCCCGAGCTGGCCGCCCAGCTGTTCACCCGCGTCCTCGCCGAGCTGGCCCCTGGCGCCCCGCAGCGCAGCCGCCGGCTGTCGCAGGCGATCGAGGGCCTGGTCGGCCTGCGCCTGGCCGCCGGCGACCTCGCCGGCGCCGACGCCCTGCTCGACGCCCAGCTGGCGCAGATCGACGACCCCGAGATCCGCGCCCGGATCCTCACCGAGAGCGGCCGCGCCCTCCTGCGCGGCGGCCAGGAGTTCGCCCGCGCCCGCCAGCGCTTCGAGGCCGCCCTCGCCGCCGACCCCGACTACGCCCCCGCGCGCCTGGCCCTCGGCGCGTCGCTCATCGACGCCGGCCTGCACGCCGAGGCCGAGGCCACGCTCGAGGCCGCGGTCGAGGCGTTCGGCCTCACCCGCGACCAGCCGCGCCTGGTCGAGGGCCTGTTGATGCTGGCGCACCTGTTCGAACAGACAGATCGCGCCAACGAGGCCTACCGCCGGCTGTCGATGGCCCTGCGCCACGTCCCGGACGACCTCGAGATCCGCGCCGCCATGGCCCACAACCGCGCCGCCGCCGGGCGCCACCGCGACGCGGTCGCCGCGCTCGAGCCGGTCGAGCAGCGCCTCGCCGCCGGCACCCCGGTCCCGCCCGAGCGCGCCCCCGTGGTCGCCGACCTGCTGATCCTCGCCGCCGAGTGCGACGCCAAGCAGAACGCCCCCGCCGAGCGCCTCGCCGCCCGCTACGCCCGCGCCCTCGAGCTGGCCCCGCGCCACCGCAAGGCCCGCGCGGCCCTCGCTCAGCTGGCCCAAGAGTCAGGTCGACTCGTCGATGCGGCCGAGCACACCCTCGCCCTCGCCGACCTCGAGACCGATCCCGAGGCGCGCGGCCGGGCGCTCCTGGCCGCCGGCATGCTGTTCCACGAGGCCGCCGGCGCCGCCGCCGAGGCCGGCGAGGAGACGGTCGCCAGCACCTCGGCGCAGAAGATCCTCGGCGCCGCCTTCGACGCCGTCCAGGCCGGCCTCGCGCTGATCCAGGACATCCCGCACCCGGTCCTCGATCGCCGCCAGCTCGAGGCCGCCTTCTGGACCGCCGTCACCCGCAACGCCGGCATCGCCCTCGGCTGCCTCGACCGCCTGCTCCACCACCCCGACCTGCGCGACGCCAAGCGGGCCGCCTTCCTGCTCGAGGGCGTCAAGATCGCCCTCCAGCGCGGCCAGCCCGACGACCCCGCGCGCGCCCTCGGCTACGCCCGCGCCGCCGTCGAGCTCCTGCCCGACGCCGCCGCCCCGATCCACGGCCTCGTCGACGCCCTGCGGGCCGCCGGCGAGGTCGACGAGATCGAGCCGGCGGTGCGCGCCTACCTGGCCCGAGACAGCGTCCAGAAGCCGCCCGGCGACCCACGCGAGGCCCGCGATCGCCAGCGCCTGTTGGTCCGCCTGGCCGACCTCGTGGTCCAGGCCGAGCCACCGCCTGACCCGAAGGACAGCCGCCCCGCGCAGGCGATCCGGCTGCTCGAGCGGGCCGCCGAGCTCGACCCCGCCGGCCTCGGCCTGGCCCCGCGGCGGCAGCTCGCGCGGCTCTACGTCGACGAGAAGATCCAGGGCCCGCAGGTGCGCAGCAACTCCGACGCGCTGCTCCACCTCGACCCGCTCGACGAGGCCAGCCTGGCCGCCCTCGCCCGTCACTGCGCCGACCACGGCGAACGCGACCGCGCCCACGCCATCCACCAGCTGCTGCGGATCGTCAGCCCCGGCCACGCCGAGGCCGGCGCCTTCCTCACCAGCCACGAGCTGCTGTCGGTGCGCAGCGGCAAGCTCGACCCGTCGACCGTCGTCGAGCCAGCCCCGGCCGACGCCGGCGTCGTCCCGGCCATGACCGCCCTGTGGGAGGGCGCCGCCGAGCTGCTGGCGGAGGAGCTGCCGCGCCCGCAGTTCAGCGAGGCCGCCTGGATCGAGGCCGAGACCGACAAGGACACCCTGCTGTGGAAGGTGTGGACCGAGCTCGGCACGCAGATGCCGGCCCAGGGCGTGCGCATCGCCGACGTCGAGCTGATCCCCGACGGCCGCGTCGACGGCGGCTGGACCAGCGTCTCGTGCGTGCACCCGCCGGTGATCATGGTCGGCCCGGCCGCCCGCGCCGAGACCACCGCCCCGCGGCTGCGCTTCGCCCTCGGTCGCGCGCTGTTCTTCACCCGCCCGGCCGCGATCCTGGTCGCCGGCCTGCCCAAGCCGCTGTTCGCCGGCGTCCTCGCGGCCGCCCTGCAGGCGTTCCACCCGCGCCACACCCGGCGCGTGCGCGCCCGCGAGGAGGTCGACCTCGCCGCGCGCCTCGGCCAGACCCTCGCGCGCAAGCTGCCGATCCGGCTCGCGCGTCAGCTCAGCAGCCAGTTCAAGGAGCGCGAGCAGGAGGGCTTCGACAGCCGCGACTGGCGTGCATGGGTCCAGCGCTCCGGCGATCGCGTCGGCCTGTGCCTGTCGCGCAACCTCGGCGCCGCCCTCGACATCCTCGGCCTGCCCCAAGAGCCAGGTGAACGCAGCGCCGCTCTCAAGGCCCGCGCCGCCCACGACGCCGACCTGCGCGACCTGCTGGTGTTCGCGGTCAGCCCCGCCTACGTCGGTGCCCGCCGCGCCCTCGGCTTCGAGGTCAAGTCCCGCTGACGCCCTCCCGCGCGCCGCGAGCCCGTGCTCGCGGCGCGCGTGCGTCCGAGCGCTCGAGCACGTCGCTCCGAAGCGGCACCCGAAGACACTCAGTCGTCGCGAGTGCCCCGCTCCGCCGCTCTGTGCCCGCCGTCTCCATGGCCCCGCGTCAGCGCTCTCGGGCTTCGATGATGAGCTGTCGTCGAGGACAGGTCGCGGCCGGCCGTGGGCACGCCGACGTGACGCGAGACACGAACATCGGGCAGCGGCTCACGGGTCTTGCGGGGACAGGTGCTACCTTTGGCGGACCGGAGGCTCGATGAAGAACTCATGGATGGTTGCGGCAGGCTGCGCGCTCCTGATCACGGCGAGCGCCTCGGCGAAGCCCCAACAGCAACTCTTCAGGACCCATGTCAGCCTCGCCAGAGCCTTTACGTTCAGCGAAGACAGCTGCGAGCGGCGGGTCTTCGACATCTCCGTTCAGGAAGCCGACGAGCTGCCCGGCAGCGACGCGGCCGACTCCGCATCGTTCACCGCGCGGGTGTTCGTGAGAAACACTTGCGAAGGCACCACGATCAATAGTGGATTCGTGAGCGGGGAGATTCCGCCGGAGGAGCTCGCCGTGAGCCTGGCCGGAGGAGCGGCCTCGTTCACGTTCGCCACGAAAAAATCGTTCGACAACGGGGCCGAGCCGGAGCCCGTGGAGGTCGCGTTCGCCGTCACATGGCAGGGAGTCGGAGAGGTCGCCGAAGACAAGATCACCACGCACGACAACCTGGACGGAGTGCTGGTCAACGTCCTCGAGTTCGATTCGACCCGCAGCGCCACCTTCTCGGGCACCGTGACGATCGCCGACGTGGAGTACCCGTTCAGCGGCGACGACCAACTGTTCGAGTTCCTGCTCACTGCCGTCCAGGTCGTTTTCACGTAGCAGCGGTCTGTCGCACGCCGGCAGGCGGCCCGCGGGTTCCGCCACGGTCTCGCCGTGCATGACGAGCACGGAGGTGCGATGCGAGCGCGAGCAACGGCAGCGCGGCTGCACCGCCGGCGGCGGCCTGTCCATAACTTTGAGACAAGGCGCTGGCCTGAATGAGTGAGCGTGAGATCTCGCAGTCCTGGCAGCTCGGCGACGGATCGGTCGTGATGCACCTGTCCGCAAGGACATGACGTCGTGCTCGCGAGGACCGCGATCGGGGCGGCGCGAAGGGTCGATGTCGACCGCGGGGCGAGGCCGGCACGGGTGCCCGCGGACGAAGCGCTCGGGGATGGGCTTCGTAGGCAGCGTGGAGGACGGCAGCCCTGACGGACAGGATGGCCTCGGCGAGCTGTGGAGATCGTGAGCCGTGCAGACGAGGCACGCGCCCCGGCCCCCTCGGCTGCGCGCCGGTCCTGTCCACGCCAGCGGCTCCAGCGTCGGCCTCGATCGCTCGCTCACCACACCGGCATGGCCGCGACCTCACGCCCCGCGCGGGCGCGCCCCGCGAAACGGAGGCCGCCGCGGCGCCGCTTCGCCCTTGTCGCCGCCGGCACTTCGTGGACAAATCGGTCCTGCCCATGCGCACCGCGTCGCGTCTCTCGCTCTCGCTGTCGGCAACGCTCGCCCTGCCGGCCTGCCTCGACCCGTACGACGCCGCCGAGAGCAGCGGCACCGTCACCGGCGACACCGACCCCACCGACACCACCGGCGTCCCCGGCCAGAGCGCCAGCGACCCGACCGAGGCCCCGCCCGTCACCACCGCCGATCCCGTGTGCGGCGACGGCTTCGTCGACGCCGACGAGCAGTGCGACCTCGGGCCCGCCAACGCCGACGACGCCGACTGCACTGCCAGCTGCCGCAACGCCACCTGCGGCGACGGCCTCGTCAACCCGGCCGCCGAGGAGTGCGACGCCGGCCCCGACAACGCCGACGACGGCGACTGCACCCTCGGCTGTCGCCTCGGCGTGTGCGGCGACGGCCTGCTCAAGGCCGGCGAGGTCTGCGACGACGGCGTCAACGACGGCAGCTACGGCAGCTGCGCCGTCGACTGCAGCGCCGCCGCCCCGGGCTGCGGCGACGGCCAGGTCGACCCCGAGCTCGAGGACTGCGAGGACGGCCCCGACTGCCTGCCCACCTGCAAGTACGCCCACAGCTGCCTCGAGTGGCTCGCGGCCGTCCCCGACGCCGCCAGCGGCGTCTACACCATCCGCCGCGACGGCGTCATGAGCCCGATCGACGTCTGGTGCGCGCTCGAGGCCAGCAGCGACGGCGGCGGCTACACCTTCCTCAAGGTCGACATCGCCGGCGACATGAACCCCAGCCCCGCCACCGCCAGCGCCGCCGAGGCGGCCTGCGCCGACTGGGGCATGCAGCTGCTCGTCCCGCGCAGCCCGGCGCACCTCGACGTCGCCTATCAGGTCGCCACCGGCGACAACCTCGAGCCGGTCGGCGGCGGCACGGTGTGGAGCGGCGCCGAGTACCTGCAGGTCCTGGGGATCTATCCGACCACGCCGGGCGAGAGCTGCACCGACGCGCCGCTCAACCAGCTCGACTGCCCCGAGTGGCGCGCCGGCGACGACGCGGCCTGGTACGTCAGCGACGTCGCCGTCGGCGTCGGCGAGCCCGACGTGATCGGCGCTTGCTCCGGTTGCTCGATGCTCTACCAGTGGAACCAGGACGGCAGCGTGAAGAGCTACAAGGCCCTGCCGCAGCCGGGCGGCTACAGCTTCCGCTTCCTGTGCGACACGGGCGATAAATTGCCCTGACGCGCGCGGCTGGTTGTGTCATTTATTTCGCCATGGCTCGCTTACCTCGCAAAATCGCGCTCCTGGCCCTTCTGGCGCTCTCGCCGGCCTGCATCATCACCGGCGGCAACACCACGATCACCTCCGACTCCGACACCGGCGAGTTCGTGTGCGACGACCCGAACTCGTACCTCGACGGCGAGACCTGCTACTGCAACGACGGCTTCGAGTACTGCACCGACGACCCCAACGACCTGTCCTGCTGTCCCGTCCAGGACACCACCACGGTCTCGAGCGTCGGCACCACCACCCTCGAGCCGACCACCACCGAGCCGAGCACCACCACCACCGGCCCCACCACCAGCGACGCGACCACGATCCCGGCCACCACCTCGACCACGGCCGAGACCACCGAGAGCACGAGCACCACCGCCGAGACCTCCGAGGGCACGAGCACCACCACCGGCGGCGAGGAGTGCACGGGGCCCCAGCCGCCGCCGGACGAGCGCTGCCAGAACGGCCAGTTCTGGTGCACGATGACCGAGGCCTGCGGCCCCGAAGGCAGCGAGGTCTACCGCTGCGACAACGGCAACTGGATCCTCGAGCCCAACCTGGCCAAGGACAGCTGCACCTTCGACGGCTACGACTTCGCCTACGGCTGCATCGACAACGGCAAGTCGGTCGAATTCTTCTGCGGCGAGGGCCCCGGCACCGCCTGCGAGAACACCGACCCCGCCACCTGCGCCGACGACACCAACCTCAACACCTGCATCTACGGCAAGCTGTCCGCGTTCGACTGCTTCGTCCAGTGCACCGAGGTCGGCGACGCCATGATGAACCTCTACGACCACGGCTTCTGCGGCGACGACATGGGCACGTCCGTCTGCCTCTGCTGCGACATGGGCGAGCCCGGCTGCCCGGTCTGACCCGAGCGCGCGTGCCTGTCCTGAGACCTGTCCGATGGGACAGATGCTCGCGGCGCCGGTGAGCCACACGCCGCGAGCAGGCCCCCATCGATACGCGACGAGCGTCGCACCCCATCGATGCACGAGGAGCGTCGCACCCCATCGATTCACGACGAGCGTCGCACCCGCTCGATGCACGACGAGCCTCGCACCCGCTCGATGCACGACGAGCCTCGCACCCGCTCGATACGCGACGAGCGTCGCACCCAATCAATGCGCGACGAGCGTCGCACGGCGCGAGCGGGTCCCGGATGGATGCGCGGCGAGGGTCGCGGGGCCGGTGTCCGGGGCGCCCTGTCCCCTCAGACAGTTGCTCGGACTTCGTGACGGCTGGCGCGCTTCGAGACTGCAGTTGCCTCGTCCTGCGCAAACTCGGTGCCAGGGCGCCCCGGCCCCCGTCCTCCGGGAGCTCTCTTATGGCGGTGACAGTCGGCCAAGCCGAGCTCCGGGACCCGCTCGCGCCTGAACCACTAGCCGTCCCTCGCGGTGAGGTGAAGGTGTGTCCTGTCCGATGAGACAGGCATGGCTGAGGATCGTTGCGCGCTCGCGTTCAGATGTGGAGGAAGGATCGCCGCTTCGAGACGGCCCCCCGCGACGAGCCGCCCTACCCGCCCGCCTCTGCCCCGCCGAAGCCCGCCCGTCGCGAGCGCAGGGGCGCGACGCGGAAGAAAAAGGCCACCTTGGATGAGGTCCGGCCGGGGCTTTGGATCCTCGGCACCGACGCCGCCCATGTCCTGTTCGAGCAGACGCGGCCGGGAGCATCAAGGTGTCCGGCCGAGGCGGGCCCGCCGTCGAGCTCGACGCTGCCACCTTCGCCGAAGCCGCCGCCGTGGAAGAGCGTGCGTTGCTCGTGGAATGGCCGCGCCTGCGTCGCCGCTTGAAGCTCGACGGCGCGAACAGCTCGCACTGCCCGCCGTGCTGCATACCGAACCGCGTCGAGCTCGCTGCGAATGCGCTGGGGCGATCGTCAGCGCCGACGCCTTGCAGGGCAGTATCGCCCCGTGACGTTGCTCGCATGTGCAGGTTTTCGGCAACTTCCTCACCGCGGCCGCTGGCGAACCTTCTCACGTCGTGTGCAAGTGGGTGATCGGTAAGGGCAGCCCCTGTCGTAATGTCCGGCATAACCGTTTTGCCGGCGCCGGCAGGCCGAAGGAACATGAGCCATGTTCAGATTCAAGAGGTCCCTTCTCGTCTTCGCTGCCATAACCGGAATTGCGGCTGGATTTGCTGCACCTCAAACTGCCTGGGCGTGGGAGCGCTGCACCGACGTGAAGACTTGCGACGAGTTGATCGCCGCGTGCATTGCGGCCGGCGGCAATTTCACGTGCCACGGTACAAACGACGAAGATGCGTGTATCAACGGTACCTGTTCAGGGCCGTGACCTGTGCGTAAGCAGCTCGGAGTATTCGTCGGGGCGCTCGTTCTGTTCGCTCTCTCGTACTGGGTCTGGGGCCAGCGGGAGGGCGTGCCGGACGGCACGACGCCGGACACGGTGAGTGAGGCACGCGTCCAGCCTGGCACGGCGGCCCCGCCAGACAGTGGGGCCACCGAACTGTTCCAGGCGGCGGCGATCAGCGGACGCGTGGCGGTCGGGGCCGGCGCGTTGCCGCCGGCTCAGGTGTGCGTCCAGCCCGCCGAGTTGATACAGGATCGCAAGAGCTGGGGACGGGTGTCACTGTTCAAGCTGTTCGAGCGCTGTGTTGCTGCCTCGGAGGATGGCAAGTACCGCGTTGATGGCCTCATGCCGGGACGCTACCGGGTGTCCGCCGGGGCCGAGGGCTACTTGGTTGTCCAGCACCGCGAGACGCCGACGCAACCTTGGATCTCGCTGCGGCTTGGGGAGGTACGCGAGGGGCTCGACTTCACGTTGCAGGTCCGTGGGGTGCCAGTACGTGGGGTTGTGCGCGACGTCGCCGGCGGCACGATCAGCGGCGCCTTGGTGATCGACGACCTTGGCGGTCGCGCGCTTACTGACGAGGACGGCAATTTCAAGCTCTGGGCGCCGCCGCAGTCGTCCGTCCTCGTTTCTGCGTTCGCCAACGGCTACACCGTCGACTCGAACTACGCCCTTCCGCCACAGACACCGCTGACGCTGTGGCTCTCGCCCGAGTCCGTGCTGCGTGGGCGCGTCGTCAGGAGCGATACGGGGGCGCCCCTGGCAGGGCTGGCGCTGCATCTGCACGAGGAAGGGATCCCCGACGCCGAGACTGCAACGGACGGCAGCTTCGAACTTCGCGGGCTCGATCCCGGTCGCTACAAGCCTTACGTCCGTAGCGATGGGTGGTGCGGCAGCGCCGAGCCGATCGTCGCGCTCGGCCTCGGCGAGACCTCCGAACCCATCACGATCACCGCTCGCCCTTGCCGCACACTCACAGCGAAGGTGCGGGTGCGGCCTTCAGGGGGGTCCTGCGCCTCCGCGCAGATCGAGTTCCTCGACGTGGCTGGAGACATCCAGCGACGAGCGATGACTGATGCGGACGGTACTGCGAGCCTCAGCGGCGTCGAGCCTGGAGTCTACCAGGTGCGTATCCGCTGCCCCGGTCATATCCAGCGCGTGCCGGAGCCGTGGGTACTGGGTGAGGAGATGAAACTCGAGGCGGTTTGGGAGGTCGAGGTCGGGCGGACGTTACGAGGCGTGATCCGCGACCACCGCGGCGACCCGGTGCCGCGGGCCCATGTGGAGCTCAAGGGGGAGTGGGGGCACATTGGCGCCGACGCCGACGATCGCGGTGAATTTGCGGCGACTGTGCAACCGGGCGTCGCCTCGCTCGTGCCCTATCACCCGCAGCATACAAACGGCACGAAGCTCGAGCTGGAAGTTTCTGAGAAGAATGACCCCCCGCCGGTAGTACTTGAGTTCCCGGCGTCCGGCGGGGGGGTGGTCAGCGGACGCGTGCGAGCCCGTACTGGCGCGTTGCCCCCGGGCCTCACGGTCGTGGCTCGAGCGATCGGCAACTTTGCCGCCAAGACCGCGCACCTGGACGAGGACGGCCGCTACACCCTCTCCGGCCTCGAACGCATCCCGCACGAGGTAGTCGTCCAGCGCTCCGAGGGCCTGGGCGAGCGCGCGAGTGCCGGCGAACTCGCGGAGAGCCTCGTCGTCGACTTGGGCGAGCGCGACAATGCGGAAGCCGATTTCGTCGTCGATCTTGAGGGCTTCGCTCCGCTGACCGGTCGGGTCGAGAATGACGACGCGAGCGCCGAACCAGACGCGCTCGTCACCGTGACCAATCCGATGGTGAGCTTCGAGCGCCAGCGAACGCTCACCGACGAGAACGGCCGTTTCACCGTCCAAGTCCCGGGAGGCACGGCCTACACCGTCCAGGTGACTGCCCGGAACGGCGCAGTGCTGAAGCAGACAGAAGTGAAGCCCGGAGAACCACTCACGCTGCGGTTCCCGGCGACGCGGCGCGTTTGCGGCGTGGTGAAGGCCGATGTACCTGTAACAGAGAACTTTACGATCGACACCGACGCTGGCGGCGGCGAGACCTTCGCCAGTGGGACCGAGCGCTGGTGTCTTGACCGCGTCCCGGTCGGCGCACGGACCTTCAGCGCCCGCAGCCAGAGCTTCGGCACCGCCCGCCGCGCCGCCCGCGTCACTACCACGGGCGATGTTCCCGAAGTGGCGTTGACCTTCGCCGGTCGGACCTCGCTACACGGCCGCGTGCAGGATGGCGACGGGCAGCCGCGGCCCGGCTTCAAAGTCTGGGTCCTGGACGCCACCGGCCGGCTTGTCGGTGGGAATCTCTACACCGACGCCGCTGGAGCCTTCACCCTTGCGGGTGCGCCGGCGGGTGAGCTCACCGTCATCCCGATCGCTCCGGGCCCTTTTCCAGACCGCGATGAACTGCTGGCCCGCGGCACGACGGTCCAGGTCACTGCGGATAAACCGTCCGAAGTGGTGCTCTCTGTGCCGTGAACCCCCGGCCACCTGCGCCGGTCGAGGACCTCGGTATCGCTCGTGAGTCTCCCGATTCCTACGTTCGCAACCACATGACGGCCCATGCTCGGACAGGCCGCACCTTCACCTCGTCGCCAGGGCTCTTCGAGCGCTGCCGCGCGGCCTGTCCCATCGGACAGACCCCGCGCTAGCAGCGAAGTCAGCGGCGCGCCAGCAGCTCCGCGTGATGGCGCAGGTGCTCGCCGATCAGCGTCGCCACGAAGAAGTACCCGTGGTCGTAGCCCGCGTGGCGGTGCAGCTCGACCGTCTGACCCGCGCGCGCGCAGGCTTCGGCGAACACCTCCGGGCGGAGCTGCTCGCCGAGGAACTTGTCCGCCTCGCCCTGATCGATGCGGATCGTATCGGCGCGGCGGTGCCCGTCTTCGACCAGGGCCGTCGCGTCGTACGGGCGCCAGCGCTGCGTCTCGGGCCCCAGGTACGCCGAGAACGCCTTGATCCCCCACGGCACCTGCGACGGCGTGGCGATGGGAGCCAGCGCCGACACCGACGCGAACGTCGCCTGCTCGCGGAGCCCGAGGGTCAGCGCTCCGTGGCCGCCCATCGAGTGGCCCATGATCCCGAGCGCCCCGGGGCGCAGCGGGAAGTGGGCCGCGACCAGCGCCGGCAGCTCCTGGGCCACGTACGAGTACATGCGGAAGTGCGGCGCCCACGGCGTCTCGGTCGCGTCGACGTAGAAGCCTGCCCCCTGGCCGAGGTCGTACGCCGGGTCGTCGGCCACGTTGGGCCCGCGGGGGCTCGTATCCGGGGCGACCACGATGAGGCCGAGCTCGGCCGCGTAGCGCTGGGCGCCGGCCTTGACCGTGAAGTTCTCCTCCGTGCAGGACAGCCCGGACAGGTAGATGACCGCCGGCAGCGCGCGCGAGCGGCCCTGTTCGGGCACGAACACCGACAGGCGCATCTCCGTCCCGGTCGTCGCCGACGCGTGGCTGTAGGTCCCCTGTACGCCGCCGAAGCAGCGGCTCTCGCTGATCGTCCGCAGTTCCATCGCCCGCGAAGCTAGCACCGGGCCGCGCCGCGCGGAAGCCCGCCCGGCGGCCTCTGCCGGGGCTTGGCCGCATCGAGCCAGGCAGGCGGCCGCGACACCTCACGGCCCTCGCACGGCTCTGGAGAGCACGTGCCGAGCACGGCCCCGCCGCCCGGACGGCCCTCGTTCATGTCTGAAAGAACACGCCGGCGAGCCCCGCCGCGACGGACCGTTCACACCCGTCCGAGAGCACACGTCTGCCAGGCCGCGCCCCGCGCCTGCCCGTGAAGACATGCTCCTTCGCACCTGTCCCGAAGGACAGCCAACTCGTCTGCCCGCGAGGACATGCCCCTTCGCACCTGTCCGGGAGGACAGCCCCTCGCCCCGCGAAGACCGCCTCAGAACTTGCCGCTGAGGCCGAGCCCGCCGCCGCCGTAGTTCAGCGTCGGGAACAGCGACAGCCTCGACGCGCGCTCGCGGTTGATCCTGCGGTGCTTGGCCAGCTTGACCGAGCCCATGATGATGAGGCCGAGGCCGGCGGTGGCGAGGAAGACGCCGGCGGCCAGGGCCAGGTCGCCGCGGACCTTGGGGGCCAGCTCGATCTGCGTCCCGCCGATCGTCGCGCCGCCGGTCCCGCTGTCGCCGGTGTCGCCGGTGTCGCCCGTATCGCCCGTGTCACCCGTATCGCCCTCCTCGCGGAAGCGGATCCGCTGCGACTCGCTGACGACCGGCACCTCCTCGGACTCCTTGAACTTCGGGTTGGTGCGGGACCAGTAGGCCAGGGCCACGCCGCCGCCGATCATCGCCACGCCGACCGCGAACGAGGCGCCGATCCAGGCCGGGGCCGAGGGTTGGACGATCGCGCGGTTGTACGGGCGGCCGCCGGGGGCCGTGTCGATCTCGGGCGGGATCTTCTTGATCTTCGGCTGGGCCTCCTCGATCCGCTTCATCACCTCTTCGAGGCGCTTGCGCGCGTCGATGGTCTCCTGGTAGCGGTCGCAGGCGGAGCCGTAGCGCTTCTTGCAGGAGCGGAGGTAGTCCGAGATGATGAGCTGCCCGCGCTTGAGCATCTCGACCTCGCCGGACTCGACGTACAGCTGCTCGTAGGCGGTGACCGCGTTGAGCAGCATGGCCGAGCGGACCGAGTGGTTGGACTCGTTCTCGGACAGGGCGTCGAGCGCCTTGACCCACATGCGGGCGGCCTCGCGGTAGTTGCCCTCGTCGAAGCGGGCCGACGCCTCGGCGTCGAACTGGAGGGCCAGGGTGTCGCTGCCGACGTTGGGCTTGCGCGACATCGTGATGCCCGAGCTGTTCTTCGGGCCAGATCCGGAGGTGGCCCGGGCCCCGGGCGCGACCTGGCCCTCTTCGAGCGGCGCGTCGGGGATCGCCTCGTCGCCGGCGTCGGGCATGTCGGGGTCGATCGGGCGGCTCGTGCTCGCGGTGCCGACCGGCGCGTCTTGCTTCTTCGCCGGCTTGGCGGCCACGGGCGGCGCGATCAGCGAGACTGCGAGCACGACGCACAGGCCGTGGAGCGGACGACGCGGGAGCTGCATGGACCTCGTGAGGATGACGCGACCCCCCCGGCTCGCGCAAGGCCCCGTGTTCATCGTCAAAAAGCCCCTCCAGGGCCGCGCCGGCGCCATTTGGGCACGCGCGGAGGTCAAGTTGACACGCCAGGATGTCAACCTGGCGCTGCGCACCTGCGCCCCCCCCGGTTTGCGCCGAAAACTCGCCTCGCGCGCGCACATGTGCGAGGGCCTGGGCGTGACCCCGAACGAGACCGCGGCCCCGGACCCGGGAGGCGACCTTGTCGCCGAGCCCGCGGACGGCTCGCCGTCGCTCGTCGCGGCCGACGGCGGCGAGGAGCGGCGGGCGATGGACCCGTGGCTGTTCTTCGCCGCCATGTCGCTGGCCTGCCTCGGCCTCGTCATGGTCTACAGCGCCAGCGTCTACACCGCGCGGGTGCGCTACCACGACTGGGAGTACTTCCTCGGCCGCCAGAGCGTGCTGTTCGCGCTCGGCACCGGCGTCATGGTGCTCACGTCGCGGCTCGACTACCGGATCTTCCGCCGCTTCGCCCCGCACCTGATGGGCATCGGCCTGCTCGGCCTGCTCGCCGTGCTCGCCGTCGGCGACGAGGTCAACGGCGCCCGCCGGTGGATCCGCGCGCCCGGCATCAACATCCAGCCGAGCGAGCTGGCCAAGGTGTTCCTGGCGATGTTCCTCTCGGCCATGCTCGCGCGCCAGGGCGAGCGCGTGCGCCGCTTCAAGGCCGGCTTCCTCCCGCCGCTGCTGGTCGCCTCGCTGACCATGGTCCTGGTCCTGCTCGAGAAGGACCTCGGCACCACCATCCTCCTCGGCGCAGTGACGCTGACCGCGTTGTTCGTCGCCGGCACGCGGATCACCTACGTCGTCGCCGCCATGATGCTGGCCGCGCCGCTCGCCTGGTCGCAGATCGTCGGCGTCGGCTTCCGCAAGGGCCGCCTGCTCGACTTCCTCTCGGGCGAGCAGTCGTACCAGATCCAGCAATCGCTGATCGCCGTCGGCTCGGGCGGCACGTGGGGCCTCGGCCTCGGCGCCGGCCGGCAGAAGCTCGGGTTTTTGCCCGAGAACCACACCGACTTCATCCTCGCCAGCATCGCCGAGGAGCTCGGCCTGGTCGGCGTGTGGACGGTCATCGGCCTGTTCTGCCTGCTGGTCTGGCGCGGGCTCGTGGCCGCGCGCGGCGCACCGGATCGCTTCGGCACCTACCTCGCCGTCGCGCTGTCGGCCCTGTTCGGCTTCCAGGCCTTGATCAACATCTCGGTGGTCCTCGATGTGATCCCGGCCAAGGGCATCACCCTGCCCTTCCTGTCGTACGGCGGCTCCTCGCTGCTGGTCAGCATGGGCGCCACCGGGGTCTTGCTCTCGATCTCCCGCCGTCCGCGCCCGTGGCGGATCAGCGACCAGCGCAGCCGCGCCCCCGCCCCCGAGCGCCCCGCGCGGACCGACCGCCGCCAGCGCTCCGCCGAGCCCCCGCGCAAGTCGTGGTGGCCGTGGAAGCGCGCCCCGGCCGCCTCCGCCGGCCCGCGCCGCAACGCCCGGGTCGCGCGCACCTGAGCCGTCCGCGCACGCGGCCGCACGCCCGCTGTCCGCGCGCCGGCGCCGGGCGGGTGGCGAGCGCCGGAGAAATCGCCAATACTCCCGCGCAAGTGCCCCTGCGCGCCCTGCCCGAAGCGCTCACCTATCGCGTCGACCTCGCGCCCGCCGAGGTCCTGGCGCGGCTCCGCGGCGACGCCGACATCCAGGTCGTCGAGGGCTATCCAGCCCGCAGCCGCACCCGCCGCCGGTTCCTCGCCGAGCTCGGCCCGCGCAACTTCCGCGTCTGCCAGAACCTCACCGCCGGGGCCGTCGACACCGGGCCCGCCGTCATGCGGCGCATGACCCTCGACGCCGAGCTCGTCCCCATGCCCCAAGGGACAGCCGTGCAGCTCCGCTTCACGCGCGGCCCGTTCGCCCGCCAGGCCAGCTTCTGGATCATGTGGGCCACCAGCCTGGCCTGGCTCGGCCTCACGGGCATCACCGGCGCCAAGCTGGGCCTCGTCGCCATGTTCATGGCGCTGACCGTCCCGGCCTTCATCTACGACCTCGCCCGCGCCCGCGGCACCGACGAGGAGCGCATCGAGCTGCTCAACCTGATGGAGCACCTCCTCGGCCCCTCTCTGGTCGGCGAGAACCCGCTGGAAAACACCCCCTACCGCCGCCCCCGCCGCCTCCCCCAGGCCACCGGCTAGGACCAGGCGTCGCGCCGCGAGCCGCCGCGACGGAGCGAGGCCGATGCGCCGCGAGCCGCCGCCCCGGGCGGAGCGTGAGCGCCTCGCGTCGCAACCTCGGGCGGAGCGCGAGCGAAGCGCTGCGCCTCGACCTCGGAGCGGCCCGACCGGACAACCTCCCCGCCCCCCGTCGCCGCTCGTAGGCTGTCGCGGATCGGGAATTCGCCGTCGCTCGTGCGGCCGCGCCCACCGGCGTCCCTCCGCCCTTATTCCCGGCCGCATCGACCCCTCGCCTCACATCGCGGCGATGCACGCTCGCAGCATTGCGCGAGCGGGCGGCGACCCGCGCGCCGAGCCGCGCCTCGACACTCGCAGCCCGCGCGGCTAGCTTTGCCGGGCCATGCTCCGTGTCGTCGTCGCGTCGTTGGTCCTCGCCGTCTCCGGCTGCATCTTCTTCCCGCCCGCGGGCGAGACCGACAGCGACAGCGACACCGGCACGCAAGCGGGCCAGGACCTCTTCATCGCCGTGGGCGACGGCGGCGCCATCGTGCGCTCGACCAACGGCGCCGACTGGGTCATCTCCACGTCCGGCATCACCACCGCGCTCAACGACGTCGCCTACGGCGGCGAGATGTACGTCGCCGTCGGCCAGGCCGGCAAGATCCTCCACTCCGAGGACGGCAGCGAATGGAGCGCCTCCTCGAGCCCCTCGTCGCGCGACCTCTACGCGGTGCGCTGGCACGGTACGCGCTTTATCGCCGTCGGCGGCGATTACAGCGCCGGCGCCGAGACCCTCGAATCGGAGGACGGCATCACCTGGACCCGGCCCGACCTGCCGATGCCCAAGCACATGCTCGTCGACCTCGCCGGCGACGGCGTCACTCTGGTCGCCATCGGCAACTACCAGGCCGACGTCATGAACTTCGGCGCCTTCAACTGGCAGGACGGCGTCGGCTGGGTCCAGCGCGTCGACGGCAGCCCCACCGGCGATCGCTACAGCGCCCTCGGCCACGGCGCCCCCAACTTCGCCATGCTCGGCCCGATCAAGAGCGCCTATTCGGGCGACGGCCTGACCTGGAATTACACCCCGCTGTTCAACCTCGCCGCCGACCCCCGCGGCATGACGTACGGCCCCGGCGGCTGGATCGCCGTCGGCGGCGGCGGCCAGATCCTCGCCTCCGCCGACGCCATCACCTGGATCGCGCGGCCCTCCCCGTTCATGACCAACCTGAACGACGTCGCCAGCGATAGCCAGCGCCACGTCGCCGTCGGCGTCGGCGGCAACATCACCTACAGCCCCGACGGCCTCACCTGGACCGCCGTCACCCCGCCGCTGACCCTCGAGCTGCGAGGCGTCGCCCACACCCGGCAATAGCGGTTCGCACTGCACGCACCGCGCACGGGCTCGCTCGGGAGCCTTGCGCGGCGGCCGAGCTCGTTGCGTGTACCCCGACGCGAAGCCCGTCGTGCTAACATTCGCGCCATGTGGGCACGAACGCGATTCTGGTTGTCCACCCTCCTGTTCAGCGCTGGATGCCTGCCCGAGCTCGAGCAGATCCAGGGCGACCGCATTCTCTACGAGCACAGCGCATCACTTCATCCGTGCGCAGGAAACGTCGAGTACCTCGACCGGCTCATCCCGTTCCTCGAAGATCACTTGCTTGCGACCGCACCTGAACCGCTGCGTTATGCCTGGCTGGCGCCCGAAGACATCATCGCCACGGACGCGACGGACGAGGGCGAGATCCGCGAAGGATACGCTGTCAGTACGCATTACGCCTGGAGCCTCGATCCGATCCTTCCGCATGAATTGGTGCACCTCGTGGTCGGAGGACACAGCTCGGCGCCCTTCTTCAAAGAAGGCATCGCGGTGGCCATGGACTGGTTTCCGCTCACCAATACCGGCTCCCGCTATGTGACAGGATCGATCTCTCCCGATTTCAATCCTCTCTCGACCCTCTCGGCACGAGGCTCCGCCTCGGTAAACTATGCGGCCGCGGGGCTCTTCGTGATGTACCTCTTGACCCGTCACGGGCCCGCACGCTTCCGCGAGTTTTACCGCTCCCTGTCCTGGCCCTTCACGACCGACCGGATCGCGGCCAGTTTTCGCGCGGCTTTTGCCGCCGACCTGCACGAGGAGGTCGCGGAATTCATGCAGGGCTCGCCGCCGTGCGCTGCGGACGACTTTGCCCTTCAGGCTCTCGAGTGTTCTGCGCCCTTGCACCCGTGGTCGAAGCCCTGGGAGTGGACCCTGGCCGCGAGCACCGAGTGCGACGCGCCGGGTGTCATCGGGGGGATCGGGCCGCGAGGGGCCTGGCCGAGCGCGCGGGTGGTCACCGTGGAGGTGCCCCAGGACGGCAGGTACGTGTTCGGGCTCTTCACTTCCGGGCAGGAGTGGGCTCGCCTGGGCCCCTGCTTCGGGTGCCCCTGGGATGACGCGGACGTGCTCGCAGAGGACGGCGAAGTGCTGCACCTCGACCTCAAGCGCGGTCGGTACTATATTCGCGTCAATGGATGGTCGGACGAGGGGCACGACGTGAACGTGACGCTCGCGGTGCTCTGAATGGTGTCTTCGCTCATGCCCCTCGTACTCGCATTCTCGGCCATGGTCTCGGGACAGGCCCAGGCTGGCGCCGCGCCGCCATCCTGCCCCGCGGAGCAGACGACGCCGGAGCGGACGCGCCGGCTCGTGTTCGCGAATCTCTATGGCCTCGACTGGAGCGTGTTGAGCGGCGCGAGGGTCCCGTCCGGCGAAGTCTCGCTGTTCCTCGGAGGCTCGCTGCGCCCGCGCCTCGACCCCCGCGGTCTCGCCTGGAATACTGCGCTCGGATACGAGTTGAGCGCCAGCGTCGGCGGCGCCGACTTCTTCACTGCGTTCCACAGCTGGGGCGGCGAGTACGGGCTCGCGTACCATCGCCACCACTTCGCGGCGCTCGGATACGGCGGCCCGCACGATCGTCTGTTCTACAACTTCGGCGGCGGCCTCCTCCTCTGGCGCACGACGCCGATCGCCCTCGAGGCAGACGCTCGCCTGGGCGTCGTCCTCGGCGTGAAGCGAGGCACCCGAGTCAAGGGCATCCTCGGGGGCCAGGCGCGCGTCATCGGCGTCCTTGAAGGCAGAATTACCACGCAGCTGGGCTTCTTCGCCGGTCTGTTCGTGTTCTGACCCGTCGTGCCGACCGGCACCTCGACGTCGGTTCCGTCATCGCCGCCATCTTGCATGACCATCATGACATGTCCTTCGAGACATATTGATCTTTGCACCGAACCCCGATTACGCGTCGCCCTCTCGTCAGTCCTCCGGCGCAGCGCCGCGCGGCTGTTCGCCGCCCAGGCGGTCAGGTCGCGCAGGCACGCCTGCGCCGCTCCGGCTGCCCTGCCGCCAGGTCTCGCGTCTCGCCCCGGTTCGCCGGCAGCTCGAACAACCGCACGCACCGCCGCGTTGCCGGCAGTCACGTAGGCGACTCCAGTCCCACGGCGCCCCGCCGGTCGCCTCGACCAACGCCCACGTCAGCGGCGCGATCGGCACGTTGACGGCGATGCTCAGCCCGCCACTTCGTGGAGCGCCCACGCCGACCTCAGCGCGCGCACGCGAGCCAGCACCGCCGCGATCGCCAGCGCGCCCAGGGCCGCCCACACCTCCTCAAAAGCATCGCCGGCAGCGCCCACGGCGTCGTTAGCCCCGCCGCCGCCCCGTCGAGCGCGCGCAGCCCCACCAGCACCACCTTCGCGCCCGTCCCTGCGAGCAGCAGGCCCAGCGCGAGGCGGCGGGCGCCGCGGCGCACCACCTGGCCCGACCGTCGCGCGCGCGGCCACGCTCTCGGCCGTCCCCCGACGCGGCCCTCGCGTCGGCCCGGCCTCGCGGGCATCCTCGACGATCCGGGAGGTGTGGCGATGCGAGGCAGGCCAGCGGCGATCGGCATCATCATCACGGCGCTCGCCGGCGCCTGTCTGTTCCACCACGATCCGACCGACCCCACCGACGCCGCCACCACCACCGGCACCTCGACCGGTTCGACCACCGAGGCCGTCCCGACCGCCGGCGAGGATCAGTGCCCGAACAATTGCCCCTACCCGGGCCCGTGCAAGCAGATCACCTGCGTCGAGGGCGCCTGCGGCGTCGCCGACCTGCCTGAAGGGACAGCTTGGCCCGGCACCCCCGGCGACTGCCGCCAGGACGTGTGCGACGGCCAGGGCGGCCTCGACAGCGTCCTCGCCGACGACCCGCCGAACCAGGTGCCGGGAGACTGCCAGCGGTTCGTGTGCGACCAGGGCGACGCGGTCGTCATGCTCGACGCCTCCGACGTCCCCGACGACGACAACGACTGCACCGACGACACCTGCGAGGACGGCACCCCGACCAACACCCCCAAGGCCATGCACACCGCCTGCGGCCCGGGTGACGCCCACTTTTGCCACACCGACGCCGCCTGCCGCCCGTGCAAGCAGGTCACCGACGCCTGCGAGGATTACGGCCAGGAGCCGCACGACAACCAGGAGACCGCGCAGAACCTCGGCACCATCACCGACGCGGACGACGACGGCTCCTTCGTGTGCGGCACGATCCGGGGGGCCAACGACATCGACTGGTACACCTTCGCCGGCGACGACGCCTTCCTCAATTACGTCGACCCGGTGCGCAGCCTGTTTCAACAGAACGGCAGCGGCGGCCAGGTCTGCGTCTACATCCAGTGCAGCAGCGGCAGCACCAGCATCAACTGCAACGGCGCCACCCCTTCGACGGCCCCGCTGGGCCAGAAGGGCTGCTGCAGCCCGACGAGCGTGGCCCCAAAGCTCAACTGCGGCGGCCTCGACGACAGCGCCAAGCTGTGGATCCGCGTCGACACCCCGGACAACCTCGCCTGCGTGCCGTACCAGCTCGACTATCACTTCTAAGGAAGGCGACGCGCCGGCGACGGATCGCAGGACCCGCGGCGTCCCCGTGAATCCGCGCTCCCCTTATCTCCGGGATACGCCACGCCTCCGCGCGAACGCGATTGTCTTGGCGCACGAGCGTCGCTGGCGGAGCCGCGACGGCAGCGACACCTTCGCGCCTGCAAGCGCGAGCAGCCAACCGCCGCCCCCCGACGGGCGCCCGGATTGCAGCAAGCCGTCCGCCGAGGTGGCTCGCACGAGCTACGCTGCCTCGCATGCCTACGCTTGACATTGCTCGCATCGCGCTCGTCTGTGCCGTGCTCGCCTGTGGCCCGAACTCGGGCGAAACCACCGCCGAGACCACCCAGGCCGACAGCACCGGCGCCTCGGCCTCGACGACCACCACCGCCGCGAGCGAACCCGACCCGGTGACCGGTACGACGACCGACGCCACCACGGGCGACATCACCACCACCGCGCTCCCCACCGGCTCGCTCACCACATCGACCGCGACCACCGAGCATGAGGCGACGAGCACGACCACCGACCCCGGCCAGGTGTGCGGCGAGGGCTGGTGCGCGGCCAAGGACTTCATCAACGTCGTCATCAAGGACAACCACGAAGACGCCCCGCACGAGCTCGTGATCCCCACCAGCGACGTGAAGGCCTGCGAGCTGCGCACCTACGGCATCCAGGGCGCCGCCGATCACGACCACACGATCACCCTCACGCCGGAGCTCTTCCTCGCCATCGACGACGGCGGCCAGTTCGACCTCGAGTCGACCGAGGCCCAGGGCCACACGCACATGGTCTGGGGCGACTGCGAGTAGTTTTTAACCTGGCCCGAGAGCCCGCTGCTCACGCGGCGCTCTCGCCTGTCCCGAAGGCCAGTCCGTCGCTCCGCGGTGGCCACCATCTCGCCTGCTCCAAAGGACAGGCCACTCCACGCGCCGCGCACGCGCACGACATGTCCGAAGAGACATTTTTGCAGACGAGGTCCTCGCGACGCGATCACCCAGATCGGCCACGCCGCGGTCGCGGGCGGGCGCAGCGGCCGCGCGCGCAATAGCGGTCATCGTGGGCGCATGCCCCCACGGTTTGGTTCGGCCCACGGCTGAGTCTGCTGGATCGGGAGCGCCGCGCCGCGGCCCTGGGCGCGCGGCCCCCCGCGGCGACGTCGGCGGGCCCCAGCGCTGCGCAGGCGCGCTCGTGCGCGGCGATCTGCGGCACCATCCCTCCTCATGTCGCAGCGAGTCCCCCGCACCTTCGTCGTCTGCGTCGCGCTGGTCGGCTGCGACGCCACGGCGACGAAATCGGAGCCCGCCCCGATCGCCACGGTCGCAGCCTCGGCCGCCATTCCCACGGCCCCGCCGACCCCCACCCACGCGCCGGCCGACAAGGCCGCCTCCGCCGCCGAGGCCAAGCCCGCGGAGGCCAAGCCGGCCGAGCCGGCCAAGGCCGCGCCGCCGGCGGGCAAGGCCAGCAGCGAGCTCAAGCACGCGCTCGGGCGCAGCATCAACGACTTCACCATCGACCTCCAGCGCAAGCTCGCCAAGCAGCCCGGCAACCTGCTCGTCTCGGGCATGAGCCTCTCGGTCTCGCTGGCGATGCTGCAGGCCGGCAGCACCGGCACGACGGCCCGCGAGCTCGCCGAGGTGCTGCACCACGACGGTCTGACCGGCGACGTCCACGCGGCGCTCGCCCACCTGGCCGCGCGCTGGAACCACGAGCACGACCACGTCACCCTGGTGACCGCGAGCCGCCTGTTCGGCGATCAGAAGTACGAGTTCAAGCCCGAGTACCTCGACCTCACGCGCAAGGTGTTCGCCGCGCCGTTCGGTCCGCTCGACTTCGCGGGCGACCTCGCCGGCGCGCGCGAGCAGATCAACGGCTGGGTGCGCGAGCAAACCCGCTCCGAGATCGGCGAGATCGTCGCCGCGGACGCCGTCGACGCCGGCACGCGCCTGCTCGTCACCGACGCCGCCGCCTTCAAGGCCGACTGGCTCGAGCGCTTCGACCCCGCCGCCACCGCGCCGGTGATGTTCTACGGCCACGAGCGCAGGGAGCCCGTGCCGATGATGCGCAGCGTCCAGCGCGTGTCCACCACCCTCGGCCTGGCCGGCAAGCTGCGCCTGGTCGAGCTGCCGTACCGGGGCGGCGAGTACAGCATGGTGCTCCTCCTGCCCGCGACCCGCGGCGGCCTCGAGGACGTCGAGAAGGGCTTCGACTTCGAGCGGCTGCAGAGCTGGCTCGACGCCGCCAAGCCGGCCCCCGTCGATCTGCAGCTGCCCCGTTTCAGCCTCGACAGCGACCTCGACCTCGCGCCGTTCGTCTACAAGCTCGGGGCGGCGCGGGTGTTCGACGCCCGCCGCGCCGAGCTCGGCGGCATGACCGGCGAGAAGAAGCTGGCGCTGTCGGCAGTGCGTCACCGGGCCCGCCTCACCGTCGGGGAGCACGGCGCCGACGCCCCGGCCGCCAACGCCATCGAGATCTCGGTCGGCGACGCCAAGACCGCTCCGATCCCGTTCATCGCCGATCGCCCGTTCATCTTCTACATCCGCGACGTCCGCAGCGGCGTCCTGCTGTTCTACGGGCGCGTCGTCGACCCCGCGTGAGGCCGAACGAGCATGCCCCTTCGGTCATGCGCGTCGGGGCATGACCGAATGGACATATCCTTTCAAACATGTTCGTCCGAGGGCCGCCGTCAGGCACGCCTGCGTCGCCTCAGCACTCGAGCACGAGCACGAGCGAGCTCGGGCGGCCGAACCCGCCCTGCTTGATCCCCACCGCGACACACGGCTCGGTCGGGTGGGCCGCGAGCGAGCGCGGCGTCCCCGGAGCCGGCAGCGTCCACGCGCCGAGCAGGGTCGTGCCTCGCCACAGGCGCAGCCGGCCGCCGGCGTCGACGCTGACCCAGCGTTCCCCGTCGCACAGCGTGACGATGCCGACCACGCTGTCGCGGGAGTACGTCGCCCACGCCAGCCCCGCCACCGACTGGCGCACCTCCGGCGTCGTCGGCAGCTCCGGCTCGATGCTGCCCGGAGGACCCTCCGGCGTCGGCAGCCGCTCCTGCTGCAGGGTCTCCGCGAACGACCAGCGATCGAGCTCCCCGTCGAGGCCGCCGGTGAGAAAGCCGTCCTCGCCCGGCAGCGCCGCGATCGCGGTGACTCGCCGGCCCCCTCGCACGTGTACGCGCTGGATCGGCTCGTCGCTCGCCAGCGGCACCGCGACCAGGCCGTCGGCGGCCTTCCCCGCCTCACGAACCCCCGTCTCGGGGCGCCAGACCGCCAGGCCGAGCGAGCCACCGCCGCCGGTGAACACCCATCCGCGGCGGACGACCATCCCGCAGTGGGTCAGGGGATGTCGCGTGTCGTCGCCGCGGCACTCCAGCCGCTCCGAGAACTGCCGCACCGCCACGAGCTCATCGAGCGACGACGTGTGGTGACGGACGAGCGCCAGCTCGCCCGTCAACATCACCCCGGTGGCGCACCCGCGGCTGCGCCTGGGCTCGTGGCGGGGCACGAACGCGGCCTCGCGGGCGATCGCCAGATCGGTGACCCCGAACAGGATCGTCGGGCCAGGGCTCAGGCTCGACCCCCGCGTCGCGGCCACCAGGTGGCGATCGTCGGCGGAGAAGTAGAGGCCCGCGACCGTCGGCGGATCCGTCGGGTAGCCGGGCTGACGTTGCGGACTCATCGGCGTCACCGCGATCTCGCCGGTCGACAGCCGCGCGAGCGCGACGCCGCCGTTGCCGTACCAGGCCCCGCCGCCGGCCGCGAGCCGCGTCCCGTCGTTCGAGAACATCACCGAATACGGCGCCCACGGGGTGCGGATGGCGTGCAGGACTCGCATGTCGACGATCCCAGGGTGCCACTCGCAGGTCCCCCCGGCCAGTCGATCCGCGCCGACGTGGGTCGCCGTCAGCGACACGGCGGATTGGCAGCGCCAGGGCTGCCGGTGTGCAGCGAAAAATACTCCGCTGTGGCCGCACACCAGGCCCCCGGCACGTCGTTGGCGAGCGCCTCCTCCTGCCCGGGGTCGAGCTGGATCGCGACCCCGGTGTCGTACGGCCAGGTCATCGGCTCGAACTCGACCACGTCGACGTCGACGTCGCCGCAGCGGAGGATGAACGCGTCGCCGGTGTTGGTCAGCGAGAACCCCTGCGCGAACGCGTAGGCGACGCCCTCGAGGCCGCCGTTGACGGCAGAGTCGACCGTCTTGGCCATCACCATCCGCTCGCCGGGACCGAGCACCAGCGGGCCGCCGGCGTCGATCGGATGGTCGTCGTCGTTGACGCCGAGATCGGCCAGATGACAGCCGTCGAGGTCGAGGTCGTCGTCGCTGACGTTGAGCAGCTCGAACCACTCGGCGTCGAAGTCGGACAGCTGCGGATCGATCATCATCTCGACGACGATCACCTGGCCCTCGCCCGGCGGCTCCGGATCGAGGCACTGGCCGTCCTGGCAGTGCTGCGGCGCGGCGCAGGGATCGGGGTCGCAGGGATCGATCGGCGCGGTCGTGCCGTCGCCGGTGGTCGTGCTCGTCGTGCTCGTGCCGCTCGTGGTGGTCGTCTCGACGCCGCCGGTGCTCGTCGTGCTCGTGCCCGTCGTCGACGACGCGCCGTCACTGTCGCTGTCGCTGCCCTCCGTGCCGGTCGAGGTCCCGGAAGTCGTCGGCGCGCCGCTCGTGCTCGTCGGCTCGCCGCCCGGCTCGGTCGTCGCGTTGCTCGTGCTGCTCGTGCTGCTCGACGCCGAGTCCATGCCGCCGCCGCCGCAAGCCATCATCCAGGAGGAGAGGAACGCCAGGGAGTATCGCGTCGACATGAAGTAGCCCGGCACCGTAGGAGCCGGGCCCGACGCGGTCAAGGCGCTGATCCGTGCCTCTCGACGCGCTCACTCGGGCGCGTCGATCCACAGCTCGACGTTGCGCTGGTCGGGCCCGGTCCCGCGCCCGTCGTTCTCCCAGCCCGAGGTGAAGTCGGCGACCGCGAGGGTCCGGCCGAGCTCGGCCAGCGGGTCGTCGTCGGTGATCATGTCGAACGCGCGCGCCTTGATCGACAGCGCCCCGTTGTCCTGGTCCCACACCTCGATCACGCGCATCTGCGACGGGAAGTCGTTGAGCGAGGGCGTCACCATCTCCCAGTACGGGTGGCCGCCGGCCGGCAGCAGCGGCTCGACCATCAACCGGTGCGTGTGCGCGGCGAGGTGCATGATCACGTTGTCGTAGCCGCCGAGGAACTCCTGCCATTGCACCGGCGTCAGCGCGTCGTCGTACTTGGTGCCGATGCCGAACTCCTGGCCGTTGCCGAGGCTGCCGGAGCGGTGGTGCGACGTCACGATCACCCACTTGCCGTCGGCCAGCGCCTGATCGAGCGTCGGCGCGATGATCGTCTCGAGATCACCCGGCCGGATCAGCCCCTGGCTCGAGCCGGTCAGCGACGACGTGTTCAAGACGAAGAACCGCAGCGGGGTGCCGGCGACGTCGAAGGTGTAGAACGTCCGCCCGAGCTCGACGGCCGCGTCGAGGCCGTGGCCGTCGCCGTCGCCCGCGACGATCGCCAGCTGCTCCGGCTCGGTCAGGAACGCCCGCGCCGGATCGGCCGGCACCATGCCCTTGACGATCGGCGCCCCCGGCTGGCCGTAATCCCGCGTGCCGCCGACCGAGTCGTCGCCGATCGGCTCGCTGAAGTCGAGGATCGCAAAGGTGCCCTGGCGCAGGACGTCGTGGTTGCCGGCCACCCAGCGCCACGGCACGTCGAGGCCGACCGGCGCGAAGCGGTCCTTCTGGTCGTTGTCGGGCCCGGGCAGCGGATCGTCGTCGACCCCCGAGTCGCACTCGACCGGCGCGCCGCTCAGGATCCCCAGGAACCACTCGAGCTCGTTGGTCTGCGCGTTGTCGGTGTTGTCCCCGCCGAGCAGCACGAAGTCGAGCGGCGCGTCGACGTTGAGGGCGTTGATCGTGCGCACCCCCGCGTTGAGCATGCGGCACACGTGGCCCTCCTGCGGGCGGAACGCGCCGCCGGACACCTCGTCGAACGAGGCCAGGCGGGCCGGGGACTCGTCGTCCGCCAATTGAGTGTCGGCCAGGTGGACGAAGCGCACCAGCAGCTTCGGCGCTGCCCCCGGCGCCGGCGGCTCGGAGTCGTCGAGGGTGCGCGGCAACACCGGCTCGCCGGGGCCGAGCATCACGTCGCCGTAGCCGTCGGCCAGCGCGGTCTCGACGTCGGCCGGCAGCCGCAGGTCGAGCACCTTCTCCGGATCGACGGGGTGCGTCGGCGTGCGCAGCACCTCGTCGGTGAGCGGCACCGGCCCCTCGAGCGGCGGCAAGGGCTCGGGCAGCGGCTCGCTCGTGCTGGTGGTGCTGTCGTCGCCGGTGGTGCCGCCGGTGGTCGGATCAGTCGGCTCTCCGCCGGTGGTCGTCGACGTGCTCGTGGTCGTCGGCGCCGTCGTGCCAGTCGAATCACCGCCGCTCGCGTCGTCGGTCTCGCCGGCCGTGGGCGAGTTGCAGGCGACGAGCAGGGCGAGGACCGAGGCGAGGCGACGCGCGAACATCCAGGCCACCATACACAAGCCGCCGCCGTTTTTACCCGCCGCTCGCGGCCGTCACCATCGGCAGGCCGCACGTGCATTGCCGGGTGCCATGAATGCATTCCCTCGCCGCGGCGACGCGGGCGGATCCGGCCAGGCCCCGTCGTCCGCGTCCATCCGGGTTACTTCGCGACATGGTGGGGATTTTCGCCCCGCGGCCGCCCGTGAAGCAGGCAGCCACGCGCGACGCCGCGGACGCCCCGCCGGTGCCGGCGGGCCCCGCCAGGAGGTCGTCGATCGCCATCGCAGCGCCAGGCGACTCGCGCCGGCGGCATGGGCCTCGTCTACCCGCCGTCGCCGCCCTGCGTGTCCCGCGCGAGCCGCCCGCCGACGACCCGACGCGACCGTGAGCGAACCTCGAGACATGACCGATCGAGCATGACCTCATCACCATGTCTCTTCGAGAATGTCCATTGTGACATGTCTTGAAGAGCACCCGAACGCGCTCACGGGATGAGCCTCCGCGCCCGCAGCGCCGCGAAGTGGGCGAAGAACGCCTTGTCGGTCGTCTGGTACTCGCGGAAGCCGAGCTCGCGGCTCTTCGACATGTCCGTCACGCACTCGAACGGGCGCCCGAGGTCGGCGTCGGTGTGCCAGAACGAGGCGAGCTTCGCCAAGTCGGGCTCGGCGAGGCCGTGGCGGGCCGCCAGGGCGCGCCAGGCAGGGGCCGCGGCGGCCATCTGTCGCTCGAGGGGCACGCCCTCCCCGGTGAACGGCGCCGGCGCCAGCCCGAACCAATCGCCGATCCGCGTCCACATCCGCTTCCAGCGGAACACGTCGCCGTTGACGACGTTGAGCGCCTGATTGCGGGCGGCCGGGGTCGTCGCCGCCCACTCGAGGTGCCCGGCGAGGATCCGCGCGTCGGTCATGTCGGTGAGCCCGTGCCACTGCGCGGCGCTGCCGGGGAACACGAACGGACGCCCCGTCTCCCGCGCCAGCGTCGCGACCACCGCCAGGGTCGTGCCCATGTTCATCACGTTGCGCTCGGCGAAGCCGAGCATCGTGTGCGGGCGGTGCACGCTCCAGCCGAAGCCGTGGCGACGAGCCGCCGCGAACAGCTCGTCCTCGAGGGTGTAGTAGAACTGCGGCTCCGGCAGCCGCGGGAGGTCCTCGCGGAACGGCGTCGGCGGCGGCGGCCCCTTGGCGTAATTGTCGAACGAGCCGATGTAGTGCTTGAGCCCGGTGACGAGCGCGACGTGCCGGGGCGCGTCCGGGCGCAGCGCCGTCAGCAGGTTCCGCATCATCGCCCCGTTCACCGCGATGTTCTCGGCCTCGGTCGGGCGCCGCGACCAGGTCGCGTAGAACACGTGCGACGGTCGCAGATCCTTCAGAGTCCGCTGGACCGCCGACGCGTCGCGCAGATCGGCGGCCAGCGGCGTGACACCGGGCGTGGCGACCGGCTCGCGCGCCAGCCCGAGCACGGACCAGCCGCGCGCGACGAGGTGTTCGGAGAGGGTATGCCCCACGATGCCCGTGGAGCCGACGACGAGGGCGGTGCGATTCATGACGCCTCCAGCGCGGACTCGGCCGCGAGACGGGCGCGCGAGGCGGCCGCGCTGCCGGCGACCCGCTCGAGCCCGGAGATCAGGTTCCACACGTCGGCCTGCGCCATCCCGGCGGCCAGCGCCTCCGCGATCTTCAGCCGCAGCAGCTCCGGCGAGGTGGCCCGCGTGATCAGGGCGGCCAGCGTCACGAGCGCGCGCTCGCGGGCGGAGAAGTGCGCGGCCGGCTCGAGCGCCGCCAGCGGCAGCGCCTCGGTCGCCCGCGGGGCCCCGACCGCCGAGCGGCCGGCCACCACCTCCTCGAGCGCCAGCCGCGACTGGTACGCGTTGGCGTGGCCGACGTACGGCTCGAGCGCGCGGACGACCTCGCGCAGCTGATCGGGCGACCAGCCGTTGTTGAGCGCGCCGTGGGTGTGCCAGCGCAGTTGCAACGGCACCGTGCTCATCGCCACGTACGCCGCGAAGATGCCGAGCTCGCGCGTCGCAATGGTGGCACCCGGATGCAGGAACAGATCGTTGTAGAAGACGGTCGCCATGTTGCGCCAGAAGTGCGGCGCGATCCGTTCGACGCTGGTGTACGTGTCGTCGGTCGGGCCGGCCGGATACACCTGCTGGATGACCTGCTTGGCCCGCTCGTAGCGCGCGTCGTTGCCCTCCGCGACCGGGGCGTCGCCCGGCTCGAGCACCGCCTCGCCAGGCAGGGCCTTGCCGGCGGCGTCGCGCGCCGCGAACACCTTCGCAGCGGCTGCGATCCCATTGACCGCCGTGGGCGTGCCCGAGGCCTGCGACAGGGTGCCGATCATCTCGACGATCTCCTGGCGCCTCGCCCCGGCGTCGAGCGCCGCGTCGACGTGCTGCGGAAGGTGGCCGCGACCGACCTCGCCCAGCGCCACGAGGGCCGCGACGGTGGCCAGCTCGCGGTCTCTGGCCGACAAGTGCTGCGTCTCTTGCTTCGCGTTCATGATGCTCTCTCCTGTGCGAGCCGCGTGTGGCTCGCGGGACAGGATGGCGTCCGTCGTCGCGGCGAGTAGGCCTCGCCGCGGCGCTTCTGCGTCGCCCGGGCGGCGACAATGCGGCATAGTCGACGCACCGTGGCCGAGCGCAATGACGCGAGCGACATCGAGGTCTTCGTGGCCGTGGCCCGGGCCGCCAGCTTCACCCGCGCCGCGGAGCAGCTCGGCACCAGCAAGTCGAACGTCGGCAAGGCGGTGCAGCGGCTCGAGGCGCGCCTCGGCACGCGGCTGCTGCAGCGCACCACTCGCGCGGTGCGGCTGACCGAGGACGGCGAGACGTACTTTCAGGCGGCGCGCGCCGCGGTCGAGGGCCTGCGCGAGGCGGAGCAAGCGCTGGCGGCCCGCCGCTCCGAACCCGCCGGCCGCGTGCGCGTCGATCTGCCGGCCGCGTTCGGCCGCCTCCTGCTGCCTGCGTTCGGCGAGCTGCGTCAGCGCCACCCGAAGCTCTCGCTCGAGCTCTCGTTCGCCGATCGCATGTCGGATCCGGTCGGCGAGGGCTGGGACCTGGTGGTGCGGATCGGCGAGCTCGCCCGCGACACCACCCTGACCGCGCGCAAGCTCGGCACCCTCCGCCTCGGCCTCTACGCCTCGCCGGCCTACCTCGCCCGCCGCGGCCGGCCCGCCGACGACGCGGAGCTCCTCACGCACGACGCGATCGTGTTCCGCGGCCCGAGCGGCCAGCTGCGCGCGTGGGCGATGGGGCGCGAGCAGGTCACGCCGACTCCGACCATCATCCTCACCGACGGCCAGGCCCTCGTCGACGCTGCCCTGCAGGGCCTCGGCGTCGCCCAGATCTTCGACAAGGTGGCCGAGCCGCACGTGACCGCCGGACGGCTCGAGCGAGTGTTGCCGGGGACCGAGGCCCAGGGCCCGCCGATCCACGCGCTCGTGGCGGCCGGCCCGAAGATGCCGCCGAAGACCCGCGCGGTGCTCGACGCGCTGGTCCGGGCCCTCGGGCGCAAGTAGGCGCGCTGCCGAACGAAATGCTATACATTTGCACAGGCCCGAGCAGGACACGGAGCGTCATGACGAAGAACACGGCGGAGCAACCAGAGAGCGAGAACGAGGGCGACGAGCGCACGTGGGTCGCCAGCGGCTTCACTGCCCGGGTGATCAAGAACGAGGACGACGAGGGCTGGGCGGTGACGATGACGCGGGACGGCGACTCCGAGCCGGTCCTCACCAGCCCATGGACGATGGGGCGCGACAAGAAGAATCCCAAGCCGCTCAACCATTCGGACTTCAAGACCCTGCTCAAGGGCGCGCTCGACGTCGTCGCTCGCCACGAGGCGCACGCCCGGGCCATGCGTCACCGGAGCGTGACTGTGGTCGATGGCGAGGGCAGCTCGATCCGCGTCGACCTGGACATCGCCCCCGACGAGGACGACCCGCACGCGATGCTCTCCGCGTGGGATGCCATCGGCGAGAAGTTGGCCGAGCGGCGGGTCGCGCCGAACTTCAAGCTCAGCAGCGCGAGCGCGGGCCGCTGGGTCGCCAGCGGCTTCGGCGAGCCCTGAGCGCGGTGCAGGCAGACCGGGGCCGCCTCACCGCGGCCCGTCGCTGGATCGCGTGCCGAACAGCTGGAAGCTCGGGATCGGCGGGCGCTTCGGCGGGCTGCGGATCTGCGTCGGCGGCTCCGGGTCTGCGTCGTCGCCGCTGAACGTGATCACCTGCGCGTTCGGGTCCGGCTTCGCGGGCGTGGCCGCGACCTCGGCCTCGACCTCGACTTCTTCCGTGGGCCCTCCCTGCGGCTCTGCCGGCTCCGGCGCCTCGGCGACTTCTCGGGCCCCGGAGGTGTGGCCGCAGGCGGTCAGGACGAGGGCGAGGAGGAGCGCGGCGCGGACGGCGGGCATGCCCTCGCTCGAACGCGCCGGCGCGGCCGAAGGTTCGACCGGTCGAGCCCGCCACGAGCGGCGCCGCCCGCTCGCCGGCGCCCGGCCCGTCGGCCTGCTCGCAATCATGCGACGAGCGCGAAAGGACATGTCTCTCGTGCCATGTCCTTTCGCGCTCGCGGTGCTCACCTCAATCCGCCCGCTGGCGCCGGTGGAACCGCGCCACGCGGTCGAGGATCTCCTCGAACCCGAGGTGCTGCGACGGCGTCGCCGGCACGTAGTGCAGCTGCCCGGTGGCGGGGTCGTGCTCGAGCGCGAGCAGGTTGACCTCGCCGTGCTCGTTGACGAGGAAGGCCGCGCCGGCGGCGAGGTCGTGGTACAGCTCCATGCCGTCGACCTGCATCGGCTCGGTCGGCGCCGCGTGCTCGACGTTGGCCAGTGGGAACGCCCTGCGGGGCGGCTGCGCGGGCATCTCCGGGAAGTTGCCGGCCGGCGCCCCGCGCAGCGCTTGCCGGGCCGCCGCGTGGCCGGTGAAGAAGCCGCGCAGGTACTCGTTGGTGAACGTCGCCCCGTCGGGGTCGATGCGGTCGCGCACCGCCAGGAATTGCTCGAGGCGGGTCGGCTGCGCCCCGGTCTTCGCGGTCAGGAGCGAATGCACGTACTCGTCGATGCCGGGCACGCTGTCGAGGTACTTGCCCCAATTCGGCAGCCCGCCCCACTTCTTCCACCCGAGCTCGTGCTCCGGCTTGTAGAACTCGCGGTTGAAGGCCAGGTACGTGTCGGTCAGGTCGCCGTGGGAGTAGCTGAGGTACTCGAAGTAGCAGGTGTGCTGCGACGAGCCCGCCGGCGCGTAGGCGGGCGACAGGGTCGCCTGGCTGTTGCGGACGAAGCGGGCGTGGGCGTTGAGGTTGACCGGGTACGGCATGTCGCCCTCGCTGCCGCTGCGCCACGCCTCCATGCGATCGACCAGCTGATAGAACGCGGCGACGATGTCGGCGAAGCCCTGCGCCCCGCCCATCGGCATCGTGAACTCGAGGTCGAGGAAGCTGCGGAAGTAGCGTTTCTGATAGAGGAACCCGTCGGGCGGGGTGAGCACGACCGGATCGCTGAAGAGGTTCTTCCACTTCATCGTGCTCAGCGCGAAGCTCGACATCGCCGGCACGACCTTCGGCAGGCGGTCGATGAGCGGGCCGATCGCCCCGCCCGCCAGCGCCAGCACCCCGAACGCGTCGTTCCACAGGTTGACGAAGGTGGCGTCGCCGCTGACCGGATCGCTGGTGCGATCGAACATCATCACCCACAGGGTGTCCTGCTCGGGCCCGGCCGGCACCGGGGTGAGGCCGTGCATCTTGTAGGCGTTGTACGGGAACCAGAACAGCTCGACGTAATCGTGGCCCTCGATCAGCCGCTGCAGCTTGCCCGGGTCGGCGCGATCGAACACGTCGGTGACCTTCACGAACGCGTTCGAGACGCGCAGGTTGAACGGCTCGGCCGGCAGCTGGAAGACGATCCGCGCCAGCACGCCGAGCGCGCCCTGATTCACCCGCACCACGTTCATCAGCTCGGCCGGGCTCAGGCCGAGGGCCTCGAACCCGGGCGGGCTGGCGTCGGCGGTGAATGTCAGTACCGTCCCGTCGGGTGCCACCAATTCGAGGCCGTAGACCAGCTCGGCGATCGTCGGCTCGGACCAGCCGGTGCCGTGGCAGCCGTTGGCGACGAAGCCGCTGAGGGTGATGTCGGGCGCCGGGCCCTGGGTCGGCAGCGGCGCGCCGAGCTGCTGCGCCAGGTTGGCGAAGTCGCCCTGACACATCCCCGCGGGCACGCTGATCCGCAGGTACGCGCGGCCATCGGCGCCCGTCACGGCCTCGTGGCGGACCTCCATGCAATTGGCCGCCCCTGCCCCGCCGACCACGTTGCACACGCAGGCGTTCTTGTTCTCGGGGGTCAGCCGGCTGGTGTTCACCGAGCAATCGGCGGTGACGATCGCAGGGTTCCACGAGTGTCCGCTGCCGCGCGCGCGCACCTGCTTGTGCCCGGCGTGGGCCAGGCGGACCACCTGGCGCAGCTCGGTGAGGCACCGCGGCTCGACGGCGATCGCGGGCGTGAAGGTGAGGGTGTCCGACCAGTTGGTCTGGGTCGTCGAGGGCGAGGCCGCGGCCTCGGTCGCGGTGTCGAGCTCGTTGGCAGTGCGATCGTCGGTCATGGGTAATGCCTCCTTCGTCGAGCTCAGAAGCCCGGCCGCCACACCGTGCGCGGTTCGTTGCTGATCGCTCGGGCGGCCAGCATGCCCGAGGTGGTCGCCGCCTCGACGCAGCCGCAGTTGAGATCGGTGCGGGTCCAGTCGCCGCACAGGAGGAGGCCCTTGACCCCCGATTCGGCCTGCCCGAGGCGCAGCGCGGTCGAACCCGGCTGGCTGAGGACGTACAGGTTCGACGGCTCGACGTCGGCGATCAAGTGCTGCCACGCCAGGCGCGCCGGACCCTCGAGCGGCTCGCCTTCGACCACCAGGTCGTCGAGGAAGCCGGCGAAGCTGCGCGGCGTGCGGGTGCCGTCGTAGAACTTCTGGTAGTTGTCGCCGAGCCACTGCGTGACCTTGGCGACCCACTGCGTCTGCATCCGCTGCGGGTAGTCGGACCCGCAGTCGGGCGGCAGCGGCGGCTTGCCGGCCACGGAGGCGCCGGTGAAGTACGACAGCAGGCGCGGACCCGGCGGCTGCCACTCCTCGTGGGCGATCAGCGGGGTGAAGTCGCCGTAGCTCGGCTCGGGCTGGGCGAAGCAGGTCAGCAGGCCGCGCTGCGCCCCGGCGATCAGGGCCCCGGCGTTCGGCTTCAGCCACAGCTGGAACGACAGCGTCTGCGTCAGGGCGGTGCTGTCGATCATCCGCTTCCACGCCGGATCGGCGTCGGGCCGCGCCGGCTGCGTCAGCGGCGAGTCGATCAGCGGCATCGCGCCGACCGGCACGCCGAGGACGCACAGGTCGAAGTCCTGCCCTTGCTCGAGCCGCACGGGGGTGGCCCTGGTGTTCTCGCTCGCGCGCCAGGAGTCGTAGAAGTCGATGTGCCGATCGCGGTACCAGTCGCCGTCGACGAGCTGCGACCAGTCCGGATCGCGCGGCCAGTCGTGCAGCTCGGGCGGGTTGTTGGCGAGGTCGCGGGCGACGAGCGGTTGATAGGCGCCCGGGCCGCCCTTGACCTCGCACTGTCGTTGCAAGTGCACGCGCACCAGGCGGCGGTGCTCGCCGCTGCCGTCGAGCTCGAGGCCGGTGACGGTGTGAAAGAAGTTGACCTCGGCGCCGAGCCGCTTGAGCGCCAGGTAGTACGGCGTCATCATCGTCTGGGCGCAGCTGTACTCGAAGCGGAAGGCCGGCGCGCCGCGGTAGCCGAGGCTCTCGAGCAAGAACCACCGCGTGGCCACGCCGGCCGCCAGGTTGGCCGGGCGCACGTCGGTGTCGAGCAGCTTGCAGGCGTCCTTGTGCGGGTCGGCGTTCTGGTGGGAGAACAGGGTCTCGTAGACCTGGTCGATGACCTCCCACGATTGGCCCGCGGGCTCGTGCAGGCCGTTGGCCTTGAGCCAGGCGCGGAAATCCCAGCCGTCGAGCTCGGACAGGCTGCTCACCGGATTCTTGAGCAGGCCGACGAAGATCGTCAGCATGGTGTCCGCGCCGGTCCACAGGAACCACAAATACGTCGACAGCGAGGTGTCCGCCTGCACCCTCGCCGCGAGGTCGTCGCGCACCTTCTCGACCTCGCCGGCGAACAGGTCGTCGACCCCGCCGAGGCCGACCTTCGCCAGGTCTTCCGCCGCGTGGGCGACGAGCCCGACGACCGCGCTGCGCAGCCGCTGCAGCACCGACTTGTGCCCGTCGAGCGCGTCGGCCAGGCCCTCGTGGGCGTCGGACATGACCTTGAAGTGATCGAGCACGCGCTTGGCCAGCGCCTCGACGGCCATGAGCAGCGCGTGCCCGCCGGTGGACGACGCGGTCGGCGACGGCAGCGGCGCCGCGGCCGACAGGCTCGGCAGCGGGCAGTACGACCATTCGCCATTGTGATGGACCATCAGGCCGTTGTAATTCTCCGGGTAGAACGCGTGCTGATACAGCGCCTCGCCGATCTCCGGGGTGGCGAAGCCGTCGTGGTAGGCGTCCTGCACCGCGGTGAAGGCGTTGTGATAGAAGCCGAGGAGCGCGTGCAGGCCGTGCTCCTCGACCCGCCAGGCCTTGCCGGGGTTGCGCCACGACTGGCACTTGCCGCCGAGGCGATAGCCGGTGGTGTAGAGCGAGACCTGGTAGCGATCGGTCTGACGCGCGAGGTACAGCGCGGTGACGCAGGCCGACGGCCCGCCGCCGAAAACCGCGACTTTGAGCTTGCGCGTGGCCGGCGGCCGCGGATAGTCGGCATGAGCGCACGACCCCGGCAACGAGATGCCCTGCGGGCAGCGGATCCGGAACGCGCCGAGCTCCGAGTCGAGCAGGCTCGGCACGCGATACGTACCCGGCGGGATGCCCTGCGGCGTCAGCGAGGCGCCGATCGTGATGGTGGCCGCGAGCGGCTGGATCGTCGCCCCCGGCTGGTCGGCCTCGAGGATGTTGTTGGCGGCCAGGAACGGCCCGGGGATCGGCGAGTTGAACGAGTTCGGATCGACGATGTGCAGCGCCTGCGAGATCGTCGGCTGCTCGAACAGCTGGCGGACGATCAGGAAGTTCTTCACGTCGGCCGACGACTGCGGACCGACCCCGGGGATCTCGGTGAACTCGCCGGTCGCCGCCGGCGTGCTCGCGCCCTTCGGCGTGACGGTGAATTGCACCTTCGGGGAGCCGTCGCCGACGACGTTGAGCGTCCCCATCTGCTTCTCCCACCCGTACATGTGCACGCCGAGCTCGCACGGCACGAGCTCGTTGAGGTAGAGCCGCGGCATGTAGATGAAGGGTCCCGGATAGGTGGCCTTCGGATCTTTCAGCTGCACCCACGGGACGCCGATGAGCAGCTCCTCGTAGTCCATGGTGCCGAACCAGGCGCGGAAAATCTCGTGGGAGAAGAACAGGTAGACCGGGTGATACTCGGCGGGCACGACCGGCTGCGGCGCCAGCTCGAGGCCGGCGGGCAACAATCGCCGCACCTGGTCCGCGGGCAATACGAGCACCGCGACGCGCGCGTCGAGGTTGCCCTTGGCCTCGTAGCCGGCGGCCGAGCCGGGGCCGGCGTTGGGGTGATTGAACAGCGACGCCAATTCGCCGGTGAGGGCGGCGGCGCGCGCATGGGCGTCGGTGCCGCCCGGGTTCCGAGAGAGGGCAATGGCCAATTCACGCGCTCGCGACAGGTCCTGCATCGCACTGCTCCAGTCCTGGTTTGTGGTCTACGTCTGCCGGTCGAAGCCCGGCGCGATCATGTCGGTGAATCGATCGGGGCGCACGACGCCCTGCTCCGCCATCCAGGCGTCGGCGGCGTGCTGCTGCGCGCTCCCCTCGTCGCCGCCGAGCAAGACTGCCAGGCGCCGGCGACAGGCCGCGAGGTCGCTGGCCATCGCCAGGCGCTCGAAGACGGCGACGGCGTGCCGCAGCTCCGAGATCGCAAGCTCGCTCGCCCCCTCGAGCGCGGCGGCGCTGGCGAGCGTGAGGTGGCCGTAGGCGTCCGACATCGGCAACGGCACGCGGAAGCACTGCTTGGCGGCGGTGCGGGCGATCTTGAGCAAGGGCGCCGGGTCCTGCGATTGCGCGGCGAGGGCCAGAGCGTTGGCGGCCCGCGAGCGGTAGAACTCGGCCTTCACGAACGGCACGCGGAAGAACGGGAATTTCTCGACCACCGCCGAGTCGATCTGGTTCTGCCGCCACGCCTCCGCCGCCTCGCCGCGGTAGCGCAGCAGCTCGGTCTGCTTCGACGCGCAATTGAAGAAGTGCGCCTCGAACCGCTTGGGCGCGTGGCGCCGGTACAGCTCGAGCTGCTCGTGCGCGGCGTCGACCTGGTCCTGGGCGAGGTAGACGTGGTTGCCGAGCACGCCGCGGGCGAAGCCCTCGACATAAGGATTGGGGCGCTCCGCACATTCGCGCAGCAGGCGGAACGCGACGTCGCCGAGCTCGCCGATCCGGCCGAGGTACAGCAGGACCATCATGCGATGGGCGTCCATCTGGGCGATCTCGTCCATGACGCCGGTGCACTGATCGCGCAGGATGGCGATGCCGCGCTCGTACGAGGCCATCGCCGGCTCGAAGCGGCACAGCATCTGATGCGCGCCGGCGCGGTACTGGGCCAGCATGCCGCGGACGTACGCGCTGGCCCGGATCTCCGCCGCGGCCTCGAGGCCGTCGAAGATCGCGGTCGCCTCGGCGTCGGCGGCGCCGCCCTTCATCAACGCCCGCAAGTAGGCCTCGTAGCCGATCGCCCGCGCGGCCCGCAGCGGATCGCCGCTCGACAGCGCCAGCCGCAGGTGACGGGCGTGGAACAGCGCCGAGCTGATGCCGTCGCTGTAGAGGAGGCCGCGCGTGGCGGTCCAGCAGACGTCGAGGCGCTGGGCGTCGAGCTCCGACAGGCGCCGCCCGCCGGGCGCCGGCAGCACCAGCTTGCGCGGGGCGAGCAACGCCCGCTGACCGAGCAATGCGGCGATCGTCGAGGCGGTGCCGCGCGGCAGCGACAGACCCACGCGCGGCAGCAGCTCCTCGAGCACCGCCCTGCCCTCGTCGTGGTGCCCGGTCGACAGGAAGTGCGCGGTCGCCAGGCGCAACCACTCGGTCCGCTGGGCCTCGCTGGCCATGGTGTCGTCGGCGTGCGCGGCGTCGGTGTAGACGCGCGCCGCGGCGTGCAGGCGGCCGGCGTTGGCCAGCGCCGCGGCCAGGTGCGCGCGCGTGTGCGTGGCCGTGGCGGCGTCGATGCCCCCGATCGACAGCGCGGCCCGGAACAGCTCGGCGGCCTGATCGAAGGCCAGCGCGCGCGCGGCCTCGAGGGCGGCCGCGAGGGTGAACTGGGTGGCCCGCTCGGCGTCGTTGGCGGCGCGGAAGTGGTGCGCCAGAGTGGCGGCGTCGGCCGAGCCGGTGCGCAGCAGCGCCTCGCCGATGGCGAGGTGGATCGCCGCCAGCTGCGACCCGTGCGATTCGGCGGCCTCCTGCGCCGCGGCCTCGCGCACGCGATCGTGATAAGTCTCGAGCACGTCGTCCTGCGACGAATCGGCGATCCGGATCAGGTGCTCGGCGCGCAGGCGGGCCAAAGTGCCGCGATCGACCGGACCCGCGGCGGCGCCGACGATGTCGACCGCGAGGCCGCGCGGCAATCTGCCGCCGGCGACCGCGAGCACCTCGACCAGCCGCTTGGCCGACAGCGGCAGGCGCTGCAGGTGCGTGCGCAGCAGGTTGTCGAGGCTGAGGCCGTCGTCGAGGCCGCCGTGGGCGAGCGCGTAGCGGACCAGCTCGCCGATGAAGAACGGGCTGCCGCCGGCCTCGCGGGCGATCCGCGTGGCCACGGGCTCGTCGACCGGACCGCCGAGCAGGCGCGCCGCGAGGGCCACCGATTGCTCGTCCGACAGCGGCCCGACCAGCACGCGGCGCAGGCCGATGTGGTCGGCCGCCTCGAGGCTCTTCCACAGGTGCGCCAGCGGGGCGCGGGTGGCCTCGGTGCCCTCGCGGTGGCTGCCGAGCAGCGTGATCGGCGGCGGGTGCCTGCGCAGCAGCACCGCCTCGAGGAACAGCACGCTGTCGAGGTCGGCCCACTGCAGGTCGTCGAGCGCCAGCACCACCGGCCGGCGCGCGGCGATCCGCGTCAGCACCTCCGCCAGCGAGTCGGCGGCGCGGCGGCGGACCTCGATCGGGTCGCAGGTCTCGATCCGCGCGTCGTCGACCGCGCGGATCGCCGGCACCGTGCGCAAGATCGGGAACAGGCGGGCCAGCGCCGCGAGGTCGTCGGGGCGGGCGATCGCGGTCGCGTCGGCGTCGGTGTTGCAGAGGTACAGGCTCAGCGCGTCGATCGCCGAGTCGAGGGCCTTGAACGGGATCGACTCGCGCTCGGAGCAGCTGCCCGAGAACGCGACCACGCTGTCCTCGCGGCGGACGACGTCGAGGACGTGCTCGACCAGCGTCGTCTTGCCGAAGCCCGACGGCCCGCTGACGAACACGGCCCCCGTGCGGCCGGTCTGGACCAGCTGGTCGCGCAGCAGGCGGGCCTCGTGTTCGCGCCCGAGGAGGCCCTGGACCGTGAGCTCGATCGCCACCAGGTCGCCGCGGCCGAGCCGCACCAGCACGTCGCCGGCGTTCGGACGCGCCGCGGGGTCGCGGGCCAGCAGGTCGACGCACAGTTGATCGAGGTGCGGCGGCACGCTCGGGTGCCGCCGCGACGGGGGCTCCGGCGCCTCCATCAACTTGCGCTCGAACACCTCGACCAGGGTGCGGCCGGCGTGGCGCGACGCGCCGCCCAGACACTCCCACAGCACCTCGCCGACGGCGTACCAGTCGGCGGCCGGCCCGGCGTCGTCGGAGCGGACGACCTGCTCCGGGGCCATGTAGAGCGGCGTGCCGAGCAGCGGCGCGTTCTCGCCGAGGCTGTCGAACGAGGCGACCCGGCTCTCGCGCACGAGGCCGAGGTCGAGCACGACCACGCGGCCCGCGGGGGTGATCATCACGTTCGACGGCTTGATGTCGCGGTGGACCAGGCCGTGGCGGTGCACGCACGACAGGCCGCACGCGAGGCCGACCAGGGCGTCCTGCAATCGTCGCAGCCCGGCCTCGTCGAGCGGGCCCTCGTCCGTCCCCTCCTCGCGCACCGCGCTGACGAAGTGGGCGCCGCGCAGCAGCTCCATGGTGAAGAACGCCAGGCCCTGGCCGCCGCCGTCGTCGACGTGCACGAGGTCGTAGAGCGCGACGATGTTCGGGTGGACCACCGCCGACAGCGAGCGGAACTCCCGCTTGAAGCGATACAGCCGCTCCGGGCTGGTGCCGCGAATGATCTTGAGCGCGACCGTGGTGCCGTCGGGCGCCAGCGCCTCGAACACCTGGCCCATGCCGCCCATCCCGAGCGGTCGCACCAGCTCGTGGCGGCCGATGTTCATCGGCATCGCCCGCGCCTCGAACACGCTCGAGTCCTGCGACGACGTCGAGTCGAGGTGCGCGGGCACGCGGGCCCTGCCGGTCGGGCCGTCCCCGGTCATGCCGGCGCTCGGACCGTCGACGGTGTCGGAGTCGACCGTGGCCGCGTGGCCGAAATCACCGCGCTTTGCCGCGCCGCCGGCGGTGTCACCCTCCCTGGGCCCGGGCGATCCGCCGCCGTGGACTGCCATGCGACCTATGCGTACCCCAACGCCCCAGCCGGCGTCAACGGCCGCGCCCGGGGCAAAATCAGCGCTGGACGCAGGCGTCTGCCGCCATCGACGCGGCCCCGAGATTCGCGACCGTGACGCGCCCGGCACGAAGTCCGCCGCGCCGTCGGCGAACTCGACGACGCGCCCCGCGAGCGGGCGCGCTCGATCGTGCGCACCCCGGCGACGCCGACCACCGGCGGGCGCCTCGCGCGAATCATCACAGTACGCGCGGCGCCCCAGCCATCATTGCCCTCCCCCCAATTGCGCCGGCGAAAGGTCGCACGAATTATGCGACGCTCGCTTGACGGCCGGACGCACCCATGATAAATCGTCCGCATGTTCCCTCGTCGCAGCGACCGGACCCGGAGTCGTCGATCCGCCAGCGGATTCGCGCGCTCCAGTTCGCCGTCACGCTAGCGTGGGCGCCCGTTCGGCGCTCACGCGTCGGCGGCTCGAAAGGCGGCACAGGCCCTCTCCGCGGGTGTTTCGCGGGCCTTCGCCCTCCCTCATGCGATCGCGCATGAGCGGGCGGCGAGGCCGCGCGGAGGCTCGTCCGGCGCTCCTGCGATCCTCGAATCGCGGGTGCGCCGGGGTCCCGCGATACGGAGCGGGCTCGTGCGAATATGGAAGGATGGCCGAGAGGCAAGGCTCCGGGGTGCTAACCCGTGGACGGGCCTGAAAACCCGCGCGCGTTCGATCCGCGCTCCTTCCGTCGATCTCCGCCGCGAGCCGCCAATACAACTTCGTCCATTCGGAGCGGTCGTCCAGCGGCCTAGGACACCAGCTTGGAAAGCTGGCGGGCTCACGCCTGCGGGGGTTCGAATCCCTCCCGCTCCGCGCATTTGGGAGAGCGGCCATTTGGTTTGGCAAACGGTCCCGAAAACCGTCGCGGGTAACACCGTAGCAGGTTCGATTCCTGTCTCTTCCGTCGATTGTCAGCAGTACGGCACCGCCGGCGCGGACCTCGTCCTCGCCGTCCTCCCCACCCTTCTCAGGAGCCCGAAGACCCGTAATCAGGCGGATCGACCGCCGCGTGCGTGCGCCCCGCCGCACCGCTGGCGCGTCGTCGGCCGTCACTGGCTCGCCTCGAACAGCTGCTGCACGAACCCCGGCGGCTCCGGCTCCGCCTTCCAGTCGACCTGCTTGCGCCCGCGCGTCCAGTCCCAGCGGTACAGCCACGACACCCCCGACCGGCCCGTGAAGTGATCGGGCTCGCGGTAGGCCGGGTCGGTCAACGCCTCGTCCAGGGTGATGAAGCGATAGCCGCGGCCGCGATAGATCGCCACGATCTCGTCGAAGTATGCGGCGTTGATCTCGTTGGCGTGGAGCAGCAGCACGTGGCGGATCGGCCGGCCGAACAGCGCCGTCGTCGCCTCCTCGTGGAACTTCAGCGCCGCCGCCATCGACGCCACGAACGCCTCGCCGACCCGGCGCATCGTCGCCTCGTCGCCGCGCGACTTCGCGTCGGTGTAGACGAAGTTGTAGAGCCAGTCCGAGTTGTCGATCGTCACCGGCGCGACCGTGTAGTCGCGCTCGGCCAGGAAGCGGTCGACCTCCGCGCGGCTCGCCAGCGACGCGCCCGTGTGCAGGTACGGGTGGCGGAACCACCGCAGGCCCAGGCCGAGCGTCGCGTTGAGCGCCCGGACGTCCGGCTCGCCGCGGACGATGTCGGCCTCGTACTCGGCCACCGGCGTCTCGTGCAGCGACGGGTGGGAGAACGTGTGGTTGCCGAGCTCCACCCCGGCCTCCGTCCACAGCCGCAAGATCCGCAGGCGCCCCGGCTTCTCTGGCCCGTCGGACAGCTTCGACGCGTTGACGAACCCCACCACCGGCACCGCCGCCTCGCGGAAGTGACCCAGCAGCGCGCGCGTCATCGCCTCGGTGCGCGCGAGCTCGAGGTCGCGGCCGCCGACGATCAGATCGTCGAACGTCACCGCCACCGCGGGCATGTCGGTCGTCGTGCTCGTGGGCGCCGTCACTGGCGCCTGCGCCGGCGTGCACGCGATCACGAGGGTGAGCAGGGCGACGACACGGGGGCTCGGCGGCACCGCGCGACCATACCAGGCGGGGCTCGTCGCCGGTGAGACGTCGTGCACGTCGCCCGCGTGGCCGTCCGCGGCGACGGCGATAAGAACAGAGCATGCAGCTTCGCCTCGCCTCGCTCGCCCTGTCGTTCTCGTCGCTCGTGTGCGCTTGCGTCGGCGACCACGACGGCGGCGGAGCCAGCGCGACCGCCACCGTCGGGATCACCACCGTCATGCCCGGCAGCGGCCTTGCGACCTTGCCCGACCTGCAGCCGACCGACGGGGCCGGCGACAGCGAAGCCACCGACGGCAGCGGGACGAGCGCTGGCGGGACCACGGACCTCCTCAAGCTCGACCTCGGGGACTCGGCCGACTTCGGCGCGGCGAACGAGGTCGGCTGCGAATTCATCGACGTCCTGTTCGTCGTCGACATCTCGGCCTCGATGAACGAGGAGAAGACCAACCTCGACGCCAACTTCCCCGACTTCGTCAACGTCCTCGACGCCTACGTCGGCGACCCGAGCAACGAGGCCGCCGGCTATCGCCTCGGCGTCACCAACTCCTCGATCGTCGCCAACAAGGCCGGCAAGTCGACCATGGGCCTCGACGGCGCCCTGTTCGACGGCGACAACCTGTTCGACGACGACTGCGACATGGGCGGCAAGCTGTGGATCGACGGCCCCGACCCGAAGGTCGCCCCGACCTTCAGCTGCCTCGCGCCCGACCCGAAGGCGGGTTGCAACCTCTGCACCGACCTCGGGCGCGAGCGGCCGCTCGACGCCATCGAGATGTTCCTCGCCAAGCTGGCCCCCGGCGGCGTCAACGAGGGCTTTTACCGCGGCGACGCCTCGCTCCTGGTGATCGTCATCCTCACCGACGAGGACGACGACGTCGACAACAGCACCACCACCCCGGCCGAGACCAAGGCCGCCCTCGACGAGTTCGTCGGCGGCGACGAGCGCTACGTCGTCGTCACCATCGCCGGCCCGCAGGCGGCCGCCTGCGACTCGGTGTTCGGCAGCGCCGACCCGGCGCCGACCCTGCACGCCTTCACCTCCATGGTCCCGAACGGCATGCTCGGCGACATCTGCCAGGGCGACCTGGCCCAGGCGCTCGACCAGGCGCTCGCGCTGATCCAGCTGTCGTGCGACACCCTCCCGCCGCCCGTCGGCTGATGCATGATCTCGAGGACATGTCCTCTCAAACATGTCCTTTGCGTTCACTCCCGCCCACGGCACCTGGCCGCCGGCGCGAGCCGCCCATCCGGGCGTCCCCCTCGGCCCGCCACATGTCCCCGAGGACAGGACCTTTCAAGCATCATCCTTCGCGTCCATCACCGCCTCACGGCCGCCGACGCGGACCAGCCCGTTCGTCCCCTCGACAGGGGGCGCCTTCGACGGCCACACGGCGCGGAGTGGCCGCGAGCGCTTCAGGACATGGCCCCTTAGCCATGTCTTTGAAGACATGTCTCATGCTTTGAGAATGACGACTCCACCCCGCGCTGCCGTCCGCCGGCCGCGGACGATCTGCCGCGCGTCCGCGCCTACGCGGGCCTGGCCCCCATGCCGACGCGGACGTCGGCGGGCAGACGCCCGCTCGCCCGCCGCCGCGTGCTCGGCGAGTTCGTCGCGCGCCACGTGCGGCAGAACAGCGCTCTTCGCCCCTGCGCGTGGCCGCGCCACCGATCGTCGCACTCGCACGCACGCCCGCGCCGACCCCCTCTGAGGGCGCTGTCCAGCCCGAGAGCGCGCCGATAGACCGCGAAGATGCGACTGCTACGCGCCCCACGAATTCGTGCGATTTCGTCGTTCCTCCTGCTCCTCGCCGCCTGCAGCGACAGCGGCGGCGGCCCGCTCGATCCCTCTGCCACCGACGCCTCGACCACCAGCGTCGACGGCACCAGCACCGCGCCGGGGACCACCGCCGAGCCCACGACCGCGGTGCCGACCACCTCCGACGCGACCACCTCGACCGCGACCTCGACCTCGACCTCGACCACCGACCCCGGCACGAGCACGGGCCCCGCGTGTCCTGCCGGCGACGAGGGCTGTCCGTGCGACGGCGGCGCCTGCGGCGAGGGTCTCGTGTGCGAGGACGAGATGTGCGTCCCGCTGGAGGCGAGCTGCGGCGACGGCAAGGTCGACCCCGGCGAGGCCTGCGACGACGGCAACACCGTCGACACCGACGCCTGCACGGCCGTGTGCGCCGAGGCGGTCTGCGGCGACGGCATCGTCCAGGAGGGCGTCGAGGCCTGCGACGACGGCAACGGCGACGACGGCGACGACTGCACCGCGACGTGCGCGCTCGCCAGCTGCGGCGACGGCGTGGTGCAGGCCGGCGAGGCCTGCGACGACGGCAACGACGACGACACCGACGACTGCCTCGCCACCTGCATGGTCGCCACCTGCGGCGACGGGGCCGTCCACGCCGACGTCGAGGAGTGCGACGACGGCGACGCCGACGACACCGACGAGTGCCCCTCGACCTGCCTCGCGGCCGAGTGCGGCGACGGCTTCGTCCAGGCCGGCGAAGAGGCCTGCGACGACGGCAACGACGACGATACCGACGCCTGCCTCGCCACCTGCGAGGCCGCCAGCTGCGGTGACGGCCTCGTCCAGGCCGGCGTCGAGGAGTGCGACGACGACAACGACGTCGACACCGACGCCTGCGTCGCCTGCAAGACCGCGACCTGCGGCGACGGCTTCGTCCAGGCCGGCGAAGAGGAGTGCGACGACGGCAACAACGTCGACGGCGACGGCTGCGAGGGCGACTGCACGCTCGCGTGCGGCAACGACTGCTGGGGCGACAGCGGCTGCATGACCGCCGGCGGCCGCTGCATCCGCTTCACCTGCACCCCCGGCAACTCCTCGGCCACCGCCTGCGACAGCTGCTTCGGCTGGACCCCGATCAGCTACGACGAGTGGCTGAACCAGGGCTACTGCAGCGACGTGATCGCCAAGTACCGCTCGGTCCACAACACCGAGACCCGCTGCGGCCAGGCCCCCATGTGCTGCAGCGACCCCGCTGCCTGCGGCGGCGGCGACAACGCCTGGCACTTCCACGACGGCGCCAACAACCGCTTCGTCGGCCCCTGCCTCGGCTGCCAGAACGACGTCAACTGCACCTACTGGAACGGCACCGACAACGGCACCTACACGCGCATCACTGCCTGCGAGCGCCTGTGATCCGCATGTCCGCCGGGACATGCTCGATAGGGCATGCCCTGGCGGACAGCTCTTTCGGCCGCCCCGCAGTGGATCGCCCGCCGAGTTCCCCGTCGATGCACCTGGCGCGAATCGCTCCCCACCCGGTCGCCCACGGCCATCGCCCCGGGCAGATCCACTCTGCCACGCGAGCGATTGCGAGCGCGTCGTCGGCCACTCTGGTGACCGTGGAGATCGCCGGACCCTCAGGGACGCCCTCGAGGGCCCAATGCACGGGCCGACAGGCCGCGGGCGAAGGAGCCCTTCGTGACACGATCCTCGTGTCCGGCCCCAAGAGACAGGTCCATGCGGCGGCCCTCGGGCCGTACCGGGTTTATCCCTACTCGTACCTGCGCTCACTGGTGGTCCTCGTGGCGCCGAATTAGAGAGGATTCACTCACTTCCGATCGCGAGAAACCACGGGCCTGGCGCTGCCGGATCGCCGGGTGCATCCGCCACAATCGCTGCATGACTTCGAAGACCAGGCGGTGGCTCGTCCTCCCGGTGGTGGTGGGGCTCGCGGGATGCGGTGATTCCGGCAACACCACGGCCAGCGACTCCGGCACCATGACGCAAGGCACCGTCGACCCGACGGGCACGCCGACGGGCACCACGCCGACGATGGGCGGCACCGCGACCGACACTGACGTCACGGCCGGGTCGATGACGAACGGGATGACGATGTCGACCACGGACACGCCGACGAGCACGGTCGGGCCGACGACCTCGACCACCGGCCCGACCACCTCGACGACGGACACGACGACGACCACCACCACCGCCGCGACCGCCACCGACACGACCGCCGGGCCCGGCACCGACAGCACCGGCATGACGACCGGCGGCGTGTGTCGACCGGGCGAGACCGACGGCATGGGCATGGCGGAGAAGAGCTACATCTTCATCCCCAGCGAGAACCTCGACGACGTCGCCAAGGTCAACACCCAGACCTTGATCGAGGAGGCGCGCTACAAGATCGGCCCCGGGGGCGAGAGCGCCTCGCGCACGGCCGTCAGCGCCGACGGCCGCTATGTCGTCGTCAACAACCGCCAGACCGGGCGCAGCACCATGCTCGCGGCCAACGTCGAGGACTGCGTCGACACCAACGCCAACGGCATGATCGACACCTCGCAGAACTCGGGCGACGTGCGCCCGTGGGGCCAGGACGAGTGCATCCTGTGGCAGATCCAGTGGCCGTACGGCGGCGCCTGGGACGACGGCCCGCGCGGCGTCACCTGGACCCCCGGCACCTGGGATCCGGTGCAGTGCAAGTACGTCGACCCCAAGGTGTGGATCGGCTACATGGCCCAGGATCAGACCAGCGTGCACCTCGTGCGCGTCGCGGTCGACGGCACGGTCGAGGAGACGATCGTCGTGCCCGGCTGGAACGGCAGCGGCTTCGCGCCCTACGGCGCCGCGCTCGACCCCGACTTCAAGCCGTGGTTCTCGTCGCTGCGCGGCGAGTTCGTGCGCGTCAACACCGACGTGAACCCGATCACCGTCGACCGCTTCACCCCGCCCGGCAACGTGCAGTCGTACGGCTTCACCGTCGATCCCGACGGCCACCCGTGGTTCGGCGGCAACTGCGGCCCGATCACCCGCTTCGACCCCGACACGCAGACCTACACCGCGATCCCCGGGACCGAGACCGGCTGCTGGCGCGGCGTCACGGCCGACAAGAACTTCACGTGGGTCGCCAACAACTCGCCGTGCGCCCTGGCCCAGGTCGACCGCATGACCAACACCCTCGTCGCCCAGCACAACACCAACCCGTGCAGCACCGCGATCGGCCTCAGCGTCGACATCGAAGAGTTCGTGTGGCTGGTCGACATGGGCGGCTGGGCCTGGAAGATCGACCCCGACAACGTCCCGGCGATGCAGCAGGTCATGGTGCCCGGCAGCCACTACGTCTATTCCGACATGACGGGCGGCCAGCTGAAGAGCATCCTCCCGCAGTGATGTGCAGTGCGTCCGGCGAGCGCGCGCTCTCGTGCTCGCCTGTGGACGCGACGATCGGCGAGCGCGCTCACTCGCGATGCATCCGCGACGCGATCGGCCCCGCCATGACGGCGCGGACGCTGTCGCGGTCGGTCACTCCTCTTCGACCTGCTCGCGCGGTCGATCGCAGCGATCGCGCGGCGCCGGCGACACGCTGAATTGCCCGAGCCGTCCCTCGGCGTCGAGCTTCCCGGCGACCAGCCGCAATTCGCGGGTCCCGCAGCGGAGCTTGAACACGGCGCTCGCCGAGCGCACGGCCTCGACCTCGCCGAGCGAGCAGGTCGCGTGCTCGGGGTTCGCGCGGTCGAGGAATTGGCGGAAGCCCTCGCGGGCGAAGTGCCTGGCGAACAGGGCGGCGAAGCGCTCCGGATCCCACTTCGTCAGCAGCTCGACGCTCTGCCGGGCGGCGGCGACGATCGTGGGATCGGCCGGCACGCCTCGCGCCGCCACGTCGATGCCCCCGATCCCCGGCGACCGCGACGTCGTCATTCGGACCTCGAGCGACAGCTCGCCGCGCTCGCAGGTCGCGGCGTAGCCCGCGAGATCGGGCGCCAGAGTGCGCGTGCGGGTCCAGTCGCGACACGTGCCCACCGTCGCCCGCGCCCACGCCAGCTCCTGCTCGAGATGCTTGAGCCCGCCGCTCCGCTCGAAGTGCAGCGACGCGAGCGGCCGGGCTCGCTCGGCGTCCCACGCGGTCAGCAGCCCGGTGACCCGCTCGACCGTTGCGGTGAGCGCGGGCAGCGGCACCGGCTCGCGTCGCGCGAGCGCGCCGGTGTCGTCGAGCACCGCGAGCAGATCGGCCGCCAGCCGCTCGATCGGCGCCCCGTTGCGATTGGCGAGCAGGACCACGCCGACGCCGCGCTGCGGCAGCAGCCGGATCGCCGAGCGATAGCCGTCGGTGCCGCCCGTGTGCGCGAGCACGTGCTCGAACCGGCAGTCCTGCACCACGCTCCAGCCCAGCCCCTGCGCGCCCAGCTCGACCCGCGGCTCCGGCGTCGGCGTGTGGACCTTGAAGCCCATCACGTGGCCCGCCCGGGCCATCTCGCGCAGGCTCGAGCGGCGCACCGGGCCGGCTTCGAGCCCGTCGCGCGCGGGCCAGGCGTCGAGGTGAAACGCGGCGAAGCGCGCCAGGTCGGCGATGTCGAGGTAGAGCGCGCCGGCGCCGGCGCTGGCCCCGTGGTTCCAGTGCTCCTGGCGGACGAAGCGGTCGGCCTTGCGCGTGTAGCCGGTGGCCAGGCGCGGGCCGGCCTGCGCGGCCGACCACGCCGCGTGCTCGAGCCCCAGCGGCTGCAGCAACGTCCGGTCGAGCACCCGCCTGTACTCGTCGCCGGCCGCGGCCTCGATCACCAGGCCGAGGAGCCCGAACCCGAGGTTCGAGTACGAGTAACTCGCGGCCGGATCGCTGCGCAAACCGAACTGCTCGAGCGAGTCGACGATCTCGGCGCGGTCCGGCGGATCGTGCGGATCGGTGTAGTCGAAGTCGCCGAGCCGCGGCAGGCCGGAGGTGTGCATCAGCAGGTCGCGGATCGTGATCCGCCGCGCGTCGGCGGTCGGATAGACCACGCGCGCGAGCTCGGGGACGTGGCGGCTCGCCGGATCGTCGAGGGACAGCTTGCCCTGATCGCGGAGCCCCAGGATCGCGGTCGCAGTGAACAACTTCGTCAGCGAGGCGATCCGAAACACCGTGTGTTCGGTGACGGGTGCCCCGCTGTCGAGGTCGGCCACGCCCACGCCGACGAACAGCGCGAGCTCGCCGTCGAGGACCACGCCGACGGCCAGCCCCGGCAGCTCCTCGTCGGCCGCGAACGCCTCGACGCGGCGCCGCAGCTCGGGGAACGTGGCCGCGAGCCGCTCGCGTCGCCGCGGATCGGCGAACACCGGCGCCGCGTCGTGGCGCACCCGCATCTCCGGCTCCGGCGTGCTGTTCTCTGCGACCGCGACCGCCGGGCCTGGCGGGGTCGTGGGCGCAGGCTTGCAGGCCGCGGCGAGGCACGCCCCCAGCGCGAGGGCCCGTCGCGCCGCGCCTCGCCTCGCATCCATGGGATCACGAACATCAAGCCAACTCATTCCGGCAGGGTATCACGGCAGGTCTCGAGCGACTCGCTACGTGCCGACGGCGGCGCTCGAACCTCGATCCGCGCGACCGCGAGAATTGCGGCACCCCGTCGCTCAGGTCGAGCCGGACGACTCCTCGTCCAGCTGACAGGGCGCGGACGGATACGGGCAGAGTTCGTGCGGGACCGAATCCTCGATGCATTTCCAGCGGCCGTCGACACAGGCCGGATTCACGACACCGTCAGCACAAAAACCCGGCTGGTCATCCACCACGATGCACATGGCGCACTGGAGCGGCACCTCGGGGCCGGGGAACTCGCCGTCTTCGCAGGCCAGGGGTGACGCCGTCTCACCGCTGTCGCTGCCGGTCGGACTCTCGGTGGTCGTGCCCGTCCCCGTGGCGCCCGTCGTGCCCGTCACCGTGGCGCCCGTCGTCGTGCTCGTCCCGGCGCCTGTCTCGTCGGCCTCGGTCGTGCTCGGCCCGCCGGTCTGCCCCCCGCAGGCGACGAGGATCATCAAAGGCATGAGCCAGAGAGTTCGAGAGCCCACCACCATCGCCGACTCAATTTACACCCCGCGGCCCCGGCGACGGCGCGATGCAGCCGGCGGCCCGACAGCGGCTTCACGCGCCGCGCCGCGTGCGGACGCCGCAGCGCGTCGCCCGGGGTGACGAGACCTCGTGGCCCCAGCTCCGGAGGCCGCGGTCACCGGGTCCGGAGTCGACGGACCGCCCGCGATCCACGCGGCCGGCCCGCTCGCCCGGCGACGGGGCGGTCGAGGATGGACATGCTCTCAAGGACATGCTCTCGAGAACATGTCCTTTAAATCAACCTGTGAACGAGCCGAGCCATCCGTGGCGACGCGGCCGAGCGCCGTCGGGACCGCGACGGCCCGACCTCGCCGCTCGAGGTCCCATGTCCGCCCGGATTGGTTCAGCCCCGGCTCGTCCTCGCGGCGCACCGCTCGCTCGCTCGTCACTGCAGCCCCTGCCCGCGGGTCGCGTGGGCGATCGGGCCTCGACGTTCCTCACGGCGCTCGACCGACACACTCGACGCACCACCCCGAGAGGTCGAGCACGACGACGCCGACAGGACGGATTGCGGCTCCGGAGCATCGCCCGCGGCTCACGGCCCGCGTCCGCCGCCGGCGAGTCCGCGCGGAAGCGAGCCCCGACATGTGCGTGCCGTTCGCCGCCCGGGCGAGGCACACTGCACCTGCATGGCCGCCGGCGACTACGAGCTCGCGGAGCAGCTGCACGACGGTCGCACCTCGCAGGTGTTCCGCGGCGCCCGGCGTCGCGACGGCGCGACGGTGATCCTCAAGGCCCTGCGGCGCGAGTACAGCGACCCTGCCGGCGCGGCGCGGCTGCAGCGGGAGGCCGAGCTGCTGCGCCGCTGCGCCGGCGCGGCGGTGCCCGAGGTCCTCGGCCTCGAGCGCTGGGACGGCTGCCCCGTGCTGGTCCTGCGCGACATCGGCGGGCGCTCGCTGCACCGGTTCCGCCACGGGCGCGCGCTCTCGCTGGTGGCCCGCCTCGACCTCGCGCTCGAGATCTGCGGCGCGCTCGCGCGGGTGCACGCGGCCGGCGTGGTCCACCGCGACCTCAAGCCGGCCAACATCATCGTCCACGGCGACGGCGAGCGCGTGCAGCTGATCGACTTCGCCGCCGCCGAGGCCGGCGAGGGCACGCTGCAGTACATGTCGCCGGAGCAGACCGGCCGCACCGGCCGCGACGTCGACCCGCGCAGCGACTACTACGCGCTCGGCGTCACCCTCTACGAGCTGTTCACCGGCCGCCTGCCGTTCGCCAGCGACGACCCGCTCGAGCTGCTCCACGCCCACCTCGCGCGCGTGCCTGCGGCCCCGGTCGCGCTCGCACCTGACCTCGGGGACACCTTGTCGAGCGTCGTCCTGCGCCTGCTCGAGAAGAGCCCCGAGGCCCGCTACCAGAGCCTCGACGGCCTGCGGCACGACCTCGCCCGCTGCCGCGACGCCTTCGCCCGCGGCGAGCAGCCGCGCTTCGACCCGGCCGCCCGCGACCGCCCGCCGGGCCTGCAGCTGTCCGCGACCATGTTCGGCCGCGACCGCGAGCTCGCCGCCCTGCTGGCCGTCTGGACCGCCGTGCGCGCCGGCGCCCGCGCCCTCGCCCTCGTCTCCGGCCCCTCGGGCGCCGGCAAGTCGGCGCTGGTGCGCGCGCTCGCCGGGGCGGTGCGCGAGGCCGGCGGCGTGTTCGTCAGCGGCCGCTTCGAGCAGGGCGAAAAGGCCACCCCCTACGCCGGCCTGCTGGCGGCCCTCGACCAGCTGCTGCGACGCGCCCTCGCCGAGCCGGACGAGCGCCTCGCGGCCGTGCGCGCCGCCCTCGACGCCGCCCTCGGCGACGGCGCGGCCGCCCTCGGCGACGTCCTGCCCGCGCTCGCCCTCGTCACCGGCGTCCGCCCGCGCCCGACCGTCGCCGCCCCGGCCGAGGCCGCCGCCCGCTTCCACGCCGCGGTCACCCGCCTCGTGCGCGTGTTCGCCGGTCACGCCCCGCTCGTCATCGCCGTCGACGACCTGCAGTGGGCCGACCCGGCCAGCCTGCGCCTCTACGACGAGCTCGCGCGCGAGCCCAGCCTCGACCACCTCCTGCTCGTCGGCAGCTACCGCGAAGACGAGGTCGCCGCCGGCCACCCGCTGCGGGGCCTCGCCGCCGTCCGGGTCGTCCTCGGCCCGCTCGCCCCCGCCGACGTGCAGCGGCTGATCGGCGAGACGCTCGCCTGGCCCGAAGGACAGGCCGCCGAATTGGCCGCGGTCGTCGCCGCCAACACCGACAACAACCCCCTGTTCGTGCGCGCCTACCTGCGCTGGCTGTTCGACCAGGGCCTCCTGGCCTGGTCGGCCGAGCGCGACGGCTGGGCCTGGGACGCCGCCGCCACCGCCCGCGCCACTCCCGGCGACGACATCGTCGCGCTCATGACCCGCCGCCTCGGCGCCCTCGATCCCGAGGTCCGCGCCGCCCTCCAGGCCGCCGCCTGCATCGGCGCCCGCTTCGACCTCGCGCGCCTGGCCGACCTCCTCGGCCGCGACCTCGCCGACCTCGCCGCCGCCCTGGGCCAGGCCATCGACCGCGGCCTCGTCGTCCCCGCCGACGCCGGCGTCTACGAGTTCGTCCACGACCGCGTGCAGCAGGCCGCCTACGCCGGCCTCGCCGCCGGCGAGCGCCAGCGCCTCCACCTCGAGCTCGGCCGCGGCCTGCTCCGCGGCGCCTCGCCGGCTGTCCTCGAGGACATGCTGTTCGAGATCGTCGGCCACCTCAACCTCGGCGCCGCGCGGATCCTCGCGCCCGCCGAGCGCCTGCGCCTGGCCGCGCTCGACCTCGCCGCCGGCCGCAAGGCCATGGGCGCCGCCGCCTTCGTCACCGCCGTCCAGCTGCAGCGCCAGGGCCTGGCGGTGCTGCCCGAGCACGCCTGGTCGACCCACTACGCCCTCGCCTTCGCCCTCACCCGCGACTGCATGGAGTGCGAGCACTTCGCCGGCGACCCCGACGCCGCCGCCGCCCGCTTCGCCCCGCTGCTGGCGCGCGCCCGCGACGACGTCGACCGCGCCGCCGTCCACGACCTCAAGGTCGCGCTCGAGACCGACCGCGCCAACATCCACGCCGCGCTGGCGGCCGGGCGCGCCGGCCTTGCCTTGCTCGGCGTGCACGTCCCGGCCAGCGCCTCGCGGCTGTCGATCCTGCGCGAGCTCGCGGCCGTCCGCTGGCTCCGCGGCCGCGCCCCGCTGCGCGCCCTCGCCGATCTGCCGCCGGTCCGCGACCCGCGGATCGGCAGCGCCCTGCGGCTCCTCTGCACGATCTGCGTCTCCGCCTACCACCACCAGCCCGACCTCTCCCTGCTCTACGGCCTGCGCGCCCTGGCCCTCGCCCTGCGCCACGGCGTCATCGGCGAGTCGGCGATCGCCGTCGCCCTCTACGCCTTCGCGCACGTGCACATGTTCGACGACGTCGCCGGCGCCCGCGCCCTCGTGGACGTCGCCTACGCCCTCGCCGACCGCTTCGGCGACCCCCGCCTCGGCCCCCAGCTCGCCAACTACTGCGGCGTCTACGTCGCCGCCTGGCTCGAGCCGACCGCAGCCACGGTCGCCCGGCTCGAGCGCGAGCTCGAGCGCGCCACCCGGCTCGGCTCGACCTCGATGGCGCTCTACATCTCGGTCGGCATCATCCACGCCCGCTGGCTCGGCCTCGGCGACGTCGACCAGCTCCTCGCCAGCGCCCGCGCCCACGCCTCGATCGGCGTCGGCATGCCCGGCTTCGATCAGCGCCACTGGCACCTCCTGTTCGTGCGCCTGGGCCTGGCCCTGCGCGGCGAGACCGACGGCCCCACCTCGCTCGCCGGCCCCGACTTCGACGAGGACCACCTCGTCGAGGAGCTCGGCGCGCACAGCCGGGCGCTGGCCTCGGTCTACCACCTCGTCAAGCTCACTCTCCTCTACCACCACGGCGCCATCGACCAGGCGCTGGCCCTGTCGCGGCGGCTGCGGTGGGCCCGGGCCGAGGGCACCCTCCTGCTCGTCGATCAGATCACCCTCGCGCTGCTCGTCCTCACCGCCCGCGGCCAGCCGCTCGCGCGCGACGCCCAGCGGCGCGCCCGGAGCTGGCTCGGCCACCTGCGCCGCTGGGCCGCGCTGGGCCCCGACAACCTCGAAGGTCGGCTCTTCCTCGCCGAGGCCGAGCTGGCCCGCTGCCGCGGCGACCACGACCAGGCCGCCCTGCTCTACCCGCGCGCCGTCGAGGCCGCCCGCCGCGCCGGCCACCTGCGCATCGAGGCCCTCGCGCTCGAGCGGGCCGGCCGGCACGCCGCCGCGCGACAATCACATGTCCTCTCGCACATGTACCTCGGGGCAGCCGCCGAGCGCTGGGACCGCTGGGGCGCGCCGGCCCTGGCCGCCCGCCTGCGCGCCGAGTTCCCCGGCCTGGCCGCGCCCGCCCCCGTCCCCGCGGCCGCCCCCTTGCCCGGCCCGCCGAGCGCCGGCGCCGAGGCGATCGACGTCGCCGCCCTCCTGCGCAGCACCCGGGCGATCACCGGCGAGCTGGTGCTCGACAAGCTGCTGCGCGCCCTGGTCCGCACCGTCCTCGAGGTGGCCGGCGCCCGCCGCTGCTTCGTCCTGCTGGGCGGCGGCGGCGGCCTGCAGATCGCCGCCGCCGCCGACGTCGCCCGCGAGCGGCTCGACGTCTTGCAATCTCGAGCCATGTCCGAAGAGCCAGATCTGCCGCAGTCCGTGGTCCACTTCGTCGCCCGCACCCGCCGCGACGTCGTCCTCGGCGACGCCGCGGTCGACCACGACTTCGCCGGCGACCCCGCGCTGGCCGGCGTGCGCTCGGTGCTGTGCGCCCCGATCCTCGGCCACGGCGAGCTGCTCGGCGTCCTCTACCTCGACAACGACCTCGCGCCGCACACCTTCGGCAGCGGCCGGCTCGCGCTGCTGCGCCACCTCGCGGCCCAGATCGCCACCTCGATCGACAACGCCCGCCTGTACGAGGACCTGGCCCGCGCCCGAGACGCGGCGGTCCGCGCCGATCGGCTCAAGACCCGCTTCCTGCTCAACATGAGCCACGAGCTGCGGACCCCGCTCAACGCGGTGCTCGGCTACGCGGAGCTGATCCGCGAGTCGGCGGCCGAGGGCGACCTCGCGGCGATCGACGGCGACACCGAGAAGATCCGCCGGGCCGCCGCGCGCCTGGTCCGCACCCTCACCAACATCCTCGAGCTCTCGCGGGTCGAGGCCGACGTGGTCCAGCCGGCGCGCGTCGCCGTCGACGTGGCCGCCCTCGTGCGCGAGGCGGTGGCCGCCTGCGACGGCGAGGCGCGGGCGCGCGGCGACGCGCTCGAGCTCGAGCTCGATCCGGCCGCCTTCGTGTGCCTGACCGATCCCGCCATGCTCGCCCACTGCGTGCACACGTTGGTCGACAACGCGGTCCGCTTCACCGACCGCGGCCGCGTCACCGTCCGCCTCGCCGCGATCGGCGGCCGCGACGTCCCGTGGCTCGAGCTGCGGATCACCGACACCGGCGTCGGTATCGCGGCCGCCGATCTGCCGCGCCTGTTCCTCGCCTTCCAGCCGCTCGACGACGCGCCGACACGGGCCCAAGAGGGCAGCGGCGTCAGCCTCGCCCTGGCCCACCGATTCGCCCGCCTGCTCGGCGGCGTCATCGACGTCGCCAGCGTCCCCGGCAGCGGCTCGACCTTCGTCCTCCGTCTCCCGGCGCCGCGCGAGTGATGCCCGCGCCTACGCCCTGCCACCCGCAGCCCCGCGCCCCCGGCCGAACGCGCCGTCGACGTCGCCTCGACAACCCGCGGCGCCTCCGGCATCCTCGGCCGGCATGGTCTCGAGCGGTCGCCTGCGGCCTCCGGACATCGCCGGCGGCCGGCCCCGCGAGCGCGCGCGCACGTGCGCCCGGGCGGCCCTCGGCCTCGCAATCCTGCTCGCCTGCAAGACCGAGCAGGCGGTGACCGACGGACCTGTCCCTGCGGACATCCCCGCGTCCAGCCTCACCGTCTACAAGTTCGCCCGCGTCGTCACCGCCCCGGACCAGGTCGTCGAGGGCGGCGCGGTGGTGGTCGACGGCAAGCGCTTCCACAGCGTCCTCGCGGCCGGCGAGCCCCTCCCGATCGGGGCCAGGATCGTCGACCACGGCCGCTACACCGCGATCCCCGGGCTCATCGACGCCCACACGCACATCACCTTCTGCTGGGACCCCGCGTGGGGCGACCGGGCCCCGCACGACCCGTTCCAGATCGCCCAGTCGAAGGCGCAGCTGCTGCCGCTGGTCGCCAAGAACCTGCGCACCCTGCTCTCGCTCGGCGTCACCACGATCCGCGACCTCGGCTCCGACAACCAGCTCGACCTCGAGACCGCCGCCCGCGTCGAGGCCGGCGAGCTGGTGGGGCCGCGGATCTTCGGCGCCGGCGACGGCGTGTGGTCGTCGCGGCTGGCGCCCAAGGAGTCGACCCGCCCCGGCCAGGCCGACGGCGTCGAGCAGGTCGCCGCGACGGTGCGGCGAGAGATCGACGCCGGCGTCAAGGTCGTGAAGCTGTGGGCCTCGACCGGCAGCGACGACGACCTAAGCGGCGAGCGCACGTACTCGTACGACGAGATCAAGACCGCCGTCGACATCGCCCACGCCCACGGGATCCCCGTCGCAGTCCACGACACCCTCGGCACGGTCACCGACGACATCGTCCGCGCCGGCGCCGACAGCGTCGAACACCCGCGCACCCTGTCCCCCGACACGCTGGCCCACATGCGCGCCCAGGGCGTCGCCTACGTGCCGACCATCCATCACAACCGCTACTACCGCGACAACATCGAGCGCTTCCGCTTCTCCCCCGACAAGCGCGCCGCGTTCGACGCGTTCATCGCCGACAACATCGCCACCGCCCGCGCCGCCCACGCGGCCGGCGTGACCATCGTGATGGGCTCCGACGCGGTCTACACCGCGTTCGGCGAGAGCACCCGCGAGCTCGACGTGTTCGTCCGCGACGTCGGCATGACGCCGATGGAGGCCCTCGCCACCGCCACCACCGACGCCGCCAAGCTGCTGCGCGCGGAGGACCGAATCGGCGCGATCCGCCCCGACTACCTCGCAGACTTCGTGGTGATCGACGGCGACCTGTCGCAGATCGAGCACATCCACAACGTGGTCGCGGTGGTCAAGGAGGGCGCCGTGGTGTTCGAGGCGCCCGCCGGCAAGTAGGCTCCTGCAGCGCGACGGCCTGGGAGTACGTGTGTGCACGGGACGTCGCACGGCGCGGCCGGCCCCGGATGAGACGCGGCGAAGGTCGCGAGGCCGGTGTCCGGGGCGCCCTGTGCCCTCAAACAGGTGCTCGACCCTCGTGAGGGCTGAAATGCTTCACGACAAAAATTGCCTCGGTCTGCGCAACTCGGTCCCAGGGCGCCCCGGCCCCCGTCCACGGGAGCTTTCTTGGGGCGGTAACGGTCGGCGTAGCCGAGATCCGGGGCCGGCCGCGCCTGATCGAAGAAAACTCTCCAGCGCGGCGGCAAGTTGCTCGCAGTGCGGCTCGTACTGGATGAACTCGAGGACACGTCTCATTGGGCATGACCCATCGGACATGTCGCGCTGGCCTGTCATCGAACTCTAGCCGCAGCGGCGCCACCGAGATCCGGGGCGCGGCGCGTCTCGCTATGCAGCGATTGCACAATAACCAGTGAACTTTTGGACATGCCCCATCGAGCATGTCCTACAGAACATGGACGAGGAGCCCTACACGGGCGCGTTCTGCGGGGCCGGCTTGTCGTCGAAGTAGTCCGGCGGCGGGGTCCACACGAACTCGCGTCCGTCCGGGTACTTCACCCGGTACGGCGCCGAGCCGCCCCTCCCCAGGGCTTCGATGACTTCGCCTTCCTCGCCTGACGGGGTCGTGACACGCGTGCCCAATGGTACGTTCATGGCCTTCTTCCTCCGAGAATCGGCGACGGTCCGCCGCGCGAACCGTGCTCTTCGTGTATTTCGCCGTTCACGCCATCGGCAAGCCCGCGCTCGCGAGTTTCGCCGCGCCCGCGACCGAACGCGGCCACAGCGGCCGTCGTACTGCTGAGGCCGTCACGAATCATTGCGCGCCCGGCGAAGCGAGGCCCGAACGCACCCCGCGCACCACGCTTGGCGATGCACGCCGACGCGTCACTCTCCCGGCCACGGCATCAGCCGCCGCAGCGCCTCGTCCTCCAGCTCCTCGAGCGCGAGGACTGCGAGGTACGGATCGTCGCCGGGCAGCTGCAACCAGCGAGCGAACGCCGGCTCGGTCTTCATGCCCTCGCGCTTCCACTGCGTGATCGTCGCGACCGCCGCCGTGCCCGCGAGCGCCAGCACCCGCGCCTCGACCTGCAGGTGCCGCCAGCCGTGCTGCCGCGCCACCGGCTGCGGCTGCCCGAACAGCTCGACCGCGAACTCGTCGGCGTCGAACCGCACGATCGTCGACGGCGCCCCGCGCACCTCGACCTGCTCCGCCGTGAACCCTGGCCGCGTCGCGTACGCCGAGCACGCCCGCACGAACGCCGCGGGATCGTACACCTCGCACAGCACGTCGAGGTCGCTCGCGTCGGTGTGGATCGGCAGCGGCAAGGTGCCCGCCAGGGCCGGGTAAAACTCGCCCAGCCGCACGTCCAGCGCCAGCTCCTGCAACACCGCGTCGGCCCGCCGCTGCCGCGGCGCCCCCGTCCGCAGCACCTCGAGGTCGGTCTTCGCTCGCTGCATGGCTCGCGAGTGTAGTCGAAGCGGCGCCCCACGAGCGCCTGACGAACGCCTTCACGCGCACGCCGCCGAGAGGGCGGGCGAGCCGCCGACGCACCGCCGCATTCCCTCGCGGAAGCATCGGCCGTAGGCGGTGGCCGTGCCCCACGGGGAGTCGTTGCGTGCGGGGACCGGATCGACCGCTCCTCGCGCGATGTGGCAGAATCCACCGAGGTCTGCCATGACGACCCCGACGAACCTCTTGCGGGCGGCCCTCGAACAACTACTTCGAAGCCTGTTCGACACCAAGACGCTGCGGCACTACCTGCATCTCGGCCCTGACGGTGACTCGCTCGTCGAGTCGCTGCCCGAAAGCTGCAGCCTCAGCGAACTCGTCCATGTCGCGGTGGACCTGCTCCTGAAGCGTGGACTGGTCGAGGCCGCCCTGTTTGACCGCCTGTGCCACGAATTCCCGCAGCGCGCGAAAGATATTCGCACCGTCCAGGCGGCCTCGATCGACGCGCGGCCCCTCGGTCGCGAGGTTCCCCTCGTGCCCCTGCGGTCTGGCCCCACACTCGACCAGCTCGAGCAGGCCTATCTCCGACGCGAAGAGTGCATCGTCCGCGGCGAGGACACCGGCGCGCTGGACCGCGAGATCCTCGAGCTCCGCCGGATCGAGTACCGCGGTCCGCAGCTGCGCGCGGGTCAATCCCTGCTCGCCGGCCGCTATCGCCTGCTCGACACGCTCGGCAGCGGCGGCTTCGCCACAGTGTGGCGAGCCCACGACCGCGAGACCCGACAAGTCGTCGCGCTGAAGGTGCTGCACGGCCAGTGGGCGGCTGACCGCAGCTACTGCGATCGCTTCACTCGCGGCGCACGCGTAATGATACGGCTGAACCACCCCAACATCGTCCGCGTGTTCCGCGAGCCCTGCGAGGACGAAGGTCATCGATTCTACGCGATGGAGCTGATCGATGGTACCTGCCTGCACCGCGCAGTGCTCACCGAGAAGCTGGCGCTCGACGCAGGCATCCGCGCGCTTCTCGAGATCTGCGACGCCCTCTCCTTCGCGCACGAGCGCGGCTACGTACACCGCGACGTCAAGCCGACGAACATCCTCCTCCACCGCAACGGCCGCGCCTACCTCTCGGACTTCGACCTCATCCGCGGCCCCGACACGACCGGCGGCACCCGCACGGGCGCTGGCCTCGGCAGCATGCTCTACGCCGCGCCCGAATCGCTATATGGAGCCAGCCGCGTCGACGCCCGCGCCGACGTGTACAGCGTCGGAATGACGCTGCTGTTCCTCGCGCTCGGCCGTGAACTGAATCTTGAGGACTTCCTGGCTGCGCAGAACGAGCACCTGACGATACCGCCGGCAATTGCGCCAGTGATCTACAAAGCTACCACACGCCGTCTCGAGCGCCGTTATTCGTCCATCGCGGAGCTCAAGGCCGCGCTGCAGACTGCGCTGGCCGCCTGGCCCTGGGACCCATCGCGTGGAACGTCCTCCCCTGCGAGCGAAGAACGGGTCGTCGTCCTCGCCGTCCGCTCGCTCGTGCTCGAGCTCGCAGACTCTCCATTCTTCCACTACGTGGCCTATCCCGGAGTTATCGCCGAGCGGAATGCCATCGCCTACAACTCCCTGTTTCAGGTGGCTCGCAGCTTCCTCGAGGCCTTGTTCCAAACAGAGCTGAAGAGTATGTCGGAGGCGGCTCCCATCGCGGCCCGTCTGGCGGACACGATCTCGAGAACGTTCAACATCGTGAAAAACGCGTGGCCTGTGGCATGGGCTCAGTCACCGCGGAAGACCCGACTCACGAGCGGCGTGGGTCTGCGGGCCCTGTCGTGGGTCCTGGTCCAGGAGATCGCCGCCTGCCAGAATCGTCCCGAGTCCGAGGAACTCTGGTCGATCATGGAAGCCAAGGTCGGCCGACTGAGGTCCCGAATCGTCTGGGCTCATGATGAATTGGCCAGTGCCAGCCACCACGCCAAGGCGACATTTTCTCGAATCATGACCCTCCAGTCCACTCCCCGAGACTTGTCGACACTAAAGACGATTCTTCGCTACGAACTCATGAGCGCCGAATCCGAATCACGACGAGCCGAAACGACGTGAGTTCTTGAGCCGCCCTCGAAGCACAAGCGCCTCGATCCTCCCCACCACCTCGCAGCTCCAAGGGAGCACCGCGTTCAGCTCGAATCGAGCCGTGGCAGCTCACCCCGCCGAGGGTCGCCCGAGCGCCTGCGTCACGAACGTCACGAACGCGCGCTCGAGCCGGCTCGGCACCCGGTCGAGCAACCTCACCAGCGAAATCCGGTTGGTCACCGCTCGCTTGCGGGTCGTCACCGCCACCAGCTCGCCCTCGGCCAGCGCGCGCGCCACGGTGTGGGCCGGCACCACCCCGAAGCCCATCCCGTGGCTCGTTGCCGCGATCACTGCCTGCACGCTCTCGACCGCCAGGGCCGGCTCGAGCCGCGGCGGCACCCGGCCGAAGTGGTGGCGGAACCACCCGCGCACCGCCGGCGCGCTCGGGTGGTAGTCGACGAAGCGCTGGCCTGCCAGGCGGGAGAACGCCCGGCTGCCCTGCAGCGCCGCCGCCTCGTGGCTCGCGGCCGCCACCAGCACCAGCGCCTCCTCCATCACCTCCGTCACCTCGAAGCCCGCCAGCCGGCGCTCCGCGGAACCTGGCCCTTCGAACAGGTCGGCGAACCCGAGGTCGAGGCGGCCCTCCTCGAGCAGCGGCACGATCTCCGACGGGTGGCCGAGGCGTAGCGAGAAGCGCACCGCCGGGTGGACGCGGGCGAACGCGGCCAGCACCTCGGGCAGGCGGTGGGCCCCGAACTCGACCGGTGCGCCGATCTGCAGCGTCCCGGCCAGCTCGTGGCGCGCGCGGTGGATCTGCCCGACCCGCTCCTGCAGCCCGGCGACGAACGGCGCGACCACTGCGAACAGCGCCTCGCCGGCGGCCGTCGGCACGATCGCGCGGTGGCGGCGGACGAACAGCTGCGCCTTCAGCTCGTCCTCGAGCTTGGCCAGGCTCTGGCTCACCGCCGACTGCGTCACGTGCAGCGCCGCCGCGGCCGCGCTGACGCTGCGCGCCTCGTGGACGTGGAAGAACACCCGCAGGCGGTTGAAGTCCGGCAGCATCAGGTCGCCTTATAGCACGGCGCCCGAGCTCGATCGGGGCTTATGCGTCCATCGCCCGCGCCCTCTCCTGGCCACGCCTCGCGCCCTTGCGAGCTCCTGTCGCGTCGGCCACGCTCTGGAGCGTATGCCGAGGAGCACGACCGCCGCGCTGCGGGACGCCGGTCCGGCGGCGCCCCGCGAGCGGGCGGCGCTGCTGCTCGGCGGAGCCGCGGTGGTGACGGGCGCGCTCATGCTGCTGCTGGCGGTCGCCGCGAGGTCGATATTCCCGCGCGCCGCGTCACTCCCACGCTCTGTCAGGAATTGCGCGCCGCCGCGACCGCGGCCGACGTCGTGATCACCACCAGCGACGGCTGCCACCCCGACGGCCAGAGCTTGTGGGTCCGAAGCGCGAACCAGTGACGCTCCCCGGCGCCGCCGCTTCCACGATCGCGCGAGGACCGACATTCGACCAGCCGAGGCCGGCCTCGACCCGAGCGCGGTGCTTCGCATTAGTACGCCTACTCCGTGGCGAGAAAAACTCGAACGTGACTGATGCGTCGCCTGCCCGCATCTTCGTCGCCGGGAGGGCCCGCGCGACGCGGGCGAGCGACGACATGACGACCAGGACGAACACGACAGACATCAGCGACGAGACTCTGGCCCCGCGCGGGCGCGACAAGATCGAGTGGGCCGAGCGGGCCATGCCCGTGCTCGCCGCCATCCGCGAGCGGTTCGCCCGCGCGCGCCCGCTCGCCGGCGTGCGCGTGGCGGCCTGCCTGCACGTCACCGCCGAGACCGCCGCGCTGGTGCGGACCCTCGCGGCCGGCGGCGCCGAGGTGCGCCTGTGCGCCAGCAACCCGCTCAGCACCCAGGACGACGTCGCGGCCTCGCTGGCCGTGCACGACGGCGTGGCCGTGCTCGCGCGCGCCGGCGAGGATCGGGCCACCTACTTCGCCCACCTGGCCGCGGCGCTCGGCCACCGGCCGCAGCTCGTCATGGACGACGGCGCCGACCTGGCCACGCTCGTGCACACCAGCCACGCCGCGCTCGGCGACGCGATCGTCGGCGGCACCGAGGAGACCACCACCGGCGTCACCCGCCTGCGCGCCATGGCCCGCGACGGCGCCCTGCGCTACCCCGTGATCGCCGTCAACGACGCGGTCACCAAGCACATGTTCGACAACCGCTACGGCACCGGCCAGAGCACCATCGACGGCATCCTGCGGGCCACCAACCGCCTGCTCGCCGGCGCCTGCTTCGTCGTCTGCGGCTACGGCTGGTGCGGCCGCGGCCTGGCCGCCCGCGCCGCCGGCATGGGCGCCCGCGTGATCGTCACCGAGGTCGACCCGCTGCGCGCGCTCGAGGCCACCATGGACGGCTACCAGGTGCTGCCGATCGCCCGCGCCGCCGCCCTCGGCGACGTCTTCGTCACCGTCGCCGGCAACCGCGGCGTCATCGGCGGCCCCGAGTTCGCGGCCATGAAGGACGGCGCGGTGGTCGCCAACGCCGGCCACTTCGACGTCGAGCTCGACCTCGAAGCGCTCGCCGAGCTGGCGCCGCAGCGGCGGCGGATCCGGCCCGCGCTCGACGAGTACGTGCGCCCCGACGGCCGCCGGCTCTACCTGCTCGCCGAGGGCCGCCTCGTCAACCTCGCCGCCGCCGAGGGCCACCCCGCCGCGGTCATGGACCTCAGCTTCGCCGACCAGGCGCTCGCCGCCGAGTACGTGCTCACCTCCGGCCGCGAACTGGCGATCGACGTCCACGCCCTGCCGCGCGCGCTCGACGAGACGGTCGCCCGCCTCAAGCTCGAGGCCCTCGGGGTCGAGATCGACGTCCTGAGCCGCGAGCAGCGGGCCTACCTCGACGGCTGGCGCGCGGGCACCTGACGCGCGCGTGGGACCGCCGCGGCGCTGCGAGCGACAGGCGGTCCCTCGTGCGAGCCGGAGGAGCGTCGACGGTGGTGCGCAAGCGCGTGGGACCGCCGCGGCGCTGCGAGCGACAGGCGGTCCCTCGTGCGAGCCGGAGGAGCGTCGACGGGGGTGCGCAAGCGCGTGACGCCGCTGCGGTTCAGTGAGCGAGGCTCGGTCCCTCGTGCGGACCGCAGGACCGTCGACGGTGGCGCGCGAGCACCCGACGCTGCGGTGCTGCGAGCGAGGCTCGTGTGCGCCGCCACGCCGCGCTCGGCATCACGACGGATCTGTGGACCTCGATCCCGCCGCCCCGTGCTCGCGTCGCCGACGAGGGAGCGCGACGGCGCGGCGTTCGGGCCCCTGGTTCGAATCGCGGGCTCAGCCGGTGCCGACGCGCTGGTGGAACAGCTCCTCGAGGGCCGCCGCGACCGCGCGGATCCGCGGCACCTGGCGCAGCTCGCGGTGATACGCCAGCCACACGGTCACCGACGGCAGCGGGTCGTCGACCTCGATCTGCACCACGCGGTCGAGCTCGCGGCCCACGACCTCGGCCAGCATCGTGATCCCCTGCCCGCGCTCGGTCGCCGCGAGGATCGCCAGCATCGAGTTCGAGCGGAACGGGAAGTGTTTGGCGCCGCGGGCGACCAGCCAGTCCTCGCTCACCTTCTGGCGCGCCGCCAGGCCGCTGTGGCCGACGAAGTCGTGGCGTTCGAAGTCGCCGGGGCGCAGCCGGGCGCCTCGCAGGCGGCGCTCGACGTACGACTGCGACGCGTAGAGGCCGAGGCGCAGCACCCCGAGGCGGCGCTCGACGATCACCTGCGACTCGGCGCGGGTGGTGCGGAGGCCGATGTCGGCCTCGCGGCGGGCGAGGTCGGCCAGGCGCGACTCGGCCATCAGCTCGATGCAAACCTCGGGGTGTTTGCGGCGGAACTCCGCCATCCCCTGGGTCACCGCGGGCACGAAGCCGTCGCCGATCGACAGCCGCACCGTGCCTGCGAGCTGCGAGCTGCGGCCGCCCGAGTCGCGCCGCAGCGCCTCGAGGCCGTGCTCGAGCTCCTCGGCGAGCGCGACCAGCCGCAGCGCGTCGGGCTCGATCGACGTCCCGGCGCTGCTGCGGTGCACCAGGGTGCTCCCGAGCGCAGCCTCGAGCGCCTCGATGCGGCGGGCCACCGTCGAGGTCGACGTGCCCAGCACGCGCCCGGCGGAGAGGAAGCTGCCCTGCCGGTGCACGGCGAGCAGCACACGAAGGTTGTCCCAAACTGGCGTACTGGTTTCCATCGGCGAAAAACGGTTTAGCAGAAATACCCATCGCTGCGAATCGGCGCCGCGATCATCATAGCGCTCGGAGTACGGCAAAATGAATCCACGCGTGAGAGGTCGGGGCGTCGCGGCCCCGTGGGGTGTCCCTTTGTTCGCGCTCGTGGTCGCCTGCGGCGGCGGCGACGGCGATGGCTCGACGACCGACACCGTCGGCGAGGACGCGAGCGTGACCTACTGGCAGGACGTCGCGCCGATCTTCTACAACCGCTGCGTCACCTGTCATCAGGCGGGCGGCATCGGCCCGTTCCGGCTCGACGATTACGCCGAGGCGAAGCAGTGGGCCCCCGCGTCGGCGGCGGCCGTGGAGGCGCGGACGATGCCGCCGTGGCTGGTGACCGACGACGGCTCGTGCGGCAGCTTCGAGGGCTCGCGCGCGCTCGCGCCGGCGGAGATCGAGGCCATCCGCGCGTGGACCGACGCGGGCGCGCCCGAGGGCGAGCCGCGCACCGACCTCGTCGCGCCCGAGGTCGAGGTGTTGACGGACGCGGTCACCTACGAGACCCCGAGCTTCGTGCCGGAGGCCGAGGGCGGCGACCTCTCGGCCTTCGACGAGTACCGCTGCTTCCGCGTCCAGACCGGGCTGACCGAGGACCGCTTCCTCACCGCCTACAGCGTCGAGCCCGGCGTCCCGGAGATGATCCACCACGTCCTCGTCATCACGGTCGATCCGGAGGCCCAGGGAGCCGGAGGCGTGAAGAACAAGGACATCATGGAGGCCCTCGACGCCGAGTCCCCCGATCGCGACGGCTGGCCCTGCTTCGGCGCCGCCGGCGACGGCGTGCAGCCGCGCGGGATCCCGGTGTCGTGGGCGCCCGGTCAGGGCATCAGCCACTTGCCGGAGGGCACCGGCTACCGGATCTCCAAGGACGACTGGGTGATCATGCAGGTGCACTACAACCTGACCAACGAGGCGCTGGACGGCCTCGAGGACCAGACGGCGGTGCACATCCGCTACGCCGACAGCGTCGAGCGCGAGGGCCACTTCTTCCTGCCCGACGACCTGCTCTCCAGCCTCCAGAGCGGCGACCCGGTCCAGCTCGCGCCCGGCGAGGCCTCGGTGACGTACAGCTTCGACTTCGAGCCCGGCAACTTCCTGAAGTTCCACGGCGCCGAGTCAGGCGAGCTGCACGGGATCTTCCCGCACATGCATCAATACGGCCGCAAGCAGCGGGTCGAGCTGATCGAGGGCGACGGCGGCTCGCAATGCGTCTCCGATGTGCAGCGGTGGGACTTCGACTGGCAGCTGTATTACTTCTACCAGCAGCCGCTGCCGCTCACGCAGGATTCGAAGCTGCGGATCACCTGCGATTACGACACCCGCAGCGCGAAGGATCCGGTGCTGCCGGGCTGGGGCACCAACAACGAGATGTGCCTCGCCGGCGTGTTCATCGTCCCCGACCTGTAGTCACGCTCGCCTCGTACCTTCGCAGCGCCTCGTACGTCACCCGACGCGGTGGCGTCGAGGCGTCGCGCGCAGGGATCACGAGCCTGGTCGTCTCGCCGCGGAGCAGCCGCGCGGGGTGAAGCTCCTCCTCGCCGCCGCCGGCGCGGACGTGTTCGAGCACTTCCACCGCGGGCCCGTGGATCGCAACGACGATCCGGAACGCCAGCACCTCGGCGGAGAGCAGCTCCGGCGGGCCTGACCGGATGCCCAGGCCGCCGCGATGGCGGGGGATCATCCGCAGCGGAAAATCGGACGCGGGTCGCCCGGGACCGAGCACGACCTCGAGCTCCGCCCGCTCGCCGAGCCCGCGGACCCGTTCGGCCGGAGCGATCGCCTGGAACCGACAGCGCCGTCGATTCCAGTGGATGTCCGCCACCAGGTGGACCTGTTCGCCGGCGCGAGCCTCGATCTCGGTGTGACAGCGCCGGACCGCCCAGAACCGCGGCGAGGCGGCCGTGGGCTCGCACAGCCCGTAGCCGCACCCGCTCGAGAAGTACGACACGCGGAGCTTCTGGCCCGCCGGCACCCTGAACGTGACGTCCGCGACGTCGCCCATGCCGACGAACACGCTGCGGTGCCCTGCGGGATCCGTCACCACGAAGTGCTGGGTCTGCCCGTGCCGCAACAGCCCGCCCGTGCCGCCGACCCTGCCGACGACGAGCTGCGCCGAGTCGGGCGCGTCCGGCCCCGGCAAGATCGCCCGCGGCTCCCCCTCGACCTCGATCGCCCGCAGCGGCGCGACGCAGCCGGCGGCCCCTACCAAGAGCCAGAGCCAGAGTCCGATGCGAGCCGAGGCCATGCGCTTCCCAGTGCAGCACTCTCGCATCGACGGAGTCAACGGCCGGGCCTGACCCATCGGCACGTGGGTGTGGGCATCGGCCCCGTGAACGGCGTGCTCCGACGAATGGCCGTCCAGCCATTCGCCTGAAGCGAATGTGCCGACCGCGAGCCACCCGCCGCCCGCAAGATCGCCCCGCTGCAATCACGTCCGCCCGGACCGATCACCGCGGACAGCCTCGGCCCGCGCGCGCCGAGGCGAGCGAATGCGTGTCCATGAGGCTCGAGCCCACGACGGATCGGGGCAGCGCCCCGAGCGGGTACTGCGCGCAAACCGGCCCGCGGGCCGCATTGCGAGCGGCGTCGGGTCCGCTGGCCCGACCGCGCCTGGATAGGCGGGTCGCGCTCGCGCGGCCGGTCGCGCCCGGTCGACCGTGCGGGCTCCAGTAGTACGTTTCCCGCCGTGGCCGGGCACGAGGCAGGCACCATCATCGCGTCTCGTTATCGCCTGGGGCGCGTCCTGGCGCAGGGCGGCATGGGCAGCATCTGGGTCGCCCGCCACCTCCAGCTCGACGTCGACGTCGCGCTCAAATTCATGGCGCCCGAGTTCGCCGATTCGAGCGAGCTGCGGGCCCGGTTCGAGCGCGAGGCCAAGGCCGCGGCGCTGCTGAAGAGCCCGAACGCGGTGCAGGTGCACGACTACGGCATCGAGGACGGCACCCCCTACATCGTGATGGAGCTGCTCGAGGGCGAGGACCTGTCGACCCGGCTCGCGCGCGAGGGGCGGCTGTCGCTGCCGGCCACGCGGCGGATCGTCGAGGACGTGGGCAAGGCGCTGCGGCGCGCGCACGAGATCGGCCTCATCCACCGCGACATGAAGCCGGCCAACATCTTCCTCGCGCGCCAGGCCGGCGAGGAGGTGGTCAAGATCCTCGACTTCGGCATCGCCAAGTCGACGCGCGTCCTCGACGGCGACCAGCCGACCCAGGCCAACGCAGTGCTCGGATCGCCGCGCTACATGAGCCCCGAGCAGGTCCGCAGCAGCGCCGACGTCGATCATCGCACCGACCTCTGGTCGCTCGGCGTCATCGCCTTCCGCTGCCTCACCGGCCGGCTCCCCTTCCCCGACGGCGAGGTCGGCCAGGTGTTCGTGGCGATCTGCACCGCCCCGATCCCCCGCGCCTCGGAGGTCGCGCCCGACCTCGGCCCCGCGGTCGATCGCTTCTTCGAGCGCGCCCTCGATCGGTCCGTCGACGGACGGTTCCAGAGCGCGCCGGAGCTCGCGGAGGCGTTCTCGGCCCTGCCGGGGGCCGGCGACTCGCTCGTCGCGCCCGGCTCCGGCGCTCGTGACGGCGCCGCGGGCCGCTCGCACTCCGCCGACGCCGCCGCCGAATTCCTGCCGACGCTGCCCGCGAGCGGGACGCTCGCGCACGAGCCCGGAACGGCGCCGGCTCGCCGACGCGCCGCGCTCCTGATCGTCGGCGGCGTCGCGGCGCTCGGGCTGGTGGTCGCCCTCTTCTGGCGAGGCTCGCAGCCTCCCGCCGCGCCGCCGGTCGTCGAGCAAATCGCCGCACTGACGGACGTCACGCCCGCACCGCCGCCGCCCGCGTCCGCGATCCCCGAGTCGACGCCACCTCCCCCGGCCGCACAGGAGCAGCCTCCGCCGCCTCCCGCGGCGAAGTCGGTCCGTCCCACTCACAAGTCGCGGCGCTCCGGCGCCGCCCCTCGACCGAGCCGAAGCGATGACCTCCTCAAACACATGTGAGCCTGTTCGATCGCGCGGCACGAAGGCCCGTCGCGGCCTTCGCCCCGCGGCGATGCTCGCGTGCGTCGCCTGGCTCGGGCACGCCGGTCTCGCGACTGCCGCGCCCGCGCGGAGCGATCGCGCGGCCGCCGAGGCCCTCTTCAACGACGCCCGAAAGCGCGTCGAGGCCGGCGATTACGCCGCCGGCTGCCCCAAGTTCGCCGAGAGCATGGCGCTCTATCCGACCACCAGCACCGCGCTCAACCTCGCCAAGTGCCACGAGCACGCGGGCGCGCTCGCGGCCGCGTGGGACGCCTATCACGCCGCGCTCGCGCACGTCGACGAGACGAAGGACGCGCGCCGGCGCAAGGGCCTCGAGGCGCTCGCGCGCGACGGCCTCGCCGCCCTCGAGCCGCGGCTGCCGCGGCTGCGCGTGCTCGTCGACGATCCGCCCGCCGGCCTCGCAGTCACCCGCGACGGTCAGCCGGTCCCCGCGAGCGCGTTCGGCGAGGCCGTGCCGCTCGATCCGGGCGCGCACCAGCTCGAGGCCACCGCGCCCGGTCATCAGCCGCTGCGACGCACGGTCGACCTCGCCGAGGGTGAGACCGAGAGCGTCAGCCTGAAGCTCGCGCCGATCCGCGCCGACGAGGCCGACGCGAAGCCTCGCGGCAAGCGACGCGGCCCGGGCGTCCCCGCGTGGGCGTGGGCCACCGGCGGCGTCGGCCTGGGGCTGATGGGCGCGTCGGTGTACTTCCTCGTCGACAACCGGGCGGCGATCGACGACCTCAAGACCCATTGTCGAGACGTCCCGGGCGGCACCTATTGCGACCCCGACTACGACTTCGCCGCCGACAACGCGCGGAAGAACCGCGACCTCGGCCTCTTCATCGGTCTGGGCAGCGCGGGTCTGGTCGCGGTCACGGTCGCGATCGTCGAGATCGCGCGGTCGACCGCGGCGAAGCGAAAGTCGGAGCGACGGGCCACTGCGAGCCCGTGGTTCGCGCCGGGCGGCGGCGGGCTCGGCGTCGTGGGGAGGTTTTGACATGGACCTCGATCGTCGATCCCCGGTTCGCCCGCTGCGGGCGCTCCTCGCCGGCGTCGCGCTCGCCGGCACGGCCGCGTGCTTCCCCGACGTCGCGCCGAACGTGCAGTCCTTGCCGCATTGCGAGGGCGTCGAGCCGGGCTGCGGGATCGCGGCCGCCGACGATTGCTGCGCCGTGGGCCAGGTCGCCGGCGGCGGCTTCGACCGCGTCAACGACCCGGCCCTGCCGGCCACCGTGGTCGACTTCCAGCTCGACCGCTACGAGGTGACCGTCGGCCGGTTCCGCCAGTTCGTCGCCGACTACCCGCGCAACCGGCCGGCGCCGGACGCCGGCACGCACCCGCAGATCGACGGCAGCGGCTGGAACCCGGAGTGGGACGCCTTGCTGCCCGCGGACGCGGAGGCGCTGCGGGTGTCGCTGCAATGCGACCCGAACTTTCGCACCTGGACCGACGAGCCGGGCGACAACGAGGCCGCGCCGATCAACTGCGTCTCGTGGTACCTCGCGTTCGCCTTCTGCGCCTGGGACGAGGGCCGGCTGCCGACCGAGACCGAATGGAACTACGCGGCCGCCGGCGGCAACGAGCAACGCGCCTTCCCGTGGGGCTCCGCCCCGGCCGACGATTCGCGCGCCAACTTCGGCTGCGACACCGCCGTCTCGGCCTGCCTGCTGCCGGTCGTCGGCTCGACCCCCGGCGGCGACGGCAAATGGGGCCACTCCGACCTGGCCGGCAACGTCGCCGAATGGGTCCTCGACTTTCACGGCACCATGGCCCCCGAGTGCCGCGATTGCGCGATCCTCGAGGACGAGACCTTCGGCCGCGAGGCCCGCGGCGGCGATTTTTCTCATACCGACGTCGAGCTCGCCACGACCTTCCGGATCGGCTTCTTGCCGGAGTCCGGACAGACCTTCCTCGGCTTCCGCTGCGCCCGGTGACGCCTCCGGCGGGAGCACGGGCCGAGGACGGTCGTGGACGTGCAATCGTGGGACCGCGGCGAATGAGAGGCTCGCGCTGCCACGATCATCCGGCGGCTATGTCCGCACGAACAGCAACAGGGCCACGAGCGCGAGCCCGACCGAGATCAAGCAAAACAGAGCGGGCCAGAACAGCTCGGATCTTCGTTTGACCGGCGGTGCGGGCCTAGCGACGACGGGAGTTGCGACGACCTTTGCGACGCGGCTCGCTGGCTCCCGCTCGGCGCCTCGCAGGAACAGGACCGTGCGATCGTCCTCCGCGCTGCGCGGCTTCGCCGGCTGCTGCTCGCCCGCGGGCAGGACGAGCGTCGGATCGGCCGCGTGCGGACGAGCCGACGCGACCTCGGTACGCTCTTTGCGATCGACGAGTGTCCTGTCGGCGAGCGCATCCTCGGTCGACGCGATGACGGGTCGGTCCGTCGTCGCGACCTCGGTGCGCTCGGCGACGGTCGTGTCGACCGGCACCGACTTCCCCGTCGCTCCTGCAGCTCCGTCCGGTGGCAGCACCTCGGTCCGCTCTGTGCCCCCCTGTTCGACAGGCACCGACTTCACCGTCGCTTCTGCAGCTCGTTCCGGTGGCAGCACCTCGGTGCGCTCCGTGCCCCCCTGTTCGACCGGCACCGACTTCACCGTCGCCTCTGCAGCTCTGTCCGCCGCCAGCACCTCGGTGCGCTCCGCCACACTCGCCACGACCGGCACCGACTTCACCGTCGCCTCTGCAGCTCTGTCCGCCGCCAGCACCTCGGTCCGCTCCGCCACACCCGCCACGACCGGCACCGACTTCAGCGTCGCCTCTGCAGGTTTGTCCGTCGTTGCGACGTCGCTCCGCTCCGCCGGCTTCTCGTCGCCCGCGATCGACCCCCCTGCTGCCGGCGAAGTCGTTGGAGGCCGCATCGACGTCCATCCGCGCCCCGGACCGCCCGGCAGGCTGACGATCGTCGTCCGGTCCTCGGAGAGCGCCGGCGTCTCGCCCCGGTGCGTCGGATCTTCGTCGGCGATCGCGGGCGACGCCGGTGCCGCGTGCGTCCGCGGCGTCAGTCCCGGAGAGCGCCGGATCAGCGCCAGGTGACGCGCCAGCTCGGCGACGTCCTGGAAGCGCTGCGACGGCTGCGGCGCGAGGGCACGGACGATCAGCGCCTCGACCTGCGACGGCAACGGCATCGCCGGCGCGAGCTCCGACGGGCGGGGCGCGGATCGCTGGGCCAGCACCGCCCGCGCCGCCTTGAACGCGGTCGGTCCGGTGAACGGGTGGACGCCCGTCGTCCATTCGAGCAACAACACCCCGAGCGTGTACACGTCCGAGCTCGCGTCGCCGGGCGCGCCCGCGAGCTGCTCCGGCGCGCGGTACTCGGCGACCACGCCGTGTTCGTCGGCGGGGACCGGCTGCACCCCGAGCTCCGCGATCCCGAAGTCCAGCACCCGGACCTCGCCATCGGCAGTGACGCGGACGTTCCCCGGCTTCAGGGCGCGGTGCGGCGTCCCGGTCGCCGCGAGCAGCGCGGACAGCCCCTCGGCGCACGCGTGCACCACCTCGAGCGCGCGCTGCCACGGCAGCGGCCCGACGCGTCGCCGCAGCGCGGCCAGGTCCTCGCCGACCACCCGTTCGCCGGCCAGGAACGGCGGGCTCTCGGACGTGCCGATCAGGATCCGCGGCAACGCGATCGCCGGGTGCTCCACGGCCGCCGCCGAGCGCAGCGACGTCGCCAGTCGCGTCAACTTCTCGACCGGGATCGGCGCGACGTCGAGGACCTTGACCGCCACCTCGCGGCGCGCCTGCAGGTCGCGGGCGACGAACACCTCGCCGAGCCCGCCGCCTCCCAGCCGCTCGCGCAGCTCGAATCGATCCGCCAGAGTGTCACCGATCGCGCTCACGCCTCACCTGCCCGCGCTCGTGTCGAGGTTGTCGCGGAGGACCTCGAGGAAGTGCAGCCCGGCGCGAGCCGTGTCCGCGCCGACCTCGATCTCGATCCGCCGCGCCTTCGGGGGCAGCTCGAGCAGCACCGACAGGTCCGCGCGCTCCAGCGTGTGCAGCCCCGGTTGCGACGGCAGCGTCGGCGTCAGGCCGAGCCGCCCGCAGATCGCCGCGATCTCGTCGAGGCGCGCCGCCTCGCCGGCGACCGCCTCGTGGTGCTGCGACGGCCGCGGGGCGACGGCGTGGCCGAGGAACGCCTGCCGCTGCAGCATCGCCGTCCACGCGCGCGCGACCACGTGGGCGCGCGCCTCGACGAAGCTCGCAGGATCGCCCTCGTCCTCGAACGTCACGACCGGAGGGTCGTCCGGGTCGCCGCGCTTCAGATCGAGGAACCAGTCGAGGCGGACGTCGCGGCCGATGCCGAGATCGAGCCCGATCTTGAAGTAGCGATCGGCCGGGTACGACGTCGCAGTGGCGAGGAGGTGCGGCCACAACGAGTCCGCGCGACAGTCCGCCACCGGCAGCGCCTGGAAGCTGCCGCTCGAGCCGCCCATCGCCTGCAGGTACTCGAGGTATTCGCGCGGCAGCGGCCGCGGGCACAGCTCGGCCAGCTCGGCGATGTCGTCGGGGCCGGCGCCGCGGATCTCCGCGCGCAGGTCGGGGGCGCGGGCGACGAGGAAGGCGAGGATCTGCGAGAACGACATGGCTGCACCGATCTAGGGGCACTGGCGCCGCTTGCGGTCGCACAGGACCAGCGGCAGCAAGGTCTGGCAGGTGAGGCAGGACGGCACCGTGGTCCCCGGGTCGAAGGCCACGTCGCGCTCGACGTCGACCGGGCCGAACCGCCCGCAGGTCAGGTAGCCCAGCGCCACGCGGAACGGGTGGAACCGCTCGTAATGGCGATAGTGGAGCTGGACCTGGTGGGCCTGCCGCGGCGCGAAGAACATCTCGGTCATGGTCCTGGGGATGTGCTGCTCGTTGCGGGTCAGCAGCTTGGCCGCCGCGCACATGCCCGGCAGGTTGTAGTGCGCCTCGCGGGCGTCGGTGCGGCGCTGCACGTCGTCCCAGCGCTCGTGGACGGTGGACCGCTTGTCGAGGTCGGCGATCTTCGGGTTCGCGGCGATGTAGTCGTCCACGCCGGAGGTCGCGTCGCACAGCGTCCAGCCCAGCTCGGCGACGACCTTGGCGAATCCCGCGAGCGTCTGCCCCGACATCGCGGCGAAGACCTTGTTCGACTTGCAGACCATGACCCCGATCATGTACCCGCCGTGGTCCGTGGTCCGCTTGTGCACCACCGTCTTGCCCATCTCGCCCTCGATGCTCCGCATCTCGCCGGCGACCGCCTTGATCCGCTTGTCGTACTCCTTCAGCTGCTTCTTCTGCTCCTTCGAGTGCCGCGGCCGGCTGTTCGACGGCCCGGCCTCCGCCGGCCCGCTCGACGGTCCCGGTCCGCTCGATGATTCCTCCAGCCCGTCCTCGAAGGTCCGCTTGTCCGCCCGCAGCCGATCGACCTCCGGCGCGAGCGCCTGCCGCTGGCGGTCGCGCTCCGCGTACTCGCCGTAGGCCGCCTCGAGCGCCTCGTACAGCTCGCGCGCGCGGCCATGGCTCTCCGCGGTCTCGGGCACGCGGTGACTGGCGGGGCCGCGCCGGCAGATCGGACACGGCCCGGTGAAGTCGTCGCCGTAGGCCCAGCCGGTGCCGCGCTGGAAGAACGAGGTGTTGAACGTGTTGCCGTTGTGGCTCACCGCGTCGGTGAAGCGGGCCACGCCCTTGCCCTCGACCTTGACGTCGAGGCTCGTCGACTGCCACCTCAGCTTGCCGCGGATCTTGCTGGAGATGACGCCGCCGCCGGCGGTGCCGGGCTCGTCGCCGGTGCTGGTGGCGATCGCCGAGCTGGCCAGCGCGATCGGTGCGCCGTCGATCCGCGTGCGCCGGGCCCCCTGCGCCAGGTCGGCAGTGCGCGCCGCGTTGACGTACGGCACCGGCACCGGCCCCGCGGGCGACGGCGTCTTGCACACGTCCGGCGGGCCGGCGACGTCGACCAGTCCGTCCCGCTTGTGCACGATGGTGCGGCCGTTGGCGAAGGTCCCGGTCATCGTCCTGCTCCTGGTTCGCTGGCGAGATCGGCCCGTCCGCCCCGCTCGTGCACGCTCGTCCGGCCGTCGGCGAAGGTCATCGTCCTGCTCCTGGTTCGTCGGCGAGGTCGGCCCGTCCGTCCCGCTCGTGCACGATCGTGCGGCCGTCGCCGAAGGTCCTCGTCATCGTCCTGCTCCTGGTTCGTGCACGATCGTGCCGCCGTCGCCGAAGCTCATCGTCCTGCTCCTGCTCGACTGCCGGCGACCTCGAGGACGCACGCGCCGAGCGCTCCGTCGTCGGCGCTGCCGTAGAGCAGCGCGCGGCCGGCACGCCCCCGCAGGCGATGGAGCGCCAGCGCGAGGACCAGCGCCGGCGCTGCCGCCCCGGTGTCGCCGAAGCTCTCGCAGGCCCGCAGGTGCACCAGCGGCTCGGGCATCAGCGGCGCCTGTCGCAGCGCCGCGTAGCTGAACGCCCGCGCCTCGACGACCTCGCCCGTCTGACAGCTGGCCACGCAGCGGGGCCGCGAGCCGCGCGCGGCCGGCTCGCGCGCGAGCCGGCCGAACACGTCGGTGAGGCCGTCGGCCAGCGCCTGCACGCGCCCGCGGCCGCCGGTGACCTGTCCCAAAGAGCAGGCCCGCACCCGCGCCGCCGGCGGACCCTCGCGCGCTTGCTCGCCCGGGCCGCGCGCGAGCAACAGCGCCGCCGCGGCCTCGCCGGGGATGATCCCGTCGCGCTGCGCGCCGAGCACCCGGTCGCGCCGCCCGAGCCGCCGCAGCGTCGACGGATCGCACAGGCTGTCGGCCGCGAGCACCAGAGCGAGCGGCGGCGCGTCGGGCCGGGCGAGTCGATCCAGCAGCTGGAACATCCCCGCGCGACCGCCTCGAACGACCTCGCCGAGCTCGAGCGGCGCCGCGACCTCGGCCTGCAGCGCCGCCACGATCGCCGCCTCGTCCACCGGCGCGCCGCTCCGCGCCGGCGCGGCGAAGTACAGCGGGAGCGGCGACGCCGACTCGAACCCCGCCAGGCAATCGCGCGCAGCCCACCCGGCGAGCGCCGCGATCCGCCCGCTGCGCTCGCACGACGGATCGAGCCGCGACAGCCGCGAGGCCCGCAGCGGCTCGCCGCGGCGATCGCAGTGCTTCGTCTCGGCGAAGCGCACCACGCCCGCGCGCACCGCGGCCAGAGTCGTCGCCGCCGACAGCCCGAGCGGCGTCCCCAGCCCCACGCGCAGCACCGCCAATCCGACTCCCACCTCGCCCGCGTTCACGCCACCTCCCACGATTCGAGGACGCGGACGAACACCCCCTCGAGGTCGAGCCAGTCCTCCGCCACCGCGAACGACGTCCGCCAGGTCAGCGTGAAGCGGCGGTCCTCCGCCGCCAGCGCCAGCCCGTCCAGGACCATGGCCTGGCCCCGCCGCCCGCGCCGGTCCTGCAGCGTCGCGCGCAGGCGCAGGCGCGGCAGATGGAACGCGATCGCTCCGTCCGGGCTCACCCCTTCCAGATGCACGAGCTCGCCGCCGACGAGCCCGGGCGTGGCCACCAGCTCGGGCGCGGCCGCGTTGAAGAAGCGCAGGTCGAGGTCCGCCGGCCAGAGCGGCGCGCGCTGCTCCACCCATTGCGAATCGTAGGTGCCCGCGAAGCCCAATCGGGGCTGCCATGAACGAGCGACGGGTCCGAACCCGACGGGCGGCGGGCGATCCTCCCAGCGCTCGCACGGCGAATGCACGGCCTCGATCGCCGGCAGCGGCTGATCCTCGGCCGCCTGCGCCGACGCGTAGCCGCGGCCGACCGGATTGCGCGGATCGTCGGCACCGCCGGCGCTGAACTCGAACCGCAGCGGCAATCGAGTGAACCGCTGCGGCGCCGACGGCCGCAACCCCACCAGCCCGCGGGTCCACCGCCGCTCGCCCGTGACGGTCGCCGCCACGCGGCACGGACCGACGCGGAGCTCGACGAGCGAGCGCTCCGCAGGACGCCCGCCCGGGGTCCACGCGCACCCCTCGAGGTAGATGTCCGTGCCCGGCCGAAAATACGCGGTCTGCCCGGCGATCCGGAGGCTCGAGGCCCCGGGCTCCCCCCAATAGACGTCCTCGCTCGGCGGCGCGACCTGCTCGTGAGCGACGCGCGGCGGCTCGTCCATCACGAACGTCGCGGCGACGCACACGACCAGCACGTCGCGCCCCTCCGCGTCCACGGATGGGCTCGCCTGCGCCGCGAAGGGCGTCAGGTTGTGGAGCGCCGTCATTGCCCCTCCCGTCGCCCCGCGCGCGCTCGAATGTGCACACTCATGCGGTCACCACGGCCGCCTTCTCCTGGCACATGCCGCGGCGCTCGGCACGGCCCGGACCGCGACGATTCGCCATGCATCGCCACGGCGGGCCCCTGCGCGCGACGAAGCGGCGCGAATGCGGCAGGAGAGCAACTCGCGCAATTGCAGCCGATCGACCTCATCGAGGATCCGCTCGCCCCCAATTCGATGATTCGCTCGTGCCCGCGGGCCGGCGAGCCCGAGCGTCCGGCGTGAATCGCCGCGATCGATCGGCTTGCCGCTCCCGCGATCCATGTCACGTTCTCGGCCGTGTCCTCCGAGGGTCTGCCGGCGCTCCTCGGCAATCGAGCGCTGTTCACGTTCGCGGTCGAGGGCTGCGCCGAGGAGCTGCGCGTCGTCCGCTTCACCGGCCGCGAGGCGCTCTCGACGTTGTTCGAATTCCGCGTCGAGCTCGCCGCCGCCACCATCCCGCTCGACGACCTGGTCGGCAAGCCGGCCGTCCTGACGATCGAGGGCGTGCACGCCACCCGCCACGTCCACGGGCTCGTGTGCGAGGCGGGCTACATCGGCGAGAGCTCGAGCTACACGCTGTACGAGCTCACCCTCGCGCCGGCGCTCTGGCGCCTGCAGCAGCGCTTCGACTGCCGGATCTTCCAGAAGCAGTCGACCCCGCAGATCCTCGCCAAAGTGCTCGAGGCCGCCGGCATCCCGCGCTCCGACTTTCGCCTCGACCTGCGGGCCGACTACGCGCCGCGCGACTACTGCGTGCAATACCGCGAGAGCGACCTCGACTTCATCGACCGCCTGATGGAGGACGCGGGGATCTATCATTACCACGAGCACAGCGAGGCGCGGCACGTCCTGGTGATGACGGATCGCGGCGACAGCAGCGATCCGATCGAGGGCGACCCCACGCTCCGCTTCAACTTCGCCGACGAGCGCGAGCACGTCGACACCTTCCGCCTGAGCGAGGGCCTGCGGCCGCAGCGGGTCTCTCTGCGCGATCGCAACCTGCACCAGCCCGACCGGGCGATGGAGGCGAGCGAGGGCGACGGCCGCGAGCGCGAGGTCTACGACTATCCGGGCGGCTTTCAGGACCCCGGGAAGGGCGCGCCGCACCACGGCGGGCAGCAGGCGCGCCTGCGGCTCGAGGCGCTGCAGGCCTCTCGCCGCCGCGGCCTCGGCACCAGCGACAGCCCGCGCCTCGTCCCCGGCTTCGCCTTCACCCTCGCGGACCCCGGCCGCGGCCACCTCGAGGGCGACTACCGGATCGTGCGCGTGAGCCATCGCGGCGAGCAGCCGCAGGCGCTCGACGAGGGAGCCGCCGGCAACTTCGAGTATGCGAACGAGTTCGAGTGCACCGACAAGCGGCTGCCGTACCGTCCGTCGCGGAGGACCGCGCGCCCGCAGGTCCACGGCGCGCAGACTGCGACGGTGGTCGGTCCGCCCGGCGAGGAGGTGCACGTCGACGAGCACGGCCGGGTGAAGGTCCAGTTCCACTGGGACCGCAAGGGCGAGCGCGACGACGACAGCTCGTGCTGGGTCCGCGTCGGCCAGGCGTGGGCCGGCAACGGCTTCGGGGCGCTGTTCATCCCGCGGGTCGGCCACGAGGTGATCGTCGAGTTCCTCGCGGGCGACCCCGACCGCCCGATCGTCACCGGCAGCGTCTACACCGGCCTCAACGCGCCGCCCTACCCGCTCCCCGCCGACAAGACCCGCAGCACCCTCAAGTCGGAGTCGACCCCGGGCGGCGGCGGCTCGAACGAGCTCCGCTTCGAGGACGCCAAGGGCCGCGAGGAGGTGTTCCTCCACGCCCAGCGCGACTGGAACGTGGTCGTCGAGCACGACGAATCACAGCAGGTCGGCCACGACGCGACGCTGGCGATCGGCAACGATCGCAGCGAGTCGGTCGGCCGCGATCAGAGCGACGCGATCGGCCGCGACCGGACGATCCGCGTCGGCAACGACCACGTCGAGACGATCGGCGGCAACATGGCCCTCGCGGTCGCGGCGAACCTGGCGGAGGCCGTCGGCGCGGCCAAGACCGAGTCCGTCGCAACGACCAGCGCGCTGTCGATCGGGGCCGCGTATCAGGTCAGCGTCGGCGGGGCGATGAACGAGACGGTCGGCCTCGCCAGGGCGGAGCAGGTCGGCCTCGCCAAGACCGTCGCGGTCGGCGGCGACAGCTCCGAGAGCGTCGGCGGCGGCAAGTCCGTGACCGCCGCCGAGAACATCACCGAGAGCGCCGGCAACAACCTCGCGCTCGGGGCCGGCCGCCACGTCAACGTCGGCGCCGGGCACAACCTCAACGTCTCGGTCGGCAAGCTCGCCAACGTGGTCGTCGCCGACAAGCTGACGTTCCAGTGCGGCGGCGCGACGATCGTCGTCAAGAAGACCGGCGAGCTCACCATCCAGGCCACCAAGCTGGACATCCAGGCGAGCGGCCGGATCACCGTGAGAGGCGCCACGATCAAGCTCAACTGAGCCGCCCAGGAGTCCTCGATGGCCGCGCGCAAGTCTCGCTCCTCCGCCGTCCTCCAGCTCGTCCCGCTGCTCCTCCGCGGCGCCTACGTCGAGACCCACGCGCGCGGCACCCATCGGATCAAGGGCGGCTCGGTCCAGATCAATTGACATCATGCGCCGCGCCGAGGTCGAACCGCTGTGGGACATCGTCGAGGAGCACTTCGACGAGGCGGAGTTCTTGTGGGGCGTGTGGAGACAGAGCCTGATCGCCCCCGACTACACGCTCGACGACGTCGCCGAGGGCCCCGAGGAGCGGCTGTTCGCCCACCTCGAGGCGCTCGTGGTGAACGGGCCGCGCGTCGCGGACGAGCTGCTGCTCCCGGGGCTGCGGCAGGGCGAGCCGGCCCGGGTCAGCGTCGCCGCCCTGGCGCTGCTGCTGGGCCCGCAGCGCGACGCGGCGCTCGCCGCCGTCGTCGACGTCCTGCGCGCCCGCCCGGCGCTGCGCGCCCCGCTGGTCCTCGCGCTCGCGTGCGCCGACATGGATTCGCTTCGACCGCGCCTGCGCGACCTCCTCGCCGACCACGACGTCGGCGTCGTCGCGGCCACGGCCGAGGTCCTGGCCTTTCACCACGAGCCGCTCGGCGACGCTCTCGGCCTGCTGCTCGCCGCCGGCGACGCTGCGGCGCGGGCGACCGCGCTGCGAGCCGTGGTCCACGAACCCGACCCCGGGCGATTCGTGCGTGCGGTCCACGCCGGCCTCCACGAGCTCGACCCGACCGTCCTCGACGCGGCGATCGACGCCGGCGTCCGCCTCGGCCTCGCCCCCGCGTGGGCCCGCGCGCGCGAGCGCGTCCACGATCCCGACGGCGCCGCGGCGATGGTGTTGCTCGCGCTGCGCGGCGAGGCCGGCGACCTCGACACGCTCACGAGGGCGCTGACCGACCGCAAGCGCCGGCTCGCCGCTCTGTGGGCGCTCGGCTTCCGTGGCACGCCCGAGGTCGTCGACGCCGCGCTCGACTGGCTCGAAGATCCCGCCGCAGGTCCCCTCGCCGGCGAGGTCTTCTCGGCCGCGACCGGCATCGACCTCGACGCCGCGCACATGTCTCTCCCGCGCGACGAGGACCAGGCGCTCGATCATCACCCCGAAGACGACCTGCCGCGACCGAACCCGATGCCGGTCCTGCAGTGGTGGACCCGCCACCGCGACCGCTTCGTCGACGGCCAGAGGTACCTCGCCGGCGCGCCCCGCTCCCCCGACGCGCTGCTCGCGGCGCTGCGCTCCGGCCCGATGCGGCGCCGCCCCGGGCACCTCCTCGATCTCGCGCTCGACCTGCCGCCGGCGAGTCGGCCGCGCCTCCAGCCCGGCGCGCCCACGGCCCACCAGCGGCGAGCTCTGGACGGGTGGGCGCGAGCGATGGGCCTCTCGCTCAGATCCACGGCGGGTTGACGCGGCAGCCGCCGCAGATCCGGTGCTGGCCGCGGCGGTCGTGCAGGTGCTGCTCGCGCAACGCCGTGTAGCCGGGCCCGTGGTAGATCTGGCGCAGGGTGTGGACATTGGTGTCGCCGAGGATCAGCTGGCGCAGCGCCGCGTCCTCGCAGCACGGCGACACGCGGCCGTCGGCGTAGACGTACATCTTGTGCCACGGCGCCGGGCACGGCGTCTGCCACTGCGAATCGTCCATCACCCGCAGGCGCCCGCGCACCGGCACCGCGCGGTCGGTCTTCTTGAGCTCGCCGAGCCAGTCGGTGCGGTCGGCGATGCTGACCCGATCGACGCGCGGCCGCCAGTAGCGCACGAACTCGGGCAGCTCGTCGACGTTCTCGGCCAGGGTCACGCACGACACCGTGACCCGCGGCACCGCGCCCGCGTGCGCGCGGCGCAGCTCGAGGAACCGCTCGATGTTGCCGTACACCCGCTCGCGCGCCAGCGGCGGCATCACAGCCTCGTACACCGCCTTCGAAAAGCCGTTGACGCTGAAGTTGACGTCCGTCCAGCCGCCGAGCTCGAGCATCGCCGCCGCCAGCTCGGGCGTCAGCATGCTCGCGTTGGAGAAGAAGTTGTAGGTCATGCCGGCCATGCGCACGTACTGCAGCCGCTCGAGCCAGCGCCGGTCGACCATCGGTTCGCCGTAGATGCTGAGGCACACCGAGTCGACGCCCCACGCCGACGCCTCGTCGACCAGGCGGCGGAACAGGTCCATGTCCATCACCCCGACCATCTTGCGCTCGCTGTGCACGCACATCGAGCAGCGGGCGTTGCACGTCAGCACCGTCTCCAGCCACAGCTGCGGCGGCGCCCCGGCGCGGACCGCCGCGTCGGCCCGGGCCGCGCGGGTGCGCACGAAGCTGCGGAACGCCGGCGTCCGCTGCAGCCGCGGCGAGCGATAGACCCGCTTGGCCAGCGCGACCGCGGCCGGCGAGCTCGCCACCAGCCGCCGCGCCCGCGCGAGCAAGCCCCCCGAGGGCGACGCGCTCGTCATGACCGCACCTCTTGCCCGCGGCCCCGATGAATGCAAACACATGTCTCTTGAGACATCATGAAAAAACCTCCGCGACGCCGCCGCCGATCTCGAAGCAGACCCGCGCTCGCGCCCCTGATCGTTGCAGTGGCCGGGCGGCGCGGCGTCCGTCACCGCGGCGCGTCGCCGCGAAGGAGCCGGCCGCGCATGGCCGTTCGAAGCCCCGTCCGTCGCCTGCGAGCCGCTCTCTGTGCGCTCGTCCGCAGCGGCGCACCGCATGGCCGGCCGACGCGACGTCCGTCGCCTCGCTCCCCGATCGGGGTGCGATCATTCACGGTGTGGCCAATCCCTCCGGCGTCCGTCACGCCGACGTCGGCGACCTCGAACTGCGAGCCACGGGCGTCGGCCGCGCAGCCGCGCGCGGCGGACCTGCCGCGACCAATACACCGGCGCCACGGCGACGTCCTCCGCGTCGGGCTCGACCGCGCCGTCTCCTGGCCATCCTTGCCGCGCACGAACGAAGGAGCACGAGCCCATGGATCTCGAGTTGAAAGGCAAGCGAGCGATCGTCACCGGCGGCAGCGCGGGGATCGGTCTGGCCGTCGTGCGGATGCTCGCCGAGGAGGGCGTCCGCGTGACCGTCCCCGGCCGCAACCACGAAAAGCTGATGGAGGCGCTCGCGTCGGTGCCCGGGGCAGTGCGCGGCCTCGTCGCCGATCTGACCACCCGCGCGGGCGCCGAGGCGCTCGTGCGCCAGGAGCCCGAGACCGACATCCTCGTCAACAACCTCGGGATCTACGAATCGAAGGACTTCGCCGACATTCGCGACGACGACTGGCTGCGCTACTTCGAGGTCAACCTGCTCGGCGGGATCCGCCTCGCGCGCCACTACTTCCCCGGCATGCTCGCGCGCGACTGGGGGCGCGTCGTGTTCGTCTCGAGCGAGGCCGCGGTCCGGGTCCATCCCGACATGATCCACTACGGCGTGACCAAGGCCGGGCAGTTGGTCGTCTCGCGCGGCCTGGCCGAGCTGACCCGGGGCACGGGCGTGACCGTCAACGCGGTGCTGCCCGGGCCCACCCGCTCCGGGGCGATCCGCGAGTTCCTGCAGCGCCGCGCCTCCACCCCGGACGCGACCCCCGAGCAGGCCGAGCGCGAGTACTTCCAGCGCGACCAGCCGAACTCGCTGCTGCAGCGCATGGCCGAGGACCGCGAGATCGCCAGCCTCATCGTCTACCTCGCCAGCCCGCTCGCGGCCGCCACCAACGGCGCGGCGCTGCGGTGCGACGGCGGCATCGTCTCGACGATCCTCTGAAGCGCCGCCGCCCGCAACAAGACCTCGCAGCCGCGCCGCGAGGTCACGCGTCGCCGCGGCTCACAGGGCCGGGCAATCGACGGCCGGGTTCGTCGACAGCGCGCAGGTCGCCTCGAAGTTCAACTCGCTGCCGATCGCCGTGCTGCTGACGAGCAAGAACTGGAGGTTGAGCCCCTGGGCGACGCACTCGGGCGACATGTCGTCGATCTTGCTCGGCGTCTCGCCGCCCTTGTCGATCAGGTGGACGACGCACCGCGTCGCGCCGGCGGGGACCACCCAGTTGCCGTCGACCTCCTCGCACTTCGGCAGCTCGATGCGGGTCTGGTTGGCCGAGTCGACCTCGAACACCGAGCAGTTCGGCTCGACCACGGACGAGTTCGGGTCGCTGTCGGCGACGCACAGCGGCATGCAGGCCGGGCGGATCTGATCGGAGATCCGCGCCGCGATGGTGGCCAGGGCCGCGCTGTAGTCGTCGGCGCAGATCGAGAAGATGTCGCGCTCGTCGCCGACCGCGAACGCCTCGGCGACCTCGCGCTCGCGCACCGGCGGGACCCCGCCGAGCGAGTCGGTGTCGAGGCAGCCGAAGCCGATGCCGAAGTCGTTCTGGACCTGCGGGTCAGGCGCCTCCTCGTACACGATCTCCGCGTCGTGCGTCTCGTAGCCCTGGGGCACGCCGGCGATCATCATCACGCGCACCTCCGACTTCGGATCGCTCTGCCGCTTCAGGTCCTCGATCCCCTGCAGGAACCCGACGTAGCGCGACAGCGGCTGCAGCACCGCCGCGTCGTCGGCCGCGCCCGGCACGCCGCCGACGTCGTGATTCTCGGAGAAGCAGCCCGCGAACTGCGGCCCCGCGCCCTCGCACCGCACGCCCGCGTTCCAGCACAGCGCGCTGGTCGGCGCCGGCGCGTCCGGGTCCTCCCAGAAGACCTTGTTGGTGGTGAAGATCTCGTCGAAGGCAGACACCGGCGAACAGTCGGTCTCGTCGCTGAACAGCACCACCGACAGGCTCGCCAGCGGGCGCATGAACCCGAAGTTGCTCGGCGAGCCCGCGTCCTCCGTCCGCTTCAGCGCCATGAACATCGACTCGAGGTGGGACTCGAAGCCGCAGCCGGTCACCCCCTGCGGCATGAAGCACTGCAGCGCCTGCGCCGGCGACACCCCGTCGGGCAGGTTGTTCACGCCGCCGGCGACCTCGACCCACTTGCGCGGCGTCAGCTCGCCCTCGGACAAATGCGTGGCGGTGGGCTTGATCGGCAAGTCGGCGTCGCCCAGGGCGCAGGCCGCGGTGCACGCCTCCGACACGTCCTCGAGGATCCCCGGCACCTCGAACTCGCCCGCGGCCACGCGCTCGAGGCAGCTCGTCAGCACCAGCTCGCCGCGCTCGGGCCCGGTGTCCTGCGCGTTGCAGCGCAGGTTGCCGCTGTCGGTGGTGGTGATGCCGATCCGATAGCGCAGGCCGGCGAGCGCGTCGACGAACGCGGGCATCGCCGCCGCCAGCTTGGCCTGCCGGGTCGCCATCGACAGCGAGTTGTCGATCACGAACAGGATGTCGGCGTCGGACCCGAGCGCGATCGGCACGACCGGCGCCGGCTCCTCCGGCCCGTCCGTGGGGTCCGGCGGTGGGTCTCCGGTCGGATCGGTGGTCGTCGGATCGGTGGTCGTCGGCAGGCTCGTCGTCGGCGGGCTCGTCGTCGGCCCCTCGGTCATCGACCCGTCGGTCGCCGGCCCGTCCGTGGTGCCGGCGCTGTCGGTCTCTTCGCCGGGGTCTCGCTCGGTGCAGCCCGAAGCCGCCGCGATCGCGGCCCCGAGGCCGAGGTTACGCGCGAAATAAAGCCAGGAATAAGCGTGCATGGCCCAGTTATAGCGCACTGCCCGACGGGTCACCGGCCGCCCACGGCGCGCGATCGCACGACGCGAATGTCCGGCCCGAGGACCCGAGCGACACGTGCGTCGCTAGCGGGCGCTCCCGCGCGGCCGGCTCGCCGGTCTTCATGGACATGTCCTCATGAACATGGCTTTTACGGCATGTCTCTTTAGACACAGACGTACGCGTCCTGCAGCTCGTCGGCGCGCGCCGTCACGCATTTCCTTTCGGACATGCCCGAAAGGACATTCGACCTTCGACGCTCGCCGCCGCGCTCAACCCGAGCGCGCGAGGCGGAAGCCGAGGTCGTCGACGACGAACGTCGGGTGGCTCTTGCGCCGGCACGAGGCCCGGCAGCCGCGGGGCCGATCGTTCCAGCCCCCGCCGCGAAACACCCGGTAGGGCCCGTAGACCTTGGGATCGTAGACGTCCCAGCACCACTCCCAGGCGTTGCCGATCATGTCGTAAAAGCCCCACGCGTTCGGCTCGCGGGTCGCCACGTCGTGCGGCGCGCCGCCGGAGTTGCCGTGGTGCCAGGCGATCGCGTCGAGCTCGCCGTAGCGCTCGCCGCCGGTCCCCGCCCGGCACGCGTACTCCCACTCCGCCTCGGACGGCAGCCGGTAGCCGTCGGCCTCCCGGTCGCAGGTCACGTCACGGGCCTCGGGGTCGCCGCCGAGCGCGTAGCACGGGCGCAGCCCCGCCTGCGCCGACAGCAGGTTGCAGAAGCGGACCACGTCGTTCCACGACACCTCGGTCACCGGCGTCCGCGGCCCCGCCGACGACGCCGGCGCCTCGCCGCAGACCGCCGCGTACAGCTCGCGGGTCACCGGCACCGGCGCCAGGCGAAACGCCGCGAGCGCGACCTTCCAGTTGGTCTTCGAGCCCTCGTCGCGGAGGACGATCTCCCCGGCAGGCACCGCGATCATCCCGGCAGCGAGCGAATGGAACAGCGACGATTCGACGGACATCACGGCGGCGCTTCGACGAAGACGTCGTGTCCTACCGACGCCCCCGGCGAGTGTCAACGCGGCCCCGCGCGTCGCCGACCGCGCATGCCCGCGCGCTCGCGGTCGAGGAGCGAGACTCGCGGACCGGAGATTCGTTCGCCGTCGCGGCCACGCCGTCAGCGCAACCTCGCCGCGAACGAACTGCACGACCCGATGCTCCGCCCTCACGGCACGAGGATCACCACCTTGCCGGTGGTCCGCCGCGCCGCCATCGCCGCGTGGGCCTCGTCGACCGCCGCGAGCGCGAACGTCTGCCCGACCACCGCCGCGACGCGGCCGCGGCTCACCAGCTCGATCACCTCGGCCAGGGCCGCCTGTCGCTCGGCCAGCGGCAGCGTGAAGGTCGCGAAGCCGACGATCGATCGATTGCCGATCATCAACTGCGTCATCTCCTCGCGGCTCCACTGCACCGAGCCCATCGTGTCGGCGCCGAACAGCACCAGTCGCCCGCCGGGTGCGAGCGCCTCCAGGCTGCGCCCGGCAGCCTCGCCGTCGCCCGCCACGAACACCACGTCGGCCCCGTGTCCTTCGGTCGCCTCGCGCACGCGCGCCGGCCACTCCGGATCGGCGGGATCGATCGCCGCCGCGCCGAGTCGTCGCACCAGCTCGCGCTTGCTGGCGCTGCTGGCCGCACCGATCACTTGGCCTGCCCCGAGCTCGCGCGCCAGCTGCACGAGCCACGTCCCGACCCCGCCCGCCGCCGACGGCACGAACACCGACTCTCCCGCCTGCAGCTTCGCCGCCCGGCGCAGCCCGAGCAGGGCCGTGGGCGCCTGCGCCGGCAGGGCCACCGCCTGCGCGAACGACAGCGCCGCGGGGATCGCCAGCACCGTCGCCGCCGGCGCCACCGCGAACTCGGCCAACGCGCCCTGACCCGGCAGCAGCGCCACCACCCGATCGCCGGGCGCGAACCCTTCCACCGCCGGCCCGACCGCGTCGACGACCCCCGCCGCCTCGAGCCCCGGGATGAACGGCAGCGGCGGCGCCCCCGGCAGTCGTCCCGCGCGTAGCCCGAGATCCGTGTAGTTCAGCCCTGCCGCATGCACCCGCAGCCGGATCTCCCCCTCCCCCGGCGTCGGCGTGGCCACCTCCTCGCAGCGGAGCACCTCGGGCCCGCCGAACTCGTGAATTCGCACCGCTCTCATAAAAAAACTCCTCGCGCGCCGCCGGCCCGGCGAACCTGCTCGCCGCCTGCCGCCTCGCGTCGATCGGTCTATAGTCCGCGGCGACGGGACGAACATGCGCCAAAAGTCCGGATCTCTGGTCCAACCGTCCGGCCGGCGGCCGGGCATCGACGTCCTCGCCGACGTCCTACGCGGCGTTCGCCTGCAGAGCCGCGTGCACGCGCGCTACGAGCTGACCGCCCCGTGGGGCATGCGCATCGACGGCTCGCCGCACCCGCTGTTTTACGCCGTCATGCGCGGCAGCTGCCTGCTGACCGCCGGCGATCACGAGCTCGCCCTGGCGCCCGGCGACTTCGTGTTCATCCCCGCCGGCACGCGCTTCAGCCTGCGCGACCGCCGGGGCACCCGGGCCTTGCCGATCGCCGAGGTCTACGCCACGCGGGGCCCGCTCCGCTGCGGCGGCCTCCTCCACTACGGCGGCGGCGGCGTCGAGGTGACGTTGGTCGTCGGCTCGTTCACCTTCGCCGGCGAGACCTTGAGCCCCCTACTCGAGCACCTGCCGACGCTGCTGCACGTGCGGGGCGACGCGCCCGACTCGCCGCGCTGGCTCGAGTCGACCCTGCGCTTCGTCGCCGCCGAGATCGAGGCCGAGCAGCCCGGCCACGAGACGGTCGTCAGCCGCCTCGCCGACGTCCTGTTCGTCCAGGCGCTGCGGGCTCACATGTCCTCGAGGACAGGAGATAGCGGCTGGCTGCGCGCGCTCGTCCACCCGCGGATCGGCGCCGTGCTGCAGCGCGTGCACGAGCAGCCGCAGGCCGAATGGACCCTGGCGAAGCTGGCGCGTCAGGCCGGCATGTCGCGCTCGGTGTTCGCCGAGCGCTTCAAGGCGCTGGTCGGCGAGGCGCCGCTGGCCTACGTCACCCGCTGGCGCATGCACCGGGCCATGACCTTGCTGCGCGAGCGCGACGCCTCGCTGGCGGACGTCGCCCGCGCCGTCGGCTACGAGACCGACAGCGCCTTCGGCAAGGCGTTCAAGCGCCGGGTCGGCCTGACCCCGGGCGAGTTCCGGCGCAAGGACCCCCCGCCGCCCGCTTGACCCACGCACCGCCCGCCGCGGCGCCGCCTCAGCCGACCGGCTCGGTCACCGGCCCGCCGGCGTCGCCGCAGTGCCACTGGAAGTTGTCGACCAGCACGAAGCTGTCCCAGTTGACGTCGTCGAGGTCGAAGATCGCCAGCACCAGCTCGATGGTCTCGCCCGGCACCACGTCCGCCGTGGTCGTCAGCCACTTCGTGCCGGCGCTGTAGCGCATGCACGTGCCGGCGAATTCGGGCAGGTCGCCGGCGTCGTCGTAGAGCTCGAGGAACGCCGCGTTGAGCGACAGCGCCTTGCCCTGCTGGTCGAACGAGATGTTGCCGGTCCAGTGGGTCGACTCCAGCCAGCCGACGAACATGTCGTTATACGGCTGGTTCTTCCACGTCGGGTACTCCTTGGTGAAGAACGCCAGATCGAAGCTGAACGACTCCGCGCCGGGCGGGACCACCGCGGTGAAGCGCAGCTCCTGGTAGTCGTACTTGAAGCCGCTCTGCTCGAACTGGTTCTTGATCGTCTTCGAGCAGTCGCCGGTGCCGACCAGCGACGGGTCGACCAGGCAGTCGCCCTGGACCGGCTGCTTGGTGATCGGCGGCGGGAACTTGGTCGTGTCCATCCCGTCGCCCGGTTCGAACCACGAGTTGCAGTGATACGCCACGTCGCCCTCGTCGGCCGGCACGTCGTGCATCTCGTCCAGGTCGCCGGTGCTGAGCACGAGGAAGCTGCTGCCCTCGCGCGGCGTGAACGTGTCCGCCTGGCCCCACTGCGACAGCACCCGCAGGCCCGCCGCGTTGCCGTCGAAGCCGCCGGTGACCGTCAGCTCCCCCGGGCAGTTGAGCCCGATCGCCTGCAGCGGATCGCCGTCGACCGCGTCGCAGGCCGCGTGCTGCTCCGCCGCGCACTCGCCGGGACCGCCGAGGTCGGGCACGCCGACGTCGAGCAGCGGCCCCCCCGTCGCGGAGCTCGTCGGCGTCGGCGCGCCGGTGCTGTCCTCCGCCGTCGTCGAGCTGGCATCACCCGTCGCGCTCGTCGGCGGCGCGCCGGTGGTCGGCTCGGTCGCCGTCGACGTCGCGGTGAGCGACGTCGCGCCAGTCACCCCCGTCGCGCTCGTGCCCGAGCCGCCGCCGTCGTCGCCGCACGCGAACAGCAGCGCCACGGACGAGCCCACCAGACCATGCCAGGACAAAGATCGCATTGCGTCGCACCGTATCACGCCGCGCCAGCCCCCGAGCCGCCGCGCTCTCGCGCCGGAGATGCCTGAAGTCACTGGTTTGCCGCCGCGGTCCATTCCCTCCTCTCGCCTTCGTCGCCATTTCCTCACCGGTGATGCCTGCAATCACGGGTGTGCCGCCGCGACCCCTCGCCGTCCGTCCCAGCATCCTCTCGCCTGCCTCCGCAGCTCCTCGCCGGCGACGCCTGAAGTCACTCCCTCGCCGTCGCCCATCGCCATCTACGCCTGCCTCCGCAGCTCCTCGCCGGCGACGCCTGAAGTCACTCTTTCGCCTTCGCCCATCGCCATCTACGCCTGCCTCCACGGCTCCTCACCGGCGACGCCTGAAGTCACTCCTTCGCCGCCGTGGCCCACCGCCGTCTCGCCTGCCTCCGCAGCGCCTCGGCGATGCCCGAAGTCACTGCTGCTCCGCCGCGGTACACTCGCCTTCCGTGCCGGAAAAACCAGCATCCTCTCGCCTGCGTCGGCGCCTCCTCCTCGGTCTCGCGCTCGTCCTGCTCGCGGCCGTGGTGTTCGCCGCCGGATGGGTCCTCCCGACCGCGACCGGCTACGTGGCCAAGAACGCCTGCTCCGCGGTGTTCGTCGCCGGCCGCGAGCCGGACCGCCTCGGCGTCGAGGACCTCGCGCCGCAGTGGTACGTCTCGTTCAGCGTCGACCGCGAGCGGCGTCGCGTCCACGCCAGCGTCCTCGGCCTGGCCGGGCGCACCGCGGTGCACCGCGACGGCCTCGGCTGCACCCTGGCGATCGGCGCAGCCGCAGACGCCCTGCAGGCCCAGACCGTCGCTTTTTCCCACGCCCCGCCCAGCGACGCCCCGTGGCCCGCCGGCGAGGGCGAGCGCCTCGTCGCCGACCCGCCCGGCCTCGACCGCGCCGCCCTCGACGCGGCCGTCGCCGCCGCCTTCACCGAGCCGAACCCCGACTCGCTGCGTCGCACTCGCGCCGTCGTCGTCGTCCACCGCGGGGCGATCGTCGCCGAGCGCCACGCCGACGGCTTCGATCGCGCCACCCGTCACCTCGGCTGGTCGATGTCGAAGAGCGTCACCGGGGCGCTGGTCGGGATCCTCGTCGGCCGCGGCCTCCTCAGCCGCGACGCGCCCGCGCCGGTGCCCGCCTGGGCCGCCGACTCGCGCCGCGCGATCACCCTCGACCACCTGCTGCGCATGAGCAGCGGCCTCGAGTTCGAGGAGCGCTACGGCCCGCTCGCCGACGCCACCCACATGCTGTTCGAGGTCGAGGACGCCGCCGACATCGCCCTCGCCAAGCCGCTCGCGCACGACCCCGACACCGTGTTCGCCTACTCGAGCGGCACCAGCAACATCCTCAGCTGGATCGTCCGCAACCAGTTCCCGGCCCTCGCGGACTACCACCGCTTCCCCCACGAGGCCCTGTTCGCGCCGATCGGCATGCGCTCGGCCGTGTTCGAGACCGACCCCAGCGGCACCTTCCTCGGCTCCTCCTTCGTCTACGCCACCGCCCGCGACTGGGCCCGCTTCGGCCTGCTCTACCTGCAGGACGGCGTGTGGGACGGCCGGCGGCTCCTCCCCGAGGGCTGGGTCGAGTACAGCCGCACGCCCACCCGCACCGGCCCCGGCGACTACGCCGCCCACTTCTGGGCCAACGCCGCCGACCCTGCCGACCCCGCCAAGCGCCGCCTGCCCCACGTCCCCGCCGACGCCTACCAGGCCTCCGGCTTCCAGGGCCAGGCCGTCCTCGTCGTGCCCTCCCGCGACGCGGTGATCGTCCGCCTGGGCATGACCCACGACCGCGCCGCCTGGGACCTCGACGGCTTCGCCGCCGCCGTGCTCGCCGCGCTCCCGCCGGCCTGAGCGCATAGTGTGGTCTTTAAAACATGCCCTCATGGGCATGTCCTTATAACCATGCCCTAAAAACCATGCTCGAGAGAGCATGTCCAATAAGACATCACCACCGGCCTGCCGCCTTCGTGGTGACGACTCGGGCACGACCACGCGAGCACGCCCGTCCGGACATTCTCACGACGACCAGCGTCACCCCGTCTCTGCACCCCACATCGTCCGGGCCTCGCGACACGGCCGGCCCGCGCGCACTCCGGACGACGGCAGGGCTCACTGTCAGTCGGCGTCGCGGGTGCCGTCGAGCCAGTCGCACGCGCTCCCCGCGGCGTCCGCCAGGTCCGGGTCGGGGTCCGAGGCGAGCGCGCGAAGGTCGGGTAGCAGTGCGTCGAGCCCCTCCGCGCCGTAGGACTTCGCCTGCACGACGACGCCGATCGTGCGCGAGGGGTCTTCCGCGAGTTTCGTGCGCAAGAATGCGACGCTGCCCGCGCCCCACGTCACCACGAGCTTGGCGATCTGCCAAAAGACATCGCGGTACTCCGCGGCTGACCACACGCGCCGCAGCAATTCGGCCCCGCGCTCGGGCCCGAGGCCTTGCGCCGCGTACGCGAGGCGTGCGAGGCGCTCCTGGTGCGCGAGCCATGCTTCGTCGGGACGACGCTCGGTGCTCTCCGCAGGGTCGTCGAGGTGGTCCGTCACGGCGGAGAGTCTAGCCGGCGTGACGCCGATCTGCAGGGCTGCGAGCGGACGAAGATCCATCCCTCCGCTCGGCGCGCGCCGCTCCGAACCAATGCTCGAGCCCTGACGGCTGGTGTCGGGAGTCCCCGCGCTCCTGCGAGACTTTTTAATCCTGACCTTCAGGACATGCCCAATCGGTCCCATCTCACTCCAAGTTGCGCTCCTGCTCCAGCGCCCAGCGCCCGTCGCGGCACCACAGCGCCTCGCTGTACCCGCCGGGCTCCCCCCACGACAGCACGCAGTAGCCGTCGTCCGCGCGGCACGGGTCGCCTCCCTTCGGCATCGGCTCGCAGCGGCCGTCGACGCTTCGGCGCAGCTTCGGCGGCTCGGCTCGCTCGCCCTTCGCGTCCCCCGCGGGGCTCGGAGCCCCGCCGACCGTGTCGTCCGTCTTCGCGCCCCCGGGCGCTCGCTTCGAAGACGTCTCCGCAGGCTCCGCAGCCCCGCTCTTCCCCTCGCTCGCAGGGACGGAGCTCGCGGCCTCCGCCGGCTCCGCGACCTTCGCCGCGTCCGGCGACGGACGCACCGCCTCGGCCGGCGTCTCACCGCGAGCGCAGCCGCCGACGAGCACTGCCACGATCACGCTCGCACGCATCCCAGGCCCTCCAATGCGGCGCTCGTGCGCTCGCCAGCCACGGTTCTCGGATTGCAGCGAGGACGGTTCCAGTCGGGAGAGTTTCACGACCACCCCCAAGATCACGATCGCCCGCATCACAGGTCCTCCAGCGCGACGCTCGTGCACTCCGGCGGCGCGGTCACCGGGTTGCAGCGAGCAGGGTTGCCGTCGGGAAAATCGAGAAAATACGTCATCCCGTCGACCGGCGCCGGGAAGTCGTCCTTGAGCATGTGGATCCCGGCGGCCTTGGCCGCCGCCGCCTTCGCCTCGCAGTCGGCGTCCTCCTCGCCCGCGCCGCACACGTTGGTGGCGATCAACAGGGCCCCCGCGTGCGCGTCCGCGATCGCCTCGCTGTCGTCGATCCCGAGCTTGGCGATCGCCGCCCAATCGGCCGAGAACTGGTCCGGCGTCGCCCGGGCGAACATCGCCCGCCCGGCCAGCGACGTGTAGCCGGCGGTGTAGTTGTCCGCGTGCCCGTCCTCGACGTTGAGCAGCACCATCACGATCTGCCCGCGCAGCTGCGCCAGCGTCGGCCAGCCGTCGGCCTCGAGGGCCGCCCGCACGCTCGGATGACCCGCCTGAAGGTCGTCGGGCGTGAACAGCTGCTCGGGCGGCAGGACCTCGCGGATCGTGTCGTCGAGCGCGTCGAGGTCGGACGCGCCGATCGGCAGCCCCCCGGTCGAGTCCTTGATCTCGATCCACACCACGATCGGCAGGTGGCCCGGGTGCGCCAGCGACCAGTCGCGGATGAGGCCGAGGCACTCGGGCACGTCGGTGCAGGTCGCGGACGAGTCGATCACGGTGATGTGATAGACCTCGAACTCGCTGATGCCCTTGTGCACGTCGAGCTCGAACGCTCGCACGCCCTGCTCGCCCAGCTGGACGTCGAGCGGCGCGTGGCTGTACTCGTGGCTGGCGTCGAACGGCAGCAAGGGCTCGACGTGGTAGCTGTTGTGGGTGCCCTTGACCTGCACGTGCTGCAGCGTCAACACCTCGTCGAGGGATCCGCCGGTGGTGCCGGTCTCGCCGTCGGTCGTGTCCCCCGTGGTGCTCGTGCTCGACGTCGACGTCGTCGTCGTCGACGACGTCAGCGCCTCGGTGGTCGAGCTCGATCCCTCCGACGTCGACGTCCCCGAGCTCGTCGACGTCGTCTCCCCGCCGGACCCCGAACCGGAGGTCGGCACGACCTCGGTCGTCGGCGCCTCACCCGTCGTGCTCGTGCTCCCCGTCGTGCTGCTGCCGGAGCTCGTGCCCGACGAGCCGTCCGTCTCGCTCGCCGCCCCGCCCGGGGCCGGTTCGCCGCACGCCGCCCCCGCCAGCGCCCCGCACAACACCCCGCGTATGAGCCCGTTCGCGCGCATGCGGCCATCCTCGCACGTGCACCGCGCCCGTGTCACGGCCAGACGCTTCGAGCCCCATCGCTCGCGCACCCGCACGCTTCGAGCCCATCGCTCGCACACCCTCACGCTTCGAGCCCCATCGCTCGCGCACCCGCACGCTTCGAGCCCCATCGCTCGCGCACCCGCACGCTTCGAGCGCCCTCGTGCCCCTGCCCAGGCCGCCGCCATCGCTCGCGCGCCCTCGTGCCTCTGCTCCGGCACTCGCCCACGCGCCCGCATGCTGCCCGGTCCACCGCGCCGTGCCATGCTCCGCCCTGGCCGCATGCTCCCCGAGCCCTTCCCCGTCGTCCGCGAATTCATCCGCGACCGCGATCCTGCCTTCTTCGGCCGCTATCGCCTGTGGTTCCAGCAGGTAGCGCCGTGGCACGACGACTATCGCGCCCTGATCCCCGTGCGGCCGGGAGCCACCGCCGAGCTCGACGCCGTGATCGCGGCCCTGCCCGAGCAGAACTGGCCGCTGCAGCGCATCAACCGCGACGAGCACGCGTGGGGCTGGTCGCTCGACCGCGGCGAGCCCGGCCAGGATCTGCTCTCGCTCGAGCAGCTGTCGGACGTCTGCTACATCGACGCCCGCAACCTGCACTGGGCCCTCGACCGCCTGGCCGTCTTCCTCGTCGACGCGCGCCTGTTCGTGCGCTCGACCGGCGACGGCGACGACCGCTGGCTCGACGAGTACACCCTCGCCGAGGGCTGCGCCGAGGTCCGGCGCTGGCGCTGCCCCGAGCCCGGCTGGCCGGGCGTGTTCGCCGTCTACGAGGCCCTCGCACGCGATCGGCCCGACGACCGCCAGCTCCGCCGCTTCGTCGCCTTCGCCCACCGCGAGCGAGCCGCCGCCCGCGGAACGACCCACCGCGCCGCCCGCGAGCACCTCGCCCGCGCCGCCGCGCTCGAGGACATGCCCTGAGAGACATGTTCTTTTTCGCATGCCCTAAAAAACATGCCCTTCAGGGCATGTCGTGATACTCACGCTCCCCGCTCTCTCGAGCGCCGCCTGTCGACGAGCCCGCGGTGACGTCGTCGATCACGACACGGCGCGCGCCCGTCGCTTGCCCGAAGCGTGAAGAAACCCGCGCAAGGCGCAGCGCCTGGCCCCTACGGCGAGACGTCCACGACGCTGCCGCACTCGGAGGCGAGCCTGATCGGCCCGGTGGCAGGGAGGACCAGCGTGATCATGTTGTCGCCGGCGTGGATCTCGTAGGTCCCGGGGGGTAGATCGGGGACGACGCATTCGGCCGTCAGATCGGCGCAGAGCTGGATGCACGGCTGGAGCGGGTTGCCTTTGATGTACGAGCCGCGCGCGTCGAGGTGGATCGAGTCGCCGTCGACGCTGACCTCGCAGGAGGTCCGGACGCGGCGGGCGCACGAGCTGATGCAGCTCTCGAGGATGACATGGACCGTGAGATCGTCCCCCTCCTCGAAGGAGGCAGCCGCGGCCGGGTCGACGCATATGTGCCCCTCGCCCTCGGCGCAGGCGGAGGCGAGGACGAACAGGAGCGCGAGCAGGCGGCGCATTCGCGGACGAAGCTAGCACGGGTCGTCCCGACCCATGAAGGCGCGAGCCGGCTGCCGCGAGGCAGGGAGAGCAGCGGCGAGTGGCGGTCGCAAGCCGGAGGCCGAAGCGTGAACGCGTCTTCTCCGTGGCCGTCCGGCCTCGAGAGCGCCGCGCCTGTCCTGCAGGGCACGCTGCGCGCCCGTCCGGCGCCCTGCACCGCCTGCCGGGCCGCCGCCGTCCGGCACCTGGAGCCCGAGCCGGGGTCGGTGCACCGCGGAGCCTGTCGGCGCCCGCCCGCTCGGGGCAGCCCGCAGAACCGTGCGCCTGCGACGCCGCGAGCCCCGCGCCGCAGCCCGCAAAGATCTGACCTTGAGAACATATCCTGAACGACATGCCTTCTTCGCCAGGCTCCGCAGAGCATGTCGCAATGTTCAGCCCTCTCGCCGCGCGAACCGGATCGCCGCGAGCGCCGGACCGCCGCGTCGACGCTCCCCCTTTCCTACATGTCCTCGAGAGCATGTCTCGGCATTTCAGCCCGCACGCCCGCGCGAGCGCCAGATCACCGCGTCGACGATGTAGTGGTGGAAGTTGACCGTCTGGTGACAGATCAGCACGAACGGCAGCACCTCCCACGCCATACGCCCCATCGCCTGCCCCAACGTGAAGTAGAACGCGGACGACAGCGCCAGGCACACCAGCGCGTAGCGCAGCGCCTGGTCGGGCTGGCACAGGCGCGACAGGAACGGCCGGCGCGGGTCGACGCCGTGGCGGAAGCGACGGGCGTTCATCGCCCACACGAACAGCAGGTACTGCGCGTTGTGCCAGATGTTGATGAACAGCCAGCCCAGGGTGATCTCGCGGACCACCAGGTAACTGACCGCAGTGATCACCACGTGCGACAGCACGAACAGCGCGTGTCCGGCGCTGCGCGGCCGCCCCGAGCCGAGCGCTCGCAGATGACGGGCTGTCCACAGCGCCAGCGCCCCGAGGGCCAGCGCGCCCCCGGCCACCACCACCGGCTTCGGCACCGGGGGCAACCAGATCGGCCCGCCGTAGAACAGGGCAGGCTGCTCGTGCGCGCGGTGCAGCAGGCCCCACAGCGGCCACGAGAACACCACCAGATCGCTCAGGCGATCGCCGGCCGGGTCGACGCCGGCGCTGCGGTGATAGGCGCGGGCGATCCCGTAGCTCTGGCGCGTGTAGTGCCACGACTGCCAGAAGAAGTAGATCGTGTTGAGCGCCAGCACCCCGCCGAGCGCCACCGCCCCGGCCGTGGCCGCGAACACCAGCGGCGGCAGACCGAACAGCAGGAACGCGTGGGCCCGCGCGCCCTCGCGGTCGAACGCGATCCGCGTGAACGTCGACGCCGCGTGCGGGTAGGCCAGCAGCCAGAAGTCGACGACGAGCACCGCGGCGAACAGCGCCGGCGAAGCGCACCCGGCCGCGCCGAGCACCAGCGCCAGCGCCAGCACGCCGACGATCAGCGACAGATCGAAGCGCGGCCCGCGGAGCCAGTCGACGGACCCCGCGAAGGCCGGCGCGTGCTCGACGACCGCCACCGCCACGCTCCTCGCTTTCGAACGATCAGGTCGGCGGCGGCACCCGCGGCCGCGGCGGCTCGGGGTCGGTCTTCGGCTGCGGCTCGGGCTGCGGCTCGGGCTGCGGCTTGACGTCGGGCTTGGCGTCGGGCGGCGGCGGCGCGTAGGGCTGATTCCCCGGTTGCTTGGGCGCGGCCTCCTTGTCGCCCGTCTTCGGCGCCGGCGCCCCGCCGGTGCAGCCGGCCAGCGCCACCGCGCCGCCGAGCGAGAGCCACAGGGCCGTCGTCACCGCCGCGAGGGGCGCGCGACGAGACGAGAGGACGGAGCGTTCGGGCGGCTTCGACATACGCCCACGCTACCACGCCGCCCCTCCGCGAGGGTGGAGCGAAGCAGCGCGCGCGAGCGACGGAGGCAGCAGCAATCGCCGAGGGCCGCGGAGCCTCCCGCTCGCGCCTCGAGGAGGATGGCGCCGAGCCACGCAGCGCCCGCGAGCACCGTCCACAGTCGCCGCAGGCTCCTCGATGACGCGAGCAACGGTGGCGAACGAACGGAGCCCTCGCGGCGGTCCCAGAGGTCTCCGAGCGCGACTCGGCGAGCGCTCTGCCGAGCGCCATGAACACCGCCGGCGCCCTGTCATACCTGTCCCCGGGGACATGCGTATTCAGCCATGTTCTTCACGACACGTCCTTCCGGACATGCCCCTCGTCGCATGTCCGCCAGGACATGTCCCTACACGCTCTCGGCGCCGCTCAGGTCACCGGCTGCGGGCGGTCTGGCAGCGGGGCGTCCGGCTCCGGCTGCGGCTCGGGCTCGGGCTTCGGCTCGGGCGCCGGGTCGGCGATCGGGTCCTGCGACGGCTTCGGCTCGGCCGCCTGGATCGGCTTGCTGCCGCCGCTCTGGGCGCAGCTCTCGAGGCCGAGGAGCGCGGCGCCGCCGAGGAGGACCATCACGGCGGCCGCGGCGACACCCCGCGAGGCCAGCCGCTGCATCGAGTCGGGCTTGGACATGTTCGCCAGGCTACCACGGCGGCCCCCGCGGAGGCGCGCGCGGAGCGGCCCCCGAGAAACCGCGCGATCCCGGGCGCCGGCGCCGATCTGCCGGGCCCCTCCTGCTGGAGCCCGGGCGGTCGTATAGTGTCCCGCCTCGCATGATCCTGTCCGAGCTCATCTCGCGCGTCACGGCTCAGGTCCGCATGCTCGCGGCCGGACTCGCGCTCGACCCGGCGACCCTCGCCGTGCGTCACGCACCGGAGCGAGGCGACGCCGCGCGGGCCTCGTTCTCGATCGCCGACGCCCGCGCGCGCTACGATCTCGAGCTCGCCGGCGACGAACCCGGTCATGCCGCCCTCCGCCGCTGGCACGACCTCGGCGCCACGCTGGCCGGCCGCTACCACGCCCCGCGGATCTGCGGCTGGCTCGAGATCGTCGACACGCCGTACGCCGGCCTGCTGCTCGAGCACGTCGACGGCGTCGTCGTACGCGACCTGTCCGAAGCGCCAGATCTGGCCCACGCCCTCGGCAAGCTGGTCGGCCGCCTGCACGCCGACCGCGACCTCGCCTCGCGCCTGCCCGGGCCCGCGCCCAGCTGCCGCGACGCCTACCTCGCCGACCAATTCGCCCGCTGCACCACCGCCCTGCGGGCCGCTCGCGCCGCGTGCCTCGACTTCGTCGACACCGCCACCCTCGCCTGGCTGGCCTCCGAGGTCGACCGCGTGACCGCCCAGGTCCGCAGCTCCACCGCCTTCGCGGTCCCCGCCGATCTGCCGGTGCACGGCGCCTTGCTGCGACCCGGCAACCTGCGGGTCACTCCCGCGGGCGCGTGGTACGTGCTCGGCTGGGACGCCCTGCGCCTCGGCGATCCCGCGCTCGACCAGGCCGCGCTGCCGCCGATGCCCGTCATCATCGACCCGGGCGCCGACACCATGCAGGCCACGCGGGCGATCCGCGAGCCGTGGCTGTCCGAGCGGGTCACCCTGCTGCGCCGCGCCGGCGCCCTCGCCGGCGTCATCGACCCGCTCGCCGACTGGCTGGCCGCCGCCGGCTGGGCCGAGCAACGCGAGCGCGCGCAGGCCCGGGGCCGCCGCGCGCACGAGTCGGCGCTGGCGTCGTACCGCCTGGACCACGCGTGAGCCGGCCCCGCCCCGCCCCGCCGACCGCCAGCGACCTGCCGCCTGGACCACGCGTGAGCCCGCCCCGCCCGGCCCCGCCGGCCGCCAGCGACCTGCCCGCGATCGACAGCCTGCGCTGCTTCGTCGCCGCCGCCGAGCACCTGAACTTCAGGACAGCCGCACGCGCCCTCGCCCTGACCCCCGCGGCCGTCGGCCAGCGGATCCGCCTGCTCGAGGAGCAGCTCGGCGCGACCCTGTTCGTCCGCACCACCCGCTCCGTGCGGCTCACCGACGCCGGCCTGTCGCTGCTGCCGCGCGCGCGCGCTTGCCTGGGCGAGGCGGCCGCGTGTGTCCGCGTCGTCCGCGGCGAGGACGACCCGCCGCCGGTCGAGCTCACCCTCGGCACCCGCTTCGAGCTCGGCATGTCGTGGATCGTCCCCAGCCTGCCGCGGCTGCGCGCCGCCCTCCCCCGGGTCACGATGCACCTGTTCTTCGGGTCAGGTCAGGAGATCGTCGACCGCCTGCGCAGCGGCCTCGTCGACTGCGCCGTCACCTCGGCCAAGATCGACGACAACCGCCTGCTCGCCGAGCGCCTGCACGAGGAGCGCTACGCCTTCGTCGCCGCGCCCGAGCTGCTCGACCGCATCCCGCTGGCGCGCCCCGAAGACGTCCCGCGCCACGTCCTGCTCGACATCGACGCCCGCACCCCCCTGTTCCAGTACTTCAGCGCCGCCCCGGCCGCCCCGGCCCTGCCGCGCTTCGGCGGCCACCGCTGGCTCGGGCTCGGCGCCGCCGTCAAGGTCCAGGTCCTCGCCGGCGAGGGCGTCGCGGTCCTGCCGCTCTACATGATCGAGCCCGAGCTGCGAGCCGGCCGCCTGCGCCGGGTCCTCCCCGCCGTCGCCCTGCTCATCGACTACTTCCGCCTCCTCTACCGCGACCACGACCCGCGCCAGGCCGTCTACCGCGCCCTCGCGGCCGAGCTGGCCCGGACCCCGATCGCCTGAGCACGCGGGTGTCCCCATGGACATGCCCTTCGGAGCATGTCACGATGGACATGCTCTGAAGGGAATGTCCCAAGAGACATCCCGCAGCGGATCGTGAAGGATGCGCCGTGCCGCGCCGATCCCACACGGCGTCGGAAGAGGGCGCGGTGCAGAGGCAGACGGCCGCGGGAGATGTCCCGAGCGGCGGCCCAGCCGTAGATTATATGTCCCAAAAGACATGATTTAAAAAACATGTCCAATCAGTCACCCACGGTGTCGTGAGCGAACGACCCGAGGCTACCGGCGCTCTCTCGCCTACGCCGCCGACCCGGCCCAGGCCCCGCTCTCCTGCGCCGCGCGCCAGGCCGACAGCGCCGGCAGCCCCGACGCTTGCAGGCCCGGCACGATCACCTCGTTCACAGTGGCGAAGAACAGCCGCCGGGCCGCGTGCCCGTCGCACACCCCGAGCGCCTCCGCGGCGACCGACGGGCTCGGACGCGCCGGCAGGTGCGCCAGCTCGTGCGACGCCAGCTCGTCGAGCGCGATCACCAGGTAGTCGCCGAGCCGCTCGCGCAGCGTCGGTGACAGCGACGGCGCCAGATCCTCGACCAGCCGCCAGCCGAATCGCGCATGCCCGACCTCGTCGGCGAGGATCTCGCTCAGCAGTCGCTGCAGCGCCGGCGGCCCCGCCGAGCGGCGCTCGGCGTCGATCAGCGCCACCGCCACCGTCTCGCTCAGGCACGACACGCTGATCACGTTGCGCAGCACCGCCTCGAGCGCGTCCGCGTCCTCGTGCTCGGGCACCGGCGGCAGCGCCGGCAGCTCGACCACCGCCGCGCCGCCGAGCACCTCGACCACCGCCGCGCAGCGATCGGCGTGGCGCCACTCCTCCGCCACCATCGCCGCCACGCGGGCCGGCCGTCCGCTGTGGAGCCCGGCCCGCTCGAGCTGCCGCGCCAGCGCCGTGAACACGCGGGCCGACACGTGCTCGTTGAGCATGCGCGCGCGCCACGTCAGGATCGCCGCCGTCCGCTCGACCTCGTCGAGCTCCGCCAGCGCGCGCGCGTCGAGGCGCAGCTCGGCGCGGTCCGCCGCGCCGCGCAGATCGAGGCTGGTCATACCCACCTCCCACGGGCCGCGCGGGCCCGCAGCATGCGCTCGTTGGCCGCGGCCGGCGGCGCCGGCGGGCCCCACGGCGTGCACTGCGGCGCCGGTTCCCACATCTGCCGCTCGCAGCAGACCCAGTCGACCTCGCCCGTGCGCATGTCGACGCAATCGTCGAGCCCGCCGGAGCTGCTGCCCGTGCCCGAGTCCGTGTCCGTCGCCTCGCCCGTCCCGGTCTCGCCCGTGCTCGTCGACGTCGTCGTGCTCGCCAGAGTCGTCGCGTCCGTGAGCAGCGTGTCCTCGCCGATCGTCGTGCTCGCCTCGCCGGTGCTCGCCTCGCCGGTGCTCGTGGCACCCGTCGTCGCGGCTCCGGCCCCCGTCGCGCCGCCGGTCTCGCCGACCTCGGTCGTCGTCGCCGCCAGCGTCGTCGCCTCCGCCGCGCTCGACCCCGTCGACCCCTCGCCCGGCGACTCCGTCTCGCCCTCGCCCGCCCCCGGCCCGCACGCCGCCACCAGCGTCAACACGAGCCCGAGGCGCAGCCGCGGCCGCCCGACCAGCCCCGCCGCAGCCGCCAGCGCCCGCTCGTGATGCGATGTCTTTAACAAATGAGCCATATCCAAGGTTCCTCCCGCATCGACGATGGCCCACGGACCGCGCCTGCGGAAGCGATCTTGCATTGGCTGCGCTGTCAACGGCCGGTTTACAATCGCCCGGGCCCGGTCAGGCAATCACATGCTCTTAAAGACATGCTCACAAGGACATGTTCATAATCACATCGGGCACCGCGAGCCGCGCGCTCCTCGACTCGCGTCCACCACGAAGCGCACGGGTACGAGCGCGGGGCGCCCGTCCTCGTGTCCGAACCTCGAACCCCGCTCGTGGCCGGCCCCGACGAACGTGCCATTCGCCTACGGGCGGAAGGCTTCGCAGCTGATCGCATTCAAGTAGCCCGTGTGCGACAGCGGGATCTTCCGGGTCGAGCCCAGCGGGAGCGGACCGGTCGTACCGAAGAAGGGCGCCGGGCTACCGAAGGCGTGCGTCACCTTGTAGATGAGGTTGGATTGACCGGCGAAGAAATCGCTGCACGGCCCGATGCCTACCGGGCCCGGGTTGGTCAACCGGACGGAGATCAGGAACGGGTCTTCGAACTCGAGCTCGCAACAGACGCTCGGGGTCAACGCCGCCGGGTCCTGGGGCGCGGCTTGCAAGGACTCCGGGCCCTCGAGCGGCGATTGTTCGGCGTCCGCGTCCTCCTCCGGCAGGGCCAGCTCGTCCGCCGCGTCGGCGGCCTCGGCGAGCTCCGCCTCGGAGTCCTGGCCGAGCTCCTCCGCGTCGTCACAGGCCGCAGCCGCCAGCGCCAGCGCCGGCATCCACACGCGGATACGAGTCATTGAAACGAGGGTGACAATCTTCGATGAATTCATGGTTTTCCTCCGTACTCGTTCGGACAGTGACCGCCCCCCGCGGAACAATTGCTCGCGGCATCCATTTCCGGACTCGACGCAAATCGGCGGCCTGTCCGCGCGAGGCCGCGCGAACCGCCGCGCATCACAGCCGTCGTCGTCACACCTCGCGTCTCGCGCGTCGCGACGAATGCTCGCGGAGCTCCGGCCGACCTCAGCTCGGCGGGACGAAGAAGCTGCTGATCGACTCGCGGATCTTCCACCCGTCCGCCGTCTTCGCGTATTTGTCGGCGTAGCTGCCCAGGATCTCGCTCACCCCCGCTCCGGGCGGGCTCTGCGGCACCGACTTGATGAGGAAGTACCACGAGCCGGTCGCCTCGTGAGCGCCGACCTCGAGGATCGGGCTGACGATGTAGTGCGTGGTCCACTTCGTCGCCTGCGGGAGGATGTTCTCGCAGGCGTTCCGCAGCGCCGCACGGCCCTGATAGCGCCCGAAAGGCCCGAGGTCGAGGACACCGTCTTCGGTGAAGAGGTCGGCGAGCGCCGCGGCGCTCGCGGCCCCCGGGCTGTTGAACACCGCGTCGGCCTTGCGGGCGTACTCCGCCTTCAACACCTCGATCGCCGCCCGGCTCACGAGTCGATTCAGTTGCCGCCTCTGCTCGTCGTCATCCGCGAAATCAGCCATCTACCACTCCTCGTCGTCGACCCCGGCACGATATCACGTCGGCCTCGCCCCTGCCCTGACGACCGCCGCGCGTTCGCTCCGCGGCCTCGCCAGGCGCATCGCGCCGCCGCGTCGTTCTCGTCGAGGTGGACCCGCACCGCGATCGATGCAGGACCGCGCGATACCTGGTCGCGCCCTCGCCCTCACGGCCGAATCGCCCGCAGCGCCGGCAACTCGTTCGGCCCCGCCGCCGCGAGCATCGCGTCGATCAGCGTCCGCGGCTCGCCGAACCCGGCCGCGCCCGACTTGCGAATCGCAGGCACCCGGCTGAGCGACCACAGCAGCGACGCCAGCACCGGCAGCGGCATCCGATCCGTCGCGACCATCGGCCCCGGAATGATGGCATTGCCCAGCCGGCGCACCAGGCCGAACCCCTCCTGGAGGGCGCGCGCGTACTGCATCACCTCCGCCCACGACGCGCCCGCCTTGCGCTGGTAGCTGTGCCCGGCGAGCACCATCACCGGCGCCACGAAGGCCGCGTGCGTGCGCAGCCAGCTCTCCATGTCGGCCTCCACCACGCTGGGGATCCCCGCCGCAGTGAACAGCTCCGCCCAGCGTCGCTCGGTCACCGGCGTGCGCATCGGTCTGGAGACGATCTGGGTCGTCAACACGCCCTCGTCGACGCTCGCCAGGATCGCCGGAAAGCCGAACGCGAACCGCTCCGCCCCCACGGCCTCGCGCAGGCGCGTCAGCGGCTCGAACGTGTTGAACATGAACATCACCGACTTCGCCGCGCTGGCGGCCAGCGCCGGCAGCACCGCGTCGACCTGCGACGCCAGCACCGTCACCAGCACCAAGTCATAAGCCTCGCCCGGGTCGAGCGCGGCGCTCACCCGCACCGCCGCGCGCTCGCCCTTCGCCGTCACGATCGCCCCGTCGCGCTGGAGCTGCGCCAGCCGCTTCGTCCGCGCCACCACCGTCACCTCGTGCCCCGCGCGCGCCAGCTGCAACGCGAAGGTGCTGCCAATTCCGCCCGGTCCGATCACCGCGATCCGCATGCCGCCGCGAATAGCACGCCCTCCTGCGCCGAACAACCCGCACCCGCCCCGGACCGCCGCGAAGCGCTTCGGGGCGAAGGTAACATCGATGATACCGCCATTGTTCACACCCCGACCGCGGCGTCGCCCATCGCCACCCGACACCGCGGCAGCGTCCGCGGCGATCCCGGCGCACGTCGTCGGGTCCTCGCTCGCGGCCACCGTGGCCAAACCCCGCCGGCGCCTCCTGCTCGAAGAAAGCGTGAAGACAGACCAGCGGGAAGTTCGTCGGGCTCGCGGCGCCCCGAACCAGTCAGAGCTTGATGGCCCAGAGCTTGGCGCTGGCCTTCGGCAGGAACAGCACGACGCCCCAGTCCGCGATGTAGGTCAGATCGTACGTCAGCGCGGGCGAGGGCATCGCCGAGAGCGGGCGCTGGTCTCGCTCGGCCGCCAGCACGAAGGGGTCCTCCTGGGTGCCGGCGCCGCTCTCGGGCTCGAGATCGAGGCGGAAGAACGCGTCGCGATCGGCGTCGACGCTGTAGTTCCAGAAGTTCAGCCGGGTCCCGTCATGGAAGACGACGACGCTCTCCTGGGTCGGAGCGCCGTCCGGCCAGCTCGGCAGGTCGCCGGTGAGCGACAGGTGCTCCACCGCGAGCGTCGCCTTGTCGATGCGCCAGCCGCGAGTGGAGGTCGCCATGTCGTCGGCGACCGTCGGCGTGAAGAGGTAGACGTGCGACCCGCCGACCACGATCGACGAGCTGCCGTTCACGTCCCAGGGGGCGTTCACCACGTCCTCGATCGTGTGCGTCGCGGGGTCGATCACGAGCACGCGGGCGCGCCAGTTCAGGCCGGCATCGCCGGAGACGAGGGTCGTCCACGCCTTGCCGGTCTCCGGATCGTTGGCCGTGTGCGTACCCGACTGGAGCACGGCCTCGCCGTAGTTGGGGTCGAACTTGACGAGCTGCGGCCCGTAGGTGTCCTTGTCGAGGTAGGTCCACGTCCCGCTCACCACGTCGGCGTCGCGCACGGGGCCGTAGTGCAGGATCAACTTGCCGTCGACGAAGCTCATCGCCGAGTAGGTGTGGCTCGCCTGCGGCGCGGCGAACGGCGCCGCGTAGGGCAGGTCGGCGGGGTCCGTCAGCGTCTCCGCGCTCTGGAAGAACCCGTTCGTCGCGCCCGAGGGATAGACGATGGGAGAGTTCGGCGCGGTGTAGTCCGGCGGGTAGGCGGAGGGCGGCGTCGGCGGCACGGCGATGCTGTACTTCAGCGTCGCCGCATCGAGCTTGAAGACGGCGTTGATGCTGCCATCGGAGTGACCGCCGCCGAACATGTAGAAGGCTTTGCCCGCGTGATCGAAGATCGGGTTGCAGTACGCGTCGCGCACTGCGCCGATGGCCGCCGAGCCGAGGTAGCCGGTCGGCGGATCGAGGTTCGCGGCGGCCCACTGCTCGAACGGTTCGGAGGCCGTGAGCTCGAACCATCCGCCGCCCTCGGGCACCTCCACGACCCAGTCGGGCGCTGCCTCGTCGCCCGTCGTGGTGGGCGACGACGTGCTGGGCTCGGACGTGCCGGGCTCGCTCGAGCTCGAGCCGTCGCTCGAGGTCGTGGGCGAGGACGGGCTGGGGCCGCTCGAGCTCGTGCCGTCTCCTCCCGTCGTCGAGGGCGACGTCGTGCCGCTCCCGTCCGTGCCGGTGCTCGTCCCTCCGTTGCCTCCGTCGCCGCACGCGGTGAGCAGCGCGGCAGCAACCACCATCCCGAATCCAAGCAATTGTCTCATCAGTCCTCACTCTCCAGAGAGCGGCGGGACTTATACCCGATCCCACGGCATGCCTGGGCGCGAGATCGATGATTCATCGCCGTCGCAGACCCGGGCCGTCCGCGGCTCGATCGTCGCTGTCAGCAATTCCGCCACACGTTCGCGGCCGCCCCGCGCGAGTGGGCGCGGAGCGTCTTCGTTCCGCAGCATCTCCACGCTCGATCGCCGATCATTCTGCCGGGCGCCTCGTGATAGGCTCCGCGCGCATGCGTTCCGACGCCCCGCCGACCATCATCGACGCCTGGATGCAACACCCGACCCCGCGCTTCATGGCGCAGCCGTGGTTGGACTCGCTGAAGCGCTGGACCGGCAACGACTTCGCCGGCCCGTGGCCGCTCGAGGCCACGCTCGCGGCCATGGACGAGGGCCGCGTCACGCGCGGCATCATCAGCGCGTGGGTCGGGCCCATGGGCGCGCTGGTGGCCAACGACGAGGTCGCCGCCTGGGTCGCGCAGGCGCCCGATCGCCTCGTCGGCGTCGGCTCGGTCGACATCACCCGGCCGATGGACGCCGTGCGCGAGCTCCGACGCTGCGTCAAGCAGCTCGGCTTCCGCGGCGTGCGCGTGCTGCCGTGGCTATGGGAGCTGCCGCCGACGCACCCGCGGTTTTATCCCCTGTTCGCCGAATGCTGCGAGCTCGGCGTCCCGTTCTGCACGCAGGTCGGCCACACCGGCCCGCTCAAGCCCTCCGAGGTCGGACGCCCGATCCCCTACATCGACCAGATCGCCATCGACTTCCCCGAGCTCGTGATCGTCGGCGGCCACATCGGTTATCCGTGGACCGAGGAGATGGTCGCGGTGTGCACCAAGCACCCCAACGTGTTTATCGACACCTCCGCGTACACGGTGAAGCGCTACCCGCCCGCGCTGGTGCAGTACCTCGCCGCGCACGGGCGCAAGAAGGTGCTGTTCGGCACCAACTGGCCGATGATAAGCCCGGCGCACGCGCTCGCCGGGCTCGACGCGCTCGGCCTCGACGACGAGGCGCGCGCCCTGTTCCTCGCCGGCAACGCCCAGCGCGTGTTCAAGCTCGCGTGACGCTCGCAGTCGGTCGGGCTCGCCGAGCATTCACCCGACCGTCCAATCGCACGTCCGGCGCACGATTTCAGGGATTGCGCGGACTGCTTCACCGATGATTACACCGAGGTTTCCGACGGTTGCAGATCCGCGGACAACCCGGAACGCCCGCTCCGGGGCACCTGGAGGGCGTTCTCCGACCCCTCGGCCATCGCGCCGCGGACGACGCCTCCGCTTGTGGACGGTGTCGCCTCCGTGCGACAATCACCACATGCGTGCCCTACCTATCCTCTCCATGATCGCCCTCGTGCTCGCCTGCTCCGCGCCCGCCCAGGAAGCAGGCTCGCGCCCGGCCCCGACGACCCCCGCGCCCGCCCCCGCACCCGCCCCCGAGCCCGCCGCGCAGCCCCCCGCAGCGGCCGGATCGATCCCCGTCCTGCCGGAGCTGCGCCAGGCCAGCGACGCCTTCATGGAGGCCCTGCTCTCGGGCACCTTGATCGAGCAGTCCGGCTGCCTGCGCGTCAGCCCCGACGGCAAGCAGCCCGGTCACCTGCTGATCTGGCAGCCCGGCTACACCGCGCGCCGCACCGGCGAGCAGCTGGAGGTCGTCGACGGCACCGGCAAGGTGGTCGCCCGCGTCGGCGAGCCGCTGCGCACGGGCGGCGGGCAGGTCCCGATGAGCGACGAATTGCAAAAGCAGCTGAAGGCGCCGCTCGACGCCGCGTGCGTCGGCCCGTACTGGCTCATGGGGCAGCTGCAGGCCCCCTGAGCGCGCGCGAGCTGCGACGCGGCGGCACTGACAATCCCGCCCGCGTTCCGCAGCTCGCCGAATGGCCCCTGCTCGAAGCATTCGCAGGGGCTCGCGCCGCTGTGATACTTCGGCGGGCCCCCCTCGATGATACGAATATCGACACCCGCTCGCCGGCTCACCCGCGCGAGCGCCTGGCGCGACCTCGAGCGTCCGGCCATACTCGCCGCGTGCACTCCCCCGCGAAGAAGCTCTTCCCCATGGTGTCGGCCGTCGACTTCGAGCGCTCGCTCGCCTTCTACGGCGACCAGCTCGGCGGCCGCGAGTCGTATCGATTCCCGCCTGCGGGTCCGCCCGCGTTCGTCGCCTTGCAATTCGGCGGCTCGGAGCTCGGCATCGGTCGGATCGACGGCTCGCCCGCGCTGCACGGTCAGCCGTTGCGGCCGGCCAGCGGCCACCGCGTCGAGCTGTGCGTCTACGTCGACGACGTCGACGCCACCCTCGACCGCCTCGCCGGCGCCGGCGCGCCGATCGTGCTGACCCCGCGCGACACCCCGTGGGGCGAGCGCATCGCCTACGTCGCCGACCCGGACGGCAACCTCGTGATGCTCACCCGCGAGTCTGTCTCTTAGGACATATCACGGCACTGCGCCGTCGACCTCGCGCGGACCCGCTCCGTGGGGGCGAGCGCCCCTTGACACCTCGCACCCCGTTCGGTCTGCTGCCCGCCACCATGCCGACGTCGACGATTCGCGGCCGCCACCTCCTGCTCACCGCCCTGCTCGCCGTCGCCTGCGGCGACAGCACCGCCGAGAGCACGTCGACCGCCGGCACCACGAGCACCGGCGACGCCAGCACCACCGCCAGCGCCGCCGATCCGTCCTCGCCCACGACCACGACGTCGACCTCGACCTCGACCTCCGCCGATCCGACCTCCGCCGCGACCGACCCCACCACCAGCACCACCGACCCCACCACCGGCGACACCGACGACACCGGCACGGAGGGCGACGTCACCCCGTGCTGGCCCTTCGACCAGCCGCCGCTCGCCGAGCTGCGCGCCGCCGACAAGAAGGTCTTCGCCCATTATTTCTCGCCCTACCCGCTCTCGCTCGACAACAAGGATCCCGCCGAGGACTACTACGCCAAGAACTACCTCGAGCCCGAGGGCGAGAACGGCAAGTTCGCCTACTGCGGCGGCTTCATCAAGGAGCGCCCGCTGCCGCAGCCGCCGCGGGAAGGCGGCCTCGACTACGAGCTGCTGAACTTCGAGCAGGAGGTCCGGCGCGCCGCCGCTCTGGGGCTCGACGGCTTCACGTACGACATTCTCAACACCGAGGGCACCCACTGGAACCGCCTGCTCAAGCTGCTCGACGCCGCCAGCAACGCCGACCCCGAGTTCCGGATCGTGCTCATGCCGGACATGACCTCGACCTATCAGGGCAGCGACCCCGAGGCCCAAACTGCCTTCGTCGACTCGATCGTCGCAGTCGCCGCGCACCCCGCAGTGTATCGCCTCGGCGGCGGCGAGCTCGTCCTCGCCCCGTTCGCCGCCGACAAGCGCAGCCCCGCGTGGTGGGCCGGCACCCTGCAGGCCCTCGCCGCCGCGGGCGTCGACGCCGCCCTGTGGCCGGTGTTCGTCTCGCCGTGGGAGGCCGCCACCATCAGCTTCCAGGCCGAGCTCCCGCTCCTCGGCACCTCCTCGTGGGGCCCCGCCACGGTCCCGGGCGCCGCCGATTACGCCAGCAACGCCGAGCAGGCCCACGCCCTCGGCGTGCAGTGGATGTCGCCCGTGCGCCCGCAGGACTCGCGGCCCAAGGACCTCATCTACAGCGAGGCCGGCAACACGCAGCTCATGCGATCGCTGTGGGACGCCGCCGTCGCCGGTGACGCCGAGTGGGTCCAGCTCGTCACCTGGAACGATTACTCCGAGGCCTCCGAGGTCTCGCCGTCGAGCGGCACGCAATGGGCCCTGTTCGACCTGACCGCCTATTACGTCGCCTGGTTCAAGACCGGCCAGCAGCCGCCGATCGTGCGCGACGCGATCTATTACTCGCACCGCCTGCACGCCACCGCCGCCCAGCCCGACCTCATGCTGCAGGAGTCGGTCTACGAGCCCGTCAACGGCAGCACCCCGGCCGACGAGATCGAGCTGCTGGCGTTCCTCACCGCCCCGGCGACGCTCGAGATCGAGATCGCCGGCGAGATCGAGAGCACCGCGGCGCCCGCCGGGATCCAGTCGCTGCGCGTCCCGCTGGTCGAGGGCACGCCGAAGTTCCGCATCGTGCGCGACGGCAGCACCGTCGCCGAAGTCGACAGCGCCTTCCCGATCAGCAACGCCATCGTCTACCAGGACATGCTCTACCGCTCCGGCGGCAGCCTCCCGTGCGACCGCGCCCCGCTCATGCAATAGCGTTCGCCGCGGCTCGCGCAGACCGTCGCGCGTCCGCCGCTATGGACATAGATGTCCCGAGAGACATGTCATCTCGCGCGCCCGCGCCAGCCGCGTGGATCTGCGCGCGGTTGCCGGGCGCCGCCCGCACCGCTATCGTCCGCCCGTGTCCCACGACGCACGAGAACCGGGTCGCGCCCCGTCGCCCGAGCTGCTCCGCCTGGCCGAGGAGGGCGCCCGCAACATCCAGCGCGCCGACCAGAGCCAGCTGGCGCAGGCCGACAAGCACATGCGCGTCGCCCTCGGCGTCCACCACGGCAGCGGACGCCAGCGCGCGTTCTACGTCCCCCTGGTCGTCGGCGCCGGCCTCGTCGCCAGCATGGCCTCCGGCTACCTGGCTGTCGACTACCTCACCGCGGGCATGGCCGTCCTGTTGCTCGGCGTCCTCGGCGTCTCCTTCGTCGAGCCGGTCGCCGGCGCCGGTGAGCTCGAACGCGAGCGCGCGTGGCTGGCCGGGCGCCCGTTCCCGGTCCGCGGCTACTTCGAGGCGCTGCAGCAGAGGCCCGTGTCCGGCGCCGTGCTCATGGTCCAGGTCCGCTTCGCCGGCGAGACCCCGCCGCTCGACCTCGTGCAGGGCGTCCTCGGCCGCATCGACGCCAACCCCGGCGTCCAGCAAGCCGGCGACCGCGACCTCGTCCTGCGCAGCGGGCTCATCTCCGGCGCCACCGGCATCCGCATCAACAAGGTCCCGGTCTATCGCAACCACCGGATCGTCCCGTACGTGCACCGCCTGGTCGACGAGGTGCTCGCGCCGCTGCACGCGACCTATCCCATCGACCAGGTCGACCTGACCCGCCCGGTCTGACGCCTCAGCGGCGGATCCGCGCGATCAGCATGTCCCCGTTGCCGCGCGGGCCCAGCGGGCCCGAGCCGAGGTCGACGTTGCCCAGCGGCCTCGCCGCGAGGACGACCGCGTCCTCGCCCGACCACGCCGACCGCAGGAACGACACCATTTCAGTCTCCTCCGTGGACCACTCCCAGGTCTGCTCCTGCCCGCTGAACGCGCGCAGCCTGACCGCCGAGTCGGCGATGCCGGCGATCCCCAGCGAGTCCACCGCGTCGAACGAGAGGCCCTGGATCTGGTCGTCGAGCGTGGTGCCGAGCTGCTGCGACCCAAGCACCGCGCCGGACGGATCGAGCTCCGCGAGCACGCCGTCGTGCAGGCTCCCGAACTCGTCGGAGTGCGGCTCCGGGTTCACGTTGACGAATGTGTCGTCGCCGACCGCGATCTCCTCGATGAACATACCGCCGACCACCCGTCGCCCGGCCGAATCGACCGCGACCGCGTTGCCCATCTGCTGGCCCGCGCCGCCGAACTGCCGGCTCCACAGGTGCTCTCCGGCCGCGCTGTACTCGGCGACGATCATGTCGTCGTAGTCGTCGGAGGTGAACGGGCCGCCGCCGAGATCCACGGTCCCGCCGAACGAGCCGGTCACCACGAGCTCGCCGCCCGGCGTGAACGCCAGCGCCCTCCCACGCGCCCCGCGGTCGCTCGAGCTCGGGTTGAACCCCCGCACCCACTGGAACTCGCCGGCGGCGTCGTACGAGACGACGAAGCCGTCGTGGAGCTGGGGCGGCTCGACCGGTCCGCCGCCGAAGTCGACGCCGATCTCGAGGTTGCCCGTGAGCGCGACCCTGCCTGCGTCGTCGCACGCCATGCCGCGGAACGTCACCCGCGCGTCCTCGCCGAGCACCGGCACCGAGCGGCTCCAGCGGAGCTCGCCGTCGAGGTCGAACGAGGCGACGTAGGTGCCGTCGATCGGCCCATCGCCGAGGTCGAGCGCGCCCGGCGAGGCCCAGCCGTGGATCGCGAAGCCGTCGCCGCAGCCGACCAGACCGGACACGCTCTGCTCCATCGGCCCGCCGAAGTGGCGCACCCACTGGGGCACCCCCGCGCTCGACAGCTTGATCAGCAGGATGTCGGAGAACTCGTCGGGCTTGACCACGAACTCGCCGAACTTCAGCGTCTGCGAGCCGTCGAACACGCGCGTCTCGACCGCGAGGTAGATGTTGCCCGCCGCGTCGGTGGCGATCCCGTTGACGTCCTCGTATTGCTTGCCGCCGCAGCGGAGGTACCAGTCGACCGCGCTGTCGGCCGGCCCCGCCAGCTGCTCGCATTCGACGCCCACGATCGGCGGATCGCCCGTCGTCTCCTCGCCTGCAGACGTCGTCGTCGGCTCGCCGGAGGTCGGCCCGGTCGTGGTCGAGGTCGGCTCGCCCGTGGTGTCGGTGGCGGTGTCCGTATCGGAAGGGTCGCCGGGGCCGCAGGCGGCCAGGATCGAGGCGATGAACAACAATGAGAAGCGATCAAGATAGGTCATGGTAATGCCGCGAGGCTAGCACAGCCCCCGCGCCCGCGGTAGTCGCGGCTCGCGCGCACCTCATTCATGGCATGTCTCTTCGAACATGTCCATTCAAACACTCCGTTCGCCGCCTCGCCAGTTACATGTCCCGAAGGACATACGCCATCCCACGCCCCCGCTGCCCCTCCGCCGCCTGCCCGGCCCCGCGGCCGCGAGGTCGCCCCCGACCTCGCGTGCGGGCCGCGGGCCCCGACCTCGCGCCTGCCCGGGACAATCCCCGACTTCAAATCGCGCGCCCCGTCCCGAGACCGTGCGCCGCCTCGCCCGATCGTGCAGACCCGCGTTGACGCCCGTATCCGCCGGCGGCTACGTTGCCCGGGCGTCCGCCTTCGCCTGCGCGAAGCGAGCGCCTGGAGGTCCATGAGACGCGGCGATTCGCACCACCTCGGCGCCCTGCTCGCGGCGCTGCTCGGCGCCCCGGCCTGTTATCAGGGCGACACCGCCAACGCCGACGGCAGCGCGGGCACCACCACCGCCGCCACCGCCACGGGCGACAGCACCGACGCCACCGCACCGACCACCACGGCCGCCGACAGCGACGGCGACGAGCCTGCCCCCCCGCAGGCCGTCCCCGGCCCGACGCTGCGCCGCCTCACCGCCTCGGAATTCACGCACAGCATGCAGGACCTGCTCGGCCCCGTCACCCTCGGCGACGTCGAGGCGGACTCGCTGCAGGACGGCTTCTTCGCCGTGGGCGCCGCCCGCGTGGCCCTGTCGCCGGCGGGCGTCGCCAGGTACGAGCAGGCGATCGGCGACGCCACCGCGCAGGCCTTCGCCGATCCGGCGCGCGTCGCCCAGATCCTCCGCTGCGTGCCGACCCAACTCACCGACGTCACCTGCATGCGCGACGCCCTCGCCACCTTCGGCCGCCGCGCCTGGCGACGCCCCCTCACCGGCGTCGAGCTCGAGCGCTACCTCGGCATCGCCACCACGATCGGCAGCGAGACCGGCGACGTCGTCGTCGGCCTGCGCCACGCAGTGTGGGCCCTGCTGCAGGCCCCGCACTTCCTCTACCGCGTCGAGCTCGGCGAGCCCTCGCCCGACCACGGCGGCCGCCTCGAGTTCACCTCCTACGAGATGGCCTCGCGCCTGGCCTTCACGTTGTGGAACACCCTGCCCGACGAGGCCCTGCTCGACGCCGCCGAGGCCGACCAGCTGAGCGACGGCCCCGGCGTGACGGAGCAGGCCGCGCGCATGCTCGCCGACCCGCGCGCGCGCCAGGGCGTGCACAACTTCATCGCCGAGCTCTACGGCCTGTGGGCCCTCGGCGAGAAGGTCAAGGACGACACCCTCTTCCCCCAGTGGACCCCGACCCTCAAGGCAGTCATGCGCGACGAGCTGCTGGCCCGCGTCGAGGACGTCGTGTTCGATCAGCCCGCCGACTTCTTCAGCCTGTACGACGGCCAGAAGGTGTTCGTGAACAACGAGCTGGCGCGGATCTACGGCCTCGAGGAGGTCCAGCCCGACGTCTTCCGCGCCGCCCAGCTGCCCGAGGGCAGCCCGCGCCGCGGCCTCATCGGCAGCGCACTCGTGCTGGCGATGAACTCCCTGCCGGCCCGCACCTCGGCGACCGAGCGCGGCCAGTTCATCGCCGAGTCCCTGCTCTGCCGCACCGTCCCGCCGCCGCCGCCCACCGTCGACACCAACCTCGACGACGAGGACGTCGAGGACCCCGGCCCCAAGACCCTGCGCGAGAAGTTGGAGCCCCACCGCGAGAAGCCGGAGTGCTCCGGCTGTCACAACATCACCGACCCGCTCGGCCTCGCCCTCGAGCACTTCGACACCATCGGCCGCTGGCGCGACAACGATCAGGGCCTGACCATCGACGCCAGCGGCGAGCTCGACGGCGAGTACTTCGCCGACGGCGGCGAGCTGGCCGTCCTGCTGCGCCAGCACCCGATGGTCGCCAACTGCCTCGCACGCAAGCTCTACACCTACGCCGGCGGCCGCCTGCCGCTGACGCGCGACACCGACACGATCGCCGAGATCGAGGGCGAGCTGACGCTCGCCGGCAACCGCTTCGACCGGCTGCTGCTCGCCCTCGTCACCCACGACGACTTCCGCTTCGCCCACCCCGCGGGCACCGTCGTCGCCGAAGACGACACCGAAGGAGACAAGCCGTGAGCCGCCCCATCCCGCGTCGCACCGTCCTCCGCGGCATGATCGCCGGGGTCGCCGTGGCCCTGCCGCTGCCGCGCCTCGCCGGCATGCTCGACGGCAACGGCACCGCCTACGCCGACTCGACCCCGCTGCTGCCGCGCTACCTGACGTGGTTCTTCGGCAACGGCGCCGACCCGACGCAATGGGTCCCCGAGGCCACCGGCCAGGGCGCCGCGTGGAGCGTCAGCCCCTCGCTCATGCCGCTCGCCGAGTACAAGCCGTGGCTGTCGGTGCTGTCGGGCTACGAGGTCAAGATCCCCGCGCTCTACGCCCACAAGTCCGCCCCCGCCGCCGTGCTCACCGGCGCCCAGGCGGCCATGAACGGCGACGTCACCGCGCCCTCGATCGACCAGAAGATCGCCGCCCTGATCAACAAGGACACCGCCTTCCCCAGCGGCGTCCACGTCGGCATCAGCAACGTCACCGGCGCCGGCGCGCTCGACTTCAACATCTCCTTCAACGCCCCCAACGCCCCCAACCCGCCCAACTACAGCCCCGCCGACCTGTTCGCCACCCTGCTCACCCTCTCGGGCGCGCAGGAGCCCGACCCCTCGCTGTTCCGCCGCAAGAGCATCCTCGACGCGGTGGCCGAGGAGGCCAAGGCGCTGCAGAGCCGGCTCGGCGCCGAGGATCGGGCGCGCCTCGATCGCCACCTCGAGGGCGTCGCCGAGCTGCAGACCCAGATCGACGCCACCATCAGCGCCGCCGACTGCGGCACCCCAATCGACCCCGACGTCGCCTACCCGAACCGCGGCGAGGACGGCTCGATCAGCATCGACCGCTGCCGCGCCTTCGCCGACCTGCTCGCCTTCGCGTTCTCGTGCGAGCTCACCCGCGTGGCCTCGTTCGTGTTCTCGTGCGCCGCCTGCCACGCGCCCTACACCGAGGCCGGCCTCGGCAACGTCACCTTCCACGAGGACTTCGGCCACCGCCTCAGCCCGATGGGCATCGACTACGCCACCGGCGGCTTCCGCACCGGCGTCGCCTACGCCATGTCCGGCCTCGCCGAGCTGCTGAAGCGCTTCCGCGACACCCCCGACGCCACCGGCAACCTCCTCGACAACGCGGTCATCTACACCACCTCGTGCGTCGGCCAGCCGTGGGACCACCGCATGGACGACTTCCCCCTGCTGATCCTCGGCAAGGCCGGCGGCCTCCTCCGCGGCGACCTCCACCACCGCACCGCCGGCGACAACGCCAGCAAGGTCCCGTTCTCCCTCCTCAAGCTGTTCGGCAGCCCCGAGCCCTCGTTCGGCGCCGCCGAGGGCCTCGTCAGCGAGACGATCCCCGAGCTCCTGGCCTGATCGCAAGCTGTCCCGAAGGACACCCGATCCGACCGCCGCCCGCTACATTCATCCGCGGCCCGGCGACACGTACCTGTCTCTCGAGACAGCCGCGCGAGTGTTTCTCTAACCTGTCTCTCCAGGCAGATCGAACCACTCGCAGAGAACCTGTCTCACGAGACAGCTCCGCCGGGCCGCGCTCTCACCTGTCCCTCGAGACATCCCCTGGCCAGCGGCGCTCACCGCCGCTCCGAGCAAGGCGCGTTTTTGCGCAATTTCCTCTTGCACCAGAAACATTTCACCGTTTGATTTCAACAATTTGAGACTTCGTCCTCGACACTGTTATATGACAGTGTCATGCTATCACCGTGAGCGCCACCTGGACCATCCGCGAGCTCGGCCGGCAGGCCGAGCAGCGCCTGGCGAGCGACGAAGCCCCGGCCAACGGCCAGGTGCGGGCCGTCCCTGACGAGCGCAGCATCCGCTACTACACCACTCTCGGCCTCCTCGATCGCCCCACGCTGCAGGGTCGCACCGCCCTCTACGGCCCGCGGCACCTCGCGCAGCTGATCGCGATCAAGCGCCTGCAGGCCGAAGGCAAGTCGCTCGCGGAGATCCAGCGCCTCTTGCCGACCCTCGACGACGCCACCCTCGCGCGCCTCTCGGGCGTCGCGCTGCACCCCGCCCCGCGCACCGCGGGCCGCCGCGACTTCTGGCGCCACGAAACCCCGATCGGCGAGGTCGAACCAGCCCGTAGCGATGCGACCGGTACCGCGGCGATCCGTGAATCCTGGAACAGCCTCGCCCCGATCGAGCCCGCGGCCCCGACCCCGGCGCCCGCCACTGCGCCCGCCCTCACCCCCACGCTCGAGCTCCCGCTCGCCCCCGGCGTCCGCCTCGCCTTCACCCCTACGCGTCCCGCCACCGACGCCGACGCGGCCGCCCTGCTCGCCGCCGCCGCCCCGCTGCTCGCCGAGCTCGCCCGCCGCGGCCTCGCCCTGCTCCCCGACTCCCTCGCGCACTCGCTATCCGCTGACCCCGAACCGCAGGAGGACTGACCATGATGCCCACGGCGCTCACCATCGATCCCACGCTCACCCATACATCCGGCGAGCACGCCTTCGGTCGCCTCGAGACCTCCCACGGTTTGCTCCCCCTCGCGGCCCTGTCCGTCGCGGCCCACGTCCGCGGCCTCGAGGTCGCCACCGAGATTCATCAGACCTTCGTCAACCACACCGGCGCGCCGATCGAGGCCACCTACATCTTTCCGCTGCCCGATCGCGCCGCCGTCTACGCCTTCCGCATGCAGCTGCGCGACCGCGTCGTCGAGGGCGTGATCGACGAGCGCGGTCGGGCCCGCGACGTCTACGAGCACGCGATCGCCGTCGGTCAGCGCGCCGCGATCGCCGAGGAGGATCGACCCGGCGTCTTCACCCTGCGCGTCGGCAACCTCGTCCCTGGCGACCACGCAGTCCTCACCCTGCGCACCGTCGGCCCGCTGCCGATCGAGGACGGCGAGGTCACCTGGGCCTTCCCGCTGGTGGTCGCCCCGCGCTACATCCCCGGCGTCCCGCTGCTCGACGAGCAGGCCGGCACCGGCACCGCGCCCGACACCGATCGCGTCCCCGACGCCTCGCGGATCTCCCCGCCCGTCCTCCTGCCCGGGTTCGCCAGCCCCGTGCGGCTCTCGATCCGCGTCACCCTCGACGGCGCCGGCCTCCCCGTCACCGGCCTGCGCTCGAGCCTGCACGAGGTCCACGCCGTCCCCGACCGCGACGGTTGGCACGTCGAGCTGCGGCCCGGCCAGCGCCTCGACCGCGACTTCATCCTCCGCTGGACCCTCGGCGGCGCCGCCCTCCACAGCGCCGCGGTGTGGGCCCTCGACGACGACGGCGAGGGTGCCACCGCCATGATCACCCTCGTGCCGCCGGTCGGCGCCGCCGCCCAGGGCCGGCCGCGCGACGTCGTCCTGGTGCTCGATCGCTCCGGCTCGATGGGCGGGTGGAAGATGGTCGCAGCGCGGCGGGCCGCCGCGCGGATCGTCGACACTCTCGGCGAGCGCGACCGCTTCGCGGTGCTCGCCTTCGACGACGCCGTCGAGTCGCCGCCCACTCTCGGCGAGCAGCTCGTCGCCGGCAGCGACCGCCACCGCTTCCGCGCCGTCGAGTACCTCGCCGGCGTCCAGGCCCGCGGCGGCACCGAGCTCGCCCGCCCGCTCGAGCTCGCCACCCGACTGCTCGCCGGCCACGACGACCGCGACCGCGTCCTCGTCCTCGTCACCGACGGCCAGGTCGGCAACGAGGACGAGCTCCTGCGCCGCCATGGCGCTCACCTCCAGCGCGTGCGGGTCTTCACCCTCGGCATCGATCAGGCCGTCAACGCCGGCTTCCTGCGCCGCCTCGCGGCCGTCGGTGGCGGCGCCTGCGAGCTCGTCGAGAGCGAGGAGCGCCTCGACGAGGTCATGGCCAAGATCCACCGCCGGATCGCCACCCCCGTCCTCGTCGACGTCAGCCTCAACGGCGACGGCCTCGACCTCGCCACCCAGGCCCCGCGCCGCCTGCCCGCGGTGTTCGCCGGCGCCCCGCTGGTCGTCCACGCTCGCTGGCGCGGCCGCCCGCGCCCCGGCGCCACCCTCGAGCTGCGCGGCCGACTGCCCGCCGGCACCGAATACACCCAGCGCCTCCACCTCGACTCGGCCCGTCCCGGCGCCGCCCTCGCGCAGTCGTGGGCCCGCGCCCACCTCCGCGACCTCGAGGATCGCTACGCCGCAGTCACCACCCCCGGCGACCGCGCCGCGCTCGAGCGATCGATCCTCGCAGTGTCCTTGCGACACCACGTCCTGTCGCGCTTCACCGCCTTCGTCGCCGTCGACCGCGACATCGTCAACCCGGGCGGCAACCCGCGGACGCTCACCCAGCCCGTCGACTCCCCGGCCGGATGGACCGACGACCGCTTCGGCGCCGCACAGCCCGCGCCGCTGGGCGAAGTTCCGTCGGACCTGTCCGACTGCTTGTTCTCCCTCGACACCCTCCGCGGCGCCAGGCAGTCAGCACCGGTAGTCCCCTCCGCACCGATGGCCGCCGGTCCCGGTGCGCCCGCACCCAGGTCCGGGAGCGGACAAATCATTCCCGGCCCCCGCCGCGCGAGCGCAGCTCCGCCGCCCGCTGCGGCCGAGGGTGACGCCCGATCTGCGCCGCGTGCCGGCGGCTCCGCGTCCTCGATCCCAGCCACCGGCTCCGCGTCCCGCCCCGTCGGCGCCCCGCCCCCTTCGCCGCCGCGCGCACCGGCCCCCGCGCCGCAGGCCAGCGCCGCCGCCAAGTCGGAGTCCCGCGACGGCGCCGGCTTCGATCCCGCGCCGTACCTCGCGCGCCTGTTCACCGTCGTCGACGACCTCGAGCGAGCCGCCGGCGCCGCCACGCCCGACGCCGCCGCGCAGCTGCCGGTCGCGCGTCTGAGCGAGCTGCTCGAGGATCTGCGCACCGTCGGCCTCGACGCCCTGGCCGCGCGCTTGGCCCCGATCGTCGATCGTCTGCGCGAGGCCCTGATCGTCGGCCGCCTGCTGCCGATCCTGAAGGAGATCCTCGCCGCCCTGCGCGAGCTCGCCGGCGACGGCGGCGTCGCCCCGCAGCCCCCGCCGCGCAAGCGCAAGTGGTTCTGGCGCTGAGACCTCGGAGGACGCTCGGCCGACGCCCGCGTGGGGCGTCGGCCGCGTGTGCCCCGAGCCTGGCCGTTCGAGCGATGCCCGCACTCGCCTGTCTCTCAGGACATCTCTCTCGCGCACCTCGCCCTCGCAACAATCACCCCGGGCCCCCCTATCGACCTGTCTCTCGGGACACCTCGCCCAACCATCCCGGGCCCCTTCCTACATGATCTCTCGGGACACCTGGCCCGGCAGGCGAGCGCCCCTGTCTCTCGGGACCCTCGCCTCTCGACAAGGACTCGAACGCCATGACCACCCTCCTCGTCCGCCACCGAACCACCGACCTCTGGTCGTCGCTCCACGACGAACTCGCCGCGGCAGCGCGCGCGCACGGGTGCACCGGCGCGCGCCGCTATCGCCAGGCCGACGCTCCCGACGCAGTCGCCCTCGCCCTCGCCTTCCCCACCGCCGCCCGGGCCCGAGCCTTCCTCGCCGATCCGGCCCTGCGCGCCGCCCTGGCCGCCCCACACGAGCTCGTCCTGCTCGACCCCCTCGAGCCGCCCTCCTCCGCGCGCAAGGCAGTCCTGCTGCTCGGCCTCGATCCGAAGGTCGTCGACTTCAACAAATTCCCCGGCCTCGACGAGCCCAAGCTCGTCGCCGGGCTCAAGGTCTCGCTCGACGCCACCACGGCCGCCGGCTTCGACGCCGAGTGGTGCCTGATCACGGCCGAGTGGCACGAGGCCGAGCCGGTCCTGCGCGCCCGGCTCGCCGCCCGCGACTACGCCGCCGTCATGATCGGCGCCGGCATCCGCACCGATCCCACGCAGCTGCTCCTGTTCGAGCGGATCGTCGACCTGATCCACGCCCTCGCCCCGGGCGCCCGCCTGTGCTTCAGCACCTCGCCGACCTCCGCCGCCGACGCCGTCCTGCGGTGGGTCCAGCCGTGAAGCCTCTCAGGACATGTTTAACAGAGAATGCCCGATAAGACATTCCCCTTCAAACATGTCCGATCGAACACCCACCATTACAGCGGCCCGAGCGGCCGCAGCCCCAGGTGCATCGCCGCCACCTGGTCCGGGCGGAACGGCGTCCGTCGCAGCGACGGGTCGCGCTGGCGCGAGCGGAACAGGTCGACGATGAAGTTCATGCGGTCGGCCAGGGCCGCCCAGTCGGCGGCCGCGCTGCCCTCGGTCGTGTCGGGCGTGCGGTCGACCTCGTCCAGCACCGTCCGCAGCTCCGCGTCCTCGATCTGCGTCAACGCGGCCGGGAACATCCGCCCGTCGCGCGTCGCCGGCACGTCGCGGCCCAGCGCCAGCGCCCCCTCCGGCAGATCGATCGTCATCATCCAGCGCGTCAGCAGCGAGCGCGCCACCTCGCCGAGGCGCTCGCCCAGGGCCCGCCGCAGCGGCGCCGCGTCGGCCGACACCAGCACCGCCAGCGGGGCCGACAGCGCCGCCGCGATCGTCGGCTGCAGCCGGATCTGCTCGTGATACCCGACCAGCGTGTTCGCCAGCAGGATCTGCTCCGCGCGCGCCTTCGCCTCGCCCGTCTCCGCCGCGGTCACGTAGGCCGCGAACGCCCGCCGCAGCAGCGTCTGCCCCCCCTCGGAAGTCGCCCCCTCCGTCAGCCCGGCGAACGCCGCCTCCGCCGCAGCTCGCCGCTGCGCGCCCGGCAGGTCGAGGACATCGACGAGCGCGCGGAACAGCGGCGCCAGCTCGGTGAACACCAGCAGGTTGCCGCGGGCGATCCGCTCGCGCACCTCGCCGTCGATGCGGGCCACCATCCGACCCACCGTCGCAGTGCGGGCCATCCACGGCCGCAGCGCCTCGAGCACCGCCTCGCCGCGGATGAACCGCCCCGCGCTCTTCGACGCCCACGTCCCGTACGCGCACCAGCTGACGTCGTCGCCGCCGAGGCGGCTCGCCAGCGCCACCTCGAGGCGGTGATACACGTACGTGATCCACAGGTTGCGCTGGACCGGATCCGTCATCGCGCAGGTCTCGGCGATCCGCTGCGCGTCCGGCAGCGGATCGTGGGAGGGCGCGAGCAGCGAGGGCAAACAGACGGACGAAGACATGGCGTGCCTCTCTCGCGGAGAGTGCCCCCGCGACCTCCGATCAATTGCGGCCATCCGCCCGCGACTTCACGTGATCCGTCCCCCGCGATCGAACCCCGCGCAGCGCGGAGCGCCTGAAATTCGCGGTGATCCGTCGCCCACGATCGGACCTTGGCGAAGCACCGGCGAAGTTCGCCACGATCCGTCGCCCCGCGCTCGAACCCCGCGCATCCACCTCGGCCCCAGACGCGACGCCCAGGCCCGTGGAGCGCGTCACGACACGGCGTGAAATTCGAGCGCGACTCACTCCGCGCGGAAGCGACGCACCCACACGTTCGCGCCCTCGCCGGCCACCTGCTCGTCGCCCGCGAGGACCACGAAGCCCGGGCCGAACGCCGCCGCCGCGCCGTGGTCGTCGAGCCCGAGCCCGGGGTTGGCGTTCACGTGGGTCCAGCGAAGCTCGCCGGACCCCGACAGGCGCGCGCCGAAGATCTCGAGGTCGCCGCTGGCGCTCGTCACCGAGCCCGCGACGAACACCTCCTCGCCGGCGCCGACGGCCGCCCCGCGACCGACATCGAAGCCCGCCAGGTGATCGATCGTCTGCGACCAGCGCACCACGTCGCGGCCCGAGATCCGGCGCACCGCCACGTCGAAGCCCGCCCCCGGCGTCGGCTCGATCCGTCCGCTCACCAGCACCTCGCCCTCGCCGCCGATCGCCACCACGTCCGACCACGCGCCCGCGTGTGCAGCCTCGACCTGCGTCGTCACCAGCGACCCGTCGTGCCCCACCCGCACCAGCAGCGGATGGAGCACGCCCTCCACCTCGGCCGAACCCGCCGCGAGCAGCTGCGTCCCCGCCTCCGCGATCCCGCCCGCGAACGCGTTCGTCGCCCCGGCGACGGTCGTCGTCTTCCACGCCGCCGCGCCGCTCACCGGATCGTGGCGACGAATCGCCAGGCTCACCTGCGTCTCCGCCTGCGAGCCCGTCGAGTAGAGCGCCCCGTCGGCCAGCGCCAGCCCGTCGATCCCGCTCCCGCCGGCCGCCACTGCGGCCTCGCTGAACTTCCACAGATCGGCGCCCTCGCCCGTGAACGCGCGGATCACCGGCGACCGCACCCCTGCCGTCAGCTCCTCGTGGCCGGCCGCGTAGACCCGCCCGGCCTCGTCGACCGCGACATCCGCGAACGCGTCGTCGAAGCCGGCCGAATCGATCGTCTTGCGCCACAGCTCGTGGCCCTCGGGCGCCAGCGCCACGATCCACGCGTCACGCGACTGCACCAGCTCGGCGCCGACCACGAACACGCGGCCCTCGCCGTCGATCGCCACCCCGCACGCGATGTCGTCCTGGCCGGCCCCGCCGTTGTGGGTGTACGTCCATTCGACCGCCGCCTCCTGCGAGCAGGTCGCGTCGCAGCCGTCCTCGGGCGCGAGGTTGCCGTCGTCGCAGCCCTCGCCCGGATCGATCACCCCGTCACCACACGTCGGCCCCTCGGTCGTCGAGTTCGTCAGGTGCGCCGGCGTCTCGCCGTCCTGCCCGGCGAGGGTCTCGCCGTACGTCCCCTCGGTCGTCGATCCCACCTCGACCGCGAACGTGCTGCCCGGCGGCGATATCTCGTTGCACGCGACTAGCGCCGAGAGACATGTCCCGAGAGTCATGCGAGCGAGGGCGCGCGCCACGATCCGAAGGATCGCACAGCGAAGCGCCTCGCTCGCGCCGCCCCGCCGTGAGCGGCCTCGGGGCGGCCCACGGACAGGCCGAGACGGAACGCCGCATGTCCGGCTATGCTCGCGCCATGCGCCGCGCCTCGCCGATCTTCGCCCTCGCCCTTGCGGCCGAACTCGGCTGCGCGCACGCCCCGGCCGTCGATCCGGCGCTGGCGCCGCTGTGCGGCACCTGGGTGCACGAGGACGGCCATGCCGTGACCGAGCACTGGTGGCCGATGAGGGGCGGCCTCCAGGGTCGCAGCGCCACCGCCGATCCCAGCGGCAAGATCGTCGAGCTCGAGGACATGACCCTCACGGAGCTCGAAGGCGGCGGCACCCGCTATCACGCCGAGCCTTCCGGCCAGGCCCCGACCGACTTCACCGAGACCCGCGACCCCGCAGTCGTCGCGGCCCCCGGCGAGCGCGTGTGGATCTGGGTCAACCCCGAACACGACTTCCCCCGCCGGCTCGTCTACCGCGTCGCCGGCGATCGCCTCACGGCCACCATCTCGAACCCTGACGGCGACCCCGCCCAGCAGGTCGGCAAGACCTGGGAGTACCGGCGCACCGGCACCTGCGCGCCCTGAGCCGCGCCCTCGCGGTCGGCCCGGTGACGCATTCGGGCGACCTGCGAGGCACGCTCGTGAATCACCGGTGCGCGCCGGGCTGCCGCGTTGCAGCGGGCGCGTTTGCACCGGAGCCGGATCTCGATCAGAGTCCCGCCATGACCCGGTTCGCCTTCACCCTCGCCTCGCTCCCGCTGTTGCTGGGGGCGCCCGGCTGCACGCCGGACGAAGAGCCCTCGCCCGACGCCACGGCCACCCTGACTCCGCTGATGGACAGCGGGGTGAGCGGCACCGTGAACTTCACCCAGCTCACCGAGGGCAAGATCAAGGTCGAGGCCGAAATCTCCGGTCTCTCGGCCGGCCAGCACGGCATCCACGTCCACCAGTGGGGCGACTGCACCTCGCCCGACGGCGAATCGGCCGGCGGTCACTTCAACCCCGACATGGTCGACCACGGGTCACCCGGCGGCACCACCCATCACCCCGGCGACTTCGGCAACCTCGATGCCGGCGCCGACGGCAAGGCCACGCTGACGCTCACGATGGACCCGGCCCACTTCTCGATCGCCGGCGGCGACTACAGCGTCCTCGGCCGCGCGATCATCATCCACGAGAAGCCCGACGACTTCGGCCAGCCGACCGGCAACGCCGGCGCCCGCCTGGCCTGCGGCGTCATCCAGTCGGCCTCGGGCGACACCACCCCGATCCTGAACCCCAACCCGCCCGCTCCGGGCGCGTGAGCCCGCGCGCGGTCGTCGGCGCACCGCCGGCCCCTGCGCGAGCTCTCCGCCTATCTCTTCGGACATGTCCCGAAGACCCGCAGCGCGGGTCTTCGCCGAGGCATGTCCTTTTTCGTCGTCTCCGTCCGGTCGCAGCCGTCGACGTCGTCGCGCCCGAACCCGCTTCGCGGCCGGAAGGCACTCGGTCTCACGGGGGTACGCCGCAAAGCCCGACGTTCTCGTAGCCGGGCGGGGCCTGGTCCGGACCGTACCAGGCGACACACTCCTGGCCCTGACCCGGGCAACTCGGCGCGTCCCAGGTGCCTGTGCACATCGCCAGACAGGTCCCCACGCTGGTGTCCGGATCGACGTTCCAGCACTGAAGGCCCTCGTCGCAGGTGTCCTCCCCGGAGGACATCCCGCGCACGCCATCCGCGGCCCGCGACCTCCGAACCTTGTCCAACCCCGCAGAGGAACCCATCGAGTCCTTCAGCCGCGCTCGCTATTACATGTCTTTTAAGACATGTCCTCAAGCCCAGCCATGCGCGCCCGCCCTGCCCGCGCAGTGCATCGACCCGCCCGGGCGCCGCAGCCCGGGGCCTGCCCGAGACATCGACATCGGCGGACCGCGCTGGAGCGCCGATCTTCCTGGCGATATCCTCCGCGTCCCCCCCGCCATGGCCGTACGGATTCAGTTCACCACCCTCCTCGTTCGCATCGATCGACTCACCGCCGTCGCCCCCGACGGAGTCGCCGCCCTCACGGCTCGCTGGTCGCCCTCCTGGCACGACGAGCACCTGCTCGCGGTCGCCTTCATGGACATGGGCGCGCGCGACCTGGCCGCCGAGCTCGAGGCCATGGGCCTCGTCCTGCGCGACACCTCGACCGGCGAGCGCGTGTGGCGGGACATCGCCGTCGTCGACTACTACGACGGCCCGACCTTGCCGTGCCCCTGGCTCGAATGCGACCTCGCGCGCCACGTCGCCTGGCTCAAGGGCACAGTCCCCGGCCCGATCGCCGGCCCCGAGCACGAGCACGAGGAAGCGCCCGTACGCGTCTCGCCGGAGAAGTTCCAGCAGCTGCTGCAGAGTCAGCACCCTCACCTGTTCGCCCCTGCCCAGCCGCCCGCGCCTGCGAAGCCCGCCCGGCCGGGTCGGACCCGGCCCGGCGAGCACGAGGCCGCGCTCCTCCCGTTGACGCAGCAGATCGCCGCCGAGCTCCTCCACATCATCCCGCTCAGCGCCAAGATCGAGGCCGTCGTCCTCATGGCCCACTTCCCGCACCCGGGCGAGGTCGTCAAGGCCGGCCGGGTCCTGCACGCGATCGACGGCGAGCTGCGGTCCATGTCGCTCCCGCCGCTGACCGCCGACACGCGCCGCATGCTCGAGCAGCTCTCGCGCTACGAGAGCGGCAATCGCCTCACCTCGATCGAGATCAAGATCGCCGCCGACGGCCGCGTCACCACCAACTTCGGCATCGCCCCGCCCAAATCCGCCGACGAGCTCGAGGACCTGTTGCGCCGCACCTACGGCAGCGTCCCCGAGGCCAAGGCCCCGCGCGCCCCTGCGCCGCAGGGTTTCTTCGGCAAGCTCAAGGCCATGTTCGGCGCCGGCCCCCGGGTCACCCTGCACCCCCAGCCGACCCTCCGGCACATCCCGCCGACCGAGCCCCTCTCGCTGTTCCTCGACCCCCTCGACGGCATCCACGAGGGCTGGGACGACGAGCCGGCGGCCGCCAACGCCTCGACCACCGCCAACGCCTCGGCCTCCGCCCGTCCCGCCGGCGGCGCTCCTGCCTTCGACCTCGCCGCCTTCCACAGCCTCGAGGCCGCGCGGGTCGCCGGCACGCCTCCGCCCCGGCCGGCCGGCTTCACCGCCTCGGGCCCGCAGCTCGTCGTCCCCGCGCAGGAGGGCCTGTTCGCCGCCGAGGCCCGGGCCTTCGGCCGCGTCGCCCTGGCCGAGTTCCACCGCGAGCGCCCCGACCTCCGCTTCGACGTCGCCAACGACCGCCTCACCCGCGATCTGGGCGCCCTCGGCCAGCTGCACTTCACCGCCTGGAACGGCAACCTCAACCGGGCCGACCTCGACGTCGACGGCCTCGCCAGCCTCGACGAGCTACTGGAGCGCCTGCAGCCGGTCCTGGTCGCCCTCGGCGGCCTCGGCCCCGTCTCCAACGCCCTCGGCACCCGCAGCCCCGCCGGCACCCGCGAGCCCGTCCCCGTCACCTACGACGAGCTGCGCCGCTACCTCGTCCCCGACTCGCCGTACGGCAGCAAGGTGTTCCCCTGCTGGCTGCTCGGCGCCCCGCCCCACACCCGCGTCGGCCTCGACCTCAGCTGCGGCCTCCCGAACAACCGCCCCGCGTTCGGCTACCTCGTCACGATCGCCCACATCTGAACTCCAGGACATGCTCATGGAGACATGCCCCATCGAGCATGTCCCTCGGACCATCCACGCCGCGGCCGGCGAGCCGTGGTGACACCGGGGCCCGTCGAGGACGACGAACGCGGTCCCGCAGCCCCGGTCGGGCTCCGGGCAGAATCAACCCCGCCGATCGGGGTTCCACCGCGTCCCGAAGAGTTTACCCGGCCCTCGTCGACCCCTCGTCGACCCGCCCCCCACGGCGGGTGCCGCCCGCCGCGATCGCGCCCGCCTTGACCCGCGCAGCCGCGCTCGCTAGCGTGCCTGGAACGATGATCCGGGGTCTTGCCTTCACCTTCACGAGCCTCGCCCTCCTGACCGCCTGCACCGGCGGCAACACCCCGGCCGCCACCGACGGGACCACCACGACCGGCACCGGCACCACCACCGACACGCCGACCACCACCGACGCCCCGACCACCACCGGCGGCCCCGACCTCCCGCCGCTGCACGGCATCGCCGACCTTCACCTCCACATGTTCGCCGAGGAGGCCTTCGGCGGCGGGTGGTTCCACGGCAGCCACGCCGGCCCTGGCGAGGACGCCCTGGCCCCGTGCGACGGCGGCGAGCCCGGCGACCACGGCCGGCTCAAGGAGGACCTCGCCCCGCTGCTCGGCCAGTGCGAGGGCATGACCCTCGAGGAGCTGGCCAAGCTCGTCCCGCTCGTCTCCGTCATCGCCGCGCCCGGCGGCGGCGAGGTCGTCAGCGAGTTCGTCAGCCAGATCCCCGGCTCCACCGGCGACACCGGCGAGCACAAGGCCCGCGTCGACGGCTGGCCCGGCTTCGAGGGCTGGCCGCGGTGGGACGCCATCGCTCACCAGCAGGTCTGGGAGGAGCACCTCCACGCCGCCTACATGGCCGGCCTGCGCCTCGAGGTCATCTCCGCCGTCTCCAACGACTGGCTGTGCCGCGCCATCGCCGAGGAGAACCTCGAGCGGCCGCAGTGCGACGAAATGGAGGACGTGAAGATCCAGCTCGAGCTGTCCCACGAATTCGTCAAGACCCACGACTGGGCCGAGATCGCCCTGACCCCCGCCGACGCCCGGCGGATCGTCGGCGAGGACCGGCTCGCCCTCGTCCTCAGCGTCGAGGCCTCGCATTTGATGAACCAGGGCGACTGGAAGCCGCAGCTCGACGAGCTCTACGCCCTCGGCGTGCGCACCCTGCAGCCCGTCCATCAGCTCGACAACCGCTTCGGCGGCGCCGCCCCGCACAACAACATCTTCCACATCGCCCAGTACGCCGAGAATTGCCACATCGACATGGACTGCGGGATCACCCAGGGCAACGTCACTCTCGGCTTCGACGTCGACGCCGATTGCCGCAACACCCTCGGCCTCACCGCCGAGGGCAAGGAGCTCGCCGACGCCATGATGGACCGCGGCATGCTCGTCGACGCCGCCCACCTGTCCGAGCAGGGCGTCCGCGACCTCCACGAGCTCTCGATCGCCCGCGACTACTACCCCTATTACATCTCGCACGGCCACTTCCGCGAGATGCTCCCCGCCGAAAAAGCGCGCGAGGAGAAGACCACCCCCGTGTGGATCATCGAGCACCTGCGCCAGGTCGGCGGGATCTTCGGCATCCGCACCGGCCACGAGGAGGTCAACACCTACGAGCCCTCGGAGGTCGCCAACACCTGCCACGGCTCGAGCCGCTCGTTCGCGCAGTCCTATGATTTCGGACGGCTCGGCCTCAAGATCGCGGTCGCACTCGGCTCCGACCTCAACGGCTTCATCCAGCAGGTCCGCCCGCGCTTCGGCGTCGACGCCTGCTCCGCCTCCTTCCCGACCGAGGGCCGCTGCCAGGCCCGCGACGAGCTCGCCGGCGGCCCCGCCCCGCTGGCCACCCTCTTCGACGAGGCCGGCCTCGGCCACATCGGCCTCATCCCGGACCTCCTCGCCGACCTCGACCAGCTCGGCACCGACACCACCCCGCTGCGCGACTCGGCCGACGCCTTCGTGCGCATGTGGGAGCGCGCCGAGGCCGAGCGCAGCGGCCCCGCCGATCCCGTCGACGACCTCGACGCCGGCGGCGTCGTCGTCCTCCCCCCGCACAACCAGCGCGAGGCCGAGTTCCCCAGCGAATGCGGCGACTCCTACTGCGAAGCCTCCCTGCAGACCGGCGAGCCCTGCCGCTTCGACGGCGAGTGCGTCAGCGGCACCTGCGCCGACGCCGGCGAATGCGGCACGCCGAAAGGCACCTGCGCGTAAGCCCCACGTGTCGCTGCCACGAACGCGAACTCGAGCTCGGGGTTGAGCACGTTCGCGCGATCTCGCCCGCTTTCGCCCGGGCCGGCCGGACGTATCGCGCGACGGGGGCCTCCCGGTACCATGACGGCCTCAACACCCGTCCTGGACGACACCCGGTGAAAGAACGACGCGCACAGAGGATCGAGCGGCTACTGAGAGAAATGGGCGGCCGAGCCCGGACCGGCGACCTTGCAGCCAGGCTCCGCGAAGACGAGGGCAACGACGAGCTGTCGTCGGGTGCGATCTATGTGGCCGTCAACAACGCCAACCGCCAGGCCGAGGCCAGCGGCGAGCGCAAGCGCTTCCATACGTACCGCGAGGGCGAACAGCGAGGATGGATCCGGCTCGAGACCGGTTCACAGTACCCTCGCGGATCCGCCGCCAAATCGATCGAGGAATCCATCTACGAGGCCAATCACAAGCTCGACGAGCAGCTCCGGCAGCGGCTGGCACGAATGAGCTGGCGGACCTTCGAGAGCAACTTCCTCAGGGCGGTGCTCGAGGCCCTCGGCTTTCAGGACGTCGTCATCACCCAGGCCTCGCGGGACGGCGGATACGACGCCACCGCGGCCTATCGGCGCGGCCTCGTCGACGCCCAGGCCCTCGTGTCGGCCAAGCACTGGGCACGGCCGGTCAGCGTCGAGGAGGTCCGGATGATGCGCGGCATCAAGGGCCCGCAGGATACTGCCATCATCGTCACCACCTCGACCTTCACCCAAGACGCGCGCAACGAGGCGAAGCCCGGTCAGAACCAGCGGGTCGTCTATCTCATCGACGGGGAGACCCTGGTCCGGATCTGCAAGGAGCACCAGATCGGCGTGCGATACGCCCAGTTGCCGCAGTTGTCGATTCTCGCGGAAGAGCAGTTCGGCGACGCTCGGACCGAGAACGTCGGCACCGACGAGGACGAGGACGAGGACTACTACGAGGAGGAGGAGGAGGAGGACGACGACGAAGAGGAAGAAGAGGAAGAGGACGAAGCCGAGGAACTGGCCCCCGCGCCTCGCCTCTACGCCAGCCTGCTCGGCAACGAAGAGAAGGGCCTCTCCGTCGACGAGATCGCCAAGCTGCTCAAGCTGTCCCCGCTCACCGTCCGCAACTATCTGAGCGTCCCGGAGCGCCGCAAGGGGCTCGCCGACCGGATCCGTGAGGATCCGAAGCTTCGTGAACGCGCCCTGAAGTACATGTTGAAGCGTCAGGCCGCCGCGCTCGCGGACGACGACGACGCCGACGACGAGGAAGAGGAGCTCGAGGAAGAACTCCTGGAGGAGGACGACGACGCCGACGACACTGACGACGCGACGGAGGAAGCAGAGGACGATCCGTACCAGCGCCGTCACCTGCGGGAAACGATGCTCGGCGACAGCGAACGCGGCCTGTCCATCGACGAGATCGCCAAGCTCCTCAAGCTGTCGCCTGTGACCGTGAGGGCCTATCTCGGCGACGAGCGGCGCAAGAAAGACCTCGCCGACCGGATCCGCCAGGATCCGAAGCTCCGATTGCGCGCCCTTCGCCTCATCGAGCGCCGCCGCACTCAGTGACGCCAAACAGCCACGATTCGCGCCGCGCGCCCGCGAAGCTGCGGTAGGGTGAGCCATGGACGAGCTCCGCGCATGGTTCGAGGCGACCGCGGCGGAAGGGCGCGCGGCCCAGCCATCGCCCACGCGATTCCCGCTGCGGGCGACCCTCGCCGCCGAAGCGACCATCCCCGCCTCGGTCGCCGAGGCGCGGGCCTTCTACGCCGGCGCCTGCTTCGACTGGGGCGGCGCGTGGGTCCACCGCCAGCGCATCGGCGCCCGTGAGGTCTTCTTCGTGTACGTCGGCACCGACGGCGACGACGGCTGGCTCGAGGTCTTCGACGAGGCGGGTGTCTTCTTGTTCGCCGGCTCGTTCACCGGCACACGCCTGATCTGGGAGCCGCGCGACGCGGCTCGCGCCCGGCTCGCATCTCCGGCCTGAATTCTTCCGGCTCGTCGAGCCGCAGCGGCATCGGCCAGGCGGTCGATCTCTCGCGCCGATGCATCGCCGCGAATCATGCGACCATGAAATTCACGGAAGCATGTCCCTTGGGACATAATCTCATCCCCCAGCATCACACGAATCATGGGACCATGATGCGCAGGGGCGCGTCCCTCGACACATATTGCCCGTCCCGAGCGCCTCGCGCGTACGCGCGCTTTCGCCCCGCGCGAAACAAATTTCGTCGCGCTCCCGTGACGCCCCCTTGACGAGACGGAACGATTGATTCACATATCTCTCGTGCCATCCCAAGGGCCTCTCACCCTCCCGGAGCTGCTCGAAGTCGCGCGGCGTCTGCTCGACGAGGCTGGGCCTGAAGCGCTCACCATGGACCGTTTGGCCGAGGCTGCGGGCATCTCACGCAGTTCAGCCTACCGGCTCGTCGGCAGCCGTGAGGCGCTCGTGCAGCAGCTCGCAGCGGCGGGGGTCGACGCCCCCATGCGCGGAGACGCGCGGGAGAAAGTGCTCGCTGCCGCGCGCGAAGTCTTCTCGCGCCAGGGTTTGGAGGGGGCCACCATCGAGGCCATCGCCGAGGCCGCCGGCGTCGGGACTGCCACCGTCTATCGCCAGTTCGGCGACAAGAAGGGCCTCCTCCGCGCATTCGCGCAGAGTATGAACATTCGCCAGGTCGTCTGGGGGACCGCCCGCGAGCCCTCCGGCGACCTCGCCGTCGACCTCGAGCGGCTCGCCCTCGCCGCGCTCACCCAGATGCGCGACGACGAGGCCCTCATGCGAATCATCCTCGTCGAGCGGCTGCGCGGCAGCAGCCTCCTCGGCGAGCTCTCCGACGCCCCCGATCGATCGATCCACGGCCTCGCCGCCGTGCTCCGCCGCTACATCGACAGCGGCGAGCTCGTCGACGAGGACCCTTACCGGCTCGCGCGCGCCTTCCAGGGCATGCTGTTCGCATTCGGCATCCTCGGCGGCCTGTGGGGAATGCCCGGCGACGGCGACCCCGAGCGCGACGCCCGAACCGTCGTCGCCTTCTTCCTCCGCGGTGTGAAACGAGGTGCAACGTGACCGTCCTGATCTTGTCATTCTCCGACATCGGCCCCGACGACCTCGCGCGCGTCGGCGGCAAGGGTCAAAACCTCGGCGCCCTGACGCGGGCCGGCTTCCCCGTCCCACCGGGCTTCTGCGTCACCACCGCCGCCTATCACCATTTCGTCGCCGGCTGTCCCACCTTTTCCCTGTGGCTCGATCGCCTCGACGCGCTCGGCCCCGACGACGTCGCCGGCGCGCGTGAGCTCGGGGCCGCAGTGCGCGACGCCCTGCTCGCCGTCCCGCTCCCGCCCGCGCTGCTCGCCGACCTCGAGGCCGCGCACCGCGACCTCGGCCGCGAGCACGCCTACGCGGTGCGCTCCTCCGCCACCGCCGAAGACCTGCCCGGCGCCTCGTTCGCCGGCCAGCAAGACACCTACCTCAACATCCGCGGCGGCGACGAGCTGCAGGCCGCGGTCCGCCGCTGCTTCGCCAGCCTCTTCACCGACCGCGCGATCCTCTACCGCGCGCGCAACGGCTTCGGCCACCGCCAGGTCGCCCTCGCCGTCGTCGTCCAGCGAATGGTCCTACCCGACGCCAGCGGGATCCTCTTCACCGCCGACCCGGTCACCGGTCACCGCGGCACCCTCACCATCGACGCCGGCTACGGCCTCGGCGAGGCGCTCGTCAGCGGCCTCGTCACCGCCGACCTCTACCGCGTCGATCGCCGCAGCGGCGCGCTCAAGGAGCTGCGCGTCGGCGACAAGCAGGTGGCGATCCGCCCCGTGCCCGGCGGCGGCACAGTCACCGAAGATGTCCCCGAGGACAGGCGACGCGCCCGCGTCCTCGACGACGCCGCCGTCGCCGCCTTGACCGACCTCGGCGTCCGCGTCGAGGCCCACTACGGCGGCGTCCCGCAGGACCTCGAGTGGTGCCTCGCGGGCGACCGGCTGTGGCTCGTGCAGGCGCGGCCGATCACCTCGCTCTACCCGTTGCCCGCGCCCGGCCCCGACGACGACGGCGTCCACCTCTACCTCAGCTTCGGCCACGCCCAGAACATGATGGACCCGATCACGCCGATGGCCCGCGACCTGTGGCGCGCGGTGTTCCCGATCGGCAAGACGCGCCTCGACGAGATCCCGCGCGGCGCGACGACCATGGTCGACGCCGGCAGCCGGATCTTCCTCGACATCACGCCGATGCTGCGCCTGGCCCCGACGCGCCGCCTGGCGTTCCGGATCTTGCGCGCGGTCTACCCCGACGTCGCGGAGCGCCTGGCCACTCTGGTCGACCGCCCCGAGATCCAGGCGTCCGCCAGGCCGCGCCCCGCCGCCCTGCGCCTGTTCGCCCGGCTCATGTGGCGCGTCCCGTTCGACATCGCCTGGATGCTCCTCGGCGCCCGCCTCGACGCCCAGCCCGCCTGGGCCGATCGCCTGATCGCCGGGTGGGTCGCCGGCTTCCGCGCCGCCGTCGAATCACAGCCCCCCGGCGTCGCCCGCCTGCGCGCCGCCAGGCACCAGCTCACCGGCGTCTTCCGCGTCATGCCGAAGATCGCCCCGCGCCTCGTGTCCGGCATGCTGAGCCTCGGCCGCCTGCGCCGGCGCTTCGCCGACACCCCGCACGCCGCCGACGTCGAGGCCCTCCAGCGCGGCCTCGTCGGCAACGTCACCACCGAGATGGACCTGCGCGTCGGCGACCTCGCCGACCTCGTGCGCCCCTACCCCGAGCTGCGCGCCGCCCTCGAGCACGTGCGCCCCGGCGAGCTCCACACGCTCCGCACCTTCGCCGGCGGCCCCGCCTTCCTCGACGCATTCGCCGCCTTCCTCGACCGCTTCGGCATGCGCGGCCAGGCCGAGATCGACATCAGTCGACCGCGCTGGGCCGACGACCCCGGCCTCCTGCTCACCAGCATCCGCGGCATGGCTGCCCACGGCGACAGGCCCGGCCTGCACCGCGAGCACTTCGCCAGGTTGCAGGCCGAGGGCGAAGCCGCCGCCGGGCGACTGATCGCCGCCGCCCCCGCGCCAGTCCGCTGGATCGTCCGCCGCCAGGTCCAGTGCGTGCGTCACTGCCTCGGCGTCCGCGAGCACCCCAAGTACCTGTTCGTCCAGTGCTTCGCGGTGGTGCGGCGCACCGTCCTCGAGGCCGCCGACGCCCTCGTACGCGCCGGTCGGCTCGCCGCCGTCGACGGCGTGTGGTTCCTGACCTACGACGAATTGCTCGACCTCGCCGCCGACCCTGGCGCCTTCGACCCGCGCCCGCGAGTCGCCGAGCGCCGCGCCGACCACGAGCACGCGCGCCACCTCAACGCCCCGCTCCTCGTCACCAGCGAGGGCGAGGTCCCCGCGCGGCCTGTCCCGAAGGACCTGCCCGAAGGGGCACTCGCCGGCCTCGGCGCCAGCGCCGGCGTCGTCGAGGGCATCGCCCACGTCGTCCTCGATCCCGCCGCCCAGGTCCTGCGCGCCGGCGAGATCCTCGTCGCCCCTTACACCGATCCCGGCTGGACCCCCCTGTTCGTCCACGCCGCCGGCCTCGTGTGCGACGTCGGCGGCATGATGACCCACGGCTCCGTCATCGCCCGCGAGTACGGCATCCCCGCCGTCGTCGGCGTCGGCGACGGCACCAAGCGGCTCAAGTCGGGCCAGCGCCTGCGCGTCGACGGCAGCCGCGGCATCGTCGAGATCCTCGCAGAGGAGGCCGCGTCGTGAAGCTCGCCCTCATCCTCCTCGGCGCCGCCCTCGTCCTCCTCGGCATCCTCGCCGCCGTGCAGGGCGTCTTCGTCGACGGCCTCCAGCGATCGGGCCGCACCTTCCTCTCGATGATGCCGATCCTCGCAGTCGCCTTCCTGCTCGCCGGCATGGCCGAGGCGCTCCTCCCGGCCGGCTTCGTCGAGCGCTGGCTGAGCGACGGCGCCGGCGTCCGCGGCCACCTCCTCGCCTGGCTGGCCGGCGCCCTCACCCCTGGCGGCGGCCTCCTCGGCATGCCCCTCGCAGCCGGCCTCCTCAAGGCCGGCGCCGGCGTCGGCATCCTCGTCACCTACCTCACCAGCATGGCCCTCCTGCCACTATTGCGCGTGCCGATGGAGCTCGGCATCTACGGCGCCCGCCTCGCCCTCCTGCGAATCGCCGCCTCCTGCCTCCTCCCCTTCGCCGCCGGCGCCACCGCCCAGCTCATCGTCCGCCTCACGCGCGCATGACATGACCCATCGAGCATGTCCCATGGGACATGCCCCCTCATTCCTCCCCGGCCTGTGAGCGCCACCCGACTCGGCGGGAGATTTAACGCGGCCAGGCCCTCATCTCGCTCGCGGGCACCTGCGGATCGTCGGAGTCCGACAGCCACGTCTCGTAGATGAAATAGCGGCCGTCCCCGAGCGAGCCCCAGCTCTCCATCCAGCTGTTGAACGCGAACTCGCCCTTCCCCGGAAACTCGACCACCACGTGCTCGGCGCCGAACCGCCGCACCGCGCTCAACGTCCAGCCCTCGCGGATCGCCGTCGCCAACGGCTCGCCCCTGCAGCTCGGGAGCCCCACCGGGCGCTCGAGCGCCCGCTCGCTCCGCGGGACCCGGACCACACAGACATCGGAGGAGCCCCAGCACACGATCATCAGCAAGTCGCCGTCGCTCAGCAGCGCATAGAACCCGAAGCCGAGCCACTGCCACGCCTCCACGATCCAGACCTCTCGCCCCGAGAACAACGCCGGCGACGTCTCGAGATCCTCACCGCCCCACAGCTCCCGCTTTCCGGGCTCCAGCAGCGTCTCGTCAGGGTGCTTCGCGCAGACCATCGTCTCGTGATGTTCGCCCTCCGTCGGCTCCTCGATGAAGGACGTGAAGGGCGCCCCGCACAGAATGCAATGCAACATCGCCCTCGACGCCTAACACACCTCCGGCCCCCCGCACAACCGACGCAGGCACCCGGTTCCGCCGCTCGATCGCACCTACCGGTATCATGATAACCTGCGATCGGGTTCGTCGCCGACCAATCCGCGCCGTCCCGACCTCCACCCATGTGGGACCCCAAGAAACGCCCTCGCCTCGACCTCTGCCCCGAACAATACTGCTTCCACTGGGAGCCCCCCGGCAGCTTCGCCAACATGAGCGGGCGCGTCTATGCCTCTCTCGCCGACGCACTCGCGGACGTCGACGCCTTCGTGTCCTTCCCCGACGGCGGCTGCGGCTGCATCTTCGGCCCGTGCAATCGGCTCTCTCGCACACCTGGCGCGAAGGACATGTACGAACCGCACGAGCCCGCCCTCGAGCGCGACGGCCTCCCCTGGTTCTACTTCGCGCGCGAACAATCGCTGACCGCCCGCTCTCGCCGGCAATTCGAGCGAGGGGCGCGTATTCTCTGGGGCGAGGACACCTTCGCGGGCGGCACCTCGAAGCAGCGCTCGCCGAAGTGACCGACTCCCCACAACGAACGCGAGCGACCCTCACTTCACTCCCGTATCAGACGCGACCGTCTCCCGTCTAGCGACGGAGTCGACCGTCTCCCCCCAATAATTCGGCGCACGCTCGATTCCCCCCGCGGGCTTCGCCTCCTCGAACCACCACTCACCGCATACCCCGCCCGCCGTTCAAGCCCGACCGTCTCCCGTCTCTCGACGAGTCGACCGTCCCCCCCAACAATTCGGAGCCCCCTCGATTCACACGCGGGGTCCTTTCCTCGCCCCCACTCGCCGCGTACCCCGCTCGCCGTTCTGACGCGACGCAGTCCCCGTTCTCGGCGGACTCGACCGTGCCACTCAATAAATCGGAGGCACCCTCGATGCCCACCGCCAGGTCATCCACCGCGACCGGCGAGCTTCTCCTCCTCGACACCACTCGCCGCGGACCTCGCTCGCCGTTCAGGCGCGAGCGGGTCCCGGATCTCGACGGAGTCGACCGTCCCCGTTCCAAGAGAGCTCCCGAAGGACGGGGGCCGGGACGCCCTGGCACCGAGTTTGCGCAGGACGAGGCAAACTTCGCCTCGAAGCACCCTACCCCTCACGAAGTCCGAGCAACTGTTTGAGGGGACAGGGCGTCCCGGACACCGGCCCCGCGACCCTCGCCGCGCATCGATCCGGGACCCGCTCGCGCCGTGCGACCCTCACCGCGCATCGATCCGGCACCCCACTCGCGCCGTGCGACCCATCGATCCGGCACCCACTCGCGCCGTGCGCTCCTCGCTCCGCATCGATCCGGGATCCTGCGCACGCCGAGCTCAGCCGCATGACCTGTCCCATCGGCCATCTCATCGGGAACAAGACCATCCGCGATCGCCGGCCGTGCGCGCAGCCTCGCGCGCACCGACAGCGCCCGCTCATGAAGTACCATCGCCCCATGAATCGCCTCCCTGCGCTTCTCTTGTGCGCTCCCTTGCTCGTCGCCTGCGGCGACAGCGGCCGGCCCCAGGACACCGCCAACGCCACCCTGACCACCACCAGCGGACCTGGTCCGACCTCCACCGTCGGCCCCACCGACGGCACCACCACGGACGGCAGCACCACCGAAGCGCCGACCACCTCCACCTCCACCTCCGGCGCTCCCAAGCTCGACCTCGGCGCCCAGCCGGACCAGGGCGAAGCCACCACTGGCGAGTGTGCCGCTCAGATGCTCGAGCCCCAGGTCCAGTCGATCGGCGTCGACATCGTCGTCGTCGTCGACACCTCCAATTCCATGCAGGCAGCGATCGCTGCGGTCGAGGCCAGCATCAACAACGATTTTGCCGCCATCCTCGGCGCCAGCAACGTCGACTACCGCGTCATCGTCCTCGGCGACTATCCCCCTGGCGAGCAGCTCGACATCTGCATCAGCGCTCCGCTCTCGGGCACCGACTGCAACCCCCCGCCGGCCGTCCCTGCAGTCACCGAGCGTTACAAGCACTACGACGCCATCACTGGTTCGGGCGCCTTCCTCGCCAACATCCTCGCCTGGTACACCGCCCCGGACCCGCACGGCCTCGCCCCCGGCGGTTACCGCGACTTTTTGCGCGACGGCACCCGCAAGATCATCCTCGCCATGACCGACGGCAGCAGCGCCTCTGCCACCGACGCCGACGGTGACGCCTTCGACGCCGCCTTGCTCGCCCTCGACCCGCCGCACTTCGGCACTCCTGGCGCGCGCGACTACGTCTTCCACACCATCATCACCATGAGCCCCAACAACCCGCCGGACGCCCCGTGGTTGCCCGCCGATCCGCTGCAGGGAGAGGGCGACTCGATCCAGCGCGTCAGCGTCATCACCGGTGGTTGGCGGTTCCCCCTGTCGCAGACCGACTCCTTCGACGTCCTCTTCCAGGAGATCGCCAAGGACGTCGTCCAGACCACCCCGATCGCCTGTTCCTTCCCGATCCCCGCCCCGCCGATGGGCACCATCGATCCCAACACCATCGAGATCGACTACCAGGTCGGCGGTGTGCCCCCGGCCAAGGCTTTCCATCAGGTCGTCGACCTCGCCAGCTGCGAGGCCGACGCCTTCTACATCGAGAACGCCACCGTCATCCTCTGCCCTGCCGCCTGCGCCGAGGTGCAGGCCGACGGCGCCGCCAAGCTCGACGTCCGCTACGGCTGCGACGTCGGGTTCGACCCGGCCGGTTGAGCCGGCTCCTCCGCTGCGCCCTCTGCCGGGCCATCCGTCGTGTTCTCTGCGGCCAGCCGGCGCCACACCGCCGGCAGCCCGATCTCGAGGAACACCGGGAAGCGGTAGCCCTCGTAACGGCGCTCGAGCTCCGAGCGCACCCGCCGGATCGCCGTCTCGTCGGGCGGCAGCGTCGGCTTCTCGGCTCGCACCAGCGACAGCACCGTCTGCAAGTACTCGCGCTGGTTCGCCACCAGCTCCAGCGTGCCCGAGCGGCCGCGGCCCGGGTGCACGGTCTTCGGCTTCATCGCCTCGATCTCGGCCAGGCGCTTCAGCCACTCCTCCGCCTCCCCGATCTCGAGCCACGCGTGGGCCTTGTTGGCCACCAGGTCGCCGACGAACACGTGGTCTTCCCACTGGATCACCACGTGGGCCGGGCTGCAGCCGGGGCCGAGCACGTGCGCCTTCAGCTCGAGGCCTGCCAGCTTCAGCGTCGTCGTCGCCGCGCCGAAGCTGCGCGGTTGCGGCACCGCCGTCGGCCAGTCGGGCGCGTAGCGCTCGGCGAACGCCTCCGTGCGCCTGGCGAACACCTCGGGGATCCGCGCCAGCACCTGCTCGGCCGTCCACACCTCGATCCCGCGGGCCTGGAACGTCGCAGTCCCGTTGAACTTGTCCGGGTTCGCGTGCAGCACGATCGCCGCCACCACCTTCTTGCGGGTCACGCGCTCGGCCGCGGCGATGACCTCGGCGGCCACCGAAGGCAGGAATTGCACGTCGATCACGACCAACCCTTCGGGTCCCTCGATCCAGAAGCTCGACGTGTCGAACGACCAGCCCGACGAGATGTACTGCCCGATCCGTCGCTCCGCCAGCGGCACCTCGACCCGGCCCGTCATCGGCGTCGACGAGTGAGGCACGCAGGCCGGCGTGGACAGCACGAGCGACGCGAGGGTGACCAGCGGGAGCGCGCGGGCGAACATCGGCTGCGGAGGCTAGTGCTCCGGCCTCGCCCTGTCCACCGCCGGCGACATGTCTCGAGGGACATCTTCCCGCCACGATCCCTCACACCACCCGTCCTGAGCGCACATTCGCGGCGGCGCGCCCGGCACCGGACCCAGCCTCGCGGTCTGCCGCCGGAGCGCCTGCGGACCGCCGACCCGACTCGCGGATCTGCGCCGCGCTCTCGCGTTCGCCGTCGCGGCCTGCCGCGCGCGCTCACCGGCCCACCGGGGCGCGCCCGGCGGGACATCCCGGGCGCCGTGTCGAGCCCGGCGTGGTATGAGATCTTCGGCCGGCCCAGCCCGCGAGAGTCCCATGCGACATGTCTTCAAGTACAGCTTCACCTTCTCGGCCCTCGTCCTGACCACCTCCGCCTGCGGCGACTCCGGATACGTCCAGGGCAGCTCCGCCACCGACATCACCAACATCACCGGCGTGAGCGGCACCGGCACCACCGAGCCGGGCACCACCGACCCTGCCACCACCGAGCCGGGCACCGCTGCGACCACAGTCGAGCCCACCACCGTCGAGCCCACCACCGCCGAGCCCACCACCGGTCCCGTCGATCCCTCGACCACCACCACCACCACCGAGCCCGGCACCACGACGACCACCACCACCGAGACCACCACGAGCACCACCACCACCGGCGAGCGGCCGCCGGATTGTGTCTCCGTGCTCAAGGCCACCGTGCGCGACTTCAAGGAGAGCCACCCCGACTTCGAGAGCTACGGCGGCACCGTCGACGGCCTCGTCCAGACCGACCTCGGGCCCGACAAGAAGCCCGTCTACGCCCACGCCGGCGGCACCTCGGTCACCACCGGCCCGGCGGAGTTCGCCCAGTGGTACAACGACGTCGCCGACGTCAATCAATCGTTCCAGATCGACATCATGTTGACCGAGACCATGCCCGGTCAATACACCTACCAGAACAACGACTTCTTCCCGATCGACGACCAGGGCTGGGGCAACCAGGGCAACAACCACAACTTCCACTTCACCACCGAGATCCACACCCAGTTCACCTATTCGGGCGGCGAGGTGTTCACCTTCACCGGCGACGACGACCTGTGGCTGTTCATCAACGGCAAGCTCGCCATCGACCTCGGCGGCGTCCACGGCGCCCTCAGCGACTCGATCGACCTCGACGCCAACGCCGGCTACTTCGGCATCCAGCTGAACGGCACCTACTCGATGGACATCTTCCACGCCGAGCGCCACACCAGCGAGTCGAACTTCCGCATCGACACCAGCATCCAGTGCTTCATCATCCCGGGCTGACGTGAAGCTCTACCTCGACGACGAGCGCCCGGCCCCGCCGGGCTGGCGGCTCGTCCGCTGGCCCGACGAGGTCATCGCCCTCCTGCAGACCGGCGCGGTGACCGACCTCAGCCTCGATCACGACCTCGGCGACGACGCCCGCGGCACCGGCTACGACGTCGTCCTCTGGCTCGAGGAGGCCGTCGCCACCCGCGACTTCGTCCCGCCCGCGATCGCCGTCCACTCCGCCAACACCGCCGCCCGGGCGCGCATGGAGGCCGGCATCGCCAGCATCGCGCGACTTCACCGCGGCCGTCGTGACCCGTAAAGCGGGCCCGTGCTCGTTCGCCGCGTGAGCGCGGCGGTGTCCTGAATGGACACCGCTCGACGCGGGCGCACGCTCGCTACGAGCCGACGATTCCCCTGTTGCCGGCAGCGGCCATTGCCCAATGGACCTCCTTGCATGATTCCGGGGACGGCTCAAATCTCGCCGCCTCGAGCTCGCGCCGCATGGCCCCGCCTCCGCGGCGCGGCCCGCCCGACGACCACGAGCCGCGGCACTCGAGCCTCGAGGGTCGCATTGGCGGTCCCGCCGCCGGCGCGCGACTCACCCCCGCAGGGCCATCGGCTGCGCCCCGGCTCCGGCCCCCGGGCTTCCGCCTCGCGTTCGCGCGCCCGGCTCGCCGGCCGGTCCGGGTCGCGGCGTCGAGCTCGCGGAAATCGTCGGACGCGACGGCACTATTAAAGAAGATCGCCAACGCCTCGGAACAACGTACAGACGGCGAGGAATCGCACGGGTGCGGCGACGCGCCGGCGGAAGGGACGCCGCGGGACCATGATTCGGCCCGCGGGCCGCTCGACGCCTCGGAGCGCTGTCGCGCTCACGCACGATTGCGAGCGGGCAAACAATTGCCATTCTTGCCCGCGGGCCGGGTGCGGGCTCGCGCGGCCCGGTCGGAATCGGCGCCAATCGTGTCACGAATATGCGAAAATCTCCCGCAACGCACTCATCCATGTGCACCTCGGCCGGCCCGCGAAATCAGCGGCTGGCCGAAATCGCCACCACGACGAGTTCTCCACGCACCAAGGATTACACCGCGGCACCGTCATCGCGGCATGGAACACGTATTATTGCCGGACAGTAGTTCGGCCCCACTCGCAATGCGCGACCCGGCGCCGCGCGCTTCTTCGCCGCACCGCGCGTTCGAGCGCTCAATTTCCAGCCATAAATGCAATGTTGATTTAATCTTCGACACTTGAATTTGGCTTGACGCCTGGAGTTGACGGAGCGTAACCTCCGCCGCGAGCTCGAACCGCCAAGAGCCGATGTTCGCCGACACGGCTCTCCTTCGAGCGGAGGATTGGAAACGGCAGCGGAGCTGTCGGTGAAAAAGGATTGTCATGTCGATCGCAGGTAAGCCGGGAAATGATCAGCAGACGAGTCTCTCGACAACGGCCGCGCGGCAGCTCGCCACTACGACGAAGTCCCCGCCGCAGATGCAGGGAATCTCGTCCCGCTGGCTGCTCAAGTTGTTGCCGTGGGTGCACGTCAACGGGGTGTTCCGCCTCAACCGTCGCCTGAGCTACGCCGTCGGTGACGGGCGCGTCACGTTCTACAACACCGGCGCGAAGATCCAGGTCGTCCCGGCGGAGCTCGCCGAGCTGCCGCTGTTCCGCGGCTACGAGGACGTCGAGGTGCTCAACATCCTCGCCGGCCGCTTCGTGCAGAAAGAGTTCAAGGCGGGCGACGTCCTGACGCAGAAGGGCAACGAGGCCAACGAGATGGTCCTCATCGCCCACGGCAAGGTCAACAAGATCGGCACCGGCAAGTACGGCGACGAGACGATCCTGGAGACCCTCGCCGACGGCGACCACTACTCGTACCAGGCGATCCTCGAGTCCCAGGACTACTGGACGTTCACCGCCAAGGCAGTGACCGCCGGCAGCGTCCTGACGCTGTCGCAGGCCTCCTTCGAGGAGCTCGTCGCGCAGCACCCGTCGCTGCGCAAGCACGTCGAGGATTTCAAGGCGCGCTCGCAGAAGAAGCAGGACAACAGCGGCCAGGCCGCGATCGAGGTGGCCTCCGGCCACACGGGCGAGCCCGTCCTGCCCGGCACCTTCGTCGACTACGAGACCTCGCCGCGAGAGTTCGAGCTCAGCGTCGCCCAGACCGTCCTGCAGGTCCACACGCGCGTCGCCGACCTGTTCAACGACCCGATGAATCAGACGCAGGAGCAGTTGCGCCTGACCGTCGAGGCGCTGAAGGAGCGCCAGGAGCACGAGCTCATCAACAACCACGAGTTCGGCCTGCTCCACAACGCCGACCTCAAGCAGCGGATCCACACCCGCAGCGGCCCGCCGACGCCGGACGACATGGACAACCTCCTGTCGCTGGTGTGGAAGGAGCCGGCCTTCTTCCTCGCCCACCCGCGGACCATCGCGGCGTTCGGCCACGAGTGCAACCGCGCCGGCATCTACCCGACGCCGGTCGATCTGGGCGGCCATCACGTCCCCTCGTGGCGCGGCGTCCCGATCTTCCCGTGCAACAAGATCCCGATCTCCGAGAGCCGCACCACCTCGGTCCTGCTCATGCGCGTCGGCGAGAAGAACCAGGGCGTGATCGGCCTGCAGCACAAGGGCATCCCCGACGAGATCGAGCCGAGCCTGTCGGTCCGCTTCATGGGCATCAACGAGAAGGCGATCATCTCGTACCTCGTCAGCCTCTACTACTCGTGCGCCGTGCAGATCCCCGACGCGCTCGGCATCCTCGAGAGCGTCGAAATCGGCCGCGCCGACTGACGAGAGCCGCGCAACCTGACGGCGCCCCGGTCCGCGCGGTCCGGGGCGCTGCTTTCCCTGATCTCGCGCGGAGGCGAACGACATGTCGAGCTACGAGAAGTCCGGCCGTGACAACCATGAGCAGCTGACGAGCCTCGGGACCCGGGCTGCGCGCCAGCTGGCGACCACCACCAAGACGGCGCCGCAGATGCAGGGGCGCACGCCGCGGTGGCTGCTCCGCTCCTTGCAATGGGTCGAGGTCCCCGGTGGCACCTTCCGCGTCAACCGCCGCATGAGCCTCGCGGTCGGGGACGGGCGGGTGGAGTTCACCAACATCGGCGCGCGGGCGCAGGTGATCCCGGCGGAGCTGTGCGAGCTGCCGCTCCTGCGCGGGTTCGACGACGAGGAGGCGCTCGCGCACCTGGCCGGCAAATTCGTGCAGTCCGAGTTCAAGCCCGGGCAGCTGATCGCCGAGCGCGGCAAGCCGGCCGATCAGGTGTACCTGCTGGTCCACGGCAAGGCCAACAAGCTGGGCCTGGGCGCTTACGGCGAGGAGACCATGCTCGAGGTGATCGCCGACGGCGCGCACTTCGGCGACCAGGCGATCGTGCAGGACGACGACGCCTGGGACTACACGGTCAAGGCGGTCACGCCGTGCACCGTCCTCGCCTTGCCGCAGGCGGTGTTCGAGGAGCTGATCGGCCGCTCGCCCAAGCTCGCGGCCCACGTCGAGCGCTACAAGCAGCTGCTGAAGGCCCCGCAGGACAAGCACGGCCAGGCGGCGATCAAGTTGACGGCGGGCCACCACGGCGAGGTCACCTTGCCGGGGACCTTCGTCGACTACGAGGCGTCGCCGCGCGAGTACGAGTTGAGCCTCGCGCAGACGATCCTGCAGGTGCATTCGCGGGTGTCGGATCTGTTCAACGATCCGATGGACCAGCTCGAGGAGCAGCTGCGCCTGACCATCGATGCCCTGCGCGAGCAGCAGGAGCACGAGATGATCAACAACCGCGACTTCGGCCTGCTCCACAACGCCGACTACAAGCAGCGGATCAACACCCGCAGCGGCCCGCCGACGCCCGACGACCTCGACGAGCTGCTGTGCCGGCGCCGCAAGACCAAGTTCTTCCTGGCCCACCCGCGGACGATCGCCGCCTTCCGCCGCGAGTGCACCCGTCGCCGGCTCGACCCGCCGTCGGTCGAGTACGAGGGTTCCGTGGTCGCCGGCTGGCGCGGCGTGCCGATCTTGCCGTGCGACAAGATCCCGATCTCCGAGACGCAGACCAGCTCGATCCTCGCCATGCGCGTCGGCCAGGATCACCAGGGCGTCATCGGCCTGTACCGCACCGGCATCCCCGACGAACGCGAGCCTGGTCTGTCCGTTCGGAAGATGGGGACCAACGAGAGGGCCGTCGCCTCGTACCTCGTCAGCACGTACTACTCCGCAGCGGTCCTGATCCCGGACGCGCTCGGGATCCTGGAAAATATCGAGCTCGGGCGCTGATCGCCCCTCGCCGAGGCAGGCGCCGCCCTCGCGGCGCCTCGTGACAGTGGAACGAAAGAGAACAAACGACCATGAACATGCCCACCACGGCCACCCCCGTCCTGCGCAGCGAATACCAGAAGTCGGTCGCCAACTACTGGAACACCAACCAGAACGACCCGGTCAATCTGCTCCTCGGCCACGTCGACGGCTACTACCACCACCACTACGGAATCGGCGCCGTCAATTGGCAGGTGCTGGAGCAGCCCGAGGCCACGCGTGACGACGCGATCATCCGCGAGCTGCACCGCCTCGAGCACGCGCAGGCGGAGCACCTGCTGAAGAAGCTCGGCCCGATCAAGCCCGAGAACCGCCTGCTCGACGCCGGCTCCGGCCGCGGCGGCACCAGCCTCATGGCCCACGAGCGCTTCGGCTGCCAGGTCGACGGCGTGTCGATCTCGGAGTACCAGGTCGGCTTCGCCAACGAGCAGGCCGCCAAGCGCGGGCTCGGCGACAAGCTGAAGTACCACTTCCGCAACATGCTCGACACCGGCTTCGAGACCGGCTCCGTCGACGCCATCTGGACCAACGAGACCACGATGTACGTCGACCTGTTCAAGCTGTACGCCGAGTTCTCGCGGCTGCTGAAGGACGGCGGGCGCTACGTCTGCATCACCGGCTGCTACAACGACATCACCGGCGGCCGCTCGCGCGCCGTCAGCGAGATCGACGCCAAGTACATCTGCAACATCCACCCGCGCAGCGAGTACTTCAAGGCGATGGCCGCCAACAACCTGGTGCCGATCGAGGTCACCGACCTGACGCTCGACACGATCCCGTACTGGGAGCTCCGCACCCGCTGCTCGGTCGCCACCGGCGTCGAGGATCCGTTCCTCCGCGCGTACAAGGAGGGCAGCTTCCACTACCTCCTCATCGTCGCGGACCGGATCGTCCGCTGACCTCGGCAGGACCGCCGGCCGGTATGAACATTCGCGCATGCCGGCCGGCGCGCGTCGTGTGATAGAATCGCCGGCGGCGACACCGGCACCAGACCAGCGATGACGGAGGCAAAGCGCATGACGGATCCGAACGATGTATCAGCCCTCCTCGCCGGGCCGACCGGCCTCGGGACGTCCGCCGCACGCCTCGCCCAACTCCTGAGCCGCGCCCGCGCCGGCGACCTCGACCCGCCGCAGCCGGGCCTCGATCCCGCCTACGCGCTGCGGCCCTGGGGCGACGGCAGCGGGACGCCGCTGTACTGCCCCGTCACCGAGCGGATCAACGAGCCGCTCGCCGACGAGGTCGACGAGCGGCTGGCCGCCTGGGCCAAGGAGTGCGGCTTCGACGACGACGAGATCGTCAAGATCCGCAAGGCCCGGTTCGGGCGGCTGGTGATGCTCACCCACGCCGACTGCGACGATCCAGACCGGCTGCTGATCGGCGCCAAGATGAACGCCGCGTGGTGGGCGGCCGACGACTACTACGCCGACGACAGCGCGCTCGGGGCGGTGCCGGAGCAGCTGCCGCCGCGCCTCGTCCTGGCGATGGCGGCCATGGATCCGCTGCCGCGCATGGGCGAGTTCAGCGTCCCGCTCGAGCAGGCGATCGACGCCGAGCGGGTGCTCGTCGCCCTGCGCTCGGGCCTCGAGCACATGGGCCGCTACGCGACGCACGAGCAGATCCAGCGCACCTGCTACTCGACCTTCGCCATGTTCGTGTCGTGGAGCGCCTACGCGGCGTGGCGGCACACCGGCGAGTACCCGCCCGCGTGGAAGTACCTGGCCGCGCGCCAGCACGACAGCTTCTACACCTCGATGACCCTGTGCGACGTCATCGGCGGCTATCGCCTGCCCGCCGAGCTCTTCTACGACTCGCGGGTCCGCCGCGCCGCCTTCCAGGCCGGCACCGCCGTCGTCCTCGTCAACGACCTCTATTCGGTGGCCAAGGACCTCGAGGACGCGAAGCCGCCGTGCAACATGGTCCTGCAGGTCGCCGCCGATCGCGGCTGCTCGATCGACGAGGCGGCCGAGGTCACCGTCCAGGTCCACAACGACCTCGTCCGCGACTTCGAGGCCAGCCATCGCAGCCTCCTGCCCGTCCCGAGCGTCGAGCTCCAGCGGTTCCTGCGCGCGCTGCGGGCCTGGATGGGCGGCGCGTTCGAGTGGCACGACAGCAACCCGCGCTACAAGACCGGCGCCAAGAAGACCTGAGCGCGTCACATCGCGACGCCGCGGGTGAGGAACACGACGCCGCGCCCGCGCGGGCGACACCTCGACGTGCACCCCGCTCTGCTCTCATTCACGGCCGGGCTCGCTGGCGGCGCTGCTTGCATGTGCAGCATTCTCGGCCACATTGAGGCGTGACCGGCGACCCGCTCGCGTTCCTCCACCCGGCAGCCCGCGCGTGGTTCGAGGCCTGCTTCGACGCGCCCACGGCCGCGCAGGTCGCAGGATGGCCGGCGATCGAGGCCGGCGAATCGACGCTGCTGCTGGCGCCGACCGGCTCGGGCAAGACTCTGGCGGCGTTCCTCGGCGCGATCAACCGCGTCATGTTCGCGCCGGTGCCGCCGCCGGCGGAGCGCTGCCGCGTCGTCTACGTCTCGCCGATCAAGGCGCTCGGCGTCGACATCGAGCAGAACCTGCGCTCGCCGCTGGCCGGGATCGCCGCCACCGCGGACCGCCTCGGCCTCGACGTGCACACCCCGACCGTGGCGATCCGCAGCGGCGACACCCCGCAGCGGGCGCGCGCGCACATGCAGCGCCACCCGCCCGACATTCTCATCACCACCCCCGAATCGCTGTACATGCTGCTCACCAGCGAATCGCGGGCGATGCTGCGATCGGTCGACACGGTCATCGTCGACGAGATCCACAGCCTCGTCGGCAGCAAGCGCGGCACCCACCTCGCCCTCTCGCTCGAGCGCCTCGACTGGCAGCGCACCAGCAAGCGGCCCCTGCAGCGGATCGGCCTGTCCGCGACCCAGCGCCCGCTGTCCGAGGTGGCGCGCTTCCTCGGCGGCTCGATCGTCGCCGGCGACGCGGTCGCGCCGCGGCCGGTCACGATCGTCGACGCCGGCCACGTGAAGCCGCTCGACCTGCAGATCGAGCTCCCGGTCGACGATCCGGCGGCGCCCGCCGAAGACGTCCCGCCGGCCGCGAACGAGGGCCCGACCGCGATCTCGGGCCTCCCGCGCCCGGGCAGCCCGGCGCTGCATTCGCGCCTCGTGCAGCTGATCCGCGCCCACCGCTCGACGATGCTGTTCGTCAACAGCCGCCGCCTCGCCGAGCGCCTGGCCGCGGCCCTCAACGAGCTCGCCGGCGAGCCGCTCGCCCTGGCGCACCACGGCTCGATGGCCAAGGACGTGCGCGCCGCGGTCGAGGAGCAGCTCAAGCGCGGCAGCTTGCCGGCGATCGTCGCCACCTCCTCGCTCGAGCTCGGCATCGACATGGGCGCGGTCGACCTCGTGATCCAGCTGGCCTCGCCGCCCTCGATCGCCGCCGGCATGCAGCGGATCGGTCGCGCCAATCACCACGTCGGCGGCCGCTCGCGCGGCGTCATCATCCCCAAGTACCGCGGCGACCTGCTGCCGTGCGCCGCCGCGGCGCGGGCCATGCTCGCCGGCGAGGTCGAGTCGTCCCGCTATCCGCGCAATCCGCTCGACATCCTCGCGCAGCAGGTCGTCGCCGCGGTGGCGATGGACGACTGGGCCGCCGAGGCCCTGTACGACCGGGTCCGCGGCGCCGCCCCGTACGCGGAGCTGCCGCGCGACGCGTTCGAGGGCGTGCTCGACATGCTGAGCGGCCGCTACCCGAGCGAGGACTTCGCCGACCTGCGCCCGCGCGTCACCTACGACCGCGTCACCGGCCAATTGACGGCGCGGCACGGCGCGCGGCGGGTCGCCATCGCCAATGCGGGCAGCATCCCCGACCGCGGCCTGTTCGGCGTGTTCCTCGCCGGCAGCGCGAGCAGCAGCCGGCGCGTCGGCGAGCTCGACGAGGGGATGGTGTTCGAGTCGCGCGTCGGCGACGTCTTCGTGCTCGGCGCCTCGTCGTGGCGCATCGAAGAGATCACCCACGATCGCGTCCTCGTCTCACCGGCCCCGGGCGAGCCCGGCAAGCTGCCGTTCTGGCGCGGCGACGGCCCGGGGCGCCCGCTCGAGTTCGGCCAGGCGATCGGCGCGCTCGTCCGCGAGCTCGCCGCGCTGCCCGACGCCGCGGCCGAGGCTCGACTCGTCGAGCAGCACCGCCTCGATCCCGCCGCGGCCCACAGCCTGCTGCAGTACGTGCGCGAGGAGCAGCAATCCGCCGACGCCCTGCCCACGGATCGCACGATCGTGGTCGAACGATTCCGCGACGAGATCGGCGACTGGCGCGTCTGCATCCTCTCGCCGTTCGGCGCCGCAGTCCACGCCCCGTGGGCCATGGCCGTCCGCGGCGCCCTGCTCGAGCGATACTCGACAGAGCTCGACGTCGTCTGGTCCGACGACGGCATCGTGTTCCGCCTGCCGGAGGCCGAGCGCGCCCCCGATCCCTCGCTCTTCTTCCCGCGCGCCGACGAGCTCGAAGATCGCGTGGTGGCGCGATTGGCCGAGACCTCGCTGTTCGCCACCCGCTTCCGCGAGAACGCCGGCCGGGCGCTGCTGCTCGTCAAGCGCAGGCCCGGCCAGCGCAGCCCCTTGTGGGCGATGCGGCGCAAGTCGGCCGATCTGCTGGCCGCCGCCTCGCGCTTCCGCGACTTCCCCGTCTTGCTCGAGACCTACCGCGAATGCCTGCAGGACGTGTTCGACCTGCCCGGCTGCGTCGACCTGCTGCGGCGCGTCGAGCAGCGCGCGATCAAGATCGTCGACGTCGAGACGCGCACCCCGAGCCCGTTCGCCGCGGCCCTGCTGTTCTCCTACGTCGGCAACTTCATGGTCGAGGGCGACGCCCCGCTGGCCGAGCGGCGGGCCCAGGCGCTGACGATCGACCACGCGCGCCTCAAGGCCCTGCTCGGCGAGGCCGCCTTGCGCGACCTGCTCGACGCCGACGCCATCGCCGAGCTCGAGGCCGCGCTGCAGCGACGCGAGCGCAAGCTGACGCACCCCGACGAGATCCACGACCTCCTCCTCGCCCTCGGCGATCAGGACCGCGACGCGCTCGTCGCCCGCGCCGGCCTCGGCGAGGACGACGTCGACCGCTGGCTGGCCGAGCTCACCCACACGCGCCGCGTCGTCCGGGTCAAGCTCGGCGGCCGCTGGCGCTACATCGCCGCCGAGGACGCCGGCCGCTACCGCGACGCGCTCGGCGTCGTCTCGCCGCCCGGCCTCCCGGCGGTGTTCCTCGAGTCTGTCGAAGATCCGCTGGCCGACCTCGTCGCCCGCCACGCGCGCACCCACGGCCCGTTCCGCGCCGAATGGCTGGCCCAGCGCTTCGCCGTCGGCCCCGCCCTCGTCACCGGCGCCCTGCGCCGCCTCGCCGCCCGTGGCAAGCTCGTCGAGGGCGAATTCCTCCCGCGCGGCTCAGGCCTCGAATGGTGCGACAGCGAGGTCCTGCGCCGGCTCAAGCGCATGTCGCTGGCGCGCCTGCGCGAGGAGGTCGAGCCGGTCGAGCAGGCGGTGCTGGGCCGCTTCCTCCTCGCCTGGCAGGGCGTCGGCGGCGAGCGCGAGGGCCTCGAGGCGGTGCTGCAGGCGATCGAGCAATTGCAAGGAGTCGCGATCCCGGCGTCGGTGCTCGAGAGCGAGGTGTTGCCGGCGCGGGTCGCCAATTATCGCTCGACCGATCTCGACGTCCTGTGCGGCGCCGGCGACGTCGTCTGGCGCGGCGTCAGGCCGCTCGGCCAGGCCGACGGCTACGTCGCTCTGTACCTCGCCGACGACGCCGCCACGCTCGCGCCCGACCCCACCCCCGCCGAGAGCGAGCTGGCCGCGCGCGTCCGTGAGGCCCTGCAGACCCGCGGCGCCTCGTTCTTCGCCGACCTTTTGCCGATCGTCCGCGCCGCCGCCGACGACCTGCTCGAGACCTTGTGGGACCTCGTGTGGGCCGGCGAGGTCACCAACGACACCCTCACCTGTCTACGCAGCCGCCTCGCCGGCGGAGACCGCGGCCCGCGACCACTCCTACGATTCGCCGGCGAGGGCCGCGGCCGCCGCAGCGGACCGCCGGGCAGCGAGGGCCGCTGGTCGCTCGTCGTCCCCCGCCTCGCCGACGACACCGAGCGCAGGGCCGCGCGCGCGCGCCAGCTCCTCACCCGCCACGGCGTCCTCACCCGCGAGGCCGTCGCCGCCGAGGATCACGAGGGCGGCTTCGCGGCCGTGTACCCTGTCCTCAAGGCCATGGAGGAGGCCGGCCGGGTGCGCCGCGGCTACTTCGTCGCCGGCCTGGGCGCCGCCCAGTTCGCCCTCCCGGGCGCCGAGGATCGCCTGCGCGACGTCCGGGAGGCCGACGACGACGCGCCCTTCACGGTCCTGCTCGCCGCCACGGATCCGGCCAATCCGTACGGCGCCGCGCTGCCGTGGCCGGATGTCCCCGAGGCCAGGTTCGAGCGAGCCGCCGGCGCCCGCGTGGTCCTGCGCGACGGCCGGCTGATCGGCTTCCTCGGCCGCGGCGCTCGCACCCTCGTCACCCACCTCCCCGAGGATGAGCCGGAGCGCGGGCGCGCCGTCGCGGCCCTCGCCGAGGCCCTGTCGCTGCTGCCCGAGGTCACCGGCCAGCGCTACGTCCTGCTCGAGCAGATCGACGATCACCCGGCCCCCGCCTGGCCGCAAGTGTCGACATTCACCGCGGTCGGCTTCCGCCCCACCCACGACGGCCTGCTGCTGCGCCGCGACGAGCCGCGCCTCGGCGCGAGGAGGCGGTGATTCATGCCCGAGGGCGACACACTTCATAAAGTCGCCGCCCGCCTGCGCGTGATGGTCGGCCAGACAGTCACTCGCTTTCAATCGGTGATCCCCGACCTCGACCTCGTCGGCCGCACGATCACCGCAGTCGAGGCCCGCGGCAAGAATCTCCTGATTTGGTTCGACGCCGACCACGCGCTCTACACCCACCTGCGAATGGCCGGCAGCTGGCATTTGTACCGACCCGACGCCCCGTGGCGCAAGCCAACCACCGCCGCCCGCGCCGTGATCGCCACCGAATCGTGGCTCGCGGTCTGCTTCTACGCGCCGGTGGTCGAGTGGCTCAGCGCCTGGGAGGTCGAGCACCACCCGGTCCTCGCCGCCCTCGGCCCCGACCTCCTGGGCCCCGACGACGCCGAGCAGACCCTCGACGTCGCCCTCCAGCGCCTGCGCGCCGACCCGCGCAGGCCGCTCGGCGAGGCCATCCTCGACCAGCGCCTCGTCGCCGGCCTCGGCAACGTCTACAAGAGCGAGCTCCTGTTCATGGAGCGGCTCGACCCGTTCAAGCCGGTCGGCGACTACGATGATTCGACCCTGCGGCGATTGCTGGAGAATGGTCGCAAGTGGCTCCGGCGCAACCTCGGCGACGGCCCGCGCAAGACCCGATGGGACGCCGGCCGCGCCAACACCTGGGTGTACAACCGCTCGGGCGAGCTGTGCCCGCGCTGCAACACTCCGATCGCTATGCGCCGCCAGGGCGCCCTTGGCCGCACCACCTATTATTGTCCGCGCTGCCAACAATCCGGCGCCGCAGAGCCCCCGCGGGGCCGCGTGATGGTCCGCGGCCCCGCCCGCTGATCCGCCGATTCCAAGTGCCGACATTTCGTCGTGCACACCCGCGGAGCGCGCGGACCTGTGCGCGCGACACACGCTCATCCGCAACCACCCGCAGCCCCTCGGCGCGACCCGAGGACCAAAACCGTCGCCTCGCCTTCCCCATCGCTGCTCAGGGCGTCTCCGCTTGCCGTCGACCCGCGCGCGAGTAACCTGCGCGGGTGCGTTCGCCCGCCCTCGTCGCCTCGGTGCTGCTCCTCGCCGTGCCCGCCTGCGGGCCCGAAAGTCCCGCCCCCGAGCCCGTCGGCGAGGCTGCGTGCCCGATCCTCGCGCCGACCCGCCTCGTCGCCGCGCCTGCGGGCCTGGAACCCGCCGCGGACGCCCGGTACGACCTCCACGGCTTCGGCGACGACTTGCTCTTCACCTTCGATCGCGCCGACGACCCCGACCGCGAATACTGGCACTTGAATCGCTGCACCGGCGACCTCGAGCCCTACCCCTCGCTCGCCCCGGGCCTGCGCGATCCCTATGTCATCAACACCGCGGCCGGCCGCGTCCTCTACGCCACCGACGACGACGGTCGCCCGTTCGTCCTCGACCGCCTCGACGTGCCAGGCGCCGACGAGGCTCGCCCCGTGCTCGGATTGCCGGACAGCGCATTTCCCCAGCCCGTGCTGCCGAGCTCGCGCCACGCCCCGTTTTACGTGACACACCGCGCGCAGGACGCCGAGCACCCGGTCGTGATTGCGGCCGGCCTCGGCGGCGAGACCTCGAGCCTCTACGTCCACGACGGCGACCCCGAAGCGCCCGCCCTGAAGCTCAGCGACACCTTGATCTACCAGCGCCGGCTCGACGACTCGCACATCCTCGTGCACGAGGACAGCGGCGAGCTCCACCGCGTCGATCTCACCACCGCCGAGCGCGAGCTCCTGTTCGACGGCGCCCGCCACGTCGCCTTCGTGAGCGACCGCAGCCTCGTCTGGCAGGCGATCGGGGACGACGTCGCCGAGCCGGTCTACCTCCACGACCTCGACACCGGCGAGGACCTCCAGATCGCCGTCAACGACTTCGCGGCCCTGTCGTGGAACCGCGGCGGCCTCGACGATCATGACGCCGGCCGTTGGTACGCCAGCCCCGGCGGCGTCGCGGCCATGCTCGGCCCCGGCGGGCCATTCGTCGTCGCGCTCCGCCTCGACACCCGCGAGTTCGTCGACATCCCGCCGCACCGGCGAGTCCGCGGCGGGTTCGCCGATCATTATCGCCTCACCGTCGGCGACGGCGACGAAAACATCGAGGCCCTGTGGGATCCCCTCACGGGTTCGGTACGCGAGTGGTACCGCGGCCCCGTCGAGCGCACGCCCGTACCGTACACCCTCGACGGCGACCGCCTCGACTATTTCGTCCGGCAGGTCGGCGACTGGAACACCGGCAGCCTGTGGCGGCGCGACCTCGCCACCGGCGAGGCCACCGAGCTGCTCACCGACATCGGCAGCTATCCGCTCCCGCTCGACGAGACCCTCTATTTAACCCGACGCCTGCACTCCGATCTCTTCGTCGACCTTCGACTCGTCGACAGCGCAACCGGCAGCGTGACCCCGATCGCCGACCGGATCGCGGACCTTCGCGTCTTCCCGGACGAGGGCATCGTCTACCTCGACGTCCACGGCCCCGATCCGGGCCTGTGGGCCTACCCGCTGCCGTTCGACCGATAGCTGGCGGCCCCCTCAACCCCGGATCTGCGGCAGCACCCGCGCGCGCAGCTCCTCGAGAAATTGCTGCGGCCGGGTGAACGCCGCGAAGTGCCCCGCCTCGCGGATGAGCGCGAACTCCTTGTGCGGCGCCGCCACCTCGGCGAAGAGCTCCTGCGCCGGCTCGGCCTGCGTGAAGATGTCGTCGTCGCCCTGGAACAGGAAGAACGGCAGCCCCAGGCGCGTCCCCTCGCGGCGCGCGTCGTACCGCATGAACTCGGCGAACAGCTGCGCCGCCGAGAATTCCATCCCGCGCTGCAGGTCGAGCACGTCGCGCAGCGTGTAGCCCGGCGCGGTCAGGATCGACGGCATCAGCAGCGTCCGTCCGACCGCGCGCATGCGTCGGTCCGTCTTCATGATCCACCGCTGCTTGCGCTGCCACGCCTGCAGGTCCCAGCGCGACGGGTCGGCCCCGATCGCCTCGAGCTCCCTCACCCCGCGGCGCGTCCCGGCCGAGCTCAGGCGCGCCAGAGTCTGCGCGTACGACCGCGTCTCGTTGCGCAGATCGACCCCCATGTCGGTCGCCACGTAGGCCGCGAACAGGTCGGGCCGGCGCCGCGCCAGCGGCAGCCCGATCATGTTGCCCATCGAGCCCGCCAGCAGCACCAGCGGCGCCGGCTGCAGGCGCGCGCGCACGTGCTCCGCCACCTCGATCGCGTCCGCCACCAGCCGCGCGAAGCTCAGCGGCGCGCAGCCGGCCGCCCTGTTGCGCCCGAACGTCTTGCCGGCCCCGCGCTGGTCCCACTGCACGATCGTGAAGTCGTCCTCCCACGCCCGCATCACCGGCGTGAACATCGAGAACGGCGCCCCCGGCCCGCCGTGCAGCACCAGCAGCGCCGGGTTGCTGCGGTCCTCGCCGCGGATCCCGATCCACTGATCGATCGCCCCGATCCGCACGAACCCCTCCTCGACGATCGCCGCCGGCGACCGCGTCTCCAGCCCCTTCGCCACCCGCCGCTGCGCCGTCCGCCGCCAGCCCAGCCCGGCGATCAGCGACGCCGCAGTCAAGCCGGCCGCGCCGGCGAGGATGCTCCCGAACATGTCGCCCTCCGTTCACTGTGTATCCGCTACACAGTTTTGTGTATGCTATACACAGTCCGCCCATGGCCGTCAACAAGCCCCCCCGCAAGCCCTCCACGCGCCGGCCCGCCCCCTTCGGCGAGCAGGCGCGCAGCGTCGAGCTCCTGTGGGGCGAGCGGGCGCGGCCGAGCCGGGGTCCGCGGCCGGGGCTCAGCGCCGAGAGCATCGCCCGGGCCGCCATCACCGTCGCCGACGCCGAGGGCCTCCACGCAGTGTCGATGCAGCGCGTGGCGAGCGAGCTCGGCTTCACCACCATGGCCCTCTACCGCCACGTCCCCGGCAAGGAGGAGCTCGTCGACCTGATGATCGACACCTGCCTCGGCCCGCCGCCGCCCCTCGCCGGCCTGCCCGGCTGGCGCGACCGCCTGAGCGCCTGGGCGCGCGCCCTGTCGGCCGTGTTCCACCGTCACCCGTGGTCGCTCGGCGCCACCGACCGCCTGCGCGTCATGGGCCCGCTCGAGCTCGCGTGGGCCGACGCCGCCCTCGCCGCCCTCGCCGACACCGGCCTGGCCGCCGGCGAGCGCCACCGGGCCTTCCTCGTCGTCCTCGGCCACGTCCGCAGCGCCGCCCAGTTCAGCAGCGGCAAGGCACGCGGACGCAGCCTGACCGGCCCGCAGTGGGCCGCCGCCACCGCCACCCTCGCCCGGCGCGACCCGGCCCGCTTCCCCGCCCTGCACGAGGTCCTCGCCGCCGGCGTCGCCGGCTCAGGCGACGCCGACGGCCTCGAGTTCGGCCTCGGCGTCGTCCTCGACGGCATCAGCGCCCTCGTCGCCCGCCGCGCCCAGAGCTGAACCTTCATCCATGTCCTGAAAAACATGCCCAAGAGGACATGCCCCCCACGACATGTCCCACGCTACCCCGGCGCGTCCGGCTGCAAGTCCGCGTGGGCTCTTTTGAAACATTCGAGCTCGGCGCAGTTGGCCTCGACGCGCAGCAGCGTCGGCAGCCCGGTCAGGCCGACGCCGAACCGGCGCGCGAACGCCAGCTGGGGCACCAGGGCCAGATCGGCGAACGACAGCGCGTCGCCGACGCTGAAGTGCCCGGCCAGCGGCTCCGTCATCGCCTCGAGGGCCGCCAGCCCCTTGCCGACGAAGTGGTGGATCCACCCCGTCGAATCGACCCCGAGCGACTGCACGTGGCGCTGCACCCCCGTGTTCTGCAGCGGCTGGATCCCCGCGTTGATCACCTCCGTCAATTGCCGCACCCGCGCGCGCGCCAGCGGAGCGATCGGCAGCAGCGGCGGCGTCGGCCAGCGCTCCTCCAGGTACTCGAGGATCGCCACGGACTGCGTCAGGTGCTGCCCGCCCTCGACCTCGAGCACCGGCACCTGCGCCATCGGGTTGAGCCGGCGGTGCTCCGGCGAGTGCTGCGCTCCGCCGGCAGTCAGCAGATCGACCGCGACATATTCATAAGACAGGCCCTTGTACGCCAGGGCGATCCGGACCCGCCAGGTCGCCGTGCTGCGCCAAAATCCGTGGAGCTTCATGCCCCGCACCATAGACCCCGGTCGCGCCGGCGGCCAGCCGCGGCGCCGTGAGCCCGATCCCTCGCCGCGGGAATAGCTGGTCGCGCCTGCGGCCCCGGTCGCGCCGAGGAAGCGCTGGCCAGGCGCCCCGCGGAATGTGTCGCTGCGAAGGGTGCGGCGAGCCTCGCTCAGGCGTAGAACATGATTCAAGAAAGGGCTCCGATGTCCGACACCCACGATGCCACCGCCGCTCCCTCGAACGACTTCGTCGAGGACATCGTCGTCGTCCAGGAGACCGGCGGCATGGTGCATTTCCTGTTGATCACCTACGCGCCAGGCGATTCGGGCAACGCGGCGGGGTACGTCTTCCGGCGTCCTGTCGGCAGCGACGGGCCTGCCGAGAACATCCTGGCCACCAACGACACGCTCCGCCAGCTGTGGTGCTCGCCGAACGGCCAGGTGTGGACGACGAGCAGCACCGGCCTGGTCTGGACCAGCGCCCCCGTGTCCTGGCCGGATGTCATGTCGCCGGATCTGGAATTCGACGCGCCGGAAGGCGGGGTGAGCTGGCACCACGTCGCGCTGCCGGCACAGGAGCACAACCGCGCGCGGCCCAACCCGATGGCGATCTGGGGGACGTCGGACGAAGATGTCCACATCGCCACTTTCGGCGGCGTGCTTTATCACTGGAACGGCCGCGACTGGACGCAATTCTATCCCGGCATCGGCGAGCCGATCGGTGCCATCCGCGGCCGCGCCGCAAATGACGTCTACGCGGTCGGCTACGGCAGCACGCTGCTGCACTTCGACGGCGACGATTGGACACGGATCGCCGATCCCGACGGCCCCGACACGCGCGACCTGCTGTCGGGCATCGTCTTCGACGAGGTCGGGGAGGTGTATATCTCCGGCAAGACTCGCGGCGGACGCGTGCTGCGCGGGTCCGCGACGCAGGGCTTCTCGGTGCTGGGGCGCTACGACGCGCCCATCATCGACATGGGTCGCGTCGATGGCCGGCTGTTCTTCGCCGCGACGAAACAGGGCGTCCTCGAATTGACGCCGGAGGGCCCGAAGACGCTGCGCGACGACATCATCCCGTGGTCGATCGCCGAGGGCGAGGGCCGCATTTATGTGACGGAGACCCCGGGCGAGGCCGCGTACTCCGAGTTCGACCTCGCCAGCGGACAGTGGCGCCGGCTGTTCTACTGAATCGAGGCCGGGCCGAAACAGGCACCTCGGTGCCACGGACTTCGTCGCCGAGCGCCGCGCGACCGTACGTCCCTTTCAGGGCTCCGCCGCGCTCTCCCGCGTCATTCGCTCGACGCTCGTTCGCCGCGACGCCGCTGCGCTCGTGCGTGCTCGTCCGCCCCCGCATGCCCCGCGCACATGCGCGCCGGGGGGCCCGAGGCCCCGCGCGCGCCGCTTCGCGATCGGCTACGGTGCCGCGCGGAGTTTTAGAAAAATCATGCCAGTTTATCGATGGACCTCGATGCACGCCCTCGTCGCGGCGACGAGCCTCTGTGCCGCCTGCCCCGGCGATTCGGGCAACACCACCGACACCGGCACCGGCACCGACGCTGCCACCGCCACCGAGCCTACCGGCACCGCCCCGACGGGCATCGCCACCGACGATCCTGCCCCGACGTCGTCGACCACCGGCGAGCCGCCCGATCCCACCGACGGTCCGACCGCGAGCACCACGGTCGATCCGGTGACCACCGCGACACCGCGACCACCACCACGACCACCGACGAGACCACGACCGGCGACACCACCACCGGCGGCCAGGCCACCAGCCTCGTCGTGCACCTGGTCCCGCAGGCGGGCGTCGGCGGCGACCAGCGCGTCAACTTCGCCGTCCCGCTGGCCCCCGGTCTCCTCGGCGACGACACCCAGGTCCGGGTCCAGCACGCCGGCACCGAGCTGGCGACCGCCCTGCGCGGCCTGGCGCGCCACCCCGACGGCAGCTGGCGCAGCGTGCAGATCCAGGTCGACCTCACGATCGACGGCGAGACCGACCTCGACGTCGACCTCAACGCCGCGCCCGCGGCCGGCTCGATCGACGCGGTCCCGGTCGCCGACACGCTCGACGGCGACAGCGGCCCGCGCGTGTGGGCCCTCTTGCCCGCCGACTGGCTCACCGCCAGCAAGTTCGCCGGCCCGCTCGGCACCGTCGCCGCCGCCGACGGCACGCCCGGGCAGGCGTGGTCGGACAAGTGCGACTACGACGAATGGGACGTCGAGGCCTTCCTCGGCGCCATGGGCTCCGCCGACGTCTGGCTGTACGATCGCGGCACCATCCACTGGCGCGGCCACGCCCGCCGCGGCGACCTCTCGACCCTGCGCTCCGCCTATCTCGAGACCGCCATCTACCGCGAAGGCCTCACCGGCCAGGGCCCGAACACCGGCATCGGCGTGCCCGGCAAGACCGGCGACGCCAAGTACTATTATACGCAGAACATGGCCCTGCATTACCTCATGACCGGCGACGACCGCTTCCGCGAGAGCGCCGAGGACGTCGCCGAGGCCTACGCCGACCTGTGGAACCCCGCCTACGACGGCGACGACGGCTTCTGGACCGAGCGCCACGCCGGCTTCGGCCTCCTCGCCTACGTCTGGGCGATGAACGTCTCCGACGACCAGGCCCAGCAATTCCGCGACCTCGCCGACGACGCGGTCACCGCCTACCTCGACGTCCAGGACAGCTACCCGCCGGGCTACGACGATCCCGACGCCCGCTGCTTCGCCCACACCGACACTGCCGCCGACGAGGACTTCGGCTTCTGGGGCTGCTCCCCGTGGCTCAGCGCGATCCTGGCCGACGGCCTCGATCAATATGCCACCGAGTCGTCCGGCGCCCAGGCCGACGCCGCCCGCGCCTCGATCGTCAAGCTCGGCCGCGTCATCGCCCGCGACGGCCTCGACCCCGACGGCAAGCCGTTCTACTGGATGGGCGTCGGCGACGGCAACGGCGCCGTCGACGACTACGACGAGCACTGGGGCGAGAGCGCCTACGTCATCGCCATGGCCTATTACCACGACGGCTCCGCCGACGCCGAGCTGCGCCAGACCGCCGAGGACCTGGCCGCCAGCTTCGGCGACCTCGGCGAGGTCCCGCACATGCGCAGCTTCAACTGGCAGTGCCGCTCCGCCGTCGCCACCCCGTGGTTCCTGGGCCAATGACGTGACACGCCCGAGCGGCCCCTCCGTTCGGACATGTCCTCGAAGACATTCGCTCGAACAGCCTCGAATCGACTCGAGGCCGTTCGGCGCCCGTCGCCCATCCCTACGGACATGTCCTCCACAACATGTCTCGAAGAACCAATCCTCGTGCTCCCCGCGACGCATCCGCGCCCGGTCGCCGGCTCAACCGACGTACACCCCGCCGTGCGCCTCCGCCCGCGCCAGCCGGATCGCCTCGAGGATGTTGAAGAAGCGGAAGCGCAGCTGCTCGAGGCCGATCGCCGGCCAGCGCGCGGTGTTGGCGAGCATCACCTGGATCTCGCGCTCGAGCACGTCGAGCTCCTCTCCCTCCGCGTACACGTCCTCCGTCGCCAGGGTCGGCAGCAGCGTCAGCCCCAGCGCGCGCGCGGCGTCCGAGCCGTACACGGTCACTCGCCAGCGCTCGGGCCCGGCGAGATCGTTGCGCGGCGGCTCCGCGTCCAGCGTTCGCATCCCGCCGTCGGCTTCGCGCACATACGCGTGAGTGATGAGCGTCATCGGGCCTCCGGTCCGGAGTTTCGCGCATTCGACAGCCGCGCGCACCCCCGCGCCTCGGGCTACTCTCGGCACATGCACGTCCTCGACCTCGTCGGCCCCGACTGGCAGCTCGTCCCCCTGCGGATCCCCGGCAGCTGGGGCGTGCGCCACAACGGCCTGTACGCCCGTCGCCTCGCCGACGGCAGCCTCGACATCAACGACAGCGAAGATCTGCTGTGGCTCGTCAAGCTCCCGCCGGTCGGCGGCGACTACCAGACCGGCCCGGACAGCCCCTGGCGCGAGCTCCACCTCGACGCCGGCTTCTACCGCACCGGCTATCGCGTCGACCTGCTCGACCCCGACTGGGACCACAAGCTCGCCAGCTTCGACACCGAGAGTTTCGCCGAGCTGCTGGCCTGCATCGAGAAGTGGCTCATGAACGCCCCCGTCGGCGACCTCTCGCCGCCGACCGCCTAGTCCTGCGACCGAGGTGACGCGCCTGCAGACGCGAACACCCCTGCGCAGCAGCGGCCTCGCGGCGATCGGGTACCCTCGCCGCTCTCGAAGGAGGACGCGATGGTGAGGCGACGGATGGGGATGCTCGTGTGTGCAGGCGCGGTGCTCGGCGGATGCGGTGACGACGGCGGGCGCACCAGCGACAGCGGCTCGGCGACGCAGGCGACGACCACCACCAACAGCCCGACCACCACCACCGGCGGCGCCACCGACGAGCCGACCACCACCGCTCCCACCGGCACCGCCGGCGAGACGATGACCGGCACCACCGACGCGACCACCACCGACGCGACCACCGGCACCGTCGCCACCGACACGAGCACCACCGACTCCGGCGTCAACAACCCGCCGGTATGGGAGTCCGAGCCGACCCCCGAGATCGTGATCGAGGAGCTCTACAAGAGCAACTTCGCCCCCGGCCAGATCTTCCTCGCCTCCTCGCGCACCGACGAGATCCGCGTCTACGACGCCAACAGCCTCGCGTTCGTCCAGGCCTTCACCCACCCGGTGTTCAGCGAGGTCGACTCGCCGCTCTACACCTACGGCCCCAACGGCGCCTCCTTCAACTCGCGCGGCAACCTGGTCGTCGCCGGTTACAGCAGCTTCGTCGAGTTCAGCGACTACGGCGTCGAATACAAGGTGTATCCGAAGATCGCCAGCGAGGCGACCGAGAATGTCATCTTCGACCCGCGCGGCAATCTCTACACCACCACCGCCACCGGCGGCACCGACAAGCTCAACAAGTACGACGCCGAGGACTACGTGTTCGAGCAGCAGATCCCGCTGCCGGCGGGCGCGGGTCAGCTGACCGGCATCACCTTCGACGGCGAGGGTCGGCTCTACCTCGCCAGCCAGACCGACAACACCATCCACGTCGCCGACTTCGCCGACTTCAACTCGTTCCCGTGGATCAACACCCTCAGCGGCGCCGGCAACCCCGGCAACTTCGAGGGCCTGCAGTTCAACGCCAACGGCGAGCTCGTCGCCGCCGCCGGCGACCTCGTGCGCTACGACGTGAACACCGCCGCCAAGCTCGGCACCTTCGACCAGCCGAACGACGCCTTCCCCGTCCCGCTGCGCGTCGACAACGAGGGCAACATCTACACCGCGGACTACGAGAACGGCCAGGGCACCCTGCCGGCCGACATCTTCAAGTTCGCCCCCGACGGCCAGCCGCTGACCTCGGCCAACGACCCCGGCCTGTTCGGCCCGTTCGGCCTCGCCATCTCCGGCACCGTCCTCGCCGGCGACCCGCCCGTCTCGTGGTTCTACCAGCTCGTCGCCACCGACCCCGACGGCGACGAACTCACCTATTCCCTCGTGTCCGGCCCGCCCGACATGCTCCTCGACCCGGTCAGCAACGTGCTGTCGTGGTCGGTCACCAGCGAGGACATCGGCGAGCACCCCGTCGTCCTCAGCGTCGACGACGGCCACGGCGGCGTCACCGAGCAGATGTTCACCCTCGTCGTCGTCTCGGCCTGAATCGACGCGCTCTCCAGGGCCGCCCGGCAGCCCCATGTTCTTTCAGGCATGTTTTAAAGAACATGCCCTCACGGCCAGCTCTCGAGGCCGCCGCCTCGTCGCGCTCGACGTACCGCATCCGCCGCAGACCCTTGCCCGCTCGCCCTCCTCGTGGTCTCCTCGTCGCGCGTGTCCAGCCGCTCCACCGATCTCACCGCATTCGCTCGCAAGTACGGCCCCTGGGCGGTCGTCCTGGGCGCCTCCGAGGGCCTCGGCGCCGCCTTCGCGCGCGGCCTCGCCGAGCGCGGCCTCAACCTCCTCCTCGTCGCGCGGCGGGCCGACGTCCTCGAGTCGGTCGCCGCCCCCCTGCGCGCGCGCGTCGACGTGCGCACTGCCGCCCTCGACCTCGCAGCCCCCGACCTCGCCGATCGCCTCGCGGAGCTCGCCCACGACCTCGACCTCGGCCTCTGCGTCTACAACGCCGCGCTGTCGCGGATCGGCCCGTTCCTCGACGTCCCCCTGGCCGACAAGCTCAAGGTCGTCGACGTCAATTGCCGCGGCCCGCTGATCGCCGCCCACGTGTTCGGCGAGCGCCTCGTCCGGCGCGGCCGCGGCGGCCTCCTGCTCATGTCCTCGCTCACCGCCTTCTGGGGCTCACCGCTGGTCGCCACCTACGGCGCCACCAAGGCCTTCAACCTGTCTCTCGGGGAAGCTCTGTGGTACGAGCTCGGCCCGCGCGGCGTCGACGTATTGGTCTGCTGCGCCGGCGCCACCCGTACCCCCGGCTTCGAGCGCTCGAGCGGCCCCGACGGCCCGCGCGCCATGGAGCCCGACGCCGTCGTCGCCGAGGCCCTGAGCGCCCTCGGCGGCCCGCCCAGCCTCGTCCCCGGCCGCCTCAACAAGCTCGCCGCCTTCGTCCTCGGGCGCCTGTTCCCGCGCAAGCAGGCCGTCGCCCTCATGGGCTCGCAGACCGCCCGCCTCCACGCGCGAGACTGACGCGAATCAGCACTCTCGCCGCGATCGTAGCGACGAGCCACGACCCCCGACGGCTCGCTCGCCCCTCACGGCTCGGCCGCGATCCACAGCGGCGCTCGCTGCTCTCGCGCGAATCGCCGCGCCGCCGCGATCCGCTGCTGCGCCTCGACCGACGCGAAGCGCCCGATCACCGTCCGGCCCGCCGCCTCGGTCGCGTGCATGCAGGCGACCGCGTTCTCGCGCGACAGCGAGAAGTGACGCATCAACACCGCCACCACCAGCTCCTGCGGCGTGTAGTCGTCGTCGTGCAGCACCACCGCGACCGAGCCCGCGAACGCCTCGATCGCCGGCGCTTCGGCCGAGCCGTGACAGAGGCTCGTCAGCACCGCCACCATGTCGACCCCACAACCCCTCAACAACTGCGACGCCGCCGTCTCCGAGCGCGTCAGGCCGGCCCACAGATCGACGCAGGAGATGCCCCCGCGCCCCCGCGCCCCCGCGTCCGCGTGCGCCAGGAGCTGCGACAGCGCCACCGCCTCGGCCCGCGGCGGCTCGCCGCGGTCGAGTTCGTTCAGCGCCGCGGCCTCGACCGCCTCCGCCCCCTCGATTCCGACCGCCGCCGCGATCCGCGGGTCCTGCAGCAGCCCGTACAGCACGTGCAGCGGGCACAGGAACCGGTGATCGCGGGAGTACCCCGCGTGACCGGCCACCGCGATCACCACCTCCGCGTCCTCCGCGTAGCGCGGCTCCTGCTCGCGGAGCTGCCGCGCCACCCCGCGCTGATAGCGATGCACCAGCCACGCCGACATCCCGGCGCCGACGACGTAGGCCACCGTCAGCGGGTCCATCGATTCACCGCACTCCTCAATAGATCCCGGGCACGATCCGCCAGCGCACCCGCCGCTCGTATTGGTGCCACAGCGCCCCGTACTTGACCCGGCAGCGGCGGTCGTCGTCGATCTGCCGCGGCACCAGCAGCACCAGGTAATACAGCGGATACAGCCACGGCCCCCATTCGCCGGGATGACCCAGTGACAGCGCCAGCGCCGACGCCATCGTGATCTCGCCCAGATAGTTGATGTGCCGCGACAGCCCCCAGAAGCCATTGACCAGGATCTTCTTCTCCCCGTCGCTCAGCACCTCCGGCTCGACCAACCCGAACGCCGGTCTGTCCGGCTGCGTCTTGAACCAGAACTTCTGCATGTTGGCCCCGCGCGCCAGCATCCAGCCGGAGAAGAACAGCAGCGCGCACAGCCCCAGGAGCGGCGCGGGCGTGTGCGGGTTCGGCAGCGCGGCCGTGGTCCACAGCCCGACGGCGTAGAAGAACGGGTAGAACGTCAGGCAGCCCCACCCCAGCTTGAAGCCGACGCGCTCGGCCACGAAGTCGTAGGTGTAGAGGTGGACCTCCTCGAAGTTGAGGTACTCCCACAGGAAGAACGAGAACAGCGCCACGTGCAGCAGCACCCCCGGCGACGGGTCGGTCGGGTACAGCAGCAGGTGATGGGCCGCGAACGACAGCAGGTTCAGCTGCAGCATCACCGCCCCGATCAGATACAAGAACATCTTGGCGTCGACGTGGCCCTCCAGCCATTGCGGGTTGGCCAGCCGCCCGAGGTACAGGTCGGCCAGGAAGCCGCGCCGCGGCGCCGCCGGCAGCACGATCGCCAGAGTGAACAGGAGCCCCAGCCCGCACGCGCTGGCCAGAGTCTCCGCCCGGTGCACGTACAGCCAGTCCCACGGCACCAGGCCGGTCGCCCCCGCCACGAAGTACAGCGCCACGGTCAGCGCCATCACCCGCAGGCCGTTGAGGCGGTAGCGGAGCGGCGCGCCGGTGGCCTCGTCGCGCACGTAGCCGGTCACCCGGCGGCCCGGCACGATCAGGTGGAGCACGAACACCAGCCCGTACAGGGCGATCAGCGCGAACACGGGCGACACGCCCGCAGGCTACGGGACCGGGCCGACGCCTGTAAAGCCTCCGCGCGCGTGCGCATCGCCGCGACCCGTGCCAAGCTCCGGCATGCCCCTGCTCCGCGCCCCCGTCCCCGTCCTCGCCCTCCTGCTCTTGGGTGCATGTTCCAAGGGCCAGGTGGAGCCCACCGACCCCGGCGGCGGCGGCAAGGTGTGCACGGAGATCGGCTGCATCGGCGGCCTGCGGATCGAGCTGCAGCCGAGCAGCGGCTGGCCGGCGGGCGACTACACGTTCGCCTTCGCGCTCGACGGCGTGCCCGTCACCTGCAAGGGCGCCCTGCCGCTGCGCGCCTGCGACGCCGGCCCCTCGCTGACCTGCGACGTCCCCGACCGCGTCCAGATCGGCGAATCCGGGTGCGCCCTGCCGCCCGAGCAACATGGCTTCGCGGACATCCAGATCCCGAGCAGCCCCGCGGCCGTCCAGCTCGAGATCCGGCGCGGCGAGGAGACGATCTACGCCGGCGACATCACCCCCACCTACGTCGAGTCGCGGCCCAACGGGCCCGGATGCGAGCCGGTCTGCCGCGGCGCCACCGCCCAGGTGGCGATCCAGTGACCTGTCCTGAAGGCCAGCTTGTCGTCGCCGCGCGCGTGCGCTAGCGTCGGCCTCGTGGACCCGCGCCCCCTGGTCGAGGAGCACGCGCTGTCCCACCGCGCGGCCGGTCCCGAGGTGGCGGGCGACCATTACGACAACCGCCTGATCCGCGGCGACAACCTCGAAGCCCTGCGCGCGCTCGAGCCCGAGTTCGCCGGCCGGATCCGCTGCGTCTACATCGACCCGCCGTACAACACCGGCCGCGCCTTCGCCCACTACGACGACGGCATCGAGCACGCGCGCTGGCTGGCCGACATGCGCGCGCGCCTCGAGGTCCTGCGCCGCCTGCTGGCCGCCGACGGCACCCTGTTCGTGCACATCGACGACAACGAGCTCGGCTACCTGATCGTCCTGCTCGACGACATCTTCGGCCGGGCCAACCGGGCCTCGGTCGTCACCTTCAAGCAGGGCGCGCCGACCGGGCACAAGGCGATCAACCCCGGCTGCGTCACCACCTCCAACTTCGTCCTCGTCTACGCCCGCGACCGCGCACAGTGGAGCCCGCAGCGGCTGTACACCGCCCGCGAGCGCGACCCGCGGTACGCCCAGTTCATCGTCAACCGCGACGCCCCGTACGCCGAGTGGCGGCTCGTCACCCTGATGCGCGCCTTCGCCGACGCTGGCGGCCTGTCCGAGCGCGCCGCCCAGCGGCTGGCCAGGGCCGAGCCGGAGCGCCTCGACCGCTTCGTCCGCGACCACGCCGACGCCGTCGTCCGCCTCGCCCGGCCCGACTACCAGGCGGTCAGCGCCGCCGCGCGGGCCATGATCGATCGCTCGAAGGCCGCGCCCGACGTCGTGCTGCGACTCGCGCGCGACGACCACGACGACTTCTACTTCGTCCGCGGCGAGCGGCTCCTCTTCTACGCCGCCAAGCTCAAGCTGATCGACGGCGAGCGGGTCGCCGGCGAGCCGCTCACCACCATCTGGGACGACCTGCTGTCCAACAACCTGCACAACGAGGGCGGCGTCGCCTTCCCCAAGGGCAAGAAGCCCGAGGCGCTGCTACGCCGCGTGCTCGAGCTGTCGACCCGCCCGGGCGACTGGGTCCTCGACGTCTACGCCGGCTCGGGCACCACCGGCGCGGTCGCCCACAAGCTGCGGCGGCGGTGGATCCTCGTCGAGCGCGGCGAGCACTGCGACACCTTGATCGCCCCGCGGCTGCGGGCGGTGGTCGACGGCCGCGACCCGAGCGGCGTCACCGCGGCGGCCGGCTGGGCCGGCGGCGGCGGCTTCCGCTGCTTCCGGATCGAAGATGGCGAAGCGGACATGTCCCCGGAGGCATGCCCCTGAGGACCGGTCCCGGGGGACATGTCCTTTCAGACCGTCAGCACGGATCGGCGGCGCCGACCTCGCCCCACTGCTCGGCGCACGGCGTGCTGTTCGGGTTGTAGGCGTCGGGGTTCCAGTCGCCGCAGTCGATCTCCGACATGCAGGCGCCGAACGCGTCGAGGGCCGCCTTGCGCGACGGGCAGTCGCCCCAGTAGCCGTAGGTCTCGTCGAGGCACTCCTGCTGGTCGGCGTAGTAGGTCCCGCCGCACTCCTTGTAGCGGCGGCAGAACGCCTGCATGCCGTCCTCGCCGGGCAGCACGCCCGGGCCGTCGGTCGGCGCCGGCTCGGTCGTGCTCGTCGTCTCGGCCGCCGTCGTCTCGGCCGCCGTCGTCTCGGCCGCCGTCGTGCCGGCCGTCGGCTCACCCGACGTCGTCGGCCCGGTCGTCTCGTCGACGCCGGTGTCGGTCGCCTCGCTGGTGCTGCCGTCGGAGTCGTCGGTCGCGTTGCTCGCGTTCGAGGCGTTGGACGCGTTGCTCGCGTTGCTGGCGTTCGAGCCGTCGCTCGGGTTCGTCGACGCGACGGTCGGGTTGGTCGCCGAGTCGAGCGGGTCCTTCTCGTCGGCGCAGGCAAGGCTCAGGCACGCGGCCAGAGTGAAACATGGGGGGATGAGGTCGCGGAGGGTCACGCGGCGCGGAACATAGGAAAACGAGGCCGGCATTTCCAGCCGCGCAATCGACGCTACAGGAGTGAGCACGGTCGTGTGCCCGACCATCCCCGACGCCTGTCCGCAGCTCGCATCACGCTCCCTGTCCTGCTCCCATTGCCGGCGCGGGCTCGACCGCTCCCTCGCGGGCCTGTGCCGACGCCCGCGCCCGGCGTATCCTGAGCCATGCTCCTTATTCTTGCTTGTAGGTCCCGGTCGCTGCTGCTCGCGACCGCGGCGCTGGCGAGCGCCTGCAGCTCGAGCAGCGGTGGTCCCGAATGCTTGAACCTCCCGCGGCCGCCCTCGCGGGACGTCGTCGAGCTCTCGCGGGTGTTCCCCTCGGTGGCGATCGAGGGTGGCGTCGACCTCCTGCTCGCCCCGACCGGCGATCGCTGGTACCTCGCGACCCAGAGCGGGCAAATCTACACCTTCCCCAACGTCGCCGACCCGCCCGCGCCGACCCTGTTCGCCGACCTCTCCGCGCAGCTCGTCGACGGCGGCGAGGCTGGCCTCCTGGGCATGGCCTTTCACCCCGACTACGAAGTCAACGGCGATCTCTTCCTGTCGTACACCGGCCCGGGCGGCCCCGTGTTCGAGTCGCGCCTGTCTCGCTTCCACACCGACGACGGCCTCGGCCTCGACCTCGACAGCGAGGAGTCGATCCTCGTCGTCGATCAGCCCTACACCAACCACAACGGCGGCGACATCGGCTTCGGTCGCGACGGCTTCCTCTACTTCGGCCTCGGCGACGGCGGAGCCGGCGGCGACCCGCAGAACCGCGCCCAGGACCCCGACAGTTTGCTCGGCAAGATCCTCCGCATCGACGTCGACGCCGGCGAGCCGTACGCCATCCCGACCGACAACCCCTACGCGGCCGGCGGCGGTCGCCCCGAGATCTTCGCGCTCGGCCTGCGCAACCCGTGGCGCTTCAACTTCGATCGCGCCACCGGCGAGCTGTGGGCCGGCGACGTCGGTCAGAACGTGTGGGAGGAGGTCGACAAGATCGTCCTCGGCGGCAACTACGGCTGGAACATCAAGGAGGGCCTCGACTGCTTCGGCCAGGACGTCTGCGCCGGCGCCGGCCTCGTCGATCCGGTGGCCCAGTACCGCAACACCGGCGGCGCCTCCGTCATCGCCGGCTTCGTCTACCGCGGCACCGCCGTCCCCGAAGCCGCCGGCCTGTTCGTCTACACCGACTTCTACGGCCAGACCTTGTGGGGCGTCGCCGAGGGCGCGGCGCCGGTCGTGCTCGGCGAGGCCGGCGTCCGCGGCACCGTCGCCTTCGCCGAGGACCAGGACGGCGAGCTCTACGCCCTCGCCTACGGCGGCGGGATCTACCGCCTGCGCGCCGCGACCCCGTCCACGGGCCCTGGCCTTCCGGACATGCTCTCGGAGACAGGCTGCCTCGACGTCGCCGACCCGCGGCGCCCGCCGGCCGGCGCGGCCGCCTACGCGCTCAACGTCCCGTTCTGGTCCGACGGCGCCGACAAGACGCGGTGGATGTTCCTGCCGCCCGGCCGCGCCGCCGAGGTCGCAGAGGACGGCGACCTCGCGCTGCCGACCGGCAGCGTGGTCGTCAAGACCTTCGAGCTGGCCGGCGCGCCGATCGAGACGCGCCTGTTCGTGCACCACGGCGACGGCGAGTGGGCCGGCTACAGCTACGCCTGGGACGAGGACGGCGGCGACGCGCGCCTGCTCGAGGCCGGCGAGACGCGGGTCATCGGCGACCGGACGTGGATCTTCCCCGACCGCGCCGATTGCATGTACTGCCATTCGCGCGCCGCCGGCCGCACCCTCGGCCTCGAGCTGGCCCAGCTCGCGCGCGAGGTCCCCGGCGACGACGGCGAACCGGTCGATCAGCTGCTCCTGCTGGCCTCGAAGGGCGTCCTGACCGACCCGCCCGCGGTCTCGCCGCTGCCCGCGACCGCCGGCGACGCCCCGCTGGCCGAGCGCGCCCGCGCCTACCTGCACGCCAATTGCTCGCAGTGCCACCGCCCCGACGCCCCCAGCGGCCGCGCCCGCCTCGACCTCCGCCGGGACGTCCCCGCCGCGATGATGAACCTGTGCGAGGCCACCCCGCGCTCCGGCGACCTCGACCTCGAGGACGCCACCTTGCTGACCCCCGGCGATCCTGCGCGATCGATCCTCTCGGCCCGCATGCACACTCTCGGCAGCACCCGCATGCCGGCCGTCGGCTCCGGCGTCGTCGACAGCGAGGGCGCGGCCCTGATCGACGCCTGGATCGCCGACCTCGCCGCCTGCCCCGATTGACCGTCGCCCGTGCTAGACGAGAGCCGCAACGACAGGAGCGCCATGCACAACGGATCTTGCCTCTGCGGCGCCGTGACCTTCGAGGTCACGGGGACGCTGCCCCCGCCCAACGCGTGCCATTGTTCGCAGTGCCGCAAGCAGTCGGGCCATTACTGGGCGTCGACCGACGTCCCGCGCACCACCCTGACGATCCGCGGCGAGGACCGCCTGACCTGGTTCCGCTCGTCGGAGAAGGTGCGCCGCGGCTTCTGCTCCACCTGCGGCTCGTGGCTGTTCTGGGACCCCATCCACAGCAAAAAGATCGCCGTCGCCATGGGCGCCTTCGATCCGCCGACGCACGCCCGCCTGGCCATGCACATCCACGTGGCCGACAAGGGCGATTACTACGACATCACCGACGACCTGCCGCAGCACCCGCATTGACGCATTCGCGGCCATGCGAGCCGCCAGCCGGGCCCGCCCGACGCGTCGATCCGGCGAGGCCCGCTCCCCCGCGACTGCGCTCCGCCGCGCGAGCCCGTCCGCCCCCGCCCGCGGGCTCACCCGCCCGCATCGGGGCTGTTCGCCCGGCCCCGTGTTACGTTGGCCCGCGCATGCGACGTCCGCTCCTGCTCCTCGCCCTCGCCTGCCTGCCCGCCTGCAAGACCGCCACCACGTCGGGGTCGGGCCGGGCGAAGGGCCCCGCGGCGACCGAGTCGGGCGCCTTCGGCACCCCCATCGCCGGCGCGGACGACTCGCCCCTCGATCCGACCACCACCACGTCGGGCGCCTTCGCCAACCCCGGGGGGCCGCGAGCCGGCCGCGACAGCCGGGCCGAGGATCGCGAGCGGATCGCCGACCTGAAGGCCCCCGATCGCTCCGCGCCGCCCCCCGGGCCGCCCGGCTCGTCGAAGGATCACCCGCTGCCGACCTGCGGCACCACCGGCTCCTACGTGGCGGTCGCCGACGCCGAGTGCGAGGACGGCACTCGCCCGTTCGACGGCGACATCCCCAAGGGCATGCGGGCCCGCCGCGGCAACGTCGGCCCCAACAAGGACGGCCACATCATCGACCTGTACGAAGTGCCATGTCCCGAGGGACTGCAGAAGATCTTCGTCGACATGTACGGCTGCGACCGCGCCCAGCCGTCGCGCTCCGAGTTCGAGCGCGACACCTACGTGCGCGACGCCTTCCTCGTCGGCGATCACGCCCGCTTCAGCGAGCGCTGCTTCGCCGAGGAGGCGCGCGGCCCCGACCGGGTGTCGCTGATGCTGCAGAGCTGCCTGCCCGCCATGCCCACGGCCCTGCGCGAGCAGGGCAAGCTGCCCGAGGCCCGCGCCTGGCTGGCCCGCTACTGCGCCGGCACCCCGCCGCCGACCGTCGACGAGCCCAAGCGCTGGACCTACTTCCGCAACGTGCTCGAGGCCCTCGACGCCCTGCGCCAGCAGCAGGGCCGGTCCGAGGCCGATCGCGCCCGGGAGCGCAAGCAGATCGCCGCCGAGTACGCCAAGGTCTGCGACGTCGACCTCAAGGCCTACGAGGCCTGGCTCAAGGACAACCCCGAGTGAGCGTGTCCCGATATCCAGGTCTCTTCAGACATGTCGATTCAGACATGTCCCCAAAACACATCCATCACCACGACCACGGCGGGTCGTCGCCGACGATCACCACGTCGGCCGGCCGGCGGGCGAACAGGCCGACGCTGACCACCCCGGCGATCTGGTCGAGCGCCGCCTCGAGCGCCGCGGGCTCGTCGATCACCAGGCCGTGGACGTCGAGGATCCACCCGCCGTTGTCGGTCACCACGCCCTCGCGCCACACGGGCGTGCCGCCGGTCGTCCTGGCGATCGTGCGCGCCACCAGCTCGCGCGCCATCGGGATGACCTCGACCGGCAGCGGCACCCCGCCGAGCCGCGCCACCCGCTTGCCCGGGTCGATGATGCAGACGAACCGCTCGGACGCCGCCGCCACGATCTTCTCGCGGGTCAGCGCCGCGCCGCCGCCCTTGATCAGGCGCCGCTGCGGGTCGCAGGCGTCGGCGCCGTCGACGTACAGCGGCAGCGGCCCGGTGGCGTTGAGGTCGAGCACCGCGATCCCGCGGGCCCGCAGGCGCGCGGCCGTCTGCTCCGAGCTGGCCACCGCGCCGGCGATCTTGCAGGACGCCAGCGCGTCGATGAAGTGGGCCACGGTCGACCCGGTGCCCACGCCGACGACTGTCCCTTCGGACACGTGAGCCAGCGCCGCCGTCGCCGCCCGCTGCTTCGCGTCCGTCATCCTCGGCTCACATCGGGATCACCGGCGCGCACGTCGACACGCCGGCGCCGACCACCAGCAGCGGCGCGTTCTCGGTCAGCACGGTGAGGTCCTGCTGGCCGTTCATGTCGCTGTCGTCATAGTCGAGGTGGGTGACCTCGGAGTTGAAGAGGTCGTTGTCGCTGTCGGTGAAGAAGTAGAAGTCGCCGGCGAAGAAGGCGAACGCGAACGCGCCGTTGTTGATCTCGAGCCCGTTGAGCGGCAGCACCGACAGCGCCGCGCCGGTGGCCTTGTCGGCCTCGACCAGCTTCGACGGGAACTGCCCGCCGAAGATGAACGCCCGCCCGTCGCCGGTGCCGGTCAGCTCGGCGCCGTCGAAGTTGGTCTTGCCGAGCTTGGACAGGCCCAGGTTGTTCGGGTCGATAGTGATGAAGTCGCCGATGTTCGGGCCCTCGCTGTAGCCGCCGAAGCCGCTGTACGTGTTGCCGTAGATCCGGTCGCACTTGTCGCTCTCGCTGTTCGACACGAACGCCATGCCGAAATTCTTGACCCCCTGCTGGTTCAGCGCGAAGCCCGGGTCGCTGCAGTCGGCGACGTTGGTGACGTCGACCTTGCGCAGCGCGCCGGTGCTGTTGAACTGGACCCACGCGTAGCCGAGCCGGTCGACCGCCATCGAGAACGTATTGGTCATGCCGCAGCCGATCGCGCCCAGCATCGTGAACTCGTTCGTCTCGGGGAAGTACTTCCACAGCTCGGCGTCGTCGGACAGCACGAAGATGCCGTCGTCGAGCGGCACCTCGAGGTCCGGGCAGGCGCACGGCTCGGGCTCGCCGGTGGTCGAGTCGTCGGTCGTCTCGCCGGTCTCGCCGGTCGTCGTCGTCGTCGTCGTCTCGGCGGTGGTCGAATCGACCGGCTCCGTCGTGCCGGTGCTCGTGCTCGTGCCCGGATCGGGCTCCGTCGTGCCCGTGGTGGTGCTCGTGCTGGTGCTCGTGCTCGTGCTGGTGCTCGTCGTCGGCGCCGTCGTCGTCGGCGTCCCCGACTCCGACTCGCCCGCCGTCCCGGTGTCCTCCGAGGTCGCACTGGTCGGCCCGAGGGTCGTCGAGGTCGAAGACGGGTCCGTCATGGTTGTGTCACTGGAGGACATCGAGGCTCCGACGGTCTGGGCCGCGCCGCCGTCGCCGCAAGCGAGCAGACAGGAGAGCGCGATAGCGGGCGAGGACGAAGTTCGCATGGACGGCAGAATAACCCGCCGACGCGGGCATCGGGCTCGATCGGCGCCGGCCGCACGGGAGGTCTCTCATCGCCTCCGGCCCGGCACGGGCGGCGGACCCGACGTGCGTCGACGCGCACGGCCGGCAGGGCCCGGCCGTCGAGACCTGCGCTCGCGGCTGCTAGCCTGCGGTCGCCTTGTCCACGGCAGTCGAAGTCGAAGAGTTCGTCCCTCCGCCGGCCACCAGCTCGCCCGAAGTCGGCGGACTCATGTGGAGTCACGTGATCGGCGCCGGGCTGATGCACCTGGCGGTCGTCGCGGCCCCCTTCACCTTCTCGTGGAGCGGCCTCGGCGTCGCGCTCGTCCTCTGGTGGCTCGCCGGCGGCGTCGGCATCTGCCTCGGGTATCACCGCCTGCTGTGTCACCGCAGCTTCGCGGTCCCGCGGCTGTTGACGTACGTCATCGTCCTGTTCGGCACCCTGAGCTGGCAGGGCAGCCCGGTGCTGTGGGTCGGCAAGCATCGCCTGCACCACCGCTGGTCCGATCAGGAGCACGACCCGCACTCGCCGAGGCGCGGCCTGCTGTGGGCCCACATGCTGTGGGTCTTCATGCGCGCCGACGAGGACGCCGAGCGCGCGTTCGCCCGCGACCTCCTGCGCGACCCGGTGATGCGGTGGTTCGACCGCTGGCACTACGTCCCGCAGTTCGTCCTCGCGGTCCTGCTCTACGTCGTCGGCGAGGCGTGGTTCGGCCAGGGCTGGAGCTGGGTCGTGTGGGGCGTCCCGGTGCGCCTCGTTTTCACGTATCACGCGACGTGGCTCGTCAACTCGGCCGCGCACCGCTGGGGTTACCGCAATTACGAGACTCGCGACGACTCTCGTAACAATTGGTGGGTCGCCCTGCTGACGTTCGGCGAGGGCTGGCACAACAATCACCACGCCCACCAGCGCGCCGCGGCCCACGGTCGACGGTGGTTCGAGCTCGACCCGACTTACCTCATGATCCGCGGCCTCGCGCTCGTCGGCCTCGCGCGCGACATCGTCGCCCCGCGCGAGCCGCTGAAGTCCTGAGCCCCACGTACGCGCCTGCAGACCGCGCCGGCCCGCGGGCCTCGCGTGGGCTCGCGTCGTACCGGGGATCTCCGTGTAGCCGCGGCCGGGGAACTTCGCTGTAATCGCCGCATGCGTTGGAATCTTGTGGCGCTCCTCTCGGCCGCCGGCCTGCTCGCCTGCGGCGACCCCAATCGCCCCGCCGAGAGCGACAGCTCCGTCATCACCGCCTCCACCACTCCGAGCACCGGCAACACCGCCGGCGGCAGCGACACCACCGACACCTCGGCGCCGACGACCGCCGACCCGAGCGCCAGCGGCAGCGTCGGCGACCCGACCGAGGGCTCGGCCACCGGCACGACGAACGGCACCACCGTCGATCCGGCGACCACCGCGACCACCGGCGACGATCCGGGCATGGTCGTCTCGATCGAGATCGATCCGCTCGACGCGATCATCACCGTCGTCGACGGCGTGGTCCCGGCAGCGACCCAGTACAGCGCCGTCGGCGTCACCAACAAGGGCATCAAGATCCCCGTCACCGGCACCTGGTCGTTCGACAAGCTCGACCTCGCCGGCATCGGCGATCAGTCGGGCATGCTCAGCGCCACCGGCTTCGCGGGCGGCGTCGGCACGGTCACCTTCGAGGGCGCCGGCGAGCTGCCCGCTGCCACCACCAGCGCCACGGTCAAGCTGCTGTTCAACGCCGAGCCCAACCCGGTCCCGCCGGAGACCAAGGACCTGTTCGGCATGGCCGTCGACCCCGATCCGGCGATGGTCCTGCTCTACCCGTACGACAAGACCGTGTTCCCGCGCGGCCTCATCGGTCCCACCATTCAGTGGGACGGCGGCGGCGCCAACGACCTCTATTACATCCACGCCTACAGCGAGTTCTTCGAGTACAAGGGCTGGCACAACGTCCCGCCGCCGTCGCGCTTCGACTTCCCGAAGCTGCCGACGGACATCTGGCTCAAGCTGACCGCCTCGACCGAGGGCGACGTCAAGGTGGACATCGCCCGCTTCGACGGTCAGAAGGCCTACCTCGCCAAGACCCAGACCTGGACGATCGCCCCGGCCAACCTGACCGGCACCGTCTATTACTGGGAGGTCAACAACGGCAACGTCGTGCGCCTCAACATCGGCGCCACCGCGCCCGAGCAGTTCATCCAGAAGCCGCCGGGCGTCGCCTGCGTCGCCTGTCACAGCGTGTCGAAGGACGGCTCGCGGATCGCCGCCAGCTTCCACGGCGGCTACAGCCCGTGGAGCACCATCGATGCCGCCTCCGGCAACGTCCTCTACTACCCCGACCTCGCCTCCGGCTTCCAGGCGATCGCGCCCAACGGCTCGCACGTGGTGTGGGGCCAGTCCGACGAGAGCGGCGCGCTCAAGCTCACCACCTTCGACAGCGCCACCCCGCTCGCGCAGCTGACGGTGCCCGGCGGCATGCCGGAGCACCCGGTGTGGTCGAGCGACGGCTCCAAGATCGCGTTCGCCCGCAAGACCGACGGCAACTGGCTCGACTTCAACAACAGCGAGTTGTGGCTGGTCGACGTCGACCTGATGACCAACTCCTTCGCCAACGCGCACCAGATCGTCGACAAGATCCCCGGGCTCACCACCACCACGTTCCCGACCTTCTCGCCCGACTCGCAGTGGATCGCCTTCAACCGCCTCAACCAGGCCCGCACCCGCGCCGCCGTCACCGAGGTCTGGCTGACCAACCTCGACGGCAGCTCGGTGGTCCGCCTCGACAAGGCCAACGCTTCGGCATCATCGAGCCCGGCCAGGACCAGACCACCTACGAGCCGACCTTCCTGCCCGTCTCGGTCGGCGGTTACTCGTGGCTCATCATCGGCTCCGAGCGCAAGTACGGCAACACGCTCACCGACACCAACCCGGCCACCCGGCGCAAGCAGCTGTGGGTCACCGCGATCGACGGCAACATCACCCCGGGCACCGACCCGAGCCACCCGCCCTTCTGGCTCCCGGGCCAGGAGCTGAACAACTCCAACATGCGCGGCGAGTGGGCGCTCTCGCCCTGCAAGCAGCTCGGCCAGGGCTGTAACGCCGGCTTCGACTGCTGCGACGGCTTCTGCTACGGCGACCCGGCCGTGTGCTCCGACAAGCCCGACACCTGCTCGCACATCGGCGACTCCTGCGAGGTCGACGCCGCCTGCTGCGAGGGCGAGGGCACCTGCATCGCCGGCTACTGCTCGATCCAGCCGGGCTGAGCGCGACCTGTCCTGCGGGACAGCCGTCGATGCGCTGAAAAACATGTCCCCGGAGACAGCCCATCGGCGGCTGTCCCCGGGGACATCTCGTCTCGGGCTCGCGCTCCCGAGCCGCCTGCCAGCGCGGTGGCGCGCACCCAAACCTGCGAGCCCTGTCGCTAGCAGCGCCGCTCCGAAATCCTCCAAGGGTTGGGAGCCACCGACGCGTCCCAGCGAGAGCGGCGTCTTACGGCTCCAGTTCCAGGCAGAGGCCGACCTGGTGTCCACCGGCCCTCGGCTGCACCTTCACATCGGTATCCGCCGGGGGGATCTCCGTCGTCTCCGCCTGCGTGTCGCTCGGCGCGGGGGTCTTCTTCTCGGTCTCGTCGATCGTCGGGTCGCTCATGGTTTGATCCGTACCACAGCCTGACCCGCTCGCCCTTGGAGAACTTCCGGGCGGCTGTACCAGCCCGTGAACGGTATGTCACCGGAGAGAGACCCCTCGCTCCCTGGCGAGCGCGGCCACGAGCTCAGCGATCGCGCGGCCAGGCGCGCGCGGGCCGGCGATCGCTGTCACTTCGAACATGTCCTCGGGGACATCTCGTCCCGGAAGCACAATCACGGGCGCGACGCGCCGCCGCGTCAATCGTCGGGCCGCTCGCCGCCGCCGACCTCGAGCACCCAGCGCAGCTCGACCTCGGCGAGGCGGGCCGCGGTCGCCAGCTCGAGGTCGCGGAGGCGCATGTCGCGGACGCTGAGGCTGGCGTCGGCCAGCTCGAACGCGCTGAGGCGGCCGTTCTGGTAGCCGGCCTGCGCCTGCTGCTGCAGCACCTCGGCGCCCTCGCGGCTCATCGCCACGTGCCGCCGCGACGCCTCGTTGCGCTGCTGCGCGACCTCGTGGGCGGCGCGGAGGCGCTGCTCGGCGGCGAGGACCAGCGTGCGCGCCACGCTGTCGGCCGCGCGGGCCTCGGCGCGCGCGCGGTCGATGAAGCCCTGGCCGCGCGACAGGATCGGCAGCGGCACCGTCACGCCGGCGCCGACGTCGACCTGTCCGGGCCCCTGGCCGAAGCCCGCCGCGACGCGCAGGCCGATGCCGGGGAACACCTCCCGGCGAGCCACGCCCACGCTCGCGCGCGCGGCCTCGAGGCGAGCCCGCGCGGCCGCCAGGTCGGGCCGCCCGGCGATCATCTGCGCCTGCAGCGTCGCCACCGGCGGGACCTCGGCGGCGGCGAACAAATCGATGCGCGGCGCCCCCTTCAACTGCCCCGCGCGCGGACCCACGGCGACGTCGAGCCGGCCCCGCGCCGCGCTGACGTCGGCCTGGGCGCTGCGGAACGCGGCCTCGGCGGCCGCGACTGCGAGGCCGATCCGCGTCGCGTCGTACTTCGGCGCCACGCCGCCGGCCACCCGCGCGTCGACGATGCGCTCGCTCTCCTGCAGGTCAGAGAGCGCGTCGCCGTGGACCTCCACGGTGCGCAGCGCCCCGGCCAGGCCGATCATCGCCCGCTCCACTTCGAGCTCGAGCCCTCGCAGCAGCCGCTGATTGTCGCCCGCGACCGCGCGCTCCTCGTGCCGCGCGACCTCGCCGCGGGCCCGCGGCACCGCCGTCACCGGCAACCACTGGGCCACGCCGACCACCAGCGCGCCGGCGCGATCGTACGAGGTCGAGCGCACGCCGAGGAAGTAATCGAAGTTGACGGCCGGGTTCTCCCACAGGCGCGCCGCCACCCGCGTCGCCCCGGCCCAGTCCGCCCGCGCCGCCGCGTAGTCCTGCAGCGGGTGACCCTCGCGCATCGCCGCCACCGCCTGCGCCAGCGAGAAGCCCGAGTCCGCCGCCGCCTCCTCGGCTCGCGGCGCCACCTCCTGCGCGGCCGGGCTCGCCAGCGCCAGCGCCAGCGCCCACGCGATCACGCGTCACCTCGCCGCGCGCGCGCGTCGCCGCGGTGGAGCAGCGGCAGCAGCACCAGCATCACCGGCGTCGTCACCAGCAGCCCGGACACGATGGCGATCGCGAACGGCCGCTGCGTCTCGCTGCCCATCGCGTGGCTCAGGGCCGCCGGCACCAGACCGAGCAGCGCCAGCGCGGTGGTGAGGAGCACCGGGCGCAGCGCCGCGCGGGCGCCCTCGATCGACGCCGAGCTCGCGTCGCTCCCGGCCGCGCGATCGATCGCCCCGCACAGCACCACCCCCGACAGCACCACCTGGCCGAGCAACGCGATGCAGCCGACCGCGCTGCTGACCGAGAACAGCTCGCCGGCGACGCGCAGCCCCGCGATCGCGCCCAGGCACGCCAGCGGCAGGAACGCCGCGATCACCAGAGTCGCGCGCAGCCGGCCGAAGTTGAGGAACAGGATCCCGAGGATCGCCGCCAGCGCGACCGGCAGCGACAGCGCCAGCCGGCGCATCGCCCGGTCCTGATTCTTGAACTCGCCGCTCCACACCACCTGCATGCCCTCGCCGCGCGGCACCTCGGCGGCCGCCGCCTGGGCCGCCTTCACGGTGCTGCCGAGGTCGCGGCCGCGGACGTTGAACTTCACCGCCACGAAGCGCGTGAAGTCCTCGCGCCAGATCGCCGCGCGGCCGGGCGCGAGGGCGATCGTCGCCACCTCGCCGAGAGTCACCCCGTCGACCGGCGCCGACACCACCAGCCGGCGCAGCGCCTCCGGGTCGGCCCGCACCGCGTCGGGCAGGCGCAGGGCCACGCCATAGCGCCGCTCGCCGTCCCACACCTCCGTCGCCACCGCGCTGCCGAGCGCCACGCGGATGGTCGTCTGCACGTCCTCGACCGCCAGCCCGCGGCGGGCCAGCGCCTCGCGGTCGAGCTCGATGCGCAGCTGCGGCACGCTGCCGGCCTGGTACAGCGCCAGGTCGGCGACCCCCGGCACCGCGGCCAATCGCTCGCGCAGCGCCTCCGCGACCTCCGTCATCGCCGCCAGATCCTGGCCGCGCACCTTCACCACCACCTGGCCGATGATCCCCGAGATGGTCTCGAACACGCGGTCGGTGATCGGCTGCGAGAAGTTGAGCTCGACCCCCGGCAGGTCGCCGAAGCGCGCGCGCAGCTCGGCCTCGAGGCTGCGGCGCGACGCCCCCGGCCGCCAGCCCGACTCCGGCGCGAGGTTGACGAAGAACTCGGCGTTGTTGGGCCCCTCCGCCTGGGTCGCGTCCTCCGGGCGGCCGATGTGCGTGAGCACGTCGGTCGCCTCCGGCAGCTCGAGGATCGCCGCGCGCATCGCGGTGACGTGGCGGCGCGTGTCGTCGAGCGCGATCGTCGAGGGGAACACCGCGGTGATGTAGAAGCCGCCCTCGTTGAGCTCGGGCAGGAACTCGCTGCCGATGTCGCGCGCGTAGATCCCGAGGCCGATCGTCAGCGCCGCCAGCAGCGCCAGCGCGACCCGCCGCAGCGCCACCAGGCGGCCCAGCAGCGCCGCGTAGGCCCGGCCGAGCGCGCAGAGCCAGCGCGGCGGGGCCCCGTCGACCCGGCCGCGCAGCAGCGCCCGCTCGAGCGCCGGCACCAGCAGCGCCGCCGACAGCAGCGCGCCGAGCAGCGCGAACGCGTAGGTGTAGGCCATCGGCGCGAAGATCCGGCCCTCGACCCGCTCGAGCATGAAGATCGGCAGGAGCGCCGCGATGATGATCAGCAGCGCCAACGCGACCGCGCGCGCCACCCCGCCGGCGGCCGCCTCGATCACCTCTCCGCGGTCGCGCTGCGGCTGGTGGTGGATCGCGTGCAGCGTCGCCTCGAGCACCACGATCGCCCCGTCGACCAGGATCCCGAAGTCGATCGCCCCGAGCGAGATCAGGTTGGCCGGCAGGCCCATCCAGCGCAGGCCGATGAAGGCCGTCAGCATCGACAGCGGCACCACCGCGCCGATGATCAGCACCCCTCGAGCTGTCCGAAGGAACAGGTACACCACGGCCAGCACCAGCAGCGCGCCCTCGGCCAGGTTCTTGCCGACCGTGCCGAGCGTCGCGTCGACCAGCCAGGTGCGGTCGTAGAACGTCTCGATGCGGACCCCTCGCGGCAGGATCTCGTCGTTGAGCTGCTCGACCCGCTCGTGCAGCGCCGCCAGCACCGCGCTCGGGTTCTCGCCGCGGCGCAGCAGGACGATGCCCTCGACCACCTCGTCGATCGCCCCGCGGCCCACGCTGCCGCGCCGCGGCGTCGCCCCCTCGACCAGGGTCGCCACGTCGCGCACGCGGACCGGCACCCCGTTCTCCTCGCGCACCACCGCGAGGCCGAGGTCGGCCGGCGACGTCACCGCCCCGAGGCCGCGCACCACGAACTCCTGCGCGCCGATACCCACGTAACCGCCGCCGGCGTTGGCGTTGCTGCGGCCCAGCGCCGCGTGCACCTCGGCCACCGACACGCCCGCGCTGGCCAGCCGGACCGGGTCGACGCGCACCTGGTACTGGCGCTCGAAGCCGCCGAACGTGACCACGTCGGCGACGCCCTGCACCGCCCGCAGCCGGCGCTCGACCACGAAGTCCTGCAGCGCCCGCAGCTCGCGGAGGCTGCGGTCGCCGTGCAGCGTGTAGCGGAAGATCTGGCCGACCGGCGTCGCCTGCGGCCCCATCTCCGCCTCCGCGCCCTCGGGCAGCTCCGCCCCTCGCAGGCGGTCGGCCACCAGCGTCCGCAGCTCGAAGTCCGACGTGCCCTCGGCGAACGTCAGCGTCACCAGCGACAGGCCGAACACCGACACCGAGCGCAGGTCGATCAGCTTCGGCGTGCCGGCGAAGGCCCGCTCGAGCTCGAGCGTCACCCGGCGCTCGACCTCCTCCGCCGCCTGCCCGGGGTAGAGCCCGACGACCTCGACCATCGGGTCGGTGACGTCCGGGAACGCCTCGATCGGCAGCTCGCGCAGCGCCATCCACCCGTACAGCGCCAGCAGCATCGCGCCGACCAGCACCAGCGGCCAGCGGCGGACTGCGAAGCGGGTCAGCGCGACGAACATCCGCCCTCACAGCAGGCGATCGAGCTCGCCGTCGAGCAGGACCGCGTTGTCGATCACGACCTCGTCGCCCTCCTCGAGGCCGCCCGTGACCTGCACCCGATCGCCCAGGCTGGCGCCGAGCGACACCACCCGCCGCTCGAGCGAGCGCTCGCCGACGGCGACGAACACCACCATCGCGTCGCGCCGCAGCAGCACCGCGCTGCGCGGCACCACCAGCGAGTCGGCGCCCCGCGCGGTCGCCCGCACGCGCACCGCCATCTCCGCGCGCAGCCGCGGCGACGTCGCCTCGGGCCGGCACACCGCGACCGCCGTCCGCGTCGCGCGATCGAGGGTCTGGACCACCTGCACGAGGCTGCCGGGGAACCGCTCCGCGCCGAGGGCCGGGGCGAAGAACGAGCACTCGGCCCCCTCGCGCACGGCCGCCGCGTCGCGCTCCGGGAACGCGACTGTGGCGACCAGGCGGACCGCGTCGCCGATCAGGAACGCCGGCTCGAGGTCGTCGGGGCTGACGCGCTCGCCGGGGTCGAGCGTGCGGCGCAGGACCTGGCCGTCGGCGCTGGCGCGCAGGACGAAGCGATCGGCGCCGTGGTGATCGGCCTGGGCCGCGCGCAAGCTCTCCCGGACCCCGCGCAGCTCGGCCTCGCCGGCCGCCAGCTCGGCCTCGGCCTCGACCAGCTCGCGCGGCGACGCGGCCCCCTGCGCGACCAGCTGCTTGAAGCGCACCACCGCGTCGCGGCGCGCCGCCAGGGTCGCGGTCAGCCGCCGCACCTCGCTGCGCAGCCGCGCGACCTCGCCGCTGCGGAGCGTCGCCAGCGCGTCGTCGGCCCGCACCTGCGCGCCCGCGGCCACGTGCACCGTCTCGACGTAGGCCGAGAACGGCACCCGCACCGCATAGGCCGCGTCCGGCGCGAACTCGAGGCGACCCACGCCCTCGATCTCCGCCTCGACGTCGCTGCGCTCCGCCCGGGCCAGCACGAGCCGCGGCCACAGGTCCTCGCGCACCTGCATGCGCCCGTCCCCGGTGGGCACGTACGCGGGCGCCAGCGTCGGCGCCTCGCGCGGAGCAGGAGCCGCGCAGCCGGCCACGACGGCCACCGCGAGCCCGAAGAAGTGCGTCCTCCGCATGCCGCGCGACGATGGCAGCTCGCGCCTTCGAACACCGTTACTCGCGGGTTACTTCCTTGAAAGCCCCACGCGCCCGACATCGGGGCGATCGCCCCGTGCGATGAAATCAATCGGGCGATCCACGGAATCACCGCGCTCCACTTTACCTGTCTCGAGGGACATCCTGTCACGACAGTAACGACTGCCCATGCGCGCGCGTCGAGCTCGTCGTCGTCGCGCGCCTCACATCACATGTCCCGAAGGACATCCTGTCCAGAAGTGACGACGGCCGCCGACTGCCGCGGCACGAACCGGGGCGCCGGCGCCCCGAGCCAGAGCGCAGCGCCGGCGACGGCCTGTCCCCCGAGACATATCGAGCGCGCACCCCCCGAAGCCCCGTCAGGGCACGAAGCGGTGCACGAGGCCGTCCTGCAGCACGTACAGCAAGCCGTCGGGCCCCATCGCGGCGTCGCGCGGCCTGAGCCCGACGGGCGGCAAGGACCACAACGTCGCCCCGTCCTCCCCGTAGCGGACGACCCGCGTCTTGCTCGTGTCCTCCTGACTCTCGCCCCACGGGACGATCACGCCGCTGCCGGGGGCCGCGACGATCCAGCCGTCGTAGACCGACCAGGACCGCGCCTTCGGCAGATCCTTCCACCACAGCAAGGCGCCCTCGGCGGACAATCCCACGAGCCCGGGCGTGCCATCCCCGGACCACTTGCCCTGCGTCACTGCGACGACGAGCGTTCCCTTGGCGGTGACCACCACGTCGGCCGGAGTCACGTGGTTGAACGTCCCGGGGGCCTCGACCTGCCACCCGGGTGTGCCGTCGCCGGCGAACGACTCGAGCGTCAAGCGCGAGAAGTCACCGTCCTCGGGGCCGCCGGAGCCGGCGACGTAGATCGTCCCCTCGGCGTCGACGACGGCGCCGCCGTAGCGCACCTCCCACTCGGAGGAGAACGGCGCCGCGTGCTGCCACAGCGGTTCGCCGTCGGCGTCGAAGACGTGCAGCCAGGAACCGACCACGGGATCGAACCCGGGGACCACGAGATCACCGGACGGGCTGATCTCGAGGTCCTCCGGCCGGCCGGCGATGGACTCGAAGTCCTGCGCCCACACGAGGTCGCCGGCGGCCGTGAACCGCGCGAGCCACAAGATCGAGCTCGAGGGCGCCTCGGGCGCGACGGTGACCGATCCGGCAGCCAGGACATCACCGTCCTCGGCGGTCGCGAGGTGGCGCATCCAGCGATCGAACATAACGCCGTCGTGAGCGACGCTCCACGCCGCCGGGGTCGCGGTCGGCAACGGCAGCCGATCGATCTTCGCCGAGTACGGCGCCTGGGAGTCGGCGTTCAGGACGCTCGCGCCGATCACCAGCGCGTGCTCGGGCGCGCCGAGGACCGCCGCGTCGAGCAGCGTCAGGCATATGTACACGCCGCCGGTCTCGAGCGTCGACAGCTCGATCGGCGACAACGCGGCTCCCGTGCCCGGCGTGCAGTCGGGCAGGCACTCGTCGCCCGCGAGCACGTTGCCGTCGTCGCACTCCTCTCCAGGGTCGAGCTCGCCGTCGCCGCAGACGCCGACGACGCCGGTGGTGCCGACGCTCGTGTCGCCGCTGCTACCCGGGTCGGAATCACCGCGGGTCGACGTGCTCGCGCCGCTCGACGTGTCACCCGTGCTCACGTTGGCGTCGGTACTCGTCGGCATCGCATCGCTCGTGTTTGCGGTGCTCGTCGGGGTCGCCTCGGTGCTCGCGTCGGTCGTGCCCGCGATCGTCGACGACGCGCCCTCGGTGCTGTCACCGGGATCCACCGTGGCGCTGCTCGGCGGGGCCTCTGTCTCCTCGGAGCCAGGACTGCCAGGGCAAGCGACCAGCGAACAGACGAGCGGGACGACGCCGTGCGAAAAACCGAGCTTTTTCATCGGTCCCAGTCTACGCAACGTCGATCCGGTCCGGACCGGGAAGACCCGGAGGGCCTTCCCGGCCGCTCACGAACGACATGTCCGTGAGGACAGGTAGAATCGACGCGTGCTGGCCATGCGCCTCGCTCGCCCAGGCGGCCGCACGCCGCGTCGGCCTCGATCGAGCACCTCTTTGGGGGGCCGGGTCGGAGGCTGTGGCACAACCTTGGACTCGAGTCTCGCGCGAGGGCCTTTCCCCCCTCACGAATGACCTGTCCGTGAGGACAGGTAGAACCGGCGCGTGATGGCCATGCCTCGCTCGCACGGACGACCTCACGCCGCGTCATGTGCCTGCCCGACCCAGGAGGACGGGTCGGAGGCTGTGGCACAAACGTTGACTTCTCGCGCTCGCGCACGGCCACCTCGCCACCCGCGCCCATCCTCGCGCTTGCGCCAGCCGCGTCGCCCGCTCGCTTCGCCCATCCACGACAGCGAGCAGTCTCCCGATACGCTCGTCGCGGCCGACCTGTTAGACTCGCCGGCGATGCCGCGATCGCCGCTGCCGCTCTCGTGGGCCGGGAGCCAGGAGTCGCGCCGCCGCGGGCACTACCGGGGCAGCGCCGGCGTCGACGCGGCGCGCGTGCAGGCCCTGTGGTCGCTGGTGCTCGCCCACTACCGGCAGTTCGTGTTCGCGGAGCAGCGCGCGAGTCTCCGCCGCGCCAGACCCGTATGGACGGCGACGCTCGCCGTGCTCGCGCTGATGTGGCTGCACGTCGACGCCCGCCTGCTCGCATCGCTCGAGCTGACGTGGTTCGGCTTCTTGACCACGACCACCGCCGGCATCCTCGCCGCGCTCGAGTCGGCTCGCCTGTGCCCGCCCGCCCTGCCGAACCCCGCCGCGATCGACATCGACGCCTGCCCCGAGTGCTCCGCCCCCGCGCGTCGCAGCCGTGAGACCTGTTCGCTGTGCGGCGCCCGCCTTGCTCCGGGAGTCGGCGCCGGAGAGCGCGTGCAGGCGGCCGTACAGCGCCGCTTCGGTCTCGCCCTGCGCATCCCCTGGCCGTACGCCAGCTGGATCTGGACCGCCGGCGGGTGGATCGTCCTGTACTTCACCGCGCTGCTCACGGTGAACATGGCGCGTCGCGGCGTGCTGGTGATCCCCGGCGAGCTCGACCTGGTGTGGCCGCTCGTCGCCGCCGTCTTCGCCATGGTCGTCTTCGGCCGCGCGCTCGCGCAGTCGCTCGCGCAGGCGCGGGCGCTGCGATCCGCTCTCGGCGCCCCGCTGCTCGTCACCGCCGCGCGCGAGCTGCAGGTGCTCGACGCGGTCCCCGACGCACCCCCCGCGACCCTGCCTCCCCTCGTCGTCGACCTCCACACCGCCCCGTCCATCGCCGACCACGTCGAGCGGATCGCCGCAGGCTTGGTCGTGCTGGCCCTCGTCGCGCGCGCCGGCGTCGCGCTGGCCGGCGCTCTTGCGACCGTCGGCCTCGTGCTGTTCGCAGTCACGGCATTCGGCCGGCGAACGCGAGTCACTCTCGGCCCCGACGGCATCCGGGCGACTGCGCGCCTCCGTCGCCACGTGTTCGTGCCGCGCGAAGAGCTGCGAGCCGTCGCCTGCAGCCCGCGCGCCACCTGGTGGCCCGTCGGCGCCATCCAGCGCTGGGAGCTCGTCGCCGTGACCCGCACGGGCGACGAGGTCGCGCTGGCCCGAATCTCGGACGGCGAGGCAGAGCGGTGCGAAGCAGCCATTCGCCTCGGCGCCGCGCTCCGGGCGTCCTCCCCCGCCCCGCGCGACGACCTGTCCCAAAGCACAGACTGGTAAACCTCGCCGCCCACCGACTGCGACCGAGCCCGAGCGCCCGGCCGCCGCCGCAGCATCGACCTGTCCCAAAGCACAGATCGCCAATCTCCGCCGCGCGCAGACTGCCGCGTATCTCGCGGCCCGACCGCCGCCGCTTCGAAGACATGTCTCAAGGTGCCGCCGACCTCACCTCCACCACGCGCCCCTGCTCGCTCCTTCGAAAGCGCGCAGACCCATCCCCCGGCCCCGCGCGTCTCCACCGCGGCATGCACCGCCGAGACTTCGCCCTCGGACTCGCCGCCGCCGGCATCTGCGCTTGCAGCGATCGCCCCGCCGCTGCCCCGCCCGCGCCCTCCCGTACGCTCGAACCCGAGCCCGAGCCCGAGCTCCCTGCGCCCGGCCCGCCGCCGCCGCCGATCCCTGCCGCGGCCCTCGGCCCGCCCCTCATCACCCGCGCCGCCCTCGACGCCCGCGCCGCCGAATTGCGCGAGCGCCACGCCGGTCGCGGCTTCACCGTCCTCGTCGAGCCGCCCTTCGTGGTCCTCGGCGACGAGCCGCCGGCCGACGTCCAGCGCCGGGCCGATCGCACCATTCACTGGTCGGTGCTCCGCCTCAAGCATGACTACTTCGCCCGCGACCCGGCGCGCATCATCGACGTCTACCTGTTCGCGGACCGGGCCAGCTACGGCCGCAACACCCGCGAATTGTTCGGCGAGGAGCCCGACACCCCCTACGGCTATTATTCGCCGAAGCACGCCGCCCTGATCATGAACATCGGCACCGGCGGCGGCACCCTCGTCCACGAGATCGTCCACCCGTTCATGGCCGCCAATTTCCCCGCCTGCCCGGCCTGGTTCAACGAGGGCCTGGCCTCGCTCTACGAGCAATGCGGCGAGCGCGACGGCCAGATCGTCGGCTACCCCAATTGGCGCCTCCCGGGCCTCCAGGCCGAGATCCGCGGCGAGCGCCTGCGCTCGTTCGCCGAGCTGTGCGCCGGCGACTCCGACGATTTCTACGGCCGGCGCTCCGGCGCCAACTACGCCCAGGCCCGCTATCTCTGCTATTATTTACAGGAGCGCGATCGCCTGCGCGACTATTATCATGCCTTCGTCGCCGGCGCCGACCTCGATCCCGGCGGCTACGCCACCCTGCAAAAAATCCTCGGCCACCGCGACATGCCCCGCTTCGAGCGCGAGTGGCGGCGCTTCGTCCTCGACCTCGAGTGGGGTTGAACGCCCGGCGCTCGCCCTGCATCGGCCCCCCGCGAGCGCCGCCGCCAGCGTGACCGCGAATCCGCCTACAGCCCCGCAGCCGTCGCCACCGCCGCCGTCGTCGCCTTGAGCACGTCGGCCGCGAACGCCTGGTCGAGCTTGTCCGCGGTGTCGAGCCCGGAAAAGCAGTGATACGCCGGATAGCGAAACACCCCCGTGTCGAACACGTGCAGGGCCGGCAGCCCCTGCTCCCAGAAGCTCACCTGGTCCGACCTGGCGAGCACCCCGAACGCGTCCTCGTCGAGCTTCTCCGCCTCGGTCAGGGTCATCACCCCGGTCAGCCGGCCGAGGCTCTCCGCGTGCGCCTCGAGCTCGAGCGCGAACGACTCTGCCGACGAGTCTGCGACCACCGCGATGAAGTCGGCGCGCCCCTTGTGGGCCACCAGCTCCTCGGCCAGCCCCGGGAACCGCTCCGCCAGCGGCCCCGGGAAGATCTGCGACTGCTCCGCCGAGCTCGCGTAGCCGATCATGTCGAAGTTGAACGCCACCGCCAGCTTCGCCCCCGTGAACGACTCCGCGAACGCCCGCGAGCCCCACAGGCCGAGCTCCTCCTCGTCCCAGCAGGCCACGATCAGCGTCCGCGGCAACGCGGCCTGACCGAGCACCCGCGCCACCTCGAGCGCCCCGGCCACCCCGCTCGCGTTGTCGTCGGCGCCCGGGCACCCGCTGATGTGATCGTAATGCGCCCCCAGCAGCACCACCTCGGAAGGCGCCTCCGTGCCCTCTCGCCGCCCGATCACGTTGACGCCCGTGCCGTAGTCCTGGCGCTCCACGGTGAAGCCCGCCTTCTCGAGCCCCGCCGCGCAGCGGTCCTGCACCTTCTGCCAGTGGATCGATCCCGGCGGCCGCGACTTCGCGATGAACGCCACGTCCTCGGCCCACCGCTCCGAGTCGATGCAGTCCATCAGCGCCTCCGGGCTGCGGGCCCCGCACGCCGACCCGGCGCCGGCGTCGGGCGCGGGCGCCGTCGTCGTCGGCGCCACCGTAGTCCCGCTCGAGCTGCTCGTACTGCTCGTACTGCTCGTACTGCTCGTACTGCTCGTCTCCCCCGAACCACTCGTCGCGGCCCCGCCGCCGCCCCCGTCCGCGGGCGGAGAGGGACACGCCACGAGCCCGAGCCACCCCAAGCCGACCAACCCGCGGACCGCTCGCATCGCCGTCACTATAGCACCCGGCCGGCGGATCGCCCGTGGATCGCCCGCCGCCGATGGCCTATGACAGGCCTCATGGCCCACCCCCTCACCGAACTCACAGGCTCATGGACCGGCCCCGCGCGCACCTGGCTCGACCCCTCGGGCGAACCCGAGGTGAGCACCTGGCGCGTCGAGATCGAGTCGCTGCTCGACGGTCGCTACGCGCGCCTCCGCTACGACGGCGTGTGCTGCGGCAAGCCGCACCGGGGCGAGATGACCCTCGGCGTCGACGACCACGAGCACACCATGTACTGGATCGACACCTTCCACACCGGCGCCTCCCCCCTGTGGTCGACCGGGCCCGCGGGCCCCGCCGTCTCGGTCCTCGGCAGCTACCGCGCCGGCCCCGAGCGCTGGGGCTGGCGCACCGCCTTCCGCCGCGACGGCGACCTCCTCGTGATCGAGGCCACCAACATCAAGCCGACCGGCGAGGAAGATCACGCGATCGAGGTCCGCCTCACCCGCCAGACCACGTCTGCCTGATCGAGCATGTCCTCGAGGGCATGCCCCCACGGGCATGCCCACGAGAACCTGTCCTCACGGTCATACCACTGCCTGCACTGAACGGCATGCCCCCGAGAACCTGTCCTCACGGGCAGGCCACCACTTGCACCTCGTCGCTGAACGGCATGTCCTCGAGAACCTGTCCTCACGGGCAGGCCACCACCTGCACCTCGTCGCTGAATGGCATGCCCTCGAGAGCCTGTCCTCACGGGCAGGCCACCACCTGCACCTCGTAGCTGAACGGCTGCGGCACCCCGTTCACCTGCACCGTATAGGTCTTGCCGGCCTCGCTGACCCAGCCCTGCGGCGTCATCGCGATCGCGCTGGCCGAGCCGAACCCGCCCATGAGCGTCGTCAGCTGGACCGGCTTGTCGACCCCGCCCTCCGTGATGCTCACCTGCGCCGCGCCGAGGTCGAGCGCGTCGCTCTGGATCGTCCAGCCCGTCTGGTCGACGTCGGACCACGGCACCTCCGGCACGTGGATCGCGTCGATCGGCACCACCCCGGCGGGCGGCCACGCCGTCCACGTCGCGCTCCCGCCGCCCTGCCCGCCGATCACCCACATGCACGAGTTGACCGCCGTCGAGCCGAGCCCGATCGGCCCCAGCCCGTTCGAGAGGATCCATCGTCGGTGGCCGAACGTCGTCGCGTTGCCCGGATCGACCATGTAGAGGTCGACCGCGACCACCCCCGGCGTCGACGAGATGTTGCTGTTCATCGCCGCCTGCGCCCCGTCGGCCGTGTAGCACTTCCACTTCATCGGCGGCTCGTGCGACAGCTGCCCGTTGGCGTGCATCATCAGCGCGCACTGCTGCGCCTTCGCGTCGAGCCCCGCGTCGTGGCCGACCGGCGGCAGCCCGGCCAGCCAGCGGTACAGGTTGACCAGCTTGAGCGCGTTGTCGCGGCCCGGCGCCCCGGTGTCCCCGGCCAGGCAACCGGCGACGTCCCCGTCCCATGTCCCTTCGGACATGTCCGCACGGTCCGCCGTCCAGCGCCCGCACACCTCCGCCACCGGGTCGACCGGCGCCCCGGTGGTCGCCTCGGAGGTCGCCTCGCTCGCCGTCCCGGAGTCGACCGGATCTGTCCCCGAGGACATCTCATCGGGTCCCGTGGTCGTCGTCGTCCCCGGCCAGCCCGTACTCGTCGGCGCCGCACCGGTCGAGGCCTCGCCGCTGCTCGTCGGCCCTCCCGTCTCGCCGGTCGCGGACCCGGCCGTGGCCGCGCTCGCGGCCGTCGCGGCCTCGCTCGCGGTCTCGACCGCACCTGTACTTTCGGTCACCTCCGAACCGCCGTGGTAGCAACCGACGACGAGCACGGACACCCCCGCGAAGACGACGCGACGAGCCAGCATCCCGCCCGAATACGACCGACCCCATGCCGCCGTCAACCGCGCGAACGCGACCCCGCGCGCGAGCCCCCACGGCTCGCGCCTCCTCGCGCCCCGCTTCGACGCTCACGCTCTCCGGGTCGCTCTTCGCTCGCTCGCGTCGCTACGACCCCCTGCGACCCGTTCCGCCTCGCGCCGCGCACTCGTCCGCTCCCCGGTCGCCCTCCGCTCGCCGGTGTCGCGACAACCACCGCGACCGCGCCGACGTCCGCCCCGTCCCCTTTTAGCTCGACGGCGCGCCCTTGCGGCTCTCGGCGACGATCCGCACCAGGTCGGCCTCGTCCTCGCACAGCGCGACGATGAGGTCACCCGGCGCCACCGTCTCGTCGGGCCGCGGGTTGACGATCAGCCGCCGGCGCAGCTCCGCGTGCGACGTCCCGCCCGCGGGCGCCTTGCCGCCCGGATCGGCCGTGCGGTACAGCCCCAGGGGCACCGCGCCCCCGCGGCCCTGGACCTCGAGCAGCGCGCGCCGGGCCTTGCGCCACGGCTGTCCGATCAGCCAGGTGGGTGCCGGCGCCGTGTAGACCTCGGCGTTGTCGTCGGCGAACGCCACCACGCGGTTGAACAGCTCGGCGAACGCGCGGTCGCGGCAGGCCATCACCAGCCAGCGGTGCGCCAGCGCCTGGCAATCGACCGGCACCAGCCACGCCGCGAACGGCGAGAACACCTCCTCGCGCTCCGCCTCCGACGTCTCGACCAGAGTCACCGGCAGCGCCGGCGCGGTGCGGGCGATCTCGACCGACGTCGCCGCGACTCCGAGCGTCCGCGCCCGCTGGCCGCCGCCGATCGGGTCGCGCGCGCACGCCTGGTGGACCGCGCGGGCGATCCGCAGCGGATCGTAGCTCGACCCGTTCGTCTCGCCGTCGCCGAGCACGATCACCCGCGACGCCCGCGGCAGCCGCAGCCCGGCCAGGTCCTCCGGCACCTCGGGGTTCGAGTGGTGGATCGTCAGCGCCTTGACCCGCGCCAGCTGCAGCCGCACCCGCCGCGGCAGCGCGTCGGACACCACCACGTGCAGCGGCCGGTGGCGCGTCGGCCCCGGGCTGCGCAACAGCCGGATCAGCGGCAGCATGTCCTCGCGGAAGTTCAGCACCACCAGGTGCTTGTTGAGCCGCCGCCACAGCCGCGTCTGCTCCTGCGCGAAGATGTTGGTCAGCGTCGCCGTGAACCACGCCAGAAGGCCCAGCCCGAGGATCGTCGCCGCCGCCCCGACCAGCCGCGCCGTCGGCGTCTTCAGCGTGTCCGTCGTGAAGTTGCCGGTGGCGAACGTGTTCATCTCCCAGAACGAGTCGTTCAGCGTTCGCAACCTGGCGTTCGAGTCATGTTCCAGAGACCAGACGATGAACGTCGACAGCGTCACCACGCAGGCGAACGCCGCGAACGGCACCAGCGGGTTCGACAGCTGGCTCTCGAGCCCGGCCCCCGGGACCCGCCGCCGCCGCAGCGCCCGCCGGACCAGGTACAGAGCCACGCCCAGGGCCCCTGCGAACGCCCCGCCCTGCAGCCACGCCCGCCGCCGCTCGCTGCTCTCGTGGACCTCGGCCACCGGGTGGAGCGGGATCGGCTCGCGCTCGGCGAACCCGCGCCACTCGACGCGGACCCCGAGGCCCGCGTATTGCTTGTCGCTGGCGAGCTTCTTGAGCCCGTGGATCATCGCCTCGACCGCCAGCCGGCGGTCTGCGAGGAACGCCTCGTCTTCGAGCCGCTCGCGCGGCGTCGCCACCAGCACCACCGAGCTCACGCACACCGTCGGCATGCTGTACTCGAGGCCGGGGTAGGTCCCGGTCTCGATCGGGCAGATCCGGTAGTACGGATAGCCGTCGATCAGGCGGTTCAGGACCGGCTCGGGCAGCGGGTTCAGGGTCGCCAGACCCGACGCCAGCACGTCGCCGATCTCCGCGTGCCCGGGCTCGGTGGTCCGCAGCATCGTCAGCAGCTCGCGCCGGCTCATCGCCACCAGCGCCTCCTCGGCCGTGCCCATGAACAGCGGCAGCTGCTCGGCCGTGTGCCCGGCCGCGCCGAGGATCACCTTCGCCGTCTCGTAGCTGCCCGAGCCGTCCTTGCCCATGAACAGCGGCTCGCGGCCGATCTCGGCGAAGTCGTCGAGGCGCACCGGCCGGCGCACCAGCACGTGCACCGCCGCGTCGGAGACCGCCGCGACCACCCGCAGCTCGGCCTTGTCGGCCTCCTCGGGCGACAGCTTGCACATCCACCCGCCCTTCGGGATCGCGCTGTCGCCCGCGTCCGCGTCGGCCAGGCCGGCCTTGTACGCCTCGGCCGCCACGTCGTACTGCACCAGCGCCGCGTCGAGCTCGCCCGACAGCAGCTTGTGCACGTTGTCGCACGAGCCCCGCGTCGACTCCGGCGCGATCGCCACCCGCCCCTCGCCGCGCGCCGCCTCGGCCAGCGCGTGCGCGGTCACGTCGAACCCACCCTTCTTGGCGCCCGAGCCGAAGCGGACCACGATCGCCTCGCCGGCCCGCGCCGCGCCTGTCTGCAGGAACATGCCCAGGAGCACAGGCGCGAACAGCCATGTCCTTTCGAACATGCCCCGAACGCCAGGCCTCGTCCGGCGGCCCGCCTCGGCCCTCGCGCCGCGAGACGAGGCGCGTGCCGGCGCGACCTCGCTCCCCGGCGACGCCGCACCCGACCACGACGCCGCGTCGACGGGAGCCGTCGCGCGCGCCGGCCCGCTTTCGCCCGCGCGCCTCACTCCGCCTCTCCCGTCAGCACCAGCAGCGCGCTCGCGTCGCGCAGCGAGCGGGCCAGCGGCGGGCTCAGCAGCATCGACTCCTGCCCGCCCTCGCCGGGCGCGAACAGCCCGATCAGCGTCACCGGGCGGCCGCGGCGGTCGACCTCGACGTCGAGGCACGCCTCGCGGAACGTCCGCGCGCGCAGCTCCGGCGGCACCGGCCACGTCTCGACGCGCAGGCGCCCGCCGAGCAGCGCCAGCATGAAGCGGAACGCCCCGAGGTCGACGCACGCGTGGGCCAACAGCGCCGCGCGCAAAAAGCCCGGATAGAAGATCGTCGCCACCCCGAGGCCCTCGAACTCGTGGGTCGCCTCCGGGTCCTCGACCGCCACCACCACGTGCGGCGGCTTGCCCTTGCAAGCCCGCTGGATCGCCGTGCACACCAGGCGCGAGAACGCGTCGGTCTCGCCGTGGCCGCGCAGCGGCAGGACGATGATCGCGTCGGCCGCCGGCAGCCCGGCGGTGTCGGCGAAGAAGCGCGCCAGCGCCTCGACCCCGCCGCTGGCCGAGCCCTGCCAGTACTTTCGGACATGTCCTTCGGGCAACTCGGCCAGCGCCGCCGCGACCTCGGCGGCCGGCGCCGGCCCGATCAGCGTCAGCTCCGGCGACGGCTCCGCGGCCGCGATCGCCCGCACCAGCCCGAGCGCCTCCGGAGTCCAGTGGATCACCACCCACCGCGGCCTCGGCGGCCCTGAGAGCCCTGTTGCGAGCTCCTCCGCCGCCGCCGTGTCCCCGCGATCCGTCACGCGGACGCAGCGTCCGCCCCGGCGCGCCCGCCTGTCAAGCGGCCGCCCCCTTTCGCCCGCGACACGATCGCCGCCCCGCATGAACACGACCTCACGCGACCTTCACCGGACCCCCACGAGAGCCCGCGCCTCGCACGAGCGCCGGTCTCACGTCGCGGCCTCGCCGCATTTACCCTCGCACAAGCGCCGCTCTCACGTCGCGGCCTCGCCGCATCCTCCCTCGCGCAAGCGCCGGTCTCACGTGGCGACCTCGCCGACCACTCGCGCAGCACTTCGCATCGACGCCCCCGTGCCCGCCGCGGATCGGCCACGCGCGTCCATCGTGCCGCGCCGCTGCACTCTGCCGCACCTCGCCGGCTCGGCCTCGCCCGCCTCGCCGGGCCTGCGGCGCGCGTGTTAGCGTCGGCGCCTGCGCTCCACCGAGATCCTCGCGCTGGCGCTCATCGCGCTGGTCTCTTTCGGCCTGAGCTACATCGGCGCCACGGTCGGGCTCGTGCTCGGCCAGCTGCGGGTGGCCCTCCTCGTCTACCTCCTCGGCAGCCCGGTCGCCGGCGCGGCCACCAGCCTCGCCATCTCGACCGCCGGCACCCTCACCGGCACCCTGCGGCACGCCCGCGACGGCCGCGTCAGCCTCTGGTTGCTCGCCACGGTCGGGGTCCCCTCGGCGCTGGCCGCCTTCGCCAGCGCGCGCTGGGCCGGCAGCGTCGACGCCCGCGTCCTCAAGGCCGCGATCGCCAGCGTCCTCCTGCTCACCGGCGCCGGCATGCTGCGCCGCCCGCCCGATCCGGCCGGTCCTTCGGAACATGTTTCTTCGCGCAGCTTCGCCATCCTCGCCGAGATCGTCGTCGGAGCGGTCCTGGGCGCGATCTCCGGCCTCGTCGGCCTCCTCCTCGGCAGCCTGCGCCTGCCGGCCATGATCCGCTACGCCCGGGTCCCGCCGCCGGTGGCCATCGGCACCAACATGGCGATCGGCGCCGTCACCGGGCTGTCGGCCGGCGTCGCCACCTTCCTCGAAGGACAGGTCGACCTCACCGCCTTCGCCGTCGTCACCCCGCTCACCCTGCTCGGCGCCAACCTCGGCGCCCGCCGCACCGGCAGCCTCGACCCCGACCACCTGCGCCGCTGGATCGCCTGGGTCCTCCTCCTGTCCTCCGCCCTCATGCTCGGCGAACTCGGCCTGGAGCTGCACCGCGGCGGCTGAGCGCGTTGACCGCTTGTACCCGAGGCGGTAAGAAATCAACCGAAGCCCATGGCCCTGAACTGGAAGGCGCTGGCCCCTCACCGACCGCTCGACCCGGGCGAGCCGGGCTACATTTCCCCGCCCTCCGGTTACGCTGAACGCCTCGCTCGACTCCTCGCCACGGGAGCTTCGACCATCCTCGTCGGTGGCCCGGTGGGCGTCGGCAAGAGCACCGAGCTCGCACGGCTCGCTGCGCTGCTGCAGGGCTCTCGCGTGGCATGCCTGGTCCAGCTGGATCGCCGTGAGAACATCCGGCAACTCACACCCGACCAACTGCTTCTTCGCGTCGCCGGAAAGCTCGTGGCGCTTGCGATCGGATCGTTGGGTCTCCAGGTCTCCCCCAGCCTCGCGGCTCCGCTGATGAAAGCGGGAGTATTGTCCGAGAAGTTCTCGAGCGGGGTGGAGAGCGGGCCGATCTCGTTCACCGCGAGCCCCGTCGCGCTTGTCCGGGCAGCCATCGGCGAGATTTCGCGCCGATCGACTCAGGGGCGGATCGCGCTCCTGCTCGACGGCCTGGAGAAGCTGCCGCAATCTCCGCAGTCCTACGAAGTGCTGGCGAGTCTCGGGCAGTTCGACGACGCAGTCGATATCGTCGCTGTCGTGCCGTGGTTCGTCGCGTTCGGAGTCGCCGAGGACAGCCTGCCGCCGGGCTCGCGCTTCATCCCGCTCCCCGCGCCGGCGGTGGACGGCCCCGCCGGCGCTGCCGGACAGCAGTTCTTGTTCGACATTCTCGCCGGACGACTCGGCCTCCCGAGCGAGTCATTCGACCCTGCAGCGATCACCGGCACGCTCGGTGGCGCCGAGCGGGCTCCTCTGGTCAATGCCGTGACCGAGCGGCGGAATCTATTGCTGGCGGCCGCGAAGTGGAGCGGCGGGCTGCCGCGTACATTCTTGCAGCTCATGGCCGACGCCGCGCAATACGCTCAGATCCGCCGCGGCGACGAATGGCCGGACGAGCGAGATCTAGCCGACGCCGTAGCTGACCAAAAGGACAGCTTCCGCCGCATGCTTCTTCCCGGCGATTCCGCGGCGCTGCAACGGTACGACGGCACTGACGGCCGCGAGATGGAGCTCGATCGCAAGATCCGCCTGCTCGCTCGTGGCGTCCTGCTGGAGCGCCAGCTCGCCACCGGATACCTCATGGACATCCACCCGCTCGTGCGGCCTCTCCTCGGAGACGGAACGGGTGCGTGAACCCGGCGTAGCCCTGGCCGGGGCGCTCGCGCGCGACGAGGGGGGCCTGACGATCGTCACCTGCCCCGACCTCGACCTGCGCGACTGGCTCGTGAAAGAGGTCGAAAGCCTGGTGCCCACAGGCGCGGCTCCGTTTCGCACGACCTCCGTCGCAGAGGCGCTCCGAGAGCCGAACCGCATGGCCTTGCTGATTCCGAGCGACGAGGCGGAAGTCGTCCGTGACCTCGACGCCTGCCGCGATCAGGCGCTCGATCCTCCGCGTACCCAGCCGATCGTCCTCTTCTTGCTCCGCCATGGCGACGGTCACCGCACCCTCGCTACCGAGGCCCCGAGCGCCTGGAGCTGGGCCAGCGGCAACGACGTCGATCCCGAGGAGCTCGCCGAGCTCGACGTCGACGCCGAGCGCGCCGCGTTCACGGACGAAGCCGGCGCACCTCCAGAGGACTGGCTCGTCCCCTGGCGCGCGGGTCAGCTCCCACGCTCGCAAGAGAACTACACCCGCGCCTTCTGGGCCATGACGCTGGAGCAGCCATGAACCCGTGGCTCGACCTCTATCGGCAGCACGGGGCGCTGCGCGCCATGAACGACCGCGAGGCTGCGAACGAGGTCCGCCGGGTCCTGCGCAAGCTGTCCGAAAAGCCCTACGCGGTGCTCCGGGGGGACGCACCAGCACGATTGGTGGAGGGACGAGTGCCGCGGAGCGACACGGTGCAATACACCCTCGGCCGGGAACGCGAGGGCGAGGCGCTCGAGCTCGAGGACTTGCCTTTCCCTTTGCAGGAAGCCGTGGCGCTCCGCAGCGCCCGGCTCGCCGTCCTCCTGCGCTTCAACCGCCGCGCCGAGCGCCTCCAGGAGATGAACATCATGTTGAGCGGCGTCCGGCGCGACGCCTCTCCCTGGGCCGTCGCGGTGCATCTCCCCCCCGACGGTCAGGACCGCGACGGCCTCGGCGCCTGCGGCCACGCTGCCCTGCACTGTCACATCGGGCCCACCCTCGACGCCAAGCCCAAGGTCCGCGTCCCCTTCCCCCCGCTGCGTCCGGCTCAAGTCGTCGAGTGGGCGGTGTCACAGGTCGTCCCGACCGCCGAGTTCGAGCCCGCGCCGTGGCCCCGCGTCGAGGCCATGCTTCAGCCGACGTGACTCTCGCCGAGCGCGACCGCTTCCTCGCCTTCGCTGCGCGGGCCGTGCCGGCCGCGTTCGGCGCGCGGCCCGGCCCCGACGACCTCGCGGCCCACTGGCACGCCGCGACCCGGGCGATCGGCGCCCGCCTCGTCCTCGCCTGCGCGCGCGAGCGGCTCGTCGCCTTCGACCTCCAGGACATGTCCCTTCGCACATGTTCCTTGAGCCTCCCGCTGCGCCGGCTCAGGGCCTTCGAGCTCCACGCCGCCGACCTCGACGCCGCCGACCTCCCCGACCTCCCGGACCTCCTCCCGCGGCTCCTGCCCGCGCTCCCGTCGGCCGCCCGGGCCCGCCTCGCCCGCGAGCTCGGCGACAGCCGCTGGAACCTCGCCCTCGCCCGGCTCGTCGCCGACCTGCGCCATCGGACATGTTCCGAAGGCCAGCCCTGGCCTGCCCCGCTCGACCCCGAGAACCTGGTCGTCGACGGCCACCCGTGGCACCCGATGAGCAAGACCCGGCTCGGCCTGCGCGCCTGGGAGAACCTGCGCCACGGCCCCGACCTGCTGGCCCAGGCGACCGTCCACGCCGTCGACGTCGCCGCCGACCACGCCCAGCTGGCCGCGCCGGACCTCTACGACGACCTCGCGCGCCAGCTGTTCCCCGCCCCGCCGCCCGGCCTCGTCCGCCTGCCCGTGCACGCCCTCCAGCTGCGCCGCCTGCCGCGCCTGCTCGGCCCCCTGTGGGGCAGCGTCGTCCGCCTCGCCGATGCTCCGCCGCTGCGCGCGCGCGCCCTCCTCAGCCTGCGCACCGTCGCCCTCGCCGCCCCGGCCCTGCACCTCAAGCTCGCCGTCGACGTCCACACCACCAGCGCGCGGCGCCAGGTCTCGCCCGCCTCGGTGCGCAACGGCCCGGCGATCGCCGCGCTCCTGAGCGCGATCCAGGCCGCCGACCCGCTCACCCGCCGCGGCCTGCGGATCCAGCCCGACCTCGCCGGCGCCGGCCTGCACCCCCGCCACGGCGAGCGCGCCGGCCAGCTCGGCCTCGTCGTCCGCCCCGACCCCGCCGCCCTCGCCCGCGACCTCCACGCTGTCCGCCACAACATGTCCCTGGAGACATTCCCCTCGAAACATGCGCAAGAGGACATGTCCCTCACGACATTCCCCCGAGAACATGTCCCTTCATCCCCTCCACAGCTCCTCGTCTGCGCCGCCCTCGGCGAGCGCCGCCCCGGCGGCGACCTCGTCCTGCGCGAGCTCGCCGCCGGCTACCCCGGCGACCTGCGCGCGCGCCTCGCCGCCTTCTTCGCCGACTACCTCGACCTGCTCGTCCCCGCGGCCCTGCGCCTGCTCACCGCCCACGGCGTCGCCCTCGAGGCGCACCTGCAGAACACCCTCCTGGTCCACGCCGGGCGCCCGTGCGGCTTCGTCGTGCGCGACCTCGGCGGAGTGCGGCTGCACCGCGGGCGGCTGGCGGCGGCCGGCCACGCCCCCGCGCTCGCGCCCGACTCCTTCACCCTCACCGCCGACCTCGCCGAGGCCCAGGGCAAGCTGCTCCACACCCTCGTGCACGCCCACCTCGCCACGCTGATCGGCTGGATCGACGACGCCGGCGGCCCCGACCCGGCGCAGCTGTGGCCCGCGGTGCGGCGGATCTGCCAGCGCCAGTGGGACCGCTGGGCGAGCGAGCCGGCGCTCGCGCGCGCGTGCGCCGACGATCGCGCGTTCTTCTTCGCCGACACCTGCCGCAGCAAGGCGCTCCTGCGCATGCGCATCGACGAACGCGTCAGCGATTACGCCTATACCGAGGTCGCCAACGCGCTCGCCGCCGGGTACTCTTCCCCCGCCGCATGACCACCCGCCCGCTCGTGTTCGCCACCCCGGAGTACGGCTACTTGCAGGCCGCCCTGTGCGGCACGGCCGCGCTCGAGGCGGGCGACATCGACACCTTCGCCTTCCCCGACGGCGAGCGCTACCTCCGCCTCCTCACCCCGGTCGAGGGCCGCGACGTCGTCCTGATCGGCGGCACCGTCGACGACGCCGCCGCGCTCACCCTCTTCGACCTCGCCTGCGGCGCGGTGCACTACGGCGCGCGCCGCCTCACCCTCGTCGTCCCGTACTACGGCTACGCCACCATGGAGCGGGCCGCCAAGCCCGGCGAGGTCGTCACCGCCAAGACCCGCGCCGCCCTGTTCTCGGCCATCCCGCCGGCCTCCTACGGCAACCGCGTCATCCTCCTCGACCTCCACTCCGAGGGCATCCCGCACTACTTCGAGGCCGGCCTGGTCGCCACCCACGTCTACGCCAAGCCGGTCATCCGCGACATGATCCTCGACATCGCCGACGGCCAGCCGTTCGTGCTCGCCTGCACCGACGCCGGCCGCGCCAAGTGGGTCGAGTCGCTGGCCAACGACCTCGGGGTCACCGCCGCCTTCGTGTTCAAGCGCCGCCACGACGGCGAGCGCACCGAGATCACCGCCATCGACGCCCAGGTCGCCGGCAAGGCGGTCATCCTCTACGACGACATGATCCGCACCGGCGGCTCGCTGATCGGCGCCGCCCGGGCCTACCAGCGCGCCGGCGCCGTCCGCCTGGCCGCCGTCGCCACCCACGGCGTGTTCCCCGGCGACGCCCTGCACAAGCTGCAGGCCACCGGCCTGTTCTCCGCCATCGCCTGCACCGACAGCCACCCGCGCGCCCGCGCCCTGGCGAGCGCCGAACCGACGGTCGGGCCGCCGCTGCGGGTCGCCTCGGTCGCCCCCCTGCTCGCGCCCCACCTCGCAGGACATGTCCTTTAGACCCTGTCCCCGGAGACATTGAATGCACCTCGTCCGCGTCGCCGCCGCCGCCCTCAACCAGACGCCGCTCGACTGGGACGGCAACCAGGCCAGGATCCTCGAGGCGATCCGCCTGGCCCGCCGGCAGGGCGTCGCAGTGCTGTGCCTGCCCGAGCTGTGCATCCCCGGCTACGGCTGCGAGGACGCGTTCTTCAGCCGCGGCACCATCCTCGAGTCGTGGCGCGTCCTGCAGGAGCTGCTGCCCGAGACGAAGGGCATGATCGTCGCGCTCGGCCTGCCGATCATGCACCGGGCCGCCAACTACAACGCGGTCTGCCTGGTCGCCGACGGCCACATCGTCGGCCTGGTCGGCAAGCGCTTCCTCGCCGGCGACGGCATCCACTACGAGCCGCGGTGGTTCAAGGGCTGGCCGGCCGGCAAGTTCGTGCAGTGGGAGCACGACGGCCACAGCTATCCGCTCGGCGACCAGATCTTCGAGGTCGGCGGCCTGCGGATCGGCTTCGAGATCTGCGAGGACGCGTGGGTCCCCAACCGCCCCGGCGTCGAGCTCGCCGCCCAGGGCGTCGACGTGATCTGCAACCCGAGCGCCAGCCACTTCGCGTTCGGCAAGCACGAGGTGCGCAAGCAGATCGTCCTCGGCGCCTCGCGCAGCTTCGGCGCCGCCTACGTCTACTCCAGCTTCATCGGCAACGAGGCCGGCCGCGTCATTTACGACGGCGAGTGCATGATCGCCGCCTCCGGCCACCTGATCGCCGAGGGCCCGCGGCTCGGCTACGACGACGTGTACCTGACCAGCGCCGTGATCGACGTCGACCTCGCGCGCATGATCCACGCCCGCAGGACCGCCGGCCCGGCCGTCGACGACAACCTGCGCCGGATCACCCGCTTCGACACGCAGCTGCCCGTCGCCGACCTGCCGCCGCAAGAGCCGCTGCCGGCCCCCGCCTGGCCCGACGACAAGCGCGAGGAGTTCTCCCGCGCCGTCGCTCTCGGCCTGTTCGACTACCTGCGCAAGAGCCGGTCGCGCGGCTTCGTCGTCTCGCTGAGCGGCGGCGCCGACTCGGCCGCGGTCGCCTACCTCGTCCACCTGATGGTCACGCTCGCCACCCAGGAGCTCGGCGTCGCGGCCACCTGCGCCCGCCTCGGCCTGCCCGAGGCCGCGTGCACCACCCCGCGCGCGATCGTGCGGGCCCTGCTCACCTGCGTCTATCAGTCGACGGCCAACAGCTCCGACACCACCCGCAACGCCGCCCGCGCGGTCGCCGAGGCCGTCGGCGCCGAGTTCCTCGAGTTCGACGTCGACCCGCTCGTCCGCGCCTACGTGCGCACGGTCGAGGGCGCGATCGGCCGCGAGCTCGGCTGGCAGGGCGACGACATCGCCCTGCAGAACATCCAGGCCCGCGCCCGCGCCCCCGGCGTGTGGCTGCTCGCCAACCTGCGCGGCGCCCTCCTGCTGGCCACCAGCAACCGCAGCGAGGCCGCCGTCGGCTACGCCACCATGGACGGCGACACCTGCGGCGGCCTGTCGCCGATCGCCGGCATCGACAAGGCCTTCCTGCGCCAGTGGCTGCGGTGGGTCGAGCACGAGGGCCCGGCCGGCGTCGGCCCCACCCCCGAGCTGCGCGCCGTCAACGTCCAGGCCCCGACCGCCGAGCTGCGGCCCGCCGGCGCCCACCAGACCGACGAGGACGACCTGATGCCGTACCCGATCCTCGACGTCATCGAGCGCGCCGCCATCCGCGACAAGCTGGCGCCGAAGGAGGTCTACCGGGTCCTCGCCAGCCGCTTCCCCGAGCACGGCCGCGCCCTGCTGCTGCTGTGGATCAAGCGGTTCTTCCGCCTGTGGAGCCAGAACCAGTGGAAGCGCGAGCGCTACGCCCCGAGCTTCCACCTCGACGACGAGAACCTCGACCCGAAGACGTGGTGCCGCTTCCCGATCCTCTCGGGCGGCTTCGCCCACGAGCTCGCCGAGCTCGACGCCGTCGCCGGCCGCGACGGCTGAACATGTCCTTCAGGACATATCCCAAGGGACAGCCTTCCCCGCGCCACGGTCGCCCGTCCGACCTGCCCCGAGATCTGGCGCTCGAGGCATGTCCTCAAGGACATACTCTGTCGCCCGCCGTCCTCTCCGCCGCACTCGCACTGTCGCCAGGGACGTCCGCACGAACGCCCCCGCGTCTTAGACGGCCGAGCCTGCCTGGCGTCCGCACCTGTCCCCCAGGACATTCTCGTCTGTCGTCGGCCCGCCTGACGCCTGAGCTCGCCCGTCCCGGCCGACCTGTCCCCCAGGACATCCACCAGGGAGCGCGCCCGCCGCACGATACTGCCGAGCCCGCCTGGCGCTTTCGACATGTCCGCGAAGTCAGTCGTCCGGCCGCTGCGGAGCCGCCGTTCCCTGCGCCCGAGCCCGGCGCTGCGCTGCGCTGCTCCGGCGCGCGAGCGTCCCGGCGCTACGCTCTCGCCATGCGTCGATCGAGCCTCTTGTTGTGCACGGTCGTCGCGTGCGCCGCCGCCATGGACGAACCGTCACAAGCCCGCAGTCGGATGGTCGAGCAGCAGCTCGTCGCGCGCGACATCACCGACGAAGCCGTCCTCGCCGCCATGCGCCGGGTCCCGCGCGAGCGGTTCGTCCCGCAGGACGATCAGCGCTACGCCTACGGCGATCACCCGCTGCCGATCGGCCACGGCGCCACCATCAGCCAGCCGTACATCGTCGCGCTCATGACCCAGCTGGCGCGGATAAAGCCGGGCGACCGCGTCCTCGACGTCGGCACCGGCTCCGGCTACCAGGCCGCCGTCCTCGCCGAGATGGGCGCCGAGGTCTACAGCATCGAGGTCGTCACCGACCTGGCCGAGCGGGCCGCGACGCTGCTCGAAGAGCTCGGCTACGACAACGTCCACGTGCGCGCCGGCGACGGCTACCGCGGCTGGCCCGAAGCCGCGCCGTTCTCCGCCATCATCGTCGCCGCCGCCGCGCCGACGCTGCCGCGCCCGCTCACCGAGCAGCTGGCCGTCGGCGGTCGCCTCGTCATCCCCGTCGGCCAATTCGTGCAGGACCTGCAAGTCCTGGAGAAGCGCCCGCGCGGCGACCTCAAGGTCGAGACAGTCCTGCCGGTGCGCTTCGTGCCGATGGTCGGCGAGGTCGAGTCGCAGCCGCGCTATTGACGGCAGCCCGCATCGAGCCGGGCTCCGGCGCGCGCCCCCGAGCATGCCTGCGCAGGCGGCCACTTCGCAGCCAGATCGAAGAATACGAGCCTGGTGACGGAGACGATGACGCCGTCGAGCTCACCGAGCTGGCGGGCAACTGGTGCCACGAATCCGTCGCCGTCAGGTAGCAGTCGCCTTGTCCCAATTCCCGAACGGCATCGGCTTGCCGGTCTCGAGGAACGTCTTGAGGTTCGACAGGATGCCCGGCCACCCGCGCGACACGCCCTGCAGCACCTTGCTGTTCGGCACGAACTGGTCGTGCGTCAGCGTCAGCCGGACCATCTGCCCGAGCGGCTTGAGCTCGAACGTCACGCGCGACGCCGGCTCGGTCGCCTCCCCGTGGTCGACCCCGAACGTGTACGAGAGCACCGTCGGCGGCTCGCAGCGCAGCACCTCGCCGGTGATGTCGGTCTTGCGGCCCTCGTCGTAGCGGTACACGATCGGCGCCCCCGCCTCCCACGTCGATTCGACCCTGCGCCCGCCCCAGTACTTCTCGGTGAAGTCGCCCTGCGTCAGCGCCTCCCACAGCTTCTCGGGCGTGGTGGTGATGTACGTGACATACACGAAGCTGGGCTTATCCGTCGTCGTCGTCGTCGTCATGATCGCGGTTCTCCTCGAGGCTCGTCTTGAGGGCGGACAGGGCCGCCAGGTGGTGCTGTTGGTATTTGCCGATCCACCGCTGGTAGATCTCGTGGATCGGCACCGGGTTGAGGTAATGCAGCTTCTCCCGCCCGCTGCGGACCACGACCACCAGGTTGGCCGCCTCGAGCACCGCGAGGTGCTTGGCGACCGCCTGGCGCGTCATGTCGAGCTCCTCGCACAGCGCGTGCAACGTCTGCCCGTTGGCGCAGAACAGCCGGTCGAGCAATTGCCGCCGCGTCGCGTCGGCCAGCGCCTTGAACACCTCGTCCATGGGTGCAGTCGGGATGGTCCTATCATGCAACCTTTCAGTTGCTTGTCAAGAGCAGCCTCCCCGGCGCGCACGACGCGCAACTCGACCTCCTCTGGCGCCGAGTTCGCTCGCCCGCCCCGGCGCCGACCGCCTGCTCACTTCCCAAGATTCGGCAAGGCCTCTACGCTCGACCCAAGGTGAACGCAACGCCCCCGTTACAGGGCCGTGTCCAGGTCCTCGAGGCATGGATCTGCCATCACTTGAGCCGACGAGCGCTCGAACACGTCGTCCGCGCCGCCTTCGGGGACCAGCTACTCGGGCGACTGCCTTCGCAGTTGGCGAGCGACGTGATGTTCACGCACGAGTTGCTGCGCACACTGGAGGGCGACGGAGCACTGGACCAGGCGTTCTTCGCCGCGCTGCTCGGCGCGACGCGACGGGGCCCTCGCGCACGCCAGGACTTGCTCGAACTGGCCGAGAGATTCGGGCTCGATCTCCCGAGTCTGAGGGTGTCTTCGGCCTCGTCGGATCCGCTCGCACCGTACCTACGAGCCGTCCAGGACGCTGCAAACGAGCGCACCGCCCTCCGGCGGACCAGGGTGCCGCTCCGCAAGGTGTGGATCGAGCCCCTCATGCAGTTCCCGAGCGCGCCGGAGCCGATGAGTCTCAGCGCCTGGCTGCGCGAACCCACCGTGCCGGGAGGTCGGGTGCTCATCACAGGGGAGTTGGGAACCGGCAAGAGCGAGCTGCTTCTGGCCACTGCCGGCGAGCTGGCTCGAGTCGCTCAGGACGACTTGGACGCCCCGATCCCCCTCCTCGTCGACGCCGTCGATCTCGCGGGCCGTCGCAGCTTCCTCGCGGCGCTCGCCTCTCGCTGGCCAGGTATGAGCGGCGTCATCGACCTCATCTGCTCGACCCCGACTACGCAGTTGTGGATCCTGGTCGATCGATTCGACGAAGCGGACGATTCAGCCGTCGAGCTGCTCCAACGCGAACTCAGCGCGTTCACGAGCCGCTCGATCGGGCAGGCCCTGGCGACCCGACCGATCCGCAAGCCCTACTTCAGCAGCGGGTGGGCCAACGCTTCGCTCCCCCGCTGGAGCGAGGCCAAGAGAGACGACTATCTCGACGCCTGGGCCGCGCAGGATCCGGCGGGCGCCGAGAGCGTGCGAATCGTCCGCGAGCAGCTTCATGCTCGCCCGTTGATCGACGAATGGCTGGGAATCCCGTTGACGGCGACGATCTGTCTGATCGTCGCGCAGACCGAGCCCGATTCGCTCGCGCACCGGACTCTCCTCATTCGCGCCTTCGTCGAGCACCTCTTTGAGGATTGGGCCGTTCGTCGTCACGACCCTCCCTCGTGGGACGGCTGCGAGCCGGCGCTGCGGCGGTGGGCATACCTGCTGCTGACCCGCCGCCGCACTGCGATCGACGAGGGCGAATTGCGGCAGTACACTCGCTCGAAACGACCGACGAGCAGCGCCAGGTTTCTGGCCGAGCTCGAGACGGAGCTCGGAGTGCTCGTTCGCCGCGGCAACGGCTACGAATTCTTGTTTCGCAGCCTGGCAGAATATCTGGCGGGCCGCGAGCTGCAGGAGCGCGGGGCCCGCGACATCCTGGCCGCCGCGCGGGCTCCGTGGGGTGTCGAGCCCGTTCGGCACGCGTTCGGGCTCATGGTCAACGACTTCGACGATTCGGACGCTCCCGCAGAGTTGCTCGCAGAACTCTTGGAGCCGGAACAGCGCGACATTCCAGGGTTGGTCGACGAGCACCTGCGCTCGGTACTCGCCGCCCTCGAGGTCGCAGCGGACGCGCCCGAGTTCGCGGCTCGACTCGCCGAGCCGCTCGTCCGCGGGGCCATGCGCCGGATCACGGAAGAGCACTCCATGTGGGTCGGAGACGTGGTCGCGCGAACGGCCCAGCGACTGTGTACGGCGGGCGGCCCCGCCGGAGACCTGCTGTTCGAGCGCTGCGCCGAGATCTTGGAGTCCTCTCTGCCCCACGGAGCTGACGACGTCCCTACGACGAGCTTGCCCTCCGATCGGAGGGCGTTGCTTCAACTCGCCCATCACCGGGCTCCCGCCGTCCGCCTCGCGGTCGTGCAGCGATTGCGTGCACACCTCGAGCACGAAGACGTCCAGCGCGCGCTGCTGCAATTGACCCTCGAGGACGATGATCATCGGACTTCCGTGCCGATGGAGGCCGCCCTCGCCTTGCATGCCGTGCCGCGCGATCGCCTCGTCCCGCAGGTTCGGGCCGGCCTGCTCGAACTCCTGGCCGACCCGACCCTGGGAGGCCCGTACCTCCATGTCGCCCTCGCTCTGCATCCTCATGAAGCACCGGTAGATCAGCTCGCCGAGGCCCTGACGATCTGCCTGCGGCGCGAGGTGAGCGCCACCGAACCTTTCGAGGCGCTGCTTGCTTTTCCTGGCGGTCGTGAAGCCATCGCCGAGCATTGCCCCGAATGGCGGGAGCGCGTGGAAGGGAACAAGCAGGCGCGTGCCGTCCGCGCGCCACCGGCATCGCCTCCCGGCCCCTCGTTCACGGCGCGCGCCCGGGCTGCCATCGTGATTGCTCCGCGTGTCCATCGCTTGCCGCGAGAACGTTGGCTCGCTCTGCTGGCCGACGAGGCCGCCGTCCACGCGCTCCTCGAGAGCCTCGAGCACATCGATCCATCGCTGTATCCCGACCTCATGAGGCGCTCGGCGGCTCACCGCTGGTTGACGTCCTGTCGCCTGTGCCGCGAGTCGATCCGTCGCGTTCCGGCGATCTCCGACGAGCTCGTCCGGCAATTGATCGAATGGTGGGACATCGAGCGAGTACAAGGCCCCGCGGATCTCGCCGCGAGCTACTTCCCCGGCCAATTGCTCGAACCCGCGATCGCGCGCTCGGAGGACGCTGCGCGTGTCTTCTCGGCCTGGATCACCGCCCTCGTCGAGACCCGCGCGCTCAACACCGTCGACGAGTTCCAATCACCGGAACCTTTTCGCCACCGGCACGTCCGCGAGACCGCCCTGTCGCTCCTGTTCGACCCCAAGTACGGCCAACCACAAGAGCATGCCTTGCAGATGTTCGTCCGTGCGTGGCAGACCGATCGAGCCACCTGGGACCGACTCGCCCATTACGTTCGGCACCGCGTCGACGAGGCGATCCGCTGCAGCGGACAATGGAACCAATTCCCGTGGCCGCTGTCGGACGACTTGATCGAGGCGCTGTGGCGCACCGATCTGCTGCCGCCCGAGCCCTTCGTGGACGCCTTCGCCAAGGGCGTGGTTGCCTACGTTTCCCACAACCTCGGGCATCCCGAAGTTACGCAGCTCCCCCGCATGCCGGCGAGAGCGCTCCACTTGCTGTGCCGGTTCGGCGCAAGGACCAAGCTGCAAGCGCTCTATGACGCTCTCGCCGACGTCGACCAGCCCTCGCCGCTTCCCGAGTACGGTTTGCACTGCGCCGTTCACCTCGCCCCGACCCTGCCCCCCGCGAAAGCGCGAGCGCTTTCGGCTTTCTGGGCCGCCAGGCTGGGCGAGACGAGCGAGATGGAGGCCATCCCCCGCGAGCTCCTGAGCGCCTTCATCGCGCTCGCGCCGATGCCGTGGAAGGACGCCTTGTTCGGACTGTCCACCGCCATCGCGGAACGCCCGCGATTTCCCCACCAAGCCATGACCCTCTTGCCGGCACTGCCCGCCTCGATCGCCCGCGACGTGCTCGAACACTGGCTGCAGGTGGCCACCCGCTGGGAATTGCCGTGGATTCGGCCCGATTCTTCGATCCGAAGATGTGTGCGAATCGCCGACGAGCTCCGCCGCGTCGCCTTCGACTCGTTCACCCGGTGACAGACGGCGACGCCATCAGCATGGCGATACAGACATGTCCCATGGAACATGTCTGTATCGCCACATCGCTGTCTATTGTTGGGGCACATACGCGCCCCCCGCCCCGCGCTCAGCGCGGCGTCTCGGAGCGGCGGTGCCCGCCGAGCTTGAGCTTGATCCCCGCCTGCCCCGGGTCCTGCGCCGGCGGCTCCGGCTCGCTCGCTGGCGGCGCCGGCTCCTCCCCCGCGCTCGCCGCATCGCCGCTCTCGGGCGTCGCCACCGCGACATCTTCCACCTGCTTGGGCTCGGCGATACCGAGCCCGCGGTCGACCTCGGCCAGGCGGTCTTCACGGGCCGCCTGTTCTTCCTTCAGGATCAGGGTGATCCAGCGCTCGTCGGCGAACGACACGGCGCCGTCGGTGGCGACCGTGTACTCGACTCTGGGCGACACCGGGCGGACGAACGAGTTCGGCGCGCGGGGCATCTGGATGTCGCGCAGCACGATCGACAGGCACTCCTGGACCTTCTGCGGCAGCGAGTTGGGCTCGACGCGGCTGACCAGAGTGTTGCCCTCGCGGTCGACCAGGTTGAGGCCTTCGACCGGATACGTGCCGGCGCCGACGCGGCGCTCGAGGCAGCCCTTGCCGCGGATGGCGGCGATCGCCTGTTGCCTGCGCAGCTCGGCCTTGGCTTGCGGCGACTTGTCCTCCGAGCCGTCGCCGAGGCTGACCCAGTAGATCACGTCGAGGTACTGCACCACGCCGCTGCGGTTCTTGATCCACTTGCGGCCCTGGATCGCCTCCATGATGCACGGCTCGATCTCCGGGTCCTTGAAGCCGGTGTCGAGCACCTCCGTGCGCAGCACCTCGCCGTCGGGCGACAGGCGGGTGCGGATCTTGACCTGGCCCTCGGGCACGTCGACGTACGCCTCTTCGCCGTCGCGTTTGCCCCGCTTCATCGTCTCGATCGCGCGGTTGACGAAGCACGCCGCGGCGGGCGGCCGCAGGGCCTGGGCGATCTCGTTCAGCCGCGCCAGGTCGAACAGGTTCTCGGCGCGCTTGGACGGCAGGATGATCACGCCCTCGCTGCTGCTGCGGACCGCCTTTTGGATGTAGCGCGTGCCCTGGCCGAACGAGTTGATGCCGGTCGGCGGCGCGTTTTTTCGGGCCGCGCAGGCGGGTGCGAAGGCGGCGAGGCAGGACGCCAGCGCGGCCATCGGCGCGAAATGCGCCGCACGTCGACGCGGTTTGCTTCCGGGTTCCCTCTCGGAGCGCATCGCACCGGGGTGTAGCACGCCGCGGCCCTTCCCGCGGAAGCCGAAGTTGGGCTATGGGAACGGGGCAGCACCATGGCCGATACGTCTTCGCTCCAGCACACACCGCTTCACGACGCCCACGTCGCCCGGGGGGCCAAGATGGTCGACTTCGGCGGCTGGCACATGCCGTTGCAGTACGAGGGCATCCTGGCCGAGCACCGCGCCGTGCGCACCGCGGTCGGGATCTTCGACGTCTCTCACATGGGCGAGGTCGACTTCACCGGGCCGGGCGCTCTGGCCGCCGTGCAGCGGCTCATCACCAACGACGCCGCCAAGCTGACCGACGGCAAGGCCATGTACACCGCCGTCTGTTACCCCGACGGCGGCATCGTCGACGACTGCATCGTCTATCGGCACGCCCCCGAGTGGTACCGGATCGTCGTCAACGCCGCCAACATCGCCAAGGACTTCGCCCACTTTCAGGAGCACGCGGGCGACCTCTGCGCGATCGCCAACCACTCCGACGACGTCGCGCTGATCGCCGTCCAGGGCCCGCAGGCCCGCGGCCTGGTCGCTCGCCTCGCCGGCAGCGACGCGCTCCTGCAGGTCCCCTCCTTCGGCTTCGCCCCGGCCACCCTCGCCGGCGCCTCGATCGTCGCCGCGCGCACCGGCTACACCGGCGAGGACGGCTTCGAGCTGTTCGTCGAGCCGGCCCACGCCGTCGCGGTGTGGGACGCCCTGCTGGCCGGAGGCGCCGCCCCGATCGGCCTCGGCGCGCGCGACACCCTGCGGCTCGAGGCCAAGCTGTGCCTCTACGGCAACGACATCGACGCCACTACCAACCCGCTCGAGGCCGGGCTCGGGTGGGTCGTCAAGCTCGACAAGCGGGCCCGCGGCGACGACTTCGTCGGCGGCGAGGCGCTGGCGCAGATCAAGGCCCGCGGCAACACCCGCTCGCTCGTCGGCTTCCGCGTCACCGAGGCCAAGAACATCGCCCGCCCCGGCGCCGACATCGTCGACGCCGGCGGCGCCGTGATCGGCAAGGTCACCAGCGGCGGCCCGGCGCCGACCGTAGGCGGCGCCGTCGGCATCGCCTACGTCCCGGTCGGCTTGTCGGCCCCCGGCACCGCCCTCACGATCTCCCAGCGCGGCCGCAGCTTCGCCGCCGAGGTCGTCAAGGGCCCGTTCTACCGCCGCCCCGAGCCCGCCGCCTGAGCCCGCTTGCTGTCCTCGAGCACCTGTTCTTCAGTACCTGTCCTGAAGCACCTGTCCCCGACAACCTGCCCCGAAGTTCACCATGAGCAACATCCCGAGCAACCTCCGCTACACCAAAGAGCACGAGTGGGCCCGCCTCGAGGCCGACGGCACCGTCGTCGTCGGCATCACCGACCACGCGGTCAACACCCTCGGCGACATCACCCTCGTCACCCTGCCGACCGTAGGCACCCGGCTGACCGCCGACCAGGAGTTCGGCACGATCGACTCGGTCAAGGCCGTGAGCGAGCTGTTCGCCCCGATCGACGGCGAGGTGATCGAGGTCAACACCGAGCTCGACGCCTCGCCCGAGGACGTCAACACCGACTGCTACGGCGACGGCTGGATGGTCCGGATCCGCCCGACCGACGCGGGCGCGCTCGACCGGCTGCTCACCGCCGAGCAGTACGAGGCCCTCATCAAGGAGTAGTCGAGATGGCCGCCTGGCTCGCGCTCGCCGCGGCGATCGGCCTCGCGCCAGCCGCGGCCTCGACGCCCGCCCCCGAGGGGCCGGCGCCCGCGAGCCCGTCGGCGCCGTCGACCAGCCCGGCGATGACGCAGCCCGCCGGCCGGCCCGAGGGTCCGAGCCCGGCGCCCGCGAGCCCGGCCGTCCCCTCCGCCCATCCGCACCCGGCCGTCGAGGCCGAGGGCAACTCCCGCGCCGAGCCGCCCGGCGGGGTGCCGAAGATCCCGTCGCCGCGCTCGCTCCGGACCTATGGGACAGGTTCTTTCAAACCTGTCTCGGAGGACACCCTCGGCACGCTCGGCCTGACCCGCCAGCGCGACGGCACCATGATGTACGTCGACGCCGGCAAGCGGTTCACCGCCGTCTTCAACGCCGACGGCACGGTGCGCTTCGGCGACCGCTGGAACCGCGACCAGAACGGCAACAAGGTGAAGGGCTCGCGCGCCGCCCTGCGCCAGATCAACATGGCCGGCCTCGGCGTCTCGGGCCCCTCGGAGTGGCTGGTCAAGCTGCAGGACCTGCTCGGCGGCCCCGAGACGGACGCGGCCGCCAAGCGCGAGTTCCTCGACCGCACCCGCGAGCTCCGCACGCAGATGGCGATCGAGTGGACCCTGCGGACCCTGACCTACCGCCTCGGCACCCTCGAGCGCGAGCTGTTCGAGCTGTGGAGCGCCGGCGGCGAGCCGGCCAAGAAGCGCGAGCTGATCTTCCAGCGCTGGGACGAGTGCGACGAGACCTATCGGGTCGAGTTCGCCGGCGAGGTCCCCGAGGAGGCCATGTCGGAGATCGATCGCACCCGCGCCGACGTGGCCGAGGAGGCGCGCCGGATCATCGAGGGCTTCGTGCGCCGCCAGCTGCCGCGCTCCGGCCCCGACGGCTACAGCAAGCGCGAGCTCGCCGACATGAACGCCCGCCGCACCAGCCGGCAAGAGTTCCGCCCCTACGACATCCACGCGACCAAGAGGACCGCCAAGTGACCCCGATCCGCCCCGAACTCCAGCCGCAGCTGGCCCGCTACCGCGACGACTACCCGATCCTCGCCCACTCGATCTACATGAACAGCAACAGCATGGGCGCCATGCCGCGGCAGGCCGCCGAGATGCTGCAGAAGTACGCCGACGACTGGGCCAGCGAGGGCGTCGAGGTCTGGCCGCACTGGCTCGACGTCATGCGCGAGGCCGCCGACGGCGCCGCGGGCTTCCTGAAGGCGCCGCCCGGGCAGACGATCCTCAACCAGAACGTCGCCTACTTCCAGGCCGCGATCGCGTCGTGCATCGACTACCGGGGCGGCAAGAACCGCGTCGTCGTCGAGTCGCTGCAGTTCCCCAACGTCCTCTACGTGTGGGAGCGCTTCGGCGACCTCGGGGCCGAGCTCGTGCAGGTCCCCTCGGACGACGGCATGACGATCCCGACCGAGCGCATGCTCGAGGCCATCGACGAGCGGACCGCGATCGTCCCGCTGTCGCACGGCATCTACGTCTCGGGCGCGCTGCAGGACATCGCCGCGATCACGCGTCGGGCCCACGAGGTCGGCGCTCTGGTCATGGTCGACGTCTATCAGACCGCTGGCGCCGTCCCGATCGACGTCGCCGAGTGGGGCGCCGACATCGTCGTCGGCGGCAGCCACAAGTGGCTGTGCGGCGGCCCCGGCACCGCCTTCATGTGGATGAAGCCCGAGCTGCGCGAGCGCCTGCAGCCGCGCCTCACCGGCTGGATGGGCCACCAGGACCCGTTCGCCTTCGAGCCGCCGCCGATCCGCTACGCCAGCGACCACCGCCACTTCCTCGCCGGCACGCCGTCGATCCCCGCCTACTACGTCGCCCTCGCCGCCTACCGCAACCTGCACGAGATCGGCGTCGAGCGGATCCGGGCCCACAACCTCGCCCTGTGCCAGCGGATCATCGAGCGGGCCCAGGCCGCCGATCTGGTGATCCACTCCCCGCTGGATCACGAGCGCCGCACCGGCTTCGTCGCCGTCGACTTCGAGGGCAGCGAGGAGGCCAGCAAGCAGCTCATCGAAGAGCGCTACAAGCTCGACTGGCGCCCCAATTGCGGCCTGCGGCTCGGCCCGCACTTCTACAACACCGAGGCCGAGGTCGAGCGGCTCATGGATCGCGTCGTCGCTCTGGCCGGCCGCAGCTAGGCGCCATGCACCCCGACTACGCCCGGATCTACGCCACCATCCAGCGGATCCCCCGCGGCCGCGTCGCCACCTACGGCCAGATCGCCGAGCTCGCCGGCCTGCCCGGCCGCGCCCGCCAGATCGGCTACGCCCTCCACGCCCTGCCCGGCGGCAGCCCCGTGCCGTGGCAGCGGGTCCTCAACGCGCGCGGCGAGATCAGCCTCCCCGGCGCCTCCGGGGCCCGCCAGCGCGCCCTCCTGGTCGCCGAGGGCGTCGAGTTCGGCGACGACGGCCGCATCGACCTGTCCGCGTACCAGTGGCGCCCGCGCCCGGCCCGCCGCCGCTGACATGTCCTTCGGGGCATGTCGCCCGCGTTCGGCCTGCCGCTCAGGACATGTCCTTTAGGACATGTCTATTGCAACCTACCCGTTCGGACATGTCCTTCGGGTCCTGCCGCCCACGAGGACCCGTCCTCAACGCATGGACCCATGACCGCCTGAATCGGCCCGCCGCGATCGACGGTCCTCGCAATTCGTGCGGTCTGTGCAGGGAGCCACGTTCCAGCGACCTCGGGCTCTCGCCGAGACATCATCCGGCCGGCTCTCTAGACCACCTTCGACTACTGTCTCTTGCCGCGGATCGCCGCGGATCGCCGGTACAAGCCGGAATTCAGGCGTTTTTCGCGGCGCCGGGGCCGCATTCCGCCGGACCTCTCGCCAGCCCGCCGACTGAGATGCTCGAGTACGCCGTTCACGCGGCGGCGCCGTCGCAGCCTGGGCCGACATCGCCACGATCACAGCCTTCGCGGCGGTCGCCAGCAATGAACGGAGCATGCGGAAACGACTATGTGGATGGTTCTCCACGCTCGCATGTACGAGCATGGGCCTGGGGGCCCTCGCGTCGACGGCATGCGACTTCGTCTTTCAATGGACAGGCGACGAAGGTCCGGGCCAGGGAGCGCCGGACAAGCCGGACAAGCCGGACAAGCCGGACAAGCCGGACGAGCCGGGGCACCCGGAGGACGGGATACCGGGGTCTCTGGCGAAAGAGAAGCTACCCCCGCTGTTCGACCGTATCACCGGCAAGCCCATCGAGCCCGACCTGATCGTCGACAACGACGCCGCGATCGTGCTGGGCAAGGCCCTGTTCTGGGACATGCAGAGCGGCAGCGACGGCCAGGCCTGTGCCAGCTGTCACTTTGCGGCCGGCGCCGACAACCGCTCGCGCAATCAGCTGACCCCGGGTCTCCTCGGTGGTAACGGCAAATTCGACCCGACCCGCACCGGCGGCCAGGGCCCCAACCTGCAGCTCGTCGCCGCCGACTATCCATTTCACGTCCTGAAGGACCCCGAGGACCGCGACTCGAAGGTGCTCTTCGACACCGACGACGGCACCTCGTCCCAGGGCGTCCGGCGCGCCGACTTCGAATTCGTCACGCCCGGCAAGCTGAACGACACCTGCGAGACCGTGCCCGACCCGCCGTTCCAGGTCGACGGCATCAACGTGCGGCGGGTCGAGCCGCGCAACGCCCCGACCATCATCAACGCCGCCTTCAACTTCCGCAACTTCTGGGACGGCCGCGCCAACCGCTGGTTCAACGGCGTCGACCCGTTCGGGCGCCGCAACAAGGACGCCTTCATCCTCGAGATCAAGAACGGCAAGCCGGTCAAGCGCAAGATCGAGATCGTCAACGGCTCGCTCGCCTCGCAGGCAGTCGGTCCGGTGCTGAGCCCGTTCGAGGCCTCGTGCCAGGGCCGGACCCTGCCCGACGTCGGCCGCAAGCTGGTGCGCGCACCGACCAAGCCGCTCGCGTTCCAGAAGGTCCACCCCGACGATTCGGTCCTGGGCCCGCTGGCGGCCCCGGACAAGGGCCTGAAGGCCACCTACGCCGAGCTGATCGAGGCCGCCTTCGCGCCCAAATTGTGGAAGTCGGACCTCGAGTTCGACCGCGACAGGAAGCTGCTCGACGACGCCGACAAGGTCCCGGCCGACCAGCGCTTCAGCCTCATGGAGGCCAACTTCAGCCTGTTCTGGGGCCTCGCCATCCAGGCCTACGAGCGCACCCTCGTCTCGGACGACAGCCCGTTCGACAAGTACAGCGACGGCCGCGACCCCAAGGCGCTCGGCAAGCGCGAGCTCGCCGGCTTCGACGTCTTCCTGAACCAGGGCAAGTGCGTCAATTGCCACAAGACGGCGATGTTCACCGGCGCCTCCACCCTGCACCTCATCCCCGAGTTCGAGGAGGGCGGTCTCGTCGAGCGCATGCTGATGACCGAGGAGCACTTCCACTACGGCGTGCGCACCAACCCGCCGTTCAAGGTCCTGCCGTTCTCGCAGTGGAAGCCCGGCAAGGGCCAGCGCAAGCTCTCGATCGACGTCGAGGCCACGCCCACCGCCAAGAAGGACGACATCGTCCCCGGCGAGGCCGAGGGCCGGATCTTCCTCAGCAAGGAGGGCGATGACGACGAGGGTTGCACCTACGAGCCCAAGAAGCTGACCTTCGGCGTCGACGACACCAACACGCGGGACGCCCGCATCGACGCCAAGCGCAAGAGCGGCAGCGGCTGCCCCTCGAGCCTGCGGATCACCGCGCTCGACGACGTCAAGGTCAGCGACACCTTCCTCGACTTCGTCCTCGTCCACGACGACGAGGGCACCCTCGTGTTCGTCGGCCAGGGCCCCAGCAGCCTGCTCGACATCCGCGAGCCCGCCCTCTACGACAACGGCTTCTACAACATCGGCGTGCGGCCGACCGCCGAGGACCCCGGCGTCGGCGGGGAGGACCCGTTCGGCTTCCCGCTGTCGTTCACCGAGCAGTTCGTGCAGGAGCTGCTCGGCAAGGACCCGCGCGACCCGTTCGAGACCGACCCGTGCCGCTTCGAGATCCCGTGGAACGTCGTCGTCGACCGGCCGCTGTTCCCCGGCGGCTTCGCCGACAAGACCGACTGCGACGACAAGCTCAAGGTGAAGACCGGGGTGCCCAAGGACAACAAGGCCAACGAGCGCTCGATCAAGAGCCTGCGCACCGCCGTCAACGGCGCCTTCAAGGTCCCGACCCTGCGCAACGTCCAGCTCACCGCCCCGTACATGCACAACGGCGGCATGTCCACCCTCGAGCAGGTCGTCGAGTTCTATAACCGCGGCGGCGACTTCCACCAGAACCGCGAGCTCGACCCCGACATCACCCGCCTCGAGCTCGACAAAGAGCAGCGCAAGGACCTGGTGCTGTTCCTGCAGTCGCTCACCGACCCGAACGTCGTCTTCGAGCGGGCCCCGTTCGACCACCCGCAGATCTTCGTCCCCAACGGCCTCAAGAAGGTCGTCGACGTCGACCCCAAGGACGGCCGCGCCGACGACGACCTGCTCAAGGTCGGCCTCGAGATCCCCGCCGTCGGCGCCGACGGCTCGAAGGAGCCGATCCGCACCTTCCTCAACCTCGAGAAGGACGACCTGCCCGAGCCGTGAGCCCGCGGCTCCTATGTCCTCGAGGACCTTGCCTATTCAACATGTCTTCGAGGACATCTTATTCGTACGCGCCCGCGGCCGCGCGACCTCGCCGAGCGCCGGTCGCGCGGCCGCGCCCTCGCGTCCGCCCGGAGCCGCCGGTCGACGCATGCGTTAGGATGCGTTCACTCGACGATGCCGTCCGTGCTCCTCGCCGCGCTGCTTGCCATCCAGGTGCCCGAGCCTCCGGACGGGGGCGGAATCGACTGGCAGGCGCCCGCCGGCTGCCCCGATCGGCGGGCCCTCGCGGACGCGATCGCCGGCCGCCTCGGCCGTCCGCCGGCCGCCGGTGAGCTCGCCCTGGCCGGCCGGGTCGAGCGGTCCGGCGCCGCTCAATTCCAGCTCGACCTGCGCCTCACCGTCGACGGCCACACCCAGACCCGCCGCCTCACCACGCGCCGCTGCGCCGCATTGGTCGACGCCGCCGCGCTCCTGGCCGCCCTCGCGCTCGACCCCACGGTCGCCGAGCGCGGCCCGCCTGCCGGCGACGTCGCCCCCGAGGTCGAAGCAGTCCCGCCCGACCCGGGAGCCCCGCCGGAGCTCCCCGCCGAAGCGACCGCGAGCGACCCCGCCCCGCCGGTCGTCGACGCAGTCGTCGATCCGGTCCCACCTCCGCCCGACCTGCCGCCCGCGAGCCCGCCCGAGCCTGCGGTCGTCGTCGTCGAGGAGCCGCTCGCCCCGGCCCCGCCGCCGCGACCGCGCAAGCGGGGCCCCGGCGCGCTGCTCCGCCTGTCCGGCGGCCTCGAGGTCGGCGCTCTCCCGGCCCCCACCGCCGCGCTCGACCTCGCCGCCGGCGTCCTGTGGCGGCGCGCTCGCCTCGAGTTCCACGCCGTCCACCTCGTCCCGCAGACCGAGTCCCGCCCGCCCAACGAGGTCCGCGTCTACCTGCTCGCCGGCGGCGCCCGCGGCTGCGCCCGCCTGAGCCGCGGCCGCTTCGAGTTCCCGCTGTGCGGCGGCCTCGAGCTCGGCGGCCTGCGCGGCGAAGGGCGCGGCCCCGGGGCGCGCGCGGCCACTGGCCTGTGGGCGGCCGCGCTCGTCTCGGCCGGCGCCGCCTGGCGGTTCCACCGGCTGCTCGGCCTGAACCTCGCCGTCGAGGGCCGGGCCCGCCTGGCCGCGCCGCGCTTCGACCTCCAGGACGAGCCCGACCGCGTCAACCTGTTCGCCAGCGCCCCGGTGAGCCTGCGCGTGCTCCTGGGCCTCGAGTTGCGCCTCGGAGACCCGCGGTGACGGAATCCCTGTCGGCCGGGGACAGCACCCACGGCCCCATGTTGCTCGCCTCCGACCGGGAAGCGCGTTTTCGCGCCATCTATGACCGCGAGTTCAACTTCGTGTGGTCCGCCGCGAAGTACTTTGGGATCCCCGCGGCCGCCCGCGACGACGTGGTCCAGGACGTCTTCCTCACCGCCTACCGCCGCTTCGATCAGGTCCACTACCAGGTGTCCGAGCGCGCCTGGCTGTACGGCGTCACCCGTCGCGTCGCCTCGCACTGGCACCGCGGCGCCGCCCGCCGTGAGCGCCGGCTCGCCGCCCTGGGCGACCTCACCGGCCACGTCGGCGAGGCCCCCCACGAGCGCCACGACGCCGCCCGCCTGCTCGAGCGCCTGCTCGCCCACCTGCCGCGCGGGACCCGCGAGGTGTGGCAGCTGACCGAGCTGCTCGGCATGAGCGGCCCCGAGATCGCCGCCGAGCTCGAGCTGCCGCTCAACACCGTCTACTCGCGGCTCCGCCTCGCCCGCGCGCGCCTGCTCGAGCTGGCCGCCAACCCCGAGCTGCTGGCCGCGGAGGTCGCCGCCGATCGCCGCCGCAGCGAGGCGCCGCCCGAGGCCGCCCCGCGCACCTGGGCCCTGATGGTCCCGCTGTTCGGCCAGGGCAAGCTCGCCACGGTCGCGGCCGCCTGGGCCACCGCGCGCGCCGGCGTCATGACCACCCTCGTCGTCGCCGGCGCCACCGCCGTCGTCGCCGCCGCGCCCGTGCGCCAGCCCGCCCGCCAGGCCGACCCCGTCGCCGCGCACGCCGAGGACCTGCCCCGAGGGACAGCCACCGGCCGCGCCGGCGACGCTGCCCCGCTCGATCCCGACCTGTCCCCGGAGACAGCCGCCGCCCCGGCATTCGACCTGTCCTCGGGGACGGCAAGCCCGGCGCCCCCGGGGCGAGTCACCCGCACCGCCTACGACCAGCTGCTGGCGCCAGAGACCTCGGCGAAGTCGTCCGGTCGGGACGACCTCGCCCGCGAGGTCGGCCTCCTCGATCGCGCCCGCGCGCGCCTCGACGCCCACGACCCGGCCGCCGCCGCCCAGCTCCTCGACGCCCACGCCCGCGAGTTCCCGCGCGGCGCCCTCGTCGACGCCCGCGAGGCCGCCGCGGTCGAGCTCCTGTGCCTCCAGGCCCGCCCCGCCGAGGCGGCAGCCGCCGCCCAGCGCCTGGCCGCGCGCCTGCCCGACTCGGTGCTCGCCCGCCGCTTCGAGCGCTTCGTCTGCCCGGACGAGCCCGCCGAGATCGCCGCCGCAGACGAGTGATAAGCCTCTCTGGACATGTCCCATGCGACATGCCCATGACGCCATGCTCCTCGCTACATGCTCTCCTCGACATGTCCTATCGTACCTGTACAGCGACTGCACCCCGCCGGTTTCAGCGCGAGTGAAACGCGGCGGCTCGACCTCGCCGCACTCGCGGCTCGCTCGAGACCGCAGGCGCCGGTCTCTGCGCAGGTGAAGCGGCTCCCCGCCCACCCGGCTCGACCTCGCCGCCAGCTCACCGCTCAAGTCGCAGGCGCCGGCGAGCGGCGGGACCGCAGAGCGTCGTGACGGAAACCGCCGCCCACGGGGACGAGCCTGTCCGGAGGTATCTGATTTGTCCCACGCCGCGCGCACCGCCGCTCTCGCTCTCCTCGTCCACCTCGCCTGCATCCCGTCGATCGTCGTCGGGGACGCTCCTCAGGACAGCAGCACGACCGCCGCCCCGGACCTCACCACCGGCGGCGCGACCGGCAGCGACACGCCGACCACCACCACTTCGGGAGAGCCGCTCCCCGGCGTGTGCGGCGACGGCGTCGTCGATCTCGGCGAGGTCTGCGACGACGGCAACGACGAGCCCAACGACGGCTGCGACGCCGCCTGTGCCCGCACCGGTCGCGTCGTCTGGACCTTCGAACCGGAGGGCAGGTTCAGCATCGCCGACATCGCCTTCGCCCCCAACGGCCTGCTCCTCGTCAGTGGCTTCGACGTCGAGCCCCGCCTCCTCGCCCTGTCGCCCGGCGGCGAGGAGCTGTGGCGCAAGACCGTCCCCGGGGTCGGCGAGCTCGCCGTCGACCCCGCCGGGCGGATCTTCATCGGCGCCGGCGAGTTCGTCCACGCCTTCAGCCCCGACCTCAAGCAGCTGTGGAGCGCCGATCCGGCGGAGGAGGCCGAGCTCGCCGGCGTGATCGGCCTCGACGTCCGCGGCGACGGCGTCTACGTCGGCTCCCTCGAGGGCTCCGACCAGCGACTGGTCGTCCGCCGCCACGACATCGTCACCGGCGCGGTGTCGTGGGAGACCCGCACGCCCGAGGGCTTCACGCTCCTCGCCGAGGACCTCGCGGTGGTCGACGATCGCGCCTACGTGGTCGGTCAAGTGAACGACACGGAGGGAGTCACCCGGCCGCTGCTGGCCGCGTTCGACGCCGAGAGCGGCGCCCTGCTCTCGCTCGAGCTCGACGACCCGGTGGTCCGCCCGTGGATCGGCGCCGCCGCGATCGGCGACGGCGACCTGGTGATCGCCGGCGCCGGCCTCGACGCCGACGTCGCGCTCCGCCGCTTCGACCCCGCGCTCGCGGAGCGCTGGACCACCCTCACCGTCGACGACCTCTCCACCATCCCCGCGCGCATGGCCGTCGGCCCGGGCGAGCGCATCGCCGTGGTCGGCCGCTTTCTCCCGGACGAACGCCCTGCGCACGTGCACCTCTACGACGGCGCCGGCGCTCGCCTGTGGCTGTCGAAGTTCGAGCACCAGCCGGGCGAGTGGGGCAACGCCGTCGCCACCGCGTTCGGCCCCGACTTCCTGGCCGTCGCCGGCGTCGTCCACAGCGGCGACGAGGACGCCCCGTTCACGCGAGCGTGGATCCGCCGGTTCGCCGTCGACGAGTGAACCGACGGACATGGCCTGACAGGCATGTCCCCAAAAATAAATCGTGCCGCGACCAGAACCTCGCGCGGCCGCCACTGCGCGGCCCACGTCCACGAACGACCCTATCGACATGGCCTCCAGGTCATGTCCTCGAGAAAACCTCGTCGCCCAGCTCGCGCCGCGGCGCCCGCCGGCCCTGCGCCGGCCCGTCGTTCACGAACGCGCGCAAGGACATGCCCGAAAGCTCATGTCCCAAAGAACACCTCACCACCGCCGGCCCGCGCCGGTGCCGGCCAGCAGCCCCGGCATTGTCTCCCGGCGACCCCGGCGCCGCGCAGGGCGCCTTTTGCGCTCACGCCCTTCCATCGCCCTCGCAGCGGCCCTTCTCCGTCCCTCGCCCGCGCGAGCGACCAGCCGCTTGCCGCGTCGGGTCGCTCACCCATGCCTCGAGCATGACGGCACCGACGAACCCGGAGCGTGACCGCGAGGTCGACGCGTTCTTGCACCTCCTCGGGCGCGCGCTGGTGGAAGGCGACGCCCTCACGGTGGCGACGCTGTACGAGACGCCGGCCTTCGTGCTGGCCGACGCCGGCGCGCAGGCCGTCGCGCGCCGCGAGGAGATCGAGCGCTTCTTCGCCGGCGCGCGCGCGCAGTACCTCGATCGCGGCGTGACGATGACGCGGCCGGAGGTCGAGTCGCGCGAATGGGTCGGCGATCGCGTGGTCCTCGTCCGGGTGTGCTGGCCCTACGTCGACAAGGACGGCCGCGAGGTCGGCCTCGAGCGCTCGACCTACGCCCTCCGCCGCGACGACTCCGGCGCCCTGCGGATCCGCGTGGTCCTGGCCCACCGCGAGTGACCGCCGCCCGTCGATCGCCGACGTGACATCGGTCGTCGGCTGTCGCCTCAGAACCGCAGCGCGCAGCCATCGGCGCCGCACTCGACCCGCTTCCGCTTCATCCGCATCGCCCCGAGCGCGGCGGTGAGGAACAGCGCGCTCGACACCAGCAGCAGCCCCACCGTCACCCCGAGCCCCTGGCGGGTGAGGCGAGTGTCGGCGCCCTCGCGCGGGCTCACCGGCTCGCGCATCGTCGCCGCCGCCACCACGCCGCCGACCAGCAAGCCCGAGGCCGCCACGCTGAACCCCGCGATCCACTTCAGTTTGCGTTTGGCGAACCGCTCGTCGCTCTCCTCGCAGCCCCACGCCGCGCGGATCTTCGCCGCCGTCTCCTCGTCGCTCGGTCCCGGCGCCGGCCCGGCGAACTCGGGCCGCAACGGCCCGGGCGACGGGCACGCCTCGCCCGCCGGCACGCAGCCGCCCGGGCACGCAGTCGCCCCCTCCGGGCACGACTCCGGCCATTCACCGCCCTGCGGCGGCTGCAGCACCAGGGCGACCGAGACCAGCGCAGCGACGACCATGCCCCTCAGCATACACCCGCGGCGAGCGCCGCGGCGCCCTCACCGGTCCTCCGGGACATGCCCCTTCGGACCTATCCTCTCGGACATGCCCTATCAAGCATGTCGCCGGAGACATCCCCGCCGCGCCGCGAGCCCGCTCACACCGCGTCGCTGACGCTGGCGAAGTGGAAGTCCTTCGCCACCAGCGGCGGCACCACGGCGACCATCCCCTCGCCGGCGGTGCGCTCGGGCTTGCCGATCGCCACCAGGTTCTTGAGCAGCGCCGCCGGGCTCTCGTTGTAGCGCATGTTCTTGACCGGCCGCGCGATCTTCCCCTGCTCGATGAGGAACGTGCCGTCGCGGGTCAGCCCCGTCGCCAGGATCTGTCGCGGGTCGAGCATGCGGTTGTAGAAGAAGCGCGTCACCAGCACCCCGCGCTCGACCCCGCGGACCAGCTCGAGCAGGTCCTTGCCCTCGGCCGGGTCGGCGGCGGCCAGGAAGATCGAGCGCGGCCCCGGCAGCGGCGGCTTGCTCTGCTTGTGGGCCCAGAACCGGCTGTAGGCCAGCGACTTCAGCGCCCCGCGATCGATCCACGTCGTCGCCGGCAGCGGCAGCCCGTCGTTGGCGAACGGGATCGACGGCCAGCGCGGGTCGGCCGGATCGGAGCGCAGCGTCACGCGCGGGTCGAACAGCGCCTCGCCGATCGCGTTGCCGCCGGGCCGGCTGAAGAAGCTGCGGCCCTCGTCGGCCGCGCGGGCCTGCAGCGCCGACACCAGGAAGCCGAGCAGGTCGGCCACCGCCTGCGCCTCGAGCACCACCGTGTACGCTCCTGGCGCCAGCGCATCGGCGCCCTGGCTCGACATCGTCGCCTTGTCGGCGGCCCGCCGCGCCAGCGTCGGCGCGTCGAGGTCCGACAGCCGGTGCGAGGCCGACCCGGCCCAGCCGCTGCCCTTGCCGTCGGGCGTGCGCATCGTCGTCGTCAGCGACGCCTCGGTCGCCGCGTGGAGCGCGAACAGACCTGACCGATTGGCCAGGACGGTCACCGCGTCCTCGTGTTCGACGATCCCCGACGCCACCAGCTTGGCCTCGCGCGCCACCTTCAGCACGCGCGCCACCACCTCGGTGCGCCCCTCGGGCCCGACCTCGGCCGTCTTCGCGTCGCGGGCCGCCACCTTCGCGTACTGCTGCGGCCCCAGCGGCGGCTCGTGCTCCGGGTCCTTCGGCGCCAGCTTGGCCAGCGCCTCGGCCTCGCGCACCAGCGCCTGCAGCGACGCCGCGTCGCGGCCGGTGCCCGACACCGTCGCCACCCGGCCCTCCTTCGCCGCGGTCACCGACACCTCGAAGCGGGCCGCCTCGCCGGACGTCGTCGGCGCGCCCGCGGCGAACCGCAGGTGCGCGGTGCGGCGGGCCGTCACCCGCAGGCTCACGTCCTCGAAGGTCGCGGCCGCCAGCGCCGACTTGACCAGCGCCCGCGCCTCGGCCGGGCTCAACGGAGACGGCGCGCTCACTTGTCACCCCCGGTGTTGAGGATGTTGACGACGAAGCGCGCCGGCGGGCACCCGTGGCTGACCGCGTTGCTCTGCGACGGCTCGCCCTTGCCGTCGCTCATGCTGCCGCCGAGGCGGTACGTGTCTGTCCCTCCGAGCATGTCGCACGAGCTCCAGAATTCGACGGTGTTGGCCTGATAGGCGACGTCGCGCAGCGGCCGGGTCAACCTCCCGTTCTTGATCTCCCAGAAGAACTGGCCCGAGAACTGGAAGTTGTAGCGCTGCTGGTCGATCGACCAGCTGCCGCGGCCCGTGATCAGCACCCCGTCGTCGGTCGCCGAGATCAGGTCCTCCGTCGTGTAGCCCTCGGCGCCCGGCTGCAGGCTCACGTTCGGCATGCGCTGGAACGGCACGCTCGCGTAGCTGTCGGCGTAGCTGCAGCCGCGGCTCGCCGCCTCGCCGGCCGCGGCCGCCAGGTCGCGCGTCGTCTGCCAGCCGACGAACGTCCCCTTCTTCACCAGGTCCCAGCGCTGGCTCGCCACCACCTCGTCGTCCCACGCGGTCGTCGCCAGCCCGCCCGGCTGCGTGCGGTCGGCCGCGAGGTTGACGATCTCGCTGCCGATCTTGAACTTGCCCGCCCTGTCCGGGGTCAGGAAGCTCGTGCCGGCGTAGTTCGCCTCGTAGCCGAGCGCCCGGTCGAGCTCCGTCGAGTGGCCGATGCTCTCGTGGATCGTCAGCCACAGGTTCGAAGGCGCCAGGATCGCGTGCTTCTTGCCCGGCACCACCGGCGCCGCGTGCAGCTTCTGCAGCGCCTCCTCGGCGATCTTCGGCGCGCTGCCGACCAGGTCGGCCGCGGTCACGTGCTCCCAGCCGGCCAGCATCGGCGCCACCTCGTGGTCGCGCCCGGCGAAGCGACCGCGCCGGCGATCGATCGCCGTCGCGGTGAGCCCCGGGATCACGCGGAAGAAGATCTGGTGCACCCGCGAGCCCTCGCTCGTCAGCACCAGCTTCTCCTCGCGCACGCAGGCCACGTTCGCCTCCACGTGCGCCACCCCGGGCACCGCCATCGCCGCGCGGGCCGCCGCCAGCAGCAGCTCCGCCTTCTCCGCCGGCGCGATCGAGAACGGGTCGACCTGGAACGGCGACACCCATCCGCCTTGCAGCACCGGCGCCGGCGCCAGAGTCACCGGCTGCGGCATCAGCAGCGAGCTCTGGCGGGCCATCGCCACCGCCGCCCTGGCGATCCCCTCCATCGCCTTCGCGCTGCGCTCCGCCGTCGCCGCGAAGCCCCAGCCGCCGTCCGCGATCACCCGCAGACCGACCCCGTAGTCCTCGCTGCGACCGATCCCGCTCACGTGGTCGTCGCGCACGCTGACCCGCTCGCGACGCATCAGCACCAGGCGCGCGTCGGCGTAGCTCGCCCCCGCCTTCGTCGCCGCCTCGATCGCCGCGCGCACCAGCTTCTCGTCGGCGAGCAGCCGGCTCGCGGCCAGCAGGGCCATGCCCGCGTCTGCGCTCGCGGGCGCCGATTTCGGCGCCGGGATCCGGCTCGGCGCCGGACCTGCCCACGCCGCGCGCGAGCCGTGGACCAGCGCCTCGGCGCCACAGAGCCCCGTGAGCGCGAGGAAGGAGCGGCGAGAGCTCGACATCGGCGCGATGATACCCATCCCGCCTGCGCCGCCGCGCCCGAAATGCAGGCCGTCGCCGCGACCCTCGCCCCCTGCGCCTCGCGGAGGATCCCTCGCCCCGCGGCGGCTCCCGGGTCGTCCGAGCCCGCCGCATCCCCGATCTGCGCCCCTGCATTCGCCCCGCGCGCGCGGCCCAGGCCGGCGGTCAGTCCCTGCGGAGATCCCCGCGCCTCACGGCGCCTGCGACGCCGACTGTCCGGCTCGCAATGCGACGACTGTCCGCGCGCGACGATCGAACCGACCGCCCTCGCACCACCGCCGCGAACCTCGCCCGACCCCTTCCTCGCATTGCACGCATTCACGCATCGCCTCGCGATCACCGTCGCCTGGCGACCCCGCTCTCCGTCTCGCGCATGCGATCTGCGCGACACAGACGCGTCGCTGGGACCCCCGCATGCGAGGCCCCTCGGTACTCCCCCGACGATGGATCCGAACCACCCTGGCGAAGTCGAACGGTCGGGTACTTGCCCTCATGAGGGGGATCGTGCGTTCATCGCCCCATGGTCTCCCCTCGTTTCCCGGTCGCGTCCATCGCCGCATGTCTCCTCGTCGCCTGCGGTGACAGCGGTCGCGCCGACTCGGCGAGCGCCACGGCCACGGTCACGGCCACGGCGCCGACCAGCATCGCCAGCATCACCACGCCCGACCCGACCATGACGGACCCGACCCAGGGTTCGATGAGCGCCAGCGAGGGCACCGAGGGCACCGCCGGCCAGACCGAGAGCGCCAGCAGCGACCCGCCGACCACCAGCAATGGTTCGATGTCGGGCATGACCATGACCACCAACGGCGGCCCGAAGTTCGACCTCGGCGTCACCCCCGACGGCGGCATGGGCTGCGCCGGCGACATGGACATCGACGAGAGCTTCATCTGGATCCCCGCCACCAGCGACGGCCTCGTCTCCAAGATCAACACGCGCACCCTCGTCGAGGAGGCGCGCTACCTCACCGGTCCGAGCGGCGCCACCGAGAGCGTCTCGCGGACCGCCGTCTCGGGCGACGGTCGGTTCGTCGTCGTCAACGCGCGCGGCACCGGGCGTTCGACCGCAGTCGCCGCCAACATCGCCGATTGCATCGACTTCAACGGCGACGGCCAGATCACCACCTCGACCAGCGTCGCCGACATCAAGCCGTGGGGCACCGACGAGTGCGTCGTCTGGACCATCGTCCACGCCAACTGGTCGGGCCAGTACATCGAGGGCCCGCGCGGGATCACCTGGACGATCGGCGACTACGACAAGGCCACCTGCACGTACAAGAACCAGAAGGTCTGGCTCGGCTTCGGCGCCCTGCAGGCCGGCTCCGCCAACATGGTCCGGCTCGACGGCGCCACCGGCGTGATGGAGCAGTCGATCGAGGCCGTGGCGTGGAACGGCAGCGGCTACGCCCCTTACGGCGGCGCCCTCGACCCGCTGGGCAACGCCTGGTTCACCGGCCTGCGCGGCGAGCTCGCGCGCGTCGACGCCAACGCCAACCCGATCACGATCACGCGGATCCCCCAGCCGTCCAACATCCAGACCTACGGCATGACCGTCGACCGCAACGGCAACCCGTGGATGGCCGGCTGCTCGGGTCCCGTCTCGACCTACGACGTCGCCACCAACCAGTGGATCTCGGTCGCCGGCACCAACGCCTGCCACCGCGGCATGGCCATCGACCACAACGACCACGCCTGGGTCGCCTCGAACGGCCCCTGCGGCCTCGTCGAGATCGACGTCGCCACGCGCACCCTCGTCGCCCAGCACACCCTCGCCCAGTGCTCGACCCCGATCGGCGTCAGCGTCGACGTCGACGGCTTCGTCTGGCTCGTCGACCAGCAGGGCTGGGCGTGGAAGATCGACCCGCTCAACGTCCCGGCGATGCAGAACATCCCCGTCGCCGGCGACCACTATGTCTATAGCGACATGACGGGCGGCCAGCTCAAGAGCGTCACCCCCCCGCCGGGCTGATCGCCCGCTCGCGGACCTCTCCGAACCGAGCCCGGCGCGCGATCACGACGGTCCGCGCGCAGCGCCCACGCGGCTTGTCCGCCCTTTGCCGCTCTGGCACCATGCGTGGCGGGCTGGTGATGGATCCGCAATTATTGCAGTCGAGCATCCGGCGGTCGAGCGTCACCGCCATCTATTCCCTGCGCGCGGCCTTCTACACCGCCTTCTTCGGCGGTCCGTTCGCCGCGATCCTCATCCACCGGCGCAACGCCGAGCTGCTGGGCCGCCTCGACCGCGACCGCGGGGTCCACATCGCCGCTCTGGTGCTCGCCCTCGCCTTCTACGTCGCCGGCGCCTACGTGGCCGTCCACCCCGAAGTGCTCGCCGGTCTACCCCCGGAGCTCAAGCCGGCTCAGTTCGTCCGCTACACCAGCCGTCTCGTCGCCCTCCTGATCTGGGCCGGCCTCTACTTCCGCATGCGCGACGAGTACCGGGCCGCGCGGCTGCAGGACGCGCACCTCCCGGGCTGGCGCGAGGGCCTGATGTGGGTGCTCGTCGGCGGCGTGGCCTCGGTCGCGACCGTCATGGCGCTCGCGGTGATCTTCAAGGCCCTATGAGCGAGCTGCACGGCCTCCAGCACCAGATCGGCAGGCTGCTCGAGGTCGGGCGTCCACGCGACGCGCGAGCGCTGGTCGGCAAAGCCCTCGCGCTCGACCCCGCCGATCCGGACACCCTCTGCCTCGCGGGCCGCGTCGAGCTCGCGCAGGAGCAGCGCGGCGAGGCCGAGCGGCGCGCCCACGAGGCGCTCGCGCGGGCGCCCGGGCACGACGGCGCCCGCTCGCTCCTGTTCGACGTCCTGCTCGCCGACAAGCGCCACGCCGACGCCGAAGAGGTCGTGCTCGAGCGGCTGCGAGACGACCCGGCCGACCCCGACGCGCTCGCCGACTACGCCCAGCTGCTCGTCCAGGTGTTTCAGCTCGACAAGGCCCGCGCTCTGGTCGCCGAGGCCCTGCGTCGCGCCCCCGATCACCCGTCCGCGCAGGTCCTCGACGCCGTCCTGCACGTCATCCGCGGCGACGACCTGGCCGCCGCGGACCGCCTCGCGCGCCTGGTCGCCGCCGACCCTGAAGCCGCGCACGTCGCCTGGACGGCGATGCTCGTGCTCGGCGAGCGCGGCCATCACCGACAGGCCCTCGAGATCGGCCGTCAATTGCTGCGCAGGAGCCCTGACGATCGGGAGCTCGTCGACGCCGTGATCGAGCAGCGACTCGCCAGCCACTGGTCGATGATCCCGCTGTGGCCGCTCCTCCGCGGAGGATGGGTCGCCAGCGCGATCTTGTGGGCCGTCGCGGTGTTCGGCCTGATCCTCCTGCGGCCCTTCGTCTCCGAGCTCGCGCTCCTCGGCTTCGCCGTCCTCTACCTCGCCCTGATGCTCTATTCTTACGTCGGCCCGCCGCTGCTGCGTCGGTGGCTGCGCTGGAGGGGATTCTGATGACCAGGAGCCGCCCCGAGCTCGAGCGGGCCCTCGCCGAAGATCCGTTCGACCTCGTCACCCGCAAGGAGTACGCGCGCGCGCTCGAGGACCACGGCGAAGCGGCGGCCGCGTTGCGTCAGTGGGAGTTGATCTGCCGGCAACAGCCCGACTCCGCCGCGGGGTTCCTCGGGGCCATGCGCTGCCATCACGCGCTCGGGGCCCCCGAGCAGGCCGCGGCCTGCCTGCGCGAGGCAGAGGCCAAGCAGGATTTCTCGCCCGAGACCAAGCCGGCCCGGCCCGCCCCGGCCTTGCAGGTCCTCGCGGGCGGCGGCGACGTCCGCCCGGCCGAGGTCTTGCAGCTGCGTCCGTCCGCCGTGCGCTTCGACGACGTGATCGGCCACGCCGCCCTGAAGAAGATCCTCGAGGTGCGGATCATCGCGCCGTTCGTGCGCCCCGGGCTGTTCGCGCGGTTCGGCAAGCGCGCCGGCGGCGGCGTCCTCCTCTACGGCCCGCCCGGCTGCGGCAAGACCCTGATCGCCCGCGCGATCGCCTCCGAGTGTCGGGCCTCGTTCCTCGCCGTCGGGATCAGCGAGATCCTCGACATGTGGCTCGGCCGGAGCGAGCGCAACCTCGCCGCGGTGTTCGACCGGGCCCGCGAGCAGCGGCCCGCCGTGCTGTTCTTCGACGAGCTCGACGCGCTCGCCTTCTCGCGCTCCAAGGCCCACACCGATCACACGCGCACGCTGGTCAACGAATTCCTCAACCAGCTCGACGGCGTCGCCCACGACAATCAGGGCGTCCTCATCCTCGCCGCCACCAACATGCCGTGGGACGTCGACCCTGCCATGAAGCGGCCGGGCCGGTTCGACCGCCAGGTGTTCGTCCCGCCGCCCGACGACGTCGCCCGCGCCGAGATGTTCCGCGTCAAGCTGGCCGACGCGCCGACCGGCACCATCGACTTCATGCGGGTCGCGCGAGCCACACCTCACTGCTCGGGGGCCGACGTCGACGGCGTCATCGAGGCCGCCAAGGAGCGGGTGTTGACGGAGATCCTCGGCGGCGGGCCCGAGCGGCCGATCGCCGAGTCCGACCTGCTGGCGGCCGCGAAGGACCTCCAGCCCTCGACTCTGGAGTGGTTGCGGACCGCGAGGAACCTGGTCAAGTACGCGGGCGACGGCAGCTACCGCGACGTCGAGGACTACCTCAAGTCCGCCCGACTGCTGTGACCCTCGGCGGGCGCTCGCGCCGCGTCGATCGCCCTCCGCCGCGATCACATCCACGTACGACGCGCTCGCCCCGAAGTCGCGCTCGCGACGAGCCCGCGACTTCGGCGTCGACCTCGCCGACGCTCTCGCCCGGAGCCGGGCTGCTAAGGTGGCCCCGCCGATGCCCCCGTCCTCCGCGCCCGACCTCGCCCTCGAGCTCTCCGTGTCCGCGGTGCGACGTCTCCTCGTCGTCCTCGCCCTCCTCTTCAGCCTCGCCGGCCTCCTCGCCGAGCTCGTGCGTCACCTCGCCGGCCTCGATCACCCCGCGCTCACGCTCCTCTCGCTCAGCTGGGAGGGCAACCTGCCCTCCTGGTACGCCAGCGTCCTCCCGCTCGGGTGCGCCGGCCTGCTGGCGTGGATCGCCGCCGGCGAGGCCACCGATCGCTTCTACTGGATCGTCCTCGCGCTCGGCTTCCTCGCCATCTCGATCGACGAGACCATCGCCCTGCACGAGCGGCTCACCGGCCAGTTCGACGTCGGCGGCGTCCTCTACTTCGACTGGGTCATCCCCGCCGGCCTCCTCGTCCTCGTCCTCGGCCTGGCCTTCCTCGGGTTCCTGCGTCGCCTGTCCCCCGGGACAGCTCGCCGCTTCGTCCTCGCCGGCGCCGTCTACGTCGGCGGCGCGGTCCTGCTCGAGCTCCCGCTCGGCTGGTGGACCGAGCGTCACGGCGACGACGACCTCGGCTACGCCCTCATCGACTGGTGCGAGGAGACGCTCGAGTTCGTCGGCCTCACCCTGTTCGCCTCCGCCCTGCTCGCGCGCCTCGAGGGCCGCCAGCTGCGGCTCACACCTCCCGCCGGCGCACCGACCAGATGAAGCCGTCGTACCAGAAGTGCATCAGCGACACGACCAGGGTCACGCACAGCGCGAAGCGTTGCTCGCGTGAATCGACCAGCTCGGCCCACACCCCGTAGGACCCCGCCACCAGCAGCATCGCCAGCAGCGCCGCCGCCCCGCCCCAGCGCGCCCCGGCCACGCCCAGGCGCTCGCGCAGGTTGCCGCGCTCGCTCCACCACACCAGGCCGAAGTACTGCCACGCGTGGAAGAAGTTCATGATGAAGAACGCCTCGCCGAAGCTGTTGAAGCCCCACGTGGTTATCGAGCACGCCCCGGTGAACACCAGCAGCGCCACCTTCTGCGGCGACACGCGGTACCCCTGGCGACCCAGCCGGACGTAGCCGAGCACGTAGACCAGCAGGTACAGCGCCCCGCCGATCAGCAGCGCCGGCGCCCACGCGGCCTGGTGCGCCTCGGCGAAGATCGGGATCTCGCGCACCGCCGTCGCGCCGACGCGCTCGAACGCCGCGAACGCCGACAGGTGCTCGAGCAGCGTCGCCCCGGCCAGGATGGGTCCGGCGTACAGCAGCAGGTTGAGCCCGAGGTCGAGCCTGCGCCCCATCTCCGGCGGGTTGCCGCGGCGCGCGTCGTAGATCCGCCCGAGCCCGAACGTCTGCAGGCTCGAGTGCACCACGTCCCACCAGACCGTCAGCACCACCGCCGTCGCCAGCAACCAGTCGGACGCGAACAGCAGCAGCAGCAACACCACCGGCACCATCACGAACCGCCGCGGGTGGCGAGCGAAGATCCGCGGGTTCAGGTGGCTGCGCACGAACACCAGCCCGAGGTGCGCCATGATGAAGCTGCCGATGAAGAAGCTGGTGACCGTCGCCTCGCGGCCCCACAGCGTCACCTCCTCGTCGGCCAGCGGCGTGCCGGCGATCGCCACCCCGAGGCCCAGCGCCAGCAACGGCGCGCCGATGAACATCACCGCGTCGTAGGTCGGCCCGGCGATGTACTGCGAGCGCACCGGCGGATCGTACCGCGCCCGCGACCCCCGCAGCCAGTGCGCGACCGCCACCCGCGCGCGACCGCGGGCGCGCTCAGCCCCAGACCACCCGCGAGCTCTCCGCCCCCAGGCTGCACGCGATGCGATCGTTGCCCGGCCCGGACTTCCACGCGCCGAGGCGTTCGCCCTGCCACCAGCAGCGCACCTTCAAGCGCCACTTCACGCCCGGGGTCCCGCCGCAATTCGTGGCGCCCCCCGCCTCGTCCCACCGGCTGCTGCAGGTGAGCCCGTACCGCGATTGCATCGACGTCCCGCCGCGAGCGACCGCCTCCTCGCCGCCGGCCGCGAGCTCGTCCGCCGGCGACAGCTCCGCGTCCTCCGCGAATGGTTCGACCTCCTCGCACCCGGAGGCGACCACGAATGCCAGCAGTCCAGCAACCCGACGACGACGACGACGACGATTCTCCATGGTCAGCCCTCCTTCACGCTCGCGCCTCGTCACCACGACGTCGCCAGCGCTTCGGCCGAGCGTATCGACGGCCGCCGATCGTGCCAGCCCGCGCGCGCCGCTCAGCCGCGGGCGGCCGACCCGCCGCGGCCTCGCCCCGACATCCACCCACTTCCTCCCCACACGCCGCCGCCCGCGAGGATCCACCGCCCTCGCCGATCCCCGACCTCGCCCGCGACTGAGCGGACCGCGCCAGCGCTCCGGCTCGAGAGGCGCCCGCCGCGGCGCCGCCGATCCCGCGGCTCATCTTTACATGCCCCAAAGGACATGCCCATGAAGACCTATCCCAAACGACATGCCCCTTAAAACATCCTATGAATCGCCGTTCACCACCATCGACCCGCCGCCTCCGGGACGGGGGCGGCGGGCCCGCCTCGAGGTCGGCGGGCCCGCCGCGCAAAGCCGCGCGCGCCGTTCACCCCTCCTTGTCGGCCGCTTCGAACAACGCTCCGGACTCACGTATTCTTGGCAGTCGTGCTGCCTGGCGCCGAGTTCACCGAGTTGATGGACGACGCCCTCCTCGTCGTCTCGCCGGCGGGCGCGGTCGAGGCGGCCAACGCCGCGGCCGGGCACCTGCTCGGGGTCTCGCGCGCCGAGCTCGTCGGCCGCGACCTCGCCGGCTTGCTACCCGACCCCGCGCTCGCCCACGCCTGTCGCAGCCCCGACGAGACCCGGCTCTCCATCGACGGCGGCCCCGGCGTCCGGCTCGCCGCGCGGGTCATCCCGCGGCCCGAGGGCGCCTGGGTCGTGCTCCGCCCCGAGCCCGCCCCGCTCGTCGCACCCGACCTGCAGTCGAACCAGCGCCTCCGCACGCTCCTCAGCCACGCCCCGGTCGTGATGTTCGCCTGCGACGCCCGCGGCGTCCTCGTCGTCAACGAGCCCCACGGCCTCAGCTCCCTGCGGCCGGACCCCGGCGACGCCGTCGGCCGCACGATCTTCGACGCCTACGGCGACATCCCGTGGGTCGTCGACGCCGCCCGCCGCGCGCTCGCCGGCGAATCGCTGTCCGCCGTCGGCGACCTGCGCGGCGTCCTCTACGAGGCCCACTACAGCCCGCTCCGCAGCGACGGCGGCGAGGTGCTGGGCTTCATCGGCGTGGCCATCGACGTCACCGAGCGCGAGCAGACGATCGAGCGCTACGCCAGCCAGCAGGCGGTGTTCAAGTACGTGCTCGCCAACGTGCCCCAGGCGATCTTCTGGAAGGACCGCGAATCGCGGTACCTCGGCTGCAACCAGCACTTCCTCAAGCGGACCCGGCTCACCAGCCCGGACGAGGTGATCGGCAAGACCGACTACGACATCTGCGCCTCGCGCGAGGAGGCCGACCACTTCCGCCGGATGGACCGCCAGGTCATGCGCGACGGCGTCCCGATCCTCAACGTCGAGGAGCCGATGCGCATGCTCGACGGCACCGACACCTACCTGCTCACCAGCAAGGTGCCGATCCGCGACGACCGCGGCGAGGTCACCGGGCTGCTCGGGATCTACGTCGACATCACCGAGCGCAAGCACATGGAGCTCGAGCTGCAGGCCGCCAAGGAGGCCGCCGACGCCGCGCTGCGGGCCAAGAGCGAGTTCCTCACCACCATCAGCCACGAGCTGCGGACCCCGCTGGCGCTGATCCTCGGCCCGCTCGAGTCGCTGCTCGCCGACGTCGACGAGCCGCTCGGCGAGCGCACGCGCGCCGCCTTGACCCGCATGTGGCGCAACGCCTCGCGCCTCGGCCGGCTCGTCGACGACATCCTCGACTATCAGAAGCTCGAGGCCGGCAAGCTGCATCCCGCCTGGGAGCCGGTCGACGTCCGCGACCTCGTCGAGGACATCGTCCTCGACGCCGAGCCGGCCGCCCAGGCGGCGGGCCTCACGTTGCGCTACGCGCTGGCGAGCGACCTGGGGACCGTCCCGCTCGACCGCCGCATGTTCGAGAAGATCTTGCTCAACCTCCTCGGCAACGCCCTCAAGTTCACCCCCGCCGGCGGCAGCGTCACCGTCGAGCTCGCCCGCGGCGACGGCCCGCGCCTGCGCCTCCTCGTCCGCGACACCGGCCCCGGCATCGCCCCCGACGAGCACGAGCGGGTGTTCCAGCGCTTCGAGCAGCTCGACAGCTCGATCACCCGCAAGCACGAGGGCACCGGCCTCGGCCTCGCCATCGTCCGCGAGTTCACGCAGGAGCTGGGCGGCACCGTCGAGCTGCACAGCGCCCTCGGCCAGGGCGCCTGCTTCGTCGTCGACCTGCCGATCGACGCCGATCGCCTCGTCGGCCTCGCGCCCGCCGGCGAGCGCGTCTCCGCGGGCCAGGCCCCGTTCGCAGTCGTCCCCGCCGAGGCCTCCCCCGAGCCCGCGCCCGAGCTGCCGCGGCTGCTCGTCGCCGAGGACAACCCCGACATGCGGGCCTACATCGCCGCGCTCCTCGGCCACGACTACGCCGTCGAGCTGACCGCCAACGGCCGCGACGCCCTGCACGCCGCCCGCGCCCGCCGGCCCGACGTCATCCTCGCCGACGTCATGATGCCGGAGATGGACGGCTACGAGCTCGTCACCCGCCTCAAGCGCGACGACGACCTGCGCGACGTCCCGGTCGTCCTGCTCAGCGCCAAGGCCAGCCGCGAGGAGACCGCCCGCGGCCTCGACGTCGGCGCCGACGACTACCTGCCCAAGCCGTTCGCCCCCGTCGAGCTGCGGTCCCGCGTCCGCGCCGCGCTCCGCCTGCACCGCACCCACCTCGAGGTCGTGCGCCAGAAGCAGGCGCTCGAGGAGGCCCTGCGCGCGCTCGAGGACGCCCAGGATCAGCTGGTCCAGTCGAGCAAGATGGCGGCCGTCGGCGCGCTGGTGGCCGGCCTCTCGCACGAGCTCAACAACCCGGTCGCGGTCATTCGCATGAGCGCGCAGATGCTGCTGCGCCGCAGCCCCCGCGACCCGTTCATGCGCCGCGCCCTCGAGCGGATCGAGCGGCACTCGCAGCGCTGCGCCGCGCTGGTCGAGGCCCTGCTCGCGTACACCCGCCGGCGCCCGCCGAGCGCCGAGCGCTGCGAGCTCGGCCAGGTGCTGCGCTGGCTGGTCGAGCTCGTGCGGCCCGAGGCCGACGAGCGCGGGATCCGTCTGGTCGCCGCGTTCGGCGGCGGCAGCTTGCCCGCCCTCGTGGTCCACCGCCCGTCGCTGGAGTCCGCCCTGCTCAACGTGTTCGGCAACGCCGCCGACGCCACCGGCCCGGGCGGCGCGATCGAGATCCTGGCCCGCGCCGCCGCCGGCACCGACGGCCGCGAGGGCGTCGAGATCGTCATCCGCGACAGCGGCGTCGGCATCGCCGCGCACGACCTCCCGCACGTGTTCGAGCCGTTCTACACCACCAAGCCGCCCGGCAAGGGCACCGGCCTCGGCCTGTCGATGGCGCAGAAGTTCGTCCGCTCGCACGGCGGCACCATCCGCATCGACAGCGAGGTCGGTCGCGGCACCGCCGTGCGCATGTGGCTGCCCCTGCTCCCCCCCGAGCCCCCCGCGCTCGACGGCGTCGTCCCCCCGCGCGTGGCCCAGGAGGCCCCGTGAACGCCCCCCGGCTCGTCGCGTGCCCGCGACCCGCCTATCCTCGACAGGGCGCCGCCCCGTGCCGCCCGCGATGAGGAGAAAGACCGTCCCCCTCCTGCCGGTCCCGGGCCTCGCCCTCCCGGAGCTCGAGACGACCGCGCTCGCGTGCCACGAGCCGCTCCTGCCCGTCGCGCCCGTCCCCGGCGACCCCGACTGCGAGTGGCGGCCCTGCGACGCCGATCTGCCGGTCGTGATGGACGCCCTCGAGTCGCTGAGCAAGAGCCTCGAGCTGCACGACCGCTCGACCGGCGCCACCCTGCACTGGCACCACGACGCCAGCGACCTCGGCCTCTGGGTCGACGTCACCGCCGTGGCCAGCGAGGGCCACACCCGCGTGGGCCTGCGGATCCGCCCCGCCGGCGGCTCCTTCGCCGGCGCGGCCCCTCCGGGCTGGTTCAGCGACGCAACTTTCTGCGCCCAGGTCGCCCTGGCCGCCTGCCTGCTCCTCGCCCTGTTCCTGGTCAGCGGCGACCTGTGGGTGCTCGCCTTCCTCGGCCTCGTCAGCAGCGGCTTCACCCTCAGCTTCATGCTCGGCCTGGTCGTGATCCCCGAGCGGCGCCGGGCCCTCGCCCAGCAGGCCTGGACCGCCAGCTGGCGCCGCGACTTCTGGCCCGCCCTCGAGGCCCGCCTCCGCCAGCGCGCGCTCTATCGCTGACGGACATGTCCCGATGAGCATGCCCATAAGAGCATGCCCATAAGAGCATGCCCATAAGAGCATGCCCACAAGAGCATGCCCTGCGAGACAGCCTCAAAGGATGCAGCCCTGCTTCACCAGCTCGGGCGGCGCCGACAGGGTCACCAGCGCGTCGACCGTCAGCGGTCCCTCGGCCGTCTCGACCTCGACGTGAACCTGCGCCGGCAGCCCGTCGACCTCGGACAGCTTCGCCAGCTCGTCGGGCGGGAACACCGGCACGACCCCGAACACTCCACCGTCCGACTGCTCGCAGCCGATGTAATACGACTCGCCCTGGCGGTGGTAGAAGTGCCCGGTCGGTCCGAGGTCGTAGCCCTCGACGTCGACGATCACCGTCACGTGCGGGTAATAGCCGCCCGGTTCGAAGCCGCCGAGCGACGGGTACAGCGCGAACATCCACAGCCCCTGCCCGCCGCACTCGAGCGGCCACTCCACCCCGTCGACCAGCGCCGCCCCGCCCTTCACAGTCAGCTCGAGGAACGGCGCCGGCGCGTCGCGGTCGAAGCCCTGGCAGTAGACCACCGGCGCCTCCGTCGTCGACGACTCGGCCGTCGACGACCCACTCGTCGACGACGTCGGCGCCTCGTTCGTCGACGTCTCCTCCATCGTCGACCCGCCGCTCGAGCTCGTCGTCGCCTCGCTCGCCGCCGTCTCGCTCGCCGCCCCCGTGCCCTCGCTGCCCGCGGGCGTCGGCCCGCCCGCGCACCCGACCAGCACCAGAACAACCCCGAAGTACTTCAAGCCATGCATGCGCTCACCCTATCCTCCGCCGCGGCTCCGGACCAGCGCGCGGACCCGAGCGGGGCGAACCGCGTGCGGGTCCCGGCGCGAGCAAAGGCTGGCCAGCTCCGGTCGCAGCGACAGAACTCGACTTCGTCGATCGGCCTCGCGCTATCCTGAGTCTCCGTGCGACGACTCGCCGTCACGACCTCGCTGGCCTGGCTCGTCGCCTGCTCCGGCCCGCACGCGCCCGAGCGACCGCTGCCGCCACCGACCTCGGAGTGCGCCGCGATCCTGGCCACCATCCCGTACGCCTCCGAGGCCCCCCAGCTGCAGCTCGACCCCGACGGCGTCGCCGAGCTCGACGAGTGGGTCGCCCGTCTGCACGCCGATCCGCAGCTGCGCGTCGAGCTCGGCGTGCACATGGCCGCGGCCGCGCGCGCCGGGGCCACGCCCGCGGACGTCGACGCCCGCCTGCGCCGGTTCGGCGACGACCTGCTCGCGCGCCTGCGCGCCGAGGTCCGGCCTCCCGGACGCGTCGCCCTCGTCGTCCACGGCGTCGCCGGCGGCCCCGCCGACGAGCCGCTGGCCGGCAGTTGGGTCCAGCTGCGCCGCACCTGCCCCCCGTTCGCCCCCGACCGCGACGGCGACGGCCACCTCGACGCCGTCGATCGTTGCATCGACACCCCCGAGGACTACGACCGCTTCGTCGACGACGACGGCTGCCCCGATCGCGACAACGACGGCGACGGCATCCTCGACGCCGCGCGCTGGACCGGCAGCGAGTGGACCAATTGCGACGGCAAGATCGAGCGCGGGATCCACCGCCGCGACTGTCGAGATCAGCCCGAGACCGTCAACGGCGAGCAGGACGACGACGGCTGCCCCGAGGCGTTCGTCGCCGACTGCGGGCGCTTCGTCGTCCGCGTCGGCTACGACCCGGTCACCCGCGAGCTCGACCCCGACGCCTTCCTCGAGCTCGACGCGCGGCGCAAGCAGCTCGGCCCGCGCATGCACACCGGCGGCGTGTTCGTGCTCGAGGGTCACACCGACGACTCGCTCCCGCCCGGCGACGCGCGCCAGCTCGGCCTTGACATGGCCGGCAAGGTGCGCGACGTCCTGATCGATCGCGGCTTCGTCCACGAGGCCCTGTCTGTCCGCACCCGCGGCGGCGAGCAGCCGATCGCCGACAACGACAGCGACGAGGGCCGGCGCGCCAACCATCGCGTCGAGATCGTCGCCGGCCTCGCCTGCGCCGCACCGTCGAGCCCGCTGTGCCCGTGAGCTCCGCGGCCGCCCGAGGGAGCCACCCGGCGACGCGCGTCGAGACCCTCGTCCTGCGCCCGCGGGCCCACCATCTCCCGTGAACGCGGGCCGACGTCGACCCACGAACCGCGCTGCGGCGAGGCCCCGGGCCCCCGCGCGCGTGCGCGGCGCCAGGCGGCGAAATACCACCAGGTGGCTGGCGCCGCGCCGGCTGCCCGGACAAAATGGCCGCCACTCGGAGGAAGAAACCATGCTCACCACCCGCTCGAGCCTCGCCCTCGCCGTGCTCCTCGCTGCCGCCTGCGGCGGTGAGGCGGCCACCAAGCCTGCCCCCGTCGAGGCCGCCAAGCCGGCCACGCCCGCGCCCGCCGACAAGCCGGTCGAGGCCGCCCCGGCCAAGCCCGCCGAGCAGCCCGTCCTCGCCGACAGCGGCCTCGGGGTCGGCGGCAAGTTCAAGCCGTTCGAGATCGTCAACTGCGACAGCGGCGAGAAGTACTGCCAGGTCTGCAAGTTCGGCGGCAGCCCGAAGATCATGGCCGTCGGCACCATCGACGACGAGGCCTTCAAGAACGACCTCAAGAACCTCGACGCGCTGGTCCAGAAGTACGGCGAGGACAAGCTCAAGGCGTTCGCGGTCATCACCGACATCAAGGACGGCAAGGCCGCCACCCCGACCGGCGACCGCGCCGCCCTCGAGGCCAAGGTCAAGGCCCTGCGCACCGAGCTCGGCGTCACCATGCCGCTGGTCGTCCCGGCCGACGAGGGCGGCAAGAACGAGGCCTTCGACAGCTGGTACAACATCACCAAGAGCCGCACCGTCATGTTCGCCGACGGCCGCAACGCGGTGAAGTACACCGGCGTCGCCCCGGCCGACCTCGCGGGCCTCAACACCGCCATTCAAGAGGTCCTCGGCGTCCCCGCCGACGCCCCCGCCGAGCCCAAGGCCGGCTGATCACCACCCGGGCCGATCCCTTGAAACATGTCGCCAGGGCCATGTCCCTGGCGACATGTTTTTTGAGGTCTCGCCCCGCGCCTTCGCCGGCCAAAGCCGTCAGAAAAATCTGGATCCGAGCGGAGGCGTCGCGGCTCTCACTCCCGTGCGACTCGACGGGTCGCGCCCTCAAGACCCACGGAAGACCATGACCAAGATCTCGACGACTTGATCTCGTACTTGAGCTCGATCAGGAACCTCTACGGAACCGACATGCCCGTGTGCGCGTGGCATCCCTACGATGACCTCGATTACCCGCTCTACGCCGGCCTCGTCGAGGATCGAGACCTCGGGCAGTGCGTGCAGCTCACCAACCAGCAAGGCGCAGGGTGACCGGCCCCAAGGCGCCGTGAGGCGCGAGCTCGGCCACCGCCGCATCGAACGGCAGGAGTGCTAGCATCGCCCGCCATGCGAATCGACGAACTGGTCGCCGCCGTCGAGCGCGGCGCAGCCGACGAGGTGACCGCGGCAGTGCGCGCCGATCCGCCGCTCCTGTCCGCGAGGACAGCCGACGGCGACACCCTGCTCCACATCGCCTGTTGGCAGAAACAGGCGGCGATCGTGGCGATGCTGTTGACCCGCGGCGCCGACGCCAACGCGCGCGGCTTCCACGGCCGGACCGCCCTGCACTACGCCGTCCACGACGGGCGGGAGGTGAGCGTGGCGATCGTCCGGTCGCTGCTCGACCACGGCGCCGACCCGGGCCTGCGCGACGACGGCGGCTACACCCCCGACGCCCGGGCGCGGCAGGAGATGTGGGGCCCGGCCCTGGACGGCGTGCTCGCGCAGCTGGGGTCGTCGCGTCGGCCCGCCGGGCCCGTCCTCGTGAGCGACGACCACGCCGAGGTCCTCGCCCAGGTGCGCGCCCTCGAGGCTCACAGCCACACCCTGGTCGCGCTCTCGCGCCTGTTGGCCGCGTTCACCGACGGGCCCGGCGCCGACGCGCTGCCGCCCGCGCACGGGCTGCCGGCCGCGGACCTGCGCTGCCTCGCGGACGCGCAGCGCGTGCTGGACGCGCTGGCGACGACCTCGTGGGCCGCTCCGCTCCGCGCGTGGCTGCGGACCGAAGCGACGCCCGCCCTGCTCGAGCAGCTGCTCCGGTCCTACCGCGAGTCCGACGTGTCGTGAGCGGGGCGAGCTGTCCTCGTCCGTGAGGCGAACGCTGAAGTCACGCCGCGCCCGCGCTCACGAGCCCGTCCCCTCGGACAGCCGGCGGCGCCGCGCGGTCTCGAGCTCCCGGCACGCGTCCCGCAGCCGGCACGAGCCTTCACCCGCACCCAGGCTCCTCGGCGCTCGGCTCGCCCGATGCATGTTCCTTCGGACATGCCCCTCGCACCATGTCTCTCCGGACATGCCCCTCACGACATGCCCCGGGAGCCAGCCTCACGGCACCAGGTACGGCAGCCCCGGCGGCGGCGCGTAGCCGGGCAGCTCGCCGAGCGCGAGCACGGCGCGGAGCGCCTGCGTGGCGGCGAACATCACGGCCGGGACCATCGCCACCACGAACCCGCGGATCGGCGGGATCTGGTGGGTCCCGGTGAGCGCGTTGCCGGCGACCACGAAGGTCGTCAGGGTCAGCGCCCCCAGCCCGCCGAGGTAGACGGGCAGCGACAGCAGACCGAGGTAGAGCGGCAGGTCGAGCAGCGCCACGCCGAGCAGGGCCGGCGCCAGGGCGTAGCCGATCGCCCGCATGGTCGCCGCGATCGAGCGCGGCGCCCCGCCGGTCAGCGCCAGGGCCACGTGGGTGGCGATCCCCAGCCCCGCGTAGAGGAGCGGCACGCCGACCGGCGCCATCAGCAGCAGCCACAGCGACAGCGCCTCGACCAGGCGCGCGTCGAACAGCGGGATCCCCTCCTGGAGCGGGGCTGTCGGGCCTGCAATCCCCAGCGTCGCCAGCAGCACCGCCCACAGCGGCAGCCGCACCGTCAGCAGCAGCCGCAGCGCCGCTGCGTGGTCGACCGGTTCGTGGACGTGTTGAAAGCTTCGCCGCGGGCGGAGCAGCAGCGCCGCCAGCGAGCGACGCACCCGCCAGCCCCAGCCCGGCAGCGCCGCGGCCGACCCGCCTTCGGCCTCGCGCGGCCACTCCACCGGCAGCGCGCTCCACAGCACGCCCGAATCGGCCAGCAATTCGCGACCCTTCGCTTCCTGGCGGACGCGCGCCGCGCTCGCTGTTCCGGGCTCAGCCATCGGCCGCGGAGTGTAGCCGACTCGGGCCGTCCTCGAACTGGCCTTGGGGCTCTTCCCGCCGGGCCGGCCTCGCGCGTAAGCTGACGGGCATGTACCGCCCCCTCCTCGGTGCCGTGCTCGTGGTCGCTGCCGTCGGGTGTCGCAAGCGCGAGGTCGTCGCCGACATGGACTACGACGACCCCAAGGCGGCGATCGCCACCATGGAGAGCGAGGGCCGCGAGTCGTGGGAGATGCCCGACCGCATCGTCCGCAGCCTCCCGATCCCCGACAAGGGCGCGGTGATCGCCGACATCGGCGCCGGCTCCGGCTACTTCTCGCGCCGCCTGGCCATGCAGGTCCCGACCGGCACCGTCTACGCCGTCGACATCGACGACGAGTTCCGGTCCCACATCGAGTCGCAGCGCGAGAGCTGGGGCACCCCCAACATCCAGCCGCACCTCGCCTTCTACGACGACCCGGCCCTGCCCGAAAAGGCCGTCGACCTCGTGTTCGTCGCCAACACCTACGCCTATCTGCGCGACCGCGTGCGCTACTTCAAGAAGGTCCACGACGCGCTCAAGCCTGGCGGCCACCTGGCGATCGTCGACTTCCGGCCCGACGCCCAGCCGCCGGAGAAATTCGCACCTGACCCGAAGTACAGGCTCTCGCGCGAGGCCATCGTCGCCGAGCTCCAGCAGGCCGGCTTCACCCTCGAGCGCGAGGAGGACTTCCTCCCGCACCAGTACTTCCTCATCTTCGCCATGTCGCCCTGACCATGCCTGCGCCGCGTCCGCCCCGTTTCCCCGGCCTCGTCGACACCCACTGCCACCTCGACTACCCGCCGATGATCGACGACCTCGGCGCCACCCTGCAGCGGGCCGCCGACGCCGGCGTCGAGCAGCTGATCCACATCGGCTGCTCGCGCGCGAGCGCCCCGCGGGCCGTCGCCCTCGTCCAGCCGCACCCGCACCTGTTCGCCGCCGTCGGCATCCACCCGCACGACGCCAGCGAGGCCGACGAGGCCGCTCTGGCCGAGATCGCCGCCCTCGCCCGCGACGGGAAGGTCGTCGCCGTCGGCGAGACCGGCCTCGACTACCACTACAACCGCAGCCCGCCCGACGCGCAGAAACGCGCGCTGGCCGCCCACCGCGAGATCGCCCGCGACCTCGGCAAACCGCTGGTCCTGCACATCCGCGACGCCCACGCCGACGCCCTCGCCATCCTCGACGACGCCCCAGCCTTGCCGCGCGGCGGCGTCGTCCACTGCTTCACCGGCACCCCGGCCGAGGCCGAGCAGTGGCTCGCGCGCGGCTACCTGCTCTCCTTCTCCGGCATCGCCACCTTCCCGCATGCCGAGGGTCTGCGCGAGGCGGCCCGCCTGTGCCCCATGGACCGGCTCCTGCTCGAGACCGACGCGCCCTACCTCGCCCCGGTGCCCGTGCGCGGCCGCAAGAACGAGCCGGCCAACGTCGCCTTCACCTGCGCGCACCTCGCCGGCGTCCGGCGCGAGGATCCGGCCGCCCTGGCGGTGCAGGCCGGCGCCAACGCCCGGGCCTTCTTCCGCCTGCCCGCCCCGGCCGGCGCGTGAGGCAAATCCGCGGCTGCCCGGCCCCCGGCGCGCCCGCAGGTTGACGCCCGGCGCGATCGCGGGCACCTTCCCCGTCCCTGCGGCGCCTCGCTCTTCGCTGATTCCAACGTGAAGGAAGCCGCGCCCGCAGAACCTCGGAGCAAGATGAATTTCCAGATCGGTCTCATCGCCAAAAAGCTTGGAATGACGCAGGTGTTCAAGGACGAGGGTGACCGCGTCCCCGTCACCGTCCTGCACGTCACCGGCAACACCGTCACCGCCCACCGCACCGTCGAGCGCGACACGTACACGGCCCTGCAGGTCGGCTTCGCCGAGAAGAAGGCCTCCCGCGCGAGCAAGCCCGAGAAGGGCGCCGCCGAGGCCGCCAAGGTCGGCACCTTCTACGTCCACAAAGAGTTCCGCGTCCCCGCCACGGCGCTCGCCGCCCACCCGGTCGGCAGCCAGCTCGGCGCCGACCTGTTCAAGGAGGGCGCCCGCGTCGACGTCACCGGCACCTCCAAGGGCAAGGGCTACCAGGGCGTCATCAAGCGCCACAACATGGAGGGCGAGAAGAACAGCCACGGCCAGCACGAGTTCTTCCGCCACGGCGGCTCGATCGGCTGCCGCAAGACCCCCGGCCGCGTCCACCGCGGCAAGCGCATGACCGGCCACATGGGCCACGAGCGCGTCACCCTGCAGAACCTCGAGATCATCAAGATCGACGCCGAGCGCGGCCTGATCCTCGTGCGCGGCCCGATCCCCGGCGCCAACAACGAGTTCGTGACCATCCGCGCCGCCGTCAAGCCCGCCATCAAGGCCGGCAACAACAAGGCCTGAAGGCCCTGTCCCGAAGGCCCTGTCCTTCGGGATATGCCCTCCGGGCCAACTTACTTCCCGGCCCTCCGGGCCAACTTACTCCCCGGCCCTCCGGGCCTGATCGCTCGAGCCGGCCACGCCGGCTCGTCCGCTTTAAGCCGCAAGTCATGACCCGCCACCGCCTCAGCGACAAGGCCCACCGCCACGACGCCGCCTACCACCGCGCCAAGCAGGAGAACTACGCCGCGCGCGCGGTCTACAAGCTCGAGGAGATCGACAAGCGGTTCCACATCCTGCGCCAGGGCGCGCGGGTGCTCGACCTCGGCTGCTGGCCCGGCTCGTGGATCCAGTACGCCGGCGACCGCGTGACCGAGACCGGCTACGTCCTCGGCCTCGACCTCAAGCCGGTCGTCCTCAGCTTCCCGGCGCACGTCGAGCACCGCGTCGCCGACGTGTTCGAGTGGGCCCCGGGCCCCGAGCTCCCGCCCTTCGACGTCGTCCTCAGCGATATGGCCCCGCACACCACCGGCGACCGCCACACCGACGTCGTCCGCAGCGAGGGCCTCGCCGAGCGCGCCCTCGACATCGCCTGCATGGTCCTTCGGCCCGGCGGCCACTGCGTCGCCAAGGTCTTCCAGGGCGGCGGCTTCGGCGAGCTCCTCAAGCGCTTTCGCGCCAGCTTCCAGGAAGCCCGCCCCTACCACGCCAAGAACTCGCGCTCCACGAGCACCGAGCAGTACCTCGTCGGCCGCGGCCTCAGGGCCAACGCCACGGTCCGCCGGCCCTGAGCTCACGAGCTCCGACCGCGGGGCGTCGATGATCGCGTCGTCGGGAGTCCCATGGGACATGTCCTTCTCGACATGTCTCAAGCGCCAGCTATCCCGCACTAGCCCACCACGACAGGCATGATCCCCTGCGTGAATGCACGGATTCTCCGGGCTGAATCGTGCTCGCCTCGGTTCTCCAGCTGTTCGGCGAAGCGGTACATCGCGAACATGCCCGCCGCCCCTCGCTCGAGCAGGCGGATCGACACTGCGGTCACCGCGTCCAGCTCGTCCACGCTGGCGGCTTTGAGCAGCCGATGCACCTCTTCCTTCGAGGCCGCGCCGAAACGTTCGAACATCGCGCCCACGAAGCTCAGCTCGGGTGGAAAAACCGGCGCCGTCATCACGGCCCATTCTGAGCGCGCTCGAAAATCCACGCACCGCTCGCCTGCGCAGGCGTCCGCCAGCTGCGCCAGGCAGGATGAAACTGCGGTCGACGCATGCTTCTTCGACCTTCGGAGCGAGCGCAGCACTTCGCGGACCTCGGCGCTGCACGCGACCTCATGGTGATCGCGTCGAGGATGGCCAACACATCCCCGGTGGTCGTCGGCCAACAGCCAGGCGAGGCGCCTCGCCAGTCCCCCGACGTGAAGGCCCAGCCCCGCACGCACCGGCAAGTACCATCCAGGCGTGACATCCGGGCGCCGGCCCGCGTCGACCGGGCGAATTCGCGCAGCCTGCCCCCGCTGGCCCTCCCGGTGCCGCGCGATTTCGCCTCATCTGCGCTCTCGCGCCGCGAGACCTCACCCGCCGCGCCAGGCCCCCAAATCCAGGCGCCGGCTTCGCCCATGAAGCGATCTCCCTGTCCCGAAGACCAGCCCGGCGCGCTCCCGCCCCTCGCGTTTACCGCCGATCTGCGCGCGTCTCCGCCCCGGCCCCAAAACGGCCTTCGGGCCGCTAAAGGCCGCTATCTACCGCTCCGCGCAGTTTTGCGCCGCGCGATTTGGTTGGTCCGCCTCTGATCAAGAGTTCAGGGCAGCATCGGAGATGGCTGGACACTGATTGGGTGTTCAGTGCAGATCCGATCCCATGCAACGCCGTCGCCGACTGCGGATCACCCCCACGCCGGTCCGGGAATTGCCGTCCCCTGACGACCCCGGCTTGCCGGACGTCGCGCCGCGGCCGGAGCCGGAGCCCAGGGAGCAGCCCGAGCCGGGCGGCCCGGATCTGCCCGCCCCGGTCCCGCCGCGCGATCCCCGCGATTGCCTGGCATCCACCTCGACCGAGGCTCACCTCTGGGCGGTCATGCGGGCGCAGATCGACGCCGATCGCCGCCGGAGGGCCGCCTTCGTGGCCGCGCGGCGTCCGAGTCGACCGGTGTTCGCTCCCGATTCACTCCTGTGACCGTCCTGTCGCCCGCGAATAAGCCCGTGCGGCTCACATCGGCGCGACTTGCCAGCGCCGCGCAGCCGGGTTTACTTCCCGCCGCCGCCCAAAACGGCGTCTATGGCCGCCCCGCAGCAGATTCGTAACCTGGCGATCATCGCCCACGTCGACCACGGCAAGACCACGCTGGTCGACGCTCTACTCACCTCAGCAGGCGCGCTCGACCGCGGAGAAGGTCAGATCGAGCGCGCGATGGACAGCGGCGATCTCGAGAAAGAGCGCGGCATCACCATCACCAGCAAGCCGACCAGCGTCACCTACGGGGACGTGCGCATCAACCTCGTCGACACGCCCGGGCACGCCGACTTCGGCGGCGAGGTCGAGCGCGTGCTCAACATGGTCGACGCGGTGCTCGTCGTCGTCGACGCCTTCGAGGGGCCGATGCCGCAGACGCGGTTCGTCACCGAGAAGGCCGTCGCGCTGGGCCTCAAGATCCTCCTCGTCGTCAACAAGATCGATCGTCCCGGCGCCGAGCCGCACAAGACCGTCGACGCCACCTTCGACCTGCTCGCCGGCATCGGCGCCAGCGAGGAGCAGCTCGACTTCCCGGTCATCTTCTGCAGCGCGCGCGAGCGCTACGCGATGAGCGACCCCGACGACGAGAAGGGTCCGATGTCGCGGATCCTCGACTTCATCGTCCAGTACGCCCCGCCGCCGGTGGTGCACGAGGGCGGCGCGGCCCTGTGGGTCTCGACCCTCGACTACGATCCCTTCCTCGGCTTCGTCGCCATCGGCCGGATCCGCAGCGGCCGGATCTCCGTCGGCGATCGTCTGGCCCAGCTGCGTCACCCGCCCCGGCCTGCGCACGGCGAGACCGCCGGTCCGCCCGTCGTCGCCGAGGTGTTCCGCGTCCGTCGCCTGCTCGGCTTCCAGGGCCTGCGTCGCTTCGAGCGCGAGTACGCCGAGGCGGGCGACCTGGTCGCCATCGCCGGCATGGAGACGTTGCAGGTCGGCGACACTCTGACCACCGAGGATCCGACCACGCGCCACGTGTTCCCGCGGCTCGACGTCGACCCGCCGACCATGACCATGCGCTTCCGCGTCAACGACGGCCCGTTCGCCGGGCGCGAGGGCAAGTGGGTCACCTCGCGCAAGCTCGCCGAGCGGCTCGAGCGCGAGGTGCGGTCGAACGTCGCCCTGCGCGTCAGCCCCGGCGAGACCGCCGAGGAGTTCGAGGTCGCCGGCCGTGGCGAGCTCCACCTCGGCGTCCTCATCGAGACCATGCGGCGCGAGGGCTACGAGCTGTGCGTCTCGCGGCCGAAGGTCATCCTCCGCCGCGACGAGAACGACGAGCTCGAGGAGCCGTACGAGAACCTGATCATCCAGTGCGATCAGGACTACAGCGGCTCCATCATCGAGAAGCTGAGCCAGCGCGGCGGCGAGCTGCGGGCCATGGACAGCGCCGGCCCCGGCCGCACCCGCCTCGAGATGCGCACCCCGACGCGCAGCCTGATCGGCTACCGCAGCGAGATGCTCACCGACACGCGCGGCACCGGCATCATGGCCGCCACCTTCGCCGGCTACGGGCCCTACCTCGGGCCGCGGAAGACCCGCCCGCGCGGCGTCCTCATCGTCATGGAGCCCGGCGAGACCTTCGCCTACTCCCTCGGCCGCCTGCAGGACCGCGGCGTCCTCTTCATCGGCGATCACGTCCAGGTCTACGCCGGCCAGATCCTCGGCGAGCACAGCCGCGAGAACGACCTCGTCGTCAATCCGTGCATCGCCAAGAAGTTCACCAACATCCGCAGCGCCGGCGCCGACGAGAAGATCTTCCTGACCCCGCCGCTCGAGCGCAGCCTCGAGCAAGCGCTCGCCTACATCGAGGACGACGAGCTGCTCGAGGTCACCCCGAAGAGCCTCCGCCTGCGCAAGCGCGACCTCGACCACAACCGCCGCAAGCGCGAAGCCAAGGCCCTCGCCGGCTGATCGCCGTCCCGCAGGCACTCTCGCCCGCCGAAGCGCGACCCTCCCCGAGGGTCGCGCTTTTTCTCGTGCCGCGTCTCGCAGCGAAGCCTTCGCCCGAGAATCTTCACACCTCGCCAGCGATCAGGCGCAGCGAAGCTCGCCCTTCCGCGCGACCGCTCACCGCGTGTCGGAACGAACAGGTCTTGCGACGCGAACGAACCGACGACACCGCGAACGTTCTCCGCTCACGAACCGCGATCGACCTCCACTCGCCCTTCCGCAGCGAGGCCATCGCCTCCTCGGCCGTGCGTCACCGGTCGCGTCGGTGTATCGTCCCGAGAAGATGTTCGCCTCGTCCGTTGCCCCGCGCCGTCGCAGCTTCGTCGCCGGTCGAGGCCTGGTGCTGCTGCTCGTGCTGCTCGGCGCCTGTCGTCGCAGCGCCGAGACCACCGCTCCCCCGAGCACCGACGCCCCTGCCACCGGCAGCGAGCTGCAGCGGGCCTACGACCTCCCGGGCAGCGACGTCTCGTGGTCGGCGCAGGACTATCAAGAGGTCCGCGACGTCTTGGTCCGCCTCGAGCGCGAGCGCCCCGAGCTGCTCCCGCGCCTCGAGGGTCCCGATGCCGCGTGGATGCAGCGGCTCGTCTCGCTGCGCGACATCGAGGCAGCCGCGCGAGCCACCACCAGTCACGATCAACTCGGCGCCCTGCACCTCGCCGTCGCCGACATCCTGCAGCTCTACAGCGCCCGCGCGCTCGGCCGCCGCGAATTCGGCCGCGAGTACGCGGCAGTCGCGACCGCCTTCTTCGCGCTGTCCGCAGTGCGCGTCGATCGGCTCGCCGCCGACGATGCCGCCCGCAGCGCCTTCGTCGGCGCCCGCTTTCACCTCGCGCGCGGTGTCCACGACGTCCTCGCCAGCGCCCTCGCGCTCCCCGACGTCATCGCCCCGGCGTTCGCCGCCGCCACCCTCGTCCCGCTCGCCGACACAGTCGCCCCGTGGTTCCTCCCCGAGGAGCGCGACCGGATCCTCGACCTCGCCGATCGCCTCGAGGCCGCCGCCGTGGCTCCCGCCGATCTCGCCGCGCTGCGCACCGCCTTCGCCCCCGATCGCGAGCCGCACGCCCGCGTCGACGCGCTGGCCGAGGAGCTGCGCGAGCACGCCGAGCAGCAGGAGGCCGTGCTCGCCGCGGTCGCGGCCGGCGCCGTCGACCCGGTCGAGGTCGGACGCGAGGGCGCGCAGGTCCGCTGGGCCTTCCCCGACGCCGGCTTCTCCGCCGTCTTTCCCCAGCGGCCCAACGCGCAGCGGCAGAACTTCACCGCCGCCGACGGCGTGGCGATGGCCACCCGGATCCTCGCGCTCAAGCAGGCGGGCCACGCCTCGCGGCTCGTCTCCTGCAGCGCCCGCGCGCGCCCGATCGCCGGTCGGACCGCCGCCGACGAGGTGCGGGGGATCGCCGACATGATGCACCTCGCGGGCGTGCGCGCGATCGAGGTCGACGGCGCCGCCGGCCTCGAAGGCACCCTCACCACCGACGACGCCCACGGCCTCGTCCGCGTCGTCGCCGTCGGTGACGCCACCTGCGTCGTCGTCGCCGAAGCCCCACGCGCGCGAGCCCGCGAACTCGCCGACGAGCTGCGCCGCTTCGTCGATTCGTTCCGCCCCGGCCCCGCGTCACCGCGCTGACGCCTCGCCGCGCGTCCGTCCTCGTCGCGGGCCCGCATCGTTCAATGTCTGCAGCGGCCGTCGAACGGCGCCGCCATCACCTCTACCCTTGCGCCTTTCTCGCCTCGCGCATTTGCCGCACCGCTGACATTTATTTTTGACAGCGCAGTCAAGAACGACTAGTTTTCTCTCCGTGCCCCGCCCCCGCGAGTTCGATCGAGACGAAGCCATCGAGCGGGCCATGGCCGTGTTCTGGGAGCACGGCTACGAGGCCACCTCCACCGAGCAGCTGCTGCAGGCCATGGGCATCGGGCGGCAGAGCATGTACGCCGCCTTCGGCGACAAGCACGGCCTCTACCTCGCCGCGCTCGAGCGCTACCAGGCGCGCCAGGGCGCCGCCCTGCTCGACCGGCTGCGGGCGGTCGCCTCGCCGCTCGGCGCGATCGAGGACATCCTGCTCGGCGTCGCCGGCGAGGCCCCGGAGGCGCGTGCGCGCGGCTGCCTGGGGATCCAGTCGATCGTCGAGATGGCCCGGCGCGACCCCGACGTCGTCCTGCTCGCGCGCAGCGCCACCGCCGTGTGCGAGGCCGCGTTCGAGCGCATGGTCGCCGAGGCCAAGCGCCGCGGCGAGGTCGGCCCGCACGTCGACGAGCGCAGCGCCGGCCGCTTCCTCTTGACCACCCTGCAGGGCCTGCGGATCAGCGCCCGCACCGGCGCTACCCCCGAGGCGTTGCGGGCCGTCGCCGGCTTCGCGATCGCCGCCCTGAAGGCCTCGCCGCCCTCCGCAAGTTCTTGACTGCGTAGTCCACAATTCGTGACAACCCGCGACGCGCCGCCTGTGGCCGTCGCCGACAGGAGTGTTTTGTCATGTCTCTCGATCAGTACTACCTGCTCGGCCGCTCCGGCCTGCGGGTCAGCCCGTTCGCGCTCGGCACCATGACCTTCGGCATCGACGGCCCGTACGGCGCCTGGGGCTCGAGCAAGGAGGCCGCGCGCGCCGTGTTCGACCGCTACCTGGCCGCCGGGGGCAACTTCATCGACACCGCCGATCTGTACCAGCGCGGCACCAGCGAGTCGCTGCTCGGCGAGTTCATCGCCGACGGCGGCCGCGATCGCCTCGTGCTCACCAGCAAGTACAGCTACAACCTCTCCGAGCGCGATCCCAACGCCGGCGGCAACGGCCGCAAGAACATGATCCGCGCCGTCGAGGCCTCGCTGAAGCGGCTGCGGACCGACTACCTCGACCTCTACCTGCTGCACACCTGGGATCGGATCACCCCGGCCGAGGAGGTCGCGCGCGCCTTCGACGACCTCGTGCGGGCCGGCAAGATCCGCTACGCCGGCCTGTCCGACGTCCCCGCCTGGTACGCCGCGCGGGTGCAGACCTACGCCGAGGCGCACGCCCTCGCCCCGATCGTCAACTTGCAGCTGCAGTACTCGCTGGTCGAGCGCGGCATCGAGGCCGAGTTCACCTCGCTCGCCACCAACCTCGGCATGGGCATCACCGCCTGGAGTCCGCTGGCCAGCGGCCTCCTGTCGGGCAAGTACCGCCCGAACAGCGACGGCGACGCGGGCCGGCTCGCCACCGGCGCCGGCAAGTCGCTCAGCCTCTTCACCGAGCGCAACTGGAAGATCGTCGGCGAGCTCGAGGCAGTCGCCGGCGAGCTCGGACGCAGCATGGCCCAGGTCGCGCTGCAGTGGGTGCTCACGCGTCCGGGCGTCACCTCGGTGATCGTCGGCGCCACCCGGCCCGAGCAGCTCGAGGACAACCTCGGCGCACTCGACTTCCGCCTGCCGCCCGAGCTCCTGCGCCGCCTCGACGAGGCCAGCACGCCGCCCGCCACCACCCCGTACACGATGTTCGGCGACCGCTACCAGGCCTCCCTCCACGGCGCGGCCGTCAGCGATCGGTCCTCCGCCTACGCCCCGCCGATCCAGGTGGCTGTCGGCTGAGTCTCGGGCACCTCCGCGGGTGCGGCCCCCCTCGTCGGTCGAGGTGGGTCGCTCGCCGCGAGCGTCGAGGGCACTCGTTCGAGTCGGCCGGTCGCTGCGCGGATTCGTCTCGCCGAGGCGCGGACGTGGTACGCCTCGTCGCATGGGATTCTTCGACAAGGCCAAGCAGTTCCTCGGCGGCAAGAACATGGCGAGCGTCGCCATCACCGTCATCGAGCGTCAACCGGCGGAGACCGCCACCTTTCCGGTCACCGACTCGGTGCTCAAGGGCACCATGGTGATCACCGCGCAGCAGGAGTGCACCTTGCTCGCGACCAAGTACGAGGTCTGGCTGTACATCAAGAAGGACGACGTCGACTCGCCGAACCTCGCCCGCGCCGAGAAGGATCCCGATCCGAACGTCAGCTACTCGGACAGCTGCCTCAAGATGCCGTGCGACCTCAAGCCCGGGCAGGTCATCACCCAGCCGTGGATGGTGAGCGACGTCGACCTCGCCGGCATCCTCGCGCGCAACGGCTTCCCCGACCCCAACGCCGCCACGCGTGACCCGCGGGTGCGGCTCGTCGTCAAATGCATCGCCGACGTCAAGGGCTCGCCGTTCGACCCGAGCGCAGAGGTCACCGTTCGCCTCGCGCCGGCCTGATCCGCGCGCTCGCTGCTCCGTGCTGCTCACCGGCCGGGCGCGCCCCTGCGCGCCGGCCCGTGGCACATTCGCCGGCACGATGAACATCGACCTCGCCAAATTCTTGTCCGTCGCCGCTCTCATGAGCCAGGGCGCGGCTGCGGCCGGTTGCACGATCAACCTCGGGAACGGCTTCACCGACACCAACCTCGGCCCCGAGACGACGACGACGACGAGCACCTCCGGCACCACCGACGACGCGACCACCACCGGCACCGGCGTCGACTCGAACGACACCACCGAGACGGACCCCGGCACCAGCGCGCCGACCACCACCGACGTCCCCACGACCGGCACCACCGACGCCACCGCGGGCACCACTGCAGGCACCACCGGCGAGGGCTTCGTCTGCAGCGACGGCACCGCGCTCGACAACCCCGCGTGGGTCTGCGACGAGAACCCCGACTGTCCGGACGGCTCCGACGAGGTCACCGGCTGCGGCATCGAGGCCTTCACCTGCAACGGCGACAAGAAGGAGATCCCCAGCACCTGGGCCTGCGACGAGGTCCCCGACTGCGTCGACAACTCCGACGAGGTCACCGGCTGCGGCCTCGAGGCCTTCACCTGCACCAACGGCACCGAGATCCCGGCGACCTGGAAGTGCGACACGGCCGAGGACTGCCCCGACGGCTCCGACGAAGCCGACTGCTGAAATCTCTCGAAGAATGGACATGTCCCTCGCTACATGTCCCCGCGACCAGTCGGCCCGCCGGCCACGCCGAGGCCGCTTGGGACGACCCGAGGACATGTCCATCGTGACATGTCTCTTCATCCATTCACGCGACCGCCCGACCCGCCGGTCGCAGCGTCGAACTCGCTCCCGATCCCCGCACGCGCTCCAGACCGCACGCCGTCCGCGGCGAGCCCACCGCACGGCTCTCGGGCGTTCGAGGGCATGCCCTCAAAAACATGTCCGATCGGTCCGTGGATCATTAACCTGCCCGTTCAGCGATCGTCGCCGACGAGCCGGCGCACCTCGGCCACATCGGAGAACGGCCGCGTCTGTCCGCGCGCCGTCTGCCCCTCCTCGTGGCCCTTGCCCGCGATCACCACCACGTCGCCCGCGCGCGCCGCTGCGATCGCCGCCGCGATCGCCCGCCCGCGGTCGAGCTCGATCGTCCACGTCGCGCGCCCGCCCTGTAGCCCCTCGACCACGGCCGCCGCGATCGCGGCGGGCTCCTCGTCGCGCGGATTGTCGCTCGTCACCACCGCCACGTCGGCCAGCGCTCCGACGGCCGCGCCCATCGGCGCCCGCTTCTCCGGCGTCGAGCCGCCGCCCGCGCCGAACACCACGAAGACCCGGCCCTCCGCCCCCGCGAGCCGCCGCGCAGTCGCGCACGTGTGCGCCAGGGCGTCGGGCGAGTGCGCGTAGTCGACGGCGATCGTCGCTCGACCCTCGCCGTGGGCCAGCACCTCGAAGCGTCCCGGCACCACCGGACACCCGGCGATGCCTCGCGCCACCGCCTCGCCCGGCAACCCGGCCGAGAGCCCCGCGAGCGCGGCCGCCAGCGCGTTCTCGGCGAACACCTCGCCGACCATGCGAGTCGTGAGCACCCCGCCGAGCGCCGCCGCGGCCGCCGACGGCCGCAGCACTACCCGCGTCCCGGTCGCCCGCACCTCGATCGTCTCGGCCTCGAGGTCCGCCTCTCGCAAGCGAGGCCCGCGGCCCGGCGACGCGAACCATCGCCGCCCGACGTCGGCCGGGATCGCCTGGTCGACGAACAGCGCGTGCTTGTCGGCCGCGTTGAGCACCGCGGTGCGCCCGGGGCCCAGGTGCATGAACAGCTGGGCCTTGGCCGCCAGGTAGTGCTCCCAGCTGCCGTGCGTGCCGAAGTGGTCGACCGACAGGTTCGTGAACACTCCGAGGTCGAACCGCCAGCTGCGCGCGTAGCCCTGCGCCAGCGCGTGGCTGGTCGTCTCGATCACCGCGTGCCTCGCCCCGCGCTCGTTCGCCCGCGCGAGCGTGGCGACGAAGTCGGCGAACCGCTTGCCGCGCGGCCACACCTCGTCGTCGAACGCCACCCCGAGGGTCGACACCCGCAGCGCCGACAGCCCGGCCGCCCGCACCGCCGCCGCGATCATCCACGTCGTCGACGTCTTGCCGTTGGTGCCGGTGACGCCGAACGAGAACATCGACTCCGCCCACGGAGCCGCCGCCGCGATCGGCCGCGAGACGCTCGTCACCGGCCGAGCATAACGCGACGCCCTTCAGCGCACGCTCAATCAGCCAGGCCGCGGCAGGCCGCCAGCAGCGTCCCGATCGCCGCCCGGTCCTTCTCCCCCCGGCGGGCCCCCGGGAGCTCGGTCCCGCTGGCGACGTCGAGCCCGGCCGGGCGGACCTGCTCGATGGCCGCGGCCGCGTTGGCCGGCGTGATCCCGCCAGCCAGCCACACCTCGAGCCCTGCGAGCTGCTGCACCGCTGCCGCGGCCCAGCTCCAGTCGGTCGTCTGGCCCGCGCCGCCGTAGCCGGGCACGGCAGCGTCGAGCAGCGCGCGGGCCGGGCGTGGTTCCGGCGGCAGCAGCTCGGCCAGCGCGGGCGTCCCGCGGACCACCCACAGATACGGCAGCCCGTGGCCCATCACCTCCTGCGCCCCGACGATCTGCACGAGGTCGAGCGCCAGCGCCTCGGCCGCGCGACGGACCTCCTCCGCCGACGGCTCGACGAACACCCCCACGCGCTCGAGCGAGCGCGGCGGGTCCACCGCGCGCAGCAGCGCCTCCGCCTCTGTCAGCGACAGCCCCCGGCGCGACCCGCTCCACAGGTTGATCCCGACCGCGTCGACCCCCAGCTCGACGCAGGCCGCCAGGTCCTCGGGCCGGGTCACCCCGCACACCTTGAGCTTCACCGGCATGTCCGAACCGACCTGTCCTTTTCACCCTGTCCTGGTGAACATGCCCTCGGGGAGGGCCTCACAGCGCCATCACCAGCTCGCGCAGCGCCTCGCCGGGCTGCTCGGCGGTCATGAAGTAGCTGCCGATCAGCAGCGCGTCGGCGCCCGAGTCGCGCAGGCGAAGCGCGTCGTCGATCGTGCGGACCCCGCTCTCGGCGACGTACGTAAAGCTCTTGGGCACGTACTTGCGCAGCTTGGCGGCGCGGTCGGGGTCGAGCTCGAACGTCTGCAGGTCGCGCGAGTTGACCCCGATCAGCTTGGCCCCCGCGGCCATCGCCCGATCGATCTCCGCCTCGTCGCGGGTCTCGCACAGCACCTGCAGCTCGAGCGTGTGGGCGAACTCGATCAGGTTGCGCAGCTGCGGCGCCGGCAGGGCGGCGACGATCAGCAGCACGCAGTCGGCCCCGACCCGCTTGGCCTCGACGATCTGGGTCTTCTCGAGGATGAAGTCCTTGGCCAGCAGCGGCAGGGCCACGCTCTGGCGCACGGAGCGGAGGTCGTCGAGCGAGCCCTGGAAATGCTTGTCGCACAGGACGCTCATGCAGGCCGCGCCGTTGGCCGCGTAGAGCATGGCGATCTGGCGCGCGTCGGCGCCCTCGCGCAATGCGCCGGCGCTGGGCGAGGCGCGCTTGAACTCGGCGATGATCCCCGGCCGCGGGCCCTCGCGCAGCGCGCCGATGAAGTCGCGCGGGCGCGGCAGGCGGGCGCCGAGCTCGAGCAACTCGCGGTCGGTCAGCGCCCCCGAGCGGGTCGCCCGGGGGGCGGCGAGCTCGGCCCGCTTGGCGGCCAGGATCTTGTCGAGGTACGTGCTGCCTTTGTCGCTCATGTCCTGCCCTCAGGGTAGCGCAGCGCGGCTGGCGGCGACGAGCCGGTCGAGCACGGCCGCGGCCCGGCCGTCTTCGAGCGCCGCGCCGATCGCCCGCGCCTTGGCCGGAAGCGTCTCGATGCCGTCGTCCGAGGCCGCCAGCAGGGCCAGCGCGCCGCTGTACTGCACACTTGTGTGGTAGGCCCCCGGCTCGCCGGCCAGCAGGGCCCGCAGGGCGCTCGCGTTGCCGGCCGCGTCGTCGCCGGCGATCGCCGCGATCGGCACCTCCGGCAGCCCGGCGTCGACCGGGCGCAGCGTGTACGTGCGCAGCGCGCCGCGGTGCCACTCGGCGATCGTGCTCGGGCCCTCCGGGCTGAGGTCGTCGATCCCGGGCCGGTCCGCGCCGGAAAAGAAGCCGTGGACCACGAACACGCGCTCGCTGCCGAGAGCGCCGAGCGCGGTCGCCATCGCCTCGACCTTGGCCGGGTCGAACACCCCGATCACCTGCCGGCGCACCCCCGCGGGGTTGCACATCGGCCCGATCAGGTTGAAGAGCGTGCGCAGCCCGAGCGCCTTGCGCGGGCCGGACGCGTGACGCATCGCCGGGTGGAGGCTCGGCGCGAACATGAAGCCGACGCCGACCTCGTCGACGCACTGGCCGACGCGCTCGGGCGGCGCGGTGATGTCGACGCCGAGCGCGGCCAGCACGTCGGCCGAGCCGCACGGGCTCGAGATCCCGCGGTTGCCGTGCTTGGCCACCCGGGCCCCGCAGGCCGCGGCCGCGATCGCCACCGCCGTCGACACGTTGCGGCGCGCCACCCCGCTGCCGCCGGTCCCGCAGGTGTCGATCGCCCCGGCCTCGCGCAGCGGCACCGGCACCACCGCCTCTCGCATCGCCCGCACCGCGCCCGCGATCACCGGCGCGGTCTCGCCGCGGATCGCCAGCCCGACCAGCAGCCCGCCGATCTGCGCCGGGTCGGCCGCGCCGGCCACGATCTCGCGGAAGAGCGCCAGCGCCTCGGCCTCCTCGATCGCCTCGCCGTGGGCCAGGCGGTGGAGCCCGCGCCGCAGCGCCCCGTCGCCTGCGCTTTCGCTCATGTCGTCACCGCCATGTCCGATGGGACATGCATCTCGAGGAAGGTGCGGAGCATCGCGTGGCCGTGCTCGCTGAGCACCGACTCCGGGTGGAACTGGACCCCGTGCAGCGGCCGCGTGGCGTGGCGCACCCCCATCAGCTCGCCGGCGTCGGTGCGCGCGTTGGGCACCAGCGCGGCCGGCAGCGTGCTCTCGACCGCGACCAGGCTGTGGTAGCGGGTGGCCATGAACGGCGTCGGCAGCCCGGCGAACACCCCGGTGCCGTCGTGCAGCATCGGCGACAGCTTGCCGTGCATGATCCGGCCGGCCCGCTCGACCCGCGCGCCCAGCACCTCGCACAGGGTCTGGTGGCCGAGGCAGACCCCGAGCACCGGGATCGCCGGCGCGTCGGCCTCGGCCAGGCGGCGGCACAGGTCCTGGCACACCCCGCTGTCCGCCGGCGTACCTGGCCCCGGGGACAGGACGATGTGGCTCGGCGCGTCGGCCAGCACCTGCGCGAGCGTGACCGCGTCGTTGCGGTGGACGTCGACCACCGCGCCGAGCTGCAGCAGGTACTGCACGAGGTTGAAGGTGAACGAGTCGTAGTTGTCGATCATCAGCACGCGGCAGCCGGGCCGCGCCGCGCCGGCCGGATGCAGCCGCTGGCCGCCGGGCAACGGCGGCGCCGCGTCCACGGCGGCGACGGAGTTGTCGTTCGCGCTCATCCTGCACCTCCTTCGACCGCCGCCGCGATCGCGCGCAGCACCGCGCTCGCCTTGACGTGGCACTCGTTGTCCTCGCCCTCGGGCGACGAGTCGAACACGACGCCCGCGCCGGCCTGGACCCGGAACTCGTCGCCGACGGCGACCAGCGAGCGGATGCAGATGGCGAAGTCGGCCGCGCCGTCGTAGCCGAGGTAGCCGACGGCGCCGCCGTACCAGCCGCGCGGCGCCGGCTCGAGCGCGTCGATGATCTGCAGCGCGCGGATCTTCGGCGCCCCGCTCAGCGTCCCGGCCGGGAACGTCGCGCGCAGGGCGTCGAGCGCCGTCAGCTCCGGCCGCAGCTCGCCCTGCACCTCGCTGACGATGTGCATCACCCGGCTGTAGCGCTCGATCGAGAACGACTCCGACACCCGCACGCTGCCGGCCACGCTGACCCGGCCGAGGTCGTTGCGGCCGAGGTCGACCAGCATCAGGTGCTCGGCGCGCTCCTTCGGATCGGCGAGCAGCTCGCTCGCCAGGGCCTCGTCCTCGACGGCGTCGCTGCCGCGACGCCGCGTGCCCGCGATCGGCCGCACTGTCACGCGCAGGCCCGACTGCGGGGCCACCTCACTGCTCGCGGCCCCCGTCACCGCCGGCGCCAGCGCGTCGCGGTCGCAGCGGACCAGCACCTCCGGCGACGCGCCCGTCAACGCCGCCGCCGGCAGGTCGAACAGGTACATGTACGGCGCCGGGTTGCCGACCCGTAGCATGCGGTAGACATCGAGGAGGTCGACCCCGTCGCGCCGACTGACGAACCGCTGCGACAGCACGACCTGGAAGATGTCGCCGGCCATGATGTGCTCGCGCGCCGTCGACACCGACGCCCGGTACTTCTCGCGCGACCACGGGTGCGCGACCTCCGTCGCCGGCGGCGCGACGTCCGGCACCCGCCGCGGCCCCAGCACCGCCGGCCCGTGCAGCGCCCGCGCCACCGCGTCGACGCGAGCCCGCGCGGCCGCCTCCGCCGCCTCCGCCCCGCCCTCGCTCTCGGCGCAGGCGGTCGCCAGCACGCGCACCCGGTTCGAGAAGTTGTCGAACACCACCAGAGTGTCGCTCGCCACCAGCTCGACCGCGGGCAGGTCGCTCGACATGACCGAAAGGCCAGGTACGGCCGGGATCGGATCGAACACCCGCGCCGAGTCGTGGCCCCACACCCCGACCAGGCCGCCCCAAAAGCGCGGCAGCTCGGGCCGCGGCGGGCTCTCGTACGCGCGCTGCAAGGCGGCGATCCCGGACAGGCCGCGGCTCCTGGCCTCGACCCCCGGCGGCAACGAGAACCCCGGCCCCGGGGTGATCGTCACGTCGAGGTCGTAGCCGTTCCACACCCCGCGCACGTGGGCCCGCGCGCCGACGCCGACCACGCTGTAGCGGGCCCACCGCTCGCCGGCCCCGCCCGCGCTCTCGAGCAGGAAGCTGACGCCCGGCAGGTCCGGCGGTCCGGAGCTGCCGCCGCGCGCGTAGGCCCGCAGGCGGGCGTAGACCTCGACGGGGGTGATGCCGTCGCACAAGAGCTCGCGCCAGACCGGCACCAGCCGCGGCGACACCGGCTCAATCAGGGGCGGACCCGCGATCATGCCGCCAAGGATACACCGCGTCGGCCCACGCGATCGACGGCGCAGATCGAGCCCCGAGGTAGGACACGCGGGCCCACGGCGCAGCCGCGCGCCGGAGCCTGTCCGATCGCGCAGCCGCCGAGGTCCGCCCGCGCCGACGCTAGCGGCGCCGGGTGCGTGCGCCGGAGTCGGTGTCGACGATCCGGACGTTGCCGAGCGTGTAGCCCGCAGCCGCCGTCGCCACGGTGTCGAACTGGACGCTGCCCGACACCACCGCCGTGCCGGTGGCGTCGAGGAAGCTGTAATTGACGATCAGCGAGTTGTCGGTCGCGGTCCCGACGGCCTGGTTCACCGTGTAGCCGGTCTCGGCCTTCACGCGGATGTCGACCTTGGCCACGTTGTCGAGCACCTGGACCCGCGAGTTGTTGACGGCCTGCCGCCACACCCGCTCGAAGGTGTCGTCGGCCGGGTCGAGCAGGGTCACGTTGCCGCTGATGGCCGTCGGGTCGGTGACCTGGCGGGCCGTCTTGGTCACCGTCGCCGGCACGTCGGGGCACGGGTTGCCGACCAGCTTGACGGTGAGGGCGCCGACGTTCGCGCCGCCGACGTTGAGGAAGGACATCTTGAACTTGGTCTTCTCCTCGGGGTTGCCCGAGCTCTCGTCCTCCCACGTGATCGTCGTCCCGGTCAGCGCGGTCGTGAACGTCGCGTTCAGGTCGATGTCGAGGTTGGCCACGGGCCCCGCCGCGACCCCCGTCTTCAGAATCACATCTCGCCTCATCTTCGGTGTCGGCATGCTGTCACTCGAACCGGGTGAATCGTCCCGGCGCCCGGGTCGATGAGCGTAACCAACGCCCCTCGTGGATCATTCGCTCGGCCGTACAAACGCGTTACATCGCGCGCGCGCCTGCGCGCCGGGGCCCCGCGAGCAGGATCGCTCGCGGTGCCTCGCGCGCATTTGCACGATTACATGGTCGATCGGACATGTCCTCATGAACATATCGACAATCACCGCCGCAGATCCCCTCCATCGGCGGAGGTCGCCTCAGCGGTCGACGTGGGCCAGCAGCCAGGCGTCGACGCGCGAGACCTCCTCGTCGGCCTGATCGCCCACGTAGTCGGCCCGCGCCTCCGCGGCCAGCGTCAGCGCCCGTACCCGGTCGCGCGGCGGCAGCGCGCGCGCGAGGGCGAACCGCAGCTCCCCGAGATCGACGGGCTGGACGTCCTTGCGAGTGCGGATCTCGAGCACCCGCTCGAGCAGCGGCCGGGCCTCCTCGAGCCGCCCGAGCTCGACCAGCGCGACGCCGAGGCCGTGCAGCGGGTACGCCACGTCCGGGTCGTCGGGCCCGAGCAGCGCCTGGCTGCGCGCCAGCGCCTCCTCGTAGATCGGCACCGCGTGGGCGTAGTCGTGCTGCAGGTGGTGACAGTTGGCGAGGTTGTAGAGCGCCTCGACCAGCCGCGGCCCCAGCCCGGACGTGCGCCGCAGCACCGCCGCCGCCGCCTCGAAGTAGCCGCTCGCGCGCGCGTAGTCGCCGCCGCTGACCAGCGCGTTGCCGAGGTTCATCCGCGAGGACGCGACCTCGATGTGATCGGGCCCCAGGGTGCGCACGCGGATGTCGAGCGCCCGCTCGAGCGAGGCGAGCGCCTGCTCGAGCCGACCCGCTCGCCACTCGAGCACGCCGATGTTGTTGAGGATCGCCGCGACGTCGGGGTGGTCGGGGCCGAGCCGGTCCTCGGCCAGCGCCAGCGCGTCGCCGTAGTACTTGCGGGCCGCCTCCTCGCGGCTGCAGCGGTCCTCGAGCGACCCGAGCGCGTTGAACGCCTGGATCAGCAGCAGCCGCGACGACGCCGGCGTCGCCCGCAGCACCTCGACCGCGGCCAGCAGCGTCTGGCGCCCCGACTCGTAGTCGCCCCGCTCGGACTGCACGATGCCCAGCAAGATGTCCCTTCGCGCCTGTTCGATCGGACCTGCCCCCACGCGCAGGTCGATCGGCACCGCCAGCCGCAGCAGCCGCTCGCCCTCGCTCGGCAGGTGCTTCAACGCCAGGACCCGTCCGAGCTCCGCGGTCGCCCGGGCCCGCGCCGGATCGGCCGCACCCGCCTCCGCCGCCGCGATCGCCCGCGTCAACAGGTCGACGCTGGCGTCGAAGCGGCCCTGGTCGGCGGCGATCTGTCCGAGAGTGATCAGGGCCTCCGCCTCGACGTGCGCCGACGCGAGCGCGCGGGCCTCCTGCAGCGCGCGCTCGGCCAGCCCCTGCGCCGCCTCGTACTTGGCCGCGTGCCGCTTCGCCAGCGCATGGGCCAGGATCCCCTCGAGCCGCGCCACCTCCTCGCGGCTCGCCAGCGAACGCCCGGCCCCGTGCATCAACCGCTCGGCGTCGGCGCACTCCTTCAGGTCCGGCAGCCCCTCGACCGCGACCGCGGCCCGCTGCACCACCTCGCGGTCGGCCTCGGAGAACAGCGCCGCGGTCGCCTGCAGCTGATCGAGGTGGCGGTCGAGGCAGGCCATGCGGCGGTCGAGCAGCAGCGGCGACTGCTCGTGATGGACCAGCGACGCCTCGCACACCTCGCGGCGCATCTCGAGCCACGTCGCCGCGTACTCGTCGAGCGCCGCGGTCGCGGTCTCGGCCGCGCGCGCCGCGTAGGGCTGCCCGGTCTCGAGGAACGCCTGCCGCGTCCTCTCCTTCGTCGCCTCGTCCCACACCCCGACGAGGTGGCGATCGGCGCCCTCGCAGCCCGGCGGCTTGACCTGCGCCCACACGATCCCGCCGGTCACGGCCGCCGCCACGCTGGCGACCGCGGCCGCCCCGACGATGGTCCGCCGCCGCCGGTTCTCCGGCGCCAGCGCGGCCAGCATCGCGTCCATCGACTCGAACCGCTGGCTCGGCTCGACCGCCAGCGCGCGGAGGATCGCCCGCCGCACGTGCAGCGGCACCGACGTGCGCACCGGCGTCGCGTCGACCTTGCCGCCGAGCACGCTGGTGGTCAGCTGCACGTAGTTCTTGGCCGGGAACGGGTGGGCCTTGAACAGCGCCTCGAACAGCGCCACCGCGAACGCGAACTGGTCGGCGCGCGCGTCCACCCGGGCCCCGAGGTGCTGCTCCGGCGCCATGTAGGCCGGCGTCCCGACCAGCGCCCCGGTCCGCGTCAGCCGCATCGACGACAGCCCCGCGATCGCCGAGTCGAGCCCCTGCTGCGGCGCCTGCGAGGCCAGCGCGGCCGCCTGCAGCTTGGCCGCCGCCGGGTCGGTGTCGGCCAGCGGCGGCGGGTGGTTGCCCCTGTCGGTGGTCGCGAACGGCGACAGGCTGGCCGACGTCGACGGGCTCGGCGGCGTCGAGATATTTTCGGACATGTCCCGAGGGACAGCCGTGAACTCGGGCCCCTCGGCGCCGCGGGCGATGCCGAAGTCGACCACCCGCACGCGGCCGTCGCGGCCGACCAGCACGTTGTCGGGCTTGAAGTCGCGGTGGACGATCCCGGCCTTGTGCGCGGCCGCCAGCCCGCGGCCGGCGGCGACGAAGGTGTCGAGGATCTCGCGGGGGGTCCGCTTGGCGTCCTTGAGCCAGCGCGACAGGTTCTGGCCGTCGACCAGCTCCATCGTCAGGTACACCAGCTCGCCGATCCGGTTGGCGTCGTAGATGGCGACCACGTTGGGGTGCTGCAGCTTGGCCAGCGCCTGGGCCTCGCGCAGCAGGCGGCCGACGATCTCGTCGGCGCGGTGGCCCGGCCGGGCGTGCATGATCTTGAGCGCCACCCGCCGGTCGAGCCGTGGGTCGTAGGCGGTGTAGACCACGCCCATCGCCCCGGCGCCGATGCGGTCGAGCACCGTGTAGCGCTCGATCGCCGCCCCGCGCTCGAACTTGAGCGCCTGGACCTCGTCGATCGACGGCGACTCGACCAGGGTCTCGACCCCGGTCATGCGCGACTGGTCGAGGTCGGACAGGCCCCCGGCGGTGCTGCGTGCGCTCGGCGGGCCGTCCGCGAAAGGCCCCTCGCCCGTCCTCGCCGCCTCGCCCACGCCGGCATCCTATCAAGCCCCGGCGCCGTTGTGGGCCAGGGGGTGCGCGGCGCCCCTTTTTGCAGGGGAGCGGCCGCAGCGCCGCCGCGGCGGGACGCGAAACGACATTCGCCGTCCGGGCCCGCGGCGATGGCCGGCGCGTGGGACCTCGGTCGGCGGCGACGCGGCGCGCGGGAGGCTTGACTCCGCGGCCCTCCGGGCCTGAAAACCTCGGGCGATGCACGCCCGCGACCCCGAGCTCTCCGCCGCCGACCCCGAGATCTTCGCGCTGATCGAGCAGGAGGACGCGCGCCAGCGCGACAGCCTGCGCCTGATCGCCAGCGAGAATTACGTGTCGAAGGCCGTGCTCGCGGCCACCGGCAGCAGCCTCACCAACAAGTACGCCGAGGGTTACCCGGGCAAGCGCTACTACGAGGGCATGGACTTCGTCGACCCGATCGAGTCGCTCGCCGTCGCCCGCGCGCGCGAGCTGTTCGGGGCCGATCACGCCAACGTCCAGCCCTACAGCGGTTCGCCGGCCAACCTGGCCGCGCTGCTGGCCCTGTGCCAGACCGGCGACACCATCATGGGGCTCGCGCTCCCCGCGGGCGGCCACCTCACCCACGGCTGGAAGGTCAGCGCCACCGGCATCTACTACAAGGCCGTCCAGTACGGCGTCCGCCGCGAAGACCACCGCATCGACATGGACGAGGTCCGCAGCCTGGCGCAGACGCATCGGCCCAAGCTGATCTGGGTCGGTCACTCGGCCTATCCGCGGCAGCTCGACTTCGCCGGCTTCGCCGCGATCGCGCGCGAGGTCGGGGCCTACCTCGCGGCCGACATCGCGCACATCGCCGGCCTCGTCGCCGGCGGCGCGCACCCGAGCCCGGTGCCGCACGCCGACGTGGTCACCACCACCACGCACAAGACCCTCCGCGGCCCGCGCGGCGGCTTGATCCTCAGCAAGGCCGAGCACGCCGCCGCGATCGACAAGGCGGTGTTCCCCGGCCTGCAGGGCGGCCCGCACTGCCACACCACCGCCGCCAAGGCCGTCGCCTTCCGCGAGGCGCTGCAGCCGGACTTCCGCGACTACGCCCACCAGATCGTCGCCAACGCCAAGGCCCTCGCCGAGGCCCTGCTCGCGCGCGGCCACGCGCTCGTCTCCGGCGGCACCGACAACCACCTGCTGCTCCTCGATCTCACGCCCACCGGCCACGGCGGCCGCCAGGTCGCCCGCGTCCTCAACCGCTGCGGCATCGAGCTCAACGCCAACGCCATCCCGTTCGACCCGCGCAAGCCGTTCGATCCCTCGGGCCTGCGGATCGGTCTGGCCGCGATCACCTCGCGCGGCGTGCAGACGCACCACATGCCGGCCATCGCCGACCTGATCGCCGACGGCATCGCCCTCGCCGTGGAGAACGCCGACGACGCCCGCTGCGAGGCCCACCGCGGCCGCGTGCGCGAGTTCCTGAGCGTCTTCCCGGCCCCCGGCCTCTGATCTCGCCGCGCCGCCCTCGCCGTCATGCAGCCCTACCCGATCACCGCCATGGCCCTGTGCAACGGCATGGGCGACAGCACCGCCGCCGTGCTCGCCGCCCTGCGTGCGGGTCGCTCCGGCCTCGGCCCGTGCCCCGCCGAGTTCGAGCTCGACGCCGTCGTGGGCGCCATCCCGAGCCCGCTCCCGGCCCTGCCGCGCCTGCTCGGCCCCGTCCGCGACACCCGCCAGGCGCGGATCGCCGCCGTCGCCCTCGCCGAGCTGCAGGCCCCGCTGGAGCGGGCGCGGGCCCGCTGGGGCGGCGATCGCGTCGCCATCGTCCTCGGCACCAGCACCGGCGGCATCGAGGCCAGCGAGACCGCCTACGCCCACGCCGAGGCCCACGGCGGCGCCCTTCCGCCCGACTACGACGTCGAGCACTCGCACGCCCTCGACGCCGTCCTCCACCTCGCGCGCGTCCTCGGCGGCGGCCTCGGCGGCCCCGCCTACGTCGTCTCGACCGCCTGCTCCTCCAGCGCCAAGGTGTTCGCCTCGGCGCAGCGGCTGCTCGCGGCCGACCTGTGCGACGCGGTCCTGGTCGGCGGCGTCGACAGCCTGTGCCGCCTGACCGTCCGCGGCTTCGCGGGCCTCGAGGTCCTGTCCTCGAAGCCATGTCGTCCGTTCTCGCGCGAGCGGGCCGGGATCAACATCGGCGAGGGGGCCGCGCTGCTCCTGGTCGAACGGACAGGTGAAGGCCCGGCCCGCCTGCTCGGCGTCGGCGAGAGCTCCGACGCCTACCACATGACCAGCCCGCACCCCGAGGGCCTCGGCGCCCGTTTGGCGATGGAGCGGGCGCTGCACCACGCCGGCCTTTTCGCCGGCGACGTCGACCACGTCAACGCCCACGGCACCGGCACCAAGCAGAACGACAGCATGGAGAGCGCCGCGATCCGGGCCGTGTTCGCCGGCGCCGCCGCGCCCGCGGTGGTCGCCACCAAGGGCTACACCGGCCACATGCTCGGGGCCGCCGGCGCCACCGAGATCGCCTTCGTCGTCGACGCCATCGCCGGGCGCTACCTCCCCGCCAGCGTCGGCGCCGACCCGCTCGACGACACCCTCGCCGTCGACGTCGTCACCGCCCGCCGCGACGTCCCGACCCGCGCCGCGCTCAGCAACTCGTTCGCGTTCGGCGGCAGCAACTGCAGCGTCCTCGTCGGAGGCCCGGCATGAGCGCCTGCGCTTTCAGACAGGGCCCGAAGGCCATGTCCCGAAGTTCATCCTCGGCGGCTCGGGCGGCTCGCCCGTCGCGTCGCCCCGCCGCCGGCCGCGCGGCCGACCGCGAGCGCGCGCGCGCCTGCACTCATGGACAGGCCCCCAAAGCCCTGTCCCGAAGTTCATCCTCCGCGACCCTCGCGAACCCGCCCGGAGGCCCGGCATGAGCGCGCTCGCCTTCACCGTCCGCGGCCTCGGCTTCTGGGCCCCCGGCTACCCCGACCTCGCCGCCTGGCGGGCGCGGCCCGACGCCTGTCCCGAAGGCCAGGCGCGCGAGCCGGCCGCGCCGAAGGCCGAGCTGCTGCCGCCGATGATGCGCCGGCGCACCAGCCTGCTCACGCGCATGGCCGCCGAGGTCGCGGCCCAGGCGCTGCGCGACGGCAGCCTCGACCCGACCGGCGCCACCTTCGTCTACGGCTCCGTCTACGGCGAGATCCGCACCACCCTCGACCTCCTCGCCGCCCTGCTCGTCGCCGGCGAGCCGCTCTCGCCGACCAAGTTCCACAACAGCGTCCACAACACCGCGGCCGGCTACGTCTCGATCGCCACCGGCAACCGGGCCGGCAACGCCGCCCTCTCGGCCGGGCGCTCCACGGTGGCCATGGGCCTGCTCGAGTGCGCCGCCCTGGTCGCCGCCGGCGAGGGCGACGTCGTGCTCGTGATCGCCGAGGAGCCGCTGCCCGAGCCGCTGGCCGCCGGCCGCCGCTGGGACCCGTTCGCCGCCGCCTTCGCCCTCTCCGCGTCTGCCCCCGGGGACATGCCCGCGAGGACATGTCGCCTCGAACATGGCGCGAACGACATGCCCGAAGCGCCGCGCCCGATCCCGCCCTGGCTGGCCGACAACCCGTGCGCCGCCGCGCTCACGCTGGTCGAGGCGCTCGCCGCCGGCGCCCCGGCGCGCGTCGCCCTCGAGCCGCACCTCGCCGCCGGCTGGCAGTGCGCGCTCGGAGCCGGCGCATGACCGCCGCCGCCTTCCCGCCGGTGGCCGAGCTGGTCCCGCAGCGCCCGCCGATGCTGCTCGTCGACGAGGTCGTGGCCGCCGACGACGACGGCATCACCTGCGCCGCGGTGGTCCGCGCCGACAACCTGTTCCTCGCCGGCGGCCGCCTCCACGCCTCGGCCCTGCTCGAGTACATGGCCCAGACGATCGCCGCGTTCGCCGGCCTGCGCGCGCGCGAAGGCGGCCAGCCGCCCGCGCTCGGCCTCATCGCCGCCTGCCGCGGCCTCGAGCTGCACGCCGAGCACCTCGCCGTCGGCGACCCGCTGCAGATCGTCGCCACCCGCGTGTTCGCCGGCGCCATGGCCGAGTACCGCGCCGCCGTCACCTGCCGCGGCCAGCCGCTGGCCGAGGCCGTCCTCTCCGTCGTCTCCACCGCCCCCGTCACCCGCTCTGCAGGGAGCTCCGCATGAAGCCACGCGCGCTCGTCACCGGCGCCAGTCGAGGGATCGGCGCCGCGATCGCCGAGGCCCTCGCGGCCGCCGGTCACCCGATCGTCCTCAACTACCGCAGCGACGACGCCGCCGCCGAGGCCGTCGCCGCCCGGATCCGCGCCGCCGGCGGCGAGGTCGTCCTCAGCCGCTTCGACGTCGGCGACGACGCCGCCGCCGACGCCGCCATGACCGCGATCCTCGCCGACCCGCGGCCGCTCGGGGTCGTCGTCAACAACGCCGGCATCGCCCGCGACGCCCCGTTCCCCGCGCTCGAGCGGGCCGACTGGGAAGCTGTCCTTCGGACCAGCCTCGGCGGCTTCTACAACGTCACCCGGCCCGTGATCATGCCGATGGTGCGGCGCAAGTGGGGCCGGATCATCACCATGAGCTCCGTCTCGGCGCAGCTCGGCAACCGCGGGCAGGTCGCGTACGCCGCGGCCAAGGCCGGCGTCATCGGCGCGACCAAGTCGCTGGCGCTGGAGCTCGCCCGCAAGGGCGTCACCGTCAATGCAGTGGCCCCCGGCCTGGTCGACACCGACATGATCAAGGACGTCCCGCTCGAGCACGTGATGCCGCGGATCCCCGCGCAGCGGCTCGGCACCGCCCCCGAGGTCGCCGCGATGGTGGCCTTCCTCGCCAGCGACGCCGCCGCGTACATCACCGGTCAGGTGATCGGCATCAACGGCGGCATGGTATGACCCGGTCATGCACGACGTCGTGATCGTCGGCGCCGGCCCTGCCGGCTCGACCGCCGCCAACTTGCTCGCGCAAGCGGGCGTCCGGGCCCTCACGCTCGACAGGGACGTGTTCCCGCGCTTCCACATCGGCGAGTCGCTGCTGCCGATCGACCTGCCGATCTTCGCCCGCCTCGGCGTCGTCATGGACCGCGCGCGCTGGCAGTACAAGCAGGGCGCCGAGTTCATCGACGAGCGCACCGGCGAGTTCGCCTTCTTCAGCTTCGCCGACGGCCTCGACGGCACGCCCCCGCACGCCTGGCAGGTCGACCGCGCCACCTTCGACGCCATGCTCGCCGACCTCGCCACCAGCCGCGGCGCCGACATCCGCTTCGGCGAGCGCGTGCAGGACGTCGAGTTCGCCGAGGACCACGTCCGCGTCGTCACCGACCGCGGCGAGCACCGGGCCCGCTTCCTCCTCGACTGCACCGGCCAGGACGCCATGCTGGGCCGCGGCGCCCGCACGATCGCCCCGCTGCACGAGCTCGGGCGCGCCGCCGTCTTCTGTCACTTCGACGGCCTCTCGCCCGAGGTCTGGGCCGAGCTCGGCGAGCAGGGCAACATCAAGGTCCTGATCGTCGAGGACGGCTGGCACTGGCTGATCCCGATGCACGGCGGTCGCCTCAGCGTCGGCCTGGTGAAGTGGCGCGGCAAGCTCGACGACGACGCCTTCGAGGCCGCCCTGGCCGCCTCGCCGCTGTGCCGTCGCCTCACCGCCGGGGCGACCCGCAGCGCCTCGCGGACGATCCGCAACTGGAGCTACAAGAACACGCGCCCCTCCGGGTCGCGCTGGGCCTGTGTCGGCGACGCCTGCGCATTCCTCGACCCCGTGTTCTCCTCGGGCGTCTCGCTGGCGATGCTGGGCGCCGAGCGGACCGTCGACGTCCTCGTCCCCGCCCTCGCCGAAGGTCGCGAGGCCGCGGCCGATCTCATGGCCCCCGTCCACGCCACCATGCAGATCGCCTACGACAGCTTCGAGCAGCTGATCCGCCGCTTTTACCACACGCGCCTCGTGTCCCACCTGTTCTTCGCCCGCACCCCCGACCCGCAGCTGCGCCGCGGCCTCATCAGCATGCTCGCCGGCGACGTCTGGCGCGACGACAATCCGTTCCAGGACATGCTCCGTGGCTCCCGCGTGCAGCCGCAGCGCGTTACGGTCCCGAGCGAGTGACTGCACGCTTTGTAAGCCAGATCGCAATTTAGTCAGAGCCTCGCCCCTCGCATTCAGCGCACGGCAGAGTCCGGCGCCTGCGGGCCCGCGGTGGTTGCGTGTGCAATCATTGCAATTTGCCCGCGCCCATTGTTCCCTCACCAGCGTCGGGAACGAGTCGATGCACGAACGAGTCCCTCCTCGGATCTGGGTCGGAGTCGCGTGGCGCGCGGGCAGCATCGGCGTGGCACTGACGGTCGCGGCCTGCCTCGACAACGGCGACCAGCCCGGGAGCAGCACCGGCGTCGAGCCCGCGAGCGGCGACGGCAGCAGCACCGACGGCAGCGGTGCGACGCTCGGCATCATGACGACCACCGTCGATCCGGGCCACGGCGACAGCGGCGGCACCTCGACCACCGGGTCTCCGGCGGCGCCGTGCGGCAACGGCAAGATCGATCCGCCCGAGCAGTGCGACCAGGGCGAGGCCAACGACGACGAGGGCGACTGCACCCGCTCCTGCCGCTGGAACGTCTGCGGCGACGGCCTGGTGAAGGTCGGCCACGAGCTGTGCGACGACGGCAAGGGCAAGAACGGCACCTACGGCCACTGCGGCAAGTTCTGCAAGGACCTGTCCCCGCGCTGCGGCGACGGCCTGGTCCAGGCCAAAGAGGGCGAGGCGTGCGACGACTCGAACCCGATGTACGGCTGCCTCCCCGACTGCACCCTCGCCACCTCGTGCCTCGACATCGAGACCGGCTGGGGCGACGCGGCGAAGACCGGTCTCCACGTCGTCCATCGCGCCGATGGTCACCCGACCGTCTGGTGCGACATGGACGCCGACGCCGGCGGCTACACCTTTTTAAAGTACGCCTCGGGCACCATGGTCCCCGACCCGCCCGATCCGGACAAGTTCCTCGGCGAGCCGCTCACCGCGGCGCAAGCCGAGGAGAAGTGCGCCACCTGGGGCCTGCGCCTGTTCTCGCCGCGCAGCGCGGCGCACCTCAAGGCCGCCATCATCGCCGCCAGCGCGGACGTGTTCGCCCCGGTCAAGAACGACGGCGACTTCCCCTCGACCTCCGCGATCGACAGCGACGCGGCCGGCTACCTCTCGATCATGGGCATCTACCCCGTCACCCCCGGCAGCAGCTGCGAGAGCAAGCCCCTCAACAGCGAGGACTGCCCGCAGTGGGCGATCCGGCCCGATCCGCAGTCCCCCGCCGTCGTCCTGCCCTACTGGGTCACCGACAAGCTGTTCGTCGGCCAGCCCGGCGTCAACAACTGCGCCGGCTGCTCGCTCTACTACGACTGGAACCTCAAGGTCCAGCCGCCCGTCCTCACCGGCTACGTGGCGTTCAACATGAACGGCAAGGGCGCGACCAGCTCGCACTTCCTGTGCGAGGTCGGCGACAAGCTCGGCCCGCCCGAAGGCTGACCGTTCGAGCATGTCCGATCGCCCATGTCCTTGAGGACACCCTGCGCATCGGCCCGCCCGCGCGAGCAACGCCCTCGAAGCCTCGACTCTCGGCCCTCGCCACGGTGAGCATCCACGCAGGCGCCGGCAGCCGAGGCTTCGTACGTCTCGCCGATGACCTCGACTCGCACGACCTCGGCCGCGAACCCTCCGATCGCCATGGTCCGCCGGCCCCGTGCGAGCGCGCGAGCTCGGCTCAGCCGACCGCGAGCGTCTCCAGCAGCTCCACCACCTCGGCGAGCGGCAGCCCGACCACGTTGGTGTAGCTGCCCTCGATCCGGCGCACCAGTCCGGCCGCGGCGCCCTGGATCCCGTAGGCCCCGGCCTTGTCGCGCCACTCCTCGGTATCGAGGTAGCGATCGAGCTGCACCTGCGTCAGCGGCCTGAACCACACCGTCGTCGTCACCGCGAACTCGTGCCAGCGGACCTCGGGCCCGCGGACGTCGGCGATCGCCACCGCCGTCGTCGTGAAGTGCGAGCGCCCGGCCAGCCGCGTCAACATCGCCGCCGCCTCGGCGCGATCGGCCGCCTTCGCCAGCGGCTCGACCTGTCCTTCGAGCCAGACCGTCGTGTCGGCGGCCAGCACCACCGAACCTGGCCGCAAGGCCAGGTCTGCCTTGGCTCGCGCGACCCGCTCGACGTACACCGGCGGCGGCTCGCCGGGCAGCCAGGTCTCGTCGGCGTCGACCGGTGCGCGCGTGAACGCGATCCCGGCCGAGCGGAGCAGTTCGGCCCGGCGCGGCGACGCCGAGGCGAGCACGAGGACAGGCGAGGTCTGCGGCACCGGCTCGTTCATGGTCGGCCGCTTTTGCCGGATCGCGGGCCCTCACGCAACCTCGCCGCGCCGCGCGTCGGACGTACGATCGGCCGGGCGCACTCGCGGATGGTTCGGCCCGCCGCCCTCACGCCCGCGACCTCGCCGGACGTGGCATCAGCCGGGCGCACTCGCGGATCGTTTCGACCCACGACCCGCACGCCCGCGACCTCGCCGCACCTCACGCCCGCGACCTCGCGCGCTCGTCTCGCTCGCGCGGCCCTCGCGTGGGACGGCCGTGCTCGCCGGAGCCGGCGAGCGCGGCCGCGGCCCACGAGCCCTGTTCGGGATGCCTGGCGCCCCGGCGGGCCCAGCGGCGGCGCGTGCTACCATCTCGGCCATGCGGCGCCCCTTCTGCCTCTCGAGCGTCTACCTCCTCGCGGTCCTCGCGCTGTCGGCCCCGTTCATCGCCGTCGAGGCCCCCGAGGTCGTCGAACCTGTCCCCGAGGACACCTGCGACGCCGACGCCGTCGATCCCGAGCTGCTGGGCGTCTGGCACCGCTGGGAGGCCCTCGCCGAGGGCGACCGCATGCGCTTCTACTTCTTCCACGAGGGCGGCTTCGGCCTCTACCGCTACGGCAAGGTCGGCCTCACCAACACCCACAGCTTCGACTACCGCGCCGACGGCGGCCACCTCGAGCTCACCTTCCGCAAGACCGGCGAGCGGCAGCGCGTCCGCTACCGGATCGAAGAGCAAGACGGTCGCACCTGGCTGGTCCTCGACGACGACCCGCGCGAGGTCGGCGGCGCCCGCTACTTCAAGGCCCCGGCGGCCGCCACCGGCGCCCCCTGCTTCGACCCCGCCGGCGACCTGCCGCAAACACGAGGCGCCCCCGCGCTCGCCGACCTGTCCCGAGAGCCAGGCTCCCCCGCGCCCGCCCTCGACCTCCCCCGCGGACCCGCGCTCGCCGACATGTCCCGAGAGACAGGCTCCCCCGCGCCGCTCCTGGCCGCCTCCGACCTGCCTGCAGAGCCAGGTACCCCCGCCATGCCCGAGCTCGCCACCGCCGAGCGGATCGGCGGGCGGCTGTGGGGCGAGGAGGTCCGCTACGCCACCGGCGGCATGGGCTTCTCGATCTACCAGCTGCAGCCGCAGGCGATCGACGGCCGCGGCGTCGGCTGGCACCACCGCGGCGACTACGACGAGTGGACCACCGAGACCCTCACCTACCGCCAGCGCGGCGATCGCCTGGCCCTGTCGTTCCCGCTGCGCCACGACGGCCTCGAGACCGCGATCGCCGTCCGCGGCAGCGGCGACGACCGCACCCTCCACCTCGCCGAGGACCCGCGCGACTTCTGGCGCGCCCACACCTACCGCGACATGGGCCCGACCTTCGCCGGCGCCGTCGCCCCGATCGCCTGCCTGCCGCAGTGAGCCCGGCTCCGCGTCCGCCGCCGTCACCATGCCCCGGCGCCGAGCACCCACGGAACCTGTGCACCTGTCTCTTTCGCCAGGTCCCATGCGCGACCGTCCCCCTCTCGCCCGATGGGCCGTCCGCCCTCCACCACCTGACCTTTCGAACAGGCCTTTAAGAGCATGTCCTTGACGCCAGACGACATCGCCGCCAACCTCGCCGCAGTGCGCGCCCGGGTCGCCGCCGCCGTGGCCCGGCGCGGGCCCGGGCCCGTGCCGACGCTCATCGGCGTCAGCAAGAAGCAGCCGGCCGAGGCCGTGATCGCGGCCTGCCGGGCCGGACTCGGCGACCTCGGGGAGAACTACGCCCAAGAGCTGGTGGCCAAGGCCGAGGTCGTCGCCGCCGCCGTCACGCCGCCGCGCTGGCACTTCATCGGCCCGCTGCAGACCAACAAGGTGCGCAAGGTCGTCGCCGTCGGCGCCCTCGTCCACACCGTCGACCGACCGGGGCTCGTCGACGAGCTCGCCCGCGAGGTCGCGCGCCTGCGCGCCGGCCGGGGCGCCACCACTCCGCTCGAGGTGCTCGTCGAGGTCAACGTCGGCGACGAGGCGCAGAAGGCCGGCGTCACCGCGAACGACCTGCCGGCGCTGCTCGACCGGATCGCCGCCCGCCCCGAGCTGCGCTGCGTCGGCCTGATGGCGATCCCGCCCGAACCTCCCGAAGGAGATCCGGAGCAGACCCGGCCCCACTTCGCCCGCCTGCGCGAGCTCTCGCGCCGTGAAGCCGCGATCGCGCGCCCGGGCGTCGACCTCGTCCACCTCTCCATGGGCATGAGCGCCGACTTCGAGGTCGCGATCGAGGAAGGCGCGACGATGGTCCGGGTCGGCACCGCCATCTTCGGCGCCCGCCCTCCTCGCGCCTGACCTCGCTCGCGCCCGCCATCGATCGCCGGCGCCCCGGATCCGCGTCCGCCGCCGGGGTCGCTACCCCCGGTGCGAACCGTCGACCACCGCGTCGTAACGTGCTCGTGACCGGCGCGAACCGTCGACCCCCGCGTCGGAACTCGCGTCGCAGGACCGGTGCGAACCGTCGACCACGTCGGAAACCTCGCGCCTCGCCGGCGCTCGTGACCGAGGGCAAGCGGCGCGGCCGCGGACGCCCGTGTCCCCGCGCAGCGCGGCGTGCTATCGCAGGCGCGTGCCCAAGGCACCCCTGCTCGCGCCGCCCGGGCCGCCGACGCTCACGTTCCGCTGGGACGGCGCCGCCATCCCCGCCTGTCCCGGCGACACCGTCGCCTCCGCCCTGATCGCCGCCGGCGAGCTCGCCACCAGCCGCAGCGCCAAGTACCGGCGCCTGCGCGGCCCCGCCTGCCTGCACGGCGGCTGCGGCACCTGCCTGGTGCGCGTCGACGGCCGGCCCAACCAGCGGGCCTGCCTCACACCTGTCCGCGAGGACATGCTCGTCGAGCCGCAGAACACCTACGGCGGCCTCGACCCGACCGCCCTCGTCGACCAGATCTTCCGCCGCGGCATCGACCACCACCACCTCGTCGTCTACCCGCGAATCGCCAACCAGATGATGCAGGGCGTCGCCCGCGAGCTGGCCGGCTTCGGCGAGCTGCCGGACGCGCCGCCGGCCGAGGTCGCCGGTCTCGTCGACCATGTCCCCGAGGTCCTGGTCATCGGGGCAGGTCGCTCCGGCCGCGCGCTCGCGGCCGCCTTGACCGCCGGCGGGCACACACCGCGGGTCGTCGAGCGCCGGCCCGCCGCCGCCCTCGCCGGCCCCGACCTCCCGGCCGACCTCCTCGCCGGCGTCGGCGTCTTCGCCTGCTACCCGCAGGAGCGGCTGTGGGCGGCCGCCTCGGAGCAGCCGCCCGTGCTCCACCGGCTGCGCCCGCGCCACGTCGTCCTGGCCGTCGGCGCCCACGAGCCGACCATCCCGCTCGCCAACAACGACCTGCCCGGGGTCGTGTCCGCACGTGGCCTTGTGGACATGCTCGAACAGACAGGCCGCCGCCTGACCGCGCGCGTCGTCGTCATCGGCGAGGGCGCCCGGGCCGAGCACCTCGCCGGCCTCCTCGCGGCCGAGCGGGTCGCCCCGGCGCGGGTGCACAAGCTGCTGGGCGCGCGCCGGGTCAAGGGCGTGCAGCTCGACGACCGCCGGATCCTCCGCTGCGACCTCGTCGCCCTCGCCCCCGACCCCGCCCCCGCCTTCGAGCTGGCCGCCCAGGCCGGCGCCCCGATCCACTTCACAGGCGCCGGCTTCGCCCCCGTCTGCGACGCCGACGGCCGGATCGCCACCGCTCCCGCCGCGCACCCGCTCGAGGCCGCCGACGCCCAGACCGCCCCCCCGCCGCCGTGGACCCTGTGGGCCGTCGGCGAGCTCGCGGGCGCCACCACCCCCCCCGAGATCCGTGGCACCGTCGACCGCTGCGCCGCCGCCCTCCTGCGCGCGCTCGCCGAGTCACCTGCCCCCGAGGACAGCCAGCCGTCCCTCTCATCCTCCTCTCTCCCTGGCCGAGGCCTGCCATGACCGCGCGCACCTTCGTCTGTCGCTGCGAGGACGTCACGCTGACGGAGATCGAGCGGGCGATCGCCGCCGGCCTGACGGACGTCGAGGAGATCAAGCGCTACACCGGCCTCGGCACCGGCCCCTGTCAGGGCAAGGAGTGCCTGTCCGCGCTCGGGCGGCTGCTCGTCGCCCGCAACCTGATCTCGCCCGCCGCCCTGCGGCCGTTCACCGCCCGCCCGCCGGTCGAGCCGGTCACCTTCGGCGCCCTCGCGGCCGGCGCGAGCGAACTTCCGGAGGATCCCTCGCCATGACCGCAGCGATGGGCCGCGCCGACACCCCGCTGCCGGCCGACGTCGACGTCGCAGTGATCGGCGGCGGCATCATGGGCCTGGGCCTCGCCTACCACCTCGCCCTGCTGTCCGCCGGCAAGGGCAAGCCGCCGCCGTCGATCGCCGTCATCGAGCGCAGCTACCTCGTCAGCGGCGCCTCGGGCCGCAATGGCGGCGGCGTGCGCATGCAGTGGGGCGACGCCGGCAACGTCCGCCTGATGATGGAGAGCATCGAGCTGTGCAAGGACCTCGCGCAGCAGCTCGGCATCAACTTGTGGTTCCGCCAGGGCGGCTACCTGTTCCTCGCCCGCAGCGAGGCCGGCGAGGGCCGGCTCGAGCGCAACGTCCAGCTGCACGCCGAGGTCGGCGCGCCGACCCGCCTGCTGACCGCCGCCGAGGCGCACGCGATCGTCCCGCAGCTCGACGTCGCCGAGGTCCGGCTCGCCACCTTCAACCCCGAAGACGGCGTGGTGTTCCCGTGGGCCTTCGTGTGGGGTTACGCCGCCAAGGCAGTCGAGCGCGGCGTCCTCCTGCGCACGCACACCAGCGTCGTCCGCGTCGAGCCGCTGGCCCGGGGTTACGCGCTGCACCTCCACACCGGCGAGGTCGTGCGCGCGCGGCGGGTCGTCAACGCCACCGGCGCGTGGTCGGGCGCGCTGAACCACCAGCTCGGCATCGACCTGCCCAACCGCCCGCACCGCCACGAGATCCTCTCCAGCGAGCCGCTCAAGCCGTTCCTCGATCCGCTCGTCGTCGATCTCTCGACCGGCCTCTACTTCTCTCAGAGCACCCGCGGCGAGCTCGTCACCGGCATCAGCCTGCCCGACGCGCCCGACGGCAGCGACGAGAGCCTCACCCTCCACTCCAGCCTCCGCTTCCTCACCCACCTCAGCGCCACGCTCACGCGCCTGATGCCGATCACCGCGGCGATGAAGGTCCTGCGCCAGTGGGTCGGCCCTTACGACGTCTCGCCCGACGGCGACGCGATCGTCGGCCCCAGCCCCGGCCACCCCGACTTCATCCAGGTGTGCGGCTTCACCGGGCACGGCTTCATGATGGCGCCCGCGGTGGGCCGGCTGCTCGCGCGCTGGCTCGTCGACGGCGAGGCCCACCCGATGCTCGCCCGCTGGGACCCGGGTCGCTTCGCGACCGGGGGTGTGGCCCGCCGCGAGGACATGATCATCGGCTAAAGGCGCCGGGATCGGCCCCGCAAATAAACCCGTGCGCCTCGCCATGATCTCGCAGCCACGCGCGAATTCGGCGGCGCCGCCTCACGCGCCATGCGCCATGTGGGACTGGGTCGCCCCCGCCAGGGTCGCCCCCGCAACGGGCCTCTGGGGGCTCCGCCGCGCTCTGCGGCCCAATGGCGGCGAAAAACCCCGGCGTTTCCCGACTCCCCCGCAGCCTCCCAGCGCCACGCGAACCGGGTCGCGACCGCCTGGTGCGCGTGCCCCTTCGCGGCCGGACTGCGATATCATCTCCGTCCGACCTCCGAGGTGCCATGGGCCCGTGCTTGCCAGCCGAATTTGTTCTGCCCTATCATCGGCGAAACATGCAGCCAGCGAAGGATAGCGCCCCATGGAAGTGACTTTCTGGGGCACCCGGGGCAGCATTCCAGTTTCCGGGCCGAAGTACGCGGAGTTCGGCGGCAACACGCCCTGCCTTCAGATCGCGCTCGAGAGCACGACCGACACCGTCATCCTCGACTCGGGCTCGGGCATCCGCGAGCTCGGCATCCGACTCGTGCAGACTCGAGCCGCGCACTCGCGCGTCATCCACCTGTTTTTGACCCATGCTCATTGGGATCACATCCAGGGCTTCCCGTTCTTCCCGCCGGCCTTCATGCCGGACTTCCGGCTCCACATCTACTGCACGAAGGACGCGCGGGCGATCCTCGACCGGCAGATGTCGACGCCGTTCTTCCCCGTCGGCCTCGACGTGATGGGCTCGACCAAGCTCTTCCATCACCTGCTGCCGCAAGAGGTCACGACCATCGCCGAGGCCACGCTGCGGCACATCCCGCTGCCGCACCCGCAGGAGAGCACCGCCTTCCGCGTCGACGAGCGCGGCAAGTCGGTCGTGTTCGCCACCGACACCGAGCACGCCCCGGACCACATCAACGAGACCCTGCGTGACCTGGCCGAAGGGGCAGACGTCCTGATCTACGACGCCCAGTACACCTCCGAGGAGTACAGCGCCGGCAAGCAGGGCTGGGGCCACAGCACCTTCTCCGAGGCCGTCAAGCTGGCCCGCGCCGCCCACGTCGGCAAGCTCGTCCTCTACAGCCACGACCCGACCCACGACGACGAGATGCTGCGCAAGATCGAGGCGGCCGCGCAGGAGCACTTCCCCAGCACCGTCGCCGCTCGCGACGGCATGAAGCTGAAGCTCTGAGCCCGACTGGCCGCCAGGACATGTCCTCGCGGCCAGCTCGGTCTTCGTGACTCGCGGACGCCCCGAGCTCGACTGGCCGCCAGGACATGTCCTCGCGGCCAGCTCGTCTTCGTGACCCGCCGAGCCGCGCCGGGTCACGACCCACCTTGCCGCGCCCGTGACATGCGCGCGAGCTCCGGGCGATAAGCTCGCCACCATGTCTCAACACGAGATCGAGGACACGGTCGCCGATTCGGTCCGGCTGCTCCACGAGCACCACCGCGGCGACGACCACCGCGACCTGTTCTTCGCCCTGTACGACTTCCAGGCCGGCTTCGACTGCGGCTTCACCCACGGGCGCGTGCTCGAGATCCTCGTCGAGCGGCGCTTCACCTACCGCCTGCCGCTCACCTCGCACCCGCAGTACGCCGCCAACAACCGCGCCTTCCGGGGCGCGCCCCCGAAGGAGTGGCGGTTCGTGGACTCGGAGGTCCTCTGCCGCGAGCCGCCCGAGGACCGGCTGCGCGTCGGTCACGAGAACGGCGTCCTCCTCGAGGGCTCGCTGTACTGCGACGCCGGCACGCCGCTGTGGCACGAGCTCGTCGCCGCCGGGGTCCTGCGAGGCGCCGACGCCGAGCCGCCCCAGCCGCCGTCCGTCGGCGCGGTCGCCCTGCACGTCGCCCGCGCGGCCGAGGCGATCGGCGACCTCGAGCTGATCGCCATGTGGATCAACTTCGGCCCGGACATGCTCTTCCCGGGCACCCGCCGGGTGCACAAGGGCGAGGTGCTGGGCATGAGCCCGTTCACCGGCAAGCCGATCGTCGCCGAGGAGGACGCCGAGCTCCGCCGTGAGCCGACCGTCGCCGAGCTCGCGGCGAACCCCGAAGCCGTCGCGCTGCGCGAGCTGTCCCGCCGCGTCGACGCCAAGAACGTGCGGGTCCACTACGACTACCGCCCGCCGCGCGAGCACCAGTCCGAAGCCGAAGCCTGGTTCTGGGACTGACGCAAGCATCACCCCCGAAGTCGGCTTCGCCAGCCGCACGTCCTCGCCTCCTCCGAGTGGAGGCGCCCGAAGGTTCGCCCCACGACGAGTGCCTCACTCGAGCAAGCGCCCGATCGCCAGCGTCTCCTCGGCCCGCTCGATCGCCACGCTCACCGAGCGGCCGAGCAACGCCTCGCTGCCCGGCAGCAGCACCGTCAACCCGTTGCCGGCCCGGCCGACCAGCAGCCCCGTCCGCCGGTGCCGCGTCCGGTGGAGCACCACAGGCAGCGTCCGCCCGACCTGCGCCGCCGCGAACGCCCGCTGCTTCGCCGCCGACAGGGCCCGCAACGCCGCCCCGCGCCGCTGCTTGACCTCCACGTCGATCTGCCCCGAAAGACAGGCCGCGTCGGTCCCCGCGCGCGGCGAGTACGCGAACACGTGCAGGTACGCCAGCGGCAGCTCGGCCAGCAGCGCGTGCGTCGTTGCGAACGCCTCGTCCGACTCGCCCGGGAAGCCGACGATCACGTCGGTGCCGACGCCGATGCCCGGCACCGCCTCGGCGAGGCGAGGCACCAGCGCCCGCAGGTCGGCGGCCGTGTGCGCCCGTCGCATCCGTCGCAGCGTGTCGTCGTCGCCGCTCTGCACCGGCAAGTGGAGGTACGGGCACAGCCGCGGGTCGCCGGCCAGCAGCGCCACCAGCCGATCGTCGACCTCGTGCGGATCGACCGAGCCGAGGCGCAGCCGCGCCGGCCCGAGCCGCGGCAGCAACGCTTCCACCAGCGAAGACAGCGACGCGCGCGGTCGCAGGTCGCGGCCGTAGATCCCGAGGTGCACCCCTGTGAGCACCACCTCCGGCACCCCCGCGGCGACCAGCTCCTGCAGCTGCGCCTGCACCTCCTCGGGCGGCACGCTCGCGCTGCGCCCGCGGACCTGCGGCACCACGCAGAAGCTGCAGCGGTAGTCGCAGCCGTCCTGGATCTTCAGGTACGCCCGGCTGCGTCGCGGGTCGGCGGCCGGGCGCAGCCGGGCCACGCGGACCCGCCGCAGCAGGTCGACCGGCGCCACGTGGATCTCCGGGACATGTGCCTCCGAACATGTCTCTGCGAGCATGTCGAACAGCCGCTCCTTCTCGCGGTTGCCGACCACCAGCGCCACCCCGGGCAGCGCCGCCGCCTCGGTCGGCGCGGCCGTCGCCCAGCAGCCGGTGACCACCACGCGAGCCCCGGCGCGCGCCGCCCGTCGCACGTGCTGGCGGGCGTCGGCGTCGGCCTCGTGGGTGATCGTGCAGGTGTTGACGACCACGACCTCGGGCGCGGCCTCGGCGTCGACCACGGTGTGGCCGGCCGCGCGGGCCATCTGCTCGAGGGCGTCGGACTCGAACTGGTTGAGGCGACAGCCGTGAGTGCTGAACGCGACGCGCATCAGAGCGGCACGACGATCGTGAACTCTTGCGGCGACTTGCGGGTGTTGACGAACTTGACCTTGGTCTTGAACGCCCGCGCCAGGCACTTCGCCTCGGCGCTGGTGTCCTCGGACGTCGCCTCGGTCACGCGCCCCTTGGGCCCGTCGACCTTGAGCCGCAGCTTGTAGGTCTTGCCCTTCGGGGTGCTGATCGTCCGACAGGTCTCGAACTCGGCGCGGTAGCTCTTCAGCGCCTGCGACCGCTCCATCGGCCCGAGCACTTCGGGCCAGTTGGCCGACGCCTCCTCGCCCTTCGGCGTGGCCGGCTCGGCCTTCTTCCCCGACGGCGGCTTCTTGGCCTCGACCACCTTCTTGCCCGGGTCCTTCTTGGCCTCGTCGTCGACCACGATCGGCTCGTCGGGCTTCTTCGGCTCCGGCGGCGCCTCGACCTTGGTCTCCGGCGGCGCCTCGACCTTCGGCTCCGGCGCCGTCTCGACCGGCTTCGCCGCCTCGGGCGTCCCGGCCGACACCGCCGCGACCTCGGTCGGCTTGTCGACCGGCGGCTTCGGGTCGTCGCCGCGGCTCAGCGCGCACACCAGACCGACCACCAGCACCAGCACCGCCGCGCCGAGGCCGATCACCAGACGCGACAACATCTGCGCGTCCATCGTCCCGCCGCGCCACGGCAGCGACAGCGACGTCGGCCGCAGGCCCGACGCGCTGCTGTTGAGTCCGTGCGTCAGCAACGAATCGTCCGGCGTCACCGCGTTGGGGGGCAGCGCGCCCGCCGGCATGCTGACCCCGACGGCCAGGCGCGCCGCCTGGGCCGCCGCCTCGAGGTTGGTCGTCGTCCGCCCGGCGTCTCCGGCGGTCCCACGCGGCGTCGCGACGATGGCCTCGATCAGCTCGCCCATCGTCTGGTAGCGCTGCGTCTTGTCCTTCTCCATCGCCTTCAGGATGACCGCCTCGACCTCGACCGGGATGTCGGCCTCGGGCGCCAGCTGCCGCGGGGGCACCGGCTTGGCGTTCACCTGCTGCGACAGCACCCCGTACATCGTCTTGTCCGTGAACGGGAGGTTGCCGGTGAGCAGCTGGTAGAGGATGCAGCCGACCGCGTAGATGTCCATGCGCTGGTCGGCCGGGTCGCCATGGATCTGCTCGGGCGCCATGTACTCCGGCGTGCCGATCAGCGCCCCCACCTGCGTCAGCGGGTTCGTGCCGCCGTCGCGGTTCTCCTCGAGGAACTTGGCGATCCCGAAGTCGAGCACCTTGACGAAGTCGCGGATCCCGTTGCGCTGGATCAGGAAGCAGTTCTCCGGCTTCATGTCCCGGTGGACGATCCCGTGGGTGTGGGCCGCCTGCAGGGCGCGACAGATCTGCAGCATCACCCGGCGGGCCCGCCCCCACGACATCGGCCCCTTCTTGAGGATCTTGCCGAGGTCGTCGCCCTGCAGGTGCTCCATGGCGAAGAACACCTGGCCGTTGGGCATCGCCCCGAAGTCGGTGATGTCGATGACGTTCTCGTGGCCGATCGTCGAGGCCGCCCGGGCCTCGCGGAGGAACCGCTTCACCTGGTCGGGGCGGTTGGTGTAGGCCGGGTTCAGGACCTTGACGGCCACCCTCTTGCCGAGCGCCACGTGCTCGGCGAGGTAGACCTTGCCCATGCCGCCCTTGCCGATGAGGTCGAGGATCCGGTAGCGATCGGCCAGCACCTGGCCGAACAGCGCGTCGCGCTTGGCCGCCGTGGCCTTCATGCTCTTGGCGGCGGCGCGCTCGACGGTCTTCTCGTCGTCGGTGTGGGGCTCGCCGTCCACGCTGGTCGGCTGGCCATCGAGCTCGGCGTCGGCGCTGGACGGCCGTCCGAGGTCGATCGAGAAGTGGGCCGCCGAGACCTGGTTCTCGAGCGCTGCCTCATACTCCTCCGCGAAGTCGTCGTCGGCGCTCGACTCGTTCGCGACCACGGGAGTCGGCGGGAGCGAGTCCGGAGGATCCACGATGACCGCGGTCAACCGCGGCCCCGATCGATCCTCGCCAGCCTGGCCGGAGTCGCGGCTCCCTTCGTTCGTCGCCATCGCGCTCGTTGGACGCTAGCACGGCCGCCGCGGGCGGAAAAGCTGGCGCTGACCCCGGGACCGCGCCTCCTCGGCCGTCAGCGCCCGCCATTGCCCCGGCGCGAGGCCGTCGAGGGTCCAGGGCCCGATCGCCCAGCGAACCAGACGCAGCGTCGGCAAGCCGACCGCGGCGGTCATGCGCCGCACCTGGCGGTTTCGGCCCTCGCGCAGGACAAGTTGTAACCAACAGGTCGGGATCGTCAGGCGCGTGCGGATCGGCGGTGTTCGCTCCCACAGCGGCGGCGGGTCGATGAGCCTCACCTCGGCGGGTGCGGTCGGGCCGTCTCGGAGGACCACCCCGGCGCGCAGGCGGTCCAGCGCCGCCTCTTCGGCCGTCCCCTCGACTTGCACCCAATACGTCTTCGGCAGCTTGTGACGCGGATCGCTGAGCTGGTGCTGCAGGGCCCCATCGTCGGTCAGCACCACCAGGCCCTCGCTGTCGAAGTCGAGGCGACCGGCGGCGTACACGCCCGGGACGTCGATGAAGTTCGCCAGTGTCGGTCGGCCCTCGCGATCGGTGAATTGCGTCAGCACCCCGTAGGGCTTGTTGAACAGGAGCACCTGCGCCACGCCGGTCAATTTGGCCGCGCTCCTGCCCGCGGGAGCGCGTCGCCGACGATTGCATCCTCACGAAGCGCCCGGAAGCGACGCCAGCGCCTCTTGGGGGCGCGATCCCCCGACCCTCGGCGCGAGCCCGTGCCTGTGGCCTGGACGCCCTCGGTTCGAGGAAGTACCACAGTGCGACGGCGCCTTCGCGCCGCGGCCCAAAGCGAGGAATCGTGAGCACCACCAGCTTCTCCGTCGACCTCCGCGATCTCCACTTCGTCCTCTTCGACCAGCTCGCCGCGCACGAGCAACTCGCCGCGATCCCGCGCTTCGCCGATCTCGACCGCGAGGTCTACGAGGCCACTCTGGCGGAGGGCGAGCGCCTCGCGCGGGAGGTCCTGTCGCCGATCAACGCCCCCGGCGATCTCGAAGGTTGCAGCTTCGACGGCCAGGGCAACGTGAAGACCCCGCGGGGTTATCGCGAGGCCTGGGAGGTCCTGCGCGAGGGCGGCTGGCTGGCGCCCTCGGCGCCGAGCGAGCTCGGCGGCGGCGGCCTGCCCTTCACGATCCACATGTGCCTGAGCGAGATGCTGTGTGGCGCCTGCATGGCCTTCATGATGTACGCCGGCCTCACCGTCGGCGCGGCGCGCGTCATCCTGGGTCACGGCCCGGCCGACACGCGGGAGATGATCGCCCGCAAGATGTTCACCGGCGAGTGGGGCGGCACCATGTGCCTCACCGAGGCCGGCGCCGGCAGCTCGGTGGGCGACAACCGCTGCCGCGCCACCCCCACGGATGAGCCCGGCGTCTATTTGCTCGAGGGCGAGAAGATCTTCATCAGCGGCGGCGACCAGGACCTGACCGACAACATCGTCCACCTGGTCCTCGCGCGCACCCCGAACGCCGGCAAGGGCACCAAGGGCCTGTCGCTGTTCATGGTCCCGAAGTACGAGTTCGACGTCGGCGGCGCGCTCGGGGCCCGCAACGGCGCCAAGGTGCTGCGGATCGAGGAGAAGATGGGCATCCACGGCTCCTCGACCTGCGTCCTCGGCCTCGGCGGCGATCTCCCGTGCCGCGGCGTGCTGCTCGGCCAGGAGAACCAGGGCATCGAGCTGATGTTCCTGATGATGAACGAGGCCCGGATCGGCGTCGCCGTGCAGGGCCACGCGATGGCGGCCGCGGCCTACAACTACGCCCGCGGCTACGCGCAGGAGCGGATCCAGGGCCAGTCGATCCGCGAGGCCCGCAGCCAGGACGCGCCGAGCGTGGCGATCGTCCAGCACCCCGACGTCCGCCGCATGCTGATGACGCAGAAGGTCTACGCCGAGGCGATGCGGTCGTTGCTGCTGCGCATGGCGCTGGTCGTCGACCGCGAGCACGCCAGCGAGGACCCGGCCGAGCGCGAGCGCCTGCGCGGCCGCATCGACCTGCTCACGCCGATCCTCAAGGCCACCTGCACCGACCTCGGCTTCGAGGTCGCCGTCGGCGCGGTCCAGGTCTACGGCGGCTACGGCTACATCGGCGAGTATCCGGTCGAGCAGCTCGTCCGCGACGTCAAGATCTGCTCGATCTACGAGGGCACCAACGGCATCCAGGCCATGGACCTGGTCGGCCGCAAGCTGCGGATCGGCGGCGGCGCCCTGTTCATCGACTGGATGCAGGAGGCCCAGGGCCGGCTCGCCGCCGCCGGCGAGGCCGGCCTCGGCGGCCCCGCGGAGGCGATCGGCAAGGCCGTGCAGCTGCTCGCCGCCAGCGCGATGCACCTCGCGGGCCTCGGCAAGGCGCGCAAGGTCGAGGCGGCGATGATGCAGGCCGTCCCGTTCACCCGCATGTTCGGCCTGGTCCTGCTCGGCGTCGAGTGCATCGAGCAGGCGCTGGTCGCCGCCCGCCTCCGCCAGACCCGCGGCGACGAGCCGCACCTGATCGGCAAGCAGCGCAACCTCGAGTTCTTCGTCGCCGCGCTCCTCCCGCAGGCGATCGCCCTCGGCAAGAGCATCCAGTCGAACGACGAGAGCGCCCTCGACCCGGCCCTGTTCGTCTGATCTTTAAAACATGTGCTCCCGGCCAGGGCCGTTCGGACATGTCCGAACGGCCCTGTAGCTTGTCAGCCGCGACCGAGCGCGAGCAAGGTGACGGCGAGGCCTGTTCACTGGAGCTCTCGATCCGGGCACGCCTTCATCGAGTGAGCGCTCGCCGCCGCGGACGCCCTCACCCCTCGCAGCGGTCGTCGCCGCGGCGCGCCTCACCGAGTCCGAAAGCAGCATGACCGCCAGGACATGTCCTGGCGGTCAGCCTCTCGCGCTCGCGGCTCAGGGCACCGGCGCCCAGGTGCCGGTGCTCTCGGGGCAGGCCGGCGTGAACACGGCGGACTTCACCCACCCGCCCTTGTCGTCGAGCGTGTAGGCGGCGATCGGGCTGCACACCTCGCCGCGGGTGTCGAAGTCGAGCGTGCCGGTGATACCGGTGAGGTCGACCGTCTTGTTGGACTGGAACGCGGTGAGCGCCGCGGGCACGAACTTCTTCGGGCCCTCGCCGAAGTCGACCGCAGTGCCGGCCTTGTCGGACAGCTTCTTGAACGCGTCGGCGACGCGGAGGCCGACCACGATGTCGCCGGACTTCACGGCCGCCATGCCGATGAGCGAGGCCATGGTCGCGTCGTAGGCGAGCGCGCCCTCGGGGCTGAGGTCCGACTCGCCGAGCCGCGTGCGCAGCTTGGCCAGCTGCGGCGTCTCGAGGTCGGGCGTGATGGCGACGACGATGTTCGCCAGCTCCGGGTCCTTCAGCGCCGCGACCGCCGCCATCGCCCGCTTGGGGATGTAGATCTTCTGCGGCAGCGGAGCCCCGGTCGTCTTGTAGTACTTGATGATGTCGGCGACCTCGGACCGCCCGAGCAGGATCAGCATCGGCGGGCTAGCGAAGGTGTCGAGCGCCGTGTCGAGCTTGGCCTTGGCGCCCTTGGTCGCGTCGTCGAACCCGCGGTACGAGGCGATGAACTGGCTGCCGGGGACCTGCGGGATCTGGTTCGGGCCGGTCGTGTCCTCGGTCGCCACCGCGTTGTAGAGGCTGAGCCCGTAGGGGTCCTCCGACAGCAGCAGGATGGCGTTGGCCATCGGGTCGCCGGCGAAGTCGACCGCGATCCGCTCGCCCAGCGCGGGGCCCTGGTACTTCGCGCCGGCCATCGCCTGGAACACCAGGCCGCTGCCCGTCGACGTGTCGAGCTCGCTCATGTCGGCCGTGATCATCGGCCCCATGGTGAAGGCGTTGACGCCCTGGGCGAACGTCACCTGATCGACCACCGTCGTGAACTCGACGTCGTCGACCGGGCCGATGAGCACCGGGATCGTCAGCGTGTCGCCGAGGTGACGCGCGGCCGACGTCGCCGACGCGACCTCGCTCTGGGTGTCGCACACGACCAGCGCGATCTTGTCGCCGTTCAGCAGCTCGCCGCTGCCGTTGAACTCCTCGACCGCCGCCAGCACGCCCTTCTCCATCGCCAGGCCGAGGTCCTTGTCGGCGCCGGTCTTCGGCAGCATCACGCCGATGAACGCGACGTCGTCGCTGATCTCGCCGCCGGGGTAGATGGGCGCGCCGCACTCGTCCGACTCGGTCGACGCGCACTCGCGCGGGGCACTCGAGGTCGCACAGATGTACGCGTCCCCGAGGCCCGCGCACTGCGAGTTGGCGTCGCAGCCGTTCTCGCGGGGCCTGCAGACGTGGGACGCGCAGTACATCGGCTTGTTGTCGTCGAAGAACGACGCGCAGTCGGCGTCCTCGTAGCACTCGGTGAAGTCGAGGGTCGCCGAGCACGCGCCGGCGATCACCCCGAGAGCGCCGCAGACAGAGATCCGGACAAGCAGATGCGAGAAGACAGACGACATAATCGCAAGCTCCAGCGTTCGCGGCTCAGAAGCGATAGACGTAACCGAGGCCGAGCTGGCTCGGCGAGACCTTGGGCTGCATCGCCTGGACGGCCTTCGACTTGCGGGCCTTCGGCACCAGCAGGAGCACCATGCCGACCACCGCGAGCACGCCGCCGGCGATGAACAGCCCGTCGGCGGTGGCCGCCAGCGACTTGCCCTTCTGACCGGCCTCGCGCTGGTCGTCGAGCGTCTCCGCGGCCTCGAACTTGTTCTCCTGCCCCTTCGCCAGCCCGCCCGCGACCCCGCCGCCGATCAGCAGCGCCGCGCCGACGCCGAACATCGTGTAGCCGATCGGTCGCAGGATCTTGGCCTTGTTCTGCCCCGACTTGTCGTCGGTGGCCGGCGGCTGCGGCCCCGGCTGCGGCCCGACCGGCTGGCCGGCCTCCGGCTGCTTGGCCGGCTCGGCCTGCTTCGGCTTCGACTTGGCCTCTTCCTTCTCGCGGATCTCGACGATCTTCTCGAGCGTGGCGAGCCGCTGCAGCGCCGTGTCGCGCAGGCCGATGTCGACCGACTCGTCGGCGATGAACTTCTGGTAGTAGGCGATCGCCGCGTCGACGTTGTTGGCCTGCTCCTGGATCCGGCCGATGTTGAACAGGATCGCCGGGTCGGGCTGGAGCGCGTAGGCCCGCTCGAACAGCGCGACCGCGCCGGCGTAGTCCTTCTCGCGGTACTTGGCCCGCGCCTGCTCGGCCAGGGTCTCGAACGTCTCGCCGTTGGCGTCTGTCGGCGCCGGCTGGGCCAGCGCCGCTCGCACGGCGATCGGGACGTACACCGCGGCCGCCGCCGAGCGGGCGGGCATGCTCGAGGCGAGAAACGCAGCGGCCACGAGGGTGACGATCGGCTTCTTCATGGGGGGCCTTCAGGGCGGGTCGACGCGCGCGCGACCCTCACGAACCCGAGAGCTAGAGACTACCGCTTTTTGCTCGGACCGACCGGCAACAAATCGTCCTCCGGCGCGGGGTTCGGCTTCTGCTTGACTTGTCCGTCGGGCGGCTTCTTGCTCCCGCCGCCTCCGGGCTTTTTGGTCCCGCCGCCCGCGGGCGGCCTGGGCTGCTCGACCGGCGGCTGCGGGTTCGTCGGCGCCCCGGTCCGGGTCAGCAGGTAGTCGTAGGGCTGGTCCTTGGCGGCGCTGACGCTGAGCGCGGTCTGCATCGGCCCGTAACCCGGCGCGGTCAGCGAGATGTTGTACTTGCCCGCGTGCAGCGGCACCTCGATCGGGGTCGAGCCCAGAGGCCCGCCATCGAGCGTGACCTCCGCAGTCACCGGGGCCGAGCGGATCGAGATGATCGCAAACCCCATGTCCGGGTTGAGGTTGGGGTAAAGCCCCTTGATGCGCTGCTTCGCCTCTTCGTTGCCGGCGTCGAGCGCGAGCACGTCGCGGTAGCCCTTGACCGCGCTGATGCGATCGCCGTCGCGCTCGTGCTTGCGGGCGCTGGCCAGCGCCTTCATGACCTCCAGCCGCGATCGCAGCTCGTCGGCGCGGTCGGACAGCTCCGGGTCGCGGGCGAACTCCTCCTCCGCGCTCTCGAGCTTGCGCTCCGCCTGCGGCAGCTTGCCCTCGTCGATGAGCTGCGCGATCTTGTCGAGGTTGCCCTCCAGCTGCTCGCGCCCTCCCTCGTCGCGGGTCGCCACCTCCGGTCGCTCCGTCTCGGCCTCGGCCGGGCCGCCGCCGCCGAACACGTAGACCAGCAGCGCAATTACCGCGAGCGCCGCGACCCCGCCGTAGACCAGGTTCAGGGTGCGCTGCCGGGCCGCGGCCTCCTGGGCCTGGGGGCCGACGACCAACAGCGTCCGCCCGTCCTGGCTCTGCACCAGGCTCCCGCCCTCGAGCGGGATGCCCTGCGCCTTGAGCTGGTCGAGCGTCGCCTGCGGAAATTGAGCCGTGATCGGCATCACCGACGGCGACATCGTCTGCCCTCCGCCTGGCGCGCCCGGCATCCCCTGCGCAAGGGGCGCGGCGGCAACGGCGGGTGCCGACCGCGGCCGGCCGAACGTGCCGACCACGATGTTCTCCGGCGACGGGATCGGCTTGCTGTGCTCGGTGCTGCTCTGCGGCTCCTCCGGCTCGAGCGGCTCGGTCCGCGGCTGGGCCCGCGGCAGGCGGAACATCGAGAACGGCACCTGATCGATGAGCCCCTCGACGACCTCGTTGGCGTCGCGGGGGCGCCGTTCCCGGCTCTTCTCGAGGCACCGGCTGATGAGCTCCAGCACCCCCTCGGGGGCGCCGGAGTCGGCCGGCAGGAGCTCCTGGATCGGCTGCGGCTTCTCGTGGACGTGCTTGTACAGGACCGACGCGTCGTTGTCGGCCTGGAACGGCATCACCCCGGTCAGCATGAAGTAGAACAGGATGCCGACCGCGTAAACATCGACGCGCTGGTCGATCTTCTCGCCCAGGATCTGCTCCGGGGACAGGCAGGTGGGCGTGCCGAGGACGTTCTGCTTGGTGATGTCGGACGAGCCGGAGACCAGCTTGGCGAGCCCGAAATCGAGGATCTTGACGTAGTTGGCGCGCCCCTGGCGCTCGCACAGCATGATGTTGGCGGGCTTGATGTCGCGGTGGATGATCCCGCGCGAATGGGCCTCGCCGAGGCCTTTGAGCACCTGGGCCGCGATCGGCACGAAGTCGGCCAGCGTGAGGTGGCCGCGGCGACGGACGAACCGGTCGAGCGTCTCGCCCTGGACGTACTCCATGACGATGAAGGCGCGGCCGTCGACCTTGCCGAAGTCGTGGATGGTCACGATGTTCGGGTGCTGCAGGCTGGAGAGCCCGCGGGCCTCGCGTTCGAAGCGGGCCAGGGCCTCCGAGTCGCCGACCCAGTCGGGCGCCAGCACCTTGAGGACCACCGGGCGATTCAGATCGATCTGCGTCGCCTGGTACACGACGCCCATCCCACCGCGGCCGAGCCGGCGCTCGATCAAGTAGCGCCGAGCGAAAGTCGTCCCCAGCAGGGGGTCTGCTTGTGCTTGGTCTTCCGGTTTGCTCATGGCTTCTCGGGGGACCCTGTGACGTTAACACACCTTCCCCCGGTGTTGCGCGTCTTCGGCAAAACCCGGCGGCAGTCGCCGCAATGGCGCGCGCGTAGAGGCGCAGGACGACGCGGTCGACGGCTTGTGGCATGCTCCGGCCGTGCCCACGACCCTGAGCTTCGCCCCGACCATTCCCGCTCTGCTCCACGGCAGCCGCGCCGTCCTCGTCGTCGCTACGGCCAGCGTCCTCACCGGAGAGTTGCCGGCGTTCTTGCCGGCGCCGGCGCAGGCGCTGCTCGCCGAACTCGCGCGTGACACCAAGCCCGGCGAGCTCGGAGCGGTGTCCGGCACGCTCACCGGCCTCCCGGAGCCGCGACGACTGTTGCTCGGCGTGCTCCCCGACCACGGTTCTCGCTACAATTCGCCGAGCCGCGCCGAGAGCGTACGCCGCGTGGTGGCGGCCGCGGACCTCGGGAGCAGCAAGGCGGGAATCATCGTCATCCTGCCGGATCCCGCGCACCTGCTGGCCACCATCAACGCCGTGGGCCGCGCCCTCCCGCTCTATTCGAGCAAGAGCGGCGCGAGCAGCGGCACGGAGGTCCAGATCCTCGCCCTCGACACCGCCGGCCAACCGATCCCGATCCCGCCCGAAGTCGAGTCGACGATGCACGCCACGCGGATCGCCGCACTGCACGTCGACACCCCCCCGACGGAGCTCAATCCCGAGGAGTTCGCAGCTCGCGCGCGCGAGCTGTTGACCGCGATTCCACGCGTCGAGCTGCGCGAGATCGTCGGCGACGCCCTGCTCCAGGAGGGCCTGGCGGGTATCCACGCCGTCGGCCGCTGCGCGGTCAAGCCGCCGCGCCTGCTCATCGCCCAGTACACGCCGGCCGCCGCCGGCGGCCGCTCGATCGCGCTGGTCGGCAAGGGCATCACCTACGACACCGGCGGTCTCAGTCTCAAGATCAGCGGCGCCATGAACACGATGAAGGGCGACCTCGGCGGCGCGGCCGCCGTGCTCGGGGCCTTCTGCGTGCTGGCCGCCAATCATTGCAAACACAAGCTCTCGCTGCTCCTCTGCATCGCCGAGAACTCGGTCGGCCCGGGCGCCTACAAGCCCGACGACATCCTGCGCCTGCACTCCGGCAAGACGGTCGAGATCAACAACACCGACGCCGAGGGCCGCCTCTTGCTCGCCGACGGCGTCAGCTACGCCGCGCGCGCGCTCGGGGCCGAGGTCGTGTTCGACGCCGCCACCCTCACCGGCGCCCAGATGATCTCGACCGGCCTGCTGCACGCCGCCATCGTCAGCAACGACGAGCTCCTCGAGCAGACCATCATCGCCGCCGGCAAGCACTGCGGCGACCTCGTCCACCCGCTGCCGTTCGCCCCCGAATTCTACAAGCAAGAATTCGAGAGTAATATCGCAGATATGGTCAATTCTGTAAAGAATCGCATGAACGCCCAGTCGGCCTGCGCCGCGCAGTTCGTCTACTGGCACATGGACGACACCAAGGCGCTGTGGTGCCACATCGACCTGGCGGGGCCGAGCTTCCCGAAGAACCGGGGCACGGGCTTTGGCGTGGCCCTGCTGTCCGAGACGATTCGCCGGATCCCCTGAGGAGGTCGCGCATGTACGGCTACGGCAACTGGACCTTGCCCGGCAGCTGGCACGGGGTGCTGGCCGACGAGATGGCCAAGCCATACTTCAAGGATCTCGTCGACTTCGTCGGCTATGAGCGCGAAAACAATACGGTTTATCCTGCCGAGGAAGACGTGTTTCGCGCCTTCGAATTGACCCCGTTCGACCAGGTCAAGGTCGTCCTCCTCGGCCAGGACCCGTACCACGACGAGGGTCAGGCCCACGGCCTGTGCTTCTCGGTCCTGCCCGGGGTCAAGCCGCCGGCCTCGCTGGCCAACATCTTCAAGGAGCTGGCCGCCGACCTCGGGTGCACCGCGCCGACGCACGGCAACCTGCAGTCCTGGGCCGAGCAGGGCGTCCTGCTCCTCAACACGGTCCTCACCGTCCGCGCCCACACCCCCGGCTCGCACAAGAACAAGGGCTGGGAGAAGTTCACCGACGCCGTCATCCGCGCCCTGAGCGACCGCAGCGACCCGGTGGTGTTCGCGCTGTGGGGCGACTTCGCCAAGAAGAAGGCCGCCCTCATCGACGAGCGCCGCCACCGCATCGTGGCCGCCCCGCACCCCTCGCCGATCCTCGGCAAGGGCCCGAAGTTCCTCGGCAGCCGGCCGTTCTCGGCCATCAACACCGCCCTCGAGAGCCTCGGCTACCCGGCGATCGACTGGCAAATCTTCTGACAGTCGGCGCCGCCACGACCCCGGCCGTTGCCGGTGATGGCAAGGTGCCACCACCTCGACGCGCCGCCGTTTGCGGTAGACGAAGAAATACGGCAGCCCGAGAAGAAAACAGCGCCGGGTGCCGAACAGATACGGCGGCCAGGCGCTGGGGAATCGAGCCATGGCCTCGAAGGCGTTCCGGATCTCACGCTCGAGGCGTAGTAAATGTACGGAGCCCAGCTGTGCGGCGAAGTCGCGAGCCTCCTCGGTCTCCCGTTTCGCCTCGGGATGGAGGCCGATTCTTTTTCCCAGCTCAATGTCGCGCGTCATGCTACGAAATCGAGATGACGAGCCACTCTTTTGCAGGGCGCCCGCCGCGAATCCTCACGGACGCTGATGAGGTCACGCTGGGCAAGGCGGTGAAGCGCAGGTTGGCGGAGCTGGACCGTGGAGAGGTCGAGCTGATCCCGGCCGATCAGGTGTTGCAAGAGGTATTCGGGCCGAGCACCGGGCCAGAGAAGCCCACGCGCGCGCGCCGGCCGCGGTGAGCCTCTGGCGTTTGGCAGAAATTTTGCCCCCGCCGGAGTCGGCGCTTATCCTACATCACCCACACCGGAGTTTTTGTCGGATGACGCACGAACGACGCCAAGATCGCAGCGATAACCCCTGGACCGCCGGGGATCTCTACCTTCGGGCGGTCGCCCAGCGGACCGGCCTGGAGCACCTCACGCTCGCCACGCGCGAGGGTCTGTGCCTGTCGGGCACGGGTGACAAGGCCCTCGGCGACCGTGTCGCCGCGGTCGCCCCCCTCTTCGTTGAGGAGCCCGCGACCCTGCGCGCCGGTCTCATCGACGAGCTGACCGACGGCCAGCCCATGCAGGTCTGGCGCGTCACCGTCCGCGACCGGCCCTTCTACCTCATCGGCTTCGGCGCCCTCACCGACATGTCCGAAGAGGTCCAGGGCGCCTTCGACCGGATCTTCGCTCGCCCCACTCCGCGCACCTCGAACTGAGATCGTCATCGCGTCACGACGCGCGCTCCGAGAGCCGCGACGATCCTCGTCGCGGCTCTTTGCGTTGGTCGCCTCGCCGCGGAGCGATCGCAGCGCTCCTCCCCTCCCCTTCGTAGCGAGCGCCGCGAGCGATCGACCGTGACGTGGACTCGCTCGCCTGCCGCCACGTCATCGACCATCCGACGCGATCGCTCACGCGCATGCAGAGCTCGCAAGCTCTCCCCACACGCGAGCAGACATCCAGCACGCTCACCGTTCGACGGGGCGACCGCCTTCGCCTGTCGCCCCTGCCTCATCGACCGCTCAACTCGGGATCACGCACACCCCGACGTCTTCCGTGCCGGGCGGTGGGTCGGCGAAGAACGGCACGCAGTCTTCGGACGGAGCGCAGTCGGCGTCGCCGCCGGACACCGAGCAGTAGGGCGTGCAGCAGCCCGTCGCGCCGACGCAGCCTTCGACCGTATCGGCGGCCTGGCAGCTGAAGCCGGCGAGGCAGGCGTTGGTGAACTCGCACGGCGAGTCGTCGTCGCCGGGGTTCTCGCCGGTGTCGGGCGCGAAGCAGATGAAGCCGCCGAACGACGGGTCGCCGTAGCAGCCTTGCATGTCTTCGCAGTCCTGCAGCAGTGGGTCACAGGACTTCAGGCAGATCGGCAGCACGCCTTCGTTGGCCGACTCGAGGCAGAGTTCACCCTCGCCGCAGACGTTGCCTTCGCCGCAGTACGCAGTGCAGGTCCCGCCCAGACCGGTGGAGAAGTCGAAGTTGAGGCAGATCGTCCCCTTCGAGCAGTTGTCGAGGCCGCTGAACACCGACTCGCCCATGTCGATGTTGCACGGGTCGCCGACCGCCCCGCCGTTCATCGGCTCCGGGACGCACTTGTTGGCGTCCCAGTAGTTCATCGCCATCGAGTCGTAGGCGACGCACTTCTGGCCTTCGGGACAGTCCTGGATCTTCGGGTTGCACATGTTCATGTTGCCCCCGGTCTCGGGCGTGGTCGTCGGGTCGGTGGTGGCCTCGGTGCCGATGCTGGGCTCCGTGCCGACCCCGGTGCTGGTGCCGGACTCGGTGGCGGTCTCGGTGCCCGCGGTCGTCGGCTCCGAGGTCGGCGTGGTCTCGGTCTCTTTCCCCATCCCGTCGTCGCCGCAACCCGCGATCAGCAGCGCGCCGACGAGCGCGCTCATTCCCAGCACCTTCGCGCTTCCCAACTTCATCATGGCGATTTTATCGCGAACGGCCCGCGCGGACGTCAACGCCTGCATCCGCGCCGCGCTGCTCCATATGCCGACCAGCGCGGCTCCAGCGCTGTTTGCTCCGCGGCGCGGGAGCGCACGCATCGGTTTGAGTCACCGTCTCATTCTGATACACTCGGCGAGAATGGAGCCAGGAGCCCGCAAGAAGCCCGCGAAGCCGACGACCGGGGACGCATCGCCGCGACGCACGCGGGTCGACCGTGACAGCGTGCTGGTCGCGCTCGGCGAGCTGGTGCGCCGCGAGGTCGACCTCGACGCCTTGCTCGCGCAGGTCATCGACACCGTCACGCGGGCGATGGACGCCGATCGCGGCACCTTCTATCTGGTCGACCGCGCCCGCGGCGAGCTGTTCAGCAAGGCCGCGCACTTGCCGGAGCTGCGCGAGATCCGGCTCAAGGTGGGCCAGGGCATCGCCGGGCACGTCGCGCGCACCGGCGAGGCGATCAACCTCTCGCACACCGAGGGCGACCCGCGCTTCTACGGCGCCATCGATCGCGCCACCAACTACGCCACGCGCTCGATGCTGTGCGTCCCGGTCCTCGATCGCGCCGGCGAGATCCTCGGCGTCCTCCAGCTCCTCAACAAGAAGGGCGCCGCCTTCGACGACGACGACGAGGCCCTGCTGCGCGCGCTCGCCAGCCAGGTCGCCATGTTGGTCGAGAGCACCAGTCTTTACGGCCAGCTGCGGGCCCCCACCGGCGGGCCGCTGCGCTATCGCTTCAACGGCGTGGTCGGCGGCGGCGCGCGGATGAGACGCGTCTACGATCTCGTGACACGCGCGGCGGGCACCGACGCGACCGTCCTCATCACCGGCGAGACCGGCACCGGCAAGGGGCTGATCGCGCGGGCGATCCACTACAACAGCCCGCGCGCCGGGCGGCCCTTCGTCGCCGTCGATTGCGCCTCGCTGCCCGCCACCTTGATCGAAAACGAGCTCTTCGGCCACGAGCGCGGCGCGTACACCGGGGCCGACCAGCGCAGCGTCGGCAAGTTCGAGGCGGCCGACGGCGGCACAGTCTTCCTCGACGAGCTCGGCGAGGTCCCGCTCACGCTCCAGAGCAAGCTGCTGCGCGTGCTGCAGGACCGCGAGTTCGAGCGGGTCGGCGGGCGCAAGACCCTCAAGGTCGACGTCCGGATCCTCGCCGCCACCAACCGCAACCTCGAGGACATGGTCGCGCGCCAGCGCTTCCGCGAGGACCTCTACTACCGCCTCCGCGTGCTCTCGCTGGCCATGCCGCCGCTGCGCGAGCGCGGCCCCGAGGACCTCGAGCAGCTCGCCTACCACTTCCTCGCCGGCTTCGCCCAGCGCCACAACAAGCCGGTCGTGCGCTTAGCCCCGGCCGCGCTCGCGCGGCTGCACGCGCACAGCTGGCCCGGTAACATCCGCGAGCTCGAGAACTGCATCGAGGGCGCGGTCGTCCTCAGCGCCGGCGACGCGATCGAGGCCGCCGACCTGCCCTTGCCTGCCGACTCGCGCGAGCCCCCGCCCGCGGGCCGCAAGGCCGGCCGCGGCGGCGCCGATCTCGCCCGGCTGTCGTGGAACGAGATGGAGAAGCTCTACATCGAGTCCGTGCTGGCCGCCCACGACGGCAACCGCAGCGGCGCCGCGCGGGCCATGGGCATCGGCCGCGCCACCCTCCTGCGCAAGATCAAGGCCCTCAAGATCCGCGCGTGACCCCGCCCGCGCGACCCGTTCGCTGCAGGTGCCTCGGAACGATCCACCTGCCTCTTTTTGATACACCGCCGCGTCCGTCGCGAGCGCGCCATCCACCGTTCACCCGCGCGACGCCGCCGCCGCGAGCCCGTCACGGCGCCTGGCACGCCGGCTGCTAAGGGGTCTCGCGCAGGAGTCGAACGATGACAACCAAGCCCGCCCCCACCACGCCCGCCCCCACCGACAACACCTGGCGCCAGGGCAAGCCCGTGGAGGACCCCGAGAAGATGAAGCGCTGGGGCTTCATCACCGCCAAGCCCAGCGAGTACCTGATCCACGTCCGCCGCGGGCGGATCCGCCGCGCCAGCACCGGTCAGGGCGCGAGCTGCTTCAAGTGGCCGTGGGACAGCGTCGCCGTCATCCCGACCACCATCAACCGCCTGCAGTTCACCGCCGACCAGGTCACCCTGGAGAAGGTCGGCGTGCAGATCACCGGGCTCGCCGTCTACCGGATCGCCGAGCCCGAGCTGACCTTCCGCATGCTCAACTTCTCGTACAGCGAGCGGGCGCAGGAGAAGCTCGGCGAGATCCTCACCGAGATGTTCGTCGGCGCCACCCGCCGCCTGGTCGCCAACCTGCGCGTCGAGGACGCCATGACCCGCCGCAAGGAGTCGATCGCGCGCGAGCTCATGTCCGAGCTGGTGCCGATCGTCGAGGGCCGCGGCCGCACCGACGACACCACCGCCACCGGCTGGGGCGTCATCATCGACACCGTCGAGATCCAGAACGTGCAGATCCTGTCGGACACCGTCTTCCAGGACATGCAGGCCAGGTTCCGCGCCGAGCTGGCGCTGCGGGCCCGCATGGCCGAGATGGAGAGCGCCCGCGAGATCGCCACGCTCGAGGCCACCTCGGCCCGCCAGATCGAGGAGGCCAAGATCGCCAGCGAGACCGCCACGCGCGAGCTCAAGGCCCAGGCCGAGAGCCGCACCATCCAGATCGAGCTGGCCGAGACCGCCAAGCGCGAGGAGCTCGCCGCGCGGGCCGCCGAGGAGCAGCGCGTGCGCGATCAGGTGCGGGCGTTCGCCGAGCTCAAGGCCGCCACCGAGCTCGCCGAGGACAGGGCCGCGCGCGAGCAGGCGCGGGCGATCGCCGAGCTCAAGTCCGCCACCGAGCTCGCCGAGGAGCGAGGTGCCCGCGAGCAGGCGCGCCAGCTCGGCGAGCTGCGCGCCAGGACCCAGCTCGAGCAGGAGAAGGCCGCCCAGGCCGAGGCAGTGCGGCTGGCCCAGCTCGCGCGCGAGCGCAAGTACGCCGAGGCCGAGCGTCAGCTGCTCGAGGTCAAGCACGCCACCCAGCAGCGGGAGGTCGAGCTCGGCGCGCAGCTGGCGATGCAGCGCAACAAGGCCAACACCGAGCTGAAGGACCTCGAGAGCGCCGCCGCCGCGCGGCTCAAGGAGCGCGAGCTGCAGCTCGAGCGCCTGGCCGGCGAGGTGCGGGCCGCCGTCGCCCGGGCCGCCCGCGAGGTCGACAACCTCGTCTCGGACGACCGGATTCGCATGGCCCTGGTCGAGACCGGCCTGCCCGCGATCGCCGGCGCGTTCGCGCAGAAGTTCGGCGAGGTCAAGATCACCGCGTTCGGCGACGGCGCCGACCCCTCGGCGATGGTCGCTCGCGGGATCGGCGAGGTCCTGTCCCTCGCCCGCAAGGTCGGCACCGACCTGCTCGCCCCGCCGGCCGCGCCTGTCCCTTCGGACAGCCAGGCCGAGCGCTGAGGCCCGACGACCGGGCCGCCGACGGTGGCCCCGGCGCCGCGCCTCGCCGCGGCGAGACACCTGTCCCTTCAGACATCTCATGCGCCGCGGCGCTGTTCGCTACCGCGTAGCCTGTCCTTTCGGACATCACGCGCCCGCAGCCGCGCCCGCCTCGATCGCCTGTCCGATCGGACATCTGCCTCTCCACGCGCCCCGGGCGGCGCCTGCGCGGCCCCGAGCGGCTCGCCCGGCTCCTTCCTCGCCGCGCCTGCGACCGTCGCCTCTCCTCGGCCCGCGCCACCGCGCCGCGTTGCTCCTCCCGCTCCGCGGCGCACGTTTGCAGCGCCCTGGAGCACCGATGACGACGCCAGCCACCACCGCTCTCGCCGGAGCGCGATCGACCTGTCTCTTTCACCAGGTCGTCGTCGCCTCCGCGCTCGCCGCCTGCGACCTCCCGCCCGACGGTACGCCCGACACCACCGGCACCTCGACCACCGGCGCCGACGCCTGCCCGCTCAACGACGCCTGGGAGCCCAACGACGACCCCGACGACCCGACCGACGTCGCCTGGACCGGCGTCGACCAGTGGTCGGCCTACCACGAGGTCTCGGACGCCTACCTCTGCCCCGGCGAGGACGACTGGTACCGCTTCGACGTCGCCCACCTCGGCTACAGCGTCCACTACCTCCACGTGCGCGCCCTGGTGAAGGACGCCGGCCTGTGCGGCGCCGCCTGCGGTGAGCCGGTGATCGCCGCCGGTCCCGAGAACGAGATGACGGTCGAGGTCTACCGCGCCGACACCCGCGAGCTGCTGATCGCCCAGACCGCCGACGGCGGCGTGCTCGCGTTCGACGGGTACGGCGACGACTACGCCGGCACCTTGCTGATCCGCGTGCACAGCGACACCCCGGACGCCCAGTACCCGTACCGCCTGCTCGTCGACATGCGCAACTACGAAGGCGAGGACGAGTGTGAGTGCTGACGCCTCGCCGCGGCGCCGCGCGGTCGCCCTGCTCGCCGGCCTCGCGGTCGCCTGCGGCGTCCCCACGCCGACCGGGACCACCGGCATCGACGACGACCCCGCCGCGCGCGACCGCGTCGACATCCACGTCCACCTCGTCGGCGGCGCCGTCGACGAGTTGCTGGCCGCGCTCGACCGCCGCGCGATCGCGGCCGCCGTCGTGATCGCCTCCCCGCACCTCGATCCGGCGCGGGGCCCGGCGCCCGGCGACGACGCCCGCCTGCACGGCTGGCGCGAGGCCAACGACGACTTGCTCGCGGCCACCGCCGACCACCGCGATCGCCTGTTCCCGTTCGTCGCAGTCGAGCCGGCCGAGGTCGACATCGCCGAGCTCGAGCGGTGGTTTCACCGCGGGGCTCGCGGCGTCAAGCTCTACTTCGGCCACCAGAAGCTGCACGCCCGCCCGCTCGACGATCCGGCCCACGCCTCGCTGTTCGAGTGGCTCGAGCAGCGCTCGGTGCCCGTGCTCGCCCACGTCAACACAGTCCGCTACCGCGACGAACTGGCGCGGGTGCTGCGGGCCCACCCGCGGCTCGAGCTGGTCTGCGCCCACCTGTGCGGCAGCCGCACCGACCTCGATCGCCTCGCCGGCCTCCTGCGCGAGTTCCCGCGGCTGCGCGTCGACACCAGCCACGGCGCCGGCCTGCCCGGCGTCGACGGCTTCACCGCCATCGAGGAGGACCGCGACCGCCTGCGCGCCCTCATCGAGGTCCAGCCCGAGCGGTTCCTGTTCGGCTCCGACCTCGTCACCGCGCGCGGCCCGGCCGGCGACGTCGACTGGGACCTCCAGCTCGCCGCCAACCTCGGCCTGCTCGAGCGCGAGCGGTTCGAGTTCTGGCGCCACGCCGCGCGGATCGGCGCGCTCACCCCCGGCGTGTACCACGGCCTCGCGCTCGCCGAGCCCGCGGTCTCCCGCGTGCTCGGCGGCAACGCCCGCGCCTGGCTCGGCGCCTACCGCCCTCAGTGATCTTCAGGACATGCCCGAGAGGTCATGCTCGATCGGGCATGCCCGCTCCTACATGCCCATAAGGCCATGTGGCCACCGCTCACTCGTCGGACTCCTCGGGCGGGTCCGGTTCGCCCTCCGCCCCGAGCTCGAGGTCGACGAGGATCGGGTTGTGGTCGGACACCAGCTTGCCGGCGGCGACCGGGCGCTCGATCACCTGCGGCTCGCGCGGGCGCAGGCCCTTGCCCGCGAACCAATCGACGCGCAGCGGCACCCGCCCGCCCCACGGCGCCAGCCGCCGCTCGAGGTACGTCCACATCACCCGGCGCATCGCCTTCGGCATGTAGTCGAGCGCCTTGCGGAAGATCTCGGGGTCGTAGATGTCGTAGTAGATGGTCCCGCGGGTGAAGTCATTGAAGCCGTCGATCTCGAACCCGCCGTCGCGCATCGCCGCGAACACTGCGCGCTCGAAGTGCTCCTCGGGCTTCATGTACTGGGCCGCCATCCCCTCGATGCCGAAGCGCGTCAGCTTGTAGAAGAAGTTGTAGGCCAGGCCGCGGCCGCTGCTGAGGTCGTACGTGTTGGTGTTGAGGTCGCCGCCGAGGAGCATGCGCTCGCCGCCGAACTCGCGCAGGCGGGCGACGATCTCGCGGATGTGGCGGGCCCGGTCGCGCGGCCCGGCGAACGGGTCGAGGTGGACCAGCGCCACCGTCAGCGGCCCGTCTGGCAGCAGCAGCTCGCACAGCAGCGCGCGCTTGTTGCCGATCCGCTTCTCGGTCGCGTGGAACTTGTCGCGCCGCTCGTGCAGCTCGACCGCCTCGAAGCGGAGCACCGGGAAGCGGGTCAGCAGGGCGCAGCCGTGCATCGCCTTGGTGTTGGGCACCCCGTGGCCGCGCTCGCCGCGATCGCCCTCGACCAGGACGATGTGATAGTTGGCGAACACGTAGCCCATGCCGAGCGCGTGGGCGAGCTCCTTCGGCACGTTGCGGTTGCCGGAGCGGCCCATGCCGATGTCGACCTCGGTCAGCAGCAAGAGATCGGCGGCCGAGAGCTCTGGGTCGGACGTCAGGAGCGTGTGGAGCCCCTCGAAGCGCTTGCCGCGCTCCACGTTCCACGCGACCGCGCGGACGATCCCCGGACGTCGCGGCGCCAGCGAGTGGCCGAGCGTCGGCTCGAGATCCCACTCGAAGCCGCGGAGGACTCGCTCCAGCTGCGGACGGATCGTGCGGAACACCGGGTCTCGCTCCAGGCGCCGGCGCGTGCGGATCCGGGCGATGTGGGCCAGCGCGTCGGTGAAGTCGTGGTCGAGCTGCGAGCGGAGCGGGAGCGGACCTGGCTCCGAGACCAGGTTAGGATAAGCGAAGAGATTCGTCGGCACGCGCCTCCCCGGGTCGGACTGGCGATCGGTACCAGATCGCCGGGGCGCTGTCCCGGTCTGCGCCCGCGCGCCCGGGCAATTTCGATCCACGCCCAGGCCGCGCAGTACGCGGGCCGGATCGCCGTGGATCGTCGGCAACCCGGGTTATTCTAGTCGCATGTTGCAGCTCGGCCTCGCCGCCCTCCTCGCCTCGCCGCTCCCGTGGTCCGCGCCCGCGCCCGCGCCCGCGCCGATCTACGGCGGCGAATTGGTCGAGCCGGGCTCGTGGCCGAGCGCAGTGGCGATCCTCATCGGCGAGACCATGTGCACGGGGACGCTCGTCAGCCCCACCATCGTCCTGACCGCCGCGCACTGCCTCGACGACAACCCCTCGCCCGCGGTCATGCACGTCGTCGTCGGCGACGACGTTTGGACCGAATTCCAGCAGGTCGTCGCCGTCGCCGAGCACGGCTCGCACCCCGACTTCTGCGGCACCGACACCAGCGTGTGCAAGGTCGACATCTGGGACTACGGCTACGTCGTGCTCGAGGAGCCGCTCGTCGGCGTCGAGCCGACGCGACCGATCAGCGGCCAGGCCGAGTGGGACGAGGCGATGTACATCGGCGCCCCGATCACCGTGGTCGGCTTCGGCGACGACGAGAAGAACCTCAACGGCTTCAAGCGCGAGGTCGAGATCGAGATCGTGCGCTTCAGCCCGAGCGGCCTCGAGTTCCAGGCCGGCGGCGAGGGCCACGACTCGTGCCAGGGCGACTCGGGCGGCCCGGCGTTCGTCACCCTTTCGGGCGGCGAGATCAGGCTCGCGGGCATCACCTCGCGCGGCTACACGTGCGGCAAGGGCGGCTTCTACGCCATCCCTTACGCCGCCCTGTGCTGGCTGAACCAAGAGACAGGTGTCGACCTGCGCACCGACGCGTGCGAGGCGTGCGACTGCCTGGTGACCGAGCCGAAGAAGGACGAGGGCTGCGACTGCGCCGCGGGCGGCGACGCCGGCGGCCCGCTCGGCCTGGTCGTGCTGACGGCGCTGGCCGGGCTCAGAAGACCTGGGCGCCGACGATCACGTACGTCTCGGCCTTGAGCACCTCGAGCAGCCGGCCGCTGATCGCCTCGGCGTCGAAGTCGGAGAAGTCGACGCCGCGGAAGAACGCGTCGTAGGTCTTGGCGACCGTGAGCGCCCTGCCGCCGGGCTCCTTGCCCGTGATCCGGAACGGTCGACCGTCGTCGGCCTTGCTGAGGTCGAGCTCGACGATGCTGGTCTGACTGGTCTGGAACTTCCAGTTGGCGCCCTCTTTGGCGCCGGTCGGGTCGGCCGCGGTGCCGGCGAGGTAGACCGTCAAGCCCTCGACCGACGCGTGGCCGTGGACCTGGAACGGCGTGTCGAACGCCTGCTCGGCCAGCGACGACTGGTAGCGGCCGTACTCGACGCGCAGCTTGCAATATGTCCCTTCGGGCAGCTCGACCGCCGCGAAGTCGACGAGGTCCTGATCCTGCGCCAGCTGGTACTCGGGGAACGGCCCGTACGGCAGCTCGAAGTCGAAGCTCTCGCCGGCGCACGACTCGACCTGCGCCGCGGTCATCACAATCACGCCCTCGGCCAGGTTGATCTCCCAGCCCTTGTCATTGACGAACACGCGGGCGGCGTCGGCCTCGCCGTAGTTCGGCAGGACGCCGTTCCCGTCGCGCGTCCCGTGGTGCGAAATAGCCAGCGAGACCTTCGTCTTCGGCTCGAGCAGCGCCTCACACCCGGACAGGCTCGACATCACAGTGACAGCCGCCAACACTCGCGTCGCGCTCCGCATCATCGTCATAAGTTGGGGCATCTTACTCACAGTCGGCTGTGACGCGGAACTACCGTCCTCGCCGGAGCCCGTGCGCTAGCGTGGTGGTGCGGGCGAACCTGCTCCGGCGACGTCGGCGCTGTCTCCGGCGTCCACCGGCGCGGCTACCGGTTCACGGACCGGCGGCCCCGAGCCCGCGCCGCGCCCGCCTGGCGCCGGGGACAGGCGACGCGCCTGGTGTACGCGTCGCTCCTCCCTCCGGCGGCACCAGACACGACGGCCCGTGACCGATCAGCGCAGCGCGACCGGCTCGCCGCAGCGCCTCGCGAGCGAGGTGGTGCTGCGCCGGATCCCAATAAAGTAGTAGCGACTTCTGCAGCTTCTTCTCGCGCAGCTCCTTGGCCGTGTAGACCGGCTGGCGCGTGAACGGATCGCGACCCGTGTAGTACATGCAGGTCGCCATGCTCATCGGCGTGGGGATGAAGTCCTGCACCTGTCTGGGCCGCACGCCTCGCGCCTTCAGCCACAGCGCGAGATCGACCATGTCGTCGAGCGTGCTGCCCGGGTGCCCTGAAATGAAGTACGGCACCAGATGCTGATCCTTGCCGGCCGCCTCGCTCGCGCACATGAACTGCTCGGCGAAGCGCTCGTAGCTGGCGACGCCGGGCTTCTTCATTTTGGCGAGCACCTCGTCCTTCACGTGCTCGGGAGCCACGGACAATTGTCCGCCGGTATGGTGCGTGGCGAGCTCGCGGATGAACGCCGGAGATCGTTCTGCCAGGTCGTAGCGGACGCCCGACGCGATGAACACACGGCGCACCCCTTCGGCCTTGCGCACCTTCTTCAGCAGGTCGACGAGCGGCCCGTGATCGGTGTCGAGGTTCTCGCACACGCCCGGGTGCACGCACGACAGCTTGCGGCACGCGCTCTCGATCTGCTCGCTCTTGCAGCGCATGCGGTACATGTTGGCCGTCGGCCCGCCGACGTCCGAGATCACCCCGCGGAAGTCGTCCATGCGGCGCAGCGCCCGGATCTCCCGCAGCACGCTCTCGGCCGAGCGCGACTGGATGATGCGGCCCTCGTGCTCGGTGATCGAGCAGAACGTGCAGCCGCCGAAGCAGCCGCGCATCGTCACGATCGAGTGCTTGACCGTCTCGAACGCCGGGATCTTGCTGCCCGCGTACGTCCAGTGCGGCCGCCGCACGAACGGCAGGTCGTAGAGCGCGTCCATGTCGCGCATGTCGAGCGGGTGCGCCGGCGGGTTGCAGTACAGCGCCCGATCGCCGTGCGGCTGGATCAGCGGCCGCCCGTTGCCCGGGTTGGTCTCGTGCTGGAACGCCCGCGACATCTCGAGGAACGCGTCCCGGTCGGCGCTCACCGCCTCGAAGCTCGGCAGGTGCAGCGGCTGCCCGTCGCGCACGTAACGGCTCTTCGGCAGGTGCTCCCACTGGCCCTTGGGCAGCATCACCGCGGTGCCGCGGACGTCGCGGATCGTGCCGATGTCTTCGCCGGCCTTGAGCCGCTGCGCGACCTCCCACACCGGCCGCTCGCCCATGCCGAAGATCAGCAGGTCGGCCTTGCTGTCGACCAGCACGCTGCGGCGCACCTGGTCGCTCCAGTAGTCGTAGTGGGCGATCCGCCGCAGGCTCGCCTCGATGCCGCCGAGCACCACGGGCAGCCCCGGGAACGCCTGCCGGGCCAGGTTCGAGTAGACGATGCTGGCGCGGTTCGGCCGCTGCTCGAGCGCGCCGTCGGGCGAGTACTGGTCCTCGCCGCGGATCTTCTTCTGCGCCGTCAGCTTGTTGAGCATCGAGTCGAGGTTGCCGGCGGTGATGCCGACGAACAGCCGCGGCCGACCCAATCGCGAGATGTCCTTCGGGTCATCCCAGCGCGGCTGCGCGATCATCCCGACCCGCAGCCCGCGGCCCTCGAGGAAGCGGCCGATCAGCGCCCCGCCGAACGCCGGGTGGTCGACGTAGGCGTCGCCGTTGATGAGGAGCACGTCGAGCTCCTCCCAGCCGCGCGCGTCCATCTCTTCGCGGGTCATCGGCAGGAACGCCCGCAGGTCCCGCGGCGGCGCCGTCTTGCTGGCCCTGAGCTGGACGAGCGACATCCCGCGAACACTAGTCGATCCGGCGCCGGCGCGCCCGTGCCCGCGCGTGCGCCACCTCTTGCCTGCGGGCTTGCCCGGCCCCCCCGCCTCCCTCCTATTAATGCCGGACATGACCGAGGCCCCCGCCCTCGCCGCTCGCGGCCTGACTCACCGGCTCGCCGATCGGGTCCTCTACGAGGCCCTCGACCTCGACCTCCGCCGCGGACGGATCTGCGTGGTCGCCGGGCCCAACGGCGCCGGCAAGTCGACCCTCCTGCGCGCCCTCGCCGGCCTCGACCGTCCGCAGGCCGGCCACGTCGAGCTGCTCGGCGACCGCCTCGCCGACCTCTCTCCGGCCGCGCGCGCCCGCCGGCTGGCTTATTTGCCGCAGCACTGCCCCGTCGAAGCCGACCTCCACGTGCATGAGGTCGTCCTCCTCGGCCGCCTGCCGAACTTGCCGCGCTTCGGCCCGCCGCGCGCCGCCGACGCCGACGCCGCGACCGCCGCCCTCGCCCGCCTCGGCCTCGCCGCCTTCGCCGACCGACCGATCGGCCAGCTCAGCGGCGGCGAGCGCCAGCGCGTCATGCTCGCGCGCATGCTCGCGGCCGAGGCCGCCGTCGTCATCCTCGACGAGCCGGCCGCCGGCCTCGACATCGGCCACGCCCTCGGCCTCTACCGCCACCTGCGGGCCCTCGCCGGCGAAGGCGTGGCCGTCCTCGTCGCCGAGCACGACCTCGACCTCGCCCGCCGCCACGCCGACGACGCCGTCCTGCTGGCCGCCGGCCGCGCCCGCGTCGGCCCCTGCCCCGACGTCTTCAGCCCCGCCCACCTCGGCGCCGCCTTCGGCGTGCTCGCGCAGGAGCGAGACGGCCGCCTCTTCTTCGAGGCGCTGCCCGCGCCCTGACGCCCGAGTTTCGCCGGCATGCGTCCGAAAGGACATGCCCGAACCGACATGCCCTGATAGACAGGGCCTCATGAGCATGTCTCGATGGACATGCTCTCACGAACACCTCACCGCGCCGCCCCCATCCCCGGCGCCCGGTCGTGCCTCGTCGCCGGTCCGCGCTCCAGACGCGACAGCGACCCGCCTCACCCGCCGCTCCGCGGGCGCCTCAGCGCGGCAACAGCCCCGCGGCCTGCCCGCGCGCCCGCAGCTCGGCCAGAGCGGCCGCCCCCTCCGCGCCCATGTCGCGCGAGAACTCGTTGACATACAGGGCGATGTGCTGGCGGCACACGTCGTCGCTCAGCTCCTGCGCGTGCGCCTTCACGAACGGCCAGGCCGCGGCCGGATCGGCCTCCGCCGCCGCGATCGAGCGGGCGATCCCCTCCTCCACCGCGCGCACCTGCCCGGCCGGCAGCGAGCGGTGGGCCGCGATCACCCCGAGCGGCAGCGGCAGCCCCGTCGCGGCCTCCCACACCTCGCCGAGGTCCGCCACCTGCTCGAGCCCGTGGTCGCGGAACACGAACCGCGCCTCGTGGATCACCAGCCCCGCGTCGACCTCGCCGGCCGCCACCGCCGGCATGATGCGATCGAAGCGCATCGGCACCACGGTCACCGACGCCGGCGCGAAGCAGCGGAGCAGCAGGTGCGCCGTCGTGTAGGCCCCGGGGATGGCGATCTTCCGCCCCGCCAGGGCCGCCAGCTCCGTCGCCGCGCGCGCGACCACCAGCGGCCCGCAGCCGCGGCCCAGCGCCGCACCTGTCCGCAAGACCATGTAGTCGCGCTCGACCCAGAACAGCCCGTGCGCGCTCAGCTTCGTCACCGGCAGCGGCGCCTCGCCGGCCAGCGCGCGCTCGTTGAGCGCCTCGATGTCGGCCAGCCACGGCAGCGGCCGCAGCCCCGCCACGAACTCCGGCACGCGCACCATCGCGTCGAACATCCACGTGTCGTTCGGACACGGCGAGAACCCGATCGGCAGCGGCTCGCTCATTCGCTCCCCCAGTCCGCGGCCTGCAGTCGCAGCAGCGCCGCCTGCACCCCGGCCACCGCGCGCGGCAGGTCCCACCCGCCCGCAGCGCGCCGGCCGGTTCGATTGCTCACGCACCGCAGCTGCACCCACGGCACCCCGGCGGCCCGGCAGGCCCACGCCACGGCCGCCCCCTCCATCGTCTCGACCGTGGCCCCCGTGCCGCTGGCCAGCTCACGCGAGCGCGCGTCGGTCCCGCTGCAGCTGCTGACGGTCGCCCCGCGCACCACCGGCACCGCGAGCACCCGCGCCGCCGCGGCCGTGCGCCCCGCGTCGGCCTCGAACGGCCCGTTGGACCCCAGGCCCAGCTGCGACAGCGGCAGGAACCCGTCGTCGACCGCGACCCCCTCGTCGGCCAGCCACTCGTCGCCGACCAGGCACACGTCGCCGACGTCGAGCCTGGCCCCCGGGCCATGTCCTTCGGGATAGGCGCCGCAGACCCCGAACAGCAGCACCCACGCCGGCCGCCGCTCGTGCAGCGCCCGCGTCATGCTCACCGCCGCCGCCACCTTGCCGACGCCCAGGCGCAGCGCCGAGGGCAGCCCGCGGCCCTCGACCTCGGCGGCGCAGACGAGCAGCGGCGCGGTCACGGCCACACGATAGCGCACCTCGACGCGCGTCCCACCGGTGACACCCCGACCAGCCTCACGCCGAAGCAATTTCTTAAACGCGCGAGCAATCGTCGCCGCTAACAACTTACTCGTGCGAGTAAACATCTCGCCCGGTCGCTACCCATCTCGCCAAAGCCCCGCGGACCGGCGCCAGACCCCTCCCGAGCGCCCTCCTGCGAAGCCTCCTGCACGCGTAAACCGGCGTGCGCAGCGGCCTTCGCAGGCATCTTCGCCCCGCCGCGAATGCTTGTAACGCTGGCCTCGGGTGCGCTAACTAGGCCGCGAGCCTGGTCGATGACACAAACCAACACGGCAGCATTCGTCCGCGTCGAAGGCATCTTGCTCGCCCGCGGCGTGCTCAGCGCGGCGGCCTATCTGGCCGGCAACGCCAAGAAGTTCGGCGAGCGGGCGGTCCGCCTCGGCCTCGTCGGTCTGGCCGCCCCGGTCCACCGCTTGCTTGGTCAGACCGACCGCGCGCTGGCCCACCGCCTCGCCCACCTCGCCATCCGCGGCATGAGCCAGGACCGCGTCGAGGTCCTCTGTGAGGAGTACGCCGAGGATGTCCTGAAGGACACGATCCTGGATCAGGGCACGGAGCTGCTCAAGCGGCTGCAGGCCGAGGGCCGGCGGGTCGTGCTGCTGTCCGACAGCATCGAGCCGATCATGAAGCCGCTCGCGCGCCACCTCAAGCACTACGACGAGCTGGTCTACAACAAGATCGAGTTCGAGGACGGCGAGGCCACCGGCAAGCTGCTCGACCCGGTCATCGGCTCGAACGTCGGCGGCCGCTGGCTCGACGACTACGCCGCCGCGCACGACCTCGAGCTGTCGCGCTGCGCCGCCTACGGCGCCCACGGCCCCGACATGCTGCTGCTCTCGCGCGTCGGCAAGCCGTGCGCCGTCAACCCCGACTTCGTCCTGCGCCGCAGCGCCAAGGACGCCGACTGGCCGATCATCGACTACCGCGACTGACCTTGGGGACAGGAACCGGAGGACACCCGTGAACACGCCGCTCTCGATCAAGCACAGCTACGCCGGTCGCCACGTCTTGCTCACCGGGGTCACCGGCTTCCTCGGCAAGGTCTGGCTGGCGATGGTGCTGCAGCACGTGCCGGACGTCGGCAAGGTCTACGTGCTCACCCGCAAGAAGGCGCTGCGCCCGGCCGCCGATCGGTTCGAGCGCCAGGTCCAGACCTCGCCGTGCTTCCGGCCGCTGCACGAGAAGTACGGCGCCGACATGAGCCGCTTCATCAGCGAGCGGATCGAGGTCGTCTCCGGCGACGTCTCGCTGCCCGACATGGGCGTCGACGACCCGGCGGTGCTCGCCCGTCTGCGCCGCGACGTCGACCTCGTGATCAACTGCGCCGGCCTCGTCGACTTCGACCCCGACCTGCGCGACGCCATGACGACCAACGTCGAGGGCGCCCGCAACGCCGCCAACTTCGTCGCCGCCTGCGACAAGGCGGTGCTGCTGCACATCTCGACCTGCTACGTCACCGGCAAGAAGAACGGCCTCATCCCCGAGGTCATCCGCCCCGACCTCTCGCCCGAGGGCGAGCCGTTCGACGTCGAGGCCGAGTGCGCCGAGGTCCAGGCCAGCATCGACGCCATCCTCGCCGAGCACGAGTCGCCCGAGATGGACAAGCGCGCCCACGACGACGCGGTCAAGCAGATCCGCGACAAGGGCGGCGACGAGAACAACGCGATGCTGGTGCGCAACACCGCCCGCCGGATCAAGCGCAACCTCTTGAAGGACGCGATGGTCGCCGAGGGCCAGCGCCGCGCCGGCCGCTGGGGCTTCACCAACATCTACACGTACACCAAGAACATGGCCGAGGCGTGGATCGCCCGCCGCCTCGATCCCGGCCGGTGGAGCATGTTCCGCCCCGCGATCGTCGAGAGCGCCATGAGCTACCCGTTCCCCGGGTGGAACCAGGGCTTCAACACCTGCGGCCCGCTGAGCTACGCGCTCGGCAGCTGGTTCCGCCACCTGCCGTGCAAGCGGGGCAACCCCTTCGACATCATCCCGGTCGACTACGTCTGCCGCGGCATGACCGTCGCCGGCGCCGCGCTGATGCGGGGCGAGCACGCGCCGGTCTACCAGTGCGGCAGCTCGGACCTCAACCTCCTCACCATCGACCGCGCCGTCGAGCTGGTCGCGCTGGCCCACCGCAAGCACCTGCGCACCCGCGGCGACACCACCCTCGACCGGGTCGTCAAGTCGCGCTGGGACGCGATCGCCGTCACGCCCGACCACCCGATGCGGATCGAGAACGTGCGCAAGATGACCGAGTCGGTCGACGAGTGGCTGCGCGACCCGCCGAAGGGCTGGCCCGAGTTCATCCGCCGCCGGCTCACCGACATGGTCGAGCACACCGAGGACGCGCTCGAGGCGATCGACAAGATCGAGCGCATGTGCGAGCTCTACCTGCCGTTCATCCACGACAACTACTTCGCGTTCGTGACCCGCAACCTCCTGCGGCACCCGGTCGTCGAGCCCGAGTGGGACTGCGACCCGCGCAGCATCGACTGGCGCCACTACTGGATCGACGTCCACATCCCCGGCCTGCGCAAGTGGTGCTTCCCGCTGTTCGAGAACAAGACCCCCGAGAGCTACGCCCCGCGCCACCCCTTCCGCCTGCGCTCGCCCGAGGCCGCGCCCGCGCCCCACGCCGAGGTCGTCTGACACCATGGCCATCTTCCTCACCGGAGCCACCGGATACATCGGCTCGTACGTCGCCGCCGGCCTGCTCGACGAGCACCCGAACGAGCGGCTCGCCCTCCTCGTCCGCGCCAAGGACCCGGCCGAGGCCGAGCAGCGGCTGTGGAAGTCCATGCAGCTGCACATGGACTTCCCGCGCTTCCTCGACCTCGTCCGCACCCGCTGCGACCTCTACCTCGGCGACCTGACCTTCCCGGGCCTCGGCCTCGAGGCCGACGCGCGCGAGAAGCTGGTCCGGACCATGGACTCGGTCATCCACTGCGCCGCCTCGCTCAACCGCAAGTCGTCGAAGGCGTGCTTCAACGTCAACCTGCGCGGCACGCTGAGCGTCCTCAAGCTCGCGCGCGACGCCCGGGACCACCACGGCCTGCGCCGCTTCACCGACATCAGCACGGTCGCGGTCGCCGGCGAGCGCAAGGGCGAGGTCGTCACCGAGGACAACACCATCGACTGGGACAAGTCCGACTACGACCCGTACGCGCGGACCAAGAAGTTCTGCGAGCACATGCTGCACGAGCTGCTGCCCGACGTGCAGCAGCTGGTCCTGCGCCCGTCGATCGTGCTCGGCGACAGCCGCTTCCCCGAGACCACCCAGTTCGACATGGTGCGGGCCTTCGTCATGCTCGCCAAGCTGCCGGTGCTGCCGTTCCACCCCGACTGGCGGCTCGACATCGTCCCCGTCGACTACGTCTCCAAGGCGATCGTCACCCTCCACCAGCGCGACAAGCTGGCGCACGACGCCTACAGCCTGAGCTCGGGCACCGCCTCGCTGACCTACCGCCAGGTCGTCGACGCCATGCGCCGCGCCGGCCACCCGGTCAAGCACCGCTTCGTCCCCGGCCTCAACGGCGCCTTCAACCGCGTCGTCGAGACCGCCTCCAACACCCCGCGCAACTGGGGCCTGTCGCTGCCGGCCTCGCTGCTCAAGGTGTTCCTGCCCTACCTCACCTTCGACACCGTGTTCGACAACCGCCGGGTCGTCGACGCCCTCGGCGAGTCGCCGGCGCCGTTCGACCGCTACGCCTACGGCCTCTACCGCTTCGCGGTCGACCACAACTTCAGCTACCCGTACAAGCCCTGGCCCGGCGGCGCCCAGGTGCGGCAGGTAGCCTAGCCCTTCGAACATGTCCAAGAGCGCACCCGTCAAGAAGACCACCAGCAAGATCTGGGACAAGGTCAAGGACGTCGTCGACCCCGACCGCGCCCTCCAGGCCACCGTCGCCGCCGCCATCGAGGGCGTCGCCGTCCGCAACGTGCTCGGCATGGCCCCGGAGACGTGGAAGCCCGGCAAGCCGCTCAAGCTGCTGCTCGCCGGCTACGTCGGCACGCGCAACACCGGCGCCGACGTCCGCGTCGAGGAGATGATCCGCCAGCTGCGCCACGTCGTCGGCGACGACGAGCTCGAGCTGACGATCATGACCGTCGATCCCAAGCTGACGCGCGGCTACTTCCGCGCCGTCCACCAGATCGAGCTGCCGGCGGTGTTCCCCAAGTTCATCGCCACCGAGTGCCCGAAGCACCACGGCGTCATCGCCTGCGAGGGCTCGATGTTCAAGTCGAAGTTCTCGAGCGCGCTGACCTGCTTCATGGCCGGCGCGCTCGGCCTCGCCAACGCCGAGAACAAGATCAGCGTCGGCTACGGCGCCGAGGCCGGCAGCATGACCCCGGCGCTCCGCGACTTCGTGCGCGACGCCTGCAAGAAGTCGCTGGTCATCTGCCGCAACGAGCCCTCGCGCAAGGTCCTCGGCGAGCTCGGCATCCGCACCACCTCCGGGGCCGACACCGCCTGGACCTTCGATCCTGCTCCTCTCTCCCGAGGCGCCCAGCTGCTGCGCGACGCCGGCTGGGACGGCCGCCAGAAGGTCCTCGTCGTCTGCCCGATCAACCCGTTCTGGTGGCCGGTCAAGCCCGACCTGCTCAAGTACGCCGCCTACAAGCTCGGCGGGCAGTACAAGCACGAGCACTACAGCGCCTTCTACTTCCACCACCACAGCGAAGCGGCCGACAAGAAGTACAACGCGTACATCCAGGCCCTGGCCGACGGCGTCAACGCGTTCGCCCAGGAGCGCGAGTTCTTCACCATCCTCGTCGGCATGGAGCAGCTCGACCGCCACGCCTGCGAGGACTTGCTGCCGCGGCTCGACCGCGGCGGCGCGCTGTTCGTCAGCGACGAGCACGACATGTACGACCTCGTCAGCGTGCTGCGCAACTGCAGCATGATGATCAGCTCCCGCTTCCACGCGATCGTCACCTCGATGCCCGGCCTCGTGCCCTCCGCCGGCGTCACCATGGACGAGCGGATCCGCAACCTCATGAACGATCGCGGCCACCCGGACATGTTCTTCGAGGTCGACGAGGACGACCTCGGCGACAAGCTGCTGCACACCCTGCGCCGGCTGTGGCGCGACGCCGAGGGCATCAGCGCCGACATCGCCCGCGCCGTCCCGGCCCAGCTGAGGCTCATGGGCCAGATGGGCATCGACTTCATGGACGAGGTCGTGCGCGTCTATCCCCAGTTCCCGCGCCGCGACCTCCCGCGCACCTGGGAAGCCCACCTGCCGCCGCTGCCGGCCAACGTGCAGCGCCTGCTGGAGCGCCACGCATGAGCGCCAACTTCCTCGAAGTCATCCACGCCGCGGTCCAGAAGACCCGCGAGGATCAGCTCCTCATCGAGCTCCACGGCAAGGAGCGCCGGCCGACCTCGGCCGCGCAGCTGCTGCACCTCGTCGCCCACGCGCGCGGCTTCCTCCGCCGCGCCGGCGTGGGGCCCGGCGACCGCGTCGCCCTGCTCGCGCCCAACTCGGCCCGCTGGGTCGCCGCCGACCTCGCCATCCTGTTCGAGGGCGCGATCGTCGTCCCGCTCTACAGCCGCCAGGATCCGAAGGAGCTGGCGGTCATGGTCAAGGACTGCGGCCCCGTGCTCGTCATCGCCGACGGCCCCGAGCTCGCCGCCGGCTTGCGCGGCGCCTGGCCCGAGCACTGCCCGATCGAAGATCTGGCCGACGTCCTCCGCGGCGAGCCGGTGCACGAGCCGCCGCGCCCGGTCGCGCCGACCGACCCGGTCACCATCATCTACACCTCCGGCACCAGCGGCGAGCCCAAGGGGGTCGTCCTCACCCGCGCCAACGTCGACTACATGCTGCCGCAGACCCGCGGCAGCGTCGACCGCATCACCGGCGGCCAGCGGGCCGACAAGGTGTTCCACTTCCTGCCGTTCTGCTTCGCCGGCTCGCGCGTCATGCTGTGGACGCAGCTGTACCGCGGCAACCCGCTGCTGCTGTCGACCGACCTGCAGCACCTCGTCGCCGAGATGGGCGCCGCCGACCCGCACTACTACCTCAACGTCCCCGCGGTGCTCGAGCGGATCAAGAACGGCGTCGGCAAGAAGATCGCGGAGCGCGGCGGCGTCGCCCTCGCCCTGTACGACCGCGGCCAGGCGGCCTTCCGCGCCGTGCGCGAGGGCAAGGCTGGCCTTTTGGACAGGCTCACTCTGGCCGCCGCGAAGAAGCTGGTCTTCAGCAAGATCAAGCAGCAGATCGGCCCCAGCCTCGAGTTCCTGATCTGCGGCTCGGCGGCGCTGGCCGAGGAGACGCAGTGGTGGTTCGAGCTGGTCGGCGTGCAGGTCTACCAGGTCTACGGCCTGACCGAGACCACCGCGATCGTCACCATGGACACCCCCGGCGGCGTGCGCCCCGGCTACGTCGGCCACGCCATCGGCGGCTGCGAGCTCAAGATCTCCGACGAGGGCGAGCTGCTGGTGCGCGGCCCCGGCATCTTCGCCGGCTACTGGCAGCGCGAGCAGGCCACCGCCGAGGCGATCCGCGACGGCTGGTTCCACACCGGCGACCAGTGCGACCTCGACCACACCGGCAACCTGCGGATCATCGGCCGCGTCAAGAACATCCTCGTCCCCGAGTCGGGCCACAACATCGCCCCCGAGCCGATCGAGGAGAAGTTCCTCGCCGCCTGCCCCAAGGCCGAGCAGTGCATGCTGGTCGGCCACGCGCGGCCGTTCCTCGGCATCATCGTCCCCGGCGACGTGCCCAAGGACGCCATCGACGCCGCGCTCGAGGTCGTCAACGCCAGCGTCCCGCACTACAAGAAGGTCCGCGCCTTCATCCGCGTCGCCGAGCCGTTCACGATCGAGAACGGCCTGCTCACCGCCAACCAGAAGCTGCGCCGCCGCGCCGTCGAGCAGCGCTACCGCGCCGAGATCGACAAGGCCTACGCGTCATGATCGACTGGACCTACAGCGAAGGCGTGTACGAGCTGACCCTCGCCACGCCGCCCTGCAACGAGATCGGCACCGCCATGCTGGCCGATCTGCGCCGCTTCCTCGACCAGGTCGACCCGGGCGCCCACACCCTGATCCTGCGCAGCGGCCTGCGCCAGGGCTTCTGCGCCGGCGCCGACCTGCGCGAGCTCTACCGCGGCCTGAGCGACGCGCCGAAGGACCAGCACGCGCCGCAGATCCGCCAGTTCATCGACGCCATCCACGGCGTCATGGACGACCTCGACATGCTGCCGCTGACCACCGTCGGCGTCGTCCACGGCGTCTGCTTCGGCGGCGGCTTCGAGCTCGCGCTCACCTGCGACGTCCTGATCGCCGAGAAGACCGCGCGCTTCTGCTTCCCCGAGCTGCGCCTCGGCATCATCCCCGGCTTCGGCGGCATCCCGCGGCTGCGCCGCGACGTCGGCAACGGCCTCATCCGCGACCTCCTGCTGAGCGGCCGCAGCATCAACGCCAAGAAGGCCCAGGCGGCCGGCCTCGTCAGCCAGGTCGTCGCCGCGGGCGAGGGCATCACCGCCGCGCGGGCGCTCGCGGCCCAGACCGCCAAGTTCGACCCCACCGCGCGCAAGGCCGCCAAGGCCTTCATCAAGCAGCTCCCGAAGGACGAGCTGCTCGCCGAGCGCGAGCTGTTCGTCCGCCTCGCCGAGGGCCCGGCGCTGATGGCCGCCCTCAAGCGCTTCGTCGAGTCCACCGACCTGAGACCCTACCTGCCATGAGCACCACCCTCGACACCCTCATCCGTCTCGCCGCCAAGCGCTTCGGCGCCGACCCGGCCCAGCTCCGCGCCGAGGACGACCTGTTCGAGCGCCTCGGCATCGACAGCTTCCAGGCGGTCGAGCTCATCTCGGACGTCGAGGACGAGTTCGACGTCGAGCTGCCCGACTACGAGCTGCAGGGGATCAAGACCTTCGCCGCGCTGGCGCAGAAGATCGACGCGAGGCGCTAGATGCTCGACCTGGGAAAGCTGTCCTGCCTCGGCGAGGCGCTGCGTGACGCCACCATCACGTACAAGAGCCGGACCGCGCTGATCGAGGCCGACCGTCACCGCGAGAACTCGCGCCACACCTTCGCCGAGCTGCGGGTCGCGGCCGAGCGGTTCGCCGCCGGCCTGCAGGTCCACGGCTTCGGCCCCGGCGATCGCTGCGCGATCGTCATGCAGAACCAGTCCAAGTGGCTGATCGGCGCCACCGGGGCGCTGTGGGCCGGCGCTGTGCTGGTCCCGATCGACTACAAGCTGACCGCGCCCGAGCAGCACGCCCTGCTCGCCCACTGCCGCCCGCGCGTCGTCCTCGCCGAGTGGCCGGCGTGGGACAAGCTGCAACGCGAGGACCCCTCGATCTTCGAGCGCACCCTCGTCGTCGTCACCGAGGCGCCGGAGGGCGCCAGCGTCGGCCGCGCCCTGCGCTGGGAGGACCTGCCCCAAGGGGCAGGTTTCACCTACCACGCGCGTGCCCGCGAGGACGTCGCCTGCATCGTCTACTCCTCGGGCACCGGCGGCGCGGCCAAGGGCTGCCAGCTGACGCACCGCAACTACCTCGCGCAGGCCGAGACCCTCGGCAACCTCTACCCGCTGAGCGAGGGCGACCGTTACTTCTCGATCCTCCCGACCAACCACGCCATCGACTTCATGTGCGGCTTCCTGCTCGCGCTGATGATGGGCGGCGCGGTGGTCCACCAGCGCACCCTGCGGCCGGCCTACCTCGCCAGCACCATGAAGCGCTACGGCATCACCCACATGGCGCTGGTGCCGACGATCCTCAAGACCCTCGAGAAGAGGATCAAGGACAAGATCGCCGAGCTGCCGAAGTGGCAGCGGCTCGTGCTCGACGGCCTCATGGACCTCAACGAGTACGCCACCCGCCAGGCGCCCAGCCACGGGCTCAGCAAGACCCTGCTCGCGCCGATCCACGAGTACTTCGGCGGCAAGCTGCGGCTCATGTTCTGCGGCGGCGCCTTCGTCGACCGCAGCAGCGCCGAGTACTTCAACCGCCTCGGCCTGCCGGTCGTCATCGGCTACGGCCTCACCGAGGCCGGCACGGTCCTCACCGTCAACGACCTCAAGCCGTTCCGGGGCGACAGCGTCGGCAAGCCGGTCGAGGGCACCGAGCTCGAGCTGCGCGACGTCAACGAGAGCGGCGTCGGCGAGGTGTGGGTGCGCGGGCCGACCGTCATGCTCGGCTACCTCGACGCGCCCGAGCTGACGCGCGAGTCGATCGTCGACGGATGGCTGCGCACCGGCGACCTCGGCACCATCGACGCCGCCAATCACCTCAGGCTGCTCGGCCGCACCAAGAACATGATCGTCACCGAGGGCGGCAAGAACGTCTACCCCGAGGACATCGAGGCCGCCTTCGGCGACATCGACGACTGCGAGGAGTTCTGCGTGTTCGCGGCCAACTACATCTGGCCGACCGGCAAGATGACCGACGAGCAGCTCGTCGTCGTCGTGCGGCCGAAGCCCGGCCTCGACGAGGCCGCCCGCGCCGGCGTCGTCGACGCCTTCCGCAGGCGCAACCTCAAGCTCGCCGACTACAAGCGGATCTCCGCCTACGTCCTGTGGGACCGCGAGTTCCCGCGCACCGCCTCGCAGAAGATCAAGCGCGACCCGCTGGCGCGCGAGCTCAAGCCGCTCGGCCGCGACGCCGCCCTGCACGAGCTGTGACCCCGTTCCGCGGCCCCCCGTCGCCCCCGCCTCCACGGCCCTCCGGGGCCTGATAGCATGCCCGCATGCACGATCCGGCCACCCTCCTCGCAGTCGTCAATCCAGCCGCCGGCGGCGGCGTGTGCGGCAAGCGGGCGCCCGCGGTCGTCGACCGCCTGCGGCAGTCGGGGGTCAAGATCGACGTCGTCGAGACGCGGGCCGCGGGTCAGGCCACCGAGCTCGCGCGCGAGGCGGTCGCCGCCGGCCGGCGCCACTTCATCGCCGTCGGCGGCGACGGCACCAGCTACGAGCTGATCAACGGCATCTTCTCCGGGGCGTTGCCGGCGGGCGAGCGGCCCTCGCTCGGCATGCTGCCTCTCGGGACAGGCAACTCCTTCCTCCGCGACTTCACCGACCAGGGGGCCGAGTACGCGATCGAGGCGATCATCGCCGGCAAGACGCGCCCGTGCGACCTCATCCGCTGCACGCACACCCGCGGCGCGCTGCACTTCATCAACATCTTCAGCATCGGCTTTGTCGCCGACGTCGGCGCCACCCGCAACCGCAACTTCTCGGGCCTGGGCGAGTTCGGCTACACCCTGAGCACCGTGCTGCGGGTGGCGGCGCTGCGGCCCTACACCTTCCCGATGCAGATCGACGGTCACCCCGAGGACCGCGAGCCGCTGACCTTCCTCTCGTTCAACAACAGCCGCTTCACCGGCGGCAAGATGATGATGGCGCCCGACGCCAACACGCGCGACGGCCTGCTCGACATCATCCGGGTCGGCCGCCTGGGCCGGGTCGGCCTCCTCCGCACCTTCCCCAAGATCTTCAGCGGCACGCACGTGCAGCACCCGGCCGTGCGCTGCTACCAGGCCCCCGGCCTCGACCTCCGCCTCGCCGAGGACATCGACGTCATGGTCGACGGCGAGATGATCAAGTGCAACCCGCGCCGGCTGGAGGTCGTCCCCGGCGCGCTCGACGTCCGGACGTGAAGCAATGGTGTTCAAGATCCTCAAGAAGGCAGCTCAGGTCGTCTACTCGGCCGTGGTGTGGACCATCTCGTTCGCGTGGATGGGCGGCGTCGCCGTCACGTGGGCCGCGGTGTCGACCGTGGTTCCGTCGCGCAAGACCCACAACTACATCGGCGGGCCCGGCATGGGCGCGGTCCTCAAGATCACCCTGTCTCAGGTCGAGATCATCTACGACCCCGACTTCGACCACGAGCGGCGCGGCGTGTTCATGATGAATCACGTCAACCTGCTCGACGCGCACGCCGCCTGCGCCTCGATCCCGCACGCCTTCTGCGGGCTGATGAACGCCTGGCAGTTCAAGATCCCGATGTACGGCTGGATCATGAAGCTGGCCGACGGCATCCCGGTGCCGGAGGGTTCGAACCGCTACCGCGCCATCGCCGAGGCCGCGCGCGACCGGGCCAAGAAGGGCATCTCGATCCTCGCCTTCCCCGAGGCGCACCGCACCCTCGACGGCAAGGTCGCCGAGTTCAAGCGCGGCGTGTTCTGGATGGCCCGGATCGCCGGCCTCCCGGTCATTCCGCTGGCCACGCACGGCATGTACGAGCTGATGCAGAAGGGCTCGTACCTGCTCACGCCGACCAAGATCACGATCTACGTCGGCGCGCCGATCGAGACGAAGGGCCTGTCCGACGCCGAGCTGGCGAAGGTCATGGAGCGGACCCACAAGATCATCGCCGACTTCGCCGAGCGCGGCATCGTGCCCGGCCGCGCCGCGCCGATCCCCTCCGACGCCACGCCGATCGCCTCCGGCGCCTGATCGTCGGCGACAGGCCGAGTCGGCGATCGGGGGCCATGAATCCTCCGTCTGCATGTCGCGGCAGCGGAGACGTGGACCCGGGTCATCGCGGCAGCGTGACGAGCATCGCCCTCGCCTCACTGCCGCGATTTCCTTTCGAGTTTCAGGCCAAACGCGCGATGTCGTAACGTGGCATTGCCCGGACCGCGTCCGCGTGTATGTGACGGACGCACGAACGGCACAGCGCCCCCTGGACCACCGCATGCGCTGACTGCCGGGGCTGTCGCCCCGCACGGGTTGCGCGTTCCGAGGACCTCGATCATGTCGTTCGGTCAGGAGATGATGAGGCCCATGACTCGAGGGATTTGGTTGGCACTGGTCTGTTCGGTTGTGGCCTGTGATGTCGTCGAGAACGACGTTGGAACGGCGGTTACGCTGCGGAGCGACGTCGGCAACGGACTTCAGTTGAACTCGGCCGTGATGAACGGCCAGCAGTTCAACGGCATGCGCATGAACGGAATCAACCTCAACGGCATGCGCATGAACAACTGGAGCCTCAACGGCATCAACCTCAACGGCATCAACCTCAACGGCAGCAGCTTCTCCGCCACCCAGATCGTCGACGGCAGCCCGGTGCAGGTCAGCGGCGACGACCTGGTCGGCTCGCTCCTCACCCTCGAGGGCGCCGGCGAGACCTACGTCCTGCGCTTCGACGACATCTACCTCGATCCCGCCGACCCCGACGGCGACGTGTGGTTCTACGACATCTCGGTCCAGGACGTGGCGGAGAGCACGTGGTCCAGCCTCTGCTACGACCACAACGGCCAGCCGACCCAGGCGATCGCGATCGGCAACTGGTGGGACGGCACCACCGGCGACCGCGTCGACGACGCCGGCGTCGTCACCTTCGCCTGCCGCGACGCGGTCCTGGCCAAGTGTGTCGAGTGGGGCTATCGCCCGTGGGCCACAGTCGCCGGCGTCTCGCTCGCCGACCACCACCAGGCCTGCACGCGGCTGGCCCGCGCCGACTACTGCGGCGACGGCACCCCGCACACCTTCACCGGCACGCCGATCGACGTGTTCGACGCCCTGAGCCCGGCGATCCAGAGCCCTGTCACCCTGACCCTGCAGAACTGGGGCATCGAGGCCGAGTGGGGCCCGGACGGCGCCGTCTGCGTCGGTGAACAGCGCCGCCTCAAGATGCTCGACGACGCCGGCATCACCTACGAGTACCCGACCTGCCTCGACGCCCTCGACGACATCAGCACCTGCGGCGACTTCGACAGCAGCCGCGGCGGCCTCCTGGCCGATCGCTACTGCGACCTGTGGCAGTCCGACCCCGGCGCCTGCGACGGCTCCGGGCCCAGCTGATTCGATCTGCAAGTACCTGTTTCTTCGAACAGGTGCCAAGACCGCCGCCTCCCGTGGTATGGAGGCGGCATGAGCCGGATCCGCATCGGCGACCAGACCTGGGACCTGAGCAACGCCACGCTCGAGCTCTACCACTGCCGCGGCCCCGAGGCCGACTGGAACCTCGCGCTCACCCACGCCGGCGAGACCCTGTGGCTGGCCGGCACCGTCATGCCCGGGCCGGCCTCGATCGAGGCGCTGATCGGCGCCGAGTTCACCGTCGACCTGCGCTCGCTCGACGAGCTCGCCGGCGCCCTGCTCGGCCGCTCCGTCACCCTCTACCCGGGCGGCCAGGGCGTGTGCGCCCTCGCCTTCCGCGGGGCCGCCTCGCCCCGCGGCGTTCGCCTGGCCGCCGCCGCCAACTGCGACTGGGACCGCTACCTCGAGACCTTCGACCGCGACCAGCCGGTCGCCCTCGACTTCGACCTCGACGCCGCCGTCGCCGCGCTGCACCCGGGAAACCTGCCCTGAAGGGCATGCCCGTTCGTGCAGGTTCCTTTGGACATGTCCTCATGATCCTATCGCTCGCCGCGCGCGCCGCGGTGAGCCGGCCCGGGGTCTGCCAACATCACGGGCGCGCTCGCTCCCAGTCGCGCGCCGGTTGACGCCCCGCTCCACCCCGCCGAAGATGCCGCGCGGAGGACGGGCCGATGCGGAGCTTCCGGTGGTGCACGAGCATGGCGTTGGTGATGGCTTGCGGGGGCGCCCCGGCGCCGTCCGGGACCGAGAGCGAGACGGCGGCGACGAGCAACGGGACCCCCGACGACGCAACGACGAGCACCACCGACGAGCCGACCTCGACCGGTACGGTCGCGAGCGACGGCAGCGACACGACCTCGACCTCGACCTCGACCGCCGCCGAGCCCACCACCCTCGGCCCGACCACTGCCGAGCCGACCACCGACGACACCGCCGGGACCACCGGCGAGCCCGTGGGCCCGTGCGACGGCCCGCGGCCCGGCCCCGACAACACGGGCGTGCCGAAGGGCGTGCGGCTGATGCCGAGCGGCTCGATCACCGTCGACGAGGACGGCGCGGTGATCGAGGGCCTCGACATCGACGGCACGATCACCGTCCTGGCCGACGACGTCACGATCCGCAACGTGCGGATCCGCAGCGGCGACTACTACCCGATCCGCTACTTCGACGAGGACAACGTCGGCCTCGTGGTCGAGGACAGCGAGATCGAGGGCCTGTCCGGCGACGCGACCGCGGCCATCTCGTTCGCCAACTACACCGCGCGTCGGCTGAACATCCACGGCACCGCCGACGGCTTCAAGGCCGACAGCAACGTCCTGATCGAGGACTGCTGGGTGCACGACCTGTCCAACGGGGAAGGTGAGCACAACGACGGCGTGCAGTCGACCGGCGGCGCCGGGGTCACGCTGCGCCACAACGACATCTCCGGGGCCAGCAACGCCGCGGTGCAGACCGGCGACCTCGGCGGCGCGACCATCGACCTCACGCTCGAGTGCAACTGGTTCGACGACGGCGGCTGGACCCTCAACATCCGCGGCGAGGGCGAGACGGCGCCGATGGGCACCAGGGTCCTGAACAACCGCTTCGGCCGCGGCCACGGCTACGGCCCGTGGGTCATCGACGACCCGGACCCGCTCATCGAGGGCAACGTCTACGACGACGACGACTCGCCGATCCCGTGAGCGCCCCTTGGGCACGCGTTTCGATTCGGTGTCAGACTCCACCGCCGGGGAGCGGACGACGAATGACTGAGAGCCACGAGCGCTGGATCAACGAGCTCGACTATCATGTCCTGTTCGTCCTCTTGATGCTCGTCCCGATCGCCTTCTGGCTGTTCCCCTCCCCGTGGTTCCTCGCGCTGTTCGTCCTGCCGCAGGGGATGGTCCTCTCGCGCACGTACGACGCGCGTCGCCATCGCTGGCGATGGGTCGCCAGGCTCGTCGTCAACACGGTGCTGGTCGGCCTCGCCGCGGCCGTCTATCTCGGCCTGCGAGCGTCCCACGCCCAGGCCTGACGCCGCGCCTCACTTGTTGAGGCGGAACATCCCCGACTGGCTGGCGGGCCGCAGCTTGGCGAGCAGCGGCTCGACCTCGCGGCTCAGGGCCTGTTCGTCGGCCTTGCCGATCGAGGCGCCGCACGACAGCAGGGCGAAGGCCACGTAGTCGTACATCATCTCGCGCACCAGCACCTCGGGCTCGCCGCCGAGGGCGCGGCAGGTCGCGCTGGCGTTGCGATCGATCATCTGCCCGTTGAAGCCGCCGTGCTCGAACGGACCTGCCCCGCGGAACAGGTCGTCGTAGGAGCCGCGGGCGAACCCGGCCATCGCGTTGCGGAACACCGTGCCGCGGCCGGCCATGTCGGCGCGCTGGTGGATCGCCCGCAGCGCGGTGTTGGCCAGCTCGACCGCCTCGGCCGCCCCGCCGCGCAGCCGCGGCGGCAGGATGATCACGTGCTGCGACTGCGTCAGCTGGAACAGCATCTCCGTGACCAGGAACTCGCCGAGGCCGGTCGAGCGACCGAGCGCCTCGACGCTCTGGGTCCCGTCGATCGCGTTCCACAGCGGCATCACCTCGTTGCCCGGCTCCGCTGCGCCCGGACGCTTCTTCGGGATGTACTGCGACGACGGGATCCACGGGCGGAAGTAGCGGATCCCGTCGAGGCGCACGATCAGGTGCATCAGCAACGAGGTCGCGCTGTGGACCTGGCGGAACGGCAGGCGCGAGTCCTCGTAGCCGTCGAGGAACGCGTACAGGCCGTCGTCCGCCATCAGCACCGAGAACACCACCTCCTCGACCTGGCGCCCGAGCAGGCTCAGCACCTGCTCCTCGGTGAGGGCGCCCATCGCCACCGCGGCCACGCCGAACCGCTCGCCGGTCTTGCGGGCCCGGATCAGCACGTCGCCGAGGACCTCCTCGTGGACCACGCCGAAGCGGTAGGCGATGTTGCCGAGCAATTCGTCGCCGGCGTCCGACTGCACGCCGACGATCGAGCCGTGCTCGAAGAACAGGCTGCGCGAGTGCTCCGAGTCCTGCACCACCAGCTCGCCGCGCCAGCCGACCTGCGCCAGCAGGGCGATCACGTCGGCCATCGCCCCGGGCCCCGTGATCTCGCCGGCGATCCGGACCACCGCGCCGTCCTCCCGGTCGCGGCGGCCGTCGGCGCCGACGTAGCGCATGAACACCAGGTGCCGCGGAGAAGGCATGATCCGGAACGCGCCTTCGCGGGTGCGCATCCGCTGCGTGGCGACCTCGCCCAGCGGATGCGCGGCCCCCGTCCCGTCGATCCAGACCAGCTCGTCCTGCGCGTGCTTCATGGGGTTCGGGGCCGCACTGTAACACCTGTCCGTCCCGTTCTCACCCTGGCGCACGCGGCCCCCGGTCCGGCCCGCCGAAGCCGCGCCACGGCCCCGCGCCGCCGCTCCGGAGCGGATGACCTTTGGGGCCTGCTCTTTCGGTCAGCCGACCCCAAGTCCTGCACTAGCGCCGCCCGCAGGGCGCTCCGAGCAGCCTCGCGCGGGCCGGCGCGCCGCGAGGATGAAGTTTCTCGGCCGATTCGAGCCCGACGAGCGACGCGGAGCACGAACGAGGCCGCCCGCAGCGGTCGGCCGCGGCACGGCCCGGCTCGCGGGCGTTCGAGCGAGATCGCGCTCAGCCCTCGGCCAGCACCACGAACGCGAACTCGCCGGGCGTCGCGGCCCCGAGCGTGTCGACCGTGAGGTAGTAAGTGCCCGGCTGCAGCGGCCCCTCGAGCTCGCGGTCGGCTCGCTTCACGCAGGTGGCGGCGTCGGTCTGCGTCATCAGGTGGACGTCGACGTCGACGTTGCCCTGGTCGAACACCAGCGCGCGGATCGAGGTCGCCTCGACGATGTTCAGCTCGTAGACGTACTCGGGCCCGTCCTCGCCCATGGTCATGCAGGCGCCGGCGTAGGTGTCGATCTCGTCGCTGGGGCTGTCCGCGGTGCTGCGCATGTCGGCGAACGGCAGGCTCGGGATGACGATCGGCTCGGCGAGCGTGCCGGCGCCCATCAACCTCGGCGCGCTGGCGTCGGGCGGCGCGGCGCCGTCGACCACCACCGGCTTGACGCGCGCGAGCGCCTCGAGGGTGGCGAGGTTGCGGCGGTTGTAGCCGCTCGTGCTGCCGGCGAAGCCGAACGCGCACGGGGCCGGCGTGACCATGTCGCCGCCGAGCGCGACGCTGAGGTCGATGCCGTCGGGCGCGAGGCCGAGGCTCGGCAGGCCCGAGAGCACGAGGTTGAGGTCGATCAGCGGGATCTTGCGGCCCTGCGCGAGCGCGCGGACGAAGGCGTTGTAGCGCGGGACGTAGACCTCGATCCCGGCCGGCATGGTGCGCGACGGCATGGTCGAGAGGATCGGCACGGTGCCGCCGGCGATCAGCGTGTCGACCACGGTCACGAGGTTGTCGGCGAAGGTGAAGAGGCCGTCGGGCGGCGGCACCTCGAGCTCGGCGGTGCCGAGCAGCACCAGCGCGAAGCGAGGCAGGATCTCGGTCATCTCGTTGACGAGCGGCGACGGCATGCCGGCCAAAACCTCGGCCCCGCCCCACCCGGCCATCGCGGCCAGGCTGACGCGGCTGAACGAGGTCGCGCCCATGCCCGCGGCGGTGGCGTTGAAGTAGTCGACCGTCGGCTGCAGCTCCGCCGGCAGCTCCATGATCTGCATGACGTCGGCGAGGCAGTGCATGAAGTTGGTGCTGGCGGTGCTCGAGCCGCCGACCTTGGCGAACACGCCGTCGGTCTTGGCGCTCTTGGCCTTGATCGCGGCCAGCGAGGCGGCGACGTCGGCGGTGATCGGCGAATGGACCTCGTCGAACGGGTAGTACTCGTCGAGCACGGTCGGCTCGCCGGTGGTGCTGGTGGTGGTCTCGCCAGTCTCCGAGGTCAGGGTCTCGCCGTCGCTCGTGGTCGTGGTCGTGGTCTCGCCCGTCTCGGTCACCGTCCCCGAGCCGGTCGTCGGATCGGTCGAGGTCGGCATCGTCGTGGTCATGGTCGTGCCGAGGGTCCCGCTGGTGTCGCCGTCGAGCGGCGCTCCCTGTGCGCACCCGACCGCCAGCGCGGCGACCGGTCCGATAATCCATCGCGTCATGGCCCGGCAGGGTACACCATGTCGGCGGCGTAACACCGGCACGACGGCCGCTCCGGAAGGCCCGGGAGCGCGCCTGCGCGGGCCCCGAGGGACGCCCGGCGAACGCAGGTGCGGGCGCCCGTAGACGGCCCCAAGGAGCACCGGAGCGCCGGTCCGGGCGCCCCCGCGCGTCCTCGCAACCGCGGCACAACCTGTCCTCCCGGACATGCCCACATCAGGGCCACACGGACGCGGCGTCCGCAGGGAGACGCCCTCGTGACACGGCCCATCTCAGCGTCCGAGACGCGACAATTGAGGCATGCATGCACTCCCGGACGGGATTTGCAGGCCATGTCACGCGGCGTTCGAGGCGCAGGCCGACATGCTCCTTCGGACAGGTTGAAGCTCGCCGCGGCCGAGTCACGCGCTTCTCACCACGCGACGTGGAAGCAGACGCGAGGTCGTGGCGCGACGGACGGCGCACGGCGCGACCGCGCCCCGGATGATACGAAGAGACATGTCCCTTCGGACACGTCAATCGCCGCGTCCGGCGCGGCCGAGGAAGAAGCCGGCGAGCCCGCCGGTCACGCCCCACGAGGTCGCGCGGGGGATCTCGGGGATCGCCGTCTCGAGGCGCTGCCAGTTGACGGCCGCGAACACGCGCAGGTGCTGCAGCAGGACCCAGTTCACGCCGGCGGACGTGGCGAGGATGCCGTTGCCGACCACGTCGCGGGCGCCGATGCGGAAGCGCTCGAAGCGGGCCGACAGCTCGACCGCGCTGTCGCGCACGCGGCGGCTCGCCAGGCGCGGCAGCAGGGTCGCGGGGTCCTTGTCCTGCCCCGTCACCACGGCTCCGATCTGCGCGTAGCCGCCGGCGCCGATCAGCTGCGGCAGCGGGTCACCGGGGGTGAACGGGTCGCCGTCGGTGTCGCGCTCGCGCGAGTCGTAGGTGTAGAAGAACTCGCCGCGGGCCGACAGGAAGCGCCAGAACAGGCCGCCGCCGCCGGTGAAGCGCCGCGAGGCGCCGCTGCTCGGCAGGCCGTGGAAGAAGTCGAAGCCGAACGCGGTGGTGACCGTGGGCGTGAAGCCGTTGGTCTTGTGGTAGGCGAACACCGACGCCACCAGCAGGAGCTGCGGGCCGCGCTGCAGGAACGCCAGCGGGTTCAGCTGCACCTTGCCGGCGAACGCGATCTTGGTGTTGTTGGCCTCGCGGTTCTGGCCGATGCCCGAGAACACGGCCGCGGTGACCTCGGCCCAGCGCCAGAAGTCGTACGCCACCTCGAGGCCGACCTGGCGCCCCGGGGTCGCGGCGAGCATCGACAGCGGCGCGCGCGGCAGCTCGTCGACCAGGTCGGGCGCGTTGAACCGCAGCCCGAACGGCGCCTTGAACTGCCCGGCGCGCAGCCGCAGCCGCGGGGCCGCGGCCCAGGCGATGAACGCGTCGAACAGCTGCGGCCCCTTCGCCTGCGCCGCCTCGATCGTCACGAACGCGGTCACCGGCCCGATGTTGACCCCGCCGCCGATCCGCGCCCCCGCCAGGCTGATGTTGCTGTAGCCCTCGCGCGGCGCCGAGTACCAGGTGGCGTCGGTGCGGATCCATCCGTACGGGAAGAACTGGAACCGCTCGCGCAGCGGCGGCCTGGAAGCCTTGACGGGCATGTCCTTCGGGACATCCCGTGAACCGACCGCGGCGCCTCCCGTGCTTGGCGGGGCCTCGGCGCTCGCGGTGCCCATGGACATGTCCTGACGGACAGGTCCACCGGCGCCCCGCACGCCCTGGGCGGCAGGACCCGCTCCAGGCCGCGCTTGCGAGGCAGAGGGCGGCGGCCCGACCGGCCTGTCCTCGAGGACAGGCCCGCCCCCTGAGCTCACGCCCGCCGGGGCGTCTCCCGCCCCGGCCGGCCCCGGGCTCGACATGTCCTTTTCACCAGGGCCTTTCGCTCCTGTCGAATCAGGCATGTCCTTTCCACCAGCCGCACCCTCGCCCGCGACCGTCCGCTCACGGACCTCCGGCACCGGCACGCTGGTGACCTCGTCGGCGGGCGCGGCCGTCAGCGCCGCGAGGATGAGGATCGTCGTCGGGCTCACGGTCGCTCAGCAGGCCGGCAAGACCACGATTTGCTGGGTGTCGCGGGCGGACACGAAGATCCGGCTGACGCCGTCGAAGGCGATCCCACGCGGCTCCCAGTCGCCCTGCGCGACCGTCGAGATGGCCCCGTCCTGGGTCACGCGATAGACGCGGCCGGTGCTGTTCGCGGTGTCGTAGGACAGCACCAGCAGCGCCCCGTCGGGCGTGGTCTCCATCAGGTCGAGCGACTCGAACTCGTCGGACACCAGCGTCAGCGCCGGCGCGGCGGCCTTGAGGTCGAGCTTGAACAGCTGCCGCTGCGACTGGTCGCCGACGAACAGAGTGTCGCCGAGCACCGCGATCCCGACCGGCTTGCTGAGGCCGCCGACGATCATCGTCTCGACGCCGGCGATCGGGTCGACGCTGGCGATCCAGCCGGTGTACACGTCGTCGGCGTCGCGCGAGTAGGTGGACACCCAGAGCAGCCCGCGGGCGTCGTCGTAGTCGAGCCCGACGCGGCGCCACTCGTCGTTCACGCCCGCGATCTCCTCGACGGTCCCGTCGCCGGCGACGCGGAAGATCGCGCCCAGGCCCGGCATCCCGAAGCCGAAGCGCGGCAGGTACAGCGCGCCGTCGGCGGCGAAATCGAGGTCGCCGAGGCCGTCCGAGCCCGGGTCGTCGGAGGGGTTCGGGATCTCCGCGAACACCTCGAGCGTCTCGTCCTCGCCGCGCACCAGCACGCGGTTGTTGTCGTCGTCGGCGATGTACAGCCGCTGCTCGTCGACGCGGTAGTAGAGCCCGTTGGGCTCGGCCTGCACGTCGATCCGGTACGGCGGGAACGACTCGCACTGCGCCGGCGCCCCGGTCGACTCGCCCGTGGTCGGGGCCTCGGTCGGATCGGCCGCGGTCTCGCCCGTCGTGTCCATCGTCGTCGCGGCCGTCTCGGTCCCGCCCTCGGTCGCCGTCGTCTCGGCTTGCGGCACGCAACCGGCGGCCGCCACCATCATCGCCAATACTCGTGTCTTCATCCGCTGCTCCAAAGGTCAGGCGGCGTCGAACTCCGCGACGCGGTCGCCGCAGCCGCGCACGTCGTAGCCGAGCGACGACAGCTCGCGGCGGAACGCCGCCGAGGTCATCGCGTCGAGGAACCGCGACAGCCGCGGGTCGGCCAGGAGCGCCCGCGGGATCGCCAGGTCGTAGCGCTCCTCGGCCAGCGGCACGAATTCGAGGCCGAACGCGATCGCGGCGTCCCGCGTGGCCACCCCAACCTCGCCCGCCCCGCCCGCGATCGCCTGCGCCACCTCGAGGTGCCCGCTCGCCCGCACCGCCGCCGCGCTGGCCAGCGTCGCCGGCAGCCCGGCGCGCAGCAGCTCGCGCTCGAGCAGCCGCCGCGATCCCGACCCGGTCTCGCGCGAGACCAGCCGCAGCCCGCGTCGTCCGAGGTCGGCCGCGCCGCGGATCTTCCGCGGATTTCCGGGCGCGAGCAGGAGCCCCGCCTCCCACCGCGCGAGCGTGATCAGCACGATCGCCCCCGCGGCGTGTTTGCGGACATCCGGCACGTTGGCCTCGCCCGTACGCCCGTCGATCAGATGCACTCCGGCCACGTGCGTCTGCTCGGCCGCCAGGGCCGCCAGCGCCTGCGTGCTCGATCGCGGCAACCAGACCACGCGCCCGGCACCCACGCGCCCGCTCAGCCGATCCGCCAGCACCCCCAGCGCCGCCGCGCAGCCCATCACCACCAGGTTGTCCTGCGCCTCCGCGCGCCCGCGCAGCAGCTCGACCTGCACCCGCCCGCGCCGCCTCGGTCCCCCGGCCACGATCGCGTCGCCCGCCAGCCGCATCGCCTCGCCCGTCAGCGCATACGCCACCCATCGCCCGCCGATGTGCGCCAGCGCCACCCGCCCCGCCTGCACCGGCGTCGCCGGCTCGGCCTCCACGCGCGCCTCGGCCTCGTCGAGCGCGAACAGCTCCTCGACCCGACAGTCCAGCGCCCGCGCCAGCCGCAGCGCCACATCCACCGCCGGCGTCGCCCGCCCGGCCTCGATCGCCCCCACGCTCTGCCGCGACAGGCTCGCCGCCGCCGCCAGCTCGCTCTGCGACAGCCCCCGCGCCTCCCGCACGGCCCGCACCCGGTTCGGCTCGCTTTCGGACATGGCGCGTATTCTTTCCACGATGGAAAGCATGCTTGTCAAGCGCGAAAGGCTCCGCGGCACTGTAAAAGCGTGCAGCCCTCCCCCACAGACGTGCGGGTCCCGCTCGGCGGACCATCCACGTGTCTCAAGAGACATGTCCAACCTCTCGGAGTCTCCCGACTGCCCGACGCATCAGCCTCTCGTCCACGCCGAGAACTTCGCATCACGCCATCCTTCGACGCCTCGCTGCGAGAAGCACCACAGTTCAAGCGCGGCCGGGCCCGAGAACTTCGCATCGCGCCACCCCTCGACGCCTCGTTGCGAGAAGCGCCGAGGTTCAGGCGCGGCCGGGCCCCGGATCTCGGCGGAGCCGACCGTCACCGCACCAAGAGAGCTCCCGGAGGACGGGGGCCGGGGCGCCCTGGCCCTGAGTTGCGCAGGACGAGGCACCTATCGCCTCGAAGCACCCTACCCCCCACGAAGTCCGAGCACCTGTCTGAAGGGACAGGGCGCCCCGGACACCGGCCCCGCGACCCTCGCCGCGTCTCATCCGGGGCCCGGCCGCGCCGTACGACGTCCGTCGCGCCACCACGTCGCACCCGAGTGCACGCCAAGAACGTCGCACCGCCTCGCTCATCCGGGGCCCGGCCGCGCCGGGCGACGTCCGTCGCGCCACGAAGCCCGAGAGCGCTCAGCCCTCGAAGTCGGCCCCGATCACCACAGTCCAGGGCCGCACGGTCCAGCGGCGGACCAGCCCTTCACGCACGTACGGATCGGCGCGCGCGAACGCCTCCGCCGCGGATGGGTCGGGGCCGCGGAACACCAGCAGCGCTTCGTCGGCGGGCTCGGCGAATGCGCCCCCCAGGCGGAGCTCCCCCCGTGCAACGGCTGCGCGGGCCAGCGCCAGGTGTTCGGGCCGCAGCGGCGTACGGCGTTCGAGGTAATCGTCGACGAGTTCGTAGCGGAGCACGAAGTACATCGACGGCGAGCATATCGTGACCGCGGCGCCCGTGATCGGCCTTGCGCGAGATGGGCCCGAGAAATGCCTTTCGGGCGCATTCTCTGCGGGTGCGCAGGCTCGCGCCGGCGCCCGGACAAGTGACCGGGCGCGGGGTGCCTCGGCCACCACGAGGGTGTCACGACCCGCGCGGTGCGACGTCCCCAAATGACATTTGCGGCCGCCCGGATTCGACCCCGAGCATACGCACTATATACATTGTGAGGAGCGTCGTCGCCCGCGATTCGACCGGCGAGCGCGCCTGCGGACAGGCCGGGCCCGAGCTCCTCGGCGCGGCCGACATTGTCACACCCGACATCGCAATGATCATAGGTGAACCCCGAGTCATCCGCGGTCAATTGCGCCAGATCTTTCGCCTCCGACGGCAACCACCTGTCAGCGGCCGTGGGTGAGGTGAAGCAAGGTACGCGGCGCTGCTCCAAACTTCGTGCATGCGCATCCCTGACGATTGACACCTGCCACACCGCCCTCGTAACCTGTCCTGGTTGGAGGTGTAGGGATGGAACGACCAGTCTTTATTTCGACGATTCTCCTGTCGCTCTCGCTGTCGATCGCGGCGCCGCAGGTCGTATCTGGTAACGGTTGGGGCCACGGCAACGGCAACGGCCACGGTAACGGCAACGGCTGGGGTCAGGGCAACGGCAACGGCAACGGTAATAACAATAACGGTGATTTCAAGAAGATCGCGGTGCCGAACCCGGAGGCCCCGGACTTCGGGGCGATCTTCAACTGGGGTCTCAAGCTGCGGAACGTCGACGAGCTGTTCCTCATCGCCGGCCACGGCGCGCACGACTCGAACGGCCAGATCATGTTCCCCGGCGACGCAGTGGGGCAGACGCAGTACATCCTCGACCACTTCGACGAGTATCTGGACGACGCCGGCTACGACCGCAAGGACATCGTCCGCATCGAATTCACGATGACGACCGACGTCAGCGACGGCGAGTTCAACGCCATCCTCGGTCTGTTCGCCGACTACTTCGCCCCGGTGAACATCAAGCCGGCGGCGGGCACCCTGCGGATCGTCGACGCTCTGGCGATCCCGGGCATGCTCGTCGAGTACGAGATCTGGTGCGCCAAATAGCTCGCCTCCTCGCTCGGCCCGGCCGCCCGCTCCGCGCCGCTCGGCCGGACGGCGCGGCCGCGACCGTTTTCGAGCGCCTGCGGCTCGCTCTCGCCGGCCTGGCCCTCGCCTCGCCGTCGTCGCGCCTGCCACGAATCGACGGTCCGAGGACGAGGGCTGTTTGACCCGTCGCGGTCGGCGTATCCTCGGCCGATGTCTCACGCCCTCGCGCGTCCTCGCCTCGGCCTCGGTCTCGCCGCCGTCCTCGCCCTCGCCTGCGGCCGCGGCGGCGCCGGCAGCCCCGACGATCCCTCCGATCCCGCGCTGCGAGCGATTCACGCCCGCATGCCGCCGCAGGAGCGCGCGGCCGTCGGTCAGGGGCCCGGGTTCGTCGGCGACGGTTTCGTCTATCTGGCCTTCAAGCCAGGTGCGATCCAGAAGTACCTGCAGTCGATCCCGCTCGATCCGGACACCGCCCGCGACGTCGCCCGCGCCGGCGCCGAGCTCGGCTTCGACCCGCGCGTCGACGACATCGGCGCCCGCCTCGGCCTCGATCCCGACGCCTTCGTCACAGTCACGATCGCCCGCCCGATCGCCCCCACCATGCCCGGCGTGCGCGAGGCCTTGCAGCGCCTCGGCGCCGCGCCCGGCCTGCCGAACCCGTTCCCCGGGGCCGGCACCACCCCCGCCGACGTCGCGCCCTGGCCGGGCCCGCGCCCCGTGCCGCCGCCCCCGAGCCCGCCGCCCCCGAGCCCGCCGCAGCCCTACCAGGACTCGGTCCCGTTCCAGCCGATCCAGCCCGATCTCGGCGACCCGTGGAAGCCGCCGCCGCCCGAGCCGGCCGGCCCATCACCTGACCAGGAGGCCATGGCCCGAGGGGCAGGTAGTCTGGCGCTCCACAACCGCATCCATCTGCCGGCCAAGGATCCTGCCGCGCTGCCGGCCTTCCTGGCGCAGAAGGTCCGCAAGGAGCGGCCGCCGGAGATCGCGACCTTGTGCAGCCAGATCGGCCCGAGCGAGTTCTGCTTCGGCGACGCCGAGGCCCTGCTCGTCGCGCGCAAGGAGGCCGCGGCGGTCGTCCTCGACCTCTTCTTCTTCCCCGCCGGCACCGGCGCCGCCTGGGACCCCGATCGCGTCACCACCGTCACCAACGGCCTCGCCGCCGCCGCGGCCGCCCTCCCGGTCCTCTCGACCCTGCGCGGCGACTTCGCCGCCTACGCCGACGCCGCCGCCGTGCCCGCGCTGTCCGAGGTCTACGAGGTCGCCAGCGCCGTCCGCAGGCTGCGCTGGTACGGCCCCGACGAACGCGGCAACGTCGTCACCCGCGCGCTCGGGCAGCGGGCGGCGCTCGAGCAGCTGCGCGAGACCCGGCGCATGTTCGCCGGCATGCGCCTCGAGGCCGCCCTCGATCCCGAAGCTGTCCAGATGACCATGTCCTGGGAGCCAGTCGACGGCGCCGCCGCGGACCTGGCCGAAAAGACATTCTCGCGCGCCCCGGCCGGCGTCGGCGTGCCCACCCTCGCCGGGCTGTGCGACGGCGCTCTGGCGTGCTGGCGCAGCTCGGGCCTGCCGCCGCTGGCCGGCCTCGGCGAGCTGGCCATCGGCCTCTACGGCCGCGACGAGCGGGCCTTCAAGGACGCGATCGACGACGCCGGCGACTTCGGCCCGGTCGTCCTCATGCTCGAGACCTGGCCGAGCGCGCTCGGCATGGTCGAGCGCTGGGGCCGCGAGCAGAAGGGCATGGAGGCCGGCATCATCCGCACGGTGCTCGACATCGTCGGCCGGGTCGAGGGCACCGGCGGCAGCCTGCGCAGCCTGCAGGTCGGCGACCGCGGCGTGCAGACCGACTACGTCGTCTACTCGCGGGTGCAGAACCAGGACCTCGCGCTGTTCCGCTCGCTCGTCGGCCTGTCGTCGATGCGCTTCTCGCCGGTCACCGTCGCCGGCGTCGAGGCCAAGGTCGAGTCGGCCGCCCTGTCCGACGCCGAGGCCCCCGTGCAGGTCTACCTCGTCACCGACCCGGGGACCGTGCGGCTCGGCGACAAGGACGTCGAGTTCGGCTGGATCGCCGTCGCCGACGGCCAGGATCGACTCAAGTGGATGCTCACCGAGCTCGAGCGCGACAAGGAGACCAACCCCGCGTTCTACGGCGAGTTGCCTGACCTGTGGCGCCTGATCGGCAGCTTCGGGGACGGCCTCCGCGACGCCGGCTTCTTGCAGTCGTGGCTGTCCGGCCGCGGCGTCCGCCTCGCCGCCGACGTCGTCGGCGGCCGCGTCCGCTTCGACCTCGAGTTCGCCCGCCGGCCCGCGCCCGCGAAGTGACCGCCACCATTTACCGCCCGGCCGCGCCCGCGAAGTGACTGCCACCCTTCGCCGGCCCGCCCGCGCCTGCGAAGTGACTGCCACCATTCCCGGGCCGGCCGGACCGCGAAGTGACTGCCACCATCGCCGGCCCGGCCGCGCTCCCGCGAAGTGACTGCCACCATTCACGGCCGGCCACTGAGTGACTGCCACCATCGCCGGCCCGGCCGCGCGCCCGCGAAGTGACTGCCACCATTCACGGCCGGCCACCGAGTGAATGCCGCCATTCGCCGGCCCGGCCGCGCTCCCGCGAAGTGACTGCCACCATTCACGGCCGGCCACCGAGTGACTGCCACCATCGCCGGCCCGGCCGCGCGCCCGCGAAGTGACTGCCACCATTCACGGCCGGCCACCGAGTGACTGCCGCCATTCGCCGGCCCGGCGCGGCCTTGACCTTCGAGTGAATCATCGGCCGCGATCCAGCCGCCCGTGAATGCGGCGACCATGAGCTCGACCAATTCGGCCGCGAATCGCGCCAGCTCGGACCCGCGATCGCGACCTCGCCGCCCCGCTCTCGTGCTCGCCGCCCCGCGCCCCGGGACCTCGACTCGCTCGGCCCTGCGAGCGCGAAATCGCTCCGTCCACTTCCGCGCAACGCTGTTTTCGCCGCCAATTCCCGCTCAAAAGCCCGAACAAATTTCATCGTTGACTTATATAAGCCGATCCTGATATCTACGCCGCCAGTGCACGCGTTCGACATCCTGGGCGACCCGGTGCGGCGCCGGATCCTCGAGCTGCTCGCCGACGGCGAGCAATCCTCGGGAGCCATCACCACGGTGATCCAGGAAGAATTCGGGATCTCCCAGCCGGCGGTATCGCAGCACCTGCGGGTCCTGCGGGACCACGGATTCGCCACGGTGCGGCCCGAGGGCACCCGTCGACTCTATGCAGTCACCGCCGAGCGGCTGCAGGAGGTCGACGAGTGGCTCGAGCGGTTCCGCCGCTACTGGGACCAGCGCCTGGACGCGCTGGCCACCGAGATCGCGCGCGGCAAGCGTGAACGACGAATGAAGGCCGAATCCACGGAGAAGGAATAATCATGCTCGACATCGTCCGACAGATCAGCGCCATTCACCGCGACGTCGCCCATCGCACCACCGCCGCCGGCGGCCAGGGCATCTCGGTCCTGCTGCGACGCACCTACGACACCACCCCCGCGGACGTGTGGGACGCCATCACCAACCCCGAGCGGGTCAAGCGGTGGTTCACCCTGCTCACCGGCGACCTGCGCGAGGGCGGCAAGTTCCAGCTCAAGGGCAACGCCAGCGGCGACATCCTGCGCTGCGACCCGCCGCGCCTGCTCAAGCTGACCTACGGCGGCGAGACCAGCATCGTCGAGGTGCGGCTGTCCCCGGGCGACGGCGACACGACCAACCTCGAGGTCGAGCACAACGTCCCCATCGAGATGGCGGGCAGCGGCGCCGGCTCGCTGTTCGTCGGCCCGGGCTGGGACGGCGGCTTGCTCGGCCTCGATCTGTACCTCCGCGGCCAGGCGCCCGAGGATCTGACCGCCGCCGCCAATTCGCCGGAGGTCCAGGAATTCTCGCGCCAGTCGGCGCACGCCTGGGCCGCCGCCGTCGCCGCCTCGGGCACCGCCACCGCCGACGAGATCGCCGGCGCCCTGCAGGCCTCGCTCGGACACTTCGCCCCCGACGTCCGCGAATCACCGGCGTCGTGAGCCGCGCTCGCCCCGGTGGAATCGACGGGTCCGACGTGCGATCCTCCGCGGCCTTATGAATCAGATCCGCGCCGACTTCGACGCCCGCACGCTCGTCGTCTATCAGGCCTACGCGCCGGCGATCGCCAGGCCGGCGCTCGCCGCCAAGCGGTTCGTGCCGCCGTTTTCGCGGACGCGCATGACGTGGATCAAGCCGTCGTTCCTGTGGCTGATGGAGCGCAGCAACTGGGCCCAGAAGTCCGGCCAGGAGCACATCCTGGCCGTACGGATCTCCCGCGTCGGCTGGGAAGAGGCGCTCGCCGCCGGCGTGCTCACCAGCCACGATCCACGCAGCATTCGCGACCCCGACGAATGGCGCGAGCGCTTCGCCGCCGCGACCGTGCACATTCAATGGGACCCGGAGCGCTCGCTCCGCGGCGCCGACCTGCAGCTGGGCAGCATCCAGGTCGGCCTCTCACGCCACATCATCGACCGCTTCGTCGACGAGTGGACCGTCGACATCACCGACCTCACCCCGCTGGTGCGCAAGATCCACGGCCACCTCAAGGGCGGCCAGGAGGCGCGCGCCAGGGCCCTCCTCCCGCCCGAGCGGCCCTACCCGCTGTCCCCCGCGCTCGCCCGCACGATCGGCGCGACCGCGTGATCACCTCATTCGTCGGACCGGCTCCGGCGCCTCTCCGAGACGAGACCGGCCTCATTCGCCGACGAAGAATCGCTGCGCTCCGCGCGACGGTCGTCGTGCTCACGGCGGCGTGCGTGACGATCGCGACACGAAGACTCATTGAACGCGCTGCCCGTAGCCCACGGAAGCCGCCTCCCGAAGGAGCAGCGGAGTCGACCGTCGCCGCATCTCATCCCCGCCGTATCGTGCGACGTCCGCCCGACGACATCCCGTTCACGCCGTTCGCTTCGAACCGCGCCGCGACCTCGACGTCGCCTTGCAAGAAGCGCAGTCGGTCACTGAACGACACGCGGACGCGATCGTCACCGCGTCTTATCCAGCTCGCACCGGGCGACGTCCGCCGCCCCCCGACATCGGTCTCGCGTTCACGCCGTTCGCTTCGAGTCGAGCCGCGACCTCGACGTCGCGTCGCAAGAAGCGCAGTCGTTCACTGAACGACACGCGGACGCGATCGTCTCTGCCGCATCGTGCGACGCCCGCCGCCCCCCGACATCGGCCTCGCGTTCACGCCGTTCGCTTCGAGTCGAGCCGCGACCTCGACGTCGCGTCGCAAGAAGCGCAGTCGTTCACTGAACGACACGCGGACGCGATCGTCACCGCGTCTCATCCAGCTCGCACCGGGCGACGTCCGCCGCCCTGAGGGCATCGGCCTCGTGTTCACGCCGTTCGCTCCGAGTCGCGCCGCGGCTTCGACGTCGCGTTGCAAGAAGCGCAGTCGTTCAGGCGCGGCCGGGCCCCGGATCTCGGCGCAGCCGACCCTCACCGCACCAAGAGAGCTCCCGCAGGACGGGGGCCGGGGCGCCCTGGCACCGAGTTTGCGCAGGACGAGGCAACTGCCGCCTCGAAGCACCCTGCCCGTCACGAAGTCCGAGCAACTGTTTGAGGGGACAGGGCGCCCCGGACACCGGCCCCGCGACCCTCGCCGCGTCTCATCCGGGGCCCGGCCGCGCCGTGCGACGTCCGCCGCCCCGCGACCCTCGCCGCGTCTCATCCGGGGCCCGGCCGCGCCGTGCGACGTCCGCCGCCCCACGACCCGAGCCGCGTCTCATCCGGGGCCCGGCCGCGCCGTGCGACGTCCGCCGCCCCACGACATCGTTCTTCGCGTCGCCGAAACTCGACGACCCGCTCCACGCCCGCGCCGCGCGGATCGCCGCGAGCTGGGACCGCTCAGCGGGGCAGAGTGAGCCCGCGCTCGACGTCGGCCGCGCGGACGTCGCCCATGATCCTGCGGACCAGGGTGAGGCCGAACAGGATCGCCGTCCCGAGGCCCTGGCTGGTGATCAGCTGGCCGTCCTCGACGACTGGCTTTTGGACCAGCTTGCCGTACATCGCGATCCGCGACGCCACGCTGGGGTGGCACGTCATCGACTTGCCGGCGAACACCTGGTGGCCCTGCAGGGCCAGGGGGGCCGCGCAGATGGCTCCGACGACCAGGCCGTCGGTGACCGCGTGGCGGAGGCGTTCGCCGACCGCCTCGGAGCTGGCCAGGCGGCGGGCCCCCTCGGCGCCGCCCGGGAGGACGATCGCCTGGAAGTGGCCGGTCACCGCCGACAGCGCCACGTCGGGGACCAGCTTCATCTTGCGGCTGCACAGGACCGGGCCGTCGCCGTTGAGCCCTGCGAACACCACATCGATCCCGCCGCGGCGGAGGATATCGACCACGATCACGGCCTCGGCTTCCTCTGCCCCTTCGGCCAGGATCACCAGGGCGCGCGGGATGGTCGATTCGACCTCGATGTCTTCGATCATGTCCTCCGTCATGTGAGCCTCGCCTATCCTTCCGGCCCGGTGAGGCTAGCCGCGATCCTGCAAAATTGACAAAAACCGGCGAAGGCGCGCGGACGCCCCGCCGAGTGGGCCTGCGGGGCCTGCTGCGGGCCTGGGGCCAGCGCTGCGGCCGCCGGTCAACCGGCGCGCGGGCGGGTCGTGCGGTACTCGATCACGTTCTTGTGCTCGGGCACGTGGATCACCCGCTGAACGAAGATTCCTGGCAGGTGGACATCGTCCGGGTCGAGCTCGCCGACGTCGACGAGGCGGTCGACCTCGGCGATGGTCACCCGCGCGGCCATCGCCGCCAGCGGGTTGAAGTTGCGGGCCGTGCGATAGAAGCGGAGGTTGCCGAGCGGGTCGCCGACGGCGGCACGGACGATCGCGAAGTCGGGCTGGAGCGCCGTCTCGAGCACGCACGGGCGACCTGCGAACTCGCGGACCTCCTTGCCCTCGGACACCACCGTCCCGGCCCCGGTCGGCGTGAAGAACGCCGGGATGCCCGACCCGCCGGCGCGCAGGCGTTCGGCCAGGGTGCCCTGCGGGTTGAGCTCGACCTGGACCTGGCCGGAGAGCATCTGCTGCTCCAGATCCGGGTTGCCGCCGACGAAGCTGCAGATCACCCGGGCGACCAGGCGTCGTTGCAGCAGCACGGCCAGGCCTTGGCCCTGGTTGCCGCAGTTGTTCGACACGATCACGAGGTCTTTCGCCCCCGAGGCCGCCAGCGCCTGGATGCACGCCTCCGGGTTGCCGCACAGGCCGAACCCACCCACGGCCACCTGGGCCCCGTCGCGCACGTCGAACAGCGCCTCGGCGGCGCTGGAGAACAGCTTGGAGCGGCTCGTCGCGGTCATGGGCCCGGCTATAGCCCAGGCGCCGCGCCGGGCAAAGCCCCGCAGCAACCCCCGCAAGGGCGGGCGCCCGCCCGGCGTCAGCGCACATTGCGGCCGCGCGCACTCCCGGAGCCCGCGTCCTCGCTGCTAAAGTCGCCGCGTGTCGCTCCGTCGCTCGCCCGCGCTCACCCCCGCGCTCGCGGTCTCGCTCGTGACCCTCGCCTGCGGCGACTCGCAGGGCGGCGGCGCCGAGGCCGGCCTGACCGAAGGGACAGGCACCACCGCCGCCAGCGACACCACCGGCGGCCCGCCCGACGCCCCGACGACGACCACCACCGGCCACGACGACGGCGGCAGCGGCACCCACGGCCAGGGTGAGTCCACCGGGACGACCACCGGCGAGCCGGCCTGCGACGTGAATCAATGGACGTTGGTCGAGCGCGACTACCTCCACGGCGGCGAGGACGTGAAGGGCGAGACCTTGCCCGCGTGCAGCGAGCACCGCTGGTACGTCGCCTTCCCCGACGAGAGCTCGTGGCAGATCCGCCTCACCCGCACCGACGGCTCCGGCCCGCTGCGGGCCACCGTCGCCTACCCCGACGAGCCGACCGAGCTGGTGTGGCAGGCCGCGCTGGCGCCCCCGCTGGTCAGCGGCGAGGCCCCGGCCGAGGCGATCTTCGCCGTCCCGCGCTCCGGCGAGTTCGCGGTGCATGTCCGATCGGACAGCCCCGACGCGGCCGCCGACTACAACCTCGAGTTCGTGTGCTCGATCGGCTGCGAGCGCGAGACCACCCGCTTCCCGATCGTCCTCGTCCACGGCTGGACCGGCTTCGAGGCGATAGGTCCGATCACCTACTTCTACGGCGTCACCGCCGAGCTCGAGTCGCTCGGCTTCCCGATCGAGGTAGCGATCCTCGACCCGTACAACAGCACCACCGTGCGCTCCGGCCAGCTCGCCGAGCAGCTCGACGAGTTCCTGGTGGCCCAGCGCGCGCGCAAGGTCGACCTCCTCGGCCACAGCCAGGGCGGCGTCGACTCGCGGGCGGTGGTCGCCACCCACGGCTACGGCGACCGCGTCTCGGCGCTCGTCACCATCGCCAGCCCGCACCGCGGCACGTACATCACCGACCTCGCCCTCGGCCTCGCGCCCGGCGGGGTCGAGGCCGCGCTCGGCTTCCTTCTCAACTTCGTCGGCGCCGTCTCGGCCCAGCAGAAGTCGGACGCGGAGGCCTCGTTCTACTCGCTCAGCGAGCACTACATGCAGGACGAGTTCAACCCCGCCAACCCTGACGACCCGCGGGTCCAGTACATCAGCTACACCGGCCGCACCTGCGACGCCGCCAGCTTCCTGATCCCCGGCAAGAAGTGCCAGGACCTGGTCGACCCCCTGATCGCGCTCGGCTACGCGGTGCTGCAGGTCGCGCGCGGCGACAACGACGGCCTCGTCACCGTCGAGAGCGCCAAGTGGGGCGACTACCGCGGCGAGATGATCGCCGACCACATCGACGAGGTCGGGCAGCTGCTCGGCGTCACCGACGTCAAGTTCGACCACCTCGAGTTCTACCGCGAGCTCGCGCGCGACCTGTTCGCGGAGGAGCACTGAGTTGGCGGCCGTCCCGGCCCCGCCCGAGCCGCTGACCGACGACGAGCAGCGCATGCTCGCCCAGGGGCGGCACGAGGCCCTCGCCCACGCCCTCGCGCTGTCGGGCCGGCACGCCGCGGCCGGCTGGGTGCTCGAGCAGATCTGGGAGTTCGCCGGCGCCTGCGAGCACTACGCCCGCGCCGGTCGCCCCCTCGACGCCCTGCGCGCCGCGATCGAGCTCGGCCGGCCCGACGTCCTCGACCGCATCATCGCCGTGTTCGCCGCCGCCGACGCCGACACCCGCCAGCAGGCCGCCGCGCTGCTGCAGCGCAAGGGTCGGCACGCCGACGCCGCCCGGATCCTCGCCCTCGGCGACCACGACCCCGAGGCCCGCGCCCGCGCCCTCGTCCGCGCCGGCGATCGCCTCGGGGCCGCGCGCGTGCTCGCCGACGCCGATCGCGTGCGCGAGGCGCTGGCCCTGCTCGAGCCGCTGCCCGAGCGCCACGGCCCGACCTTGCAGCTCGCCGCCGAGCTGTCGTGGGAGCTCGGCGACGCCGAGGCCGCGGTGCGCCGGGCCCAGGCGGCCATCCGCGCCGGCGGGGCCGACCGCGCCGCCCTGAGCCGCCTCCTGGCCCGCGGCCTCGGGGCTCTGGGGCACGACCTCGCGGCCCAGATCGTCCTCCAGGGCCGCGGCGAGGCCCCCGAGGGCGCTCCCGTGCCGGCGCGCTTCCTCGTCCGCGCCTCGCTGCCGGCCAGCTTCCTGGCGCCGCCTACGAGGGCACCGACCGCGTCACCCTCGCCGAGGTCGAGATCCACCTCCTCCTCGCCGAGCTGCAGGAGGGCGGCGCCGCCGACCCGGCGGTCCAGGACGCGCTCGAGGCGTTCCACCGCCGGGCCACCGCCGCCGCCGCGCTCGAGCACCCGGCGATCCGCGGCATCGTCCAGTTCGACGCCCGCGCCGGGATCCTGATCCTGCCGTACGAGGCCGGCAACAACCTGCGGGCGCTGATCCGCCCGCCCGGCATGCCGCTGCCGCGGGCCCGCGCCCTGGTCGCCTTCTTGCTCGAGGGCCTGGTCGCCGCGCACGCCCGCGGCCTGGTCCACGGCTCGCTGCTGCCGGCCCAGCTGGTGTGCGACGCCGCCGGGCGCCCGCTGCTCGGCCCGTTCGGCGCCGACGCGATCGCCGGCCTCATCGCCACCCGCACCGGCGCGCTCGAGGAGCTGCTGACGATCACCGCCCCCGAGGTCCGCGCCGGCGGGCCGCCCTCGGCCGCCAGCGACATCTACGGCGCCGCCGCCCTGCTGGTCGCCCTCGTCGCCGGCAGCCTCGGCGGGGCCGCGCCCGAGGCTCGCGCGGTCGTCGAGGACGCGCTCGACCCCGACCCCGGCAAGCGGCCCGACGCCGCCGCCCTGCTCGCGCGCATGCGCCGGCGCGTGGCGGACCTTCGGGACCTGTCCATGAGTACAGAGCCCATGGGACAGGAACCTGGGGTCATGTCCGATGATTCAGGCTTGTCCGGCCACGGCGTGGTCGTCGAGGCCGCGCCCGCCTGGGACGACATCGCCCTCGACGCCCTGCTCGCGGCGGACGTGCCTGGTTTGCAGCCGGTCCTCGACCGGCAGGGTCGACGGGTCGCCCTGGCCTCGTGGCCAGAGGGCTGTCGTCGGCTGGCCGACGACGTCCCATTCGCTCAGCTCGCCCCGATGGCGATCGTCGACGCCCTGCCGGTCGAGGCCGCGGCGGCCGTGCGCGCCCGGCTGACCGCGGGCGCGTGGGTGGTGACGCCGGCCGGCGAGTGGATGCTGGCCCTCGATGAACTACTCACACGGTGAGGACCGCGCGTCCGCCCGCCGCCGGCGAAGTCGAGCCGCCTAAACGCCGTAGTCAGCCGCCGCAGGCCGAAGTCAGCCGCGGATGCTGCGGCCGACGGCGAGGCGGTAGATGGCGAGCAGCACCAGCGCGCCGATGATCGAGGCGATGATGCCCGGCCCCTCGTTGACGTGCGCGTACCAGCCGAGCGCGCGCCCGAGGAAGGCGGCGACGAACGAGCCGGCGATGCCGAGGAGCATGGTGGCGATGACACCGCCCGCATCCTTACCCGGCATGACCAGCTTGGCGAGGGCGCCCGCGATCAGGCCCACGATCAATGTCCAGATGAACTCCATGGTTTTCTCCTCCGCAAGGACCGACCGGAGCGTAGCGCGATCCCTTGCCGCTGCAACGAATGGGGGGAGTTCGCGAATCATCGCACCAGGGCCGCCGCCAATCGCCGTTCGGGCGGTCGAGCCTGCCGCGGTCGCGGTCGAGTTCGTCGCCGCGGGCGGGCCCGCCGCTCGGCGATCCTTCATCGCACCGCGCCTGACCGCCAGGCAAGACGCCGCGTCGTCGACGGTCGCGGCCGGCGATATCCTCGGCCGGACGGGCGCAGTCTGCCCGGCGACGCGCGCGAGCTCGTGCAGGTCACCGCGGCCGCGTCCGCCCTGCTCTTGCCCCGCGCGCTCGTGTCGAACCTGTCCGGCTCGCTGCCCTGCGCGGCGCGACTCCGTGTTACCGTCGACGCACCGTGATCCCGTTCTCCATCCGCAACCTCGTGGTCGAAGGTCAGCTCGGCGGCGTACGCCCGGGCGACGATCGCAACACCGTCCTCGACCGGCTCGGCCCGCCCAGCGAGCTGGTGGCCGGCATCGGCGGCACGGAGATCTGGCGCTACGGCAACTTCGAGCTCTTCCTCGACGGCGACCTCGTCTACACGCTCTTCCACGACTGGCTCGTCGAGCTCGAGGCCGATGGCGAGCGCGAGATCGACGCGTGGATCCTCGGCGCCCCGGAGGTCCCCGGCTACGACGCAGTCGTCGAACGACTGACCGCCGAGCGGGTGCCCTTCGTCACCGGACGCGACCGGCACAACCGCCGCATGCTGGAGATCCCCGCCGGCGCCCGCCTGCTGTTCGAGACCGACGAGGACACCGGCGTGGAGTCGTGGACCGCGCTCCTGGTGGTCCACGCCGATTATTCCTCGGGCTTCACGCCCGACGAGCCCGCGGCTTGAACGCGGGCCGACGAGCGCGTCAGGCGACGAACTCGGCGATGCGATCGATCGCCGTCAGCACCCGCGGCATGAACCGCCGCAGCCAGGCCTCGTCGATCGGCTGATCCGTGTGAGCGGCCAGCGCGGCCGCGCCGTCGAAGTCGACGTAGGCGAGCCTCGCGGTGAGGTCGCCCGGCGGCCGGCCGAAGTCGCTGCCGGGAAGAATCGCCACACCTGTCTCTTCGAGCAGGCGCTCGCACAGCGCCTCGCCGCCGGCGATCCCGCGCCGCCGCAGCGAATCGGCGCGCGCGTCGAATTCCGGGAACAGATAGAACCCGCCGCGGGGCGCGGCGCAGGCGACGCCGGCCGCGAGCAGGCGCTGATGACACCAGGCCCCCAGGGCTTTTAAAATTGCCTGCTCCTGGGCGACGTAGGCGGCGATGTCGGGGCCGAAGGCGAACGCGGTGACCGCGGCGCACTGGATCGGCGCGCTGGTCGACGTGTACGTCTCGCTGGCGACCGCGACCATGGCCCGCTGCAGCCACTCGAGCTCGCGCGGGAACAGGAACGTGCCGAGGCGCCAGCCGCCGGCGCCGCACCACTTGCTGAGGCCCGAGCTGATGATCGTGCCCTCCGGGTAGAACCGGGCGATCGAGGTGTGGGCGCCGTCGTGGTGGAGCTCGCCGTAGATCTCGTCGGACACCACGAGCACCTCGTGCGCGCGCAGGACCTCGGCCAGCGCCGCGAGCTCGTCGGCCTCGTAGGTCTGGCCGGTCGGGTTCGCCGGGTAATTGAGGATGAGGACGCGCGGCCGCCCCCGGTCGCGGCGGCACAGCGCGTCGAGGTCCGCGGGGCGCAGCTTCCAGCCGTCCTCCGCGCGCGTCGGCACCCACACGACCTGCCGGCCGATGATGCGCGCCTGCGGCGAGTACGACACCCACGCCGGCGACGGCAGCACCAGGTCGCCGTAGAACGCCAGCTGGGTGATGAACATCAGCTCCTTGCTGCCCGGGGCGACCAGCACGTGCTCGCCGCTGTACTCGCGCTCGCCGCCGACGCTGCGCTGGTGATAGGCGGCGACCGCGTCGCGCAGCGCCGGCAGGCCGCGCACGGGCATGTACTCCTTGCGGGTCGCGTGGGCGCGCAGGGCCTCGACGACGCTGTCGGGCACGGGGAACGGCGACTGGCCGAGGCCGAGCTTGAACACCTCGCGGCCGGCGGCCACGAGGTCGTTGCTGCGCTCGTTGATCGACACTGTGGCCGACGGCGAGAGGCCGCGGACCTGGAGGTTGAGGCTCGGACGTCCTTGCACGATTCACCTGGCCTTTCGGACAGCGCTGGCGTGGAGCGGGTTGGCCCGCCCCGAGCTGTCGGCGTCGGCCTGCCAGCGCGGGACCCATCGTCGCACACAACGGGCCGCGTGTTCGCCGGGGAACAGCGCCGCGAACAGCGCCCGGTAGAGGTAGCCCTCCTTGGTGGTCGGCGCCTCGTGCGGGAACCGCTCGCCGGCCTCGGCCAGCTCGAGGTCGGACACCACCGCCTCGGCGTGGGCCTTGAGCCGCTCGACCCAGCCGTAGCCGACGCCGTCGGAGAACTGCTCCTTTTGCCGCCACAGCACCGCCGGCGGCAACAGCGGATCGGACGGATCGGCGAACGCGGCCCGCAGCAGCGCCTTCTCCATCCGCCCCTCGCGCCCGGCCTCGGGCGCGAGCGGCCGCTTGAGCGCCGGATCGATCGTCATCGCCAGGTCGAGGAACGCGAGGTCGAGGAACGGCACCCGGGCCTCGACGCCGTGCGCCATCGTGCTCTTGTCGGCCCGCAGGACGTCGCTGAAGTGGAGGTTCTGGACCCGCTCGACCGTCTCGCGGTGAAACGCGTCGGCGCCGTCGGCGAAGTAGAAGTAGAGGTAGCCGCCGAACACCTCGTCGGAGCCCTCGCCCGACAGCACCACCTTGACCCCCTGGTCGCGGATGTAGCGGCTCAGGCGGTACATCGGCACGCTCGCGCGCACCGTCGGGATGTCGTACGACTCGGTGTGCCAGATGATGTCGCGTAGCGCCTCGACGCCGTCGTCGAGGTCGAGCCGGACCTCGTGGTGCTCGGTGTCGATGAAGGCCGCGACCTCCCGCGCCGCCCGCAGGTCGGGCGAGTCGCCGTCGACGCCGATGGCGAACGACTTGAGCCGCGCGCCCGCGCCGCGCCGCCGCACCAGGCGGGCCGCCAGCGCGGCCACCAGGCTCGAGTCGAGCCCGCCCGACAGCAGCACGCCGAGCGGCACGTCGCTCATCAGCCGCTTGTCGACGGCCGCCTCGAAGCGCTCGCGCAGGCCGGCGGCGTCGCCGCGATAGTCGACCTGTCCTCCGAGCCATGTCCGTTCATACCAGCGGCGCAGGCCGCCGCGCCCGGTGTAGACGTGCCCGGGCGGGAACACCTTGAACCACGCGCAGTGGTCGACCAGCGCCTTGAGCTCGGAGGAGAACCACAGGTTGCCGGCCGGGTCGCGGCCGTAGTAGAGCGGCTTTACGCCGATCGGGTCGCGCGCGACCAGCCAGTCGTCGTCGCGCATGGCCGCGAACGCGAACACGCCGTCGAGCTCCGACACGAAGGCGTCGCCGCGGGCCTCGTAGAGGTGGACCAGCACCTCGCTGTCGGAGCCGCTGCGGAACACCCGCCCCGCCGCCTGCAGCCCGGCCCGCAGCGCCGCATGGTTGTAGATCTCGCCGTTGTGCACGAGCGCGCCGCCGTCGCGGCCGAACAGCGGCTGGCGCCCCGCCTCCGGGTCCATGATCGAGAGCCGCCGGTGCAGCAGCGCGCCGACGCCCCGCTGGTAGTGGACCCCGTGGCCGTCCGGACCGCGGTGGCTGAGGCGCTCGCTCGCGGTCATCGCCTGCGAGAGGATCGCGTCGTCGACGGCCCCGAAGACCGCGAGGATTCCACACATGCTTCGTTCTCCCTCCGGCGAGGCGCGGCCGCATCGCCCGCGCCTCACACAGGCGCCCGGTATACCGCGAGGTCGCACCGGCGGCAAGCTTGCTGTCCCCATGGACATGTCCCATAGGACACGCGCACGATTCGCGCCTACTGCATTACACGGGCCTTACATCCGCGTAATCGGGCGTAATCGACGAATCACCACTGCGCCGAATCTCGGTTCGTCAATACGATTGCGTAACGTCACCGTCGATTCTGTCTTGCGCTGAGCCTCGGTTGCGTGTTAAGTTGTCGCTAAATCACCATCGCGGCGGGCCCGGCCCGGCGTCGGCAGAGCGCGGCCCGTTCGAGCGGCGTTCGTCCCGAGGTCGCCTGCGCCTGTCCGAAGAGACATCCACTCGCTGGAGCCGCCTCGGCGCGCTCGAGCGCTTTCGCGGAGGGTTTGGCGGATGCCGGACGGCGCGTTCAATCTGGGTGCATACCGGGCGTTCACCGCCCGGGACATCGACGCAATTCCTCAACTGTCGGCCCTGTCGGCCGACGCGCGGCTGCGGCTGCGGGCGGTCGCGCAGGTCCTGCCGTTCCGCGTCAACGCCTACGTGCTCGAGCACCTGATCGATTGGTCGCGCGCCCCCGACGACCCCATCTATCAATTGACGATCCCGCAGCCGGAGATGCTCGACGAGGCCGACGTGGCCGCTCTGGTCGACCTCGTGCGCAGCGGCAGCGAGGCCGAGCTGCAGGCGCGGGCGCGGGCGATCCAGATGGCGATGAATCCGCACCCGGCCGGCCAGATCGACCTCAACGTGCCGATCGAGGACGGGGTCGAACGGCGCGGGCTGCAGCACAAGTACCGCCAGACGGTGCTGTTCTTCCCGGCGCAGGGCCAGACCTGCCACGCCTACTGCACCTACTGCTTCCGCTGGGCCCAGTTCGTCGGCCTCGAGGACCTCAAGTTCGCCGCCCGCGAGGCCCAGACCCTCGTCGACTACCTCACGCGCCACCGCGAGGTCACCGACGTGCTGTTCACCGGCGGCGACCCGCTGGTGATGCGCACGAGCGTGCTCCGTCGCTACGTCGAACCGCTCCTGCGCGCCGACCTGCCGAACCTCGCGCACATCCGCTTCGGCACCAAGGCGCTCGCCTACTGGCCGGCCCGCTTCCTCACCGACCCCGACGCCGACGACCTGCTGCGCCTCTTCGCCGAGATCCAGGCCGCCGGCAAGCACGTCGCAGTGATGGCCCACTACAGCCACCCGCGCGAGCTCGCCACGCCGGCCGCCGCCGCGGCGCTGCAGCGCGTGCGCGAGACCGGCGCCGTCGTCCGCTGCCAGGCCCCGCTGATCCGCCGCGTCAACGACGACGCCTCGGTGTGGGCCGACCTGTGGCGCGCACAGGTGCGCCTGGGCGCTGTCCCTTACTACATGTTCATCGAGCGCGACACGGGCCCGAAGGAGTACTTCAAGGTCCCGCTGGCGCGCGCGCTGCAGATCTATCAGGGCGCCTACCGCCAGCTGTCCGGCCTGTGTCGCAGCGTCCGCGGCCCGTCGATGTCGGCCACGCCCGGCAAGGTCCTCCTCGACGGGGTGACGGAGATCGACGACAAACAGTACTTCGTGCTGCGGATGCTCCAGGGGCGCAACCCGGAGTGGGTCGGACGGATCTTCCTCGCCGAGTACGACCCCGACGCGGCCTGGGTGAGCGAGCTGCGCCCCGCCTTCGGCGCGCCCGAGTTCTTCTACGAAAACGAGCTCGCGGAGCTGTCCCGCCGCCGCGCCAAGGTCCGCCTCGGCCTGCTCCCCGACGCCTCCGCGGCGTGAGGCGCCTGACATCACGGACATGTCCCTTCGGACATGGCGAAGGTCACTCGCTCGACGCGCGCGCGGCGAGCTCGGCGATCCGGAGATCGATCGTCGCCTCGTCGCCGTCGTCGAGGATCCACGCGGCCGACAGCCCGGACCAGGCGAGGATCCACTCGAGCAGGCGCGCGCGCGCGATGCCGGACCGCTGCGTGACGAGCTCCAGCCGGCGGTGGAACACCCGCTCGTGGACGGCCACCGGCGGCCCGCCGGCCATGTCCGGATTGGAAAAGATGTTGGCGTAGTCGAAGCCCGGGTCGCCGAGGAGGTGCTTGGGGTCGATCGCCAGCCAGCCGCGCGCGCCGAAGTCGAGCAGGTTGTCGTGGTGCAGGTCGCCGTGGAGCGGCCGCACCTCGCGCAGGTCGGCGAGCAGCCGCGACGCCGCCGCCAGGGCCTCGCGCAGCAGGCCGCCGTGACGGCGCGCGCCGGGCCCCAGGGCCGAGAACCACGTCGGCAGGTCGACCAGGCCGGCGGGGATCGGCGTGGCCCGCGGCCGGTGCAGCGCCGCGAGGGCGTCGCACAGGACGATCGTCGCCTCCTCGTCGCCGCCGGTGCGCGCCAGCTCGGCGAGCGAGCGCGTGCCAGTCGCCCGCTCGAGCAGCAGCGCCGCGCCCTCGGCCTCGTACAGCCGCGCCGCGCCCTCCCCGTCCCACCAGCGCAGCAGGAGGTGGCCGTGGCGCTCGTCAGGCTCGGTCGCGACCTTGAGCATCGCCGGCTCGTCGCCCCGCTTGACCGGCAGCAGCCGCGCCGCGTGCGTCACGATCTCCGCGCCGTCGGCCACGAGGCCCCAGCGCGCCAGATACGCGTCCCATGACCACGGCGCGTCGGTCGCAGTCATCGTCGCTCGCCTCGTCCCTCAGCCGGCCGCGGCCGCGCGCAGCAGGTCGGCCGCGCGCCAGCCGATCATCATGCTCGGGGCGTTGAGCGCCGACACCGGCACCTCGGGGATGATCGACGCGTCGGCCACCCGCAGGTTCTCGAGCCCGCGCACGCGCAGCTGCGGGTCGACGACGCTGCCGGCGACCTGTCCCATGCGACATGTCCCGGCGTAGTGGTAGGTCGTCATCGCCATCCGGCGCACGAACGCGGCCAGCGCCGCGTCGGACTCGAGGAAGCGGCCCGGCAGCACCTCGCGGCCCTGATACGGGCGCAGGCCGGCGCCGTCGGCGATCCGGCGGGCCAGGCGGACCCCGGCGATCATCGCCTGCAGGTCCTGCGGGTCGGCGAAGTAGGCCGGGTCGATGGCCGCGAAGGCGCGCGGGTCGGCGGACGCCAGCTTGACCGTGCCGCGGCTCTTCGGCTTGCCGAGGATCACCACCACCCCGTAGACCCGCTCGACCGCGCGCCGGACGAAACCTGGCCGAAAGGCCAGGCCGACGCCGGCCTTGACCACCCGCGGCAGCGCGGTCCGCCGGTACAGCGCCGGCGGCACCGTCAGCGCCGGGACCATGCGCATCGTCGCCTCGCGGAACGACGAGCGCGCCGGGTAGAACACATAACAAGTGTCGGCCTGGTCGGGCGGCAGGTCGCTGTCCGGCAGCGCGCGGTGGAACCCGTACAGCTGCGGGTAGTTGCAGTCGACCTCGCGCTTGCCGAGGTAGAACAGCTGCACGTTCGGGTGGTCGTGCAGGTTCTCGCCGACGCCCGGCAGATCGAACAGAGGCTCGACCCCGTGCGCGCGCAGCCCGTCGCGCGGGCCGACCCCCGACAGCATGAGCAGCTTCGGCGACTCGAGCGCCCCGGCGCACAGCACCGCCTCGCGCCGGACCTTCGCCGTGCGCAGCGCCCCGCCCTCCTCGTACTCGACCGCGACCACCCGCCGGCGGTCGTCGAGCACCAGCCGGTGCGCGTGCGCACCTGTCCGTACGACCAGGTTGATGCGGTCGAGGTGCGGCTGCACGAACGCGACGTAGGCGCTGCGCCGCTGCTCGCCGCGGTAGTTCATCGCCTCGTAGCCGAGCGCGCCGAGCAGCGCGCCGTTGTCGAGGTCGCGCTCGCGGTAAAAACCCGCCGACTCGGCGCTGGCGATGCACGCCTCCGTGAACTCGGTCGGCTCGCGCGGGCGCACGTCGAGCACGCGCTCGAGCTGCTCGTAGGCCGGCACGACGTCGGACCAGCCCCAGCCCGGCACGTCCCACGCGCGGAAGTCGGCCTCGGAGCCGCGCAGGTACACCATCGCGTTGATCGAGCCGCTGCCGCCCATCCCGCGGCCCGAGCCGAGGAACAGCGGGCGCCGGCCGCAGTGCTTCTGCGGCACGCTGAAGCGGTGGTGCAGCAGCGCGTCGTTGACGAACGCGTCCTTGTACCCGTCGGCCCGCAGCGTCTCTGGGTGCCGCTCGGCCCGGTCGCCCGTCTCGAGCAAGAGGACCCGCACGGAAGGATCTTCGGACAGCCGCCCGGCCAGCACGCAGCCGGCCGAGCCGCCGCCGAGGATCACGTAGTCGAACACGTCGGGATCGGAGCTCATGCGCGCGCGGACTCTATCACGCGCCCGCCCCGACCCGCCCCGCCTCCGCAGCCCGCGCGCGGCGATCGTTGCGCCGCGTCACAGCCCGCTCAGAGGTCGCGGAGCGAAAGCGGCGCGAGGAAGTCGGGCTTGCCGACGTCGACCCCGTTGTGCCGCAGGATCGAGTACGCGGTCACTGCGTGGAAGTGGAAGTTCGGCAGCGCGAACTGCTGCACGAAGTCCGACGCCTCCAGGCCCTTGCCCGGCAGGAACGGCAGCGGGATCACCCGCCCCTCGATGCCCGCGAACTCCTCGCTGCGCAGCTTGTCGAGCTTCTCGCGGGTCTCGGCCACGCAGGCGCGCACGGCCGCGATCGTCGGCTCGAGCTCGAAGAGATCCGGCGGCGCCTGCCCGCGCAGCAGGTTGGCCAGCCGCAGCGGCGCCAACACGATCGCCTGGATCTGCCGCGTGAAGTGCCACTGATCGGGCGCCAGCCGGGCGGTGAGCAGCACGTTGACGTCGAACTTCCGCTGGTCCGCGTGCGCCTGGGCCTTGTCGAGCCACACCGGGACCTGACCCAGAGTGCGGCTCATGTGCGGGATCGAGATGTCGAAGAGGTTCATGCGAGGATGCTCCGGCGGCGGATCCTACTCGGTTTCCGCCGCACGCCTTGCGCGCGCCGGATGAAGTCACGATCATCTTCGTCCGCCAGCTCCGCACGCGGCTCGCGGAAAAACCCCGCGGCCCGACCAGCGAAACCGACGATCTCCGCCGCCCGGCCGCAGCCGCGAAGGTGACGCAGCAGCCGGGCCCCTGCGCGCGGCCCTGCGCAGCGAGCAACCCGCGACCACCGCCCGCCCCGCGTGATAGCCTGCCGCTGGCGATGAGCACGGCGCTCGCGGGAGTGTTGCCGATCGCGGTCCACGCCCTCGGCGGCGGCGTGTGGATCGGCGCCATGGTGTTCAGCGTGTTCATCCTGCACCCGCGGGCCGAGCGGTTCTTCAGCCGCGCCAGCGAGTTCGAGGACTTCATCTTCAGCGTCGTCCACGGCGCGCGCTACAAGGTCCTCGCCGGCATCGCCGCGATCGTCGCCAGCGGCGTCGCCCTCGCCGTGGCCCACGCCGACGCCGGCGCGCCGTGGACCTGGCTCGTCGCCGCCAAGGTCGTCCTGCTGCTCGTCTCGCTCGCGCTGTTCCTGCACGTCACCTTCACCCTGTGGCCGCGCCGCGTGTTCGCCCGCGAGGACGAGCTGCCGGCGGTGCGCCGGCGGTTCTGGTGGGTCGGCGTCGTCATGATCGCCTGCAACACCGCCAACATGGGCCTCGGCCTGCTGGCCCGGGTCCTGCGCGGCTGAGCGGCGCGGGGTCTCGCCTCATCGATCCGTACGAGGATCACCGCGACGATTTCGTCGAGTCCACCGAATTGCTGGAGGAGACCCGGGTCATGCGCGGCATTCAATGGAGCGGGGCCCCCGACCGGGCGACGACCTCGTCCAGGTAGAATTCGCGTTCGTCCTGCGCGACGACCTCGCGGTCGAGGCGGTGCACGGCACCCCATGTCGAGGGGCCTGTGCTCGCGGGTCACCCGGCACGCGTTGCTCGCCGACGTCGGATTCGCCACAGCTGAGTTCGCTCGTCCGCTCGGCGAGCGGCGCCCTCGATCGCGCGTTCGTCGGCAAGCGGGTTTGACCATGGGGGCGGCCCCTGGCTGGCCTTCCTCCATTGGCCAGACAGCGTCCTCGCGGCGATTCCCGCACCTCGATTTCCCGGAAATACGATTCGCGGCGGTCCATGCGCATTCGCCATTTATTGCGGTTATGCGAGCTCGCCGCGCCTCGGATTCCTGGCAGAGCCCGCTGGCGATTGTCGCCCCGGGCCCCCAATCGATTTACTGTGATGATTTTGCTTTACCACGACTGCGAGGCTGGGTTACCTGATTGCAACCTCCCCGAAAGGACAACATGCGCAATTCGAAGCACACCATCGTCGCTGCGATCACGACGGTGATCATGGCCGTCTCGGGAACCTCGCTGATGAGCGGCTGCAACAAGCAGCAGACCGACACCGCCACGCCGGAGCCCGCCGCGACCGAGTCGACGCCCGTCGAGCCCGCTCCCGTCGATCCGGCGCTCGAGAACCCGCCGCCGGCCGAGCCCGCCGGCGACGCCCCGGCCGACCCGGCCGACGCCACCACCCCGCCGGCCGAGGCCACGCCGCCCGCCGCCGGCACCCCCGCCCCGACCACCAACCCGCCGCCGCCGGCGCCCAAGTGAGCTCGACGTGAGGGCATGTCTCTCCAGACATGTCCCTCACACCATGCGTCCACGGACGGGCGCGCCTGGTCGAGACGGACGGTTGCACGGACATGGCCTTCGGGCCATGTCCGTTTTACTTTCGGCGGCGCGGCTCAGCGGCGCTCGCGACCCTCGGGCAGGGCCGGCCGGTCGCGCGGGTCGCTGTTGGTGGCGATCGCCTGCAGGCGCCGGCGGATCCGCTGCACCGAGCTGAGCGCGTCGGCCTCGCGGGCGCGCAGGCGCTTGAGGCGGTGCGCCTTCTTCTTGTAGCGGCGGCCGGACGCCTGCAGGGCGAACACCGTCGGCACGAACACGAACTCGATCAGGAAGAACAGGCCGGTGGCCATCCACGCCCACAGCCACACGAACACCCGCAGGAACTTCGGCAGGCTGCGCAGCGCCGGGTAGTCGGGCGCCGGCGCGTGCTCGAGCGCCTGCGACGACGCCGACGACGACGACGCCGCCCGCCGGGGCTCGGACGGCTGCGACCGCGGCGGGCGGGCCGACGCCCCGAGGGCCGCGCGCACCGCCGCCGAGGAGGCCAGGCGGCGCGTCGGGTCCGGCTCCAACATGGCCGAAAGGACATCTCGCAGCCGGCCCGGCGCCACGCAGCGCTCGACGTCGATCTGCAGCCCCTTGCGCGGCAGCTGGTCGGCCGGGAGCCCCGCCGCCAGGGCCGCGATCGTCGCGCCCAGCGCGTAGATGTCGGTCGCCGGGGTCGCCTCGCCGTGCAGCTGCTCCGGCGCCATGTAGCCGAACGTCCCGATCATCGTCGAGCCGCCGTCGGGCCGCACCGCCAGGCGCACCCCGCCGAAGTCGATCAGGCACAGGCGCCCGTCGGGCCGCACGATCAGGTTCGACGGCTTGATGTCGCGGTGGATCACCGCCGGCTGGCGGCCGTGCAGGTACTCGAGGATGTCGAGCGCCGCGGTCAGCCAGCGCAGCAGCTCGGCCGGATCGCCGGGCCGGCCGAGGCGCTGCGACAGAGGTGTCCCTTCGACCAGCTCCATCACCAGGAAGAAGTCGCCGCTGGTCTCGCTGGTGTAGCGATCGACGTAGCGAGGGATGCCCGGGTGCGACAGCGACTCGAGCGCCTGGCACTCGCGCTCGAACAGGTCGAACGGCTTCCAGTCGCCGCCGAGCGAGCGCAGGTGCAGCACCTTGACCGCCACCGCCGCGCCCGTCTGGCGGTCGATCGCGCGGAACGTGCGCCCCTGCGCCCCCGCGCCGAGGGGCTCCATGATCTGGTAGCGCTGCAGGCCCTGGGGCGGTGCGGTCTCGGCCATCCGCGCGGGAGTCTAGCGGACTGCGGCCCGCCGGGGAAAACCGCGTGATCCGGTCCGGACCAGCCGGCGGACGGCCGGCCGCGGAGCGCGCCGCGGCCGCGACATCCGGGGCATAATGCGCCCGCCATGCAGCGACCCGACATCGACGTGCTCCTCGACCGCCTGCGCCAGAGCTACCCCGACGCTCGCTACGAGCTCGACTGGGACACCCCGGTGCACATGCTGGTGGCCACGATCCTGGCCGCCCAGTGCACCGACGAGCGGGTCAACGCCGTGACCCGGACCCTGTTCCCGCGCTACCCCGACGCCCAGGCGTTCGCCGACGCCGACCTCGCCGAGCTCGAGGAGGCCGTGCGCCCGACCGGCACCTACCGCCAGAAGGCCAAGTCGATCAAGAACGCCTGCCGCATGCTCGTCGACGAGTACGGCGGCGAGGTCCCGCAGTCGATCGAGGCCCTGGTGCGCCTGCCCGGCGTCGCCCGCAAGACCGCCAACGTGGTCCTTGCGACATGTTTCAACATACCTTCGGGCGTCATCGTCGACACCCACGTCATCCGCCTGTCCGGGCGCATGGGCCTGTCCGAGCACCGCGACCCCGGCGACATCGAGCGCGATCTGATGCGCCTCGTCCCCCAGGACGACTGGACCTTCTTCGGCCCGGCCATCATCCTGCTCGGCCGCTACGTGTGCACCGCCAAGAAGCCCGACTGCCCGAACTGCGTCATGCAGGACATCTGCCCCAAAATTGGCGTGAAGGCGGCCTGACGCCGACGTGACATCCGCGTGAAACCGGCCCGCGCGGCCCCGCGCGCGTCCTACGTCCGCGCGCGCGAGCGCCTCTCGGCGGCGCTTCCGATCGCCGCGGCCGCGGACTATCCTGCCGGCCCTCAGCGAGATCGAAGATGGCCATCGAGAATCGGCAGAAGATCCCAGTCCCACGTCGCTCCTTTTTGTGGTCGCTCAACGAGACGTCGGGCGAGATCCTCACGCATATCGGGCCGACCGAGTTCACGCCCAGCGCCAACGACCGGATCGTGCGGTCCAACGGGCGCGGCGGCTACGAGCCGGCGCCGATGGAGGCGCGGCCCTTCATCATCGCCCGCGACGGCGAGTACGTCCTGCTCGAGAACCCCGTCGTCGCCGACCACCCCGAGGGGCCCAACGGCTCGTACGTGCCCGGCGGCAACAAGGAGAAGGAGCTACGGCTCGGGACCAAGAAGATCATCCCCGGCCCGTGCGCCTTCGCCTTGTGGCCCGGTCAATCCGCCGAGGTCCGCCCGGCGCACAAGCTCAACGCCAATCAATACCTCCTGGTCGAGGTCGTCGGTCCGCTCGACGAGACCGCCCCCTACTACCGCCTCGTGATCGAGTCGGCCGGCCTCTCGAGCGTCGTCATCGACGGCGCCGAGGACAACACCGCCCGGCGCAGCCAGCCCGAGCCGGCCACCAAGGCCCACCCGACGCAGCTGCGGATCGGCCAGCGGATCGTCATCCAGGGCCGTCACACTCAGTTCTTCATCCCGCCGACCGGCATCGAGGTCGTGCCCGCGCTCGAGGAGACCGAGGGCCGCGGCCGCGACGAGGACGGCGTGACGACCCTGCCCGCGGCCGCGCAGGAGGAGCTGGCCAAGCTGCTGGCCCAGGTCGGCGAGGGCATGTCGGTCAAGCAGTTCAGCGTCGTCAAGAACGAGATCCGCCACCGCCAGGACTACACCAGCGGCGAGCGCGGCGTGATCCTCGCGACCCTCGACGAGGCGTGGAACGACCGCGCCGCGCAGAAGCGGCAGCGCACCGCCGACGGCGGGCGCGGCGTCGCGGCCGACCCGTACGCGCGGCGAGCCGTCGTCCTCGGGCCCAAGAACTTCTGCTTCCTGTTCGACGCCGACGGCAACCCGCGGATCGTCCGCGGCCCCGCGCGCGTGTTCCCCGGCCCGCACGACACCTTCCTGCAGCGCGGCTCGCGGCGGCGGGTCTACGACGCCTACGAGCTCGGCGAGCACCAGGCGCTGTACCTCCGCATCATCACCCCGATCGCGCGCGACGAGCTGAGCAAGCGGCTCCCGCCGGGCACCCCGCTCGACCGCGACCACTACGAGGCCGGCGCCGAGCTGCTGGTGCGCGGCCTGCCGAGCGTGTTCTTCCCGTTCATCGAAGCCGAGGTGTTGAACCCGGTCACCCGCGAGCCGCACGTCGGCAACGATCACGACGCAGTCGTCATCAACGCCATCGGCATCGACCAGAAGTCGGGCGTCTACGTCCGCGACCAGCGGACCGGCATGGTCAAGATGGTCCGCGGCGAGACCTCGTACCTCGTCGACCCGCGCGGCGAGGAGCACGTGCAGCGGCGGGTCCCGCACGACAAGTGGAACCTGTGGATCGGCCACGCCGAGCCGCACAAGCTCACCACCGCCGAGGTCGTCACCCCGTGGGCGCTGTCGGTCATCGTGCCCAACAACGAGGCGGTGCTGATCACCTCGCGGCACGGCCGGCGCGTCGTCGTCGGCCCGCGCACCGAGCTGCTCGACTACGAGGAGCAGCTGACCGCGCTCAAGCTGTCGAAGGGCAAGACCAAGGACGGCCACACCACCGTCACCACCTGCTTCCTGCGCGTGCAGGGCGGGCGCGTCGCCGACAACTTCGAGATCGAGTCGGCCGACTTCGTCCGCTTCAGGGTCAAGCTCGGCCTCGCCGGCCACTTCGAGGGCGAGCCCGAGCGGTGGTTCCACGTCGAGGATCCGGTCAAGCTGCTCGCCGACACCGTGCGCGCCCGCGTGCGCGAGGCGACGCGCGCCCTGTCGGCCACGCAGCTGCTGATCGAGTTCCCCGCGGTCGTGCGCAAGACCCTGCTCGAGGGCGACGACGGCCTGCTGCGCTTCGCCGACAACGGCATGGTCCTGAGCGGCGTCGACGTGCTCGGCTTCCAGGTCGCCGACCCCGCCCTCGCCGAGCTGTTCGCCAACGTCCAGCGCGAGGCAGTGTCCCTGCAGCTGCAAGATCAACAGTCGCGCCGCCGCCTCGACTCCACCCGCCTGCGCGACGCCCTCGACGCCGACGAGCACGCCCTGCAGCGCGGCGCCAGCCAGCGCATGGCCGAGACCAACAAGCTCGAGGCCCAGGACGAGCATGTCGTCGTCGCCCTCAAGCAGCAGCTGTCCGCCGGCCGCGACGCCGACGTCCTCCGCTACAAGCAACAGCTCGAGCGCCTCGCCTTCGAGGCCACGCGTGACCGCGAGCGCGAGCAAGGCGAGCTGTCCGCCGCCGCGCGGGTGCTCGCCGCCGAGTCCGAGGCCAAGTCGCGCGGCCTGGTCGATCGCGCCGCCGAGGCGCACGCGCGCGCCCTCGCCGAGGTCGAGCAGGCCCGCGCGGCCGCGCTCGCCCAGGCCGACGCCGTCCGCCTCGGCGCCCTGCAGCACGAGTTGGTCGGCGCGCTGCAGGCCGCCGCCGACAGCGAGGTCCTCAAGGCCGCCGCCAGCAACATGAACCTGGTCGCCCTGCTCGGCGGCAAGAGCCCGGCCGAGCTGCTGTCCCAGCTCGTGCGCGGCACCCCGATCTCGCGCACCACCGACGGCATGCGCGCGCGCGAGGCCTCCGCCAAGGACGGCAAGCCCGGCAAGCAAGACTGAAGCGCGCGCCGCTTGACGGGAGCCCCTCGCTCCGGCGATCCTCGCCGGCGAGGGGCTGCCACGTGGGCGGGAACACCAACATTAGTGAAATTGGTAATCACGTCAGTCTGTCACACTGAAGGCCGCGAGTTCGATCCTCGCATGTAACAGGTGCCCGTCGGGCAGCCCCTCGCTTCGCTACAGTGTCCAGAAAAACTGAATACTGCGACTCCGGACGAATGAAGCGTCGCCGGCTCAGTCTTCCCAGGTATCCGTGTCGGGCGCGGCGCCTGGCTTCCAAAGGTTGACGCTGAAAGCGCCGCCCGAGGAGGCGCGCGAGCCCCACGGATCGACGCCCGTCGGAGCCTGCCAGCCCCAGGGATCGATGGTGTAGGGGTAGCCGTTGTTGCCCACGCCGAACGGCACCTGCAGCGTGAAGGAGCGCGCGTCGGCGACGTTCGTCTCGCGGATGACCGCGAAGTGCAGGTGCGGTCCGGTCGAGCAACCCATGTTGCCGGTGTGGCCGAGAATGTCGCCCGCAAACACGTCAGCGCCAGGGGCGCGCGGGAAGAGGTACTCCAGATGGAAGTACGCAGCCACGAATGTTTCGTTGTAGGTCGAGGGGTTGCGCGCGACCGTATGACGGATGTAGACCTCGCCCTGAACCGGCCCGTCGGAGCCGGTGCACTTCGTGTCGAGCCAGCGCGAGGCGATCACATTGCCGTTGGCCAGCGCATAGGTCTCGGTTCCGCGGGCCACACCGAGGTCGTACGCGCTGTGATCGTCGATCCAGGTGAGGGTCTGGCGCCTGCGGCCCTTGAAGTCGACGAGCTGGGCCGAACTGCTCCCGTAGGTCAGAGAGCCGCCCCAGCCGAACATCGAGGTGTCCAGCGTCGTGATCGGTGGACGAGCGAAGTCGACGCCGGTGCCTGGGTCGACAGTCGCAGTGGTCGGGAGCGGGCCGATCTCGAAGATCGGGAGCGCCAGCGGTGACACGGTGTGAATGCAACCGTTGAGGCCGGTCGAGTTGTTCCAGTTGGTGGACAGCGGTCCGGTCCCCAGGCCACGGGCGGCGAAAGCCACATTGCCGTCGCAGCGGGTCACGACCTGGTTGGCGCCCGCGGCCGACATCATCCCGGCCCGCTGGATCGTGCCGCCCGCCCCGTTGTTGGCGATGATCACGGCGCACGGGTCATTGCCGGCGGCGTCCCACCCTAACACCGAGACGCCGCTCGGGTAGAGCATGCTGCAGTAATGCCCGTATCCGCTGGGTGACGAGATCGTGCCGGCCACCGGCTTGTCGGCGATCTTGAAGTCCAGCATCGGTTCAGCGCCGTGCGCCCGCAAGACCTCCGGATCGAGCTCGGAGGCGACCAGCGCGACCTCTCCGCTGCGACCCTCGACCAGCACCTCGGCCTGGCCCAAACCAGAGACGCCCACGAAGACTTCGGGTCCGTCATCCGCGCCCTCGACATGGACAATGTCCTGAGTGTCGATAGGCGGCCCGTCGTGATCGTCGGCGTCGTCCTCGAGCGGAGCACCGGCGAGGACCGGTACGGCGTCCTCGGTGAGAACGGCCTCGTCCTCGTCGCAGGCGACGAAGAGCCCGGAGCTCAGGGCCACGGAGGCGCAGACGTGCGCGAGGAGAGCCCGCTGGAGGCGGAGGCGAAGGCTGGTCGGTATTTTTGCTGAGTTCATGATCAATCGTTACTCGCCGACGGTTGCAAGCACGGCGACAGGCAACGACGAGCTCAAGAAATCCAGCACTTGTACGTCCGATGCGGCGATTTCGCCGACGCACGAGGATGCGCGCGCATGCATCGGCGATGCGCGCGCGTCTCCTGCCGAATGCGCGCGCATCCGATAGCGATGGCGCATTCCGGTATCGTGAGACGCTACCACTCGATTCGGAGATGCACCCGCCTCAACGAGCACCGCGAGACGCCGAGCGGTCTCATGGGGCGAAGGCGCCGAACCAGTAGGGCTCCTGGAAGCTGGACAGGATGACCAGCTCGCCGCAGGCGCCGCGCAGCGCCTCGACCGCGAAGAGCTCGTTGGGCGGCACGTCGAGCGGGATGAACTCCAGCAGCTGGCCGTCGAACGAGACCCGCTGCACGCCGACGCTCTCTAGGCGCAGCTGGTCCGGGGCGCTGCGAGCGACCACGAACGAGAGGGCGTCGTCGTCGACCACGATCTCGGAGATGGCGGCGTAACGCAGCTGTTCGTCGGCCTTCGCCACCGTGACGGTCCACAGATCGGCGCCGGTGGCGAAGTCGAGGGCGACGAGGTCGGTCTGGCCGTCGGGCCAGGGGCCGACGCGCAGCACGAACACCTGCCCGTCCGGGCCGAGCTCGAGCGCGTACGCGCCGTCGAACACAGGGAGGTCCGTCGCGCGGCTCCACACCGGCGCCCCCTCGGGGTCGAAGCGCCAGACGTGCATGCGCGTGAAGCCGCTGCCGAAGACCTCGTTCGACACGCCGGACATGAGGATGTCGCCCACCGGGCCGATGTCGACGGCCTGAATGATCGTGTCCCCTGCAGTACCGGCGATGGTCGTCAGCCACTCGACCGCGCCGGTGTCGGCCGCCATCCGCGCCATCAAGCTCGGCGAGTCCGCGTCCGGCAAGGAGACGAGCACGACGTCATCCTCGACCGGGAGGACGTACGTGTGGCGCCACTCCGGTCCCAGCTCGATCGCGCCGAGCGGCGCCCCGTCGGCAGCGAAGCGCGCGAAGCCCTGTGCAGTACTGCCGTTGGGTCCGCGCGCCGTGCGAACGATCAGGCCGTCATCGGCCGCGCGCTCGATCCCGAGGGCCATGACGGGTTCGCCTGGCGCCGCCGGCTCGCCGGCGTGGACGGCCAGGACCTCACCGGTCGGCGACAGGACGAGCACGCCAGGAGCCGACTGCTCGCCCTCGATCACGACGGCCATGGCGATCCGCCCGTCGGCCATCGCCGCGAGGCTACGCGACGCGCTCACGTCGGTGGGTAGCTGCAGCTCGCCCCCGCCGAGCCTCGTCCATGGCTCCTGTCCCTCCGGACATGTGAGAGGTTCGCCGGTGGTGGTGGGATCGCCGGTGGTCGGATCACCGAGGGTCGTCGGGTCGGGCGCGTTGGTCGTGGTGCTGCCCGGCGAATCGCCGGTGCTGGTGGGATCGGTGTCCGTGTCGCCCGGCTCGGCGGACTTCGGACCACACGCCATGAACAGCGCGAGCGCGCCACATCGCAGCGAGAGTGAATATCGCATGTCGACAACATGCCAGGCCAGGCGGAACAAGCCGGGGACGTCGATCGGAACTGCGGTCGTCGACGCCGATCGACGCGCCGCGGGGCGGCTGCGGCCGTTGCGTGGCTGAACCGGCCTCTGCCCCTGGCTCCCGCCGCTCCTGATTCCTGACATGTCCCTTGAGACATATTTTCCGATGAAGCTCACGCCGCCGAGGCAGAGCTACGCGGGAGGCTCGTCTTCGGGCGACCGAATTGCGACGCGACGAATGCTGCAACGACGGCGTCTGCGATGAGCTCGCGGAGTGCGACGCGGGCGTCGACCCACAAGAGCGCGTTCGGGATGTACGCACCCATCTGGATCGCGGCGACGCAAACATTCGCGAGCGCGGCGCCGATTATGGAGAGCCTGTACACCCCGTTGCCGGCGCCGACGATGTGGCCTGCCGGCCGCATCGACAGTCCAGGCCCGATGCGCGTTTTCAAGCGCTATAAACACTTGCAAAACCGCCAAAACCCGCGAACACTGTCGAGATGCGGAAGGATTACGAGCGTCACACCCGAAAATTCTGCGCCGAATTGTTCGCCTGCCTCGGTCTCGCATGGGCTTCGGGCTGCGGGCCCGAGAAAGACCCGGGCACGGGCAGCGACACCTCGACCGACGAGCAGGCCGCGACGGATGGCACTTCGACCACGACGGGCGACGCCTCGACGACGAGCGGCATGCTCGACCCGCCCAGCAGCACGTCGGGCACCTCCGGCGGCAACCCCGAGAGCTGCGACCCACCGCCGCCGCCGATCGAGTCCGAGGATCCCGGCATGTTCCTCGACCAGGATTACATGTGCTTCCCGCGGCCGATGGACTGGGCGACCTGCCCGCGCTTCAACACCACCGTGGTCCTCGAGCAGCTCAACCCCTGGGACTCATGCCACTACGAGCCCTTCCAAGTGCAGTGCGGGCCGGATGCGACGCCCGACGAGCCGGGCGCCTGTTGCTACTTCGCTACGCACGGCCTCGAGATGTCCTGTCCGGGCCGGCCGCTGACGGTCCACGGCGAGGCGCGCACAGCCCCTGCGGTGCACCGCAGCGAGTGGTCGAGCGCCGACGTGCCGGTGCTCCGTGAACTGCCGCCAGCGACCCGTGCAACGCTGGCGAGCGCCTGGACGGCCGCGGCCGCTGCGGAGCACGCCTCGATCGCCTCGTTCGCCCGCTTCGTTTTGCAGCTCCTCGCCGTCGGAGCCCCGGCGGAGCTGGTCATGGCGGCCCAGCAGGCGATGGCCGACGAGATCGTCCACGCGCGCGCCTGCTATGCCCTCGCCGGCGCCTACGCGCAGCACCCGATCGGCCCCGGTCCGCTCGACGTGACCGACGCGCTCGGCCCGACCGACCTCACCGCGGTCGCGGTAGCGACAGTGCGCGAGGGCTGCATCAACGAGACGCTGGCCGCGCTGGCCGCGGAGCTCGGCAGCGCCCACGCCCAGGACCCGACGATTCGCGCGACCCTGGCGCGGATCGCCGCCGACGAGCGCCGACACGCGCAGCTCGCCTGGCAGTTCGTGCAATGGGCGGTCGCGCAGAGTCCGGCGACCGCGATCGCGGTCGCCCTGACATTCGCCGAGGCGCAGTCGGGCCCCGCGCCCGGCACACGCGACGAAGACGCCCTGCTCGCACACGGCCTGTTGTCGCCGGGTACCCAGCACGAGCTGACCGCGGTCGCCCTGCGCGACGTGATCGCGCCGGCGGCGACCGCCGTCCTGCAGGCCTAGTCGTGGCTCGCGTTGGCCGCCAACAACAACGGCTCGCGCGAGCGGATCCCGAGCGACGTGCGGGCGCGAATCGAAGCTGTCCTCCGGGACAGCTTCATCGCTAGCACCGAACGTCGTCACTGCAGCGTTACGGACGAGCCCGGCGCACATGGGCGGTTCCTTGCGACATCCGGGCCAGGAAGAGCCCCGCCGGCGCGCAAGCACGAACACAGCCGAAGCCGCGCCACGGGGCGAACTGGAGCCTTGCGGCGCGGCCGGGGGCCGGCCTACGATTCCAGGGCTCTCTCGACGCCGCGGCCGGTCCATGCCGTGCATGGTGGCAAATTGGTAGGGCGGACCTCGCCTCGGCTTGCTCCGACCCGATTAACGCCTGACGGTCACGCCCCAAGGCGCCGTGAGAGTCCTTTGCTCAGGGGCCCCTCGCCCGCCGCAGCGGCCGTCATTCGTCGCTCCGCGCCGCCTCGTCCCGCACCGCGAACACCTCCGCGAGCCGCTGCAGATCCGCGGCCGTCTCCTCGCCGGTGAGCCCCAGCGCCACGAGGGTGACCCCATTCGTCCCCTGCCCGCGCTCCTCGCCCGCCTGCCACGGCCATTCCTCCAATTCCAGCGTCCAGTCGGTGACGTGTGCCTCGTGCACCCAGCGGCCGCGGCCCGCGAGCCGCAGCGCGTGGGCGGGCTCGGGCCAATCCTCGTCCCCGCGGTCGAACACCAGCGCCCCGTCCGGCACCTCGGCCCACGCGACCCGGTCGCCGACCCTGAACGCCCTCTCGGTCATGGGACCTCGGCCATCAACATCAACATCCCCCACCCTCGCCCTCAGCGCAACATCACCGCGCGCACCGCGTCCGGCTGGTGGCAATCGTGGATCGGCGGCGGGCCCTGCAGGTTGTCGAACACCGAGGCGTCGACCGCGAACACGTCGGCGCCGTCGCTCGTGACCGGGACCATGTCCTTCCACGGGTACGGCGGCATGTAACACATCCCCTGCGAGTATTCGTCGACGTTCCACGCGCCCTGGCAATCATCGGCCGGCCCGTGGAAGCCGGTGCACAGCTCGAGGTCGGTGTGGAAGTAGCCCTTGAGCTGCGCCTCCTTGTACACCACCGGCAAGTACGAGCACGGCATGTCGTCGCCGAGCAGGATCGCCGCGGCGTCGGTCAGCAGATAATCGGCCCCGCCGCAGTCGATGCGCATATCCACTGTCTGCGGGATCAACTGCTCGATCGTCGCCTTCGCCGCACGGAAGCGCATGGCCCCCGGCTGGTCGGTGTTGACCGGCGTGTCGGCGAACAGCGGCGCCCCGATCGGCTGCTGTCGCGGGCTGCGCTCGACCACCGTCCAGCCGCCGCCGGCCGTCAGCATGTCGCAGTACAGCAGCAGCGGGGGCGCCGGATCGCCGCCGTCGAGGTCGAGCAGGTACGCGCCCGACGTCGCGTTCGGGGCCCAGTCGTGGACGTCCAGGCACGTCCTCGGCACCTTGCAGTCGATGCAGCCGTCGTCCGCCAGAGCGTTGCCGTCGTCGCACGCCTCGACCCCTGCCTGCATCAGAGCGTCGCCGCACTTGGCCGCCGCGCAGGTCGTCGTGCACGCGCCGTCGTCGGCGTTGTCGGCCCCCTCGTCGCACTCCTCGCCGCCGTCGACGATCCCGTCGCCGCACACCTCCATCACGAACGTCATCCCCGTCGAGCTCGTCGACGTCGTGGTCGTCGTCGACGGCCCGGTCGCCTCGGTGTCTGCTTGCTCGGTGGTGGTCCCGGGCCCCGGGGTCGCTCCGCTCGTCGTCGTCGGCAGCACGCCGCTCGTCACGGGCTCGACCTGCGTCGTCGCCTCGCCCGACCCGCTCCCGGTCGGCAGCGGCGGCTCCTCGAACCACGGGTTGCGGTCGAGACACGCCGTCGACCACGTCGCCGCCACCGCCACGCCCGCTCGAACCACGCCCGCCCGCATCCTCTCCGGTGTAGTCGAGCCCGCTCACCTCAGCAATTTCCGAAGTGCGCGCACTCTCGCCCATCGGGCGAGAATGCGCGCACGACCGCCCGCGCGGCGACGGCGCGGCTTGACGCTGCCGGCCCCGGGCGGCCATCCTCGCGGTGAGGGGCCGCCACGTGGGCGGGCGTCATTCATCTTTGGCGAAAATGGTAAACGCGTCAGATTACGAATCTGGAAGTTGCAGGTTCGATTCCTGCATGATCTACGGCACCTGTCGGGCGGCCCCTCATTGACGAATCAGCGCAGCAAGATCTGCCGCACCGCGCCCGGCGTGTGGCAGTCGGCGCACTGCGGGTCGACCGCGAACGCGTCGGTCGACATCGCTCGTCTGCTCTGCGGTCTCAGCCTTTCAGCGCGTCGACGATGATCGGGTTGCCGGCGACGAGCTCATGCACGAGCCGGTAGAAGAACGGCGGCACCTGCCGCGCGGCCGCCTTCTTCGGGTTCCAGAACGACCCTGGCAGCTCCATCTCGCCTGTCCGCGTGTCGCTAGCGACGACCGAGCCGTGCTCATCGAAGACCGTTGCGACCAACTCCCACGTCACCGTCGGCTCGATGTACGTGTCCGAGTGGAACTCGCGGATTGTCACCGCGAGCGCCCGGCGGGCCTCGCTCTTGTGCAGCCGCGCGGGCAGGTTGAGCCCAGCGGGGCCGGGATCGACGACGACGCGGAAGCCCGCCGCCTCGAGGTCGCGCTCGACCGTCTCCGCGACCACCGCTGCGAACGGCTGCCCGTCTTTGGTCTTCACGCTGTACGGAATCCCGGCCCCGCTGCGCAGCTCACCGACGAACGACGGTCGCTCGTCGCCCGTCACGACCTCAGGGCGCCGATCCTCCGGCATCAGCAGCAGCACGGTCGCCCCGGCGCCAAGGTTCGACCTTTCCGCGGGACGGTAGTCGAACTCGTGCACCGCCCCGATGACGCATGAAACGAGGGTGGCGCACCAAAGGATCATGAGGACACGACAGACCCAGCGCATGTCGATTCTTGGGCACTGCTGCGGCCGGCGGCGAGCTCAGCTGGTCATGCAGTACGCCAGCAACAGCTGGCCGGCCCCCCGCGCTGACCTGGGCGAGGTTCGGCGTGCCGCCCGTCGCCACGAACGCCAGCGCGCAGGAGCCGGCGCCGCCGGCGACCGCGACGCCGACCGGGGCGCCAGCAGCGACGGGGAACTTCTTCCCAACCGCGCCCGACAGCTGCGTCGGTCCGCGGGCGAGCGTTCATCCTGCGGGTACGGGCCTGGCGCGCGTTGCTGCGCGGGAACGGGCGGCCGTGAGCGTTTGGCGCTGCCGAGCCTGTGGTAGGGTCCCGAACATGGCGCTATTACCTCGAGCTCAGGCTCGTCTTGTTGGCCTCGTTGTCCTCGCTGATGCGTGCTTCTACAATCCGCAGGGGAGCCCCGGTTTGAGCTCTGATTTGAGCTCTGATACGAGCGTCTCGACGTCGACCGTCCCAACCGCGTCAGGGGACGCGACAACCTCGCCGATTACGACCACGAGCACGACATCACCGATCACGACCACGAGCACGACATCATCGAACGCGAGTACAAGCACAAGCACAAGCACAAGCACATCGGAATCGATCGAGACGACGAGCGAATCAGAATCGAGCACGAGTACGATGGGCAATACGACCATCGTGGGTAGCACTGGCGACGCGCCCAGGTGGGCAGACGACGTATACCCCGTGGTCGTGCAGGGCAACTGCGGCTGCCACCTGCAGTCCTCTGGGGGGTTGACGATGACCAATGCCCAGGACTCATGGCAGAACCTGGTCGAGGTCTACTCGACCCAAGCCGCGGGCTTCAAGCGCGTCGCCGTTGGCGACTCCGCCAACTCGTACCTGGTGGCCAAGCTCAAGGGCATCGCCGGCGAGGTGCCGTTCAACGGCAATCCCGCGCAGATGCCGAAGGGGGGCGCGCCGCTGTCGGCGGACACGATCGCGTTGGTCGAGGAATGGATCGATGGGGGCGCCGCGCTGTGACAACAGCGCCTTGACGTCCAACGCCAGCGCGACTGGGCGCGGCCATTGCGACCAAGCCCGCCAATAACCTGCCCGAGTCGGGTCGGCTGGACCAGGTGACGGGCAACCACCATTCGGTCCAACTTTGAAGTCGCCCGCCAGCGACGGAGACAGGTAAACCATGAAGGACCGCGATTTTGCGGTTCGATTCCTGCATGATCTACGGCGCCCGTCGGGCGGCCCCTCATGGACGAATCAGCGCAGCAAGATCCGGCGCACCGCGCCCGGCTTGTGGCAGTCGTGGCCGCTGTCGGCGTACTGCGGGTCGACCGCGAACGCGTCGGTCGACATCGGCGTGATCGGCTCGTGGTTGACGGTGTCCCACGGGTACCCCTCGAGCCCGCACTGGGACTGAACGTGCTCGTCGATGCTCCACGCGCCGGGGCACTGGCCGTCGTTGACACCGTCGAACATCGTGCACAGCTGCACGTTCGTCCGCGTGTACCCCTTCAGCTGGGCCTCCTTGTAGAGCACCGGGCCGTAGTTGGTGCAGTCCGGCGCCGGGAGGTCGCCCAGGAACAACGACTGCGGGGCGGTCAACAGGTAATCGGCGCCGCCGCAGTCGAGCCACATCTCCATCGAATTGGCGGCGACCGTGCCCATCGCCCCGCGCGGCAGGCGGAACCGTGAGGCCATCGGATCGCCGAGGTTCACCGGCGCATCCTTGTAGAGCGCGATGCCGATCGGTTGCGCCAGCGGGCTGCGCTCCATCAACGTCCAGCCGCCGCCCTTCAATGTCATGTCGCAGTACACCGGGATGAGCGGCATCGGCTCCGGCCCGTCGGCGTCGACGTAGTGCTTGCCGGTGTTCGCCTGCGGGTCGTTGTCGAGGATCTCCTTGCAGGTGTGCGGGACGATGCAGGCGACGCAGCCGTCGCTCGGATCGAAGTTGCCGTCGTCGCACTGCTCCACGCCCGCGCGCACGAAGCCGTCGCCGCACGCCGCCGTGGTGCACTGCGTCGTGCAGGCGCCCTCGTCGCTGTTGTTGGGCCCCTCGTCGCACTGCTCGGGCCCGCCGAGCATCCCGTCGCCGCACTGCCACGGGTCGCCGGTCGAGAACCACTCGGTGTCGCTGGTCGACAGCGGCGACGTCGTGCTGCCCTCGGTCTCCGTCCACCCGGTCGTCCCCGTGGTGGTGATGGTCGTCGTCGTCGACGTCGTGGTCGTCGTCGTCGACTCCGCGCCGGTCGTGCCCGTCGTCGGCGGCTCGGCGGTCGTGCCGCTGATCGTCACGCTGCTGGTCGCGCCGCCCGAGCCGGTGGTGGTCGGCTCGACGAACCACGGGTTGTCGTCGAGGCAACCGGTCACCAGCGCGGCGACGACGACGGTCCCGGCGGTCCACTCGCTCCGACTCATGCACATGCTTTCGGTGTAGACGACGCGCTCGCCGCCAGCAATCGCCGTCCGCACGCGCCACCGCACATTCGCGCGCTTTCGTGCGGTCGGCGTCGGCGCGGCCTCAGCGGAGGTAGATCGAACGGATCGCCCCGGGCTTGTGACAGTCCGTGTTCGGATCGCTGACCTTCGGGTCGACCGCGAACACGTCGGAATCGAGGACCGTGATCGGCTCGCTGTCCCACGGCACGAGCGACAGCCCGCAGCTCATCTGCTCGCTCTCGTCGACACGCCACGCGCCCGGGCACTCGCCGTCGTTCACGCCGGTGAAGCCGGTGCACAGCTCGATCGGCGCCTTCTTCACCGCGCCGAGCTGCGCCTCGATGTAGACCACCTTGTCGAAGTTGAAGCAGCTGTCGCCCATCGCCTCGCCGGCGAACAGGTTGTCCGAGTCCGTCCACAGATGATCGGTCCCGCCGCACTCGATCCACATGTCGTTCGAATGCTGCTGCACGACATCGAGCGCCGCCCGACTCATGCGGTAGCGCGGGTTCTCCGGGTCGTTGATGTTGACCTCGAAGTCCTTGAACAGGGCCAGACCGATCGGGTCGCCGAACGGGCTGCGCTCGACGCGGGTCCAGGCGCCGCCCTTCAGCGTCATGTCGCAGTAGACCGGCACGAGCGGCCCCTTGGCGTCCGGCTGGAGCATGTAAATCCCCGTGGGGCTGCCGGGAGCCCGCGACAGCACTTCGTGGCACACGTGCGGCACGAAGCACTCGACGCAGCCGTCGGCCGGGTCGTCGTTGAGGTCCTCGCAGTACTCGTCGTAGTTCTCGTAGTTCTGGATCAGCCCGTCGCCGCACTTGGCGAGCGTGCACCCGCTGGTGCAGGCCGCGTTGTCCGCGTTGTCCGGCCCGTTGTCGCACTCCTCGTCCGGCGTCAACTCGCCGTCGCCGCAGACCCCGAGCTGCATCGTCGTCGGATTCGTCGTCGGATTCGTCGTCAGCGGGTCGCTCGTGCCGAGCGTGGAGGTGCTGCCCTCGGTCCCCGTCGGCGAACCGGTGGTCCCTTGCGACGTCGTCTCCGGGTCGGGGGTCGGATCTCCCGTCGACATGCTCGCGCCGCCGGAGCCGCTCGCGGTCGGCAGCGTCGGCTCCATGAAGTCGGGGTTCCGGTCGAGGCAACCAGTCAGCGCCGCGGTAGCGACAATCCCCGCGCTCGCTCGCCACACACGCCCGTGCGCCACCATCCCCTCCTGTGTAGACGAGGCGCTCGCCGCGGGCAATCGCAGCGTGCAGCGCGAAACTGCGCCGCGCATCGCTCGCCGGCGCGCACTCGCCACTTTCACGCCCGCGTCTTTCGGCGCTAGCCTTTGCGTGACCACCGGTCGAGCTCGCCGCCGGATCTTCGCCGTGAACAACAAGACGCCGGACACGCTGCGCGAATCCTCCGACACGCTGCGCGGGGGCGAGGCGATCGACTCGACGCTGGTCGCCGCCTCGCCGGCGCAGCTGCTCGCGCCGCGTCCGCGCGAGGAGCTGTACGAGACGCTCGACCGACCGCTCGAGGACTCGCTCGCCGAGGCGCGCGCGGCCACCACCCTCGCGCTCGATCAGACCCGGCCCTCGCACCCGGGCGCGCTGGTCGGCCCCGTGGCCCCGCCGCCGCACTTCGGTCGCTTCGCCGTCCTGCGCACCCTCGGCGAGGGCGGCATGGGCGTCGTCTACGCCGCCTACGACGAGGAGCTCGACCGCAGGATCGCCGTCAAGGTCCTCCGCGACGCCGCGCAGGACCCCAACGCCCGCGACCGCATGATCCGCGAGGCCCAGGCGATGGCCCGGCTGTCGCACCCCAACGTCGTCCAGGTCCACGAGATCAACGAGCAGAGCGGCCAGATTTACGTCGCCATGGAGTTCGTCAAGGGCCTGACCCTTCGGGCATGGCTCTCGGAACAGGCGCGACCGTGGCGCGAGATCCGGGACATGTTCGTGCAGGCCGGGCGCGGCCTCGCGGCGGCGCACGCCGAGGGGCTGGTGCACCGCGACTTCAAGCCCGACAACGTGCTGATCGGCACCGACGGGCGGGCTCGCGTCGCCGACTTCGGCCTGGCCGGGACCGCCGGGCAACAGCCGCCCGCCGCCGCCGACAACAACGACAGCGTCGCCCTGCGCGTCGGGCGGCACAACGCCTTCAGCACCTCGCTGACGATGGCCGGCACGATCATGGGCACCCCGGCGTACATGTCGCCGGAGCAGCACTGCGGCGTCGCCACCGACGCGCGCTCCGATCAATTCAGCTTCTGCGTCGCGCTGTGGACCGCGCTGTACCGCCAGCCGCCGTTCGCCGGCGACAACCTGCTCGACCTGGCCGAGAGCGTGTGCGGCGGCCACCTGATCAAGCCGCCGCCGAGCGAGGTGCCGGCCTTCATCCGCGACGCGCTGGTGCGCGGCCTCGCGACCGATGCCGTCCAGCGCCACCCGTCGATGGACGTCCTGCTCGACGCGCTCACCCGCGACCTCGTCCTCGCGCGCCCGAGCCGGTGGCGCGGCGTCGCGGTCGCCGTCGCCGCCGCCGCAGTCGCCGCCGTCGCGGTGTTGTTCGCCACCCGCGAGCGACCGCCGACCCCCGAGGAGCTGGCCCACATCGGTCAGCTGGCTGCCGACGCGCGCGCAGCCGGGGCCGAGGCCCACTGGGTCTACCCGTCGGCGTCGGCTCCCAAGGACACGTCGATCCTCCACGTCGTCGCCCTCAACCGCACCGAGGGCCCCGCCGAACGCCCCGCGCGCGACGAGGCCCAGAAGCTGCGCAAGGAGTTCGCAGACACGCTCGCCGAGCTCGGCGACACCTACTGGAACACGGACGCCGGCAAGCCGTTCGCCCGCGACTTCTACTCGCAGGCGCTGGTGTTCCAGCCCGACCACCCGCAGGCGCGCGAGCGCGGCCTCTACACGCCCGGGCAGATGGCCGAGCTGCTGGCGAAGGCCGAGCGCGGCGAGTTCACGGCCGCCGACGTCGCCGCCGCCGAGCTGCTCGAGATCCTCGCCGACCACGACCGCGGCCACCGCGACGAGCGCCTGCGCCGGTTCGTGCGCGAGCGCGGGGCCGCGTCGCAGATCGAGCTGCTGGCCGCCCTGCTCGGCCCCGACGCGGTTCGAGATGTCCCTCCGGACATGCCCGAAAAGCCAGCCGAACCGCCGCCCGCGACCACGCCCGAGCCGCCCGCGGAGCCGCCGGTGGTCGCGGTCGCGCCGACGCCCGAGCCGGCCCGCCCGCGCCCGGGCAAGAGCGACGCCAAGACCGACGCCAAGACCGAGCCCAAGGCGACCCCGCCGACGCCCGCGGCCGAGCCCGAGGAGCAGCTGGCGCAGGCGGCCCAGGACAGGGCCCGCTCGGACGAGCTGACGCAGGAGGGCGAGGCGGCGCGGCGGCGCGGCGACTTCGCGGCCGCCGAACGGGCGTTCAACCAGGCGCTCGCGGCCTACAACCGCAACGGCGCGGCGCTGATGGGCCTGTCCGACGTCGAGTTCGACCGCGGCCACTTCGAGCAGGCGGTGGTGTTCGCCGAGCGCGCGGTCAAGGCCGAGCCGAAGAAGGGCGACTTCCGGATCCGCCTCGGCGACGCCTACTTCAAGGTCCTGCGCTACCCCGACGCCAAGGCCCAGTACGAGAAAGCGGCCGAGCTCGGCCACGCCAAGGCGGCCGGCCGGCTCGACAAGGTCAAGGAGAAGATCGGTGGCTGAAGCCATGGCCTCTCGGGCATGTCCTTTAAAACCTGTCTCTACAGACATGTCATTTATGAGCGTGCTCCGAAGGACATGTCCTATAGTCCATGTATTCTTGGCCATGTCGCTGGCGGCCGCGCCCGCCGCCGCCCAGCCGGCGGCGAGCGCCCCGGCCCCCGCCGCGCCCGAGGCCGACGCGCCGAAGCTGGCGATCGCGCCGATCGTCATCAGCGGGGCCGACGATCCGCTGCTGGCCTCGCAGCTCGAGCAGGACCTGCGCGGCGGCCTGGCGCGGGGGCGGCTGCAGCTGCTCGACGCCGAGGCGGTGGCCCGCGCGGCCGCCGGCCCGTGCAGCGACGACGCCTGCCTCGAGCGGCTGCGCGACCAGCTCGGCGCCGCCTTCGTCCTGCGGGCCCAGGTCACCGTCAGCGACCGCGACTACACCCTGCGGCTCGAGCTCGTCGCCACCCGCGACCTCGGGCGCGCGGCCGAGAGCGAGCGCGGCTGCGAGCTGTGCGGCCTGGCCGAGCTGCGGGCGCTGACCGCCGATCAGGCCGCGCGCCTGCTGGCCAAGCTCGACGCCCTGGCCAAGCCGCCGCCGACCTTCGAGATCGCGACCACCCCGGCCGGCGCGCTGGTGTTCATCGACGGCCAGCTGGTCGGCGCCGCCCCGGTCGAGCGCGCCGTGCTCGAGGGCAAACATGTCGTTCGGGTCATGTCCGAAGGGTACGTCCCGGAGGAGCGCGAGCTGGTCGCAGTGGCCGGCCTGCGCGAGAGCCTGCAGGTCGACCTGCGGCGCACGCCCGAGACGCTGAAGCTGCGCGGGGCCGGCTGGGGCCTGCTGTTCTCCGGCATCCCGCTGCTGGCCGCCGGCGTCGGTCTGCTGGCGATCGACGGCCGGGATTACCACGGGCGCTGCGACGGCCGCGACGTCGACCTCGCGGGCCGCTGCCGCTTCGTGTTCGACACCGACTGGGGCGGCGCGGCGCTGCTGGCCGCGGGCGCCCTGCTCGGCACCGCCGGCACGATGCTGCTCCTGCGCACCCGCGACCGCGGCAAGACCCGCCTGCGCGCGCGTCTCGGGCCCACCTACATCGGCCTCAGCGGCGCATTCTGAGCGATCGGGCGTAATCGGCGACACAGCCGAATTGTCGCACCTGCGCCGCCGACACCTGTCCGATCGACGTTCGTGGCCTGACGCCGCCGCGCCGCCGCGAAACCGCCGCCGCCGCTCCGACGACCTGCTCGTGGCCCAGGTCATCGTCGCCGGATTGCCGCCCCCGACGGTCCGCCCAGACTTGGAGGCGAGCCCACGTCGGCGAGTTCGTATGATGTCCATCCGCGATTCAGCAGCGCCCCCGGTGCCGGCCTCGCAGCAATGCGCGCCGGCCTCGCGGACGCCACGCTGCGCCCCGGCCGGACCTCGGCGACGACCGACCCCCGCCTGGCGATCGCGGACGTCCTGGCCAGGCCACCGCGATCGCTACGAGTTTGGGCGCCGCCGGTGTCATCGCTGCGCGTGTCGGGCTGACGCGCAGCGGCGCACCGGCGGCGTCCGAAGCCCGGCTCACGCGTCGGCGGACCGCGGATCGAGGCTCAGCGCCGCCGCGCGATAGGCCCGCAGCTCGTCGATGCGCGGGTCGTCGGCCAGCCGCGCGAACAGCTGCCGCGCGTGCGTCGGACTCGGGAAGTTGAGGCTCACCACCAGCTGCTGCTGCACCTCGGCCGGCATGTCCTCGAAAGTGCGGCCGAGCCGCTGGACGTCGATCGCCCCGCGGATCTGGAACTGCTCGCGCAGCGCCTTGGCCCGGCTCTCGCCGACGTACACGAACAGCAGGGCCTGGTCCTGCCAGTCGCAGATCCGCTGCAGGTTGAGCGACGAGTTGAAGAACAGCCGCGGCACCGGCACGAACGCCAGCGCGTGCACCGAGGTCACGTTCTCCTCCTGCAGGCGCTGGCTGTCCTCGGCGCCGACGCCCTCGATCACCCGCAGGCCGATGCCCGGCTCGACGGCCTCGACCTCGGTGCCGAGCAGCGCGGCCGCGCGGTTCGACACCGCGATGAAGGCCCGGTCGCCGAGCAGCCCGACTGCGATGCCCATGGCGATGCTCGCCTGCGCGGTCTTCGGATCGGTGCTCGACACGGTGAGGCACGCGAGCAGCCCGCCGCTGACCACGCACAGGCCGAACGAGCGGGCCGCGTCGGCGAACGTGCGGGTGGTCGCGTCGTAGCCGGCGATCCGCACCAGGATCCGGCCGACCGACAGCATGAACGACGTCGTCGCGGTGCTGAGCACCGTCCACGCGACCCAGATGTGCCAGGTCGGCAGCTCGCCGCCGAGGTTGGGGAACAGCTGCGACGGCGGCAGGTGGATGCCGAGGATGCAGAACGCCAGCATCGCCGACGCCAGCAGGCCGAACACTCCCACCTGCGGCAGCAGGCCCGACTCGTAGCGCATCTGCGCCCGGCCGCGCTCGTAGGCCCACGTCGCCTCGCAGCGTTCCTTGACCTCGACCGGCAGCGCCGCCTCGCCCGGCGCGTCGCGGCACAGCAGGTTGAAGTTCCGCCGCGAGAAGCGGAACAGGATCATGCGCGCGACGATGTGCAGCATCACGTTCGGCAGCGCGACCAGCACCGCGAGCAGCAGCGGCACTGTCTTCAACGTGACGAGCCCGAGCGGCGCCACGGTGCCCTCGCCGATAACCCCGTCGAGCGACGCGTAGGTCGACACCAGCAGCGCGAGCCAGGCCATGAACGCCATCAATCGCGCCCAGCCGTACGTCATCGCCGCCGCGAGCAGGCGATAGAACCCCTCGCGCGCGCGGTTCTGATGCTCGGCCGCTTTCACCCCGTCATTGTCCGCGGTTTGGCGCGGCGAGGAAACGCGCACGGTCGCGCGGCCCACGACGCGCGAACGCATTCGTCGGGCGGATACGAGCGCCGGCGACTCGACGGACTCGGACTGCGATCATTGACGGGTCGGCGCGAAATGCGAATGACTCAAAGATCATGTCCTGAAAGACATATCATCGCCCGACTCCTGCGGACCTCTCCCCCCAGCGCCGAAGGCACACCCTCGACCTCGAGCCGTGCCCCGCCGCGTCACAAGAGCAGCCGTCCCCACGAGCCATCGCCGGAGCACCCGCCCGACCGGCGACCCGGCGTGCCCGGCGAACAGCCGAGGCCCGCGCCGACGTCGGCGACGGGTGAAAAACGCCTAGCCCTGGACCGTCTCGCGCCACCGGCGAGGCGCCGCGCCGCAGCGGCCCCCGTGGGCAGGAATAAGCTGCTCGAAGAGGAGCGTTCGACCCCCGCGAGCGGCCGGTCGAGCGGCCTCGCAACCCGAGGTCGACCATGCACCGACGCCAGGCCCTGACGACCCTCCTCCTTCCCGCGGCAGCGAGCGCGTGCGCCAGCCGGACCGACGAGACGCGACAGGACAGCGTGGGAGTGCAGCTCCTGAGCGAGTTCTGGGCCAAGGTGTACAACCCGCCCCCGGACTTCGACACGATCGACAGGCTCTGCACCGAGGACTTCATCCTCACCACGGCAGGCACGGATGTCGTCGGGCGCGCCGCCTTCAAGGAGTGGGTGCGCTCGTTCAGCGCGAAGATCCGCGAGCTGCGGCTGACGAGCCGCGACATGTTCGGCAGCGCCGACGGGACCCGCGTGGTGTCGCGCTGGGTCGTCACGGGCTTCAATCAGGGCATCCTGAACACGCCCCCCGACGACCGGCCGATCGAGTTCACCGGCATCGCCGTGTGGGAGGTGCGGGACGGCAAGCTGGCGCACAACTGGGTCGAACGCAGCGCGTACGAGCTCGCCCAGCGGCTGGCCCAGCCGGCCCCGCCGGGCCCGGACCCGCGCTGAAGTCCTGCGCTCGTCGCCGTCGACCGGTGTCTCCTGGGTTGCCGCCGGGGCCCCTCGCTGGGGGCGCGAAGCGACCAATGTCGCACGATTGACAGCCCGCGCAGGTCGCGACGAATTGAACGCACTGCCATGACTTCGCCTCGCTCGCCTCTCTCGCTCCTGATCGCGCTGCCGGTGCTGCTGCCCGCGTGCAACGAGCCCGGCGCCGACACCGACGGCTCGGCCTCGTCCTCGACGGACGCATCGACCACGAGCTTGCCGCCCGACCCGACCGAGGAGTCGCCGACCGTCACCGAGAGCACGACCGGTTGCGACGACTTCCTCTACGACCTGGAGGTCACCCCGCTCACCGCCGACGAGGCGGTCGAGTTCGTCTCGGTCGCGGCGCTCAACTCCAAGGCCGCGCTGGCGCTGGCGGCCGATGGTCGACTGTTTCGCCCCGACGAGGGCGGAGTGTTCCACGCCCTGGCGCTGCCCGCGGAGCCGGCCCTCCGCCGGGTCGAGCTGGCCGACGCCGACACCTGGATGGTCGTCGGCGACGGCGGCGTCGCCCGGCGCAGCGTCGACGGCGGCGAGACCTGGACCCCCGTCGATCTCGGCACCGAGGCCGCGCTGCGCGACGTGGTGTTCTTCAACTTCCTCGTCGACGGCGAGTCGTCGCTGCACGGGGTCGCCGTCGGCGACGGCGTGATCGTGCGCTCCACCGACGCCGGCGCGACCTGGCAGCCGGTCGCGCTCGCGCCCGCCGCCACCGGCTCGTTCCACGCGGTCACCGGCAGCCCGCTGGTGGCGGTCGGCGCCGGCGGTCTCGCGCTCCTCAGCGTCGACGGCGGCGTCACCTGGGGTCCCGTCGACACCGACACCACCGACGACCTCGTGCAGATCGCCGAGGTCTACGACGAGGCCGCGATCGTCACCGCCACCGGCAAGGTGCTCCATCAAGCCGGGAGCGGCAGCGAGGCCTCGTTCTACCCGGTCGAGCCTGCGACCCCGGTCGTCGGCATCACCCGCGTCGACAACATCCTCGCCACCCTCCACGACGACGGCAGCCTCGGCAGCTGGCCCGAGTCCGACATGCTCGCCCCTCCCACGACGGTCGGCCCCGGCGCGCGCGTGGTGTCTCGCGGCAACGCTTCGGGCGCCCTGGTCGCCGGCGAGGCCGGCCTGCTCGCGTTCGTCACCCTCACGCCCAGCGGCGCGTGCAAGGTGCAGCAAGACCCTTGAGCGGCCCTCCGCGCCTGGCATTCCCGGGCCGCGTCGACGATCTGTCCCAAGGACCATCCGCGGGCGGCCGAACACCGCCGTCCCGACCTGTCCTTCGGGACTCACCGGGTGACCCCGGGTCGCGTCGAGGGCCCTGTCCCATGGACCCGCCGACGAGCGCCCGTCCGACCTGTCCTTCGGGACTCACCGGGTGACCCCGGGTCGCGTCGAGGGCCCTGTCCCATGGACCCGCCGACGAGCGCCCGTCCGACCTGTCCTTCGGGACCCACCGGCGACCTCGATCGCGTCGACGGCCTGTCCCATGGACCAGCCTGCGGGCGACCGCTCCGACCTGTCCTTCGGAACCCACCGGCGACCTCGATCGCCTCGAAGACATGTCCCATGAGACAGCCTGCGAGCGACCCGAACACCGCCACCGCAACCTGTCCTCCGGGACATCGAAGCCGCCGCCCGCGACGGCCCACGCTCGCGCCCGCTGCGACGCGGCGCACAGCGACGACTCTCCGGAGCCTCGCGGCCGGCCCCGCGCGCTGGCGCTGGCGAACGATCGCGCCCACCTTGCGGCGATGTCGCCCGCGCTCGCCCTGCTCGTCTCGCTCACGCTCGTCCGCCCGGCCGCGCCTCCGCCCGCGCGCGAGCTGCCGCCCGCGATGCCGCTGTCGGGGCTCGGCCTGCTGGTCAGCGCCGGTGTGGCGGGCGGCCTCGGCCTCACCGCGCACGTGTTGCGGATCGGACTCCTCCGCCGCGGCTGCAACCAGCAGTTCGTGTGGCCCGAGCTGCAAGTCGCCGTGACCAGCTGCATCGACGAGTCGCTGCGCTACCTCGGCTACTCGACCGTCGCGCCGATGTTCAACCTCGCCGCCCTCGGGCTGGCGGCCGGCGGCGGCACGGTGCGCGGGCGCTTCTCGGCGTGGAACCGGGCCCGTCACGACCGCCGCGAGCGGACCGCCGCGGCCTACCTCGGGGCCGGCACCGGCCTGCTCGCGGTCGGCCTGGCGACGTACATCGGCTCGCGCGTGGCCCTGTGGCGCGACAGGTTCGGGGCCGAGACCTGCCGCCGGGAGGGCCAGCTGACCGCGGACTGCGTGCGCGATCGCTGGAGCACCTGGCTGGTGCTGACCGCCACCGGCCAGGCGCTCACGATCGCCGGCGCCGGGCTGCTCGCCTACGGCGTGTCGTACGTCCGCGGCGCCCGGGTGTCGCGGCTCCGCGACCTGCGGATCGAGCCGAGCGTGTCCGGCCGCTTCGTCGGCCTGACGGTCGCCGGCCGCTTTTGATGAAGGATATGTCCGCCAGGACATGTCTGCTCGGCCCTGTCGGTCCGGGCATGCCCCTTCCGACATGCCCGGACGGACAACCCGGCACCGCCGCCCTCCAGCGGCGGATCGCCGCCCGCCGGGCCGCGACGGCGCGCGGCCGGACCTGTCCGGAGGTCCCGCTCAGCGCCGGCGCCGGCGGCCGAGCAGGGCCAGGCCGAGCAGCATGAGCGCCCCGCCCTTCGCGTCGGAGCCGTCGGCCGCGCAGGCGCAGCCGTCGCTGTCCTCCATCCCCGCGGTGTCGCCGGCCGTGGCCGGGCCGACGGTCGTGACCGGCCCGCTGCCATTGGTCGGGTCGGCGTTGCCGGTCGTCGGCGCGCCGGTGGTCGGCTCGCCGGACTCGCTGTCGCCGCCCGACTCGCTGTCGCCGTCGGTGGTGTCCGGCGGCGGCGGCGGCGGCGGCGGCGGCGGGTCCTGATTGATGCACAGGGTGATCGGCTCGGCCATGCCTTCGTTGCCGACCCAGTCGATCGCCTTCGCCCCGACCTCCCAGCAGCCGGTCGGGAACGACACGTTGGCGAAGTCGTACGGCTCGGCGATGTCGACCCCGCCGACGTCGTTGCCGTTGATGAGGAGGTGGACCTCCTTCACCCCGCAGCCGCCGGCGTTGTCGGTCGCGCCGACGCTGATCATCGTCGACACGTTCATCGCCATGTCGGGCGCCGTCAGCACCGTCTCGTCCGCCGGCGACAGCACGCTGACCGTCGGGCCCTCCTTGTCGGCCGCCTCGTCGCAGGCCGCCGAGCCGCAGGTCACGCTCTGGCCGCCGACCGGGCCGCCGCCGCAGCCGGTGCCCCAGTCGCCGTTGGTGACCCCCGGGTTGAGCGGGAAGCCCTTGCACCCCGGCGTCGGGTTCCACGTGCCGTCGGCGTTGTGGCACGGCGTCAGATCGATCCCGCTCTGCTGCTCGAACCAGTCGATGCCGCGGTGCATCTGCGAGTACATGCCGCCGGTCCCGCACGCGCCGCCGTAGGAGGTGATGCCGAACACGCGCCACGAGCCGTCGGCCACCTGCACGAACACCGGCCCGCCGGAGTCGCCCTGACAGCTGTCCTTGCCGTTGCCGCCGATGTCGACCTCGTTGTTGCCGGTGATGTTGTTGATCGTCGTGACGACCTCGCGCTTGACCCCGTACGGCCCGGTGTCGGCGTTGCCGAAGCCGACGATCGTCACCTGCTGGCCGGGTTTCAGGATGTCGGTCTCGCAACCCATGAGGATGGGCACGATCGGGATGTCGAGCTGCGGCTGCGACAGCTTGCAAAACGCGAAATCCTGGCCGTTCCCCGGGCCGCCGCCCGGGAAGGTTTGGCAGAATTCCGTGGGCACCTGGCGCTTCGGCCCGTTGATCGACTCGCCGAGGATCACGGCGTTGTAGCCGGACCCGCAGTGCGCCGCGAAGATGACGACCTCGGGGTGAACCAGCGTTCCGGTGCACTGGCCGAGCATCGACACGGTCGTCGGCCAGCCGCACGACACCGTGTCCACGCCGCCGTAGATCTCGGTCGGCTCGACCGGGAAGCCGAGGACATCGGGCGGCTCGTCGGCTGCAGCCGGGGTGGCGAACGAGAGGGCGACGAAGGCGGCTGAGATGTACGCTGGGGGCCTCATCGCCCTACCATGGCACTACGGCCGAGGCCTGACCAAGCGGTGGGGCCCCGTGCGTGTGATCGGGCGGTATCGCGCGAGGGGTTTGAACTCGCCGGGGAAACGCACGAGATACAGCGTTTCGATGGTCTCACGAACAACAGGTGAGTTTTGCTACCGTGGATGACCTGAGGAGCGGTGGCATGAATTTCGAGCACAGGTTGTTGCGACACAGGCTCGCTGTTGCGGGTGTTTTGGCCCTGTCTGCGGGCTGCGGCGATGACGGCACCACGGGCGGCGGCACGGCGGTGATCCCCGACACGGACACGTCGACCGAGCCGACCGGGACGACGGCCGAACCGACGAGCGGGACCACCACCGGCGGGACCACCGACGACCCGACCACCACATCTGGCGACACGACCACCGATACGACGACGGCCGGCCCGATCGAGCCGCCGGCGTACGATCAGTGGATCACCATCCCGCTCGAGGGAGCGGTGTGCGGCAACAACAGCCAGTACAAGATCTTCGTCAACTGGCACGAGGGCGCCAAGGACCTGCTGGTGATGCTCGAGCCGGGCGGCGCCTGTTGGGACTTCGACACCTGCTCCGGCAAGGCCGACCTCGGCGCCGCGCACCCCGACGGCGTCCCCGACAACCTCCTCAACGACCCGCTGACGAAGAATCTGTCCCCGCTGATGCGCCGCGACGTCGAGGGCCTCACCAAGGACTGGAACATGGTGTTCCTCCCGTACTGCACCGGCGACGTGCACACGGGCAACAACGTGATCGTGTACCAGGACCCCGAGGGCGTCGAGCCCGACCTCGAGTTCCACCACAACGGCCACAACAACGTGAGCATCGCGACCGACTGGATGGCGACCCAGTTCCCGGGCACCGACCGCCTGTTCGTCACCGGCTGCAGCGCGGGCGGGGCCGGCGCGCTCATCAACTATCACTTCTTCCGCTCGCGCATCGACGCTCAGCGCGGCTACCTGATGGACGACTCGGGCCCGATCTTCCCCAGCACCGGCTGGTCCGGGCCGCTGCACGAGAAGATCCGCTCCTCGTGGAACGTGGACTCGGTGTTCAGCGAGCTGCCGCCCGGCTACGAGATCGGCAGCGACTTCGGCGTGCTCAACACCCACCTCGCCGCGCTCTACCCCGACGACCGCCTCAGCACCGTGTTCTACCAGCGCGACTACAACTACTCGCGCTACTCGTACGAGCGCTTCTACCCGAACATGACGAAGGAGAAGATCCACGAGTACTGGGCCGAGGACACCGACCTCATGACCGCGCTGTACGACCCGCACCCCAACATGGCGTACTACCTGCCCTACTGGCGCGAGCTCAACGACAGCCACTGCGTGTCGATCATCTCGTACCTCGACACCGAGATCGAGGAGCAGGGCGTGGACCTCGGCGACTTCATCGGCACCCTGCTCGACGACGACAAGCCGCTCGTCAGCTACCGCGAGAGCGTCCAGCCGGACGAGGACAACTAGGCCCACGCGGCCGCCGCCCGCCGCGCGCGCTGGCGAACGCGCGCGCGGCCATTGACGGACGCGGGGCGGAGCCCTACGGTCGGGCCTCGGGAGCCCGTATGGACCTCAGCGGACGTTGGGAATTCAGCTTCGACCGGACCCTCAACGGGCAGCTCGCGCCCACCACAGTGCCCTCCGAGCTGATCATCATTCAGCTCGACCCGGAGCACTTCGTCGGCCGCTACGTGTTCCCCGCCGACGACCCGAGCCACTTCCAGGGGACCCTGTACACGTCCGCGCGCGGGACCCTGTTCTCGATCCGCCAGGTCAACGACAAGACCGGCTATCACGCGCTCTACGTCGGCAAGGTCGAGGGCCCGGCCAGCCTGTCCGGCATCTTCACCGACGTCGGCGGACCCGCCGGCGACGTCCGGCTGCGCAAGATCCCGTAGCTCGGCGGCGCCGCCGCGGTCCGGGACATGTCCAGGCCGACATGGTCGTTCGTTCATGAGCGAACGGCCAGGCCGGCGCATGCAGTGCGCTCACCTGTCCTTCGAGACACGCCTCTGGAACATGTCCCTCAGGACATCCCCGGCGAACGTCGCCGGTGCGGGCGCTAGGCGCTGCCGGCGGCGCGGCCGAGGCGGGCGCGCTGGGCCCGGCCGGTCTCCAGCAGCACCTCGGGCGCGGCGCCGATGAGGTCGATCGCCAGGGCGGTGAAGTCGGTCGGGGTGACGCGGTCCTGGTGGCGGACGATGGCGGCGAGGACCGCGTCGAGGCAGTCGTCGTCGACGCGGATCCGCAGGGCCACCTGGTCGTCGGAGTCCTTGCGGCCGACGGCCAGGCGGATGTGCTCGAGCGGGACGCAGGTGCCGAGCGAGCGCGACAGCTCGCGGTCGTACAGCCAGTAGCCGGCCTCGAGGTTGGCGTGGGCGCCGAAGTAGCGGCCGATGGCCGGCGGCTCGACGCGGGCGACCCCTCGCATCTGCTGAAAAAAGGCGAACCACTGCCGGGCCTCGCGCCAGTCCTGTCCGTCGAGACAGGTGACGAACCGGCCGATCCGGTCGAGCTCGTCGGCGTCGGGCTCGGGCGCCTCGACGTCGACGCCGGCGTCCTCGTCGTCCCCGTCGCCCTCGCCCGCAGCCTCGTCGCCGTCGTCGTCCTCGTCGTCCTCGGCCAGCTCGGCCGCGTCGACCCCGAGCCACTCCGCCAGCGCGGCCCGCTCGGTCAGCGCCGGCGGCAGGCCGATGTCGCGCAGCGCCACGCCGATGTTGGCGTAGCGCCAGGCGGCCGGGGCGCGCACGAGGCTGGCGAGCACCTCGCGCTGGACCTCGCCGAGGTTCGCCGCGGTCGCGCCCGCGGGCACGGCCGCGTCGGCGAACACGAGGCCGAGCAGCGCGGTCGCCAGGCCGAGCGCGTCGCGGCCGCGGACCGCCTCGAGCGCGCGCCCGAGCGCGGGGGCCAGGCGCAGGCGCGCGGCCGCGGGCAGGCGCAGGAGGCCGTCGGCCAGCGGCCCGTAGCTCATGCGCGCGGCGTTGTCGTGCAGCTCGTCGAGCTGGCCGAACAGGTCGACGTCGGCGATCAATTCGGCGAGCGCCTCGAAGTGCGGACCGTCCACCGGCGCGCCGCCGCGCGTCAGGCCGAGGCCGGCGTAGAGTCGCACCGCGGGGTGCTCGCTGATGTCGACCAGGCGCTCGCGCAACCCGTCGGCCCGGGCCGCGTCGGCGATGCAGCCGAGCGCGAACCCAGCCACCGCGCGGACCGCCGGCTCGGAGTCGTCCTCGACGGCCGCCTCGAGCGGCGCGCGGGCCTCCTCGACCGCGAACAGGCCGAGCAGGTAAGCCGCGGCGACGCGCACCGCCGGCTCGGGGTGGCCGAGCCGGCGCGCGTAGACCTCGATCCCGCGCGAGACGGCCTCGCGCGCGGCCGTGGCGGGGTTGGGCGCCGCGTCGACGTCGTCGTCCGGCGTGCCCGTGGCGAGGTGCGCGAGCAGCTCGAGGATCGCGGGCAGATCCTCCTGCGCCTCGGCGTCGAGCAGCTCGACCAGGAACGGCACCGCGGCGGGGCTCGCCGAGTACACGGTGCCCTGATGCCAGATCGTCGAGAACAGCGCGTCGAGTGCGCCCTCCCGCTTGCCGGGATGATCGCTGACGAGCGCGCGGATCAGCTTGGGCACGTCGCTCGCCTCCCCGTAGGCGTGTCGCAGGGACTTCCAGTCGATCGCGTCGAGGTTGGCGAGCACCACCGCGACCATACCCCTGCGCGCTCGCCTTGTCTGCAGCACGCAGCCGGTCGGGATCGGCCGATGGCGGGCTTTTGAACGCCGTCAACCGCGATTGCGTTCGTCTGCGCGCCCGGCGCTGCCCCGGTGATCGGCGTCACCGTTTGCACTTCCGCGGCTGCGGCGGGCTGCGTCGCCCGCCCCGCCCCGCGGTGCTACTGTGCCCGCCATGCAGCACCGCGCTCGCTCCTCGCTCCTCGCCTGCGGCCTCCTCTCCGCCGCGCTGACCGCAGGCGCCTGCGCCTCGTCGCCCGACATCATCTCGTTCCCGCTGGTCTACGCGCCGACCGAGAAGGCCGACCCCTCCAAGGTCGCGGGCCTCGTGGCGGTCCCCCCGGGCACCCTCATCTTCATCGCCCAGATCGTCGACAAGCGGCAGGTGCAGGACCCGCACCTGCTCGGGGTCAGCGAGGACGCCAACCCCGACGCCCCGGTCTACAACGCCGCCGGCGGGCAGGTCCCGACCGAGTACGTGCGCAACGTGTTCGCCAAGGAGCTGGCCGCGCTCGGCTTCCCGGTCACCGCCGACCCGCTGGCCGCGACGCACACCCTGCAGCTGCAGCTCGACCAGTTCTGGATCGTCGAGGGCAACGTCTACCAGGCCACGCTGATGGCCCAGGGCTGGCTCATCGACCGCAGCAGCACCACCCTCTGGCAGGGCCCGATCGCCGGCAAGAGCAGCCGCTGGGGCCGCAGCCAGGAGGAGGGCAACTTCCTGCAGGCGTTCGGCGACGCCACCCTCGACGGCTCGGTCAAGCTGGCCCAGACCCCCGAGTTCCGCAACGCGCTGGCCGCCGCCCCGGCCGCGCCCCAGCCGTGAGCGAGCCCGATCGCCGCGACACGCGGCCCGCCTGGCGGATCCACGGCCTCGCCCTGGCGGCGCTGGTCGTCCTGTACTTCTACGTCTTCAGCGAGGTCCTGTTCGGCCCGCCGCGCGGCGGCTTCGACCTCTCGGGCTTCGCGGCGTACGCCTCGCTGATCCTCTTCGTCGCCTACGCGATCGTGACGACCTTCCTCATGCTGTGGGTCGGCCGGCGCACCTGGGGGCCGGGGGTCATGCACGTGCTGCTGGCGGGCGGCTACATCGTCGCGGTCGTGCTCGACGATCGCGCCGCCGCGGCCCGGCGGGCAGAGATCGAGCGCCGCTCCGCGGAGGAGAGAGGCCAGCAGGTCGAGAACTGCCTGGCGGTGGAGCTGCGGGCGATCCGCGGCGCACCGCCGCGAGCGGCGATCGAGCTGTACAACGGCTGCGAGGCCTCGCTGCGGATCGCAGGCGTCGACCTCGTCGGCTTCCCTCCGGCGGGCGGCAGCCTCTTTTTCGAGAGCGAGGAGCGCGAGACAACCACCCTGCCGCCGCATCAGCGCGCGACGTTCTTGTTGCGGTCGACGTTCTCGGCCGACGCTGCCGTCGGCGACGGCTGGGACTGGCGCTTCAACCTGATCGTCGATGCGCCGGAGTCCGGCATCCGGTGCTTCACCACGCCCGGCGCCTCGGACAGCCGCTGCGTGCCGTTCCGCCGCGTCGCGCTCGACAACCGCTGAGCCCGCGAGAGGTCGTTCGAGCATGTTCTCGAGGTCATGCCCGAATGGACATGGCTGAACAGACATTCTTTTGAGGACATGCCTGAATAGACAGGCAGCGAGGCCACGCCGGCCGCGCGATCCCAGGGGGCTGTCGCCGCGCGACTGCGCGAGCTCCGCTTCAGACATGCCCGAACGGCCAGGCGGCGAGGCCCCGCAAGGACCTGTCGCCGGCCATGCGACCCTGCCGCCGCGCCGCCCTTGCGGCGGCCTCAGGCGCGGCGCCGGCGGCCGCGCAGCTCGACGCACAGCCCGCCGTAGGGCCCGCGGGCCAGCTCGAGCGCGAAGCCGTGGGCCTCGGCGACCCTGGCGGCGATGTGGAGCCCGAGGCCGCGCCCGCCGGGCCTGGCCTGCTCGCCGTGGGCGCCGCGGAAGTACCGCTCGGTCAGGCGCGGCAGCTCGTCGGGCGTCACGCCCGGGCCGTCGTCCTCGACGCGCAGGGCGAAGCCCTCGTGACCGCGGCGGACCCGCACCACCGCGACGTGGCCGCCGCGGTGGTTGTAGGCGACCGCGTTGTCGATCACGTTGACCAGCGCCTGCTCGATCAGCAGGGCGTCGCCCTCGACCCACACGGTCGCCTCGGGCACCGCCGAGACCAGCTCGACCCCCGCCTTGCGCGCCGGCGCGGTCGCCCGGACCACCACCCGCAACAGCACCGCGTTGAGGTCGATCGCCACGCGCGCCGGCGCGGCCTCGGTGGCCAGCGCGGCCGCGGCGGCCAGATTGCGCAGCAGCCCGGCGATGTGGTGGACCTCGGCGATCGCCGCGCCGGGGCCGAGGTCGCCCAGGTGGCCGTGCAGGGCGGTGAGCGGCAGCATGACGTCGTGGGTGGCGTCGACGAGGATGTCGCGCAGGGCCGCGTTGCGCCGCTCGCTCAGGGCGACGTGGTCACGCACCGCCCGGCCGACGGCGTTGAGGGTGTGCGCCAGCTCGGCGAGCTCGTCGTCGCCGCGGACCTCGATCTCGCGGCGATGCCCGCTCTCGGCGGCGTCGCGGGCCGCCGCGGCGAGCCGGCGGATCCGGGCGAAGATCGGACCGGCGACCCCGAGCGCGGCCGCGACCCCGAGGCCGAAGCCGAGGCCCAGCGCCGCAGTGCGCCCGAGCAACGGCTCCGGCAGCGCGCTGACTCCGATCAGGATCGGCGCGGCGACGACGACCAGCGCCGCGGCCAGCCGCGCCCGCAGCTTCACCGCCCGGCCTCCTCCCGCGCTCGCGGGCCCTGGCGCCGACATGTCTCTTCGAGCATGTGGAAGACGCGCCCGCCGCGAGGGTGAAGACATGTCTCTTCGAGCATGTGAAGGGCACGCCGGCCGCGATCATGAAGATATGTCTCTTCGAGCACGTGGAAGGCGCACCGGCCGCGAGGGTGAAGGCATGTCTCTTCGAGCATGTGAAGGGCACGCCCGCCGCGAGGGTGAAGACATGTCTCTTCGAGCATGTGCAAGGCGCACCGGCCGCGAGGCCGAAGGCATGTCTCTTCGAACATGTGAAGGGCACGCCGGCCGCGAGGGTGAAGACATGTCTCTTCGAGCATGTGGAAGGCGCGCCGGTCGCAGGCGCGTCGACCTGTCGCTGCGGAGACGTCATCCTCCCCGCCGAGCCCGCTCGTCGGCCGACCTGTCCCGAACGACAGGGCCTTCTGCCCGCCGCGGGGCGGACGCACCCGGGCCGCGGGGAGCCGGTCCTGGGCGTCGGAGATCACGCGCTCGACTGTCGGCCGTGGGTCGGTCACGCCGCGGCAAGCGTAGCGCCGGGTCGCGCGGGCGCAGCCCGGGGGCTCCGGCCGAGCGGCCCGCTCCCGCGCAAACCTGGCCGGCGCGGCCGCCAGAGCCCCCGGCCCGGCGGGTGCGCGGCGCGTCACTCCCGGACCACGTTCGCCGGCCGCCGCTCGAGTCGGAAGCGCCGCGGCGTGAACTTGCACCGCCGACCGGTCGAGCCCGCCGCGTGCGGGATGCCCAGCACACGCCCGAAACTGTTGCGGCGGCGCACTCCGGACCGTCATGGCCGAACGCTCACCAGTCCCCGAGGACAGGTGATCCGCCTGGCGCCGCCGGCCGGTCGAGCCCGGCGTCTACGAGATGCACAGCACATGGCCGGACCGTCATGCCCGAACGATTACCAGTCCCCGAGGACAGGTGATCCGCCTGGCGCCGCCGGCCGGTCGAGTCCGCCGCGTGCGGGATGCACAGACGTCCCGGGCCGAGGGCTCCGCCGCGCCCGCCTCGGTCGTTGCGGCTCCCTCCGGACCGTCACGCCCGAAAGGTCACCAGTCCCTGGGGACAGGTGACATGCCACGCGAAGTCGGCCAGGAACTCGCGCCGCTCCGCCGCGCTGCAGGTCGGCACGAACGCCCGCAGCACCCGCGGATCGTAGAAGCGGAAGTAGACCTTGTAGCGATCGAGCTCGACCATGAGGAACTTGCGCAGGTGGCGGCGCACGGCCTCGAACTCGCGCCCGTCGGGCACCGAGAGGAAGATCGACCAGCCGCCGTCGCCGTCGCGCCGCTTGTCGTCGGTATGCCAGGCCTCGACCACCAGGTCGTCCAGGAGCTGCGGGTGCGGCGGCCCGAGCTCGACCAGGTACGGCGCGCCCTCGGCGAGCGCGTCGCCCTGCCAGCCGTCGAACAGCGACCTGTAGCGGGCAGGCGACTCGCGCAGGAGCAGGCGCACCCGCTCGTCGCGCGACGCGTCGGCGACCGCGAACAGGCGGCCGGGCTGGGCCTTGAGCGCCGCGAGGGCCGGCGCGGCCGCGGCCACGCTCTCCGGCGTCGGCGGCGTCTCCGGCGGCGTGTGGCGCTCGATCGCCAGCGCCAGGTCGGACGCGCCGGCGCGGACCCAGCCGCCGTGGCCGCTCCGGCCCTCGCGCACGGGCTGTCCGCCGAGACATGTCGGATCGTTCACCAGCGCCTGGACCGCCGCGACCCGCCCGTCCCACTCGATCTGGAGGTGGATCGGCGCCAGCGCCTGGTCGTGGGCCAGGCACAGGCCGGCCGCCGCGTCGCGCCCGACCGTGATCGCGCCGCCGGCGGCGATCACCGCCTTCCTGCCCTGCTCCGGCCCCCACAGCACCTCGACGACGAGCCGCGGCGCCGACCCGTCGAAGTCCGGCGGGCCGTCGTGAGAGGGGCTCGTGGCAGGGCTCGCGCTCATGGCGAAGGCGGATGAGCCGGCGGCCACAGCGGCAGCTCGGTCTCCTCGTCGAGGAACTCGGGCTCGTCGATCTCGACGCCCGCGCGGTAGCGGATGTCGTCCCACGCCAGCTGCCAGCGGGTCGGCACGTCCTCGTAGACGAAGTCGGTGCGCGCCGCGATCGGCGGGTTCTCGGAGTCGCCGGGGTAGCCCTCGGAGTCGACGCGCTGGGTCTCGACCGAGAGGTCGGGCGCCGGCACGCCCTCGACCAGGTAGTTGGGGCAGCCGTGGGGCACGTCGAGCGGCACCCACACGCCGGTGACGGGCACGTCCTCGTCCGGGTCGATCACGATGCCGTCGGCCCGCGGCATCGGCTCGAGGTGGGCGTGCGGCGGCGCCGGGCGCTGGAGGGCCATCAGCGAGTAGGACCACCCGGCCTCGGCGGTGCGCTGCATCTGCGCCGCCATGTCGATCGCCCGCTCGGCCCAGGCGAACAGGCCGACGCTCGGCCGCTCGCCGTAGTTGTAGCCGAACGGCTCCCAGCGCATGCCGCCGTCGAAGCCCTGGCCGAGCAGCTCGGCGAGGAAGCCGGCCTGGATCAGCGCGTCGTAGGCCCGCGTCTTCTGGTTGCCGAGCAAAAGGCCCGGGACCTGCTCGAGCGCCGCGAGCGGCGGGTACAGCGACTGCAGCGCCTTGCGGGCGAACTGCGTGTGGTCGGGGCCCGACTTGCGGGCCCACTCGTCGAAGCCGGCGATGAACTTCTGCAGCAGCAGCGTGCAGCGCTTGACGTAGGTCAGCGACGAGTATCGGCGCAGGCGATAGAACACCTGCGCGCGGGTCGTCTCGTCGATGGTGAAGTCGGCCGGCGTGACCGGCCGAACGGTCGTCTGGAGCTCGGTCTCGGTCACTACCGCCTCGGTTGCTGCTGCCGCTGCTGCGCCTGCGAACCGCGGACCCCCGCGCCGGTGACACGCGTGACCGCGGTGAAGTTGCCGACTCGCGCCGCGCGCTCGGCCTGCCCGAGCAGGATGGCACGGGTCTGCTCGTTCGGCACGTTGACGCCCATGTGATCGCGCCAGCCGGTCCGGTGCAGCGGGAGCGCCTCGACGCGGGCCAGCGCCCACGCGTTGCTCCGGTGGCGCAGGTCGATCAGCAGCTGCTGCGCGCCGCCGTTCAGCACCTGCCCGTAGGTCGCCTTCGCCGCGTCGGTCTCGACCTGGCTGGCGACCTTGCCCTGCCACACGTAGAGCGAAAAGCCCGGCGGGATCTCGAACTCGATGTAGTGGCCGTCGCGGTTCCACGACTCGAGCACCGCGTAGTCCTCGCGCCAGCGGCGGCCGTTCGGCGGCTTCTCGAGCGACCAGAAGGCGCCGGCGCGGCCGCCCTCGTTCTCGATGATGCGGTAGATCTTCCGCGGGTGCCGCAGCTCCACCGCCTGCAGGTTGCCGCTGAAGGTGCGGATGTTGCGGTAGGGGTTGCTCGCCGGGTTGTGGAAGTTGCCCTGGCGCAGGTCGGGCCACGGGACGCGGTGGCGGTAGTTGGCGATCGTCGACGGCGGGAACGGCAGCTCGTTCGGCCGCGGCAGCCGGCGCTCGCGGATGAGGCCCCGCTCGAACTCCCGCGTCTCGGCGCGCAGGCTCGACGGGATCTCGTGGTACGTCCCGGCGTACATGTGGCGCTGGACCGTGCGCAGCCAGCCGTTCAGGTCGCGCACCGCCTGCGGGATCATGCGGTCGCCGAGCGCCCCCAACTGCTGCATGGCGGCCCGCAGCTCGCGCAGCCGCTCGGTCATGCTGTTCGGCAGGATGAGCCGCCCGCGGCGCATGATCGCGTCGATGGTGGTGGTGACGCGCCCGACCAGCCGGCGGAACTGGCCCTGCAGCTCGGCGGTGTAGCGCGACAGGTCGAGCTCGCGCATGAAGCGGACCGCGTTGCCGGAGCCGACGCGGTTGAGCAGCTCGATCGCCTCGCGCAGCACCGGCGCGGCTTCGGCGGCGTTGCGACCGACGCGCGCGAGCAAGCGACCGACGCCCTTGATCGCGCCGCCCGCCACCGGGATCAGCGCGAACAGGCAGATCACCAGCTCGATCCACTGCATGGTCTCCTGGCGCCGCTCCGGGTGGTCGGCCAGGCGGATGACCACCGCCAGCAGGTCGCGCACCGCGGTGGCGTCGCCGACCAGGGGGATCATGCCGATGATCGCGTCGACGATGATCTGGCTGACCGACTGCTGCTCGTTGAACCCGCCGCGGATGACGCCCCAGATCCACTCACCGACGTCGGTGATGGCGCGCATGTAATCGCCGCCGCTCATCCCCCCTGCCCCTCGCCGAGGACGGCGTCGATGACGGCGTCGGCGTCGCCGTCGCCGAACGACTCCTTGAAGGTCGGGTTCGGCGTCAGGTCCTTGCGCTCCCACTGGCGCACGTCGGGCCCGTAGCGGACCTTGGCGCGCTCGGGCGGCACGCCCTCGATGCGGGCCTGGCCGTTGGCGTCGAGCTTGCCCTTGAGGATGGTGCCGTCGCGCAGCTCGACCTCGTACTCGGCCTCCTGCACCGGCTCGTCGTCGTGGTAGCGGTGGTCGAGGATCAGCGTGGTGTTGCGCTGCTTCTCGCACTCCTCGCAGAACGGCTTGTCGGTGCGGAGCGCCTCGACCTGGGCCGACGAGCCGATGATCACGGTCGGGCAGCCGACGACGATCGTCCCGCCATGGGTGGTCGGGTCGCCGAGGCGCGCGGCCGGCTTGTTGCCGATGAGGACCGACGGCTCGCCGCGGGCGACGCTGTCGGGGCCGGTCGCGCACACCAGCTTGTCGCCCTCGCGCGCCGCCGGCATCATGCCGATGAGCACCGAGGTCTCGCCGACGACCACCGGGCCGCCGACGTGGGTCGGCACCGGGCACACGTGCATGTCAGTGATGCGGGCTGCGGGCGGCATGACATGTCCCTCGGGTCAGATGCCGCCGCTGTCGGCCGGATCGGGTTTGGTCGGATCGACGGGCTTGGCCTCGTCGGGGTCGAGCGGGCCTGCGGCCGTGCCGGTGAGGGCCTGCCCGCCGCTGTTGATCTTGACCAGCGTGCCGACGATGTCGATGCCGCCGGCGTGGATGGTGATGAAGCCGCCGGGGCCGCGGACGGTCAGCCCCTGCGACGCCTCGATCACGACCTTGGACGACTTGTAGTGGACCTCCTTGAGCGCCTCGACCGACAGCAGGCCCGTGACCTTGCGGTGGACGTCGCCCAGGACCTGCTCGTGGTGGCCGCCGCCGATCTTGATCTTGAGGTCGGCCTTGATCTCGAGGCTCTGGCTCTGCATCACCAGCTCGCGGCGGTTGCCCTCGATGATCGTGTCGACGTGGCCGACGCCGTCGATGCCGCCGACGCGGATCCGCAGGTCGCCGCCGACGTGCTCGTTGCGGTTGCGATCGATGCGCCAGTGGTGGTCGCGCCAGATGTTCTCGTGGTAGTCGCCGATCTTGGCCCCGCCGTCGTTGCTGCCGACGGTCAGGTGGCGGTTGTGCAGCACGCTCTCCATCCGGTCGTTCAGGACGCGGATGTCGAGGTTGCGCTGCGCGTGCATGAAGACCTGCTCGATCCCCTTCTGGTCCTCGAAGCGCAGCTCGTTGTAGCCGGCCCCCTGATAGGTGTCCGACTTGATGGTGCTCTTGGTCTTCTGCTCCGGCAGCGGGTACGGCGGCAGGTTGAGGCCGTGGTAGATCCGGCCGACGATCACCGGTCGGTCCGGGTCGCCCTCGATGAAGTCGACCAGCACCTCGTGGCCGATCCGCGGGATGAACATCGCGCCCCACGAGTTGCCGGCCCACAGCTGGCTGACGCGGACCCAGCACGACGAGTCCTCGCTGAACTGGTCGCTGCGGTCCCAGTGGAACTGCACCTTCACCCGCGCGTGCTCGTCGACGTAGATCTCCTCGTTGGGCGGGCCGACCACCGTCGCCGTCTGCACGCCCTTCACCGTCGGCCGCGGCGTCACGCGCGGCGGCCGGTACGGCGTCTTGGCCTCGATGCAGACGAAGCTGTTGTTGTAGAAGAACTCGGTGCTCGCGTCCTGGTCGAGCACCTGCGACTGCTCGCCCTTGTGCTCGACGCGCAGCAGCTTGTAGTCGCCGTCGAAGTCGCCGCGCTGGTGGCCGGCCTGAGAGAAGCTGTAGCCGGGCACGAGGCGCGGGCAGTCGCTCTCGCCGAGGCCGCGGCGGCGATCGTGCTGCATCGCCTCGAGCCGGATCTTCGCCAGCCCTGCCCCCTGGTCGGAGGTGCGGCCGCCGCTCTCCTGGTACTCGCCGGGGAAGTCGTAGACCTCGAGGTCGGTCGCCAGCTGGGCCGTGTCGCCGGCGTCCATCTGCTGGTCGGGCTTGTGCAGGTTGTGGTCGCGCAGCGACGACTTGCCGGTGCGCACGCCCTCGACCAGGCGGAAGCGGGTGATGTGCTCCTGCCCGCGCACGAAGCCGTGCGGCGGGGCCCACCACACCTCCTGCGAGCCCGCGATCGCCGGCGCGCCGGGCTTGTCGCTCATCACCAGCACGTGCTTCTCGGCGGTGTGCTCGAAGTAATAATAGATGCCGTCCTCCTCGAGCAGCCGGCTGACGAAGTCCCAGTCCGACTCGCGGTACTGCACGCAGTAGTCGCGCGGGTTGTACGAGGAGAACAGGTCGAAGCGGAACCAGTCGCGCGGGATCCCGGCCTTCTCGAGCACCTCGCCGACGATCGTCTTCGTCGTCTTGCGCTGGAAGATCCGGCTGTCCTGGCGCCGCGTCAGCCGCCACACCCGCGGCACCAGAGTCACCTCGTAGACGTGGTGCTGGCGCAGCTCGCCGCTGTACTCGGCGCCGCACACCAGGCCGTGGATCTGCCGCGGCGCCTCGATGCCTCCGATCGTCAGCAGCGCCGGCTTGTCGACCAGCGCCGCCAGATCGAGCTCGCCGCCCGCGAGCTCGATGCGCAGCTCGAACAGCGAGGACACTGCCTCGACGCCGGCGAAGCGGACCACCTCGAGCTCGCCCGCGGCGGCGGTGAACGTGAACAGCGCCGCGTTCCCTGTCAGCGCCGAGACCAAGTTGGCGATCAAACCCCTGCCACCCCCCCGACACCTCATCGTAACAGAGGGCCGCAGCGGCGTTGTCGGCCGATGTCGCGCATGCGCCCGCGGAGGGGGCCCCAGCGGCGCGCACGGGCGGCCGCTAGAATGTCCGCATGCGCGTACTCTTCTGCACCGACCCTCTCGTCGATCGCCGCCCCGATCGCGCGTTCGCGCCCGAGGTCGAGGCCGCGGACGAGGTCGGCCTCCCGTGGTCGTGCGTCGACTTCGAGGCGCTGGTCGCCGGCGACGTCGCGGCCGCGCTTCATCGCGTGTCTGCGAAGGACGAGCTCGAGGTCGCGATCTACCGCGGCTGGATGTTGCCGCTCGCGGCCTACGACGCGCTGTTCGCCGGCCTCGGCGCTCGCGGCCTGCAATTGGTCAACGACCCCGCGGCGTATCGCAGCGCGCACCTGCTGCCCGCCGCGCTGCCGCACCTCGGCGAGGACACCCCGCAGACGGTGGTGATGCCGCAGGGGGACCGCCTCGAATGGCCGCAGATCCACGCAGCGCTGGCGCAGTTCGGCGGGCGCGCGCTCGTCGTCAAGGACTACGTCAAGTCGCGCAAGCACGAGTGGAGCGACGCGTGCTTCATCCGCGCCGCCGACGACGTCGCCGAGGTCCGCCGCGTCGTCGGCAACTTCCTCGAGCGCCAGGGGGACGACCTCGTCGGCGGCCTGGTCTTCCGCGCGTACGAGCCGCTCGTGCCGCTCGGCAATCACCCGAAGAGCGACATGCCGCTGCCGCGCGAGTGGCGGCGCTTCATCGCCGACGGGCGCCCGCTCGTCGAGGCGCCCGCGTGGGAGATCGCCGACGCGGTCGCCCCGCCCGAGTTCGCCGAGCTCGCGCGCCGCGTCCCGAGCCGCTTCTTCAGCCTCGACCTCGCGGAGCGGCAGGCCGGCGGCTGGATCGCCGTCGAGCTGGGCGACGGCCAGGTCGCGGGCCTGCCTCCGCGGCTCGATCCGGCCCGGTTCTACCGGGCGCTGGTCGCCTGGGATCCGCGGCCGATCGGCCCGTAGCGCCGCCGAGCTGCCACGCGGCCGTGACCCGCGCGTGGAAATGCGCGCGCAGGATCGCGCCCCATGAAGCTCGCGCGGCCCGTCACATGTCTCTTCGGTCATCTCGCCCTATTCGCCGCGTGCGCCGGCGGCGATGACTCCGACGCCGGCGGCTTCGCCAGCGGCCTGACCAGCGCGACCGCCGGCGTCACCGCGAGCACGGGCGACACCTCGACCGGCGTCGGCGGCAGCGACACGCAGGCGCCGACCGACGGCAGCGGCAGCGCGGGCGAGACCACCGGCGCCGCGCCGACGACCACCGCGAGCAGCGAGGACGGCACGAGCACCGGCGGCGACTCCTCGCCGGCGACCGGCGACGCGACCACGCTGCCGCCGGCGCCCGACCTGCCCGGCATCTTCGAGGTGTGCACCAAGGTCGACGTCCTGCTGGTGGTCGACGCCTCGGCGAGCATGGCCGACGCGCTCGCCTCGCTGCCGGCGACCTTCGCGGAGATCCAGGCCACGCTCGCGCTCGAGGTCGGCGAGGGCATCGACGACTTCCACGTCGCAGTCATCAACGCCTGCCCCAAGCCGCCCAACTTCCACAACTACGGCGCCGGCGACACCGACTGCGAGTTCCCTGCGGGCCGCAACTGGCTCGCCTCCGACGACCCGACGATCGCGCAGAACTTCGCCTGCGTGGTCCAGCTGCCGGACCAGGACGAGGCCCTCGCCGGCAACGGCGGCGACAACGGCGGCTACGAGTCGCTCCCCGACACCTGCAGCGACGACGACGACGAGGACGAGCAGCCGGCGTGGACCGCCGCCAGAGCGCTCGACCCCGGGGTCGCGGTCAACGCCGGCTTCTCGCGCGCCGACTCGGTGCTGTTCGTGGTCGCCATCACCGACGAGGACGAGTCGCTGGTCGACCCCGCGGACGCCGAGGAGATCCACGACGCCATCGTCGCCGCCAAGGGCGACGCCGAGCGCGTGGTGTTCCTCGGCATCGGCGGCGACGACGGCGGCTGCGACAACGCCTACGGCGGCGGCGAGGTCAAGGACTCCGAGGTCCTGCGCGAGGTCGCCGGGACCTTCGGCGCGCGCGGCCTGTACCGCACGATGTGCAAGAAGCGCGGCGACGACCCGATCGGCGACGCCTTCGCCGAGGCCCTGACCACCGTGGTCGACGAGGCCTGCAGCAGCTTCGTCCCCGATTGAAGGACATGTCCGTTTGGACATGTCTCTTCCCGACTTCCTCGCGGCTCGGCCCGCCGGGCTCGGACAGCGCCGACGAAGGCGCCCTGCTCGCCACCTGTCGCAAGAGACATGCGAGTCGAGGGTACCGCCCGGCCGCGCCCGCCGCTCGGTCCGCGGGGCCCTCCCGTCGCTCGCGGCCGCCTGAGCCGCGAAAAAAACGGCCATGTCCTCATGGACATGGCCGTGTGAGCAGGGTCGGCGCGCGCCTCGGCGCCGCGCCCGCTCGACCTCATCGCCGGGCCGGCGGGACCTCCCCCGCCCACGTGATCGCCGGCTGCTTCGCCTTCGCGGCCGGCTTCTTGGCCTGCTTCGGCGGGACCTTCCCGGCCCACGTGATCGCCGGCTGCTCCTTCTTCGCCGGGACCTCGCCCGCCCACGTGATCGCCGGCTGCTCCTTCTTCGCCGGGACCTCGCCCGCCCACGTGATCGCCGGCTTCTTGGCCTGCGTCGGCGGCACCTCGCCCGCCCACGTGATCGCCGGCTTCTGCGGCACCTCGCCCGCCCACGTGATCGCCGGCTGCTTCGCCCTGGTGGGCGCCGCGCCGCTCCCCTTGGTGGCGGGCCGCTCGGCCGCGTCGACGCGCCGGGCCGGCTTCCCGCGGCCGTGCCTGCCCGGGTCCGCCGAGGAGGCCCAGCCGTAGCCGCGGCCGGCCATCAGCGGCGCGGGGCCCTCGGACCCCCACCCGCCGCCTTGCGACGAGAGCGTGAAGCTGCAACCGGTCGCGCTGAAGAGGAGCGCCAACAGGGTCACGATGAACTTTTGCATGGAAACCTCGATGCGCACGGACGCGCGTCGACTCCGCCTATTCAGGCATTCGTCGTTCGCCGCAGATCGGCCTCTGCTCACGGCGGGGCGGCCGCCGGCGCGGGGTGCGACGAATCGCCGAGAATGTCATGACATGTCCCGAAGGACATTTTATTTTCGGCGCCACGGCTCGCCGGCGGGCTCGCGCGACGAGACTGGACACTGCGATCGCCACGGCCGCAGCGGATCGCTGTCGCGTGCCCCCACGTGCTCGCGGCGCGAGGAGGATCGTCCGCTCGACCTGGTCGAGGTGTGGCGTTCGGTCGGCTGTGGATCTGTCCCGGGTGCGAGGCCCTGTTCGAGCGGGCGCTGGCCACGGGCGACCGCAGCGAGGCCGCGCGACACGCGTTCCGCGAGCTCGGGGGCGCCTGGTGCCACCGGTACATGGAAGAATGGCGCGTGCGCCACGAGCTCTCGGTGCGGCGCTCGAACATGAATCTCGACCGCGGCGACTTGCGGTGAGCCCGGCCGACGACGGCGCGCGGCTGTCGTATGTCTCGATGGACATGTCCTCGAAGACATCGTCCTCGCTGCGCCCTGACGGGCCCGAGAAGACCGCTCCTTCGGTCCAGACCGTCGCCACCGGACCATCCTCTCCCGCCCCCGCACCCGACCGTCCTGTCGCCGCGGCCGTCTCTGCGGCGCTCCGCCCAGGGACCCGGCCCCATCCACGGTCCCGCTGGCGGCGGTGACGTCGTCGTCCGCGAGCCCGTCGCGGCCGACGGGTCACGTTCGCCGACGCTGGGAGAATTGCTCGACTGCGTCCGCGACCGGGCCGACAATTCTTGCTTCGTGGAGAACTTCCCCCTGCGCTGATATCCTGCCCGCTCCGTGCCCCGCGTCCTGCTCCTCTGCGCGCTCCTGCTCGCCTGCGCGCGTCAGACGGCGACGGACAAGGCGCCGCCGGCCCCGCCGCCGGCCCCGGTCGTGGTCGATCCGTGCGCCCCGGCACCTGTCCCGGGGGACAGCACCCGCGCGCTCGCCCGGGCCGACCTGCTGCTCCGCTGCGGCGACGACGCGGGGGCCCTGGCGGTCCGCTTCGCCCTGCTGCGCCGCGACGCGACCTCGACCGCGCGCGCCTACGCGCTCGCAGTGCTGGCCCACGAGTCGGGGCGCGTGGGCGACATCGACGCGGCCGTCGCCGAGCTGCCGCTGACGGCCGGGGCGCGCGCCGTCTACCGCCTCACGCGCGACGTGGCGGTCTACCTCGACGCCGTCGCCCGGCGGACCGAAGAGCCGGGCAAGCGCGACGAGCCGATCGACGGGGCCGCGCTGGCGCGCGACGTCGCGGCCGCGCTGGCGGTCACCGCCGACGACCCCTACGCCCTGAGCCTGGCGCTGCGGTTCACCGCGCTGCACGACGCCGACCCGCGCGAGCGGGCCGCGCCGATCTGCCGCGACCGCGCCGATCCGCTGCTCCTGCGCCTGCGCGACCGCGAGGGCGCGGCGGTGCTGGCGGCCGCGTGCGCGCGGATCGCCTTCCTCTCCGGTGAGCCGGGCGACGGCCGGCGCCGCTTCGCCCGCGCGCTCGAGCTGGCGCCTCACGACCACGCCGCCGCGCTCGCGTGGGCCGCCGCCGAGCTCGCGGCCGGCAACCTCGGCGAGGCCGTGCGGCTGTACACGCTGGCGGCCGAGGCACCCTCGCCGCGCCTGCGCTACGCGGCCTTCCTCGGGCTCGGCGTGGCCCAGGTGCGCCGCCACGACCGCCGCGCCGCCGAGGCCGCCTACCGCAGCGCAGTCGCCGAGCGCGGGCTCGACACCGCGGCGCCGGACAAGCTGCCGCCGGAGCTGTCGTTCAACCTCGGCGTCCTGCTGGCCGACACCGCCGAGCCGGCCGCCCGCGCCGAGGCCCGCGCCCTGCTGCGGGCCTACGTCGACGGCCCCCGCGCCGACGAGCGCCGGCGCCTGCGCGCGCGGATCCTCCTGCGCGAGCTCGGCGACTGAGGCTGTCTCGAAGGACAGGTCGCCTGGATCCGACTCCGGCGTCCTGGCTGGCCGGACGCGCGCCTGCTGCGGGCCTGCCTCGAAGGGCGCCGCGCCCGAGCACGCGCGACCTCCTGCGAGCTCGGACGGGCGCTGTCTCGGCGCCGTGTGGCCGAGGCGCCGGCCATGCTGCGGCCGGCATCGACAGGCCCTGCACCCGCGCGAGCTCGGCAAATTCTGATGTCCTTAAGAACATGTTTCAAAGGACATGTCTTAATAAAGATGTCCTCGTAAACATGTCTATTCGAGCATGTTTGAATGGGCAGATGCCCTTCGTTCACCGCCGCTTCGCCGCGCGCGGCTTGGCCTCATGGCTGACGAGCACGCGACCGTCGCTGTCGGGCGTGTACTCGAGCGGCTCCTCGTAGCGGCCGACCAGGCGGCCGAGGCCGTTGCGGCACAGGGCGCTCTGGCCGCCCGGGTCGTGGCCCCACGCGGCCACGTGGTCGAGGCAGCGGGCGTACGCGGTGAACACCGCCTCGCGGCGCTGGGCCGCCAGCTCGCGCATCTGCTGGGCCAGGCCGGCGTCGCCGGCGGCCTCGACGGCGGCCGCGACCTCGTCGAGCAGCGCCAGGTCGGACTCGTAGACCTGGGCCTTGCGGGTCTCGATCAGCGCGGCGGCCTGGTCGCGCCCGCCTGCTGCCCCGGTGGCGCCCTCGTACACCGTGCTCATGCGCTCGACCTCGGCCTTGCGGACCTCGAGCCACGCGCGCGAGCGGGCCGGGTCGAGGCTCTTGGGCGGCTGGCTGGTGAGCGCCGACTCGGCGTCGAGGTCGCCCTGCAGCAGCGCGACCTGGCGGAGGGCGGCCCGCGCCTCCTCGGCGTCGACGGCGATCGGCGCCTCGAGCTTGTCGACCTCGCCGCCGCTGACCTCGGGCAGCAGCTTCTGCGCGCGCTCGAGGTGCTCGCGGCCCCGCGCGTGCGGCTTGGCCACGCGAGCGACCACCCGCGCCGGCGTGCGGTCGCGGCCGAACTCGACGCACAGGCCCTCGGCGCCCTCGACCGGGCACGAGGCCCGCAGCCACGCCTCGGCCGCGTACGCGTGGGCGATCGCCTGCCGCCGCGGCCCGCCCTCCTTGCCGAACCGCTCGATGTACTTCTCGGCCGCCTCCGGGGTCACGCCGGGGCGCATCACCGCCCGGAACTGGATCGCCGCCGCCAGCGTGCGCTCCTCCGGGCGGCCGCGGATCAGCGCGTCCATCTGTCCTTCGGGCAATGTCCCTGCGCGCAGGCTGAGGATCAGCGAGCGGCGGCGGGCGGTCGCCGCGGCGCGGTGCTTGGGGGCGCGCGCGACCAGGTCGAGGTAGCGGTCGCGGGCCTGCTCGTCGTTCAAGATCCGCTCGTGCAGCCGGGCCAGCCGCAGCACCGCGTCGGGGGCGCGCGCGTCCTCGCGGTGGACGTCGGCCATGCGCTCGAGCCAGTCGATCGCCTTCTGCGTCATGCCGGCGCGCTCGTAGCAGCGGCCCGCGCCGTCGGCCGCCTCGGCCGCGGCGTCGAGGTCGGCGCCGAGGTCGGCGTACAGCGCCTCGAAGGCCTCGCCGCAGCGGGCGTCGTCGCCGATGGCCTCCGACTCCTCGGCCTGGGCCCACAGCGCCGCGCGCCGCAGGGCGGCGATCTGGGCCGACTGCGGCCCGCCTGCGGCCTCGACCTCGGTCGCGGCGGCGACCAATGCGACGCGGGCCGCCGAGCGCTCGCCGGCGCTGGCCGCCTCCATCCAGCGCGCCAGCAGGAGGCCGACCAGCAGCGCCCGCGCCTGCTCGCGCGCCGGCCCGGTGACCGCGCGCAGGCCGGCCTCGGCCTCGTCCCAGCGGCGGTACAGCATCAGCAGCTGGGCCCGCTCGACGGCGACCTGCCCGGCCTCGGGCGTGTTCTGCAGGCCCGGCTCGGCCAGGAAGGCGTCGTAGGCGGCCAGCCACTCGCGGTCGCCGGCGGTCAGCTCGCCGGGGGCGACGCGCGGGACCGGGTCGGTGCAGCGGCCGCGCGGGTCCGGGAGACATGTCTGTTCAGACATGTCCCAAGGGCGGGGTTCACCCTCGCGCACGCGGCGGACCGCGTCGAGCTGGGCGCGGGCCGAGCGGGCGGCCTGCTCGGCCGGCAGGCCGCCGGCGAGGGCGGCGCGGTGGTGGGCGTGGGCCTCGCGCAGCGCGTCGTCGGTCAGGGTGCGCTCGCCGATCTCGAGCGTCAGCCGCTCGGCGCGGGCCCACTCGAGCTTGCCCATCGCGTGGTGCAAGAGCGGCGACTCGGCGGCCGCGGGGAAGTGCTGGCGCAGCGCCGCGTAGGCCTGGCGGGCCAGCGCGTGGCTCTGCGACCCGCCCGACTCGGCGCCCTGCTCGGCCCAGCGCAGCGTCACCGTCGTCAGCGCCTCGCGCGTCGCCTCCGCGCAGCGCTCGCCGTCGGGCCGGCCGCGCGTGGCCACGTGGGCCTGCACGAGCAGCTCGATCTCCTCCCACAGGTAGCGGTCGGCCAGGCGCACCAGCCCGTCCTGGACCGCGCTCGCCTGCTCGTCGCAGGCGGCCACCGCCGACGCCCCGGATGTCTCTGCGGACATGTTCTGAGGGGCACGTGGGGCCGCGGTCGTCGGCGCCCGCGGGGCGCAGCTCACCGCCGCCAGCAGGGCCAGCGCCAACCGGCGCTCACGCCTTGCCATAGCAGTACTTCCGCTTGGGCCGGCCCTTCTTGGCCGCCTCCGCCGCCTCGGCGCCCTCCTCCCACGAGATCGCGTTGTACTCGCAGTCGCGCAGGGTCCTGGCGCACTCGGTCTTCTTGAGGCTGGGGTTGTTGTAGCACCACTCCTTGAACTGCTGCGCCTCGCCGCCGCCGGAGCGCAGCCAGCGGGTCACGCCCTCCTGGGCCTTGAACGGCGCGCGGACCAGCAGCACCCCGAGAGCGGGCGCCGACAGGGTCGCCTCGACGTCGTCGAGCGTCGCGATCGCGGCGGCCTTGCGGTCGACGCCGTCGACCCCGACCTCGTAGGCGGCCCACAGGCCGTTGGGCGCGCTGACGCGGACCAGCTCGCCGATCGTGCGCCGCTGCGAGTCGATCGCCTGCGCCAGCTGGTCGAGCGGCTCCTTCCACGCGTTCGCGGCCGGGCCGACCAGGCCGAGGCCCTCCGAGCCGAGCTCGAGCTGGGCCGCCTCGGCCGGGACCACCGGCGCCAGCAGCTGGTACAGCGCGGCGAGGTCGACGTGCTGGGTCTTCATCAGCGCCACGCCGGCCTGGCCGACCGCGGGCGGGATCGGCGGCGCCGGCGTCGGGATGTGCACGGCCTCGGGCGCGTCGGGCACGGCGGTCGCGGGCGGCGGCCGCGGCAGGTCGCCGGGGTCCGGCTCGTCGCCTGTCATTCCGGACATGTACACAAGGCCAGCCAGCAGCGGGGCCGCGAGCCCGAGCGTGTAGAGGCCGTAGCGCGGGCGCGTCTTGTCGGCGCGCATGGCCGCGTCGAGGTCGGCGAGCAGCTGCGCCAGGCTCGGGTAGCGGGCGTCGGGGTCGGGCTGCAGGCCGCGGCGCAGCACGTGCCACACCGCCGGCGGCACCGGCGAGCGCCGCGGCGGCGCGATCATCCGCCCGTCGATCACCGCCATCGACAGCTCGCTGTAGCTCTCGCCGCGGAACGGCCGCAAACCGTACAGCGCCTCGTAGGTGGCGACGCAGAACGAGAACTGGTCGGAGCGGGCCGAGCTCGGGCGCGCCAGGTGCTGCTCCGGGGCCATGTAGGCCGGCGTGCCCACGGTCATGCCCGTCAGCGTCAGCGACTGCAGCAGCGCCTCGTGCCCGGGCCTCAGGGCCAGCGCCGGCGCCGGCGCCGTCGGCAGCGACGCGGCGTCGAGGGCCGGGCGGGCCAGGCCGAAGTCGAGGACGTGGGCGCGGCCCTCGACGCCGACGAGCACGTTGTCGGGCTTGAAGTCGCGGTGGACCAGGCCGGCCGTGTGCGCGGCGACCAGGCCCTCGCCGGCCATCAGCATGATCGCGAGGATCTCTCGCCACGTGCGCGTCGACTGGCGCAGCCAGCCCTTGAGCGTGAAGCCGGCGATCAGCTCCATGGCGATGAACACCCGGCCGTTCACCTCGCCGGCGTCGAACACCGTGACGACGTTGGGGTGGCGGATCTTGGCGGCCGCCTGGGCCTCGCGCAGCATCCGGCTGCGGCCCTCGCTCCCGCCCTCGGCGCCCGCGAGCAGCAGCTTGAGCGCGATCTCGCGGTCGAGCTGCGGGTCGTAGGCGCGGTAGACCACACCCATGCCGCCGGCCCCGATCCGGCCGGTGATCTTGTAGCGGCCGACCTCGGCGCCGATCGGCAGCTCGGGCGCGTCCGACGGCTGCCGCGGCGTGGCGTCGCCGAGCAGCGTCGGGGCGTTGGCGAGCGAGGCCCCCGGCGGCGGCGTCCGCTGGCGCGTCGCCGTGTCTTCGAGGGCGCTCGCCTGAATCTCGCGTCCTTCCACGCCCCAGCAATGTTGCCGGCAACGCCGTCCGGCGACAACGCCCGCGCGCGCGCCTGCGCGGCGCCGCTCTCCGCGCATGGATCGGCGCCCGGCGGGCCCGGAGGCGCCGCAGCGGCCGAAACCGACCCAAGGCGCGCAAGGTCCGCGGTGCGCCCTATAGTGCCGGCACGATGCACTTTCGCCCGGCCACGAGCTCCGACGTCCCCGCGATCCTCGACATGATGGAGGACTTCAACCGCCTGGAGCACATCCCCTGGCGGCGCGGTCCGGGCGAGGCGCCGCTGCGCACGTTGATCGGCTCGCCCGCGCTCGGCACCGTCGTCCTCGGCCTCGACGGCGACAACCCGCTCGGCTACTTCATCCTCACCTGGGGCTTCGACCTCGAGTGGGGCGGCCGCGACGCCTTCCTCACCGAGCTCTATCTCCGCGCCGAAGTCCGCGGCGCCGGCCGGGGCCGCCTGTTCCTCGACGCCGCCCTCGCCTCCGCCCGCGCCCACGGAGCCCGCGCGGTCCACCTGATGGTCCGCACCGACAACACCCCCGCGATCGAGCTCTACCGCCGCTCCGGCTTCACCGCGCCCCCGCGGGTGCTGATGACGCGGCCGCTCGATTGAACATGCCCTGAAAATTATGTCCTATCGGTCATGTCCTCGAGGACATGTCTTCATAGACATGCCTTGAACACTTCGCCCCGAGTGCTCGCCTGTCCTCCTGGACATCTCAAGATCGAGCGTCTCGGCGCACAGGCGAGTCCTCCGGCGCTTCTCTGTCCTGCGGGACACACCGCGTCCGCAGACCTCCGAGCCCCTTCCGCTCCATCGAGTGCCCTACGAGAACCTGTCCTTCGGGACATAACTCGCCCGCGGCCCCCGAGTCCCATCCGGTTCTGTCGAGCGGAAGGCGCTCGCCTGTCCTTCGGGACAGTGCAACCGCTGCCCCATCAAGCGCCGAGCGGTCGGGCGTTCGCCAGCCTTCGAGCCTCGACGCCTCCGCGCGCCGCTGACGATCGCATGCTCTGACGAGGCACGAACGCGCCCGCGAGCGACACGAGCGCGGCCGCCTCACTTCTTCGCGCCGACGTTCTTGCGCTGGAGCTCGATCGCCTCGACGTCGCCGACCGCCTCGGCCTCGGCCAGCAGCCACTGGAACATCGGGCCCGACAGGCCGTACTCCTTGCGGTCGTTCCACAGCCACACCGCGTAGCCGCACACGTCGCGGTGGACCTGCGGGAACATCAGGTAGCGCAGCGCCATCCCGCCGAGCAGGACCGCCTCTTCGTAGCGGCGGCGGAACTGGTTCCACGCCCGCGACTCCTCGGCCGGCGGCAGGCGGCGGTCGGCGGCAGTGCGCGCGCGCAGCTCCTCCGACCCGGCCTCGACCCCGCCGAGCAGCTCTGCCCGCAGCTCGGCGGCCGCCAGCGTCGCCGTCGGCACCTCGGCCTCGAAGCTGTCGAGCGGCAGCTTGGCCGCCCGCGCCAGCGCGGCCAGCTCGCCCGCGACGACCCGGCGGATCGGCGCCAGCGCCTCCTCGGCGCGCATCTGGGCCGTGAGCACCGCGACCCGCTGACGCATGCGTCGCTCCGCGGGCGCCCACGCGGCCTCCCACGCGCGGCAGAGCTCCTGCATCCGCGTGGCCGACAGCCGCTGCTCGAGCTCCGTCGCCGGCTGCCCGGCGGTCTTCGGCCGCAGCGCCAGCCAGGTCGCGTGCAGCGCCTGCGCGTGGGCCACCGGATCGTCGGCGTGGGTCGCGGGATCGATCAGCGGCGCCGTCGCGGGCGGCGACGCGGGCGGCGGCGGCTTGCGCTGGTGCAGCACCCGCGGCGCCGCCCGGGCCTGGTCGAGCAAGGGTCGCATGGCCTTTCGGCCAGGTGCCGAGAGCCAGGAGACCCACAGGCCGAAGTCGGTCGGGTTCGGCTCGCCGGCCAGCGCCTCGCCGCGGATCCGCGCCGCAGCGCGCGCGAGGAAGCGGGTGTACGCGGTCGCCTGCCCCGGCTGCACGCCGCGGCGCATCACGGTGATCCAGTCGCCGCGCGCCGCCGCGTCGGCCACCAGCCAGTCGTTGGCGGCCCGTCGCGCGGCCCGGGGCGCGAAGTCGGGGTCGAAGCCGTCGACGCCGACGAGGATGTCGCGCGCGCCGTCCCGGTCGCCGCGGCTGGCCGCGAGCAGGCCGGTCGCGACCACCCCGCCGACCCCGCTCCTGGCCCGCGCCTGGATCTTGCCTTCGAGCCAGGTCGCCAGCGCCGCGTCGTGCGGGCGGTGCAGCAGCGCCAGCGCGGCGGCGACGACCTGGGCGCCCCCGGGCTCGCGCTCCCAGCTCGCGCGGGCCAGCAGCGCCAGCCAGTAGCTCGGTCGCACCAGCCCCGCCGCGACCACCGTGCGCCGCAGGGCCGGCCAGACGACCCCGCCGACCAGGTCGAGCAGCGCCAGCATCCACCCGCCGAGCGCGATGAGAAGGATCAGGACGCCGAGCACGCTGCCGATCGCGTAGGCCTGGGCGACGAAGTCGGGCCCGCCGAGCACGATCCACAGCGCGAGCAGCACGAACGCCGGCCACGGCCCGGGACGACGCGGGCGCCTCCGCGACGCGGAGCCGCGGCCGCGAGCGGCGGCAGCTGCCCTCCCGCGCATGTGCGAACGGGCATGCCCGTCAGAGCATGCGCTGAAAGCCATGTCCGGACGGACATGTCCATTCGCACATCCATGCTCCGCGGCCCCGTCGAGCGAGCGCCGCGGGCTCGCGCTCGCGGCCTCGCACCTCGGCGTCCGCTCCCTCCCGGCCCGACTCATGACCGCCTCCACCCGAGCGCCGCGAACGCGCCGGCGAACGGGGCCGGACCGGGGCCCTTCGTCTCGGGGATCGGCGGCGGCTTCGGCGGCGCCGCGGGCGGCGGCAGGCTGGCCCAGAACTCGTGCGCCAGCCGCTTCTCGTGGTCGCGCAGGGCGGCCATGGCCGCCCGGACCTTGTCCTCGGTGCGCGGGCGCGGCCCGAGCGGGCTCATGTACGTCGCGGCCGACTTCAGCTTGAGCCCGAGCATCCCGAGCAGCTTCTGGCCCTCGCGCTCGATGTCGATCCGGCTGCAGTCCGGCCGCAGGCCGAGCACGTAGAACGGGTTGTCGGCCAAGGCTTCGAAGTCGTCTGGCTTTTGCGACATGTTATTCCCGACAGGTCCCTGGGGACATGGACGAAAGGTCCGCTCAGCGCACCCCCGACTCGTGGCCCTTGCGCCGGTCCTCGGCCGCGCTCGGGAGCAGCTGCCACAGCTTCTGCGTCACCCGCCGCAGCGCCTCGTTGTCGCCCTTGGCCAGGGCCTCGCGGCCCTCCTTGACCAGGGCCTGGGCGCGGGCGACGTCGGTCGCGTTGCCGACGTCGGCGGCCGCGTCCTCGAAGCGGTGCTTCCACGCCTCGGGGTGGCGGCCGTACGCCGACGAGCCGAGCCGGCGGAGCAGCCGCAGCTGGCGCTGCAGCTCGAGCGGGTCGCGGCCCTGGCGGGCCTTGTCGACCGCCTTCGCGGTCTCCTGGTAGAGCGTCTGCTCGTGCGGCTGGCCGTAGTCCTGGACCCACCCGGTGGTCCAGATCAGCGCCTCGCGGGCCTCGCGGTCGAGCTCGGGCCAGCGGCGGTCGAGCTCCACCGCCTCGATCTGCGCGTCGACCTCGATCAGCGTGCGGCGGGCCTTCTGCGCCGCGTCCGTGTCGCCGCCGCGGGCCGCGTCGATGTCGCGGCCGACGTCGTCGAGCGCGCTCTCCACCTTGCCCAGGCGCTCGATCGAGTCGCGGGCCTGGCGGCGGAACGCGTCGGTGCGCAGCTCGCCGAGCCGCGCGCGCGTGGCCGTGACCGTCGACGCCAGCACCTCCGGATCGGCCTCGGGCACCAGCAGGTGGGCCACGTGCTCGAACACCTGGCCGATCGCGGGGATCAGCGCGCGCGCCGACATCCTGCCGCCGCGGTCGAGCTCGATCGTCAGCTCGACCTCGGCCCCGGACGCCAGCGTCTGCTTGAGCTCCTTGCCGCCGATCTCGAGCGCGCCGACCAGCCGGCACAGGTGGGCCTGCTCGTACTCGCCCTGCACGATCGGGATCTTGATCACCGCCTTCTCGGCCCCGCGGGCCACGCTGTCGACGGTGTGCAGGGTGAAGGTGCGCCGGGCCGGCAGCGGCGCCCCGCGCTCGAAGTACACCCGCACGTCGTTGCTCGCCAGCGCCACCCCGATCGTGCGCGACAGCGGCGGGTCGCTGATGGTGAGGCCCTGCACGATCGTCAGCGTCGGCGGGTCGATCGTCACCGCGTTGCCCTGGATGTTCTTGCCGGTCAGGCGGAACACGTTGGGCTTGCGCGGCACCAGCGAGACCGGCAGCACGAACGCCCCCTCCTCGTCGAGCGGCGTCCACGGGCTGTCCCACAGGCCGTCCGCGCGGCCGAGCTGGACCTCGGTCGGCACCGAATTGACCGGACCTGTCCGTTCGACCAGGCGACCCACCACGTGCGGCGTCAGGTCGGACGACATCGCCGGGTACTGCAGCCACACCTTGGCCCCGCGGACCGCCTCGATCGCGCTCGGGCGCGCCTCGAGCCCGGCGGTGGCGGCGAAGATCGCCGCGCCCTGGGCGACCAGAGTCATCGGGTCGAGCCCCTCCGCCGGCGGCACCGCCAGCTGCTGGCTGACCAGGCGCCGCACCACCGGCATCACCGACGGCCCGCCGACCAGCACCACCCGCGTCAACCCGCCGTCGGCCACGCCGTGGGCCTGCAGCAGCCGGCGGCACACCGCGATCGAGCGGTCGATCGCCGGCGCGCACAGGCGCTCGAGCGTCTCGCGGTCGAGGGTGACGTCGAGGTCGTAGCCGGCGCCGGCGACGTCGAGGCCGGGCACGGTGATGCTGGCCGACTCGACCCGCGACAGCTCGATCTTCGCCTCCTCGGCCGCCAGCTTGATCTTGCGCACCGCGCCCGCGTGGGCCGGATCGCCGCGGCGGATGACGACGCCGTCGCGCGCCGCCTGGGCGATCGCCCAGTCGACGATCGCCCAGTCGAAGTCGCGCCCGCCGAGGAAGTTGTCGCCGTCGTGGCCGACCACGCGCAAGAGGCCGTCGCGGGTCTCGAGCAGCGAGACGTCGAAGGTGCCGCCGCCGAGGTCGTAGACCAGCCACGCGCCGCCCTGGTCCTCGACCGTCCAGCCGGCCGCCAGCGCCGACGCGATCGGCTCCTGCAGCAGCTCGACGCGCTCGAACCCGGCCAGGCGCGCCGCCTCCGACGTCGCGCTGGTCTGCGGCAGCTCGAACAGCGCCGGCACCGAGATCACCGCGCGCGCCGGCAGCACGCCGATCTGGTCGCGCACGTCGGCCCGCAGCGAGCGCAGCACCTCGGCCGCCAGCTCCTCCGGCCGGCGCTCGACCCCCGCCCCCTGGAAGCGGATGCCCTGGGCCGTGCCCATCAGCCGCTTGAACTCGCTGCGGGTGTTGTCGGCGTCGGTGTCGAGGAAGCGGCGCGCGCGGGCGCCGACGGTCACGTTGCCGCGCGCGTCGATGCGGACCACCGACGGCGTGATCGGCGAGCCCTGGGCGTTGCGGACGAGGGTGACCTTCTCGCCGTCGAACACGGCCGCGGTGGAGTTCGTGGTCCCGAGATCGATCCCGACGTAGAGGGGCGCGCTGGTCATCGCGGGCAAGTGTACCCGGGCGCCCTCAGCCTCGCAGCGGCGAGCGAGCGCGCCGGCGCAGAAGTCGGTCGACCGTCACGCCGCCGGCCGCGCCCAGGCCGACCAGCGCGAGGACCAGCGGCAGATCGCCTGCGCCCCGCGCGGGCCGGCTCGGGGCCGCGCCGCGCCAGGCCACGCGCACCACCCCCGCGCTCCACGGCCCGCAGAGCTCGCTCACCAGCGACGCCGTCGCGGCCTCGTCCCAGCCCGGAGGCCCCTGCCCCGTCACCACCACCGCCCCCGGATCGCCGGCTCGCGGCAGTCGCACCTCGACCGCCAGCGCCTCGCCTCCGAGCGCCCGCAGGGCCGCGACCACCGCGTCCGCCAGCGCCAGCTCCTCCCGCGCGCGCTCGCCCGCGCGCGTGGGCACCAGCGCCGGATCGCCGAACAGCTCGCGCTTGCCGCGGACCCCGCGGACCTCGGGCGCCCGCGGCTCACCGGCGCACCCGCTCAAAGCTGCCCCGAAGAGCATGCCCCAGGCAACATGTCTCCAAAGACCTGTTCTTTCGCGCCGGTCCACAGGGCCAGGTGAAAATCTATCCGCCACGTCGGCCTGAGCCTGCCCGGCCGGATCGCCGCCGCTCACGGACCGGCCTCCGCGCTCTGCAGCGCTGTGGGTCGTCGCAGCGCTTCGCGGGCGTCGACGCTCGCGGCGAGGTCGACCGCGCCGGCGAGGAAGTTCGGACCGCGCGGGCAGGCCGCGCCGAACATCCGTTCGTCACGGCCGCTCACGTGCCTTCTTTTGAAGGCCGCGCCTGCGCGGCCAGCCGCCGTAACATCGACTCGTGCGGGCGGCAGCTCGCGACCTGCGCGGCCCGCCGCCGCAACATCGACTCGTGCGGGCGGCAGCTCGGGCGTCCCTTGGCGGCGAGCCTGGCCGCGCTCGCGACGAAGCTCCGGCCGCTCGTCGCCCTCGCACCTCTGGAGGCGAGGGCCGCTCACGGCCCTGCCTCCGCGGGCCGCGCCTCCGCGGCCAGCAGCTCGGCCAGGCGCCGCAGCAGCCGCTGGTGGCGGCGGGAGATCGTGCTGACGCTGGTGGCGAGCTCGGCCGCGACCTCGGTGAGCGTCAGCCCGCGCACGTAGACCGCGTCGATCAGCGCCTGCTCGTCGGCGTCGCAGCGCTCGACCAGCGCGCGCAGCGACAGCCGGACCTCGGGGCCGAACGCGTCGTCGTCGTCGCCGGCGAACAGGCGCGACAGCACGGCCGCCGCGGTGACCTCGCGGACCAGCTCGGCGGCGTCGCCGAAGCGCTCCCCGATCCGCCGCGGGTCGTCGCCGGGGCGCAGGCGGATCTCCGCCAGCTCCTGCGTCACCTCGAGCGTGTTGAGGATCCGTCGCGCCCGCTTGTGGTCGGGGAAGGCGTTGCGGGCGGCGTCGATCATCGCCCCGCGGACCCGGTAGAACGCGAACGCGGCGAACGGCACCCCCGAGGCCGGGTCGTAGCGCAGGGCCGCGCGCGCCAGCGCCTCGTAGCCGGCGCTCTCGCACTCGTCGGGCGCGATCCCGACGACCCGCCGCAGGCTGCGCGCGATGCCGGGCACCCGCGGCGCGAACGCCTCGACCCGCGCGCGCTGCTCGGGGCTGAGGCCGGGCCCCCGCGGGGGTTCGCAGGCGGCCGGCTCGCCGTCGTCCGTGACGTGCAAGACCTCGTCGTGAGGCTGATTCATGGGACATGTCTTCGCGGACAGCGGCCGGCTCAGGCGCCGGCGGCCTCGTGGCTGTCGAGGATGTGCTTGCGCAGCGCGCCCTTCTGCTCGTCGGTGATGTGGACGAAGCGGACCGCCATGTCGTCGTCGCCGCCGCGCACGACCATGCCGGAGAGCGGCAAGCTGGCCGAGAGGGTCGGGAAGCTCAGCACCAGGGCGACCTGCTGCCCCGCCTCTTCCCACGCCGGGCCGACGAACTTGCAGCCGCCGAGGCTGAGGTCGTCGAGGGGGCGGGCCAGCACGACCTCGGTGCCGATGACGTCGGCGTGGGCGTGGATCCGCAGGCGGGGGTGGAAGCGGGCGTCCGTCACCCCGCGATGATAGCCGCGCGCTCACGCGAGCGACCTGGCCGCCTCGTGCGACCCGCTGGCACCCGCCGCGGACGAGCCGTCACGCCGACGCGACGCGCTGGCACGGCGCTCTCGCGCCTTGTGCCAAATTGGCACTCCAGGCCCCCCGGCCGCGCACCCTACGCGTGCGCTAAGTCCTTGTTCGAAGAAGCGACTTTCAGAACTGGCGCCCGTGGCCGCGTGCTTGCACAATGCGACCTCGCTCGACCCATGCCCGGACGTTCCCTCGCCCTCGCTCTCGCTGTGGTGCTCGCCGCGCCCGCCGTCGCCGGCTGCAAGAACACTTCGATCATCCCCGGGACCGAGATCCCGGATACCCCCGACAACCGCGAGATCCTGCAGGTCATCGAACGCTTCCGGACCAGCTTCGTCCGTCAGGACCCGGCCGGCATCCTCGCCACCGCGCACCCGACCTACTACGACGAGTCCGGCACCGACGACCCCAGCGACGACATCGTCTACGAGGAGCTCGGCCCGATCCTCCGCCGCCGGATCGCCCAGCTCGAGTCGGTCCGCTTCACCATCGAGTACCTCGAGGTCTACCTGCGCCGCGACCGCGCCACCGTCAACGTGTGGATCGACGCGACCTTCCGCCTGAAGCCGATCCTCGGCGACGACGGCATGCCCCGCTTCCCGCCGCGCGTGGTCCCGAAGCAGGACTACGCCAAGTTCGAGCTGATCCGCGAGGGCGACTCCTGGCTGATCACCAAGGGCATCTGAGCCCGCCTGTCCCCTCGGGCAGGTCCCTCGGGACCTGCCCGTTCGCGCATGTGCGACAGAGCCTGTTCTGAGGGACAGGCTGGCAGCAGCCGCGCACACCACCACGGCCGCCGCCCGAGCGAAGTAGCGTCAGCCGCCGCGCGGCCCACCCGCGCATCTCTCCGGGACGCGCCCTGGGTCGAACAGTCTGCTGCCGCGAGCAGCTCTTCGGGCGCCCTACGCTCAGCCGCTGCAGCTGCCGCCCGAGCAGCTCTTCTTGCACTTCGCGTCGCCCTCGCAGCCGCGGGCGCAGGTGCCCCCCGAGCAGGTCAGGTCGCAGTCGGAGCCGGCCTTGCAGTTCTGCGTGCAGTTGCCGCCGCTGCAGGTGAACTTGCAGGTCGCGCCCGCCTCGCAGGCCTGGGTGCACCCCCCGCCGCCGCACGTGTACTCGCAGGTGCCGCTGCCGCAGGTCTGGCGGCAGCCGCCGTCGTCGCAGTCCTTGCCGCCGGCGGCCGCCGGCTCGTCGTTGTCGAGGTCGGTCGGGGCGACGATCACCGCGCCGCCGGGCAGCTTGATCGTCCCGTCGGCGTTGACCTCGACGTCGCCCGCCTTCACCCCCGCGGCCGTCACCTTGACGTCGCCGACCTCGGTGCCGCTGACCTTGACCTCGCCGGGCTTGACCTCGACGGCCACCGGCCCGGCCTTGACGTCGACCTCGCCTGGCTTGACGGACACGTCGGCAGCGGCCACCGCCGGCGTCGCGGCCGCCGCGGCCTTCTGCTCGCCCTCGGCCGCCGGCTTCGAGTCGCAGCCGAACAACGAAACCACCGCGATCGCGGCGACGAACGAAATTACGCGCATGCCCAGCACTCCTGTCGGCGCGACCGTATCACGTCCGCCGCGGCACTCGCGTGCCGCAGATGTCCTGTCCTCGAGGACAGGTCTTGCGGCGAGCTCGGCCGTGACTGCACGGCGTTCTCGCCGAATCACAGCTCGTCGACGCCGCCAGGCTCAGGTGCGCGCGTCGACGCCCGGCAGCGCCCGGCAGGTGTCGAGGATCCACCGCTGCAGCGCCAGGTAGGGCGACGCATAGGCCACATGCGAACCGCCCTTGAGGTCCTGGTCGAGGCGGACCAGCGCGGCGTAGGCCGAGCGCAGGCGCGGCTCGCTGAACCCACGCGCCTGGGCCTCGAGCCCGCGCACCAGGAACGGCGGCAACTTGGTCGCGTCGGCGACGCGGCCCGGGTTGGCCTTGGCGGTGAAGATCAGGCGGATCTGGCGGGTGAGCATCGCCAGCACCTGCATCGACACGCCGGCGTCCTTCTCACCGGCCGAGAACATGCGCGCGAGCACTGCGAGGGCGGTGTCGGCCTCGCCGCGGCCCACCGCGTCGGTGAGGTCGAAGATCCGCGCCTCGCGGGTGTGGGCCACGATCGCCTCGACGTCGGCCAGACCGGCCGGGGCGTCGCCCGCGTGCAGCAGCGCCTGGTCCAGCGCGCCCAGCAGTTCGCTGCGCCCGGTGCCGACGGAGGCGACCAGAGCGGCCGCGGCGTCGCGGGAGATCTTGCGGCCCTGGGCCTGCGCCTCGCCGATGACGAAGCCGACAGCGTCGTCGTCGCGCTTGTAGGCCTCGAACTTGTGAGCCCAGCCGTTCGTCTTGCAGGCGGTGACGAGCTTCGAGCGGCCGTCGATGCCGCCGCCGCTGATCACCAGGACGGTGCTCGGGCTGGGCGCCTTGATGTAGGTCGCGAGGGCGTCCATCGCCGCCGCCGCGGTGCTCTCGGCCTCGGGCCCCTTGCCGAGGTCGTCGGGGTTGGCGAGCTCGACGAGCCGCCACTTGCTCATCATCGGGATCTGCGCGCAGGCCGACAGCACCGGCCCTGCCCCGCTGAGGTCGACGCCGTCGAAGCGCTCGTGGTTGAAGGCCGCCATCGCCTGCGCGGTCGCGTCGTCGGGCGGGACCACGACCTTGCGCAGCGCCGTGATCACGGCCCGGATCGCCGCCGGCTCGTCGCCGTAGAGCACGTACACCGGGTCGAGCTTGCCGGCGCCGATCGCCCGCTCGAGCGCGCGGACCTCGTCGCTCACGCCGACCCGGCCTTTCGGACAGCGGCGTCACGACCTGTCCCGCCGGACAGCTCGCTCATGACCTGTCCCTCGGGGCGTCCAGCGCGACGATCACCTCGACCTCGGGCGTCATCGGCATCATGTCGATCGCCAGCGCCGACACGGCGCGGTGGCCCGCCTCCAGCATCGGCTCGAGGTCGCGCGCCAGCGTGGCCGGGTCGCAGGCGACGAACACGGTGCGCCCGCTGGCGACCCGCGCCAGCGCCCGCGCCCCGTCCAGGCCGAGGCCGGAGCGCGGAGGGTCGAGCACCACCCGGTCGAAGCTGCGGCCCTCGGCGGCGTAGCGGGTCAGCGCCCGCGTCGCGTCGAGCCGACGCACCTCGAGGCGGGCCTGCCGGCTCGCACCTGTCTTTTTGGCCAGGCGCAGCAGCGCCGCCGCCGAGCCGCGGTCCTCCTCGACCGCGACCACCTCGGCGGCCTCGCGGGCCAGCGCGCGGGTGAAGTTGCCGCCGCCGGCGAACAGCTCGAGCACCTGGCCGCCGCGCGCGTCGGCCAGCGCGACCACCCGCTCGACCAAAGCCCGGTTCTGGGCCGCCTGGGCCTGCGCGAACTCGAAAGGACCTGTCGGAATGGCCATGTCCTCGGGGCCAGCATCGGCCAGCGCCAGGCGCCCGCGCCCGACCACCAGCTCGCGCCGACCGCCGCGCGCGACCACCCCGACGACCACGTTGTCGAGCGCCTCGCCCAGCGCCGCCCGCAGCCCGGCCTCGCCGGTGTCGCCCTCGCGCGGCGCGAGCCCGGGGATCCCCACGACCACCGCGGCGCCGTCGGACAGCAGGTGGACCTCGCCGCGCCGCAGCTGCCGCAGCACCTGCGCGAACGCCCCGTCGCCGCCGGCCAGCGCGGACAGCCGCGCCAGCGCGTGGTTCAGCGGCGCGTCGAACACCGGGCAGCTCGACAGCGCCAGCACCTCGTGCGAGTGCCGGCGGTGCAGCCCGAGCCGCAGCTCGTCGCCCGCCCGCTCGACGTGCAGCCGGGCCCGCCGGCGGTAGCCGAGCGCGCGCGGGCTGGACAGCGCGTGCGGCACGGCGATCCCGAGCCGGCGCAGCGCCCCCTCGGCGATCTGGCGCTTCAGCTCGGCCTGCGCGGGCGCCCGCGCGTGCTGCAGGCCGCAGCCGCCGCACACGCCCTCGACCGGGCACGGCGGCGCCACGCGATCGGGGCTCGGCGCCAGCACCTGCAAGGTCCGCCCGCGGATCATCCGCCGGCGCTCCTCCGATCTGGCCGCAAGGACCTGTTCTCCGGGCAATGCCCCTTCGACCAGCCAGGTGCGCGTGTCGGCGCCGTCGCCGACGGCCCGGCCGACCCCCTCGCCGCCGTGGGCGATCCCGCGGACCTCGACGCGCTCGCCGGCCGCGGCCTCCGTGGCCTCGGTGGCCTCCGTCTTCATCACTTCACTTCTTCTTCTTGTTGGTCTCTTCGGCGTTGACGTCGATGACGCGGTCGCGCGCCGGCCGCTGCTTGCCGTCGCCCATCTGCGCGAACGGGAAGCTGCCGAAGCCCGGGTTGCCGGCGGGCCCGCCCGGACCGCCGCGGCCCTGCTGCTGCGCCGCCTGTTGCGCCTGCTGCATCGCCTGCATCGCCGCCTGCAGGTTGGCGAGCGGGCCGGTCGCCTTGGGCTTGGGCGCGAACTGGGCCAGCAGCGCGAAGCCGAGGGCCCCGAGGCCGAGGATGTAGACCGTCGGGTCGGACCCGCGAGCCACGCCGCAGGCGACCGCGCCGAGCCAGAAGAAGAACAGCACGATGGCGAAGCAGCCGGACCCGCGGGCCAGGCCCAACAGGCCCAGGATCGCCACCGCGCCGCCGCCCACCATCACCAGCGTCGGCAGGTACGGCGGCGGGCCGTTCAGGAACAGGCCGACGATGGTGACCACCGCGCCGAGGAGGAACAGCGAGAAGCGCCGCTGCATCTCCTTCTTCATCAGGCTCATCGCGTCGGGCGGGAGCTTGCTGAGGTCGAAGGGCATCTGGGGCGGGACTTGGGCCATGGTCGTGGGCTTCTCTGGGGGTCTCTTGCGCCGCTCGGGCGCGCCCTCGCAGCATAGCAGCGTAGCAGCGCTAGCCGGCGGTGCGAGCGAAGCGGCGAGCGATCTCACGGCTGATGACGATGCGCTGGATCTCGCTGGTGCCCTCGAAGATGCGGGTCACGCGGACATCGCGGAGGTAGCGCTCGACCGGGAACTCGCGGGTGTAGCCGAAGCCACCCAGCACCTGGACGGCCCGGTCGCACGCCGCCCAGCCGCGCTCGCTGGCCGCCAGCTTGGCCATCGACGCCTCCTGCGTGAACGTCCGGCCCTGCTCTTTGAGCCAGGCGGCGCGCAGCGTGAGCAGCCGCGCCGCCTCGAGCTCGGTGGCGCTGTCGGCGAGCATCCACTGGATCGCCTGGTAGTCGGCGATCGGGCGCCCGAACTGCTGCCGCTCGAGCGCGTAGCCGCAGGCGAACTCGGTGGCGGCCAGGCCGCAGCCGAGCGCCAGGGCGGCGATGCCGATCCGGCCGCCGTCGAGCGCCATCATGGCGACGCGGAAGCCCTTGCCCTCCTCGCCGAGCAGCGCCTCGGGGCCGAGCTCGATGTCGTTGAACTCGAGCGGCGTGGTGGTGCTGGCGTGCTGCCCGGTCTTGTGCTCCGGCTTGCCGCGCACGAGGCCCGGAGCGTCGCCGCGGACCAGGAACGCCGAGATGCCCTGCGAGCCCGGGGCGTCGCTGGTGCGCGCCCACACCACGAACAGGCCGGCGTCGGTGCCGCTGGTGATCCACAGCTTCTGCCCGCTCAGGACCCACCCGCCGCGGCCGTTCGCCACGGCCCGCGTGCGCATGCCGGCCGGGTCGCTGCCCGCGCCCGCCTCCGACAGGGCGAAGCCGCCGACCACGTACTCGCCCGAGCACAGCCGCGGCACGTGCTCCTGCTGCTGCTCCGGCGTGCCGAACTTGGTGACGACCTCGGCCACCATGTTGCTGACGGTCATCGCCACGGTCGTGCCGGCGCAGGCCTTGGCCAGCTCGATCACCGCCAGGGCGTAGGCCACCGCGCCGGCCTCGACCCCGCCGAGCCGCTCGGGCACGTTGATGCCGAGGAGGCCCAATTCGGCCGCCTCGGCCAGGCTCTCGCGCGGGAACCCGCCGGTGACGTCGAGCTCGGCCGCCCGCGGCGCCAGCACGCGAGCGGCGAACTGCCGCGCGGTGCCGACGATCAGCTCCTGGTTCTCGGTCGGGGTGAAGTCGTACATGACGGAGACTGAAAGAACATGCCCGGAGGGGCATGGCCTGAAGGACAGGACCGAACGTCCATGTCCCTTCGGACCTGCCCCTTCAGGCAGATGGATATTCAGTAGGCCTCGCCGACCTTGCCGGTGTACGTGTAGACGTACTCGACCTCGGGCGCCGGGTCGAACTCCCACTTGAAGGCCGACTCCTCGACGCAGCCGGCGAACAGCTTGGCCTCGCGCGGCTGGAACTTGTCCTTCGGCACGCCCTTGGGCGGCCGGCGCTCCTTGATGTCGATCGTCGGGATGTTGACCTTGGTGACCTTGCCGTTGGTGGCGATGGTGACCTCGGCCGAGAAGGTGCCGGCGATCCAGCGGTTCTCGTAGGCCTCCATGTCCTTCTGCAGGCAGCGGCCGAAGTCGCGCTCGTAGACGCTCTCCATCGTGTCCTGGATCGACGCCAGGGTCTTCGGCGAGACGGACGCCTGCGCGGTGCGGTCGTACTCGTCGAGGCCCTCCTCGGACTTCACCATGTCCTTGTCGTACTCCGTCTTGGTGTACTCGGCGTACATGGCGTCCTCGTTGTTGTCCATCTTGTTGAGGTGGCGCTTGGCGCACCCCGGGACGGCGACGGCGGCGGCGAGCAGGATCACGGTCGTGGTTCGCATGATGGTTCCTCGTGAAGGCTCGTGGCAGGAGCTGCGCCCGGCGAGCCTGGGGATCCGGGGCATGATAGCGCGCCGCGGGCCGGCGGTCACCGGCGGCCCGCCCGGCGGTCACTTGCGGCGCATCAGGCCGGCGGAGATGACGACGCGCTGGATCTCGCTCGTCCCCTCGTAAATCTCGGTGATCTTGGCGTCGCGGAAGTGGCGCTCGACCGGGTACTCGGTCACGTAGCCGTTGCCGCCGAACACCTGAATCGCGTCCTTGGCGACCTTGTTGGCCGTCTCGGAGGCGAACAGCTTGGCCATCGAGCTCTCGACCGAGTGCCGCTGCCCCCGCTTCTTGAGGCTCGCCGCCCGATAGGTCAGCAGGCGGGCGGCGTCGATGCCGACCTGCATGTCCGCGAGCATGAAGGCGACCGCCTGGTGGTCGATGATCCGGCGGCCGAAGGTCTTGCGGTCGAGCGCGTACTCGGCCGCGGCCTCGAACGCGGCGCGGGCGATCCCGAGAGCCTGGGCGGCGATGCCGATCCGCCCGCAGTCGAGGGTGGCCATCGCCACTTTGAAGCCGCCGCCGACCTGGCCCAGGATCTGGTCGTCCGACACGCGGTGGTCGGTGAAGAAGACCTGGCACGAGTGGCTGGCCCGGATCCCGAGCTTGTCGTCCTTCGGCCCGCGCGACACGCCCTCGCCGTGCATGTCGACCACGAACGCGGTGATGCCCGAGTTGCCGCGCTCCGGGTCGGTCATGGTGAACAGGATCCCGGTGTCGGCCTGCGGGCCGTTGGTGATCCAGTTCTTGACGCCGTTGATCACCCAGCCGTCGCCGTCGCGCACCGCGGTGGTCTTCTGCGCCGCGGCGTCGCTGCCGGCGTTGGGCTCCGACAGCATGAAGCAGCCGAGCTTCTCGCCGCGGGCCAGCGGCGTCAGCCACTTGTGCTTCTGCGCGTCGGTCGCGAACTTCAGCAGCGGGTCGCACACGAGCGAGTTGTTGACGCTCATGATCACGCCGGTCGAGGCGCACGCGGCCGAGACCTCCTCCATCGCGATCACGTACGAGATCGGGTCGAGCTCGGAGCCGCCGTAGGCGTCGGGGACCTCGATGCCGAGCAGCCCGAGCTCGGCCATCCGCTTGACCAACTCTTTCGGGAACCGGGCCTCGCGGTCGAGCTCGGCCGCCAGCGGCTTCACCTCGCGCGCCGCGAACTCGCGGACCATCTTCTGCAGCGATTCTTGGTCTTCGGTCAACGACAGGTCCATCGCGTCTCCGCTTCCTTCTCTCACTCGCCCTTGAAGTCGGGCTTGCGCTTGCCGAGGAAGGCCGCCATGCCCTCCTTCTGATCGGCGGTGGCGAACAGGCCGGCGAACGCCTCGATCTCGAGCGCGTTGGCCTGGGCCAGCGGCAGGCCGGCGCCGGCGTGCAGCACCCGCTTGGCCTCGGCGACCGCGACGGGGCCCATCTCGGCGATCTTCTTGGCCGTGGCGATCGCCGCCGGCAGCAGCTCGGCGGCCGGCAGCACGCGGTTGGCGAGGCCGATCCGCGCCGCCTCGGCGGCGTCGATGGTGTCGCCGGTGAGGCACAGCTCGATCGCGCGGGCCAGGCCGACGCGCCGCGCCAGCCGCTGGGTCCCGCCGAAGCCGGGGATCACGCCGAGCTTGACCTCGGGCTGGCCGAACTTGGCGTTCTCGGCCGCGTAGATGAAGTCGCAGGCCAGCGCCAGCTCGCAGCCGCCGCCGAGCGCGAAGCCGTTGACCGCCGCGATCGTCGGGATCGGCAGGCCCGCCAGCGCCTCGCCGACGCCGTGGCCGGCGCGGGCGAACTCGCGGGCTGTCCCGACGGACATGTCGGCCATCGCCGCGATGTCGGCCCCGGCGACGAACGACTTCTCGCCGGCGCCGGTCAGCACCAGCGCGCGCACCTCGCCCGAGCGGGCCGCCGCGGCGGTGTCGTCGAGCAGGTGCGCGAGGCCGGCGATGACCTCGGGGTTGAGGGCGTTGAGCGCCTTGGGCCGGCTGATGGTGACGACGCGGACGCGGGCGTCGTCGCTGACGAGCAGGGAGTCGGTGCCGAGCATCGGCCTACTTCCCCTTGCTCGAGTAGTCGTAGAAGCCGCGCCCGGTCTTGCGCCCGTGCCAGCCGGCCGCCACGTGCATGCGCAGGATATTGGCCGCGCGGTACTTGTCGTCGCCGAGCTCGCGGTGGAGCACGTCGGCGATCGCCAGACAGGTGTCGAGGCCGATGAGGTCGGCCAGCTCGAGCGGGCCCATCGGGTGGTTGAGGCCGAGCTTGGCCCCGGTGTCGATGTCCTCCGGCGTGCCGAGGCCCTCCTGCAGGGCGAAGCAGGCCTCATTGATCAGCGGGATCAGCACGCGGTTGACGAGGAAGCCCGGGCAGTCCTTGCTGGTGATCGTCGTCTTGCCGAGCTTCTGCGCCAGCGCCACCGTCGCGCCGTAGATGGCGTCGGCGGTCTGCAGGCCGCGGATGATCTCGACCAGCTTCATCAGCGGGACCGGGTTCATGAAGTGCATGCCGACCACGCGGTCGGGCCGCTTCGTCTGCGCCGCCAGCAGGGTGATGCTGATCGAGCTGGTGTTGGTCGCCAACACCGCGCCGTCGCCGAGGGCCGCGTCGAGCTCGCGGAACAGCTTCTTCTTGAGCTCGATGTTCTCGGTCGCCGCCTCGACCGCGAAGTCCGACGGCGCCAGGCCCGCCGCGCCGACCACCGCGGTGATCCGCTCGACGATCGCGGCCCGCTCGGCCTCGGCCAGCTTGCCCTTCTCGACCAGGCGCCCGAGCTGTTTGGCGATCCCGGCCTTGCCGGCGTCGGCGCGGGCCTGGTCGACGTCGGCCAGGAGCACCCGGTAGCCGGCCTGGGCCGCCACCTGGGCGATCCCGGCGCCCATCTGTCCCGCGCCCAGCACCCCGATGGTGCGGACGCTCGCGAGGATCTCGTCTGCGCTAGTCCCTTGGGTCATGTCCGATCTCCGGTGTGCTTTCTTTCATGTCCGAAAGTTCAGGCGGGCCGCTCGACCATCAGGGCCACGGCCTCGCCGCCGCCGAGGCACAGCGACGCGACGCCGCGGCGCTTGCCCTCCTGCTTGAGCGCGTGGACCAGGGTGACGAGCACGCGGGCGCCCGAGCAGCCGATGGGGTGGCCGAGGGCGATCGCCCCGCCGCGGACGTTGAGGCGGTCGTGCGGGATCCCCAGCTTGTCGCCGTTGGCGAGCGCGACCACCGCGAACGCCTCGTTGATCTCCCACAGGTCGACGTCGGCGACCGTCTTGCCGGTGCGGGCGAGCAGCCGCTCGATCGCCCCGGTCGGGGCGGTCGTGAACCACTCGGGCGCCTGGGCGAAGCCGGCGTCGCCGACGATGGTGGCGAGCGGGGTGATGCCGCGCTTGTCGGCCTCGGCGCGCGACATGACGACCAGGGCGGCCGCGCCGTCGTTGATCGTCGAGGCGTTGCCGGCCGTGATCGTGCCGTTCTTGTCGAACGCGGGGCGCAGGCCGGGCAGCTTCTCGATGTCGCCCTTGAACGGCTGCTCGTCCTCGCTGACGGTGACCGAGCCCTTCTTGCCGGGCACCTCGACCGGCGCGATCTCCTCGCGGAACAGGCCGGCCTTCACGGCTGCCTGGGCGCGGCGGAAGCTCTCGGCGGCGTAGCCGTCCTGGCGCTCCCGCGGGATCGCGCACTCGCGGGCGCACAGCTCGCCGGCCATGCCCATGTGGAAGTTCTTGTACGGGTCCCACAGGCCGTCGTGGATCATGCCGTCGACGAGCGTGCCGTTGCCCAGGCGGTAGCCGGCGCGCGCCTGCGGCAGCAGGTACGGCACGTTGGACATGCTCTCGATGCCGCCGGCGACCACGATCTCGGCGTCGCCGGCGCGGATCGCCTGGGCGGCGAGCATGACCGCCTTGAGGCCGGAGCCGCAGACCTTGTTGATGGTGATGCAACCGACGTGGTCGGGCACGCCGGCGCCGCGGCTGGCCTGGCGGGCGGGCGCCTGGCCCTGCCCGGCCGGCAGCACGCAGCCGAGGATCACGTCCTCGACGTCCTTGCCGTCGACGCCAGCCCGCTGGAGCGCGGCGCGGACGGCGACGCTGCCGAGCTGGTGGGCGGCGAGCGGCGCGAGCGCCCCCTGAAACGCGCCGATGGGGGTGCGAGCAGCGCTGGCGATCACGACTTCCCGGGCCATCACGAAACTCCTTTTGCGCAGCCTTTGAACCGGCGGTGCGCGCGGCGGCGGGTTCGTCGTCGCGGCGCCGGATGGTTCGCAAGGTCGGCTTAGCACGCGGGGATGCAAGATCTGAAGCCCTGGAGCCGGGAGCGCCTGCGGCGCGGCCTTTGCGCTGACTCACTGCGCTGGCGCATCCGCGTCCGTTCGAGAAAATCACCGCGTGGGCGCCGGAGCTCGAGCTTTGCGGTTGACGATGGCGGCTCAGATCGGGTACCCACGTGCGCCCTCGATGCCGGGGTAGCTCAGATGGTTAGAGCGAGGGATTCATAACCCCTAGGTCGGCGGTTCGATTCCGCCCTTCGGCACCCAAGCCCGCCCCACCAGGCGGGCTTGTTTCTTTTAAAGAGCTGAATGACATGTCCCGAGGGACATGTCGTTCGCAGCCGGCGCGGGGCGAGAGGGTCTGCTCTTTCGGACAGAGCGCGACACGCTCGAGCGCGACACGCGGCGCGCAACACGCGGCGCGCAAGGATCAGGCTCGCTGTGCTCGAGGGCGTCACCGTGCCTGGCACGGCGCAGGGGTCCTTCGCGCGAGCGACTCTCACCGCCGACTTTGCCGCCCCCTCGCAGACCCGAGTGCAGGTCGACCGGCTGCGAATGAAGCGTCGTGCTCGCGGGCGTCGCCGTGCCTGGCACGGCGTGGGGGGTCATTCGCGCGAGCGACTCTCACCGCCGACTTTGCCGGCCCTCGCAGACCCGGGTGCAGGCTGACGGACTGCGATTCGGCCCGGCTCGTCGTGCTCGAGGTCGTCTCCCGAGGGCCACGCCCAGGCGCACGAGCCGAGCTCCGCGCGGACGAGCTGCGACGTCCCGCCCCCCGCGCTCACCAGCGGCGGGGGCTCACGCCTTTTTGTCGCGCGGGTTGGGCTTCGCGCCCGGCTTGGGGGCGTCGTCGGGTTCGGCGCTCTTCGGTCCGAGCGGCGCGCGCGGCAGCAGGTTGCCCAGTCCGCTCGGCCCGGGGATGTCGAACAGGCCCGACTTGCCCTGCGACGACCGCGAGCCGGCCCCTCCGAGCGGCTCGAAGGGCTTGGCCGGCACCGGGGGCTCCGGTGCCGCCGCGGCCGGCTCGGCGACGGACTTGGCGCCGGGCGTGGCCTGCCCGCCTGTCCCGGAGGACATGCCCGAAGCGCCAGGGGTTGCGCTCGTCGACGGCTTCATTCCTGTCCCGGAGGACAGACCCGGAGTGCCCGAGGTCGCGCTCGTGGTCTTCGCACCGGTCCCGGAGGACATGCCCGAAGTGCCAGGCTGCGCGGCCCGCCCGAGGTTCCCTGGCCCCGGCTTGGCGCCGGATTCAGTCGACTTCGCCGGGTCCGTTCCGCCGCCCTGCGGCTTGCCGGCCGGCGCCGGAGCGGCCGCGCTGTTACCCGCGGCTGCAGGCGCGACGCCGCTGGTCGCCGGCTTCACACCCGGCGCGGCGCTCGCCGGCGAGGATGTCCCCGCGGACCTGTCCGCTGTGCCAGCTGCGGCCGGCGACCCGGAAGTCGTGTTCGCGGTCTTCGCCGATCCGACCTCGACCGCGGCCTGCGTCCCCGGCTTCGCCGACCCGCTCGCGGTGGGAAGCCCGGCGCTCTTCGCCGCGCTCGCGTCGCCGGGTGCGGCCGAGGGGAGCTTCACCGCGCCGCTCGCCGGGAGCCCGCTCTTCGTGGCCGTCGCCGGCCCGCTCGCGCCCAGAGCGGCGCTCGCCGCCTTCGTCGGCCCGCTCATGCCCGTCGCCGGCCCGCTCGCGCCCGGAGCGGCGCTCGCCGCCTTCGTCGGCCCGCTCATGCCCGACCTCTGCCCTCCGGTCGCGGCCCCGGGCGCTCCAGGCGTGGCGCTCGCGGGTTTAGTCGCCCCGGTGGACACGCTCGTTGCCGGAGCGGCGCTCGCGGCCTTCGCCGGCCCGCTCACGCCTGGCGCGGCCGACCCGCTCGCGGCCTTCACGGGTCCGCTTGCCGGTCGACTCGGCGCCTGCGCCTGGCCCGCGGTGCTGCCCGCAGCCTTCGTCGGTCCGCTCGCCGGTCGAGCCGGCTGCGTCGCGCCCGGGGCCGCCTTCACCGGCCCGCTCAGCCCCGGCGCAACTGGCTTGGCCGGCCCGCTCGTGGCGCTCGCACCGACGCCGCTCGGCTTCACCGGCTCGCTCGGCGCCCCGAACTTCACCGCCCCGCCGGGGCCTGCGCCGGCGGTCGGCTTGGCCGACTCGACCGTGCTGCTCGCCTTCACCGGCCCGCTCGGGTTCACCGCGCCCGAACCGGCGGCCTTCACCGGCCCGCTGGCGACGCCCACCATCTTCGCCGCAGGAGCGGCCGGCGTGGTGGTCCCGCTCGCAGCGTTCGGCTCGCTCGACGCCGCCGGCGACGGCCCCGAGCCCGCCCGACCTGCCGCGGCCGAAACGGTCGCACCGACCCCTGCGGGCGGCCGTCCCGGCGCCGGCGCGGTCCAGCGCGGCGCCTCGCCGGGCTTGCCCACGTTCGTCTCCGAGGTCGCCGGTCTCGTCGGCAGCGTCCCGCCCGGAGGCGCGAACGTCCGCGCGGGGATCGGCCCCGACGCACCAGCCCCGGGCGACACGGCAGGCTGCCCGTGCGCCGGCGTCATCGGCCTGCCCGCAGGGACAGGTCCCGAAGCACCTGTCCCCGGGGACACGGCAGGCCTGCCCGCAGGAACAGGTCCCGAAGCACCTGTCCCTGGAGACACCACCGGCTGCCCGTGCGCCGGCGTCGCCGGCCTGCTCGCAGGAACCGGCCCCGAAACACCTGTCCCTCCGGACAGAGGCGTCGCCGCCGGCTGCCCCAGCCCCGGCGTCGGCCTGCTCCCCGACACTCCAGGCGGAGGCGCCGCCGCCGGCTGCCCCAGCCCCGGCGTCGGCCTGCTCCCCGACACCCCAGGCGGAGGCGCCGCCGCCGGCTGCCCCAGCCCCGGCGTCGGCCGGCTCCCCAGCCCCGTCGCCGGCGCGCCGAGCACGGCCGGCCGCGTCGGCGCCGGGCCGACCACGGTCTGCGGCAGCGGCTTGCCCGCCGCCGGCGTCGGCCCCGACACGCCTGCCCCCGCGCGCATGCCCGAAGGGACAGGTCCCGGAGCACCTGCCCCACGCGACATGTCCCCGGGAACCTGTCCCGGAAAACCTGTCCCCTGGGCTGCCCGCACGCTCTCGGGCACCGGCAGCTCGGCCGGCATCATCATCTGGACCGTGTCCTCGTTGGGGTCGGGCTCGCCGTCCTCGAGCTCGTCGACCTCGTCGGCGTCGACCTCGGCGACGTCCTCCGCGTCCGCGTAGCCCTGCTCGCCCTCGCCGGCGCTCTCGGCCGCCTCGCCCTCGCCGTACTCGCCCTCGCCGTACGCGCCCTCGCTGGCGTACGTGCCGCTCTCGGCCAGCGGCTCGTCCTCGGCCGCCGCCGCGGCGATCGTCTCGGCCGCGGTCGCGTCGCGCTCCGCCTCGGCCGCCTCGTCATCGACCTCGGGCGCCGGCGCGCTCGCGGGAGCCTCGTCGGCCTCGACAGCGATCTCCACCGATTTCGAGTCCGGCCCGGCGGCCTTGACCGGCTTCGAGTCCGGCCGCCCGTCGGTGCGCGCGGGGATCCCCAGCGACGCGCGCCGCTCCTCGAGGATCTTGCGCAGCTCGGCCCGCCCCTCGCGGGTCAGCAGCGTGCGCGAGCGCGCCTTGGGCGTCTCGCTGACGCTCGCTCCGGCGCCGCTGCCGGCCGCGAGCGCCTTCGTCCGCAGCGTCTCGTCGACGTTGATCTCGAAGTCCTCGGCGACTGGCCCATCGGACAGGTTGGCGAACGGCCCGCTGACCCGCGGCGGCGGCTTCTGGGCCGGGGGCGCGGCGGGCAGGCTGCGCGGGCGGATCGAGCCCGCCATCGGATCGGTCTTCGGCCGCGGCCCGACGCTGCTGATGCTCGTGGGCGCCGCCGCCGGGCGCAGCGGCGACCGCTGCGGCTCCTCCCAGTCGTCCTCCTCGCACAGCTGGTTCAGGACATCCTGGACCACCACGCGCATCACGTTGGCGCTCGGCCAGCGGGCCATCGGCTCGAACGCCAGCGCTCGATCGACCAGCTCGATCAGCGGGCGCGGCAGGTCGGGCCGCAGCGTCGCCAGCGAGCGCGCCGGCGTGCGAGCCACCGCGAGCAGGCGCTCGATCACCGGGCCGATGGCCGGGAAGACCGTCTCGCCCGACATCGCCCGGAACATGGTCGCGGCGATCGACCACAGGTCGCTGCGCGCGTCGAGGTTGTCGTTGTCGGCGCGGGCCTGCTCGGGCGCGATGTACGAGACCGTGCCGAACACGATGCCGTCGCTCTGGTCGAGCGCCTCGGCCGACAGCTCGCGCACGCGGGCGAGCCCGAAGTCCAGCAGCTTCACGCTGCCGTCGCGGCACAGGAAGATGTTGGCCGGCTTGATGTCGCGGTGGAGGATGCCCTTCGAGTGGGCGGCCGCGAGCACCTCGAGCAGCGCGTCCGTCATCTCGAGCACGGCCACCGGAGGGAGCTGGCCCAATCGCTCCAGGCGCCCCTCGAGCGACTCGCCCTCGAGCAGCTCCATCACCAGGTACACGTCGCCCTCTTCGGTGATGTCGTCGTCGAGGACGTGGACCGCGTTGCGATGGCCGACGCTGTTGGCCGCGTAGCCCTCGCGCAGGAAGCGGCGGCGCGCCTGCTCGTTGCGGAGGAAGAGCGTGTGCAGCACCTTGAGCGCGGCGCGGTTGCCGTTGCGATGCGTGGCCGCGTACACCGACGCCATCCCGCCGATGGCGATCAGGCTGTCGAGGTGCCACTTGTTTCGCAGCCACCGGCCCACGCGACTCTGGGCCTCCGACAAGAACCTCGTGCTGCTGCCCCCGACCAAGCGGGCCCAGGATCACGACTGAGGGCGCGAGGTGTCAAGCGCACTGGGGGGCACGCGCCGCAGTTTGGCCGCTGTCCGCCTGCGGAGCCGCGTTCGCCGCCCTGTCCGGCCCGTGACAGCGGGCTCATGCGCGGCGAAACGGCGCTCGCCTGCCTCCTGCGCAGCGGCCCGGGCGGTTCCGCCCGAAACCGCGGCGACCGACCCGAGCATCGCCGTTCGGGCAGATCCACGGCGCCGGCACGGCCCGCGGCGGCGCGCTTTCGTCGTTTTTTTTGGTCGGCCTCCGCGGCCGGTCTACGCTCCGCGACCGTGGAACTCGCAACCGCGCAGCGTCCGACCCTCTCCGACCTCGGCGACGACTTGCCGGGCGGCGAGGTCATCGAGCTGCCGATCGAGATCGACAGCCCGCTCGAGCACCTCGAGCGCTACACCGTGCTGCGCCTCGTCGGCGCCGGCGGGATGGGCAAGATCTACCAGGCGTACGACAGGCTGCTCGAGCGCAACGTGGCGCTGAAGGTCATGCACGCCGACATCCCGCCGCGCGAGCAGCGACGCTTCCGCCGCGAGGCGATCCTCGGCGCGCGCCTCCTGCACCCGTGCCTCGTGCGCGTGTACGACATGGGGGTCGACGCGCGCGGCCAGACCGAGTGGATGGCGATGGAGTACCTGCCGGGCACCGACATGCTGCAGCTGCTCGACGCCACTCGCGCGCGCCGGCAGGCGCTGCCGTGGCCGGCGCTGGTGCGCGGCCTGACGCAGGTGCTCATGGGGCTGCAGTACCTGCACGACTGCCGGGTGGTTCACTGCGATGTGAAGCCGGCCAACATGTTCGTGACCCGCGACCCGAACACGCGGTTCCTTACGACCAAGCTGCTCGACCTCGGCATCGCCTACGACCTCGACGGCCCCCGGCCCGGCCCGACCGAGCCGCTCTGTGGCGACCCCAACTACATCGCCCCCGAGCAGACCGTGCACGGCGGCGTCATCGATCCGCGCACCGACATCTACGCCGTCGGCGTCAGCCTCTACGAGCTGGCCACCGGCGTGCTGCCGTTCGAGGAGCTGACGAGCGCGCCGCTACACGAGCTCCTGCTGGCCCAGCGCGACCGGACGCCGCCGCCGCCGAGCTCGCGCATGCCGGCCGGCACGCCGCCTGAACTTGCGGACAGGCTCGACTGGATCTTCAGCCGCGCCTGCGCGAAGGATCCTGCGCGCCGTTATCCGAGCGCGCGAGCGATGCAGGCCGCGCTGCACACCGAGTGATCGAGTGAACGCCGCTCGCGGTCGGTTGCCCCCGATCGCGGACCCGGTGCGGCCTGGGAGCCTCGCTTGCCGACGTCGATCGCCGATGCGTATGATCGCGCAGCGTGCTGAAGACCGTTCGCGTCCCGCCTCGCTTCGAGCCGCTGTTCGAGCAGGCGCAGGAGTACGTGGGGCGGATCTTCGCCGAGCGGCGCGACGTCCCCGACAAGGCCACGATCGAGGTCTTCGGCCAGCGCTACATGCTGGTGCGGGCGCGGGCCATGTCGGTCGAGTTCTTCGAGATGGTCCAGCGCCTGTACCGCGACAAGGGCCAGGACGAGGCCCTGGGGGTCGCCCGTAGCCTCTTGTTCGACATCGCTCACGCCATGGGGTTGGCCGACGCCAACGACTTTGCCGAGCGCATGCATTTGCAAGATCCGATCGCCCGGCTGTCCGCGGGGCCGATCCACTTCTCGCACTCGGGCTGGGCTTTCGTGGACATCTCGCCCGACAGTCGTCCGGCCCCGAACGAGAGCTTCTATCTCCTCTACGACCACCCCTACTCCTTCGAGTCGGACTCGTGGATCGACGCCGGCAAGCGCACCGACTTTCCGGTGTGCGTGATGAACGCGGGTTACTCCTCGGGTTGGTGCGAAGCCAGCTTCGGGGTCCCGCTGGTGGCGACGGAGATCCTCTGCCGGGCCAAGGGCGACGAGCACTGTCGCTTCATCATGGGCCACCCCTCGCGGATCGAGGGCTACATCCACGACTACCTCCACGGCCAGCCGCACCTGGCCGACCACGTCACGCGCTACGAGATCCCCGGCTTCTTCTCGCGCAAGCAGCAGGAGGACGAGCTGCGCAGCCGCGAGGAGCAGTACCGCGGGATCTTCGAGGCCGGCACCAACGCCCTGCTGATCCTCGACGAGGCCGGATTGGTCGTGCAGGCCAACCCGGCCGCCTCGCGCCTGTTCCGCTGCTCGCGCGACGACCTCGCCGGGCGGCGCTTCGCCGACCTTCTGGCGGCCTCGGGCGGCGCCGACCTGTTCCCCCGCATGCGCGCCGCCGTCCACGAGCACGGCCATTTCCTGTCCGAAGGGACAGCCACCGCGCGCGACGGGCGGACCTACGTCGTCGAGCTGCGGGGCGCCCGCTTCCGCTTGCAGAACCGCGACCATCTGCTGGCCGTGCTGACCGACATCACCGAGCAGAAGCGGGCCCAGCTGGCGCTGCGCCAGGCCCACGACGAGCTCGAGCAGCGGGTCCGCGAGCGCACCGCCGAGCTCGAGCGGCTCAACCAGCAGCTGCACCTGCTCAACAGCCAGCTGGTCTCGGCGCGCGACTCGGCGATCGACGCCAGCCGGGCCAAGAGCGCCTTTTTGGCCAACATGAGCCACGAGCTGCGGACCCCGCTCAACGCCATCATCGGCTACAGCGAGCTGCTCGAGGACGAGAGCGGCGACAGCGACCGGCTCGACCTCGGCGACCTCGGCAAGATCCGGGGCGCCGCCCGCCACCTCCTCGACCTCATCAACGACATCCTCGACGTCTCCAAGATCGAGGCCGGCAAGATGGAGCTGTTCGTCGAGGACTTCGCGGTCGACGAGCTGGTCCAGGAGGTCGTCGCCACCATCGAGCCGCTGGCGCGCAAGAACGACAACCAGCTGGAGATCGCCGCCCGCCCCGGCCTCGGCGCCGTCGCCCTCGACCGCACCAAGGTCAAGCAGATCCTCATCAACCTGCTCAGCAACGCCTGCAAGTTCACCCACCGCGGCGTCGTCGGCCTCCGGGTCTCGCGCGAGGCCGGGGTCCACGGCGAGCAGCTCGTCGTCGCCGTCCAGGACACCGGCATCGGCATCGACCCCGCCCGCCTCGAGGAGCTGTTCCAGCCGTTCCGCCAGGCCGACGAGTCGACCACCCGCAAGTACGGCGGCACCGGCCTCGGCCTGTCGATCAGCCGCCACTACGCCGAGATGATGCACGGCCGCATCGAGGCCCGCAGCGTCCCCGGCCAGGGCTCGACCTTCACCGTGACGCTGCCGATCGCCCTCCACAGCGTCGAAGCCGCCGAGTGACCCGAAGGACATGGCCTCCGGGGCATGCCGCCAGGAGCATGTCCTGAAGGGCCTGTCCCTTCGTACATGCCCTTCCGGGCAGGCGCGCCCGCTCAGCCGGTGAGGCGGCCGGTGCGGTAGTCGGCGAACGCCTGCCGCAGCTCGTCGTCGGTGTTCATCACGAACGGGCCGCGGCGGGCCACCGGCTCGCCCAGCGGCCGGCCGGCGAGCACCAGCAGGCGCGCGCCCGCGTCGCTGGAGACCGCCAGAGTGTCGCCGTGGCCGAGCACGCCGACCTGTCCCTTGAGCAATTCGCGGCCGTCGCTGCCGATCCGCGCCGCGCCCTCGAGCACGTAGGCGAACGACGACGTGAGGTCGCAGGCGATCGGCTGCCGCATCGCCGCGCCGGCGGCGAGGGTCACGTCCATCAGCAGCGGCTTCACCGTGACCCCGTCGACGGGCCCGCGCTTGCCGGCCAAGTTGCCGGCGACCAGGCGCACCTGCGCGTCGTCGACGATCAGCGTCGGGATCGTCTCCGACCCGAGCTCCTGGTAGCGGGGCTTCGTCATCTTCTCCGCCGCCGGCAAGTTGACCCACAGCTGGAAGGCCCACAGCTGCCCGCTGTCCTGCGGGCGCGGCATCTCCTCGTGCACGATCCCGCGGCCGGCCGTCATCCACTGCGCCGCCCCGGCCCCGATCCGCCCGTGGTTGCCGACGCTGTCGCGGTGCTCGAACGACCCCGCGAGCACGTACGAGACCGTCTCGAAGCCGCGGTGCGGGTGCTCGGGGAAGCCGGCCTGATACTCGTCGGGCCGATCGCTGCGGATCTCGTCGAGCAACAGGAACGGGTCCAGCGCCGCAAGTCCGCGGTGCCCGAGCGCGCGCCGGATCGTGACACCGGCCCCGTCGCGCGACGGCTGGAAGCCGTGCACCGCCGTCAGCTCTCGCACCGTCGCGCTCTTCTTCACCAGCGGCGTGGTGATCGCCGGCGGCGTACAGCCGGTGAACAGCAGAGCGGGAGCGGCCTTCAAGAGCGCGCGGCGCGTCGTGGCAGACACGCCCTCACGCTAAGCCCGCGCGCACAGCGTTTCAACAACCTGGCGATGCGCCTCATGTCACGTGGCCGAACGGTCATGTGTCCGCGGCGGCGAGTCCGCCGGACGCGTCGTCCCATGGATCCACCGACCAGCCCCGCGGCCCGGGCGACAGGTCCGTCGCCGCGATCGAGGCGACAGCAAGACGCGAGCCATCGCCGATCCGCCGCGACCACGGACCGTCCTCCTCGCGTTTCACGTCCTCGCGGCGAGGGCCGAGTCCGGCGCGCTCGAAGGCTCCGACAGGGGAGCGCAACGGCCTTCGCTAACCAGGCTCACGCGACTGGCACGGTCGAACTGTCCGCTCGATCGGCCGAGCTCTGCTCGCGGGCCGGGGTCGCGACGACCGAGGGCCGATCGATCTCCGCGACCCGTCGCGCGCGGCGCTCCAGGAAGCCGAGCTCGAGCCTGGTGCGAACCGGGCGCGCGCGACTCGGACTCCAGGACGCCTCGCGGTCCCCGGAGCGACCTCGTCGGCGCTCAGCCGCGCTCGCTGGGATCGAGGCCCTGGATCCCCGCGACCACCACCGCGTGCAGCCGCGGCTCGTCGATGTGGGCCGCGATGGCGTCGGCGGTGCGGTCGCGCAGGCGGACGATGTCGACGAGGGTCTTGCCCTCCGGCGCGATGGCCGGCAGGACCTGCACCTCGATCGGGACATGTCGCGGGAGCCATGTCCCGTCGTGCAGGGCGTCCCGGGTGCCGCGCAGCGCGATCGGCACCACCGGCACCCCTGTCTCGCAGGCCAGGCGGAACGCGCCGAGCTTGAACGGCCGCAGCCCGGCCTCGCGGCTGAACGTGCCCTCGGGGAACACGACCACCGGCGCGCCCGCCCGCAGCACCTCGGCCACCGCCTCGAGCCCGGCCAGCGCGCGCTCCGCCTGCAGCCGCTCGATCAGCACGTGACCGGCCCGGCGGATCAGCGGCCCGAACGCCCGGTTGTCGCGGCACTCGCCCTTGACCACGAAGCGGATCGTGTCCGGCAGCGCCGCCAGCAGCACGAACGGGTCGAGGTAGCTGCAGTGGTTGGGCGCCAGGACACATGGCCCTTCGGGCATGTTCTCGAGGCCAGTCACTTGCGGGCGCAGGCCGATGGTCGTCATCGTCGCGCGCGCCACGTTGCGCGAGAACTTGCGCAGCGGCGCGCCCGAAGGGATCAGGCGCCCGGCCGCGGTCGAGGCCGCGAGCATCCCGCCGAAGGTGCCGAGGGCGAAGCCGCCGTAGGCGACCTCGCCGGCGCGACCGGCCAGCGCGCGGGCGCGGCGCGGCAGCCCGCGCAAGTAGAGCCCCGCGGCCTGGCGGGCGAACGACCCGTGGCCGCGGCCGAGCTCGCCCGCGAGGTACAGCCGGCGCGTGTCGCCGCGGCGGATCTTCCCGCTCGACGTCTTCGGCACCGCCCCCGCCGCAGTCAGCACCACGCGGTCGGGCGGCACGCCCACGGTGCCGGCGATCGCCTCGCCGATCTTCTGCTGCAGCGCGATGCGGGCCGCGGGCCGCTCCTCCTTCGTCTCCGCGACCACCACGATCGACTCGGTCCCGCTCGCCTCGTCGCGCACTGCGAACGCCGCCACGCAGCCCTGGCGCACCCCCGGCACCGCCCCCGCCGCGGCCTCGAGCTCGTGCGGGTAGTAGTTGCGGCCGCCCTTGATGATCAGGTCCTTCACGCGGCCGGAGATGAACAGCTCGCCGTCCACCAGGTAGCCGAGGTCGCCGGAGTCGACCCAACCGTCGGCCAGCTTGACCTTCGCAGTCGCCTCCGGGTTGCGGTAGTAGCCCTTGAAGGCCGACGGCCCGCGGAACAGGATCCGGCCCTGGCGGCGGTCGGGCAGCGGCGCTCCGGCCTCGTCGGCGATCCGCACCTCGTGGTTCGGCACCGCCGAGCCGCAGCCGACGAAGTGCAGCACCTCGCTCTCGGGCGCGCCCGCGGCGGCCGGCCGCGCCTCGCCGGTCGCCTCGAAGGTCGCGCGCTCGACCCTGTCGACCAGCGGCGCCCGGTCCGGCGGCGGGAACGTCACCGCGACCATGTTCTCGGCCAGGCCGTAGGCGCAGAACAGCGCCTCGGGGCGGAAGCCGGCCGGCGCCAGGTGGGCCGCGAAGCGATCGAGCGTGGCCGGCAGGATCGGCTCGGAGCCGTTCAGCATCGCCCGGATCTGGCCCAGCTTCAGCGGCGCGATCGCCTCGAGCGAGACCCGCTTGACGCACAGGTCGAACGCGAAGTTCGGCGCGCAAGAGATCGTGCCGTGGTACTGCGAGAACGCCTGCAGCCACCGCTCCGGCCGGGCCAGGAACGTCACCGGCGACAGGATCACGGTGGGTGTCCCGAAGTACAGGTTCATCAGCCACCCGCCGACCAGCCCCATGTCGTGGTAGAGCGGCAGCCAGCTGACCATCACGTCGCCGGCCCGCAACGCGCAGCCCTCGGCCGCCGCGCGGATGTTGGCGAGCACGTTGGCGTGCGTCAGCTCGACGCCCTTGGGGTCGCCGGTGCTGCCCGACGTGTACTGCAGCAGCGCAGTGTCCTCGCCGCGCAGGTCGGCCGCGACCGCGGAGTCGAGGCTGGCGTCGGCCAGCGCCTCGTCGACGTCGACCACCTGGCCGAGCGCCGGCACCTGGTCGCGCACCAGCTCGGCGACCCTGGCCGCGCGCGCGAACGTGATCAGCGTCTCGGCCTCGGCGTTGGCCAGGATCTTCGCCTCGCGCTGGATGTACTCGGCGATCCGGTCGAGACGGAACGGCGGGTACAGCGGCACCGGCACCCCGCCGGCCAGCTGCGCGCCCATGAACGCCGCGAAGTACCCGCGCGACGTCGGCAGCATGATCGCCACCTTCGCCCCCGGCTTCAGCCCGCGCCGCCGCAGCGCCGCCGCCACCCGCCCGGCGTCGCGCCGCAGCGCCGCGTAGGTGATCGCCTCCTCGCGCCCGTCCTCGCGCAGCAGCAGGACGTGGACCCGCCCCGGCGTGCGCGCCGCGTGGTACTCGAGCGCCTCGATCAGCGTCTGCGCGGCCGCGGGCGCCGGCGACGGCGGCTCTGTCGGCAAGGACAGGTCCTCGGAGACATGCGCCTTCGGACCTGCGCTCGGGGACATGTCCGAAGCGCCCTCCCCGCGGGCCTGGCGGGCCAGCGCGACCAGCTGGCGCGGGGTGTCGGCGACGCTGAGCGCCTCCTCGGGGAAGACCACGCCGAGGCGGGCCTCGAGGCGGCCGAGCAGCTCGACCCGCTCGAGGCTGCCGAGGCCGAGCTCGCGCTCGAGCGAGGCGTCGAGGTTGAGGTGGCCGAGGCCGCGTCCGTCGCCGACGGCGGAGATGAGCTCGCCGACGACGGCGAGGACCGTGGCCTCCTCGATCGGGCTCGGGGCGGAGGGCGTGCCTGACATGCGGGGGACGATACCCGATCCGCGGCCGCCCGCCGTCACCGCGGCGGCGGGCCCAAGCGCACGCACGTGCGGCCGCGGCTCACTGCAGCTTGAACTCGATGCGGCGGTTCTTGGCCTTGCCGTCCTTGGTGTTGTTGTCGGCGATCGGCTCGTCGGGGCCGGCGCCGCGGCTCGTGATCCGCGCGGAGTCGATCCCCTTGTCGGTCAGGTACTTCTTGACCGCGTCGGCGCGCCGCTTCGACAGGTCGATGTTGTGGTCGCGGTCGCCCGAGCTGTCGGTGTGGCCGCTGATCTCGACCTTCACCGACGGGAAGTCCTTCAGCACCTTGACCGCGTTGTCGAGCGTCGACCGCGACGACTTCTTGATCGTGTCCTTGTCGCTGTCGAAGTAGATGCCCTTGATGACGCCGGTGAACTTGGTGACCGCGCGCGGGACCTCGTCGGCGCAGCCGTCGTCGTCCTGGTAGTTGTTGCGGGTCTCCGGGATCGCCGGGCACTTGTCGTCGCGGTCGGGGATCCCGTCCTTGTCCTTGTCGGGCAGCGGGCAGCCGTCGGGCGCGATGCCCTTCTCGTCGGGGCACTTGTCCTTGCTGTCGACGAAGCCGTCGCCGTCGCGGTCCTTCTCCGGGCAGCCGTCGGGCGCGATGCCCGGCTCCTGCGGGCAGGCGTCGACCGAGTCGAGGAAGCCGTCGCCGTCGGCGTCGCCCTCGACCGCCACCGGGCAGCCGTCGGGCGCCACGCCCGGGATCGTCGGGCACTTGTCGACCGAGTCCTTGAACCCGTCGCCGTCGCTGTCCGGATCGTCCTTCACCGGCTGCTTCTTGCGTAGCACGAACGACAGGCCGAGGAGCACCTCGAGGTGGTGCGTGCGGCCGCCGTCGACGCCGAACTGCGCGCTCGCGTTGTCGCGGACGTCGAGGCGCAGCGCCAGGTAGTTGTTGATGTAGAACTTCACGCCGCCGCCGAAGTGGATCGCCGGGTCGACGTCGCCGCCGAGCCCCGACGTCCCGAGCAGCCCGGCGCCGAACAGCACGAACGGCGAGATCCGGTACGGCAGCTGCGCCAGCGCGTAGCCGCGGAAGCCGCCGAGCACCGCGCCCTTGTTGTCGTTCTCCGTCTTCGTCGGCATGATCGCGCCCTCGAGCTCGAGGCCGAGGAACGACAGCGGATAGAAGCCCGCGCGCAGGCCGATGTCGGGCGCGACCGGCTTGTACGTCTGCCAGTTGGGCGGTTCTCCGGGCAGCGGCGGCAGGTACAGCTCGTGGTCGCGGGCCGGGAACATCAGGCCGGCGAAGATCCCGAACTCGCCCGACATCGCCGTCGGCCGGTAGCGCTTGATCCACGGCACCCCGCTCTGATCCTTCGCCTTCTTCTCGCGCTTCTTCTTGCCGGCCTTGGTGTCGCCCTTGGCGTCGGCGCCGGCCGGCGACAGCGAGATCGACCCCTCGGCCTTCGCCCCCTCCGGTTCCTGCGCCGCCGCCGGCAGCGACAGCGACGAGAGGACCACAGCAGCGGCGACGGGGAGCGAGAGCTTGGACATGGCGCGGACTCGTGGGGAAGCGCCGCGCCGGCACAGCGCGGCAAAACACTTGTACATGCGTTGGCCGGCGTTGCCTAGGCAGCGCCAGCCCCCCGTGCGACCCTGAAGAGCCGGGGCGGCCCGCCGCGCCTGTTTCTCCGGACAGGCGCGGGCGACCCCCCGGCGGACCCGCGCGCGCCAGCGCCCCTGTGGTACGGTCCCGCGCGCCATGAAGGCCGTCCTCTTCGCCCATCCTCGCTGCGACACCTGCCGCAACGCGCGGCGCTGGCTCGACACGCACCACGTCGCCTACGACGTCGTCGACCTCACCGCCCGCGCGCCGACCACCGCCGAGCTGCGCGCGATCCAGCAGAACTCCGGTCTGCCCGCGCGCAAGCTGTTCAACGTCTCCGGTCAGGCCTACCGCGCCGGCGGCTTCGCGGAGCGGCTCAAGACCATGGACGACGACGCCATGATCGCGGCGCTCGCCGCCGACGGTCTGCTCGTCAAGCGCCCGATCTTCACCCGCGACGGCCTCGCCCTGGTCGGCTTCTCTGCGGACGCCTACGCGCGCGCGCTCGCCTGAACGGCCTGTAAGTGCCCGCGCGAGCGGGTCGTTGGGGCGACGCCGGCCGGCACCGCGAGGAATCGCCTCGCGGCCCGCCGGTCCACAGGTACGCCATGACGACCGCCCTCGCTTATCCCCGCCCCGTCCGCCTGCCGGCCTCCGTCAAGCTGGCCCTCCTCGCCCTCCTCGCCGCCCTCGCCGTGATCACCCCCCGGCCCGCGCGCGCGAGCGAGGGCGAGGTCGCGACCGACTTCAAGCGCGGCCCGTTCGCCGAGTTCGGCTGGCGCCCCGCGCTCGTGCCGCTGCGCAACGACGCCATGCCGGCCGCGCGCACCCACTTCATCCTCGGCGCCCGCCTGTCCCCCGCGGTCACTCTCGGCACCATGGGCCACGTGACGATCTACTTCGACAAGGATCAGAAGGTCGGCGTCGGCCTCGACGCGATGATCCAGGTGAACGTCGTCCGCGGCTTCTATCTCCGCGCCGGCGCCGGCGCCATCAGCCACGTCCCGGTCGCCCGCGAGTTCACCGCGCGCACCCCCGGCTACGGCGGCCAGGTCGGCCTCGGCTACGCCTTCCGCCTCGGCAAGGACCGCAGCAAGGCCAACGGCGTGGCGCTCGCTCTCGGCGCCGACTACGACCTCCGGATCCTCGCCGACAAGCGCCGCCGCGGCATCTTCGTCCTCGGCCTCACCTTCATGTTCGGCTGAGCCGCCACGCGACCTCCGGCTCCTCGCCCGACACGCGCCGCCGCGACTTCTTCGCCCCCTCATGTTCGACGGAGCAACGACGCGCCCGCGCTTCTCTCCCGACGACGACCTCCGGCGCATCAGCGACAAAGCGCCGCCGCGACCTCATGTCCGGCCGAGCAAGGACGCGCCCGCTCTTTCCATCGGCTCCCGTCGTGTTCGACTGAGCCGGCGAGCCCCGCGGCACCTTCGTCCTCGGCCGAGCCGCCACGTACCCGCTCACGCACCGACGCAATCGTCATCGCCCCTCGTCCTCGGGCCGCGCAGCCCCTCACGAGCGACTCGCAGCCACCGCGGCCACCAGCGCCTCGATCGCCCGCCGCACCCGCGCAGTGCTCTCGTAGCAGGGGGCGCCCAGCCGCAGCAGCGGTGTTCGCTTGCCCGCGCGCCGCTCGAACACGCAGCGCACGTGGATCCCCGCCCGGTGCAGCCCCGTGCACACCGCCTCGAGGTCGACCCCTGGCAGCGCCACGCTCACCGTCGCCAACAACTGCTCGGCCGTCGGCGGCCCCTCGCGCTCCTCGCCCGTGCTCGGGTCGAAGAAGCGATGCGCCGCTCCGGCCGCGAGCAGCCGCTCGTGCAGCTCGCGCGCCGACCAGGCCGCGAGCGTGCGGCTCCGCTTCAGCGCCACGTGCCCGAGCGCCGCGTGCAGATCGAGCGCCGCAGCCAGCCCCGCGTACACCGAGAAGTCATGCGCACCGCGGCGCTCGAGCCCCGCGCACCCGCCCTCCTCGCCCTCGCCGGCGAGCAGCGGCAGCTCGGCGCGAGCCCGCGACGACGTCCAGGCGAAGCCGACGCCCGGCGGCCCGAACAACCACTTGTGCCCGCTCGCGACCACGAAGTCGGCCCCCGTCAGCGCCGGCGGCACCAGCCCCACCGCCTGCGCCGCGTCGACGATCACGAACACCTCCGGCGCCGCGTCCCGCACCGCCGCCGCGATCTCCCGCGCAGCGATCGCCTGTCCGATCGTATAGGTCACCTGCGACAGCAGCAGGATGGCAGGCCGCTGCGCCGCCGCGACCGCCCCCGCGACCGCCGGATCGCGCAGCGCCGCGTCGGGCAGGATCGCCGCGCGGAAGCCCGGCTCGAACGCCGCCGTCGCGGACGGGTGCTCATGCTCGCTCATCAGCACCAGCGGCCCCTCGCTGCCGCCGAGCCGCTCGCGCAGCGCCTGCCCGATCGTCCGCAGCGCCTCGCTGGTGCCCGCCGTCAGCGCCGGCGGCTGCCCGCCCCAGAGCGCAGCCGCCAGCGCGCGGACCCGCCGACGCTCGGCCCGCCCGCGCTGCACCTGTCCTTCGGGATAGGCGAACAGCTCGTCGTCCCAGAACCCCTGCATCGCCGCGCGCACCGCCTGCGCCGGCGTGGCGATCGACCCCGGGTCGAGGTTGATGCGCGCCCCCGGGAATTGGCGCACGCGCAACCTGTCCCAAAGGTCCTGGTCTTCGGGACGCTCGCGCAGCGCGCCCAGCAGCGACTCGCCGGCTGGCCGCCGCCCGCTCGCCTCCGTCACCGCACGCCCTCCGCCACGCCATCAGAGTAGACCGCCGCGCGCCGCCGCGGGGGGTCGATCCGCGCCGAGGCGTGCGTCCGCATCCGCGCACCCGCGCGTCCCCGCGCGCCCGCGAGGCGCGGCCTCGATCGTGCATCTTCAGGCATGTCCATTCGGACATGACCTTTTAGACACCTCCGGCATGCCCCGGCCAGCCGCGACGACGAGCCTCCGACCCGGCCCACGACGCCGGGTCCGCCGCCCCACGGCCCTGCACGGGGTTCTGCAGCCCGCAGCGCGCGACCCTGGTCGTGCACTCGCGGCCCACGACGCCGGGTCCGCCGCCCCACGGCCCCGCACGGGGTTCTGCAGCACGCAGCGCCCACCCCTGGTCGTGCACTCGCGGCCCACGACACCGGGCTCACCGCCCCCAGTACTCGCCCTCACAGGGAGTTCTGCAGCACGCACTCCCCCGCGACGCAGCGCGCGACCTTGGTCGTGCACTCGTCGATCGCCACGCACGGCACCTGGTCGGGAGGCACCGGGCACTGGACCAGCTGGTCGACGCAGTCGTGGGCGATCGCCAGCTCCCGCCCGCCGAGGCTGCACGGGCAGCAGCCGCCGACCACCTTGGTGCAGTCCTCGTCGTCGACGCAGCCGCAGCGCGGCTCCTGCTTGCACTGGCAGACCTCGCACCCGCGGTCGTCGGTGGCGAACCCGAACGGGCACAGCAGCTTGCACAGCACCGGCTCGCACTGCGAGGCCGCGTCGACGCAGACCCCGCCGCCGCAGTCGAGGCTGCAGATCGTCTGGCCCGTCTGCGGATCGCAGTTGCACAGCGACGGCACGCACTGCAGGCCCTGCTGGCACACCTGTCCTTCCGGACAGCCCGTCTGCACGCAGCCCGGCTGCGTGAAGCCCTCGCACAAATCGCCGGTCGTGGCGGTGTCCGCCGCGTTCGTCTCCGCCGCCACCGGCACCGCCTGCGCCGCCCGCACGGCCACGCCGGGGGGCAGGATGTCGCACGCCAGGGCCGCCGCGCACAGGACCACCGACAATGGCAGAGATCGCATGATCGGACTCCTTCGACGCAGCGTGGCCCGGCCCCCCGCGCGCGCAAGCCCGCGAGCCGCCCGCCGTCCGCCGGCCTCCGGGGGCCCCGGCGCCCCCGCTCGGCCCGCTGCCCGTCCGCAGCCTGCCGCCCCGGCGGTCCGCCCGCTGCCCGCCGACCCGAGCCGCACGGCCTCAAGGACATGCCCACAAGTACCTGTCCAAAAGGACATTCTCTTTACGACATGTCCTCGGTCGCAGCCTCGGCCCCGCCCCGCCGACTCGCGCACGCGTCACCCGGCCGCTCGCGAGCGTGCGGCCTATCGGGTCGCTGTCGCCCTTCCGTGCGGGACAGGCCCGCAAGGCGCGAGGATGGACGTTCGGACCGATATGCGACCGGCGAGCGGCGCGGCGTCACCACGTGCGCCGCACGCCTGCGCGCGGCTACTGCAGCACGCACTGCCCCTGCACGCACACCGCCTGCGCATCGGTGCACAGGTACACTGCCGGGCAAAACACCTGGTCGGGCGGCAGCGGGCACGGCTCGAGCTGGTCGAGGCACGCGGCGGCGACCGCCACCTCGGCGCCGCCCATGTTGCACGAGCAGCAGCCCGGGCTGGCCTTGACGCAGTCGGCGTCGACCTGGCAGCCGCACTCCGGCGGCGGGTTGCAGGCGCAGATCTCACAGCCCATCTCGTCCTTCTGGAACCCGAACTCGCAGAACAGGTCGCAGAGCACCGGGTCGCACAGGGCCGCGTCGACGCAGGTGCCGCCGCCGCAGTCGGGCGTGCAGATCACCTGCTGGCTCTCCTCGTCGCACATGCAGGCCGACGGCACGCAGTCGACCTCGAAGTTGCACATCTGTCCCTCGGGACAGCCCTTGTCGATGCACCCCGGCTGCTCGAAGTCCTCGCAGATGTTGCCGCCGGTGGTGGTCTCGCTCGTCGTCGAAGTCTCGGAGGTCGTCGTCGTCGTCGTCTCCGTGGTCGTCGCGTCGGTGGTGCCCGTCGTCGTCGTCTCGCCCGTCGTCGTCGTGCTCGTCGTCTCGCCGGCCGTCTGCGGCCCGCCGCTGTCCGACGTGCCCTCGGTCTCGCCGCCGGTGATCCCGCCCTCGGTCGGCCCGCCGGAGCCGGTCGTGGTCGTGGTGCTCGAGCTGGTGTCGGCGGTCGCCGCAGTGCCCGCGGTGCTCTCGCCGGTCTCGCTCGCCTCGGTGGTGCCGCCGGTCTGACCGCAGCCGACCGCGATCGCCAGCACCGCCCAGCTCGCTGCACGCGCCCAAACAATTTCAGATTTCGTCATCCTAATTTAAACTCCTCTCATCGCGGCATAGCCGACGATGCCGGGACCGACAAGCGACGCACCGCGCCGCTGGCAGCATCGTCACGCGCATGCGCCCCGTCGCCGCGCGCCGGCGCGACGCGGCGATCTAGACCCCCACGACGGCGCAGGGCGGCGGCGCGCCCGGCAGCTGCAGGCAATAGGCGACGAACGCCGCGAACACCGGGCGCGCCCGGCCCTGGGTCGGCAGCGCGTGCAGGTGCAGCGCGGGCACCACGTTGACCTCGAGCAACAGCGCCGCGCCCGCGGCCGAGGCGGGAGGACCTGCGAACGCGGCCATCGGCCCGCGAAGGTCGACCCCGCCGACGTCGACCCCCAGCAGATCGCACGCCGACGCCGCGACCGCCAGCCACTCCGGGTGGACCTCGTCGGTTCGATCGATCACCTCGAGCTCCTCGCCCGTGATCTCGACCTCGCGCCCGGCCGGGATCGGCGCCTCGAGCTCGAGCCCGTAGACCTCGAGGTGCCCTGCGAGATCCTCCTCCGCCTCGATCTGGTCCATGGGACAGAGGCTCGGCGCCGACCACGTCCCGCGCCGCGGGTCGCCGTTCAGCGCCGCCACCTGCGCCTCGGCGCTGCGGCCGACCTGCAGCTTCGGCCGCACCACCTCCGCCGCCGCGACCGCCTGCCCGCCGATCACCGCCACCCGCAGGTTGGTCCCGGCGATGAACGGCTCGACCAGCACCTCCTCGTCGAGGTCGAGCCCGCGGGCCCGGTCGCGCGCGCGCGCCAGCGTCGCCAGGTCGCGCACGTCCGTCGCCACCCCGACCCCGCGGTTGCCCCAATTGGGCTTGACCACCAGCCGCCCGTGGCGCGCCAGCAGCTCGCGCACCGCCGGCCCGTGGATGTCGCCCGACTCGTCGACCAGCACCCCCTCGGCGCACGGCAGCCCCCGCGCGCGCAGCAGCTCGCGGCTCAGGTGCTTGTTGTTCGCCAGGCCCTGGGCCACCTGCGTCAGGAACGGCGAGCGCGTCTTGCTGACGATCGCCCGCCGCTCGCCGAGCGACAGCCGCATGAAGTAGTCGGTGTGCTCGCGCCCGAGCGGCTCGGCCCGGGCCCCGAGCCCCTCCGCCGCCGCCGCGATCAGCTGGTTCGTCCTGCTCCAGACCATACGGACATGTCCCTTCGGACCTGGCCTAATCGCCCTGGCCCTTCGGGCCTGTCGTATAGGACAGCAGTTCGCCCTCGCCGGTGATCACCGCGCCCGGCTGCTCGATGCGGCGGCGCAGGATCGGCGGCAGCTCGAGCGCGGCGCGGTGGCTGACGGGCGTGTACCACTGCAGCTCGCCGAGCGCGGCGATCCGCGCGGCCAGGTCGGGCGGGTCCGGGTCGAGCGGCCGGCGCGACATCAGGGCGAAGCCCCACAGGCAGTGGAACGACGGCACGAAGCCGTGGGCGAAGCGGACGTGGGGGAACACCGCCTGCAGGGTGCTGCGGACGGTGCGGGCCAGCTTGAGGTCGAGCGGGTCGAGCTCGCCGGCCTGCAGCACGCACACCCCGTCGTCCGCGAGCGCGCGCAGGACCAGCTCGAAGAAGCGGGTCGAGAACAGCGCCGCCGACGGCCCCTCGTCGGTCGGGTCGGTGACGTCGAGGACGATCGCGTCGAAGCTGCCGGGCGCGGCCTGGCGCAGGGTGTCGAAGATGTCCTCGGTGCGCAGCTCGACCCGCGGGTCGTCGAGGCTGCCGGCGTGCCACGACGGCAGGTGCTCCTTGCACAGCGCCACCACCTCCGCGTCGAGGTCGACCGACACGATCTTCTCGACCGAGCGGTGGCGGAGGAGCTCCCGCAGCGCCGCGCCCTCCCCCGTCCCGCCGACCAGCACCCGGCGCGGCCCGCCGTGCAGCACCAGCGCCGGGTGGACCAGCGCCTCGTGGTAGAGCGCCTCGTCGGCCTCGGCCGACTGGACCAGGCCGTCGAGGAACAGGATCCGCCCGTACGCGCTCGTGTCGGCGACGATCGCCTCCTGGTAGCGCGTCTTCACGTGCGCGACCAGGCGCTCGACGCTGTAGAGGATCGACACGCCCTCGATCTCGGGCTCTTGCAGCACCAGGTGCATTCGCGTCTGTCCTTTCGCTCAGCCGCGCGAGCGGCGGCGGCTGACGATCATACCGAGCCCGGTGGCGACCAGCGCGAGCATCCCGAGGCCCGCGGCCAGCGCGGCGGCCTGCCCCGGCAGACCGACGATCTCGCCGGTGTGCAGCTTGAACAGCAGCTGCGTCAGCCCGCCCGCGGTGCGCCGGCGCTCGATCAGCGCCCCGTCGCCGGCGAAGTAGAGCACCGTCTCGTCGTCGTCGTCGAGCCAGAACACCCACGGCTCGTCGGGCTCGGTGGCCAGGCCGATGTCGGTGATCACCTCGTCGCCGGCCTCGCGCTGCGCGCGCGCCAGCAGCTCCACGAGCGGCAGCGGCTGCTCGACCCCCGGCGCGCTCGGCGGCGGCGTCTTCATGCAGCCGCGGAACACCAGGATCGCCCCCGTCAACGCGATCACCGCGAACACCGCCGACAGCGTCGCGCCGACCGCCTGGTGCAGCTTGAACAGCCTGCGTCGCGTGCTCATACGGACATGCCCCTTCGGTCATGTTCCTGCGAACATGTCCTCACATCAAGGCCCCCCACGTGCGCCAGAACCACCGCTCGATCCGGCGCACCCCGGCCGTCCAGACCCGGCGGTTGACCTTGCCGCGCTTCCAGCTGGTGCGGGCCTGCTCGCCGGCCTTGCCGCGGATCCACTCGTGGGCGAAGCCCAGGTTGAAGTAGAAGGTCCGCGGGCGCATCGCCAGGATACCGCCGTTGATGTCGTCGGAGCGGGTGAACCACACCTCGTTGAGCAGGTTCTTGACGCCGACGGTCGCCTCGAGCCGCCAGCCCGACGGCAGGCCCGTGCGGTAGCCGAGCCACGCGCCCATCAGGGTGTAGGCCGGCATGGTCCCGACCTCGCCGGTCGCGCGCGGGGCGTCCCAGTTGGCGTAGTCGGTGTACTGCTTGTCGACGAACTCGACCTTGGTGCCGACGCGCAGGCCGAACGGCGCCTCGTAGCTGGCCGAGCCCCACACCTCGTGCGCCGGGTACCACGGCATGCGGTTGCCGGTGTAGAGGTCGCGCAGCACCCGGCTGCCGTTGTACGCGTAGCCGACGTTGAGCTCGAGGCCGTCGACCTTCTCCCACACCTCGCCGGGCAGCCACTCGAGGTCGACCTCGGCCCCGTAGGTGTGGGCCGCCGGGATGATGTCGATCGCGTTCTCGCCCTCGTCGCGGAGGTTGTTGAAGTAGCGGTACCAGCCGTCGACCGTCGCGTACACCCCGCCGAGCTCCATCAGCTTCACGCCTGCCTCGACGGTGTCGGCCAGCTCGGGCTTGATGAAGCGCAGCGCCCGGCCCATCGCCTCGCCGGGGTTGATCGGCTGGATCGCCCCCGAGAGGTAGCTCGGGGCCCCGAACGAGCGCCCGTAGCCGAGGTAGAGCCCGACGTGGTCGCCGCCGTACCACAGCGACGCCGCCGGCAGCGGCCCGCCGTACAGCGGCCGCGGGTAGCTCAGGCCCTCGAGCACGTTGTAGAAGCTCTGCTTGGTCAGCTCGAGGCGCACGCCCGCCGTCAACACCAGCTTGGTGTCGAGCAGGTACATCTTGTCCTCGAGGTACAGGGAGTAGCCGCCGATCCGGCCGTCGAAGCAGCGCAGCGCGTTGGGCGAGCCCTCCGGCAGGATCGTCCCGCGCGGGCACACGCGCGAGTCGCCGTCGGCCTGCAGCGGGTCGCCGGGCCGCTCGGGGAACTCGACCCGGAAGCCGCGGATCCGCGCCGTCTCGAACACCCCGCGGGTGCCGATCGAGAGGTCGTGGAAGCCGCCGCGGTGGCGCACGCGGAACGCGTAGCGCGGCTCGATGCCGACCACGTCGAACGCCCGCGGCTGCACCAGCAGGAACGTCGACGCCGCGCCGAGGTTGCGGTCCTCGTTGGTCGCCTGGACCACGCGCCGCAGCGTGTGGCTGTAGAACGCGATCACCTGCAGCTCGTGTTCGGCCTTCGGTCGCCAGTGCAGCTTGAGGCTGGTGCCCTCGCGGTGGCCGTTGAAGGTGTCGTACGGGCGCTTGCTGGCGAACCGGTCCTCGGCGTAGAGCTCGGAGTCGACGCCGCCGGGCAGGTTGGTCTTCTCCCAGAACAGGTGCGTGCTCGACAGCAGCTCGAGCCGCTTCGTCACCGGCACCGCGAGCTTCAGGATCCCGCCGTGGCTCTGGAACTCGCTGTGCTCGCGGTACGTCTTGCCGAACCGCGGCGCGTACTCGACGTAGACGCCGATCCCCTTGTGCGTGCCGCCGTACGAGGCCGCCGCGCCGGCGTCGCCGAACTGGTCCGACTGGGCGAACACCGACACCGTCGGGTTCTTCGGGATCGGGTGCGACACCATGTTGAACACGCCGCCCGACGTCCACGGCCCGAAGCGCACCGACGAGCCGCCGCGGACCGTGTCGACGCGGGCGATCTGGAACAGCGACAGCGGGAACAGCACCATCGACGGCGCGCCGTACGGCGCCGGCGCCACCGGCACCTCGTCGAGCAGGATCGTCGCCTGCTCCGACAGCCGCGGGTCGGCGCCGCGGACCGCGAGGTTCAGCTTGGTCGCCGACGTCCCGAGCCCCGACGCGCCCTCGACCGCGCGCACGCCCGGGACCTTGTCGAGCAGCTCGGCCACCCCGCTCGCGCCCTCCGCCTTCGACTGGTCGACGTCGACCACCTGCCGCCCGCCCGCGTGGCGGTGGGCGTCGACCCGGGTCGAGCGGCCGAGCAGGTCGGTCGTCACCTCGATGTCGCGCGACTCGCCCGGCAGCAGCTTGGTGCCCCCGGTCGCCGCCGGCGGCGCGCTCACGGGCCCGCCGCCGCTCGCCCCGGCCGGCTCGACCGCGCCGACCGCGGCTGGCTCTTCGGGCATGCTCTCTGGGGCAGGTCCCTTGGAGAATGTCCAATCGGGCCTGTCCTCGGGGGCAGGTACGTCCGGCGCGGCGTCGGGCCCCTCGTACGCGCGAGGGTCGGCCGCCAGCAGCAGGGCGAGGTGGAGCGCGAGCGACGACACGACGGCTCAGGGCACGACGACGGCCGTGGCCCCGCGGATCCGCAGGCTGCGATCGGGATCGGTGAACAGCGGCCCGAGCTCGTCGTGGACCGCGAAGCTCCACGAGCTCGGCGACTCGGCCGTCGGCTCGGTGATCTTGTAGACCGTGCCGCCGATGCCGACCCCGTACAGCGCGCCCTGGACCCGCGCCAGGCCCTCGATCTCGAGGCCCGCCGGGATGTCGTCGATGAACGGCCCGTACGAGCGCGGCTCCGGCAGCTCGCCGGTCGCCGCCACCCGCAGGAGCTCGTGCCGGCCCGCGGGGAAGGTCTCCGACATCTCGCCGCGGACCAGCGCGAGCACGTCACCGTCTGGCCCGGGGGCCATGTCCCCGGAGACACCCACCTTCTCCTCGAACTCGGCGTGGACCGAGCAGATCGGGTCGCAGGCGTAGTAGACCGGGTCGTGGCTGATGTCGCTCGGCAGCACGCAGTGCCTGGGCGCGGCCATGAACTCGGGGTCGAGCAGGAACAGCGCCCCGCGGGCGTCGAGGCCGTTGCCGGGCTTGCCGGCCGAGCCGGCGAACAGCGAGTCGCCGACGAACTCGAGGCCGGTCATGCTCTGGCGCCAGTAGCAGGCGTCGGTCGCCGGGTCCTTCACGTCGCCGTACTTGAAGGCGTAGCGGACGCTCTCGATGCGGTTGTCGGCGCGGGTCCAGTCGGGTACGCCGAGGGTCATCAGCCCCCACTCGTCGTTGAGCGGGTCGTAGCTGAGGCCCCACAGGCCCTGGTCGGGGTGCCAGGCCAGGTCGCGCACGGTGAACCGCAGCAGCGACGTGTCGGCCAGCGAGATCGGGCCCATCTTCTCGTCGAGCCACAGGTTGCCGACCTTGGCCAGGCAGCCCTCGCCGTCGCACTTGCGCGACGGGTCGTACAGGTACAGCGCGTTGCCGACGAACCGGCCCTTGTCGTCGAGCGCGAAGTTGGACTGGAAGTTGGCCCCGCCGTCGGTCGGCTTGGTGTTGACCAGCAGCATCAGCTCGCCGCGGAGCGGCTGGTCTTCGGGACAGCCCTCGCAGAGGTCGACCTCCGGCGGCAGCCCGTCGCCCTCGAACGTGGGCGGTTGCATCGGCTCGTAGCCCACGCATCCCCCCGCGACCGTCGCCGCGGTGGCGAGGGCAATATTGAAAATCGTTTTCATTTTGCGGGTTCTGTAGCACCGCAGTCCCCCGGGGGTCAAGCGAGGTGCTCCACCCAAGAGACAGGACACAAATGACCTTGCAAATGATTTTCCTTTTCATTATGACCGGCGCCGTCCGCCCCAAAGCCGCCCATCAGGAGACTTTCATGCGCCTGCGCAGCCTTCCCCTACTCGCCCTCTCGCTCGGTCTCGCCGCCTGTCCTGGCAACGAATCGGAGACCGACGGCACCACCGACGCCTCGACGGCCGGACCGACCACCGCCGAGCCGGCGACCGAGGGCACCGAGACCGCGGGCCCGACGACCACCGAGGACGAGCCGACCGCCGGCACCACCGGCGAGCCGGGCGGCGACCTGAACCCGCACACCCTCGGCGACCACGCCAGCCAGGCCTGCAAGGACGCCATGGCCGGGGCCGCGACCTTCCTCGCCGCCACCGCCGACGCCGACGCCGCCGCCGCCTCGGCCGCCTACACCGACGCGCTCAAGGTCTACGTGCAGTCGCTCGACACCGCCAACATGCGCGACGACGACAGCGCCATCACGGCCGCCCTGGCCGACGCGGACGGCCCCGGGGCCGCCCTGGCCGAGGGCCACCTCTACACCAGCCTCATGTTCCACCTGCGCGGCAACCTCTCGGCCGTCGAGACCGGCTCCGAGGACAAGTACGCCGCCTGGGACGAGGCCCACTGCGTGTGGGACGGCGGCCTCCGGACCCTCGCCACGCGGGCCCAGAGCGAGGGCTGGAGCGCCGAGGGCGACCCGATGGTCGCCGACATCGACGCCGCCTTCGCCGCCGGCCACGACGCCATCAGCGGCGAGCCCCCGGCCACCGCCATCGACGACTGGCGGATCCCCCCGACCAAGCAGATCATCGAGAAGACCCTCTTCCGGGCCGCCCACCGCGACATCGTCGGCCAGGCGATCGCCGCCGCCGACGGCGCCGACGCGACCGCGGCCGCCCGCGCGCTCGGCGTGTTCGGGCTCGTCCGCGACCGCCTGCAGGACCGCAACACCCCCGGCATCGCCGTCATCGAGGGCATGCTGGCCGGCGACCCGGCGATGGTGAGCGGCACCTTGATCGCCATCGAGATGGACAAGGCGTTCGCCAAGCGCACCCGCAACTACGCGGACCAGGCGTTCAGCGAGGGCCTCGGGATCCCGCCGAGCTACAAGGGCGCGGTCGAGGGGCGCACCTACGCCAAGCTCATCGTCGCCGGGATGGGCTCGGCGATGATGAACACCGAGGCCTACCTGGCCGACTGGGAGGCCTACGCCGAGCTGGTGCGCACCGGCGAGGACGAGGCGGCGGCCATGGAAGTCAGCCAGCGCCTGATCGATGCCACCTGCGCTTACCAGACCGCGCTCGGAATCGCCGCCTGCACCGGCAGCGATGACGAGATGTAGCCATCAGCGCAATATGGCCGCACTGCATGGCCGAGATTTTTTCGGGTTACAGCGAGTTCGGCCACGTGCTGGCCGACTACATCACTCGGGAGGCCGCAGCCCGCGGCGCGGTGCTCAGCGACGACCAGGGCGACGCCGTGGACCTCGCCTTCGATGAAAGCCGCACCACCGCGCTCGAGGTCCAGATCCTCGGCGCCCAGCTCGACCGGGCCGCCGAGCGGCTGGCCGCTTGGTTCCAAGATCGCGGGCGAGGGGGCTGTGAGATCTTGATTGAGGCAAGTCACAGCCGCCTCTGCTGCGCATTCGTCGGCGGCGCCTACGTCCTGGCCGTCGTTGCCGACCCGGCCCAGGGGGACGACGAGGCCCGCACCGCCGAGGCCGAACGCGTGCTCGCGGGCTTCCGGGGCCTGCGCCGCGACATCGAGGCCCTACTGCAGGTCTGAGAGCGGCCCCCTGCGGGGCTGCGCGCGATCTTGACGCAAGGTCACATCTTCCGCTGCGCCGCCGCCGTCCAGGCGTGGCACACTGCGGGCGCGTGGCCCCGGCCAAGAAGGAGCCCAGTTTTACCCATGGCGACCCACATCACTGAAGAGTGCATCAACTGCGGCGCGTGCGAGCCGGAGTGCCCCAACGAGGCGATCTCGGAGGGCGACGACAGGTATGTCATCGACCCCAACCTCTGCACCGAGTGCGTCGGGTTCCACGATTACGAGGCCTGCCAGGCCGTGTGCCCGGTCGAGTGCTGCGTCCCCGACCCCGAGCGCCGCGAGTCCGAGGAGACCCTCCTCGAGCGCGCCCGCAAGCTGCACCCCGAGAAGAGCTTCCCGCAGGTCGCCGACCTGCCCAGCGACCTGAGCCGCTTCCGCAGCGCCAAGAAGAAGTGAACCCGGCGCGGTCCGCCGCCCCGGTATCCGAACAACCTGCATCCCTCGAGAGCGGCGCCACGACGCCGCTCTTCGCGTTGGTCGGCCTGCAAGACGTGGTCGAGCGATCGCCTCACGCAACTTGCCCTCGCGAGCGGGTGCTCGACCGCGTTGGTTCGTCCGCAGGAGGTCGAGCGCCGGCGAGTCGACCGCGTCCCGCGATCGCCTCCCGCGACCCGCCACGCGAGCGGGCGCGCGAGCGGCTGGTTCGCCCGCACGACGGCGCTGCACCGGCGAGTCGGCCGTGCCCTGCGATCCCCTCACGCGACCGTAACGACTCGCTCGCGAGCAGGTCGCACGCCACGAGTCACTCCCTCCTCCCAGCCTTCGGGCCACGAGCCCGCCTCACCGCACTGGGACCGCGGGCCCGCGTGAGTCCCGGACCTGGCGAGTGCATCACCTCGCCGGCGAGCGCGGCGCCTCCCTCGTCCAGCCGGGTCGTGCGGCCCTGGCCACGCGGGCCGGATCGCCGCCCCGCTGCGCCGCGTGAGCATCCCCCGCCGCCGCGCGACGCGGCGATCGCCCGGGTCCGAGCCAGGGCCCTGACATTCGCGCGCGCCCCGGGGACACTCTCGCCAGCGTGACCGCCTCGCCCGCCACTGCGCCCACCCCCGCGCCCGCGCGTGCGTGGCTGCGCGTCGGTCTGTCGCTGGTGATCACCGGCCTCGCGCTGTGGCTGGTCCAGCGCCAGCTCGATCCCGTCCCGGACGAGCTCGAGATCGCCGCCTGGGGCCTCCCGGCCTACCTGGCCACCCTGCTGCTGTACGCCTTCCTGCGCTCGGCGCGGTGGTGGTTCCTCGTCAGACCTTTGGGACAGGTGCGGTTCGGCGACGTCATGCTCGTCGGCCTCGCCGGCGCCCTGTGGATCGTCGCCCTGCCGTGGCGTCTGGGCGAGCTGGTGCGCCCCGCCCTGCTCGCGCGGCGCAGCGGCATCCCGGCCAGCCAGCTGCTCGGCACCGTCGCCATCGAGCGCGTCGTCGACGGCCTGTGCGTGTGCGCGGCCTTCTTCGTCGCGGCCGCGGGCGCCCCCGACGTCCCGGCGCTCACCGGCCTCTACGCCGCCTGCACCGCCGCCTTCGCCCTGTTCGCCGCCGCCCTCGCCGTCCTCGTCGTCCTCGCGCGCTGGCCGGCCGCGCTCGAGCTGCTGCTGCGGCGCGGCCTCGGGCGGATCGCCGCGCGGCCGGCCGCGATCCTCGCCGACGTCGCCCGCGGCCTCGCCGAAGGCCTGCGCGCCCTGCCCTCGCTGCGCCCGCTGCTGCTGTTCCTGGTCGGCACCGTCGCCTACTGGGGCACCAACGTGTTCGGCATGGCCCTGCTCGCGCGCGCCTGCGGCCTCGACCTCGGCCCGCTCGAGGCGCTCGCCGTCCTCGCCGTCCTCAACCTCACCCTGCTCGTGCCCGGCCCGCCGGCCCACGTCGGCACCTTCCAGCTCGGCGTCGCTGCCGGCCTCGGCCTGTTCCTCCCGCCCGACGTCGTCCGCGCCGGCGGCTCGACCTACGCCTTCTTCCTCTACACCTGCCAGCTCGCCATGATCGCCGCCCTCGGCATCGGCGCCAGCCTGCGCCTGCGCCTCGGCTGGCGCGCCGCCCTCGACCTGCGCCCGTCCTCCGAGCCGCGCGCCGGCGCCCCCGCGAATGCCTAGCCCTTCGCACATGTCCCTTCCACCCTGCCCGATACAACAGGTCCCTTCGGCCACCAGCCGGCGCCGACGCGCCGTCCTGCGCCCGTCCGCCCCCGGGCCGCGAGCCTCCGGCCCTTCGCACATGTCCCTCTCCCCCTGCCCGCCGCGACAGGTCCCTCCGGGCACCAGCCGGCGGCGACGCGCCGTCGTGCGCCGGGCAGAGCCTGGCGCCGCACCGATCCCTTCGCACATGTCCCTTTCACCCTGCCCGCGACAACAGGTCTCTTCGGACATGTCCTCGAGGAGGCCGCGCGCGTGAGCCCGCGCCTGCGCACCGCGCTCAAGCTGCTGCTCGGCCTGGGTCTCTTGGCCGGGCTGGTGTGGTGGCTGGTGCCCGGCGGCGACGAGCTGCGGGCCGCGTTCGCGCGGGCCGAGCTGCGGCCCGGGTGGCTCGGCGTGTGCTTGCTGGCGACCTTCGCCGCGACCCTCGTCACCAGCGCGCGCTGGCGGCTGATGGCCGAGGCGATGGGCGGCAACCGGCTGCCGCTCGTCGCCTACTTCCACAGCCTCGCGCTGACCAAGATCCTCGGCCAGGTCAGCTCCGCGTTCGTCATGGACATCGTCGGCCGCGGCGTCGCCCTGCGGGCCGCCGGCTCGCAGCGCGGCCTCGGCCACGCCATCACCCAGGCGGTGCTCGAGCGGGTGTTCGACCTCGTCCTGCCGGTCATGCTGCTGGCCTGGGCGCTCGTCGCCTGGCGCGGCGGCTTCACCGGCGCCGAGGCGGCCGGCTCGTTCGCCGGCGTGTGCCTGCTGTTCGCCGCCCTCGCCGCAGTCTGCCTGGCCCCGCTGACGCGCCTCGCCCTGCGCACCTACGCGGCCGCCCGCGCCCTGCGGGCCCGCCTGCGCCGCGTCGCCGTCGACGACGCCGAGCTCGACCCGCCCGTCGTCGACCGCCGCCTGGCCGTGCAGATCGGCGTCTACAGCCTGCTGCGCTACCTCGCCGCCATGCTGCTGTTCTGGTCGACCGCCGCCGGCATCGGCGTCGACTTCAGCTTCTTCCAGATCGCCGCCGCCACCCCGATCGGCCAGCTCGCGGGCATGCTCGGCTTCACGCCGGGGGCGCTGGGGATCCAGGAGGCCGGGTGGGTCGGCGGCTTCAAGTGGGTCGGGGCCGACGACGCCGCGATCGCGCTGTTCGTCCTCAGCTCGCGGCTGATCATGACCGCCTCGTTCGCCGTGCTCGCGCTCGTCAGCTGGCCGCTGCTCCGCCGCAGCCGCGCCGCCGCCGGGCCCGGGCAATGAGCTGTCTCTTCAGACATGCCCCCGGCGGCATGTCCGATTCACCATGTCTTATTAAACATATCTTTCACGGCGTGACGATGTTGAACGTCGGCGGGAAGCGATCGAGCAGGCCGAGGAACTCCTCGACGGCCGCCCGGTTGCCGCGCAGCTTGAGCGTCCTGGCCGCGATCGCCTCCTCGAGCGTCGTCTCCCCGAGCTGCAGCTCGATCAGCGCCATCTTCGTCAGCGCCAGGCTGGCGTCCGCGCCGGCGACCTCGGCGGTGCGGCGCGAGTAGTTGAGCACCCCGCGGTCGACCGTCAGCTCGTAGCGCTCCTTGAGGTCGGTCAGCTCGACGTCGAGCTTCAGCGTCTTCGCGGCCGCCCGCGCGCCGTTGAGGCGGACCGCCAGGTAGTCGAACAGCAGCGTCGGCGTCAGCGCGCGCAGGGTGTCGCTGCCGCTCGTGTTCGTCGGCGGGCTCTCGGGCACGCCGTTGCGCAGCTCGCTGGCGCCTTGCAGGTACGACGAGCGCCACGGCCCCGACTCCGCCTGGTAGCCCAATTGCTCGTAGGCGTCCGCCAGCAGCTCCTTGCCGGCGACGCTGTCGGGGTTGGCGAACACCACGTGCCGCAGCACCTGCGCCACCCAGCGGTACTCGCCGCGCGCGAAGTCGGCGCGGGCGCGCTCGATCACCGCCGCCTCGCCGCCCATGTAATCGACGTACCTGCGGGCCGCCGGCTCCTGCGGCAGCTCGTCGAGGTCCGACGGGTTCCCGCTGTAGAAGCCCATGTAGCGCTGGTACACCGCCCGCGCGTTGTGGCGGACCGTCCCGTAGTAGCCGCGGTTCGGCCAGTACTGCGCCAGCGCCGGCGGCAATTGCAGGTACTCGGCGATCTCCGACCCCAGGTAGCCGAAGTTGAGCATGTGCAAGGATTGGTCGTGGATGTACTTGTAGAGGTCGCGCTGCTGCTCGAGGTAGGTGCGCACCGTCTTCGGGCCCCACATCGGCCAGTGGTGGGCCTGGAACTTGACCTCGATCCCGTCGCCGTAGAGCTCGATCGTCTCTTGCAGGTACTTGGCCCACGCCAGCGCGTCGCGCACCGGCGCCCCGCGCAGCGTCAGGATGTTGTGCAGCGTGTGGGTCGCGTTCTCCGCCATCCACATCGCCTTGAACTGCGGGAAGTAGGTGTTCATCTCCGACGGCGCCTCGGTGTTCGGCGTCAGCTGGAACACCATCTTCACCCCGTCGATCGTCAGCTCCTGCCCGGTCTTCGTGATCGACTGCGTCGGCGCGATGAGCGACACCGTCCCGCCGGCGGTGGCGATGCCCAGGCCGCTGCCCACGTTGCCCTGCGGGTCGCGCGGCAGGAACAGCCCGTACATGTACGACGCGCGCCGCGTCATCGCCGTGCCCGCGAGCACCATCTCGCTGACCGCGTGGGCCATGAAGCCCTCGGGTGCGACGATCCGCACCCGCCCCGAGCGCACGTCGGCCTCGTCGACCAGGCCGCGGACCCCGCCGTAATGATCGGGGTGCGAATGGCTGTAGATCACGGCCACGATCGGCCGGTCGCCGAGGTGCTGCTTGACCAGCGCGTGCGCGGCCCTCGCCGTCTCGATCGTCAGCAGCGGGTCCATCACGATCCACCCGCGGTCGCCCTTGATGAACGTGATGTTCGCCAGGTCGAAGCCGCGGACCTGATAGATCCGCTCCGACACCTTGAACAGCCCGTAGATCAGGTTCAGCTGGGCCTGTCGCCACAGGCTCGGGTTCACCGTGTCGGGCGCCGGCGCGTCGCGGCGGATGAATTTCTTGAAGGGCTCGAGGTCCCACACCACGTTGCCGTCGCCGTCGGTGATGGTCAGGGTGTGCGGGCGGGCGATGAGTCCGCGCTCCGCGTCCTCGAAGTCCGAGCGGTCGTCGAACGGCAGTCGATGGAGCAGCGCCTCGTTGGCCTGGCGCGTCGCCTCCGTCGCCGGCTTGGGCCCCGCCGGGCCCGCGGCCGTCACCGCGTACGTGGCTCCCGCCAGCAGCGACGCGAGGACGCCCATCGTGATTCGTACTGCACCGGGTCTGCGGGGCCGCATGGTCCGACGTATGGCCGAGGACTGCGCCCGCGCCAGTGACCGCCCGCCCGCCCGTTCGCGCCCGCCGGGGCCTCCGGAGGCCTGCAGCCCGGCAATGGCCACACCTGTCCTTGCGAACAGCAATCACCACACTCGCCGCGCCCCCCGCCGCCTGCCGATGCAGTCTGCACGGATCCTTGCAATCGCGACAGCGAGCGGCCAGCCAGCCTCGCCCGCGCCTCGCCCGGGCTCGCCGTCGCTCACGGCGGCAGCGACGCCGACGGCCCGCCGGCCTCGCGCTCGTGGTTCACCCGCGAGCGATGCGTGGCCGACGTCGGCGCCGGGACCGCGATGAAATCACCTGTCCCGGAGGACATGCCCCGAAGCTCAGGGCGCCACGAGGATCCGCGCCGAGCGGGCCGGCACCATCACCGTCGGCCCCTCGACCATCTCGCCCGTCAGCTCGTCCTTGAGCGCCATCGCCGGCAGCCCGCCGATCGACTTCGCCGCGTCGCTGCGGTTGACCGCGACCGAGACCGTCTCGCCCTCGCCGGCCATCGAGTAGGCCAGGCTGTCGGCGTCGGCGCCGAGGCGGGTGTAGGAGCCGCGGCGGAGCGCCGGGTGGGCCGCGCGGATCGTCCCCAGGTCTTGCACATGGCCCAGGAGCCAGCTCTGCCCGCTCGAGTAGCCGTCCCACTGCATGAAGCGGCGGTTGTCGGGGTCGCCGGCGCCTGGCATCCCGACCTCGTCGCCGTAGTAGACGAGCGGCGCGCCGAGCGTCGTGTAGAGGATCGTGAACGCCAGGCCGAGCCGCTCGAACGCGGCCGCGCCGCCGGGCAGGCCGGGCTTGTCGTTCCAGGCCTTGTCCTTGCCGTCGGCCCATTGGTTGTTCCACACCGGCGTGTCCTCGGCCAGGTGGATCGCGCGCGGGATGTCGTGATTGCCGATGAACGTGCTCATCACCGCCGCGCCGCCGTTGTAATAGTTATTGTTGCCGTCGATGAAGTCGGCCAGCTCGGTCATCGAGCCCTGGCGCATCAGCACGTTGTAGGCCATCTGCATGCGCAGCGGGAAGTCGAACTGGCCGTCGAGCTTGTCGCAGCCGACGTACTTGTTGATGGTCGGCTTGTCGCCGGTGAACGTCTCGCCGACCATGTAGAAGTGCTGGCCCGACATCGGCTCGACGTCGGCCTTCACGCGCGCGCGCAGGTCGGTCAGCCACTCCATCTTGATGTGCTTGACCGCGTCGAGGCGGAACCCGTCGACCCCGGTGTCCTTGATCCACTGGAGCGCGTTGTTCACCGAGTAGTCGCGGGCCGCCTGGTTGCTGAAGTTGAAGTCGGGCAGGTAATCGGTGAACCAGCAGCGCTCGCCGTCGGCCCCGTCCCACGAGCAGCCGGCCCCGCACACGCAGTCGCCGCCGTTGCCGTTGTCGTTCGGGTTGAACCAGTCCGGGTGCTCCGCGTACACCGGCGCGCTGACGTGCACGTGGTTCATCGCGTAGTCGAGGATCACCTTCAGGTCGGCCGCGTGGGCCGCGGTCACCAGCGCCTGCAGCTCGGCCAGCGAGCCGAAGTGCTCCTCGGTCTGCGACAGGTCGGTCGGCCAGTAGCCGTGGTACGCGCTGTACAGGTGCCCGTCGGTGCCGATGCCGTCGTCCGACGTGTTGTTCATCGGCACCGTCAACCACAGGGTGTTGACGCCGAGCTCGGTGAAGTAGCCCTCCTCGATCTTCGCCGTCACCCCGGCCCAGTCGCCGCCCTGCCAGTCGGCCGCCGTCTCGACCCCGATCAGCGCGTCATTGCCGGGGTCCCCGTTGTTGAAGCGATCGACGAACACGAAGTAGATCACCGAGTCGCGCCAGTCGAACGCCCCCTCCTGCTCGACCGCGCACGACGCCGCCTCGCAGCTGAACATCTCGCAGGTCATCGGCTGCAGCACCGAGTTGTAGCCGCCGAACCCGTCGTCGACCTGGTCGGGGTTGTTCGGGTCGGGGATCCACGACATCGACCCGTCGATGCGCAGCTTGTACTGCACCGACGTGTCCCATGGGACAGGTACGGTCACGCGCCAGGTCGTGCCGTCGGTCTTCATCGCCGCGCCCTTCGTCCAGCCGTCGGGGGCGAAGCTCCCCATCACCTCGACCGACGTCTCGCCCATGTCGGGGTACGTGAACTCGTAGTCGCAGCGCTTGAGGGCGTCGTCACACATCGGCGGCGGCGGCTCGCCCGTCGTCGGCTCCCCGCCCGTCGTCGGATCGACCTGCCCCCCGGTCGCGTAGCCGGTCACGCCGCCCCCCATCGACGGGTCGTACGGCATCGTGCTCGGCGGCATCGTCGCCGTCTCGGTCGTCTCCGACTCGAGCGGCGGATCGGTGCAGCCGACCAACAAGATCGAAAGGACAGGCAGAATCCGGAGCGAGCGGGCCACGCGGGCCCAGGATGGCGCCGTTGCCCGCCCGGGGTCAAGCATCCGGTCGCCTCCTACCCGCCCTCGCAGGCCCGGCAGGCCCGATCGCGGGCCGACGTCGTCAAGGCCGGGCTCGCTCGCGGCCCGCCCAGCCCCGGCCGCTCAAACATGAACTTCAGGACATGGCGAATCAGTCAGCCTATGTCCGCGGCCCCGTCGACCTGCAGCCGACCACGCCGGTCGGGCGCGACCTCTCCGAGCGCCCCTGGCCGCGCGGACGCCGAAGCTCCGCGATCGATCCGTCGCGCTCGCTCGAGCACACGCAGGCGCGAGTCCTCATCCTCGGCGCTCGCGCCTCACTTCGGCCCGAAGTCCTGGCGATAGCTGCCGCCCTCGATGTCCGCGAGCAGACCGATCTGCCGCGGCAGCCAGCCGAGCGCGCGCGCGTGCGTCGCTCGCACGCGGCTGTTCGACGCCAGGCCGAGGCTCGCCGCCTCGACGCCGAGCGCCGCGACAGCCTCGGCGAGCGGCCACTCGACCGTGCGCTCGCCGAACCCGAGCATGCGCCCGATCGATCGCGCCACCTCGCCCAGCGCCGCCTCGCCGTTCTCGGCGAAGAAGAAGCTCCCGGGCTCCGCCTTTTCGATCGCCAGCGCGTACAGGTCGACCAGATCGTCGATGTGTACATTCGACCAAATGTTGCGACCCGGGCCGATATGGACCCCCGCGCCGCGCTGCCGGGCCGCGCCGATCAACATCGGCACCTGGATCGAGTCGCGCTTGCTGCCGGAGCCGCGGCCGTAAATCATCGTCGGGCAGATCACCGCGCTGCGCACACCCTCGCTCGCCGCGTCGCGGACGCGCCGATCGATCGCCACGCGCGCCGCCTTCGCCGGGATCGGCGTGTTCGGCGTGTCGTCGGTGAACACCCGCTCCGAGTACTCCCCCGTGCCCTCGTCGGCCACGATCGACGACCCGCTCGTGTGCACCAGCGTCTTGCCGGTCCCGCGCAGGCCCGCGATCAGCGCCTCGACCGCCGGCCGATGATCGGAGTCCGCGGTGTTGACCACCACATCGGCCTCGCTCGCCAGCCGCTCCAGCAGCGGCGCGTCGCCCAGCCCGCCGATCACCGGCCGCACGCCCGTCGCCTCGATGCGCCCCGCCGCGGCCGGATCGCGGACCAGTCCGACCACCGCGAAGCCGTCCTGCACCAGCCGCCGCGCCACCGACCCGCCGATATAACCGGAAACACCTGTCACGAATGCACGCTTCATCTCGAAGTCCCTCGTGCCGCCAGTCTGGTCTGTTCCGTTCGCGCATGGTAGTTTGATTCCTGGCACACGTCCTGTGCCCGAGAGGCAAAGCTGCCCGTGGATCTGACCCCGCAACTCCAGGCGTTTGTCCGCAGCGTGCGCGCCGGCAGCTTCAGCGCCGCCTCGCGCGAGGCTGGCACCACCCCCTCGGCCTTCAGCAAGCAGGTCGCGCGGCTCGAGCAGAAGCTCGGCGTGCCGCTGGTCGTGCGCACCGGCCTGGGTCTGCAGCCGACCCCGGAGGGCGAGGCCCTGTTCGAGCGGGTCCAGCGGGCGCTCGACGACATCACCGACGCCTGCGAGGAGGCCGCGCGCGCCACCGGTCCGCGCGGCGTCGTGCGGATGAGCGCCCCGGTCGAGCTCGGCCACGCCTGGCTGGTCCCGCGGCTGCCCGCGCTCCACCGTGCCCACCCGCAGATCGGCCTCGAGCTCGGCCTCGCCGACCGCTTCGTCGACCTGCACGCCGAGCAATTCGACGTCGCCCTGCGCGTCGGCGGCGAGGGCGACGGCCGGCTGGTCCAGCGGCGGATCGGCCGCCTGCGTCGCAACTTCTGCGCCACCCCGACCTACCTCAAGTCGCACGGCGTCCCGCGCTCCCCCGACGCCCTGTCGCGCCACGCTCACCTCGCCATCCTCCGCGGCGGCCTGCGCGTCCCGTGGGAGCTGCCCGGCGGCGGCCGCCTCGTCCCGCAGGGTCCCTTCGCCGCCGACAGCAACGAGGCCCTGCGCCAGCTCGCCCTCGCCGGCGTGGGCATCGCCTGGCTGCCGGACGTCACCATCGCCGCCGACGTCAAGCGCGGCGCCCTGCGCGTCCTGTTCGCCGACACCCCCGAGGACGGCCTGCCCATCCACCTCGTGTTCCCCCAGGGCCGCCTGCTCGCCCCCCGCGTCCGCGCCGTCGTCGACTTCCTCGCCGCCGCCGCCCGCACCACCATGCCCGCCTGAACCTGTCCCTTGCGACACATTCATTCTCATGTCCTTCAGGACATGGCGAAGAGAGCATGTCCATGCGAACAGGTCGGGCTCATGACCCCGCGGCAGTGCGGCGCGCCACGACTCGAGGCATGCGAAGCTCCGCTGCCCTGCGCTGGACGTTGCGGCCCATCGGGCCGCTCCAGCGAGCAGGCCTCACCGTCTGCCAAATCCGTAATTCCGATCACAATAATTTCACACCTCGTCCTCCTCTATCTTGTTGGTTGCGCATCCCGGTCGTCGCCTCCGCGCGCTGCGTGGTATGACCGACGCGTGGCATGACCCTCGAGCCGGCACGATTCGGGCGCACCGCCGCCGCGCTGGCCCGCGGCCCGCTCGGCTTGCTCGCGCTGTGCCTCGTGTTCTCCTACGGCGTCGCCGGCGCCTTCGGAGGCGTCGCCGTCGATCACCTCACCGACGGCCAGCGCAGCGTCCTCGTCGGCTTCATCGTCCTGTTCCCCCTGGCGGTCCTGGCGGCCCTGTACCGGCTCGTCACCCGCCACCACCTCAAGCTCTACGCCCCGGGCGACTTCCGCGAGGAGCGGCACTTCGTCGAGGTCGGCCGCCCTGCTCCCGAGCGCCTCACCGCCGTCAGCCCCCCGGGCCTCGTGGAGCCCGTGGTGCACGGCGACGACTTCCTCCTCATCGACGTCGCCCCGCCCGCCAACAGCCCCCCGCGCCCGCGCCCCGGCTTCTGGACCCGCCCCGGCGAGACCTACTACGTCACCCGCCAGGGCCTCGCCTACCTCCTGCGCTCCCCCGCCCAGCGGGCCCAGCTCACCCGCGTCGACGCCCTCCCCGACGACTGCAGCCCGATCGCCAGCCAGCACTGCGACTCGGCCCTGTGCGCCCTCGCCGAGGCCGCCGACTCCCGCTGACCTTAAGAACATGTCCCAGGCGCCATGTCCTCGCCGACATGCCCGATGCGACATGCCCATCCAGTCAGACTCTCCGCCGACCGCCAGCCCCGCGCCTCTCGCCGCGAGGCACGCGCCCGGACTCGGCGCCCAGCTCGCCGCGCACCCCACTCACGGCTCGGCCCCCCGAGGCACACGCCCGGACCTCCGCCCCGCCTTCGCCGCGTACCCCACTCGTCGTTCAGCCGCGAGCGGGCCCCGGATCTCGGCTTCGCCGACCGTCACCGCCCAAAGAGAGCTCCCGGAGGACGGGGCCGGGACGCCCTGGCACCGAGTTTGCGCAGGACGAGGCAACAGCAGCCTCGAAGCTCCCTGTCCCTCACGAAGTCCGAGCAACTGTTTGAGGGGACAGGGCGTCCCGGACACCGGCCCCGCGACCCTCGCCGCGCATCGATCCGGGGCCCGCTCGCGGCGTGCGATCGCCCCCACGCACGAACAGACGCCCGCTCGCCCCGATCGCCCGCGACGAACAAACCCGCCGGACCTCCGCACTCAGATCGTCGCGCACCGCACTCGCGGGCCATCCCCGTCCGAGGCACACGCCCGGACCTCCGCCCCGCCTTCGCCGCGTACCCCACTCGTCGTTCAGCCGCGAGCGGGCCCCGGATCTCGGCTTCGCCGACCGTCACCGCCCAAAGAGAGCTCCCGGAGGACGGGGGCCGGGACGCCCTGGCACCGAGTTTGCGCAGGACGAGGCAACAGCAGCCTCGAAGCTCCCTGTCCCTCACGAAGTCCGAGCAACTGTTTGAGGGGACAGGGCGTCCCGGACACCGGCCCCGCGACCCTCGCCGCGCATCGATCCGGGGCCCGCTCGCGGCGTGCGATCGCCCCACGCACGAACAGACGCCCGCTCGCCCCGATCGCCCGCGACGAACAAACCCGCCGGACCTCCGCCCTCAGATCGTCGCGCACCGCACTCGCGGGCCATCCCCGGATGAGGCACACGCCCGGACCTCCGCCCCGCCTTCGCCGCGCACCCCACTCGTCGTTCAGCCGCGAGCGGGCCCCGGATCTCGGCTTCGCCGACCGTCACCGCCCAAAGAGAGCTCCCGGAGGACGGGGGCCGGGACGCCCTGGCACCGAGTTTGCGCAGGACGAGGCAACAGCAGCCTCGAAGCTCCCTGTCCCTCACGAAGTCCGAGCAACTGTTTGAGGGGACAGGGCGTCCCGGACACCGGCCCCGCGACCCTCGCCGCGCATCGATCCGGGGCCCGCTCGCGGCGTGCGATCGCCTTCGCGCCCGACCTCGCCTCACCAGCCCCCGCTCGCCTCCGACCCACGCGAGCATGTCCTCCGAGACATGCCCCAAAAGACAGCCTAACCAGCCCGCCCGAGACGCGAGCCGAACGGGCAGCTCAGACGTCGCCCTCGGCCCCGTAGAGCAGCCGGGCCGCGCGCGCCACCTGCTCGACCACCAGCTCGGGCCCGTAGAGCTCCCCCGTCCAGCCGACCAGGCGAGAGAACCACACGTCTTCGAGGACAGTCAGGCGCTCGAGCTCGATCGCGCTGACCGGTCCGTCCTCGCGGCCGCGGATGGCCCCCACGATCAGCTCCATCAACGCCGTGTGGAACCGTTGCAGCCGCTCTGCCAGCGCGTTCTCCCCGGTCGCCGCCGAGCGGATCACCGCCCGACCGAGGTGGGGCCTCGCGCACAGCGTCTCGGTCAGCGCCGCGAAGCACTGGACCAGGCGCTCGAGGCGGGTCGCGCCTTGCAGTGGTTCGGCCGCGAAGCGCTCGCGCAGCGCCACCAGCTCGAGCGACAGCACCCCGACCAGCAGGTCCTCCTTGCTGCGGAAGCGCTTGTAGACCGTGCCGAGGGCCACGCCGGACGCCTGGGCCACGTCGCGCAGGCGCACCGCCGAGAAGCCGCCGGTCTCGGCGAGTCGGACCGCCGCGTCGAGGATTCGACGGGCGCGGTCGTCGACCAGGGTGAGCTCACCGGGGAGCGGAACTGCGGTCATCCCCCTGGGTGTATGCGTCCCCGGGGACGGCGTCAACGCTTGGCCTCGACGCGAACGAGGACCCCGTGGCGCGGGCGCATCGTGATCTGGAACTCCTGCGCGATTCGGGCGCGCGCGCTCAGCGACAGGCGGAAGCGCTGGGCGATCATCGCCAGCACCAGAGTGCCCTCGAGCAGCGTGAAGTGATTGCCGATGCACATGCGCGGACCGGCGCTGAAAGGGATGTAGGCCAGCTTGTGCCGGCCTTGCGGCTGCCCTGGCAGGAACCGCGCCGGCTCGAACTGCTCCGGCTCGTCCCAGAAGCGCGGGTCGCGGTGCATCAGGAATGGCAGGTAGAGCACGCGATCGCCCGGGTACACGCGATGGCCCGCCAGCTCCGTCTCGGCGACGATGTCGCGGCCCCCGCTCCACGTGGGCGGATACAGCCGCAGCGACTCCTGCAGCACCGCCTTCGTGTAGACCAGAGTCGACTGCACGTCCTCGGCGGTCGGCACGCGCCCCTCGAGTCGGTCGACCTCCGCGATCAGCTTGTCCCACACCGCCGGGTGCGTCCCCAGCAGGTAGAACGTCCACGCCAGCGCGATCGCGGTGGTCTCGTGGCCCGCCAGGAAGAACGTGGCGATCTCGTCGCGCACCAGCCGCGGGTCGAGCGGCGCGCCGTTCTCGTCGCGCGCGTTGAGGTACGCGGCCAGCAGGTCGTCGCCGTGCGTGCCCGCCGCCCGCCGGCGCGCGATGATGTCGAACGTCACCGCGTCGAGCGTCCGCAGCGCCTTGCGCAGGCGCAGGTTGCCCGGCGTCGGCCACGCCAGCGGCAGCTGCAGCATCTGGTTGCCGCGGCCCGACACCTGCTCGAGCGCCACCGTGAACGCCGCCGCCGACTCGCCCACGCGCGCGCGCAGGTCGAGGCTGAAGAGCGTCTCGCCGATGATCTCCATCGCCAGCCCGAGCAGCTCCGAGTACACGTCGAACTCGTCGCCGACGCGGAAGCGGCGGGTCCACTCGGCCAGCGTCCGCTCGGTCAAGCGCGTCATCTTGCCGGCCAGCGCCGCCACGCTGCCCTTGTTGAACGACGGCTGGGCGATCCGCCGCTCGCGCCGCCACAGCTCGCCCTCGCTGGTCAGGATCCCGTCGCCCACCAGCATGCGGATCGAATCATAAGTGTCGCGCTTGCCGTACGAGTCCTTGTCCGTGAGCAGGATCTGCTCGACCGCGTCCGGGTGCAGCGCCACGAACAGCGAGTGCTTGCCGACGCACAGGCGGAAGAAGTCGCCGTGCTTCTTCCGCGCCGACTCGACCAGCGGCATGAGCCCGTGCCAGGTCAGCATCGGCAAGTGGCCGAACACCGGGAACCGCGTCGGCGTCGGGATCGAATCGATGGGCGGCGAGACACGGTCGAGCAGGGCTTGCAGCACGGTTGTCATCCTTCTTTGAAACGCGTTCTACACCCCTAGAACATGTTTCATTCCACGGCAAGCGGAACCCCGGCTCGACTTCGAGCATTGGGCATCATGAGCGAGAATTAAGCCGGCAGACCACCGTCGGCGAGCACGTCGACGGCTCGACGGGCGCGAGCGACTTCGCGCAGCGCGGCGTCGACCCGCCCTCCCGGGCGACCATGACCTGCCCGCAAGGACATGCCCCCAGAGACACAAATTCTCATCGCCCCTGCGCGTTTGGACATGTCTGAAAAAACATGCCCATGAAGACATGTCCCCACGGACATGCCCTTCGGAGAGCACCGCCTCCTCACAGGCACGGATCGCCGGCCGGCAGCAGCACCCGCAGCGAGCGCGGCGCCATCGGCACCGCCGCGCCGGGGCTCAGCGCGAACGCCTCCCCCGTCCGCGCGTCGACGTACTCCCCTGCGGCGAGGGACAGCCCCGCCAGCCCGACCTCTCGCCCCTCGCCCGCCCCCGACACCAGCACCAGCGCGCGCTCGCCCGCCGGCGTCTCGCGCTCGAACGCATACGTATCGGCAGTCACAGTCACCGCCCGCCGCGCCCCGCGGAGCAGCGCCGGCGAGCAGCGCCGCAGCGTCCCGAGCGCGCGCGCGGTCGCCAGCAGCTGCGCCTGCGGGGACGACAGGGCGTCCCAGGCCGGCATCACCCGCCGGTTATCGGGGTCCTGCCCCCCGGCCAGCCCGACCTCGTCACCATAATAAATCACCGGCAGCCCCGGCAGCGTCAGCACCAGGCCGAGCGCCAGCTCCTGGCGCTCGTACGGCAGCGCCTCGATCGGCTGCGGCTCCGGGCTGGCCCATGGGTCAGGTGCCGTCCCGCCGGCCGCCTCCGACAAGAACCGCGTCACGTCGTGGTTGCCGATCATCCGCGTCAGCGTCCCGCCGCTGCCGGCCGTCTTGGCCTCGACCTCGACCAGCGACGCCTCGACCGCCGCGAAGCCGGCCGACTCGTGGGCGATCGCGTCGCGCAGCGCCCACATCAGCGGGAAGTCGAACACGCTGTCGAGCCCGTCGGGCCCGAGGTAGTAGCGGATCACCTCGATCCCCCACGACCCGGGCCCCGTGTACACCTCGCCGACGAAGAAGCTCGCCTCGCGCGGCGCCAGCCGCTCGCGCACCTCCGCCGCGATCCGCCGGGTCGCCGCCCGCGGCATCATCGGCACCGCGTCGACCCGCAGCCCATCGACGTCGAACGCCTCCATCCACCACACCGCGTCCTCGTAGGCCCAGCGCAGCGCCTCGGGCCGCTCGAGCCGCAGGTCGGGCAGGTACTGCGTGAACCAGCAGGTCTGGATGTACCGCCCCCAGTCGCAGCTGCCGAGCCCGCACACGCATGGCGGATCGGACATGTTCCAAAGATCGCTCGACTGCGACTCGCGGTAGCGCGGGTTGTCCTCGTACACGTGGTTGGGCACCAGGTCGAGCAGCACCCGGATCCCCCGCGCGTGCGCGGCCGTCACCAGCGACCGAAGCGCCGCCTCGCCGCCGATCCGCGGGTCCACCCCGCGCGACTCGAGCGGCCAGTAGCCGTGATACCCCTCGTACAGATGCCCGTCGCCGCGGCCCTCGCGGGCCTCCTCCGGGTTCACGTAGACCGGCGACAGCCACAGCGCGGTCGCCCCGAGCGCCTCGATCCCGTCGAGCTCCGCCTCGATCCCGTCGAGCGTCCCGCCAGCGCGACCGCCCGGGCTCGCCGGCGGCCCCAGCGGCGCTCCGTTCGGTCCGCGGAAGCGGTCGATCATGATCTGCACGAGCAGCCCCTCCTGCGGCCGCTCCGCCGCCGGCTCGACCCAACCGACCGCCCGCCCCCTTGCCTCGCGTCCGGCCTCGTCGACCGCCACCAGCTCGAGCGAATGCTTGCCGCGCGGCAGTCCGGCGCGCTCGATCGTGATCGCCCCGCTCGCTCGATCGATCACCGCCGGCACCACGGTCCCGTCGCCCGCGCGCCCTTCTGCGCGCGTCAGCGGCGATCCGTCGCCGGCCGCCAGCAGCCGCGCCGACGCCGTCCATTCGCCCGTCGGCGTCGCCGCCACGCCGTCCACCACCAATTGCGGCTGTTCACAATCGGCGATCCGCAGCAGCGACACCTCGAGGTCGTCCTGCTCCTGCCAGAACGTCGACAGCGGGTTGTGTGCGTCGATTCGGTCGACCCCGTCCTCGACGATCAAGTACCCGTATTCGCCCGGCGGCAGCTCCACGCGGGCCACCAGCCACTCCGGGTCCTCCGCGCTCGGCCGCAGCGGGATCCCGGGCACGTACCACGAGTTCCACGAGCCCACGATCTCGAGCGACGCCCCCGGGCGCTGCGGCTGCGCCCACACCGTCGCCGCGCAGTCGCGTCGCGGTGGCGCCGCATCCTCGCACGCAGCGAGCCCGACCGCGATCGCCGCGGCCGCGACCCTGGCGGACCTGCCTCGCCTCTGCATCCGCGCCAGCGTATCACGAAGGCCTCGCTGCCGGCCGCCCCGTGCAGCCTCGTGCGCGTCTGCCTTGTGGTGCTACGGGTCTTGCGGAGCCACTCATGCAGTCACAACAGATGATCCAGGCCCTCGCGCAGATCACCTCGGACTTTCGCCGCGGCGACGTCGACGCCGCCTACCAGGGCTATCGCGACCTGTTCAGCAGCCCCGCGTTCTCTCAGGGCAGCGCCGAGGATCGGCGACACGCCCTGCGGCAGTTCGTCCACACTCAGGGCGCCCCGCCCCAGTTCACCCGGACCATGCGGGTCGCCCACGACGCCGCCGTCGGGCCGATCCAGGCCCTCGTCGCCGAGACCGACGATCCCGGCGACCGCGAGCTGCTGCGGGCCTTGAAGCAGCGCCTCGGCTGATCCCGCGATCCACGCTCGACAAGCGTCGTCGCTTCGGAGTACCAATGCGACGACGCCGTGCGCCGCGATCTACGTCCGCTCCTGTCCCTCGCCGTCGCGTTCCTCGGCGCCGCCGTCTCGCCTGCGGCCGCCGCTCAGAGCCCGGCCGCGCCGCCCACCACCTCGCAGCCCACGGCCTCCACGCCGCCGGTGACCCCGGCCGAGACCGAACCTGCCCCTGAGGACAGCTCGGCAGTCGGCCCCGAGGCCCCGCCCGACGCGGTCCCTGCGACCACCGCCGCGCCGCCGCCCGAGGCCCCGCCGCCGACCCCGGTGCCGGAGCCCAAGCCGACCAAGCCAGCCGCCCCGCACCCGCACGATCCGAACTCGCCGCCGGGCCTCGCCGACGGCTTCCATTTCGGCTCGTACGGCCGGGTCATCGCCGGCGGCGACTCGACCGGTCGGGCCGGCCGCAACGGCGACATCGTCGCCCGTGGTTCGCGGCTCGACGAGGCCAACTACGCCGAGCTCGAGCTGCGGCGCGAGGACTACTGGAAGTCGACCGGCGCCTACACGCGGATCGTCGCCACCACCGCGTTCGCCACCCCGATCTTCCACTACAACGGCCAGTTCTCCGCCGCCCTGGCGATCCGCAACCTCTACCTCGAGGTCCGCAACGCCGGCGTCAAGGGCCTGTCTTTTTGGGCAGGTTCACGCATGTACCGCGGCGACGACATCTACCTGCTCGACTTCTGGCCGCTCGACAACCTCAACACCATCGGCGGCGGCGTCGGCTACACCTTCAAGACCGGCACCGAGCTCAAGTTCCACGCCGGCCTCAATCAGCCGACCGATCCCTACTATCGCCAGACCATCCTGCGGCCGCCGGCCTACAATCAATTCGGCGCCGCCGAGGTCGCGATCCTCGATCGCCAGAAGCTGGTCAGCAGCATCAAGCTGAGCCACGTGTGGCCGGTCGGCGAGAGCGGCGGCGTCAAGGGCATCCTCTACGGCGAGCTGCACTACGTGCCCGAGGGCCAGCGCGAGGTCGAGAGCAAGGTCTACGAGAGCGTCCCCAGGGACAAGGGCTTCGTCGGCGGCGCCCAGGTCGGCGCCTTCACCGGCAAGCGCAGCACCTACGTCAACCTCACCGCGCGGTTCGCCTCCGGCCTCGCCGCCTACGGCGAGCTCAACGCCCCCCGGCAGTTGCGGCCCGATCGCCTGACCACCGGCGCCTACGAATTGCTCGTCACCCTCAGCGGCAACTGGGAGCGCGGCCCGTTCGGCCTGCTGATGGGCTCCTATTATCGCCAGTTCCGCAACGCCAGCCGCTCGCTCGATTGGGACGACCTCAACGAGGGCATCGTCATCGTCCGCCCGCAGGTGTGGTTCGCCAAGATCGCCGGCGTCGCGTTCGAGGCGTCCTACCAGGCCCAGCAGCGCGGCGTCGCCACCGAGGACGCGCCCAACCTGTTCAAGCCGGTGTTCGCGCAGATGGGCCGCTTCGGCCTGATCCCGTTCATCACCCCGGGCGGCCCCGGCGCGTTCCAGCGCCCGCACATCCGCCTGATCTACCTCCTCACCGTGCGCGACGCCGCCACGCGCTCGTTCTACCCGGCCGACGACGTGTTCGCCCGCCGCGGCGTCGACCACTTCATCGGCGTCGGCGCCGAGTGGTGGTTCGGGAGCACCAGCTACTTCCGCTGACGCGACCTCGGAGACTCGACCAATGCACGTCCGCCGACTCTCTCTCGCCCTCGCCCCGGCCCTGCTGGCCGCCGCCGGCTGCCTGCACTTCGACACCCTCGAGGAGCCGGTCAAGATCGCCACCCACGCCCAGGACTGGCGCGAGGCCGTCATCTATCAGGTGCTCATCGATCGCTTCGACGACGGCGACGACGGCAACAACTACTTGCTCGACCGCGAGAACATGGCGCGGTACCACGGCGGCGACTGGATCGGCCTCGAGAACCGGCTCGACTACATCCAGGAGCTCGGCGTCAACACGCTGTGGATCTCGCCGGTCATCAAGAACATCGAGACCGACGCCAACGTGGATGGTTATCACGGCTACTGGGCCGTCGATCTGACCCAGCCGAACGCCCACTTCGGCAACCTCGACGACCTGCGCAGCCTCGTCCGGGCCGCGCACGAGCGCGACATGCTGGTGGTGATCGACATCGTCGCCAACCACATGGGCCAGCTGTTCTTCTACGACATGAACCTCAACGGCGTGCCCGACATCCTGCTGCAGGGCACGGGCACCCGGCCGCAGGGCACCCCGGTGCCACCGGGCTTCGACCAGTCGGGCTTCACCCACATCACCGAGTACGACCCCGACTTCAACCCGCTGGGCATCCAGGCCTTCACCTCGCTGGGCCCGGCCGGGCCGGCGCCGATCGTCTTCCCGTACGACCCGAAGAGCGGCCACGTCACGCCGATGCCGCCGATCTTCCAGAACCCCGAGATCTACAACCGCAGGGGTCGCACCTTCAATTACGACGACCCGCAGCAGCTGCTGACCGGCGACTTCCCCGGCGGCCTCAAGGACGTCAACACCACCCGCTGCGACGTCAAGCAGGCGTTCGTCGACTCGTACGCGCGGTGGATCGAGCTGACCGACGCCGACGGCTTCCGCATCGACACGGTCAAGCACGTCGAGCGCGAGTTCTGGCGCTACTTCACCCAGCGCGTGCGCCAGCGGCTGGCGGCCCAGGGCAAGACCCAGTTCTTCATGTTCGGCGAGGCCTTCGACGGCCGCGACGATCTGGTCGGCTCGTTCACCAAGAACGACCTGCCGAGCGACGCCGAGCTCGCGCGCGAGAACTCGTGCGACGACGGCCCCAAGCTCACCGGCGACCAGCTCGACAGCGCCTTCTACTTCCCGCAGCACTACCAGGTGTTCCGCGACGTGTTCCAGGACGCCGCGTCGACCGACCGGATCGCCAACCTGTGGGCCAACAAGACCGTCAACTACGGCACCGTCGCGCCGAAGGACAGCGCCGGCATCCCGCCGTACAAGGCCCTCGTCAACTTCATCGACAACCACGACGTCGCGCGCTTCCTCTACTTCGCCCGCCAGCGCGTCGACAACGACCCCGCGTTCGCCGGCAAGTCGCTGCGCGACAAGGAGCTGCGCCTGCGGGCCATGCTGCAGAACGCCCTGCTGATGCTCATGACCGCCGAGGGCGTCCCCTGCCTGTACTACGGCACCGAGCTCGAGTACCGCGGCGGCAACGACCCGAGCAACCGCGAGGACATGTGGCGGCCCTACCCCTATTTGGGCGAATCTGCCGCGCCGCCGGCGTTCGACACCACCGGGCCGACCTTCGTCTTCACCAAGAAGCTGATCGAGTACAGGAAGAAGCTGGCGGCGCTGCGCCGCGGCGACACCAAGGTCGTGTGGTCGACCACGCGCACCGGCGACGAGACCGACGCCGGCATCTTCGCCTTCGAGCGCGCCGGCGGCGAGGCGGGCAACAACTACGTGCTCGTCGTCTTCAACACCAACCAGAACCACGACAGCCGCACCCAGTTCGACGGCGCCACCATGACCGTCTCGGCGCCCGCCGGCGCGGTGCTGGTCGACGTCCTCGGCGGCAACAAGAAGTACACCGTCGGCGCCGGCGGCGTCCTCGACCTCACCCTCCCGCCGGTGTCCGGCATGCTCCTGGTCCCGCAGCAGGACGTCTGACGGCTCCATGGTCGCAGTCACCGCGCGCACGATCGTGAAGCGGTTCGGGGCCACCGAGGTCCTGCGTGGCGTCGACGTGCATGTCCCCGACGGCGGCTTCGCGGTGCTGGTCGGCCCGAGCGGCTGCGGCAAGAGCACCCTCCTGCGCCTGCTCGCCGGCCTCGAGGAGGTCACCGCCGGCGAGATCCGCTTCGGCGAGCGCGACGTCACCCGCCTCGCCCCGCGCGACCGCGACATCGCCATGGTGTTCCAGTCGTACGCCCTCTACCCGCACCTCACGGTGCGCGACAACCTCGCGTTCGGCCTCAACCTGCGCAAGACCGACGCGGCCACCGTCGCCAGCCGCGTCGCCGAGGTCAGCGCCATGCTGGGCCTCGAGCACTTGCTCGACCGCCTGCCGCGCGCGCTGTCCGGCGGCCAGCGCCAGCGCGTCGCCATGGGCCGCGCGATCGTCCGCCGCCCGCAGCTGTTCCTGTTCGACGAGCCGCTGTCCAACCTCGACGCCGCGCTGCGGGCCCAGGTCCGCGTGGAGATCCGCAAGCTCCACGATCAGCTCGGCGCCACCAGCGTGTACGTCACCCACGATCAGGTCGAGGCCATGACCCTGGCCGACCGGATCTTCGTCCTCAACCGCGGCGTGGTCGAGCAGGTCGGCCCGCCGCGCGAGGTCTACGAGCACCCGCGCACCCGCTTCGTCGCCGGCTTCCTCGGCAGCCCGGCCATGAATTTCCTGGAGAACGTCCAGGTCGAGGCCGCCGGCCTCGCCCTGCCTGGCGGCCAGCGCCTCGCGGTGCGCGACCCCGCGGCGTTCGGCGACCACTTCCAGCCCGGCCGAACGGTCAGCCTCGGCGTGCGCCCGCACGACTTCGTGGTCCGCCCCGACGCCCCCGACGTCCGCGTCGAGGTCGACCTCGTCGAGCTGCTCGGCCCGGAGCTGCAGATCCACGCCCGCCTCGGCGGCGTCCCGCTGACCGTCTGCCTCGACAGCCAGAGCGGCGTCGCCCGCGGCGACACCCTCCCCCTGGCCGTCCGCGCCCTCCACCTGTTCGACCCCGCCACCGGCCTCAGCCTGCGCCCATGAGCATGTCCTCGACAGCATGTCTCTCGGCGCATGTCTCGGACGACATGTCGCGGAGGCCCGCTTGCTGAGGCGCGCCGAGCCCGCTCGAAGCCGGCGGAGCGCCGCGGCCCGTCCCGGCCCCAGCCCCGGCGCGGCTGCGCGCGGGCCGGGCTCGCCCCGGGCGAGAGCTCGTCGGACCGCGGCCGCGGCGGCCTGCTCGTCTGCGGTCCGCCCGGGCCTCTCGCCTGAATTCCTCGCCGCCCGCGGTCAAGCTCGCACCCACTCGCTCTCTCCGCCTGGTAGGAACGTCGCCCACCTGTCCTATCGAGCATGTCTTTCAATGCATGTCTCGTGCGACATGCCCGTGAGGTCCGGTTGCTGAAGCGCGCGGGATCGGCTCGGAGGCGGGCGAGCACGCCCGCGCTCGCTTCCGCGGCTGCCGCGAACCTGTCCTCCCGCACAGGTCCCCGAGGACACGTCCTCTGCGCCGCATCGGCCCGCGCCGGCGCCCGCCTCTTCGGCGTCCTGCTGGTCGTCTTCGCCGCCCTCGCCCCCGCGCTCGCGCGGGCCGACGAGCTGCGCCTGTGGCACGCCTACCGCGACGCCGAGGCCGCCGCCCTGGTGGCGATCGTGGAGGACTTCGCCGCGCGCACCGGCCACCGCGTCGAGCTCCTCGCCGTCGCGCACGAGAGCTTCGGCAGCAAGCTGGCGGCCACCATCCCGCGCGGCCAGGGCCCGCACGTCTTCATCGACTCGCACGAGCGGCTCGGCGACTACCGCCTGCGCGCCCTCGTCGGCGACGCCGGCCCCGCGCTCGATCCCGACGCCGTCTACACCGCGCAGTCGCTGGCCGCGGTCACCCAGGACGGCGCGCGCTGGGGCGTCCCGCTGAGCGCCAAGTCGGTCGCGCTGTTCGTCAACACCCGCCTCGCCGACCACGTCCCCTCGACCCTCGAGGACATCGCCGCCCTGAAGCTGCCCGCGGGCGTCTATCCGCTGGCCTACGAGGCCCAGAGCGCCTACGGCCACATGCCGCTGCTCGCGGCCTTCGGCGGGCGCATGCTCGAAGGCGACGGCAGCTTCGGCTTCGTCGGCCCCGCCGCCGCGCGCTCGCTCGCCTTCGCCAGGGAGCTCGTCGATCGCGGCGCCGTCCCCCGCGACGCCGACGGCGCCCTCGTCTCCGACCTGTTCCGCAGCGGTCGGGCCGCCTTCGCCATCAGCGGCCCCTGGCTGGTCGGCCAGCTCGCCGGCGTCGAATTCGCCTGGCGCGTCGTCCCCCTGCCCGTCGTCGGCGAGACCGGCCTGCCGATGCGCCCGCCGCTGACCGTCGAGGCCGCCATGCTCTCGCCGCAGGGGGCCGCCTCCCCGGCCGCGCTCGCCCTGGCCCGCGCCCTCGGCGGCGCCGAGGCGGCCGAGCTGCGCCAGCGCCTCGCCGGCACCCTGTCCGTGAGGACAGACGTACCTGTCCCCGAGGACAGCCCGGTCCTCGCCGGCTTCCGCGCCCAGGCCGAGCTGGCCGAGCCGATGTCGGCCGATCCGGCCATGCGCTCGACCTGGGAGCCGGCCTTCCGCGCGATCCGCAAGGTCCTGCGCGGCCAGGCCAGCCCCGAGGACGCCCTCGCCGAGGCCGCGCATCGCTTCGCCGACGTCCGCCGCCCCCCGCCCGCGCCCGCCTCGTCGACCCCTGCGCTGCTCGTCCTCGGCCTCGGCCTGCTGCTCGTCGCCTTCCACCTGGTCCGCCGCGCCCGCGACCCCGAGGCCCGCCAGGCCCTCCGCGCCTCGCTGCCGGCCTACCGCTACGTCGCCCACAGCGTCGTCGTCGTCGGCCTGCTCGTGTTCGTCCCGCTGATCGTCGGCGCCGCCACCTCGCTGTTCGCCGGCCGGCCGGGCGAGGGTTACTACGTCGGCCTCGCCAACTTCGTCGAGATCCTCACCGCCCGCGGCGGCCCGCTGCTGGCCACCGGCTCGTTCTGGTTCGTCCTCCTCGTCACCTTCCTGTGGACGGCCGTCAACGTCGTCCTCCACCTCGCCATCGGCCTCGCCCTCGGCCTCGTCCTGTCGCGCCCGACCCTGCGCCTGCGCGCGCTCTACCGCGTGCTCCTCATCCTCCCCTGGGCCGTCCCGAGCTACGTCACCGCCCTGGCGTGGAAGGGCATGTTCCACCAGCAGTACGGCGCGGTCACCGGCCTCGTCCTCGCCGTCAACGAGTGGTTCGGCACCAGCATCGAGCCGATCGCCTGGTTCTCGCGCTTCGCCACCGCCTTCGCCGCCAACGTCGCCACCAACGTCTGGCTCGGCTTCCCCTTCATGATGGTCGTCACCCTCGGCGCGCTCACGGCCGTCCCCGCCGACGTGCTCGAGGCCGCCGAGGTCGACGGCGCCTCGCGCTGGCAACGGCTGACGCGCGTCACCCTGCCGATGATCCGCCCCGCCCTCGCCCCGGCCGTCACCCTCGGCGCGATCTGGACCTTCAACATGTTCAACGTCGTCTTCCTCGTCTCGGGCGGCGACCCCGACGGCTCGACCGACATCCTCGTCAGCGAGGCGTACCGCTGGGCCTTCACCCGCGAGGCCCAGTACGGCTACGCCGCCGCCTACGCCGTCCTGATCTTCCTCCTCTTGCTCGTCACCACCCGCCTGCCGGCCTGGCTGGCGCGCAAGCCGGGAGGCGCGCGATGAGTTTTTCAAGACATGTCCTGATCGCCATGCCCGATCGGCCAGGTCCCCTCGGACATGTCCTGGGCGACATGCCCATCCGGCCCCTCGCGGCGGCTCCCCGCGGGCGCCCCCGGCCCGGCGAGGCGAGCGCGGCGCCTTCTTCCGGACCTGTCCCAAAGGCCACTCGCGCTCGACTCCCCCGGCCTCCCCGGCCGAGCCCGGCTCGCTGGCCGGTCCCAGTGGCCACGCCCGCCCGCTCCGGCGCAGGAGCCGGCCCCGCCCCGCTCCCCAGGGTCTCCCCGCCGCGCCGCGAGGTCCGCCGATGAGCGCCATGGGACAGGGTCGAAGGGTCAGCCTCGCCGAGTCGATCGGCGCCCACCTGCTGCTCGTCGTCGCCGTCGCCTTCGCGCTCTATCCCCTGCTCTGGGTCGTCTCTCTCGCCTTCTCCGGCGCGGTCGAGCCGACCCCGCGGGTCTTGCCGGTGCCGATCGAGCCGACCCTCGAGCACCTGCGCGGCGTCGCCTTCTCGACCCTCGAGGTCCCGGGCGAGCCCGACCGCTGGCTGTTCGGCCTGCAGCTGGCCAACTCGATCGTCATCAGCCTCGCCACCGCCTTCGTCGGCGTCGTCATCGCCGTGCCGACCGCCTACGCCCTGGCCCGCTTCGAGTTCGTCGGCAAGGAGGGCGGCGTGCGGGCGCTCCTGGCCACGCAGATGTTCCCGGCCGTCGCCAGCGCGATCCCCCTCTACATCATCCTCGACGGCCTCGGCCTGCTCGGCACCCGCTCGGGCCTCGTCCTCTGCTACGCCACCACCGCCGTCCCGTTCGCCATCTTCCAGCTGCGCGGCGCCTTCGAGACCATCCCGCGCGACCTCGAGGAGGCCGCCATGGTCGACGGCGCCACCCGCTTCGAGGCCTTCCGCAAGGTCGTCCTGCCGGCCGCTCGCCCCGCGATCGCGGTCACCGCCCTGTTCGCCTTCATGAGCGCCTACAACGAGTTCGTGCTGGCCCACACCATGCTCGGCCGCGAGGAGATGTACACCGTCCCCGTGGTCCTGCAGCGCTACATCTCCGAGTTCAGCGCCGACTGGCCCAAGTTCGCCGCCGGCTCGCTGATCGTCTCGATCCCCGTGATGATCCTCTTCTACATCGCCCAGCGCCACCTCATCGCCGGCCTCACCGCCGGCGGCGTGAAGGGCTGAACCACGATTGTCGACACAGTGATCGGCGTTCCGTCCCACGAAACACAATGCACATACCCGCGGCAGCGGGCCGAATCGTGCCAGTCCGCGTGGCTGAGCCCGCTGCCGGGCGCGGTTTCGCCCAGCCACAATCGGTGACATTTCACCCAGGCGTGAATCCAACCCGCCGCGATCGCATTCCAACAACGAACCCCTGGAGGTGCCCCGCAATGCGTCGATTCCTGCTCCTGTCCCTCGGCCTGGCCGTCGCTCCCGCCGCCTGTAGTAACCCGCCGGCCGACGCCGGGAAGGCCCCCCCGGCCAAAAAGGCCGCGCCCGCCGACGCGAAGGCGGGGCCGCCGACCACCGCGCCCCCCGTCGAGGCGCCCGAGCTCATCCCGCGCGAGTTCCTGTTCGGCAACCCCGAGCGTGTCAACGTGCAGATCAGCCCCGACGGCAAGCACCTCAGCTGGGTCGCGCCGGTCGACGGCGTGCTCAACGTCCACGTCGCGCCGGCGGACGATCCCGGCAAGGGTCGGGCGGTCACCGCCGACAAGGCGCGGGGCATCACCCAGTACTTCTGGTCGTACCGCCCCGATACGCTGCTCTTCATGCGCGACAGCGGCGGCGACGAGGACTTCCACCTCCACGCCCTCGACCTCAAGACCGGCGAGAGCCGCGACCTGTCGGCCTATCCGAAGACGCGCGCCATGGTCAACGGCGTCAGCCACCTCCACCCCGACGTCGTCCTCGTCGGCATGAACGACCGCGATCCCCAGTGGCACGACCTCTACCGCGTCGATCTGGCGACCGGCAAGCGGACCCTGGTCGAGCGCAACGATCAGAAGTTCGCCGGCTACATCACCGACCCCGAGCTCAAGGTGCGGCTGGCCACGCGCACGCGCGACGACGGCGGCATGGACGTGCTGCAGCCCGACGGCAAGGGCAAGTGGAAGCCGTTCACCGAGGTCCCGTTCGACGACTCCCTCAGCACCAACTTCGGCAACATCACCACCGACGGCAAGACCCTCTACCTGCGGGACTCTCGCGACCGCAACACCGTCGCCCTGGTCGCGGTCGACCTCGCCACCGGCGACAAGAAGCTGCTGCTCGAAGATCCGCGGGCCGACATCAGCGGCGCGCTCGCCGACCCGCGCACCGGCGTGGTGCGTGCGGTCGCCACCAACTACCTGCGCGAGGAGTGGAAGGCGCTCGACGACAGCGTCGCCGGCGACCTCAAGAAGCTGCAGGCCATCGGCCCCGGCGTCATCAACGTCAACTCGAGCACGCTCGACGACAGCACCTGGATCGTCGCCTACTCGGCCGCCGAGGCGCCGTCCGTCTACTACCGCTACACGCGGGCCAGCGGCGAGCTCACGCGCCTGTTCTCGGCCCGGCCCGCGCTCGACGGCAAGCCGCTGGCCAAGCAATGGCCGCAGGAGATTCCGGCGCGCGACGGCCTCACCCTCGTCAGCTACCTGACCTTGCCGCTGCAGGCCGACCCCGAGCAGGACGGCAAGCCGAACACCCCCGCGCCGATGGTGCTCTACGTCCACGGCGGCCCGTGGGCGCGCGACTCCTACGGCTACAACCCCTCGCCGCAGTGGCTGGCCAACCGCGGCTACGCCGTGCTGCAGGTCAACTATCGCGGCTCGACCGGCTTCGGCAAGGACTTCGTCAACAAGTCCAACTTCGAGTGGGCCGGCAAGATGCACGAGGACCTGGTCGACGCCGTGGACTGGGCGGTGAAGCAGGGCGTCACCACCGCGGACCAGGTCGCGATCATGGGCGGCAGCTACGGCGGCTACGCCACCCTGGTCGGCCTCACCTTCACGCCCGACACCTTCAAGTGCGGCGTCGACGTCGTCGGCCCGTCCAACCTGATCACCCTCTTCAACACCTTCCCCGCCTACTGGGCCAGCTTCATGCAGCAGTGGTACCTGCGCGTCGGCGACCCGCGCACCGAGGACGGCAAGAAGAAGCTGCTCGACCGCTCGCCGATCAGCCACGTCGACAAGATCAAGAAGCCGCTCCTCATCGCCCAGGGCGCCAACGACCCGCGCGTCAAGCAGGCCGAGAGCGACCAGATCGTCGAGGCCATGAAGGCCAAGAACATCCCCGTCACCTACGTGCTGTTCCCCGACGAGGGCCACGGCTTCGCCCGCGCGGAGAACAGCAAGGCGTTCACCGCCGCGGCCGAGGGCTTCCTCGGCACCTGCCTCGGCGGCCGCGTCGAGCCGATCGGCAAGGACCTCACCGGCTCGAGCATCACCGTCCCGGTCGGCGCCGAAAGCGTCCCCGGCCTGGCCGAGGCGCTGCGCTCGCACACGCAGGCGATCAAGCAGTAACGGCGCGACGAGCCCGCGCAGCGATCGCAGCCTGCGCCGCGATCGCGGCTCCTCGTCCGCCGCCTCACCGCGGGTGAGCGCCGAGGAGCCACGACCCGCGGCGCGCCCGCGCATCGATCGCAGCGCGAGTGATGCGAGCGCCGCCCTTCGTGCGCTCCTCGGGGCGTGAGTGGAGGAGTCACGACTCCCGCGACACGCCCGTGCGTCACGACGCCCGACGAGCCATGAGCGCTGCGAGCGCTGCTCTTCGTGCGCCGCATCGCCGCGCCCGAGCGCCGAGGGAGTCAGACCCTCACTACGCGCCCGTGCAGCGATCGCAGCGCGAGTGATGCGATCGCTGCTCTTCGTGCGCCCCTTCGGGCGTGAGTCGAATGCATACGGAACATCGATCGCTACGCCCTCGCGCAGACTGCGAGCACGACCTCTCGCCACCGAGCGCTACCGTCGCCGCACCGCGTTTCCAGGGGCCATGCCCGCTGGAGAAGCGGCGCGGCGATCGTGGTCGGCCGCGTCGCGGCGCACGACCGTCGCTCGCGGATGCGGACGCGACGGTGCCGCGAGATCGTGCCCTGCGCCCGGGTGCGAACCCTCGAGGTGTTAAGCGACTCCTTGCCACCCGAGGCGCGCGTGGCCTGCGAACCACACGCTGCTGCGCGCGCGTCCAGGGCCCGTTCGCCGCGCGGTCTCGACCTGTCCTCAAGGTCATGCCCACATTCATCCTGTCCTGAAGGACATGCGGTTGCGGCCCGGGCGGACGCGCGGCGTTTTTGTTATCCTCGATCTCCCGTGCCCGAGACGGAGCCTTCAGCGCCCGCGCGAGGTTCGCCCCCCGACCCCGCCGCGGCCTCCGGTCATGCGACCTCCACCCGGCCGACCGGCGCGCACCGGGTCGCCAGCGCCGAGGCGACCGGCTTCTTCGACGCCTTGCCGCACGGCAGCCTGCTCATGCGCTTGTGGGCGCGCTTCGGCCTGCTGATGGGCCAGCAGCTGGCGCGGGTCGTCCACGACGACCACGTCTTCCTCATCGTCATGGCCGCGGTGGTCGGCACCACCAGCGGCGTCGCGGCCGGCGCCCTGCTGGCGTGGATCGACTACGCCTTCCGCCTGTTCCCGCGGCCCGAGGAGAGCAGCGCGTTGGTCCGCTGGGCCGCGGTCATCGGCGTCCCGGTGCTCGGCGGCCTCGCGGCCGGCGGCCTGCACTTCGTGCTGCGGCGGATCCTCCAGCAGCCGCCGGTGATGGGCATCCCGGCCGTCATCGAGGCCATCGCCCGCAAGCAGGGCACCATCCGCGGGCGTCAGGCAGTCGTCGTCGGCGTGGGCACCGGCATCACGATCGGCAGCGGCGGCTCGTGCGGGCACGAGGGCCCGAGCGTGGCGATCGGCGCGGCCGTCGGCAGCGTCTTGGCCCGCTTCTTCGGCCTGCGCATGCGCTGGCACCTGGCGATGGTCGGGGCCGGGTGCGCCGGCGGCCTCGCGGCGGCCTTCAACGCTCCGCTCGCGGGCGTCGTGTTCACCGTCGAGATCGTGTTCGGCGGCGCCATCGGCGGCAACATCGGCACCATGTCGGTGTTCGTGCCGCTGATCGTCGCGGCGGTGGCCGGCACCTTCACCTCGCACGCCATTCGCGGCGAGCACCTGACCTTTACGACAGTCCAACACGGCGACGCCATGCTCGCCGAGATGGGCCTGTTCATCGCCCTCGCCGCGCTCGCCGGCGTGCTCGGCACCCTCATGGGTCGCGCGGTGCTCGGCACCACCCGGTGGTTCCAGAACTTGAAGGCACCCGCCCTGCTCAAGCCGGCGCTCGGCGCCCTCGGCGTCGGTCTGCTCGCCGCCCTCGTCTCCAACGACGTCCTCGGCGGCGGTCTCCCCACGATCAACGACGCGCTGCAGGGCAACCTCGGCTGGCAGCTCGCGCTGGCGCTGCTCGGCCTCAAGCTCGTCGCCACCGCGCTGACCGTCGGCAGCGGCGGCTTCGGCGGGGTGTTCACGCCCTCGCTGTACATCGGCGCCTGCCTCGGCACCGTCGTCGGCGCGCTCGCCCACTTCGCGCTCGGCCCGGCCGCCGAGTCGACCGCCGCCTACGCGCTCGTCGGCATGGGGGCGATCTTCGCCGCCACCATGCAGGCCCCGCTGACGCCGATCGTGATGATCTTCGAGCTCACCCGGGACTACCAGCTCATCCTCCCGCTGATGCTCGGCTGCATCCTCGCCGTGTTCGTGGCCCGCAGGATCACCCCGCGCAGCCTGTTCCAGGAGGCCCTCCACCAGCAGGGCGTGGTGATGGGTCACGAGGCTGAGGTCGAGGTGATGAAGCGCGGCCACGTCGCCGACCTCATGCTCCCGCCGCCGCGGACCCTGTCCGAAGGGACAGGCGCCACCGAGGTCCGGCGGATCGCGCTCGACGAGGGCCGCTCGCCGTTCGTCGTCGACGACACCGGCGCGGTGATCGGGTGGATCGACGCCGACCTGCTGGCGAAGCGGGTCCTGCACGGCGAGGTCCCGGCCGAGGCCGCCGCGCGCGACCTGATGGCCGACGTCCAGCTCGCCCTGCTCTACCCGACCGACACCCTCGCCGGCGCGATGCTTGCGTCGGCGCGCTCGAGCGCGGAGTTGCTGCCGGTCGTCGATCCCGAGCACCGCCTGATCGGCGTCCTCCGCCGCGGCGACCTGCTGGCCCACTACAGCGACAAGGTGCTCGGCCAGCAAGAAGAAGCCGTGCACCTGCACACCACCGGCGGCGCCGTCCACGGCCACGAGGTCGGCCTCGGCAAGGGCATGATCTTGGACCACCTCGTCGTCGGCCGCCGCTGGACCGGCCGCACGCTCGCCGACCTCGCGCTGCGCGCCGAGACGGGCGCGACGGTGGTCGAGTGGCTGCGCGGCGAGGCCCCGCTGGCGATCGATCCCAACTCCCCGCTGCAGCAGGGCGACGTCCTCGCGGTGGTCGGCACGCGCGAGCAGATCCTCGCCGCCCGCCGCATGGGCCCCACGCGCCCCGGAGTGCCGGTCGGCGCGCCGCGAAGGTGACGTGTCCCTCGGGACATGTCATCTGCTAGGACATCTCCTTCGTGACACCTCGCGCGTGAGGTACGAGGTCAGAACAGGGTGCAGCGACAGTCGCAGACGCCGGGGTCGTCTTCCACGCCGCACTGCGCCCACCCCGGGGGATCGTCCTCGCACTTCTGAGCGATCAGCAGCTCGGGGCCGAGCGGCCCCTCGCGGAAGAAACCGAGCTGCCCGCGCTCGGGGCAGGCGGAGGCCATAAGGCAGCCATCTCCGTGATAGCTGAAATTAACGCAGCGATGCACCGTGCGCGACCCGCAGGTGCCGGGGCAGAACTGCTCGATCGCCGTCCATTCGCAGTAATCCAACCACTTCGGCACCCTGAAGACGTTGCAGTCCGCCTCGTTCGTCAGCGTCGGACACAGCGCGGGGATGTCGCCGAACGTCTTGGGCAGGCACCTTTTGCTGCTCACGAACGGGTCGACCGAGCATTCACACGCGCCGTCCTTCTCGACGCAAATCGGCGCGCCGTCGGCATTGGCCGACCAACACTTCTCGTCCGGGCCGCAGTCGGCGTCGTCGAGGCAGCCGAGGCGCGGGCAGCCGTGCTCGTCGAGCGAGGAGACGTGGCTCCCGCAGAACATCTCCGGGGTGCACTCGACCGGCGCCGTGCAAGGCTGATCGGCGCGAGGCGGGCAGACGACCGGCTCGCCGCCGGTCTCGTCGCCCGTGGTCTCCCGCGCCTCGCCCGTGGTCTCGTCGGTGTCGAAGCACAGCGCCGGCTCGTCGGTCGTGCTCGTCGTCGAGGTCGTGCTCGTCGAGGTCGAGGTCGTGCCCGTCGTCTCGGCGCTCGAGGTCGTGCTCGTCGCGTCGTCCGTGGTCGCCGTCGTCGTGACATCGAGACTGGTGCCCGTGCTCGACGTCGTCGACGTCGTCGGTGAAGCCGTCGTCGTGACAGGACCCGCCGTGCCCGTCGTGCCCGTCGTCCCCGGACCCGGACCGTCCGTCGTCGTATCAGCCGGCGACGGACCGCACGAATGCAACGTCACCATCATCCAACACCACCATCGAGCCATCCTCATCCTCCACCGATACAGCCGAGCCCGAGCGAGGGCAACTGCGTCTTCACCGCTCGACTGTTCGCCGCGACTACACGACAAGCCACGAGGTCGCCGGCGCGGCGACTTGCAACGAGCATCGGGGGCAATCGCAAGTCGCACCGCGACCCGAGCCTCGTGGATCTCGCCAGCTGCCGGCCCTCCGCGAACACATCGTCTTCACGGCGAAAACCACGCCGAGCTTTTCGTCGACCGCCTAAGAGGTGCCGGTTGAAGCTCTCGCCGTCGTGAGCTGCCCCGCTGAGCCCCGTCGAACCTGAGCGACGCCCGACGCATCCCACGCCGCGGACTTCGCCACCCGTTCGCGCTACCCTCCGCGCGTGCCGCACGACGCTCAGGGCTGGATCGACGCGCTTCAACTCGTCCCACATCCAGAGGGCGGGCACTACCGCGAGACCTATCGGGCCGCGCTCGGCGTCGTCCGCGACGGTCAGCCGCGCAGCGCCTCGACGGCGATCTACTACTTGCTCCGCCACGGCGAGCGCTCGCGCCTGCACCGGATCTGCAGCGACGAGCTGTGGCACTTCCACGCCGGCGGCGGGCTCCAGGTCCACGTCTTCGACGAAGGCGAGCACCGCGTCCTCCGCCTCGGCCTCGACCTCGCCGCGGCCGAGGCCCCGCAGCAGTGGGTCGCCGCCGGCGCGTGGTTCGGCGCCGAGGTCGAGCGACCGGGCGACTGGGCTCTGGTGAGTTGCACGGTCGCGCCGGGCTTCGAGTTCGCCGACCTCGAGTTCGCCGACCGCGACGCGCTGGTCCGCGCCTTCCCGGGCCACGCCGACGTCATCACCCGCCTCACCTGACCCGCGGCCGAAGATCGCGGTCACGCGCGAGGGCCGATGAATATTCCCCGGGAACCTCGCCCGGAGCCCGCTGTCTGACCATCCGAAGCGACGCGTGCGGCCGGTGTGCGGCCGCGCTGTCCGTCGCGACATGTCCTATTAGACAGCTGCATCTCCGTGGAGGATCCCGCCGTGCCCACCCGCAAGCCGACCGAGGAAGAGACCGTCAACGCCGACCTCCTGCCCGTCATGAACGTCATGTTCTTGCTGATCCCCGCCCTGCTGCTGGCGATGGAGTTCGCGAGCATGGCCCAGATCTCGATCGCGGTGCCGCGCAGCATCAGCAGCCCCACCTCGCAGCCGCAGAACCCGACCCAGCCCGAGCTCGGCTTCAAGGTCACGATCGGCCGCGACGGCTTCCGCACCCGTTCCGGCGGCGGCGACGCCGGCCCCGGCACGATCCCCATGAGCGGCGGCGACTACGACTACGCCGCCCTGGCCGCCGCCGCCCGCGACCTCAAGCACCTGTTCCCCGCCGAGTCGACCGTCACGATCACCGCCGAGGGCGACGTGCCGATGGACGTCCTGGTGCGCACCATCGACGTCCTCCGCGGCGATCGCTGCAAGCTCGGCGGGTACACCCGCGGCGAGCAGCCCGGCGAGGAGTGCATGTTCTGGTCGCCGGTGATCGAGAGCGTCGGCTGATCGGACCGCCGACCTCGCGCAGCGCGAGGATCGACATGTCCTCGAGGACATGTCTGATCTTCACTCGGACCGCTCACGGGGCCCGAGCCGCGTGAGCGTCGCCGCCGCGCGACGATCGGCATGTCCTAAAGGACATGCCCCGAACGACATGTCCAGGTCCGCGTCGCCGCCCCGCGGCGACCCGTACCTCGGCAGCGAATTTTCGCGCCCACGGCGCCGGCTCAATACTCCTCGACCCACTCGGCCACTGGCGTCCCCTCGCCCGCGTGCTGCTCGAGGATGCGCGTCGCCTTCTCCTCATCCACGCCCGGGTAAAAACCGGGCCCGCTCACCTCACGCGGCTCGACTTCGCCCTTCTCGTTGGGGGCCAGCGGCCGCACGAACATGTTGGGGCCCTCGCTGCAGCGGCCGAAACAGTTGTAGGCCACCACGTGGCAGCGGGCCTTCAGCTCCTGGTCGGCCGCGATCCCCGCCTTGAGCAGCGTCACCAGGCGGTCGCTCTCGTGGGTGATGCCGCAGCTCGGACCGTCGCAGACGAGGATCTGGAACCTACGCATGGCGCCGGGCCTTGTAGCGAACAACGCCCAGGCCCCGCAAGTCGCTCGTCTGCCGGTTTTTTGGCGGTCCGGCGCGCGGCGAGTAGCGTCGCTCCATGATCGGACCCCCGGAGCCTGGCGTGCGCAGCGGCTCGCGCCGAACCTCGCCTGCCGGGCCGCGGGCCGGCTGCTCGTGCGAGCTGCTGATCTCGCTGTGCGCCGCCGACTCGGTCCAGGACGTCCTCGCCGCGCACGGGCTCGACGTCGCCCGCCTGCGCGCCATCGTCGACGAGCTGCACGCCGACGTCGAGACCGAGCCGGCCGACTGGCGCCTGCGGATCACCCAGCGCGGCGGCCGCGCGGCCGATCCTGACCTCGATCTCCTGCTCGCCCTCGTCCGCTCCGCCGACTCGCACGCCTACCAGCTGCTCGAGCGGGCCGGCGCCGCCTGCGGCGCCCTGCGCAAGCTCCTCATCGATCGCCTGCGCGCGCTCGAGGCCGCCGCGCTCAATGGGACAGGTCCCGCTCGCCATGTCGGATCAGCCATGTCTGGAGAGACAGCCGGGCCGCGCCGCCCCGTCGTCCAGCGGATGTCGACCGCCCGCGGCGACCGCCCGGTGCGCCGCTCCCTGACCGACGGCCGCGCCGCCGACCTGTCCGCGCGCGCCGCTCCAGCCCGCGCCGAGCCTCGCGGCTGGTCCGACGAGGGCGCCCGGCCGACCCGCGGCGGCGCCCGAACCTGGCCCGAAGACCAGCCTCGGACCCGGCTCGAACCGGCCCGTCCGGTCGACCTCCGCACCTGGCCCGAAGACCATCCTGCGCGGCAGCGCCTCGACGCCGCCCGCGGGCCCGACGATCCCCCGGCCCGCGCCCGCACCTGGCCCGAAGACCAGCCGAATCGCACCTGGCCCCAAGGTCAGCCCGACGCCCCCGGCGCCCGCCGCCCCGCGCGCGAGCAGCCGCGCCTGCTCGCCCGGCCCGAGCCCCGTCCCGGCCGCGCTCTTGCCCTGTCCCCGCGGCCAGGTGCGAACGCGCAGGTAGCGACCGCCGCCGAGCCCGAGGCGCGCCCCGCTCCCGCGCCCCAGCCCGAGCCCCGCAACCACCGCCTGGTCCCGATCGACCCGGCTGCCCTGCCGCCGCTGCACGGCCGCGAGGGCGAGCTGGCGCGCCTTGCCGACGCGGTCCTGCGCCGCTCCCCGCGCCCGCCGCTGCTCGTCGGCCCCGCCGGCAGCGGGCGCACCCTGGTGGCCAAGCACCTCGCCGGCCTGCTGCACCAGCCGGTCTTCTACCTGTCTGCGACCCGCTACGAGGACGAGGACGGCCTGCGCGCCGACCTCGCCGCCGTCGCCAAGCAGGGCGGCGTGGCGATCCTCGACGACCTCGACCGCCTCGGCGGCGACGGCCCGCCGGCGCTGCTCGGCGCCCTCGCCAAGGCCTGGTCTTCGGGACAGCCGCCGATCGTCGCGGTCGCCTCGCCCGAGGGCCAGGCCCGCCTGGGCGCCTGGGCGCCCGGCCTGACCGCCGCGCTCGACCTCGTCACCCTGCAGCCGCTCGAGGGCGACGACCTGCGCGCCGCCGTCGCCGCGGCCGCGCCCGCGGTGCTGGCCCAGCACGGCCTGTCTCTCGGGTCAGGTAGCCGCCTGGCCGAGCTCGTGCGCCTGGCCGACCGCTTCCTCGCCGGCCTGGCCCAGCCCGGGCGCAGCCTCGACCTGCTCGACCTCGCCTGCGCCCGCACCGCCCGCGAGGGCCGCGGCGCCGTCCAGCGCGACACCTGGATCGACATCGTCTGCGAGCGCAGCGGCGTCCCGCGCGAGCGCCTCGAGGGCCAGGGCCACCAGGACATGCTCGAGCTCGAGGCCGAGCTCGCGCGCAAGGTCGTCGGCCACGAGCACGCGCTGTCGGCCATCTCGCAGCTGATCCGCAGGAACCGCGCCGGCTTCGGCTCGCAGCGCCCGATCGCCACCGTGCTCCTGCTCGGCCCCAGCGGCGTCGGCAAGACCGAGATCGCCAAGGCCCTGTGCGGCGCCCTGTTCGACCGCCCCGACGCGTTCGTCCGCCTCGACATGAGCGAGTACGCCGAGGCCCACGCGGTCGCGCGGATCGTCGGCGCCCCGCCCGGCTACGTCGGCCACGAGCAGGGCGGCGCGCTGACCGACCCGCTGCTCAAACAGCCGCACTGCGTCGTCCTCCTCGACGAGATCGAGAAGGCCCACCGCGACGTCCACCAGCTGCTGCTGCAGGTGTTCGACGAGGGCCGGCTGACCGACGGCCGCGGCCGCACCATCGACTTCCGCCACGCCGCGATCCTCATGACCTCGAACCTCGGCGCCACCTGCCTCGACGCCACCGGCGACGCCCGCCTCGACGAGGCCCGCGTGCTCGAGGCCGCCCGCGCCGCCTTCCCGGTCGAGCTGTGGAACCGCATCGAGGCCCCGCTGGTGCTCCACCCGCTCGGCGAGGCCCAGCTGGCCCGGATCTGCGCCCGCCTGGTCCGCGCCTCCTCCGACCGCCTGCTGCGCGAGCGCGGGATCCGCTACCGCCTCACCGAGGCCGCGACCCACCACGTCGTCGGCCTGTGCGGAAAGGACATGTCCCTCGGAGCACGTCCTTTGAGACATGTCCTTACGCGCAGCGTCGAAGCCCTGCTCGCCGACGCGATCCTGCGCGGCCAGATCCGCGCGGGCATGCAGGTCGAGGTCGATCTCGACCACGCCGGCGCGCTGGTCCTGCTAGCCTCGCGCGCCTGACCTCGCTCGGGCTCGCGGCCCCGTGCTCGCACAAGGCCAGAAGACCGAGGCCACGCGCCTCGCTCGCGTCACAGGCGAGCGACGCGAGCGAGGCAGGGTCGACACGCCCCGCACACGGCCCTCGTCGGCGACGCCGCCTGCGTGCTACCGTGCGCCGCGGTGTCGCCCGCGCTCATCATCGAGGCCGACCCGCGGCTGGCGATCCGGCTGGCGACGATCCTCGCCGCGCGCTCGTTGCCGGCGGTCGTGCTGACCGACCCCGAGCAGGCCGTCGCGCGCGTGCGGGCCGACGCGCCGGCGCTGGTGCTGCTGCGCGTCGAGCTGCCGGGCACGTCCGGCTTCTCGGTGTGCAACCGCCTGCGACGCGACGACGACACCCGGGCGATCCCGCTCATTCTCTACGCCAGCGACGTCTCGCCCGAAGTGTTCGATGGTCACAGCAAGCTGCGGACCCGCGCCAGCGCCTACTTGCACGTGCCCTTCGACCCCGCCCGCGTCCTCGCCGCCGTGGCCGCTTGCTTGCCCGCGAGCGCGTGAAGCGGTCTCGCGGTGACCGCGCGACGAGGCCGCCGAAGCCACCGCCGCGGATCCTCGCCTTGCCCCGTAGAACGTCGTTATGCAGGCAGCCAGCGACCGGCCCGTCGCCCCTGGTAGAAGCGAGCAAGGCCGGATATTTTGGCCCACGTGCACTCAGCGCTGATCATCGACGCGGACGGCAAGACCCCGGCCACCCTCAAGAACATCCTGGCCCCCTACGGCTTCGAGTTCACGATCACCGAGAACGGGCCGGAGGCTGTCAACGTCGCGCGCCAGGCTGCACCCGACATCATCTTTTTGCGCGCCGAGCTGCCGCTGACGTCCGGCTTCTCGGTGTGCAACCGCCTGCGGCGTCACGAGGACACCAAGCGCATCCCGCTCATCATGTACTCCTCGAACGTCAGCGAGGACGTGTTCGAGCAGCACCGCAACCTCAAGACCCACGCCGACGACTACCTGCGCCTGCCGCTCGACGAGTCGCGCCTGGTCGCCGCCATCCGCCCGGTCCTGTCGATCGGCGAGGCCAAGGCCGCCTCCACCGGCGAGGGCGGCGCGAGCGCGAACCCGCCCCACGCGGCTGCCAAGCCGGCCCGCTCCGGCCGCCCGAAAGAGCGCCTGGAGATCGAGCTGCGCGAGGCCCCGGCGCGCAGCGGCGACAACCGCCAGGCCTTCGAGCAGGAGTTCGCCGACGGCTTCAACGCCCTCCAGGACGAGCCCTCGTCGGCCATCCCGCGCGAGGGCTCCGGCGCCTTGCCGCCGCCCGACTCGGAGATGTCCGACGCCTCCCTCGCCCCCGGCGGCTTCAAGGCCCAGCGCGAGGTCTTGCAGCTGAAGAGCCAGCTCAACGCCCGCAGCCGCGAGATCCTCACGCTCAAGGACGAGCTCGAGTCGCGCGAGCGCACCATCATCGACGCCAAGAAGCTCCAGCGCGAGCTGCAGGCCCAGATCACCGAGCTCGAGAACCAGGTCCTCGCCGCCCAGGAGCAGATCCTGTCGTCGCGCGAGAACGTCGAGGCCGCGGTGCGCGACAAGCAGACCGCGCTCAAGCGCGAGGAGGGCGTCAAGACCCGCCTCGAGGTCACGCAGAAGAAGCTCAAGGACACCGAGACCGAGTTCGCCGCCTTCCGCGCCCAGAACGCCCAGGACCGCGACAAGGCCGCCATCGCCCTCGCCGAGGCCCAGCAGCGCATGGAGATGCAGGCTGGCCTTGTCGCCGAGCTCGAGAGCGAGCGCGACCGCCTGACCAACCAGCTCATCGAGTCCAACGGCCAGGTCGCGAGCCTCGTCGACGGCTTCGAGAGCGCGCGCAAGAGCGTCGCCGAGCTCGAGTCGCAGCTCGAGCACGGCCGCCAGGAGGTCGAGCGCGCCCTCGCCGACGCCGAGACCGAGCGGGTCGCCGCCCTCGAGTCGCTCGCGCGCCAGCACCATGGCGAGATCGACGAGCGCGAGGCCGACCACCGCGCCGCCCTCGGCCAGCTGCAAAGCCAGCTGAACAGCCTGCGCGACCAGGCCCAGCAGGAGCGCGAGCGCATGTCGCAGGCGCTGATGGAGACCGAGGAGAACGCGCGGCTGCAGGTCAGCCAGCTGACCCAGACGCTGGCGGCCACCGAGGAAGCGGCGCGGCGGGAGATCCAGCAGCTGCAGCAGACGCTGGCGCAGGCCGAGGAGACCGCGCGCGGCGAGCTCGGCGCGCTGCAGAACGCCCTGGCCGACAGCCGCGCCCAGGCCGAGGACGCCGCCGGCGACGCCAACCGCCGGATCGCCGGCCTCGAGCACCAGGTCGACGAGCTCGGCGCCCAGCTCGACCGCTCCGAGGCCCTGCTCGCCCGCCGCCGCGACGCCGCCCAGCGCGCCCAGCAGGCCCTCGCCGTCGGCCTCAAGCTGCTCGAAGACGACGACCTCTGACCTGTCCTGAAGGCCATCTTCGAGGAACGACCGCTTGAGCGCCGACCGCCTCCACGGCGACACCGCCAACCTGAAGAGCAGCCAGTCGCGGGCCCTGCAGCGGCTCGGCGAGCGCCGCGTGCCCGCCGACCGCGTCATCTCGGCCGCCCTCGCGCGCGACCTGCTCGACCTCTCGCACCAGCTCGGCCGCCAGCTCGGCCTCTTCATCGACCGGCGCGGCCAGGTCGAGCGCGTCATCCTCGGCGACGCGCACAGCCTCAGCCTGCCGGAGTTCGCCCGCGTCCGCGGCGCCCTCGGCCGCCTCCGCGGCATCCGCCTGATCGTCACCCACCTGGTGCCCGACCCGCTCACGCGCGAGGAGCTGGCCGACCTCGCCAAGCTGCGCCTCGACCTCGTCGCCGCCGTCCACCGCGGCCCCGCCGGCATCCAGCTCGACCTCGCCAACCTCACCCCGGCGGCGCCCGGCGCCGCCGAGGTGTTCACGCTGCGGACCTGGCCCAGAGTTCCTGTCTCGACGCTCAGCCCCGACCTGTCGACGCGGCCCGACGAGGAGACCCCGCCGCCGCCCGGCGCGCCCGACCTCCCGATCAACTTCACGGCCTTCATCCGCGAGCTCGAGGCCCGGCTCGTCGCCGCCACCACCGACGCCCGCGCCGAGGCGCGCGGCACCAAGGCCACCGCGCTGATGGTCCACGGCGGCGGCCCCGAGGTCCCGGCGCGGATCGCCGAGCTGCGCGAGCTGTGCCGCACCGCCGGCATCCAGCTGATGGACCTCGTGACCCAGCGGCGCCCGCAGCCCGACCCGCGCACCTTCCTCGGCGCCGGCAAGCTGCGCGAGGTCATCGTCCGCGCGCTCGAGCAGGACTGCGAGCTCCTGATCTGCGACCCCGACCTCACGCCCTCGCAGGCGCACGCGATCGCCGAGGAGACCGAGCTCAAGGTCATCGACCGCACCACCTTGATCCTCGACATCTTCGCCCAGCACGCCCGCAGCGCCGACGGCAAGCTGCAGGTCGAGCTGGCCCAGCTGCGCTACATGCTGCCGCGGATGATCGGCAAGGGCACCGCGATGTCGCGGCTGGCCGGCGGGATCGGCGGGCGCGGCCCGGGCGAGACCAAGCTCGAGATCGATCGCCGCCGCGCCAAGGAGCGCATCAACGCCCTCACGCGCCGCCTCGACGAGCTGCGCCAGCGTCGCGACCAGCGCCGCGCCCTGCGCCGCAGCACCAACGTGCCGGTGGTCGCGATCGTCGGCTACACCAACGCCGGCAAGTCGAGCCTGCTCAACACGGTCACCCAGAGCGAGGTCCTGGCCGAGAACAAGCTGTTCGCCACCCTCGATCCCACGGTCCGGCGGATCCGCTTCCCCGAGGACCGGGAGGTCGTCCTGCTCGACACCGTCGGCTTCATCCGCGACCTCCCGCCCGCGCTGCTGCAGGCCTTCAGCGCCACCCTCGAGGAGGTCGCCGACGCCGACCTGCTGCTGCTCGTCGTCGACGCCAGCGACTCCGACCGCGACCAGCAGCGCGCCGCCGTCGAGGGGATCCTCGGTGACCTCGGCGCCGGCAAGGTCCCGCGCCTGCTCGTCTTCAACAAGTGCGACCTGCTCGACCCCGAGGAGCTCGCGGTCCGCCGCGCCGAGGCCGGTCCCGACACCTTCTTCATCAGCGCCCTCGACCGCCGCAGCACCTTCCCCTTGATGCAGGCGATCGAGAATCACCTGTGGGAGCGCGGGAAGATCGAGCGACCCGCCGCGTTCCCGGGCGACGACGAGTCGTGACGTCCGCCGTGCATAGCGAGTCCGTCGCCGCCGACCGCTCGCCCTTCGCTGCGTCCCCCGTGCACCGCGACTCCCTCGTCCAGCGCTCGCCCTTCGCTGCGTCCCCCGTGCACCGCGACTCCCTCGTCGAGCACTCGCCCTTCGCTGCGTCCCCCGTGCCCCGCGACTCCCTCGTCCAGCGCTCGCTCTTCGCTGCGTCCCCCGTGCACCGCGACTTCCTCGTCCAGCGCTCGCCCTTCGCTGCGTCCCCCGTGCACCGCGACTCGCCCTTCGCTGCGTCCCCACCGACCACGCGAAATGCCCGGCCGCCCCGAGACGTACCCGCCCGGGCGCCCGCTCCTACCGCCTGAACGCCATGCCTGCGACCGAGCTCACTCCCGGCCTCGCTGCCCTCCTCGGCGCCCTCCAGGGCGTCGCCGAGTTCCTGCCGATCTCCTCCTCCGGGCACCTCGCCCTGGCCGAGCGCGTCGCCGGCCTGGAAGCCGGCGCCGGCGGCCATTCCTTCAACATCGTCGTCCACGCCGGCACCCTGCTGGCCGTCTTGATCCACTACCGCGACGACCTGCTGGCGATCGCCCGCGGCGTCTTGCGTCCCGGACATGTCCCTCGAAGCATGCCCGATACGCCAGGCACTTCCGGACATGCCCGATCAGTCAGCCCGACCGTGGCAGCCGCTCGTGCCACCACCGACCCCGCGGCTCGCGCGGCGACCGGCCCCGTCGGCAGTGAAAGTCTCTCAGGACATGTCCATCCCGACAGCAACGCCGTCTCGGGCAGCGCCCCCACCGACGCGCGCGCCCTGCTGCTCGCGCTCGTCCTCGGCACCTTGCCGCTGGCGGCCGCTCTGGCCCCGCCGGTCGAGAACCTCGTCATCGCCGCCGAGCACCACCCGAAGGCCATCGGCGTCTGCTTCCTCGTCACCGCGGCCATGCTCGGCTTCGCCGAGTGGCGCACCCGGCGGGAGCAGCGGCCGCTGGAGGTCCCGCGGCCGCAGCAGGCCGTGCTCATCGGCCTCGCCCAGCTCGTCGCCATCCTGCCCGGCATCTCGCGCAGCGGCTCGACGATCGCCGCCGCCATGGCCCTCGGCCTCGGCCGCCTGCCCGCGGCCCGGTTCTCGTTCCTCCTGGCGATCCCCGCCATCCTCGGCGCCTCGCTCAAGGAAGCCATCGGCCTGATGAAGGACGGCTTCCCCGCCGCCGACCCCCTCGCCTTCGCCATCGGCTTCTTCGTCAGCTTCGTCGTCGGCGTCGCCACCCTGCGCGTGCTCCTGGTCCTGCTCGTCCGCGTCGGCGTGATGCCCTTCGTGCCCTACCTCGTGGTCCTCGGCCTCGCCGTCCTCGCCCTCCGCTGAGCCGACTCGAGCCGCCGAACCGCTCACTTCGTCGTCGGCGTCGCCACCCTGCGCGTGCTCCTGGTCCTGCTCGTCCGCGTCGGCGTGATGCCCTTCGTGCCCTACCTCGTGGTCCTCGGCCTCGCCGTCCTCGCCCTCGGCTGAGCCGACTCGAGCCGCCGAACCGCTCACTTCGTCGTCGGCGTCGCCACCCTGCGCGTGCTCCTGGTCCTGCTCGTCCGCGTCGGCGTGATGCCCTTCGTGCCCTACCTCGTGGTCCTCGGCCTCGCGCGAGCCGCCTGTACTTCCTCGAGCTCGAGGACGGCCTCGTCGAGCGGTTGAATCCGCGACGGCTTCGCGGACGAAGCTCCTCCGCGTGCGCCTGCTTCTGCTGAACCTGCGCGCCGGACCGCGAGCATCGCCACGCGACGTCCGATCGCCGGGCGAGGCCGTTGCGCCCGCCTCGCTATCATCGGCCCATGCACCGCCGCTCGGCCCTCGTCTCGTTCGCCCTGTTCGCCTGCGCCCCGAAGCCCCCGGCCGACACCGACGGCGACGCCACCTCCACCTCGCAGGGCGACGGCGCCACGAGCACCTCGAGCCCTTCGCCCGCGACCACCGGCACGACGGCCGATCCCACGCCGACGAGCACCACCGCGACCGGCACCACCGAGCTCGAGCCCGGCACAGCGACGGGCAACTCGAGCGAAACGGCGCCGCCCGAGGACCTGCCGCTCCGGATCTATGTCGTCGAGATGCGACCCAGTCAGGCCAGCGGGCTCGACGGTCTCGAGAGCTGGCAGTCCGACCCCTTCGCCGAGTGGTGCACCGACGCCGGGCCATGCGGAGGCGCGCCGACCCTCGGCGAGCCGAGATGGTTCGTCGACGGGGAGTTCGCCGATCTCGACGCCATCGAGATCGGCTCCCGCGTCGCCGTCCTCGTCCCGTACGAGCACCCGGGCTGCGCGCTCGCGTGCGGCCTGCAGGTGACGGAGGTGCTCGACGAGGTCGAGGGCGGCGCCGGCGCCGGCAACCTGCCCCCCGACCTCCCGTGCGGCACCGCCGCGAGCAACGTGTGGCTCGCGCTCGACTTCGGCGTCATCGTCCGCGACGGCATGCACCGGGCCGCCCTCCGCCTCGAGGACCGCTGCGGCGCGAGCACCGAGGCGTGGTCGGCGACCTTCGAGCCCTAAAGGACATGATCCCCAGGACATGTCCTGATAGCCATACCTTTATGAACATGCCCTCGAGGACATGCCCTCGAGGACAGCCTGTCTACCGCGGCGCGTCGGCGCGCGTCAGCAGCATGCAGTCGCCGTACGAGTAGAAGCGGTAGCCGGCCGCGACCGCCTCGGCGTAGGCCGCCAGCACCCGCTCGCGCCCGCCGAGGCAGCACACCAGCATCAGCAGCGAGCTGCGCGGCAGGTGGAAGTTGGTCACGATCGCGTCGACCAACCGGAACTCGAAGCCCGGCGCGATCACCAGGTCGGTGCTGCCGGAGAACGGCGCCACGATCCCGCCGCCGGCGCGGGCCACCGCCTCGAGCGCGCGCGTGGCCGTGGTCCCCACCGCCACGACCGGCCGCCCCTCCGCCTTGGCCGCCGCGATCCGGGCCGCCGCCGCCGCGTCGACCTCGACCCGCTCGGCGCCGACCTTGTGCTCGCGCACGTCCTCGGCCTCGAGCGGCAGGAACGTGCCCGGCCCGACGTGGAGAGTGACGCGCACGACGTCGAGCTGCTCCAGCACCTCGGGCTCCCAGTGGAGCCCGGCCGTCGGCGCCGCCACCGAGCCCGGCTGCGCGGCGTAGATCGTCTGATAGCGGCTCGCGTCGTCGGCGGTCGGCCCCTCGGGCCGGCGGATGTACGGCGGCAGCGGCACCTCCCCGCGGCTCTGCAGCGCGCCCATCCACTCGCCGGCCTCGACCGCGAACACGCGCGCGCGCGGGTCGACGACGTCGGGCTCGAGGTAGCGAGCGGCCCACTCGCCGCAGCGCACGACGTCGCCGGGGCGCAGCCGCTTGGCCCCGCGGACCCACGCGCGGAACGTCTGCCCGGGCCCGAGCCCCGGCCGCGGATCGCAGACGAGCAGCTCCAGCTCGCGCGTGCCGTGCAGCACCCGCAGCCGCGCCGGCACCACCCGCGAGTCGTTGACCACCACCAGCGCCCGCGGATCGAGGAAGCGCGGCAGCTCACGCGCACGGGCGTGGACCGGCGACCCCGCGTCGCGCACCACCAGCAGGCGAGCGTCGCCGCGCCGCGCCGCGGGCGTCTGGGCGATCTGCTCCTGCGGCAACACGTAGTCGTAGGCTTCCGGACCCATGAAGGACGCGCGGGTTTTGACACACCCGCGCCGCCGCGCACAAGTGGTCGCGGCCGCGGCGGAAGTGCCATGCTCGCCCCGGTGTCCCCCCGCACACTCGTCGCCGCCGCCTCCCTCGCCCTGCTCGCCGTGGCGCCCGCGCCCGCCCGCGGCGGCGAATCGGGCGCCGAGCGCCTGCACCGCAAGGGCGTGCACTGCATGGAGGAGATCGAGCGCCGCGACTGCGCGATCGAGCACTTCGAGGCGCTGCTCGAGGAGCGCACCGATCGCCGCGAGCTCGTCACCGACGGCCTCCTCCGCCTGGTCAAGCTGTACGAGAAGGAGGACCGGCCCGAGGACCTCAAGGCCGCGCTGCGCCGCTTCTGGGACGCCGGCAAGACCGACACCCGCCGCGGGCACCTGCCGTACACCGCCCGCTTCTTGCCCAAGGACTTCGACGTCGTCTTCCACGCCCACATCCAGCGCCTCATGGCCGCGCCGCTGGCCAAGCAGCTCGACGAGATCGCCGAGTACGTCATGACCTGCGACCCGCACGTGCGCGACCAGCTCGACGACCTGCGGATCCTCCGCAAGGCCCAGCGCAAGGCCAGAGAGACAGGTGTGACTGTCCAAAAGGCCATGTCGGACGTCGTCGCCGAGGAGAAGAAGCGGACCGAGGCGTACAAGAAGCGGCGCGCCCAGGCCGAGGCCGAGGGCCGCCCGCGCCGGCCCGAGCCGGTGTTCGCCGACGCCACCTGCCAGGTCGCGCGCGCGCTCGGCGACGACACCGCGGCGGCCTGGACGCGCGGCGCGTTCGCCCTCGCCCACCGCGACTTCCGCCGCTCCGCGGCGATCCTCGAGATCCCCGATCTCGCCGCCAAGCTCGCCGCCGCGGCCGCCGCCGGCCGGCTGATCACTCGCGGCAGCGACACCTGGGCGCTCACCCCGCTGCGCTACCAGGGCGAGGAGGTGCTGCTGCGCGTGCTCGACGGCGACGACCTGATCGTCGCGCCGCCGACGGTGATAGCGGAGATCGCCGCCAACTTCGCCCGCGGCAAGCGCACGCTGCCCCGCGAGGTCGACCGCCTCGTCGTCGGCGTGCCCGTCGACGCCGGCTTCTTCGCCGTCGCCACCGAGTCCGCCGTGCAGGAGCTCGGCTTCGGCAACATGTCGAAGGGCCGCCGCGGCCTGCTCCAGCTGCTCTTGCCCCGCCCCGAGGGCCTGCAGATGGCCGGCGTCGCCCACGAGTACTTCGGCTTCTTCCTCCGCATGCCGACCGACACCCCGCTCAAGGCCGGCGCGCTGGTCGAGGTGGTCCAGCGGATGATCGCCAACCAGGCCGAGTCGGACTCCGACAGCGCCGAGTTCCTGCGCCTGCTCGACGTGACTCAAGCCACGGACAAGCGCGCGCTGCTCCTCTCGTACGTCCTGTCGCGCCGGCAGATCGAGACGATCGTGCTGCGCTGAACGCCGAGGCGTGGCAGTCTTGTCCCCCGTGGCGACCCCCCTGTCCGCCGTCCCGCTCCTCGCCTGGCTCGCGCTCGCCGGCGCGGCACCTGGCGGTTCGAGCATGCTCCAGAGACCAGGTCCGATGGGCCAGGTGCGTTCGGGCATGTCCGAACGGCCAGCCCTGATCGCCGCCCTCGCCCCGGCCCGCGGCGGCAAGGCCAAGCCCGCCGCGCCCGCGCCCGCGCCGGTCGCCGCCCCGCCGGTCTACGGCCCCGAGCAGGCCGCCGCCGACATCGAGGTCGTGCTGACCGGCCGCGGCAAGGACTACCTGCAGGCCCGCGCCCGCCTCGAGCAGAACCCCGGCGTCGCCGCCCCGCTGGTCACCGCGCGCATGGCCGCCACGCCGGCGCCGACCACCACCGAGCAGCGCCGCCTGCTCGCGCTGCTCGGCGGGATCGCCCGACCCGAAGACATCCCGCTGTTCGCCGAGGCCCTGCGCCGCGACGTCGCCGCCGCGGTCAAGCAGTCGCAGGAGCAGGGCATCGAGCTGCCGGCGGCCGAGCCGTGGCGCGAGATCCTGCGCGCGCAGGGCCCCGCGGCCGCGCCGACGCTGACGGGCCTCATCGCCGAGAAGTCGTTCAGCGAGGAGCTGCGCGGGCTCCTGATCGCCGACCTCGTCGCCGTCACCCCGGCCGACAAGCTGCCGGAGCTGGTCGCGCTGGTCGGGCTCGGCGCGCCGAGCCTGCGCGCCGCGCTGCGCCAGGCGATCGTCCGCCGCGCTCATACCTCGCTCAGCGAGCGCGCGCAGCTGATCCAGGTCGTCGACGCGGCCCTCGCCGTCGGCGAGCCGGCGCGCCTGCCCGGCCTCGTGCTCCTGCGCGCGGCCCTCGGCGGCGCCGACGACAGCGCCTTCACCAGCCGCGCCGCCGCCCTCGCCGAGGACGTCGCGAGCGAGTTCGCCGCCCGCGTCGCCGCCATCCGCGTGCTCGTCGCTCGCCGCAGCGAGCCCGCCGCGCAGGACGTGCTCGCGCGCCTCGCCGAGCAGCACCTGCCTGCCGACAAGCGCGTCGAGCTGCGCAGCGAGATCCTCGGCAGCCTCGCGCTCGCCGGCCTCGATCCGACCCGCGCCGCCGCCCTCGTCGAGCGCCTGCAGCTCATCGGCGCCGAGGCCCCGCGCGTCGCCACCGCGGCGTTCGCCGTGGCCGCGCTGCCCGGCGACGGCGCCTGGCTCGACCTCAGTCAACGCCACGCCTGGCCCGAGGTCCGCGCCGCCGCCCTCGCGCGCGTCGACGGCCCGTGCGGCACCGCGATCCTCCGCCGCCTGCGCGACGGCACCACCACCAGCGGCAACACCTTCGAGCCGGACGCCACCGTCGCGCGCGAGGTCCTGGCCGCGCTCGGCCGCTGCGGCGGGCCGGACGCGTTCGCGGCGCTGCAGGCCGTGGTCGTCGACGCCACTCAGAACGTCGACCGCCGGGCCGAGGCCGCGCGTCAGCTCGTCGATCGTCACGGCTCCGGCGGCGCCGACGTCGTCGCCGCGGTGCTGCGCAGCACCGACGACCTCGCGGTCGCGCTCCGCCTCGTGCGCGCGCTGCAGCGGCTCGAGGGCCCGGCCACCGACGACGTGCGCCAGGCCCTGTGCGCCGCGGGCAAGCGCCAGGAGCTCGCCACCAGCGCCCAACGGGCCGTCCGCGGCCTCTTCCCCGACCTCGACGACCCCTGCGCGGGCAGCTGACCATGTCCACCGGCCGCGACAAGCCCAGGCTCCGCAAGGTCGAGCGCCTCAACCTGCAGCGCGGCGACGAGGCGCTGCTCGTCCTGCGCGATCCGACGGGTCTCAGCGAACAGATCGCCTTCCCGCAGGAGGCCTCGGTCGTGCTCGACGCGCTCGACGGCCAGCGCACGGTCCCGCAGATCCGCCAGTCGCTGGCGATGCGCGGGATCCTCGACATCGAGCTCGCCGACCTCGAGGCGCTGGTGCGCGACCTCGAGGCCGCCGGCTACCTCGACGACGCCGCCTTCCGCGCCCGCTGGGAGGCCATCCACCGCGAGTTCCTGACCAGCCCGGTCCGCCGCCCGCGCTGGGCCGGCCTGCTCTACCCCGACGATCCGGCCGCGCTCGCCGAACTGCTGACCTCGGCCATACCTGACCCTTCGGCCAGGTTCAGCGACGGCCCCGCGACGCTCGGCGTGCTGCTCCCGCACCAGCCGCTGCCCGCCCCCGACGCGCCCGCCGATGCGGCCGCGCGCGCCGCCGCCGGCCTGTGCGACGAGGTCCTGCGCGGCCTCCCGCGCGCCCGCGACATCGACCTCGTCGTCGTCCTCGGCACCGACTACCACCCCGGCCTGCAGCCGTTCGTCATCACCGACAAGCGCTACTCCACCCCGCGCGGCGAGCTGCCTGCCGATCCGGCGCTGGTGCGGGCGCTCGACCGCCGGCTGCCGTGGATCCGCCGCGAGGAGATCCGCCACCGCGAGGCGATGAGCCTCGAGCTCGCCGCGGCTGTCCTTCAGCACCTGTACGATGGAGCATGTCCTCCGGTGCTCCCGGTGCTGTGCGGCCCGGGCGCAGTCGACCTCGACGAGGGCGGGCCGGTCGAGGCCTTCCTCGCCACCATGGAACATGTCCTCGAGGACAGGCGCGTCCTGTGGTGGGTGACCGCCGAGCTCGGGCACGAGGGCCCGGCGTACGGCCGGCCGCCGCTGACGAGGGATCGGGTCGCGGCGCTGATGGCCCGCGACCGGGCCGTCCTGGCCGCCCTGGCAGATGGCCGGGCCGACCAGCTGGGCCGCTGCTGCAAGGACGTCCCCGGCCTCGACCCGCCGAGCGGCACCGCGGCGCTGCTGACCGCTGCGCGCCTGTTCCCCGTCGGCTACGGGGCCGACCTCGTCGCCTACGCGGCCGGCCGACCGGTCGGCGGCGACGAGGGCTGGGTCGGCCTCGGCGGGGTCCGCTTCACCCGGCCGGTGGGCGACCCCGGCGACGACGACTTCACGCCTTCGAGCCCGCGAGTCGCATGATCTGCTCGACGGCCTGCTCGACCGTCAGCGGGATCCGTCCCTGCGGGTCGACCGAGGCCTGGGCCGCGAGGCCGTAGATCACGGCGATGATGCCGCGAGCGACCACCTGCGGGTCGCCGCTCAGTACGCCCTGCTCGACGCCGCGGCGGACGATCTCGGCGTAGGCGGTCCGCATCTCGGCGAAGGTGCGCTCGAGCTTCTCGCGGTACTCCTGGATCTGGCCCGACATCGTCACCAGCAGGTTGCAGAGCTTCGCCTCGTCGCCGTGCTCGACGAACAGGCGGAGGTGGTTCGAGGCCACCTGCGCCAGCGCCCGGTCGGCCGGCAGGTCCGGCGGCACGTCCGCCGCCCAGCGCTCCTGCAGGGCCTGCAGCTGCGCGTCGAGGATGTCGTGGAACAGCGACTCCTTGGCCTTGTAGTGGAAATAAACTCCGCCCTTGCTGAGACCGGCGTCGCGGGCGATGTCCAGGAGCCGCGTCGAGGAGTAGCCGCGGCGCACGAAGCACCGCGTCGCTGCAGCCCGGATCTGCTGCTTGCGCTGGTCATCGATCTTCTGGCGTGTCATCGCTGCTCCCCACCCTCCCGGCGCCGCGGCGGCGCCCCCTGGTCACCACGCTAACGGAGACCCCCACCGGTCTGTAAAGCCGCCTCGCAGCCTCACAAACGACGGGTGATATCGGCCCTCTCGCCGCCAACGGCCGCGGAGACCCAGCCAGGCCCGCGGATCGACCCGACCGCGTTTCGCGGGCGGTATCGGCCCTCGCGTGCGTCGATCTCCGTCGTCGTGAGCTCGCTGCCAGAGGGCGATGCCGCCCTGCGCGACGCTACCCCTTGGCCCGACCCCCTCCTGAATAAGACACTAAGTCGCGCGTCCTGGACGCCGAGGTTTTATGCGCAAGCTGCTTCCGGTCTTCATGGCCCTCGCCTTCACCCTGCCCGCCTGCTCCTTCTCGTATTCGTCGTCTCGCGGCTCAGGGACACCGGGGACCACCAACGGGACCCAGAAGGGCAAGGGCAAGCCGGCGCGCCAGGCCGCGGTCGATACGAGCACACCTGCTCCGGCTCCCGCGGCCAAGCCTGCCCCCGCTCCTGCACCTGAGCCCGAGCCCGCTGCGACGACCGAGCCCGCTGCCACGCCGGACCCCGCGCCCGCTCCGGCCCGCGCCGACACCGCAGATCCGAAGCCGACCCGCGCCGGCACGCCGACCGCCGTCACCACCTCGGCGCGGCTCGCCGCTCCGGGCAGCCAGCCGACCGAGCCGCGGAGCGCGTCGCTCGTCACCACGCGCGAGGGCGAGGCGCCCAAGCCCGGCGTCGGTACGATCAGCGCCGGCGAGACCAAGCCGAAGACCGGCCCCGGCACCATCGCCACCGGCACCGCCAAGCCCAAGAAGACCAGCCCCGTCGGCCTGACCGCCGCGCCGAAGACCACCGAGCCGCCGAAGAACGACACCAAGCTGGCCGCGCCGCAGTGATCCCCTCGCCCGTCCCGCAGTGAAACAAGGGCCATGACCGTGAGGTCATGGCCCTTCTTTTATGTCCGTTCGGGCACGCTCGAAGGGCCATGACCGCGAGGCCATGGCCCTTCGTTCATGTCCGTTCGGACAGCCCTACGAGCGCGAGCCGGTGCGCGCGTGGGCGCGGCGGCCGGGCAGGTCGGCGCGCTGCATCGGCGCGGGCGGCAGTTCGAGGCGCGGGTCGGCCGGCTCCTGGCGGCGCAGGACCGCGAGCGAGACCTCGTCGAACTCGTCGTCGGCGTCGTCCTCGTCGAGGTCCTCGCGCGCGGTGAAGCGGCGGCGCAGGATCAGCGCCTCATCGGCCTCGTCGGCCTCCTCGGCGATCTCGTCCTCGTCGACCTCGTCGAGCTCGGTCGGGTCGACGCTCGGCGGCTGGAGCTCCAGCTGCGCCGGGCTCGTACGCCGCTTGCGGCCCGCCGGGGCGGACTTGCCGGCCGGGGCGTTGAGGCTGGCGCGCAGCTCGACGCCCGGGCGGAAGTCGATCGTGAACGCGGCGTCGATCGTCATCGGCTCGAGCGTCCGCGGGTTGACGCCCTTGCGAGCCGAGCGCTTCTTCTTGGTGAAGGTGCCGAAGCCGGGGAACGTGAAGCGCGGGCTCTGGGCCCGGGTGACCCGCGCCTTGACGAAGTAAGCGGAGAGCTCCCCGAAGGCGATCTCGAGGATCTGCTGGACACACTTCTTCGTGATGTCTGGCGGCAGGTCACGACTACGTGCGATTTTTTCGATGAGTTCAGCCTTCGTCATCGCGTCGCCACAGAACCGTGACTGTAGAAGTGGCGACGCGACACGTCAACTGTACTGCCGAACAGCACCAGCCGCTGACACGACGCGCGCCGAAAATTTGGACGCCTGGAATTTCGCGGCGCAACGCGCTCGCAACGACATTCTCCACAGCGCTTCGCAGGTGAAATTCCGTCGTTCATCCGGGCATTGCATGTGCATGAGGAGATCAACTTCGCAGCACGCGCAGCGCTCGCTCGAGGTCCGACATCACCGTGTCGTCGGCCGGGTTTCGTTGACCCGGAGGGAGTTCACCCTCGCGTCGGATCACGTACGATGGATGATACGTGACGTGAAGTGGGATCTGCAGGCCCGCACCGGCGTCGTCGTAGGTCCAACGACGGTTGCGCATCTGTGCCAACTTCAGATCCTGCTCGGTGCCGATCAGCAATATCCCCGCGTACCTGCCGAGCGCCACGATCACGTCGGGACGGATCGCCCGCACCTGGGCCCGCAGGAACGGCGAACACTTCTCGATCTCCTCGACGGCCGGGTCGCGGTTGCCGGGCGGGCGACACTTGAGCACGTTGGCGATGTAGACCTGCTCGCGCTTCATGCCCAGGCGCTCGATCCACTGTGTGAGCCGCCGACCGGCCGCGCCGACGAACGGCTCGCCGCGCCGATCTTCGTCCGCGCCGGGCGCCTCGCCGATGAACATCACGCGGGCGTTCGGGTCGCCGACCCCGAATACAATGTTCGTGCGAGTCTTGGCGAGCTTGCAACGCGTGCAGTCGCCGACGTTGCGAGTCTGCAGGTACTCGAGCTTCTGCGCCGGCGTCCACGCCTGAGCCTGCGCGCGCAGCCCCGCGTCGCCGGCCGGGCGCGGCGGACCTCCGCCCTCGGCCGCGCGCGGCGGCCCTGACGGATCCACCAGCGGCAGGCTGACGTTCCGGGGCCGTGGCGCCTCCACCGGGCGCGACGGTTGCGGCGGGTTCGCGGCGCGCGGCGGCTCCGGACTCGCAGGTCGCGACGGCTGCGGCGCGCTCCGCTGCGACGGCACCTCGCGCGACCAGTCGTTCGGCGGCGGACCGTCGTGCATCGCGGACGGCTGCGTCGGGCTCGTGGGCCGCTGCGTCTCGCGCGACCAGTCGTTCGGCGGCGGGCCGTCGCGCGACGAGGACGGCTGCGCCGGGCTCGCGGGCCGCTGCGGCGGCGTCTCGCGCGACCAGTCGCTCGACGGCAGCTCTTCGCGCGCCGAGGACTGCTGCGTCGGGCCCGCGGCGCGAGGTTGTGGCCGCTCGCGCGACCACTCGTTCGGCGGCAGCTCTTCGCGCGCCGAGGACGGCTGCGTCGGGCCCGCGGCGCGAGGTTGCGGCCGCTCGCGCGACCACTCGTTCGGCGGCAGCTCTTCGCGCGCCGAGGACGGCTGCGTCGGACCCGCAGCGCGAGGTTGTGGCCGCTCGCGCGACCACTCGTTCGGCGGCAGCTCTTCACCCGCCGAGGACGGCTGCGTCGGACCCGCAGCGCGAGGTTGTGGCCGCTCGCGCGGCGGCGGACCGGGCTGTGCGCGCCCTGGTGGTGACTCGTGCGACTCGCGCGGCGCCGGGGCGGATCCGGCCTGGCCTTCGGGCCAGGTCGGTGCGCGCGCGCTCGCGGTTCGCTCGGCGGTCACCTGTCCGGAGGGCCAGGTCGGATCCGCGACCGCGCGCTCGGGCTCGGGCGCGCGACGTGGGGACGGCGCGGCGGACACGTACGCCAGACCCCGGAACTCCCGGAGGTGGCGCAAATGCGCGACGAACTGGACCGCCAGCCTCCGCGTCGCTTCGCGTCGATCGCCCTCCACGAGATCCTCCCGTTCACGTGGTGACGAGCGCGTCGAGCAGCCAGGTCGCCAGCGCGGCCTTGGCGATCGGCGGGCCCGAGGCGCGCACCGCGATCGCCTCGCCGTCGTACGCGAGCAGCAGCCCGGCGTTGGTCGCCGACGCGAAGCCGACCCCGGGCGCGCCGACGCGGTTGACGAAGATCGCGTCGGCGCCCTTGGCCCGCAGCTTGGCCTCGCCGAGGCGGATCAGCTCCTGCTGCAACCTGTCCTCGGGGCCATCCTCGACCGTCTGCGCCGCGAACCCGAGGAAGCGCGAGCGCGGGGCCCCGGCCGGCGCGCCGCGGCCGTAGCGGGCAGTGAGCGCGGCGAGGACGTCGCGCGCCGTTCGCCAGCCGAGCGTCGGCAGCCGGGTCAGCAGCTCGGCCTTCTCGAGCTTGCGCGCGGCCCCGCCGTCGACCTCGAGGTCCTGCACCGCCGCGACCATGGCCACCCAGTCATAGGGCTCTTGGGACAGCTCGCCCTCCAGCGCGGCGTACATCTGCTCCGCGGTCTCGACGTCGACGCGGCGCACGCCCTGCGGCGTCGCCAGCTCGACCGGCCCGGCCACCAGGGTCACCTCGGCGCCGGCGTGCCGGGCCGCCTCGGCCAGCGCGAACCCCATCGCCCCCGTCGACGCGTTGGTGACGAAGCGGACCAGGTCGATGTACGTGCGCGTCGGCCCGGCCGAGACCAGCACGCGCTTGCCGGCCCACGGACCGCGAGCCTCGAGCTTCGCCAGCGCGGCGGCGACGATCAGCGGCGGGTCGATCATGCGGCCCTCGCCGATCCACCCGCACGCCAGCTGCCCGCGGTCGGGCCCGACGAACTCGGCCCCGCGGCTGCGCAGCGTCGCCAGGTTGGCCTGCGTCGCCGGGTGGCGCCACATGTTGGTGTTCATCGCCGGCGCCCACAGCACCGGCGCGCGCGTGGCCAGCAGCACCGTCGCCGCCAGATCGTCGGCCATCCCCGCGGTCGCTCGCGCCAGCAGGTCGGCGGTCGCCGGCGCGACGACCACCAGGTCGGGCCAGTCGGCCAGCTCGATGTGACCGACGTGGCCCTCCTCCTCCGGGTCGAGCAGCCGCTTGCGCACCGGCCGGGTCGACACCGTCGCCAGGGACAGCTCGCTGACGAACGCCGCGGCCGCCGGCGTCATCACCACCTGGACCTCGCAGCCGGCGGCGACGAACGCACGCACCAGCTCGGGCGTCTTGTAGGCCGCGATCCCGCCGCTGACGATCAGCAGGACGCGACGGCCGCGCGGACGTGTCCCCTGGGACATGTCCGTCGTGCCAGCCTCAGCCAACCGCCCCCTCCTCGAGCGGCTCGGCGCCGACGGTGTGGATGCCGAAGCCGGACAGGCCGACGATCTTGCGCGGGTTGTTGGTGATCACCTTGATGCGGTGGATGCCGAGGCTGCGCAGCGCCTGGGCGCCGAGGCCGAAGTCGCGGAAGCCGGCCTCCGCGGGCTTGAGCGCCGGCGCCGCCTCGGCGTTGCGCGACGTCAGCAGCGGGTCGGACGGCCAGCGGTGGCCGAGCACGTACAGGAACACCCCGCGGCCGGCGCGATCGATCTGCTTCAGGCTCGCGCGCATCCGGCTGGCCGCGCCGTCGCCCGTCACCCCGAACACGTCCTCGAGCACCTGCGCCCGCTGGGCCCGCAGCAGCACCGCGTCGTCGCCGTCCTCGCGCTGGTGGAGGTCGCCCTTGCACAGCGCGACGTAGAAGCTGGCCGGCTCGACCGTCGAGCGGAACGTGTGCATCGTCCACCCGTCCTGCGCGGTGATGCCGAGGATCGGCGACTCGAGCGGCTGACGGGCGATCTCCTCGATCAGCGTCTCGCGCTGCAGGCGGTAGCCGATCAGGTCGGCGATCGTCAGGATCGGCAGGTCGTGCGTGCGCGCGAACGCCTCGAGGTCGTCCATGCGGGCCATCTCGCCGTCGTCGCGCATGATCTCGCAGATCACGCCGGCCGGGCGCAGGCCGGCCAGGCGGGCCAGGTCGACCGAGCCCTCGGTGTGACCCGAGCGGACCAGCACGCCGCCCGTCTGGGCCCGCAGCGGGAAGATGTGGCCCGGGCTGACCACGTCGTGCGGGCCGAACTTCTCGTCGCTGGCGACGCGGATCGTCTGCGCACGGTCGGCCGCCGAGATGCCGGTGGTCACGCCGCTCCGGGCCTCGATCGAGACGGTGAACGCGGTGCCCATGTGCCCCGGATCGGTCGGCACCATCATCGGCAGCCGCAACTCGCGCACGCGGTCGGCCGTCAGGGCCAGGCAGATCAGCCCGCGGCCCCACCGGCACATGAAGTTGACCTGCTCCGGCGTGCAGTGCTCGGCCGCGGTCACCAGGTCGCCCTCGTTCTCGCGGTCCTTGTCGTCGACGAGGACGATCATCCCGCCGCGGCGGATGACCTCGATGCAGCGCTCCACGTGCTCGTAGTTGGTCGTTTCGCTCATGATGGTGTGCTACTGGTTGTCTTCAGAGACAGGTGCTTCGGGACATGGCGCTTCGGACCTGTCCCCAGAGTCAGGTGTGCCATGGTAGTCGGCCGCGCCGAGGTAGCCGGCGCGGGCCAGGGCCTCGCGCGTCAGCGGCGGCGCGGCGGCGCGGGCCGGCTCGTCGCCGGCGCCGAGCAGGCGGGCGACGTAGCGGGCCATCAGGTCGACCTCGAGGTTGAGCGCGTCGCCGACCTTGCGCTCGCCCAGCGTCGTCACCGCGAGCGTGTGCGGGATCAGGCCGACGGCGAACCCGCGGGCGTCGACCTCGTTGACGGTGAGGCTGACGCCGTCGACGCACACGCTGCCCTTGACGGCGATGAAGCGCGCCAGCTCGGCCGGCACGTCGAACCACACCTCGAGCGCGTCGCCGCGGACGACCCGGCTGCGCACGCGCGCGAGGCCGTCGACGTGGCCCGACACGAGGTGCCCGCCGAGCGCGTCGCCGAGGCGCAGCGCCGGCTCGAGGTGGACGCGGCTGCCCGTTCGCAGCTCGCCGAGAGTCGTCACCGCCAGCGTCTCGAACGCCGCCTCGACCGTGAAGTCGCGCGCGGTCGAGGCGACCACGGTGAGGCACACGCCGGAGATCGCTACGCTGGCGCCGAGGCTGCGATCGCCCTCGGACAGGGCGTAGGCGATCACGAAGGTGCGTCGCTGCGCGCCGGGGATCACGCGCTCGACAGTGCCGACGCCGCGCACGAGGCCGGTGAACATGCGGGGGTTATGGCACAGATCACCGGCCGGTGCGACGGCCCGCAGCGGCCGCCGCTCGCGTCATCTCTCGCGTTCAGCGGGGTCCACGGCGGGGTCCCCGGGCGGGCTCAGGACGGTGAGCCCGTCGACCCCGACGTCGGTGCGCAGCAGCGGACGAAGCCGCATGGCGTCGGCGACCGCCGCGACCTTGAGCCCCGCCGCCGCCGGCCTCCCGTCGCCGAGCACCACCGGCGCATGGAACCAATAGAACCGCTGCCACGCGCCGGCGGCGACGAAGCTGGCGATCATCCGCCCGCCGCCCTCGACCAGCAGCGAACGCAGCGGCAGCTGGCCCAGCGCCTGCAACGCCCCGCCGACGTCGACCCGACCCTCGGCGTCGCCGGCCAGCTCGATGCGCCGCACGCCCAGCTCCTCCACGGCCCGCTGGGCCGAGGCCGGCGCGCGCCCGGTGTGCAGCACCACAGTGCCCGGACGCAACAGCGTCGGCCGCCTCACTGCCCCCGCCACGCGCAGCGCGCTGTCGAAGATGACCGGCAGCGGATCGACGCCGGTGACCATGCGCACCGACAGCGCGGGATCGTCGCGCAGCACAGTGTCGGCGCCGACGGCGATCGCGTGGTGACGGGCCCGCAACCAGTGCCCCAGCCGCCGCGCCGGCTCGCCGGTGATCCACTTGCTGTCCCCCGAGCCAGCCGCGATCTGGCCGTCGAGCGACGAGGCGATCTTCAACGTCACGAACGGCAGCCGCGTCGCCTCGTGGTGCAGGTAGTGCTCGTGCGCCGACGCGCACGCGCCCGCGAGCACGCCGTGGCGCACGCGGATGCCCGCCGCGCGCAGCAGCTCGAGGCCGCGTCCGCCGGCGTGGGCGGCCGGATCGAGCGCGCCGACCACGACCTCGGCGACGCCGGCGGCGATCAGCGCCCCGGTGCACGGCGGCGTGCGACCGAAGTGCGAGCACGGCTCGAGCGTGACGTAGACCGTCGCGCCCCGCGCGGCCGCACCGGCCTGCGAAAGCGCGGAGACCTCGGCGTGCGGCCCCCCGGTGACCGCGCTGCGGCCGGCGCCGACGACCCGCTCGCCCTGCACGACGATCGCGCCGACGCACGGGTTCGGGTAGGTCGCGCCGGTGCCGGAGCGGGCCAGGGCAACGGCCGCGCCCATCAGTCGAACGTCCCGCGCCTCGGCCGACTCGCCGACCGTCGGCACGCTCGCCAGCGCCGCCGCGAGCGCGGCCGGCCCGTCGTCGGCGACCCCGCTCGCTCCGCCGAGCAGATCGGCCAGCTCCGGCGTGATCACGAGACCTCGCTGTCCGGCACCGCGGCCGCGGCCGACCTGTCCCCAGAGTCAGCCTCGTCCTCGGCCTCGACGAACAGCCGGCTCGGCGCGCTGACCTGGATCTGCCCGCGCGCGTCGATCTCGAACAGCGTGCGCTGGCCCTCGGGGCTGGTGTGCGCGGCCTTCTCCATCTGGTTCAAGAGGTGCACGAACTCGTCGACGTTGTGATAGACGCCGTGACTGGCGAGGTAGCGGACGTACGCGACGAGGTCGAGCGGACGGAGCAGTCGGGTGACGCGATCGGCGATCTCTTCGGCGCGGATCTCCCGCTCCCCGCGTGTCGCGGCCCACAGCTCGACCGCGCCGATCAGCGCCTCGATCTGCTCGTCGTCGACCGGCCGCTTGTGACACACGCGCTGCAGCCCGGCGCGGATCTTGTTGCGGTCGAACGCCTGCTTGCCGCCGCCGCGCTTGAGCACGACCGGCGGGGTCGTCTCGATGCGCTCATACGTCGTGAAGCGGTGGTTGCAGTCGAGGCACGCCCGCCGCCGCCGGATCGCACCGCCGTCCCGACTCTCCCTCGAGTCGAGGACCTTGATGCTCCCGCTGCGGCAGACCGGGCAGAGCAACCTACCCCCCGGGCTCCAGCTTCTCGACCCGCCGGGCGTGTCGCCCCCCGGCGAAGCGGGCGTCGAGGAAGGTCCTGAGCAGGACCTTCGCCAGCTCGACGCCGACCACCCGCGCGCCCAGGCAGAGCACGTTGGCGTCGTTGTGCTCGCGGGCCATCGCCGCGCTGAACGGATCCATCACCACCGCGGCGCGGATGCCCGCCTGCTTGTTGGCCGCCATGGCCATGCCCTGACCTGTCCCACAGACCAGGAGGCCGAGCGAGCCCGGATCGGCCTTCACGCGCCCGCTGACGGCCACCGCGACGTCCGGGTAGTCGACCGACTCGCTGGCCGCCGACGGCCCCGTCTCGCTCGCGACTTCGTGGCCGAACGCCGCGACCGCGGCCGCGAGCTCGCGCCGGAGGTCGATCGCCGCGTGGTCGCTGCCGAGGTGCACGCGCATGGTCGTCCTAGCCTACTCGCTTGAGCACGAGGCACGCGTTGGTGCCGCCGAAGCCGAAGCTGTTGGAGAGGGCGACGTCGACCGCGACCTTGCGCGCCTCGTGCGGCACGTAGTCGAGGTCGCACTCCGGATCGGGGTCGTCGAGGTTGATGGTCGGCGGCAGCACCTGGTGGTGCAGCGCGAGGGCGCAGATCGCCGCCTCGAGCCCGCCGGTGGCCCCGAGCAGGTGGCCGTGCATCGACTTCGTCGACGACACCGCCAGCTTGCGCGCGTGCTCGCCGAACACCGCCTTGATCGCGCCGGTCTCGGTCGCGTCGGCGCTGGTCGAGGTGCCGTGCGCGTTGATGTAGCCGACCGCCTCGGGGGCGAGCCCGGCGTCGCGCAGCGCGAGCCGCATGCACCGCTGCGCACCCTCGCCGTCGGGCGACGGCGCGGTGATGTGATGCGCGTCCGAGGTGGCCGAGTAGCCGACGATCTCGGCGTAGATCCGGGCCCCGCGGGCCTTGGCGCGCTCCCACTCCTCGAGGATCACGAGCCCCGCGCCCTCGCTGAGGACGAAGCCGTCGCGGCTCAGCGTGAACGGCCGCGACGCCTTCGTCGGCTCGTCGTTGCGGGTCGACAGCGCCCGCATCGACGCGAACCCGCCGACGGCCAGCGGCGAGACCGTGGCCTCGGTGCCGCCCGCGATCATCACGTCGGCGCCGCCGCGGGCGATCAGGTGGAACGCCTCGCCGATGCTGTGCGCGCCGGTCGAGCAGGCCGACACGTGGCTCATGTTCGGCCCGCGGTAGTTGTGGCGGATCGAGATCTGTCCGGGCGCGAGGTTGACGATGATCGCCGGCACGAAGTAGGGGCTGATGCCGTGGCGCGGCCCCTTCTCGCGCAGCGAGTCGTGCGTCGCCTCGAGGACCGGCAGGCCGCCGAGGCCGGCGCCGACGTAGACGCCGAAGCGCTCGGGGTCGTCGGGCGGCCCCAGCTTCGCGTCCTCGACCGCCATCGCCGCGGCCGCGATCGCGTACTGGATGAAGAGGTCCATCTGCCGGACCTCTTTTTTGGGGATCCAGCGCGTCGGGTCGAAGTCACGCACCTCGCCGGCGATGCGCGTCGTCATCGCGCTCGCGTCGAACCGCGTGATCGGCCCGATCCCCGACCTGCCCGCGCACAAGCTCCGCCAGTTCTCGTCGTTGCCGACGCCCAGCGGGCTGATGAGCCCCACTCCCGTGACCGCGACCCTACGCCCCGTCACATGGACCTCTCAGGCCTTGCGGCGCGCGCGGATGTAGTTCACCGCGTCGCCGACGGTCTTGATGTTCTCGACCTCTTCGTCGGGGATCTTGATCTCGAAGTGCTCCTCGAACGCGAGGACGAGCTCGACGATCGCCAGCGAGTCGGCGCCGAGGTCGTCGGTGAAGATCTTGTCCAGCGTGCAGTCCTCGGGCTTCACGTCGAGCTGCTCACGGACGATTTCGATGACCTGCTTCTCGATGTCGGATGTCGTCATACTGGTTCCCTCTCCAGACGGGTCACAAGCGGCGAACAAAGCGGATGAACTCGGGCTCTCACATGCGCAGGCCGCCGTTGATCGCGAGGACTTGCCCCGTGACGTAGGCGGCGGCCGGCGCGGCCAGATAGGCGACGGCCTCGGCGACCTCTTCGGGCCGGCCGATCCGGCCGAGCGGGATCTGCTTGAGCAGCGCCTCGCGGGCGTCGCCGTGGACGCTCGCGGCGGTCATGTCGGTCTCGAAGAAGCCCGGCGTGACGGCGTTGACGGTCACGCCGCGGCTGGCGAACTCGCGGGCGAGCGAGCGGGTCAGGCCGAGCATGCCGGCCTTGGCGGCGGCGTACATCGCCTGCCCCGCGTTGCCCTGCTCGCCGATCACGCTGCTGATGTTGATGATGCGGCCGTCGGCCTTGGCCTTGAGCAAATGGCGAGCGGCCGCCTTGGCACAGAAGAACGCGCCCTTGAGGTTCACGTCGAGCACGCGCTGGAAGTCGGCCGGCGAGGCGCGCATGAGCAGCGCGTCGATCGAGATCCCGGCGTTGTTGACGAGGATGTGCAGGCCGCCGAGCTCGGCGACGACCCGCTGCACACCGGCCTCCACCGCGGCGGCGTCGGCGACGTCGAACCCGAACGGCTTGGCCGCGCCGCCCTCGCCGACGATCTCGTCGCACAGCTCGCGGGCAGCGTCCTCGCGGGCGGCGTAGTTGACCGCCACCGTCGCGCCGCGCTGCGCCAGCAGGCGAGCGATCGCCCGCCCGATGCCACGCGAGGCGCCGGTGACGAGCGCGACGCGCCCGGTGAGCGCGAGCGACGGCGGCAGCGCCCTGGCTTGAGGATTGGCTTCGTGGCCCGACACTAGGTGCCGAGCTTTAGCACATCGAGGTCCGCCGGGGAACCGACGGCGACGAGCGAGAAGCCCTTGTCGATGCGTTTAATCAAGTTGCTGAGCACTTTGCCGTGCCCGAGCTCGAGCCCGCGAGAGATATCCATGCGCATCACCGTTCGCACGCTCGCCTCCCAGCGGACGCGGCCGGTGATCTGGCGAACGAGTCGATCGCGGACGGCTTGCGGGTCCTCCGTCAGCGGATACGGCTCGGCATCGACGTTCGCGATCACGGGCGCACGCGGCGCGGCGATGGCGATGTCGGCGAGCGCAGCGGCGACGCGCTCGGCCGCGGGCTGCATCAACGCGCAGTGGAACGGCGCCGACACGTTGAGCTTCATCGCTTTCGCGCGACCTTCCTTCGCGCGCGCGACCACTCGGTCGACCGCCGCCGCGTGACCGGCGATCACGATCTGTCCGCCGCCGTTCTCGTTCGCGGGGCTGACGACCTCGCCCCCCACGCTCGCTTCTTCGCACCACTGCTCGAGCGCGGCCGGGTCGGCGCCCATCACCGCCGCCATCGCGCCGACGCCCGCGGGCACGGCCTCTTGCATCGCTAGGCCGCGCAGACGCACCAGCTTGACCGCGTCGACGAACGACAGCGCGCCCGCGGCGACCAGCGCCGAGAACTCGCCGAGGCTGTGACCGAGCAGCGCGGCCGGCTGCAGCCCGAGCTCGCTCGTGACCACCGTCCACACGGCGATGCTGCAGGTGAGGATCGCCGGCTGGGTGTTGGCGGTCCGCGCCAGCGCCTCGGCCGGGCCCTCGAAGCACAGCTGTGACAGCGACTCGCCGAGCGCCTCGTCGGCCTCGGCGAACACGCGCCGCGCGGCCGGGAACGCCTCGGCGAGCGCCTTGCCCATGCCGGGCTCCTGGCTGCCCTGGCCGGGGAACATGAAGGCGAGCGGCCGGGTGCCCCCGGCGCTGTCCGAAGAGACATGTTCATTCATGCAGGTGAATCCTCGCGCTTGGCGGCGGCGAACAGCTCGCGGTGATCGCCGATCGCGGCCCGCAGCGCCGGCGTGAGGTCGCGCGCCGCATAGTCGGCGGCGAGCCGGATCCCGCCCGCGAGCGCCTTTGGCCCGGCGCCGCCGTGACAGATGATCGCGACCCCGTCGACGCCGAGCAGCGGCGCGCCGCCGTACGAGTCGGGGTCGAGCTGGTCGCCCAGGGCGCGGAAGGCCGGGCGCAGGATCAGCCCGCCGAGCTTCGTGCGCGCGGTCTTCATCACCGCCGCGCGCAAGAACCCGACGATCCCGCTCGCGGTGCCCTCCATCACCTTGAGCGCGACGTTGCCCGTGAACCCGTCGGTGACGATGACGTCGACCGTGTCCTTAAAGAAGTCCTTACCCTCGACGTAGCCGTGGAAGGTGAAGGCCGGGCTCGGGTGGGCCGACAGCAGGCGGTGAGCCGCGCGCGTGAGGTCGGTGCCCTTGCCCTCCTCGCTGCCGTTCGACAGCACCCCGACGCGCGGCTTCTTGCCGTGCGCGGTGTTGGCGAAGATCGCCCCCATCACCGCGAACTGCACGAGGTTGATCGGCTTGCAGTCGACGTTCGCGCCCATGTCGATGAGCACGCACGGGCCGCCCTTCGGCCGCGGGAAGCTCGAGACGATCGCCGGGCGATCGATGCCCTTGAGCCGGCCGAAGCGAAACAGCCCGCACGCGAGCATCGCCCCCGAATTGCCGGCCGAGACCACCGCGGCAGCCTGACCGCGGCGGACCAGGTCGAAGCACACGAGCATCGACGCGTCGGGCTTCGAGCGCACCACCTTGGAGGGTGTGTCCTCCATGGTGATCGTCTCGGACGCGTGATGGACGGTGATCCCGTCCTCGCCGTCGAAGCGAGAGATCCCGAGGAGCGCGAGCTGCGGCACGAGACGCGCCCGGTCCCCGACGAGGATCACTTCTTGCCCGGCGCGCGCGGCGAGGACTGCGGCCTCGACCTCGACGAAGGGACAGTGATCACCGCCGAAGGCGTCGAGCGCGATCTTCCTCGTCGCCGCCACCTCTTACTCTTGCGCGATCGCGATCACCTCACGACCCTTGTAGTGGCCACAGGCCGGGCACACGTGGTGGCTACGCACGCGCTCCTGGCAGTTCGGGCAGGCGACGAGGGTCGGCGCCGAGCGCTTGTCGTGGTGGGCACGCCGCATGTCGCGACGGGACTGGGACTTCTTCTTCTTGGGGACAGCCATGACACGTACCGCCTTGGAAGCGGGGGCGGGAGTCTAGCGCTTTTCCCGGCGCCACAATCGGCGCAGGGGGCGGTAGAGCGCCCGGAGGACCTGAGATAACTCAAACCTCCGGGCAGGGATCACTGCTTCTTCTTGCCGGACGGCTTCGGCGACGACTTCGCCGCGGGCTTGCCCGAGGCCTTGCTCGGCGCCTTGCCCGACTTGCCCGACTTGCCGGCCGGCCCGGCCGACTTGCCGGCGCCGCCCGACTTGCCCGCGGGCGCAGAGGACGATCTGCTCGCCGGCTTTGCGATCTTGCCGGCTTTCTTGCCGGCCGAGGGGACCTTGTCGCCGGGTCGCGGCTCGGGCTCGCCGAACCCGGGATCGAATTCTTCATCGCCGGGAATAGGGCCGGCGAAGCCCTGGTTGTCGGCGGAGGTGTCGTCGTCCTCGTCCACGCCGGAGTCGGCCAGCTGCCGCAAGGCCGCTTGCCATGAGGTCGTGGGCTTGGCCGGCGCCTCACCCTCGCCCTCGTCCTTATCCTCAAGGGTGACGAGCGGCACCTGGGCGTCGGCCGCTCCGCACGCCGCGCACGGCCCCAGCGGCTGACCGTTCAGCTCGGCGCCGCAACGCATGCAGAGCCCGCGGCACGCCTCGCCGTAGGCGCACAGCGCCCGGATCGGATAGCTGAGCAGCACCTGCTCGACGAGCAGCGGCCGCAGGTCGATGCGCGTGCCCGAGAAGCTGCGCTCGTCCGGCGACTCGGTCTCGCTCTCCTCGTCGTCGGCGTCGCCGACGCGGTCGCGGACGAAGTGCACGCAAATCTCCCCGCCCGCCGAGACCGCCGCTGGCGCCAGGCAACGGGCGCAGGGGACGCTGTAGCCGCCCTGGATGGTGCCGCGGACCAAATAGCTGGTGCCCTCGCCGATCGGCGTGACCTCGAGCGACGTGGACCCGGCGCTCGTGACTTCCGCGTCGGTATGCGCCAGCACGGTCGCCATCCACGGCGCCGGGAGCTCCGCCTGGATGACGTAGGGACCCGGCCCGGAGCGAGCCAGGGCCACCAGATCGAGGTCAAGCTCCGGCGGGAGCTGCGTGCCGTCGTCGCGGGTCGCGGCCTTCATCCGGCCGCATGTAGCGCGTGGCGCCAGGCCTGTCAAACCGCCGCCAGCCCGGATCCTTTCGCCGCCAGCCCCAGATCCTTTGGTTGACACGACAAACGCGGATTGGCTATTGCCTCCCGGCCCTTGGTCGCCTCTGAGCCCACTGCGCGCCTCGGAGGCGCCGACGCGAGTCCCCGACCCGACGCGCCCGGCGACGTCCAGTCGATCGCCGCGCCGCCTCTCGCCCGCGTGCTCGAGTCCGGCGTCGTTCGCTCGCGCGTGCTCGCGGTGTCGTGCCTCGTCGGCGCCTGTCTGATCGGACTTGTCCCTCAGGACAGCCAGGCACGCACCCGCACCGGCGCGCTCGGGGTCGTCGCTCCGCCGGCGCCGCCGCTGCTGCCGAGCCTGCGCGCCGCCCCGGGCCTGCGCGCCGCCGACCTGGTCACCGGCCTCGGCGCGCCGCTGCTGCTCGGGCCGCCGCCGCGGACCACCCCGCGCCGCCTGCCCGGCGAGGCGCCTGCCGGCGAACCGCCCGCCGCCGAGGCGCCCGTCGAACCTGCCCCCGAGGACATGTCCGAAGCGCCAGCGCCTTCAGGACCTGTCCCCACGGGCAGCCCGCTGACGCGCCCGGCGCCCAACCTGCCGGCGCCGGCCGAGGAGGGCGAAGCCGACGCGGACGCCGACGCGCCGACGCCCGCCCCTGCCCCCGCGGAGGTCGCGGAGGGCCAGCTGTACGCGCCGATCGCCACCGCCGAGCCGAAGGAGGAGCCCGAGCCGCAGGAGGAGGCCCCGCGCTTCGTCAAGGGCAAGAGCGTCCCGCCGTTCTGGATCGATCGCACCTACACGACGCACCGCACGCGCGCGCTGACGCTGCCGCCGCTGTTCTTCCACCGCACGCCCGCGGCCAACCACCCGGAGAAGCTGTTCCACTTCGACCTGTCCTTGACGACAGGTTGGTACAGCCAGCGGACCGCCAAGCGGCGCTGGCTGTCGCCGGCGATCCTGTTCTTCGGCTCGTTCAGCGAGCGCACCACCAGCTGGGGCGCGGTGGCGCTGCTGATGGGCTACAAGCGGGTCGGCGAGCAGTACAGCTTCGGCCAGTTCCCGTTCGTCTGGCGGTGGGGCAACAAGTCGGTCAAGAACCTGGTGGTCGTCCCGTTCCACTACCACCAGAAGACGCCCGACAGCCTGCGCGGCTTCTCGGCGATCCTGTTCTGGTACGGCCACAAGAACACCACCGACAAGGACCCGCTCAACGACCTGCGCTACTTCGTCGGCTTCCCGCTGTTCTACCGCGTCACCCGCGGCCCGAGCACCGTCAACGTCGGCGTCCCGCTGTACCTCGGCGGCCAGAACAAGGCCCGCGGGGTCAAGTGGCACACGGTGCTGCCGCTCGTGCACTGGCAGTCGAGCGAGTACGGCAACCGCAAGGACCTGTGGACGCTGCTGTACGTGCAGCGCAGCGACAAGGCCCGCAGCCGGCGCGCGTGGGCCGTCCCGCCGCTCCTCACGTTCTCGAGCCAGACCCCGACGCGCAAGCTGTTCTCGGCCACGCCGCTGGTGTGGCGGTCCGAGAACCGCGACCGCGGCAGCGTCGCCTGGTCGGTGTTCCCGTGGGTCAGCTACCGCGACCCCGAGCAGCGCAACCGGGTGTTCTTCCCGCTGTTCTGGCAGTTCGGCGACGTCAAGGCCGGCGTCACCAGCAGCGTGTTCGTGCCCCTCGTCTACGCGCGCAAGAGCCCGCAGGACACGCGGGTCTACACGCTGCTCGGCGGCGGCCGCTCGGGCGAGAACGGCCGCTGGGGCTTCGGCATCACCCCGCTCCTCACCTTCGTGCGCAACGAGCCGGGCGGCAAGAGCTTCCAGGTCGTCACCCCGCTGTTCGGCCACTCGCACGACCCGAGCGCCTTCGACGGCAAGGGCTCGCGCACCGTCTCGGCCGGCGTGCTCGGCTACTACCGCCGCCGCGGCGAGCGCTGGGACGCCGGCTTCGCCCCGCTGGCGTTCGTCGGCCGCGACGGCACCCGCTCGTACCAGACCATCACCCCGCTGTTCTGGCACCGCCGCGACACCGACCCGCAGAAGCCGAGCGACCTGTGGGTGCTCGGCCCGATCTACGCCAAGAAGGTCAAGAGCGGCGGCCACGGCGGCCTCGCCCCGCTGGTGTTCGCCGGCCGTGACGACAAGTTCCGCTACGGCATCGTCCCGCCCTTGCTCTTCGGGCACGTCCACGACGTCGAGGCCCAGCGCTCGCGCACGGTGTCGCTGGTGTTCGCGCGCGACAAGGGCCCCGACCACCGCACTCTCGGCGTCCTCAACCTGTTCTGGGACGTGAAGCGCCCGGGCGGCGAGCGTCACACCGCCCTGTTCCCGCTGTTCTACCGCCGCCAGCGCGAGGGCAAGACGCTCACCCTCACTCCGCTGGGCGGCGCCTACCGCACGCCGGAGCAGCGCACCTGGTCGGCGGCCGCGCTTCTGTACGGCTTCCGCGGCTACAAGGATCCGACCCGCCGCGGCTTCGGCCTGATCCCGCTGGTCTTCTACGACCGCCGCAAGGTCGAGGGCGGCGTCGCCAGCAACCTCGTGGTCGCGCCGCTGTTCGCCCGCCACCGCGCGCCGAGCGAGGACCTCGACATGTGGTCGCCGCTGGTCTGGCGCACCGCCACCCGCGGCGAGAAGCCGCGCAAGAACCTCGCGGTCGTCCCGTTCTACTTCCGCCAGCGCCAGCCCGAGGGCATCGACGTCGACGCCGGGCTCGTGCTGCCGTTCTTCTACAGCCGCGACAAGGTCCGGCGCACCCACACGCTCATCGCCGGCCCGGCGTTCCACCGCCTGACCCGCACCTCGCTCAACGCCGGCGTGGTCCCGCTCTACTGGTGGCACGACTCGGTCGACAAGCGGCGCCTGGTCTCGCTGCCGCTCATCTTCCACCAGGCCGACAAGAACAAGCTCGAGCACACCACCATCGCGGTGCCGCTGTGGTTCGACCGCCGGCGCGCCAACGGTCGCCGCTCGTGGGTCGCGTTCCCGTTCGTGGTCGGCGTGAAGGGTCAGTTCAACTTCACGCGCTTCAGCCTGACGCCGCCGATCTTCTTCGACATCTTCCGCCTCCACAAGAACTTCCGCTTCACCGGCGTGGTCCCGTTCGCGTTCCGCTACCAGAAGTGCGGCTTCCGCGAGGAGGACGACGATCGTTGCCGCTACACGCTGTGGGGCTCGTGGCCGCTGTTCCTCTACGGCAAGGACGGCAAGGGCCGCACCAGCCACGGCGCGCTGATGCTCTACTACTTCGACAAGGACCCGGGCGGCCGCCGGTTCCTCACCCTCCTGGGCGGCGCCAACGTGCGGCCCGGCGAGCGCCTCACCTGGTACGCGCTCAACTTCGGCCACACCACGACGCGGCAGTTCAAGACCACCGTCTTCTTCCCGCTGTTCTTCCGCAAGGCCTACCGGACCAAGGACCGCAGCACCACCGTCGTGCTGCCGCCGCTGTTCGTCGGCGCCCACCGCGAGGACTACCGGTGGTTCCAGGCCGGCCTGATGGTGTGGAACTTCCGCCGGCCGCACAAGGTGACGACCGTGGTCGCGCCGCCGCTCTTCTACACCGCGCACAGCTACGCCGAGCGGCGCATGACGTGGCTCCTCCCGCTGTTCCTGCGCGACAACAACTGGGCCAAGGACACCTCCTTCACCAGCGTCTTCCCGGCCCTGCTGTTCCAGCGCCGGCGCGGCCAGGACAACGACTGGGTCCAGTTCCCGCTGGTCTGGCACATCGAGCGCGGCGACAGCTCGGGCACCTTCGGCGCCTTCCTGTGGTGGGACATCCGCCGCAAGGGCCGCATCACCCAGGTCGTGCCGGCCCTGTGGGCGCGCCATCGCGGTCGCGGCCGCGACGTCCAGGTCGTCGGCCCCGGCCTCGGCTGGTGGTGGCGCGACGAGCAGCCGATCCGCGACGCCCAGGGCGAGTCGATCGGCACCAAGAAGGGCCTCCACTGGCGCGCCCTGTTCGGCATCCTCGGCGGCGGCAACGACGGCGTGCAGCGCTACTTCTCGCTGTTCGGCGGCCGGATCCCCCTGCGCCCCAAGGCCGTGTGGGAGCCCCGCCGCAAGCGCCTCAAGGCTGCCCAGCCGCCCGCCCCCAAGGCCCTGCCCGCGGCGAAGCCGGTGAGCCCGGCCGCGACGCCGGTCGAGAAGAAGCCCTGAGCGCCGGCGCGTCGGCCGCTGGCCCGCGAGACATGTCCCGACGAGCATTCCCGTGAGGACATGCCCATCAGGACATGCTGGTTCGGTCATGTTCGCAGGGACATAGGCGAGCGCCCCTCGCGAACCGCAAGAACGTCGAGCCCGCCGAGCCCGCTCTCGCCTCGCACGGCCGGCCTGGCCTAGCGACGACGGCTCGGGCCCCACGACCCCCGCAAAAGCCCGAGGGCCCCGGAGCGGCGCTCCGGAGCCCTCGTCGTGCGCGTGGAGACGCGCGGCTCACATCGGCTGGACGCCGCAGTCGTCGACCTCGCTGGGGACGCAGCCCTCGCAGTCCCAGCGGAAGTTGTCGAGCAGCGCCGCGGTCGACAGGTACTCGTCGGACATGTCGGCGAGGAAGAAGCCGACGGTGATCTCCGCGCCGGGCTGGACGCCGCCCTTGGCGGTGAACCAGTCGGAGCAGGCGTGGGTCTCGAAGCCGGTGCCGGCCAGCTGGGGCTCGTTGTTGGTGTAGCCCTTCTGGACGAAGTACGGGTCGAGCGCGGTGATGGTGATCGGCAGGCCCTTGGCCGGGTCGTTCGGGTCGGGGATGAAGGTGACGTTGCCGCTGTACGGGTCGATCGGCGGGACGGCGTTCGGGTCGTCGGGCGTGGGGTCGACCTGGTAGGCGATGAGCAGGTCGTTCCACACGGTGTCGACGTAGACCGGCCACTCGGCCGAGCAGAACGCGAACTCGAAGGTGTAGCCGAAGGTCCCCGGCGGCACGAGCGTCTTGAAGCTGAAGTAGATGCGGTCGTTGCCGTCGGCGTTCGTCATCTCCCACTGCGCCTGGATGGTGTCGGAGCAGTCGTTGTCGCCGGCGCCGTTGTCGCAGTCCTTGAACGGGGTGCCGCCGGCGCCGTTGTTGCTGCCGTTCTTGGCCTTGAAGGGCATCGGCAACGGCTGGTTGTCGGGGTTGCCGTTGTCGGTGGTGCCCTGGTTGTTGGGCGACTCGATGACCACGCCCTCCCCGTTCGGCGCCTTGATCTCGCCGTTCGAGATGATGAGGAAGGTGTCGCCCTCGCGCGGGCTGTACAGCCGCTGGTTCGGCGTAACCGGATCGTTGTCGTGGTCGAACATGTAGGTGCCGTAGCCCTTGGCCACCTGCCAGCTGACGTTGACCGGGTTCGAGTGCTGGAAGTCCGTCGTGACGATCGAGTTGTTCGGCGCGGCGTTGCAGATGCCCATCGCCTTCAACATGTTGGTCTTGTCGCCCTTGTCGCTGATGACCTCGGGCGTGTTGTCACAGACGACGTAGTCCGCGGGCGCCTGGCAGTTGGCCGGCTGGTACAGCGTGCAGTTGTTGAGGCAGAAGTCGTTCGGACCGCCGTTGGTCATGTTGCCGTCGTCGCACTGCTCGCCCCGATCCTTGACGCCGTTGCCGCACATCGCCGGGGTGAAGGTGCAGTCGGGCTCGCAACCGTCGCCCGCGTCCTGGTTGCCGTCGTCGCACACCTCGGGGTCCTCGACGGTGCCGTTGCCGCAGTTCTGCTGCGGCGTGGAGGTGAGGCAGTCGCCGCTGCACTCGTCACCGTCCTCGGTGTTGCCGTCGTCGCAGGCCTCGCCGGACTCGACCGTGCCGTTGCCGCACACCGCGGTGATGACACAGTTGGGCTCGCAACCGTCGCCCGCGTCCTGGTTGCCGTCGTCGCACTCCTCGTTGCCCTCTTGCACGCCGTTGCCACACTCCGGGTCCCCCTCGGTCACGCCCATCGTCGTCGTCGAATCGGTCGTGCCCTCGGTGGTGGTGGTCGTGGCGTCGGTCGTGGCCTGGGTCTCGCCCATGCTCATGCCCGTCGTCGGCGTGGTCGTCGTCGGCGTGGAGTCGCTCTCCGAGTTGCTGTTGCTGCCCGGCGTCGGGTTTGTGTCGGTGGAGTCGCTCGAGGTGTTGCCCTCGGTCTGGCCATCCGTGACGCCCGTGACGTTGTCGACGGCGTCACCGCACGCCGCGAGCGCAGTCACACACAGCCCGGTGGAGAAGAGTCGAAGCATGGAAGTCTTCATGGTCATGGTCCTGGGGTCGCTAAGTTTCGTGGCCCACCGCACGCGCGGGGGCGATCGCAAGCCAGCGTTTCCCATTCGCCACCCCCTTTCAAGAGCGTAAGTGCGTGACGCGCGACGTCGTGCTCGCGACACATCACGCAATTAAACGGCGACGCGGGCCGCACCCGGAGGTGCGGCCCGCGTCGCACGCTACATCTCTCACATCGGCTGGACGCCGCAGTCGTCGACCTCGCTCGGGATGCACCCCTCGCAGTCCCAGCGGAAGTTGTCGAGCAGCGCGACGGTGGTCAGGTACTGATCGGACATGTCGGCGAGGAAGAAGCCGATCGTGACCTCGGCACCCGGCTGCACGCCGCCCTTGGCGGTGAACCAGTCGGAGCAAGCGTGCTGCTCGAAGCCCGTGCCCGTCAGCTGCGGCTCGGCATAGGTGTAACCGGGGCCGTCGTAGTACGGATCGAGCGCGGTGATGGTCAGCGGCAGGCCGCTGTCCGGGTTGTTCGGGTTGGGGATGAAGGTGACGTTGCCGCTGTAGGGATCGACCGGCGGGTTCTGGTTCGGGTCGTCCGGGGTCGGGTCGACCTGGTACGCGATCAGCAGGTCGTTGTACGACGAGCCGACCCAGGTCGGCCACTCGGCCGAGCAGAACACGAAGTCGAACGTGTAGCCGTACGTGCCCGCCGGCACCGTCGTGTTGAAGGTGAAGTAGATGCGGTCGTTGGCGTTGCCGTTGGTCATCGCCCACTGCGCCTGCAGCGTGTCCGAGCAGTCCTTGTCGCCGTTCGGCACGCCGTTGTCGCAGTTCTTGAAGGGGGTGCCGCCGGCGCCGTTGTTGCTGCCGTTCTGGTTCTTGAACGGCGGCGGCAGCGGGACCTGGTTGACGTTGCCGTCGGGGTTGCCGTTGTTGTCGTGCGTCTGCGAGTTCGGCGCCTCGACCACCACGCCCTGCCCGTTCGGCGCGGCGATGAAGCCCGACGACAGCATCAGGAACGCGTCGCCCTCGCGCGGGCTGTAGAGCAGCCGGTTCGGCGTCTGCGGGTCGTTGTCGTGGTCGTACGTGTACGAGCCGAAGCCCTTCGCCACCTGCCAGGTGTTGTCGACCGCCTGCGAGAACTGGAAGTTGCTCGTCATGATCGAGTTGTTCGGCGCGGCGTTGCAGATGCCGATCGCCTTGAGGGCGTTGGTCTTGTCGGCCTTGTTGCTGATGACGTCCGGCGTGTTGTCGCACGTCACGTAGTCGGCCGGCGCCTGGCAGTTGGCCGGGGCGAACGGCGTGCAGTCGTTGAGGCAGAAGTCACCGGGGCCGCCGTTGACCTCGTTGCCGTCGTCGCACTGCTCACCCCGCTCCTTGATGCCGTTGCCGCACTCGGCCGGCGTGAAGGTGCAGTCGGGCTCGCAGCCGTCGCCCGGATCGACGTTGCCGTCGTCACACTGCTCGGGGTCCTCGACCATGCCGTTGCCGCAGTCCTGCTGCGGCGTCGCGGTCTGGCAGTCGGCGCTGCACTCGTCGCCGTCCTCGGTGTTGCCGTCGTCGCAGGCCTCGCCGCCCTCGACCGTGCCGTTGCCGCACACCGCGGTGATCGTGCACGTCGGCTCGCAACCGTCGCCCTCGACGTCGTTGCCGTCGTCACACTCCTCGCTGCCCTCCTGCACGCCGTTGCCACATTCGGGGATCGACTCGGTCAAGCCCTCCGTCTCCGTCCCCGTCGACGTGGTCGAGGCCTCCGTCGTGCCCTCCGTCGTGCCCTGCGTGTCGCTGTCGCTCACGCCGGTCGTCGGCGTCTCGGTCGTCGGCTGCGAGCTGGCGGTGTCGGTGGCGCTGCCCGGCGTGAGGCCCGAGTCGACCGTCGTCGACGTCTCGTCGCCCTCGGTCTGTCCCTCCGATGCGCCCGTGACGTTGCTGCCGTTGTCCCCGCACGCAGCGAGCGCCGAGGCGATGAAACCTGTCGTAAGGAGTCGAATGATCGGTCGAATGGTCATGGTGGTGTCCTGCTCGCAGAAAAGTGCGGCCGTCCGCGAATGCGTGACGGCCTCGCCACGATTTCTCATCTTTCGCGGTTGATCAAGCCAAGACACCCGCGACTCCGTCCGCGGCGCAACAGATCGATCTCAACCCCGACCTTCGTCACTGGACCGCCGTTCCGGCGCAAGATGCCCGTATTTGCGCGCGCCGTCCGATCCCGCCCGGGAAGGCCGCGACAGGCTCGGCGGCCGCTCCGCAACTCGACCGTCGCGGCGTCGATTCGACGTCGCGATTGTTCGAGTCGCTCGACTCGACGCAACATCACATTCACGAATGTCACAGTCTCGAGACGCGACGAGGCGCGCACGTCGCCGTGCGCGCCTCGCCTCTCGTCACACTCGTGCGACGATCACATCGGCTGGACGCCGCAGTCGTCGACCTCGCTCGGGACGCACCCCTCGCAGTCCCAGCGGAAATTGTCGATCAGGGCCAGCGTCGCCAGGATGTTGTCCTGCATGTCGGCGAGGTAGAAGCCGATCGTGACCTGCGCCCCCGGCTGCACGCCGCCCTTGGCCGTGAACCAGTCGGAGCACGCGTGCTGCTCGAAGCCCGTGCCCGCCAGCTGCGGCTCGTTGAAGGTGTAACCCGGGCCGTCGTAGTACGGGTCGAGCGCCGTGATCGTCAGCGGCAGGCCCTTCGTCATGTCGTTCGGGTTGGGGATGAAGGTGACGTTGCCGCTGTACGGATCGACCGGCGGGTCGGCGAGCGGGTCGTCCGGCGTCGGGTCGACCTGGTACGCGATCAGCATGTCGTTGAACGAGGTGTTCACGTAGGTCGGCCACTCGGCCGAGCAGAACACGAAGTCGAAGGAGTACCCGAAGGTCCCCTGCGGCACCGTGGTCTTGAACGTGAAGTAGATGCGGTCGTTCGGGTTGCTCGCGCCGAGCGACCACTGCGCCTGCAGCGTGTCCGAGCAGTCCTTGTCGCCGTTCGGCACGCCGTTGTCGCAGCTCTTGAACGGAGTGCCGCCGGCGCCGTTGTTGCTGCCCATGCCGACCTTGAAGGGCGCGGGCAGGGCGTTGTCGTCGGAGTTGAAGTTGTCGCCGTTGCCGACCTGCGAGTTGACGGCGTGGGTGACGACGCCCTGGCCGTTCGGCGCGTTGATCGTGCCGCTCGACAGCATGAGGAAGGTGCTGCCCTCGCGCGGGCTGTAGAGCAGCTGGTTCGGCGTGTTCGGGTCGTTGTCGTGATCGTAGGTGTAGCTGCCGAAGCCCTTGGCCACCTGCCAGGTGTTGTTCTGCGCCGCGGGGTCGAACACGAAGTCCGACACCTGGATCGAGTTGTTCGGCTGATCGTTGCAGATGCCGATCGCCTTGAGGGCGTTGGTCTTGTCGGCCTTGTCGGTCAGGTTGACCGCGTCGTCGCAGTTGACGTAGTCGGCCGGCGCCTGGCACTGCGGCGGGGCGTACGGCGTGCAGTCGTTCTTGCAGAAGTCGTTGGGCCCGCCGTTGACCATGTTGCCGTCGTCACACTGCTCGCCCATCTCCTTGATGCCGTTGCCGCACTCCGCCGGCGTGAACGTGCAGTCGGGCTCGCAACCGTCGCCCGCGTCCTGGTTGCCGTCGTCGCACTGCTCCGGGTCCTCGACGGCCCCGTTGCCGCACACCTGCGGCATCGAGGCGGTCTGGCAGTCGGCGCTGCACTCGTCGCCGTCCTCGGTGTTGCCGTCGTCACAAGCCTCGCCGGCCTCGACGTTGCCGTTGCCGCACACCGCCGACACCACGCAACCCGGCTCGCAGCCGTCGCCGGGGTCCTGGTTGCCGTCGTCGCACTCCTCCGTGCCCTCCTGCACGCCGTCGCCGCAGACCGGTGAACCCTCGGTCACGCCCTCGGTGGTCGAGGTCTCGGCGGTCGTCGAGGTCCCCGTCTCCCCCTCCGTCGTCGTCGCCGGCTCGGTCGTGGCCTGAGTGTCGCTCATGCCCATACCGGTGGTCGGCGCGGTCGTGGTCGGCCCGGTCTGCGATTCCGACTGCCCGCCCGGACCCGCGGTGGTCTCCCCGTCGTCGGTGGTGGCACCCTCGGTGTTGTTGGCGGTGGCTCCCGTGAGCTCGCCGCCGTCGTCGCCGCAAGCGGCCAGCGTGGCAGCGCAGAATCCTGCAGTGAGAAGGCGAATGATCGGTCGAGTCTTCATGGTCAGTAAAATCCTGAACGTGGTGCGCCCGTTACCGAGCGCGGACATTCGTGTCGCAGCGGCGTCCGCGCGGCACGACCTGAAACAACCGCGCCACGATTTCGGACTTCGTCGATTCGATCAAGCCTCGGCCGACGTGGTACTCGCAGGCTGAGCCGTAGAGCACCTCCAGCCAATTCGGACGCGCAGGGGCGCCTCCGGCGCGAGGACGCTCGCTCGCCCGCTCCACTCCTGTGATTTTCGTATCGTCGCATCCTCACGCGCGGACGCCGCCGCGTACGCGCGCAGGCTCACCATAGGACCTTTCCGCCCTGTACTTTCGTACCTGTCCTAAGGAGCCTGTCCGCTTGTTTCCACGCGAGCCCGCGGGCGAACGGCGGTCAAGCGCGCGGGCCCGATCCCGCGCACGCGGTCGAGCTCGTCGACGGACGCGTAAGGTCTTCCTTCGATGATCCGCCGCGCCAGCTCCGGACCGATCCCCGGCAAGCTCTCGAGCTCGCTGGCCGACGCTCGATTGAGATCTACGGGGATCGCCAGCGCCTCGAGATCCTCGCCGCGCATCCGGCCCCAGCCGTCGACGCCCGGTCGCGGCGACGCAGCGGCGCACAGCGACTCGCGCGTGACGGAGTCGCCATGAGACAGCGCGACGCTCGACGGACCGGCGCCGCACAGCGCCGCGACGTCGCGCGGCGCCTCGTCGTCGCAGCGCAGCACGCCGTCGACCTCGACCGCGAAGGCGCACGCCGAGCGCACCAGCAGCTCCGGCGCGCCCGGCCGCAGCCACGCCGCCAGCGCCACGACGAGCGCGGCGACCAGCGCGACGATCGCCCCGACGCGGACCAACTCGACGACCTCAGGCGGCGCTGCTCGTCGGCCCCTCGTGGAGACCGAACCCGTCGTGGAGCGCCCGCAGGGCCAGCTCGCCGTAGCGCTCGTGGACGATCACCGACACCTTGATCTCGGAGGTCGAGACCATCTGGATGTTGATGTTCTCGCGGCCGAGGATCTCGAACGCCGTGGCCGCCACGCCCGCGTGGGTCCGCATGCCGACGCCGACGATCGAGATCTTGCAGATGTCGGGATCGCTGAGGATGTCCATCGGCCCGGCGCCGGGGAGGTCGAGGCTGCGCAGACCGGCGACCGCCTTCTTGAGGTCGTTCTCCGGCACCGTGAAGGTGACGTCGGTCGACCCGCCGCGGCTCGCGTTCTGGATGATCATGTCGACGACGATGTCGGCGCCGGCGAGCACGCCGAAGATCGACGCGATGGTGCCCGGGACGTCGGGCACGTTGGTGAGGGTGACCTTGGCCTCGTTGCGGTCGAGGGCGACGCCGGTCACGACCGCGGACTCCAGACTCTTCTGCTCAGACACGATCCACGTCCCTTCGCTCTCGTTCAGGCTCGATCGCACGTGCACCGGCACGCCGAACTTCATGGCGAACTCGACGCTGCGGATCTGCAGCACCTTGGCGCCGAGGCTCGCCAGCTCGAGCATCTCTTCGTACGTGATGCGGTGGATCTTGCGCGCGCGCGGCTCGATCCGCGGGTCGGTGGTGTAGACCCCGTCGACGTCGGTCAAGATCTCGCAAGCGTCGGCCTTCAGCGCCGCGGCCAGCGCGACCGCCGAGGTGTCGGAGCCGCCGCGGCCGAGCGTGGTGATGTTGCCGGCGGCGTTCAGCCCCTGAAAGCCGGCGCACACCACCACGTTGCCGGCGGTGAGCTCCTGGCGGATGCGCCCGTGGGAGAACCCGAGGATCCGCGCGTTGGTGTAGGTCGCGTCCGTCTGCAGGCCGATCTGGGGCCCGACCAGCGAGATGGCCCGCCCGCCCGCGTTCTGGATCGCCATGGCCAGCAGCGCCGCGCTGACGTTCTCGCCGGTGCTCACCAGCTGATCGAGCTCGCGCTCGTGGGCCCGATCGCCGGCCCGCTCGCTGGCGACGTACGGCCCCTTGTTGGCGCGCCCGGTCTGCGCGTCGCCCTCGCTCGCGAGCTGGTTGGCGAGGCCGATCAGCCGGTTGGTCTCGCCCGCCATCGCCGAGACGACGACGACCACGTCCTGACCCGTGCGCTGCGTGGCGAGCACCCGCTCCGCGACGTTGCGGATCCGCTCGAGAGTGGCGACCGAAGAGCCGCCGAATTTCTGCACGATGAGCATGGCTTTCGATCGGGACGCGCAGTCCCGTGCGCCGTTGCTGTACCGCAATTGCGGTGCCCGGGCACTAATCTTTTCGCGTCTTGAACAGCGGCAACTGAAACAGCGCCTCGGGCGCCCCGCCGTCGCGACCACCGCGCCGCCGCTCCGCCTCCTCCTCGAGGATGGTCTTGATCGCCCCGCGACAGCTGCCGCAGCCGGTGCCGGCCTCGCAGTCGTCGCCGACCTCCTCGACGGACCGGGCCCCCCGGCGCACGCAGGCGATCACCTCGTGCTCGAAGACCGTGTTGCACTGGCACAGCAGCACCCGCACCCCTCTGGGATACCGCAGCCGCCGCCGGCCGTCGACGCCCCGCCGCGAGCGCGGGCGCACGCGCGCACCCCCGCGCCGAGCGATCTGTCTCCAGGGACATGTCCCTGGCGCCATGTCTATTGGGCCAGGACGGCGAGGTACTCGCGGACGGCCTGGTCGAGGCCGACGAACAGCGCGTGGCTGATCAGCGCGTGGCCGATCGAGACCTCGTCGAGGTGCGGCAGGCGGCTGAAGAGCGGCAGGTTGTCGAGGTCGAGGTCGTGGCCGGCGTTGATCCCGAGGCCGAGCGCGTGCGCCAGCTCGGCCGCGGCGGCGAACCGGGCCAGCGAGGCCTCGCCCCCGCCGGCCGCGAAGTCCCGCGCGTACGGCTCGGTGTACAACTCGATCCGCTGCGCGCCGACGTCGGCGGCCCAGCGGACCGCCTCGAGGTCGGCCTCGATGAACAGCGACACCCGGACCCCGTGGCCGCGCAGGCGGGCCACGATCGCGCCGAGCTCGGAGCGCGAGGTGTCGGGCGGCCACCCGGCCTGGCTCGTGATCTCCCCCGGCCGCACCGGCACCAGCGTGCACTGGTGCGGCCGCAGCTCCTCGACCATCGCCAGCAGGTCGGGCCGCGGATCGCCCTCGATGTTGAACTCGACCTGCTGGCGCAGCGGCGCCAGCTCGGCCGCGATCGCCCGCGCATCGGCGGCCCGGATGTGGCGCTCGTCGGCCCGCGGGTGCACAGTGATCCCCGGCGCCCCGGCCGCGAGGATCGTCCGCACCGCCGCGATCACGCTCGGAACGTCGCCGCCGCGGGCGTTGCGGAGAGTCGCGACCTTGTTGACGTTGACGCTGAGGCGGGCGGCCATGCCGCGCGGATAGCACCGGCGCGCGCGCTTGTCACCTCCCTTGTCGCCGGCGCCCGCGGACCCCGAGGGCGGCCTGCGCGTCCCCCCATTGAAGCCGAGCGGCCCCGGCACTAGGCTCGGGGCGTGTCGTCCACGTCCGCGCCCGCAGTCGCCGTCGTCGGCGCGGGTTTCTGCGGCGCGGCCGTCGCCTGGCACCTCGCGCGCGCCGGCGGCCCGCGCGTGACACTGATCGACGGGCGGGGGCGGTTCGGCCCCGGCCTGGCCTATCGGACAGCCGACCCGCGCCACCTCCTCAACACCCCGGCCGGGCGGATGAGCGCGCTCGCCGACGACCCCGAGCACTTCGTCCGCTGGGCTCGCGGGCGCGGCCGCGAGGTCGGCGGCGGCAGCTTCCTGCCCCGCGGGGTCTACGGCGACTACCTGCGCGAGCTGGTCGCCGCCGCCGGTCCGGCAATCACATGTCTCACGGGACATGTCGTCGAGGTCCTGCCGCCCACGCCCGACGGCCCCGCCACCCTCGTCCTGACCGACGCGACCCGGCTCGTCGCCGACCACGTCGTCCTCGCGCTCGGCAACCTCCCGCCGCGCCTGCCCGCGGGCCTCGATCCGCGCGTACGCACCGATCCGCGCTACGTCCACGACCCGTGGACGGCGACCGGCCCGGTGTTCGCGCGGGACGCCGGTGTGCTGGTCTTCGGGACAGGTCTGTCGGCGCTCGACCTCGCGCTCGGGCTCGACGGCGCCGGCCACCGCGGCCCGATCCACCTGCTCTCGCGCCACGGCCTGCTGCCGCAGGCCCACCGCGCCCCGGCCCGTCCGCCCGAGCCGCACCCGCCCGCCCTCGCCGATTGGTCAGCCACCGCGCGCGGGGCCCTGCAGGCCCTGCGAGGGGCCGCCCGCGCCGAGGCGGCCCGCGGCGGCGACTGGCGCGACGTGCTCGCCGACCTTCGACCGGTGACGCAGGCGATCTGGCGCCGCTGGCCGGCCGACGAGCGCGAGCGGTTCGTCCGTCACCTGCGCGTCTACTGGGAGGCCCACCGCCACCGCGCTGCGCCGGCGACCGCCGCGGCGATCGCCGCGCTGCGCGCGTCGGGCCCCTGCAGGTCCACGCCGGGCGGGTCGAGGACCTGTCTCTCGGGACAGACGCGATCGCCGCCAAGATCCGCCCCCGCGGCAGCGCGACGCGCATCGACCTGCGGGTGCAGGCGCTGCTCAACGCGACCGGGCCCTCCCCCGACCCGCGCGACTCGAACGACCCGCTGCTGCGCGGCCTGATCGCGCGCGGGCTCCTGGTGCCCGAGCCGCTCGGCGCGGCGATCACCGACGACGGCGCGCTGATCGACGCCCACGGCCGCGCCTCGACCTGGCTGCACGCGGTGGGGAACCTGCGCCGGCCGCAGCTGTGGGAGACGACCGCCGTGCTCGAGCTGGCGCCCCAGTGCGAGGCGCTCGCGGGGCGGCTGCGCGACCTCGGCGGAGCAGCGGGCGGGTTCAGCGGCTGACCCGGCCGTGCGGACAGCATGTCCAAGAGGACAGGCAATACGCCTCCTTCGGACAGCCTCGCCCCCCAGGAGCGTCGCTCTGGCCTCCCGTACATGTCCCAAGAGACATCATAAATCACACCACCGACCCTGTCTCTCCGGGCGGCTTCCTCGCCGCGCCGTCTCGGCCGCTCGCCTGACCGGAGCCCCGGCCCGCGCCTGTCCCAGAGGACAGCATCAAGCGCGCTGCCTGCGGCAAGAAGGCCCCCCGCGCTCCATGGACCTGTCCCTCAGGACAGCCAACGTCCAGCTCGCCTGCGCACCCATCCTGTCCCGGAGGACATCCCTCACTCGCCGGCCGGCTCCGGCTCCTCGCCCGCGCCTGTCCCCTGGCGCAGCTGCAGCAGGCGGGCCCACGCGGCCGCTTCCCACCCGCGCGGGCCCGGGTGGGCGTAGCGCTGGCCGCGGAGCGCCTCGGGCAAGTAGCTCTCGTTGCCCGGGACCACCCCGCCCTCGAAGTCGTGCGGGTACTTGTAGCCGACCCCGTACTGCGCCTCGCGCATCAGCGGCGTCACTGCGTTGCGGACCGCCAGCGGCACCTCGAGGCTGCCCGCGCGCAGCACGTCCTTGCGCGCGTTGGCGTAGGCCGTCAGGGCGGTGTTGCTCTTGGGCGCCAGGGCCAGGAACAGGGCCGCCTGCGTCAGCGGCAGCACGGCCTCGGGCATGCCGATCTGGTGGGCCGCCTGGGCCGCGGCCACGGCCACCGGCAGCGCCTGCGGCTCGGCGTTGCCGACGTCTTCGGCGGCGAAGATCACGATCCGCCGGGCCACGAAGTCGACGTCCTCGCCGGCCTCGAGCATGCGCGCGAGCCAGTACACCGCCGCGTCGGCGTCGCTGGCCCGCATGCTCTTGATGAAGGCCGAGACCACGTTGTAGTGCTCCTCGCCGGCCTTGTCGTAGCGCAGCGCGCGGCCGCCGACGGCCTGCTGCGCGACCTCGCGGCTGAGCCGCGTCTCGCCCTCGGGCACCAGGTCGACCGCCAGCTCGAGCGTCCCGAGCGCCCGCCGGGCGTCGCCCTGGGCGGTGTGGGCGATCGCCGCCAGCAGCCCGTCCTCCGCCTCGAGCTTGCGCGACCCGAGCCCGCGCTCCTCGTCGGACAGCGCGCGCCGGAGCAGCGCCACCAGCTCGCGGACCTCGATCGGCCGCAGCTGCAGCACCCGCACCCGGCTCAGCAGCGCCGCGTTGACCTCGAAGCTCGGGTTCTCCGTGGTCGCCCCGACCAGCGAGCACACCCCTGACTCGATGTGCGGCAGCAGGATGTCCTGCTGCGCCTTGTTGAAGCGGTGGATCTCGTCGACGAACAGCAGCGTCCCGCGACCCTCGTGGGCCCGCCGCCGGCGCGCGGCCTCGACCACCTCGCGCAGCTCGCGGGCCCCGGCCGAGGTCGCCGACAGCACGCAGAACGCGCTCTGCGTGTGCTCGGCCAGCAGCCGCGCCAGGGTCGTCTTGCCCGTCCCCGGGGGCCCCCACAAGATCAGGCTCGGCACCCGCCCGGTGTCGGCGATCCGCCGCAAGATCTTCCCCGGCCCGAGCAAGTGCGTCTGCCCCACCACCTCGTCGAGGCGGCGCGGCCGCATGCGCTCGGCCAGCGGCACCAGCGTGGGGTCGCGTTGCCAGGCGCGCTCGAAGAGGTCGTCGCTCGCGTGGGACTGCACGGTGCGTGGTAGCCTACCAGGCGTGACGCGCCGCGCCGCTCCTTCCGCGCCTGCGACCGCCCGCCTGCGGGCCGCTTCGCCGCGTGCGCTGGCCCTCGCGGTCGCCGTCGCCGCCGCCGCCGGGCCCGCTTGCGACGAGAAGTTCCAGTCCTTCCTGCGCAACGCCTCCGACCGCCACGTCGAGCGCGAGAAGAAGAAGGAAAGCGACGTCGAGCGCCAGGCCGCCGAGGAGGCCGTGATCTCGCCGCCCGTGCGCGCCGCGATCGCCCTCGTCCGCGCCAGCGACTACGACTTCGTGTCCGTCAAGTCCGACGGCACCCGCAAGCGCTACAGCGGCATCGACTTCGCCGCCATGCTCGAGACGAAGTCGCGCTGGCTCGGCCGCGGCCTCGACGAGCTGCCCGGCTGGCTCGACCAGATCGGCGGCCGCACCTTCTTCGGCGGCCGCGCCTACTTCGTCCGTCTGCCCGACGGCCGCGAGATCAACTTCCGCAGCTGGCTCGAGGCCGAGATCGCGGCCCTGCCGACCGCCCTCCCCGCCACGGAGTCACCATGACCGCAAAGACAGGCATCATCATCGCCGGCCTCCTCGGCTTCCTCGGCGTCGCCGCCGGGGCCTTCGGCGCCCACGGCCTGCGCGACCGCGTCGGCCCGCGCGAGCTCGAGATCTGGCACACCGGCGCGCAGTACCAGCAGCTGCACGCCGTCGTCCTCCTGGCCGTCGCGCTGTGGGCCCTCACCCTGCAGGCCCGCGGCGAGCCGACCGGCCTCCACGGCGTCGCCATGTCGCTGTTCGTCGCCGGCATCGCCATCTTCTCCGGCACCCTCTACGCCATCACCCTCGGCGGCCCGCGGGTCCTCGGCGCAGTCACCCCGCTGGGCGGCCTGTGCCTGCTCGCCGGCTGGCTGACGATCGTCGTCCTCGGCCTGCGCCAGGTCGCGTAACCACGGCACCACGCGCGTCCTGTCGCTCGCCGCTCAGTCGACCCCGCAGTAGCGGAGCGCGCAGGTCGGCGGGGTCGGCAGGCGGTACATCACGAACGGCCCGCAGTTCTGCACCGCGATCGGCACCTTGAAGTGGCAGGACTCGCCTTCCCAGTGGAAGCAGACCTCGCGCGCGACCACCCCGTCGGCGGGGGCGGGCTCCGTGCCGTTGAGCCAGCCGGGCGCGTGGGTCCCGCACGAGAACTGCGGCGGCGCGACCGTCGGCATGCGTGACCCGGCCGAGCCGACGAAGCGGGACCACTGCCCCTCCGCCGGCAGGTCGAGGTCGCACTCGACCTCCTCGATCTGCGACGCCACGTTGCGCCCCGGCTGGGCCAGCGCCACCGCCTGCCCGCACTCGCCGGGCAGGTTCTCGGTCAGGCACGCGTTGCAGCCGTCGCCGGCGGTCTGGTTGCCGTCGTCGCACAGCTCGCCCTCGTCGGCCTGCAGCACGCCGTCGCCGCAGCGGGGCCCGAGCGCCGAGCAGCCGGGCGCGCAGCCCTCGTAGGAGCCGTCGTTGATCTTGTCGTCGCACACCTCGCTGCCGGCGCGGACGAAGCCGTCGCCGCAGACCGCGATCTTGCAGTTGGTCGGGCACTCGTCGGTGTCGGAGGAATTGCCGTCGTCGCACTCCTCGCCGTCCTCCAAGATCCCGTTGCCGCACTCGGACGGCGGCTCGGTCGTCACCGTCACCGTCACCGTCACCGACGTGGGTCCGATGGTCGGGTCGGTGAAGACGGTCGTGAAGGTCGGGTCGATCGTCGTCGGGTCGGTGTCGGTCGGATCGATCGTCGTCGGATCGATCGTCGTCGGGGCGGTGTCGGTCGGGTCGATCGTCGTCGGCGGGTCGACCGTGGTCGGCGTCGTGATCGTCGTCGGCAGCGTGTCGGTGATCGTGTCGGTAAGCGTATCGGTCGTGATGGAGGTCGAGAGCGTGTCCGTCGTGTCGATCTTGACCGCGAAGCAGCCGCTGACGAGGTGCGCAAAAACAATCCCTCGTGTCGCCAACCCCCACCGTCTACAAGCGAGTAACATAGGCCTTCAAGGTACTCGCGGGCCCTATACCCGTGCAAGGCCGAGCCACCGATCAGGCTCGCCCGGGCCTGCACGACGCGATCGCGCGTGGTTTGTGGCGACGAGAGGTGCGGGCTTTCGGCGTCAGTTGACAGCCGGCGGGCCTTGCCCGATTGAGGCTTTGATGACGAGGCAAACGCACCGCCCCTGGTTCGGGGCCGCGCTCGGGCTCGTGTGGCTCGCGGGCTGTCCGAGCAGCCCGAACGCCAACGACACCGACGACCCGACCGCGACTGGTAACACGTCGATGACGTCGCCGACCGGCGCGCCCACCGAGGGCACCGCGAGCGACACCGCCGACGACCCGACCGCCGGAGATCCGACCGAGGGCGGCGAGGAGGCGGACCCCGGGCGAGTGACGGTCCACCGGCTCAACCGCACCGAGTACAACAACACCGTCCGGGACCTCCTCGGCACCGCGCAGCGGCCCGCGGACAGCTTCCCCGCCGACGACTTCGGCCTCGGCTTCGACAACATCTCCGACGTCCTCAGCACCTCGCCGCTGCAGGCCGAGCTCTATGAGCGGGCCGCCGAAGGTCTGATCCTCGAGGCGATGGAGATCCCGATCACCGATCCGGGCTCCTGGCAGATCGAGGCCGAGGACGCGCTCGCCTCCGTCGGCGGCGCTGCCGGCGAGGCCTGGAACCTCTACAGCAACGGCGAGGTGTACCAGACCATCGAGCTGCCCTACGACGGCCAGTACAAGTTCAGCGCCCGCGTGTGGGGCCAGCAGGCCGGTCCCGACCTGCCGCACATGAACCTCACCGTCGATCAGGCGCCGGTGGCGATGTTCGACGTCGAGGCGGTGCAGAACGGCGCGCAGGTCTACGAGATCACGATCGACGCCACCGCCGGCGTGCACAAGTTCGCGGTCGAGTTCACCAACGACTACTACGACGAGCCGAACATGGCCGACCGCAACCTGCTGGTCGACTGGTTCAAGGTCGAGGGTCCGATCAACCTGCCGGACGGCGACAACCCGCTGCGCACGCGCATCATGGTGTGCGACCCGAACGTCGACGGCGAAGAGGTCTGTCTGCGCCAGATCTTGACCACGTTCACCGAGCGCGCCTGGCGACGCCCGGTCACCGGCGCCGAGCTCGACGCCCTGATGAAGTTCGTCGCCGACGCCAAGGGCGCCGGCGACACCTGGGAGGCCGGCCTCCGCATCGCCCTCCAGGCCGCCCTCGTCTCGCCCTACTTCATCTACCGCGTCGAGCTCGATCCGGCGCCGACCGACCTCACGCCGCACCCGCTCAGCGACTTCGAGCTGGCCTCGCGCCTGTCGTACTTCCTGTGGAGCAGCATGCCCGACGACGAGCTGTTCGCCGCCGCGGCCGCCGGGACCCTGCAGGACCCGGTCGCGCTCGAGGCCCAGGCGCGCCGCATGCTGACGGACGACCGCGCCCGCGCGCTGATCGACAACTTCGCCGGTCAGTGGTGGCTGATCCGCAACATCGCCGTCGCCTTCAAGGACGTGGCCCTGTTCCCGCAGTGGAACGACGCCATGCGCGAGTCGATGCGGACCGAGATGCGCCTGTTCGCCGAGGCCTTCTTCTCCGACGACCGCGACATGCTCGAGATGCTGACGGCCACCGACACCTCCGTCGACGCCACGCTCGCGCAGCACTACGGCATCGAGGGCCAGTTCGGCGCCGAGTTCACCCCGGTCGACTTCGGCGAGCTGCCGTTCCAGGGCATCCTCAACAAGGCCGGCCTGATGACGGTGCTCTCGCACGCCGACCACACCTCGCCGGTCAAGCGCGGCAAGTGGGTGCTCGAGAGCCTGCTGTGTCAGGTCCCGCCGCCGCCGCCGCCGGGCGTCGACACCAAGCTGACCCCGGTCGAGGGCAAGACGCAGCGCGAGATCCTCGAGGCGCACCGCGAGAAGCCCGAGTGCATCAGCTGCCACGTCACCATGGACCCGCTCGGCTTCGGCCTCGAGCACTACGACCCGCTCGGCGCCTGGCGCGACCTCGACAACGGCCTGCCCATCGACGCGTCGGGCACCTTGCCCAACGGCACCAAGTTCGCCGACGGCCTCGAGATGCAGACCCTGATCGCCGACGAGCCCGACTTCCTGCGCTGCGTCGCCCGCAAGACCTTCATCTACGCGCTCGGTCGGGCCGTCGGGCTCCAGGACATCCCGTACCTCGACGACGTCACGGAGACCTTCTCGGCCAACGACCGCCACTTCTCCGACCTCGTCGTCTCGCTGGTCACCAGCGAGCCGTTCCGCATGCGCCGCGGCGACCCCGCGATGTGAACCCACCACCCCATTCTCCGGAGACATCACGATGCCGCGTCGCTTTTCCCTCTCGCGCCGTACCCTCCTGGGCGGGGCTGGTGCCCTGATCGCCCTGCCCTGGCTGGAGGCGATGGCGCCCGTCGCCCGGCGGGCTCGCGGGGCCGACCCCGAGCCCCCGCCGCTGCGCGCCCTCTTCTACTACCTCCCCAACGGGATCCACATGCAGTCCTGGACGCCCGCGACCGAAGGTCCGGGCTTCGAGATCACGCCGATCCTCGCGCCGCTGGTCGACCCACAGGCCATGGTCGATCTCAAGAACGACATCCTGGTCCTGACCGGCCTGCAGAACCTGCCCGCCAAGCCGGAGGGCCCGGGCGACCACGCCGGCGGCACCTCGGCGTTCCTCACCTGCACGCACGTCACCAAGTCCGAGACCGACATCAACAACGACATCTCGATCGACCAGGTGATCGCCAACTTCATCGGCGACGCCACGCCGCACCGCTCGCTGCAGTTCGGGACCGCCAACGGCGCGACCATGGGCAACTGCGACAGCGGCTACAGCTGCGCCTACACCAGCAACATCTCGTGGGCGGACGCCAAGACCCCGCTGCCGAAGCTCTACGACCCGCAGGTCATCTTCGACCTGCTGTTCTCCGGCTTCGACCCCGAGGCCACCGCCGAGGAGCAGGCCAAGCGGCGCGCCAACCGGATCAGCGTCATCGACTACGCCACCGGCCAGGTCGAGTCGCTGCAGACCAAGCTCGGCAAGACCGACCGCGAGAAGCTCGACCAGTACCTCACCGGCCTGCGCGACCTCGAGAAGCGCCTCACCGCCGAGAACACCGACCCGGTGTGCTCGCTGCCGGCGATGTTCTCGGGCGCCTACCCCGACTTCACCACCCACGTCGACCTCATGACGGAGTTGATGGTGCTGGCGTTCCAGTGCGACCAGACCCGCATCATCACCTTCATGCTCGAGAACGCCGGCAGCTACCGCGACTACTCGTTCATCGGCGCCCAGGGGGCGCACCACGAGATCTCGCACCACATGGACAAGCAGGAGAACTTCGACAAGCTGGTGATCATCGACCGCTGGGAGATGGTCCAGTTCGCCAAGCTGCTGCAGAAGCTCAAGACCTCGCCCGAGGGCGAGGGCACGCTGCTCGACAACTGCGTGGTGTTCCTGTCGTCCGAGATCAGCGACGGCAACGCCCACAACCACAACAACCTGCCCGTGCTGCTCGCGGGCGGCGGCGCCGGCCAGCTGACGCCCGGCCGCCACGTGAAGTACGGCGAGACCCCGCCGCTCTCCAACCTGTTCATCTCGATCGCCGAGATGTTCGGGGTGCCGGTGGACGGCTTCGGCGACGACGGCGTCGGCCCGCTGCCCAACCTCAAGGTCTGAGGACCCGACGAAGCGCCGCGCGGACCCTCGTCGAGGAGGCGTCCGCGCGGCGTGCCTTTTGGGTCAGGCCGACTCGCCCGAGGGCCGCGGCGACGCCCCGTGGGACTCGTCGGACATGTTCCAGTTCGGGGGCCCCCGGCAAGGACGGGCCGCGGTGATGCTCGCCGCGCTCCGTTTCTCATGCGCTTCAGGACATGTACGAAAGCACATGTCCCGAGGCGCACGCGGACTACGGCGCGGCCAGCTCGCGCCGGGCGACCTCGTCGATGCGGCCGGCCAGCTCCTCGAGGCGCGCGAGGTCCGGGCCCTCGAGCATGACCCGCAGGCTGGACTCGGTGCCGGAGTAGCGGACCAGTACGCGACCGTCGTCGCCGAGCTCGGCCTCGACCGCGCGCACCACTGCGCCGAGCTCCGGCAGCAGATCGAGCGGGACCTTGCGCGCCACCGGGATCGCCTTGAGCAGCTGCGGGTAGCGCGTCATCACCCCGGCCAGGTCGGACAGCGAGCGGCCGCTGCGCTGCATGATCGCCAGCACCTGGAGGGCCGCGACCATGCCGTCGCCGGTGGTCCCGTGGTCGAGGAAGACCACGTGGCCCGACTGCTCGCCGCCGAGGTTGTAGGCGCCCTGGACCATCGCCTCGACGACGTAGCGGTCGCCGACCGGCGTGCGCACCACCCCGATCCCGCTGCCGGCCAGGCAGCGCGCGAGGCCCATGTTGGACATCACCGTGGCCACCACCGCGGCCCCGCGCAGGGCCGCGCGCGCGTGCATGTCGAGCGCGCACATGGCCAGGATCGCGTCGCCGTCGACCACCGCCCCGCGGGCGTCGCTGAACACCACGCGGTCGGCGTCGCCGTCGAGCGCGACGCCGAGGTCGGCCCCGTGCTCGACCACCGCGCGGCACATCGCCTGCGGATGCACCGCCCCGCACGCGTCGTTGATGTTGACGCCGTCAGGGCTGACGCCGATCGGGATCACCGTCGCGCCGAGCTCGCGCAGCACCGTCGGCGCGACCTTGTAGGCGGCCCCGTGCGCGCAGTCGACGACGATCTTGAGGCCGTCGAGCTCGAGCGACGACGGGAAGCTGTGCTTGAGGTGGGTCAGGTAGCGGCCGGCCGCGTCGTCGATGCGCGCGGCCTTGCCGATCTCTCGCCCGCGAGCGACCCGCTCGTCGACGGCCCCGGGCTCCATCAATTGCTCGAGGTGGGCCTCGACGTCGTCGGGCAGCTTGAAGCCGTCGGCCGCGAACAGCTTGATGCCGTTGTCGGCGAACGGGTTGTGACTGGCCGAGATGACGACGCCGGCGTCGGCTCGCATCGAACGCGTGATGTAGGCGATGCCCGGCGTCGGCAGCGGCCCGACCAGCAGCACCTCCGCCCCGATCGCGCACACCCCGGCGGCCAGCGCCGTCTCGAACATGTAGCCCGACAGCCGCGTGTCCTTGCCGATGACGACGCTGCCGCGTCGACCGAAGTGGGCCGCGACGGCCATGCCCAGCCGCAACGCGATCTCAGGGGTCATCGGCGGGACGCCCGCGGGGCCGCGGATCCCGTCGGTGCCGAACAACCGACGCTCGTTCGCCATGCGCCCTTCTTAATGGCCGCGACCGGCGCCGTCCAGCGGCTTTTCGACGGGCGGCGGCGGAAGGATGATCCGCTCCTGAGGTGGCTCCAAGGTCAGGTTGGCTCGCAGCGCCGGGGGGACCGCCTCCGACAGGCCGAGATCGACCAGCACCGCGCCGGCCGGCGCGTCCTCCTGCGGCTTTTGCAGCTGCACCGTCGCCACCACCGCGCTCGGGATCGCGTCGATCTGTCGCAGCGAGGGCACCGGCCCGCGCACCACCGCGGCGACCTTGAGCGGCGCGCCGTACGGCCCTTCCTGGTCTACGGGCCAGGTCAGCGGGACCTCGTAGCGGCGCTCGCTGAGCTTGGGCCGGATCGCCACCGACACCGTCACCTTCGGCACCTCGCCCGGCGCCACGCCGGTGTACTCGGCGCCCTCGCGCAGCTGACCGAGGCCGACCACCATCTCGACGTCGGCAGTGGCGCCGCTGACGTCGATCGGGTCGGTGTTGAGGTTGGCCAGCTCGCCGACGATCTTGCTGCCGCCGTGGACGCGCCAGCGCGGCGGGTCGACGCGCGTGCCGGTGTGCTCGTAGTCGGGGTGGACCAGCCCGCGCACCGCGGCGCTGATCAGCACTGCGCGCTCGATCACCGGGTCGAAGCGCAGGTCGACCTTCTCGTAGTCCATGCCGCGGAAGATGACCCCCGGCGGCATCACGATCGTCGCCGGGTCGAGCTCGAGCGGCCCCGGCCGCGCGCCCGCGAGGTCGAGCTGGGCGCTGCCGAGGTCGTGGTTCGACAGTCGGTTCATCCGCGCCCACGAGCCGTGCAGCTCGACCGTCACCGTCTCCGGCAGCTTCGTCAGCAGCACCCGCCGCGGGTCGGTGTTGACCTTGAGCGGGATCGTGAAGCGCCGCGTGACGTCGTCGCGGGTGAAGATGAAGAACCCGCTGGCGAGCACGAGCGCCGTCAGCTTGGTGAGCAGGTGGTTGAACAGGGCCCCGTAGAGCCACCGCAGCGCGCGCGTCACCCCTCACCTCCCTTGCGCGCGGCCGGCGTGAAGTCAGTGACCGACGGCGCGTGGAGGAAGTCGTTGTCGTTCCACTTCTCGTCGGTCGGCGCGTCCTTGCCGCGGCGGCGCATGTCGGTCGCGCTCTCGCTGGCCTTGCGGAGGTCCATGTAGCTGCGGGCCGCGCCCTTGGCGACCGCCAGGCTCTCGCTCGGCGGCGCCGGCCGCGACGCCTCGGCGCGCGGCTGCTCGAGCCAGCGAGAGATCCGCTCCTCGAGCTGCTCGGGCGTCAGCGGCTCGGAGATGGCGCCGCGGTGCACGGTGCGGATCTCGCCGCGCTCCTCGCTGAGCACGACGACCAGCGCGTCGCTCTCCTCGCTGACGCCGATGGCCCCCCGGTGGCGCGTGCCGAACGCCGGGTCGAGCCGATCGCGCTGGGTCAGCGGACAGATCACGCCGGCGCGGGCGATCCGCAGGTTCTGAATCAACACCGCGCCGTCGTGCGTGAGGTTGATCGAGAACGGGATCAGCAGCGCCACCAAGGTGTCCGCGTGCAGCGACGCGTCGATCTCGCGGCCGCGGTCGCTGACGACGTCGAGGACGTCGATCTCGCCCTGGAGGATGAACAGCGCCCCGAGCCGCGCGCGGTGCAGCCGCTCGACCGCCACCACCAGCTCGCTGACGGCGCTGCGGGCCGCGTCGCGGTGCCCCTGCGGCAACAGCCGCTGGCCCATGTGCAGCAAGATCCGCCGCAGCTCCTGGTGGAACACCACGATGAGGATGATGATGACGTACTCGAGGAAGTAACGGACCAGCGCCGCCACCGCGACCATGTCGAGCGCGCTGGCGGCGGCGGCGATGCCTCCGAACACCGCGACCGACAGCAACACCGGCACCGCACGTGTCCCTTGGAGCAGGCGCAGCGCGGCGTAGACCAGGATCAGCAGGATCCCGAAGTCGAGCCCGTCGCGCCACGTGAGCGCCTCGATGAAGTCCCGCGGCGTCACCATCGCGCTCGCTCGACCTCCTCCGCCTCGTCGCGGGCCGCCGCCGAGGCGGTGCGGATCGCCCAGGCCACGCGCAGCGCCTCGGCCGTCGCCGCGACGTCGTGGACGCGCACGACGGCCGCGCCGCCGAGCGCCGCCATCACCGCCGCCACCACGCTGCCGACGAGCCGCTCCCCGACCGGTCGCGGACGGCCGCTGACGACCCCGAGGAACGCCTTGCGGCTGGCGCCGACGATCACCGGACAACCTGTCTCTCGCATCAGGTAGTCGGCCGCGCCGACCAGCGCCGCGCTGTGCTCGGCGGTCTTGCCGAAGCCGATGCCCGGATCGACGGCGATCCGCTCGGCGGCGACGCCGGCTCGCAGCGCCAGCTCCACCGCGCGGGCGAGCTCGGCCGCGACCTCGACGAGCACGCGCTCGAACCGGATCTCCCGCATCATCGTCGCCGGCTCGCCGCGCAGGTGACCGATCACGAGGCCGGCCCCGCTCGCCGCGGCCACGCGCGCCATCTCCGGATCGGCGAGCCCGCTGACGTCGTTGATGATCGCCGCGCCCGCCTCCATCGCCGCCGCCGCGACCGCGGCGTGTCGCGTGTCGACGCTGATCGGCACCTCCGCGAGCTCCGGATCGGCCACGAGCCCGCGGATCACCGGCAGCACGCGGCGCAGCTCCACGTCGGGCGCCACGGGCGTCGCGCCCGGCCGCGTCGACTCGCCGCCGACGTCGAGGATGTCGGCGCCTTGCTGGCGATACGATCGGCACAGCCGCGCCGCCACGCTGACGCTCGGGTCGTCGGTCTCGGGCGCGAGCAGGTTGCCGCCGTCGAAGAAGCTGTCGGGCGTGACGTTGACGATCGCCATCACTCGCGGCGCGCTCACATCGAGCGCTCCGCGAGCGTGCACCCACGGCGGCGCGAGCTCGGGCCGCGCGCCAGCGTCACGGGCGGAGGCGCGGTCGGCGGCGGAGGACATCGCCGCCATGGTAGCGCGCCATTACGCCAATGACACGCCCGGGTCGCTGTTGTCGCTGTGCCCGCCAGCCGCCCCGCCCCGCCCCGCGGCGAATTGCTTGGCGTCGATCCCGTAGCGGCGCAGCAGCTTGTGCAGGTACTTGCGGTCCATGTCGGCCTCGCGGGCGGCCCGCGAGATGTTGCCCTCGGCCCGCTGCAGCAGCCAGTTCAGGTACGTCTCTTCGAACAGCTCGACCGCGCGTTCCTTCTGCTCGCGGAACGTCAGGGTCGGGTCGAACGCGACCTGCTGCTCGCGCCCGGCGCGCCCGAGGTTGCCGGTCGTGATGAGGTCGATGACGCCGTCGGGCGACAGGTACGCCGAGCGCTCGACCACGTTGCGGAGCTCGCGGACGTTGCCGGGCCAGTCGTAGCCGACGAGGCGGGCCATGGCCTCGGGGCCAGGCGCGCGCCACATGCCTGGAGGCAAGCGGCGCGAGAACTGGTCGATGAGCATCGGGATGTCCTCGCGACGGTCGCGCAGCGCGGGCACCTCGATGTGGACCACGGCGAGCAGGAAGTACAGGTCCTCGCGGAACTCGCCCGACTTGACCTGCTCCCGCAGCCCACGGCTCGCAGTCGCCAGCACGCGGATGTCGACCTCGAGCTCCTCGGTCACGCCGTGGCGACGGACCTTGCCGTTCTCCAGGGCGCGCGTGAGCTTCGGCTGGAGGTCTGCGGGCAACTCGCCGATGTCGTCGAACACCAGAGTGCCGCCGTGCGCGAGCTCGAAGGCGCCGCGCCGGTCCTCGTGGCCGAACAGCTCGACCTCGAGTTGAGCCGCGGCCGTGCCACCGCAGTCGACGACCACGAAGGGGCCGTCCTTCCGCGGCGACATATCGTGGATCGCCCTAGCAAGCAGCGCCTTACCGGTGCCTGTCTCTCCATCCAGAAGAATGGTCGCCTCGGCGCCTGCGACGCGTTCGAGGACACCGAAGATCTTGCGCATCGCAAGGCTGCGTCCGCAGACCGGACCGAAGCTGTCGGCTTCGCTAGGAAGAAGTTCGACACGCGAGTCCCTGGGCATGAATCGGACCTGGACCTTGCCGAGGCCGAGGACATCGCCCGGACGCAGGAAACCGTCGCTGACCCGCACGCCGCCGATGAACATGCCGTTCGTGGACTGTTGATCCAGGACCCGATAGCTGTCGCCTTGACGCCGGATCTCCGCGTGGATCCGGCTCACAGACTCGTCGGGCAACACCACGTCGCACTGGCGTGACTTGCCGAGCTGGACGACATCCTGAGTGACATCAATCTCGCGGCCGCGGAGCTCGCCGTTCAGGACGACCAGCCGAAAACCGGAGTGCCGCATGGGCTCGGCATCGTCCTGGACCACCGTCGAATCCACCGCTGCTTCGATCTCGTGCGCCATGTCCCCCACGCTACCAGGGGGCTCTTCCTGCGGGAAGCACACAACGGCCGGTACGAAGCGCTTGGCGAAGATTTACAGCGTTGAGGTCGCTCGGCCGCACAGAAAAAAATTCGGGGTGCCTCGGCCCCGAAGCACCCCGAACCTCGCGCGAAAAACTCCTCAGACGTAGAAGTCGACGATGGCCACGCCGCGCTCCGACGGCTCCGGCAGCGGCGGCCGCTCATCGAGCTCGTCGGCGGGCACACGCGGCAATTCGAGCTCGATCTGCAGCGTCGGAGTCCGCTTGCCCGGGATCTTTTTGGTCGGGACTTGCTTCTGCTTCTCGAGGGCTGGTCGCATGAACACCTGCCTTTTTCGCCAGAAATCCGAATAAGCTACCGGGCTGTTTGTCTCAAAGCTCACGAGATCGGCGCTTGCACCGCCATCCCGCGGGGAGTACCAATCCTCCCCACGAACGAGGTGGCTCGTTCGACCTGCAGCCTCGACCCTGATGTGCCCACCATCCGGTTCGGAGCGCCTGAATTCTTGGTTGGCCACCTTACGTTTGAGACTAACGCCGCCACGCTTGTTGGCAAGAATTGTCTTCGCGCCGTTTAGCGCCGTTCCGGTGTGCGTCAGGCGTACACGGGCACCGGTCCTACGACGCTCGAATTGAGTCCAGGCGGCGCGGACGACCTTGCCCGTCCGCGCTCGTGGGGACAAACTCAGAAGTCAACCACGACCCAGCGGGTACCTTCCCGCTCGAGTCGGGCGACCTCGGCGTTTCCCAGGTCGAGAACGGCCTCGTGCGCGTCGGCGACGATGGGATCGCTCAGGCGAGCCGCGAGGCGATCGCGGGCCGTCTGCAAGGCGTCGGCATGCTCGCCCTCGGTCCACGCCGCGCGGAGATCGTCTTCCGACAGACCGAGCCGGTACCGCTCGGGAGCGAGGCCGAGGAGCACGTCCCAGCGCCGCTGGAGGCTCGCCCGCACCAGGCTCCGCAGCGCGGCGCGGGGCGTCGACTGGTCGTACACGAGGGTCGGGTCTTCGGCGAACACCCAGCCGCGCGGCGTCCAGCGCACGTCGACCGGCGAGTCGGGCGCGAGGAAGACCACCGCACGCGGGCGGATCTCCGCCGGCTTCTTCAACGTCTTCGACCAGCGCTGACGCGCCGCCTTGTCGCCGAGGATCGCCGCGTAATCGACTCGCGCGCGCGCCCCCACGAGGACATGACTCGCCAGCTCCTTCGCGTCGCCGCGACGAACCGCACCGGCGGCGGCCTCGCTCGCGTGCGCGAGGCCGCGGACCTCTCGCTGTGCGCAGGATGCGAGCAGCAGCGCCACGCACACCGCGGGGATCTTCACGCAGCGCCTCCAGCATCCGCGCGCTTGGGCTCGACGATCGCGGTGAAGACGCCCGAGCTCTTCACCTGATCGCCGACGCGGGTCTCGCCGGAGAACTTACCGATCCGGCCCAGGCGCTGCGCCTTCACCTCGATCGTCAGCACGTCGCCGGGCACCACCGGCGCGCGGAACTTGGCCTCCTGGATGCCCATGAAGAAGCAGTTGTGCAGCGCCGGGTCGAACACCCCCGACAGGTTGGCGAGCACGACCGCGGCCTGCGCCATCGCCTCGACCTGCACCACGCCCGGGAGGATCGGATAGCCCGGAAAGTGGCCCTGCAGGATCGGGTCCCCGATCGACACGAGCTTCTGCGCCACGATCGATTCGCCGGGCGTCGCCGCGAGCACGCGATCGAGGAACAGGAAGGGGTACCGGTGCGGCAAGATCTTCTGGAGCTGAACGGCGTCGAGGAGCATCGGTCGGCGCGTAGCTTATCAGCCCGCCGGGTCCGCGCCCACCGCCCGCGCCGAGGCGAGCGCCACGCCGGCTTTAAATGCGAAAGTCCCGGGTCGCGCAGCGTCGTGCGCGAGCCCGGGACGAGCGGCCTGGAGCGGCCTACGAGGGGTACTTGGCGTTGTAGCGCTTGACCAGCTCGACGGTGATGTCGAGGCCGGGCTCGACGAACAGCACGGTCGAGTCGTCGCGGATCAGCACGAGGTCGACGTTCTTCTCGGCGGCCAGCTTGTCGATGATCGTCTGGCAGTTCTTGTAGATGTCCTCGAGGACACGCGACTCCTGCTGCGAGAGCTCCTGCTGCATGGTCATGTAGATCTGCTGCATCTCCATGTACTCCTTCTGCAGCGCCTCCTCCGCGGCGGCGAGCTTCTCGCCCTGGAGGCTCTTGAGCTTGCCGGTGTCGGCCTCGAGCTTCTTGCGCTTCTGCTCGAGCTTCTCCTGCTTGGCCTTGGAGCTGTCCTCGAGCTTCTTGCGGGCGGCCTGGCCCTGCTTGGTGTCGGCGAGGACCTTTTGCATGTCGACGACGGCGACGCCGCGGACCTGCGGGATCGTGGCCTGGGCGGGCGTGACGGCGCCAGGGGCGAGGCCGGCGCCGCCGGCGAAGGCGAGCGCGACGGCGGCGGCGGACAAGAGACGAGCGAGACGACGCTGGGGGGTGAACATGGCGGGGCGATCCTTCAGGTGAGTCACTTGTGCTTCTTGTCGTAGGCGACGATCACGCGATTGGTGATGTCGAGCTTGGGGTTGGCGTACAGGACCGTCGCCGGCGAGCGGACCAGTACGATCTGAAGACCCTCCTCGGCCGCGATGTCTTTCACGAGGGCCGCGACGTTCTTGTAGATCTTCTCGGTGAGCTGCGCCTCCTTCGTCGCCACGTCCTCCTGGAGCTGGGCGTAGAGCTGCTGCAGCTCCTGGTCCTTGACCACGAGCTCTTGCTGGCGCTTGGCGATCTCTTCGTCGGAGAGCATCGCCCGCTTGGCCATCAGGTCCTCGTACTTCTTCTTGAGGTCCTCGGTCTTCTTGTCGAGCTGCGACTGACCCTTCGCAAACGCCGACTCGAGGTCCTTCTTGCCCTTGGTGCCTTGCGTGGTCTCCAGCAGGCAGCGCTGCAGGTCGACGAGGGCGACCTGTTTGAGGGCGTTAACGGTGGCAGCCGGCGCGGCGGCGACCGGGGAGGCGCCGAGTACGCCGGCTGTCATTGCCGCTGCGAGGAGGAGGACGCGGGAGGTACAGGGCATAATGGGCGGGACCTTAGCCGGGGCCGCGCAGGGGGGCAACCGGGCTGACCTCGGACGCGGGGACCTGCGGGCACATTCATGCGGCCTGCCGACCTGGAGCGGCCGTCAGGGTGTGGCCTAGCTCACCCGATTCGCCGCTGCGCGCGCCGAAAACCGGCCCTGGCGGGAATTTCCCGCGGAACGTCAGAAGCTGTTGCCGACGTTGAACTCGAAGACGACCGGCTCGTCGCCGTAATAGAACTCGGTGGGCGGCAGGCGGTCGAGCGGGAAGCCCCACTCGAACCGCAGCGGGCCGATCGGCGACTGCCAGCGGAAGCCGAAGCCGACCGAGCGGCGCAGCGACTTGAGGAAGCCCGGCGCGCCGGGGCGCAAGAGCGTGCACGGATCGCTCTTCGGCTGCTCGACCGGGTTGGCCTCGACGCAGTACAGCGGCTCGGTGTTGTAGGCGTTGCCGATGTCCATGAAGACCACCCCCTTGATGTTGGCGGGCGGGACCATCATGAACTCGAGCTCGAGGTTCAACGCGGTCAGCAAGTTGCCGCCGATGGTGTACGGGATGAGCGTCGCCGTCGGGTCGGAGCTGCCGAGCACCTTGATCGCCGGACCGAGGCTGCGCAGGCGATAGCCGCGGATACCGCCGTCGCCGAAGATACCGCCGGGGAAGTAGCGCTCGAACACCGGCACGCCCTTGTCCTGCGGGCTGTGGATGAAGCCGACCTGCAGGCGGGTCTTGAACACCAACCAGGCGCGGAAGGCCTGCTTGCTGCGGATGATCGGGAAGTAGAAGCGGAAGTTGGCGTCGTAGCGGTTGAACCGGTTCTGCGAGCCCCAGTACTTGTTGGCGAACTCGGCCCGGATCTCGTGGCGCATGCCCTCGGTCGGGAACAGGTAGTTGTCGGTCGTGTCGTAGCGGAGGCTGGCCGTGATCGCCGAGGTGATGCCGTTGTTGAACAGGTTCGAGATCAGCGCCGAGCCGCTGTAGAGCGTCGAGTAGGCGCCGCCGGTGAACAGGCCGGCGCCGCCGCCGTAGTAGCCGCCGAACGAGCCGAAGTTGCCGAAGCCGACCTTGATGTACTCGAACGAGTAGCCGGCGAACAGGATGAGGTTCGGGACCCGCGGGATCGGGTAACCCCACGACAGGCGCACGCCGGTGCTCTCGCGCGAGAAGCCGGGGAACACGTTGCGCGAGTTGAAGATGTTGAACGAGAAGTTCCAGCGCGAGTCGAGGAAGTAGCGCGTGATGTAGGCGAGGTTGAACAGGCGCCGCAGGCTCGACATCTGGGCCACGAGGGTCACCGTGGTGCCGCGGCCGAGGAAGTTGTCGTACTGGATCTGCGCCTGCAGCACGAAGTTCTCGATCGTGCTGAAGCCGGCGCCGACCTGGAACGTGCCGGTCAGGCGCTCGGTCACCTCGACGTTGAGGACGATCTTGTCCTCGGCGCTGCCCTTGCTGGTCGAGATCGTGACCTGGTTGAAGTAGCCGAGCCGCATCGCGTTGAACTCGGACTGCTCCTTGCCACTCTCGGCGTAGAGGTCGCCCTCACGCAGCGCCATCTCGCGGCGGATGACCTTGTCGGCGGTCTTGTCGTTGCCGCTGATGTTGATGCGCTCGACGTAGACCAGCGGGCCCTTGCCGACCTCGAGCGTCATGTAGAGCTTGAGGTTCTCGCGGTCCTGACGGCCGTCGGGGATGACGTTGACGTAGGCGTGGCCGGCGTCCTTGTAGCGGCGCTCGATGTCCTGGATGATCGTCTGGATCTTCCCCATCGAGGCGACGTCGCCCTCTTTGATCACCGGGTTGATCGAGTCGGCCAGGACGTTCTCGTTGTAGAGGGCCTTCTCGCCGCGCCCCAGGACCTCCTTCGCGCGGATCTTGCCGACGCGGTACTGCGGGCCCTCGTCGACCGGGACGGTGACGTAGACGAACCGACGGTCGGGGCTGAGGCTCAGCTCCGGGTCCTTGACGTTGGCGTCGAGGTAGCCGTTGTCGGTGTAAAACTGCTTCAACATCTGGAAGTCGCCGGCGAACGCCTCCTTGTTGAAGACGCCGCCGGCCTTCTTCGTGACGACGCTGAGGTAGCCGCCGACGCGCGTGATCATGTGCTTGCGCAGCTCGTCGTCGGTGAAGGCTTGGTTGCCGATGAAGGTGATCTTGCGGACGATGGTCTCCGCCGCCTCGCTGATCACGATCTGGATGTCGACCTTGCCGATCTCGTCCTCGACCGGGCGCAGGCCGTAGGTCACCTCGGCCAGGAAGAAGCCCTTCTCGACGTAGAGCTGCTTGACCTTCTCGACGTTGGCCCGCACCGCGCCGACGTCGAGGATCGAGTTGAGCTTGAGGTCGAGCTGCTCGTTGATGTCGTCGAGCTTGATCTTGCTGTTGCCCTCGACCACGATCTTCCGGATCGTCGGCCGCTCCTTGACGATGTACGTCAGGACCACGCCCGACGGCGTCAGCTCGCCCTCGACGCGGATGTCGTCGAACTTGCCGAGGCCCCACAGCCGCTTGATGTCGGTCGCCAGGTTGCGCGGGTTGACCACCGCGTCGACGTGGCTCTCGAGCTCGAGCAGCATCGCCTCGCTCTCGACCCGGCGGTTGCCCTCGAAGCGGATGTCGACGATCGGCTGGCCGTACAGCTCCTGCGGCACGCCCGCGGCGGCGGCGCGGAAGAAGAACTCGCTGCCGATGTCGGCCATGCTCGGCATGGCGGCGGCGGTCGGGCCCAAGAGCTGGCCGAAGAGACAGATGAGCGCGGACACCAGCAGCGCCAGCCCGCGGGCTGCCGGCCGGCGACGGGCCAGGTGCACGCGATGCGGCTCTCCGCGCGCGGAGCTGTGAGGACGACGCTCCGTCACGGGCCTTTCGCGGCGCTCCGCTCGTCGCCTGCGCGACCCGGGCCGCGCTGATCGTCGACGAGACGTCCGTCTTCCATGCGGATCCGGCGCGGGACCTGGCGCGCCAGCTCCATGTTGTGGGTGACGATCAGCAGCGTCATCTTCCGCTCGTCGTTGAGCCGGAACAACAGGTCGTGCACCTCGTCGCTGGTGCGGGTGTCGAGGTTGCCGGTCGGCTCGTCGGCCAGCAGCAGCGCCGGCTGCATGACCAGGGCGCGGGCGATCGCTACCCGCTGCTGCTCACCGCCCGAGAGCTCGCCCGGCCGGTGATTGAGGCGGTGCGACAGACCGACCGCCGCCAGCATCTCCCCCGCCCGCTCGCGCGCCTCCTTGACGGCCACGCGCCCGATCAGCGCCGGCATCATCGCGTTCTCCAGCGCCGTGAACTCGGCCAGCAAGTGGTGGAACTGGAACACGAAGCCGATCGTCTGGTTGCGGAAGCTCGCCAGCTCCGGCGGCGACAGGCGCGTGATGTCGGTGTCCCCGAAGTAGATGCTGCCGCGCGTCGGCAGGTCGAGCGTGCCGAGGCAGTGCAGCAAGGTCGACTTGCCCGCCCCCGAGGCGCCGATGATCGTGACCATCTCTCCCGGCTCGAGCGTGAGGTCGACGCCACGCAGCACCTGCAGCACCTGGGCGCCGTGCGTGAATTCCTTGACCATGTTGACGACGCGCACGAGCGGCGTGACGCCCGGCGCCACAGAACCCGCGGGACTGCCCGCCACGGGCCGTACAGCTCGATCAGCACTCGCACTCATGGGGGGCCGTTGCCGGCGCAACCCTAGACGCGCCCCATTCCCCTGTCAATGCGGCTTGCGGGTCACTCGCCGCGCCGGAGACCGTCGACGGGCCGCAACACCGCCGCGGCACGCGCGGGGAGCACGCTAGCCAGGCCCACGAGCACGAGCGCGGCGGCAGCGACGAGCGCGACCTCCCACGGATCGACGCGCAGCGGCAAGGCCTCGAGGGTGAAGGCGTCGCTGCGCAAGGGGATGCCGCGCTCGCTGAACCACGCGCACAGGGCCAGACCCGCGGCGATCCCACCGACACAACCGACGCCGCCGACGATTATTCCTTCGAGCAGGAAGATTTTGGCGATCAGGCGATCGCGGGCCCCCATGGCTTTCAAGATGGCGATCTCGGCCGACCGCTCCATGACGCTCATCATGTTGGTGGCGAGGATCCCGAAGGCCGCGACGAGGATCACGAACAGCAACGCGACGAACATCGCGACCTTCTCGAGGAACATCGCCGAGAACAGGCCGCGGTGGATCTGGCGCCAGTCCTCGACCACCAGCGACGGCCCGGCGACGGCGACCACGCCGGCCTTGGCCGCCGCGAGCGCGTCGGGGTCGCCGAGGCGGACGGCGACCGAGGTCACCGCGTCCGGCGCCCGCAAGAACGCCTGCGCGTCGGGCAGCGGGACGTAGGCGTAGTCGCGATCGTCGTCGTAGACGCCGGTGGCGTAGACGCCGGCGACCCGCGCCTGGAGGACGCCCGGCACCAGCCCCGCGGGGGTCATGCGTCCCTCCGGCGTGATGAGTTGCACGGGGTCGCCGGCAGTGACGCTGAGCTCGGCCGCGAGCTCGATGCCGAGGAGCACCGGCACGGTCCGCGGTTCGTCCGCCGCGATGGGGTCATCCGCAGGCTCGGCGGCCGGCGGCGCCGGAAGCTGGTCGGCGAGCGACGGCTCGTCGCCGGCCGGTTCGTCGGCGGCCACCACCGGCGGGCGAGCAGCGGGGATCTTGCCCTCGGCGCGCAGCCGCGGGATCTCCTGCTCCGGATCTTCCCAGCCGCCGCCGTCGTCCTCGTCGGCGGCAGGCGCCGGCGGCGGCACCGGAGCGCGTGCGGGCGGGATTTTGCCCTCGGCGCGCAGCCGCGGGATCTCCTGCGCCGGATCTTCCCAGCCGCCCGAGTCGTCGGCCTCCGGCGCCGCGACCTCCTCCGCGGGCTCGGCCTCGGCGGGAGGCGCCTCGAGCTGTCCTTCGGAGCCTGTCTCTTCCACCATGTCCGAAGGGTCATCGGGCAACTCGACGTGGGTCGCGTCGAGGACCGGGAACGGGCGCCGGGGCAGCCGCGAGGGGTCGAGGAAGGCGGCGTAGTCGCCCTCGACGACCTCGTCGGGCAGGCCGGAGGCGGCCGCGTGCAGGATCGGATCGATGCCGACGAGGTTGACCCCTGCGCGACCGAAGCCGCTGCGGATCATGATCGGCCCGGCGAGCTCGGGGCTGACGCCGACGACGTCCGGCACCCCCTGCACGCGCGCCACCAGCGGCCCGGGCGTGACGATCTCCGAGCCGGCCGGCGGCGAGATCCGCAGGTGCGCCTGGTGGCCGAGCAGGCGCCGCTGCAGGTCGCCCTCGAGGCCGCCGAGCAGGCTCAGGACCAGCACCAGCGCGGCGCAGCCCTGGGCCACCGAGTAGCCGGTGATCGCGACCAGCAAGGTGAAGCCGCGGACGGTCGCGGCGAAGCTGAACACCAGCAGGCCGATCGCCGCGGCGAAGCTGCCGCTCACGTACGCGAGGTCGGCGGTCGACAGCTCGCCGCCGGGCTCGGGGGCAGGCTGTCCGAAAGACCAGGCGACGGCCCCGGCCCCGGCGATGACCAGCACGAGCGAGGCGACGCCGACCGTCCGGGTCCAGCGCGGCGGGCGGCGCGTCCGCAGGTGCCGCCAGGTCACCCGCAGCGACAGGCTCATCGCTCCGCCTGTCGCAGGGCGTCGACCGGGCGCATGCGCGAGGCGATCCGCGCCGGGTAGAGGCTCGACAGCCAGACGATGACGAGCGACGACACGCCGACGAGGACGACCTCGAAGGCGTCGATCGCGACCGGCAGCTGCTCGAAGCTCTGCAGCGAGCCGCTGAGCGGCAGGCCGAAGCGATCGAGCAGGCCGCACAGGCCGATGCCGGTGGCGATGCCGAGCAGGCCGCCGAGGATCCCGAGGCACAGGCCCTCGGAGATGAAGATCCGCTGGATGAGCGTGTCGGTGCAGCCCATCGTCTTGAGGATCGCGATCTCCTTCGACTTCTCGATCACGCTCATCAAGTTGGAGCCGAGGATGCCGAACGAGGCGACCAGGATCACGCACAGCAGCGCGACGAACACCGCGATCTTCTCCAGCGCCATCGCCGAGAACAGGCTGCGGTTCAGCTCCTGCCAGTCCTGGACGATGAGGTCGTCGCGGCCGGCCGCGTCGACGGCGTCCTGCACCTCCTGGCGGCGGACGTCGAGCTGCTCGAGGTCGTCGACCTTGACCTCGAGGCCGGTGACGCGGTCGCCGGCGCGGAGGAACGCCTGCGCCACCGGGAGCGAGGCGTACACCAGCCAGCGGTCGTAGTCGTAGTGGTCGGCGTCGAACACCCCGGCGATCCGCACGGCCATGACGCCGGGGATCCGGCCGGCCGGGGTCATGCGGCCGATCGGCGTGATCAGCTGGACCTGATCGCCGGTGCGCGCCGCCAGCTCCTTGGCCTTCTCGCTGCCGATCAAAAGGCCGTCGACCACCGCGGTCTTCGCCGCCGGCTCCTCGAGCTCGGGCTCGGGCTCGGGCGCGGGCTCGGTCGGGCTCTCGCTCGGCGGCGCCGCCGCCGGCAGCTTGCCGGAGGCGCGCAGCTTGCCGATCTCGACCTCCGGATCTTCCCAGCCCTCGTCCTCTTCACCCGCCGGGACGATGCCGAACGGGCTGCGCGGGATGGTCGGGATCGCCGCGGCCGGCGAGGTCGGCACGCCGAGGGACTTGGTCGCCGTTGGCTTCACGGCCTCGGGCTTGCTCGCCGCGGGCTCGGGCTTGGCCGGCGGCAGCGCGCCTTTCTTGCGCAGCGCCGGGATCTCGACCTCCGGATCCTCCCAGCCCTTGTCCGGGTCGTCGTCGACGAGCTGCGGCTTGTCCTCCGGGACATGTCCTTCGGCACCTGTCGGAAGAGGCAGGGCCGTGGCGCCCTGCCCTCCCTTCGCCTCGTCGACCTCGCCCTGCGCGGGCGGCGGCTCGACCGGCGTGATCTCGAAGCCGAACTCGGACTCCGGGATCTTCTCCGGGTGCGACAGGAACTCGTAGTCGCCCTCGCGCAGGATGTCGGGCAGGTTCGACACGCTGCGGTGCAGCTCGGGGTCGATGCCGAGGAGGATCCCGCCCTGGCGCTGGAAGCCGCTGCGGACCATGACCTCGCCCTGAAGGTAAGGGCTGGCGCCGAGGATCCCCGGCTTGTCGGCGATGGCCTTGGCGAGGTCGCGGTAGTCGGCGAACGGCCGCCCGTCGGCCGCCGCCACGCGGATGTGCGCGCGCTGGCCGAGGATCTTGTCGCGCAGCTCGAGCTCGAGCCCGGTCATCAGGCTGAGCACGACGACCAGCGCCATGCAGCCGAGCATGACGCTGACGGTGATCACCGTGGCGAGCAGCGTGAACACCAGCGACAGCACGGCGCCGAGCAACAGGCCCGCGCCGAGCAGCAAGGTGATCGCGCCGAGGACGCCGAAGTAGGCCTGGGCTGGCGGCGGCAGGTCGGCCGTCGGGTCGAAGCCGAGGCCGACGAGGCTCGAGTCGAGGGCGACCCGCTCGGGCAGGCCCGCCTCGACCGGCGAGAAGCCGTAGAGCGCGTAGAGCACGAAGCCGCCGCCGACCACGAGCAAGTAGAGGGCGAGGCCGACGGCCGGCCACGCCCACGACGGCGGGCGATCGCCCGCTCGCAGGTGCCGCCACGCGATCTGCCAGTGGAGGCTCGGCGGAGCCTCCGAGCGGGACGACGCGGCAGGACGGGGTCGGATCACGACGGCGATTCCGCGGACGACTGCGACTGTTGCAGGAGGTAGGCCTCGATGAACTCGTCGAGGTCGCCGTCGAGGACGCCGTGCACCGCGGAGCTCTTGAGCTCGGTGCGGTGGTCGTTGACCTGCTGGTACGGCTGCAGCACGTACGAGCGGATCTGGCTGCCCCACTCGATCTTCTTGCGCTCGCCCTGCAGGCTCTCGCGCTCGGCCTCGCGGCGCTGCTGCTCGAGGTCCCACAGCTTGGCCTTGAGCATGCGCATCGCCGTGGCCTTGTTCTTGTGCTGCGAGCGCTCGACCTGGCAAGCGACGACGATGCCGGTCGGCAAGTGGCGCAGGCGCACCGCCGAGTCGGTCTTGTTGACGTGCTGACCGCCGGCGCCGCTCGAGCGGAAGGTGTCGACCTCGAGGTCTGCCTCGTTGACCTCGATGTCGATCTCGTCCTCGCCGAGGTCGGGCAGCGCCATCACGCTGGCGAAGCTGGTCTGCCGGCGCGCGTTGGCGTCGAACGGCGAGATCCGGACCAGCCGGTGCACGCCGATCTCCGAGCGCAGGTAGCCGTAGGCGAACTCGCCGTTGATCGCGAGCTCGGCGCTGCGGATGCCGGCCTGCTCGGCGTCCTGGACGTCGAGCACCTCGACCTTGAAGCCGTGGCGCTCGCCCCAGCGCATGTACATGCGCATGAGGATCTGCGCCCAGTCCTGGCTGTCGACCCCGCCGGCGCCGGCGTTGATGGTGACGAGCGCGCCCTTGTCGTCGTGTGGACCCGACAACATGCGGCGGAACTCCATCTTGCCGACGCGCGCGTCGAGCGACTCGAGCGCCGACCAGGCGTCGCGGATGCTGGCGTCGTCGCCCTCTTCACGGCCGAGCTCGTACAGCGTCTGCGCGTCGTCGTAGCGGGTCTTGGCCTCGTCGAGGTCGGCGATGACCTTCTTCAGCGTCGACTGCTCGCGCAGCACGTCCTGGGCGCGATCAGCGTTGCCCCAGAACGCCGGGTCGGCGGTCTGCGCGTCCAGCTCCTCCAACTTCTCGCGTTTGCCGTCGTAGTCAAAGATGCCTCCGCAGCTCGTTCAGGCGGTGCGCCAGGCGGGCGAGCTGCTCGGTGACCTTGTTGTGCTCGGGGAGGATGCTGGTGGCGTCGTTCATGGCGTTCCAGGGCTCAGGCTTCGATCAGACGGAGCTGACGGCGCCCGGGCGGGGGGATGAAGCGGATCGGGTAGCGGCCGGAGAAGCACGCGTCGCAGTAAGTTGTACCAGAATCGCCGCGCACCGCCTTCATCAGCCCCTCGGGCGAGAGGTAGGCGAGGCTGTCGGCCGTGAGGTAGCGAGCGATTTCGTCGGGCGTGTGGCTGGCGGCGATCAGCTCGGAGCGGGTCGGCGTGTCGATGCCGTAGTAACAGGGGCTGACGACCGGCGGCGACGAGATCCGCAGGTGCACCTCGCTGGCGCCGGCGGCCCGGATCATCTTCACGATCTTGCGCGAGGTGGTGCCGCGCACCAGCGAGTCGTCGACCACCACCACCCGCTTGCCGCGCAGGACCGGCGGGACCGGGTTCAGCTTGAGCTTGACGCCGAAGTGGCGGATCGAGTCCTTGGGCTCGATGAAGGTGCGGCCGACGTAGTGATTGCGGATGAGCCCCATCTCGAACGGGATCCCGCTGGCCTTGGCGAACCCGAGCGCCGCGACCACGCCGCTGTCGGGCACCGGCACGACCACGTCGGCGTCGACCGGGGCCTCGCGCGCGAGCTGGTCGCCCATGGCGATCCGCGCCTCGTAGACCGCGAGGTCGTCGAGGACGCTGTCGGGGCGGGCGAAGTAGACGTGCTCGAACACGCAGAAGCGGCGGTTGTCGCGGCGCAGCTGGACGCTGCGCAGACCGGTGTGGTCGATGACGAGGATCTCGCCGGGGGCGATGTCGCGGACCTTGTCGGCCTCGATGAGGTCGAAGGCGCAGGTCTCGGAGGCGACGACGTAGCACTCGGGGTGGTTGCGCAGGCGGCCGAGCACCAGCGGACGGAAGCCGTGCGGGTCACGGACGGCCAGCAGCTTGTCCTCGGTGACGAGCACCAGGCTGTAGGCGCCCTGGACCCGGCCGAGCGCGTCGCACAGGCGCTCGACGAAGGTCGGCTCGCGGCTGCGCGCGAGCAGCTGCAAGATGACCTCGGTGTCGCTCTGGCTCGAGAAGATGGCGCCGTCCTGCTCGAGCTCCTCGCGCAGCTGCTCGGCGTTGACGAGGTTGCCGTTGTGCCCCAGCGCGACCGAGCCGTGGCGGTACTCCGCAGTGAGCGGCTGGATGTTCTTCGGCAGGGAGCCGCCCGCGGTGGTGTAGCGGACGTGACCGATGGCGATGCGCCCGGGCAGCTGGGCGAAGGCGCCGTTGACGAACACGTCGGCGACGTGCCCCATCTTGCGCACCGCGTGCAGCGTGCCCTCCTGGCTGGTGACGATGCCCGCGGACTCCTGCCCGCGGTGTTGCAGCGCGTGCAGGCCCAGATAGGTGAGGTTCGCAGCCTCGGGGTGATTGAAGACGCCGAACACACCGCACATGGCGCGCGAAGCCTAGCAGCCGGCGCGCAACGGGGCCGGGCGGCGGCAGCGCCGAGACCGTGAGCCGACGCGCGGACAGGTGCTCGCTAACCGGCGACGGCCCGCGTGACCAACATCTGCAACAACGTGAGTCCGATCGCCGCCCACAGCGCCGTGCGCCAGCGGACGAACCGCACCCCGTCGACGAGGTTCTCGGTGATGACGAGCAGGATCGCGTTGACGAACGCCTGGACCAGGAAGGCGCCCAGCGGACCGCTGATCAGGATCGGGAAGAAGAACACCAGCGACAGCAGGAAGAACAGCAGCTTGCCGAGCACGGCGCTGAGCAGGCCGCAGATCACGGCGGCCTTGAAGGCGCTCCACAGGTCTCGCACCATCATTCCCGGCAGGAGCGCCGAGCAGACGATCAGGCCGAAGGTGAACGCGAGGCAGGAGGCGACGAGCGACGTCATCGCCGCCAGCGTGACCCGCCCGCGCGCCGTTTGCAAGCCAGCGCAGGGACCGGGCAGTACGAGCGGGCCGTCGCTCGTCGGTCCCGTGTTCGGCTCCCCTCCTCGCTCGCCAGCCCGTCGGCTTTCGCCGCGAGCTCGACTGGACCCGACCGCGGACCTAGCGCTGCGGCAGGCCGAGGTTTCGCCGCAGCCGCGCGACCGGCGGCTCGGTGTCCGGCTCGAAGCGACGGCCGGTGATGAGCTCGTGGACCTCGATGTAACGCCGCGCCGCCTCGGCGCGGATCTCGTCGGGCAGGACCGGAGGCCGCCCCTCGCCGCGGAAGCCCTGCGAGACCAGCCAGCGCCGCAGGTACTCCTTGTCGAGGCTGCGCGGATCTTCGCCGCGCGCCATCGCCTCGGCGTAGCTGTCGGCGTACCAGTAGCGCGAGCTGTCGGGCGTGTGGATCTCGTCGATCAGCACGACCTCGCCGTCGGGCCGCACGCCGAGCTCGTACTTGGTGTCGACGAGGATGAGGCCGCGCTCGGCGGCGATCTTCTGCCCCGCCTCGAACAGCGCGAGGCAGCGGCGCTCGAGCACGTCGTAGCGCTCGCGGTCGATGAGGCCGCGCTCGACCAGCCAGTCGCGGCTGACGCTGATGTCGTGCTCGCCCTTCGGCGCCTTGGTCGACGGCGTCAGCAGGCTGCGGGGCAGCTTCTCGTGGCGGCGCAGGCCGTCGGGCAAGGCGTGGCCGCAGAAGGTCCGCTCGCCGCGCTCGTAGGCGCGAGCGATGCTGGTGTCGCTGACGCCGGTGAGGTAGCCGCGGACCACGAACTCGACCGGGATCGGGGCGCACTCGACGGCGCGCATGGCCTGAGGGTCAGGTACGCCGAGCATGTGATTGGGGAAGATGCCGGCGGTGGCGTCGAACCAGAAGCGCGCGAGGCCGTTGAGCACCTGGCCCTTGAACGGGATGGTGCCGAGCACGACGTCGAAGGCGCTGACGCGGTCGGTGACGAGGATCAGTCGCTCGCCGCCGCGCGTGAAGTTCTCGCGGACCTTGCCGCTGTAGCGCGCGCCGAGGACGTCGAAGTCGTCCGGCAGCGCGTCGAGGGTGCCGCCCGGCGCCAGCGCGCGCCGCATCTCGGGGGACTCGGTGTCGGTGACCGCCATGCGGCGCGGACCATACCCGGACCGCGCCGCGCGGGGGGCGCGCTCAGGTGAACGCCCACGCCAGCACCACCGCGACCAGCAGCGCGGCGATCACCAGCCAGAAGCCGGTGTCGGTCCGGCGCGGCGCGGGCACCTCCGGCGGGCGCGAGACGAGCGACGAGGAAGCCGACGGCGCCTTCGGCTCCGCGAGCAGCGGCCTCGGCTCCGCCAGCAACGGCTTCGTCTCGACGGGCGGCGCGCTCACCGGTTGCGCCGGAGCCGGCACCGGGGCCACCGGCGCCTCGACCTCGCGCACGTCGGAGCGGGCCGCCGCCGGCATGGAGTCGCCGCTGCTCGGCTCGATGACGATGTCGGGCCGCGACGGCGAGCCGCGGCGGACGATGCTGTCCTCGGTGAGGACGTGGACGCGGCGCAGGCCGCTGTTCGAGCGACCCGAGGCGTCCTGCGGGTTGGCGAAGCCGCCCGCGCTGACGGCCGCGAAGGTGCCCGAGGGGATCGAGCTCGAGCGCAGCGCCGCCACGCTGTTGGGGCGGATCGATCCCTCGCCGAACAGCAGATCCTCGAGGCCCATCACCGGCTGCTCGACCGGCGCCGAGGCGGTGACCTTCGGCGGCTCTCTGTTCGAGACGCCAGGAACCGAAGTACCTGTCGGAACGGACAGGGTCTCGAGGACAGGCGGAACGACAGCCGCCGGCGGCACCGGCGGCACCGCGATCGACGGCGCCGAGACCTCGCCGGCAGGCTTGGCGGCCCGCGGCGGCGGCGGCGGCGGCGAACTCGGCGTGAGGTCGATGATTGGCTCGGGCGCGGCCTCGGCGGTGCCGGCCAGCGCGAGCGCCTCGAGGCGACGCACCAGCTCGGCGCCGCCTTGCGGACGCGCTGCCGGATCGCTGGCCAGGCTGGCGCCGATCAGCGCCCACAGGCCGGCTTGCAGCCCCGGCGGCTCGGCGGCGCGGAGGGCCGCGGCGCCGCGCAGACCGGAGGCGAACTCCATCAGCGCCACGCCCCACGCGTAGGTGTCGGACGCCGGCGTGAAGCCGCCGCCCGCCAGCACCTCGGGGGCCAGCAGCGCCTGATCGATGGAGCTCCACCGCCGCTCGAGCTCGGCGCGGGCGCACAGCGGGGCGAACCCGTGCTGGAACGCCGCGGGGCCGCGTGGGCCGACGAACACCGCCTCGCCGGCGAGCATGCCGTGGACGCGGCCGCGGTCGTGCAAGGTCGCGAGGGCGCGCGCCAGCTGCCGCGCGAGCCGCAGTAGCTCGTTGGCGAGGTCCGACGAGCGCGGGCCGTCGTCCATGTCGCGCAACGCGAAGGCGCCCTGCAGCGGGTCGTAACAGACGACCACGCGCTCGCCGTCCTGGCCGACGAAGACCTGGGGCACGAGCGCCGAGTCCTGCAGCTCGCCGAGCTCGCCGAGCTCGCGCACGAACGCGGCGCGGGCCTCGGGCGTGGGCAACAGCGCGGCGTCGAGGACACAGGCGCGAGCGGGCTCGCCGGTCTGGGTGTCGAGGACCGCGAGCGTGGGGCCGAACAACTGCACGCCGGTGTTGGCCGGCTCCTCGCGCATGAGCTCGAAGCGGCCGCACAGCGTGGTGTGCTGTTCGAACGAAGTGCCGGCGCTCAAATCCATGAGACGCTCCCGCGGCTAGACGCCGGTGCTCCCGAAGCCACCATCACCACGAGCGGCCGTCGGGAGGTCCTCGACCTCGACGACCGCGGGGAAGACGACAGGGGCGACCACGAGCTGAGCGATCCGCTCGCCGTGCGCGACGACGAACGGCGCGGCCCCGAGATTGACGAGGATGACCTTGAGCTCCCCACGATAGTCGGCGTCGATTGTACCTGGTGCGTTCACGATCGAGAGCCCGTGCCGCAGGGCCAGCCCCGATCGCGGACGCACCTGACCCTCGTGTCCGCTCGGGATAGCGACGGCGACGCCCGTGGGAATTAAACGGCGTTCCCCGGGCGCCAGTTCGACGGGCCCGTCCGGCAGACAGGCCGCCAGGTCCATCCCGGCCGCCTCTGCGCTCATCCGGCGCGGCAGCTCGGCCCGGGCATGGACCTTGCGGACCAGCAAGGTCGGCTGGACGTGCGACATTCCCTCACCCTCGCAGGTTCTGGACCTCGGAGGGGTCGACTCCGAAGGCGGCGCGGCGGCTGAGGCGGATCTTGCCGGTGGGATCGACATTGATCACCTTCACGACCACCTCGTCGCCCTCCTGGACCACGTCGGTCACGCGGTCGACGCGCTTGTCCTCGAGCTCCGAGATGTGGACCAGGCCGTCGGTGCCCGGGAGGATCTCGACGAAGGCGCCGAAGTCGACGATCCGCTTGACCACCCCGTGGTAGGTCGCGCCCACCTCGGGCTCGGCGATGAGGCCCTCGATGAGCCGCTTGGCCCGCTCGATCTGGGCGATGTCGTTGCTGGCGATCGCCACCCGGCCCGAGTCCTCGATGTTGATGACGCAGCCGGTCTGCTCGATGATCGCGCGGATCGTCTTGCCGCCGGGGCCGATGACCTCGCGGATCTTGTCGACCTTGACCTGCATCGTGACGATGCGCGGCGCGTGCTTGCTGATGTCCGCGCGCGGCTCGGCCAGCACCTCGAGCATCTTGCCGAGGATGTGCAGCCGGCTCTCGCGCGCCTGGTCCAGCGCGGCCTCGAGGATCTGACGGGTCAGGCCCTCGATCTTGATGTCCATCTGCAGCGCGGTGATGCCGGTCTTGGTGCCGGTCACCTTGAAGTCCATGTCGCCGAGGTGATCCTCGTCGCCGAGGATGTCGGAGAGGATGGCGATCTCGCCGCCCTCCTGCATCAGGCCCATGGCGACGCCGGCGACCGGCGCCTTGATCGGCACGCCGGCGTCCATCATCGCCAGGCAGCCGCCGCACACCGCCGCCATCGACGACGAGCCGTTCGACTCGAGCGTCTCGCTGACGATGCGGATGGTGTACGGGAACTTCTCGTGCGCCGGCAGGACGTACTTCAGCGCCCGCTCGGCCAGCGCGCCGTGGCCGACCTCGCGGCGCGACTGGCCGCGGATCGGCTTGGCCTCGCCGGTGCAGAACGGGAGGAAGTTGTAGTGCAGCATGAAGTTGCGCGTGACGTCGCCGCGGATGGTGTCGAGCCGCTGCGCGTCGCTCTCGGTGCCGAGAGTGACGGTCGCCAGCGCCTGCGTCTCGCCGCGCTGGAACAGCGCCGAGCCGTGCGGCCGCGGGAACGGGTGGGCCTCGATGTAGATCGGACGCACGTCGCGGGTGCCGCGACCGTCGAGCCGGCGGCCCTCCTTGATCACGCGGCTGCGCACGACCTTCTTCTCGAGCTTGCCCAGCGCCGCGAGCACCTCGCCGGTGCGCTCGGGGTGGCTGGCGGCGAAGCGCTCGAGCACCTTCTTGTTGGCGGCCGCGAGCGCGTCGCGGCGCTCGTGCTTGCCGGTGATCGAGAACGCGGCCCGCACGTCGGCGTCGGCCGCGGTCATGACCTCGGCGCGGAACGCCTCGTCGACGACCGGGTCGACGTGCACGCGCTTGGGCTTGCCGGCGTGCTCGCGCAGGCGCTCCTGCGCCTCGAGCAGCGGCTGGGCCGCCTCGTGCGCGAACATGAGGGCGTCGATCATGTCCTTCTCGGCCACCTGATCGCCACCGCCCTCGACCATGACGATCGCGTCGCGGCTGGCCGCCACGACCAGCAGGATGTCGGCGACCTTCATCTGGTCCCACGACGGGAACGCGACCAGCTTGCCCTGCACGCGGGCGACGCGGACGCCGGCGATCGGGCCGGCCCACGGGGCGTCGCTGATGTGCAGCGCCGCCGAGGCGCCGGTGATCGCCAGGATGTCGGGCTCGTGGACCTTGTCGTGCGACAGGACGGTGGCGATCACCTGGGTGTCGCTGCGGTAGCCCTTGGGAAACAGCGGCCGGATCGGCCGGTCGATGAAGCGGCAGGTCAGCGTCTCCCACTCGGTGGGGCGACCTTCACGCTTGAAATAACCGCCGGGGATCTTGCCGGCGGCGGCCGGGTACTCGCGGTACTCGCAGGTGAGCGGAAGGAACGGCAGGTCCTTCGGCTCCTTGCTGCTGACCGCCGTGACGAGCACGGCTGTCTCGCCGCAGCGCACGACGACGGCGCTGGACTGCTTGGCGAGCTTGCCGGTCTCGATGCTGATCTGGACCTCGCCGACGGCGCAGGTCTCGGTGATGACGTTCATTGGGGGAAAACTTTCCGCCGTGGTACGAAACTTCTGGTCCTGCCCATTGGGCGGCGGACACGATGCGCCCGCGCCGGCGTGCCGGCGCGTTCCCACGGCCGATCAGCGCGGCTGACCTACGCGGGCGCCAGAGGCCACAAAAGCGAAAAGGGGGACGAGTCCCCCTTCTGCTCTCGGCCTCACTTGCGGATGTTGAGCGCCCCGATCAGGTTCCGGTAGCGGTCGACGCTGCGGTTGCGCAGGTAGTCGAGGAGGCGGCGGCGCTGACCGACGAGCTTCAGCAGACCCCGACGCGAGTGGAAGTCCTTGGCGTGGCCGCGGAAGTGCTCGGTGAGGTAGTTGATCCGCGACGTGAGGAGGGCGATCTGCACCTCCGGGGACGCGGTGTCGTTCGGGTGGGTCTGGAACTTGCTGACGATCTCGGCCGTGCGATCAGGAGAGAGAGACATTTCGGATTCTCGGGTGCGGGCGGCCCGTGCCCCCGCAGAAGGTGTTGTGCTTTTTTGTGTAGGCGGAAAATCCAGGCAAAACCCCGGCGTGTCAAGGCCGCTCGCGCACGGGTCGACGCTTTTCCGTCGGCCCGGTCACGAGTCCGCGACATGGGCGGGCGCCGCGACATGAAGAACCTTCTCGGGCCGCCACTCGGGCCCGTCCAGGCGGACTACGACCAGCGCGTCCGGAAACCACAGCGCTTGCCTCGCCGCCGGCTCGTGACCCTCGGCCAGAGTCGGCGCGACCGCCGGCAAGGCGTCGGCGCCGACCACTCGGCCGTGCAGCAGCCCCGCCAGGGCGTCGGCGTCGGCCCGGTCGAGCCGGCGGACCGGGAACGGCAAGACCTCGCCCGGAGCTCGCAGCGCCGCCTCGAGCCGGGTCCGCATCGACTCGCGGTCGCCGGCGTCGGCGAGGCCGAGGCGGTACTTCGGCGGCGAGCCGGCCCGATCCGGCAGCCGCGCGGAAACGAGCACCGGTACGGAGCCGGCCAGGTCGAGGCCGCCGCAGGCCGAACGGCGTAAGCCCGCGAGGTGAGCCGGCAGCCCGGCGCGTCGACCGAGCTCTTCGGCGAGGCTGCGAATATAGGTGCCCTTGCTCACGGCACACGTCGCGTCGATCGCGTCGTCGTGGACCTCGAGATCGCCGACGGACCGCAGCTCCATCGGCCGCGGCGCCAGCGCCAGGACCTCACCGCGGCGGGCGCGAGCGTGGGCCGGTCGCCCCTCGAGCTTGACCGCCGAGTACGCGGGCGGCGGCAGCTCGAGCGCGCCGCACATGTCCTTCAGGACATCCGCGGCCGCGCGCACCTGCTCTCGCGCCACGGCCACCTCGGCGATCGTCTCGCCGGCGCGATCGGCCGTGGTCGTCGCGCGACCGAGGCCGAAGCGCGCGCGGTAGATCTTGTCGACGGCGCTGAGGTACGGCACCAGCCGCGTCGCCGCGCCGACGCACACGACGAGCAAGCCCGAGGCGAGCGGGTCGAGGGTGCCGCAGTGACCGACCTGCTGCTCGTCGAGGACCCAGCGGACGAAGCCGACCACGTCGTGCGAGGTCGGCCCCTCCGGCTTGTCGACGAGCAGGACGCCGCAGCGCTCAGTCCGCGTCGCCCTCGCCACCGTCGTCGTCCTCGCCGTCCTCGCCGGCTGTCTCATCGACCTTCGGCGCGGCGGGGGGCGTAGCGATCTCGGACAGGATCGTCTCGATCCGCAGGCCGCGCTGGATGCTCTCGTCGAACTCGAACCGCAGCTCGGGGATCCGGCGCAGCTGCACCCGCCCCTGCAGCTCGCGGCGCACGGCCCCCGCCGCCGAGCGCAACCCCGCCAGCACCGTGGCGCGGTCGCGGTCGGGCGACAGCAGGTCGACGAACACGCGGGCCAGCGTCAGCTCGGTGTCGACCTTGACGCCGGTGACGCTGAAGTTCACGCCCTGCAGGCGTGGGTCGCTGATCGCTCCGAACAGGAGCGCGTCGGCGATCCCGCGGCGCAGGGTCTCCTCGACCCGTTGCATCCGGTTACTCGCCATACGCGCTCCCCTGCCCTCTCCGGCGCCTCACAGCGTCGGCGCGATCGTCTCGATCTCGAACGCTTGCAGGATGTCGCCCGGCTCCACCTCGGGGAACGAGTCGATCACGATGCCGCACTCGAAGCCCTCGCGGACCTCCTTCACGTCCTCCTTGACGACGCGCAGGCTCGAGATTCTCCCCTTGTGGATGACCGTGCCGCCGCGGACCACGCGGACGTGGCTCGTGCGCTGGATGAGGCCCCGCATGACGCGGCAACCCGCGACCACACCGACCTTCGGGATCGGGAACAGCGCCCGCACCTCGGCCTCGCCCTGATCGCGCTCGCGGTACTCGGGCTCGAGCAGGCCGACCATCAACTCACGCGTCTTGTCGAGCGCGTTGTAGATGACGTTGAAGGTGTGGACCGGCACCTTCTCGGCGTCGGCGATCTGGCCGGCCTTGCCGACCGGCTTGGTGTTGAAGCCGATGATCACGGCCTCGCCGGCCGACGCGGTCTTCACGTCGGTCTGGGTGATGGCACCGACGCCGGACGAGATGACCTCGACCTTGACCTTGTCGGTCGACAGCTCGAGCAGCGCCTGCTTGAGCGCCTCGGCCGAGCCCTGCACGTCGGCCCGCAGGACGATCTTGAGGGTCGGCGTCTTCTTGCGCTGGATGAAGTCGGCGATGCTGGGACCCGAGCGCGCGCTCTCCTTGCGGCGCCGGACCTCGCGGCGGTGCGTCACGAGCTGGCGGGCGGCCTTCTCGCTCTCGACCACGTTGAAGCGGTCGCCGGCCGACGGCACGCCGTCGAGGCCGAGGACCTCGACCGGAGTCGAGGGGCCCACGTCTTCGAGCGCGCGGCCGCGGTCGTCGAGCATGCCGCGGACCTTGCCGCTGAACTCGTTGGCGACCACGATGTCGCCCTTGCGCAGCGTGCCGGCCTCGACGAGGACGGTGGCGATCGGGCCGCGGCCCTTGTCGACCCGCGCCTCGAGCACGACGCCGATCGCCCGGCCCTCGGTGGTGGCCCGGAGATCGAGGATCTCCGACTGGATGGCCAGCATCTCGAGCAGGTGGTCGATGCCCTTGCCGGTCTTCGCCGACACCTCACAGATGATGGTGTCGCCGCCGTACTCCTCGCCGACCAGGCTGTGCTCCATCAGCATCTGCTTGACGCGGCCGGGGTTGGCGTCGGGCTTGTCGATCTTGTTGAGCGCCACCACCAGCGGGACGTTGGCCTCCCGCGCGTGCTTGATGGCCTCGACCGTGGTCGGCATGATGCCGTCGTCGGCGGCGACGACCAGCACGACGACGTCGGTGACCTGCGCCCCGCGGGCGCGCATCGCCGAGAACGCCTCGTGACCGGGCGTGTCGAGGAACACCACGTCGCCCTTGGCCGTGCTGACCTTGTAGGCGCCGATGTGCTGGGTGATGCCGCCGGCCTCGCCCTCCGCGACCGTGGCCTTGCGGATCCGGTCGAGCAGCGAGGTCTTGCCGTGGTCGACGTGGCCCATGATGGTGACCACGGGCGCGCGCGCGTCGCCGGCCCCCTCCTCGGTGTCCTCGTCGAAGTACTGGTCCTCCTGGAAGGCCACGTTCTCGACGGTGTAGCCGTACTCGGCCGCCACCAGCTCCGCCGTCTCGGCGTCGATCGAGCTGTTGATGGTGACGCCGCGCAGGCCCATGCCCCACAGCGTCTTCAGCAGCATCGTCGCCTTCTTGCCCATCTGGTGCGCGAGGTCGGCGACCGGGATCGCCTCGTCGACGCGGATGCGCTTCTTCGACTCCGACATCTCCTGCGTGGAGGGTCGGGCTCCCGGCGCGCTGGGACGGCCGCGGACGTTGCGGACCATCGTCTTGCGCTTGCGGCCCTGCTGCTGCGCCCGCTCCTCACGCTCCTTGCGGATCGTGGCGCGGCCGCGCTGCTGGCTGTCGCTCGCGTCGGTGATGATCACCTGCTGCGGGCGCGGGCGGTTGGCCAGTTGGACGAAGCCGAGGATCGTCGGACTCGACCGCTGCGGCGCCGCACCGACGATCACGCCCGACTCGTCGCGGACGACGCGGCGGTTGGCTGCGTCGGCCGCCTCGGCCTGGGCAGCCGGCGGCTGGGCCTGCTGCGGCGGCTGTTGCTGCGCCTGCGGGGCCCCGGGCGCGGGACGGCCGACCGGACCGGCGCCCTGGCGCTCGCCCGGACGACCCGTGACCGGCGCCGGCTGCACGACCTGGCCGCGCGGGCCGGTCTGGCCCATCTGCGTGCCCAGGGGACGCGTGCCGGTCTGCGTCGGCGCGCCCGGCTTGCCGGGGCCCGGACGGGTCTGCACGCCCGGACGCAGCGGCGTCCCGACGGGCCCGACCTGGCCCTGCGGCGGGGTGCCGCGCGGGCCGTCGGGGCCGCGGCGATGCGGCTCGTTCCGCATCGGCTCGCCGCGGGACTCCGCGCGCACGTCACCCCGCGGGGTGTCCTCCATGCGCGAGGCGACGCCGCCCGGCAGGCGCTTGGTGCCCGGCGGGAGCTGGATCCGCGTGCCCACCTCGGGCGCGGGCGCCCGCGGGGCGGCAGCCTGGGGCTGCGGCCGCGACTGCTCGGGACGACGGACCTCCGGACGCGACTCCCCGCCGTGACGCGTCACCGGCTGCGCCGGACGCTGCTGCTGCACCGGCGCCTGCGCCACGGGGCGCTGCGGCACCGGGGGCTGGACCGGCTTCGCCTGCGGGGGCGGTACCGGGGCGGGCGGCGTGACGGGCTGCGGCGCAGCCACGGGCGGTGGCGGCGGCGCAACCACGACCGGCTCGACCGGAGGAGCCGGAGGGGCCGGCTCCGGGCGCGGCTCGGCCACGACCGGCTCGCTCGGCGGCGTGACCGGGCGCGGCGGGGCCGGCGGAGCGGGCGGCTCGGCCTGGACCGACGGCTGGACCGGGGGCTGCACGGGCTGGCTCGGACGCACCTCCACCGCCTCACTCGGGCGCTCACGCACCTCGATCGGCTCCGCGGTGGCCCGGACCTCGCGCTGCGGCTCGCGCGGCTGCGACTGCACCGGCGTCGACCACGGCGTCTCGGGCGGGCGCGACGGCTCGCTCGGGCGCACCACCGGCGCGCTCGGACGCACCTGCGGCTGACCGCTCGTGGGCGGCGGCACGGGCCGGCGGATCACCGGCGCGGGCTGCTGCGGTTGTGGTTGCGGCTGTGCGGCGGGACGTACGACCGGCGGCGCGGGGCGAGTGGCCACTTCGGCCTCCTCCTCCTCGGGACGCGGGCCACGCCCGGGACGACGGATGACCGCTGCCGGACCGCTGGCGCGCGAGTCGTTACGCTCGGGCTCGCGGCGGCCGCCGCCTTGAATGTGGCGACGGACAAGCTCGGCCTGGTCGTCGTCGAGCGTGCTCATCACGCCCTTGATCTCGACCCCGAGGCCGCGGATCAGGTTCTCCATCACCTTGTTGTCCTTGCCCAGCTCTTTGGCGAGCTCGTAGACGCGAATCTTGGCCATAACTCAGGAAACCCTCCCCACCGCGGCGCGCATGGCGGTCGCCAGGGCAGCGAGACGTTGGACGCGCGGCGCAGTGGCGATGCCGCCGCTGCGGTTCAGGAGATCGATCATGCCCGCGAGCGCCTCACCGTGCGCGTTCCACAGCGCAGCGGGGTCCACCGCCGGCATCTTGCGGGCGAACGCGCGGGCGAAGCCGCCGCGGCGGGCGGCGCGCTCGTAGCAGGCGCGCGCCGGGCACACGTAGGCCGAGCGCCCGCTGGCCGAAAGGCCATGGCGCTTCGAACAGGTCCGGACGAACTCGTCCGGAACGACCAGCACCTTCTCGCCGTCGTCGGCGAGCAGGATCCTCGCCCGCAGGAGTTCGGCCTGCGGACGGACGGCGCGGCAGCCCACGCAAGTGCGCATCGGCGCGTGCATGTTACTCGCCACCTCCGTCGCCGTCGTCACTGTAGTGATGCTCCTCGCCGGTCTCTTCCGGCGGAAGCTCGGGGTACTTGACGTTGAGCTCGAGCTTGCCCGAGGCGGCGTCGTCGGCGACCTCGATGATCTGCTCGGCGCGCTCGACCGAGCCCACGCCCGGGACCTGCGCCAGCTCTTCGGCGTCGGCGATGGCGACGTCGCGGAGGTTCCGCCAGCCCATCTGGAACATCGCCAGGGCCACGGCGTCGCCGACCCCGGGGATCGCCGCCATCTCGGCCAGCGAGCGCCGCTCCATCTGCTTGAGCTTCGACTCGGAGTAGATGTCGATGCGCCAGCCGGTCAGGCGCGAGGCCAGGCGCACGTTCTGGCCCTTCTTGCCGATCGCCAGCGACAGCTTGTCGTCGGGCACCACGAGCTCCATCGTGTGGCGCTCGGCGTCGATGAGGACGCGCGATACGGTGGCCGGCTGGATCGCGTTGCACACGAAGCGGGCCGGGTCGTCGTTGTAGGGGACGATGTCGATCTTCTCGCCGCGCAGCTCCTGCACGACGGCCTGGACGCGGCTGCCGCGGATGCCGACGCAGGCGCCGACCGGGTCGACGTCGCGGTCGCGCGAGGACACCGCGATCTTGCTGCGGGCCCCCGGCTCGCGGGCGCACGCCTCGATGCGGACGATGCCCTCGTAGATCTCGGGCACCTCGTGCTCGAACAGCTTCTCGACCAGGCCGCGGTGGGTCCGCGACAGGATGATCTGCGGGCCGCGGGCCGACTTGTCGACGTCCTTGACGAACGCGACCACGCGGTCGCCGGGGCGCAGCGACTCGCGCGGCACCTGCTCGCGCGCCGGCAGGATCGCCTCGGCCTTGCCGTTGTCGACCTCGACCACGATCGAGCCGCGCTCGAAGCGGCGGACGATGCCGGTCATCAGCTCGGCCTTCTTGTCCTTGTAGGCGTCGAACAGGTTGTCGCGCTCGGCCTCGCGGACGCGCTGGATGATCACCTGCTTGGCGGTCTGGGCGGCGATGCGGCCGAAGCCGTGCTGGCCGAACTGCAGCGCCTCGATCTCGGCGTAGTCCTTGGCCTGCTGCTCGGCGCGCTTCTTGTCGGATTCGAGATAGAAGATCTGGAAGAGGAGCTCGTCGCCGATCTCGGCCTCGAGGCCGGCGCGGTGGGCCTGCTCGAGGCTGATCTCGCGGTGCGGCGCGGTCACCTTGTCGACGACGTAGAGCACCTGGAACAGGTTCACGTGCCCGGTCTCCGGGTCGAAGCTGGCCTCGATCTCCTTGTCCTCGAAGACCTTCTTCGCGGCGGTGGCGACCGCCTGCTCGACCGTCTCGATCAGGACCTCGCGCGAGATCTTCTTCTCGTCGCAGACCTGGTCGAGCACTGCACTGAGGTTGAGCTGTTCTTCCATAACCGGATGACCTCTGCTGTCCTAGCCGTGCCCCCCCGTACTCGGGGGGGAGTACACGAGGTTGGCCCGCCGGATGTCGGCGAGCGAGATCTTGTAGATGGTATCACTGTCCAGCGATCGCAAGAGCACCGTGCCGCGGCGATCGTCGGCAGGATCGGCGGCGTCGACCTCGGTGCCGACGATCCGCCCGTGAAAGGTCCGCTGGTCGGCGCTGCCCTGGCCCGGCAGCGGGTGGAACGTGCGGACCACGACCCGCCCGCCGACGAAGCGGGCGAAGTGACTGAGCCGCACCAGGGGCCGGTCGACGCCCGGCGAGCTGACCTCGAGCGTGTACGGCTGCGACAGCAAGGCGGTCAGCTCCGGCGTCTCGGGATCGGCCTCGGCGGCGTCGAGCGCGTTGCTCAGGACCCCGCTCATGCGGGAGCAGTCGTCGAGCGACACGCCGTTGGGATGGTCGAGGTACACCCGCGCCACCCGGCCGCCGCGCCCGCCCGCCCACTCGATCAGCACGACCTCGAAGCCCATCGCTCGCGCCACCGGCTCGACCGCCGTCTCGAGCAGGCGCACCGCCCCCTCGTGCCCCTCGTGCGCGTCGTGCTCGGCCTCGGTGCCGGCGACGTCGTCGACCGCCGCGGGCTGCGGCGGGTGCTTCGGGCTCTTGTTGTGTGTCGGGCGCCTGTTGGCCATGCGCGTGGGAGTCGAGACAAACGAAAAAGCGAGCTCGGCCAGTTGCCTGCTCGCTTGCGAAAGGCAATTTGCTGGCCGGGCCTGTAGCACGGCGCTTGAAGGCGAGCAACCCCCTTCCCGGGGCGTGGGGTCTTTCCCCCCCGCGGGGGCAGGACCTGGAGTCAGGGCCGCCGGGAGGCTTGGCGACGGGCGTTTTCTCGCTACCATCGCCCCGTGCGAGACCTCTGCGCCGCCCTGATCCAGCTCGGAAGCGGGGCCGACCCCGTGCCGAGCCTCGCTCGCGCCGCCGAACTCACGCGCGAGGCGCTCGCGCACGGCGCCGAGCTCGTCGTGTTGCCCGAGAACTTCTGGGCCGTTGCCCCGCCGGGCCTCGACCGCCGGCCGTGGGCGGTCGATCTCAGCGCCCTGGGCCCGGGCGGCGATCTCCACGGCGACCCGCCGCCGGTGCTGCGGCCCTTCCTCTCCCTCTCGCATGAGTACCCCGCGGCGGTGATCATCCTGGGCGGCCTGCCCGAGCTGCCGCCGGCAGGCGGCGAGGGCAAGTTCTACAACACCCTCGTCGCCCTGTTCGGCGGCCGCGTGGTCGCGGTCTACCGCAAGATCCACCGCTTCGACGCCACCTTGCCGGACGGCTCGCGCGCCTCCGAGTCCGACGTGATCCTCGCCGGCGAGACTCCGCACGTGCTCGCGGCGCCGTTCGGCAAGATCGGCCTCAGCATCTGCTACGACCTCCGCTTCCCCGAGCTCTATCGCGCGCTCTCCGCCGCCGGCGCCGAGATCCTCGTCGTCCCCTCGGCCTTCACCCTCCTGACCGGCATCGACCACTGGGAGCCGCTCCTGCGCGCGCGCGCCATCGAAAATCAGGCCTACGTGCTCGCGCCGGCGCAGTACGGGCCCCACGGCCACGGCCGCCACAGCTTCGGCCACAGCCTCGCGGTCGACCCGTGGGGCGCGGTGATCGCCCAGGTCTCGCGCGGCGAGGGCCTGGCCCTCACCTGGCTGCGCGCCGACCTGCTCCAGCGCGTCCGCAGCGACCTGCCCGCGCTGACGCACCGCCGCCTCCACGGCGTAACTCCGGCCGAGGTCGTCACGTTGTCGGCCGACGAGACCCCGGCGTGACCGCTCCCGGCGGTACCTCCGACCCCGGTCGCGCCCCCGGCACGGGCCGCGGCGCGCCCCCCGGCCTCCACGCCCTGATGGACCGCTACCTCGACGGCGACGCGCGGGCCTTCGCCGCGCTGCACGCCGCCCTCGCCCCTCGCCTCACGGCCTTCCTCGTGCACCTCGTCCGCGACACCGCCGCCGCCGATGACCTGGTCCAGGCGACCTGGCTCAAAGCGCACCTGGCCCGGGCCCGCTTCCAGGTCCAGGGCGCCAGCCCCGACGGCGCGGTGCAGGCCTGGTACTTCACGATCGCGCGCAACCTCGCGGTCGACTGGCTGCGGGCGCAGGTCCGCGAGCGCCGGCGCCGCGAGCCCGGCGACCCCGACGGCGGCGAGCGCGACCGGCTGGCCGAGATCCCGTCGGACCTGCCGACCGCCGAGGAGCTGGAGATCGGCGAGGCCGAGGCGCAGGAGATCACCTCGCGGGTGCGCGACGCCCTCGCCCAGCTGCCCGCCGGTCAGCGCGAGATCGTCGAGCTGCACAAGTTCCAGGGCCTGAGCATGGCCGAGATCGCCGCGCGCCTGCGGATCCGCGAGGGCGCCGTGCGGGTCCGGGCCCACCGCGCCTACAAGGCCCTCGCGCGCTGGCTGACCCCGTCCCTGCGCGCCCTGCTCGTCCTGCTCGCGCGAGGTGGGGCATGACCGCGAGCGTCGCCCGGGCCCCGCGCAGCGATCTCTCCCGCGCGCCGGCGGCGCGAGGAGGCCACGCGTGACCGGGATCGACGCCAAGTCCCTGATCGCCGGCGACCTCGCCGACCGCCGGCGCGAGCGTCTTCAGCACTTCCGCCCGGCCTGGCTGGTCGCGGTGACCGTCCCGATCGTCGGCCTGCTCGCCAGCGGCACGCGCGACGACTTCTGGGCCCAGCCGACCTGGATCCTCGCCCTCCAGGCGCTCGTGTGGGGCCTCGCGCTGTTCGTCCTGCCGGCGCTCGGGCTCGGCCTGTGGTTCCCGGGCCGGGCCGCCCGGGTCGTCCTCGGCCTGCTCGCCGCCGCGGTCGCCTTCCTGGTCGCCGCCGGACCTGCCCTCTTCGACATGTCCTATCCGACAGGTCTTGAAGACCACCCGATCTACCAGCTCGGCTGCGCCTCCCTGACCCTCGCCGCCGGCGCGCTGGTGCTGGCGGTCTGCGCCATGAGCGGCGCCTTCGCCCAGCGCCGGCGCTCGGCCGGGGCGCTGTGGCTGGCCGCCGCGATCGCCCTGATCGGGATCGACACCACCACCTGGCACTGCGTGATCACCGGCCTCGATCACACCTTGCCCTCGCATTTGGGCGCCGGCGTCCTCATGCTGCTGGTCGCCGGCCTCGTCGGCGCCGCCCTGCACCGCCGTCAGCGCGAGCCCTGACGCCGCTCGCGGCGGCGTCCTGCACCCCGGCGCAGCGGTCGATGCGGCCCCGGGCCACGTCGTTCGCTGCAGCCACCGCTCTGCGCCCTCGTCGCCTGCCGTGCACCTCCCCGGTCCGACTCCGCCGACGCCAATCACTGCAGCCACCGCTCTGCGCCCTCGTCGACCGCCGGGCGCCGCGCCGATCGACCTCCTGTTCGCCCGGACCGCCGCAGCCCCTCGTTCGACCACCTCGTCGACCGCCGTGCGCTCCGAGCCCGCCGACGCCAAATCACTACGGCCCATCGTTCGAAGCCCTCGTCGACTGCCGGGCACCGCGCCGATCGACCTCCTGTTCGCCCGGACCGCCGCGGCCCCTCGTTCGACCACCTCGTCGACCGCCGTGCGCTCCGAGCCCGCCCGACGCCCATCGCCGCGGCCTCCCTGCCATCCGGCGCGCCCTCCTTCCTGGAGCCGACGCTCCTCGTCACTGCCCGGCCGGGCCGTGCACCGAGGCCGGCGCACGCCTCGCGATCTGCGATAGGCTGCGCGCGCGTGGCCACCGAGCACATCCTCACCCGCGGCACCGACACCATTCGCATCGTCCACGACGGTTGCGACCTCGTCACCGGCGAGGGCGAGCACAGCGTGACCCAGACCTTCGACGACGACGCCGAGGCCCGCTCGCACCTCGACTACGTCTTGCAGCGCCTGCGCCGCAACGGCTACGGCGTCAGCAGTCGTCACTTCACCCCCGAGCAGATCTCGCACGACGTCGCCGACGGCCTGTTCGAGTGGGACTCCGAGCATCACCGCCTCCGCTGCGTCTTCACCGACGACCCCGGCGTGCGGATCCGCTGCGAGCTTCTCCACGACGTCGCCGCTGCGCGCGAGGCCGTCGGCTTGCAGGTCGTGTGCGACCCGGCGAGCCCCGGCAACGCGCTGGCCGTCGCGCTGACCGAACGGCCGCTCCCGCGGGTGCGCAGCTTCGTCTTCGACACGCCGTTTCAGACCGTCACGCGCCAGCGCGACAACTCCCCCGGCCGACTCGAGCTCGTCCTGCAAGGCCTGCCCGCGCTCGAGTCGGCCTACGTCACCGGCGCCGTCGAGCTGCGCGGCTGCCGGCATGCCCGGCTCAAGCACCTGCACCTGCTCGGCGATCCGCTGCCGGCCGACGCCCTCGACGGCCTCGGCGCCAGCGAGTTCCCCGCGCTCGAGCGGCTGGTGCTGTGTCTCAGCCGCGACGACGAGCCGGTGGCGACCCGCGACGTCGTCCGCGCCCTGCGGCGGCTGCGGGCGCCCGCGCTGCGTCACGTCTACCTGTCGGGCAGCGACGACCTCGTGGCGCTGCTCGACGAGCTGGCCGCGACGCCGCTGCCCGCCCCGTGGACCGTCCTCTCGGTCGAGGGCGTCCTGCGCGACGAGGACGACCTGCTCGACGTCCTGCGAGCCCGCGCCGACGCCCTCGGCCGCCTCGGCCGCCTCGCCCTCCCGCTCGTCGACGACCTGTCCGACGACGCCGCCGAGCGCGTCGTGGAGATCTTGCCGCGCATCATCGACCGCGACGAGCTGCCCGACCAGCTGCTGCCGAGCGTCTACGAGGAGTGGTGAGGCATGTCCCTCCGGACATGTTCTACGGAGCATGTCCAGGAGGCCATGCCCATCAGGGCAGGCGCGTCTCCGGTGCGGCACGACCGACACGGCAGCGCTGTCACCTGCACCGCGTGCACCTCGGCCAGCGCCCCTGCATCCCGGGCGCAGAGGGAGTCGCTCGCGGCGGACAGCGTGACCCCCTCACCGCTGGCTGGCGAGCCACACCGCCGTCCGCCGCAGCCCCTCGTCGAGCTCGACCTCCGCGCGGAACCCCAGCACCTCCGCCGCGCGCTCGGTCACTGCCGCCGAGCGCGCGATCTCCCCGGGGCGCGCCGGCGCGAACGCGATCGTCCCCTCGCTCGCGCCGCAGGCCCGCTGGACCGCCGCGGCCAGCTCCACGATCGCCACCTCGCGCCCGGTGCCGACGTTGATCCCGCCCGGCTCTTCGGACATGCCCCCTAAAACATGTCCTTCGGCACCTGCCTCGATCGCCAGGCCGATCGCGCGGGCCACGTCGCCGACGTAGATCAGGTCGCGCGTCTGCGTCCCGTCGCCGAAGATCGTCAGCGGCTCGCCGCGACGGGCGCGCGCCAGGAACATCGCCACCACCCCCGAGTACGGACTCCCCGGGTCTTGCCGCGGCCCGTAGACGTTGAACAGGCGCAGGCACACCGTCCTCACCCCGTGCAGCGGCCCGAGGCAGCCGAGGTACAGCTCGGCCGCCCGCTTGGCCGCGCCGTAGGGCGACAGCGGGGTCGTCGGCTCCGTCTCCGCCACCGGCACCCGGCGCGGCTCGCCGTAGACCGCCGCCGACGACGCGAACACGAACCTGCGCACCCCGGCCGCGGCCGCCCACAGCATCAGCCGCGCGGTCGCGCGGAGGTTGACGTCGAGGTCGTCGATCGGCGCGGCGATCGATCGCACCACCGACGTCTGGGCCGCCAGGTGGACCACCGCCGCGAACGGCCCGTGGCCGGCGAGCAGCAGCCCGACCTCGCCGCGCACGTCGCCCTCGATCACCTCGACCGCCGGGTCGTCTGTCCATTCGGCCAGGTTCTCGCGCCGCCCCGTGCTGAAGTCGTCGAGCACCACCACCCGCCGGCCGGCCGCACGCAGCGCCGCGACCGTGTGCGAGCCGATGAACCCGGCCCCGCCGGTCACGAGCACCGCCTCGTTCATCGGCCCAGCCTATCAGCGCTGCGACGCCAGCGCGAACGGGTTGTCCGGCCACAGCGACGCGTCGCCCTGCACGATCTCCAGCTGCTGCTCCGCCAGCGGCAGCGCCATCTGCCGGTACAGCGCCGCAGTCGTGAACCCGTACGGCTCGCCGTCGGCGTTGCTGTACGCGAACACCACCCGACGCACGCTCGCCAGGTGCAGCGCCGCCAGGCACATCGGGCACGGCTGGCCGCTCGCGTACACCGTGCAGTCGTCGAGCCGCGCCCGCCCGAGCGCCGCGCCGGCCGCTCGCAGCGCCAGCATCTCCGCGTGGGCCGAGGGGTCGGGCCGCAGGTGCAGCTCGTTCACCCCCTCGGCCACGACCTGGCCCGCGCGCACCACCACCGCGCCGTAGGGTCGTCCGCCCGCGCGCACGTTGGCGCAGGCGAGCTCGAGCGCGCGGCGCAGGAACTGGTCGTCGTCGGTCACGGCTTCAGCATGCACGCGCCGGTCAGACTGCCAGCTGCACGCGATTCACGGCCACCTCTTCGCGGCCGTGGGGCAGCTCGAGGCCCTCGCCGGAGAACCGCGCGATCGCCACCGTCACGTTGTCGGGGCCGCCGGCGGCGCAGGCCGCCTCGGTCAGCGCCCGGCAGCAGCGCAGCGGGTCTTCGTAGCGGAGCATCAGCCCGAGGATCTGCTCGTCGGTGACCGGCCCGGTGAGGCCGTCGCTGCACAGCAGCAGCACATCGCCGGCACGCAGCTGGACCACGTCGAACTCCGGGCCCACGCGCGGCTGGACCCCGAGCGCCTGCAGCAGCACGTTGCGGTGCTCGTAGTCGCGGGCCTGGTCGGGGCGCAGGCGGCCGGCGGCGATCAGCTGGCCGACCACGCTGTGGTCGGTGGTGATCTGCGTCAGCGAGCGGCCGCGGCGGATGTACGCCCGCGAGTCGCCGACGTGGCCGATCAGCAATTCTGGCCCGAAGGCCAGGGCCGCGGTGAGCGTCGTGCCCATCCCGTGGCGCGCCGGGTCCTCGACCGCCGCCGCGCGGATCTTGTCGTTGACCGCCGTGATCGCCTCGTGCATCACGTCCTGGGCCGCGGCGGTGCTGGCGAACGGCGCCTTGCTGTGGACCACGGCCGACAGCACGTCGACGGCGATGGCCGACGCCACGTCGCCGGCCGCCGCCCCGCCCATCCCGTCGCACACCGCGATCAGCGTCCCGCGCGACGTCAGCGGCTGCACGCGCTGATGCGGCAAGAGCCCCCGCTCACCCGTCTGGAGGTTTTGGACCACGAAGTGGTCCTCGTTGCGCTTGCGGACGCAACCGACCTCGGTCCTTGCGAACACCTCGAGCTGCGCCACCTCAGTGCATCCTCACGCGGAAGATCTGGTCCCCGACCCGGAACATGTCGCCTGGTTGAAGGATGACATCCCCGCGGATCCTGAGATAGGTCCCGTTGGCCGAGCGGAGGTCGGTGAGGAGGACCGTCATCGCGTCTCCGCGCAGCTCCATCGCCAACTGCGCGTGTTGCCAGCTGACGAATGGGTCGGTGGGGAAGATGATGTCGCCGAGCTCGCGGCCGAACACGATCTGCGGGGCGCGCAGGCAGTGGACCTCGGCTTCGGCCCCGCCGACCCCGATCAGCGTCAAACGGCCCCAGGCCGGCTGCATCGGCGTGCCGAACAGGCGGGTCGAGTCGCCGTCGAGCTCCTGCTCGCGGCCGCCCGGGGGCAGGTTCTCGAGCCGCAGCAAATGGTGACCCACCAGGAAGAGATCGCCCGGAAACACCGGTTCCGGCCGCGAGATCCGGACATAGACCCCGTTGCGCGATCCCAGATCGCCCAGGCGGACCCCGCCGCCCGGCGCCGGCTCGAGCCGCGCGTGGGCCGGGCTCAGGAACTCGTCGCTCGGGAACATCAGGTCGCCCTGCTTGCGGCCCACCACCAGCGTCCCGCGCAGCGCCACCGACTCGCCCTCCGAGCCGTCGCGCTTGACCAGCACGATCCGCAGCGGCGCCGCCCCGGCCGACCGGCGCGACGACTCCACCGCCAGCCTCGCCATCGGCGCCGACCACGACGGACCGCCGGGCGAGCCCGTCACCGACACCGACGCCTGCTCGGCCGGCAGCGCCGCCTGACCCATCCGCGCCGTGTCCCCCGGGCCGGGCGACTCGCGCGGCACCGGCACGCCGTCGTCCGCCGCCGCTCGCGGGATCACGCGGGCCTGACCCCACGAGCCGCCGTCGTCGGAGCCGGCCGGGGCCTGGTTGTCGGCCTCGGCCTGGCTGGCGTTCGGGACAGGTACGACGACCTGCGGCGCCGGGCTCGCGGTCACCGCCGCGGGGGCGATCCCCGTCGCGGGTTCAGCGGCCTGGGCGACCGTCGGCTCGACCGCGGAAGAACGCGGCGCCGGATCGGGTACCGAGAGACGTGCCAGTTCCACCTCGCCCGAGCCCTCGAGCAAGCGCCGAGGGATCAACTTCATGCTCTGGGTGGTGGGGCGCGGCCGGCGGGAGTGCACCCGGAGGCCGCAGATCTGGCAGAACTCGAAGCCGTCGCCGAGTGGTTGCCCGCAGCGCGCGCACTTCGGGACCCCGCTCACTGGCGCCGGCGGCGACAGACGATAACCGCAGATCTCGCACGCGACGGCCTCCGGGGCGTGTTCGGTGCCACAGGCGGGACAGGGGATCCACTCCGTCATCGGCCTCATGCCTGGAGAAGGCTTGCCAGGGTCGCGCGCGTGGGATAGACCCGCGCTCGCCCGCTATTCGCCCCGTCAGGGTACCCGTCCGGCTCGGACCGCGTCAATTGAGCGTCGCCATCGCAAACTCAGGCTCGTCGCCGCCGCCCGCCGGGCCCGAGCAGTCCGCGCGGGCTTCGGGGCGCGCGTGGCTCTCCCGCGCCGACCGCTGCGCACTCACTTCGGCCCCGTCCTCACGGACCGGCGGCCCCGGATCGCCTCCGGCTCGCGCCCCCGGCCTCGTGCGCGCCGCCCTGCTCGTGGTCGCCGGGCTGTGTGCCCCGCTGCTGGCCGCCTGCGCCCCGATCGTGCGCCCCCCGAGCTTCGTCGGCGCGCGCGACATGGTCACCGACGCCTCGCTGATCGGCCCGTTCGACGGCCAGGTCGTCGACGCCGCCACCAGCGAGCCGATCGCCGAGGCCAATGTGGTTGCCGTCTGGTCGTACGACCGCGGCGACGGCTTCATCGGCCCGTGGGGCGCGGAAACGACCAGCGTCACCACCGACGCCGCGGGCCGCTACCGGATCCCCGCGGCCAAGTTGTCCGTGCGGGCCTCGACCGCGCGGCTCGTCGACGCCTACCTCATCGTCTACAAGCGGGGCTACGCCGGCTACCGCTCCGACGCGGTGCCGACCGGCGGCCCGCGCTCCGACTTCACGGTGCGCCACAACCGGGTCGAGCTGCGCAAGTGGCAGAACAGCGACTCGCACGCCGAGCACCTGCTGTTCCTCGACCCGCCGCGGCCGCTCCACAAGGCCGTGCGCTGGGAGGCCGAGCTGGCCAACCTCGACCTGTTCCGCGCCCTCGGCGGCGCCGGCGGCCCGGCGGTCGCGACCGCGGAGGATGAGCCCGGCAAGGCGACCGCGCCGGTGGTCGCCGAGGTGCTCGACGCCAGCGGCCTGCTCACGCCCGACGAGGTCCGCCAGCGCACCGGCTACACCGAGGCCTTCGAGGTCAAGGACCTCACCGACCTCAAGCGCACGCACTTCTACCACGGCGTCCACCTGCAGGCGATCGCCAGCGACGAGCGCCACGACCTCGCCCTGCGCGTCTGGAGCGCCCCGCCCGGCGGCATGGACCCGGTCGCGGCGACGATCCAGGAGACCTTCGGCAAGGTCAAACCGGCCGGCGACATCACCCCGGAGACGTGGAGCACCACCGCCGACGGCGTGCACGCGATCGGCTTCGTCGATCGCGAGCAGAAGATCGGCGTGCTGCTGACCTGCGGCGATCAGCAGTGCCACGACCTCGACAGCGCGCTGATCCTCGCCAAGCACGTCTATCGCAGCCTCGACCGCCTCAAGTCCGTCCCCGACCCGAACGCGGCGACGGCCACCCCCGCCGCGCCCGGCTCGAACCCCCCGGCCGCCCCGTCCAGCGTCCCGAGCGGCGCCGTCCCCGGCAAGACCGCCGCGCCGAGCGGCGCGGGCGCGAGCAACCCCGCCGGCGTCGCCAGTCCCAAGGGACAGGGCACTTCGACCATGTCCCCCGAGTCAGGCCCGACCACCGGCGCCACCGGTCCCAAGGGCCAGGGCGCTTCGACCATGTCCCCCGAGTCAGGCCAGCCGGCCGGGAAGGGCAAGCGGCCATGAGCGGCGGTCGCCTGCGCGCCTGGCTGCGGCGCTCCGCCCTCGCGACCGCGCTCGCCGTCGCCGCCGCGCCCGCGCCGGCGGCCGCGTGGGACGCCCGCGCGACCCACCTCGGCATGGTCGACCGCGCGCTCGTCGAGAGCGCGCTGCACCTGCGCTGGATGGCCGCCAGCGAGCTCCAGCGCGGCCTCTTCACCCCGCTGCGCGTCGACCCGAACCGCCTCAGCGCGCCCGAGCGGCGCATGCTGACCGCCGCCCTGCAGCACGGCGGCCTCCAGGCCCTCGGCGGCCCCGGCTCGTGCCCCGGCCTCGGCGCCCCGATCGAGACCCAGCGCTACTGCGTCCAGGGCGACCTGTGGGAGCTGCCTGCGCTGCAGTGGCTGCAGGTGGGCGTGCTCGCCGAGCTGGTGCCCTCCGCCCGCGCCGTCCATCACTTCGTCGACCGCGACGATCCGCTGCGCCGCGACTTCAGCGACCCGCAGCCGCGCCCCGGCGTGCTCCGCCTGCGCCAGGTCCGTCACAACGGCGGCTCGGCCGCGGCCCTGGCCACACAGACAGGTTTCTCGGGACAGGGCCCTTCGGTCATCTCCTTCCTGCGCGACCAGGCCGACCCGCTGGCCCCGCCGCAGATGTGGCACCACCTCGAGCTGTCCTCGACTCTGGCCGACCCGGCGGCGCGCGCCCACCACCTCGCCCTCGCGCTGGTCGGCCTCGGCGCGCTGCTCCACGTCGTCCAGGACCTCGCTGTCCCGGCCCACGCGCGCGGCGACGTCAGCGGCTTCTTCAGCCCGCTGTCGCCCAGCCCCGGCGACCGCGGCCTGCCGTTCGCCGAGCTGGCCCGGCTCGCGTTCGGCCGCAGCGCCCTGCCCGGCCGCCCCACCCAGGAGGAAGTCGGCCGCGCCCGCGGCATCCCGCTGGCCGGCTCGCTCGCCGAGCACCTGTTCGGCGGCGCCGCGGCCAGCAAGGAGCCTGGCGCATTGGTCCTGCCCGAAGGGACAGGTTACGAGGGCCTGGCGCTCTTCACCGCCCGCCGGTTCCTGTCCGAGGCCAGCGTCCCGGCCCCGCGCTTCCTCGAGGCCGAGCTCACGCCCGAGGCCGCCGCCGCCGAGCTGCTGCAGGGCAGCCGCCTCGACCCCGCCGAGCTCGAGGGCGCCCGCCTGCACCCGTGGCCGGCCCCTCGCGGCTACATCCAGAGCGGCACCGGCCGCCCCCTCGCCGCCTTCGACACCGACGACGACGGCCGCGTCCGCCCCTACGTCGACGAGGCCGTCTACCGCGAGCAGTTCGTCCACCTGGCCCCGCGCGCCATCGAGGTCACCCGCTCGCTGCTCGACTGGATGTGGCCGACCTGGCCCGAGCTGACCTTCGACGCCACCGCCGGCAACCTCGACTTCGTGGTCCCGCCCGGCCTCGTCGACGCGGTGGTGCTGGTCCTCCGCCAGGACGCCGCCGGCGCGCGCACGATCGTCCGCAAGATCGCCCTCCGCCCCGGCGAGCGCAACCGCGTCACCGGCGTCCCCACCGGCCTCGGCGAGGGCGAGCGCGCAGTCGTGGTCCTGCGCGCGAAGCGAGCCGGCGGCGAGCCGCTCCTGCTCGAGCACGTGCTCGGCGGCGAGAGCAAGGTCTACCCGATCGTGCCCGCGCCCTACGTCCCGCCGCCGCCGGAAGAGCCCGCCGCGCCCGAAGTCGAGGCGGAGCCGGAGCCCGAGCCCGTCGCCGAGCCCGAGCCCGAGCCCGAGCCCGAGCTCGCGCCGACGACCAGTCCCAAGGGACAGCCCGCCAGGTCGCCGAGCAAGACGAAGGGTCAGCCGGTCGAGCCCGCCACCGGCACCACGGGTCAGCCCGCCGCCAAGGCGACCAGCCCCAAGGGACAGCCCGCCAAGGCCAAGGGCCAGCCCGCAGAGCCGACCAGTCCCGAAGGACAGCCGGCCGGCAAGAGCGCCAAGCCCCCCGCCGACGCCACCAGCCCCAAGGGACAGCCCGCCGCCAAGCCCCCGGCCGACGCCACCAGTCCCAAGGGACAGCCCGCCGCCAAGCCCCCGGCCGACGCCACCAGCCCCAAGGGACAGGCGTCTCCGAGCGGCAAGAGCAAGGGCTGAGCGCCTCCTGGCGGACCGCTCCGCGAGACGAGCGGTCCATCCCTGCAGCTGTCTCCAAAGACAGCTCATCGGACCCTCGCAAGCACGGCGGCGAGCATCTCACCCTCACCGCTCCCGTCTCGCGCGACCGGTCACCTGTCCTCAGAGGCAGCTCATCGGCCGATGCCGACGACGGACGGTTCCGAGGTCACCAAGAGACCCCCTCGCCGCTCCCCTATCGCGCGTTCGACCACCTGTCCTCAAGGTCAGCTCATCGGCGCGACGGCGGACGGTCTCCGAGATCACCAGCAGCCCCCTCGCCGCTCCAGTCTCGCGCGACCGCTCACCTGTCCTCAGGGGCAGCTCATCGACCGATGCCGACAGACGGCATCCCGCGGTCACCGGCCCCGGCAGACCCGCCGCTCCCACTCGCGCCTCGCGGAACCACCATGGCTGCGACCTGAACATCGTTCGCATCACGCCGTGTCGGCGGAGTGCGGAGCGGCACGCCGGACGCCGTCGTCACCGCGAGACGGCACACACGACTCCCTGGAGCCGACGACCGCGACAGGCCGGCCGTCCGTACCGGCGCCCGCCGCGGCGACCGTCCGGATCGGCTGCCGCGGCTGCGCCCCGCGGGGGTTCGTCAGGCGCCCAGGCGGCTGTGCTACACCTCCCCGCCGTGTCGACCGAGCGAGACGACGACGGCCTGATGTTGCCGCCCCTGGACGAGCGGCGCACGCTGCTCGACCAGCTGGCCGCGCTCGTCAAGGCGCGGGGTCCCGCGACGCTGCTCGTCGCGCCGCTGCTCGAGCCGAGCGCGAAGTTCTTCCCCGATCGCTGGCAAGGCGGCGAGGGCAGCCTGCGGCGGCTCGTGCGGCGGTTGCTCAGCTACGCCGGTCTCGGCCAGCTGCGGGTCGAGGTCGCCATCTACGACGCCGATCCATCTCGTCGTGGCGAGGTGATCGGCAAGCCGAGCTCGGCGCGCGGCCACGACCTCGTCGTCTGGTTCGCCGGCCTCGAGCGCGACCTCGTCAAGGTCGGCGCCGAGAGCTCGGCCATGGTCGACCCGCACACCATCGTCGCCGCCGCCGCGCGCGTGGTCGCCCACGTCTATCGCCGCCACTTCGGCCTCGCCACCGCCGACGCCTTCGACCCGCGCATCGACCTCACGGGAGTCTTCCTCGGCTTCGGCGTGCTCACTGCCGACGCCGCGCTGCGCTACACCGTCCGCACCGCCGCCGGCCCGATGCAGACCCGCCGCACCCCCGTGCGGCTCGGCGTCCTCTCGCCGCAGGCGCTGTGCTTTCTCCTGGCCGCCCAGCTGCACGCGCGCGGCCTCCCGCGCGCCGAGCGGCAGCGGATCGGCAAGCTCTTGCAGGCCAACCAGGCCGCGTTCCTGCGCCACGCCTACGTCGCGCTCGAGCGGGCCGAGCCGCCGGTCGGTGCACAGCTCGGCCTGCCGCCGCCGGAGCAGTGGCCCGCCGCGCCCGACCTCGCCGCGCTCACCGTCCCGTTCGCAGACGACCCCGACGTCGCCCCCGAGGCCCGGCGTGACGAGGATCCCGGCATCGCTGGCATCAACGCCGGCAAGCCCGTGTTCCGCGTCGAGCGCAGCATGGCCGCGCGGCTCGGTCGCACCCTCGGCATGGGCGCGCTCATGCTCGGCGGCGTGGTCGCCGGCATGAAGGGCGGCCTGCAGCTCGAGGCCGGCACCATCCCCATGATCGCCGTCGGCCTCGGCGTCAGCGGCCTCGTCCTCGGCCGCTTCCTCCGCGAGTCTCGCTGCTCCGAGCCGCGCTGCGGCGCTTCGCTCGCCCCCGGCGACAAGGTCTGCCCGCGCTGCGGCGGCGACGTCGTCGGCGTCATCCACCACCCGCGGGAGCGCCTGGCCGCCGAGGACGCGTGGCGCCGCGCTCACCCCGACGCCGGCGAGCCCGACCCCGCCGAGTCGACCCGGGCCGCCGCGCCGCCAGCCTCCTGAGCCCGGCGCCGCTCCGCCGCCCCGCGGGCATGTCCCTCACGACATGCCCAAATGGACATGCTCGATCGCGCATGCCCGATCGGACATGCACCTTCGCTCATGCCCCCTTATTGTCGAGAAAATCGCCGGACGAGCCGCCGCACCTCGTCCGGGCGCAGGAACGCCAGGTAGCTGGCCAGGGTCATCGGCGTGAACCACTCGACGTACATCATCATCTGGATGCCGACGTGCATCGCCACGCCGAAGCCGAGGAACAGCCAGCGCATGTCGGGGATCTTCCGCCAGCGCTCGCGCAGCCAGTGGGCCAGCACGAACCCGCTGAACCCGACCTCCCAGGCCAGCACCAGCCAGGTGATCGGGCGCAGCACGTACGGCTGCAACATCGCCAGCGCGCGCGTCAGGTCGAAGTGGCGGTTGTAGGGGCTGACCAGGGAGAAGTAGATCGCGGTCCCCTCGGACTTCCAGGTCGCCCCGTGCTTGGCCAGCCCGGTCGACGTGTACATCACCGCCAGCTGCAGGTGCACGATCCGCCGGCACCACACCGGCACCGGCCCGCCCTTGCCGCGCCAGCGGGCGTCGAGGCTGAGCCCGCGGCCGGTCGGCATCAGCGCCAGCCACACGATCAGCGCCGAGTGCAGCTGGTCGGGCATCGCGTAGAGCAGCGGGTTGCGGCCGACCATGCTGACCCACACCAGCGCGCTGAACAGCGCCGCCGGCCGCGTGAACAGCCCGACCAGCCACAGCAGGTGCGCCACCACTCCCGCGGCGAAGATCGCCTGCACCGCCAGCGGGTCGTCGATCATGAAGAACAGCGACCAGCGGGTCGGGAACGCCTGGCGCGCGTACTGTCCGGCCAGCGGCGACGCGGCGGAGAAGTACTCCGCCACCGCGCCGACGTGCGACAGGAGGCTGGCGGTGAACACCGCCACCAGCCCGATCCGCAGCAGCCCGAGCGCCGCCGGGTCCTCGCGGCCGGTCAGCAGCGCGTCGCGCAGCCGGGCCAGCCGCCCGCGGCTGTCCTTCGCGCCATGTCCTTCACGACCTGCGCCTTCCGCCACATCCCCCGCCCCGCCGCCGGGCCCCGCCGACTCGAGCGTCACGGCCGCTCGCCCGTGGCTGTCCTTCGCGCCATGTCCTTCACGACCTGCGCCTTCCGCCCCGTCCCCCGCCCCGCCGCCGGGCCCCGCCGACTCGAGCGTCGCAGCCGCTCGCTCGCGGCTGTCCTTCGCGCCATGTCCATCCGGACCTGTCGCAGCATCCAACTCACGCCGCGCTCCGGGCCCTTGCGCGTCCTGCTCTCCCGGCCCCATCGCCTCAGCCATGTCGCGCCCGCGCGTCTGCCAGCATGTCGCGCACCGGCCAGGTCTTGCAGTCGACGGTCGCCAGCGGCTTGCGGTCGACCGGCCCGAGCCCTGGTTTGCCGGCCAGCACCCGGTCGGGCGGGGTGAAGCGCCGGCGGACCCGCTCGGCCACGATCTTGCGCGGCGGCTCCTCGCGGGCCAGGGCCTCGCGGACGCACAGCGAGCGCAGGTACCACAGGCGGTTGTTGTTGGGCTTGTCGGGGTTCAGCACCGCGTAGTAGCGCCAGATGTCGACCCGCGTCTTGCGCCACGCCCACGTCGTGCCCCAGCCGCTCTGCGCCTGCTCGGCCTCGACCAGCGCCTCGCGGCGGCCGTCCTGGAACTCGGCGTAGACCGCGAGGTACGTGTGCGCGCGGGTCGGGTCGGGCGCGTACATGTTCCAGGTCTGGACCACGCTGATCTTCTTCTGCCACTGCGCCAGCGTCGACGGCACCTCGCCGAGCGCCGCGTTCGGCAGCGACGGCCCGACGATCAGCAGCGCCAGCGCCAGCGGCAGGAGCGTGTTCCAGGCCGTCGACAACCTGTCCCGAAGGCCAGCCATGTCGCTAGCGCCGCCTCCGCGCGCGCCGCAGCCCGAGCAGCGCCAGCAGGGCCAGCGGCGCCGGGGCGCCCTCGCTGCGGCAGGCGCAGCTCGCCTCCGGCTCGGAGGTGTGGACCTCCGACGCGTCGACGCCCTGCCCGTCGGTCACCTCCTCCGGCGGCCCGACGTCGACCGTGACCGTGCCCTCGTCGAGGAACTCGGGCGGCACGCTGACGATCGACGTCCCGCTGGCGACCTGCTCGCCGGAGGTCAGGTTGGCCAGCGCCACGTGGACCACCTCGCCGGGCCGGAACCCGCGCAGCACCAGCTGGTTGTCGGACTCGCCGAGGCGGCTGGCCACCAGCTGGTGGTCCCAGTCGCCGGTCACCTGGATCACCTCGCGCACCGAGCCCTTGTTCGAGCCGTCGGGGTTCTTGTCGACCGCCGTCAGCGTGTACTCGAACGCGATCGGCTCGTCGGCCCGCTTGAGCAGCACCACCACCCCGGCCGGGTTGCCGGGCGGCCCCGCGTCGCCGCCGAGGCGGAAGCGCACGATCACGTTGTCGCTGCCCTGCGGCACCTCGTGGCGCAGCTGCATCGGCCCCGGGAAGAACGGCGTCACCGCGGTCGTCTTCCCGCGCAGGTACAGCGACGCCCCGGCCGCGACCTTGTCCGGGTCGACGTGCACGCGCGGGCAGTCGTACAGCCCGCGCGCGTCGAAGCCGCGGACCAGCTGATCGACGTCGCTCTCGGTCCACTCGCCGCGCGCCAGCGCCTCCTCGGCGATCTCGAGCACCGCGAGGCTCGCCGTCTCGAGGTCCGCGTCGCTCGGCAGGCGCGGCAGCAGCTCGAACACCACCGGGTCCATCTTCTCGCGGCCGATCCGCTTGCGGGCCGCCCACATCGCGCCCATGAACGGCTCGCCGTCGTTGTGCACCTGGCCGACGGTGTTGTCGGGGCAGCGCTTGGTGTTCTCGGCGTTGCGGATCGCGTTGCCGTAGCCCGGCCAGAAGCGGGCCACGTAGTCGCCGAGCAGCGGCTCGTTGGTGAGGATCACCGAGAAGTAGTCGGCGATCGCCTCGTTGAGCCCGCCGGCGTCGTTGAGCACCCCGTCGCTGCGCAGCGTGCGGTCGCCGAGCCCGTTCGGCGTCAGTAGCGACACCATCCCGTGGCCGAGCTCGTGGTAGACCACGTCGCCGTCGTAGCCGAAGTCGACCGCCGCGCCCTGGCCGAAGATCATCGTCGGCCCCTTCTCCGGGTCGCAGGTGTTGGTCCAGTAGGCGTTGTTGAGCGGCGTGTAGTCGAGGTCCGGGTAGGCCGTCGACAGCTCGGTCGTGCGGTAGTTGGCGAGCATCGTCGACAGCTCGCACTTGAACGCGTCGACGCCGAAGCGCGCCATCTCGTCGATGAAGCGCTCGGCGTGGTAGTACATCGACAGCTCGGCGTAGAGGTCGTCGTCGTCGGCGTTGTCTTCCGGGAAGATGACGTCGGGCAGCGGCAGGAAGAAATCGCCGTTGTCGTCGGACATCGCGCGGTGGAGCGCGTAGCACTTGCCCTCGGCCCACCACGGCTGGATCTGGTCCTCGGGCGGCGCTTCGAGCGTGCAGTTGAACGAGCGGATCCGGTCGCCCTCGAGCGGCTGCCCCGGCCCGGTCGCGTGGATCCCCGCCAGCTCGACCTCGACCGGCACCGGCGTCGACGCCGGGTTGGTCTTGAACACCCGCGCCCGCGACGACCGCACGTGCTCCCACTCGTCGAGGACGATGCCCGAGCTGGCCGACACCCAGATCGTCTTCTTGCTCGGCTCCGGGTCCCACTGCAGCGGCAGCTCGACCTCGTAAGCCAGCACCGGCTCGCCGAGGATCAGCTTGTAGACCAGAGTGCCCGGCTCCTCCGGCCCCTCCGCGCTCGCGTGGGCCGCCGCGATCGCCTCCGCCTCCGCGGCCCCCAGCCGCGCCTCCTCCGGCCGCAGCTGCGGACCCGCGAGCGGCCGCGAGGACGCGACCTCGCGCTCACCTGTCTTATCGGACAGCACCGTGGCGAACGCCCCGCGCACCGGCAGCCCGTGCAGCGTGTACGACTTGTGAGCCACGGTGGCCGCCCCGTCGCGCAGCGCCATCGGCAGCGCGCGGGCCTCCGCGGCCAGATCCGTCGGGGTCGGCCCGGCGGAGGCGCGCGGCCACGCGACGCACAGCCCGAAACCGAACCCGAACCACCGCAAGCTCCGCGCGACCGTCATGAGCGCTCCTGCCGAGGTCATCAGCATACCCAAGATCGCCGGCCGGGCGGCGGCGAAGACCGCCGCCTCCTCTCACCCCAGGTCGCGCCGGCCGGGCCTGCCACGGCGCGCGGCGCGACGCAAATTGGACGTTCCCCCGGCAAATCACTTAGCCTGGCCGGGTGCGCCCCTCGTTCGGCCAGCGCCTCGCAATCGCCGCCGCGCTCGGCGTGTGCTGCCTCGCTCCGCCCAGCTCGGCCGCGGCCCCTGCCCCCGAGTCCGCGCCTGCCGCCGCGCCGACCGACCTCGCCGGCCAGATCGACCTCCTGCTGCAGGCCAAATTCCTGGCCCGCGCCCGCATCGGTCTGCTCGTGGTCGACATGGCCACCGGCGCCCGCCTCTACGAGAAGAACCCCGACCTCGGCCTCAACCCGGCCAGCAACATCAAGCTCGTCACCACCGCCGCCGCGCTGTCGCTCCTCGGCCCCGAGCACCGCTACGTCACCCGCGTGTACGCCAAGAAGGGCGCGCTCAAGGGCCACACCGTCGACGGCGACATCTACCTCAAAGGCGGCGGCGACCCGTCGCTCGTCACCGCCGACCTCTATCAATTGGCCAGCGACCTGCGGGCCCTCGGCGTCACCAAGGTCACCGGCGGCCTCGTGATCGACAGCAGCGCCTACGACCGCGACGAGCTGCCGCCGCTGTTCGACCAGAAGGACGAGCTGGCCTCGTTCCGCGCCCCGGGCGGGGCCACTGCCGTCAACTTCGGCACCTACGTGGTCCTCGCCCGCCCCGGCGCCGGCGAGGGCGACCCGGCGATCGTGGCGATCGATCCGCCGGTCCCCTCGCTCAAGCTCAAGAGCAACACCGCCACCACCGCCACCGGCGCGCGCAACCAGCTCAAGCTCGCCATCGGCACCACCGACGACGGCGTGGTCGAGATCGCCGTCGACGGCGCCATCGGCAAGGACGCCGCCGCGGCCGAGTACCGCTACCCGGTCGCGCGCCCCTCGGAGTACGCCGGCGAGGTGTTCCGCCTGGTCCTCAAGCAGCGCGGCGTCGGCCTCGGGCGCAGCGCGGTCAAGTTCGAAGCTGTCCCCGAGGACAGCGAGCGCCTGGCTCTGGTCCGCAGCGAGCCGCTCAGCGTCCTGGTCCGCAGCGTCAACAAGCTGTCGAACAACTACGTCGCCGAGCACATCCTCAAGAGCCTCGACGACCACACCCCGGCCAGCTTCGCCGGCGGCCTCGCGCGCGTGCGCACCTGGCTCGCGGGCGTCGGCGTCGGCGTCGACGGCTTCGTCTACAACAACGGCTCCGGCCTCTACGACGCCAACCGGATCAGCGCCGCGCAATTGGTGCAGCTGCTGATCGCAGTCCACCGCGACTTCCGCTACGGCGCCGACTTCCTCGCCTCGCTGCCGATCGCCGGCGTCGACGGCACCCTGCGTTCGCGCATGCAGGAGGGCCGGGCCGCCCGGTTCGTGCGCGCCAAGACCGGCTCCCTGGACGGCGTCTCCACGCTCTCGGGCTACGCCGGCGCGGTCGGCCGCCCCCCGCTCGCCTTCGCCATCCTCTTCAACGACCTCGACGTGTTCGCCGCCTCGCAAGCGCGCGATCTCCAGAACCAGATCGCAGAGCTGCTCGCCGGCACCGTCGCGGCCCGGCCCTGACTACTATCGTCCGCCTGAGCCCGGTGCTAGCCTGCGGCGATGAAGCACGTCGCCCTCGTCCTCGGAGCGCTCCTCGCCGGCGCCCCGCTCACCGCCCGCGCCACAGTGTTCGAGGACGGCAACAGCGCCGCGCCCCCGCAGGCCGACGCGGCCGCGCAGGCCGAGGCCCCGCCGCCGGGCTGGGACGCCCTCAGCCCGCAGCAGCAGGAGAAGCTGGCGCAGCTCGACGAGGCCGGCCTGCAGGCGCTGGCCGGCAAGATGGATCGCGGCGAGGCGCTCAGCGACGACGAGAAGATGATCGCCGAGGGCCTGGCGACCCTCATGACCGCCGAGTTCGACGGCAAGCTGACCTATCAGACAGGTGACATCAAGGTCGGCGACGGCCTGGCCACCCTGCACCTCGGCCAGGACTACCGCTTCCTCGGCCCGGCCGACGCCCGGCGCGTGATCGAGGAGGCGTGGCACAACCCGCCCGGCGAGCAGCCGCTCGGCATGATCGTCCCGGCCAAGCTGAGCCCGGCCGACCCGCGCGGCTGGGGCGTCGTCGTCTCCTACGTCGAGGAGGGCCACGTCGACGACGCCGACGCCGCCGGCATCGACTACGACGAGCTGCTGGCGCAGATGAAGGAGGCGACCGAGAAGGAGAACGAGTCGCGCAAGGCCATGGGCTTCCCCGCGATGCACCTGGTCGGCTGGGCCGAGCCGCCGCACTACGACCAGGCGCGCCACAGCCTCTACTGGGCCAAGGAGCTGGGCGGCGACGAGGGCGGCGAGAACTCGCTCAACTACGCGGTGCGCGTGCTCGGCCGCAAGGGCGTGCTCGAGCTCAACGCGGTGTCCGGCATGAGCCAGCTGGCCGACATCCGCCCCGAGATGGAGAAGATCTACGGCCTGGTCGAGTTCGACGACGGCAACCGCTACAGCGACTTCAACCCCGACATCGACACCGTCGCCGCCTACGGCATCGGCGGCCTGATCGCCGGCAAGCTGGCCGCCAAGGCCGGCCTGTTCGCCCTCCTCGCCAAGGGCGGCAAGTTCATCGTCCTCGCCATCGTCGGCCTGTTCGCCGGCATCCGCGCCTGGTTCACGCGCAAGAAGGACTAGCCTCTCGGGACATGTCCCTGAGAGCATGTCCTTCGGGATAGCCGCACCATGCAGCGCATCGTCATCGAGGATCGCTTCACCCAGTGGAAGGTCGCCTGCTTCGCGGCCGACCGCGGCCTCGTCTTCTACGACAAGATCCCCGAGAGCGACGCCAACCCCGAGGAGGTCATCTGGGCCAGCCGCGACGGGGCCACGCGGCTGCACCGGCTCGACGATCGCTTCTTGAGCATCGCCTACCTCGTCGTCGACGGCGCGGAGGAGGCGAGCCTGGCCGCCGGGGCGATCGACGAGCTCGACGGCCTGTCGCTGGCGACGCTCCTCGCCGCCCTGGCCGTGGACCCGCGCGCGGCGCGGGCCTTCCCGGTGATCGCCTCGCTCGGCGTGCTCGCGCCGCCCTCGTTCGAGCCCCGCGTGTTCGACCATCTGTCCCGGCTGCTGGCCGACGAAGAGCCGTCGCTGCGGAGCAAGGCGCTCAACGCCGCCGCGTATCCGACCTGGCCGGAGTTCCTGCCGCTGCTGGAAGCGATGGCCAACGACGACCCGGACCTCGCGGTGCGCGAGCGGGCCGCCGTCGCCCTGGCCGCGTTCCGCCGCCACCTCTCCGGCGCAGCGACATGACGACCGCGACGGCGGTCCGCTTCGATCGGTCTCTCGGGACATGTTTTTAAGGGCATGCCCTCGGAGGCAGGCCCGACTCGGCCGCCCGGCGGGCGCCGCCCCCGCCGGCTTCCGTGCCTGACTTTCGGGACACCTGAGAAAGCAGTTCGTCGGCGCGCGTCACTGCGCGCGGCGCTCGCTCGGGGGGATCGGCCCTGGCCCGCGGGCTTGCGGACGCGGCGGCGCCCGACCTTCGCTCACGAGCGCCGCGATCGCCGTGCGCACCGGTCTGCGCAGCCGCTCGACGCGGCGGAGCATCTCGCCGCGGGATCGATGTTCCGCCGCCGCTGCGCCGCGCTGTCGGAGTGACGCACTGCGCATTCGATTGCACACCGCCTGCGTCATGCAGGACGGCGTGCTCAGCAAGCCTGCGTCAGAATTTGTCCCTCCCGATCGGGGCGCGTATCGTCATCCCTCGGCACTTCGGGGTCGCAATGGACGTCGGCATCATCACCAACCCCAACTCGAAGAAGAACTACCGCCGGCCGCAGCGTCGGCGCGCCCTCGAGCAGGCCGTCGGCCGTTACGGCGCGGTCGTCGAGACCCGCCGCCTCGACGAACTCCCGCGGGCAATTCGTAACCTGCGTGAGGCCGGCTGCCGCTACTTCGTGTGCGACGGCGGCGACGGCACCCTCCACTGGGTCCTCAACACCCTCCACGCCGACGCCCAGCAGACCGGCGCGGCCCGCCTCCCGATCGTCGTCCCCACCAACGGCGGCACCGTCGACTTCGTCGCCCGCAAGGCCGGGCTCAAGGGCGACGCCGATTCGATCGTCCGCCGCCTGGTCGGCCGGCTCGAGCGCGGCGAGCCGATCCCCACCGTCACGATCGACACCTGCAAGATCGTCGGCAGGCCGATCGGACAGGAACTTTCGGACAGCCCGCAGGCGCCCGCGTTCGAGCGCGTCGGCCTGGCCGCCGCGCTCGGCGGCGTCGCCCAGGCGTTCTTCGACCGCTTCTACGCCCTGCCCAAGGAGCGCGGCGCCCTCGCCATCGCCGGGGTCATCGGCGCCGCGGCCGGCGGCGCCCTGGTCAGCACCCTCGCCAGCAACCTCGCCCCGCCGCTGCAGCGCTTCATCCCCGACGAGATGCGCAGCTACGCCACCGACTTCTTCCGGCCCACGCGCGCCCGGGTCGAGGTCGACGGCCGCGAGCTCCCGTTCGCCAGCTTCGCCTCGATGCAGGTCGGCGCGATCGACATCAACCTCGCCGGCGTCGTCCGCTGCTTCCGCCACGCCCGCGAGGGCGGCGTGCTCCACTTCCAGGCGCTCGACACCACCCCGATCGGCGTCGTCGCCAACGTCCCCAACATCGTCCTCGGCACCCCGATCCTCGGCCGCAAGGTCTACGACGACAAGGCCCGCCGCGTGCGGATCACCGCCGAGGACGGCGAGGCCCTGAACCCCGTGATCGACGGCGAGCAGTTCCACGGCCTCGGCCACGTCGAGCTCACCCTCGGCCCCCGCGTCGAGCTGCCCACCTTCGCCTCCAACTGATCGCGCCCCGCCGCGGACCCCGGCTTCCCCTCGGGCCGCCGGGGTTCGTCGCGACGACGATCGAGTGACATGTCCCAAAGGTCATGTCACCCGTCCGCGGCATGCTCTCCGCCTGTCCCCGCGGACATCCCTCCCACGCCCCGCTCACCTGTCCCCGCGGACATCCCTCCCGCGCCCCGATCACCTGTCCCCGCGGACATCCCACCCGCACCTCGGCCGAACCTGCCACCGCGACCGCGGTGAGGCGCGCGTCGCCCCTTTGTGCGCCCGCGCCCCCACCGAGCTCGCCGGAGGGCCCCTCTGCTCCCCGCCCGCGAGCTTTTACCGACCTCTTACCGACGCCGCCGCGATCTGTGCCACGATCCTCGGCGTGACCGAGCCTGCCCCGCGGATCTTGATCGTCGAGGACGAGCCGGCGATCCGTCACGGCCTCGTCGAGCTGTTCCGCTCGCAGGGCTACAACCTCGAGGTCGCCGAGGACGGCCACGCCGCGCTCGCGCGGCTCGCCTGCGCCGAGTTCGACCTGGTCCTCCTCGACATCATGCTGCCGGGCGTCGACGGCCTCGGCGTCCTGCGGCAGACCCGGGCCCGCGGCGACCTCGTGCCGGTCCTCGTCCTCACCGCGCGCGGGGCCGAGGCCGACATCGTCGCCGGCCTCGACGCCGGGGCCGACGACTACGTCACCAAGCCGTTCGGGATCCGCGAGCTCCTCGCCCGCGCGCGCGGCCTGCTCCGCCGCGCCCGGCCGGCGCCTGCCAGTCAGTCGTTCCGCGTCGGCGACGTCCTCGTCGACCTCGCCCGCCTCGGCATCACCTGGCCCGGGGGACAGCTCGAGCTCACCGCCCGCGAGGGCCTGATCCTCGACTTCCTGCGCACGCGGCCCGGCGTCGGCGTCACCCGCGAGGAGCTCCTCACCCAGGTGTGGGGCTACCACGACGGCACAGTCCGCACCCGCACCGTCGACGTCCACATCCTCCAATTGCGCGGCAAGCTGCGCCAGCTGCCCGGCGGCGACGACTGGATCGGCACCGTCCGCGGCCGCGGCTACCGCTGGGACGCGCGATGAGCCCCGCCCGCCGCCGCACCCTCGCCCTCGGCCTCGGGGTCGCCGCGCCGACCCTCGCCCTCGCTCTCGGCTGGCTGTTCGCCGGCCTGCGCGAGCGCACCATGCTCGCCGAGCAGCGCCAGGACGAGCTGGTCCAGGCCGCCGAGCTGCTGCGGGCCGCCGTGCGCGAGAGCCTCGAGGAGCTGCGCCGCCGCGAGGACGCGCGCCCGTTCGAGCACTACGGCCGCTTCTACCGCCCGCCCGAGGTGCTCGCGCTCGGCGAGGCCGTCGCCCTCTCGCCGCTGGCCGGCGAGCCCGACGACCCGCGGATCTCCGCCTACTTCCAGCTCGATCCCGACGGCCGCGTGCGCACCCCCTACGCGCTCGAACCCGGCGGGTCGCCGCGCGCCCTCGCCGTCGAGGCCACCGTCGCGGGCCCCGAGTTCGCCCCGCTGCGCGCCCTCAGCTTCGGCAGCGCCGCCCCGGCCGGCGACCAGTCGCTCACCCTCGCCCTCAACGACATGGGCAACGCCGCCTACCGCGACCTCGCCGACGCCCGCCGCGGCGACGCCCTCGCCGCCGAGCGGGCCCAGAAGGTCCGCCTGCCGCAGACCAGCCGCAACCTCGTCACCTGGGACGCGATCCAGAGCCAGCAGGCCCAGAGCGCCCCCCCGCCGCAGCAGGCCAGCGCCGAGCCGGTGTTCGAGGCGATCCAGCAGCAGCAGCGCCCGGCCTCATTCAAGGGCAATGTCCCTTCGGACGGGTCCGGTAGGACATTGCCGAAGAAACATGTCGTCGAGGACATTCCCCAAGAGTCAGGTCCGAGCCTCGACTACTCGCCGATGGCCTACCTGCGGCTCGGCGAGACCGTCGTCCTCCAGCGGGTCGTCAGCCACGCCGGCGCCGGCTCGGTCCAGGGGGCGGTGCTCGACCGCGGTCGGCTCGCGGGCGAGTGGCTCACCGCGCTGGTCGCCCGCCACGCCCTGCCGGAGGCCACCCCGACGCTCGCCGCGTCCGCCGCCACCGCCTCCTGCGCGCTCGCGCGGCCGGTCCACGACGAGGTCCTGCCCGACCTCTCGTTCTGCTTCCCCGCCCCGGCGCCTCCGCCCGGCGGCTCGCTGGCGCTGCAGCTCGGCGTCCTGCTCGGCCTCGGCGGCGTGGTCGCGGCGGCGATCGTCGCCATCGCCCGGGCCGCGCGGCGGTCCGACGAGCTGTCGGCGCAGAAGACCGCCTTCGTGTCGGCGGTCTCGCACGAGCTGCGGACCCCGCTGACCACCCTGCGGATGCACGCCGAGATGCTGCAGGAGGGCCTCGTCGCGTCCGAGCGGCTGCCCGTCTTCTACGACGACCTCGCCCACGAGAGCGTGCGACTGAGCCGCCTGGTGGAGAACGTCCTCGCGGTCGCCCAGCTCGAGGAGGGCCGGCGCGTCCTGCAGCTGCGGCCGGGCGATCTCGCCGCGCAGATCCGCGACATCGTCGACGACCAGGCGCGTCACGTCGAGCGGCGCGGCTTCCCCCCGGTCGAGCTCGCTCTGCCCGACGAGCCGGTGACCGTCCGCAGCGACCCGCAGGCCGTCGAGCAGATCCTCGTCAACCTCCTCGACAACGCCCTCAAGTACGCCGCCGACGCGCGCGCGGCCGGCCTGCGCGTGGAGCTCGCAGCCCGGGGCGACCACGCGGTCCTGCGCGTCCAGGACCGCGGCCCTGGGATCCCCGAGGCCGACCGCGACCGCGTGTTCGACCGCTTCTACCGCGTCGCCCGTGAGCGCGACGCCCACACCCCGGGCACCGGCCTCGGCCTCGCCCTCGTGCGCGAGCTGGCCCGCGGGCACGGCGGCGAGGCCGTGGCGGTCGCGCGGCCGGGCGGCGGGGCCGAGCTCCAGGTCCGCTTCCCGCTCACCCCCGCCCCGGCCGCGGCCACCTGATCGTCGCGTCGCGCCACGCCGCGGCGGCGCTGCGTCTCGCCACACCGCGGCCGCCCGTCGCCGCGCGCAGCCGGCCGGCCTCGAACAATCTCGCAGACTTGCGGCCGGCCCCTCGGCGTCGGGCGGAAGTACGCGTCTTGCTGAGGCCAGGTGCCGGGGGCAAACTAATGCACGCTCGCCCCCATTGAGGAGCTCAGCATGATCCGCCGCGCCGCCCCGCTCGCCGCCGCTCTCGCCGTCACGCTCGCCTGCCCCGAGGTCTTCGCCAGTCCTTGGGGACATGTCCCTGCGAACCTGTCCCTTCGTTCCAACGTCCAGCCGACGGAGACGACCGTCACCGTCGAGACCGGCCCCGCGCCGGCCGCTCCGGCCCCCGCCGCGCCGGCCCCCGTCGCCGCGCCCCAGCCCTACGCCGACCCCGCCGCGGCCGCCCCGGTCGCCGAGGGCCCGCAGCCCTACGCCGACCCCGGCACCACCCCCACCGTCGGCTACGCGCCGCCTCCGCCGATGCCCCGCAAGCGCCGCAAGGGCTTGATGATCGGCGGCTGGGTCATGTTCGGCTCGTCGTACCTGGCGACCGCCTTCGTCGCGGCCATCGTCCACGACACCTGCAACCTGACCCGCAACCCCAACTGCAAGAACGCCGCGGCCTTCAGCCTGATCCCCGCGATCGGCCCGTTCATGGCCATCCCGTACATCGAGACCGACGCGATCACGCCGAAGGTCCTGATGGCCTTCCCGGCGCTGGTCCAGATCGCCGGCCTCACCATGGGCATCATCGGCACCGTCCAGTTCGTCCGCGACGGCCGCGAGCCGCGCTACGTCGGCGTCGACGGCCTCAAGCTCGGCAACAAGCTGCGCCTCGGCGTCGCCCCCACCCGCTTCCTCGACGGCGGCACCCTCACCCTCGGCGCCCGCTTCTGACCTCACGCTCCGCGTCTTCTGCTCCGCGTCCTCGCCACGCTCTGCGTCTTCACCACGCTCCGCGGCCCACCCCTCGCAAACGGTCACCTGAACGCAAGGACCTGTCCTCATGTTCACGTCACGCATCGCCGCCCTCACCGCCGCCGTCAGCCTCGTCGGCCTCCCGCTGGTCCCGAACACCGCCGCCGCCAGCCCCTACCTCCTCAAGCTGCACGCGGACGGTGACGTCCCGGCGGGTTACGCCCCGGCCGGCACGCACGAGGTGATCGTCGAGGCCGTCCCGGTGCCCGAGGCGCCGCCGGCCCCGCCGGAGCCGGTGGTGACCGAGGCCGTGGTCGTCACCGCGCCGACGGTGCAACCGTACAACGACCCCTCGCTGCGCGGCCCGACCACCACCACGGTGATCGTCGCCCCGCCGCCGGCCCCGCCCGTGGCTCCGCGGCGTCCGCCCCCGCCGCCCAAGCGCGGCCTCGGCCTCATGATCGCCGGCTTCTCGATGTTCGGCACCACCTACTTGCTCACCGCCTGGGCCGGCGCCATGAGCCACGACGGCCACGGCGGCTGCAACCGCACCAAGTACGACTGCCGCGAGATGGGCAAGGCGCTGATGGTCCCGTTCATCGGCCCGATGCTGGCCTCGCAGAACTCCGACAGCGCGCGCGAGACCTTCGGCCTGTTCCTCGTCTCCGGCATCCAGATCGCCACCTTCGCCATGGGCCTCGTCGGCGCCGTCCGCTACTCCCGCTTCAAGCGGTGGGAGCGCGGCCTCGCCGGCATCCCGCTCGGCAAGTCCGGCCTCGCCGTCCAGCCGATGCCCCGCTTCGACGGCGGCGGCCTCGGCCTCAACTACCGCTTCTGAGCGCGGCTCCTCGCCCGCCAGCTCGGCCCGCGGCGCCCTGCCCCGCGGGCCGACGCGCGTCCGGCCTCCGCCGCGGCCTCCCGAGGGCTCCGCCCTGCTCAGAAAGCTGTACCCGAGGACATGTCCTTCGGTTCATTCGCGCCAGCACGGCCGCGACGCCCCGCGGCCCCGCTGTGCGGGCAAGTCGGACCGCGCCCCCTCGCGCTCACGCCTTCGCCGCGCCGATGCAGTGCTTCAGCGCCTCGCGCAGGGTGGCGAACACGTGGATCCCGCGCAGGTCGACGCCGAGGGTGACGATCGTCTGGGCGATGCCGGGGTTGATGCCGGTGATCACCCCCTCCGCGCCGAGCAGGCGGATCGCGCGGATCATCGCGATCAAGTGGTTCGCGGTCGACGTGTCGACCACCTCGATCCCCGTCATGTCGAGGATCGCATGGCGAGCGCGCATGCGGGACACGTGCTGCAGCAGGCTGTCCATGATCTCCGCCGTGCGCACGCTGTCGACCAGGCCGATGATCGGCAGCGCCAGCACGCCCTCCCACACCTCGATGATCGGCGTCGACAGCTCGCGGATGACCCGCTGCTGGCGCTCGATCAGCTCGATCTTCTCGAGCAGCTCCCGCTCGCGCATGCGGGTGGCCGTGACCTCGAGCGAGATCGTCACCAGGCCCGCGTCGCCGCCCAGAGGGAGCGGGATGTGCCAGTTCTCCCAGATCTTCTCGAACCCCTCGAGCACGGTCATCGGCATGATCTCGCCGGCCAGGCCGCGGCGGATGAACTCGGACGAGTCCGACTCCCCGTAGATCGCGTAGGCGCTCTGACCGACGAACTGATTGCGCGTGAGGCCGATCGACTCGAGCCCCTTGCCCTCGAGCAGCATGTAGTTGCCGTCGCGGTCGAACACGCTGACCACCGTCGGCAAGTGGCTCACGAACGCGCCCAGCGCCGCCTGCTCGATCTGCACCCGCTTCTCCGCCGCCACCGCCTCCGTCACCTCGCGCCCGTAGCAGACCGCCCCGATCCGCGCGCCCGCGTCGTCGTGCTCCGCCGCGGGCGTCCACTCGATCGTGCGCCCGTCGGCCAGCGTCGTGCGCGCGACTCGGCTGTCCTCGAGGACAGCTCGCCAGTCACCGCCACGCGTCGGCACCAGCGCCGCGATCTCGCGGCCGATCGCCTCGTCGCGCGTCGCTCCCAGCAGCTGCTCGGCGCTCTCGTTCCACTCGGTGACCCGCAATTCCAGGTCCAGCCCGACCACCGCGAAGGGGACCCGATGGCCCCCGATACGTCGTTCCATATCCGCATTGGACCACATCCTCCGGCCGCCCCGCTGCCGATCCACCGACCGGCGCCGCAGCCGACTCACGCGCGCGGGGCCGTCCATGGCGCCGGGGAGCACCGCGCGCCAGGCCGCCGCACCTCGTCCGACACGCGGCGCCGGGACCGGCATCGGAGCAGGTTCTTCCTGACATGTCCCTGAGGACATGTCCTCAGAACGCGTGCTCGCTCTGCAGGTAGAGCGCCCCGCCCTCCTTGCCGAAACCGCCCTCGACGCGGAACACCACGAAGCGGTCCCAGATCAGCAGGAGGCCCGGGCCGCCGGACACGTACCAGTACTTGAGGAGGTCCGCCATCGTCTGCGACACCAGGCCGGCCTCGACGAACAGCTCGAGGCCGACCCCGAGCGTGTGGCGGCGGATCTTGAACTCCACCGGGGCGAACCGCAGCTCGAACGCGGCCGTCGCCTTGTGCTTGCCGATGAAGCGGCGGCGGCCGAAGCCGCGACCCACGTACGCGCCGCCGTAGGCGTCCATCGGGAACAGCCCGCCGAACTCGCCGAGCGTCATCAGCGGCGGCTCGCCCCACAGGGTGTCGAACGTGAAGCGGTGGGCCAGCACCACCTTCGACTGGCCCAGCGTCCAGTAGTGGCGGATCGTCGAGTGGAAGCGGCCCCAGTTCGACGTCGACCCGGTCCACTTGCCGGCCGCGTCGAACGTCACGTCGATGAGGCTGCCCTCGGTCGGGCTCCAGTCGTTGTCGCGGCTGTCCCACGTCAGGCCGAGGCGGACGATCCCGCGCCGCCACGTCCCCTCCGCGCTCGGCAGCTCTTCCACGAGTCGACTGTTCGGGTACCCCCGGATCACGTCGACGTAGTAGAAGATCCCCGAGTAGTGGCGCAGCGTGCCCGGAGCGCGGCCCGGGCGCTCGACGGTGTACAGCGGGTGTTCGAAGGTGAACCACCCGCCCCAGTTGTCCATGCGGACCAGGTTGTAGGGCGACGTCAGCTCCGCCGGCGTGATCGTGCCGTGGTTGTTGACCCCGTAGAACGGATAGACGGGGTCGAGCGAGGCCCAGAAGCCGAAGTTGAAGATCTCGCGCCGGCCCAGCATGTCGCGCATGCGGGCGCTGAGGATGTGGTCCTGCACCAGCTTGGTCGACACGCGCGACCACGCGAGGCCGTACACGCGGTTGAAGTTGTCGTTGGGCAGGCGGTACGCGTAGTTGAGCGAGCCGCCGAGAGTCAGGCCGGTGGCCGGCTGCGAGCTGAGGTGCGGCAGCGGCAGCAGTCGGTGGCGATTGTCGCGCTGACGACGGGTCCGCTTGCGGAAGCGTCGACCTGCGGGCGGCGTGACCGGCACGCTCGCCTCCGGCAGCTCGGGCACCGGCGGGCCCTGCTCGACCTGAACCGCCAGCGGCGTGCTGGGCGGCAGCTTCGGCCCTTCCGGCACGCCCGGCGGCGTCGCCGGCGTCGCGCCCGGCACCAAGGACGGCTCCTGCGGAACGCCCGGAGGCGTCGCCGGCGTCGCATCGGCGACGGGCGACGGCGCGAGCGCGAGGGCGATGGCGCAGGCGGCGAACAAGGATTCTCGGGCCCGGGGCAGTGTCGACCGCGCGCGCACTCGATGCAAGGACCCGCTTGCCCATGCAGCGCGCCGCGCGCTAACTTGCGCGCACTGCGAAGATGCCTGGTCCCATCGCCATCTTCTACGAGCACCCCGACTGGTTTCGCCCCCTGTTCAGCGAGCTCGAGCGGCGCGGCCTGCCCGTCGTGCGTCTCGCCGCCGATCGGAGCTGCTTCGACCCGGCCGAGCGCGAGCCGCCTTACGGCCTCGTGTTCAACCGCGCCAGCCCCTCCGCCTATCTGCGCGGCCGCGGCCAGACCACGCATTACACCCTCGCAATTTTGCGGCACTGGGAGCGGCGCAAGATCCCCGTCGTCAACGGCAGCGCCGTCTACCGCTACGAGGTCTCCAAGGCCGATCAGCTGGGCCTCCTCGACGACCTCGGCCTCGGCTATCCGCGGGCGCGCGTCATCAACCACGCCAGCCAGGCGCTCCCGGCCGCCGAAGGCCTGCGCTGGCCGATCCTCGTCAAGGCCAACGTCGGCGGCAGCGGGGCCGGCATCCGCCGCTTCGACACGCCGGGCGAGCTCGCCGAGGCCGCCGAGGCCACCGATCATGGCGAGCTCGACCTCGGCGTCGACCAGACCGCGCTCGTGCAGGAGCTCTGCCCGCTGCGCGGCGGGCGGATCGTGCGGGTCGAGGTCGTCGGTCGCAAGTTCCTCTACGCGATCGAGGTGTTCCCCCCGCCCTCGTCGTTCAACCTGTGCCCGGCCGACGCCTGTCAGACCGCCGACGGCCGCGACCTCGTGCGCTCGGCGTGCGCCCTCGATGCCCCGAAGACGGGCATGCGCGTCCAGGGCTACACGCCCCCGCCCGAGGTCATCCGCGCCGTCGAGGCGATCGCCGAGGCCGCCGCGCTCGACGTCGGCGGCGTCGAGTACCTCGTCGACGACCGCGACGGCGAGATCTACTACTACGACATCAACGCCCTCTCGAACTTCGTCGCCGACGCCCCCAACGTCGTCGGCCTCGACGCCTTCGCCCGCTGCGTCGACTACCTGCAGGCGCGCTGGGAAGCCGGAATCTGACCTTTCGACCATGTAGGAACGGACATGCGCTTCGGTTACTGGCTCCCCGTGTTCGGCGGCTGGCTGCGCAACGTGCCCGACGAGGGCATGGCGGCCACCTGGGACTACGCGCGGAGGCTCGCGGTGCGCAGCGAGGAGCTCGGCTACGACCTGACCCTCGTCGCCGAGCTGTTCCTCAACGACATCAAGGGCCCGGCCGCGCCGGCGCTCGACGCCTGGACCACCGCCGCAGCCCTGGCCGCGGTCACCAGCCGCCTCGAGCTCATGGTCGCGGTGCGGCCGACCTTCCACAGCCCGGCGATCTTCGCCAAGCAGGCCGCCAACCTCGATCGGATCAGCAACGGCCGGCTCGCGCTCAACGTCGTCTCCTCGTGGTGGTCCGACGAGGCCCGCCGCTACGGCGTCCGCTTCGAGCGCCACGACGACCGCTACGCCCGCACCGACGAGTGGCTGCGCGTCGTCACCGGCGCCTGGAGCGAGCCCGAGTTCTCGTTCCGCGGCCAGTACTACGAGGTCGACGGCTGCGTGCTCGAGCCCAAGCCGACGCGCCGGCCGGTGCTCTACGCCGGCGGCGAGTCGGAGGCCGCCAAGTCGCTGATCGCCCGCGCCTGCGACGCCTACGTCATGCACGGCGACCCGCCCGAGCGGGTGGCCCCGAAGATCGCCGACATGCGCCGCCGCCGGGACGCCCTCGCGTTGCCGCCGATGCAGCACGGCATGGCCGCCTACGTCATCGTCCGCGCCAGCGAGGCCGAGGCCGAACGCGAGCGCGCGCGGATCACCGACGTCTCCGAGGGCTCGCCCGGCTACGCCAACTACCGCGACTTCCTGCAGAACACCCAGCTCGAGCAGCAGGTCAGCCGCGAGGACTACTCGGTCTCCAACCGGGGCCTGCGCGCCGGCCTGGTCGGCACCCCCGCCCAGGTCGCCGACCAGATCCGCCGCTTCGAGGCCGCCGGCGTCGACCTCCTGCTCCTCCAGTGCAGCCCGCAGCTCGAGGAGATGGAGCGCTTCGCCGCCGACGTGATGCCGCTGCTGCGCTGACCATGAGCCTGTCCATTTCGCCATGCTCTAAAGGACATGTCGAAAGGGTCATCTCGGCGGCGCGACGGGCACGTCGGGTAGAATCAGACGAGATGTCGCCCAGGCGGCGTCGACCTCCTGCGCCTGCAGGACAGCCCGCAGCTCGAGGAGGAGCGCTTCACCGCCGGCGTGATGCCGTTGCGTTGCGGTCGTGAATGTCCTCTTGGACATAACCTCCAAGACATGTCCGAATGGCCCTGGACGGCGGTGCTCGCCGACCAGCTCCGCCGCCTCGACGCCCCCTGCGCCCCCCCCAACTCGCGTTGGCGCCTCTCCTCACATCGCCTGCGTGCAAACCATCCCCGCCGCCGAGCGACCTCTCGGTGTGAGACTCCGGCTGCTCCTCGCCCTCGCCTTCGCGCCCTCCTGCATCGACTTCGTCCTCGACGCCGACCTCGACGGCCCGCGGGTGGTCGCCAGCGACTTCCCCGGCCCGCGCGCCGTCGAGGTCCCCGTCGCCGGTCCGTGGCGGGTCGACTTCAGCGAGCCGCTCGACGGCAGGCGGCTGCGCGTCGCCCTGCTGGCCTGGGACACCGTCGGCGCCTGCGAGCTCACCCCCGAGTGCGACGAGGGCAGCTGCGAGCGCGGGCGCTGCCAGATCGACCCGGTCCGCGACGCCGACCTGCGCGCGCTCGAGCGCGGCGACCCGCTCGACGGGGCGATCGCAGTCTCGGTTGTCCTCGAGGACATGCCCGATCGACCAGGAACCCGGGCGCGCATCAGCCCGGAGCGCCCGCTCGCGGCGCACGCCCGGCACAGCCTGCTGGTGTTCGCCCGCGACCGCCGCGGCGCCCCGCTGGTCGACGACGACGGCGAGGCCGCGGTGTGGCGGCGCGACCTCGTCACCGCCGGTCCTGCCAGCTCGGGCCCCGCGCCGCGGCTGGTCTCGCCGCCGCCGGGCGCCGATCTCGTGCCCACCGATCTCGCCCGCGTCGAGACCGCCTTCGCCCGTCCGGTCGTCGCCGCCCCCGGCGACGCCCTCGAGCTGCGCAGCGCCGACGCCGCTCCGCTGGAGCTGCGCGACCCGGTCCCCTGTCCCGGCTGGGTGCCCGGCCTGTGCCTGTCCTGGAGGCCCTCCGAGCCCCTCGCCCCCGGCGTCGTCTACGAGCTGGGCGGCGGCAGCCTGCGCGACCGCGCCGGCCGCCCTGCGGTCGCCCCGCGCGAGTTCGCCGCCTTCCGCACCGGCCCCGGCCCCGACCGCGCCCCGCCCGACCTCACCGGCCTGTCGTTCGCGCTGGTCGGCCGCTGCCTGCACGCCCGCCTGCACGCCCGCGAGCCCCTGCGCCTGCGTCTGGCCGTCGGCCCCCGCGCGCGCGAGGTCGTCGCCCCGGCCGGCCCCGTCGACCTCGGCCTCCGCCTCGACGCGCCCCCCGGCGCGCGCGTCACCGCCATGCTGCAGGCCTGGGACCTCGCGGGTCGCGCCGCGGAGATCTCGGAGGAACATGTCCTCGGGGACAGCTTCGATCGCGCCGCTCCGCCGCTGGCGCTGGCCGAGGTGCTCGCCAACCCGCGCGGCCGCGAGCCCGTCCAGGAGTTCGTCGAACTGGCCGACCTCCGCGCCGCCGGCGAGCCCCTGCTCGTCACCGGCCTGCGCCTCGTCGACGGCCCCGCGGGCGCCCTCGACCCCGGCGGCGGCGACCCGCTGCCCCCGTTCACCTCCGCGCCCGGCCAGCGCCACCTGGTCGTCCCGGCCGCCTACGACCCGGCCCAGGGCGACGACCCGGGCCCGCCGCCGGGCGCCTCGCTGCTGCGGGTCGACGCCTCGCTGGGCTCCGGCGGGCTCAAGAACAGCCCCGGCGAGGCGCTCGCCCTGGTCTTCGAGGCAGGTGCGAAAGGACCTGTCGTATTGGACAGCTACGGCGGCTGGCACGACCCGGGCGATCTCCCGGGGCGCTCGCTTGCCCGTGACCCGGCCGGCTGCGACACCCCCGCCGCCTGGGCGCCGCACCCGAGCGGCCGCGCGAACCCGGGCCTCGGGCCGTGAACGTTGCCGATCGGCGCGCGATCGGCGATGCTCCGCCGCCGCATGGCGACCCCCGAGACCCCCGAGAACGAGGCCGCCGGCGAGCGGATCGAGGGGGCCGTGCTCCGCGTCGTCCACCACAACCCGCAGACCCGCTACACCGTCCTGCGGGTCGTGCGGCCCGGCGAGGTCGCGCCGCAGACGTGGGTCGGCCGCTCGACCGGCATCGAGGAGGGCATGCAGGTCACGGCCGCGGGCGAGTGGACGCACCACCCGAACTACGGCAAGCAGTTCAACTTCGCCAGGATCGCCGCCAAGGCCCCGACCACCCTGCCGGGCATCCAGCGCCGCCTCGAGCGCTACCCCGGCCTCGGCGCCGAGAAGGCCGAGCGGATCGTCCAGCGCTTCGGCCTCGACACCCTGGCGATCCTCGACAAGTCGCCGCGCCGCCTGCTCGAGGTCGAGGGCATCGGTCCCAAGACGCTCGAGCGGATCGTCGCCCACCACACCGCGCGCGGCGGGCCGACGGCGGAGATCGAGAATCAACTGCTCGAGCTCGACCTGCCGACCCACTTCGCCGACGCGATCAGCCAGCGCTTCGGCGAGACCGCGCTCAACGTCCTGCGCCAGCACCCCTACCGCCTGGCCCGCGAGGTCCGCGGGATCGGCTTCATCACCGCCGACAAGATCGCCCGCGCCCTCGGCGTCGACCTCGAGAGCGACGAGCGCATCGAGGCCGGCCTGTTCCACACCCTCGAGCAGTCGGAGCAGAACGGCCACTGCGCCCTGCCGATGCCGATCCTCGTGCAGAACGCCGAGCGCCTGCTCGAGCTGCCGCCCGCCCGCATCGAGCCGGCCGCGATGGCCCTGGTCCGCTCCGGCGCGCTCGTCCTCGATCAGCGCGAGAGCGACGAGGGCGAGCCGCTGCCGCCGCTGTGCTACCCGCCGCGCTTCTACGACGCCGAGCGCAACGTCGCCGAGATCCTCACCGACATCGCCCTCGGCGCCGGCAAGGGCCGCGGCCGCTGGACCGCCGTCGACCCGCCGCCGGGCCTGTCGGCGGGCCAGCTGGCCGCGATCGCGGCGATCCGCGACGCCGGCCTGGTGATCCTGACCGGAGGGCCAGGTACCGGCAAGAGCACCGTCACCCGCGCCATCATCGACACCGCGCTCGCCAACGAGTCGCCGGTGCTGCTGGCCGCGCCGACCGGCCGCGCCGCCAAGCGCCTGGCCGAGGCGACCGGCCAGCGCGCGACCACCATCCACCGCCTGCTCGAGATCGAGGGCGGCACCGGCGAGTTCTTCCACAACGCCCAAAACCCGCTGCCCGAGGGCCTGGTCGTGATCGACGAGGCGTCGATGCTCGACCTCCCGCTGGCCGAGGCGCTGTTGCTGGCGCTCACGCCCCAGCACCGCCTCCTGCTGGTCGGCGACGCCGATCAGCTGCCCTCGGTCGGCCCCGGCAACGTCCTCCGCGACGTCCTCGCCGCGGCCGACCGCGCCGACTCGCCGATCCCGGTGGTGCGCCTGACCCAGATCTTCCGCCAGGCCGAGGGCTCGTCGATCGTCACCTCGGCCCACGCGATCCTGCGCGGCAAGGTCCCCGAGTCCGACCGCAGCGAGGGCGGCCAGTTCTACGTGGTCCAGGCCCGCGACAGCGAGCGCGCCCACGAGCTCGTGCTCAAGGCGATCACCGAGCGGATCCCCAAGGCCTACGGCCTCGACCCGCGCACCGAGGTCCAGGTGCTGTGCCCGATGCACAAGGGCAAGGCCGGCACCGAGGCCCTCAACGCCGCGCTCCAGGCCCACCACACCGCCGGCGCGCCCGAGCTGGTGCTGCCCGGCCGCCCGCCGCGGGTCTTCCGCGTCGGCGACCGCGTGATGCAGACCAAGAACGACCACGAGCGCGGCGTCTTCAACGGCGACATCGGCCTCGTCACCGCCGTCGATCCCGAGCGGCAGATCCTCACCGTCGAGGTCGACGGCGACCCTGTCCCTTACGACAGCAAGCAGCTGAACGCGCTGCAGCTCGCCTACGCCGTCTCGATCCACAAGAGCCAGGGCAGCGAGTTCCCGGCCGTGGTCGTGCCGCTGCTCGGCGAGCACCACGTCATGCTCCGCCGCAACCTGCTCTACACCGCGGTCACTCGCGCCCGCCGCCTGTGCGTCCTGGTCGCCGACCCCCGCGCCCTGACCCAGGCAGTCCACCGCAGCGACGCCGCGCGCCGGTTCACCGGCCTGCGCGAGCGCCTGCTCACCGCCCTGCGCGAGCGCCTCGGCGAGCGCCGCACCGTCCGCCACATCGACGGCGCGTGAGCGATAGGACATGTCTCGAAAGACATGTCCTATCGAGCATTGAGCCCGACCGTTTCGCGGTCGCGAGCGTCGTCGGGCGCGCGTGCTCTTGGAAGCACGCCTCGGCATCGCCCCTCTCTCCACCCGCGTCGCCGCCCTGCGGCTCGATCCGCCGTCCGGCGATCCGCATCCTGGCCGCAGTCCACGCGATCGCCGGCGCCCTCGGAGAAGGCCCGCGCGACGCCTTTAGGCCGCGACGGCAGGCCGCATGAGCGAGCCGCGGAACGGCGTCAACGCCAGCCCGTCTCGCCGGTGCCCCGGTCGTCGCCACGACCGCTCCGCCTCGCCGACCCCGTCCGCGCTCGCCGTCTCGCCGATCGTCGCAGCCTCGAGCGAGCCTGGCCGCGATCGCCGCCGGCCGGCGCAGCGCACCTCACATGGGCCGAACGCACGTTCCGGACGCCACCGCCCGCGCGCCCGGGGCGGCCGCGAGGACGCGGCCGGGAGGTCCGCGTCGGTCACGCCGCGGGGTGCTTTTTTCCGCCTGGCGCGTGTGGTACTGACCTGCGTCAGGATGTCCGGCCACAGCAAATGGTCCACGATTAAGCGCAAGAAGGGGGCGCTCGACGCCCAGCGCGGCAAGATCTTCACCAAGATCGCCCGCGAGATCATGGTCGCCGCGAAGGACGGCGGCGGCGACCCGGCCGGCAACCCGCGCCTGCGCACCGCGCTCCTCGCGGCCAGGGCCGCCAACATGCCGAAGGAGAACCAGGAGCGGGCGATCAAGAAGGGCACCGGCGAGCTGGCCGGCGTGATCTTCGAGAACGTGCTCTACGAGGGCCGCGGTCCCGGTGGTTCGTGCTTCATCGTCGAGGTGCTGACCGACAACAAGAACCGCACGGTCGCGGAGATCCGCACCGCCTTCGGCAAGTCGGGCGGCGAGATGGTGTCGAACGGCGCGGTCGCCTGGATGTTCGACCACAAGGGCGTGCTCGAGATCCCGAAGACCAAGATCAGCGAGGAAGCGCTGATGGAGCGCGCGCTCGGGGCCGGCGGCGAGGACATTCAGGACTGGGGCGAGACCTGGGCGATCATGTCGTCGCCGGGCGACCTGGCCGGGCTGCAGACCGAGCTCGCTGACCTCGAGCCGACCGGCGGCGTGCAGTGGATCGCCAAGCCCGAGAACGAGAAGGCGCTCGACGGCGACGTGGCGGTCTCGGTGGCCAAGCTGTGGGCCAAGCTCGACGAGCACGACGACGTCCAGAGCTGCTACACCAACGCCACCCTCCCTGACGAAGTCATGGAGGAGCACGGCCCCTAGGCCGCGGACTTCGTTGTCGGGCGCCACGCGGATCCTCGGCGTCGATCCCGGGACGCGGATCGTCGGCTACGGCCTCCTCGACCACCGGCACGGCACCCGCCCTGCCTACGTCGAGTGCGGCGTCATTCGCCTGCGCGAGGAAGACCCGATGCCCGTCCGCCTGTCCGTCCTCGCCCGCACGATCGCCGAGCTCATCGTCGAGTTCGGCCCGCGCGTCCTGTCCCTCGAGGCAGCCTTCCACGGCGTCAACGCCAGCTCCGCGCTCAAGCTCGGCCAGGCCCGCGGCGCAGTCATGGCCGTCGCCGCCGAGCGCGGCCTCGAGGTCGCCGAGTATCCGCCCGCCTACGTCAAGCGCGCCGTCGTCGGCCACGGCCGCGCCAGCAAGCAGGACGTCATGGCCCGCGTGCAACTGCTGTTCGGCCTGGCGCGCGCTCCCACGGCCGACGCCGCCGACGCCCTCGCCATCGCGCTGTGCCACGCGCACGCGCCCAAGCTGCCCCGGAGGACAGGTCCATGATCGGCTGGTTGTCGGGCATCGTCGTCCATCGCGACCCCAAGCAGGGCGTCGTCGTCCTCAACGTCGGCGGCGTCGGCTACGAGCTGCGCGTGTCGCTGCAGACCCTCGCCGCCGTCGGCGACCCCGACGAGCACTGCGCGCTGTGGGTCCACACCCACGCCCGCGAGGACGCGCTGCTGCTGTTCGGCTTCGCCACCCAGGCCGAGAAGCAGCTGTTCCTGCTGCTGCAGGGCGTGCCCAAGGTCGGCCCCAAGCACGCGATGGCGGTCCTCGGCGGCTTCCCGCTGGCCGAGCTGGTCGACCACCTGACGCAGGGCCGCGAGGTCATGCTGACGAAGATCCCCGGCATCGGCAAGAAGACGGCCGAGCAGATCCTGCTGTCGCTCGGCGACAAGGTCGCGGTCTTCGCCACCGAGCTCGAGGGCGGCCCGCGCGGCCCGACCCCCGCCAAGGCCGAGCCGGAGTCGCCGGCGATCGTCGAGGAGGCCAAGCAGGTGCTGGTCGACCTCGGCTGGCGCGTCAAGGAGGTCGAGGTCGCCCTGGCCAAGCTCACCGCCAGCGGCCCCGTCACCAGCTCGCTCGACGACCTGGTCCGCCGCACCCTCGCGCAGCTGATGGAGCGGTGAGGCGCTCTGGCGTGTCCGTCGGGACATGCCTCCGAGCGCATGTCTGAAAGAACATGCCTGAACGGGCATGTCGTCCGAGACATACCCGGCGAATCGCCGGCCCCGCCTCGCTCGCCTCAGCCGCCGGCCGTCTGCAGCTCGGCGACGTACCAGTCGCCCCACTCGAGCCGCATCTGCATCACCAGCGTCGCCGGCTGGCGGCCGTCGGTGTCGCTGTTGCGCAGCGTGACGACCGCGTGCGGGGCGTAGGCGCCGGGCACGATCTCCAGCCGCTCGACCTGGAGATGGGCGCCGCGCTTGAAGCGGCCGGTGGCCTCGGCGAACGCGAAGGTGCGGGCGGCGTCGACGGTCTGCAGCCGCATCATGGCCGCGTTCATGGCCGTGTCGGGGTCGCTCTCGGCGAAGTAGCGGGCGCCGACGTAGGCCTGGGCGAACTCGAAGAAGAAGCTGATGACCTGGTCCTTGGACAGCGCGCCCTCGACCCCGAGCGCCTCCATGAAGCCGCGGGTGCCGGTGCGGAGGACGACGTCCTGGACCTTGGAGAACGGCAGCTCCTCGGCGTCGGCGGGCTCGGAGTCGACGATGTCCTCGAGCGCGGCCACGAATTGCTGGACCGCCGCGCGTCCGTCGCCCGGCAGCTGCTCGGCGATGGTGGTCATGGTGCGCTGGCGGATCTTCCGGCTGTAGGTCGGCGACATCATGCGCCGCGCGATCTCGAGGTCACCGCCGTCGAGCGCCTTGAGGAAGCCGCGGGCCCGCTCCGCCGCGCGGGCGCTCTGCTCGGCCGGCGTGTCCATGGCCGGGCGCTCGTTCAACATCTGCGCCGCCTCGGTGATCGGGATCGCGTAGCCGCCCACGCGGTGCTTCCACGTCCAGCTGACCACCCCGACCACGCGGCCGAAGCGGTCGAGCACCGGCCCGCCGCTCTGCCCGCGTCGCACCGCCTGCGACAGCTCGAAGAACGCCCCCGGCCCGACCGCCTGGTTGTAGACCTCGAGCTCGCGGACGTTGCCGGTGCGGGCCACGAACCCCGTCGGCCGCTTGCCGCCCTCGCCCGCGCCGTCGTCCTCGCTCGGGCGCGCCAGCAGCAGCACGTGGTCTTTCTGGTGCAGGTAGTCCTCGATCGGCGTCGAGCCGACGGTCGCCAGCGGCAGCGACGGCAGCGGCGCGTCGACGTCGAGCTTGATCAGCGCGAGGTCGCGGCTCGGGTCGATGTAGACGATGCGGACCGCCGCGAAGCTGCGCGGGGGCCGGAGCGCCGGGAACGAGACGTCTTCGATGTGGTCGGCGTCCTCGATCACGTGGCGGTTGGTGATGAGATAGCCGTCGGGGTCGACCACGAACGCGAGGCCGCGGCCGACGTCGGTCGAGACCACGGCCACCGCCGCGGCCCCCTTCTGCGCCAACGCGAGATCCTCGAGCGCGCGCCCGGACTTGCCGCGTTCGAGCGTCACGTCGCCGATCGGACGGCTCGCGCAGCCCAGGGCGACGAGGGCGGCGCAGAGCGACAGGATCCGGAGCGCAGCAGGCACAACTTCCAGGCTACGGCACGCCCGCGGCGCCGGCCAGCCCGAAGCCAATTCCCGTGTGGTGGTGCCCACGGACGCGCTCGCGGCCCGGGCGCGCCGCCGCGCGAACTTCCGCGTCCGCGCCGGGTCCTGGCGGCCGAGCCCGCACCCGTCGTCGCCGGGGCCCACATGTGACCGGTCCCGAAGTACCTGGCCCAAGAGACAGCATGACGATCGTCCGCGGCGGGCGCGCGGCGAGGTGGGCGTGAAGCCGACGCAGCGGTCCGCGATCTCTCGTCCGCGCTGGAGATCATGAGCCGGCGTTCATCGGCCGCACAGGCGCCCGCAATCCCGGGAAAGCGGCTGCCCCTGTCGCTCCCGGCCCACGCGGCGGCGCATGCTCTGCCACACGCTGGCCCGCGGCGGCGGTCGAGATCGTCGCGGCATCGCTGTGATAGCGTGCTGTCGGACCCCTATGACTCGCTCCATCGCCTACATCTCGATCCCCTGCGCGCTCGCTCTTGCACCGCTCACCGCGGCGGCCGATCCCGGCCAGCAGACGCTCTTCGGCAGGCCGGTGCAGGCCGCGCCCGAGCTGACCGAGGAGGAGATCGCGGCCCGCCGGGCCGCCTTCGAGAAGTACCTCGAGGACAACGACCTCATCCACGCCGGCGGCCTCGTGGTCCCGCGCTCGATGGCCGAGGACGACCTCAACGCCGGCCCGCGGCCGACGTACGCCTGGGACACCCCGCCCAAGCGCCACACCGTCTTCCTCAACTTCTTCGGCGGCGAGATGACGGGCGGCACCAACTCGGCGCTGATGGAGTCGCCGTGCATTCAGGGCGGCACCGTCCAGTACCCGCAGTTCCTGCGCTCGGAGCAGGAGGCGCTGGCGATCATCCAGGTGTTCCAGGACGCGATGAACCCGTTCGGCGTGCGGATCGCCTACGAGAAGGCGCCGCCGAAGCACCTGCCGTACAGCATGGTGATGATGGGCGGCAAGCCGCAGGTGATCGGCCTGCCGAACGGCGTGCTCGGCGTGGCCTGCAACCTCGACTGCGGCGACACCTGGTGGCGCGACACGACCTTCGCCTTCACCGAGGTCGCCGGCGACATCCAGGTGCTCGGCACCACCGCGCTGCAGGAGGCCGCGCACGCGTGGGGCCTCGACCACATCGACGGCGAGGACAACATCATGTACCCGTACGCCACCTTCGGAAAGAAGGTGTGGGCCGACACCTGCACGCCGTACAACGCGGCGACCGGCCCGATCGGCTGCGAGTACGTGCACGACGAGTTCTGCGGCGAGAACGGCGGCGCGCAGAACGACGTCGCCGAGCTGATGGCGTACTTCGGCGCGAACTCGGTCGACGACGTGCCGCCGACGGTCAAGCTGCTCTCGCCGGAGGACGGCGCGATGTTCGAGCCCGGCACCGACGTGCTCGTCCAGGCCGAGATCAGCGACAACTTCGAGGGCTACGGCTGGCGCATGATGATCCCCGAGGCCGACCTCGAGGCGCCCGCCTACTCCGGCGAGAAGAGCTGGTCGATCAAGCCGCCCAAGGGCACCTACACGGTCCGCGTCGAGGCGCTCGACCACGACGGCAACATCGGCTTCGCCGAGGCCGTGATCCACGTCGGCGTCGAGCCGACGCCCGACACGACCACCGGCGCCCCGACCACCGGCGGCGACACCGAGACCACCGGCGACGACCCGACGAGCGGGAGCGACACCGAGGACAACACCGGCGGCGACGGCTCCAACGTCACCTCCGCCTCGGCCAGCACCACCGCGCCGATCGACCCCGGCGCCGATGAGAGCGGCTGCAACTGCGTCACCGCGCCTGTCTCTCGCGACATGTCCTTCTGGATGCTCGCCCTCGCCGGCCTCGGCCTCGTCCGTCGCCGCCGCAGCTGACCTCGCGGCCATGCCGCGTCGCCGACGTCCCGGCCGGACCCGCCCTCAGCCCAGGTCCGCGCCGCCGGAGCCGGACGGTCGCCTGCGCGCCCCGCTCGCGGCCCTCTTCCCCGACGGCCTGCCCGCGCCGCCGCAGCCACCGCCTCCGCCTCCGCCCCAGCCGCAGCCCGTCACCGAGCGCGAGCTGATGGCGCGGGCCTTCGCCGCCCTCGCCACCGGCGACGCGCTCGACTTCGACGCCGTGCGGGTGGTTGCGAGCCTGCCCTCGGCGACAGGCCCGAAGAGACATGTCTCTTTGAGCAGCTCATCCGCCGGGCCGCAGCCGACGAAGAGCGCCTCGCCCGTCGCGAGCGCGACCGCCGGCCCGGCGAAGGCCAGCGCCTCGTCCCCCACGAGCTGGGCCCCCTCGCCCACGCCGCCAGGCCGCCCATCGACCGCTCCGGACCGTCCGGCCTCCCACCCCTCCGACAGCGCCAGACCGGCGACGGGCGAAGCCGTGGCGCCCACCGCTGACCCACAGCTCCCCGCAGCAGGGCCGGTCGTCCCGCCCTCGCCGGCCGGCCCCGCGAGCCCGGTGGCGGCCCTGCAGAAGCGCGCCTGGGCCGGTTCGGGCTGGCGCGACGAGCCGGGCCGCACCCACGAGCACGCTCGCGCGGCCGCCGAGCTGGTCGCCCGCGCCCGCCGCGGTCGCCTCCCGACCCTGCGCCTCCGCGGCCTGCGGCGCGAACCGGCCGTGGAGGCCCTGACGGCCTTCGTCGCCCGCGAGCGGGCCGCCCACGCCCGCTACGTCCGGATCGTCACCGGCAAGGGCCTCGGCAGCCCCGGCGACCCGGTCCTCAAGGAGGCGCTGGCCGAGTGGTGCGCCTCCCCGGCCGGCGAGGCCGACGTCGCCGCCTGGGCGCCGGAGCTCGACGTCCGCGGGGAGTACGGCTCGGTCATCCTCCAGCTGCGCCCGCGAGCGTGACCTCGCCCCGTCGGAACGCCGCGCGCGGGCCATGCACTTCCAGACATGTCCATGGCGGCATGCTCTTGACGACATGCCCTCATCGACATGCCCCGAGAGACATGCCCCTGACGACCCCCAGGGCGGTCAGTCGTCGTCGTCCGCCTCGTCGCCGCCGTGCGGCTCGACGCGGACGCGGATCACGTGGCGGGCGTCGGCCTCGAGCACGAGGAAGCGCAGGCTCTCCCACACGAACACCGAGCCGGCGATCGGGATCTGGCCGGCCAGGTGCGTCAGCAGGTCGCCGACGCTGATGACGCCCTCGACGTCGGACAGCTCGACGTTGAGGCGCTCCTCGACCCGCGTCAGGCTGTCCTGGCCCTCGACGATCAGGGCGCCGCTCACGTCGGGCACCGGGGTCAGCGGCGCCCGGTCGCTCTCGTCGAAGATCTGGCCGACGATCTGCTCGAGCACGTCCTCGAGGCTGACGATGCCGACGGCGTCGCCCGCGTCGTCGACCACGATCGCCAGGTGCACCCGCTGCTCCTTGAACCGCTGGAGGAGATCGTGGAGCCGCATCGTCAGGCTGACGAACACCGGCTGACGCACCACCCGCGCCAGCCGCTCGCTGTCGGCGAGGTCGACCAGCTGCTTGATGTGCAGGATGCCCTTGATGTTGTTGAGCTGACCCTCGTAGACCGGCAGCCGGCTGTGACCCGAGCGCAGCGCCACCTCGCGCACCTGCGCGACGGTCCACGCCAGGTTGACCGCGATGATCCGGCTGGCCGGGATCATGATGTCGCGGACGATCTTGGCCTCGAAGCGGACGATGCCGGCGAGGAGCATGGCCTGCCCCGGATCGATCGAGCCCTCGCGCTGGCCGACCTGCACGAGGTAACCGATGTCGTCCGAGGTGACCTTGCTGCCGGCCTCCGCGCCCTCCTTCGGATCGAAGCGCCGCACGATCGTGCCGGTGATCGCGGTGAGCAGCCACAGCGCCGGCGCCATGATCTTGCTGAGCCCGCGCAGCACCCACAGCGCCGGCAGGGCCAGCCGCTCGGAGTAGATCCGGCCGAGCGCCTTCGGCGTGATCTCGCCGAGGATCAGCAGCATCACCGTGGTCACGAACGTGGCGACCCCGACCGCCCAGCCGCCCCACGGCCCGCCCTCGAGGTGACGGATCGCCAGCGCCGTCACGACCGCGCCCATCAGCGTGTTGGCGATGTTGTTGCCGACCAGGATGGTCGACAGCACCCGCACCGGTTCACGCACCCAGAACGCCGCGACGCGACCCTGCCGACCGCCGTCCTCGACCAGGCGCTTGGCCTTGTGCGCGTCGAGGCTGGTGATCGCGGTCTCCGAGCCGGAGAAGAACATGCTCGCGGCCAGACAAAGGACGACGATCAACAGCCCCAGGACGTCGGCATCGCTCATCGGCGCGTCCCGACGAATTTCTCACGAGGCGCGAGACCTCCGCAAGCGGGCGTCAACGGAAGCACGTACCGGCCTCTTCCGCAAGGAAGCACGCCAGCGCCGCGGTCCGACGCCGCAGGCTGTCGAGGCTGCACCACTCCTCGGTCTCGTGAAAGTGCTGCCCGTAGGGCCCGAGGCCGTCCACGCAGGGTACGCCGTCGGCCGCGAGCAAGTTGGCGTCGGACCCGCCGCCCTGGAGCGGGCACTCCCCGACTTGTAGGCCGCATGCCGCGGCGTAGGGCTCGTAGACCCCGCGCAGCCGCTGGCTCGCCGCCGACGCTTCCATCGGGGGACGCGTGATGCCGCCGCTGACCTCGACGACCACCTCGCGCAGCCGCTCGGGGACGTCGGCGAGGCCGGCGAACGGCTCGCGCTGCAGCGCCGCGAGAAAGTCGGCCACGCGCTGGGCGTCGGCCACGGTCTCGAAGCGCGCGTCGACCTGGCACTTGGCGCTCGCGGGCACCGTGTTCTTGGCGGTGCCGCCCTCGATGAGCCCGACGTTGAGCGTGACGCCGCGCGAGTAGTCAGTGAGCCGCTCGACGCGATCGACGAGCAGCGCGAGCGCGTGGATAGCGTTGACGCCCTTGTGATGGTTGTTGCCCGCGTGCGCCGCTCGCCCGCGCACGCTGATCGTGAACAGCCCGCCGCCCTTGCGCCGGGTGACGATGGTGTCGCCCTCGCGGCCCGACTCGAACACCAGCGCGCCGGTCAGCCGCGGCGCCAGCTCGCGGTACATCGCGGCGCTGCTCGGCGAGCCGACCTCCTCGTCGCTGACGACGATGAAGCGCACCGGCACGCTCGCGCGCGCCGGCGTCACCGCTCGCAGCGCCCGCAAGGCGAAGATCACCGACGTGAGCCCCGACTTCATGTCGAGCACGCCGGGGCCGCGGGCGACGTCGCCGTCGCGGCGGAAGCTGAGGAACCCGAGCGAGCGCGGGAACACGGTGTCGATGTGCCCCACCAGCGCCAGCGACGGGCCGTCGCCCACGCTCGGGTCAGCGTACACCCGGTGATCGGCGAACCTGCCCGAAGGATCAGGTATCTTGGTACAGGTGAGCCCGACCGCCACGGCCGCCTCGTCGAGCGCCGCGGCGGCGATCTCGACGTCGTCGCGGGCGTAGGTGTGGCTCGGGAGGTCGACCAGCCGCTGCAGCAGCGGCACCTGTTCGGTCTCGAAGGCGGCGTCGACGGCCGCGCGCAGGGCGGCGCCGAGGAGTGGGTCGCGCATGGCCCGCGAGTGTAGCAGCCTCAGGCCACCAGCACGGTGCCGACGCTGCCGGGCCCGGCCGCCTCGGCCTGCAGCGCGCCGGCCGTCGCGCCGAGGATGTGCACTGCGCCGATCCCGAGGGCCAGGTTGGCGAGCGCCTCCTCGACCTTGGGGATCATGCCGCCGACGATCACCTTCATCTCGATCGCCCCGCGGGCCTCGGCCGCGCTGAGGCGAGCGATCCGCGTGCTCGGGTCGTCCTTGTCGCGCAGTACGCCGGGCACACCTGTCATGAGGAACAGGTGGTCGACCTTGAGCGCGCCGGCGATCGCCGACGACACGGTGTCGGCGTTGATGTTGTAGACCGGATAGGCGAAGCCCGCGGTCTCGAGGCCGACGCCGAGCGTGTTGATCACTGGCGTGTAACCGCCGGCCCACAGGTGCTCGATGAGCGCGGTGCGGATCTCGACCACGTCGCCGACGAGGCCGAAGTCGACCAGCTCCTCGCCGCCGCCGCTCACGCGCGTGGGCGGACGGCGGCGCGCCGACACCAGGCCCGCGCTGACGCCCGAGATCCCGAGCGCGCCGCCGAGCCCGGCCGCGAGCGCGGCGGCGACGACGTCGACCGAGAGCTCGCCGGCGAGGACGTACTTCATGACCTGCAAGGTCGCCTCGTCGGTGACCCGCCGGCCGCCGACCTTGAGCGGCTGCAGCCCCAGCCGCTCCTGCAGCGCGTTGGCCTGCGGCCCGCCGCCGTGGCAGATGGCGAACTTCCACCCGGCCGCGGTGAGCCGGGCGACATCGGCGAGCACCGCCGCCAGCGCGGGCGCGTCGGCGATGACCTCGCCGCCGAACTTGAGGACCGCCGTCGTCATGGCCACAGCCCCGGGGCGTCGATGCCGGCCGTCTCCGCGAGGCCGAGCATCAGGTTCATCGACTGCACCGCCTGCCCCGCCCCGCCCTTGACGAGGTTGTCGAGCGCGGTGACCACCGCCAGCTGGCGCTGACCGGTCGCCGGATCGACCTGTCCCAAAGTCCAGGACAGGTCGACGTACATGCTGCCCTTGATCGCCACGACCTCGGCGCCGACCTTGCTGCCGAGCACGCGCACGAACGGGGCGTCGCGGTAGAAGTCGCCGAAGAGCGCCTTGACGTCGACATCGCCGGGCACCGGGACGATGCTGGTGGCCAGGATCCCGCGCACCAGCGGCGCCGACACCGGCACGAACGCGAGCGAGAACTCGCCGCCGTGGCCGCCGCGGCCGGCCGCGTCGCGCAGCGTCTGCTCGATCTCCGGCGTGTGCTGGTGGTTCAGCACCTTGTACGTCTTGAGGTTGCCGGCGCGCAGCGGGTGGTGCGTGCCGATCTGCGCGTAGGCCCCCGAGCCGGACGAGCCGGTCATGGCGACCGTGTGGACCGACCCGCGCAACAGGCCCGCCTGGGCCAGCGGCAGCAAGCCGAGGGCGATCGCGGTGGCGAAGCAGCCCGGCGAGGCGACCCGGCGAGCCTCGCGGATCGCCTCCTTGTGCAGCTCCGGCAGGCCGTAGACCCACGTGCCGAGGTGCTCGGGGTGCGGATGCACGTCGCCGTAGAAGATCCGGTAGGCCTCCTTGTCGCGCAGGCGGAAGTCCCCGGACAGGTCGATCACCCGCGCCGGCACCCCGGCGAGCTCGCCCGCCATGGTCGCGCTGACCTTGTGCGGCAGCGCGAGAAAGACGACGTCGACGTCCCGGGCGGCCTCGGCCGCGGGGATGTTCTCGAACACCAGGCCGGTCTTCGGCAGGTTGCGGTGGACCGCCTCGAGCGGCTCGCCGACCTGGTCGATGCTGGTCACCCGGACCAGCTCGACGCCGGGGTGCCAACGAAGTAACCGGATCAGCTCGGCGCCGCCGTAGCCGGTTCCACCAATAATCGTCACGCGTGGCCGCGAATTCGTGGACATGGGGCCTCTGTGCGGGACTTCCTAGCAGATGCCCGGGGCACGCGCGATGTCCGGCCTCGCACGCGCACGACATCGGTGTCATGGCCTGTCGCGGCGGCCGGCGGGCCAGGCCTGACAGAGATGTCATACCGGGGCGGAGCGGCGCCGCCCCTGACAACCTGTCATCAATGATCTCGGCAACTTGCCAACCTGGCTCATGACCTGCACTCCTAGGTCGGTGTCGACGGAACGACGCTGTCGACCCTACTTACCTTCCTTGGCCTTCCGCTTGTCTTAGCCCTTCCGCTTGGCCTTCGTTAGCTTGCCCTTCTTACGTCGCTTACCGCTTAGTTTGGCTTCTTCTGGCTTGAACCCTTCGCGCTTAACTTACGACTTCTCCTGACTTATCGAGTCGTTTGAGCTTGTCGCGCTTCGCTTGGTCGGTGCAGTAGCAACATCTTAGATCTGGGGGGGGACCCGGGATGCTTTGGTCGGCATCTCGGGTTCTCGATTTTAAGCCCCCGGAGGGGCCTCAGTGCAGGTGGTCGTCGGGCTCGACCACGTGGTCGGCCAGACGCTCGACCTGGTCGGGCCCGAGCAGCCCCTGCAGCGCCGACTCGAGCTCGCCGCGGCCCGGCTCACCTGGCCCGAGAGCCAGGTGCGAGGCGGCCACCGCGAAGTGCCCGCGCAGACCGCAGCGCTCACCGAACGGCATCGCGTGGACCGCCGGGGCCCAGCCGTCGCGCCCGAGCCGCTCGTGGTCGGCGCGGATGGGCCCGCCGCAGCGCGGACAAGAGAGCTCGCCCTGCGGCTCCCCGCGCCACAGGGTGATCAGCGGATCGCGCCCGCCCGTCCGCGCGCTCGACCACCAGCGCGAGTCGAACGGCAGCACCCCCGGCAGCTCGCGCGGGAGCAGACCCTCGGCGCGGAACCATGCGGCGCTGAGGTAGTACGCCGGCGCTTGCCGCTGCTCCTGCTCGCGGGCCTCGACGAACAGCGACGGCCGCTCGAAGTGCGGATCGATCGACCACGAGGCCTCGAGCCGCTCGCGCATCGGCCCGACCATCTGCGTGAAGCGATGGCCGACGACCACCCGCGTCAGGCGATCGGCGAACACCCACAGGACGTTGCCGAGCTTGTGCCACGGGTCGATCGTGAGGTCGCAGACCTTGAGCTTGTCGCACGCGAGGCCCTCTCGCGCGCGCCAGACCGACACCAGCTTGAGCTCGATGCGGTCCTCCCAGTCGAGGCGATCGAGGCCGTCGTGCGGCTCGAGCCCGAAGTGCCACTGCAGCGCGCTGCCGAAGCGCCCGCGCGAGCCGCGAGGCGTGACCAGATCTGCGGCTGGCCCCAAGGCCAGGCCGCGCGCGTGCTCGGCCAGCGCCTCGAGGTACGCGCAGCGCCGCAGCGGGGCGTCGCGCCCGTGCGGCGGATGACGGAGCGGCAGCCGCATCGCCGACGCCGGACTACTTCGCCTCGGGCGCGGGCGCGGGCGCGGCGTCGGCCGGCTTCGCGTCGGCCGGCTTCGCGTCGGCCGGCTTCGCGTCGGCCTTCTTGCCGTCGACGGTCTTCGCCTCGGTCTCTTCCTTCTTCTTGCCCGGCTGCTCGGCGCAGCCGGCGGTGAAACCGAGGGACAGGGCGAACAGGGTCCAAGTGAGACGCTTCATGCCGGCAAGCTAGCACTCCGCGTCGCGCGGCGGAAGTATGCGCTGGATCGGCACCGGACGGCCGCGGTCGTCGACCTGCACGTAGACCAGCTCGGCGGTGGTGACCTCGACGCTGCGGCCGCCGATCGGCTCGTGCGCCTCGACCCGCACGCGGATCGTCAGCGAGCTCGTGCCGACGTCGGTGACCTCGGCGTAGAGGCTGACGATGTCGCCGACGTGCACCGGCTCCTTGAACACGACCTCGCGGACCGCCACGGTCACGACCTTGCGCGCGCCGATGGCGTGGGCCGCGACCGCGCCGGCCTGGTCGAGCAGGCTGAGGATGTGACCGCCGAAGATCGTGCCGTGCGCGTTGGTGTCGCGCGGCATCATCATGACCCGAATCGCGGGCTGCATGAGGCGGACGATGCGCCAATCGCCGCCGATTGTCACGCGGGGGCGCGACCGACGGCGCGCTGGATCGCGGCGTAGATCGTGTCGGCGTCGGCGTAGTCCGGGCAGTAGCTGAGCGCCGGATCTCGCTCGGACAGCGCGCGGAAGCGCCGCTCCTCCGCGCCGAAGTCGTACGACAGGATCACCGGGCCGCGGAAGCCGGCGTCCCGCAGCGCCCGCAGCACGAACAGGCCCTGGTTGTCCTGCTGAAAGGCGCGCGCGCGGGCGACGTCGCCGTTGAATCGGGCGGTCAGCGCCACGAGGTCGCCGAGCAGCGCCTCGATCGGCGTGCGGTCGAAGCGCATGTCGAGGTACACGAGGTCCGGCGCGAGCGACGACAGCAGCGCGCACGCCTGCTCGCCGCTCTTGGCCTGCGTGTAGCGGATCCCCCGCGACACGAAGGTCGACAGGTTGGTCAGGTACTCGTCCCCGTCCTCGACGACGAGGACCTTGATCTCGCTCATGGCCCCTCCTCCACGGTGAAGAAGCGCAGCACCACCGCCTTCTGCCAGCCGCGCTCGGGCTCGACGGCGATCGAGCCGTCGTAGCGCGACAGGAGGTCGGCGGTGATGCCCATGCCGCGCTCGACGTAGCGACCGCGCAACATCTCGTTGCTCAGCTGCTCGGTCGAGCGATCCTTGATCCGGATCGCCAGCGTCGACAGGCCGGTGATCTCGTCCATCTCGGTGACGAGGTCGATGCCCAGGGCGATCGGCTTCGGCCCGTACAGCACGCTCGACTGCAACGAGTTGCGCAGCACGTTGGTGACGATGTCCTCGAGGTCGGTGTGGAACACGCGGATCTTGGCGCCCTCTCCGCCGATCTGCGGCTCGGCGATCTGCACCTTGGCGAACTGCGGCTCGGCGACCACCTGGGCGAAGATCTCGCGGATCGTCGCCGGGTCGACGGCGACGATGCAGAGCGAACGGATGACGCCGGACAGCTCCTCGAACGCCTTGCGGCCGAGGACGTGGCCGCTGCGGCTGAGCCGGCGGGCCCACTCGAGCTTGAGCGCGTGACGCTCGCGGCTCGGCGCCCGCTGCAGCCCCTCGAGCCCGCGCAGGTCCTCGAAGGCGGCGATCATGGCGCTGAAGATCGGGTCCTTGCGGTAGAGGTTGAGGTTGATGTTGTGGCTGCGGCCGACCTTCTGCAGCTCGTCGACGTAGCCGAGGAAGCGGCCGTGGATCCCGCGCTCGCGCAGTGACCTGCGCCCCGGCGCCGGGGTGGCCTCGTCGCGGTCGCGCGGGGCGCCGAACAGCCGCGCGGCGACCACCGCAGTGCGCGCCTCGGCGTCGGGCTCGTCCATCTCGAGCGCGCGGCCGACGTCGGACAGGAAGGAGGTGTTGTGCTTGAGGATCTCGTGGCGGATGAGGCTCAAGATCCGCGCGACCTCGGGGAAGCTCTTCGGCGCCCGCTCGAGCATCTGCGCCAGCGAGGCCCCGCGCAGCCGGCGGTAGACCTGCCACGCGGGGATCGCCACCAGCAAGAACGCGAGCGCGCCGGCGCCGAGGTAGATCCGCAGGAAGGTCGCGTCCATGCGGTCGCGCAGGCGGTGCGCGGCGTCCCAGTGGAGGTTGTACTCGTCGGCCTCGCGCAGGAACTGGTCGAGCTGCTCCGAGGCCTCGATCAGGTGGTAGTCGTCCCACAGCCGCTTGGCCAGGCGGAAGCGGGCGGTCGCCGAGCCGAGCTCGGCGGCGCGGCGCAGGTGCACCGTCGACTGCGCCGGCAGGTCGCGCTCGAGCAGGATGCCGAGGCGCTCGTGGACCTCCATCTGCTCCTCGGCGAGCGCGAGGCTCTGCTCCCAGAACTGCCGCGCGTCGCCGATGCGCCCCTGGGCGTAGACGACCTTGGCGAGCTCGTTGTAGACGACCGGCTCGCTGCGGAACCGCTCGCGCGCGCGCTGCAGGATCTTCTCGGCCTGATTGAGGTCGCCTTCCTCCGAGACGCGCAGGTAGGCCTCGTTGATCATGCGCTGCAGCGACGGGTCGAGGCGCTGGAGGTTGTCGGGCGGCTCGTTGAGGTAGAGCGGCTCCTCGGGGCTGACCTCCTGCGTGAGGTCCTTGAGCGCGCGCTCGGCCTGCGCGCGATCGGGATCGTCGTCGGGCGCGGTGCGGAGGAACCGCTCGTAGTGCCGGCGCGCGGCCTCGCGGTTGGTGCGGGCGTTGAGCTCGCCGAGCAGGATGTGGAGGTGATGCAGGTCGGGGCGCAGCAGCAGCGCCTTCTCGAGGTGCTCGATGGCCCGCACGTCCTCGGCCCCGGCGAACTGCTTCTTGTAGACGAGGCCGAGAGCCATGTGCGCCTCGTAGTCGAAGCGATCCATGCGCACTGCGAGCTTGAGCTGATCGACTGCCTTGGGGATCCGGCCCTTGCGCGCATAGATGACGCCGAGGGTGTAGTGCGCCTTGGGGTACCACGGCGAGTTCTCGATCGCGGCCAGGAGCTCGCGCTCGGCGGCGTCGAGATCGCCGGCCCGCATCGACGCGAGCGCGCGCCGGTAGCTCTGCTCGGCGAGCTCGCTCGGCCGCCCGCCCTGCTCCTTCTCGAGCTTGTTGAGCTCGACCTGCAGGCGCAGATCGTCGACCTGCTCCTTGGCCCGCTTGGCCAGCGGCGTGCCGGGGTACGCGGCGCTGAGCTCCTCGTTGATGGCGATCGCGCCCTCGAGGTCGTTCTGCTCGAGCAGCAGGTCGGCCTGCAGCCGCAGCGCGTCGGCGCCCGGCTTGCGCCCGCCCGCGACGCACTCGCGGCGGTAGAGGTCGAGCTGCTTGAGCGCCGCCTCGCGCTGGCTGTCGCGCTCGCGCGTCGAGGCGGCCTTCTCGGCCTGGCGGCTCAGCAAGGAGGCGACGGTGTAGCGGATCTCCGGCGGCCGCCCCTCGGTGCGCGGGTCCTGCTCGGCGATCTCGAGCGCGAGGTTCAGCCGCTCGTCGTCGTAGCGCTCCTCGCAGCGGCCCATCCACTCGACGAGGGTGCGCCGCTCGGCCAGCCACAGGCCGCGCGGGTCGTAGGTGCGCAGCAGCTTGAGGTCGTCGATGGCTCGCCGCGGGCAGGTGTTCTCGCGCGCGCGACGGGCCCGCAGGTAGGCCCGCCCGCGCAGCGCGCCCGGGTCGCCGGGCTGTAGCTTGAGGGCGTTGTTGTACTCGCGCAGAGCGTCGTCCGGCCGACCCTCGCGCTCGAACCGCGCGGCCCGGCTCATGCTGACGTCGAACTGCTCCATCCGCTGCTCGGGCGTGAGCCCGCCGGGCTCCTCGAAGGCGCCGGCGCTGTCGTCCTCGGGCGGCAGCGGCAGCTCGGCCAGCGGGTCGTAGACCGGCTTGATCGAGCTCTCCTCGGCCTTGCCGGGCTTCTTGCCGGCCTTGCTGACCGTCGGGGTCGGCGCGGCGGCGGCGAGAGCGGGGCTGGCGAACAGGACATGTGCGAACAGACATGCTCCAAGGCGCATTGCCGATCCGACATGTCCCTTGCGCACGGTCGCTAGCCCTTCGCCCGAGAGGTGGAGCCCGGGCCGAGCGGCGCGCGCCGACCGGCCCGAGGCGACAGGTTAGCAGGCGCGGGCGGCGAGCGTCGCATGACCCCCTGCTAGCCGTCGGCGCGGCGCTTGAGCCGGCGCAGCTTGATCCCGAGCTGGTTCATGCGGAGCTGGATCTTCCGCCCCGCCCCGGCGTCGTTGAGGAGGATCTCGCCCATCTTGCCGAGGTCGCCGACGCAGCGCTCGTAGAGGTGCTCCAGGTACTGGCGCTCGACCGCGCACGAGACTGCGTTGAGCGACTCGGCCGGGCGCAGGACGATCGCCAGGCGCGCGAGGTCGGCGCCGTCGGCCGCGACCTCCTCGACCGGCGCCTCGGACACGGTGGGGGCGGTCATCGGCCGCAAGAGGTCGCTGACGGTGCGCGGCAAGATCGGGATGATGTCAGGACGCCCGGCCTCGCCCAGATCTTCCGGCTCGATCCGCTCGGGCCGGTCGACGAGGTCGACGAGGGTGAAGGTGAGGAGGTTCGAGAGGGTCATCTCGAACTGGCGGAAGTTGCCGGGCCAGTCGAACTCCTGCAGCAGCTTGAAGCTGCTCGGGTGCAGGAGGACGTGCATGCGCCGGGCGTCGCCGCGCGGGGGGATCGAGCGGCCGACGGTGACCGCGAGGTTGTCGTTGGGCCCCGGCGCCGGGAGGCCGCGCTGCAGCGCGTACTGGGCCAGGAGATCGCGGTTATACGCCTCGGCGGTGACGCCGCGCATGAACCACTCGAGCAGCTCCTGGAAGTCGTCGCGACGCTCGCGCAGACCGGGCAAGGTGACCGCGGTCGCGGGGTTGAGGCGCATGTAGAGATCCTCGCGGAAGCGGCCGGCGCGGACCATGGCGGCGAGGTTCTCGTTGGTGGCGACGACCAGCTTGATGTCGGTCTGCAGCTCCTTGGTGGCGCCGATCGGCCGGTAGGCGCCCTCCTGCAGCACGAGCAGCAGCGACTTCTGCAGCTCGAGGCCGAGGTTGCCGATCTCGTCGAGGAACAGGGTGCCGCCGTGGGCCCGCGCGAGCACGCCCTCGCGCGAGCTGGTCGCGCCGGTGTAGGCGCCCTTGACGACGCCGAACAGGTGCGCGGCCATGAGGTCGTTCGGCAAGGTCGAGAGGTCGACGGCGACGAACGGACCGGCGCGCTCGGAGCGAGGATGGATGAACTCGCGGGCGACGAGGCTCTTGCCGGTGCCGGTGGCGCCCTGAATGATGACGGGCAGGCGCCCGCGCGCGAGGATCCCGAGGCGGCGGCGCAGGCCGATCATGGCGGCCGAGTTGCCCCAATAGAACGGTTCGCTGGCGGCGGCGACGTGGCGCTCGCGCTGGGCGAGGATGCCGTCGATCTGCAGCTTGAGCGCGCGCGCGTCGAGGTAGTCGTCGGCGAGGAGGTAGGTGTAATCCTCGGCCCGCAGGCGCTCGGCGTCGGCCTCGAGCGGGAGGTCGTCGCGCGAGGTCATGACGATCACCGGCAGGTCGGGGTGGCTCTGCCGGATCTGGTCGAGGATGTAGAGACCCTGGCTGCGCCGCAGCCGCTCGAACACCTTGGCCGGATCGCCGCCGCGAGTGAGCAGCGGCTGCTTGTCGTGCGGCAGCAGTTCGGCGTCGGGGATGTTGAAATGGACGTCGAGCAGGACGAGGTCGACCTGGCCGGCGTAGCGCCGCAGCGCGGCCGCCGTCTCGCGGTAGTTGCGGGCCGGCGGCAAGAAGCTGTGCTCGGGCATGTAGCGCCGGCACAGCTCGAGGTAGTTGTCCTCGTCGTCGATGATGAGGATCGACGGCACGAATCACCCGCGCTGAGACTGGAGCCGCCGATGCAGCTGCTGCAGCGCGCTGCGGATCGTCTGCTGCGCGGCGCGGATCTGCGGGCGCGCGGCGGCGATGGCGTCGCGGTCGCCGCGGACGAGCGCCGGGCCGTGCGCGCGCAGGACCTCGACGGCGGCCTCGACGTCGACGAGCTCGGGCGCAGGCAACGGCCGCGGCCAGGCGGCGGCGAAGCGCGACCACAGCTCCCACGCGGTCTCGACGGTGCCGTCGCCGCCGCTGCGGGTGCGGAGGATGTCGCGGCGCAGCGCCTCGATCAGCTCGTCGCGCAGCGAGCCGCGCCAGTCGTCGTCGCCGAGGTTGGCCGACATCCAGGCGACGTACTTGCCGAGGTCGTGCTTGAGCGCGGCGACCTGCTCGGGGAAGTCGGCGACCGCGAATGCCATGGCGTGCGAGCGCCCGCGGAGCTCAGGCCCCGGCCGGCTTGTGGTAGCGGGTCGCGCGGGCGCGCCCCGTGCTGTCGATCTTGCCCATCTTCTTCATCCACGCGAGGTAGCCGCGCAGCTCGGCGATGTCGCAGTCGATGCGCTTGGCCAGCTGGCCGATGGTGAGCGGCTCGTCCTCGATGGCGGTGAGGATCTGCTTGTAGACCTGGACCTCGCGCGCCTCGCCGGCGCCGTTGGCCGCGCCCTCGCTCTCGCTCGCTGCCGCCGCCGCGCTCGCCGCCGGGCGGGCGGGCCGCGCCGGGAGCAGCGCCGCGAGGGCCTCGCGCAGCTCGCTGATGCTGAGCTGACGGATCGAGGCGCCGGCCTCGCTGCTGAGGAGCTCACTGAGCTTGGTGGTGGCCGGCATCCGCGCCACCGTGTTGATCGCGGCCTTGCGCAGCAAGGTGGCCCGATTCTGTCGGAGCGCAGATTCGAAGAGCTGGGCGATCTCTGTCATGGAAGTCCACCACGCCGCGTGCGGGCCTCACGGACACACACGTGACGGGGGAGACGTAGCGGCAATCAGGCGCAAAAGCAAGGGGCCGGCGCACCCCCGCGCCCTCGCCGGCTGTCAACCCTCGCAGGTGAGGAACCCGAGATCCAGCAGCGGTTGGGAGCCGCAGGCGGCACAACACGCCTCGCACTCGCCGGTGCCGTCGAGGTTGAAGCCCCAGGTGACGTCCCCGGAGGCGCCGGCGAAGCAGATCCATTCGCCCTCGAAGCACTGAATGGTCTGGTAGACATCGACGCCGCGGCCGGCGGTGCGGAAGGTCGTCTCGGAGTCGGGCCAGGCCCAATCGCGGTCCTGCGCGAACAGCTTCCACTCGATGTCGAGGCCGTCGTCGCAGTCGTCCGTCAGCAGCCACTCCTGGAAGACCGGCGCGGCGCAGACTGCAGTGGCCTCGTCGGCGCCGTTGGGGCAGTCGGCGGTCTTGTCGCAGAGCCGCTCGGTCGGCATGCACCCGGCGTTCTCACCGCAGACGTAGACGTGGTCGAGCTCGCAGTAACACTCGCCCTCGGAGCAGTAGGCGTTCTGCCCGCAGTCCTTGGCGCACTCCTCGTCGACGGCGGGCGTGGCGTCCTGACAGCCGGTGTACGGGTTGCCCTCGTAGCCGGGATCGCAGAAGCACTTGCCGTCGCCGCAGCTGGCATGGTTGCCGCACGCGACCTCCTGGCAGGTCTTGTAGTCGTCGGGCTCGCCGTAGAGCACGCAGCCGCCGGCGACGGCGGCGGTGAACAGCCCGGCGAACAAGGGGAACGAACGGAGGGCGGTGCGGAGGGTCGAGAGCGTGCGCTGCATGGCGAAACCCGAGGCGGCGCGACCGGTCGCGAGCCGCGCCCACCGCAAGGGTGCGCGAGCGGCCCGGCCTACGCAATGGGGACCGCACGGAGGCGGGCTGTCGCCGCCAAAGCCGGCGCGGACGGCGGAGCTCCTCCCCCGGGCGGCCGGACGGGCTTGACGGCCGCGCGCGCCTGAGGTCAGCCTCGCCGCCGTGGCGAGGCTCATCGACCGCGATCGCGCGCACGTCTGGCACCCGGCGACGCACTTCGCCGATCTCGACCGCCTGCCCCCGATCGCCGTCGAACGCGCCCGCGGATGCTGGCTCTACGACGCCGACGGGCGGGCGATCCTCGACGCCATCGCGTCGTGGTGGACGTGCGTGCACGGCCACGGCCACCCGGCGATCGTCGCTGCGATCCGCGAGCAGGTCGAACGCCTCGACCACGTGATGTTCGCCGGCTTCACCCACGAGCCGGCGGTCGCGCTCGCCGAGGCGCTCCTCGCCGCGGCGCCGCCCGGCTACGAGCGGGTGTTCTACGCCGACTGCGGCTCGGCGGCGGTCGAGGTGGCGCTCAAGCTCAGCTATCAGGCCCGACAACAGCGCGGTGAACCGGACCGCCGCCGCTTCGCCACGCTGCGCAACGGCTATCACGGCGAGACCCTCGGCGCCCTGGCCCTCTGCGGCGCCAGCGCGTACCGCGACACGTTCGCGCCCCTGCTCTTCTCGCCGCTCGAGCTGCCGGCTCCGAGCCATCCGCAGCACGAGCACGCCGACCTCGCGTCCGACCTCGGCCGCGACGCGCCCGAGACCGCGGCCGCGATCGCGGCGCTGGAGGAGCACGCGCACGAGCTGACCGCGGTCGTGATCGAGCCGCTGGTGCAGTGCGCGGGCCGGATGACGATGACCGGCGCGGGCTTCTACCGCGAGCTGGCCCGCGCGGCCCAGCGCCTCGGGATCCACGTCATCGCCGACGAGATCGCGGTCGGGTTCGGCCGCACCGGCCACATGTTCGCAAGTACATGGTCGGAAGTGCAGCCCGATCTGCTGTGCCTCAGCAAGGGCCTGGCAGGGATCTTGCCGCTCGCTACGGTGCTGGTGCGGGAGGGCTTCGACGTCGACTTCCGCGGCGCGCCGACCCGCAGCTTCCTCCACAGCCACACGTTCACGGCCAACCCGATCGCCTGCGCGGCGGCGATCGCCGGGCTCGAGCTGTTCCGCGCGACCGACCTCCTGGCCCGCTTGCCGGGCCGCGTCGAGGCGATGGCGGCGCGCCGCCGGGCGGTCGCGTCGGCGTGTCCGGCGGTGGTGGCCCATCGCCAGGCGGGCATGATCGCGGCCCTCGGGGTGAGGCCCGCGCCGGGCAGCCCGGGGGCGCGCGACGGACGGCTCGGCCTGCTGCTGCGCGAGGCCGCGCTGGCCCGGGGGGTGCTCCTGCGGCCGCTGCACGACACGATCTACTGGTTCCCGCCGCTGGTGATCGACGACGACGAGCTCGACCGCCTGGCCGAGGCGACGATCGCCACCATTCGCGCCGTGCTCGAGTGAGGCGCCCCGTCGCGGTGGTCGCGGTCAGGCCGTCGAGCGGCTATCATCGCGGGGATGCGGGCTCGCGGACTCGTCGGCGCGGCGCTGCTCGGCGCGTGCAGCCCGGTGACGCCGCCGGGGCTCGTGCTCGACGTCGGTCGCACGTGCGAAGACATCGAGCTCGCGGTCGCCGACCCTGACGTGCTGCCGGGCTGGCGGATCCACGCGGCGGCGATCGCCCGCAGCGGCGCGGACGCGGCGTGGTTCCTGGCCAGCGAACACCCGGGCGAGCTCGAGCTGCGACGGGCCCCGGAGGACATCCCCGGCGTCGATCTGTCGACCGTGGGCGCGCCGCACGAGTTCACGCTCACGCGCAGCGCGATCGAGGGTCAGCTGTGGCTGACGCTCGACCGCGACGACGCGGCGCAGCTGTGGCGGATCGACGAGGACGCGGCGGCGGTGTCCGCCGGACCGGCGCTCGCGGGCTTCCCGGGCGACGCGTCGACGGAGTGGTTTCATCGCCTGGTGTTCCTCGGCCAGAGCCCGTACCTACTCGCGCTGCCGCGCCTGACGAAGGTCGGCGAGGTGCCGGTGCACGTGGCCGCGGTGACGCCGGAGCTCGGCCTCGGCGAACGCTGGACGTTGACTGCGACGGTGACCTGCCCACCGCTCAGCGAGCTGACCTGCCCGCTGTTGTGGGACGACCTGCGCGAGCTCAGCGTGCTCGACGTCGCCGAACCCGGCAGCGTCGCCGGGGCCGCGCTGCTGATCTCGATCGCCTCGCGCCCCGACGCGATGCCCGATCCCGCCGCGCCGCCGGCGATGTTCGAGACGCACATCCTCAGCCTCGCGCTGCAGCGCGACCCCACGGCGGAGAAGCCGGTGCTGACCCGCCGCGATCACGTGGCCTGGCCGACCTCCGGCCCGGCGCTGCCCTCGCCCGCGCAGCTCGCCGCCGACCCGCTCGGAGTCTACGTGCTGGCGGGGCTCGTCCCCGGCCCCGACGGCTCGAGCGCCGACGCGACCCCGGCCGACTACCTGTTCCGCACCGACCTGCTCGGGCCGGACACGACCGACGAGGGCGACCTGATCGCGCTGCTCGACAAGGATCTGCACTCGCACCTGCTGCAGCTCGGCAGCCGGGTGGCGATCGGTCAGCTGCCGACGAAGCACTGGTACGTCGCGCCGATCGAGGGCGTGACGGTCGACGAGGACATCGTCGGCACCCTCGAGGTCGGCGAGCACGCGTCGCTCCTCCGCGCCGGGCGCGGGCAGGTCGTCGTGGTCGGCGAGTCGGCGCCGACTCGCCGGGTGCGGATCGCGTGCGCCGACGACGGCTCACAGGTCGACGCGCCTTGACCGCGAAGACATGGCCGCCGAGCGGTCGGCGGCGCGATCGCACAGGTCCTCGGGGACATGTCGCCGAGGACCTGCGCGAAGAGACAGCCTACTTGCCGGCCTTGACGCGGGCGTCCGCGTCCTCGGGCTTGTACAGGCTCTTGAGCGGGATGGCGGCGGGGGTGCCGTCCTTGCCCTCGGCCCAGGCCAGGCGGACGACGATCGGGCCGCTGACGTGGAACGAGCGCAGCTCGACCTTGTACTCGCCGGGGTCGAGGCTGACGAGCTCGCAGACCTCGGCGGCCTCGGTCTTGACGCCGTCGTTGTCGACGATGAGCGTGTCCTCGATGTAGAGCTGGCTGCCGTCGACGCTGGCGGAGCACAGCTTGTACTCGCCGGCGGTGACGACGTTGACCGTGCCGGTGAAGCGGAGCGCCAGCGGGGCGGCGAGGCCCCGCGGCAGGCCCGCGAGCGGCGTGGTGCCCGAGGCGTCGAGCGTGTTGGCGATGAACAGCTTCTTCGGCGTCAGGCCGGCGAAGTCGGGCAGCTTCTCGGTCGCCGCCGGGATGACGAAGGCCTCGGCGAGCAGGCCGTTGGGGCTGGTGGCGCGGCCCGGCTTGGGCTTGGCCGGCGCGGGGGTCTCCGGCTCTTCGGCCTTGGGCGGCTTGCTCGCCGCGATCCGCTTGACGACCTTGGGACCGACCGAGGCGCCGCGCGTGGTGGTGGAGTCGCGGCCCTTGATCGCGGGCTCGCTGCCGTTGCCGTCGGACTCGGCCGGCGTGCTGCTGCCACCGTTGCCGCCGCTGGGCGTCCCGACGTCGTAGTCCACCTTGCCGGCGTCGGGAGAGTTCGATTGCGGCGCGTTCGCCGAAGAAGAGGCACAACCAGCGAGCAGCCCGAAGCTCGCGACCAGGATCACGGACGTGCGAAGCATGAAAATCCTCTGGAGGTCAGTACGTGGCGCTGTGACGACGCCCTCGGCGCAGGGATTCAGGCGGGCTCGGGCCCGCAGGAACGGGGAGTCTGCGCTGGGCGAGTGTACGGCGCTGAATTGATTCGCGGTGGCGAAAATGGTCGGGTCCGTGCGACCCCAGCGCCCCTGTGCGAGCTGTGAGACGCATCACTGCCCCCGCGCTCGGCCGGGAGCCTCGGGTCGAGTATCCACAGTCAGCCATGTCCAGGACGGAGGCAGCCGGGCGCGACCGCGCCGGAGTCCAGGAGCGACGCCGCGGAGGCGGCCGATGACGCAATTTTTGGCGTTCATCCTCCTGATCGGCCCGCTGATCTTCGTGCATGAGCTCGGCCACCTGCTGGCGGCCAAGCTGGTCGACGTCAAGGTCGTGCGCTTCTCGCTCGGCTTCGGGCCGGCGCTCGCGCGGGTCCAGCTCGGCGAGACGGAGTACCGGATCGCTCCGATCCCGCTCGGCGGCTACGTGACGCTGCTCGGCCAGTCGCCCGACGAACCACTGGCCCCGCACGAGGCCCACCGGGCCCTGCGCAACCGCCCGCTGTGGGCCCGCTACCTGGTCCTCGGCGCCGGGCCGCTGTTCAACCTGCTGCTGCCGCTGCTGCTCTACTTCACGTTCTACCTCGGGCACACGGTGATCCCGCCGCCGGTGATCGGCACCGTGCTCGACGACTCGGCGGCCGCGACCAGCGAGCTGCAGTCCGGCGACCGGATCGTCGCCATCGACGGCACCGACATCCACTCGTGGGGCGAGATGCAGGACCACGTGCGGGCGGCGCCCGACCGCGAGGTCAAGCTGCAGATCGAGCGCGACGGGGTCCGCTTCGACCGCTTCGTGACGCCGCGCCGCAGCGTCGTCAAGAACGCCGTCGACGAGCCCGAGGCGCGCGGCATGCTGGGCGTGTTCCCGTGGGTCTACGCGCCGCCGATCGGCATCGTCGACACCCACTCGCCGGCGCACGAGCAAGGCCTGCAGACCGGCGACATCATCACCTCGATCAACGGCGAGCCGATCGAGACCGTCGAGGACCTCGAGCGCGAGCTGACGCGCCAGGGCACCGCGCTGCTGCGCCTGACGTACCTCCGCGCGGTCCCGGTGCGCAGCGAGTTCGGCACGTACTGGTGGTACGCGTCGCACCACGCTCGCCTGCTGCCGCGTCACGAGGGCGGCGCGAGCACGGGGCTGCTCCCGGCCAACACCTTCGTCCGCACGGTCGCGTCCGGTTCGCCCGCGGCCAAGGCGGGGATCGCTCCGGGCGATCGCGTGCTCGCGGTCGACGACCGGCCGGTCACGCGCTGGGAGACGGTCGCGGTCATGCTCGACCGCCAGGGCACCAAGCCGATCGACCTGCGCGTGCAGTCGCCCGGCGAGGCGCCGCGCACCGTCCGCGTCGAGCAGGAGATCCGCACCCACCGGGGGATCTACAAGCAAGAGCGCAGCTACCTGTTCTTCGGGGCAGATCCCTACGCCAAGCGTGAAGTGCCGCCGCCCGAGCCGATCCGCGGGCGCGTGACCTACGCCGTCCGCTCCGCGGTCGACGAGACGCTGTCGATGCTCGGCATGATGTGGACGAGCCTGCGGCAGATGGTGACGCTCGAGCGCGGCGTCGACGAGCTCAGCTCGGTGGTCGGGATCTTCAACGTCGCCGGCACCGCCGCCGAGCAAGGCCCGGGGCAGTTCTTGCTGCTCATGGCGCTGCTCAGCATCAACCTCGGGTTCGTCAACCTGTTGCCGATCCCGATCCTCGATGGCGGGCACCTGATGTTCTTCACGCTCGAGGCGCTGCGCCGGCGACCGCTGGGCCAGCGCGCGCGCGAGGTGGCCAGCGCCGTCGGCCTGGTGATCATCCTGGTGCTGCTGCTGATCGCCCTGCGCAACGACATCACCCGCTTCTGGATGGACTAGTGACGACCTGGCTGCTCGCGCTCGACACGTCGACGCCGCGCACCGCGCTGGCGGTCGGTCGCATCGACCGCGCGACCGGGAGCGCGCAGCCGGTGGCCGAGGCGACCCACGACGATCGCGGGCGCCCGGCGTCGGCCGAGCTGGCGCCGCGGATCTCCGCGCTGCTGGCCGCGGCCGGGGTCGCGCCGCGCGAGCTGGGGGCGATCGCTTGCGGGCTCGGGCCGGGGATGTTCACCGGCAGCCGCGTCGCCCTCGCCACCGCCAAGGGGCTGGCGCTCGGCCTCGATTGCCCGCTGTTCGGCCTCAGCACTCTGGCGATCGTCGCCGGCGCCGAGCGGGTCCGCGGGCCGGTCCTGGGCCTGCTCGACGCCCGTCGCGGCGACGTCTACGCCGCGCCGTTCCACCTCGGCGACGACGGGCCGGAGCGGCTGGCCGACGATCGCTGCTGTCCTTTGGAGCAGGTCCTCGCCGAGCTGCCGGCCGAGTTCGTCGCCCGCGCCCGCGCGGTCGGCCCCGGCGTGTCCGCGGTGGCCTCGGCGTTGCCGGCCGAGCTGCGGGCGCGCTCGCTCGCGGTCCCCGGCGCCGACGGGCCCGGGCTGTGGGCAGCGGCCGCCCGCGCCGCGCTGCGCGAGGCCCCGGCCGACGTGGCCACGGTCGACGCGGTCTACCTGCGCGCCAGCTACGCCGAGCTGGGGCTCAACACGCCCAAGCGCCCGCCGTACCGCTCGCCGTTCGTGTGAGCTCCGGAGGTGGCGGTATGTCCGATGCGACATGCTCGATCGGGCATGTTTTTAAGAGCATGTGCTCGGAGACATACTCTCTCGTGCATCCCGAGATGAGCGGCGGGTCAGCCCCGTAGCAGGACCCGGCGTTCGCCCTCGCAGCCCCCGGGTGAACGTTCAGAGGCAGGAGGCAGCGCCACAACCAGGCCGCCCATGGTCACGGAGGACGTCGCGCGGGTCGACGCCCCATCGATCACTCCCCGCGAAAACCGCGGCCGGCACCCGCGACCTCGCGCTAGAACGCCACCGGGAGCCCGCGGCCCCCGAGCGCGAGCGCGGCCGCCCGGCGGCGCTTGTCGCCGATGACGAGCATCGGCATGCCCACGGTGAAGGCGGTGGCGCCGGTGACGATGCTAGAACGCCACCGAGAGCCCGCGGCCGCCGAGCGCGAGCGCGGCCGCCCGGCGGCGCTTGTCGCCGATGATGAGCATCGGCATGCCCACGGTGAAGGCGGTGGCGCCGGTGACGATGCTGAGCGCGGCCGAGGCGTCGCGCTCGCGGCCGGCCAGACCGACGCCGAGGCCGACCACCAGCAGGCCGCCGGCCATCAAGGCGACGCCGAGGTTGGTCCACAGCTTGCCGCGCTTGCCCGAGCGCGGCGGGATGGCCGGCACGTACGGGGTGTCGAGCGGGGCGGCGCGGGCGAGCGCGCCTGGCTCGAGGATCCGGTCGGTGAGGACATGTCCTTCGGGATAGCCGGCGACCGCGCTGAGCGCGACGGAAGCCGGCGGCTCGGCCGCGGGGCCGCTGCACACCGCACCGGCGCCGCGCAGGCGAGCGTCGATGCGAGACCGGGCGCCGCGCAGCAGGACGACAGCCGCGGGCGTGAGCACGTCGGCGGACTCCAGCAGCCGGGCGTGGCGGATCAGCCGGAGGTCGGCGTCACACAGCAGGTCGGTGCGCGTGGGATCGATCGCCTGCGCCTCGGCGGCCGCGTTGACGCCCTTCTCGAGCGGCTCGTGAGCGCTGCCGAGGAACCGCTGCGGCGCGGCGCTGCTCGTGAGTCGATCATGGGCGCGGAAGTAGAAGTCGGCCGCGCTCGCGTGATCCCCCTCGGCGGCGCGCTGGTCGGCGTAGCCGGTCAGGTTGTCGCTCCACAGGACGCTCTCACTGACGGGGCCCTCGGCCGGCCGCGCGGAGACAGAACCGGCGCTCAACGCCACCACGAGCCCGCAGGCGACCGCCCGGACACCGCGCATGACCACCAGCCTACCGCCGGCGGCCGCGCTGCGCCAGTCCGCCCGCGGGCCGGGGCGCCGGGCGACGGCGGAGGCGCTCGCCCCTCGTACGCTTGTGCCCCTCGCATGCGCCGCCGCTCCGGGTGCCTGAAATTGCGGGCGGACTGGCGCGACGCGTGGACGAGAACACCGACCGACAAGGCACTCCACGAAGGAGCCCCGCGTCGCACTCGCGCGCCCATGTCACGACGCGGGCAAGCTGTGGGATGCCTCGCGCGCCCACGTCCGGCGTCTCGGCGACGACGGTGTGTCGGTCCTACTGCCAGCAGGGCGCGATGTCAGATGTCCCGGCGAGACGGCGTACCGGCAGAGGAGTGGCTTTCGGGCCCCGTTCGCCGGCACCGACGTTCCCAGCGAGAGGCCGCCTTGAGACATGTCTCTCGGGACATATGAAAATACGCCCCCCTCCGCGAGCCTTCCATGAGCCCGCCTCATCTGTCCTCAAGGACAGGCTGTAGGAGATCCGGCCCGCTCGGCTCAGCCGCGCAAGTGCTCCAGCAGCTGCGCGGCGGTGTTGCGGCGCGGATCCTCGAGCACCCAGTCGAGCAGTTCGGCGAGCGTCTTGCCCATCTGCGGGCCGGGGGTGGCGAGGCCCTCGCGGACCAGGTCGTTGCCGCCGATGGCCAGCTCGCCGATGGCCAGCGGCGCGCCGCGGATCGCCTCCTCGATCGTCACCGCCTGCGCCCACTCGACCGCGTGCAAGGCGGCAGCGTCGGCGGCGTACTTGCGGCCGAGCTTGGCGAGGGTGCGACGGATCTGCAGCGGGTCGCTCGAGGACCCCAGCGGCTCGAGCGCGGGGCTGGTGAGCGCGAGGATCCGCGCGCGCTCGTCCCGGCTCGGGCGCAGGTTGTCGACCACCTTCTCGATCACGGCCTTGTCGGCGCGCAGCGGCCACAACAGCCGGGCCAGACGGATCACCGGATCGCGCGGCAGACGGTCCACGTGCTCGATCGCGGCGTCCAGCGTCTCGCGCTCGAGCGGGACGAGGATGCGCGCCCAGATGCCGGTCTCGGCCATCGGCAGGAGGCCGAGGATCGGCCGCGCGGCTGCCAGCAGCTTGAACAGCTCGACGTGGACGCGCTCGCGGCTGACCTTGTCGAGGACGTCCAGCGCGCCGCCGATCGCGGCGGCGGTGTCGAGGTCGAGCCTGTACTCGAGGACGGCGCACAGACGGACCGCGCGCATGGCCCGGAGTCCGTCCTCCTGGAAGCGCTGGGCCGGGTCGCCGACGGCGCGGATGACCCCCCGCCCGAGGTCGCCGAGGCCGTCGAAGCAGTCGGTGAAGATCTCGCGGATGGGGTTCCAGGCGAACGCGTTGATGGTGAAGTCGCGGCGCGCGAGGTCTTCGCGGAGGTCGCGGAGGAACCGGACCTCGGCGGGGCGGCGGCCGTCGTCGTAGCGGCCCTCGCCCCGGAAGGTCGTGACCTCGGCGTGCACCTTGTTGGGGCCGCGGCCATGGACGACGGTCACCGTGCCGTGGGCGACGCCGGTGGGGATCGTCTTCTTGAACAGCTTCTGGACCTCGTCAGGGGTCGCGCTGCTGGCGAGGTCCCAGTCGCCGTGGAGCCGGCCGAGGAGCACGTCGCGGACGGCGCCACCGACCAGCACGGCCTCGTGTCCGGCGTCGTGGAGGATCTGGGCGATCTCGCGGAGCGCGGCGGGGATCGGCGCGGCGCGCAGCAGCGCCGCGGCCTGCGAGGGCGTGGGGATCATGCCATCGACGTTATCACTCGCGCGGCCGAGTTCGCACGCCCGGTGCTATGGTTGACCCTGGCCATGGACTTCCCCATCCGGATCATGCCCCTCCTCCGCCCCCTGCTCTTTCCGCTCCGGGCCTCGGGGGAGCGGGCCGCGGTGCACATCGGCGGCGGGCACGTCGAGGTCGAGTTCGGCGTGCTGTTCCACGGCCGGTTCGCGCTCGAGCAGATCGAGCACGTGAGCCGCTCGACCTGGCCGTGGTGGAGCGGCCTCGGCCTGAGGATCGGTGCCCGCGGTCGGGTCGGCCTCATCGGCTCGCTCGAAGGCGTGGTCTGCGTCCACTTCAACCGGCCTCAGCGCGTACGCGCGCCCCTCCCCTGGCGTTGCCGCGAGCTGTACCTCTCGCTCCACGACCCCGACGGCTTCATCGCCACTGTCGAGGCCGAGGCCCACATGGCCGCGGCCTAGCACACCCAAGTAGTTGCACCCAGCGCGAGCTCAGCCCTTGCAGGCGGCCCAGCTCGGGCCGTGACCGGACTCGACGTGCAGCGGGACCTGTAGCTTGTCACCCGCAGCGCCCTCCATCAGCGGACGCGCGAGGGCGATGAGCTCGTCGACGCGGCCGGTGTCGCACTCGAAGATGAGCTCGTCGTGGACGGTGAGCAGCATCTGCACCCACGGCTTGTCGACCAGCGCGGCGTCGACGGCGATCATGGCCCGCTTCATGATGTCGGCGGCGCTGCCCTGGATCGGCGTGTTGCGGGCGATCCGCTCGCCGTAGGCGCGGGAGGCCCCCTTGCGCGCGAGCTCGGGGATCCGCCGCCTGCGACCGAAGATGGTCTCGGCGTAGCCGCGCGCGCTGGCGACGTCGATCAGCTCCTCCATGTAACGCGACACGCCGGGGATCTTCTCGAAGTAGACCTTGATGTAGCTGCCGGCCTTGCCGCGCGGGATGCCGAGCTGGCGCGCGAGACCGAACGCCGACTGGCCGTAGATGACGCCGAAGTTGACGGCCTTGGCGATCCGTCGCTGATCGGCGGTGACGTCCTGCTCGGCCACGCCGAACACCTCGGCGGCGGTGCGGCGGTGGACGTCGACGCCGTCGCGGAACGACGACACCAGGTTCTTGTCGCCCGAGAGGTGGGCCAGGATCCGCAGCTCGATCTGCGAGTAGTCGAGCGCGACCAGCTGCTTGCCCGGCGCGGCGACGAAGGCCTCGCGGATCTGCCGGCCGACCTCGCTGCGGATCGGGATGTTCTGCAGGTTGGGGTCCTTGCTCGAGAGGCGGCCGGTCTGGGCCACTGCCTGGCGGAAGTTGGTGTGCAGGCGCCCGGTGACCGGGTTGATCTCGCCGGGCAACGTGTCGAGGTAGGTGCCCTTGAGCTTGGTGAGGCCGCGGTACTCGAGGATGAGGCCGACCACCGGGTGATAGGCGGCGAGCTCCTCGAGCACCGTGGCGTCGGTCGAGAAGCCGGTCTTGGTCTTGCGCGAGGCCTCGAGGCCGAGGTCCTCGAACAGCAGCTTCTGCAGCTGGTTGGGCGAGTCGGGGTTGAGGTCGTAGCCGGCGTGCTCGGCGATCTGGGCCCGCAGGGTCGCGATCTCGGCGCCCATGACCTCGCCCTGCTTGGCCAGGACGCCGGCGTCGACGCGCACGCCGGTCTCCTCGATGCGCTGCAGGACGCGCACCAGCGGCATCTCCAGCTCGTCGAACAGCGAGCGCAGGGCGCTCGACTCGTCGAGCTGCGGGCGCAGGTGGGCACCTGCCTTCAAGGCCAGCTCGGCGCGCTCGCAGGCGTAGAGCGTGGTGCGGTCGACCGGGGCGCGGGTGAAGGTGACGGCCTTCTTGCCCTTGCCGAGCACGTCCTCCTGGGCGCCGGCGGTGTAGGCGAACAGGTCCTTGGCCAGCTCGGCGAGGTTGTGGGACGAGCGCGCCGGGTCGAGGGTGTACGAGGCGAGCTTCGGGTCCATCACCAGCGGGCCGAGCTCGACGCCGTGGCGGCGCAGGACGATCGCCTGGAACTTGGAGCCCTGGGCCACCAGCGGCAGGGCCCCGGTGGTCAGCCGCCGCAGCTGGGCGGCGATGATGTCCTTCGCGACATGTTTCACGAGCAAGGCGTCGCCCTCGTGCGCGACCGGGACGTAGGCCGGCGCCGGCGCGTCCTCGCCTCCGGGCGCGAGGGCCACGCCGACCAGCGCGGCGCGCATCGAGTCGGCGACGTCGACGACGATCTGCAGGGCGAGGATGCTGCTCCTGGCCAGGACGGCGTCGACGTAGGCGACCAGCTCGGCCTCGCTGGTCAGCGGCTGGTAGCGCGACTTGTCGAGGGTGAGCGGGGCGCCGGGGCGCAGCTCGAGCGGGCCCTCGGGCGGCTTGTGCTCGACGGCCTTGCCGCGGAGGCCGAGCAGGCTCTTGAACCCGAGCGGCCCGAAGAACGCCTCGAGGGTGGCCTGGTCGCTGCCGTGGTCGGCGAGCTCCTCGAGCGGGCGTGGCAGCGGGATGTCGCAGCGCAGCTGCACGAGCTCGCGGCTGAGGCGGGCGTTGGCGGCGTGCTCCTGCAGGGACTCGCGGCGCTTGGCCTGCTTGATGCCGGCGGCGCCGTTCAACAGGCCCTCGAGGTCGCCGAATTCCTCGAGCAGCTGGGCGGCGGTCTTGGGGCCGATGCCGGGCACGCCGGGGACGTTGTCGGAGCTGTCGCCGGTGAGCGCGAGCAGGTCGACGAGCTTGGTCGGCGGCACGCCCCACTTCTCGACGACCTCGGCCGGGCCGATCAGCTTCGACTTCATCGAGTCCCACATGAGGATCGGCTTGCGCTCGCCGTCGCCGGCGTCGATGAGCTGCATGAGGTCCTTGTCGGTCGAGAGCAGGACGACCGAGCGCCCGGCCTTCTGCGCGGCGAGGGCGTAGCAGGCGATGACGTCGTCGGCCTCGACGCCGGGGACCTCGATCACCGGCAGGCCCAGCGCGGCGGTCGCCTGCCGCACCAGCGGGATCTGCGGCACCAGGTCCTCGGGCATCGGCGGGCGGTGCGCCTTGTACGGCGGGTAGAGCTTGTTGCGGAAGGTCTCCTCGCTGTGGTCGAACACCGCGACGAAGACCTCCGGCTGGAACTCCTTCCGCATGGCCTGGATCATGCGGACGAACCCGTGCACGGCGTTGATCGGCACGCCGCCGGGCGCGCTCAGGCTCGGCATGGCATGGAAGGCGCGGAAGATGAAGTTGTTGCCGTCGATGAGGAAGACGCTGCCAGGGCCGCCTTGAGGACGCGCGTTAGTGCTCACGCTGCGGGTTCTACCACATGCGAGCGGCCGGTCGACCCGGTCCCGGGCCCGACGACCTGCGTCGCCGCACGCAGATGCGGCGACAGGCCGGGTTGACCTGTCCTCGGAGACAGGTCAAGGGAGCGCACTCGGCCCCTGGACATGTCCCGAGAGGCAGGTGCTTGGACCTGTCCCGCGGGACATGCGACGTCAGCGCGGGTCGGCGGCGCAGCGGAAGCCGATGCCGTGGGTGTGGGCGTCGGCGTCGTTGGGGAAGCGCAGGGCCGGGTCGGTGTGCTCGGGCTCGGAGCTGTTGAAAGCGCCGCCGCGGATCACCCGGTTGTTGCCGGGCATGGGCGGGGCCGGCTCGCCCTCGGTGGTGGGGTAGCGCTCGAAGCGGTCCGCCGTCCACTCGAACACGTTGCCGACGAGGTCGAACAGGCCGTTCTCGGTCTTGCCGCCGGGGAAGCTGCCGATCGGCGCGGTGCCGACGAACTTGTCGTCGGCGGCGTACATCGGCTCGACCGGCGGCAGGCCCTTCTGCTTGCGCCACGCCACGCACTCGGCCCCGCAGGCGTTGAGGTGCTCGGGGCTCGGGGCGCCATCGCCCCACGGGTACACGCGGCCGTCGGAGCCGCGGGCGGCGAACTCGAACTCGGCCTCGCTCGGCAGGCGCTTGCCGAGGACCCGGCAGTACTCGTCGGCCTGGGACCAGGTGATGCAGTTGATCGGGTGCTGCTTGCGCTCGGGGTTGCCGGCGTTGCACAGCGTCGAGTAGGCGGTCTTGGCCTTCTCCCAGTCGGCCCGCTTGCTCGAGCCCTGCGGCCAGAAGCTGTCGCGGTAGGCCCGCTTGCACTCGCCCTTGTCCGAGCAATTCTCGTACTGCTCGGTGGTCACCTCGTAGATGTCGACGCAGAACGGCCGGATCTCGACCTTGTGCAGCGGGCGGGCCAGCGCCAGCACCGGCTTCTCCGACTCGGTGCCCATGAAGAAGTTCTTGCCGGTCACGAAGGCCATGCCGTCGGGGCACGAGGTCGGGGCGGGCGGCGGTTCGACCCGGGTCTCGGGCTTGGGCGCCTCGACCACCTTCTTGACCTCGGCGGGCGGCGGCTGCTCCGGCGGCTTCTCGGCCTCGCCGCCGCCGCGGGTGGCGACGAACACCGCGACGCCGACGGCCACGAGGGCGCCGACGATCGCAGCGATCGCGCCGGCGGCCATCGGCTTGACCGTGGGCGCGGGCGGGGTGACGACGGTGGCCGGGACCGGCGGGGAGGCCGGGGTCGGCGGCGCAGACATGGTCAGCACCGGCTGCTGCGCCAGCAGCTCGCCCGAGCGGCGGGTCTTGAGCGCCCCGCCCTGCCCGTCCGGCACGACGGTCTGGCCGATCGAGGTCTCGGCGGCCTGGATCGCCGGGTACTCCTTGAGCTCGAGCGCGGCGGCGAGGCTGGTCCAGAACTCGCCCATGTTGGGGTAGCGGTCGACGACCTTGACCGCGAGCGCCTTCTGGAACACCGCCTCGACCGCGTCGGTGGTGGCGACGCCGAAGGTCCGCGGGGTCGGCCGCCGCTGGGTGTTCTGGGTCGCGAACGCGAACTGGATGAACTGCTCGCCCTCGAGCGCAGGCAGGCCGCCGCGCATGATCTCGACCAGCACGAGCGCCATTTGATAGACGTCGGTCCACGGCCCGGTGGCGCCGTAGCTGCGGTCGAACTGCTCGGGCGCGCCGTAGGTCGGGGTGAAGCTCGAGATCTGCGTGCCGGTGGCCTGCATCGCCGTGCGGGCCTGGCTCTGCATGACCTTGGCGATGCCGAAGTCGAGGACCTTGATGACGACGCCCGGGGTGAGCGTGTCGCCGAGGACGAAGAAGTTGGCCGGCTTGATGTCGCGGTGGGCGACGCCGCGGCCGTGGGCCAGCGCGAGGGCGCGGGCGCAGCCGTCCATGAGGTTGAAGGTCTCGAGCGCGCTGCGTTCGGGCGAGCGCGGCTTGCCGTCGTCGTGGCCGATCCACGACTCGAGCGGCCGGCCGTCGAGCCACTCCAGCACCATGTAGGGCAGCCACACGCCGCCGGGCGTGGTGAGGGTGCCGATGTCCCGCGCCTGGACGATGCCGGTGGTCCGGCTCGACAGCGCGGTCAGCAGCTTGCCCTCGCGGACGAACGCCTCGAGCAGCTCCTCGCGCATCTCGACCGGGGCGTTCGACAGCGCCGTGAAGCACTTGACGGCCACCGGCTCGTCCCAGATCCGGTGGACGGCCCGGTACACGATGCCGAAGCCGCCCTCCCCGACCACTCGCTCGATGAAGTACTTGTCGGCGACGAGGGTGCCGACGAGCCCGAATCGGTCGCCTGCCTCAGCCATGGCGGCTCTCCTTACGGACAGAGGTACGGTCTGGATCGAGCGCCCGCATGTGCATGATCAGCGGCGCGATTGTACGCCAGCGTCGCGCGGCGCGCACCGCGGCGGTTGTCGCGGCAGCCAGCCCTTTTTTTGCCCTCCGCCGCCCGGACTCGTAGGGTCCGGCCAATGTCGGCCCGTCCGTCGCTGTTCGTCTGCGCCGCCCTGCTGGCGGCCCTGCTCGCGCCACCGGCCTCCGCCAGCACCGCCAGGGAGGCGACGCGCGGATCCGCACAAAAGGCCGCGACGGCCTCGGCCGGGCGCCAGAAGGCGGCTGCGACCCGGCCGGCTGCCACCGCCGCGGCCCCGGCCCGGCCGACCGCCGCGGCGCCGCCTGGCCGTCAGGACATGGTGAAAAGGCCAGGCAGCTCGCCGGCCGCGACGCATGTGCGATCGAGCACGGCGGCGCCGGCGAACGTGACGACCAGGTCACGCGGGCAGACGGACGCGGTCGACGGGCGCGGACCGGGCAAGCGCGCCGACGTGATCGACGGCCGGGATGCGGCCGCGCTCCGCGAGCTGTACCGCCGCAAGCCGGCCCGCGATCGCCGGCGAGCCGAAACCTCTCAGACCGCGACCGCCGCCCGACCCGGGAAATCGGGCCGACCCGCCGAGGCCGGGACCCGCGAGGCGAACCGCCCGTCCGCTGCGACGACCGCCGCGGCGCGCGGGACCAGCCGCCCGGAGGCGGCGCCGGCCGAGCCGCGGCGCGAGGACCACGGGGCGACGGGCGCGGCCGAACGCAAGAAGATCGACGCGAGCCCGTCCGGTCGGCAGACCCCGGCCGTGGTCACGCGTGAGCCGATCTCGGCGCCGCCGGCGCGTGAGCCGGAGGCCGAGCCGGCGCCGGCGGTGGTCAAGGGACCTGACTCTTCCGACATGGTCCAAAAGGCCGGTTCGAAGAAGCAGCGGCGCAAAGCCGCGGACGAGGACGAGGCGGTGGCGGTGGCCTCGGGGCCCAGGGCGACCGCGGCGAGCAGCTGCGCGTCCGGCCTGGGGGCCGCGCCGGCGCTGCAGTTCGACCGCACGCGGACGTCGCTGCGCGAGTTCTCGTGGGCCGACATGGCCTACTTCTTCGAGACCGCGGCCGACGAGGCCGAGCCGGAGCCGCGGCAGGTGGCCCGCGAGGGCGCGCTGCCGGCCGAGGAGGCGATCCGGCGCTCGGGCCTGTCGCGGCGGCCGCTCGAGGCGCTGGCCCAGGCGCAGTCGGTCGACCTGCTGACCGAGCGCGAGCTGGTGCGCATCGACAAGGCGCTGGCGGGGGCGAGCCCGGCCGCGATCGCCACGCTGCTGCAGGCCGACTCGCCGACGCTGCGGGCCCACGTGTGGACGTGGCTGGCGACGACGCCGTCCGGCGCGTGCACTCTGGTCAAGCTCGACGGCCGCGACGTCGAGGCGGCGATCCACGACCGCAGCGTGGCGGTCGAGCACGGCGAAGATCTGGTGTTCCGCCCGCTCGGCGACTACGCGCTGCAGGCCCGCTCGCGCCTGGCCGCCGCCGATCCGCAGGCTTACGACAGCCTGCTGCGGACGCTGGCGACCGAGGCCGGGCTCGACGCGCGGGTGCGGGCCCTCGTCGCCGGCCTGCGCGTGCGGCGGGGCCACGCCGACTCGATCGAGGCCGGTCTGCGCGATCCGGTGGCCGCCATCCGCGGCGCGACTGCGGCCGCGGCGATCGACCGCGACCGGCCGCGCTACGAGGGTCGCATGCTCGACCACGCGGCCGACGACCCGGCCGATCTGGTGACCGAGCTGATCGTCGGCGAGCTGCTCGGCGGGCCCGACGGCACGCCGCAGGGCGAGCTGGCCCAGCGCCGCGACGAGCGCGTGATGGCGGCCCTCGCCCGCTGGAAGGGCCGCGGCGATCCGATGTCCCCCCTGCCCGTCCCGAGCCAGCCGCTGCGCTTCCCGGCGCAGAAGAAGCTCGAGTCGGCGCCGGCGCCCGCGCCCGCGCCGATGATCGCGGCGACGCCCGCCGAACCCGCCCGCGAGCCCGAGGCCCCCGCGCCCGCGCAGGCGAAGCCCGTCGCCGAGGAGCCGGCCGAGGCCCCGCGCCCGCTGGCGCACACGCCCGTCCGCCGCGAGCCCGAGGCGCCGACCGGACCGCAGCTGCCGAGCGTGCTCGACGACCCGACCGAGACGTCGCTCCGGCCCTGAGCTTTTGGGCATGCTTGAAAGGCCATGTCCTTCAGGACATGGCCTTTCATACTTTTGTCCCGAGGCGCGCACCTGCGGCGGACCAGCTCACTCGCTGCGCGGCCGAGGGTCGCCTGGCGCTCGGTCCCAAGAGCGCCCCTGCCCGGCTCGGCTCGCTGGCTGCGCGGCCGAGGGTCGCCTGGTCCTCCGTGCGGCGTGGCTCCCTGGCTGGCCCACGAATGCATCGGATTAACCGGGGTTCGCCCGGCTTGCTGATTGCGCGGTCTTCCCTACCTCGCTGCGGGTCTGCTCGCTTGCAGCACGCCTGCGCTCGGTCCCTGCGAGGAGCGGCGTACTCCGTTGGCCATAGCGTCGACAGGACATGTCCCCGAGGAAATGTCTATTATGACATGTCGTCATAGCCATGGCTCAAGAGACATGACCGTTCAGACCTGCAGGTCAGAAGCTGCGGGCGATGAGCGCCCGGAAATAATTGACGTCGCCGCGCTGGGCGAAGCCGTGGGCGTAGGTGAAGAACAGGTCGATGGTGTCGCGGTAGCCGATGCGGAAGCTGAACACGAGCGACATGCCGAGGCTCCAGCGCAGGGCCTCGCGGCTGACCCGCTCGGTCCAGGCCATGCCCACGTCGGCGAACGGGATCGTCGTCATGCGGCGCAGGTACAGCGGCAGCGCGCTCATGCCCCGTTCGATGTCGACGAGCGGGATCCGGTACTCGGTGTTGAGCACCGCGTAGTAGTCGCCGGGCAGCGAGCGCCAGGCGAAGCCGCGCAGGTAGCCGGCCTCGCCGAACGCCTCGCGGCGGAGGAACGACTGGATGACGTCGGGCTGGTCGCGCAGGCCGCCGAGGCGGAAGCCGCCGAGCCGACCGAGGCCGCCGGCCGAGGCGCCCCCGCCGAGGCGGAATGCGAGCACCTGGTGGCCGCGCCAGGGCATGCGGATCCGCTCGGTGTAAGCGGCGCCGACCTGGATGTCGCCGTACTGGCCGCCGAGGTGCGGGTCGACCACCGACAGGCGCACGCTCACCGCCCGGCCGGTCTCCTCGGCGTAGCCGTGGCGGACGCCGCGGAGGTTGCTGTAGCGCAGCTCGAGGTCGACGCGGCCGAGGTCGCCGGCGGCCGGCGGGGTGCTCGCGGGGGCGTTGGGGTCGATCCGCTCGCGGTCGCGGTCGAGGTCGCGGAAGCGGGTGAACACGTAGTCGAGGCTGGCGCTGGCGTTGTGGATCGCGTGGCGCACGATCGGCACGTCGACGCCGGCGCGCACGGACGTCTGGCGCTCGCGGTAGCCCGACACCGCGTAGGGGGCGAAGCTGCCGTCGGCCGAGATGTTGTCGTAGCTGTAGCGCTGGCTGCTGTCGTGGATCCGGAAGTCGCGGCGGAAGGCGAAGCGGAAGGTCGGCACCAGGCGGGCGAAGGTGTACTCGACCGAGCCGGTCGGCTGCTGGTGATCGACGAACTGGCGGAACACGCCGGTGAGGCGGTGGTAGCCGACGACATCGGCGATCTCGAGCTTGGCCCCGAGCTCGAGGCCCTGGCCGGCGCCGCCGAAGTCGAGCGAGGCCGGCGCGATCGCCCGCGGGTACATGGTGCGGATCGGCCGGTAGCGCTTGCTGCGGGCGCTCGCAGGCCGCCCGCGATCCTCGGGCAGCGGCGGGTTCGGCTCGTCGGCGACGGGCAGGTCGTCGACGGTCGGCAGCGGCTCGAGGAAGCTGGTCGGGTCGAACTTCATGACCCAAAGGTCATATCCGGTCGAGCTCGCGCCGATGTAGGCGATCCGCGTGCCGTCGTGGCTGACGACGGCGTCGAAGGCGGCGCCGAGGACGTTGGTGACCTGGTGCGTGCGACCGGTGGCGAGGTCGATCGCGTAGACGTTGATCACGTGGTCGCGGTCGGACGAGAACAGCAGCCAGCGGCCGTCGGGCGAGTACGCGGGGGTGATGTCGAGCCAGCGGTCGGCGGTCATGCGCGTGTGCGTGCCGGCCTCGCGGTCGTAGACGTAGAGGTCGCGGTAACCACCGCCGCGGTGCATCGAGTAGGCGACCTTGCGGCCGTCGGGCGACCAGCGCGGGGTGTAGACCTGCTGCATGCGCTCGAGCGGGGCGACCTCGGTGACCTCGCGGGTGTGCAGGTCGAGGAAGGCGAGGCGCGACTGGGCGGCGTCGTTGCGCACGAACAGGACTGTGCGGCCGTCGGGCGAGACCTGGGCGTCGCGGGCGCGCAGGCCGAAGGTCAGCTGCTCGGTGTCTGCGGGGCCCTGGCGGGCGTTGGGTGCCCCCTGCTCGCCGTGCCACAGGTAGAGGTCGTTCCACGAGTAGCGCAGGTCGTGGAGCGACCACTGCTCGAACACGATGTCCTTGCCGCCGGGCAGGAACGAGCCGGTGGTCGCGCCCTGGACCTCGACGACGCGCTCGATGTCGGTGCTCTGGCCCTGGCGGCCGACGCCGACGCCCTCGCGGATCCGTCCGCCGCGGCTCGAGATCCGGCGGATGCCCGGGTTCGAGTGGCCGTCGTCGTCGTAGAAGTAGATCATGCGATCGTCGTCCGACCAGAAGGGTCGGCGCGTGAACGCGTTGCTGGCCTCGGACGCGACGGTGAAGGTGAGGCGCCGGCCCTCGCGGATCCCCCGGCCGCGGATCGCCCGCGCCTGGGCCTCGAAGCGGCGCGTCATGTGCAGCTCGAACTCCTTCCACAGCTGCTCATAGGTGACGCCGAGCACCCGCGAGACTGCGCGGTGGATCCCGTACGGCACCGCCTGGCCGCCGTAGGTGTGGCTGAGCTCGCGCAGCTTGTCGTGGCCGTAGCGCGTGCCGATGTAGTCGACGAGGTGGAGGCCGTAGAGGTAGACGGTGGTGACGTTGGGGAAGATCGTGCCGGGCGAGGACACGCGGTCGATCGGCTGGAAGCCGTGCTCGAGCACGTGCATGCGCATCATGGTGTCGAACTGGGCCGAGCGGTGGCGGCCCTGCGAGGACAGGCGCGACTCCTCGTAGGTCGCCAGGCCCTCGATGAACCACCGCGGCTGGGCGCCGTTGGGCGGCCACACCTTGCCGAGGACGCCGAAGCCGAGCAGCGCGTTGACGAGGCGCGGGATGCCGTGGATCGTGTCGATGTGGACGATGTGCGTGTACTCGTGGGTGAGCAGCACGTCGAGCCAGTCGTCGTAGCTCTCGAGCACCGACATCGACTCGGGCGCGGTGACGTTGCCGTTGATGTGCGCGTACGGGACGACCGAGGCGCTGCCGTTGGCGGAGTCGGTGTCGTCGGTGAGGATCACCTGCGTGCGCAGGAACGGGCTGTGGCCGAGGTCGGGGGCGAGCCGCGAGTGGGCCCGCTCCATCGTCGCCGCGGCCCGCTCCGCGGCGACCTCGTTGCCCTGGTAGTAATGGATGACGAAGTGCTCGGTCTCGAGGGTGCGCCACCGCTGATCGCGGGTGCCCGCCTCCGCGACCGTCGCGACCAGCGTGAGCAGCAACAGGCACCCCAACGCGAACCATCGCGCGCGGCCGGGGCGTGATGCAGACACGCTCCGATGGTATCAGGCCGTTGCGCCGAGGTGCTCGCGGACCAGCGCCGTCAGCGCCGCGGGCCGCTCCTCGGCGACCGCGTGACCGCAACCGTCGACCCATACGAGGCCCGCGCCGCTGATGGCGCCGCGCAGGCGCTCGGCGTGCTCGCGCGGGACGATCGCGTCGCGTTCGCCCCAGATGACGAGCGTGTCACACGCCAGCGCCTTGAGCCGCGGCAACATGGCGGCCATGCGCTCGTCGTTGGCGAGCTGGGTCAACATCGCGTAGGCCGCCTCGCGCCCGCCGGTGCGCGCGAGGCGGTCCCAGTAGAGGTCGAGGTCGTCGTCGCCGAGCCGGCGCGGGTCAGCGAGGGCGCGCGCCAGGTAGTGCGCCAGAGCTGCCCTTCGGTACAGGTTCTTGAAGACATACGGGCCGAGGCCGGGGACCAGGGCGAGGCGGCCCTCGAGCGGCAACGGCATGGCGAAGCAGGTGGCGTCGACGAGGAGCAGGCGGCGCACCCGCTCGGGGGCGGCGTCGGCGAGGCAGACCGCGATCGCGCCGCCCCAGCTGTGGCCGAGGACGTCGACCTGCTCGAGGCCGAGGTCGTCGAGCAGCGCCAGCAAGGTGCGCGCGAGCCAGGTCGGGCTGTAACCGGCGCAGTGGACCGGCGGCGGACGGTCGCTGTCGCCGGCGCCCGGGAGGTCGGGGATCAGGAGGCGACGCGTCGACGCGAGCTCGGGGACGAGGGCCCGGAAGGCGTAGCCGTAGACCATCAGGCCGTGGATCAGGAGCAGCGGCGGGCCGGCGGCGGGGCCGATGTCGCGGAGGTAGAGGCGGCCGAAGTCGAGCGACACCAGCCGGGAGCGGTCGGGCACGACGGGCTGATAGCCCGGGGCCTTCACGGCCCGCCCTCCCCTTCGCTGCAGCCGTGGCGGAGGTGCTCGGGGAAGCGCGTGCGCATGGTCGCCAGCACCAGCTCGTCGGCCTCGCTGGCGGAGTCGACCTTGAGCACGCGCTCGGCCAGGTCCTTCATGTCGTCGGTCTTCGACGAGCGGATGATGTGCTTGATGACCGGGATCGCGCTCGGGTGCATCGACAGCTCGGCGACGCCGAGGCCGAGGAGGACCCAGGTGTAGCGCGGGTCGGCGGCCATCTCGCCGCACAGGCTGACCGGCACGTGGTGCCGCGCGCCCGCCTCGGCGACCTCCTTGATCAGCCGGAGGATCGCCGGGTGCATCGGCTGGTAGAGGTACGAGACGGCCTCGTTCTCGCGATCGATCGCCAGCGTGTACTGAATGAGGTCGTTGGTGCCGATGCTGAGGAAGTCGACGCGCCGGGCGAAGTGCTCGGCGGTCAGCGCAGCAGCAGGCGTCTCGATCATGACGCCGATGTCGATGTCGTCGGCGTGCGCGACCCCGGCGGTCGCCAGCTGGTCGCGCGCCTCTTCGATCGCGTCGAGGCCGGCTCCGAGCTCGTCGACCCCGCCGACCAGCGGCAACATGATCGCCAGCGGCCCGTGCACGCCGGCGCGGAGGAAGCCGCGCAGCTGGGCCAGGAACATGTCGCGCTCGCGCAGCGCGAGCCGCAGCGACCGCATGCCCATCGCCGGGTTGCGCTCATCCTCGAGCTCGAGGAGCTTCGTCGGCTTGTCGGCGCCGAGGTCGAAGGTGCGAAACACCACCGTGTAGGGGGCGCAGCGCCGCAGGACGTGCTTCGCCATGCGGTAGTGCTCCTCCTCGCTCGGGAGGGTGTCGCGGTTCATGAACATGTACTCGCTGCGATAGAGGCCGACGCCCTCGGCGCCGTGGCGCAACGCGAGGTCGAGCTCCTCGGAGATGGCGATGTTGGCGCGCACGCGCACGTGCAGGCCGTCGAGCGAGACGGCGGGGAAGGCGTGCTCCTTGCGGATCTTCTGCTCGAAGGCGAGGTGACGGTCGCGTTCGGCCTGGAAATGAGCGACCTCTTCCGGCGCGGGCCGGACGATGACTCGCCCGCGTACCGCGTCGACGACGATGAGGTCGCCGGCGTCGACCGCCGCCAGCACGTCGTCGACGCCGACGACCGCGGGGATCTGCAGCGAGCGCGCCATGATGGCACTGTGGGAGGTCTTGCCGCCGACGCCAGTCACGAGGCCCGCGACCTGGCAGCGGTGCATCCTGGCGGTGTCGGCGGGGCTCAGATCCTGGGCCACCACCACCGAACCGGCCGGTGGGTCGATCTCGTCGCCGTGCTCGCCGAGCAGCGCCTGCAAGACGTTCTCGATCAAGTAGGTGAGGTCGCTGCCGCGCTCGCGGAAGTAGTTGTCGTCGGCGTTGCCGAGGACCTCGAGGATCTGGTCGGTGACCGTGGTGAGGGCCCACTCGGCGTTGGCGAGCTCCTCGCGGATCAAGGTCTCGGTCCGCTGGATCAGGTCGGGGTCGCGCAGGATCATCTGCTGCGCCTTCAAGATCTGGCGGTGCTCGCCGTGCGGGAGGCGGCTCTTGACGACCTCGATCTGCTGCCGGCACGCGCGCAGGGCCTCGTGCAGGCGCTCGATCTCGGCCTCGACGAGGTCGCGATCGATGTGCGTGTGGAGGACGTGGACGCGCCGACGATCGACGACGTAGGCCGGACCGATGCCGACGCCTGGGCTGGCGGCCGCGCCGTCGAGCTCGCGGCGCAGGCCGAGGTCGGCCTGACGAAACAGGCCCGAGAAAGCGGCGCTCTCCGCTCCGTCGTTCACAGCTCTCCGAATCCGCTCTTGATCAGCTTGCTCAGGGCGTCGAAGGCCGGGGTGGCGTCGGCACCTTCGACGCGAAGCATGACACGGCTGCCCTGGCCGCACGCCAGCATGAGCACGCCGAGGATGCTCTTGGCGTTGACCTCGGTGCCCTCGCGCGCGATCCAGACGTCGGACTTGAACTTGTTGGCGAGGTTCACCAGCTTGCTCGCGGCCCGGGCGTGGAGCCCGAGCTTGTTGACGATCTCGAACTCACCCTGCATCTGCTTGCTCATGCGGTGCTCTCCTTGGCGGGCGCGGGCGCCGGGACGTGGACTGCGAGGGCCCGCTTGGCGGAGTCGGCGCAGGCGCGCGCGAGCTCCTCGGGGGACAGCGCGGTGCGGTCGAGGCTGGCGAGCTTGAGCAGGATGTTGAAGCTGAGCCCGCTGAGCACCACCGGCGGCGCCGTCGCCTCGCGGATCCCGCACGAGCACGGGCTGGCGCCGTAGGCGTCGGCGATCATCAGGACGCCGCGGCCGCGGTCGACGGCCTTGAGCGCGGCCTTGAGGCGCGACTTGAGGTCGTCGGTCTCGCCGCGACCGGCGTCGATGGCGACGACGTCGACCAGACCCGCCTCGCCGCACACGCCGCGCGCGGCCTCCAACAAGGCGCTGGCGCTGCGACCGTGACCCACGAGGACGATGCCGACTGCTTCAGGCATGGACCGTCTCCTTGGCCGCCGCGTCCGGGAGATCGCGGTGGCGGATGATGAGCTGCGGCGGCGGCCGCGACAGCGGTTCGCCCGCGGACAGCCGTTGCGCGAGGGCTTCCGTCAAGGCCACGGAACGATGCTGCCCGCCAGTACAGCCGAGCGCAACGGTGAGGTAGGAGCGCCCTTCGCGCACGCTGCGCGGGACGACGAAGCGCAGCAGGCCCTCGAGGTGGTCGAGCAACACCATGGCGTCGCTCTGACCGAGGACGAAGGCGGCGACCTCGGCGTCCAGGCCGGTGCGCGGGCGCAGGACCGCGACGTCGTAGGGGTTGGCGAGGAAGCGGACGTCGAACACGAGGTCGGCGAAGCTCGGGAGGCCGGTCTTGAAGCCGAACGACGTCAACACGAGGTGCAGCACCGAGGCGGCGCTGTAGCGGTCGCGGATCATCTGCCGGAGCTCGCGCGCCCGCAGGCCGCCGGTGTCGATGGTCGCGGTGGTGCGCACCCGCAACGAGCGCAAGCCCGCGCGCTCGGCCGTGATCGCGTCGGGCAGCTCGCCGAGCGGGTGGCGCCGGCGGGTCTCGGCGAAGCGACGCACGAGCACGTCGTCGGGGGCGTCGAGGAACAAGATCTCGACGCGGTGGCCGGCCTGGACCAGCTGCAAGTGGACGCCGGCGAAGGCGCCGAGGTGGCCGACCTCGCGCGCGTCGATGCCGACGGCGATCCGCCGCGGAGCCTCCTCGGCGGCCAGGACGTCGACGAGCTGCGGCAGCAGCAGCACGGGGATGTTGTCGACGCAGTAGAAGCCGATGTCGGCCAGCGCCGCGAGGGCGGTCGACTTGCCCGCCCCGCTCATGCCCGTGACGACGAGCAGTTCCACGACTACTCGACCTCGGGGGAAGGCACGGCGCCGGAGCTGGCCCGCGGAGTCGGCACCGGCACGTCCGGCCCGGGCCCGCGGATGTTGGCCCCGCGGGCGCTGGCGGCGATCCGGGCGTTGATCTTCTCCTGGAACTCGCGCGCCGAGTCGTGGCCGCGGAACTTCAGCACCTGGTTGCGGGCGACGACCTCGATCAGCGAGGCGATGTTGCGCCCGGGTCGCAGGGGGATCCTGGCCAGAGGGACATCCACGCCGAGGATCGGCCACACCTGCGGCTCGGTGCCGAGGCGATCGTAGTCCTCCTCCTGGGCCTCGCTGAGCTCGACGACGACCTCGATCTTCTTGTTGTCGCGCACCGCGGCGACGCCGAAGAGGTGGGTGATGTTGAGGATCCCGAGGCCGCGGATCTCCATGTGGTGCTGATGCATCTCCAGGGCGGCGCCCCACACCGTGTCGGGCGGGCGCACCGAGACCTCGACGATGTCGTCGGCGACCAGGCGGTGGCCCTTGAGGATCAGGTCGAGCGCCGCCTCGCTCTTGCCGACGCCGCTGCGGCCGATCAGCAGCAGGCCGACGCCGAGCACGTCGATCAGCACGCCGTGGATGGTGGCGCGCGGCGACAGCAGGTCCTCGAGCTTGCGCGTCAGGCGAGAGATGAAGACCGAGCTCATCAGCGGGCTGCGCAGCACCGGCACGCCGTGGCGGCGGGCGACGTCCATCAGGAAGTCCGGCGGGTCGAGGCCGCGAGAGATGGCGAGACAGCACAGCGGCTTGCTGCAGAACGCCTCGAGACCCGCCCTCGCCTGCTCCGGCGAGCAGCTGAGCAGGTAGTCGATCTCGGTCAGCCCCAGGACCTGGATCCGGTCGGGGAAGACGTGCTTCACGAAGCCGGACAGCGCGAGCCCGGGCTTCTGGATCCGCATGCTCGTGATCTTGCGGTCGAGCTCGCCCCAGTCGGACAGCAAGGTCAACTGGAGCGGTTCGGCGGCGGCGTCGAGGAACTTGCCGACCTCGATCGAGGCGTCTCTGCGCATGGTGGGCGCAGTCTAGCAGGGGCCGCCCGGCGGGCGCGAGCCCGCGGGGCGCGCTGCGGGGCCGGTCACGTGGCGGCGGCGGCCTCGGCCTCGGTCCCGTTGGGCTCGATGAGGCCGTAATTGCCGTCCTCGCGCACGTAGACGACGTTGATCTCGCCGGACCCGGCGTTGGTGAACACGTAGAACTGCTTGTGAAGCAGGTTCATCTGCATGATGGCGCCGTCGACGGTCATGCGCTCGGTCGTGACCTCGGTCTGGCGGATGATGACGGGGCGCGACTCCGGCTTGGCGTGGCCGTTGCCGTTGGCGAGGGCGGCGACGGTCGCGGCGGCCTCGGCGGCGGCGTCCTCCTCCTCGACGATCTGGTCGACCATGCTCTCGGCGGCGATGACCCCGAGGCGGACCTTGGCCGAACGGCCCTCACTGCCCTTGTGGTGCTTGATCCGCGCCTTGTAGCGCCGCACCTGTCGTTCCATCTTGGCCAGCGCCATGTCGACCGACGAGTACATGTTCTCGGTCGACTCCTGCGCGTGCAGCTGCAGGCCGTTGCGCAGGGTGACGTCGAAGGCGGCGATGTGCATCACCTTGTCGACGGTGAACGTGCAGCTCACCCGCAACGGCTCGGCGAAGTAGCGCTTGATCTTCTCGAGGCGCTCCTCGGCGTAGCCGCGCAGGGCGGTGGAAGACTCCATCTGGCGGAAAACGAAGTGAGTCTGCATCGATCGGGCACCTTCTTGGTGGGTTTGGCTCCGGCAGGGGGCCGGCTCGTATTGATTGTCTGACCGGAAGGCCAGGAAAGGCCAGGCAAATTGGGCTTAAAAGAGCTTACGGCGTTTCGCGCTCGAGAGCACGCCGAGCTGCTCGCGATACTTGGCGACCGTCCGGCGGGCGATGTCGATGCCTTCCTCCTGCAAGAGCTCGACGAGGCGCTGGTCGCTGTACGGATGAGCCTCGTCCTCGAGGTCGATGAGCTTCTTGATCCGCTCCTTCACCGCCTCGCTGGCGAGGTCGTCGCCGGTGGTGCGGCTGATGCCGGCGTTGAAGAAATACTTGAGCTCGAAGATGCCCTGCGGGGTGTGCACGTACTTGTTGGTGGTCACCCGCGAGACCGTCGACTCGTGCATCTCGATGTCCTCGGCGACATCCTTGAGGATCAGCGGCCGCAGGTGCTGCGGCCCGCGCTCGAAGAACTCGCGCTGGAACTTGAGGATGCTGCGCGTGACCTTGACGATCGTCCGCTGGCGCTGCTGAATCGAACGGATGAGCCACTGCGCCGAGCGCATGCGCTCGTGGATGTACTCCTTGGCCTTCGGGTGCTCGCCCACGGCTTCCTTGTAGAGCCCGCTGATCCGCAGCCGCGGCAGGCCGTCGTCGTTCAGCGTGACCACGAACTCGTCGCCCACCTTGATGATGTAGACGTCGGGCGTGATGTACTGCGGCGTCTCGACCCCGTAGGCCCGCGCCGGCCTCGGGTCCATGCCCATGATCACCTTGGTGGCCTCGTAGACCTCCTCGAGCGCCTCGCCGGTGTCCCTGGCGACGGCTTGATAGTTGCGGATCTCGAGGTTGTGCAGGTGCTTGGCGATGATCGCCCGCACCAGCGGATCCTCGACCGGGTGCTCGGGGTGGTTGGCCTGCACCCACAGGCACTCGGCGAGGTTGCGCGAGCCGATCGCCACCGGGTCGAGCTGCTGGATCTTCCGCACCAGCGTCTCGACCTTGAGCGTCGACACGCCGAGCTTGCGCGCGATCTGCGGGGCGCTCTCCTGCAGGTAGCCCGCCGGCGACAGGCAGCGCACGATGTACTCGGCGACGTCCTCGCCGGTCTCGCCGAAGTTGGACAGGCGCACCTGCCACATCAAGTGCTCGGCCAAGGTCTCGGCGCGGGTCAGGGTCGCCTCGATCGACGGCCCCTCCTCGTCGTCGTTGTTGGTGCGCGTCGCGCTCCCGGCCGACGGCGGCATGTACTCCATCGAGTCGGCGTAGGCCTCCCAGTCGGCGCCCTCCTTCGGGACCTCGTCGGCCTTGACCTCGGCGCTGCTCGCCGGCTCCGTCGGCGCCGGCTCGTTCTGCGGCGCGTCGACCGCGTCCTGCAGCTCGACCGAGCTCACCGGCTCCTCGGCGCTGGTGCCGATCTCGTGCGCCTCCTCGAGCAGCGGGTTCTCCATCAGCTCGCTGCGCACCAGGTCGACCAGCTCGGGACGGGACAGCTGAAGCAGCTTGATCGCCTGCTGGAGCTGCGGCGTCATCACGAGCTGCGTGCTCATCCGCAGGTCTTGGCGCATCTGAAGTGCCATGGTCCGTCGCCTCGCTAAACCAGTAATTTAGCAGAGCCAACACCTGGAACCAACGGCGACGAGGCGGGTGCCCCCCGCACCCACCTCGGCCGCTCGCTCGCGGTGACTGGCCGGGGATTTCCGCGGCGTCGCCCAGACTCCGGCGACCCATCCCCCGCGCCGACCCGGGGCCTTGCGGGCCCCGGAGCGGGCCGCCAGGGCCTCAGGCGCGCTCGCGCTGGTACTGCAAAGCCGCGGCGATGTACGCAGTAAACAACGGATGCGGCGCGGTCGGCCGGCTCTTGAACTCGGGGTGGAATTGACAGCCGACGAAGAACGGGTGCCGGTCCTGCGGCAGCTCGATCATCTCGACCAGAGTGCCGTCGGGCGAACGACCGGACAGCACGAGCCCGCTGGCCTCGAGCCGCTCGCGGTAGCGGTTGTTGACCTCGTAGCGGTGGCGGTGGCGCTCGGAGATCCGGCCGCGGCCGTAGATCCGCGCGGCCAGGCTGCCGGGCGCGAGGTCGCAGTCGTAGGCGCCGAGCCGCATGGTCCCGCCCTTGTCGGCCACGTCCTCCTGCTCGGCCATCAGCGCGATCACGGCCCCGTCGAGCGAGGGGTCGAACTCGGTGCTGTGGGCCCCCGCGATGCCGCCGACGTGCCGGGCGAACTCGCAGACGGCCATCTGCATGCCGAGGCAGATGCCGAGGTACGGGATCTTGCGCTCGCGGGCGTAGCGGATCGCGGCGATCTTGCCCTCGCTGCCGCGCGAGCCGAAGCCGCCCGGGACCAGGACGCCGCCGAGCCCGCCGAGCAGCGCCTCGGCGCCCGAGGCCTGGATCTGCTCGGCGTCGACGTAGACGATGTCGACCGCGGCGTTGCACGCCAGGCCGCCGTGGACCAGCGCCTCGTGCAGGCTCTTGTAGCTCTCGGCGAGGTCGACGTACTTGCCGACGATGCCGATCGAGACCCGGTGCTGCGGGTGCTCGAGCGTGTCGACGATCCGCCGCCACTCCTCCAGCGGCGGCTCGCGGCTCCAGATGTTGAGCATCTCGCAGATCTTGTCGTCGAGACCCTCGGCCCGCAGCACCATCGGGACCTTGTAGATGATTTCCTGGTCAGGCAGCGAGATGACGCTGTCGGCCCGCACGTTGGTGAACAGCGCCAGCTTGTCGCGCGTGCCCTTGCTGATCGGCTGCTCGGAGCGGCACACCAGCAGGTCGGGCTGGATGCCGATCTCCCGCATCTTCATCACCGAGTGCTGGGTCGGCTTGGTCTTGAGCTCGCCCGCGGTGCGGATGAACGGGAGCAGCGTGAGGTGGACGAACACGGTGTCGCGCGGGTCGAGCGTGAGCCGCAGCTGCCGGATCGCCTCGAGGAACGGCAAGCTCTCGATGTCGCCGACGGTCCCGCCGATCTCGACGATCAGGAGGTCGAGCCCCTCCGCCGCCGCGAGGATGCAGCTGCGGATCTCGTTGGTCACGTGCGGGATGACCTGGACCGTCTGCCCGAGGTACTCGCCGCGCCGCTCCTTGCGGATCACGGCCTCGTAGATCTGCCCCGAAGTATAATTGCTGTGGCGCGACATCCGGTGCGAGACGAAGCGCTCGTAGTGACCCAGATCGAGGTCGGTCTCGGCGCCGTCGTCGGTGACGAACACCTCGCCGTGCTGGGTCGGGTTCATCGTCCCCGGGTCGACGTTGAGGTACGGATCGAGCTTCTGCAGGCCGATGTTGAGCCCGCGCGCCTCGAGGAGCGCGCCCATCGACGCTGCGCACAGCCCTTTGCCCAGCGACGAAACCACGCCGCCCGTGACGAAGATGAACTTGGTGTGCTTCCCGCGACTGCTTGCCACGGGCCCGTGGTATGGCAAAAAAGCGCGCCCGGATCCATCGTCGTCGCCGCGTGCCTAGCTCACGCGACGTGCACGAAGATCGTGCGTCGTCAGCCGCGCCAGCGGGCCGAGCGGCGCCAGGCCGACACGTCGGCCTCGCCGCCTTGAGTCGACGCACCTGCACGCGACAGCGACTCGGCGGCCCGCACCGCGGCGGCCGCGGCGATCGCTCGCGCGTCGGCGTCGCTCGGGACGTGCTCGGCGACGAGGTCGGGGTGCTTGTCGATGTAGCGGGTCGAGAAGTCGCCCGCGAGGAAGTCGGGCTCGTCGAGGCAGCGCAGGTGGAAGGCGAGGTTGGTCTCGATGCCGAGGAGGACCGTCTCGCGCAGCGCCTCGCGCATGCGGGCCAGCGCCGCGGCGCGGTCGGGGCCCCAGGTGGTGATCTTGGCGATCATGGGGTCGTAGAAGCGCGACACGACGCTGCCCGAGGCGACGGCAGTGTCGATGCGGATGTTGGCGCCGACCGGCCAGCGGACCAGCCGCACGAGGCCCGGCGAGGGCAGGAACTTGCGCGGGTCCTCGGCGTAGACGCGGCACTCGACGGCGTGCCCGCGCAGCTCGACGTCGGCCTGGGTGTAGCCGAGCGGCTGGCCGGCGGCGACGCGGATCTGGTCCCACACCAGGTCGCGCCCGCAGGTCGCCTCGGTCACCGGGTGCTCGACCTGCAGCCGCGTGTTCATCTCGAGGAAGTAGAAGCGCGGACCCTTGGCTGTCTCTTCGAACAGGAACTCGACGGTGCCCGCGCCGGTGTAGTCGACCGCCTTGGCCGCGCGCACCGCCACCTCGCCCATGGCCTTGCGCACCTCGGGGGTCATCTGCGGGCTCGGGCTGGGGCTCTCCTCGATGACCTTCTGGTGGCGCCGCTGGACCGAGCAGTCGCGCTCGTTGAGGTAGACGGTCTCGCCGTAACGGTCGGCCATCAGCTGGATCTCGACGTGGCGCGCGCTGAGCACCGCGCGCTCCATCAGCATGCGGTCGTCGCCGAACGAGGCCTTGGCCTCGCGCGCGGCGCCCTCGTAGGCCCGCCGCAGATCGGCCGCCTCGTGCACGATCCGCATGCCCTTGCCGCCGCCGCCCGCCGAGGCCTTGAGCATCACCGGGAAGCCGATCTCGCGCGCCGCGGACTCGGCCTGCTCGGCGTCGGCGATGTCGTCGAAGCCAGGGACCACCGGCACGCCCGCCTCGCGCATGGCCTTGCGCGCGCCGGCCTTGTCGCCCATCACGTTCATCGCGTGCGCGCTCGGGCCGATGAACACCACGCCCGCTTCCTTGCAGGCCTCGACGAAGTAGGCGCGCTCGCTGAGGAAGCCGTAGCCGGGGTGGATGGCCTCGGCGCCGGTGGCCTTGGCGGCGGCGAGGATCCGGTCCACGCGCAAATAACTCTCGGCAGCGGGCGCGGCGCCGATGTGCACCGACTCGTCGGCCATCGTGGTGTGGAGGGCGTCGCGGTCGGCGTCGCTGTACACGGCCACCGTGGCGATCCCACGCTCGGCGCAGGTCCGGAACACGCGCAGGGCGATCTCACCGCGGTTGGCGACCAGGATCTTGCGAAAGGGCGGCGTCATGACGGAACGCCGGATCGGTAGCACAAAACGCCGGACGCCGCGGCGTCACCGGTGCGTGCGCGTGGGCTGCCACGGACCGAGCGCACCCGGCTGCTCGGGCGACCGTTCGGGCTCGTGAGCCGCAGGCGCGTCGACTGCAGGCGCCGCGCTCTCGGGCTTCATGGACGCATCTTCATGTTCGCCGGGCTGCCCGCCCCCGCCGCTCGCGGCCCGCTCGGGCACGCCGATCGGCGTGGCCATCGGCGGCGGCGGCGGCGTCGGCCACAGCGGCGGCGGCGTCTTGTCGACGCAGCCGGTCAGCGCAAGGAGCACGAACGGCCCGAACAGCGCGGCGAGCACCCCTGCGGTGCTGCGGCGCGAGTTCGGGCCGGACGGACGCACGGGGCTTCTTTCCCGCCGACTCGCCTACTCGTCGTCCTCTTCGGTCTCGCTGCCGGAGAGCTCCTCGTCGTCGAGGCCCGCGTCGTCGAGGTCCTCGAGGCCGGCGGCGTCGTCGAGGTCGGGCGCGGGGCCCAGCTCCTCTTCCTCTTCAGTGGCCTCTTCGGTCTCGGTCTCGGTCTCCTCGACGTCGACGTTCTCGTCGCCCTCGGTGGTCTCGGGGGCCATGCCGACCTTCTCGAAGTCCGCCGTGAGCTCGGGGATCGTGTCACCCTCTTCCGACTCTTCCTCGCCCTCGATGACGCTGAAGGCCGCGGCCTCGAGGAAGGTGTTGTCGTTGCTGGTGAGCTTGAGCTTCTGGCGCTGCTCTTCGATGTATTCGAGCATGACGCCGGTGATCTGCTCCTGGTAGCGGACCTGGCCGCCCTCGATCTCGCGGAGGGCGGTGACGGCCTGCTTGTTGTCGCAGACGACCTGGGCGGTGCCCTTGCCCTCCAGCAGCGCCCGAGCCCGACGGGCGGCGAGGATCGTGAGGGCGAAGCGGTTGGGGATCAGCTCGAGGCAGTCTTCGACGGTGACGCGGGCCATGGGGGGCGGAGTATGGGGGGTGAGGGGCGAAGGCGCAAGTCCCGGCCGGGCGGCCTGAACGGCCGCCGAACCGCGGATCCGCGGCGACTCACATCTCGATGAGGAGCTGCTGACCGCGCTCGCGCAGGTCGAGGGTGTCGCGGACCCAGGCGATGAAGGCGGTGGCGTGCTCCCGGCGGAAGTTGAACGCCTCGGCCAGGAACAGCAGCGCCTCCATCTCGCCGTCGACGATCTTGTTGTCGGCGAGGGCGGCGCAGACGGCCTGGTAGAACAGGAAGATCCGCGCCTCGCGGTGCTGGACCGACCGCGCCACGTTGGACAGGTCGGACGGGTGGGAGAACTCGCGGCGGACCAGGTCGCGCTCCTCGGGGAGGAGCATCATCTGACCCATCAGCTCCTCGACGAAGTGGCGCTCGCTGTCGGAGACCTGATTGTCGCGGGATGCCATGATCGCCACGGCGCGGGCGACAGCCACCTGCTCCTCGGGGGTGATGAGCTCTGCGATCGGGAAGTCGAGCATCCGCTTACTCCAGTCGGCCCAGGCTAACCCAAGTCCAGGTCCCTGGATAGCCGGCGCGGCCGCGCGTCGTCGGCCTGAAAATCACTGCCCGCGCCGACGCGGACGGGCGTGCGGGCAGCGAGCGGACCGCGCGCCGCGACCGCGCGCGCGGAGTAGATCTCCTGCGCCGCGCGGCCGGTCACCCGCGGACTCACTCGGCGGCCTTGAGGCGATCCGGGCGGTGAAGCCAGCGGACAGCGGTCGGCTCGACGGCGCTGTCGCCCTCCGGCGCGCGCAAGGTGAGCCCCTGAAGCTGCCGCTGATCGAAGTCGGCCGGCAGCGGCGCGACGATGTTGAGGGTGGTGCCGTGCGGACGAACGCTGACCTGGGCGGCCACCGGCATGGTGCCGTCGGCGAATTCGAAGTCGACGGTGTGGGTGGCGCTGCGCGGGACGTCGTCGCCGAGCGAGCCGGGCGCCGTCCACCAGATCTGCTGGCCGTCGTCGATGGCGCCGAGCAGCAGGCCGCCCTCGCCCGGGTGATCGTGACCCGGCGCAGGCGCGCCCTCGAGGTCCCACCCGCTGAGGGTCCGGATCCGCTGGTAGGTGTTGTTCCACTGCCAGTCGGAGACCCACGTCGAGCCGCAGTAGCTCATGTAGTCCGAGTGCGTGCTCGGGTGACGCAGGCGGATGTCCTGGATGCCGAAGCCCCACACGCCGATGATGCCGTTGGCGTGCGGGTAGGTGCCGTCGTTGCCCTGCGAGTTGCCGCCGGGGCACTCGATGTGGCGCCGGCCCTGGGTGTGGCCGATCTCGTGGACGAAGGTGTCCTCGGGCTTGCCCGTCATCTGACCCGCGGCCGCGCGACGCGAGGCGTCCGACTTGTCCGGCCCGGTGATGTCGGCGGCGAGGCCGACGGTGCAGCCGGTGGCGATGCCGTCGCCGCCGCCGATGCACTCGCCGCAGTTGTCGAAGATGCCGTAGTAGTAGACGTTCGGGTCGGCGCCCTCGGCGGTGCGCAGCTGGCTCATCTCGCTGACGAGCCGCGACAGACCCTGGTACTGCGTCATGTCGAAGGTCACCGGGTACGGCTCGTGGACGGTGAAGTCGAGCGACTCGAGCGCGTTCTGCTGGAACAGCGCCTGCTTGAACTTGCCCTCGATCGCGGCGCCGTCCACCGTCGCCTGGCAGCCGCCGAAGTCGTAGGCGACCGGCACGAGGACGACGCGCATGTTGGCGATCGCGTCCTCGATGCCGACGAAGGCGTTGCCGCTGTGCGGCGACTGCGGCGGCACGTCGCCCTCGGGCATGTCCTCCGCGCCAGGCGCCGTCTCCCACAAAGTGATGCTGTACTTGAGGCCAGGTTGGACGTGCTCCGCCTTGACGCCGAACGAGAAGGTGCTGGTGAGGTCCGAGTCGCGGGAGTCGTTCTCGACCAGCATCTTGGCCGTGTAGACCTTGTCGACGCCGCCGCCGCTGAGCTTCAGCTGGGCCTCGAGCTCGCGCGGCACCCAGTCCTCGGGCAGCTTGACGTAGGCGCGGATCAGGGTGTCGCGCCGCGCCGGCAGGTAGGCCACGCGATCGGCCCCGCCCACCTCGGCGCCGTCCTTCCCGATCGCCACGGCCACGCCCGAGTTGGCCTCGACGCGGTCGATGACGATCCCCCCGCGCGCCGGGAACGCCTCGAACGGCTCGCCCGTGGTCGGCTCGGCGGTCGTGCCGCTGGTCGGGTCGGCGTCGGTGTCGGTGGCGCTCAAGACGCCCGTGTCGGGTCCTTCCGTACCCGAGATGTTCACGTCGATCGAACACGCGGACGCGACCGACAGGCAGAGGAGAGGCGCGAGGGCGATGTAGGAGCGCAGCATGTTTCGGAACTTACGTTTTTTTTATTGGCCTCTCAACTCGCAAAACCCTGACAAATCGGGGAAAGCGCGTGCGGCATGTGTGAGTCAGCGCGCGATCGCTCCGTTGACAATCGCGCGCCCGAAAGCGCAGTAAGGCCCTCGCCTCGCCGGAAACGGGTCCGAGGCGCGCTGCTTGACAAGCCATCCACGCACGCGGTCGGGCTGGATCTCCAGCCCGGTTCGAAGAGGGAAATCGGTGCGGTGTTTCGACTCACGTCGACGACACCCAGTCCGATGCGGCTCCCGCCACTGTAAACGGCGACGAGACCGGCGACCCCGCATGGGGACCACTGCGGCCATGGGCCGTGGGAAGGCGCCGGTCGAGGATGACCCGTGAGCCAGGAGACCTGCCGTGTGCCACGTCCGCGCGCGCCGCATCGGCGCGCGGCGGGAGGTCGCGGGAGTTCGACCTCGGGCGCGCTCGGCGTGGCCCCGCTCCTGCGATCGCACGCACGGCTCCGGCCGTGACGGCTCTCGACCCTCGAGAGCCTGGTGAGACGGGAGTCACTCGCCATCGCCCTCGCCCCCTTCATACCGGGCCTCCGCGGCCTCGTTCGTGCCGTCGTCGCCGCGCTCGTCGTCATCCCGAGCGCCGCTGCGCGTCCGCCGACGGCTCGCGCGCTGCCCTCCCGCGCGCCTGCGACCGACGAGGCCGATCGCCTCGCGCGGCGCAGTGACTCGAGCTCTGCGCCTGCGCTCGACGCCTCGCCGCAACCGACGCGCACCGAGCCGGCCTCTCGTCCCCGTCGCGGCCTCGCCGGGCCCTACCGCACCGTCGTGCGCGCCGGACACGGCGACGGCCTCGACGCCCAGCGCCGCCTCGACGCCCAGCGGCCGGGGTTTCACACCGCGATCGAGCTGGCCGCCGAGCGCGGCGCGCGGTCGGCCGACGGCTTGCCGGAGATCCTCGCGCGCAGCGCCGGCGCCACGGTGCGCAGCCTCGGCGGGCTCGGGCAGTACTCGGCGCTGTCGCTGCGCGGCTCGTCGGCGCAGCAGGTCGCGCTGTTCCTCGACGGCGTGCCGCTGTCGGCCGGCAGCGGCGGCGTCGTCAACCTCGCCGATCTGCCGCTCGACGCCCTCGGCGCGGTCACGATCTACCGCGGCCTGGTCCCGATCGCCTACGGCGGGGCCGCGCTCGGCGGCGCGGTCGACCTCGGCTCCGACCTCCGCTGCGACCCTGCCCCGCGCCTGCGCGCAGTCGTCGGCGCCGGCTCGTTCGCCGCCCGCGAGGCCCGCGTCGGCGCCAGCGTGCCGCTGCGATCCAGGTCTTCGAGACATGTCCAATCAAGCATGTCCCCAAAAACATCTGCGCCGGCGCACTGCCTCGACCTGCGCGCCGGCTACACCGGCGCGGCCGGCGACTTCCTGTTCCACAACATCGGCGAGACCCCGCTCGACCCGAGCGACGACCGCCTCGATCGCCGGCTCAACAACGGCTACGACCGCGCCCTGACCCAGGTGGCCGTTCACGGCCGCGTCGGCGGCCTGCGCTACAGCGTGCAGGAGCTGGTGTTCGTCAAGGAGCAGGGCGTGCCGAGCATGGCGACCGGGGCCCAGGCGCGGCGCACCCGGCTGGGGACGGTGTCGGCGCGGACGGTCGCGAGGGTCCGCCGGACCTGGTCTAAAGGACATATCGAGGCGTGTTCGGCGTCCTCGCGGAGCAGGTCCGCTTCCGCGATCCGGCCGGGGAGATCGGCCTCGCCCGCGACGACCAGCGCACGCGCGCGCTCGACCTCTACGCCTCGCCGCGCGGCCGCGTGACGGTCTGGCGCGGCGCCGAGATCGGCCTGGTCGGCGACGTCCGCGGCGAGCTCGTCCGCGTCGACGAGCGCGCCGCCTCGACCGGCCCGCTCGGGGCGACCGGCGACGCCGACCGCAGGCGGATCGCCGGCGGCCTCGGCCTCGAGCTCGACCAGCGGCTGCTCGGCGGGCGCCTGCAGCTGGCCCCGGCGGTGCGCCTCGACGTCCTGCGCAGCGCCTTCGCCGTCCCGGCCGGCCAGGGCGAGCAGAGCGACGAGGGCCGCGACCACACCAGCGTCGGCGTCTCGCCGCGGCTCGGGATGCGCCTGTCTCTTCGGCCAGGTATCAGCCTGCGCGCCAGCGCCGGCCGCTACTTCCGGCCGCCGACCCTCGTCGAGCTGTTCGGCGATCGCGGCTACGCCGTCGGCAACGAGGGCCTGAGGCCCGAGCGCGGCACCGGCCTCGACGGCGGCCTCGTCGTCAGCACGCCGCGCGGGCGCACCAGCCTCTATGCCCACGCGGCCGGGTTCGTCACCTGGTCCGAGGACCTGATCGCGTGGACGCAGACCGGCCCGTACCTGCGCCCGACCAACCTCGATCGCGCCCGCGTCGCCGGCCTCGAGACCGCCGCGGCGCTGCGCCTCCTGGACGGCGACCTCGAGCTGCGCGGCAACTACACCCTCTTGGCCACCCGCAACGGCAGCGCCGAGCCGTCGATGCGGGGTCAGCCGCTGCCCGGCAGGCCGCGCCACGAGCTGTTCGTGCAGGTCGCCGCCGGCCACGCCTACGACCTGCGCGGCCGCGAGTTCATCCCGCGCCTCGGCGCCACCTTCGAGCACGCCGCGCGCACCTTCCTCGACCCGAGCGGCCGCTTCGAGGTCCCCGCGCGCACCCTCGTCGGCGCCTTCCTCGAGCTGCACCTGCTCGCGCGGATCCACCTCGCCCTCGAGGTCCGCAACCTGCTCGGCGCGCGCGTCGCTACCTGGCAGCCGCCGGTCGCCGGCAGCGCCCCGGTGACCGTCCCGATCAGCGACTTCTTCTTCTTCCCGCTCCCCGGCACCAGCCTCTGGACCACCCTGCGCGTCGATCTCCAGCCGCCGCGCCGCCCGCGAACCACCGAGAGACCGTCATGATCAGCCGCCCCGCCCTCCTCACCACCGCCCTCGCCCTCGCCGCCTGCAACCCGTCCAGCGGCGACACCGCCGGCGACACCGACACCGGCACCGACACCGAAGGACATGGCACCACGGACATGTCCCCGACGACAGGTGAGGCACCGATCGTCGTCGAGCTCGACGCCCCCTGCGACTTCGGCCTCGAGACCGCCGAACAGCTGGCGCTGGTGACCAACGACTTCGTCGCCCCCGCGGGCCTCGGGCGCGTCGCCATGGGCGACATGCAGGTCACCGCCGACATCCTGCCTGCGACCACCGACACCGTCCTCGGCGCGACCGCCGACTGGCTGGTCATGGTCCACCGCTTCGGCCTCAACCGCATCGACGTGGTCGACCGCGCCGGCGAGTGGCTGCAGCGCGGCTCGGTCGACGTCACCCACCCCGCCTCGGACGATCCCAACCCGCAGGGCGTCACCTTCGCCGCCGACGGCCTCGCCTACGTGCCGCTGTTCGCCGCGCCGGCGGTCCAGATCTACGACTTCTCCGCCGCCGAGTCGTCGGCCTGGCTGCAGGGCGAGATCGACCTCTCGCCGTTCGCCGACGCCGACGGCAGCCCCGAGGCCGGGGTCGCGCTCGCCTGCGGCGGGGTCCTGTTCGTCGGCGTCCAGCGGCTCGTCGACTTCGCCCCGGTCGACAAGAGCTACCTCGTCGCCGTCGACCTCGCCGGCCGCGCCGTCCTCGACCTCGACGAGGCGACCGACGGCGCCCAGGGCATCGCCCTGCTCGGCCCCTACCCCAAGCAGTTCCGCCGCGACCCGGCCGACGCCAGCGGCCACACCGCGCTGGTCTTGACCTCCGGCGTCGAGCGCGTCGACCTGTCCCGTGGGACATCCGAGTGGGCGGTCGCGCCCGAGGTGCTGGCGGAGGCCGGCATCGACGGCTTCGACCCGCAGGCGTTCGCGCTCGCGCCCGACGGCGCCTCGATCTTCCTCACCGCCACCGACGGCGAGTTCCCGGCCGCCGCCGTGTTCCAGGTCGGCCTCGACGGCGGCGAGCCGGCCGCGCCGGTCAAGGTGGTCGAGGGCCTGCAGTCCGGCGAGAAGATGCTCGAGCAGCTCGACGGCCGCCTGTGGATCGGCGACGCCGACCCCGCCGAGCCGGGCGTCCGCGTCTACGACGTCTCCACCGGCGCCGAGACGCAGGCCGACGGCCTCAAGACCGCGGTCGCGCCCTGGACCTTCATCCCCATGCCCTGAGAGACAGGTCTCCATGAACATGTCCGTTCGCACCTGTACTTTCGCGCTGGTCGTCGCGGCCTGCGACGTCGGCGGCGCGCCGGCCGAGGAGCTGCCGCCGGCCTCGGACGCGCCGACCCCGATCGCCGGCTGGCCGCGCGAGGTCGGCGCCTGCGTCGGCGAGGCGGCCGCGCCGACCCGCCTGCTCATGACCACCACCGACTTCGCCACGGGCGGGGTCAGCACCGTCGCGCTCGACGGCTTCACCGCCAGCGCCGACGTCGCCGTCGGCAGCACCGACGCCAAGCCGTTCTACTACGACGGCGTCGCCTACGTGCTGCACCGCTACGGCCTCGACGCGCTCGACGTGCTCGACCCCGACGACGGCTTCCGCCTGCTGGCCCAGCGGGCGATCGTCGCCGAGGATCCCGCGGTCGTCAGCGCCAACCCGCACGCGCTGGTGGTCGGCGCCGACGGCCGCGGCTACGTCAGCCTGTTCGGCGCCCCCGAGGTGCAGGTGTGGGACCTGGCCGATGGGACAGCTCCCGCGCTCACCGGGCGCATCGATCTGTCCCCGCTGGCCGACGCCGACGGCAACCCCGAGGCCTCCGACCTCCTGCTGTGCGGCGACGTGCTGTTCGTCGCAGTCGACCGCGTCGACCAGAACGCCGGCCTGGTGCCGAACGAGCCGCACGCGCGCCTGGCGGCCGTCGACCTGGCGAGCGGCGCGGTCCACGACCTCGAGCCCGCGGCTCCGGGCGCCCAGGGTCTGGCGCTGCGCGGCGCGTGGGCCCGGCAGCTCCGCCTCGACCCCGCCGACGCCTCGGGCCGCACCGCCCTGGTCCTGACCACCGGGCTCGAGCGCGTCGACCTGTCCTCCGGGACATCCGAGTGGGCGGTCGCCGACACCCGCCTGCAGGCCGCCGGCCTGACCGACTACCGCCAGCCGCAGGCGTTCGACCTCGGGCCCGGCGAGGTCGACATCTACCTCGCGGCCTACCGCGTCGACTTCAGCGAGCTGGCGCTCTTCCGCGCCGCCCTCGACCGCGACGAGCCGCTGGTGGAGATCGCGGCCGGCCTGCAGTCGGTCGAGCAGAGCCTCGAGGTGGTCGGCGACGTCCTCTACTTCGGCGACCGCGCCCACGGAGCCTCGGGCCTGCGCGCGTGGGACCTGCGCCAGAGCCCGCCGACCCAGCTGCCCGGCGCCCCGCTCGCGCTCGGCCTCGCCCCGTACGCCGCGGTGGCGATCCCCTGACGCCATGCCCGCCGCGCCCACGAGTTCTCCCGTGCACACGGTCCCGCGAGGCCGCGCGTGCGCTCGCGTCACGCCGGGCGAAAAGGGGTCGAAATGCCGCCCGCGCGACACTAGACTGCCCGCGGTGGCGCGCGGCCTCGCTGTCCTTTTCGCCCTGTCTGCTTGTACAGGTGCACCCGCGCCGGCGCGCGAGGCCGGCGACGCGCCCGCACGGCGGATCGTCTCGCAGACGATCCTCGCCGACGAGGTGCTGTGGGCGCTCGGCCCGGCGGCGCAGGCCCGCGTGGTCGGCGTCAGCTCGCTTGCCGACGACCCCCGCTACTCCGGGGTCGCCGGCGTGTGGCCGCCCGCGGTCCCGCGCCGCGCACTCACCTCCGAGGGGCTGCTGGCGCTGGAGCCCGACCTGGCGATCATCGCCAGCTTCACCTCGCCCGAGGTGCGCGAGCTGCTGTCGAGCCACGGCGTCCGCCTGCTCGAGTTCACCCGCTTCACCGGCTTCGCCGACTACCGCGCGCACGTGCGCCGGCTCGCCGCGGTGGTCGAGGACCCGGCCGCCGGCGAGCGCCTGCTAAGCGACCTCGACGCCCGCCTCGCCCGCCTCGCCGCGCGCCGGCCCGCCGCCTCCCTGGCGGCGGTCAGCTGGGCCGACGGCCACGCGGCGGCCGGCGGCACCAGCTTCGACGACGTCGCCGAGGTGGCTGGCCTTTCGAACATGGCCAAAGAGAAAGGTCTCGAAGGACATGTCCCTGTGGCCCTGGAGCTGATGGTCTCGTGGGACCCGCCGGTGATCGTCACCGGCTGCCCCGCGCCCGAGCCCGACGACCCGGCCTGCCGCGCCGCCGAGGCGGCCGTGGCCGCGCTGCCCGGGGTGCGCGCGACCGCGGCCGCGCGCGACGGGCGGATCGTCGCGGTGCCCGGACGCGCGCTCGCCAGCACAGGGGAAGGCATGGCGCGGGCCGCGGAGATCTTGCAAGACCGCCTGCTCGCGGAGCGGCCGTGACGCGCACCACCTGGGTGGCCGCGGCCGCGATCCCGATCGCGCTGCTCGTGTCTCTCGGGACAGGTCCGGGGGACATCGGCCTCGGCGAGGCGCTGGGCGTGATCGGCCGCCGCCTGCTCGGCGAAGATCTCGGGCTGCGCGGCGCGATCGTGTGGGACCTGCGGCTGCCGCGGGCGCTGCTGGCCGGCCTGGTCGGCGCCGCCCTGGCGGCCGCGGGCGCGCTGTGCCAGGGCCTGTTCCGCAACCCGATGGCCGATCCCGGGGTCCTCGGCGTCAGCTCGGGCGCGGCCCTGTTCGCCGTCGTCGGCCTGCTGTTCGGCCTCGACCGCGCCGGCTTGTGGGCGATCCCCGTCGTCGCCGCCGTCGGCGCGGCCGCGGCCATGGGCCTGCTGCTCGCCGCCGCCGGGCGACAGGCCAGCCTCGCGGTCCTCCTGCTGGCCGGCGTCGCGCTGGCGGCCCTGTGCTCGGCGCTGATCACCGTGTGCCAGGCCCTCGCCTCGCATCAGTGGGACTTCGGGCTCAAGGTCGTCTACTGGCTGATGGGCAGCTTCGAGGGCCGCAGCTGGCCGCACCTGTCGTGGGCTCTGCCCCCCTGCGGCCTCGGGCTCGCGCTCGCGCTGTGGCTGCGCCGCGACCTCGACGCGCTCCACCTCGGCAGCGACGCGGCCGCCTCGCTCGGCGTCGACCTCCCGCGCCTCCGCCTGCTCGTGGTCCTCGCGGTCGGCCTGCTCGTCGGCGCCGCGACCGCGCTGACCGGCGTACTCGCGTTCGTGGGATTGGTCGCGCCGCACGTCGCTCGCATGTCCTCGGGGCCAGGTCATCGCCGACTCGTCCCGCTGGCGGCGCTGGTCGGCGCGAGCGCGACCATCCTCGTGGACGCGGTCGCTCGCTCGGCCAGCGGCGTCGTGATCCCTCCAGGAGTGATCACCAGCCTGGTCGGGGCGCCGTTCTTCTTGTGGTTGTTGCGGCGTCGAGGCCTGCGCGGGCTCGCTGGCTGAGCGCGACGGTTGCACATGCATCGTCGTCGCGTGTCCGCGCGTCGTACGATCGAACGCGGTCAAGTGACCGCACCGCAGCACGCGCACGCCGATCTGAGTGACTTTGTCTGAGCCAGAGCATGCGTTCCTGCGCTGCGCGAGTGCGGCGTGTTCGAGGCGCGTCGCGACGCGTGCGGCTTTCAGACCACGGCGCTGATGTGCGCGACGTCGAAGTCGCATCACATACAACATCTTGGGTGCACGCGTAGAGCGCTGTCCAAATCTTGTGCCTGCAGCAAAGCCGACGCGCGGACACAGACGAGCGACTGTCACATTCTCACGCCGGTCGCTCGTGCACATGCACGCGAGCCACGCGGCCGCACGCTCGTGCGCGCGGCAATTTCCTGCACGCCCGCACTGGACGGACCACCGCTTTCGGTTTCTTCTTGTCGGCCTGATGAGCCAAGCCGCCGAACCACCTCAGCGAGCTCAGCGGAGACGAAGGAGTGTTGCGGAATGAGATTGGTGCAACTGACAGCTCTGGCCTACATCGTCGCCGTCGTCACCGACGTCTTCGACGACGGGGCCAGCGCGGAAGCGGCCCACGAGGTCAGGCTCGACGACCGTTACGACGTCGACGGCGACCGCTACGACGTCGACGGTGACCTCGGCAGCGTCGAACGGACCGCCCCGAGCCGCCTGGACAACGTTCTGCGAGCGCCCACCCGCATCATCGAGGCGCCGGCGCCTGTGCCCGTCGCAGCCGACGCGGACGAGGCCGCGCAGGTCGCCGCCGACCGCGCACAGGTCGAGCAGTTCCTACCCCGGCAGTGCGTTCACGGCGTCGAGGACCAGCGCCCGCGACTGACGCGGAACGAGCAGAAACGGACCTATGCCGTGCTCGCCCACGTCGTCAAGCGGCTCAAGGCCAGCGACGATTTTCTCAAGCTGCTCCAGTTGGTCGCCGCGCGCGAGTCGAGCCTGCAGCAAGGACTCGTGCACCGCCTGTCACCTGACCTGGAGGCCAGCCTACAAGCGTGGCGCAAGACCGCCAAGCTCTACGAGGGCAATCCGCATCACGCCGAACCCGAGCACTGGCAGACTTACGGCCTATTCGGCATGAACTCCAACTACTTCACGCAGGTGTGGGACAACCAGGCCGACCCCCGCGTCCTCTGCGACGCGATCGTCGACATCCTGGTCTACCGCCGCGCCGTCGTCCGCGTGATCAAGAAGGCGGGAGCGGCCATCGAGTGCACCGACGCCGCGGGCCGCCGCTATCAACACACCACCAGGGCGACCTGGGAGACCGTGCACCGGGCCGTCAGCGGCGGCAAGCTGTGCCCCAGCAAGAGCGAGAACGTGGCCGCCATCATGGGCAAGTACTTCCGCTCGCGCGCGGCCAAGTTCGGGCTCGACCCCGACAAGTCGGTCACCCTCAAGATGCTGGGCGTCGAGCCGAGCAAGGGCCTGGGCGGCGAGATCTGGGCCGACCAGGAGGCCGTCGTCATGGGCCTGTGGGCCGAGCTGGAGGCCGAGTGGGCCGAGCACCCGGTCGACGCCCCGGACCCGGTGAAGATCGCGCGCACCGGCTCGTGAGGCCGCGGACGGCGGCTGCGCACCCGACCCCGGTCGGACCCGGCCGCCCGGCCCGGCCCGCCTGGGCCCGTACGGCCCCCTGTTCGCCTGCCCGGCGGCCCCCCCGTTCGTGGGCGCGCGCCGTCCCCGCTGGCGGACAGGCGGCGCGCCCGCTATCTTGTGCCTGTGCTCGCTCGTACGTTGCACCTTAACTTATGGATGTTGACTGCGGCCGTCGCCGCGGCGGGATGTGACCCTTCGGCCAGCCTCGAGCCGAAGCCCGACCCGTCGCCGAAGTCGCCCGGACCTGCCGCGCTGGCGGCCCCCGACGAGGGCGGCCAGCTGTGCGGCGACGACATCGAGCTCGACCTGCGGCGCTCGCTCGTCCTCAGCGAGTTCACGGTGGTGGAGCCCTTCACCTTCACCCGGGTGATGACGCAGATCATCAACACCAGCCCCGCGCCCGCGGTCACGCCGACGCTGCTCTACCAGCGCTGGTGGGACTTCTTCAACGAGAAGCCCGGCGTCCACCCCGACGCCTTCCACTGCGACGACGAGCTCGTCGACGGCGGCCCGGCGATGGGCGCCTTCCCGCACGCCTGTCCGCGCCCCGAGGGTCGGCTCGCCGACACCGATCCGTTCAGCGACCCGGCCAACAACTTCGACTCGTACATCCCGCTGGGCGTGTTCAACCGCTTCGACCTCGCCCCGCTCGACGGCAGCAACTGCGGCGAGTACCGCATCGTGTTCGCCAAGCAGTCGGGCCTGTTCGACCCCAACGATCGCAACCTCATCATCTTCGAGGCCGCGCTGCCCAACCCGAATCCGAGCTGCGGCATCGAGGGCTGCCGGCCGATCGTGCAGTTCTGGGCCGACCTCAGCGAGATCGACGACATCACGGAGATCCGTGACCGCGTGGAGGACTTCTACTTCGTCGACGCCGCCGGCGCCGGGCCGGTCGTGCACGCCGACAACTACGGCCCGAAGGGCGGCCAGATCCGCACCAACATGTTCATGAACGGGCCCAACGCCTGGCAGCTGCGCCAGTTCGAGTTCGTCCACGACTGCGGCAACTTCGCCTGCATCCGGCCGACGCTGCTGAAGGACAACCCGTTCCCCGAGCTCTTCCAGGACGACTCGCCGTGGGAGGGCGCCGAGGCGTTCCAGGAGTGGTTCGTGCGCCAGGTGCCGAACCTCGAGAAGGCCGGCAGCAACCTGTTCTTCACCACCGACGTCGGCACCTTCGCCTCCGGCGCCAGCAACTCCGAGGGCGACTTCGACAACTACCGCCTGCAGTCCGGCCTCGGCGGCTCGTTCCGCCAGAAGATCGAGGACGCGATCACGCTCCCCGGCCTGACCGCCGACAACATCATGAACCGCGCGCTCGCGCTGTCGTGCGCCGGCTGCCACGAGCACAACAACTTCGGCGACAACCTCGACTTCGGCGACGGCCTGCCGTGGGAGCCGAGCCTCGGGTTCGTCCACATCAGCGAGGAGTTCACCGCCGAGGGTCCGTTCGGCACCCGCTTCCCGCTGTCTGACGCGGTCCGCTTCGTGTTCCTCCCGCACCGCGGCGAGGTCATGCAGAACTTCCTCAGCGAGACCGCCTGCGACCCGTGCACCGAGAAGGGCGTGAAGCAGTTCGGTCCGCCCGACCCGAGCAAGTTCTTGCCCGACGGCTTCGACAGCGTCGACGGCATGACGATCGGCGGCCCGCGCAGCGGGCACTGAGCGCGGCCGCCCCGGCGCTGCCGCGCGCGTGACCGTCATATTTCGGTCACGCGGCGCCACGCTCGTCGCGCACACACGCGTTGCTTCGGCCTCTGCGGCCCGCGAGAGCGGAGCAGCGCCGGTCGAACGCGACCGCGTGACGCGACCTGGCCGGGTTGGACCTGCGTGTTAGACTGCGCCGCCGGAGGACCCGCCGTGGTCAACGCCTACATCTCAGGGACAGGTTCCTACGTGCCGCCGCGGGTCGTCAGCAACGACGCCTTGATCCACGAGTTCGGCGTCGACACCACGCACGAGTGGATCGTCCAGCGCACAGGCATCGAGACGCGGCGCTTCGCCGAGGCCGGGGTCGGCACCGCCGACATGGCCGCCGAGGCCGCCCGCGCCGCCCTGGCGGAGGCCGGTTTGGCCGCCCACGACCTCGACCTCATCGTCGTCGCCACCCTCTCGCCCGAGCACGCCTTCCCCGGCAGCGGCGTCTACCTGCAGCGCAAGCTCGGCCTGTGCGAGGGCGACGACGCCAAGTTCGTGCCCGCGCTCGACGTCCGCAACCAGTGCTCGGGCTTCCTCTACGCCCTGTCGACCGCGGTCGCCCACGTGCGCGCCGGCATGGCTCGCCACGTCCTCGTGGTCGGCGCCGAGACCCACTCCGCCGCGCTCGACCTCTCGCCCGAGGGCCGCGCGGTCTCGTCGCTGTTCGGCGACGGCGCCGGCGCGGTCATCGTCTCCGCCACCGACGAGGACCGCGGCGTGCGGGGCGTCTACCTCGGCGCCGACGGCCGCTTCGCCGAGGTCCTGTGCCAGAAGATCTGGGACATCCGCCAGCGCCCGTTCGTGCCGAAGAACCCCGACCGCAGCGGCACTGTCCCGGCGGACATGTTGTGGGCGCAGATGGACGGCAAGGTCGTGTTCAAGCACGCCGTCGCCGCCATGGTCGGCTCGCTGATGCGCGCCTGCTCGTCGCTGTCCGTCGACCTGCAGGACATCGACCTCTTCTTCTTTCACCAGGCCAACCTGCGCATCAACCAGTTCATCGCCCAGCAGCTGCAGATCCCCGAAGAGAAAGTCCCCCACAACATCGAGCGCTACGGCAACACCACCGCCGCCACCATCCCGCTGCTGTTGGCGGAGAGCGCGCGAGACGGGCGCCTTGTGCGCGGTAAGAAGGTCGCGATGGTCGCGTTCGGCAGCGGATTCACCTGGGGCGCCGCTATCGCCGACTGGTGAGGGCATGCACACCCCATCCCGCTAAAAACCGATCAAGGTGACGGCGTGGTACGCCGCGCCGCATTGCTCCTCGTCCTCGCCGTTCTCGGGTGTGCCCCGACGACGACGACGCAGGCGCCGCCGGAACGACCCGAGGCCCGCGCCGAGCCGGCGCGGACCCAGCCGCGCCGCCCGCCGCCCGCGTTCGTCCAGGCCCTCGCCGAGCTCGAGCGCAACCCCAACCTCTGCCTCCGCCTGGTCGGCCCGCGCGCGGAGCCTGTCCGAAAAGCCATGTTGAGAGCCGCCCGGGGCCGCGTCGACGAAGCCCGGATCGTCGCCGAGACCGACCCCGTCGAGCCCGTCGCCCGCAGCGTCGAGTTCCACTTCTTCGTCCCGCCGGCGGCCCCGGCCAGCGGCGTCGGGCTGCACACGATCCACGCCTACATGCCGCAGTGATCGAATGTCCGCCGGGACATGCCCGAATGAGCATGTCTCGACGGACATTTCTTTTCGAGCATGTCCGATGGGATCCTCGAGAGCGGCGCTCGCCGGCCGCGCGCTCTCCGGGCCCGCGCGCCCCTCCGAAGCGGCCCGTCCGGCGGACGAGCTCGGCGGTGCGTGACGACCCGCAGAGCGAGCGCCGCGCTCGGGTGTCGCGCTCGGGCGGGCCGACGAGCGACGCGGTCGGCGTCGTTCGACCGGCGTGGCCGAGCTCGCGGCGTCTGTACGGAGAGAGCTCGTCACGGCCCGCTGAGGTAGCTCGGCGGCACGTGATCGACGAGCCAGACCCCGTTCTCCGCGCGGTAGAACACGAACCCGGCGGCCGCCATCGCCGCCGCGTCGACGCGCAGCACAGCAGGGCGTCCGTGGCGGGCGCCGACCTTGTGGGCCGTGACCGCGTCGGCCGACAGGTGCACGTGGTGGCGACGCATCTTGAGCAGGCCCTCGCGAAGGATCGCCGCGACTGTCCCCTCACCGGTCCCGTGGTACAGGACCGGCGGCGGCGTCGTCGGCACCAGCTGCAGGTCGACCGCCACCGAGTGGCCCTGGTTGGCGCGGATCTTCGTCTTCGTCGCGTCGAACGCGAAGCGCTGCTTGTCGCTCGACTGCACGACCTCCTCGAGCTGCGCCCGCGAGATCGGCCGCCGCTTGTGGGCGCAGGCGGCGAGCAGCGCCTCGACCGTCACCCAGCCGCCGGGCTCGAGCTCGAGGCCGAGGCCGGCCGGGTCGTGGCGCAGGTGCAGCGCGAGGAACTTGCTGAGCCGGACCCGCGTGGTCGCGTCCATCGACGGTCACGATCGTCGATCCGGCGCCGGCAGCAAACCCCCCTGACAGGCCTGTCGCGCGATCGGGCCGCCGCCCGGGCACAGGCGTCGCGCGATCTCCCGCCCGGTCTCCGCGCCTACTACAAATCGATGTCATTTCAAGCACATCCGAGCTCGGCCCCGGCGTTGCAAACCTGGGTTGGCACGGGCGGCGAGCAGCTTCCTCCGCTTCTTTGCGAGTCGCCCGGCCTTAGCTTACTTGGCTTGCCCACTGGCTTACCTTCGAACTTAGCCCTTTTCTTAACTTAGCCCTCCGCCATCCGCACCACCCCATCGGGTCGAGCCATGCTCGGCCCGATGCTCTTTGGTCGCCTGACGGCGTCGGCGCCGGAGTTTTCGGCTATCGTCACGGGCCATGGCCACCGCGCTCCGCGGGACGTGCGTCGGCGCGCTCCTCGTCTTCGCCTGCGACCCTCCGCTGCCGCCCGAGCAGGAGTCCCCGCCCGAGGTCCCCGATCTCCGCGCCTGCGACCCGGTCGCCGACGGCGAGTGGCCCGAGCCGTGGGCCGAGGCCGAGGCCGAGGTCCTGGCGCGGATCAACGAGCTGCGGGCCGAGGGCGGCCGCTGCGGCGAGCTGCAGTTCGCGCCCGCGCCGCCCCTGCGGATGCACCCCAACCTGCGCTGCGCCGCGCGCCTGCACACCGCCGACATGATCGAGCGCGCCTACGTCAGCTCGGTCGACCCCGACGGCCTCGGCCTCGGCGCGCGCCTCGGCAGCCTCGAGTACCCCGCCGCCACCTTCGCCGAGGTCGTCGCGGTCGTCACCGAGGACGAGGTCGACGAGCTCGACGACGCCGCCGACGTCGTCACCGCCTGGCGCGACAACCTCACCAGCTGCTGGCAGCTCTACGCGCGCGAGCTCACCGACGTCGGCGTCGGCGGCCGCGAGGCCACCTACATGGCCAAGGAAGCCGAGGCGCCGCAGCGCGCCGCCTACTGGACGCTCTCCCTGGCGGCCCCGCGCTGACGACCCGGCGGCCGCGAGGCCGACGAGGCGTCCCCTGCGGGCGCTCGCCCGCTCCGCGACCCGCGCCGCGCCGTTGCCCGGCCGTCCTGCGCGCGCCTCTGCTACCCTGCCGGCATGTCGGTCCGCGGCGTCCAGCTCACCTGTCTCTTCGTGCAAGTCTGTTCAGCCATGTTCCTCGGGACAGCTTGCAGCGACGACGGCGGCGCCGCGACCGAACAAGGCGCCACGGATCCCACCGCGGATCCCACCACCGATCCGACCGCCGACCCCACCGAGGGCCCCGGCGACGACACGACCGGCGGCGCCGCCGAGGACCCGGCGTGGATGACCCCGTACTGCTACACGGTCGCCGACAAGAAGTGGCTGGCCCCGTGGATCGAGCGCGAGCAGCAGGTGCTCGAGCGGATCAACGCCGCGCGGGCCGAGGGGGCCGATTGCGGGACCATGGGCAGCTTCGGCCCCGCCCCCGCGCTCACCATGGACGTGCGGCTCCACTGCGCCGCGCGCAAGCACTCGCAGGACATGGCCGAGCGCGGCTTCTTCGACCACATCAACCCCGACGGCGAGGATCCGTTCGCCCGCATCGAAGAGGCCGGTTACACCGGCTGGATCGCCGCCGGCGAGAACATCGCCGCCGGCTCCGACGACCCCGCCACCACCGTCCAGGGCTGGCTCGACAGCGACGGCCACTGCGCCAACCTCATGAACCCGCAGTACCAGCACACCGGCGTCGGCTTCTACGAGGGCACCGGCAACCTCACCTACTACTGGACCCAGACCTTCGGCACCCCGTGAAGCGGCCTGACCCGCGCACCGCCGCGGTGCTATCCTCGCCACCCATGCCTCCCACCCGTCGCAGCCTGCTCGCCGGCGCCGCCGGGTTGTGCGCGGCGGCCGCGACCCGCCCCCTGCGCGCCCAGGAGCCCGGCCTGTTCGGCCCGCTGGTCGGCGACGAGTTCCGCGAGCCGACCGCCGTCCTCACCGTCGACCTGCCGCAGCTGCAGTACCCGGGCAAGTGGAACCCACGCCCCGGGGCGATGCGCGAGCTCGCCGTCGAGCTGCGCCTGCGCACCCGCCTCGAGCCGGTGCGCGAGCCCAGCGTCGTCACCGCCGACTCGCGCCGGCTGTTCGACACCCCGTTCCTCTACGTCGCCGGCGAGGGCAGCCTGCCGCCGCTCGGCGCCGCCGCCGAGACCGCTCTCGGCCGCTTCCTCGACCTCGGCGGCATGATCCTGTTCGACTCCGCCGACGGCGGCGCCGACCTCGGCTTCGAGAAGGACGTCACCGCCCTGCTCGGCCGGATCTTGCCGGGCGCCGCGCTCACCCGCGTCGCCGCCGACCACGTCCTCTACCGCTCGTTCTACCTCGTCGAGACCCCGCTCGGTCGCACCAGCACCTTCGACCATGTCCTCGGGATCCACGAGGAGGGCCGGCTCAAGGCCCTGCTGGTCCGCAACGACCTCGGCGGCGCGCTGGCCCGCGGCGAGTCGGGCCTGTTCACCTGGCCGTGCGTGCCCGGCGGCGCCGACCAGCGCGAGTGGGCCTTCCGCTTCGCCGTCAACATCCTCCTCTACGCCACCTGCACCGATTACAAGGCCGACCGCGCCCACGTCGAGACCCTGCTCCGCAACCGGCGGTGGCGCTGAGACCATGGAGCGCTGGCGCATCACCGCGGGCCACGTCCCCGGCCCCTTCGGCCTCCTGCTGGTGCTCGCCGCCGTCGTCCTGGCGATCGTCGAGGCCGCGCGGGCCTACCGCAAACCTGTCCCCGGGGTCAGCCCGCGCCTGCGCGCCGGCCTGTTCGCCCTGCGCTGCGCCGGCGCCCTGGCCCTGCTGGCGGTCGCGCTCGAGCTCTCGCTCAGCTTCGAGACCACCAGCGCCGCCGGTCCGCGCCTGGTCGTGCTCGTCGACGACAGCGCCAGCATGGGCGTCGCCGACTCGGAATCGGCTGGCCAAAAGGCCATGCGACGGATCGACCGCGTGCGCGAGCTGTGGCGCCGCTCCGAGCCCGCGCGCGCCGCCTGGAAGGAGGCCGGCCTGGCCGTGCAGGTGCGCCGCTTCGGCGAGGGCAGCGAGGGGCTCACCGGCGAGGCCGAGGCCACGCTCGACCTCGCCGCCCGCGACCCCGCCTCCGACCTCACGCGCGCCTTCGCCGAGCTCGCCGCGGTCGACCCCGCCGTCGACCCGCGCCCGCTCGCCGGCGTCGTCGTCGTCTCCGACGGCCTGTTCGACCGCGCCGACCGCGGCGCCGACGATCCGCTGGTCCTCGCCGCCCGCGAGCTCGGCGTCCCCGTCACCACCGTCGCCGCCGGCGCCCCGCACCTCGTCGACCTCGCGCTCACCGAGCTGCGCGCCGGCGAGTTCGCCTTCGTCGAGAACGTCGTCGAGTTCTCGGCCGACATCGAGGCCCACGGCCTCGAGGGCGTCAAGACCGAGGTCGTCCTGCGCCGCGACGGCCAGGTCGTCGCCACCGAGCCGTTCGTCGCCCCCGCCGGCGGCGAGACCACCGTCCGCTTCGAGGTCGCGCCCGACCGCGTCGGCCAGTTCGTCTACGAGATCGAGGTGCGCCCGGTCGAGGGCGAGGCCAGCCCGCACAACAACCGCCGCGCCTTCGTCGTCAAGGTCCTGCGCGACAAGGTCCGCGCCCTGCACGTCGCCGGCCGGCCCGACTGGGACGTCCGGGCCCTCCGCACCCTCCTCGGCCGCGACCCCAACGTCGAGCTGCTCAGCTACTACATCTTGCGCGGGGCCGACGACGCCGACCGCGAGGACCCGTTCGCCCCGCTGTCGCTGATCGCCTTCCCCACCGACGAGCTGTTCAAGGAGCAGCTCGGCAGCTTCGACCTCGTCATCCTCCACAACTTCGACGCCCTCAACCACCAGGTCGGCCGCTACTTGCCCGACATCGGCCGCTACGTCGAGGAGGGCGGCGCGCTGGTGATGATCGGCGGCGACATGGGCCTCGCCACCGGCGACTACCCGGCGCCCGCGCTCTCGGCGGTCGTCCCGGTCGACCTGCGCGTGCCCACCGGCCTCGACACCGAGCCGTTCCGCCCCGGGGTCACCGACGCCGGTCGCCGCCACCCGATCACCGCGTGGATCGATCACAGCGGCCTGTCCGATTGGTCAGCCCTGCCGCCGCTCGACAGCTACAACCCGGCCAAGCTGGCCCGCCACGAGGCCGAGATCGGCAGCGCCGTCCTGCTGCGTCACCCCGCGGGCGGCCCGCTGCTCACCATCGCCGAGCCCGGCCGCGGCCGCGTCCTCGTCCTCAGCACCGGCGCCAGCTGGCGGCTCGGCTTCCACGCCGACCTCCCGATCGTCGACGGCGCCCGTCCTTACGATCTCCTGTGGCTCGGCGCGATCCGCTGGCTGCTCCGCGACAGCGCCGCCGACCGCCTCACGCTCGAGACCGACCGGCCCACCTACCTCCTGGGCGCCCCGATCACGCTGCGGGCCGCCGCCCTCTCGCCCTCGTACGCCCCCGAGGCCGGCGTCGAGGTCGCCTGGCGCGTGCAACCACTCGGGCGGGCCGCCGACGACCCCGGCGCCGACCCCAACGCCCCCGTCACCATCCTGTCCCAGGGGACATGGACCACCGACGCCCTCGGGCGGGCCAGCGAGACCCTCGGCGGCGGCCTCTCGGTCGGCGCCTACGAGGCCGTGGCCCAGCGCGCCGGCGGCGACGAAGCGGCCGCCGCCCCGCAGCAGGCGCGCCGCGTCTTCCTCGTCCAGGCGGCCGGCCGCGAGCTCACCCGCCTCGCCAGCGGCCCCGGCGACGAGCGGCTCCAGCGGCTCGCCGAGGCCACCGGCGGCCGCTTCTTGCGCGCAGCCGGCGGTGACTTGCCCGCCTCGCCGCCGCTCGCCCCCGATCGCCAGGATCGCGAGCGCGTCGACAGCCGGCGCGACATTCCGGTGTGGAGCGGCGGCATCGCCATGGTCTTGCTCGTGGTCTGCCTCGGCGGCGAGGTCCTCGTGCGCCGCCGGATCGGCCTCGCCTGAACGCGCACGCGCGCCGCCGGCAGCGGCCCGTGCACTGTCGCGGCCGTCTCGGCTAAAGTCCCGGGCCGATGCCCTCTCGCAGCAAGCCGCCCGCCGACGACGACCGCGCCCCGCCGGGCCGGGTCTCGCGGCACATCCAACCGCTCGGCCCGCGCGTCCTCGTGCGCGTGATCAAGAGCCCCGATCGCAGCGAATCCGGGCTGTTCCTCCCGGCCGGCGCGAAGGACAGCCACAGCGAGGCCCTGCTCGCCGAGGTCGTCGAGGTCGCGCGGACCATGCCCAAGCCCGGCTTCGTGGTCGACGGCGACGACGACGACGACGACGAGCCCAAGGCCGACCTCGGCGAGAACGTCAGCGGGATCCCCGTCGGCGCCCAGGTCCTGTTCGCCAAGGATCAGGGCATCACCGTCCCGTGGGACGACAGCCTGCGGATCCTCGGCGTGCGCCACGTCCTCGCCATCGTCGACATCATCTCCGAGGATCACCTGCAGTGAAGCGCCGCGCCGCCCTCGTCGGCAGCCTCGGTCTCATCCTGTCCTTCGGGACAGCTCGCGCCCAGGAGCCGCGCGCCCTCGACCGCGCCGCCTCCGACGGCGTCGATCGGCCGATCAAGGACTACTCGGGCGAGGGCGACGCCAGCAGCGTCGAGCTCAACCCTGCGCTGCTCTCGGCGGTGCGGGGCCTCGACCTCGTGGTCATGGGCTACCGCGCGGTCAGCCCGTTCACCCGCGGCGGCGGCCTCGGCGGCTTCATGAGCTTCAACCTCGGCTTCGGCCTCGCCACCGGCATCGGCGTGCAGGCGCTGCGGCCGGGCTTCGGCGGCGGCTTCCCGGATCCGTTCGCCGCGCGCAACCCCGACGTCACCAAGATCTCGTGGGCCCTCTCCGGCGGCGACGGCAAGGTCGCCGCGTTCGGCCTCGGCGTCCACTGGCTGCGCGCCGGCGGCCTCTTGCGCGCCCCCGACCTCGACGTCGGCCTCCTGTTCCGGCTCCGCAACTACGCCTCGGTCGGCGCAGTCGCCCGCTTCGGCCCGGCCGATCTTCAGGCCTACGGCGACCTCGCCAGCGAGCTCTCGCTGATCGGCGAGCTCGCCGTGCGGCCGCTCGGCAACCGCACCCTCGAGCTCGCGGGCGGCGTGCGCGGCCGCTTCCGCGCCGACGCACCTGGCCTTCGGGTCAGCCAGTGGGACAACCTCGGCGCCATGCCGCGCGGCCGGATCGCCGTGCGCTGGAAGGGCCTCGAGCTGGCCGCCGAGGTCGAGCAGGTCCGCGTCCACGCCCTCGATCCTTCGACCTACAACTTCGTGCGCGCCGACAAGGCAGTGCGCGGTTCGGTCCAGCTCGCGGTCGCCTGGGACTTCGTCAAGGCCAGCGGCGGCGTGCACGCCGGCCTCGGCGAGGGCCTCGACGGCTACGGCCTCGCCGCCCGCTTCTCGACCGCCCGCCAGGGTCGGGTGTTCTGGCCGCGGCTCGTCGACGTCGAGCGCGTCGACCTCTCCGCGATCAAGGGCGAGCGCCAGCTCCTCGGCCTCTTGCAGCGGCTCGAGCGGGCCGAGAAAGCCGGCAAGCGCACCATCCTCCTCGTCGACGCGCGCAGCACCGGCCTCGGCTGGGCCAGCCTGCAGGAGGTCCGCAGCGCGCTCGTGCGGATCCGCGACGCCGGCGGCCACGTCTTCGCCTACCTCGAGGACACCAAGCTCAAGGACTACTACCTCGCCAGCGCCGCCGAGCAGGTCTTCCTCAACCCCGCCGGCGAGCTCGCCACCTTCGGCCTGAAGTCGACCAGCTTCTACCTGCGCGGCCTCCTCGACAAGCTCGGCGTCCAGGTCGAGGCCCTCCACATCGACGAGTACAAGTCCGCGCACGAGATGTTCTCGCGGACAGGTCCGTCCGACAAGGATCGCGAGCAGCGCGAGGCGATCCTCGACGACACCTTCGCCCAGATCGTCCACGACATCGCCCAGGCCCGCCGCCTCAGCCTCGCCCAGGTCCGCGACCTCGTCGACGACGCCCCTTACGGGCCGGCGCGGGCCGAGGAGCTCGGCCTCGTCGACGCAGTCGTCTACCGCGACCAGGTCGTCGAGAAGATCGGGACCGCCGTCGGCGCGCGCGTCAAGTTCGCCCAGTTCGACGACACCGCCCCTGACCCGAGGACCTGGTCGAGCGCCCCTTACGTCGCCGTCGTGCTCGTCGAGGGCACTATCATCGACGGCGAGAGCCGCACGATCCCCCTGCTCGGCACCCAGTTCACCGGCGCCGACACCATCGTCGCCCAGCTGCGGGCCGTGCGGAACGACCCCGCGTGTCAGGGCGTCGTCCTGCGCGTCAACAGCCCCGGCGGCAGCGCCCTCGCCTCCGACCTGATCTGGCGCGAGGTCTCGCGCACGCACGAGGCCTGGCAGAAGAACCCGCGCAAGAGCCCGCCGATCGTCGTGTCGATGGGCGACGTCGCCGCCAGCGGTGGTTACTACGTCGCCGCCGGCACCGACCACGTGTTCGCCCAGCCCACCACCCTCACCGGCTCGATCGGCGTCGTCAGCCTGCACTTCGACGTCAGCGGCCTCTTGGCCAAGCTCGGCGTCGCCACCCACACCTTCAAGCGCGGCAAGAACGCCGACATCACCGGCTTCTACCGCCCCTTCAGCGCCGACGAGCGCGCCCGCATGGACGCCTCGATCCGCCGCGTCTACGACCTCTTCCTCAAGCGCGTCGGCGACGCGCGCGGCAAGACCGTCGAGCAGGTGAACGAGCTCGGCCGCGGCCACGTGTACTCCGGCACCGACGCCAAGGAGCTCGGCCTCGTCGACGCCTTCGGCGGCCTGCGCGAGGCCGTCGCCCTCGTGCGCAAGCGCAGCGGCGTCGGCGACCGCCGCGACCTCCAGCTGCGCGTCCTGCCCGCGCGCAAGAGCCTCGTCGACCTCGTCCTCGACCTGCTCGGTCCCGACCGCGGCGACAAGGGCCTGCGCGGGCGGATCCAGGCCCGCCGCGACGCCGAGCCCCCGCTCCCGCTCGTCCTCACCACCGCGCTCGCCCGCCTCCCGCTGGGCCTGCTGTTCCTCCCGCAAGATCAACCGAGCGCCCTCATGCCGGTCGTGCACACGATCGAGTGACGTTCGATGCCCCGCGACGTCACCCCCGCCGCTGACTTCCACGACCTGGAGTTCGGCGTCGGCGGCCTCCTGTTCGACGTGCACCTTCACAGGCATGCGCCGCGACGGCCGCGTCGTCGCGCCCGACGACCTGACTCACGGCGAGGAGCGCCTCGCCGGCCTCTTTTTCTCTCTCGCCTGCAACCCCGCGACACTCGCCGACGAGCTCCCCGCCGGCCTGTCCGGGCCGCAGCGCGCCGCCTGCCTCGCCGCCGTCGGCCAGGTCTTCCTCGCCTGCCGCGATCCCTCGCGCCTCCTGCAGCCCCGCGGGCCCGCGCGCTCGATCGCCGGCGAACGCCACCGCGACCACCTGCGCCGGCGCGGAGCCCTCGAGCTCGCGCCGCGCACCCACGGGGAGGAAGCCGCGCCGGCTCACCTTTCATCCGCGCGAGGATCGCAGCCGCGCCGCCCTCGCCGCCCGCGCGCGGTCCTCGGCGAACCGCCTCCGGGCCGCCCTCGCGCGCAACTGCCTTCGTCTGGCGCGCCCGCGGCCACTGACGCACACTGCACCCGCCGCATGAGCACGCGCCTCGCAAGCCTGGCCCTCTGCCTCCTCGCCTGCAACGCGTCGACCGCCCCGCCGCCTCGTGCCGCACCTGCCCCTTCGAACATGCTCGAACAGACACCTCCCGCGCCCGTCCCCGCCCCCGCGCCCGCGCCCGCCCCTGCCGTCGACCCGGAGCGCGCCGCGATCCTCGCCGGCTCCGGGCTGCCCGAGCTGCTGCCCACGCCGCTGGCGGACGACCCGCTCGGCGTCACCATCCACCGCCTGAGCAACGGCCTCACCGTCTACATCAGCACCGACCGCGCCGCACCGCGGGTCACCGCGTGGATCGCCTTCCGCGCCGGCAGCCGCCACGACCCGCCGCACTCGACCGGCCTCGCGCACTACCTCGAGCACATGATGTTCAAGGGCACCGCGCGGCTCGGCACCCTCGACGGCGAGGCCGAGGCGCCGCACGTCGCCGCCATCGCCGAGCTCTACGCTCGCCTGGCCGCCACCGCCGACCCTGCCGCGCGCGCCGAGATCCTCGCCGAAATCGATCGCGCCACCCAGGCCTGCGCCGCGCTGGCGATCCCCAACGAGGTCGATCGCCTCTACGCCCAGCTCGGCGTCACCGACCTCAACGCCTTCACCAGCGACGACATGACCGTCTACAACGCGGACGTGCCGTCAGGGCGGCTCGCCATCTGGGCCGAGCTCGAGGCCGAGCGGCTGCGCCAGCCGGTCTTCCGCCTGTTCTACCCCGAGCTCGAGGCCGTCTACGAGGAGAAGAACATGAGCCTCGACGCGCCCGACGATCGCCTCGACGAGGCCATGCGCCTGGCGCTGTTCCCCGGCCACCCGTACGGCACCCAGCCGACCATCGGCAGCGCCGAGCACCTCAAGACCCCGGCCTACGGCGAGATGGTCGCCTACCACCGCCGCAACTACCTGCCCAACAACGCCGCCATCCTGCTCGCCGGCGACGTCGACGCCACCGTCCTGCCGGCGCTCGAGCGGGCCTTCGCCGGCTGGCAGCCCGCGCCGCTCGCACCGCCGTCGCCCGGCGACCTCGCCGGCCCGCGCGGCCGGGTCGTCCGCGAGCTCCTGGCCGACGGCGAGCAGTCGGTCACCCTGGCCTTTCGGACAGTACCCATCGGACACCCCGACGAGCCGGCCCTGCGCGCGCTCGAGCGGGTGCTCGGCGACGACGTCGGCGGCCTCGTGGCTTCGCGCCTGGTGCTGCCGCAGCGGCTGCCCGAGGCCGAGGTCTACGGCGCGCTGATGAACGAGGGCGGCTACCTCGCGCTCACCGGCGTCGCCCGCGACGGCCAGTCGCTGGCCGAGGTCGAGCGGCTCCTGCGTGAGGTCCTCACTGCCGCGAAGGACGGCGCCATCGGCCAGGACGACCTCGACGCCGCGGTCCTCCACGCCAGCATCGACGAGCAGAACGACCTCGAGAACGGCGAACGCCGCGTCGAGCAGATGCTCGAGGCCTACACCAGCGGTCGCCCGTGGCCCGAGCACGCCCGCCGGCTCGCCGCCCTGCGCGCGCTCACCCCGGCCGACCTCGCCCGCGTCGCCCGCACCTACTTCGCCGACGACGTCGTGGTCGTCCTGCGCCGCCGCGGCCGCTTCGCCCCGCCGGAGATCGCGAAGCCGCAGATCACCCCGGTCGCCATCGACCCCACGCGCCAGAGCCACTACGCCGCCGAGGTCCTGGCCCGCCCCGTCGAGGATCCGCCGGCCGAGCTCCTGCGGCCCGGTCACGACTATGTCCGTTCGGACATGTCCTGTGGGCCACTCATCGCCGCCCGCAACCACCGCAGCGAGCTGTTCAACCTGGTCCTCCGCTACGACCTCGGCACCCGCCGCCGCCCGCTGCTCGGCCACGCCGCCGACCTGCTGGCCCGCAGCGGCGTCAAGGACGGCGAGCAGGCGCTGAACGCCGCCGCGCTGCAGCGCCGCCTCTACGCCCTCGGCACCGAGATCGACGTCGACGTCGCCGCCGACCGCACCGAGATCACGGTCACCGGCATCGACCGCAACATGGACGCCAGCCTCGCGCTGCTCGACGCCTGGCTCACCGACCCCGTGTTCACCGACGCGGTCCTCGCCGACCTGGTCGCCAACACCCTCAGCGGCCGGCGCGACGAGGAGGACGACCCCGACGACCTCGCGGTCGCCTTGCGCGACTACGCCGCTTTCGGCGACGCCTCGCCGGAGCTCACCCGCCCGAGCGACAAGCAGCTGAAGCGCGCCAGGGGCCCCGAGCTCGTCGCCGAGCTGCGGGCCCTCCGCGACGCCGCCCACGTCACCCTGTACTTCGGCCCGCGCACCGCCGAGGTCGCCGCCGCCGCCCTGGCGCTGGGCGAGGGCAAGCCGGTCGAGCCGCCGCCGGCCCTGCGCTACCGCAGCGTCACCGCGCCGACGATCTTCTTCCTCCACAAGGACGTCGCCCAGGCCCGCATCGACATCGTCCTCCCGCGCCCGCCGCAGCCCGCCGGCGAACGCCCGCGCGCCGAGCTGCTCGGACACGTGCTCGGCGGCGACATGAGCGGCATGGCGTTCCAGGAGATCCGCGAGGCCCGCGGGCTCGCCTACCACGCCGGCGCGCACCTCGACCTCGGCGACCGCGTCGGCGACGACGCGGCCCTGATCGGCAGCCTCGGCACCCAGTGCGACAAGGCCGGCGGCGCGCTCGGCCTGATGCTCGACCTGCTGCGCCGCACCGAGCTCGCCCCCGACCGCGTCGCGGTGGCCCGCCTCGCCCTCCTGCGCGAGTACGCCAGCGAGCGGATCTCCCCGCGCTCGCGCCCCGGATGGGTCCAGTCGTGGCTCGACCTGGGCCACCCCGGCGACCCCCGCCTCGGCGCCGCGCAGACGATCCGCACCGTCGAGCTCGAGGCCCTGCAGGCCTACCTGACCGAGTTCGCCGGCGCGGTCCCGATCATCAGCGTCCTCGGCGACCGCCGCCGCGTCGACCTCGACCGCCTGCGCGCCCTCGGCGAGGTCCACGTCGTCACCCCGGCCGCCCTGCTCCCGTACGCTCGCTAGGACATGTCCGAACGGACATGGCTTCTTCGACATGTCCGCTCGGGCATGCCCTGAAGCGCACATGCATCGAGGGGCATGCCCCTGCGGACATGCCCCTCGTCGCGCCTCCGAGCTCTCAGCTGTTGCCGAGCAGCTGCTCGACCTCGGTCTGCGAGCCGAGCACCCGGCGGGACAGCTCGAAGTACAGCTCGCGCTCGCGGCCGCCGCGGCGGCTGGCGCGGAGGATCGGCACCAGCGAGTGCAGCGCCTTCACGCGCTCGCCGAGGTCGAGGGTCAAGAGGCGCTCGACCAGCGAGTCCATGTTCGGCGGCTTGTGCAGCAGCTCGGACAGCTCGACGCGGCGACCGACCGGGATCGGCAGGCGCTCGAGCAGGTTGTCGAAGTGGATCGCCTCGTGGAAGTCGAGGTGGCCGTCGAGGTTGACGAACATGGCCGCCAGGCCGACGGTCAGCTCCGCGCGGAGGTGGGCCTGTTGCGTCCAGGTCTCGCGCAGGCGCGCCACGGCGTCGAGGTCGACGCCGAGGCGGCGGGCGATGCGATCGTGGACGGTCGCCTCGACGTCGGAGCCGGTGCCGTCGGCCAGGGCCATCTGCCAGCAGCGGCGCAGGACGTCCTCCTGCTTGTCCTCGTCGGTCAGCGGCGGCAGGTCGTTGAAGCGGCGCTCGAGCTGCTCCTGGCGCGACAGGATCTCCATCCAGATCATCTGGTCCTGCTCGCTGAGCGCCGAGCCGACGTAGCGCAACACTTCGTCCCACTCGCCGATGTCGAGGATCTCGTCGGCGTGGGCGATGAGCCCGCAGCCCACCAAAATCCATTCTTGCTCGGAAGTGAGCGCCACCTTGCCTCTCTTTCGCCTCCCGGAAGGGTACAACAGATCGACCGGGGCGGCGGCCGGCCTACTCGACCACGAGCGTCTCCTCGGCCAGGGCCAGCTCGGTCGGGCGTTCGGCCAGCCACAGGCTCGGGGGCAACCGGCGCAACACCCACACCAGCCCCGACTCCCCCAGGCCCAGCGGAGACGGCAGCTTCAGCCCGAACAGCGCGCTGATCTGGTCGCCGAGAGTCGGCGGCGCTGGGACGTGGCGCACTTCGCCCTCGCCGGGCCTCATTTTCGCCTGTTCACGGGCGTAGACGATGGCCTCGCGCAACCCGCCGTAGGCGTCGACGAGGCCGAGCTCGCGCGCCCGCACTCCGCTCCACACGCGTCCGCGCGCGAGCGCGTCGACCTGCTCCGCGGTCAGCTTGCGCGCCTTCGCCACCCTCGCCGTGAACTCCTGATAACTCGCGTCGACCCCCGCCTGGGCGGCCGCCCGCTCGTCCTCGCTGTACGGCTTGAACCACGTGTAGAGCCCCGCGCGGGCCCCGTAGTCGACCGACTCGACCTTGACCCCGAACTTCTCGAGCACGCCCGAGACGTCGACCTTGGGCCGGAACACCCCGATGCTGCCCGTCTTGGTGGTCGCGTCGGCGAAGATGTAGCTGCCCGCGGTCGCCACGTAGTAGCCGCCGGACGCCGCCACGTCGCCCATCGAGATCACGACCGGCTTGAGCTTGGCCACCCGCTCGAGCGCCCGCGCCATGTCGTCCGACGCCGCCACCGACCCGCCCGGGCTGTCGATGCGGACCACCACCGCCTTGACCCGACGGTCCTCGCGCAGCCGATCGATCGCCCGCACCAGAGTGTCGCCGCCGGCCAGCACGCTGCCGACGATCGGCACGGTCAGGCTCGCGCCGTCGCTGATGGTGCCCTCGACGTGGACCACCGCGATCGCCGGACCTGGCCCAAAGGACATGTCATGCACCGGCAGCCGGCTCGGGGCCTCCAGCGACACCTTGCGCTTCAGCCACTTCTCGAGCTCGCCCTCGAGCTCGTCGGCGTAGCCGACCGCGTCGATCATCCCCGCCCGTAGCGCCTGCTCGGCCGTGTGCGGCGCGGTGTCGATCCACTTCACCACCTGCTCCGGCGTCGTCTTGCGGCCCTGCGCCACCGTCCGCACCACGTGGTTCCAGATGTCGGTCAGCAGCAGCCGCCGCTGCGCGTCCGACTCCGGCGTCGGCCCGCTGCGCTCCCACTGCTCCGGCCGCGACTTGTACTCGTACGCGCGCACGAACTCGGCCTTGGCCCCGAGGCGCCCGAGCAGCTCGGCGTAGTAGAAAATCTCCGAGCGCATGCCGACGATCGACAGCCGCGCCCCCGGGTGGAGAATCACCCGGTCCGCCGCGGTCGCCAGGAAGTAGTCCTTGAGCCCCGCGCCGCGCAGGTACACCACCACCTTCCCGCCGCGCGCCCGCACCCGCAGCATGGCCTCGCGGATCTCCTCGATCTCGCCCCAGCCGTTGTTCGAGCCGTCGACCTCGAGCGCCACCACTGCGCGAGCGCCTCGCAGCTCCGAGACCTTGTCGAGCGCGTCGATCAGCCGGCCCGCCCCGCGGTCGCCGCCGTACTTGTCGACGTCGAAGCGCAGCGCCTCGAGCGGCGGCTGGGCCACCGTCGCGTAGCGCTCGGCCGACGCGCGCAGCTTGAACGCCCCGCCCTGCGCCCCGTAGCCCTCGGCGCCGCTGGGCCCGAGCACCGGCGCCGCCGCCACGCCGAAGTGGGTAAAGTCGAGCTCGAGCCCGACCATCGCCCGCACCGCATTGGTCGCCTCGCGCTGGCCGATCGTGTTGACGAAGTAGCGCTCGACCTCGCCGAACAGCCGCCAGCTCTTGCCGCCCGCCGCGATCCGCCCGCGCGGCGAGACCACCGGGGTGTGGAACCGCGGGTCGGAGTTGGGCAGCGGCACGATGCGCGCCCCGAGCCCGAGCTCGAGCGAGCGCGAGCCCTTGATCGGCCGCACCGCGACCTCGGCGTCGAGCTCGAAGGGCTGGCGGCGATCGAGGAGCGCCGGCCGCGGCGGCTCGGGGATCCGCAGGTCCTGGCCCGCGCGCGGCGTGTTGATGGCCCGCGCCACCAGCCCCAGCGCCACCACCCGGCTCGGGTGGTACGCCAGCGACAGCTCGGCCTGGTGCAGCCGCTGCGCGTACAGGTTGTGCTCCGACCACGTGCGCGCGTAGCTGATGCCGAGCGACAGCCCCGGGGCCCAGCGCATCAGCGGCACCGCGGCCGCCAGCGTCAACTTGTTGTAGTCGAGGTCGGCCGGGTACCAGTCGTCGCGGTACCACTCGACGAAGTCCTGGCTCGGCAGGCGCCCGCAGCCGAACGGGCACAGCCGCTGATAACCTGCCCCGAGGGACAGGAAGGTGTCGGCCAGCTTCTGCCCGAACAGCTTGAGCTGCAGCGGCACCGCCACGAACACCCCGAACCCTCCCCCGCGCCGCTGCGACGCCGCGCGCGTGTAATTGCCGGCCAGCACCCCGCTGAACCCGCGCAGGAAGCCCATCGCCGCCGGATTGACCGCCACCGCCGCCGCGTCGGCCTCGCCGGCCACGTGGCTCTGCGGCATGTCGATGTCGCGCAGCAGCGAACGGCCCTCGCCCTCGCCGAACGGCGCCGGCTCCGGCGGCGCCGCCTCGGCAGTCGCCGCCAGGCCGACCGCCAGCAGGGCAATCACTGGCGACCAGGTCGACCGGGGGCGAGCAGCCATCACGGCTGAACCCATACCACGGTCACGCCCTCGCCGCCCTCGGCCTGCATGCCCGGGCGGGTCCGGCGGATGAACGGCTGCTCGGCCAGGAACTCGCGCACCGCCTTGCGCAGCGCCCCCGTGCCGTGCCCGTGGATCACCACCACCACCTCGCGGTCCTTCTGCATCGCCTCGTCGAGGAAGCGGTCGATCGCCCGCAGCGCGTCGTCGGCCCGCGCCCCGCGGACATCCACGCTGTTGTCGATCCCCACCTCGATCGCGCTCGCCGACTCGCCGAAGTGCTGCCCCGCCGTCGACGGCAGCGCCTCCGGCACCTCCCAGCGGTGGATCGGCGCCGTCACGTTCGGCTTCACCTTCGCGCGCGTGCGCGCCGGCGCCCGCAGCGAGCGCAGCTCCGTCAGCGGCACGGTCGTCCGCAGCGCCTCGACCTGCACCACCGCGCGCTCGCCCTTCACCGCCAGCACCTCGCCCTCCTTGCCGAGCGACACCACCATCACCCGGTCGCCCGGGCTGAGCTGCACCGGCGGCTCGCCCGGGGCCTTCGCCGCCGGCTCGCGGCGCTCCGCCAGCTGCTCGCGGCCGGACTGCAGCCCCTCCTTGGCCGCCCCCAGCGCCGCGTCGATCTTGCCCTCCTTCTCCGCCTTCCGCACCGCCTTGCGCAGCTCGGCCACCTCCGCGTGCAGCGCCCGCAGCTCCGCCGACGCCGCGTCGTACGCCTTCTGCTTGCGGCTCTTCGCCTGCTCGAGCGCGGCAGCCTCGCGCTTCGCCACCTCTTGATTGCGCCGGCGCAGCTCGGCCCGCTCGCGGTCGACCGCCTGCCGGGCAGTGATCAGCTTGTCGCGCTCCGCCACCACTTCCTGCAGCAGCTGGTCGACGCGCAGCCGCCCCTCGTCGAGCAGCCCCTGCGCCACCTCCAGCACCGGCGCCGGCAGCCCCAGGCGACGCGCCACCGTCAGCGCGCTCGACGGCCCCGGCACCCCGATCAGCAGGCGGAACGTCGGCATCAACTTCTCGAGGTCGAAGCCCACCGACGCGTTGACGAAGCGCCCGGGGAACCGCTGCGCCAGCAGCTTCAGCCGCTCGTAGTGCGTCGTCGTCACCACCGTCGCCCCGGCCTCCGTCAGCGCCAGCAGGATCGCCTCGGCCAGCGCCGCGCCCTGCTCCGGATCGGTGCCGACCGCGATCTCGTCGAGCAGCACCAGAGTGGGCTCGACCTGCGCCGCCGCCAGCGCCGCGCACACGTGCTGCATGTGCGCCGAGAAGGTGCTGAGGTTGGCCGAGATCGACTGGTCGTCGCCGACGTCCGTCACGATCGCGCCCACCAGCGGCACCCGGGCCGGTCGCCGCGTCGGCAGGCGCAAGCCGGCCTGCGCCATCAACGTGCACAGGCCCAGCGTCTTCAGGGCCACCGTCTTGCCGCCCGCGTTCGGCCCGCTGATCACCAGCGCCGAGCCGACCTCGAGCACGATGTCGTTCGGCACCACCTCGACCCCGGACAGCACCATCAACGGGTGGCGCGCGGCGACCAGCTCGAAGCGCTCCATCGCCGCTTCTTCTTCACTGGCGCGCGCCGCCCCGACCTCGGGCGCCACCCCGTGGTACGCGTCGGCGAAGCGCAGCCGCGCGTGGATCGCATCGATCGCGATCAGCTGCCCTTGATTGCTGCGCAGCTGAGCCGCCGCCTGGCCGACGCTGCGGCTCAGCTGCTCGAGCACCCGCCGCTCCTCGGCCGCCGCTTGCATCTGCGCCGCGCGCAGCGAGTTGTTCTCCTCGATCAGCTCGGAAGGCTCGACGAACAGCGTCTGCCCGGTCGCGCTGCTGTCGTGGATGATGCCGGTCAGCGAGCCGCGGCGGTTGAACGCGTCGGCGCGGACCGGCAGCACGATCCGGCCCTCGCGCTCGGTGTAGTACGAGTCCTGCAGCACCTCCGCCACACCTGTCTGTTTGACCAGGCGACCCGCCGCCTTCATAAGCGACGCCTTCAGCTCGCGCACGCGCTGGCGGGCCTTCTGCAGGCCAGGGCTCGCGCCGTCGACCACCCACGGCTCGCCGTCGGGGCCGTCGGGGGCGATCGAGCGGCCGAGCGCAGTCGCCAGATCTCGCTGGGGGTGGAGCTCCCCGATCCGTGTCGCCAGAGTGAGCACCCCGGGATCGCTCGCATAGCCTCGCTCCGCCGCGACCAGCGCGTGCAGATCCACGCACAGCTTCACCGCCTGCAATTGGCGCAGGGCTGCGAGCAGTTCCGCCGGCAGCAGCATCACCCCGCGGCTGGCGCGCACGACGGCGTCGGAGATGTCGGTCAAAGCCCCCAGCGCGTCCGCCAGATTCCCTGGCGCGCCTGACTCGCGGGCCAGGGACGCCTGCACTGCCAGGAGCGCCTGCAGCCCGTCCTGCTCGGCGAGCAGCGTTCGCACCTGGCCCGGCACCGACGTCCGCCGCAGCACCGGCGCCGCGTCGGCCTCGTACGCCTTCTGGGTCAGCTCCGCCGCGACCTCGGCCTCCAGCAGCGCGTGGGCCATCGGCGTGCGCAGGTGTTCGGCGAGGCGCTCGCAGAGCAGCGGCCAGCCGAGGTGCACGAGCACCGAGCGGCTGTTCGGCGAGCTCTTGCTCGTCTTAGTGGATCGCGAATTGTCCCGGCCGTTCACGGCCGCGGATTATGCCCCGTTCCCCGGCCGGGGACTTCCGTGCGCGCGTCGCTTGCGAACACGTCGCGCCTGAAATCGCCCGCCGCCCGCCGCGCGGCCGCGGCGATCTGTCGCCCGCGTCACGGTTTGCCTGCAGCGAATTTTCGACTAGGCACGCATGGCGCAAACGAGATAGGGTACGTTACCCGATGATGCGCGCCTTATCGCTTGTCATCCTCCTGGCCGGTTACTGGGCGCTGCTCTCCGGACAGTTCCACAACAACTTCCTGATCGTCTGCGGCGTCGTCTGCATCGCCTTCGTGTTGTGGATGGCGAGCCGGATGGGGCTGGTCGACGACGAGGGCGCCCCCGCGCGCTACTACGGCGCGCTTCTGCTCTACGTCCCCTACATCATCTGGCAGGTCTTCCTCGCCAACTGGGACGTGCTGAAGCGGATCTGGGCCGCCGACATGCCCATCGATCCACGCCTCACGCGGATCCCCTACAGCACCCGCGCCGGCTTCGTCACCGTCACCTACGCCAACTCGATCACGCTCACCCCGGGCACCGTGACCATGCAGGTCACCGAGACCGAGATGCTTATCCACTCGCTGACGAAGGAAGGCGAGGACGGCCTCATCGAGGGTGACATGGAGCGCCACTGCAAGCGCCTGGAGGGCGGTTGATGTCCACGATCTACCTGATCACCGCCGTCGTCCTGATCGTCGGCGCCTTCATGCTGCTCTACCGCGCGCTGGCCGGGCCCACCGTCTACGACACGATCCTCGCCACCAACGCGATCGGGACCAAGACGATCGTGTTCGTCACCCTGCTCGGTTACATCAGCGGCCGGACCGAGTTCATCGACATGGCGATCATCTACGCGCTGATCACCTTCATCACCACGATCGCGATCCTCAAGTACATCGAGAAAGGTCGGCTCGACTAGCCATGCACTGGAACGAAGTCGTCTGTACCGTCCTGCTCGCGCTCGGCTGCGTCATCAACTTCTCCGGCTCCTACGGCGTCCTCAAGTTCCCCGACTTCTACGCCCGCCTGCACGCGGCCGGCAAGACCGACTCGCTGGCGCAGGTGCTCATCCTGTTGGGCCTCGTGTTCGTCACGCCCGACCTGCTGACGCAGGTCAAGCTGATGCTGGTCGCCTTCATCCTCCTGATCGTCGCGCCCACGGCCACCTTCGCCATCACCAAGGCCGCGCACCTCGACGGCCTGGCCCCGTGGACGCGAGGAGGCCGGCAGTGAACGCCGTCGTCCTCATCGACACCCTCCTCCTCCTCCTCGTCACCGCCACCGCGGTGGCGATCATCGAGGTCCGCAGCCTCTACGCCTCCTCGATCCTCACCGGCATCTACAGCCTCCTGATGGCGCTGGTGTGGGTCAACATGCACTCGATGGACGTCTCGTTCACCGAGGCGGCCGTCGGCGGCGGCATCAGCACGATCCTCCTGATCGGCACGCTGGTCCACGTCGGCCGCGAGGAGAAGCCGATCAAGAAGCGGCTCCACGTCCCCGCCCTGATCTTCACCGCCCTGACCGGCGCCGCCCTGATCTACGGCACCCTCGACATGCCGCGCTTCGGCGACCCGGCGGCGCCGATCCATCACTACCGCGTGCCGGAGATGATGGCCCAGACCGTCGGCTTCGTGAACGGCACGCCCGGCAAGCAGAAGCCGCCCGAGGGCTTCGACGTCGAGCGCTACCGGCGGTTCGACGGCCGGGTCACCGGCCCGATCCCGGACGACCCGAAGGACACCGCCTGGCGCGAGAGGTCGATCCTGCAGACCGAGGGCCTGATCGTCCCGCAGGTGCGCGCCGCCCACGAGCCGCACGCCGAGCCGGGCCATCACCTCCACCCGCCTGACGACTTCAACGGCCACGTCCCGAACTCGGTCACCTCGCTGCTCGCGGCCTACCGCGGCTACGACACCATGTTCGAGACCACGGTGATCTTCACCGCCGGCGTCAGCCTGATCCTCCTGCTGCGTCGGCCGCGGCGCGAGGGCTACCTGCAGCCCGGCGCAGTGATGAGCGACCAGGTCATCCTCCGCGTCGTCGCCAAGCTGTCGATCCCCTTCATCCTGCTCTTCGGCTTCTACGTCATCACCCACGGCGAGCTCGGCCCCGGCGGCGGCTTCCAGGGCGGCGTGGTGCTGGCGACCGCGTTCATCCTCTACGCCCTCATCTTCGGCCGCGCCGCGCTCTACCGCGTGGTCCCGCCGCCGGTCAGCGACATGCTCACCGGCGTGGGCGTGCTGATCTACAGCGGCACGGGCGCGGTCTGCATGCTGCTGGGCGGCAAGTTCCTCGACTACTCGATGCTCAACCCGGCTCTCCCGGGCGACGGCGAGTCGCTGGGGATGACCCTCGTCGAGTACGGCGTCGGCATCACCGTCAGCATGGTCATGCTCACGATCTTCAATCAGCTCGCGGAGGAGCGCTCCACGTGACCGGTGCCCTCGGGATCTACAACTACTGGATCTACGTCCTGTTGATGATGATCGGGCTGTACGGCGTGATCGCCAAGCCCAACCTGATCAAGCAGGCGATCGCGCTGGGCCTGTTCCAGACGGGGATCTTCCTCTACTACATCTCGATGGCGGTGATCGACGGCGGCACCGCGCCGGTGTGGACCACCATCCTCGACGGGGCGCAGAAGTACGAGGGCCCCTACGACAACCCGCTGCCGCACGTCCTGATCCTGACGGCGATCGTCGTCAGCGTCAGCGTGCTCGCGGTGGCGCTGGCGCTCATCATCAACATCAAGCGCACCTACGGCACCATCGAATACGACGAGATCGAGGCGATGGACCAGGCCGACAAGCGCGCCGACTATCAGCGCGGCCAGGTCGTCGACGCCGCCGACGACGTCGAGCACAAGCTGGAGGGGCATCACCATGCTTGATGCGTTCGAGATCGTCCCCAACCTCCCCGTCCTCGTCGTCACCACCCCGCTGATCGGCGGGATCCTGACGATCGCCATGGGCCGCGGCAAGGGCCCGTGGGCGTGGGCCACCCTCATCACCGGCCTGGTGTTCTACTTCACCGTCCTGCTGATGCAGCAGGTCCTGGCCGCAAAGACAGGTTTCATCTCCTACGAGCTCGGCAACTGGCCGCGCCAGTGGGGCATCGAGTACCGCGTCGACGCGCTCAACGCCTTCATCCTGCTCACGGTCGCCGGCGTCGCGTTCGTCACCACGCTGTACGCCCAGAAGAGCGTGGAGAAGGAGATCCCGCAGGACCGCCACAACTTCTTCTACGCGGTGTGGGTCCTCGCGGTGTGCGGCCTCCTGGGCATCACGGTCACCGGCGACGCCTTCAACGTCTACGTCCTGCTCGAGATCAGCTCGCTGACCGTGTACGCGCTGATCGCCATGGGCAAGGACATGAACCGCCAGGCCCTCACGGCCAGCCTGCGGTACCTGATCCTCGGCTCGGTCGGCGCCAGCTTCATCCTCCTGGGCATCGGTTACCTGATGATGGTCACCGGCACCCTCAACATGGAGGACATGCACGACCGCCTCGCGGCCCTGCCGGACGCGGTCCACAACCGCACCGTCCTGGTCGCCTTCGCGTTCCTGCTGTGCGGCCTCGGCCTGAAGATGGCCCTGTTCCCGCTGCACATGTGGCTGCCCAAGGCCTACACCTACGCGCCCTCGGCCGTCAGCGCCCTGCTGTCGGCCACGGCGACGAAGGTCGGCATCTACATGGCCTTCCGCTTCCTGTTCACGATCTTCGGCGTCGGCTTCTCGTTCGTGGCCATGCCGGCGAACGTGGTCCTCAGCGTCGCCGCGTGCGCCGGCATCCTCGTCACCGGCGTCACCGCCGTGCGCCAGACCAACCTCAAGCGCATGCTGGCCTACTCCTCGGTCGGCCAGCTCGGCTACATCGTCGCCGGCTTCGCGCTCGCCAACGTCCACGGCGTCGCCGGCTCGGTCATCCACATCTTCAACCACGCGATGATGAAGGGCGGCATGTTCATGGCCGCCGGCGCGATCATGTACCGCCTCGGCCGCTGCGACCTGCGGGCCGTCCGCGGCCTCGGCAAGCGCATGCCGCTGACCATGGCCGCGTTCGTGGCCGGCGGCCTCGGCCTGGTCGGCTTCCCGCTGACGGCCGGCTTCATCTCGAAGTGGTACCTCGTGCAGGGCGCCCTCGAGGCGCCGCACATGTGGCCGGTCGCCGCGGTCGTCCTGGTCGGCTCGCTGCTGGCCGTCGCCTACACCTGGCGCGTGGTCGAGGCCGCCTACTTCCAGGAGCCCGAGGGTGACAGCGCCCTCGTCACCGAGGCGCCGCTGTCGATGGTCGCGCCGATGTGGATCCTCATCGGCGCCAGCGTGTACTTCGGCGTGTCCGCCACCTTCACCGGCGAGATCAGCATGCGCGCCGCCAAGAGCCTGCTCGGAGGGGCCCCATGATCCACCTCGACGTGAGCCCGCCGCTGCTGGCGGTCTACATCCCGCTGCTCGGCGCCCTGCTGATCTCGCTCGCGGGCCGCTGGCCCAACCTGCGCGAGCTCGTCACCCTGCTGACCGCCGGCACCCTGCTGTGGGTGGTCGCCGGCATCGCCCCGACGGTGCTCGCAGATGACTTTTGGGCCAGCTTCGCCAGGGCTCCGGCGATCAAGATCGCCGAGGTCCTGCCCGGCATCTGGCTCGAGCTCAAGGTCGAGCCGCTCGGCATGCTGTTCGCGCTGATCGCCAGCAGCCTGTGGATCCTCAACTCGATCTACTCGATCGGCTACATGCGCGGCAACCACGAGAAGAACCAGACCCGGTTCTACGTGTGCTTCGCCCTGGCGATCGCCAGCGTCATGGGCCTCGCCTTCGCCGGCAACCTGTTCACCCTGTTCGTCTTCTACGAGGCGCTGACGCTGACCACCTACCCGCTGGTGGCCCACAAGGGCTCCGCCGAGGCCATCCGCTCGGCCCGCACCTACCTCGGGATCCTCGTCGTCACCTCGGTGTGCTTCCTGCTGGCCGGCATCATCGGCACCTACGTGTTCACCGGCGGCGACATGACCTTCCGGCCAGGCGGCGTGTTCAAGCGCGCGCTGGCCGACGGCAGCCTGACCGCGCCCACTCTGGGCATCCTGTTCGTCCTGTACATGTACGGGATCGGCAAGGCGGCCTTGATGCCGGTGCACCGCTGGCTGCCGGCCGCCATGGTCGCGCCGACCCCGGTGTCGGCGCTGCTGCACGCGGTGGCGGTCGTGAAGGCCGGCGTCTTCACCGTCCTCAAGGTCATCGTCTACGTGTTCGGCCCGGCCGTGCTGGTCCGCTACGGCGCGGGCGAGTGGCTGATCTACATCGCCGGCGCGACCATCCTGATCGCCTCCTGCATCGCCCTGTTCCAGGACAACCTCAAGCGGCGGCTGGCCTACTCGACGGTCAGCCAGCTGAGCTACGTCATCATCGCCGCCGCCCTGCTGTCGCCGCTGTCGATCACCGCCGCCGCCCTGCACATCGCCGCCCACGCGTTCGGCAAGATCACCCTGTTCTTCGCCGCCGGCTCGATCTACACGGCGGCGCACAAGACCGAGATCAGCCAGCTCGACGGCATCGGCCGGCGCATGCCGATCACCATGGCCGCGTTCACCATCGGCTCGCTGTCGATGATCGGCCTGCCGCCGACCGCCGGCTTCGTCAGCAAGTGGTACCTGCTGCAGGCCACCTGGGAGACCGACGCTCCGTTCGTCCTGATCGTCGTCATCCTCTCGACCCTGCTCAACGCCGCCTACTTCCTGCCGATCGTCTACCGCGCCTTCTTCGTCGCCGAGGCGAAGCACCACCGCGAGCCGCACCAGTCCTCGGCCGACGGCGACTTCGGCGACCACGCCGACCACCACGGCCACGACGCCCACGACCACGGCGAGGCCCCGTGGCCGATCGTCGTCGCCCTGTCGTGCACGGCCGCGGCCACCATCGCGTTCTTCTTCTACAGCGACCTCGCCATCGGTCTGGCGACCCAGCTCCGGAGCGGCCTGCCATGAGCCTCGAAGATCCTCGGACCATTCGCAAGCTGTGGACCATCTCCCTGGTCGTGCTGGCGCTGCTGGTGCTGGCTGACTTTTGGGTCATGAAGGACCCGCACCACCACGCGCACTTCGGCGTCGACGGCACGTTCGGCTTCTACTCCTGGTACGGCTTCGGCGTGTGCGCCGTCATGGTCCTGGTGTCGAAGTTCGTGATCGGCCTCGTTTTGAAGCGGAAGGACACCTTCTACGATGACTGAAGCCGTCGGCCTGCCTCCTCCGGGCATCATCCTGGTCCTCGGCGGCCTCGTGCTCCCGCTCCTCCGCGGGCTCGGCCCGGCCGTCGCGCTGCTGCTGCCGCTGCTGACTCTGGCGGCGATCTGGGCGATCCCCGACGACCTCACCGTCACCATGCCGTTCATGGGCCAGTACGACCTCACGGTCCTGGCCTTCAACCCGCCCACCAAGGTGTTCGCCACCATCTTCGCGGTGATGGCCTTCGCCGGCGCCCTGTTCGCCCACCCGATCACCGGCCTCGACAGCGAACGCGGCCGGCGCTGGCGCGTCGAGCTGCCGGCCGCCTTCGTCTACGCCGGCTCGGCCATCTGCGTCACCTTCGCCGGCGACATCCTCAGCCTGTTCCTGTTCTGGGAGCTGATGGCGATCGGCTCCACCACCGTGATCTGGAGCGCCGGCACCAAGGAGGCCGGGCGCGCCGGCTACCGCTACGCCCTGGTCCACTTCGTCGGCGGCGTGCTGCTGATGGCCGGCATCCTCGCCAAGGTGTTCGCGCTGCAAGCATCAGGCGTGGCCGACCCGCTGGCGCTGCACCACTACTTCTTCGGCGCGGCCGGCTTCGAGGGGCTGTCTCTCGGGACAGGTGACGCCGCGGCCTGGCTGATCCTGCTCGGCATCCTCGTCAACGCCGCCGCCCCGCCGCTCGGCTCGTGGCTGGCCGACGCCTACCCGGAGGCGTCCGAGAGCGGCACCGTGTTCCTCTCGGCCTTCACCACCAAGACGGCAGTCTACGTGCTGATGCTGCTGTTCGCCGGCACCCAGCTGCTGGTCTACGTCGGCCTGTTGATGGCGGTCTACGGCATCGTTTATGCCATCCTCGAGAACGACATGCGGCGGATCCTCGCCTACTCGATCGTCAACCAGGTCGGGTTCATGGTCTGCGGGATCGGCATCGGCACCGCCATGGCGCTCAACGGCGCCGCCGCCCACGCCTTCGCCCACATCGTCTACAAGGCGCTGCTGCTGATGTCGGCCGGCTCGGTCCTCTACATGACCGGCAAGCGCAAGTGCACCGACCTCGGCGGCCTCTACCACTCGATGCCGGTCACCATGACCTGCGGCATCATCGGCGCTTTGGCGATCTCGTCGTTCCCGCTGACCTCGGGCTTCGTCACCAAGTCGATGATCAACCAGGCCGCCGCCGACCAGCACCTCGCGCTCGCGTGGTTCACGCTGACCGCGGCCTCGGCGGGCGTGTTCCTGCACGCCGGCATCAAGTTCCCGTGGTTCGTGTTCTTCCAGAAGGACTCGGGCCTGCGCCCGCCCGACCCGCCGTGGAACATGCGCGCGGCGATGATCTTCTTCGCCGCGGTCTGCATCCTCCTCGGCGTCCCCGGCCTCTACGGCCCGCTCTACGCCATCCTCCCGTTCCCCGCGGCCGCCGGCGAGACCCTCTACGCGCCCTACACCGTCCCGCACGTCATCAACCAGCTGCAGCTGCTGCTGTTCTCGGGCCTGGCGTTCTTCGTCCTGCTACCGGTCCTGAAGCGCACGCTCACGATCACCCTCGACGCCGACTGGTTCTACCGCCGGCTGTTCCCCGGGACGTGGAAGCACCTCCTGCGCCCCGTCGTCCTCGCCTTCCGCGAGTTCTTCGACTACCTGTTCGGCCAGCTGCCGCAGATGGCCAAGGACACCGTCTACTCGCCCCCGCAGGAGGCCCGCATGTTCAAGGAGTGGGGCCTCGGCGGCGCCATGGTCGTGATCACCGGCTTCCTGTTCGTCTACCTCGTGCTCGGCTACATCGCCGCTTGAGCCGCCGGCGCGCCGCTCGCTGCGCCGCGCCGTCGACCTCCGCAGCTCGACGCCTCGGCGCTCGGCCCGGACCTGTCCTTTCGGACATCCGCCGAATCTCGCCGCTCCGCTCGCGCCGACGTCGACCCTGTCGAGGCCGCTCGCTCCCCGGACACGGCCTTGACTCGGCGCTCCCCGGGGAAACCGGCACGACGCCGCGGGTGGCATTACCCTGTGTCGTCGACGCGAGGTCGGGATGACGACCAGCGACCGTTCCCCCAGCGAGAAACAGCCGGCGCGCGCGAGGCTCGAGCCCGCGAGCCGCTGGCCGCTCTCCATCAGCGCCGCAGCCGCGGCCGTGCTCCTCGCCCTCGCGCTGGCCGGCCCGCTCGGCGGCATCTTCTTCTCCGTGCCGCTCGCGGTGCTGTCCCTGTCCGCGCAGGTCACGGGCGCCGCACCCGCCCTGGTCTCGACCGCGCTGGTGACCACGGGCCTCGCCGCGTGGATGCTGGCCGCGGACGGCGACCCCGGCCGCGAAGAGGCCCTGCAGCTCGTCGCGTTCCTGGCCGCGGGCTCGGTGATCAGCATCGTGTCCGGCTCGCTGCGCGCGGGCCGGGCGCGTGACGTCGAGGCGCGGATCGCCGCCGCCCGCGCCGCCGAGGAGGCCGAGCGCCGGGCCTCCGAGACCCGCATGACGCTCGAGGCGCTGCGCGCGAGCGAGGTGAAGTTCCAGCAGCTCGCCGACTCGATGCCCCAGATCGTCTGGGCGTGCCAGCCCGACGGCAGCGTCTATTGGTACAACCGCCGCTGGTACGAGCTCACCAGCGTCCCCGAGGGGCACGTCGACGACGCCAACTGGCTGCTCGTCCTCCACCCCGACGATCGCCAGCGCTGCGTCGACGTCTGGTACGAGTCGGTCCGCACCGGCCAGCCCTACCAGGTCGAGTACCGCTTCAAGTTCCCGACCACGGGCGAGTATCGGTGGTTCCTCGGCCGCGCGCTGGCCGTGCGCGACGAGGCCGGCCGGATCGTCCGCTGGTACGGCACCTCGACCGACATCCACGACGCCAAGCGCACCGAGGCGGCCCTGCGCGCCAGCGAGGAACGCCACCGCGCCCTCGCCGAGGCCCTGCAGGAAGCCGACCGCCGCAAGGACGACTTCCTCGCCATGCTCTCGCACGAGCTGCGCAACCCGCTGGCGCCGATCAAGAACAGCCTCTACATCCTCTCGCGCGCGGCCCCGGGGAGCGAGCGAGCCCGCCGCGCCGAGCAAGTGATCGAGCGGCAGATCGAGCACATGACGCGGCTCATCGACGACCTGCTCGACGTCACCCGGATCTCCCGGCGGAAGATCCAGCTGCGGCGCACGGCGGTGGAGATGAACGAGCTGGTCCGCCGCACCGTCGAGGATCATCGCTCGGTGTTCGAGCGCAACGGCGTCTCGCTCGAGCTCGTCCCCGCCGACCGGCCCGCATGGGTCGACGGCGATCCCACGCGTCTGTCGCAGATCGTCGGCAACCTGCTGCAGAACGCGGCCAAGTTCACCGGTCCCGGCGGCTGGGCCAGAGCAACGGTCGAGGCCCGCGAGGCCGACGTGCTCGTCCACATCCGCGACAACGGGATCGGCATCGAGCCCGACATGCTGCCCCGCCTCTTCAACCCCTTCATGCAGGCCGACACCACCCTCGATCGCAGCCGCGGCGGCCTCGGCCTCGGCCTCGCGCTGGTGCGGGGCCTGGTCGAGCTGCACGGCGGCGACGTCCGGGCCGCGAGCGAAGGGACCGACAGCGGCTCCGAGTTCACGGTGCGCCTCCCCGCGATCGCGCCGCCGGCGAGCGACGCGCCGACAAGTCACCCGGCGAACCACGCCTCCCAGGGGCGGATCCTCGTCATCGAGGACAACCTCGACGCCGCCGAGACCCTGAAGGACGCCCTCGAGCTCGGCGACCACGAGGTCTGCCTGGCTCACTCGGGGCCCGAGGGGCTCGCCAAGGTGCGAGCGCTCCGGCCCGACGTGGTCGTCTGCGACATCGGCCTGCCGGGGATGGACGGCTACGAGGTGGCGCGGGCCATCCGCGCCGACCCGGCCCAGAGCTCGACGCGGCTGGTCGCGCTCACCGGCTACGCCTCGCCCGCGGATCGCCAGCGAGCCAGGGAAGCCGGCTTCGATCGCCACCTCGGCAAGCCGCCCGACCTCGACGCGCTGCTGCAGATGCTCCACGAGCTGGTGCACGCCAAGTCCTCCGGCTGACGGCTGGTGGCGCGCCGCAGAGGTCCGATCGCCGCCCGGACCTCGCCCGCGCGGCGCGAACCACACTGAGGTCGATGTTGCGGTGGCTCTTGCCCTGGGTCGCCTGCGCGCCGTCCTCCGCGCCCCGGCCGCCCGACGAGCGCCTGGGGCAGGTGACAGGCCGCGGAGCGAGACCCGCCTGCCCGGTCGTCGTCCAGCTCGACCCGTCCACCTCGCCGGCCGCCGTCCACCAGCTCCTGTGGCTCGCGCCGTCGGTCCTCCTCGCGTGCGCTCCCGGGTCGCGCGGGAGCACCGCCCTGTACGAGCCCGGTCCGCCCGACGTCTCGGTCTACGACATCGTCCATCACCCGCTATCCGCCTTCACCAAGCGCCGCGGCTGCTTCCGCCTCGAAGAGCGGCCGCCCCCCTTCCTCCGCCCGCCGCTGGTGCTCGGTGACGGCCCGGGCGCGCTCCCCTACACGATCGACGGGCGCAACACCGCCTACGTCTTGCGGCACCTCTGGTGAGCGAAACATTCGGCAATGTCTAAAAGGGCATGCTCTCAAAGACATGTCCTTATAGACATTCCAAGACCGCCGAGTCCCACCGCCCGTCCATCGTCCGATCGCAGTCGGAGCCGCGCACCGGCGCCACGCGCTACACCCGGGATCATGACGATCCGGCTGTCCGCGCTGTTCGGTCTCGGCATCCTCCTCGCTTGCAGTCACACCCCGACCACGGTCGAGTACCCCGAGCTCTTGCCCGAGCCCGACTGGCAGAACGTCGAGGTCCCGGTGCCCAGCGCCGAGGCCCCGGTGCGCAGCGCCGAGGTCCCGCGCGAGCCGCCGGCGTCCATCACCTCCGACGACCCCGACGCGGTGCGCGACGTCGTCTACACCGATCCCGGCGCGCTCCCGCAGCTCCTGCACGCCGGCGTCGCCTTGCCGCTGCGTCATACCGACGTGCGGGCGCACCTGCGGGGCCCCGTCGCCGAGGTCGTCGTCCGCCAGCGCTTCGTCAACGACAACGCCGCCGCGCTCGACGCCATCTACACCTTCCCCTTGCCCGAGAACAGCGCCGTCACCGACATGCGGATGATCGTCGGCGCCCGCACGATCGAGGCCGAGATCCGCGAGCGCGGCCAAGCGCAGGCCGAGTACCTCGCGGCGCGCGACGCCGGCCACACCGCGGCGCTGCTCGAGCAGGAGCGGCCCAACGTCTTCACCCAGTCGCTCGCCAACATCCCGCCCGGCGAGGCCGTCGAGGTCGAGCTGCGCTACCTGCAGACCCTCAGCTACGACGCCGGCGAGTACGAGTTCGTGTTCCCCACGGTCGTCGGTCCGCGCTACCTCCCGGGCCCCCCGCTCGCGCGCAACGACCTCGGCGCCGGCACCAGCAGCGACACCACCCGCGTCCCCGACGCCTCGCGGATCTCCCCGCCGATCCTCGGCCACGGCGTGCGCACCGGCCACGACCTCTCGATCGCGGTCGTCGCCGAGGCCGCGACCCCGATCACCGCCTGGGCCGCGCCCGCGCACGCAGTCGACGCCCACGCCGCCGACGGCCGTCTCCACCTCGCCCTCGCCCGCCGCGACGAGATCCCCAACCGCGACTTCGTCCTCCGCTACCGCAGCGCCGCCGCCCAGCCGACCGCCAAGCTGTTCCTCGGGCCAGGTGACGGCGCGGGCGGCCACTTCCTCCTCGTCGTCGATCCGCCGCGCCTCGACGTCGACCAGGCGGTCGGCCGCCGCGAGCTCCTGTTCGTCGTCGACGTGTCCGGCTCGATGAACGGCGCCCCGCTCGCCCTCGCCAAGGCCGCCATGCGCGAGGCCCTCGCCCGCGCCCGCCCGGTCGACACCTTCGACGTCATCACCTTCGCCGGCGGCACCGCGCGGCTGTTCGGCGAGCCGCGCCCCGCCAACGCCGACAACCTCCGCCAGGCCGGCGACTTCATCGACGGCCTCGGCGCCGGCGGCGGCACCGAGATGCTCTCGGGGGTCAGCGCCGCGCTCGACAGCCCGGTCGAGGCCGGCCGACACCGCTACGTCTTCCTCATGACCGACGGCTACATCGGCGAGGAGGACGAGATCGCCCGCGCCGCCCGCCAGCTCCTCGAGCGTCAGCGCGCCGACGGGCGCCGCGCGCGGGTGTTCGGCGTCGGCATCGGCGAGGCGCCGAACAGCCACCTGATCGGCGCCGTGGCCAGAGCGGGCGACGGCGCCTCCATGCACGTGCGTCACTCCGCCGACCTGACGCGGGCCGGCCAGCAGCTCGAGCGGATCATCGACGCCCCCGTGCTCACCGACGTCACCGTCGACTGGGGCACCCTCGCGCCGCGCGACCTCTCGGTCTCGCTGCCACCTGACCTTTTGGCCAGCCACCCCCTGGTCGTCCACGGCCGCTACACCGGCGCCGCGCCGGCCGAGCTGCGCCTGCGCGCCCGCGCCGGCGAGCGCTCCGTCACCTTCCCGATCGAGGTCGTCGCCAGCGCCGAGTCGAGCCGCACGCTCGCGCGCCTGTGGGCCCGCGAGCAGATCGGCGCGCTCGACCTCACCCGCGCGACCACCACCTCGACCGACGTCGAGCAACAGGCACGTCGCGGCATCCTGCAGCTCGGCCTGCAGCACCACCTCGTCACCGCCTACACCAGCCTGGTCGCAGTCGACCGCTCACGCCGCATCGACGGCCTCGCCGTCGAGGTCGTCCAGCCGGTCGAGGCGATCGCCGGCATGGACGGCGGCCGCGTCGTCCCGGACGCGGCCCAGGTGACGAAGATCCGCCTGGACCAGGCCCGCAACATCCCGGTCGGCGGCACCTCGCGCGACTTCACCGCGGTCGTCGACCTGTCGCCCACCGCGAGCCGCGACGCCGCCGCCATCCGTCTCGGCGGCAGCACCGGCGCCGAGCCGCGCTTCGTCGTCGACGGCCAGCACACGCAAGCCCCGAACTTCGCCCGCCCGGCCGCGCCCCTCCTCTCCGACCCCCTGGGCCACCCGGGCCGCGGCTTCGTCGCCGTCGAGACGCACGCGCGCGCCCGGATCGGCGCCGTCCGCGGGGCCAGCGAGGCCGAGAGCGACCGCCTGCGCGCCCTCCTGCGCGCGGAGGCCGAGCCGCTCGCCCAGTGCTTCCTCGACGCCGGCAGCACCACCTACCGCGTCCACCGCAAGCTCGTGCTCGTCGTCCACCTCACCGCCACCGGCGGCCTCGCGCGCATGGAGGTGAAGGGGCGCGGGGCGCTCAGCCCGGCCCTCACCGCCTGCCTGCGCCAGCGCGTCTACCCGCGGGTCCAGGGCGCGGTCACCCCGGGCACCACCGTCGAGATCGACCTCGGCGTGTGGATGCGGTTCTGACGTGCACTATCGGACATGGTCGCTCGACCATGTCCGATGGTTCTCTCGAACACCCGCCGACTCGCGCGCCGCAGCGGTTCGGCTCGAGCCGCGACGGGTGATTGAATCTTCGGGACATGTCCTGGAGGACATACCCCGAAGACCAGCTCACTTCTTCCCGGCCGCCTTGAGCTGCTGCTTGGCCTCGTCGAGCGCCTTCTTCACGTCCTTGTCGTTCGACCGCAGCTTCGCGGCCGCCGAGTAGGCGTCGACGGACTCTTGCCAGCGGCCCTTGCCGGCCATGCCCTGGCCCTTGAGGACCAGCGCGTCGAAGCCGGGCTTGACCCCGAGCTTGTCGTACTCCTCGAGCAGCGCCACCAGGTCGTCCCAGGCCTTCATCAGCCGCAGGATCTTGCCCTCGCCGACCAGCGCCTCGGCCAGCAGCTCCTTCACCCCGGCGGTGTCGGGCGCGAGCGCCTGCACGCAGCGGAACACCTGGCCCGCGTCGTGGAAGCGCTTGTCGGTCAGCGCCTTCCTGCCGGTGTCGAGCGCCGCCGCCGGCATCTTCTGCGTCAGCCGCTCGAGCGCCTCGTGCTTCGGGTCGATCTCCCTGAGCGCCGCCAGGTAGTCGCGCAGGCACTCGCCGGACGGCTGGCAGAAGCGGCCCTCGGCCAGCGCCAGGTCGGCGCGCCCGGCCAGCACCAGCGGGTCGCCGACGTTCTCGACCGCCTGCGGGATCGCCAGGTCGATCGGCTTCGGCGGCTCGGGCGGCGTCGAGTCGTCGACGTCCTGCGTCACCGCGATCGGCGCCGCCGGCTCGTCCGGCGGCGTCTCGGCCTGGCCGAACAAGCGCGGCCCGAACAGCACCAGCACCACCGCGATCGAGCCGGCGCCGACCAGCCACAGCCATGCGTGCGGGTGCTCCTTCGCCGGCGCCGTGATCGTGCGCGGCTCCGGGGCCGGCCGCGGCGCGCTCATCGACGCGCTGGCCAGCAGCATGTTGGGGTGCGAGACCGCGGCCGCGGGCTCGGGCGGTGGCATCAGCGAGCCGGAGCTGAGCGACGTCGCGGCGGACCTTTCGGACCTGTCCGAATCGCCAGGTGTGCGAGGCGGGCGCGGGGCGGCCGGCGCGTCGAGCGAGCGCAGCAGGTCGACCTCGAGCACGCGCATCGAGCGGATCCGGTTCTCGGGCCGGGGCGCGAGGCAGCGGGCCACCAGGTCGGCCAGCGCGCCCGGCACGTCGCGCACCAGGTCGTCGACGCGCGGGGCCTCCTGCCGGCCCTTCTTCATCATGATGTCGTAGTCGTTGCGGCCGGTGTACGGCAGGCGCCCGGTCAGCATCTCGAACAGCACCGTGCCGAGCGCGTAGATGTCGGAGACCGGGTCGGCCTCCTCGCCGGCCGCCTGCTCGGGCGCCATGTAGGCCGTCGAGCCGACCAGCTTGTCGATCGTCGACACGCCCGAGCGCTCGCTGTCCATATGCGAGCACACGCCGAAGTCGAGCACCTTGACGACATCGAGCTCGCCGTCCTGGGTGACGAGCACGATGTTGCTCGGCTTGAGGTCGCGGTGGATGATGCCCATGTCGTGGGCGGTCCCCAGCGCGCGGCAGACCTGGCTGGCGATGTGGACCGCCCGGCCGGCGGAGATGCGTCGCTCCTCGTCGAGGACGGCGCGCAGGTTCTGCCCGTCGAGCAGCTGCATCACCGAGTACACGCCGCCGTCGTCGAGCTTGCCGGTGCCGAACACCTCGATGATGTTGGGGTGTTGCAGCACCTGGGCCGCCTCGGCGTCGCGCAGGAAGCGGTCGCGGATCTCGGGGTCGCGCGCGTAGATCTCGGGCAAGATCCGCAGGGCGCACGGGACCCCGCGTTCGGTGTCGCGGGCCCGGTACAGCGCCCCCATCTCGTCGAAGGAGAGCAGCTCCTCGACGCGATAGCGGTGCGCGATCATCGTGCCCCAGCGCTGCTCCGCGGCCTCGCGCGGCGACATCATCGCCCTGTTGGGGTTGCTGAGTAGGCCGTCGTTCTCGATATCCGCCATGATTCGAACTTGTCCGGCGCTGCAGCACCGGGCCCCCAAGGCTAACGCGAGCCGGTCACACCCTCAAATTTGTGCCCCCGCGCAAATTCAGGCAGGACGCGCCTTCCACCTGCCAGGCCGACGCCCGCGAACCGCCGGCACACATGTCTGCGGAGATATTCCGCGCCGCCCGCCGGGCCACGAGTCTACGGCGAGTCGTCGACTTCGATCCGCCCCGTCCACGGGCCGGCGTCGTCATCGGGAATTGTCACCTGACCCCGTTGCGAACGCAGCCCGCGCACCCGGACGCCGAGCGCGTACGTCCCGGGCAACACGTCGGCCGCGCCGACCGTGCCCTCCTCACTCGTGCGCGCGCCGGCGAAGGGCCCGCCGTCGACCACCGCGCCGACCACCGCCTCGTCGCTGCCGCGCCGCACCACCGCCAGCGTCACCGCGCGGCCGAGCGCCGGCACGTTCCCGACCAGCGCGATCGTCTCTCCGGCCACGTGTCCGCCCGAGTTCGCCAATTCGACCCCGTCCTGGACCACGCGCAGGTCGTAGCTGCCCTCGCCGAGCTCGGCGAGGCTGAACTGCCCGCCGTCGACGCGCGCCTGGTGCACCTCGTAGCCTCGCGTGTGCGCTCGCGCCAGCACACGCGCGCGCGCGTAAGGTCGCCCCTCCGCGTCGCTCACCGTGCCCTGCAGCGGCGACAGCGGCGGCGCCAGCACGATCTGCCAGCCCTCCTCGTCGTCGACCGACACTTCCTTCTCCGTCGGGCGAAACCCTGGCGCGCGGGCGATGAGCATCAGGGACGCGTAGGTCGGCACGTCGCGCGGGTCCCCCGGTTCGCAGCGACCGCTGGCCTCGCCGCACGGATCGCACGGCGGCTTCTCGACCCGCGCGAAGCTGAAGAAGCCCTCGCCGTCGCTGACCGTGTTGCGCGAGGTGAACGGCGGCAGCGCCGCGGGATCGTCGTCGGCCCCGCGCCGGACCCAGATCTGCGCCCCCGCCACCGCTCGACCCTCGCCGTCGCTGACCGAACCGACCACGCGCCCCAGCGCCTGCGCGACCAGCGTCACCGGCGGTCGATTCGGCTCGAGCACCCACGGATCGCGCGGCACCAGGGTCGGGTGCCGCAGCTCGGCACAGACGACGCCGCGGCAGCCGGGGCCGCTGAATTCGCCCTCGGCCCCGGGCTCGATCACGCCGCCGTCGATCGGCGCGCTGCGGTCCGTCCCGCTCGCCAGGCAATGCAGGATGACGCGGCCGTCGCTCACCGGGACGCCGTCGCGGTCGACGATCCGCCCGCGCACGACGCCCTGGCCGCTGCGATCGACGTCCGCCCGGCGCGCCACGCCCTGGACCGGCGCATCGCCCTCGACCGCCGCCGTCACCTGCGTCGCCGTCGCGGACCTGTTCTTGCGCGGGCCCGGGCGGGACGCCGTGCGCTCGCGCGTCCCGAGCCAGACAGCCAGCGCCGCCAGCAACGCCAGCAGCGCCGCGACCACCGCCGCACGCCTCATGAAGCCGAACCCAGCCAGGGCCGCATCATCACCTCGATCTGCGCGTGCGCGTCGGCCAGCACCGCCTCGACCACTCCGTCGATCTGCGACACCACCGCCGGCAACGCCGCCGGCTCGATCCCGGGCGCGCTGCGGGCCAGCCCGTAGATCTTCAGCTTCGGCTCCGTGCCGCTCGGACGCAGCACCAGTCGGCACTTCTTGCCGCCCTCGCCCTCGAGCTCGAGGCTGAGCACGTCACCCGGGAGGTCGCGCGTGGGCGAGCCGGTGTGGCGCGGCTGCAGCCGGTCTTCGAAGCGGCGGGTCGTCAGGCCGGCGAAGCCTGCGGGCGGCGACGTCCGCCACGCCTGCATGAGCGCCGCGATCGCCTGCCGCCCGGCCAGCCCCGGCGCCATGTAGTTGAGCGTCTTCTCGCGGTGGTAGCCGAAGCGGCACCAGATCGTATCGAGCACGTCGAGCAGCGTCTCGCCGCGCAGCTTGGCCAGCGCCGCCGCCTCGGCCAGCAGCAGCGCCGCGATCGACCCGTCCTTGTCGCGGATCTCGTCGCCGCGGTTGTAGCCGTGGCTCTCCTCGCAGGCGAACACCACCGTGCGCTCCGGGTGCTCGGCCGCCATGCCGGCGTGGTGTTTGAAGCCGACCAGCAGGTCGTCGACCGCCATCACCCCGCGGGCGGCCGCCATCGTCGCCAGCAGCGGCGTCGTCACCAGCGTCGTCAGCACCCACCCGTTCTCGGGGATGGTCGCGTGCGCCAGCACGTGGTCGAGCATCAGCACCCCGAGGCGGTTGCCGTCGATGGGGACGAACTTGCCGTCGCGTCCGCGCACGCAGGCGCCCAGGCGGTCGGCGTCGGGGTCGGTGGCCAGGACCAGGTGAGCACCTGTCTCTTCGGCCAGCTGGATCGCCATCGCCATCGACTCCGGCGCCTCCGGGTTGGCCGAGCGGACCGTCGAGAACCGGCCGCCGTCGGGGTCGCACTGGCGCTCGACCGGCAGCACCTCGATCTTGCGGGCGCGCAGGGCCGGCAAGACGCTCGTGTGGCCGACCCCGTGCAGCGGCGTGAAGGCGACCCGCAGCCCCGCGGCCGACAGGTCGGGCGGCGCCACGCCTTGCGCCAGCACGTAGGCGTGGTACGGCGGGTCCGCCTCGGCGACCACGCGCTCGGGCGGCAGCACGTGGATCAGCTTGCGCTGGTCCTCTTGCAGCTCCGGCAACTCTTGCACCGACAGGATCGCGCGCATCAGCGCCGCGTCGCGCTCGCCCAGCACCTGCGCGCCGTCGGGCCCGTAGATCTTGATGCCGTTGTCCTCCGGCGGGTTGTGGCTGGCGCTGATGACCACGCCGGCCCCGCAGCCGAGGCGGCGGACCATGAACGACAGCTCGGGCGTCGGCCTGGGCGCGTCGAGGAGGATCACCGTCACCCCGCCGGCCGCGCACTGCTCGGCCACCGCGAACGCGAAGTCCCGCGAGTGGGTGCGCGTGTCGTAGACGACAGCCACCTGGGGGGTGTCGCCGGCCGCGCGCATGGCCTGCACCAGGCCCTGAGCTGTTTCGCGCACCACTACCTTATTAAAGCGGTTGGGACCGGGGCCGACCTTGCCGCGGCGCCCGCCGGTGCCGATCGGGAGCACCTGGGAGAAGGCGTCGAGGATCTCTGCCAGCGCCGCGGCCGACCCCGCTTCGGAGGAGGCGACCAGCGCCTGCAGCGCCTCGCGGTCGCCGGCGAATCGGGGCTCGGAGAGCCAGTGGGACAGGGTGCGCTCGACATCAGCGGGGAGGCGGAGGGCGCTCGGGCTCGGGGTCACGGGCGGATCTTACCTCAGCGACATGCACGCCAGTGAAATCATCTGCGCCGCGCCTACGTTTTGTGGAACACTCAAAGGCTGCCGGTTGTCCGGGCCAGCACGCAAGGCGGGTTTATGGCGAACCAGGATCCTCGTACTCCTTCACCACCGTCCGGGACTCGTAGCCCGACGCGGTCCCTCTCCCAACGACTTCGTCCCTTCCTCCGCCGCGACCTCCGGTCGCGCACCGCCTCGGCCCTGGTCGCCGCGACCCTGATCAGCGGCCTCACATGGCTCGGGACCTCCGCGCTGACGCGCATGGACAGCCCCGCCGCCCAGGACGTGCGGGTCGCCATCGGCCTCGAAGACGCCTGGGCCGTGTGCGACGGCCCGCAGATGCCGCGCTGCAGCTTCGATGACCGCGAGCAGGCCGTCGTCGACCGCGAGTTCGCGGCCCAGCAGCGCGTGCGGATCGCCGTCTTGACCGAGCTGCGGGCCCGCGTCGAGCAGGCCGTCCGCAACCTCGACCGCGGCGAGTCGATCTTGAAGCGCGAGGCCGTCGACCTGCGCGGCGACCTCCTCGGCGGCCGCAGCGACCTCCACGAGCTCTTGCTCGCCACCGTCGATCTCCGCCCGCTGACCACGCGCGACGAAGATCTGGCCCGCACCGCCGCGATCCAGGCGGCCGCGTTCGCGGTCGACGTCGACAAGGGCAAGCTCGGCGACGCCGGTCCGCTGCTCCGCGAGATCGACGCCCAGCGCCGCCAGCTGACCGCTCTCGGCGCCCGCATCGATCGCCTCGAGCGGCGCGACGGTTCGGTCGCCATCGACACCAACGGCACCGATCGCCAGGCGCTGTGGGCCGACCTCTTCAACAACGACCCGTACGGCGACGGCGGCCAGCTCGCCGGCTGGGTGCTGAGCTCGGGCGGCCTGCCGCACATCTCCAACACCCTCGCCAACCTGGCCCAGGGCGACCTGAAGACCCTCGCCGAGGCCGTCTTGAACCCGAGCGCCGCGCTGTGGCAGGGCGGCCTCGTCGACCCGATCGCCGAGTTCACCGCGCTGCAGAAGCCGTCGGTCCGCTACCGTTCGCCGGTCTCCGACATCCAGCGCGGCCAGCTGATCGGCTCGGTGTTGTTCGGCTTCGCCGCCTTCATGTTGTTGCTGGTCGGCCCGGTCGTCACCGCCACGCACACCGCCCGCGAGCGCGAGGCCGGCACCCTGCCCGTCCTGCGCATGACCGGCCTGTCCGCGGGTGACCTCGCCCTCGCCATGTCGGTCGGGCCCAACGTGTTCGCCATGGTCGCCGGCGCCTTGCTGCTGCTGCCCGCGCTCGCCCTGCTCGGCCTCACCGTCGGCGTCGGCCCGCTCCTGCTGCCGCTCGGCTTGCTGTTGCTCTTCACCGGCGCCACGCATCTCACCGCGATCGGCCTCGGCGACGCGCTCGGCCAGCGGGTCAACGCCCTGCTCGTCGGCGCCTTGATGGCCGTCGGCATCGGCGGCGCCGGCCTCTTCGGCACCGCGCTCGTCGGCGCCAACATCGCCAGCGCCGGCCTCCTCCTCGGCCCGCTGCCCGCGGTCCTCGGCGGCGTCCTCGGCTTCACCGGCCTGCCCGGCAGCGCCGATCTCATGACCGCCGGCGACCCCGAGCTCGGCTCCTCCTTCCTCGCCTACGCCGTCGGCACCCAGGTCATGCTCGCCACGATCTGCCTGTTCAGCTGGCGCCGGCGCGTCGAGCAGGCCTGGGCCCCGCTGTTCCGTCCGACCGAGGGCATCGCGCTCGCGCTCGCGTGCGTCGGTTGCTCGGGCCTCGCCCTGCTCGACCTCTCGTCGCGCACCAACACGCAGACCTTCGACGGCCTCAACCTCGTCACCTTCCTCGCCAGCGCCTTCCTGCTGCCGGTGCTCGGGTGGCTGCTGGTCGCCAGCCTGCGTCGTCCGGCCCGCGCGCACGCCGTGCCGAGCCACGTCGAGGCCCGCGGCGCCTTCCTGCGGTTCCAGGGTGTCCTCGCCGTCGCCATGCTCGTGGTCGGCTTCGCCTACAGCGCAGTGATGCAGCGCAACGGCCTCGCCGGCGAGCAGAGCGAGATCATGGTCGCCACCCTGACGCAGGTCCTGCTGATCGCCGAGACCGCGGTCGCCACCCTGCTGCTCGCCTCGCGCAAGCGTGACGGCAAGCTCGGCATCGGCATGATGGGCGGCGCCCTGCTCCTCCTGCAGATCGTCTTCGCCGTGCTGGTCTACCGCCTCGAGGTCGACCACGTCGCCCTCACGCACAGCGCCGGCATGCCGTTCCTCTACGGCATGAACGCCTCGCCCTACTGGATCGCCCTCATGATCCTCACCTGGGGGGCAGGCTTCGGCCTCATCCTCACCGCCCTCCTGCGGGAGCGCGACCAGGCCCGCGCGGCCGCGGCCGACGCCGACGAGCAGGCGGACGAGGACGCCGAGGAAGAGCGTCGCGGTCGCTGGCTGCACTGATCCAGCGCCTCACGGGCGGCGGTCTTGGACTGCGGCTTGAGTCCCGGGCGGCGGCAGGGCTATAAGGCCCAGCCTCCGCCCGGAGCCTTTTTGACCGCCCCCTCGAGCGAGCCTGCGTCCATGCCCTGGTTGTACGAGCACTACCACGACCTCTCCGCGATCGGCCTCCACGTCACCGACAAGGTCCACGAGGAGCAGAGCCCCTTCCAGCGCATCGAGGTCTACGACACGCGGGGTCACGGTCGCCTGCTCATGCTCGACGGCATGGTCATGCTGACCGAGCTCGACGAGTTCGTGTACCACGAGCTCATCAGCCACGTCCCGCTGTGCATCCATCGCGACCCGCGGCGCGTGCTCGTCGTCGGCGGGGGCGACGGCGGCACAGTGCGCGAGGTCTTGCGACACCCCGGGGTCGAGCGGGTCGTCCTGTGCGAGATCGACGAGCGAGTCACCCGCGTCTGCCAGCAGTGGATCCCCGCCGTCGCCGGGCGCCTCGACGATCCGCGCGTCGAGCTCGTGTTCGCCGACGCAGTCGAATACGTCCGCAACCATCCGGGCAGCTTCGACGCCATCCTCGTCGACAGCTCCGAGCCGATCGGTCCTGCGGCTGGACTGTTCGGCGGGGCCTTCTTCGCCGATCTGCGCCGCGCCTTGCGACCCGGCGGCATCGTCAGCGCCCAGACCGAGTCGCCGTTCTACGCCGCCGACACCGTGCGCGGCGTCTTCAAGGAGCTGCGCGGCGTCTTCAAGGGGGTTCACGCCTACTACGGCTGCATCCCCACCTATCCGAGCGGGTGCTGGACCTTCGCCCTCGCGGGCGACGACTTCCGCCTGACCGATCTCGACGCCTCGCGCCTCGCCGCGGTCGCCGGGCGCTACGTCGGCCCGAGCCTCGGCCTCGGCGCCTTCAACTTGCCCGAGTTCGTGCGGCGACTCGTTGAGGGCGACTGACACCACCGACGACGGGTGATCACACACACGCAGCGCGCGCTGCGTCGCTTTGGAGGCCGTCTGGTACCGTCGCCACGATGGCCCGTCAAAACGCCCGCACCCGTCTTTCCTGCCTCGTACTGACCACGTTGTTCGTGCCCGGGTTGGCCGAGGCGGGCGAACCCGATGACCTCGCAGCGGCGATCCCGATCACCTCGCCGTTTCACGAGCCGCTGGTGTTCGGCGCCGACCTCGAGCAGCCGCCCGTGCAGGCCGGCGAGTGGATCGTCTTCACCAACTTCGACGGCGGCGACATGAGCTTCTGCGGCTGGGGCAACAACGACCCGCAGGACAACTGCTCCACGATCTTCGACGGTCAGGTCCTGCCGTTCGGCGGCGACCTCGGGCGACGCGCCGCCGTCGTCCAGGTCATGCGCAACGACCTCGGCAAGTTCAACATCCACGTCACCGACGTCCGGCCTGCCAGCGGCGACTACGACATGGAGATGATCGGCGACTGGAACCCCGCGCCCGGCGGTGGCTTCGCCGGCGTCGCGCCCAGCATCGACTGTTTCAACGGCAACGGCGGCGAGGTCAGCTTCACCCTCGACTACACCAGCTCGCCGACCGGCATCGCCAAGGCCGTGCTGCAGGAGATCGCCCACACCTGGGGCCTCGAGCACGTCGAGTCGAAGTCCGACCTCCTCTACCCCACCACCCAGAGCGTCCCCGATCCGACCTACGTCGACGAGTGCTTCCAGATCGTCCGCCTGGACAACAACAACGAGCCGGTCCCCGAGAACAACATCGAGTGCCCCAACCAGCACTCCCAGTTCTGCAACGGGAGCAACTACCAGAACAGCTACCAGGAGCTCCTCCAGATCTTCGGCCCCGGTGCGCCCGACCTGACCGCGCCGACGCTCGAGATCACCGCCCCGGCTGACGGCGCCGAGGTCGAGGGCAAGTTCGACCTCAAGCTCACCGCCGCCGACAACCAGAGCCCGCAGCTGCTCGTGCTGACGCTCAAGATCGACGGCCCGAGCGCCGCCGAGACCGACCCCACCTCGTGGCCGAGCCCCTCCGATCTGACCTTCCCGATCACCGGCCTCGCCCCCGGCGAGTACACCGTCACCGCCACCGTCACCGACGAGGACAAGAACGAGGCCATCGACACCGTGCACTTCACGGTCAAAGGTGAGCCGGTCCCCGGCACCACCGGCGAGCCGGACACCACCACTGGCGAGCCCGGCACCACCACCGGCGAGCCCGGCACCACCACCGGCGACGAGCCCGACACCACGGGCGACGCGCCGACCACGGGGGGCGGCAGCGGCAACCCCACCACCGGCGTCACCAGCGCGACCGGCGGCGTCACGGACTCGGCCACCACGGGCGATCAGAGCGGCGGCGACGACGGCTGCGCCTGCCGATCGGACCTCGCTCCGACCTCGGGCGCCCCGGCCCTGCTGCTCCTCCTCGGCCTCGCCCGGGGGCGTCGGCGCGCCCGCGGCTAGCCCCCTGCGCGCCCCCGCCAAACCGCGTACCCTGGCCCCGTGAACCTCGCCCTCGCCCCCGCCCTGCTCGCCGCGCTCGCCAGCGCCGGCGACCCGGGCGCGGGCGCGTCCCTGTCCCGAAGGCCAGCTGATTCGGCCCCCGCGTCACCTGTCCTCGAGTCCATGTCCCGAAGCCCAGGTGCCCCCAGCACCCCGGCGCCCGGCGTACCTGTCCCCGAGGACCTGTCCCGAAGCTCACTCGCCCCCGACGCCTCGGCCTCCGGTGCGCCTGTCCTCGAGGACATGTACGAAAGCTCGCCCGCCGGCGCTCTGTCCCGAGGCACCCTCCGGCGCGCGGCCACGGTCACCCAGTCGCCTGTCCCGAAGGCCATGTCGCCGGGCGCGTCCGGCCCCGAAGCCCTCGACCTGTCCCTCCGCAACCGCGCCGCCCGCCCTGCCGCCGAGCCGCTGCGCCCCGCCATCACGCCGCCGCTGGCCACCCGCGGCCTCGACGCCTTGCCCGCCGAGCCCGGCACCCCGCACACCCTCTACGTCAACTTCGACGGCGCAGTCCTGCGGCGCGGCTGCGGCAACGACTCGCGCCACGACTGCAGCACCCTGGCCGACCTGTTCGACGGCTACATCGGCCCGTTCGTCGGCACCGAGGCGCGGCGGGTCGCCATCATCGAGTCGGTGCGCAAGGACCTGCGGGAGATCGGCGTGCGCACCACCTGGCGGCGCCCGCCCGACGACCCCGGCTACACCATGGTCCTCTACGGCGACATCGGCGCCCAGGACTTCGCGGGCATCGCCCCGTACATCGACTGCGGCAACCTGTGGGCCAACGACACCTGCTTCGCCGGCGCCTTCCAGGGCTCGAACACCGGCGCCACGATCATCCTGCAGGAGGCCGCGCACACCTGGGGTCTCGAGCACGTCAACAGCCCGTTCGACAACCTGCACCCGTTCGTCGAGGCGCCGACGCCGTACTTCCAGGATCAGTGCAACAAGATCGTCGCCAACACCGACCTCGTCGAGACCGCCGGCGTGTGCAACCTCGTGCACGAGATGTTCTGCGAGACCGGCTACCAGAACTCCTTCCAGGAGCTGCTCTACCTGTTCGGCCCGGCCCAGCCCGACATCGTCGCCCCGACCCTCGAGCTCACCAGCCCGGTCGACGGCTCGTACCACGTGCTGCCGGTCGAGCTCTCGCTCTACGGCGACGTCGTCGACGACCTCGAGCCGCAGTTCTACGCCGTGGAGATCCAGCAAGACGGCCAGACGCTCTTCAGCGACGAGGCGATCCGCGTCGACCTGCGGCTCAAGAACCCGCCGCCGGGCACCTACGACCTCCTCGTCACCGTCCGCGACGAGGGCGGCAACGCCGGCAGCGACCGCGTGCGCTTCACGATCCTGCCCGAGGGCAGCGAAGATCCGGACAGCACCACCGGCGACAGCGACGGCACCGGCGACACCGGGGACACCGGCGACACCGGCGGCCTGTCCGAGACCCAGGGCTGCGACCTCGGCGTCAGCGCGAGCGGCCCCGCCTGGCTCGTCGTGCTCGCGCTGGGCCGCCGGCGCCGGCGAACGCTCGCGGTCCGTTGCACCGCTCTGGCCACCCCGCCCGCGCCGCGCTAAAGGAGACCCGTGACGCACCGCCTGCGCCTCGCCCCGTTCGCCCTCGTGCTCCTCGCCGCCTGTCCGCAAGCACAGGCGCCCGCGCCCACCCCGACCGTCGACGGCGCACACCCGGCCCCGTCCGACCCGCGCGTCGTCGAGGACACCGGCGACCTCTACGCCGCCCAGAGCGCCCCGAGCGCGGCCAAGCAGCCCGACCCCGACCCCGTGAAGTCGCCGGGCACCGGCCGCCCCGACGAGACCAACGGCGTCTGCCGCCTCTACGCCCCCGAGCTGCCCAACCCGAAGTGCTGCGAGCACACGCTCGGCTTCGACAGCAAGGCCGCCGCCGAGATCTGCGGCCTGCAGGTCTACCTCGGCGAGTCGTTCCACAACAGCTGCGGCTTCTACTTCGTGCCCGAGCCCAACAGCCCGGCGCAGTGGTTCCGGATCGCCACCATCCTCGGCGACACCCCGCAGAAGGCCGCCGAGGACAACCTCTACTCCATGCGCCGCACCGACCCGAACGTCTCCGTCGACCCGGTCCCGGACGTCCCCGGCGCCTTCTGGACCCGGCAGAACGAGTACCGCTGGGCCTTCCTGCCGGGGTGGAAGGGCGTCCGCATGTTCGCGTGGAAGACCTCCAGCTGCAGCGACGACAAGGTCGCCGGCCTGCTCCGCCAGATCATCGCCGCCCCCGAGGAGGTCTCCGGCTCGCGCCGCGACGGCCTGGTCCCGATCGCCGCCCCCCAGGCGCCCGCCACCAAACCTTGAGACATGTCCCCAAGGACATGGCGGAATGAACATGCCGAGCCAGCCGGCTCTCGCGTGCCCCAAGCATCACGCCGGCGAAGCCCGGCGACGGCATGTCCTCGGGAACCTCGCCGCGCCGGACGGCCGGTGGCAGTCCGATCTTACTGTCCTTCCACGCATGCCCTGAAAGACAGGTGATTCCCGTCCGCGCCCCGCGCTGGGCCCGCCTCACCCCGCGCGCCAGCCGTCGAACCGCGTCGCCCCTTCGACCCCGCGCGCCGCGGCCAGCGCCCGTTTCCCGAGCGCGTACACGCGAAAGAACAGCTCGAGCCCGCGCCGCTGCGCCGGCGTCAGCGGCGTCGCGCTGAAGATCACCTTCGGGTCGTCCTGGCCCGCGTCGACGAAGCCGACGATCGCCACCACGGCCAGCTCGACCTCGGTCCCCGCGGGCAAGCGACGTCCGAGCACCACCGCGTCGAGCGGGTCGCCGTCGCCGGACATGACCCCGGGGACATGTCCGTAGTTATAGGGGCACGGCAGCGGCGACACGAAGTCGACCCGCCCGTCGCTGCGGCGCTTGACGAAGCTCAGGCGCGGGTACTCGATCGTCACCCGGCAGCGCGCCCCGATCTCCGGCAGGTCCACGGCGGAGGTCTACGCCAGCCCCGCCGCGCCCGCAACTCTCACCTGCCCCATCATTCCTGTCCGGAAGTGCAGCACCTGCGGTCCGCCTCAGAACCGCCCGAACGCCGCGATCCCGGCGCCCCCGGCCCCGAACGTCGGCGCCGCGCGGGCCGCCCGCCGCTTGCGCTCCTGCACCCGGTCGGCGAAGAGGAGGCTCGCGCCGGCCACCAGGATCCCCGCCCCCGCCGCCAGAGTCAGGTAGCCCGCGTCGTGGTAGCTCGCCAGCGCCGCGTCGGAGCAGTCGGGCGTCGCCGTCGTGCACTCCGCGCGGTACAGCAGCAGCCCCACGCCCACGGCCGACGTCAGCGCCCCGCCGATCGACACCCCGAAGCCCGCGGCCAGCAGCTCGAGCGACGGCTCCGACGGCGCCGCCCAGCTCGTCTGTCCCCGCCACTGACTCGGACGAGGCGGCGGCAGCCGCTTCAGCGCCGGCGCCGGCGTGGTCGGGCCGGCCGGCGCGGCGTCGCCCGTCGGGCTCTTCTCGACCTCCGGGGTCGGGGTCGGCGGCGGCGGATCGGCGCACACGTCGCGACCCGCCGCCTGGCTGGCCGCGCGCAGGCTCTGGTCGATCCGGTCGGCCAGCCCCAGCGCCCGGCGACGGAGCCGGATCGCCTCCGCCTTCTGCGGCCGCTCGAGGTAGTCGCGGACCACCCCGGCCGCGCGGCACATCGAGCCCGTCTCGCCGTCGCTCGCGTGGGCCTGCTCGTACGCCGCCACTGTGTCGCTCAGCACATTGAAGAGGTCGCGGCTCGCTCGCGGATCGAGCTCCGTCAGGCCCACGTACACCCGCTCGAAGCAGGACCCCGCCTCGCCGCTGCGACCGTCCTTGCGCAGCGCCTGACAACCCTCGTGATCGCGTCGCAGCGCCTCCGTGGCGGGGTTCGCCGCCTCGACCTGACCGCTCGTCAGCGCCGCTGCGCACGCCAGCGCCGTCGCCCTGCGCCTCGTCATCGCCCCAGTATCGGCCAGTTCGGCGCCCGAGGCAGCGGTCGCTTCCGCCCCTACCTGACGCGCCGGCGCCGCCGCTCCCACCTTTATACTCGGCGCATGACGGGCGACGACGTCGACGGCACCGGTCCCACGCAGGCGACTCCTGCCGAGGGCGACGCCCCGACCGATCTCGCCTCCGGCATCACGCGCCGCGCCGACGCGCCTGACTCGTTGCTCGGGGGAGTCCTCGCCGGGCGCTACCGCATCGAGCGTCGCCTCGGCTCCGGCGGCATGGGGGCCGTCTACGCCGGCACGCACCTCATGCTCGATCGACCGATCGCCGTGAAGGTCATCAAGCCGCGCTTCGGCGACGACCCCGGGATCGCCCAGCGCTTCATTCAGGAGGCGCGCGCCGCCTCGGTCATCGCCCACGCTCACGTCGTCGAGATCACCGACTTCGGCGAGACCGACGGCGGCACCGCCTTCTTCGTCATGGAGCGGCTCGAGGGCGAGGACCTCGCCGCCACGGTCACGCGCGAGGGTCCGCTCGTCTGGCAGCGCGTCGTCCACATCGGCGAGCAGATCGCCCGCGCCCTCGCGGCCGCCCACAAGCACGGCGTCGTCCACCGCGACATCAAGCCTGCCAACTGCTTCCGCCTCACCCGCGACGACGACCCCGACTACATCAAGGTCCTCGACTTCGGCCTCGCCAAGGTCGTGGGCGGCGCCTCGCGGGGCGGCGACGCCTCTCTGACCCAGACCGGCGCCTTGCTCGGCACGCCCGGCTACATCGCCCCCGAGCTCTACCGCGGCCTCGCGGCCGACCATCGCGTCGACATCTACGCCCTCGGCGCGCTCATGCACAAGCTCCTCACCGGCGAGCTGCCGCCGATGCGGCTGGGCAGCGACGGTCCCTCGGAGCTCGCCCTGTCCACCGTGCCACCTGGCCTTCAGGCCATCTTGCGTCGCGCCCTCGCCGACGATCCCGCCGCGCGTTACCCGACCGCCCAGGCGCTCGCCGCCGACCTGCGTCACCTGGCTTCAGGGACAGGTGTCAGCCTCGACCCCGGCTCCACGCCGCCGGGCGCCAGCGGCCCGATCTTGACCGTCACCCGCGACGCCCGCGGGATCTCCTTCACCATCGGCGCCCCCCTGCTCGGCGCCTTGTTGCTCGGCCTCGGCCTGTTCGCCTTCTTCAGCCTGCGCGCCGGCTCCTTGCCGCCCGCCGAGCCCACCGGCGTCCCCGTCGAGCCGGCCCACGCCGCCGCCGATCCTGGTCCGCCGGTCGTCGCCGCCGCGCCCGCATCCTCCGAGCCGCCGCCCGTCCCGGCCGCGCCCACCGAGCTGCCGCCGGCCGAGCCGCGCAGCCCGACCGCTCCTGCCGAGCTACCGCCCGCCGAGCCGCGGACTGCGGCCGCGACCACCGAACCTCCCACCGGCGCCGACGCCGAGCCGGCGACCGCCGCCGCCGCGACGAGCGGCCCCGACGAGCCTGCATCGCCGGCCGTCAGCGACCTCCCGAAGGGCAGCCCCGCGGCGATCCAGAAGGCCATCCGCCGCCGCTGCGCCGGCGCCTTCGGCTACACCGTCAAGCTGCAGTGGAAGGCCGACGCCGACGGCCGCCTGATCCCTGGCTCGGCCAAGGTACTCGGCCCGCAGAACAACGACGCCGAGAGCTGCGCCCTGCGCCAGCTCGTCCGCAGCGAGTTCGCCTGGACTCCCGGCGAGACCTACACCCACGCGTTCAAGAGCGGCTGACCTCACCCGCCTGTCCCTCCGACCAGCTTCTTCCCCGACCCGTCACCTGTCTCTCCGACCAGCGTCGTCACCGGCCCCGTCATCTGTCTCTTCGACGGCATCCGTCCCGCCGGCTGTCTCTCGGGCCAGCTCGCCCTGCGGCCGCGGGCATCGTCCTCCGCCTCCGCGGCTCACCGCCCGGCGCGTGCCCGCCACAGCGCCCGGCCCACCAGCCCGGCCGCCACCAGCCCGACCAGCGCCACGATCCCGAACCCGATCGACATCCCCGGGTGTCCCGCTTGCTGAAGCCGCACCGCCCCGAGCGCCAGCACGTCCGGCTTCAGCGTGAAGAACCCCGCGATCGGGCTGGCCGACCACGCGAAGTGGGACGTCTCGAGCACCTGCCCCGCCGAGCGAGGGTCGTTCGTCAACGCGATCATCCACTCGAAGATCGATCGCGTCGCCAGCCAGCCGGTGAGCGCAGCGCTCGCGACCACCCCGGCCCAGAACAGCCGGCGCACCGCCGCCGTCCGCCGCGGCAGCTCCTCGACCGCCGCCGCGAAGCCGATCATCAGCAGCGGGATCGCCGGCACCAGGTGACGCGGCCCGAGGCTCCATCCGCCGTACCAGTCGGTCCGCGCCGACACCACCAGCCAGCGCGTCGCCAGCAGCGACAGCGCCAGCCACGTCGCCGCCGGCGCCCGTCGCAGCGCCGCGCGCAGGCCCACCAGCCCGAGCGTCGCCGCCGGCGCGTACAGCCACAGGCTCCGCCCCGGCGCGACCATCTGCGCCCACAGGCCCGTCCACGGGAAGGTCCACTCGCTGTAGTGACCGAAGCGCCCCGTCTCGAGCGGGTCGCCGAAGCGCAGCCACTGCCCGAGCAACAACGAGCCCAGGCCCAGCCCTGCCAGCAGCGCCGCCCCGATCAGCCCGCGTCGCGCCGGCGCCAGCGCTTTCAGACATGTCCCGAAGAACCTGCCCTTCAGTTCATGTCTTTTCAGACCTGCCCCAAAGGGCCAGAGCGCGTACCCCGCCAGGCACGGCCAGGCCACCAGGTTGAGCACGTGCACGTGGACGGCGAAGCCGGCGGCCGCGCCGGCCAGCCACAATCGGCAATCGGCCGCGCGCGGCGAGCCGGCGCGCAGCGCGTGCGCCTGCGCGATGGCCACGGCCGCGGCCAGCAGCACCATTGCCGAGAGCGGCTCGCTGAGGAACGTGCGCGCGTACGGCCACGCCGCCGTCCCCGTCGCGTAGGCCACCCCCGTCCACAGGGCAGCGCGCGCCGAGAAGCCCAGCCACGCCAGCCAGCGGACCAGCAGCCAGGCCGTCGCCGCAGTCACGAAGCAGTGCGTCAGGCTGACGACCAGGTGGTACCAGTCCGACCTGGCCTCGCGGACATGGAACGTGAAGTGGTCGGAGCGGACCGCGCGCGTCCAGGCGAACGGCACCACCGGCGCGGTCACGCGGGCCAGCGCGTACATCGGCGCCGCCACCAGCGACAGCCCGTGGCCGAAGAACCCGTAGCGGCGACCATCCTGGCCCTCGGCCCAGCCGAAGGTCCCCGGCGGTCGCCCGGGCGGTTCACCGGTGCGATGGCCGATGCCGGCGATGGCGAGCGAGCCGTGGTCGACCAGGCTCGCCGTCGTCTGGAACACGATCTCGTCGTCGGGGAACTGAATCCGGCCCGGCGCGGTCCACAAAAACAACGCGGCGCAGGCCGCAAATAGGGCGGCTGCGCCGGGCGTACGCGGTTTTGGGGATCTCGGGTCCAGGGCCGATTTCAGCCTCGGCGAGCCCGGCGGCTAGCCGGAGGTGCCGCTGGAGCTGTTGCCCATGCAGAGCGAGGTGTCGAACGTGCAGGTCACCGGGTCGCAGCCGAGCGAACCACCGGCGTTGCCGAGCGACTCGCAGGTGAACCCGTTGAGGTTGGCGCCGTCGCACTGCTCGTTCGGATCGATCTGGCCGTTGCCGCAGCCGGCCGGGTCGGTCGTCTGGGTCGTGGTGGTCGTCGTCGACGGGTCGATATCGCCGGTGGTGGTGGTGTCCGGCAGGGTCGTCGAGGTCAGCGTCGTCGTCGGCCCGTTGGTGGTCGGCGTCGCGGTCGTGCTGGTCGTATCCGGGCCGGTCGTCGGGTCGCCGGTCGTGGAGCTCGTGCCGGGCGCGCCGGTCGAGGTGTCCGTCCCGCTCGACGTATCCGTGGTGTTGTTCGTGTTGCTGTTGTTATTCGCCGTGCCGAAGCTACTACCGGGCTCGCCATCGTCCCCGCACGCGGGAAGGGCAAGACACAGCACGGAAACGGAACAAGCGAGCGTACGCCACGAGATCATGGCGCCTTTATCCCAACGGCCGAGTCCGAGGGTCAAGAGAAAAGCGAGCACGAGCGTAGATGGCGTCCTTGGGCCCGCAGAGACCTCCATCACGGGTTTTGGCCGCACGCAGGCGAGTGGAGCCGCGAGCACCCACGCGTCATCACTGGCACAGGCGCAGCGTCTGCAGTGACCCAGTAGTTGGTGAGTGCGCAGTGAGTAAGGAGTCCGCGAAGCGAGACGGCGAACCGCGAACAGACCGCTCCAGCTGCCTTCTCCGCCGCCTGCAGGGCCTCGGTGACGACCGTCCGCGCCGCTTTCATTCGCCTGACTCAAGCTCGCTCCACATGACCTTTGGGACAGCCACGCACCGCGTCGCCCTCGACCGAGCGTCCGCGCGGACACCCGACCGCGACCGCCAGGCGAGCGACGGCTCGGCTCGCTCGCCCGCAGTCGTGAATGACGCACGCCCCGCCGCGACCCCGGTGCCGCCCGCGGAGCGGACGGAATTCGCGGTCTTCTCGACTGAACAGGCCGTATATTTTTAATCGCATTGTTTCAAATATTTACGACAACAAACATCATGTAGTTTCGAGTCTCCGGATCACCGCCTTTGCGCCCCCCCTGGCGCGAGTGCTACCACGATGCTCCACGTGACCCTATCCGAAGCTCCAGCCATGACCCTGACCTGGCGCGAGAGCCTGGAGCGCGTCTGTGCGGCCGTCGTCTCGGTCCGGATCGACGCCCCGCGCCCCTTCGACACCGAGTGGAACGGCAGCTCGCAGGCCACCGCGTTCGTCGTCGACGCCGAACAGGGCCTCCTGCTCAGCAACCGCCACGTCGTCCAGCCCGGCCCCGTGGTCGCCGAGGCGGTGTTCCTCAACCACGAGGAGATCCCGCTGCGACCGGTCTACCGCGACCCGGTCCACGACTTCGGCTTCTTCCGCTACGACCCCGCGGCCCTGCGGTTCATCCGTCCGCCCGCGCTGCGCCTGCGCCCCGACAAGGCCCTCGTCGGCACCGAGCTGCGCGTGGTCGGCAACGACGCCGGCGAGAAGCTCTCCATCCTCGCCGGCACGCTCGCGCGCGTCGACCGCCCGGCACCGCTCTACGGGTCGAGCAAGTACAACGATTTCAATACGTTCTACCTGCAAGCTGCAAGTGGTGCGACAGGGGGATCTTCAGGCTCCCCGGTGGTCGACATCGAGGGCGACGTCATCGCCCTCAACGCCGGCAGCCGGACCCAGGCCGCCTCGAGCTTCTTCCTCCCGCTGGAGCGGGTGCTGCGCGCCTTCGAGCTGCTGCGAGCGGGCAAGCCGATCCCGCGCGGCACCTTGATGACGACCTTCTCGTATACGCCCTTCGACGAGCTGGCGCGCCTCGGCCTGCGCCCGGAGACCGAGCAGGCCTGCCGCGCCGCCGACCCGGGCGGGATCGGCCTCCTCATCGTCGACAAGCTGATCCCCGGCGGCGCCACCGACGGCCTGCTCGAGCCGGGGGACATCCTCCTGCGCGTCGAGGGCGAGTTCATCCCGCGCTTCGTCCCGCTCGAGGCGCGCCTCGACGCCTCGGTCGGCCAGACCATCACCCTCGAGCTCGAGCGCGGCGGCCGGCCGCTCACCGTCCGCGCCCGCGTCCACGACCTCCACGCCATCTCCCCCAGCACCTATCTCGAGGTCGGCGGCGCGATCCTCCACGACCTCTCGTACCAGCGGGCCCGCAACCCCCAGGTGCCGCTCACCGGCGTCTACCTCGCCAACAGCGGCTACCTGTTCTCGCCGCTCGACCTCGACCGGGGCGCCGTCGTCCGCGCCATCGCCGGCGTGCCGACGCCGGATCTGGCGGCCGCCGAGGCCGTCCTCGGCAACTTGCCGCACGCGGCACCCTTCATGGTCCGCTGGATCGACCTCGACCAGCCGACCCGCGAGCACGTCACCGTCGTCACCATGGATCGGCGGTGGTTCGCCATGACCCGCTCGACCCGCGACGACGCCTCCGGTCGCTGGCCGTCGACCGACGGCCCGCCCCCGCCGCCCCCGCCGCTACGCACGCCCGTCACCACCAACCTGCCCCCGTCCGACGACGTCCGCGTGCAGCAGGTCCAGCCGTCGCTGGTCACGGTCACCTGCAACATCCCCTACAAGATCGATGGGATCCACGCGACCCGCTTCGTCGGCGCCGGCCTCGTCGTCGACGCCCGGCGCGGCCTCGTGCTCGTCGACCGCAACACCGTCCCGATCCCGCTCGCGGACATCACCCTCACCGTCGCCGGCGCGGTCGAGATCCCCGGCGAGATCGCCTTCCTTCATCCGCATCACAACTACGCCATCGTCTCGTACGACCCGGCCCTCCTCGGCGACACGCCGATCCGCGCCGTCGACCTCGCCCCGCGGCCGCTCCACCCCGGCGACCCGGTGTGGCTCGTCGGGCTCAAGTCGGGCCACCGCGTGTTCGCCCAGAGCACGGCCGTCGCCGCCGTCGAGGCCGTCGACCTGCCGCTGCCGCGCCCGCCGCGGTTCCGCGCGATGAACCTCGAGCGGATCTCCCTCACCAGCGCCACCGCCTCGCTCGGCGGCGCCATCGTCGACAGCGAGGCCCGCGTCCTCGCGCTGTGGGCCGGCTTCTCCTACCAGGACGGCAAGGACCACCGCGTCGCCGAATACGGCATCGCCGCCGACCTGTTCGCCGAGGCCGTCGAGATCTTCCGCCGCGGCGAGTCGCCGCTCGTCTGCGACCTCGGCGTCGAGTTCGGCACCGTCACCCTCGCCGAGGCGCGCCATCGCGGCCTGACCCCGGAGACAGCCGCCGAGCTCGAGGGCCACGACCCGCTGCGGCGGCAGGTGCTGGTGGTCCAGCGCCTGGCCGCGTTCGCCCGCGGCTGGCAGGCCGGCGACCTGGTCTTGCGGGCAGGTGGTGCGGCGGTCACCTCGGTCCGCGAGATCGAGCGGTCGCTGCGTGGCGGCCGGGTCACCGTCCACCTCCTGCGCGACGGCGTGGAGCTCGACCTCGAGGTCGTGACCCGGCCCGACGACGGCCGCGGCACCGACCGCGTGCTCCACTGGGCCGGCGCGCTGCTGCAGGCCCCGCACCACGCCGCGCTGATCCAGCGCGCCGTCCCCGACGAGGGCGTGTACATCTCGCTCTACTGGTACGGCTCGCCCGCCAGCCGCTCGCGCCTCCGCGCCGCCCGCCGGATCGTCGCCGCCGAGGACCGCCCGACCCCCGACATCGACAGCTTCCTCGCCGCCGTCGCCGGCAAGCCCGACCGCGCCTCGGTCCGCCTCAAGACCGTCGACCTCGACGGCAAGGTCGACCTCCTCACCCTCCGCCTCGACCTCGAGTACTTCCCGACCTACGAGCTCCGCCGCACCCGCGACGGCTGGATCCGCATCGAGCACAGCTGAGGCCCGCAGGGAACCTGTCCCAAGAGACAGAAGCTCCGAGCGGCGCGGCGTGCTCCGAACACGAGGCGTTCCCCTGTTCCGGGGCTCGTCTCTCGCGCAGCGTCGTGACACCGTGCCGCACATGTCCCGAGGGCCATCCATGAACCGCGGACTCGCCGTGCGCCGACGAGTCGCACGCCGCCGCGGTCCACATGTCCCGAGGGACACCCAGGAACGCCCCTCGTCTCCCGCCCTGCGCCGGCGCCGTCGCACACGGCGCCATCACATGTCCGGAGGGACCTTCATGAACCGCGGCCTCGTCTCTCGCCGTGCCGACGCGGGCGCACACCGCCGCGCTCCACATGTCCCCGAGGGACCGTCATGAACCTCGGCCTCGTCTCTCGCCGTGCACCGACGCGGCCGCACACCGCCGCGCCCTCGATGTCCCGAAGGACATCCATGACCTCGGCCTCGTCTCTCGCCGTGCACCGACTCGGTCGCACAGCGCCGCGCTCTACATCTCCCCTGGCTGCCGAGATCGACATGTCCCGAGGGACACCCCCGCTCACCCCGCACGTCGCGGCGCCCCGCGTCCGAGCGTGCCCAGCCCGCGGCGCTCTGCCTGTCTCTCAGGACATCCTTCTCCACCTCGCCTGCGCACGGTCAACCGCTTCCCTCGCCGCTTCATTCCCGCTACGCTGACCTCGCATGCGAATTGCGATGGTCGTCGGCGTCGGCCTGCTCGGCGCCTGCGTGCCCAACGATCACCCCTCGTGGCTCGTCGATCACCCGATACCGTGGGGCATCGTCGCCAGCGTCGTCGAGCCGGGCGGTTATTCCTCCGAGCTCGTCGTCCCTGCGGATCGGGTGCGGGCCTCGGCGCTCCCGCTCGACACCCTCGAGCTGCAGTGGCTCACCGCCACCCCGCCCGGCGTCACCGTCCCGCCGCCGATCTGGTTCGTCTGCCCCGGAGACTGCTCCCTCCCCGGCGACGACCCTGTCCCGGCCTGCCCCTTCCCCTTGCCGCTGGGGCGCCGCGAGAACTGCCGCCTCGGCGAGGGCGAGCGGATCCGCCTCAGCCTCGGCGGCGCCTACACTGCCGACGAGTTCTTCCGCGGCTACATCGGCGTCCTGGGCGTCACCGGCGACGGCACCGTCGACGCCGAGACCTGCCTGCAGCGACTTCGCACCATCCCGCGCACCGACCTCGAGCAATGCCTCGTGCAGAAGCGGCTCCTCGAGCTCGGCCCCAGGAGCCGCCTGCTCACCGCCGTGCCCACCCTGGCGAACATCTATACCGTCGAGGATCCCCCCGCCGACCTCGCCGACGAGCCGCCCGACTTCCATCCCGTCCTCACCGGCATCCGCGTGAGGTACGTGCGCCTGGGCGACCTCGTCGACCAGCTCGTGCAATCCGGCGACACCGTGCACGTCCCGGCGGGGCGCTTCGTATTTCTCCAACTCCAGTACACCGACGACTCCGAGCAGAGCTACTACGCCTTCTCGACGGTGTCCGGCGAGCCGAACCATCTGCAGGCGACGCCTGATGTCGAGTCGATCCGATTCCGAACCGCTATCTCCAGCCTGGTCGAGGTCCGGGGTGACCCGGACAACGACATGCTGACGGGCTGGCGCATGCCCGACGAGTCCGAGCCGATCCTCGTCTACTTCTATATGTCCGACCAGCGCCAGGGCCGCGCCTTCGCCACCCTGCGCTTCGTCGTCGAGGACGCCAGCCCCGCGCCATGATCGCCCTCGGCCTCCTCCTCGCGGTCGCCCCGGCGGTGGCCCGCTCCCCTGTCCCTTCGATCCACGACGCGGAGCTCGCGGCGACGCCCCCCGCGTCGGTCGCCGCACGGCCTGTCCCTTCGAACATCCAGCCGCCACCCGCGCCCTCCCGCCCAGGACCTGTCCCTTCGAACATCCGCCAGCAGGGCCCGTCACCACCTGTCCCTTCGAACATCCGCCAGCAAGCTCCGCCGGCACCTGTCCCTTCGAACATCCACCATCAGGCCCCCGCGTCCCCTGTCTCTTCGAGCGCCCCTCCGGCGCCGGGCGCAGCCGTCACCGCGCACGCTCGCCAGCTCCGTCCGCCGTCCGCGGCCCCGTCGCCCCCCAGCTCCTCCAGCAGCGAGCCCCGCGACCGTGACACCGCCTCCGCGCGACCTGTCCCTTCGGACAGCCGCCTCGAAGCCCGCGGCACCCTGCGCAGCGCCGGCGAGCGTCAGCCGCTGGTCGGCGCGCGGGTGTTCGCGCGCGCCCGCCGCGGCCCCGCGTGGACGCGCGCGGCAGTCACCGGCGAGGACGGCGGCTTCGTCCTCGCCGACTTGCCGACCCTCGACTTCGAGCTCGTCGTCGTCGCCGCCGGCCACGAGCGCCTCGAGCAACCGACCCCCGCCGGCTTCTGGCGCCGCCGCCGTCTCCCCGTCATCTACTTGCAACCGGCGGGCGCAGGCCGCTACCGCACCATCGTCGCCCAGGAGCGCGCGCCGAAGCCCAGCCCCTTCAGCGTCCAGCTCGCGCCCGACGAGATCGCCGCCCTGCCCGGCAGTCAGGGCGATCCGCTGCGCGCCCTGCAGAACCTGCCCGGCTCCGCGCGGGTCCCCGGCGGCCTCGGCCTGCTCGTCTTCCGCGGCGCGGCGCCCAATCAATCGCAGGTGTTCCTCGGCGAGCACCCCGTCCCGCGCGCCTTCCACATCCCCGGCCTCGCCAGCATCGTCCCCGCCGGCACCCTGTCCGGCCTGCAGTACGTCCCCAGCAACTTCGCCGCCAACTACGGCAACGCCACCGGCGGCATCGTCGTCCTCACCCCGCGCGTCGGCCGGCGCGACGGCGTGCACGGCCACGCCAAGCTCGACCTGATCTCCGCCGGCGCGCTCGTCGAGGGTCCGGTCGGTCGCGGCTCCTTCATGATCGCCGCCCAGCGCGGCTACCTCGACCTCGCGCTCCGGGCCGTCGGCCAGCTCGCCTTCAACCACGACTACCTGCGGCCCAAGTACAGCGACTACCAGGTCGTCTTCGATCACCCGGTCGGCCCCGGCGCGAGCCTCACCGTCCGCCTCCTCGGCGCCAGCGACGTCATCCGCTTCGACTCCTACCGCGGCGGCGTCGCCCTCAGCGCCGGCTTTCACCGCCTCGACCTCGTCTACAAGAAGCGCCACGGGCCGTGGGACTTCCTGCTCTCGCCGGCGCTGCGCCTCGACTCCAGCGGCATCGAGACCGCCGAGCTCCTCCGCCGCCGCACCGACGTCGTCGGCCTGCTGCGCGCCGAGGCCACCACGCGCCCGTCGCGGCGGTTCCAGCTGACCTTCGGCGCCGACGCCCAGCTCGATCGCCACCGCACGCGCACCCACGCCGAGCTGCCGCAGGGCGTCCTCACTCCCGAGGGCGTCGTCGACTCGTTCGACGAGGTCACCCGCGGCCTCACGACCACCACCGGCGCCTACGTCAGCCCGCTCCTCACCGCCGGCCGCTTCACCTTCTCACCTGGCCTTCGGGCCAGCCTGTTCACCGGCATCGGCGGGGCCAGGTTCTCGATCGATCCGCGGCTGCTCGCCCGCTGGGCCCCGCACCCGCGGGTCGCCCTCCAGCTGGCCGCCGGTCGTTACTCGCAGCCGTCGTTCTTCGCGGTCGAAAACTTCCCCGGCGTCACCAGCTTCAGCGCCCTCGACGCCCTCGGCCTCGACAACCAGATCGTCCTGCCCGGCGCGCTCCGCTACCTCGACCCGCGGATCGACGCCGCCCCGCGCAGCCGCCTCGGCCTCCTGCAGGCCGTCCAGCTCAGCGCCAACCTCCACCTCCGCCTCACCGCCGGCCTCGGCCTCGACATCACCGGCTTCTGGCGCCGCGACCACAACCGGCGCCCCGACCTGGTCACCCGGCTCGGCCAGCCGCTCGCGGACTCCGGCGCAGTCGTCCACGGCCTCGAGGTCATGCTGCGCCACGACCTGACGCGCCGGCTGTTCGGCTGGGTCGCGTACACGCTGATGCTCGCGCGCACCGGCACCTTCGACGCCCACGACCGCCTCACCCTGCGCGCCCCCAACGACTTCGACCAGCGGCACAACCTCGTCGCCGTCCTCGGCGTCAAGCTGCCGCGCCGCTGGCAGCTCGCCGGCCGCTTCCGCCTCGTCACCGGCCTGCCGTTCACCCCGGTCGTCGGCGGCGTCAAGCCGGAGGGCGCCTTCTCGTACACGGAGCCGATCTACGGCCCGTACAACAGCGCCCGCATGCCCGTGTTCCACCAGCTCGACGTGCGCGTCGACAAGACGTGGATCCGCTCGCGCAGCATCGTCTCGGTGTACCTCGACGTGCAGAACATCTACAACCGCCAGAACGCCGAGGGCCTGTGGTACCTCACCGACTACTCCGGCACCCAGACCGTCGTCGGCGTCCCGATCTTACCGGTGTTCGGCGTGCGCCTCGAGTATTGACGCTCACGCGGCGGCGCCTGCTCGCAGCAAGACCGTTGCCCATCGGGCAGCGAACACACGCCGACGCGGGCGAACCCCGCTCGATCGCTGTTCGTCGAGCAGGTCGAACCAGTCCTCGGCGGCTCGATCGCCGTTCCTCGAGTTCGAGACGTACCCTCCCCCTCGCGCCGGATCGTTTTCGCGAGCCTGTCCCCGAGGACATCTCGATCGTCCCGGGCGCGATCGCGCCGGCCGTCACGAGTGGTTGTCGTCGCCGATCGCTGGGTGGTACCGTGGGACGATGCAACGCGAGAGCACGCAAGGCCGTTCGCGAGCGTGGTGGGCCGTCGTCGCGCTGTCCCTCTGGCTGCACGGCACGGCGCGCGCGGACGTGGTCGACCAGCCGCCGGCGGACTGCCCGGCGGGCACCAAAAGCGACACCTGTCACGGCGGCCCGTTCTGCGGCCCGGTCAAGTGCACCACCGACGCCGAGTGCACCGGCGGTGCGACCTGCCAGGACACCAAGGGCTGCATCGGCAGCGTCGAGTGCGGCGGCGGCGGCGGCGAGCCCAGGCCCACGCCCACGCTCTCGGCCCTGTGCGAGGACGAGGACACCTGCGCCGCGAACGAGACCTGTCAGGCGATCAAGCTCTGCATGCCGGCGGTCGAGCCGACGACCGGCGGCTCGGCGAGCGGCCCCACCTCGGACGGCACTGCGAGCGGCGGCAGCGGAACGGCCACGGCCGACACCGCGAGCGGCACCGGCGACGACACCGGCGGCAGCAAGGGCGGATGCGGCAGCTGCAGCGCCGACGCGGACGCCGGCACCTCGGCCCTCGCGCTCCTGGCGATCGCCGCCCTCGTGCGCCGGCGTCGACGCGACACCCGGAGGCTGCCATGAACGCCGCCCGGCAAGGGCACGAGCCCCACGTTCGCCTCGCCGTCGCGGCCGCCGTCCTCCTCGCCTGCGCCCCGCGTGAAGCTCCGCGGGCGCCGGTGACCGAGCCGACACCGCCCGCTCCCACAGGCGACGCCTCGCCCGACCCCGCGCCCGACCCTGCAGCCCCACCCGCGCCCGACCCTGTCGCCTCGGCGCAGCCAGAGCCCGCCGCCACCGACGAGCCGAGCGCACCGCCGACACCGACCGGCACCTGGCCGTTCGTCGCCTGGGATCGCGCCGAGGCGTTCACCTTCAACCCCATCGAGTACGGTCCCGGGGTCCCGCTGCGCGTCTACGAGGCGACGAAGGGCTGGAGCCCGAACATCGTCGAGCGCAAGCCGCTGTCGCAGGCCCAGGCCGAGCGCGCGGTGGAGTGGACCGTCGCCACTCGCGGCGAGCTCGAGGTGTCGAAGTGCGCCTTCCCGCGCCACGCAGTGGTGCTCTACGCCGGCGACGCGCCGGTCGGCAGCGTCAACGTCTGCTTCGAGTGCGGCGACATCCTGGTCTGGCCCGACTTCGAGCCGCCCGCCTCCGGCCCCACCGCCGAGCGCCGCCAACGCCAGCAGATGAAGGCCTACAAGCGCGTCTTCCCCGAGTGGCAGCGGTTCTTCCGCGACGAGCTCGGCCTCCCGCTGACCCTCGCCGCGAAGCCCTGATCGGGAGTGGCAGCGGTTCTTCCGCGACGAGCTCGGCCTCCCGCTGACCCTCGCCGCGAAGCCCTGACCGGACGTGCTCTGAAGGACATGCTCCGAGAGAAATGCTCAAACGGACATGTCTGATAAGACATGCGCGAATGAACATCACCACTTCGGAGCGACTCGTCCTGGCCGCGAGAAGCCCCGAGCCTCCGACGGGCTCGACGAACCGCCACGAGCACTTCGTCCCCGAGCACCCGGGAAGCCCAGCGCCGCACGAGCTCGGGGACCCACCCGAGCTACTCGTCCGCGATCACGAAGTGATCGACGCGCGAGGCCCAGCGCGACCCGTCCGGCGCCGCCACCAGCCGCACCTGCGCCGGCACCCGCGCGCGCACGCGTCCGCCCGCGACGATGTCCGTCAGCCCGTCGCGCCGCCGCAGCGTCGAGCCATGGCCCGTTTGCGAGAACCCGAGCCAGCCCTCCAGGCGCACCAGCGCCTCCGGCGTCGCACGCCAGACCCTTGTCTCCTCGCCGCCGCTCGAGTACGAGCGAAGCACCGGATCGTCGGCCGTGAGCAAGCGCGATCCTCGGAGCTCGCCGCTCTCCAGCTCCCACACCCGCAGCACCCCGTCGCTCGCCCCCGTCACCGCGCAGCGACCGTCGCACGCCACGCCCACCCCGGTCACCGCAGCCGGATGCCGCAGCGTCGCCGCGCGCGTCCCCGTCGGCACGCTCCACACGATCACCTCATCGCCCGACGCGACCAGCAAGCGAAGGCTGTCCGGCGCGAACGCGACGCCGTCCGGAGCGATCGACCCGAGCTCCGCCCGCACGCTGCCGTCGTCGACCGCGCACAGCCGCATCTCGGTCGGCTTGGCCTGCCGCCGACCACTGACGTACCAGCGGCCGTCGGGCGACACGACGATCGTGTGCGTGTGACCGTAACGCCGGCTCCTGTCGACGCTCCGCTGCGTGCCGTCGTGCGAGTTCCACACCACCACCCCGCGCCCCGGCGCCATCTCGACGAAGCGATCGTCGGCCAGCCTGCGCCCCTCCACCGGTGGTCCGCCCTCGAGGTAGCCCGGCCCGTCGAGGTCGAGCCGCGCGATCAGCCGCCCGTCGCGCCCGTCGCACAGCAGCTCCCCCGTGATCAGCCGCCGCCCGTCCGGCGAGAACGCGGCGTCGATCCACCCCTCGTGCGCCCCGCCGATCCGCAGCGGTCGCCCGCGACGCAGCGCCGCCACGTCCCACACTCGCAGCACGTCCTCGTGGCGCGTCACCAGCGTCGACCCGTCGGGCGACAGCGCCAGCGAGTGGGCCGCCAGCGGCGCGCTCGCCAGCGTCGCCCCGGATGTCCCATCGAGCAGGTGGATCGCCGCCCCGTCGCTCGCCGCCACCAGCGTCCCCGCACGGTCGCTCGCCAGCGCGTGGATCGACCCGCCGATCCGCACGCGCCAGCGGACCTTCGCGCCCGGGAGGTCGATGCGGGCGATCGACCCGTCGTAGTCGTCGCACCACCCGGCCACCACCACGGCTGTCCCATCGGCCAGGCGCATCGCGCAGTCGAACTTCGAGTCGCTGTCGACGTCGCGGTCGACCAGGAGCGCGCCGCTCTGGCGGTCGTACACCCGCGCCCGGCCCCACGCCTGGACCTCGAACCGGACCTCGACCTCGGGTCCCGGGTCCCCGAGCCGCTGCCTCGCCAGCTCGGGCGACAGCTCGCGGCCGGTCGCTCGCTCCCACGCGATCGCACTCGCCCCCGCGCCCCCCACGACCTGCGCGTCGGCCGAGAACACCGGCGCCCCCTCGCCCGGCCGCGCCCCGCGATACTCCTCGCGCAGCGGCCCGAGCAGCGGAAACTCCGGCGGCCGCAGCGAGCGCGCCCACGGCCCGCGCCGCCCTCGCGCCGCCCGCCAGCGCTCGACCCATGCCCGCAGCGGCGCCCCCTCGTCGGTCCCCTCGCCGTAGAACGCCGCCGCCTCGGCGCTCGCGTGCCAGTACACGCGGTTGTACACGCACTGAAACAGCAACTCCGGCTCGCGCACGATCAGCGCCAGGTCCACGCGCAGCGCCGCCAGCACCGCCCGCCGCGGCGCGCTGTCGTCGGCGGCGGCGAGACGCCCGGCCCACCCGGCGACCAGCCTGTCGAGATCGCCGTCAGCGGCAGCTCGCTCGAGCACACCCGGGTCCATCAAGTCTGGCAACGCGTCGGCCATGGCGTCCTTTTTAATGTGGCAGCGTACCGCGGAACCCGCCGCGCCGCTCGAGCGGATGAGGGAGCCGCCCTCCCTGCGCCCCCGCGCACTTTCACCCGAGCCTGCGCCCAGCGAGTGCCTCCGTCGCGCCAGTGCATGCCGAGCGAGTCCCTCATTCACGGGGTCGCGCCGAGTCGGCGAGCCGACGAACGCTCACCGAGCGAGTCCCTCATTCACGGAGTCGCCCGCTCCTCGTCGGCGAACCGACGAACGCTCGCCGAGCGAGTCCCTCATTCACGGGACCCCGCACCCCGCGTCGGCGAACCGACCCGCGCTCGCCGAGCGAGTGCCTCATTCACCGGACCGCGCACCCCACGTCGGCGAACCGACCGCGCTCGCAGAGCGAGGGCCTCATTCACCGGGCCGCGCACCCCAGGTCGGCGAACCGACCCGCGCTCGCAGAGCGAGGGCCTCGTTCACCGGCAGCGCGCGCCGCTCGGCGAGCCGCCGCACGTCCCCTGGAACATGCCCATCAAGCCATGCTCCCAAGAGCATGTCCATCCGAACATGCCCCTATCGACATGCCCCGAAGGACACCCCCTCACTTCAGCCCGCGCTGGGCCGCGCGCTTGGGCAGCACCTGCGGCTCGCTCTGCAGCGCGCGCTCGAGCCCGTCGAGCGCGGCTCCGACCGCGGATGTCCCTGCGGACAGGTTGGCCGTCTCGACCACCACAGTCACCAGTTGGTCGCCGGGGCGGCCGCCCTCCGCGGGCACGCCCTTGCCGCGCAGGCGCAGCTTGGCGCCGGTCGCGACCCCTGCGGGCAGCTCGAGCAGCGCCGAGCCGGTGAGCGTCGGCACCGGCACCTTGCCGCCGCGGGCCGCCTCGACCGGGCTGACGAACAGCTCGCAGTGGATGTCCTGGCCCTCGCGGCGCAGCCACGCGTGCGGGCGCACGCTGACGGTCACGCGCAGGTTGCCGGGGCCGCCGCCGAACTGGCCGGGCTCGCCGTGGTTCTGGATCACCTTCTCGGCCCCGCCCTCGGTGCCCGGCGGCAGGCGGACCTTGAAGCTCCGCGCCTCTCGCCGCGCCCCGCGGCCGCGGCACGTCTCGCACGGATCGAGCTGGACCATGCCGGTGCCGGCGCAGCGGCCACACGTGGTGTGGCGGGCCAAAAAGCCCTCGCCCTTGACCTCGCCGCGGCCGTGGCACAGCGGGCAGCTCGTCGGCGGCCGACCTCCGGGCTTCGAGCCGGTCCCGTTGCAGCTGGCGCATGCCCCCAGCGCCTCGAACTGGATCTCGTGCTCCGACCCGAGCGCCGCCTCGGCCAGGTCGACCGTCAGCGTGTAGCGGACGTCGCGGCCGCGGCGACGCTCGCGGCGCTGGCGGCCGAACACGTCGCCGACCACCGCCGCCAGCAGGTCGCGCGCGGTCTGCATCGTCACCGGCTGCTCGAACAGCCCGACCGGCAGGTGCCGCTGCGTGTCGAACCTGGCCCTCTGGACAGGATCGCTCAGCACCGAGTACGCGGTGCTGATGGCCCGGAAGCGCTCCTCCGCCTCGATGTCGCCGGGGTGGCGATCGGGGTGGTTGGCCAGCGCCAGCCGGCGATAGTTGTGCTTGATCTCGTCGAGCGTGGCGTCGGAGGCCACGCCGAGCACGGCGTAGTGGTCTTGGTGCTGCGCCATGAAGTTCTCGGTCCCGAGGTCAGGAGCTCCCGGTGGATTCGCTGCCGAGCAGCGCCGCGTAGATCTGCTGCGAGGAGCGCTCGAGGGTCAAGAGGGCCGCCTCGATCGCCGTCGCCGGCGCCGCCGCGGCGAGCAATTCGCGCAACGTGGCGACCTCGGCCAGGAGCGCGGCCCGCTGCGACGCCTGCAGCCCGGGCAGGCCCTCGGCTGCGCGCTCACACGCGTAGGCCAGCGCCTCCGCGCGATTTCGCAGCAGCGCCGCGTCCTTGCGGATCGCGTCGGCCTGGCGGGCCGCCGCCGCCTCGCGGGCCAGCTGTTCGACCTGCGCGCGGGTCAGCCCGGCCGCCGGCTGCACCGTCGTCGCCACCTCCGCGTCGGCCCCGAGCTCACGCGCCGACACGTGCAAGATCCCGTCGGCGTCGACCTCGAACGTCACCTTGATCTGGGGCGCCCCGCGCGGCGCCTCGGCGATGCCCGACAGGCGCAGGCGGGCCAGCGTTTGGTTGTCGGCCGCCATCTCCCGCAGCCCCTGTTGTACGTGCACGTCGACCGCCGTCTGACCGTCGATCGTCGTCCCGAACACCTCCGCGCGGCGGGTCGGCACCGTCGTGTTGCGCGGGATCAGGGGCGTGAACACCCCGCCCTGCGTCTCGACGCCGATGTCGAGCGGCACCACGTCGAGCAGCAGCACCTCCTCGACCTCGCCGGCCAGCACCGCGCCCTGGATCGCCGCGCCGACGGCCACCACCTCGTCCGGGTTCGGCGACGTGTTGGGCGCGCGGCCGAAGAACTCCGCCACCGCCTCGACCACCCGGGGCATGCGCGTCTGGCCGCCGACCAGGATCACCTCGTCGACGTCGCGCGCGCGCAGCTTGGCGTCGGCCAGGGCGCGCCGGCACGGCTCCAGCGTGCGCTGGATCAGCGGCCGGACCAGGCGCTCGAGCTCGAGCCGCGACAGGCTCGCTTGCAGGTGGAGCGGCCGCCCGCCGGACGACGCCACGAACGGCACCTCGATGTCCGTCGCCAGCGACCATGACAGCTCGTGCTTGGCCTTCTGGGCCGCGTCCTGCAGCTTGACCAGCGCCGGGCGGTCGCGGCGGAGGTCGATCCCGTGCTCGCGCCGGAACCCCTCGGCCAGGTGGTCGACCAGCGCCGCGTCGAAGTCCTCGCCGCCGAGCAGCGTGTCGCCGGCGGTCGCCAGCACCTCGAACACCCCGCTGCGCAGCTCGAGCAGCGACAGGTCGAACGTCCCGCCGCCGAGGTCGTAGACCGCCACGATCTTCGGCGGCCTGTCCTTTCGGTCAGCCAGTCCGTAGGCCAGCGCCGCCGCCGTCGGCTCGTTGACGATCCGCTCGACCCGCAGCCCCGCGATCGCCCCCGCGTCGCGGGTCGCCTGGCGCTGCGCGTCGTCGAAGTAGGCCGGCACAGTGATCACCGCGCGCGTCACCGGCCGGCCGATCGCCGCCTCGGCCGCGTCGCGCAGCGCGGCCAGCACGTGCGCGCCGACCTCGGCCGGCGCGATCGTCCGCCCCGCGACCTCGATCCACGCGTCGCCGTTCTCACCGGGGACCAGGTCGTACGTCAGCCGCGCGCGCAGCCCTGCGACCGCCGAATAGCTGCGGCCGATCAGGCGCTTGGCCGCGTAGATCGTGGTCGCCGGGCTGATCGCCGCCTGGCGCCGCGCCAGCGAGCCGACCAGGACCTCCTGGCCGGCGAACGCCACCACGCTCGGGGTGGTGCGACTGCCCTCGGCGTTGACGAGCACGCGGACCTCGCCGCCGTCCATCACCGCGGCGCACGAGTTGGTGGTGCCGAGGTCGATGCCGAGGATCGGGCTCGGTCGCGGACCGGCCATCGGCTGTTACGACGCTTGGCCTTCGGCCTTGCCGCCGGTCGAGCCGGGGCCGGCGATGACCACGCGAGCCGGGCGGAGCAGCCGGTCGCCCTGGCGGAAGCCCTTCTCCCACTCGCGCGCGACCACGCCGGGCGGGAAGTCGGGCGTGTCGATCTGCTGCAGCGCCTCGTGGATGGCCGGGTCGAACGGGTGGCCGACGCTCGGCACCGGCTCCACGCCGAAGCGGCCCAGCGCGCTCATGAAGTCGTTGACGACCATCTGGATGCCCTTGTGGAGCTGCTCGTTGCCGCGCGCCAGATCGAGCGCGCGACCGAGGTTGTCGACCGTGGGCAGGAACGCGTTCAGCAGGTTCTGCTGGGCCCGGAACACGTTGTCGTCGATCTCGCGGCGGGTCCGCTTCTTGTAGTTCTCGAGCTCGGCCAGCGCGCGCAGCCACTTGTCCTTGAGCTCGGCCTTCTCGGCCTCGGCCAGCTCGGCCCGCTCCTCCGGAGTGATGACCAACTCGGCCTCGACGGGCGCGCCGTTGCCGTTCTCACCCGCGCCGTCCGCCTTCTCTTCCTGTGGATCCTGGCTCATGCGGCTCCCGCTTTAAGGCCGGCGGGCGCGCGAGACAAGCCCGAATCGCGACCTCGTATTCGCGGAGTGCGAACCGCCAGTGAGGGATCACTCGCTGGTGCGCGCCGCCAGCGCTTGCGCGGCGTATTCTACCAGAGGGATCGCCGCCTCGTAATCCATGCGGTCCGAGCCCAGCAGGACCACCGCAGCGGTGCGACCGTCCTCGACCGGCTGCACCCGGCAACCGATGAGGCTCATGCCGGACAGCACGCACGGCCCCGTGGGCCCCACGCCGGCCAGCGCCGGGCGCAGCTCCGCGGCCACGTGGACCTCGGCGCGGGCCTGCTCGAGCGAGTGTTCGGGCAGCAGCTGACACAGCAGCTCGGCGAGCCCGTGATAGTCGTCGAACAGCGCCAGCACCTGCGCCAGGGTCTGGTCGCTCTGACCTGCCAGCAGGCGTTGCCCGGCGATCTGCACCCACAACGGATCGAGCGCCGCCGCCGTGCACAGCCACAGGCCGATACGCAGGCTCTCGGCCAGCAGGCGGTCGAGGCGCGCCTCGTGTTCGGCCCACAGCCGCGACAGCTCGGCCCGCGCCTCGGCCAGCGTCTTGCCGACGCACAGCCCGCGCAGCCGCTCCTGCAGCCGCAGCAGGCCCCCGCCTTCGGCGAAGCGGGCGTCGATCGTCACCGGGTGCAGCCGCGTGTGCATCCCCGCCAGAGTCAGCGCCACCATCGCCCGGCAGCCCTGCACCGGCACCAGGTCGACCTGCGACACCTTCCCGCCGCGGTCCTCGCTGACGAACGTGACCGCCACGCAGCTCGCCACCTCGCTCAGCACCTGCGCCGCCACCCGCATGCTCTCGGGCCCGTGCACCGGCTCCGACAGCGACACGTCGACCGCGCGGCGCAGCTCCGGGCGCAGCGGCGGCGGACGCACCAGCGAGCGCACGTACAGGCGCATCGCCAGCGGCGTCGGCAGGCGCCCGGCCGACTGATGCGGCTGCGACACGTAGCCCGCCTCTTCGAGCGCCACCAGCTCGTTGCGGATCGTCGCCGGCGACCACTCGAGCCCGTGGACCTGAACCAGCGCCCCCGACGCCACCGCACGCCCGGTGACGATGTACTCGCGGCACACTGCGAACAGGATCCGCTGGCGTCTCGGGCTCAGCTCCACTCGATCCGCATTTACCTCGTCTCGTCGCCGGACGCCAGCAGGCGCACGCACGCCCGCCGCGGGACCGCGCCCGGGCCTCGCTCACTTCGGCGACTTCACCCTCCTCGCCGTGCCCGCGCTCGACCTCCTCGCCGCGCGCCCTGACCCCGGCCTCCCTCGCGCGTCCATGCCGGCCTCGCTCGCCGCTCCCTTGCCCGGCGCTCCCACGCGACCCCGGCCCGCCGACTTGTTCGCGCCCTCGCTCGCCCTCTCCGCCCGGCCCTGCGACCCGCTCGCGCCCTCGCCGGTGCTCGTCTCGGGCCCGCTCGCGGTCTCGGCCGCGCACAGCGTCGCCAGCCGATCGACGATCCAGCGATGCGCCGGCCCGAGGATCGTGTCCGCGCGGTGGATCGCCGACAGGTGCAGCGTGTGTTCGTCCTCGGCCCACGCGGCCGGCTGGATCGCCACCAGCCGGCCGGCCGCCAGATCGTCCTCCACCATCGCCGCCGGCAGGTTGCCCCAGCCGAGGCCCGCGCGCAGCAGCGCCTGCTTCGTGTGCAAGTCGGCCACCCGCCAGGTCCGCGGCGACAGCACCGCCTGGTCGGGCACCCCGCCGGGCCCGCGCTCCGACAGCACCACCTGCACGTGCTCGCCCAGGCGGGCGCCGGCGATCTTGCCCTCGATGCGCGCCAGCGGGTGCCCTGCCGCCACCACCGCGATCATCCGGATCGGCGCCAGCGACCGCCGCTCGAGCCCCGGCGCCACGGCGATCGGCGCCGCCACCCCGAGCGTGGCCGCGCCCGCCAGCACCCGCGCGGCCACGTCCGACATCGTCTCGGTGTCGACGCGCAGCGCCACCGTCGGGAACGCCGCCGCGAATTCGCGGCACAGCGCCACCAGCACCCGCAACGGGAACAACGCGTCGACGCACAGCGACACCGACGGCTCGAGCCCGCGCGCGAGCCCTGCCGCCAGCCCGCGCAGCGCGTCGACCTCGCCGGCGACCCGGCGGGCGGCAGCCAGGATCGCCTTGCCCGGCTCGGTCAGCGTCGGCACCCGCGTCGAGCGATCGAACACCGCCACCTCGAGCTGGCGCTCGAGGTTGGCGATCGCCTGGCTGACCGCCGACTGGACCCTGCGCAGCTGTTTGGCCGCCGCCGAGAAGCTGCCGGCCTCCGCGACCGCCATCAGGACCCGCAGTTGGTCGAGCGTGACCTCCCCGATCATCCGCGAAGTATCGCATGAACTGATGGGTGGCATCAGTTTTTTAGCGGTTTACAGCATAAAAACCCGGGCCATGATGGGGCCCGTCATGATCACCCAACGCCTCGCCGACTCCCGCGGCCACGCCGAACACGGCTGGCTCGACTCACACCACACCTTCTCGTTCGCCGACTATTACGACCCGGCGCACATGGGCTTCCGCAACCTCCGCGTCATCAACGAGGACCGCGTCGAGCCCGGCCGGGGCTTCGGGACGCACCCGCACCGCGACATGGAGATCCTCTCCTACGTGCTCGAGGGCGGCCTGGAGCACCGCGACTCGATGGGCACCGGCTCGGTCATCCGGCCCGGCGACGTGCAGGTCATGAGCGCGGGCACCGGCGTCACCCACAGCGAGTTCAACGCCTCGCGCACCGAGCCCGTGCACTTCCTGCAGATCTGGCTGCTCCCCGAGCGCCGCGGCCTCAAGCCCGGCTACCAGCAGCGCAGCTTCGGCGCCGCCGAGAAGGACGGCCACCTGCGTCTGGTCGCCAGCGGCGACGGCCGCGACGACAGCGTCACGATCCACACCGACGCCAGCATCTACGCCGGAGTGTTCGCCGCCGGCCAGCGCGCCGAGCTCCCGCTCGCGCCCGGACGCCACGCCTGGGTCCACGTCGCCAGGGGCGCCGCTCGCGTCAACGGCCACGACCTCAAGGCCGGCGACGCCCTCGCCCTCTCGAACGAGCCCGCCGTCACCGTCGAGGGCACCAGCGGCGGCGAAGTCCTGGTCTTCGACCTCGGCTAAGGCTCACGCGAGGGGCATGTCCTGAAGAACATGCCCTATCATACATGTCCTGATGGTCATTCTCCAAAGAGCATGTCCATCAGGACATTTTCTATGGTTCAGCCCAGCTCGGCGCTCCGCCTGGCCGGCCTCGCGGCGGATCCAGCCTTAACTGCCCCGCGCACGCGGGACACTCGGCCAAATCGCCGATCCTCTCCGTCACTCCGGGCCGAACCCGGGCAACGGCGGTGCGCACGGCGACTCCAGCGTCAGCGAGACGTCCCCGCGTGCGCCGGAACCCCGACTGTCCATCAACCCCGCTGGCTCGGTCCTTGGGGCCCCAGCCTCCCGTTGCTCGGCAACGCCGGACACCGGCGGCGAACACGTGCATGCCGGCGAACTGCCCCTCGAAGGCCGACTGCGAGCCCGCCCCTCGGCGTCGCTCCGGCCGTCGGCATCGGCCCCTCGCCGCCGTGCATCGGCACCCGCGACGTCCACGCGACGGTCCCGGCCGCGCGAGCTCACCGGCGTCGGAACGAACCGGTAACGCCCCTCGCAAACACAGTCGCCCCGCGGCACGGAGCCCCGGCGACCTCGTGCGTCAGATCGGCTTCATCGCGACGTAGAGTCGCCGACGAGGCAACATGCGGAAGTCGGTCGCGCTCGTCCTGGTCGTGCTCGTCGTCCTCGGCGCGTGGTGGTTCACTCGGTCGGGCCCGCGCGCGGTCGAGGCCGAGGTGCAGGCGGCAGCGTCCGCGCAGCCGGTCGCCGAAGCCGCCGAGCGGCGGACCCGGCTCGACGACGCCGAGCCCGAACGAGCCCGGCGCCTGCGCGACGGCGCCGCCCGGCGCGAGGCCATGCAGCGACAGATCGCCGCCGCCATGGCCACGCGCGAAGCGGCCGCCTCGCACGTCCCCGCTGCCGAGCCCACCGCCCGCGACCCCTCGCGCGCCGGCGAGTCGCGCGGTGCCGCAGCCGACGACGCGCCTGCCGACTCCATCCTCGACCGCACCGGCAACCACGGCTATCTCACCCGCGTGCTCAGCCGGGAGCTCATGCCCCTGGTCGACGAGTGTCACGCCCTCGTCCGCGAGGAGCACCCCGACCTGGCCGGCATGCTCGTGCTCGACCTCGAGATCCTCGGCGACGAGGACATCGGCGGCGTCGTCAACACCCTCGAGCCCGGCAAGGGCAACGAGATCGCCGAGCCCGCCCTGCTCGAGTGCGTCCGCGAGTCGCTGCTCGCCACCACCCTGCCCCCGCCCGAACAGGGCGGCCGCGACGCCATCTCCCTGTCGATGCGCTTCGACCCGCCGAAGCCCGAGTGACCTTTCGGTCATGTTCTAACGGACACGTCCCATCGAGGAGCCAGGTCCGGGTACGGACACCGTAGTGGCTGTCTGATGGGACATGCCCGGCCTCGCCCACGTCGAGCACGCCCCCACGAACCCGTGTCCACGTCGCTCGGCGCGCGTGACGAGCTCGCCCCACAAGAACCTGCACGGTCACGGAGGCATGTCTGATGGGACATGCCTTTTCGTACCGGCGCAGTTCAGAACGCGGAACCGGGATCCACGCTGAAGCCGGGCAGCCCGCGTGCGGGCGAGGGCGCTCGTTGACCATCGTCCGCGTGTCAGTCATCGGGGGCTTTTCAACTTCACCATCCGCCGCCGACCCCCACGAACCCGAGTCCACGTCGCTCGGTGCGCGTGACGAGCTCGCCCACAAGAACTGGCACGGAAGCATGTCCGATGGGACATGCCTTTCGTACCATCCGCCGATCGGCCTCGCCCACGTCGAGCCAGGCCACGACGCGCTGGCCCCCGGCCGCTCGACGTGCCTGACGAGCTCGCGTCCCCCTCACCCGAGCAGATCGGCTGCGACCGCGTCGTGCCAGTACCAGCGGCCCGGCGCGATCCGCAAGATCTGCCCCTCCTCGGCCCACTCGAGGTTGCCGCGTGCCACCTGTCGGCGGGTGCGTTGTTCGACCCACGCGTGCGTCACCGCCGGGAAGCGGCGCAGATACGCCTCCACCTCGAGCCCCCGGAGGTCGCGGAGGCCGGTCCACAGCCCCTCCTTCGCCGCCGCCTCGGGCGTCAATCGCTCCGCCTCCGCCGGCGCGCTCGGGTCCTTCAGCCACGCCGGCAGGCCGCGCACGTTGCCGCGGCGCAGCACCGAGCCGTCGGCGAAGAAGCGGGCCGAGTGGGCCGAGGGGCCGAGCCCCAGGTAGTCCTGCCATGTCCAGTAGAGCAGGTTGTGCCGCGCCTCCGCGCCGGCGCGCGCGTAGCTGGCCACCTCGTAGTGCTGCAGCCCTGCCGTCGTCAGCGCCTGTTCGGCCGCGGCCAGCATGTCGGCCTGGTGGTCGCTGTCCGGCAGGCGCCGCTTGCCGCGGCGGACCAGAGTCGGCCACGGCGTGTCGGCCTCGATCGTCAGCGCGTACACCGACACGTGCTCCGCGCCCGCGGCCGTCAGGCGCTCGACGTCAGCGCGCACTCCCGCCTCGGTCTGCCCCGGCCAGCCGACGATCAGGTCGGCGCTGACGCGCAGTCCGGCCGCCGCCGCCGCCGCGATCGACGCCAGCGCCTGCGTCGGCGAGTGGACCCGCCCGAGCGTGCGCAGCCCCTCCTCCTCGGTGCTCTGCGCGCCGAGCGACACCCGCGTGCCGCCGATCGCCCGCACCGCCGCGTAGAGCGCCGCATCGCCGTGCTCGGGGTTCACTTCGACCGTGAACTCGCGCGCGCCCGAGCCGGGGAACCGGCGCGCCAGCCACTTGCCGAGCCGGGTCAGCCCCGCGGGCCCGAGCAGGCTCGGCGTCCCGCCGCCGAGGTACACCGTCGACCATGGCTCTTCAGACAGGCCCGAATCGCCATGTCCTTCAAGACCTGTCCATTCCGCCAGCTCCTGCGCCCGCCCGCCAGCCTCGCCCGCCAGCCCGGCGAGGAACGCCTCGGTGTCCGGCGCGCGCCCGACCTGGAAGTCGAAGTCGCAGTACGGGCAGGCCCGGGCGCAGAACGGCACGTGCACGTAGATCCCGCGCACCTACGCCCTCCTCCGCGCGCCGGGTCGGGCCGCCGTGCCTTCGACTCGGACGGCCGCCGCCGGTCGCTCCGGCGCGCTCGGCTCGGCCCGTCGCGGTGGTGAACTCGGCTCGAGTCGCGGCAGCCAGAGCGCACGGACGCGCCCCGCCATGCCCGCTTCGAGCCGGCCGTCGTGCCTCGGCTCGGCGGGTGTCACGGTCCGCCGGCTCGTGACGGGTCGCGGCAGCCGGAGCTCGCCGCGTCCCGCGCCCCGCCGCCGGGGCTGCCCTGAAGGGCATGCCCGAACCGCCATGCTCGAGGGGACATGCCCGAATCGACATGTCCGCAACGACCTGCTCGATCGGCCAGCCCAGCGGCCGACCCGCGGCTGGCTACACGTCGGAGACGAGCGCGGCGAAGTCGGCGCCGTGGGGGACATCATCGTAGAGCTCGACGCCGCCGTCCGAGCGGAAGCGGGCCGCCACGCCGCGCCACCACCAGTGGGGGAGCGTCTCGAGGTCGATGCCGGCCGAGCGGAGCAGGCCGGCCTGGGCCTCGACGGTCTCGAGGCTGGACGGGTGGAACGGCTGGCCGAGGCCGCGCATCTGCAGGCCGAGGCGGCGGGACGAGCGGAGCGGGGTCGCCTCCTCGAGCCACTCTTGCGCCGACACGAAGGCGCGGCGGGCGATGCCGATGTCGGGGAACTCGAAGATGTGGCCGTGGACCACCAGCTCCTCGCCGAGCAGCACCGCCAGGCGGGCCGAGTACATCGACAGCAGCTGCTCGTAGACCGCCAGGGAGCTGCCCATGCGGGACACCGCGTCGGCGCGGACCAGGGCCACCACCTCTTCGGCGCTGGCGTAGGCGAACGACACGTTGTGCGACTGCAGCAGGCCGATGCCGGCGCGCACGGTGAGGCGGGCGAGCTCGGAGTCGAGGGGGTCGTTGGCGCGAGCGCGCATCTCGAGCAGGCGGGCCACGCCCTCGGGGCGCGGCGCGAACTGCATCACCAGACGGAACCCCGGCATCGGCTCGTGATCGCCGAGCACGCGGAAGGCAGAGAACTTACCCCAGGTGTGATTGCCTTGGACCTCGACGCTGTGCATCGGCTTACTCGTCTCGCCCGTCGCCCGCTTCTTGTGTCGCTCGCCCCGACCGCTCTCGGCTCGTCCCGTCGGTCGGCTCGCGCTGGAACTTCTTCTCGGTCTTACTTCATCGAGAACATCGTGTACGCGACGTAGCCGAGCCCGCCGAGGCCGAACAGCACGAGGATCCACGTGATGGCCGCGCTGCCCCGCTTGCTCTGGTCGGCCATGATGCCGTGACCGAAGGTGGTGCTCGTCGCGCCCGGGTCGACCACCACCACCGGCACGGACGACGTCGACGTCGTCGCGCCCGGCTTCGCCAGCGGCGCGCGGCCCGACGCCAGCGAGCGGTTGGCCCCTGTCGGCGGCCGGCGCGGCCCGGAGCCCATGCTCTGCGCGGCGCTCGGCGGCACCGTCTTGTGCCGCGCCGACGGCGTCTGCTTGCGGGCGCGGCGGGCACCGGCCACCGCCGCCGCCTCGGACGCCGCGCGCTGACTGCGGGTCGTCGGCGCCGACCCGGTCGACGGCTTCTGCTGCGCCTGCTGCTGGGCCTGCTGTTGCTGCTGCTGCTGCACCTGCTGCAGCCGCTGGGCCTCGGCGAGCACCGCGTCGAGGTTGCCGATCGTCATCGACTTCTTGCTGCGCGTGTCGGACTGCGCCGGCTTGGCCCAGTCGGGCGCGTCGTCCTTCTCGGCCTGCGTGTCGAGGCGGTCGAACTGGTCGAAGTCGAGGGCCTCGTCGGCGAGGTCGTCGTAGAGGTCGTCGTAGTTGACCTCGGCCGGCGCGCCCTCGCCGAACATCTCGGACATGTAGTTCGAGATGATGCGCGGCGTGCTGCGGATGCCGGCCTCTTCCGTGAACCGCTCGAGGTCACGGAACATGTGGTCGCAGTTCTGGTAGCGCTCGGCCGGGTCGACCTCGAGCGCCTTCATGATGATCGCCTCGAGCGCCGGCGGGAACTCGGAGTCGACGAACGTCGGCGCCGGGATGTCGCCCTCGACGATGCGCTCGGCGACCTCCTCGGCCGCGCCGCGGAACAGTCGCCGGCCGAGGCACATCTCGTAGAGCACCACGCCCAGCGCGAAGATGTCGGCCCGCGCGTCGATCGGGTGGCCGAGCACCTGCTCCGGGGCCATGTAGGCCAGCTTGCCGGCGAACTGGCCCTCGCCGCCGCCCTGCACGCTCGCGCGCGTGGCCGCGATGCCGAAGTCGACGATCTTGCAGGTGCCGTCGTAGCCGACGTGGATGTTGGTCGGGTTGATGTCGCGGTGGCACAGCCCGAGCAGGCGCCCGCGGTCGTCGGCCCGCGAATGGACGTAGTAGAGGCCCTCGAGGGCCTGCATGATGATGCCGAGCGAGATCTGAAGCGGCAGGTGCAGCCCGGTCTTGGCCGACTTGCGCAGGACCGCGACCAGCTCCTGACCCTTCAGGAGCTCCATGGCGATGAAGTACTCGCCGCCGATCTCGCCGAGGTCGTAGGTGTGCACCACGTTCTGGTGCGTGAGCGTGGCGGCGACGCGGGCCTCGTCGAGGAACATGCGCACGACGTTCGGCCGCTCGGCGAACTCCTCGCGCAACCGCTTGATCACCAGCTCCTTGGCGAACCCCTCGATGCCGGAGTACGTGGCGCGATAGATCTCGGCCATGCCGCCGGTAGCGATGTGCTCGACCAGCACATATTTGTCGCCGAAGGGCGTTGGCTCAATGTTGCTCAAGGCGGCCCCAGATTAACGGATCTGCGATCTGTCGCCAAGCCCCGGCGGCCTCTAGCGCCCGGTGGCCGCGGCGTCGGCGATAAAGTCGCGGCCTTGCGGGCGAAATCCCGGCGGCGGGGCCCGGGCGCGGCGGCCCGCGCGATGAGGACCTGGGCCTGCGCCCGGGCCGCAACCGGGATCGCGCACTCCCATTGGTAGGCGGGTACCCACCTTTCGCCGCCGACGGCAAGGGGGCGGCCGCGACGGCCCGGGCCGCGCGTCAGTCCCGTTCGGGCTTCAGGTCGCGCTGCATCAGCGCCGCCACGGCCCGGCGCACGCTCATGCCCTCGTAGAGGATCGCGTGCATGATCTGGGTGATCGGCATCTCGACTTGCTCGCGCTGGGCCAGGCGATGGGCGCTGAGCGTGTTGTTGACGCCCTCGGCGACCATCCCCATCTCGTCGAGGATCTCCTGCAACGCCCGACCCTGCCCGAGCGCCAGCCCGACCCTGCGATTGCGCGACAGACCGCCGGTGCAGGTGAGCACGAGATCGCCGAGCCCGGCCAGCCCCGACAGCGTCACGGGATCGGCGCCGAGGGCGATGCACAGGCGACCGATCTCCGCCAGCCCGCGCGTGATCAGGGCCGCGCGCGCGTTCTGGCCCAGCCCGGCGCCGTCGCACACGCCGGCCGCCAGCGCGATCACGTTCTTGAACGCCCCGCCGAGCTCGACGCCGACGACGTCGTCGGTGGCGTAGACCCGCAGCCCGTCGCCGTGCATCCACTGCTGGATCGCCGCCGCCGCCGCCGCGTCGGCGCTGGCGATCACCACCGCCGTCGGCAGCCCGCGCGCGACCTCGGCGGCGAAGCTCGGCCCGCCGAGCACCGCCATCCGCTCCGCATGTTCTTTGGGCAATGTCTCATGGACCACGTCGGCCATGGTCCGCAGGCTGTCGATCTCGACCCCCTTGGCGGCCACCAGGTAGTACGGCCGCGGCGCCGCCGCGGCGAGCTCGGCGAGGGCCGCCTGGACCAGGTGCAGCGTCGCCCTGAGCCCGTGGCTGGGGATGGCGAGGATCACGAAGCCGGCGCCGGCGAGCGCGCGGCCGAGGTCGTGCTCGACCGCGAGGTTGTCGGGGAACGGGAACTCGGGCAGGTAGCGGGCGTTGACGCGGGCCGCGGCCATCGCCTCGTAGTGTTCGACGCTGCGGGTCCACAGCCGGACGGGCAGCCCGCGGCGGGCGCAATGGAGGGCCAGCGCGGTGCCCCAACTGCCGGCGCCGAGCACGGCGACCGTCGGTGGCGGCGGGGACGCGGGAGCGTTCGTCATCGCCACTGGTTTTACACCTCGCCCGCGTCAGCGCGCGACCACCGGGAACGCCGCGCGCAGCTCCTCGGGCACCCGCGCCAGCGACTGGCCGGCGATCTTGACGAACACCCAGCGAGTCTCGGCGGTCGCCAGCACCACCCCGCCTTCGGAGCGCACGATCTCGTAGCGGCGCAGCGAGTGGATCTTCCCCATCTCGGTCACCCACGTGCGGACGACCACGGCGTCGCCGAGGCGGGCCGGGCGGAGGTACTCGATCGCGTGCGCGCGCACCACCCACGTCGCCCCGAGCTCGCGGTAGCGCGCGAACGGCCAGCCCACCGCGATCGAGTGGGCCTTCGCGGCCGTCTGCGTCCACGCCAGGTAGTGGAGGTTGTTGACGTGGTCGAGCTCGTCGATCTCTTCGGGCGCGACCGTGTGGTGGTGATCGAACACGCCCGGGAGCGCCGTGAGGTCCGCCGTCATCGCGGCGCGAGTAGAGCACGGGTCCCGGCGCCGCGACCGGCCGTTTCGCGCGGCCGCGCTTCGTCCCCGCCGCGCTCGCCGCGTCGCTCGCCGGCCCGTCTCGGCCTCGTCTCGCCGTCTCCTTCGCGCTCGCCAGATCCTGCGCCGTCGCGGCGCCGGCGCGGGCGTGAGCCTCAGCGCGACGCCTCGGCGGCCGGGCCCGGCGTCTGCGGGCCCAGCACCTGCAGCGTCGCGCGGTGAGAGGCGATCCCGCCGGGCACCCGCCGGATCGCGTCGACATCGAACACCTTCTTCGCCGCCGGACGCGGCCCCGCCTGCACCCCACCCATGGCGCGAAGCTAGCTGCGCGGCGGCCCTGCGCGCAAGGGTCGGCGGGTGGTGGTAGAGCGCCCTCGCTCGCGCGCGCGTGCTAGCGTCGGCCCGACTCGCCGCCGATGCTCCCGCCGCTGTACGGCCGCTGGATCTCCGACCTGCTCGGAGGGCCATTACCCGAAGAACAGGCCGCGACCTGCAGCGACTGCGTGCAGTGTCAGAGTCACGTGCCCGAGGGCTATCGCTTCGCCGACGCCACCAAGTGCTGCACCTACGTGCCGGCGCTGGCCAACTACCTCGTCGGCGGCTCGCTCAAGGCGGGCTCGCTGGCCGGGCGCGAGCGGCTCTTGCGGCGCATGGCCGCGCAGCCGGGCAGCATCACCCCGCACGGCCTCGACGCCACCGAGGACGAGCGCGACCGCTACCGCGACATCCTGGCCGCCGAGCAATTCGGGCGCAACCCTTCCCTCTTCTGCCCCTACTACCTCGGCGAGGCCGGCGGCCTGTGCGGCGTGTGGCGCCACCGCAACGGCATCTGCGCCACCTGGTACTGCAAGCACGACCGCGGCGCCCGCGGCCAGCGGTTCTGGCAGGCGCTCGAGGTCCTGCTCACCGCCGTCGAGCGCGAGCTCAGCCACTGGTGCGCCTGCACGATCCTGTTCGAGGAGACCCCGCAGAACGACACCGGCGAGGCCGCGTGGAGCTGGTGGGCGGGCCGCGAGGGCGACTTCTTCCGCCGCGCCGCCGAGCTGGTCGAGCCGCTCGGCTGGTCCGAAGTACAGGCCCTCATCGGCCCCGCGATCGAGGCCCAGGTCGACGACGTCCTGGCCGCCCACGCCGCCCTGACCGTGCCGCTGCCCGACGCCCTCCAGCTCGGCACGATCCGCGTCTCGCACCGCGGCGACGAGCGCAGCCGCGTCGTCACCTACCTCGACACCGACGCGCTCGAGCTGCCGACCGCCCTCCTCGACCTCCTGCCGCGCTTCGACGGCCGCCCGACCGGCGCCGTGCTCGCCGAGCTGCGCGGCCTCGGCGTCGAGGTCTCCCCCGCCCTGCTGCGCCTGCTCGTCGACTTCGAGCTGCTCACCGCCGCCGCATGACCGCTCGGGCATGTCTTCCGAGACATGCTCCTGGCGACATGCCTTGAACAACATTCTCCTTGAAGCATGTCCTTGAAGACATGCTTCGGCGACAGCCCCGCGGGCCGTCGACCCCGCTGCGGGGAGGCGCGCCCCCTCGCAGCGATCGGACCGTCGGCGGACCGCGTGCTCCGCGAGCGCACCGCGTGCAGCGAACGGGCCCTCGCGGTTCAGCGCGTCGACCGCGAGCGCGAGCCGATCGCTACGACCTCGAATTTCACCGCACGGAATCCGGCCGCCCTCGGCACTCACCGCTGAAAGGCCAACATGCACCCTCGACCGCTCACGATCCTCACCACGCTCGTCGCGCTGCTCCCCGCGTGCGAGTTCGACAACAAGCTCTGCATCGGCGACTGCTCCCCGCTGACCGCCAGCGACGGCACCGGCGTCGCCGACACATCCGGCACCGACGCGCCCGATCCTTCCACCGACCCCGGCAGCACCGGCGCGCCCGAGCCCTCCACCACCACGGACACCGCCGGTTCGAGCGACTCGTCCACCGGCACCACCGGCGAGCCCGCCAGCTGCGCGGAGCTCCTCTACACCTGGCCTCCGACCTGCCGCGACGGCGTCGACCAGCTCGGCGAGATCTGCTTCGTCGGGTCCCAGGGCGGCAGTCCGGGCCCCGTCATCACCTCGAGCTTGCCCTTGCAGCTCAACGGCCAGGACGGCGCCGACCTCCTGCTGACCTACGAGGACGACAGCGTCGTCGGCCAGCACTACCTGTTCGCGATCAACACCATCGCGGAGCACCCCTGGCCGGTGTCCCCGGGCGCGGAGCTGCGGCTGCGCGCCAGCGGCGACTTCGACGAGGACGGCGTCGTCGATGTCCTCGCCCACACCCACGGGCCGGACGGCTTCAGCGTCCACGCGCTGCTGCTCGACGGCGCGGGCGGCCTCGCCGACGACCGGATCGTCCTCGTCAGCGACGGCGTGTTCACCCTCGACGCAGTCGACTGGGACAGCGACGGTCACCTCGACATCGTCGTCACCATCACTGACCAGCCCGGGGTCGACAACCTCGTCGTGCTCCTCGGGGACGGCGCCGGCATGTTCGCCGCCACCGCCGGCCCCGTGCTCGCGGATCCCGTGCCCACCTACACCCTCGGCGCCCTCGACCTCGACGGCGTGCGCGACGACTTCGTGTTCGTCGCCGACGGCTCGCCGCGGATCGTCCGCCACGCGGGCGGCGTCCAGACCGAGCAGGGCGTGATCCAGCCGCCCGAGCTGTCGTTCCACGAGTTCGAGATCGCCGACCTCGACGGCGACGGCCTCGGCGACCTCGTCGGCGTGGCCACCAACACCGGCGACGACAACAGCGAGATCGTCGTCTACACCCAGGCGAACGGCGGCTTCGCGGCCGGAACCCGCCACCTCGTGAACTGCGGCGCCAGCCTCGTCGCCGTCGGCGACATCGACCGCGACGGCTGGCTCGACATCGCCACCGCCAGCGCGGAGTCCATCATCGTCCGCCGCAACGACGGCGCCGGCGGTTTCTCCCAGCACAACCTCATTTCCGGGATTTCGCTGCAGGCGGGTGACCCGTTCTTCATCACCGACTTCGCGGGAGGCGGCCCCAACAGCGTCTTCGGCTCGAGCGGCGAGTGGTACTACATCGCCACCAACGAGCCCTGAGCGGCGTGCGACCCGAGAGAGAGGACAAACGCCGGAGCGGCGAGCCGCTCGAGCCTCGCTCGACCGGCTCGAGCGGCGCCCACCGCGGCCGTCGATCCCGCCGGTTCATGCCTGATCCCGCGGCCGCGCTCCGCATGCAGCCGGTCATGCACTCCGAGAGGTGCCTCGCATCGGGCGCGCAGCTCGTGCTCGGGCGGGATGACCGCGGCGCGCGGATCTGCTAGCCTGCGCGCGCCGTGACGCTGTCCCTCCGGACATCCTCGCTCGCCGTCCTCGCAACGGTCCTCGCGTGCGGAGAAGCCGAGGAGCCGGCGACGGCGGTCGAGGCGGCGACGGAGCCCGCGGCGGCGGCGGCGGACGCTCCGGCCGAGCCGCCGGCCCCGCGCGACCCGTTCGCCGCCGAGGGCATCGAGGCCGCGCGTCCGGGCCTGCGCTTCGGCTGGCCGGTCGAGAGCCCGCACATCACCTCGTACTTCGGCTGGCGCACCAACCCGATGACGGGCATCGGCACCAAGCTGCACCGCGGCCTCGACCTGCGCGGCGGCATCGGCGACCTGATCCTCAGCATCGGCCCCGGCGTGGTCGCGTTCGCCGGCCCGGACCTGCTGCTCGGCAACCTCGTGATCGTCGACCACGGCCTCGGCGTCACCTCCTACTACGGGCACATGCACGACATCCTGGTCCACGTCGGCTTGCCCGTCGACCGCGGCACCGCCCTCGGCCTGGTCGGCAACACCGGCCGCAGCGAGGCCCCGCACCTCCACCTCACCGTCAAGATCGGCGCGCTCGCCGTCGACCCGCTGTGGCTCATCGGCGCCCCGCTCCACGGCTACCCCGGCCTGCCCGCCCTGGCCGAGGCCGACACCGACGTCGAGTACTAGGAGCCTGCCTGAGAAAACGCGCGCCAGAAGACGCGGGGCCGTGGAGGGCTGGGTGACGGCGGGCACGGAGCGGCGGAGCGGGTCCCTCGCGACGGCGGGGCCCTCCCAGGCAACGTGCTCGGCGCCCTTGGGCTTCGATGGTGAGCTGTCGTTGAGGACAGGTTCGTTCGTGCTTCGCGGACGATGGCGCCTGCGCGCGGTTGCCTGCGGCCCCTCCCGCCTGCGTCCCACTCCGCCGCTCCGTGCCCGCCTGCGGAGAGCGTTGCGGCCCCGCTTGTCGCCGCGCGGGAGGCTCACCGAGCGGCGGCGAGTGCGGCGCGACCGATTGCGGTCAGCAGTTTGCGCAAGTTGTGAGCGGTGCAGACGAGCCGCCATTCGAGCTGCACCTTCTTCATGCCGCGCATGAAGAAGCGGCCGAAGCCGAGCGCGGCCTTGATCTGGCCGAAGACGGGCTCGACGACCTGCTTGCGCAGGCGATAGCGACTCCGATATCCGGCGCGGGCGAGTCGCATGCGCATGTCATGGGCCTGTGTGCCGGGGAGCTGACCAATGCGACCCTTCGCGCTCCCCTCGCCGTGTTTGATCCGTCCGGTGGCGATGTAGCCGCGGACGTGCCGGCGACCGAGCTCGCGGAGATTCGCCTCCGAGCAATAGCCCGCGTCGGCCGACAGTTCGCGCGTCTGCCTGCCCGTGTTCGCCTTGATCTGTGCGAGCATCGGTGCGAGCGCACGGACGTCGTTCTGCTCGGCGAGCACCATCTCGGCGACGATCACCTGGGAGGCACTATCGACGGCGGCCTGGGCGTTGTAGCCCTGCACGAAGCCGTCCTTGGTCATCATCAACTTGCTCTCGGGATCCGTGAAGTTGCGCTGGGCCTTGTCGGAAGGTGTCCCATCAGCCATGTGGTGAGGCCGCGGTACAGTCGGCTCCGGCCGTTTTTCGTCACGAACCCTGGCCTCCTCGGCTGCGCGTCGGTCCTCTTCACGCGCGGCGGCCTCGGCGGCAGCCTCGGCCTCGAGCACCGCCATCGCCGCACGGATTTTTGCCAGGCGCTCCTGCTTGCTCTGCACCCATGCCGGCATCTCGTCGGTGCGACCATCAGCGTGCCGGTCGTCCTCGCTACGATCGAGGTCTTCGGCTTCAGCGAACCACCGCGCGACCTCGGCCGCGAGTTGCGGCTCGACCTCTTTCATCCGCGCGTAGCTCATCGCCTTGTGCTTCGAGGCGTTCGCCTTGATCTTCGTCCCGTCGAGCGCGACGTGTCCGAGCTTCACCAGTCCGGCTCTCTGGCACAGCCGGAGAACCTGGCCGAAGAGACCGCCGAGCGCCGGGAGGTGCCGCCGGCGAAAGTCATTAATCGTGCGATGATCCGGCTGCTGGCACGCAGTCACGGCCATGAAGTCGACCCGTTGCTCGCACGCCTGTGCGATCTTCCGGGACGAGAACACACCCTGCGAGTAGGCGTACAGGAGCAGCGCAGTCATCATCGCCGGGTGAAACGGGGGCTGCCCGCGCTCCTCTGTGTACGCGCCGAAGATCTCCGACAGGTCGAGCGACTCTCGTACCAGCTCCCGGACAAAGTGGGCGACGTGACCCTCCGGCACGAACTCGTGCACGGACGGCGGCAGGAGCTGGAGCTGGTCGATCTCCCACGGGCGGAATGTCTTGCTCATGCCGCTTTCATGAAACACCTTCGTGCGAAATCGAGCTGCTAACATTGTTGGTTCGTCGCAAGGATTCTCATGTCCTTCGAGACATCCGGGCTCATGGCCTGGGCGAATGAACTCGCACGGCGACAAGCGGGGCCGCGACGCTCTCCGCAGGCGGGCACGGAGCGGCGGAGTGGGACGCAGGCGGGAGGGGCCGCAGGCAACCGCGCGCAGGCGCCATCGTCCGCGAAGCACGAACGAACCTGTCCTCAACGACAGCTCACCATCGAAGCCCAAGGGCGCCGAGCACGTTGCCTGGGAGGGCCCCGCCGTCGCGAGGGACCCGCTCCGCCGCTCCGTGCCCGCCGTCACCCAGCCCTCCACGGCCCCGCGCCCTCGGACGCGCGATTTCCTGGACAGGCTCCTAGCGCCGCGACCGGGGCGTTTCGACCCTTCCTCGCTTGTTCTCCGTCACGCTGGCCGCGTTCCGATATGCGCCCTCCTCGCGCCTCGCCAGGCTGCCGGATCCCGGCGCGAGGAAGGCTCGAAATGCCCCGGTCGCGGCATTAGCCCTTCGGACATGTGCTAAAGAGCATGTCCGAAGAGCCTGGCGGCCTCACTCGCCGAACACGCGCACCAGCGCCATGTTCTCCGGGACATGCTCCTTGAGCCATGTCCCGAAGCGCCCCCGCGCCGCGCGCCAGAACTCGGCCAGCGTCGCGCCGGCGGTCGCGTCGAGCCCCTGCACCAGGGCCACGAAGCCGCGGATCGCCGGCGCCAGGGCCGGCACGCGCAGCGGGTCCGAGCCGTGGCGGGGCGCGATCGCCCCGATGTCGAAGTTGCGGGTGCGGGCCAGCGCCGGGGCCACCGGGTCGCGCGGCTCGATCAGCAGGTAAAGGTCGCCCTGCCCCGGCGCCGCCGCGCGCTCGCGCAGGTGCACGCACACGAACCCGAGGCGGTCCGCCCCGGCCTCGCCGAGCTCGCGCCCCTGGCCCTCCGTGCGGGCCGTCTGGCGCGCCGTCGCCTCGTCGCGCACCTCGTCGAGCGCCAGGTTCTGCACCAACCCGCTGGTCAGCACCACGAACGCCTTCTGCGGCTTCAGCTCGGTGTCGCGGGTCAGCAAGATCCGCTTCGACTCCCAGAAGTAGTCGTCGCGATAAAGGTTCTGCTGGTAGTAGAAGCGGACCATCCGCAGCAGGTCGCCGAACATCTCGCGGTGGTGGGCCTGATACTTCGCGCGCGCGCTCGCCTCGTCCGCGCCGCCCTTCAGCACCGCGATCGCGGTGCGGCCGGCGTGCCACGCCGAGTGCAGCGCCAGCAGCACCCCGGTCGACAGCACCGGGTCGATGAAGCCGGCCGCGTCGCCGATCTGGATCCACCCGGGACCTGTCACTTCGGACATGCGGTAGCTCCAGTCGCGCTCGTGGCGGACCGGCGTCACCCGCGTCGCCGCCGGCCCGAGCACCGGGCCCAGCTCGCTCGCCGCGGCCAGCAGCGCGTCGAAGTCGCGGCGCGGCGCCCCGCGGGCCTCGCCGGCGTCGAGCTGCACCACGCCCACGCTCGCCTTGCCGCCGCCGACGGGGAAGAACCACCACCACCGCTCGGCCTCGGCCAAAAACAGCGCCTGCTCGTGGCGCGGCGGCGGCACGCCGACGCAGCCGGTGAAGTGGGCCCACATCGCCTGGTGCTTGAGCCCGGCGATCTCCTCGCGGCGGTCCTTCGCGCGCCCGAGCAGCATCGACTGACCGGTCGCGTCGAGCACCAGCCGCGCCCGCGTCTCCTGCTGCGCCCCCGCGCGCTCCCACGCGACGCCGACCAGCCGCTCGCCGTCCCACAGCAGCGTCCGCGCGACCGCCCGGTCGAGCACCACCGCCCCCGCGCGCGCGGCCGCGGCGAACAGGATCGCGTCGAAGCGGGCCCGCTCGACCAGCCAGGCGTGGTCGTACGCGTCGCTGTCGTGGAACCACAGGTCCCAGCGCGGCGTCTTGCCCCACCCCCACAGGGTGCTGCCGGTCTTGCGGCCGAAGCCTGCGGCCTCGACCTCGGCCAGCGCGTCGATCTCGGCCAGGATCGGGATGATCCCCGGCAGCAAGCTCTCGCCGACGTGCGCCCGCGGGTGCGTCCCCGCCTCGAGCAGCAGCACCCGCAGCCCCGCTCGGGCCATCACCGCCGCCGCGGTGCTGCCGGCCGGCCCGCCGCCGATCACCAGCACGTCGACCGCGTCGAGCTCCGCGCCGTCCGTCACCGCGCCTTCCCTGGATGACTCTTCCGACATGTCCTCTCAGACCTGCTCTTCGAGCAATGACCCATCAAACATGTCCTGCTCCTCGCGCCCGCGCATCCCCTGTACCTCCGGACATGTCCTGAAGCACCTGCAGCCTCACGCGGTCGCCCGCGCCCCGCGGTAGAGGAAGAAGCAGATCGCCAGCACCAGCGCCAGCGTCGCCAGCTCGCCGAGCTCGCCGCCGAGCAGCGGCGGGGCCTTCTTCGGCACCAGGCCCGCGACCACCAGCCCGGCCACCAGCACGCCCGCGAGGCCCTCGCCGGCGACCACCCCGGCGGCGGCGAGGATCCCGGTGCGGGCCTCGCCCTCGGCCGGCCGGCCGCGCTCGGACAGCGCGCGCACGCAGCCGCCGACGAAGATCGGCAGCATCGACGCGATCGGCAGGTACACCCCGATCGAGAACGCCAGGCCCGACACCCCGCACAGCATCGCCGCGCCCGCGATCCCGGCCCCGGTGGCGACGAGGCCCCACGGCAGCTCGCCGCTCAGCACGCCCTCGATGATCGTCTTCATCAGGGTCGCCTGCGGCGCGGCCAGCTCCTTGCCGCCGAAGCCGTAGCTCGACAGCAGCAGCACCGTGCCGGCCACCACCCAGCAGGCGCACGCCGCCCCGATCAGCTGCCCGAGCTGCTGCCACGCCGGCGTCGCCCCGACCAGGTAGCCCGTCTTCAGGTCCTGCGAGATGTCGCCGGCCTTCGACGTCGCCACCGCCACCACGGTGCCGACGGTCAGCACCGCCGCGCGGGCCCCGAGGTCGTCCCAGCCGAGCGCCGCGAACACGGCCGCGGTGCCGAGCAGCGTCACCAGAGTGATCCCCGACGTCGGCTGCGAAGACACCCCGACGATGCCGACGATGCGGGCCGCCACCGCCACCGACAGCAGGCCGAACACCGCCACCCCGAGCGCGCACACCAGGCGGGCGACGAAGCCGAGGTCGCCGGCGACCAGACCCGGCACCAGCGCGACCGCGGCGATCACCACCGCGATGGCCGCGGCGATGAACCCGCCCGGCAGGTCGCGGTCGGTCGCGGCGCGGGCGGCCGCCTTTTCACCTGTCTCTTTGCGCATGCCCCTTGCGACAGATACGAACGCACCTGCCATCATGGGCATGTTCCGGAGGACAGTCAGGATCCCCGCGGTCGCCACCGCCCCCGCGCCGATGTAGCGGATGTACTGGCGCCAGATCTGCGACGCGTCCATCTGCGCGATCGTCAGCTCGCGCTCGGGGTAGAGCGGCCCGGGCAGGCCGGCGCCGATCCACGCGATCAGCGGGATCAGGGCCAGCGACGAAACCACCGCCCCGGCGACCACCACCGCCGCCTGGCGATAGCCGAGGATGAACCCGACGGCCAGGAGCGCCGGCGCGAACTCCAGCGCCACCTCGGCCTTGGGCAACAGCGGCACCGCCGCGCCCGCCTCGCCCGGCACCGCGAACAGCAGCGCCACCAGCAGCTTCATGCCCGCGCCGACGGCCATGCCGCGGAAGATCCACGCGCTGCCGCTCGCGCTGGTGGTCGTCGCCCGCAGCACCTCGGCGCAGGCGCGGCCCTCGGGGTACGGCAGCTCGCCGTGGCCGTCGACGATCAGCATGCGCCGCAGCGGGATCATCGCCGCCAGCCCGAGCACCCCGCCGAGCAGGGCCAGCAGCGCGATCTGCCAGAACGGCGGCGCGAGGCCCCACAGGAACAGCGCCGGGATGGTGAAGATCGTGCCGGTCGCCAGCGACGTCGACGCCGAGCCGATCGTCTGCGACAGGTTGGCCTCGAGCAGGCTGGCCCGCCCGCGCAGCAGCGCCACGGTCATCACCGACGCCGGGATCGACGCCGACACGGTCATCCCGACCTTGAGCCCGAGGTAGGCGTTGGCGGCCCCGAACACGACCCCGAGCGCGATGCCGGTGACGACCGCCCGGACCGTGAACTCGCGCATGGAGGGCTGGCTCGTCGGGGCAGTCACGGCGAGCTCGAGCAATACCAGAGGTCCCCGCGCCGGCGGAAGCCGGACCCCGCCGATCTCGCCGGTCCTCGCGCGCCGCTCACAGCCCCGAGAAGAAGCTGCGCGGGTCCTCGCCGCGGCGGTCGCGGGCCCAGCGGAGCCGCTGGCGGCGCCACGGCGTCAGGTCGATCCGCTGCGGCGCCCGCCAGTGGCCCTCGTGGGCGCGCTGCAGCAGCGGCGCGATCGCCAGCGGGTACTCGATCGGCGTCCGGCAGATCCACGCGGCGCCTGTCCCGAAGGCCAGACGCAGCTCCCACAGCGCGGCCGCCCGCCGCGACTCGCCGAGCCACGGCGCCGGCTCGTCGACGCGGACGCACAGCCCGCGCAGGCGATCGCGCAGGAGCAGCGGCGCCCCCGGCCAGACCTCGAAGATCCCCGCCTGCGTCGTCGCCAGCAGGCGGTACAGCGGCGACGGCTCGATCCCCGGCACCCGGCCCGTCGCCGCCCGCCAGGCCCACGTGTCGCCGGGCGCGGCCCCGGGCGGCTCCGCGTCGCACAGGGCCCAGTCGACCCGCGCGGCCGCCAGCGCCTCGTGGCCGCTGTCGAGCGACGTGTGCACGCCTATCTCGCGGTCCCACCGCTCGAGCAGCGGCGCCGCCCTGCGGGCCCCGTCGCGCCCGCCGAACACCCGCTCGCCGAGCTCGTCGAGCGCCGCCGACAGCCGCGCCCGCCCCATGTCCTCGGGGACAGGCCCCTCGTCACGCCCTGGCCTCGCGCCGTCCGCCTCGCCGTCCTCGCCTGTCCCCCGGGACATGTCCCTTCACCCCTGTCCCTCACGCCCTGCCCTTGCGAACATGTCCTCGCGGACCTGTCCGCCACGCCTCAGCCGGCGCGCTCGCGGCGGAGGCGGCGGACCTGGGCGACGAAGCCGGCCAGCAGGTCGGTGGCGTCGTTGGGGCCGGGGCCGGCCTCGGGGTGGTACTGGACCGAGCCGATCGGGCGCCCGCGGACGCGCAGGCCGGCGCAGGTCCTGTCGAACAGGTTGAGGTGGGTGAGCGCCGCGCCGGCGCCGAGCGACTCGAGGTCGACGGCGAAGCCGTGGTTCTGCGACGTGATCGCCACCTTCTTGTCGTCCTCGTTGCGGACCGGGTGGTTGCCGCCGTGGTGTCCGAACTTCATCTTGAAGGTCCGGCCGCCGAGCGCGAGCGCCAGCAGCTGGTGGCCGAGGCACACCCCGAACACGGGAGGCAGCCCCTGCGCCGCCAGCAGGCCGCGCAGCTCGGCGATCACCGCCGTCGCCGCCGCCGGGTCGCCGGGGCCGTTGCTCAGCAGGATCCCGTCGGGCCGCATCGCCAACACCGCGCTCGCCGGCGTGCTCGCCGGCACCACCGTCACGCGGGCGCCCGCGTCGCGGAGGCGACGGAGGATGCTGAGCTTGATCCCGTAGTCCCACACGACCACGTGCACGTCGGCCGCCGGCGCCGCGTGCTCCCAGCTCGGCTGGTCCCACCCGTACGACTTCGCCGTGGTCACCCGGCCGGTCAGGTCCTGGCCCTCCATCGACGGCGCCGAGCGGGCCAGCGCCAGCAGCTTCTCGATGTCGTCGTGCTCGCTCGACAGCGCCGCCATCACCGCGCCGCGGTCGCGCAGGTGGCGGGTCAGCGCCCGCGTGTCGACCTCGGCCAGCCCCGGCAGGCCCTTGCGCGCCAGGTAGCTGCCCAGGTCCTCCTGCGAGCGCCAGTTCGAGACCACCGGCGACAGCGCGCGGACGATCAGGCCGGCGCAGCCGTGCGCGCGCGACTCCTCGTCGTCGGGGTTGACGCCGACGTTGCCGACCTCCGACACGGTGAGGCACACCAGCTGCCCGGTGTACGACGGGTCGGTGACGATCTCCTGGTAGCCCGTCATCGAGGTGTTGAACACCACCTCGCCGACCACGGTGGTCGCGGCGCCGAAGCCGAGCCCGCGGAACACCCGGCCGTCGGCCAGGACCAGCGCGCCCGGGCGCGCGGCGGGCCCTCCGGAGGTGAGCGGACGCGAGGCGAGATCGGGGCGGGCTGTTGCTTGGGTCATGGTCCTCCAGACATGTTCTTCAGAGCAGCTCGACCCCGCAGGCGCGCGCCAGCACGGCCATGCGGACCGCCACGCCGAGAGTGACCTGGCGGAGGATCCGGCTGTGCGGGCCGTCGGCGACCGCGTCGGCGATCTCGACGCCGCGGTTGATCGGCCCCGGGTGCATCACGATCGCGCCGGGTGCGAGCAGGCGCAGACGCGCGGGCGTCAGCCCCCAGGCCGCGTGATAGCTGGCCGCGTCGGGGATCGCCACGTCGGCGCCGAGGCGCTCGCGCTGGATCCGGAGCATCACCGCGACGTCCGCCCCGGCCAGCGCGTCGTCGAGGGTGGGCGCGGCCGTCGCCCCCAGGCGCGCGGCCAGCTCGGGCGGCGCCAGGTCGCCTGGCCCCGCGACCACGCACTGGGCCCCGAGAGTGCGGAACAGCTGCAGATCGGAGTGGGCGACCCGGCCGTGGCGGACGTCGCCGCAGACGGCCACGCGCAGCCCGGTCATCGCCCCCTGCGCCGGCGCGCGGCCGAACGCCTCGAGGATCGTCAGCGCGTCGAGCAGCGCCTGCGTCGGGTGCTCGTTGACGCCGTCGCCGGCGTTGACGACGCGGGCGCGCATGACCTCGGTCCACGCGCGCGGGACCCCGTCACGGCGGTCGCGGACGACCACCGCGTCGAAGCCCATGGCGTCGAGGTTCTCCAGCGCGTCGCGCTCGCTCTCCCCCTTGCTGGCCGAGCTGGCGGCGTCCTGCACGAAGTGCACGACCTCGGCGCCGAGCCGGCGCGCCGCGACCTCGAAGCTGAGGCGGGTGCGCGTGCTCGGCTCGGAGAACACGCTCAAGATCTGGGCCCCGCGCAGGATCGGCAGCTCGCGGGCCCCGGTGCCCTCGGCGAGGGGCAACACGCGGGTGGCGGCGGCGAGCACGGCGCAGGCCTCTGCCGGCGACAGGTCGGCGATCTCGCACAGGTCGCGGCCGGGACGACGACCCCGCCGCGTTGCCGCGCCCCCGTCGCCGCTGTCGCCTGCGCGGTGCATCGCCTCTACCTGGCGCGGAGGGATAGCGCCGGCCTGCGCGTCGCGTCAACCCGCGCACCCCCTCGCGCCCGGACCGCGGCGGTGCCCTGGCTCACCTGCCTGTCACTCCTGGTACCCTGCGACGAGGCCCCATGGACCGCGAACCCACCGTCACCAGCGCCGCCGTCCTCCTCATCGGCAACGAGCTCCTCAGCGGCAAGATCCGCGACCAGAACGGCCACGAGCTGGCGAAGATGATGCGCCGGCGAGGGATCCGCCTGGTCGAGATGTGCACCGTCGAGGACGACCTCGGCGCGATCGGCGAGGCGCTGCTGCGCCTCCTCGGCCGCGTGCCGCTGGTGTTCACGAGCGGCGGCGTCGGCCCCACCCACGACGACGTGACGATGGAGGCGATCGCGCGGGCGATCGGTCGCCCGCTGCTGCGCGACCCGGACATGGAGCGGACCCTGCGCGCCCACTTCGGCGAGCGCATCACCGAGGCCGCGCTGAAGATGGCCGACCTGCCGGAGGGCACCGCGCTGACGGCCGCCCGCGGCTGGCCGGTGATGCGGATCGACCTGCCCGCGGGTGCGCAGGCGAGTGCGCGGCGGATCTACGTGCTGCCCGGCATCCCGGAGCTGTGCCGGGCCAAGATCGAGGCGCTCGAGAAGATCCCCGGCGAGCTGCCCGACGCCGGTGGTTGGGCGCTGGAGACCCTGCACACGGAGATGGACGAGTCCGACCTCGCGGCCAGCTTGAACCGGGTCGTGGCCGAGTATCCGGACGTCGAGATCGGGTCCTATCCGCGCTGGCTGAGCGGCGACGACGGGCGGCTGCGCTGCGTCGTGCGCGTGACCTTTGAGGCCATCGGCGAGCATGCCGGGCGAGCGGGCGACGCACGGGCCGCGCTGGCCCGGGCGCTCGGCGACGCGGCCGTCCTGGCGGTGCCGCCGGACGGTGCGCTCTTGTGACCATCCCTCCTCCGAAAGTTCCGTGCTAGCTTCCGGCCCATGCGCCGCAGTCTGACCGCGCTCTTCTTCACCAGCGCATTGCTTGCCGTCTCTGGGTGCAGCCAGCCCAAGAAGGACCTGTTGGCGCTCCCCGCGGCGTACGACCCGCAAGGCGCCGACCTCACCTTTAACAAGAAGAACCTGGAGAGCTTCAACTCGATGAAGCCCCAGGAGCGCGACGACTTCGTCAAGTCGCTGCAGGAGAAGCCGGGCAGCTTCCGCGGGCAGGCGGTCACGGAGGCGGGCAACGGCCTCGCGGCGGGCGTCGAGGGCTCGGAGCACGGCGCGTGGGAGACCTTCGCCCACGTCACCGAGCCGGTGCTGTTCGAGATCACCATCGACTACCGGATCTTCTCCACGGAGGAGCTCGGCCGGCCGCTCGGTCGCAATTTGCCGATCTCGTTCACGGGCACGCTCGTCGATCTGCGCTACGACGCCGAGTCGAAGCCGCGCAAGCTGACCATCCAGGTCAAGGCCGACTCGATGGCGCTGATCACCGACAAGACGACCCCCGCGAGCTGAGCGAGCCTCACTTTGTTTCAATCCGTCGGCTCACCCCTGACCTGGGGCGCGTTCCTCGTCGGCATCCTCGTCCTGCTGGCGATCGACCTCGGGCTCTTCAACCGCAAGCCGCACCGCGTGTCGATGCGCGAGGCGCTGATGTGGTCGTGCATCTGGGTGCTGCTGAGCCTGGCCTTCAACGGCTGGGTCTGGCACGCCTACGGCGAGGAGAAGGCGCTCGAGTTCCTCAGCGCCTACGTGATCGAGAAGGCGCTCTCGGTCGACAACATCTTCGTCTTCATCGTGCTGTTCCGCTACATGCGGGTGCAGCAGGAGTACATGCACCGGATCCTGTTCGCCGGGATCCTCGGCGCCCTGATCCTGCGCGGCATCTTCATCGTCGCCGGCCTGGCGCTGATCGAGATGTTCACCTGGTCGCTGTACCTGTTCGGCGGCTTCCTGGTGTTCACCGGCCTGCGCCTGCTGTTCGTGCGCGAGGGCGGCGACGGCGACGAGGCCGGCCAGGACAACTGGGTCAAGCGCTGGGCCGAGCGCTACTTCCGCGTCACCAAGGAATTCCAGGGCCCGCGCTTCTTCGTCAGCCGCGACGGCAAGCGCTACGTGACGACCCTGTTCGTCACCCTGCTGATGGTCGAGACCGCCGACGTGGTGTTCGCGCTCGACTCGATCCCCGCGATCTTCGGCATCAGCACCGACCCGTTCATCGTCTTCACCAGCAACGTGTGCGCCGTCATGGGCCTGCGGGCGATGTTCTTCCTGCTGGAGAACGTCATCGACCGCTTCTGGCTGCTCAAGTACGGCCTCGGCCTGGTGCTCTCGTTCGTCGGCGCCAAGATGCTGCTCGGCGTCGGCTACCCGCCCCACATCGAGCCGTTCCACATCCCCATCGGCATCTCGCTCGGGGTCGTGTCGGTCCTGATCGGCGGCGCCATCACCCTGAGCCTCCTGTTCCCGCCCAGCGCCCCGCCCGAGGCGAACAAGTAGGCTGGCCGCAGGGGCATGTCCGCGAGGACATGTCCCCTCGCACATGCGCGGCCGCCCTCGGCGTCGCGCACCGGCGGCTTGCGCGTCGCGGGGGCCCGCGGCCGCTGGCGATCCAGGGGCTGCAATCCAGGGCGAAGGCGAGCCAGGCCCGTCCTTCGCGCGCATACACTGGGTTCGCCGCATCAGTCCACGGCGACTCCCGCTCGTACCCGCCTCGCCTAGCGATCTCGGTCGCTGCTTCGCGGGCAATGCCTCTTCACCGCTGCCTGCATCGGCGCCCGTGTCCGCGTCACCTCGTGACCTCGTGCACGCCGGCGCCGCGCGTCCCTGCACTCCCCGCGGACCGTCTGCAGACGCGCCTGCTTCGTCGCGGGAACCGGCGCCCCGCGCCTCTGTCTGACCGGGCATGACGCCCGCCGCGTTCGCGCTCGTCCTCGCCCTCGCTCCCGCCGCCGCATCGACCAGCACTTCGGGACAGGTCTCTTGGGACAGCGCAGCGAAGGCCGCCCGGGCCGCGGTCGAGCGGGCCGGGCTCGCCCACCCGGGCCAGCAGACCCGCGCCGAGCTGGCCGGCGCGGCGGGTCTCGGGCGGGCCGACGTCGTCCATGTCCTCGAGGACATGGTCGCCGCCTGCAACGCCACCTCCTGCCCGGCGCTGGCCCAGGAGCCCGCCACCGGCCACCTCCTCGACACTCTCGGCGAGATCGGCCTGCCCGCCGACGCGCCGGTCCTCCTGCGCCTGGAGGCCATCGGCATCTACTCCGCCGAGCGCAGCCTCGAGGCGATCCTCACCCGCGCCATGGCCGACGCGGTCCCGAAGGCCCGCTGCGCCCCGCCGACCCGCACCGAGGTCGCGGCCGCCCGCCTCGCCCTGGCCGACTTCGCCGTCCTCCGCCGCCACGGCGGCGTCCTCCGCGGCGAGGCGCCTACCTCCGCCGAGCTCGACGACCTCGCCTACTTCTTCGCCGCGGTCACCGACGCCGGCCCGGTCGTCGGCGGCGCGGTCGAGGCCAGCCCCGGCAGCCCGCTGACCCCGGCCGCGCCCGATCCCGAGAACGATCGCCTGGCCGCCGCCGCCAGCGACGCCAGGGCCCGCGGCGACGTCCTCGGCCTCGTGCAGAACGGCCGCGCCTACCTGGCCCGGCTCGGCTTCCCGGGCCCGCTCCAGGGCAGCGCGGAGAGCCACTGGGCGTGGGGCGGCGCCCGCTACTCCTACGTCTTCCGCGACCTCGCTCTCGGCGCCGAGCTGCTCGGCGATCCCGCTCTGGCCGGCGAGCTCTACCGCCGCGCCGACCCCGGCGGCGGCATGTGCGGCACCAGCGTCTCGTACCGCTGGAGCGAGCAGGTCCGCGGCGCGATCCGCAGCGCCGAGCGGGCCGGCGACTGCCGCGTCGCCGTGCCCGAGCGGCTCCTCGACGTGGATGGCCCGCGGGACATGGTCCCGAAGCCAGCCCCCGACAGCATGGACTACGGCCCCGCCCGCCTGGCCTCTGCCGGCTTCGACGTCCAGCGGATGTACCGCGGCGCCCTCCTCACCGCCGGCCGCGACGCGGAGCCCGCCGAGCTCCGCGCCGCGCTCGAGCGGACGCCGGAGCCGCTGCGCAGCGCAGCCCTCGCTCGCCTCGGTCGTCGCGGCTCCGAGGCCTGGGAGGCCCGCGTCCACGCCATCGAGGGCCTGGCCGACGTCGCCGGTCGCGCCGCCCTCACCGAGCTCGGGCACATCTTGCCGGACCTGGCCGACGGTCCTCGTCAGCGCGCGCTCGAGGCGATCGGCGCCGTCGCCAATCGGCCCTCGTGGGACCCGTGCGACCCGAACGAGGCCGGCATCTACCTCGGCAGCTTCAGCAGCCAGTGGTCGCGCCACGTCGCCAGCCTCGGCGAGCGCTGCGACACGGCCCTGCGCCTCCACGAGTCGGCGCCGCTCGCCCGCTCGCTCACGCAGTGGCTCAGCGACGAGGACCCTGGCACCCGCGAGGCCGCCGCCGTCGCCCTCGGCAAGATCGGCCACCGCGACGCCCTGCCGGCCCTGCGCGCCCGTCAGCGCGACCCCTACACCCCCGACGGGCAGCGTCGCTGCGACGAGGCCGGCTGCCGCCGGTTCTTCCCGGTCCGCGAGGCCGTCCGCGAGGCCATCGCCACCATCCGCGAGCTCAGCGCCCAGGACGCCCGCTGGCGCCGCAACGACCGCCCGCGCTGAACGAATGTCTGTCTAAAAAGACATGTCCCATTGGACATTACGCTTCAAGCATGCCCCCATGAACATGTCCTGATGTGAGCCGGAGCGTCCTCTGCGCCTCCTGCCTTTCCTCGCGGACGTGCCCTTCGATGCCACCGCGCCTTTGGCTCCTCGCGGTGCCCTGGAGATGCGCTCGTCGGCATCCCGGTCCGACCAGACAAGCCCCCGCTGTACCTCGCGCCTCCTGCCCGTCGAGACGACCCTGGAAGATGCAACGCGCCTCGCCCCCGCCCATCGCCCCCCACCTCAGGACATGCCCCACGGGACATGCCCCTTCGAGCATGTCCCCGAGTACAGCCTTACAGCCCCTCGAGATGCGCCCGCTGGACGATGCGCGCGTCGAGGGTCACGTAGCCGCGGGGACCGGCGCACAGGCGCACGGGGCTGAGGTCGACCAGCTCGAGCCGGCCCTCGCTGTCGGCGCTGGCGGCCCCGAAGTGGCGGACCAGCGCGTCGAGGCGGAGCAGCAGCCCGGCCAGCTCGCGCAGGCCCGGGTCGTCCTTGCGGCGCAGCGGCACCCCGGCCACGATCGCCTGGGCGAACAGCATCGCCTCGGCCGGGTCGAGCGGCGACAGGCGCAGCACCACCTCCTGGTGCCCGGCCAGGGCGCGCCCGAACAGGGCCGTCTCGCCGCTCTGCAGCGCCACCGCGCCGCAGTGGATCTCGAGGCCCTCGCCGATCTGCTCGGCCACCAGCACCCCGTCGAGGTGGGCCGTCGGCGCCCGCTCCTCGACGTTGGCGACGACCGTCGCGTAGGCCCGGCGGACCGCCGCCGACGTCGTCAGGTCGAGGACCACCGCCCCGAGCTCCTGCTTGCGGCGGAGGTCGGGGCTGACCGCCTTCAGCACCACCGGGAAGCCGATCTGCTCGGCGAACTGGGCCGCGCCGCTGGCCGAGCCGGCGACCGCCTGGCGCGTCACCTCGATGCCGAACCCGCGCAGCACCACCTTGCTCTCGTGCTCCGACAGCGCCTGCCCGGCCGAGCGCAGCACCTCCTCCGCCCGGCCCAGCGCGGCCGGATCGATGGACGGCGCGACCTCGTCGGCGGCCGCGCGCACCAGCGACTCCGCGCGCTCGCGGCGGAGCAGCGCCCGCTGGGCCAGGAACGCGTCGGTGGTCGCGTTCGCCGGCCCGCCCCGGCTCAGGCCCGGGTGCGGCGCCTCCATCCCCTGGTCGTCGCCCTGCAGCGGCAGCGCCCGCCGGGCCTGGCGCCACAGCGCCGCGGCGGCGGACTCTTCGGACATGCTCTCCGCGACATGCCCTGAGGGACCTGTCCTCGGCGACATGCTCTCCGCGTCCAGCAGCAGCGCCAGCACCCCCGGGCTCGGGAACACCGGCCCGGTCAGGCGCTCGAGCGCGTGGGCGGCCGCCGCCTGGCCGAGCGACGGGTGGCGCGGCGTATCGACGCGCGGCGCCTCGACCCCGAGCGGCACCACCACCTGGCGCGCCCCGGCGCTGCGGGCCCAGCGGGCCCAGCCTGCGTGCAGGCTCGCCGCCGGCACCATCCCGGCCACGCGGCACCCGGCCAGCTCCGGCGCCGCCAACCACTCCGGCAGCCACGCCGGCGCCGGGCTCAGCGACAGCCGCGGCTTCATCCCGGCGGCCGCGAACGCGGCCCGCAGCCCGGTCAGCGCCGCCGCGTCGGGCCCGACGATCACCAGCTCTCCGGCCTCGATCGCCAGCTGCGCCGCCGGCCCGAGCGTCCGCGACGTGAACCCCGCCGGCAGCTCCGGCCCGGTGATCACCAGCAGCGCCGGCGGTCGCTCGCGCAGCGCTCGCAGCAGCGTCGGCGACGGCTCGCGCGCGACCACCACCGCCGCGCCCTGCTCGCGCACGCGCCGGGCCAGCGCCGCCTCGCCGAGCAGCTCGCCCGCGCCGGCGAACGCGTCCCCGACGTCGTCCCCGACCAGCGCCTCGCCGGCGAGCAGTGCCCGCAGGGCGGACCTGGCCGAAGAGACAGCTCGTTCGGGACCGGTCACCAAGGCGCGCCCGTCACACGATGACCGGCTTCCACAGCTCGCTGTGGAGCTGCTTGACCGCCTCCGGCCACGCGCCGGGCAGGACCCAGTCGGCGCGCGTCCAGCTGACGTCGATCTCGGCGCCCTCGCCCGGGAACAGGATCACGCGGGCGCCCGGGCCGCGGGCGGCCAGCGCCTCGGGCACCGGCTGGTCGGCCCCGCCGAGCCACAGCAGCGTCCCGGCCGTGTGCTGGTCGAGGTACTCCGGCCCGACCGGCTTGGCGCCGATCGACGCCAGGGCCGCGCGCGTGGCCTGGTCGAGGTCCTCGCGGGCGAAGTGACGCAGCGGGCCGCGGCCGCTGTGTTGCTCGAGGCGGGCGACCCACTCGGGCAGGTCGACCAGGCTCGCCTCGTTGTCGTACTCGGCGTCGATGATCGCCGGCAGCTCGTACCACGGCAGCGTGCCGGCGACGATCGCGGTGATCGACGCCAGCCGCTCCCACTCGACCTCGGGCTCTTGCAGCCACAGCGCCTCCGCGCCGCCGAGCGTCTCCGCGGCGGCCAGGCCCTCTTCGGTGTGCGGCACGAACACCAGCAGCGGGTGCAGGCGCTCCTGCAGCGGCCGCAGGCCGGCGGGGCCGAGGAACGTCAGCCCGTCGGCGCCGAACCGGCTGACCGCGCCGATGACGAACTGGTCGGCGCGTCCGGCGTCGCCGGGACAGACCGCGCTGACCGTGGCGCCGCGCTCGCTGCCGATGTCGCGGGCGAGGCACAGGGCCGCGGCGCTGGCCGGATGGATCCCCTGCGGGGTGCGCTGGGCGTAGACCAGGATATGAGCCATTAGTCGAGACCGTGCTTCCGTTTGATGAGCTCGAGCTGCTTCTGGTACTCGATCTCGAACGTGGAGGTGTTCTCGGTGAGGTGCTTGAGGTGGCGCCGCACCTCGCGGTCGAGGTCCTCGTCGGCCTGCATGTGGCGGCGGAGGATCTCCTTGAGCTTCTTCCGGATCACGGAGTCGTCGGCGTAGATCTCGGACACGAACTTGCTCTGCATGAACAGCTCGAGCAGCTGATTGGCGATCCAGTTCAAGGCCTCTTCCCCGATCCCGAAGTCCTGCTCCTCGGCCATCGAGCGCTTGACCTTGAACAGATCGGAGTAGGCCAGCTTCTTCCGCTCGAGCTCGTCCTTCGCCCGGTCGGTGAGCTCGCGGTCCTTGCGTCGGTACTCCTTGAGGATCGACTCGACATCCCGTTTGAACTCTTCGCGGTCGCTGACCTCGAGGTCGCCCGCGTCGACCAGGGTCTTGTTCACGGCTTCGACGATCGTCGTGATCTTACTTGAATAAAGACGCATGGGGTGGGCCGAGGATAGGCGTAGCTTTTCCGAGCGTCCAGGGTGCGGTACCAACCACGGGCGTGCAGCCCCGCCTCATCGTCGCCGCCGGCCTCGTCTGGCTCGGCCCCCACCGCCTCCTCGTCCAGCGCCGTCCGGCCGGCGCCCGCCACGGCGCCGGCGCCCTCGAGCTCCCCGGCGGAAAAGTCGAGCCCGGTGAGTCACCGCGCGCCGCGCTGCGGCGTGAGCTCGTCGAGGAGTGGGGTCCGGCCGCCGGCGACCTGCCGATCGGCGCCGTCGCCGAGGTCCTGCACCACGTCTACCCCGGCCCCGGACCGGAGGTCCTGCTGATCGTCTACCACGTCGACGCCGGCGCCTGGCAGGGCTCCGACTGGCTCGCGGCCCTGCGCCTCGAGGCCGACGCCGCGGTCGTCGCCCACGATCTCGCCGCCCTCCCCGTCGGCGAATTCCTGGCCGCCGACCGCGAATTCATCGCCGACGTGCGCGCCGGACGGATCCAGCCCCCGCCGCTCCCCATCCGTCCCTGAGCCTCTCCACCAGGCCCCACCCGTCCCCCGCCACCCGCGCTGTCGTGCGCCTGCGACGCGCCATGCCGACGCGTCCCAGGACGGCCTCGCCCGCTGATCCCGAGTGCGGCGAACTTTCCCGCCGCGCGTCCCGACCCGCCTGCGAGGTCGATCGTCAGCCCCGCACGGCCCCGGCGCCTGCAGGGTCGACCATCAGCCCGCACGCCCCCGGCGGCGCCTCCCGCTTGCGGGGTCGACCGTCAGCCCGCACGGCCCCGGCGGCGCCTCCCGCCTGCGGGGTCGACGTCGGCCCGCACGGCCCCGTGCGGCGACTCCCGCCTGCGGGGTCGACGTCGGCCTGCACGGCCCCGGCGGCGACTCCCGCCTGCGGGGTCGACGTCAGCCCCGCGCGGCCCCGGCGGCGCCTCCCGCCTGTCCTTGCGGTCATCTCGCGGGCCCCGCCCCTCCCCGCGCAGCCCCGCAGGTCCTCCCCCGCGGGCGTACTGCTGCGGGCGAGCGCCCGCGCGGCCCCCGGCGGCGACTCCCGCCTGTCCTTGCGGTCATCCTCGCCAGCCCCCGCGCCTCCCCGCGCCGCCCCACCGGTCCCCACCACGCCGGCATTTGCGTCAGGCGAGCCCCGGCGCGGCCGCGAGGCTCCGCCCGTCGCCCGCCGGTCCCCGCCCAGGCGCCAGCGCGGCGGCGAGGCGCTCCGCCTGTCCTTGCGGTCATCTTCGCCGCCTCTACCCACCCGGCGCACAATGTCGCCGCACCACGGCCGCGAGCGGACGACGGTCGACCTGGCGCCACATGCCCCCAGGGCCCTGCGCGAGGCCCGCTCTGCGCGTTCACTCGCGCGGGGCCACCGGCTCCTGCAGGTCCGGCGATCTCGCGCACAACCTGTCTTTTCGGCCAGCCTCCGCGTCTGCGCGTGACGGCCGCCCGGCCGCGGCGTATGGTCGGGGCGATGCCCGCGCCCCGCGATTTCTCCGAGTTCTGGCCGTTCTACCTCGGCGAGCACCGTCACCCCGTCAATCGCGCGCTGCACTACATCGGGACCAGCAGCGCCTACCTCTTCCTGGCCTGGATCGCCTGGCACGGCCGCTGGAGCCTGTTCCCGCTGGCGCTGGTGATCGGCTACGGCCCGGCGTGGATCGGCCACTTCTTCATCGAGCGCAACAAGCCCGCCAGCTTCAAGTACCCGCTGTGGTCCCTCATCGGCGACATGAAGATGCTGCGCCTCCGCCTCACCGGGCGCATGCGCGGCGAGATGATCCGCCTGTTCGGCAGCACCGCCCCGGCCCCCGACGCCCCCCAGCGCGCCCGCACCTGAGACGGCCCGCGTCCGCGACCTGTCCCTGCGGACAGCCCGCCCCGCGCGGCCGCGAGATCGCGCCGGCCCGCCCGCCGGCGCGTTCGTACCTGTCCTCAAGGCCAGCTCACGCGGTTCGCTCGCCCCGGCCATCCAGTCTGTCCCGGCGGTCAGCCCGCTCCACGCCTTCGCACCTGTCCTCAAGGCCAGCCCACACGGTTCGCTCGCCCCGGCCGTCCAGTCTGTCCCGGCGCTCCGTCCCTGCTCGGACGACGCTCTCACCGCCTGTCCTCAAAGACAGCCCCTCGCCCGCTCGCCCCGCACGACGCCGTCGTCCTCACGCCTGTCCCGACGGTCAGCCCCCTCCGCGCCTTCACACCTGTCCTCAAGGCCAGCCCACACGGTTCGCTCGCCCCGGCTGTCCAGTCTGTCCCGGCGGTCAGCCCGCTCCGTCCCTGCTCGGACGACGCTCTCACCGCCTGTCCTCAAAGACAGCCCCTTGTCCGCTCGCCCCGCACGACGCCGTCGTCCTCATGCCTGTCCCGACGGACAGCCCGCCCCCTCGCCGGACGACCGACCTCGCCCCATGTCCGCCAGGACAGCCCGCTCCGCCGCTCGCCCGCCACGTCCCCTCGTCCTCGTGCCTGTCCGCAAGGACAGCCCGATCCGCCTCGTCCCGCCTTCTGACCTGCTCGCGCCGCTCTTCGCGCTTCCCGGCGCCTGAGCCGGCCTGACCGCACCTTCCAATCCATGCCGTCGCTCCCCATCACCCTCGAGGCTGCCCTGCGCGACGCGCGTTCGCCCGACCCGACGTCGCGGAGCGTCGCGGTGCGTCACCTGGCGGCGGCCCTGCTGGCGGAGCTGGGCGATCCGCCGCCCGCGCTGCACCTCGCCGGCGGCCACCCGCGCGGCCAAGCCGTGGTCGCGGCCCTGACCGCCGCGCTCGAGGATCCCCTCGTGGCGATCCGGGCCATGGCCGCGACCGGCCTCGGTCAGCTCGGCGAGCCCGACGTCATCGCCCGCATCGACCCCTGGCTGCGCGACGCCGATCCCGGGCCCGACGCCGGCTACCTGCGCGAGTGCGCCGCCATCACCTGCGTCCTCCTCGGCCTCGCCGCGGCCCCCGAGCACCTCCTCAAGCCCGACGAGCACGAGGGCCCGCGCCTCGCCGAGGCCCCGCCGGCCGCGCCGCATCCCCTGCGTCCTCCGGGACATGTCCCGAGCGACCTGTCCCGAGTCACCTATGAGGCCGCGCTCGCGCGGATCACCGCCGCTCTCCGCGCCCCTGCGCCCGACCTGCGGTTCCAGGCCGCGGGCGGCCTCGTCGAGCTCGCCGGTCGCGCCGCCGAGCCGGCCCTGTGCGCCGCCCTCGACGGCGAGTCGCACCCGCACGTCCGCCTCGCCCTCGTCCACGCGCTCGCCGAGCTCGACCCGCCCGGCCCCGAGGCCTGCGCCCGCCTCGCCGCCGTGGTCGCCGATCCCGGCGCCGCCGCCGACCTCGTCTTCGCCGCCGCGCTCGGCCTCGCCGCCGCCCGCGACCCGCGCGGCGGCCCGCCCCTGCTGCTCGCCCTGCAGCGCTCGGACGATCGCGGCCGCGCCCTCGAGGCCCTCGCCGCGCTCGGCCCCGCCGCCCCGCCAGCCGCCGTCCCGCAGGCCCTGAAGATCGCCCGCGGCTGGCTCACCCCCGCAGTCATGCGCGTCCGCGCCGCCTACGCCCTGCTCCGCATGGCCCCGCAGACCGGCCAGCCGCTGTTCGACGAGCTCGCCCGCAGCCGCCGCCCCGCCGTCCAGGAGGCCGTCGCCGACGCCCGCGCCGCCCTCGCCCTGCTCGCCCTCAAGGACATGCCCAAAAAGACATAGCCTTTTCGACATGTCCTTACGACCCTGCGGGCACCCCGTCCAGGTCCTGCTCCGCACGGCCCGTCGACGAGCTCGCCCGCAGTCGCCCCCCGTCCGGGAGGCCGTCGCCGCCCGCCAGCTCGCCTTCAAGGACATGCCCATGAAAACATGGCTTTAATGCCGTGTTCTTATGAACATGTCTTAAAGATCATAGCCGATGTCGCCACGGATCTGGCCGGCTCGTCCGGCAGACCGGCAGTCGCCGCCTCGACCTCAGCAGTCCAGCACCGGCGCTCCGCTCGAGGCCAGCGCGAACACGCTCTCGGTCGTCCCGGACGGGCCCGACTGCGACGAGGGCTGCACCGCCTGCTGGCAGCGCCGCCGGCCGACTCGCACGACTTCCGCCGCTCGGGCCAGACCTGGACCTGCGCCACCGACTTCCTCGAGCCCGACTGCTGCCGCGGACGGATCCGCTTCGCGCTCCAGCCCGAGTCTCAGGGGTCCGGGTTCACCTCGGGGGATCCGGCGGTCCATGACCGCGCCCAAGGAACGTGCACACCCACAGTCCGCCGCGCTCGAGCCCACGGTCGCGCTGTCCATCGACGAGCCGCACTCCACCGACGCCGGCGCCCCCGTCGACGGCAGCATCTTCGCCGCTTGCTGCAGCCGAGCGCTCGCCCGAGCGCCCTGCGATCCAGCGCACACCGCTTGGCCGCTCGCTTTGCCACCCTCCCCTCGTGACCCCGGCCACCGTCTCCGATCCCCGCAGCGACCTCGCCCACGCCTACGAGCGGGCCTTGCAGCACCTCCGCGGCGTGCAGGCGAAGAAGGGCGCAGTCGGCGGCGAGGTGATCTGGAACCCGATGCTCGTGTGCCAGTACGTGATCGCGTGTCACGTCCTCGGGCGGCCGATCGCCCCGGTGCGACGGCAGCGGATCCGCCTCGCGCTCGAGCGGCAAGTGCGGGACGACGGCGGCTGGGGCATGCACCCCGACAGCGAGAGCTGGCTGTTCCACACCACGCTCGGCTACGTCGCCCTGCGCCTGCTCGACTACCCGCCGGACGACCCGCTGGCCGCCGGCGCGCTGCGGTGGATCCGGGCCCACGGCGGCGTGACGAAGAACCCGACGTGGGGGCGGATCTGGCTGGCCCTCCTCGGCCTCTACCCGTGGCAGTGCGTCCAGCCGATCCTGCCCGAGATGTGGCTGTTGCCCGACGCGGCGCCGGTCCACCCGCGCCGCCTCTACTGCCACATGCGCCTGATCTACCTCGGGCTCAGCTACCTCTACGGCGCCCGCGTCCAGGCCCCCGATTCACCTGTCCTTCGGGCCATCCGCGACGAGCTCTACGACGGCGGCTACGACCGCGCCCCGTTCCGCGCCCACCGCGACGACATCGCTGCCACCGATCTGTACGAAGCGCCAGGTGCCGGCCTGCGCGCCGCCTTCGCCGCCATGCGGGCGCTCGACCGCGTCGCCCCCGGCCTCGTGCGCAAGAAGGCCCTCGCCCGCGCCATCGAGCACGTCCTGTTCGAGCTGCGCAGCACCGGCCACGTCTGCCTCAGCCCCGTCAACGGCCTGCTGTTCAACCTCGCCCTGCACCACCACGACCCGCGCCACCCCGAGCAAGACCTTGCCTTCCGCGGCCTCGAGTACTGGTTCTGGGAGGACGACGTCGACGGCGCGCGGATCTGCGGCGCCCGCAGCGACATCTGGGACACCTCCTTCCTGTTGCAGGCGCTGTGCGAGGGCCCGACCAGCCCCGTCGGCCAGGTGCTCGGCCGCGACGCCGCCGCCTGGCTGGCGACCGCGCAGATCCGCGGCGACATCCCCGGCGGCGCCGAGCACTACCGCGAGCCCGCCGACGGCGGCTGGGGCTTCGCCGACGAGCGCCACCCGTGGCCCGTCAGCGACTGCACCGCCGAGGCGCTCGAGGCCCTGATCCACTGCGCCGATCACCGGCTCGCCGAGCCGCTCCCGCGCGAGCGCCAGCTCGCCGCCATCCGGTTCGTCCTGCGCCGCCAGAACGAGGACGGCGGGTTCGGCTCCTACGAGCCGCGCCGCGGCAGCCTCGTCCTCAAGCACTTCAACCCGGCCGAGATCTACGGCAATTGCATGCTCGAGTACTCGTACACCGAGTGCACCGCCAGCTGCGTCCGCGGCCTCGCCCTCGCGCGCACCCGCCTCGGCGACGCCGTCCCGCCCGGCCTCCTCGCCGACGTCGACGCCGCCATCGAGCGCGGCGTCGCCTTCCTCCTCGGCGCCCAGCACCCCGACGGCGGCTGGCTCGGCTTCTGGGGCATCAACTTCACCTACGGCAGCTTCTTCGCCGTCCACGCCCTGCTCGCCGCCGGCCTCCCCCGCCACCACCCCGCGATCCGCCGCGCCGTCGCCTGGCTGGTCCGCCGCCAGCGACCCGACGGCGGCTGGGGCGAGAGCTTCGAGGGCCTGCTCGACGGCCGCGACGTCCAGCTCCCGCCGCACGAGCCGAGCCTGGTCGCGCAGACCGCCTGGGCTGTCCTCACGCTCATGGCCGCCGAGACAGGTGAAGAGGCGCCCGCGATCGAGCGCGCCATCGCCTACCTGCAGTCCCGCCAGCAGCCCGACGGCAGCTGGCCGCGCGAGCGGGCCAGCGGCGTCTTTTTCAACACTGCCGTCCTCGACTACGACCTCTACCGCCAGATCTTCCCCGCCTGGGCCCTGGCCCGCCGCCTCGGCCGCGCCGCTGAGTGAATCGGCTGCGGCTCGCCCCGCCGCCTGCGTGGGGCGCCGCTGCCGTCCATGTTCATGAGGACATGCTCGATCGAGCATGTCCTCACGAACATTCTCGATGAGCACGCCCGAGTTCTTCCCCACCTGAGCTGTGTCCGGCTGACGCGGCTCGTCCCGCACCACCGCGGCTCACCCGAAGAACTCGAGGATCCGGTCCTTCGCCGCGAAAGCGTCGTGGCGGCCGAGCGCGATGAGCCGCGTCGCCAGGCTCCCGTCGAGCAGCAGGATCGACGCCAGCTCCGTCGTCCGGGCGATGTGAGAGCGGCTGACGCCGCGGATGAGCAGCTGCCGGATCGGTCCGATCCCCGAGCGGACGAGGTCGCGGCGGATGAAGTCCGCGGTGAGCGCCGCGATGTCCTCGCTCGGCCTGAACACAAGAGTGGGCACCCGGCGGTACGGCAGGTCGCCGGCCGCGTCGAGGCGCTCCGTCACCGCCTTGAATTCCGCCGCGCCGAGCGCCTCGTCGATCGCCTCGAACATCTCGTTGATGCGCAGCAGGTTGTCGATGTCGTGCGAGACCGGGTCGAGCAGCAGCGCGCTGCAGAGCTTGCCCAGCATGAACAAGAAGCCGGGGTAGTCGGGCGCGTCCATCGGCACCGGCGCCGGCGAGCGCTCGAGCAGCGAGATGACCATCACCCGGTCGGCCCCGGCCCGCAGCGCCGGGCCGATCGGCGTGCCGAAGCGGACCGCCCCGTCCATGTAGTAGCGCCCCTCGATGTTGCGCGCCGGGTACACCAGCGGCAGCGCCGACGAGGCCAGCACCCGCTGGGCGTCGATCGGCTTCAGCAGCGTGCGCCGGTGCGTGTGGCACGGGCGCAGCGTGACCCCCGGCGCCAGCTCGGCGAACAGCGTCGTCCGCCCGTCGCACACGTCGAGCGCCGCGATCGTCAGCGCGCGGACCACCGACGCGTCGATGTTCGCGTGCAGCCGGTCCCACGCGATCACGCGCCCCAGCAAGCGCTCGGTCGGGCGCGGGTCGAACAGCGAGCGCCCCACGTACGGCGACATCCGGCTGTCGTACTTCGCGTAGCGCCCCGGCAGGTGCCAGAACGGCCAGCCCCACAGCGACAGCGGCGTGAAGCGCAGGGTGTCGCGCAGCTCGAGCCGCTGCCACACGTCCACCAGCCCGGCGACGCGGTGATCGGCGTGGTGCGCGTTGGCGGCCAGGTACGCGGCGTTGAGCGCACCGACCGACGTCCCGGCGAAGATGCTGAAGATCGGCGGCCCCTTCGCCCCGCGCAGCCCGAGCACCTCGACCAGCCCGTCGAGCACCCCGACCTGGTACGCGCCCCGCACGCCGCCCGCCGACAGCACGAGCGCGGTGTGAGGTGGCTTGGGCAAGGGCATGACCGTCTGCTCCGAATGGGCCGCTGCGAGCCCGTCGCCGGCGTCGTCCGCGACGCACCCGACCGCCCAGTATGGCACCTGCCGCGGGTCAGCCCTCGCAGCGTGCGATCGCCGTCACCCACGCCGCGCGCCCGCGAGCCCCGAGTCGGCCGCCCCGCCATCGCCCGTCGCAGCATGGCACCAGAGCGTCTCCTGGTCGGACCGGCCGCGACAGCGGCCCCACGCCAGCGCCCCCGGTCGCCGGTCGCGAACATCGCATCCTGCACCTCGGGCGCGTCGCTGCCGCCGAGCTGCGGACAGGGACGGCCCGCCGCGGCGAGACGGATCGCCTGCGCTCACGGACATGCCCTTTCGCACATGCCCTTTCGCGCATGCCCTCGAGAGCATGCCCCTCGGGACCTGCTCAGAAGGGCAGCAGCGCCTCGACCCGCAGCGGCGCCAGGCGCTCGCGCCCCTTCAGGAACGGCAGCTCGATGAGGAACAGGCTGGCGACCACCTCGCCGCCGAGGCGCTGGACCAGCCGGGCCGCCGCGCTGGCGGTCCCGCCGGTGGCCAGCAGGTCGTCGACCAGCAGCACCCGGTCGCCGGCGTCGATCGCGTCGGCGTGCATGTGCAGCGTGCCCTCGCCGTACTCGAGCGCGTAGGACTGCGTCACAGTGGCCGCGGGCAGCTTGCCGGGCTTGCGCGCGGGCACGAAGCCGACCCCGAGCGCGTGGGCGATCGGCATGCCGAACAGGAACCCGCGCGACTCGACGCCGACGATGCGGTCGATCGAGCCGGCGAGGTCGGCGACCGCGTCGAGGTGGAGGCGCAGGGCCGCGGCCATCGCCCCCGGGTCGCGCAGCACCGGGGTGATGTCGCGGAACAGGATCCCCGGCGACGGGAAGTCGGGCACCCCGCGGATCAGGCTGCCGACGTCGCGCAGCGCCGCCGCGCGCTCCGACTCGGACATGCGAAAATCGAGGCTCTCGCGCATCGTCTCGGTCCTCACTGCTCGCTTCGCTCTACTGCTCGCTCTGCGGATCGACCTGCACGGTCGTGCCGGAGAGCATCGCCTGCCACGGTGACAGATCGGGCGCCGTGATGTCGAGGACCAGCGGGGTCACCGACACGAAGCCGCGCTTGACCGCCCAGGTGTCCTCGCCCTCGTGTTCGCCGGCGTCGCGGGGCGGCCCGCCGATCCAGAAGTAGGCCATCCCGCGCGGGTCCTGGCGCCGCTCGACCTGCTCGACGTAGGGCCGCGCGCCCAGCCGCGTGACCACGATCGGCAGCCCCTCCGCCAGCACCTCCGGCGGCCCCTCCGGCGGCGGCGCGCTGTGGGAGATCCACGGGATGTTGACGTTCAGCAGGCTGAGCGACGGCTGGGCCAGCAGCATGCGGGCCAGCGTCCGCACCACCGGGATCGCCACCCGCGGCGACTCGCGCGCGTGGACCGACACCGCCATCGCCGACGCCCCGCGGATGAAGCCCTCGGCGGCGCCCCCGACCGTCCCCGAGTAAAACACGTCGGAGCCGAGGTTATAGCCCGGGTTGACCCCCGACACGACCAGGGCCGGCCGGCGCTCGCACAGGTGCAGCGACGCCAGGTACACGCAGTCGACCGGCGTCCCGTTGACCCGGTGCCAACCCGGGCGGACCTCGTCGACGCGCAGGTGCGAGTGGAGGGTGATCGCGTGCGACGAGCCGCTGCGCTCGGTCTCCGGCGCGCACACCACCACGTCGCCGAGCGGCGCCACCGCCTCGGCCAGGGCCAGGATCCCGGGCGCGAGGATGCCGTCGTCGTTGGTGACCAGGATCAGCGGCCTTTGCGACACGCCGCGCCTTGTAGCACAGACGAGCCGGCGGCCCGGCCGCGAAAAGCCCGCGAGCGCCCGCCGCGAACAGACCGCAAAAAAATAAGAGCCGGCAGGGGAAACCTGTCGGCTCTTCTCGTTTGTCGGGGCGAGAGGATTCGAACCTCCGACCCCTAGACCCCCAGTCTAGTGCGCTACCAGGCTGCGCTACGCCCCGAAACGGAGCGCCGGTATACGTGCTTTGCCCCGCGCCGGCAAGCCCCCTGCCGCACCGGCTCGGCCGGCAAACTCACGAAGCGCGCCGGCCGACGCGGATCGCCCGGGCGGACGCTCGCACGCCGGGCGCTCCGGATGCCCTCCCGGGCCCGCGGACGCGCCGTCCTCGGCGCCTTGGCGCCCACCGCCCGCCGTGAGCGGGGCTCTCACAGCGGCTCGCGGCCGGTGCGCTGCAGCAGCGGCTGCGCCTCGCCCGCGGCCGCGGCCTCGTCGATCAGGGCCCGGGCGCCGCCGTGTGTGCGGATGAACTCGACCGGGTCGGCGGCGGTGCTCGCCATCGTCTCGGCGTTCTCGACCCACGCGATCATCTCGTCGAGCGACTCGCGCAGCGCCGCCAGCGACTGCGACGCCAGGTAGCTGCTCGCGGGCGGCGCCATCTCGACCGCGTCGCCGCCGAGGCGCAGCTGCTGGCGCGCCCCGGCGATCGTGAACTTCTTCGCGTACAGCAGGTGCTTGATCTTCAGCAGCGTCTCGACGTCGCGGCGCCGGTAGACCCGCTGCTGCGTCCGCGACTTCTGCGGGCGGATCACCTTGAACTCGGTCTCCCAGTAGCGGAGCACGTAGGCCGGCACACCGACGATCTGCGCCACCTCGCCGATCTTGAAGTACAGCTTGTCGGACCCGAGGTCGGGCCCCGCCGCCGCGCTGACCTTCTTCGTCCGCCCGCGCGCGCGCGGCTTGGCCGGGGCCTCGCTCGCGCCGCTCTCGCTCGCCGCCTTGCGCCGGCTCGTCTGTCCCGCGTCCTCGTCTGCGCCGCTCATCGCCGTCTCGCTACGCGTTGAGCGCGGCCTTCAGCACGTTGCTCGGCTTGAACGTCAGCACCCTGCGGGCGTCGATCGTGATCTGCACGCCCGTCTGCGGGTTGCGGCCCGGACGCGGGTTCTTGGCGCGGACGACGAAGTTGCCGAACCCCGAGATCTTGATCTTCTCGCCCTCGGCGAGCGTGTTCTTCATCAGCTCGAACACCACCTCGACAACGTCGGCGGCCTCCTTCTTGGAGAAGCCGCCGACTTCTTCGCATACGCGCTCGATGATGTCCGCCTTCGTCATCGCGCGGATCTTTGGCAAAAACTCGGCGCCGCGCAAGCCCGGCGGCCGCGCCTTGGACCTAGCTCCGGGCGGGTGAAAAACTCAACTGCCGCGCTTGTTTGCAGCATCACACACCGAGCACGAGCAGTCGTCCTTGCAAGCGCGACTCGCTCCCCCGTCCGGGACGTCCTGTTCACGAGTGAACCGCCGCCGCGAAGCCTCGCAGAACGTCGCTCCGCAGGGTTGCGCCGGCAGCGACCACGGGCGACGATCGCGGCGATGTTGCGATCGACTTGCGCCTATGCCCTACCTTTGACCGCTCTTTTGCTGTCCGCGCTGCCGCCGAGCCGGGCGGACGCCTGCGGCGGCACCGTCTGCGAGCCTGGGCCCAACGCCATGCCGGTCGACCAGACCGGCGAGAACATCCTCTTCGTCATCGACCAGGGTCAGGTCGAGGTCCACATCCAGATCAATTACGACCCTGACACCAACGCCCAACAATTCGCCTGGCTGATCCCGCTGCCCGAGGTGCCCACCTTCTCGGTCGGCAGCGAGCTGCTGTTCCAGGAGCTGCTGAACGCCACCGTCCCGACCTACGGCCTGCAGGACAGCTTCGAGTTCTGCGGCGACGACAGCGGCGGCTTCCCGGCGACCACCTCCGGCGGCTCCTTCACCGGCGACGGCACCGAGGGCGGCACCGACACCGGCGTCGACGTCAAGAAGATCGAGACCGTCGGCGCCTTCGAGGTCGTCGTCCTCGCGGGCATGAACGCCGGCGACATCATGCAGTGGCTGGGCGACAACGGCTACCAGCAGGACCCCAACGCCGAGCCGATCCTTCAGGAGTACCTCGACGAGGGCCAGAGCGTCGTCGCCTTCAAGCTCAACAACGGCGAGGGCCTCAAGAGCATCCACCCGATCGTCCTGAACTTCGCCGAGCCCGAGGGCTGCGTCCCGATCCGCCTGACCCGGATCGCCGCGGTCGACGACATGGACATCCGCGCCTTCAGCCTCGGCGACGGCCGGGCGATCCCCACCAACTACCGCCACGTCCTCGTCAATCCGCTCAAGATCGACTGGCTCAACTTCGGCGGCAATTACAAGGAGGTCGTCAGCCTCGCCGTCGACGCCTTCATGGCCGAGGGCCACGCCTTCGTCACCGAGTTCGCCGGCGACAGCAGCGTCCTCTCGCCCCTCAACTTCTACTCGTCCACCTGGAACGCCGACCCCTTCACCGGCCTGGCCGCGGTCGACGTCATGACCCAGCTCAACCAGCAGGGCCTGACCGACTGCAGCGACGAGTTCTTCTGTCAGTTCAACCACCCGCTGGTCGAGGGCCTGCTCGCCACCTACTTGCCGGTGCCGAACGGCCTCTCGCCCGAGCAGTTCTACAGCTGTCTCAGCTGCTTCGAGGCCGACATCGACCTCGGGGCGTGGGGTGACGGCAGCGGCTTCGCCAAGGATCTGCTGGCCCGCGTGATCGAGCCGGCCGAGCACGCCAAGTCGCTGGTCGAGACCTGGCCGTACCTCACGCGCCTCTACACCACCATCTCGCCCAACGAGATGACCGAAGACCCGCTGTTCCTCCTGAACCCCGAGCTCCCCGACGTCCCGAACGTCCGGATCGCCCAGCGCGACATCTCCTGCGAGGACTTCGCCGTCGTCACCCTGCCCGACGGCCGCCAGGTCAACATGAACTTCGGCGACCCGTGGCCGCAGTTCCAGGACGAGATGCCGTGGGAGGAGGACGTCGACCAGATGGTCATGGACGGCATGCCCCAGCCGCTCGTCGACAACACCCCGCTCATCGACCAGCTGCTGGCCGACTGGAACCAGCAGCACCCGCCGCCGCCCCCGTCCGGCACCACCGGCGCGCCCACCACCAGCGACACCGGCGGCCCCACCAGCGGCCCCGACCCCTCCGGCGGCAGCGACAGCACCGGCACCACCATCTACTCGACCGAGAGCGACAGCAGCCCGAACTACGTCGGCGGCGCCGAGGGCAGCGGCTGCGCCTGCGACGGCCGCGGCACCGCCCCGACCCTCCCCTCGCTGCTCGCCCTGCTCGGCCTCGCCGCCGTCCGCCCGCGCCGCCGCCGGGTCTGAAGGACATGCTGCCTGTCCCTTCGGACATACCAATCGCCGTGCGCTCCCCGCCCACACTCGCGGCCCTCGCCGCTCGTGGACGCCTCCTGTCCTTGCGGACAGGCCGATCCCCGCGCGACGCCTCGCCCTGCGTCGCCGAACCACCGCCCGCGCCTCCGCGCCCCACACGCTTACTGCGGGATGATCGCCTTGCAAACGCCCGCGTCGCACACGAGCGGCGGGCAGCAGTCGTCGTCGACCATGCACGGCCCGCAGGTGCCGTCACCGGTGCAGGCGGGGGTCGGATTGGCGCAATCGTGGCAGTCGCCGCAGCCCTGGTCGGGCGGGTCGCAGCCGTCGAGGTCGAGGATCGCCTGGTCGTAGTGGACCACCAGCGGGCTCGCCAGCTGCAGCCCGCCGACGAACAGCGCGCCCCAGATCTCCGACATGTTGTTGGCGGTGAACACCGCGTTGGGCTGGTAAAGGTTGGCCCCGAGAGTGAAGTTGCTGGCGAACTTGAACGACCCGCCGACGTAGATCCGCGTCGCCGCCGGCCGCTTCGGGTCGCCGATCGTCGCCGCATTATTAAAATTGGCGTTGCCGGCGATGAACAGGTCGAGCTCCGCCTCGGGCCCGAGAGTGATGTGGAACGCCCCCGCGTTCTGCACGTCGCCGGCGATGGCGATCACCGTGCGGCCGGTCAGGGTGATGTCGAGGCTGCTGTTGCTGTCGATCGCCGTGAAGAAGTAGCGGCCGCACGGCAGCTCGACCGACTTCGGCTGCGGCAGCCCGACCAGCTCGTCGGGCGCGATCGGCAGCGCGTCGTTGTCGTTGTCCTGCATGAACCCGCCGACGATCTTCGGCACGTCGATCAGGTCCTGGCAGTCGCACGGCGTCTTGACGTCGACCTGCTCCTTGATCGTCGCCCCCAGCACCTTCGCCCCGTTGTTGGTCTTGTTCGGCGGGATGTGCAGGTCGCCGTCGATCGTCAGGGTCATGTTCTGCGCGAACAGGTTGCCCTCGGTGAACAGGTCGTCGGCCACGTGCGACGCCGAGCCCGCCGTGAGGTCGTCGCTGCACTTCAGCTGCTGCGCGACCTCGTGGGTGTTGAACGTCTGGATCTTCCCGTCCACCCACAGCGACCCGCCGATGTCGACCATGGACGCCGCGCTGTACGGCCCGTTGACCCCGACCGACCCGCCGTCCATCGGCACCATGTTCGGGTCGTTGCTGTCGAACGAATCGGTCTTCAGGCTGTTGTTGGCGGTCAGGCCGCTGCACGAGCAGATCGCGAACAAGAACGTCTTCTTGCCGAGGTCGCCGGTGCACGTCACCTCGTCGCCCGGCAGCAAGATCCCGCCCTCGCCCGCGCAGAAGTCGACCGCGCCGGTGGTCCCGCTCGTCGTCTCCCCGTCGTCTCGCCGCCGGTCGTCGTCGTGCCCACGCTCGTGCTCGTGCCCGCGCTCGTGCTCGTCGTCGACGTCCCCGGCTCGCCCGTGCTCGGCCCCGTGGTCGACGTCCCGGTCGAATCGCTGACCCCGCCGCTGACCGTCGTCCCCGTCGTCGGCACCTCCGTGCCCGTGCTGTCCGTCCCGGTCGGCGCGCCGGTCGGGCCCGTCATCGTCGTCCCGGCGCTGAGCCCCGTCCCAGTCCCGCCGCTGTCCCCGCCGGACTCGCCGCAGGCCACCATCACCATCGCCACCAACAACCTCGCACCGCGTCTCGCCATATCTCCGCAGCGTATCGACGACGCCGGCCACGCGCCAGCGGACCTGTCCTCGTCGCAACGTACGCGTATCGCCCGCGCCTGCGACACGTGGTCGTGTGAATGCTGCAATCGCAGGACCCACCTGCAGACGCGCCTGCCCGCGAGGAACTCGCGCGCCGCCCGCCTGACACACCGTCATCACCAGGCGAATCTCTCCCGGGGAAAACACGATCTTTCCCTGCTCTCGGTCCAATCGGCAGACTCCGAGGAGGATCGGGCCCGACACGAGCTCGATTCCGAGGCCGCGCGCGCCAGCACCGCCGCACCTGCCACATGGAGCGGACCTCCGAATGTCCGCCGAGGTATTTCCTCGATCATCACATCGAGCTATTCCTCATTATCGGCACTTCGAATACTTATTTACGATTCGCATCGAGAGATGAATGCCACGATGACGTCACGGCTCGTTCGTGGTCTTCGTGATCTGCGAGCGATTCATCGCCCGTGACTGCCGCTCGTGGACGAGTTCCAGGGCATCGTCACTCTCGGCTGCAGCCCCTGCGATTCACCGACCAGGACATGACACCCGCGTGGGCCTGATCGGCCTGCTGGCCGCGGGCAGGACGCCTACGCGGCTGGTCCAGCACCTCGGCGGCGAGGTCATGGCCAACCTGTTCCTCGGCAGGCTCGAGGCACCCGCACGGTCGGCACGCGGCGCGCGATCGAGTCGACCGAGCTCGACCTCGTCCCCGCGAGCCTCACCCTCGACGACCGCCGCCGCCCCGACCTCGGCGCCGTCCGCGTCCGCGCGCGCCGATAGCTTCCCGATGAGACATGTCGCTCACGACATGTCCTTCAGGGCAGCGAGAACCGCCGGCTCGGCGCCGGCTCGCCCGGGCGTTGCGGCTCCCACACCTTCTGGATGTAGCGCAGGTTCGCCGCCGCGCGCGGGTGGGGCGGCAGCGCCTGCGTCGCGGCCACCAGCCCGAGGCCGACGAGCGCCCCCACGAGCACCGCGATCCTTCCGCGCAGGCCGAGCGAACGCGGCGTCGCCAGCGCGAGCAGGCCGAGCAGCCCTGCCCCCACGATCCAGCCGATCCCGAGCCCGGGCAGCCCGAGCAGCCCCGTCAGCGTGTAGGGCGCGAAGCCGGCGCGCCACAGCGGCAGCAGGACCTCGGGGACCGGTTGATTCACGTTCGTCAGGTCGAAGTGCGGCCACAGGTTGGCCGCCAGGCCGTTGACGATCAGCGACCAGCTCGCCAGCGCCGCCGCCGCGCCCAGACCCAGGATGGCCGCCCACCCGCGCGGCGGCCCGGCCAGCGCGCGCGCCGCCACGGCCGCCCACCCGAGCGCCAGGGCCGGCAGCGCCACCACCAGGTAGCGCGGCCCGACCCGCCAGCCGCCCTCGAAGTTGAGGCTCACGCACGCCAGCAGCACGGCGGCGAACGCCGCCAGCTCGACCCTGCCCCTCAGGACATGTTCTTTTCCCCATGTCCCCCGGGCCAGCTGCCACAGCCCCCACACCGCCAGCGGCCACAGCGGCGCCCACCCGGTCAAGCCGGACGCCAGCGACAGCGCGTGCGTCTCGATCGCGCGCCAGCTGGGCCCGACCAGCCCGAGCAGGCCCTCGCCGTGCTTCTCGGCGAACTCCGCCGTCGCGCTGTGGTGATACCCCGTCTTCAGCGGCCCGCCGAACACCGCCGCGTGGTACGCCAGCAGCAGACCCGCCGGCACCGCCGCCCCGCCGGCCGCCGCCGCCGCAGTCGCCCACGCACGCGCGCGCAGCAGCCCGAACACCAGCCCTGCCGCCGCCAGCCCGGCGAACGCAGCGGTGTACTCGACCAGCACCGCCGCCCCGGCCAGCACCCCGCCGAGCGCCGCCAGACCGGGCCGCGTCTGCTCGCGCGCCCGCACCAGCGCCAGCAGCCCCGCCCACAGCAGGCACGCCGCCAGCTGATGCCCGTAGAGCAGGTGCGCGTAGGCGGCAGCCGGGGTCGCCAGGGCGTACAGCCCGATCGCCAGGGCCGCCGCCCGCGCCCCGTACGCTGGCGCCAGCGAGCGCCACAGCAGCCCGCACAGCACCAGAGTCGGCGCCACCCCGGCCAGGAGCCGCGCCCACCAGGTCACCGCGCGCAGCGTCGGTCCGCGCGCACCTGTCTCTTTGGACACCCCGCCCACGTCGCGGGCACCTGTCTCTTTGGACACCCCGTCCGCGCCGCCCGCAACGCTGCCGCTCCCGTCGCCAGCGCCCGGCGCCTTGGACGGGCCATCCCTGCCGCCCGCGATCGCGCCGGACCCATCGCGCGAGCCTGCCCCTTTGGACACGTCGCCCGCGCCACCCTCGCCCCCGCTCGCCCCCGCGATCGCGTAGCCGAGCGCCGCCACGACCGTGGTCCCCGGCGGCTTGTTGGGATAGAGCGCCCCCGACGGCGCGCGGGCCACGTCGGGCCCGGGGTCGAGGCCGAGGCCGTCGATCCGCCACGAGCCGCGCTCGACCAGCGAGGCCGCCTGCAGCAGGCGCGGGCGCTCGTTGGCGTTGCGGGTCGCCTCGGCGTAGGGGAACGCGGCCAGGAGCAGCAGCGCCAGCGCGGCCAGCAGGGCCGCCCCGCCGGGCGGGCATGTCTTCGGGGACATGCCCCTTGGGACCTGCCCGATCACACCTGGCCGTTCGGGCATGCCCGAGAGGACCGCCTACTTCTTGCCCTCTTCGAGCTGCTTGGCCTGCATCTTGGCCTTGAGGGCCGCCAGCGCGTCGTCGAGGTCGTTCTTGGCGCCGAGGCCGTTCAGCTGGGCGTCGATCTGGGCCTCCTGGATCCGGCCGTCCATGTCCTCGGCGCTGACCTCGTTGAGGGCCTCGAGGCGGGCGATCTTGTTCTCGATCGCGTCCATGCGGGCGCCCGCGCCGGCGTCGCCGGGGATCGTGCTGGTGCCGCCGCTCTGCTTGCTGGCCCGGGCCTGGGCCATCAGGGTGCCGCGGCGGAGGTTCAGCGCCTTGAGCTTGGACTTGGCGTCGGTGATGCCCTGGCGCAGGTCCTCGACCAGCTTGCGCTGCTGGACCAGCGCCTCGTCGGTGGCCTGGCGCTCCTGCGTGAGCTCGCCCTTGCGCTGCAGCGCCGCGCGGGCCAGCGTCTCGTCGCCGATCGTGATCGCCTGCTCGGCCCGCCGCTGCCACGCGGCCTCGTCGCGCGTCAGCTGCTCGAGCTTCTTCTCCATCATCTTCTGGTCGACGATCGACTGCTTGAGGTCGAGCTCCGACTTGCGGATGTTCTCGGCCAGGTCGTCGAGCATCAGGGCCACCTCCTGGCCCGGGTCGGACACGGCCTCGACCGCGTCGTTCAGCGTGCTCTGGATGGCCTTCTTCAGGCGGCGGAACAGCCCCGGTTTCTCCGACATGCGCGTCCTCGCGGGCGCCTCGCCCGCCTTCGGTCGCCCCAGTCTAGCGCGCGGGCCGTCGCCTGTCGCGTCCGACCTTGCAACCGCCCGCGTAACCGCCTATCAAGGCCGCGCGGATGGCAGGCGACCCTCCACCTTCGCCCGGAGCCGAGCCCGGCTCGCGCCTCGTCGGAGTCCTCGGCCACGCGCAGGCGCAGGCGGCCGTGGTGCGCGCGCTCGGCCGCGGCCAGCTGCACCACGCGCTCGTGCTGGTCGGCCCGCGCGGCGTCGGCAAGGCGACCTTCGCCCGCGGCCTCGGCTGCGCCCTCCTGTGCCCGCAGCGCCCCGGCCTCGGCTGCGGCGCCTGCCCCACCTGCCAGCGCGTGCTCGCCGGCAACCACCCCGACGTCGACTGGCTGGTGCCCGACAGCAAGGCCGGCCTGATCTCCGTCGACGCCGCCCGCGCCTGCCACGTCCGCCAGACCCACGCCCCCTACGAGGGCCGCGCCTACCTCGTCGTCGTCGACCCGGCCGACGCCCTCGGCGAGGCCGCCGGCAACGCCCTGCTCAAGACCATCGAGGAGCCGCGCCCCGGGGTCCACTTCGCCCTGCTCACCACCAACCTGCAGGGCGTGCTGCCGACGATCCTCAGCCGCTCGCTGCCGGTCCGCCTCGGCCGCCTCGACGACGACGTCGTCCGCAGCATCGTCCACGCCCGCGCCGCCGACGCGCCGCCCGAGCGCTTCGACATGGCGGTGCTGCTCGCCGAGGGCAGCGCCGGCGTGGCCCTCGAGCTGGCCTCCGACCCGTCGCTGGCGCGCAGCCTCGAGCTGGTCAAGCAGGCCATCTCCGCCGTGCGCGCCGGCCCGCCGGCGATCTTCGGCGGCGACGTCCACCCGCTGTGGCAGGCCTGGGCCGCCGCCACCGCCCCGAGCGAAGCTGTCCCCGAGGACAGCCCCGCCGAGGCCGAGCCGGAGGCCCCCGGCGCGAAGAAGAAGAAGACCGCCAAGAAGGCGGCCAAGGCCGGCGACGACGGCGACAAGGCCGCCGGCGCGAGCAAGAAGGACGCGCCCGCGCTGCAGCGGGCCGCCGTGCGCCGCCTGGTCGAGCTGTGGATCCTCCACGTCCGCGAGCAGCTGCGCGGCCGCCCCGGCCTGCCCGGCCTGCCCCCGCCCCCGGCCGTCGCCCCCGCCACTCTGGTCGCCGCCATCACCGCCCTGCAGCGCCTCGGCGCCCGCATCGAGCGCATGGGCAACGTCCGCCTGATGCTCGAGCAGGGCCTGCTCGAGCAGAGCGCCCTGCTCTCCGGGACCTAGCCGCTGCGACATGCATGAAGGGGCATGCTCCTCGGGACATGCCCCATACGGCATGTCCTGAAGTGCGTCAGGCCCGGCGTCCGACCCGGCGCCTCCCCGTTCGTAGCCGCAGTCGCACTCGTCGTCGCGTCGGCGCGACCTCTGCGTTCGGCCAGGCGCTTGCACCCGCCTCGCCCGAGACCGGCGACGGAGATGACATGACTGAAAGGACATGTCATCGGTTCTCGTGATGGACTCGCCGGCGGTCCCGCCCGGCAGCGGGCGCCCGGGGCAAGCAGACGACACGCCGACCCGCAGACACCCCTGGGCATCTTTTGGAGGTAGCACCGGCTTCGGCGGCGTCCGCGGCCGGTCCGGCGCGAACCCGGCCGTCGCCCCCGCCCCTGAAGTTCACTCCACGAGCGCTGTTTCAGCGGCGGCCGCCTGCGTCGCGCGGCCTCCTCCGACTTCGCGTACGCTGGCCGTGTGTCGCCGAGCCTCGCCTGGGTCTTCACCAGCCTCCTGCTCGCCGCCCCCGCCGGGCCGGCGCCCGCCGACGAGGCGGTCGTCTACGGCGATCTCCAGGCCCGCACCGGCCTCGATCTCGAGCGGGTGTGGACCGACTACCAGAGCGAGCGCCGCGACGGTCAGGGCTTTTACGAGTTCGCCCGTGCCCGTTACCGCCGCCGCCTCGGCGCCGGCATCGGCCTCTCCATCGCCGGCCTGGGTCTGAGCGCCGCCGGCCTCGCCATCGTCCTGCTCGCCGCCGAGCGCGACAACGACGTCGACGTCATCGGCGGCGCCCTCGTGCTGACCGCCGGCCTCAGCCTCGCCGTGCCCGGGGCGATCCTCTGGCCGGTCAGCCAGGTCCGCCTGCACAAGCTCAAGCAGGCCCGCCAGACCGCCCGCGTCGAGCTGCGGGCCGCCGGCCCGATCGCCCTGCCGCGCGGGGCCGGCCTCGGGCTCGGCCTCGCCTTCTGACTGCCCGTTCGAGCATGCCGCAAAGGACATGCTCTGCAGGACATGACCTCGGAGTCACATCACGCGCGGCGCGCTCACGTGGTCGTGCGCGCGTAGGCGTTGCCGAGCATGACCGTGCTCATGGTCTGCACGAACTCTCGCAGCGCCCGGTCGTCGAGGTGCTTGATCACGATCGTGTAGCGCTGCGTCTTCGACTCGATGTGGATCGTGCGCGTGTGGATGCAGCACCACTGCGTCTCCTTGCCGCTGCCGGCCTCCGCCAGCGAGGCGAGGGCGATCGCGTTGAACTTGCGGATCCGCGCGAACCCGCAGAACGCTTGCCGCGACTCGAGCAGCAAGATCCGCATGTTGGTGACGAACAGGAACACCCGGATATGGCCGCCCGTGATCGTCGTGAGAAAGGAACTGAGGACCGCGGCGGCCTTGACGAGGGGGTTGGAGCCCAGGAAAAAGCCGTCGCCCTGGATCGAATAGTGGAGCACCTCCCCGGGCAGCAGCTCGACCTCGGCGAGCATCTTCTGGGCGGCGGGCGACAGCGGTCGGCCCTGGGGTGGTTGCGGCTGGGTCATCGGCATGTTCATGGGGGGTGTTTCGCTTTCTACGGGTGGTCAGGTGACAGGACGGAAGCGGGAGGCGGCGGCAGCGAGAGGACGGTCGACTGCCCGGCCGAGACGCGGCGGATCTGCCCGCCGACGTGATCGACGACGACGAGCTCGGAGGCCTCGATCCGCAGCTCGCGAGCGTAGGCCCGGACGAGCCGCCGGGCCTCCGCGGCGGGGACCCCGGCCCGGCGCAGCGCCTCGCGGGCGACCACGCGGAAGCACGGGTCACCGCAGTAGCGGCGCACGTCCGCCGGCGCGAAGCGACCGAGCTCGATGCGTCGCGTCGCCACGCGCAGCGCCCGGAGCTTCCGCGGCCACCGACCGCCGACCGCGACCGCGACCGCGCCGATGCGCAGCGCGACCACGGCCGCCAGCGACCAGGCCCACCAGGCTGCGGGCATCTGCCACCAGGTCAGCGCCAGCGGCGACGCGGCGACGAGCGCCAGGAGCAGCGCGTAGCGCTGGAAGCTGAGCCACAGCCACACGGACCGGGCCGGGCGCAATCGTTCGAGCCGTACACGCATCGCGGGTCGACACCGGCCGGCGGAGCCGGCGCCATACGAGCGGCAAACTACAGACGCCCGCCGTCGGCGTCAAACGCGAACGGCGTAAACAAATCATCCCGACAGCGCCGTCGGTCCTGCCTTGGACGACAGGACCTACACGACATGACCATCAAGACATGCCCGTGCGGACATGTCAGTGCAGCAGCGTCGAGACCACGCGCGCACCGGGACCGACCTGATCGACGAGGCCCGAGCCGGGCACGCCGGCGAGGGTGAAGCACTCCTCGAGGATGGCGAGCATGGCCTCCGCGCGGCCGCGCGAGCCGGCCAGGGCGAAGGTGGTGGGGCCGGAGCCGCTGATGCTGCAGGCCAGGGCGCCGGCCTCACAGCAGGCGGCCTTGGCGTCGAGGTACCCGGGGATCAGGCGGGCGCGGCAGGGCTCGACCAGCTCGTCGACGATCGCCTCGCCGAGCAGCGAGAGATCGCCGCAGTGGAGCGCGTGGACCAGGAGCCCGAGCCGGCTGGCCTGCTGCACGGTGGCCTGGAGCGGCACCTGGGCCGGCAGCACCGCGCGGGCCTCGGCGGTGCTGACCGAGCAGCCCGGGGTGTACACCGCCAGCCACAGGTCGGCGGGGCTCGGCAGGGTGATGAGGCGCAGCGGGTCGAGCTGCGGGATGAGCACCACGCCGCCGAGGATCGCCGGCGCCACGTTGTCCGGGTGCGCCGCGCCGCAGGCGACCCGCTCGCCCTCGCGGGCCAGGTCGACCAACTGCGTCGGCTGCAGCCCGAGGCCGAGCGCCGCGTCGGCCGCCACCAGCGCCGCGCAGGCGCTCGCACCCGACGATCCGAGGCCGCTGCCGAGCGGCAGGCCCTTGTAGACCTCGAGCTCGACCCCGGCGTCGGGCGCGAAGCGCCGCAGCAGCTCGGCGACCGCGACCCCGGCGGTGTTCTTGTCGGCCGTGCGCGGCAGCTTGCCGCCGTCGCCCTCGACCTTGCTGATCACGACGCCCGGCTGCTCGCCCCGACGGGCGCGCACGCGGTCCCCGGGCCCCCGCAGCGCCAGGCCGAGGCAGTCGAAGCCGGGCCCGAGGTTCGACACCGTCGCGGGCGCGAACGCCTCGATCCATGGTCGCGGTCGTGACATGTCCAAAGAGTCAGGCTCAGGATCCGTGCGAAGTCAAGCCGCGGGTCGGGCCGGCGCCCCGCTCGCCTCAGCGCCGCAGGGCGTCGTCGATCCAGCCGACCACCGTGCCGCCGAACATGTACTCGTTGAAGTAACGGCCGTTGACGAACACCGCCGGGGTGCCCGTGATCTCGAGCTTCTCGCCCTCGGCGCGGTCGGCCTCGACCAGGTCCTTGCCCTTGAGCGCGGCGAAGTCGGCGTCGAACTGCTTCATGTCGAGGCCGATCTTCTGCGCGTACTTGCGGATGTCGGCGTCGGAGAGGGCCGTCTGGTTCTCGAACACGATGTCGTGCATCTCCCAGAACTTGCCCTGGGACTGGGCGGCGACCGTGGCGATCGCGGCGACCTTGGCCCGCGGGTGGGCCGACAGCGGGAAGTGCTTGAACACCAGCTTGGCGCGGCCGCGGAACTGGTCGATCGCCTGGCGCAGCACCGGCGCCTCGGCGCGGCAGTGCGGGCACTCGAAGTCGGCGAACACCACCACCGTCACCGGCGCGCGCTCGTTGCCGTAGACCGGGCGGCCCTCGATGTCGATCTTGCGCGGCTGCAGCGCGCCGACGACGTACTCCATGTTGGCCTTGATGTCGCTCGGCGAGGCGCCCGAGGCCAGCGCGTCGGCGATGAACTGCGACACGCTGAGCGAGTCGCGGCAGGCGGCGTCGTCGCGCAGCGACACGGCCAGGCTGTGCGGCTTGCCGCAGGCCGACGGCTCGCTGTTGATGAGCTGGAAGAAGCTGGTCTTCTGCGGCTCCGACAGGCGCGACAGGTCGACGCCCTTGGCTTCGGTGATCTCGCCGCCGGGCGGCGGCGTGACCTCGCTCGGCGGCGCCTCGGCCTTGGTGGTCGCGGCGACCGGCCCGCCCTTGTTCTCGGGGGCACCGGCCTCCGGCACCGAGGTGCAAGCGGGGCTACAGGCCGAGAGGATGAGGAGCAGCGGTGCGAGCGAGCACTTGGAGCGGGTCATCGCGGACGATCCTGGCGGGCGCAGCCGGCGAGTTCGCCGCAAGGTCGCAGCGTCCGGCAGAATTGGCCGCGCAACGCTAACGCACGCCTCGCGGCCTCGCAAGCGTCCCCGACCGCCGCGGCCTTTTGTCCGGACACCGCGGCTGCGGCGGATGACCGCGGAGAAAGCTCCACATTCGGGGAAAAACTCACTCGTACGGACGCATTGACACGGTTCCCAGCCCGGGCGATACAGCCTCGCGCAGGAGGAGTCCCTTTTGAAGATTTTGGTCTGTGTCAAGCGGATCCCGGATCCCGACGAGAGCCTGAAATTCGCGGGCGGCGGGCTCGACTACTCTGCCTCGAAGTGGGTCCCGAACGCCTTCGACGAGTACGCCATCGAGACCGCCCTCCGCCTCGCCGAGGTCGTCGGCGGCACGCAGCGGCTGGCCGAGGTGATCGTCCTCGGGATCGGCCCCGAGAGCCAGCGCCAGCAGCTCACGCAGTTCCTGGCGATGGGCGCCGACCGCGGCGTCATCGTCGACGCCGACCCGGACAAGCTCGACACCGCCACCGTGTCCAAGCTGATCGCCGCCGTGTTCAAGAAGGAGGCCTGTGACCTCCTCATCGCCGGCAAGCTGTCGCAGGACAACGAGGGCGGCCAGGTGCCGCAGCGCGTCGCCGGGCTCCTCGACGTCCCGCAGGCCAGCTTCGCCGCCACCGTCGAGTGGGACCAGGCGGGCAAGGCGCTGACCGTCGGCCGCGAGGTCGACGACGGCGTCGAGGTCAAGCGCGTCCCGCTGCCCGCGGTCGTCTCGGTCGACCTCCGCATCGTCCTGCCGAAGAGCGTCAAGAACGGCTCGACCCCGGCGACCCACGCCTACCAGGAGGGCCCGCGGCTCGCCTCGCTCAAGGGCATCACCATGGCCAAGCGCAAGCCGGTCGCCGTGCTGAAGCCGTCCGACCTCGGCGTCGCCGTCGGCAACAACGAGCAGGTCGTCGGCGTCGCCGCTCCGCCGGCGCGCAAGGCGGGTCAGAAGGTCAAGACCGTCGAGGAGCTGTTCGAGAAGCTCACGAAGGAAGCGAAGGTCATCTAACATGAGCAAGGTCCTCGTCATCCTCGAAACCGCCGGCGGCCAGCTGCGCCCGCACTGCCTGCCCGGCATCACCTGCGCGGCCGAGATCGCCCGCGCCACCGGCAAGCCGCTGCACCTGCTGGTGCTCGGCGCCCAGCCCGACGCCGCCGCCCAGGCGATCGCCACCGCCGGCTACGGCGCGGCCGCCGTGCACACCCTGGCCGCGCCGGCGCTCGAGCCGTTCACGGCCGAGGCGTGGGCCGACGCCATCGTCCACGCCGCGCGCACTCTCGGCGCCAGCGTGATCGGCGGCACCGCCTCGTCGACCCTGCGCGACGCCCTGCCCCGCGCCGCCGCCATCCTCGACGCGCCGCTCGTCTCCGAGGTCGTCAAGGTCAAGTCGGGCGACACCTTCGTCCGCCCGGTCTCGGCCGGCCGCGCCCTCCAGGACCAGAAGGTCAACGCCGGCACGTTCTTCTTCACCGCGCGCGGCACCGAGTTCGAGCCCGCCCAGCCCGCCGGCGCCGCGCCCGTCCAGGCCGTCGCCGCCGCCGCCGTCAACACCCGCGGCGCCGCCGTCAAGGGCGTGCAGAAGACCGAGTCGTCGCGCCCGCAGCTCACCGAGGCCAAGGTCATCGTGTCCGGCGGCCGCGGCATGCGCGAGGGCGCCAACTTCAAGATCCTCGAGCAGCTCACCGACCTGCTCGGCGGCGCTCTGGGCGCCAGCCGGGCGGCGACCGACGCCGGCATGGTCCCCGCCGACCTGCAGGTCGGTCAGACCGGCAAGATCGTCGCCCCGGAGCTCTACTTCGCCGTGGCGATCTCGGGCGCGATCCAGCACCTCGCCGGCATGAAGGGCTCGAAGACGATCGTGGCCATCAACAAGGACGCCGAGGCCCCGATCTTCCAGGTCGCCGACTACGGCCTGGTCGCCAAGTGGGAAGAGGCGGTCCCGCGGCTCATCGAGCTGATCAAGGCCCGCAAGGGCGCGGCCTGAGCGCTGCGCGTTCGCCCCGAGCATCGTCGTCCGACCGGCGCGGCCTCGCCCCCTCACCCCTGCGGGTGAGGGCCGAGGCCGCGGCCGTTGGGTCCCTGCTGCTGCCGCGCCGCGGCCCTGCGCCCGGCCGCGGTGCGAAGGATGTTACGCTCGCGGCCCGCAGCAATGGGCAGCCAGACCGCATCGCGGCGGCAGACCGTGTACGCCCTCGCGATCGCCCTGATCGCCGGCATCGTCCTGCTCGCCGTCTCCCAGGTCGCTCTGGCGTGGATGACCGACGAGCCGCTGCGACGCACCACCGCCGTGGTCGGCGGTCTGGTCGCGCTGGTCCAGGTGGTCGCCGTCTACCTGTCCACGAGGACAGGTACCGTCGAGATCGCCGGGCGCGACGCGGTGCGGGCCTTCATCATCGCCCCGCCGGCCGCGCTGGTGGTCGCCGTCCCGCTGCTGTGGGGCAGCGTTCTGCAGGCCACCAGCGTCCCGGAGCTGGTGCCCTCGCTCGGACCGGTGCTGGCGGCCGTGTGGGGCGTCGCGCTGGCGCTCGCGCCGGCGTGTATGGCCGGCTATCAGCACCTCGGCGGCAACCCTGGGCCGGCCGGCCGCGACGAGCACCAGACTGCGCACGCCGCCTGGTGCTCGCTGTTCGCCAGCGCAGTCAGCTCGGCGGGCCTCCTGGCGATGGGACGGATCCTCGCCACCGCCGCGCCCGCGGCCACCTCGCGCGAGCTGTGGCCCGCCTTCGGCCTCGCCGTGCTCACCGCCCTGTTCTCGCGCGCAGGCAAGCTGTTCGCCCGCGACACCGGCGGCGAGGTCCTCTCGCTCGCGCGTCGGCTCGACCGCGTCAACATCGACACCGCCGCCGGCAGCCGCCCGCTCGTCGTCACCCGCGTCGACCGCTTCGGCGCCTTGCAGGGCGAGCTCGAGCGCCTGCGCCGCGACCTCGTCGGCGAGCACCGCCTCTACAAGGAGACCCTGCTGCAGACGCGCGAGGCCGCCGAGGCCAAGGCCGAGTTCCTGGCCGCGGTCAGCCACGAGCTGCGGACCCCGCTCAACTCGATCTGCGGCTTCTCGCAGCTGCTGCTCGAGGGCCTGTCGACCCCGCTGTCCGACGAGCAGCGCGAGGACATCCGCCTGATCCGCACCAGCGGCATGCAGCTGCTCGGCCTCATCAACGACATCCTCGACATCTCGATGATCGAGTCGGGCGAGCTGCGGCTGTACTTCGCCTCCGAGGATCCGGCCGACATGATCGACGAGGTGTGGCGGCAGCACCGGCCGCTGGTGCACGAGGCCGGCCTCGAGCTGCGCACCGAGGTGCCCGGCGACCTCCCGCGGCTCGTGTGCGACCGCCGGCGGATCTGCCAGATCCTCAACAACCTGCTGTCGAACGCCACCAAGTTCACCGAGAAGGGCTCGATCATCATCTCGGCCACGTTCGAGCCGCTGCCCGGGCGCGTGCTGATCCGCGTGGCCGACACCGGCATCGGCATCGCCCCCGAGGACATCGACAAGATCTTCCAGGAGTACCGCCAGGTCGGCAACCTCGCCCAGCGCAAGAAGGGCACCGGCCTCGGCCTGGCGATCGCCCGCAGCATCGCCAACCACCACTCCGGCTCGCTCGAGGTCACCTCGACCCTCGGCCGCGGCTCCACCTTCACCCTCTCGCTCCCGCTGACCCCCCCGCGCAAGCCGGCCTCGATCGACATGACCGAGGAGGCCGTCCGCGCCAGCCAGCGGTTCTGGAGCCCGCGCAGCTCGTCCCAGAGCGGAGAGGTCGACCCGTGAGCGCCCGCCCCGACCTGACCCGCGAGACAGTTCTCCTGATCGCCAGGCCTGCTGTCCCTTCGCACATGACCCAAGGGTCATCCGTCCCCGCGCCGCGCGTCGCCGCGGTCCCGCGCGACGGATCCCTGTCCGAAGGCACAGCGCCCTCTGCCGACCGGCGCGAACCGACTGCCCGCGCGCTCGCCAGGCCTGCTGTCCCTTCGAGCATGCCCCAAGGGTCATCCGTCCCCGCGCCGCGCGTCGCCGCGGTCCCGCGCGACGGATCCCTGTCCGAAGGCACAGCGCCCTCTGCCGACCGGCGCGAACCGACTGCCCGCGTCGCGGCCGCCACATCGCGCGCGAGCGAGGAGGCGCGGCCGTGAGCGAGCGCAGCGCCTCCGAGTCGCAGTGGGAGGGCAGCACCGAGGATCTGGGCCAGCTCGCGCGCGAGGTGGACGAGCTCGCGCCCGGCTTCCCGCGCGCCGGTCAGCCGACGCGGCTGCGAGCCGAGCGCGACGTCCTCGCCGGCGTCGCCGCGGCCTACACGCTCGCCGTCGGCCTCGACGTCGCCTGGGCGCTGATCGTCTGGGACAGCCGCGGCGCGGCTGCTCCGTGGCCGCTGTTCGCCCTGCTCGTCCCGCACCTCTTCATCCTCACCGCCGCCCTGCTCACCGTCTACGCCGCCTTGCCGGCCGCGCGGTGGTTGCGGCCCGAGGAGCTCGGGCGGCCCGCGCCGGTCGGCGGCGCCTGGCTGGTGCGCGCGCTCGGCTTCCTCGCCGTCCCGCTGCACCCCTTGCTCGACGCCCGCGAGCGCAACGAGCTGCTGCGGGTCGCCCCGCGGTCCGAGGTCGAGCAGGCCGCGGGGGCCTTGCAGCGGGTCCCGCGGGTGGTCGCGCGCGCCGTCTTCAGCGGCCTCCTCGTCATCGCCCTCAGCGACGCGCTGATCGCCCGCAACCCGCTGCAGTGGACCTGGCCGACCACCCTCGCGCACGCCTGCCTGTGGACCGCGATCGCGGCCCCGCTGGCCGCCCTGGCCGCCAACTGGGCCCGCCGTTCGCTGCGCGGCGACCTCCTCGCCTGCCCGATCGCCCAGCTGCCGCTCGCCGATCGGCCCGCGAGCATGACCGGCCGGCTCGGCTGGGCCGGCCTCCTGCTGCTCGCCGGCGTCGCCGCTCCGCTGCTCGGCGCCCACCTCTGGCTGCACGCCCACGCCCGCGCCGACGCCATCGTCGCCGCCCAGCGCACCGCCGAGAGCCTGATCGACGTCGCCGGTCCGGCCGACGAGGAGGACCTCGGCCGTCGCCTCGCCCAGGCGCCGGGCGCCACCGTCCTGACCGCGCGCGGCGCCGTCTACGGCCCCGACCTGTCTATCAAGCCAGGTGACGACGGCCTCCTCGACGCCGACGGCGACGGCGACTTCGACCGCTTCGCCGTCCAGCGGGGCGGCGCGCGGGCGGTCGTGCCGATGCGCCGGGCCACCGTCGACAACGCCGTCCCGTTCGTCCTCGCCGGCGGCCTCGCCCTGCTCGCCGGCCTGCTGGCGATCGGCCTGCACGCCCGCCGCAGCGAACGCGACCTCGCCCGCGTGCGCGCCCAGGTCGCCGAGGAGCCGGCCCCCGCGCCGCAGGGCGCCGAGTGGCAGGCGCTCTCGCAGTCGATCGAGGCCCTGGTCGCGCGCATGCACGAGGCCACCATCGCCCGCTTCGTCGCGCTCGAGAAGGCCGAGGAGACCGACCGCCTGCGCAGCCAGTTCCTCGCCAACATGAGCCACGACCTGCGCTCGCCGCTCAACTCGATCCTCGGCTTCTCCTCCCTGCTGCTGCGCGGCGTCGACGGCACCCTCGACGCCGAGACGCGCGAGATGGTCGAGACGATCGCCGCCGCCGGCCGCGACCTCCTGCAGCAGATCGACGCCATCCTCGACATGGCGCGCATCGAGGCCCGCCGGATCGAGAAGCAGGCCGAGCCCGTCCCGCTGGCCCCGCTGATCTCCAAGGCCGTGCAGAGGGCGCGCAACCGCGGCGGCGACCACCTCAACTACACCGTCGAGGCCGTGCCCGGCCTGCCGACCGCCTACATCGACCCGCGCCACCTCGTGCAGGCGCTCGAGAACCTGCTGCTGTTCGCCGGCAAGCGCCTGACCGCCGGCTCGCTCAACATCAAGCTGCGCCGCGGCGACCCCGACGCCCCGCTCGGCCTCCAGCTCCACGTCACCACCCCGCTCAAGCCCGCCAGCGAGCAGCAGATGGGCCTCGCGCGCAAGGGCTTCCACCGCCTGCCCGGCCACCGCGGCCTCGGCCTCGAGCTGCCGATCGCCGACGCCCTGCTCAAGATCGAGGGCTGCCGCCTCGACGTCCGCGAGGTCGGCCAGGCCATGGTCTTCAAGATCCACCTGCCCGCCGCCGAGGCCCGCAGCCGCGTCCCCCTGATCGAGCGCGCCCACCCGGCCGCCGACAGCACCGCCCCGCCCGCCTGAGCCGCCCCGGCCTCGGCCGCCGTCGGCGCGGCGGCTAGGCCCGTCTCAGGACATGTCTCGATAGACATGCTCGAAAAGACATTCCTCGAAGGACATGTCTTCCAGGCATTTATCAGCCGCGCCCAACGCGCACACAGGTGCTCCCGGATACCTCTTGTGAGCACATTCCCCAAAGAACATGTCTTGAAGGGCATGTCCTAACGACCATCCATGCCGCCCCGCGCCGCGCGCCGCGCGGACGTGCGTCCGTTCCGGTCCGCCTTCGCGCGCCCGCGCGCACGCTCGCGCGATCACGCGCCGATTCGGCGCAGGCTCGCGCGTTGAGCCGCGCGGCGGCCAGCCACTATACTGGCCGGCGCTGTCTCGGCGAGGACCGTGTCCCAGGAACACCCGCACACCGCCATCGCCCTTCACGCCGTCGGCCAGGAGCTGCGGCGTCAGGGCAAGTTCGAAGAGGCCCTCGATCACTACAACCGGGCGCTCGTGCTGCAGCGGACCGTCCTCGGGGCCAAGCACCCATACACCGCCAGCACCCTGAGCGCGATCGGCCAGATCCTCTTCACCCAGGGTCAGCACGACGCCGCCCTCGCGCACCACCGGCAGGCCTTCTCGATCAAGCACGAGCTGCTCGGCGCGAGCCACATCTTCACCGCCAACACCCTGTTCGACCTCGGCCTGGCCCTGTTCGCCGCCGGCCAGCGCGAGGAGGCGCTGGCCGCCTACACGCGGGCCCTGACGGTCCAGCTGCGCGCCCTCGGCCCCGGCCACGCGCGCACCATCAGCACCCAGCAGGCGATCGGCGAGCTCCTGCTCGCCGAGGGTCACTTCGCCGACTCCCTCAGCCACCTGCACGCCGCCCTCACCGGCCTCGAGCAGATGCGCTCCGCCGCCGACGCCGCCGACATCGATCGCCGATTGATCCCGGTGATCGTCGGCGTCGGCCAGGTCCTCTTCCAGCAGAACCAGTACGCCGAGGCGCTGGTCCACTACCAGCGCGCGCTCACCCTCGCCGAGACCCACCGCGGCGCCCACCACGAGGACACCCTGGCGATCCTCCACGACCTCGGCCGCGCCCGCGGTCGGGCCGGCGATCCCGACGGCGCCCTCGAGGCCTTCCGGCGCAACCTCGCCGGCCTGCGCGCCTTGTACGGCGACAACAACGCCCGCGTCGCCACCACCCTCAACGCCATCGGCCAGGTCCACTACGGCCGCGGCGCTCACCGCGACGCCCTCGATCACTACCGCCAGGCCCTCGACATCCGCGTGCGCGTCCTCGGCTCCGAGCACTGGCAGACCGTCAGCTCGCGCTTCAACTGCGGCACCGCTCTGCGCGAGCTCGGCGACCCGGTCGGCGCCGCCGAGATGGCCGCCGCCGCCGAGGCCCTCGAGCGCCTCCTCGGCGCCGACCACCCGCACGTCCAGTCGACCCGCTCCTGGCTGCGCTGACGCTCGCGCGACCTCCCGAGGCCCATCGCCGCGCAGGCCGCGAGCACCGAACCTCGTACGTCCGCTCGACCCGAGGCCCGCCGCGCGGACCCCGACGTCGTGCTCGTCCTTTGTTCGACTCGCGTGCGGGCGCGCCGAGCGAGACCTCCGCGCTCGGTACTTCGACGGACGCATGCGTCACCGCGCTCAGCTCTTCTCTCGTCGACGTGCTGCGCCGACGCGCCGATCGAAACCTCCTGGGTCGGTACTTCGACAGGGCATGCGCCACCGCCTCGCCCTCGCGCTCGTCCTCCTCGCCTGCTCACCTCCGCCGGCCACCGTCGCGCCGCTCGTCCCAGCCGCCTCGGTCGGCCCCGCCGGCAGCGCGCCGCCCCAGCCGCTCCCGCCCGCCGCCGCCTCGGTCGGCCCGGCCGGCAGCGCGCCGCCCCAGCCGCTCCCGCCCGCCGCCGGGTGCCTGCCCGCGCACTTGCACGGCCGGCTCCTGGATCGTCGCGGCACCTGGCGGCTCTATGCCAGCGTCTCCGGGGACGCCCTCTTGCTGGAGCACGACGGCCCGGAGCTCCTGATCGACGAGCCCCGGGTCGCCGCCATGCGCCGTCGCCTCGACAGCCCCGCCATCCTCGAGCCGCCGGTCCACGCGTTCGGATACGGCCTCTGCGACGTCACCGTCGGCCCGGCCCGCGGGGTCTGCCTGGGCGCCGCGATCCTCCCCGGCAGCGATCCGTTCACGCTCGCCGACCGGCTCGATCGGGCGATGGCCGACCACGGCGCGCGCGCCTGCTACGGCGTCCACGTCACGGTCAGCGACATGGCGCTGGCGTGGTGACGCCGCATCATATGTCCGTTCGGACATGCCCCACGAGACACATCACCGCCGCCGCGGTTGACCGGCCCGGCCGCGCGAAGTATCACCGGGACATGCGCCGCGTCCTGCGCTCGTTCCGCCTGTCGGTCCTGTTCGCGCTCGCGTTCGTCCTCGCCTGCTCGCGCCCGGCCGCGCCCGCGCGGCCGGACCCGCTGACCCTGCTGCCCGCCGACGCCAGCCTGGTCGCCCACGTCGACCTGCAGGCCCTGCGCGCCGCCCCGCTGTGGCAGCAGAACCGCGCCCTCCTCGACGCCGACCCCGACGCGCGGAAGACCCTCGACGCCCTGGCCGCCTGCCGCGTCCCTTTCGACAACCTGCGCAGCCTCGACCTCGCGGTCGCCGCCAACGGCGTCGACGTCGCCGCCGTCCTCGTCGGCGACGGCGTCGGCGACCGCGAGCGCATCACCTGTCTCGAAGGCCAGCTCCCCGATCGCGGCCTGCGGCTCGACGCCAGCGGCCCCGAGCCGGTCGTCGTCCTCGGCGGCGCGCGCGGGCGGATCGTCGGGCCCGACGTCCTCCTCTTCGCCACGGCGGGCTGGTCCCAGCAGCTCGACGCCCTGCGCGCCGGCACCGGCCCCAGCGCGGCCACAGGTCCGCTGCAGCCGCTCGTCGCCCGCGTCGCCCCCGACCGCCCGATCTGGTTCGCGGGCCAGGTCCCGACGCGGGCCGCAGTCTCGCTCGCGCCGGCCCTGTCCGGCCTCGAGCAGGTCCGCGGCGCCCTCGACCTGCGCGACGGCCTCGGCGTGGAGCTCGCCCTCGGCATGCGCGGCGAGGACGTCGCCGGCGCCACCCTGGCCGAGCTGAAGAAGCAGTTCGACGCCCTGCGCGGCGCCGGCATCCCGCCCGCGATCCTCGACCGCGTCAGCCTCGGCCAGAGCGCCCGCGAAGTCACCATCGAGGTCCGCCTCGGCATGGCCGAGATCGCCGCCCTGCACAGCCTCGCCGAGGCCCTGCGCCCGGCCCCTGCCCCCGCCCCTGCGCCCTGATCTCCGCAGCTCGCGCGCCGTCCGGCCTGCAAGCAGCCCCGCCGCTCCGCGGGCGTCGACGCGCGCGCACCTTCGCGCCATACTCGCGACGTGCACGTCCGCCTCCTCGCTTCCGCCTGCGGCCTCGCTCTCGGCACGCTCGTCGCCTGCGGCGACGCCACCCAGACCACCAGCGAGGCCGGCGATCCGAGCGGGCCTGCGAGCACGGGGAGCACGACCACCGGCCTCGTCGTCCCGCCGACCAGCACGACCACCACGACCACCACCGGCGCGTCGGTCACCGGCACCAGCGAGGGCGTCGAGAAGTACGACCTGCCGGACGACGAGGATCTGCCCGGCTGCGGCGCCGTCGACGTCCTGTTCGTCGTCGACAATTCGAAGTCCATGGCGCAGTACCAGAGCGCGCTCGCCGAGGCGTTCCCGCAGTTCGTCGACGCCATGATCGCCAACCTGCCGAAGAGCGTCGACCTCCACGTCGGCATCACCACCACCGACTTCTACTGCACCGGCGCCGGCCAGGCCTGCTGCCCCGACAACTGCCCGGTCGGCAACACCCAGTGCCAGATCGGCACCACCCCCGAAGAGGTCGAGGCGATCGACGCCTACTACCTCCCGCCGACCAGCGGCAACAACGGCGCCAACGGCTCGCAGGGCCGCCTGTTCGTCCACGAGGGCATGGCCTACTTCGCCACCAACACCGACGACGACCCCGCTCCGCTCAAGGCGTGGTTCACCGGCGCCGCCACGGCCGCCGGCGAGCAGGGCTCATCGCTCGAGATGCCGGTCGCCGCCGCCGCCTACGCCGCCGGCCCCGCCAACGCCGGCGCCAACGAGGGCTTCCTGCGCGACAAGGACGCCGTCCTCCTCGTCTTCTTCCTCACCAACGACCCCGACGCCTCGGTCGAGGTGCTGTCGACCTACACCGCCATGGTCCGCGACGCCAAGGCCGACTGCGGCGGCGACCCCTGCATCCTCACCGCGGGCCTGATCAAGAAGTGCGTCCCGGCCGAGAACCAGAAGCTGTGGCAGTTCATGAAGGCGTTCGGCGAGGAGCCGATCTGGGGCGACATCGAGGACAAGGCCGGCTACGTCGAGATCGTCGGCGAGGCCCTCGCCGCCACCCTCGGCGACGCCTGCGTCCACATCCCTGTCGGTTAGAGCATGTCCCTTGCGACATGCCCTCATCGGCATGTCTCGAAGGGCATGTCTCCGAGGACATATCCTGACGTTCGCCTCAGCGGTACAGCTCACCCTTGAGCGCGAACACCCCGGACACGGCCACCTGCTCGTCCTCCCGCAGCCCGTCGCGGACCTCGACGCGCTCGAAGTCGCCGACCCCGAGCGTCACCTTGCGCATCTCGAACGTGCGCTCGTTCATCGCCACGAACACGATCGGCGCGCCGTCGATCTGGATCACCGCCTGGCGCGGGACCACCACCGCGCGGCGCTGGGCCGACGCCGGGCGGATGTTGGCGTGGACCGCCTGACCCGCGCGCAGCTTGCCCGACGAGTTGTCGACGACCACCCGCACCTCGGCGCTGCGGGTCATCGGATCGAGGCCCACGCTGACGAACTCGACCACCCCGGCGAACGCCTCCTCCGGGTGGTTGGTCGGCGTCAGCTCGACCGGGTCGCCGGCCTGCACGTGCACCAGCTCGCCCTCGAACACCGACAGGCGGACCCACAGGCTGCGGCGATCGGCGATCATGAACGCAGTGTGGCTCGGCACCACCGCCTGCCCGCGCGACACGTGCACGCCGACCACGTCGCCGGAGATCGGGCTGGTCAGCGCGTTGATCCCGAGCTTGCCCTTCGCGGGCGCGCTGGCGAGGGCCACCACCCGCTGCCGGGCCGCCCGCAGCTGGGCCTCGAACATCGCCGCCGACGAGATGGCCAGGTCGAGCTCGCGCTGCGACGTGATGCCCTCGGCCAGCAGGCTGCGCTTGCGCTCGACGTCGCGTTTGGCCGCCAGCACCCGGGCCTCCACCGCCGCGATGTCCGCCTGCGCCGTGCCGAGCTCCGCGCTGACCATCGTCCCCAGCACCTCGCCGGCCTCGACCTTGCTGCCCTCGATGACGTCGACGTCGGCCACGCGCCCGGCGATCCGCGAACCCACCGCGGCCAGGCGTTGGGCGTCGAACTCGAGCACGCCGGTCACGTGGACGACGGGCCTTACATCTTCGTAATGCGCCGGCGCGACCGAGATCCCCACCCGGTCCGCGTAACCCGCCGGCAGCTCGACCACCCCGTCGCGGATCACCGGCAAGTCGGGCGGCGCCGCCTTCTCCCGCCCCGCGGCCTCACCGCCGCCGCAGCCGGCCACCGCCGACAGCCCCAGCAGCAGGCCGGCAGTCACTCGCGCAGTTCGGGGCCAGATCCCTCGCATACAGAGCTCTCAGTACTGTGGATCGCCGGCCGCCTGTTCCGCCGTTTAAGAAACGGTAAAGCCCGGATCGGTCGAGCGAGTCAACCGGATCGTGAACCTCGCCCCGCCGCCCGGCGCCTCGCCCACGGACAGCGTCCCCGCGTGTCCCTCGACGAGCCGGCGAGCGATGGCCAGCCCGAGGCCGAGCCCCGCGCGCCCCTGCGTGCGATCGGCCGAGGGTGCCGTCGCGCGCACGAACGGCGCGAAGATCCGCTCGCGTTCGCCCGCGGGGATCCCCGGTCCCTGATCGTCGACGGTGACCTCGATCCCCTGGTCCTCGCAATGCACCTGCAACGTCACGGTCCCTCCCGGCGGTGAGTACGCGACCGCGTTGCTCACCAGGTTGCCGACGGCGATCTCGAGCGCGTCCGGGTCGACCTGCGCCGTCAGCTCGTCGGGTCCCGTGAACACCAGCTTCACCTCGGCCCGCGCCGCCGCCTCGGCCCAGCGCTGGACCGGCCCGTCGAGGCGCGCCATCAGCTCGACGCGGGTCCGCTTCACCCCGCCGCTCGCGCGCGCCAGCTGCAGCAGCGCCTCCACCAGGGCCGACATCCGCCGCACCTCGTCGAGCGTGCGGTCGGCCAGGTCCTCCCACTCGGCCGGCGAACGCGGGCGCCGCCGGGCCACCTCGAGCGTGCTCGACAACACCGTCAACGGCGAGCGCAGCTCGTGCGAGGCATCGGCCGCGAACTGCCGCTGCGCCGCGATCCCGCCGTCGATGCGCGCGAACAGGGCGTTCAGCGCCGACGCCAGCGCGTCGAGCTCGTCCCCCGTCCCCGTCACCGGCAGGCGCTCGCCCAGGTCCTCCGCGCTCATGCGGGCCGCCGCGGCGATCACCGCGTCGATCCGCGCGGTCGCCCGGTGCGTCAGCCACCGCGCCCCCGCGATCGACAGCACCAGCCCGATCGGCGCCGCGATCGCGAACGCCACCAGCACCTGCGCCAGCAGCGTCTCGGTCGGGAACTCGATCGACTCCGGCCCGTCGTCGTCGACCTCGCCCGCGCCGCCGTCGTCGTCGACCTCCGCCGCGTCGTCGGCCGCGTCGCGCAGCTCGTCCACGTACAGCACCAGCGCCGCAGTGGCCGTGAACACCAGCAGGCTCAGCGCCGTCGACGCGCCGATCCAGAAGCCCAGCCAGCGGCCGAGCGAGCGCCGGCGCGGCGTCGTCATGCCTCCGTCACCCGCGCGCGGAACCCCGCCCCGCGCACCGTGTCGAGCGCGATCGGCAGGTCGGCCAGCTTGCGCCGCAGGTGCGCCAGGTGGACATCGATCGCATTGGTCCCGGGGTCGTGCGAGTAGCCGAACACCTCGCGGAGGATGTCGATCCGCGGCACCACCTCGAAGCGTCGGCGCAACAGATACGCCAGGAGCGCGTGCTCTCGCGGCGTGAGCACCACCCGGACCTCGCCGTGGCGCACCCCGAACTCGTCGTCGAGCGTCACCTCGCCCTCGGCCACCGCCGCCCAGCGCGGCCCGCCGGCCCGCCGCGTCAGCGCCCGCAGGCGCGCCAGCAGCTCCGCGAACTCGAACGGTTTGATCACGTAGTCGTCGGCCCCGGCGTCGAGCGCCGCGACCCGCGACTCGATCGCGTCGCGGGCCGTCAGCACCAGCACCGGGATGTGCAGCCGCTCGCCGCGGAGTCGCTCGAGGAGCACCATCCCGTCCATGTCCGGCAGCCCGAGGTCGAGCACGATCGCGTCGAGGCTCGCCCCGCGCGACTGCTCGAGCGCCGCCGCGGCCGTGGGCGCGTGCACCACCGCGATCCCCTCCTCCGAGAAGCCCTGCTCGAGCGCGCGCACCAGCCGCTCGTTGTCCTCGATCAGCAAGATCCGCATGAACCCCAGCAGTGTACTCGCGGTTCCGGCGCCCGCCGCGGCCGCCGGATTAAGAGCGCGTTAAGCCGTCCGCTCGCGCCCCTGGCCGCCGACCCCGCCCTCGCCCTCGTCGCGCACGGAGATGTCCTTAAGGACATCTCCGTCGCCCCCGCTCGCCCGCCTCATCGCACGTCTTGAAACAACATGTCTCGAAGGACATGCGCGCCATCTCGCCCTGGCACGACTCGACATGAACCTGTCTCGAGAGACACACGTGATGTCCCGCCCTGACGACGCGATCGGCGAGCGACTCGACGCCCTCATGGCCAAACATGTCCCCGAGGACATCTCAGCACGCACCGTCACACCGCTCCCCTGCCGCATGCACGAAAGGAGCCTCCGGCGCCGATCTCCGCCGATGCAGCGGGATCAGAAATCGAGACGGAGGCCTGAACCGTGGAGCTCGAGGCGCGCGCGGCCGCGGGACAGGGCGAGGCCGGGAGGGCGCGCCCGCAGGTGCCTGTGCAGCCGCGTCGCCCAGATCCCGAGCGGGATGACGCTGGCGACGAAGATCGGCGCGCCGAACCCCGACAGCCAGATCGCCCCGTATCCTTCGCAGAAGCTCTCGGGGCGGCAGGACGCGGCGAGGACGATCCACGGCACGGTCATCATCGCCACACCGACGCCCGTGAACACTCCGGACGCCGCCGTGTGACCCACGAGGCGGCGACGGCGTCGCTCCCACTGCTGCTCCGGCGTCGGCGCGGGCAGCGGAGCGCGCGGCGAGACGTACGCGTCGACCCCGAGCGAAGCTGCCGCCGCGAGCTGCCTCGCGCGGCTCGCCTCGCTCTCGCCGCGCTCTCGTCCGTAGACCTCGGGCGCGAGGTCGGCGTAGGCCAGCAACGCATCGGCGCAACGCTTCCGCCGCTCGTGCCGATCGGTCGCCCGCTCGGCGGCCTGCGCCGACGCGCTCGCCGCGTCGAACCGGGCCAGCCGCTGCTGCGAATCAGCGGTGACGGGCACGTTCGCCCTGGCGCCGGCGATCATCGCAGTCGCGGCGCACCCGGACGGCTCGCCGAGCCCGACCGCCTGTCCGACGACGAGCGTGCCCCCGACCACGAGCGCGGCGAACGACATCGCCACGATCCTAGCCCCCCGCGCGAGTGAACGCGAGCGAGCCATCGGCCACGCTCGGTTTTACTCGGTCAGCCGCGTATCCCCGCCTTCACCCCCCGCAACCGATCGGATACCCGCCGACCGGCCCCGCCGCGATCTCGATCGCCTCGAAGCGCATCTCTCCCGCGCAGAGCGCCCGCCACAGCTGCGCCGTCGCGTGGGGTGCGTGCCACACCACGTCGTCGCAGCCGTCGCCGTCGAAGTCACCGACGCAGGCCGTCGCCTCGGACGGCGGCGTCGGGGCCGGCACCTGCTCGCTCGCCGGGCCGACCAGCCGCCACAACCACGCCCGGTCGGGCCCCGCCGTCCACCACAGCGCGTCGTCGGCTCCGTCACCGTCGAAGTCGCCGACCTCGACGCGCGCCAGCAGGTCGCCCGCGCCCTCGCCGCGCGACCAGCCGGACGGCGCGCAGCTCCCGTCCGCGTCCCACAGCCGGTCGGGGTGCCAGCGCACCGTCGCCTGCGCGCGCGGGTCCCACCACAGCGCCTCGTCGACCCCGTCGCCGTCGAAGTCGCCGACGCGTCCGACCTGCTCGTCGCCGCGGCGCAGCCCGCAGGCCGGAAGACCTGACCGCTGCAACATGTCCTCCGAGTCATGTCCGAACGCCCACAGGTCGACCGTGAAGCGCTGCGCGTCGAGCCACAGCACCTGGCTGCGGCGCACCCCGGACCCGCCGCCGGGCGTCCACAGCCCGACCAGCGGCCAGCCGTAGCCGGCCGCGAAGCGGTCGTCGAGCGGCTCGTTCTCGCCGTCGCCCGCGCGCCAGACCCACCGCGCGTCGACCTCCGCGCCGGGCCGCCACCACCACACCGCGTCGCCGCCGTCGGCCGCGAACGCCCCGACGATCGGCGCCGCGCTGCCCGGCGCCTCGATCCGGCTGCGCACGAACCCCCCGCGGCCCTCCGCCGGCGGCTGCCACAGCTCGTCCGTGATCTCCTCCGGCCCGAACATCAGCACCTCGGTCCGGCCGTCGGCGCCGGCGAGCGCCACCGGTCGCCACGAGCGCGGCGCCCGGCTCGGGCACGGACCGTCGCGCGAGCACAGGCTGAACGCCCGCCGCACGAATCGACCCGCCGGCGCGCCGTACCACACCTCGTACGTCTCGCCGCCGGGCTGGAACCACACCACGTCCTCGCGGCCGTCGCCGTCGACATCGACGCGCGAGCGCGGCAGCGCGTACAGGATCGACGCTCCCAGGCGATCGCCGCGCGACAGCCGGCCCTGCTTGCTGTCCGCCGAGATCCCCGGACAGCGCGCGTCGCCCATCACCGACGCCGGGTCGGGGTACGTCAGGCCGCGGAACTCGGTCGAGGCCGCGTCGACGCAGATCTCCCGCGACTGCTCGAACCGCGAGTGCTCGTGCACGAACCCCAGCAGGTGACCGAGCTCGTGCAGCACCACCATCTCGGGCGAGTACATCTCGCTCACCAGCGCGTCCGGCCACACCAGCAGCCGCGCCCCCTCGTCCTCCGGCTCCGTCGCCGGGAACGACGCCGACGCCAGCGGGCACCCGCCTTCGCCGCACTCCGCCGCCGCCCCCTGGCGGACCGTGAACGCCACCTGCTCCGGAGCCGCGCAGCCCGGCGTCCCGTCGAGCTCCGCGCGGTGGATGAAGTTCACCCCCGACGCCCGCTCCCACTGCGCCGTCGCCAGCACCAGCGCCGCCCGCGTGCGCGCCTCCAGCGTCGCGTCGGCGAACTCGCCCAGGCAGTACGACAGGTCGAGCTTGCGGCCGACGTCCCACGCGCGGTCGAGCGTCCCGCGGCACTTCACCGCGCTGCGGTACGATGTCCCTTCAGACATGTCTTCTTCAACATGTCCTGAAGGCAACAAGATATCGCCCGCGAGCCGCAGCCCCCCTCCCACCAGCACCTCGGGCGCCTCGCCGCCGCAGAACCCGTCGTCGGCGATCAGCGCCGGCCGCTCGCAGCCGCTCACGAGCGCGGCGATCGCCAGCGCAGCGACCCGGGACGGCCGCCCGGCGCTCCGGACCCACCTCTTCACCCGCCTTGCGATGCCTGACCGGACGCACCCGCGCAACCGGTCACGGTCCCGGCGGCCCGCCGCCCGGCGCCGCCCACCCTCCAGGTCACCCGCCCACCCGCGCGCCGGCGAGCGCCGAGATCTCGAATCACGCCCTCGCCCGCCTCGCACCGACCTGTCCCTCCGGCCAGCCGCCGCGGACTCCGCGCCGCGCCAACGCACACGCCCTGCCGCCCCCGAGAGCGCGCCTCACCTGTCCCACAAGCCAGCCTCCGCGAGCCGCGCCCAAGCTCTCCGGCACCCACCTGGCGCCCAAACACGACGGCGACCGCGCTCAAGCGCCGGCCGCCGTCTTTGACCTGCCCTTTCGGACCTGCCCTCGAGGACCTGCCCTCGAGGACCTGCCCCCGAGGCCATGCCCCGGAGCACCTGTCCGAACGAGCTAGTACACCTGCTCGTCGGCTTCCGCGCCCTGGCAGCCGTCGCCGCCGTCGGGCGCCTGCGGCTTGCCGCCGGCGTTGCCCTCGAAGCCGCCCTCGCCGCCGAGGCCGCCCTCGCCCGGGGTCCCGGCCTGCAGCTGCGTGTTGGCCAGGCCGACGAAGCCGCCGCCGACGCGAGCCACCGCGATCGAGGCGCCGCCGCAGCCGCCGGCCGCACCGCCGCCGCCGCCGCCGTCGCCGCCCTTCGCGCCGACGGCACCGTTGCCGCCGCCGTCGCTGGGATCGCCGCTGTTCTTGCCCAGGCCGAAGTTCCCGCCGGCCTTGCCCACGCCGCCGTTGCCGCCGTTGCCGCCCTTGCCGCCCTTGCCGCCCTTGCCCGCGTTGACCAGCGAGTTCGAGACCTGGATCGACGAGTTCACCACCACGATGCCGAACGAACCGCCGCCCGCGCCGCCGGGACCGCCCGAGGCGCCGCCGCAGCCCGCACCGCCGCCGCCGCCGCCGCCGCCGCCGAGGTGGGTCGTGTTGCCGCACGTGAACGGCTCCTTGTCGGTGCCGCCGGCCCCGCCGCCGCCGCCGCCGCGCCCGTGAGACCCGCGCGAGCCGCTGCCGCCGCTGGTGCCCGACCAGTTGCCGTTGGCATCGAACGCGCCGGTCGGCGCCACTCCGGCCGAGCCCGCGTTGCCGGCCGTGCCGTTGTCGCCGGCGCTGCCCTGCAGCCCGGCGCCGCCCTTGTCGTCGCAGCCATTGATCACGTTGAGGCTGCACTGGCTGGCGCCGTTCATCCCGCCCGCGCCGCCCTGGGTCGCATCGCCGCCGGCCAGCCCGTCGCCGCCCTTGCCGCTGGCGCAGTCGCTCGCCGACCCGCCCCCGCCGCCGTTGGCCCCGCAGCTCGACGAGCCGCCGGCTCCGCCGCTCGCGTCGCTCGCGTTGCTGCCGAGCCCGCCGTCGTCGCCCTTCGTGCCGGCCTGGCCGCTGGTGCCCGCCCCGCCGTCGCCGCCGTTCAGCGTGCAGCGCTCGACCTGCAGCAGGTCGTCGGCCGAGTCCTTGACCCACAGCGCGTAGCTCGTCTGCCCCTGATCGCCGAAGTCCTTGCCCTCGACCGTGAACCCGTGGAAGCGCACCGTCTCGGTCAGCTCCGTCGCCTGCACCGCCTTCGCCTCGCTGCCGACGATCGTCGTCGTGTTGGCCTGCAGGTCGTAGATGAACGACTTCGGGGTGTAGCCGCCGAAGAGGCTCACGCCCGAGGCCAGCGTCACCGACTTCGGGTACGTCCCCTTGCTGACGACGATGTCGCACTTGTCCGGGCACGCGAGCGCCAGCTCGATCGCCTTGGCGAGGGTGGCGACCGGGGTCTCGTGGGTGATGCCGTCGTTGAGGTCGCTGCCGCCGTCGGGCGGGGTCGAGACGAAGATGAGGCCCTCGTCGATCCCGGTACAGTTCGGGTCCGGCACCTCCTCGGAACAGCCGTCGCCGGTCGTGGTCGTGGTCGTCGTCGTCTCGCTGTCGCTCTCGCTCGTCGTCGTCGTCGTCGTCGTCGTCGTCCCGTCGCTCGTCGTCGTCGTCGTCGTCCCGTCGCTCGTCGACACGCCTTCGGTCGTCGACACCTGCGTCGTCGAGTCGTCGGCCGTGCCGCTGCCCTCGGTCGGCGCGGTCGTCGTCGGCACGCTCTCGGTCGTCGTCTCGGTCGGGTTCATCGTCGCGCCGACGGTCGCCGTCGAGGTGGCGGTCTCGGTGGCCGACGTCGACGTGATGGTGCCGTCGTCACCGCAGGCGAAGAGGAGCAGGAGCGTGGCCGGGAGCAAGCGAGGCGTCATGCGCATGACCGGAGGGTAAACCCACCTCGGCTCGCAGTACAACGCGGCCGCCGGGCCGTGGCCGGCGCTCCCTTGTCTCGGCTGAACCGGTGCTGCACACTCCCGCCGTGCCCGGTCCCGACGCAGCTCGCGCAGCGGCCATCCTGGCTGACCTCGGCCCGCTTCTGCCGAGCCTCGCCTCCCCGGCCCTCGTCGTCGACCTCGCCGCCGTCGACCACAACATCGCCGCGGTGTTGCGTCGTTGTGGTGACGGCCTCGGCAGTCGCGCCGCCGACCGCTGGCGTCCGCACGTCAAGACCCTCAAGACCGCCGCGCTGGTCCGCCGCCTGTGGGCCGCGGGGGTCACCCGTTGCAAGTGCGCCACCCTCGACGAGCTTCAGATGCTCCTCGAGACAGCCGCCGAAGATGGCCGCGAGGACAGCCTCGACGTCCTCCTCGCCTACCCGCTGCACGAGGCCGCCTTCCGCGTCGCCCGCCGCCTGCTCGCCGCCCACCCGGCCGCCCGCGTCCAGCTCCTCGCCGACAGCCCCGCGCACGCCCTGGCGATGGACGGGTGGGCCCGCACCGCCGCCGCCCCGCTCGACCTCCACCTCGACGTCGATCTCGGCATGGCCCGCACCGGCAGCCCGCCGTCCGTCTGGCGCGAGGCGATCGCCGACCTTGCGTCGCTGTCACGTCTTCGCGTCGCCGGCTTGCACGGCTACGAAGGTCACCTCGCCTGGAGCCAGACCCGCGAAGCCGCGGTCGCCTACGATCAGCTGTGCGACCTGGCCGCCGCGGTTGCTTGCATCGGCACCGATCCGCTCGAGCTCGTCACCTCGGGCACCCACAGCTTCTCGGCCGCCCTCGATCACCCGCGGCTCAATGGGGGTCCGTGGCGCCACCGGATCTCCCCTGGCACCGTCGTCCTCAGCGACCTCCGCAGCGAGCCTGCCGCCGACCTGCTCGACCTGCGCCAGGCCGCCTACGTGCTCGCCCGGGTCATCAGTCGCGGCAGCGATCGCGTCACCCTCGACGCCGGCAGCAAGGCGATCGCCCCCGACCGTCCGGCCCCGAATTGTCGGCTGCCGGCCTGGCCGGGCCTCGTCCCGCTGTCGCCCTCCGAGGAGCACCTGCCGCTGCGGCGCGAGCACGGCGCGCTCCCCGACCTCGGCGCGGCAGTCCTCCTGGTCCCCGACCACGTCTGCACCACGGTCAACCTCTACCGCGAGTGTCTGCTGCTCGGCCGGAATGAAGCGCCCGTCCGCGCGGTCATCGGCGCCTCCGGCCACCGCCTCTACTTCGCCCCGGACGGCCAGGACACCTCCGCATGACATCATCGCCTCCCGCCTCGCCCGGTCCGGTCCGCGAACACGCTCGCGGCTGCGAGCTCGACGTCCTGGTCGCGCCGCGGGCCGCTCGCAGCCAGCTCGTCGGCCTCCACGACGGCCGCCTCAAGGTTCAGCTCGCGGCCCCGCCGGTCGACGGCGCCGCCAACGAGGCCTTGCGCGAGCTGCTGGCCGATCGCCTCGAGGTCCCCGCGAGCGCGCTCGAAATCGCCCGCGGGGCCACCGGTCGGCGCAAGACCGTCCGCGTCGCCGGCCTGAGCGCAGCCGTTGCGCGCGGCAAGCTCGGCCTGGCGCTCCTGGCCCTCGGCCTCGGCCTCGGCGCCTGCACCACCGAGCTGCCGTTCCCGGTCCACGTCGTCCTGCCCGACGACTCTGCCGACCTCAATCGCGCCGACAACCTCGCGCTCGAGCTCGGCCCCGACGCCTACTTCGTCAGCTACCCCGTCCGCGGCACCCAGTTCGAGGTCGAGCTCGAGTTCGAGCCCGACGCCGTCGAGCGCACGCTTTCGCTCTACCTGGCCGATGGGACAGAATTGCTCGCGTGGGGCCGCAGCGTCCCGTTCGTGACCTTGTCGCCGCCGGGCGACCTGGCGGTGTTGCTGGCCCGTCCCGGGGTCCTGTCGGTCTACCCTGGCGAGGCGGCCGAGCCCGACCCTGACCTGCTGGCCGTCCACGCCCCCGGGCGCGGCCTGGTGCTGATGAGCAGCGCCGGCGACATCGCCTTGCTCAACGAGACCAACTTCGACATCGAGCTCGGCGCCCGCCTGACGAACCCGCCGAAGCCGGATGACGGCGCCTTCATCGCCGACGCGCGCGGCCGGTTGTGGCGGGTCGGCGTCGCCGACGAGGTCGGCGCGGCCATGTACGATCCCGGCACCGACGTGTGGGGGGTCGCCACGGTCACCGGCGACGACACCGGCGCCCGGCCCGGCGCCGCCACGGTCGTCGGCGCCGCCCGCGATCGCATCTACCTCGCGGGCGGCGGAGGCCGCACCGACCTCGTCGCTCTCTCGCTCGAGCCCGACGACAAAGGCGTGATCGCCCTCGCCCCCGTGGGGTCGCTCGACGGTCCGCGCACCGGGGCCCGCTTCCTCAGCCTGGCTCGCGGCGACGACGAGGTCCTGCTGCTCGTCGGCGGCGCCGAGGCCGACGCACCCGCGGTGTATTTCCCCGACGGGGGCCACGCCTTCGGGCCGGTCGGCGACTGGACGAACATCCAGTGCATCCGTCTCGACGACGGCGAAGATGAAGAAGAAGCGACGTTGCAGCTGCTCTGCCTGGGCGGGTCGCGCGGCGGACAGCCCACCGGCGACGCGCTGGTGCTGAACATTCCACCCGCCACAGGGAACACCGAGGTCGAGGAGCGGCCCGCACTCCTCAGCGCGCCGCTCGCAGATCCCCGGCTCTTCGCAGATGATCTGGCCGTGTACGCTCAGGGCGCCGCCCAGTGGTGGCGGGTCGATCGCAAAAACCTCGCCGTCGAGCTCACCGAGACCGTTGCGACCCGCGTGAACGGCGGCCATTCCATCACCCTGGGGACCGGTGTTACCTTCCTGGTTGGCGGCCGAGACCTGGACGATCGCGCTGTCGATCGCTGGTGGATCTTCGCTCCCAGCTTGGCTCCCATGTAGCCGTCACTGAAGGCGGCGTCCCCCGGAGGCTCTCCATGGCCGACACTCTGACGATCACCGACAACCGAACCGGCAAGACCTACGAGATCGAGATCAAGGACGGAACGATCCGCGCCGACGCGCTGCGCAAGATCAAGACGTCCGACGACGACTTCGGCCTGATGACCTACGACCCGGCCTTCATGAACACCGCGTCGTGCCGGTCCGCGATCACCTTGATCGACGGCGACAAGGGCATCCTGCGCTACCGCGGCTACGCGATCGAAGACCTGGCCGAGCAGTCGTCCTACCTCGAAGTCGCGTACCTCCTGCTCCACGGCGAGCTGCCCAACGAGGCCCAGCTGCGCAAGTGGACCCACGAGGTCACGCACCACACCTTCGTCCACGAGTTCCTCCGCAAGTCGATGGAGGGCTTCCGCTTCGACGCCCACCCGATGGGCAAGCTGGTCAGCATGCTCGGCGCGCTGTCCACCTTCTACCCCGAGGCGAAGAAGGTCCGCGACGACAGGACCCGCCGCGAGCAGATCGTCCGCATCATCGCCAAGATGCCGACCCTGTCGGCCTGGGCGTTCCGCCACGCCGTCGGCCGGCCGTACGTCTACCCGGACAACGAGCTGTCGTACTGCGGCAACTTCCTCAACATGATCTTCCGGATGGCCGAGCCGCGGTTCGAGCCGCACCCGGTGCTCGAGCGGGCGCTCGACATCCTCTTCATCCTGCACGCCGACCACGAGCAGAACTGTTCGGCCAACGCCGCCCGCGCGGTCGGCTCGGCCGAGACCGACCCGTACTGCAGCCTGGCCGCCGCCTCGGCCGCCCTCTACGGCCCGCTCCACGGCGGCGCCAACGAGGCCGTGCTGCACATGCTCAAGCAGATCGGCAGCGTCGGCGCCGTGCCGGAGTTCATCACCGGCGTGAAGAACGGCAGCGGCCGCCTGATGGGCTTCGGCCACCGCGTCTACAAGAACTACGACCCGCGCGCGAAGGTCATCAAGAAGCTGGCGCACGAGGTCTTCGAGGTTACGGGCAAGAACCCGCTCCTCGAGATCGCGCTCGAGCTGGAGAAGATCGCGCTGAACGACGACTACTTCGTCAAGCGCAAGCTCTACCCGAACGTCGACTTCTACTCGGGCATGATCTACCAGGCGATGGGCTTCCCGGTCGACATGTTCCCGGTCCTGTTCGCCATCCCGCGCGCCTCCGGCTGGCTGGCCCAGTGGCAGGAGATGCTGCAGGACCCGGAGCAGAAGATCGCCCGCCCGCGCCAGATCTACACCGGCGCCGAGCTCCGCCCCTACGTGCCGATGAGCGAGCGCGCCACCAAGCCCGCGACCTGAACCCTCGCACGTCGCTGAATCGCCGAAAGGGCCCCGCCGCACCGCGCCGGGGCCCTTTCTGCTCCTTGGCGGGCTCATTGAGCCGTCGGCTTTGCTCTGACACCGACCCTAACTATCAGCGCAGAGCGGGAGCGCGCCTTGGTCGGCGGGCCCGGGCGCTACTGGTCATCCGACTGCGCAGATCCTCGGCGTGATAGAGTGGCGGAATGAAGTTGCTCGAGGCGGTGGAAGCTGTTCTCCGCGACGCCGAAGGTCCTTTGGCGTCGAAGGAGATACTGAACCGTATTCGCCAGCATGGGTTATGGCGCGCAGAAGGTCCGAAGGCGAACGAGACCTTGCACTCGGCCCTCACCCTACACATTCAAGAAGCCGGCTCAGATTCTCTATTCGTCTGCCCGGCCCCCGGCCACTTCGTACTCAGAACGGCGCAAAACCGCGGACAATCCACGTCGGACATAGCGACGCGGAAGCTCGGCGTTCACGGCATCAAGACCCTCGCCATTCAACTCATCAAACAACATCCGGAGGGCATCCGCTACGGCCAACTCCAGACGCGGATTCTCGATCAATATCCAGAGACCCAAAGGAAAACGATACAGGCGTCGATCTGGAACCTGGACGCCCAGTTCCCTGACGAGATCGAGAAGCCATCTCGTGGACTCTTCAAACCCGTCATCAGAGCAGCGCCCGCCCAGCGCGATCCTCCCGCCGCGCCGACGCCCCGTATCCGCGAAGAGTCGTTCTACGACGCCTTCGCTGATTTTCTGGAGCGAGACCTTCAGGAGGCCACGGTCGCCGAATCGCTCGGGGGAGCAGGGCTTCGCACCAAGTGGAGCACTCCCGACGTCATCGGTGTCTACAAATCACAGCCTTCCGATCGTATCAAATTTCCTCACGAGATCATCTCGGCAGAGATCAAGATCGAGCCTCAGGCACCAGTCGTCGCGTTCGGGCAGGCCGTCGCCTATCGCCTCTTCTCGACCAAGAGCTATATCGTCATGCCAGAGACGATCGGAGAGGAGGACCAGGATCGCCTCGATGCACTGTGTATGCTGTTCGGGATCGGTTTCGTCCTGTTCAGCCTGAATCCGCAGCGACCGGATTTCAAGACCCGTATGCGTGCACAGCGATTCTCCCCGGACATGTACTTCGTCAATCAGTTCGCTGATGGCCTACATAGGCTTGACAAGGATCTGTTCAATCGTCTGTTTCAGTAGCACAACGAGTCGTGTCCGGGCTCGTAGTCGCCATTCGCCGCGTCGATCGCCCCTTCGCTGAACGCGATCACGCCGTCGCGCACGGGTCACCGCCGCCGCGCCAGCAGGTAGATGCGTTGACTGGCAAACTCGCGTGACGTGCTCGGCCCGCGCTCGAGCCGCGCCATGATCGAGAAACCAACGCGCTCGAGCCCGTCGATCACTTCTTCCGCGGCGATAAAGTGGCCGTCGAGGCCGACGCGCTGGCCCCACCAATCCTCGAGGCGGCGGGTCGATCCGGCCGGGAAGCCGACCGCCGACGTGTGCACCGACAGCAGCAGCGTCCCGCCGGGCCGCACCACGCGAGCCATCTCCGCGTAGGCCCGCGCCCGCGCGGCGGGCTCGAGGTGAATCACCGAATAGATGGCGATGGCCCCGGCCAGCGAAGCGTCCCCGAACGGCAGCCCCAGCATCGACCCTTTGATAAAATCGACGTCGAGGCCCTCCACACTCGGGTGCCGGCGTTGCGCCTCGGCGATCATCGCCGACGACAGATCGACCCCCGTCACCGCGAGGCCGAGCTCCGCGAGGAAGCGCGCCTCGAAGCCCGGGCCGCAGCCGAGGTCGGCGACCTTCGCCGCGCGACCGACCATCTCCGCGAACGCCGAGAGCAGCGCGCGATCGAGGATCTTCTCCGTCAGGTCATCGGCGAACTCGGCCGCGTAATGCTGCGCGACCGCGTCGTAGGTCGCCTCGATCTCCGCCTGGCCACCATCGTCCGTACCCGTCATCGTCCCTCGCTCTCGTTCGAACGTCCTGCGCTCCCGCGAATCGTCTGGCCGCGCCGAGGGGTTCCCGTCATCGGCTCCGCGGCCTGGCCGCAATGACTTTGCGCGCTCAGCCCTCCGACTCCTCGGCCTGCTCGGGCATGAACAGGTCGGCGACGACCAGCTCGATCGCCTCGAACGGCGGCACGCGGGCGACAGCGCTGCGGTCGTACGTCCCCGTCAGCACCCAGCGCCCGCGCTCGAGCGCGTACGCCTCGAGCACGGCCTCGACCGGGTCGATCAGCCAGTAGAAGGGCACGCCGTGCCTGGCGTACAGCTCCTGCTTGAACACGCGGTCGCGCCGCACCCCCCTGGGCGACAGGACCTCGCAGATCCAGTCGGGCACCACGTCGATGGGCCTCTTGCCCCAGGGCGACGGCAACCTTTCGCGCCGCCAGCCGACCACGTCGGGGCGGACCACGTCGTGGTCCGTGAACCGGACGTCGACCTCGACCACGATCCACCACCCGCCCGGACCTCCACGCCCACGATCGAACGGCCCGCGCAACCCGTCCACCACCCCGCTCTGCGCGTAGCTGTGCTCGAACAGCGCGCTCGGCTGCGTCACCAGCTCGCCGCCGAGGATCTCTGCCTTCACGTCTTCGGGCGTGGCGAGCAGATCCGCGTAGGTGGCGAGCTTCGGCGCGGCGGTCATGTTCGCCAGCATACACCATCCTCCAGGACCTCGCGCTTGCCGTCGCCGCGGCGCCTGATAGCCTGCGGAGGTGGCGACTCGCATCGTGGTCCTCGTTCTCGGCGCCGCGCTCGCATCCACCGGCTGCAGCGACGACTGCGGCGACGGCGAGTACCACGACGGCGAGATCTGTTTCAATGAACATGTCCTCGAGGTCCAGTCCGAGGCCAACAGTCCACTGGCCCTGCGCACGGGCGACTTCGACGGCGACGGCGTCGACGACGTCCTGGTCGTCGGCGCCGAGGCGGGCACCATCACCACCGACCTGCGGCGCGGCGACGGCGAGGGCGGGCTGGGCCAGCCGCGCGACGTCGGGGTCGCCGGCTGCAGCGCCTATCCGGTGGTCGGCGACCTCGACCTCGACGGCGCCGCCGACCTGCTGTTCCCCACCTGCGACGCCGGCGTGTTCGTCTACCGGGCCGACGGGGCCGGCGGCTTCGCGCCGGCAGTCGAGGTCGACGTCGGCGTCAAGATCCGCACCACCGCCGTCACCGACGTCGACGGCGACGGCCGGCGCGACCTGCTGGTCCTCGGCAGCATGTCCGAACAGCCAGCCCTGAGCATCGTCCGCGCCGACGCCTCCGGCGGCTTCTCGCCGCCGCACGTGCAGCTCGCGGTGGTCCCCGGCCTCGACGGCCTGCGGCCCGGGGGCTTCGTCGCCGGCCGCCTGCGCCGCGACGGCCCGGTCGAGCTGGTCCTCGCCGAGTGGGAGCGCAGCGACGGCCTCGCGCGGGCCACCATCGAGGCCGGCGTGGTCGGGCCCTTCGTCGCCATGACCACCGGCCTGCGCCCCGGCGGCCTCTACCTGCGCGACCTCGACGACGACGACATCCTCGACGTCCTCGTCCTCGACACCGCCCCCGCCGCCCTCGCGCCGCTGCTCGGCCCCGACCTGTCCGAAGGGCCACGTACCGACCTCGGCTCGCGCCCCGGCCCGATCGCCCTCGCCCACCTCGACGGCGACGGCAGCCTCGACGCCGTCCTGTTCCACGGCGACCGCCTCGGCCTGTGGCGCGGCGTCGGCGACGGCCGCTTCACCGCCGCGGTCCAGCTCGACTTCCCCGCGGAGGTCGTCGAGGTCGTCCTGCCCGACCTCAACGCCGACGGCCGGGCCGACGTCGTCGCCGGCCTGTTCCCCGACGGCGGCCTCGCCATCCGCCTCAGCGGCCCCTGACCGCGGGTCACCGGCGCGTCGCCGGCGGTCCTGGCAGCTGCCCCCCATAAAAAACGCGACGCTCGAGCGGCCTCGACAGCGATCGCCGCTCCGAAGCTGTCCTTTCGGCCAGCCGCGCGCCGTCCTACCGGCCCGTTGAGCTGACAGGTAGGGCCAATCGCCGTTCCGAGACTGTCCTACCGGCCACGCGACGTCCATTGGGATGACGGATGAAGAGCAGGTCGCGAGGTCAGAGGAGCGGGTTCATGAGCGGGCGCTGCGTGGCCGTATCAAGCCGACCGTGGCCGTGGCAGGGCGAACGGCTGCACTTCGGGCTCACGACCTTGTGCAGCCTCGCAGCAGTCCCGGTCGCATGCCCCGCGTCGGTCCTCCCGCTTCACGCTCGGGCTGCGTGGCCCATCGGGTCGCTGTCCGCGAGCGTCGCACCGCTCGCCGCGCCGTGCCTGACGCGTCGCGCCGGTCACCCTCGCCGCCGTCTCCGCGTCACCGCCCTCTCCCGCCGCCGCGGCCTCTTGCCTCCGCCTGGGCCCGCTCGCCGGCGCCTCGCTAATTTCGCGCGCCCGGCCGCCGCTGATACCCTTGGCCGCGCCATGCCCCCCTCGAGCTCCCCCCGCAATTACGAGTTCTCGGCCCCGGAGAACGTCATCATCCGTCAGTTGGTCGACGCCATGCGGTTCGTCGCCGCGGCCTCGCTGGCGGTGGGCGCCTTCGTCCTGATCCTCGGGATCGCCGGCCTCGTCACCCAGGGTCGCGCGGCCATCGGCCCGGCGCTCGGCGACTTCGCCGAGGCCGTCGTGTTCGTGCTCATCGGCCTGTGGCTGCAGCGGGCGGTCGACGCCTTCAACCGGGTCGTCGACACCAGCGGCGACGACATCACCCACCTGCTCGACGCCCTGCGCGAGCTGACCCGCGTGTTCTCGCTGCAGCGCACGGTCCTGGTCCTGGCCGCCATCGTCATCGTCATGGCGATCGGCATCCACGGCGTGCTCTCGCTCGGCTGAGCGTTCGGGCATGCCCCTCGGAGCATGCCCCACAGGACATGCCCCGCAGGACATGTCCCTCCGTCCACGCTACTTGCCGGCCGGCTTGCCGAAGAAGCGCGGCACCAGCTTCTGATAGAAGCGCTCGGGGGCCAGCCGCTTGAGCCGCCACAGCCACGCCCCGTCGGCGTGCGGCAGGGCGTAGAGCGTGCCGGCGGCGGCCGCGTCGAGGGCGAAGCGGGCCACCTCGGGCGCCTGCAGCTTGGCGCGGTCCATCAGCTTGCCCGCGCGCCGCGCCCCGTTGTTCTCGCCGTGGTGGCGGCCGGCGTCGATGATCCGCGTGCGGAAGAACGTCGGGCACAGGACCGTCACGCCGATGCCGGCCGGCGCCAGCTCGGCCGCCATCGTCTCCGACAGCGCCACCACCCCGGCCTTGGTCACGTTGTAGGGCGCCATCGTCGGCGTGCACAGCAGGCCCGCCGACGAGGCGACGTTGATCACGTGGCCGCGGCCCTGCGCGCGCATCTTCGGCACGAACAGCTCGCAGCCGTAGATCACGCCCCACAGGTTGACGCCCATGATCCACTCCCAGTCCTGCTGGGGGATCGCGTCGACCGGCCCGCTGGTGGCCACGCCGGCGTTGTTGATCAGCAGGTCGACCCCGCCGAGCAGCGACGACGTCGCGTCCGCCAGCTCGGCCACCGCCGTCCGCTGGGCCACGTCGCAGGCGCGCGCGTGGGCCTTGCAGCCGAGCTTCTCGACCATCGCGGCCGTCTCCTCGGCGCCGGCGAGGTCGATGTCGGCGGCCACGATCCGGGCGTTGCGACGGGCCAGCTCGAGGCACAACGCGCGGCCGAGGCCGCCACCCGCGCCGGTGACCACCGCGCGCACCGGCTTGTCGAAGGAGAGCGTCATGCGCGGCACGCTACACCAGATCGGCGGGCGGCTGCGGCTCCTCGTCCGGGCGGCGCGCGCGGCTCTGCCAGTCGGCGGGCGGCCACGGATCGGGCCAGTGGACCTCGACCAGAGTCAGCCCCTGCGGCGGCGCCGTGCGACCGGCGCGGCGGCGATCGGGCCGCGTCAGCAGCTCGGCGATCTGGCCCGCCGCTCGCCGCCCGAGCCCGACCTCGACCAGCGTCCCGACCATGATGCGCACCATGTTCTGCAAGAACGCCTCGCCGCGCACCGTGACAGTCACGATCGCCGGCGAGTCGCTCGCCGCCACCGTGCTGAGCCCGGCCGGCTCCTCCGGGGTGGCCGCCGCCACCTCGACCGCCAGGATCGTCCGCACCGTCGTCTGCGCCTGACACGAGCTGGCGCGGAAGCCGGCGAAGTCGTGTTCGCCGACGAACGCCGCCGCCGCCGCCTGCATCGCCGCCACGTCGAGCGGCCGCGCCAGGTGCCACTCGCCGCGGTCGGTGGTCGGCACGCGGTGCGGGGTGCAGCGGATCCGGTAGCGATAGGTCTTGCCGTCGTTGTAAAACCGCGGGTCGACCGCCCGGCCATCGGGCAACTCGCAGGTCCACGCGCCCAGCACCCCGACGTCGCGCGGCAGCTTGCTCGTGAGTCCGAGCACCACGCCTCGCTCGGGGATCGGGAGCGTCGGCTCGAACCCCACCAGCTGGCCCAATGCGTGGACCCCGGCGTCGGTGCGGCTGGCCGCCCGCGTCCGCAGCGGCCCCTGGTAGAGCTCCGCGAGCGCCGCCTCGAGCACGCCTTGCACCGTCCTGGTGCCCTCCTGACGGGCAAATCCGTGGAAATCGGTGCCGTCGTAGGCGAGCCGCAGCAGCAGCGTCATGAGCGCGGCCGCACCATCGACCGCCCCCGGCGACCTGTCAACTGAACTCGACATTCGTGGCACCTGGCGGTCGAAAGCAGCGCCCCGCGCGCGATTTCTTGCTACCCTCGAAGGCCCCCGGCGATGGACTTCCGCAAGACCTATTTCCTGCTGCCGAACCTGTTCACCCTCACCGGCCTGTTCTGCGGCTTCTACGCGATCTCGGTGTGCGCGCGGCTGAGCGACGAGGGCGGGGGCAGCGACGCGCTCTACAAGGCCTCGCTGGCGATCATGCTCGGCCTGTTCTTCGACGCCGCCGACGGCCGGATCGCCCGGCTCACGCGCACGCAGTCGGAGCTCGGCCTCCACCTCGACAGCCTGAGCGACCTCGTCACGTTCGGCGTCGCGCCCGGCCTCGTCATCTACCGCTGGGGCCTCGAGGGCTTCGGCCGCGCCGGCCTCTTCATCGCCTTCCTGTTCGTCGCCGGAGGCGCCTTCCGCCTGGCCCGCTTCAACGTCCTGTCGCTGCGGGCCATCGACGAGAAGCCGGGCAAGTACATGCTCGGCCTGCCGATCCCGGTCGCCGCCACGGTGCTGATCTCGACCGTCATGGCGTTCCACGCCATCGGCATCAACCAGACCACCAATCACATCCTCGTCGCCACCCTCGTCACCGTCCTGTCCTACTTGATGATCAGCCGGGTCCGCTTCCGCTCGATGAAGGACCTCAAGCTGACCAAGCGGACCACCGCGGTGGTCGGCCTGCTGCTCGCCAGCGGGGTGCTCGTGGCCGTGCGGATCTCCCGGCCCGCGGTGCTCATCCTGCTGGTCGGCTGTTACATCACTCTCGGCCTCATCGAGGAGATGTACCTGCTGCGCAAGGGCCGGGTCGAGCGCCTGCGAGCCGCCCGCGCCCAGGCCCTCGCGCCCGCCCCGACCGAGGAGGTCGCCAGCGAGTCCGAGGTCCTCGCCGAGCTCGGCATCGACGACGAGGCCTCCGCCCGCGCCACGCCCGGCCCCGAGGGCGTGGCCACCGCCTGAACTTTCGGCCAGGTCCGCTCGCGGCCTCGCCCCCGCCGCGTCACCGCCTGCCCCTTCGGCCAGGTTCAGGCGCCGGCTCGCGGCGCGATCTTACCACCTGACCATTCGGCCAGGTCCCCTGGCTGCACCGCTCACGGCATGTCCCTTCGGCCAGGTTCCCGGGCCTCGCGGCGCCGCTTCACCGCCTGCCCCATCGGCCAGGTCCACGCGCCGACTCGCAGCACCACCTGACCGTTCGGTCCTGTCTCCGCACCTGCCGCTTCAACCAGCCCGCCGCGCCAGCCGCAGGCCGGTCGCCAGCAGCAGCGCGTACAGCAGCAGCTCGAGCAGCTCCTGGGCCGCGCGCTCCCACGCCGCGGACATGTTGCCGGCCACGAACAGCGCCGCGACGGCGGCGAACGCCCACCGCTCGTCGCGGAGCGGCGCGAGCCGGCCGAGCCATCGACCTGTCCCCGGGGCCAGGTAATAACCGACCAGCGGCAGCGCGAACAGCAGGTACGACGACCCGCGGGCGGCGTTGTGCATGTTGCGGTGGCCGAACACCGCCGCCACCCGCTCGCCGGCGGCCGTCCAGCCGTACACGCTGCCCCAGTCGATCTCCTCGACCAGCACCAGCGCCAGGAACCCCGCCATCGCCAGCGGCACCGCTCGCCTGCCCGCGCTCCGGCCCGCGAGCGCCCACGCCACCACCGCCGCCGCCAGCACGGCGTGCGACGCGTGCTCCGCCGGCCCTTCCTTGGCCAGCACCTCGCGGGTCGCGTCCGGGCTCGCCAGCGCCGACACGACCGCCGCGGCCGCGATCGCCACCACCATGAGGGTCCGCGGGAGCACGGCGGCAGCATAGAGGATCTCGCATCGGCTGGGTCCGGTCCGCGTGGCGCCGTCACGGCGGACGTCGGCCGAAGCTTCGCACACCCGCTCGCTGGCGCCGTGTCGCGACCGGGCCCACAAGCAAGGGGCCTCGGAGCCGGGCCGCGGACCTCGCGCCAGGACGACCCGCCCGAGGCGAGGCAGCGCGATGCCCAAGCTCGGCACTCAATCTCCGTCCAGCGCCCAGCTGCTCGAGCAGCGGACCCCGCACGCGGCCGCCGAGCCCTCGGCCCCGCGCGCGCCGTGGCTGACCCCCGTCGTCCTCCCCGCGATGGTGGTCCTGCTGGTCGCCACCGTCCTGATCTACGTGTTCGCCGCGCGATGACCGACGATGACGACCCCGCCGCCCAAACATGTCCCCGGGGACAGAGACGCGCCGAGCCCCGGCGCGGGGGAGCCTCATGTCCCCGAGGACAGGCGCACGCTCGCCGGCCCGCGCGAGGAGACCGTCATCCCGCGGCTCGAGGAGCGGCTGCGGGTCGGCACCCGCGTGCGCGAGCACGGCCGCGTGCGCATCGACAAGACCGTCGAGGAGCGCGACGAACCGGTCGAGCTCGCCGGCGTCGAGGAGCACGTCGTCAGCTGGCGGGTCCCGGTGGGCCGCCCGGTCGAGGCGCCGGTGCCGGTCCGCTACGACGGCGACACCATGATCCTGCCGATCCACGAGGAGGTCGTGGTCGTGCAGAAGCAACTCGTCCTCCGCGAGGAGCTGCACGTCCGCGTCCACCGCGTGCACTTGCACGAGCAGCAGACGATGCGCCTCCGCTCCGAGGCGATCTCTATCACCCACAACCCTACCACCCCAGGAGAAGCCGCCATGAAAACCGTCATCGGCCTGTTCGATGATTTCAACGACGCTCAGGCGATCGTCACCGCCTTGCTCAAGCGCAACATCGATCGCGCGGACGTCAGCGTCATCGCCAACAACCTCGAGAATATCCCGATCAACCTCGACAAAGATCCGGCCGAGGGGCGCCACGAGGCGATGGCCGAGAGCGCCAAGACGGGCGCAGGCACCGGCGCGATCGTCGGCACCGGCGTCGGCGGCGTGCTCGGCTTCCTCGCCGGCATCGGCTCGATCTTCATCCCCGGCATCGGCCCGATCGTCGCCGCCGGCCCGCTGCTGGCGGCCCTCACCGGCGCCGGCGTCGGCGCGGCCGCCGGCGCCGCGCTCGGCGGCCTGGTCGGCGCGCTGACCCAGGCCGGCGTGCCCGAGCACGACGCCCACTTCTACGCCGAGGCGGTGCGCCGCGGCGGCACCCTCGTGCTGGTCCAGACCTCCGACGAGCGGGCCGCCGACGTCGCGTCGATGATGAGCGGCTCGGGCGCGGTCGACGTCGACCGCCGCCGCGAGCACTTCCACTCGACCGGCTACAAGGGGGGCTTCGAACCGACGGCCAAGCCCTACACGATGGAGCAGCTGCAGCGCGAGCGGCAGACCTACCGCGCCCAGCCGGCCGCCACCGGGGCGACGATGCGGGGGCAGCAGCAGCAGACGCCGCAGACCCAGCGACCGAGCGAGACCGCCGGCATGACGGGCGCCGCGCGGCAGACCCCACAGGCCGCCGGCGCGCAGCAGAGGACGGAGCAGCCGCACTTCAAGGACACCTCGATGGAGATGAAGGTCGTCGAGGAGGACCTGCTGGTCGGCAAGCGGGTCATCGAGCACGGCCGCGTCCGGATCTACGCGCACGTCAGCGAGCGCCCGGTCGAGGAGCAGGTCAGCCTGCGCGAGGAGCACGTGACCGTGAAGCGCCGCCCCGTCGACCGCCCGGCCACCGGCGAGGACATGAACGCCTTCCGCGAGTCGTCGGTCGAGATGACCGAGTACGCCGAGGAGGCGGTGGTCGCCAAGGAGGCGCGCGTGGTCGAGGAGGTCGTGGTCGGCCGCGAGGTCGAGACGCACACCGAGACGGTGCGCGACAAGGTGCGGCGCACCGACGTCGAGGTGGTCGAGGAGCAGACGCCGGCCAAGACGGTGTCGACCACGCCCATGCACAAGGTCGCGAGCACCGGCACCGGCACCGGCACCGGTCAGCCCTCGACCACCAACCGGCCGACGCCGCCGCCGCCGCCGCAGGGCCAGAAGCGGCGCGCGTCCGGCGGCTGACCCGCTTACCCGCGAGGGTTGCGGCGATAGGCCGGGCCCTCGCCGGACATGATCGAAAGAACATGTCCGCTCCGATCCGCGCCCCGCCAGGGGCGCGGATTTTTTCGCTATCCTCGCGCGCGGTGCCGCCCGTGATCGCCTTCGCCGCCGTCGTCGTCGCGTTCGCGCGGCGCTGGCAGGTCCGCGGCGGCCCGCTGGCGAGCGCCGAGTCGATCGCCCTGGTCGCCGCGCTGAGCCTCGGCGGCCTCGGCCTGCTGGCCGCGCTGCTGGCCGTGGCCGGCATCTTCTCCGCCCCGTCGTTCTCGTTCACCGCGATCGCGCTCGCGGTGCTCGCCTGGCCCTGGGGACAGAGAGGACCCACGCGTCGCCGGACCCGCTGCTGGCCGCGAGCCGCGGGCCTGACCGCGCTGCTGCTGGCCGCCGCCGCCCTGCGCTGGCCGCCGATCCCCGCCGACCTCGGCGGCCGCGATCAGGGCACCTACGTCCTCCGCGCCCGCCACACCCTGCGCACCGGCCGGACCGGCCACACCGACCCCGTGCTCGCCCGCGCCGGCGCCGAGGCCGAATTGCGACCTGGCCCCGGGGACATCCTCGGCCTCTACCACGCCGACCGCAGCCCGGCCCGCGTCGGCCGCTACGAGGGCGCCTACCGCCCCGGCTTCTACCTCACCCGCCGCGACGCCGGCGAGGTCGTGCCGCAGTTCCTGCACCTGCATCCGTCGCTCCTGGCGCTGTTCGGCCTGGTCTTTGGGCCATGGTCGATGGGACTGGTCGCCCCGCTCGCCGGCGTCCTCTCGGCGCTCGCGCTGTGGGCCCTCGGCGAGCGCCTGTGGCCGCGCGCGGGCGCCTCGTGGCTGGCCGCCGGCCTGTTCGCGCTGTCGCCGATCGCCGTTTGGACCGCCCGCACCCCGCTGACCGAGTCGCTCACCGGCCTGTTGCTGCTGGCCGCCGCCCTGGCGCTCGCCCGCGGCCTCGCCCCGAGCACCGACGCGCAGCGAGCCCAAGGGATCGCGTCCGGCAATTCGGCCGACTCGAGCGCGCGCAACCCCGCCGTCGCCACCGACGATTCCGAGCCGACCCGCGGGCCCGCCGCGAGCGCGCGCGACCTCGCCGGCACCACCGCCGTCGCCGAGCCGACCCGCGGGCCCGCCGCGAGCGCGCGCGACCTCGCCAACACCACCGACGTCGCCGAGCCGACCCGCGGGCACGCCGCGAGCGCGCGCGACCTCGCCAACACCACCGACGTCGCCGAGCCGACCCGCGGGCACGCCTCCGGCACGCGCCCCACCGACGACTTTCAATCGCCCCGCCGCCACGCCTCCGCCGACTCGAGCACGCGCGACCCCGCCGACGCCACCGACCGCAGCATCCGGCGGACCGGCCTGCACGCCGCGCTGGCGGCCCTCGACTCGACCTCGCGCGTCGCAGTGACCTCCGACCCACGCGACCCGAGAATCACCGCGCTCGACTCGACCGCTCGCGGCGCCCCCGATTCGACCGCCCGCCTCGCCGGCGCCGCCGCCTCCGCCTCGACTCTCGGCGACGTCGCCCACGGCCGCGAGCTCACCGCCGCCCTGCTGCTCGGCCTCGCCGGCTTCGTCCGCGGCAACCTGTGGCTGTCCGCCCCGGCGCTGCTGGTCGTGCTGTGGCTGCGCACCGAACCTGACCTTCGGCGCATGTCCGCTCCGACATTGCTCTCGGGGCTCCTGCTCGCCAGCCTCGCGCTCCACCTCGCCACCGGCTACCCGTACCTGCACGACGAGTTCAAGCGCCAGCTCGGCCCCGTCACCGGCCTGTCGCCCGCGGGCGCAGTCGTCCTCGGCCTCGGCGGCATCGTCGTCTACCTCGCCCTCGACGCCGCCCTCGACCTCGTCCGCGGCCGCGTCCGCCGCCTCCCCCTGATCCTCGCCGGCCTCGCCGCTCTGGCCGCGCTCGCCTGGTGGCTCCGATGGGCCCCCGGTCCGCCGTGGAGCCGGCTCGACCCGGCGCTGCCGCTGCTCGGCGCCCCCTTGCTGATCGCCGCCGGCCTCGGCCTGGTCGCCTTCGCCGCCTGCGCCCGACCGCCACCGCCACCAGCGTCTGGCTGCTCGCGCTCGCCACCTTCCCCGTCACCGCGCTCGCCCTCTACGCCCAGCGCAACCTGCCCCAGGCCGGCCTCTACTACTACGGCCGCTACCTCGTGCCCGAGCTGCTGCCGGCCGCCTGCCTGCTGGCCGCGCTCGCCCTCGCTTCTGTCCATCGGTTCCTGTCTGAACGCACAGGTCTCAAGCGACATGCCCGATGGGTCAGCCTCGCTCTCGGCCTCGGCCTGCTGGCCACCCAGGCGCTGCCGTACCTGCGGGCCCCGGCCACGCGCCTGCAGGAGTTCGCCGGCGCCGAGCGGATGATCGACGACCTCGCCGCCGAGCTGCCGGAGCGCGCGGTCGTCCTGGCCGGCGGCGAGGGCTGGCACCACGTCCACGTGTTCAGTCAGCTGGGCGGCGCCCTCGCGTTCGGCCACGGGCGCACCGTCCTGCCCTACCGCAGCCGCGAGGCCGCCTACGCCGTCCTGCACGAGCTGCTGGTCGCCGGGCCCGCGGCCGGCGGCGAGCCCCCGCCGCCGGTCTACCTCCTGCTCGGCGAGGCCACCCACCCGCTGCGCCTCCCCGGCGCCGCCGCCCCGCTCGCGCTCGTCGACGACCTCCTGCCGCCGCCGTTCGTCGCCCGCCCGGTCGCCTTCGCCGAGCTCTACCTCGACCGCCTGACCCCCGTCGACGAGCGGATCCCCGACCGCGTCACCCGCACCGACCTGCGCGTCGGCCTGCTCGAGGTCCGCGTCGACCCGGCCCGCCGGGCCGCCGTCCGCAGCTGGCGGATCGACAACGGCCGCGCCGAGGGACCTGGCCCTTTGAACCTGTCCTCTTATTACTTGCCCGACGGACAGACGTGTCTCGACGTCGAGCACCCGCTGGTCCTCGACCTCCCGCCCGGCGACGGCCCCGGCTCGCTGGTCCTGGTCGCCCAGCCCGGCGGCGACACCCCCGGCTGGCGGGTCGTCGTCGACGGCCGGACCGTCCCCCTCGACCCGCCGGGCCCCGGCCCTGCCCGCGCCCGCGACACTCTCGGCCCGATCGCCTTCGCCACCCCGCCGCGCCGCGTCGAGCTGTGGGGCAGCCAGCGCCCGCGCGACGACCTCACCTGCCCCTACGGCGGCCTCGCCGAGGTCCGCCTGCTCGGCCCCGACCGCGGCCCCGACGACCGCACGCCCGCCTGGACCCGCACCTACAGCCCGCCGCAGGACCTCGGCCACCGCGTCACCCCGGCCCGCTTCGCCCCCGGCCGGGCCCTCACCCGCCTGCGCGCCGGCCTCGACCCCGCCCGCGAGCTCGACGGCCCAGCGCTGGTGGTCCGCCCCGGCACCCCGCTGACCTTCCCCATCGAACATGTCCCGAGCGCCACGTCGATCACCCTCGCAGTCACCCTGCGAGGCGTCCGCCTGAGCCCGGTCGGCCGCGTGCGCGTGCTGGCCGACGACGTGACGCTGCTCGAGCTCGACCCGCCCGACAGCCACGACGGCGCCTGGCACTCGCCGCCGACGCCGGTGGTCCTGCCGAGCCGGGCCCCGCAGCTCCGCGTCGAGGTCGTCGATCCGGAGCTCCCCGACGCCCACGTCGCCCTCCGCGACCTGGTGCTGCTGGCCACGCCGGGATAACAGCGTTACCTGTCCCTCGGGACATTCTGACCCCCCGCCGCATCGGAGGTCGCTTGACCGTCCCGCGACCGCCGCGGTACCGCTGAGCCATGTTCCGCCCGACCCCCCTCAAGCTCATCCTCGGCCTCGTGCTGGTCGCCGGCGCCTGGTTCGTCGCCAGCAACTCGCACTTCGACATCTTCCCCTGCACCAAGACCACCGAGGACAACCGCACGGGGCGCCTCGACACCAGCAGCAGCACCTGCAGCCTGCTTCAGACCCAGGGCGACTACTACCAGCCGCCGGAGAGCGCCAAGCTGACCGAGGCCGGCTGGGCCACCGTCGCGGTCGTCCTCGGCCTGGTCCCCCTGATGCTCGGCTTCGCCATCGGCTCGCGCTTCTCGAAGAAGTGAGCGGGCGACTGTCCGATCGGGCATGTCCCAAAGGCCATGTCCAATAGGACCTATCCCGGCTAAGCGGCGCGCAGCCAGCCCTTGCCTGCCAGAGTATCCCAAGCGAGGCGGATCTGGTGCTCGCTGAAGCGCCGCTTGCGCGCGTTCCAGCGGTAGACGAGCTCGATCGCCGCGTCTGCTCCCGTCGCCATTTCCCGAGTTGCGACCCAGTGCACAGTCGCCAGGAGTTCCATGCCGAACGGCGTCTCGAACCCTTCGACGAGCTCGACCACACGCTCGAACAAGGCGTTCGTCGCGGGCGCACTCGCGAGGAACCGCCTGGCGTCATCGATCGCGCCCGGGACGATTTCGAGAAGCTTGTCGGGGGCATCCCCCCCGTCCGCGTATCCCGACACAAAGTGCCCCTCGATATGCTTGAGCACGTGGCGCAGGTTCTCGGCGTAGGGCCCGTACGTCGCCTTGGTGTAGCGCAGTCGCAGCTCCTCACCGGCCTCCTGCGCGAAGTACATCAGCTTGTGAACTTCGAGGAGCGAGATGAACGGCTCCATCAAGCCGGCGAGATAGCTGTGCATGAGCCCGATGAGCACCGCGCGACCCGAGGTCATCTTCGGCACCGAGACAGAACGGGCCATCACGTCCGCAGCGGGTGCGCCGGCCGGTCCGTACACGAGCACACGAACATCCGGAAGGTCGGCGAAAGCTCGTTCGATCCGCGGCCGGACATCGTCCCACGACAGACCTCCCAGACCGCAGCCGAGCGGAGGGACAGCGATCGAGCGGATCCCGCGGCCTTGAACCTCGCTGACCAGCGCCCCCAGCCCCGCTTCGACATCTTCGATCCGGCTCTTGCCCCGCCAGTGTCGCTTCGTCGGGAAGTTGATGATGTAACGCGGGTTCATCAGCTGCCCGGTCGCATAAACCAGCATGCGCCCAGGCTGCACCTCTTGCCGCTTGCATGCCGCTTCGTACGCCTTGAGATTGCCGGGATAGGCGCGGCTGAACTGCGCGGCGATCCCACGGCCCATGAAGCCCACGCAGTTGACCGTGTTGACGAGCGCCTCCGCGTCCGCTCGCAAGATGTCGCCCTGAACATGCGTGATCATGGAGCCTCTAGTAATACCAGCCAGGCTGGAGCTCGAGGCGTGGCTTGTGCCCCGCCGATGCGAGAAGTGTTGCACACTTGTGGTAGATCGCCTTGTCGTGGACCCCGATTCGCTCGATCAGGGTCCACGGGAACGAATCGTGGACCAGGAATTCGGCCTGCTTGGCTTCCTTGACCGCCGGATCCTGGAAATTCCGCTCGTGCACCGCATCCCAGTCCAGTTCGCCGAGCTGCGACAAGTCTGCGCTGAAGCTTGCGTAGCGGGCGCCGGCGTTCGAACGGCTGAAGGCCCATGGGCGCCTCGCGCGCCGCGCCCATGCTACAACCTCGTGCACGTCAGCCTCGAGATGCACGATCGGCTCCTGGCCGCCACGATATGCGAGCTCTGGATGATAGCGCTTTGAAATCACGTAGAGCATGACCGAGCGCGGACAGAAGTAAAACGGGACGAACTCGCCGACAGTGCACGGCGCATGACAGGGGATCGTCAGCTCGAGCCGCCGCTGTTTGATCTTCGAGATCCCGATCGTCGCCGAGGGTCCGCCACGCTGGATCATCGCAGCGTCGGACCACAACACGCCTGCGTCGAGAATCCCCGCGAGATTCTCCACATGCGTGATGTGATAGATCTTCGGCCGTGCGGACAGAACAGCCATGCCATGGTCTCGCCGCCCGCAGCAGCGAGCGGCGTCCCTCGCACGATAACGGGTGCGGCGCCGACAAGCTGTGCGTTTGCTCCCGCATCACCATGCTCGACCGCGACTGGGGACTGAGGTGCTCACACCACGGATTACCTGGCCGATCGGACAGCTCACGGTCCCTCACCCGCCCGCGGGCGAGCGATTGAGCCAGAAGAACACCCGCCCCTCGCTGCCGACCTTGAGCACCGCGCCGATGTCGATGCGGCCGTCGCCGTCGTAGTCGAGGGGCTCGAGGTCGACGATTTCGCCGCTGACCTCGCCCGCGGGCGCGAGCGCGTAGTCGACCTGGCCGGGCGTCAGGTCGGGGGTCCGGATCAGGACGCTGACCCCGTTGAGGCCGGTGCCGTCGACGTCGTGGGCGACGGCGATGTCGACCTCGCCGTCGCCGGTGAAGTCGCCGAGCACCGCGTCGCGGATCTCCTGGCCGACGTCGAAGTACTGCGGGTCCTCGAACAGCAGCGGCTCGCTGCGGCGCTGACGGACGACCGAGAGCCCGCGGGCGGCCGGGTGCACCGCGACCAGGTCGACATCGCCGTCACCGTCGAGATCGTCGAGCAGGACGCGGCGGATATCGTAGCGCGCGAGCGGGATGTCGAGGCGCTCGGGATCCTGGGGCTGGCCGCCGAACGCGTCCTCCTGCACCAGGTAGACCGCCAGCGACTCGTGCTCGCTGTCGATCGGCCGGTGGGCGAACACGATGTCCTCGAAGGCGAGCCCGTCGAGCTGGGCGACGTTGACCGCGTGCACGCCGGTGAGCTCGGGGATCTGCAGCCCCCCCCGCTTCTGCGCCGCGAACAGCACCCCGCTGTCGGCCTTCACCACCATCCCGTCGAGCGGCTCTTCTTCGGGCTTGCCCTCCGGCGGCGGCCCGCTATCGCAGCCGATCGCCAGCCCGGCCGCCTGGTTCGTGCCGACCACCTCGGGCGCCTCGATGCTGTTCGGCGCCGGGCAGTTGCCCCACGGGAACAGCGTCGCCGCCTCGAACTGCTCCTTCACCGCGAGCGCAAACACGTCGCCGCCGTTGTGGAACCCGAACACCTTGCCGGCGGTGCCGCTCATCGGCTTGCCGGCGGTGACGCCGAGCAGGTCGTCGCCGTGCTCGCCGCCGTCGAAGAAGCGCGCCGCGGTGATCGCCTCGATCTGGCCGTCCATCTCGAGCTCGGCGCTCAGCTTCGTCTTCTGGTCGCGCGTCGTGTGGATCTGGATGCGCCCGAGGTCGAGGAGGACGGCGAAGTCGTTGTCGACGCCCTCGTCGTCGAAGTCGCCGCGCAGCAGCCGGCGCGGCGCCACGGGCATCTGCAGTGGTTCGCCGGCCCGCGGCATGCACAGGTAGTGGGGCGTGTGGAGGCCGTCCTCGCCGGCCCTGTCACCGCAATCGGGCAACGGCTCGACCTGAAAGCAGCTGGCCACGGCGATCGCGGCGACGGGGAGCGATACGAAGCGCGCGCGCATGGACCTCCGCTAGAACGCGACCGCCAGGCCGCCGGGGCGCAGCTGGGCGCGCCGCGGTCCGGCCTTGCCGCCGCGCGCCGCGTCGACTGCGACCAGCACGACGCCGGTCACCAGCAGCGCGCCGCCGACCCCGATGCCGGCGAACGCGAGCGCCCGCGCGGATTGATGGCTGTCGGCGTACTGCTGCTCGCGCGCGGCCGACAGCGGCACGTACTGCCACTCGTCGCGCCGCTGCTCGTCGATCCGCGCCGCGCTGACGAGCCCGAGCGCGCCCAGACCTGTCCCGAGGACCAGGCCGCCGCCGATCAGCGCGTAGCCGGCGATCCCGGCCGCCCGCGGCCGGTACGGCTGCTTCGGCGCCGGCGGCTCGGGCGCGGGCGCCGGCGCGGGCGCCGGCCCCTCGGGCTGCGGCTCGGCCTCGGCCTTGCCCAGCCCGGCCAGCTGGACGTCGATCGCCGCGACATGGGCCCGCGCGTCGCGGCTGTCGCCGCCGGAGGCCTCGGCGATCTTGGCGAAGTTGAGGAACAGCACCCGCGCCTGGCGCAGGTAGGCCGGGTCGGGCTCGAGCTCGTAGCGCTTGCTGTAGGCCTGGCCGAGGTTGTAGAGCAGCGCCTCGGCGTGGCTCAGCTCGTACGCCGCCTCGAACCGCGCGATGGCGACGTCGAACTTGCCGAGGTTGTAGGCCTTCGAGCCCTCCTCGAACAGCCGCTGCGCCTCGGCCTCGTCGCTGGCGGCCGGCGCGGCCTCGGGCTGGCGCGCGGTCGCCGGGGCGGCCACCGCGAGGCACCCGGCGATCGCGGCGGCGAGCCGACAGCAGCGCGCCAGCGCGGGAATTCGGCCGTTTCGACGCGTCCGTCCGCGCGAGAGCACGACCGACGCTACCACCACCGGCGAAGCAGCGACAAGCGACCTGCGTTCGCGCCGCGCGTTATCGACCGCACGTGCGCACCGGCGCCGCCCGACCTTCACGACCGCGGTCCGACAGTGCCACACTGAACCGCCGGCGCCTGCGCGCGCACGGAGCCGCGATGTCCGAGCCGACTGCGAAGACCCTGCCGAGCGACGCCGCCGCGCAGACCCTCCGCCCCGACGATCCCGGCCCCGCCGCGCCCGGCAAGGACCCGCGGATCGGCGATCTGCTGAAGGGCACCTACACCATCGAGCGGCTGCTCGGCGCCGGCGGCATGGGCTCGGTGTACCTGGCCCAGCACGCGCTCATCCGCAAGAAGGTGGCGATCAAGATCCTCGCCCCCGAGTACGCGCACAAGCCCGAGCTCAAGGAGCGGTTCTTGCGAGAGGCGCGGGCCGCCGCCGCGATCGACCACGACGGGGTGATCGAGATCCACGACTTCGGCGAGACCGCGGGCGGCGCCGCTTTCTTCGTCATGGAGTACCTCGAGGGCGAGGACCTGGCCGCGGTCATCCGGCGCGAGGCGCCGCTGCCGTGGCCGCGCGTGCGGGACATCGCCCTGCAGCTGTGCCGCGCCCTCCAGGCCGCGCACGCCCGCGGGATCGTCCACCGCGACATGAAGCCGGGCAACTGCTTCCGCCTCGACCGCGACGGCCGCGACGTCATCAAGATCCTCGACTTCGGGATCGCCAAGCTGCAAAACCCCGACGAGGGGGTCGGCCAGGCGCTCACGCGCACCGGCATGATCTTCGGCACGCCCGAGTACATGTCGCCCGAACAGGCCCAGGGCGAGCGCCACGACCACCGCGTCGACATCTACGCCGTCGGCGTGATCCTGTTCGAGCTGCTCACCGGCAAGCCGCCCTTCATCGCCGACACCTTCATGGGCTTGCTCAACAAGCACATGTTCGACGCCCCGCCGCGACCGCGAGACGTCGCGCCGCAGGCCGACATCCCCGCCGCTGCCGAGGCAGTGGTCCTCAAGGCGCTGCAGAAGGACCCGGACCTGCGGTTTCAGACCATGGACGAGCTGGCCGTCGCGCTCAAGGGCGTCGACGCCGGCCTCGCCCCCGAGCTGGTCCCCGAGACCCTCAAGGCCAAGCCGGCCCGCGGCGCGCCGATGCAGTTCCGCGGCGCCGACCGCCCGTCGCGCCCGACCCTGCCCGAGACCACCGCGCCGGCCTTCCCGGCCCCGTTCGCCCCGCCGCCCCGCCGCCGCTGGAACCTCGCCCTCGTCGCCGGTCTCGCCGGCGCCGTCCTGGCCGCCGGCGCGCTCGTGCTGTTCACGAAATCTGAACCTTCGGACAGCGCCGAAAGGACAGGTCCCAAGGAACATGCCCCGGTGGCCAGCTCGCCGGATCTGCTGCCGCTGCCCCCGCCGGCCCCCGTGCCCACCCCACCGGCCCCGCCGCCCGCGCCCGACCTGATCGCGCCGGCGTTCTCGACCGTGACTGTCCGGATCGACACCGCCGGCGTCGCCGCCGAGGTCCTCGACGAGCACGGCGCGCTGCTCGGCCATACCGCCGATCCGCACGGATTGCTCCTCCCGCGCGGCGAGGCCGAACGGGTCCTCCGCCTGCGCGCCGAGGGCCGCGCCGAGACCCGATTGAAGCTCGTCCCCAGCGAGAACCGGACCGTCGCGGTCGCGCTCGAGCCGCTGCACCCCGGCAAGCCGACCGCCAAGAAGGGCAGCAAGAAGCCCGAGACCAGAGCGGAGCCGCCGCCGCCGCCCGCCGCCGAGCCCGCGCCGAAGCCGAAGGCCGAGCCCAAGCCGACGACCTCGCCCGACCTGATCTCGCCGTTCAAGAAGTAGGCACCGTCATGGCGCTCGAGTTGTTGCGAGACGACGAGCCCGATCCAGGTCACCCGGGTGACGGCGACGCGTGGCAGGGCCCGCTCGCATGGCAGCGCCGGCGCGGCGAGACCGTCGTGAGTTACTTCCGCGGCGTCGCCCGCCGGGCCGAGCCGATCGTCCTGCCCGACGGCACCCCGGCGACCGCGACCCGCGTGCTCGAGGACCTGCAACCCGACGCCGACGAGGCGACCGCCTGGGCCGTGGTGTCGCTCCCGCACGACCTCATCGGCGGCGCGCTCGCGTTCGCCGGCGACGGACCGGCGCGCTTCGTACCGGACCCATCTCGAACGGTCGTGACCTTCTTCGAGCTCGCGCTCGCCGGCAGCATCGACGTCGCGCTCGCCCTCACCGACCTCGACTTCGCCCGGGCGCTGTACGCCGCCCTCGGCAACATGACCTGGCTCGGGCCCGCCGGCGTCCGCTTCCAGTGCTCGCTGCGCAACGCCGGCGCGGTCGTGGCCGCGTTGCGCGGCCGCGGCGAGAACTACCTCCCGTTCTATTGCAGCGCGAGCGAGGGAGTCGTTCGTCCCGACGTGGCCGCCGCGATCGCCCCGCTCGGTTGGCGACCGCGCACCGCCGCCGATCGCCGGGCCGACCACGCTCGCCTGCAGACCCTGCTGACGGGGTGGATCGCCCGGCCCGCGCGCCACGTCTCGCCATGGTTCGAGCTCTACGCCGCCGGGGCCGCCGCGCGGACGCTCGCCGATCCCGACGCGATGCCCCCCGAACCGCCGGCGAACTGGGGCGACGATCTGCTCTGGTGGCTGGCCAGGTCGGCGCGAGTGAGCGCGCAGGAGTACGCGCTGGCGTGGGACCTCGCCGACGAGAGCTACGCCGAGGGTTTCGGCCCGCGCATCGTCCTCGACGCCGTCGAGCGCGAGACCTGAGCTCGTCCCCGGAGGTGCGGCCCGCTGCTGGCCGATCGGACATGACCGATCGGACAGCCATGTTCGACCGCCGGCCTCCCGTTGTCGCCCGCCCCGGCTCCGTGCGATCCTCCGCCGCGATGCGCCGCGAGCTCCTGTTCGCCCTGTTCGCCCTCGCCGCCTGCAGTCGGGCGACGTCCGTCGAGCCACCCCCGCCTTCGGACTCGCCCCCGCCGCCCGACTATGCGGTCGCCGTCCGCCCCGCCCATGGACCGCTCGAGACTGCGATGCTCGCGTCGCGGCCGTTCGTCTTCGATCCCGCGCTCGACTGCGTCGCCGCCGGTCTCCTCGACGCTTCGCCGCGGCTCGACCCACGCGCGCATCGTCACCGGCTCCCGATCGCCTGCGGCTCGCCGCTGCTGGTCGTCGACGCGCGGATCGTCGAGCCCGACGGCGTCGACGCAGCGCTCGCCGAGCTCACGAAACTCTTGCCCGGCGACGACCCGATCGCGCTCGGCACGGCCTCGTTGCCCGCCGGGGCGCTCCTCCTCGTCGCCGCCCGCCGGACCGTCGAGCTCGCGCTGCCCCGGGCCGGCGCGACCCAGCTGTCCGGCCGACTGCTCGTGCAGGCCGACGCCCTGCGCCTGTACCAGGCCACTCCTGCCGGCGTCGAGGTGCGCGACGTCCCGCTGCAGGACGGCCGGTTCGCGCTCGCCCTCGATCCATCAGCGACTGCCGCCGACCTCGAGCTCGCCCTGGTCGTCGGCCGCAGCACCGGCCCGGCCGCGCGCGTGCGCCTCGGCGACGGCGCGGGCCTCGTCGACGTCGCCGCGCCGTCCCTCGCCCTCGCGGTCGCCGAGGCCCGGCGCCGCCTCGGTCGTCCGCCGCTGGCGCAGACCGGCGATCCAGGCGATTGCGCCGCCATCCCGCCGGCGGTGGACGGCGTCGACGTCACCGATCGGGCCCGCTGCAGCGCTCTGTGGTCGATCGCCGTCGAAGACGCGGCGACCGAGCTCGGCTATCGCCCGCTCGAGCTCCACGCGCTGCTCGAGCCCGACGCGGCGATCGTCCAGGTCGCCGCCGCGCCGGTCGGTCCGCGCGAGGCCGGGGTCGCGCTCCGCGTCCTGCGTCGCTTCCAGGCCCTGACACCCGCCGCCGGCCGCGAACTCGTGCTCGCGCTCATGCGTGAGCGCTGGCCCGCCCTGCGCGAGCGACCGGCGCCCGCCGGCGAACTCGCGGCGATCCTCGACGCTCTGCGAACCCGACCCGACGACGCCGCGATGGCGACCCTCAAGCCCGGCGTCGACCGGATCGCCGCCCGCTGGACCACCACCCGCAAGTTCTACAGCGGCCTCGCCTCCAGCCGCGACCTCGCGGCCCTGCTGCAGCTCGTGCGCCCCGCTGTCGCGCCGCTCGCGGTCGACCTCGCGTTCACGCAGGCCCGCGGGACCGACGGTGCGATGCGCCACTTCATCGCGTTCGTGCTCGAGCTGCCGCCCGACGCGCCGTGATCGCCGATGCACGGCACCGGCGCAGCCGTCCGTGCCTCGTTGTGCTCGAGCTCCCGCCGACGCGCCGTGCTCGCCGATGCACGGCACCGGCGCAGCCGTCCGTGCCTCGTTGTGCTCGAGCTGCCGCCGACGCGCCGTGCTCGCCGATGCCCGGCACCGGCGCAGCCGTCCGTGCCTCGTTGTGCTCGAGCTGCCGCCGACGCGCCGTGCTCACCGATGCACGGGCAGCACCGGCGCAGCGTCCGTGCCTCGTTGTGCTCGAGCTGCCGCCGACGCGTCGATGCTCGCCGGGCGTGGCCTGCACTGTCGTGACGCGTTCGTGCTCGAGCGGCCCGCCCGTCGCGTCGTGCTCGCCGGGGGCTTGGCCTGTCCCCGGTGGTCCTGCGGGGCGCCGCTGGCCGTCGAATCACCCGCGCGTGAGCCGACGTCGCCGCCGCGGCCCCGCGCCGCTTCGCCCGCGGCTACACTCCCCCGCATGTCGAACGCACCGCTCGCGCTCATCACCGGGGCCGGCCGAGGCATCGGTCGCGCCGTCGCCGAGGCGCTCGCGCCGACCCACACCCTCCTGCTCGCCGGCCGCGACCGCCACGCCCTGGAGCGCGTGCAGGCCGAGCTCTCGCTCCCCCACGGCGCTCACCTCCTCGCCGTCGACCTCGGCGACCCCGCCTCCCGTTCGTCATTCCTGGCCGAAGTGACAGGTCTCGAGGGACAGCTCGGACGCCGCGTCCAGGTTTTGGTCAACAACGCCGGGGCCGCCCACTCGGCCCCGCTCGCGCGCACCGGCGACGACGACTGGGCCCGCCTCTTCGAGCTCAACTGCACCGCCCCGTTCGTCCTCACCCGCGCCCTCGTCCCCGGCATGCTCGCGGCGGGCTGGGGCCGCGTCGTCAACGTCGCCTCGACCGCCGCGGTCAAGGGCTACGCGTACACGGCCGCCTACTCGGCCAGCAAGGCCGGCCTGCTCGGCTGGACGCGGGCCCTCGCCGTCGAGCTTGCCAGCAAGGACGTCACCGTCAACGCGGTCTGCCCCGGCTTCACCGACACCGACATCGTCGCCGACGCCGCGCGCAACATCCAGGCGACCACCGGCCGCAGCGAGGACGAGGCCCGCAAGGCCCTGGCCCGCTTCTCGCCGCAGGGCCGGCTGCGCAGCCCGGCCGAGGTCGCCGACCTGGTCGCCTGGCTGGCCCGCCGCGCCGCCGGCGGGGTCACCGGCCAGGCGCTGGCGATCGACGGCGGCGAGACCGCCTGACCCAACATGAACGAAGGGGCAGGTCCCGAAGAACCTGCCCCTCGTGTCATGCCCGGAGGGACATGCCCTCGCGGTCAGGCGCTCAGCCGACCTTGTCCCAGCCCTTCTTGATGTTCTCGGCGACCATGTCGTCGCCGATCTTGAGCGCCTCGCCGAGCGTCGGCGCCAGCCGGACCTCGCGCTCGAGCGGGGTCTTGCGGCCGGCGGAGAAGTCGGTCCAGTGGACCACGAAGGCCGGGTAGTTGGGGTCGGCCTTCTCCTTGTTGGTGCGCCAGATGACGAGCTTGCGGACCGCCTGCTGGCCCTTGGCGCTCTTGGCGTAGACCTCGCGGCGGATCACCTCGGAGGCCGGCAGGACCAGGCGCTCGGCCTTCTTGTTGAGGCTGTCGATCTGGACCCGCTCGAGCACCTGGGCGACGCGGATGTCGACCGGGTTGACGGTCTTGTCGCTGCGGACGCGCGAGAACACCGGGTGGAGGATCGACACGCCGGGCATCTCGCGGATCGTGCGCCAGCCGGGCTGGCTGTGCTCGAGCACCATGCGGAGGATCGGGTCGCCGCTCGAGTCCTCGCCCTGGATGTCGGTGACCTTGACCTCGATCACCGTCTCGGGCGGGACGAAGCGGTACAGCGCGCCCTTGCTGTTGGCGTAGCGGTAGTTGGACGCGATGCTCTTGCCCGACAGCTGCCGGTAGAACTCCTTGCGCTGCTCGGTCGGCATGTTGCCGCAGGCGCCGATGACCTGGAACTGGCCGTCGTCGCGCATCATCGCCAGCAGCAGCGAGCCGACCGCCTCGGGCTCGTCGGAGCTGTCGGTGTAGCCGATGATCGCCGCGTCGATGTCGATGGTCGGCTTGAGCTTGAAGACCAGGTTGTCGGCGGTGCGGACGACCAGGCCCTCGCCCTTGCCGCCCTCGACCCACTCGTTCCAGCGCTGCATCACCTGGTCGGCGCTGGTCGCCTGCTCGGTCTTGATCGCCTGCAGCCGCTTGCCGCCGGCCAGCAGCCGCTGGCACAGCGCCAGGCGGTCGACGTACAGCGGCGGCCGCTGCGGCGCCTCGGCGTCGCCGCCGTGGAGCACGTCGAACGCGAAGTACGCCATGCGCTCGACCTGCGCCTGCGCCTCGCCGCCCATCGCCGACCCGAGGTCGCCGACGCGCGGCCGGCCCTGCCCCGGCGCCTTGGCGGCGAACAGCTCGCCCGCCAGCACCGTGCGGCCCTGCTTGCGCCCGAGCGCCGCCTTGGCCTCGAGCAGCACCGGCACGTCGCCCGAGACCACTCGGCCGGTCGGCGAGCACAGGATCGCCTGCTGCTCGTCGAGCACGAGGAACCACAGCTCGCCGTCGATCTTCGGCGACACCTGCAGCGCGCCGGACGGGACCGCCCCGCGCTGCAGGTCCTCGAAGGGGAGCGCGCGGTAGCTGCCGGCCACTGCGCGCTTGTAGTTGCGGAACATGGCCGCCAGCTCGGTATCGAGCAGGCTGCCGGCCGGGCTCTGCTTGCCCTTGCCGAGCGGACGGGCGCTGTCGGTGGAGAACAGGCTCATGACAATCTCCAGTCTGTCCGAAAGGTCAGGTCGCCGCCGCGCCCGGGGCGCGCAGCTCGAGGTTCGAGAGGTGGAGCAGCAGCTTGTACTTCTGGCCGTCGACGCGGCCCTCGAGGAAGCCGCGGTACGGCGTGCCGTTCTCCTGGAAGATCAGCGGGTCGCGGCCCTTGCTGCCGGCGCCGAGCAGCGCCATCTCGCCCTTGTCGTGCAGCTCCTTCGCCATCTTGAACAGGAAGTCGAAGCTGAGGCCGTCGACGTGCTTGATCTGGATGGTGCGGCGGAACGCGAACTTGGTCACCACCTCGGCCTTGGGCAGGCGCCGGGGGGTGAACCGCACCGGCGACTCCTTCTCGTTGGTGTTGGCCGGGATGTCGGCCGCCGGCTTGCGCTCGCGCTCGGCCCCGTCGGGCCCGAACAGCACGTCGACCAGCTTCGGCGAGGCGTGCAGCACCTCGCCCTTGCTCGACAGGAACACGGTCTGCGTGTCGCCGACCTGCTTGCCGACCTGCTCGATGTCGATCTCCGGGTCGCCGTCGATGAGGGCCTGCGCCAGGTCGCCCGGCTGCCCGCTCAGCTTGGCGTAGGTGCCGGCCTCGGTGGTCGCCAGGTAGCGGCGGAACTCGAGCTTCTTGCCGGGCACGCCGGACACCGGCCCCTGCTTCTCCTTGACCGACTCGAGCGCGAGCGTGGCGTCGCGCTTCTCCTCGTTCATCAGCTGGATCTTGCGCATGGCTGTCTCCCTGACCTGTCCCTCAGAACATCTCGAAGTCGAGCTCGTCGCCGTCGTCGTCGCCGCCCGGATCGTCGGCCACGGTGGTCTGCAGCTCGCACCACTCGCTCACCGCCGGCGAGCCGACCAGCGCGAAGTAGGCGCCCGCGTTGCACACCAGGTAGGCCAGCTCGGTGTCGTAGCCGCCGCGGTAGCAGAACACGAAGCGGAACACCTTGCCCGCCCGCAGCTCGCCCTCCAGCTTGGGGTCGAGCCCGTTCGGGTCGAGCGTGTAGACCGACCGCACCGCCAGGTCGAGCAGCTCGCCCGGATCGACCGGCCCCTCGAGCTTCTGCGGCTCGCCGAGCGTGCTGCCGATGTGCGGCAGCGGGTTGCCGTCGGCGTCGAGCCCGACCAGCTTGCCGTTCGGGATCCACGCGTTGCCCTCGTCGAAGTAGCCCTGCGCGGTCATGCCCGAGCGGATCAGCAGCGTGCCGTCGCGCGACAGCTCGGCCCGCTCGCAGCGCTGCTCGTGGGGGTCGAGGATCTGCCGCTGACGCTTGCCGTACAGCTTGGCGCGGTCGAGCTTCTCGTGATCGAAGGTCGACTGCACGCCGCCCCAGGTGACGATGATCGGTTTCGCCATAAGTGCGAGGGCCGCAACGGCCGCCAAGCCTTATCCGACCGGCCGCGCAGCCGTGTCAAGCCGAGCAAATTCGCAGCGCGAGTTCGCGCTGCTCATTAGTGCCCATCGACATTGCGACGTCGGCAGCCACGAGCCGATCCGCATCCTTGTACGCGCAATCGAGCGACGACCATCACAGCGTCGCGATCACCTGGATCTCTTTCAGATCAGGCGCGCCCGCGACGATCTCCAGGCGACCGTCGCCGTCGACGTCGCCGACCGCCAGCAGCTCGCGAGGCGCCGGCGCCAGCAGCTCGAAGGTGTGCTCGCAGAAGAACGAACCGTCGCCGCCGCCGAACATCACCGACACCGTCGCCTGTTCGCCGACCACCACCAGATCGAGCAAGGTGTCGTCGTTGACGTCGGCCAGGAGGCCGCCCGTGAACCTCGCCGGCGCTCGAGCCAGCAGCGGCGCCGCCTCCCACTGACCGGGCTGCGGCGCCCGCCACACCGCCACCAGGCCGCCGACGTCGTCCTGCGTCAACGCGACGATCTCGCGGCTGACCACGTTGTCGAGCTCTCCCGCCAGCGCCTGCGAGATCACGGTCCCGCCGGCCGTGAGCGTCGCCTGTTCCTCGAAGCCCGCACCGTCGATCCGCGAGAACACGCGCACCGTGGTGAACCCGTCGAGGCTCGTGGGCCCGACCAGATCCGACAGCGCGTCGCCGGAGGCGTCGACCACGCTGACCGCCAGCGACACCGGCAGGTCGAACGACGGCCCCGCCTGGTAGTTGCCGAAGCCGTCGCCGATCCACGTGCCGATCGTGGGGCTCGACTCGCCGATCGTCACCAGGTCACCGCCGACGCTGCCGTTGATGTCGACGTCGGCGAACCAGACGCGCCGCGTCCCGCTCTGCGCGTCGAGCTTCGGCTTCACCGTCCATAGCCCGGCCTCCCCGACGAGCACGTTGACGTCGCTCGCCACCTCCTGCGCGATCGCGAGGTCGGTGTCGCCGTCGACGTCGAGGTCGCCGGCGGCCAGCTGCAGGTCGCCGGTCGCCGGCACCAGCGCGATCAGCTCGCTCGTGACGAAGTCCTTGACCCCGGTGTTGAACAGCACCTCGATCACCGAGATCGCCGGCGCCCCCACGGCGATGTCGACGTCGCCGTCGCTGTCGAGGTCCGCCGCGACCAGCGACGTCGGCAGATGCATCAGCGGGACGATCGTCGTCACCACCGACGGCACGTCGCAGCTCGGCACCTCCGCGACGCCGACGCAGGCGCCGGCGATGCACACCTGTCCCGGAGGACATCCGCTCGCGTCGACGCACTCCTCGCCCGTCGTCCCGGTGGTCGAGGTGTTCGAGGTCGTCGGCGGCTCCGTGGCCGTCTCGAGGCCGGTGGTCGGCGGATCGATCTCGGTCGTCACCGCGCCCGTCGTCGGCGGCGCGGCCGTCGTGATCGTCGGATCGGTGCTCGGCTGCGGGGAAGTCGGCCCGCCGCCCGTCATCGACCCGCCGCCGGTGGTCGCCGCGCTCGAGCTGCCGCCGTCGGTGTCGCTCTCCGGCGGCGGCGTCGGCCCGCACGCCACCACCACCCCAACTCCCAGACCAAACCATCGCCTCATGAGCCCAGAGTAGCCGCGACGGTTTCGGGTCAGCAACCGCGGAGGCACACCATCCAGGAATCGCGCGAGAATGCGCGCCCGCGGGCCGGCCCCGGCGCCTGACTTGACATGTCCGAAAGGCCATGTCGATCGCGCTCCGAAGTCTCCCGTCGCGTCGCGTCGGTCGCTAGATCCGGTTACGATGAGACCATGCCCCGGCCCCTCTCCATCACCCTGGCGTGCGCCCTCCCCCTCGCGTGCGCGAGCCCTGCCGCGACGACCGGCGGCGGCAGCGAGGCGGCCGGCAGCGAGACCGGGACCCCGACCACCGGCGCCGGCGCATCGACCACCGGCACGCCGACCACCGGCGCGCCGACCACCGGCACGTCGACCACCGGCACATCGACCACCGGCAAATCGACCGACGGGCTGCGCCCGATCCCCGCCGACCCGCAGCGCGACGGCGATCCCGACGAGGGCTATCGCGCCCTCGTCAACAATGGTTACGTCAGTTGCGGGATCCCCTGGACGGCCTACTCGCAGGTGTTCACCGACGCCCCCGAGGCGCTGCGCCTGCCCGGGCGCGACGGCAAGAACGCGACCTTGCCGTACGACAAGACCGCCTTCGTCGGCGCCAGCGGGGTCGAGCTCGTGAGCGCCAACTGCCTACAATGTCACGCCGGCGAGATCGACGGCAAGCTGTTCGTCGGCCTCGGCAACGCCAGCGGCGACTTCACGGTCAAGGTCGGCGGCAGCGCGGCGCTGGCCGACCTGCTCCTCGACGACCCGGCCGAGAAGGCCGAGCTGCAGCGCTTCGTCGCCCGCCTGAACGCCGTCGAGCCGTACACCCAGACGCTCACGCTCGGCGCCAACCCGGCCGACAACATCGCCGCGGTGCTGTTCTCGCACCGCGACCCCGACACCATGGAATGGTTCGACGAGCCGCTGCTCGACCTGCCGCCGGTCGTCGTCACCCCGGTCGATGTCCCGCCGTGGTGGCACATGAAGAAGAAGCACGCGATGTTCTACGTCGGCGCCGGCCGGGGCGACCACGCCCGCACGATGATGGCCGCGTCGACCCTGTGCACCGACGACATCGACGAGGCGCGCGCGATCGACGAGTACTTCCCCGACATCCGCGCCTACATCCTGACCATCGAGGCGCCCGCCTATCCGTTCGCGATCGACGCCGAGCTCGCGGCCGCCGGCGCGGAGGTGTTCGCCGCCACCTGCAGCGGCTGCCACGGCACCTACGGCGACAGCGACACCTACCCCAACCTGCTCGTCGACCTCGACGTCATCGGCACCGACGCCGCGCTCTCCACCGACGCCTCGCAATTCGCCGGTCGCTACGTCGATTGGTTCAACGACGGGTTCTACGGCGAGGTGTCTCGATTGGAGCCGCAGGTCGGCTACGTCGCGCCGCCGCTCGACGGCATCTGGGCGACCGCGCCGTACCTGCACAACGGCTCGGTGCCGACGGTCGCCGCCCTGCTCGACAGCCCCTCGCGCCCGACCTACTGGACGCGCAGCCACGAATCGACCGACTACGATCCAGCGAACCTCGGCTGGCAGCACCAGGCGCTCGACCACGGCCAGGCGGGCGAGCCCTCGGCCGACGTCCGCAAGAAGATCTACGACACCACCCAGCCCGGCTACGGCAACGGCGGCCACACCTTCGGCGACGCGCTCAGCGCGAGCGACCGGGCCGCGGTGATCGAGTACCTCAAGACGCTGTGAGCATGGGACCGGCGCGCGACCCTCGTCCGCGCTCGCGGTCCTCTCATTCCGACGGAGGCCGAGGAAGAACGGCTCGACTTCCGTCCGCCGCCTAATCCGTCAGGACGACCACATAGAGCCGAGAGCTGCCGTAGGTATAGCCGAAATCGACCAACTGGACGTAGACGCGTCGGTCGTGCCGCATGTCGCCCGTGATATCGACGGCTGGGATCGGCGCGTACGCTGCCTCCACCGGCTGGCCGAGGCGTTTCATCGGGTCCGCGAAGGTCGAATCGAACCCTTTGGGGATTCGCCGTCCATTGACGATGATATCGTTGTCGACGATCACTCCGCCGCTCCCCGACACGTCGGACGAGATCATGACTCGCTTCATCCCGTCGAGCTCGACGGTGTCGCTCCATTCGATGAAGATCACCTGGTGTTCCCCCACGGATCGCCGGATCGGCACCCCGTTGGTGACGAGGTAGCTATGCATTGCCATCGGACTCCTCCTTCTCGAGCGCACGTGGGCCGCACGCGGCTCGACCGTGCAGAATGAACGAGGGTGCTCGTCCGGCAAGCGCGAGAGATCGGCGGCGGTCCCGGCGACCGCCCCGGCGACCTCGCCGCGCCGATTCATCGCTCCCAGCGCCTCTCTCCCCGCCATCATCCCGCTCGCGCCTCGCCGATGAATCGCGGTCATGGTTCGGCCGCTCCTCCGCGGGGCGGTTTCGCGGGCGTCCCCGTCCAGGCCTCCGGAGCGGCGCGGTCGCCGAGGATCCCCGCGCGCGCTGCGTCCCGGACGCGTCCCGGGGCGACGAGTCATCCTCCCGGATGCGCTAAACTCGACCCATGCACGGCGGCGCCCCCGACATCCAGGTCATCCTCATGACCTGTCCTCCCGACCAGGCCGAGAAGATCCTCCTCGAGCTGCTCGAGCGGCGCCTCGTCGGCTGCGGCAACATCGTCCCGCTGGTGCGCTCGCGTTACTGGTGGGAGGGCCGGATCTGCAGCGACGACGAGGCCCTCGTCGTCCTGGAGACCACCCCCGATCGCCTCGACGCCCTCTACGCGGCCATCCCCGAGGTCCACCCCTACTCGGTCCCCAAGGTCGTCGCCCTCCAGCCGAGCGCCTGCGGCGAGCCCTACCTGCAGTGGCTGCGCGCAGTGACCCGGCCGGGTTGAGCGAGGAGAAACAGGGGGCCCGTCCCGTCACGCGCTCGCGCGCACGAGCTTGCGCGCGCAGGCGACGAGCGCGAGGTAGCAGGCCGCGCCGACGGCCATCGTCGTCGAGATGCCCCACGTCATGGATGTCCCGAGGGCCAGGCCGCTGGCGCACACGCCGAACGCCCCGTTGATGCCCCACAGCCACGGCGTGACCGCGTGGCCGCCTGCCCTTTCGACCAGGCGGAGGCCGAGCGGGAAGCAGATGCCCATCCCGAGCGCGGGCGGGGCGATCAGGGCGATCGACAGCAGCACGCGCACCGAGGTCTCGGCGCCGGCGAAGCTCTCGGTCACCGGGCCGGTCGCCAGCCGGGCCGCCACCACCATCAGCGCCGGGATCAGCGGGAACAGCCACGCGATCGCCCCGCCGCGCTCGACCGCCAATTTGCCGCTGAGCAGGCTGCCGACGCCCGCGGACAGGATGATGCCGCCGAGCACCACCGCCAGCGACAGCGTCGGGTGGCCGACGAACACCCCGACCTGGGACAGCAGCGCGATCTCGACGAACATGAAGCCGAGGCCGATCAGCGCGAAGTAGGCCAGCGCCGCCGCCAGGGTCGCCGGCGCCAGCGCGCGCGCCCCTGGCTCGGCCGGTCGCGCCTCCTCGGGCCGCCGCCGGGCCACCAGCGGCCCGAGCAGCGCCGCGAGCGTCAGCAGCAGGCTGACCAGCGTCGCGTAGACCAGCGTCTGGGTCGCCTGCAGGTTGCCGAGGAAGCCGAGGTCGAGCTCGCTGACGTCCTCCTGTCCTTCGAGCCAGGTCCCGGGCTTCAACATGTTGAAGAAGAACGGGCGGTCGTCGGTCGGCGGCGTGAGGTCGAGCGTCTGGTTCTCGGCCCACTGCCACAGCGCGGCGCGGTCCTCGATCGCGCCGAGCTCGGCGAGCAGCGGCTGGGCCGGCAGGCGGCGCGGCGTGAGCACCATGTTGACGCCGATCCGGACCGCCTCGCGCTGCATGAGGTCGAGGTCGGCGGCGGTGAACGGCGTCGGCGAGACCAGCAGCGTGGCCACGCTCTCGACCTGCAGCAGCAGCAGGTGCGCGCGCGGCTCCTCGACCCCGAGCTGCCACAGCGCCTCCATCGCCAGCGCCAGCATGCGGGCGGTCTCGCCGGGCGACTCCTTCTTGTACCAGCGCGACACGGTGAACACCCCGGTGGGCGCCAGGCGGCGCAGGAACACCAGCCAGCCCTCGACCGTGTACAGCCCGTTCTCCGACAGGCTGTAGGCGCCGGCCCCGGTCGAGGCCCACGTGTCGATCAGCGACATCGTGATGACCTCGTACTGCCGGCGGTCGCGCGAGAAGAAGCTGCGCGCCTCGTCGGTGTGCAGCTCGACGCCCGGGCGCGCGGCGATGCTCGAGAAGTCCGCCATCGAGCGCCGGTGCAGGTCGACGATCGCCGCGTTGAGCTCGACCCCGACCACCGGCGAGTGGCCGGTGCGCAGCGCCGCCAGCACGTCGCGGCCGCCGCCGACGCCGATCACCGCCGCCGGCCCGTGCGGGCGCAGCCGGTGGGCGAACGTGCTGAGGTCCCAGTCGAGGTACGCGTGGTCCGAGGCCGCCCCTTCGGCCATCAGCGTCGCCGCCGCCCCGTCGATCTTCAGCACCCGCTGCTGGATGGGCGCCCGCGCCTCCAGCGGCATGTTGCGCCCGGGCGCCCACAGGTACGGCGGCAGGGCGATCTGCGTGCCCACCGTGACCCGCGAGTGCGTGTTCCAGGCCACGTGCATGAACTCGCGCGGGTCCTCGCGCACGCCCTTGACCCACGCCGGGCGCAGCGGCGGCGCCTCGGCGGCCGCGTTGAAGCCGGCGAACGCCAGCAGCGCCAGCGCCAGCGCGCCGCATGTCCCGAGGGACCTGCGCCTTTCGCCAGGGTCTTCGTCACATGTCGCAAAGGCCAGGGCACCGAGCGCCGCGATCGCGCCGACCACCAGCACCGCGCTGGCGGCGTCGACCGCGTCGAGCAGCGGGATCACCAGGCCGCAGCCGGCCGCCGCGCCGAGCAGGTCGCAGCCGTAGGCGCGGCCCGGCGGCAGGCCGGTCCGCGTCAGCGCCAGCGTCAGCGCCACCCCGGCGGCCGCGAACGGGACCGCCAGCGCCGCGCCGAAGCCGAGCAGGGCGAAGAAGCCCATCAGGTCGATGACCGGCAGGAGCGGCCCCGACATCGTCCACGCGACCGCCAGCGGCGCCAGCGCGGCGTACAGCGCCGAGCTGCGGGCGAGCCGGCGGACCACCATCGCCTGGCCGAAGCGACCTGGCCGCATGAACACGTAGATCGCGCCGGCGGTCATGCCGAGCATCGCCAGGGCGATGACGAAGAACGACAGGTGGTACCACGCGATCACGCTGGTGATCCGCGTCAGCAAGATCTCGAGCGCGAGCGTCGAGCCCGCGACCAGAGCGATCCCGGCGTAGAGGAAGAACGCGCGCATCGGCGTCACCCGCCCTCGACCACGGTCTCGTGCAGGTTGGGGTCGGCGGCGATGTCGGCCTCGCGGAACAGCAGCGGGCGCCACTCCTTGCGCGAGAACAGCTCGGTCTGGTCGCGGAAGTGCGGCGAGCGCGGGTCCTCCGACTGCGAGTAGGTCAGGAACGCCTCGCCCTGCGGCCCGTCGGGCCCGAACTCGACCGCCATCACGAACGAGGAGCCGTAGTTGACCACGTAGCCGCGCTCCGTCAGACCCGCGGTGCCGTCGACCGTCTCCGGCCGGTAGACCTTGGGCAGCAGCGTCGAGTTGAGGCCCGCGTTGTAGCCGACCACGTTGGCGATGCCCTCCTTGGCGAACCCGCCGTGCACCCCGATCTCGACGCTCCCGCGCGGCGCTCGCTGCAATTGCTTGAGCGGGGCCGACAGCGGCACGCCGGCGGTCTTGAGGTTGATCACCGCCTCGCCGAGCGCCACCAGGGCGCCGTCGACCTGGCCCTCGGCCGGGGCCTTGAGCGTGTGCGGCGTGTGGACCGGGTCCTCGGGGTCGAACGGCGCGTTGAACAGCGAGCCGCGGTCGAGCACCGAGTCGGCGCCGTAGGCCGCCAGGTACTCGCGGAACAGCACCGCGCCGACGCTGTCGGGGTTGAAGCGGCGGTCCCACGCGCCGAGCAATTCGCAGATCGTGCGCAGGTCGACGGTGGCGCCGGCGACCTCGATCAGGTGCTGCGCGTCGCAGCGCTGCAGCAGGTCGTCGAGGACGAGGTCGGCGGTCAGCGAATGATTGCCCTGGATCGCCGCCTTGACCTCGGTCAGCGAGAACTTGCCGTCGTCGCCGGCCACCGGGAAGCGCGGGTCGTTCTGCAGCAGCATCGCGTTGATCCGCGTGCGCGGCGACTGCGGCGCGCGCTCGGACCCGTGCAGCGGCGAGAAGCCCTCGAGCGGCTCGGCCGGGTTGGCCAGCCAGTACGAGTCGTTGGCGTTGAACACGAAGTCGCGGCGGGCGAGCTGCGGCACGCCCGAGAACGGCACCAGCCCCGGCGCGCGCGCGTCTCCGCTGTCCTGCCACTCGTAGGTCGAGTCGCTGCCGTCGAGCACCACCAGGCCGCCCTGCTGATACAGGAGGCCGGTGAGGAAGTCGTCCTCGATCGCCGCCTGCCAGCCGGCGATCGCGGCGTCGCTGATCTGCGCGGTCGCCGAGGCGTCGGCGTACCACGCGTCGCCGTGCTTGTCGGCGGCCATGGTGTTCACCCACGGGATGCCCTGCACCGTCTGATACACCTGCTTGAATTCATCGAGGCTCTTGGCCCGGTCCATGCCGAGGAACTGCTCGATGAGCCGCGGGTTCTCGATGTTGGCGTCGCGGTAGGTCAGCGCGACGTCGGTCGACCAGCCGATCGGGTCGACGTTGAGCATCGGCCCGTAGTGGCTGTACCACAGCGTGCGCGACACCTTGCCCTCGCCCGCGACCTCGACCTCGAAGGTCTTGGCGGTCATCGGCCGGGATGTCCCATCGTACAGGTAGGCGGTCGGGTCGTTCGGGTCGAGGGTCAGCTTGTAGAACGTGAAGCGCGTGCCCGCCGAGAAGGTGTGCGTCCACCCGAGCTCGTCGTTGAAGCCGATCAGCACCCCGGGCACGCCCATCAGGCCGACGCCGTAGATGTTGAGCTCGTCCGGCACGGTCAGGTGGCTCTCCCACAGCTTGAGCTCGCCGGTCCACGGGAAGTGCGGGTTGGCGACGACGATGCCGCCGCCGCTCGCGGTCTTGTCGGCGCCGAGGGCCCAGCCGTTGCTGCCGAAGCCGCCGCTCGTCAGCGTGCCGAGGCCCGCGAGCGGCCCGCCGGGCATCCTCGACGGCACCCCGGGGGGCTGCGCAGTGCCGATGTAACCGACCAATTGATTGCCGCTGCCGAGCAGGCCGAGGTCGACGTAGTAGCGGACCAGATCGAGCGCCTCGATCTCCTTCACCCACGGCGCTCCGGCGCAGTCGGACGGCAGCTCGCCCGGCGGCGTGTCGCGCAGGTATTGATTGTACCCCGCGGCGTAGCCCTCGATCGCGGTCTGGACCTCGGCCGGCGCCGCGTCCCACATCCGCTGCGCCCGCAGCCCGACCTCGAGCGCCTGATAGGCGAAGTCGCTGGTCAGGTGCGCGTCGCCGCTGCCGCGGCCGAAGTACTTGGCGCGCTCGGAGCGGACCTTGACGATCTGATCGGCCAGAGTGCACGCGTGGTCCTGCGCGAACGCATAGGCCTGGCCGAACAGCGCGCTGCCGAGGTCGTCGGCCAGGACGTGGGCGACGCCGAAGCTGGTGCGGCGGATCGTCGCTCGATACGCCGGCTCACCGGTGGTCCCCGCGGTGTCGCTGTCGCCGGTCGAGCTCGAGCCGTCCGTCTCGGTGGTGGTGGCGGTGGTCGAACCGCAGGCGAACAGCGGAGCGAGCGCGAGGACGGCGAGCTTGCGCAACATCGCCCGCCAGGCTAACGCGCCGCCGCAGAGCGGCGCAAGCGCGGCGCCCTCGCCGGCCCGGGCTGCCATCGCTGCGAGGCGGCGGCCGACGCCGCGAGCTCCCGTGCATCGACCCCCGGGCGCGGCCGGACGGCCGCGAGCAGGCCGCCCGGCGCCCCCCATGCCTCGGTTCCTCACGCGAGATCCAGGCGAGGTTCGGGGGCGCCGAACGGCCGGGCCGCGCCTCGACGGGCGTCGCGGTGCTCGCGGTCGGGAGGTCCCGGCCCGAGGTCGACGAACGTGTCGGGCCCCTCGGCCCCATCGACGAACAAGCGCGCCGCCCAATGGAATGTCTCGCGGAATCAGCACAGTGAGACAGACCGCGCAATGGAGCGGCCGCGAATGGACTCGCTTCAGCGTGTCGTCACGCGCCTGACCGTGACGTGCGCCCGGCTCTCCACCGAACGCAGGAACCCCGCCGCCGAGATCGATCGAACGCGCCGGGCTCGGTACTCTGGAACCGGCCATGAACCATTGTCCCCGTCGCAACATCCTCGTCGAGCTGGCGCTCGGGTTCGCGTTCGCCGCCTGTGCCCGCGCCCCCCAGGAGGCCGCGCGTCCTCCCGCAGCGCCGGTCGCTCCCGCCGCGAGCGCGCCGGCGACCGTGGACCCTCCCGCCGAATCCGTCCTTTGCACCCACGATGCATGCAAGGACACCGACCCCGATCGGGACGGGATCCACGGCACCGACGACAAGTGCCCGCTGCACCCGGAGACGATCGACGGCAAGAACGACGAGGACGGTTGCCCCGGCTGAGGCCGAACAGTGATGACGGCGGCCCCGCAGCCTGTCGCGCCGCACCGCGCGAGGAAGCGAATTCAAGGGCCCTGGACCGGCTCGCGACGCACCGACGTCGACGCGCTACGGACCGACCCACAGCGCCATGTAGACGTCGTCGATGTACGCGTTCGGCCCGATCTTCAAGCGCCGCGTCTTGCGCCCCTCTTCGACGAACCCGAGCGATCGATACAGCGCGAGCGCGCGATCGTTCGACGAGCGCACCTGGAGCTCGACCTTTTCGACGCGAGGGTCCGACCGCGCCCAGCGCAGGAGCTCGTTCATGAGGGCCCTCCCGACGCCCTGGCTCTGGTGCCCTTCGTGCACGGCGATCGTCAGGCGGACCACGTGTGCCGTCACCGCCAGCGAGAGCGGCTCCAGGAGCGCGTGCCCGACGATCGTGCCCGCGCGTTCGGCGACGAGATAGATGCCGCGGCCGCGCTCCTCGAGGTCGACGATCATCCTTCGAACCGCGTCGTCGTCGATCTCTTCGGGCCTCGACGCCAGCATCCCCGGCACGCGCGCGATCGCCCGCTCGGCGGCCGCGAGCCCCGGAGCGTCCTCCGGTCGTGCGTGTCGAATCGAAGGCGCGTCCGAGCCCATGACGTCCCTCTTATCACGTCACGCTGCTCTCGCGTAGGCGTCGGGCGACCCATGGCGACGACAGGCCTCCCTCGCAGACCCCGCCCGGGTCCCGGGAGCCCCCGCCGTCGCGCGTCGACCCGGCGTGCATGGCGAATCAGACATGTCCTCACGAACATGTCCCATCATCCACATCAATCGCTGCGGTTCGCCGCCGCCAGCGCCGGCTCGAACAGCTCGATGAGCGCCGCCCGACCGGGGAGCTGCTGCTCGAAGGCGGTGCGGATCGCCTCGAGGCGGCGGACCAGCCGCGCCCGCGGGAGGCCGTGGCGGTCGAAGTAGCTCCCGAGCCAGGCCACGTGGTTCGCCAGCACCTGCGGCGAGGCCAGCGCCAGCGCGTCGGCGCAGTACGACACCAGAGTGGCGAGCTCCGCGACCTGCAGGGGCTCGTCGTCGCCGGCCCCCGCCAGCGCCACCGCCGCCCCCAGGACGATCGTGTCGCAGCGGTGCTGGACCTCGCCGGCCAGCCCGTCGCTGTACGCGAGCGCCGCCTTGGCGGCCCGCAGCAGATCGACCGCGGCCTGCCGATCGGCCCACGGCTCGTGGCTGATGGCGATGGCCAGGCGCTCGAAGTTCTCGGCGAGGTGCAGCGTGCACATGCCGCGGGCCGTGAGCACCTGTTGCAACCACCGCGCGTAGTTCTGCAGCACCGCGGGGTCACCCTCGGCCAGCGCCTGCTGCAGGTACTGCACGTGGAAGCGACCGTCCTGGCGGCCGTGCTTGTCGGCGCGCTCGCCGAAGCGCTCGCGCCAGAACGGGTCGGCGTACATCTCCTCGAGCACGCGCTCGGTCAGGCGATCGCGGGCCGCCTCGAGCTGGCCGATCAGGGCCTCGTGGCGGTTCACGGCTCGACCTCCACCAGGCGGCGCGCAGTCGCCACCAGCTCGGCCGCGCTGTCACCCGCCTGCGCCACGTCGAGCTCGCGCGCGAGGCCGGGCGACCAGCGGGTCGCGTGCCCGCCGATGAACACCGGTCGGTCGCTGACCTCGCGCACGCGGGCGACGGCGGCCCGCAGCGCCGGCACGTTGAAGCTCATCGTCACCGACAGGCCGATCAGATCCGGCTGCTCGTCGCGGATCACCGCCACGAGATCATCGGTCGGCACGTTGGCGCCCAGGTAGCGCACGTCGAAGCCCTCGAGCTCGAGCGCGTCGGCGACCATGCGCGCCGGCAGCTCGTGCAGCTCGCCCTCGACGCACGCGAGCACCACGGTCTTGCCGAGCGCCGCCTTCGGCGTGGCGCGCTCGAACAGCGCCGCCAGAGAGATATGCGAGATCGCGGTCGCCATGTGCTCCTGGGCGATGCTGACGCGGTTCAGCTGCCACAGCCGGCCGATCTCGTCCTGCGCCGCGCGGATGACGTGCGTCTGCAGCTCGTCGATCTGCGCCCCGGCGCCGAGGCCGTCCTCGAGCACCAATCGCACGGCCTCGCGGCGGTCGCCCGCCAGCTGGGCCCGCAGGTAACACTCGCGCAGCTGCTGCAGCGCCGGGGTCATGACGCCTCCCGCCACAAAGCCCCGGCCGCCCGCGTCCGCGGGGCCAGCCAGCCGATCAAGCGCTCGAACGTCTCGCGGGCCCCGGCCACCGCCTCGGCCTCGTCGGCCGGCGTGACCACGGCGCTCGCGACGATCGCCGCGAAGGCCCGCCAGTACGCGCCCGTCTCGGCGCCGTAGCCGGCCAGGAACGCCGTCGCCTGGCCGCGCAGCGCGGCGAGCGGCGGCGGCAGCTTGGCGAGGATGTAGCGGCCGCCGAGCGTCGAACCCTCGATCACGTAGGCGACCCCGAGAGCGCGCGCCAGAGAGGTCGCCCGCGGCAGCGCACCGCATCGCGGGACCGCCCTGGGGTCTTCGCCCAGGGCCCCGAGATCGGCCGCGAGCATGGGCGACTTGCGCCGCCGCGGTGCGTCGAAGCCGACCGCGCGCAGACCCTCGTGCGCCGCCAGCAGCTCCTCCACGGACTCGTGGTAGCCGAGCATCGCCGCCAGGTAGTGGCGGTAGTCGGTGAGCGTCGCGTCGGCGTCGAGGATTCGCACGTGGACCTCCGCCTGCTGGTGGAGATCGGCCGTGTCTTCCTTGAGCCGGCGAAGTGGTTCGCGGCCGGCGATCACGATCCCACCGTGCTCCGCTCTCGGCGCCGGGTCAAGCCGAGGGTGACTTACCTAACATTTTTCCCTCGTGGGTCGACGCGAGCCTGTGTATGGGCCAAACAGGGGAGAGCCTCCGCGCTCAGCCGTATGCACGCGACGCCCTCCACACTCGAAGCCACGTTCGAAGCGCTCAGCCGCGAGCTCGCGCTGATCGTGACGCACGACGGCCGCATCGACTGGGCGGACTCGCGAGCCCAGCAGCACGGCCTGCGAGCGGCGACCAACCTCGGCGCGGCGGTCGTGCCCGGCTGCGAGGACAAGTGGACCGACCTGCTGCGCAAGGCGGCCGAGGAGCCGGTGACCGCGTGGGAGGTCGCGCTCGTGCTCGGCGGCAAGCCGGTCACCGTGTCGTTCTCGGCGCGGCCGGTCGACGGTCGCGTCGCCCTGCTCGGCAGCCTCCTGTCGCAGGACTACGCCGACTCGCTCCACGAGGCCGCCCGCTCCGTCCACGAGATCGTCACCCTCAACCGCCAGCTCGCGCGGCAGAAGACCAGGCTCGAGGAGTCGAACAAGGCGATCCGGGCGCTGCACGCCGAGCTCGAGCAACACGCCGATCGCCTGCGCACCTCGGCCGAGATCAAGAGCCGCCTGGTCGCCGGCGTCAGCCACGAGTTCCGCACCCCGCTGCACTCGATCCTCGGCCTGTCGCGCCTGCTCCTGTCGGCCTCCGACGGCCCGCTCAACGAGGAGCAGCAGACCCAGGTCGCCTTCATCCGCGACTCGGCCGAGGAGCTGTCGCGGATGATCAATGACATGCTCGACCTGTCGCGCCTCGACGCCGGCAACCTGCCGATCCGGGCCGCCCGCTTCGCCCTGCGCGACTTCTGGGCGGCGCTGCGCGGCACCATGCGCCCGCTGGTGCGCGACGAGAAGGCAGTCGAGCTGGTGTTCGAGCCGGCGCCCGAGGTCGAGCTCGAGACCGACCAGGGCAAGCTCGGGCAGATCCTCCGCAACCTCATCGCCAACGCGCTGAAGTTCACCGAGCGCGGCGTGGTCCGCGTGTCCGCGCGGCTCGTGGACGGCGACGACCTGCGCGTGGTCGTCGAGGACACCGGCATCGGCATCGCGCCCGAGGATCAGGCGCGGGTCTTCGAGGAGTTCGTGCAGATCGACGGCGCCCTCCAGCACGCCGCGACCGGCACCGGCCTCGGCCTGCCGCTGGCCCGGAAGCTGGCCGGGGCGCTCGGCGGCCGCATCGAGCTCGAGAGCACGCCCGGCGTCGGCTCGAGCTTCTGCCTCACCATCCCGCTGGAGCACGCCGAGATCGACGCGTTCCGCCAGCTCGAGCTCGCCGCGCGCACGCCCGACCCGACCCGCGCGCCGGTGCTGGTGGTCGAGGACGACCGCACCTCGGTGTTCGTCTACGAGCGCTACCTGTCGATGGCCGGCTTCCAGGTGCTGCCGGCGCGCACCACCGAGGACGCGCGGACGATCCTCAAGACGGTGCGGCCCTCGGCGATCCTGCTCGACGTCATGCTCGAGCGCGAGGACACCTGGACCTTCCTCGCCGACGTCAAGCGCGACCCGGCCACCAACGACATCCCGGTGCTGGTGTGCACGGTGATGAACCGCGAGTCGCGGGCGCGGGCCCTCGGCGCCGACGAGTTCTGGCTCAAGCCGGTCGACGAGGACAAGCTGATCCGCAAGCTGCAGACCCTGGCCGCCGGCCGCGGCGCCAAGGTCCTCGTCGTCGACGACGAGCCGGCCGCGCGCTACCTGATCAAGAAGTTCCTCGAGTCGACGCCGTATCAATTGCTGGAGGCCGCCGACGGCTCCACCGGCGTCCAGCTGGCCCGCAGCGAGCGCCCCGACGTCATCTTGCTCGACTTCCTGCTCGAGAACATGACCGCGTTCGACGTCATCGATCAGCTCAAGGCCGACCCGCGCACTCGCCCGATCCCCGTCATCATCGTCACCTCGCACGCTCTCCCGGTGGAGGAGCGGCAGCGGCTGGCGGAGAGCACCGAGGCGATCCTCTCCAAGGAGCACCTGTCGCGCGAGCTGGCCATCAACCGCATTCGCGACGCGCTCCGGCACGCGGGCATCCGCGAGCGTTCGCCCGGCGAACGAGGTGGAGCGTGAGGGACACCCGTAAAGCACAGATCCTCAACGTCAACGACCACGTGGCCAACCGCTACATGGTCTCCAAGATGCTCAAGAACGCGGGCATGCAGGTCACCGAGGCCTCGACCGGCCACGAGGCGATCGCGCTCGCCCAGGACCCGCGGAGCAAGCCGGACCTCGTCGTCCTCGACGTCCGCCTGCCGGACATCGGCGGCTTCGAGGTGTGCCGCCGGCTCAAGGCCGACCCGCGGACGAAGGACATCAAGATCCTCCACACCTCGGCGACCTTCGTCACCTCCGACAACCGCGTCGAGGGCGTCGAGGCCGGCGCCGACGGCTACCTCACCCAGCCGTTCGAGCCGCAGGACCTGATCGCCACCGTGCGCGCGCTGCTCCGCCTGCACGAGGCCGAGGCCAACCTGGTCGCGCGCAACGGCCTGCTGGTCGAGGCCGACCGGCGCAAGGACGAGTTCCTGGCCATGCTGGCGCACGAGCTGCGCAACCCGCTGGCCGCCCTGCACATGGGCCTGCCGGTGCTCGACCGCTTCCCGCCGCACGACGAGCTCGAGGGGCAGACGCGCGAGATCATGCGCCGCCAGCTGACCCTCCTCGCCCGCCTGGTCGACGACCTGCTCGACGTCTCGCGCGTCACTCGCGGCCGCATCGAGCTGCACCGCGAGCCGATGGACCTCGCCCCGCTGGTCGCGCGCGTGGCCGACGTCATGCGCCAGCGGGTCGCCGAGCCGCGCCAGCAGACGGTGCGCGTCGAGCTGCCGCCGGGGCCGGTGCCGGTCTCGGCCGACAGCGGGCGCGTCGAGCAGGTGCTGACCAACCTGCTCGACAACGCCAGCAAGTACTCCGACCCCGGCACCGCGATCGAGGTCCGCCTCGCCCGCGTCGACGGCCACGCCGAGTTGGTCGTGCGCGACCACGGCATCGGCATCGACGCCGCCACCTTGCCGACGATCTTCGACCTGTTCGCCCAGGCCACCCGCTCGCTCGACCGCTCGCACGGCGGGCTCGGGATCGGGCTGACCCTGGCGAAGGGGCTGATCGACCTCCACGGCGGCACGATCGCCGCCGCCTCGCCCGGGCTCGGCCTCGGCACCGAGCTCACGATCCGGCTGCCGCTGCAGGCCGCGCGCGAGCTCGTCGCCCCCCCCGCGAGCGAGCCGGCCCCGGCCCTGGCCCGGCGGAAGATCCTCGTCGTCGACGACAACGAGGACGGTCGCAAGATGCTGCGCAAGCTGTGCGAGCTGCAGGGCCACGAGGTCTCCGAGGCCGCCGACGGCCTCGCGGCGGTCCGCGCCGCCCTCGCCGAGCGCCCCGACGTCGCCTTCGTCGACATCGGCCTGCCCGGCATCGACGGCTACGAGGTCGCCCGCCGCGTCCGCGCCCAGCTCGACGGCCACTCGCCGCTGCTGATCGCCCTGTCGGGCTACGGCTCGCCCGAGCACCGCGATCGCGCCCACGAGGCCGGCTTCGACGAGCACGTCGTCAAGCCGATCAAGCTCGCCAACCTGCGCCGGATCGTCGCCGCCGCCCAGCCCAAGGCGTGAGCCGCTGTCCTTCGGGGCATGTCCGCGAGGACATGCCCCGATGGACCTGCCCCTTCGGACCTGCCCCTTCGGACCTTCAGGTCCGCAGCGCGCGATCGAGGTCGGCGATCAGGTCCTCGACGTCTTCGACGCCGACGGCCAGGCGGATCAGGTTGTCGCGGATCCCGATCGCCTCGCGCTCGGCCGTCGACAGCTCGAAGAACGACATCAGCGCCGGCTGCTCGATCAGGCTCTCGACCCCGCCGAGCGACGGACCGATCCGCGGGACCTGGCAGGCGTCGATGAAGCGCGACGTGCGGTCGAGGTCGCCGCGGACGAGGAAGCTGACGACCCCGCCGAAGCCGCGCATCTGCTCGCGGGCGACCGCGTGGTCGGGGTGCGACGGCAGGCCGGGGTAGAACACGCGCTCGACCTCCGGGTGCCCCTCGAGGAAGCCGGCGATCCGCAGCGCGCTGGCGTTCTGGCGCTCGACGCGGAGCGCCAGGGTCTTGAGCCCGCGGTGCAGCAGGTACGCGCTGTGGCCGTCGAGCACCCCGCCGAGCATCCCGCGGAGGTCGCGGATCGCCGCCACCAGGCCCGCGGAGCCGCACACTGCCCCGGCCAGCAGGTCGTTGTGGCCGCCGAGGTACTTGGTGCCCGAGTGCACCACCAGGTCGGCCCCGCGGCGCAGCGCCTGCAAGTTGACCGGCGTGGCGAAGGTCGCGTCGATCACGACCTTCAGGCCCGACCCGCGGTGCTGGGCCTTGATCGCCGCCAGGCGGTCGAGGTCCGCCACGCGCAGGTACGGGTTCGTCGGGGACTCGCCCAGCACCACCCGCGTCTTGCCCGGCACGATCGCCGCCGCCAGCGCCTCGTGGTCGCCCGGCTCGACCAGCGTCGCCTCGACCCCGAACTTGCGCAGCAGCTCGGTCACGAACTGGCGCGTGCGCCGGTAGCCGTCGGCCGTCAGCACCACGTGCTGCCCGCTGCGGAGCAGGGCGAACAGCGTCGTCGAGATCGCCGCCATCCCGCTGGCGAACAGGGCGCACTCCTCCGCGTCCTCGAGCGCCGCCAGCTTGCGCTCGACCGCCGCCACCGACGGGTTGCCGTAGCGGCCGTACTCCTCGCGCTGGAGCCGTCCCTCGAAGTGATCCCGGAGCTCCGCCGTGTCGCGGAACGTGTAGGTCGCTGTGCACGCGATCGGCGGCACGATCGCGTTGTCGGGGTTCGGATGGCGCTCGCCGGCGTGAACGGCGAGCGTGGAGAGGCGAGACGGCCCGGTCACGGGCGCACCGTCGCGCATCGGGTCGTCGGGCGCAACGCGCGGAATCGCGCTGTCCGCGCGAACTTAACCGATCCGGACACGGTGGATCTATGGGAACTTTGCACCGGGAAGTTCCCGAGGATCCATGGCCCCCAGCACCTTCGACCGCCTCTCTCCAACCTCCGCGTCCCTGGAGACCGCGCTGGCCCACGTGTTCACCGGGCTCACGCGGGCCGCCAACGAAACCGAGTTACTGGCCGCCTGCGGCCCGTTCTTCGCCGCCGTCGGCACGCGGGGCGTCGAGCTGCTCGACGACGGCGGCGGGCGTCTGGCTCGCTGGGCGCCCGAGGGATCCGTCCCCCTGGATGCGGGGCCGCTGCCGGACACGCAGGACTTGCGCTGGCGCCAGGGCCCCGTGTTCGTCGCCGACGTGGCGACCGACCCGCGCTTCAGCGCCGCCCGGACCGCGCTGCAGGCCGCCGGTGTCGCCGCCACCGCGATCGCCCCGCTGCGGAGCGACGCCCTCGACGTCATCGGCGCCTTGCGCCTCGACTTCGCCCAGCCGCGCGAGCTCGACGCCGGCGACCGCGACGGCCTCGAGGTGCTCGCCCGCGGCCTCGCCACCTTCCTCGTCGCGCACCGCCACCTGGTCCGTCAGCGCGAGGCCCTCCGCGCCCTCGAGCGCGAGCGCAGCACCCTCCACACCATCCTCGATCACTTGCCGGTCGGCGTCTTCCTCGCCGAGGCCGGCACCGGCAAGGTCCTGCTCGTCAACAACCTCGGCGCCCAGATGCTCGGCCGCGGCGTCGACCCCAAGGCGCGCGCCGACAACTACCAGGACGTCTATCAGTGCATGCGCGTCGGCAAGGACGAGATCATGCCGGCCGAGGACCTGCCGCTGGTCCAGACCCTCACCACCGGTCAACCGGCCCAGGGCGGCATGGACATCGTGCGCCCCGGCGGCGATCGGATCACCATCGAGGTCAACGCGGCGCCGATCCACGACGGTGAGGGCGCCATGTTCGCGGCCGTCGTCGCCTTCAGCGACGTCACCGAGCGCAACCGCCTCGAGACCGAGCGGAGCGCCTACCGCGACGAGCTGATCCGGGCCCAGGCGCAGGCGCTGGCCGAGCGCTCCACCCCGCTGGTCCCGCTCGGCGACGGCGTGGTCGCCATGCCGATCGTCGGCACCCTCGACCGCGAGCGCGCCGACCAGATCGTCCAGACCTTGTTGGACGGCTGCGCCGCGCGCAAGGCCCGGGTAGCGATCCTCGACGTCACCGGCGTGCCGCACGCCGACACCGCCGTCGCCGGGGCCCTCCTGCGCGCCGCCGCGGCCGTGCGTCTCCTCGGCGTCGAGCCGATCCTCACCGGCATCCGCCCCGAAGTCGCCCGCGCCCTCGTCGGCCTCGACGTCGATCTCAAGGGCCTCGTCACCCTCTCGACCTTGCAAGACGGCATCTTCCACGCCGCCCGCGACCGCCGGCACTGAGCCGTCCGCGCGGGCGCGCGCCGCGGGCACGTGCGCGGACCTGTGAACGCCGCGCGGACCCGGGCTACCGTGGGCGCCCCTTCCGTATGACCGACGCCGCCGCCCCGATCGAGCTGTCCTCCGCGACCGCGAATATCCTCGCCACAGTGTTCACCGGGCTCGCGGAGGCGCGCAGCGAGATCGGGCTGCTGGAGGCGGCGCTCGTCTATCTCCGCCCGCTCGGCCCGTTCGCCGTCGACCTCCACCGCACCACCGTGTTCGCGGACGGCGTCCCGACCCACGCCCGCCCCGTCGGCCGCTGGCTCGCGGACGCCGCGGTCGTCGACCCGAACCCCTCCGCCGTCGACATCGACCTCCGCTCGCACCTCTCGATCTCCCGGCTCTGGTACGACCAGACCGCGCCGGTCCTGCTCGAGGACATCGCCGGCGACCCGCGCTGCGACGCCGCCTACCGCGACCTCATGGCCGGCCTCGGCATCGCCGCCCAGGCCATGTTGCCGCTGCACAGCGAGGCCGCCGGCCGCGTCATCGGCGTCGTCGTGCTCCACTTCCGCGCCCCGCGGTCGTTCACCGGCGAGGAGCGCTATGTCCTGAAGATCCTGTCCCTCGGGCTAGCCTCGTTCCTCGCCGGCCGCCGCCTGCTGGCCGAGCGCGAGGAGTCGCTGCGGCAGGCCGAGCGCCAGCGGCGGATGTTGACCGCGGTGCTCGAGAACCTGCCCGTCGGCGTCTACATGGCCGAGGCCGGCACGCACAAGCCGCTGCTCGCCAACCAGATCGGCGTCGAGACTCTGGGCAAGACCCGGATCGAAGACGACGGCCGGACCTACTACGAGGCCTTCGACGTCTATCGCCGGGGCACGACCGAGCCGCTCCCCCACGTCGAGCTGCCGCTCTACCGCACGCTCACCACCGGCAGGCCGCACACCGGCGTCGTCGACGTGATGAGCCACGTCGAGGGTGGCGGCATCCTCACGCTCGAGCTCGCGGCCGCCCCGGTGCGCGACGACAACGGGGAGATGTTCGCCGCAGTGGTCGTCTACCTCGACGTCACCGAGCGCAACCGGGCCGAGGCCGAGCGCATGCACATCCGCGACGAGCTGATCCGGACCCAGGCCCAGGCGCTGGCCGAGCGCTCGACCCCGCTGATCCCGCTGGGCGACGACCTCGTCGCCATGCCGATCGTCGGCGCCCTCGACCGCGTCCGCGCCGACCAGATCCTCGACGTCCTGCTGACCGGCTGCGCCGCCCGCAAGGCCCGCTGGGCGATCCTCGACATCACCGGCGTCCCGCACGCCGACACCGCCGTCGCCGGCGCCCTCCTGCGCGCCGCCGCGGCCGTGCGCCTCCTCGGCGTCGAGCCGATCCTCACCGGCATCCGCCCCGACGTCGCCCGCACCCTCGTCGGCCTCGACGTCGACCTCCGCGGCGTCGTCACCCTGCCGACCTTGCAGGAGGGCATCGCCCACGTCGCCCGCAACTCGACGCGCGCCCGCTGACGCGGGCGAGCGACCCCTCGCGCGCTCATCGGCTCCTGCCGTCGCCCGCACCCTCGTCGGCCTCGACGTCGACCTCCGCGGCGTCGTCACCCTGCCGACCTTGCAGGAGGGCATCGCCCACGTCGCCCGCAACTCGACGCGCGCCCGCCGACGCGGGCGAGCGACCCCTTGCGCGCTCATCTGCTCCTGCGGTACTCGGTTCGCATGAGGCTCGGCTCCGAGATCGGGCGTATCGCCCGCGAACAAGCGCGCGAGTCCGACGCGGTGACTCTCGAGCTCGAGCGCGCCGTCGTGGACGCCGCCGCCGAGGCGTGGGGCCGCGAACGCGAGCTCGAGGCACGATTCAACCCCGACACGAACGCAATCGACGTCTACCAGGTCGTCCGCGTCGTCGAGCGCGTCGAACCGTCGCGGGCGACCACGGAGATGGATCTCGAGACTGCAGCCGCGCTCGGCGGCGAGCCGGGCGACGAGCTGTTGCTGCAGGTGTTCTACCGCGACGAGGACGCCGACCAGGCAGTCCTCACTTCGCAGCAGCCCTACGCGCAGCTGCTCCCGCCGCTCGACGTCCTCGCCGCGGGGCTCCCCTTCGCCGGACGGCCGGAGTGGATGCGCCCGCTGTGGCCGCACCGGCGAATGCCCTGGCGGTTCGGACGCCCCGTCAACCTCCCGTCGCTCCCCGAAGCTCTGGACATGATTTCCCGCTTCCTCGCCGAGAGGGGCGCCGAGGTCCAGCGCGCAGGAGCCTCGCCCGAGCAGCTCGAACTGGCGCGCAAGTTGGGGCCGACGACGAGCGGCCTCGTCGCGCTCCACGAGCGATTCGGACCGAGCGAGGCAGGCGACGCCGAGCCGCTCACCTGGAGGGGCTGCGAGCTGTTGTCGCTGGCAGACGCGCTCGCGCACCGCGACATGATGAACCACGTCATGAAGGTCCTGCGCGAAGGCGGCGAGGTCGACGAGGCGTGGTGGAACGCGAGCTGGTTGCCCGTGTTCGGGCTCGACGGCGCCGCGTACTGCCTCGACCTCTCCACCGGCGCCGTCGTCAAGTGGGCCAAGGACGCGGCCGGGCCGACCGTCGAGGCGCCTTCGCTCGAAGCGTGGCTCGGCGTGATCGCCATCGCGGCGCGGAGCGGCCTCCTGGCGTGGGAGCCGAGGGGCATGGGCCTGCACTTCGACTTCGAGCTCGACCCCAGGGCGGATCAGTGGTTCTACGCCCTGCTGAGCCTCGCCCTCCCCGGTTTTCCGCAGCGGCCCGAGGTCTGATTCATGCGCTGGTCTCGACTCTGCGCCGGTCGGCCCGAGGCGACCTCGCGCGCGGAGCGACAGCCATGAACACCGCCGAGATGGCGCTCGAGCAATTGCTCGCGGGAATGTTGACACTCGTGGTCCTGTTCCTGCCATTCGTCGATCCGTGGGCCGACCCCGACGTCCTGAGCCGGATCCACGTATTGGCCGCGATGGTCGGCGCCGCCTATCTGCTGGGCGCAGTGTTCGACAAGATCTACGACGCCATCCTCGGCGGCGCCGAGCAGTGGGCGCGCCTGAGTCACGTCGACGCCGCCCGGGCCGACGGTCCCCGCGCCGACGACCCGTTCGCGCAGGACCGCATCGAGGCCCGCCTGCGCGGCGACGAGGGCGCGCTCGCGTGGATGAATTCGCTGCGCTCGCGGATCCGCCTGACCCGCACGCTCGCCGTCCTGGCCCCGCTGATCGCGGTCAGCCTGGTCGTGTGGGACGCCACGGTGAGCGCTCACTGGACCGGCGGCCCTGCCGGCGTCATCCGCGTGCCCCACTCGCTGTCGACCTGGGTCCTCGCAGTCTGGCCCGGCCTCGTCCTCGCGCTCGCCTGGGCCTTCGCCGCCTTCCTGCCGCCGCTCCCGCGGACCTGGCAGTGGGTCGACCCCGCCCGGCCCCGGCAGCCGCTCCGCGCGCGCCTCCACGCCTTCACCCCGGTCGCCGCGGTGTCGGTCTTCACCCTCGTGTTCTGGGCCTGCATCGACGGCCACGGCAAGCACTCCGGCGCCCTCGCCGTCGGCCTCGCGCTCGGCTGGACCTCGCTGTGGAGCTGGTGGCGCGTGCAGCGGACCTACTTCCGCTTCCTCGCCAGCCACGACGGCCTGCAGCAGCCGCCCCGTCCATCCGCGCCGACGCACTGACGTCCCGCCGCGGCTGCGCGCACCGGCGGCCCGACGGCGATCACCATCCCCCCTCGCCGCGAATCCACGTCGCCATGGGGAAGGACGGCCCGGCCCCAGGTCCAGACCGCCGGATGGTTCGAGCACCGCGGCGTCCGCACGACTCCAGTGCTGCTGGTACGAGCGATGGTGCAACGACGGCACGTGGCTGCAGAGCGCGGCCGGTCGGCCCCTGCGGTCCGCTCGCGAGCGAGGGGTGTTATGGTTCGGTCGCCATGATGAACCCCTCCGGCCTGTCGGACCCCCCGCCGCCGTACCCCAAGAACGTGTTTCCGCTGGCCGCTCTGCTCGTGTTCGTCCATGGCTCGATCGCGCTGTCGGCCGTGCTCGGCAGCGGCGGTGGAGATGGCGGTCTGGCGGCGGTCGGCGTGTTCATCACCGGCCTGTTCATCCTGCTCACCGCGCTGGCGCTCCTCGGTGCCATCGCGGCCTTCATCGAGAGCGAGGTGGCCCGTCTCCTGCTCATTCTGCCTTCCTTGGGGCTGGGACTCGTCGCGCTCGGGCTGATCTGCCACATGCTCGATTGAGCCTGCGCGCGAACGACGGGCGACCGCCAGGCCGCGCCTGCGCGCGCCACCGGTCGAGTTCGCCGATATCGACCGCGAACTCGCCCGCTCTTCCGGCCAGCGAGGCTTCGATGATGGCAAGGCCGGCAATGGAGCGGCGGAGGCAAGGATGAGCCAGCGACCGCGCCTATACCGGCCGGTCTCGAAAATTCCGGCGAACTACGCCGGGCGGCACCCGCGAATGAATCCTGCCGTCACGTCGACGGGCGCAGCACCGCTGCGAGCAGGGCCATCGCCTCGCGGCGGCACCGCTCCAGCATTCGCAAGTAACGCATCATGTTCGGGTACTCCGCCCCGTGGTCCCGGGCGAAGCGCTGGAGCTCCGGATCTTCGACGACCGGCAACCGCCGCAGGTGCCGCAGCGCCTCGGCCGGCGCCCTCACCATACCTCCTTCGGCGAGCGTCGAGACATAGCCGCCGACGTCGACGGCGAGGAGCTCCATGGTCCCCAGCGGATCGTCGTCGTCGTCGGCGACGAAGCCCCGCGCCCACTGGCGCTGGTGCAATCGCCCGCGATCGCGCCCGCTGGCCCGGTAGAGCACGAAAGAGCGGTGGTAGAGCCGCGCCAACAGCTTATGCCTGTCCTCGAAGATCATGGCCCTGCGAACGATACCACGGCCGGCCCGGAGCGCGAACCTCTGATTCTTGCCCGCCGTCCTCCATGCGCATTCGCAGCGACGATTCACGCCACCCGCGATTGCGCCGACTCCCGACATTCGCCCGCCCCACGATCCCACGATCACCGCCCGCGCGAAATCGCTGTGGCCTCATGACCTCGCGGTCCGCACCCGCAGCGTCGGCATCCGCTCGGGCTTGCGCCGGCGCGCTGAGGGAATTGCCGAGCGACGCTCTCTCCGGCCCCTGGCGCGGGTAGATCGACGATCGCCACGCGGGCGACCACGGGCGACAGCGCCGGCGTTTTGTGTTTGGATCGGCCGCATGCGACGTACAGCATGGCTTTGGGGGGCGCCGGTGGCTTGCATTCTTGCGTGCAACGGCGGGGGCGGCGACGACACCGAGGCGACCGACGGCACCGGCTCGGCGGGGACGATGAGCAGCGCGCCGTCGACCGGCAACACGCCGGGCACCACCACCGACGATCCGCCGACCACGGGTGGGCCGACGACGCCGACGACGCCGACCGGGACCGACGGCACCAGCGAGTCGAGCGACACCACCCCGCCGGTCACCACCACCGACGGCACCACCGGCGACCCGCCCGACCCGAACGAGCTCGGCGGTCCGTTTCGCCGCGGCATCAACATCGGCGTGCGCAACCCGAAATTCAACGACCCGGACGGCGCCTGGCTCGCGGGACAGGTCGGCTGCAACAGCATCCGCGTGTCGCTGCCCGAGCGGCACCTCGTCACCTGGGGCTACGAGATCGAGGTCGCGGACATCGCCGCCTACGCCGACATGGGCCTCGATCATCACATCGCCTTCCTGACCTCGCCGATCCCCGAGCACTCGACCGCGCCGAACGGCACTCCGGACTGGGAGCTGCCCCACTGGATCCCGAAGAACCTGTACGAGCCGGCGGTCGTGAACGGCGCGATCAACCCCGACAACTACTGGGCCGAGTACGTGTACAAGACCGTCAGCACGTACAAGGACCACGTCGATATGTGGGAGATCTGGAACGAGCCCGACTGGGTCGCCGACTGGAATTACACCGAGACGTGGGACACCGATCCGCCGACCAAGGAGCAGCTCGTGCGCTTCGGCGGCTCGATCTTCGACTACGTGCGGATGCTGCGGGTCAGCAAGGAGGCGGCGCTCCTGGCCGACCCCGACGCCAAGATCGCCCTCGGCGGGATCGGCTACCCCAACTTCCTCGACGCCCTGCTGCGCTACACCGACAACCCCGACGGCGGCGCAGCGACGGCCGACTTCCCCGAGACCGGCGCCGCCTACTTCGACATCCTCAACTACCATTATTACCCGCTGTGGACCCCCGGCAATTCCGACGCCGGCGCCGACGGCTTCTTCGCCTCGCGCGACGCCTTCGCCGCCAAGATGGCGGCCTACGGCGTGCCCGAGCGGCCCTACAACGTCACCGAGGTCGGCGCGCCGAAGGCCGCCCTCAACGGCCAGCCCGGCGGCGTCGAGTACGCCCGCAACTTCTACATCAAGGTGTTCGCGCGCGCCCAGGCCGAGAAGTTCGTCGGCGCCGACTGGTTCATCCTCAGCGACGGCGACCCCGGCGAGCCGTTCGGCGAGATGGGCCTCTATCAGGACATCAAGGACCTCGGGGCCAAGGAGGACGCGAAGCCCTCGGTCACCGGCGTCGCCGCCAGGACGCTCAACTCCTTGCTGGCCGACTCGCGCGCCGACCCGCCCGCGACCGCGGCGCTCGGCGCCCCCACCGACGTGCGCGCCTACGCGTTCCGCCTGCCCGATGACCGCCAGGCGATCGTCGCGTGGGCCTACGCTCTCGGCACCGACGAATCGGCGCAGGCCCACTTCGACCTGCCGACCGACCGGAGCTTCGCCCTGCACGCGTGGGACTCCAGCCAGACCGGCACCTCGACCCCGGTCGCCCCCGAAGGCGGCCTCCTCGGCCTCGACCTCACCGCCTCGCCCGTGATCCTCGTCGAGCAGTGAGGACACCATGGGCCATGTCCCAAAGGACATGTCCATCGATTCGCGCGCACGGGCGAGCGTCACGCCCGCCCGCGCGCTCCCTCTGCCCGAGAGCGCGCCTGCATGGCGCTTGCGAAGGGTGCGGGTTTGTGTGAGCGTCGGAGGTCTCCGATGAAGGACCGCGTCGTAGCACCCGGAGAGTGCCTCGCCAGCATCGCTCACGAGCACGGCTTCTTCTATCAGACGCTCTGGCAGCACGAGCGCAACGCTCCGCTCCGGAGCAAGCGGACGAGCCCGCACATCCTCCTCGCGGGGGACGTGGTGCACGTCCCCGATCCTCGGCCCAAGGAGGTGAGCGTGGCCACGGACGCGCGCCACCGGTTCCGCCGGCGCGGCGTCCCCGAGCTGCTGCGGCTCCGCCTCCTGGACGACGGCGAGCCGCGCGCGGGGCTCGCGTACCGGCTGAGCGTCGACGGCACCGAGCTCACCGGCGAGACGGACGCCGACGGGTGGATCGTGCACTACCTGTCGCCCACCGCGAAGGAGGCCACCCTGGTGCTGGATCCGGACGGCCGCCCCGAGCAGCACCGGCTCCTCCTGCGGCGGCTCGATCCGCCGGACACGCCGAGCGGCGTGCGCGCTCGCCTCGTCAACCTCGACTACCTGGCGGAAGCGGCCGGCGACAGCGCGTCGGCCCTGCGCGAGGCCCTGCTCGCGTTCCAGGCGCATCACGGCCTCCCGCCGACGGGACAGGCCGATCCGGAGACCCGGGACCAGCTGCGCGCCCTCCACGGGTGCTGATCGGAGCGCCGTGCCCTTCCTCGTCCAAGGCATCATCGGCCGCGTCTCGCTCGATCAGGAGTATCTGCACCTCCGCGCCGAGCACGACGGAAACTGTCTGTTTCACGCGGTGGGCTTCCTGCTCGAGCGGCTCGGGCTGCTCACGGGCGACGACGACGACGCCGCCAAGCTCCGCGCCAAGGTCGTCAAGTGGATCAAGCGGAAGCTCGAGGCGATGGACGATCACGATCTCATCGTGGTCCACATCCTCGGCGTGAGCGACGTCGACGCGCCCGACAGCGAGATCGAGCGCACCAAGCTGATCGACCGGTACCTCGAGGTCATGGCCGCCGACAAGACGTGGGCGGACACCCTGTGTGTCCACGCCCTCGAGCACCTGTACGGCGTGGCGATCGAGGTCTACGGCCTGCCGGGCAAGACGAATCTGCACACGTCGTCCGTCGTGGGGCCGAATCACGCGCTGAAGCTCGTCTGCCCCGCCGCGTTCCAGCCGGCCGTCGAACTGGTGTCCGGCCGGAAATGCCACAACCACTACGATCCGCTGGTGCCCGTCGCTGCTCGCGGCACCCTCGCCCCGTCGGTCACGCACGACCCCGGCGCGGAGCTCGTGCGGACGCCCTGGCCCTACTGGCTGCACCACGACGCGCTGGAGCTCTACGGCCCGCCGATCTGTCACGCGCAGTTCCACGTCACCAAGCAACTGGCCCGGGAGCGGCCGAAGAAGAGCTTCTGGTCCGCCTTCTCCAGCGCAGTCCACATCGACGTCGCCCGGATCGCCGGGCAGATCCATCTGGTGAATCGCAAGGAGAAGGCCGCGATCCTCTCCAGCGCGTGCCCGGCCCTCGGCGCCGAGGAGGCCTTCCGTCCGGAGTTCCTGTGCCCGCTCGCGCGCGAGTCGGGGCGCGTCGTCCAGCGCCTCGATCTCGCGGCCATGCAGGTGCTGTTCAGCGTCAAGGGCTCGAAGCGGTCCCACGTGTGCTTTCAGGTCTACGGGCGCAAGGACTCGGTCCCGCGGGTCCAGGCGCGGCTCTCGCTCGCGCAGATCGAAGAGCTCCGCAAGGCCCGCGACTTCGCCCCGCCGGACACCTACACGGACGGCGACCCGCCGCTCCTCGCCGCGACGGACGTGCTGTCGGTCGAGCAGTGGGCCGAGCTCTCGTGGGAACACTCCCCCTACCAGCTCGTCGTGGCGCCCTGCGGCGAGAGCGACCAGCCCGATCTCCTGTCTGCGAGCTGGACGTACTTCCAGATCCCCTGCGCCTGGGACGTCGACATCGTGGAGGCCTACGCGAGCGAGCGGCTCATCCTCATGGGCGACCGCCTCAAGAGCCTCGTCCAGGTCGAGGGCGCGACGGTCGAGCCGCGCACGGAGGAGACCGACGCGAGCATGACGATGTCGAAGGAGGAGCAGACCCTCCTCTCCCTGGCGATGCGGGGCCTCGGCGAGAACCAGACCGCCTACAGCAACCACGCGACGAACGCGATCGTGGAGCGCGAGGACGGCCGCTTCTTCGCCATGACGTCCTGGGCCAGCATGATCGTGCTCAAGCGCTCGTGCAAGACGGGCGGCTACTACGCGCACTCGCTCTACTATCATTCACAGGGGCGCGCGCTCTACGTGTTGCGCAAAGGCGCGATGGACCTCGCCGAACAGCTCCGCGAGGACACGGAGCGCCTGGAGGCCCTCGGCAAGCAGATCGCCGAGGCGCGGGCCGCCGCCAGCAGCGAGAGCACCACCGTCGGCAAATGTGAGAACGCCATCCGCGAGCGCCAGAAGTCCGTCGAAAAAGAGGCCACCTACCTGCACGAGCTGGAGACCCTGGAGATGCAGCTGCGCACTGCGGGAGACACGAAGACCGCGGACGCCTACGCAATCACGATCGAGGGTCAGCGAGCGAAGCTCGAGCGGGCCTCGCAGCGGCTCGAGCAGGCCCTCCTGGACTGCCACGAGGCGCGGCAGCGGTACGAGGAGAAGATCCAGGAGATCGAGGAGTCGATCGCGCCGCTGCGAGAGGAGCAGGAGGAGCGCAAGCGAAAGATCGCCGAGGGGGGCGTCGTGCTGCGGGAGTGGTCGATCCGGCGCGACCCCGTGGCCTCCCTCGATGGCGTGGGCGACTTCGACTACGATGCCACGCCGACCCCCGGCTGGTACCAGATCCTGTTCGAGGAGGACGAGCTCCCGCTCACGCACGCGATCACCTCCGGGATCAGCAGCTGCGCCGGCGGCGTGACGTTCACCCTCGACGAGGGCAGCCCCGACGTCATCCTGTTCTGGCACGTGGACGCGCCGCCGACCGTCCCGGTCAAGGACGTGATCGCCGAGCTGTTCCCCGATCTGCAGACATGCCCCCCGCTGCGCTCGATCGTGTCGATCCACCCGAGCGTGTGGGAGATGAACAAGTACCGGAAGGACAACCTCTACCCGAAGTCGATCCAGGGCCGCTGCGAGACCCTGTTCCTCGCCCGCGGCTCGCACCTGTACGACGTGCTCAGCGCCGTCGTCTGCGGCAGCGATTGCTTCGGCGTCGACGTGAGCGACCCCGACGACGTCCGGCTGGTGCTGACCCACGACATGGACAAGCGCACGCCCATCGAGAGGGGCGTGGACAGCCGCAGCGAGGTCGGCCTGTCCATCGGCCTGTGCGATTTCAGCGCGAACATCTACGGTGATTATCGGTACAAGGGGAAGGCGATCGAGGACACCTCGTCGCTCAAGGCCCACCTGTCGCGGCTCTCGTCCGACGAGATCTCGGAGGTGAAGGCCCACATGGCCAGGCAGCGGAAGGTCTGCCGCCTGAGCGGCCTGGGACCGCGCCTGTTCGGCGCGCTCTCGCAGGGGCCGACCTGCTTCACGCTCCTGGACTCGCCGTGCTTCGCCCTCGGGGCCAAGGGCGACCTGGAGGTCGCCCACGGGAGCGCGGAGCGCCACTACGACTGGAGACCCGGCCCACTCCTTCCGCCCCCGGAGTCGGAGGACAAGCCCGAGAAGGAGGGTGAGAAGGTCGAGAAGAGCGACGACGAACCGCCGCAAAAGTCGGTCCAGCTACCGTCCGGCCTGCACTCGCTCTCGGACCCCGACGTCGACGAGTGGTCCAGGGACTCCTGCCGCATGTGCGGGCACTCGCCGGTCCGCGCGCGCTACTCGTGCTCGTCGAGCTGCAAGTACCACCACGCGAAGCTGTGTGTCCGGTGCGCCTCGAGCATCACCGGCAAGATCTGCGACGGATGCAAGGCGGCCGTGGAGCTGTGGGACATGCAGCACGACGAGGCCTGGAGCTGACCCCGGTGACGTCGAGGATGGCCGTGTGGGCGCGGTGCTCGGCGACTCCGGCCAGCAGGGTCTCCGTCGCCTGGGTGCCGCGATGGGCGTCGATGACGCCGACGAGCGGCATCACCACGACCCCGTCGGCCACCGGCAGGAGCGGCGTGGCGAGCTCTTGCAGGGCCTCCTGATGGACGCGGGCGGTCTCCTCGTCGGCCAGCTTGCGGGCGGTGACGTCGTGGAACCACCCGACCACCCCGAGCAGCGCGCCCGAGCGGTCGCGCAGCGGCGCCTTGCCCGTCTCGACCCACCGGTCCTCGCCGTCGACGCGCAGCACCTCGAGGATGCCGAGCTTGGCGACCCCGGTGGCGAGCACCTCGAGGTCGTCGGCGCGGAACTTCTCCGACTGCGCCCGCGGCCACGGCATGTCGAAGTCGTCGCGCCCGCGGATCTCCGCCGGCGAGGACAGCTCGGCCATGGCGGCGAACAGCGCGTTGCAGCCGTAGTAGCGCAGCGACGCGTCCTTCCAGAACATGCTGTACGGCAAGGCGTCCGCCGCCGCCTGCAAGACCGCGAGCGCGCGCTCAAGCTCTTCCGCCGAACGGTTCGCCATGGGGACTCAGGGTACGCCACCGACCCCGTCGGCGCCCGCGGCGAGGTGTCGATTTTGGGACGTGATTTGTCATGGCAGTGTTGATAGGAGACGAGCTTCGGGGCGAATCTTAGGACTACGAGTACGCGGGTCCTACGAACCGCCGCGCGTGGCCGTCAACTGCAATGATTGCCGGCGTCGTCGCCATGGCAGTTCGCGGACGCCGACGGGGTCGTCGGCGCGGACCGGCGCGCCGCCACTCGCACGCGCGCCGGCGCTGACGGGTGAGTCTCCATCTTCCGGGTCAGCACCGGGTTGATGCCGACGCGCTGCGATCGAGAGACCGAGAACCGCCGCGCGAGCGAATCGTCGTGCCCGTCGCGGATGATGTCACCCGGCCGGCGAGGCCGCCGGCGCCGAAGTCGCTGACATCAGGACGGCGGCGAAGCGGCCACCGACCCTCCACAACAGCCCACGGACGAGGGCTTCCGGCGCGCCGACGGCTCGCATTCACGCGCCTCGGCGATGACGCGCAAGACCCGCTCGATCTGCTCGATTCGCACGTCCCCGTGGTTCCTGCAGCGGCCGACCTCAATGCTCGCAGCGGCCGGCCGCGGCGTGCTGCCCGACGTCTCGCACGCACAGCGGCGTGCCCCGGGACAGCGATGCGGGCCCACAGCCTCGGACTTCCTGCGTGCGCACACCGCGACGCGACCCCGACGTCACGCAGGCGTCCCGTGCGACTGTCGTGCTCACCGCAGGCGAGCGCGCCCTCGCGGGCCCCTCGAGAGCGCGATCCACGGACCGGGCGCGTCGCATGATTCACCCGCGACGCGGCGGGGCCCTCGCCCAGGCCGGGCATCGCTGCGCGTAGTTCGTGAACATGTCCTCATGGACATGTCTTTAAAAACATATCCATGATGACATGTTCGAAGAGGAAGCCTCGCCGTCGCCGCCGCGGTCGTTCGCTTGCGGCGGGGGGCGCCCGGGCCATGGTTCGACGGCCATGCCCGAGATCCTGACCCGACACCCCAACACCGTCATCCAAGTCCTCGAGAGCGCTGGCGCGAAGTGCGGCGAGGGAGCGCCGCAGAAGATCTTGACGACCTGCCCCGCCGAGTCGTTCTGCGCCCTCCCCGGCGGCGAGACCTGCGTCTACGACGTCGCCGACGTCGGCGAGATGACCCAGATCTCGGCCGCCGACCTGGCCCCGTACGTGTGCTCGCAGGAGCGCGGCTGTTCTGCGGCCCGCGAGCCAGGCGACGGCCTGCTGGTCGTCGGGCTACTGGCCGGCCTCGCGCTCGGTCGCTGGTCGCGACGCGGGTCGGCACGTCCCGCGAACCCGCCGACGCCACGATGACTCTGCGGCGCACTGCGACACTCGGGGCTCACTTGGAGCTCGACGTCCAGCTTTTCACTCCCGGCGGGATGAGCGCTCCATTCCCGATACCACCGACGTTCACGTCGACGAACGGGTCGGTGACGGTGACGAGCGTATCGTATTGTCGCCGCCGATGAAGCGCCAAGGTTTCGAGGCGACAATATTGTCGGTGAGCTCGACTCGAACCGTCCTTGCGTCCTCTGTTTCCAGCTCGAACTGTCGCAGCGCAAACGAGCAAGGCACCGAGCCTCGACGTGCGGATCGCCGAGGTCGCCCGGGCGGCCGACCGACCCCGGAATCAGCGGAACCGGACCTCTCGCGCCGCGACCCGGCGATGAACGACGAGCCCGCGGACGAACGACGTGAGCGCCCGCAGCAGCAATGTTCCGCCGCTCATCGCCTGCTCCGCGCTCCCGGACGACGACGCCCGTGGTACGTTTTTCGACAATGACCATTCTGGAAGCGCTCCACAGCGGCTCCCTCGGCGTGCACTTCGACTACCCGGACCGGTATCACGTCCCGCAGAACGGCGAGCGGGACGCGACGCTCGTCGATCCCGAGGGCGGGTTCGGCATGCGGGTCGTGCTCCACGATCTGGCGCTCGACCTCGATCCCGCGCACGAGGACGCGTGGCGGCAGGACGTCGAACGGGACGCGCGCGCCCTGTTCGAGCGCTTCTTTGCCATGATGCCACGGGACGGCGCGCCCGCGCCGAAGGAGCCGCGGACCGCCGACGCGAGCTGGTCGCCGGTGATCGAGACCGGCCGCGTGCGCCTGGGCGCCGGCCACGGCGTCACCGTGCTCCACCGGCTCTGCTACGAGCCGGGCCACGAGACCGTGATGGGTCACCTGCTCGTCCCGCTCGACGGCCGCATGCTCGAGCTGATCGTCGTCGAGACGGCCCGTGGAACCGGCCTGCGCGAGTCGGTGCTGACGAACAAGGCGCTGGCCGCTCGCGGCGACGAGGACCTCCAGGCGATGATGCGCCGGCTCGATCAGCGCCACATCGACGACCCGGCGCACGACGCCGACTTCCCCGGGCACCCGGTCACCCGGGCGCGCGCGGCCCTGCGCGAGCTCCTCGACACGGGCGCCGTGGTCGTCATGTCCGAGCCGCCGGCGCGACCGCGCTCCCTCGAGATCGACGCGCTCGGCCTCGCGTTGACCCCACCCGCGCGCTACGCCCCGGTCGTCGGCGCCTCGGAGTACGGGCTGCAGCTCAGCCGCCTCTCGTTCTCGGGCACCGACGGCCTGCGCTTGCTGTCGCTGGTGCGCATGCGGGGCATGCGGGTCGCGACGACTGCGGAGCTGATGCAGCTCGGCGACGCGGCCGTCCGCCAGACCACGCCCCCCGGCGCGACCGCGGTGCAGCTCGAGACGATCCTGTACCCGGGCGACCGGGTGGAGACGCTGCTGCGCTACACCACCGATACTCCGCGCCACACCGTGTACCGCTGGCGGACGCTGGCGGACGGCACGGCGCTGATGATCGCCTGCGCCAGCGAGGACCACGTCCCCGTCGACGAGCTGCGCGCCGACATCGACGCTCTGGTGGGCTCGCTGCGCGAGCTCGAGACGGAAGCGCCGCCGCGAAAGCCGTGGTGGAAGTTCTGGTGATTGCCCCCGCATCGGCGCCGTGTTACGGGTGAAATGATGTGTATCATCGTGAGTCCCCGGCAGGTCGAGCTGCAACGGACCCGGCTGTTCGCGCGACACGTGGGCGGCAGGCAGCTCCTCGTCTACGCGATGCGCCTCCACGCGGAGGAGCGCTCGGCGATGATCTTGCCGATCCCGCTCGTGCCCGGCTCGCTGGAGGACGGGGTCGTCTTCCGCGACCTGTCCACGGTGCCCGCGCTGTTCGACGAGCTGATGCGCGGCTTCCCGGAGCCCCAGCCCCGGCCCGCCGTGCTCTTCACGCTGTCCGCCGAGCGCTTGCAGGTGCACCGCGTCGGCTCCTTCGAGGCCTCGTTCGTGCCGACGCGCGCCGACTTCGTCCGCCTCGATCCGCGCTTCCGCCTGTCCGACAGCCTGTGGCACAAGCTGCCCCAGTACGCCGACTGGGGCTTCGTCGTGTTTCAGTTCCAGCCGGGCGCGCAGGACGTCCACCCGATGGCGTTCGAGTTCCCGTCGCGCTACCCCGAATGGCTGTACTTCCCGACCGTGCACGTGCACGACGGGCGGCTGTACTCGACGGCGCAGTTCGACCATCGGCTGTACTTCCAGGGCCTGGCGCGCGTCACCTACCGCGACACGGTGTTCGGCGACGGCCTGCCGCCCGTGAGCGGGGGCGCGAACGGAGGCGGCTGCACGGGCGAGACCAGCGGCGTGTCGGCGAAGAGGTTCGTGTCGCCGGCCGCCATCGCGTCCGGGGCCGTCGCCGCCGATCGACCGGTGCACCGCCTGTCGATGTTCGGCCGCTTCCCCAACGAGGACACCTGGCTGCGCCCACCCGCGGATTGAAGGATCCGCTCGGCAATCGGCGAATGGCAGCAATCGCGCGACGCGCTCGCCGATCATTCTCTCGAGCGAACATTCGCGCGACTGGTCCCGCGACCATGAGCGCATTTTTTCTGCCCCGCCGGCGCCCGGCGCGGCGGCTTGAATGCACACGGCCGGCCTGCGACCATGCCGAGGTGCTGCCCACGACCGGCCAGAGATCGTCCATTGCGGTCGAGGTTCGTGCGCGGTCACCCTCTCACCACTTTCGCGGACGTCCGCGGCCGCTGCCCCCGCCCGGTGTCCACATTCGCGACCTCGCGGCCAGGCGGCGGGTTCTGCCGGTGGCCGGCAGAAACCGCCGCCAGGGCTGCCGGCGGGCTCTGCCGGGGCCCGGCGCTCGCCGCCGCGCCGCCGGCCATGTCCTCGCCGACGCACGACTTTTCCCGACCGCCCCGGCCGAGCCCGGCGCTTGCGAGGGGGCCCGCGTCACCATGGAGAACTCGTCGATGGTCCCCGTCTCGTCCCGTCTGCGCTCGTGGCTTCCCGTGTTCGCGCTCGCCCTCGCCGGCCTCGCCGGCTGCGACGACCCCGTCGACTTCGCGGGAGAGGAGCTGGTGTCGCTGCGTCCGGGCGGCGGCGGCGGCTGCATCGGCTGCTCGCTCAACTCGCCGACCGTGAACGACGCCCTGATCACCGAGCTGAACCTCGACGGCGTCGCCAACGCCAGCGGCGTCACCTTCGTCGACATCTTCAACCCGGCCAACGGCAACCACTACAAGCCCGACATGAACCTGGGCCGCGACGAGCTGATCGCCCGCAACATGAACAACGGGCAGATCACGTACACCGGCCCGCAGCTGGTCGGCAAGGTCTTGAGCCTCATGACCCCGACCGGCCCGGTCCAGCTGCGGATCGTCGGCTTCGATTCTCAGGTCCCGTCGTGGTCCGCCGGCGGCGCCATGGTCAGCGTCTATCGCATGCAGTACAACGACCAGGACAACGTCACCCAGCCCGTCTGTCCCAACACCAGCGACGACAAGAAGGACATGGTGACGCTGATCTACGGCGAGACCTACGATCGCGTGACCAACGCGATCAACCCGGGGCAGGGCCGGTGGTTCACGATCGCCTGCGTCGCCGAGGGCGCCTACAAGATGAAGATGATGGACTACGCGCCGAGCGGCGCCCGCCACGCCGACCTCGACCAGCGCAAGGCGACCCTGCGCATGGTCACCGCCGATTACTGCGGCGACGGCACCCCCTACACCGTCGACGGCACCCCGGTCGCGTGGCGCAACGCCAGCGGCAGCGTCACCCCGGGCGTCGCCGAGAACTCGCTCGAGGCCAAGTGGGGCCCGACCGGCGCGCTCTGCCTCGACGATCCGCGCTACGCCGATCCTGCCAGCATTCATTGCTCGGTGCCCGCGTGCAGCGGCGACGGCTCGTTCGGCCCGGGCATCGAATGGCGGACCATGCTGCCCTGATCTGCGGAGGCGCGCGTGACCCTCGATCGCACCACCTCGTTGTCCGCCCGGACCCTCGCCCCCGGGCTCGACCTCGCCGAGACCGCGGTCAGCGGCGAACGAGCGATCGTCCCCGGCGCGCGCGAGGTCCTCAATCCGACCACCGATCCGACGGTGCGCGGGCGGATCGGCCGCTTCGTCCTGCTGCGAGAGCTGGGCGCCGGCGGCATGGGGGTCGTGCACGCCGCGTTCGACCCGGAGCTCGATCGACGGATCGCGGTCAAGCTGCTGCGCCGCGACCTCGGGCCCGACTACAAGGAGACCCGGTTCCTCCGCGAGGCCCAGGCGATGGCCCGCCTGTCGCACCCCAACGTGGTCCAGGTCCACGACGTCGGGGTGGTCGACGGCCAGTTCTTCATCGCCATGGAGTACGTCGAGGGCCGCACCGCCGGCGAGTGGGCCGCCGAGCGGCCGCGCAAGTGGCGGGAGCTCCTCGACGTGTACCTGCAAGCGGGCCGCGGCCTGGCGGCGGCCCACGCCGCCGGCGTGGTGCACCGCGACTTCAAGCCGGACAACGTCCTGATCGGCAGCGACGGCCGGGCGCGGGTGGCCGACTTCGGCCTCGCGCGCGGCGACGACGGCGACGGCGAGCGGCCCGGCCCGCGCACCGACGGCCTGGTCGGCGCGCGGCTCACCGCGCACGGGGCGGTGATGGGCACGCCGGCGTACATGTCCCCCGAGCAGCACCTCGGCAAGCCGGCCGGGCCCGCCAGCGATCAGTTCAGCTTCTGCGTGGCGCTGCACGAGGCGCTGTGCGGCCAGCGGCCGTTCGCCGGCGAGACGCTGCTCGGCCTCACCGACAACATCCTCGCCGGCCGCGTGAGCGAGCCGCCGCCGGGCCTGCGCGTGCCGGCGTGGCTGCTGGCGCGGCTGCGTCGCGGCCTGAAGACCGACCCCGCCGATCGCTACCCCGACATGGACGCGCTGCTGCGCGCGCTCGGCCGCGATCCGGCGGCGCAGCGGCGCAAGTGGTTCGGCGCCGCGGCGCTCGGCGGTCTGGCGATGACTCTCGGCTGGCTGCTCGGCCCGGCGGCGGCGGTCTCGGTGTGCGACGCCGGCGAGGCGCGGGTCGCCGAGGTGTGGAGCGCCGCGCAGCGCGAGGCGGTCGCCGCCGCGCTGCCGGCCGACGTCGCGCCGAAGGTGGTCGCCGCGCTCGACGACTACGGCGCGCGCTGGGCCGCGGTGCACCGCGACGTGTGCCTCGGGCACCAGCGCGGCGAGCGGTCGAGCCGGCTCCTCGACGCCGGCATGCGCTGCCTCGCCGAGCGCCGGGCCGCGCTCGCCGGCGCCGCCGAGGTCCTCGCCACCGGCGCGCCGGGGGTCGCCCGCGAGGCCACCGCGGTGGTCGCCAAGCTGCCGCCGCCGGCGCTGTGCGGCGATCCGGTGGCGATGGCGGCCGAGGTCGCGCCGCCCGGAGATCCGGCCATCGCGGCCGCGGTCGACGAGCAGCGAGCCCGCCTCGCGCGCGCGCGCGTGCTGGCCGACGCGGGCGAGCTCGGGCCGGCCGCCGGCGAGCTCGCGGCCGTGCGCGCCGAGGCCGAGCGCCTCGCCTACGCCCCGCTGGTCGCCGAGGCCGCCCTCGCCGCCGGTCGCACCGCGCTGCTGGCCTACGACCTCACCACCGCGCGCGCCACCCTCGACGACGCCTACGTGATCGGCCTCGCCGCGCGGGTCGACGCGGTCGCGGCCGAGGCCCTGGCGCGGCGCATGTGGGTCGACGGCGTCGGCCTCGGCCAGCCCGACGTCGCGCTCGCGCAGCGACGTGTCGCCGAGGCCATGGTCGAAAGGACAGGTCATCGCCCCGACCTCGCGGCCCTGCTGGCCAACAACCTCGGGGCGGTGCACGGCGCCCGCGGCGAGCCGGCGCTGGCGCTCGCCAGCTACCGGGCCGCGGTCGCGGCCGGCGACGCGGCGGACTACGCCGACCCGGTCGAGCGCTGGAGCTACCACGCCAACCTCGCGCTCGTGACCGCCGACCCGGGCGCCCGCGCCGAGGGCTTCGCCACCGCGCTGGCCGGGCTCGGCGGCCTGCTCGGCGAGCGCCACCCGTACGTGCGCCAGCTGCGGCGCATGGCCGCCGACCACACGCTCGACCCGGCCGCGGCGCAAGCGGTGTTCGCCGAGCTGTGCCCGCAGTTCGTCGGCCCCGGCGAGCCGTACGAGGTGTGCGCGGTGTGCTGGCTGGCCCTCGGCCACGCCGAGGACGACCTCGAGCGCCCCGAGGCCGCCGCGACCGCGATGGAGCAGGCGGCGACCTGCTTGGCGGGCCCGCGCACCGGCGAGGACGAGGCGCCGACGACCGCGCTGGCGAACCTCGCCGGCGGTTACGCGGCCCTGCTCCGCGGCCGCCCCGAGGCCGCCCTCGACCCCCTGCAGGCCGCGATCGCCGGCGCCTCGCCGCTGCGCGAGCGCCCGTGGATCGCCGTGCGGATCGCCGACACGCAGGTCGGCCTGGGTCGCGCCCTCCTGGCCCTCGACCGCCCGGCCGAGGCGATCGCCGCGCTCGAGCCCGCGATCGCCACCCTGTCCGCCCGCGCCGCCGACGACTTCGCCAGCGCGCCCCACCTCCTGCTCGCGCGCGCCCGCACGACCCTCGCCGACGCCCTGGAGCGCACGCCCGACGCCTCCGCCGGCCGCGTCGAGGAACTGCGCGCCGCGGCCCGTGAGCTGTACCGCCGCGCCGGAGCCGGCGGCGCGGCCCGCCTCGCCGCGCTCGCGGGGGCGCGGCCCTGAGGGCAGCGAGCCATGTCCTTCGCGATGACGACAGCCGGAGCGGCGACGCCCCCAGGATCGAGCGAGCGGTACGACCTGTCCTTCAGGCCGAGTAATATGTCCTTCGAGACATGCCCGACGTCCGGGACGGGGAGCTCGGCGGCGCATGAACGAAAGGACATGCCCTTCGAGACATCCGAGACCGTCCGCGACCCGGCACCGCTCCCAGCGCCGTGGGAGCGTCCGCTCCTGTCCTTCGAGCCAGTCCCGGAGTCCGCCGCGAGGAGCGCGGCGCAAGAACGACAGGACATGTCCATCGAGACATCCGTTCCGGCGGCCGCGAGCGACCCAGCGCCGGGCGATCGGCCCGGCCTGTCCTTCAAGTCAGGCCCGGTGCCCACCGCGAGGAGCGCGCAAGAACGACCGGACAAGGGCCTCGAGACCTCCGTATCGACGACCGCGAGCGATACGACACCGCCCCCAGCGGCGAGCGAGCGGCCCGGCCTGTCCTTCGAGACCGCCCATGCGACCGTGGCGAGGAGCTCGGCGCCGGCGCAGGGCCGAACCGATCCGACGACCGCGAGCGACGCGGCGCCCTCCGGAAGCGACCTGCAGGCCATGCCCTCGGAGACAGGCCGTTGGGCGGCCGCGATCGACTCGGCGCTCCTCCTCACCCACAGTCTGCGCTCCGAGGCCGCGGCACCTCCCTCGCCGCTCGCCACACATGAATCTCAGGGCATGTCCTCGGAGACAGAGATAGCGGTCGAGATGGACTCGACGCTCCTCCTCGCCCGCAGCACGCGTTCCGCCGCCGCAGAGCCGGCGACGCACGAATCTCAGGGCCCGTCCTCGGGAACAGAGCGAACCGTCGAGACGGACTCGACGCTCCTCCTCACCCGCAGCACGCGTTCCGCGGCCGCAGAGCCGGCGACGCATGAATCTCGGGGCCTGTCCTCGGGGACAGAGCGAGCGCCCGAGACGGACTCGGCGCTCCTCCTGGCCCACGGCCCGCACTCCGAGGCCGCGAAACAACCGCCGCCCGCGGAACGTGGATCTCAGGACATGTCCTTGGAGACATGCATCGCGCTCGAGGCGAGCTCGGCGCTCCTCCTCGCTCAGAACCCGCGCTCCGAAACCGCGAAACAGCTGCCGCCCGCGGAACATGAATCTCAGGGAATGTCCTCGGAGACATATCTCGCCCTCGCGACGGACCCGGCCCAGCGCTCGTCGCCGCGCGGCCCGCAGGTCCCCGGCGACATGTCCTCCGAGACAGCCCCGAGGACGCCCCCGCCGCGCCGCGCCCCCGCGGCCCCGCTGCAGTTCGTCCCGGCGGCCGCGTCGGTGCGGGCCGCCGCCCCGGCGGGCGACCTGACCGATCCGGCAGCCTCTTCCTCCGCCCGTCCCCTCGCCGATCTCGCCGCCCGCAGCCGCGCCGGGTGGAGCGGCGCCACGCGAACCGCGTCCGCCGGGCCGCAATCGGTCGCCCTCGCCGCCGCGCGCGCAATTGAACATCCTGCCGCAGCAGCCGCCGCGCCGCCCGGGGACGGCGGATCCGCTACCCTCCGGCCGCGGATGCCCGATCTCGGCAAGGCAGGCGGGTGGGGTCTCCTCGCTGTCGCCGTGGCGCTCGCGGGCTTGCTCGCGCTGTCGTCGGTGTCCTCGTTCGTCAACGCCTACCGGATCGGCGAGGCAGTGGTCCGCGGCGAGAGCGAGGTGCTGCACCGCCTGGTCGAGCGCGACTTCCCGCGCGGGCGCTGGACCACCGCCGCCGACCTCGAGGCGATCCTCGCCGACGACCGCGACGAGGGCCTGCGCTACCTGGCGATCCTCGGGCCCGACGACGGCGTGGTGGTCGAGGCGGGCGTGAGCGCCGAGCGCCCGCTGCGTCCCGGCGATCACCGCGGCGTGCTGGCGTGGATCGAGGACAACCTCGCCGGCGACGGCACAGTCGCCCGCTTCGAGCGGATGATCGGCCCCCCGCCGCGGCACGGCGACGGGCCCCCGGGTGTCGACCCCAGGGCACCGCGTCCCGGGATGGACGGCAAGGCCCCGCCGCCGGGGTTCGACGCCAAGGCACCCCCGCCCGGCGCGGCTGGCCGCCCTCCACCTCCCGGGATGGAAGGCAAGGCCCCGCCGCCCGACGCCGCAGGTCGCCCCCCGCCGCCGCGGATCGTGATCGAGTTCGAGCCGCGGCTGGCGACCGCGTTCTTCCGCCAGGCCCTGCGCGACCTCGTGGTCGGCCTCGCAGTCGCGGTCGCGCTGGTCGTCACCGCCTGGCTGTCGCACCGGCAGCGGCAGCGGGCCCGGGCCGCCGAGGCCGGCCACGCCGAGCGGCGTCACCTCGCCGCGCTCGGCGAGATGTCGGCGGTCCTGGCCCACGAGATCCGCAACCCGCTCGCCAGCCTCAAGGGCCACGCGCAGCTGCTCGAGGAGCAGCTCGCCGACAACGAGCGCCGGCGCGCCAAGGCCAGCCGGATCGTCGAGGAGGCGGTGCGCCTCGAGGCGCTGACCACCAGCCTCCTCGACTTCGTGCGCGCCGGCAAGCTCAAGGCCGCGACCGGCGATCCGCGGGCGATCGCGCGGCGGGCCGTCGAGCTCACCGATCCGGCGCGGGTCGTGCTCGACGACGCCGGCGCGCCCGAGGGCTGGTACCTCGACGCGCAGCGGGTCGAGCAGGCGCTGGTCAACCTCGTGCGCAACGCCCTGCAGGCCAGCCCGCCGGGCGCCACCGTCGAGCTGGCGATCCGCCGCGAGGACGGCGGCCTCGCCTTCCGCGTCGCCGACCGCGGCCCCGGCGTGCCGGCCGAGCTGCGCGCGCGGATCTTCGATCCGTTCGTCACCGGCCGCACCCAGGGCACCGGCCTGGGGCTCGCCGTGGTCTCGCGGGTGTGCGAGCGCCACGGCGGCAAGGCCAGCGTCGAGGAGCGCCCCGGCGGCGGCTCCGTGTTCCGCGTGTGGCTGCCGCCGGCCGAAAGAGAGGGTGACTGAATGGCGCACGTGCTGGTCGTCGACGACGAGCCGGGGATCCGCGAGTTCGTGGCCGAGGCGCTGGCCGACGACGACCACGAGGTCGCGCAGGCGGCCTCCGGCGAGGCCGCGTGGGCGCTGCTCGAGCGTGAGGGCTTCGACGTCGTGCTGTCGGACCTGCGCATGCCCGGCATGGACGGCATGGCGCTGCTCCGGCGCGTGCGCGAGCGCCAGCCGGACGTCGAGGTCATCATCCTCACCGCCCACGGCGACGTCGACACCGCGGTCGAGGCCATGCGCCTCGGCGCCTTCGACTACCTGCAGAAGCCGCTCGGCTCGCTCGCCGAGCTGCGGCTGTTGATCCGCCGCGCGGCCGAGCGCCGGGCCCTGCGCAACTTCCAGGAGGCCCACCAGAGCAGCAGCGACGCCGCGCCCGAGCTGACCTTCGGCGCGCCGGCGATGCAGCCGGTGGTCGCGGCGCTGCGCAAGGTCGCGGTCACGGACGCCACCGTCCTCTTGATCGGCGAGAGCGGCACCGGCAAGGAGATCGCCGCGCGCGCGGTCCACGGGTGGAGCCGGCGCAAGAACGGCCCGTTCATGGCCGTCAACTGCGCCGCCCTGGCCGAGCAGCTGCTGGAGAGCGAGCTGTTCGGCCACGAGAAGGGCGCCTTCACCGGCGCGCACGCGCGTCGCCGCGGCCGCATCGAGGTCGCCCAGGGCGGCACCTTCTTCCTCGACGAGGTCGGCGAGCTGGCGCTGCCGCTGCAGGCCAAGCTGCTGCGCCTGCTGCAGGAGCGGACCTTCGAGCGGATCGGCGGCGGGCCGACCCTGCGCGCCGACGTGCGGTGGGTCGCCGCCACCAACCGCGACCTGCCGGCGATGATCGCCGACGGCCGCTTCCGCGAGGACCTGTTCCACCGCCTCGCGGTGTTCCCGGTGGTCCTGCCGCCGCTCCGCGACCGCCGCGAGGACATCGAGCCGCTCGCCGAGCGCCTGCTCGCCCAGGCCTGCGCCAACCTCGGGCGCAAGCCGCTCAAGCTCGACCCCTCGGCGCGGGCCCTGCTCCGCCGCGCCCGCTGGTCGGGCAACGTCCGCGAGCTCGCCAACACGCTCGAGCGCGCCGCGATCCTGGCCGACGGCGACTCCCTGCACGAGAGCGAGCTGGCGATCCCCGGCCTCGGCTTCGCGCCCGCGCCCGCGCCCGTGCCGGCCCTGCCCGTCGTCGCCGAGCCCGCTTACGACGGCCCGCCGCGTCCGCTGCAGGACCTCGAGCGCGACGCGATCGAGGCCGCGCTGCGCCACTTCGAGGGCAACCGGATCCGCACCGCCGAGGCGCTCGGGATCGGCGTGCGCACCCTCTACGACAAGATCAAGCGCTACGGCCTCGGCGAGTGACATGTCTTAGGGGACATGCCCGAAACTTTCGGACATGTCCCCGAGGACATTAGACCATCACCCTCGATCGACCGCCGGGCGTCACGCCGCCGCCTCGGTCCGCAAACGGTCGAGCATCTTCAGGTCGAAGTCGAACCACTGGTTCATCGTGGTCGGCGCCGCGGTCTTGCCCCACTCGACCATCCGCTCGAGCTTCTCCGGCAGCAGGTCGATGTGATGCGCGGCCGGGTCGTCCCACGGGTGGATCGGCGGCAGCGGGGTGCGGCCGAGCTGGGCGAACACCTCGGCCGCGGCCTGCTCGGCCGTCAGCTCGCCGGCGTCCCAGCGGTCGAAGGTCGCGTCGGTGAAGCGGCTCAGGTCCTCCAGCGGCGCGGCGCCGGGCGCCTGGCTCAGCGGCACCGGGTCGACGTCGAGGGCCTCGAACTCGGCCTTGTCGCCGCTCTCGAGGTACCGCAGGCAGACCCGGAACATGCGCAGGTCGCCGAAGATGATGTTGGCCAGCCACACCCGCAGGAACGCGTTCCAGGTGTCGAAGTTGGCGAACGAGCGGAACGAGTTGTGGACCATGCGATCGTTGTCGAGCAGCATCGCGTCCTGCAGCCGCCGCGGGTAGTCGAAGCGGGACACGGTGAAGTCGTCGTCGCGCAGCGCCTGGATCAGCCGCGGCGCGAACGCGTGGATCGTCTCGAACGTGTTGATCATGCCGCGCGAGTACAGCGCGTCGATGAAGCCGTGCGCGTGCGACATGAGGAAGAACCGCTGCCCCACGCTGTCGGTCGCGCTGAACTGCAGCCGACCGGTGCCGACCCATGGCCGCGTGGCCACGCCGCCCTCGAGGTGGCGGACGATGCTCGGGTAGCGGTTCACGACCTCCCAGAACTCCTGCTCCGGCGGGATCCCGCGCTGCGGGTACTTCCGCATGTCGAGGGTGAGGCCGATGCTGGTCAGGTCGCTCTCCGAGCCCGGCACGTTGTCGAAGCGGATCACCCAGAACCACCCGCCGTCGATCACGTGGTGCAGCGTGCCCTCGTAGTAGCCGCGCGACAGCCCGGGTCGATCGCCCGGCGCCATCAGATCGTCCCAGCGCCGGAAGCCGCGCATGTGGGTGAAGATCGTCCGCGACTGGGTGCGCAGCGGCGGGTCCTGCGGGCGCAGCCCGAGCTTGTCGGCGACCAGCGACTTGTGGCCGGTGGCGTCGACCAGGAAGCGGGCGCGGAACACCTCGTCGCTCGCGGTGCGCAGGACCACGCCGTCGTCCGCCAGAGTGAAGTCGACCACGTCCGTGCGGTCGCGGTACGTCGCCCCGTAGCGGACCGCCGCCTTCACCACGTAGTGGTCGATGTCGGCGCGGAACAGGTGGCTCTCGGACGCCAGCGGCGTGGGCGGCGGGATCAGCAGGTGCCCCTGCTGCGGGTCCTGCAGCTTCCCCTCCTCGTGGTAGAGGAACCCGAAGGTCTTCTTCACCCCGACGTTGCGGGTCACGTGGCGCAAGATCTTCTGCGTGCAGGACAGGTGCTGCAGTTCGGGCACGTCGAAGCGCTCGCCGAGGATCCACAGCAGCATCGAGCTCTGCGGCTGCATCGCCTCGCCGACGGCGAAGCGCGGGTGCGTGCCCTTCTCGAGCAGCAGCACGCGGAAGCCCTGGCGGCCCAGGATCGCGGCGAGCACGGCGCCCGCGATCCCGGAGCCGAGGATGGCGACGTCATATGTTTCGTGGTTCACGAGAGTCTCCCCCGAGGTGTGGCGAATCGGCGAATCATGACCGTGGTTCGTCCGCGCGCCACGGTGCTGCGCATCGATTCATGTAGACCCCGAAGGTCGCACGGAGGTGGCGCCGACGTCGAGGTCACGCGACCCCGACGTGAAGGATAGAGTCGCCCGCGCGCGATCGATCACCCGACGGATTCGTCGCCGCAACAGGCGCACCGCGGACCCATTTGCCGGGCAAGGACGTATCGCCGCCACACCCACCCGACCACACGCGCACCACGACCGGTCCGCGAATCCTTCATTGCGCGGTCGCCGAATCGACGCATTCGCGACGGCGCGCGACCGGTGGATCAAATGATCTGGAGGTCCGGCGCGACCGCGTGCAATTCGCTCAACGCCGGCTCGAAATCCTCGGGATAGCAGCGTGCGCCGCAGCGGAGCTGGTGGAGCGAGCTCAGCCACGGCGCACGGACCAGGGGGCGGAGCTCCTCCGACGACAGCCGCGGACTGTCCAGGTGCAGCCGCGCCAGCCGACGGAGGTGCGGCGCGGCCGCGAGCGCGGCGACGCCGGCCGCGCTGAGCGCATGGCCGGCGCACCACAGCTCCGTCAGGGCGTCGAGGCGCCCCGCTGCGAGCGCACGCATGCCCGCGTCACCGATCTTGTTGCGGTTGATATCGAGCCCGGCGAGCCCGGCGAGCAGCGGCGCGCCGGCCAGCAACCGCACCCCCTCGTCGGTAATTCCGCCGGCCCCGAGGACGAGCAGCCGGAGCCGGGGCCAGGGCGCCGACAGCAGCGCCGCGACGCCCTCGTCCCCGATCGGGTTGCTGTCGACGAGCAGCTCGCGCAGGCCGGCGAGGTGCGGCGCGGACGCGAGGTGCCTCGCCCCTTCCGGCCCGAAGCCCGTGCCCCGCAGGCGCAGCTCTTTCAATCGGGTCATGTGGGTCGCCTTCGCCAGCGCCTTCGCGGCCGTGTTGCCCAGCCGGTTGGCGTCGAGGAGCAGGCACTCGAGCCGGGACAGCCACGCCTCCTCGAGCAGATCCTCGACGCCCGACGGCCCGATGCCGGTGTTGCGGAGGTCGAGGAGCCGGAGCTGCGTCAGTTGGTCCGCCAGGGACAGCTCCGTGGCCCCCTCGTCGCCCAAGTTGTTGTAGGCCAGCCAGAGCTGGCGCAAGCCGGCCAGAGACTCGGCGTCGGCGATCGCCTTCACGCCGTCGATGCCGATGTCGTTGTGGCTCAGATCGAGGGTGCGCAGGTGCTTCAGCCGCCGGACGAGCGCCCGCAAGCCCTTGGCCCCGATCCCGTTGTCGTACAGATCGAGCAGGGTCAAGTTCGGCAGGCCGATCGCCACCGCCTTGGCGCCGAGCGGGCCGAGGTGGCTGGCGCCGAGCCACAGCTCGCGCAGGTCGGCGAACTGCGGCGCCGCTGCCAGCGCGCGCGCACCCGGGAGCCGGACCTCGCTCCACTGCAGGTCGAGGGTGACGAGGCCCTTCAAGTGGCTCGCCGCGGCCAGCGCGAACACCCCCGCGTCGCGGCAGGGGTTGCTGTTGTTGTCGAAGAACGAGCCCCCGAGCCACAGCTCGCGCAGTCCGGCCAGGTGCGTCGCCGCTGCCAGGGCGCGCACGCCGTCGGTGCCGACCTGACAACTCCGCAGATCGAGCTTCGTCAGGCCGGAGAAGTGCGTCGCCCGGGCGAGGTCGTGCCCACCCGCCTCGAAGATCTCGTTGTCGCGCAGCCGCAGCTCGCGGAGCTGCGTCAGGTGGGTCGCCCTCGCCAGCGCGCGCGCGCCGGCGGGGCCGACGTCGTTCCTGTCGGCGCACAGGTCGAGCGCCGTGACGACCGAGAGCAGCGGGTCGCGCAGCACCGACGCGAGCGCCTCGGCGTCCTTCTCGAGCCCGCGCAGGTGCAGCGCGCGGACCGGAGCGCCGCGGGCGAGCCGCTCGCCGATCGCCGCGACCCGACCCGGCGCCAGCGACACTGCGTCGACGAACCCGCGCGCCCAGGTCGCCTCGCCGAGCCGCAGGCCGAGCTCGTGGTGCCACTCGTCCTCGTGCGCGGCGAACAGCGCGTCGGCCCGCGCGGTGAGCTCGTCGCGGGCGTCGTGATCGTCGTCGCTGCGGGCCGCCGCGCACTGCAGCTCGATGAACTCGCCGCGCGGGTCGCCGCGCTCGCGCAGCCGCTGGGCCAGGTCCAGCCGCGGGCCGTCGTCCTCGAGCCGGACGCGGATCGCCGCCAATTGATCTTCGGAGAGCTGCATCAGTCGTTTTTAAAAAGTCTAGGCGCCGGCCCCCGCGATTCGTCAAGGCCGAACGAGCGTCGTCGGCGTGCACGCCACCGCGCGAGCGAATGCGAAGCCGGCGAATCGTCGCACACGAGCGTGCAGGCGGCGAATCATGTGACGACCAGATCCGGCGCGACCGCCCGCGATTCGCTCACCAACGGCTCGTATCGCTCGTCGAGGGCGAACCTCGCTCCGATGTCGAGCTGATGAAGGGAGCCCAGCCACGGCGCACCGATCAGCGGGCGGAACCCCTCCGGCCACTGCTCCCGGTTGTTTCTCAGGTGGAGGCGAAGCAGACGACGGAGGTGGGGCGCCGCCGCGAGCGCGGCGACCCCGGCCGCGCTGATGGGGTTGCCGTCGAACCACAGCTCGGTCAGGGCGTCCAGGCGCCCCGCCGCGAGCGCGCGGAGGCCCTCGTCGCCGACCTTGCTGTGGCTGAGATCGAGCCCGGTGAGCCTGGAGAGCACCGGCGCGCCGGCCAGCGCGCGCACCCCCTCGTCGCCGATCCCGGTCCACGCGAGGACGAGCATCCGCAGCCGCGGCCAGGAGCCCGACAGGAGGGCCACGACGCCGTCGCCAAAGATCGGGTTCCGGTGCACGAACAGCTCACGCAAGCCGGCCAGGTGCGTCGCGGACGCGAGCGCGGCCGCTCCCTCCGGCCCGAAGCCCGTGTGCGTCATCCTCAGCGCCCGCAGCCGGGTCAGGTGCGTCGCCTTCGCCAGCGCCTGCGCCGCTTCATCGCCCAGCGGATTGTCGTCGAGCAGCAGCGTCTCGAGCCGGGACAACCACTTCTTCGCGAGCAGCTCCTCGATGCCCGACGGCCCGATGCCGTTGTCGCGTAGGTCGAGGAGCTCGAGCCGCGTCAGCCGGTCCGCCTTCGCCAGCGCCGCGGCCCCCTCGTCGTCCAGCTCGTTGTACGGCAGCCAGAGCTCGCGCAGGCCGGCGAGGGACTCGGCGCCGGCGATCGCCTGCACGCCCTCGATGCCGATGCCGTTGTGGCTCAGGTCGAGCGTCCGCAGGTGCTTCAGCCGCCGGGCGATCGACCGCACGCCCTTCGGCCCGATGTCGTTGTCGTAGAGGTCGAGCAAGGTCAGGTTCGGCAGGCCGGTCGCCACCGCCTTCGCACCCTCGGCGCCGAGGTGGCTGGCGCCGAGCCACAGCTCGCGCAGGCCGGCGAATTGCGGCGCCGCTGCCAGCGCCCGCGCACCTGCGAGCCGGACCTCGTTCCACTGCAGGTCGAGGGTGACGAGCTGATTCAGGTGGCTCGCCGCGGCCAGCGCGAACACCCCCTCGTCGCGGCAGGGTTCCCTTTCGAAGTCGTAGAACGTGCACCCGAGCCACAGCTCGCGCAGGTTCGCCAGCTGGGTCGCCGCTGCCAGCGCCTTCACGCCCGCGGTGCCGACCTGGCAGCTCCGCAGGTCGAGCTTCGTCAGCCCGGCGAAGTGCGTCGCGCCGGCCAGGGCGATTCCGCCTTCCTCTTCGATCCGGTTGTCGCGCAGCCGCAGCTCGCGGAGCTGCGTCAGGTGGGTCGCCTCGGCCAGAGCGATCGCGCCGTCGGGGCCGATGTCGTTGCCTTCGGCGACCAGGTCGAGCGCAGTGATCACGGAGAGCAGCGGCTCGCGCAGCACCGACTCCAACACATCGTCGTCCGCGGCCCCGCGCAGGTGCAGCCCACGGACCGGAGCGCCGCGGGCGAGTCGCTCGCCGACCGCTGCGACCCGACCCGGCACCAGCGACACCGTGTCGACGAACCCGCGCGCCCAGGTCGCCTCGCCGGGCCGCAAGCCGAGCTCGTGGTGCCACTCGTCCTCGTGCGCGGCGAACAGCGCGTCGGCCCGCGCGGTGAGCTCGTCGCGGGCGTCGTGGTCGTCGCCGCTGCGGGCCGCCGCGCACTGCAGCTCGATGAACTCGCCGCGCGGATCGCCGCGCTCGCGCAGTCGCTGCGCCAGGGCCAGCCGCGGAGCCTCGTCCTCGGGCCGGGCACGGATCGCCGCCAATTGATCTTCGGAGAGCTGCATCGGTTTCGGAAGAGTCTAGGCGCCGGCCCCCGCGATTCGTCAAGGCCGAACGCGTGCTGTCGGCGTGCACGTCACCGCGCGAGCGATTGCGACACCCACGAATCGTCGCCCACGAACTCGCAGGCGGCGAATCATGTGACGACCAGATCCGGCGCGACCGCCTGGAATTCGCTCAAAAACAGCTCGGATCGCTCGTCGAACGCGAACCTCGCTCCGATGTCGAGCTGATGAAGGGAGCCAAGCCACGGCGCACCGATCAGCGGACGGAACCCCTCCGGCCAGTGCTCCCGGTTGTTCTTCAGGTGGAGGCGAAGCAGACGACGGAGGTGTGGCGCCGCCGCGAGCGCGGCGACCCCGGCCACGCTGATGGGGTTGCTTTCGAACCACAGCTCGACCAGGGCATCCAGGCGCCCTGCCGCGAGCGCGCGGAGGCCCTCGTCCCCGATCTGGTTGTCGCTGAGATCGAGACCGGTGAGCCTGGAGAGCACCGGCGCCCCGGCCAGAGTGCGCACTCCCTCGTCGCCGATCCCGGTCGACGCGAGGATGAGCACCCGCAGCCGCGGCCAGGGCCCCGACATCAGCGCCGCGACGCCGTCGTCCCGGATCGGGTTCCGGTGCACGAACAGCTCGCGCAAGTCGGCGAGGTGCGTCGCGGACGCGAGCGCGGCCGCTCCCTCCGGCCCGAAGCCCGTGCGCGTCAGCCTCAGCGCCCTCAGCCGGGTCAGGTGCGTCGCCTTCGCCAGCGCCTGCGACGCGCTGGTGCCCAGCGGATTGTTGTCGAGCAGCAGCGTCTCGAGTCGGGACAACCACTTCTTCGCGAGCAGCACCTTGATGCCCGACGGCCCGATGTCGTTGTCGCGGAGGTCGAGGAGCTTCAGCCGGGTGAGCCGGTCCGCCTTCGCCAGCGCCGCGGCCCCCTCGTCGTCCAGCTTGTTGTACGGCAGCCGGAGCTCGCGCAGGCCGGCGAGGGACTCGGCGCCGGCGATCGCCTGCACGCCCTCGATGCCGATGTGGTTGTGGCTCACGTCGAGCGTCCGCAGGTGCTTCAGCCGCCGGGCGATCGAGCGCACGCCCTTCGGCCCGATGTCGTTGTCGTAGAGGTCGAGCAAGGTCAGGTTCGGCAGGCCGGTCGCCACCGCCGTCGCACCCTCGGCGCCGAGGTGGCTGGCGCCGAGCCACAGCTCGCGCAGGCCGGCGAACTGCGGCGCCGCTGCCAGCGCCCGCGCCCCTGCGAGCCGGACCTCGTTCCACTGCAGGTCGAGGGTGACGAGCTGATTCAGGTGGCTCGCCGCGGCCAGCGCGAACACCCCCTCGTCGCGGCAGGGGGTCCTGCCGCTGTCGAAGAACGTGCACCCGAGCCACAGCTCGCGCAGGTTCGCCAGCTGGGTCGCTGCTGCCAGCGCCTTCACGCCCTCGGTGCCGACCTGGCAGCTCCGCAGGTCGAGCTTCGTCAGCCCGGCGAAGTGCGTCGCGCCGGCCAGGGCGATCCCGCCTTCCTCTTCGATCCGGTTGTCGCGCAGCCGCAGCTCGCGGAGCTGCGTCAGGTGGGTCGCCTCGGCCAGAGCGATCGCGCCGTCGGGGCCGATGTCGTTGCCCTCGGCGCACAGGTCGAGCGCGGTGATCACGGAGAGCAGCGGGTCGCGCAGCGTCGACTCGAGCGCCTCCACGTCGTCGGCGAGCCCGCGCAGGTGCAGCCCGCGGACCGGTGCGCCGCGGACGAGCCGCTCGCGGGCCGCGGCGATGCGCCCCGGCGTGAGCGACACCGTGTCGACGAAGCCACGCACCCAGGTCGCCTCGCCGGGGCGCAGGCCGAGCTCGTGGTGCCACTCCTCGGCGTGCGCGGCGAGCAGCGCCTCGGCGCGCGCCTCGAGTTCTCCGCGGGCATCGTCCTCGTCGTCGCATCGCGCGACCGCACACTGCAGCTCGATGAACTCGCCGCGCGGGTCGCCGCGCTCGCGCAGCTGCTGCGCCAGCGCCAGCCGCGGCCCATCATCTTCGGGGCGAGCGCGGATGGCCGCCAGTCGATCGTCGGAGGATTGCATCGTCGTCGCGCAGTCTAGCGCCGCGGCGCCGCGAATCGTCAAGGCCGACGTCGCGGAGGCGCCTCGACGACCTGCACGAGAGACCGTTCCCGCGCCTCGCAGCCCCTCGCGCGTCGCACGAGCGGCGCGTCCCCGAGGTCCGCGCCCGGGTTCATCGGAGGCCCGAGCCACCACGACCGCGAGACTCGGACTCGGCCGACGCGGCGCGTCGACCTCGAGCCCCCCCACCGGGGCGAACGAACAGAGCGGCCCCACCCCGGTCCACCGCCCGACCACCGGCATCAAAGGACATGCTCATCGAGACATGTCATGAGAGCCAGCCACGCACTCGGCCACCGGCGCGGCGGCGTCGCGGTGGTCAGGTCGACCCTCGAAGATCGCGTCGGCCGGGGCCAGCAATGCCCGCCCCGGGCCGACGAACCCCACACATCGCGACGTCGTCATCCAGGCGCCTCACCGGCCGCGTTCATCCGAAGTCCAGAGCGTGTGTGGCGAACAACGTCGTCCGCCAAATGGCTCGAACAGGCGGCTCGTCGCGGCCGCGACGCGAGCTCGGCACCGTCTCCGCCACGGCAGGTCTGCGGCGGCCGAGTGTTGTCGGGGGTCACGGGCACGGCCCGGTCCGGCGGCCCCCGGGAACCTTTCGCCTACATGGCAAGCGTCCGTCATGCGCAGGTCGCTACGCGGATGCGGGACCGATTGACGCGCCGCGGAGGTGTCGGCCTAATGGTTGGCTGGGTTCGGAAGCGGAGGTTTGGACATGCGCAAGTTGATCGTGATCGGTGTATTCGCGGCGTGTGGGCTCGGGGTCGTCGAGACCGCGGTGGCCAACTACTTCTACCCGGGCAAGGTGATCATCGGCACCGGCATCACCGGTGGCGGCGGGACCACGACGGGCGGTACGACGGACGGCACGACGGGCAGTACGATCGGGCAGGACGCGAGCAAGATGGGCGGCGGCGAGCCATGTACGGTCAAGCCGATCGCCTGCGAGTGCTTCACCGGGGTGCCGGTGTTGGAGGCGTGCCTCAAGAGCGGCGTCGACCTGCAGTGCCTGACGCCGAAGACCAAGTTCGACGAGATCGAGCAGGAGGGGCAGGTCGTGGTCTGGGACAAGACGATGACGCTCGGCGGGCTGGTCTGCGCCGGCAAGTCCGACGGGACCGCGTACGTCAACCTGCCCTAGCGGACAGCCAGGCGTCGACCTCGGCGGCGGCCGGCTGAAACGCCGCGCCGACGCCGAGGAAGCCGGCCTTCGCCTGCGACGCGAGGTCGCGGCTGCGCGCGGCGTTGGCCGGGTCGAGCCGGACCAATGCGCGGGCGAGCGCGAACTGGGCCTCGGCGATGTCGTACGGGGCGACGAAGGCGTTCTGCGGCAGCAGCGGGAGCGCCTGCTCGAGCGCCTCGGCGGCGGCGGCGTGGCGGCCGGCTGCGAGGTGGACGCGGCCGAGGCCGGCGAGCGGCACGCCGCGGGTCGGGTCGGCGGGGGCAGGCTCGAGCTCGGCGAGGGCGCGCTGGAAGGTGCGCTCGGCGTCGCCGAGCCGACCGGCGCGCAGCTGCGCGGTCGCCATGCCGGCCAGCGCCTGCGTGGTCCGCGGGTGGCCTGTCCCGAAGGCCAGCTGGAAGATCGCCAGCGCGTCGGCGAACGACTGCTCCGACGCGGTGAAGTCGCCGGCGAACAGGTGGGTGTTGCCGAGCTCGATCAGGCAGTCGCCGCGGCTCGGATGGGCGGGCGGCAGGTGGGCGTCGTAGATCGCCAGCGCCTGCCGGAGCGCGGCCAGTGAATCGGGGTAGCGGGCCTCGAACTGGGCGATCATGCCGAGGTTGAAGTGGACGGTCGCGAGCGCGGGGTGGCTGTCACCGTAGGCGCCGCGGACGATCGCCAGAGTGCGGGTGAAGGTCGCCTCGGCGTCGTCGAGGTCGAACAGGCTCAGCTCGGCGGCGCCGATGTTGTTGAGCACGTCGCCGAGCACGGGGTGATGGGCGCCGTAGGTCTGCTCGAAGATCGCCAGGACGCGGCGGTACTCGGCGATCGCGGCCGGGTAGTCGCCGCGCAGGAATTTGAGCGTGCCGCGGGAGATCAGGGCCTGGCCGTGGGCGATCGAGGTCTCGCCGTGGAGCTGGGCGCGCAGATCGACGGCGCGGTCGATGTGCGGGGCGGCGCGATCGAGGTCGCCGCGGCTCAGCAGGAGGTCGCCCAGGCGGCCCTCGAGCAGCGCCTCGGCGGTGCCGCCGTCGGACAGGCGGCCGGTGGCGCCGCGCGCGAGCTCGGCGAGGTGCAGGCCCTCGTCGAAGCGGGCCTGTCGCACGCCGATCGTGCGGACGAGGTCGATCGTCGCGGCGGCGCGGGTGTCGTCGTCGCCGGCGCGATCGGCCGTCGCCGCGGTGCGCAGCAGCGCCGCCTCGGCGGTCGGATAGTCGCCGAGCTGGTCGTCGATCTTGCCGGCGAGGTGCAGCGTCGCGGCGAGCGTCGGCGCGTGCGCCAGCGCCTCGGCCTCGGCGCGCAGCGGCCCCAGCTCGGCGCGCGCGGCCTTGTACTGACCGACGTCGAACTTCGCCTGCACGCCGGCGAGGCGGGCGCGCAGGTCGTCGACGGCGCGCGCGACCGCGGGGTCGTCGGGCGCGGGGCTGCGGGCGAGCAGGGCGCGGGTGTCGGCGCAGCGCGCGAGCGTCGGCAGCTGGTCGGCGGCCTGCACGGCCTTCTCGAGCACCGCGGCGTCGGCGGTCGTCAGCACGCCGACGAGCGCGTGCAGGGCGGTCTTGCGGTCGTCGAGGCAGGCGACGCGCAGGTCGTACAGCGAGTCGGACTGCTCGCCGCGGCGGTGCGACTCGCAGGCGCCGCGGCGCATGTCGACCCACGCCCCGGCGTATTCGCCGAGGCGCTGGCCGACGCGGGTCGCGACCTCGTCGGCGTAGGCGGCCCCGGTCGCGGTCAGGGCCTCGCGGACGGCGTGGGCGACGGAGGGATCCCAGACGCCGGCGAGCTGCTCGTCGGCGCCGACGCAGGTCGCGGCGTCGCGGGCCAGGATCGCGTAGGCCGCGTAGCCGCCGGCGCTGGCGAACAACATCACGCCGGCAGCGGCCGCGGCGATGCCGAGGCGGCGGCGTCGGGCGCGGTCGGGGTCGGCCGACAGCACCTGCAGGAGCGCGTCCATCGTCGGGAAGCGCAGCGCCGGATCGATGCTGAGGCCGCGGACCAGCGCGGCGTGGACCCAGCCCGGGACCTCGGTGTCGCGCGACGGCTCGAGGCGCCTGTCCTCGAGGACAGCCTTCGAGATCTCCACCGTCGTCGTGCCCTTGAACGGGCGGTAGCCGTACAGGCCCTCGAACAGCGCGACGCAGAAGCTGAACTGGTCGCTGAGCGCGTCGGCCGGCTCGCGCAGCAGCTGCTCGGGGGCCATGTACGCGGGGGTGCCGATGAACGTGCCGACCTGGGTGAGGTCGACGCCGCTCGCGCTCGGCGGCGGGCCGCCCGGATGGGTCATGGCGTTCTCGTCGTGGCGGGCGAGGCCGAAGTCGACGACGCGCACGCGGCCGTCGTCGCCGACGAGCACGTTGTCGGGCTTGAAGTCGCGGTGCACGAGGCCGGCGCCGTGGGCCGCGGCGAGGCCGTGACCGGCTTGCAGGTACACGCCGAGGATCGCTCGCCACGGCCGGTCCTCGCGCAGCAACCAGTCCTTGAGGCTGCCGCCGCTGACGAACTCCATGGCGATGAACACTGCGTCGCCGAACGGCCCCACGTCGTAGACCTGCGCGACGTTCGGGTGCGACAGCTTGGCCATCGCCTGCGCCTCGCGCAAAAGCCGAGCCTGGCCGACGCTCTGCTGCTGGCCGCGGAATTCGCCGCGCAACAGCTTGAGCGCGACCCTGCGCTCGAGCTGCTCGTCGTACGCCGAGTACACGACGCCCATGCCGCCCTCGCCGAGCTTGCGCAGCACGACGAACCGGCCGATCTTCGCCGGGCCGGCGTCGCCGTCCGACTCGGCCCGCCTGCCGCGCTCGGGCGCGGGCGCGAGCGCGTCGACGCGGGTGGCGAGCTGGCTCGAGTGCGTGGGGTCGACGGGCATCGGCGCCTGTTCGAGGTTCACGGATGCCGGCGAAGCGTGCAAGCAGCCGAGTGGGCGATCCCGAACGTCGGCGCGCTCGTGCAACCGCGATGCCGCCGCGGCGCCGGCGCGGCCCGACGCTCACGTCACCTGGCGGATCGAACAGGTAAACCATCGCTGGCAGCCGTCCCGCTGCCGGCGAACAACGAGCTGCTGGCTGCGCGCCGAGAGTTTTTTACGTTGGTTGCCGAAGACGCGGACGCCGACGGCTCGGGGCGGCCCAGGCCGACGAAGTGCTGGGCCGGCAGCTCCGCATGAGCGAGGGGAACCCAGCGCGCCCGACATCGCGACGACTCGATCCCGGCGATCTGTGCGCCCCGGCAGTCGTCGAGCGCGAACTGCTGCTCGCACGCCGGGACGATGGACGCAGAAATGATGCGAGGGCGAAGGCGGTGGTGGTTTGCGACACCGCGAACGATCGCATCCTCGGAATATCTGGCGGCGGCACGACGGCACAAGCTGAGACCGGCGACGGACAGCAGGAGTGCGTCCCGCTCCACATGCTCTGACAACACTGTCCGCCCACGAACGACGCGCCGCCGAGGACCTCGGGGCGCGCGCCGCCGGGAGCGTCACTGCGGCACGACGGTGAACTTCTCCCACGGGCCGACGAACGTCTGCTGCTTGAGCTTCCAGCCGCCCGAGGCGTCCAGCGCCTGCAGGTAGCGGCTGTGGTCGGTGAGGAACGCCCAGGTGCCGTCCTCCTGCTCGATCGCGGTGAACGTCTCCCACGGACCGATGAAGGTCTGCTGCTTGGCCAGCCAGTCGCTGGCCGCGTCGTTGGCCTGGATGTAGCGGTTGTGGACGGTGCGGAACGCCACCTCCTCGCCGTCGCACACGACGACGAACTTCTGCCAGCCGCCGATCGCCTCGACCTGGTCCATCAAATAGTCGTTGCCCGAGCCGCTCGCGCCGACGTAGCGGTTGTGGTACGTCTTGAGGGCGATCGTGTCGCCGTCGTACTGGCCGCAGAAGCCGTTCGGCATCACGAAGCCGACCCAGTCGGTGCCGCCGAAGCGGCCGTTCGTGTCGGCGTAGTCGAGCCACTTCTTGCCGGTGCTGTCGTGGCAGTGGAGGTCGTCGCGGCCGTCCTCGTTGTAGTCGCCGGCCTCGATCTCCGCCCCCGAGTGGACGCACCACGAGAGCGTGTACGACCAGTCGGCGCCCATGAACTGCGCGTTGCTGTCGGCGTAGTCGATCACCTTGTTGGCGTAGTTGTGGCACATCAGGTCGTCGCGGCCGTCGCCGTTGAAGTCGCCGATCAGCAGCTTGCCGCCGATGCACCAGCCGGCCGAGCGCGACCAGTCGGTGCCGCCGAACGTGCCGTCGTAGTCGATCCACAGCCGGCCGTCGACGGTGTCGTGGCACAGGTAGTCGGCCGCGCCGTCGCCGTCGAAGTCGCCGGAGTGCAGCTTGGCGCCGGCGTGCGTGCACCAGTACTGGTTGGCCTGCTGGGTGCCGGCGCGCAGCGTCTGGGTCAGGTCGAAGAACTCGATGCTGGTGCTGAGGCCGTCCCACGAGGCGATCGTGTGCGCATGGTGCTTGGTGCAGTCGGCCCAGCAGAACGGCCAGGGGATCTTGTACTTGATGTCGAAGGTGATGTCGCCGGACAGGGTGGTCAGGACGGCCTCGGCGTACTCGCTGAACACCAGCTTGACGGCGTCGAGCGGGGCGAAGTCGACGTACTCGACCGAGACCGTGAACGGCACGTGGAGGTCGAGCAGGTCGAGCGTGGCCGTGATGCCGCCGCTGAGGTACTCGCTGTAATGGACCGAGGTCCCGGCCTTGGCGGCGAGGTTGAAGAACGGCGTGACTGTGCCCGAGACCTCGACGCCCTCCTCGGTGGTGCCGGCCGTGATCGTGGTCTCCTCGGTGTCGATGCCGATCGTCGCGTCGATCCACAGGCCGGCGCTGACCGAGCCGCAGCCGTCGTCGAAGTTGACGCCGACCAGGGTGAAGCTCTGCGTCAGCGTCGGGTCGATGTCGAGGCCGGCGGCGTCGAACATCGACTGCAGCGACACCGACACCCCGTCGGCCAGCTGGATCTCGAACTCGGGGATGAAGTCCGTCAAGAACACCGAGGCGCCCATCGCCACCCCGCCGCCGCCGAAGTCGTAGCCGATGAAGGTCGCGTAGATGTCGACCAGGTTGACGCTGTTGCCGAACACCGTCGCGTACGAGTCGACGCCCGCCTCGAACCAGCTGCCCGCGCTGTGCACGTCGATACCCTTGTACGTCTCGGTCGGGGTGTCCGAGCCGTTGACGTCGAGCCACGTCATGAAGGTCAGGCCCGAGTAGCCGAACCCGTAGCTGCTGTTCGCCCCCCAGCTGTCGCCCCACGTCTCGGCGCTGCGCACCTTGCCGGCCGTGCGCGCCTGCACCGGCGGGCCCTCGGGATCGACGACCTGGCGCACCACGGTCAGCGGCAGGGTGCCGCAGTCGTCGGCGCGCGGCTCGGTCTCGCCGCGGTAGACCGCCTGCGTGAAGTCGGTCGCCAGACACGTGACGAGCTCGAACTCCTGCACGCCCGCCCACTCGCCGGCGGCGATCGCCTGGCGGGTGGCGTCGTCGAGGTAGAGCGCGAGGCTGGTGGTCACGTCGCCGTAGCCGGGCACCTTGACCGGCGCGCGCTCGCCCGACTCGCCGCCCTTGCGCTGGATCAGCGCCCTGCCCGGCTCGCTCGCGCCCCGCGGGCGGATCCGGCTGCCGATCTGCACGCTGCCGCGCTCCAGGCCCTTGCCCGCCGGCAGGCCGACGACCCGCGACAGCGCGGTGAGGTTGAGGTCGGGCCGGTCGGCGCCGGGCTCGAGCTCGTGGCCCTCGGGATCGACCGGCATCACCACCACCGCCGACGACAGGTTGAGCTCGCGCAGCTGCGCGTCCATCCCGGGGCTGTCGTGCAGCGCGTGGCGGGCGGTGCAATCGTCGCACTCGACGTCGCCGAGCGCCGCACCCGCGATCATCTCGTACTCGCTCTCGTAGCCGCCGACCTCGTCGAGGTCGATCTCGCGGTCGCCGATCCGGTTCCACGGATCGAAGGCGACGAACAGGGCGATGTCCTCGCGGCCCGCCAATTCGTGACAGGTCGCCGGCACCACGAACACCGCCTCGCGCGCGTACGCCTCGCGGCCGTCCGCGGCGTGCTTCACCGGCATGGCGCCGAGAGTGCAGCCGACGCTGCCTTCCTCGGCCCACATGCCGACCACCAGGTCGGTCTCGAACGCCGCGCCCGTCAGCTCGCCGGCGACGGCGACGCTCACCGGGTGGAGCAGATAGTTGTCCCCGCCGCCGGTGATCTTCAGCGAGGTGACGGTCATGTGCTCGTTGCGCGCCCCGGCTGCCGCCGACGGACCCACGTCGTCGCAGCCGGCGGCCAGGACGAGCGGGAGGGTGAAGACGCCGAGAGTACGATGAATGATTGGCTTCGACATGGTGAACCTCGTGAATGGGGGTGAAATGGGGGCAGTGGGCGCCGCGCTGCGGCGCGACGGGTGGACCGCTCGCGAGCGAGCGGCGGTGCTACGAATCGGCGGATCGGCCCTCGCGGCCGGCCCGGGAATGCTGGTCTTGTCGGCGTGAAGAGCTGGACGCCGCGGATTTTCAGGGCGGGGACTCGAATCGTCGGAGGCCGGCCTGCGAGGCCGACCGGGAATGCTGGTGCTGGCGTGAAGGCCGGACGCTGCGGACTTTCAGCATCGAATCGTCCGCTCGGCCGGCCGGCGCGAGAGCTGGACCGCTGATTTCAGAGCGGACCACGAATCATCGGAGCATCCGGCCCGCAGAACCGGCCGGGAATGCCTTTTTCAAGAACGGGAAGCTGGAGGCTTGGGATTTTCAGCTCCGAGAATCGGCGACGCGGACTAAGGAATGTCACTCGCCGGAGCGTCGCGCTCGCGTCGGCGCTCGGCCTGCCAGCGCGCCGGTGTCTTGCGGGCCCGGCGCTGCGGCCACGCGGCGGGGCGCCGCTCTCGCGTCAGCGCTCGGCCTGCCAGCGCGCCGGAGTGTTGCGAGCCAGGGTGGCCAGGCGCTGCGGGTCGCGCACGGGATCGGCGAGCTGGGCCTCGAGGTGGCCGCGCAGCAGGGCGTCGGCCCGGGCGTCGCCGCGGCGGGCCGCCTCGCCGAGCAGCGACACCGCGGCCCGCTCCTCGGCCTGGTGGGAATGGGTCAGGCGAGCGCCGGCGAGGTCGATCATCGCCGCGCTCGGGGCCTGGTCGGTGCGCCGGGCGAGGGTCGCCGCGGTCTCGAGCGCGCTGGTGCGGACCGTGCGATCGGCGTCGCCGAGCCGCTCCTCGAGCCGCGGATAAGCTGTCTCTGGGGACATGTTCCGCAGGGCGTGCGTGGCGTGGCGGCGGAGCGTCGCGCTGTCGTGATCGAGGTACGGGCGGATGTCGGCGGCCAGCTCCTCGTGCCCGGCGTTGCCGGCGGCCAGCAGCGCGTGGCCGAGCTGCGCCTCGTCGGCGGTGCCGCGCAGCCAGCCGCGGATCTCGGCCCGCGCCTGGGCGGCGATCTCGGGGCTGTGGGCCTCGCTGCGCTGGGCGAGCGCGCCGAGGGCCAGCGCCATCGCGCCGCGCTCGACCGCGTGCAGATCGTCGCGCCCGGCGCTCTGCGCCACGACCTCGATCATCTCGGCGGTCGGCCGCTCGACCATCGCCAGCGCCTGCGCTGCGGCGATCTGATGCGCCGTGTCGGGCCACTCGCGCAGCACGCCGACCAGGGCGGCCCTGGCCTCGGCGGTGTTGGCCGCGCCCAGGGCCCAGAACAGGCCGGCGCGCGCGACCTGCTCGCCCGCGAACTCACCGTTGCGCAGCAGCGCCAGGACGTCGCCGGTGCGCCCGGGGTTGGCCCGCAACCAGTCGCGCAGGAGGCCGCCGTACTCGCCCAGCTTGCCGCCGGCGACGCGCTCGCGGTAGCGGGCGAGCGCGTCGGCCAGCGGCAGGTCGCGCAGCTCCTCGGCGAAGTCCGCGCTGGCGTCGCGCGGGCGCGCGGGCAGGACGCCCCAGCTCCAGCCGCCGTCGGCCAGGTCGATCTGCGGCGCGAACGGGACCGGCTCGGCCCGCTGCGCCCGCGTCGCGCGGAAGTGCGTGCCGAAGCTGCGACCCGCGAGGGTGAAGGACAGCTCGCGCTGCGAGCTCAGCGACGCGAACCAGACGTCGTCGGCGAGCTCGACCGCGATCTCCGAGCCGAGGATCTCGACGCCGACCGTCGCTCCGCGTGCGACCGCCTGGCCGAGGCTGAACGACACCGCCTCGCCGGCGAGCCGGCCGTCCTCGTAGTGGTACCTGGCGGCGTAGCGCCCGGTGGCGTCGAAATTGGTGCCGACGTAGCTGGCCGCGCGGGTGGGGTCGGCCGGGGCCCAGAAGCCGAGCCCGCCGGCCAGGAGCTGCTGCTCGCGCGCGGCGTCGAGGTCACCCGCGCTGCGCCAGCCGAACTCGCGGATCGCACAGCGCTCGTCGACGCGGATCAGGAAGATGTCCGAAAGTGCAGGTGACGATCCGGCCGCCGGGGCCTCGCCGCCGATCACCCGCGCGCCGCGATCGGCGATCCGCGCCGCGAGCACGCCGGCGCCGTCCTCCTCGGCCAGCGCCAGAAGGTCGAGGTGCCAGCGGCGCTCGACGTGGTGGGCCTCGGGCGGGGAGGCCTCGACCTGGGCGTTCGCGCCGGCGTCGACGCCGTCGCTCACGCGGGCGAAGTCGATCTCGACCCGCGTCTCGCCGACCACGTCGTAGGCCATGCGCGTGCCCGCGGCGAAGCGACACGGCGGGCGCGGCTCGTCGGCGAGCCGGCCCAGCAGCGCCGCGCCGAACTGCGGCCCCGGGAGCGCGCGCGCGTCGTCGCTGCTCGGCGCGAGGGTCCGCGTCACGCCTTGCACGGCCCACGCGGCGCCGGCGACGAGCGCGAGGGTGGTGACGGTTCGCAGCGCCAGGCGCCGGGGAGGTCTGTCGTCGTGAAGCGGCATCGCCGACCTCATAAGCAACCGATGTGCCAGCGAAACCACTGGCCTTTTCGGTCGCCGAGACCCCCGCGCTGCGAGTTCCGCCGGCGCTCCGGCGGATCCCGCCGACCGGTCACGGACCGCCGAGAGTCACCCGGCCGCGGCCTTGCGCAGGGCGTCGATGTCGAGCTTCTTCATCTGCATCAACGCCGCGGTGGCCCGCTTGCCCCGCGCCGGGTCGGGATCTTCGAGCACCTCGAACAGCGCGTCCGGCACGACCTGCCACGACACACCGAACTTGTCCTTGAGCCACCCGCACTGCTGCGCCTTCGGGTCGCCGCCCTCGCCCAGGCGGTCCCAATAGTGATCGACCTCGGCCTGGGTCTCGCAGTGCACGACCAGCGAGATGGCCTCGGTGAACTTGAAGTGCGGCCCGCCGTTGATCGCGCCGAACTCGATGCCGTCGAGGGTGAAGCCCACGGTCATGACCGTGCCCGGCTTCGGCGCGCCGGGGACGCTGCTCTCCTCGCTGTAGCGCGTGATCTTGCCGATGCTCGAGTTGGGGAAGATCGAGGTGTAGAAGCTCGCCGCCTCCTCGGCCTGATGGTCGAACCAGAGGAAGGTGGAGATCCGCTGCTTGATCTTGGCTGCCATGGTGTTTTCCTTGGTGATGTGCCGTGTTGACGTTGGGATGAACCCCGGCCCTGCCTGGGCGGCACCTGCGGCCGTGCTCACGAGATGAGTCGTTTCCGCCGAGCCGTTTTCGACACGGCCGACCCGGCGACACGAAAAAAAAATTTCGCGGCCCGGTTCGCCAGGAGAGCCGCAGCAGCGCACAATGCGCGGCCCGCCCTTACCGGCCCCGGCCGTGGCCCCGGACGAACTGAACTTCGCAGCCGACGAGGATCGGGGTCGACGCGCATGAGCTCGCCGCAACGCCGCGAGGAGCGAACGACTCGCGCCTCGCGAGTCCAGCGATTCGCCCGGCCCGTCAGTCCATCGCCGCCAGCTCGCGCTCGAGCTGCGCCTCGAACTCGTCCCGCGGGCGCTGCGGCCGGCGCGTCGTCGGGCCCTGCGGCGCGCGCGGGCCCTGCGGCGGCAGGCCCTGGCGCACGCGCTCGAGATCGGCGACGAGCGCCTCGCCGTGCTGCGGATCGACGAGGGTCAAGCTGGAGATCCGGCGCCGCCTGCCGCCCTCGCGCAGCTCGATCACCATCCCGCGCGGCACCTCTCCGACCGGCACGACCGTGAACATGAAGCGGACGATCACCCGCGTGATCTTCAGCTCCAACGCGGCGCTGGCGAAGCGCACCACCTCGCCGCGCGCGTCCGGGACCTCGACCTGCGCGGTGCCGACGCGGATCTCGCCGCGCGCCCGGTACTCCGCGGTGGCGAGGAAATAGATCACCGGCGCCGCGACGACGAGGCCTCCGAGGCCGACGATCTTCCACGAAACCACGCCCTGGCCCAGCGCGAGCAGGCAGAGATAGCCGGCCCCCGCAGCGAGCCCGAACAGCGCGCCGACGACGAGCCAGTACGCGAGCGGGGTGCGGACAGGATAGACGACGGGGTCCATGGGCCTGCAGAGTAACGGACACGCGCGGCCTCGTCACCGCGTCGGCCGCGAGGACCGCCGTCGGCGATGAACGGTCCTCCATCGGCGCCGCGATGACGAAGGCGCTAGGCTACCGGCATGCGCCCCGCGCCGACGTTCCTCGCCTCGCTCGACGACACCGTCGACGCCCTGCTCGCGCGCGTGCCCGGCCCGCTGCACGTCGGCGCCCCGCTCGGCCTCGGCAAGCCGCATCGCCTGCTCAACGCCTTGGTTCGCCGCGTCGCCGCCGACCCATCGCGCCCGCTGCACCTCTACACGGCGCTCTCGCTCGACCCCCCCGACCCCGGCGACGGCCTGCAGGCGCGCTTCCTCGGGCCCTTCGTGCGCAATCACTTCGGTGACGACTTCCCGCGCCTCGCCTACGTCGAGGCGCTGCGGCGCGACGCGTTGCCGCCTCATATCGAGGTCGAGGAGTTCTACCTGCAATCCGGCGCGCTGCTCGGCTCGTCGGCGGCGCAGCGGCGCTACACCAGCCTCAACTACACCCACGTCGCCCGCACTCTGGCCGAGCGCGGGCTCAACTGCATCGTGCAGAAGGTCGCGCGCGAGCCCGGCGAGGCCGCACCGGCGCGGCTGTCCCTGTCGTGCAACACCGACGTGACCCTCGACGCCCTCGACGCAGTGGCCGCGCGCGGCGGACCGCGCCCGCTGCTGATCGCCGAGATCGATCCGGCCCTCCCGTGGCTCGGTGGCAGCGCCGCGGTGCCGGTCGAGCTGTTCGACGTCGTGGTCGCGCCGCCGGGCCCGCACCCGCGACTGTTCGGCCTGCCGCGCCAGCCCGTCGGCGACGCCGACTACGCGATCGGCTTCCACGCCAGCACCCTCGTGCGCGACGGCGGCACCCTGCAGATCGGCATCGGCGCGCTGGCCGACGCCCTGTCCCACGCGCTGGTGTTGCGTCACACCGACAACCCTTCGTATCGCCAGATCTTGCGCGCGCTCGGCTCGCCGCACGCCGACGACCCCGCGCTCACCCCATTCGCGTCCGGTCTGTACGGCTGCAGCGAGATGATCAACGAGGGCTTCCGCCGCCTCGTGCAGGTCGGCGTCCTCAAGCGCAAGGTCGTCGACGACCTCGCGTTGATGCAGCGCCTGGCCGACGGCTCGGCCGACGCCGACGATCGCGCCCGGCTCGCGCGCGACGGCGAGTTCCTCCACGGGGCCTTCTACCTCGGCTCGCCGGAGCTCTACGCCTGGCTGCGCGAGCTGCCCGACGACGAGCGGCGCGCGATCGGCATGCGCCGCGTCAGCGCGATCAACGACCTCGACGGCCCGGACGAGCCGCTCAAGCGATTGCAGCGCCGCGAGGCCCGCTTCTTCAACACCTGCATGATGGCGACGGCCCTCGGCGCCGCGACCTCCGACGCGCTCGAGAGCGGCCGCGTCGTCTCCGGCGTCGGTGGGCAGTACAACTTCGTCGCCATGGCCCACGCGCTGCCCGACGCGCGCTCGGTCTTGCTGCTGCGGGCCACCCGCGACAGCGGCGGCCGCACCACCTCGAACGTGGTGTGGAGCTACGGCCACACGACCATCCCTCGCCACCTGCGCGACGTCTACGTCAGCGAGTACGGCGTCGCCGACGTGCGCGGCCGCGCCGACGAGGACTGCGCGATCGCCATGGCGGCGATCACCGACGCCCGCTTTCAGGCCGGGCTCGTCGCCACGGCCCAGGCGAACGGCAAGCTGCGGCGCGACTTCGCGGCGCCGCCCCGCTGGGCCGAGAACACGCCCGAGGCGCTGCGCGAGCGCCTGGCCCCGCACCGGGCCGCCGGCACCCTGCCCGACTATCCGCTCGGCAGCGACTTCACGCCCGTCGAGCAGCGGCTGGCGAAGGCGCTCGCGTGGCTCAAGGCCCACACCGATCACAAGCTGCAGATCGCCGTGCGCGCGATGACCGGCCGCTCGACGGACGACGCCGAGGCGCTGCAGCGCATGCAGCTGGAGCGCCCGCAAGGCCCGCAGGAGTGGCTGGAGTCGCGGCTGCTGTCCCTGGCGCTGCGCGTGACCGCGTGAGGCCGCAGCTCACCCGAGCTCGAGCTTGATCCGCGCGATCCGCTGCTCGAGCCACGCCTCGAAGCGCTTCGTCGACGCCTGCGGCCGCAACACGAGCTCGATCCAGGTGCGGTCGTCGAAGCCCTCGACCACTCGCGGCTCGCCGCTCGCGTCGCGCAGGCGGGCGTCGAACGCCGCGAAGTCGCCGAGGACGTCGTGGAACACGGTGAACTGCTCGCTGCCCGCCTCCTCCAGCCGCGCGACGAAGTCCGGATCCAGCACATCGAAGAATTCCGCGATGACGAAGCGCCCGGGCCACGCGAGCGCCAGGAACACCGCCGTCGTTCATGGCTCGAGCGTCGCCGCGAACCACGCCTGCGCGCGCACGCCGTCGAGGTCCTTGTCGGTCGCCGCCTTCTTGCGCACCGCCTCGCCGCCGCGCTCCACTGCCAAGCGCAGGGCCGGCCGGGCGCGCTCGTCTCCGGCGCGGGCGTACGCGCAGGCGAGGTTGTACGGGCCCTTCCACGCGGAGGGGTCCGCGTGCGTCGCCGCGACGAACGCGGTCGCCGCGGCGGCGAAGTCCTGCCGACCCAGCGCGTCGAGCCCCTGTTGCTGGTACGCCGCGGCCGCCAGGCGCCCTGCCGGCATCAGCGCCAGCTGGAACGTGTCGCTCCACTCGCCCGCCCACGTGTGCGAGAGGATCGCCACAGTCTGCCCGTCGGGCGACTGCGCCAGGACCTCCGCGTGAGCCTCGAGCTGGCAGTACAGGCCCTCCTTGGTGCTGTCGCACGACACGACCTCATGGGCCTCGCCGGCGGCAGTGCCGTCGCGCCGCGCAGCGCCGACCTTGAGGATCCCTCGCGCCTGCCCGCCCGCGTCCGGCGCCCCGAGCAGCTCGCGCGCAGTGACCACCAGCTCGCCGCCGTGCGCCCACGTCCCGTCGCGCACCGCCACCCCGCGCTCGGCCAGGCGAGCCCGCAGCGCGCTCTCCTTGAGCTTCGTCGCCGTCTTGCCGGCCCAGCACTGCGCGCCGCTCACCAGCTCCTCCTTCGCGCCGTCCATGCCGACGAACGTGCACAGCTTGCAATCTTCGCCGCTGACGATCGTGCAATAGGCGAACGCTGCCCCGTCGGCGGTCCAGCCCGCCGCCCACGCGTGGTCCTGCATCTCCTGGCCCCGGTGCTTGCGCACCGCCTGGCTCGCCGGCACCGGCCGCTTCTTGCCGAGCTGCACCTCGAACGGGCCCGCCGCGAACGCCGGCGCGTCCGGCAACGCCGGCTCGCCGACGGACGCCGGCGCCTCCGCCTCCGGTACGGCCGCGGGCGGCGCGGCCTCGCCGGCCGCCGTCGACGTCGACGCAGCGGTCTGCACCGCCTCGGGCGCCGCGGTCGCGCTCGCCTGCGGCCGACACCCGAGCAACACCATCACCACCGCCCCGAGGACTCGCCGACGAATCACTCCTCGATGCTAACAGGCGCCCGCTCGCTCCGCTGCGGCGCCGAACTCCGTTCACGCGCCACGCTCGCCACGAGCGCCGCCGCCCGCGTCGGCCGACCGCCGGCCCCGCGCGCCTCCGCGCCGCGATGTCCCTTCAAACATGTCTCTTACAACATGTCCATTCGAGCCAGTGAACTTCCGCCTCACTGCGGCTTGATCCCGCAGTCGTCGGCCTCGCTCGGCACGCAGCCCTCGCAGTCCCAGCGGAACGCGTCGAGCAGCGCGACAGTGGCCCAGTTGGCGTCGGACATGTCGGCGAGGAAGAAGCCGACGGTGATCTCGGCGCCGGGCTGGACCCCGCCGCGGGCGGTGAACCAGTCCGAGCAGGCGTGCCCCTCGAAGCCGGTGCCCCACAGCTGGGGCTCGGCCTTGGTGTAGCCGGGGCCGTCGAAGTACGTGTCGAGCGCGGTGATCGTCAACGGCAGCCCCTTCGTCGCGTCGTCGGGATCGGGGATGAAGGCGACGTTGCCGCTGTACGCGTCGACGGGCGGGTTGGCGTTCGGGTCGTCGGGCGTCGGGTCGACCTGGTAGACGAAGAACATGTCGTTGAAGACCGTGCCGACGTAGCCCGGCCACTCGGACGAGCAGAACACGAAGTCGAACGTGAAGCCGTGGGTCGCCGCCGGCACCACCGTCTCGAAGCTGAAGTAGATGCGGTCGTTCACCTTGCCGTTGGTCTTCTCCCACTGCGCCTGCAGCGTGTCGGAGCAGTCGCCGTCGCCGCCCGGGACCCCGTTGTCGCAGCCGACGAACGGCGTGCCCCCAGCGCCGTCGTTGCTGCCGTCGACCGCCTTGAACGGGCTCGGCAGCGCGTCGTCGCCGGAGTTGCCGTTGGCCCCGTGCTTCACCTGCGAGTTGGTGGCCTCGATCACCACCCCGTCGACGTCCGGCGCCGCGATCGTCCCCGTCGACAGCATCAGGAACGCCGACCCCTCGCGCGGCGCGTACAGCCGCTGCGGCGGCGTGTTCGGGTCGCCGTCGAGGTCGGCCGCGTAGTTGCCGAAGCCGCGCGCCACCTGCCAGGTGTCCGGCTGGGCCTCCGGGTCGAACTCGAACGCGGTGACGACGATCGAGTCCTCGGCCTGCAGATCGCACACCCCGAGCGCGCGCAGGGCGTCGCGCGGATCGGTCTTGTCGCCCAGGTCGATCGCGTCGTCGCACACCGCGTAGCTCACCGGCGCGCCGCAGGCGACCGGGTGGTGCTTGGTGCAGTCGTTCTTGCAGTAGTCGAACTCGCCGCCGTCGACCTGGTTGCCGTCGTCGCACGCCTCGCCGGCCTCGATCTCGCCGTTACCGCAGTCCGCCGGCGTGAACGTGCAGTCGGCCTCGCAGCCGTCGCCGTCGCTGCGGTTGCCGTCGTCGCACAGCTCCGGCTTCTCGACCGAACCGTTGCCGCACACCTGCGGCGGCGTCTCGACCTGACAGTCGGCGCTGCACGCGTCGCCGTCTTCGGTGTTGCCGTCGTCGCACGCCTCGCCGACCTCGTGCTTGCCGTCGCCGCAGGTGTGCGGCAAAAGGCAGCTCGACTCGCAGCCGTCGCCGTCGGCCAGGTTGCCGTCGTCGCACTGCTCGCCGGGCTCCAGCACGCCGTTGCCGCACTCGCCCGAGCCCTCGGTGACGCCCATCGTCGCGCCGGTCGAGCCCGTGTCCGGCGCGGTGTCGCTGCCCGCGCTGACGGTCCCCGCCGAGCCCTCGGTGCCGCTGCCGGTCGGGCCGTCGCTTTCGCTGTCGCTGTCGCTGCCGCCGCCAGGCGTGGTGCCGGTCGGCTCGCTCGCCGTCTCCGCTGCAGTCTCGCCCGTGCTCGCGAGAGAGCTGCCGTCGGAGGCCGAAGTGCCGCCGGCGTCGCCGCAACCGGTGAGCACCGCGACACACGTGAGCGAAATTCCAGCGCGAGCAAGCGAAGCGTAAGTCATGCGCCACGATTTCCCATCCGTGCCGCCCGATCAAGCGCCACGCGCGAGCGAGTCCGCCCGAAGCCCCTGGACACCCGAACGACGCGACCCGACATCCCCGCCGTCGCTCGCCGTCACCGCCGACAACCAGCGCGACTTCAGCCGCACCGACGCGCTCCGACCCTTGCCCGCGAAGGTGCTCGCCGTCATTGCCGACAGCCAGTTCTGTTTCAGTCGACACGTTCCTGCCCTGCAGCCCAGCCCCGCGCCAACCTCACGCAAGTCGCCTGCCCGTCGCGCCTCGGCTTGACCCGCGCCCCCCCGCGGTCGATCGTCGGCCATGCCGGAAGCCCCCAGTGATTTTCTCAAAAAAAGGGAACCCGCGGACGATCGCGTCACGCTGACGGAGATCCGCACCATGGCCGATTACCCGCCCGGGCTCGTCGGCGCGATCGCCGGGCTGTTCGGCCGCTGCATGACCGCCAGCCACGGCACCGACTGGCGCGTCGACGTCATGATCGCCGAGGGGCAGTGCGAGTTCTTCCGCCGCTTCGACCCCGAGCGCGACCGCGTGTGGTTTGCGCGGCAGGGCGGCGTCCTGTGCGGCGCCTTGACGATCGACGGGCCGCGCCCCGAGAGCGGCTGCGAGGCCGCGCGCCTGCGCTTCTTCATCCTCGACGAGGCGACCCGCGGCCTCGGCCTCGGCCGCCGCATGGTCGCCGCGGCGATGGCCTTCTGCCGCGAGCGCGGCTATTCACGCGTGTACCTGACGACCTTGCCGGGCCTCGACACCGCGCGCCGCCTGTACGAGGAGCACGGCTTCCGTCTGATCGCGCAGGACGACCCGCCGTTCTGCGGCAGCGACTACGGCGAGCAGACGTTCGAATGGCGCGCCTCGTGAAGGCGCGCCGCGTGGTCCGACGAATCGCGGCAGTCGATTCACCGGCGCGTCACAGATTGGGGCAATTCGTCGCGGGGTCCTTCGCCCACGTGCAGGTGACGGCCACGAACGTCCCGGCCGGCGCCTCGCCGCCGCGGATCACCGAGATCTCGGCGTTGCTCCCGCCGTCGATGCAAGCCTGGCTCATGTTGTCGAGCGACGACGGCGTGTTCGTGCCATCGTCGGCGAGGACCGCGAAGCACGCCTCCTGCCCGGCAGGGATCGTCCACGCGTCCATGACGACCTCGCACGGGACGATCTGGGCGCAGACGTGTTGCACGGGATCGTAATCGCAGACCTCGCAGTCGGTCTCGACGGTCGCATTCTCGGGATCGACGTCCTCCACGCATTGCGACAGGCAGCCCGACGGATCGAGCTGGACCGGCTGATCGCCGCCGGTGCCGGTGGGCGCCCCGGTGTCGGTGTCCGTGCCCGTGCCCGTCTCCGTGCCCGTCTCCGTGTCCGCGCCGGTCTCCGTGCCGGTCTGGGTCTCCGTGCCCGTGGGGGCTCCCGTCTCCGTGCCCGTGGCGGTGCCCGTGTCCGTGCCCGTATCCGTGTCGGTGGCGCCCGACTTCGAGTCGCCGCAGCCGGCGATCGTCAGCGCGATAAAAAGAAGCGAATGCTTGGTCATGGTGGCGCGGGAACCTATCAGATGCCGCCCGCGACGGCACGAAAGCCGGCGAGACGCGCCGAGTCATGACGCCTCGCTCGCGGCGGACCCGGGGATGTACGCAGTCGAGCCCGCTGCGTCGACGCTGCGACTGCGAATGGGCGGTGCAGGTGAATCCCCGCGAGCGCATGCACGCGGAGTCACTCGAACCACGACCTCCGCGATCGCAGCCGCGGTCGTCGCCCGCGGCCTGCGACGCGGCCGGCCGGGCACGCGGAGCGCGCCGACTTGCGCCGCCCCCGGTCCTGCGGCTATGGTCGGGTCGTCGAACCCCCACGGAGCTGGCCCGCCCTTGAAGCTGCACGCCTGAATCCCCGCTGACCCCCAGCCGCCCGCAACCCGCCAATTTGGCCGCGGGCGAGATTCAGGAGCATCTTCATGGCCACCATCTTCTGTCGCGACCTCGCGTTCTCGTTCGGCGACCTCGCCCTGCTCTCCGGCGTCGAGCTGCACCTCGTGCCCGGCTGGACCGGCCTCGTCGGGGCCAACGGCGCGGGCAAGACCACCCTGCTGCGGCTCCTCACGGGCGAGCTGAAGCCGACCGAGGGGTCGATCCGGCGCGATCCGCCCGATCTGTCCCTGCGGACATGTCCCCAGAGCGTGGAGGCCTGCACGCCGGAGATCGCCCGCTTCGCCGCCCGCGACGACGGCGACGCCCGGCGCCTGCACGGCGAGCTCGGCCTCGAGCCGGCCGACCTCGCGCGCTGGGACAGCCTCTCGCCCGGGGAGCGCAAGCGCTGGCAGATCGGCGCGGCGCTGGTCGACGACCCCGACGTGCTCCTGCTCGACGAGCCGACCAACCACCTCGATCACGCCGGCCGGCGCCTGCTGATCGGCGCGTTGCGGGGCTTCCGCGGCCTCGGCGTGGTCGTCAGCCACGACCGCGCGCTGCTCGACGGCCTCACCGAGCGCACCCTGCGGGTCACCGGCGGCGGCGTGCAGGACTGGGCGCTGCCCTACAGCCGGGCCCGGCGGGCCTGGGAGGCCGAGCGCGCCGAGCACAACGCCACCCACGCGGCCCTCCAGAGCCAGCACCGCCGGCTCGAGGGCCGCCTCGACGACCAGCGGCGCGCCCTCGTCGGCGCGACCGCGAACCGCAGCCGGCGCGTGCGCAGCAAGGGCAAGCACGACAGCGACTCGCGCACCCTCGGCGCCGCCACCCTCGCCGAGTGGTCGGAGAAGTCGCTCGGCCGCGGCGCCAGCGTCCTGCGGCGCGCCGTCGATCGCAGCGCCTCCGCCCTGGCCGACCACGCCTACGAGGGCGAGCTCGGGGGGCCGATCGCCGTCGCCGGCGAGCGGGCTCCGTCGGCCTACCTCGCCGCCCTCGACGTACCCGAGCTGCGCGCCGGCGACCGCCGGGTGCTCGGCCCGGTGCAGGTGGCCCTGGCCCGCGACGCCCACGTCCGCCTCGCCGGGCCCAACGGGGCCGGCAAGACCACCCTGATCCGGGCCCTCCTGGCCCGCCTGCGCTGCCCGCCGAGCCGCGTCCTCTATGTCCCCCAGGACATGTCCGAACAGGAAGCCGTCGCCCACCTCGACGCCGTGCGCTCGCTCGCGCCGGACGAGCGCGGCCGGGTGCTTCAGGTGGTCGCCGCCCTCGGCGTCGATCCCGGGGCGTTGCTGCGCTCACGCCGGCCTTCCCCCGGCGAGGCGCGCAAGCTGCTGCTCGCGTTCGGGCTCGGTCGACCCGTGTGGGGCCTCGTCCTCGACGAGCCGACCAACCACCTCGACCTGCCGGCCGTCGAACGCCTCGAGACGGCCCTCGCCGAGTTCCCGGGCGCGCTGCTGGTGGTCAGCCACGACGACGCGTTCGCCCGTGCGTGCACCCGCGTGACCTGGCGCATCGACCAGGGCGAGCTGCACGAAGAGACAGGTGACTGAGCTGCCCGGGAGACAGGCGACCGGGTCGATCCGCTCACGGCTCGCGCCTCTCGTTCGACAGCTCGCGCTGCTCCTCCTCGTGGCGGCGCAGGGCGTTCTCCTCGGACAGCGGGCCCTCGCCGGCCTCGCGGGCCAGGCGGTCGAGCAGTCGGAAGTGCCACCGCATCCGCGCCAGCTCCTCCTCCGTGATGTCCTCGGCGACCAGCACCCGGTTCGACGCGCGCGGGTCGCTGGCGATCAGCTCGTCGAGCTTGAGCTGCAGCGCCAGGGTGTCCTTGTTCTGCGAGCGCTGCAGCAGGAACAGCATCAGGAACGACAGGGCGGCCACCACTTGCTCGATCAGCTCGAAGGCCACCGGCCAGTCGGCGAACTGCGGGCCGGTCGAGATCCACGCCACCACCACGCACACTGCGAGCCAGTGCACGCGCGAGTTGACGACGAAGCGCGTGGCGAGCTGGGCGGCCCGTTCGCCCCAGCTCGCCCGCACGCCCGACGACGACGGATCCGGCTCTTCCGCGCGCAACTTCGCCTCTCCGCGGCGGCCGCCGACCTGCGCGATCGGCTCGCCGCTCCCGCGGGCCTCACTCGGCCGCGTCGCGCTGGTCGGCCCGCCGCAGGTCCTCGACGAAGGCGTCGCGCTCGCGCGCGAACTCCTCGGCCAGCTGCTCGGACTCGCGGTCGCTCACGACCTGGCGCGCCAGCGGGAACAGCTCGCCCTCCTCCTCGTCGACGTGGTGACCGACCATGTCGGCCAGCACCTTGATCTTGGCCGGCCAAACCTCGGCGTCGGGGGTCATCGCGTCGAGCTCGGCGAGCAGCTTGTCGACCTGCTTGTGCTCCTCGATGCCCTCGCGGGTGTTGTCGGCCGTGCGCGACTCCTCGAGCAGCCGCGGATAGACCACCGCCTCCTCCGCGCGCGAGTGCGGGATCAGCTTCTGCTTGAGCCGGGCGAACAGCTCCAGCGCCTTCGCGCCCCTGGCCTCCTCGAGCTGGTGGAACAGCTCGCTGACCTCCTCGTGTTCGCGGTGCAAGACGTCGTAGATCTGGGGCTTTGCCATGACGAAAATCCTTTCCTTGTCGCCCTCTCCGCCGGCGCGGGGAGCGACCGGGGTAGCTGTGGCGCGAAAACGCGGACAGGCAAATCGGCCCGCGCTTTCGCGTCCGCGTCGCGGCGATGCACGCACCGCCCGATCGCAGCCCGGCGGGCCGGCGTACGCCGCGCCTCCACTCGCAGTCTGCCGAGCAGACGCGCGGCCGTCCGGCTCAGCTCGCCCGCCCGCCGCCGCCCGAGACATGTCCAAAAGGACATGCCCCGAAGCGCCGACGGGAACCGCGACCTCGCCTCACTGGCGGGCCGGGTTGCGCACGCAGTCGTAGCCGTGCTCGCTGCCGCCGACGTCGATGACCTCGAAGTCGGTCGGCTGGATGCCGTTCAGCACGCGCGAGCCCTGGCGGCCCCACAGGTCCTCCCACGCGGTCCCGCAGCCGTCGCTGTTCTCGGCCATCAGGGTGATATTGCCGCCGTCGGCGAGCAGCATCCCGTGGTGCTTCAGGCCCCACACGACCGCCTGCACGATCGGGTTGTCCGGGTCGAGGCCGCGCGAGGCCGGGTCGAAGTCGGCGCGCAGGCGCCAGCGCGAGCCGTAGATCGGCGCGGCCGGGTCGTACGCCTGCGGCCCGCCGGCGTGCGTCGCCGGCCACACGTAGACCGGCCCCTCGTCGCCCTCGGTCGGCGCGCGCTGCATGCGGTCGTTCGGCAGGGCGAAGCGGATCGCGTGCTGCACCTTGCCCGACATCACGTCGCCGATCGTGAACAGCAGCGGCGCGATCGGGAAGCCGGCCGCGTCGGGGCCGGTGCAGTCGCGGCCGATGCCCCACTGCCGCGCCTCGACCGGCGGCAACGTCGAGCCCGGCGCCGGCGGCTGGCCCCACACGTCGAGCGACAGGTCCCACGCCACGTCGCACTCCGTATAATACTCGCCGTCGACGTAGGTCGCGCGGAACGACTCGTAGAGGAACCCGGCGTCGAAGTCGACCGCGACCAGGTGGCAATCGCCCTCGTAGTCGCCCTCCACCCGCCCCGGGCACACGTAATCGGCCTGGCCCTCGATCCGCCCGCCGTCGGGCACCGGCACCTGCACCCCCGGGTCGCAGTCGCTGCCGTAAGGCACCGGGTCGTTCGGCGTCCGCGTCACCCGCGGCGTGTTCGCGTCGGCCTCGAGGATCACGAAGCTGGTGTCGATCTGGAACGTGTCGTCGTTGCCCCACCCGCCGTTCGCCTCGAGCCACCCCGTCATCGCGTCGGAGTCCGGGCGCACCGGCGCGTTCGACACGTCCTGGTAGATCCAGCTGTCGGCGGCGAAGTACGTGCCCGTCCGCGCGCCGCAGTGACCCACCGGGATCCCGCTCTCCGGGCCCTCGCTGTCGGTCGGCGCCCCGGTGTCGGTCGGCGCTCCGGTGACGGTCGGAGTCCCGGTCTCGCTCGTCGCCGCGCTCGTGGTCGTGCCGTCGCCGGTCGACATCGTCGCGCCGGTGGACGGCCCCGCCTCGGTCGCCGCGCCCGTCTCGGTCGTGGTCGTCCCGGTGCCGTCGCTCGCCGAGGTCATGCCTCCGGAGTTGCAGGCGACGAGCACGAGCGGGACGACGAACAGGGCGCGCATCGCTGCATCGTACCTCGCCCTCGCCGCGCCCCTGCGACGTCGAGCTCGTGGCGGCGCTCACTCGCAAGAGGCCGGCGCGGATCCGTCTCGGTGGCCCCCGGAGCACCGCGCGGACATCCCAGCGCCGCGGGGGGCCGTGAGCCGCAACGAAAGACCCCGACGCGCGACGGCTCCGGACCCCGAGCGCCCCGGGAATCTGCATGTCCGAAAGGACACATCATGACAATGCCCCAAGGCATTCGATGTACATGTCCTCGAGGCCATCTTACCATGAAGCGCGGGCTTCCGCGGCGCATGCCGCTCGCGCTCGAGCTCTCCAGGCAGACCGAGCAGGACATGTCCTTCGGGTCAGCCAAGCCGCGGACCGCAACCCCGCCCCGCCAGCGTGGACCCGCTTGGCCCCCCGCGAGCTCAGCAGCCCGCGAAGTAGGCCCCCGGCGCCACTCCGAGCTGGCGGCGGAACGCGGCCACGAACGCGCTCGCGCCGGCGTAGCCGACCCGCTCGGCGACCACGGCCACGGGCGTGCCCGCGGCCAGGTGCTCGAGCGCCGCGCGCATCCGCAGGTGGGTCCGCCACTGCCCGAAGGGCGCGCCCGTCTCCGCCAGGAACAGCCGCGCCAGGGTGCGTCCGCTGGCGCCGGCGATCCGCCCGAGCTGGGCCAGAGTGCGCGCGTCGGCGGGGTCGGCCAGCAGCGCCTCGGCGACCCGCCGCGCCCGCGGGTCGCCGGGCATGTCGAGCGCCACCGGCGTGGTCGCCAGCGGCTGCAGCAGCTCGAGCAGCAGGCGCTCGGCGTGCCCGCGCGCGCGCTTGCTCGCGCCCGCGCCGGCGAGCAGGCCGAGCAGCTCGCGCACCAGCGGGGTGGCGGCGACCACCGTGGGCTCGGTCCAGCCGATCTCGCAGCCCCGCTTGCGCACGTACACGCTGCGCATCGTCGCCGGCCGCGACGCCTCGACCGCGTGCACGATCCCCGCCGGGATCCACAGCGCGCGCGGCGGCGGCAGCACCCACGTCGACGCGCCCACGCTGACCGCCAGCACCCCGCTCGCCGCCCACGCCAGCTGGTGCATCGGGTGCCGGTGCCAGTCGAACCGCGTCGCCGACGTCATCTCGAAGCTGCCGACCGCGATGGCCCCGACCCCCGCCGGCAGGCCGTACGAAGCTTGTCTCGTCTGCGACATTCATTGTCAGCATAGCGCATGGCGGACAGGCGCCGATCGGCCTAGCGTTCGCGCATGCCGATGAATCGGCTCCATCAGTGGCTGTGCGCCTCGGACCGCTGGGCCGCCGCAGTCGAGCACAAATTCTTGCCCTGGGCCCTGTCCGGGGTCGACCTCGGCGACGCCGCGCTCGAGATCGGCCCCGGCTACGGCGCGACCACCCGCGTGCTCGCGGGGCGCACGCCCTCGCTCACCGCCCTCGAGATCGACCCCGCCCTGGCCGAGCGATTGACGCGACGTCTCGGCGATCGCGTGCGCGTCGTCCACGGTGACGGCACGGCGATGCCGTTCGCCGACGCCGGCTTCAGCGCAGTCGCCTGCTTCACCATGCTGCACCACGTGCCCTCGGCGATGCTGCAGGACCGCCTGTTCGCCGAGGCGCGGCGCGTGCTCCGGCCGGGCGGGACCTTCGCCGGCGCCGACAGCATGACCAGCCTCGGCTTCCGCCTGCTGCACGTGTTCGACACCATGGTCCTCGTCGACCCCGCCGACCTGCCGCGGCGCCTCGGCGCCGCCGGCTTCGTCGACATCGCCGTCGAGGCCGAGCCCGGGCGCGCGTTCAGGTTCCGGGCGCGACGGCCGGACTGACGCGCTCCGGAGCGCGCTGGCGCAGCTTGCCGAGGCAGAACATCAGGGCGTCGCGCAGCTTGGCGAACACTGCCACGCGCGTCAGGTCGACGCCGAGCGACACGATCGTCTGGGCGATCGTCGGGTGAATGCCGGTGAGGATGCCGTCGGCGCCGAGCAGGCGGATCGCCTGGATCATGCGAATGAGGTGGCTCGCGGTGCCGGTGTCCACCACCTCGACGCCGGTGAGGTCGAGGATCGCGTACTTGGCCCGCGTGCGCGTCACCGCCTGCAGCAGGTTGTCCATGATCTCCGCGGTGCGCACGGTGTCGACGAGGCCGACGATCGGCAGCGTGATCACGCCGTCCCACACCTCGATGATCGGCGTCGACAGCTGGCGGATGACCTCCTGCTGGCGCTCGATCAGGTCGAGCTTGGCCCGCAGCTCGAGCTCTGTGCGCTTCGAATCGGTGACGTCGAGCGACACCGAGATCAGCGCCAGCTCCGGGTCGTCGAGCGTCGGCAAGCTCCAGCCGAGCCAGTGGATGTCGTACGCCTCGCTCGGCAGGCCCAGCGAGGCCTCGCCCGCGATCGCCCGCCGGATGTCGTCGGCGTTCGGCAGGTCGCCGTAGAGCTCGAAGTAATTCGCGCCGAGCATTTGACCCTGCTGCAGCCCGCAGGTGTGCAGCGCCTTGCCCCGCTGAAACACGAAGTTGGACTGCTTGTCGAGCGCCCACACCGCGAGGTCGAGGTTGTCGAGCATCACCCCGAGCATTCGCGCCTCGATCCCGAGGCGACGGACCTCGCGCTCGCGGGCCGTCACGTCGTGGCCGTAGACAGTGGCGCCGATGACCCGCCCTTCCTGGTCGCGGGTCAGCTGCGACCACGCCTCGAAGTGGAGCGCACCATCGGGGCGAGCGATGATTCGAATCCGGGGATCCTCGCTGTCTTCCACCAGGGCGCGTCCCCACGAATCGGGGTCGTCGGACAGCGGCAAGACCTCGCGGACGAGGCCGCCGATCGCCTCGTTCGCACCGACCCCGAACACTCGCTCGGCGCGGCGGTTCCAGGCCGTAATTCGAAGAACGTCGTCCAACTCGATGACGACGAAGGGAGCGGTGTTCGTGCGATCGTCCACGGCTCCAGAATATCGAGACCTGGGGGGAATGGCACACATCCCCGAACGCGGGAGATGCACATCGGCGTCGGTGTGCGTGCGGCGCCTGCAGCAGCTGTCCGGAGAGACATGTAGTGGAACGACAGAGCGCGTACCTGCCCCTTGAGGCGCTTGCGAGGCTGTCGGCACAGGTCCGGGCCGGTCGCAGGTCGCGTCCGGCGCCGACGAGCGGACGCACCCGGCGCCGGCGGCCGCGCCGCCGAATACACGGCGGTCCGCCCGCCGGCGCGGTCGCACGATTGCGTGATCGGCGAAGGATGATAAGAGCCTGGGGCGTCCGGGCGAGCGGGCGCAGGAGCCGGAGGTTCATCCCATGAGTCGCTACGAAATCGCCGTCCTGGTCGGCAGCCTGCGCCGCGAGTCCTTCAATGGCAAATTGGCGATCGCCCTCACCCGCCTCGCGCCGAAGGAGTTCGAGTGCAACCTGCTCGAGATCGGCGACCTGCCGCTCTACAACCAGGACGACGACGCCGATCAGCCGGCGCCGGCGAAGCGGCTGAAGGCCGAGATCAAGCGGTCGCACGGGGTCCTGTTCGTCACCCCCGAGTACAATCGCTCGATCCCCGGCGTGTTGAAGAACGCCATCGATCACGCCTCGCGGCCGTACGGCCACAACGCCTTCGCCGGCAAGCCCGCCGGGGTGATCGGCGCCTCCATCGGCTCCATCGGCACCGCCTGCGCGCAACAACACCTGCGCGACATCCTCGCCTACCTCGACATGCCCACGCTCGGCCAGCCCGAGGCGTTCATCCACGTCACCGACAACCTGTTCGACGCCGACGGGAACATCGGCGCGGTCAGCCGCAAATTCCTGCAGGGCTGGATCGACAAGTACGTCGCGTGGGTGCAGAAGCACGCGGCCTGAGGACGCGCGCCGCGGACGAGCGCGCCGTCGGCTCGGGGACGCGCCAAGGCGTGGCGTGGCGGATCCGCCTTGTCGCCTGCGCCCCCAGAAGACAGCTCCGCCGTCCCTCCCACGACCTCTGGTGAGCCGCGCGGCAGCGGGTTATCACCGCCCGATGCGACGACTCGTCCGTCCCGTCCTGCTTGCATTCGCGCTCGCGCCCGCCTGCGGCGACGCGTCGGGCGCCTCGACCGAGACCGGCGGCGACACGAGCCCGGACCTGACCACGAGCACGGGCGAGACGTCGAGCCCGGGCGGCGCCACGAGCACGAGCAGCGGCGAGACGACGAGCAGCGGCAGCGCGAGCGGCACGCCCACCACCAGCGTCGAGCCGACGTCGAGCACGGGCGAGACGACGACCACCACCGGCGGCGAGAGCACCACCGGCGCCGCGACCACGAGCGAGACGAGCGACGACGGCACCTCGACCGGGACCACCGGCGCGCCCGTCTCGCCCGTGACGAGGGCGTGGTGGGTCGACGGCGTCAGCCTGCAGCTCCGCGTGATCCAGCAGGACGACGAGGCGGGCCTCTGTCGCGGGCTCATCCTCGAGTCGCTGATGACCGGCGCAGTCGATGGGCCGGGCCTCGAGCCGATCGAGCAGCCGGCCGAGTGGGCCGTCCGCTACGTGTTCGTCCACGACACCGTCGACGCTTGCTTCGACCCGTACGACTGGTGGATGAACGAGCCGGCGTACGCCGAGAGCGGCGTCGGCGTGGTGACGTTCAGCGGCGTCGACATCCAGGGCAAGCCGATGAGCCTCGACATCGACGTCACCGGCTCGTTCGAGCCGGGCGCGCCGTGGATCCCGGAGGAGGATCCGCTGGTGGCCGCGGACGTCGCCGTCGAGGTCGGCTGAGCGGCCGGGGCGCGGAGACGGTCGGTCACGAGGATCCGGCCTGCTCGCTCCTCGGCGACGCGCCGGGCAGCGCATGCGCCCATAAAAACATGTCCATGTGAACATGCTCTCGAGGACATTTACGAACGGGCATGTCCTCGAGAGCATGCCCTTCAAGACACCTCGGCCCACGGCGCGGCGAGGACATGCCGGCGGGCCCAGAACGGGCGCGAGGACCAGCGCTGCTCGCGGCGGTAGGTCTCGTCGCGGTGGCGGACGTAGGCCTCGCGCACGCGGGCGAGCTGGCGGGTGTAGTCGGCGACCGCGTCGGGCTCGCCGTCCAGGTGGCGAGCCATCGCCTCCGCCGCGGCGAGGCCGGTGTAGAGCGCATTGAACAGACCCTGCGAGGCGAGCGGGTCGAAGCCGAGGGCGGCGTCGCCGACGGCGGCCCACCCGGGGCCGGCCGCGGGCGCGAGGACGGCCCCGTGCGCGAGGGCGAGGCCGGCGGCCGCGGGCGCGGCGAAGCGGGCCCCGGCGAGCCAGGGGGCCAGCTGCGGGACCGCGGCGGCGCGGGCGAGCAGAAGCGCGGGATCGCGGGCTTCGCGGGCGGCCGGCAGATCGGCGTCGGTGTGGAACGCGAGGATCCGGCGCGCGCCCGGCAGCGGCGCGGTGTACCACCAGCCGTCGGGCTCGGCGACGATGCTGGTCAACCCGGGGCCGTCGCCCTCGCCGTGCAGCCAGCCGCAGACGAGGCGATCGTCGCGCGTACGCACGCCGCCCAGGCGCCGCGACAGCGGCGAGCAGCGGCCGCCGGCGTCGAGCAGCGCGCGCGTGTGCACCCGGACCGCGCCGCCGGGGCCGCGCAACAGCAGGCGCCAGCCGGGCGCCGCGGGCTGCACGTCGCTGGCGACCGCGTGGACCAGCCGCGCGCCGCGGGCCACCGCCTCGCGCTGCAACCACGTCTCGAAGCGGGCGCGGTCGAGGTGCCAGCCGTGGCCGTCGGGCCCGCGCAGGAAGTCGAGCTCCTCGATCGCGTCGCCGCCCCAGCTGGACGTGTTGCCGTACCACGGCGCGTGACCCTCGGCCGCGAACGCGTCGAGAAGCCCCATGTCGGCCAGCAGCCGGCGCGCGGCCGGCAGCAGCGACTCGCCGACCCGGACGGCTCGCTCGCGCCGCTCGACCAGCAGGAGCGAGCGCCCGGGCGCGAGGTTCAGCGCGGCGACGGCCCCGGCCGGGCCGCCGCCGACGACCACGACGTCGACATCCGGCCTCATCGATGCAGCCCGGTCGGGAAGCGATGCACCTTCTCGATCGCCAGCAGCTCTTTCTCGAGCGCCTCGGTCTCCGCCGGCGTGGCGACCGTCCCCGCGGGGAGGCCCTGCGGCGCGGCGACCAGCGGCTGCGGCAGCTCCTCGACCTCGAGCACCGCGGGGAACGGCGCCCCGTCGGTCGGCCCCGGCCGCGGCTCGACCACGCCGGGCCAGTCGATGTGGGCGACGAAGTTGTTGATCGTCTCGGTGTACGAGGCGGCGTCGAAGGTGCGCGTCCACGAGGCCCGGTGGGCGAACGCGGTCAGGCGCTCGGCGAGCGGCCGCTGCGGATCGACGACGATGTCGTAGTTCTCGCGCGTGAGCACCTGATTGGGCACCCGCGCCGGCCAGAAGGTCGGCAGGTACGGGTCGTACGATTTGATGTAGCCCGAGCGGCAGCTCGCGGTGTCGGTCTGCCACGGCACCGCCATCCAGCGGGTGATGCCGCCGGGGAACTGCCCGGCGATCGGCCCGTCGGGCAGGGTCAACGTGTCGCCGATCAGGGCCGCGCCGTAGCTGGGCTCGACCGCCTGGGTGGCGTGCTTGAAGCGGAACGGCGCCATGTACATCTGGACATGTCGCACCGGCCAGGTCATCTCGCAGCCGGGGTGGAACGCGTCGGCGAGGCAGTGGTCGAGGGCCGCGCGGTCGAGCATCGCGCCCTGCTGCGCGACCGGGACGTCCTCGATGCGCGCCGGCGGCGGGGCGGTGTCGTAGTCCTCGTCGAAGTCGCCGGCGGCCCACTGCTGCAGCATCGCCAATTGAGTGTCGGTGAGGACCGCGTTCTGCCGCGGGGTCTCGGCCGGCGGGATGTTCATCGCGTCGCCGTACAGCCACGGCCACTGCTGCGCGGCCCAGCCGTCGCGGTCGAGGACGCGGAACTGATTGGCGAGGACGCGCCGTTGCTCGCGCTGGGCCGGGTCGGCGACCGCGAGCCGCCGCAGGGTGGCCGGCTCGGTCAGGTCGAACTGGCCCTTGTAGCCGAACGCCGCGGCGAAGCCGGCGTTGACCCACTGCAGGCCGGACAGGCGCTCGAAGATCGGGCGGATGTCGCCGTTGAAGGAGGGCCGCGCGGGCCGGCCGAGGAGGCCGCCCTGGATCGCCACGTCGCGCATCAGATCCCACATCGTCCGCACGCTCTTGCGCATCGGCGCGTAGTCGGGCGGCGCGACGATCACCCACGCCGGCTTGACCGCCAGCGCGCGCCCGTCGAGCACGACCTCGGCGGTGACCGGACCGTCGGCGGTGTCGTCGTGCCAGCCGTCGTTGTTGGCGAAGGTGACCGCGCGGCTGCCGTCGAACGAGGCCGAGTGACCGCGCCCGCCGAGCACGAGCAGGCGGCCGGCGTCGTCGGTGCGCAGCTCGCCGAGGTAGACGTGCGTGCCCATGAAGGCGCCGGTGTCGAACTGCACGCCCGGTCGATTCGCGCCGCTGATCGACCGCGGCCCCGGATCGATGACGAGCTTCGTGCGATCGGCGACGGCGGCGTTGCGCAGCAGCGTCGGCGGAGCGGAGGCCACCTCGGGCACGTCGAGGGCGAGCTGGAACTGATACCAGGCCGCCTTCTTGTTGGCGAGGTGGACTGTCCACTTCACCCGCGCGTCGGTCAGCTCGCGCACGATCTTGCCGGTGGCGTCGACGCCGTAGACGCGGAACCTCGCGGCCTGGCGCGCGAGCCGGCCCTGGTCGTCGCGCCGACTGCCGGGCGCGGGCGCGGGCGGATCGGGCACCTCGGGCCCGATGAACCACTTGTCGGGGCTGTTGCCGACCCGGGCGACGCCGATCGACGGGTGAATCACCGCCGCGACGATGCACGAGTCGGCGGGCGCGGGTGCGGCCGGAGGAAACGGCCGCGGCGCCCGCGGCTCCTCGTCGGCGATGCCGTTGGCGGTATGGCGCGTGGTGGCGCTGGCGGCGTAGACCCGCTTGCGCACCTCGGCGATGCTGCCGACCGGCTCGTGCTCGGCGAGGGCGTGCCAGATGTTGAAGGCGAGGTTCTCGCCGTAGCTGCTCTGCCCGGCGGCGTCGACATCCTGCTTGGGGATCTCGAGCGTGGCCACGACGATCGGCTCGCTGTTCCACGCCACGGTCGCCGCGTCGAGCGGCATGTTCTTCGGGTCGGTCCGCGGCAGGACGCAGAACTCGAAGGTGTAGGCGCCGTCGCGCAGGCGCGTGCGCAGGTCGGTCGCCAGATAATCGGTCGCGTCGTCGGGCACGTTGGCCGCCGGCACGGTCGGGCGCAGGAAGTACTTGACGTAATCACCGCCCAGGCGGAACGGCAGCACGCTCCAATACGGCGTGGTCAGCACGCTGCCCTCGACCTTGGCCATCTCGTTGAGGATCCGGGCGGTGACCGGATGGGCGTCGAGGTACGGCTGATAATCGCCGGCGACCACGCCGGCGTAGGTGAACTCGCACATGTCCTTCGCGGTGTCGACGAAGAACACGTCGTGGTTCTGCAGCAGGAAGTCGTGGGTGTCGCCGTCGCCGAGCAGCTTGGGCCCGGGCACGCCGAACAGCTTGATGCCGACGCCGAGAGTCGACGTGAGGTCCGCGCTGGTCGGGGCGGTGTCGCTCGAGAAGCGGACCCACGCGTCGTAGGAGGTGCCGGCGAATACGCCGACGGCGAGCCCGGGCGGCAGGCCGGGCCGGACGACGAACTTGGCGCCCACGACCCCGTGCAGCTTGCGGAACACCGGCCGCAGCGCGGGCGACTGGCCGAGCGCGATGCGCCGCTTCTGCACGATCTCGACGAACATCTGCTCGAGACGCCCGCCCGGATCGGCGGCGCAATCGTAGCAGGAGGGAAGGTCGCGGGACTTATCTTTCATCGGAGCACCTCGGGGCGGTCGCCGGACAAAGCCCGCCCACGGCCCCGGCAGGAGCGCCGGGGCCTATGGCGCGAGTTGGCGAGGCACCATACTCTTCCGCGTGCAAACCTTCAACGGGGGGCCGTCCGCAGGTCACGCAACCGAGCATTGGGGCCCGGAACACGATCCGTCGGCGCCTCCCAGCCAATGCAGCGAGTCGCGAATGCGCTGTCGAGTCCGGTGATGGATTCGGGGGCGGTCGACCTCGCGGCGATTTTTGGGGTGAGTTCAACGCCGTTCGGTGCGGCGGGCCCACCGGGCTCTGCGCCGCGATTGCGGCGAGCTCTGCGGCGACTCCACGTCGCGCCCACGCGCGCACGCGTGAGCGGCCCGGACCTACGCAATTGCGGGCACGTCGCCGCGCCCGGGATTCTCGGCGAATACGCCGACCGCCTACTGCTGAAAGCAATAGATCGGCGCGAGGAAGGCCGGGTGGATGCAGGCGCCGCCGTTGCACCACTGCGTCCAGCCGTTGTCGACGCGGGTGGCGAAGCCCCAGTTCGATCCGCCGGCGCCGCCGGTCCAGTTGGCGCAGTTGCCCTGTGAATTGATCTGAGTCCCGGCGGGCGTCGTGTTGGTCCAGACCGTCGCCTCGTTGGGGCCGCAGAAGTTGGTGGTGGGCACCGGGCCGCCGATCTCGGTGACCGTGATCGCCCCGAGGAGGTTGCCGTCGGTCAGGTCGGCCCAGTTGTTGGCGACCTTGACCCCGTTGGGCAGCACGTAGGGCACCGTCGACTTGTTCATGCGCGTCGACGGCGAGCCCGTGTCGTCGCTGAGCCAGGCCATGTACGTGCCAGGCAGGCCACCCGCGGCCGCGCGGAGGTTGCACTGCGCGTCGGCGCCGGCGAGGCCGCCGAGGTTGCCGCTGTAGGTCGTGCTGGTGACGAACACGATCCGCTGGCCCGACTTGCAGTTGTTGTTGCACGCGTCGTCGTCGACCATGTTGCCGTCGTCGCACTCCTCGACGCCCGCCTGCACCTTGCCGTCGCCGCACGTGGCCGCCTTGCAGGTGGCGAGGCACGCGTCGGTGTCGCTCATGTTGCCGTCGTCGCACTCCTCGACGCCCGCCTGTACCACCGAATCGCCGCACTCGGCCGCCGCGCAGGTGCCGAGGCACGCGTCGGTGTCGTCGTCGTTGCCGTCGTCGCACGCCTCGACGTCGGCCTGCACCGCCCCGTCGCCGCACTCGGCCGCCAGGCACGTGGCGAGGCACGCGTCGGTGTCGTCGTCGTTGCCGTCGTCGCACTCCTCGGGCGCCTGGACGACGCCGTCGCCGCAGCCGGCCGCCGCGCAGGTGTTCGAGCACTCGTCGTCGTCGACCTGGTTGCCGTCGTCGCACATCTCGCCGGGCCCGACGATGCCGTCGCCGCAGGCCGCGTTCTTGCACGCGTTCGTGCACGTGTCCGCGTCCTCCGGGTTGCCGTCGTCGCACTCCTCGACCCCGGCCTGCACGATCGCGTCGCCGCAGCTCGCGTTCGTGCACGCGTTCGTGCACGCGTCGGTGTCGTCGTCGTTGCCGTCGTCGCACTCCTCGCCGGCGTCCTGCTGACCGTCTCCGCACACCGGCGCCGGGCCCGTCGAGGTCTCCGGCTCGGTCGTCGTCGTCGTCGTCGTCGTGCCCGGCTCGCTCGTCTCGGTGGTCGGCTCGCTCGTGCTCGTCGTCGTCGTCGAGTCCGTGCCCGTCTCGGTCGTCGCGGTCGTCGTCGGCACGCCCGTGGTCGGCTCCCCGGAGCTCGGCCCGGTGGTGCCGGTCTCTTCCTCGGTGGTGCTACCGGTCGGCTGCGCCGTCGCGCTCGCCGTGCCATCGTCGCTACAGCCCGCGAGTCCCATCCACAACCCTATCGCCGCCCATCTCGTCCTCGAATCCATACGCCTCTCCATCGCCTCATTATCCGGATGCCGGTCGACGCGAACAACGATCGTTGTCGCTCCGACGAACGGCAGATCTGGCGTTCAGGGGGACGTCTCCGCGGACCCCGACCGCCGCTGCGACCGGCATCCCCTCCGCAGAAGGTCGCCACGGTCTGCGAGCGCCTCCGTCGACCCGCGACGGGTGTCCCCTTCGCAGGAGCTCCGCAGAGTCTGCGGCTGTCGACCGCCTCCGTCGAACCGCGACCGGAATCCCGTGCGCAGGAGCTCCTCAGAGTCTGCGACTGTCGACCACTCCGATCTCGTCGACGGACTCGTCGACGGGTGACGCGAGCGGACGGTTCGACTGCCTGTCTCATCGACGGGTGACGCGAGCGGACGGCGCGGATCCTGTCGACCGCCCCATCGACGGATGACACCGGCTTCGACGGTCCGGAAAAATTCGCGCCGCATCCGGTGGCCACGATGGAGGCGCTCCGTGCCTCCCCGGGCGCTCCGGACGTCACGCGCCGTCCACGGCTTGGTCGCCCGGTCGCGGGAACCAACGGCGCGTGCAGGCGTCGCCCCGGCGATGACCGAGTCCGCGAGCGCTCCATTTCCCTCGGCGACCCTCCTGCAGCGCTGGCTGCTGGCCTACCTGCTCCTCTACGCCGCCCCGTTCCCGCTCAATTTCGTCCCCGGCCTCGACATGGTGCTGGCGATCCCCGGCGCGGCCTGGCAGGCCGTGGTGACCTGGGTCGGCGCCGTCGTGTTCGACGTCGAGGCGATCCCCCGCAGGACCGGCAGCGGGGACACCATGTTCGACTATGTGCAATTGTTCTGCCTCGCGGCAGTAGCCGTCCCCGCGGCGCTGCTATGGCCGCGGTCGCTGCGTGCGGGCGTCGACTGGGACCGCCTCCTCGATCGCGCTCGCGCCTATCTGCGCCTGTACCTCGGCTGCTATCTGTTGGTCTACGGCCTGTGCAAGGCGATCCCGACGCAATTCCCGCCGCCCGGCCCCGATCGCCTGGTGGTCCCCTACGGTGATTCGTCGCCGATGGGTCTACTGTGGACATTCATGGGCGCGAGCCCGGCGTATGTGATGTGCACCGGGATCGTCGAGACCATCGCCGGGGCGCTGCTGCTGTGGCGGCGTACCGCCACCCTCGGCGCGCTGCTGGCATTGATGGCGATGAGCCAGGTGCTGCTGCTCAACCTCTGCTACGACGTCGCGGTCAAGCAATTCTCGGCCCACCTGGTGCTCGTCGGCCTGTACGTGCTCGCGCCGGACGTCTCGCGGCTTTTGGACGTGCTGTGGTTCCACCGCCCGGTCCAGCCGCGCCCGCTCGCGCCGTACCCGATCGCCCGCCGCGGCCTGCGCCGCGCCCTCACGGCCACGCGGGTCGGCCTCATCGCCTGCGTCGTAGTCGTCACCGCCGCCCAGGGGCTGTGGGTCTTGTCGATGAACCGCGAGCCCGGGCCGCTCCACGGCGTCTATCGCGTGGTCTCGTTCCAGCGCGGATCCGAGGTCGTCGTCCCCGACGAGGCGCGCTGGGCCCGGGTCGGCATCAACACCATGGGGATCGGCGCGATCCAGCTGGCCGACGGCTCCGGCCAGCGCTACCGCCTGAACATCGACGCCGAGCAGAAGACGCTGTCCTGGCAGCGGATCGGCGCCGACGAATCGCAGGTGTTGACATACAGCGAGCCGACCGCCGGCGAGCTGGTGATCGAGGGCGCGTTCGACGGGGCAGCCACGGTGGCGCGATTGCGCCGGATCGACGAGCCGTTCCTGCTGACCTCCCGCGGGTTCCGCTGGATTCAGGAGCGCCCCTTCAATCGCTGAGCGCGCCGGGGCCGCCCGGTGGGCCCGGTCTCGGCCCCTCCCGCGCATCACCGCGCAGAACGCGCAAGCTGCCTACACGATCCTGCCGGCCCGCGCCGCAAGTGGCACGAATGACGCTCGGCGCGACCTGCCCTATACTCCCGATCTCTCATGTGGCTCGACGAGCTCATCCGCCTTCTCCCGCGCGACCTCCCTGTGCGGGGCACCTCCGAACCCGCGCTGCGGCAGCTCGAAGACACCCTGGGTCGCCCCCTGCCCCTCACCTACCTTCAATTTGCGCGCTGGGCGGGCGACACTCCGTTTCCCTTTCTCGCGCTAGGCAACCATGACCTGTCGGTGCCGGCAGTGCTCGCAGGGTACGAAAAGACGCGCTTCGTCAGCCGGCCCGAATGCGTGCGGATCGGCCACGCGGACTCCGTGGATCGTCTCGACCTCTTCCTCGCTCTCGACGGCGACGATCCACCGATCTTCTTGGCCGAGGTCCACGAACTCCCGGACGAGGAATACTCGCTGCTCGCGCGTCGCTTCTCGGAGCACGTCGCATTCGAGCTGTTCGACCGGGAGGTCCTCGCCCGCCGCCCCTATCATCTCCGGGCCGAGCCGAGCGTCCACGCCGACCTCGGCGCGCTCGATACGGGTGACGACGTCGACGCCTTCGTCCGCGAGGCCCTGAGCGCGCTCGGGTACGTCGCGCGCCCGCCGAATCGGGACTTCTTCATCATGCAACGCGGCGACACCGACATCATCTATCACCGGCTCCCGGCCAGCATGACCTTCGTCGTGTTCATCGGCGCATCCGACCTCGCCGCGCTCGACGAGCTCCGCGCGGGCTTCCCCGCCCCTCTCACGATCTCCGCGGCCCCTGTCCGAGGCGCGGTAAAGCTCAATGGCACTTCTGGTCGCGGGTGAAGCATAAGAGCTGCGGGATCAAGTGCTGACAAGTCGTGCACGACGGCACAGCGCGACCGTGTCCGCGCGGAACGTTCTCCGCGCCGCTTGACAACAGCACTGGCGGCGCGGTGCTGCTGCCGGCGAATCGCCGGACTTGAGCGCCCTTCACGTTGACCGTCGTCGATCGCGTCCCGCTGGGCCCGTACCATTTTTCGCACAGCATCGTCGGAACGTGCTCGTCGAGCAGCGCCGCGGCGATCGCCCGCTGCGCCGCGCAGTTTCCGATGGGGTTACCGTCGAGTCGATGTGCCTTTTTGTTCAGCCTGTTGGCCTCCGCTTCGACGGCGCTCGCGCTCCATTCGCGAATCGTCTGCCCCCGCGCCTGCGCCATCTTGTCGAGATTACGTCGGGCGCTTGGCAACATCGCCTGCCGAACCACTTGCAACCCCGGGAGCACGCACGGGATCATACCTGCGTCCTGGGCCGCTTGCACGAATCCCTCGTGCGGACCGCTACTCGGGAGAGCCGAACAGGCGGCGTATTTTTGGTTGCACTGCGTCACGACGACCCCGACCATGAAGCCGCTAGTGACGATCTCCTCTGTCCTCCGATCTTTCGTCGTGCGGACGCCTTGGTCCGGCAGCGCGGACAACTTAGCGATCAGCGCGTCGACCAGCGCACTCGCGTTGGCCGCCTCGTTCTTCATCTGCATCGGTTCGTGTTTCTTCTCGCACAGCGCACACGGGGCGTCGTCGCCGTAGAGCACAACCACTACCGCGCCGCCTTGCACATGGACCACGTTGAACGTGTTGCAGTTGTGGTGCGCCGGGTCGCCGAAGCGGACCACCCCATGCCCCTCGACCAGTACGTTCGGGCTCGATGAGCCCCACGTCATCTTCCCACGGTTCTTGCCCGAGACGATGCCGCCGAGCGTCCCTGCCTCGTCGCCGCTACTGCGCGACAGCTCGGATTTCGCGTGGCCTACCGGCGTCCCCGCGATCTTCACGTGCTTGCTACCCTTGGCGAGGTCCGCGTCGCGGGCGACGTTCGGGTAGGGCACCGGCGTCGGGCCGGCCGGCGTCGGCGTCTTGCACACGTCGGGCAGCGCTGCCACGTTCGTCAGGCCATCGCCGCGGTGGACGATCGTGCGATTATTCGCAGTGACATCATTCATGAATATCGACCTCTGGGTGCACGAGCAGGCAACCCGCGTAGGCGCCCGCCTCCGACGCTCCGTGGAGCACGACCCTCCTCAGCGGCGCGCGCCGCAACCACGGCGAAGGCGCGAACGCGTGCAGCGCTAGCGCGAGTTGACAAATCCCCGCGGCGCTGCCGACCTCCCCGAGACTCCCGTCCAGGCCGCAGTGATCGAGCGGCTCGGGCATCATTTCTGCGTTGCGCAAGTATGCGGCCGCAAACTCGTGCGCCCAGAAGGTCTCGCCTGGCTGGCACGTCAGCACGCGGTCGGCCCGCCGTCCGCGGAGAGCAGCATGGTGCCGCAGCGCGCGGAACACCTCGGTCAGCGCCTGCCCCGTGTACGGCCCGCGCTCCCACGCAGGCAATGGCTCGCGCGCCTCGGCCAACGCGGCGATGCGGGCCAGCACCAAAGTACGCGCGCGGGCGACCGCTGCCGTGTTGGCGAGCACTACGAACCCTGCGGCCTCTCCTGGAATGATGCCGTCGGGGTTGCGGTCCCCGAGCAGCCGTCCATCCGCCGCCAGAGCCTCGAGCGTGGCGGGATCTACCAGACTGTCGACCGCCCCGACGACCACCCATTTCGGCACCCGCGTCTCCGCCAGCACCTCACGCGCCGCAGCCAGGCAGCGGAAGAAGCCGATACGCCCCGCCTCGAAGCAGCTGATCTCGAGCCCTGCCAGCTTCGGGCCACCACGCACGCCTGTTAACCAGCGGCGCAGGACAAACGTCGAGTCAGCCTCGGGAAGCGCCAGCAAACAGGGCACTCGTGCGTCCCCGAGAGCGGGCAACAGCGCCGCTAGCGGCGCCAGGTTGCGCCACAGCAGCGCCCGCATCCGGTCCTCGCGGTTGAACAGATCCGGCAAGGACGTCAGTCGCACCGCAGTCGGCCGGTGCGGATGGTCCTCGAGCAACGCCGCGCGCGAAATCCCCGCCGCGCACGCTCGTTGGGTCGCAGCCGCGGTCAAGCCGAGCGGCGTCGCCAGAGTCAGCCCCATCACGTTCACGCCACGTCCTCCGCGACCACCGAGGTCTCGTGCTCGAACACCCCACCGGCGAGTGGCGCCACAGCTCGCCACACCACTTGCACAATCCCCGCGTCCGCGTCGAGCTCGACCGCGTCCAGCCGCATCGTCCGTATGTCCATGGTCGCCCGCCGGTAATAGGTCCGAGCCCATAGACGAACGCGCGGCAGCTCGAATTGATAATCGCCGTCCGGGTGGCACCCGGCAATGCAGACAGATTCTCCTCCCTGCAAGTACGGGTCGAAGCACAGCCCTGGCGCCGCTGCATGAAAGAACCGGAGGTCGAGATCCCTCGGCCACAGCGGCGCGCGCTCCTCAAGCCAAGCTCGGTCGTAAGTACCCGCATAGGTGCACCGCGGATGCCAGTGACGGGCTATCGGTCCGAAGCCGAGCGGCGGCGGGCGCTCGGACCAATCGCGCATCGGGTGCGCGCCGTCCTCGATCTGCGGCAGCGGCTGACCCACTGCCTCGCGAGCGCTGCCATGGATCCCGCAACCGACAGGGTTGCCTGGTACGAGCGGACCTCCAGCGCAATGTTCATAGCGGAGCTCGACCGATTCGTACGGAGCCGGCGCCTCCGGGCTCAATGTCCCGATCCCCTGCGTCCACAGACGCGGTCCAACGATCCGCGCCGTCCGAACGCGCGACCCGACTGACAGTGTCACCCTCCCCTCCTTGCACGGCCGGCCTCCCGGAGCCCACGCTCGGCCCAGCAGGTAGACGTCGGTCCCAGGTCGCGTGTACGATGATTGGCCCTCACGCCGCAGGCTCGACGCGCCCGGCCGGCCGAAGTACGAGTCTTGGCGGGCCCCCGGCACCTGATATTCGCAACGGCGCAAGGGCCCGGTCGCTACCCGCCCCGGACGCGGCATGGTGAAGCTCCCCGCGACGACGAGCACTATGCATGAGGCCCCCTCACCATCTACCCCGAATTCCGCGAACGCGTCGTAGTTGGTCGTGTTGATCAGAGCAGGCATGAACTCGCGCCCGATCGGATTTACATGGTAGCACGGCCGCCCTCGCAGCCGCCCGACTCGCGCCAGAGCCGTTCCTGCTGACCTCGCGCGTTCCGCTGGATCAGGAGCGCGCTACCTGGATCTCTCCCTGCGAGCGCACGAATCCAACCCGCGAATCCTCGGCGCGCCATGAGGACTTCGGCGCGCCCGCGCCGCTTTTGACGGCGTGGGCCGTCTACTGAACAATGGTCAGGATGATCGCGTCGCGCGGGTTCTGGGCCTTCTTCGCACTGCTGAGTCCGGCTTGTTTCTCCCCGTCGGGGTCGGAGACCACAGCCGGCAGCGAGGCGGCGACCGATTCGGCGGCGACGACCACGAACGGCACCCACACGAGCACGACGTCGAGTTCGTCGACGACCTCGACGACGACGACGACGCTCGAACCGACCACGAGCCCGACGACCAGCGCCACCACCGACCTCGGCCCGACCACCGGCGATTCGACCACCGCCGAGTCGACCACCAGCGAGTGGACCACCGAGGGCACCACCGGTCCCGGCACCACGATGATGATGACATCGTCGTCGACCACGACGCCGGAGCCGGCCGTCTGCGGCGACGGCATCGTCGCCCCCTCGGAGCCCTGCGACGACGGCAACGACGACGACACCGACGACTGCGTCGACTGTCAGCCGGCAGAGTGCGGCGACGGCTTCGTCCACGCCGGCGTCGAGCAGTGCGACGACGGCGGCGACAACTGCGAGAATTGCGTCCGCACGTACATGCGGGTGTTCGTGTCGAGCGTCGCGGTCAAGGCCGACCTCAAGGGGCTCGCGGGGGCCGACGAGAAATGTCAGCAGCTGGCGAACGACGCCGGCCTCGAGGGCCGGTTCATCGCCTGGCTCAGCGCCGACGGCGTATCGGCCGCGGCGCGCCTCGAGCACTCGACGCTGCCGTACAAGCGGGTCGACGGCGCGCTGGTCGCCAACAGCTGGAACGACCTCGTCGACATGCTACCGCACCTCAACGCGCTCGACATCGACGAGTACGGCGACAAGGAAGGCGTCGGCGAAGAGTGCAACACCTGCCCGGTGTGGACCGCGACCAGCCCGCTGGGCGCGGGCCTCCCCGCCAACTGCAACAACTGGAACTCGGCGCTGCTCATCGACGTGTACGGGGGCGAATGCACCGCCAAGGACGCCCGCTGGACGCAGGGTTGCGGCGCCCGGAAGTGCACCGACATGGCGCACCTCTACTGCTTCGAGCAGAGCCAGTGACGCCGCGAATCACGGCCCGCGAGCCGAGCGCACGGGCGGCGGCATCTCGGCGGTCAGGAACGCGTCGGCGCTGATGTCCTTGAGCCCCGCGCCGCGGAGGAAGCACTGCTTCTTCAACGCGTTGACCCGGTCGGGGCTGCCGCACAGGAACACCCGCCAGCCCTTGAGGCTGGGGAACAGCCGCTGCGTCACCGCGCCCAGGTCGCCGATCTCGACGTCCTCGGATGTCTCTCCAGACATGGCGCATCGGACATAGCGGAAGTTTCCTGTACCATCGACCATGCCCTGGAGTTCATCCACGAGGTAGAACCCGGCGGTGTCGCGGGCGCCGTGGACCAGCGCGATCGGGCCGGTGTGGCCGCGGCGGCGGGCGTCGCGGACGATGGCCCGCAGCGGGGCCAGGCCGGTGCCGGTGCCGACCAGGAGGAGCGGCTGGTCGGGCCGGCCCTCGGTGTAGAAGCAGGCGCCGGCCGGGCCGCGCAGGCCGACGCGGGTGCCCGGCGCGGCCGCGGCCAGCCAGCGGCTCATGCGGCCGAGCCTGTGGACGCGGACGTGCAGCTCGAGCGCGCGGCCCTCGGCCGGCGAGCTGGCCAGCGAGTAGGCGCGGACGTGCTCGCCCTGGATCAGCTGCACGTACTGACCTGGCCGATAGGACAGATCTTCGTCCGGCTCGAGGCGGACCCGCACGATCGCCGGGCCGACCTCGGTGACGTCGGCGATCGAGGCGCCGATCGCCGGCGGCGGGCCCTCCTGGATCACCAGCTCGCCGGTCGGCCGGGACATGCACGGCAAGAACCAGCCCTGCTCGCGCAGCGCCGGGGCGAGGCCCTGCTGCGCCGCGGGGCCCGGGTCGCCGGACACCGCGCGCAGCATGCAGGCCTGGCAGGCGCCGGCGCGGCACGACGACGGGACCGCAGCGCCGCCGCGGAGCAGGCCCTCGAGCGCCGTCTCACCTGGCTCCAAGACCAGGTCCAGGCTGCCGCGGCGGATCCGTCCCGTCATGGCTCACACCGCCGGGCTGCGGCCCAGGACGTCGTTGCGGACCGACTCGGCGACCGCGCCGACGCGGGCGATCTTGGCATCGTCGACCCCGAGCTCCTTGAGCGTGCCGGCGAGGTGGCCGACGACCGCGTCGAAGTGGCTGTCGTCGATGCCCTCCGCCACCAGGTGAGCGTGCGCGCGGCGCATGTCGCGGCCGCTGTAGTTCGCCGGGCCGCCGGTCACCATCGTCAAGAACGCCTTCTGCTTGGCCGCCTGCCGCTCCATGTCGACGTCGTCGAAGTAGGGCGCCAGCTTCGCGTCGGCCATGACCTTGCGGTAGAAGATGTCGACCGCGGCGTCGATGGCCACGGCGCCGCCCAGTTCGTCGTAGAGGCTCGTCATCTCGTCTCCTGCTCCCTCCGGACTCGCGCCGGAAAAGTTGTATCCTTAATACATATTTTCTGTCCGCGAGGCCAGCTCGAACATGCAGCTCACACAGTTCACCGACTACGCCCTGCGCACCCTCCTCTATCTGGCGGTGCACCCGGACCGGTTGGTGCCGGTCGCCGAGGTCAGCGCCGCCTACGGGATCTCGAACCACCACCTGGTCAAAGTCGCGCACCAGCTGGCGCGGCTCGGCTACGTCGAGTCGGCGCGCGGGCGCGGCGGCGGCCTGCGGCTCGCGCGCGACCCGGCCGACGTCAGCGTCGGCGAGGTCGTCCGCGCCACCGAGCCGCACTTCCACGTGGTCGAGTGCTTCGACCACGCGCACAACACCTGCCCGATCGTGCCGGCGTGCGGCCTCGTGCGCGCGCTGGCGCAGGCACGCGAGCGCTTCCTCGAGGTCCTCGACGGCCAGCGGCTGGCCGACCTCGTGCAGGACCGCACCCGCGTCGACAAGCTGGTCAAGATCTGGACCCGCACCGGCGACGCCACACGCCGCCAATTGGCCTCTTCGGAATGAAGGGTCTATATCCCGGCGTCATGACCCGCGCCCTCGCCACCACCGCCGAAACCCCCGTTCTGCCGCGGATCCTGCTGCGCGACGGCGAGGCTGTGACGGCCGCGAGCCCGGCCCCGGCGGTGCGCCCCGGCGCGGCGGCGGCGACCACCGCCGGCCTGCGGGTGGTGATCGCCGGCGGCGGCACCGGTGGGCACCTGTTCCCCGGCATCGCCCTGGCCGAGGAGATCCGGGCCCGCGGCGGCGAGGTCCACTTCGTCGGCACGTCCCGCGGCATCGAGGCCCGCGCGGTGCCCGAGAATGGTTATCCGCTCGAGCTGATCGACGTCGCCGGCATCAAGGGCCGCGGCCTGACGGGCCTCGTGCGCGGCCTCCTGCGCCTGCCGCGGGCGTGGTGGCAGAGCCTCCGCCTGCTGCGGCGGCTGCGGCCCGACGTGGTCGTCGGCGTCGGCGGCTACGCCTCGGGGCCGGTGGTAGCGACCGCGTCGATGCTGCGGATTCCGACCGCCATCCTCGAGCAGAACAGCATCCCCGGGATCACCAACCGCATCCTGTCTCGCCTGGTGCGCAAGGTCTTCTGCACCTTCCCTGACGTCCGCAGTCGGTTCCCCGCGCGCAAGGTCGTCCTCGCCGGCAACCCGATCCGCCGCCAGATCCTCGGTCAGCTGGTCGCCGCCGGCGAGACCACCGCCGCGGTCGCGGCGCCGCACGGCCCGCGCCTGTTCGTGTTCGGCGGCTCGCAGGGCGCCCGCGCGATCAACGACGCGGTCCTGGCCGCCCTGCCCGCCTTGCTCGCGCGCCTGCCGGGCCTCGAGATCTGGCACCAGACCGGCAAGGGCGACGATGAGCGGGTTCGTGACCGCTACGCCGCCCTCGGCCTCGGCGAGCCGCGCGCGCGCGTGGCCGCCTTCCTCAAGGACATGGCCACGCCGTACGCCTGGTGCGACCTGGTGCTGTGCCGCGCCGGCGCCACCTCGCTGTCGGAGCTCACCGCGGTCGGCAAGCCCGCGGTGCTGGTGCCCTTCCCGCACGCGACCGACAATCACCAGGAGTGGAACGCCCGCGCGCTGGTCGACGCCGGCGGCGCGGTGCTCCTGCGCGAGTCGGAGTGGACGCCAGAGGCGCTGACGGCCGCGCTCGCCGGTCTGCTCCAGTCGCCGGAGCGGCTCCAGACCATGAGCAACGCCATGCGCACCGCGGCCCGGCCCGAGGCGGCGCGCACGATCGTCGACGCCATGAGCGCGTGGCGGTGAGTGCCCAAACTCTCGCCTGAGGGGCCTGGGGGCCCGAGAGCGCGCGGCTACTATGCGCTCCGCCGATGTCCGCCGTCGACCCGATCGCCGCCCTTCTCGCGCCCACCGACACCTTCGTCCACCGCCACATCGGGCCCCGCCCCGACGACATCGCCGCGATGCTGCAGACCCTCGGTCTGTCGTCGCTCGACGCCCTGGTCGAGGAGGCCGTACCCGGCTCGATCCGCATCACCGCGGGCCTCGACCTCGGCCGCGACGTCGCCGCCGACCGCGAGCCCGGCGAGGCCGAGACGCTGGCCCGCTTCCGCAAGCTGATGCAGCAGAACAAGGTCCTGCGCTCGCTCATCGGCATGGGCTACTCGGCCGCGCACACCCCCGGCGTCATCCTCCGCAACATCCTCGAGAACCCGGGCTGGTACACGCAGTACACGCCGTACCAGGCGGAGATCTCGCAAGGCCGCCTGGAGGCGCTGATCAACTTCCAGACGATGATCAGCGACCTCACCGGCCTGCCGCTCAGCAACGCCTCGCTGCTCGACGAGGGCACCGCCGCGGCCGAGGCGATGGCGATGTGCCTGCACGTCGCCAGCGGCAAGAAGCGCGCCTTCGTGGTCGCCGACGATTGCCACCCGCAGACCATCGCCGTCGTCAAGACCCGCGCCGAGGCGATCGGCGTGACCGTCCGTGTGGCTGCCCCTGCGGACATGGACTTCGGGACAGGCGACGTCTGCGGCGTCCTGCTGCAGGTGCCCGACACCTACGGCCGGATCGGCGACCCCAGCGCCGTCATCGCCAGGGCCCGGGCCGCCGGCGCGCTCGCGGTGGTCGCCACCGACCTGCTCGCGCTGACCGTGCTGCGCCCGCCGGGCGAGATGGGGGCCGACATCGCCATCGGCTCGGCCCAGCGCTTCGGCGTCCCGCTCGGCTACGGCGGCCCGCACGCGGCCTTCCTGTCCTGCCGCGAGGAGCACAAGCGCCTCCTGCCCGGCCGCGTCATCGGCGTGTCCCGCGACGCCCGCGGCAAGCGGGCCTACCGCATGGCGATGCAGACCCGCGAGCAGCACATCCGGCGCGACAAGGCGACCAGCAACATCTGCACCGCGCAGGTGCTGCTCGCCATCATGGCCGGCATGTACGCCGTCTACCACGGCCCGCAGGGCCTCTCGCGGATCGGCGCCCGCGTGCACGCGCTGACGGCCGCGCTGGCGGCCGGCCTGCGCAAGCTCGGCCACGACACCGGCGACGCCCCGTTCTTCGACACCGTGACCGTCGCGCTGCAGGGCGTCAACGCCGACGCGGTGCACGCGCGCGCGCTGGCGAAGGGCTACAACCTGCGGCCGATCGACGCCGGCCGGGTCGGCATCGCCCTCGACGAGCGCAGCACCGTGGAAGAGGTCGCGGCCCTGCTCGAGGTGTTCGCCGGCGGCCCGACGTCGCTCGACGTCACCGACCTGGCCCGAGGGACAGACCTCGGCTTCGGCGAGCTGACGCGCGCCAGCGAGTTCCTCACCCACCCGGTGTTCAACAGCTACCACAGCGAGCACGACCTCCTGCGCTACATCCACAAGCTCGAGAGCCGCGACCTCTCGCTCACGAGCTCGATGATCTCGCTCGGCTCGTGCACGATGAAGCTCAACGCCACCTCGGAGATGATCCCGCTGTCGTGGCCCGAGCTCGCCGACCTGCACCCGTTCGTCCCGCGCGACCAGGCGGCCGGCTACACCGCGATGTTCGACGCGCTCGAGCGCTCGCTGAGCGCCATCACCGGCTTCGCCGCCGTCTCGCTGCAGCCGAACGCCGGCTCGCAGGGCGAGTACGCCGGCCTCCTCGTCATCCGCGCCTATCACCAGAGCCGCGGCCAGGGCCACCGCGACGTGTGCCTGATCCCGACCTCCGCGCACGGCACCAACCCGGCCTCCGCGGTGCTCGCCGGCTTCAAGGTCGTGGCCGTCGCCTGCGACGAGCGCGGCAACGTCGAGGTCGGCGACCTGCGCAAGAAGGCCGCCCAGCACGAAGGCAAGCTGGCCGCGCTGATGATCACCTACCCGTCGACGCACGGCGTGTTCGAGGCCCAGATCCGCGAGATCTGCGGCGTCATCCACGAGCACGGCGGCCAGGTCTACCTCGACGGCGCCAACATGAACGCGCAGGTCGGCCTGTGCCGCCCGGGCGACTACGGCGCCGACGTCTGTCACCTCAACCTGCACAAGACCTTCTGCATCCCGCACGGCGGCGGCGGCCCCGGCATGGGCCCGATCGCGGTCGCCTCGCACCTCGCCCCGTTCTTGCCCGGGCACCCCGTGGTCCCCTGCGGCGGCGACCAGGCGATCGGCCCGGTCTCGGCCGCGCCGTGGGGCAGCGCCAGCATCCTGTCGATCAGCTTCATGTACATCCTGATGATGGGTGCGGCCGGCCTCACGCGCGCCACCAAGGTCGCGATCCTCAACGCCAACTACATGGCGAAGCGGCTCGAGGGCCACTACCCGGTGCTGTACCGCGGCGAGCACGGCCGCGTGGCCCACGAGTTCATCCTCGACCTGCGCCCGCTCAAGGCCAGCGCCGGCATGGAGGCCGAGGACTTCGCCAAGCGGCTGATGGACTACGGCTTCCACGCGCCGACGATGTCGTTCCCGGTCGCCGGCACCCTGATGATCGAGCCGACCGAGAGCGAGCCGAAGGCCGAGCTCGACCGCTTCTGCGACGCGATGATCGCCATCCGCGAGGAGGTGCGGAAGGTCGAGCAGGGCCAGTGGCCGCGCGACAACAACCCGCTCAAGCACGCCCCCCACACCGCCGACGTCGTCACCGCGACCGAGTGGGCGCGCCCGTACCCGCGCGAGGTCGCGGCCTTCCCCGCGCCGTGGGTCGCCGCCGGCAAGTTCTGGCCGCACGTCGCTCGTATCGACAACGCCTTCGGCGACCGCAACCTCGTGTGCACCTGCCCGCCGATGGACGCCTACGCCGCCGACTGACGGTCGAGCTCGCCGCGCGAGCGCGCAGCATCCGAGCCCGCGCGCTCGGATGCAGAAGTGATGACAGAGCCCCCGCGTCGCGCGCGGCGCGTTGACCGTCCCGCAGCGGGGCGGTAAGCCTGGCGCCCCGTGCTCACCGAGTTCCAGGTCAAGAACTACAAGTCCCTCCGCGACCTCCGCCTCGAGCCGGGCCGCGTGACCGTGCTGACCGGCGACAACGGGGCGGGCAAGACCAACATCCTCGAGGCGTTCGCGTTCGCCGGGGCGGCGCTCGGCGACAAGCTCGACCACGAGTTCCTCGCCAGCCGGGGGATCCGCACCACCGAGCCCCGCTTCATGCGCTCGGCCTTCGCGGTCGACGACGACACGAAGATCGACATCCGCCTCGCCCAGGGCCCGGAGCGCGTCGGCTTCCACGTCGAGACGGCGCCGACGCGCCGCGGCTTCTGGAAGACGGTCCTCGGCGAGCGAGGCATCCGCTCGCCCAAGGAGACGCTGCTCCTCGACAGCTTCCGCACCGCCTTCCGCTCGGTGATCCAGGGCGACGACGAGCGCGTCAGCGAGGAGGAGCTGGCGGAGTTCGTCGACGCCCGCCTCGCCCAGATCTTCCTCCGCGACAACTTCGACCCGCTGAAGTCCTTCCTGATCTACTCGCCCGAGAACGACGCCCTGCGGAGCTTCGCCCAGGAGGGCCAGATCCTCCCGCTCGGCATCCGCGGCGAGGGCCTGTTCCAGCTGCTGAAGCAGCTCGCCGCCGACCCGGCGCGCCTGGCCGAGCTGCGCGACAACCTGCGCCTCGTCGACTGGTTCGAGGACCTCCAGATCAGCACCGACCTGGCCCCGTACGAGCGCACCCTGCGGATCCGCGACCGCTGGCTGGCCGCGCCCGAGGGCAGCCCGCTGGAGACCTTCGACCAGCGCAGCGCCAACGAGGGCTTCCTGTTCCTCCTGTTCTACTTCGCCCTCGTCATCAGCCCCGACACCCCGAGGCTGTTCGCCATCGACAACCTCGACGCCTCGCTCGACCCCAGGCTGTGCACGGAGCTGATGCGCCGGCTCGTCGCGCTCGCGGCCCGGTACGGCAAGCAGATCCTGATCACCACCCACAACCCGGCGATCCTCGCCGGCCTCGATCTCCACGACCCCGACCAGCGCCTCTACACGGTCCACCGCGACGGCAAGGGGCACACCCGGGCGGAGCGGGTCCTGGCCGCTCCGCTGCCCGGCGAAGAGCGACAGAGCGAGCTCTCGGAGGTGTTCCGCCGCGTGCTCCTCGAGGGGCCGTCGCAGGGCTCGTGAGCGGGCCTCGGCGATGACGCCCGACAGCGAGCGGCGCGGCCGCCACCGCGCGTGCGCATCGACGGCGGGCGCTCGCGCCTCTCGAGGGTGGCGCGCTGCACAGCGGCAACGCACGCCGGCGTCGCTGTCGACCGCCTCAACCTCCGGCCGCGCGGCCCGGACCATACTCGCCGGGATGCGTCGTTGCATCGCTCAGCCGTCGTTCATCGCCGCTCTCGGGCTCGCATGTGCCCACGCGCCAAGGCCCGACACCGCGCCCGGGTCCGCGCTCGTCCCGCTCGAGGCGCGCAGCGGGCCGGTGATGGCGGTGCGTGAGGTGCCGCCGACCGTGTTCACCGACGCCAAGCGGGCGGAGAAGGTCGCGGCCCTGCAGCCGAAGCTCCACGACACGGTCGCCAAGATCGTCGCCGACGATCGCCTGATCGGCCTCGCCGTCGGCGTCGTCGTCGACGGCCAGCTCGCGTTCGGCGAGGGCTTCGGCGTGCGCCAGGTCGAGGGCGGCGGCGCGGTCGACGTCCACACCGCGTTCCGGATCGGCTCGATCACCAAGGTCTTCTCGGGCATGACCGCCCTGCGCATGGCCGACGAGGGCGCGCTCGACCTCGACGCCCCCGCCGCCAACCTCCTCCCCGAGCTCAACAAGCTCGTCTACCCCAACGCCGACGCGCGGCCGCTGACCGTGCGCGACATCCTCACCCACACCGCAGGCCTGCCGCGCGACCCCGACCTGCCGCTCAGCGTCGGCGGCAACCCGCACACCCGCGAGGAGGTGATGCAGGCGATCGACGGCCTGTCGCTGCTGCGCCCGCCGGGGATCAGCTCGGAGTACTCGAACCTCGGCTTCGTCCTGCTCGGTCACGTCATCGCCGCCGCCAGCGGCAAGCCGTTCGGCGAGGCGATCCGCGACGCCGTCCTGCAGCCGCTCGCCATGAACGAGACCGTGTGGGAGCAGACCGAGCTGCCGGAAGATCGCCGCACCCGCGGGCACGTGGCCGTCGACGGCAAGATCGTCGCCACCACCTCGGGCCGTCACAGTGCGCTCAGCGCCGCCGGCGGCTTGTGGTCGACCGTCGCCGACCTCGCCCGCTTCGTCACCTTCCAGCTCGACGCCTGGCCGCCGCGCGGCGGCGCCGACGACGGCCCGATCGCTCGCTCGACCCTGCGCGAGGCCCAGCGGCTCCGCGCGCTCCGCAGCTTCCGCGCGCGCACCACCGCCGACGAGGCGATCGCCGGCGGCGTCGACGGCGGCGCGTCGGGCGTGGGCTTCCCGTGGAGCGTCGGCCACAACTGCGAGGCCTCCTACGTCGTCGGCCACAACGGCGCGCTCGAGGGCTACTTCGCCACGATCCGGATGTTCCCGAACGCGGGTGTCGGCATCATCGTGCTCGGCAACGCGGGCTGGACCGACACCGACGGGATCGCGGTCCAGATCCAGCGCGTGCTGGCCGACGGCGGGGCGCTGGCGGGCCGCGCCGCGCAGCCGCTGCCGGAGCTGACGCAGGCGGCGGAGCGGATCGTCGGCCTGTACCCGGCCTGGGATCCGGCGAAGTTCGGCGAGTGGAGCACGCACGACTGGAAGGCCGCCGGCAACGCCAAGCTCCTGACCGCCGAGATGCAGTGGCTGCACGACGGCCTCGGCGCCTGCACTCTCGGGAAGATCAAGCGAGCCACGAGCCCGTGGTCCGGCGTGTACAAGGCCAAGTGCGAGCACGGCGACGCCGAGCTGACGGTCAACCTCACCAGCGCGCAGACGCCGAAGATCTCCGGCTTCACCCTCTCCTGGCTGGCCGGAAAACCTGCCCCCGAGGTGCAGGCGCTCGCCGAGGCCGCCGCGCCGCTGCTCGCGCAATTCGACGAGGCCACCTTCCTCGACCACTTCTCGCCCGGCTACCGCCGCTCGACGCTGACGCGCACGCTCGCCGACGCGAAGTTCGAGCACGGCGCCTGCCACCTCGGCGAGCCGCTCGAGGTCCGCGGCCCGCGCGAGGTCGTCTACGGCCTCGAGTGCGACAAGGGCACCGCCAAGCTGTCGGTCGCGATCGACCGCGGGCAGCCGGCGCGGCTCGTCACGTTCCAGGTGACCTCGACCGGCGCGCTGCCGACCTGCCGCTGACACCGCGGACGATGCACAAACGAACCGAGCGCCGGCGCGAGCACGGGGTGCTCGCAATCCGGCGCTCCGTAGATTCGCGCGGGCTCAGTTGCAGGTCGGGGCGACCTGGCCGTCGGAGCCGGTGCTGACGTAGGCGTCGGAGACGTAGCCGTTGCCGATGTAGTCCCACAGCGTCGTCGTGCCGTAGGTGCCGGTGACCGAGGTGCCGTGCTTCTGGCAGGTGATCGTCACCTTCGCGCCGTCGGCGACCGAGCCGACCGCGGTCGCGCCGGTGCTCGGGGACGAGCGCACGGTCAGCGGCAGGCCGCTGGTGTTCACGGTGCCGGTGACGCTGCTGCCGCCGCCGCCGCCGCCGCACTTGTTCTTGCTGGTGTAGTTCTTGGTGCCGAAGAACAGCGCGGTCGCGCCGTTGAACACCGGCTTCTGCGCGGTGCCGTTCAGGCGCTGCTCGTAGTGCAGGTGCGGGCCCGTCGAGCCGCCGGTGCTGCCGACGGTGCCGATCTTCTGGCCCTGGCTGACGCTCTGCCCGACCGACACGCTCTGCGAGTTGAGGTGCGCGTAGCGGGTGCGGTAGCCGCCGCCGTGATCGATCTCGACCCAGCGGCCGTAGCTGACGTTGCCCTCGTTGGCGACGCGCGTGACCTTGCCGGCCGCCGCCGCGACGACCGTGTCGCCGATGTCGTCCGCGCGGTTGAAGTCGACCGAATTGACCGGGCTGTGATTGGAGCGGGTCTGGCCGGCCCACACCTGGCCGCACGGGAACGGCAGCTGGAACGCCGGCGCGGCCGCGATCTCGGTCTCCGCGCGGAGGTCGTCGAGGGGCTCGATCGCCTCCTCGCCGGCGGGCGGGCCCGCGTCCCACCACTCCTCGTCGCCGAGGAACGCGGCCGGATCGGCCTCCGCCTCCTCGGCGGTCATGTCCTCGATACAGCCGCTGACGGCCAGGCCGCCGGTGAGTACCAGCGAGACGAGAATGCGATGGGCGAACACGGAGGAAAGTCGGGTCATGGTCGGAGTCCTTCGCGGCGAAACAGGAGCGATTTGGAGTCGGGTCTCCACACGCGGAGCCGCCGGTCCAGCGGCTCCGAACGTCGTACTGTCGAGTAACGCCGCCCCGGTTTTCGATCACTGGATCGACCGCGCCGCGAACCCCGCGAACCCGCCTCGCGCGCACCTCCGCATGTGCGCGCCGCGGCCGATTCCGATCGACGTCCGTCAGCGCCGCGAGGCTGCGCGGCAATCCCTCGCATGCGCCTACGGAACCCCCGCCTGCCCCTCCTCGGCCTCCTCCTGTCCGCCGCCTGCGGGCCGAACGTGCCCGCCGAGCCGGGCGATACCGCCACCGACGAGACCGACTCGAGCACCCCGACCACCACCACGAGCACGAGCGCGGAGCCGCCGGACCCGACCACCGGCGCGCCCCTGCCCTCGACGACCGGCACCGAGACCACCGAGGGCGACCCGACCACGAGCACGAGCACGAGCACGAGCGACACCGGCGACACCACCGGTGAACCAGTGACATGTCCCGAAGGACAGCCTCCATTCACGCCGTTGTGGTCGACAGTGATCGAGCCGCCGGGCGACGCCGGCCTGGAAGTGATCGAGTACCAGTTCGGCATCACGACCATGGCCGACGGGCGGCTCGCGGTGCCGTTCATGGCGCGCGACGGCTTCACCAACAAGTTCGGCCCCGGCGTCCTGCTCACCTCGGCGACCGGCGAGCCGCTCGGGTTCCACCAGGGCGACCTGCTGCCGGGGAGCGGGACAGTGTTCGCCATCCAGCGCGACGTCGACGACTCCTTGCTGCTCACGGGCCGGCAGAGCTGGGTCATGGGCGACGAGACGCCGGAGGTGAAATGGGTCGCGCGCTTCGCCAGCGACGGGACGCCGAAAGCCAGCGCCGAGCTGGTCGACTGGAAGGCCGCGTGGTGGTTGATGGGACAGCTCGACGTCCCGGTGTTGCTCGGCCTCGACGGCGAGGCGCCGGTCCAGATGGCCAGGCTCGCGCCGGGCGACGTCGCGACCGAGTCGATCGAGGTCGTGTCGGTGGCCGCGGGCAAGCTGGGCGCGCTGGCCTCGCGCGAGGACGGCGCGGCGCTGGTCGCTTACGCCTCCGAGTCGGGAGACACGTCCCGCGTGATCCTGCGCGGCCTCGACAGCGCCGGCGATCTCGAGTGGCTGGTCGAGCTCGACCGACCCGACTTGCCGCACGTGATCGGTGCAGTCGCCATCCCCGACGGCTGGGCGGTGATGGCGGGCGATCTGAACACCGGGACGCTGCGCCTCCTGGCCCGCACCGCCGGCGACGGCGGCCCGCTGTGGGAGGCCGAGTTCGCGGTCGCGGACGACCTGGGGCTGCCGCGGACGCGCGAGATGTACCTGTCGGGCGATCACCTGACGATCCCGGTCGTGCGCAAGCCGGCCCCCGACAACCCGTTCCTGGCCGACCGCACCGTCGAGGTCCATCGCGTGTCGCTCCAGGGCGCCACGCTGGACGTCACGCCGCTGCCGGGCGCCGCCACGATCGCCGGCGGGCGCTTCCTGTTTACCACCCTCGGCGAGTGCGGCGAGCTGATCGTCATGCCGCGCAGCCACGACGAGGACCCCGTGTCCGGCGAGCGCCTGCAGCTCAGCGCCTGGTCGCTGTGACCGGCGACCCGTGCTCACGCGACCGCACCCACCGCGGGCGGGGGCGTGCAGGCGCCGTGGCACGCCGTGGTCGCCTCACCGTCGCAGACCGACGCGGACTCACGGCAGCTCAGCGCCGGGACGCCGGGGCCCGCCGGCGACGCGTGCCGCACAGGCCGAGCCCGACGAGCCCCAGGACGCCGATCCCGTCGGCCGGCGCGCCCGCGGGATCGGCCGCGCAATCGAACGGACCGCCCCAGTCGTCGCCGCCCGGATCCTCGGACTCGCACACGCCCGCGAAGCACGAATCACTGGCGCACTCGTCGTCGATGGTGCACGCCGAGCCGGCCGCGACCTGTCCGAAAGGATAGAGCTCGACGCTCGCCAGCGGGCTTGTGATCGAGCCGGAGGTGCCGCCGACGATCACGACCCCGTGACCCGGCACGTAGGTCGCCGAGTGCAACCACCGCGGCGTCGACATCGGCGCCAGCGACGTCCACGTGTCGCTCGCAGGATCGTAGACCTCGACGCTCGCCAGCGCCCCGCCAGGGCCGCGACCGCCGGCCACCAGCACCTTGCCCGAGGGCAAGCGCGTGGCGGTGTGCTCGAACCGCGCCTCGCTCATCGCCGCGGCCGGCGCCCAGCTGTCGTGGACCGGATCGTAGCGCTCGGCGGAGGCGGTGACGAAGAACGGATCGGACCCGAGGGCGACGTCGAAGCTGTGACCGCCGGTGACCAGCACCTCGCCGGTGGCCAGCAGGGTCGCCGCGTGGCGCTCGCGCGCGGTCGCCATCGCGGCCGCCGCGGTCCACGCGTCGGCGGCCGGATCGTAGCGCTCAGCGCTCGCCAGCGGCTCCTGGATCTCCCCGTCCCACGCGGCCAGGTAGCCCCACCGCCAGCCGCCCGCGGCCAGGACGCGGCCGTCGGGCAGGGTCGTCGCGGTCAGGCTGCTGCGCCCCTGCGCGAGCGGGCGCGGAGCCGCGAGGACGCCGGTGCCCGGGTCGTAGCGCAATGAGGTCCTCGGCGTCTCGAGGCCGCCGACGATCAGCGCGTCGCCGTCGGCGAGCAGGCTGATCGCCGCCTGCTCGCGGGACGTGCCGGCCAGCGCGGGCACGTCGAGCCAGATGTCGGCGGTCGGGTCGTAGACGACGCCCACGACCGCGTCGAGCGCGAGCCAGCGGCCGTCGGCCAGGCGCACGCCGATGGCGTCCCACAGGCCCCCGGGCGCGGCGGCGAGCGGGCTCCAGGCCCCCGCGGCCGCGTCGAAGCACTCGACGGATTCGCCCGCGCCGTCCGCGACGTGACCGCCGGTGACGAGGAGCCCGACCCCGGGGAAGTATTCGGCCACGTGCTGCGCCCGCCCCAGGCTCATCGGCGCCTGCGGCACGGGCGAGGCCCAGGCCGCGGCAGGCAGCGTGCACACGAACATTGATAACAGTGCGGCGACGGGACGGCGGCGTTCCATGGCGGTCTCGCCGGTGTAATTGGAACACCTACATCGTCCGTCAACGACCTCTCTCACCGACCACGACGCGGCGCACGTGCTCCATCGATTGTGCGCCACGCCACGCCCCAATCGGCCCCAGACGCCATTGCGCAAGCTGCGCAGTTTGAGGCGCTACCGCGGGTGAATGCACACACCACAAAACATCATCATATGTCTTGAAAGACATATCGACTCACACAGCCGAAGTCGTCTCGGCGCCGCTCGCCGGCGAGCCGGCGCCACCTCCGTGCCGCCCTGCTCGCCGGCCGCTCAGAAGCGGCCTTCGAGCGAGACGAGGAAGCGGTGCTCGGGCGACGGGATGCGATCGAGCGTGCTCTGGCGCTTGTCGAGCCAGAAGTAGAGGTCGTAGCGGGCCTGGATCATGAACGTCTTCTTGATCAGGTAGGCGACGTCCAGGTAGTTCCACAGCGACTGCTCGAGCAGCGTGTTGCTCGAGGTGTCCATCGACAGCCAGCGGACGCGGGCGCGGATCCGCAGCGGGTCGAGCGGGCGGGTGCTGATCGTCAGCCACGCCTGCGAGTCGCGGCGGTACTTGGTGCGCTGGGCGGGCTCGACGTTCTCGTAGACGTCGGGGAGGAAGCCCGGGACGTCGGGGTCGACCTTGAGCGGGTCGCCGACGAAGCGCTGCTGGTAGCGGGGCACGATCTTGACCCGCTTGTGCGGCATGAACGCCATCTGCAGGTTGAACTTGAGCTGCTCGCCGGCGCAGCGGACCGGCTCGCCGTTGACGTTGGTGTAGACCAGCGCCTCGTCGCTGTAGACCTCGCCGTCGAGGTCGTCACCGGAGACCAGGTCGGACACGCCGACGTCGCCGCCGTAGCAGTATTGATAGCCGGTCTTGCGCATGTCCTTGTCGCGGTACTCGACCCACAAGGCCGGCAGGAACCACCGGGTCACCAGATAATCGCCGCGCAGGTAGGCCTGGATCCCCGGCGCCTTGGTCGACGGCGACACCCAGGCGTTGACGTAGGTGCGGATGTTCGAGGCCTTGTTCGGCTTGCCGGTGTAGCGGATGCGGGCGCCGGCCTCGTCGCGGGCGCGCTGGCCCTCGTACACGTCGGGCGACGCCAGCGGGCGCGCGTACGGGTTGGCGAACTCCGTATCGTAGTAGCGGACGATCGTCTCGATCTCGTGCTTGCCGAAGGTCGCGGTGTGGCGGACGATCGCCGCCCAGCCGCCGCCGCCCTTGCTGTCGCCGGGGTTGACGCCGGTGGCCTTGGCCATCGAGTCGAAGCTGCGCGTCACCTCGATGCCGAGGTCGCTCCAGCGGTAGCCCCACGCGCCGTTGATGCCCACGGCCCCGAACGGGCCGCCGAACGGGGTGCGGGACCACTCCTGGAAGTCGTAGTCCTTGCCGCCGGTGAGCCACTTGATCGCGGTGCCGTAGCCGGTGGCGCCGACCCACGAGCGGCGGTTGAAGAAGTAGCTGACGTTGCCGCCGCTCGTGACCTCGCGGAACATCCGCGGCAGGGTCTGGTAGCCGAACTCGGACGTCGGCGCGAACGGGTCGGGCTGGCGCTTGTAGATCGGCGGGGCGTCGCAGCGCGGGTCGTCGCTGCGCGGGTCGTCGCACTTGTCCGGGTCGTACAGCTTGTATTGATAGATGCTGCGCGCCTGCACGCTGGTCCACGCGTAGGCCTGCATCCAGCCGTGGCCCAGCTTGAGCTTCTTGATGCCGGCGGCGATGCCCTGCAGCGTCTCCTGCCAGCGGAAGTCGGGCGTCACGTAGGTGTCGCCGAGGTCGCCCTCGCACGGCGTGTCGGCCAGCTCGCCGGCCGACTCCTTGCAAAGGCGGGTCAGGCGGACCGGCCGCGGGTAGATCGTGTTGTCGCGGTAGATGCCGTTCGGCGTGTAATTGCGGGTGTTGTCGAAGGTGAGGCGCTGGCCGAAGCCGATGCGGTAGGTGCCGAGGAGGACGTTGTAATTGTCGTCCTCCCACTGGATGTACACCTTGGGCAGGTAGCCGCGCGGGCGCGGCTGCTCGGCCGACAGGGCGTCGCGGTTGGGATCGTAGCGGACGTCGTCGACGCGGCTGCGGGTGAGCACGCCGGCGAAGCCGAGCCGGAGGTGGCGCAGGGTCTGGACCTGGCCGTCGAGGACCATCGCCGGCAGGCGGCGGTCGGGCGGCGACCAGGCGGTGCGCAGGCGGACCTTGCCGGAGGTCGCGGAGTAGCGGCGGTTGGGCTCGACGATGTAGATGAACGCCGCGATCGCCTCGAGCTGGTCGCGGTCCAGCACGCCGGCGAGCACCAGCGCGGCCGGGTCGTAGATGAAGCCGGCCTCCTGGCGGTAGCGGATGATGCCGTCGACCTGCTTGTAGGTCAGGTTCGGCAGCGTGAACAGCTCCTCGCGCGAGGCGCTGTTGAGGTTGACGCCGCGGCGCAGCAGCTCGACCAGGGTGTCGAAGGTCTCGCCGGAGATGTCGCCGGCGGTGTTGAGCTCGAGCAGGTCGTCCTCGTCGTCGACGTCGACGAAGGTCTCGTACGGGGCCGCGGCGGCCCCGGCGGGCGCGAGCGCGGCGCAGAGCCCGAGCGCGAGGGCGATCGCGCCGCGCCGACGGGCGCGGCGAGGTGAAGCTGGCCGCAAGGACATGTGAGAGGTCATCTACCGGAGGTTCGGGAGCTCGATCCTAACAAGGGTCGGTCAGGGGCCGCAGACGTCGCCGCACATGCCCCACAGCCCGGCCTTCTGGTCCTTGGCGGTGCGCTGCATGGCCATGAACTCGCTGGCCCGGTCCTCGCCGTTGGGCGGGATGTCGAGCACGCAGGCGTAGCCGCGGGCGATCAGCAGCGAGTTGATCTCGCCGTCGGGGGCGTCGACGTAGGCCAGCAGGCGGCCGTACGCGTCGGCGCACTCGACGTCGTAGGTCAGCCGGATCTCCTGGCCGAGCACGTACTCCGCGTTGAAGTCGCGGGCCTCGAGGCCGAAGCACTCGCGCTTGCCGTTGGTGATCTCCGGCGTGTCGACCAGCAGGTAGCGGACCTTCTCGCCGCTCTCGAGCACGATGGTGTCGCCGTCGATGACCTTGGCGACCGTGCCGACGGTCGGCCCGCAGACCGACTCCTCGGGGGCGTCGCCGCCGTCCGGGTCGGACGCTCCGGGCCGATCGCACCCGGCTGTCCCGAAGGCCAGGAGGTGCATGGACGCGAGAAGGGGCGCGAGCCGGGTCAGGGGCATGCCGGGTTCTCCTGCTTGGGGGTGCCGGGGCCGACGGCGTCGCACCAGGGTGCGGCGTCGGTGTTGTCGTTGAGGCCGGGGTTCGAGACGCCGGGGTCGAGCTGGGTGGCGATGTCCTCGCCCTGGCTGGTGGCCCACTGCACCGCGTCGAGCACGAGCTCGCCGACCGACAGCGAGATGACGCCGGCCGAGTTGGCGAGCGAGAAGCCGAACACGGCGTCGACCGCCGGCAGGCCGCCGTTGACCGCGGGGTCGGTCTTGCGGGCCACGAGGGCGCGCGAGCCGGCGGCCACCGCGATGCAGTTGGTGCCGCCGAAGGTCTTGGCGGCCGCGAGCTCGGCCGGCGTGGGCGCGAACTTCGACAGCGCCTTGACGTTGTTGAGGTCGACGTCGGCGTTGGCCAGCACCTCGAACCACTCGCGGTCGGTCTCGGTGCCCGAGGGGTTGGCGACGAACTCGGTGATCACCAGGTCGCCGACGCCGGGCGAGTGCTTCTCGCGCATGGCGTTCAGCTGGGCGTCGAAGCACGGGTCGACGAAGCCGCCGCCGCAGGCGACGTTCTGCGCGCCCGGGCTGCCCTTGTCGGTCGCGTTGTAGAGCGCCTCGGCGAAGCAGAGGTTGGCGGGGTCGTCGTTGACCGCGACGTCGAGCGCGCCCGGGGTGATGAACTCGAGCGACAGCTGGGTCGAGTCGCCGTCGCTGCTCGACGCGTAGGCGACGTGGTCGAGCTCGATCCCCCCGTGGCCGACGAACAGGCCACCGTTCGAGTTGCCGAGGCTGAGCTTGGTGACGAACTGCGGCGCCGGCAGGCCGCCGTTGACCGCGGCGTCGGCCGAGCGGGCGATGAGCACCGAATTGCCGGCCTTGACCTCGAGGCAGTCGCCGGCGGCCGGCACCGTGTCGCCGACGGTGTACGGGTCCCACACCTTGCCGAGCTCGAGGCCGTTGAGGTCGAAGTCGGCGTCGGCGAACAGCTCGAACCACTCGCCCTCGGTGTCGCCGACCTGCGAGGGGTTGGCCATCCACTCGGTGATCAGGAGCTCGCCGGCCTGCGGCGGATCGATGTCGCGCGGCGCCTGGGTGTCGGGGTCGGTGCACTGCCCGGTCGGCGGCGCCCCGCCGCACACAGCGTTCTCGGCGCCGGGCGTGCCGAGGTCGGTGTTGAACGGCGCGTACGGGACGGTCGCGTCGCAGCGCGCCTCGGCCGGATCGTTGAGGGTCGGATCGAGCGACTGCTCGAACGCGTCGATCACCGCCGCGTCGACCTGGCGCGCCACGCCGTCCTTCGGCGAGTCGTACGGCATCTGGTCGAGCTCGACGCCGCCGACGCCGATCCACAGGGTGCCGGAGGTGTTGCCGAGCTGCAGGCTGCCGTAGCTGCCGGCGGGCGCGAGCATGTCGCCGGTGGCGCCGCTGCGGGCCAGCAGGACGAAGCCGGGGCCGACCGGCAGGCACTGATCGTTGGGGAACGTGAAGCTGATCGAGTCGGCCGACTTGCCGAGCTGCAGGCCGTTGAGGTCGAAGCTGACGGGGGTGAAGAACTCGACCCACTCGCCGGCCGGCTCGCCGATGCCGGTCGACACGTTGGCGTGGACCTCGGTGATGAGGATGTCCCCGGGGACAGGTGCGACCGCCTCGCGGACGGTGCCGCCGTCGTCGCACGGGTTCTTGAGGCAGACCGGGTTGGGGGCGCCCGGCGTGCCGAAGTCGCCCTCGGCGAACGCGTTGTAGGCCAGGCAGAAGTTGGCCGGGTCGTCGTTGCCGGCGACGGTCGTCGAGCCGGGGTCGAGGCTCCAGGCGATGCCGTCCTTGGGGTTCGGGTAGTGGATCTCGTCGAGGATCTGGCCGCCGTAGGCGATGTACACGCCGGGGCTCGGGTTCGAGTCGCTGGCGCTGTCGTTGAGCGTCAGCTTCATGACGACGTCGGTCTGTTCCCACTGCTTCTGCGAGAACAGCACGGTGTCGCCGGCGCCGACCTTGAAGCACTCGGGCTGCTGCAGCACCTGCGCGCTCTCGGGGTCGGAGGCGAACTTGGTGGTGTTGCTGCCGTACTGCAGGCAGTTGAGGTCGAACTCGCCGCCGGTCACCTGCAGCTCGAACCACTCGCCGACGGTCATGGTGGTGAGGCCGGCGTTGGCCATGACCTCGGTGATCACCAGCTGGCCCGCGGCCGGCGCGAGCGCGTCGCGCAGGGCGCCGCCGTCGTAGCACTGGCCGCACGACTCGGGGGCCGCCAGCGGACAGGCGGCGTTGGGCTGGCGCGGCGAGCCGAACTCGGTCGTGAAGTAGGGCTCGCCGTCGGTCGGCGCGGTGCACCACAGGGCCAGGTCGTCGTTGGCGGTCGCGTCGGGCGTGACCTGGCCGTCGAGGGTGGTGCTGACGCCGTCCTTGATCCGCGTCGCGTCGTAGAGGACCTCGTCGACGACGACGTTGCCGCAGCGCACGGTCAGGAGGCCCGAGGTGTTGGACATCGAGCCGAGGTCGGTGCCGTAGCCGTAGTCGATGTACTCCGGGCGGGTCTCGTCGGTGACCGCGCCGAAGGTCATGTAGGCGCCGGGCGGGATCTCGACGGCGCCCTGGATCAGGTGGCCCTTGGAGTCGGTGCCGTCGGCCTTGCTGTAGACGAGGCCGACGCCGCTCAGGCTGACCGCCGCGCTGCCGGGGTTGTGGACCTCGATCCACTCGATGCCGTCGGCGTCGCTGCCCTTGGGGTCGGGCATGTACTCGGTGATCACCAGCTCGCCGCCGCGCAGCGCGGCCACGCAGCTGCCGGCGTCGGTGTCGCTGGTGGCGTTGCTGTCGCCGCAGCCCCACGACGGGGCGACGGAGACGACGAGGGCGAGGCGGGCGAGCGTGCGGCGGTTCATGGTCGGATCTCGGTCTCGCCCGGACGGGCGTCAGTCGGCGGCGCCCGGCGGCGCGAGGCTGTCCTCGCGCTCGGCGGCGTCGTTCTCGCGGGGGTCGGCCGGCGCGTCGCCGGCGTCGGGCTTGGCCGTGTCCTGGGGGACAGGCTCCTTGGTTTCTGTCTCTTGGGACGTGTCCTCGGGGACATCCGCGGCGACGGCCTGCTCCGGGTCGGCCGGCGCGAGCACCTCGTGCTGGATCTGCCCGGGCACGGTGACGACGATCTGCAGCTCGTCCTGCTTCTTGTACTTGTTGAAGTACTTGGTGAGGACGCCGCGGGCGACCACGAACTCGCCGCGGGCCTCGAGCGCGCCGGAGCGGGCCAGGACGTCCTTGTCGAAGAAGATCAGCGGCAGGCTGCCGGTGCGGCGGCGGCTGAGCAGGACCTTGGTCGGGCCGGCCGTCTCGCGGATGTCGCCGATGGCGCCGAGGATCACGACCTCGCGGCCGACCCTGCTCTGCAGGCGGTCGATCGCGTCCCAGTGGGTCAGGACGATCCAGTTGGGGTGGTCGGCGGCCTCCAGCTCGAACGCCTGGATGAAGTCGCCGCGGCGGTTCCACCACTCGAGGCGGCGGTCGTAGTCGGTGTAGTGCTGCTTGGCCGGGTCCCAGATCCCGCGCTTGGCGGCGCGGGCCTCCTCCTGGGCGGCCACGAACTCCTTGTGGAACCGGCGCGAGTAGCCGTACTTGCTGAAGTACGGGCTCATCCCGGCGCGCACGCACTCGACGTTGTAGTTGTAGGTCTTGCCGTCCTTCTCGACGAACACGTACGCGAGGTAGCGGTTGTAGAAGTCGCGGATCTCCTTGGGGTGATCGCGCTCGAGCCGGACGTTGCGCACGCCCTTGAAGAAGGCCTCGGCGAACTTCTTGGCCTCCTCGCCCATCGGCGTCGGGATCTTGACCGGGCTCTTGGTCTTGGCCTGGGCGTCGGCGAGGTAGCGCTCCCAGCCCTTGTCGAACTCCATGTACTCGGACTTGCGCTTGAAGGTCTCCTCGGTGTCGAGGCCGAGCAGGCGCATGCTGGCGTCGAGGCCGGCGACGCGGATGGTGTCGCCGTCGGTGACCTTCATCAGCGGGAACTCGCCGATGATGAGCGCCGCGTCGTTGCCCTTGGCCAGGCTGGAGACGACGGTGGTGCGGTCGAACCGGTGGACCACCGGGTTGCAGGCCGAGCTCCCCAGAGTCAAGCCCGCCAGGGCGGCGAGCGCGACCCGGCGAGCCTGTACCTTGGACCATGTCGTCAGGGACATGGCGGATTGGCCTCCCCCGGGGTGCCGAACACGCCGATGCCGGTCGACGTGGTGAAGTCGTCGACGCACCAGTTCGCGCCCTCGTCGTTGTCGGCGGCGCTCGGGTCGCCGGGCCAGAAGGTGGTGCCCTTCGGCGGCGCGCTCGGGTCGACCTGCGTCAGGTTGCGCAGGACGACGCGGTCGATCAGGACGCCGCAGGCGCGCACCTCGACGAGGCCGCCCTTCGGCAGGTCGCGCGGGTTGTCCGGGTTCGACGGGCTGTACCAGTCGACCAGGTAGCTGTAGTCGAGGTACGGCGCGCGCTCCGGGTCGTCGCTGCCGAGCACCACGTAGTCCCCGGGCTCGACCACCAGGGCCTCGTCGCGGACGAGGAAGCTGCCGTCGGGCTTGCCGTCGTTGCGGGTGAACTGCAGCCGCAGCCCGGCCAGCTCGATCGGCTCGTCGGAGGCGTTGTACAGCTCGATCCACTGGCGGTACGAGCCCGGCTGGTCCTCGCGGAACTCGGTCAGGACCAGGGCGCCGGGCTGTATCTTGGGACAGGTCGTCCCCAGCGGCGGGCGCACGCATGCCAGCAACGCCGCCAGCACCGGCGGCGTCGCCAGGCGTAGCACTCTATCCGTACGGCCCGAGAACACGGCTCTCGGGAAGTCATGGTACGCGACGAGGCCGGCGGCGGGGCCGAGGCTCCAGGAGAAAATCAGAGACGTCTCGGCGACATTCCCTCGCGCCGCGGGCGACGTCGGTGTCCATGTCGCCGGCGTAACCAACTGGGGAGCCCGTTGAAATTTCACATACAAACTTGTGAGTGCCGGAGCTGCGCCGACCGCGATTTGAACGTTCGTTCAGTGCACCCCCGAGGGCCCCGGGGGCCCGGAGATCGGCCCGGGAAGCCAATTTCCGCGATCCGCGTCAATGTGCTGCGATTGTTGGGGGCTGTCCCGAGGACCAGGTGGTCCCTGAAGACCCCAGGCGACCGGGTCGGCGTGTGATCGCTGTTACGCGGGGCTCTGCGAATGCGGCGAGTCCGGGTCCCGCGCCGACGCGCCGGTCTCTATGCAGAGGCCCGCGGCCGCTCGCAGCGCGCTGCGGCGGCTGCGACGGGAACCGCGAAATGCCGGGCTACGCGTCGTTCCGACGGCCTCCGCGGCAATCACAGCAGGCGGCGGAGCTGCGGACAGGCGAAGTGGAATGCCGGGCTGCGGCTGGAACAGCGAGCTGCGGGCCCTGGGGACCGACGAATCGGGCCGCGTCCTTCTGCGGCAGGAACCCCGCGGCGAGGGCCGCGAGCGGCCCCCGGGACGTCGCCCCCGCGAGGGCCTACGCGTCGCTGCGCGGGGGCAGCGGCGGGAACAGGGAGGTGCGGGCCTGATAACAGGTGAAGCAGGCCGGCGCGTAGCTCTCGGCGCCGCCGAGCTGGATCTGCTCGCCCTCCGTGACCGCCTCGCCGCCCCCGTGGCGGAGGTTGAAGATCGCCTTGCGGTTGCAGAACTGGCAGGTGACCTTCACCTCCTCGATGCTGTCGGCCAGCTCGAGCAGCCGCCGCGAGCCCTCGAACAGCTCGGTGCGGAAGTCGGTGCGCAGGCCGTAGCAGATGACCGGCGGGCCGCCCTGGGTCAGCACGCGCAGCTGCTCGATGAGCCGCGCCGACAGGAACTGGGCCTCGTCGACGAGGACGCAGTCGACGCCGGCGAATTGGGCGGGGTCGAGGACGCTGTCGCGGTCGAGCAGGAGGTCGGCCTCGGCGTGCAGGCCGGCGCGGGAGGCGATCGCGCCTGCCCCGAAGCGGTCGTCGATCCGCGGCTTCAGCAGGAGCACCCGCTTGCCCTGGCTGCGGTAGTTATGGGCCACCGCCAGCAAGTTCAGGGTCTTGGCGCTGTCCATGGTGCCGTGACGGAAGTAGAGCTTGGCCATGCGGGCGCACGGATGGTGCCCCGCGGAGAGAGGCGCTGTAAAGCCGCGCCCGCCGGCGATCGCGGCGCCGTGAAATGTGGACACCCTCCCTCCACGCGCCTCGGACGGACTGCTAAAGTCCGCGACGGATGCCCCTCCAGCTCGTCAGCGTCGTCGGCTTCGTCGTCCTGCTCGGCGTCGGCTACGCCCTCAGCCGCGACCGCAAGGCGGTTTCGCTGCGGGTGGTGCTGTGGGGCGTGGTGCTGCAGTGGATCATCGGCCTGCTGCTGCTCAAGCTGCCGCAAGGGGGCGTCGGCCTGGCCCACGCGGCCCAGGCGGTGCAGGCGGTGCTCGACCACGCGTTCGTCGGCTCGGGCTTCCTGTTCGGCGAGCTCGGGCTGCCGAAGGGCGGCGCCAGCGGCATCGGCATGATCTTCGCGTTCCAGGTGCTGCCGACGATCGTGTTCGTCGCGGCGCTGTTCGCGGTGCTCTACTACCTCGGGGTGATGCAGCTCATCGTCCGCGTGCTGGCGCGGGCGATGGTCCACGTGTTCGGCGCCAGCGGGGCCGAGTCGCTGTGCATCGCCGCCAGCATCTTCATGGGCCAGACCGAGGCGCCGCTGACGATCCGGCCGTTCCTGTCCAAGCTGACCGAGTCGGAGCTGTTCACGGTGATCGTCGCCGGCATGGCCTCGGTGTCGGGCGCGATCCTCGGCGCCTACGTGCTGTTCGGTGGGGTGAGGATCGAGCACCTCCTCACGGCGATGGCGATGACCGCGCCGATCTCGCTGGTGTTCGCCAAGCTGGTGGTGCCCGAGACCGGCACCCCCGAGACGGCCGGGATGGTCCGCGACGCGCCGGTCGAGAACAACCGCAACATCCTCGAGGCGGCCGCCAGCGGCACCAGCGACGGCCTGCGCCTGGCCGCCAACGTCGGCGCGATGCTGATCTCGTTCGTCGCCCTGGTGTCGCTGCTCAACGCGATCGTCGGCCTCATCCCCGCGTTCGGGGCGCCGCTGTCGATCGAGCGCGTGCTCGGCTGGGGCTTCGCGCCGATCGCCGCGCTGATGGGCATCCCCTGGTCCGAGGCGACCACCGTCGGCGGGGTGCTCGGCACGCGCATGGCGGTCAACGAGATCGTGGCGTTCCAGCAGCTCCACGCGGCCGCCGGCGGGCTCGACCCGCGCACCGTGGCGATCGCCACCTTCGCGGTGTGCGGGTTCGCCAACCTGTCGAGCATCGGCATCCAGATCGGCGGCCTCGGGGCGCTGGTGCCCGAGCGCAAGCCCGACATCGCCCGCCTCGGCGCGCTGGCCCTCGTCACCGCCACGCTCGCCAACTTCTCCACCGCCTGCGTCGCGGGCGCGCTCCTCTGATCGTCCCTGCGCTTTGATCTGGTTTTTCGACCAGGAACCAAAAGACATGTCCACCGAACTGGTACCGATCCTCGACATCCGCCGCTTCGACCGCTCGGACGACCCGCGCGAGCGGGCCGGGTTCGTCCGCGAGCTCAACCACGCCTACCGCGAGATCGGCTTCGTCGCGGTGTCGCACCACGGCATCCCCGACGCGGTCATCGCCGACGCGTACCGCGTGATCAGGGCGTTCTTCGACCTGCCGCTGGCGACCAAGACGGCCTACAGGGTCGGCAAGGGCGGCGCCCGCGGCTACACGCCGTTCGGCGTCGAGCACGCCAAGGACAGCCCGGCGGTCGACCTCAAGGAGTTCTGGCACGTCGGCCGCGAGCACGTGGCCGGCGCGGCGTGGACGACCCACTACCCGCCCAACATCTGGCCGACCGAGATCCCGGGCTTCCGCGAGGCGACGTGGGCGCTCTACCAACAGCTCGAGTCGCTCGGCGACCGGGTCCTCCGCGCGGTCGCCCTCGGCCTCGACCTCGACGAGCACTACTTCGCCGACAAGACCGACCACGGCAACTCGATCCTGCGCCCGATCCACTACCCGCCGCTCGCGCCCGGCCGCGGCGACCCCGGCAGCGTCCGCTCCGGCCAGCACGAGGACATCAACCTCATCACCCTGCTCATCGGCTCCGGCGAGCCCGGCCTCGAGGTGCTGAGCCGCGCCGGCCAGTGGGTCCCGGTCACCACCATCCCCGAGGCGATCGTGGTCAACGTCGGCGACATGCTGCAGCGCCTCACCAACGACGTGCTGCGCTCGACCACCCACCGCGTGGTCAACCCGCCCTCGCCCTACGCCGAGGTGCCCCGCTACTCGATCCCGTTCTTCCTCCACCCCAACTCGGAGTTCTCGATCGAGTCGCTGCCGTCGTGCATCACCCCCGACAACCCGAACCACTACCCCGAGCCGATCACGGCCGATCAGTACCTGACGCAGCGGCTGATCGAGATCGGGCTGCTCAAGCCGCAGATGTGAGCGGCGCGGCCGCATGCCGCTCGAATTTCGCGCGGCGGCTCAGTCCGGGCATCCTCCGCTCGACTCTCCCATTCGAGGGTCCCCGGCCCGGACGCTTCCCGCCGCGCTTCTTTGTCTCCGACCCCGCCTAGCCGTCGGCCTGCGCGAGGTGCTTCGCCAGCACCTTCATCACCACCGAGACGCGAGCGTCCTTGCGCAGGTCGGGGTGGGTCAAGATCCACGCGGGGCGGGTCAGCGCGGCGGTAGCGGCCCGGAACTGCTTGAGCTCGACCAACTCGGGGTGCTCGGCGGCGAGGCGCGCGGGCATGAGGTTGAGGCCGACGCCGGCGGCGGTCAGGTCGACGAGCAGGCGCCGCGACGGGGTGGCGAAGGCGACGCGGTCGGTCGGCACGTGCTCGCGCTCCCACTGGCCGAGCCAGCTGGTGTGGAGCGGCGCGCCGAGCACCAGCCAGCGCGCGTGCTCCGGCTCGGCGGCGAGGGCCCGCGTGCCGTACACGCCGAAGTGGACCGGGAACAGCTTGCGCCCGACGAGAGTGTTCGGCGGGTTCGACAGCAGGCCGAGGCCGATCTCGGCCTGCCCCTTGCGCAGGCTGAGGCCGGCGTCGGAGATGTGCACGTCGACCCGCAGGAGCGGGAAGGCGGCCGCGAGCGCAGCGATCGGCGCGACCAGCAGCGGGCCGAAGCCGTCGATGGTGGTGACGGTGATCGTGCCGCGCACCTCCTCGCGGCGCTCGCGGGCGCGGCGGGCGATGCCGGCGAGGGTGGCGCCGGTGCTGCGCGCGAGCGCGGCGAGCTCGCGGCCGGCGGTCGTGATCCCGCGCGAGCGCTCGAGGCAGACGAAGCCGACGGCCTGCTCGAGGGCGGCGATCCGGCGGTACACGGTCGACGCTGCGACGCCGAGGTCGCGGCCGGCGGCGGTGGCCGAGCCGAGCCGCTCGAACGCCTCGAGGTAACGCAGGTCGTCGAGCGAGGCCAGCATCACCGGCGGCGGCTCAGCTCTTGAAGAAGCGCAGCATGCCCTCGAACCAACCTGGCTTTCCGGTCAGCTGCTCGAGCTCGCCGTCGTCGAGGAACACGCCGTTGCACGAGAAGCACTTGTCGACCTTGACGGCCCGGAACTGGACCTCGGCGAGCTCGCTGCCGCACTTGGGGCAGCGCATCCAGTGCAGCCGGCGCTGCTCCTCGCGCTCGTCGACCGAGATCTGGGACTGACGGACCTGGACGGCCTCGCGCCGGCGGGCCAGGTCCTCGCGCAACTGCTGTTCTTGTTCGCTCAGAGTTCCGCTGCTCATCACGCCCTCCCCAGGTTTGAGCTGAGCAGCCGTGGGCGACCGCTCAGGGCGACTTCTTCCCGACCGGCAAGAGGTCCCCCGGATCCTCGGGCGGCGGGGTGCTCTTGCCGGCGTTGTCGTGCTTGGCCAGGTAGTTGCGGGCGGTCTGGTTGCCCGGCTCGATCTCGACGAGCTTGCGGTAGTAATCGACCGCGACGCCGTGCTTGCCGGCCAGCTCGGCCGCGCGCGCGGCCCCGGCGATCGCCTCGCGGTTGGCCGGCGCCTGGCTGACCGCGCGCTTGAACCACGAGAGCGCGGAGTCGTGGGTGTTCTTGGCCAGGAAGCCGGCCCCGAGGCACAGGCACAGATCGAGGTTGCGCGAGCCGCCGAGCTTGTCGTGGGCCTGCAGCAGCAGCTTGATGCCGCCGTCGGGGTCGCCGCCGCGGACCTTCTCGCAGCCGGTGGTGATGAGCGTACCGGTCGCCTCGTTCTCGGGCGTCGGATTGGTGCGCACCGGCGGCCGCGAGCCCGGGTCGGTGTGCGGCTGGATCGGGTCTTCGGGCGGCGCCCCGGCGCCGGTCGGATCGGCGGGCGTCGGCTCCGGCGGCGGCTCGGGCGGCGGCGGCAAGGTCTCGCCCTTCTCGGCGGCGCTGCGGTCGAGCGCGGCCCGCAGGGCGACCGCGGCCTGCATGTCGCCGACGCGACCGAGCACGCCGTCGAGCACCTTGCGCGCGCCCTCGTCGTCGCCGCTGCGCCACAGCGCCAGCGCGAGCAGCGACTGGTGGAGCGCGCTCGGGTTGGGCACGCCTTGCAGCGAGGTGATGAGGCCGTTGGGGATCGGCGCCGTGGGGTCGCGCCACAGCGGCGCGCCGAGGACCAGCACCCGCAGCTCCGGCGCGGCGCCCTCGGGCGGCGCGTCGAGCTTGCCCTGCGCGAGGGCCAGCAGCGCCTGCACGCGCGCGGCCTGGTTGGGATCGGCGCCGGCGCTCGCCGCCTCGACCAGCGCGCCGGCGTCGGCCAGGTCGGCGTCGACCGCCTGCGGCAGGGCGCGGTCGGCCGGCTCGAGCATGATCGCGATCTGGGCCGACAACACGCGCAGGAGCATGACCTCGGCCTGCGTCAACTTGGCCGCGGCGACCACCGCCGGGTCGCGCTCGGGGTCGTCGACGACGCGCTCGAGATCGGTGATGGCCTGCTTGGTCTTGGCGAGGCCGAGGGTCCGCATGGCGTTGCGGGCCGCGGCGAACTCGCTCGGCTCCTGCGCCGGCGGCTTGACCTCGGCGCCCTTGACGGCCACCGCCGGGTCGCCGCCGAGGTTGAGCAGGCGCTCGCGGATGCCGGGGATGCCGAACACGATGCCGAGCGCGACCAGCACCCCGGCGAGCGCGTAGACGCCGGCCTGGCCCTTGTTCGGGCTCTCGACCTTGACGATGACGACGTCGGGCGCGCGCGGGCCCTCGGGCGCGGTGAGCGAGGCGCCGGCCGGATGCGACGGCTCGAGCCCGGGGTTCGACGTCAGCGACGGCGACGGCGGCACCGAGATCGCGGCGCCGGCGACCGCGGCGCTGACCGCCGCCGAGGTGGCCGAGCGCTCGCTGTCGCGGACCGGGCGGCGCTCCGAGGCGTCGAGCTCCGACGAGCGCTCGCCGAGCCTGGCCGAAAGTTCAGGTCCGGGCCGCGACGACTCGGAGCTCGAGCGCGACTTCTCGCGGGCGGCGCGTTCGGTGGCCCGCTGGCCCTCGACGCGCTGGACCGCCGCGGCCACGCTCTGGGCCGCGCGCCGGGCCAGGTCGGACACGAGGATCGGCTGGCTGCGCTCGCGCGTGTCGGCGCGCGGGCTGTCGTCCTCGTCCTCGACGCGCGGCAGGCTGTCGCTGCTGACCGCCTTGGTGACCGCGTCGAGCATCGACGACACGTTGCCGGTGCGCCGCTGCGAGCGGGTCGTCCGCGGCGGCGGCGAGGGCGTGTCGAACTGCGGCGGCGCCGGCAGCGGGCCGTCGTCGTCGAGCAGCGACAGCGCCGGCTCGGGCAGCTCGCGCAGCTCTCCCAAATCGAAGCGGTGCGTCTCTTCGCGGCGGATCGGCGCGGGCTCGTCGACGCCGGTGCCGAACGTGGGCGGCGGGCCGAGCTCGATCGCCGACGTCGACTCGATGGCGCGGAACATCCGCGACAGGCCCTCTTTGCCGATGAACAGCGGCGAGAACTCCGGGATCTCGCCGAGCTTGATCCAGTGCTGACCGGTGTGAGAGATCTGGTCGTCAGGGCGCAGCCGACCGTCTTCGACCTGCTCGACGATCTCGCGCAGCGTGGGCAGCTCGAACAGGTGCTTCTCGACCGTCGCCATGCGCCACGGGCCGCCGCCGAGGTCGGGCTCCGGCTCCGGCTCGGCGTGGAACATGTGACTGCAGACCGAGCAACGCAGCGTCACGCCCTCGGGACCGACCTGGCTCGGGTCCAGGTCGAACTCGGTGCTGCATTTCGTGCAACGGATAATCAAGGGCTAGCTCGCTGGCGGCACCATAGCACAAAGCAGAAGGGGGCGGACACCTGTCAGCCGGCGCCCGAAGCCGGCCCGGCCGACATCACCAGCGAGGCGACGACCGCCACGAGGGACAGCCCCAGGAACGCGGCGAACAGCTTCATCGGCAGCGGCGTGGCGAGCTGCGGCTCGAGCCCGGCCTCGGCCTTGCAACGCGGACACTGGAGCTCGCCGCCGTCGCCGTCAGTCCCGGCGGGCGCCGTGAGCACGTAGTGGCAGCGGGAGCAGTGGTACTGCATGGCTCATGGGGTACTCTGGGCCCGCTGTCGTGTCAACCACGGCACGCGCCCCGGCCCCGCGTTCACCCCCGAGCCGTCGGCGCCACGCCGCTGCCGGCCCGGCTCGCGCTCCACCGCTCCCACCACCCACCCACGAACGGGAACCATGCAAACCCCGGCGAAGGTGCTCCTGATCGAAGACGATGTCCGCCTGGCCGAACGCACCGCGGAATACCTCCAGGGCCACGAGCTCGCCGTCGAGGTCGCCGGTGACGGCGAAGCCGGGCTCGCTCGCGCCCTCAGCGGCGAATTCGACGTGATTCTGCTCGATCTCATGCTCCCCCGCCTCGACGGCCTCGAGGTCTGCCGGCGCCTGCGACAGCGCTCGGCGCTGCCGGTCATCATGCTGTCGGCGCGCAGCGAGGAGATCGACCGCATCCTCGGGCTCGAGCTCGGCGCCGACGACTACCTGCCCAAGCCGTACAGTCCGCGCGAGCTGGTGGCCCGGATCCGGGCGGTGCTGCGGCGGGCGGTGCCGTCGCCGGAGGGCCCGGCCAGCACGCTGCGCTGCGGCCCGCTGGTCGTCGACCGCGCCCGCCGCCGGGTCGAAGTCGCGGGCGCCGCCTGCGACCTGACCGCCCACCAATTCGACCTCCTCTGGCTGCTGCTCGAGGCCCGCGGCCAGGTGCTCTCGCGCGAGCAGCTGTACCAACGTCTGCGCGCGCTGAGGGGCCAGCCGCCCGGCACCTACGACCCCTCGGTCGACCGCAGCATCGACGTCCAGCTCAGCAAGATCCGCGGCACCCTCGCCGCCGCCGACCCGCGCGCCGCAGGCCTCATCCGCACGGTCCGCGGCGTCGGCTACGTCCTCGACGACGCGCCCGAGGGCGCTGCGTGAGCGATCCGTCGCCGGCCCCGCGAACACGCCGCGCCGCCCTGTCCCGCTGGCGCCGCGGCCTGTTCGGCCGCGTGTTCTTCACCTTCTTCGCCGCCGTGCTGGCGTTCGTGACGATGGCCTCGATCGTCCAGTTCGCCACCCGCGAGCGCCACGACGCCGGGTGGGTCGAGGCCGCCGACGCCGTAGTCGAGGCGCACAAGCCGGCGCTGCTGGCGGCGCTGGCCGGCGACGGCGACCTCGAGCGCGCGGTCGCGGCGCTGGCCGGCGCGCTCGAGCTGCGCATCGCCCTGCGCGGCCCCGACGGCGCGCACCTGGCCGGCGACCCGACCACCCCGCCGCTGCGGCCGCTGCGGCCGCGCCAGCGCAGCCGGCTCGAGCGCGGCGCGCCGGTGATGCTGCGCGAGCGGTCCGGCGAGCCGCAGCTCGCGTTCGCGATCGGCGACCGGGCGGTGCTGATCGCCGACACCGGCGACCAATCCAGCCGTCGCGCCCGCACGTTGGCGCTCGGCGTGATCGGCCTGGTCGGCCTGCTCGGCGCGTCGGCCTGGCTGCTGGCGCGCTCGTTGACGCGGCGGCTCGCGGTGCTCGAGGACGGCGCCGCCCGGATCGCCCGCGGCGAGCTCAGTCACCGCGTCCAGGTCGACCCGCGCGGCGACGAGATCGATCGCCTCGGCCAGGAGATGAACGACATGGCCTACCAGCTCGGCGAGCTTCTCCGCGGCCAGCGCTCGCTGCTCGCCAACGTCTCGCACGAGCTCAAGACCCCGATCGCCCGCCTGCGCGTGCTCGCCGAGCTGCTGGCCGAGCGCGCCGAGACGCTGCCCGAGCACCCGGCGAGCGCGCGGATCCGCCTGGGCGCGGTCGAGCTCGAGCAGGACCTCGGCGAGCTCGCCACGCTCGTGCAGGACCTGCTGACCTCCGGCCGGCTCGAGCTGTCGGGCCCGCACGCCTCGCCGGTGCAGCGCGCGCCGATCGACCTGGCGCCGTTCCTCGCCCGCCTGGGCGCGCCGGTCGCCGCCGAGATCGAGGTGACGCCGCCGGAGCTGGGGCTGGTCGGCGACCCGCTGCTGCTCGACCGCCTGATCACCAACCTGTTGAGCAACGCCCGCCGCGCCTGTCCTCAAGGACATGTGTGGATCACGGCCAGCGGCGGCGCGACGGACGTCACGATCGCGGTCGAGGACGAGGGCCCCGGGATCCCGCCGGCCGAGCGGGCCCGCGTGTTCGAGGCGTTCTACCGCCTCGACGACGCCCGCGCGCGCGACCACGGCGGCGCCGGCCTCGGGCTCTACTTGTGCGCGCAGATCGCACGCGCTCACGGCGGCACGATCGCCGCCGAGGGCCGCGAGCAGGCCGGCGAGGCCCGCCCCGGGGCGCGGCTGGTCGTCCGCTTGCCGCTCGCTGGCCCGCCCGCGGCCGTGCTATAGGCGCCGCGTGGACAGCTACAAGCAGCGCTTCATCGACCTCCTGGTGCGCCACGAGGTGCTCCGCTTCGGCGACTTCACGCTGAAGTCGGGGCGCCGCTCGCCCTACTTCATCAACGCCGGCCAGCTGCGCACCGGGGCGGCGATCGCCGGCCTCGGCGAGGCGTACGCCGAGTGCCTGCAGCGCGAGGGCCTCGCCTGCGACCTGCTGTTCGGGCCGTCGTACAAGGGCGTGCCGCTGGCGGTGTCGACCGCGATCGCGCAGGCGCGGGCGGGCGGCGACGTCGCGTTCTGCTTCGACCGCAAGGAGGCCAAGGACCACGGCGAGGGCGGCGTGTTCGTCGGCACCGCCCCCTGGGACGGCGCCCGCGTGGTCATCGTCGACGACGTGATCACCTCCGGCAAGTCGATCCACGAGGCCGCCGAGCTGCTGCGCAAGGCCGCGGCCGTGACCGTCGCCGGGGTCGTGGTCGCCGTCGATCGCATGGAGCGCGGCCGCGGGTCCGTCAGCACCCTGCAGGAGCTGCAGACCGAGCTGGGCGCGCCGGTGCGGGCGATCGTCACCATCCGCGAGATCGCCGCCTACCTCCACCCGCGGGTGATCGACGACGCGCGCCTGCGCGCGATCGAGGGCTACCTCGCCGAGCACGGCGCGTAGTGCTACGGTGACCACGTGCGTCGCCGCGGGCTCCTGGCTGTCTTTTGCGCCCTGTCCCTCGGCGCATGTCCTGACGACCAGGCACAGGACCCGCTCGACCCGGCCCTGCTGATCGAGCTGTCCGAGGCCGGCGGCGACGGCCGCGGGGAGGCGCTCGGCGGCCGCTACGTCACCGCCGCCGACGTGCTCGAGTGCGACTGCCCGCCGCGCATGGGCGTCGACCTGTGCGGCCCCGTCGGCGCGGCCCAGCTGATCGGCATCAACGGACCGGCCCGGCTCGTGCAAGTCGACGGCTGGCTGACCTACGAGCCCGAGGTCGCCGCGCTGCCGTGGGCGCTGTCCGGCGCGGTGAACCGCGACCGCAGCTTCGCCCTCGGCGGCATCTCGGGGCTGGCCGTCGGCCTGTTCACCGTCGGCCTGTACGCCCGCTTCGACGGCGAATTCACGGTCGACGGCCTGCACGGGGAGCTCGCCCATCGCCTCCTCGGCGAGCTCCCCGACGGCCCCGTCGACTGCCGGACCACCTACGCCGTGACCGGCGTCCTGGCTCCGGACACCTGAGCGCCGCGGTCGCGTTCGGAGAGCCACGACGCGCGCCGCAGTCGCGCTCGCATCGACAGGTCGCGCGCCAGACGTACGCCGCTCACGCGCCGCAGTCGCGCTCGCAACGACACCTGCGCTCCGACGAGACGCTCGCGCGCCGCAGTCGCGCTCGCAACGACACCTGCGCTCCGACGAGACGCTCGCGCGCCGCAGTCGCGCGCGCAACGACACCTGCGTTCCGGCAGGCATCGCCCATGCATCGCCTTCGCGCTCGCAACGACACCTGCGCCCCGAAGAGCTTCGACGCTCGCGCGCCGCAGTCGCGCGCGCAATGACACCTGCCTTCGCGCTCGCAACGACACCTGCGCTCCGAAGAGCTTCGGACGCTCGCGCGCCGTAGTCGCGCGCGCAACGACACCTGCGTTCCGACAGGCATCGCCCACGCATCGCCTTCGCGCTCGCAACGATACCTGCGCTCCGAAGAGTTTCGACGCTCGCGCGCCGCAGTCGCGCTCGCGTCGTGCGCCAGCATCGCAGCCACTACGCCGCAGTCGCGCTCGCGTCCCTCGTGCGGCAGTGCGCGGAGCGAGAGCCGGCGCGTGTCCCCGTCTCGCCCGTCTCGCTCACGCACCGGTGCCACGTGCACGCCGAAGCGGCTCGCTGTGACGGGCGCGCGCCGCAGTCGCGCCCGTCTCGCTCCCCCGTCTCGCGCTGCGCGGTGCTTCATGGCGCAGGCTCTCCGATCGAGAGGCCGCCACCGCCGTGCTTCACACGCCCATCGCGCGGCCCTTGCGATCGCCGCGGCCGCCCCCGCGGTGCTGGCCCTTGCCCTTGCCATCCTTGTGCTTGGCCTTGAACTCGGCCATCTTGGCCCGCTGCGCCGGGGTCAGGATCGCGTCGATCTTGGCCTTCATCGCCTCGCGCTCGCTGTCGGCCTTCGCCTCGTGGGTCGCTAGCTGCTCGCGCAGGGTCTTGACCTTGGCGGCGTCGAACGAGGGCTTGGCGTACTCGGCGGCGATCTGCTGCTCGAGGTCGCGGGAGGCGGCGCGCTCGGCCTTGATCGTCGGCTTGTGGCTGTCGCGGATCTGCGCCAGCTGGGTCTTCTGCGCGTCGGAGCATTCGAGGCGCTCGCACATCTTCGCGCCGCGATCGCCGTGGTGCTTGCCCGCCTCGGCGTCGCCCGCCGCGAACATGGTCAGCCCGAACACAGTCGTCATCATCAGCTTCGAAATCGTGGTCAGCATCGTGGTTCCTTTCGTCACGGCCCTTTCGACGCCGCCCGGCGAGGCCTATGCGCCCCGCCGCGCAAAGCGACGGTCGACGGGACGTAAAGCGTCCGTAACCACCGCGCGCCGGCGCTCGTCCGACGCGCAAAGCGTCGCCTTCCGCTGCCGGCGGGCTCGGGCGCACGCGACCACGGACGCCGCCGGCCCCGGCAGCTGGTGCCCGTCGCCAGCGCGAGCTCCGCGACGGCCTCCACCCGTCGCTCCACACGGTCGGGTTGTTCATCCGCACGCCGACCGCACCTGCCCTTTCGAGCAGGCGCGCACCGCTCACTCCGCGTCGTCAGGCGGCTGGAACAGGCGTCGAGCGCACCTGTCCCTTCGACCAGGCGCTCCGCGCCGCCTCAACTCGCGTCGTTCGGCGGGTGGAACAGACAGCCGCGCACACCTGTCCCTTCGAACAGGCGCGCCGCCTCACTTCGCGTCGTCCGGCGGGTGGAACACGTAGTTGTGCTGGGCCTGGCGGGCCGCGCGGGGGAACTCGAGCCGAAGCACCACCTTGCGCAGGCAGTCGGACAGCGGGCCCGGGTCCATGCGCAGCTTGAGCACCTTGCCGCCGCGGCCGACCAGCGCGACCAGCTCGACGTCGCCGGGCCCGTGCTCCTCGTAGCACTGGCGGACCCGCTGCGAGCGGTTGGTGCGCAGCAGGAGCTTGCGGAAGTCGCCCGCGCTCAGCTGGTCGGCGCCGCCGTTGCCGGGCGCCACGTCGTCGATCGCCTCGCCGGCCGTCTCGATCACCACCATGTCCTCGTCGGGCGCCGGCGTCGGCGCCGCTTCGGCCTGGCCCGGCGGCGTCTCGGCCTGGGCCACGCGGGCCAATGTAGATGTCTCTTGGGACATGTCTGAACGGCCAGCCGTCGGCGCCGGCGTCGACGGCTCGGGCGACGCCGGCTGGTTGACCACGGGCGCGGTCGGCTGCTTGTCGGAGGTGGCCCAGGATTGCAGGCGCCAGGCGATCAGCGCGCACAGGCCCGCGATCACCAGCAGCCCGAGGGCCATTTGGGTGGTGTGGCGGTTGGCCGGCGTCGTCAGACCTGGCCACGGGCGCTCGACCCGCGCGGCCGGGGTGGTGATCGACGCGGTGACCGGGGCCGACGCAGCGGTCGTCGACGCGGACAGCGACTGCGACGGCACCTCGCTCGCGGGGACGACGAACGCTCGCGGGTCGCTCGCCGCCGCCTGCGGCTCGCTCGCGGCCACCGGCTGGGGCGGCGACGCGGCCAGCGGCGACGCGGCCAGCGGCGGCGTGGCCAGCGGCGACGCGGCCAGCGGCGGCGACGTCGGCGGCCGCGTGGGCGGCCTGGTCGCCGGCCGGTTCGGGTCCTTGGCCGGCTTGCTCTCCTTGCTCGCGGCCTTGGCCTCCGCCTTGCTCTCCTTGCTCGCGGCCTTGGCCTCCGCCTTGCTCTCGGGCTTGCTCGCCGGCTTGCTCTCTTGCTCGTCGCTCGCCGACTTGCTCGGCTTGAGCGACCTGGCGGCGACCTCGGGCTCGAGCTCCTCGACCAGCGCCGTCAGCGAAGTGAGCGACGTCGCCGACAGCCCCTCCGACTCGGGCTCGTCTTCCCCCGGGTCGGGCAGCACGAAGGTCTCGGCCTCGACCTCGAAGGACAGCACCGCCAGGCTCGGCGGCGGCTCGATGCGGTGCAGGCCGGTGTCGATGGTGACCTTCCCCTTCGACGGCCGGAACGGCAGGTCCGCGCTCTCGAACACCTGGTCCCAGGCCGAGTCGATGGCGCCCTCGGCGTGGCGGGCCGCGTCGGCGACCCCCGGCTTCAACGCGTCGATCTCGGCGTTGCGCAGCTGCTGCGCCCACTCGGCCGCGCTCGGCCGCGCCTCGCCGCGGACCACCCGCGCGATCGGGGCGATCCACGGCGCCTCGGCCTCGCGCACGCCGGCCACCTCGAGCAGCACCGACGCCAGCATCGACACATCGGTCGACGCGGCCGGCTCTGCCCCTCCGGACAGGTGCCCCGGCGCCTGCACGTCGAGGTCGACCAGCTTCACCCCGGCCTGGCTCCACACCAGGTTGCCCGGCGAAATCGCCCCGTGCGGGGCCCCGAGCGCGTGCAGCGTGGCCAGGCCCTCGGCCAGCTCGGCCGCCAGCTTGAGCAGGCCGGCGCCCTCGAAGCGCGGGTCGCCCTCGGCGTGGTAGAGGTTCTTGCCCTCCGCGTGCTCCATCACCGCGTACCACAGGCCGCCCATGGTGCCCTCGGCGAGCACCGCGGCGACGCACGGGTGACGCACTCCCAGGCGACGGCGGGCCCGCTCGGCGATCCGCGCCACCACCTCGCGCTGCTCGGGCGCGGCGAGCACCTTGACCACGACCTGCTGGTTGCTCGCCTGGTCGCGGCCGGAGTAGACGCAACCGAGGTCGCCGGATCCGAGCAGCTCGGTCAGCACGTAGCGACCGGCCAGCACGTGACCGCGCAGGTCGCCGAGCACCTCGACCTCGGACGGCTTGCCGCCGGGGCCGATCGGCCCGCCGAGGGTCTCCGGCAGCGGATCCTCGTCGAGCGGGATCGAGTGCATTGTCCAGCTGCGTGGCCGACGCGGCTTGGGCCTGGTGTCGGAGGGACTTGCCGGTACAACCATGAGCGGGGGTGGCGAAAGCGTGCAACGGTTGGCGCCCGCGGTCAACGCCCTGCCCGCGGGCCGGGGCCGTCCGCCGCGCCCGACAGGCCGCCCGCCGCCCCGGCTACAACAGGTTTCGCCGGCGGAACTCCCCGCGCAGCTTGGTGAGCGCCTGCTCTTGGAGCTGACGGATCCGTTCACGCGAGAGCGAGTAGCGCTCGCCGATCTCCTTCAGCGTCAGCTCCGGCTCCTCGCCGATACCCATCCGCTTGCGCAGGATGTCGGCCTCGATCGGGCTGAGCTGGCCGAACACCTCTTGCAGCTGCGACAGCAGCAGCGCGGCGTCGATCTGCTCGGCCGGGGCGACGTGGCTCGGGTCCTCGACCGCGTCGAGCAGCGACAGGCCGGAGTCATCCGACAGCGGCTGGTCGAGGCTGATGGGCGCTTCCACGAGCGACCAGCGCATGCGCGCGATCCGCTCCGTGCTGACGCCGGTGAGCGCGGCCAGCTCGCTGTCGGTCGGGCGGCGGGCGTGCAGCGCCTCGAACTCGCGCCGCGCGCGGCTGACCTTGTTGTAGGCGTCGATCATGTGGACCGGCAGCCGCACGCTGCGCGCCTTGTCTGCGATCGAGCGGCTGATGGCGTGGCGGATCCACCACGACCCGTAGGTCGAGAAGCGGAAGCCCTTGCGGTGGTCGAAGCGGTCGACCGCCTTCATCAGACCGATGTTGCCCTCCTGGATGAGGTCCTGCAGCGGCATCTTGCCGTGGTTGTAGCGGCGCGCGATCGTCACCACGAGGCGCAGGTTGGCGCGCACGAACGCGTTCTTGGCCAGCACCAGCGCGTGGTGGTCGCGGCGGACCGCCGTCGCGTACTGGAAGAACGGCGCGCTGCCGCGGCGGGGCAGCTTGACCTTCATGCTGAGGCCTGACGCCACCCCGAGCTCGATGCTGGCGAGGTCGGCCAGGATCTGGTCCGAGACCACGCTGTCGACGTCCGCCAGCCCCATCTGCTCCGCCAGCGCCTCGCGCGCGGCCTCGAACGCCTTCTGGTGGGTCAGGAGGTCGCGGTCCCGCAGCGCCCGGGACGTCTGGCGCATCGCCGCCAGCGCCGCCACCGGGCTGGTCTCCGGCGGCAGCGCCTCCGAGGCGAGGCTGCAGATCCCGTCGATGAACGGCGGGTAATTCAGGATCGAGCGCCAGAAGCCCTTGCGCAGCTCGGCGATCTGGATCGCGGCGGCGAGCTCCTCTTCCTTGGTCATCACCTCGACCCCGGCGAGGTCGCGGAAGTAGGGCGCGAGCAGGTTGCCGGCCTCCGCGGCGACGCTGACCGCGGAGACGGACGCGTCGCCGTCGACGGGCTCGCGGACGGGCACGGGGGTGACGACGGCATTCGGCGATTGACGCAGCATGGTGCAGTCCTTTCGTTCGCCGCTCACGATCGCAGGCGCGCGATCAATCGGGCGTCAGGAGTGCATCGGCTGCGATCAAGAGCCGATCAAGGTCGGGCCTGCTCGTGTGATTCGGATCCGGGCGCCGCCGCCGCCGCCTCGCCATCGACGTGTCCGCGCAAGTACGCGACGTAGACGATGACCGGCACGGTGTACCGAAACGCCGGGCCGGCCCATTCCCACGCGCGGACCGCCTGGTACACCGGCCCGGCCGCGCGCCGCAGCACCAGCTTGAGCCCCGCCTGCAGCAAGCGGTGACGCGCCTGCACCACCGCCTGCTCGCGCAGCTTGTCGGTCGCCACGTGCGCCGCGCGCCCCGGCAACAGCGCCTTCCGCTCCGGCTGCGTATGCGTCAGGAAGTCGTGCAAGAGCCCGATGTCGCGGACCCCCTCGGCGTAGATGTCGCCAGCGCGGAAGCGGCCCAGCAGGGCCTGCTGCGTCTCCGCCGGCAGCGCCTCGAAGTTGGAGTCGAGCGCGTAGCGGACCAGGCGCAGCTCGAGCCCGACGAGCCCGTCCTCGGCTGGCTCTTCGGACAGGCTCAACTCGGCCAGCGCCTCGCACACGATCTGCAGGTACGCCTGCTTGCCCGGCCCCGTGCGCCCGAGAACGCTGTGCGCTCCGAGCCACAAGATCCGCTCGACCACCGCCGCGACCCGGACGGCGCGCGTCGAACGAGGGTCGCGGAGCCGGCGGTCGAACCACAACAGGCCGGACGGCGGCCGGCCGAGGAACTCGATCAGCACGGCCAGCTCGGCTTCGCTGCAGGCCATGAGCACGGGCGTCAGGTGTTCGTCGACCATGGTCGCCCGCAGGGTACTCCTCGCGCGGCCCGCGGACCATCGCCCAGGGCCGGCCGCGAACCCCGTCCGCGCGGGCACGCGCCCCGAGCCATTGAGGCGGCCGGCCCTGTCGGGCAAGATCCCGCGCGGTGGAGGTCGATCGGACGCCCTCGCAGAACACCTCCGTGTCCGGCGAGATCACCCGCGAAGGCGAGCTCCCGCCGGTCGTGGGCGCGGCCGTCGACGACCTGTCCACCGGGACATGTGTCGGCCGCTACATCATCCTCGGCCGCCTCGGCGCCGGCGCCATGGGCGTCGTCTACGCCGCCTACGACCCCGAGCTCGACCGCAAGATCGCCCTCAAGCTGCTGCACTCGCGCGGCAACGCCAGCCTCGACGCCCGCGCCCGCCTGCTGCGCGAGGCCAAGTCGCTGGCCCGCCTGTCCCACCCCAACGTCGTCGGCGTCCACGACGTCGGCACCTACGGCGACCACATCTTCCTCGCCATGGAGTTCGTCGCCGGCCGCACCCTCACCGCCTGGCTCAAAGAACAGCCGCGGCGCTGGCCCGAGGTGCTCGGGGTCATGCGTCTGGCCGGCGAGGGCCTGGCCGCCGCCCACGCCGCCGGCCTGGTCCACCGCGACTTCAAGCCCGACAACGTCCTCATCGGCGACGACGGCCGCGTCCGCGTCCTCGACTTCGGCCTCGCGCGCGCCTCCGGCGAGGCCCCCGAGAGCCTCAGCGGCGACAGCGACGCCCTCGCCGCCATCGCCTCGGCCTCGACCTCGGGCTCGTCGCGCTCACGCGAGCACGAGGCCGAGCTCGCGCTCGTCACCCGCACCGGCGCCCTGATCGGCACGCCCGCGTACATGTCCCCGGAGCAGCACCTCGGCCGCCCCGCCGACGCCCTCAGCGACCAGTTCTCGTTCTCGATCGCCCTCTACCAGGCGCTCTACGGCGTGCGCCCGTTCTCCGGCGCGCGCCTGTCGGCCCTCGCCTTCCAGATCATCAAGGGCAAGGTCGAGGCCCCGCCCGCCGGCTCGCAGGTGCCGGGCTGGCTGCGCAAGGTCGTCGTCCGCGGCCTCGCGCTCGACCCCGACGACCGCTGGCCGTCGATGCACGCCATGCTGGCCGCCCTCGCCCGCGAGCGCGGCCTCGGCCGCCGCGGCGCCTGGCTCCTCGGCGGCCTCGGCGGCCTCGGCCTCGGCCTCGGCCTGTGGCTCGCCCGCGGCCCCGCCATCAGCCCGTGCCAGGGCGCGGAGCAGCGGCTCGCCGGGATCTGGGACGCCCCGCGGCGCGCGGAGATCGAGCAGGCCTTCCTCGCCTCCGGCGCCCCCTACGCCGCCGACGCCTGGCAGAGCGTCGACAAGGCCCTCTCCGCCTACGCCGCGACCTGGCAGGAGGCCCACCACGACGCCTGCGCCGCCACGCGCATCTACGGCGACCAGTCGGAGCGGATCCTCGACCTCCGCAGCCGCTGCTTGAACCGCCACCTCCGCCGTTTCCAGGCCCTGAGCGACGGCCTCGCCCACGCCGGCGCCGGGACGATCGAACACGCCCCCGAGGCCATCTCGCTCCTCGGCGACCTCTCGACCTGCGCCGCCACCGACGCCCTCGACAGCGTCGTCCCGCCGCCCGACGCCCCCGACAAGGTCGCCGCCGTCGAGGCCCGCCTGGCCGACGCCGCCGCCCAGGAGCTGGCCGCCGACTACACCCGCGCCTTCGAGCTCGCGCTGCTGGCCGTCAACGAGGCCACCGCCCTCGCCTACGCCCCGCTCGAGGCCGAGGCGCTGCGGGTGCGCGCGCGGATCCAGCGTCGCCTGGCCCGCCACGACATGAGCGCCGAGTCGCTCGCGGCCGCCATCGCCGCCGCCTCCCGCGGCCACGACGACCACACCGCCGCGACCGCCTGGACCGACCTCGTCTACCACGTCGGCACCCACAAGCCCGACGCGGTCCGCCTCGACGCCCACCGGTTCGCCGCCGAGGCCGCGATCGTCCGCGCCGGCGACGACGCCTCGCTGCGCGCCCGCCTCGACCTCGGCGTCGCCAACGGCCTGCGCCTGCTCGGCCGCTACGACGAGGCCCTCGCCCCGGCCCAGCGCGCGCTCGCCCTGTACCAGCGCGACGACCCCGGCAACGCCCACAACCTCGCCGACGCCCTGCACAGCCTCGCGCTGATCCACCACCGCCTCGAGGCCCTGGACGAGGCCCAGCGGACCTTCGACCGCGCCATCGCGGCCCACGAGCGCGCCTACGGCCGCGCCCACCCGGTCACCGCCAGCGTCCTCTGTCACGCCGCCACCCTCGCGCTCGAGCGCGACGACCTCGACCGCGCCGAGGCGCTCGCCCGCGAGGCCCATGACGTGCGCCAAAGGACATTGCCCAAGGGCAACGTCGCCCTCGCGGAGTCGGCCCGGATCCTCGCCGAGCTGGCCGCCCTGCGCGGCGATCTCGACGGCGCCCAGGCCCGCTACGACGAGGCCCTGGCGATCTACCGCGACCAGCCCGACGTCGACGCCATGCACCGGGCCACGCTGCACAACGACCTCGCCATGCTGGCCGACATGCGCGGCGACCTGCCCGGCGCGCGCCAGCACTACCAGGAGGCGCTCGCGCTGTACCGCCAGCGCTTCGGCAACGAGCACGTGTACGCGCGGATCGTCGAGCGCAACCTCGTCGAGGTCGCGCTGTGGCTCGGCGATCCGGAGGCCGCGCTGGCGCAGGCAGAGCGGCTGATCGCCAGCGCCCCGCGCGAGCCGCCGATCCAGCCGCCGGTGCCCTACGTCCACGCCTTGCGGGCGCAGGCCCTGCTCGCGCTCGGCCGCGGCGCGGACGCCCGCGAGGCCGCCGAGCGCGCCGTCGCCGATCTCGACGCCCGCGAAGGCGGCGCCCCGGACGCCGAGGAGTCCGCGATCATCCGCGCCACTCTGGCGCGCGTCCTGCCGACGGGCGGCGACGACGGCAAGCGGCGGCTCGCGCTGCTGCTGCTCTCCGAGCCCGACCTGCGGCGCGCCGCCGAGGCCAAGAAGACCGCCGCAGTGCGAGCGCTGGCTGCCATGGGCGACCTGTCCTCGCGGACCGGCGCGCGGCCGTGATCGATCTGGGCCCACCTGTCCCGAGCGACCACACTGAAAGGACAGGTCGGATCGGCCAGTCGACGACGTCGGCGAGTGCGGCCCGCGGCCTTCTGCCCCCAAAAAAAGCGCGCCAGGGCGACGGCGGCTCGGTCGTCGACTTCTCTCCGGTCGCGCGTGGGGGTAAGTTTGGCCGACCTGGTCGCCTACTGACTTTCCGGCCGTCTTCGGCCTGATCGGCCCCGCAATGCACAAGAACTATCTCCGCCCCACCCTCGCGCTCGTCGGCGGCTTCGGCCTCCTCGCCGCCTGTCCCCCCGGCACAGGCACCACCACCGAGACCGACACCGACAACACGGGCACCGAGACGAGCACGACCGAAGCGCCCGACACCACCCAGGCGCCCACGAGCGAGCCGCCGACCACGACCACCACCACGACCACCGGGCCGACCACGACCGAGGGCCCGACCACCGACACGACGACGACCACCACGACCACCACCGGCGAGGCCGACGGGCCCCTGTGCGTCGCTCTCGGCGGCAAGGACGGCGTCGCCGAGCTCGTGACCGCCGCCGTGGGCGGCGTCCTGCTCGACGACAAGATCAACGCCTACTTCCTCAACAGCGACGTCGACGGCGGCAACCTGAGCACCTGTCTCAACAAGCAGCTCGGCGCCCTGGCCGAGTGCGGCGGCGTCGTCTACGACTGCCAGGACATGAAGGCCGCCCACACCGGCCTCGGCATCTCGGCGCTCGACTTCGCCGACTTCGCCGCCGACTTCTCGACCGCGCTCGACGCCCACCAGGCCAACCATCCCGAGCTCGGCGACGCCGACAAGGACACCATCCTGTCCGCGCTGACGGACATGGAGAGCGACATCGTCGAGGACGCCGAGAGCAACCTGACCGTCTACCAGCGGGTCGGCCGCAAGCCGGCGATCCGCACCCTCATCGGCGCCTCGGGCGAGGTGGGCTCGTTCCTCGACAACGTCGCCCTCGACCCCGCCATCAACGGCTTCTTCGGCGCCGCCGACTACGCCCGCCTCAACACCTGTCTCACGCGCCAGGTCGGCGGCATCGACGGCCCGAGCAAGTACGGCCTCGAGGTCGACGCCCCCGCGCCGGCCGACCCGGGCGTCGGCGCGGGCAACCCGTGCAAGACCATGCTCGAGTCGCACGAGGGCCTGCTCGACAGCAACGACAACACCGGCATCGACATCACCGACTTCGGCGCCCTGGTCGGCGACCTCGTCACCGCCATGAACACCGCGATGGTCGCCCAGCCCGACCAGGACGCGATCCTGGCCGCGCTCGGGGCCATGTGCGAGGATATTGTCGTGCTCGAGTCGAAGAACGACTGCCCGACCGCGCAGAAGCTCGAGGTCGTCGAGGCGACCGCGATCGGCGGCATGGTCATCGACGAGATCTACGACGGCACCTTCGACACCATGTACTGCCACGACCTCGAGGTGCCCGACGACCCGATCAACTTCGTCCGCGACATCCAGGTCACCCTCGGCATCAACCACAACTGGGTCGGCGACGTCACCGTCAAGCTCGTCAGCCCCGAGGACAAGATCCTCACCCTCGTCAGCCGCCCCGGCCTCGTCGACATGAACGACGACGGCAGCGGCTGCTGCGGCGACAGCGCCAACCTGTCGAAGGACTTCCCGATCACCTTCAAGGACGGCGCCGGCAACACCGCGGAGGACCTCGGCAAGGTGCTCGCCAACACCAACCAGATCATCTGCAAGGACGACAACATCGACCCGTGCGAGTGGTCGCCGAACCCCGGCTCGGGCCCCGGCATGAACTTCGGCGACTTCTTCGGCGACACCGCCACCGGCACCTGGCGCCTCTGCGTCGCCGACTCCAACATCAACGACGCCGGCGTCGTCGACTCGATCAAGCTCTCGATCAACCGCGTCAAGTACGACCCCATGCCCTGACCCTCCGGCCAGGTCACCTGTCCCGAAGGCCCGGTCGCCCACGCGCCCGGGCCTTCAGGCTTTGTTCAAGCACCCCCTTCGATCTGTCCCGAAGGACATCTCCCTCCGCGGCGGGCGCGGGCGCGATCACAAGGCCGCCGTCGAGCCCCGCGGACCGCGATCCGCCGTGGCGCCGCAAGAGGCGCTGAAGCCGGGTCTCGTCGTCCTCGCCGGGTCCGTGGAGGCCAGGAAAGGTCGAGGACGATGAGCGGTGAGACGTCCAGGCCGAGCCGATCGAGGCGATGTCCGCGAAGGGCGAGCGCGCGGGCGGAAAGCCGTGAACGCGAGCGCGCACGGCGAGACGGCCGCGTTTCATGTCGAGCGACCCGCGACTTCGAGCTGCCGGAATCACCATCGGCCACAAGTGCGGCAGTCGGATGCGCATCGTCGACGTCGTCACCGACCCCGACAACCTCGCCGTGGCGCTCGAGCTCCGGTGTTGTTCGCGTTCCGAGCAGCGCGTCGTCGATGCCGCGAACTGAGCAATTTCGCCCGGCTGTCGCCCGGGCTCGCGGGCGGCCAGGTCGTCAGGATCCGCGACCGCGACCCGCTCACGAAGGACGCTTGGCGGCTGGTGTGAGCGACCCGCGCGAGGATCCGCTAGCATTCACACGATGGTCGTCGGCATCCGGACCGTGACGATCGCGTCGAGCCTGCTGCTCGCGTGCTCGACCGATCCACCCCCGCCACACGAGCGCGACGAGGCCGACGCGTGCGCGGTGCGGGTCGATCGTGAGATCGCCTGCGGGCCCGAGGACGACCGCAGCATGGCCGAACTGACCCGCGGGCAAGCACTCGGCGAGTGCCACCTCGCCCGGGGCCGGGACCCCGAGCGCGACGCCGCCGAGCTGGCGTGCGCGCAGCAGCTCGATTGCGGAGCATTCCGCCGCTGCAGGCACGACATCGCCGCGCGGGAGCAGGCGGCGTCGGTGAAGCCGGTGGTCGCGACTGCGCTGGCGAGCGGCACCGGCGTGTCCGCGGCGCTGCGCGAGTGCCAGACGGCGCCCTGGATCGGCGACGCCGAGCTCACGCAGCAGTGCGACGAGCTGCTCGGGCGCGAGGTCGACCGGCTGAGCAAGACGGTCGAGGCGATGCGCGACGCCGGCGACGCCGGCGGCGCCGACTACCCCCTCCTGGAGATCGAGGAGTGCCAGACCCTCCCGTGGCTGGCCGAGCGCCAGTCGCGGGACGCCTTCGTCCGGGCGGTGGCGCTGTGCGACGAGATGGCCGCCGCCCCCGATGCCGCCACGGCGATCGCCGAGGCCAAGAAGGCCCTCACAAGCGATTACTGGCGGCGGATCCCCTCCATGCCGCCCGGGTGCTTCGTCGCGTTCAATCGGCTGGTGAAGATCGAGACGCCGTGGGCCCGGCAGCGGCTGCGCCAGGTCGTCGACCTCTGTCACGTCCAGGCCGCCAAGCAGACCCTGGCGACCGCGCTCAGGACGATCCCGTTTTGCCCTCCCGATTACGAGCAGATCGTCGCGGCGGTGACCATGTTCGAGATCGACGATCCGGAGCACGCCGCGCTGCTCGCCAGGATGCGCAAGCGGTGCGTGAAGCCGTGACGCTCGCGCGTGCAAGACGCCGCTCCGAGGGGCAAGTCGAAGTCGCAGCGGGCTGCGACGAATCCAGCGCCTCCGAGTCGTGGGTGTCGAGATTGTCGAGGACGGAGATCCAGCGCACGTCGGGACCGGCATCGACAGTGCGTGCCATGGCGAAGCGCTCCGGGTCCTCGGGTGTGTTTCGCAGCCAGTGTGCGGCCGACTGTCGGCCTCCCTGTAAAAATCGGCCGACCTCGCGCGCGGAGCTCGAGCCGACGATCCCTCGTTTCGCCAGCTCTGCCGTTCGGTGACGAGGATCTGGGAGCCGTCCGTGCCATGATGGTCTTCCGGCCGCAAAAGCACCCCGAATGCGATTCCGCTCCCGACTTCTGGCGTTTGCAGCCCGGCAGCACTAGCCTCTCCGGACCCGATGTCGCGCCCTCGCCGGAGCTCGCCGCCGACCTTCGCCCTCGGCGCGCTCGTGCTCGTGACCGCCTGTCGCCCCGCCCCCGCGACCGTCGCGGCCCCCGCGACCGTCGCGGCCGCCCCGGACGCCGCAACCACCACAAAGCGCTTGAGCGATCGCCCGGCGCAGCGCGCCGCCTCGCGTCCCAGCACGTCCATCGACCTGTGCGCCGATCCGCCGGCCGCGTTCGCCAGCTACCGCTGGCTCCCCCAGGAGGTCTTCACCCTCGTCACGGTGCGCCCCTCCGATCCCGCGCTCGCGACCTCGCTGCGCACGCTCGAAGCGCGGACCAACAACGCCTTCGGCAACGCGACCCTCGCGTTCCCGGATCACTTCGCCGGCGAACTCCCGCAGGTCCGCGCCCTCCTGACGCGCGCCGGGCTGCGTCCCGAGGAGCTGGTGTTCCTCGGCGCCGGCGACGTCGAGGTGTGGGCCGCCCCGCGGCTGTGCGAAGCCGACGCCCTGCCCCGCGCGGCCGCGGCCATGGGCCTGCGCGTGCGCGAGGTCCAGACCCCGCTCGCGGCATTCGTCGCCCGGCCTACCGCATCCGGCTACGCCCTCCTGCAGCTCGCGTCCGGCGGACCGCTGTGGATCGCCCGTACGGACCGGATCGAGCAACTGCAGTCGTGGCTGGCCGTCCTCTCCGGCTACGCCGGCGAGTACTACGCCGAGTGGCTGCGCGACCCGGAGCGACGAGGCACCTTGCGCGTCCTCGACACCGACCCTTACCCCCCGGATGCGTCCGAGGTGATGGTCTGCGTGACCACGCGGAAGACCGCCGTGACCGGCGCCGAGGTCGACCACGGCGCGGACTTCTCGGAGGTCTACATCACCGCCCGCAAGCCCGGGACGTGAAGCCATCAGACCTCGAGGACAGGTCCCAAAGGACCTGGCCTTTCGCACCGGCCCTCCGGGACATGTCCCGGAGGACAAGTCACCCGCCTGCTCACCGGCGAGCACCTCGCGCGCGCGCTCGCCTGCCGACGAGAACGGCCCGCGGGCGATCTCCTGCAATCCCGTCGAGCTGCTCGACCAGGCTCGCGGTGGCGCCGAACGCTCAGTCGCGGAACGTCAGGCCGACGCGCGATGCACCGACCGCGGGGTCGACGATCTCGATGTAGCGCCCCGCAGCCTCGCGTCCCCGCACGACCACGTGCCCGTGGAGGACGTCGAGCGCGACCTCGTTGTAGTACTCCGAGTGGTCGATGGGCCCGAGCCCACGCACGCCGACCTCCCGAACGCGAGTGCCCGAGGCCGTATCCACCGCGAACAGCTCCACGCCGCTGGCGAACGCACAATAGAGGGCGACCCATAGCTCGGCGTCGACCACCCTCATGGCCGCATGAGTGCAGGAGCCTCGGCTGCGCAGCGGGAGAGTCCAGACCGTCTCGGGTCCATCCATGCGCGCGAGCCTGGCCGGGGCTTGGCGATCGTCCGAGCCGGCGAGCACGTAGCGGGTGGAACCGACCACCAGCTCCGCGGGGCCGGGGGCCGCGAACGGCTCGCTCGGGCCCTTGCCCTCCCAGACCAGGCCGACGAAGCGAGGATCGGGCCGGCTCAGGCCGAGCTGCTTGCCGCTCTTGGGATCGAGCACCTCCGTGTACGCGCCCTGGGCTTCGTTGCCGTAGATCACCAGGCCGCGGTCGTCGAGCTCGATCTGGGTCTCGTTGTGGTACTGGCTGTGAGAGATCGGGCCCAGGGCCGCGAGCTCGACGGTCCAGCGCACCTGTCCGCTGGTGGCATCGATCGTCGAGACGTGCGCCCCCGAGGAGATGGCGCTGTGGTGCGTGGCATGAATGAGCTCGCCCGCCCGCACCATCGCGCCAGTGGCCACGAAGTGCTTGCCGAGCTCGGCCTGCCAGCGCAGCTTGCCGCTGCCGTCGAAATGGACGATCCCGAAGCGCTGGTCCTGTGGATGCTCGCCAGCCGGGGCGAGGGCGAGATAGCGCAGCTCGTAGGTGCCCTGGTCTGTGGTGAGGGTCCGCTGCCTGGCGAGCCTGTCGCCCCACTGGCCGTCGCCTCGGTCCCACCGCCAGAGGTTGGCGGCTGGACTCGCGGGAGCGGAGGTTCGGGCCTCGGGCACGGGCTCGTCGGGCGCCGTGGCGCGCGACGGCCGGTCGAGCGTGGGCGACCGCACGGGCGTGCATGCCGCAACGACGAGAGGGCACGCCAACAAGAAGCTGCGTCGCACCATGGGCGCGAGGCGGCACGCGAAGGTCAGCAGGGCGATGAAGGAGGGCGGCATCGCCGACCGTACGCTCGCGCCGCGCGCCCGGCTTACACCTGCGTCGCGCGGGGAGCGGGTCGCCCGCGAGCGACCCACCGGTCGACACCGCGCGCAAGCCGGGGGCGTGGATACGAATGGCCTCCAGGACAGGTCCCGAAAGACCTGTCCTCTCGCACCGGCCCTCCGGGACATGTCCCGGAGACCCAATCACCCGCCTACTCGCCGGCGAGCACCTCGCGCGCGCGCTCGCCCGCCGACGAGAACGGCCCGCGGGCGATCTCCTGCAGCAGCGCCTGCGCCTCGCGGGCCGGCATGTGGCCCTCGACGGCGTTGAGCGCCGCCCAGTAGGCCTTCTCGTTGCGGTCGACCGCCAGGCGCTGGCGCAGGAACTGCACCGCCTCGGGCAGCGGCATGAACTTGTCGATCCCGCGCAGCGCGTCGGCGCGGACGGCGTCGTCGGGGTCGTTCACGGCCGTGTGCACGAACAGCTGCCCGAGCTCCGGGTGCTCCTCCATGTTGCAGCCCTGCCACGCCATCGAGCGCCGGACCTCGGACGAGCGGTCGGACAGCAACGTCGACACCAGCTGCGTCAGGCGCTCGTCGGAAGGCAGCCAGTGCAGCCGCTCCGTGATCTCCTTGCGCACGTCGGCGCTCGGGTTGCCCTGCGCGTGCTGCAGGTACGTGCCGAACACCAGGTCGACGCCGCCGTAGTTGTGCGCCAGGGCGATCGCCGACAGGCACTGCGCCTGCACCTCGGGCGACGAGTCCTGCGCGGCCCAGTTCGCCACGAACTGCATCACGTCGAGCTGCTCGACCAGGCTCGCGGTGGCGCCGAACGCGTTCGCTCGCACCGACACGTCGCCGTCCTGGCACAGCTGCAGGATCAGCTCGCGGCGGCCCGGCAGGTCGTGGTCGGCGTCGAGGTAGAGCGCCGTCGCCAGCCGCGCCCGCACCTCGGGCGCCGGGTGCCGCGCCAGCTGCTGCACCAGCGGCATCGCCCCCTCCTCGGCGAACTTGGCCGCCACCGACACGACCTCCTCCATCAAATACGACGGCAGGTCGCGCCCGGCCAGCGTCTCGAGCGCCCGGATGTGCTCCGGCTTGGCGCGGTTGTCGAGCACCGTGCCCCAGGCCGCCAGCGCCGCCCGCCGCACCGAGTCCTCGCGGTGGGTCTCGACCAGCTTGAGCAGGAAGCCGTGGATCCCGGTGAAGTTGTTGTCGCGGTCGTACGCCTCGCACTGCAGCTCGTGCAGCGCGTTCTCCAGGTCGTCGGTGTCGCGCGACGTGAGCCCGGGGAACCGCTCGAGCACCACGTTCTCGCTGTCACCCATCCCGATCAGCGACTTGACTGCGCCCAGCAGCCCGCGCCCGCCGCCGATCACCGTCAGCGGCGCCTCGGCCGAGGGGTCCTTGACGCTCGGGATGTCCGCCGAGGCCACGACCTTGTAGGTGGCGTCCGGCTTGGCGTCCTCGGGGATCTTGCAGCGAAACTCGAACTTGTTGAGGCTGCCCGGCGCGAGGTCGCGGTCCTGCGCGACGACGTTGCTCGCCAGCACCTTGATGTCGATCGACGGCAGCGAGCTGCCCTCCTTCGACTGCACGAGCACCGACACGACGTCGACCTTGAGCGCGGTCAGCTTGAGCGGCTTCTTGCCGCCGGTCAGCGTCAGCGAGCCGGCCACGGTGCCGCCGGGCGGGATCTTGTCGAGGTCGAGCTTCAGCTCGAGCTGTGTTCCACCACCGAAGAGTTTGTTGAGCAGTCCCATGCGTGGCCGGGATGGTATCACCGCGCCCCGCGGCCACACCCCGGCGGAGCGCCGGCTGACCGCATCGCCGGGTCTCATCCTTCCCGACATCCCGGCGGCACTGCCAGTGAGACGTTGTTTAGCCGCGACCACGGAGCCCGCCCGACCCCCGCTAGCATCACTTCGCCGGCAGATCGGCCCCGGGCAGCAGACACGCCGCGTGGCCGAGGATCACGTCGCCCTCGCGGGTCGCCGTCGGCGTCGGCCGCCAGCCGGCAGCGACCCGGGCCGCCAGCAATTCGTCGGCCGTCGGCGCGTGGTCCCAGACGGCGACCGCCGTCACGCCCCCGAGTCACGTCGTGTCGTATACGAGGTGCAGCGCATCCTCGACGTGGACCACCACGTCGTGGGTGTACTCGTCCTGCGTGATCACCTCGACGAGCCGCGCCCCGCCGGCCCCGCACCAGCGAGCCACCGCCGCGAGCGTCCGCTGCGGCTCGACGATCGCCGCGAGCGTGGCGAGCTTGGCAGGATCGAGGCCGACGCGATCGCTGAGCATCTTTTCAGCCTAGCACCGCATCACGACCGCGAGCCGAAGTAGAACCCGACCAGCGCCGCCAGCCCTTGCTCGAGCCCGAGCCGGCCCACCCCGACGGTCGCCGCGTCGGGCAGCACGCCGTAAAACGCGTGGAGCGCCAGCGCGCCGACGGCCACGAGCCCGACGATCGCCCGCATGTCCTCGAGGACACGTGACTGCCCGCCGATGCGCCGCTGCAGCCACCGCGTCACCCGCGTCAGCAGCAGGCCGAGCACGAACGCGGCCGCCAGCGCCAGAGTCACCACCCCGCGCTGCGACGCCGCCCCCTCCTGGCGCAGCACCACCACGCCGACGCCGACCAGCCCCGCGATCAGCAGCAGCCGGATCGATCCGCGCGGCAGCCACAGCGGCGGCGGGCCTGCGGCCGGGTCCTCGGAGGCCCGGGCCCGGGCCGCGAAGTAGTGCCCGAGCACCACGAACAGCAGGCTCTCCAGCGCCTCCGGCGGCGGCCGATCGGGCTCACGCACGAGCAGCCCGCAGACAGTCCCGACCACCCCGAGCGCCAGCAACGCCCGCACGCTGCCGGCAGGCAACCCGAGCGCGTGTCGCCGCCGCCAATCGCTCGCCGCGGATGATTCGCTCACCGCGAGATTGTAGGCCGCGCACGCGCCGGCGAGCATCGACGATTTCGCCCCCTCGTCACGGGCCGCGTGCGATCCTACTACTCGCCTCGCACGACCGCGGACACCGACCCGGACCCGCGAGCCGACCTCCCGGCCTGCTCGCCTCGCCGAGGCTGGTGTGGCGCGACGTCTTGAACGCATCGCCATCGGGCCGGTCGAGCCCGCGGTCGAGGCCGTCGCCGACCGCTGGCGCCGGACAGATCGCGACCTTTCGCCATTCATTCGCTCGCCCAACGGCGCCGCACCGCAATCACATTTCACCGGTCACGCTGAGCACGACTGCCATCATTCACGATCTGCAGCGAGAGAATCGTCGTGTTCACATCCGCTTCGCAAGTGCGAGGATTTGCGCCGCGCAGGGCCGCCGGCCCGCTCGCTCGTCGCGCCTCGGAGCTCGGGTGATACGAGCGTGAACCGTCGGCGTCTTCGCGCGGCTCGTTCGCCGCTGTGAGGCGGCTCGCGCTCGCCCCGCACGGCCCGCCCGCTTCGTCGCCCGCGCGAAGCGGGCTGCCGCCATTGCCAGACCTCGCGCCCGCGCGCGTACGACCGCCGGGCTCACGCCCCGCCTGCGTCCGCTCGGCCTGCTCGTCCGCCGCGTGCGCCTCGGCGCCAGGCCTCGCACGCTCTGCCTGCCATGTCCGCCTGCCTCCGGCTCCTGCCGCTCGCCGTGCTCCTCGGCTGCGCCCACCCCCTCGCGCCTGCGCCCGAAGCCCGGCGCGTCCCTGGCCTGGGCGACGCCGCGATGGCGGAGGACGCCGGCGTCGAGGTCATCGCCTCCGCCAACGCCTGGCGCGGCTTTCCGCCCGATCTCGAGGACGCCGTCACCCCGCTGCTCGTCATCCTCACCAATCGCAGCGACCGCTCGCTCGAGCTGCGCTACGAGCATTTCCGGCTCGTCTCCCCCGGCGGGGTGAATTACGTCGCCCTGCCCCCGTTCCGGATCCACGACACCGTCTACGCCCCGATCGACATGGTCTATCCCGCGACCGGCTTCGGCGTCGCCCCGTACCTCTCGCCGTGGTACCCCGGCTGGTCGGTCTGGAGCGGCCCCTTCCCGTACCGCGGCATGTATTACGACAGCTACTACACCGGTTTTCAGCGGGTCGCCCTGCCGTCCGGCGACATGATCCAAAAAGCCCTCCCCGAGGGCGTCTTGAGCCCTGGCGGGCGGATCACCGGCTACCTCTACTTCGAGCACGTCGAGGACACGCGGCGCGTCGACTTCGTCGCCGACCTCGTCGACGCCGGCACCGGCGAGCCCTTCGGCGCCGTCGAGATCCCGTTCGTCGTCGAATGACGGATCGCCCGCCTCGCAGCCGGTCCGCGGCCCATTTCGAGCGGATCGCTCGACTCGCCGCGGAGCTCGGCGCCGCGACGAACTCAGCCTACCTTTCACTGTCGACAGTGGCCCGAACCGCGCGGCGGCCTCGGCGGCGGTGCTGTTTGCCACGCTCGCCGTGATGCATTGCGACGTTGCGCGAGCCGACCACCGCGATCATGCAGCGGGGACAGGAGTCGAAGATGACCTTGACCCGCGGGATCTCGGTAGTGGCGTGCGTGTGCTCTCTGGCCTCGTGCGATGGTGTGGCGGACCTGGCGGACCCGGCCGTCGAGCTCCGCGAGCAGGTCGGCAACGGCATGGCGCTGAACACGGCCGTGTTGAACGGCATGCGCATGAACGGCATGCGCATGAACGGCATGCGCATGAACGGCATGCGCATGAACGGCATCAACCTCAACGGCATCAACCTCAACGGCCTCAGCCTGACCGGCAGCAGCCTCTCGGCGACCGGGCTCGTGAACGGCGCGCTGCAGCTGTTCACCGGCGCGCAGCTGGTCGGCGCGGTGATCGACCTCGACATCGACGGCGAGCCGTGGAAGCTGCGCTTCGACGACATTTACAAGAATCCCGCCGCCCCGACCAGCGACGTGTGGTTCTACGACATCTCGATCCAGGCCCCCGGTGACCCCGGCTGGGAGAGCCTGTGCTTCGACCACCTCGGTCAGCCGACCCAGGCCATCCCGCTCGCCAACCACTGGGACCTCACCACTGGCGCGCGGATCGTCGATCCGGGCGTCGTCACCTTCGCCTGTCGCGACGCCGTGCTCGCCAAGTGTGTGGAGTGGGGTTACCGGCCGTGGGCCACGGCGGGCTCGACCTCGCTGGCGAACCATCACCAGGCCTGCACCCGCATGGCGCGCGCCGACTACTGCGGCGACGGCACCCCGCACACCTTCACCGGCACGCCGATCGACGTGCTCGACAAGCTGTCCCCGCGGATCCAGGCCGCCGCGACCCTCAGCCGCTCCAACTGGGGCCCCGAGGCCGAGTGGGGCCCGAGCGGCGCCGTCTGCGTGGGCGACATGATGCGCCTCAAGCTGCTCGACGACGCCGGCGTCCCCTACGCCTATCCCGCCTGCCTCGACGCGCTCGACGACTTCAGCTCGTGCGGCAGCCTCCCCGGCAGCCGCGGGGGCCTCCTGGCCAACCGCTTCTGCGACAAGTGGGGCGACCAGCCCCAGCAATGCGCCAGCCACGACGACGACGGCGACGACGACGAGGATGACGAGGACGATTGATCGCAGCGGCGCCGCAATGCGCGGACATGTCCAATGAGACATATCACGCCGCCCCCGCGGCGCGCATCACCGCTCACGCGCCGCACGACCGCGCTCCGTGAGGCGATCGCCTACCCGCCGCGGACGAATCGTGCGACCGTCCTCGCGTGAGCGAGCCGCGCCGACACCCGTCGTTCCGCAGCGCCCGGCCGGCGAGCACCGCCTGGAACGTGGCCAAGACCGCCGCCCAGTCGGCGGTCTTCTGGCTGGTCTTCGTCGGCGCAGGCCCGTGGCTGCTCGTGCGGCTCGAGCACGCGCTCGACCTCGAACCGTGGCACTTCCCCGGCCAGCGCGCGCTGGCGCTCGTCCTGTTCGCGGCGTTCGGCGCGCTCAACCTCGCCAGCGGCCTCGTCATGGCCCGGCACGGCCGCGGCACCCCGCTCCCGCTCGACATGGCCAACGAGCTCGTCGTCGTCGGCCCGTACCGCCACCTGCGCAACCCGATGGCCGTCGGCGGGCTCGGGGCCTGCTTCGCCGTCGGCCTCGGCCTCGGCTCGACCTTCACCGTCCTCTACACGATCGCCGGCGGCCTGATCTGGGACGCCTTCGTGCGACCGCTCGAGGAGCGCGACCTGCACGCGCGCTTCGGCGAGCCCTACGTGCGCTACCGCGACGAGCTGCGCTGCTGGTGGCCGCGGCTCCTGCCGTACCGCGACCCGCGGCGGCCGTAGATCCGGCCCCTGCTCTCAAGGACATGTCCGAGGAGACACCCGGCGACGCCCCGCTCATTCAAGCGTCACCGGCACGGCCTCCGGGCTGTCGAACTCCCGCAGGTGGACCCCGATCCATTCGATCCGGTCGGCGCGCGACAGCACCGCCGGCGCCGCCTCGTTCAGCGCCGCCTCGGCGACGGGCTCGAGCGCCTGGCCGGTGGAGAAGCACAGGCCGTCGACGCCCGCGAACAGCAGCACCTCGTTGAACGGATCGAGCAACAGCTCGCCCTCCACCTCGCCGAGCGTCATTCCGAGGCGCAGCCCCTCGCTCGTCGCGCCCGGGTGCTCCTCGTGGATCCCGATCTGCGTGACGAGCCCGGCCTCGACGAACAGGCTCACATCGCGCGTCGTGAACACCCGCGTATCGCCGCGCTCCTCGACCGCGACGTCGCCGGTCAGCAGCGCCAGCTGCGGCTCGATCGCCTCACCGACGCGAAACGGGCCGATGCTCTCGCCCGGCACGATGCGCAGCTCGTCCTTCTCCGCGGGACCGGTCATCCGGCCCGTATAGCAAGCGCGCGCCCGCCCGTCGAGCGCCGGCGGCGCTCGACGGTGCGCGCGACGGCCCTCAGCGCGCCTCGGCCAGGCGGCCCGAGGACGACGCCAGGTACTCTTCCCACTTGCGGATCGTCAGCGCCTGGAACGCGTGCACGGCCGGGTTCAGCTCGGCGATGGGCGCCTGCCAGTGGCGGTTGTAGCCGTCCTGCTCGGCCTCGACGGCGACTCCGTCCTCCTCGAGCAGCGGCTTGAACACCACGTGCTTGGCGATCCCGAGCACCGGCTCCATCACCTGCCTGGGCATCTGCAGCGGCAGCCCGGGGATCTTGAAGCCGTCGAAGTAGAACAGGAAGAACGCGCGGGTGGTCTGCTCGTCGATCGGCAGGCAGAAGCACCAGTCCTTGATCTTCCCGTCGGTGTCCGACCACTGGTACGGGTATTGATAGCACAACGTCATCGCATTGATGTTGGTGCGCTTCTTGTCGACGAAGATCTTCATCAGCGGCCCGTCGGCCACCTTCGTGTCGTACGACACGTAGACGCGGTCGCCCTCGACGCGCAGTTCGGTCAGCGTCGAGTCGGTGAACGGGCGGTACTTGCGGTGCAGGTACGCGTGGGTGAAGTCGCTGACGTTGTCGATGATCATCGAGTGGTGGGCCTTCCACGTGAAGTCCACCAGCAGCCTGGCCCACGGCTTCGGCCCGTCGAGCTCGGGGATCTCCGGCATCGGCGTCGCGTCGGCGCGGGCCGGGTCGCCGAAGAACACCCACACCAGCCCGTAGCGCTCGCGCACCGGGTAGTGGCGCAGCTCGATCTTCGGCAGCGGCTTGCCGAACAGCTCGTGCGGCACCTTGCACAGCTTGCCGTCGCCGCCGTACTCCCAGCCGTGGTACGGGCACACCACGTTGCAGCCGTGCACGCGCCCGCCCGACAGCTTGAGCTGGCGGTGGGCGCAGCGGTTGTCGACCGCGCGCAGGGCCCCGTCCTCGCCGCGGAACACCGCGACCGAGCGGCGCCAGAACGTCACCTCGATCACCTTGCCCGGCGGCACCGCCTGCGCGTACTCGACCGCGTACCAGTGGTTGGGGTCGAGCCCGGCGGCGCGGACCTTCTGCCGCTTGTTGCGCGCCTCCTCGAAGCTCGGCGGCGGCGCGCGGCCGATCGTGTGCAGCATCTCCGTCATCGTCATCCTCGTCCTGTCTCGAACAGCGGGCGGACCTCGCCCGCGGGCCCGCGCCGCGGCAGCATTCGCCGCAGCAGCGCCAGCGGGAAGAGCACGTAAGGCGCGTAGAGCAGCGCCACCAGCCACGGCACCGTGGGCCGCGGCTCGCCGAAGGTGTGCACCCCGAGGAAGATCACCATCGAGTAGAGCATCACCGACGCGTAGATGATCGCGGGCCAGCGGATCCACTCGCGCCGGCGCACCAGCGCGACCGCCAGCACCGCGTAGAACGGCCCGAACACGAAGGCCGACACCCCCGAGGCGATCTGCAGCCACAGCGGGTTCAGCACGATCAGCGGGTCGTAGGTGCTCCCCCACCAGTAGAAGAAGCCCTTGAGCCCGCTCGTCGCCGGCGCCATCGGCCCCGGCTCTGTCGCCGCCATGCGGTCGAACAGCAGCGACGTGCTGCAGAAGCTGAGCGCGAACACCAGCAGGACGCGGTCGATCCAGCGCATCGGGACATGTCCCTCGTGACCTGTCACGGCCGCCATGTCCTCTGGGTCATGCCCCCGCGGACTGCTTGCCGACCCGGCGGTAGCGGATCCGGCACGGCGGGCGCGGGCCGACGATCAGGTTGGTGTAGTCGACCGGGTAGCTCGGGTCGAGCAGGTCGAACTCGAAGTTGCGCAGCAGGTGGCTCCACAGCGCGCGCAGCTGCAGCTGGGCGAACACGATGCCCATGCAGCGGTGGCGGCCGGCCCCGAACGCGATGTGGCCGTACGGCCAGCGCTTGTCCTCCTCGCGGCCCGGCATGAAGCGGTCGGGGTCGAAGCGGTGCGGCTCGGGGAAGATCTCCGGCACGCGCTGACCGGCCGCCGGCGAGGCGATGATCATGCTGCCCTCGGGCACGTGCTTGCCCTGGAACTCGAACGCCTTGAGCACGCGGCGCATCACCAGGATGATCGGCGGGTACAGCCGCAGGGCCTCCTTGATGGTGGCCTCGAGCAGCTTCATCTTCTGGAGGTCGTCGTAGGTGATGCGCTCGCGGTCGCCGAGGATCTCGCGCTGCTCGGCGACCAGGCGGCGGAAGATGTGCGGGTGCTGGGCCAGCAGCACGGCGATCCACGAGAAGGTCACGCCGCTGGTGTGGTGGCCGGCGAACATGATCGTCAGGATGAGGCCCGTGATCTCGTCGACCGTCAGCTTGCGCCCGTCGGCGTAGCTCGACTCGACCAGCGTCTGCAGGATGTCCTCGTGGCCGTGCGCGTCGGAGCGCCGCTCCGCGACGATCTTCTCGATCAGCTCGACCATCTTGACGCGGGCCTTGTCGCGCCGGCGCATCGCCGGCAGCGGCAGGTACGGCGCGAAGAACGAGATCACGTTGATCCCGCCCTCGAGGTCGGCGTACAGCTCGGAGAACTCCTTGCTGAGCTTGAACCGCATCTTGTCGCCCAGCAGGCAGCGCGTCGAGGTGTAGAGCGTCACCTCGTTGCCGACCTCGAGCATGTTGACCTCGCCGGCCTGGCCCCACTGGCCGAAGAAGTGCTCCGACTCGGCGATGAACCCGTCGGTGTAGGTGCGCAGCCGGGACTCGCGCAGCGCCCCGTGGAAGAAGCCCAGCTGCTCCTTCATGATCTGCGGCTCGGCGTCGTAGGCGATGCCCTTGCCGAACACCGGCGTCATCAGCTGGTACGCCTCGCGCTGGCTGACCTCGTCGTCGCGGAAGCGGAAGTACTTCTCCTGCGCCGCGTGCCCCGTCATCACCACGCCGAGCGTGCCCGGCAGGCGCACGCAGAAGATGTCGCCGAACATGTCGCGCCCGCGCTGCACCATCGCCACCGGGTTCGAGCGCAGCTCGGACGCGTGGCCGACGAACGGCAGGCCGCCCGGCAACATGGGCGGCAGGTTGGGGAGGTCGAGCGGGAGCGGGCGCAGGGTCGACAGCAACGTCGTCGCCGTCTGACGCACGTGTTCGGGGACCGTGAACATCGAGGGGCAAGCTACCGCAAGCCCCCGCGCCCGCGCCCGCACGCCGCCTGTGAGAGAACTTCACGCGTCTTCGCCGCGGACGCAGGCGGTCCTCGGGTACAGATCGCCCATGCTTTCGACAGCGATGGACGCCGCCGTCGCGGCGCTCGGTGACGTCACGGTAGGCCGCGTCGCGTGGGCCACGGCCGCCTACGCCGCGTTCTTCCTGGCCCTGCTGACGGCCGCGCGCGTGCTCCCGGGCGCGCTCGTTCAGGGCTTTCCCCAGCCCGACGGCCGCCGCAAACACTACGTCCTCAACGGCCTGGGTCTGTTCGTCCTCACGCACATGATCGTGATCGGGGCCACACTGCTGTGCGGGGCCTCGATCGCGCCGATCGTCACCGCGTGGTTCTGGCCGCTCTTCATCGGCGCCAATTTGTTCTCGGCCGCGTGGACCCTCGTCCTCTACGTCGGCGGCATGCAGCGTGGCGGGCCGGAGGCCAGCGCCGGCCGCGGCCTCGTCCACGACCTGTGGATGGGCGTCGAGCTCAACCCCACCTGGCGCGGCGTCGACCTCAAGACCTTCGCCTATCAACCGTCGCTGATCGGCCTCGGCCTCCTCGTCGCCGCCTTCGCCGTCGCCCAGGTCGAGCTGCACGGCACCCTCACCCCGCAGATGGCCCTCTGGGCCGCGTTCTGGTGGCTCTACCTGTTCACCCACTTCCGCGCCGAGGCCGGCGTCCTGTCGATGTGGGACATCATCGCCGAGAAGTTCGGCTTCATGCTCGTGTGGGGCGACCTCGTGCTGGTCCCGTTCTTCTACTGCGCCGCGGGATGGGTCCTGCTCGACCAGACCGAGCCCGCTTCCTGGCCCGTGCTCGCCGCGATCGCCGGCGTGTACGCGCTCGGCCTGTGGATCTTCCGCGGCGCCAACAAGCAGAAGCACACCTTCAAGCTCGACCCGTCGGCGCCGATCTGGGGCGAGCGCCCGCGCCTCGTCGGCGGCCGCCTGCTCGTGTCCGGCTGGTGGGGCTTCGGCCGCAAGATCAACTACACCGGCGAGCTCATGGTCTACTTCGCCATCGCCGCCACCGCCGGCTGCGCCAGTATCGTCCCGTTCCTGGTCCCGATCTGGCTGCTGTGCCTCCTCGTCCACCGCGCCTGGCGCGACGAGCAGCGCTGCGCCGCCAAGTACGGCCCGGTCTGGGACGAGTACTGCCGCGTCGCCCGCTTCCGCATGTTCCCCGGGGTGTATTGATTCGCTCGCGTCCGGCGGCGCTCCTCACATTCCCGGCGCGCACCAATCCTCGCACCCCGCCTCGACGCGCGGCCGATCAATCGCGCGTCAGCCACCACGCCCACGCCAGCAGCACCAGCTGCAGCGGCACGCGCACCCACAGGGCCGTCGGCGACGCCGGCAGGCCCTCGACCTGCACCCCGGCCATCGCGTGGTGGATGTTGGCCGGCCACATCGCCAGCAGCAGCGCGAACACCCCCCAGGCCGCGACCTTGCGCGTGCGCGGGATCGACAGCCCGAGCCCGCCGGCGATCTCCAGCGCCCCCGTGAGCAGCACCAGCTCGTAATGCCACGGCAGGTACGGCGGCATGATCGCCATGAACCGGTCCGGGATCACGAAGTGACCCACCCCGGCCGCCAGCATCACCGCCGCCAGCACGATCGACAGCACCCGCTTCGTCGCCGACACGCCGGCCAGTGTGACAGATCGCCGCCCGCGTCACACCGGCGGGCGCCCCCGCTCGCGCTACCCTGCCGCGCATGGAGCTCACCGACGTCCGCTACGAACTCGAGGGTGCCATCGCCCTCGTCACCCTCGATCGCCCGGCCGCGCGCAACGCCTACAGCGAGGCGATGGTCGAGAGCCTCGTGCACGCGATCGACCTCGCCGAGCGCGACGACGCGGTGCGCTGCGTGATCCTCACGGGCGCCGGCCCGGCCTTCTCCGCCGGCGGCGACCTCAAGCGGATGCTGAACAAGGAGGGCATGTTCGCCGGCGGGGCGGCCGAGCTGCGCCGCCGCTACATCGACGGGATCCAGCGGATCTCCCGGCGCCTGGCGCTGGCGGACAAGCCGATCGTGGCCGCCCTCAACGGCCCTGCGATCGGCGCCGGCCTCGACCTCGCGTGCATGTGCGACCTCCGGCTGGCCGCCCGCGGGGCCCAGTTCGGCTCGACCTTCGTCAAGGTCGGCCTCGTCCCCGGCGACGGCGGCGCCTACTTCCTGGCCCGCGCGATCGGCTTCTCGCGCGCGCTCGAGCTCATGCTCACCGCCCGCGTCATCGACTGCGACGAGGCCCTGCGGCTCGGCCTCGTCCACCGCGTCGTCGAGCCCGACGAGCTGCTCCCCGCCGCCCGCGCCCTCGCCTCCGAGCTCGCCGCCCTGCCCCCCGTCGCCCTCCGCCTGACCAAGCGCGCCGCCTACCGCAGCCTCGACGTCGGCCTCGACGCCGCCCTCGAGCTCGCCGCCACCTATCAAGGCGTCGCCCAGAACACCGCCGACCACCGCGAGGCCGTCGCCGCCATGCTCGAGCGCCGCCCGCCCCGCTTCACCGGCGAGTGACGAGAATCACTGGACATGTCCCCATGGGCATGTGTATCCGGACATGCCCCTTCAAACATGTCCTTGAAGCCATCGACGGGCCTCAGATCCCGAAGCAGTGCACCGCCCCGTCGACCTCGTCCGGGCAGTCGCCGCCGTTGCACGCGTCGGGAGTGTTGCCCCCGCACAGCGGCTGGCAGGCCTCCGCGCACGGATAGCCGGCGACGCACCCGTTCGGGTTGGGCTCGCACGAGGTCGCGTAGTTCGAGCACAGCCCGTCGAAGAGCTGCACGCACACCTCGTCGTCGGCGCAGCCGCACGGGTTGCCGCTGCCGGTCGTCGCCGTGCCGGTCGTGCTGGTCGGCGCGGCCGTCGTGCTCCCGGTCGTCGTGCTCGCGGCGGTCGATTCGTCGGTGCTGCTCCCGGTCGTCGTGCTCGTGGCGGTCGAACTCGACCCCGTCGTGGCGCTCGTGGTGTCAGGCCCGGAACCGCACGCGGCGACCAGGGCGAAGGCGAGCACATGGAGACGACGGGACGAGGGCCAGCGGAGCATGCTCTCAGGATACGACCGTCACGGCTCGACGCCGATCAATCGCCCGAAGATCGCGTGCCCGCCGATCCAGCCGTTGATCTTCCCGTGGTTGTTGCCGATCTGGTAGCGCCCGTCGTCGGCGATCGCCTTGACGATGTGAAGGTAGTCGTCCCCGCGGATCGTGCACAGCACGACGTCGCCGACCTCGAGCTTGTCCAGCTCGATCGGCTCGACGGTGCACAGCTGACCCGACTTGATCCGCGGCGTCATCGAGTTCCCGTGGGGTCGGAACTTGACAGTCGTGCCTGCGCGCAGCTTCTCGATGTGATAACGGGCCCAGCCCATGACGCGCCGAGGATGCCTGCTTTCACCGCCGCATGCATCTGCGTATCCTCCGCGGCATGCCGGCCCCGCCCGACCTGCGCGCCCTGCTCGACACCTTCTTCGCCCCTGCCCCCGCGACCGGCCCCGTCGAGCTCCTGCGCGCCGCGGCCGAGCTGCGCGCGCGCTCGAGCGGCGCGCTCACGAGCGCGGCGATGCTCGAGCTCCGCCGCCCGGTCGACGGCGGCGCATGGTGCCAGCGCCTGTTCGGCCCGCTGGAGTCGCTGCGCTGCCGCTGCTGCCGGCTCGTCGGCGCGGAGCACCGTGGCGAGACCTGCGAGCGCTGCCACGTCCTCTGCACCGACGAACCGCTGCGCGAGCAGCGGGTCGCCCACGTCGACGTCCCCTTCGGCATCGTCCACCCCGCCCTGGCGCCGCGGATCGCCGCCCTGCTCGGCCTCTCGCCGGAAGAGCTCCGCGCGGTCCTCCTCTTCGAGTCCGTCATCGTCCTCGCCGACGGCCGACTCGCCCCGCAGGACGACCCCGACGTCGACTGGAACGACGAGCTGTCCTACGAGACAGGTGTGGCCGCAGTGCGCCGGCGCCTCGCCGCAGTCGTCGACCCCGAGCTCGCCGCCGCCGGCCTGTCCGCCGCGGCCCTCGTGCTCACCAGCGTGCCCGTGCCGCCGCCGGGCGAGCGCCCGCTGTACCACGAGCCGTACCTCGACGAGGATCGATGGTTCCGCGCGCTGTGGTCGGAGCGGGTCGGCCGCGACAACGAGGCGATCATGGCCTTCACCGCCCGGGCCCTCCGCGGCGTCCGCCTGCTCGAGCTCGGGGCGCCGAAGCTCCTCCTCGACCGCGACTGCGCCGCCGCCCAGCAGGCCTTCGAGGCCATGCGCGACCTGCTCGCGCGCCCGCCCGGCGACCCCGCCCGCGCCCCCGAACCGCTCTCCGGCTGGCATCCTGCCCCCCTGCGCGGCGAGGACGAGGACCACGTCCCCGGTACCCTCTACCCCTTCCGCCTCGCCGGCGCGCCCGCAGTGGGCGACGCCCACGACCGCTACGTCCATCACCGCGCCCCGCACCGCCCGGAGGTCCCCCGCGCCTGCGTCCTCGCCGAGGGCGACCGCGCCCTGGTCCAGCTCGGCTACCTGATGCTGCTCGTCCACTGGCCCACGGGACATGTCCTGTGGACCATACCCGCGACCGAGGCCAGGCTGCTCGGCGCCCGCGGCGACTGGGCCCTGTTCGGCGCCAAGTACGGCCGCCAGCTCGACCTCGAGGACCCGACCGTGCTGCGCGGCCTGTACGCCCTCGACCTGAACTCCTGGACATGGCTCGAAGGACATTACCCCGAGGACATGCCGGCGATCTTCGTCGAGAAGGACGAGCCCGAGGACGCCTGGCTGACCGACTGGCGCGGCCAGCGGGGGGCGCCCGGCGCCGAGGACTGCTCGGGCGACCGCGCCGACGAGTGGACCCGCAGCCCCGACCACCGCTACATCTGGATGTCGTCCGCCCCGGACGACGGCGCGATCCTCGACACCGAGCGCGGCGTCGCGGTCCTGATGCTCAGCCACATGCGCGAGCCCGCCGGCGCCGACGTCCCGACCGTCGCCCTCACCGGCCCCGAACGCGACGGTTACGACGAGATCGAGGACCAGGTCGGCTCCGGCATCGCCATCGCCCGTCCGCGCGGCGAGTGGCGGACCCTGCTGCCCGACGGCCGCCTGCGCCGCGAGGGCCGGGTCGCGCTCGAGTTCACCGCGGCGGCGATCGAGTGCGCCGCCTTCGACCCGACCGGCGATCGCCTGCTCCTCGTCAACCGCGACGCCCTCCACGTCGTCGACGTCGAGCGCGGCCTGCTGCTCGCCCGGCTCGACCTGCGCCCGCTCGCGCCCGCCCTGGCGCTGCCCGAGTCGCTCCCCCGCGAGCTCGCCGACCTCGTCCTCGCCCACCACGGCACCCTCGCCGCGGCCCTCGCCCAGCCCGACGAGCACCTCCAAGCGCTCGGCCTCGAGGCCGAGCAGGTCGCCGCCCTCCGCGCCGAGCCCGCGCCGCCTTCGATCCCGTACATGCTCGAATGGACATGCCCATGACGACATGCCCTTTTGCTCATGTCCTCATGGACATTCCCGAGCTGCATCCGCGCCCGCGGCCGTCACCCGTCGCGCGGTGGCAGCGGCCGCAAGTCCCCCGGTTGATGCGCCGGGTCCGTCACCCGCAGGGGCGACCCGGGCGCGGCCAGGTGGACCTGGGACCCCGGGTTGATGGCACCGGTCGTCGCGGCCGTCGACGGTAGCCTCGGCGGCCCGGAGCATCGATCGTCCTGTCGATCGCGGGTGTCCCTCCGCAGGAAGTGACAGCAGGTCTCACGCTTGTCGAGCTTCGACGAGACCGCAGCGCTCGCATCCGCCGGCACCGGTCAGCCTCCTCGCCCGCGTGTTTGCCGTCGACGTCACCGTCTGTCGGAAGTGCGACCACACCTGCAGCTCGCGGCGCGACGGCGATCGGGTCCGCGCCAGGGTGCCCCCTCCATGCGAAACCCGCGCGCCGACGACGCGGCGAATTCGCGGATTCTCGTCGACTTGCCCGCGGGGCTGCGATCGATCATTCTCCACACTTCATGCTTCGACTTACTTGTTGCCTTACCTTGACCCTGATTGCCGCCTGCGACCCTGCCAAGAACGACACCGACGACGGCTCTTCGACCTCGTCGAGCACCTCGAGCTCGTCGACCGCCGACGCGACCGATTCGACCGGCGCGACCGAGTCGACCGACGCCATCGACCCGACCGAGTCGACCGAGTCGACCGACGCGACCGCCTCGAACACCAGCCCCGACACCTCCGACCCGACGCCGGACACCACCGGCACCACCGGCACCGAGGCGGACGAGTTCGGCTTCATCTGTGTGGAGCTGGCGAAGGCCGAGAGCGAGGAGAGCGACCCGTTCGCAGGCACGGCCACGATCTACCTCACCCTCGAGCTAGAGCCCTGCCTGAACGACTTCTACACGACGCACCCCGAATACGCGGACGGGCCCGAGGGGACGGCGGTGTTGCAGGAGTGGGCGGGCCGGCTGTGCAGCGAGCCCGTTGCTGGGCTGGTGCCCTGCGAGGTCGATCAATTCGAGTACAACATGTCCGAGGGCCACCCGATCCAGATCGGCGTGGCATACAAGGTGCTCGACGCCGCCCAGATCGACGGGCGTACGCTGCTGTGGGGTCCGGCCCCGCTGGCGGAGCTCGCCGGCTGCGAGCCGACGGCGCGGTTCACTGCGCCGGTCAGCGTGCAAGGCTTCCCCGACGGGGGCGGGCCGCTGTGGTCGGCGCAGAGCTGGGAGAACCCGGTCGGGCTGGTCAAATCCGAGGCCAACGGGTGCATCCAGGTCGCGGTGGCGAAGACGCCCTGACGCCCGACCCGCGCGCCCGGACCGCTCTCGGGCTGGCATCCGGCCCCTCTGCGCGGCGAGGACGGGGACCATGTCCCCGGCACCCTCGATCCCTCCCGCCTCGCCGGCGCGCCCGACCAGCTCGAAAGGGCATGTCCATGAGAACATGGCCTCTTGCTCATGTCCTCATGGACATTCCCGATGCGACAGCCGTCACCCGTCGCTCGGGGGCAGCACTCGCAGGTCCCGCGGCTGATGGGCCGGATCGGTCACTTGCAAGACGACCCCGGGCGCGGCCAGGTCGACCTGGAACCCGGGGTTCAGGAAGCCCTCCTCGTACACCTCCTGCACGGTGTAGAACGCCCGCTGCCCGTCGGCGCTGAACGCCCGCGTGCCCGCCCCGAACTTCTGGCCGTCTTGCAGCGGCGCGCCCACTTCGATCGGCGCGCCCGGGGCCGCCAGATCGACGAGCCACAGGTGCCAGGGCGGCGTCGCCTCGTTCGGGCCGACGTAGAGGAGCTTGGAGCCGTCGTCGTCGAACCCGAAGAAGCCGGGGATCGTGCCGCCCTGCGGCAGCGGCGGGTTGACCCGCACCGGCGCCGGCGGCTGGTCGAGGCGCACCATCCACAGGTCGTCGCCGCCGTCGGCCGTCGCCTGCGAGAGGTAGAGCAGCAGCGCCGGATCGGGCCCGAAGATGACCCCGTGAAGCTGCCCCTCGGCCGTCGGCGAGGCCAGCTTCACCGGCGCCGAGGGCACGGGCCCGCCGAGGTCGACCGCGAACAGCTCGAGCGCGTCCGGGGCGGTTTCGGCGTAGTACACGGCGAAGCGGCCGTCGGGCGAGAACCCGTCGTCCTTCGAGCTCACCCGGCCCGGCACGTCGTGCAGCGGCACCAGCGGACCCGCGGTCGGGCCGTCGATGGTGAAGAACGACAGGTCGCCGAGGCCATCGGCGCCCGTCCAGTTCAGGCCTCCCGTCATGTCCTCGCGGTACTGACCGTTCTGAAGCTCCACCGGCTGCCCGGGCGGATCGCTCGTCATGTCGATCGCGCGGGTCCCCGTGATCGAGGTGAGGTCTGCGCCGTACCTGTAATAGAGCGTGGCGCCGTCCGGCGAGAACCACGCCTCGTGCACGAACGCCTCGTCCGCCGGCACCTCGCTGGTCAGCGCGATCGCCTCGCCGGCGTCGCCGGGCGCCGCTCCGGCCAGGAACAATTGCCCGACCTCGTCGCCGTCCGGATCGCCGGAGTAGACGACCCGCGAATCATCCGGCGACCACGCGAAGCCCCGGCCGTCGATGCCGCCGCCCGGCGCCAGCGGCAGGTTCCACGCCTCGGGCACGCAGGTCCCGTCGGCCCCCACGTCGCACAGGTAGATCTGCGCGCCGACCCCGTCATCGGAGGTGCGGCGCAGCGCCAGCCGGCTCTCGTCTCCGCTCCACCACGTGCCCAGGACCTGAAACCCCGGCTCGCCCGCCAGCTCGACCCGCACCGGATCGCCGGGCAGGGGCCCGGACATGTCGACCAGCCAGACCTCCTCTCCGAGCCGCGGATGCGCCGCGACGAGGAGCATCCATCGCTGCGACGGCGACAGCCGGCCGGGGAACGGCAAGTGCCAGCCGGCCGGCAAGTTGTGATCGATGAGCACCGCCGGCCCCGGCTCCGGCCCGGTGCAATCGACGAAGTACATGTCGACGCCGACCTCGTTATCATCGGCGTAGATCACCCGCGCGGCTCCGGCCCCGTCGCCCGGATCCTCCCCCGTGGTGCCGGTCGTCGTCGGCGCCTCGCCCGTGGTCGGCGTCTCGCCCGTCGTGCTCGACTCCGCCCCCGTGGTCGGGCTCGTGCCCGGCTCCTCCGTGGTGCTCGCAGTCGGCTCCGTGCTCGCGTCCGTCGATGGCTCCTCGCTGGTGTTCGCCGTATCGCCCGGGCAGCCCGCCGCAGCGGCCAGGATTCCCAGCATCGTCAGGGTTCGCGTCATGGTGATCTCTCCGCTCACACGGAGTAACCAGGCCAGCGCGGCGAATTGCGGCACCACGAAGAATTGTCGCCAGGCCGAACTGGGGGTATTCACCGACAGGCGCGCCGCTGTCCACCCTCGCATGCCCCTTGTATCAGCGACTCTGGTTCGCAGGCAGCCACGAGCGCTCGGCGCCATGTATGTTCAATTGGACATGCCGAATTGAACATGCCCTCAAGGACATATCCTTCAAGACAGCCATCCATCACGGGAGCACCCTTCGGTTCGATGCGGCGCTCGCGACTGCCGCGGCGGACCTCGTCTCTCACGACCTCGGCTGACACCTACGGCCTCAAGACGCTCGTCGTCGGAGCCGGCCGACGTCTGGCGGTCCAGCCCGACCGCACCAGGCCGAACCGATGGCACGTCCTGCGCTTGCCCTGAGCCTCCGCGCAGCTCCCCGAGCCCGCGCGTCACCGTGCCCCAGGGCATGTCCGATCGAACATGCTCGATCGGACATGTCCCACTCGCCAGCCTCAGTCGCGGAAGCGCTTGGTGAGGTCCGCGTAGGCGTCGATGCGGCGGTCGCGGAGGAACGGCCAGATCCGGCGGACCTGCTCGCTGCGGCCGCGGTCGACCTCGACCACCAGGACCTCGGGCGACTCGCCGCCCTTGGCCAGGAACTCGCCCTGCGGGCCGGCGACGAAACTGTGCCCCCAGAACTGCAGGCCGGGGTTGATGCCGCTCGGGTCGGGCTCGTGGCCGACGCGGTTGCACACCACCACCGGCAGGCCGTTGGCGACCGCGTGGCCGCGCTGCACGGTGATCCACGCCTCGCGCTGGCGCAGGCGCTCGTCCTCGGCGTCGCGCATGTCCCAGCCGATCGCGGTCGGGTACAGCAGCAGGTCGGCGCCGGCGAGCGCCATCATGCGCGCGCCTTCGGGGTACCACTGGTCCCAGCAGACCAGCACCCCGAGCTTGCCGACCGACGTCTCGATGGGGTTGAAGCCGAGGTCGCCGGGCGTGAAGTAGAACTTCTCGTAGTAGGCCGGGTCGTCGGGGATGTGCATCTTGCGGTACTTGCCGGCGATGCTGCCGTCCCTCTCGAGCACGACCGCGGTGTTGTGATAGAGCCCGACGGCGCGCCGCTCGAACAGCGAGGCCACGATCACCACCCCGAGCTCCTTGGCGAGCGCGGCCAGCTCGTTCGAGGTCGGCCCGGGGATCGGCTCGGCCTGGTCGAACACCGCGGTGTCCTCCGTCTGGCAGAAGTACAGCCCCGCGTGCAGCTCCTGCAGCAGCACCAGCTCGGCCCCCCGGCGCGCGGCCTCGCGGATCCCGGCCACCGTGGTGCGGAGGTTGTGCTCGCGGTCACCCGTGTTCTGCTGCTGCACCAGCCCGATCGTCCAGGTCGCCTTGCGCGTGGTCATGACGGCGCCTCTATACGGCTTCCGGCTGCCTGGCGCCAGCCCTTCGTGCGCGAGCGCGCACCGGCTTGTGGCGTGCGCTTGTGGCATGCTCAGGCCATGGCCTCGCTTCTCTTACGACCCCCCGCCCGCGCCACCGTGGTCATCCTCACCGCGCTGGTCGCGACCCTCGCCCGTCCCACCCCGGCCTCCGCCTGCGGCGGCATGGTCTTCCCCGAGCACGAAGCCCGCGTCGGCGGCATGAGCGACCAGGAGCTCGCCGTCGTGTTCGGCGCCGAGGAGACCGTGCTGGTCGCCTCGGCCCGCTACGAGGCCGTCGACGCCGCCGAGTTCGCCTTCGTCCTCCCGCTCGCCAGCGCCCCCGCCGAGGTCCTCGACGGCGACCCAGCGCTGTTCCTCGCCCTCGACGAGTACAGCGCCCCGCGCGTCGCCATCTTCGAGAACACCGACGAGCGGATGGGCCTGTGCGGCAGCAGCGACAAGGCCGGCGGCGACAACAGCCTCGGCGACCCGCAGGGCGGCCGCGGCGACGTCATGGTCATCGACCGCGGCGAGACTGCCACCTACGAGTACGTCGTGATCGGCGGCGACACCGGCACCGCGATCGCCGACTGGCTGACCGCCGCCGGCTACCCGCTGCCCGCCGACTACGCCGCCGCGCTCGCGCCGTACGTCGAGGACGACTGGTACTTCTTCGCCGCCAAGGTCAAGCCCGCGGCCGACAGCGGCGTGCTGGCGCCGATCGAGCTGCACCTGCCGCCGGCCCAGCCGGCGACCTTCGAGATCCCGCTCGCCATCGCCACCCACTCGATGAAGCCCGGCGCCGAGCTGCGCCTCACGACGTACTTCATCGGCGGCGGCCCGGTCCTGCCCGCCAACTACGCCGCCCAGGCGGTCGACGACGACGAGCTGGTCGCGCTGTCCGACAGCGAGACCAACTACGCCGAGCTCGAGGCCGAGGTGCTGGCGAGCGACCCCGAGGGCGCGTGGGTGATCGACTTCTCCAACCCGCTCTACGCCGGCGGCCTCGGCGAGGCCTACGACGAGGGCACCTGGGCCGGCCGGATCGACCCCGAGACCGCCAGCCGCGCCTGGCTCGACGACTTCACCGCCCGCCTCGGCGTCGACGGCCTCCACCTCACCCGCCTGCGCACCGCCCTGAAGCCCGCGCAGGTCCGCGACCTCGCCCTGCGCGCCGCCTCCGGCCCGCCGGTCGACAACTCCCACGGCGTCACCTACGACCCCGACGCCGGCGAGGGCTGCCAGATCGACCGCAGCGGCCGCCTGCCGCAGCTCCTGCTGCTGGTGCCGGTGCTGGCGTGGATCCGCCGCAAGCCCCGCCGCCGCTGACCTTGAGGACATGTCCATGAGGGCATGCTCCTGCAGGCATGCCCGATCGAGCATGTCCCCCAGGACCTGCCCTCGAGGTCCGCTCACCCGAGCCGCTCGAGCAGCGCCCGGGCCTCGCGCAGGTCGGCCGTCTCGAGGCCCTCGGTGAACCACTCGTAGACCCCGGAGACCAGCTCGCGGGCCTCGCCGGGGCTGCCGCGCAGGACCAGCAGGCGGGCCTGGCTGAGCGCCAGGCGCAGCTCCCACGCGCGCGCCTGCTGGCGGCGGGCGACCTCGAGGCCGCGGCGGAAGCAGTCCTCGGCGGTGCGGGTGCCCGAGGTCATCCCGGTCGACAGCAGCAGCTCGCCGCGCAGGCGCAGCACCTCGGCCTCGAAGAAGCGCTCGCCGGAGCGGCGCATGAACTCCTCGACCTCGTCGACCTTGCGCATCGCCTCGTCGTGGCGATCGGCCCGCCACAGGCCCCAGATCGCGGCCGCCTGGAAGAACGAGATGCCCGCCTTCGCCCCGGTGCGCGTCCACTTGGCCACGCCCTCGGCCAGCTCGGCCGCCCCGTTCTCGCGCTCGCCGACCCCGAGCTGGGCCCAGCCGCGCTGGATCTGGCACATCGCCAGCCACAGCTGCAGCCTGTGCTCGGTGGCCACCCGCTCGGCCCGGTCGGCCAGGTCGCGGGCAGCGGCGAACTCGCCGCGGTAGTTGTGGATCGTCGCCAGGTAGTTCATCGCGAACGCGATGCTGAGCGGGTGCTCGATCTCGTGGGCCAGCTGCAGCGCCTCGCGGGCGCGCGCCACCGCCTGGTCGGGGTAGCCGAGGAACCACAGCACCCAGCCGAGGTACAGGCCATTGGTCACCCCGGGGTCCTGGCCGTAGCGCAGCGCCAGCGCCCGGTGCTCCTTCAGGTCGTACAGCGCGAGGCCCTTCTCGGTCAGCTCGCGGCAGCCGGCGATCTCGCCGAGCAGCATCTGGCTGGTCCCGAGTGCGCGGTAGGCCAGCATCAGCATCGTGCGGTTGTCGGTGGTCTCGGCCTGCGCGACCAGCTGACGCCCGAGGTTGGCCGAGATCTCGGCCGCGCCGCCGACCATGTAGAACTGCCACAGGCCGAGCACCGACGGGAACAGCTGGGCGTCGTCGCCGGCGCGGCGGCACAGCTCGCGCGCGCGGGCGTAGGTGTCGTGGACCTCGGGCGCCGCGTAGCCGCGGATCGACATCAGCGGCGCGCCGAGGGCCAGCTGCAGCGCCAGCTCCTTGCGGTCGCGCGCGTCGCCCTCGGGCCGGGCGCGCAGCAGGTCGATCGCCCGCGAGTAGTGCGACGCCGCGTCGGTGTTGGCCGAGCGCCTCACCGCCTTCTGCCCCGCCTTCTCGAGCCACTCGATCGCGCGCTCGAGGTCGCCGGCCTCGACGAAGTGGTGCGCCAGGAGCTCGGGCTGCAGCTCGGCCAGCTCGGGGAAGTGGCCGAGGATCGCCCGCGTCGCCTGCTGGTGCAGGTACTGCCGGCGCGGCCGCAGCAGCGAGCCGAGCGCGGCCTCCTGGATCAGCGCGTGGCGGAACACGTAGCGGGCCGCCTGCTCGCTGCCCTCGACGCGGACGATGCCGGCCTCGACCAATTGCATGAGGCCGGTGCGCAGGGTGTCCTCGTCGCGGTCGGAGGCGTGGCGCAGCAGCGCGTAGGTGAAGTCGCGCCCGAGCACCGCCCCGAGCTGGGCCGCCTCGCGCCCGGCCTCCTGCAGGCGGTCGAGGCGGGCCAGCAGCAGATCCTGCAGCGTCGCCGGGATCGCCGCCAGGGCCGAGCTGGTCTTTCGGACATCCGACTCCCGGCCCTCGCGCTGCCACACCTCCGCCGCCGTCTGCGTGATCTCCTCGACGAACAGCGGGATCCCGTCGGCGCGGGCCACCAGCTGCTCGACCAATTCTTCCGGCAGCGCCTGCCCGCGGGCCGCCAGCGCCACCATCGCCGCGGTCTGGTTGGGCGACAGGCGGCGCAGGGCCAGCCGGTGCAGGTGCGGCCGGGCCGGCCAGTTGGGCGCGAACTCCGGCCGCGCCGTCGTCACCACCATCAGGGGTGCGTCCTCCATCCGCGCCACCAGCAGCTCGAGCAGCTCGAGCGTGCTCTGGTCGCTCCAGTGCAGGTCCTCGACCACCAGCAGCGTCGGCCGCTGCGCCGCCAGGGCCAGGACGGTGCGGAGCAGCGCCTCCTGCACGCGGTTCTTCAGCAGGTCGGGCGACAGCTGCGGCGCGGTGTAGTGCTCGTTCAGCGGGATCGACAGCACCGCCGCGAACAGCGGCACGTGCTCGGCCAGCGGCACGCGCAGGCCCGCCAGCGCCGCCTCCACCCGCGCCAGGCGCTCGCTCGCCGACGCCTCGGGCTCGATGCCCATCGCCCGCATGGTCGCCTCGAGCAGCGGGTGCAGGGCGCTGTTGCGGAAGTGCGGCCAGCACTGACACACCAGCCGCTGGTGCGCCTCGCCGGCCGTGTACGCGCGCAGCGCCTGCACCAGCCGCGACTTGCCGAGCCCCGCCTCGCCCGACAGCTTCACGAATTGCCCGCGGCCCTCGCGGACCTGGGCCCACAGCCCGCGCAGCGCGTCGATCTCCGCCTCGCGTCCGACCAGCGGCGTCAGCTCCTGCGCCGCGCGGTCGAACCGACTGACCGTCCGGCTCGGCCGCAGCGCCCGCAGGACCTCGATCGTGCGCCCGGCCCCGGCCGGTCGTCGCTCGCCGCGGGCCTCGACCTCGATCGTCCCGCGGACCAGCGCGCGCGCGCGGCCGCTGAGCAGGATCTCGTGCGGCCCTGCCTGTCCTTCGAGCCAGGTCACGATCTGCGGCAGGTCGCCGAGCAGCCGCGGCGCCGCCTCGTGCTCGCGCTTGTCGGCGACCACCGAGCCGCTGCAGATGCCGATCCTTGCCGCCAGGGTCGCGCCGCCCGAGCCGGACAGCCCGCGCACCGAATCGACGACGAGAAAGCCGGCCCGCAGCGCCCGCTCGGCGTCGTCCTCGTGGGCCGCCGGCCAGCCGAAGCACACCAGGGCGTGGCCGCCGTGGGCCGCCACCACCACGCCGTCGAGCTGGCGGGCCACCGTCGCGCAGATGTCCAAAAAGCCATCCAGCAGGTCGGCGTAGCCGTCGGCGTCCATCACCTCGGCCAGCGCCAGCGCCTCGACCAGCGAGCACGACAGCAGCGTCACCTGCCGCCGCTCGCTGCCGCGGCGGGCCCGCGGGCGCTCGGCCGGCTCCTCGCCCGCGCGCCCGGGCCGGGCCAGCGCCAGCTCGAGCCCGACCAGCGCGTCGAGCAGCTCCTCCGCGGTGCCGAAGCGGCGCGCCACGTCCTTCGCCAGCGCCCGCGCGGCCACCGTCTCGGCCAGCTCGGGCAGCTCGGGCCGGTACGCGCGCAGCAGCGGCGCCGGCGCGTCGGACAGCACGTTGGCGCGCACCTCCGACAGGTGGTCGCGCCAGAACGGCGAGTGACCGCTGAGCATCTCGTACAGCATCACCCCGACCGACCACAGGTCCGTGCGACCGTCCTGGTCCTCGCCGCGCCACTGCTCCGGCGACATGTAGCGCGGCGTGCCCGACAGCGGCGACGTCGGCGTGTCGGCGCGCCCGGCCACCACCGAGGCCAGGCCGAAGTCGACGATCTTGGCCCGCCCGTCGCGGGTCACGAACACGTTGGCCGGCTTGAGGTCGCGGTGGACGATGCTGCAGCGGTGCGCGTGCGACAGGCCGCGGACGATGTCGATCACCACCTGGACCACCCGGCGGGCGTCGAGCGGGCCCTCGGCCAGCACCGCGTCGAGCGGTCGGCCCTCGAGGTACTCCATCACCAGGAACGGCACGCCGGCGGCGCTGCCGAGGTCGAACACCCGCACGATGTTCTCGTGGCTGAGGCGCGCGCTGGCCCGCGCCTCGCCGCGGAAGCGCTCGACGATCTCGCGGCCGCTGTCGTCGGTCGGCGCCTGCAGGATGAACTTGATCGCCACCGCTCGGTCGAGCAGCGTGTCGCGGGCGAGGTAGACCACGCCCATGCCGCCGGCCCCGAGCCGCTCGAGCAGCTCGAAGCGCTGCCCGTCCTCGCCGCCGATCCGGTCGCCCTTCTTGGCCAGCGGCATGAACCCCGGCCGCTCGCCGGCGCCGTGGAGGATCGTCGTCTCCTCCGCGTCCGACAGCAGCTCCGCCGACCTGCCGCTCCACCGCGTCACCATCTGCCCGAGGAGCGTCCCTTCCAGAGCCGACGGCGCGATGGTGTCCTTCACCTCCCAGCTTCTAACACGAGGCGCCGCCCGCGATCGTGCGCCCCGGCCCGCGCGGTCCGCATGGGGGTACAGGACCGCATTCGCAAGCGAGCGGAACCGCCCGGGCAATCGCGACGTCGCGGCGCTCGATCGACGATTCCGCCGGTCGTCGTCTTATCAATGAAGCACGATCGGCGAATGCGAGGACCGCCGTGAATCGTCGTTCCCCGCGCCGCGACTCGCCCGCTCGAGTTCGCCCCGGTCCGTTCCCGCTCACCGCCAAGGTCGGGCCTGCTGGCGGCCGCATCCGCGTTGCCGGGCCCGGCTTGCCGCCCTGGCGAGGCGAGCTATCTGGACCGGTCATGCCAGCACCCGTCGTCACCCCGCAGCGCACCCAGCAGTCGCCGATCAAGCTCAATACCGTGAAGAGCTATTACGCGCCCGAGCTCATGCCCCTCGAGTTTCAATACACCAAGGTCGGCGGCACGCTCGTGGGCGAGGAGTTCGTGCTCGACCGCGCGGGTCCCGGCTGTCACGTCGTGTTCGACGGCATGAAGTGTCCGCTGCGCAAGCTCCACTTCCACGCGCCGAGCGAGCACCGCATCGACGGCGTGGTCGCCGAGCTCGAGCTGCACCTGGTGCACGAGATCCTCGACTACCCCGACACCTATCCCTCGGCCTACCTCGTCCTCGGCATCATGCTCGCGCCCAAGACCGACACGCAGAAGGCCGGCCCCGTGCACGCGCTCGCGCCGTGGCTGCGCGGTCACTTCGACCTCGGCGCAGTCGCCCGCGCCTCGCGGAACGCCCGCCAGGAGTACGAGGTCGACCCATCGATCTACCTGCCCGAAGACCGCGCCTACTTCCGCTACGAGGGCTCGCTGACCACCGGCGACGCCGACGAGGTCGTGACCTGGGCCGTGCTGCGCGACCCCACGGCCGTCCAGGGCCCCGGGCCGCTGCAGCTCGACCCCGAGACCAGCCGGCTGGTCCAGCCGCTGATGCGCCGCTACGTCCTCCGCAACTTCGCCCTGATCGCCTGAGCCAATTCTGCTACACGGGGGCTCGCATGACCCCCTATCACTGGCTCCCCACGTTCGACGCCCTGGTCCTCCGCAAGGACGGCGCCACCGGGGGCCTGTCCGCCTCGGCCAAGTCGGACGGCACCCCGACCATCACCCTCGCCATCACCCCGGCGACCGGCCGCCCGCGCAAGAAGGCCTATCCGACCATCGACAAGGCCCTGGGCGCCGCCCTGGCCGACGGCTTCGTCGCCACCGTCGCCGCCTCGGGCGCGCTCCTGCTGCTCACCGAGGTCGGCGCGAGCATGGGCTCGCAATTCGTCGTCGACGAATCCCATCACTGCGCCTGGCTCGGCGACTGGGGTCAATTGCGGCGGGTCGACCTGCGCGACGGGCAGGTCACCTCGTTCGCGCTCGGCGACTACCCGGCGGTGCGCAGCCTCGTCGGCGACGGCCTCGGCGGCGTGTTGGCGCTGGTCGACGAGGACCTCGCCCCGCCCACCGAAGGCTTCCGCGCCCCCGCCCCCGAGCTGCTGCGCTTCGCCGTCCTCCACTGCGACGGCGAGCGCATCCAGCGGCGCCACCTCGTCGAGACCGCGCGCGACGAGCCCGCGCCGCTGTGCCTCAACCTCTCGCGCGCGGACGACGGCTCGCTCCTGCTCCCGCACCACGGCGGCTTCGCCCTCGTCGATCCGGCCGGCGCAGTCGTCCGCACCTGGACCGTCGGCAACACCAAGTACTGGGGCCCGCGCGCCGCCCTGTCACCCAACGGCCGGAAGATCGCCTACACCGCCGGCACCGGCCGCCTCGCCCTCGTCGACCTCGAGCGCGGCGACGAGGTCGTCCTCGACGTCGAGATGGACGACGCCATGGATCTCGCGGCGTACGACGACGGCGTCGTCGACGTCTCGACCGGCACCCCCGACTGGGACCTCCAGCGCTTCGATCGCAGCGGACGGATCGCCCACGCCGGCCACCGCGCCGCCAGCTACGCGGTGAGCCCCGATCGGCGGTGGGTCTACTCGTGCGACGGCCTGTGGAAGGCCACGAATCTGGTCACCGGCGAGCGACGCGACGGCCAGATCATCGGCGCCGCCAGGGGCCCCAAGCTGGCCGTCACCGCCGATTATCTGTACATTCGCACCTCTCGCGGCGTGTTCCAGCGCTACGCCCGCGCCGCCGAGGTCGCAGGCTGAGCGGCGCGCGGGCCTGCCGGCACATGCCTGTGCGGACATGTCATGGCCACGCCCGCGCCGCAGCGGTCGCAGGTCGACCGGCCCGCGCGTTTGCTTGCACATGACTCTTCGGACATATCATGGGTGCCGCTCAAGGACGCCGCCTACTTCGCGGCCTGCCTGGCGGAGGACGACCCCGCCGCGCGCTTCACCTGCTTCCGCGCCTGGTCCGATGAGCAGCGCGCCGCCCAGTGCGACGGCGAGGGCGTCGTCGACGACCTCTGACCGCTCGCCGCCGCAGTGGGCCGACGAGCGCGACGTCTTGCTCACCGCGAGCGGATCACGCTCGCGCTCGCCTCAATCCGTCCACAGGCCGACGTGCAGCACACACAATCGTGACCCGGAGGCGAGCACGAGCGCGACGCCGTGGTCCCCCCAATCGTCCGCGAGGCATTCGCCCTCCAGCACCGCGGCGCGAGCCTCGATGGTGTCTCCGCCGAGTTCCCGCACGCAGGCCGCCCACGGCTCGCGCAGCGCCGGGATCATCCAGTCGGGCACGTCGTCGTACCGCACGTACGGGCGGCGGCGGCGGAACAGGAGCCAGCGGTCGAGGAAATCGTCGAGCGCCGCGACCGCCCCGCCCCACGTCCATTCGAGCGCATCCTCGCGCAGGCGAGAAAACGTCGCCTGCAGCGTAGCCTCCGCGCGGGCCGAGTCGTCGGCGATCGCGGCGTCCGGCGCCCGTGTCTGCTCGACGAAGCGGAAGTTGTACCCGCCGTGAGCCCAGCGCCCCTGCAGGCCCGAGGCGAAGCTGCCGAACACTGCACGTCGATGTTCACGCCCCACGAGGCCGACCGGCGCGCTCGACCAGTACAGCCACAGATCGTCGAGCCCGGCGAGCCACAGCGCAGCGCCGTCGTCGTTCAAGTCCTCGATTTGCATCGGCCCGCCTTTTTATCACACCCGTGGCCGGGCGCGCTCGCCCCCGCGGGAAGAGTGCAGGGCCGCGAGCGCCCGACCTCATCGGCTCGCGGTGCGGCGAGGTCCTTCGCGCATCCCCTGTCGAACCCAAGACGGACCGTGCGACCGCATCGCCGGCAGAGACCGAGCCGTCGGCCGCCGCCTGCCGCTGACCGGTGATCAAGTCATCCTGCCGCTGAAGGGCCCGGCCGCCGTCGACGCCGAGAACTCCCTCGTCGACATCAAACCCGGCGGCGACGGCCCGGACCCGCACGATCGCGGCTCCCGAAATGTCAGCACCCGGCGCCAGCCCTGGCAGGACCATGATGGTATGATCATTGTGCGGCGCGGGCGTTGCCGGCCGCGGCGCGCAGCAGCGCGGGCAGCACGGCGACGACGAGCGGGCCGACCTGCTCCGGCGCGATCGGCAGGCTGCCCTGCTTCGTGGCCAGCGGGCCGTCGAGCAGCAGCTCCGCGGCGCCGTGGACGATCGACCAGGAGGCCAGCGCCAGCGCGTCGGGGGTCACGAGCCCGGGCGGGACGACGCGAGCGACGCGCGCGACCGCGTCGAGCAGCAGAGCGAACGAGTCCTCGGGATCGCAGCCCGGGGGCAGGTCGGTGCGGGTGACCAGCGCGGGGCGAAACATCAGGCGAAACTCGGTCGGGTGGGCGCGCGCGAAGTCGATGTAGGCGCGGCCGAGCGCCGACAGCCGCGCCAGCGGCTCCTCGGGATCTGGCAGGGCGGCGATCGCCTGCTCCATCGCCTGCCCCAGGCCGGCGAAGCCGAGGCCCGCGATCGCGCCGAGCAGCTCCGACTTGCTGGCGAAGTGGTGATAGGGCGCGGCCGGACTGACGCCGGCCTCGCGCGCCACCTCGCGCAGGCTGAGCGCCTCGACGCCGTCGCGGGCGATCAGCGCGACGCTGGCGTCGAGCAGCGCCCGGCGCAGGTCGCCATGGTGGTACGCGGGCTTCCCGCGGCCCCTCGGCTTGCCCGCGGCGCCGCGGGGGGTCGACTTCGGTTTGGCGCACATGCCCCGAGCATAGGCCCGCAGGACCGCCGATCCAAGCACGGGAAAGATTGATCTTGACAGCGCTCAGTTTACGATCCAAACATTGCTTAGTTCGAGGCGTCGGAGGCGGCGCCCGCGAGGAGGTCCCCATGGCAGCAGCAGCAGCAGCGAGTGTCCCCATGTCCCTGACTGCGTCGGCCGAGCCGGCGCCGACCGTCGCCCAGCGCGCCCCGTTCCGCAGCGCCGCCGAGGCCGGTCCGTTCGTCTGCGACGCCCGCATCGACGGCAAGATCCCCGAGTGGTTGCGCGGCGACCTCGTGCGGACCGCCCCGGCCGTGTTCGAGCGCACCGATCCCGCCAGCGGGCGCACGTTCCGGGCCCGGCACTGGTTCGACGCGCTCGGCCTGCTCTACGGCTTCCGCGTCGGCGACGGCGGGGTGAAGTTCCGCCAGCGGCTGATGGCGACCGAGGTCGAGGTCGAGGCGCGCGGCGGGCGGACGCCGACGGCGTCGTTCGGCAGCCCGATCGAGCGCAGCTTCTGGCGCCGGCTGATCGAGCCGCGGCCCCGCGTCACCGACAACGTCAACGTCAACGTCATCGCGCTCGGCGACGAGCGGGTGGCGATGACCGAGAGCAGCCACCAGTGGGCGTTCGACCCGGACACTCTGGCGCTCACGCGGCGCGTCGCCTACGACGACCGGCTCGGCGCCATGACGATGATCGCCCACCCGCACTTCGACTTCGCGCGCGGCGTGGTCGTCAACCTCGGGGTCGAGCTCGGCCCCGCGAGCGCGGTGGTGGTCTACGAGCACGCGCCGACGTCACGCACGCGCCGCGTGGTCGGCCGCGTGCCGCTGCGCCGCGTGCCGTACGTACACGCGTTCGGGCTGACCCCGCGCCACGCGGTGATCATCGGCCACCCCCTCACCGTGAGCCCCTTGTCGCTGCTGTGGTCAAATCGCGGGTTCATCGATCACTTCCAGTGGCGCCCCGAGACCGGCACGACGCTGTGGCTGGTCGATCGCGCGAGCGGGCAGGTGCGGACCCACCAGGCCCCGCCGGGCTTCGTCTTCCACGTGGTCAACGCGTTCGAGGCCGGCGCCGACACGGTGCTCGACGTGGCGCTCTACCCCGACGCGGGGATCGTCGACGCGCTGCGCAGCGAGCCGCTCGCACGCGGCGGCCTGCCGCCGCTGACGCCGGCGATCGTGCGCTACACCATGACCCCGGGCCGCGAGCACGCGGCGGTCGAGACGGTGCTGGCGCGCGGGTTCGAATTCCCGTCGATCGCCTACCGCACACGCAACGGCCAGCGCCACGCGGCCTCGTGGGGCACACGGATCGACGCCGGGCTACGCAGCTCGGTGATCCGCCTCGACGCCGGCGGGGCGGTGCGCACCCACGCGGACGCCGACTTCGTCTTCGGCGAGCCGATCTTCGTCGCGCGGCCCGGGGCGCGCGAGGAGGACGCCGGGGCGCTGCTGGTGGTCGGCTCGCACCGCCACGAGGACCGCTCGCAGCTGCGGATCCTCGACGCCGCCACGCTCGAGCCGCTGGCGACCGCCGAGGCGCCGCTGCCGCTGCCGCTCGGGTTCCACGGCTCGTTCTTCCGCGACGCGCACCAGTGACCTCGAGGACAGGTCGCCGGGGACACCACGAAGAGTCGAGCCGGTCCGCGAACGGGCGCCGCCCACCGCACGATTCGCTGGTCAACCCCTCGCCGGTGCTCCGGCGGCTAGCCCGGATTTCTCACCACGGATAGGTGGGGCCCGCCAAGCGGCTGTCAGGCGGCTTGGCGGGAGGTTGTTGGATGCCGTGGACGTGAGTCGCGAGGCCGCGCTCGTTACGCCCGGGGCTGGCGCGAGATCGAGCTGTAAGAGGGATTACAAAGCCGGCTACGCGTTTTGGGTGACCTGTGCATAAGGACAGACGAATCCCGGCGCGAGTGCAGCGCACCATTGTGTGACGGACGGCGAGGGCCTTCAGCGTCTCATGACGTGATGACGGTGGAGGTTCTCGAGGACGCGCCACCACACGTGCTGGAGTGGGAAAACCGAGCTTAGGGAGACGCGGATCCTGCGGACCGAGGCGGTGACGACGACACCGATCTTGAGCAGCCGCGTGCGGATCGTGGAGACCTGGGCATGGGCGAGCTCGGTGCCGGCGAGGGCGATTCGTCGGAGCTCGTTGAGGATCATGTAAGCGACGGATGAGAGCCACAGGCGGAGCTGGTTGGCGCGCAGCGTGTGAGCGCTGGTGCGGTCGGCAAAGAGGCCGAGCTGCTGTTCCTTGATCCGGTTCTCCATGTCTCCGCGAGCGCAGTAGAGGTCCTCGTAGAGCGAGCGCGCGTCGTACTCGTCGGGTGAGAGGTTGGTGGTGACGAAGCGAGGATTCTCCTTGTCCGTCGTGTACTCGGCCTTGCCGACCACCCGGCGCTCTCGTGACCACGTCCGGTTGGTCTCGTAGCGAAAGTCCTTGAAAACGCGCGCTTCCTTGCCGGTCTGCTCGGAGATGGCGCGGGCCTGCTTCATCTCGCCCTCGATCTCGGCGATCAGGCGCGAGTTCTTCTGCAGGCCGAGGACGAAGAAGAGCCCGTTCTCCTCGCACCAGCGCATGACCTCGTCGCGGCAGAAGCCGGAATCGCCGCGCACGATGATCCGGACGTCGGGCCAGCGGGCGAGGAGCTGACTGACGATCCTCTCGAGCTCCTCGACCGCGCCGCTCACTGGCTGCTTGTCGGCGGTGTTCAGCGCGGCGCCGAGGAGGAAGTCGCCGCAGAAGACGTACAGCGGCAGGTAGCAGTAGCTGTCGTAGAAGCCGTGGAAGAAGCGACCCTCCTGCTTGCCATGTACGGGGTCGTCCGTCGCGTCGAGATCGAGGACGATCTCGGCGGGCGGCCGATCGTGCGCGGCGAGGAAGGTGTCGACGAAGAGGCGCTGAATCCCGTGGTCGTCGTAGCTGATCTTCTTGTAGCGCTCGTCGCCGGCCACCGTGGGCTTCGCCAGCTCCAGGCGGTTCAGCGTGCTCTTGCCGGCCAGGGCGTGCCCCCGGTCGCGCTCCCGCTTGCGCTGTTCGCCGGTCGGATCGATCTTGCCTACCGCCAGCGCGAGCAAGGCATCATCGCGGAGCATGTCGTGGTCGTTCAGGTCCTCGTAACCACACAGCAGGCCCAGCACGCGCTGTGCGAGCAGTTCCTCGACGGTGTGCTCGACGCGGCTCGGGTCACGGTGGTCCCGGAAGCAGGAGGCGAAGTCCCGGAACACACCTGAACTCTCGGTCAACTCGCGCAGCAACAGCAGGCCGCCGTCCGAGCTGACCCGTCCGCCGTCAAAAGCGGCCTCGACGCGCCTCCGCCCGGCCGGTTGAAAATCGAACTCGGTGCGGATACACCTTGTCGTGTTCCGGCCGTACCCCTGGGTGGTCAGCAATCGTTTCACACCCGCTCGAACTCGGGAAGTACGGCCGGAATTCCTTCCCGTGGTGAGAAATCCGGACTAGGACCTCGCGTGGCCTCCAGCAGCTGCACGCCGCCGACGTGCCGCGGCCCTGACCGCCGCTCCGCGCCGGGCCACGCGGAGCGGCGCGCCGTCGCGTCACGGCAGGAGCGTCAGGGTCAGCGTCACGCTGTCGATCGTGCCGGTGTCCAAGCCGGCCCGGTCGCCGACGCAGAACTTCCACACCCCCTTGGCGGACAGGCCGTCGAAGTCGGCGAAGTTGTTACCGGGGCCGGCGCCGTGCTGCGGGAAGTAGTCGCAGGCGCCGTCGGCCTGACACACGACCGCCCCGTCGGCGAGGCTGTTGCCCATCAGCTCGGCGCTCTTGACCCCGCCGTCGCGGAACAGCACCGGGAAGTTCTTCGAGATATCGGACGAGTCGCCGGCCCCGCCGGCGCCGTCGTCGAGCGTCTCGAGCACGCCCGGCCGACTCATCACCGTGAGGATCTTGTTGGTCGGGCTGACCAGCTTGAACACCAGGTCGCCGACATACGTGTGGGTGATGCCGACCTGCAGCGTGACGTCGTCGACCTTGTTGGCGTTGTTGACGTTGAGGTCGACGCAGGCCATCTGCGCGAGCTGGCCCTTGTAGGTCCCGTCGGGCACCGCGACGCCCAGCGCGGTCCGCTTGACGACCACCCCGAGCTCGAGCTTGCACGCGGCGTCGCAGCCGTCGCCGCTGACCGCGTTGCCGTCGTCGCACTGCTCGACGTCCATGCGCAGGAAGCCGTCGCCGCAGGTCGCCGGCTCGCACGCGATGCAGGCGTCGGTGTCGACCAGGTTGCCGTCGTCGCACTCCTCGACGCCGGCCAGCACCAGGCCGTCGCCGCACTCGGCCTGCTGGCAGCTGTTCGTGCACGCGGAGTCGTCGGCGTTGGCGCCGCCCTCGTCGCACTCCTCGCCCGGCTGGACGAAGCCGTCGCCGCAGGCCGCGTTCTTGCACACCGAGGTGCAGGCGTCGTCGTCGATCTGGTTGGCGTCGTCGCACTCCTCGCCCGGGCCTTTGAACCCGTCGCCGCAGAAGTTGTCGGTGCAGTCCGACTTGCACGCCGACGAGTCGTGGTTCTTGAGCCCGTCGTCGCACTGCTCGTGGTTGTCCCACACCAGGCCGTCGCCGCAGGTCGCCGGCTGGCAGGCGAGGGTGCAGTCGCCGGTGTCCTTGTTGTCCGGGCCGAGGTCGCAGCTCTCGCCCGCGCCGGCCTGGGCGAACCCGTCGCCGCAGGCCGGAGCCTTGCACAGGGTCGTGCACTCGTCGTCGTTGTCGGCGTCGCCGTCGTCGCACGCCTCGCCGGCGTCGACCACCCCGTTGCCGCACGCCTCGAGCTCGCAGGCCGCGTTGCAGCCGTCGCCCGGCTCGAGGTCGCCGTCGTCGCACGCCTCGCTCGGGCTCTGGTCGCCGTCGCCGCAGACGTTGAGGACGCAGCCCGCCAGGCACTCCTGCCCGGGGCCGTTGGTCTTGCCGAGGTCGCACTCCTCGACCCCGGCGAGGACGAAGCCGTCGCCGCAGGTCGCCAGCTTGCACTCCGCGGTGCAGGCCGCGTTCGGCCCGTTGGCCGCGCCGTCGTCACACTCCTCGCCGACCACGTCCTGGACCAGCCCGTCGCCGCAGGCCGCGTTGGTGCAGGCGTTGGTGCACGCGTCGCTGTCGACGTCGTTGCCGTCGTCGCACTCCTCCATCAGCCCCGCGACCCCGTCGCCGCACTCCGGCACCGCGCACTCGTTGGTGCACGCGTCGCCGTCGCGGCCGTTGCCGTCGTCGCAGCCCTCCCCCGGCCCGACCGCCCCGTCGCCGCACACGTTGGCCGTACAGTCGGCCTTGCAGGCCTTGTCGTCGCCGTTGTCGGCCCCGTTGTCGCACGCCTCGCCCGCCTCGACCACGCCGTTGCCACACTCCACCGGCGAACCCGTCGTCGAGTCGGTGTCCGTCTCGCCCGGCTCGTCCGTGGTCGTGGTCGTGGTCGTCTCGCCGATCCCCGTCTCGCTCGCCGAGGCACCCGCCGTGGTCGAGCTCTCCGGCCCGCCCGTCGTCGTCTCCTCGCCCGCCGTCGTGCCCGTGCCCGTGTCCGTGCCCGTGCTCGTGTCGTCGATCCCCGTGGTCGCCTCGCTCCTCCCGCCGCAGCCCGCCGCCAGCGCCGCAGTCATCACCAGAGCGCACAGATCGCCCTTCCCTACCCAACGCTCAAATCGCATCCGCCGACAGTAGAGCGCCGCAGTATTGCCGGCAACGCGCAATGTCGTGCCTTGAAGCGCGAATGCGGGCAGTCGTATGATTTCGCCCTGCGGACAATCCCGCGGCGACGATCGCAGGCGTCGGCGGTCGAGGCGTGCGCGCGTCGCCTCGCACGCGCAAGGTGGCGCCGCCCGGGATTGCGCAGACCCGGCTTTGACGAATCATCACACCAGCACCGGCCTCACGACGCGCCCGAAGCCGCGCCAGTGCCGTGACCTCGACGACCGCGAAGTCAGAAAGCGCATCGACCTCCCGGGCGTCCTGGGAGGTCGATTGAAGGGATCCACCGGCCGACGCCGAGCGGCTCACAGGCTCCGCCGCGTTTCCAGCGACCTGCTAGGACGTCGCGCCCGTAGCGAGGCGCGCGACCGCGTCGAGCACGCGCCTCGCGCGCTCCTCGACGCTCAGATCACCCTCGAGTCGGAGGACCGGGCACGACCGCTCGGCCAGCCAAGCCCTGTGCTTGGCCAAGCTTCGGCCGGAGGGCGGGCCTTCGTCGTAGGCGGCCGCCCAGTCGAGAAACTCCGGATCGGCCGAGCCGAGCACCTCGATCTCGCGCGCCCGAAGGCGCTCGATGCGGATCGCCGCGTCGAGATATAGAAACACGATGAGGTCGAAGCTGTCCTCGATCTCCGCGCCCCAGCCGACGACGGAGCCCGAAACGACGGCGTTGGGCGCCGCGTCCACCGCGACGAGAATCATCCGAAGCCGCACGTCGGGCGCACGTTTCTGCCGGTACGGAGGGTCGGTGGGGAGCCAGTAGTAGTCGTCCGCGTCGACGGCAATCGAGCCGAGCGGCCCGGACAACGCCCGCGCAAGAGTCGTCGTGCCGGAGCCGGACGCGCCGGTTATCAGAACTCGCATTGCGTGTGGTTCACTCCGTGGTCTGTCCGAATATGTCCTTCACCGCGAACGAGAGCTACCCCGAACCCTCGCCGAGAACACCCTCCACGCCACCACCCCCGACGGCGTCCGCGCCACCATCGCGGCCCGCATCGACCGCTACAAGCACCGCCACCCTGCATCGCGCGATCGGCTACGTCCCCCTCCGTCAACCCACCCACATGTCTGCGCCTGCCAGGCGTAGGTGCGGAGCCTGGAGGGGCGTCGGGACGCCCGAGGCATGATCGCCCGCCGCGTGCTCGCGGACGGACACACCGTGATCGTGATGACCAACGCGAGCTACGATTATGCCAAGCTCAGCCAGCTCGGCGACGCGCTGATGGAAGCGAGCTATACCGACGCTGCGGAGAGCGCCGACCGGTAACTGCCGGCGTCGAGCTCGCCGACGAATTGGGCGTCTCCCGCCGGCGTGCGCGCAAGCTGTAGCTCGCCGCGGTCGGCAGCGGCCGCGTCACCGGCCGCGTCGATCTCGAGCAAGAGGTGTTCGTCTCGAGGTCGCTGTCGGCGGGGTCGTTCAGGCCGCCCGCCGAGCGCCCCGAGACGATGACCTGCAAGGGCTGCGGCGGCGAGTCGACCGTGGTCAAGGCCGTCACTGCGCACGCGCACTGCCAGTACTGCCGCTTCCGCCTGCACTGACCGCGCCTTTGGCCGTGCGCGGCATGTGGAGCCCGCGCCAGCTGCTCGACCTCGCCGAGCTGCCGACGCCCCGTCGTCCCGCCGGAGAATATCGGGCTGAAACGTGACCGCTCGAAGTGCCCCGGTCGCGGCATCAGGGCGCCGGATCGCACACGCACGCGCAGGCCGGATGGGCCGCCGCCGCCGCCTCGCCCGATTCGCACGACTCGTAGCCGAGCGCATCCTGGAAGCAGACATCGACCAGCGCAGCGACGCCCGGCGCTTCTTCCCGGAACCCGGGCGCGATCAACCGCCCCGGCTGGCCCGGCTGCGACGCCTGGCAGCCGGGGATCGGCAGGCAGGCCGGCGGGCCCGCATGCGGCGTCGCGAACGGCACGCAGCGCAGCTCGTCGGCGGTCTCACAATTACCGGTGACGACCACGCTCCGGACCCACGCGCAGCGATACTCCGACCCGGTGACCGCCTCGCACGCCGCCGTCGATTCGGCCGCCGCGCAGGCCGCCACCGCCGCCTGCTCGCCGTCGTCGCCCCCGCCGCAAGCGGCGAGCGCGAGCCACAGCGCCGGCGCGGACAAACCTCGACGAGAACGATTCATGAGCCGCTCCCCGCGTCGCTCCATGCCAGCACGCCCGCGCCGGTTCGCGCTCAGCCCTGGCCTGCCGAGAAGGCTTGCTCCGCGCGGAGGTTCTCCTCCGCCGCGCGGGTGCGCATCGTGACCGCGTCGATCAGGTTCCCGTCGCGGCGCGTCGTGTCGATCCAGAAGCGACGGGGGTCGCGCGGATCGTAGAGCACGCTGAAGATCCGTCCGGGCGTCAGATCGGCGAGTTCGGCCGTGATGACGGGGATGACCGCCTCGGTCGCCACCTCGCCGCCGCCGATCGGCAGCAAGCGGACCTGCAGGCGCATCGGTCGCCGCTCCTCGGTGACGAAAATTCGCATCGTCCGCCCGGACGACATCCTCTTGCCCTCGTACCCCGCGCGGATCACCGGCGGCTCGCCGCTCGGCTCGGCCTTCTCGACGCGCGCCTTGCAGAGCAGCCACGACTCCAGCGCCTCGCGGTGGAGCACGCCTGCAGGCGACCGGTCCCACGCGTCGATCTTGGCCTGCCGCTCGCTGACTAGACGGAGGATGAGCCAGATCGGCACGGCCGCCATGAGCATCCAGATCAGCGTCAGCCATGAGGGCATGGGGCTGTCGTACCCTCCAGCCTCGAGGTTGTCCAGCGCGTCCCTGCCACGAATCGGCGCGCGTCCGCTCGCGCCGTGCCACGGCCACGCATGGTCGTGGGCGAACACCCGACGACGTACGCGCGGTTCGGCGAGCTCGTACGCTCCCTTCACCGCCGCGCGGCCCGGCGCCGGCCGCGGACGACGCCGCCCGTCGAACGGCCACGAATCACCGCCCGCGAGCGCCTCAGCGGATCGACCTGTACCCGCCCCGCACCCCGCGCTTCGACAGCACGACCTGCCACAGCTGATTGCGGCAGCCGGCGCGGAACGACCCGGCCATCGTCGACAAATAATAGCTCCACATCCGGCGGAACCGCGCCGGCATCGCCGCCCCGCGCTCGTTTGCGTGGCGGAGGAAGTTCGCGTGCCAGGCCATCACGGTGCGGTCGTAGTCGGCGCGGAAGTTGTGCCAGTCCTCTATCACGAACAACCCGCGGACCGCCTCGCTGATGTCGGCGGTGGCCGGCAGCGCCCCGTTGGGGAAGATGTGGCGGTTGAGCCAGGCGTCGGTGCGCCCGTGCTCGTTGCCGATCGTGTGCAGCAGGAACAGGCCGTCGTCGCGCAGCAGGCGGTGCGCCGACTCGAAGAACGCCCGGTAATTGCGGTGACCGACGTGCTCGAACATTCCCACGCTGCACAGCTTGTCGAACGGGCCCATGCGTGCGAGCGCCGGGTCGCGCCAGTCGAGCGCGTGATACGCCGCCCCGCGGCCCTCGTCGTGGGCGGCGGCCCAGTCGCGCTGCGGCGCCGACACGGTGATCCCGACCGCCCGCGCGCCGCGGGTGTCGACCGCGTGGCGGACCAGGCCGCCCCAGCCGCAGCCGATGTCGAGCAGCGACTCACCTGTCCCGAGGTACAGCTTGGCGCAGACCAGCTCGAACTTGGCCCGCTGGGCCGCGTCGAGGTCCTCGGCCGCGCGCCAGTAGGCGCACGAGTAGGCCATCGTCGGCCCGAGCATCGCGGCGAACAACTCCGTGTCGAGGTCGTAGTGGACCTCGGCCACCTGGCCCGCGCGCCGGCTCGTCTGCAGGTTGACCAGCCGCGACGCGGTCGCCAGCGCCGCGGTGCGCCAGTCGAGCACCGCCTCGTCGCCGCTGCTCGCCAGCACCCGCGCGGTCAGCTCGTCGATCGCCGCGCAGTCCCACCAGCCGTCCATGTAGCTGTCGCCGAGCGCCAGCGACCCGCCGAGCGCGACGCGCCGCCAGAACCGCGGGTCGTGCACGTGGATGTCCCAGGGGTCAGGTCCGCCCACGCGCGCCCCGGCGCGCCCCAGCGCCCGTTCGACCGCCCGTCGCGCCGCGCTGTCCAGGCTGCCCACGCAGTCAGTCTCGCCTCTTCAACGCCGCCAGCGCGCTCGCCTGGGCGCGCACGCTGTCGGGGGCCATGACGACCTGCATCGCCATCCGGTCGAGCTCCGGGTGGCCGGCGATCGCCGCCATCGTCGGCTGCTGCAGCGCCTGCTTGCTGGCCGCGTAGGCCGTCGCGCTGTCGACCCCGATCCGCCGCGCCTCCTCCAGCGCCGCCGCCAGCAGCTGCTCGGGCGCGACCACGCGGTGGAGCACCCCGAGCCGCTGGGCCCCGGCGACGTCGTAGAGCTGGCCCGACAGCGTCATCTCGGCGGTCGCCGGCGTCCCGAGGGCGTAGCGCACCATCTCGATGTACGTCCACGGCATCGGGATCCCGACCGGCACCTCGTTGATGGCGAAGCGCGCCCGCCCCTCGGCGCCGACCCGCACGTCGCACGCGACCGCCAGGATCAGCCCGCCGGCGAACGTGTTGCCGTTGATCGCCGCCACGGTCCGCCGCGGCAGCGCGAACACCCGCAGCAAGCTGCCGCGGAAGCGCTCGAACCACGCCTCCAGCTCGGCCATGTCGTTGCGAGCGAACCGCGGGAACACGTCCTCGAAGTCGAGCCCGGCCGAGAACGTCTTGCCCTCGGCGGTCAGCACCACCGGCAGCGCCGGGTGGTCGCGCTCCACCTCGTCGAACGCCGCGTGGAGGTCGGCGAAGAACTCCGGGTTCATGCGGTTGACCGGGTTCGAGCGCATCGTGACGATCACGGCGCCCTCGCTGCGTTCCACGCTCCACTTCATACGAATGGCTCCCCGCGCTCGCTCGCGCCGGATGTCCCTTGAGACAGGTTGGCCGGCGTCTTCAGGTCCCACACCAGGCCGATCGCCGCCCACGCCTTCAGCACGTACCAGCCCACGTCGAACTCCCACCACACGTGGCCCTGGCGGGCCGAGGACGAGAAGCGGTGGTGGTTGTTGTGGAACTCGCCGAGCGCCAGCACCCCGAGCGGCCAGTGGTTGCGGCTGAGGTCCTCGCACGCGTAGCGGCGGTAGCCGCCCCACGCGTGGCTGAACGACTGCACCCAGTGCGTGATCTCCCAGATCAGCACCGTCGGCAGCAGCCCGCCCCACAACACGCCCTCCGCCCCCCAATGACAGTAGAGCCCGAGGCACATCGCCGCGAACGGCACGAAGTGCCAGGCGTCGAGCCAGCGTAATTCGGGGTAGCGCGACAGGTCGGGGATCGCCTCGTGACACGTCACGCGGTTGCGGCGATCGAGGAACCACAGGTAATGCGAATAGAAGAAGCCCTGGAAGTGCGGCGAGTGCAGGTCGCGGCTGGTGTCGGCGTTGCGGTGGTGCCGGCGGTGCGTCTCGGCCCACCAGATCACCCCGCCCTGCAGGGTCGTGCTGCCCAGGAGCGCCAGCACGAACTGGAACCACCGCGACGTCTTGAACGCGCGGTGGGCGAAGTAGCGGTGGAACCCGACCGTCAGCGCGAACATCCGCACCGCGAAGCAGCCGGCGAACACCGCGAAGGCGTGCCACGACGGCCCCGTGATCACCACCCCGAGGCACAGCGCGTGGACCAGCAGGTAGAAGCCCGCCGCCGACCACGACAGCTGCGCCAGCGGCAGCGACCCCTTGGCGTGCCCCTCGCGCATCGTCAGCTCCCGGCCGCCTCGAACGGCCCCGCCTCGACCGGCCGCACCGCCGGCAGCGGCGCCCCCGGCCGCCACTTGCGGTCGTACACGTACAGCTCGCGCGCCAGCCCGCAGGCCGCCAGCGCGCGGATGATCGCCCAGCCGACGTCGAACTCCCACCAGCGGGTCGAGAACTTGGCCGAGCGCGGGAACCGGTGGTGATTGTTGTGCAGCTCCTCGCCCGCGATCACCAGCGCCAGCGGGACCACGTTGCGGCTGCCGTCGCGGGTCTCGTGATTGCGGTACCCCGCGTGGTGCCCGAGCCCGTTGATCACCCCGGCGCACAGCGGCATCCACATCAGCTGCAGGACGAACCCCAGGAGCCCCAGCCACGGCCCCAGCAGCCACAGATACAGCCCCGCCAGCAGCGCCAGGCCGAGGTTGCTGCGGCCCTCGTAGAGGTTGCGCTCGAGCCAATCGTCGGGGCAGTCGTGGCCGAACCGCCGCAGGGTCGCCTCGCTGTTGCTCTCGCGGAAGTAATAGCGGTACCCGGCGAAGAAGATCGGCCCGATCCCGTGGACCACCGGCGAATGCGGGTCACCCTCGCGGTCGACGTACGCGTGGTGCTTGCGGTGCACCGCCACCCACGCCCGCACCCGCGTGCCCGTGGTCAAGAAGATGAGGAAGCGGAACACGTGCGCCGGCAACGGGTGCAGCGCCACCGCCCTGTGCGCCAGCGCGCGGTGGGCGTACACGCTGATGCTGATGTTGGCCAACCAACCGAACCCGACGCAGAGAAGGAGGACCTCGAGCACCGCGCAGATCCTTTATCAGGGGCCGCCCGCGCAAGTCAACGCCGGCGGGCCCCGCCCCGCCCGGCCGCGCCGGGGTCCTCGCCCGCGCCGGGGGCTCTCCGCCCGGTTCACCCCATGACATGGCCCTCGGACCATGCCGCATCGAGCATGTCTCAAAGTTAACCTCACGCCGCGTCGGCGCCGGCGCGCGGCGCCAGGCCGGCCACCGCGCGCGCCACCGCGTCCGGGTCGATCGCCGCCAGGTACAGCAGCACCATCGTCGCCGAGAACGTGTGGACCGGCAGCAGCACGTACAGCGCGGCGTGGAACGCCACGCCGAGCGGCAGCAGCCGCCGGTGCCAGCGGGCGCGCCACACCCCGAGCGCCGGCGCGAGCTCCGGCGCGACCACGGCCACCGCCGCCGAGGCGATCGACAGACCTGCCCCGAGAGGCAGGTCCGATCCGACCGTAACAAAATTCCGCGCCGCCGTGATTCTCGTGGTTCGACTCCGCGCGACCCGGCCGCACCGGGACGAATCACCATCCTGCTCGAGGTCACCCGCGCCGTCGGACGGATTCCGCGGTTACCGGCCACAGTCGGGACAGCGCCGCGAGCGGCCCGGAAGTCCTGCTCCTCGGCATGGCCCTGGCGAACTGCCGCGACGAGGACGACCGGTTGACGATTTCTCGCGCGCGACGTACCCACGAGCCGTGGACGTTCGGCCCTACTGGTTCGGAGCCCTGGTCTTCACGTCAGCCTGTGGCGCGGAGGGCGGCCCCTGCGGTCCGGCTCCGGAGCCCAGCCCCTGTATGCCCGACGAGCTGACCGATCCCCGCGCGGAGCTCTGCGCCAAACGTTCGGCCGAGGATTGCGGCGGCCCGATCGACATCGACGAGAGCAATGATGAATGCCAATGGGTGACGACGACCTCGTATGCGAAAGACGCGAGCGAGTGCGGCGAACCGAAGCAGGGCGGAGCGTGCATCGCCCTCAGCTATTTCGGAGACGGCTGCGAGATCCCCACTGCCTGCGCCGGCGCAGTGGAAGGCACCGTCTATTTTCGCACGACGGCCACCTGCGAGACCGAGATGTTCCGCGGCGTTTTCTGCGGCTACAAAGTCGTGGGCTGGAACTCGTGCGCCTGGACTGAACCGGCTCCGGATATGTGTGCACTGCCGTATCCGGACGTCGGGCCCGCGCTCTGCAATTGCAACTGCTGATCGGAGCACCCATGCCGACCCTCCGCCTGCGCCTCGTCCTCCCGCTCGCCCTGTTCGCCTGTACCGATCGCCCGCTCGGCGAGACCGACGGCAGCACCGCCGGACCGAGCACCGGTGATTCTCCGCCGGCCACCGGCACCACGCCCGACACTGCGACGACCCCGACCACCACCGCCGCGCCGTCCACCACTGCGACCACCGGCGATCCCACGGCCACCGACGGGAGCAGCACCACCGAGATCGATCCGAGCGTGGCGACCACGACCCCCGACCCGCTGCCGAAGCTCGACTTCTTTCTGCCGGGGCCGACCTCCGGCCTGATGGGCTGCACCCTCGACGCCCCGGCCGGCACCATGGTCAGCGGCAGCTCCTCGATCGGCCCGTTCATGGCCCAGCGCGCCTACTTCGGCGTTGTCGACTTCGACAGCAACCTGTTCTCGCCGCGGATCATGCTGGTCTCGCCCACGGCCGATCCCGAGGTCGCGCTCGAGCTGCAGAACAGCAGCTCCGGCCCGATCTACTACGGTGACATCCACACCGACTCGTTCTGGGAGAGCGGCTGGATCGGCAACTGGCCGATCGACGCCAACCACTACGCCGACGGCCTGACCGGCGTCATCGCGCGCCCGGACGGCGCAGTGATCGAAGCGCAGGCGGGCAACTGGGTGATGCACGACCCCGCCGACCCGCCGCGGCTCGTCGGCAGCCTCCAGGGCGAGATCGCCGGCCCCTTCGACGCCGTCTACTGCGACAAGCTCGACATCTCCGTGATCTCCGAATGAGCGGCGCGCCGCTCGACTCACCGCAGGCGCGAACCCTTCAAAATCGCAGCAGCAGCCCGCCCGCTCCCAGGCCGAGCTGCGGCGCGCCGGCGTGGTCGGGGCGTGGGGCTGACAAGTCACGGGCTCGGGGCACGCCGCAGGGAGTGTTCGCGTAAATCACCGGGCTGCGCGCGGGCGGGCGTTTTGGTATCGCTACGCGCGATGAAACGCTCCCCCCCCAAGCCGACCATCCCCCCCTACAAAGAGCTGACCGAGAAGAAGCTGAAGTCGCTCGGCGCCAAGCTCGAAAAGGTCCGCGATCCCCAGGGCTACAAGCACCACAAGTTGATCGAGTACGACAGCGGTCTGTTGTGGCACCTGTTCCGTCACGGGCTGGTGCTGCAGGAGGTCCGCTCGGCGGGCATGCTGCGGATCCTGTCGGAGAACACCCGCGGCATCCCGGCGGCCGACATCCTGGCGGTGATCCGGCGCCTGCCGCCGACCACCGATGCGCTCGACAAGGGCGAGGTGGCCGGCTGGGCCTCGCTGACGCCGCACGCAGCGACCTTCGTCGACGACCTGTTGACGGCGGCGTACGTCGACGATCCGGCGGCGGTGCGGGCGATCCGCGAGGAGCTGTCGCCGACGTATCAATTGGCGATCGACTTCGTCCGTCGGCGCGGCGGTGAGGCGATCGATCCGGCGTCGAGCGCGGCGCTGCTGCGCCACCTGGTCGATCAGCATGCCGGTCACGGGCTCGACGGCAACTGGGACGTGCCGCGGATCGTCGACGGCAAGCGGGTCGAGTCGCGGCTGATGTCGACCGAGGACGTGCAGCGGTTGGCGGAGCTGTTCGGCTCGCCGTCGGCGTGGGCCGAGGAGGCGCTCGCGTGGATGCGCGCGCGGATCGAGAAGTTCCGCGGGAGCGCCAGCTCGATCGGTCGCAAGGCGCTCGCGGGCCTGCGCCTCGCGTCGCTGGCGGAGGTCATCTACCTGTACGGCAACGGTTGGTGGGACCCGGGCCCGCTGCTCGAGGTGCTCGACGCGCGCGCCGACTCGCCAGACGCGCTGTTCGCCGCGGCGCAGCAGCTCGCGGCCGAGGGCCTGGCGCCGTTCAAGATCACGGCCGAGCAGTTCAAGGAGGAAGAGGCGCCCAGGCCCGCGAGCGACGACGAGGACAGTGACGACGACGACGACGACGACGACGGCGACGGCGACGACGACTACGACGAGTACGGCGGCTACGAGCGCGACGACGAGGACGAAGACAGCGACGAGGAGCCGGTGGAGCAGCCGGAGCCGGGCGGCGACGACGAGCGCCTGCGCCTGTTGGCGCTGGTGTTGACGATCGTCGGTATCGAGCGGGCGCAGGCGATCCCGCCGGAGCTCGACGCGCGCTTCGACCTCGACCGGGTGTTCGAGAGCGATCCGCAGATGGTGACGCGGCTACGCGGGGCGGTCGCGCGGCTCGGGCCGGCGCGAGCGCACGCGATCGTCCGCAACACGCTCGCTAAGGAGTTCTACTACGGCAAGGCGGCCGCGCTCCTCGACATCCACTTCGACCCCGCGCTGGTGTCCGAGGCGTTCGCGCGCTTCAACGCCGGCGAGTACCACGTCGACCCGGGGCTGCTCGGGTTCTGCGCGCCGGTTCTCGTGCCGCAGATCGCCGAGGCGCAGGCCAAGGCGGACAAGCCGGACCGGGTCGAAGGGTGGGGCGAGGCGATCCTGTACATCCTCGGCCGCGCGTCGGCGGCCGGGCAAGACTGGGACCCGGCCCACGACAAGCACGTGCAGCTCGACTTCATCCGCTTCAACTACGGCGGCTCGAAGGTCGATCCGGTGCTGGCGATGCTCGACAAGCTGCCGCTCGCGCGCTGGACCGCGATCGTGACGGCCAACCTGACGCGCTGCGCGGCCGAGCCGTGGCGGCTGGCGCGGGTGCTGCGGGCGGACGTGCCGCCTGCTCTTTTGGACAGGGTGCTCGCGGCGACGATGGCGAAACGCGAGACGATCATCAACGGCGCGCTCGGCGAGCGCCTGCAGAAGTTCGGGCCGGAGATCGTCGGGCCGCTGCTGCGGGCGATCGGCGACGCACCGGCGGAGAACAGCTTCGTCAAGGAGCTCGACCGGGCGCTCTCGGACGAGGTGTTCGCTCTGGTGAAGGCGGGGCTCGGCAAGGCGATCGAGACGCCGGAGCAGGAGCTGCGGCGCCTGGCGGCCAGCGTCGAGGGCGAGAAGGTGGCGATCTACCGCCTGCGCCGCGGCGAGGACGAACCGGACGGCGAGGCGGTGGCGCGGATCGGCGGGACGCCGCGGGGGGTGATCGAGGTGCCGGAGTACAGGGGCGAGCCGATGGAGCACGTCCTCACGCTCGACCTCGCGCAGATGCCGGCGCTGGCAAAGGCGCACCCGGAGTTCCGCAGCGTGTCGCTCTACTTGCCCGATCCGGACAACGCCGACGACCACAGCTGCGGGCAGTTGGTGTGGACGCGCGAAGAGGAGCTGTCCCGCGCGCCGGGTTCGACCGAGAACGCGGTGCAGCTCGAGGTCGAGGCCTTCGAGGTGCCCACGTCGATCTTCGACGACAGGCCACCCGACGGCGCGGCCGGGCGGGTGCGAGGGATCGTCTACACCCTGGCGGGCTACGCCGGCGGCTACCCGCTGTGGGTCCAGGAGTCGGAAGACCTGGGGATCGACTTCCTGTTCCAGTTCGACGAGTCGCTCTGCCACATCAACCTCGGCGACATGGGGGTGATGTACGTGTTTGAGGACAGCATCGACTGGCAGTGCCACTGAGCGCCCGCGCGTCGCAGGGTCGGCGAGCCGGGCGAATCACCACGCTTGCGAATCGCTCAGAATCGCAGCAGCAGCCCGCCCGGTCCCAGGCCCAGCTGCGGCGCGCGGGCGGGGATCCGCTGATACAGCAGCCGGTCGGTGTAGATCACCGCCGGCACCAATCCTGCCAGCGCCACGGCGGCGAAGATCGGCGCAGCGATCTGCGCGCCGCGGCGCTCGGGGCACCACCGGACGTAGCTGCCCTTCTGTTCGTCGCCGCAGGTGCCGAGGATGACGAGCGGCACCGCCATGCCGACCAGCCCGATCAGCGCCACGGTCCACGACGCTGCGGCCTGGATCTTCACCTTGCGCCGCTCCGCCCGCCACTTCTGCTCCGGGATGACCGGCGGCAGCAGGTCGGGCGGGGTCACTGCCACCATCGGCGTCGGCACCACGCGGCGCGGCTCGCCCTCGCGGTCGGGCCGCACCATCTCCCGCTCCTCCGGCGGAGTCGTCCGCGCCGCCGCCCCGTCCGGCAGCATTGCACAGACCACGGCGGCCGCCAGGGCCCGCGCGCCCGCCCGCATCACGACTCCGGCCGCAGCTCGACCTTGAGCCAGCCGGGCCGGCGCAGGTCGAACGCCTTGTAAGCGGCGATGACGTCGGTGAGCGGCTCGACGCGGGTGATGAATTGCAGCGGGTCGACGGTGCCGCTCTTCACCAGGTCGAGCAATTTGGGGATGTACTTGCGGTGATGGCAATTGCCCATCTTCACCGTCAGGTTCTTGTTCATCGCCAGGCCGATCGGGAAGAACCGGGCGGCCTGCGGGTACACGCCGACGATCGACAGCGTGCCGGCCTTGGCCAGCGCCTCGACCGCCCACTCGAGCGCCTGCGACGGCGCGTCACCCGGGTGCCAGTGTTCGCCGTCGGGGTTCGAGCGCGGCGCCACCTCCTCGAGCTCGCGGGCGTGCTGGTCGTACTTGCGCTCGGCCTCGGCGCGGGCGGCTCCGCGGTGGGCGTGGCAGGCGTCGACGCCGACGGCATCGATCGCGCGGTCGGGCCCGATCCCGCCGGTCAACGCGCGCAGCGTCTGGACCGGGTGGTCGACGTCGAAGTTGATGATCTCCGCGCCCTGCGACTGGGCGATGGCCAGGCGCGACGGCTCGTTGTCGACGGCGAAGATCCGGCCGGCGCCCATCAGCTTGGCGCTGAGGATCGCGAACTGACCGACCGGGCCGCAGCCGAACACCACCACCGTATCGCCGTCCTTGATCTCGGCGTATTCGGCGCCCATGTAGCCGGTCGGGAAGATGTCCGACAGCAGCAGCGCCTGGTCGTCGCTGACCTCGTCGGGCACCTTGACCAGGTTGACCGCCGCGAACGGGATCCGCGCCTTCTCGGCCTGCAGCCCCTGGAACGGCCCCGATTCGGCCGGCCCGCCGTAGAACGCGGTGCCCGCCTGCGGCCCCTTGGGGTTGACGCGGTCGCACTGGGCGAAGTAGCCGGCGCGGCAGTACGAGCAATAGCCGCAGGCGATCGTCGACGGGATCACCACGCGGTCGCCGACGCGGAAGTTGCGGACCTCCTTGCCGAGCGCCTCGATCACGCCGACGCCCTCGTGGCCGAGGATCGTGCCCGCCTGCATGCCTGGCACGCTGCCGCGGATCATGTGCAGGTCGGTGCCGCAGATCGCGCTCGCCGTCAGGCGGACGATCGCGTCGGTGGGTTCACGCAGCTTCGGTTCGGCGACATCCTCGAGGCGGATGTCTCCCACATCACGAAAGACGACGGCTCGCATGGCGCGCTTATGCGACGTTTCGCGCGCGCGGCAACCCGTCCCTCGCCGCGTCCCGCTCGCCTCGCCGGCGGGTCGCTCAGCCCGCTGCGGCCGCGTTCGGGCGCCGTCCGCAGCCGCTTGCCGCACCTGCGAATCGCGCTACGTTCCGGCCGCCCCGGCGGGGCCTGGAGGAGGGCATGCGCATCGCGCAAGTGGCACCGCTCTACGAGAGCGTGCCGCCGCACAAGTACGGCGGCACCGAGCGGGTCGTCTCGTATCTGACCGAGGAGCTGGTGCGCGCCGGCGCCGACGTCACGCTGTTCGCCTCCGGCGACTCGTGCACGCGCGCCGAGCTCGACCCGATCTGCGCCCGCGCCCTGCGCCTCGATCCTGAATGTCGTGACCCCATGGCGCCGACCATGCGGCTGATCGAGCGCGTCGCGCGGCGCGCCCGCGAGTTCGACGTCGTCCACTTCCACATCGACTACTTGCATTTCCCGCTCAGCCGGCGGCTCGGTCTGCGGCAGCTGACCACCCTGCACGGCCGGCTCGACCTCCACGAATTGCAGGCCCTCTACGACGAGTTCCCCGACATGCCGGTGGTCTCGATCTCGCTGGCCCAGCGCCGCCCGCTCGCCCAGGCTCGGTTCGTCGGCAACGTCTATCACGGCCTCCCGCTCGACCTCTACCGCTTCGAGCCGGAGCCGGACGACTATCTGGCGTTCATCGGCCGGGTCTCGCCGGAGAAGCGGGTCGACCGGGCGGTGGCGATCGCCCGCCGGCTCGGCATGCGCCTGCGGGTCGCCGCCAAGATCGACCGCGTCGACCGCGAATACTACGAGCGCGAGATCGCAGGGCTCTTCGCCGATCCGCGGGTCGAGTACGTCGGCGAGATCGGCGAGGCCGACAAGGGCGCCTTCCTCGGCAAGGCCCGCTGCCTGCTGTTCCCCATCGATTGGCCCGAACCATTCGGCCTGGCGATGATCGAGGCGATGGCGTGCGGCACGCCGGTGGTCGCGTTCCGCTGCGGCTCGATCCCCGAGATCCTCGACGAGGGAGTGACCGGCTATTGCGTCGACTCGCTCGACGCGGCCGTGGCGGCGACGGCGCGGGCGATGACCCTCGATCGTCGACGCTGCCGCGAGCGCTTCGAACGGCGCTTCAGCGCCGAGCGCATGGCCCGCGAGTACATGCGCCTCTATGGTGGGCTCGCGGAGGACCGCGGCGGAGTGGCCGCGTGAGCCATGACCAAGCACGCGGAAGACGAAGAGGATCGGTTCCAGATCCTCGCCACCGCCTCGCTCACCCTGAGCGGCGCGCGCGTGCTCAAGCAGGGCGACACCTTCGCCGTGTTCGACCGCTTCGGGGACATCCGCCCGTGGGGCGTCCTCGGCGCCCAGGGCCTCTATCACGACGGCGCCCGCTTCCTCTCGAGCCTGCGCCTGCGCCTCGACGGCCAGCCCTTGCCGCTGCTGAGCTCGACCATCGGCGACGACAACATGATGTTCGTCGTCGACATGATGAACCCCGACCTGCCGCCCGGCGGCGAGCTCGTGGTCCACCACGGCACCCTTCACGTCTCGCGTGAGAAGTTCCTGTGGCAGGCCGCCTGCCACGAGCGGCTCCAGATCACCAACTACGGCCCTCACGCCGTCGACGTCGACCTCGAGGTCGCCTTCGCCGCCGACTTCGCCGACGTGTTCGAGGTCCGCGGCACCCGCCGGGACCGCCGCGGCGCCATGCATTTACCTGAACTTTCGGACAGCTCCGTCGTGCTCGCCTACACCGGCCTCGACGGGCTCGTGCGGCGCACCCGGCTGTGCTTCGACCCGGCCCCGGAGGTCCGCGCCCCCGACCGCGTGCTGTTCCGCCTTCACCTCGCCACCAAGATGACCCGCGAGATCCGGGTCGCGGTCGCCTGCGAGGTCGGCGACGACGAGCCGTCCGAGTGCCCGAGCTTCGACCTCGCCCTCACCCAGGCCGCCGAGGTCCTGCGCGAGTTCTCCTGCCACGATTGCACGATCGACAGCTCGAGCGAGCAGTTCGACGACTGGATCCGCCGCTCGCTCGCCGACCTGCGCATGATGATCACGCGCACCCCCTCGGGCCTGTACCCGTACGCCGGCGTGCCGTGGTTCTCGACCCCGTTCGGGCGCGACGCGATCATCACCGCCCTCGCCGCCATGTGGGTCAGCCCCGACCTCGCGCGCGGCGTCCTGCGCTTCCTCGCCGCCAGCCAGGCCGACCGCATGGACCCGGCCGCCGACGCCGAGCCCGGCAAGATCGTCCACGAGATCCGCAGCGGCGAGATGGCCGCGCTCGGCGAGATCCCGTTCCGCCGCTATTACGGCAGCGTCGACGCCACCCCGCTGTTCGTCGTCCTCGCCGCCGCCTACCACGAGCACACCGGCGACGGCGCCACGATCGCCGAGCTGTGGCCGCAGATCGAACGGGCGCTGATGTGGATCGAGCGCTACGGCGACCTCGACGGCGACGGCTTCGTCGAGTACGGCCGGCGCTCCGAGCACGGCCTGGTCCACCAGGGCTGGAAGGACTCGCACGACGCGGTGTTCCACGCCGACGGCAGCCCGGCCGACGGCCCGATCGCCCTGTGCGAGGTGCAGGGCTACGTCTACGCCGCTTGCGAGGGCGGCGCCCGCCTGGCCGAGCTGCTCGGCGACGAGGGCCGCGCGCGGATCTTGCGAGCCCGCGCCGAGCGCCTGCGGGCCCGCTTCGACGAGGCGTTCTGGTGCGAGGAGCTCGAGGGCTACGCGCTCGCGCTCGACGGCGCCAAGCGGCCGTGTCGCGTGCGCACCTCGAACGCCGGCCAGTGTCTGTTCAGCGGCATCGTCCTGCCCGAGCGCGCCCGTCGCCTCGCCGACCGCCTGCTCGACGACGACATGTTCTCCGGCTGGGGCATCCGCACCGTCAGCACGCGCGAGCGGCGGTACAACCCGATGTCGTACCACAACGGCTCGATCTGGCCCCACGACAACGCGCTTATCGCCCTCGGTCTGTCGCGCTACAACCTCAAGGACCACGTCCTCCGCGTCATGCAGGCCATGTTCGAGGCGACCCAGTTCGCCGAGCTCAGCCGCCTCCCCGAGCTGTTCTGCGGCTTCCCCCGCCGCCACGGCGCCGGCCCCACCATGTACCCCGTCGCCTGCTCCCCGCAGGCCTGGGCCGCCACCACCCCGCTGCTCCTCCTGCAAGCCGCGCTCGGCATGAGCGTCGAGGGCACCGAGGGCCGCGTCCGCTTCCTCCGCTCCGCCCTGCCGCCTTCCCTCGAAAAAATCTCGATCCGCAACCTCCGCGTCGGCGCCGGCAACATCGACCTCGCCCTCCACCGCCACCCCGAAGACGTCGGCATCCACATCCTCGGCCGCCGCGGCCCGGTCGAGATCGTCTCGGTCAAGTGAGCGGTCGACGAGCCCGTAGCGGCCGCTGCCCGCCGAGCTCGACGCTCGCGCCGTCACTCACGGCAATTGCCGGGAGCTCGCGGTCCGGGCACGTCTCAGGACGAATGGCGCGACCACGGGGCCGCGACGGTCGGCGTCGAACTCGACGCGGCTCACCCCGCCTGGGCCGAGGTGCTCGATTCTTTGAGCAGGACGTCCCTGCGCGCGAGGTGGTCGAGGATCGCCTGGACCACCTTGCGGGCGGTGTCCTCCTCGACCCCCGCGCTGATGGTGGCCTGGACGAGTTCGTTGGTGATCGCATCGTTGACTGCCGTCGGGAATGCCATTACTTCGTCTCCTCTCTCTACTCGTGGTTCGCTACGCCCGCACCATAATCCGTCTACCACGCGATCACCAGCACAATCCGCGGCTCGAACCAAGATACTTCAGAGGGCGCGTGCGACGGCGCCCGTCGTCGACGCAGAGCGAAATGATGGGCGGGCGCCCACGGGCGCACGGTGGGCGCCCACGCGGTCCACAGCCCCGACTCACCCGCTGCCGGCTCCTCGGCTCGACATTGCGACTGCTCCCACGCCGCTCGTAAATCCTACGAGACGGAGAATCGCCGGGGCCGGTCTGCTCCCACCTCATTCCCGGTGCGCCGCCGAATCGCATGCCGCTCCCGAGCGGAGTCGTCATTGAACCTTCGGTCGCTCGTCGTCCTTCCGATCTTCGCGCTCGGCGACGTCACCGATTGTGCGACGAACAGACGCTCGAGGACCTGCGGCGCCCTCCCAGGCTCTGGCACCAGCCACGGAGACGCCAGATCCGGACCGCCCAGTTCAAAGGACTGGGCCGCTCCACTCGAGCGGCACCGAGCAGAGCACGGCAGGACGTGGTCTCACTGCGACCGCCCCCGGGCGAACCGGCGACGACGCCTCACGGGCGCGCCAGAGCGAGAGACCTGACCGAAAGGCCAGCTCTCTCGCCTCCCTGCTGCTTACGCGCGCAGCGACGCCTTCAGCGAGATCGTGCGGACCCCCGCCAGCGCCTTCGACACCGGGCACGCCTTCTTGGTCGCCTCGGCGATCTCCGCGAACTTGTCGGCGTCGAGCCCCGGCACGTCGGCCTCGGTGGTCAGCTCGATGGTGGTGATCGAAAAGCCCTCGCCGTCCTTCTCGAGCTTGACGGCCGCGGACGTGTGGATCGACCGCGGCGGCGTCCCGGCCTTCTCGAGGCCGAGCGACAGGGCCATCGAGAAGCAGCCCGACAAGGCCGCGCCGATCACCTCTTCGGGGTTGCTGGCCGGCTGCCCCTCGAACCGCGAGGCGAACGAGAACGGGATCTCGGGCGCGTGATCGGGCTTCATCGAGCCCTTGCCGGTCTTGATCGAACCTTCCCAAGTTGCGCTGGCTTTGCTGATTCCCATCGTGATGCTCCGGGCGCGGAAAATAGCACGGTCCCGCCGCCCGAGAGCCGTCCGCCCGGCCTCGACCGCGGGCCCTCGCGCCGCCCACCGGCCCCGACCGCACGCAGGCCGACCGCGGGTCACCGTTCGTCCGGACCTCGTGAGCCCCACGAGCGCGCCGCCTCGGCCTCGCGCGCAGGAAGCGTGCTCGACCGCGACGCGAACGCCCGGCCGGCACCCGGCGAACTCTCCCCTGACGCGACGCGCCGCGGCGATCTCCGCGAGGACCCCGCCACCCCTCGCCCGCTCCGCGCCCCGTGCAACCCCGCACCTCGCGCCGCGAGGCCTGCGCCCGGAGCCCGCCCCTGACGCGTCGAGACATGCCCCTCAAGACATGCCCATCCATTCATGTCCATCAAGACATGCTCCATGGAGCATGTCCCGAAGGACCTCAGCGCTCGGCCCCCGCCCGCAGCCGGAGCGCCTCGGCGGCCGCCAGCCGCTGCTCCGCGCGGTCGATGTCCCCCGCGACCGTCCCGCCGCAGCCGGGACACCTCTCCGCCGCGCGGGTCAGCAGCGCCTGGCACTCGGGCTCCGAGCAGCGCGGCCGGCGGCGGCGCCCGAGCCCGCGAATCACGACCCCCGTCAGCGCGATCACCACGAGGATCCACGCGTCGTGGATCATCGCCGCGCCCGCGCACGCCAGCAGCCCGAGGATCCCCACCGGGAGCGCCAGCATCGCCTGATCGGCCCGGCTGCGCCGCCACACCCGGAACACCGGGCGACCCACGTTCTCCGCCTTCACGGCCGTCGCCGGCGCGCCTGCTTCGTCGCCCTCGAGCTCGTCGTGCGTGTCGTCGAGCGCGCGGGTCAGCGTCGCCACGCTGTCGGGCGGCGGCCAGCTCGCGCGCGGCGGCAGGCCGAGCTCGCTCGCCAGCTCCGGCCGCTCGCGCTCCAGCCAGCGCAGCGCCGCGCGGAAGTAGCTGGCCTGATTGGTCTCGAGGCAGGCCTGCGCCGCCTCGCGGCCGGCCCCGCGCGCGTGGATCTGCGCCGCCAGGGCGAAGCACAGCTCCTGCGGCGACAGGTACCCGAGCCGCTGCACCGACCAGCGCGAGCGGAACGTCCCGTCGTGGACCTGCTCCGACCTGTGACGCAGCGCCGCGTTGGCGCTCAGCACCCCGAAGCCGAGGTACACGGTCGTCAGATCGGTCAGCTCCTCCTCGAGATCGTGATCGTCGACCCACAGCGCGTGATGCGAGCGGAACGCGTGCGCGACCTCGTGCGCCAGAGTCGCAGTGATCCCGCCCGGGTCGTCGAGCAGCGCGAGGTCGGCCCCGAAGCGGGCCACCCCCGCCTCGATGCCGAGGAACAGCCCCGCCGCGCCCTCGTGGTGATGCGCCGCGCCGAGCGCGACCGGCCCCTCGGGCGTCGGCGGCCTGCCCTCGTACAGCTCGACCTCCGCCCCCAGCTCGAGGTCGGCGTAGCGAAACAGCCGCCGCACCAGCCGCAACACCCCGGTCGCGCTGCGCGTGAAGCGGTCGGGGAAGAACTCCGGCCGCGGCAGCACGATCGGCGTGCACACGAAGTGCTGCCAGTCAGCCTGGCGCAGCAGCTCGGCCAGGTGCGCCAACAGCCACGCCCGGCGCTCCTCCGCCGGCAGGGCCTCGAACTCGGACACCCCGCGAATGTAGCGAGCGCCCGCGCCCCCTGTCCATCGCGCCGGGTTTCACGCGCCGATGCGCCCCAGCGCACGCCCCGTGCTGCCCGCGCCGCGCCCGGACGGCGGCGGCCTCGCCTATCATCGCCGCGTGTCCGCGCCGGGCCTGCTCGCCAACCGGGACTTCCGGCGACTGTGGATCGCCCAGGCGATCTCCTTGTTCGGCGACTGGTTCACCTACGTCGCCGTCGGCACCCTCGCCCTGTCCGAAAGTACAGGTCTCTACGGCGTCGCCGCCGTGCTGGTCGCCCACACCTTGCCGCGGGCCGTGCTCGCGCCGTTCGCCGGCCGCCTCGCCGACCGCCGCGATCGCGGCGCGATCCTGGTCGTCGGCAGCCTCCTGCGGGCGCTCGTCGTCCTCGTCATGATCGCCCTCGTCGGCGACGCCGGCAGCGGCACCGCCGTCCTCGCCGGCCTCGTGTTCCTGCGCATGGCGCTGTCGGCCTTCACCGATCCGGCCGCCAGCGCCGCGCTCCCGCAGCTCGTCCCGACGCACCAGCTCGGCTCGGCCAACGCCCTCCTCGGCGCCACCTGGAGCACCATCTTCGCCCTCGGCGTCGCCGCCGGCGGCTTCGTCACCGCCTTCGTCGGCCCGCGCGGCGCCCTGGCGATCGACGCCGCCACCTTCGTCCTCGCGGCCGCGCTGTTCGCCACCTTGCCGCGCCTGCGCCCCGGCGAGCGCAGCGACGCCTCCGCCTCGGCCTCCATGGTCGTCACGCCCGACTTCCTCGCCGCCTGGCGCCGCACCTGGCGCGACCCGGCCCTCCTGCACGTCGCCCTCGCCAAGATCCCCGTCGCCCTCGCCAACGGCGGCGGGTGGGTCCTCCTGCACGCGGTCGCCGGTCAGCAGTCGGCCGTCGCGGTCACTCTCGGCGTCATGCACGGCGTCCGCGGCATCGGCACCGGCGTCGGCCCGCTGCTGTGGGCCCGCGTCGGGCGCCTGCGCGGCACCATCTCCGGCATTCACCTCGGCACCGCGGTCACCCTCGCCGGCGTCGCCCTCTTCAGCGCCTTCGACCTCCCCGCGCTCCTCGTCGTCGCCTCCGTGCTGTGGGGCCTCGGCATGGGCGCCACCTGGGTCACCTCCACCACCCGGCTGCAGCTGCTCACGCCCAACGCCCTGCTCGGCCGCCTCGCCGCCATCGACCTCATGGCCCACACCTGCGCCCAGTGCCTCGGCGGCCTGCTCGGGGCCGTCGTCGCCGACGCCCTGCTCGCCCCCGCCGGCGCCGGCTGGTTCGGCGCCGCCGGCGGCCTGCTCGCCTGGGGCCTGCTCGTCCTCCTCGTCCGCGCCCGCGCCCGCCGATCATCGCAGCCGTGACGCGAGGATCTCCCGCTCACGACAATGCCTCCCTCCATTCACGGGACGCCTTCGCCCCGCCCCGCTATATCGATAGCTGGCGCCCCGAATCGCCGCCGAGGCACGCCCGCAGCCCCTCCTCCATGTTGCGCTGCGTCATGATCCGGCCCAGATCGACCCCGAGCGACACCAGCGTCTGCGACACCGCCGGCCGGATCCCCGTGACGATCACGCGCGCCCCGAGCAGGCCGACCGCGCGGACGATCCTCAGCAGGTGATCGGCCGTCTTCGTATCGACCATCTCGACCGCGGTCAGGTCGAGGATCACGTGCTGCGTGCCCGAGCCCTCGATCGCGTGGAGCAGCCGCTCCATCAGCGCCGCCGCCGACTCCTCGTCGAGCCCGCCCATCACCGGCACCGCCAGGATCCCGCTCCAGACCTGCAGGATCGGCGCCGACAGCGTGCGCAGCGCTCGCTCCTGCTGCTGGATCAGCAGCAGCTTCTCGCGCAGCTGCTGCTCCGAGCGGGCCCGCTCCTCGATCTCCGTCTTCAGCTGCTGCAGCGCCACCGCCAGGTCGGCGTTGGTCGCCTGACCGGCGTCGAGCAGCTGCTGCATCCGCTCCTCGAGCGTCACCGGCGTCGGCCGCACCACGAACTCGTCGTAGTCCGCGTCGCCGGCGGCGAAGCTGGTCTGCTCGGCCCAGCACTGCGTGCCGAACAGCTTCGCGGTCAGGCCGGCGAACTTGCCGGCCATCATCGCGCTGCCCCACTGCACCCCGAGCGCCCGCTGGTACAGCGCCTCCCAGCCGTTGACCACGCGGTAGCGGGCCTCTCGGCCGACGCGGTCGAGCGCCAGCAATTCCCAGCGACCCCAGCCGGCCGGCCAGGCGATGCCCTGCAGCACCCGCAGCCCCTCCTCGAAGGTCGGCGCGCTGGCGATCACGTCCCAGTCGCCCTCGACGCTCTGCTGGCCGCCGACCTGCATGCACAGGTTGAACCGCTCGACCCCGACCATCGCGCACAGGCCCGACATCAGGCCCGCCACCGACGTCGGCACCCACATGCTCAGGGTCGGCACCCCGGCCCACAGATTCAGCCCGCGCTCGAGGTCCCATTCGATGTCGAAGCCGATGTTGATCTTCGCGTCGTTCATCCGGGGCCTATGTTTATACCGCCGAGGCCGCCCGCCCGGTCAACCATTCGCGCCGGCGCCGCGCCCGCCGACTGTCGGCACTCTCGGGCGTCCGCGATGGTCGACGCTGAAACACGTATCATCCGCCTCACCGCGACGAATCGAGCGCGGGCGCGCTCCTCGATCGCAACCACCGACATTTCGCCCGCCACCAATCATCGGACTGCGGCGATCGGCGAATCGGGCTTCACTCGCCGTTCAACAGGGTTCAATCACCCGCGGTGGCGTCCCCGACTCGCCCGGCCGGACCGAGCCGCCCGAAGGGCCCGGTGTTCGCGACCCGCTCGACCCGGCTATCCTCTCCGCGTGCGCCGACCCCCTCGCCGCTCGCCGACCCACGCCGCAGCGTGCCTCGTGGTGCTCGCGTGCGGCCCGCCGCGCGACCTCCCGCCGGAGCCGCACGTCGACGCCCCGTCCGCGCCGCCTCCCGCCGAGCCCTCCGCAGTCGCCCCCGAGCCACCACCGCCGCCCGCGGCCCGCGACGACGGCGCCGTCCACCACGACGACTTCGCGCGCCGCGTGCTCTACACCTGGACCACCCCGGCGCAGATCGACGCCCTCCGCCGCTCCCGGCGCCTGCTCGTCGCCGACAGCGACGTCGGCGAGCGCTCGCCATACCTGCGCGCCCTCGATCGCCTCGTCGACGACCACCCGCTCGCGGCGGTCCTCCGCGACCACCCCGGCCATCGCCGCCGCCGCTACGCCTGGACCAGCCCGCTGGCCACCGCCCTCGGCCTCGGCGAGCGCCGCTACGGCGACGCCCTCGTCCGCATCGACCTCGCCGAGGACGCCCTGGTGGTCCGCTTCCGCCCGCACGACCCCGAACCGTTCGTCCTCGAGGACATGTCCGGAAGGCCAGTCGACCTCGCCGTCGCCCTCGCCGAACCCGGGCGGATCGGCGCCGTCTACCACGTCCGCGACGGCCCCGACGATCGGATCGCCTTCCGCGAGTACGTCGTCGGCAACGAGTCGCAGATCGCCGGGTGGTCGGTCGCCACCCCCGAGATCCGCGCCCGCGTCGACGCCGAGATCGACCTGCTCGAGTCGCTGCGCCGCGGCGACCTCGCCCACCTGCCCGCCGCCGCCCTGCGGGCCCCCGCGAGCGCCGCCTGGGCCACCGCCGCCGGCGACCCGACCCCGCTCGACCGCTGGCACGCCCGGCTCGCCTTCGACAACGAGCGCTACAGGCCGACCGCGACCAACCTCGCCGCCATCCTCGCCGCCCTGCGCGGCTACGATCCCGCCGGCGAGCCGCTGACCCACCGGCCCGAAGCGACCTTCCCCGAAGGACAGGTCCCTCCCCAGCCCTCGCGGTGACCGGCCTCGCGCCGCCTAGCGATCGACAGCCGCCGATCCACGGGCCGACTCAACCTTCCCCGAAGGACAGGTCGCCCCGGACCTCGCCGGGACGGCCGCCGACGCCACATGTCCTCAAAGACATGTCGAATCCCGGCCACCGGCCCGACGCGACCTTCGCCGGAGGGCTCAGCTCGCCTCCCACGCCTCGCGGTAGCGGGCCTGCAGCTCGGCCCACTCCGCCGGCGCGCCGACGTAGATCCCTTCGCTCCACGAGAACACGTCGCTGGGGCGGTCGTCGGCCTCGTACAGCGGGATCACGTGCACGTGCAAGTGGCGGGAGGTCTGCGTCATCTCGCCGGCGCTGCTGCCCGTCGACGCCACGTAGCAGCGACGCGGCCGCATCACCCGCTCGACCATCCGCGCCGCCTGGTGGGCCAGCGCGTTGGCGCGGGCCCACAGCGCAGGGTCGACCTCCGCGAACGACGTCACGTGCGGCTTCGGGACCACCATCACGTGGCCCCAGCGGCGGACGTAGCGGGGCAGCATCACCAGCATCGACGCGTCCTCGGCGATCGCGTGGACCGCCCCGACCTCGCGGCGGACGATCGCGCACATCAGGCACTCGGGCTGGCCCCCCTCGGCCTCGATGCGCCGCAGCGCCTCGTCGCGTGAGATCAGCGTCGGCATGACCGGTTGCTCCGCGAGTATCCCACAGCTGCCGGCCGCAACGCATCGACGGCCCCGCGCATTCCCGGCCGCCGCGTGACCTTCGGGCCGACCCGCCGCGCGCGCCCGCCCGGGGCCCGTGTTAGCGTCCTCGCATGACCCGTCGCTGGCTCGGCCTGGTCGCGCTCCTCGCCTGCGCTCCGCACGAGCACCCACGCGAGCCGCAGCCCGAGTGCCCCGCGGGCATGGTCGCGGTCGACGCCAACCTCGCAGTCCTGCCCAAGGTCGATCGCTTCTGCATCGACGTCACCGAGGTCACCACCGCCGCCTACGGCGCCTGCGTGCACGCCGGCGCCTGCACGCCCACCGTCGTCGGCGACGTCGCCGAGTGCAACCTGACCCGCGCCGACCGCGGCGACCACCCGATCAATTGCGTCGAGTTCGAGCAGGCCAGCGCCTACTGCAGCTGGCTCGGCAAGCGCCTGCCCACCAACGACGAGTGGATGCTCGCCGCGCGCTCGCGGCTCGCCAACCCCTGGCCGTGGGGCGCCGCCCCGCTCGATCCGTCGCGGGTCTGCGTCCAGGCCGACGGCACCTGTCCCGCAGGACAGCACCCTGCCGGCGCCAGCGCCGAGGGCGTGCAGGACCTCGCGGGCAACGTCGCCGAGTGGGTCGCCCACGGCGAACGCCAGCGGCTGCGCGGCGGCAGCTGGCGCGACCCTCCCCTGCCCGACCTCGCCAACGAGGCCAATTACTACATGGCCGCCGCCGACAGCGGCCTGCGCTGCGTCGTCGCCCCGTTCGCCACCGTCGACGCGGTCGACCTCGACGTCTGGACCCCGTTCGTCCCCGGCAAGGCCGAGCTGCCGGTGCTGGCCGCTCCGGCCCCGCGTCACGCCCCCACGCGGCCGCTGGCCAACCTCGCGCTCGTGCAGCGCATCGGGGGGTACGGCGACGCCGAGCGCTGGTGGCCGATCGGCGACGACTGGCTCGACGGTCGCGACGTCCAGGCCGACGTCCTGCAGCTGCCCGACGCGCTCGAGACCGCCGGCCTGCCCGAGGGTCTGCGCGACTTCATCCCGATCCGTCGACTCGGCGACGACCTCCTGCTCATGCGCGGCGGCTGGGGCAGCAGCCTGCGCTTTGTCGCCGTCGAGCGGGCCGGCTACAAGATCCGCTGGCAGATCGCGTTCGCCAACTACGGCTCGACCTACGAGCAGTTCGTCGCCCCGCGCACCTTCGTCGCCGAGATCTACGGCCAGCAGGCCGACGCGATCATCGGCTTCGGCCTGGCCGACGGCCGCGAGCTGTGGCGAATCGCCGGCGGCGAGCAATTCAAGTTCACCCGCGCCAGTCGCCTGTGGACCGACGGCGAGCGCGGCTACGTCCGCGGCGACCGCGGCCTCCTCGCCTTCGATCCGACCACCGGCGCGATCCTCTGGTCCGACGTCGCCGTCGGCGAGGGCTGCGGCGTCGTCGCCCGCGACGGCGCCCTCGTCATCGAGGAGCCCGGGCCGCAGGGCCACCGTCGCCTCGATCCCGCCACCGGCGCCGAGCTCGGGCGGATCGGCGGCGGCGGCGAGCGCTGCGTGTGGGACGCCGATCCGATCGACGGCGGCGTCGCCTCGGCTGTCCTCGAGGACAGCCGCCTGTTCGCCTTCGACGTCCCCGCCAAGCGCCACCAGCACAAGGCCGCTCTGCGGGCGTACGACCTGGCCAGCGGTCGCGAGCTGTGGCGGCGCGAAGGCCTCGGCACCGATGTCCTGCTCGCCGATCATGACGCTGTCTACGTCAGTCGCGTCGCTGGCGTCCTGGTCGGCCTGGAGCCGGCCACGGGCGCGCCGCAGGTCGAGATCTCGCTCGCGGGCGGGTTCGATCTCAGCCTGCTCGCCGGTGGAGGTCCGCGCGGACCGCTGCTGCTCGCCCACGGCAGCGGCGGGAACGACTGGCTGCTCGGCCGCGGCGAACAACCGTCCGCTCCCGAGGCGTACACCGTCCGCGGTCGGCTCGTCCCCGACGGCCTGTCCCGAAGGCAAGTCCGGGGCGTGCCCGTATGGGTCGGCGAGAAGCTGGTGCGCAGCGACGCCGCCGGCCGCTTCAGCGCCAGGGGGCTCGCGTCCGGCGCCATCGCCGTCGGGGTCGACGAGAACCATGGCCCCGGCGTACCGGGTGGGTCGACTGTCCGCTTCGACGCGGTCACCGTCGTCCTCGACGGACACGGCACCTACGACCTCGGCGACGTCACCCTGTACCCCTGGTACACTGAATGAGCGCGTTCGCTCATGTCGCCGGAGCGCCGGCAGATTCGCCGATAGGCCCCGGTGTGATAGAGGGAAGTGGCGATGGTGGATGAGCCACGACACGACCTCGCGTCCGATCGGGAGGCCCTGCTGGAGCTTCACGACCAGCTGTTGCTGCGCGTCGCCCGGAGCGAGTCGATCGACGCCGGCGACCTCGACCGCGCCCTGGCCATCGTGACCGAGGCCGCCGGCGAGGGTCTACGGACCGAGCGCGCCTCGGTCTGGATCTACACCGCCGACCAGGCCGCCATCGAATGTTCCGACCTCTACCTCCGCAGCAGCGATGAGCACCGCGCCGACGCCCTGCGGCTCAAGGCCGCCGACTTTCCGGCCTACTTCCGCGCCCTCGGCGAGTCGCGCACGCTCGTCGCCCCCGACGCCCACACCCACCCGGACACCCGCGAGCTGTCGCGCGTCTACCTCGGCCCGCTCGGCATCGGCGCCATGCTCGAGGCCCCGATCCGCCGCCGCGGCCGGCTGGTCGGCGTCCTCTGCAACGAGCACGTCGGCGGCGCCCGCCAGTTCACGCGCGACGAGCAGATGTTCGCCGCCTCGCTCGCCAACACCGTCGCCCGCGCCCTCGACGCCGCCGACCGCCGCCGCGTCGAGGACGGCCTGGCCCACGCCAAGGCCGCGCTCGAGCAGCTCGACCGCGAGAACCGGGCCCTCATCACCCGCCTGCGCCGCAGCGTCGAGCGATTGTCCACACCTGTCCTCGAGGTCTGGAGCGACGTCCTCGCCCTGCCGATCATCGGCATCCTCGGCGAGGAGCGCAGCGCCCAGATGACCGAGCGCCTGCTCGGCGAGCTCGCGCGCACGCGGGCCCGCCACGTCATCCTCGACCTCACCGGCCTCGACGACTGCGACGACCAGACCGCCGCCGCCATCGGCCTCATGGCCCGGGCCGTGCGCCTGCTCGGCGCCGAGTGCGTCCTCTGCGGCGTGCGCCCCGACCTCGCCCGCGCCTTCGTCGACCTCGACCTCGACCTCCGCGGCATGCGAATCCTCCGCGACATGCGCCACGCCCTGCAGGACGTCGTCGTCCGCCGGGCCGCCGCCCAGCCCCGCCAGTCACCTGGTTCTTCGGGCAGGTGAACTTTCTCCCGGGACATGTCCTCCGGGACATGTCGACCGCGACACCCGGAGGACGTGTAGACATGTCCTCGAGGACATGTCCATAGACACGGCTACATGTCCCTCAGGGCAGCCGAGCCTAATCCTCCCAGTAGCAATAGCCCGACTGGCACTTCATCCCGTCGGGGCAGATCTGGCCGCCGGCGCAGTACAGGGCGCAGCCGTTGGCGCCGCTGCCGAGGATGGCCGCGCACACCGGCACGGCCGTCCCGGTGGCGGGCGGGGCGAAGCAGTCGCACACGTCGATGCAGTTGCGGATCCCGCACACGCTGAGCCCGCCGCTGGTCGGGGCCAGGCACAGCAGCTCCCCGTTGGTGCCGCTCGCCTCCCACTCGCAGCCCGCCAGGTTGCCCGGCGCGCACCTGCCCCAGTCGCCGATCGCGTGCGCGGCACAGCCGTCGTCGACCGTCGTGTTCTGACCCGAAGTCGTCGTCGGCGTCGTCGAGCTCGAGCCCGAGCTCGACCCGCTCGAGGTCGACGACATCGAGGTCGCCCCGCTCGCCGTGTCCGTCGGCTCCCCGACCTGCCCCTGACAGGCGAACGACAGCGAGAGCAGGAACCAGGCGGCGCGACGCGAGACGAACATCGCCGCGATCCTACCTGGAGTCGCAGCCAGCGACGCGCGACCCGCCACGGACCTGGCGCCCGCCGGGCTCGCCCCGCGCCGGTCCCCTGTCGCCGCGATCACAGCCCCCGCGAACGGCAGTGCACGCCCGCAGGACCGCCCGCGTCGCGCGCGATCGCCCGCAGCCGCCGCCCGATCGCCGGTGGAGCCGCGCCGCCCCTCGCCCAGAAAACGCCCGCATGAATTACTTCGCCCGCGCCGCCCTCCTCGCCCTCGTCCTCGCCGCGCCCGGGCGCGCCCGCGCCGACGAGGACGACGAGTACCAGACCGGCAACAACCACGGCCGCATCGACCTGATCCACCTCGACAGCGCCGTCCAGGGCCGCGGCCCGTGCGTGCAGATGAAACCGTCGATCCCCGGCAAGTCGGCGTGGGCCTGCCTGTGGCGCAACAATCCCCTCTACCCCGAGCTCCTGGGGCTCCTCCAGAGCGCCTTCATCGCCGGCAAGCGCTGCATCGTCTACTGGAGCGCCGTCGACAATCGCAGCCACAAGACCATCGACCGCGTCGAGTGCTGGCGCACCTGAGCGCCGCTCCGCGGGCCGTACCCACGACGCCGCACATCCACGAAGTCGACTGCAGGGACGCCGATCGCAGACATCGACCCGCCCCCCTGGCTAGCGAGCGCCGCGCCCCGAGGACAATGTTCATTCGCACCTGTCCCTCGCGCCATGTCTGGAGCCACACCAATCGTGATCCAGCCGCGAGTCCCACCGCGAAACGCAGCGCCGACCTGATAGTCTGCGCGCCATGTTTTTCCGTCCCCTGGCGGCCGCCGTCGCGGTCAGCCTCGTCGTATTCGTCGTACCACCCGTTCACGCGGCGCCCGTCAACGACGCCGCCGATCCGTTCGCCGGCGAAGCGTCCACCTCACCGGACGCAGCTGCCCCGCCCGCGGCCGATCCGCCCACCCCGGCCGAGCCGCCCCCGCCGACCGAGACAGACTGGCCGGCCTACGTCGACCGACCCGTCATCCTCACCGTTCGCGGCCGCGAGATGCGTGGCCGGGTGCTCGGCCACGACGCCACCACAGTGGCGATCAAGGAGCCCAACGGCGCCGTCTCCGATCTCGCAAAGTCCGACATCTCCGCGGTGCGCCTCGACGTGGTCACCCGGCGCAGCGACCCCACGCTCGACGACGCTCCGTCACGGCGCTCGGAGACCGCCAGGGCCGCGCGCCGGGCCGAGCGCGTCGAGGACGACGCCGGCAGCTTCCACGACCGCGGCGCCTATCTGCTGGTCTCTCCGGGCCTCCTCGCAGTGCCGTTCCGCTCGCCGGGCGCGCTGTTCTACCGCTGGGGCGTCAGCATCGGCGGCATCATCCCCGCGCGGAACTCGAGCTTCATCGGCGCCTACGGCTTCACCTTCGAGCACTTCGTCAACCAACAGAAGGTCACCTCGTTCTATCCCGACGAGACCCTGACCCGGTACACGGAGAGGCTCCGCACCCACGTCGTCCGCGCGCTCGGCGAGGTCCGGCTCGGCAGCGGCAGCGACAAGCTGTTCGGCTACGTCCTCCTCGGCGCCGGGTTCGCGATCATCCGCGTGGCGAGCGACCGCTCGAGCAGCAGCCTCGACTCCACCGGAGCCGCCTTCGCGGTCCCGATCGGCGCCGGCCTCCAGGGCATGATCGGCGACCACTTCCTCCTCGGCTTCGAGCCGCGCGTGACCCTCGACATCGGCCGCGCCGGCGTCGCCGCCATGTTCGACGCCCGCCTCATCCTCGGCGCGAAGTTCTGATCCGCGGCGGCTCGTCGTCCGTCTCGGCGCGCAGCCGGTCGCGGTCGAGCCCGGCCGCGTCCAGCCACGGCGAGGCCTCGGGCTCGACGTCCTGACCGTCGAGCACCCGCGGCACCGGCACCGCCTCGCGCTGGTGGCTCACCAGCCACGAGTTGCGGAACAGATCGCAGCGCAGGTGCAGCAGCTCGCCCTCCTCGCGGAACTCGATCGGCGGCACCAGCGGCTGCAACGCGTCGACCGTGACCTCGACCCCGACGAAGTCTTCGGGCTGAAAGAACACCGCGCCGGCGAAGTGCACCGGCCCGAACCGCTCGCGCGAGAGCACGTGGATCCTGTCGCCGGCGACCACGAAGCGCGCGGGGTCGAGGAACAGCTCCTGCCCGAGCATCGTGATCGGCGCCGCGAAGATCCGCCGAAGCGCCCAGCGGCGGGCGCGGGCCAACACCGCGATCACGCGATCGCTCCGCGTCGCGTCCCAGTCGGCCGGGAACGCGTCCTGAAAGTCCGGCGAGCTCGGAAGCTCCATGGCACGCTCCGGCACCTCGGGCTCGGGGCACAGCGCCGCCTTGTTCAGCCGCGCGAACACCGGCTCGGGCGGCCGCTCCTGCGCACGCAAGAGCTCGCCGATCCACCCGCGCTCCTCCGCCGCGCGACCGCCGAGCACCTGCGACCGACACTGCCGACGAAACGGCGCCCCGCCGATGTGCGCGTTCAGCAGGTCGAGCAGCACCAGCGCGGCGCCCTCGACCGGCGAGAACGACTCGCGCAAGCACCAATAGTCGAACCCGTTGGTCACGAAGTGCGCCCCGCGGAATTGCTTGTGCAAGAATGGCTCGCCGGTGACCGCTCCCGGCGGCCCACGCCAGTGCGCAGTCGCGGCCCGCTCGTAGGCCTCGCGCGCCGACGCGGCGAGCTCCGGCGCGAACAGGCTCTCGCAGTCGAGGTAGCAGGCCCTGGCGAACACCTCGCCGATCGCGGGCGCGTCCTCGATCTCGCGCTCCTCGAACACCAGCTCGGTGCGCAGGAACACCTTGCGCCCCTCCGCATACGGCCGCCCCTCGTGCGCGAGCCCCTGCGCGAACACGAAGGCCGTCATCGCCTCGATCTCGCCGATCGACGGCCCGTCGACGAAGCGCAGCGGCGCCTCCCCGCGGCCCGGCGTGAGGTACAGGAGCAGCGTGTACTTCGACACCTGGCGGCGCGCGCGGTCGAAGTACGGCGAATCCACGTGCGCTGCGAACGGCGCGTCCCCGGGTTCGAAGCGGTTGCAGCGGAACACCGGATTGACGTGGACGAAGTGCTGCAAAAATTCCGCCGGTAACGCCTCGCGCAGCGCGGCCGTCAGCGCCGCCGCCAGCTCGGCGCTGTGGAAGATGAAGCGCAGGCCGCCGCGCGAGCGATCGAGCGGACGCGTGTACAGCCCGAGCCCGTCGAGCTCGGCCAGTCGAGCCTCCACCGCCGCCGACACGCGCGCACGCAGGCGCGTCACCCCGGCCCCGACTCGCTGCGCTGCGGTGAAACGGATCGCCCCCGCGTGCAGCCCGGCGAACAGGCGATCGAGGCCGACGATGTTCTCGAAGCAGTGGTAGCCGAACTCCTCGGGATCGACGAACGCCGCCGCCAGCTCCGGCAGCGCCGCGCACGGCCGGGCGAAGCGCGGGCGCACCGACGCGTCGAGCAGCTCCGCCGCGACGAAGCGCACCTGCCTGAACCGGACCGTCGGGAAGTGCGACAACGACAGCCCCCGGAGCCGCGCCGTCGGCTCCGCGTCGAGCCCGTCGATCTCGCCCAGCAGCTGCCGCCGCACCGACTCCCGCGCCGATTCCTCGAGCCCCTGCAGCGCGAAGAACCGGTCGCGCAGCGCGTCGCCGCGATCGCCCGTCATCGCCCCTCCCGGGCGCGCCAGAACCATCCTCGAGCGCCGGACAGCTTCGTCGACCCCGGCAAGCGCAGCGCGTCGCTTCGCTTCATCGTCATCGCCCCTCCCGGCCCCGCCAGTAGCGGACCAGATCGCGCGGCAGCGTCCTCGAAGATGCCAGCGCCCGCACCCCCTCCGGCTCGAGCTCCTCGGCGTGCACGTGCAGCGCCGTGAGCCCGCCGAGGTGCGGCGAATCGGCCAGCGCCGCCGCGCCCGCCGGCTCGATCGCGTTGTACCGCAGATCGAGGACCTCGAGCTGCGCCAGCGCGGGCGCCCGCGCCAGCGCCGACACACCGCGCGCGGTGAAGCGATTGCGCTGCAGGTACAGCGCCCGCAGCCCGCGGAGCCGCTCGCACCCGGCCAGCGCGACCAGCCCCTCGTCGGTCAGCCCCGAGTGGCGCAGGTCGAGGATCCGCAGGCTCAGCGCCGACTGCCCCGCCAGCGCCCGCGCGACCTGGTTGCCGCGCCCCTGATAGCGCGCTCGCAGCGAGCGCAGGCGGCCGAGCTCGACCTCCGCGAGCAGCGACAGCCCGCGCGCCGGCGCCTCCTCGGCGAACACCAGCTCGAGCCGGCTCACCAGCCCTGAGCGCGGGTCGGCCATCAGCTCGCGCAGCACCCGGGCGTCCCTGCGCCCGCCGACCTGAAACCTCACCCCGACCACGAAGCCGTGGCGCCACTCGCAGTCGCGTGTCATCGCCCCCACCGGCGTCCGGTGCACCTGCTCGCGCGCCAGCCAGCCCGGCACCAGGGCGCGCTCCTCCGCCGTCGCCGCCAGCGCCTCGAACCCGAACCAGTCGCCGCGCGGGTCGCCCTGCGCGCGCAACCACGCCGCGTACGCCCCCCACGCCCCCGCGTCGTCCGGGTCCTCGAGCAGGCGCTCCTCGAGCGCCGCGGCGGAGCCCGTCACGCCCGCGCCCCCGGCGATCGATCATCTGCCCGCAGAGACATGCCCGATCGAGCATGCCCCAAAAAACCTGTCCCTGACGACATGACCAAAGAGACCGCGGATCTCAGCAGCAGCACCCGCCGCCGCAGGTGATCGGCGTGCCGGGGGCCGGGATGTCGACCGGCGCCGAGCAGCCGTCGTCGTTGCAGGCCTCGACGCGGACGTACCCGACCGTGAACGCGCACATCCCGTTGCACATGTCGATGTCGTTGCACACGTCGGCGATCATCGTCACCGCGCCGACGTCGTGGACCTGCTCGGGGTTGATCGAGCACTTCCAGCGCACCTTGTAGTGCGTGGCGCCGGGCACCTCGTCCCACGAGATCCACCACGGATCGCAGCAGTCGCAGGTCTGACAGCCCGCCAGCATGTCGGGCGGCGGCGGCGGCTCGTCCGCCGCGCCGGTGGTGGTCGTCGTCGACGATCCGCCGGTCGTCGTCGACGTCCCGCCGGTCGTCTCGGGCTCGCTCGTCGACGTCGTCGACGTCGTCGTGTCCGGCCCGGTCGTCATCGTCGACGTCGCGCTGGTGCCGGTGACCGGCTCGCTCGTCCCCGTCACGGCCGTCGTCGCCTCGCTCGTCGACGTCGTCGGCGCCGCAGTCCCGCTCTCGGTCTCGGTCGCAGTCCCGCCGGTGGTCGGCGTCCCCGAGCTCGTCGTCGTCGGGTTCGTGGTCGTCGTCGCAGTCGTCCCGCTCGTGGTCGTCCCGACCGTCGCGGTCTCGCCGCCGGTCCCCGGATCGCCGCACGCGAAAGAGAAGAGGACGAACACGAACACACTGCGACGGGCCATCACCGATCGAGCATATCCTGACCGCCGAGCCCGGCGAACGTGCGCCTCCGAACCTCGCCGGCGCCCCCCAGGACACGCTCACGGGCGCGAGAACGCACGCACCACCCGCGACGCCCTCCGCTATTCTCCCTCCCCGCTCTCGCCCCATGTCCCAGGAAAACCTTGATTCGTCGCTCCCCCCGCGCTTCGACGTCGTGATCGGTGGAGGCGGACTCGCCGGCCAAGCTCTCGCTCGCCTGCTCCGCCGCGAGCTCCCCGAGGCCACCGTCGCCGTCATCGAGCGCCAGCGACGGCCGCTGCCCGTGGCCGCGCACAAGGTCGGCGAGTCCTCGGTCGAGCTGTCCTCGCAGTTCTTCAGCGTCGTCCTCGGCCTCGACGAGTACCTGCGGGCCAAGCACTACCTCAAGAACGGCCTGCGCTTCTATCCCGGCGGCGGCCACACCCACGCCCTCGAGGATCGCACCGAGATCGGCCCGCCCGAGCGGGCCAAGGTCCCCTCGTTCCAGCTCGACCGCGGCCGCCTCGAACAGGATCTTCGGGACATGAACGAAGAGGCAGGCGTCACCCTCATCGAGGGTTGCGTCGTCAAGGACGTCGAGCTCGCCGAGGGCGACGGCGACCACCTCGTCCAGTTCGAGACCCACGGCGGCGGCGACCCGCGGACCCTGCGGGCCGGGTGGTTCGTCGACGCCACCGGCCGCCGCGGCCTCCTGCGGGCCAAGCTCGGCCTCACGCGCCCGAGCGGTCACCTCGCCAACGCCGCCTGGTGGCGCGTGCCCGGCCGCGTCGACGTCGCCGACCTCGTGCCCGCGAGCGCCGCCGCGTGGCACCAGCGCGACCCGGAGCACATCCGCTGGTACTCGACCGTCCACTTCATGGGCCCCGGCTACTGGCTCTGGTACATCCCGCTGGCCCCCGGCGACGACGGCCAGGCCCACACCTCGATCGGCATCGTCGTCCACGACGAGCTGCACCCGTTCGACACCGTCCGCACCCGCGAGCGCGCGCTCGCCTGGGTCGAGAAGCACGAGCCGCGCTGCTTCGCCCAGATCAAGGACCTGCCGATGGTCGACTTCTTGACCCTCAAGCACTACAGCCACGCGACCGCGCGCATGTTCTCGCCGCAGCGCTGGTCCTTGCTCGGCGACGCCGGCGCCTTCTCCGACCCCTTCTACTCGCCGGGCTCCGACTTCATCGCCCTCGCCGCCTCCTTCACCGTCGAGATCGTCAAGGCCCGCCTGCGCGGCGGCGACTTCGCGGCCGCGGCCGAGCGCTTCGATCGCGTCTACCTGCAGTTCTTCGACACCACCTGCGAGACCTACCGCAAGGCCGCCCCGGTCTACGGCAGCCCGCGCGTGCTGCCGGCCAAGGTCTACTGGGACGACTTCGTCTACTGGTCGTTCGTCTGCCAGTACTTCTTCCGCGGCCTCTACAAGCTGCCCGGCGAGCAGCACGAGCGCTTCGAGCTGCTCGGCCGCGAGTTCGCGGCGCTGCAGTTCCGCGCCCAGAAGCTGCTGAGCGAGTGGGCCCGCCGCGCCGACAACACCCCGCGGGCGGTCAACGTGCTCCTGCCGGTGATCCCGTCGGTGCTCGCCACCCTCTACCTCGACCTCGTGCGCGACATGAGCCCCGACGAGGTCTACGAGTACATGCGCGACAAGCTCGCGCTGGCCGGCGAGATCCTCGACGAGCTGGCCCTGCGCGCCCTCGCCGACCTCGGCCCCGAGCAGCGCGACGAGCTCGCCCGCGCCGCCGACCTCGTGGCCTGGCCCCGGCGCCCCCCGGCCGACCGGATCGCCTCCGAGGCCGAAGTCGGCGGCAAGCGCCGCCGCGCCCTCCCGCCGATCATCCGCGACATGGAGCGCACCCTCGGCCGGGTCACCGGCGACCACGACGCCGCCGCCCTCGAGGCCCTGGTCACCCGCGCCTTCGCGCCTCCAGCCGCCGGCTGATCGAACCGGCGCCTCGTGCCGGCGACGCGCGCTCGCGCCGCAGCGCCTCATGCCTGCAACGCGCGCTCGCGCCGCAGCGCCTCATGCCTGCAACGCGCGCTCGCGCTGCGATGAATCTCATGTCCATAAGGACATGTCTACAAAGACACGTCCTTATGGGCATCCATCCGGCTCCTGCCGCCGGTGAGTCTCATCGCCATCGGCGATGACTCCAAAGACATGTCCTTATGGGCATCCAATGAACTCCTCGAAGTTCTCCAGGATTGACGCCGATGCCCTGGGGCTTGAACCCGGCCCGCCTGCGCTTCTACGTCGACGCGCGGCGGCTCATCGGGCGGCGGCATCGATCGCGAAGCATTCGGCGCCCACGTTCCTGCATGAGTAGCTGGCCGCCGTCGGCCAACGTTCCCCATGGCGGCTCATCGGGCGGCGGCGTCGATCGCGAAGCATTCGGCGCCCACGTTCCTGCACGAAGAGCTGGCGCAGGCTTCTGCCTCCCGCTCGAGGAGGTCGGAGTCGATGCAGCCGGCGGGGCCGGCGTTGCAGAGGGCGCTGCCGGTGGCTCCTCCGCGCGGTGTTTGACGCTGGGACGAGCGCAGCCGGCGAAGACGATCAAGGCTGTCAGGAAGAAGGACGGGATGGCCCTCGCAGGTGTCGTTCTCTGGGGCACGCTCCGAAATACACGGCGGCATTGCTCGCAGCATGGCATCGTTCCCCCCGCACGTTCCACCGCGCGCCCGCGCCCGCCAGTGCTCGTCGAGCCCCATCGTGTCGCGCTGCACGAGCCCGAGGAAGTACCTCGTATCAGCCCAGCCAGGTCGCCGATCCAGGCGAGATTGCGGGCGCCTCGTCCCCGCCGGCCTGCGGCGACCGGTGCCTGCGCCACGACGCCCCGGAGGGCTTCGAGTCGCAAGTGTTCGCTAGCACGATCGTGTCGGCCCAGCCAAGTCGCCGATCCACGCGAGGTTGCGGGCGCCTCGTCCCCGCCGGCCTGCGGCGACCGGTGCCTGCGCCACGACGCCCCGGAGGGCTTCGAGTCGCAAGTGTTCGCTAGCACGAGCGCGAGCCGCACTCCGCTGCACCGGCGCCCACCGCAGTGGACGGGCGCCTTGTCCTTGCGGACCTGAGGCCTGGTGCCGCCGTCCGACCCCGAAGGACTTCGGGTCACGAGCGCTAATAGGAGCGCGAGGTTCGGCGCTGCATCGTCACCCGCTGCGGGTCCGCGGGCAGCCGACCTCGACCAGGTAACCGTCGGGCGCCCGGCAATAGGTGCGGGTGCTGCGGTTGTCGACCTCGACGGGCGAGATCTCGAGGCCAGCCGCGGTCGCGCGGGCGTGTGCTGCGTGGACGAGCGCGACGTCCTCCACGAGGAAGCCGACGTGAAAGCCCTCGGGGTAGCAGACCGCGTCGCGCCGCTGCAGCACCAGCACGAAGCCGGTCCCGTCGCCGAGGATCGCAATCGCCGGCGAGCGCCGGTTCGACTGCAGCTCGAGGCCGAAGATCTGTTCGAAGAATTCGACGCTGCGGGCGACGTCGGTGACCTGAAGGTCGAGATGATTCAAGCGCATGGTGAGCCTTTCGGGCGCGAAGCGCCCGGAAACGGCCGTGGGAACTCACCCTCGCGGGGGAACATCGACCCGCAGGAGCGCGGGTGACCGGGGCTCACCGAACCGGTCCACCTTTTTCGGCCGCGGCGAACCTACCCGCTCCCCCGCCCGAGGCGCAAGCACCAGGCAGCGCCCGACCTCGGGCGACGACCAGCGAGCACCTCGGTCACCGCACCTGAACTATGATCCGCGCCGCGTTGCCTGCGATCGCTCGACATCCCGGCGCGGCCGAACCGGCCGGGCCCTGCCTCGACGAGACCGCGCTGGCGCAGTTCGTCGAGGGGGCCGCGTCGGGCGCCTCGCGGGAGGCAGTGGAGCGCCACATCGACGCCTGCCGCGACTGCTTCGAGCTCGTCACCCGCTACGCCCAGGCGTACTTGAGCCACGGCTCCGGCGAGGCCGACGACACCGCTGCAGCGCCGCCGCTGATGCGCGGCGACAGCGTCGGCCGCTACGTCGTGCTCGACTGCATCGGCATGGGCAGCATGGGCACGGTCTACTCGGCCTTCGACCCCGAGCTCGACCGCAAGATCGCGCTCAAGCTGTTGCGGGTCCGCCCCGAGGCCGACGCCGGCTGGCGCGTGGTACAGCCGCGGCTCTTGCGGGAGGCGCGAGCGCTGGCCCAGCTGTCGCACCCCAACGTCGTGACGATCCACGACGTCGGCGCGCTGGCCCACCGGGTGTTCATCGCCACCGAGCTCGTCGACGGCTGCACCCTCCGAGAGTGGCGAGGGCAACGACCCCGCGGGTGGCGCGAGATCGTGGAAGTGTTCCTGGCGGCGGGCGAGGGCCTGGCGGCCGCTCACTCGGCGGGGATCGTCCACCGCGATTTCAAACCCGACAACGTGCTGGTCGGCGCCGATGGCCGCGTGCGCGTGGCCGACTTCGGCATGGCGCGCATGTTCTCGGCCGAGGACGCGCCCGCCGTCCCGACCGACGACCCAGAGGCGCTGGCGGTCACCGGCGCGCTGCTCGGTACGCCGGCCTACATGGCGCCGGAGCAGCTCGACGGGCGCCCGGCCGACGCCCGCAGCGACCAGTTCAGCTTCTGCGTCGCCCTCTACGAGGCGATCTGCGGGGTCCGGCCGTTTCCCGGCCGCACCCTGTCCGAGCTGGCGGACCACGTGCGCCGCGGCGACATGCGCCTGCCCCCGCCCGACCGCGTGCTGCCGGCGTGGCTGGCGGCGCTCCTGACCCGCGGCCTCAAGGTCCAGCCGGCCGCGCGTCACCCCGACATGCGGGCCCTGCTCGATGCCCTGCGCGCGACCCCTCGCCGCCGCAGCCGCCGGCGCCTCCTGGCCGCCGGCCTGCTCGCGCTCGTGGCCACCGCCGCGGGCGGCTACGTCGTCGCCCAGCGCAGCATCCCCGGGGTCGAGTCGCGGCTGTGCAGCGGCGCCCCGGACAAGCTGCGAGGCGTGTGGGACGGCCCGACGCGACAGGCCGCCCAGATCGCGTTCGCGGCCACCCGGGCGCCCTACGCCGCGGGCGCGTGGGCCTCGGTGCAGGCGCCCCTCGACGCCCACGCCGCCGCCTGGACCGCGGCCTACACCGAGAACTGCCTGGCCACGCGGGCCCGCGGCGAACAGTCCGAAGCGGTGATGGACCTGCGCGTCGCCTGCCTCGATCGCCAGCTCGACGAGCTGCGCGCCCTCACCGGCCTGCTGGTCACAGCCGACGCCGAGGTCGTCCTCTCCGCGCCGGCGATGGCCCACGCGCTCGGTGGCCCCGAGGTCTGCAGCGACATCGAGGCCCTGCAGGCCCGCGGCCGACCCGACCCGGGCCGGCCCGAGGCTGCGGCCCTGCAGGCCGAGATCGCCACCGCCCGCGCTCTCCGCCGGGCCGGCAAGCTGTCCCAGGCCCGCGCTCACGCCCAGGCCGCCCACGCCCGCGCGCAGGAGCTCGGGCTGACTTGGCCGGCCGCAGAAGCTCTGGTCGAGGTCGGCCGCGCCCAGGCCGAGCTCGCGGAGGACCTCGTGGCGGCCGAGCAGGGCCTCGCCGACGCGGTGTGGGCGGCCGAGGCGAGCGGCGACGTCGAGGCGGCCGCTGACGGGTGGATCGAGCTCGTCAACGTGCGCCGGGCCCGGGCCGAGTATCCGACCGCCGAGGAGGCCGCGCGGCGCGCCGACGCGGCCGTGCATCGCCTGGCCGACGACGCCCGTGCGGCGCAGCTGGCGATGCAGGTCGGCCAGCTGCACAGCGCCCGCGGGCAGTACGACGCGGCGCTCGCCAGCTACCGTGCGGGTCTGGCCGGCTTCGAGGCCCTGGGCGCCGCGCACGAGACCGACGCCGCGCGGGCGCGAAGCGACATCGGCGTCGGGCTGCAGCGCCAGGGCCACCACGAGGCGGCGCTGGCCTCGTTCCAGCAGGCCGCCGAGGCGCTCGAGCGCTCGCTCGGCGCCGACCACCCGGACCTCGCGACGGTCCGCAACAACATCGGCGCGACGCTCAGCCGGCTCGGCCGGCGCACCGAGGCGGTCGCGCTGTTCCGCCAGGTCCTCGCCGGCCGCGAACGAGCCTTCGGACGCGGTCACCCGCGCACCCTGACCGCCCTGCAGAACATCGCCACCGTCCAGGGCGAGCTCGGCGAACACGGCGAGGCCCACGACCTGCTGCGGCAGGTGCTGGCGATCCAGGAGCGCACTCTCGGGCCGGAGCACCCCAACATCGGCCTCACCCTCTCCAACCTCGCCATCACCCTGCGCGCGCTCGGGGCCCGGGACCAGGCGCGTGCAGCTCTCGAGCGCGGCCTGCGGATCCAGGAGCGCGGCCTCGGGCCCGAGCACACTGCGCTGGCCCTCACGCTGATCTCCCTCGGCGGCGAGCAGATGCACGCCGGCGACCTCGACGCCGCCCTGACCTCGTTCGAGCGCGCCCTGGCGATCCGCACCAAGCAACTCGGCCCCGATCACGAGCTCGTCGGCCGGGCCCTGAAGCGCCTCGGCGACTGTCAGCAGCGCATCGGCCGGACCGACGACGCGATCGCCAGCTTCGAGCGCGCACTGACGATCCTGGCCCACGGCGCCGACCCGTTCGGCCCGCTGGAGGCGCAGCTCGCCCTGGCCCGCGCGCTGTGGTCGCGCCCCGGCGAGCGCCCCCGAGCCGCGCAGATGATGCTCGCGACCCGCGAACAACTGCGCACGATGAAGGACCCGAGCCCGCAAGTCCGCGACGCCGTCGATACCTGGCTCGCTGCCCATCCCGAGGCCCTGACGCTCTCCCGGACCACCGCCCCTGCACCCTGATCTCGAGCGTGCTGTCGCTGCGCCCCATGACGCAAGCGCCCTCGCTCCCCCGCCCGAATTCACATCCCGGACTACGGCTACACGCCCACCTCGCGCGTGCTGTCGATGCGCCGCAGCACGCTCGCCTACCCGTCCTCGCTCGGCCACCAGGTTCGCAGCCCGGACCTCTCGAGCATGCTGTCGATGCCCCAAAGCATGTTCGCCTACCCGCCCTCGCGCCCCCGTCAGGACCCCTCGAGCATGCTGTCGATGCCCCGCAGCACGCTCGCCCACCCGCCCTCGCTCCCCCGCCAGGTTCGCAGCCCGGCCTCTCACCCGTCGAGCCTGCTGTCGATGCCCCGCAGCATGCTCGCCCACCCGCCTTCGCTCCCCCGCCCGGTTCGCGGCCCGGCCCCTCATCCGGACAGCAGCCGCTGCACGCTCACCTCGAGCATGCTGTCGATCAGCCGCATGATGCTCGCGTACTCCCCCTCGCTCAGCTGGAGCCGCCGGCGCAGCTGCTCGCGGGTCCCGGCCAGCAGTTCCTCGCGACTGCGGGAGATCCAGCGCGCCGCGGTGGCCCGGTGCACGCCGTGCAGGGCGCCGATCTGGTCGATGCTGAGGCGGTCGACCAGGTGGTGCCGCAGCGCGTTGCGCGAGCGCGGGTCGAGGTCCGCCAGCGCCGCGGCGAAGGCCTGGCGGAACTCGTCGCGGTAGTGCCGCTTGAGGTAGTCGAGCTCCGGATCGGTGGTGGTCGCCAGCTCCTCGAGGTTCTCGGCGGGCTCGCCCGTGTCGGCGACGATCCGCCGCGCCTGCGTGCGCTCGAGGTCGATCCCGGCGCGGACCACCGTCACCCGGACCCACGCGCGCAGCCCCCCCTGCCCGCTGAACTCGGCGAGTCGCGGCGGCAGCGAGCCGCGCGGCGCGAGCAACTTCTCGAGCACCAGCTGCACCATGTCGTCGGCCGCCGGCCCGTCGCGGCGCGATCGCGACGCCGCAGTCACGCTGACCCGGACGAACCGATCGGTGAACGCCGCGATCGCTCGCCGATCGCCCTGGACGCACGCGCACGCGAGGTACAGATCCTCGATCGCCATCGCCTCGAGGGCCGCCACCCCGTCGCCCTCGCCCGGCAGCCGCCCCGCGAGGTAGGCGCGAAACGTCGCGGGCGCGACCTCGAGGCCAGGCCAGGCCCCCGCGCCGCGGGTCGCGGCACGGTCGAGCGCGGCCGCGAGCTCCCCCTCGCTGGCGGACCCGTGATCCGGCGGACTGGACGGCGAGGTCGACACGGCGCAACCGGCATCCTGCCACAACTCCGCCGCGCCGGGATCGCCCCCACCGGCGCTGAAAGCCGCGCTCGCTCGCTGTTTGACGACCTCTTCCCTTCACGGGAGGATCTCCTGGCATGCGTGGGCCGTGGCATGCCCTCGCCGGCCCCGTGAGCGCCGTCGGAGGACGGCCCTTCAAAAACTCTTCCATGCAATCATTCCCGACGACAGCGACCCGCGCGAGCCGCCGCAGCGCTCCTGCCGACGCACGGTCCTCCACCGATCGATGAGCGACGATTGGGACATCCTGGACCATGGGCCTGCCGCGATCGTCGCGGCGGCGAGGGCTCACGCTCCCTTGAATTGGTCCGTGCTCGCCCAGGCATGCGCACGAAGAGCGTATGCCGCGGCGGCAGCGTGCGCTGCCCCGAATGCACCAGTCCGCGTTCCAGAAGCCCCCGCTGCGGCCGCCGGCCAGGATGTCTTCGGTTGGGCCGAAGCGACGATCATCAGTTACGAGATGGCGGCCGCCAAAATCCCGGACGCGTTCGCTCGCCAGGGGCGACAATTGTTCGCTCACGGATGGAGAGCGTTCTGCATCCTGAACGGAGACCCGGATACGGGCAAGACGCGCCGATACCTCGCCGAATGCGGGGCGTGGGCCAAGGCAGGGCTCGCGGCATTTGCCGCTCCTGAGCATTTTCGGCGCCTTCTGCACGAAGATCCCCGCTCCGATGCGCACCTCGAGGCGATCTTGCTGCGAGAGCGATTGGAGACAGTCCGCGAGCTCTGGCGCGCCGGCCTGTTCTCGCCATCGTTCGACAGCTGGTTTCGCGCAGCGGGGATAAAAAGGCCGACCCAGGACGAATAGCGAGTCCCCCGCAAACCCGAAGCGCTCGCCTGAGCGACCTTCGACGTGACGCCTGGACTGGCCCGAGATCACGCTCTCGGGCAGGTCCAGGATTCGCGCTCTCGCTCGATGGACGGGGCGACCAGCGTCGCCGTGCCCCATCAGTTTGAGCTCACGGAGAAGCCGAACCGCCGCGCCGGGATCGCCACCTGTGCGCCGAACGGCGCGTCGGCTCACTGCTTGACGACCTCGATCGTGTAGCCGCCGTTGCTGGCGCCGATGTTGCGCGCGACGATGAAGAACACCCCCGGCTGCGTGGTGACGACCGCGGACTCGGCCTGGCCGATGCCGAACATGTTCACAGTGCCGAACTCGGAGGCGTCGGCCTGGTAGAAGTCGAGCTGGATGTCGTCGTCCGGGTCGGGCGTGGCGGTGACCAGGTAGTCGCCGGCGATGGCGATGTTGACCAGGAACAGGTCGGCGTCGGTCTTCGACTGGAACAGGCGCGTGACCTTGTCGCCGGCCTGCAGCACCTCGTCGTCCTTGTCCGCGCCGAACGTCAGGTCGCCGGCGCAGACGTACTGGTCGGCCGCGGTCTGGACGCACAGCCCGGTCACGCCCTGCGCCCCGCAGTCGTTGGCGACGTTCTGCGTACACGGCACCGTGCACATGTTGAATCCGCCAGCCAGGCACACGCCGCTGGCGCACTCCTCCCCTGCCACGCAGCTCTCGCCGAACTGCTTGCTGCCGTTGCAGACGAAGCCGTCGCCGCTGAAGCCCTCGTCGCAGGCGCACTTGTAGCCGCCGTCCTGGTTGGTGCAGGAGGCGTTCGCGCTGCACATGTCGAGGTCCTCGTTGCACTCGTCGATGTCGGTGCAAGTGAAGCCGTTGCCCTTGTAGCCCTCGTTGCAGGCGCAGTCGTAGCCGCCCGGGGTGTTGGTGCACGTCGCGTCGACGGCGCAGTCGTTCTTGCCCGCGCACTCGTCGAGGTCGGTGCAGGTCTGGCCGTCGCCCTCGAAGCCCTCGTCGCACACGCAGGTGTCGCCGCGGCAGCTCGCGTTCTCGCCGCAGCTGTCGCACGCGTCGACGCCCATGCTGGTGCTGCTGGTGGTCGGATCGTCGGGCGTGCCGGTGGTGGTGTCGTCGCCGGTCGTGGTGTCGTCGCCGGTCGTGGTCTGCGGCGACGTCTCGCTGGTCGGGCCGGGGTCGGTGGCCGTGACGGTCGCGGTAGCGGTGAGGGGGTTGCTGCCGCTGTCGCCGCAAGCGACGAGGGCGAGGATGAGCAGCGAAGACGAGAGGGTGCGCGATGCGAAGTTCATCTCGCGGAAGAAGGACGAGCCCTTCCCGCCCAGGTCGCACGGAAGATCGAAGACAATTTTCGCCCCTCTGCAGATGCAGAAACACCGCGCAGCTCCGCCCACCGCGAAGTCGAGAGCCGGCCCTGCCCGAACCGCCCCCGCCGGCGCGGCCCGGGGACTCGGTCCTCGACTCCGCCGGCGAATGGCTCGAGTCGCTCGCGGTACGCCGGCTCCGTGCACGCGCCTCGCAGGGGGGTCGAACGAATGGACCGGAAGGACATGCTTCAAAAGACATATCGAAGATCTCTCGATGCTCCGCGCACGAAGTCGAGGTGACCATGCAACGCCGGTACGACGCTCGCAACCAAATTCATCACAAGTGCCCTCGAAGCCGTTCATGCGCGGACTGGACCCGCGATGAACTGCACGCATCCATGGCAGCGCGCTCGGCAGCATGGGCCGCCGACTACCAAAGATGTTTGGGGTCACCCAACGGCCGTTCACCCAACGCGAGTTTGTGAGATGATACGAATCGGCATCGATTGTGGGCGGACAGGGTTCGTTCTAGAATCGTGATATGTTCATTCGAACAGCGTCGGCAGAACCCCTTCCGCATTGTCCCCGTGCCCGGCCGCCTGCGGTGACGGCACTGGACTCACCGCACGAAGTTCAAGTGAGATGCCCGACCGGCCAGGGCCATGGTCAAGGCACGTCGATCGGTCCCCGAGCGCAGCGGAAGCCGATGTCCCTGCCGCGGTCTGTGATGGTGTCCCGCGCTGCCGAGCGCAGATACCACGGCGGCGATAGGAAGGATCCGCCGCGCACGATATAATGGTTACCCTGACTGCTGCCGCGGTAGTTCTTGATCGGCCGGTCGGGATAGGGCCCGTAGCGATCCCAAACCCACTCGCGGACGTTGCCGTGCATGTCGTGGATCATCCAGGGGTTCGGCTTCCAGGACGCGACCCCCCCGAGACCCGGCGCGCCGTCCTTGCACGTGACTTCGACCAGGCCGGGCAGGTCGCCCGCTCTCAACGGGCCTCCGTTGGCGTGCTCGCAATAGGCTGCGGCGAGCTCGGCGCCGCTGCCCCCGAAGCTGAAGGGCGTCTTGGTCCCCGCGCGAGCAGCAAATTCCCACTCGGCCTCGGTCGGCAGGCGGTAGCCCGTGCACTTCGGCTCGAAGCGGAGCTCTTGCGGTCCATAGCAAAGCGTCATCCGCTGCTCCTCCGGCAAGACCGCGTTCTCGCGCGTGGTCAGGCGATTGAGGAAGACGAGCGTTTCGAGCCGCGTCACGCCGGTCACTGGCTTCCGATCGTCACAGTCCCCGTCGCCGCACGCGCTCTTGCTCAGGCTTTCGCGGTCCATGATGTCCTTCCACTCGCCTTGCGTGATCTCGGTCTGGCAGATCGCAAAGGGGCCGACCTCGGCGACGTGAAGCTTCTCGTCCACGGCGGACACGGGGATCCGCTCGGGGATCATCACGTGGCCTTCTGCAGGCGTGCTCCCCATCTCGAACGATCCTCCCTCGAGGAACACGAGCCGCGGACGCGGTACCGGCGGTGGATCCGACTCGACGCGGAAGACCGGGCTCTCGGGCGCCTCCGCGGCGGGTGAACCCGCTTCGCCGGCGTCCGGCCGCGTGTCCTCCGGGGCCTTCGTCTCGCGCTCCGGCTCAGAGCCGCTGGTGAACGCCAGGTACAGCACTACCCCGAGGATCGACACCGGCCCGAGCGCGAGGCCGAGCCTGGCGAGGACGCTGGCGAAGCGACGCGCACGCGAGAGCGGCTCGCTTGAATGCGCCCCCCTCGGACCGAGGAAGTACGCGCTCGCCCAGGCGCCGACGTCGAGCCAAAACTTGCGGAGGCCGTCTCGCAGCCACGACGCACCGCTTACCCCTGCAAGCGGCGCCTCGATCCTGTTGGGGTCATGGGGCCTGAAGAGGCCGACCACGCCCGCGAGGACGACAAGGACCGCGGCGGCGATCGAACACACTTCTCCGATCACAACACGAACGTTCGAGATCCGGAACGTCGCCTCCTCGTACCACAGGACGAGGGCCATTCCCCCGCACAGGCAATGGATCGCCGCGAGCCCGCGCCCGAAGCCCCTCGTCTCCGACAGCATGCCGAAGAACGCTGCGCCCACCGAGAACCCCGAGAACACGTGCCACCAGTCCGGGAGAAAGACAGCAGAGAGGAGGCCGAGGACGAACGCCGCGGACGTGAGGAGACGGAGCCCGCGCCCGCGCCCCCGGGGCGCGTGGAGGACGAGCTCGAGCGCGCCACGCTCGTCCGCAGAGAAGCCCCGTAGCTCGATCGACCGCCAGGGCACGCGGATCAGCAGCTCGACGAGCTCGGCCTGCGACTTGAGCTTGTGCTCCGCGCCGTCATGAAGGATCAGGTAGCCGCCCTCGAGGCGCTGGACGAGGACCTCGCCCTCGCGCGCCCGAGCCTCGCTCCTCTCGGGATGGGGCCGGACTCGACCGATGAAGCCCGCGACGAACACGAGGACCGCGGCGGCGATCGAGCACTTTGCTCCGACCTCGAGGTGGACGTTCGCGGGGCTTGCCGCCAGACTCCACAGGCCGAGCGCGATCCCTCCGCACAGACAATGGAGAAGACCGAGCTTGCGCCCGAAGCCCCTCCTCCCCACGGTCACGCCGAGGAACGCCGCGAATATCGAAGGTCCCGTGATGATGGCCCAGAGCGTAGGGTTCTCGAACCCTCCGTTCAGCGCGCTCTCTGTGACGAAGCCAAACGAGCGCAGCGGCATGAACGCGGAGGAGAGACCGAGGAGGAGCGCCAGGACCGCGAGGCGACGCGCCCATCCGCTGCGCTGAACGACCTGCTCGCCCGTCCTGTGCCCACGGACGCCGCGGACGTCGAGGAGGTTCGTGAGCGTGCGGTGCTCCTCCGCGGAGAAGCCCCGGAGCGCGATGGACCGCCATGGCCAGCGGGCGAGCACTTCGATGAGCTCCATCTGCGCCGCGAACTTGCGACTCGCACCGTCGCAGAGGACGTTGTAGCCGTCGGGCAGGCGCTCGACGATCAGGTCCTGCGTTTTCACCTTCTCCCGCAGCGCGGCCTCCTCCGCCACCTTCCGTTCCGCCTCCGTCCGCGACGCCGCCTCTCTCGCCTCCCTCTCCGCGTCCGCCCGCTTCGTCACCTCCTCTGCCGCGATCCGTGCATCCCGCTCCCGCTTGATCGCCGCCCACGCTTGCCACCGCAGCTCCGCCTCCGCCCGCTCCTGCTGCTCCGCCTCCTCCGCGGCCTTCCGCTCCGCCGCCTCCTCCGCGGCCTTCCGCTCGGCCGCCTCTCTCACCTTACGCTCCGCCTCCGCCCGCTCCTCCGCCTGCTCCGCCGCCTTCCGCTCCGCCTGCTCCCGCTCCTCCGCGGCTCTCCGCTCGGCCGCCTCTCTCGCCTTTCGCTCCGCCTCCGCCCGCTCCTCCTCCGCCGCCTCCCGCTCGGCCGCCTCTCTCGCCTTGCGCTCCGCCTCCGCCCGCTCCTGCTGTTCTCGCGCCTCTCGCGGCGGGGCGTCGGGCAATGGGAGCGGCGAGATGGCCTGCGCCGCCCGCTCGCTCGCATTGAGCTCATCCTGCGTGCGTCCGGACAGCTCCGCCCTCGCGCTCACCCGTGGCCCCTCCGGCGCGGGGAGCAGGTCCCCCTTGCGTGACGGCGCGAGCCCCTGCGCCTGTCCCTTCGCCGTCCCCTCGAACCAGTCCGGCTCGTCGTCCTCGTCTTCTGGCCTCTCGGGCCCCAAAAACCGCGGCGCCACCACGACCGTCGCGCGCGTGGCCGCGACCCTCGCCGCGGCCTCTCGCGCGGTCTTCTCCCTCGCCCAGCGCTCGGCCGCCTCGCGCTCCGCCAGCTCCTGCGCCCGCCGCTCCGCTTCCCGGCGTGCCTCCAGCCGCTCGGCCAGCGCGCGCCGCTCGGCCTCCCGGTTCGCGGCCTGCTGGCGGGCCCGCTGCAGGGCGGACTCGAGGTCGCGCTGGAAGGCGCGCATGTCTGGGTGGCGAGACGCCGGGTCGGCCGCGGTCGCCTTGATCAGCACGCGCTGCTCCGCCTCGCTGCACTCGAGCTTGCGAATGAATTCCGGCGCGACGTTGGCGGGGATGAGGTCACGGCCGCGGAGGCAGAACATCGCCGTCACGCCGAGGCTGTAGATATCCGCCCGCGGACCGACGACCTCGCCCTGGAGCACTTCGGGGGCCACGTAGACGTAGCTCCCGACAGGCCCGGTGTGACTGTGCACGACGGCGTCGGCGTCGACGACGAAGTCGAAGTCGGTGAGAAAGGGCGTGCCCTCGCGGTCGACGAGGATGTTCTGCGGCTTCACGTCGCGGTGGACCAGACCGTGATCGTGCGCGGCCGCCAGGGCGTCGGCGACGCGGACGATCAGCGACATCACGGCGGAGACGGCGAGCTTGCCGGACCTGCACAGCTCGCGCAGGCTCCTCCCCTCGATGTACTGCATCGGGTAGAAGAGGAACTCGCTGTCGCCCATGTGCGTGTCGAGCACGCGGACGATCAGCGGGTGCTCGACCTTGCGCATCCGCTCGGCCCCGCGGAAGAAGCGAGCGCGCCAGGCCGGGTCGTGCCCGAGATCCGGGCGGAGGATCTTCAGCGCGACGCGCTCGCCGTCCGGCGCGACGCAGCGCCACACCGAGCCGTATCCCCCAGTCCCGAGCGGCGCCTCGAGACGATAGCCGGCGAGCACCCCGCCCGGCTGGAGTTGACTGCTCACCGCGTACGCGGCTTCGTCGCGCGGACGTGCGGCCGCCGGCGGCACCTCGGCCTCCGGGATGCCCCACACCTGCGCACATGCGACAATCTCCCGGTGGCGCCGCGGCCGGACGTCGACCAGGTGGCGAAAGAGCGTGATGTCGGCCGCCCCGCGGCTGACGAGCACGCGCACCGTCTCCGCCGCGATGTGCTCGGCCGAGCCGGACGAGGGCAACGCGTACACCGCCGCCCCGTAGCGTAGATGGATGAACGCCCGCAGCTCGTCCACGCTGAAGCTCGCCAACAACAGCTCGCACAGCGCTGCTTCCGGCGAGGCGACATTCATCGAAACGAACAGGATGCTCGCCGATCCGCCGCGGCCGGTCAAGCGCGCAGCGCATGCGCCCGGCGGGGGACGAGGCAGGTCGTCGGGGTGGCGAACGAGAAGACAACCACCGCAATGGCGCGATGGCGCAACACCTGGTTTTACGACTGGCCGGTCGCCCACGCGGCAGACTACGGGTTCGAGCCGTACGACGGAGAAGCATGGCACTGGAACTACACCGCGCTGATGAACGAGTGAGCCGCGAGCCGTGGCTCGCCGCGCTGGCGCTCCTGCTGCTCGCGGCCTGTCCGTCACCGGCGGGCGAGCGACAAACCACTCCGGGCGCGCCTGCGCCGGCGTCGCCTCAGTCGCAGGCGCCGCCCGCCACGCCGCCTCCCCAGGTGAAAGCCGACCCATCCGAGTCCTCGCAACGACCGGAAGCGCCGACCCAACCGGACTCGCAGGATACGGCCCCCGACCTCGAGCATTTCGTCTTCCCCGCGAAGTCGGCCTGTCCCGGTGGTCTCGACATTCCGGAGTTCGACCCGGCGAAAGCCCCATGGTGGGACAAGCTGACGGGGGCCCAGCGAATCGCGTTCCTCCGGTCGGGCGCGCACAAGCACTGGTCCGCGGTGACGGACTCCCCGATCGTCCTTCATCGCGTCGAGACTGGTCTGGTGCTGCGCTCCGTCGACGGATGCTGGCGGCAAGAGCTGTCGACCGAGCGCCTCGGCGAATTGCGCATCGACGGCCCGTCAGGCCTGGCATGGCACTGGGACCCGAAAGGGCTGCTCCTGGTCGACCTGTGGAACCCGGGGGCGCCGGTCCCCGTCCTCACGGATCGCGTGGCGGCCAGGGATCTGGCCATTGTCGACAGTGATGGGTCGGTGTTGATGCAACTGAAAGATCACCTGGGAGAGCCTCCCGGCCCGGCAGCGCCCCGGGCGAGGTTGCGGTGGAGCACGACGCCGGGGTTCGAGCCCGCGAAGTCGGACGACGTGGCGCTGGCCCTGGCTCCGGCGGGTGAGCGGTGGTTGGTCGAGAACCTGAGCCGCCAGGCCCCCGGCCCCCGGACGGCGCGATTCAGCGTGCATCCCGCCCACGAGCTGGCTGCGGAGAGTCGCTGCAAGGACCCCTCGGTGTGCGGGGGCGCGGCGCCGTTCGGCGCGTCGAACCTCGAGTACATCTCTTACAGCGATGCCGACGAGGAGGCGCCCCGCTGCGCGCTCTTCGATCCGACGGCGGGCGTCTGGTACAGGGACGAGACCCGTGCAGTGCAGGCCACCGATCCGCGTCAGTTCGAGGGCGGCGGCGTGGGCTGCGAGACGAGATGGGAATTCGACATCACGGGCCGCGCCTACGTGGATGGAGCTCGCGTGTGCGTCTCGACGCAATGCGTGCGCCCCGAGGGCGAGGCGCTCGGGTTCGTCCGCGGCAGCGTCTTCATCTTCGCCACGTTTTGACGTGGGTCAGGGGGCGGGCTCGTCCCTCAAGAACGTGACGGTGCAGTCGCCGCCCGGGAGCTGCGCCAGCCGGACCTGGCGATATTCGCGGCCCTCGGACTCAACGAGCACGTAGCTCAACCCGGGTACCGGCTCGCCACGCGGCTGCTCTGCCGAGGGACAGACGTGTGCACGGTGCAGCAGCTCATGGGACACCGCGACATCAAGTCGACGCTGCTCTACTTGCACCTGATCCGCAATGCTGAGCGCCGTGCGATCGATGCGCTCGAACCCGCAGCTGTCACCACAGCACGGTTGGGAGCAGAGCACCTCGGATCCCGGCGGAGATCCGAGGACGTTGGATTCACCGCACGAAGTTCAAGTGATAGTGCGGCGTGCTCGTGCGGCTCTCGTCGACCACCGCGATCCCGCGGGTCTTCGCCAGCTTCTTCAAGATCGCCCGCTCGCGCCGGTCGAGGCCGAGGCAGCGGACGTCGACTGCACCCTCGCGCAGGTGCTTCGACACGTAGTCGCCCGCGGCCACCTGGGCCCGGATCACCGCCGTGAGGGCGGCCAGCGCCGCCGCCTGTCCGGCCTCCCGCGCCTGCGCGTAGGCCTCCGCGACCGCCTTCGCCGCCGACTTGTTGGCGTAGTTGCGGACCACATCGTCGCCGCGCTCGAGGTTGCGGAGCATCAGCTCTGCCTGCACCTCGGGTCGCCGCGTGCCGTCTGTGATCACCAGCGCCTTGCCGGTCGCCCGCCGGAACGCCGCTGCCAGTTCGGCCAGCCGCGGCTCGATCGCCGGCGGCACCTCGACTCCGGGCGCGCGCGAGTAATCGCCGCTCCCCGCTTCCTCGGGACCGGCCGCCTCGACCACCGGAGCCGCCTCGCCGGGCGCCGCCTCGCCGGTCGAGGGCTCGCCTGCCAGCGCCCAGAGCAGCGTGATCGATCTGCCGACCATCGGCGCGACCATACCTCAACTCGCCTTCCTCGACCTCGCCCCCGCCGCGCCCTCGCCTTCCTCGACCTCGCTCGCCCACCGCCGCGCCCTCGCCTGCCTCGGCCTCGCCCCTCGTCCTCTCTCCTGGCCGCGCCGGCCGCGAAATCCCCCTGCAGGAAGGAGCGCGGGTCGAGGTCGAGGCAGGTGTGGCGCCGAAAGCGTCGGGCCAGGCCAGTCAGGTCGTCCGACATCGCGCGGTTTCGCGCGATTCTCGTGCTGCCAAATCGGGCCCGACCTGTTTACCCTGCACCCGTGATCGCGCGACCGCTCCTCGTCCTCGCCCTCCTGGGCGCCTGCGGCTCCGAAGCGCCCAAGTCCGCCCCTGCCCCGGCCGACGCGCCGCCTGCCAAGGCGGCAGTCGAGCCGCCGGCCAAGGCCCAGCCGTTCGCGGAGCCCAAGCTGAACCCGCCGCCCGCGCCCGAGGGCGCCGCCTTGCTGTCCGATCGCAAGCAGCCGATCTACGTCCAGCGCTGCGACACCGGCCACGCTTGCCCCGACCTGCTGCAGCCGGCCGGCGAGACCCACTGCCGCGACCTGGAGCTCGGCGGCTTCAAGCACTGGCGTCTGCCCGACCGCGACGAGGTCAAGCGGTTCGGCGAGATCACCGGCCTCGAGCAGACCGAGGGCTTCCACTGGACCCGCACCGCCTTCGCCGAGGACGCCGCGCAGGCGTGGATCGTCGACCCGAAGTCGGGCCAGGAGACCACCATCCCGCGGAACCGCAAGCCGTTCCGCGTCCGCTGCGTGTTCGAGCCGTGACGCCGACGCCGCAGACCCCCGAGCCCCTCGCGCGTGCGCCGGGGCCGTGTTCGAGCAGCACGCGCGAGCCTGCTATCGTCCTCGGCGTGCGCCGCCTCGCCGTCGTCCTCGCCCTCGCCGCTTGTGGTCCGCCGTCGCTGCCCGCGGTGACGGACGGCGACACTGCCGGCGCGACCACGACGCCGGGCTCCGGCAGCTCGAGCACCACGGGCTGCATGAACAGCGGCGACTGCGAGACCGACGCGATCTGCGTCGCCGAGTACGGCCCGACCACCGGCGAACTCGGCGGTGAACGCGGCCCGGCCGCCTGCGCCGACGAGAGCGCCTGCATCGGCGCCCTCGACCTGTCCCGCTGGTGCTTCGATCACCAGTCGTGCTGCGGCGACCTGCGCTGCCGCACCGCCGACGGCATCTGTGAACCACCTGACCTCGGGGTCACCACCGGCGCGACCTCGACCGACGGCGACACCACCACCACGACCGGCGACACCACCACGACCACCACGACCGGCGACACCACCACGACCGGCGACACCACCACGACCACGACCGGCACCACGAGCTCGACCTCGAGCACCTCGACGACCACCGATTGATGTCACGGCCTCGCCGGCCCCACCTCCAGCCGCTCGGTGACGGACTTCCACACCAAGCCCGGCCCCACGCCTCGACCTCGTGCCGCTCGGCGACCCCCGAAGGACCGCCACGACCTCGCCGGCACACGGCTCGACGCTCGGCGACCCCGAGGACCCTCCACTCGCCGATCTCGCCAGGCACGCCCGGACGACCTCGCCGGGTCCAAGGCTCGACCTCGCGCCGCTCGACGACCACGACCGGACACTCGCGCACCGCGACCTCGCCTGGACGCCCACCGACCTCGGCCGGCAGCACCGACTCAATGGCGAGGGGCGCCCGCCGACGACCTCGCCGCGCAGAAGCGGCACACGCGGCCTCGTCGACCTCGGGTCAGCTCACCTCCGCGCGCCCGGCGCGTGGCTCAGCCGACGCGATAATTGTGGGCCAGGCGCATGTACTTGTGCGCCAGGCCACGGTGCATCGCCTCGTCCGCGGCGGTGAGCGTGCGGATCACCTTGCCGGGGGCGCCGAGCACGAGCGAGTGCGGGGGCACCACGGTGCCGGCGGTGACCAGCGCGCCTGCGCCGACGATCGAGCCCTCGCCGATCACCGCGCCGTCGAGGATGGTGGCCTGGATGCCGACGAGCGTGCCGCCGCCGATCCTGCAGCCGTGCACGACCGCCCGGTGGCCGATCACGACCTCCTCGGCGACGAAGGTCGGATCGTTATCGCCGAGGTGGATCACCGTGCCGTCCTGCACATTGCTGCGCTCGCGGATCTCGACGCGGTTCACGTCGCCGCGGAGGACGCAGCCGTACCAGACGCTCACGTCGTCGGCGAGCAGCACGTCGCCGATCACCGCCGCGCCCGCGGCGATGCGGACGCGCTGACCCACGTCGGGCGCGCGGTCGAGATAGCGCTCGACGATCGCCCCCGGGAAGCGGGCCCGCAGCGCGCTGGCGCGGGCCTCGGCCGCCGCGGCACCCGCCGGCGGCTGTTCCACGCACACGACCGAATCCACCACTGTTCGCGACGCCATGACGGGGCCGGAGTCTACCCCCTCTCGCTCGAGGGCTTGCCATCCCCGCGTACGATCGCGTAGAAAAGCCCCGTGGCAGCGTCGACGCGATCCAAACCCGCCAAAAAGGCCACCAGCAAGGCCACGGCCGCCAAGAGCCCCAGCGCCAAGGCCAAGGCCGGCGCCAAGGCAGCGACCAAGAAGGCTCCCGCCGCGGCCAAGAAGGTCGCGGCCGCGAAGCCCGCCGAGAAGGCGACCAAGGCGGCAAAGCCCGCCAAGGCCGTGTCCAAGGCGACCGCGGCCAAGCCCGCCAAGTCCACCAAGGCGGCCGAGGAGCCAAAGACCAAGACCGCCAAGGCCGCGAAGCCGGCCAAGACCGAGGCCAAGGCCAAGGCGCCGGCCAAGGTCGCCAAGGCCAAGCCGGCCGAGGTCGCCAAGCCCGCGCGCAAGCCGGCCAAGGCGCCCGAGCCCGACTACGAGGACGAGGCCGAGGAGGTCGAAGTCGAGGATGATCTCGACGAGGTCGAGGCGATCGACGACGGCGAGGAAGATGAAGGCGCCGACATCGAGAGCGAGAGCGCCGAGGCGGACGAGGGCAGCGAGCTCGACGAGCTCGCGCTGTCGCGCGCCACTCCCGCCGCGCCTGCTGCGCCCTTGTCTCCGCTCACGCTTCAGCCCGCTGCCCCGCCGGCGGAGCGGAAGAAGAGCGTCCTGGAGATCGCCGAGGAGGACGACGAGTTCGACGACGAGCCGCCGCCCCCCAGCCTCGAGAACCTGAGCGGGCTGCTGCAGCGGATCCACCACCTCGCGCAGTTCGGCACCGAGACGGAGATCCGCGAGGAGCTGCCGCCGCTCGTCGAGCTGCTCGAGCAGATCGAAGACCCGGCCGTGCTGCCGCGCCTGCTCGACCTGCTCGAGGACAACGACCCGCACGGGGTCTACTGGAACATCCTGTACGTCCTCGAGAAGTTCGACGCCTACCTCGGCGTGCTCCTGGGCGGCCTGCCCTCGCTCTATCACCGCGCGCCGGAGTGGGCCTACACCTGTGTGATCCGGATCCTCCGCACCCGCGGCGACGAGGACGATTGCACCGCCCAGTTCGAGCAGATCATCAACACCGGGCCGGCCGACACCCGCACGCTGATGCTGCAGATCCTCCGCGAACTCGCCGAGCACCCCGAGACCGACGCCGACCAGCGGCAGAACATCGCCCGCACGATCACCGCGATCGGCGGCGACACTCCCGTCGCCGACAAGGCACCCGAGCCGGCGCCGGCGAGCTGAGATGCCCTCGCGCTCCCGTCCGAGCCCCAAGTCGCCACGCCCCCGCTCCGGTCGCGCCCCCCGCGGCGCCCCGGACGCGGTCGCGTCGCCGTCCTCCACCCCGGACGCGGCCGCATCGTCGCCCTCCACCACCCGGCCGAGCCCGCCCGCCGAGGTCGTCGTGACCCGCCAGGTCTCGCCGCTCGGCCCCGAGCAGTGCACCGTCAGCGTCCGCGAGGACGCGCTGCCCGAGGGCCCCTCCGAGCTCGTCCTCGACCTGCGGATCGCCCCGCAGAACCGCGCCGCCATGGCCCTCCGCCGCGGCCTCGCCGAGCGGGCCCCCGGCTTCAACGTCGCCGTCGTCGGCCGCCGCGGCACCGGCCGCACCTTCACCGCGGTCGCCCTCGCCCGCGAGGAGGCCCTCCGCCGCCCGGCCCCGCGCGACCTCGTCCTGCTCGTCAATCCTCGCTGGCCTTTGGAACCTGTCCCTGCGTTCCTGCCCGCAGGTGCAGGTCCCGCCTTCGTCCGCGCCATGGAGGAGCTGCACGCGCGCCTCGAGGCCGCCGTCCACGAGGTGTTCGAGGGCCGGGTCCGCCACCGCTTGCAGGTCGAGATCCACCGCGAGCAGAGCGCGGCCGAGCGCAAGATCCACGACCAGCTGAGCAAGATCGCCGCCGAGCACGGCCTCGGCCTGGTCGCCGGCGACGACGGCTTCGACTTCGTCCCGCTCGAGGACGAGGCCGACGACGCGGCCGGCGGCACCAGCAGCGACAACGCCCCGAGCGAGGGCGAAGCGGACGAGGCCGAGGCCCGGCTCAACCGCCAGGTCCTCGACGCGATCGAGGCCGTGCGCCCGCACGTCGAGGAGACCCAGCGCCAGCTCGCGCTGCTCGAGGCGGAGATCCAGCAGACCCTGCTGCAGCGCCAGCGGGCCGCCCTGCGCAACAACATCGCCGCCAGCTTCGCCGCCGTGCCGGAGCGCGCCTTGCCGACCGAGCAGGTGCGAAAGTACAGCAAGCGGCTGCACGAGCACCTGCAGCAGGTCTACCACCTCGAGGAGGGCCACCACCTGCCGCTGACCAGCATGCCGCTGCCGCCCGGCCTGGTCGTGCCGACGCTGCTGGTCACCAGCCGCCCCGACGACGTCGCGCCGATCATCCACGCGCAGAACGTCACGCTCTCGGGCCTGTTCGGCCGCGTCGTCGCCGGCTCGAACGACAGCCGCTACCCCGAGCCCGGCACGATCCTCGCGGGCGACCTGCACCGCGCCAACGGCGGCTTTCTCATCATCGACGCCGAGGCCCTGGTCAAGCGCGAGGCCGTCTACGAGCACCTCAAGGCCTGCTTGCTCGCACGCGCGATCCAGCCGCACGAGGAGGACGAGGGCCCGAGCCTGCGGATCCAGCCGGTCGAGCTCGACGTCAAGGTCGTGCTCGTCGCCGACCCCGACCTCATCCATCAGCTGCAGGAGCTCGACCCCGAGTTCTCGCGCCTCTTCAAGATCCGCGCCGACTTCGAGGACGACATGTCCTTCGAGGAAGGTCTGCGCGTGTACCCCGGCGTGGCCGCCTGGCTGGCCTCGAACCGCGGCCTGTCCCGCTGCTCGCGCAGCGCCGTCGCGTTCCTGATGCAGTACGGCGCCCGCCTGGCCGAGGACCAGCACCGCCTCACCACCAACCTCGGCCTGCTCAGCGACCTCATCACCGAGGCGACCTCGCTGGCGAAGGGCGCCGACGAGCTGACCGAGGAGCACCTGCGGGCCGCGTTCCGGCTGATGCAGGACCGCCAGGGGCAGATGCGCGACCGCCTGCTCGACCTCCACCGCTACGGCCTGATCCGCGTCGAGGTCTCGGGCCACAGCGTCGGCCAGATCAACGGCCTCGCCGTCGTCAGCGACGGCTTCCAGTCGGTCGGCCGCCCCAGCCGCGTCACCGCCGTGACCTACGCCGGCAGCCACGGCCCGCTCAACATCGAGCGCGAGGTCGAGATGTCGGGCCCGATCCACAGCAAGGGCGTGCTGATCCTGAGCGGCTACCTGCACGACCGCTTCGCCCGCGACTTCCCGCTCAGCTTCGGCGCCTCGGTGGTGTTCGAGCAGACCTACACCCCGATCGAGGGCGACTCGGCCTCGACCGCCGAGCTGTTCGCGATCCTCTCGAGCCTGTCGGGCCTGCCCGCGCGCCAGGACATCGGCGTCACCGGCAGCGTCGACCAGCGCGGCCGCGTCCTCCCGGTCGGCGGCGTCAACGAGAAGATCGAGGGCTTCTTCGAGGTCTGCCGCGCCCATGCGCTGACCGGCACCCAGGGCGTCGTCATCCCCGAGAGCAACGTCCGCAACCTCGTGCTCGGCGAGGACGTGCTCGAGGCGATCGCCCAGGGCCGCTTCTTCATCTGGCCGATCAGCACCGTCGAGGAGGGCGTCGAGCTGATCCTCGGCGAACCCGCCGGGACCTCGAGCGAGCCCGAAGACCCCACCGCCCCCTTCCGCTACCCCGAGCGCACCGTGTACGGCCGCGTCGAGCGCCGAATCGCCCGCCTGCGCCAGCTCGCCAGCCCGTCGCGCACCTGAGCGACCCATTCGCGGTCGCGCGCAGGCTGTCCCCAAGGACAGGCCGGCGACGCGACTGTTGTCTGTCCCCGAGGACATGCCGGCCGCGGCCGCGCGGCGAATGAGATGTCCCTTGGGACATGTCGTTCGCCGACCAGGCCCCGCATCACCCGCGACATTACCCGCGTCGCCCGTAATGGGGATACCACGAACGGCGAACCGCGCACGCGCGCCCATTACGCGGACCTTCCTATCGACAGTCTCCGGCAGCCCCCCGCCGTCCGCCGCCGATCCCCCAGCCGTTCGCCGGCGCCGCGAGCGGACTCGCCCGCGCGCGCCGGAGCGGGCGTGCTACCCTGCCTGCATGTGGGCACTGGACAATCGCACCAGCTTCGCCGCGGGTCGCAATTGGACGCGCGACAAGGACGGGGTGCACTGGTGGATCGTCGCCGTCAAGGCGACCTTCGACGTGAACCACCAGGGCCGCGCGATCCTGGCCGACGTCCAGCCGCCGCCCGTCCTGGCCCCGGAGTATTTCGGCGATCCCGGCGCGTCCAGCCTGCGCCACGACTCCGACCTGCTCGCGCCCAAGCCCGGCACCGACGTGCTCGCCGTCGCCCACGCGCACGCCCCCGGCGGCCGACCGGCGCCGACCGTCCCCGTCAGCCTGCGCGTCGGCGCCCTGAGCAAGCAATTGCTGGTCCACGGCGAGCGCACCTACGATTCGCTGGGGGTCGGCCTGTCCGCGCCGCAGCGATTCATCACTCACCCCATTCGCTACGAATACGCGTTCGGCGGCTTCGATGCCGCCGATCCCGACCCGGCCAGGCAGCGGATGGACGCGCGCAACCCCGTCGGTCGCGGCTTCGTGCGAAAGTCGCTGTCCCGCGCCGGCCAGCCCGCGCACGCGGTCGAATATCCCGACGGCGATCCTGCCACCGTCGGCCCGGCGGGATTCGGCCCGATCGACCCGTCCTGGTCGCCGCGGCGCGAGCTCGCCGGCACCTACGACGCCCGCTGGGAGCAGACCCGGCGCCCGCTGCTGCCGGACGACTACGACCCCGAATTCGCCATGAGCGCGCCCACCGACCAGCGCGCCGACGGGCCCGTCCTCGGCGAGCGCGTCGAACTGCTCAACATGACCCCCGAGGGCACCTTCCGCGTCGAAGTCCCCCGAATCGCCCTCGCCTTCATCACCCGCTTCGGCGCGCGGCGCCAGGAGCAGCCCGCACGCCTGACCGCGCTGATCCTCGAGCCCGAGGAGCGCCGCCTCTCCCTCGTCTGGCAGAGCTGTCTGCGAGTGTCCGCGGTCGACGCCGACTACCTCGACGTCACGGAGATCCGCGAACACCGAGGTGCCGCGTGAACCTCCGCCGGTCCTTCCGTGAGCGCGAATGGTGCCGCACGAGCTGCCACCGCGAGCTCCTCGGCGCTCGAGCATCCGCCGGTCCTCCATCATCGCGGATGGTGCCGCATGAATCCTCGCCGCGAGCTCCCCACATTCGAAACCTCCGTCGGTCGCTCCGTCCGCGCGAAAGGTGCCGTATGAATTCTCGACGCGAGCTCCCCACATTCGAGACCTCGAACGCTCACTCCGTCCGCGCGAAAGGTGCCGCATGAATCCTCGCCGCGAGCTCTCCACTTTCGAAACCTCGATCGCTCACTCCGTCCGCGCGAAAGGTGCCGCATGAACCTCCGCCTCGAGGTCGTCGCCATCGGCGCTCGCACTCCACTCGGTCACGACGCCCCGAGCAGCGCCGCCGCAGTCCGGGCCGGCATCGCCCGCTGCAGTGAATACGCGTTCGCCACCCCGGATTGCGCCCCCCTGATCGCCGCCGCCGACGCGCGCATCGATCCCCTGCTCGAGGGCAACGCGCGGCTCGAACCGCTCCTCGCCAGCGCGCTCGCCGAGGTCGCGCGGGCCCTGGCGCACGGGGCCCCGCATCACGGCGCGAACCACCTCCTGCTCGCGCTCCCCGAGGCCCGTCCGGGTTTTGCCAGGCGCGAGGCCGGCGAGCTCGTCGGCCTCGCCCTCGCCTGCCTGCGTCGCCTCGGAGTCCACGCGGAAGTCCGGATCGCCGGCCACGGCCACGCCGGCGCGATCCAGGCCGTCGAGCAGGCCGCCCGCCTCGTCGCCGACGATCCGGACGCCCTGTGCTGGATCGCCGGCGTCGACAGCTGGCTGCACGCCGACACCCTCCTGTGGCTCGAGGATCAGCGGCGCTGCGCCCAGCCCGGGGTGCGCAGCGGCTTCATCCCCGGCGAGGCGGCCGGCTGCCTTGTCCTGGCGAGCACCGACCTGCGCCGGCGATTACGCCTCCCCGCGCTCGCAGTCGTACGCGGCGCCCGGACCGCGCGCGAATCACAGCTGCGCACCAGCGAGGCAGGCACCTTCGGCGTCGGCATCAGCGCCGCCGTCGAGGGCGCCGCGAGCGACCTGCGATTGCCCGACGAGCAGGTCGACGCCCTCTACAGCGACATCAACGGCGAGCGCTACCGCAGCGAGGAGTGGGGCTTCGTGGCGATGCGCACCGCCGCGGTGTGGAGGTCGCTGCAATACGAGGCCCCCGCCGATCGCTGGGGCGACGTCGGCGCCGCGTTCGCCCCGCTCGCGGCCATCCTCGGGGTGCAATCGTTCCGCCGCAATTACGCCCCCGGCCCGCGAGCGATGATCACCGCCGGCTCGGACGGCGGCCTGCGCGGAGCCCTGCTCCTTCAGCATCCCGTCGCCCGCTGAGGTCACGATGTCCAGCATCTCCGTCAACCCGCCGAAGACGCCCGTCACCACCGGCAGCAACGGCATCGCCACCGCCACGGTGCCCAACGTGTGCAAGATGCCGGGCCCGCCGGCCCCGTTCGTCCCGACCCCGCTGCCCAACATCGCCAAGTCGGGCAACTCGCCGAAGGATTTCTCGAAGAACGTGAAGTTCGACGGCTGCAAGGTCGCCATCAAGGGCGCCACCTTCACCTCCATCGGCGACATCGCCAGCAAGGCCACCGGCGGCGGCATCGTCTCCGCCAACGTCGAGGGCCCCGCGCGCTTCATCGGCCCGGGTTCGCTCGACGTCAAGGTCGAGGGCAAGAACGTCCACCTGCTCAGCGACCCGATGCTCAACAACTGCGGCCCGAGCGGCAGCCCCCCGAACGCCGCCACCCTGCTCGGCCTCGTCCAACCCACCGGCCTCGTCGCCCTCGTCGGCGACGAGCAATGCGCCCTCTGCCACAAGTCCCACGGCGACGCATCGAAGCTCGAAGAGACCGCCGACACCAAGGGCGATGCGAGCACCTTCCAGGCCGCGGCGAGGGCCGCCCGTGCGAAGAAGAAGCGAGTACCGGGTGCCATGCTGGGGGTCGTCCGTTGCCAGGATGGCCAGGTTTATGCTGCCAACTCGAGCCGCCAAAACGCGGACTTGCAGGCGGAGCTGCCCGGCGGGTGGCACGTACCTTCCACCGCTCAGTGGTTGAATTTTCGTCAGCTCGTCCCGCCAGAGAAGCTTCGCAAGTTCGATCGGGCGTGGCGCAGGATGACGACCAGGAACGCCGAATGGAACGCCCTCCTGCGACAAGAACATTGGGAGGCTGGCGCCGGCGAGCCCCACTATCCGCCTGGTTCGTGTGCTGCCCAGCAGGCAGTGGTGCTCGCATTGCTGCACGGCGCCCGACCTGTCGGTCTCACCGAAAGATGGTCCGCTGCCAACCCCAACGCAAAGGTCTTCGTCCACTTCCGCACGAGCCGGAAGGGCAACCTGAAGCAGGGGTGGTTCGGCGGGGAGCAGGCCGTTCCGCCGTGCGGCACCTGTCAGGTCATGTTGACCATGCTACTCTGTCCGGAAGACCGTCCGCCGCAATGCGAACACCAATCGCCCGGAGCCGGAGCGTGTAGATGCACCCCCGCGAAGACGAAATAGAGCGCCTCATAACCCGCCTCGTGCCGGACGCTCATCACGGGTGGATCGCTGCTACCCCCGAGGACATCGCCGCGATCGAGGCGAACGCCGGGCGTCCGCTGCCGCCGTTTTATCGCTGGTTCCTGACCAGGATGGGAAGGTACATGGGCGCCCTCGAATATGCATCCATCGACTTCTCGGTCGAACGGGTATTGCTGTGTTACCGCGAGGAGTTCGAGGAGCCGGACCCGCGGTACCTCCTGATCGGTTATCAGTGCGATCCCGTCGTTCCGATGCATATCTGGTACGATCTCGATCGCCCGAACCGCGGCGACGCACTCGTCGTGACTCGCGCCATCGGCGATACTCTCGTCCAGCACGACTTCGAGACCTTGCGTGAGATGCTCGCCTACAAGGCGATGCTCAATTACAGATTGCCGGCCTTGCAGGCTCGGTGCCGGGGCGAGTTCACCTGCGACGGACCCGGCGTGCGCGCGCGTCTGGAGCGGGCGATCGAAGCCTTGAAGTTCGAACAGCCCATTCCCACCGGCCCCTACTGCGGGATATTCGACCGCCCGGACGCTGCCATGGTCTGCCACGTGAGCCCTGACGGCGGCGAGGACGACGTCCTGTTCTTCAACCTCGGCGCCGACAGTCCAGGCAAGCTGCGGCGGATCCTCGGCGTCATCACCAAGGAGACTGGTTTGGACGTCGAAATCGACGAGCCTTAAAGTCCGCGCCCCACGCCTGCGAGTCCGGACCTCGGAGAACATGTCTCTCGGGACATGGAGTGCCCCAAAGCGTGCTCGCGTGCATCTCCGTCTCACGCCGCGCGCCGCACGAAGCGGAGCGGCAGCGATCGCAGGCCTCGCAGGCTCGTGTGGTCGTGCCAGGCCGGGCGAGCGTCCATGCGGGTGAATGCGGGCAGGCGGCGGATCAGCTCCGTGAACGCCACCCGGCCTTCCAGGCGCGACAGCGGCGCGCCCACGCAAAAATGAATGCCCTGGCCGAAGCCGAGGTGGCCGCGGGTGTCGCGGTGGATATCGAAGCGGTCGGGATCGGGGAACTGGGCCGGATCGCGGTTGGCCGCGCCCAGCAGAAGCACCACCAGGTTGCCTGCGGGGATCTGGGCCCCCGCGACCTCGACCTCGGCGGTCGTGCGGCGGAACAGCATCGTCGCCGGTCCTTCGTAGCGCAGCACCTCCTCGATGAAGTTGGGCACCAGCGCCGGGTCGTCGCGCAGCTCGGCCAGCGCCTCGGGGTGCTCGAGCAACAGGTGTGTGCCGGTGGCGATCAGGTTGGTCGTCGTCTCGTTGCCGGCGACCAGCAGCAGCAGCACCGCGCCGAGCACCTCCTCGGCGGTGAGCGCCTCCTCGCACTCGGCGCGGACCAGCTGGCTGATCAGATCGTCGCGCGGCTCCTGGCGTCGCGCCGCGATCATCTCCTGCATGTGGGCGAACAGCTCGCGCCGGCTCTCGATCAGCCGCACCGACTCGGCGGCGGCCCAGTCTCGCTGCTCGCGCGTCATCCGGCCCAGAGTGATCAGGTCGTCGCTCCAGCGCTTGAAGTCGGCTCCGCGGGCCGGGTCGACCCCGAGCATCTCCGCGATCACGGTCACCGGCAGCGGGATCGCCAGGTCGTCGACCACCTCGAACGTCTCGCGCTGCAGGATCGAGTCGATCAGCCGGCCGGCGATCTGCTGCACCCGCCCCTCGAGCTGCGTCATCGCCCGCGGCGTGAACGCGGCGCTGACCAGCTTGCGCAGCCGCGTGTGCTTGGGCGGATCGGAGTTGAACATGCTCGGCCCGCGCATGCGCTCGAGCTCCTGCCAGGTGCGCTCGTCGATGTGCGGCGGGCACAGGCGATCGAGCCCGGTGTCCGACGAGAACAGGTCGGGCCGCTTGAGGATCCTGCTCACCTCGGCGTGGCGCGTCACCGCCCACCACTGGTGGCGTTCGAGTCGGTGCACGGGCGCCGCCTCGCGCAGGCGGGCGAACAGCGGGTGCGGATCGTTCGCCGTCTCCGGCGAGAACAGGGCCATCGAGATGTCCATGGAGGGTTCCACGCGCCCGAGGGTACGAGCCGCGATCCCCGCGGCAACGCGGCCGCGCTTGCGAGCCCGCCCTCGTTTCCTCCCGCGCTCACCTGGGCTCGATGCGCAGCTCCTGCGCACGCAGCGTCGCCGCGCCCGCCGCCGCGAGGCTTCGCGCGCGCCGGCCCCGCCTGCCTCACGGCAGCGGCGCCGGCAGACGCGAACACCGGTCCCCCGGCCTCTGCCGCCTTCGAGACATGCCCTCACGAGCATGTCCTAATGAACATGCCCTCAAAGACATGCCCTCACGAGCATGTCCGAACCTTCACCCGCGGACCGCCGGCACCGCCGCGGGCGTGCGGAAGAACAGGCTCGGCAGGTAGCTGCGGCGCGCGCCTTCGGCGAGGCGGAGGTCGGGCAGCGCGGCGCGCAGGGCCTGCATGCCGGCGCGGACCTCGAGGCGGGCCAGACTGGCGCCGAGGCAGCTGTGGATGCCCCAGCCGAAGCCGAGGTGGCGGTTGCCGTTGGGGCGGGTGAGGTCGAAGCGCAGCGGGTCGGGGAACACGCGCGCGTCGTAGTTGGCGGCGCCGAAGAACGTCATCACCATCGCGCCGGCGGGGATCTCCACCCCGCCGACGGTGGTGTTGCGGGTCGTGTGGCGCGGCTCCATCTGCACCGACGCGTGCATCCGCAGCGTCTCCTCGGTCGCGGCCTGGAGCAGCGCAGCGTCGTCGCCGACGCGCCGCCACAGCTCCGGCTCGTCGAGCAGCGCGAACAGCAGCGAGCCCATCAGGCTGGCCGCAGTCTCGTAGCCGGCGAACAGCAGCACGACGAGGTGCGAGATCATCTCCTCCGTCGTCAACATGTCCGAGCCCTCGCGCGCGCGCAGGAGCGCCGAGATCAGGTCGTCGGCGGGCTGCTTGCGGCGCTCGGCGATCAGATCCGCGTAGTAGCGCTGGTAGGCGAGGAAGCCGTCGGCCGCGGCCATCTTGGTCGCCTGGTCGAGGGCCGGGTCGAACAATTTGAACCAGTCGTCTTGCCACGCCTTCAGCTGCGGCATGTCCTCGTAGGGCACGCCGACCAGCGCCGCGATCACCCGCATCGGCAGCTTGAACGTGAAGTCGTGCATCAGCTCGAGTTCGTCCGGGCCGCTGGCGAGCTCGCCCGCCAGCTCGCTCGCGAACCGGCGGATCTGCGGCTCCATCGCCGCCACGCTCGCCGGCGTGAACGCCTTCGAGAACAGCAGCCGCGCGCGCGTGTGCGACGGCGGGTCGTTGTTGAACAGCCCGGGCGGCAGCGGGAACGTGCCCTGCTCCAGCCGCGCCAGCAGCTCCGGCGTGAACGGCACCACCGGCTCGAGCAGGCGCGCCGACGAGAACAGCACCGGGTCGCGCAGCACGTGCATCACCTCGGCGTGGCTCGTCACCAGGTAGGCGTAGAACGCCCGGCTGTAGGCCACCGGCGCGCGCGCGTGAGCCTCGACGTAGAAGCTGCGGGCCGGGTCCTCCTGGTACGCGGGCGAGAACGGCTGGAACAAGTCGCCGACGGCGAGGCGCTCGGCCTCGGGAGCGGGCGACGGGGACACGCTGGCGTCGTCGGTCATCGCCTCCAGCGGTACCAGACTCGGCCGCCGGCGAGCAAATCGGCGGCCTCGTGCGCACGAACGCCCGTGCATGTGCAAGACGCCCGCGTCCGCCGAGTCCGACGGGAGACCGGGCGGCCCCCGGGCGGACAGATGACCGTGGACTTAAGAACATGTCCTTCGAGACATGTATTGTGAATAGCCGCTATCGCGGCTGTGCTCCCTAATGAGACAGTGGCCCACACGACGCGCCGCAGACAGCGCGCTCAGGGCTCTGATACCGTCGTTCCGACGCGGCGACGTATGCGCCGCGCGTGGACTTGAGCAGTCTCGAGGAGTTTTTTCAGATGACGATTCATAGCACCCGACGAGCCTTTCTTCGCGGCGGCGCCGCCGCCGTCCCCGTCCTCGCCTTCAGCCCGTCGGCGCAAGCCTGGCTGTCGTGCTCCGACGAGGCCGCCGATGCGATCGAGATCCCCGGCCTCGACGGCGAGCTCTTGACGGCCCCGGCCGACCGCGCCGCCGCGGCCGACGACTGGGGTCACATCGTCAGCGAGACCCCGCTCGCGGTGCTCGTGCCGGCCTCGATCGACGACATTCGCAAGGCCGTCAAGTTCTGCAAGAAGCACTGCATCAAGGTCGGGCCGATGAGCATGGTCGGCAACAGCCACAGCACGCAGGGTCAGTCGCAGGCCAAGTGCGGGCTCGTGATCGACATGTCGGGGCTGTCGGAGATCCACGCCATCAACGCCGGCGACGCGGTGGTCGACGCCGGCGTGCGGTGGTTCGAGCTGCTGCAGCAGACCCTGCCGCTCGGCAAGAGCCCGCCCGTGCTCACCGACCACATCGACCTCAGCGTCGGCGGCACGCTCTCGGTCGGCGGCATCGGCGGTCAGACCCCGCAGCACGGGCTGCAGGCCGACAACGCGCTCGAGCTGTGGGTGGTCACCGGCGACGGCGACCTCGAGGTGTGCTCGCCCAGCCACAACGCGATCCTGTTCAACAGCGTGCGCGGCGGCCTCGGCCAGTTCGGCATCATCGTCAAGGCGCGCGTCAAGCTGATCGCGGTCAAGCCGCTGGCGCGCCACTACACCGCCGTCTACGCCGACGTGGCCACCCTGCTCGCCGACCAGGTCGCGCTGATGAACGAGGGCCGGTTCGACTACGTGGAGGGCCTCGGCTTCCCGCAGCCCGACGACAGCTACGTGATCACGATCGAGTGCGTCAAATACTTCGACGCCGGCTCGCCGCCCGACGACGCGGCGATGCTCGCCGGGCTCAACTTCATCCCCGGCACCGAGGCGGTCGACACCCTGCCGCTCTACGACTTCTACGACCGCCTGGCGCCGATCGTCGCCTTCACCAAGATCACCGGCGAGTGGTACCTGCCCCACCCGCTGACCGACTTCTTCCTGCCGCTCTCCGAGGCCGCGGACTTCATCGAGTCGACCCTCGCCGAGACCCCCGCGATCGACATCGGCTACGGCCCGGTGCTCATCTATCCGTTCCCGAAGGCCAAGGTGACCGCGCCGTTCATCCCGCTGCCGAAGGAGCCGGTGACCGTGCTGTTCTCGCTGCTGCGCTGGGCGTCCTCGGCCGATCCTGCGGTCGCGGCGGACCTTGTGGCGAAGAACCGCGCGGTGTACGAGGGCGTGCGAGAGATCGGCGGCAAGCGCTACTCGATCGGCAGCGTCGAGCTCTCCTTCGCCGACTGGATCCTCCACTACGGCACCCGCTGGCCGCAGTTCCTGGCCCGCAAGTTGATCTTCGATCCCAAGAACACCCTGACTCCGGGCCAGGGCATCTTCCCTTGGTGAGCGCGAACTCGGCGCCGCGCGCGGCGTCGCCCACGGCGCCCCTCACGGTGCACCCAACGCGCGGCCGGTCCGCTATCCTGGCCGCGCGCATGAGCGAGTCGTTCATCCCCAGCGACGCCCGCGGCGTCATCGACACCCGCACCGAGCGGCTGTGGCTCCACCCGGACGGCTACGTGATCGCAGAGGTGAAACCCGGGCTGGTCGCCGACCTCGACGACGCGATCGTCAACGTCGCGGCGGTGGCCAAGCTGGCCGCGGGCAAGCCGCGGCCGCTGCTGCTCGACATGCGGGCCCACGCCAGCTCGGCCACCCGCGAGTGCCGCGATTACTACGCCGGCTCCGAGGCCCAGCGGGTCAACCTCGCGGCCGCCATGCTGGTCCGCTCGAACGTCAGCCGCGTGATCGGCAACTTCTTCCTCGGCCTCAACAAGACCCGCTTCCCGTTCCGCCTGTTCGCCGACGTCGACGAGGCCATCGCCTGGCTGCGCACCTTCATCACCGAGGATCCCAGCGAGCCGGGCGACCGGTCGTAGAGACGAGGCCCATGGAGCTGCGAGAGATCGTCACCCGCACCGAACGGATCTGGATCGCGGACGGGATCGTGCACTGCGTGGTGCTGCCGACGGCGACGCACACGCTGGAGGACGCCCACGAGAACTCCCGCGCCGTCGACGAGCTGGCCGAGGGCCGCAGGCTGCCGATGCTGCTCGACACCCGGGCCTCGCGCGGCCTCGATCGCGAGGCCCGCCTCTACTACGTCCGCCCCGAGGCCGCCGAGCGGCTGGCTGCGCTGGCGATGCTGATCGACTCGCAGATCGGCCGCATGTTCGGCAGCTTCTACACCAACGTCCACAGGCCGCCGTTCCCGCTGCGCCTGTTCAACTCCGAGGGCGACGCGCTCGTCTGGCTCAAAGAGCAGGTGGTGTGAGCGAGTCCTCCGGCCAGCCGCCCGGGCGCGACCCTGCCCCGGAGCCCGTGGACAAGCGCATCGCCGCGCTGCTGCGGGCCGCGGTCGCGCTCGCGCCCGACGCCGCCGCGTTCGCCAGCGACCCGCGGGCGGCCGCCGAGACCGCGCTGTCGGTGGTGGCCTCCGAGCTGGCCGCCCTGCGCGCCTATCGCGAGCGGACCGAGCGGCAGATGGAGGAGCTGTTCAACACCATCACCTCGTTCGCGGCGCTGGACTACGACCGCCGCGCGCTGGTCCACGACGACAACGACGAGCTCATCAACGCCATGGCGATCGGCCTCAACATGATGGGCGAGGAGCTGTCGCACACGATGAAGGCGCTGGTGGCCGCGCGCGACGAGGCGCTGGCCGCCAGCCGGGCCAAGAGCGCCTTCCTGGCCAACATCAGCCACGAGCTGCGGACCCCGCTCAACGCCATCATCGGCTACGCCGAGATCATCCGCGAGGACCTGGTCGCGGCCGGTCAGGACGCGCTGACCCTCGACGTCGACCGCCTGCAGATCGCCTCGCGCCACCTCCTCAACCTCATCCAGGACGTCCTCGACCTCGCGCGCATCGAGGCCGGCCGCGTCGACGTGCGCCTCGAGCCGATCGACCTGCGCACCCTGCTGCAGGAGCTGCAGACCACCCTGGCGCCCTCGGTCAAGGACGCGGGCAACGTGCTGCACGCCCGCATCGAGCTCGAGCGCTCGCAGATCCACACCGACCCGCTGCGGCTGCAGCAGATCCTGCTCAACATCCTCGGCAACGCCAACAAGTTCACCGTCGGCGGCGACATCACCCTGTCGGCCCGCGACCACGTCGAGCGGGGCTGCGACTTCGTCGAGATCACCGTCGCCGACACCGGCATCGGCATCCCCGCCGACAAGCTCGAGGCGATCTTCGACGCCTTCACCCAGGTCGACGACACCTCCACGCGCCGGTTCGGCGGCACCGGCCTCGGCCTCGCCATCAGCCGCCGCCTGTGCGACCTGCTCGGCGGCTCGATCACCGTCGCCAGCGAGCTGCGCCGCGGCTCGACCTTCCGCGTGCGCCTGCCCGTCGCCGGCCCGCTACCGCGTCGACCAGCCTGACAGGACATGTCCCATCAGGCATGTCCCATCAGACATATCCTGCTAGAACGAGCCGATCACCTTGAAGTAGACGATCGACGAGCCGGTCGCCCGCTGGCCGAAGTAGGTCTTGTCGCCGCCGAGCAGGGCGAAGCTGCCGAGCTCGAAGTTGACGTAGCCCCACGGCGGGGCGAACAGCAGCGCCGGCGCGATCACGCCCGAGGGGCCCTTGCCCTTGGGGTTGTTGTTGGGCAGGTCGACCATGCCGAACGCGCGGAACACCAGCTTGCGGCCGAAGAAGATCAGGTCGGTGCCGCCGAGGATGTAGTTGCCGATGTGGCCGGCGCCGAACTCGTTGATCATGCCGCGCAGGTACTGCGCCTGCACGTACACGTGCTTGCCGAAGGTGTAGTCGAACCCGGCGGTGGCTTTGAGGAACGGCTGCTTCTTGATCGCCGGGCCGGCGATGAAGGCCTCCGGGTTGGCCATGTCGTCGTTCGGGGTGACGTCGACGCCGCCGCCGGGCAGCGGCGGCAGGTCGATGTGGAACTGCTTGGCCTCGGGGATGATGAGGGCCGCCTCGCCCCACAGGCCCATGTTGCCGAGGAACGGCACCTGGGTGGCGAAGTCGAGGCCGATGACCTGCATCTTCGGGTAGATGAGGCGCACGTCGGAGCGGAACCAGTAGCCGTCGGGCGGGTCCGTCGGGTCGTTGAGCGCGTGCACCTGCGTCGTCGTGGCCTCGACCGGCAGCGGGATGTCGTGGCGGCCGTAGTAGTACGACGCGCTGATGTCGACCTCGCCCAGGCGCGAGCCCATCTTGAACGCGAACTGGCCGTTGGTGAACTTGTTCTCGGGCATCTCGACGTGCCCGAACACCCGCGGGACCAGCTTGGGGTTCTTCGGCAGGTAGTCTTCCTGCAGGTACGTGATCTTCGCCAGCTCGCGGTCGTTGGCGAACGGCGTCTCGGCGTACGGGTCCTTCAGGCCGGCGGCCGCCGACGGGGGCAGCAGCGCCGGGAAGAACAGCGGGATGTAGACGCCCTGGAAGTACAGCTTGTCGCGGTCGCGCAGCGGCGAGTAGTCGATGACCGCCATCTGGTTGGCGATCGGCTCGGTGAACAGCGGCCGGTCCTCGAGGTCGTCGGCGTTGATGTTGTTGGTCGGGTTGAACTTGTCGGCGGTGCCCCACACGACGATCTGGCGCCCGACCTTGATGTCGAGGCCCGGGGCGATGTCGGTGAGGGCGACGTAGGCCGCGCGGCTCTCGAGGTGGAACCGCTGGATGTACACCTGCGACGCCAGGTCGTCGAGCTCGCGCGATTGGTTGGTGCCCATCAGCACCGGGTCGACCTCGCCGACCACCTGCACGTGCTTGTTCGGCGTGTACGCGAAGTAGAACTCGACGCGGTTCTCGTTACGGCTGATCTTGCGCGGCTCGGCGCGGTCGACGTCGTAGTGGAGGCTGCTGATGATGCGGAAGCGCGTGTGCAGCTTGCCGCCGGTCTTGTTCAGGATCTGCTCGCTCGGGCTCTGCAGCTTCTGCTTGCCCGCCGGCGCGTCCACCTGCTTGTCGGTCGGCGCCGGCGTGGTGGTCGTCACCGTCGTCGTCGGCCCGGTCGACGCGCCGGCCGGCTGCGAGCCGCCGCCGCCGAACACGTCGTCGAGCTCGAGGTCGCGCGCAGTGGTCGTGCCCGCCGGCTCGCTGCCCCTCGCCGGCGCCTCGGACGAGCCGGTGTCGGCGCCGGCGCCGAACACGTCGTCCATCGACAGCTCGCCGCCCGCGGCCGGCTTCGCGGCCGGCTTCGCGGCCTCGGGCGGCTTCTGAGCCTCGGGCGGCTTCGCGGGCGCGCCGGTGCCGAACACGTCGTCGACCGAGACGTCCGTGTTCGGCTTCGCGGCCTTGGCCGGACCCGACTTGTTCGGGACCCCCTCGGGGCCTTGATATTCGCGATCGGCGGGCGTCTGGGTGACGGCCCAGAGCGCCCACTGCAGACCCAGGATGCTTACGCCGGCGGTAGACAACACGCGAGGATCACCCGCGCATCAGCGTGCGGCGGGAGAACAGATCGTCGGAGACAGGGGTCTTCACGTCGATCTCGGACAGGTTGATGACGGTCTCGTCGCCCGTCTTGAGGTTCTTCATGCGGATCTTGGTCGGGATCTGGGTGCCCTCGAACGGCGTCCACGCCTCGCGCACCTGGGTGCGGGTGTGCTTGCCGGCGGAGTCGAAGTAGTGGATCCGGGTGACGCCGCCGACCTTCGAGTCGATGAAGATCTCGAGCTTGCTGAAGGACGTGTTCTGGCCTGCCTTCGGCTTCAGCACCAGCTTGGTCTCGTCGCCGGTCTTGCCGATGAGCTCGGCGTCGAACGACGGCGAGAGCTTGGCGAGCACCATGTCCTCGGGCGTGAACTCGCTGCCGAGGAAGCCCTGGTTCTGCATGTGGGCCGCGACGCGGCGCACCTTCTGGAACTCGGGGCTGTACATGTAAATCGTGTCGCGGTCCTCCATGAGGATCTTCATGCCCGCGACGTCACCAGGGGCGGTGAAGTTGATGAACTGCTTCTCCAGCCCCTTCATCGACATCTTGAAGACCATGGTCTGGCGGAGGTTTCCGCTCTTGAAGATCTCCATCGACGCCGTATAGGTCTGATCGGGGAACTTCGCGGCGCGCTCGTCGGCGACCTTCAGAATCGCAGCACCCTTGCTGAACGCGTCTTCGGCGGCGCTCACTGCCTGCGGGGCGACCATCACGGTCGCGGGCAACACGAGGGCCGAGGCGAGGAGGAAGGTGACTGACTTCATGGCTTCGAGCTCCGGAGTGTATCAGGGGGACAGATGGCGCGCGCCGCCACGCCGGGCGACCGCACGCGGCGCGTTGGACGACCGGTCTCGTCGACTATTCTGTCCAAGCCGCGCCATGACACCCAGTTGTGGGCGATAAGGACGGAAGGCGCCGCCGGCGAGCATGGCTTTTCGCGTCGGTCCGGTGATCCGGATCACAGGAGTCACTCCGCGGCCTCTGCGTCCGTGCTGCGCACCTATTTGCGCACCCCAGGGCGAGCCAGCCACGGCGCGAACCAACACGCGCCGAGGGCCGCGCCCACCAGCGCGATCGCCAGGCCGAGGCCGAGGTCCCGCAGCGGCGCCATCTCGGACGCGAGCAGCACGAGGAACGCCGCCGCCAGCTGCAACGCCGAGATCAGCGTCACCACGCCGATGTCGTCGACAGCTCGCGCCCCGGCGTCGGCGCTCGTGTAGTTGCGCGCGCGGAAGTTGAGGTGGATCGCAAAGTCGACGCCGGCGCCGACGGCGATGCAGGAGATCATGCTGGTGCCGACGCTGATCGGCATGCCGAGCAGGCCGAAGATCCCCATCGTCACGCACAGGCACCACACCGCCGGCACCAGCGCGAGCATCTGCCGCGCCAGCAGCAGCGTCAGCGCCAGGCCCACCAGCGACACGCCCGTAGAGGTGAACAGGCTGCGCGTGACGCTCTCCGCGAACGCGGCGCCGATCACGGGCTGTCCCGTGAGACGTGTCCTGAAGGCCAGGCCGCGACCCTCGCCGTCGGCCACGCGCCACTCGTCGTCGTCGAGCTCGGACAGCGCGCCCTTCACCGAGGCGCAGGTCGGGCCGGGCGCGTCGGCCGGCGCCTGCAGCGGGAGGTCGAGCGCGCCGCAGCGGGCCTCGACCTGGAAGCGCACCAGCGCGTCGTCGACCCACGGCCCGAGGTGCTTGGCGACGAAGCCGATGCCCTCGGGGTCCTTGGCCGCCAGCGTCGGCAGCTTGCCGCGCAGCAGCGCCTCGAGCTCGGCGCCGCGCGGGGTGACGAGGCTGGCCGGATCGATGGCGTCGATCTCCTCGCGCGGCACGCCCTCGACCGGGCTGTCCTCGGAGTCGAGGGCGCGGTCGCGGACCTCCGTCAGCGCGGTCAGCAGCGCCGGCGACGGCGCGCTGGCCGGTGAGGCCTGCAACAGCTTGTCGGCGTCGACGGGCCGGCCGAGCAGCCGCGACAGCCGCTGCCCGACCTCCTGCACCTGGACCGCGCGAACCTTCGCATCGGTGGTCGGCGCGATGACGAAGCCGCCGGACGCGTGGCGCTCGAACAGCGCCCGCACCGCGTCGGCGACGACCACCTGCTGATCGCCCGACATCGGCGCCAGCTTGATGTGGATCAGCGCGCCCGCGGTGTCGTCGGTGACCAGCTGCGCGACCGCGGGGTGACCCTGCAGCAGCGCGAACACCCGCGACGCGCGCCCCGGGGTCTCGGGCACGCCGCGGCGGCCGCCGAGCGCCTCGTTGAGCAGCGCGTGCGGCTCGACGATCGAGCGCACGTCGACCACGCCCTCGATCGCCCGCACCTGCTCGGCGATGTCGCGGATCTCCCGCAGCGCGGTCGGCTCGGCCAGCGCCTTACGATCCGTGTCGCCGCGCTGGGCCGCCTCGACCGCGACCTGCAAGTACGTCGAGCCGCCGAAGTGGTCGTCGAAGAACCGGTTCGAGCGCATCGGCTCGCTGTCCTCCGAGAACACCTTGGTCGGATCGGCGTCGGCCCGCAGCGTCGACGACACCGCCGCGCCCACCAGCGCCAGCAGCATCAGCAGCCACAGGCGCGGGCGCATCCGCAGCGGCATCGACCGCTCGGTCCGCGGCGGCATTAACCTGTCCGGAAGGACAGACATGATCGCCGGCAGCACCACCAGCGCCAGCGCCAGCAGCACCAGCACGCCGATGCCCGCGGTCACGCCGAACCGCTGCATCGGCACCTGCGGCATCATCGTCAGGGCGAAGAACGACACCGCGGTGGTCAGGCCGCTGAGCAGCACCGGCAGCCACAGCTCGCGCAGGGTCGCGCTGGCGCGCTCGCGGCTGGTGCCGGTCTGGCGCTGGTAGCCGGCCAGCATGTGCACGCCGAAGGCGCCGCCGAGCGCGACCATCAGCACCGGCATCGAGCTGCTGACGATCGTCAGCGGCTCGCCGATCACGCCGTGGGCGCCGAGCACCAGGCCGACGCCCAGGCCGGTGAGCACGAGGTTGATCCCGGCCGCGACGACGCTGCCGAGCAGCACCGCCGAGACCAGCACGAGCACGCCAATCACGATCGGCGACAGCTTGTCGAGGTCGGCGCGGCTGGCGGTCGCCGCCACGTCTTCGATGAAGGGCGCGCCGCCGAGGTGGCTCTCGCCCTTCCAGCCCCTGCCCAGCGCTTCGCGGATCTCCCGGATCGTCGCCGTGCGCGCGTCGGCGGCCGCGGCCCGATCCTCGTGGTGCATCAAGAACACCATCAGGGCCGCCGCTCGACCGTCCTTGGAGATCATGGTGCCGACGGCGTCGGTCGAGCCGAGCACCTTCTCGCGGATCTTCGCCGGGTCGCGCAGCGCCTCGGGCACCAGCTCGGCGATCTCGAGCCCGTCGTCGGTGACGCGCGGGTCGGGCAGATCGGCGAACGACAGCACCATGCGCACGCCGTCCTTGCGCGCGATCTCGCGGCCGAGCTCGCGCACCTCGTCGACCCGCTCCGGGGCCAGCAGGTCGCCGTCGGGCCGGGTCAGGCCGACGAGGCCGACCTCGAGCACGCCGAAGCGCTTGGCGACCTCGCGGAACACGACCACGTCGGGGTGGTCGGGCGGCAGGAACGCGAGCACGTCGTTGTCCTCGCGGATGTTGCGAAAGCCGGGCAGGATCAGCGCCGCCACGACGACGGCGAGCGCGAGGACGATCCAGCGGGCGCGGACGAACGGGTGATCGCGCATCGTCGGCTCACGCCCAGACGGGGGTCAGCCAGCCGCGCCGCGCATCGACGCGACCGCGGACCACGTTGTTGAAGTGCTCGGTGAGGCGGGCTGTGATGGGCCCGATCCCGCCGTCGCCGATCGTGCGCCGGTCGCACGAGCGCACCGGCTGGATCTGCGCCCCCGTGCCGCACAGGAACAGCTCGTCGGCGACGTACAGCTCGGTCCGGCCGATCACCCGCTCGACGACCTTGAGCCCGAGGTCCTCGGTCGCCAGGGCGATGAGCGAGCGGCGGGTGATGCCGTCGAGGTTGTCCTCGGTGCTGGGCGGCGTGTACAGCACGCCGTCGCGGATGATGAACACGTGCTCGGCGCTGCCCTCCGAGACCTTGCCGTACTCGGTCAGGAAGATCGCCTCGTCGTAGCCGTTGTCGTGGGCCTCGCGCCGGGCCAGGGCGCTGTTGAGGTACAGGCCGGTCGCCTTGGTCCGCGCCGGGATCGCGTTGTCGGTCGCGCGCCGCCACGACGACACGCACACGTCGATCGCGTCCTTCTCCATGTAGCGCTGCAGCGGCAGGCAGTAGATCGCCAGCACGCTGTCCTCCTCGCGCATCACCGGCGCCAGCTTGGTCGAGCCGTTCAGCACCAGCGGCCGCACGTAGACGTCGTGGTGAACCTCGTTGCGGCGCAGCAGCTCGCCGACGATCTCGCAGGTCTCGGCGTGATCGCCCGGCAGTCGCATGTGCAGCACCCGCGCCGAGTGCATCAGGCGGGTGATGTGATCACCGACGCGGAACAGGTTGATCTGCCGCCCGTCGGCGGCGAGGTAGCCGCGGATCCCCCCGAAACAGCCGAGACCATAATTCAGCGCGCGCGAGCGCACGCTGATGACCGCCTCGGCGTCGTCGACGAACTTGCCATCGAAGTAGGTGATCATGCGGCGCGGAGGATGCCAGAGGTCTCCCGCGGCTCGCCACTGCGCAGCCGCCTGCTCGCTACCCGCGCTCCGCGGGTGCAGGCGCGAGCCAGCTCACGGAGCCGCGACGCCCGCAGCGCAGAAACATGTCTTTTGAGACATCTTCGGCCCGGCGCTCGCTGCACATGCAAGCCGCGCGCGCGGAGACTCGCGAAGGATTGCGGGGCGACCTGGCGCGGACAACAGTCCGGCGCGGGCCCTCGCGAAGCCGAGTTCACCCGCCGACCGCAGCGCAAATCGAGGCGAGCGCTCGGCGACCGCCTCAGAATCTGCCGGCGACCGACCAGCCGGCCAGGCCCGGCGCGGCCCACGGCGCGGACGCGAACGCGCGCGCACGCTTGCGGCGGTCGACGGCGTCGTGGATGAGCGCGATCCCGGAGAACAGCACCAGGCCCGCGCCCACGCCGGTGAGCAGCGCCGCGGCGATCCGCGAGCCGTCGGTGCGCTCGAGCCGGGCCGCCGCCACGCGCTGGTTCGGGTCGTCGAGCAGCCGCTCTCGCTCGCCCATGGCGAAGCCCAGCCAGCCGCCGGCGCCGGCCGCCAGCATCCCGCCGACCCCGAGCTCGATCACCAGAGCGCGCCGCTTGGCCTTCACTGCGAGCGTCACCAGCGTGGCCACCGAGCCCAGACTCGCGCCCGCGATCACGCCGCCGGCCGTGTGCAGCTTGCCGGCGAGCTCGAGGTCGCGGTGCAGCTGCGCCGCCGGGTAGGCCGACTCGATCGCCGCCGCCTGGGCCGGACTGATCTCGGCGGACGTCGCCGGGTCGACGCCCGCCTCGTCGCGGACCGCCGCGTCGCGCCGCTCCGCCCGCTTCTCGCGGCTGTTCCCGGCGAGCATCAGGCCGATGCCGGTGAAGTAGGTCGCCGCGAACCCGCCGAACAGGCCGAACAGCAGCTTGTTGTCGCGCTTCAGCTGCTGGTCGTCGACCGGCTTGCGCCGGCTCAGGGTGACGTCGATCGGCGGTTGACCTGGCCGAACGGTCAGATACTCGTCGGCGCCGTGCCGGCGCGCGCGGACCTGCAGCTGCCACATCCCCGGCGTCAGCGAGACCGTCGCCGACGGGCCCGCGAGCGGCCGCTCGATCACGGTCCGCGCGGGGTTGTCGATCGCCTGCAGCCTGAGCTGCGCGCCGCGGAGCGCCCGCTCCGGCGCGAACCGCAGGTCGACCACCACCTTGCGTCGCTGCAGCTGCAACGACCACGACTGCGACGCCTCGACGACGGCCGTCGCCGGCATGAAATCGGGCGCGGCGACGTCGACCCGCCACGATCCGCGGTCGAGGTGGACGCCGGCGAGCGGACGGCCGCTCAGCTCGAAGCTGTTCCCGGGGACAGGTTCACCGGCCGGCCCGAGCTGCCGCAGCGAGATCCTGGCGGCGGCGGCCAGCCCCTCGGGGACGGCCTGCGGCCCGTTCGGCCCCGCCTCGACCAGGAGGACCTGCACGTGCACAGTCGCCTCGATCTCGCGCTGGCGAGCATCCTCGAGGTGACGGCGCACCGATTCGGGCATCGCGCTCGTCGCTCGCAGGCACTCGTCGAGCAGGCGCAAGGCGATCGCGTGATGCCCCGCGCGCGAGCGGGCGATCGCCGCGTGATAGAGGAACCGCGGATCGGCGGTCGTCTGCCACTGCGCCTCGTAGATCTGCGCCGCCTCGGCGAACCGCCCGCTCGCGCTCAGCAGCTGCGCGTGGCTCACCGCCGCGACCGGCGGGGCGGCGAGCTCCGGCGGCGGACGATCGACGTCGACCTCCACCTGCGCGACCGCGACCGGCAGGGCGGGCCCGGCATCGGACACCGGCTGGGCGGCGCGGACCGGCGACGGCAACCCGGCGCACACCAGCGCCAGCGCGACGCCGGCCGTCCAGCTGTCCGCAGCGATCGCCACGCTCGACCGGATCCGTCTCATCGCGGAGCATGGTGCCAGCTTCCGGTCCGCCGGGCGACCGGGCGCACGCCCGGGAACAACGGTCGACGGCTTATCGAGCCACCGTCGGGCGTGTACCATGCGGCGCCGTGGAGGTCACCGAGACGTTCGAGGCGAGCGTCCAGCTGCGGCGCGGCGCGGCGCCGGTCGGGACTCGTCTGGGGCTCGTCGTGCTCTGGTCGGCCGACGAGCCCGAGCGGGTCGGCGAGGTCGCGCTCGCGCCCGACGTGCAGCCCGGCGCCGCCTATTTGCTCGGCCGCGCCGAGGCCAGCGCCGACGATCCTGCGCCGCGGCTCGAGTGGGCCCGCCAGCGACCGGGCCTCGTCACCCTGACCGGACCGTTGCGATCGCCACGGCTGTCTCGCACCCAGCTCGCGGTCGAGCTCGGGCAGGGCGTGCTGCACCTCGACAACCGCGGCCGCTCGCCGCTGCTGCTGCGCGGGCGCGAGGTCCAGCGGGTCACCCTCGCGCCCGGCGACGTCGTGGTCCTCGCGCGCGTGGCCGTGTTCATGTGCGTGCAACGACCGGCCGCCTCGCCGCCGCCCGATCCGCCGCTCGTCTTGCATCCGTTCGGCGACGCCGACGACGACGGCATCGTCGGCGAGGATCCGCTGACCTGGGCCCTGCGCGCGCGGGTCGCCTTCGTCGCCGGCCGCAACGCCCACGTGCTCGTGCGCGGCCCCAGCGGCACCGGCAAGGAGCTCGTCGCGCAGGCGATCCACCGCCAGTCCGCGCGCGGCCGGCGGGCCCTCGTCGCCCGCAACGCCGCCACTTTTCCCGAGACCCTCATCGACGCCGAGCTGTTCGGCAACGCCAGGAACTTCCCCAACACCGGCACCGCCGAGCGCCCCGGCCTCGTCGGCGAGGCCGACGGCGGCACCCTCTTCCTCGACGAGTTCGCCGAGCTGCCGCAGCCGCTGCAGGCCCACCTGCTGCGCGTCCTCGACGGCGGCGAGTACTCGCGCCTCGGCGAGGCCGCGGCCCGCCGCGCCGACTTCCGCCTGATCGCCGCCACCAACCGCCCGCCGCAGGCGCTCAAGGACGACGTCCTGGCCCGCCTGCCCCTGCGCCTCGAGCTCGCCGGCCTCGGCGAGCAGCGCGCCGACATCCCCCTGATCGCCCGCCACATCCTGCGGCGCCTGGCCCGGGCCGACCCGCTGCTGGCGCGCCGGTTCTTCCCCGACGGCGACCCCGCGCGGCCGCCCCGCGTGTCGTGGCGCCTGATCGAGCAGCTCGCCTCGCACCCCTTCACCACCCACGTGCGCGAGCTCGAGTCGCTGCTGTGGCAGGCCATGGCCGCCTCGACCGGCGACACCGTCGACGTCGCGCCCCACCCCGGCGAGGCGCCCCATGTCCCCGAGGACATGTCCTCTCCGACACCTCCGTCCGTCGCCGTTTCACCTGTCCCTGGGGACAGGCTGTTCGACACCGCCCCGCCGGCGCGGGCCGAGCTCGATCCGCTGACGATCCCGCCGGACGTCATCCAGCGCTGCCTCGACCGCCACGAGGGCCGCCAGGAGCCGGTCTGGCGCGAGCTCGGCCTGTCGAGCCGGCACGTCCTCACCCGCCTGGTGCGGCGCTACAACCTCCAGGTCCGCGGCCGCGGGGGCGCCTAGGGATGCAGTCGGGCGACGACCACGACGAACTCGCCGCCCTCCGCCGGGAGCTGGCGGCGCTGCGGGCCGAGCGGGACGCGGGCTCGGCCGCGCTGTTCGAGGCCGTCGCCGCGACCGCGATCGACGCCATCGTCACGATCGACGGCGCCGGCCTGATCACCCAGTGGAACCGCGGCGCCGAGCGGATCTTCGGCCGACCGGCGGACGAGATGCTCGGCGCCAGCGTCACCGAGATCATCCCCGACGACTTCCGCGAGGCCCACCGCGCCGGCCTGCGACGCGCCCGCGCGACCGGCGACTACCGGGTCGTCGGCCGCACCGTCGAGCTCGAGGGCCTGCGCCGCGGCGGCGCCCGCTTCCCGATCGAGCTGTCGCTGTCGACGTGGGCCCACGGCGACGCCCGCCGGTTCACGGCGATCGTGCGCGACATCTCCGAGCGCAAGCAGGCCGAGCGCCAGCTGCGGCAGTACGTCGAGGAGCTCGCGCGCAAGAACACCGAGCTCGAGCGCTCGCACAACGAGCTGCTGCGCTCCAACCGGCAGATCGCCCAGCTGTTCTCGGCCGTGGTCGAGGCCCTGCCGGGCAGCGAGATCGACGGCCGGTACGCCCTGCACGAGCGGATCGGCACCGGCGGCTTCAGCGTGGTCTACCGCGGCAGCGAGGTCGCCAGCGGTCGTTCGGTGGCGATCAAGGTGTTCCGGCCCTCGGGCGGCGTCATCACCAGCGCCCAGCTGGCCCGCTTCGGCCGCGAGGGCGAGTGGCGGATCCGCCACCCCAACGCCGCCGTCGTCCTCGACTTCGGCGTCGCGCGCAGCGGGATCCCCTACCTCGTCATGGAGCTGCTCTCCGGCGAGACCCTCGCCGACGCCCGCCGTCGCGGTCCCCCGCCGCGGCTCGCTCGCGTCCTGGCGATCGCCCTCGTCGTCGCCGAGGTGCTGGCGGCCGCCCACGCCGACGGCATCCTGCACCGCGACATCAAGCCCGAGAACCTGTTCCTCCACCGCGACGAGCGCGGCGAGGAGGTCGTCAAGGTCCTCGACTTCGGGATCGCCAAGTTCGCCCGCCGCGTCACCGAGGCCGCCTCGGTTGAGCTCACCGGCGTGGGCCACGTCCTCGGCACCCCGCGGTACATCGCCCCCGAGCGCCTGACCGGCGCCGAGTACGACGGCCGCTCCGACGTCTACAGCCTCGGCGTGCTCCTCTACGAGCTCGTCGTCGGCGTCTCGCCGCTGGGCCTGCGCGGCCGGACGCCGTGGGAGGCGGTGACCCAGCACATGACCTACCAGCCGCGCTCGCTGTGCGACGTCGACCCCGGCCTGCCGCTGGCGCTTTCGCAGCTGGTGGACCGCACCCTCGCCAAGGACCCCGCCGCGCGCCCGCACGCCGCGGCGCTGGTGGACGCCCTGCGCGAGCTCCTGGCCGAGGTCGAGGCCGACCCCGCCCTGGCCGGCCGGATCACCCGCGCGGCGGCCTTCGGGGTCGCCGAGACGCTCGACCACGAGCGCACCGAATCCGGCTGACCTTTCGAGCATGCCCTCAAGTGCATGTCCTTCGGAGCATGCTTTGATAGACATGCGCTTCGGAGCATGTCCGGAGTCTTCATCCGTCACCCTCAGAAACATGCCCTCGAGGACATGTCCTGGCGGTCACCCAACCCGCAGCGCGTCCTCGAGGGTCTGGAAGCAGGGCACGCCGCCGAGGTCGAGGCGAGCGGCCAGGATCGCGTGCACCAGCCGGGGGTGGACCCCGCTGAGGGCCGGCGCCACGCCCTGGAGGCGGACGACGCGGAGGATCCGGAGCAGGCCCTCCGCGGCGGCCTCGTCGATGTCGGCGGCGCCGGTGAGGTCGAGCACCACGCGGGACACCCGCTCGGCCCCGGTGCGCTCCAGCAGCGCCGCGAGGGCGACCTCGATCCGGTCGCGGTCGAGCTCGCCGATCAGCGGCAGCGCGAGCACGCCGGCCCCGACGCGGATCACCGGCGCCGCGAGGTTGCGCAGCTCCTCCGCCTGCGCGGCCAGTAGCTCGCGGCTGCGCTCGAGCTCCTCCACGTGGGCGCGGCGCTCGGCGATGTCGCGCTGGGTGACGAGCACGCCCCGCTTGCCGGTGACAGGATCGAGGACGACGCGCGCCTCGGTGTCGTACCAGCGCTCGCCTGCGGTCGTGCGGACCAGGGTGTCGGCGCGGTAGACCGAGTCCGCGGCGACGCAGGCGCGGAGCTCGGCGACCTGCGCCGGCTCGACGAAGCCGGCGAGCAGCTGATCTTGCGCCTCGCCCGGGGCGACCGGATCGCCCAGGGCCCGGATCGCCGCCGGGTTGCGCAGCAGCGCCTCGCCGGTCGCGGCGTAGTAGGACACGAGCTCGCCGATGTGGCGCAGCGCCTCGTAGCCGCGGCGCTCCTCCGCGAGGATCTCCTCGGCGCTCAGCGGCCGCGCCTCCACGAGCATCGCCAGCCGACCGGGCTCGTCGGGGCGGTCGGCGACCAGCAGCCCCGACGCGCGGCACTCGGCGACCACCGGCGCCGGGGCGCCGTCGGGGTAGAAGGTCCAGCGCTCGGTCGCGACTTCGCCGCGCTCGAAGCGACGGCGCAGGTTCTCCATGCGCGTCAACGTCGCTGCCGACGGCGAATGCCCCGCGTTGCGCCCGCTCCACTCCGCGAGCGACGGCGAGTTCCACATCGCCAGGCCGGCGCGGTTGCACCACCACCTCGCGGCCTGGGGCAGGTCGACGATCCACATCGGCGTGCGCAGCCGGTCGAGCACGAGCAGGTCGTCGGGAGTGCAGGGCTTCCGGTCGAGGTCCATGCGCGAGGGCGGAACCTCGCACATCCTCTCTGCTTTGCCGAGGTCGTAGGATGCGTCGCTCGCGGGCCCTGCGCGGCGTCCTCGTGCAGAGCGAGCCGCGAGGCGAGACGACGTCGCCGTCCGCGGTCCCTCGGACGTCCGTCATCCTCCGCGCCAGCGGGCCTGCGGGAACGCGAGGGCGACCCGCCGACGTCCTCGACTTCGGCGCCGCGAGCGGCGGGAATTCCCCGACTGCATCCTGGAGCAGCGGCGGCACGCGCCTCGCCTGGGCGAACGCCCGAGCCGCCCCTCACCGCGCGAACGCGCGCCCGAATCGCTCTGTCCTCGACGACATGCCCTATTAGACATGTCTTTTAGGGCATTACCTTTGAGGCATGTCTCCTCGGACATGTCTCAAATCGCTGGGAATCCGAGCGCCTGCTCCACCCCGGCGAGGGCCACGTGGTAGGCCGCGAGCGCCCGGAAGTAGGCCAGGTAGACCAGCACGCGGGCCTCCTGGGCGCGCACCGCGACCAGGAACGGCGACTGGTTGGCGAGGAAGGCCTGGCGCGCGTCCTCGTAGACGGCGTCGGCGGTGGGCAGCAGCTCGCCCTCGTAGAGGCGCAGCTGCGACTGCTGGAACGAGGCCAGGGCGACCGCGTCGGCGAGCTGGCGGGCGATCTCGTGGGCCAGCGCCGCGCCCTCCTGATCGATCTGCTCGCGCACCGCCCGGACCTCCGCGAGCGGGCCCTGCTGGCGGTTGAGGAGCGGCACCTCGAGCGACAGCATGAAGAACGCGCCCCACAGCGGCTTGCCGTTCGGCACCATGTCCGGGCCGACCGACACGACCATGTCCGGGGCCCGGTTCGCGCGGGCCAGCCGCTCCTCCTTGTCGACCACCTCGCGCGTGCTCTTCAGCCGAGCCAGCTCCGGCCGCTGGCGCAGCGCCTCGACGATCAGGTGGTCGTAGGCGGACAGGAATTCGTTGCGCCAGTCGTCGTTGTGGAGGTCGAGCCAGCTCGGCGGCCGGTCGCGCGCCGGCGACACCAGCTCGAGCTCGACGCTGGGCGGGTTGCCGAGCAGGCTGTTGAGGCGGATATCGGCCTGGAGGTGCTCGAACTTGGCCTGCTCGAGCGCCTGACGGGCGTGCAGGCGGGTCGTGTTGGCCTCGAGCACGTCGGCGCGCGGGATGTCGCCGGGCAGCGCCTCGGCCTGGCCGAGCAGCTCGTCGACGCTGCGGATCAGGGCGATGAACTGAGCCTCGCGCTCCTGGGCGAAGAACGCCTCCATGTACGTGCGCCGGGCCTCGGCCCGCAGCGTCGCCGCGAGGATCCGCAGGTCGGCCTCGTGGACCCCCACCTGCGCCCCGGCGACCTCGACGCGCCGGCGCCGCTTGCCGAGCTCGAACGTCTGCGTGACCCCGAGCCGGTAGGTGTACTCGGCCGTGCCGTTGTCCGAGAGGATGTACGGGTTGGGGATCGACGTGCGCGCCGTCAGCACGCGGGCGTCGAGGACCCCGCGCTGGGCCTTGAGCGCCGCCATCCGCGGGTGCTTCGCCTGGACCGCGCGGATTACCTGCTCGACCGTCCACCGCTGCAGCGGCCCCGGACGCAGCGGCGCCGGCGCCAGCTCGCGCGGCTCCGGCTTGCTCAGCGTCGGCGCGGCCGTCGGCGGCGGGGCGCCGGTGGTCGCCGGCGGACCGGCGGCGACTCGGTTCGAACCTGTCCCAAAGTACAGCATGGCGACGCACGCCGTGGCGCGGAGCGAGGCGAAGAGCGACATGGGCTTCAGGGTTGTACACCGGGATCTCCCCCAGGGCGGGTGCATGCGAGATTCTTCATGGGCGATTTCGAGCAATCGCGGCTCGAGCCGTGACCCGGGGCATTTCAAGGCGTTCTCGCGTCGGGGGATCCGGCAAGCTGGCAAGCGAGGAGAGAACATCTCCGGCTTTGATGGGACCGACGCGCGACGCGACCAGCGCGGGGAGAACAAGCGAAGGCCCCGCGAAATGCCGCGATCGCGGCGCTCGGAGCGGGCACTCGCCGTAATCCCCGTCCTGCGGCCATTCACCGGAGCGGCCCATTCGTCGCGATTCCCCTCACCCTCGGTTCGCCGCTCTCGCCATTCGCACGCGAACATGTCGCTCGTGCCACGCTCGCACCATTCCGCGGGGAACCTGCCCCTTGGAACAGGTCCTACGGCTTCCTGCGCGCACGAGCGGGTCCGGGCGCGCGACCTGACGAGGTCCTGAGGCGACGACGCGACCGGCCCCCGCGCGGCCCGAGGCCCCCGCCCCTCCGCAGGCGGCGGCAGCGCGCTCCGGACGAGTCCAGCCGCCTGCCGGCGGCTCGCCGAACTGTGCGCTGGATCGCCGGCCCGGCCGCCGGGCGCGCTGGACCCTCGCCGACCGGCGTCACTCTCGCGGCGCCCCCGGAGGCTCGGGGGCATGACGGAGGCGCGCAGGCGGTGGGCGCTGCGCCCGGCGCTATCGATGGGTTCATGGACGTCAACTCCTCGTCCCACTCCATCACTCGCCGCGAAGAGGTCCCGGTCGTGGCCGCCACCAGCGGCTTCGGGGCCGCGGTCTCGGGCAGGGGCGTGCGGCCTCGGCTGCCGCTGCACGAGCGGCTGTTCGCCCCGGTCGACATCGCCTCGCTGGTGTGGTTCCGGATCGCGTTCGGCCTGCTGATGATCGTCGACGTGTGGCGCTATTACGGCAAGATCGGCGCGACGTACATCCAGCCGGGGTTCCACTTCACCTATTACGGATTCGATTGGGTCCGTCCGTGGCCCGGCGACGGCATGTACGTGCATTTCCTCGTGCTCGCCCTGGCCGCCGCCTGCGTGATGATCGGCTTCTGCTATCGCGTGGCCGCGACCGTGTTCTTCCTCGGCTTCAGCTACTGGTTCTTGCTCGAGCAGGCGCGCTACCTCAATCACTTCTATCTGATCGCGCTGATCGCCTTCGCCATGATCTTCGTCCCCGCGGGCCGCGCGTACTCGGTCGACGCCTGGCTGCGCCCGCGGCTGCGGGCCAAGACCGCGCCGGCCTGGGCCCTGTGGTTCGTGCGGTTCCAGATCGGCATCCCCTACGTGTTCGGCGGGATCGCCAAGCTCAACGCCGATTGGTTGCAGGGCGAGCCGATGCGCATGTGGCTGGCCGCGCGCGCCAACCGGCCGGTGTTCGGGCCGCTCTTCACGCAGGAATGGGTCGTCTATTTCTTCAGCTGGGGCGGCCTGCTATTCGACCTGCTGATCGTCCCGTTCCTGCTGTGGCGCAAGTCGCGGCCGTTCGCGTTCGTCGGCGCCCTGCTGTTCAACCTCGTCAACGGCTATGTGTTCACCATCGGCATCTTCCCGTGGGTGATGGCCGCCGCCACCCTGATGTTCTTCGAGCCGGACTGGCCGCGCCGCTTCGGCCGGTTCCTCGCCCGCCTGTTCGGCCTCCGGACGCGCGATCGCTTCGAGCCGTGGCTCGCGCGGGCGCGTGAGCCGGTCACCGCCGCGCTGCGCATCGGCCTGCAGCCCCGGCAGCGGCTGATCCTCGCCCTCCTCGGCGTGTACTGCGGGTTTCAGCTGCTGTTCCCGCTGCGTCACTGGCTGTATCCCGGCGACGTCGCGTGGACCGAGGAGGGCCACAAGTTCTCGTGGCGGATGAAGCTGCGCGACAAGGAGTCCAAGGTCCGCTTCCTCGCCACCGACCCGCACGAGGAGCGGACCTGGGAGGTCGACGCGCGGCAGTACCTCACCAGCTGGCAGCGCTCCGAGATGTCGGGCCGGCCCGAGATGATCCTGCAGTTCGCGCATCACCTCGCGGCCGACCTGCGCGCGCAGGGCCACGAGGACATCCAGATCCGCGCCATCGCCAGCGTGTCGCTGAACGGTCGCCCGCGGCAATTGATGATCGACCCGGACGTCGACCTCGTGAAGCAGCCGCACTCGATCTGGCCGGCCCCGTGGATCTTGCCGATGGCCGAGCCGGCGCTGGCCCCCGAGCGGCACCTCTGACCGCCGACGCGCCGGAGCAGACACTGCCGGACCCTTCGCGGGGCCCGGCGCCGCGCGTTCACGGCACTTCGACCTGCTGCATGAACGACGCCACCTGCACCGTCCAGGTGCCGCTCGTCAGGTTCGACAGCACCGCGGAGATGGTGTACTTGCACACGCAATTATCCATCGGGTTGCCGCCGATGTCGTAGATGACGAGGATCGAGTTGTTGGGCAGCAGCTGGACCTTGGGCGAGAACGTCAGGTCGCAGGCCGCGTCGTGGCCGAGCTCGGTGAGCCGGATCTGGCCCGGGCCGAGCACGTCGATCACCAGCGAGCCGACCGCGTCCTCCTCGTCGGGGCAGAACGACATCTGCTCGCCGACGTCGACGCCGCAGTCCATCGCGGAGGTCTCGCAGGAGGGCGCCGGACCGGTGGTGGTGCCGGCGTCGGTCGTGTCCGCGGAGGTCGTGACCGCCGCGGTCGTGGTCGGCTCCGCGGTGGCGGTCGAGGTCGTGGTCGAAGTGCCGGTCGGCTCGGTGGTGCCGGTGGTCGAGCTCGACTCGCTCGAATCGGAGCCCTGGCCGCACGCGGCGAAGAGGGCGACGGCGAGGGCGACGGACGAGCGATGCATGGTCGCTCAGGCTCGACTGGTGACCCGGTATTCGGTGGAGTTGCGCTCGCCGCGGCGCGCGACCTGGCCGGAGGCGACCAGGCGGTGGAGGGCGATGCGGACCTGATTGTCGGAGCCGCCGACGTGGGCGCGCAGCTGCGAGGCGCCGATCCAGCCGTTGGTCTGTTGCAGCAGGGTCATGACGGCCGAGTCGTAATGGGCGCGGCCCTCGAGCGTGCGTGCCGACACCACCGGCGGACGGCCGCGCTTGCTCGGCGGCGGCAGTGTGGCCGCGTCGTCGTCTTCGTCCTCGGGGACCTCGTATTCGGCCCCGGGGATCCATGAGTAGCGGGCGGGCTTGCCCTCGCTGTGGACCTTGCCGGCCTTGATCAGCTCGGTCACCGCCCGGTACATCGTGCTCGGGCTCCCGCCCAGCCTGGCCCGCAGTTCACCGGATGTCAGCCCGGTCCCTGCCGACTGCAGCATCTCGACGATCGAAGACACATAGTCGCTGCTGGTGGCGCTGGGCGATCGTCCGGACCGCAGCGAGGCGGACGCGTCCGTCCTGGACACCCGTCCGCCGCCACGCTTCGCCGTCTTGCCTCCGCCCCGGCTCACGTCCCCAGCCGCGGCGTTCTGGCTGAGTTCGGCGAGCTTGAGGTTGTCGAGGCCGCGTCCGAGAGGGCTCGTCAGGATCTCCCGCAGGTCGCCGAGAGTGAGCTCGGTGAACCGTTGCCGCAGCACTTGCGCCAAAAGGATGGCCTGGTGCTCCGCGACGCTGCGCTGCAGATCGGACCGGAGACGGTGGAGGATGCTCATGGGCCAGATATGCCGCAAACCCTTGGCTGAGTCACGACATAATTCGCCAGCGGCGCATCTCAAACGCATTCGCGTCTCCGCGCCACTCGTCTTCATCACCATCTGCGCGAACAGGCCTCTGCACGGTCTTTATGCCGCGTTTATGGAGCCGGACCGCAATGGCGTCCGCACACGCGGAAGCACAGGACACGGGCCAAGCTGACGATTCAAACCGCCGCCACCCCTGTGCCCTGAACTCCGTTCAATATCGGTAGTTCTGCGGCCGTCGGCCGGCGCCCGCTTCGATCGCAGCACCTGCGGGCGCGGAAGATTGCGACGAGCACTCGGCCTGGCTCGCCGACCCGTCGGCAGGCCCGCGCGAGCGGACACTCGACTGCGGCGGAAACAGAGTTCTGCTCCAGGTCACGCGGCAGACCGCCGGCGCTCTGCGAATAAACAGCGATCGACCGTCTGCGATCGCCTGTGCGCATCCCGGCGCTACGAACGAGGCGGCGTGTCGGATCGGTCAGAATGTGAGCACCGGTCATGACAGCGCGAATGGGTCGCTGTCACGGTCCCGCCCTCGACCGGAGACCGCGGGTATCACCTGTCAGGCCGGACAGCCCGCGGCACGCGCATCCTACATCCCCTGAGGCCTGGCCTCCGCGGCCATTGACCGCAGCGAAGAGTTGCGATGTGACAGCGAAGTGCGCGACATCACCGGCCGGCGCATCGGATGAATCATCGTTCCGATCGAATCGCCGATGGGCGGCCTGCATACGAGTTCAGCCGACGCCCGATCGGAATTGATCGACAGCACAGTTTCTGTCCTGTCCGTGAGGACATGTCCTCGTCGCCAGACGGCCGATCCCGCGCGGGCCGCCGGCGATCTCGCCGCCGGACGGAGCCCTTCCCTGTCCGGCCGGCCCCGCGTTACCGTAGCCGGCCCGCATGCCCGTCCGCCGCGTCCGCACGCCGCTGCTCGCCCGCCTGCGCTTCCTGGCGTACGCCCTGCGCCTGCTGGCGCCGCGGCTGGCGATCCTGGCCGGGCTGACGATCGCCGGCGGCCTGACCCTGCTGGGGCGCGGGAGCGCGCAGGAGGTCGCCGGCCTCGACTTCGTCGCCGCCTGCTATCAGGTCTACACCCAGCTGTTCTTCGAGCACGTCAGCAGCCTGCCCGAGGACTGGGTCCTGCGGCTGATGTACTTCACGGTCCCGATCGCCGGCGCCTTCATCGTCGCCGAGGGCCTGTTGAAGGTGGGCCTGTCGCTGTTCGACTTCAACAACCACCAGACCGCGTGGATCCGCATCATGGCCCAGACCTACCGCGATCACATCATCCTGATCGGCCTCGGCCACGTCGGCTTCCGCGTGCTCGAGGAGCTGCTGGCCCGCGGCCGGCCGGTCATCGTCGTCGAGGCCCGCGGCGAGGGCCCGTTCGTCGAGGAGGCGCGGGCCCGCAACGTCCCGCTGGTGATCGGCGACGCCCGCCGCGAGAGCCTGCTGCGCGAGCTCGGCCTCGACCACGCCGCCTGCCTGATCGCCTGCACCGACGACGACCTCGTCAACCTCGAGGTCGGCCTCGACGCGCGCCAGATCAACCCGAACATCCGCCTCGTCATGCGCTTCTTCGACCAGAACATGGCGCGCAAGCTCGGCAAGGCGTTCTCGGTCGACTCGATCTTCTCCACCTCGGCCATCTCCGCGCCGCAGTTCGCCGCCGCCGCCCTCGACGAGCGGATCCACGGCGCCTACCGCCTGGGCGACACGCTGATGGCCACGCTCGAGCTCGAGATCACGGCCCAAAGTCCCCTGGCCGGCAAGAACGCGACGGAGATCCGCGCCCTCCTCGACGCGCCGGTGGTCGGCCTCCGCCGCAACAAAGAGCCCCCGACCCACCGCTTCGACCGCACCGAGCCCCGCCGCCCTGGTGAGAGCGTGATCGTCCACGTCGCCGTCGACGAGATCGACGGCGTCAAGGCCCGCGCCCGCGGCTGAACGAACCGCTGAGAGCGGCCCCCGCTCGCCCCGCGGGACGAACGTTCGCGCGCGACGCCTCGCACGATCGATCCACATCGCGACGCGGTGGCTCGCGCCCCCGGAAGGACGACCACGAGCGTCGCCTCGCTCGCTGTCACGTGGCCGAGGCTCGCGCCCGAACAATCGACGGCGGGCGAGCCATTGTCGCCGCTCCGGGCGTCGAGGCCGGGGAACGACGACCGCGAACGTCGCCTCGCTCGCCGATCCACTGTCACGTGGCCGAGGCTCGCGTCCGAACATCAACGGGGGCGACCCATTCTCGCCGCTCCGGGCGCCGAGGCCCGGGGAATGACGACCGCGAGCGTCGCCTCGCTCGCGCGATCCACTGTCACGTGGCCGAGGCTCGCCCCGAAGGACGACCGCGAGCGTCGCCTCGCTCGCGCGATCCAGTCACGTGGCCGAGGCTCGCCCCCGAAGGACGACCGCGAGCGTCGCCTCGCTCGCTGTCACGTGGCCGAGGCTCGCGCCCGAACAATCGACGGCGGGCGACCCGTCCTCGCCGCTCCGGGCGTCGAGGCCTGGTCCCGATCGCGGCAACATGGGCCCCTCGTCCCGCCTGGCCGGCGCGCCGGCTCACGCATGAGACCCCAGCTTCGGCGGACGCCGGCCTCCCGGGCGAACGCGCGCTGCCCTGCGGTCCCGCCTCGGCGCATACTGCCGGCGATGCTCCGTCGCGTCGTCCTCGGCCTCGCCTCGCTGCTCGCCTGCGACTCCGCCGGCGTCGCCCCACCGGCCGCGCCGCCTGCGGGCGCCTCGCCGCCTTCGTCCAGGTCCGATGGGACAGGCTCCAAAGGACATGCTCCTGAGGACATTTCCAAAGAGACACCCTCGGCCGCCGCCCCGACCGCCCCCTCACCTGTCCCTGCGGACACCTCGAGCAAGCCGGACGTCCCGCCGCTGACCCGCTACGGCTGGTTGACCGAGGCGGGCGGCGAGCCGCCGGCGCGCGAGCAGCTGGCCGCGGCGATCGCCCCCCCGGCGGGCGCGCGGCGGGTCCCGCTGCCCGAGGGCAGCTTCGGCGCCTGGCTGCGCGGCCTGCCGCTCTTGCCGGAGGGGGCACCCGTGCTGCTGTACAGCGGCGAGACCAAGGGCAACCAGGCGGCGCACTTCCGGGTGGTCGACATCGACGTCGGCGACCGCGACCTCCAGCAGTGCGCCGACGCAGTCATGCGCCTGCGCGTGGAGTACCAGTGGGCGGCCGACCAGCGGCGCGCGATCGCCTTCAAGCTGACCGACGGCACCCCGTGGGACTTCGCCTCCTACCTCGGCGGGACCCGCCTCAAGCTGGTCGGCAAGAAGGCCGAGCGCGTGCCCGGCAGCCCCCGCCCCGCCACCCGCGAGACCCTGCGCGGCTACATGCGCACGCTCTTCACCTACGCCGGCACCGCCTCGATCGCCGCCGAGCTGCCGCGCCGCGAGCTGGCCCAGCTCACCGCCGGCGACGTCCTGGTCCAGGGCGGCTTCCCCGGCCACGCCGTCCTCGTCCTCGACCTCGCCGAGGACGACCAGGGCCAGCGCTACTTCCTGCTCGGCCAGAGCTACATGCCGGCCCAGCAGTTCCACGTGCTCAAGAACCCGAGCGACGGCGCCCTGTCGCCGTGGTACCGCGCCGACTCGCTGAAGGCCGGCGCCATGACCCCCGAGTGGGGCCCCTTCACCGACCGCGACCTCCGCCGCTTCCGCGACGGCTGACGCCGAGGAGGCTCCGCCGCGCCCGGCCCGCCACGACGGACGCACCCGTCCGCCGGGGCCTTGTCCGCCGGTCCCCGGCAGCCTCGCACGGCGCTCGCACCGACGGGAATTTCCCCTGCGACCGGCGATGCCCCAGCGCTCGTGCCGTCGCGCGCGCGAAACATCCCTGCCTCGCCCGCAGCGTCGTCCGGACATGCCCTCGCAGACATGCCCCTTCACGCATGCTCAAACGGACATGTCGTCTCCGACATGTCCCTTCGCCCATCTTCGGCGCCCGGCCTCAGCTCGGGTCTTCGAGCAGCTCGGCGCGGATCACCACCGGCCCGTTGCGGTCCTTCTTGACCGTGGCCGTGACCTGGACCGGGAAGCGGCCGGGCTTGCGGACCTCGATGCGGTGGATCCCGGGGGCCAGCAGCAGCGGACCGGTCTCCGGCTCCTGCAGCACCTTGACCTGGCCGACGTAGTTGCCGTCGACGAACACCTCGGCGTCGAGGTCGGCGGGGGCCACCTCGAGCACGAGCGGCGCCGACTGTTCGGCCCCGCTGAGCTCGCTGCGCTTGCAACCGCCGGCCAGCGCCAGCGCCAGCGCCAGCGCGCCCATCCACCCCATCCCGCTCATCTTGCTCATCCTATTGCAGCCGCGCGTGTACGACATCGGGCCCCTCCACCTCCAATGCCACGAGCGTCGCCCCGGGCACCTGCACCGCGGCGAGTCGCTCCTGGAGCTCGGCCGCGCTGAGCGGGCCGTCGATCTTCAAGGTCACCGAGCCGTCGCCGCCGACCGCGGCCACCTTGACCGCCTGGGCCCCGATCACCGACTCCGCGATCGCGCGCTCGAGCCGCCGCACTCGCGCCGCCGGCCACGGGGTGGTGAGGCGCAGGCGCAGGCCGCCGCCGGCTGACTGCACGGACATGGCCCCGGAGACCTGGCTCGAGGCGCTCTCGAGGGCCGAGGCCGCCGCCGCCGCCGCGTCGGCCGCGAAGCCGGTGGCGGTGGCCGAGGCCGAGCCGTCGCGACCCTCGCCGCGGAGGACCACGGCCGCCTCGACGACGATCCCGTGGGGATACGCGACGGCGCCGAGCTCGCGACAGCGGAGCTCGAGGGTCCTGGCCGAGGCGGCGGAGATCGTCCCGCCGCGACCGTCGCGGAGGAGGCCCGCCTTGATCCACCGCTGCGCCAGCGCCTCCGCGGCCCCCTCGGCACAACCCTCGCCGCGCACGGCCACCAGCGCCGGGCCCTCCTTCGCCGCCGGCGCGACCGGCAAGGCCAGCGCCTTGGACAGCCGCCCGGTGTCGATCTCGACCGACACAACCGCCGTCGCCGTCGCCCCGTCGTCGCCCTGCTGCAGCACCCGATAGGCCCGCGTCCACACCGCGGCCTCGTCGAGGATCTTCTTCCGCTGGACCGCGTCCGCCGGCCCGAGCTGCTCGAGCGCCGCCTCGAGCGCCGCCCGCCGCGCCCGCTCGAGCGCCTGGCCGCGGGCCTTCAGGCTGTCGACCTTCTCGCTGATCGGCGCGTGGCCGGTGCCCGCGAACGGCGCGGCCCAGGCCGGCAAACCGCCCAAAAACGCCGCCAGCACCAGCACCAAGGCGGAGAGGCCCCGAGCGACACGGCCGCGACCGAAGGTCTCGCCTCGCGGATGTCTCGGCATGACCCCCAGAGCCTGACAGAGTGCCGCGCCGCGGCGCAAGTATGTCGCAAAACCGCAGGGACCCGCGGCAAAACCCGGTCCAAACCCGCCAGGACCTCCTAATTCCGGGTATTGCCGCGGCCTTGCGGGCGACGCGCAGATCACTGCGCATCACTATATGTCGCCCCGGATCACCGAGAGTTTGGCACGAGCGCGTTCGTGTCAGCACCGGCTGTCCTTCAGGACATGGTCGAAGGCGCTCGCGCGGATCTCGTCGCGGTCTCGCACAGTTGGCGGCCGCGCCGCCCAGGACCTGCCCGGAAGACCGTAAAGCTGACATCTCGGTCGCGACCGGGGCTGCCGTAGACGCTCGATCCGCCGCGACCGGACGGTCGTGGGCATGCTGATCATCCGCCCGCTCACCGCGATCTTCCTCTTCACCCTCACCGCCTGCGAAGCCACCGTCACCACCCACGGCGGCGGCGGTGGTGGCGGCGGCGTCGTCGTCATCATCACCGACCCCGACGAGGACAGCACCGGCGGCTCGACCTCGACGTCCACCACGAGCAGCTCCGGCGACGACACGAGCTCGAGCACGACCGAGACGTCGGCCGACACCTCGACCGGCACGAGCAGCTCCACCGGCGACGAGACCTCGATCGAGGCATGGACCAGCTCGACCACCGGCGACGCCTCCACCAGCAAGTACCCGTCCACGGGCGACGCCACGACGGACGCCAGCACCACCGACGCCGGCACCACGACAGGCGACGAGCCACCCCTACCCGCTGTCTGCGGCGACGGTATCTGCGAGGGTTCCGAGCTCGAGTTCGAGTGCTACGGGCCCGGGTGGTGCTACGGCGATTGCGCGGAGCACCCGGCCTGCATCACCGACTGCCCCTGCACGCCCGAGGCGGCAGCCGCCATGTCGATCTGCGGGCTCGCGTCGGGAACCTGCTCGGCCACCCTGCCCGGCGGCTACTGCGACCCGAACGGGAACGGCGACTACCTCGACGGCGACCACACGCGGGGGTTCCTCGAGTGGAAGGCCAAGTGCCAGGGCTGATCTGGCTTTTGGGACATTTGATACAGTCCGAGAGGGCACTTCGGATTCAATCGGCGCTCGAACCCATTGAAAAGACAAGACATTTTCAATGGGTTTCGGAGGGTTGTTTCAACCCATGGCATCGGGCGCTGCGAACGAGCTGTCGACCTGAGTCGGGACGGCGCCGGACTTGACGGTCGGCGTGCTGCCGGCGACGGCGCCATCCAAGCTGAAGCACATGTCCGGTGTGAGTTCGGTCGCGATCCGGGCAGAAGCAACCGAAACGCCAGACGGCCGCGTGTCCAAAAAGTCGAGGGGTCGCGACACGTTCGGCAGCTTCGATCTCACAGGACCCTAAATCCATGACCGAAAGGTCATGACCGAAGGGTCATTCCAGCTCTGCCCTCCCGCGGGCACGTTCAGGTCATGGCTGTTGACCTCCCGTCCCTCCTCCACGCGGGCGCGGCCCGGGCCGCCGCGCTCGACTTCCTCGAAGCCCGGGGCCTGGCCGCGCCCGACCTCGACTCGAACCGCACGGATGACGTTCTCGCCGCCCGCGCCGCCGAGGTGCTGACCGCCGACGGCATTCTCGACGCGAGCACCTCGACCGCGGGCCGCGAGCTGCTGCTCAACACCTGGGCGCGCGGCTACCTCGCCTGCATGCTCGCGCTCCAGGGCGTGGACACCAGCGCTCGGAGGGCAACATGAGCGCCGTGGCCGGGTTCATCGACAGCCCCGACCACCCGACGCCGCCGCGCCGCTGTCTGCCCCGGGTCATCGTCGCCAGCGCGAGCGAGGCTGGTCCCCGCCACGCCGTCACTCGCCCGCACACCTGCGCCGCGGACTTCGACGTCGAGACGACGCTCGAGGACAGCTCGCCCCGCCTGCTCGGCCGGCCAAGGAGGTGATGAGCGATGCCTCGCGTCGCCCTGCCCGACCTCAACCTCGAGAACGCCGAGCGCCTGCTCTGCATCGCCGCGCTCGAGCAAACCGGCTCGATCGTCGAGGCGGCGCAGCTCCTCGGCATCAGCCGGCGCCACCTCGCCCGGAAGCTCATCAAGCACGGGATCGTGTGGCCCAAGCCACGCCCCGCCGAGGCGAAGTGACCCGCGGCGAGCGCATCCACTACAGCGCCCGCGACGCGGCTCCGGGCGCTCGCCAGCGCGGCCTCTGCGGCCAGCGCGTGCCCGCTGAGCAGCTCGCCTCGGCGATGACGGCGATCAACTGCGAGCGGTGCCGGGCGATCCTCAGCAGCCCGGCCCGCGCCGACGAGATCGCCGCGCAGCTCCTCGCCGTGTCGAGTGGCGACCTCGCGGGGGCGTGGCGCGCCCTCGCGGTGTGGATCGAAGACGGGACGCTCCTCGGCGGGCCCGAGCACCTGCGCCGCCTCCTGGCCGCGGTCCGCGTCGAGCTCGACCGGCGCGGCGCGACCTCACCACCTGTCCCGGAGACCAGCTCATGAAGTCCTTCGTCGCCCCCACCATCCTCGCGTTCCTGGCCGCCTGCACCGACACCAACCCCGAGCCCGACGAGCCGCCCGTCGTCGACATGGACCACGCCAACGAGCTCGCCTGCGACGCTGGCACCGAGAGCGACACCACCGGCGACGTCCCGGCCGATGACGGGCCCGGCTCCGGCTCGGGCGGCGACGGCCTGTGCCGTCCGGTGATCGACGTGCTCGGCACTGTCATCGGCACCGCCTGCTGGTCGTGCAGCACGTTCGCTTGCACCTGTCCCATCGAGCAGACCTCGGGCGCCTGCCTAGCGCCGTGCAACGAGGCATGCAACGAGGGCTTCACCTGCCGCCCGATCGTCATCGACGCCGAGCTGCTCGATGTGTGCTGGCCGGTCTAACTCCACCCAGCGAAGGTCGCCAACGCGAGCACCCCGAAGCACACCCCGGCGTGCGCGGCGATCGAACCCGGCAGCCCCGCCACCATGAAAACCCAGGCGAACGCCCACCCATGCACGAAGTAGGCGGGATGCGGCGCTCCGCCGAACGCGAGCCAGTGGACGAGGAAGAACACCGCACCCGACACCAGGGCCGCCGAGCTCCGCGACAAAACCGAGAGTGTGGCCGGGACCAAGAGCGCCCGATAGGGCACCTCCTCGGACAGCGGCGCGAGGATCGACGTGACAGCTTCGAGACCGATCGCCCAGGCCGGAGGCGGCGGCTCAAGTCGCCCGAACGTGTACCAGTACTCGAAGCGGCGCAGGTGCGCGAGGATCTCCTCGTAACTCATCCCGTTCGCCGTCATCGTCAACAGCGGCACCGCGATGTCGATCAGCATGCCGGCGAGGAAGATCGCCAGGAGCAACATCCCCGCTCCGACGCGGCCGCGTCGCATCGCCCACGCCGGCATGCGCAGGCCGAGCTCGTCCGGTGTGAAGAGGCCCGTGCGGCGCGCGACGAGCAGCGCAGCACCGGCTGTTATCAATCCAGGCCCATAAATCAGCGCAACGCGGAGGACCGGGGCGTCGTGCGGCTCCAAGCCGGAGGCTCGGAGCGCGAGTATCCAGCCGACGTGGGCTGCGATGGCCGCCACCATGAGCGCCATGCGCTTCACGTCACCGGCTTACACGACGACGACCGACCCCGCAACGACTCACTTGTCCGGCGGGGTCGTCTCGCCCCCCTTCGGCGGCGGGCAAGACGCGAAGCACGACGCGAACAGGCACGCGCCGACGATCACCACCATGCCGAGCAGGCCGCCGCCGGCCTTCGCCGCCGCGCTCTCGGTGAGCTTCAAGCGCTCGGCGATCTCGAGGGCCTCGGCCTGCTGCTCGGTTGTGCCGTGCGGGCCGAACGCCGCGACCACGCGCAGCAGATCGTCGAAGTGGTCGCGGACCGCGGCGGCGACGAGCTCGCAGTCGCGGGCGAGGGCGAAGCGGTCGAGGTCGGCGAGGTTGACGGCCGCGAGGTCGAGGAGCGCGTGCCCGCGGGGCACTGCAAATAGTACCCGGCCCGCGTCGCCCGGGGCGGGCACGCTCTGGAACTCGGGCTTGATGACGTAGCGCAGGCTCCCCTCGCCGCCCTCAAAGCCCTGTGGGACGGCGGCGAAGGTGCCTGATGTGACGACGTGGGTGCGCTCAGGAACAGGTCGATCGACAGACATGAATACCTCCAGCGCACTCGCCTATCACGCGACGAGGCGCGGAGGGATGCACGGCCCCACAGCCGCTGGGCTGACATCGTTCGCACCACCCGCCGGCGACGTGCATGATGCCGCGGCCGCACGCCCCCGAGCGTGGCGTCGCCCGCTAACGCGGTTACGCGAACAGCGTGTACGCGAGCATCAGCTTGCCCGCGCCGGCCGTCACGTCGGCGAGGTCAGGCGAGCCGCCGGTCGCGGCGAAGACCAACGCACACGAGCCAGCATCGCCGGCGACCTGCAAGCCGATCAGCGCGCCCGCTGCTGCCGGGCGCTTCGAGCCGGTCGCGCCCGAGAGCTGCGTCGCGGCGAAGTACCCGTCGTCGTCGCCGCTGGTGCCGGCCTTGAGGGTGACGCCGGTCGTGTCGCCGCCGGAGAAGGTCAGCGCGGTCGTCATCGTGATCGCCGCGCCGAGGATCAGCGCACCGACGGGGACCGCGTCGCTCGACAAGCTGCCGGCCTGGATGTCGGTGAGCGTGAACGGCACCTCGATCATCTTCACGACGCCCGTGCCCGAGGCCCCGGACATGTCGACGGCGCCCTCGAAGGTGCAGTCGCCGCGGAACAGCTTGTCGTCGTCGTACGTCGTCGGCATCGCACGGAGGCTATCGCCGCCGGCTCAGAGATCCTCGAACGCCACCATCAGGTACCGCCAGCGGAGGCTGACGCCGGCCGTCGTCGTCCGTCCCTTTACCTGCAGCACGGTCGGGTCCTGCGCCCCGAGCCCGCAGCGTAAGTGGCCCGGCGCCGAGAACCATCCGTAGGTGGTGCCGGTGACCCGGACCTCCGCGACGCTGTGGTCCGCCGTCTCGATTCGAGCGATGCCGGTGCTCGAACCCGACAGGCTGGCGTAGATGTAGCAGCGGACCGGGACGACGTTGTCGAGGTCCCGGAGCACGACGTGCTCCTCGCTGTCCTGCACGCGCCGGGCGTTCGCCCCGGATGACGCGGACCACCCGGGCTTCGTCGCGTCGAACGAGGCTGCCGCGGTCGTCAGGAAGTCACGGAAGCTGGTCCCGGTCAGCAGCTTCGCGTCGGTCTCGGTCGCCGAGATCGTCTGGTTGCTCTCGTCGTACGCCGACACGAACAGCAGCACCGGGCCGAGCTCCTGGCACAGCCGCGCCGCGGCGTCGCACACGACCTCGGCGCCGCCGCCCGGGTCGCTCGTGCTGCGCCGCGTCACCGGCACGGGGCCCGCGAGCTGGCCGAGGTCGCCGCCGTTCGCCGCCGCGTGCATCGGCACGGTCCAGTCGCCGGCGGCGAGGTCGTACGCGAGCGCGAGCGGCTCCTCGAACACGACGACATCGACCGCGCGCGGGCTGCCGATGTAGCTCACCGTCAATGCCACGGTCGCGCCATCACACCAGGCGGCGAGGTTCGCCGGGGCGGTCAGGTCGGCCGGCAGCAGCAGCGACGAGCGGCGTCGGTGGAGCTGCGCCCAGGCGGCGCCCGCACCGGCGGGCTGGGCAGCATTCGGCGTCTCCGAGCCCGCGATCGAGAGGTCTCGCGACACCGTGACGGACGACCCGTTGTCGTACGTGGCCGCAATGCGCACGACGCCCTTGGGACCGCCGGTCTCATAGCCGCCGAGGCCGTCCGGCTGGGTCGTGAGCCCGCTGGGGTTCGCCACCAGGACTGCGCGGACGAAGTGCCCGGGCGTGAGGCGGATCGGCGGCGTGCGAGCCACGACCCGCGGTGTGGTCGCGTCGGGGTGCGACCACGCCGAGATGCCTGTGTCGAGCACGCTCCACTTCTCGGCGCCGTGGAGGCCGATGCTGCACAGGATCCGCCGACCGTGCGACAGCACGCGGTCTCCGGCAGCATGGACCGCGGACGCGCGCGCGCGGCTCATGAGCCGCGACCCGCGGAGCGGCTCGAGGGGGACGGAGGTCTGGGGTTCGCTGATGAAGCGGCGGCGATAGGTAGTGGCCATGGCTCAGAGCTCCGCGATGTCGAGAGCGCCGTCGTCGGCGGGCTCGAAGTAGGGCTCGACCGTGGCGGCGTGCATGTAGGCGATCGTGTTGGCGACGTGCGGCGAGCCCTCGTCCATCGAGATGCCGACTGCGAGCCAGGTCATACCGAGCTCGTCGATCGCCAGCGGCAGCGCGCCGAGATCGAGCCACTCGCCGGCGCCGGTGCCGTGGTCGGTCGAGCACGTCGCTGCCGTGGTGCGGTGGTAGATCAGCGGCCCGAGTGGCTCGCCGACGACAGGGAGCCCCGCCATCGAGTACATGCGCCAGCGGACCTCGGCCGTCACTGTGTTCGACGGGTTCTGCTGGCGCACGAACAGTCGCACGCGGGCACGGTTCACCTTGAGCGGCACCGGTCGGCACCACAGCAGCGCGATGCACATGCGAACGTCCGGGTCGCCGGGCGCGGCCCGCCACCACGCCGACGTCGGCGCGTCGTACTCATGGTCGATCGCCAGGGGGTCCGGTACGCGCAGGTTGACGAGCGGGCCGACGAGGCGCCGATCCGACTGCTCGAACGCGTGGCCCGCCCACAGGTGGGCCGGCCCGACGAAGGAACCGTCGCTGGCGACGTCGAGGGTCGCCCGGTGCGGGACGAGCACGGCGGAGCGCCGCACCTGCGTCGTCGCCGGCGGCGTGCTCGCGGCGACCCAGTCCTCGCGCTGCTCGGCCTGGCTGTGGAACCGCCGGCCGATCCGCACCTGCCGGAAGTCGAGGCCGCCGGTGAACGGCAAGGCCCCGCCGTAGGCCGCGCCGACCGAGAGCGTGTCGCTCGCCGATGCTGCCAACACGAGCGGCTGAGTCGCAGCGGCCGTCTCGAGCGCGCCGGTGGTCAGGTTCCAGACGAGCAGCTCGTGCCTCAGGTTCGCGCCGTCCGGGTGGGTACAGTAGGAGATGAGGAAGGTCCGGTCGCTGGCGTCGAGGTCGGGCAGCGCGAGGGAGAGGAGCGTGGTCCCGTCGGAGCGGCAGCGGACCGAGCTGCCGCTGATGTCAATGCGCCAGCTGTAGGTGCTGGCGTTGCCGTGGTCGATGAGGACACCGGACTCGCCCGACTTGATGTTCCAGATCAAGGTGAGCTCGCCCGTGTCGAGCGCAGTTCGAGCCGAGTTCGCTTCATCGAGCCAGTTGGTCGCGGGGACGGTGAACTGCTCCGAGAGGTCAGTGCCCGGGCGGTACTGCGAGTGATCGATGAAGGGGTCCGTCTCGGCTGCATCGAGCAGGAGCACGGTGTCGGGCTTCGAGTAGGGGCTGATCGTCGTCGGCATGCGTCACTCCACCCACGGGAAGCCCGCGGCGTTCCCGGCTCCGAACTTGCCGTCCGGGCCGCACACGACGCCGAAGACCGATTGCGGCCACGCGCCGTCGTCGTGGTCTGGATGCGGCGCCAGCATGAGCACGCCGAACCGCCTCTCCCAGATCTTGCCCGAGAACGTGTCGCTCTTGTACGTGATCGAGTGCGCGACCGAGTCGACGCTCTCGACGTAGAACGCCGCCGTCGACTCCCACGTGAGCCCGTCCCACGACTGCCAGACGTAAGCGATGAGGTCGCCGCTCGCCGTGGACCATGCCGGCTTCCTGAAGCCGGCCACGTCGCTCTCATCCGTGCCGCGGCCGAAGGCGTCGGCGTAGCAGTAGACAGTGCGCGTCGTGGCGTCGTGGCGCTCCTCGATCGTCGCGTGATCATCGACGAGCCGAGCGAGCGGGGCGAAGCGCCGGGCGATCGTGGGGTCCTTCCCCTCGACGAGGATCTGCACGGTGGCCGCGAGAGTCTGTAGGTCGCGCTCGACCGACACAACGCGACCGATCCGGGCGGTCATGCCGTAGGCGCCCTCGCGCGTCGCCGGCCAGGGCGACGTGTAGCTGACGACGGTCCCCGGCCAGATGTCGCGCGCGCGGTCGCCCTTGACCTTCAAGGTGACCAGCGCGTGCGGCTCGCCGAAGAAGCGCGCCATGTCCGTGCCCCACAGCTTGGTGAACGGCCCCGACCACTCCCCGCCGCAGGTGAGCGTGCGTCCGTCGATCTCTGCCTTGGAGTTGCCGCGGCGCAGCGAAGCCCTCGGGTCCCGGGCCTTCACCGTCAGCGTCTTCTCCTCGCCGCCGTCGCCGAGCTGGCTCGCGCCGTAGCGCACCTCGATGAGGTCGATCGGCTCGAGGGCGTTGAACTCGACCGTCTCGGAGGGCGGCAGCTCGTCCACCTCGCCGGCGACGTCGGCCTCGGTGATCGCCACCTGCACGTCATCGAGCGACAGCGGGGCGGTCTTCTGGAAAAGCCCGTAGCGGCCGCCGTGGAGCGAGAAGCACCAGCCGCGCGGGCGCAAGATGTCCTCGATGAGCTGCTGCGAGTCGAACGGCCCGATCGCGGCGAGCTTGGTCATGTTCAGCGGGCCACCCTTCCCGCCGGGCAGGGCGTCGGCCGCGGCGGCGAAGCTCAGGACATCGACCATGGCCTCAGGGATGCCGAGGCCGAGGTCTGCGCGCTCGAGGTCGTCGCCCTTGCCTCCGAGGCCGTGGGCGTTGTCGCCGGGGTCGATCGTCGCGCCGTCGCCGACGCCCGACCACGAGGCTGTCCCCGAGGACAGCAGCAGCCGGAGCAGCACGCGGTGCGCGACGTCGGGGCCGTGGAGGTTGTAGCCGAGCAGCGCGATCGGGACGAACTCGAGGTCGCTCGCCGCCCACGCGTAGGCGATCGGGTCGTTGGCGATGCCGAACGCGCGCGGGTCGAGCCACTCCTCGAGCCACACTAGGGGGCGCCCGTCGGTGTGCGTGGCGACGCGGTTGTCGTCGTCGACCCAGGACACCCGCGCGACCTGGTACTGCGTCTCGCTCTCCCCGTCGAGGCTGGCCTTGAAGCTGCCCCGCACCGCGAAGAAGCCCGCCGTGTCGCACACGCCCGAGTTCACGCTCACGCCAGCGAGCGTCGCGTCGGCGGGCGGCCGCGCGAGCTGGCCCTCGAGGTAGACGGTGTCGAGCCCGACGCCCACCTTGAGCGGTTGGCCGGCGTCGGGGTACAGGACCGAGACGTAGTTCAGGTCGGCCGGGCGGAACACCCGCGGGCTCGAGTTGTTGTCGACCTTGAACATGTCGCTCCACGAGGCGCCGAGAGCCAGGGTGCTGAACTGCGCCTCGAGGTAGCCGGGTGCCGGGTCGTCGGTCGCGTCGCCGGCGATCGCGTAGAACGTCGAGCCCTCGACCGCCTCGACCTCGTGGATCGACTTCAGCGTCGAGCCCGGCGGCCTTCCCTGCAGGCGCAGGTCCCAGCCGAGGTGCCGCCACGCGCGCTCGTGCATGCGGAGCTGCAGCGTCGCGCCGTAGATGTTGCTCGCGTCGTCCTCGACGACGCGAATCTGCAGCTCGTCCTGCGTCAGCGAGACCTGGCCGTCGAGGTAGTTGTTGAACGTGACATCCCCCGCCGTGGCCGCGAGCACCTGCAGCCGGGCGTCGATCTCGGCGGCGAGGCCGGCCGGGCTCTGGTCGCTCGTGATCGTGTCCAACGCCGAGTACGCGGAGGTCGCGGCCGCCTGGGTCGGTGAGCCGACACCGTTGCGGAACGTGAACGCGACCGCGATCTTGTCCTCGCCCGGGGCGAGCGCGAGCGGCGTCTCGAGCGGCAGCCACTCACTCGGGCGGTTGACGTTCAGCGTGCGCCGCAGCCATGAGCTCGGACCCTCACACTCGAGCGTCCACGCCCTCGACTGCGCGCGCGCAGCTCGGAGCGTGCCCCACCAGATCAGCGAGTAGCCGCTGGCGAACTGCTCGTCCCAGGGCGCCCACACCCCGGTCGCCGGATCGCGGCGGATCAGGTAGAGCGCGACCGCGCGGCCCTCGAGCCAGCGCGCGCCGTCCCGGACGACCGAAGCGCGCAGCCCGGCCTCGCCCTCAGGGGCGTTGAACGCGGCGTGGTCCAAACCCGGGAGCGGATCGCCGGGGAGGACCTGGAACAGCCGCCGCTCGCCCTCGCCCCCGATCGCCTCGCCGTTGACGTGCCTGCCGTGGATCGTGACCGAGTCGCCGCCGGCGCCGATCAGCGTCGGGGGCGCCGGATCATCGGTCGGTGCCAGTCGCTGGATCAGCGGGTCGCCCCCCTCGTCCAGCGCGAATCCGATCAGGTGCCCCTCGCGGTCGACGACCGTGAATGCGGCGTCGTCGTCGAGCAGCATGCCCGAGTCGACCATCCCGACAGCGAGCTTGACGAACTGCGGCGGCTCCAGACCGAGGACGACGGTCCGGCCCGCGCCGACGTGCGCCTCGTCGCCGATCCAGGACGAGGCGCCGGCTCCGGCGAGTTCGTGGCGGTCGGTGAAGGCCATCGACCAGCCCTCGATAAGGAGGACGCAGCCGACGTCTTGGTAGGTCTGCGAGGCGAGTTCCGCAACGGTGGGCACTGGTAGATCCTACCCTTCCTTCGGTCTTGCCGAGTACGGCTGTTGCCCCGGAGGAAGGGCAGGACCCCCGTTCAAACCGTGCATGCGGATTTCCCGCACACGGCTTACCGGTGGACTTTCGGGCCGTTGCATTACGCTGCCTCCGGGTACTGCACGGTCCCCCGCAGACGATGGAGGCCGTGGTTGTGGAAGAAGTCGCGTGTCCAGACCTTGGCCTCCCCCGCGTGGAGATGTCGACCTTTGCGCTTCACCATGAAGGCGCGGAGTCGACTCCATACGTAGGTGTCGATCTGGTTGAACTTCGCGGCGGCGTTCCCGGTGAGGAAGTAGTTGGCCCAGCCGCGCAGCACCGGATTGATGTCGCGGATGATCACCCGCACATCTTTGACCCCGTGGCGGTTACGACCGGTCAGCTCCTTCACACGCTGTCGCACCCGCGTCAAGCTGCGCGTCGAAGGCCAGCGCTGGAGGAAGTACGCTCTGCGGCGTTCCTTCTCCCAGATCGGACCGGACATGCGCTTACGCAGGTGACAGCCGAGGAAGTCGAAGCCTTGCCGTCCCCGGCTCAGCTCGACGCGCCTCGTCTTCTCGGGATGCAGCTCGAGTCGAAGTCGACGCAGGATCTCGCGGACCCTGACCTCGGCCTCCTCGCACGCCTTCCTGGTCCTGCACAGGATCACGAAGTCATCGCAGTAGCGCACGAGCTCGCCCAGGTGGGCGTGCCGTCGCTGCCACAACTTGTCGAGGACGCCGAGGTAGATGTTCGACAGCAGCGGTGAGATGACCCCGCCCTGGGGTGTCCCCGAGAGCATCGCCGTCACCTCGCCGTCTTCCATCACCCCGGCTTCGAGCCATTGCCGCACCAGCTTGAGGACCCTTCGATCCGAGATCCGCATCTCGACGAGCTTCATGAGTCGCTCGTGATCGATGCTGCCGAAGTAGTCGCGGATGTCGGCGTCGAGCACATGGTTTCCACCTCGCGCTCCCAACACGCGCAGGCGCTCGAGCGCCTGCGTCGCGCTGCGCTTCGGCCGGAAGCCATACGAGCACGGAAGGAAGTCCGCCTCGAATATCGGCTCCAACACCAGCTTCGCCGCCATCTGCACCACTCGGTCCCGGACTGTCGGGATCCCCAGCGGCCGCTTCTTCCCGTCCGCCTTCGGGATGTACCGCCGCATGACCGCGCTCGGCCGGTACGTCCCCGCCTCGAGCTCTGCACCGATCTCTTCGAGGAAGCGATCGACGCCGAGCTCTTCCACCTCGGCCAGCGTCTGGGCATCGATGCCCGCTGACCCCCTGTTCTTCTTCACCCGCCTCCATGCTTCCTTCAGGACGTCACGCCTGAAGATGCGGTCGTACAGCGCATGGAAACGTCTTCCCGGATGCCGCTTGGCTGCGGCCCACAGTCGGCGTCGAAGTTCTCGCACTTTGTCACGTGGCCTGCGCCGCGTGGGGTTGTTGGGACCTGTCCTGCAGGCCATGCCCTCGCGCTTACCTTCTTCTCCGACACGACCACCCCAGGGGCCCTTCCCTCCGGCGGCGTTGTTCTGCGCCGCCATCGCCGGTACTACGACCCCCTCGGACTCCCGCTGCACAGCGCTCGACTTCGCCTTCGGCTTATACGAGCCACCTTGCCCCGACACGGGCCGTGCAGACGGGCCTCTCCTGTTCCGCATCGCTCCTTGAACGCGTGCTGCGCCCCCTACCCCGGGTGGACCCCCCGCGCTTTCTGTTCCGGACTCGTGCGCGGTGGACGTGGCCTTCGCCGCGAAGTGATCGGCTCGGCTCCCCCATTGTTTCTCTGACGAGGCTGCAGGCTTCACTTGATGTTGCGGCCCGCGTTCTTGCTCCCTCCGTAGAGGCTCTTGACGCCCCGCTCGGGCCGCGAGGATCTCTCCTCGCGCCTGGGGCCTGCTACCGGGCGCTCCGGCGCTTACCCGGACGGGACTTTCACCCGCTGGAACGGTGCAGCATGACGCGGCCGACCCGCCCCCTCCGGGGTCCTGCTCGTCCGTGTCTTCAGGACGCACCACCGCGAGGAGGCTATCGTTGTGGAGCGAACGAGGCGCCGACGTGACGTCGCTCCTGTCGACCGCGATTTTATCCGCCGTGCGAATAGGTCGATTGACCGTTGCGCCTGCACGCAACCTCGATGTAGTCGAGGTGCATGGACAACGGTTTCCCATCCGGCGAGTACGATCCTTCGCGGGTGATGCAGTTCATCGGCGGCATCGAGCCGAAAGCCTACAGCCCGAACGCTCGCATCGCCGTCCTTCCAACAACCCCCACCCGCCACTTCAGCAGGCGCCAGGGGCAGGACGGCCACATCATCCGAGTGAAGGAACCCGCCAGCCAACCGCCGATCATCGGGACGGTGACGTTCACGCTGATGAAGACCGACCCGGCGAACGACCGCCTGACCGAACTCGTCGGCGCGGAGTTTGTGGCCTACCAGCTCCTCGACAACGCCGGAAAGGCGAAGGTCCTGAGCGAGCAGTGCCACGTCACCGAACCGGAAGAAGGCTATTCGCCGCAGGCGGAGACGTTGTCGTGGACTCTCCAGTTCACCAGCGTGGAGTAAAGCGCGAGCGCGCGTCGGGCGGCTCGCGGGTGGCGTCTGCGGTGAGACGCGTCGTCTTGGCCTTGTCGAGGCCCTGCAGCAGCCCGTTGCGCAGCTCGGCATAGCGGGCGTGGTAGCGCTCGGCGCGGGACACCGCCGAGGGGTCGGTGCTGTGCTTGATGAGGTGCCAGGCGGCGAGGTGGAGCACGGCTCGCCGGCCGATCGGTCCGGCGAGGATCCGGTCGTCCTCGACGCCGGCGTTCAGCATGTCGACGCCGAAGTCGTCGGCCGCTTGGCGCACCGCATCGGCGACCGTCATGTCCTCGCCGGCGTAGGCCGTGAGCGTCGGGTCAAGCTGCAGGACCTCGTCGGGGCTGACGAGCGGCGCCGGCGCGACGCGCTCGACGAACACCTGCTCGAGGAACGGCGCGAGGCCGTCCGGCTCCCAGCGCACGACGAGCGCGTGCTGCGTGAGGTACTCGTCCTCGCCGGTCGCGTCGGCCGGCACCGAGCACGAGAGCTCGCAGCCGAGGAAGGCCGCGCCGCCGGCGAACGACCCGACCACGGCGGAGACGAGCCGCAGCGTCGTGCCGCTCACGCCCTCGACGCGGACCAGCTCGGCACGCCCGCCGTGCTGCAGCAGGTACCGCCGGCCGGCGACGATCCCGACGGCGGACGCCACCGTGACCACGCGCGGGTCGGTGGTGCTGCGCCCCGCGGCCGCGACGATCGTCGTGCTCACGCTGTCGACGGCGGCCGGGCCAGCGGCGAGCATGTGGGCCGGGTCGTCGGCGCCGCGGCGGGTGTCGAGGATCGCGTACGTCGCCGAGGCGACAACCAGCGGTCGCCCGTCGTCGCGCAGGGGCACGGTCCGGATCGCCTGCGCGCGGCGCCGTACGTGACGCGGTGGATCACGCCGCGGGCCTCCGACGCTCGGCCTGCTCGTTGTGGGAGATGATCGCGCGGTTGACGACGCGCTCGGCGTCACGCCAGGCCACGTCCTCGATCTGGCGATCGCTCAGGCGCGAGGGATCAACGACCGCGCCGGCGTCGCCGAGGCGAAAGAACCGCTCTCCGCGCTCGCGTGCCGTCCGGAGCTGGCCCACACGCATCCGCTGGTGCTCGGCGTAGGAGCGGCCCCAGTCGAGATCAGCCATGCGACTTCTGCTCCTCGGGGTCGGCACCACGCGCCCGGCGGTGCAGGACCTCGGCGGGCAACCGATCCTGGGGGAACGGCTGCACGCGCTTGCCGAGGGCGAGGTCGGCGAGCATGCGCTCGTACACGGCCCAGTCCTCGGCGCGGCGCTCGGCCTCGAAGAGGTCGCGCAGGAGCACATAGCCGCGTCGCGCGTACAGCGGCTCGACCGCGTAGTCGACCTTGCACTCGCCGGCATCGTACGCGCGCAGCCACTTGTGCTTCACCTGCGGCGCGCACGGCAGGTGCTTGATCTTGCCGGACGTGCCGGGGTCGTCGGTGATCGGCGTGACGACGGCGACGAGGGTGTACGGGCTTTCGGCGTGGATGTATGCGGCGGCGGGCATGGTCGTGGGGATCCGGGAGGTGGAGCGCGAGCGCCGGTCCCGGAGGCCGGCGCCCGGCGAAGGTCAGACCGCCTTCTTCGTCACGATGCGGTGGCACAGGTGGTCCGCGGTGATGCACACGCCGTAGCGCGCGTGAACCACGAACTCCCAGCCGACCTGGATCGGCGCCGGCTGGATCTCCGGCATCGGCGCCCACCACACGGCGAGGCCGAGGCCCGACTTGCCGCCGGGCTCGTCGGCGCCGACGAACATGCCCGCGACGTCGGAGACGCCGTCGTCGGGCATGTCGCCGCGCCAGACCTCGATGGTGCCCCAGTTGCCCTGGTAGGCCGCGTTCGGTCGGCCGTTGAACACGTCGAGGCCGGCGCCGAAGATGAGGCCGCCGTTGCCGCTGCTGCGGATGCTCTTGCGGATGTGGGCGATCTGGGCGTTGCTGGCGATGAGCAGGTGTCGCGCGAGGTTTGGGTTGAGCGCCAGGAACGTGGCGTAGCCCTCCTCGAGGTTGTCGAGGGTGAGCTCGGCGCCGGTCTTGTCCGTCTCCGTCGCGGCGCTCGCCGCCAGGGCGCAGACGTCCTTGTTGACGCGGTTGCGCACCTTCTCGGCGAGGTCGGTGAAGATGTCGCCCTGCTCGAGGATCGCGTCCTGCAGACCCTGACGCGAGACGAAGTGCCGGCGGCCGACGACGCCGGCGGTGGCGATGCCGTCCTCGACGCCGAAGTCGGTCGCGGTGATCGCCTCGGTCTCGGTCTGAGAGCCAGAGACGGTGGCGGCCACCAGCGACAGGAACTTGTAGGTGTCGGCCTTGCCCTGCGAGGCGTCGGCCTGCCACGCGACGCCCTCGTAACACCGCACGATCGCGGGCGCGGCGATGACGTTCGGGTCGATCTGCTCGGTGTGGATCGCCTTGGCGGCGGTGGTGGTGTTGAAGCCCAGAGTGGCCATGGCGGCCTCCTGTCAGGTGTTCAGATGAGCGACTTGTGCTTGCGGCCCTGTTGCTGCGGCGGCGCCCCACCGGGCCCGCCGCCCGGCGCCGGCGGCCGCGACAGGGCCGGCGCCGAGGTCTTGATCTCCTCGAGGGCGACCTTCGCCGCCTCCTCGGGCTTGTCGCTGTAGCGATCGACCTTGCCCGCCTCGGCGAGCGCCCCGAGGACGCCGCGCAGCTCGAGCTCGGACGCGTGCGGCAGCGCCTTGCGCAGCTCGCCGACGATCGCGCCCTCGCGCTCGCGCTTGCCGAAGGTGTCGACCTGGCCGCGCAGCTTGACGAGCTCGCGGTCCTGCTCGACAAGCTTGTCGTCGCGCTGCTTGAGCTGGGCGGTGAGCGCGGCGTGCTCGGCCTGCAGGGTGCGGAACGCGGCCGTCGTCATGTCGTCACCCTTCGGCTTCGGCGCCTCGTGCGGGGCCTCGGGCTTCGGCTTCGCCTCGGCCGGCGTCTCGGTCGGCTTCGCCTCGGTGGGCTTCTCGGTGCTCGTCTCGCTCACGGCTGGGTCTCCTCGCGGCGCACGGCGCCGCTCTGCTGGCCGCCCTCGCGGCCCTGAAACTGGGCGATGGACTGGACGCCGCGCGCCGGGTCGGCGGCGACGTTGCGCGCGGCGAGCTCGGCGATCCGCGTCGTGTACTCGGACAGGTTCGCCGCGATCTCTTCCTCGGCCTCGGCGCGGGTGAGCTCGGGCCGCTCGCGCAGCAGCTCGTCCACGGCGCTCGCCAGCCCGTGCGGGAGCCGGGCCTCGAACGCCTGCATGCGCTTGATCTGGTCGGCGGGCTCGCCGAGGTCGGGGAAGGCCACGCGAAGCGCCGCCTCGATCTCGTCCGCCGGCGGCAGCGCGCGCGCGTGCCGGTGCGCGGAGGCTCGAACGACGTCGCAGGCAGCGATCCACAGGGCGCGCTCGCCGGTCCGCAGCAGCGGCGCCTGGGCGTCGCGCTGCAGCGCCAGCGCGCCGGGCGTCATGGCGATCGAGAGGGTGCCCCAGTTACTATTGTCGTTGACGAACGAGACCGCGCTCGGCGGGATCCCGTAGCGGGCGACGGCCGCGGAGGCCAGCGCCTGGATCTCGCCGAGGTAGTGGCGCGGGTCGGTGGTGCGGTCGTGGACGGCGACTCGCACTTCGCCAGGCGCCGCGTCGAACACGAGCGGCCGGCTCGGATGACCGATCGGTTGTCCCTTGGCGTACTTGTCGTCGGGGGCCGTGATCTCGGTCAGCGGCGCGCTCGTCTGCGTGCGTGTCCACCGGCCGAGCGCCGAGAGGTATGCGACCTCGAGCGCGGCGTCGGCGAGGCCGACGTGGTCCGTCGTGCCCGACCAGTCGTACGCGAGCCACGGCCGCGCGCGCAGGACCGCGGCCGGGCAGTAGGTGAGGCCGTGCGGGGCGTCGTGCATGCCGTCGCCGAGGTGCTCGCCCTGGGCCGTCCAGTAGCGCCAGCCCCAGGCGTCGAGCTCGACGAGGACGCCGTCCTCGCGCTCGAACAGCACCGCCTCGACCACGTCGGGCGCGGCGCGGTGGCGCCGGACCTCGCAACGGTCCTGCGTCACGGTGGCGAGGCAGAGCCGCGGGCCGCCGCGCACCGAGTCGACGTACGGCACGACGACGACCGGGCCGGTAGCCCACGCGAGCGCGTTGATCGAGGTGCCCTGCACCGGCAGGCCCGACTCGCCGACGAGATCGGCGAAAGCCCGCGCCGCGCCCTCGCCGACGCCGCGCAGCTCCCGGCGGACGCCACGCTGGTAGACGACGGCCACGGCGTCGGCGACGCAGCCGAGCAGTCCGTGTGCCGTGTTGACGAACTTCGCCACCTCGGCCGAAGTCTCGGCGTCGGCGATCCGGTCCTTCACCATCTTGCGGACCGCGACCTTGTAGTCGCCCACGTAGAGCTGCCGCTTGAACGCGGCGGCGGACCGGCGCTTCTCGCCGATCTTCCACTCCGGCCACAGCCGGAACAATTCGCCCTTCGGGGTCACGCCCTCGGAGGCTATCTGCGCGCTACTGGCCGCCGTGGAAGATGGCCCAAAGGCCATATCGCAGCGCGTCCAGCGGCGAGGCCAGCCGGTCGCTCTTCGTATGCGACTTCGTCAACGGCACGATGCCGTCGCCGCTGTCGGTCTGCTGCAGAAGCGACTCGACCAGGGCGAGGCAGCGCTGCGCCAGGTGGAGCCGGCCCTCCCGCAGCAGGCGATGCACGAGCGTGTGCGAGTCGTACCTGGTCGTGTGGACAGGCCGCCAGGTCCCGCCGTCGCCGAGCTTGTATTGCGGGGCGCGGGCGTCGAAGCCGAGCCGGCCCAGCGTCTCGGCGAGGCCCTGCGGGTTACGGCCGTGGCGATGGGCGGTCGGGTCCCGCGAGAGCGCCTGCGGATCGCAGATCATGCCGCAACCGCGGTACGGCGAGTCGGTGGCGGTCGGCGCCCACGTCCGCACCCACTTCAGGTCCACGAGCTTCTCGGCGTGGGCGAGCGAGTGCGAGTGGCCGCTCTGGATCACGTCGACGACGAACACGTGCCAGCGCGCGCGGTCGTCGGGCGCGACCGGGTCGGCCGCGACCTGCAGCACGACGGTCGACATCGGATGGCAGTTGAAGTCGGAGGCCAGGATGTAGCGCCCGCTCGTCGCCCGTACCTCGCGAAAGTGCGGGTTCGTGCGCGCCTGGAACAGCCGGCGAGCGACCTGCGGCGTCGCGTCGAGCACGGCGCCGCGGGTTCGTTGCACCAACGTCGCGCGCATGTCGGCGAGGGCCCGAGCCTCGTCGAGATGGACGTGCCGCTCGACCGAGAAGTCGCGCCACAACAGGCCCGCGTTCGCGCACCACTCGCCGAAGAAGTCGCGGCGCACGGCCGGGTCGTCCTGGTCGAGCGCGGCGAGCTCACGCCGCACGACCTCCGGGTCGAGCCACGGGTTGCCGAGGATCGCAAACTGCACCGCCCGCCAGCGCGCGCCCTCGTGCTCGCCCGAAACGCGCCGCTCGTCGTTCTCGGGCAGCCGCTCGAACGCCTGCGCCTGCTCGACGAGGTCGCGGAGGAAGTGCCCGGGTCGAGGCGTGGTGGCCAGGAACAGGCGACCGCCGACGTCGAGGCAGCGGCCGCGCAGCGCGACGAGGGAGTCCTCGGTCGGCAAGTGCGCGGCCTCGTCGACGACGGCGCACACGACCGCGTCGCTCTTGAGCTTCTCGGCGCCGGGGTCGTTCTCGAAGTGCTTGAGGTCGATCAGCGAGCCGTCGGCGAGGACGGTCAGCAGCGACGACGCACGGTGGGTGTCGGGCATGCTCCGCACCAGCGCCCGCGGCAGCAGCGGCGGTGACTCGCCTGTCCCGACGAACAGCTTCTCGAGCAGCCGGAACGCCTTCGGCTGGGTGCTGGCCACCAGCCAGAACCGGCGCTGCGGCCCGCCCCGCCGCAGCCACTGCAGCGCCAGGAACATCAGCGCGTTCGTGGTCTTGCCGGAGCGGTTGCCACCGCTGGCGAGCACGTGCCGCGTGTCGTCGCCGTCGAGCAGGATCTCGGCCTGCGCCCGACTCATGCGCAGCGGGATCGGGTGCTGCTCGGCGTCGGCCTGAATGCACAACCATGTCCGCCGAGACACGTCCTCGCGGTAGATCCTGCGGCCGGCGGCGCAGTCGATGATCACCTCGGGGAGCACGTGGGTCTCGACGACGACGGCGTGGCGCGAGCCACAACACCGACACGGCGGCGAGCCCGGTGCGGCAGACTCGTGCACGAGCACGTGCGGCGCCAGGTGGAGGAAGCGCGCCTCGCCGAGCGCGGTCTCGATCTCCTCGATCTTGCGGTGCAGGACTTGTCGGGCGGTCGCTGTCATGGATGTCCTATTGGGCATGTCCTCGTCGACATGTTCATGAGGTCGTGTCCTGACGGACATGCTCTCGCGGTTCGTTCTCCAGGGCGGTCACGGCCTCATCGCGCCGCAGCGCCCGGCGGTGGAGCTCATCGACGCGGTCGGCTATGAGCTGGTCCAGCGCCTTGGCGTGCGCCGCCGACAGCTTCACCGCGAGCTCGCCGTACTTGAGCGCGGCGGGGATCTTGCCATCGGCGCGCAAGGCCGAGGCCCACGCCGCGGCAACCTGCTGCTCGGCCGCCAGCATGGCGACCTTCGCCGCGATGGTCCCGAGGCGCTCGGCCTCGACGGCCAGGCGGTCGCGCTCGACCTCGAGGCGTTGGGCCTCGGCGTAGCGCTCGGCGATCCGCTCGGGCGTCGCCGCGTACTTGCGCGGCCGGCCGGGCCCGCGGCTCACGGCGTCGGCTCCTCGCGGGCGACGGGCTCACCCTGCTCCGGCTCCACGCGCTTGCCTGCGACCATCGCCGCGATGGCCTCGCCCATCGCGCGCTCGGCCGCGGCCGCATGCGCCGGCCCGATCCCGAGGTACCGGACTCCGCGCTTCGCCTCGGTCGCGATGAACACGTTCCGATCGGTCGGCACGGCGATCGTCGACTCGGCGCGGCCGGTGTCGCCCTTGATCGGCGTGGCCCGCAGCTCGTCGGCCATGTGGCCCGTCCGCACGCCGCGCTTGTCGCTGACTCGCCGGGGATCGGCGGCATGACGGGCGCTCAGCGGGCGCTGAGGTCCGCCGCCCGGCCGCTTGCCGGCGTAGAGTTGCTCGCGCGCCTCGGCGAGGACCGCCCGCCGGGCGACATCGACGAGCACACGCGCATCGACGAGGACGACGAGCTCGCGGTCGACGTCGAGGGCGACACCCGCCGGCCGACCTCCCGGCCCCACCGGACCGATCGCGCCGGCGCCGGAGAGCAGGACCGCGCCGCCATCACCCGGCTTCCGGGCAGGCGAGTCTGCGGGTTTTCGTCGGCGTGCCATGATCCTTCTCGGCCGGCTCCACGCCGCCGGCGGGCGATCTGCGCTAGGTCGTGCGCGTTTTGCTGGTTTCAGGTCCCCCTGCGTGCGCGACAGGGGCCAGCGGCGGGGCCCCCGTAGGCCCTGGCACCGCCCCCTGTCCGAAGGGGGAGGCTTCGAGCGGGCCGTTGTAGGGGCGGCTCGGGACAGAGGTCGGGGTCGCGGGCGGGCCGCACAGCGCGGCGCCTGCTGCCTCAAGGATCGAGGGCGCGTTGCGCCACGAGCGGGGCAGGTCCGAGCCGCGCGCATGGGTCTCGACGAGCCGCAGCCCGAGCTCGCGGATCGCCCACTCGCCGAGCTCACGCCACAGGTCGGGGCCGCAGCAGCCGCCCTTGCCCGCCTCCACCTGGCGGTGAGCACCGATGTACCGCAGCCCGGGGAGCTCCTCCACGAGCCAGCGGAGCAGCTGTCTGGTCGCGTGGACCTGCTCGACCTTGTCCTCGATGCGGTCGGCGCCAGCGATGTCGGGCCTCCACCAGCGCGGCTCACCGCGAGCCGTGTAGCGGCCCGGCAGGTTGGCCCGGACCTCGATGGTCACGCAGCGCCCGTTCCAGGCCGAGCTGCCGTACCGCAGGCGGGCGAGCGGGTGATGCAGCAGCCGCCCCTCGCCGCCGTCGAGCACCAGCGCATGGGCCCGCACGCGGTCGAGGCCCGGCGCATCGAAGCTCTCGGGCGCGCGGGTGCCGGTCTGGTGCAGCACCACGAGGTCGACCTCGTCGGGCCGGCGCACACGCACCCGGTACCTCTCGGGGCTGTGCGCCGTGCGATCGACGAGGCACAGCGGCGGACCAGCGCAGGGCGAGCTCATGGCCCGCGGAGGCTATCGGCCAGCCAGCTTCGGCTTCACGCCGCTACGGTCGGGGAGTTCTCCATGATCTGATGCTCGAGAAGCCGCGATTGAGCGATGGGACGAAGCTTCTTGACGTGACTCGCCTTCGCGGTGATTGCATCCCACATCGCCACTGCCTGCTGGAGACCCAACCAGAGTTCAGCCGTTGTGCCGAGCACACGCGCCAAACGGAGGGCCAGCTCAGAGTCGACGGGTCGTCTTTCGTTGACAACCTGGCTCACGAGACGAGCCGAGACCCCGAGCCGCTTGGCCAGTTCCTTCTGGGTCATGGGAAGTTCGTCCAGGAACTCGCGACGCAGGATGGCGCCGGGCGTCGCCGGCCGACGCTTGGTCGGAAGGCCGTGCGCGGCGAGCAGTTGCTCAGTGATAGTCGATGATCTCGACATCTGTTGGTCCCTCGGGCGTCCAGATGAAGCATACACGATACTTTTTGTTGATCCGAATCGAGTGCTGGCCCGCGCGATCTCCCTTCAGGAGCTCCAACTGGTTGCCAGGCGGCGATTGGAGGTCCTCAAGGGCGTGTGCTCGGTTCAGTACGTCGAGCTTGTCCCGGGCACGCTCCCAGAGATCGGCGGGCAGCGCACCGCGCGCCTTCGCGGTGACCTTCCCATCGAAGAGGTCGCGCGTACCTCGGTTCTTGAAACTCTGAATCAACGCCTCGCCCTTATCAGCGATTCTGCGCCTCGCCCGCAGCTCTGAGAAGCGGTCCCTGCAGCGGCGGTTGAGAGTGGCCGCACGCGCGATCGAGTCTCGCGGTTGGGGCGCCGCTACGCCCCACCTGGTTGCCAGAGGTCGTCAAGTTCGTGCTCGTCGGCGTCGGCGATCGGGGCGAGCGCCGCCGCCGTCGCGCGCGCCGTGGCGACCTTGCTCGCGGAGCCGATCCGCGCGACCAGCTCATCGTCGGTCGGCTCGCGGCCGAGCTCGTACCGCAGGGCGCGCTCCTCGTCCTCGATCTTCCCCCAGGCCGCCAGGGCGGAGAGGTTGATCGCGGTCGGCAGCACGTCGAGCCGCGCCTGCTGGACGCCGCGACGCAGGTACCATCCCGCGAAGCTCGAGAACCGGACGCCGCGCTCAGGCTCGAACCGGTCGATCGCCAGAAGCAGGTGCTCGAGCGCGGCCTGGATCGCATCGTCGCCGCGGGCGACCAGCGACAGGCCCCGTCCTCCCCCGTGTCCGGCGCCGCGATGTGCCCGGGCGAACGAGGCGGCGAGCCCGAGGCAGCCGAGCGTCAGCCGGTCACGGAGCTGGCGGGCGCGAGCCAGCGCGTCGCGCTCGACCCGCTTGCGTGCCAGCGAGGCCGAGGTGCGGAACGCCGGGTCGGCAGCTCGACCCGCCGAGCGGACGGCCGCTATGCTGCGCGAGCCGCCGGCGAACGGCCCGTCGGGTTGCGCCTCTCGCAGGGCGCGACGGAACGCAGCGGCCCGGGCGCCGGTGAGCAGCGCCCGCCACAGCACGAGCCGGGCCTCGTCGTACGCGCGCGCGGCCGCCTGCACCTCGCTCGACTCGAGGCGCGGCCCCGCGTGCGGTGCCATCACCCGCAGCGAGCGCGCGAGCCCCTCGTCCGGCGGCACGTGCCGGGCGTGGTGCGCGCTGGGTGAGGCTCGACAGCTCACAGTTCGTCCTCGGCAACGGCGCGCGGCCGCGGGTACACGCCGGAGCTGTCCGCGACCGCGGTGAGGAGTTGTGAGTGCCGGGACAACCGGCGTTCGGCCAGGGTGAGGCGCCGTCCGTGGTCGGCGACCTGTCCCTTGAGCCCGGCGAGGCCGGCCTCCACCGCCCCCTTGAGCCCGGCCACGGCGCCCTTGAGCTCCGCGGTCTGCCCCTCCAGGGTGGCGACGAGCTTGTCGGTCGTGCGGCCCTCTCGGCGCCAGAGCACGATGCAGGCGACAAGGAGCAGGCCGACGCTCGGCAGGTGTTCCAGAGCAGCGAGGGTGAGCAGGTCGGTCTCCATGGGCTACCTCCGCTTCCGGCGGCGCCACCACCACCAGGCGAGGATGAGCGCCGAGACGATGAGGAGCGCGGCGAGCTTCACCGCCTGGTCCTCCGCCAGCGCGAGCGCAAGTTCAGGTAGGCATGTCCCGAGAGCCAGGCGAGCACGAGGACGAGCATCGCGCCGCGAAAGAATTGGTCGAGTCCGGCGTCCATGAGCATGTCCTCCGAGACAGGTCAGTGTGCCTTGCCGCGGCGCGGCTTGGGACCGGCGGCACGCTCCTTGGCCACCTCGGTGTTCACCACCTCGAACGCGGCCTCGTCAAGCAGGCGGGTGTACTCGTCGGCGAGCGCGTGGGCGCCGTTCTTGCCGGCGAGCGCGAGCTCCCGCCACACGGAGCGGGACGCGACAAGGCGGCGGGCCAGGTCGGGCGGCAGGTCCGTTAGCTTGCCGCCGAGCAGGCGGAGGTCACTCTCGACATCGAGGTGCGCGAATTCGACGATCCGCTCGCGGTTGGTGTCGAGCTCTTCCTCGAGGTCTGCAGCCGTGAAGAGCAGCTTGCGGCCGTCGATGCGGTGGAGATTCACCGGCGTGGTACCCATGCTGCCCATTATATCATGTCCCTTCGGCCATGCTCGAATCGCCATTCGCTAGCTCACGCACAGGCGCCACGACGACGCCCGCGCTCGACCAGACGCGCAGCATCTTCGCCCGGCCGATACCGAACCCCACGACGGCGCAGTCGGTCGGGTGCTGCGTAGCGACGATGTCGCCGGCCTTCCGACCACGCTCCGGGTCGTCCTCGTCGAGCACGTGCCCGAATTTGGGGCGACCGACGAAGACCACGGCCGATGCGCAGGTCCAGACGATGCGGCGCCAGTAGGCGCTGCCGGGCTGACATGGCACAAGGGCCAGGACCTCTCGGCCATGTCGAGCGGCCCGCTCCAGCCACGACGCGCAGTCGTCGAAGGGCGGGTTGATGAACACAGGGATCGCGGGCCACGACATGAGCAGCCCGTCCTCGCCGCGCCGAACATCAAGCACCCAGGCGGCCCGATGCCACGCAGGTGCGAGCGGGTCGGCACAACAATCGCCCCAACAGCCTGGCCCGAGGGTCAGGTCGACCAGGTCAAGCAGCGCCGCTGGCGTGAAGTACCGATGCGCGGGCGACTTGGCTCGAATGCCGCAAGGCGAGCTCACGCCTCGACGATGATCGCCGCCAACCCAAAACACAAGCCCCGCCGGCACCACGCCGACGGGGCTGCCCATGCCAGTCATGCCAGTCCGACCATGCCTGGGGCGGACGACTTGAGCAAATCGAGCGGTCGCGACCTGACTCACAACACGCCCAGGTCCAGGGGAACAGGATCCTTGAAGGACGGTCGAGCCCGAGGCGCGCGTCGGTGCGATGGCCGGTCGTCTACCAACGTGGCGTCCACCAGGAACGGCCGCTTCGGTGACATGAATGACCGTTCGAGCCGGCATGCGCAAAGCGTTGATTTCGCTCAACTCGGTTGTTATCTCGACGCAAATTGAATAACAAGCGATTGGCCATTTCTGTCCATCCAACAATCGACCTTGCGGTGTTTGAATGTCGGGAGTATGCATCACTCCGGATATGTCGTCGTATCGTCGCGCGTGTGCCGTGCTGGGCGCTCACCTGATGTGGGTCTGCGCGCAGACACGTCGTCGTCGTGTGCCGGGTCGGCACGACCTCCTGGGCCGCGGCGCGCTGGCGGCGCGGCACATCCTCACCGCGTGCGGGCCGCTCCTCGGGCGCCGTAACCTCCGCGGGACCTCGGCACAGTTGCGGACGCAGCTCGGGCTTGACCGGCCGAGCCTGGGGCTCTCCGCCGAGACTGTCCGCCGGGGTCTGCGGCGGATTTCTATGGAAACACCGATCGTGAGGCGCGAGGGGCACACGTGGGTCCTCCCCCTCGCCGCCGTGGGGCGGCGCGGCGCAGCCGAGGTCGGGGTCGCGGGACGACCCCGCGGACATGGGGTCGGAGCCGCAGTCGAACGGTGGGTCCGCGGACCCGAGCCCGCCCCGGGGCCGCCGATCCTCGCCGAGTGGCGTCGTCGCCTGCTACGGCCGTGTGCCGAGGGTGGCCTGCCCACACGCTTCGCGGCGGCTCGGGCGGTTGTCGAGCTGCTCTCGGCGTACCCGCTCGCCGCGATGGGGAGCACCGCCAGCGAGGCAGCGCGTGCCCTCCTCGCCGCCGCTGCCGAACGCGCCACCTACCGCGATGTCGAACGAGTGGCGCGGGCCCTCGAATACCTGCGCCGCCGTCGTCATCTCGACGGATGGCGCCCTGCCGCGCTCCTCGAGCGGCACCCGGCGCTCGAGCACCCGCTCGATGAGGATCTCGTGGGGCTCGAGCAGCCTTCTCCGACCCTGTGCTGGCGCCTCGCGCTGCATGGGGTGCCGAAGCCAGAGCAGTTGACGCGGGCCGAGGCACGCGCGAAGTGGGCCCGCATCCGGCTGTCGTGGACGCGCACCCGCGCCCGCGCGCAGCCCCACCGCATGACCCGTGCGGAGTTCATCGAATGGATTTCTGACCGAAAGGACATGCCCGATGGAGAAGCTGTTGACGACGGTCGAAGTGGCGGAGCTCCTGGGGACGACACCCGGCTCGTTGCGTAACGCCCGCGCGCGAGGACTTGCTCCGCGGGCGATCCGCCTCAAGGGCCTGGGCCTGCGCTGGCGGCAGAGCGACGTCGAGGCATGGGTCGCTGAGCAAGCGGCCGCGGCGGAGGCCCGCTGACATGTCTCGAAGTGCATGTTCAAAAGATCGGACGCGCGACCCTGAATGGCGACCTGTCCCCGGGGCCACCCGGTACGATGCCAGCGACACCGGTCTCGTGCGCGAGGCAGCGACCGGCCGCGTCCTGACCCAGACCGCGAGCGGGCGGAACAGCGACCGATTGTTCCACATGACGGTGAGCCTCGTCGGTGACGACGGCGTGCGGCGCAATCGCTACGTCCACCAGCTCGTCCTGCTCGCGCACGTCGGGCCGGCGCCGGACGGCGCTCACGCCTGTCACATCAACGACGACCCCGCCGACAACCGCCTCGATAACCTGTACTGGGGGACAGCCGCGCACAACCGGGCGGACCAGCGGCGTAACGGCGGCGGCGACAAGAGCCGGGCCCCGGGTATCGAGCGTGATCGTCAGGCGAGCCTCGCTCGGCTTCGGGCCGAGATCGCCGGCCTCGCCGGGGAAGGCCCGCCACGACCGAACGCGGCGACGAGGACGCCATGAACTGCCCGGCCTGCGGCGCGGCCGTCGAGCGCGTCAGCGTCGGCACCGCCGCATGGTCCTGCGGCGCGGACACCAGCCGGGCCTACTTCCACGACGCCGGCGCCTGCGTCGTCCGCTCGTTTGTCCCTTCGGACATGACCGTATGTGCAGTTGTGGCAGGCTCGGAGACCGCGGCACGGTCGTCCCCGGAGGTCCTGGCAGGACATGCGAGGTCAGGTTGATCACCATCAAAGAGAGGCGCGACGGCAAGGTCGTCCGTCTCCAGGCCATCATCTACGCGCTGCGCCCCGGCTCGCTCAAGGCCGAGCGCTTCCGCATCACCGTCCCGCGCTCGATCACCGCGAAGTCGGGCGCGATGCGCTGGGCCGAGCAGGTGCGCCGCGACATCGAGGCCGGCAAGCAGCCGCCGCAGACGCGCGAGGGTCGGGCGCAGGCGAAGGCGAAGCAGCAGGAGCAGCACGAATCGCAGGAGCGCGAGCGGCTCGACCGGCTGACCTACGCCGAGGTCGCCGCGCTCTGGCTCGAAGCGGGCATCGGCGAACGCCGGCGCCCCGGCACCATGAAGCACCGCCGCGATCGGCTCGCCCGTATCTTACCTGTCGTCGGGGACAGACCCGTGCGTAGCATCGGCGAGCTCGACACGGCGAGGCTCAAACGCGAGCTCGCCTGGTGCGCGCCGGGCACCCTGAACGTGACGCTGCAGGCGTTCGGACAGGTTCTCCGCTACGCCGTGCAGATCAAGGCGCTCGACAAGGCGCCGATGATCAAGCGCGTCAAGGTCCCAGACGACGACGCTCCCGCCTGCTACACGCCCGCCGACTTCGAGCGCCTCGCCGCCGCCGCGGCGAAGGCCGGGCAGCTCTCGCTGCTGATCGTGCTCCTCGGCGGCGAGTCGGGCCTCCGTCATGGCGAGCTGCTCGGCCTGCAGGTCGGCGACGTGTCGCTGCGGCGCCGCGAGATCCGCGTCGCCCGCTCGGTGAACATCGAGCCGAATGAAGGCCGCATCATCGGGCCGACCAAGAACGGCAAGGTCCGCGTCGTCCCGATCAGTCGGCGCCTGGAGGACGCGCTGCGGCCGATCGTCGAAGCTGCCAGCGGTCCCGACCACTGGGTGCTCTGGTCCCCGCGGGGCAGGCCGGCGACGACGAGCTCGATCGCCAAGGCGCTGCAGAAGGCGCTCGACCGGGCCGGCCTGCCGCGGGCTTCTTGTCACCGCCTGCGGCACACTACCCTGTCGCATCTGCTGGCCGCCGGCGCCGATCTGCGGACCGTGCAGGAGATCGCCGGCCACAAGAACCTGTCGACGACGCAGCGCTACCTTCACGGCGTTGCCGGGGCGGCGCGGGCAGCGGTGGACCGTCTGGCGGCCATGCGGGCCGAGGCGGAGGTCTCCTCCGCGGATGACACAGATCTGACACGAGCGCCGAGCACCCGTCGGCGGCGGCAGAAAATCGCAGTAGTTTAGAGATTTTAGCCACCAAGTGGTGGTTATGTCGCAAATTTCACCGCCGACGACGGATGCGCGGTGGCAAACTCGTCGCCGCCGCGATACACCCGCGCGGCAGAGCACCATGCGGAACCCGTTTCCCGGTCATCGTCGCTACAGCATCACCCACCGCGCCGTGCAGCGCCTGCGCGAGCTCGTCCCCACGCTCGGGGAGGACGACGACGAGGCGCTGCGCGACCGCCTCGACCACGCGATCACCAACGCCGAGGACTCGGGCAAAGCCGTGCGCACGCTCGACGTCATGCTCGCCGAGCCGCAGATCTTGATCCCGCTCGAGAGCTTCGGCGACGTGCTCTACGCGATCATCAAGGAGGACACCGTCGTCACCGTGCTGCCGCGCGGCCACGGCGAGGAGATCCTCCAGCGCGGTCAGGCGCTGGAGCAGCGGGTCGCCGCCGGCGAGCCTGCCCCGCGGCCCGGCGAGCGCGACGACGCGTGGGAGCGCCGGCGTTGGCGGCGCGACGCGCCTGCCCCGGTGATCGAGCGCGTCCGGGCCTCGAGCCCCGGTGAGCGCACGGACGAGGCCGTCGCTGCCGCTCCCACCGAAGAGGTCGTCGCGCCGGGCGCCGCGCCCGAGGCCGCCGAACCCGCCGCCGCCGCCGAGCCCGAGATCATCACTCGTCCCACCCGCGCGCCCGACGCGGCCGCCCGTCGCGTCGTCGGGGGTCAGCGGATCATCGCCGGCGCCGCGGCCCAGCCGCCCGAGCGCAAGCGTCCGACCAACCCGATCGCCGAGGCCCTCGCCCGCGGTCTCGCCCTCGGCAAGCGCCGCGCGGCCACCCGCGCTCTCGGCGAGGCCCTGCGCGAGCAACCGGCCGACGCCTCGCTGCTCCCGCTGTGGAACCTGCTCGGCGAGAAGGGCCTACCCGAGGCGCTGACCGTCGGCGACCTCGTGGCCGCCGTCCGCGGACTGCCCGGCTGAGCACCCGCTTGCACAGCTCGCGGCCGCCTTTTCGGGGACGGCCGCCTCCTCGGGCCCGGCCCGCCTCACGGCGCGCCGGGCCGACTTCGTCGTACGAAATCGATGTCCGCACGGGCCGGCGCGAACGCGCGCGCGCGGCGAGACGACGATCGCGGGATGGGGGCCATCATCGCCCCGCTCACACGCGCCTGGGGTATGCTGGCACGACCCCTCATTCATGCGGATCGTGCCACCCAACTCGACTGCGACCGGCGAGGAGGCTCCTGCCGGAGCCGGGGAGAGCACGCCGATCGAGCCGAGCCCCGTCGTAAACAGCGTAGCACCCACGACGACCGAGGTGTCCGTGGCCGCTCCGCCGCCCGACTACAGCAACCTCGTCGGAACCGTGCTCGCCGATCGTTACCGCCTGCTCAAGCGGATCGGCGAGGGCGGCATGGGCTCGGTGTATCAGGCCGAACACATCACGATCGGCCGCAAGCTCGCGATCAAGGTGCTCTCGCCGGAGTACGGCGACAGCCCCGAGATCATCGCCCGCTTCCTGCAAGAGGCCCGCACGGCCTCGATGCTGCACCACGAGCACATCGTCGACATCACCGACTTCGGCTACACGAAGCAGGGCCTCGCGTTCCTGACGATGGAGTACCTCGAGGGCGAGGACCTGGCGACGATGATCGCGCGCGAGGGCCGGCAGCCGTGGACGCGGGTGCGACGGATCCTCCTTCAAGTCTGCCGCGCCCTCGATGCCGCCCACGAGGCCGGCATCGTCCACCGCGACATGAAGCCGGACAACTGCTTTCGCATCAAGCGCGGCGGCAACCCCGACTTCATCAAGATCCTCGACTTCGGGATCGCCAAGGTCATCGTCGACGGCACCGCGAGCGGCCGCGCCGATCGCCAGAAGATGGCGACCGAGGCCGGCACCCTGCTCGGCACGCCCGAGTACATGGCCCCCGAGATCGCCCGCGATCAGAAGCCCGACGCGCGCGTCGACGTGTACTCCGTCGGCGTCGTCATGTACGAGCTGCTGACCGGCAGCGTGCCGTTCAAGGGCCAGACCTTCATGGCCACCGTGGCCATGCAGATGGTCGACGAGCCCGACCCGCCGCGCAAGCGCGCGCCCGATGCCGAGATCCCGGAGACGATCGAGAACATCGTCCTGCACGCGCTGCGCAAGGACCCGGCCGAGCGCTTCCAGACCATCCGCGAGTTCGCCGACGCGATCATCGAGGCCGACCGCGCGCTGCGCTACACGCAGAACGTCGCGCCGCTGACCTGGGAGACCGACGACTTCGGCGTCCAGGGCGACGAGGTCGACGTGACCACCGAGTCGACCGCGCGCCCGCTGCCCGACGCTCCGCGCCACCCGACCCCGCGCGCGGCTCATGCCACGCCGCCGCCGCGCAAGAGCACCACCGGCTCGGTCGCCGTGCGCCTGCCCCCCGAGCCCGCCGCGCCGCCGGTCCTTCCGACCCAGGTCGAAGACGAGCCGAGCAACTTCACCCCGCGCTCGAACCCGTACCGCGCGCTGGCCGGGCTGCTCCTGCTCGTGGTCGTCGGCCTCGGCGGCCTCGTCTACTACCTGCTGAACCGCGAGCCCGAGCCGACCGAGCCGCCCGAGCCGGTCGCCACCCTCGTCATCCCCGAGCGCGACCCCGACGCCAGCGACGGCCACGACGCCGCCGGCGCCCCGGACGACGAGAAGAAAGCCGACGACAAGAAGGACGACGACAAGAAGGACGACGAGCCCAAGAAGAAGCCGCACAAGCCCGACGACGACGAGAAGCCGCACAAGAAGAGCCCGCCCCAGCAGCTGGTGCAGTCGACCGACGAGGAGCGCAAGGAGTTCTTCGGCGCCCTCGCCAGCGACGTCCGCCGCTGCGCCGGCCAGCACGAGGCCGCCAAGGAGCTGGTGCGCGTCGCCGTCAACGTCGAGGCCGGGACCGGCAAGCTCGACGCCGAGCTGCGCTCGCACAAGGGCAACGCCGCGTTCGCCGACTGCGTGGTCAAGGCCTTCGAGAAGCGCCGCTTCAAGAAGGGCAAGCAGGCGTTCGTCTACAACAGCGACTACCAGATCTAGGCCCGCGTCCCGACGCCGGGACATGCTCGCCGGGACATGTAGGCATGGACATGCGCGATCGAACATGCCTGTTCGCGCATGTCCTTCCGTTCACCTCTCCGCTCCGCCGGCCCGCGGCTTTACTTCAAGTCGGCGACGGCAAACACGCATCTCCCGCCGCCGTCGCGGTCCGCGTCGGAGCCGCAGGCGGCAGCGAATAGGGCCAGCGGATCGAGCGGCACCCTCGCGCTGGCTCAAGATCCGGCCGCGGTCGCCACCTGAGCGGCGTCGGCGACCGGCGCGAGCACCACGCGCGCGAGCCCGCGGAGGAGCGGCTCTTTGGCGATCACGCGCGCGAGCGGCGGGCTGTAGGCGTAGTAGAAGCGGACGAGATCGACGCCGGTGGCCGAGGGCTTGAGCCAGGCGTCGCGGAAGGCCCGCAGCGCCGCGACCTGGGCCGCCCACGGGGCGCCGAACGCCGCGGTGGCGAGGAAGCAGAACGAGTCGACCGTCTGGAACTTCTGCGCCGTGGTGGTCGCGGCGACCGTGGCGATCGAGCTGCGGTTGGTGCAGCTGTCCTCGTAGAGCACCGCGAACTGGTAGGTGTAGTCGCCCCACAGCTGCGCGACCTCGACGGTGCTCGGCCGACCCAGCGGCGCGAGCAAGGACGGATCGATCGCCGGCACCTCGTACGCCGCGTCGAACACCTCCGACGTCCACTCGACCGCCTCGCCGGTGACGTGGCGGATCTTCAGGCGCGGGAACTTGAACTTGGGATCGGCCTGCGGCGGGACGACGAAGGTCAGACGCACGCGGTCGAAGTCGATGACCTCGGCCTGCAGGTCCTCGAGCGGCGCCAGCTCGCGGAACTGGCAGCTGCCCTGCCAGCCGTCGCCGGGGTCGCCGGTGTCGCCGGACAGCCCGTCCTCGCCGTACGAGAACACGCCCCAGCGGAACGTGTCGCCGTTCTTGGTCATCAGCCGCAGGCGGTCGCCGCCGCTGCCGCCGTCCTCGCTGATCGTCGCGTCGCGCGGATGGACCGCGCCGGTGGCCCCGTCCCAGTCGCCGTAGCCGGCGTAGCCAGACGTGCCGACGAAGCCGCGCTCGTCGGGGTCGAACTTCACCGTGTACAGCACCGACGGCTGGCCGAGGTACTCGACGCCGTAGTTGCTGAGGCGCGGGTCGACGTAGTGGTCGCCCTCGCGGTCGAAGTCGTGGGCCACGTTCTCGTCGCCCTCGAGGCTGACCTCGATGTGGGCGGTCAGCGGCCCGCGCTCGACCACCTCGGCGGGGATCAGGAAGGCCGTGAAGTCCTGCTTCTCGCCGACCGGCGTGGCCGCGGTGACCGAGTCGAGCTGGTTGAGCGCCGCGTACTCCCGCGCGTCCTTCGAGTCGAGCTGCGGGTCGAAGACCATCAGGTCGTTGCGCGGCGGGTACACGCTCTCGCCGCCCGCGGGGTCGAAGCGGCCCTTGTCGGTGCTGAAGTTCTTCGGCGACGGGCAGGTCATCGTGTCGACGACGACCGTCTCGTTGTCCTCCGGGGTCAGCGGGATGCAGAAGTAGTTCTCGGCGGTGCTGCTGTTCTCGTGCCAGCCGAGCGACTCGAGGTCGAGCGGCTCTTCGTCGAAGAAGATGATGCGCGGGTAGGTCTTGCCGGTGCGGTGGGCCCAGATCGGCAGGACCGACGGGCGCGGGCCGTAGGGCGCGCGCCAGCTCGACAGGAAGTCCCAGCGCCCGGGCCGGTTGCCGATCCCGTACTTGCCCGTCGCCTGGGTGACGAGCACGTCGGCCGCGTGCTTGCCGTCACGGTCCTCGAGCCAGATCGCCATCTGCACGTTCGGCACCGGCGTGTAGTGGAACTCGACCAGCACCGGCTCGGCCGCCCCGGCCCGCCCCGGCGCCAGCGCCGAAGTCAGCGCCAGGCCCAGCCCCAGCGCCCGCAGGCGGCCGCGACGCCCGGCCGTCGTCGCGGCCTGCGTCCCGGAGCCTCCGAGGTCCGTCCTCGCGCGGGCGACCATCGACGGCACCATACCACGCGACCCCCGCCCGCGCTCGCCGACCGCCCCGACCTCGGCGAGACCTGGCGCCAGCGCCCAGGCGCGCGCGCGAGCGGCGTGAGCTGCATGCCCGCGCGGACCTGCACCGACGGGCATGTCCCGGGAGCCAGGCTCTCAGGGACATGCCCGAACGGACATGTCCTTCAGTCCACCCGGTTCTTGCGCTCGATCAGCTCGATCTTGTAGCCGTCGGGGTCCTCGACGAAGGCGATGACGGTGGTGCCGTGCTTCATCGGCCCGGCCTCGCGGACGACCTTGCCGCCGCGGGCGCGGATGTTGGCGCAGGCGGCGGCGGCGTCCTCGACCTCGAGCGCGATGTGGCCGTAGCCGCTGCCGAGCTCGTACTTCGCGGTGTCCCAGTTGTGGGTCAGCTCGAGCACGGCGGTCTCGGACTCCTCGCCGTAGCCGACGAACGCCAGGGTGAAGCGGCCGTCCGGGTAGTCGCGGCGCCGCAGCAGGCGCATGCCGAGCACCTCGGTGTAGAACGCCAGCGACCTCTCGAGGTCGCCGACGCGCAGCATGGTGTGAAGGATCCGCACGGCTTACTTCCCGCTCGGCTTGGCAGTGACGGTGCTCGAGGCCGGCGTGGCCGGGGTCGAGACGCCGGGCGACGTCGGGTTGGCCGGGGTGCCGGCGGCGGCGGAACCCGCGGCCGCGCGCACGGCCGCCTCGACGAAGCTGTCCTGCTTGCCCATCTCGGCCACCAGTTGGTCGCAGTTGGCGTAGTCCTTGATCGTCACGAAGTTCTCGGGCGGGTCGCGGAACTGGATCGGGTCGGCCTTGAGCGTGATCTCGCCGCCCCACGGCACCAGCTTGGTGGTCGACACGCCGGGCGCGTTGACCAGCGCGACCGCCACGCACGAGTTGTTCTGGCGCGTGAACAGCACGCCGATCGACATCGCGTCGCAGCCGGCCTTGGGGCACACGCGCTCGGGCGACGGCCGCACGTCGATCGGCCGCCCGGGCAGCGCCTTCTCGACCAGCTGCTTCATCTTCTGCTGGATCTGCTGGCCGTAGCTCTGGTTCTCGGCCGCGATCGCGCTGGGGATGATGCGGGGGAACAGCACCACCACGCCGCCGGGCACGCCCTTCGAGTGCGAGATCTCGGGGGCCAGGAAGCGGGTGTCGTTCGGCGAACCCGCGACCACCCCGGGCCCCGCGCCGGTCGTGCCGCCCGCCGGGTCGGTCGTGCCGCCGCCGGCGCTGGGGTTCTGCGCGTCGCCCGGCGTGGCCGCGCCGTCCGCGGGCGGGCCGCCGATCGTCGGCCCGGTGCTGCCGCCAGCGGTGTTGTCGGGGGGGGTGGTGCTGCCCGACGTGGTCGGGCTGCAACCCAGGCTCACGGCGGCGAGGACGAGGGCGAGGCGGGGGGTCGAGAGCATGGCCCCGATTGTACGAAAACAGCCTGTCGGCGGCGAGAATTCGCCGTGTCGGCCCGGGGCTTGGGGCCGGGCCGGGGGCCGTCCGCCGCGGCCGGAGCGGTCATGTTCGATTTCGCCCCTGTTTCGAGTACGCTGATCGGACAGCGTCCTCATGAAGCGCAGCGAAAAGGCCCTCAAGATCCAGGCGATCCTCGACCGCCTCTACCCGCAGCCCGCGGTCCCGCTGCTCCACGGCGATCCTTTCACCTTGTTGGTCGCGGTCGTCCTGTCGGCGCAGACCACCGACGCGCGGGTCAACCTCGTCACGCCGGAGCTGTTCCGCCGCGCGCCGACGCCCGAGGCGATGGCGCGGCTGTCGGAGGCCGAGATCCTCGGGCTCATCCGCACCTGCGGCCTCGCCCCGGCCAAGGCCAAGAACATCCGCCGGCTGTCGCAGCTGCTGCTCGAGCGGCACGGGGGACATGTCCCGAAGGACATGGCCGCGCTCGAGGCCCTGCCGGGGGTCGGGCACAAGACGGCCAGCGTCGTCATGATCCAGGCGTTCGGCGTGCCGGCCTTCCCGGTCGACACCCACATCCACCGCCTCGCCGCCCGCTGGGGCCTGTCCGACGGCACCACGGTCGAGAAGACCGAGGCCGACCTCAAGGCGCTGTGGCCGCCCGAGGCGTGGGCCAAGCTCCACCTGCAGATCATCTACTTCGGCCGCGAGTACTGCCCCGCCCGCGGCCACGACCCGAAGGTGTGCCCGATCTGCTCGTGGGCCGGCGTCAAGACCCGCCTGGCCGCCGAGGCCCGCGCCCGCGCGGCCGCCCGCGTCGCCGCCTCGGAGTGAGGCGCCGGGCCTATGTCCGTCAGGACAGGCTCCGAGAGACATGCTCATTCGGACATGCCCGATAGGTCCTGTCTCGATGCTCCATCGAACATGTCCGATAGAGCATGTCCATTCAGGAATGCTCTTTAAAGCATGTTCGTTCGCGCATGTCCGCGAGCTCATCCGCGGTCCAGGTAGCGGCTCGCGGCCAGCGGCCCGAGCGCGGCCTCGGCGAGGGCGCGGACGGTGCGGGCGATCTCGCGGCGCACGGCCGGGTCGGCGAACATGCCCGGGGGCAGCAGCGAGGCGACGAACTTGCTGCTGCGGATCCGCAGGGCGTCGGCGCGGGTCAGGCTGCCCTGCGAGGCGGCCTCGACGTCGTGGTTGCGCTCGTCGTCGACGGCGGCCAGCGCCGTCGCGAACTCGGCCCGCGCCGACGCGAGGTCGAGGCGCGAGCCGTCGGGGTGGAGGCGCCGGAGCAGCGCCTCGAGGCCGTCGCACAGGTCGGACAGCGCGCGCTCGTCCATCGCCGGCAGCATACGCCGCCGGCGCGGCGGGCACGAGCCTGCGGGCGCGAACTCAGCCGCCCGGGTCGTCGTTCTTGTGGACCCAGAAGCCGCGCATGTTGAGCGTGTTCACGTCCTGGCCGTGCAGCCAGAACGCGGGGTGGCTCGGGTCGACGCCGGGCTGCGGGTTCTCGTCGATGGCGACCAGCCACAGCTGCTTGACCGAGTTCTTGTCGCCCTCGAGCTTGTTGCCGAAGGTGCGGCGCGAGGTGAACACGGCCCAGTGGTAGCCGCCGGAGCTGCGCGGCGCGAAGGTCGGCTCGTAGTTCCAGTGGCGGTCGCGGTCGCCGGCGTAGAACGGGTAGCTGTCGCCGTTGCCGGCGGCCAGTCGGACCTCCACGCCCGGCTGCTCGATGCTGGCGAGGAACATGTCCGACGTCCCGTTGCGGGTGTCGAGCATCGCCGGGTAGGCGCCGCGGTGGTAGATGACGTAGCGCCCGTCGGGCGTCACGCTCGGGAAGATGATGCCGTTGAGCGCCGGGTCGCCGCCCGGGTCGACCAGCTTGACCGGGTTGGCGGCGGTGCGGGTGGCGGCGTCGTAGTCGAGCGCCATCAGCGACAGCGTGCCGTGGTCGACGTAGGCGATCTTGCGCGCGTCCGACGAGAACGCCGGCATGTTGAGGACGAGGTCGTCGATGCCGGTGCCCATCAGCTTGGCGCCGGTGGCCGCGTCCCACATGCCCGCCTGACCGCCCGGCGGGCCCGGGAGGTTCATCTCGCCGTTCTCGATCACCACCGTGCCGTCGGGCGAGATCGCCGACATCGCCCAGTTGCGCACCGGCACGCCGACGTTCGCGGTCGAGAACACCGGCGTGTTGTTGACGAGGTCCCACGTCGACACGTTGATGTCGCCGCCGATGATGAGGCGTGTGCCGTCGGCCGAGGCCGAGTGACAGGTGCTGCAGCCGTCCTGGCCGCCGGCGAGCAGGAAGTCCTCGGGCGCGTCGGCGCCGGGGTTGATGCGGAGCACGCGGCCGAGGCTGTTGGCCCAGTAGTACACCGAGCCGATCAGCGGCTCCGAGGCGATCGTCCACGTGTCGTCGGCGAGCACGAAGGCCTGCCCCTGCCCGGCCGGCATGCGGTGCACGTCGAGGTTGAGCGGCAGGCCCGAGCTCGACTCGGAGATCTGGACCCACAGCGGCTTGGTGATCGCGTGCCGCGACGGCGGCTCCGCCAGCGCGTAGATCTTGGCGTCGACGAACTGGCCGCTGTAGCGGACCAGGTACTTGTCGCCGGCCGTCGAGCCGTGCCACATCAGCTCGGCCGGCTGCAGGCCCTTGGGGAACACGGTGCCGTCGTACGGGTACGACATCACCGCGGTGTCGGGCAGCGTCGCGCCGTCGAGGATCTGCTTGTCGGCCTCGGTGATCTCGGGCGGCACGAGGTCGACCTTGAGGAACACGTTGACCGTCGCCGCGGCGGTCTTGTTGCCGTGCAGCGCCTCGACGATCAGCTGGCCGCCGTACTGGCCGCCGGCCTCGACGAGGCCCTTCTCGTCGATCGACGCGATGTAGCTGGCGTCGGCCGACCAGGTCGCGGTCACCGGCTGGCCGTCGCACAGCGCGTTGAGCTGCACCGGCGCGTGCACGCCGTTGTCGATGATGATCATCGCCTCCGGCGGATCGACGGTCAGCGTGTTGCAGCCCGCGGGCGTGCCGGTGGTGGAGGTCGGCGCGTCGGTGGTCCCGGTCGCGCCGTCGGTGCCCTCGGTGGTCGTGGGCGCGTCCGTCTCGGTCCCGTCCGAGTCCGAGCCGGACGCCATCGTCGACGCGATCCCGGTCGGTGCCGTCGCCCCGCTCGCGCCCGCCGTGTCACGACCGCCGTCGTCACCGCACGCGGCGGGAATCGCCGCGCACGCACTCACCAGTAGTAATCCCCGCCAGGGCCCCGTCGCCTTGTCGCGGTTCGTCATCGTCACCTGCCTTTCAAAATCTCCAGCCAGCCGTATCACAGACCCCTCGCGGGCGCAGGCGGGGAAACCCCCCTCCGCGCGGCGTCGCTGCGGACCTCGGCAACTCCCCGCCCCCGGCGTTTGCGGTCCCGTGCTAAGGTGCTCGCGCAGGCGTGGCCGACCTCGAGGCGGACAGACTGCGCGCCTTGATGCGCGCCGCGGTGTTCAAGCAGCCGCACCAGCCGGTGCTCCTCGGCAACTTCGAGATCATCAAGGTGCTCGGCTCGGGCGCGATGGGCATCGTGTATGAGGCCTTCGACCCCCGTCGCGGCGAGAACGTGGCCCTCAAGACGCTGCGGGCCCCGAGCGCGCGCGCACTGGCGCTCTTCAAGCGCGAGTTCCGGGCCCTGTCGCGCCTGTCGCACCCGAACCTGGTCGAGCTGCACAAGATGTATCGCGACCACGAGCAGTACTTCTTCACGATGGAGCTCATCCGCGGCTCGCCGCTGCTCACGTATCTCTGGGGCGTGGAGACCGCTCCCGAGGCGCCCACGGCCACCCCCGTCACCGACTTCGCGCGCCTGCGGGCGGTGTTCGCCCAGCTCGTCGACGGCGTGTTCGCGCTCCACCAGAGTCACAAGCTGCATCGCGACATCAAGCCGACCAACGTCATGGTCACCCCCGAGGGGCGCGTCGTCCTCATGGACTTCGGCTTCGTCGGCGAGGAGACCGTCGGCACCCTCGAGTCGACGGCCGGCAGCCTGGTGGTCGGCACCCCCGCGTACATGGCCCCGGAGCAGGCCGTCGGCGGCGCGCGCACGCCCGCGAGCGACTGGTACAGCGTCGGCGCCACCCTCTACATGGCGCTCACCGGCCGCGTCCCCTACTCCGGCGAGAACCTCGCGCGGATGATGGAGCGCAAGCAGCAGTCCGCGCCCCCCCCGCCGCGCACCGTCGTCGCCGGGATCCCCGACGAACTCGACGTCGTCTGCGTGCGCCTGCTCCAACCTGACCCAAAGGTCAGGCCCGGCGCGTCCGAGCTGCTGGCCCTGTTCCACAGCGACCGCAGCCACATCCAGCGCGTCCAGGCGGCCGCCTACCTCTCGCCGGCCGCCACCCACGTCGGCGCGCGCAGCTTCGTCGGCCGCGCGGCCCAGGTGCGCGCGCTCCGGTCCGCCTTCGACGCCATGGAGCAGCCCCCGACGGCCGCCCAGCCGGTCGCCGATGCCGACCCGGCCAGCCCCGCGGCCGAGTGCGGCCCGGCGGTCGTGCTCGTCCACGGCCGCGCGGGCCTCGGCAAGAGCGCGCTGATCCGCCACGTCACCGACGGCCTGCGCCACCGCGCCGCCCTGCTGCGCGCGCGCTGTTACGAGCGCGACACCGTCCCGTACAAGGCGCTCGACAGCCTGGTCGACGCGCTGGCCCGCCAGCTGCGCCAGCGCGACGAGGCCGAGGTCGCGGCCGTCCTGCCGCCCGAGATCGACTCGCTGGTCGCGCTGTTCCCGGTGCTCCACCAGGCCCCGGCCGTGGCGGCCGTCACACCTGTCCCTTCGGCCATCCCCACTCGACGCGATCTCCGGGCCGCCCTGCGCCCCGACGCCCCGGCCTTCCGCGCCCTCCGGCGGCTGCTCCTCGGCCTCGGCGCCCGTCGCCCGCTGGTGCTGTGGATCGACGACCTGCAGTGGGGCGACAGCGACAGCGTGCGCGCCCTGGCCGAGCTGCTGCGCCCGCCGGCGGCCCCGCGCGCCCTGCTGATCGCCAGCTACCGCAGCGAGGACAGCGACAGCCCGGCGCTGCGCGCCTTGGATGTCCTCAAGGACATGGTCGAACAGGCAGGTTCTTCGGTACAGGTGGTCGAGCTGCCGCCGCTGGCGACCGACGAGACCGACGCGCTGGCGGAGATCCTGCTCGGGCCCGACACCCCGCCGCAGCGGCTGCGCCGGGTCGCCGCCGAGGCCGGGGGCAGCCCGCAGCTCTTGCACGAGCTGGCGCGCTTCGTCGCCCACGGGGCCGGCAGCGCGCCCGAGGTCACCCTCGACGAGCTGATCGAGATCCGGATCTCCCGCCTCACCGCGACCCAGCGGCGCCTGCTGGAGGTGCTGGCGGTGGCCGGGCGTCCGCTGGCCCAGGGCGTCGCGTTCGCGGTCGCCGGCCTCACCGGCAACGCCGGCAACGCCGGGCTCGCCGACCTCCACCAGTTGCAGGCCGCGGGCCTGGTCCGCAGCTTCACCGCCGCCGGCTCCGACCTGCTCGGCGAGGCCGGCGACCTCGTGCTCGACGTCCAGCACGAGCGCACCCGCGAGGCCGTGCTGCTCCGCCTCGACGGCCCGGCCCTGCGCGAGCTCCACGGCCGCCTCGCCGCCGCCCTCGAGCGCGACCCGCAGACCGACCCGTTCGCCCTCATCGAGCACCTGCGCGCCGCCGGCGACACCGCCCGCGCGCTCGCCCTGGCCCGCCGGGCCGCCACTTTCTACCGCGACGCCGACGACTTCCTGCGCGCCGCCGCCTTCCTCCGCGTCGCCCGCGACCTCGCCCCGCCCGGCGCCGCCCCGGCGCTCGCGCGCGAGCTCGGCGACACCCTCGCCCGCGCCGGCCACAGCCGCGAGGCCGCCGAGGCCTACCTGTCCGCCCGCACCGGCGGCGACCCGGCCGGCGACCTGACCCTCGTCGGCGCCGCCGCGGCCCAGTTCATCACCGCCGGCCACCTCGCCCGCGGCCAGGAGGTCCTCACCGCCGCCCTCGTGTCGGCCGGCCTGTCCTCGGGCGACGCCTCGATGCGCGACAAGCTCGGCGCGCTGTGGCGCCGCGGCCAGCGGATGGTCCGCGGCCTCGACTTCACCGCCCGCGCCGAGGCCGACATCGACCGCATGGAGCTGGCGCGGGTCGACCTCTGCTTCGCCGCGGCCCTGTCGACGCTGGTCGTCGACCCCAGCGCCGCCGCCGACGCCCAGGCGCGCCACCTCCTGCTGGCCCTGCGGACCGGCGAGCCGCGCCGGGTCGCGCGCGCCTTCGCCCTCGAGGCCTGCCTCCTCGCTCCCGGCGGCGCGCGCTCGCGGGCCCAGATCGACCCGCTCCTCGCCTCCGCGCGCGCCCTCGCCCGCACCACCGGGGCCGCCGGCATCGCCGACCTGTGCGACCTCGTCGACCTGCTGGCCGAGACCGCCGGCGGCTCGCCGACCCGCGCGCTGGCGCTCGCCGGGCCGCTGCTGCGCGCCGGCACCCTGCACGCGCCCGAGCTCCCGGGCCTGTCGACCCTGGCGCGACTGTGCCAGTTCCGCGCGCTCACCCACCTCGGCCGCTACGACGCGCTGCTCGAGGAGGTCCCGGCCCTGCTGACGGCCGCCCGCTTCGCCGACGACCGCGCCGCCCACGTCGCCTGCGCCTCCCTGGCGGCCTGGCTCGCCGCGGTCGACGGCGACCCGATCGGCGCCCAGGCGCTCGCCGCCGAGTCCGCCGCCGCCTGGCCCGCCGCCGATCCCCGCGCCTTCCACATGCAGCACCTCCAGATCCTCGGCGCCGAGGCCCACGGCCTGCTCGCCGCCGGCGATCCGCTCGGCGCGTGGAGCGTCGTCGAGGCCGCCGCCCCGGCGCTGGCTCGCAGCGGCCTGGCCCACCTGTTGCCGCTGCGGATCCAGGCCACCGAGCTGACCGGTCGCACCGCCCTCGCCGCCCTCGCCGCCGGCCCGCCGTCGGGCGCGCGCGAGGGCCTGCGCAAGACCGTCGAGCGCGCCGCGGAGACCCTCCAGCGCGACGGCGCCCTCGGCCACGCCGCGCTCCTGCGCGCCGGCCTGCGCCACCTCGCCGGCGACCACGCGGCGGCGCAGATCCTGCTGCAGACGGCCGGCGACGCGTTCGCGGCCGCCGGCATGGCCGCGCATCAGGCCGCGGCCGAGCTGCGCCTGGCCAGGCTCGCCGGCCGCAGCGGCGACGTCCCGCGCGGGGCCCTGCGAGCGCTCGGCGTCGAACACCCGGACTGCTTCGCCGACCTGCTCGCGCCGGCGCTGCCCGCCTGAGTCGCGCAGTTCTTGCTCGCGCTCCTCTCCTCCTGACACCGGCGCGCCCTGCGGACCGACGGAGGTTGCATCCGCACAGAATTCGCCTGCGTCCGCAGCCCCGCCGCCGTGCGATCGCGCCGGCAGCCCCGCGGCCGTGCGTCCCCCGACGGGCGCCCCTCACGATCTCCTTGCGGTGCAATTGCGCCGGCGGCCTCATGACCCGACGGACGCTGCCCGCCGCCGTGCGTCCTCCGACGGACCGCGGCCACGCGAGCTCGCGCGCGGCCCATCCGGCCCATCCGACGCTGCAGACCTCGGGCTTGCCGATGCTGCAGACCTCACGTCTTCGCCCCTTTCATCGGCTCCGGCGGTCACCGGCGTCGCGCCCCGGCGAGCGCGGGGCGACCTGCGGACGCGTGCGCGTGCGCCGGCTTCTCCCCCGCTCCCCGCGCGTGATCCGGCTCTACGCGCTCGTTCCGCCGAACGAGCGGCCTCGCCGTGCTACCGTCGCGGGGATGTCCGACGACTTCGAGCTCCTCGACGCCTGGCGGCGCGGCGACCTGCAGGCCGGCAGCAAGCTGTTCGACCGCCACTTCGAGAGCATCCACCGGTTCTTGCGCAACAAGGTCGGCGACGACACGGACGAGGTCATGCAGCGGACCCTGCTCGCGTGCGTCGAGACCCGCGACCGCTTCCGCGGCGCCTCCACCTTCCGCACGTACCTGTTCGGCGTCGCCCGGCTCGAGCTGTTGGCGCACTACCGGCGGCGGCGCAAGCTCAACAACGAGCTGGACATCGAGTCGAAGTCCTTCTTCGACCTCGACCCGTCGCCGAGCACCGTCGTCGCCAAGCACAACGAGCAGAAGCTGCTGCACGAGGCCTTGCGGCGCCTGCCGATCGACCTGCAGATCGCGCTCGAGCTGCACTACTGGGAGAACATGTCGGCCACCGAGGTGGCGACGGTGCTCGAGATCCCGAGCGGCACTGTCAAGAGCCGGCTGCGGCGGGCCAAGGAGATGCTGCGCGAGATCATGGAGTCGATCACGCTCAGCAAGACCCAGCTCGAGAGCACCATGGGTGACCTCGACGGCTGGGCCAAGCAGCTCGGTGAAACCCTGCGCGAGGGCGCGGCGGTCTCACGCATGACGGCCAAGGACGACAACGACGACGAGTCGCCGTCCGGGGCCGCCGCCGCCACCTGAGCTCGGCGCCTCCGGCGCTCCTCCGCGCGGGCCCGCAGCGGTCCGGCACCTCCAGCGACATCGGCATGACTCGACCGTCCCGCACCCTCCGGTTCTTCGCCGTCATCGGCGTCCTGTCCACCGCCGTCGCCTTGCTGGCGCTCTTCACCGTCTCGGTCCGCTGCGCCTGCGGCGGGCCCGGCGTCCCGGCGAAGACCGTGCTCGAGATCGACTTCGAGCGGCCCTTCCTCGAGCACCAGGCGGCCGACCCGGTCGCGCGCGCGCTGGGCGGCGGCGGGCCGACCGTCGACGACCTCGTCGCCGCGCTCGAGAAGGCGAAGACCGACGACCGGGTGGCCGGTCTGGTGGCGCACGTCGGCGGCGCCGGCTCCGGCTTCGCCCGCACCCAGGAGCTGCGCGACGCGATCGCCGGCTTCCGCGCCAGCGGCAAGTTCGCGGTCGCCTTCTCCGAGACCTTCGGCGAGTTCGGGCCCGGCAACCAGGGCTACTACCTCGCGACCGCGTTCGACGAGATCTGGCTGCAGCCCTCCGGCGACATCGGCCTCAACGGCCTGATGATGCAGGGCACCTTCTTCCGCGGCGCGCTCGACAAGCTCGACATCGCGGTCCGCATGGACCACCGCTACGAGTACAAGAACGCGCTCAATCAATACACCGAGCGGGCCTACACCCCGGCGCACAAGGAGGCCAGCCAGGCTGTCCTCAAGAGCATGTTCGATCAGTTCGTGGCCGGCATCGCCGACGGCCGCAAGCTCGCGCCCGAGGCCGTGCGCGCGCTGGTCGACCGCGGCCCGTTCCTCGGCCCCGAGGCCGAGAAGGCGGGCCTGGTCGACAAGCTCGGCTACCGCGACGAGGTCATGGCCGCCGTCAAGGCGCGCGCCGGCGACGGCGCCGAGCTGCTGTGGCACGACCGCTACCTCGAGCGCGCCGGCAGCCCGTGGGAGCGCGGGTCCCGGATCGCCGTCGTCTACGGCATCGGCCCGGTCGCGCGCGGCGAGAGCAGCTTCGACCCGCTGTTCCGCGAGGCCACCATGGGCTCCGACACCGTCGCCGCGGCGCTGCGGGCCGCCATCGACGACCCCGAGGTCAAGGCGATCGTGTTCCGCGTCGACAGCCCCGGCGGCTCCTACGTCGCCTCCGACGCGATCTGGCGCGAGACCGTGCGGGCCAAGCAGGCGAACAAGCCGCTGATCGTCAGCATGGGCAACGTCGCCGGCTCCGGCGGCTACTTCGTCGCCATGCACGCGACCAAGATCGTCGCCCACCCCGGCACGATCACCGGCTCGATCGGCGTGCTCGGCGGCAAGATGCTCACGCGCCAGCTGTTCGAGCGCCTCGGCGTCACCTACGACGCGATCGGCAGCTCGGCCAACAGCGACTTCTTCAGCGACACCCACGACTACAGCGCGCACGGCTGGCAGCGCTTCCAGGCCTGGCTCGACCGCGTCTACGTCGACTTCACCACCAAGGTGGCCGAGGGCCGCGGCCTGCCGATCGAGAAGGTCCGCGAGGTCGCCAAGGGCCGGATCTGGACCGGCGCCGACGCCAAGGAGCTCGGCCTCGTCGACGAGCTCGGCGGCTGGCCGGTCGCCCTCCGCCTGGCCCGCGAGTCCGCCGGTCTGGCCGCCGACGCCGACATCGAGCTCAAGGTCTACCCCGCGGACAAGGGCCTGCTCGGCTCGCTGCTCGACGGCGGCAACGACAACAGCGAGACCGTCAGCGCCGACGTCCAGGTCGCCGTCGGCCTGGTCGACGAGCTGCGCCCGGTCGCCGCCGAGCTGCGCGCGCTCGGCCTCGGCCCCGGCGCCCACGGCGTGATCAGCACCCTGCCCGTCGCCCTCGGCGACTGACCTGTCCTTCGGGACATCTGGTTCCTGCGCCGCGTCGACGCCGTGACGGCGGCCGGCGGCGCGCGCCGACTCGCCGCGCGCGGACGAGCCCCGGGGTCCTCCCTTGCCCGGCGGCCGCGATCGCCGCTATGTCATGGCGGCCATGAACACGCCGTCTGCCGCGCTCGAAGCCCGCATCTTCGCCCTCGAAGCCACGGTCCGCCGCTTGCGCCTGTCGACTCTCGGCCTGGTCGGCCTGCTGCTCGCGCTCGTCACCTGCGGCAGCGGCGGCGGGTACAGCAACAGCAGCACGCAGGAGCAGCTCGGCCTGTTGATGGCCCGGGAGATCCGCGTCGGCGACGAGCGAGCCGCCGTGCACATCGTCGGCCACGAGCTCCGCATGCAGCGCGAAGGCGTCGGCACGGTGACGGTCGAGAGCGACCGGATCCGCTTCCTCGCCGCCGACGGCAGCGAGCGCGCCGCCTTCATCGCCGACGGCGCGCCCCAGTGGGTCGTCCCGCAGGCCGGAGGACCGGTGAAAGCGTCGCCCTGACGCGTGTCGCTCGAGAGCGCAGCGATCGCTCTACATGTCCCGAAGGCCATCTTCTCTGCGATCGCTGTCGACCTGTCCCGAAGGCCAGAGCCGTCGCACAGGCGCGATCGAGCGAGCGCTCGCCCTGCGACCCGACGCCGTCGATGCAGCCCGCGCGCCGGACGTGCCCTTCGAGGCGGCCGATGCTCACCCTGTCCCGACGGACAGCTCGTCTCCGGACCACGAAGCCCCCGACGGCGCCACCGATCCGGCCGCGCCTGAGCCGGCGACTACGAGCGTCCAGGAGGCCGACGGGCTCGGCTTCGCGCCGCGAATTTGGCTATCCTCGCCGCCATGGTGCGCCTCCTCCTCGGCTCATTGCTGGCGGCAGCGTGCACCGCCAAGAACCCCGACCCGCCCGCTCCGCCGGTCACCGCCGCGTCGAACACGCCCGCGCCTGCCCCTGCGCCGGCCCCGTCGAGCACGCCCGCGCCCGCCCCTGCCCCCGCCGGGACCGGGACCGAGGCCGAGGCGCTCCCCGCCGATCTGATCGACCTCTGCCCCGACGCGCCCGAGACCGTCAACGGCTATGAGGACGCCGATGGTTGTCCCGACGAGGTCCCGGCGGAGGTCACCGCCATCACCGGGATCGTCGACGGCATCAGCTTCCGGCCGAACAGCGCCGAGCTCGAATTGAAAAAGTCACGGCCCGCCCTCGATCGGCTGGTCGACGTCCTGCTCCGCCACAGCGCCGTGACCCTCGAGATCGCCGTCCACTCCGACGAGTCCACGAGCAAGGGCTGCCTCACCTGTCGGCGGGCCGACGCGATCGCCCGCTACTTGCTGGCGAAGGACGTCGGCTGGACGCAGCTCCTCGCCCGCGGCTACGGCGCCCAGCGGCCGCTCGGCGACGACCCGCGCAAGAACCGACGCATCGAGCTCACCTTGCAGGTCCCTACCGCGACCCCTGCGACCCCGCCGTCGCTCGGCCCCGCCGAATGCCTCGACCGGAAGACGGTGCGGCAGGCCGACGGCGCCCTCGCGGACTGCTACCCGTACGTGTGCCGCGCCGGCGCCTGCCTCACGCGCTGCGACGAGCGGACCGACTGCGCCGGCGCGCAGACCCTCGGCGAGATGTCCGAGCAGGGCTGGCCGCTCGAGTGCATGCCGAGCGGCGAGTGCACGCCGATGCACCCCGACAAGGTCCACTAGCGCCGCGCTTTCTCAAAAAACCTGCCCCGAAGGACAGATCTGTCGTGCGCGCGACGAGCCTGTCCTTCGGGGCAGCTAAACTCATTCGCGGAGCTTCGGGTAAAAGACCGTCCTGAAGGGTGAGTCCGGCGATGCAGCCCGCTCGTCGGACCACCCTTCAGGACGGCTGAAACTCGCGCCTGTCCCGCGGGACAGCTCAGCGCCGGCGCCGGCGCCGGGCCACGAACGCCCCCAGCAGCACCACCAGGCCGGCCGCGCCGGAGCTCGGCTCCTGCGAGCAGCCGCAGCCGTCGTCGCTGTCCTGCTGGCCCCAGCCGGGCGGGAGCAGCGGGCCCGGCGGGACGACCGGACCGCCGCTGTCGGTGCTGCCGCCGCCGGTCGAGGCCTCGCCCGTCGAATCGCCGGAGTCGCTGTCGCCCTCGCCCTGCGAATCGCCGGTCGTCTCCGGCGCGCCGGTCGTCTCGCCGCCCTGCGGGTCGCCCTCGCCGGTCTCCGCCCCGGGCGCGGGCATCGGCCCGCCGCTGGTCCCGTCCGGCGCCTCGCCGGTCTCGCTCTCGCCCGGCTCGCTCTGGGTCACCACGGTGAAGCACACCGGGTCGGACATGGTCACGTTGGGCTCGTCGTCGCGCGCCTCCGCGGTCAGGCAGTACGAGCCCTCGGGGAAGGTCGCGTCCTTCCACTCGTACGGCGGCGTCGTCACCGGCGCGCCCTGGTCGACACCGTCGACGTAGAGGTCGACCTGGGCCACGCCGACGTTGTCGCTCGCCTCGACGGTGATCGTCACCGCCGCCGGCGCGGTGAACTCCTGGCCGTCCTGCGGGCTCGTGATCGCCACCGTCGGCGGGGTCGGGTCGGGCTCGTTGGCGCCGAACAGCCACATCAGCTCGGCGTGCGAGTTCTGGCCCTTGTCGCAGAATTGCTTGTGCTGGTCGCCGCAGCGGACCGGCACGTTGGTGTCGAGCTTGAGGCACTCGTCGCGGAAGCTCGGGTCGCCGCCGGCGTTGTAGGGGTTCATGATGTCGTCGGGCTCGTTGACGTGCTCGAGCCCGTACGCGTGGGCGATCTCCTGACTCATCGTCGTCGCCTGGGTCGACGCCGAGTACTTGTCCTTGGCGCTGTGGAACGCGAGGACCACGTTCGACGCGATCTTCGCGTCCTCGCAGTCGAGCATCGCCACCCCGAGCACGCCGGCGCCGATCACGTTGGTCGGCGAATTGACGCACATCGTGTATTCGCCCTCCTCCGGCCGCTCGTCGGTGATCACCACCTTGTACTTGGCCCAGTCGGCCTTGACCGCCTGCAGCGAGGCCGCCCGCTTGCTGCCCTCGCCGTACGGCTTGAAGTCCGCCTCGAACTCCTCGAACGCCGTCTCGTCGTTCTTGGCGTCGTCCTTGCCGGTGTGCTTCAGCTTCACGCCGTCGTAGTTCAGGAAGAACACATTGGTCATCGCCTGGCCGGCGGCCGTCGGCGGCACGTTCGCCTTGATCCGCCCCGTCGCCTCCATGCTCGCCGGCGGCGACAGCGGCGCCGCGCGCACGCCCGTCGGCTCCGGCTCGGGCGCAGCCTCCGCCGCGGGGGACTGCACATACGGCGCTGCACCCGCAGCATTGCTCAAGAGACAGGTGGCGAGCGAAAGGACGACAATGCGCGCACGGCGGTCGGTGGTGAATGTCATGTGCCTCACTCCGGTACGACATTCCCAATAGGCAATCCATGCCACCGCCTTCAAGCCTTATTTTCGCCCGCACAACGACCATTCGTGCGGTGCGGACATTCCGCCGGCGCTCCGCGGGTCCCCGAGCCGTCTTGGAGGGAATTGGGCCTGCGGTGTGAGCCTGCGCAAATTCTTGCGCAGCGCTCGCCGCGCCAAGCATTCTCCGCACAGTCTACGCGCCGTGCACGCGTTGACAACGTTCACTGCGCACTTCACGCGATCTGCAGGCGCGAGAAAACCCACCGCACCCCTGGCGCGGCGGGCCTCGACCCCTGAGCCCTCGCCCCCCTCAGCCGCGCCGGCGCCGCCGCAGCAGCCCCAGCGCCACCAGCACCCCCAGGCCCGCGGCGCCCGGTCGAGCCGGCTGGGCGCAGCCGCAGCCCTCGTCGCCGCCGTCCTGGCCGAACCCGGGCGGCAGCGCGGCCGAGTCGGAGAACCCGACCCCGCCCTCGTCGCCGTTCCCGCTGTCGTCCTCCTCCGGCTCCGGTTCGGGCTCACCGGTCTCGAGATTGCCGGTCTCGCCGCCGGTGGTCGGGAGGTCCCCGGTAGTCGGATCGGGCGGCTCACCGCTGGTGCTCGTGCTCGACGGCCCGGTGGTGCCCTCATTCTGCTTCACCACCGTGAAGCAGACCTCCGGCGACATCGCCGTATTGGGCTCGTCGTCGATCGCCTGCGCCGCCACGCAATAGGTGCCCTCGGGGAACGTCGCGTCGGACCACTGATACGGCGGCGTCGAATCGGGCGCGCCTTGATTCATGCCGTCGATGTACAGATTGACCTCGGCGACCCCGATGTTGTCGCTCGCCTCGGCGACGATCGTGATCGTCGCCGGCGCCGGGAACTGGTCGCCGTTCTTCGGGTTCGTGATCGCCACGGTCGGCGGCGTCGGGTCCGGCGTCGCGGTGCCGAACAGCCACAGCAGCTCCTGGTGCGAGTTCTGCTGGTTGTTGCCGCAGAACTGGCTGTGCTGCGCCCCGCACTGGATCGGGTTGCCGCCGCCGTCGAGGTTCAGGCACTGATCGAGGAAGCTCGGATCGCCGCCCGCGTTGTACGGGTTCATGATGTCGTTCGGCTGATTGACGTGCTCGAGCCCGTACGCGTGGGCGATCTCCTGGCTCATCGTCGTCGCCTGGGTCGCCGCCGAGAACTCGTCATTGGCGCTGTGGAACGCCAGCACGATGTTGGCCGCCATGTTGTCGTTGCAATCGAGCGGCGCCACCCCGAGCACTCCGCCGCCGAAGATGTTCGTCGGCGAATTGACGCACATCGTGTAGAGCCCGCCGTTCGGCCGCACGTCGGTGATCGTCACGTCGTACGGGGCCCAGTCGGCCTTGACCGCCTGCAGCGACGCGGCGCGCTTGTTGCCGGCCCCGTACGGCTGATACGTGGTCGCGAACTCGTTGAACACCGTCGTGTTGGTGGCCGAATTGTCCTGCCCGCCCTGGTTCAGGGTCACGCCGTCGTAATTCAGGAAGAACACGTTGGCCTGGGCGTGCCCCGCCTCGCTCGCCCGCACTCGGTCGGTCAGGTCGAGCCCCTGCTGGGCCGGCGGAATCATCGGAGCTGCCCGCCACGCCTGCGGCTCCGGCGCTCCCGGCGCAGCGGGCGGCTGCACGAAAGGAGCGGCGACCGCGCTCGAACTCAACAGGCACACCCCGATGCAGAGTGCCCCGGGGTGCGATCGAAGGACGGCGAACGGCAGGATCATGGGGTTTGTCCAAGTTCCACCCTAGGCAATCCCTCCCCCGGGCTTCAAGCGCTAATTTCGACGGGCGGCAGCAGAGAATCTGCGCTCGCGGACGCCCGGGCGGCGGCCCCGAGCCCCCACCGCCGGGCGCGGACACGTGACGCTGCGCATGCAGAATCACGCCGCGGCCTGACGCACCCCGCACGCCACTGCCCGCAGTCGCGCCCGTCGGCTACATTCATCGCCCGCATGGCCGCCCGCCCCAGCGCGCAATCCACCGCCCCCGAGGTCCTCGTGCTCGGCGGCGGCGTCGCGGGCCTGACCGCCGCGCTTTGTCTGCTGCGGGCCGGCAAGCGCGTCCGCGTGGCCGCCCGGGCCTACGTCGCCGGCACCACCTCCGCCGTCGCCGCGGCCTTCTGGTACCCCTATCGCGCCTATCCCGAGGCGATGGTGGCACCGTGGGCCCGCGTCAGCTACGCGCGCTTCGCCGAGCTGACGCGCAGCGCCCCCGAGGCCGGCGTCCTGCGCCGCGAGACCGTCGAGGTGTTCCCGCACGAGGCCCCGCCGCCCGCCTGGGCCAGCGACCTGCCCGACTTCGAATTCGTGCCCGCGGCCGACCTCCCGCCCGGCTACGGCGCGGGCCACCGATTCACCTCCTTCGTGATCGAGACCTCGGTCTACCTGCCCTGGCTCATGCGCCAGGTCGAGGCGGCCGGCGGCGAATTGACCGTCCACGCCTACGCGAGCCTCGACGAGGCCGTGGGCGACTGTCCGCTCGTCGTCGATTGCACCGGCCTCGGCGCTCGCGAGCTCGTCCCCGATCCGTCGATGTACGCAGTGCGGGGCCAGATCGTGAGGGTGCGTAACCCCGGCATTTCTCGCGTGTGGATCGACGAGCACAGCGGCAGCGGGATCACTTATGTCGTCCCGCGCAGCCACGACGTCGTCCTCGGCGGGACCGCCGACGAGCGCGAGGAGGACACCACGCCCGACCCCGCCTTGACGCCCCGCATCATCGCCCGCTGCGCCCGCCTCGAGCCCGCGCTGGCCGGCGCCGAGGTCCTGTCGGTCGCCGTCGGCCTCCGCCCTGCTCGCCCCACCGTCCGCCTCGAGGCCGAAACGCGGGCCGGCGGCCGAGTGGTCCACAATTACGGCCACGGCGGCGCCGGCGTCACCCTGTCCTGGGGCTGCGCCGAGGCGGCCGCCCACCTGCTCTTTCCGACCTGACCTTTAAGACCTATGTCGCAAACGCTGACCCACCTGCGCCAGCTCGAGGCCGAGAGCATTCACATCATCCGCGAGGTCGCGGCCGAGTTCGAGCGGCCGGTCCTCCTGTTCAGCGGCGGCAAGGACTCCGCCTGCATGCTGCACGTCGCGCGCAAGGCGTTCCACCCGGCGCCGCTGCCGTTCCCGCTGCTGCACATCAACACCACCTGGGACTTCCGCGAATTGCTCGAGTACCGCGATTGGTTCGCCCGGACCCACGGCATGGACCTGATCGTCTACACCAACGAGGAGGCGCTGGCCGAGGGCATCAACCCGTTCGACACGCCGACCCCGAAGTACAGCGCCGCCATGCAGACGCAGGCGCTGGTCAAGGCGCTGCGCCAGGGCGGCTACGACGCGGCCTTCGGCGGGGCCCGCCGCGACGAGGAGAAGGCGCGCGCCAAGGAGCGGGTCTACTCGTTCCGCAACAAGCAGATGCAGTGGGACCCGAAGAACCAGCGGCCCGAGCTGTGGGACACGTACAACGGCAAGGTCAACCCGGGCGAGAGCATCCGCGTGTTCCCGCTGTCGAACTGGACCGAGCTCGACGTGTGGCTGTACATCCACCTCGAGCAGATCCCGCTGACCCCGCTCTACTTCGCCACCGAGCGGCCCTGCATCGAGCGCAACGGAGCGCTGATCGCCGTCGACGACGACCGCATGCGCCTGCTCCCGGGCGAGGTCCCCACGCTCCGCAAGGTCCGCTTCCGCACCCTCGGCTGCTACCCGCTGACCGGCGCCATCGAGAGCCCCGCCGCCACCGTCCCCGAGATCATCGAAGAGATGCTGGTCGCCACCCACTCCGAGCGCCAGGGCCGCCTCATCGACTACGACGAGGCCGGCAGCATGGAGCAGAAGAAGAAAGAGGGCTATTTCTAGGCCCTGCCCCTCCGGGCATGTCCTGCGGGACATGCCTGAGAAAACATGTCCCGCAGGACATGTCCTGCACGCCTACCCCTGCGGGTCGAGCTGCTTCTGGTCGAGCCCGCCCGGGTACGCGTACGAGTCGTATTCGTCGATCACCCCGAACGGCTGGTCGCCGGTGAGCACGTGGACGCCGTCGTCGGCCGGCACGCGCGCGACCTCCCACTCCGACGCCCCGACCTTGGTAAACGTGTTCCGGGCCACCGGCGCCCCGTCGAGGTGATCGTCACGGTCGCCGCCGAACCGCCGTCGCCGCGGCCGCCGCTGTCGCCGCAGGCCGCCAGCGCCAGCAGGCCCGCCGAGGCACGAATGTAGTCACACCACATGCGCTCACCCCCGATGGCGCACTCTGGCGGAGATCCCAGCCGCAAGCGCCCTCGCGGCCGCGTTCGCCTGCGTAGGCGCTCGCACGGGGGCTCGTCCGCGCAGGTCGCCCCGGGCTGCAGCCACGAGCCCCCGAGGCCTCGCAGCGCCGCCACGAAGCGACGCCGATGGCCGAGCCTGGTCGTCCCAAACCCACCCACGTGGTTGCGCGGCGCCACCGGGTAGGTCATCGTCGCAGCAGTGAGCGACCGTCCTCGTCCAAGCCGCGTCGGTTTCCTCGCATTACTGACGGCCCTGGTCGGCCTCGTCGCCGCCTACCTCAACGGCTGCCTCGTCGGCCTCGGGTTGTCTGCAAATGCCATTCGCAAGCAGACCGCGGCCGAGACCGCGAAGCCGACGGCACAGGCGGACGCCAGGGTCCGCGTCGTCGTCCAGGGCGAGCAGTGCCGCCTCGACGGCAGGGGCCCGCTGCAGGCCTGCGACACATGGTGCGCCGAGCAGGCCCCCGGCACCGCCGTCGAGATCGAGGCCACCGCCGGGGCGCAGCGGGCCGTCGAGGGCCTGCGCACCTGCCTGCAGGGCCGCGGCATCAAGGCCCAGGTCGTATCGGAGTAGCGCGTGTTCTGGCAGGCGCTGTTCGACCCGCTCAGCATCGTCGTCCTCGCCGCGGCGCTGGCCATGACCGGCCTCTCCCTCGGCTGGCTGCGCGGCGCGGCCCGCCAGCGCGACGTCCTCGCCGGCGGACTCATCGTCCTGCGCAAGATCGGCGCCCAGCTGGCCGAGAATCACCCGATCCGCCGCCGCCTCGAGTCGGCCCCCGTGGTCGACCTGTCGTTCGAGGAGCTCGCCCGCCTCCTCAGCGGCCAGCAGGTCGAGCCCGCGGCGCGCACCCTGATCCGCCTCGGCGAGCGGATCGGCTGGGTCGAGCGATTCGCCCAGCTGTCGGTGCACCTCGGGATCCTCGGCACCGTGTTCGCGCTGGTCAGCGCCGATCCGACCGACCTCGAGGGCTTCCGCGCGCGCCTGCCGATGGCCCTCGGGACCACCTTCTGGGGCCTCATCGGCGCGATCGCCCTGTCGCTGGTCGCCGGCGCGTGCGAGAGCCTGCTGGAGCGCGCCTCCCAGCACGTCCGCGAGGCCCTGCTCGAAGGCCTCGAGCACAGGCCCGAGGGGTCCGGGCCGTGAAGCGTCGCCGTCGCCACGCCCTCGACCTCCTGCCCTTGCTCGACGTGTTCATGGTCGTCCTGTTCGTGTTCGCCACCATTCAGGAGGGCCAGCTCGACGCCTCCACGCACACCGCCGCGGCCCTGCAGGCCGAGCTGCAGCGGCTGCGCGCGCAGCAGGTCGACCCCGGCGAGCTCGCGCGTCTACGGCAAGCCGAGGCCGACGCCAGCGCCGACGCCGAGGCCGCGCGCGCCGAGCTCGCGCGCGCGACCGAGGCCCAGACCGAGCTGCGCGCCGCCCTCGACCAGCTGCGCACCGCCGCCGAGCAGGCCGCCGCGACCGCGACCACCTCCGGCGCCGAGGTCCTGCGCCGCCAGGAGGTCCTGACCCGCCTGCTCGATCACTTCTCGGTGTTCGAGATCGAGATCGACGGCGAGCTCACCGGCGACGCGGTCGTCAACCATTGCTGCTACCGCACCGAGCCGCTCGCCGGCGCGTGGAAGCCGTGCGGGACGGTCCCCGCCGCCACCACCGACCTGCAGGACTGGCTCGCGGAGGGCGGCGCGGGCCTCGTCGACGCCCTGCGCCGCACTCGCGGCGGCAACGCCATGACGATCGTGCGGCAGAACGAGCGCGCCACCTGGCGGGTCGCCCGCAAGTTGGAAGAACACCTGCGCGAGCGCTTCCCCGACCACAAGATCTACGGCGAGGGCGTGGCCACCCACTCGCTGGCCTGCCCGCATTGACTCCTCGCATTCGCGACCGCCCATGAATCGCCCCACCACGATCGAGGTGATCAATCCCGACGGCGGCGCGATCGAGTCGTTCACCCTCCTGCCCGACGGGCGGCGCGCCCTCGTCCTCCTCGACTTCGCCACCCTCGCGCTGCTCGACCTCGTCGACGGCCGTGTCGTGTGGATGAGCGGCGCCGACGAGCTGTACCCCGCCGAGTTCCAGCCTCCCGCCCCGCTCGGCCCCGACCGCGCCGTCGTCCTCGGCGTCGAGGGCCCCGACCCGGAGTTCGAGCTGCCCGCAGCGCCCTTCGTCGTCGATCTGGCCAGCGGCGAGCGTCTGGGCCCGGCGGTCCCCTCGCCGCCCTCCGTTTGCAAGATCGCCGCGCACCCCGACGGCCGGCGGCTCTTCGTCGGCCACCGCGACGGCAACGTCGCCCTGTGGGACCTCGCCACCCGGCAGCAGTGCGGCGGCTGGCGAGCGCACCGCGCCCCGATCCGGCACCTCTGCGTCACCCCCGACGGAGCCCGGCTCGTCACCAACGCCGACGACGAGGCCCTCGTCTGTTGGGACCTCGAATCGTCGCTCTGCCTCGGCTACCATTCGCCCGGGGGCGGCGAATACGTCACCGTCGGCGACGGCGAGGTTTTGACCATCCCCTACCAAAACATCGTCTCCGGGCTCGCCCTGGCGCCTTCGGGCGCGTGGCTCACGGCCTTCGTCGGCGACGAATCCCCCCTCTCGCCGACCCTCTTCTCGCTCCCCTCGCTCGTCCCTCAAACAGCGCTGCCGCACACGTACGCCCCCGCGGTCTTTCTCCCCGACGGCCGCCTGCTGCTCCAGCGGCGCGGTCGCTACATGTCCACCCCCGACGCCGATCCACGCAACGGGCTCCTCGTCTGGGACCCTGACCACGCCCGCCCCGTCGCCGACCTCCCGGGCCCCACGCACGCCTTGTTCACCGCGATCGCGGCCCACCCCGACGGCCGGCGCGTCTTCACGGCCGCGGAGACCATCGAGCGCTGGGACCTCGAGTCCGCCGAGCTCGCCGAGCTCGTCGGCCCCGACGTCGTCTCCGCCGGCCACGGCGCGCGCAGGCTCCTGGTCACCCCGGACGGCGCCCGCCTCATCGCCGTCTATCGCCACCGGGTCGACTGCATCCCGCTCGACGCTGCGTGATCTCTCCCTCATGTCTCCCGAGACATGCCCGATCGAGCATGTCTCGAGAGACAAGATCACCCCGCCAAGAAACCTCGCGGGACCCTGCCCGCCGTCACCGGTCCGCGATCGACAGGAACTTCGGCGACGCCTTCATGGCTCGAACGCCTGCACCTCGTCCGCCACGCGCTCGACCCCCCGCTCGCACCTGTCTCTTCGGGCATATCATTTCCCGCGCGCGCCCCCGGTTCGCCCGGCCACAGCGTCGTTCCGGCCCCGGTTTCACTGCGCCTGCAGCCGCGTGCGCGAACTCAACCGGCCCCGCCGGCCCCGCCGGATACGCGACCTACGACGCGGACGCCCTTCCGCCCCGAAAGCGCCGCTGGCGCGACGTGAACGCCGACCGTTGCCAGCGGCCCCGGTTGCCGCGCAAGCTCGCCCGGCCGCCCGCGTCCGCGAGGATCCATGACCGACATTTTAGCCTATCTCGAGCGCCACCAGCAGAAGGAGCTCCTGCGTCTCTTGACCTGCGGCAGCGTCGACGACGGCAAGTCGACCCTGATCGGCCGGCTGATGCACGACACGCGGGCGATCTACGAGGACCAGCTGGCGGCGATCCGGCGCGACAGCGTGCGCCAGGGGACCACCGGCGGCGAGCTCGACCTGGCGCTGCTCACCGACGGCCTCAGGGCCGAGCGCGAGCAGGGCATCACCATCGACGTCGCCTACCGCTACTTCAGCACCGACCGGCGCAAGTTCATCATCGCCGACTGCCCCGGGCACGAGCAGTACACCCGCAACATGGCGACCGGGGCCAGCACCTGCCAGCTCGCCATCATCCTGATCGACGCCCGCCACGGCGTCATGCCGCAGACGCGGCGGCACAGCTTCATCTGCAGCCTCCTCGGCATCAAGCACCTGGTCGTCGCCGTCAACAAGATGGACCTCGTCGGCTTCGACGAGGCTGTCTTCGAGGACATCCGGCGCGCCTACACCGACTTCGCCGCCGGCCTGCAGATCCACGACATCACCTTCATCCCGATCTCCGCCCGCGACGGCGACAACGTCGTCGAGGCCGGCGCGCGCATGCCGTGGTACCAGGGCCCGCCGCTGCTCGCCCACCTCGAGACGGTGCACATCGCCAGCGACCGCAACCTCCGCGACCTGCGCCTCCCGGTCCAGCTGGTCCTGCGGCCCAGCCACGACTTCCGCGGATTCGCCGGCTCGCTCGCCTCCGGCGTCCTGCGCGTCGGCGACGAGGTCGTCGTCCTGCCGTCGCGGGCCCGCTCCACCGTCAAGCGGCTCGTCACCTTCGACGGCGACCTCGAGGAGGCGTACGCGCCGATGGCCGTCACGGTCGTCCTCGCCGACGAGGTCGACGTCAGCCGCGGCGACGTCATCGTCCGCCCCGGCGGCGAGCCGCAGCAGGCCAGCGAGGTCGAGGCCATGGTCGTGTGGATGGACGAGCGGCCGCTGGTGCCCGGGCGCACCTACCTGATCAAGCACAACACCCGCACCGTCCCCGGCGAGCTCGAGGCCGTGCTGCACCGCGTCGACATCTCCACCCTCGAGCGGCGGCCGGCCGACAGCCTGGCGATGAACGAGATCGGCCGCTGCGCCCTCGCCCTGCACCGGCCGATCAACTTCGACCCGTACGCGGTCAACCAGGCCACCGGCGGCTTCATCATCATCGATCGCACCACCAACGGCACCGTCGGCGCCGGCATGCTGTGCGACCGCGGCGACCGCAGCGGCGCCGGCGACCCGTGGCAGGCCGACGGCGTCGACGAGGGCGGCCGCGACCGCCGCAGCGCCATCACCCGCGACGCCCGCGAGGAGCGCTTCGGCCAGCGCGCAGTCACCCTCCTCCTCACCGGCCTGCCCGGCTCCGGCAAGGCCACCCTCGCCTACGCCCTCGAGCAGCGGCTGTTCGCCGCCGGCCGGGCGGTCACCGTCCTCTACGGCCCCGCCATGCGCCGCGGCCTCGCCCGCGACCTCGGCTACACCGCCGACGACCGCAGCGAGAACCTCCGCCGCTCCGCCGAGGTCGCCCGCCTGTTCAACGAGTCCGGTCTGATCTGCGTCTGCGCCTTCGTCGCCCCGCACGAGGCCGTGCGCGCCCGGGCCAGGCAGGTCATCGGCGAGAGCCGCGTGCTCGAGGTCCACCTCTCCGCCCCGCTCGACGTCTGCCGCGCGCGCGACCGCACCGGCATGTACGCCCGCGCCGACGCCGGCGAGCTCAAGGCCTTCCCGGGGGTCAGCGCCGCCTACGAGGCCCCCGTCGCCCCCGACCTGGTCCTGCCGACCCACGAGCTGGACGTCGAAGCTTGCCTCGCCAAGTTGGAAGCGCTGCTGCGCGAGCGCGGCGTCCTCGGCTGACCGTCGCCTGTCCCTTGTGACCTGCCCCAACGGACAGGCTCGCCGCACCTCGGCGATCCTGCTATCCTGAGAGCATGGTCGATCCCGGCTCGCCCGTCCTCCCGCGCCACAGCGCCGCCCTCGGCCTCACCCTGTTCGCCGCCATCGCCCTGCCCATCGTCGGCGACGCCAGCGTCCTCGACTGGCTGCTGGCGATCGGCGCGCGCGACCCGATCGGCGCCCTGTTCGGCCTGTTCACCTTCGGCGCGCCGTTCCTGTTCGGCCTCGCGGTCGCGGTCGCCAGCGTGCTGCACGATCGCGTGTGGGCCGCGCAGGTGATCCAGGTCCCGCTCTCGCTCACCCACGCGGTATTGGTGCTGCACGCCCTGGCGATCGTGCACGCCCCCGGCGTCCCGCTGCGGCTGTCGTACCTCGGCTTCACCGCCGTCTCCTGCGTCTATTACCTCTACGCCAAGGCCGAGGCCGACGCCGCCGACCGCCCGCTCGGCCCGCGCTGGCTGACCCGCTGGGGCGGCGTCGTCTTGACCGGCGTCACACTCTGGCTGCACTTCCAGACCTTCGGCCAGCGCCCGTTCGGTCCCGCCATTCACGTCGCCCTCGCCGCCGCGTTCCTGCTGGCCGCCACCACCCCGCGCGAGCGCCCGAGCGAGTAGCGCCGAGGTCGACCGCGCAGGAGCAGCTCCAGCGCGAATTGGCGACGGCGCGCGCGAAGCTTGCGGCGCCCATGACGGGACGGTCCTCGCGCAGCGCCGACTTCGAGACGACCGAGGGAGACCTCGAGACGGCGCTCGAGCGCGCACCGGACGAAGCAGGGCGCGAAGCGAAGCAGAACATGGTGCACTTCATCGCGGCGATCGAGCCGCGTCGAGGCTCTCGCCTGCGGCCGACGCCGGGATGAATCCGCAGACTCGCCGTCGCCGATCGTGTGATCCGGATCGCAGAATTGGCGCCGTCCGACGCCGTCCGTCGCAGGCGCTTCCCCCGCGGCGCGGACGCCCCGCCGGCCTCGGATGTCCCGAAGGACACCTTCGAGATCGCGGCGAGCCCGGTCGCAGGCAGCTTGTCCGCCCGTCCGTTGCCTCGCCGCCGCGACCCGCCATTCGCCGCCCGGTGGTTCGTCCGTATCTTCGGTTGCATGTCGCGTCGCGTCGTCTTGCTGGTCGCCGCCTCATTCTCGTGCACCAGGCCCAACCCCCTGTTCGCCCTCTCGGAGGGCGATCCGACGCCGACGGTCGACGACGACGACGAACCCACCAGCGGTTCGAGCGGCGACACTGGCAGCCCCGGCGCTCCCACGAGCGGCGGCCCCGGGACCACGGGCGGGCCCGCGGGCACCACCGGCCTCGATCCGACCGACGACCCGGTCGAGCCGACGGAGGGGCTCACCGACCCGGGGGGCACGACCTCGACCACCTCGGCCGAAAGCGACAGCGAGGACACGTGCGGCGGCGACTGCCCCGATACCGAGGACGAATGCCTCGGCGGCGTCGAGTGCTCCGGCAAGCTCGAGTGGCTGCGCCGCAGCGGCGACGCGGCGATCCAGCGAGCCGCCGACGTCGCGGTGCTGTCCGACGGCAGCGTGGTCGTCGTCGGCAACTTCGCCGGCGAGCTCGGCACCGCCCCGGACGTGATCACCGCCACCACCGAGCCGACCGAGGGCGACGCGTTCATCCTGCGCCTCGACCCCGCGGGCGAGCAGGTGTGGATCCGCCAGCTCTCCGGCGCGGGCCTGCAGTCGGCCACCGCCGTGGTCGCCCTGTCCGACGATCGGATCGCCGTCGCCGGCCACTTCGCCGGCCAGCTGCTGTTCGACCCGCACCAGGTCGACGGCGTCGGCCAGAACCCGGGCTTCGTCGCCGTCGTCGACGCGAGCGGCACCGCCTCGACCCTCCACGTGTTCGGCGGCGACGACGTCGCGGCCCTCGACGTCGCGCTCACGCCCACCGACGACCTCGTGGTCGTCGGCCGCTACGACGGCGACATCCTGATCGCCGGCGACAAGACGATCGGCAGCGCGCGCGACCTGTTCGCCGTCGGCCTCGACCCCGTCGCCGGCCCCGCGTGGAGCTGGTTGCCGCACTCGAGCGGCGACCAGGTCGCGCTCGCGGTCACCGTCGCGCCCGCGGGCGCGGTATTCGTCGGCGGCGAGCTCGAGACCGGCCTGCAGATCGCCAACATCAACCTGCTCGGTCAGGGCCTCGACGGCTTCATCGCCGGCCTCGACGTCGAGGGCGTCCCGCAGTGGGGCACCCAGCTCGGCGGCCCCGAGGACGATCGCGTGCGCGCCCTCGCGGCCGCGCCCGACGGCACCTTCGTCGTCGCCGGCGTCCACGGCGGCGGCCTCGACTTCGGCGAGGGCGCCGTGCCCGATCCGGGCAAAGGCAAGCTCGGCGGCTACGTCGCCTCGTTCGACGCCAAGGGCGGCCTCCGCTGGGCCCGCACCGGCTTCGTCCTCGGCGCCGAACCCCCGGGCGTCGCCGTCGACGCCACCGGCCGCGTCGTCGCCTACTTGCCCGTCGGCGATCAGCCGATCGACCTCGGCGGCGGACCGCCCGGCGACGCCCCCGGCGCCCTGCTCGTCAAGCTCACCAGCGACGGCAACTTCGTGTGGGGCCGCCACCTCGCCGGCATCCTCGCGCCCGCGGGCCCCGGCCTCGGCGTTGGGCCAGCCGGCGAGATCGCGGTCGCCGGCGCGTTCGACCTCGAGCTCACCCACGACCCGCTGCAGCTCGTCTCGGCCGGCCTGCTCGACGTGTACGCCGGCCGCTTCCTCCCCTGACCACGGACGATCTATGCTGCCCCTGATAAGCCCCCTCATGAACGACCTCGCCGCGACGTGGAGCCGCTGGAAAGAGGAGACCTTCGGCTCCGGCTATCACATCTGGCACGAGGGGCTCGACGTCGGCGCGGTCACCAGGCTCAAAGGACAGGCGCGCGCCCGGGCCCTCGCCATGCTGCGGCTCGGCCGCTCGCTCGGTGACGACCACGCCAGCGAGGCGCTGGCGGCCATGGGCGACGCGCCGACGATCGCCGCCATGCGGGCCCGCCTCGACGCCGACGACCCATATCTCCCGCCGGCCACCCGCGTGCGGTTCGCCCGGATCCTCCACCGCATCACCCCCGACCCGCGGCTCGCCGAGCACCTCCTGGCCGTGCTCGGCACGACCTGGTCCAAAGGACAGTCGTGGTCCCCGCGGATCGACGCCGCCATCGGCCTGCGCGACTTCGCCGGCGAGGCCGCCGAGGCCGCGCTCCTCGCCGCAGTCGCCGACCCGCACTATCTCGTCCGCTATCACGCCTGCGAATCGCTGCTGCACCGCTGGCGCGCGAGCCGGCGCCAGCTCACCGACCACCCGGCCCTGTTCGCGCTGATCCGCGGCCCCGACGACGAATCCCCCGGCCCGGACGACCTCGCCCGCTACGCCGACGCGCAGCAGCGCCTGCGGGCGCTGGCCCCCCGCCATTGACGGGTGTCAATAATCGAGCCGCAGCCCCAGCGACGGGAAGATCGGCAGGCCGAAGCCTCCGACGGTGTCGCGGAAATCATAGCTGTACACGTACATCTCGATGTTCTGATGGTTGTACACATTGAGCACGTCGAGGTACGCGAGGAAGCTGACGCGCTTGTAGATCCACCGCCGGTCGACGCGGAGGTCGAGCTGGTGGAAGGGCGGGAAGCGGGCCGAGTTCTGCAGCCCGCGGATCGGCAGGTACCCGCCCTCGTACTCGATCGAGCCGACCACCGGCGTGTACGGCTGGCCCGACACCAGGCGGAAGCGGCCGCCGATCTGCCAGCCGCGCCCGAGCTTGATCGAGGCCACGATCGTCAGGTTGTGCCGCTGATCGAAGTCGCCGGGCCGCCGCCCGCCCGGGTCGCCGTATTGTTGGTCGAACAGCAACTGGCTGTGCATCAGCGTGTACGCCAGCCAGCCGTACAGCCGCCGCGTCAGCGGCTTGCGCAGCAGCAGCTCGAGCCCGACCGTGCGCCCATACGTCAGGCGCGTCGGGAACCCGCCCAGGCTGAGCGGCGGGTTGGCGTTGTCCTGGTCGCGGTAGAACGCAGTCGCGTCGATCGTCATGTCCGCCGGCAGGTCGTGCGACGCCCCGGCGGACAGCTGCAGCGCCCGGATCACGCGCAGCGTGTTCTGCCCCGGGATGACCGCGAACGCCGGCTCGAAGTTGGCGAAGTACGCCGGCAGCACCACCTGGTTGGTGCCGATCTGCCCCGAGCTCGGCACGATGCGCGCGTCGACCCCCCACTCCAACAGCCGTGATTGCGAGTAGAGGCCCGCGCCGAAGCGCAGGCGCCAGCGGTCGCTCACCTCCCACAGGCCGTTGAGCCGTGGGTCGAGCGCGAACGCCCGCTCCGACCCGACCGCGAACCCCGACGCGCGGAACCCCGGCACCAGCAGCAAGGACCCGAGGCGCAGCCGCCCCGAGCCGTACAGCCCCAGCCACGTCTGCTCGCCGCGGGCCGACTCCTCCGGCGGCGGCCAGCTGACGCCGTCGGGCACCTGGCCGCGGGCGCGGTAGTGGTCGACGATCAGGTCGGCGCCGACGATCAGGTCGAACCGCTTCGACATCGACCGCTGCAGCTCGGCCCGCAGCGAGCCGACGTAGTCGCGGCGGAACTGCTCGCGCTGCTCCACCTCGATCAGCTGGCGGCCGACGTCGAAGCGCAGCGCCGGCGACACCATCGCCGACCACGCCCCGAGCTTCTGCCTGTACGTGAAGTCGACGCGGTGGAAGCTCGAGCGGTAGTCGATCGCGTCGGTGAACCCGCCCTCCTTCTCGTAGTCGCGGAAGCGGAAGCGGATCCGGTCGCCCGCCCCGAGCACGCGGGCCGAGATCGACGCCCCGCGCTTCAGCGGGAAGTCGACCATCGCCTGGTAATCATAATAAGTCGGCAGCACCGTCCCGTTCGAGTCGGTGATCGACATGAACGCGCGCAGGCCGGCGTCCACGTAGCCGCGCTGGGCCCCGACGATGAACGACCCGCGCTTGCCGAGCGGCCCCTCGATCAGCGCGCTCGCGGCCCGCAGGTCGACGCCGATGTGCCCGTGGACCCCGTCGCGTCGCCCGCGGCGCGGCTCGATCACCACCATCCCGCCGGACGCGTTGCCGTAGCGGCTGTCGAAGTTGCCGGGCACGAAGTCGAGGCGCTCGATGACGTCGGCCGGCACCACGCTCGCCAGCGCCAGCGCGTGGAAGGCCCGCGGCACCGGGTGCTCGCCGATGAACACCCCCGACTGCAGCGGGCTCGCCCCGCGCAGCACCAGGAGCCCCAGCCCGCCCGGCGTGCGCGCCACCCCGGGCATGTTCTGCAGCGCCCGCAGCGGATCGCCCTGGCTGCCGGGCATGGTCGCGATCTCCTCGCGCGACAGCGACCGGGCCCCCGCCTCGGGCCGCTTCTCCGTGGTGTTGCGGACCACGGTGCGGTACGGGTTCCACTCGGTCGGCCGCGGGAACAGCTGCCGCTCCGTCGTCGCCCGCCTGCGGATCTCGAGCGTCTCCGCCAGCCGCTCGAAGCCCGGCGCCGCGATCACTACCTCCACCTTCCCCGGCGGCAGGTCGACCGCCAGGCGCCCCGCAGCGTCGGTCTCGACCACCGTCGTCCAGCCGCCGGCGCCGACCAGCACCACCCGCACCTCGGCCAGCGCGGTGCGCAGCCCGGCCGCCCGCACCCGCGCGCGCAGCGTCCCGCAGTCGTCGCGCCCGGCGCACGGCTCGCTGATCTTCGGCGGCGGCCGCGACGGCGCAGCTGCATGCGCCTTCAGACATGCTCCAAAGACCATGGCCGCGGCGACATGTCCGAAGAGCCACCCTCGCATCAGGGCGCGACCTCGACGCGCAGCCAGGCCGTCGTGGCGCTGCGGCCGTCGGCGAGGACCACGTAGACGTGGTGCGTGCCCGGCTCCTCGGGCGCGCGCCAGTCGACCTCGAAGCCGGGCCCGGCCGTCAGCTCGAACGGCGCCGGGGTGGTCGAGAACCACGCCGCCCCGCGGACCTCGACGATCTGCGACACCGAGACCGCCAGCGTCGACTGGTCGACCGACACCGCGTAGTAGGTCTGCGGCGGCGCCGCCTCGATCAGCGACAGGGCGATCTGGTCGCCTGTCCGAACGGACAGGGTCGCCCCCGACTTGGCCTCGAGGAAGTACTCGCCGCCCCCGGGCGCCGGCACCCACGCCGCGAAGTGGGCGATCGCCGGCGCCACGTCCGGCTCGATCTGGCTGATCTGCCACGGCAGGGCCTCGGGGACCACCGGCGACGTCGCGCCCATCGCCGCCCCGGCCACCACGGTGCGCCAGGTCGGCCCGATCCGCAGCGTGCGGACGAAGAACAGGCAGTCGCGCAGCGACGACGTCACGTCCGCCAGCGCGTCGGCGCGGCGCAGGCACTCGCGCGTGCTCGGCCCCTCGGGCGTGCCCGCGACCATCATCACGATCACGCCGAGGCTGGCCGCGCCGACCACGTCGCGCAGCGGCCCGAGCTCGAACGTCGGCGCCGGCCCCGACCCGAGCGCGCAGGTGTCGGCCTGCGGCAGCTCGACCGCCCCGCACGGCGGCGCCTCGGCGAGGTCGACCAGCTGCGGGCCCGTACAGCCGGAGCCGCCGCACACGAACCATCGCGGCTGCAGCGCCGCCACGTCGACCGGCCCGTCGGGCCCGGCCACGAACGGGGTCGCCCGCACGCGATCGCCGGGCATCGCCTCGACCACGGGGCCTCCGCCGGGCGGCGGGTCCGCGCCCCACGGCCCGCGCTCGATCACCTCGAAGCGCATCGCCAGCGCGTCGGTGTGATCGATCACCCAGTAGGGGCGCTCCTCGGGCAAACAGCTCGCGCCCGCCAGCGCCGCCGCGGCGGCCAGCGTCCGCACCCTCGGGCCCACGCGGATCGCCGTCGCCGCGCCCCCGCGGGCCCGAGAGCGCAGCGGTGCGCGGAGCGGCACCGGACGAGCCTAACCGCTCAGATTCTCGTTGTCGACCGCGTCGGCGTCCGCGATCCTCCGGCCGCATGGTCTCCTTGCACGAGACACTCCACCGGCCCTGGCTGACCGAGCTCTTGCGCAGCTGGCACGAGTTCAACAAGCGCCACCTCGGCGGCGCCCTGCGCCCGCCGGTGCTGCAGATCGATCTGTCGACCGCGCGCCTCGGCCACTGGCAGCGCGACACCCGGACGCTCGGCCTGGCCCACGATCACCTGCTGTCGCACCGGTGGGACGACGTGCTCGACACCCTCAAGCACGAGATGGCGCACCAGTACGTCGACGAGGTCCTCGGCGGCGACGTGCGGCCGCACGGCCCGCAGTTCGCCCGCGCCTGCGCGCTGCTCGAGATCCGCCCCGACGCCACCGGCAGCCCGCGGGCCAGCGACGACCCGGCCGCGCGCGTGCTCAAGCGCGTGCAGAAGCTGCTCGCTCTGGCCACGAGCGCCAACCGCCACGAGGCCGAGGCGGCCATGGCCGCCGCCAACACCCTGCTCCTGCGCTACAACCTCGACCTGCCGCAGGACGGCCCGCCGCGCGACTACGAGGCCCGCCGCCTCGGCGACAGCGCCGCCGCGATCGCCCTCGAGGCCAAGCTGATCAGCTCGATCCTCAGCGAGTTCTTCTTCGTCGAGTGCATCTGGGTCACCACCTACAACGCCCGCCGGCTCCGCCACGAGCGCGTGCTCGAGGTCCTCGGCACCGCCGAGAACCTCGAGATGGCCGCCTACGTCCACGACTTCCTGCACGCGTCCACCAAGCGCCTGTGGGAGCAGGCCAGGAAGGACATGGGCCTGCCCGCCAACCGCCGCCGTGAGTTCAGCGCCGGCCTCCTCACCGGCTTCCGCGACAAGCTCCGCGGCGAACGCCAGCGCAACGAGGAGCAGGGCCTCGTGTGGCTCGGCGACGCCGACCTCGACCGCTTCCTCCGCGGCCGCCACCCCTACATCCGCAGCATGGGCTCCTCCGCCGTCCAGCGCGGCCGCGCCCACGCGGCCGGCCGCGCCGCCGGCGAGGGCCTCACCCTGCACAAGCCCGTCCGCGAGCACCAGAGCCGCGGCCTGTCGCTCCCGCGCGGCCGCGACGACTGAGCGTCGCCTGTCCGCGAGGACAGGTCCCACGACCCGCGAGCGCCACGTCCGCAGAACCTGCCTCTTCGGACATGTCCGAATTGCCATGCGCGATGCGACATGTCCCGAAAATCATCAACTGCGTGCCGCCGTCGCGCCGGCCGGTCGCCTCGCCCCGCGCCCGGACAGCGATGCCCCGTCACTGACAACGATGTCGCGGCCCCCGGGCCATTCTTGCGCCTTGCCGCGCGAGAGCCCGCCCGGGGCCGCAAAACCCGCTTGGCACGCCTCCTGCTTTGCCACTCCGCATCATGCCCAGCCCGCGGATCGTCCTCAGCCTCGCCCTGCTGCCCGCCCTCGTCCTCGCGCCCGCCTGTGACGAAAAGCAGGGCCCCGGACCGAACACCGGCGACGTCGTCGACGACACCACCACGGATGGTCCCGACACCACCGACGGCCCCGACGGTCCGCCCGAGCCTGATACCACGGAGGGCGAGCCCCCCTGCGAGCCCGACGACGGCGGGACCACCTGCGACATCCCCGTCCCCGAGACCGACAGCGAGGGCGACGACGAGCCCGAGCCGCCGCCCCCGCCGGTGGAGCCCAAGCCCGAGGCCGTCCAGTCCTGCCCCGACCTCGAGTGGCCGGGCACCAAGGAGTGTACGACCGAGGGCGGCGAGGCCGGCACCAGCATGTGCTTCGTGTACGAGGGCGAGGAGCACTGGACCGAGTGCAGCGTCGAGGAGCCCCCGTGCGACCCCAACTACAACTGGGACATGGGCTGCGTCGGCGAGATCTGCGCCTTCGACGGCACCGATCTCTACCTGTACTCGTGGGCCGAGGACGAGTGCGACACCCCGCTCGTCCTCAACTTCGACGGCGCCCCGCTGCGCTTCGACGCTGCCACCGCCGCCTCGTTCGACATCTCCGGCGTCGGCCAGTGCCTGAGCACCGACTGGCCGACCCTCCCGTGGCTCGCCCTCGACCGCGACCGCGACGGCGCGATCGACAGCGGCCGCGAGCTGTTCGGCAGCGGCACCGTCCTGCACGGCGGCCGGCGGGCCAGCCACGGCTTCGAGGCCCTGGCCGAGCACGACCTCAACCGCGACGGCAAGATCGACGCCGCCGACCCCGTGTTCGCCGAGCTCGTGCTCTGGTCCGACGGCGACGGCGATCGCCGCGGCGAGCTGTCCGAGCTGGTCCCCGTCGCCCACGTCGACCTCGTCGCCATCCACCTCGACGTCGCCGTCCGCGCCGAGTGCGACGACCGCGGCAACTGCGGCCGCGAGCGCGCCCGCTTCGACTTCAAAAATCTCGCCGGCGAGGTCCGCAGCGGCGAAGTCGTCGACGTCTACCTCGCCTGCCAGTGACCCCGAGCGTCTCCCTCGCCCACGCGCGGCCGCCTCGCTCGGCGGCCTCCGCTTGCCCTCGCCGCCGCGCTCGCGGCATCTTTCGCCCGTGTTCTCGCGCCGCACCGCCTGGCCGCCGGCCGACGAGCCCCCGTTCGTCGCCGCGGCCGGCGTCCTCGACCTCACGATCTCCAACCCGACCGCCGTCGGCCTCCGCCATCCACCTGACCTTTGGGCCAGCCTCGGCGATCCCGGCAGCGCCGCCTACGACCCCGACCCGCTCGGCCTCCCGCAGGCGCGCGCCGCCGTCGCCGACTACTACCGCGCCCGCGTCCCCGGCCTCGGCCTCCCGCTCGCCGACATCTGCCTGCTCGCCGGCACCAGCGAGGCCTACGCCCACCTCCTGGCGATCCTCTGCGACCCCGGCGACGTCGTCCTCGTCCCGCAGCCCGGCTACCCGTTGCTGCCGATGATCGCCGACCTCGCCCACGTCGAGCTGCGGCCCTACCCGCTCCTGTACGACGGGACATGGTCGATCGACCATGTCGCCCTCGACGCCGCGGTCTGCCCGCGCACCCGCGCGATCGTCCTCGTCGCCCCCAACAACCCCACCGGCAATTACCTCTCCGCCGGCGAGCTCGCCGGCGTCGACGCCCTCGCCGCCGCGCGCGGCCTCGCGGTGCTCGTCGACGAGGTCTTCTTCGACTATCCCATCGGCCATGTCCCTGCGGTCAGCCCGATCGCCGGCCCCTGCCAGGCCCTCACCTTCGTCCTGTCCGGCCTGTCGAAGGTCGCCGCCCTGCCGCAGCTCAAGCTCGCCTGGGCCGTCGCGCGCGGCCCGGGCCCGCTCGTGCGCGAGGCCATGCGCAGGCTCGAGCTCGTCGCCGACACCTACCTCAGCGCCGCCACCCCGGTGCAGCGGGCCGCCGCCGACCTCCTCGCCGCCGCCCCGGCCGTGCAGGCGGAAATCCGCGCCCGCGTGGGCGCCAACCTCGGCCGTCTGCGCCGCGCCTGCGCCGGCACCTCGCTGAGCGTCCTCGACGTCGAGGCCGGCTGGACCGCGCTCGTCCGCTTGCCGCACCTGTTCGACGACGGCGGCCGCGGCTGGGCGCGCGAGCTGCTGCACGCCGGCGTCCTGACCCAGCCCGGCGAGCTCTACGAGCTGCCCCCGGCCCACCTCGCGCTGTCCCTCATCACCCCCGAGCCCGAGTTCGCGGACGGCCTCGAACGCGTCACGGAGCGCGTCGCGCACGTGCTAGCCTCCGCCCCATGATCTCGCTGATCGGCCCCGACCTCGCCGCCTACGTCGACGCCCACACCACCGCCGAGTCGCCGCTGTTCGCCCGTCTGCGGGCCGAGACCCAGACCGGCCTCGCCATGCCGCAGATGCAGGTCGGCCACGTCGAGGGCGCGCTCCTGCGGATCCTCGTGGCCGTCAGCCGCGCCCGCGACGTGCTCGAGATCGGCACCTTCAGCGGCTATTCGGCCCTCGCCATGGCCAGCGCCCTGCCCGACGACGGCAAGCTCGTCACCTGCGACATCGACCCCGTCGCCACCGCCGTCGCTCGCCGCTACTTCGCCGAGTCGGGCCACGGCCACAAGATCGACCTCCGCCTCGCGCCCGCGCTCGACACCCTCGCCGAGCTGGCCGCCGAGGGCCGCCGCTTCGACCTCGTCTTCATCGACGCCGACAAGCCCAACTACGTCAACTACTGGAACGCCGCGCTCCCGCTGGTCCCCGTCGGCGGCCTCGTCGTCGCCGACAACACCCTGTGGAGCGGCAAGGTCGTCGCCCCCAAGGAGGCCAGCGACCGCGCCATCGTCGCCTTCAACACCCACGTCGCCGCCGACCCGCGCGTCGAGCACGTCCTCCTGTCCGTCCGCGACGGCGTCATGCTCGCCCGCAAGCTGCGCGACTAAAAAACATGTCCTCAGGGACACGCCATGGCTCGCGCCCGGTCGCGGGGCCATCGACCGGCCCGCACGTGCGGTCGCCGGCCGCGAGCCTCGCCGAGCCCGGCCGAGCGCGACCTGAAACTTTCGGACATGTCCCATCGGCCACCCTTACCGTCGCCGCACCTCTCCCTTGACCCGCTCGTCCCGTCGCCCCTGCGCCGCCTCTTCTCCCACCTGACTTGAACGCCATGTCCCAAGCGTCCTCTTCATGGTTCGCCGCCGATCCGGGCAAGGCCTGGACGGAGCGGTTCATCCTGCTCTACAGCCCGATCTGGATCGCCCTGGTCGCCTGGGCCCTGCTCAGCCGGGCCGTGCTCGCCTGGGACGACCCGACCTTCATCGGCTTCGGCCTGCTGGTCGGCCTGCCGCCGGTGCTGGTGCCGGCGCTGCTGCACCGCCGGCACCCGGCCCTGCGCGCCACGCCCTGGTACGACAGCTACTGGTTCAAGTTCAACGCCTGGATCTTCCTGTTCGTCTTCGTCGGCACGTACTTCCTCACCCACTACTTCTTCGACGTGCTCGGCATGCGCTACGCCTTCCCGACCCGCTGGAACGGCGGCGCCGCGCTGGTCGGGCGCTCGCGCGGCGACATCCCGCTGTTCATGTACCCGCTGACGCAGGCGTACTTCGTGACCTACCACGTGGTCATGCTGGTGTGCATCCGCCGGGTCCGCGGCCTGCTCGGCCTCGCCGAACCTGGCGTCGAGGACATGTCCCCGAGGGCTACCCGGTTCGTGCGCCGGCTCGCCCTCGCCTGCGTCGTGTGCGGCCTCGCCTACGCCGTCTCGTTCGCCGAGACCTGGTTCATGGCCAGCGACGCCATCAGCGACTACTTCCGCTACGCCGACAAGGCGCGCATGCTCAAGTACGGCTCGCTGTTCTACGCCTGCTACTTCCTGGTCAGCCTGCCGCTGCTCGAGCGCCTCGACCCGGCCCAGCGGCGCACCCCGCTCGGCCAGGCCGTGCTCTCGAGCCTGGCGGCCGGCATGCTGGTGTTCTTCATCCTCGACCTGCTGACCTGGGTGATCGGCCCGATCGTGTAGCCCATGGACGAGACCACCCCGGAAATTCAGGCCCCGGATCTGTGGCTCGTCCTCGACGACGTCCACCCCGCCCTGCGCCAGCGCGGCCCCAGCCCGGGCGCGCGCTGGCCCGTCTCGCCCGGCACCCGCCTGACGATCGGCCTGCGCCCCGCCGACCACATCCAGCTCCCGCACACGCGCCAGGCCCTGCTCGGCGGCCAGACCGCCTACGTCCTCGTCCGCCGCGACGACGACCGCGTCGAGGTCCAGCACACCGGCCACATCGGCCACTTCCGCCTCGGCGGCCGAATTTTTAACAATACCGTCCAGCCGCCGCCCGCCCTCGCCCCCGGCGAAGCGGTCGACCTCCTCACCGTCGACGGCGAGCTCGCCCTCCGCCTGCGCCTCGAGGCTGGGCACTGACCGGCCCTTCGAGACATGCCTCCGAGGCCAGGTCTTCGAGGACATGATCCAGGGGCCATGCTCCTCAAGACATGTCCCTTCGATCACCTACGAATCCGGCCGAGCCCCCGCCATGAACCTGCGCCCCCTCCGCTGGCCCGCCGACGCCGCTCCGTTGCGGGAATTCGACGCCTCCTACAGCACCTCGACGATCTTCGTCCCGGAGGTCGTCGGCCTGAACGTGCGCCTGCGGGAGACCCCGCTGAGCGTCCCCTTCCGCAAGGAGTATCACCCCGACACCTTCCTCGAAGCCATCCCGACCGCGTCGTTCACCCTCGCCGCAGAATCGGCGAGCGGCGAGATCGAGGGCTTCACCGCCGTCCACCTGCGGCAGTGGAACCGCAGCGCCGAGCTGAGCGCCCTCTTCGTCGCCCCGGGCAGCCGAGGCCGAGGTCTCGGCCGGGCGCTCCTCGTCGCCGCCCTCGACTTCGCCCGCGACCAGGGCGTGCGCTGCCTGGTGCTCGAGACGCAGAGCACCAACGCCCCCGCGATCCGCTTCTATCGACGCGCCGGCTTCCGCTTCTGCGGCGTCCACACGGCGCTGTACGACCCCGCCACGGTCGCGCCGGAAGAGATCGCGGTGTACTTCACGTATTCGTTCGAAGCTCCGCGAACGTGACGTCGTCGCGGCGCCGCAGTCATCCTGGCCGATGAGCCAGGCGACGCGCAGGACCCACAGTCGGACGACGTCGCCTCTAGAACCGCAGCGTCCCGCCGACGAACTCCCACGCCGCCCGCCGTCCCCGGCGGTGCTGCAGCGCGTCGGCCACCAGCCCGCCGGCGGCGGTCGCCGCCAGCCCGAGGCCCGCGCCGATGAGGCCGAAGCCGGTCATGTAGAGCACCTCGCCGCGCTCCACCGCCTCGCCGACCCACGCCTCCGCGGCGTTGACGGTCACGAAGTAGGTCGTCCCGTAGGCCAGCGTCGCCACCCCCGCGCCCGCCACCGCCCCGCCGGCGATCGCCTCCGCCGTCCACATCCGCCGGCGCAGCGCTTCGTCACGGGCCAGCCCCGTCAGCCCCGCGACCAGCACCCCCGCGCCGAGCCCCAGCGCCGCCGCCCCGCCGCCGCCCCGCTCGGTCCAGATCGCCAGCGGCCGGCGGCAGCCGGCCACGCTCGCGCCTGTCCCGCAGGACATGTCCGCGAAGACATTGTTGGCACCGCGCAGGCTGAGCGCCGTGACCACCGCCCCGCTGACGATCCCGGCCCCGCCGATCAGCGGCGCCGCGATCGCCCATGAGCGCCGGCGGCGGCGCTCGTCCGGGCCCACGCCGGCGGCCCGCGGCGTCCGCGTCATGTCGGCCGCCAGGGTCGTCACCTGTCCCTTCGCACAGGTCACCTCGAGCCGCGCCTCGGCGAAGCCGGGCCGGGCGATCGTCACCACCCAGCGGCCCGGATCGAGCACCAGAGTGGCCGCCCCCGCCTCGAGCAGCTCGTCCCAGCGGGCGCGCAGGGTCAGCGCCTCGCCCTCGCCCTCGCGGGTGGCCGTCACGGTCAGCGGCTCGTCGGGGGCCACCGTCGGATCGACCGCCAGGTGCACCGTCCCGGACTCGCGGGCGGCGGACGCCGCCACCAGCTCGGCCACGTTGCGCCCGGTCCGATCTTGAGATGTCCCCAAGGCCAGGTAGCGCCGCGCCGCCAGCCGCGCGTGCGCATAGCGTCCGGCCTGCAGCCACGCCTGGCTGGCCAGCAGCAGCCCTTGCGGGTGCCCGCCGGCGCGGAAGCAGGCCTCGCCGCGCCGCGCCGCGCCCTCGACCTGCCCGTGCGCCAGCGCCTCCCCGGCCGCGCGCACGCAGTCGGGCGCCGGCACCAGGGCCATCCACAACGCCATCCCCGCAGCGATCACTGGATCTCCAGCCGCAACGGCACCACCAGCTGCGCCTGCGGTCCGGCCACGAACCGCGACTTCTCGAGCTCCGCCGCCACGCACGCCCGCGCCGCCGCCGGCACCCGCGCGTCACCGCGGACGCTCGCGCGCACGACCTTGCCGTCGCTCGCCACCACCAGGCTGCCGGTCAGCGCGGTGCGCCGGCCCACGCCGATCGTGACATGTCCCAACAGACAGGCCAGGACCCGCGGCTCGCCCATGAGCGCCCGCGCCTGCGCGGCGATCCGGCGCCGCCGCTCGGCCGCCTCGCCGTCGGCCTGCGCCACCGGCACCCACAGCGATCCGCCCGCCTCCGCGCCCCCCGGCTGCGCCTCGCCGCGCTTGCCCTGGGCCGCGTCCGCGCCTGCCTCACCCGCACCGTCGCCGTCCGCAGCTCCGCGCCACTCGACGCCCTCGCCCGCTGCCCCGCGCCCGCCCTCACTCGTGCCAGCACCCGCGCTCGCCGCCCCGCGCTGCCCGACGCCACTCGAGCCCGCGCCTCCGCTCGCCCCGACGTCACTCGACCCCGCGCCTCCGCTCGCCCCGACGTCACTCGACCCCGCGCCTCCGCTCCCCGCAGCACTCGCCGAGTCCACGCCGCTCCCCGCGGCGCCGTCGCTGGCGGACGCGCCGCTCGAACCGCTCCCCGCGGCGCCGCTCGAGCCCGCGCTCCCGCGCCCCGAGCTCGTCGTCGTCGGCGGCTCGCCGGGCCGCGCCTCACCTGCCTCTTTCGACATGCGCGAAACGACATAAACCGTCGCACCTGTCCCGACGAACATGGCCCCGAGGACAAGCGCCACCGTGCGCGGCGCGAGCGACCGTCGCGCGCGCGAGCCGGCCCGCGCCACCGCGGCCGAGAGGCCGAGCGCGCGGCCCTGCGTCGTCGACCCTGCCGCCCGCGGGACCTCGCGGATCGTCGACATCGCGGCGTCGCTGTCCGCCGCCGAGCCGGTCGACGCCGCCTCCCGGGCCATGCGAAGTCGTTCGCCCTGGGCCCACGCCGCCGCCTCGGCCCGCGAGCGCGATGCAGCCGCCGCCCGCGACGGCTCGCCGCCTCCGGAGCGCTGCGCCCCGTGTTCCTCCCCGCGGCCTCCGGAGCGCTGCGCCCCGTGTTCCTCCCCGCGGCCTCCGGAGCGCTGCGCCCCGTGTTCCTCCCCGCGGCCTCCGGAGCGCTGCGCCCCGTGTTCCTCCCCGCGGCCTCCGGAGCGCTGCGCCCCGTGTTCCTCCCCGCGGCCTCCGGAGCCCCGCGCCCCGTGTTCCTCCCCGCGGCCTCCGGAGCGCTGCGCCCCGTGTTCCTCCCCGCGGCCTCCGGAGCCCCGCGCCCCGTGTTCCTCCCCGCGGCCTCCGGAGCCCCGCGCCTGTTCCTCCCCGCGGCCTCGCTGCGTCACGGGTCCGTCCTCGCCGTCGGTTCGCGCCGCCGCGTGGGCGCTCTCGCCGTCGTCGCCGCTCCCGCTTCGCGCCGTCGCCGACCGATCCGCCCGACCGCGCTGCGCCGCGTGTGCATCCTCGCCGTCGCCGTCACCGCCGCCGGCCCGCGCGGCAGCGTCGTCGTCGTCGTCGCCGCCGCTCACGGCCCCGTGCGCCGCGTGTTCGACCGTTCCGTGGTCGTCGCTGCGCGACGCTCGGCGCGCGTCGTCGGGTCGACGCGTCCACTCGCCGGTCGCGCCGGCCGTGCTGTCTCGCCGCTCGGGCATCGCGCCGAATATACACGGCCGGCGGGCGGGTCGCGCGCAGGCGCGCATCGCGGCAATTTGCTGCTACCCTCCGCGCCGCGACCATGCCCGTCGAGCTCCACTTCGATCACGGCACGCTCGTCGTCCTCGGCGTCCCCGAGGGTGACGCGCGGCTGGCCGCGCTCGTGAGCCTCGACAAGCGCACCGGCACGCACCGTGCACCGGCGCACCGCTACCGCGCGATCGTCTCGCATCTCCACAACGCCCACATTCCTTACGTCGACAAAGCTCGCATCTACGATCGTCTCGATCTCGCGCTGTCGGGGCCGCTCGAGCCGTTTCCGCACCAGCGGGACGCTCTGGCCGCGTGGCGTGCGGCCGGCGGCGTCGGTGTGGTCGAGCTGCCCACGGGCGCGGGCAAGACGATCCTCGCCGTCCTCGCCATCGTCCACACCGGGCGGCCCGCGCTGATCGTCGTGCCCACCATCGATCTCATGCTGCAGTGGCAGCAGGTCCTGGGCCACTGGCTGCAGCGGCCGATCGGCATGCTCGGCGGCGGCAACAGCGAGGCGCGAGAGATCACCGTCACCACCTACGACTCCGCCGCCGCCCAGACCGAATTCCACGGCAACCGCCACGGCCTCCTCGTGTGCGACGAGTGCCATCACCTGCCCGCGCCGGCCTACCGCTTCATCGCCCAGGGCTGCCTGGCCCCGTTCCGGCTCGGCCTCACCGCCACCTTCGAGCGCCCCGACGGCCTCCACAACATCGCCGCCGAGCTGCTCGGGCCCGTGTGTTACCGGGCCAACATCGACGAGCTCGAGGGCGACTACCTCGCGCCGTACGAGGTCAAGTCGCTGGCGGTCGCGCTGACCGAGGCGGAGCAGGCCCGCTACGACGAGGCCCGCGCGCTCTACATCGACTTCCTGCGCGGCAGCGGCGTCAGCCTCGATCGCCCGGGCGGGTGGGCCCAGTTCATCGCCGTCTGTCACCGCAGCGAGGACGGCCGCCAGGCCTTCGCCGCCTACCGCGAGCAGAAGCGGATCGCCTTCACCGCCGAGGCCAAGATCGAGGCGCTGTGGCGCCTGCTCCTGCGCCACCGCCGCGACCGGATCCTCGTGTTCACCGAGGACAACGACACCGTCCACCGCCTGTCGCGCCTGTTCCTCCTGCCCGTCATCACCCACCAGACCCCGCCGAAGGAGCGCGTCTCGCTGCTGGCGCAGTTCGCCTCCGGCGCGCTCCCGGTGCTCCTCACCTCGAAGGTCCTCAACGAAGGCGTCGACGTGCCCGACGCCAACGTCGGCGTGATCCTGTCCGGCAGCGGCTCGGTCCGCGAGCACGTGCAGCGCCTCGGGCGGATCTTGCGCAAGAAGGAGGGCAAGCGGGCGATCCTCTACGAGCTGTGCACCGCCGTCGCCGCCGAGCACGGCGTCAGCGAGCGCCGCCGCCAGCACCGCGCCTACCAGAAGGAGCCGCTGCCCCGCCGCGGCGCCGCCGCCCTCCGGCCAGGTCCGATCGACCAGGTCCCGAGCGACATGTCCGAATCGCCAGGTCCCTCGGAACATGTCCCGAGCGACATGCCCGTCTCGCCCCCGCGGACCCCGCGCGAACGCCCCGACCTCCCCTCCCCCGCCGAGGGCGAATGCTGACCCGCGACCTCCTCGTCTATCGCCGGGTCAAGGGCCTGCGCCTGCGCCCGACCTTCGTCGACCCGGACGACGACGATCACATCGCCACTGCCGGCGCGCTGATCGACCTCCTCACCCACGGCACCGGCGAGCCGCGCGGCGCGGTCGACGAGGCCGCCGACGCGATCTGCGGCGAGGCGCGCAAGGTCAAGGTCGCGCGCGGCCTCTACAAGCTGCTGACCGACCGCTGCGAGTGGGACGACCCCGGCGACACCGCCATGGACCTGCGGGCCGTCGCCTTCGCCCGCAGCGCGGCCGTCCTGCGCGACCTGTCCGCAGAGTCATCCCTGTCCGACTACCTCGACGCAGTCGCCGCCGGCCTGCCGCGCCCGCTCGCCGACGTGCGGGCGCACCTCTACGACGACCTCGCCGAGCACCGGCGCCTGCTGTCGGCCAAGCTGCCGACCCCGGCGGCCCTGCTGGCCCGCTACAACCTCGCGCTGGCGCAGGGCCTCGTGCTCTACGCCGGCAGCCTCGACGTCCGGGCCGCGAGCCCGGGCCCGCTCGAGCTGCGCAAGCTGCTGCGCTGGCTCCGCTTCTCGCGCCTGGTCGCCGACGTGCGCCGCGACGGCGACGGCTGGCACCTGCGGATCGAAGGCCCGGCCGCGCAGCTCGACATGCAGAAGAAGTACGGCCTGCAGCTCGCCACCTTCCTCGGCGCAGTGCCGGTGCTCGGCAAGTTCACCGTCGAGGCCGACATCGACCTCCCGCGCCAGCCCCGCGGCCGGCTCTACCTCGACCACAAAGACCCGCTCAAGGCGCTCGACGACGGCCCACTCGGCCACATCCCCCAGGAGATCGAGCTCGGCATGGCGAGCCTCGGCGACGCGCGCTGGACCCTCGACCCGATGCCCGAGCTGCGCCACGTCGGCGCCGCCGGCATGTGCGTGCCCGACTTCGCCCTCCGCGACGGCACCACCGGCAAGAGCGTCGCCGTCGAGCTGTTCCACCGCTGGCACCGCCACGCCCTCCTGCGCCGCCTCGACGAGCTGGCCGCCCGCCCCGACCCCCACTTCCTCGTCGGCGTCGACCTCAGCCTCGCCAAGGACGAAGCCCTCGCCGCCCGCCTCGCCGGCGCCCCGCAGGTCTTCACTTTTAATAAATTCCCGACCTGGAAGCGCCTCCAGCCGCTGCTCGAGCCGATCGGCAGCCTGCTCTGAAGGCCAGGTCCGCCGCGGCGCTTCAGCGCCTGCGTGTTCGTACATGTCCTTCGAAGCATGTCTCAAGGGCCTGACGCGCCCCTCGAGAACACGTCGGCCGCAGCTCGCATCGCCCGCAGGCCGGCGGCGAATCGCGGCCGTCCCGCGCTCGCCTCGCTCATTCTTGCGAGTCGAGGTTGTCGCGCACCATCTCGGTCGTGCGCGCGATCGCCTCGATCTCCTGGGGCGAGAAGCCGGCGAACGCGCGGTCGAGCAGCGCGTTCGACACCTCGAGCAGCTTGGGCAGGGCCGCGTAGGCGCGGCGGGTCGGCCTCACCAGGATGGCGCGGCTGTCGGCAGGGTCGGACGTGCGCTCGACCCAGCCCACGCCCTCGAGCGCGCGCACGAAGCGGCCGACCGTCACCTCCGACAGGCCCATCAGGTTGGCCAGCTGGCGGGCGGTCAGCGGCGCGCGCTCTTGAAACAGGTGGATGAGCACGCCGAGCTGCGCCGGCGTCACGTCCTGGAGCCCCGACTCGACCAGCAGGTCGGCGACCTTGCGCTCGAGCTCGCGGTGGATCCGCGAGAGGTTGAGGTACGCCTCGCTCTGCAGCCGCCGCAGGCGCAGCTCGGACCCGGTCGTCGCCATCGACCGCGCTTTCTACCAGAGCCGCGGCGCCGCAGGCTGCGCGTCCGATCGTCACTGCCAGAAGGCGCCAGCTGACAAAATGTCACGCGCGCGCCGCTGTCCGCGTGTGGCAAGCCGCGCCGCGCCAAACTCCCGCGAGGTCCTCGCCTGTGGCATCCTGGTTGCACAGCCGTCGAACGCTGACACCGCCCATGCGTATGCACGACCTCTCGCGTCCTGCTGCCCTCCTCCTCGCCGGCCTGTGCGTGCTCGGCCCGTTGCGCGACGCCGCCGCCCAGACCCCGCCCTCGGGCGGCACCGGCGGCACCGGCGGCACGACGAACAAGTTCCCGCCCGCCGACGCGTTCACGATCCAGTACTGGCTCCTCAACGAGAAGGGCGACTTCCTCCGGCCGCTGACGGAGAAGTACTTCAATCAGTACTTCAACCAGGCCCGCTGCCAGTGCGGGCTGCAGATCGGCGTCATCGTCCGCCTCAAGAAGACGATGGCGGGCTACTCGACCGGCGAGCAGCTGCAGAGCTTCGTCGGCACGCAGTGCGGGATGGCCGAGGTCGCGCTGGCCGGCCAGTTCCGCAAGTGCGCCCAGCTAGGGGTCGAGCTGGTGTCCACCTTCCAGATGGGCATCACGACCTCGTTCCACCCGATCTGGCTGACCAACGGCGTCACTCCGAACTCGCCCTCGCGCAATCCGAGCGAGGCGTACACCGCCGGCTCGTGCGAGGCCAACGTCACCGGCGAGGCGGGCGTGTGGATGTGCGCGCCCAACATGAACAGCATGGGCAACTGCCAGGCCGACGAGTTCTTCATCCAGGGCTCGCAGAACATCAACCTGCCGAGCAAGACCGGCGGCATCAAGTACGACTTCCAGCCGCCGCTGCTCAAGATCAACGACTTCAAGGCCGAGCCGGGCGACGGCGCCGTCGTCCTCACCTGGCAGGCCGGCTCGGGCGACGTCAACGGCTTCCGCATCCTCTGCGAGGACGCAGCCACCGGCCAGCCCGTACCCGGCCTCAAGCAGCCGTTCGCCCACCCGTACGACACCATCCCCAACGGCCAGTACTTCTTCACCCAGGAGAACCTGTGCCCGAACGGCCCCTTCAGCACGTTCTTCACCTCCGAGGACAACCCGCTCGGCACCACCAGCGACGGTGACGACAGCGCCACCGGCACCGACACCGACGGCGGCACCGACACGATCGGCGACACCGGCGGCGACACCCTCGAACCGAGCGCCGAGTGCGGCAACGACATCATCGAGGGCGACGAGGAGTGCGACGAGGGCGACGCCAACGCCGACGACGCGGCTTGCAGCGGCGACTGCAAGCGCAGCTACTGCGGCGACGGGCGGGTCCAGGCCGGCGTCGAGGAGTGCGACGACGGCAACGACGAGGACGGCGACGCCTGCACCAACGCGTGCAAGATGGCCGGCTGCGGTGACGGCAGCCTCTGGGTCGGCATGGAGTTCTGCGACATGGGCGACCTCAACGCCACCGACAACATGTCGCCGTGCAACGAGCTCTGCGAGCTCGTCAACTGCATCGCCCTGGGCACCTGCCCGACGTGCGGCAACAGCGATGATACCGAGGAGCTCGCGCTCGATCCCGAGAACGGTTGCGATGACGGCCCGCTGAACTCGAATCACGCCGCCTGCAAGAGCGACTGCACCAAATTTGAATGCGGCGACGGCTTCGTGTTCAGCGATCCGCCGGACGGGGTCGAGCCGGAGGAGTGCGACGACGGCGAGAACGGCGACAACACCGACGCCTGCACCGAGGGCTGCTTCCGCGCCACCTGCGGCGACGGCTTCGTTTGGAAAGACGTCGAGGAGTGCGACGACGGCAACGACATCAACAACGACGGCTGCTCGAACACCTGCCACGAGCCCGCCTGCGGCGACGGCATCAAGCAGGACGGCGAGGACTGCGACGACGGCCTCAACAACAGCGACACATCGAGCTGCAGCCCCGATTGCACCTTCACCGCCAGCGCCGGCATGTTGAGCCTCGACTGGGACTACGTCTGCAGCGGCCACATCCCGTTCAGCACCAAGACCTACCGGATCCGCGGCCTCGAGAACGGCAAGGAGTACAACTTCATGCTCGTCCCGTACGACTTGATCGGCAACCCCGCGCCGGTCGCCACGATCGCGCGGGGCATCCCGGTCGAGACCTACGACTTGTGGGAGCAGTGCGAGGAAGACGGCGGCATCTGCGGCGCCTCCGGGTACTGCAACGTCAGCGACGACTCGAGCGGCGGCCTGGCCCTCTTCAGCGCCCTCGCAGCGTTCGGCCTCGGCGGCCTCGGCGTCGCCAACCGGAGAAGGAACCGCGCGTGATCGCCTTCGCCTTGACCCTCGTCGCCGCGCCTGCGGCGGCCGACATGACGATCACCGGCGACGCCGGCGCGACCCCGCCGCCGGCCGACCCTGCCACCGTCCCGCCCGCGCCACCTGGCCCCGAGGCCAGCCCGCCGGCCAGCGGCACGACCACCACCGAGACCCGCCAGGGCGACCTGTTCGGCCCGCCCTACGGCTCGCGCGTCGGCGAGAAGCGCGAGGGCGAGGTCTGGCGGCCGATCGAGGGCCCGAGCTACGAGAAGCAGCCGGTCCCCAGCGAGTCGGCGGTCGTCGGCCAGAGCAACCCGGACCTCACGGACAGCCTCAAGAAGAAGCAGACCTCGCTGACCGCCGAGAGCAAGCAGCGGTTCGCGCTCGAGGTCAAGATGGGCCCCTACCTGGCCGACGTCGACCGCAACTGGAGCGGCGAGGGCTTCGGCCCCTACGCCAAGATCTTCGGCGAGACCGACGAGCGCGGCATCACCATCGGCCAGCCGAAGAAGAGCATCTACGGCGGCATCGCCTTCGAGTGGCAGATCACCAAGAAGCTGGCCGGCCCGATCGGCATCGGCGTGCAGTGGACCATGGCCCGCGACAAGGCCCAGGCCCCGCTGGCCGAGCCGCCGGCCGAGGGCAGCACCCGCAGCGGCGCCGACACCGTCCGCTTCACGGTCATGCCGATCGCCCTGCAGGCGGTCTACCGCTTCGAGCTCCTGGCCGACAAGGTCCGCTGGGCCCCGTTCGTCCCCTACGTCAAGGCCGGCCTCGCCTACGGCTTCTGGTGGACCAAGAACGGCAACGGCAACATCGCCGTGATCAAGGACGGCACCGAGGTCGTCGACCGCGGCCGCGGCGGCGTGTGGGGCTACCAGATCAACCTCGGCATGATGCTGCGGCTCGACTTCCTCGACCCCGACACCGCTCGCACCTTCGACCGGATCTCCGGCATCAACCACACCTACATCATCGGCGAGTGGCAGCTGACGCGCCTGTCCAACTTCGGCCGCAAGGACAGCATGAACCTCGGCGACAGCACCTGGATGGTCGGCCTGGCGACGGAGTTCTGAGGCCGCTGGACGCTCCGGGACATGTCCGTCAGGACATGTCCCATTCGCCATGTCCGTCCGGACCTGTCCCAATGAGCGGTCGGGCTCGGCGCGATCGCGGCCTCGACCGCCGGGCGCGTCGCGCCCAACCTGGCCCGAAGGACATCCTCCGCCTCAGCGGTAGACGTGCCCCTGCCCCTGCAGCGCGCCCTCGATGCGCGCCAGCTCGCGCAGGATCGCCTCGAGACGCTGGTCCATCGCCGGGCGCCCGGGCGCCTTGACGTGGGCGCGCTCGAACGCACCGTTCTCGGCCTCCATGGCCCCGCGGATGGCGCCCACACCGGCGCCGAGCGCCTCCAGCTCCTGGCGCTCGTGCGGCTGCAGCCCGTCGATCATCGCCAGGTACAGGCCGACCTCGCGGCTGGCGTCGAGCAGCACCGCGTCGAACGCCTCGACGTCCTCGTCGGTGCGGGTCAGGTCGGTGGCCAGGTGGTCGCGCACCGCCTGCAGCGGCGACTCGAGCCAGATCCGCAGCGTCCGCGTCTCCCGGGCCACGCGGGCCAGCGTCTCGCTGAGGTGGGCCAGCTGCAGCGGCTTCTCCTGGCTCGACTCGAGGTACCGGCGGGCCGCCTCGTCGGCGCGGCGCAGGCGGATGAACCCGTAGCCGGCCACCAGCACCGTGACGACGGCGATGAAGATCGTCTCCATCTCACTCGGCGGCGCCGTCGAGGTCGGCGAGGGCTGGGGCGCGCGCCTTGTCGACGCGCACGGCGCTGGACGTGAACTCGGGGATCTTGCCGTGGGCGACGGCCTCGGGCCAGCAGAACGGGATGGAGGTCGAACCCGGGCCCGGAGCCTCGCTGGCGCAGACTTCGAGGGTGATGCAGCCGCGGCGGCTCGTCACCGCGGACGCGTCGCCCGCGAGCAGGCCGAGCGCCGCCACGTCGACGACGGCGTCGTTGGTGAGTTCGACCTCGGGCGGTGCGCCGGACATCGTCACCGCATCATAGCGCCGAAGATCCGCGCCCGTGACCGCCGGCGCCGCCCTTCACGCGAGCCGCGCCGTGCTTTCGGCCACATCGCGACCGGTGTACGATCGGGCCACCGTGGTCATCGCCAAGAAGTACCGCTGCCTCGTCTGCGAGCACATCTACGACCCCCGCGAGGGCGATCCCTCCACCGGCATCGCCCCCGGGACAGCGTTCGAGGACATCCCCGACGACTGGTACTGCCCCGACTGCGGCGCCACCAAGGCCGACTTCGAGCCCATCGAGGACTGAGTCCAGGCGCCGGCGGGCGCGCCCACCTGGCCCTTGGGACCTGTCCGGATGAGCTCGCCGGCGGCAGCGCCTGTTGCCCTCGTCGCGCCGTTCGGGCGCGCCCCGGGGCGCATTTCGATCGACGCGCGGCGAGCCGGGCGCCGCCTGCGCGGCCGCGCGCAACGGCATGGGTCCACGCCACCCCGGCCGTCGCGGACAGCCGTCGTTCGCCCGCCTGCAGCGGTTTCACGGCGGGCTGAGAGCCCCCAACGTGGCGCACTGCGCTCCGAGTTTGCTCTGGACGGGGAACCGTAAACCTTGCACCCTGGAGGGCGTGACGACACGTGCTCCACGGGTCTTGGTTGTTGAGGACGACGCGGCGACGGCCAGGGTGGTCAAGGGCGCGCTGACCGAGGCCGGGTTCGTCGTCGAGACCCTGGACAAGGGCTTCTTGCTGGTCGCGGTCGTCATGCGCTTCCAGCCCGACATGGTGGTGCTCGACCTCAACCTCCCGGACATGCGGGGCGACACGGCCATGAAGATGGTCCGGCGGGCCACCAACGTCGGCGGCAAGACCCTCCCGGTGGTCATCCTCAGCGGCATGCCGATCGAGCAGCTGATGGAGATCCAGGGCCACCTGGGCGCCGTGGGCTGCATCCAGAAGCCGGCCTCGCTGGACACCATCGTCGACCGCCTGTGCCAGCTGCTGTCGTGGCCGCGCAAGGATCGCAAGCCCGAAGCCGCGACCTGACCGGCCGGCCGGCTGACCTGTCCGCCGGGGCATGTCCGTTTCGACATGTCCCCGAAGCCCGATGGCCTTCGCGCGCGGACCGTCGCGTTCGAAGCTCGCGGCCGATCGTCCGCGCCGGCGGCGAGGCCGCGCGCCGACCTGTCCGCAAGGTCATGTTCCGCGCGGCCCCGACCGCGTCGGCGCACGCCGGCCCGCCGCCTCGCGCGGATCGCCTGCGCTAGCATCGGCCGATGTCGGTCCGCCGCTGCGCCCTCGCGTTCGCCGTCCTGCCGCTGCTGTCCGGCTGCTTCAAGGACGACGGCGCCGCGCTGACGCAGACCGGCGGCTCGTCCGAACCTGGCCCTTCGACCAGCACCGGCCCCGGCACCACCACCGGCGACCTGCCCGATCCGTCGACCACGACCGGCGGCTCCGACACCGCCAGCACGACCACCACCGGCGGGCCGGACCCCACGGACAGCACCACCGAGGCGTCGCTGTGCCCCGGCGAGATCGAGTGCACGCCCGCCGAGGTCATGGACACCGGGGCGCTGTGCGACCCGTGCGGCCGCGTCCGTCGCACCTGCCAGGCCGACTGCACCTGGGGCCCCGACGAGTGCGTCGAGGACGCCAGCTCGTGCGCCTACTGGTACGTCGACGACCTCCAGCTCGGCTGGCAGCGCGTCGCCCTGCCCCAGCCGCCGCCCCGGCACGCGCCCGCGGGCCCCGTGAAGGCGGCCTTCGACCTCCACGCCGACGACCAGATCGTCGTCCTGACCGAGGCCACCTACCACGTGCTCCAGGGCAGCGACCACGCCTGGATCGGCTCCGGCCCCCTGACCGACCTGTTCCCCGACCTGCCGTTCCCGGTGCTGCAGGCCTACGCCGTCCACAACCCCGATCTCGGCACCTACGACGTCTACGCCGTCGGCGACCCGCTCGCGTGGGTCTACACCCTCGCGTTCCAGCCGGGCGGCTTCAAGACCCAGTTCGCGCTCGAGGGCCCCTGCTGCAGCTCGTTCACCCCGCTCGTCAACCCCGGCACGCCCGCGGCCGTGCGCGACCTGGTCGTCGACCTCGACGCCCCGTTCTCGTGGGTCGGCGGCCAGTTCTACGCCACCTGCATCGACGAGCTGGCGGCGCTCGGCCGCTACGCCGCCTGGCTGACGCCCACCGATGTCTTCCTGCAGGACGTCGGCCTGTGCTTCGAGATGGTCTCGCAGGCCCCGCTGGCCGAGTTCCCGCCGTTCGCCGCCGCGGGCGCCCCGCCCGGCGAGCGCCTCGGCGGCGCCGCCATGCTCGGCGAGCGCCTCTACGTGTTCGCCGGCGACTGACCTGCCTCTTCAGACCTGTCCTCTTCAACCTGCTCGTTCGCACCTGTGCTTTCGAGCCTGCGCGAAAGAACAGCCCACGGCAGGCACAGCGCCGCCGCCACCCCGCACAGCCCCGGGGCCGCCAGGCCGAGCAGGCCGAGCCCGCCGTACAGCCAGGCCGCGGCGACGTCGCCGCCGCGGTACAGCGCGGTGTCGATCAGGTGCTTGGCCTTGTACTTGGCCTCGCGCCCGGCCTGGGTGAACAGCACCTCGCGGGCCGGCTTGGCCAGCGAGAAGTCGGCCGCGCGGCGCAGCACCTGGAAGCCGATCAGCACCGCCAGCACCGGCGACGCCGCCAGCACCGCGAAGCCCACCAGCGAGATCAGGGGCAGGAGCGCCAGCGTCCAGCCGACCCCGAGCCTGGGGATGAGGCGCCCGACCGCCAGCCCTTGCAGCGCCACGCTGATCGCGTTGACCGCGAGGTCGGCCTTGGCGAACAGCGCGGTGCGCTCGGCGGGGTCGGCGAGCGCCGCCTTGACGATCCGCGCCTGCTCGAAGTAGGCGAACGTCGCCGTGGTGGTGAGCAGCACGATCCACAGCGAGATCCCGCGCAGCCGCGGCGAGCGGGCGATCAGCACGAACGCCGCCAGCGCCCCGCCGCCGATCGGCCGGGCGTCCATCGACATGGCCTTTCGCGCATGTTCTTCCGAACCTGTGCGAAAGGACCGCATCAGCCCGCGCGCGCAGGCGATCGCGCCCTCGAGGAACAGCGCCGCGAGCAGCACCAGCGCCGGCGCGCCGACGTGGGGCACCAGCGCCGCGGTCAGCAGCGGGCCGAGGATCGCCCCGGCGCTGCCGCCCGCGGCCACCAGGCCGAACAGGCGCTCGCCCTGCTCGCGGCGCCACAGATCGGCCATCAGCTCCCAGAACACCGACACGACCAGCAGGTTGTAGACGGCCGCCCACACGAAGAAGCTGCGGCCCGTCCACACCAGCACCGGCCCGTCGGCGAGCGCGAACAGGGCGACGAAGCCGAGCAGCACCAGCGCGCAGAAGCGGTACACCAGCGGCACGATCGTGCGCCGGCCGAACCGCGCCACCACCCACGAGTAGACCGGCACGGCCGCCAGCATCACCACGAAGGTCGCCGAGAACAGCCACGGCAGCCCGTCGACGCCCCCGGCCGCTCCCATCTCGTCGCGCAACGGTCTCAGGATGTAGAAGGAGCACAGGGCGCAGAAGATCAGCCCCGCCGACCACAAGGCCCCCGGCAGCTCCTCCCGCTGCAGCGGCGCGATCGCCCGCGCCATACGCCACACCCGCCCCTCTTCTTCTGCCATCGCCGCGACTATAGGGGACGGCCGCTCGTCCCGGTCGCGCGTCGCAGCGAGCGACCGCTCCACCGCCTCACGTCGGTCGCTCGAAACTCGCCCGCGGGCCTGCGGGTCGTACCACCACCGAGCCCTGCATGAGCCTCGCACGTCGCCGCTTCCTCCGCCTCGCCAGCGCCGCCCTCGGCTTCGCCGCCTGTCGCCCCGGCGCCGGCGAACAGACCGCCGCACCCACCACCTCGAGCGCCCCGCCGCCCGCCGATCCGCCCCTGCGCCCCGAGCCCGTCTTGCTCGGAGGACAGGCGCAGAAGATCCTGATCCTCGGCGGCACCGCCTTCCTCGGCCCGCAGTTGGTCGAGGCCGCCCAGCGTCGCGGTCACAGCGTCACCCTGTTCAACCGCGGCAAGACCCGGCCCGAGCTGTTCCCCGACGTCGAGAAGCTCCGCGGCGACCGCGACGGCGACCTCAAGGCGCTCGAGGGTCGCCAGTGGGACACCGTCATCGACACCTCCGGCTACGTCCCGCGGGTCGTCAAGGCCTCGGCCGAGCTGCTGGCGCCGAACGTGCGCCAGTACGTGTTCATCTCGACGATCTCCGTCTACGCCGACACCAGCAAGGTCGGCATCGACGAGGACTCGCCGGTCGCGGTCGCCCCCGACCCGAAGACCGAGGACATCCCGGCCCACTACGGCGCGCTCAAGGCCCTGTGTGAGCAGGCCGCCGAGGCGGCCATGCCCAAGCGGACCACCGTCGTCCGCCCCGGCCTCATCGTCGGCCCCGGCGACGGCAGCGACCGCTTCACCTACTGGCCGGTCCGCGTGGCCGCCGGCGGCGAGGTGCTCGCGCCCGGCGACCCGGCCAACCCGGTGCAGTTCATCGATGTCCGCGACCTCGCCGAGTTCATCATCACCGCGATCGAGGGCGGCCACGTCGGCGTCTACAACGCCAACGGCGCGCCGATGCCGATGGGCGATCTCTTGAACGGCAGCAAGACCGCGCTCGCCAGCAATGCGGAGTTCACATGGGTCGACCGCCAGTTCCTGGCCGACAACAAGGTCGAGCCGTGGAGCGACCTGCCGGTGTGGATCCCGCCCGACCCCGGCTTCGAGGGCGCGACGGCCGTCCGCATCGACCGCGCGACCGCCATCGGCCTCAAGTTCCGCCCGCTGGCCGAGACCGTGACCTCGACCGTCGCCTGGTGGAACACCCTGCCCGAGCCGCGCCGGGCCAAGATGCGCGCGGGCATCACCCGCGAGCGCGAGGCCGAGCTGCTGGCCGCCTGGCACGCCGCCCACCCGGCCCCCGGCAAGCCCAAGGCGAAGAAGAAGAAGGCCGCGTAGCGCGGGCCCGAGCCCTCGCCTCGCGTCGCACCGCAACGAAGGGCATGTCCATCAAGACATGCCCTTCGTGCCATGTACCTTCGAGCATGCCTTATCGAACATGCCCGTCGGGACATGCCCCGAGCGCTACGCGCTCCGTCGCCGGCGCCGCAGGAGCCCCGCAAGCGCCAGCAGCCCGGCACCCTGCCAGCCGCCGCCCGCGTCGGAGCGGCAGGCGCAGCCGTCGTCCTGGCCGGTCTGCGACGGTCCGGTGGCCGAGTCGGTCTCGCCGGTCGAGGGCTCGTCGGGCGCGTCGGTCGAGCTGCTCGACGTGTCCTCGCCCTCGCTGGTGGTCGGCACCGGGCCGACGCAGTCGCCGGGGTCGCTGACCCACCCGGGGAACGGCGTGTTGGTCACGCCGGAGAAGCCGAGGTTGTCGATGTCCCAGCCGGGCGCGCCGGTGGAGACGTCGGTGCCGGCGCGGAAGCGCACGAGGATCTCCTGGCCGGCGAACGCCGTCCCGAGGTCGACCTCGACGTGCTCGAGCAGCGGGTACGACGGGCTTATCACGACGTAGCCCGGCCGGTTCGACAGCGGGTTGTCGCTGCTGGCGATCGTGCCGGTGTAGCCGGGATCGCCGAACTTGGACAGGTCGTCCCAGCTCTTGCCCTGATCGGCGGAGATCTCGACGACCCCGCCGTCCCACGCGTAGACGTTGGTGTCCGCGTCGACCGCCGAGTCGAAGAAGTAGGCGTGGTCGAAGGAGATCTTCAGCGGCTGGTCGGCCGAGACCTTCATCGGCGGCGACATGAGCCAGGTGTCGCTGGTGGCGTCGGCGTCGTCTGCGTGCCAGCCCTTGCCGCTCGACGCGTTGGCCGCGCGCGACCACAAGGTCCCGCCGCCGTTGCCGCCCAGGGTCCACAGGGTGTCCGCGGCCTCGACGTCGTCGACCGACGACGCGGCGCTGGTCGGGTCGCCGTTGAGGACCACCGCCAGCTCGCGGACGGTCTCGGTCGTGCAACCATCGGGCGTGGTCATGCTGACCGTGAAGGTCACGTTCTCGACCCCCGGCAGCGCCTCGGGCAGCTCGAACGGGAACTGCAGCGACAGCGACTCCCGCGGCGCCACCGTGTCGAGCGCGAGCTTCGTCTCGCCGGAGAACGTCACGCTCGGGCTCGACGCGGTCACCACCAGCTCCGCGCCCGCGAGGTCGCCGCCGCCGAGGTTGTCGATCTTGACGTTGAGGACCCCGGGCTCGCCGACGTCGACCACGCCGTCCATGTCGCACGACATCGTCAGGTCGTCGACCGCCGCCGCCGCGATCACCCCGAGCGGCCGGACCTCGAAGTCCTCCATCACGCCCTCGAAGGTCACCGAGCCGCGCCCCGGCCCGACCGCGCAGGTGCCCGCGCCGCGCCGGGCGAACGCCGTCGCCGCGGCCGCGTAGTCGGCCGGATCGGCGGCCGCCATCGCCGCCAGCAGGGCGTCGCGCTGCTCGGTGTAGGTCGGCCCCACCGGCGCCATCATCATGCCGGTGACGATGTAATCGCTCATCGCCCGCCGCACCTCGTCGAAGCTCTTGCGCCCCGAGTTGACCTTGTGCAGCGCGACGTAGACCTCCCACATCATCGTCGTCCACACCTCGCCGGCGTTGTGCGACTCGTAGTTGGGCGCGCCGAACTGGTCGTTGACCGGGTGCTCGTCGGGCAGCGGCTCGCCGGCGGCGATGTGGCGGAAGGTCAGCGCGTTCTTGGTGATGTCGACCGAGTACGGGACCCGTCGGACGCCGAAGTAGCCGGTCGGATCGGAGCTGGCGTAGACGTGGTCGGCGTAGGTGCCGTCGAGGTCTTCACCTGGCCGCAGGGCCATGTGGAGCGCGAGGAAGTCGCCCCAGCCCTCGCCCTGGGCCCGGCACTGCCAGCTGACGCACTCGACCAGGCGGTTGTGGATGAAGTGGCCCCACTCGTGCGCGACCACCATGTTGTCGATCGTGCCGTCGCGCTCGGGCGGGCTGTTGCCGACCATGTGGGCGGTCAGCGGGCCGTTCATCAGCTGGGCCTTGAGCGCGTCGCCGTCGGCCTTCGACAGCCCCTGGCCGGGGATCGTCGGGTCGTCGATCATGGGGTCGGGCCCCGGCGGGTAGGCCGGCATGTCGGACAGGATGTCGGGGTAGATCACGCCGACCGCCCCCGCCGCCTCGGCGAGGTTGGCCTTGAGCTCGAAGGCGCAGGTGCCCCGATCGATCAGCACGATCTTGCCGGCGAGGTCGTTGAGCGGCGGCTCGCAGCCGTCGGTCGGGCTCTTGCCCATGCCGTCGTCGACCACCACCAGCTCGGCGGTGACGTCGTAGATCTTGGGCCCGAACCCGGCCTGGCCGACCGCGAGCGGCTGGTCGTCGACCGTCAGCGACAGGTCGGTCGACAGCGCGCTGTAGAGGAACATGTGCATGTGCGGCGACTCGCCGTCTTCGAGCGTCACCATGAACGCGTTGTCGCGCGACTGTCCGAGGCCGTCGTCCTGGGCCAGCGCCAGCAGCGGGTCGCCACCGGCGCCGCCGCGCCCGAAGTTGTCGACCTGCGCGTTGCCGGCCCCCTCGTTGAAGCCGGAGTCGTACCACCAGTCGTGCATCCAGTTGGTGACGTAGAACAGCTGCGTCACCGCGGCCATGCTCTGCTCGTGGTCGGCGATCGGCTCCTTCGTCAGGTCGTAGGCGCGGTCGAAGCTCCCGGGCGCGGTGACCGTGGCGCGGAAGTCCTTGACGCCGAGCTTCTCGTCGCCGCCGTGGTTGGCGTAGGCGTCGACGTTGTTGCCGTTCGTCTCGGTCGCCCCGGGCGGCAGCCACGGGTCGGCGGCGCCGTCGGGGTTGGTGTTGAAGCCCTCCATCGACACGAGCCCCGGCGCCACGCCGGCCGGCATCTCGCCCGACGGCTCGCCCAGCGGGTGCGGCGTGTAGTCCTGCAGCGGCCCCTCGAGCGGGCGGCGGTCGCCCTCTTCGTCGGCCCACACGCGGTACGAGAACGCGTCGTGCTGCTTGGCGTCGCTGCGGGCCAGCACGCGCCCGTCGTCGGCCGCGATCACGTAGACGAACGCCTCCGGCTCGCCGCCCGCGGGCGTGGCCTGGACCTCGACGCGGTGGGCCGGCACCAGCGATCGCCCGACCGGGAAGTACACCGGCCGCACCCGCGCCGGCCGATCGACGCGCAGGCCCGCCGGCGCCTTGGCCAGGGTGTAGGGCACCCGGCCGGCGGCGTCGGCCGAGCGGGTCGCGACCCACCTGTCCGCCGGGACATCCACGCCGAACAGGTCACGCACCGCCGCCGACACGCCCGCCGGCGCGCTCACCGAGGCCGCGCGGGCGCTGCTCGCCAGCGCGGCCGGGTGCGGGCTGCCACCGATCGCGCGCAGGCCGAGGCCGCGGTCGAGCAGCACCTTGACGTCGCTGTGCATGACGTCGACGCCGCCGACCGTCGGCCGGAGGATGACCACGATCCCGCCGCGGCCGGTGTCGTGCACGTGGACCAGGCGCGCGTCGGCGAGGGCCGCTCGCGGGACCGCATACAGGGGGCGCAGCCGCTCGAGGTGATGCCGCGCGGCCTGCTCGGGCGAGGCCCCCCGCGGCGCCGGACCGGACGCCCACACGAACGACGGCACGCCGTCGTGACGCGAGGCCACCACCGCGTCGCCCGCGACCTCGGCGGCGATCGCCGGCGCAGGCGACCCGGACGCATAGGCGGGCGCGAGCGCGGCGGTCAGTGTCAGAAGATATCCGCAGGAGACGAACCCTATCCTCGATCGACGGTGCATCGGCGCCGAGCTTAGCCAATCGACCCCCCGTGTCGAGCCGCGTCGAACCGACCTGCGAGCGGCGCGTGGTCGCGCGCCGGAGCTGCGACGAGCACCGACCTGTCCGTTCGTACAGATGCTGCCGGGCCCCACGACGGCCGCGGGACCACGCGCCCACCTCCGCGTACGCGAGGCCGCGGCGGAATCAGGGCGACGGGCCGAGAGTCACGACGAACGCTGCGTCGCGCCGCGCGGCCATGCCCCACGCGGAGAACGCGCTCGTCGGCCCGCCCATCAGCCCGCCGCCGCGTCTCGCACGTTCGGCGAGCGACCCGGTCGCGCGTACGGTCGAACTCCGGCATCATGGCTACCATGCTTGGCTTTCTCCGTTATCGATTTCTACCTGTCCTTTTGTTCATATGCGCATGTCCTGACGACGGCACCGTCCCCGGTCCGCTCGACACCGACACCGCGAGCGAGACAGGCCCGACGGGGGGAGCCACGGACGAACTGACGGTCGGTTCGTCGGCGACGACGATGGGGCCGACCGACCCCGACACCACGCCGACCACCAGCGATACCGAGGACGTGGCGACCGCCGGTTCGGGCGGCGGCGACGTCTCGAGCACCTTCGATCCGCCGGCGGCCTGCGGTCCCTCGTGCGACAGCTTCTCGTCGCACGAGGGCATGGTGATGCTCACCGGCGCCGGCGCCAACTTCGCCTGCGTGAACCACATCGTCGGCGACCTGTACATCGGCGCCAACGCCGGCCTGCAGGAGATCGCCAGCCTCGGCAACCTCGAGCGGGTCGAGGGCACGGTCACGATCGCCGGCAACCTCGAGCTCGCCGACCTGTCGGGCCTCGCCTGCCTGCGCGAGGTCGAGGCGCTGAAGCTGACCAGCATGCCGCAGCTCGACGACCTGCACGCGCTGGCCAACCTGCGCGTCGCCCCGCACCTCGAGTTCGAGCGCCTCGGCATCACCGGCCTGCCGACCTTCGCCCCCGACTTCGCCGGCGTCTCGTCCCTGATCCTGCGCGACAACGACGCCCTGGTCGACCTGCACGCGGCGGCGACCTGGGGCGTCGCCGCCGCGCCGCTCGAGCTGCACATCGAGGGCAACGCGGTCCTGCCGGGCATCAGCGGCCTCGGCGGCCTTTTGGCCGACAACGGCGCCAACAAGGTCCTCATCGAGCTGCTCGACCTGCCCAAGCTCGCCTCCCTGACCGGGCTCGAGCCGGTGGTCCAGGCCGACCTCCACTTCCAGCGGCTGCCCAAGGTCCCCGGCTTCGCCCCGCTGGCCAACCTCGTCAGCGGCGGCCAGCTCACCTTCAACGCCCTGCCTGCGGTCGGCGACCTCGAGGGCCTGGGCGCGCTCGCCTCGGTCGGCACCTTCACGATCGGCGACTGCTCGCACGGCGACGACGGCGGCATGGACGGCCTCACCAGCCTCGTCGGCCTCGACAGCCTGGTCTCGGTCGGCCACTTCGCCCTGGCCGGCAACGACCACCTCGCCTCGCTCGCCGGCGCGCCGCAGCTGAGCCAGATCGACGGCTTCTCGTCGGTCGGCAACCCGGCCCTGAGCCAGAGCGACTACGACACCTTCTTCAACCAGCTGGAGGGCGTCCCGTGGGGCTGCGTCGGCAGCTGGGGCCGCTGCGAGTGCTTCCCGATCAATCCGGGGTGACCCAAGGGGCATGCCCTCGGGGCCATGTCCCTTCAAACATGCTCGTTCGGACCTGTTGCATCGCGCATGTCCCCGGGGGCACCCTCGACCAGCAGCAGCGCCGCGGCGCACAGCTCGAGGTGGCCGTGGAAGCGGGCCATGCGGAAGTAGCCGTGGCAGGCGGCCATCAGGTCGCGGGCGGCCCACACCGCCAGGGCGACCGCCACTGCGATCGCCGCCCACAGCAGCGGCCGGCCCATGTCGGCCCTCAGCCCCTCCCAGCGGGCGCGGTAGGTCGGCGGGGTCGCGCGCGCGCGGTCCTCGTCGGGCAGGAGGCCAAGCCACACGCCGTAGTGGATCGTCTGGGCGAAGCAGAACAGCAGGACCAGCCGCAGCGCCCAGTCCGGGCCGATGCCCGGCGACAGCCGCCACACCTGGTAGTCCGGCCCCATCCCGCCGCCGAACCACTGCAGCCCGCCGCTGGCGCGCACCGCCCACAGCGCGGCGTCGCTGACCAGGAACACGCTCGCCGCGACCATGAGCGCCAGCGGCAGCCAGTGCAGCCGCGAGGTCCGCGGCCGCCAGGCCCACCACAGCAGCACCGCGATCGCGTTGTGAAGGTGGGCGAACACCACGTCGCCGGTGCGCCCGAGCGCGGCGAAGCTGCCGGCCAGCGCCGCCACCATCACCACCCCGAGCGCGCGCCGGCCGGGGCTCGCGCGCGCCGCCACGACCGCCAGGCCGGCGGCGAGGAAGCCCCACAGCAGCTGCCCGCCGAGCGCGACGTAGACGAGCGGCGGGCCGGCCAGCGCGACCAGAGCGGCGCGGCGGTGATAACCTGGCCGAACGAGCATGTAGCGAAGGTCCGCCACGAGGTGCGGCACGCCCCACACCAGCGGCCCGAGGATCAGCAGCCACAGCGGCGCGAGCAGCGTGGCCGCCAGCGCGGTGCCGACCATGGTCGAGCCGAGCACGGCGATCCGCAGCTCGCGGCGGCGGATCAGCGGCCGGACGAGGCGCCCGAGGCGGCGGAGCCACCACCGCCGCACCACATCGGCCGCGCCGATCGGGCCGTGGAGGAGCGTCGTCGCGGTCATGCCCCTCGTCGACGTCGGCGCGCGAGCCACAGCGCCAGCAGCACGAGCCAGCCCGCGCCGCCGGCCTCCGCATCGATCCGGCACCCGGCCTTCTTCGGCGGCGGGCCCGGGGGAACGTCCACGCGCGTAGCGAGCGTCACGGCCGCACGATCGCACACGCGGCGGCGGCCTGGGAAGGTGCGCCGGCGCGGGCGATCGCGTACCGTCCCTCCGTGCTCGCCTCGCCGACCGGCGATCTCCTGGCCCACCCGTTCGTCGGCCCGGCCGCGCTCGTGCTCGCCGGCGTGCTCGCCGGCGTGCTCAACACCCTCGCCGGCGGCGGCTCCTTCGTCATCCTGCCGCTCTTGATCGGCCTCGGCCTGCCGCCCGGGGTCGCCAACGCGACCAGCCGGATCGGCGTGCTCGCCCACGGCTCGGCCGCCGCCCTCACGTTCGCGCGCGACCGCGCCCTGCACACCGGCCTGGTCGCGCGCCTGGCCGCGCCGATGTGCGCCGGGGCGCTGCTCGGCGCCTGGCTGGCGACCCGCACCAGCGACGCGGTGCTGCGCCCGGTCATCGGCGCGGTGCTGGTCGCGTGGGCCTTGTTCCTGGTCGTTCGGCCAGGTCGCATGATGGCCCCGCCGCCCGAGCCGCGCCCGCCGGGCCTCGCCGCGTACGCCCTCGCGCTGCTGATCGGCGTCTACGGCGGCTTCCTGCAGGCCGGCGTCGGCTTCCCGCTGATCGCCCTGTTCGTCTCCCACCTCGGCCACGACCTGCTGCGGGCCAACGCCGCCAAGGTCGCGCTGGTGTTCGTCTACACCCTGCTGGTCGTCGCGGTGTTCGCCGCCGCCGGCCAGATCGACTGGCCGCGCGCCGGCGTGCTGGCGATCGGGATGACCTTCGGCGGCTGGCTCGGCGCCCGCATGCAGCTCCGCGCCGGCGCGCCGCTGGTCCGCTGGGCCATCGTCGTCATGGTCGCGGTCAGCGGCGCGTCCCTGCTGGTCTGAAGGCCAGGTCGCCCGCGCGACGCACATGTCCCGAAGGACATGTCGTGGCCACCGAGCGAGGCCGGCGCCTGCGATCCCCGGCCGGGAGTCGCAGGCGCCGGCCTCGTCGCTACGTGTCGCTGCTTACTTCCGGTGGGTCATGAAGTAGCCCATCATCGCGTTGGTGAACGCGAACGGCTGGAGCATCTCGTTGTCCTGCCAGTCGAAGTCGGTGGCCCACAGGCGGCCGAGGCCGAGGTCGCGGTAGCCGGTGGCCGCCGCGTTGGCGTTCCAGCCGGTCAGCGTCGTGATCCCGGCGAAGCCGCTGACGCTGAACCCGCAGCCGGTCTGGTTGAGGTTGTGGGCGACGAACGGGACCTTGGTCCAGATCTTGTCGCCGGGTTGAACTGGACCACCGCCGGCATGGTGTCCTGGCACGAGCCGTTGCCGCCGCCCTGCGCGGTGGCGCCGAACGCCAGCGACCACACGTCGTCGGAGATGCTGTACTCGGTCATGACGATGCCGCCGGCGTTGAGGTACGCCTGCAGCGCCGGAGCGCCGATCCCCCCGCCCCAGCTGCGGGTGATGAACAGCGCCTGCGTCTGCGCGTCGGGGGCGCAGCTGTTCGACACGGTCCAGCTGTAGCCGGCGGGGAAGTAGTTCGAGACCGGGCGGGCGGTGGTGCCGCAGATCATCACCTTCGACCGGATGGCGACGCACGACGTGTCGCAGCCGTCCTGGTTGTTGGCGTTGGCGTCGTCGCACTCCTCGCTGCCGTCGACGACCCCGTTGCCGCACATCGGCTCCTTGCACAGGTTGTTGCAGGCGTCGTTGTTGTTGGCGTTGCCGTCGTCGCACTGCTCGACGCCCGCCTGCACGAACCCGTCGCCGCAGGCGGCCGCCTTGCAGTCGGAGATGCACTCGTCGGTGTCGACGGCGTTGGCGTCGTCGCACTCCTCGACGTCTGCCTGCACGAACCCGTCGCCGCAGGCGGCGGCCTTGCACTCGCCGACGCAGGCGTCGGTGTCCGCGGGGTTGCCGTCGTCGCACTCCTCGTCGGGGCCCTGGTCGCCGTCGCCGCACACGTTGAGCACGCACATCGCGTTGCACGGCTTGCCGGGGCCGTTGTCCGCCCCGTCGTCGCACTCCTCGGTGCCGTCGCCGGTGTTGAACAGCTTGCCGTCGCCGCACACGGCGGTCGTGCACGCGGTCGTGCACGCGCCGTTGTCGGTGTTGTCGACCCCGGCGTCGCACTCCTCGCCGGGCTGGACGAACCCGTCGTTGCAGGCCGCGTTGGTGCAGGCGGCGGTGCACTCGTCCTCGTTGACCTGGTTGCCGTCGTCGCACTGCTCGTCCGGCGCGACCACGCCGTCGCCGCAGCCGGCCAGCACGCACGCGTTGGTGCAGTCGTCGTCGTCGACCTGGTTGCCGTCGTCGCAGCCCTCGCCGGGCCCGACGAGCCCGTCGCCGCAGGACGCGTTGCTGCAGCCCGACGTGCACGAGTTCATGTCGCCGTTGTTGGCCCCGTCGTCGCACTCCTCCCCGGGGCCGACGTCGCCGTCGCCGCACGTCGCCATCTGACAGTCCGCCTTGCACGCCTTGCCCGGCCCGTTGTCGGGCCCGTCGTCGCACTGCTCGCCGGCATCGATGACCCCGTCGCCACACTCCGGAGCCTCGCCGGTGGTGTCGATCATGGTGGTGTCGTTGCTGTCGCTGTCGCTGTCGCCGGTCGCCGAGACGCCGGTCGTCGGCTCCCCCGTCGTCGTCGTGGTCGTCGTCGGCGTCGCCGTCGTCGTCGGCTCCCCCGTCGAGGTCCCCGCCTCCGTCGTCGTCCCCATCGTCTCCGTCGCCGTCGCGCTGCCCGTCGACGAATCGCTGCAGGCGCCGCCCCACACGACCAGCCCCAGCGCCGCAAACACGCCCAAGCCCTGTTTCAACCCAACCGCCATTACCTCATCTCCTCCAGGAATAACCTCGTATCATCCAATGAGGCCAATCGACCACATGCGATGTCGCGCTCAACCCCCGCGTACGCCGACGCTGGCCAGCGTTCGGCGCCGAGAATTCGGCCCTCGTGGCCTGCGCCGTGAGGATGCTCTGCCGGAAGCGTGGCATCCGCGTCGGGAGACATCGAAGGCAAAACCACCTCGCGGCTCCGCCTCGATCCACGTCCGTGGCTCTTCTCTCGGAAGGACGAGGTGCTCGGGCGAGGCCGCGAGCATGACGGCCGGGAAGTCTGCGCAAGCAACCTGTCCGCAGAGCCATCCCGCACCGCGGCGCCTGGCCCTGGATCGCTGGCGCGGCCGGGCGTCACGGCGCGACCCGTTCGCCACGCTCTCGGAGAGCGTCAGCATCGGGCCGAAGTGAACGGACCGTTCGTCTGCGGTGCGAAAGGCCGCGACCTCTTGCGCCCAGCGCGGGAGCGTCGATTCGACGCGCGCGATGCATCGCTCTCCCGCGATCTGGGCCGCGAGCTCGATTTATCGCTCAACCGGGCCGCCGACGGGACCGACGTGAGAGGGACGTCCGACGCTGACCATCGACGAGTCAGGTCCGGCGAGGGAGCTCACCGCGACGCGGAGCCCTGGTCGAGCGGCGGGTGAAGAACCTGCGCCCCGGGGCGAGCGTGGCGATGCCGATGACGCCGTGATCTGCGTCCTCCTCCAGGCGATCGCGATCGTGCCGCCTCCACCCGCACCCGCGCAGAGCGTGATTCGTCGATCTACCTCGAGGTTCACCGCGGCGCCGGCGGCGGCTCTCGAGGTGCGCTCGAAAGAGGTACACGCGGCTCCCCGGCGAGACCTCGGGCCGTTCGGCCATGGTCGCGGTCAGCGGCGCGTCCCTGCTGCTCTGAAGGCCAGGTCGGCTACTTCGCCGCGGTGGCTCGCTGGTCCATCTCGCGCAGCTTGGTGATGCAGCCGCGTCCCAGGTTGTAGATCTTCTCGGCTTTCGGGTCGCTGTGGTCGAGCTTTACCGCTTCGTAGAAGGCCGCCTGGGTCACGGCGCAGTCCGCCTCCCGGACCTCGCTCCACGGCTTTTTCATCTGCTCTTGAACGCAGTCGCAGTGCTTGGTCGCTGCCTCCTGCGCCCGCGTGAGCGCCTCCTCCGAGTTCTTGGCACAACCTGCACCCGCGACGAGCGCGAGGAAGAGGGCAATTACGCTGCGTTGATTCATCTTCGACGACTCCTGTTCGTGGCCTTGCCCGCTCATCTCCACAGCGAGAGCTCGTGCCGGGCTTCGCACTGCAGCTCGCGCAGATCGCTTCTTCTTCCGAGAGAGGACGTGTGCATGACGCCGGTCCCGCCGGTCGCGTCGAGCGAGCCCGCGACGCGCGACCGGAACGTCCGCGCCTGGCTCGCCGCGGTCGCCACTCCGCCCACGTCGAAGCTCCCGTCCTTGTCGACGCCGCCGATCAGCCGGCTCGCTTGCAGGGCGCCGTCGATGTCGAGCTGCAGCCGCCCGTCCGTCTGCGAGACGCGCGCTGTCCCCGACTGACGGGCACCCACGTCGCAGACGTGGAGCACCATCAGCTCCGAGATCTTCACCGGCGCGCACACGCCCTCGCACGAGAGCGTCGTCAGCTCCATCGTGTAGTCGCCCGCGAACGCGTCGCCGAGCGCGTCGCCGGCGGGGAGGTCGGTGACGTCCTTCTCCGAGAGCTGCTCGTCACACCCGCTCAGGATCACGGCGAGCGCGATTCCGGCCAGCGTTGAGGTCCGCATGCCGGATAAACCCGCGAGTTTTAAAAAGTCGCATCACTCCGGGGCGAGCACGCGAGAAAAACTGATCTCGAGCCGCGACTGGAGCAGCCGGGCCAGGCTCGCGGCCTCCCCCTCGCTGAGATCGAGGCGCTCCTGAAGCAGCTTCAGGGTGCCCTCCTCGAGGTCGCTGCGGATCTTGGCGAGCCACCGCGCGGCCGTGGAGCGGTGGACCCGGAAGGTCGCGCCGATCTCGTCGATCGAGAGCCCGTGGACCAGGTGCAGCCGCAGCAGCGTCCGATCGCGGGCCGTGAGCGCGGCGAGCGTGTCGGTGAAGGCCTTCGCCAACGCGCTGCGCGCGTGCGCCGCGATCAGCTCGGTCTCCGGATCGAGCTCGATCGCCAGCCGCTCGAACAGCGCCTCGGGATCGTCGTCGCTGCGGCGATCGTCGCGCGCCGCGTTGAGGCCGAGCCGCACCGCCGCGATCCGCACCAGCGCCCCGAGGTCGCCGCCGCCGACGAGCGCGCAGATCCGGGGGTGCTCGCCGGCAGGGGCCACGAACAGGCGCTCACGCAGCCGCTGCAACAGATCGTCGATCACCGCCGCGTCGAGGCGCATCTTTCGCAGAGCCTCGCGCGCGGGCCGGAAGTAGCGCTCTTCGAACCGCTGGAGCGCGCCCGCGTCGCCGCGCGCACAGGCGGCCACCAGCACGAGATCGTCGGGCGGCAGGGCCGACAGCTCGTCGACGAGCCTGACCGTCCCGCGCAGCCGAACCGCGACACACCCCGCGAACGCCTCGTCCGTCACCGCGAGATCCGGCCACGCGAGCCGGCCCCGGTGGAGCAGCTCGGCCAGCGCCGCGGCGACCCGGGTGCGCTCGTCCGCCGGGAGCGGGGCACCCAGCTGCGCTTCAAAGGCCTCCACTGGCGACGGCACGCCGGCCAATGTAAGACACCCAGCCATGGAGTGTCCCGGCGAAGTCGAACTCCTGTCGTGGCTGCGCGGTACTCTGGACCGGGTCGGGGTCGCACGGATCGAGACCCATCTCGACGCGTGCGCCGGCTGCCTCACTGCGGTGGCCGTCCTCGGCCGGATGGAGACCCGACCTGCCGACGATCGCTACGTCGTCGGCGAGGAGATCGCGCGCGGCGGCATGGGGCGGGTGTTCGCGGCGATCGATCGGCTGCTGGATCGGCCGGTCGTGTTGAAGACCGTGCGTGACCCGGCGGGCGCGGCCCGGTTCGCGCGCGAGATGAAGATCACCGCGAGGCTGCAGCACCCGGCCATCGTCACGATCTACGACGCCGGCACCTTCCCCGACGGCGAACCCTTCTACGTGATGCGCCACGTCCACGGGCGCACGCTCGACCGCGCGGCCGCCGACGCGGAGGGCCTCACCGGGCGCCTCGCGCTGCTCCCGGCGGTGATGACGGCGATCGACGCGGTGGCCTACGCCCACGACTGCGGCGTGATCCACCGCGACCTGAAGCCGGCGAACGTGATCGTCGGACGCTTCGGCGAGACCGTCGTCGTCGACTGGGGGCTCGCCAAGTCGGTGCACGAGGACGACGCCGCGCTCGCCAGCGGCCCTGCTCCGGCCGAACCGGGGCTCACGCGCGACGGCACCGTCCTCGGCACGCCCGCGTACATGGCCCCCGAGCAGGCCGCCGGCGAACCAGCCGACGCGCGCAGCGACATCTACGGCCTCGGCGCGCTCCTCCATCACGTGCTCACCGGGGCCCCGCCGTCGCCCCGGGAGCCGGTCGCAGTCACCCGGCGCGAACCGAAGGTCCCCGCGGAGCTCGCCGCGATCGTCGAGCGCGCGACGGCCCGCGAGCCCGACAAGCGCTACGCCCTCGCGCGCGAGCTCGCCGACGACCTGCGCCGGCACCTCGCCGGCCGCCTCGTCGCTGCGCACCGCTACACGCTCGCCGAGCTCGTCCGCAGGTGGGCCTCGCGACACCGCGCCGCGCTGGTCGCCGGGGCCGCGGCGCTCGTCGCAGTCGTCGTGATCGGCGGGGTCGCGGTGCGGCGGGTGATGCTCGCGCGCGACGAGGCGGAGCTCGCCCGCGCGGCCTCGGATCGCAGCCGCGAGCTCGCCGAGACCCAGCGCGCCGCCGCCGAGAAGCTGGTCGGCTACGTCCTCGACGTCCTGCGGGCCCGCCTCGAACCACTCGGTCGCCTCGACCTGCTCGCCGGGGTGGGCGCCGCCGTCGACGACTACTACGAGCGCGTGGCCGTACGCGAGGGCGCCGTCGGCGGTGAGGAGCTGCTGCGGCGGGCCGAGGCCCTCTCGCTCCTCGGCGAGGCCCAGCTCGCGCTCGGCGACCTCGACGCGGCCCAGACCGCCGCTGTCCGCGAGGATGCCATGGCGAGCGCCGCCGTCGCGCGCCTCCCCGGTCGCGCGAGCGATGCTGTCGGGTGCCGCGCGAAGCTCCACCGCGGCGACGTCGCCAAGCGGGGCGGTGACCTCGCGGCGGCCCGCGCCGCCTACGGTTCATGCACCGGCGACCCGGGGCCGGAGTTCGAGGTCCAGAGCCTGCTCGCGCTCGCCGACCTCGATCGGCTCGAGGGCGACTTCGACGCGGTCTTCGCCGGACTCGAGCGAGCCGAGCAGCTCGCCACGACCATCACCGGGCCGAGCCGCCGCAAGCTGCAGTTCTACGTCAGCGACGCGATCGGCACCGCCGCGACCGACCACGGCGACGTCCCCCGGGCGCGTGCCGCCTACGCCGCCAACCTCGAGCGGGCCGAACGGACCGCCGCCGCCGATCCCGGCGACGCCGACGTGCAGCACGAGCTCGCCCTGGCGCTGATCGAGGTCGGACGCGGCGCGCGGCGGGCCGGCGACCCGGAGGCCGCCCGCGAGGCCCTCACGCGGGCGAGGGAGGTCAGCCAGCGCCTGGTCCTCCGCGATCCCGACAACATGTTGTGGCTTCAGGCTCTCGGCACCACCAACGATCAGCTCGGCACGGTGATGCTGCAATCGGGCGACCTCGAGCGAGCCTTGCCCCTCCTGCGCGAGAGCCTGGACGTCAGCGAGCGCCTCGCCGACAGGACGCCGCGCAACCTGGAATGGGCGCGCAGCGTCGCCGTGGCCGCGATCCAGCTCGGCGATCTCTACCGCGCCCGCGAGCAGTTCGCGGAGGCGCGGGCGAGCTTGCTGCGCGCGGTGGAGATCGCCGACCGGCTCGCGGCAGCCAAGCCCGACGACGTCCAGGCCCAGCGCGACCTCGCCGTCGCCCTGCTCCACCTCGGCGACCTCGAGCGCGAGCGGGGCCATCCCGACGCGGTGCGCTCGCTCGAACGAGCAGGCGCGGTCTTCCGCGACCTGCTCCGGCGCAACGACACGCCGCGCGCCCGGACCGACCTCGTGGGAGGCCTGCTCGCCCTCGCCGACGCGCAGCCGGCCACCGCCGCACGCGCGACGATCCGGGAGGCCGACGAGGTCATCACGCCGCTGCGCGCCGCCCTCGCCGCCTCGCCGGACGACGCGGAGCTCCGCCAGGCGATCGCCGACGTCGACGAAGCCCTCGCCACGCCGAGGTGAGACCGACGCCGCCTGACGAGCCGCGTCTTTTGCCGGGATCGAGCCCTCGCGCGCGACCGCAGCGAGCGCTCGGCTCTCGCGCCGCAGCGACATGTCTCCTTCGACATGGTGCGATCTTCACCCGAGCCACGACATGTCTCTTCCGACATGTTCGTATCCTCGGCCCTCCGAGCCCCGCGCCACGCCGGCATGTGCGCGTCCTCGGCCCGGGAGCATCGCTGCGTTCGCCCCGCCACGACATGTCTCTTCCGACATGTGCTTGTCGTCAGCCCGATCGAGCAATTGCCTCCGAGCCCCGCGCCACGCCGGCATGTGTGCGTCCTCGGCCCGGGAGCATCGCTGCGTTCGCCCCGCCACGACATGTCTCTTCCGACATGTGCTTGTCGTCAGCCCGAGCGAGCATTGCCTTCGAGCCCCACGCCAGGCCGACATGTGCGCGTCCTCGGCCCGGGAGCATCGCTGCGTTCGCCCGCGCAACGACATGTCTCTTCGGACATCCGCGCGCCCCGGCCCGAGACGAACATTGCTGACTTCGCTTCGCGTCTCGTCATCATGTGCACGTCATCGTCCACCGTGAGCATCGCTCGCGTTCGCCCCGCGCCACGACATGTCTCTTTCGACATGTGCGTCGCTTCGGTCCGCGGCGAGCCCGGGCGGACCCGGCTCCACCGCCCAACATGTCCTTTCCGGCATGTTCTCGAGATCTGCCGCCGCCGGCGATCGCCCGTGCGGATCGCACGGGCGTCGGCCCGGCGCGTGAAGGTCGAGAGAGGGCGAGCCGGATGTCGGTCGGCGACCGCACCTCCCGCCGACGTCGCGGCACGGTCCGCAAAACGCGGTCCTCGGGGGCGGACCGAGCTGCGACGAATTGCAGCAGGCGGATCGCGGCTGCGCGCTTCCACGCCATGCCGCGGCCGAGCGGCTCGGCTATATCGTCCGGCATGGTCTCGCTCGACGCGACCCGGGTCCTCGCGCTCTTGGAGCACCTCCCCATCGCGCTGTACGTGATGCAGGACGGCGTGCTGCAGTGGTGCAACGACAAGTTCGTGAGCCTGTGCGAGTGTCCGATGGAAAAGGCGCTGGGCCAGAGCTTCGTCCGCTTCATCGCCCCCGAGGACCGCGACTTCGTCGTCGACCGCTACCGCCGGCGGATCGCCGGCGAGGCGGTCCCCGAGCACTACGAGTTCTCGGCGATGGGCCTCGAGACCGGCAAGCGCACGCCGATCCACATGTCCGTCCACGTCACGCAGATCGCCGGCGTCCGCTACAGCATCGGCGTGGTCGTCGACCTCACCGCCCAGGCCAGCGTCGCCGCCGGGCTCGCCCCGGCCGCCATGACCGAGCGCAACTTCCCCACGCCCGTCCTGCGGGTGGCTGCCGGCGTGCTGGTCGTGCCGCTGGTCGGTCACTATTACGCCGCCCGCGTGCAGAACCTGACCGAGACCGTGCTCGCCGCGATCACCGAGCAGCGGGCGCACGCGCTGATCCTCGACGTCACCGGCCTGGTCGACGCCGACGAGCGCGTCGCCGACTACCTCGGCCGCACCGCCGCCGCCGCCCGCCTGCTCGGCGCGCAGTGCCTGCTGGCCGGCGTGTCCCCGGCGCTCGCGCAGCTGCTGGTCGCCAGCTCCGGCGCGCTCACCCACCTGGCCACCGCAGCGACCCTCGAGGACGCGCTCGAGCGGGTGCGCAAATTTGGCTGAGCGCGCCCGCCCGCGAGCCCCTGTTGCGAGCGACAGCGCTGCGCCGGCGCGGACGACCTGTCCTGAGAGACACCCGAGTTCGCCCGTCCGAGCGCGGCGCGCCACCTGTCTCCAAAGACACAACGTCACCCGTGCAGCCGGCCCGGCGATGCACGCGGTGCCGCGCTCACGCCCGCCGCGGCACCGCCGCGGCCAGCGCCGCCCTCGCCGCCTCGCGCTCGCCTGTCCCCTGGTACAGCTCGCGTCCCAGCGCCGCGGTCCACCCCGGCGTCGAGCCGCAGCACGAGCCGACCAGCTGCAGCCCGGCAGCTCGCGCCAGCGCCGCGACCTCGCCCGCGAACGCCTCGGCGGTCACCGCATGGGTCACGAACCGGCCCGGCTCCGCGTGCCCGGTGTGCGGATAGGTCCCGAGGAGCATGTCCGTTGCGCCAGCCGCGGCCACCAGCGCCGGGATCGCCGCGGGCAAAAATTTCAGCTCCGTGCAGTTGACCAGCAGCGCCTGCAGCTCGAGCCCGCGCAGCCCGGCCACCAGCTGCTCGAGCGACTCGCCGGCGAGCATGCGCCCGTCCTCGCGGCACACCACCGCCAGCCACACCGGCAGGCCGAGCCCCTGCCCGGCCTGCACGGCCGCCACCGCCTCGTCGACGCGGCCCATCGTCTCGACCAGCAGCAGGTCGCAGCCGGCGGCCGCCAGCGTCTCGGCCATCTCCCGGTGCTCGGGTCCCGCGCGGCTGCCGGGCGAATCGGCCGGGCGGAAGCAGTCCTCGAGCGGGCTCATCGATCCGGCGATCCGCGCCCCCTTGGCGACCTCCGCGTCCTCCGCCGCGAATTGCTCCCGCGCCTCGCGGGCCAGAGTCACCGCCAGGCGGGTCAGCGCCGCCGCCTCGTGCGCCCGGCCGCCCGCGGCCAGGTTGCGCGCGTGCGTGCGGAACGTGTCGGTCGTGATCACCTGCGCGCCGGCGCGGAGGTAGTCGAGGTGGACCTGCCGCACCACCTCCGGCGCCTCGATCAGCGCGTGCGCCGACCACAGCGGCACGTCCATGCGCGCGCCGCGGCGCTCGAGCTCCGTGCCCATCGCCCCGTCGAGCAGGGCCGGCGCCGGCCATGGCCTCACGGACATGCCTCCTTGGACATGCCCCTTCGCACATGCCCCTCAGGACATGTCCTCACCGCATGAACTCGTCCTTCATCAGGCAGAACTTCGGGTCCATCGGCTGGCCGATGGTCGGCATGATGCGGCACTCGTAGCCCTCGCGCGGACAGTCGGCGTTGTCCTGGCACTCGACGACGCAGCCCTCGAAGTACATGTCGGCGCCGATGCAGGTCACGCCCTCGCCGCAGATCATGTCGTCGGGCACGTAGGCGGTCTGCGGCGGCAGCTCGCACAGCTTGCTGCAGTAGCCGCAGGGCAGATCGTAGAGCTCGAGGATGTCCGTGAGGCACACGCCGCCCTCGCCGAGGATCGTGACGCACTCGTCGTCGGTGGTGCAGGGGGCGCCGAACTCGCTCATCACGCCGCCGACGCCGCCGGCCGGGGCCGGCTCGCAGACGATGCCGCCGGTCTCGGTGGTCGTCGGCGTCTCACCCGCGGTCGTGTCGTTCGCGGTGGCACCGTCGGTGGTGTTCGGCGTGTTGTCGGTGTCGGTGTCGCCGCTGCTGCCGGTGCAGGCGGGCATGGCGAGGAGGACGCAGGCGAGGCCAGCTACGATGTTCTTTCGCATTGGAGCCGACGATAGGCCGCGGCGGTCAGGCCGCCAACAAACATGCGCGCAGCGCCGCTCGCTCAAGTGCGCTCGAGCACAAGCGCGATCCCCTGACCGACGCCGATGCACATGGACGCCAGCCCCCAGCGCACGCGGGCGCGGGCCATGCCGTGAGCCAGGGTCGTGGTGATGCGGGCGCCGGAGCAGCCGAGCGGGTGGCCCAGGGCGATGGCGCCGCCGCCGGGGTTCACCTTGGCCGGGTCGAGGTCGAGGCTGCGGATGGAGGCCACCGTCTGCGAGGCGAACGCCTCGTTGAGCTCGACCGCCCCGAGGTCCGAGGCCTGCAGGCCGGCCCGCTTGAGCGCGCGGCGGCTGGCCGGGACGGGGCCGATCCCCATGACCCCGGGCGCGACGCCGGCGTGGCCCCACGCGGCGATCCGGGCCATCGGCCGCAGGCCGAGGTTGTGCGCCTGCTCGGCGCTGGTGATGAGCAGCGCCGCCGCGCCGTCGTTGAGCGGCGAGCTGTTGCCGGCGGTCACGCTGCCGCCGGGCTTGAAGACCGGCTTGAGCCTGGCCAGCGCGGCCAGAGTGGTGTCGCGGCGGACGCTCTCGTCGACGCTGACGCGCGTCGGCTCGGCGCCCTTGGACCCGGGGATCTCGACCGGCACGATCTCGTTGTCGAACCAGCCCTCGTCCTGCGCGGCCGCGGCCTTGGTGTGGCTGCCCAGCGCCCACGCGTCCTGGTCGGCGCGATTGACGTGGTAGCGCTCGGCCACGTTCTCGGCGGTGATGCCGAGCGGCTCCGCGCCGTACAGCCGCTCCATCGCCGGGTTGGTCATGCGCCAGCCGAGCGCCGTGTCGAACAGCTGGGCGTCGCGGGCGAACGCCTCGCCCGCCTTCGGCATCACGAACGGCGCGCGGGTCATGCTCTCGACGCCGCCGGCGATGTACACCGAGCCCTCGCCGACCATGATGCTCTTGGCCGCCTGGATGATGGCCTCCATGCCGGAGCCGCACAGGCGATTGACGGTGACGCCCGGGACTTCGACCGGCAGGCCGGCCAGCAGCGAGGCCATGCGCGCGACGTTGCGGTTGTCCTCGCCGGCCTGGTTGGCGGCGCCGAAGTACACGTCCTCGAGCTGCTCCATCGCCGCGCTGTAGTGCTCGGCGAGGTAGCGGACGACGTGGGACGCGAGGTCGTCGGGCCGTACCGGCGCGAGCGCGCCGCGGAGCCGGCCGATCGGCGTGCGGACGGCGGCGACGATGACGGGCGTACGAGCATCGGAGGTCATGTCCCTTGGGGGTTATCACGACCGCCCGCGGGCTCAGGACACGTTTCAGTTGCGCTCGCTCACGCGAACCGCGCGACAGCCGGGCGGAGGACGGTCACACGCCGCGCCGCAGCGGCCGGCTCCGCTTGCCGCGCGGCCGCCGACGCACCGCCGCGCCGGCGCCCGGGCACCCGCGTCGGCGCGGATTGGGTTCCGCGCGGGCAGCGGCGGAGCTAACCTGCCGGGGTCGTGAGTCGCGACGACAACACGCAGCTGTCGCTCGAGGAGGCGATGTCGTTCCGCTCGGGCGACGACCTCACCGGAGACGGCAAGAGCGCGCCGTCGCAGCCGCGCGAGCCGGATCCGGGCGAGAGCGCCCAGTTCGTCAGCTTCGCCGCCGACAAGCGCTTCAACATCGTCCGCCGCGTCGGCGCCGGCGGCATGGGCGTGGTGTACGAGGCCATCGATCGCGAGCGGGCCCACCCGGTCGCGCTGAAGACCCTGCTCAACGTCAGCCCGGGCGCGCTGTACCGGTTCAAGCGCGAGTTCCGGGCCCTCGCCGACGTCGCCCACCCGAACGTCATCCAGCTGCACGAGCTGTTCTTCGAGGGCGAGCAGATCTTCTTCACGATGGAGTACATCGACGGCCTCGAGTTCGTCGAGTACGTGCGCGGCGAGGCCGACGACGGCGCCGACGCCGATCCCGCGGCCCTCGCCGCCGAGCGCGAGCAGGGCTGGGAGCGCCTGCGGGCCGCGCTGCGCCAGCTCGCGGCCGGCCTCGGCGCGCTGCATGCCGCCGGCAAGCTGCACCGCGACATCAAGCCGTCGAACGTCCTCATCACCCGCGAGGGCCGGCTCATCATCCTCGACTTCGGCCTGGTCAGCGACTCGATCACCGAGACCGTGCGCAGCACCGAGGCCGGCGGCGTGGTCGGCACGCCGGCGTACATCTCGCCCGAGCAGGCCGGCGGTCAGCCGGCCTCGACCGCCTCCGACTGGTACGCCGTCGGCGTGATGGTCTTCCAGGCGCTGACCGGCGAGCTGCCGTTCAAGGGCAAGGGCCTGAAGATCATGATCGCCAAGCAGGAGCGGGACGCACCTGTCCCTTCGAGCATCGTCTCGGGCCTGCCCAAGGACCTCGAGGAGCTGTGCCTCGCGCTCCTCAGCCGCGACCCCAAGGCCCGCCCCGGCAGCGCCGAGGTGCTGCAGCGCGTCGGCAGCGGCCCGACCGGCATCCGCCCGCGCACCTCGGTCGGCCAGGAGCGCGACCTCTTCGTCGGCCGCGAGGCCCAGCTGCGCGCCCTGCAGGACGCCGCCGCCGCCACGCAGAAGGGCCGCGCCGCCCTCGTCCAGGTCTACGGCCGCAGCGGCATGGGCAAGAGCGCCCTGGTGCGCGAGTTCTTGGCCCGCCTGCAGCGCGGCCCCGCGGTGGTGCTCGCCGGTCGCTGCTACGAGCGCGAGTCGGTGTCGTTCAAGGCGCTCGACTCGCTGATCGACGCGCTCGCCAAGCACCTCCTGCGCCTGCCCGAGGCCAAGGTCGCCGAGCTGATGCCGCGCGACGTCCACGCCCTCGCCCGCGTGTTCCCGGTGCTGCAGCGGGTCAAGGCCGTCACCCAGGCGCCGCGGCGTTCGGTCGACATCCCCGACCCGCGTGAGCTGCGGCGCCGCGCCTTCGCGGCGCTCAAGGAGTTGCTGGCGCGCCTGGCCGACCGCGCCCCGCTGGTGCTGCACATCGACGACCTGCAGTGGGGCGATCGCGACAGCGCCGCGTTGCTCGCCGACCTGTTGCGCCCGCCCGACGCGCCGGCGCTGCTGCTGATCGCCAGCTACCGCACCGAGGCCCACAACGGCGCGGTGCTCAAGACCCTGCGCGAGGCGGCCCGCGGCGAGCTCGACCTCCGCGAGCTGCACATCGGCCCGCTCTCGGAGGCCGACGCCGAGGACCTCGCGCAATCACTCCTGCCCGCCAACCTGCGCGCGCGGGCCCGCCAGGTCGCGCGCGAGGCCCAGGGCAACCCGCTGTTCGTCAGCGAGCTGGTGCGCCACCTCCTGGCCACCGGCGAGCGCCCCGGCGAGCGCGGCGAGGTCACCCTCGATCGCGTGCTCCTGGCCCGCATCGACGGCCTGCCCGAGCCCGCGCGGCGCCTGCTCGAGATCGCCGCGGTCGCCGGCGGCCCCGTCGACCTCCGCCTCGCCGGCGCCGCCGCCGGCCTGCCCGAGACCCACTCCGCCCTCGCCACCCTGCGCAGCGAGCACCTCATCCTCACCCGCAGCGGCGACAGCGAGGTCATCGAGACCTACCACGACCGCGTGCGCGAGCTGGTGCTCGCCGCCCTCGCGCCCGACGACCTCAAGGCCCGCCACCGCGACCTCGCCTTCGCCATGGAGAACCACGGCGAGCGCGACAGCGACACCCTCGCCCTGCACTACCGCGAGGCCGGCGAGTGGGAGCGCGCCGGCGACTACGCGCAGATGGCCGCCGACCAGGCCGCCGCCGCCCTCGCCTTCGACCGCGCGGCCCGCCTCTACCGCCTCGCCCTCGAGTTCAAGCCGCACAGCGACAAGGGCCGCGCCGAGCTCAGCGTCCGCCTCGCCGACGCGCTCGCCAACGCCGGCCGCGGCGTCAAGGCGGCTCGCCTGTACCTCGAGGCAGCCGCCTCCGAGCCGCCGGCCCGCGCGCTCGAGCTGCGCCGCCGCGCCGGCGAGCAGTTCCTCCGCGCCGGTCAATTGCCGGAGGGCATGGCGACGATCCGCCAGGTCCTGGCCGCCGCCGGCATGAGCCTGCCGGCCACCAGCCGGGCCCTCCACACCAGCCTCGCGTGGGAGCGGGCCCGCTGGCGCCTGCGCGGCCTCGGCCTGCGCGAGCGCGACCCGAAGACCGTCGACCCCGACGACCTCGTGCGCCTGGCCGTGTGCCGCACCCTGTCGTCGAGCCTGTCGGCGCACGACCTCCCGCTGACCGCGCTGTTCCAGGCCCGATATCTCAACCTGTCCTACAAGACAGGCAACATCTACCACGCCGCCTGCGCGCTCGCGGCCGAGGTCGCGGCCGTCTCGTCCGGCGGCGAGGCCGACCGCGCCCGCACCGAGAAGCTCGCCAGCGCCGCCCAGGCGCTGCTGCAGCGCACCCCCGAGGCGCTGCCGCGCGGCCTCCTGGCGCTGTCGCGCGGGATCGCGGCGTTCCACTTCGGCCGCTGGCGCGAGAGCATCGTCCTGCTCGAGCAGTCGGAGCAGATCCTGCGCAGCGAGTGCACCGGCACCAACTACGAGATCGTGTCGGGCCAGTCGCACCGCCTGATCGCCCACTTCCTGCTCGGCGACCTGCGCGTCGTCGGCCAGCGCCTGGCGACCTTCATCGCCGAGGCCCGCGACCGCGACGACAGCTGGTCCGACGCCCTCCTGCGCGGCGGCCCGCAGGTCGCCTACTGGCTGGCCGAGGACGACCTGCCGCGGGCCCGCGCGGAGATCGGCTACGTCCAGCAGCGCCTGCCCGAGGAGTCGCTGGGCCCGCCGCGGCTGTGGACCTTCGTCGGCAACCTGCTGGTCGACTTCTACGGCGACGACCCGGCCGCGCCGTGGGGCCGCGTCGAGCGCGAGTTCGCCGACCTCGAGACGTCGTTCCTCTTCCACAGCCAGTGGGCCCACGTCGTGCTCGGCTTCCTGCGGGCCCAGGCCGCCCTGCTGCGCCTGATCTCCGACCACGGCGACAGCGAGCGCGCCGGCCTGGTCCGCCTGGTCGAGACCGAGGCCAGCCGCCTGGCCTTGGAGACAGCTCCTTGGGCCCGCCCGCTCGGCGAGCTGGTCGGCGCCGGCCTGGCCGCCGTGCACGGCCAGCACGACCGCGCCCTCGCCGGCCTGCGCGCGGCCGAGCCGGGCCTGCGCGCCGCCGACATGGCCCTCTACGCCGCCGCCGCCCGCCGCCGCCTCGGCGAGCTCACCGGCGGCGACAAGGGCGCGGAGCTCATCGCCGCCGCCGACATCGCCCTCGGCGAGCAGGGCGTCCGCCGCCCCGACCGCATGGCCCGCGCCCTCCTGCCCGGCTTCCCCGACCGCCCCACCCGCTGATCGCTCGAGCACGCCCGCCGGGACATGTCCGATCGGTCATGCCCTCCAGGACATTTTTGAAGGGACATGCCCCTTACGACATGTCCGTGCATTCATCCAGTCCGACGCGGCCCCCGCACATCAGCGCTCCGCGGCCCATGCGACACGCCCGGCCTCGGCGCTCGTGGACCGCCTCCTCACGGTCGCCGCAGCCACCTCTCGTCGAACCGCTGCAGCTGGCACACGCGAGCCGCGACGCCTCGCCTGGCGCTCGCGGGGCCCCGCTCACGGCTGCCGCAGCAGCCACCAGTCGAACCGCGGCTCCTGCGCGCAGGCCCCGGTCTCGTGCGACTGGCCGTTGTAGGCCTCGTACGTCTCGCCGGCCAGGGTCACCGGCGCGTGTTGCCCGGGCGCGAGCTCGACCGGCTCCTCGTCCTCGACGGCGAAGCGCAGGTTGTACTCGCCCGCCTTGTCCGGGCAGCAGTCGTCGGCGTCGACGCACGAGCAGTCGCTCTCGGTCGGCACCGACTGCACCGCCAGGTCCTGGCCGTTGATCTGCTTCAGCTCGGAGTCGGTCGCCAGCGTGTCGTGGCCGAAGATCGCCAGCGGCGCCCCCATGGCCGGCTTGTTGGTGTCGTTCCACCACAGCGCCATCTGCCGGTACGCGCACGGCTCCAGCGGCGCGGCCTCGATCGCCCCGTGCGCCGACAGGTACACGCAGGTCGTCAGCTCCAGCAGGCCGGCGGGCTCGGGGGTGGTGAAGCCGAACAGCAGCGTCTGCCCGTAGTCGCAGCCGGTGCAGCCCGAGGCCGGATTGCTCGAGCACGCGACCGCGGTGACGAGCTCGCCGGGGACGTTGAGGATCCGGAAGTTGCGCCCCGGGATGTCCTCGCACTTCTGAATGACCAGATCGATCCACTGCCGCGCCAGCAGCTCGGCCGGGCCGAAGCCGGTCGCGCCGCACGCCGGCGCGATGTCCTCGGCGGTCGTGCTGGTGCTGACGAGCGGGTCGTCCGTGGTGGCGCCGGTGGTGCTCGAGGTCGACGACGGGTCGAACCCGCTGGTGGCCACCCCGCTGGTCGAGCCCGGCGTCGACGTCGACGGGCTCGGCTCCACCCCCGAGGTCGTGGTCGCGTCGCCCGTCGTCGTCCCCGACGACTCGGTCTCGTCGATCGCCGCGCTGGTCCCCGTCTCCGCCCCGCCGCTCGACTCGCCGACCGGGCCGTCGGTGACGGTGACCATGAAGGCAGGGTTGTCCTTCCAGCAGCCGACGAGCAACAGCCCGCAACCCACCAGCACCGCGCCCCGTCCTCCCGCCATGCCCCACATCCTGCGACGATTCCTGTCACATTCCCGCCGGGCCCGGGCGTGCTGGAGCCGGACCCCCGCGTGAGCCTCCTCTGTGCGGCCGCCGGGGCGTTTTCGCCGTCACAACAATGTTCCACGGGCGCCGCTCTGCGTTCGCAAATCCGGGGCGCACCGGGCTCGATCCATCCGCTCACCCGAGCGCGAATGCGGCGTGTCGCGCCCGCGCGCGGGCGCGCCGATTCGCCGGCAATGGCGATACTGTCTCTTCGTACAGGCCCATTCGTCGCGCGCGAATGCCCGCGCGATCACGCCCCGCGCCCCGCGGAGCGCAGCCGCCTCGCCCTCATCTCCGTCGCGTGCCCCGGACCGGGCGGCAGCACCCGCGGAGCGTCTCCGGCCGCGGAGCCCGCCTCGTCGGCCGACCTCGCCCCCTGGCCGGCAGCCGCGAACGCGCCCGCGATCTTCCCCTCGCGTTGAACCTGTCCCTTCGGCCATCCAGGCGACCGGCACCGCGCGAGCCCGCGATCCTGTGCACCAGAACCCGACCTCACCGGCCGGGAGCCAGCCTCCTCGGCCGATCTGGCCCCGGCCCTGCGGCCGTACTCGAGCCCTCGATCTCACCTGTCTCTTCGACCCTCCGACGGCCCGCTTCGGACCTGCAGCCGCGCTCGAGCCCGCGAGATCCGGCCAGCCCGCCGCGGCCTGGTCGGGTCGACGAACGGTTCGCAATCACCTGTCTCTTCAGCCATGCAACCTGAGCGCCGCGCCCTCGCCCGCCGTCGCTCGCTCGGCCCTGCTGGCGGGGCTGGCGGGGTGGAGGCTCGACGACATCGACGGGGCGCTGATCGCCGACGACGCGTGACGTTCGGCCGGGTCGTAACGACGGAGGCAGCGCCGGTCTCTGCGAGACGGCCGGGCTTGTACGTGTTCTTGTACAAGCCGTGGGCCGTCACGGGCCGAGCCGATCGCCCGCGGGCCTGTGCCCATCGAATTCTCGGGGCAGACGGCGGTCCCCGCTCGCGTCGCACCGACGCTCCGACCACCGGGGACGCGCCGACCGAGACGTCGGGCGACGGGCCGAGGACGACCTCCGACGACGCGAAGACGGACGGCGCGACGGGTGGCGGATCGGCGCCCGACGACCACGCGCAAGGCTGCGCTGCGCGGCGGACGAGGGCCCCGGCGACGCTGCCCCGGGGCTGCTGCTCGTGCTCGCGTCGTGGTTCCGACGGCGTGCCTCGCCGGCGCGACGAGGGAGTGGGCACTGCCGGACATCGCACGGGCTTGGCAACGCACCGCGCTCGTCGCACCATCGACGCGTGGGGCGATCTTCGTGGACAGTCTCGGCGCTCGCGCTGGTGCTCGCGTGTCATCCGGCCCCGCGCGATTCGCCCGCGACCTCTGCCCCGCCCGACGCGGCGGGCCCTCCCCCGATCGACCCCGGCGCCGAGGCACCGGTGGCCCATCCGAACCGCGGCCGTCTCGCGCTCGGCCTCGACTTCTCGTGCGCCCTCGACCCGCGCGGCGCCGTGTGGTGTTGGGGCGGCAACGATCACGGCCAGCTCGGCGACGGCAGCGAAGTACCGAGCCCGCGGCCGCTGCGAATCGCCGGCCTGCCGCGCGTGCAGGCGATCGCCGCCGGCGACCAGCACGCCTGCGCCCTCGCCGAGGACGGCGGCGTGTGGTGCTGGGGTCACAACCACGACAGTCAGCTCGGCGATGGCACCGACCTCGATCGCCGCACGCCCGTGAAGGTCCAGGGCATCGCACCGGCGACCCTCCTCGTCGCCAGCGCCGGCTATGCCTGTGCGCGCACGGCCGACGAATTCCTCTGCTGGGGCGCCGCGCCGGCGCTCGGGCGCTCCTGGTGGGGCCGCCACTGGAAGTTCACCCCGCAACCGCCGGCGCCCGTCGCCCGTATCGGTGCCCCCGACCTCGCGTGTGCCAGCGACGCGCAGACCTGCGTCCTCCTCGGCGACCACCTGTCGTGCTGGGGACTGGATCCTCACGATAGCTTCCAGCCCGATCGCTTCGCCGGCTTCGGCGGCGCCGTCGCCCTGGCCTGCGGCTTCGAGCGCGTGTGCGGCCTGTGGCGCGACGGCACTTCCGCCTGCGTCGGCGACTTGCGCGACTTCAGGGAGCGCCCCAAGCCGCTCGCGCCCTCGGCGACGCCGACGTGGAGAGTGTGGCCCGTACCGCGACGGGTCCGCGACCCGGAGCCGATCGCCGAGCTGCCGAAAGCCCGCGACCTCGTCGACCACGGCTGGCAGGCCGCGGCCATCGATCCCGCCGGCGCTCCGTGGTCTCCCGACCTGTACTCCAGAGTCGCCACGCGCGCCCCCGAGCGGCTCGGCACCGGCGCCGTCGCGCTGGCCCTCGGCCCGCGCCATCAATGCCTGCTCGACGGCACCGGCGCCGTCCTCTGTCGCGGTTACGACGACACCGGTCAGCTCGGCAGCGGCGCCTCGCCGCTGGCGCTCGTGCCCGAGCGCATCGACGCCGCGCAGGGCCTGACCGGCCTGTCCTCCGGGCCAGGTTATGTCTGCGGCGTGCGCGACGGCGAGGTGTGGTGCTGGGGCGACCTCAAGCTCCGGGACACCGACAAGCCGGCCCCTTCCCTCACCTCGCAGGGCCCTGGCGTCGCCGTGTACGTCGGCCGCGAAGGGCTGTGCATCCTCGCCGCGACCGGCGCCGTCACCTGCCGGTACCACACGCTCGCGCCCGCGAAGCCGCTGCGACACGTCGATCCCGAGAGCGGCTGCGGCCTGCGCGTCGACGGCGTGCTCGAGTGCGAGGAGCAGCGCCTCGACGCCCGCAGCTTCGATCGCGGCGAGGCGGCGGCCGTTCCCCCGATCGCCACCGACATCCTCGAGACCACCTCCACCCGATGGGCCGACATCCACTGCGGTCGCCGCCGCAGCGGCCGGATCAGCTGCGTCAAGGCCGAGCCGATGGTGGTGCGCAGCGGCGACGTCGTGATCGATCGGCGCGGACGCGACGTCCCCCTGCACGACGCCGTCCAGCTCATCCGCAACGGCGCCATCGTGCCCCCCGACTCGCCGCTCTTCGCCAGCGGCCCGGACCAGGACATCGCCTGCGCCGTCCGACGCACCGGCGAGGTCGCGTGCTGGACCCTGGACGGGGAATTCGAGCTGCGCGCCCGCCCGATCGCCGGCCTCCGCGACGTCGTCGCGGTCAGCGACGGCGGCAAGCACGCCTGCGCCCGCCTGCGCGACGGCACCGTCCGCTGCTGGGGGGAGAACTCCTGCGGTCAGCTCGGGGACGGCACCGTCGTCGCCCGCCCACTCCCCGGCGTCGTCGTCCCGGTGCGCGACGTCGAGGAGCTCAGCGCCGGCCGCTGCCACACGTGCGCCCGCACCCGCGCCGGCGAGGTGTGGTGCTGGGGCCGCCACGAGGCCCGCACCGCGCCGCCGCGCTGGCGCGAGGAGTTCACCCCCGTCGTCGGCCTGCCGGCACCTTGAGCCCGCGGGGCGCGTCGCGACCTGTCCGCGAGGACATCCCGACGCAGCCGTCGCCCGACACCCGGCGGCTCGGCCCCGCAGCGAGCTCGGTCCCCGCAATTGATCGCGATTTGACTGGCCGCCCCCCGATCGCGCCGCAACTCCTACGCATGCGTCGATTCATGCTCGTGCTCGCTGTGGCTCTCGGCGCCGGCCTCGCCCTCGGCGGATTCGCCGACGCCAGCCCTCGCAAGGTCTGCCGCGGTATCCACAGGCCGTGCGGCGACGAATGCTACGACCCCTCCACCGAGAGCTGCCAGCCCGGTGCGCTGGTCTGCCGCGGCGCCCAGCGGTCGTGCGGCGGCCAATGCTACGACCCCTTCTATCAGAGCTGCAGCAACGGCGGGGTCGTATGCGCCGACGGGCAGAAGCCGTGCGGCGATCAATGCTACGACCCTGCCACCCAGGCCTGTCCGCTGGCGGTGAAGGACGATGCCCGCGAGCCCGCCTGACGCCGGCCCCGCGGGCACCGTCGCGCAACGCGACCGGCGAGGCGAGGCGCCGTCGCTAACCGCGACGTCCTCGCCTCGCCGGACACGCCTCCCTGGCCCCCTCGACAATACCGCCCCTCGGGTCGCTGACGCTATCCCGGGGGACTTCGTCGAGCCACGGAAGGCCGACGCCGACGACCAGCCCGCGTCGACGCGCCATCTCCTACCCGCGTCACCGCGCAGGCGGCCCATCGGGTCGGACTTCGTGAGGAGGACGACGCCGAAGCTCGGGCCCGCGTCAGCGCGCCATCGCCACGGTGTTGGCCAGCTGGGCGGTGAACTTCGACGGATCGATCGACCCGTCGACCTCGATCGACTGGATCTTCACCGTGCTGACCTTGCCGTCGACCTCGCCCTCGCTGGCGAAGTTGAACTTGAGCCCGCCGACCTCGCGCCAGTCGCTGAACGTCACGTTCTTGGTCTTCTGCGCCCCCGCCTTGTCCTTGAACGTGACGGTGCGCTTCACGTCGAGGAACGTCGTCGCGTCGAGCCAGCGCTGCTCGACGTCGCCGTTGGCCAGCGTCACCTGCAGCTGGTAGGCCTTGCTGCCCTTCACCTCGGCGGCGCCCACCAGCTCGACCCTGTGCCCGCGCGCGGCCGCGTCGACCAGCGCGTCGTCGAACTCGGCGTACTGCTTCAGCTTCGCCGCGTGCTCGGCCGGCATCGGCCCCATCGGCGCGTCGCCCTCGGCCAGCCAGCCCTTGTCGCCGTCGAACACCTTCACGAACGCCTTGCCCTCGTGCGTGCCCTCCTTGCGGAACTTGTTCGGCCGCGCGCGGTAGGCCACGAACGCGTCGACCGAGCCGCCCTCCCGGTACTCGCCGCGGATCACCAGGTTCTTCGTCGCCTTGAGCCGGTCGAGCCCGCCCAGCGCCGCCAGGTGCCCCGCCACCACCTGCTCCGCCGTCAACTCGGTCTGCGGGGCCGCCCCGGGCTTGCCGCCCTCACCGCTGCCGTTGTCGTCACACGCCGAAGCGCCGCCGAGCGCCATCGCCATCGCCAGGATCCATCGCTGCATCGTCATCCTCCCGTCGCCGAACAAGCTATGCGAGGTCCCGGCGGCGCCCCAGCGCGGAGCAGGCGAACGCCGGTCCGGCGCAGCCGGCGGGGCCGCCCGTTCGCCGCGCAGCCGGCTGGCAGCGGCTGTCCGTACGCACATGCGCGAAGGGGCATGCTCCGAAGAACATGCCCCTTCGCACATGCCCCCGCGGGCATGCCCCTCGTGCAGCCGCCTCAGACCCGCAGCGACGCGATCTTGTCGCGCTGGCTGCGGGCGACCTTGAGCGTCGCGCCGCCCTCGAGCACCACCACCGCCTCGCGACGGCCGCCGCTGCGGAGCTCGCGGATCCGCCGGCGGTTGACGATCGCCGAGCGGTGGATCCGCACGAACTGGGCCGGGTCCAGCCGGCGCTCGAGGCTCTGCATCGTCTCGCGGTGCAGGTAGCTCTTGGGCCCGGCGTGGATCTGCACGTAGTAGTCGGCCGCCTCGATCCAGTCGATCTCGTCGGCGCGCAGGAACACCACCCGGCTGCCGTCCTTGATCGCCAGGCGCTCGGCCGGCTGCACCGCCGCCGGGGCCGGCTCGCGCGGCTCGCCGACGTCGGCCAAAAGCGCGGCCAGCTGGCGCCGCAGCTCCTCGACCTCCGCCACCTGCAGGTGCGCCTTGGCCCGCCGCAGCGCCTCGAAGAACCGCTCGTCGTCGAACGGCTTCAGCAGGTAGTCGAGCGCGTGGACCTCGAACGCCTGCAGGGCGTAGCGGTCGTACGCGGTCACGAACACCACCCCGGGCACGCTCGCCGGGGGCAGCGAGGCCAGCACCTGGAACCCGGTACATTCCGGCATCTGCACGTCGAGGAACACCAGGTCGGGGCGCTGGTCCTCGATCCGGCTGGCGGCCTCGCGCCCGGAGCCGACCTCGCCGATCACCTCGATGTCGGCGTCCTGCTTGAGCAACAGGCGGATGCCCTCGCGGGCCAGGGGTTCGTCGTCGACGATCAGCGTCCTAATTGTAGAACTACGCTCCAACATACATCGGCTCCTCGAAGGCTAGGGGGATCTGCAGCGACACGGCCGCTCCGCCGCCGTGCGCCGCCGCGACCTCGAATCGATGGTCGGCAGGGAAGAGTTGTCCGAGGCGGGCCCGCACGTTGCGCAGGCCGACGCCGCCGCAGCGCTCGACGCAGAACGCGTCCGGCAGGCCGACCCCGTCGTCGCGGACCGACAGCGTCAGCGCCCCGCTCTCGCGGCTCGCCGACACCTCGATCCGACCCGACGCGGCCCGCGGCGCGATGCCGTGGCGGATCGCGTTCTCGACCAGCGGCTGCAGGATCAGGTTCGGCACCAGCGCGTCCAGCACCTCGGGCGCGACGTCGATGCGGACGTCGAGCCGGTCCGAGAAGCGCACCTTCTCGATCGCCAGGTAGCGGCCGAGGAAGTCGAGCTCCTGCTTGAGCGGCACCAGCTGCCGCCCGGTGTTGTCGAGCGCGAGCCGCAGCAGGTCGGCCAGGCCGGACAGCATCTGCAGCGAGCCCTGGGTGTCCTGCTTGCGCACCAGCACCCCGATCGCGTGCAGGGTGTTGAAGAGGAAGTGCGGGTGCAGCTGCATCTTGAGCGCCTCGAGCTGCGCGTGCGCCAGCTGGGTCTCGAGGCGGCAGAACGCGAGCTCGGCGTCGCGCGCCTTGCGGTGGTAGTCGTACGCGTGCACGAAGCCGACCACGAGCCAGTAAACGAACAGCTGCAGCTGCACGCCCTTGGCCAGCAGCTTGCCGTAGGCGAGGATGAACGGGGTCTCCTGGTAGTACGCGTCGCCGAACAGCACCCCGGCGACACACACCACCAGGGCATAGCCTGATGCGAGCACCGCGTTGGCGAGGAGGTGCGGTCCGAGGTGACGCGTCCAGCTGTCACGTCCGAGCGGGAAGCGTCGAGCCATCCGCGCGAGCAATGGCGCCGCGGCGGCGAGATAGAGCCACGGCGGGTATTGCCAGGCCAGGTCGCGCAGGAACGAGGGCTCGGGGACCCGCACGGGCCACAGGAAGTACACCTGCGAGGTCGAGATCAGGCCGCACAGCAGCCACGGCGCGGCCATTACCCACGCGGGGGGGCCGTGTGACGTCGCGGCCGTCTCGGGGCGATGCTCCATCCTCGGGGACCTTGCCACTTCGACCTGACCCGAGCCCGAGTGGTTGCAGCGAAGAGACGTGAAGCCGCAGCGAGTGGACTGCGAATTTTAAATGAAACCGCGGCGCGGCGCCGCGGGTCCCAAGTAGTTGGCCGGACGTCTCACGTCCGGCGCATCCCTCATCGCTCCGCCAGCACGAAGGCCATCAGCGCCATCGCGGCCGCGTTGCGCTCGAGGTGGTCGGGGTCGATCTTGTCGAACGTGTCGGCCGGGCTGTGGTGCAGGTCGAAGTACGCGCTGACGTCCGGGTGGAGCCCGAGGCTCAGCACCCCGTCCTTCGTCAGCGGCGAGATGTCGGCCCCGCCCCCGCCCGCCTCGAGCACGCCCGCGCCGAGGCCGTCGAACAGCGGCGCGAAGCGCTGCAGCGCCGCCACCTCTTCGGGCGTGCCGCTGATGCCGAACCCGCGCGGCGCCCCCGACCCGGTGTCGGCCTCGATCGCCGCCACGTGCTTCTCCTTGCCGTGGGCCGCGTGGTACGCCTTGGCCCCGCGCAGGCCGTTCTCCTCGTTGGTGAACAGCACCACGCGGATGGTCCGCCGCGGCACCAGCCCCAGCTCCTTGAGCAGCGCCGCCGCCTCGATCGCCATCATGCAGCCGCCGCCGTCGTCGGTGCTGCCGTCGCCGACGTCCCACGAGTCGATGTGCCCGCCGATCAGCACGATCTCGTCGGGCAGCTCGCGCCCGCGGAGCTCGGCGATCGCGTTGGCGCTCGGGCTGTCGGGCAGCGTCTTGGCCCCGAGCGACAGCTCGACCGTGGTCTTGCCGCGGCGGGCCAGGCGGGCCAGGAGCTCCGCGTCCTCGAGCGTGACCGCGGCCGCGGGGATCTTCCTGACCCCCTCCTCGTAGCGCAGCGCGCCGGTGTGCGGGCTCCGCAGGCTGTTGGCGGTGACCGAGCGGATCAGCACCGCCTTGGCCCCGACCTTCGCCGCCTCCGACGCCCCGCCGCCGCGGATCCGCACGGTGTCGCCGTAGTGCGTCTCGTTATGCGCGTGGTCGAAGCGCGGCATCGGCTGGTTGATCACCACGATCTTGTCGCGCAGCTCGGCCCCGCGGGTCGCGATCTCGGCCAGCGACTCGACCACCGCGATCTCGCCGCGGACCTTGCCGCCGACGGTCCCGCCGAGCCCGAGGATCACCAGGTCGCGCTCGATCGGCGCCACCACCCGCGCGCGCTCGGCCCCGCGGACCCAGTGCGGCACCATCACCTTCTCGCGCCGCGGGTTGTCGAGCCCGTCGCGCTTCATCTGCTCGATCGACCAGTCGATCGCCTTCTCGAGCGAGCGCGAGCCGCTGAGGCGGTGGCCGAATGTGTCCGAAAGGACAGCCAGCAGCTCCCACGCGCGCGCGCGGCCCTGCGCCGCCGCGCCGATCCGCTCGGCCGCGTCGACGAACACCGCCGGCAGCTCCTCGACCCGCGGCGTCGTCACGCTGACGGCCGTCGCCGACGGCAGCGACGGCTTGTCCCCGCCGACCACCGGCCCCGTGCCCGCGTGCGAGCCCGGCGGCGCCGACCCGAGCGGCATCGACTCGGCGTGGATCATCGGCGGCGCCGTCTCGCCCGACTTCGAGGCCGGGCAGGCGGACACGGCAGCGAGGAGGAGCAAACAGGACGCGAGGCGCACCCGCATCCTCTACTTTACCCCGGCGCGACCTCGCAAGGCCCGAACCTATCCCGAGAGCAATGTCTTTTCAGACATCTTCCGGCGCATCGGCCCACACGGCCCAGCCGGCGTCCCAGTCGTCGGCTTCGTCACGGAACGCGCCGGCGAAGCGGGCCTCCGGGGCGAAGAAGCCGTCGGCGGGCGGGGCGGCCGCGCCCGCGGTCAGCGGGGTGCGCGGCTTGTAGCGATTCAGGCCGGCCGGGTCGGCGCAGCCAGGGAGATCCGGATCCTCGACGCGGGCCCCGGCGGCGGTGAGCAGCGCCGCCTCGTCGAGGCCGAAGTCGTCATCGGCCAGCGCGAGCTCGCCGCCCGGCACCTCGGCGTGGGCCAGCGACGCGGCGAAGTTGCGCGACAGCCACAGCCCGCCGCGCAGGTCGGCGGTGGTGTCGCGGTCGCGGACGTCGAGCGGCGCCCCGAACCCGACCACCACCGCGTTGCCGAGGGTCGCCGCGGTGCCGTGGCGGAGCAGCACGCCGTAGTGCTCGTGCTCGAGGCCGTGGCCGCGGCCGCACAGGGTCGCGTTGTAGATCGTCGGCGCCGAGCGCGGCGTGTTGCGCGAGCCGCCGGGGTCGTTGTCGCCTTCGAAGCCGGCGGTGGTGTCGAGCGCCTCGGCGCCGTCGCGCAGCAGCAGGAACTGCAGCCGGCCGGTGTAGCCGAGGTCCCAGTCGAACCCGTCGTCGCCGGGATCCTGGCAGATCAGGTGCTTGGCGTCGACCGTGCCGCCGAAGAACTCGAAGCAGTCGTCGGCGGTGTGGCGCACCTGCACGTGGTCGACCTGCGTGCCGCGGCCGACCCCGGCGAACGTGACCCCGTTGATCTCGTTGTTGGGCCCGAGCTCGGTCCCGCTGTACTCGACCCGCACGAACCGCAGCGAGCCCGAGCTGTCCTCCGGGTCATCCCCGCCGTACTCGCCGCCGTCGGCGATGCCCTCGACCCGGCCGACCGTCGGCCGCCCCTCGGCGTCGCGCAGGTTGGTCGGCGCCTTGCCGAGGATGATAAGTCCGCCCCAGTCGCCCGCGCGCCGCAACCCCGGGCGCGCCTCGCTGGTGAACACGATCGGCCGCTCGCGCGTGCCCTCGGCCACCAGCTTCGCGCCCGGCTGGACCACCAGCGTCCCGCGGGTGTCGCGGTCGCCGACGATCGTGGTCCCCGGATCGATCGTCAGCGTCGCCCCCGGGCGCACGAACGTCACGAAGCGCAGGCGGTAGATCTTGTCGCACGTCAGCCGCGCCGAGTGCTCGATCTCCCCCGACAGCTCGACCACCGGCTTGTCGGCCCCCGCGCACGGCGCCATCTCGGCTGGCTCCGCGAACATGTCCGAAACACCATGCTCATCCGGACCTGTCGTGAAGACCATGGTCGCAGAGACAGCCACCGCCGCCGCCCCGAGCCCCCACGGCAGCCAGCGGGACACGATCGGCGACCGGCGAAGGGGCGGGTGCACGGCCGACCAGGTGGCGTCGTGCGGCCCGCTCGGCCGCGTCGGGCTCGGCTCGGCCGGGGCCTCGGCGGCCCGCGGGGCGTCGCGTCGGGTCGGCTCGTCGGGGTGCGCGAGGTCGCCGGGCCCGGGGTCGACGAGACCTGACGGATCGGACAGGTCGAGCACGGGCAGGTCGTCGTGGACCTGGCGGGCGCGGCGGATCTGCGCCTCCACGAGGCCGCGCAGGCTGGCCCGGTCGGCGGCGAAGATGTCGCCGAGAGCGATGCCGATCGCCCGCGGCGACGGGCCGCTCTTGCCGAGGTGCAGCTCGAGCGCCTCGCGGAACACCTCGGCCGAGGCCGGACGCGCCTCGGGGTCGACCGCCAGGGCCGAGGCCACCAGCGCCCGCAGCACCGGCGGCGCCGCGGCCTCGGCGGGCAGCGGCGGGATGTCGCCCTCCTCGAGCCGGCGCGCGATCGCCAGCTCGTCGAGCCCGGCCCACATGCGCCGGCGGGCCAGCGCCTCCCACAGCATCACGCCGACCGAGAACAGGTCGCTGCGGCGGTCGACCTGCTCGCCGCACACCTGCTCGGGCGACGAGTAGGAGGCCTTGCCCTTGAACGTGCCGACCTCGGTGTCGCCGTCGCCCTCGAGGCGGGCGATGCCGAAGTCGACCAGCTTGATCTGCCCGTCGTAGGTGACGAGCACGTTGTGCGGCGACACGTCGCGGTGCACGAGCCCGAGCGGCCGCCCGTCGTAGTCGCGCAGCTCGTGCACGTAGTGGAGGCCGGCGAGCAGCTCGGCGAGGATCCGCAGGTGCATCGCCAGCGGCAGCCCGGGCGGCAGCGGCGGCGGCTGGTACACGCGGCGGAGGATCCGGTGCAGCGGCTGGCCCTCGAGGTACTCCATGGCGATGAACGGCCGCCCGTCCTCGCTGCCCACCTCGTAGGTCTGGACCACGTTGGGGTGCGACAGCAGCGTGGCGATCCTCGCCTCGCGCTGGAACATCGCCCGGTACTCCGGGTCGCGCACCAGCGCCGGCCGCAGATCCTTGAGCACGAGCAGCTTGAGCGCCCCGCCCACCCCGCGCGCGGCCGCGAGGTAGATGTCGGCCATCCCACCGTGACCGACGGCCGCGAGCCGACGGAACTTCGGCGCGTGCGGGCTCCGACTGCGCTCGTCGCTCGTCATGGGCGCGGACGCTATGCCGACGCTCCCGGCGCAGCAAGTGACATCTCCGCCAGGCCGCTCGGCGCCGCGGCGTGACAGACTGCGACATGTAGCCGCCGCATTTGTCACGGCTCGCGCGGCATCGTGCGACGAAACCGACGTCGAGCGCATGGTCGCCGCAGAGTTCGCTGGAGCGAAGCGGCCGCACCCACCGGTCCACGAGGCCCCACGGCGCGTCACGCGACGAATGTCCGCGACGATCCGCCGCAGCTGTCCGGGCGCGCGCCGCGGCGGACACTGCCGTCGTCGCCACGCGGCAAAATCAATTGTCCTCGAGGACATGTCTTCCACGACATGCCCGAAGGGATCTGCGCGCCCGATCTGTTTCGTCGCCGACCAAGCCCTGCCAGCAGCGTCCCGAGCCGACCCGCACGATCGACGGCTCGTCGATCGACGAGCCCGAGACGGGTGCCCCCCTGCCCCGCACGCACGCAACGGCGCCTGCCCACGGCCCATGCGTCACCAGGCCGGCGTAAAGCTCCTGCTCGAGCTCCCGTCCCGCGTAGTGACGCCCGCAGCACCAGCTCGAGCAGCTCCTCGCTCCCTCGGTCTCGGTCAGCTCTCCATCGCCTCACGATCGCGCCTGTCCTCGAAGGGCACATTCGTTGCGAAGGGTCGCAGGCAAGAGACGAAGGTCGCGGCCCATCACTCACCGAGCGCAAGCACCGGCTCGAGCTCCATCTGCCGTACCCGCAACGCCGCCTGCAACACCTGCTCCATCACCTCATCGATCCCTCTGCCGAGATCCTCTCGGTCAGCTCTCATCGCCGGCCGCCTCATGCGCGCGCCCGTCATCGGCCAACACATTCGTTGCGAGTCGTCCGCTGGGCGAGAGAAGAAGCGCGCGCGCCTCACCATCGCGCTTTGTCGAAGAACTATTCGTCGCGAATCATGCGCTTGGCGCGGAGAAGCAGGTCGCACGGCCGTCACCGGCCCAGCGCAAGCACCTGCTCGAGCTCCATGTGCCGCACCCGCGACGCCCGCTGTAGCACCTGCTCGAGCGGCTCCTTAGGTCAGCTCTCCATCGCCTCGCGCCTCTCGCCCTTGCCATCGGACAACACATTCGTCGCGAGTCGTCCGCTGGCGAGAGAAGCAGCCCCCGCGCGCCTCATGCTCGCGCCTGTCATCGGCCAACACATTCGTTGCGAGTCGTCCGCTGGGCGAGAGAAGAAGCGCGCGCGGCTTGTCACCGACCCAGCGCAAGCACCTGCTCGAGCTCCATGTGTCGCACCCGCGACGCCCGCGGCAGCACCTGCTCGAGCGGCTCCTCGATCACCCGGCCGCGGCGCGACGACGCGTGCAGCAGCGTGCGAGCCCCCGCTCGCGCGCCGCGGAGCACGACCCCCACGTGGCAGGGCGACTCGCCTGCCCCCCACATGAACAACAGATCGCCGGGCTCGCCGAGCGGCCGCACGGGCGACGCCGCCAGCGCGAGCTGATCGCTCGAGTGCCTGGGCAGCACCACGCCCAGCGCCGCCCGTACCGCCCGCTGCACCAGGCCCGAGCAGTCGATCCCGAGCGGCGTGGTCCCGCCGAGCCGATACGGCGCTCCGCGGAAGCGCCGCAGCACCCGCGTCAACGCGACCACCTCGCCGCGCGCCGGCGTCGTCCGGGATGCAACGGCCACCAGTGCGCCGAGCCGCGCCCGCGTCCACCCGATCGTCCCGTCGCGCGCCCGCACCAGCGCCCAGCCGCCCCCCGCCGCCAGCACCCCGACCGGGCCGTCGTCGGCCAGCAGCTCGGTGCACATCTCCATGTCCTCGCAGACATGTTCATCGGGACACCACCCGGCCCGCCCGCACGCCGCACTCTCAAATCTCATGTCCTCAAGGACATGTTCATCGGGACACAATCGATCTCTGTCGAACAACGCACGCGCCGAACTCTCATACCCCCTGAGCTTCACCCCGCCGCTTCGCCCGCCCGTGCACTCGCGCACCCCACACGAGCAGATCGGCGCGGCCACGAGGGCCGCCGGTCGGCCCCCTCGTCCGGAGGCGGAGGTCGAGTCAAACATGTCCCAAGAGACATGCCATGAAAGACTCTCACTCCCGCGCCGCTGCGCCCACACGTCCTTGAGGACATGCTCCGAGGGACATATCCCGACGCACCCGTCGACGATCACTCCCGCGGGCGGCGCCCGCCACAGCCGGGTCACGCCGGCCGGCAGCGCGAACCAGGCGCGCGGCGCCGCGATCTCCGTCCCCGCGGCGTCGATACGCCACCCGGCGGGCAGCGCCGCGCCCAGCTCGGCCAGCGCGGCCGCCAGCGCCTTTCGGCTCAGCGCCTCGCCGACGAGCGCCAGGGTCCGCCGCCGTGGCTCGACCGCGCAGCGCAGGACAGGTCCGGCCCAGCCGAACCGGCGCTGCAGCGCCTGCCGCCGCTCGGCCAGCACCCCCGCGACGCGCAGCTCGAGCAGCGCCGCCGCTCGCTCGTCCAGACCGTCGCCTACTCGCCGCTCGACGCGAACCTCCGGGTTCGTCGCGCGCTCGTCCAGCGCTTCGCGGCGCGCCTGTCCGGCCTCGGACTCAGGCCTCGCCATCGCCGGCCTCCAGCCCGAGCAGCTGCCGGACGACCGCGCGGTCGGAGAACGGCAGCGTCTCGTCGCCGATCGTCTGGCCCGACTCGTGGCCCTTGCCGGCGACCACCACCACGTCGCCCGGCTGCGCCAGCTCGAGCGCCAGGCCGATCGCCCGCAGTCGATCGACCTCCTCGACGATGCGCGCCCGCCCGCCGCGCGCCAGGCCTGCGCGCAGGTGGCCCGCGATCTGCCGCGGATCTTCGCGGCGCGGATTGTCGGTCGTCAGCACCGCGAGGTCGGCCGCGCGCCCGACCGCCTCGCCCATCGGCTCGCGCTTGCCCGCGTCGGTGTCGCCGCCGGCGCCGAACACCACGATCACCCGGCCCGCGCCGGCCAGCGCCCGCGCCGTCGCGCACGTCCGCTCGAGCGCGTCGGGAGTGTGCGCGTAATCGACGACCACCACCGGCGCGCGGCCCAGGACCTCGAAGCGGCCGGGCACCACCGGGCAGCTCGCCAGGCCCGCGCGCACCGCCGCCGCCGGCAAGCCGGCCGACAGCGCCGCGGCGGCGGCCGCCAGCGCGTTCTCGGCGAACACCTCGCCGACGTACGCCACCTGCAGCGCCCCGCCCAGCGCCTCCGCCAGGGGCGACGGCGCCAGCGTCAGCGCCGTCCCGTCGACGGATGTCCCTACGGACACGGCCTCGAGGTCATGTTCCTTCAGACATGCCCCACGGGACAGGACCCCGTACCACACCCGGCGGACGTCGACCGGCGTGACCTGGTCGAGGAGCAGCGCCGCCGGGTCGCGGGCGTTGAGGATCGCCGCCCCGCCCGGCGAGGTGTGGACGAACAGCTGGGCCTTGCTGGCCAGGTAGTGCTCCCACGAGCCGTGGCTCTTGAAGTGGTCGGGGGACAGGTTGGTGAACACCGACCAGTCGAACCGCCAGCGCTTGGCGTAGCCGCGGGCCAGCGACTGGCTGGTGATCTCGACCGCCGCGTGGCGGGCCCCGGCCGCGCGCGCCTGTTCGGCCGCGGCGAGGAAGCCCTGCCAGCTGCGCTCGACCGGCAGCGACCGGCCGTCGAGCGAATAGTCGAGGGTCGTCGCCGCGAACACGTGCTGCCCGGCCGCGCGGACGATCGCCGCCAGCATCGTCGTCGTCGACGTCTTGCCGTTCGTGCCGGTCACGCCGAACGTGCACATGTCCTCGGCCCAGGGGGCGGCGGCGGGCACGGGCCTCGGGTCGCTCACGGGCCGAAGCTTCGCACAGGTCGGCGCCCGCCCGGGCGCGCCGGTGAACAGGCCGCTCAAGTCGTCTCCCGGCGTCGGGCGCGTCGCGCAGGCCGCAGCCCGACGTGTTCACGTCGCGGACGCAGGCCTCGTCCCGGTCGCCGCCCGCGAGCCCGCAGCCGAACGGGTCCCCGTCGCACACGCACGTCGCGACGGCGTCGTCGGCGCAACCACAGCGAGGCAGCAGTCCTCCTCGCCGGCGGTGCTCCCACCGGTCGTCGGCGCGCCCCTCATCGGTGCGTCGGTCGACGCGGTGCCGGTGTCGCGTCCTCGGTGGTGCTCGCGGTCGTCGCCGTCGTCGACGCGGGGGTCGTCGTCGTCGAGTCCTCGGTCGCCACCCCGCCGAGGTCGATCATGCAGCCCGCGTTGGGCCAAAAACCCGCCAGCGAGGCCGTCAGAGCGAAGAATTTCTCCCGCTGGATCTGCATACCACCCGCCCTTCCCCTCGGGCACGGTGGCCGACCCCCGCGTCGCGGTCAAGCCGCGCCGGCTGTCAGCGAGCGCCGGTGCTCTCGGCCCACAGGCGCAGGAGCGCGAGGCTGACCCCCGCGCCGCCGCACACGATCACCAGCACCGGTCCGCGGCCGACGAGCGGCGGGGCCCGATCGTAGATGACCGAAAGGCCAGCTCCGCAGGCCGGCTCGACCAGCACGCGGTGGTCGTCGGCGAAGCGCAGGCACGCCTGCACCGCCGCGCGATCGCTGACCGTCCACGGCACGATCTCGTGGCGACGCGACCACGCCACCGCCTCGGCCGCGACCGCGCGAGCGCCGAGCGTCGTCGCCAGGGAGGTGATCGCCGGGATCGCCACCGGCGCGCCCGCGGCCAGAGCGGCCGCGTACGACGCCGCGCCCTCGGTCTCGACCGCCAGCACCGGCACGTCGGTCCAGCCGACCGCGTGCATCCCCTGCAGCACGCCGCAGAGGAGGCCCGCACCGCCGACCGCCACCACCACCGCGCCCGGGCGCTCCGCCTGAGCGGCGGCCTCGACCACGATGTCGGCGTGACCGGTCCAGATCTCCGGGTCGTCGAAAGGATGGATGTAGGTCGCGTCCTCCGGCAGCTCGGCGAGCGCCGCCCGGTGGGCCGCGAGCCAGTCGTCGCCGCGCACCACCACCTCGGCGCCTTCCGCGGTCAGCAGCTCGTGCGACCGCGCGCTCGTCGTCGAAGGCACCACCACTCGCACCGCCGCGCCGAGACGTCGTCCGGCGTAGGCCACCGCCAGGCCCGCGTTCCCGCCGGACGCGCACACCAGCCGCCGCGCTCCGCCGGCGACCCGGCTGGCGCACAGGCGGCCGAGCCCGCGCAGCTTGAACGACCCGCACGGCTGCAGCGCCTCCATCTTCAACAGCACCGGCTCGCCGAGCGCCGCGCCGAGCGGCAGGGAACGCAGAAGAGGAGTGGTCTGCGCGAGCGACATGCGACCGCCATACACCCGCACGACCTCGCCGAGCAAGCCGACGACCGCAGCGACCTCGACCGCGCCGGGCGCTCCGCCGCCGACGCGTGACGCGAACGATGTCGACCCGCCGATCGCCGGCCGATCGGCGCCGCGACATCGATCTCGCGGAGCACCGGCGATCCGCGTCACACCGCGCGGGCCAGCGCCGGGGCGGGCTCGCGCACCGGCGTCGTCGTCGTCGGGGCGGGCGACTCTGCCAGCACCAGCTTCCCGCACGCCCGGCAATCGGCCGGGGCGAACGCGAAGTCGTGGGCGCTGCGCACCGCGCCCGCCCCGAACGCGAAGATGACCGGGACCGCGAACATGATGAACGGCCCGATCAGGGCCGACACGAACAGCATCGTCGCCACGAACACCCACGCCAGCGCGACGACCGCGATCCCCCACGCCGGAGGGCGGCGCAGCGAGGTGTGGTGGCAGTGGGGACACGCATGGTTGCTCGACATCTCCGCCTCCCTATCAGTCGATAGGCAAGCTACCTATCGATCGATAGTCTCGCAAGCGCCAGCACCGTCGCTGCGACGTCCTGCCGCACGTTTGCGCGGTCTGGGGCATACTCCACCGGTGGCCCGGCGCCCCCCTTCCGCACCCACCTCCGCCGCCAGGCCGCGGGCCGGCCGACGCGCGTCGGCGGTCGGCGGGACCGAGCCGCTGCCGCAGGTTCCGCCGGCGACCGGGCGGCACCGCGAGATCCTCGAGGCGGCGATGGAGCTCATCGCCGAGCGCGGCTACCACGGCGCCTCGCTGCGGGAGCTGGCGCGGCGGGTCGGGATGCAGCAGCCGAGCCTTTACCACTACTTCCGGACCAAGGAAGAGATGGTGGAGCAGATCATCGTCACCTTCTACGGCGACATGGCGGCGGGCGGGGCGGAGGTGGTGGCGGTGACCGAGCTCGAGCAGATCCCGCGGGTGGTCGCGCGCTACGTCAAGCGGCTGTACGAGAGCCGCACGCACCCGCTCTTCGTCCGCTGCATGTTCTCGATCGCCCGCCTGAACCCGCGCTTCGGCCGGCTCAACCGGGCCATCTTCGTCGACGACCTCACGGTCAAGGCGTCGCTGGGGCTGCGCCGGTTCATCGACCGGGGCGAGCTGACGGAGACGGAGGCGCTGGACCTCACCCGACTGATGACATTCGCTACGGGGTTCCGCCTGATGGAGGAGAAGGTCCTCTTCGACGAGCGGCCGCTCGGTCCGGACGTCGACCGCTACCTCGACTTCTGCGCCGACGCCTGCGAGCTGTGGATCCGCGAGCTGAAGCGGCGGAAGGGGATCCCGGGGCGGAGCGGCCTGACCGGCGGCTAGCGACCGTGACAGCCGACCGTCGCAAGTTGCATCGCCGCGGACGCTGCACCTCGGTCGGCGTCGCGCCGGCTGCTGTCATTCCAATCGTTTGCGACCGGACCGGCGCGTGCAGGTGATGGGAAGCCAATGGCCATCCCCACACATGGCGCCGAACTCGCGGTGTCGACCCCCGACCCCAGGCTCGAGTTCGAACGACGTTTCCCGCCCCAAAGCGGGCCGGTAGGCCGCCTTCCGCGCATTCCACGGCGCGCCGGAGCGCGTCCGATCACGGTCGGGGAATTCTGCGCCGGGCGACCGACGCTGAGCCGGAATATTTGACTTTTCCGACTGGTCGGCACGTGGAGCATCTGCCAATCTTGAAGCCATCCCGTTCGAGGTAGCCACGTCATGTTGCGGTCTCGTCTGCTCGTCTCCGTCGCCACTCCCCTCTTCGCCGCGTCGCTGTTGATGCCGTCGGCCGCCGTCGCGTCGCCCTACGCGCGCAGCGTGCCGCTCCTCGGCATGCAAGACCCCGGCGGCGAGTCCCTCGCTCAGCCCATCCCGGGGCAGACGCCGGTCGCTCCGGTCAATACGCAAGTCCAGGCCCCCGGCGCCCAGACCCAGCTCACGCCTCCGGGCAGCGTCGCCGGGCCGCAGAGCCAGAGCCAGACCCTCGCCGCCCCGGGTGCCGCGACGCTCAACGTGCCGCCCGGCAGCACGGTGATGCAGCCGCAGATCCAGGTGCTCGTGCAGCCGCAGATCCAGGTCCAGGCCCAGCCGCAGGGCAACGCCTCGCCGACGAGCAGCGCCGACATCGCGACCAACACCAACTCGAGCAGCAACTCGAACGCGACGCCGACGGTCACCACCAACACCCGCACCACGCCGCCGCAGGCCCCGGTCTACGTCGCCCCGCCGCAGCAGCGCTACCCGCAGAGCCGCTACGCCCCGCCGCCCCCGCCCCCGCGGATCGTCACTCGCGTGGTCTCGCGGCCGTCGCACGCCGCTCCGCCGCCGGCGATCAAGCGCCCGCCCCCGCCGCGCAAGGGCCTGATGGTCACCGGCTGGGTGCTGTTCGGCGTCTCGTACCTCATCACGGCGAGCAACGCGGCCGACCTCTACGATCGCTGCCCCGGCATGAACAAGCCCGGCCGCTGTCGTGACCTGGCCGAGAACATGTTCATCCCGGTCGTCGGCCCGTTCCTGGCGATGGAGCAGGCCAAGTACGCCACCGACGACTTCTCGCTGGCCGTGTCCGGCTCGCTGCAGGGCCTCGGCCTCATCATGGGCATCGTCGGCACCGTGCAGTACCACCGCGACAAGTACCGCAACCGCGTCCTCAACGAGTACGGCGTGCGCGTGGCCAAGAACACCAACCTCAACGCCGGCGGTCGCCTCGGCGGCGGTCAGCTGACCCTCACCGCCCGCTTCTGACGGGCCGGCCCGCCCGGGCCCAGCGCGAGCGCGGCGACCTTCGCCGCGCTCGTCGCGTTCAATCCGACCGCCGACGTGCCCCGAGGGACATGTCCTCGAGCGCATGCCCCTCCGGACATGCCCTCGTTCACATGTCCCGCGGGACATGCACGGTCGAGTCTCGCGCCCTTCTCACTCGCGGAAGGCGACCGCGACCAGCGACGAGCCGATCGGCAGGTCGACGCGGCGGAGCAGCCGGCGCTCGGCCTCCATCACGGCCAGCAGCGCCTGGTTGAGCGGCGCGGCCGGGACCCGCACGTCGTACTCGGGCTTGGCCTTGAGGCCGCGCAGGCGGCTCGCCACGCGCTGGGCGAACACCAGCGGGAACAGCAGGCAGGTGTGGTACGACAGCCGCTCCAGGCGGAAGCCCGCGCGCTCGAGCACCGGGCGCAGCGTCGCCTTGGTGTAGCGGCGGCGGTGGTGCACCGACACGTCGTGGTCGCTCCACAGGATCGGCAGGGCCGGCACCGTGACCACCAGGAGCCCGCCGGGGCGCACCAGGCCGGCCACCGCCGCCATCGCCGGGTCCTCGTCGTCGATGTGCTCGAGCACGTCGAACAGCGTCACCACGTCGAACTTGCCCTCGACCGGCAGGTCGTCGGGCAGGCTGCCGGGCGCACGTCGAGGCCGAGCTCGCGCGCCGCGAACTCGGCCGTCGGCAGGTCGGGCTCGATCACCGTCACCTCGCCGAAGCGCGTCATCTCCTGCGAGATCAGCGAGCACGCCCCGCCGACGTCGAGCAGCCGCAGCGGCCCTTTCGGGGCCCAGCGCTCCAGCACGTCGAGGATCACGCCGCGGCGACCGATCCGCCAGAAGTGGCGCTTCTCGAGCTCGAACAGCTTGTCGTAGGCGCTGCGATCCAAGGCGAACCTACGTAGCAACCGGCCCTGCGCTTGTAAAGCGCGCACCGCGCGCTCGGCGAATCTGCCACCGAAACGTCACCGAAACGACGACGGGCCGGACGGCGGTGCGCCGGCCGGCCCGCGGGGGCGGTCACGCCGTGACGATCAGCCTGCCTCGGGGCAGAACGCCTCGGTCACGAGCGCGCCGTTGTTGTCTTCCTTGCACTCCGTGACGAGGCCGTTGTTGATGCCCGGATCGATCTCGACGAAGAAGTTCTTCTTGTTGTCCTTCGTCGGGCCGGGCACCTTCCAGAGCACCTGCGTCGACGCGCCGGGGAGCAGCGACGCCGCCGTCGGCTTGGTGCCGAGCTTCACGCCCGTGTTGTCGACGCCCTCGTAGAACGAGACGTCGACGCCGGCGGAGATGCCGAGCGCGCCCTCGTTGTAGATGGTCGCCACCAGCACCAGCTCGTCGGAGCACAGGTTCAGGTCGGCCGCCAGCGAGACGGTCAGGTCGGCGGCGTTGAACACGCCCTCGCCCTGCACGTTCTGGCGGAAGTTGTTGAGGCCGCCGTCGGTCCAGTTGGCCTCCTCGGACATCGGCGGGTTGCCGGCCGAGTCGGCGTCGGTCACGTGGTACGTGTGCTGCGTCCAGACCTTGCGGGTCGGGACCCAGTTGTCGCCGCCGGCGCCGTACACGAACACGCCCTTGCGCGCGGTGAAGCCGGGCGTCTTGGCCTGGCAGTCGGTGACGTTCTTGGCCTCGGCGTAGTTGGCGACCACGACGAACTCGGAGTTGCCGTCGCCGTCGACGTCGGCCACGAGCGGGTACTCGTGGATCGTCGCGCTCGAGTTCATGATCTGCAGCTGCACCGCACCGGTCGCGCCGTCGTAGACGCGGGCGAAGCACTCGTCCTGGTACGCGACCTCGGCCTTGCCGTCGCCCTGGAAGTCGAACACGGACGAGCCGGTCGCGGCCGACGATTCGTCCTGGATCGTCGCGGTCCAGCGGGCGTACATCGCCCCGGCCACGGGCGCCGGATCCATGGCCAGCTTGACCACCATCTCGGCCGTGTTGTCGCCGTTGTAGCTCGGGCGATTGAAGTCGTACACCGCGTACGCCTTGCCGCCGGCGATACCGGCCTCGGGCCGGCCGTCGCCGTCGAAGTCGGCGATGGTCGCCGGGCCGCCGAGGTCGCCGCCCTTGATCTGGATCGGCTGCGTGCGCAGGGCCGGGTTCTGCTGGCACATCGCGTCGGTCGGGTCGACGCCGCACCACAGCTGGCCGGTCTGGCCGTTGATGACGCGGATCGCCGGCCAGGCGACCAGCACGACCTCGGGCTTGCCGTCGCCGTCGAGGTCGGCGACCGACGGCCAGCCGTCGTTGTTGTGGCTCTGGACCGGGTTGGTCTTGTTCGCCCAGTACTGGGTCATCGTCACCGACGGCGGGTTGCCGGGGATCCACTCGATCTTCCACGCCTCGCGGCCGGTGACGAGCTCGGGCTTGTTGTCGCCGTCGAGGTCGGCGAAGGTCGCCACGCCGCCGGCGTAGATCGGCGTGTTGCCGTTCATCGGCGTGCCGTACATCGAGCCCCACGCCGTGTTGTTGGGGCCCCACGGCTGGTTCCACACCATCAGGCCGTCGTCGTCGAAGATCGTGGCGCCGAACGCGATCTCGGCCTCGGGGTCGGTGTCGAGGTTGACGACCGTGGCCGAGCCGTTCTCGATGCGGACCTTGGCGACCTGGTTGTTCGCGGTGCGGGCCGTCCACAGCAGCGCGCCCATCCCGTCGACCGCGTGGACCGGCGAGATGTGGTTGGTGCCCTCCTCGCGGCCGGCGTAGATGATGTCGGGCAGGCCGTCGCCGCTCACGTCGGCGACCGCGACCGAGGCGCGGCCGTGCGAGCCGAACTTCATCATCGCCGGGTCGTGGCTGATGCGCCACTTCTCCTGCCCGGTCGCGCCGTCGATCAGCACGATCTCGCCGAGCGTGTAGCTGGCCGGCAGCATCAGGCCGTCCTGCCGGGTCGTGTTGACGATCACGTCGGGCACGCCGTCGCCGTCGACGTCGGCGATCACCGGCAGCGTGATCACCTCGTTGGCCGTCCAGGCCCACTCGAGCTGGACATCGATGTCGTCGAACGTCGGCACGACCTCGCAGTCGAGCGGGTCGGGCTGCGGCAGGCACTGGCCGAAGATCGGCTCGCAGTAGAAGCCCGGATCGCAGTCGTACGAGTCGGCGCACTCGCCCGCCGGCTGCTCGCACACGTCGCCGAGGCACACCGCCCCGGCGTCGCAGCAGATCGACTTGTCTTCGCCGCAGCGGATGCCGCTCGGGCACTCGGGGAGGCAGGCCCCGTCGACGCACTCCTCGCCGGCGCCGCAGCACACGGCCGGCTCGCCGCAGAGGATCGTCATGCACATGTCGACGCCGGTGGTCTCCCCCACCGGCCCCGTCGAGGTCGACGTCGTCGCGTCGGTCGTCGTGTCCTCCGTCGTGCCGGTGGTCGACGTCGGCTCGAGCGTGGTCGACGTGGTCGTCGTGCCGGTCGCGCTCATGCCCGAGTCCGTGACCTCGGTCGTCGTCGGCGTCGTGTCCGTCGACGTGGTCGTCGTCGTCGTCGGCTCGGTGCTCGTGTCGCCCGTCGACGTGTCGGCCGTGTCCGTGCCCGTCGCGACGTTGGTGTCGTTGCCGCACCCGGCCAGCGCGGGGCTGAGCAGCGCAACGCCGGAGAGTGCCCAATAACGCGCTAAGTTCGTGTTCATATCGACAGTTTAGCCATACTGAGCGGCTCCGGACCACGCAACAAATCAGCATTTTTTCGCGGCCAGGAGCCCGCGGCGCAGCCCCCGGACGGTTGGCCGATCACGACATTTGGATCATGCCCTCCGCGCGTACGAGCCCCCGCGCGGCCCTCGCCGCAGCGTGACTTTTATTCACCTCGAAGCCATCGCCGTGACACGGCGCGCAGCCGCGAAGCCGATCGTGCAGACGTCGTATTCGCCCGAGATCTGCCCGACAAACGCCTCCAGACGCAGATCTGCAATTGCGTCGATGACCGCGACGACAGCTGGATCGCAACCATCTATGCGACCGTGACGGGCGGCGGAGTCCTCGCCGACGCGTCGCTGCGGGCGGCGACAGCGACCTCTTCCGGCACGTAGTTGCCGCCCGACAGCAAGAACTTGAACACCTCCTCGACCGCCAGCGACGTGGGCCGGCAGCGCGACAGCGGGACGAACAGCACCCGGCCGACCATCGGGTTCGGCGTGGTCGGCACGAACACGCAGACGGCGTCGCTGTCGGCGCCGATAGGCTCGCCGCTGGTGAACGCGAGGTGCCACGCGTCGCCGTCGAGGCGGACCAGCACGACCTTGGAGTAGATTCCGCTGCTGCCGCCGGGCGTCAGCGAGATCTGCTTCCACGCCTTGTAGAGCTCGGCCAGCACCGGCACCTTGAGCAGCAGGCGATCGATCGCCGCCAGCACGTAGCGGCCGATCAGGCTGCGCACGATCAGGCCGAGCACGAAGATCGCGACCAGGGCCAGCCCCACGCCCGCGAACGGCACGTCGATGCCGACCAGCTGCTTCAGGGGTTCGCGGGTGAAGTGGTCGACGTACCACAACACGACGATCGTGAAGACCAGCGGGATCGCGGCGAAGACCCCGGCGAGGAACGTGTTACGGGCGAAGTTCTTGGCGTGGGCGAGCATCTCGGTTCATCCGGCGTAGGCCTCGTCCTGCTCGATCTTGCTGAGCACCCAGTCGAACTCGCCGCGTGTCAGGTGGGCGCCGCAGTACTCGCACGCGCCGGCCATGTTCACGCGGTCGAGCGGCGCGCCGCAGTTGGGGCAGTTGACGTTGCTGGCCGGGGCGCCGCGCACCGCCGACCCACGGATCAGCGTCCAGTACTCGCTGTACGTGCGCGGGTGCTTGACGCTGCCCGACACGTGCTCGCCGCCGAGGCGCGCGGTGTAGTCGATGCCGCGGGCCCACACGCGCACGGTCAGCGCGTCGTACCAGCGGTCGCGCTCGAGCTTGACGATCACCATGCGCAGCACCTGCGTGTTCGCCAGCACGTTGCGCAGGCCCTGGGCGCGGTAGGCGTCGATCCAGTACTGCAGGTAGTTGAACAGCGAGTCCGACACGTACGGCCGCACCCGACGGAGGTCGAGCGCGGTCCAGCCGGCGTTCATCTCGGCGTGGATCGTGCGCACCCGCTGGTCGATGCGCTCGGGCGACGTCGTCGGGTCCTCGGCGATCAGCGCCGCGTGGGCCTGCTGGATGCCCGGCATGAACAGCGTGCGGTCGTCGGTGCCGACCTCCTCGGCGTGGTGCGTCAGCGGCGGCGGCCGCGGCTCGAGGCTGCGCACGCGCACGTGGTGGACCGTCCAGTCGAACCGCCCGCCCTCGACCTGCTGGCCGCAGAAGCGGCACGCGCCGCTGTCGCTGCGCTCGAACGGCGCCCCGCAGTTGGGGCAGCCGAGCGCCGTCACCGACTCGGGCGTGCGGCTCTTGGCGTCGGCGCGCCGCTGCAGCCGCCAGGCCTCGCGCACGTAGAAGCCGTGCTCTCCGTTCGGCAGCGCGGCGCTGTAGTTGGCCTCGAACGCGACCTGGACGTCGATCATCCCGTCGGGTCCGGACGGCAGCTGGACCCGCTCGACCTGCATCGACCCGATCACGACCCCGCGGATCGGCACCCCGGCCGGCTCGCGCTTCATCAGCACCTCACGGGTGTCGAGCGCCACGTACGGCGCCAGCGCCTCCATGGCCTTGACGTCGCCGCGGGCCCCCTGCGCCCGGGCGTACAGCGCGTAGACGAAGTCGGTGAACAGCACCGCCGAGAAGTCGGGATCGAGGCGGCGGATCGACCCGAGATCGCCGTGGCGGGCCGCGTGCGCCGCCGCCGTCGGCGCGCTGTCCCACGTCTCGTCGGCCTGGCGCTGGCGGTCGTGGCGGTGGTGGAAGTAGATGATCACGCCGACCCCGATCAGCAGCGGCACCCCGATCTGCGGCACCTCGAACAGCAGGCGCACCAGCAAGTAGAGGATCGCCCCGCCGTCGCCGCTGCCGCCCCCGCCCGAGTAGCTGTGGCTGCCGCTGTAGCCCCCGCCGCGGCTGCCCCCGCCCGAGTAGCTGTGGCCGCCCCCGCCCCCGCCCGAGTAGCTGTGGCCGCCCCCGGGCCGCGCCGCCGCCTCGGCCGCCAGCGCCAGCAGCACCGCCGCCGCCGCGATCGCCAGCACCTTCAGCCATGTCCGTTGGGACATGCCCTTCGCACCATGCTCTCGGGAGCATGCCCTCCAAGACATGTCCTTCATGCCAGCACCTCGTCGGGCAGCTCGTTGACGTCGTCCTCGCCGCGCGGCAGCGCGTCGGCGCACAGGGCCCCCATCGCCTGCAGGTGCGGCGCCAGCTCGACCGCGCGGGCGCCGGCGGCGACGGCCGCCTGGAGGCCGGCGACCGCCTGGTCCCACGGCTCGCGCGGGACCTCGCGGCGGACCCCGGCGTCGGCCAGCACCACCGCCGCGCGCTCGGTCAGCGACACGTACACGAACACGCCGGTGCGGGCGCGGGTCTCCATCACCCCGTGGTCGAGGAAGCCGGCCTTGGCCGCGCGCAGCACCGCCTCCGCCCGCCACGCGCGCGGCGTCAGCAGGCGCGCGAGCGCGTGGCTGTGGCGGACCAGCCACGCCGCCGCCAGGCCGACCAGCAGCGGGTCGACCAGGAACCAGTGCAGCCCGAACTCCGGCTCGCCGTACAGCAGGAACGCCAGGGTCAGTAGCGCCGCCAGCCCGCCGGCCAGCGCCGGCACGTGGGCGTAGCGGTCGGACGTCGGCCGCACCGCGATCACCAGCTCCGCCGAGGTCCCCGCCTCGAACGCCTCGATCGCCCGGCGCAGCGCGCCCTTCCCGTCGTCGGCGAAGAACCCGGCCATGTCAGCCTCCTCCGTGGCGCAGCTCGTACACGTAGTCGGTGTCGTAGCAGCGGACCAGCAATCGACCTGCCTGAAGGAACAGGTAGTCGGGCCCGCTGCGGACGCGCGTCTTGCCCACCGTCTTGCCGGTCACCGCGTCGAGCACGTACAGGTGGCCGGGGCCGGCGCCCGCGCCGTAGCCGCTGAAGATGTGGCCGCGGTGGACGATGAAGTCGGCCGCGTTGGCCACCAGCGGCGCGCTGCGCCACAGCAGCTCGCCGCTGCCGACGTCGAGCGCGGTGATGAACGCGTTGCCGCCCCTGGCGTCGGCCTGGTGGGCGTGACCGACGAACAGCACGGTGCCTGCCAGCGCGGCCCAGGTCGCCCGCTGGGCCGCGAACGCCCGCTCGCCCGCCGACGTCCCGGGCGCGTGGGCGTAGGCCTCGAAGTCGAACAGCGCCACGATCTCCGCGCTGTCCTCGCGCTGGACCGCCACGAACCGGCCGCCCGAGTAATCTGCCCCATAGAACAGGATGTTGAAGCCGTCCTGGTGGATCGCCTGGACCAGCAGGTACTTGCCGAAGGTCGGCGGGATCGTCGGCGGCAGCGTCCCCGGCTCGCCCCGCATCGGGTTCGGCACCTCGTACTCCGGCAGCGCCAGGCCGTTGCGCGCCAGCCACTCGCCGTCGTCGCCGATCGCGTTCGCGCTCTCCGACACCGGCACCAGCGTCGGCGCCGGCCCCGGCTCGATCGGCGCCGGCTTCTTCAGCGCGTAGGCCCACGGCGGCGCCGGCAGCACCGTCGCGGTGCGCCCGGCGAACCGCTCGCCCGCCTGCGACTGCGCGGCCAGCATCGCCGTGGTCGCCGCGTCGTACAGCGCCTGCGTCGCCAGGTTGTTCGGCGCCTCGTCGAGCACCTCGGCGAACGCCTGCCGCGCGAGGTCGTGGCGGCCGCCGTCCATCGCCGCCACCCCCTGCGCGCGTCGCAGCGCCAGCGCCGGCGCCAGGGCCTCGCCGCCGGTCGTCACCACCTGTCCCGAAGGACTGGTGTTACCGCCGGCCGGCGCCCCCGGGCTCGCCGGATGGACGGCCGTCGCGGCCCCGCCTGGCGCCAGCGAGGGATCGCCGCGGCGACACGCCGCGAGGACGATCACGAGCGCGGAGGCGCTCCACGAGCATGCCGGGCGTCGCACCGGCCGCACTGTAGCGCAACCTCCCGCGTGACAGCCCCGGCGCGACCACCTATCGTCCCCGCGTGACCTCTCGTCGGTTCTTTTTCGCGTGCGCGCTGGCGGCCGGGTGCGGCGACGCCGGCGGCCCCAACAGTGGCGGCACCGACAGCTCCGGTGCCGTGAAGGAGATCGACGGCACCATGGTCGACCTCGTGAAGCCGCAGGCGTGGGTGCAGCTCGGGGCCGACGCCGACCCGCTGCGCGACCACAGGCCGGAGACGATCGAATGTCCGCTCGGCGTCGGCTGGTTGGTCGAGGTCACCGGCTTCGAGGTCAACACGGGCGGCTGCAACTACGGCGCGTTCACGCAGCCGTCGCTCCGCGAGATCGTGCCCGGCGCGCAGATCTCGCTCAACCTCTACCACTTCGACCTCGTCGCGGCCGAGCCCGCGACCGCGCACGCGGTGCTCATGGCGGGCGACCACGTCCTGCTCGAGCGCGAGGTCGAGATCCCCGGCAAGGCCATGGTCTACGACATCGACCTCGTCGCCGACTTCGCGCTCGCGGCCGGCGAGCCGGTGGTGTTCCACCTGCACAACCACGGGCAGAACACGTGGACCCTCGCCAGCATCCAGGTCGAGGTCGAGGACCCCTGAAGCCGGACCGCGAAATCGGCCCCGAGCCCTTGCAGCCAACGGTCCCGAGCCGGTGACCCGTGACAATTCGTTCCGTGACATTTCCTCGCCGCTGAAGTACCCCTTCAGCTCGCGGGTTCAGGCTCGCGAGAGGTCGGACGATGTTCATTCACAAGTCATGGGCACCTGCGGCGGTCGTGTTGGCGTGCGTTGCGAATGGTTGCAGCGACCCCGGCCCCGGGCTCGAGAGCGCCAGCGAGACCGCGGACGCGAGCACCGGCACCACCGAGAGCGGCACGGCCGGCACCGACGCGCCGACCACCACCGACGCGCCCGAGACCGAGCCCGTCACCTGGCATCAGAACATCGCCCCGATCGTCGTAGCGAAGTGCAGCGGCTGCCACCACGACGCCGGCATCGCCCCCTTCTCGCTGGAGAGCTACGAGACCGCCAAGCCGTTCGCCGCCGCGGCCCTCGACGCGGCCCTGCGCGGCACGATGCCTCCCTTCCTGGCCGATGAGACAGCCGACTGCCAGCCGCGGCACGGCTGGCAGGACGACCCGCGCCTCGGCGACGACGAGCTCGACCTGCTGCGCGCGTGGGTCGATCAAGGCGCCCCGGAGGGCGACCCGGCCACCGCCGCGCCGCTGCCCGAGCCGCCCGAGCTCGAGCTGACCGACGCCGACGTGCGCGTCCAGATCCCCACGCCCGTGTCGATCGACGGCGACAAGGACCTGTTCCTCTGCTTCAGCGTCGACCCCGGCTTCGAGGACGACACCTGGATCGACGCCGTCCAGATCAGCGCCGGCAACCCGCAGGTCGTGCACCACGTCCTGGCCTACGTCGACGAGAGCGGCGCCTCGGCCGACAAGGTCAACGAGGACGGCTACTACCCCTGCTTCGGCGGCCCCGGCATCAACAGCGCCAACCTGATCGCCGCCTGGGCCCCCGGCATGACCCCGTTCAGGACCCCGCCGAACGTGGCCTCGCGGATCGCCGCCGGCTCACGGATCGTCATGCAGGTCCACTACCACCCGACCGGCAAGCCCGAGCTCGACAGCGAGACCTCGCTCGACCTGCGGATCCACGACACCATCCCCGAGTACGTCGGCATGCTGGCGCTGATCGGCAACAGCGAGGGCCCGCAGCTGCTGCCCAGCGAGCACGACGACAACGGCTACCCCGAGTTCCGGATCCCCGCCGGCGTGGAGAACCACGTCGAGCAGATGCTGTTCAAGCTCAACGACGTCCCGCCGCTGCGCGTGTTCGCCGTCGGCACGCACATGCACTACGTCGGCACCGACATGCTGATCGGCCTCCAGCGCCCGAGCCCCGCCGACGGCGAGCCGGCCGAGGAGTGCCTGCTGCAGACCCCCGGCTGGGACTTCAACTGGCAGCGCACCTACAGCTACGACGCCCCGCTCGACGCCGTCCCGAAGTTCGACGCCGGCGACCAGCTGTACCTGCGCTGCACCTACAACAACAGCATGTCGAACCCGTTCGTCGTCCAGGCGCTGGCCGAGCAGGGCCTCGACGCCCCCAAGGACGTCCACCTCGGCGAGGAGACCCTCGACGAGATGTGCCTCGCCGTGGTCGGCATCGCCATCGCGCTCAAGGACGCGATCTGACAGGTCCTCGAGGACATGCTCCTCGGGACCTGCGCCCGGGAGCATGTCCGTTGAGACCTGTCCTCGAGGACCTCTTTCATAGGGCGTCGAGCATGTCCCGCTCCGGCGCGAGCCCGCGAGGCGTCGAGATCACCTCCGGCTGGACCTTGCCGGGCTTCGGCGCCTCGGGCTCGGGCGTGTCGTCGTCGCGCCACACGCAGCCGAACACCCGCGTGGTCGCCCGCGCGGCCTCGGCCGCCGCCGCGCACTCGCCGTCGAGCGCGGGCGCCAGCGTGGCGTCGGCCCTGGCCGCCTGCCAGGTCGCGAGCTGGGCCGTCAGCACCCGCGTGTGCGCGTCGCGGTCGCGCTGCGGGACCTTGTCGGCGATGCAGGCCCGGTAGCGCTCGGCGTAGGCGTCGCACGCGGGGATCCCGATCTTGCCGTCGGCACGGGCGACCGGCGGCGCGGGTTCGGGCGTGGGCGGCGTCTCGGGTGGAGCAGCGATCGTCGGCGGCACGACTTCGGGCGCGGGGGCGGCCGGCGGGGCGTTCTTCGGCTCCGCTTTCGGGGCGGACTCCGGCGCGGCGCAGGCGACGAACCACGAGCCGCAGAGCAAGGTGCAAAGGCGCGAGAGCGACATCGATCCTCCGGTTCGAGCCGAGCAACGCCCGGGCGACCGCCTTGAGTTTCACCCGGATCACGGGAAGATGAGAGAGGAACATCGCCGCCCGCTCGCGCGTAAGCGCTGCCAGACCGGCCCGCATCACCGCGCGTAGCCACGCGCACCACGACCTCGCCGTGCACCGCCTCGTCCTCGCCCTCGCCCTCGCTTGCTCGACCCTGAGCGTCCCCGCCGTCGCCGATGCGTGCGGCAACAGCGTCCTGGCCGGCCTTTATCGCCGGATCCAGAGGGCCGAGGCGGCGCTCGACGCCGGCAAGTACCAGCAGGCCGCTCGCCTCGCCCGCGCCGAGCTGGCCAAGCAGGAGGACGCGCGCGCCGGCGACCAGCAGCTGGAGCACCGCGCCCGGCGGGTCCTCGCCCTCGCCGTGGTGCGCGGCCGCGGCCCCATTCGTGTGCACGAGGGCATCGGCGACGTCCATCAGGACCAGCAGACCGCCGCGATCTCCTGGGCCATCACGGCGTTACGCCAGGTCCGCGCCTTCGCAGTCTCGCAGCACGTCGACTGCGCCCTCGATCCTGCCCTCTGCTCCGACGACCTCGTTCCGCGGGCCAACGCCGAGCTCGCCGAGGCGTACGCGCGCAGCCCCGACCTCCGCGGCGAGGCGCTGGCGATCCTCACCCGCATCGCCGAGGCCGACCTCATGCCTGGCCCCGACGCCTGGGCCGCCCTCGCCCGCCTGCGCGGCGAGCAGGGCGACGCGGCCGGGCGCGCGCTCGCCGTCCAGCGCTGCCGCCAGATGGCGGCCCAAGTCGCCCGCTGCGGCGAGCTGTGAGGCTTCCCCTTCGCACCTGTCCATTTCAACATGTCCTGAGGTTCAGCATGTCTCGACTCGCGCTCGCCCTGTCCCTCGCCGTCACCGGCGCCGTCGTCAGCCTCCCGAACGTCGCCGGCGCCTGCGGCAACAGCGTGCGTCGGATCGTCGATCGCGGCCAGGAGTACGTCCAGCAGGCCGAGCTCCTGCTCGCCAAGCACCAGTACAGGAAGGCCGTGAACACCGTCCGCGAGCTGTTCGGCGACCAGGCGATCGCCGCGCGTCACCGCGGACCCGGCGAGCACCTCCACGGTCGCGCCCAGCGGATCCTCGCCCTCTCGGTCGTGCGCAGCGGCGGCGCCGTGGCGATCGGCATGGACCTCGGCGGCGCCGCGCAGGGCCGCAAGGACGCCGCGATCGCCTGGGCCGTGCTCGCGCTGCGGCTGCAGGCCGGCGAACAGCCGACGCCCGCCCAGACCTCCGAGCTGGCCGAGGCCCTCGCCCTGCAGGCCAGCGGCCGCGCCGAGGCCTATTCTCTGCTCAAGGGGCTCGGCGACGGCGACCTCATGCCCAGCGCGAACGGCTGGGCCCTGCTCGCCGAGCTCAGCAAGCAGCGCGGCGACGTCGAGGGCAGCAAGAAGGCCGTCGAACGCTGCGAGAAGATGAACGCTCGCGGCGTGAAGTGCGAGGTCGCCGAACAGGCCTGACGCCGCGCCGCACTGCGCGGCTCTCTGGCGAATCGATGTCGGCTCGCCGCGTCGCCGCGCGGCGGTCGCCCGCACGCGTACGTATCGGCCCTCGCTACGCGCCCGGCCTGACATAGCCCTTGGAACATGTCCCTTAAACCACTACGTCCTTGAGGCACCGGGGCTCGCTCCGCCGGCCATGCGACTCCTGATAACAACGTACATGTCTCTAAAGACATGTGCATTTCACCCTCTCGTTCAAGCTCTCCCCTCGCGTCGTAGCTTCCTCCCGCCGCGCTCGCCCGTGCGGCCTTGATAGCAACGGTCATGTCCCTTGCGACATGTCCATTTCCCCATCTCGTTCACCGCCCGCCGCGCCCGCGGCGGGCCGAGGTCTCGTCATGCTCCGAACCATCGTCCCACTCGCCCTCTTCTCTGCCACGCTCCTCCTCTGTCCCGCCCCCACCCGCGCCTGCGGCGGCAAGAACCTCTGGGGACCCGAGCACGACGAGCTCAACAAGGCCGCCCACCTGATCGAGAAGGGGCGCCACGGCGAGGCTGTCGCGCAGGTGCGACGCACCGTCAAGACGGCCGCCGAGTCGGCCTCGCCGGCGCCCGACGTCGACCCCTACGTGCACAACCGGGCCCGCCAGCTGCTCGCCCTCGCGGTGGCGCGCAGCGCCGGCGCCGTCGCGCTCGGGCCGGGCCTCGGCGGCAAGCGCAAGGAGCACCGGCGCGCCGCGGTCGCCTGGGCGATCTCGACGATGCGGGCCGACATCTCGCCCGGCGCCGGCCACGTGATCTGCCAGCTCGGTGCCTGCCGCAGCCTCGACGATCCGGCCCACACCGCCGCTCTGGCGGAGGCGCTCGCGCTCGCCGAGGATTCGCGCGACGAGGCCTATCGCCTGCTCAAGGATCTGGGCGACCATGACCTCATGCCGACCGCTCAGGGCTGGGCCGTCCTCGCCGCGCTGCACCGCCAGCGCGGCGAGCTCGAGGCCGGGACCGCCGCGCTCGAACACTGCCGCCAGCAGGCGGCCAAGGGGGTCCGGTGCGACGTCACCCTGTGATCGGCCGCCGCCCGCCGGCGCGCCTGTCGCTCGTCGCTGTCCTTTCGCTCATGTCGTGCGAGACAGGTCCAAAAGACCCCGTCGAGACGGCGTCCGTGCCCGCCCCGACGCCGGCCGCCCCCCCGGTCGCGCTCGAGCCGGCCGCCGACCCCGCCGCGGTCGCCCGCGGCCAGGCGCTGATCGACCGCTTCGAGTGCGTCCGCTGCCACGACATCCCCGGCCGCGAGCCCGCGCCGCTCGAGAAGCACTGCGTCCGCTGCCACCAGGACATCCTCGCCGGCCAGTTCCCGGCCCCGCCGGAGACCCTGCGCGAGTGGCAGGGCCACATCGTCCACCTCACCGACGTCCCGGCGCTGCGCGGCACGGACCGTCTCCGCCGCGCCTGGCTGGCGGACTGGTTGCACGCGCCGCACGACCTGCGCCCGGGCCTCAACTCGACCATGCCTCGCCTGTCTCTCGGGACAGCCGAGGCCGCCGACCTCGCCGCCGCCCTGGTCCCCGACGCCGAGGCCGCCGCGCCCCCGCCCGGCGCGGAAGGGCGCGGCCGCGAGCTGTTCGGCGCCAAGTCGTGCGGCCTCTGTCACCGCTTCACCGGCGCCCCCAACATCGCGCCCGCGCCGAAGTTGCCGGTCCCGCTCGACGAGGCCCAGCTGCAGCGCGGCCTGGCCCAGGCCCCCGATCTCCGCTTCACGCGCGAGCGCATGCGCCCCGCCGCGCTGGTCGCCTGGCTGCTCGATCCCCCGCGGCACAAGCCGGGCACGCCGATGCCGAAGATCCCGCTCGAGGAGGCCGACGCGCGGGCGCTCGCCGCCTACGTCACCGAGGTCCCGCTCGAGCCCCTGCCCGCACCGAAGCCCGTGCAGCGGCTGCCGCTCCTCGACCGCCGCGTCACCTGGGCCGAGGTCGAGGCCAAAGTCTTCAAAAAGACCTGCTGGCACTGCCACTCCGATCCCGACTACGCGCGCGGCGACGGCGGGCCGGGCAACAGCGGCGGCTACGGCTTCGCCCCGCGCCGCCTCGACCTCGCCTCGTACACCGGGATCGCCTCCGGCAGCGTCGGCGACGACGGCAAGCGCCGCAGCGTGTTCGCCCCGCTGCCCGACGGCACCCCGCGGATCGTCGCGCACATGCTGGCGCGCCACGCCGAGGTCGAGGGCGCCGCGCCCGAGCAGCGCGGCATGCCGCTGGGCCTCACCCCGGTGCCCCTGACCGACATCCAGCTGGTCGACACCTGGATCGCCCAGGGCCGCCCGCAGTAGTCCTGGCTGCCCGTAAGGACATGTCCAAGAGGACCTTCCCCTTGGAGCATGTCCGAAACGTCAGTGCACCGGGCTGACGGTGAGCACCGACAGGCACATCTCGTCGCCGGTGCCCTCGCCCCAGCCCAGGTCGGCCGGTTCGACCTGGACCCCGTTCTCGAACGGCTGGTTGGCGGCGCTGTTGTCCCACTCGCAGGTCAAGCGCAGGCGGTCGCCGGGCTTGACCGTGATCGGCTCGTTCAGGCGGTAGCCGCCCTGCCAGCTGAAGTCCCAGTTCGGGATGTAGAGCGCGCACTCGTCCTCGGCGCCCTGGCGGTCGAGCTCGAGGCTGGCCCGCCGGCCGCGGGTGTGCATGTGCAGGCTGACCTCGTGCATCACGAACGGCTCGCCGTTCTTGACCCCGGCCTGGGGGAAGAAGTCGCCGATGAAGCCGGTGAGGTCGACCTCGAAGTCGTGGACGACGCTCGACTCGCCCGCGGGGATCTGCATGCTCCCGCCGAGCCAGTCGGGGTTGGTGAACGGGATCACGTGCAGCGGCACCTCGACGCTGTCGGCGAGCTTGAGCCGCAGGCGAGTCTGGTCGGCGGGGCTCGTGCCGGACATCGGGTGGTAGTGCATCTGCAGCACGATGGCGCTGCCCGGCTGGACGGGGATCCCCCGCTTCTCGTCGAGCGAGGGCTGGGTCCCCGGGGCCCACGCCCCGAGCCACTGCTGCGAGAAGCCGCCGCCGCCCGGGCTGCCGTAGCAGGTGTAGCCGGGTCCGTCCTCGGCCGCGTCGAGGTTCTTGTAGGTGGTCACGCTGCCGGGCGGGATCAGGAACGCGATCGCGTGGTGCACGATCGGCCGCGCGTCGGGCACCACGTCGAAGCCGATCACGTACTTCAGCTGGTCTTCGGGCCAGTCGAGCACGAAGCAGCGGTAGTCGTCGGGCGATTTGGTCGCCACGTACGGCTCGGGCAGCGGCATGTCGAGGTCCCACGCGATCGTCGGCGCGGCCGGGCCCTGCGGCGGCGCGTCGGCCGGGTCGCCGAGCGGCGCGCCGTCGTCGATCCACGCCAGGAGCAGCTCGCGGTCGGCCTCCGGCAGCGAACGGTCGTGCGCGTAGCGGTTGCAATCCGCGCTCGGCGGCCACGGCGGCATCGTCCCGTCGAGGATCGCCGGCGCCAGCAAGCCGGCGAACATCTGCGCCTCCTCGGCGGTCTCGAGCGAGAACGGCGCGACGTCGCCGGGCCGGTGGCAGGTCGCGCAGTGCTTGTCGAGGATCGCCTTGGCGTCGCGCCAGTAGGTGTACCGCGCCTCGCTCGCGCCCTCCGTGGTGCTCGTCGGGGGCTCGCTGCCGGCCGTGCCGCCGCTGGTGTCCCCGCCGGTGGTCCCCGCCTCGTCGCCGGCCGGAGCCGCGTTTTGACAGGCGAGAGCGAAGACAGCGAGGAGAGCGAGGGCGAGGCGGCGTTCCATCGAGCGGACTCCTATCGTCGCCCACCGTACACCCCGCGCACGGAGGCCTCAAGCGCACGGGTGACAGCGAGACCGAGGCCCCCGTGAGTCCGCGCGCACGACTCCCGCCTCCGGGGCCGCTGAACCCCGACCAGGCGCATGATCCCGCCGACGAGGACGCCTCGCGGGCCGGGGCGGGACATGTCCCCGAGGACATCTCCGCTCCGCCGACGCTCGCCCCAGCTCGAAGATGACATGTCCCAACGGACATCTTCACTCGAGCCGGTCGAGCAGCCCTCGATCAAAAGATGTCTCCAAGGACATGCCTCATCAAGCATGTCGCTTACGACACATGGTTTCCCCGCCCTCGCGCTCGCGCCTGCCATCGTCGCCGCCGCGATTCGCCCACGGGCGGCGGCGCGACCGGACTTGCACGCCGGCCGCCTGCCGCGCACCGCGAGCTCGCCGCCGGGGGAGCGCGCTCACATGGGCGTCAGAACTCCGCTCCGGGGCCGGCGGCGTCGGAGCGGCGACGGCCTCGCGCTTTGACGGGCGGCGGGCGTCAGGTAGCGTGCCGCCATGCGCCTCAGCTATCACCAGCTCGTCGATCGCGTCCGCGCCCGCGTCTCCGGCGTCTCCGCCGCGGAGCTCGCCGCGCGGCGCGGGCTCCCCGGCGATCGCAGCGTCGTGCTCGACGTGCGCGAGCCGGACGAGTTCGCGGGCTCCGGCACGATCGCCGGCGCGGTGCACGTCCCGCGCGGCCTCGTCGAGAAGTTGGCGGCCGACATCTTGCCCGACCTCGACGCCGCGATCGTCGTCGTCTGCGCCTCCGGCCACCGCGCGGTGCTCGTCGCCGACGTCTTGCAGCTCCTGGGCTACAGCCGCGTGCAGTACCTCGAGGGCGGCCTGCTCGCCTGGCAGGCCGCCGGTCTGCCGCTCGCCGCCTGCGCCGCCGCGCGGGCCCGCGCCGCGGCCGCCTGCGCGCGCGCCCCGACCTGGGCCGACATCCGCGCCGCCTTCCCGATCGTCGGCCGCCAGGTCCCGGTCATGGGCGAGGGCGAACGCGCCCTCCTCTACCTCGATCACGCCGCCTCCACCCACGCCCCCGAGCCCGTGCTCGATCGCTACGCCCGCTTCATGGCCGGCGAGTACGCCAACATCCACCGCGGCACCCACCTCCTCTCGCGCAAGGCCACCGAGCACTTCGACGAGTGTTACTACGTCGTCTCCGACTTCATCGGCGGCGACCTCGAGCGCGACTGCGTCGTCTTCCTCGGCAACACCACCCAGGCCGTCGACCTCGCCGCGCACGTGATGGCCCCCTTGCCCGGCAAGGTCGTCGTCACCGAGCTCGAGCACCACTCGAACGACCTCCCGCACCGCAACCGCGGCCCCGTGCTGCGGGCCCGGATCACCCCTGACGGCCGCCTCGACATGGACCACCTGGCCCAGCTCTTGCGGCAGAACCAGGTCAAGCTGGTCGCGGTCACCGGCGCCAGCAACGTCACCGGCTGGATGCCCGACATCCACGCCATCGCGCGCCTCGCCCACGAGCACGGCGCCCTGATCCTCGTCGACGCCGCCCAGCTGCTCGCGCACCAGCGCATCGACGTGCGCCCGCCCGGCGACCCCGCGCACCTCGACTTCGTCGCCGCCGCCGGGCACAAGGCCTACGCCCCGTTCGGCGCCGCCTTCCTTTATGGTCCGCGCGGCATCATGGACGCCGCCCCGCCCTACCTGCCCGGCGGCGGCACTGCCTCGCGCGTCGGCCCGCACAGCGTCGAGTACGTCGCCGCGCCCGATCGCCACCAGGGCGGCACCCCCAACATCGGCGGCGTGCTCGCCCTGGCCGAGGCGCTGCGGTTCCTCGACGGCATCGGCATGGCCCACGTCCGCCAGCACGAGCTCGCGCTGACGCGGCGGGCCATGGCCGGCATGAAGGCGCTCGGCGTCACCCTCTACGGCCCCGACGATCCCGACGCCCGGCTCGGCGTCCTCAGCTTCAACGTCGTCGGCGTCTCCGATCCGCTGGCCGCCGCGGTGCTCAGCGAGGAGCGCGGGATCGCCGTCCGCAACGGCCGCTTCTGCGCCCACGTCCACGTCGACCGCCTGCTGGCCAGCCAGGGCGGCGCCACCCCCGAGCCCGGCAGCGCCCCCGGGGCCGTGCGGGCCTCGTTCGGCCTCTACAACGACGAGGCCGACGTCGATCGCCTGCTCGAGGCCGTGGCTGTCCTTCAGGACAGGCGATGGGTTGGCCGCTACCGCGTCCGCGCCGCCGGCGTCACCGCCGAGTTCGCCGGCCGCTGCAACGACCGCTGGATGGAGGCCGACGCCCCGAGCCCGCCCGCGAACGTCGACGCCGACCCTGGCGCCGCCCTGCTGTTCGCCCAGCTCAACCCGAGCGGCCCGACCCGCAGCTACCTGGTCGCCGACCGCACCAGCGGCGCCGCCATGCTCGTCGACCCGCGGCGCGACCAGGTCGACCGCTACCTCGCCGAGCTGCAGCGCCACGGCCTCCGCCTCGAGCTCGTCCTCGACACCCACACCCACGGCGATCACCTCTCGGGCGCCAAGCGGCTCAAGGACCTGCTCGGCTGCGAGATCGCCATGCACCGGGCCGCCGCTGCCCCGTGCGTCGACCGGCCGCTCGAGGACGGCGACACCATCACTCTCGGCGGCCTCGCGCTCGAGGTGTGGCACACCCCCGGCCACACCCCCGACTCGCTGTGCCTGCTCCTGCCCGACCGCGTGCTCACCGGCGACACTCTGTGGCTCGGCGGCACCGGCGGCTGCGACCTCGCCGGCGATCCGGCCGCCCTCGCCGCCAGCCTGCTGCGCCTGCGCGGCCTGCCTGGCCACACCGAGGTGTGGCCGCTGCACGACTTCGACGGCCGCGGGCGCGGCACCATCGGCGAGGAGACCGGCCAAAATCCCTACCTCCAGGGCGACCTGGCCCAGCTGCGCGCCCGCCTCGCCCCCAACCGGGCCGAGGCCTCGGCGGTCAGCCGGGCCAACGCCGCCTGTCAGACGTGACCTCTGGGACATGCCCCCTCGGCCATGCCCTCGAGGACATGGCCCTGAGGGCATGTCCAAACGGACGCCCGCTCACAGCGCCGCGATCTCGACCCCCAGGCACCACGCGCCGTGGGGGTCGACCTCCGGGACGAACTGGTCGACGTCGCGCAGCCCGGGCTCGTCGCAGGCGTCGGAGCCGAAGTAGCTCTGCCCTGGCGACGGCAGGCTCGACGGGTCGGCGCCGATCCCGATCGTCGACTGCGGATCGCCGCCGACGAAGCCGACGCAGAAGCGGCCCTCCTCGACGACCGGCTGCTGCTGCGCGGAGATCTGCAGCGACCCGGACGAGGTCGGCAGGCCGAGCGACTCGGACATGTAGAGCACCTGCTGCAGATCGGCCGAGCGGATCTGGAAGCGCAGCCGCGCCTGGCCGCTCACCGCCACCAGGGTGTAGTCGATCCGCCGCACCCGGTACGGCGGGGCGATCGGCGAGTCGAAGCACTCCGCCCCGCGGACCTCGCCGTCGAGCCCGTTCCAGATGTCGCCGCCGCCGTAGCACCACAGCGGCTCGACGCAGTTGGCGGGCTCGTAATGGTGCAGCTCCGCGCTCGCCAGCAGGCCGGTGGTCGCCGTCGTGTCGTCGGTGGTCAGGGCGATCGTCGTCGTGCTCGTGCTCGTGCCCTCGCTGTCGCCCACGCCGGTGGTCGCCAGGCCGGTGCTCGTGCTCGTGCTCGTGCTGCTCGTGGTGCTCGTGCTCGTCGTCGGCTCGGCCGTCGAGCCCGGCGGGCTCGGCTCGCTCGTCGACCCGGTCGCTCCGTCGTACGCGGGGTTCTCCGTCAGACACCCGCCGAGGGCCATCAGGCACCCTACCAGCCGCGCGCGTCCGCCCCGAAACCTCATCCCCCCTACTTTACCACGTTCCACGAGCGCCGGCCGGTCCCGACGCACATGTCCCAAAGAACAGGCCACCTACGCGACGACCTCGGCCGTCGCTCGCACCCGCCCGCACGTCGTACGCTATCGTCGTCGGGATGCGGACGTTTCGCCTCGCGCTCTGCTCCGTCCTCGCCCTCGTGAGCTGCGCCGACCGCGGGCGCGAACCCGCCGGCCAGCCGCCCGCCAGCGGTGACGGCGACGACTTCGCGGCCGCGGCCGGCCCGACGCTCGCGCTCGGGGTCAGCCACACCTGCGCGCTCGAACGCGGCGAGGTGTACTGCTGGGGCTACGGCGGTCACGGTCAGCTCGGCCTCGGCGACCGCCGCGATCGCAGCGTCCCCACGCAGGTGCCCGGCCTCGCCGACGTCGTCGCCCTGGCGGCGGGCACCTGGCACACCTGCGCCCTGCGACGCGGCGGCGACGTCCTCTGCTGGGGCGATGGCTCGCTCGGCCAGCTCGGCGACGGCGCCCTCGGCACCCGCCCGCGGCCGAGCCCCGTCGCCGACCTGCGGGCGCGGACGATCGCCGCCGGCGGCTCCCACACCTGCGCGATCGACCATGTCCGCAAGGTCCTGTGCTGGGGCTCCAATTACCGCGGCGAGTCGGGCGACGGCGCCGCGCCCATCCTCCGCCCGACGCTCGTCCCGGGCGCCCCCGCGGCCGACGCGATCGCCGTCGGCGATGCCTACGCCTGCGCCCTCGCCGGCGGCGCCGTGACCTGCTGGGGCGTCGACCCGCTGCGCGACGGCCACGACACCGCCGCCGCCGAGCTGCCCGCGCTCGCCGGCGCGGTCAGCCTCGCGGCCGGCGCCGATCACCTGTGCGCCGTCGGCCGCGGCGATCGCATCCTGTGCATCGGGACAGGTTCCGAAGGACAGCTCGGCGACGCCCGCCCGCCGACCGTGGAGCCGCCGCGCAGCCCCCACGGCGTCGCGGTGGCAAGGCCCCGCCTCGCCGAGGTGGCCGATCTCGCCGACCCCGCGGCCGCCGCCGTCGGCGACGACTTCGCCTGCGCGCTGCGCCGCACCGGCGCCCTCGCCTGCTGGGGCGAGAACCGCGACGGCCAGCTCGGCGACGGCAGCAAGCTCGCCCGCGATCGCCCCGCGCCGGTCCGCGAGATCGACGACGCGGTCGAGCTCGCCCTCGGCAGCGCCCACGCCTGCGTCCGGCGCAGGCGCGGCGACGTCGCGTGCTGGGGCTACAACGAATTCGCCCAGGCCGGCGAGCGCACCACCGCCGCCGCCGCCGCGGGCCCGACGGTCCACGCCCTCCCGGCGACCGGCCTCGCCGTCGGCGAGGTCCACGCGTGCGCCTGGAACGACCGCGGCGCCTGGTGCTGGGGCGACGGCACGTACGGCCAGCTGGGCGACGGCGCCCGCACCCGCCGCGACGGCCCCACCGCGGTCGCGGACCTCGGCCGGGTGCGCGAGCTGGTCGTCGGCGCGCGTCACACCTGCGCTTTGGAACATGGCGGAACAGTCATGTGCTGGGGCGACGACACCTTCGGGCAGCTGGCCGGTCGCGGCGTCCCCTCGGGGGAGCCGGTCGACGAGCACCGCGGCCCGCGGCCGCTGCCCCCGATCGACACGCGCAGCCGCCCGCGCCCGGGCCCGGTGGCCGGGCTCGCGGACGTCGTCGACCTCGCGACCTACGGGCACCGGACCTGCGGCCTGCGGCAGGGCGGCGCGGTCGTGTGCTGGCACGCCTTCGCCGACGAGCCGCTGTCGCACGAGCGCACGATCGCCGGCGCAGTCGAGCTCGCCCTCGGCGCCGCGCACACGTGCGCCCGTGACACGAGCGGTAAAGTCCGCTGCTGGGGCACCAATCACAGCGGTCGCCTCGGCGACGGCACGACCGAGTCCCGCGACGCCGACGTCGCCGTCCGCGGGCTCGACGACGCGATCGCCCTCGCGGCCGGGCGGCTCCACACCTGCGCCCTGCGGCGCGGCGGCGACGTCGTGTGCTGGGGCGACGGACTGATGGGCCAGCTCGGCGACGGCTCGCGGGCCGATCGCGCGGCGCCGACCCGCGTGCCCGACCTCGGCCGCGCGCGCGCGATCGCGGCGGGCGAAGACACCACCTGTGCGATCGGACAGGCGAAGAGCGTGCTCTGCTGGGGCGACGGCGACGCCGCGGGCCAGCGCTTCGCGCCGGAGGTCGCCCTCACCGCGCCCGCGAGCCTCCTCGCCGTCGGGGCGCAGAGCGCGTGCGCCGGCGACGGCGAGCGCGTCCTGTGTTGGGGCGAAGGTCTGTCGCCACAGGTCGCGCGCACGTGGGACGTCGTCACCACGCCACGCGCGATTCCGCTGCCCTGAACTCGCCTTCGCTGCGGCGCTGCCGCGGCGAAATCAACGGGGCTCGCGCGCTTGAAAGCTGCGTCGTCGCCGGGCGATAGTCGTGATCGGCTCGACTTCTTCGCGCGGTGAAAATTATGGCACGCACAACTTCTCTCGTATGGATGACTTCGCTCGGCCTCGTCGTGGGTTGCGGCGACGACGGCATGCAAACGTCCCAGACCGGCGTGGCCTCGCAGACCACGATGTCGACCCAGCCGACCGGGCTCGACACCCTCGGAACCAGCGAGGGCAGCGACAGCGGGACCGCGACAGTGCCGACCACCAGCGAGGGCACCATGGGCGGCACGAGCAACAGCTCGGGCGTGCCGACCACCACCGACAGCACCTCGACCGGCATGGTCACTGCGACGATGGGCGTCACCGAGACGGCCACCGACACCCTGACCGGCGAGCCGCCCGAGACGACGACCTCGACCACCAGCGACAGCGAGACCAGCTCGAGCACGACCGCCGTCGACCCCAGCGAGACGACGTCGACGACTACCACCACCACCGATTCGACGACGACCACCACCACCAATCCGGGCACCACCACCGAGGACATCCCGTGCAACGAGATGCAGGTGGTCCTCACCCCGGTCGTGCCGAACGTCATGCTCGTGCTCGACAAGTCGGGCTCGATGCTGTCCCTGTGGGACCACGACGCCAACCCGGGCACCCCGACGGTGAGCCGCTGGTACAGCCTCTACGCCGTCGTCGACCAGGTGCTCACCGCCTTCAACGCCGACTTCAACTTCGGCATGAACCTGTTCCCCAACAAGCAGGCGGTCGACACCTACGTCCCCGGCGCCTGTCCGGTGAACGGCAACGTCGAGGTCCCGGTCGCCCCCTTCAACAAGAACCCGATCCTCAACGCCCTGCCGGCGCAGAACAACAACACCATCAAGGGCGGCACCCCGGCCCAGGCCGGCGTCCTGGCCGCGCTGAACCACCTCAAGAGCCTCGACCCGATGATCCCGCGGGCGGTCATGCTGATCACCGACGGCGCGGCCAACTGCACCACCGGCCTGCAGCCGCCGCCGCTGTTCGAGAACTACGACCAGTCGCTGCACACCCTGGTCGGCAACGCGTTCACGCAGGACGGCATCCCGACCTACGTCATCGGCATCGCCATCGCCAACTCCGTGTCGCCGGTGCAGATGGACGGCAGCCCCGACAACATCAACCCGTACCAGAAGCTCAACGAGCTGGCGATGCAGGGCGGCACCGCCAAGCCCGGGCCCGAGAAGTTCTACAGCGCCGACAACCAGGTCGAGCTGCAGGCCGCGCTCAACGCCATCGTCACCGACGCCCAGAGCTGCGTCATCGCGCTCAACGAGCCGCCCGGGTTCCCGCAGTTCACCAAGGTCAAGATCGGCAACGTCGAGGTGCCGCAGATTGGCAACTGCGCCAACGAGAACGGCTGGAAGTACGTCGAGCCCGCGCCGCCGTACACCGCCATCGAGCTGTGCGGCACCGCCTGCGGCTCGCTCAAGCAGACCGGCGAGGCCGGCGTCGAGTACTACTGCAAGCCCGGCTGACGCTCGGCGCATTCGCGGGTCGACCGGCCGAGGTCGCTGTCGTCCTCGGCGCGGGCATCGTCGATTGCGGATTACCGTCGCCGGCCCCGGCCCTCGGGCCGCACGCTCGGAGGACGTGCGGCCGTGCGAGGCGCTTCGCGCCTCGCCGCGTCCGTCTCGCTGATTGATGCATAGCGGCGACCCTGATACGGTGGCTGTAATGCACAAGTTTCGCCCCGATATCGTGGCCCTCGCGTCGTGTGCCGTGTTGCTCGCGGCTTGCGGCGACGATCAGCCGGCAACGTCCTTCGATCCGACCTCGCCGCAAATCACCACTGCGACGAACCCCACCACCAACCAGGTCTCTTCGACCAGCGGACCGCAGGACACCGAGCCGACGACGACGACCGTGACCCCGACCGATCCGGGCAACAGCACGGTCGTCACCGAGTCGGGGGGGACCGACAGCACCACGGGCATGCCGCCCGAGACGTCCACCGACCCGGGCACCAGCGACACCTCGAGCACCGGCCCCGACCCGAGCACGACGACCACCGACCCCGGCACCTCGACGACGATGTCGATGCCGTGCGAGGAGGCGAACTGTCCCATGGGACAGTTCTGCGATCCCAACGGCGACCAGTGCATCCCCGGCTGCAACGACGACACCGACTGCAGCGCCCCGACCAAGTGCGACGTCGGCAGCAACACCTGCAAGGGCTGCCTCGGCGACGGCGACTGTCCGCTCGGCACCGTGTGCGACGCCGGCGAGTGCGTGCCCGGCTGCAACGACATGCAGCCGTGTCAGGACGGCCTGGCCTGCTGCAGCAACAGCTGCGTCGACCTGCTGGTCGACACCGCCAACTGTCAGAGCTGCGGCAACGCCTGCCCGGTGCCGCCCAACGGCAACGCCGCGTGCCTCATGGCCCAGTGCGGCCTCGCGTCGTGCAAGGCGCCGTGGAACGACTGCGACAAGGACCCCGGCAACGGCTGCGAGAACCAGGGCCCGTGCCAGTGCGACCCGGGCACCCAGATCGCCTGCTACACCGGCCCCGACGGCACCCAGGGCGTCGGCATCTGCAAGCAGGGCATGCAGACCTGCAACCCGCAGGGCACCGGCTACGGCCCGTGCAACGGCGAGGTCACGCCCAACCCGACCGAGATCTGCAGCAACGGCCTCGACGACAACTGCAACGGCCAGGTCGACGAGGACGCGGACGCCGACGGCGACGGCTACACCGTGTGCGGCGGCGACTGCTGCGACGAGGTCGGCCCGAGCTGCCTCAACCCTGCGCTCGTCAACCCGGGCGCGTTCGAGGTCGGCGGCAACATGGTCGACGACGACTGCGACGGCACCAAGGACAACCCGGTCCCCTCGTGCGACGGCGGCCTGCCCAGCAATTCGTCGGACCCGCTCCAGTACGCCAAGGCGATCGACCTCTGCCAGACCACCACCGAGAACCCGCCGCAGAACCAGAAGAAGTGGGGCGTGATCTCCGGCACCCTCAGCCGGGCCAACGGCGCCGGCGCGATCGACTCGCAGGCCAAGTCGATCCGCCCCGGCTTCGGCACCAACGTCGTCCCGCAGCAGAACGCGAGCCTGGCGATCCTCTCGACCGGCAACGCCGCCGACCAGAACGACGCCAACCCGCCCTACGCCGACTTCCAGCCCGGCAAGATCAACGGCGCCAACAGCCCCGCCCCGGCCGACTGGCTGGCCGCCAACGGCGGCAACTTCCCCAACGCGCCCGGCTGCCCCGGCGCCCAGGGCAACAGCACCTTCGACAGCGCGATGCTGAAGCTGCGGATCCGCGTGCCGACCAACGCCAAGTCGTTCAACGTCCAGATGTACTTCTACTCGGCCGAGTGGCCCGAGTACGTGTGCACGGCCTTCAACGACCTGTTCGTCACCCTCGTCAACTCGAACGCCGCCGGCAACCCGAACGACCGCAACATCGCCATCTACAACGCGCCGAACAACCAGAAGTACCCGGTCGGCGTCAACATCGCCAAGGCCGCGCCCGGCCTGTTCACGCAGTGCCAGAACGGCATCGTCGGCTGCTACGGCACCGCGTTCAACTACAACAACTGCACCGGCACGCAGGGCGTCGCCGGCACCGGCTTCCAGGTCAACGACAACCTCGACTACTGCCAGAACGGCAACAACCACACCGGCGGCGCGACCGGCTGGCTCAAGATGTCGGGCAACGTCACCGGCGGCGAGATCATGGAGATCCGCTTCGCCATCTGGGACACCGCCGACGGCCAGTGGGACTCGCTGGTCCTCCTCGACGACTGGGTCTGGTCGGTCCAGGCCTCGCAGCCCGGCGTCCAGCCCAACTGACGCCCGCCGCGGCTCGACAGGTCCGGCGATCGGGCGTACGTTCCGCTCGCCGTGCCTGTCCTGTCGCGTGTCACGATCCTGGGCGCCGGCCGCGTCGGCGGCGCCCTCGCCGCTCGCAGCCCGATCCCCGTCGCCCTCGTCACCCGCGAGGCCGGCTGGGAGGCCCTGGACGGTCCCCCTGGCGAGCCCGTCGTGGTCGCCGTCGACAACGCCGGCCTCGACGACGCGCTCGCCCGCGTGCCGCCCGCGCGCCGCCCCGACCTGGTGTTCGTGCAGAACGGGGTCCTCGAGCCCTGGCTGTTCGCACATGGCCTTCAGGACAGCACCCGCGCCCTGCTCTACTTCGCCGTGCCGCGCCGCGGCGCCGCGATCGAGCCCGGCGGCACCAGCGTGCTGACCGGCCCGCACGCCGAGGCCGTGGCGACCTGGCTGCGGGCGATGGACCTGCCGGTCGAGGTCGTCGCCCGCGAGGCCTTCGCCGCCGCGATGCTCGAGAAGCTGCTCTGGAACTGCGCCTTCGGCCTGCTCTGCCAGCGGTTCGCCTGCACCGTCGGCGAGGCGCTGGAGCGCCACGACGAGCTGCTCGACGCCCTCGTCCACGAGCTCCTGGCAGTCGGCCGCGCCGCCCTCGGCGTCGACGTTGACGCGGCCCCGCTGCTGCAGCGCCTGCGCGCCTACTCGCGCGCGATCGCCTCCTACCGCGGCGCCGTCAAGGACTGGCCGTGGCGCAACGGCTGGTTCGTCGCCGCCGCCGCCGAGCACGGCATCGCCACGCCGACCCACCTCGGCCTGCTGCGCGAGGCCGGCGTGCTCCCGGCTCCGACCTGACTCGAGAGACAGCCGCGCCCAGCCGGCGCGTCGCTTCGACAGGTCCCGAAGGACAGACGGGCGACTCGCCGCGCGGGGCCGTCGCGCCGCGACATGTCCCGAAGGCCAGCCGGAAGACCGGTCGCCGAGGACCGCGCGCCTCGACATGTCCCCAGGGACATCCGAATGGCCGCTGCGCGAAGCCGGCTCGTCGCCTTGACATGCCCCAAGGGACAGCCTGATGACTTGGCCCACGAGGCCTGCCCGTCGCCTCGACATGTCCCCAAGGACATTCGCGCGATCGGCTCCGCGAGGCCGGCGTGTTGCCACGGCATGTCCCAAAGGACAGCCCATGCCGCGCGCGCGAGGCGGCCTCCCCAGGTCCGAAAGGGCGGCATTGCGCTCCACGCAGGCCCCCGACTGGCGCCCCGCTGCAGGTCCCTCGGCGCAGACCTCGAGGTACTCCAGCGCCGCACCGACCTGGCTCTCAGGACATGTCATGGCAAGATCCCGCAGCCGCTCCGCCCCGGCGCAGCCGCCAGGCGACGGATGCCACCTGTCGGCGCCTCTGCTCAGCGGAACAGCCCCGAGCGCGGCGAGCTCAGCGCGCGCTCGAACTCCGCCAGCGCCCCCTCGAGGCAGGTCCGCAGGCGCTCGTCGGGGATCGCCGAGCCCGCGCGCGCCGCCGCGATCTCGCGCACCGCCTGCAGCGACGCGCCGCACCACTCGAGCACCGCGCGGACCTCGGGACCGGCGCGCTCGACCTCCCCGGCGAGCTCCCACGCCCGCTGCAGCGCCTCGTCGAAGCGGAGCGCCTCGAGCTGGCCGCGGATCGTCGCCGCCTCGCGCACCAGCAGCGCGCACGCGGCCGGCAGATGGTCCAGGCGGCGCTCGGTCGGAGGCAGCGCCTTCACCACCGGCACGGCCCCGAGGATCCGCCCCAGCGCCGGCGACGTCAGGCCGCCGCAGAGGAACCACAGGCCCGAGAGGATGAGCGGGCCGGCGTCGGCCGCGTCGCCCTCGATCCCGGGGATCTCCAGCGCGTGCAGGACCAGCGACGGCAACGCGCTGACGATCGACCACAGCGAGGCGACCGCGAACGTGCGCAGCGGCTCGCGTCCGTCGTCGTCCATCGCCACGTGCCAACGCCGGCGAGCGGCCGTCGTTCTGCCGCAGGACGCGAATCAATCGCTCCCCCGCCGGCGTACGCGATCCTCGGAGCACCCGCGACACCTGCCCTCCCCACGAACTCACGCGACCGCAGACACGCCGGACCGACGCTCGTCGCCACCGCATCGGCGGGCTCAACCGCCGAGGTCGACGGTCATCGCGTGGCGCACCGGCGCGCCCTCGAAGCGCAGCGGCGCCACGAGCTCGCGGATGCAGCGGTCGAGCGGGTGCTGATCGTCGACCGAGAGGTGCTGGACCTCGAGCAGCCGGGTCGGACCGCCGACCTCGAGCGCCATCACCAGCCGCCGCGGCGCCCCCGGGCACGCGCGCAGGCGCGGCGCCAGGCCTTCGACCGCGGCGATCACCTCGGCGCGCGTCGGCCCCGGCCGCGGCGCCGGGCTGGGCGGCGACTCGACCGCAGGCGCAGCGGCCGGCGCGGGCGGGGGCGCACCGCTCGGGGACACCACCGAGCCTGTCTGCTCGGACATGGCGAAAAAGACAGCCAGGAAGATCGCCGGCATCGCCAGGGTCAGGCCCAGCGCCAGCCCCCGGCGCGGGCGCGCGGCCGGCCGCGAGGGTGTCTCAGGGGACATGTCCTTCCAGGCAGGCGTCGGCGCGGCCACCGGCGCCGCCGCGCGCGGGCGCGACCCGGTCGACGCCGCGGCCGGCGGGCTCGCCCGCTCGCCGCGGTCGCTGTGGAAGCTGCGCAGCGCGTCGCGCTCGGCGCGGAGCAGCTCGACCAGCTCGGCCATCGACTGGACGCGCAGCTCGGGATCCTGGGCGAGGATGTCCTGGAAGTCCCCGGCGAGGAACGTGTCCTCGAGCTGCGGCGCGGCGCGGACCACGTGCTCGCGCAGGCGCTCGGCGCCCTCCGCGGGCTCGGCGGCCAGCAGCTCGCGGACGACCGCGTTGGGCATCTGCGCCCCGGTGATCAGCATGAACAGCACCGCGCCGAGCGAGTAGACGTCGCTGCGCTCGGACTTGGCGCCGCCGCGGAACAGCTCCGGCGCGGCGAAGCCGGGGTGGCCGAACGCGCGGCCGTCGTCGCCGCGGTGGCGGGGCGTCGGCGCGTAGCGCTGGTCGGTGGCGGCGTAAAACGCGTCGAGGAAGCGGCACTCGCTGAGGTCGATGATGCGCGGCCGCGGCGGCAGGCTGCGCTCGAGCATCAGGTTGGTGAAGCTGAGGTCGCCGTGGAGGATCCCGCGGGCGTGCGCCTCCTGCAGCGCCTCGGCCAGCTCGAGCACCAGCTCGACCGCCGCCAGCGGGTCCATCGGCCCGCGCTGGATCGTGCGCGTCAGCGGCTCGCCGTCGATCAGCTCCTCGACCAGGTACCACGAGCCGTCGTCGTTGTAGTCGCACTCGTAGATCCGCGGGAACGCGCGGTGGCTCAGCTTGTCGAGCGCCATCGCCTCGCGGCACAGATCGGCCAGCACCGGCGTGCGGGCCAGAGTGCGCGGCAAGATCTTCACCGCGACGTCGCGCCCGAGGATGTGGTGGTACGCCCGCCACGTCTGCCCGCACTTGCCCTGGCCGAGCAGCGTGCGCAGCTCGAGCCGACGCGCGTACAGCCGCGGCGGCGCCGAGGCGCTGCAGCCGACCTCGCCGGCGTCGCTGCAGCTCGGCTGCTCCGGCGGCGCCGTCGTCAGGTCGGCCGCCGGCGGCCACACCTGCGGCTCGGGTCGCAGCATCGGCTGGGTCGCCGCCAGCTTGTGCGGCCACACCTCCATGCCCGCGGCCAGCCACGCCGCGCGCAGCTCCTCGGCGCGCAGCTGCGGGTGACCCGTGACATCGGCCGCGAGCTCGAGCACCCGGCGCAGCGGCTCGGGCACCGGCTCGGCCGGATCGTCGCGGTCCATCAGCGCTTTCAAGGTGCGCGCGAGCTGGCCCAGGTCGGCGCGCGGCGACCTCTCACCGTCCGCCTCGTCGGTGCGCGGCGCGGTGAGCAGGCGGGCCACGCCGGCGTCGCTCCAGCGGATGTTGCGGGCCGTCACCGCCCCGTGGACGAGGCCGTGCTCGTGCAGGCACATCAGCGCCTCGGCGATCTGCAGCCCCACCTGCCAACACGTGTCCGTCGCCAGCGGCCCCTGCATCCACCGCTGCGCCAGCGACACCCCGCCCTCGTCCTCGCGCACGAAGTACGGGTGGCCGTCGCCGCCGACCCCGTGATCGACGACCGCGGCGATGTACGCGTGGCGCAGCGCCGCCAGCAGCTTCGCGTCGCGACCGAACCGCTCGGCCGCCGAGGGTGGCAGCGCGTGCTGCAGCGACACCAGCTGCACCCGCGTCCGCTCGCGCTCGTCATGCGCCACGTACACGCTGCGCCCCGGCTCCTCGTCGATCCGCTCGACCAGGCGGAACCGGGGCGACTCGGGCGCGACGGGCATCACCGGGAGGGTGCCTCGTCAGACCCGCGAACGCAATTGTCGGCGCGCGTCACCCGCTGCGCTGCTCGACCGCTGGCGGGTTGTGGTATGTCTACGGGGCGATGAATCCTTGCCTGTGCATCGTCCTCGCCGCCGGCGTCGCGGCGGCGCCGGTCCCCGCGACGCAGCCGACGAATTTCGGCCGGTTAGAGCGGCACATGCAGGAGCTCGTCGAGCAGGAGCGGTTCGAGGAGCTCGCGCGCGACGGCGAGACGGCGTTCGCCCGCGTCGACCTGGAGCCGTGGCAGCGCCGCGAGCTCGCCTTCTACGCGCTGCGCGGCTACCACCGCATGTTCGCGGCCACCGGCGAGGCCGCAGGGTTGTGTCGCGCCCGCAACCTGTACCGCCGCGTCGAGCGCGAGGTCGGCTTCGGCGACACCAAGGCCGTAGCGAGCCGGCTGCGCGACGTCACCGAGTCGGGCCTGGCCAGGCAGGGGACGAAGGACCCCTGCGGCGTCAAGGCGCGGGCGACCGCCAACGTGCCGCCGGCGAGCCCGGGCGCCCTGCTGCCGGTGGTGCAGCGCCCGCGGCCCGTCGCGCCGCCGCCGACCGACGCCTCGCAGCCGGCCCTGCTCGACGTCTCGCGGTCGAAGTCTCCGCCGCCGACGACCCCCTCGCTGCGCGCCGAAGCGGCGGCCCCTGCGGGCCCACCACCGCCCGAGAGCGGGCCGGCCGACCGCTTTCGCCGCCGCATCATCGCCGGCAGCCTGCTGCTGGTCGGCGGCCTCGGGCTCGGCGTCGGCACGGCCGTGATGCTGGTGCGACGCAGCCAGGTCAACGGCGAGATCGTCGAGATCGGCGAGCGCGTCGACGCCGAGCAGCGACCGATCACCTCCGCCGAGTTCGAGCGGGTCGCCCAGCTCGCCGACATCTACCGCAACCTCACCCCAGTGGCCGGCGTCACCGGAGCCGTCGCCAGCATCGCCGCCGTCACCGGGGTCGTCCTGCTCGCGCTCCCGCAGCGCGGACGCACCACCGCCCGCGTGTCCGCCAGCCCCTGGTCGGCGATGCTCACCCTCTCGGGCCGCTTCTGAGGAGGCCTCGGCCGAGCGGCCACGGTCCACCGCCGCCCCCGTGTCCTACGGCCATATGCGATCGCGAACCTGGGCCAATGGTATGAGTCGACCCCCTCCGCGCTCGTGACATTCGCGGCACGACGTCACAGGCCCGAAGGACATGTCTCTTCAGACATCCAGTGCGCCCCCCGCGCGAAACACCCCCACGGCCGCTCGTCCGCGCGCGCTCGCGGCCCCCGCGTGTCCCCAGGATCCCCCGTGCGAGCATTTCCGCGCCGCGCGAAATCATGACATGAGCGCCGGCGCGCGCGCGTGGGTGATGTCGAGACCGTGGCCTGCCACGAATTCGCGGCCGCGCCAGCCCTTACGGGCCTGACATTGACAGCCCGCGGTCAATCGCCAGAGCGCACAGAATGGCCGCGAACAAGGGTCTGTCGCGCAATCGATGCTCGGCGAACTCGCGTGCGCTCTCGAAGTCACGCGCGTGTCGACCCGCGAACTCGCTGGGCTCGGCTACCCTCTTGTTCGCGGACCCGGAGATGAAGCGGCGCGCCCCCCTCAGCCTCCCGGGCCTCGTCGTGCTCGGCGTCGCGGCCTGCACGGCGCCCGGACTCGACCACGTCACCTCCGAGGACACGCCGCCGGCGCAGGAGACGTCGACGTCGGCGACCAGCGGCGTCAGCGAGGGCGGCCTGCCGACCACCGGCGCGCCGGAGCTGACCCCAGGGACCACCGCGGACGACCCGGGGACCACCTCGATCGGCAGCGGATCCGCCGGCAGCAGCACCACGCAGGACGATCCGCTCGCGCCGCCGGCGATCGTCGACGGCGCGCTCGGCCCGGACCCGCTGCAGCAGGCCGGCCCGGTCGAGGTCGCCATCGGCACGCTCCACGCCGACGGCGTGCGCATGCGGGTCGACGGCGGCGCGCCGATCGAGCTCGGCCCCGCCGAGGCCGACAGCTTCGCCGGCCAGATCGTCATCTACACCGCGCTCGACAACGGCCCGCACCTCGCCACCTTCGTCGCCTGGCGCGGCGAACTCGAGAGCGAGCCGCTCGAGATCCCGTTCACCGTGGCCCTGCCGCCGCTCGGCAGCGAGCTGTTCTGGGAGGGCGACAACGCGATCGGCAAGGGCACCGTGGTCGCCCTCGCCGTCACCCCGTCGCACGAGCTCATCGAGCTCGGCACCTACTATCCCCAGGGACAGGCGCGCTGTTACCTGCGCCGCCGCGACCTCGGCGGCAGCTGGGGCCCCGGCGACGTGTTCGAGGTCAAGCCCGGCCTGCAGTGCAGCGCCATCGACCTCGCAGTCGACGCCGACGGCGCCCTCCACGTCCTCGTCGAGAAGTTCGAGGACGGCGAGCTCCGCTGGTGGCTCGGCGAGTTCGACGCCTGGGCCGCCGAGCCCACCCAGGTCGGCACCGGCGTCGTCGGCGACGTCGCCCGCGCCCTCGCCCTCGACGGCGACCGCGCCGCGGTGTGCGGCACCCGGCCCGACGGCAAGCTCGCGACCGCGGCCGTGTGGCTGTTCGTCCCCGGCGAACCCGGCAAGAACCTGACCTACGATTATGTGCCGGACACCGACCCGCCCGTGCTCACCGGCTTCAACGAAGCGCCCAACGACTGCAGCTTCACCGGCGAGCATCTGCTCGTGACCGGCGAGCTCAAGGGCAAGCACGACGGGGACAACATCACACGAGTGCGGCAATTCCTGCTCGACATCGACGCCGCCGGCGAAAACCCCACGTGGCGCGTCGCCCCGCAGGACAGCGGCAGCCAGAGCGGCGGCCGCGTCCTGGCGATCGACGCCGGCGCGCGGACGATGACCGGCGGCTACGGCTGCGGCGATCAATGCGAGCACCTCGCCGAGCTGCGGATGTTCACCAGCACCGGCGAGCAGGTCTGGCAGCGCTCGCTCGATCCGCTGCTCGCCGACCCGCGGGCGCTCGCCTGGCACCCTGCCGGCTACGTCGTGTTCGTCGCCGCCCGCGACGGCGAGCAGGCTTCGACCTCGTTCTTCGCCGAGGCGTGGTTCCCGCTCCAGGCCAACCCGGTCTGGTCCTACGACCACCAGGACGCGCTCGCCCTCCACACGCCCACGGCCCTGGCGATCGGGCCCTACGGCCAGATCTACGCCGGCGGCATGACGGCGGGCGGCTACCCCGCAGTCGCCTTCATCGCTCCGTAGCGCTCACTGGGGGATGAAGGCCGAGCAGGCCTGGTTGATCCGATCCGTCGCGATGTCGAACCCGGGCCGATAGTCCGGCTCGTCGTTGTCGATGATGTACCAGTACGGGAAGTAGTACTTGACCAGGTCGCACACCATGTCCCATGGGTTGCACTCCGGCTTCTGGATGCTGAACATCACCACGGAGCTGGGGTCGCCGTGCTTGGCGTTCGTGATCGCCTCCGCCCACAGCTTCGGCTTGCCCTCCGAGTCGGTGTCGGGCGTGTTGGCGATGAACGTGATCATCAGCAGCGCGTCGTCGCGGATGAACCCCTCGTTGCAGCCGTCGGGGCCGTTCAGCGCCGGCGACACCGCCGCGGTCACCGCCTCGCCGAGCTCGTCGTCGCCGTTGAGGCCGATCTGGGCCAGGCAGGCGAAGGTCCCGACCGGGTCCGGCTGCTCGCGGGTGAAGTAGCGGCGGCCGCCGAGGAGCCCGCAGTCGTGGTTCGACGCGCCCTTGCCGGCCGGGAAGACGGTCCCCGCGCCCAGCGTCGTGTCGCAGGCGGTGAGCTCGGCCGCCGCCTCGCACGGGTAGTCCGGGACCGAGCACCCCTCGGGGCTGCAATCCTCGTTGCACAAGGCGTGGCCCCACGTCTCGTCGGGGTCGATCACCATGACCTGATAGTCGAAGTCGGCGAACTTGCTCTCGATCGTCTCCATGAAGTACGGGAACGCCTCGATGAGCCGGGCCTGCATGACGTCCATGAAGGCATAGCGCGAGATGACGAACAGGAAGTCGATCTTCCCCTTGCAACCGACCGGGTGCAGGTCGCCGAGGTCGGGCATCCCGAGGTCCTGCAGCGGCACCGTCGTGTTCGCCTCGCCGCTGCTGCCGGTCGAGCTGTCCTCGGGGACACGTTCGGTCGACGACGACGACGACGACGAGGACGAGGTGGTCGTGCTCGTCGAGCCCTCCGGCCCCTCGCCTGTCGAGGTCGACGCAGTGAGGGCCGGCGGGATGGCGAACGACGAGGCGGCCGGCTCGGGGCCCTCGCAGGCGACCGCGAGCACGAGGGCCGCGAGGCCCACTCCGCCGCGGACGGCGACGCCACGACCCTCGCCGAGGGTCGGCTTCATCGGAGAACGAACGCCGAGCATGCTGGACCCCCGTGATTGGTGATCGCCGGACGGGATACCGGGGATAATGCGTCGACCGCCCCATACCGGCGGCGGACCCGATTGGCGCGACCCGCAAATGGCAGGACCGCAGCGAGCGAATCGCCAGAGATGTCCTCAGGGACAGCCGCCGCCGCGCCGGCGGACGCCGCGCCGGCGCGCCAGGACGCGGCCGCGGCCAGGGCCTCGCAGACCGGCGGCGTGGACAGGTCTGGTCTCATTCCCCGCACGTCCCCAGCTTACCCCGACCGGGCGCAACCGCGCTGCGCGGAAGCGTGAGGTTCGAGGCTGCACATCGGCGCAGGATCGCGCCGAACCGGGCCTTTTCGCCATGTCCCGAAGGTCAGTCCGTGACGCCGTTACGACCGCTCAGCCGCCCGCCGGCCGCTCGCCAGGAGGGAGGGCCCGGCGACGCAGCGCCGCGGCCGTGCGGGCGATGGTCGACAATTCGGTCCACGGGCGCTCGGCGGCGGTCGGATCGCCTCCGACCCATTCGCATGGGTGGTCGCGGTAGGGGTCTGTCGGCAGGGCTCGCATCTCGCGGGCGCCGGCCTCGAGGGCGGCCATCAGGCGGGACAGCGCCGCCGCGTCGGGGCTGAACAGCTGCGGCGCCGCCTGTACCGTGAGCCATGTGCGAATGACCAGGGCGAGCGCCGCCGCCAGCCCGGCCAGCAGCAGGAACCCCGGCGCCGGGGCCGTGAACACCACCGCCGCCAGCCCGGCCCACACCATCCACGCCCACGCCGGCAGCCCGAGCGACGCCGCCAGGCTGCCCGGCCGGGCGTGTTCCAGCTCCGGCCGGGCCCCGACGGCCAGCTGGTCGATCAGCGCGCGCCGCCACAGGTCGCGCTGGATCTGCCGCGCCAGCTGTTCGGCCTCCGTGAGCGCCGCCAGGGCAGCCGCGGGGTCCTGGGTCACGATCGCAAGGTACGGCACAATCGCCCGCTGTCCCCTCCCGCCGCGGGGCGGATTCGCGCTCCCGGTGATCCTCGCATTGGCGGACCGGTGGTGAGGCACGCGTCCTGCGCACTTTGAGGCGTCGAGGATCGGCTCGAGCGGCCCGCCCCTGGACAATGCCCCTGCTTCATGGCGACCTCCGCTCTCGCCGCACGCCGTCTCGTGCCCCTGCATTCCGGGGTGTCCCCCAGCGCCCCCGAGCTTCTTCCTGAGGCGCGGATGGCGAACTCTTGGACGCCTCGTATGGCGATATGGTAGTTTCGCCGGGTTATGAAGCTTTGCGACGCCTGTCACCGCCATGTCCGCCCGAGCGAGGGCGCGTGCCCGTTCTGCGGCCGTTCGCTGCGCACCACCGGGGCCGCGCGCCTCGGGGCGGTCGTCCTGCTCGGCGCGCTCGAGGCGGCGTGCAGCGGCCGGCCGGTCGAGGAGACCGGCAGCGACACCGCGACCCCGAGCACGGGCACGAGCACGAGCAGCGGCGGCGACACGACGACCACCTCGCCGACCTCCTCGAGCACGCAGGGAACCACGTCGACCGCGAGCACCGCGACCACGGACGGCCCGGCGACCACGCAGGCGAGCAGCACCGGCGAGCTGTCGAGCACCGGCGACATCGACACCAGCGACACCGGCTGCAGCTTCTACGGCGGCTGCCCGGCCGACTTCGCCAACCCGATCGAGTGCAGCACCTTCGAGCAGGACTGTCCCGAAGGACAGAAGTGCGCGCCGAAGCAGAGCGAGGGCGACGTCTTCGACGCGACCGAGTGCGTACCGGTCGCGCGCGAGCCGGACCAGCCCGGCCAGCCGTGCACGGTCGAGGGCTCGTTCGGCAGCGGCCTCGACTCGTGCGCCGTCGGCAGCGTGTGCTGGGACGTCGACGGGCAGACCCTCCAGGGCACCTGCATCGCCCAGTGCGACGGCACCCCCGACTTCCCCGAGTGCCCTGCCGCCGCCACCTGCGTCCAGTTCGGGGACACCGCGCACGTGTGCGTGCCCACCTGCGACCCCCTGGCCCCCGCCTGCGCGCCCGGCGAGGTGTGCGTCTCCAACCCCTTCGACACGTCCCAGTTCGCCTGCGTCGTCGACGTCTCGGAAGACGGCGGCGCCGAGTTCGAGCCGTGCGAGTTCCTCAACGCCTGCGACCTCGGCCTCGCCTGCCTGGACCCAGGCAATGCCACGGAGTGCGACGCGCAGGCGCCCGGCTGCTGCCTGAGCTACTGCGACCTGACCGCGCCGATGTGCAACGGCGCCGGCGTCGAGTGCATCGCCTGGTTCGATCAGGGCCAGGCGCCCTCCGGCCTCGACGACGTCGGCGTGTGCATCCTGCCGCCGTGAACATGTCCCAGAGGACATGTCGCACGCGCGGCCCGCCTGCTCTTCACGACATGTCCTCAAGAACATGCACGTTCGGCCGCAAAGTCGTTCGCCCCCGGGAGTCGCCAGGCCGCCTCCGGCCCTCGAAGGCGATCGGCGTGTGCATCCCGCCGCCGTGAATGGGATGACACGTCCCCAGGGACATGTCTGACATGGGACCCACCCGCGGCTTCAAAAATGTCCCCAAGGACAGGTGTTCAGCAATCACATGTTCCGAAGGACAGCTCGCCCTGCGCGACAGGTGCCGAAGGACCGCTCGCTCACGTGATCGGCACGCCCGGGCCGAACGGCTGCACCTCGCGCCCCACGCGGGGGTCGTCGATCCCCACCGGTCCACGCGCCGCCTGCTCCGGGTCGACGGACTCACGGACCACGCGATAGAGCCCGTGATCGAACGGCACCCCCGGGGCCGGCGCGACCGGCTCGATGCGCTCGCGCAGCCCGGCGCGCGCCAGCTCGAGCGCGCGGTGATGACAGTACGGGTTGTTGCCCGGGCGCCCGAGCAGCGGCTCGCTGGTGGCCGAGCAGCCGCCCATACACACATCATTATAATAGCAATCGCGGCAGTAGCCCCACAGATCGTCGACGGTGCGGGCGCGGGTGAACTGCAGCTCGGGCGCGTGCTCCCAGATCTCCCGCAGCGGCCGCTCGCGGACGTTGCCTGCCACGTTGGCCGGGCCGCCGAGGCTGGGGCAGCCCTTGATCGTCCCGTCGGCCTCGATCCCCAGCGCGTGGCGGCCGGCGATGCAGCCCTTGTAGTGCCCGCCGGCCTTCTGCCGCCCGCGCAGCTCCGCCTCGAGCGGCCCGAAGTAGCCGAGGTTGTTGGCCGGGAACAGCCGCAGCCCGTGCGGCGCGCCGCGGGCGATCAGGCGCTCGATCACCGCGAACACCTCGACCATCATGAATGGTTGCAGCAGGATCTCCGGGTGGTCGGCCGCGTTGCCGAACGGCGCAGTGATCTGCAATTGCCAGCCGCCGATCTTCTCGGCCACGAGCCGCTCCTGCAGCGCCTCGAGCGTGGGCAGCGTGAGGCGGTTGATCTGCGTGTTGACGGCCCGTCCGACCCCCGCCGCGCGCAGGCGGGCCAGCGCCGCGAACGCCCGCTCGAAGCTGCCCGGCACCCCGCGCAGAGCGTCGTGGGCCGCCTGCGTGCCGTCGATCGACACGCTGACGCTGCGGATCCCCGCCTCCGCCAGCGCCGCCACCCGCTCCTCGCCGAGGTTGAGCCCGCCGGTGGTCATGGTGCAGTCCATGCCGGCGCTGCGGATCGCCCGGGCGATCAGGATGAAGTCGTCGCGCAGGTAGGCCTCGCCGCCGATCAGCGTGATCTCGCCGATCCCGAGCGCGCGCAGGTCTGCGACCAGGGCCAGCGCCTCGGCGGTGGTCAGCTCGCCGTGTCGCGCCGCGCCGGCCCGCGAACCACAATGAATGCACTTCTGATCGCACTTCAGCGTCAGCTCCCACACCGCGTAGCGCGGCCTGGGCGCCTCGCCGGCGACCCGCGTCAGCGCACGGCGATCGTCGGGCCGCGGCAGCGAGGCCACCACCGGCAAGCGGCGGCGATTGTCCCGCAGGCTCACGGTCCCAGCGTACCACGCCCCGGTGGCTTGCCGTCGGGGTCGGGCGGGCCGCCGTCGTCGACGTGCTCGGGCCGCTGCTCTCGCTTGGCGACGATCACGTGCTGCGTCGACGGCGACAGCATCTGCTGCAGCTCGGCCAGGGCGTTGCCGGCCCCCGAGCCCGAGGGCTTGCGGACCCGATAATAAATGTACCCGCCGCGCTCGAGCGCCAGGAGCAGCCGGTCGAGCGCGAACAGGCCGACCAACACAGCCAGGACGGTGAGCGGCCACGGCACGACGACAGTCTACCGCCCGCGGCGCGCCGACCTGACGTGGGCCGGTGCCACGCGGCGCGGGAGACGTTCGCGCCGCCTGCACCTCGGCGACGCGGGTCACTGGGGCGCGCGCGTCACTTGCCCTGCGAGTCCGAGACGAACTTGGCGGCCGCCTTGCCGACGTTGCGGCCGGCCATCTCCATGCGCTGATGATCGGACGGCGTGGTGAGGCTGGCGCCGACCATCGACTTGGTGTCGATCACGTCGGTGACCTTGCCGTCCTTCTGCCACGAGAAGCGGGCCTCGAGCTTCGACGGCACGCTGTACACCGGGGTGAAGATGCCGGTCGTCACGTGGATATAGGCGACCACCAGGTCGGGCGCGGCGTCGGCGGCCGCGGGCGTGGCGTTGATCCCCCGATCGCGCAGACCCTCGAGGATCGCCGCGTCGGTCTCCTGCTTGATCTTGGCGAAGTCGGCCTTCTCCTCGTCGTTCTTTTCGGCCAGGTATTCGGCCTCGCTGGCCTTGTCGAGCACGGTGACCTTCGACCAGTCGAAGCCGACGGTCAGGTTCGTCACGCCCTTGAGCGCCGACGGCGGCCCCGACTGCTGCACGACCGCGTACGGCTTGCAGGCGGTGGCGGCGAGCGGAGCGGCGACGATGGCGAACGCGAAGGCGAGGCGACGGAACAGGCGGAACTTCGTCATGAGCGCGGAGGATATCCCGTACGGGGCGCCCGCGGCGCACTCATCCGTGGCGCGCCCTACGCACACGCATCCCTCCGGCATGCGCGGCGACGACAAACCATGTCGCGACCACGCCGTCCGCCAGTGACCGGACGGAATGCACGATCGCGCTAGCTCTTCTTCGTGACCGCGCCTTCCCTCCAGATGCTCCACCCCTTCGACCACGGAGCTGCCCTCGCGCATTACGAGCAGTCGATCGCGCGGATCGAAGCTCGCTTCGGCGCCTCGCACCCCTCCCTCGCCGGGCTCCACAGCAGCGCCGCCGGCGAGCTGTGCCAGCTCGGCCGCTACGCCGCCGCGATCACCCGCGCCGAGCAAGCCATCGCCCTGTCGAACCTCGCCGGCAACTTCGACGAGATCTTCGACGAGGCCCAGCGCGTCCTGGCGCGCGCCCGCGCCCGCGTGTTCCCGTAGCCCTGCAGTCAGTCCCGCGGGCGTATTCCCGAAGCTCCGTTCGCTACCAACGTGGCAAGTTGCTCGCGTCCCCGCGGGCTCGCACCGTCGCCGGGGCCTCGTGGACTCACAGCCCTCGCCACGTGCGTCGCGCGCTCGTGGGCTGATGGCCCGCGCCGCTTCGTCGGCTCGCTCGCGCCTCGTGGTGGACCCCCGCGCCCCCGGCTCGCCGCCCACGTCGGCTCGCGCGCTCGCATCTCGCAGTGCGCCTCGGACCCTCGCGCCCTCGGCTCGCCGTTGCATTTGCGCGCACCGACTCGCACCGCCGCGATCGCGCCGCGCGGAGACATGCATTGTCGCGGGCCCTGCGGCTTGGGTAGCGTGCGTGCGATGCAGCCCTCGATCTCCAATGCGCCGCGCCTCCACTTCCTCGTCGCCGGGCCGCTGTCGCCGCGACCGAGCGGACGGCGCGGGCGGATCTTGCTGGCCGAGCTGGCCGAGCGCCTGACGCAGTCGTCGCTCGCGGTCGACGTCGACGTCGGCCCGGCTCTGGGCGCCGCCGGTGAGCTCAAGGTCAAGGCCAAGTTCTCCCGCTTCCGCGACTTCTCGGGAGCCGAGGTCGTGCAGCAGAGCCTGGGCGAGCTGCACCGCCTGCGCGAGCGGCTGCTCGCCCCCAGCGGCCGCCCGCGCAGCGACGAGCTGCTGGCGACGGTCGCCCGGATCGCCGGCCGCGGCCCGCTGCACGCCGAGATCGCCGCCTGCTTCGCCCCGCCGCCCGAGAAGCCCGCCGACGCGGGCGGCGGCGACCTCGTCGAGGAGCTCCTGGCGCGCGGCTCGACCGCGCCGAAGAGCGCCGCCAGCTCGGCGATCGACGCGGTCGTCCGCGGCACCGTCCAGAGCACCCCGGCCGGCGCCGCCGCCGAGCCGTCGCGGGCCGCCCACGCCTCGCTGTCGGCCGCCCTCGCGCGAGCCGCCGCCGCCGTGCTCGCCGACCCCACGCTGCGGGCCGCGGAGCTGCGCTGGCGGGCCTTGCGGCTGTTCTTGGGGCAATGCCCGCGCGACCAGGATCTCGACGTCGAGCTGCTCGACGTCGACGCCGCCGGCCTGCCCGCGGCCCTGGCCGCGCTCGGCGAGCTCGACCCGCTGGCGCGTCCCGACGCGGTGTTCCTGCTCGACCCGCTCAAGAGCCTGGCCGAGGCCGCCGCTCTGGCCGAGGTCGCGGCTGACCTGCACGCCCCCGTGTGCGCCGAGCTGGCCCCCGCCGCCGTCGGCCTCACCGACGCGGCCGCCCTCGCGGACGCCCGCGACCTCGGCGAGGAGTTCGCCGCGCTGCGCGACGACCCGGCCAGCCGCTGGCTCACCCTCGCGGTCAACGGCCCGGTGCTGGCCGCCGAAGCCACCCCGGCCGGCGAGCGCGTCGTCGCCGGCGGCGCGGCCCTGGCCGTGGCGGCGCTGCTGGCCACCAGCCTGCGCCTCGGCGGCACCTTCGCCCAGCTCGGCCGCGACGCCGACCTGCGCGCCCCGGCCACCAGGTCTTTCCGACATGGCCAGGAGGACATCCCGATCGGCACCGCCGAGCCCTGCTCCGCCGAGACCCAGCTGGCCCTGGCGCGCCGCGGCCTGACCGCCGTCGGCGGCCCGCAGCAGAGCGACCTCTTGACCCTCGCCGCCTGCCCGACCGTCCACCGCAGCGAGGACACGACCAGCCTCGCCGGCCAGCTGCTGGTCGGTCGCACCGTCCGCTTCGCGCTGTGGGTGCGCGACCGCGTGCCCGCCGGCGCCAGCGCCGAGCAGGCCGCCGACGCCGTGAGCCGGGCCGCAGCCCTGGTGCTGCTCCCCGGCACGCCCATCCGCCCGCGCTTCGGCGCCGCCCTCACCCAGGGCGAAGCGGGCCCGGAGCTCAAGATCGGCGCCTCCTACCCGGCCGCCCTCACCGGCGCCCCGGTCGCCCTGTCGTTCGCGCTCCCGCTCTCGTAGCCCGGGTAGCGGGCGATCCACCCGCGCCACCGCCCGCTCGTCGGGCGCCAGCCATGAAGCTGAACGGACCGTTGCGGGCGGCCACCCGCGGCCCCGCATCGCCGTTCTCGCTGCCCTGCGCAGGCATTCACCCCCCGCCACCGCCCGCCCCGCGCTCTCGCGGTGACTCGCGCCGGACCAGGCGACCGCGGCGATTCGCCCGCCCCGCGCTCTCGCGGTGACTCGCGCCGCACCGGGCGGCCGCGGCGATTCGCCCGCCCCGCGCTCTCGCGGTGACTCGCGCCGCAGCGGGCGGCCGCGGCGATTCGCCCGCCCGTCGATCGACTCGCGGGCGCGGGCTCCGCCCTGCTCGATCTCGCCGCGGCGGACCTGCTCCTTCGCCGCATGTCCCTCCAGACATGCTCGAAGGGGCATGCCCGGAAGAACATGCCCCTTCGTACATGCCCTTTCGGGCAACTGCCCGAGCGCGCTCAGTCGGTCCCGAGCATGCGGAGGATCGTCTTCATCCTGGGCGCGACGTGGTTCTCGTACTCGAGCACCGCCTCGACCAGGATCGAGTACTGGTCCATCACCAGCGCCTGGCCGGCGTCGCACAGCTGCTCGCGGCGCCAGGCCTCGGTGTGGACGGTCTCGGTGATCGAGCCGTCGACCAGGTGGCCGCAGGCGGCCATCAGGTTCTCGGCGACGATGCGGTGGTCGCCGGCGACGTGGCTGGGGTCGAAGATGATGGGCAGGATGGTCTGCTTGCGGGCATGGGTGCAGGCGTTGAGGTCGGGCTGGTTGCGGCAGTAGCCGCCCTTCGTGTAGAGCGTCTTCATCCCGCGCTCGCACAGGACGATGTCGAGGTTGCCCTGGTTGGCGATGTACTCGGCGGAGTAGAACCACTCCTCGGCCTCGTTGCCGAACCCGCGCTTGAGGATGACCGGCTTGCCGAAGCGGCCCACGGACTCGAGCAGGTCGAAGTTCTGGGCGTTGCGGGTGCCGATCTGCAGCATGTCGGCGTGGGCGCCGATCTGCTCGACCAGGTTGTGGTCCATCACCTCGGTGACGTACGGCAGGCCGGTCTCCTCGCGGGCCGCGTCCATGATGGCGATGCCCTTCATGCCGAGGCCGCGCCAGTCGGTCGGCCGGGTGCGCGGCTTGAACGCGCCGCCGCGCAGCATCACGCGGTCGAGGATGCCGAACTTCTCGCCGACCTCGCGGGCCATCCGCGCCGTCGCCAGCGTCTGCTCGAGCGTCTGCGGCGAGTCCGGGCCGCACACGAAGATGTGCTTGCCGTTGCCGCCGCCGAACCGGCGCGCCTTGCCGTCGAGGCCCTTGACCTCGACCACGCGCCGCTCGCGGTGCAGGGCCTTGCCCTCGTTGCCGCGCACGACCCGGGCGATGTTCTTGTAGCCGCCGGTCGGCTGCCACGCCGCGCGCACCCCGGGCAGGCCGAGGATGTAGCTCTCGCGGCTGGCGAACTCGCGGCTGTCGCCGATGATGTGGACGGTGTCGTAGACCCCCGTGCCCTCGCTCAGTTCGACACGATTGCCGAAGCGCACCGCGAGGTCGCGGATCTGATCGAGGGTTGCCTGTCTGCCGCGTTCGAGCTCGATGATCATGGGCCCGAAAAGCGTCGCTCCATCGCCGTCCCGGCGCAAGCTCGCCGGTCGCGCCCGGGCAAACGTCCGCGCGCGACCCCGCGAGCCGGAGATCGTCGGAGCCGCGCCCGGCGGTTCACGCGGCGCAGAGCCCGGCCGGCGCGAGCCGCGGGATGCCGCACACGCCGACGTTCTCGTACCCCGGCGACGCCTGACCCATCTCGTACCACTCCGGGGGTTCCGCGCACAGGCGGCGCGTCCCTCTCGGGGATCGTCATGCCGTGCCCGCGAACGTCGACCCCGCTCGGCTGTCTCTCGGGACAGCCGCCGAAGGCGCCCGACGTGCTCGCCAGGGCCGGCAGCGTTTCCCTGCGCCATCAGCGTCGCCGTGGGAGGTCCAGGCTCGACGGCCGCCGACGGCGTGGGTTGCCAGCGTCGACGCGACGAAGTCTCTTGCGCCTGTCGCGAGAGTCCGAAACGAGCCGCTCACCGGGGCCATTCTCGTCGAGCGGGTCGTAACAGGACGCGCACCCAGTAGTGGTTCGCATGCGGCCCGCCTGGCGACGCGTGCGGACCTTCGCCAGGCGCCCGACCTCGGCGATCTCGAGGCGGCACGTCCGCCCGTGATACAAGCTCGTCGATGTCGGGCGCGACGACCGGTCGCCGGAGATTCCCGGGGAGCGCGGCGGGCCTGGTGCTCGCGCTCTCCCTCGCGTGCGTCCGCGGCGGCGGGCTCGAGGTCCCGCGAGCGCCGCCGGCGGTCGCGGTCCCGCTCGACGGAGCGCCGTGCGGCGACGAGATCGCGGTGCGACCGCTCGATGTCGACGTCACCTGGCGCAGCAAGTCGCTGCGCGACCGTCCGACCTTCGTCTGGACCGCCGAGGGTGCCATGCTCGTGCTGTCCGACGACTCCGGGGCGTGGGTCCGCATCGAGCTCGACGCACCGTCGGCCGTGATTCGCCGCGGGACCCCGCCCTTGCCGGTCCACTACGGCCTCGACCTCGCGCCCGGAGAGCGCTGGATCTACGCGACGACCGTGGCGAACGACAGCGACGACGACATCGCCCTCGGCGATCTCCACGCGCCAGGGCTGCTGGCCCGCGTCGATCCGCACCCGCTGCACGACAAGGAGCCGGTGCTCGTCGCGCGGCCCGAGGGCGGCTGGGCGGTCGCCTGGATCCGCGCAGGCGTTCACGGAGCGATGGAGCTCCGGTTCGCGCTCGTGAAAAGTGATGGTGCCGTCGATCGGGTCGACGTGGTCGACTCGGCGCCGCTCATCCGCGGCGTCCGCCTCGAGCGCATGCCCGACGGCTACGCGCTCGTGTATGTGCACGCGGCTGCGCCGGCGTCGGCGCGGCAGGTGGTGCTCCGGCTGCTCGATCGCAACGGCGCGTCGGGGCCTCTGCGCACCCTCGCCGACGGCGAGGTCGACGAGCCGCGGGTGGCACGCGGGTCGGACGGGCTCGGCGTGGTGTTCGTGCGCGGCGCGGCGCAGCTCATGTTCGTGGCCGTCGGCTTCGACGGGGCGCCGCGCAGCGAGGCGCGTCAAGCCCTCGGCGAGCGCGGTCCGCTCCCGCGAGCCCGGCCGACCGCGCTCCTGCACCACCGTGGTCGCTTCTGGCTCGGCGCCGAGGTGTCGCACTGCGCCCGTCACCGCTGCGTCGCGCCGGCGCAGGCGCTCGTGATCCCGCTGGCGGCCGACGGTCGCCCCGGGCGCGCCGTGGAAGTGGCGCGCTCGTACGACTTCGCCGAGGAGCTCGTCCTCGGCCGCTCACACGCCGGGGTCTACGCGGCCTGGGCGGAGGGTCGCGCGCGCAGGCGGCTCCGCGTCGCGGAGCTGCGCTGCGTGCAATAGAGTCCATGCCGTCACTGGTGAGAGGCGCATCATTCCCGGGACCGTGGGAGGTCCGGGGCCCGCCTCGAGCAGGCAGCACTGGGCTTACTGCGGCATGCCGCAGACGCCGACGTTCTCGAATCCACCAGCGAGCCCGGGACAGGTGGCTGCAAAGTTGTCCGGCCCCAGGGCCGTCCGGTGACGGCCGGGCGTCACTCGGGTAGGGTGCCATATGCATCACAGCATCACCGTCGTGGCCCTGCTCGGGCTGATCATGGGCGCCGCTTGCGGCAAGAAGAGCGCGACCACCGAGGAGTGCGTGAAGGCTGCCGACGCCTACGTCGCCGCCGCCGACAAGCGCAGCCCTGAAGCCGGCAAGCACGTCACCGCGGCGCTCAACCTGTGCCCGATGGCCTGCGCCGACGGCAAGGGCGACGCGGAGGCATGCAAGGCCGACGACCGCGTCACCGAGGCCCTCTGCGAGCTCGAGGGCAAGGCCGCCTGCGAGCGCATGTGCAACGAGGACAAGAACGCGGCCGCGTGTGCCAAGGCCAAGACCCTGTAGACCGCAAACCCGAGTGGTGCGGGCCCACCGGCGTGCAGGTGGCGCATGCGGGCAGCGCGGCGCAGCTGAACGACGTCGAGGACCGGCCCGAGACCTCCTGGCAGATGCTGGCGCATCAGCTCAGCCCGCTACGGGCGGCCCGCATGCGAGCCGCGGTGGAGGTCAGGACGAGGACGAGGCGACGGCGCATCGTCCTGAGGATGCACCCAAAAAGCGCCTTCACGTTCAAGCGCACCCAAGCGTCGTTTGTACTTGCCTCGGATGTCGGGCTCATGCTGCATGATCGGCCGGTGGACGCCCGCAATCTCCGCTCTCCGTCCGTGGAGCTGCTCTACTTCCCCGGCTGCCCGCACGTTCCGGCTGCCCGCGCACAGCTTGCACAAGCCCTCGAACGCGCCGGTCTTGCTGCGACATGGGTGGAACACGACGTGAGCTCCGATGCCGTCCCGGCCCACGCTCGCGGGTACGGGTCGCCGACTATCCTCGTCGACGGCCAGGACGTCGCCGGCGGCTCGCCTGCAGACGGATCCTCGTGCCGACTCTACCCGGAGAGCGAGGTCCCGGGAGCACCAGCGCTGCGCGTCATTCTTGCCGCGCTAGGGTCACTTGGCCCACGCCATCAAATCCCGCCTCGCTGAGCTCGACGCGTGCGCGCTCGCTGAGCTCGACGCCTAGCCAGTTGCCCGCGAGCTCGCCCGCGGCGACGGGGCCAGAACGGGTCGCCGTGCCACCACACCTGCCAGCCATGAAACTCGCCCCCGTCGCCCCACTGCGGGCCGGAGCCCAGGTAGCGCACGCGTATTGCCTTGCCCGGCGCGGCGCCGGCCGCGGCTGTTCTCAGCAACATGTCTTAATGGTCAGTACGGTACGCGCGGCGGCGGGCTCTGCACGGTCGGGCTGGAGGTCGCGGGGGCCTTGGCGGCCGGGCAGGTTGAGCGCCTGAGGAGCGGCTCGCACGCCGGCCGCCCGTGGCCCTCACGGAGACACTGCTGGTAACTCCGCTCGGGGCCGCAGGCGGCGAGCGGGGCGTTGACGTGTTTGATCTCGATCCTGGTCGGAAGTTCTCGAACCCCGCCCGCGCCGTGCGGATGACGACGCCGCCTGCGACCACTACGACGCGCGTCTCGGGCGTTGACGCGGCGGCGGTGCTGGGCTCCTCTTGTTCTTCGTGTCCACGGTACGCGACCGGTGACCTTCGCGCGCGGATGGGTCGTCGCGGCCCGACCCGGCCGCCGGTCGGTGGCCGATCTGCCCTACTGCCATTTCGGAAATCGCGCATAAGAACCTCGGTTGGAAAAGTGCCTTCGATAAGGGAGCGGGATCGAGGATCAATGGCTGGGGAGTTCGTGCCGCTTGTCTAGGCCATGTCCGAAATCCCGAAAACGCCAGTTTCTTGGAGACATCGGGATTTCTTGATCTGGTCGGGGACATGACGCCCCGCGTTCCCCGCCACCAGCTCACGGACGACCAGTGGAACCTGATCGCGGACCTGTTTCCGACTCGCAACTGCAAGACGGGACGGCGCGCGAGAGATCGCCGGACGATCCTGAACGCCATCTTTTGGGTGCTCCGCACAGGAGCGCCGTGGCGTGATCTTCCGATCGAGTTCGGTCCATGGTCGACTGCGTGGGACTTCTTCAACAAGTGGAACCAAGACAGGACGTTCGACGAGGTGCTGCGACGACTCCGCAGCTGCGTGGTTTCGCATGACGACCCCCCCGCCGAGCTCTGGTGCATCGACGGCACGTCTATCCGCGCGGCTCGCTGCAGCAGCGGCGGGGGGAAAATCGACGGACCCAGAAGAACCGAAGGATCACGCTCTGGGGCGCTCCCGGGGTGGCTGGGGCACGAAGATCCACATCCTGTGTGACGCACACGGACACCCCCTCCACTTCCATCTCAGCGCCGGCCAGATCCACGACCAGACGATGGTCGACACCTTGCTTTGCGGCGCCGATGAGACTCTGCACGACGAGCACGGGACACCGATGGCTTGGCCCGTCGCGCTCGCCGGCGACAAGGGTTACCGAGCGAACTGGGTCGACCAGTACCTGTTGGAGCTCGGCATCAAGCCCATAATCCCGAGTAAGGAGAACGAGGACCGCTCCCTTCGGCCTGTCGCATTCGACAAGGCCGCGTACCGGCGTCGAAGCATCATCGAGTGCCTCATCGGCTGGCTCAAGGAGTCACGCCGGATCGCTACCCGGTTCGAGAAGAAAGCCATCAACTTCGGGGCGATGGTTAAACTAGCGTTTATCCACCGCTACCTGCGTCTGTCTGCTTCATGCGCGATTTCGGACATAGCCTAGAGCAGTATTCGTACCAGTGCATCCGAGGGATAGAGTGTGAAGCGTAGCGAAGCCCGCAGGCGACTTTATTGCGAAGCTCCCACCCGAAGTTCACAAACGCTATCGTGACGTGCGCGAGGCGTTGCAGGAGAAGGTGTGCGGATACATAAATGCCAACACCAACTGTGACGAGAAAACCAATGGCATTGCGCGGCAGGGCAGTACGGAAGACGGTGGCAAAGAGATGAAAGTCGACCTCGCAATTCCAGGCCGAGGTGCGAGTCGATCCCTTCGTGTCATCCTGGCGGTGTACTGTGCGAACCGCCAAGCGCTACTTCTTCAGGTCTACTGGCATCAAGATGCGCCAGGCGCCACGTAGCGGCGTTGGCGTGCGCCGTCCAGGCGTCGAGCCCGACCTGCAGGAACGTAACCGTCCGGCGAGCTGCGTCGTGATATCGAAGTTGGCGAGCAAGTTCTCGGCGTTGACGGCGGAGCTCTCGGGCTGCCTCGAGTTTGCGGTCGCGCTCGGCGAAGATGGCGGTCTCGCGGCTGGCGAGCTTGTCGCCGGGCGCGATGTAGCCGAGGGAGCTGTGAAGGCGGCGGGCGTTGTAGTGCTCGACGAAGTCGGAGGTGACGCGGCGAGCCTCGTCCCGCGATCGTCGTCCACAAAGTACGGTCGCAGGACGGCCGCGGGCAGGTCCGGGCCGCGCGGCTTTCTTGCGCAGCGTGCAATTCCGCGCCACATCTCGTGCGGAAAGTCTCTTTGACAATACGATGCACGCATGTGCATTTATCCACCATGCAATCAACAGTGCCCGCGATACTCGCCGCGTCTCTATTACTCGGAAATGGCTGGTGCCTCTTTGGCCCGAAGACGATGACGAAGGTGCCGGCCTCCATGACGGCCTCCGAACAGTTTGACGCGCTACTCCCCGAAGTCTGGGACAACGTCCGCAAGAAGCGTCCGGAATACGAGCAGCTGTGGATGGCGAGCGCCGACGACTCCTGGAAGTTGAAGCGTCACGAGATTTCCGGCGCGGTGCTGCAGCGTTCGGCGTGGTTCGGCGTGCTCGAGCGTGACCGCGCCGAGGGTTTTTGTTTCTTCTCGCTGTTCCAGGCGATCGAGGAGCATGTCGCCAACGGTCAATATACCCCGATGCGGGTCGACAACTTCCGCGACCCGGACTCCAGCGGCTATACCCGCTCGCACGCCGACTGCAAGCTGGCGACCCAGGAGTCCTACGGCTATCGCGGCCCCTCCGGCGCCGAGGCGCCCCCGGCCCCCGCGCCCGCAGAGACGCCCTGACCGGACGACGCCATCCTGGTCGCCCGCAAGTACCTGTAGGCGATATCGACATGCCAGTGCCGGTGCGGGCGATCGGGCTGGAAGGCGCGGCCTGCTCCATCGTCGCAGCGCCCTTCCTGTCAGAACTTGCCGCGTAGCAGGACACCGACCCCGTGCGCGCCGCCGTGGGGCACGACCTCGGCCTTCTGGCGGACGCGCCCACGCTCACCGGCGACCACGAGACCCGCGCCCAGGGCAGCGACGACACCGCGCTCACCCCGAGGCCCACAGGCGCACCGAACACGCGGTGGTCGACCTCGAGGACGTGGTCGCCGTCTCGAGCGGCTGCGTGCGTTGATCCGAGACCGCGACGACCATGTCGCTGGACGAGCCCCGCGCGCTCGAGCAGCACCCGAGCCGCCGACCCACATCGAGAGCCCCGCGCGTCACGAGCCTTGCGAACGGCAGCGCAGCTTCACATAGCGATTCGGCGCGAAGTCGGAGACGTAGGTGTCGACGAGCAGCACATGGATCGTGCCGCCGGGACCGATCTCGACCTGCGGGCGGAAGTGACGGCGCAGGCGGACCGAGTGGACGACCCTCGGCTCGGCCTGCGACCCCTCGAGCACCCACACCATCAGCGTCCCCCGCCCTCGGCGCGGATTCGGATAGTGGATATAGGGCTCGCCGTGTGGGTGTTCTCTCTGGGTCGCCGGCCCGCGGGGCCGCCAACCGACACCCACGATGACACTTCGCCCATCGCGGGTCGCCACCGCGAACGAGTCATAGGAAGCAGCGCGCGAGACCTCCGCGGGCCACTGCACATCGGGCGTCGGCCTCGTCGACCGGACCTCGTCAGGTGTCGGTGCCTCATCGAGGTCGACGACCTCGGCGAGCTGCCCCGCCGTTAAGCGGTAGAGGCGGATCGGCGCCTCGCCCCCGGGAGAGCTCGGTGTGCTCCTCCCCATGGTGGTCACGAGCCATGCACCGTCGCGGTCCTGCCGCTGCGTCAGCACGAACTCGCCCTCGCGGATCGTATGGATCACTCGCCACGGTGGGCCGACCCACAGTCGCGTCACGAGCGACCGCGGCACCGGCGACGGGTCCGCCTCGGTGAATTGCACATACCAGCGCGAGCCGTCGTGGGCGAAGATATCCGGGTTTGCCGGCCAGTCGGATGGTACTGGATCGTGCTCGACGATCCATCGTCGTCCCGCGAGCCATGCGTGGTGAAGCTCGCGATGCGACCGCCCCATTGTGGTGAACTGCCACCACTGGCTGCTCCACGTCACGTGGGGAACGTCGCGCGCGTCGATCCACAGCCGGGTGGTCTGGCTCCGGCCCTCCGCTCTCCCGCGCCGGGTCGGAATCACGCGGTCGACCTCGACCGCGAGCTCGGGACATGCACTGCCCCGGCGGGCGTCCGCGGGTATCGACGCGCAGCCGCAGAGCCCGACGAGCATCATCACGCGGAACATCAAGGTCGCCCCTCTCCGGCCTCCTGCGCGCGGTCTACCACGAGGACAGCCGGCCTGGAACGCTTCTTCCGGCCTCGATGTGAACCGCGGGTCGCGTTGCCACGGCCTGGCCGGTCGCCGGGGCGGGCCTTTCGCCGGGGCAGACTCCCTGGCGGCCGCCGTCTCGCCCGAGCTCAACGGGCGCGAGGGCTGTAACGCCGGCTTTCTCCGGCCCGACGCGCTCTTGGTGTTCGTGTTCATCATGGACTTTGAGGACACTGAATCCTGGCTGAGCCCGAAGAAGGTCCGCGAGTACAGCGGCCCCAAAGTTCTCCAGGGGTTCGCGCGGCATGTTGCTTCCTGAATCCACCTGTCTTCCTACGAGCGGGGTATAGGGACCGGCGATGCATGTCCACCAACCCGCATTCGGCGTCCCGTCCCCCACAGTCCCCGAGATCCGGGCGCGCTGTGAACCGGACGCGCGCCGGCTGTGGGACGCTGCGGTGTCGCTCGCGTGGTGGCGGGCGGCACAGGAAGAGGCGCTCGCCGCCGTGCCCTACGGCGGGCCCCACCCCGAGGCGCACGCCGTCGAGCCCGGCGACCTCGCCCGTGCGATCGTCGCGTTGCACCCCGAGCTGCTCGGTCCGACCCTCACGGGTGCGCCCCTGGACCGCGCCCACGCGATCTGGCGACAGCGGATCGCCGAGGCGAGCGACCTGCCGCTGGCCTACAGCTGGGGGCGTCGCTGGGCGACCCGCGAGGCGGCCGGCGCGTCCGTGGATCCGGGAGTGCTGCTCCGCAGCCTGCCGGACCACTCGCTATGGGCGCTGTCCGCCCTCGACCCGCGGTACGCCGAGGGACTGATGACGGCCCGTGAGACGTACTGCGCGCTGTTCGACCAGCTCGGCGCGCGCGGGCACGTCGGCCTCGCCGTGGAGCCGGCCTGGCTCGAGCGGGAGCCGGACGCCGTCTGGCGCGAGCGCCTCGTCCACGCGCCGGGGTTCGCCCTCATCGGCGAGACGTGTTCGGGGCGACGCGCCCTGATCCGGCAGCTCCGTCGCCTCCTGGCGCAGACCCGAGGGGTGAACGTCGACAACTGGCACGGCGGGGGCTCGCCCGATCCGCGGTACCGCGCCCGACCCGACGCCGTCCCCGCCTCGATCGCGCCGGGCCTCGTGTGCGCGTGGACCCGTGTGCCGGATGACCCGCCGCTGCTCCGCTACGCCGCGGAGATGGCCCTCGATCCGGACGCCGCGTTCCAGCTGATCCTCGCCTCGACCGAGACAGCGTGGGCACGGCTGCGCGAGATGGCGCCGGACCTCGCGCGCTGGCCGGTCGTCCCGATGCCGCCGCTGACCAACGACGAGCTCCTGCCGATCTGGCTCTGCCAGCGCCCCTACATCGAGGATGTCCTCGGCGAGCGGATCGACCTGCGCCGCCTTCTGCCGCTGCCGCCGGACCGGCTGCGCCGCCTGCTCGCGGCGGTCGATCCCCACGATCTCACCATCCCCGAGCACGGCCACGCGGTGCGGCTCCGCGAGGCGCTGGGGGAGCTGCTCTGCGAGCGGTCCCGGGCGACGAGGCGCCAGATCCGGGAGCACCCCGCGCTCGCGGCGCTGGACGCCGGGCTCTCGGGGGACGGCTCGCGCTGACCACGGCGTCGCCGCCGGACACACCCGGCTCGCATGGCGCCGTAGTTCAGCGCCAGTGCCCCTGACAGGCCTCCTGCGCGGCCCGGGACGCCTGCATCGCCCGGTGATACGCCGGCGCCTCCGCGACCGGCGCGCCGCCGGCGATCTGCTCCGCGCGCTCGGGATGCTCGCGGACCTCGCCGCCGACGCGCACCAGCGCCGAGATGTCCGCCCGCAGCCCCTCGCGCCGCGCGTCGTCCGGGGCGAGCGCCGCGAGCTCCTTGCGCAGCGCCTCGACGTGGTCGTTCCACGCGATGAACGCCGCGTACCCGCGCTGCTCGCAGCGCTCGCGCTCCAGCTTGTCGCCGATCACTCCGGTCGCCTGCAGCAGCCCGACCGCGAAGCTGACCGCGATCGCCAGCGCCGCGAGCCCGATGATCGCCGCGCCGACCGGCCCGACGCTCGTCTGCACCTCGTGCGAGTACAACGCCCGCACGCTGAACCGCAGCGGCTCCCCGTTGCGCACCGAGCGGACGGCCGCGACCACGAACGGGATCGTGATCGCCCAGACGATGACACAGCCGAGCACCTGAAGCGGGAGGCCCATGCGCGGATCTCACCAGAATCCGCGCCGCTTGCAAGCCCCAGCGCCGCGAGCGAGCAGACCACACCTACGAGGACGATGGCGCCCGAGATCCAGCGTCGCCATCCCTCGGGGAACTTCGGGCCGCCGGTACATGTCGTCGAGGTAGCGCCGCCTGAGAGTGTTCGGCTTGCACTTGGCATCGCGGGCGACCTGGCCGTCGTCCGCTCGCGCTTCGAGCGAGCGGACGTAGTCCGCGCAGACATCCGCGACCGTGGCTTTGGGTGTGAGCGGCGCATCATTCCCGGGACCGTGGGAGGTCCCGGGGCCCGCCTCGAGCAGGCAGCACTGGGCTTACTGCGGGATGCCGCAGACGCCGACGTTTTCGAATCCGGGCGGTGCCTGACCCATCTCGTACCACGCGAGGCACTCCGCGTTCTGACCGGTGCACACCCCCGCCTCGGTCATGTCGCAGAAGGCCACGCAGCAGCCGATCGCCATCGCGTCGCACTCGACCGCGAGCTCCGGGTTGGCGCAGGTGAAGCCCTTGTCGCACGCGTTGATGTACTCGCACGCGTCGTACTCCTGGCCCTCCTCGCCCGACGCGTCGAGGACGCACAGGAACGCGTCCGGGTTCTGCGGGTTCGGGATGCACAGGTCGTCGCCCGGGCAGTCCTGCAGCAGCGGGTCGCAGAACGGCAGGCACAGCGTCAGCACGCCGTCGTTGGAGATCAGGCACGAGGTCATCGGCGCGGCGCAGTCGGGCGCGTCCGGCGAGCCGACGCACAGGGCCACGCACACGCCGACGCCCTCGACGACGTCCCAGCACATGTTGCCCTTGTCGCAGTTGTCGATGCCGCTGACGCCGCTGCCCTCGACCGTGCACGGGTCACCGACCTGGCCCGGGTTCTCCATCACCGGCGTGCACTTCAGCGACTCCCACGCGTTGTCGCCGTCGCCCGAGTACGGCATGCACTTCTGTCCTTCGGGACAGTCTTGCGTCCACTGGTCGCACTCCTTGGCCCCGCCGCCTCCGTCGGGCGGAGTGATGAAGGAGGACCCGTCGGTGGTCGTGCTCTCGCCGCCGGTGGCGCTGGAGGTCGGCTCGGGCGCGGTCGTCGAGGTCGTGCCCGACGTCGTCTGATCGGGCCCTCCCGTCGACGTCTCGCCCGCGGTCCCTTCGGTGGTGTCGTCGTTGGTAGTGTTGTTGGTGCTCGGATTGGTCGCGCCGGTCGCCTTACCGCCGCCGTCGTCGCCACACGCCGTCAGGAACACACTCACGAGCGCACACGAGATCAATCGAATTGGCATCACACGCATCTCTAATCCCCTCCGGGAGGGGCGCCATCGAGCGTGCCCCGTCCATCCGCCGATCATGCCATACCCGCCAAACCCGCTGCAACAGGCGAGTGGCCTTTCTCTCATGCAACCGTCGTCGCAAGGTGAAACCTCCGGCCCCGCGGATTGCAAACAGCGTACGCGGACCGCAGAGGCGCCGAATCATCGTTTGGAGGTCGGCCGCCGCGACTGTCGTCCGTCAGGACCTCTCGCCTCGCCCCAGGGTTGCTCGCCTCGCTCCTCCTCGCCTGCGGTGAGGACAGGGACCCCCTCACCAGTCGCCACCTCTGCATCTGCCTCTGCCTCTGCATCGGCCACGAACCCGGGACGACGAGCGCGGCACCGCCACCGATCTCGACTGCCGGATCGGCGGTCAGGACATGAGCTTCACTCGCCACCCGGGTGCTGCCTTGCCCCCGGCAAGTGCAGCGACGACTTCGACAGTCAAGTCGCCCTGCACCACGCCGACTGCCAATCAGGCTGGCGTCGACATCGACGACGGTGAAGGTCGCTGCGGCTTCGTCCCCAACGACATCCTCGGCCGCGCCATGCTCAACTTCGAGGAGGTGCAGGTGACCTCGATCGAGGGCGACCCGATCGTCGCCTGCGCCAAGATGACGACGGCCGCGCGAACGCCCCCGGCTTGCCGCGCTGCAAGGTGCCGAGCGGACGCTGCGAGTGCGGCGCCGGCTCGACTGCGTCACCTCCAGCGTCCTCGGCCTCGACACCTGCATGACGACCGACTGCGGCTGCAGCAGCGACGCCGCTTGCGTCGACGGGCTCGCCGACCGACGCGTGTAGCCCGACGGCGGTCGCCGTGTGCACCACCAAGACGTTCGACGCACCGCCCTCGCGTGCGCCTCGTCCTGAGCGCGAGCTCGCCGGCCCGCTCGCTGCTCGTCGACCGTCCCGCAACTTCCCGGGCGGCCCTGCGATCGCCGTCACGCGATCGCGGCGAACGGCCGCCTCGCGCCGGCGCAGCGGCCCGCCGACGCCGCTGCGACGCCCGACCCATCCTCGCTGCGCTCGCGGCCCTGCGCTCGCCGTCACGCCACTGCGGCGAACGGCCGTCACGCACCATCATCCCGGGCTGCGCGACGAGTGCGGGCGGCCGCCGCGATCGCCGTCACGCCGACACCCGGCGGCGGAGCGGCGGCCCGACGCCGCGACGACGCCCGACTACCCGCGCCGCGGCCCGCTCATTCCCGCCGGCGACATGACTTCGCCGCCGTTGACACGCGGCCGCAGACGCGCGAAGTACCTGCCGCATGCGGACGGCCCGGCGATGCGGCGCGCTCGTGCTGGCAGGGCTCGTCGCTCTGCCGGCCCCGGTCCGTGCCGCCGATCCGCGACCCGTCGAGGCTCCGCTCGCGGTCCCGGTGCCCGCGCGGCCCGACGCCCCGGCGGCAGAGCCTGTCGCTACAGACATGTCCTCGAGCACAGGTCCCGAGGTACAGGTCCCCGAGGCCAGGGCCGAAGGGCCAGCCCCTCCGCCCCCGCCCCCGTCGCTGGCCCCCGGGGCCGGGCTCGGCGAGCCCGAGAACGCGATCACGGTCGCTGTCGGGCTCGGCCCGACGGCGCCGGGGACGAAGCCCGAGGTCGCCCTGGTCGACGCGCTGGAGCGCGCGGCGCGGGCCTCGGCGGCCCCGAGGGCGACCGTCCGCCGCCTCCGCGCCGGCGTCGGCGAGGGCAAGCAGGTCTGCCGCGAGCGCCGCGACGACCTGGTGATCCTGGTCGAATACCTCGCGGATCGCCCCGACCCGGTGCTGCTGCCGCACGACTGTCGGCTCGATCGAGCGCTCGGCGTCCGCGGGGCCGACGCCGCCGGTCACGCCGAATTGGTGGCGGCGCTGTGGAGCGAGCACGAGGCGCTGGTCCGCGACGGCGCCAAGGAGCGGCGGCGGACCCGGTTGGGTCCGAAGGTGCGGACAGGTCTCATCGTCGGCGGGGCGATCCTGGCCGTCGGCGTGGCGATCGGCGTGGTCGTCGCGGCCAGCTTGCGCCGTGAGATCGTCGTGCTCACAGTCAGTCCATGACCCGTCCCTGGCGCGCGGCGCTCGGCCTCTTCCTCGCGGCGTTGTTGTTCCTGTTCGTGGCGCCGCAGGCCGCCCGGGCCGACGTGAGCCGCCCCGTGGGATGGTCCCTGGCGAGCGCGACGTCGCAGGTGCACGTCGGCCGCGTCACGCTCCGCTACGACCCGCGCCTGGAGGATGAGGCGCTGGCGGTGGCCCGCGAGATCCCGCGAGCCTGGTCGGAGATCGAGCACGAGCTGGCCGGTGACCTCGACGACGCTCTGACGATCCACTTCGTCGCCCACTCGGGCCGGATCGCCGAGGGCACCGGTGTGCCGCAGTGGGCCGCGGGCGTCGCTCACCCGCCGACCGGCGAGATCGCGATCGCAGCCCACGCGCCCGACGGCTCGCTGACCGACCTCGACGGCCTGCTCCGCCACGAGATGGCCCACGTCGCGCTGTACCGGGCCACCGGCGGCCAGCCGCTGCCGCGGTGGTTCCACGAGGGCGTGGCCGAGAGCTTCGGCGAGGAGATCGATCTGATGCGCAGCCAGACCCTGGCCGGCGCGATCTTCGGGGCCGGCGTCCCGCACCTCGAGCAGCTCGAGCAGAACTTCCGCAGCACCGACGCGATCACGGTCACAGTGAGCTACGCCGCCGCGCGTGACTTCGTCAACTTCCTCCGCTGGCGCGACGAGGACGGCTCCGACCTGCGGCAGGCGCTCGCGCAGGTCAAGCAGGGCAAGAACTTCGAGGCCGCGTTCGTCAACGGCTTCGGCCGCACGCTCGCCGAGCTCGACTCCGAGTGGCGCACCGGCCTCACCGGTCGCTTCATGTGGTTCCCGATCGTCAGCGGCGACGGCCTGCCGATGGCGCTCGCGTTCCCGCTGGTGTTCATCGCCGCGGTCCGCCGCCGCCGCCACCTCCGCGCGGGCTGGGCCCGCCTCGAGGCCGAAGACGCCGCGCTGCGTGCGCCGTTCGCGGCTTGATCTTCACCTGTCGCAGAGGACAGGTCAGCGCGGAGCACTGGGCGCGCGGCGCGACGTGGGGTATATGCCGGGCCGTGCAGCGGATCAGCGGAGGGAGCCTGCGCGGGCGGGTGTTGAAGTCGCTGCCGACTGTGCCCGGCTTGCGGCCGACCGGCGCGCGCGTGCGTGAGGCGATCTTCGACCGCCTGCAGCACGAATTGCGCGACGCGGTCGTGCTCGACCTGTTCGCCGGCTCGGGCGCGCTCGCGTTCGAGGCCCTCAGTCGCGGCGCCTCGCGGGCCACGCTGGTCGAGCGCAACGCCGCGGTCGCACGCCACCTGCAGACACAGATCCGTGAGCTTGCGCTCGGCGATCGCGCGCGCCTCTGGCACGGCGACGCCGCGACCTTCTTGCGCCGACATTCGGCGAGCGCGGGCGCGTCGGAGCTCACGGGTCCATACGACCTCGTGTTCATCGACCCGCCGTACGACGACACCGAGGTCGTGCTCGCGGCGGTGCTGCCTGCGCTGGTTGCGGGCGGCTGGCTGGCTGAAAGCGCCGCGCTTGTATGCGAATATGACCGCGCTGGAGGCACGAGGCCGCCCGCATGGCCCGAGGGCCTGGTCGTCGAGACGACCCGGCACTACGGCCAGACGGCGGTCGAGTACCTCCGTCATACTAAGACTACGACCACGGGGGCCCCACAACAGTGCTAAGGCGCGAACTTGAGACCAATGCACGAGCCCAGGCGCTGAGCGAGTCGCCCACGTTGGCGATGTCGGCGCGCGCCAAGGAGCTCAAGGCCCAGGGCAAAGAGGTCCTCGACTTCAGCGCCGGTGAGCCCGACTTCCACCCGCCCGCCGGCGTCACCGCGGCCGTCGTCGAGTACCTGCGCACGCACGCGGTGCACTACGCGCCGGTGCCCGGTCTGCCCGCCCTGCGCGACGCCGCCGCCGCCGAGTTCGCGCGCTACCACGGCCGCCCGGTCACCCGCGGCGAGGTCCTGGTGTCGTGCGGCGCCAAGCACAGCCTCGCCAACTTGTTCGCGGTCACGCTGTCGCCCGGCGACGAGGTCGTGATCCCCGCCCCGTACTGGGTCTCGTACGCCGACATGGTGCGCCTCGGCGACGGCGTGCCGGTGATCGTGCCCACGCGCCGCGAAGACGGCTGGCGCCTGCAGCCCGACGCCCTCGCCGCGGCGCTCACCCCGAAGACGCGCTTCATCGTGCTCGGCAACCCGACCAACCCGACCGGCGCCGGCTACCCGGCCCCGCTGCTGCGCAGCCTCGGCGAGGTCATGGCCCGCGTCGCTCCGCGCTGCTGGCTGCTCGTCGACGACATCTACCGCCGCCTGGTCTACGGCGGCTTCGAGCACGTCAGCGCGATCACCACCCTCGCCGACGTCACCGAGCAGATCGTCATCGTCGACGGCGTGTCGAAGAGCTACTCGATGACCGGCTACCGGATCGGCTTCCTGCTGGCCCCGAGCAAGGTCGTGTCCGCCGCCTCGCGCCTGCAGGGCCACGTCACCTCCGGCGCCGCCACGGTGTCGCAGATCGCCGCCCTCGCCGCCATCACCGACCCGAGCTGCGAGGCCGCGGTGCAGGACATGCACGCCGCCTTCACCCGCCGCCGCGAGTTCATGCTCGCCGGCCTCAAGGCCCTGCCCGGCCTCGACGTCGTCGCCCCCGACGGCGCCTTCTACCTGTTCTGCGACGTCTCGCGCCACCTCGGCCCCGGCACCGGGTTCGCCGACGACATTGCCTTTGCGACATGGCTCTTGGAGCAGAAGCTGGTCGGCACCGTGCCCGGCACCGCCTTCGGCGCCCCGGGCCACCTGCGCATCTCGTACGCCGCCGCCGACGAGACCCTGCGCGCCGGCCTCGAGCGCCTCGGCCAGGCCGTCGCCAGCCTGCCGCCGCCGCGCGGCGCCTGACCGCCGCGCCCGTCACCCGCGTCCGCGTTCCTGGCTCATGGGCCAGGTGGATGAAGTCGCCGCCGCCGCGGGTAACTCGGCCCGACCGGCGGCGTAGGCTCGCCATGCCAGCCCGTCGCGCCGCCCTCGCGGGGTTCCTCGCCGTCCTCGCCGCCTGCAGCAACCAGAACCCCGAGAGCGCCGAGGCGCTGTGGGACGAGCTGCAGGCCGCCGACTACCACGACTGGGCGCGCGCCCCCGGCTACGAGGCGCGCACGCCGAGCGCGACCGTCCACGGCGACGAGGTCGAGATCTTCATCAACGAGGTCCTGGCCGACGCCCTCGCCGGCGGCCCGCTCACCGCCTGGCCCGACGGCGCGATCATCGTCAAGGACGGCTTCATGGCCGGCGAGCCGCACATCGTCGTGGCCATGCAGAAGCGCGGCGACGCGTGGTTCTTCGCCGAGTACGAGACCAGCGGCGAAGTCGTCTACTCCGGCGACCCGCACGCCTGCACCCGCTGCCACGACGACGGCGACGACGGCGTGCTCGCGTTCGACCTGCCGCGATGAGCGGTCCTTCGGCCAGGAACCATCTCCAGCACAACATGTCCTTCGGGACATCCATGAAGTCGGCGCCCGAACGTCCGTCTTACCACATGCTCCAAGAGACATGTGCTCGATCGCGCCCGGCCGCGCCGATCATCTGGGGCGACCAGACCCCCCACGACGAACACCTCGGGGGCTCGCGGCCGGCTGATCCGCGGCGCCACTTTTTATAGGATCGAGCGATGGCCCGCCGACTCCTCGTGACATGCGTGCTCGTCTGCTCGTTCGCCCTCGCCTGCGGCGGCGGCTCCGGAGGCACCGACGCCGCGACGACCTCGTCCACCTCGTCGACCACCGATCCGAACAGCACGACCACCACGAGCACGACGACCGGCGAGCTCACCACGAGCACCACCACGAGCACCACCACCGAGCCCGCGCCGACCACCGGCGTCACCACCGAGCCCGACACCACCACCGGCGCGCCCGACAACCTGCAGATGTCCGTCACCCAGTACGGCATCACCTGGACCTTCGACGCCCCGCGCCCCGTCGGCCAGTTCGTCACCGGCGACTGGTGGGTGGTCGGTCCGGTCACCGTCGTCTCCGTCGATCCCGCGCCGACCGAGGGCCGCAACGGCTCGATGCTCGACCCGGTCGGCTCGCAGGACTACGACAGCCGCGCCGGCAACCACGCCGACGGCCTGCGCGTCAGCTTCCCGCTCGCGGTCGAGGGCACGCACTCGCTGGTGTCGGCGATCAGCCACCCCGAGGAGCTCGAGTGCCAGCAGGGCAACAGCGACGGCTGGATGACCTACGACGGCGACTGTCAGCGCGGGCCGATCGCCACCCAGGCGATCCTCACCGTCGTCGCCGCCGCCCCGCCGGCCGACGCCTTCCGCCCGCCCTACGCCGGCGCCGACAAGCCGCTCCACCGCGCGGGCGACGTGTGCTGGAGCGCGCTGCCGAAGCTCGCCGCGCCGGCCGACACGCCCGACCCGACGGCGCTGCTGCGCCACGTCGAGCGACCCTGGGTCGATCACCTGCGCACGTGGGAGATCCAGCACGGCTGCGCGACGCTCAACATGTACTGCTACGGCCGCGAGGTCGGCGACATCGTCGCCACGCTCGCCGCCTACGTGCTGCTCGACACGCCCGATCAGCAGGAGCTGGCGCGACGGCTCGTCCAGCTCGGCATCGACAACTACGGGGTGCTGCAGGCCGGCGGCAACTGGGACGCCAACGGCGGCCACAGCAACGGCCGCAAGTTCCCGGTCGTGTTCGCCGGCAGCCTGCTCGGCGACGCCGCGATGGCGAGCCCGGGCGTCGACATCGGCAACGAGGACGAGATGACCTACTACGGCGAGGACGACAGGGCGCTGTGGGGCCGCGCCTGCGACGACTGTTACTTGCCCAACGGCTGCCAGTACGGCGGCGACTGCGAGGCCGGCGCCAAGGACTGCCGCGACCCTGCCGGCCTCGTCGACGGGTGCAACGATTATCGCAATTGTTGTACGTCGCACACCTGGGTCGGCGAGGCGCTGGCGATCCACGCCATGAACGCGAAGACCGCATGGGCCCACGACGCCTTCTTCGATTACGTCGACCGCTGGGTCGCCGGCGACGTCGACGGCGGCGGGGGAGCCAGCAACGACTTCGTCTCGACGATGTGGTCGACCTACCGCGACGCCGCGCCCACGGTCACCGCCTGCCCGTGAATCGCGCTCCTCTCGCTCGAACGACGCGCCAGTCCCGTCGCGACGCTCCGATCGCCGCGGCTCGTTCAGCGGCTCAGATTCGTCGCCCGTGGGGCGGGGGGGCGAGCATCCGCGACGCGAACCCAGCGCGGCCACACCTTCCGCACCGAGAACGCCGCCGCGAAGACCAGCCGGTAGGCACCCATGCGTCGCGTCCCGATGAGGTTCACGACTTCTCGCCGCGGCGCAGCGACGGCGCCGCTGCCTTGAGCGTCGCGAGCAGGCAGCGGGCGGCATCCTCGGCCTCGCGGCGCCACGCCATCCGCCACGGGCGACGCAGCGGGCCCGACGACAGCCGCTTGACCACCAGATCGCCGCGCCCGAGGTGCGGCGCCGCCATCCACTCCGACAGCACCGCCACACCCATCCCGGCGCGCGTGACGTCGAGGATCGCCTCGGTGAGCGGCAGCCGCTGCGCTCGCCCCGGCAGGCGGCCGCGGCCGAACACTCGCCGCAGGAACCACCGCGTCTCCGCCTCCGGCGTCTCGCCGGTGATGAGCCGCGCCGCTCGCAGATCGTCGCGCGACAGCGTCGGCTTGCGCGCGAGCGCGTGCGTCGGCGCGACCACGAACACGATCTCGTCGGAGAACAGCGGCTGCGTGACGAGCTCCCCGCGCGGCACCTCGCCCGTGGTCAGCAGCGCGACGTCGATCGTCCCGGCCACCAGCGCCTCCACCGGCGCGCGCGTGTGCTCGACCGCCAGCGCGAACTCGAGGCCCGGCGAGCGCGCGGCCAGCTCGGCGATCGCCGTCGGCAGCCAGTGATAGGCCGTGTAGCACTCGCACACCAGACGAACCCGCGTCGGCCGGACCGCAGGCGCTCGCACCCTGCGCTCGAGCTCCACCAGCTCGGCGAGCAGCCGCGTCGCTCCGGCCACCACCTGCTCGCCGGCCGGCGTCGCCTGCAGCCCCCGCGGCGAGCGCTCGAACAGCCGCGCCCCGAGCCGGTCCTCGGCGGCCAGCAGCGCCCGGCTGACCGCCGGCTGCGACAGGTGCAGCGCCGAGCCGGCCGCCGCCGTGGTGCCCGCCGCCGCCACGGCGAGGACCACCTGGAGATCGCGGAGCTCGAGGCGCGGGCGAGGGATCGCGGCGATGCGTGTCACGCATCGATTCTATACCGACGATGCGTTGGACGCATCCACCACGGTGCGCCATCTTCTCCGCCATGCAGCTCCACGGTTCACCCCTCTCCTGCTCCATGGCCACGCGCATCGCGCTGCTCGAGGCCGGCGCGCCGTTCGAGTACGTCGAGGTCGACGCGCCGACCAAGCGCACCCGCGACGGCGCCGATTACCGCGAGATCCACCCGCTCGGGCTCGTCCCCGCGCTGCGCACCGACGACGGCCAGCTCATCACCGAGAACGCCGCAGTGTTGCAGTACATCGCCGACGCCTTGCCGGCCGCCGGCCTCGCCCCGCCCGCGGGCAGCCGCGAGCGGGTCCGCCTGCAGCAGTGGCTGAGCTTCATCGGCACCGAGCTCCACAAGGGCGTGTACGCGCCCCTCCTCGGCAGCGAGGTGCCCGACGCAGTCCGCAGCTGGGCGCTCGAGAAGGGCCTGTCGCGCTTCGACTACCTCGCCCACCACCTCGACGGCCGCGAGTTCCTGCTCGACCGCTTCAGCGTCGCCGACGCCTACCTCGTCACCGTCCTGACGTGGTCGGTCGCCACCCCGATCGACCTGAAGAAGTGGCCCTCTCTGGTCGCCTACTTGCAGCGCCTGCAGGCGCGCCCGAGCGTCGCCGCCGCGCTGCACGCCGAGCGCAAGCTGTACGGCGAGGAGCTCGCGCGCCACGGCCGGCCCGTGCCCGCGTTCCTGCGCCCGCGCGAGGCCCCCGCCTCCTGACGCCGCCTCGCCGAGGCCGCCGGACGGGCGTCGTGGACACGCGCCCGCGATGCTCACGCCTCGACCTTGCACACGCAGGCCGGTGCACACCGGCCGCGAGCCGCCGCGCCGGCGCAGTTACTTGTGGCCCATGGCGGCCATCGCCTCCTTCACGCACTTGTTGTGCTCGACGTCCTGCTCGGCGTACTTGCTCAGGACCGCCCTGTCGTCCTTGTTGGCCGCGAGGACCTCCTGCCACAGCAGCGCGAACTCCTTCTCCGTCGAGTCCACGCAGGCCATGTCCTTGCAAGCGCAGATGCGCTTGTTGACCTCCGCGAGCTTGCCCGTGAGCGCGGCGTGATCGACCGATTTGGCGTCCGCACAGGCGGCGGCGAAGAGCGCGAGAGACATCCAGAGCGCGTTGCGGAGCAGCTTCATGGCGAGATCCTACCCGGCGAGCGATCCCCGCGCGGGATTTCCGTGACCCCGTCGACTTGCGCGTAACCTCGTTCTGCCGCGACCCCCCCGGGCAAGTCCGGGAGCGGCCGCCGGCGGGCCACCTGCGACCGAGCGCACGCAGGGCGACCCGAGCCGCGGATCGACGGCTCCGAGACCTGCTCGCCAACCGACCCGCGGCCACCGCGAGTCTGCGGGAGGATCGCCGGGCAAGATCCGCAGGTCACCGCGGGAGTCGCGGCGGGTGATCGGGCCTGCGCGACGGACCTGTCCCTCGAGACAGACCGCTCGGCACGCGTCGTCCGCTCGCGCATCCTCGATCCCATGTCCCGAAGGACAGCTCGCGCCGCGCGCAGTGATCGATCGCGCCCGCGGGTGAGCGAGCTCCGCCGTCGCTGTCCACAGCCGACCGCGGTCCGGATCGACGAGGCCACAGCTGCGCGACGGCGGACCCCGGCGATCCCGCATGCGACCGCCGCGATGGTTCGCATAGATTGGCGCGATGATTCGCCGCGCTTCACTTCTCTCGACCACCTGCTTCGCGCTGTTCGCCTGCCAGGACCCAGGAGGCGACACCACCGACACCGACACGACGACCGACACCTCGACGAGCACCGGCGGCCCCACCACCGACGCGCTCACGACCGAGGCCATGACGACCGGCGCCCCGACGACCGAGCCGAGCGACACGACCTCGACCTCGACCTCGGTCTCGACCACCGACGACACCACCACGACCACCGGTGACACCACCACCACCGGTGACACCACCACCCAGGGCGTCGACACCACCACCACCGGCGACACCACCCAGGGCGTCGACACCACCACCACCGGTGACACCACCACCACCGGCGACACCACCACCACCGGTGACACCACCACCACCACCTCGACGACCTCGACCACCGGCGACACCGACACCGAGACCACCGGCGAGCCCTCCCCGTGGGACGGCGAGCCGCTGCCGGACGCGCCGAGCGGCGAGTGGCAGTGGGTCCCGTTCCCCGAGTCGCTGTGCCGCGACGGCAGCACCACCGGCATCGCCGTCCGCTACGGCACCGCCCCCGGCCTGATGATCTACTTCCAGAGCGGCGGCGCCTGCTTCAACGCCGAGACCTGCAACCAGAACATCAAGAGCTTCGGCCTCCCGAGCTACAACAACTTCGTCCAGAACGTCGGCAGCAAGGGCATCTTCGACCCCGACGAGCCCGCCAACCCGGTCCTCGACTGGAGCGTCGTGTTCGTCCCCTACTGCAGCGGCGACGTCCACGCCGGCGCCCGCAACGACGTCGTGATCCCCGGCCTCGCCGCTCCGCAGCAGTTCGTCGGCTACAACAACGTCACCCACTACCTCGAGCGCATCGTCCCCACCTTCCTCGACAGCGTCGATCACGTCCTCGTCACCGGCGAGAGCGCCGGCGGCTTCGGCTCCGCCTTCAACTACGACCGGATCGCCGACGCCTTCCCCGATCGCCCCGTCACCCTCCTCGACGACTCCGGCCCCGTCATGTCCGACGAGTTCCTGGCCCCCTGCCTGCAACAGAAGTGGCGCGACCTGTGGAACTTCGAGGAGACCTTGCCCGCCGATTGCACCGACTGCTTCAACCCCGACGGCGGCGGGATGTCCAACGTCCTCAAGTACCTCGGCGAGAAGCACAAGGACCAGCGCCTCGGCGTCATCTCCGCCCTGCAAGACCAGACCATCCGCTACTTCTACGGCTTCGGCCTCAACAACTGCGCCGGCGGCCAGTTCAGCGGCGCCCTGTTCACCGACGGCCTCGCCGACCTGCGCGACAACGTGATGAGCGAGCCGGCCGGCACCTGGGGCACCTTCTACCCGACCGGCATGCAGCACACCTGGCTGACGCAGAACTTCTACACCGCCGCGATCAACGGCACCTTGATGGCCGACTGGGTCGCCGACCTCCTCGCCGGCAACGCCACCCACGTCGCGCCGTGACCTGCAGCGAGGGAGACGAGCCTCGGCCCGTGCCGACGCCTGCGTCACGCCTCGCGTCCTCGACATCGGCCTCGGCGCGCTCGGCGAGCCGAGCGCGTCCGCAAGGCGCCTGGCACGAGCGCTCGTGCCAGGCGCCTCACACAAACATGAATCGTATCAGGCCGCCCACAGCGACGCCTTGCAGCGCTCGAACATCGCGGTAGCGATCGCGGGGCTCGGCACCCCGCAGAGGCGCGAGACCTCGGGGTCGGGCTCGGTGCTCGCCAGGGCGACCGTCATGCGCGCCAGCTCGGCGGCCTCGGCCGCGTGCACGCGCGCGCGGGCGGCCTCGTCGAGCTGACCGTTCAGCCAGGTCGCGACGTCCCACGCCAGCGCCGCGTGGTTCAGCTCGTCCTCGGCGATGGCGGCGAACAGCCGGCGCAGCGGCTCGTCCGCGGCCACCGACGCCTGATAGCGAGCGACCAGCGCGCCGAACGTCTCGCGCACGCAGCCCTCGACCGCGTTCTCGAGCGCGAGCGCCTCGAGCGAGCGCACCTCCGCGGGCACCTCGATCGCCGGCGACGCGCCGTCGGTCGCGGCCAGGCGCGCGCGCAGGCCCGCGAAGCCGGCGGCGTGGCGGACCTCGTCGCGCGCCGCTGCCTCGGCGCGCTCGACCAGCGCCGTCGGGGCCCCGTGGTGCGCCAGCTCGCGAGCCAGGCGCACGAACGCCGGCACGCTGGCCGCCTCGAGGTGGTGCATCTCGTCGAGGTAGGCCACGAGCGCGCTGTCGGCGGTCCGGGGCGCCGGGCGGAAGCCCTCGGGACGGCGCCCGGCGACCGCGCAGCCCTCGTTCGGCGTGGTCAGATCGACCTCGGCCTGCGACGTCACCGTCTCGCCCTTCACCGTCACCAGGTGACCGTGGAATTGGTTGATGCACTCGTTGAAGTTCTTCTTGGCCAGCAGCTCGTAGCCGCCCTCGACCTCGCGCGCCTTGCTCGCGTCGCACAGCGGCACATAGCCGTCGAGCGTGGTGAGGAACAGCGCCTCGACGGGCGCGTCGATGGTGCCGAAGAAGGCCACGGCCTCGGCGCGGGTCGTGATCGTCGCCACCTCGGCGCCGGACTGGACCACCAGGTACGTCGCCGTCGGCATGCGCCCGGCCCCCGGGGGGAACAGGGAGTTCGGCGACGTCGCCTTGGCGAGCGCCTTGGTGCACGCCTTGGCGGTCTTCGGATCCTTGCAGGCTGCGCCGAACGACGCCACCGCCTCCGATTTCACCACCTTCCACTGCTCGCCCTTGTCCGGCTGCAGCTGCGAGACCCGCAGCTCGACGTAATCGTAGGGCTTGGCCAGCTTCGCCTCGCCGAAGCGGGCGACCAGCGCGGCCGGATCGCAGGTGTCGCCCGCGAAGTCGGCGACCGTCGGCCCCGACGGGATCTCCGGCGGCGGCGGCTCGGCCGGCGGCTCGGCCGGCGGCTCGGCCGGCGCGCTGCTGTCGGTCGGCGCCGGCTCGGGCGGGACGGTCGAAGTCTTCTCGCAGCCGGCGGCGGAGACGGTCGAGGCCAGGGCGGCCGCGATCGACGCGGTGAACACGGTGTGGAGGCGGTCTCGCATGTGGCGGCAGGATAGCCGGCCCGGCGGGCCGCGGGGGGGCGATCTGCACCGGCGACGAGGACACACTCGAGCTCGGTCGAGCGTGGCCGAGCTCGCCACAATACATGTCCTGAGGGACATGTTTCGATGATCGATCCACGCCGCGCGGACTCGCGGCCCCACGCTCCCGCGCACTCGACCGTCGACCGGCGCTCGCCGGCGGACGCCCCGGCGCCGGGGCAGTTCATTGCCACGGGAGACAGCCTCGCCCGGGAAAGGCTGTCCTTCGGGACAGGACTACGCGGCCCCGCCCGACTGGGCCCAGCCGCCGTCGCGATAGCCGCGGGCCACGCGGGTCACGAACTCGTAGACCGCCTGCTCGCGCGGCGCGAACACGCCGGGGCGGAAGCCGCGGGACGACACCCCGCGCTGCACGCTCTCGACCGCCCGCCAATCTTGCCTATTGGTCATGTCCCAAAAGTCCACCGCGTAAGCGGGCGAGAACCCGGGCGCCGCGATCGCGTCGGGGTGGAACAGCCACTGGCACTCGACGCGGGTGCGGTCGGGCGCGAGCGGCTCGAGCCGGTGGGTCAGCACGTAGTCGGGGTGGAGACTGACCAGCAGGTTGGCGCCGACCCCGTAATAAAACACGCTGCGTCGCTGCTCCGGCGTCAGCCCCGGCAGCGGCTGCCCGCCGCTCTTGCCGTCGAACGACATCGTCTCGACGTCGGTCATGAGCTGCATCGGCCCGCCGATCCAGGCCCCCGCGCCGCTGTAGTTCTGGCCGCTGTTGGGCGGGCTGACGCGGCACAGCTGCGGGTGGATCAGCGGGCAGTGGTAGCACTCGTGGTAGTTCTCGACCACGAGCTTCCAGTTGGCCACCAGCTCGTAGCTGTGGGTCGCCGCGATCTGCAGCGAATCGAGGTCGTGCGCGGCGGTCAGCGCGTCGAGGTCGCCGAGCCATTGCCGCAGCGGGACCGCCGAACCCGACAGGTTGACGAACACGAAGCCGCGCCAGATCTCCACGCGCACCGGCACCAGCCCGCGCGGCTCGAGCTCGCGCCGCTGGCCGCGCAGCGCCCCGTCGAGCTCGTAGACCCAGCCGTGATACGGACAGCGGATCTGCCCGCCGCGCACGCACTCGCCGACCTGGACCAGCTCGTGGGCGCGGTGGCGGCACACGTTGAAGAAGCCGCGGATCTCGCCGGCCTTGTCGCGCACCAGCAGCACGCCCTCGCGCCCGGCGCGGATCGCCCGCTGCGCCCCGACCTGATCGAACGCCTGAGCCCGGCCGACGCACACCCACGCGTCGTCGAGGAACGCGCGCAGCTCCCACTGATGCACCGCCTGCGACACGTACGCGTCGCGCGGCAGGCCCTCGCCCTCGCCGAAGGGCCGCAGCACCTGGGCGAGCGCGGACGGATCGACCGGGGCGACGAGCGAAGTGGCGTCCATCGGCGCTGAGGATAGTCGACCTCCCCGGCGCGGTCGAACCGTTGCGCGGCCCGCCGGCGCGAGCGTCACAGCGGGTGATCGCCGGCGCGCCGGCGTCAACCTCGCTTGCCGCCGAAGCGGTGCGCGAACACACCGGCGACCGCGAAGAAGACGGTATGTTGATCACGAGCGAGGCCGGGCCCGCCGTCCATGATCGCCGGCCCGCGGTAGAAGAACCCGTTCGCGCTGGTCGAGTGGTCGTAGCGGTACTCGAGGCGCAGCAGCAGGTTGTTGAACACGCGGAAGTTGTTGGTGAACGCCGCCGAGATCAGCGTCTGCGGCACGCCGAACATCCGCCCGTCGCGGTCCCAGAAGAACTCCGGGCGCAGCGCCATGTCCCACGTGCGCTGCTTGCCGAGCACGCGCCAGCGGGTGAACACCGCCCCGTTCATCCACATCTGCCACGGCGTCCGCGGCAGATCGGTGCGCGGGTCGGCGCCGACGTCGAACAGCGCGCCGACGCCGAAGCGCTCGGTGTTGTAGACCGCCTGCGTGTCGGAGAACAGCCGCCACGCCCGCGGGCGCATGTCGGCCTGCTCGGGCCCGATCCACACGTACTCGGCGAAGCTGAACCTCTCGCTCGGCGTGAACGTGTAGCCGAGCATCACGCTCGGCGCCTTGTTGTTGTCGGCCAGCAGCTGCCAGCCGTTGACCACCCACAGCTGCACCTGATGCTTGTCGCGGATCGTCTGCGCCAGCTTCAGCCCCGACAGGTAGTACGGCACGCTGTTGAGCTGCCACGTGACCGTGTAGTTCCAGTTGTACGGGCTCCAGTGGATGCCGATGCCGACCGGACTCAGCTGCAGGCCGACCACCAGCTCCGTGCCGTGGCGGCCGCGGAAGCCGACGTTGGCGCGCGACAGGTGCTTCCACACCTGCGGCCCGGCGAACTTGCCGTTGGCCCCGCCGGGGTTCGGCTCGTAGGCCACCAGCGCCTCGGCGGCCGGACCGGCCTGCGCCGCGAACTCGAAGATCGGCGAGAACTTGCCGGGGATGGCGTCGCGGCGGATGTACGCGACCGCGTGGTTGAGCGTGAACTCGCCGGTGCGCGGCTGCACGCTGGTGCCGCGGTACACGTGGTTGTCGGGGTTGTTGCTGTTGTAGGCGTAGTTGACGTCGATGAAGCCGCCCACCTCCCACGGCTTGAAGCCGGGCAGGTGCGGGTCCATGTGCTCGCCGGCCGCCAGCGCCGGGTTGTTGACCGCCGCCGCGTCGGTGCCCGGCAGCGCCGCCTCGACGCCCTCGTCATCCGGCCCGATCGCCGGCGCCGGACGAACAACCGGCGGGGCCGACGAGGTCGGCGCCTGCTGCGACGCCGGGACGTCGGCCGAGACCTTCGTCGTCCGCTTCGCCGGCGCGGACGACGGCGCCGGCTCGCTCGCCGAGCGCGACTCGTTCACACCTGCGCCCTCGACCTGACCCGGCTCGTCGCGGACCTCGATCGCCGGCGTCGGTGTCCATGGCGGCAACGCCAGCGCGCCCGACTCGCTCGCCCCCGGCGCGGCGAGCACGAGCGGGATCAGCGAGGCGAGGGCGGAGATCGTCGGGCTCATGGCGGTCGCCGCCCCATTCTGCGGCCAGACCTCGCCGCGACGCCAATTCATCGCCGACCGGGCTTTGGGCCGCGCACGGCACCGCGACGTCCAGATCGCCTCGCCGCGCCGTCCGCGGGCCCCGGCGCGCGCCGACCCGCCCGGGGATCGCTCCCGCGCGCCGCGTCACACCCCGCGTCACACCGGGCCTGCCCTGTCCCATCAGCCAGGCGCGCCCGTGATCGCCCGGTCGTCCTCTGTCCCACGAGTCCTGCGAGCCCGTCGTGAGCGGGCGCGACGATCTCGAGCTCACCTGTCTCTCACGACAGGTTCACACTCGCCCCGCGCGGCCCCGACCGACGGGCGACACCTGTCCCTCGAGACAGGAGCGCCTTCATCTGCCACGAGGGGTCCGCCGCGCGCGCTCGCGGGCTCTGGCTGTCCCGAGGGACAGCCGCGCCTCACGCGAGCACGGGCAGGTGGGTCGCGCCGGCGCGCCGTTCGACGCGCGGGGCCATCTCCGGGCGCAGCGCCGGGGCCTCGCCGGTGGCGCACACGCGGCCGCGGAGGCCGAGCTGCTCGAGCATGTCGAGGTCGTCCTGGGTCGAGCGGTTGGGCGTGGTGAGGAAGTCGCCGATCATCATGCCGGACGCGCCTGCGGCGAAGATCATCGGCTGCAGCTGGCCGAGGTGCTGGCGGCCGGCGGCGATGAAGATGTTCTGGCGCGGCAGGGCCAGGCGGAAGCAGGCGATGATGCGCAGCATCTCGCGCGGCGGCAGCGGGTCGACGTGCTGGAGGTTCGTGCCCTCGATGCTGACGAGGAAGTTGATCGGCACCTCGTCGACGTCGAGCCCGCGCAGCTCCATGGCCAGCTCGGCGCGGTGCTCGGGCTGCTCGCCCATGCCGAAGATCCCGCCGACGCAGGTGCGGAGGCCGAGCTCCTTGGCCGCGCGGATGGTGTCGAGGCGATCGTCGTAGCTGTGGGTGGTGACGATCTTCTCGTAGTAGCTGCGGCCCGACTCGAGGTTGTGGTTGAACTCGGTCATGCCGGCGTCGCGAAGCTCGCGGAGCGCCTCCTTGCTGACGATCCCGAGCGACGCGTGGGCCTCGGTGTGACCCGCGGCGCGCACCTGGCGGATGCCCTCGATCATGTGCTTCAGGCCCTTGGAGCCGTCCTCGTAGCCGCGCGTGGCCGTCACCAGCCCGAGCGCCGTCGCGCCCTGGCCCTGGGCCTTGCGGCTGGCGGCGACCATGTCGGCGTGGCCGAGGAACTTGTCGGCCTTGATGTGGGTGGTGAAGTGCTTCGACTGCGCACAGAAGCCGCAGTCCTCGGGGCACCCGCCCATCTTGGCGTTGACGATCGAGCACAGGTGGACCTCGTCGCCGAAGCGAGCGCGGCGCAGGCGGTCGGCCGCCGCCATCAGGTCGCCGAGCTCGCCCTCGCCGCTCAGGTAACGGACCAGGGTCGCCCCGTCGAGCGCGTCCCACTCGCCGCCGAGGATCCGTTCGGCGATGGCGTGCGGAGCAGGGAGTTCAGGGCGCGCGTCGAGGCTCGTCATGGCGCGAGGTATACCGCAAGCGAGCGCGCCGCGGACCGACGCCATGTGCGCGTCCGTCGTGCGCGCTCGCCCGTCCGCCGCATCTCCCGCGGCCCGCGAGTGAGCTTTGCCGTGCACCGTCCTTCGCGTCCCCGCGCGGCGAACTCGACGGATCTCGCGCTTTCACCGCTCCGTCGCCGGTGGTACCCTCCCCGCGCCCGCGAGAAGGGTCCCCAATGACGCAATCAGAAGCCGCACCAGACGCCGCCTCGGACAGCACGGTGGACGCCGCGTACGAGGCCAAGCTCCGCGCCGACTACGACGGCCAGAGCCGCGAAGATGTCCTGCGAGACTACCGCGAGATGCTCCGGATCCGCCGCTTCGAGGAGGCGGCCGCCCGCGCCTACACGCGCGGCAAGATCAGCGGATTTCTCCACCTCTACATCGGTCAGGAAGCGATCGCCATCGCCACCCAGCAGGCGATGGAGCCCGGCGATCGCGTCGTCTCCACCTACCGCACCCACGGTTTCGCCATCGCCCTCGGCTCCGACCCCAAGGCCTGCGCCGCCGAGCTGTTCGGCAAGGCCGCCGGCCTGGTCGGCGGCGTCGGCGGCTCGATGCACTTCTTCGACAAGGAGCGCGGCCTGTGGGGCGGCTACGCGATCGTCGGCAACCACATCCCGGTCGCCGCCGGTCACGCCTTCGCCTCGCAGTACACCGGCGACGGCCGCGTCACCCTCTGCTTCATGGGCGACGGCGCCGTCGGCATCGGCCCCGTGCACGAGGGCATGACGATGGCCGGCATCATGAAGCTGCCGATCGTCTTCGTGGTCGAGAACAACCAGTACTCGATGGGCACCCCGCTCAAGCGCACCCTGCCGGTCGAGGACATCACCGCGCGCGCGGCCGGCTACGGGTTCGCCAGCGACCGCTTCCACGTCACCAGCGTGCAGGAGACCCGGCGCCGCCTCGGCGAGGCCGTCGAGCGCGCGCGCAAGGAGGGCCGCCCCACCCTCCTCGAGCTCATCACCTACCGCTTCCGCGGCCACAGCATGAGCGACCCGGCCAAGTACCGGCAGAAGGAGGAGGTCGAGCGCTGGCGGCTCAACGACCCGCTCGAGCGGACGCTGATGGCGCTGAAGACGATCTACCAGGTCCCCGAGCAGGAGCTCGACGCGATCGACGAGACGATCGTCGCCGAGATGGACGCCGCCTACGACTTCGCCGACAAGGCCCCGGCCCCCGCGCCGGAGGCCCGGTTCGAGAACGTGATGGCCGAGGGCCCTTACTACGGCGACAGCGCGACGACGCGGCCGGCGGGAGTGGAGTAAGACCATGCCGATTCTGCAGATCCGCCAGGCGATCCGCGACGCGATGAAGGAGGAGATGGAGCGCGACGAGCGCGTCTTCCTCATGGGCGAAGAGGTCGGCTACTACAACGGCGCCTACAAGTGCAGCGAGGGCCTCCTCGACCACTTCGGGCCCAAGCGAGTGATCGACACCCCGATCACCGAGACCGGCTTCGCCGGCATCGGCATCGGCGCCGCGATGTGCGGCCTGCGGCCGATCGTCGAGTTCATGACGTTCAACTTCTCGGCCGTCGCGTTCGACCAGATCTTGAACAACGCGGCCAAGCTGCGCCACATGACGCACGGCCAGTTCGGCGTGCCGATGGTGTTCCGCGGGCCCAACGCGGCCGCGCACATGCTCGGCTCGACGCACAGCCAGGCCTTCGAGCACTTCTACGCCCACATCCCCGGGCTCAAGGTGATCGCGATCGCCACCCCGTACGACGCCAAGGGCCTGCTCAAGACGGCGATCCGCGACGAGAACCCGGTGCTGTTCCTCGAGAGCGAGCTGATGTACTCGGTCAAGGGCGAGGTGCCCGAGGAGGAGTACCTCATCCCGTTCGGCCAGGCCGACATCAAGCGCCCCGGCGACGCGGTCACCGTGATCACGTGGGGCCAGGGCGTGCCCGTCGCGCTCAAGGCCGCCGAGCTCGCGGCCGCCGAGGACCTCTCGTGCGAGGTCATCGACCTGCGCTCGATCCGGCCGATGGACGAGGCCGCGATCATCGCCTCGGTCAAGAAGACCAACCGCGCCGTCGTCGTCTACCACGGCTGGCCCCAGGGCGGGGTCGGCTGCGACATCGTCGCCCGCATCCAGGAGCTCGCGTTCGACGACCTCGACGCCCCGGTCCTCCGCGTCTGCTACGAGGACCTGCCGATGCCGTACGCCGAGAACCTCGAGAACCTGATCCTCCCCTCGCCCGAACGCGCCCTGGCGGCCATCCGCCGCGTCGCTTACAAGCGCTGAGCACCTGGTCAAGGAGACAGACCCCATGGCAACCGTGGTCACACTTCCCCGCCTCAGCGACACGATGGAAGAGGGCGTGATCGCCAAGTGGCGGATCAAGGTCGGCGACAAGGTCAAGCGCGGCCAGGTCATCGCCGACATCGAGACCGACAAGGCGACGATGGAGTTCGAGTCCTTCGACGCCGGCACCGTCCTCAAGCTGGTCACCCCCGAGGGCGAGGCGCTGCCCGTCGGCGCTCCGATCGCCGTGTTCGGCCAGCCCGGCGAGAACCCCGACGCCGCCGGCGCCCCGGCGCCGAAGGCCGAGCAGCCCGAGCAGGCCGACAAGCCCGAGAAGGCCGCGGAGCCGGCCAAGGCGGCCGCCAAGCCGGTCGAGCCGCGGCCGCAGCCCGAGAGCCAGGACGAGGTGAAGGCCGCCGAGGTGTCGGCCGCCGCCGAGGCACCTGCCCCGAAGGCCACGTCGACCGGTCCCGAGGGACAGGTCGATCGCGGCCGGATCCCCGCCTCGCCGGTCGCCCGCCGGCTGGCCCGCGAGCACGACCTCGAGCTGGCCCAGATCCAGGGCTCGGGCCCGCACGGCCGGGTCGTCAAGGCTGACGTCGAGCAGGCGATCGCCAAGGGCCCGACGGCCCGTCCGGCGGCCGCCGCGGCGACCGGTCCTTCGGAACATGTCCCGGCGGCCAGCCTGCCGCCCGGCAGCCACGCCGCCGAGGTCGACGAGTACGGCCGGCCGTACATCAGCCGGCCCGACCGCACGGTCAAGCTGTCGCAGATGCGCAAGACGATCGCCAAGCGCATGGGCCAGGCGAAGCGGGAGATCCCGCATATCTACCTGACGATGCCGATCGTCATGGACAAGGCGGTCGCGCTGCGAGCCGAGTTCAACCTCTCGGTCGACGGCACCAAGGCGAGCCTCAACGACCTCGTGATCCTCGCGGCCGCCCGCGCGCTGCGCAAGCACCCGCGGGTCAACGCCTACTACACCGACAACGGCATCGTCGAGCGCGGCGACGTCCACGTCGGTGTGGCGGTCGCGCTCGACGACGGCCTCATCGTCCCGCCGGTCCGCTTCGCCGACCAGAAGACGCTCAAGCAGATCTCGATCGACGTCCGCGACCTCGGCACGCGCGCCAAGGAGAAGACGCTCAAGCCGGAGGAGCTGACCGGCAGCACCTTCACGGTGTCGAACCTCGGCATGTTCGGCATCGAGGAGTTCTGCGCGATCGTCAACCCCGGCGAGGCCGCGATCCTGGCCGTCGGCGCGGTCCAGGACGAGGCCGTGGTCGAGGACGGCAAGATCGTCGCCCGCAAGCGCATGCGCGTGACCCTGTGCAGCGACCACCGCGTGTTCGACGGCGCGGAGTCGGCCAAGTACCTGCAGACCCTGCGCAAGCTGCTCGAGAGCCCGCTCGCGCTGCTGACCTGAAGGACAGGTCGCCGTGGACCCGCACCGCCGCGCCCGCGTGACCCGCAGCGAGGCGGGCGAGTCCCGCTGGGAGGTCGCCACCCGCGAGCTCCCTGCCGGCCTGCGGGCCCACGTGCGCGGCCTGCTCGGCTACAGCGAGGCGTCGGCGCTGCCGTGCCTGCGGCGCGAGTTCCCGCTGCCGCAGGTGGTCGTCATCATCGAGTTCGGCCCGCCGATCCGCGTCCACGACGACGCCGGGGTCGCCTCGCGCTACGCCGGCGGGTTCGTGGCCGGCGTCCACGACTGCTGGACGGAGACCGGCCACGACGGCTCGCAGCGCGGGATCCAGCTCAACCTGACCCCGATCGGCGCGCGCCTGGTGTTCGGCGTGGCCCTGTCCGAGCTGGCCGGGCGCGTCGTCCACCTCGACGACCTGCTGCCGCGCGCGCACCGGGGCCTGGCCGCGCGGCTCGCCGAGCTGGCCGACTGGGATGACCGTTTCGACATGGTCGAAAGTTTCATCGCCACGCGCGTCGCCGAGGCTCGCGTCGAGGTCGCCACCGTCGCCTGGGCCTGCCGCAGGATCGAGGCCTGCGCCGGCGCGGTCGACATCGGCGGCCTGGCCGGCGAGCTCGGCTACAGCGGCAAGCACCTGATCGCGCTGTTCCGCGATCGCGTCGGCGTGCCGCCGAAATTGCTCGCGCGGCTGGTCCGCTTCGACCACCTGGTGCGCCGCCTGAAGTCGGGCCCGTCGGCCACCTGGGCCGAGCTCGCGGCCGAATTCGGGTTCGCCGATCAGGCCCACCTGACCCGCGAGATCCGCGGCTTCACCGGCATCACCCCGACGGGTGCTCGGGCGCTCATCGGCGACCTCGCGTTCGCCTGAGCCCGCTGCCCCGCAGGTAAAATTTGTTCAAGACCGGCCCGGGAGCGGGCGATTAGGTTGGGCGGGCAAGGAGCAGCCATGACTACCCAGCCCAGCCCGATTCCCCCCGGCCCGCGCGTGATCCCCTGCCTCGTCGTCCGTGATGGCGCCGCCGCGCTCGATTTCTACGCGCGAGCCTTCGGGGCCGAGGAGATCTTGCGCTTGCACGAACCCGACGGCCGGCTCGCCCACGCCGAGTTGTCGCTGTTCGGCGGCCAAATCTACCTGTCCAGCGAGTACCCGTCGCTCGGCTTCCTCGGGCCCACCCCGGAACGCATCTCCCACACTCTCACCGTGCACGTCGAAGACGTCGACGCTGTCGCCGCCCGGGCCGTCGCCGCCGGGGCCCGGCTCGAGCGGCCGATCGAAGTCGAGTTCTATGGCGCCCGGTCCGCCCGCCTGACCGACCCGTTCGGGCACCGGTGGAACATCCAGACCCAGGTCGAAGAAGTGTCGGCGGCGGAGCTGCAGCGGCGGATGGACGCCCTGTGCGCCCGGTCCACCTGACCGCCGGCGCGCCGGCGCGCGCTCGCGGGAGATTGTCGCCAGGCCCCGCCTCCGGCATCCTCATTGGACCTTGGCACTGTCCGACGCGCCGACGAACGAACTCAGTGAATTGCACGCGCTGGTCGAAGGGGCGCTGCGCGCCGCGCAGGCCCACCCGACCGCCGAGACGACGCGAAAGGAGCGTCACAAGGCGCGCTCGCGCCACTTCGTGCTCGCCCTCGCCGACGCGTTGCGCGAGCACGAGGGCGGCGACGTCGACGCCCTGAGCCGCTACCACGACAACGTCCGCCCGCGCCTCGGCACCGGCGAGCTGCTGCACGACATCACCATCAGCCGCAGCCTGCAGCTCGGCGAGCACTGGTACATCACCGAGGTGCTGTGGCAGGTCGAGTCGGAGCTCTCGCTCGACCGGACCGACGCGGTGCAAGACTTCAACAAGCTCGTGCTCGGGTCGGCGCACCACAAGCTGTTCGTCGCCTCGATGGTCCCCGAGCCCGACAGCTTGCTGCGGACCCTCGAGCCTGCGGCCGCGCGCTGCACCGGCCGCGTGTTCATGGCCCTCATCCCGCACCCCGACCACTGGGACGGCGACACCGCCGGCGGCGTGCGAACCTGGCAGTTCCGCCGCTGAGCTGCGGCCCGTCGCGCTCGTGAGCTGCGGCCCGTGAGCTGCGACTCGCGAGCGCTCGTCGCTCGCTCGTGTGCGAGGACGCGTCGCCCCGATCGCCCCACTCGCGCGGCGACCGGGGCGTTCGACCTCCCGCTCGCCGTCACGCTCGCCGCGTCGCTCGTCGGCGACGAATCGCCCCACGGCGCGAGGGAGCGGCGAAACCCTGGCCGTGGCACGAGCGACGGCGCCGCCGCTCGTGCCCGCGCGAACGACCGCGCCGCAAAGTGCCACTGGCGAATCGACGTTCGCGTCCGGCCGCGCGCGTCGGCACCGGCGCCCGCGTCGATCGCCGCATAAATCGCCGCCGCCGCCTATCCGCAAAGGTCGAACGCGGCGCCCGGGGCGCTGAGAGAGCCCCTGCTGGCGTCCCGATCGCGGCCTCGTTACTGTGGTGGCATACCCCATGGGCGATGTGATCAATCTGAATCGTTATCGCAAGGCCAAGGCCCGCGCCGAGAAGGAGCAGAAGGCCGAGGCCAATCGGGTCCGTCACGCACGGACCCGCACCGAGAAGCAGGCGGTGCAACGCGAGCTCGACCGCCAGTCCACCGAGCTCGACGGCAAGCGCCTCGACGCCGCCGACGAGGGGCCGAAGGGCCCCTGACCGTTTGGACATGTCTAAAAGGCCAGTATCCCCCGCGCCCGGGACGTGACCGCCCGGGCCGCGCGGCCGACCTCCACCGCCGCGCATGGCCTTGAAGACATGACCTGAAAGCCAGTATTTTCACCCGGCCCGGCGCCCGGCCTCCCCGCGGACGTCCGCGCTCGTTGACCACCGGCGGGCCGCGTGGGATGGTGCGGCCGTGTCCGCGTGGCTCCGCTGGCTCGCAGTGCTGCTGCTCGTGCTGCTGGCGCTGGCGGCCGCGGGGTGGTTCGCAGCGGGGCCGTGGCTGGCCCCGCCGATCGCCGCGCCCGAGCACATCGCCGGGACGTGGGCGCAGGTCGAGTCGTGGGCGGCCGAGACCCGCCACCCGGACGCGCCGATCGACCGGCTCCACGCCGCGCTCGACCACCTGAAGCGCGCCGGCAGGAGCGAGGAGACGTGGGAGCCGTCGCGGCCGCCCGAGCCGGTCAGCGACCCGGCCGAGCAGCAGGCCCTCGCCGCTCTGGTCGAGTGGTCCGAGCACGGCGGCCTCGGCAGCGAGCTCTGCATCGTCGACCCCGCGGACCTCTCGGCCGGCCCGGCGCGCGTGGTCGAGATGCTCCGCCTGGCCCGCCTCGCCCTGGCACACGCGCGCGACGACACCGACCCCGCGTTCGCGGCGGCGCTGCGCCTCGGCGCCTACCTGCGCGGCCGCGGCCCGCTGATCGCTGGCGCCGTCGGCTTCGCCGTCGCCGGCGACGCGCTGCAGGTCGCCGAGGCCCGCAACCTGCCCGCGGGCCCGGCCTTCAAGGCCTTCGCCCCGCGCCGCGAGGAGGTCCTGCCGATCCTCGCGCGCGAGGCGGTGTGCTCGCTGCGGCTGGCCGAGGCCGCGTTCCGCAGCGGCGCCGGCCAGCCCGCGGACATGGTCGAGCCCGGCGTGATCGCCCGCTGGTCGGCCACGTGGATCGGCCCCGAGCGCGAGCTGGCGATGGCCCGCTGGTACCTCGGCGAGCGCGTCGCCGCGGCCGCGGCCGCCGGCGACGACCTCACCGCAGTCGCCGCCACGCAGGTCGTCCCCGACGAGCCCGACGCCCTGCCGGCCAGCCTGCTGGTGCGCTCCCTGGCGGCCAGCGGCGCCTCGGTGGTGACCGACATGCAGGCCACCCTCACCGCCTACGCGGCCCGCCTCGGCCCGCCGCCGTAGCTGTCCCATTGGGCATGTCCGAACGGACATCTTCGATCCCGCAGGCTCGCCGCCCCGCGCCAGACCTTCAGGCCATGTCCGTGGAGTCATGGGTCTGACGGCGAGTCGCGGGCCGCGCCGAGTTCATGCGCTTCTGAACATGTCCCCAGAGACATCGAGCCTCGGCTCGCCGGGCGTCCGCTCGCGGCTTCGGGCGCGACCCTTCAGCCGCGCGGCCGGACGGCGACGAACAGCGGCCCGAGCTCGGTCTCACGCACCTGCGCCTTGAAACCTGTCTCTTCGAGCATGTCGAGCCACTCGCCGCGGGCGAACAGCCCGTAGGTGTGGCGCTCGTGCTCGCAGACCACCTCGTCGCCGTCGCGCAGCAGCAGGGCGAAGTCGACGGTGTAGGTCGAGTCGTCGGGGTCCGGGTCGAAGGTCCACTCGAGGTACCGCAGGCCGCGCTCGCCGTCGTCGTCGCCGCCGTGGGCGGTGCCCGGGGTGAAGGTCTCGCGGGTGCAGTCGGGCGCGAACACGGCCACCCCGCCGGGGCGCAGGTGGGCCAGGGCGGTGCGCATGACCGCGCGGAGGGCCTCGGCGCTGGTCATGTACATCACCGCGTCGTGGACCAGCACCGCGTCGAAGCTGCGGCCGAGCCGGAGCGTGCGCATGTCGCCGACCAGGTGCTCGCACTCGGGGTTGATCGTGCGGGACAGGGCCAGCATCGACGGCGACAGGTCGACCAGGGTCGCCGCGACGTCGCGCTTGTAGTGCGAGGCCATGTTGCCGCCGCCGGCGCCGAGCTCGAGCAGGGTCGCCAGCGGCCCCGAGCCGGCCTCGCGGATGATGCGGACCAGCTCGGCGGCCTCGTCGACGTAGTCGGCCGGGGCCGTCAGCAGGTGGAACCACGCGGCGCGCCGCGTGTAGAGCGGGGGCAGCTCGTCGTCGTCGTCCATCGGCACGGCGATCCCGAGCTTAGGCCCCCGCGCCTCAGCCCGCCATCTTGCGCAGCACCGTGTGGAGGATGCCGCCGTTGCGGTAGTACTCGACCTCGACCGGCGTATCGAGCCGGGCGATCGCGGCGAACTCGCGCACCACTGCCCCCGAAGCGGCGTTCCGGGCGGTCACCCGCACTTCTTGCAGCGGCCGCACGTCGTCGTCGACCGCGACGTCGAACACCTCGTCGCCGCGCAGGCCGAGCGACGTCCGCGACTCACCGGCCTTGAACTGCAGCGGCAGCACGCCCATCCCGACCAGGTTCGAGCGGTGGATGCGCTCGAAGCTCTCGGCGATCACCGCCTTCACCCCGAGCAGGAACGTGCCCTTGGCCGCCCAGTCGCGCGAGCTGCCCATGCCGTAGTCCTTGCCCGCGAGCACCACCAGCGGCACCCCGGCCTCCTGGTAGTGCACGGCCGCGTCGTAGATGAACTTCACCTGGTTGTCGAGGAAGTCGACGGTGTAGCCGCCCTCCTTGCCGCCCGGCACCTGCAGCTCGACCAGGGCGTTGCGGATCCGCGTGTTGGCGAAGGTGCCGCGGGTCATCACCCGGTCGTTGCCGCGGCGCGCCCCGTACTGGTTGAACATCTCCGGCGTCACGCCGCGCGAGATCAGGAACTTGCCGGCCGGCGAGTCGCGCTTGATCGAGCCCGCGGGCGAGATGTGGTCGGTGGTCACCGAGTCGCCCATGGCCGCGAGCACGCGGGCGCCCTGGATCGGGCGGATCGGCCGCACCTCGGGGGTGAGCTCGGCGAAGAACGGCGGGTTCTGGATGTACGTGCTGTCCTCGTCCCACGCGTACAGCTGGCTCTGCACCTCGGCGATCGCCTGCCACTCCTCCGCGCCCTTGAACACGTCGGAGTACTGGACGATGAACTGCTCGCGGGTGACGCACTCGTCGATGAGCGCCTGCACCTCGGCCTGGCTCGGCCAGATGTCGCGCAGGAACACCTCCTTGCCGTCCTTGTCGGTCGCGATCGGGTCCTTCTGCAGGTCGATGTCGACGGTGCCGGCGATCGCGTAGGCGACCACCAGCGGCGGCGAGGCGAGGTAGTTGGCCTTGACGTCGGGGTTGATGCGGCCCTCGAAGTTGCGGTTGCCCGACAGCACCGACGTCGCCACCAGGTCGCCCTGCTGGATGGCCTGCGAGATCGGCTCCGGCAGCGGGCCCGAGTTGCCGATGCAGGTGGTGCAGCCGTAGCCGACCAGGTTGAAGCCGATCGCGTCGAGGTCCTTCGTCAGGTCGGCGGCGCGGAAGTACTCGGTCACCACCTTCGAGCCCGGCGCCAGCGAGGTCTTGACCCACGGCTTGCGCGTGAGCCCGCGGGCGGCCGCCTTGCGGGCGACCAGGCCGGCCGCGATCATGACCTCGGGGTTCGAGGTGTTGGTGCAGCTGGTGATCGCCGCGACCACCACCGAGCCGTCCTTGACCTCGAACTTCTGCCCGTCGAGCTCGACCGCCTGCGCCGGGGCGTTCTCGGGGCGGGCGAAGGTCTTGCCGTGCAGGTCGGAGCGCCACTGCTTCTGCATCGCGCCGAGGGCGATGCGGTCCTGCGGGCGCTTGGGCCCGGCCAGCGACGGCTCGACGGTGCCGAGGTCGAGCTCGAGCACCTCGGTGTAGCGGACCTCGCGGCTGTCGTCGCGCCACAGGCCCTGCAGCTTCGAGTACTCCTCGACCAGCTGGAGCAGCCCGGCGTCGCGGCCCGACAGGCGCAGGTACGTGATCGTGTGCTCGTCGACCGGGAAGAAGCCGATCGTCGCGCCGTACTCCGGCGCCATGTTGGCGATCGTCGCGCGCGTCGACACCGGCATGTGCGACAGGCCGGGCCCGAAGAACTCGACGAACTTGCCGACCACGCCGCGCTTGCGCAGGAGCTCGGTGACGCGCAGCACCAGGTCGGTCGCGGTGCAGCCCTCGGCCAGCTTGCCCGACAGGCGCACGCCGACGACCTCGGGGATGAGCATGTAGATCGGCTGGCCGAGCATGACCGCCTCGGCCTCGATGCCGCCGACGCCCCAGCCGACGATCCCGAGCCCGTTGATCATCGTCGTGTGGCTGTCGGTGCCGACCAGCGAGTCGGGGTAGATCGCGCCGGCCTGCTCGCCCGCGCCGTCCCACACCACGGTCGCCAGATACTCGAGGTTGACCTGGTGGACGATGCCGGTCGCCGGCGGGACCACGCGGAAGTTGTTGAACGCGCGCTGGCCCCACTTCAGGAACTGGTAGCGCTCGAGGTTGCGCTCGAACTCCAGCTTGCTGTTGATCCGCAGCGCCTGCGGCGAGCCGAACGCGTCGACCTGGACCGAGTGGTCGATCACCAGGTCGCACGGCACCAGCGGGTTGACCTTCTCCGCGCTGCCCACGTTGCCCGTCAGCTTGACGATCGCCTCGCGCATCGCCGCCAGGTCGACCACCGCCGGCACGCCCGTGAAGTCCTGCAGGACCACGCGGCCCGGCATGAACGGGATCTCGACCTCGCCGACGTTCTTCGGGTCGTAGCCCGCCAGCGCCTTGACGTGGTCCTGGGTGACGATGAAGTCGTCGACGTTGCGCAGGCACGCCTCGAGCAGGACCTTGATGCAGTAGGGCAGCGTGTCGACCGGGCCGAGCCCCTTCAGCCGGTCGAGCCGGTAGACGGCGCGCGGGCCCATCGGCGTGGTCATCGTGTCCTTGGCGTGGAAGGGGTCGCGCTTGCGGGTCGAGGCAGTCATGAGCGGGCGGAAGATATCAAATCGTCGCGTGGCATCTGTCGCGCGAAGGCGCGCGCTGGCTCACTTGTCTTCCCTTCCCCCCACGAACGCCGCTCGCTCGCCCTGCCCGCGTACTGCCTTCGCGGCCCGCGCCGGCAGGCACTGGTCACGGCGGGCCGCCGGCTGCCCGCTCACGGGCGTGATAGCGTCGCCGCGATGCACACATTCGACCTCCCTGCCGGCGCGGACAGGGCCGAGATCTACACCGAGCTGCTGGCGACTGCGCAGGCGCTCGTCGAGGGCGAGCCGGACCTCGTGGCCAACCTGGCCAACCTCGCCGCCTGCCTCAAGCAGCTGCCGGGCGTGTCGTGGGCGGGCTTCTACCGGCAGGTCGGCGACGACCTGGTCCTCGGGCCATTTCAGGGCAAGCTCGCGTGCACGCGGATCGGCCGCGGCAAGGGCGTGTGCGGCACCGCGGCGGCCCGCCGCGAGGCGCTCGTGGTCGCCGACGTCGAAGCCTTCCCCGGCCACATCGCCTGCGACGCCGACTCGCGCAGCGAGGTCGTGGTCCCGATCGTCCGCGGCGAGCATGTCCTCGGCGTCATCGACCTCGACAGCGACCGCCTCGGCAACTTCGACGACCGCGACGCCGAGCACCTGACGCGCCTCGCCGCGCTGGTCGCCGGGCTCGCCTGGCCGGCTTGACCGTCTCCGCCCCGCACGCGACCCTGGAGGTCCTGTTCGCATGATCATCGTCACGGGCACCAAGCGCTCCGGCACCTCGATGTGGATGCAGATCCTGATCGGCGCCGGCTTTACGTACATCGGCGAGCAGTTCAGCGGCCGCTGGGAGCAGACTATCAAGGCCGCCAACCCCGACGGCTTCTACGAGTCGCACCTGCGCCGCGGCATCTACTACAAGACCAACCCGCACCCGAAGACGGGCGCCTACCTGTTCCCCGAGCAGGTGCAGCACCACGCGGTCAAGGTGTTCATCCCCGGCCTCGTCCGCAGCGACCGCGCCTTCATCACCAAGGTCATCGCCACCGTCCGCGAGTGGCGCGAGTACGAGTCGTCGATCCGCCGGCTGTACGCGATGGAGGACGACAACCGCCGCAAGGAGGGCAAGGACGACCTGGTCCCGCTGCGCATGCCCGGCTCGCTCGAGTGGTGGGCCGAGAACTTCGCCCTGGTCCGCGACATCGCCATCCGCCGCTACCCGGTCCACGTGCAGTCGTACGAGGGTCTCCTGGCCGACCCGCAGCGGGTCGTGCGCGACGTCCTCAAGTGGATCGGCAAGGGCGACCCCGAGGCCGCGCTGGCCGCCGTCAAGCCCGAGCACCGCACCCAGCACCGCCCGCCGTCCGACAGCGTCGAGCCCGAGGTCGCCGAGGTGTTCGACGAGTTCTACGCGGCCCTGCACGCCGGCAAGGGCCTGACCGCGCCGATGCTCGAGAAGCTGAACAAGACCAACGAGCTGGTGGCGCCGCGGATCGCCCAGTGGCAGCGCAAGCTCGGCGACGACGCCCGCCGCCGCCGCGCGATCAAGGCCGAGGCCCGGGGCCAGACGCCCGAGAGCTGAGGCCGCCCGCTCGACGACCGCCCGCGCCCGTGCGACCCTCGCCCGCGCTTGACCGCGGTCGTCGTCGCCGTCTTCGCCCTCACCTACGTCCTGATCGCGGCCCGGCGCCTGCGCGTGCTCCCGATCGGTCGGCCCGCGGGCGCGCTGCTGGGCGCCTTCCTCATGGTGGCGGTCGGCGCGTTGCGGCCGGCCGACAGCTACGCCGCGATCGACGGCGACACCATCCTCCTGCTGTTCGCGATGATGGCGCTGGTCGCCTACGTCGAGCGGGCCGGCTTCTTCGAGTGGGCGGCCGCCCGCGCGATCGCCCGCGCGCGCACCCCCGTCGGCCTGCTCGTCGCCGTCGCCGCGCTCGCCGGGGCCATGAGCGCCCTGTTCGTCAACGACGCGGTGTGCGTGTTCTTGACCCCGCTCGTCGTCGTGGCTTGCCAAAAGGCCAGGTTGCCCCTCGGCCCCTATCTCATCGCCACCGCCACCAGCGCCAACCTCGGCAGCGCCGCCACCCTCGTCGGCAACCCGCAGAACATGATCGTCGGCGGGCTCAGCGGCCTGTCCTTCGCCACCTTCTCGGCCCTGGCCGCGCCGGTGGCCGCCCTGGCGCTCGTCATCAACATCGGCCTGCTCCTGCTCTACTACCGCCGCGACCTCGGCAGCGGCCCGCTCGCACCTGTCCCTTCGAGCAGCTTCGATCGCGGCCGCCTCCGGCGCCTGGTCGTCGTCGTCGTCGGCGTCCTCGTCGCCTTCTTCGCCGGCGCTCACCTCGGCTACGCCGCGCTCGGCGGCGTCGTCGCCCTGATCCTCAGCGAGCGCGAGGACCCGCAGGCGATCTTCGCCCGCGTCGACTGGACCTTGCTGGTGTTCTTCGCCGGGCTGTTCGTGGTCGTCGCCGGGCTCGAGACCACCGGCCTCGTCGACGCCGCCTGGGTCACGCTCGGGCCCCGGCTCGGCCACGACAACCTCGCCGGCGTCTCGGCGCTGTCGTTCCTCTACCTGCTCGGCTCCAACCTCGTCTCCAACGTGCCGATGGTCCTGCTGGCCGCGCCGCACGTGGCCGTCGACGGCTCGACCTTCGCCTGGGTGTTGCTCGGCTTCGTCACCACGGTCGCCGGCAACCTCACCCTGATCGGCTCGGTCGCCAACATCATCGTCGCCGAGAAGGCCGCCGGCGCCCACGAGCTCGGCTTCTTCGAGTACCTGCGCTTCGGCCTGGTCTCGACCCTCGTGGTCCTGGCCGTGTGCGTGCCGGCGCTGGTCGGGCTGGCGCGCGCGCTCGGGATCTGAACTTCGGGCCAGCTCGCGCGAGTGGGGCGGCGCCGCGTCGGTCCGCGATCTCGCCGCAGAACGCAGTGAAGCGGGACCGTCCGCGTAGGCGCCCGCCGCTGACCGGCGTCCATCGCCCGCTCCGGCTTCATGCACGGCGAATTCGGCCGCCCGTGGGCGCCCGCCCGGGCGCCCATCGCATTTCTCCGCCGTGCAGCGGGCATTCGCCCGTGATTGCGCCCGAGCGGCGAACCGACGACCCTTGGCACGGACTTTACCCCCTCGCACTCAGGAGACCCATGCTCGTCGCAGCAGACTTACTCCCCGACGTCTCGGCCATCGTCCAGCAGTACGTGATCCCGTTCGCGTGGAAGGCGGTCGGCGCGATCGTCCTCTGGATCGTCGGCGGGATCTTGATCTCCGGCGCGGGCCGGATCGTGCGCGGCGCCATGACCGCCCGCGGCATCGATCCGACGTTCAGCCACTACGTCAACTCCGCCCTCAGCGTCCTGCTGAAGATCGTCCTGCTGGTCGCGATCCTCGGCATCTTCGGCGTCGAGTCGACCTCCTTCGCCGCCGTGCTCGCGGCCGCCGGCGTCGCCATCGGCATGGCGTGGTCGGGCCTCCTGGCCAACTTCGCCGCCGGCATCTTCCTCGTCGTCCTGCGCCCGTTCCGGGTCGGCGACGCCATCACCGGCGGCGGCGTGACCGGCGACGTCCGCGAGATCGGCCTGTTTGCCACCACCATCGACACCGGCGACAACGTCCGCGTCTTCATCGGCAACAACAAGCTGTTCTCCGACAACATCATCAACTACTCGGCCAACCCGTCGCGTCGCGTCGACCTGCGGGCGCAGCTGGCCCACGGCGTCGACCCCCACCAGGTCATCGCCGCCCTGGCCGCGCGGCTGCCCCAGATCCCCAACGTCGTCCAGACCCCGGGCCCGCAGGTCGGCATCTTCGAATACAACGCCGCCGGCACCCTCCTCTACGTCCGGCCGTTCTGCAACAACCTCAACTTCGGCCAGGTGGTGGACGACACCCAGCGGGTCATCGGCGAGGTCACCGGCGGCCTGCCCGTCCCGGCCCCGCACCACGTCGAACACCGCACCTGAGCCCGCGCCACGGCCGGGACCGCAGCGCCGACGGGCCCCGCCCGCCGGCGCCTTTTTATTTTAATTGGAGTCTCTTCGGCCGCGTCCGCGAGCACCGCGGAGCCGAGCGACCTGTCCCTTCAGCCATGCCCCGACGCGCGCTCGCGTCCTCGAACGACCTGTCTCTCCAGACATGTCCTCAAGCGCTGGCCGACGGCCGCGCCCCGAGCTCGAGCGTGCGCGCCAGCTCGGGCCGGCGGACCTTCCAGATCCACCCGTCGTACAAGAAGTGCAGCCACGACGTCGCCGTGTAGTAGACCAGGTAGACGTCGGTGCGGCGCTGCTCGTGGATCAGCCAGAACACCAGCAGGAGCCCGCCGGCGAGCGCGGGGACGGCCACGCGGGCGTCGCCGAGGACGGCCGCAGCGGCCCCGCGGCGCTCGCCGCGGGCGTACTTCTTCGTCCCGTAGTGGTGGACGAACGCCATGTACTCGACCGCGTGAGCTGTCCCGAAGCACAGGTAGCCGACCACCGGCCCGTGGACCAGGAACACCGCGAACAGCAGCAGGGTCGAGCCCATCATCGCCAGCCGCGGCGCACGTTGCCCGGGCGTCGCCGGGGCGCGCAGCTCGTGTCGCAGCCAGCGCAGCAGCACCCACGCGAACGCGCCGGTCACCGCGAACAGCAGCGCCCACGCCCACCACGCCTCGGCCAGCGGCGCCAGCACGCGCCCGACCTTGCGCGCATTCACGTGGCCAGCCAAGAGCTGCGGCCGCAGCAGCGGCAGGGCGACCGCCACGCTCGCGGTCGCCAGCCAGATCAGCGCCCGATCGCGCCGCGCCTGCTCGGGCCGCTCGGTGCCCCCGCCGAGCTTGCCGGCGTAGATCCGCAGCATCCCGTAGCGCTGCTGCAGCGTGTGCCAGATGTTCCACGCCCCGGTCACGAACAGCGCGATCTGCCACGGCGACAGCTTGATCCCCGCCACCGTCGCCGGGGCCAGCGCCGACGTCGCCTTCGCCAGGGCCACGATCGCCACGATCAGCGTCGGCGCCAGCCAGTAGGCGCGGGCCCGCTGCGAGAACACCTCGCGGTCGCCGTACACGACCACGAAGGTGTAGTGGCGATGCACGTAGCTGATCGCCAGCGCCGCCAGGACCGCCAGCGCAGTCGCCTCCTCGAGCGCGCCCTTCGCCAGCGGTGCGCCGCCGAACGCCTCCGCCCCGAGGCCGAGGCCGAGGACCAGCCACAGGTAGAACGGCAGCCAGCCGAACGCCAGCGCCGCCAGGTCCCACGCGGGGCCGATCATCCACGTCGCGCGGCCAGGCGGCACGCAGCGACCATATCAGCGCGCGCGCGGCCGCGGCAAGCCGGCGCGCCTGGGTCCACGGCGTGCGCTCGGCCGCGCGGCGCTGGTCGCTCAGCGGTACGACAGCTTCGTATAAAAATCGCCGCGGCCCTCGGGGGTGAGGTCGAACATCGCGAAGATCGGGCTGAGGCAGTCGAGCCCGCGGTGGTCCTGCCCCGGGTCGCCGTCGGTGTGGGCCATCTCGGTGCCCCAGAAGTGGCGGACCTCGCCGCCCTCGCGGCGGAACACGTTGAGCATCGTCGTGTCGCCGCCCTCGCTGCCCTTGCCGTGGTAGTCGCGGTTGTAGTGGTTGCCGGCCGTCGACAGCAGGCGGAGGTGCCGCCAGCCGCGCTCCTTTGCGAACGCCGCCAGCCGCGCCGCCGGCGACTCGGCCACCACCACCAGCGCCAGCCGCTGGCGGATGTTGGGCTCGGCCGCGTCGAGCCCGTCGAGCAGCGGCGTGCACATGCTGCACGGCCGCTCGCGCTCCGGCCCGAACATGTAGCTGTAGATCGCCAGGGTGTCCTGGCCGGGCGCGAACAGCTGCGACAGCCGCAGCTTCGTCGCCGCCCCGTCGACCCCCGCCTCGAACACGTAGTCCTCGGGCACCTGGCCGCCCGGCGGCAGCGCCCGCCGCTCGCGCGCCACGGCCTCGACGAGCCGCCGCAGCTCGATCTCCCGCGCCAGCAGCCGCTCGCGCGCCGCCCTGTACTCCGTCGATTCGTTGGGGAAGGTCAGGCCCATGCCGGCAACCTAGCACGCGGCGGAGCGCGCGCAAAAGCCCGCTCGCTGCATGATCATCGCGTAAGCCCGCTTACACTGGTTGCATATTCTTAAGGACATGTCTATTAGAACATGTTTAGATGGACAGTCCATTCATGTGTCTTTCGAGACATGTCGCATGGGACACCACGAGGTCCTCCGCCCGCGCATCACGCGCGATGCGCGACCTCGCGCCGCAGAAAATAATTCTCGCCGCGTGTCACGACCGGGGGAGCTCGCTCGACAAGCCTACGAAGGAAGCGAACACCATGAGCGACAGCCATCCCGTCCGTCTCGACCAGCAGCTCTCCGACGTCATCAAGGCGGCGGTCGAGCTGCACCGCGTGCTCGACACCCACGGCCTCGATCGTACCATCCACCACCTCGTGATCACCCGCGCCTCGCAGATCAACAACTGCGTCAACTGCCTCAAGATGCACCTCCGCGAGGCCCGCGAGCACGGCGAGACCCAGGACCGGCTCGACCGCCTGATCGTCTGGGATCACGTCAGCGACTTCACCGAGCGCGAGAAGGCCGCGCTGGCGTGGGCCGAGGCGCTCACCGTCCTCGACCGCAAGGCCGACTACGGGCCGCTGCGGGCCCGCCTGCGCCAGCACTTCAGCGACGAGCAGATCGCCGCGCTGACTGCGACCATCGGCATGATCAACTTCTGGAACCGCCTCCAGGTCTCGACCCACTGACATGACGCACCTCGACGACGACGACCAGGTGTTCTCGCAGGCCCGGCCGATGCTGCTGGGCCTCGCCTACCGGCTCCTCGGCTCGCGCGCCGACGCCGAGGACGCCGTCCAGGACACCTGGCTCAAGTGGCGGGCCGCCGTCCCGGGCACCATCGAGAACCCCGGCGGGTGGCTGACCACGGTGTGCACGCGGCGCTGCGTCGACATGATGCGCTCGGCCCACAAGTCGCGCGTCGAGTACGTCGGCAACTGGCTGCCCGAGCCGCTGCCGACGCTCACCGGCGACGCCGGCGACGTCTCGCTGGCCGCCTCGCTGACCACCGCCTTCTTGCTGGTGCTCGAGCGCCTGACGCCGAAGGAGCGCGCGGCCTACCTGCTGCACGAGGTGTTCGACGTCTCGTACGCCGAGACCGCGCGCACTCTCGGCATGGACGAGACAAACTGCCGCAAGCTGGTCTCGCGCGCCCGCAACCACGTCGAGCAGGCCAAGGTCCGCCACGTCACCCCGCGCGAGCGGCAGGAAGAGCTGCTCGCCGCCTTCGAGGCGGCGCTCGTCGGCGGTCACACCGACCGGCTCGCCGCGCTGCTCGCCAGCGACGTCGAGCTGCGGGTCGACAGCGGCGGCAAGGTCCCGGCCCTGCGCGAGACCCTGCGCGGCAAGGAGGCCGTCCTCGCGTTCTTGCAGGACACCCTGCGCCGCTTCTGGGTCACCTTCGTGCGCGACGCCTCCGACCTCAACGGCGCGCGCGGCCTGGTCGTCCGCGCCCAGGACGGCAGCACGATCGCCGCCCTCTCGTTCGCCTACGACGAGCACGGCGCCGCGACCGGCATCTACATCATGCGCAACCCCGACAAGCTGGTCGGCCTCGCGTGAGCGACGCCGTGCTCTGCGCCGTGTCCCCCGTGGCGGGCCCGGCCGCTCGGAGGCCGCCGGTTCGCGCGCTCTCGCCGGGTCCGGCGGCCGCTCCGGCCCGCCGCGCTAGACTCCTCTCGCGCCCGCCTGCGGCGCGGACGGACTCATGGGCAAGAAGCGAAAGCTCCGCAAGCACCTGCACAAGCGCGAGGTCGACGACGCCCCGGCCCTGGTCATCTGCGTCGGCAAGTCGTGCGCCCCGCGCGAGGTCTCGCGCCAGCTCGTCGAGCAGACCCGCGCCTACGCGGCCGCCAGCGGGGCCCCGGTGCGCGTCGCAGTGGTCGGCTGCCTGCACGTGTGCAAGAAGGGCCCGATCGCCGCGACCTGGCCCGACATCGAATTTCATAAACGCGTCGACTTCGCCCGCGCCTGCCGCCTGGTCGACGAGCTCGCCGCGGAGGCTCGGGACATGGCAGAGAAGACATGTCCCTCCGAGCATGCCCCGTGAGCCAGCTGCCTGGACGCGCGCGCGCTCCGAGCGAGTTGACGCTGGAGAACGGGCCGCGGTGATCTGGCCGGACCGCTCCGTGCGCGCCCTCGACGAGCTCGCCGCAGAGACTCGTGACAATTCTTTTTTTTAGAAAACATGTCCTTCGAGCATTCCCCAGGGGTCGGCGCTCCTGCTGTCCCTTGGGACATCCGCGCTGCAGTTCCCCTGTCCGCCGGCGCGGACGCGCAGCTCGACTCGCGTCGCAGCGGGCCGGAACGCGACCTGCTCGAAGATGCAGGCCAGAGATGTCGCGTCCTCGCGGGAGCGCAGGTGGGTTCTGCGCACGTGAGACGGAGCTCCGCGGCCGGCCCTGGGCGGGTCCGCAGTGATCGGGGGCGCGGGCCGTGCGGCGTCCGGTCGCGGACGATTGAGCCGGTGGCGCTCGAGCGGTAAGGTGACCGCTGACGTGGCGGGGCAGGCAGGGATGCGAGAGAGGGCGTGGCCGCGCGTGATCGTGGCGGGCCTCCTCGCGCTCGCGGCCGCGTGCAACGCAGGCGCGCCGACGCCCGGGCCGGCGACCACCGACGCGAGCACGTCGAAGGCCGAGCCCTCCACCGGCGAGCCGATCGACACGACCGGACCCACCACCGGCGAGCCGCTGCCGCCGGTGACCGCGTGCGCGGAGGCGACGAGCCTCGCCGCGTCGCCGCGCACGATCGGCGAGGCCGTCGCGTTCATCAACGAGCTGCCGCAGCCGCTCACCCTCGACTGCTTCCTCGAGCGGCTCGAGCGGCCGCTGGCGATCGCCGCGACCAGGAGCGTGATCAGCCTGCAGCCGGCCGTGGGCGAGAGCAGCCCGCGGCTGTTCCTGTTCATGGGCGAGCTCGTCATGTCCGTCGCGGTCGACGGTCACGGCTTCGACCTCCTCGAGTTCGGCGAGCTCGTCGGACCCACGCGGTCGATCAAGGCCGAGATCGCGTTCCCCCTCGCGGCGCCGATCGCCCCCGACGCCCCGTTCTCCCGCATCTTCGACGGCGTGGACGGCACTGGCTGCGGCGTGTGCCACGGCGGTGAGGCGCCCGCGCCCGCGTACCCGCAGGCCTTCGTCTCCGACGCCCTGCGCTTCCCCGACTTCGAGGCGGTCAAGTTCACCGACCTGCGCGGCGAGTACGAGCGCTGCGATCCCGCCGCCCAGCCCGAGCGCTGCGCCCGACTCACGGCGCTGTTCGGCCACGGCGCCGTCGAGCCGGCCGCGTTCCCCGAGACCATGCCGACGATCTACGACTACGAGTGAACGCCGCGCGGGCCGACGGATCGCCGAGCTCGTCCGTTGCGCTGGACATGTTGTTCCTGGACGTGTCGTCGCGAGTGCGGCTCCGGCATCCGCGGCCAGCGAGCTCGTTGTCCCCTCGCAGTCGCACCCGCCGGCGGCCTCGGACGTCGCCCCGCACTCTCGTGGACCGGCCCGCTCACTCGCTGCTGATGTCCCACAGCGCGTCGAGGTAGGCGACGCGCAGGCCGTCGGTCGCGACGAGCACGAGGGTGCGGCCCCAGCTGCCGTAGCCGTCGGCGTCGTAGCAGCTCCACGCGTGCCCGCGCGCGAAGCGGTCGTCGCCCTCGCCTTCCTGGCCGCGCAGGCCGAAGCAGCGGGTGTCGGCGCCGAAGATGCGCACGAACGCGGCGGCCGCGTCGAGCCTGCCGGCGAGGAGGTGGCCCGCGAGGGCGCGCGCCTGTTCGCGGTCGAGCGCCTCGAAGCTGATCGGCTCGGCGTTCACGGGCCCGACCGCCGCGAGCACCGCGTCGCGGCGCGCGGGCTCGGCGAGCCAGCCGTCGTCGGCGACCACGCCGAACACGCGATCAACGAGGTCGTCCCGGGCCAGGGCATCGTCTGTCTCGAGGGACATGTACGGATAGACGCCCGGCGGCGCGCTGCGGCGGCCGCACTGCGCCTCGTCGATCACGAAGGGGCAGCCCCGCCGCAGCGCCTCGACGCAGGCGTCGACGGTGAGCGGCGCGTCGAGGGCCGGCAGGGCCCGGGCCACCGCCGGCAGGAGGCCCGGCGGTTCGGGCTCGGGCGGCTCGACGATCGCGCCGTCGCGGCCGAGCCACGGATACGCGGCGCGGACGTGGCGCAGCCCGGCGAGCAGCATGCCGACGAGGTCGACGACGTCGACCTCCGCATCCTCGCACAGCGTGTCCGGGGCGACCCCGTGGGCCCGGAGGAAGCGCTCGACGTGGCAGCGCAGCGCGGCGACGGCGACCGCAGGAACGCGGGGAGGCACTGCGACCTCTCTATCACGCATCTCGCCCTGTGACAGTGGCGAGCGGAGGCGCTCGCCGCCGAGCCGAGCGGACGTGCCCGGCTCGTAGCCCGCGAGCCGCGGCGAGCCGCGCGGCCCACATGCTCCCAAGGACATGTCCCAAACACCAGCTATTCCGTGCGTGGAGACATGTCCCAGGAATCTACCGCGTAGGCCGGCGAGAAGCCGGTGCCGTGACCGTGTCGGGTGCACAGCCAGGGACCGACCGGCGCGAGCCGGTCGGCAAGTGTCGGCGAGCGCCGCGCCTCAGGCCGCCGCGGTCGGCTCGGGGCCGACGAGCGAGAAGATCGCGCCCCAGGGGTCGGAGACCACGGCGATGCGGCCGTGCGGCGAATCGAACGGCCCGTGCAGGATCTTGCCGCCGAGCTCGGTCAGGCGGGCGGCGCTGGTGTCGGTGTCGGCCACGCGGAAGTAGACCATCCAGTGGGGCGGGATGTCGCCCCACTCGGCGGTCATCTGCATGCGGCCGCCGACGGCCTTGCCCTCGAGGTTGTAGACCACGTAGTCGAACTTCTCGCCGTCGCCCATCTGCTGCTGCTCGTAGCCGAACAGCCCGCGGTAGAACGCGTCGGCCTTGGTGCCCTCGCGCGAGTTGACCTCGTGCCAGCACATCGCCCCGGGCTCGTCGAACGCCTGCGCGCCGGTGTGCGACGCCGGCTCCCACAGGCCGAACGCCGCGCCGGCCGAGTCGAACGCGAACGCCATGCGGCCCTGGCCGGGGATCTCCATCGGCGGCACCAGCACCTTGCCGCCGCCGTCCTCGATCCGGCGCACCGTCGCGTCGGCGTCGGACGTCTTGAGGTACACGCTCCACACCGTCGGCATGTCCTGCTGGCCGGGCATCTTCGGCGCCATGCCGACCACGCTGCGGCCGCCGAGCCGGGCGGTCGTGTAGTGGCCGAACTCGGCCACCGGCTCGTCGAAGGCCCAGCCGAACAGCCCGCTGTAGAAGCGCCTGGCGCCGTCGAAGTCCGTGGCATTGAGATCGGCCCAGCAGGGGGCCCCGTCGGGGTATCCGGTTCGCTGTGTCATGTTCGTGCTCCGTGCGCGAGTTCGCTCCTGCCTACCCCCTCGGCACCAGCCAGTCAACCCCTCTCGCGTCCCCGCTCGCTGCAACCACATCCTTGCTACACGCGGGTGACAGGCTGTCCTCAAGAACATGTTCTAGCCAGCGAGCTCGAGCGTCGAGGTAGGACGACGGGGATGGCGTCGGCCAGGCGCTGCCTCAGGACACCGTTCCATCGCCATCTTCGCCCGGCCCACGCCCCGCCTCGCAGGCGCGAGAGCCACGATAGCGCGCCCGTCGGCCAGCGCGATCGCCTGTCCTTTCAGACATCCACCGCCGACGGGCCCGGCTCGCGTGAGCCGAAGCATGTCTCAAGAGACATGTTCATCACGCCGCCCGCGCCGCCGGCGGCAGCAGCCCCGGCACGATCAGCGCGGCGTCGCCGAACTCGTGGCCCAGGTAGCCGGCCGCGACCGCGTGCTCGAACCCGGCCCGCAGCTCGGCCTCGCCGGCGAACGCCTGCAGCAGCTCGAAGTGGCTCTCGCCCGGGCCGTGCATGCCGGTGACGATGCCGTCGACCACGCGCGGGACGAAACCTGGCCCGAGGACCAGGTCGGTCTCCCCGGCCCCGGCCTGCAGCTCGCCGAAGCGGCGCGCGTCGCCCTCGAGCGCGCGCACCACAGTGGTGCCGACGGCGATCACCCGCCCGCCGCGGGCGCGGGCGCGGGCGATCGCCGCCACCGTGGCCGCCGGCACCTCGAAGCGCTCGGGCAGGGGCAGCGCCGCGTCGAGCTCCGGGTCGCCGGTCGACGACAGGCCGGCCGCGTGGGTGACCGCCGCGATCTCGACGCCCGCGCGGCGCAGCGCCAGCAGCGTGTCCCAGTCGAGCGGCCGCCCCGCCGACGGCATCTCGGCCGCCCACGGCCGCCCCGCGAACACCGTCTGCACCGACCACAGCGCCAGCGGCTCGCGCACGTAGGCGTACTGGACCGGCCGGCCCAGGCGGTACAGGGCGCCCCACAGCGCCGCGCCCTCGCGGTCGAAGCGGAGCTCGCACAGGCGCGGCGACACCGGCGACACCGCCACCACCTCGGCCGTCAGCGCCTCGCCGAACCGCAGCCGATCGCCGACCTGCAGCCGCGGCGGCGGCGGTCGCCGCTCGGTCGGCGTGCGCCAGTCGCCGGCGCCGAGCAGGGCGACCCGCCAGGTCGCCTCGCCGACCCCGGTCAGCCGCACCTCGACGTCTTCGGACATGTCCTCTGAGACATGCTCTTTCAGCCATACGCTGGCCCGCAGCGACGCCGGCAGGGTCGCCGCGTCGTTGACGATCAGCAGGTCGCCGGAGCCGAGCCAGCGCGGCAGGTCGCGCACGCGGGCGTCGGCGCGGGCGCCCGAGCGCGGGTCGAGCAGGAGCAGCCGGGCGTCGGCCCGGTCGTCGCGGGGAGCGGTCGCGGGGTTCATCGCCGGCCCTCCTTCCACGCCTCGGCGCGCACGCGGTCGCCGGAGCGTGCGGCGGGGTCGAGCACCATCGCCGCGATCGCCCGCGCCACGTCGGCGGGATCGGCCAGGCTGGCGCGGTCGGCCTCGGGGATCGCGTCGGCGTGCATCTGCGTGTCCATCTCGCCGGGGTCGACCGCCAGCACGCGCACGCCGGTGCCCTCGAGCTCCGCGGCCCAGGTCCGGCTCAGGTGGTCGAGCGCCGCCTTCGAGGCCCCGTAGGCGCCCCAGCGCGGGTACGCCTCGACGGCCGCGTCCGAGGAGACGTGCACGATCGTCCCGCGCCCGCGCAGCGCCATCGCCCCGGCAATCACCTTGCTCAGGCGGAACGGCCCGAGCAGGTTGACCTGCAGCGCGCGCTCGAAGTCCTCGCACTCGGTGTCGAGCAGCAGCCGCAGCGGCGTCGGCCCGAGGGTGCTGGCGTTGTGGATCAGCAGATCGACGGGGCCCAGCAGCGCCGCCGCCTGGTGCGCGATCGGGTGGATCGCCTGCTTGTCGCCGACGTCGCCGACGATCGCCTCGGCGACGAGGCCCTCCGCGCGCAGCGAGGCCACCGCGGCCGCCAGCGCCGCCGCCTCGCGGGCGACCAGCGCCACCCGGGCCCCCCGCCGGCCGAGCTCGCGCGCCAGCGCCAGGCCGAGGCCGCGGCTCGCCCCGGTGACGAGCGCGGCGGTGTCTGCAAAGTCGAGATTCGTGGTCATGAGAACAGCTCCTTTGGGTCTGTCCCCAGGCTGGAGCCGCCCGGACCGTTTACCAACCGCGGCGCTATTTCCTTGTCACGAGGCTATTGCGCCGACCGGGCCGCCCGGCCAAAGTCGCCGCATGGACGACGAGACCGTCCCCGCGCACCTCGGCAACAACGTCCGCCAGCTCCGCGAGGCCCGCGGCCTGACGCAGCAGCAGATCGCCAAGGTCGCCGGCGTCCCGCGGCCGACCTGGGCCAACCTCGAGAGCGGCGCCGCCAACCCCACCCTCGCCGTCCTCATCAAGGTCGCGGCCGCGCTGCAGGTCTCGCTCGAGGAGCTGATCAGCCCGCCGCGCACGACCTCGAAGTTCTACGCCGCCGCGACCCTGCCGACCCGCCAGCGCGGCAAGGTCCGGGTGCGACGTCTGCTCCCGGAGCCGATCGTCGGCCTCGAGATCGAGCGCATGGAAGTGCCCGCGGGCGCGAGCATGTCGGGCATCCCGCACACCCCCGGCACACGCGAGTACCTGACCTGCGAGCGCGGCGAGATCGAGCTCAGCGAGTCCGGACGGATCTGGAAGCTCGGCCCCGGCGACGTCGTCGTCTTCCGCGGCGACCAGCCCCACGGCTATCGCAATCCCGGCGGCGCCGCCGCCATCGCCTACAGCGTCATCACCCTCGCGCCGCCGGCCGGCTGATGCGGACGCGGCGCGCGCCTCGCAGCCTGTCCCTTGGGGCATGTCCTCGGCGCCAGACACTTCGTTGCGCGCACATGTACGCCGCGCGGCTCGCCCGCCTTCGCGGATGCGTGCTCTCACCCCCACGAAGTGGATACTCTCGACGGTCCATGGACGAACGCAGCAGCAGTGCCCCCCACGTCGTCATCGAGCTGGACGAGGCGCTCCGCGTCACCGGCTGGAACCGCCGGGCGGAGCAGGTGTTCGGCGTCACCGCGGCGGAGGCCCACGGCAAACCTGTCGTCGAGCTGATGCCGGTCTCCGGCGATCCCTCAGCGTGGCGCGACGCCCTGACGCCCGACGGCGAGACGCCGCGGGTCCGCGCCGTCGCCCTCCCCGGGCGCGAGGTGCTGTTCGAGGCCTGGTCGCAGGCGCTCCGCGACGGCGACGGTCGAGTCACCGGCGCCGCGCTCTACGGCCTCGACGTCACCGCCCGCGCGGCCGCGGAGAAGCGCTGCGAGCTCGAGCGCACCGTCCTCGGCACGCTGCTCGACACCCTCGACATCAGCGCCTGGGCGCTCGACCCCGACGGCGTGTTCCTGTTCCAGGACGGCAAGGCGATGCGAGAAGCGGGCCTCCGGCCGCACCAGTTCGTCGGCCTCAACATGTTCGAGGTCTACGCCAACGAGACGGGCCACGCCGAGGTGCGGACGGCGCTGGCCGGCGAGCCGGTGCTCGGCGTCCAGTCCGAGACCTACGGCGTCCACTGGATGCACTGGTACATCCCGGTCAAGAACGCGTCGGACGTCGCCCTGGTCGGCATCTCGCTCGACGTCACCGACACCAAGCGCAACGAGGTCGAGCTGCGGGCCAAGCTCGATCTGATCGAGAAGCAGCAGGAGGTCATCCGCGAGCTGTCGACCCCGATCATCGAGGTGTGGGACGGCGTGATCACCCTGCCGATCGTCGGCCTCATCGACAGCGTGCGCACCGCCGAGATCATGGACAACCTGCTGCAGACGGTCGGGCGCACGCGGGCCCGCTTCGCCATCCTCGACCTCACCGGCGTCGAGGTCGTCGACACCGGCACCGCCAGCCACCTGATCAACATGATCCAGGCGATCCGTCTGCTCGGCGCCGAGGGCATCCTGACCGGCATCCACCCGATGATCGCGCAGACGATCGTCGCGCTCGGCGTCGACCTCACCCACGTGGCCGTGTTCGGCAAGCTGCGCGACGCCCTGCAGCACTGCATCGCCCGCCTCGGCCGCAAGCGCCCGGTCGCTCCCGCCGCCCCGGCCGCCGGCGCTTGAGCGCTCCCCGGCCGCCGCGCGCCGGGCCGCGCTCAGCGCCTGTCTCTTCGGCCATATAACGAGTGCGCCGCGCGCTCACTCGCAGGCCGGGAACTGACCCGCGCCCGGCGCGTCGCCGGCCTCGACGAACGCGACATTGCTGTCCTCGAGGACATTGCCGGCAGTGTCGGTGACGCGGAACGAGTACGGCCCCGGGCCCATGCCCTGCTCGGCGACGAAATAGTTGTAGTCGAGGCGCGGGACGGCCTGCCACTGGCCCTCGCCGTCCTTGAATTCGAGCGAGGCGATCGGGTTCTTGTGCCCGCGGATCTGCACCGCCGTCCACCACTCGTTGCTGCCTTCCTTGAAGTGGTAGACGATAGGTCCGCTGGTCGCGCACGACACGTAGCGCCAGGAGATCGGCACGCGGCCGAGCTCCTTGGCGGCGATCTTCGGGAATGCACCCTCGCTCAGATCGATGTCGCCCTGCGGACATCCCGGACAACTGTCCACAATGCGGACAATGATCGATCCGTCCGGTCCGTCGATCGCGACACACGCGCCGCACGCGGCCGACGCCGCGTAATCGACGGTGTTCATCGCCGCCACCATCGGCTCGCCGGGGTCCGCGTCGAAGCTGCAATTGCCGCTGCCATCGGCCGAGTAATAGGTCGCCTCGCCGGTGTGGACCTCGCCCTCGCACACCTCGCCGCCCCCGTTCGGAGCGTCCGCGTCGCTGTCCGCGTCCGGGCCTGCAGTGCCGCCGCCGCCGCCGCCGCCGCACGCCAGGAACACCGACACCGCCACCCATATGCCGCGAGCTCCGCTCATGACACCAGCAGGCCAGAGCGAACCAACGCTGTCAACGCAGGCGAACGGTGATAGTATCGCGGTCGTGGGTCGTTACCGCGTGACTACCGAAGCGGACGTGATCGGCGCCCGCGTGGCAGCCGAACGCCTCGCGCTGCAGGAGGGGTTCCCGCGGCTGGCGGCCCAGGAGGTCGCGCTGGTCACCTCGGAGCTGGCGTGGAACCTGGTGCGCCACGCAGGCGGCGGAGAGATCGATCTGGCGATGACGAACGGCCCGCACGGCCCGGCGCTCGTCGTCGCCGCGATCGACGGCAGCCCGCCGATCGCCGACCTCGAGACGGCGCTGCTCGACGGTCACACCGCCAGCGGCCCGATCCCGCCGGAGGAGCGGATGCGCCGGCGCGGCCTCGGCAGCGGCCTCGGAGCGGCGCTCCGCCTCAGCGACCGCCTGGTCCAGGAGGCCTTGCCCAAGGGCAAGCGCATCGTCGCGACCCGCTACCTCGTGCGCCCGACCCGATCGTGAGCCGCATGTCCTGAAGGACATGCCCCATCAGCCAGGCGTGCAGCGGCCGAAACGACCGAGCGCGCGGGGCACGAAGCCGCCGCGCGCTCGCCGGAGTGCCCTGCGCTCGCTCAGGAGGCCGCGATGGCGGCGAGGTCGAGGGTCTGCTCCTCGCGGGTGACGCGGAAGCCGAGCCGGCGCAGACAGAAGCGCAGGCCCTCGCGGAGGCTGCGGAGCGTGACCACGCCCTGCAGCTCGAGGCCGAGGCCGACGATGATCTGGGCGACCGCGGGCTGGATGCCGGTGATGACGCAGCGAGCCCCGAGCAGGCGGACCGCCCGCATCACCCGCAGCAGGTGGTCGGCTGTGGCGGTGTCGACGGTGTCGACGCCGGTGAGGTCGACGATGGCGAAGCGCGCCCCGGTGCGGGACACCGCCTCGAGCAGCGTGTTCTTCATGTCGGCCGCGCGCACACTGTCGACCAGGCCGACGACCGGCATGGTGACGATGTCGTCCCAGACCTGAATGATAGGAGTCGAGGTCGCGGCGGTGATCGCCTCTTGTTGCAGGAATCGCCGCTGCAGCTCCTCCTCGATCCGGAAGCCCTCGCTGAGGTCGCGGGCGATGATGGCCGCCGCGCTGACGCGGCCGTCGTCGCGGACCGGGGCGATCGTCAGCTGCACCGGCAGCGACGAGCCGTCGGCGCGCCGCAGCTCGGCCTCGCCCTCCCACTGGCCGTCGGCGATGGCCGCCGGGATCCACTCGCCGATCAGCTGGGCCGCGTGCGCGCTCAGCTGGTCGATCGAGAGGCCCGGGAGCTCGTCGGAGGCGCGGTCGACCAGGCGCAAGCCGGACGCATTGACGTGCAGCACCGCCCCGCTCGGCTCGACCAGCGCTGCGAAATCCGCGAGGCCGGCGAACATCGCCTTGAAGGACGCAACGTTGGACTGTGGCTCTGCGCTCATCGGCTCAGCTCCTTAACATTCGACATAGTCGCGGACGACGCGGCGCGACGCGGCGCGGCGATAAAGGCCCTGAGGGCCTCGCGGAGGTTGGAGAAAGAGGGGATCGCCGTCAAGTCGACGCCCAGATCGACCAGGGTCTGGGCGACGCTCGGGCCGACCCCGGCGATCACGCCCTGGGCGCCCAGCAGCTTCACCGCGCGGACGATGCGGAGAAAGTTGTCGGCGGTCGCGGTGTCGATCGTGTCGACGCCGGTGAGGTCGAGGATGGCGCAGCGGGCCCGGCGCTGCAGGATCACCTCGAGCAGCCGCTCCATCATCTGCGCCGTGCGCGAGGCGTCGATCGCCCCGACGATCGGGACCGCCACGACCTCGTCCCACAGCTCGATGATCGGCGTCGACAGCGTCATGATCGCCTGCCGCTGCTCGGCGATCAGCGCGATCTTCTCCTGCATCTCGGCGACCATCCGGTCGCGCTCGGCCAGCGCCGCTTCGCGGGCCGCCGCACTGGCGTGCACCGTCGCCAGCATCTGCTGCAGGTCGGCCGCGGTCGCCTGATCGTCGGCCGCCAGCTCGCGCATCTCGTCGTCCAGCGAGCGCGTCGAGGCCTCGATCACGAACTCGTCGTAGGCGTCGCCGTCGCCGGTGAAGGCCGTCTGCCGCGGCCAGCAGAGGGTCCCGAACAGCCGCTGACACAGCCCCGTCAGCTTGCCCGCGACCAGCCCGCCGTTGAACGCGCTGCCGTCGCGCGGCAGCACGCTCTCCCACCCGTTGGTCACGCGGAACACCGCGACCTTGGCCGCGCGGTCGAGGTCGACCAGCTCCCAGCCGCCCCAGCCCGACACCGCCGCGTACTTCGCCAGCTCGACGAAGCCCTGCTCGAAGGTCGGGTACGCCGAGATGACGGTCCAGTCGCCGTCGGTGCTGCGCACCCCCTCGGCCTGCAGCGCCAGCGCGAACCGCCGCGGCCCGACCATCGCCAGGAACGCCGACATCAGCCGCGCCAGCGACGAGTCGCGGAACATCGCCACGCTCGGCAGGCCGCCGATCCTCAGCTCGCCGCGCACGAGGTCCCACTCGTGGCTGACGCCGGCGATGTCGAGCTTGCCTGGGGCGAGGGCGGTCATGGCGAGGAGGAAGGAGGGAGGAGGAGGGAGGTCAGTCGGCGGACTTGGCGAAGGACGCCGCGCTGGTGATCGTCTCGGGGGTCACGTCGTCGAAGGCGTCGTCGGGCTCGAGCTCGCTGACCACCGCGCTGACGCCGAGGCGCTCGAGCGCGTCCTCGAGGGTCAGCGCGGTCTGGGCCAGGCGGAAGTCGGCGCCCATCGTCTGCAGCGTCATGGCGATCGGCGCACTCATGCCGCAGATGACCGTCGGCGTGCCCATCAGCCGGGCCGCGGCCGCGAGGTTGGCGATCACGTGGCAGAGGTGGCTGTCCATCGTCCACATGCCCGTGACGTCGATGACGAGCCCGGCCGCCGAGGTGTCGCGGATCGTCCGCAGCACGTCGTCGACCAGGAACGCGGCTGTCTCGTCGGTCACATCGCCCTGCAAGGGGACGACGATGCGCTGCCAGAGCTGAATGACGGGGATGCGGTTCTCGAAGGTCTTCATGGCCTCATGCCTCGGTATCGCAGACGAGCACACTGGCGTCGTCGTCCGGCTTGCGGTGCTCGCGCATCAGGGTGTCGCACAAGGGTTCAGGGTCGAGGTTGCGCAGCGAATCGAGCGGCGACCGCTGCGAGATGCCGTCGGAGAACATGACCAGCCGCGCGCCCGACGGCAGCTCGCCGCGGCAGATCCGGAAGCTCTGCACGCGCGCGCCGAGCACCCCGGGACTGAGCAAGATGGGCAGCTTGGCGCCGAGGCAGCGGATCTCGACGTTGCCGACGCCGCAGCAGACGAACGACACCGTGCCCGGCGTGCTCGTCGGCGTGAAGCCCAGCTGGCACACCGCCGCCGCCGCGCCGCGGGTGCCGCGGAGCGCCTCGTGCATCGCCCGCATCGCCTCCTCGATGTCGACGTTGAGCGGCAGGCGGTTGAGGCAATCGACGGCCGCGTGGGCGGCCAGCGCCGCCAGGCGCCCGTGACCGAGGCCGTCGATCACGGCCAGCGTGATCGCCTCGGGGCCGCGGCGGACGAGCACCGCGTCGCCGTTCTCGCGCTCGCCCGTCTTCGGGCTCGTCCGATAGGCGGTCGTGAACATCAGTAGTTCACCTCGACCTCGATCCGGGTGCCCGTGGGCCCGGTCTCGATCTCGAACTTGTCCGACAGCCGCTTGGTCCCGAGGATGCCGAGCCCGAGCCCGCTGCGGCTCTTGTACTTGCCGGACATGATCTCCGGCAGGTTCTTGATGCCGCCGCCCTTGTCGCTGCCGACCACGTGCATGCAGCGGCGCCCGCTCGGACATGGCCGAATGACCAGCTTGCCGCCGCCGGCGTAGAGCACCTGGTTGCGCGCCAGCTCGCTGACCACGGTGGCCAGCTTCTGCAGGATCAGCGCGGATGTCCCGAGGGCCATGCAGATGTCGCGCGCGGCCAGGCGGGCGCGGGCGATGTCCGCCTCGATCTTCACGTCGATCTCGATCGCCTCGATGGTCTTGGGCGACGCGGCCCGCGTCAGCTCGGCGAACGCCTTGCGGGAGTCGGCCTCGCCGACGAACCCGCGCATGCCCTCGACGAGCCGGGTGATGAGCTGGCTGTCGGTCGCGGGCCGCCCGCGCAGCTCGGTGCGTGCGCGCAGCAGGATGCCCTGTGCTCGCGCCGTACCGACGAAGCGCGCGAGCACCGACAGCAGCGCGGCGTCGTCCAGGCCTGGAGCGCCTGGTGGTTTGCCTCGCAGATCGGTCACAGGTTGACCTCCGCCTCGATCCATGTGCCGGTCGGGCCGGTGTGGAGCCGGAACCCGTCGGCCAGACGTTTGGTGCCGATGAGGCCGAGACCGCGGCCGTTGCGGCTGACCTTGCGCCCGGCGAGGATCGCATCGACATCGGCGATGCCGGAGCCCTCGTCGACGGCGCGGATGAACACGCACTTTCGTTCGGCGCCCACCGATCCGACCACGACCTTTCCTCCGCCCGCGTAGAGCACCATGTTGCGCGCGAGCTCGCTGATGATGGTGGCGATCTTCTGCAGCGACAGCGGGCGGGCGCCGAGCTTCTGGCACAGCTCGCGCGCGGCCACGCGGGCGCGAGCGACGTCCTTCTCGCTGAGCACGTCGAGCTCGAGCGCCACCTCGGAGCCGCCGGCCTCGATGTGCACCGCCGGCAGCTCGAGCGTGAACTGCGAGCCCTGCCCCGGCCGGCTGCTGACGCGGATGTCGCCGCCGAGCATGTGGCACAGCCGCTGCGTGATGACCAGGCCGAGGCCGGTGCCGCCGTAGCGGCGCGTCGACGACGAGTCGACCTGGTAGAACTCGCGGAACAGCTGGCCGATGTTCTCCTGGGCGATGCCGATGCCGGTGTCGGACACGCGGAACAGGATCCACGCGCGGCCGTTGACGATCTGGCGCGCCACGCTGAACTCGACCTGGCCGTTGTTGGTGAACTTGCCCGCGTTGCTCAGCAGGTTCAGGAGGCACTGCCGGATCTTCAGCGGGTCGGACCGCATCGAGCCGACGCTGGGGCTGATCTCGAGGCGGAACGCGTTGCGGTTCTTCTCGATCAGCGGCCGGCTGGTCGCCACCACCTCGTCGATCATCCCCGCGACCGTGAACTCCTCGATGTGGACCAGCATCTTGCCGGCCTCGATCTTCGAGATGTCGAGGATGTCGTTGATGAGGCTCAGCAGGTGCTTGCCGGCGGCGCGGATGCGCAGCAGGTCGGCGAGCCACGTCTGCGTCCCGCGCTCGCGCATCTCGTCCTCGAGCAATTCGCTGTAGCCCAGGATCGCGTTGAGCGGCGTGCGCAGCTCGTGGCTCATGCGCGCCAGGAACTCGCTCTTGGCCCGCGACGCGTCCTCGGCCGCCGCGGTGCGCTCGGCGACCCGGCGCTCGAGCGATTCGTTGAGCTCGACCAGCTGCGCCTCGGCCGACTTGCGGCCGCTGATGTCGGTCGACACGCCGCAGATCGCCGCGATCTTGCCGTCGCTCGCGCGCAGCGGGAACCGCACCGAGTAGAACGTGCGCGCCCCGTCGCCGAGGCCGTGCAGCACCTCTTCGACCTCGACCGTCGCGCCGCGCTGGCGCACCTGCGTCTCGCCGCGAGAGAACGCCTCGATCGCCGCCGCCGGCAGCACGTCGCGGTCGGTGCGGCCGAGCACCTCCTCGCGCCGCCGGCCGAGCAGCGCCTCGAAGAAGCGGTTGATGAACAGGTACGACCCGCCCTCGTCCTTGAGGTAGACGATCGCCGGGATGTGATCGCACAGCGCCCCGAGCCGCGCCTCGCTCTCGGCGATCGCCCTGGCCGCGGCCGCGTGCTCGCGCTCGAAGGCCCGCTCCGCCAGCTCGCGCCCGCCGGCGTCCGACGCCATCGCGTAGGCCCGACCGGCCGCGGCGTCGACCACCGCGTGCCACGCCAGCGCGACCGTCCGCCCCTCGCGGTGGACGAAGCGGGTCCGCAGGGCCTGCACGTCGCCTGGCTTTTCGAACATGTTCACGAGGCCAGCTTCGACCGCGCCGCGATCGTCGGCGTGCACGTGATCGACGAGGCGCGCCCCGAGCAATTGCTCCGGCACGTGGCCCAGCGCCGCCGCGGCCGCGGCGTTGACCGCCGCGAATCGACCGTCGCGGTCGAGCTCGAAGATCAGCGCGTCGCTGGCAGCGAGCAGCCGCGCGTAGCTCGAACTGGCGAAGGCCCGCTCTCGCTCCCCGAACATCGCCGTCTCCTCGCCACGCGTCGCGCGCTGGGTGTCGCCGTCAGACACGAGAGTTGGATTGTATGGGGGAACGCATCCCCAGTGTGCGATCCTTTTTCGCGCACGCTCACCGACCACCCGGCGACCGCAGCGCACATCGTCCTTCCTGGACCGCGGCTTCGGGACCTCCCCGGCTTTCGCCACGCGGTCCGCATTCGGCCGGCGCACCCGACCTCGCGGCGCGAGCCGTCACGCAATTCCCCGCCCTGCTACCGTCATGTGTGTGTGGCTCGCCCTGCTCACCGGCCTGCTCGCGGTCCCGCAGCTCGACATCGCCGCGCTGCGAGACGGCGACATCCTGCTCCACACCTCGCGCGGCGCGCAGGCCGTGGCCGTCGCCCGCGCGACCGCCAGCCCCTACACCCACGTCGGCATCGTCGATCGCACCGGCGGCGACGTCTTCGTGATCGAGGCCGTCGGCCCGACTCGCCGCACGCCGCTGGCGGACTGGCTGGCCCGGGGCGTCGGCGGCAAGGCCACTGCCCTGCGCCATCCGGGCCTCGACTCCGCAGCGCGCGCCGCCGTGGTCGCGGCCGCCGCCGGCTACCTCGGGCGTCCCTACGATCTGTCCTTTACGCCAGGTGATGACGCCCTCTACTGTAGCGAGCTGGTGGTTCTCGCCTACGCCGCAGTCGACGTCGCGGTCGGCTCGTGGCGCCCTCTGGGGGATCTCGCACTCGACGACGCGGCCGTGCGACGCCTGCTGACGCGGCGCTGGCGATCGCACCCGGCCTGCCGCGGCGCGCCCTCGCTCGCCGCGTGTCGGCCGGCGCTCGCAGCGGTCCCCGTCCTCACACCCGCCAGCCTCGCAGCCGATCCTCGCTTGCGGATCGTCGGCACCAGCTACCTCCCCCGACCACCCTGAAGCATCACGAGAGATCTCATCGCCGCCGACGTGCGGCCGCGCGCCGCGCCGGTGCCCCGCCTTCGGTCTCGCCGACGACGCCGAAGGATCCTCGTTCCTGCGCGGGCCGTCGACGCGACCCAGCCCACACGCCCGCGGCCGTCGCCCCGCCGCGCCAGAGACCGTGTGGCACCATCCGGCGATGCTCCGCCGCCTCGTCGACCTCGCCCGCGATCTCGGCCTCGATCCCGAGAGCCGCGCCTATGTCCCCTACGGCCACGACTTCGCCAAGATCGACACCGTCGCCGCCGGCGAAGGCAGCGCCCACGGCAACCTCGTCGTCGTCTCCGCCGTCACGCCGACCCCGCTCGGCGAGGGCAAGACGGTCACCTCGATCTCCCTCGGCATGGGCCTGTCGCGGATCGGCGAGTCCGCGCTCACGTGCCTGCGTCAGCCCTCGCTCGGCCCGGTGTTCGGGGCCAAGGGCGGCGGCGCCGGCGGCGGCAAGGCGCAGGTCGTCCCCGCCGATCGCATCAACCTCGGGGGCACCGGCGACGGCCAGGCCGTCGGCGCCGCGCACAACCTCCTCGCGGCGATGCTCGACGCCCACCTGCGCCACGGCAACGCGCTGAAGATCGACCCGGCGCGGATCGCCTTCTCGCGGGTCACGCCGGTCAACGACGGCAGCCTGCGCAAGGTCATCACCGGCCTGGGCGGCCCGCTCAACGGCGTCCCGCGCGAGTCCTTCTTCGAGATCAACGAGGCCAGCGAAGTCATGGCGATCCTCGCCCTCGCGCACGATCGCGGCGACCTGCGGCGGCGCCTCGGCAACATCGTCCTCGGGCCCGACCAGGGCGGCGCGCCGGTGCGGGCCGAGCAGCTCGGCGCCGCCGGGGCCATGAGCGTGCTCCTCCGCGACGCCCTCTACCCCACCCTCGCGCGCACCAGCGAGGGCACGCCCGTGCTGCTGCACGCCGGTCCGTTCGCCAACATCGCCCACGGCAACAGCAGCCTGATCGCCACCCGCTGGGCCCTCACGCGCGCGCCGTGGGTCGTCACCGAGTGCGGCTTCGGCACCGACCTCGGCCTCGAGAAGTTCGTCCACATCAAGGCCCGCCTCGGCAACCTGCGGCCGGCCTGCGTCGTCGTCGTCTGCACCGTGCGCGCGCTCAAGGTCCACGCCGGCGTGGCCAAGGCGGTGCTCGGCAAGCCGCTCGACCAGGCCGTGCTCACCGAGGACGTGAGCGCCGTCGAGAAGGGCGCCGCCAACCTGCGGCACCACCTGCGGATCGCCACCAACTTCGGCCCGCCGGTGGTCGTCGCGCTCAACCGCTTCCCCACCGACACCGACGCCGAGATCGCGGTCGTCGAGGGCATCGCCCGCGAGTTCGGGGCCGGCTTCGCCGTCCACACCGGCTTCGCCGACGGCGGCGCCGGGGCCGAGGAGCTGGCGCGCGCGGTCGTCAAGGCCGCGCGCCCGACCGACCTGCGCTACCAGTACGAAGGGACAGGTCCGCTCGTGCCGCGGCTCGAGAGCCTGGCGCGCAACGTCTACGGCGCCGAGGGCATCGAGCTGGCCCCGGCCGCGCGCACGCGCCTCAACCAGATCGAGAAGTGGAGCCTCGGCGAGCTGCAGCTGTGCGTCGCCAAGACGCACCTGGCCACCACCCACGACCCGGCCGACGGCGGCCTGCCGAAGCCGTTCACCCTGCCGGTGCGCGACGTCCTGGTCCGCGCCGGCGCCGGCTTCGCCACCGTCCTGACCGGCGAGCTCACCACCCTGCCGGCGCTCGGCGCCCGCCCGAACGCCGTCGACATGGACCTCGACCCGGTCACCGGCGCCGCGATCGGCCTCTAGGCCTGTCTCGGGGGGCATGCTCCTTCGGGCATGCCCTCACGCGCATGTCCTGAGAGACATGCCCCGACGGACGGCCCGCATCAGCCCTCGTGGATCGACAGCACGAAGTTGCCGGCCTGGCCGCCGACCCCGTCGACGACCACGATCACCTGCTGGCCGGCGAACATCGGGACCGCGATCTGCGGGAACGGCCCGTTGGAGTCGTCGTTGCAGGCCAGCTCGCCGCCCTGGCAGGTGCTGTCGAGCAGGTACAGCACCGGGTCGAAGTCGGCCTCGACGACCTCGAACACGAACAGCCCGTCGAACGGCGCCGACCACATCGCCTCGATCTCCGGCGACTCGAAGCCGTTGCAGCTGCCGGCGCGGATGTTGGCCGCGCCGGCGGTCTGGCCGTCGATCGTCAGCGGCACCAACGGCTCGAACACCCCGTCGGGGCACTCGTCGGCGACCGGCACCTGGGTGATGTTGTAGACCACGTCCGCGGTGCTCTGGCCGAAGCTGTCGATCACCAGGGTGACCGTCTGGCCGACGATCAGGTCGACCTCGACCTTCGAGGTCAGGTTGCCGCCGCTGTCGTCGTCGCAGGCGAGCTCGCCGCCGAAGCAGACCCCCTCGAGCACCGCCAGCAGCGAGTCGAAGGTCGAGCCGATGGTGTCGAACTGGAACCGCCCGGTGACCGGCGCCGTCCACACCACCTCGAGGTCGGTGCCGCCGATCCCCCCGCAGCTGAGGGAGAAGTCGTCGCCCTTGGCCTGCAGCGAGTCGACCTGGTGGATCGGCACCACCGCCGGCAGGACGATCTCGCCGCACTCGGTCGGCCCGCTCGTCGTCACCGTGACAGTGGGGTCGATCGTCGTCTCGGTGTCGGTCGCCGTCGTGATCGTCGTCGGGCTGACCGTCGTCGGGCTGACCGTCGTCGGGCTGACCGTCGTCGGGCTCAGCGTCGGGCTCAGCGTCGTCGGCCCGATCGTCTCCGAGTCGGTCGACGGGTCGAAGGTGCCGTCGCTCTCGGTGCCGGGGAAGAAGCCGAACCGGTGGTCGTTACAGCCTGCGAGCGCGAGCCCGCAGGTCAGGACGGAACGGACGCCGCGTCGCATAAGCCAGGGATACGCCGACGATAGCACAGCCGCCGGCGCCCCCCAAGCCAGCGTCCGGCTAGTTCGTCACGATTTCATTGAGCTTGGCGATGACCCGGCGGAACTCGTCGACCGCCTCGGCGTGGCCCTGGACCTCGTCGAGGTTGTAGGTCTTGAACTGCTTGGTGACCGCCGAGTAGCCGAAGTTGCCGATGCCCTGGTCGGCGAACTTGGCCGACAGGTACTTGATCTCGAGCGGCTTGTAGCCCGAGCCGTACGCCCCGATGTGCAGGTGCGTGTTGTTGTGCGGCTCGCCGAAGTGATACAGGTATCCGTCGGTCGACGAGACGAAGCCCAGCTCCTCCAATTCGCGCTTACTGACCTTTGGCATCCACCACCCTCCGTTGATTCGCCGGCACCGTAGCCGATAGCCGCCGGCTTGTCGCCGGTCGAGAACGCACGTGCGCGCGCGAAACCGCCGGGTTCGGTGGCCGCTCCAAGCGCAGTCAGGGTGCACCATCGGGGTTACCCTCGGCTGACAGGACCGCGCATGCAGCTCCAGATCCGCAATCTCTCGAAGACCTATCCCAATGGTGTCCGTGCCCTGCGCGGAGTCGACCTCACGATCGGTGCCGGCATGTTCGGGCTGCTCGGGCCGAACGGCGCGGGCAAGTCGACGCTCATGCGCACGATTGCGACCTTGCAAGATCCCGACGGCGGCAGCGTGCGCTTCGGCGACATCGACGTCCTGACGCAGAAAGATCGCCTGCGCGGCGTGCTCGGCTACCTCCCGCAGGAGTTCGGGCTCTACCCCAACCTCAGCGCCGAGGCGATCCTCGATCACTTCGCGGTCCTCAAGGGCATCGTCGACGCCAAGCAGCGCAAGGCCCAGGTCGCCGCGCTGCTCGAGCAGACCAACCTCACCGCCGCGCGCAAGAACGCCGTCGGCGGCTTCTCGGGCGGCATGAAGCAGCGGCTCGGGATCGCCATCGCCCTGCTCGGGCGGCCGCAGCTCGTCATCGTCGACGAGCCGACCGCGGGCCTCGACCCGACCGAGCGCCACCGCTTCCTGAACCTGTTGGCCGACATCGGCGAGGACGTGGTCGTCATCCTGAGCACGCACATCGTCGAGGACGTGCGCGAGCTGTGCCGCGAGTTCGCCATCATCGCCGCCGGCGAGGTCAAGTTCAGCGGTGAGCCGGCGGCCGTCATCGACGGCCTGCGCGGCAAGATCTGGCGCCGCGTCGTGGCCCGGGCCGAGCTCGAGGACATGCAGCGGAAGCTCCGCGTCATCTCGACCCGGCTCGTCACCGGGCAGCCGGTCATCCACGTGTTCCACGACGGCTCGCCGGGGCCCGAGTTCCAGGCCGTCGAGCCCGACCTCGAGGACGTCTACTTCTATCACATCACCGGCGCGGCCCAGGGCGCGGCCTCGGAGGCGGCATGAACCAGCTCCTCTCCTTCGCCGGCTTCGAGGTGCGCTACCACCTGCGGCGGCCGGTCACCTACGTGTTCGCGTTCGCTATGGCGCTGTTCGGCTTCCTCGCCATGACCACCGAGGTCGTCCGCTTCGGCGGCGCCGGCGGCAAGGTGTTGAACAACGCCCCGTGGCTGGTGAGCACCGCCGTCATGGTGTTCACCTTGATCGGCACGATCTTCACCTCGGCGATCGCCGGCACCGCGGTGCTGCGCGACTTCGAGTACAAGACCCACGAGCTGCTGTTCACCACGCGCCTGCGCAAGCCGGCCTTCGTGTTCGGCCGCTTCCTCGGCGCCTACCTCGTCACGGTGCTGGTGCTCGCCAGCAGCGCGCTCGGCCTGTGGCTCGGCGCGCACATGCCCTGGCTCGACGCCGACAAGATCGGCCCCGTCCCGCCCGGCACCTATCTCTGGCCGGTCTTCGTCTACGTCGTCCCGACCGGCCTGTTCGCCAGCGCCCTGTTCTTCGCCGTCGGCGTGTTGACCCGCAGCTTCGTCGCCGTCTACATCCAGGGCGTCGTCCTCTTCATCGGCTACTCGATCGCCAACAACATCATCAGCGACATCGAGCAGGAGCAGCTGGCCGCCCTGCTCGACCCGTTCGGCTTCAACGCCACCAACCTCGTCAACCGCTTCTGGACCGTCGCCGAGAAGAACAGCACGCTCCTGCCGATGGACGGCGTGCTGCTGCTGAACCGCCTGCTGTGGATCGGCCTCGGCGTCGTCATCCTGCTGGTCGCGTATCGCATGTTCCGCATGGAGGCGTTCACGCGCGCGCGGAGGCCCGGCAAGGCCGCCAGGGTCGAGGTCGACCTCCCGGCGGTGCGGGCCCCGGCCGAGCTGCCGCGCGTCACCCCGATCGCCGGCCCGCGCGCCGAGCTCGCGCGGGTGGTCGCGCTGATGGGGCTGCACTACCGCAGCATCGTCCGCGACCGCGCCTTCCTGGCGCTCGGCGCCATCGCCGTGCAGATGACGGTCGTCAACGCCTTCTACGCCGACCTCCTCTACGGCACCACCGTCTACCCGGTGACCTACGCGATGGTCGAGGTCATCGTCGGCTCCGGGCTGTTCTTCGTCATCATCTCCGCGCTGTACGCCGGCGAGCTGGTGTGGCGCGAGCGCGGCCTCAAGTGCGATCAATTGGTCGACGCCACCCCGACGCGCAGCCCGCTGGTGTTCGCCAGCAAGGTCGGCGCGCTCGTGGCGGTCGAGGCGACCCTGTGCGGCGCGCTGATCCTCGCGGGCATCCTCGTCCAGGCCGGCAAGGGCTACAGCCACTTCGAGCTCGACGTCTACCTCGGCTACGTCTACGGCATCGCCTTCCCCGGCATCGTCCTCCTCACCCTGCTCGCCTTCTTCATCCACGTCGTCACCAACCAGAAGCTCGTCGCCAACGGCCTCATCATCGCCTACTACGTGATGACGCTCGTCCTCAGCTATTGGGGCGTGCACGACAACCTGTTCCGCTACAGCCAGTTCCCCGACCCGGTCTACTCCGACATGAACCGCTACGGCCCGAGCCTCGGCGCCTGGATGTGGTTCATGGCCTATTACTTCGCCTTCGCCGGCCTGCTGCTGGCGGTCGCGCGGCTGTTCCTGGTCCGCGGTCAGGTCCACGGCGCCCGCGCGCGCCTGCGGCTGGCCCGCGCGCGCATCACCCCGCGCTGGCTCGCGGCCACCGGCGGGCTCCTGGCGGTGTTCATCGGCCTGTTCGCGTTCATCCGCCACAACACCCACGGCCTCAACCGCTTCCGCGACAGGGACGACGAGGAGGAGCTGCGGGCCGTCTACGAGCGCGAGTACAAGCAGTACGAGCACCTGCCGCAGCCGCGGATCGTCGCCGCCGACGTCCGCGTCGACCTCGATCCGGCGCGCGGCCAGGGCACCTTCAAGGGCACCCTGCGCCTGGCCAACAAGTCAGGTGTGGCCATTCCGGCCGTCCACGTGACCCTGCGCGACGAGCTGACGATCCGCGAGCTCCGCTTCGACCGCCCCTCCGAGGTCGAGCACGACGACAAGCGGCTGCGCTACATGATCCACCGCCTGGCCGAGCCGCTCGCGCCCGGCGCCGAGCTGACGCTGCACTTCGACCTCGCCGACCAGCGGGAGGGCTTCGGCAACGGCGGCCGCGACACCGCCATCGTCGAGAACGGCAGCTTCGTGTCGAGCGACGGCATCGCGCCGAGCATCGGCTACAACCGGGGCCTCGAGCTCGACAACGACGACGACCGCAAGGAGCACGGCCTGCCCGAGCGCGAGCGCATGCCCTCGCTCGACGACGAGGCCGCGCGGGCCAACACGTACATCGCCAACGACTCCGACTGGATCGACTTCCGCGGCACTGTGTGCACCGACCCCGACCAGATCGCCATCGCCCCCGGCTACCTGCAGAAGGAGTGGACCGAGGACGGCCGGCGCTGCTTCGCCTACGCGATGGACAGCAAGATCCTCAACTTCTACTCGTTCCTGTCGGCGCGCTACCAGGTCCGCCGCGACAAGTGGAACGACGTCGACATCGAGGTCTACTACCACCCCGGCCACGAGTACAACCTCGACCGGATGATCGACGCGATCAAGAAGTCGCTCGCGTACTTCACCGCCAACTTCAGCCCGTACCAGCACCGCCAGGTCCGGATCCTCGAGTTCCCGCGCTACGCCAGCTTCGCCCAGTCGTTCCCCAACACCATCCCGTACTCCGAGGCGATCGGCTTCATCGCCCGCGTCCGCCCCGGCGACCCCGAGGACATCGACTACCCGTTCTACGTCACCGCCCACGAGGTCGCCCACCAGTGGTGGGCCCACCAGGTCATCGGCGCCAACGTCCAGGGCGCGACCATGCTGTCCGAGTCGCTGTCGCAGTACTCGGCGCTGATGGTCCTGAAGCAGGAGTACGGCGAGGAGAAGATGCACAAGTTCCTCGCCTACGAGCTCAAGGGCTACCTCGGCGGCCGCAGCAACGAGAAGAAGAAAGAGCTGCCGCTGATGCGCAACGAGAACCAGCAGTACATCCACTACCAGAAGGGCTCGCTGGTGTGGTACGCGCTGGCCGACTACATCGGCGAGGACGTCCTGAACGCCGCCCTGGCCCGCTACATCAAGCAGGTCGGGTTCCAGAACCCCCCGTTCACCACCTCCCGGGAGCTCATGGCCATCCTCAAGGAGGTCACCCCGGCCGAGTACCAGTACGTCCTCGAGGACATGTTCGAGACGATCACCCTCTACGACAACAAGGTCGTCTCGGCCGAGGCCGCGCCCGACGGCGACAAGTACAGGGTCCGCTTCACCGTCTCCGCCCGCAAGCTGCGCGCCTCGGAGCTCGGCGACGAGACCGAGGTGCCCGTGGCCGACTACATCGACGTCGCCGTGTTCGGCGTCCCCGGCCCGCAGGACCTCGACCTCGGCAAGCCGCTGTTCTTCGAGCGGCGCAAGCTCAAGGACGGCGAGACCGAGATCGAGGTCCTCGTCGACGAGCCGCCCGCGCGCGTCGGCATCGACCCCTACAACAAGCTCATCGACCGCGCCCCCAAGGACAACCGCATGGGCGTGTGACACGCAGCGGGGCGCGGCGAGGCCCGCGCCCCTCATGTCCCTCCGGACAGCTTCCAAACGGCCGCGCCGCTCTGCCCCGGGGTCGGCGGCGCGAGGCGCCGGCGCAGGCCGCTCCGACTCAGCGGGCCGGCCCGCGCGGCGACAGCCGCGTCACCAGCCCCGAGCGCGGGCGCGGCACCGGCACCTGCTTCATCGTCAGATCCTGGTCGGGGGCCAGCGTCAGCGCGCAGCGGCGCGCCAGCAGGGCCGCGAACGCCCGCATCTCCAGGCGCGCGAACTCCATCCCGAGGCAGATCCGCGCCCCCCCGCCGAACGGCAGGTAGCGGCCCTCGTGGGCGTGGGCGTGGACCCGACCGTGAGGACATGTCTCTTCGAACACTGCGAAACGGTCAGGGTCGAAGCGACCTGGCTCTTCGAACAGGGCCCCGTCGCGGTGGGTGTCGCGGATCCGGTAGCCGGTCAGCCAGCCCGCCGGCACCGTGAAGCCGGCGACCTCGAAGGTGCGGGTGCACTTGCGGAACGCCGCCGCCACCGGCGGCTGCAGCCGCAGCGTCTCGGCCAGCGCGCGCTCGGTGTCGGCCAGGCGGCCCAGCGCCTCGACCGTCAGCGGCCCGCGCGGCGTGACCCGCTCGACCTCGGCGCACACGCGGGCGTAGGCCTCGGGGTGCTGCGCCATCAGCATGCAGAAGTTGGTCAGGCCCGAGGTCAGCGTCTCGTGGCCGGCGAACAGCAGCACAAGCATCTGCTCGGCCAGCTCCTCGCGGCCGAGCGCCGAGCCGTCCTCGTCGCGGGCGGCGAGCAGCAGCCCGAGCACGTCCTCGCCGGCCTTGCCGCTGCGGAGGCGGGCGTCGATGGCCGCGTGCAGGTGCGCGATCAGGCGCCGGCGGGCCCGCTTGGCCCGGCCGAACGCGGTGAGCGGCAGGTCGGCGGGGATCGTGAACAGCCCGGCCGCGAACGTCTCGAAGTCGTGGACCAGCGCCGGGTCGGTCCGCTCGCGCGCCCCCATCATCAGCGCCGCCGCGATCTCGAACGTCAGCGCGCGGATCTCCGGGTACAGCGCCAGCTCGCCGCGTTCGAGCCAGCGATCGAGCGCGGCTGCGATCCGCGACTCCATCAGCGGCAGGTAGCCGAGCAGCGCCTTCGGCCGGAACGCCTGCGCCAGGAGCCGCCGCCGCCGCAGGTGCAGCTCGCCCTCCTGCGTCGACAGCGTGTTCGGCCCCAGCAGCTTGAGCGTGCTCGCCGGCCAGGTCGCCTCGACGAATTTGTGCTCGCCGCGGAACAGCAGCAGGTTGTTCTCCGGCCCGGCCAGGAGCGCCATGTCGCGATTGAACAAGCGCGTGCGCGACACCGGCCCGAATTCCGCCCGCCGCTCGGCGCCGAAGCGCGGGTTGAACAGGATCTGGAACCACTCGCCCACGAACGGCAGACCGGAGCGACCCGGCGGCAGACGAGGCGGCGCGGACACGGTAGGAGTCGTCACCACCGCATGCTGCCCGGCGGGCGTGCCGACGGCAACGAGGACCGAACGTCCCCGCCGCCGGCGCGAACGCACGAACCGGCGGACTCGGCCGAATTCGCCAGTTTACGGGCGTTCTGGCGCCGGCCGCGGACCGCCGTCGTTCGCCTCGTCGCCCGCGTCCACCGCCCCGGCCTCCCGCGTCCTCCGTCCTCGCTGTCGCCCCGATGCCTGGCGATGTCCACATCTTCGGGTATCGAGGCGAGAAGGAGGACCGTCGCATGCTGCGCTGGGCTCTCGTGTTTCTCATCATCTCCGTCATCGCCGCCGTGTTCGGCTTCAGCGGCCTCTCCAACGCCGCCACCGACGTCGCGCAGGTGCTCTTCTACATCTTCCTCGGCGTGTTCGCGCTGATGCTCCTGGCCGGCCTCATCGCCGGCGACCAACTGCCGCGCTGAGCCGGCTCGCCTGCACCAGACTTGGCCGCGCCGCCGCCGGGGTGTACCGTCGAGCGATGTCGAAGCCTGGCTTGTGTCTCGCGCTGTTCGTCTCGTCGGTGCATCTCGCGTGCGGTGACAACTCCACCCAGGACAGCGCCAGCGCGACCACCACCATCACCACCGCGCCGCCGCCCACGACCACCGCGTCGCCGACCACCACCCAGGCGCCGACGACCACCGCCGCCACCACCGACGACAGCGGCGGTCAGACCGGCACCACGAGCACCAGCACCAGCACGGGCGCCGTCAGCGTCACCGACAGCAGCGCCAGCGACAGCGGCCCCAAGTTCGACCTCGGCATCCAGCCCGACGCGGGCGAGGGTTGCGGCGGCGGAGGCGGCGGCGGCATGGCCGACTTCTCCTACATTTGGATCGCCAACAGCGCCCAGGGCACGATCAGCAAGATCGACACCCAGACGCTGCAGGAGATGGGCCGCTACATCGTGCGACCCGACTCTGCCGGCAGCCCGTCGCGCACCTCCGTCAACCTCTCGGGCGACGTCGCCGTCGCCAACCGCCTCGGCGGCCTCACCAAGGTCTACGCCGATCCCGAGGACTGCCAGGAGAGCAACGGCATGCCGGGCATCCAGACGTCGACCGACGCCAACTTCCTCCCCTGGGGCGTCGAGGAGTGCATCGCCTGGTACACCCCGTTCGGCTACTCCACCCAGCGGCCGGTCGCGTGGACCTCGGGCGAGCTCGACCAGGGCTCGTGCACCTACAAGAACCAGAAGGTGTGGACCGCCGGCGGGCAGAACAGCGTCGCCGACAGCCTCGTCGTCAACCGCGTCAACGGCGACACCGGCGCGGTCGAGGAGACCCTCGCCATGCCCGATGTCCCGATCGGCTACTTCGGCGCCTACGGCGGCGCAGTCAACCAGGACGGCGACTTCTGGTTCGTCATCTACGACGTCGTCCCCAGCCACCTCGTGCACGTCGACGGCGTCACCTTGACGTACGAGAAGTTCGTCGTCCCGCCCGGCATCTGCCCCTACGGCTTCACCGTCGACGGCAAGGGCCGGCCGTGGATCGGCTCCTTCTGCCAGGAGAGCGTGCGCTTCGACCCCGAGACCCAACAGTGGGCGACCTTCCCCGTGCTCGGCTACGGCATCCAGCAGGACGCCATGGGTCGCATGTGGATCGCCGACTTCAACCTGCCCGGCCTGCGCGAGATCGACAGCGAGACGCTCGCCGTCGGCAAGTCGATCACCCTCCCCTCCGGCAGCGTCAAGGGCGTCAGCGTCGACTTCTACGGCTACGTGTGGGTCGTCGACATGGCCCAGAGCGCCTTCCGCGTCGACACGGTCACCGACCAGTACCTGTCGTACGACGGCCTCGTCGGCCCCTACACCTACAGCGACATGACCGGCTGGGGCCTCAGCAACGTCGTCTTCCCGCCCGGGTGACATGCATGTTCGGACATGCCCTGCAGGGCATGTCCAAACGGTCATTGTCGAGTCCCGTGCCGGCTCACTCGCCGTCGCTCGAGCTGCTGCTCGCCGCGCCCGCGGTCTCACCGGGCTCGGGGATCTCGCACTCCTCGATCTGCGGGCCCTCGCCGTAGGTGAACACCCCGCGCAGGTCCTCGGTGCGCGAGATGTTGCGGCGCTGGTCCTGGACCATGCGCCACGACGTCACCCGGAACTGGTAGATCATGCCCCGCAGCAGCTCCGGCCCGGCGTAGGCGAACGACACCTCGCCGCCGTTCCCGGCCGGCACCTCGGCCTCCCACGTCAGGTTGCCGAGCGCGTCGAACACCACCAGGTCGTAACCCTCCTCGCTCGAGTCGTCGATCCACGTGAACGTCGGCGTCGCCTCGACCGCCTCGGGGCTGTCCTTGCCGGGCCCGACGATCTCGAGCGCCCCCGTCACCTTGAAGCTCTCGGGCACCGCCGTCGCCTGCCCGCGCTCGACCACGATCTCCTGCACCTGCGTGCCCGCGATCCCCTCGTCCGGGTCGCGCACCAGGAAGTCGTTCTCGAACGCCACCAGCACCTTGTACGTCCCGCTCGGCACCCCCGTCAGCGAGAACGACCCGGACACATCGGGCGCGGCCGGCGGCGGCGGGTCGCGCAGGCCGAGCGGCACCGGCCCGCGCTCGAGCGGCGCGTTGTAGACGCTCGACGGCACCAGCACCACGCTCGTCACCGAGCCCGCCCCGGAGTCGACGATGTTGAGGCCGCCCGTCACCGTCGCCAGCATCGCCGGGTCGGTCGTGATCACCGCCGGCGCGACGTCTGCGAGGTCGCTCGTGCCCACGGTGATCGCCACTGGTTCCACCTCGAGGCCCTGACGGTAGCTGCGGATCGTCACCGCGCCGGCCGGCACGTTGAACAGCGTGAACGCCCCGGAGGCGTCGGCGATCGCGTAGGGAGCCGGCGTCGTCGCCCCCTCCGCGATCACCAGAGCGCCCGCGGTCCCCTCGCCGAGCGTGCCCGCGATCGTGACACCCGCGGCCTCGCCCCCCAGCGACACCAGCGCGACGTGCGTCGCCGCGTTGTCGATCACGTCCGGCGCCTGCGCCTCCTCGCTGTCCGCATCCTCTTCGTCCACCGGCTCGGGCGCAGCCTCGGCGTCGGACAGATCGATCGGCAGGGCCGGCCGCAGCCCGGTCGGGAACGGCTGGTAGTCCCGCGCCGACACCGACAGCGTCCACTTCAGCGCCACTGCGTAGCCGCCGTCGGCGTCGCGTCGCACGCTCACCGGCAGGTCGTAGTCGCCGCACCCGTCGGTCGCGACCACGTCGGTCACCGGCTCCCCCAGTTCATTGAGCGCCGCCACCAGCGCCCCCGCGATTCCGCTCCCGCTCGCCGAGTCGGTCACGCGCCCGCGGATCGACAGCGCCGTCCCGCACACGTGGCCCTCGCCGCTCGCCAGCGGTTCGCACGCCAAACCCGCCGCGCAGATCGGCTGCGGATCTTCGTCGTCCTCGGTCTCGGGCGTCGCCTCGACCGGCTTGACCGCGGGGTCGCAAGTCGCGCCGGCCGCCAGCTGAGGCTGCTCGGGCAACGGCGCCTCTTCTTCCTTCTGGCAGCTCGTGACACCGAACGCAATGACGGCAACTCCAACGAGACGATCCATGAGTGTATCCGGCATGCCCGCTGAGACCGAGGTCTGCTGCCCCGTTCCAACCTCGGCGCGTGTCCGCGTTCGATCGTGCGCGATCGAGGGTCTGATGATTCTCCTCGCGACGACTTGGAATCGTCGCGGCCCGGCAGGTCTGAGGCAGACCATGCGATCGATCGCGCTGCTCGTCTCCCTCAGTGCAGTGACCTTCACTTTCGGCTGCAAGTCCCCCGAGTCGGGCGAGACCATGACGGAGGTGACCAGCGACCCGGGCAGCTCGACCGCGACCACCACCCTCAACCTGACCGACGTGCTCACGGACCCGACGTCCACCACCTCGAGCAGCGGTTCGAGCGAGCCGACCACCACCACCGGCGGCACCGGCACCGCCACCGGCACCGGCACCGATGGCACCGCCACCACCGAGGGCCTCACCTGCACCCCCATCGCGTGCGAGGGCGCCGTGCTGGCCTGCGGCGACTGCATGGACAACGACGGCGACGGCCTGGTCGACCTCGCCGACCCGGAGTGCATCACCCCATGCGACGACCGCGAGGACACCTTCGCCACCGGCCTCCCCGGCGACAACATGGACCCGTGCAACCAGGACTGCTTCTTCGACGGCAACTCCGGCTCCGGCAATGACAAGTGCAACTGGAGCCTCAAGTGCGACCCCGCCAACCCCGGCGGCGACATCTGCCCCTACGACCCCGACTTCAACAATTGCCCCGAGATGCAGTCGGAGGAGTGCCTGAGCAACTGCCAGGTCCCGAACGGCTGCGACTGCTTCGGCTGCTGCACCGTCGAGGTCGACGGCATGACTTACGACATCTTCCTCGGCGACCCCGATTGCGCGCTGTCGGACATCGCCAGCTGCCAGCAGTGCACCAAGAACGACGACTGCGACGAGGAGTGTCACCCGGAGGAGTGCGAGATCTGCTTCGGCGAGTCCGAGCCGCCGCCGGGCTGCGACGATCCGACCTGCGAGGGCTTCGACTCGTGCACCGTCGACATGATGGGCAACAGCAATTGCGCGGAGGGCTACTACTGCACCACGGGCTGCTGCTACCCGATCAACCCGGGCTGAGCGCGCGGCCACGGTTCGCCCGCGCGCATGGTCGGCCATGCGCCGCGGCGGCGCTTGACGTCGCCCCCTCGTTCGCGCTGTCATGACGGCCCTCGCCTGCCCGGAGTTCGCGCGTGTCACGTATCCTCGCCTGTGGTCCTCTCCTGTTCCTCCTCACCGTCGCGTGCGGCGAGGTCGAAGCCCTCACCGTGACCGAGGGCGACACCGACGCCGACAGCACCACTGACGGCACCTCCGGGGGTCCTACCACCGCGCCCGGTCCGACCAGCGACTCACCTGACCCTTCGACCAGCTCGCCCGACCCGATCACCACCGGCGAGCCCGTCACCACCGAGCCCGACCCGACAGATGGTCCCGTCGCCACCTCGACCACGACTGAGGCCACCACGACCACCGGCGAAGGCACCTCGACCACCGACGCCTCGACAACCGACAGCGCGACCACCGACACCTCGACTACCGGCGTCGACCCGGTCGCGCCGGAGCTGCCGGCGCCGACGGCCGACTGTCCCGACATCATCGACGGCGACGTCAGCTTCCAGCCCTCGGGCCTCGACAGCCCGCGGGACGTGCGGATCTGGGTCGACCTCGACGCCGCCGATCAGGCCGACGGGCCGGTCGTCTTCTACTGGCACGGCACCGGCGGTTCGCCGCAGGAGGCGCTCACCGGCATCGGCGAGCTCGGGATCCAGGAGATCCTCGACCTCGGCGGGATCGTCATCGCGCCGACCCACGATCCGATGGCGGGCATCTTCCCGTGGTGGCTCGTCCTGAGCGAGACCCAGGACGACCTGCTCCTCGCCGACGAGGTGCTCGCCTGCGCCCGGGAGCAGATCGGCGTCGACGCCAGCCGGATCTACACCCTCGGCTTCAGCGCCGGCGGCCTGAACACCGCCCAGATGAGCATTCGGCGCTCGAGCTACATCGCCGCCGCCGCCCCCTACTCCGGCGGCCTCATCTTCGGCGCCATGCCGCCGTTCCAGGACCCGGACAACAAGTTTGCCGCCATGATCTTCCACGGCGGCCCCGGCGACGTCGTCGTCGTCGGCTTCGAGCAGGCCAGCAAGGACTACGCCGCCTACCTCGACGACAACGACGACTTCAACTTCCTGTGCAACCACGGCGGCGGCCACTCGATCCCCGACGCCCAGGACAGCGTCATGCAGTTCTTCTTCGACCACCCGTTCGGGGTCGGCGCCTCGCCGTACGCCCAGGGCCTGCCCGGCGACTTCCCCGACTACTGCGCCCTCTGACCCTCAGGCCATGTCCGATCGGACATGGCCTTTCAGTCGAGCTTGGCCGTCTTCACGCGCGCGTCGCGTTGCAGCCAGCACATCAGCCCCGGGAAGTGCATGCCGAGGAACGCGCCGAGCTTGCCGTGGGCGGTGAACGTGTACTCGCGCTTGCGCGCCGCGATCGCCTTCACCATCACCCGGGCCGCGTCGTCGGCCGTCCACATCAGCCCCGCCGGGCGCTTGTCCTTGCGGCTGGCCTCGAAGCGGCCCTCGTTGTCGACCTGCCCGATCTCCGTGCTGACGAACCCCGGGTTGAGCAGCGTGCAGCTCACGCCGGAGCCGCGCAGCTCCATCGCCAGGGTCAGCCCCACGGCCCGCAGCGCGAACTTCGAGGCCGAGTAGGCGCCGACGCGCGGGCTGGCGAGGATGCCCGACACGCTGCTGACCAGCCCCAGGCGCCCGCCGGTGCGGCGCAGCGCCGGCAGGCTGTGACGCACCACCGACACCGCGCCGAAGAAGTTGGTCTCGAACTGGCGCTGCCAGTCGTCGTCGGTCAGGTCCTCGACCCGGCCGATCACGCCGAAGCCGGCGTTGGCGACCGCGACGTCGAGGCGGCCGAAGTGGGCGACGACCGTCTGCACCGCCGCCGCGACCTCGTCGTCGCGACGCACGTCGCACGGGACCGCGAGGCCGCGGCGGCCGAGGCCTTCGACCTCCGCGACCACCTCGGCGAGGCGGTCCTGGCGACGCCCCGACACCGCCACATCGGCCCCGCGGCGGGCGAACTCGCGGGCCATGGCCCGCCCGATCCCCGCCGTCGCGCCGGTGATCCACGCGACCTGTCCGTGAAACTGCGTCATGGCGCGCACCATACCGCAACCGCGGCCGGTGCGCGCCGCGCCTCACCTCAGAACACGTAGTCGAGAGAGTCGGCCCAGCCGTCGAGGTGGATCGTGATCTCGCCGCTCTGCGCCTGGTAGGCCGCCTGGTAGGTCGCCTTGAGGTCGAGCAGGCTGAACTCTCGCTTCACCGTGGGCAGCGCGTCGCACAGGTCGCCCTTGGCGTCGTGCGAGATCTTGGTCCAGATCTGGACCGGATCCGACTCGGCGAACGCCCCGTCCCAGCACAGCGCGAAGTCGTGTTCGATGCAGCCGCCGCTGTACTGGATCTCGGCCACGATCTTGTCGCCGACGATCGCCGCCTCGAGGATCTCGTACGGATCCGCCGGCGCCGGGTCGGGGCAAGTCAACGCGCCGCCGCCCTCGATCCCGCACTCGCTGCTGCAGCCGTCGCCGCTCTGCGTATTGCCGTCGTCGCACGACTCGACGCCCTCGACGATACCGTCGCCGCACACGCCGGCGCTGGTGGTCGACCAGCCCTCGGTCTCGACCGGCTCGCCGGTGCCCTCGGTCTCGTTCGGCTCGCCCTCGGTCCCGGTGCCCTCGGTCTCGGCGCCCTCGATCGTGCACTCCGCCGAGCAGCCGTCGCCGCCCGCCAGGTTGCCGTCGTCGCACTCCTCCGGCGCCTGCAGCACGCCGTCGCCGCACTCCGCGGTCTGGCCCTCGGTCGCGAGGCAATCCTTCAGCGTGCAGGCCCACGAGTTGTCGTGGCACGTGCACGTGTTGCAACCGTCCTCCCCGAGCTTCGTCTCGCCCTCCTCGCACAGCCCTTCGCAGCCGATCTCCGTGCAGGCCCAGCCGCCGTCGTGGCACGTGCAGGTGTTGCAGCCGTCGTCGGCCGGCTTCGTCTCGCCCTCCTCGCAGGTCACGTTGCCGGAGGTCTCGTTGCCGATCATCTTGGGATCGCAGGCCGCGGCCGTGGCGCCGAGCAGCAAGCCGGCGAACAGGAGGTGGCGATGGTTCTTCAGGGACTTGAAGGAATTAAGAAAAGTGCGATGCATGGTGGGTCGTTCCTGAGATGGGTTGCCCGGTAGTTGTCCGGCCCGCGACTCGTCTGTGTCGGCCCTCGCGATTTTTTTTCGATCGCACGTCCGCGCGGCCGCGTCCGCCGCCCCCGCGCAAGACGGCGCGACGACCCGCGCCCTCTTCGAAGCGAGGAGGCCGGCCACGCGTCCATCGATGCGAGCAGACGCACCTCATGGTTCCGCGCCCGAGGAACGCGCTCGGCGGGCGTTCCTCAGGGACGCCGCGACAGCGACGCCGACGCACGATTCAGTCGACGCGAAGCACCCACGGAGACCGCGTCACCTTCTGCAGTCTGGCGCCCCGCAACAACCTCGGTTCACCAGGAGCGCGGCTGCATCAGTCGGTCTGGTTCGCGTGCCCGCAGCGAGACGCGTCGTCACCCGTCGTCGCAGCCTTGCCGCACGCCTCGGCCAGCGCCGAACTTCCGTCGGTCTCGTCTCACTCCTCGTCGCAGCCCTGCCGCACGCGCTCGGCCCGCGCCGAGCCCCCGTCTGTCTCGTCTCACTCGTCGCCGCAGCCCTGCCGCACGCCTCAACCCGCGCCGAGCCTCCGTCTGTCTCGTCTCACTCCTCAGCGCAGCCTTGCCGCACGCGCTCGGCCAGCGCCGAGCCCCCGTGCGCCCGCAGGAACACCTGCGCCGCCGCTCTGCCCTCGTCCGCGCGATCGCTCGCGCACAGCGCCAGAGCTCGCAGCGCGTCGTGCTCCTCGCGCAGCACCCCGCGCTGGAACTGCCGCGCATACGCGGCCAGCAGCGTCAGCGCCTCGTCCGCGCGGCCGCCCTGGATCGCAGACTGCGCCCCGGCCAGCAGCTCGGCCTCCTTCGCCAGCGAGCTCGACTCCTCGGCGCTCTCCGTCCCCGGAGCGTCAGCCTCCTGCGCCCCCGCCTGCGCCTCCGGCGAGCTCGACCGTGAGGGCCGCCGCTCCGAGCCGCGCCCCGCCTCGACTCGCCGGGCCTCGCTCGCACGCGCAGCATCGGTCTCTCTGGACATGTCCTTCACGACATGTCCCTTCGACCCCTCGACTCCGGTCGGGTCCCCGGGCCCTTCCTCGCCGCCTTTGTCCCCTGTCTCCTGAGCCATGTCCCCCGAGATATGCCCTGCCTGCCCCTCACCGGCGCGCACCGGCTCGGTCGCCGCGGACTGCCGCTCGGCGTAGGCGGCGGCCTCGCCGCCGTCGCGGACCCCGACCAGCGGCCCCAGCACCCCCGCGCGCGAGGCCAGCAGCACGGCGGCCGCCGCCGCGATCACCACCGCCCCCCAGACCCATTCGGACCTGACCCTCTGGACATGGCGCTTCGACCACATCTCGTCGGCGCGGGTGCTCGCCGCCAGGCGGGCCCACACCCGCGCCTGGGCCGCGGCGGGCATGTCCTCCTCGGCGCGGAACGCCCGCAGCGCCGCAGCAGCCTGCGGATCGAGCTCGCCCTCGCGTCCCCGTGGTCCCGTCGTCATCCTGCCGCAGCCCTTCCGCGCCGCCCGTCTCGCTCGGCCAGCGCGCGTTGAAACAGCTCTCGCGTCGCCCGCAGCCGCGAGTACGCCGTATTGAGGTTCAGCCCCAGCGCCTCCGCGATCTCGGGCACCCTCATGCCCTCGATGTCGGCCAGCGCGAACAACATCCGCCGCTCCTCGTCGAGCCCGTCGAGGAAGGCGCGCACGAACGCGGCCGCCTGCTCCTGCGCCGCGCCGGTCTCCGGATCGGGCCCGGCCCCCGGCGCCGGCGCCACGCTGAGCCGTCGCTCGGCGCGGACGGTGCTGCGCCGGTGATTGGCCGCCACGCCGCGGGCGATCCCGTACAGCCAGCTGGTCAGCGCCGCCCGCCCGTCGTATTCGCGCAGGCGGCGGTGAACCACCAGGAACACGTCGTGGACCACGTCCTCCTGCGCCGACTCTGCCACCCCGAGGCGCCGGACCACCCGCCACACGAACCCCGCGTGCGCGCGATAGACCTCCGCGAGCGTCAGCGGCGGTGCGGCGGCGGGGCCCAGGGCAGGCATCTCGCGTGATTGTCCAGACCCGAGGGTTTCTGTCACCCCCATCCGCCGGGCCCGCGCGCGCGCTGGCGCACCCACCCGCCTCCGGGGCATCCTCCTCTTCGATGCACCCCGCGCGCGTCCTCCCCGTGGTCGTCCTCCTCTCGGTCCACTGCACCGAAGAGCAACCCAGCGGCTTCTCCGCCACCACCCCCGTGGACACCACCGCCCCGATCACCAACCCCCAGAGCAGCTTCCCGGACGCCACCGACACCGCCGCCCCGACCTCCACCACCGGTGACGCGACGACCACCGGCACCACCGACGCGCTCACCGGCACCACCACCGACGCGACCTCCACGTCCACCGCCTCGACCTCGACCACCACCTCCACCTCGACGACCTCGGACACCTCGACCACCGCGCCCGACACCACCGCGGGCGCCTGCGGCGACGGCGTCGTCGACGGCGACGAGGTGTGCGACGACGGCGACGCCGACGACGCCGACGCCTGCCTCAGCGACTGTACTTCGGGACAGGCGCTGCTCGTCCTCGCCGGCGCCGGCACTGCCCCCGCCCTGGCCGCCCGCTACGTCCCCGGCCCCGGCTGGACCGTCGGCCAGCTCGACGTCGACCTCGGCGAGACCGCCCTCGTCGCCACCCACCTCGGGGCTCTCGGCGCCGGCCGCCGCGCCACCGCCGAGGCCGACGCCGAGAACGAGCTGGTCTTCACGACATGGTCCAAAGGACAGCCGGACGACTGGGCCGCCGCCGAGGCCGTCGGCGCGTTCGGCTTCGGCATCGACGGCCCTGCCCTCGCCGCCGTCGCCGAGACCGTCACGCTCGCCTTCCTCGGCACCGACTTCAAGCACTACACCGCCCTGTGGACCGACGGCGACTGGGCCCCCTTCGCCCCGCTCCCCGCCGGGATGCCGCAGATCCAGGCGTTCGGCCCCAGCGCCGCAGCGCTCGCCCCCGGCGCGGCCGAGACCTACGCCGCCTACGCCGGCGACAACGGCAAGATCTTCTACAGCTCCAAGGCCTCGCCCGGCGGCGCCTGGCAGCCGTCGATGCAGGCCCCGCCGCCGCTGGTCGACAGCGAGCTCACCCCCGCCGCGCTGGTCGACGCCGAGGGCGACCTGCTGCTCGCCTACGTGCGCGCGGCCGACGGCAAGATCGCCGTCGTCAAGCTGCTCACCCCGCAGAACGCCTGGACCGTCGAGACCCTCGTCGACGACCTCGCCATCACCGCCAGCGAGCTCGCCTTCGTCGCCACCGACGACGGCGCCTACTACCTCGCCTGGAAGGGCTACGACGACGACGGCGTCTACGCCGTGCGCGGCCTCGACAACGACGACTGGGGCGCCCCCTTCACCGTCGCCGAGCCGGCCACCGCCACCCTCCCGCCGGCCCTCGCGCGCGGAGCCACCGGCGCCGACGCCGAGCTCGTCTACGTCACCGGCGGCGCCCTGCAGCACGTCCGCCTCGTCGGCGAGGACCCCGGCCCCCCGGCCGCCGTCCCCGGCGCCACCGGCCTCAAGGCTCGCCCCGCCGCCGCCCGCGTCCAGCTCGGCGGCTGAATCACATGCCTCCGGGGACATGCTCGATCGAGCATGTCCCTCGGCACCTTCTCCATCGGACATGCCCTTTCAAGCATGTCTCAAGCATTCACCACGCGCTGACCGACCCGATCGACGAGTCGGGCACCGCGTTCGCGCAGCACGAGCCGGCGCCGAACATCCCGTCTTCCACCGCCCGCAGCTCGAGGGTCGAGCAGATCTGCTGCGGGAACGCCACGCTGCAGCCGCCGTTCATCGCCGACGTGTTGCACACCTTGTTCATCGTGCTCAGCTGCGCCACCACCGTCCCGTCGCACAGCACCTCCCACACGCCCTGGCAGATCTGCTCCGACCAGTAGGTCGTGATGCCCACGTGCGACACGCAGGTCGACGGCCCCGAGCACACGAACGACTCGCCGATCCCGCCGAAGCACTGCGTGTCGCCCGGCCCGTGGGTGTACTCGTCGTTGTCGCACGGGTTGCCCTTCCAGTCGCCCGTGGTCGTGAACGACGCCAGAGTGTCGAACGGCGCCCGCTGCCCCGACGGCGCGCACGGCCCGATCTGGCACGCGTTCGAGCAGCCGTCGTCGTCCACCATGTTGCCGTCGTCGCACGCCTCGACGCCCGGCTGCACCACCCCGTCGCCGCACTTGGCCCCCGTGCACGCGTTCGAGCAGCCGTCGTCGTCCACGGTGTTGCCGTCGTCACAGTCCTCGCCCGCGACCGTGTTCGTCAGCCCGTCGCCGCACTGCACCGCGGTGCAGTCGCCGTCGCAGCTGGCCGTCGCCACCACCTCGTCGCACGTCTCGCCCGCCTGCACGAACCCGTCGCCGCAGCGGGCCGTCGTACACAGGCTCGTGCACGCGTCGGCGTCGTCGGTGTTGCCGTCGTCGCACTCCTCCCCGCGATCGAGCACCCCGTCGCCGCAGCTGCCCGGCACCCCCGTCGTCACCGGCGTCGTCGTCATCCCCGTCGTGTCTGCGCTGGTCCCCGTCGTCGGCGTCGCCTCGGTCGTCGGCGCCGCCCCGCTCGTGTCCGTGCTCCCGCTGCTCGCCGCCGGCCCGGTGGAGCCGCTCGTCGTCATCGCTGCGGTCGCCGTCGGGTTCGTCCCGAACGGATTGCTCGCCTCACCGCCGCCGCAGCCGGGCAGCGACGCGAGGGCCAGGGAGAGCGAACAAGACAGCCAGGATCGCATCCTCCCATCTTCGCCAGCCCGCCCCCCGCCGGGCAACCATGCCCCGCGTGTCGCCACGCACGTCGAGGCGAACGTCCCCCTTCACCGCTCGTCGCCTCGCCGCCCCTCGCGTCGCGGCCCATCGAACATCCGCCGCCCACCGATCATCACGGCCGCATCGACCCGTCTCAGCGCAGGCGCACCTCGATCCCTGCCAGCACTTGTCCGCCGAACCGCGCCGCCTTGTGCACCTCCTGCCCCCTGGCAGTCACGAACGTCGGCCGCAGCAGCGCCACGATCGCGTCGGCGCCCACCCACAGCCCGACCCGCCCGCGCGGCCGCCAGGCAAGCGCCGCGCCGGCCGTCGCCGCCAACCAGGGCGAGCGCTCCGTCGTCGTCGTCACCAGCCCCGTCCCGCGGCCCCGGCCCTCCATCGCCCCCACCTGCAGGCCCACGCACAGCGGCACCTCGACCGCCCCGCGGCGCAGCACCGGGCACCCGCGCAGCTCGACCGCCCCGGCCTGGAACAGCCCGCCGATGGCCGGCGTCCCGCCCGGCACCGGCGGCGCGTACAGCCCCCCGATCTCCGCCCGCCAGCGCCGGCCGCTCACGCTCAACGCCAGCCCGATCGCCGCGCTCGGCTGCGGCAGCAGCCGCGCGAAGCTCACCCCCGCCGCCACCCGCAGGCCCACCTCCACGCCCCGCGGCTGGGCGACCGCGGCCGGCGCCTCGCCCCCGTCGGGTCGCGGCGGCTCGTCGGCCACCGGCCCCTCGAGCTCGCCCGCCGGCGCATCTCTTGGCCCTTCGGACATGCCCTCTCCGACATTTCCCTTCGGACCTGAACCATCGGGCATGTCCTTCGCGCCCTGTTCCTTCGGGCTTTCCCCTTGCGACATGTTCACCGGCGGCGCCGGCACCACGACCTCGCCCGCCACCGGGGCCGCCAGGGCCGCGCGTGGGTCGACCGCGATCGCCACCACCAGCGCCGCCGCTTCGACCAGCTCCTCGCAGCGCGGCGCGGTCAGCTCGCGGCGGCCGCCCCCGGTCGCCCCGGTCAGCTCGAGCGTCAGGGACCAGCGCCCCGGCCCGGCCTCGCGGACCGTCCCGCGCGCAGTCAGGGTCGCGCGGTCGGCCGCCTCCTGGCCGGTCATCCGGACCACGCGCGCGCGCACCTCCGCCTCGTCCGGGCAGCCCGCGGGGGCCGTCCACGCCAGCACCAGGCCGGGGGGCGGCTCGGCCACAGCGACGATCGTCGCCGCCATCAGCACGGCGAGCATCGTCGCGTCAGCCTAGCAGATCCGCGCTCCGCCGCACCGCGCCGCCGGCTGCACGCACCTCGGTCAGCGCCGCCGCCACGTCGCCGGGCCGGAGCTCGACCCCGCGGCAACCGTCCTCGACCAGGGTCGTGGCGATCCCCAGCGACAGGGCGTCGAGCGCCGTGAACTTCACGCAGTAGTCGGTGGCCAGCCCCAGCACCACCGCCTCGCGGACCTCGTGGGCCCGCAGGTACTCGCCGAGCCCGGTCGAGCGCCGGCGGCCGTTGTCGAAGAAGCCGCTGTACGAGTCGACCTCCGGATCGACCCCCTTGACGAAGATCTGCGCCACCGGCCCCTGCTGCAGCGTCCTTGCGAACTCGGCCCCGCGCGTGCCCTGCACGCAGTGCGTCGGCCACAGCACCTGCTGCAACCCCGCCAGAGTCACCACCTCTCCCGGCGAACGACCGGGATGGTTGGCCGCGAAGCTCCCGTGATCGGGCGGGTGCCAGTCCTGCGTCGCCACCACCAGCGGGAACATCGGCATCAGCGCGTTGGCCACCGCGATCACGCGGTCGCCCTCCGGCACCGCCAGCGCCCCGCCGGGCAAGAAGTCGTTCTGGATGTCGACGAGGATCAACGCCCGCATCTCACCGCTCCCTCCGCGCCCCGGCCCTCAACCTGGCCTTCCGGTCAGCCACACCCAGCCAGAAGTCGTTCTCGACGTCGACGAGGAGCGACGCCCGCATCTCACCGCTCCCTCCGCGCCCCGGCCATCAACCTGGCCTTCAGGTCAGCCCCGGCCAGCCAGAAGTCGCTCTCGACGTCGACGAAGATCCGCGCCCGCATCTCACCGCTCCCTCCGCGCCTCGGCCATCAACCTGGCCTTCAGGTCAGCCAGAGGCCGGTCCAGCGCCACCGGATACGTCGCCGGCGCCTCGATCCGCCGCACCGCCGGATCGAGCCGCTGCAGCTGCGCCTGCGTTCGCGCCCGCACCTCGGCCAGCGGCGGCGGCTCGTACACCTGCCGGCCCGCGCGCAGCACCGGCACCAACAGGTCCTCGACGCTCGCCCCGGCCGGCGGCGCGAACTCTCCGGCCGCGTCGACGCGGACCCCCGCCCCGTGCAGCCCGAGCCCCTCTTCGTAGATCAGATCGCCGAGCAGACGCCCCGCAGGGTCGGCGAAGCGGCGCACCTGCTGCACCCCCGGGTTCGACACCTTGACTGGCTCTTCGGACAGCTTGATCCGGTACTCCCAGCCCTCGCGCCCGCGCAGCGCCGCCAGCTTGTACACCCCGCCGAGGGCAGGCTGGTCGTACGCGGTCACCAGCCGCGTGCCCACGCCCCACACCCCGATCGCCGCCCCCTTGGCCTTGAGCGCCGCGATCTCGCGCTCGTCGAGGTCGTTGCTGGCGACGATCGCCGCCTGCTCGAGCCCGGCCGCGTCGAGGATCTCGCGGGCCGCCACGCTGAGCGCCGCGAGGTCGCCGGAGTCGAGCCGGACCCCTGCCATCGCGTGCCCGCGCGCCGCCAGCTGCTTGCCGACCTCGGCCGCGCGCCGCACCCCCTCGAGAGTGTCGTACGTGTCGACCAGGAACGTGCAGTTGTTCGGCAGCGCCTCGGCGTAGGCCGCGAACGCCTCGCGCTCGTCGGCGAACGACATCACCCAGCTGTGCGCGTGCGTCCCGCGGACCGGGATCCCGTGGCGCATCCCCGCCAGCACGTTCGACGTCGCCGCGCACCCGCCGATGTACGCCGCGCGCGAGGCGGTCAGCGCCCCGTCGCTGCCCTGCGCCCGCCGCAGGCCGAACTCGACCACCGGCTCGCCGCCGGCGGCCTCGCAGATCCGCGCCGCCTTGGTCGCGATCAGCGTCGAGAAGTTGATGAAGTTGAGCAGCGGCGTCTCGAGCAACTGACACTGCGCCAGCGGCCCGCGCACCCGCAGCAGCGGCTCGTGGGGGAACACCGGCGTCCCCTCGGGCACCGCCTCGACGTCGAGCGACAGCCGCAGCGACGCCAGATAGTCCAAAAAGCCGGGCTCGAGCAAGCGCTGGCCGTCGTTGCCGCGCAGCGTCCCCAGATACGCCACGTCCTCCGGCGTGAACCGGAACTCGGCCATGTACTGCAGCGCCTCCTGCAGCCCGGCCGCGATCGCATGCGCCCCGCGGAACGGCGCCCGGCGGAAGAACAGGTTGAACACCGCCTCTTCGTCCGCGCGCCCCAGCTTCCAGTAGCCGCAGGCCATCGTGACTTGGTAGAGGTCCGTCAACAGCGCCAGCGAGCCGGGCGACACGAAGTTCGGCGTAGCGCGCCGGCCCTGCCCGCGTCAAGGCGCGCGAGCCATCGTCAGCGATCGCCGCGCGTCGAGGCGCGCGTCAATCCGCGCACGCATCACCCGCGCGATCGCGCCTCCGCGTCTCGCCACCGCCCCCGAGCAGCATCGCGCTCGCGCATCGCTCGAGCCCATCGCCAGCGCAGCAGGCCTTCGCCGCCCTCGCGCCCGCCCCCGTCGCACCCTTCTCACAGCGCTGCGCCGTCGATCGCGCGAGGCTCTCCGCCATCGCCTCGTCGATCGCCGATCGCGCGTCCTCTTCGCCGAGTCACCGCGCCTTCGCGTCCCCCATCACCACCGCCCGCGGACGCAGGGGCGCGCGCGCGTCGAGCAGCGCAGTGCAGCTCGGCCCCGGACCGCCCGTCGATTCGTCGGTGTTGTCGATCTTGCCCTCTGCGTCGAGCATCACGCAGCGCGGCTCCTCGCAGTGGTCGAGCCCCAGCACGTGGCCGACCTCGTGGACGGCCGTGTTCGTCACCCGCCACGCGATCTTCTGCTTGTCCTTCGTCTTGCGCCACAAGCGATGGCCCGACACCACCGCCGCCGTCCCGCCGAGCTCGCCGAGGCCGAACACACCCCAGTCGACGAACTGGCCCTTGCTCGTCGAGATGTCGACCGACGTGAGCCCGAGGACCCGCGTCCCTCGCGGCGCAGAGGCCACCTGCGCCCCGAGGTGCTCGAGCAGCGCGTCGGCGCGGTAGCGCTTGCGCGGCGCGTACCATGCCGACTTCGGCAACGCGATCGGCGGCCGGCGCTGCACCTCCACCTGGTATGTCGATCGCAGCGCCGCCTCGACGCCGTCGAGCAACTCCGCCGGGAATTCTCCCAATACCACCAGCACCACCACCGCCCGGATCTGCGGTTCCTGCACGTCCGCAACGACGTCTCCGGGGATCTCCGCAGCGAGCTCGAGCGTGGCCCCCGAGGTTCGGGCCACCAGCGCCGCCGCGCACAGGGTCACGAGCAAGGACGACATGTCGAGGCCAACGCACGACGGCCCGAACCTATTCAGGCTTCGCAAGCGGTTCAGCGACCTGCCGCCGCCCGGGCCCGCAACCGTCACGAGGACCTCTCGACCTCGAAGTGAACCGGATCACGCAAGGCGTGCAAGCACATGCGCGCCTGCGCGCCGGCCTGCGCCCACGTTTGTACCGAAATTGTTACGCTGCGCGCATGAAAGAACTACCCATGAACCGCTCCGCCTGGGCTCTGGCCGTGCTGCTCGTCGGTTGCGGCGACAACGGCGGCGTCACCAGCGCCGTCACCGACAGCGCCACCGGCACCAACACGGACGGCACGACCACCGCCACCACCGACTCGACCAACGGCGCCAGCATGAGCGCGACCGAGGAGCCGACGGTGGGCACCATGGGTCAGACCGAGTCGCAGGGCACGAGCGAGGGCACGACGATGACGCCGCCCACCTCGACCACCACCGAGTCGATGACCGGGACCACGACGATGGGCGTCGACACGCTCACGACCACCGAGCCCGACACGACCACGACGACCACGACGACCGACACCACCACGACCACCACCGGCGAGACCACCACGAGCACGTCGACGACCGACACCAGCTCGACCACCGACGACTCCACCACCGGCGTGGTGCCGGGCCCGTGCGACTGTCCGGACATCGAGGTCCCGCTCGACGACGGCATCTTCGTCCTCTCGGACAACTCCGAGCTGTGGAAGTACTACCCGGAGAGCAACAGCTTCACGATGCTGGGCGGCTTCAACTGCGGCGGCATGACCAACACCTTCTCGATGGCCGTGGACCGCCTCGGCTTCGCGTGGGTCATGTTCGGCGACCCCGTCGGCGAGATCTGGAAGATCGACGTCACCAACCCGGGCAACTGCATCGACCCCGGCTACAACCCCAACCAGCAGGGCATCGGTTACTTCGGCATGGCGTTCGTGTCGAACAGCCAGTTCGACCAGTGCGACCGCATGTTCGGCAACTCGTTCGACGGCGGCTTCCTCGGCTTCACCGAGGGTCCGAACTTCGGCGACTTCCTCAGCGTCGACCCCGACAGCCTGCTCATCGACATCATCTCGCCGTCCGACTTCAACGGCGCCGAGATGACCGGCACCGGCGACGGCCGCGTGTTCTCGTTCGGCGGCGTCCCGTCCAAGCTCATCGAGCGCGACAAGGTCAGCGGCGCGGTGCTCGACATCTTCCCGCTGCAGAACCTGCCGCTGACCAATGGCTTCGCCTTCGCCTTCTTCGGCGGCGACTTCTACTTCTTCACCGAGAGCGCCAACCCGACGTTCAGCAAGGTCACCCACCTCGACTACGACGACAGCGACATGGACGGCCAGCAGCAGCTGACCACCATCAACAACGCCGCCCCGATCCGCATCGTCGGCGCCGGCGTCTCCACCTGCGCCCCGTTCGCGCCGATGTAGTCCGCGCGCCCCAGGCCGCGCTCCGCGTCCGCGCGGCGGCTCGTCCGCCGCGCGGACCGCGATGGCGCCGGTCCACGCCCGCGTGCTACACCGGCGTCGTGCTGCAGAACTTCTGGTACGCCTGTCACCGCTCGGCCGAGGTCACCGCCCGGCCGACGAAGCTGCGCATGCTCGGCCACGACTTCGTGCTGTGGCGCGACGGCGGCGGCCGGGTCGTCGCCCTCGACGACCGCTGCCCCCACCGCGGCGGCTCCCTGTCCCAGGGGACATGTTCCGGCGGCCACATCGTGTGCCCGTACCACGGCTGGGCCTTCGACCCCGCCGGCGCCTGCGTGCACATCCCGGCCAACACCGGCGACGCCCGCATCCCGCGCAAGGCCCAGGTCCGCAGCTTCCCCACGGAGGAGCGCCACGGCTGGGTGTGGCTGTTCGTCGGCGAGCTCGCCGAGGCCGAGCGCCCGCCGATCCCGCCGCTGCCGGAGTACGGCCAGCCGGGGTGGAAGGCCGTCCACGGCGACTTCCTCTGGCACGCGCACTACACCCGCGTGGTCGAGAACGGCATGGACATCGCCCACGCGCCGTTCGTCCACTCGCGCTCGTTCGGCAACCCCGCGCGCCCCGAGGTCGGCGACTACGTCGTCGAGCCGCACCCGTGGGGCGCCAGCGCCTCCGTCGAGCTCGTCGCCCCGCCGCCCGCCGGCCTGTGGTCGCTGGTGCTGCCGAAGGACCGCCCGCCGGTCAAGACCCGCGTCGCCTTCTACATGCCGTGCTACACCCGCCTCGACCTCGACCTCGGCGGCATGCGGATGATCGTCTTCAGCAGCAACATCCCCGTCGACGAGGAGCACACCCTGACCCGCTGGATCATGCTGCGCGACTTCCTGCCCGGCGCCTGGGCCGACGGCACCGCGAAGCGCCGCACCCGCCGGATCTTCCTCGAGGACCAGCCGATCGTCGAGGCGCAGCGGCCACGAGCTGTCCCTTTGGACATGAGCCGCGAGGTCCACGTCAAGAGCGACGCCATCCCGCTGGTGTTCCGCAAGCTGCGGCGCGAGTGCCTGGTCGAGCGCGGCTGGGGCCTCCGCTGGGACGAACCCGAAGCCGCCGCGCCCGCGAAGCTGGTCGCCATCCGCACATGACCGAGCTCCGCCGCCGCGCCCGTGCCACCGGCGACGACCGCCTGTTCGGCGAGGCCGCCCGCCCGGCCCTGCGCGCCGCCGTCGCCGACCTCTCGTGGCTGCTCACCCGCGGCTACAGCGGCGACGCGGCGCTCAAGCTGGTCGGCGACAAACATGTCCTTTCGGCCAGGCAGCGCATGGCCGTGCTGCGCTCGGCCTGCAGCGACGAGGCGCTCGCGCGACGCCGCGCCACCCGGGCCGACCTGGCCGATCTCGCCGGCGCCGACCTGGCCATCGACGGCCTCAACGCGCTCATCACCATCGAGTCCGCGCTGTCGCACGGCGTCGTGTTACGCGGCCGTGACGGAGCCCTGCGCGACCTCGCGGCCGTCCACGGCGCCTACGAGCAGGTGCTCGAGACCAGCTTCGCAGTCGACGCGATCGCTCGCCTCCTGCACCGCGACGGCGCGCCTGCGCCCGCGCAGGTCGTGTGGTACCTGGACCGACCTGTCGCGGGCAGCGGTCGTCTCCGCGCGCTGTTGGAGGCTCGCGCCGAACAACGTCGGCTGCCGTGGACGGTCCAGCTCGTGCTTCACCCCGATCCTATATTGGCGCAACACGCCGGCGTCGTCGCCAGCAGCGACGCGTGGATCCTCGATCGATGCGCGCGCTGGATCGACCTCCTCGGTGCGCTCCTTCGGGGCCCCACCGAATCCTCGCACGCGTTGCCGCTCGAAGGACCAGTGCTCGCCGCGAGGCCCGACCTGTGGCTGCTCGACCTCTCCGACGAAGCAGCGCCGCCGCGAGCAGACCTCGGGTGACCTTCTGAAGCGAAGGCACTTCGGGTATACGGTTCTTTCGTGACGATCGCTTCTCTTCGGCTCCCCCTCGTCCGCTCGTTCTTTCTCGCCGCGGCCGTGCTCGTACCTGGCTGTCAGGACACGTCCGCCGTCTACGCGTTGATCGGCCCCGAAGGCGGCGAGCTGGCGCTCGAAGAGGGTCCGACGATCAAGTTCCCCGCCGGCGCTCTGGTCACCACGCGGCAGATCGTCATCCGTCCCGTCGACGACGACCTCAGCCGCGGCGACTTCAAGCAGTCCGGCGGCGCCTACCGCCTCGAGCCGACCGACCTCGACCTGCGGATCCCCGCCGAGGTCACCTTCGGCGGCGAAGTGCCCAAGCAGCCCGCGATCTTGTGGCAGCGCGGCGAGGGCCGCGTCGTCTCGCACGCCGCCGCGGACGACCGCGCCGTCGCGTACATCGGCGCTCTCGGTGTCATCGCCCTCGCGGCCGGCGGCGAAATCGCGGCCACCGTCGACGAGCCGATGCTCGCGCGCGTGCCCGGCGACGTCGACTACGGCAAGCCGCTCATCGACATCGCCACCGTCAAGGTCTCGCCGAAGGGCACCTCGATGCTCGACATCGGCTTCACCGTGTATGACCCGATGGGCATGTCCAATCGGCCACTCAACGGCGACGGCAGCCGCTACTGCGGCTTGAAGTTCGCCAGCGTGCAGGGCGGCAGCATCAGCGCCGGCTGTTCGGGCGGCCTGGCCACCGGCTCGGTGATCGTCAGCAGCACGCAGGTGACCGTCGACGCGGTGCCGTTCCTGCTCGGCAAGGTCGAGGGCGCGACGCTGGTCGAGGTCCAGGTCGGCAGCGGAGATCTCGCGCACAGCGTCGGCTACCTGCCGTTCGTCACCGGCTCCTGTTACCTCGAGAGCTGCTCGGGCCACGGCGCGTGCGACAGCTCGAGCGGCGCGCCCTTGTGCCAGTGCGACGAGGGCTACGCCTCGCCGATGGAAGACCCCCTGGCCTGCAATTGCGTGCCGAACTGCGACGGGCGGATGTGCGGCGACGACGGCTGCGGCGGCGGCTGTGGCGGCTGCGGCGAGGGCCAGAACTGCAACGAAGAGGGCCAGTGCGTCGGCGAGCCCCCGCCGGAGACGACGGGCCCCGACACCACCACGACCACGGGTCCGGACACCACCACGACCACCACGGGTCCGGACACCACGACCGACGATACTTCGACGACGTCCACGACGACCGACGGCATGTCGACCACCGACGACTCGTCGTCGTCGACGACCACCACGTCGACCACCTAGCGCCGCGCGATCGATCTCCATCGCGGTGAGCTCCGCCGTCGTCGCCAGCCCGCAGCGCACCAATGCGGGCATTCGGCCGTCATGGTCGCGTAACCCCAAACGCGCGTGACGGCCGACTCACACCCGGAATTCGGGCGTTCGAGCGAGCTGTCCCTTCGGACATCTCGATATCCTCGCCCTCAGGTTTTCCCGCCGGCCCATGAGCCGGCGCGTTGCGATCGGATTCGCCCCGCCTGCGACGCTTGCAGCGGCTGCGCCAACGCCTTTACGATGACCACGTGGCGAGCATGCGTCTCGCCCCTTCGCACGAGGAGTCGCACGATGACCCGTTCTCACCCGAAACGAACCAGCGAGCTGGTCACCCGCGCGGCGCTGGTCGCCGTGACCGGCGCCGGCTTCGGCCTCGGACTGTCCGCCTGCTCCGACGTCTCTGACGGCGAGTGTGTCCCCACCGACGTGTTCTTCCGCGAGAAGGTCTGGGCCCCGACGCTCGCCGCGACGTGCAGCTCGTGCCACAGCTCGACCGGCGCCGCCAAGCACACGAAGTTCGTGCTGACTCCCAAGGAAGTGCCCGGCTACCTCGAGGCCAACATGAAGTTGGTCCAGGACCTCGCGCGCTACGAGGTCGACGGCCTGCCGCTCATCCTGGCCAAGCCCTCGACCCGCGTCGAGCACGAGGGCGGCCTCCAGCTCAAGCCCGACAGCCAGGAGTACAGCGACCTGCAGGCGCTGCTCAAGCGGTTCGACAACCCGGTCGAGTGCGAGGGCGCGGTCAACCTCGGCAACTACTTCGACGACGTCGAGCTGCTCGACGAGGTCGACACCCTGCGCAAGGCCACCCTCGCGCTGACCGGCCGCCTGCCGACGCCGGAGGAGTACGAGGCCGTCCGCGGCTTTGGCATCGACCAGCTCGACCCGGTGCTCGACGCGGTGATGAAGGAGGACGCGTTCATCGACCGCGTCGTCGAGATCTACAACGACGTGTTCCTGACCGACCGCTACATCGGCGGCAACGGGGCCGTCGAGCTGCTCAACGCCGAGAAGTACCCCAACGCCTACTGGTTCGAGGGCCAGCCTGAGGACGTGCGCGAGCAGTACCGCTGGTACACCAACACCAGCGTCGCCCGCGAGGCGCTCAACCTGGTCGCGTGGATCGTCAAGAACGACCTCTCGTACAAGGAGATCGTCGAGGCCGACTACATGGTCTTCACGCCGTTCTCGGCCAAGGCCTACGGCGTCGACGTCAAGTTCAACGACCCGAACGACTGGAAGGAGCTCGCCACCGGCAAGCTGCCCGGCATCCCGCACGCCGGCGTGCTGACCTCGGTGATGTGGCTGAACCGCTTCCCGACCACGCCGACCAACCGCAACCGCCACCGCGCGCGGATGACCTACAAGTTCTTCCTCGCCACCGACGTGCTGCGGCTCGGCGAGCGGCCGATCGATCCCACCGCGATCAAGACGCCGAACGCCACGCTCAACAACCCCAACTGCAACGTCTGCCACAACGTCATCGACCCGGTCGCCGGCGCCCTCCAGAACTTCAACGAGATGGGCGACTACCGGCCGTGGGCCGAGACCGAGGCGATGGTCTGGTACCAGGAGATGCTGCTGCCCGGCTTCGGCGAGACGCAGATGCCCGAGGGCGACACCAAGAAGGCGGAGCAGTGGCTGGCCAAGCAGCTGACCGCCGACGACCGCTTCGCCCAGTCTGCGGTCAACATCATCTGGCGCGGCCTGACCGGCAGCGAGCCGCTCAACGAGCCGTTCGACGCCGCCATGCCCGGCTTCGAGGAGGCGCTCAAGGAGTTCGAGGTCCAGGACCGCGTCATCAAGGGCATCGCCAAGAAGTTCAAGGAGAACAACTACAACCTCAAGGTCGTGTTCCGCGAGATCATCAAGACCGACTTCTTCCGCGCGAAGAACGTCCGCGGCGAGGTCGACGAGGCCCGCGCCCGCGAGCTGTCGGAGCTCGGCACGGCGCAGTACCTGTCGCCCGAGCAGCTCGCGCGCAAGGTCGAGGCGGTCACCGGCTACCCGTGGCGCTACAACGTCAACGACTCCGACCTGCTGCTCAACGAGAACGAGTACAAGATCTTCTACGGCGGCATCGACTCGGACTCGATCGTCACCCGCATCACCGAGCCGAACGGCATCATGGCGAACATCGCCCTGCGGATGTCGAACGAGATGGCCTGCCGCGCCACCTCGCGCGACTTCTCGAAGGACCCGTCGGACCGCCTGCTGTTCCCGTACGTCGAGACCAGCTTCGTCCCGCAGGACGACAACGGCTTCGCCGTCCCGGCCGTCAACGACGCCATCCGGGCCAACATCCAGCACCTGTACGACCACGTGCTGGGCGAGCACTACGACATCGGCGACCCCGAGGTCGACGCCGCGTACAACCTGTTCTTCGAGATCTGGCAGGACGGCAAGGCGGGCCTCGCCGCCGGCACCTACTCGAACGAGCCGCCGTGCCGGACCGACCAGGACTGGTGGACCGGCAACCCGCTGCCGGAAGAGAACCGGATCACCCAGGACACCGACTACACCATCCGCGCGTGGATGGGCGTCCTCGCCTACATGCTGTCGGATTACCGCTTCCTGCACGAATAGGCCCCGAAGGAGGACATCATGGACCGTCGTAATTTCTTCAAGCTCATGTCCCTCGCGGGCCTCGCGGCCGTGTCCCCGACCGTGTTCGCAGGCCGGGGCCCGGGCGCGCTCAAGAACCCCAACCTGCCGCCGCTGGCCGAGACCTACACCGGCCCGCTGTGGGTGTTCCTCAACGCCGGCGGCGGGTGGGACCCGACCTCGCTGTGCGATCCGAAGGGCGGCAAGGGCCCCGACGACAACGAGGCGATGAACCACGCCTTCACGTTCGACCAGATCGACGCCGCGGGCAACATCAAGTACCCGAACATCGGGACGATGGACAACCCGACCGCTTACGAGGCCTTCTTCCAGAAGCACTACAAGCGGCTGCGCGTGATCAACGGCCTCGACATGCAGTCGAACGGCCACGACAGCGGCTCGCGCCACTGCTGGTCGGGCCGCCTCGCCGAGGGCTACCCGAGCCTCGCCGCGCTGGTCGCCGCCGTCCACGGCCACGCGCTGCCGATGAGCTACCTCAGCTTCGGCGGCTACGACGACACGCAGGGTCAGGTCGCCCGCACGCGCTCGGGCAACACCCAGGCGCTGGCCCGCATCGCCTACCCCGACCGCGCCAACCCGGAGGACGAGAACAGCCTGTTCCACTCGCCGGTGGCCAACGACCTGATCAAGAAGGCCCAGGAGGCGCGCAAGGAGCGGCTCCTCGCCACCGAGCAGCTGCCGCGCGTGCAGAACGCGATCGGCAACCTCTACGCCTCGCGCACCGGCAGCAACGAGCTGAAGAAGCTGCAGCAGTACCTGCCGGACATGCTCGACAACGGGCCGAACCCGCTGCGTCGCCAGATCCAGGTCGCGCTGGCCGCCTTCCGCGCCGGCATCTCGATCTCGGTCAACCTCGACATCGGCGGCTTCGACACCCACGGCGATCACGACAACAGCCACATCCCGCGGCTGGTCCAGATCCTCGACGGCCTCGACTTCCTGTGGTCCGAGGCCGAGGTGCAGGGCATCGGCGACAACTTCGTCGTCCTGTGCGGCTCCGACTTCGGCCGCACGCCCGGCTACAACGACACCAACGGCAAGGACCACTGGGCCATCACCAGCCTCATGATGATGGGCAAGGGCATCGGCGGCAACAAGGTCATCGGCGCCTCCGACGACCGCCACAACGCCTTCAACTGGGACCCCAAGACGCTCAAGCAGAGCGACTCGGGCATCCACATCGAGCCGCGCCACGTCCACGCCAGCCTGCGGCGCCTGGCCAAGATCGACGGCCACGACCTCATGAAGCAGTACCCGATCGCCATCGAGAAGGGCGACGAGATGGACCTCCTCGCCTGAGCCCGCAGGCGAGCGACCGACGACCGAACGAGCGGCGCGAGCGGCGTCCAGCGGCCCCCGGGGCTTCTGGAGCCGCTCGCGGCGTTTTGCGGGCCGTCGCGCCGCCACGCGCGGCTGTGATAAGGTGAAGTCTTACGGGAAGCCCCAATGGCCACCACGCAGCCGACCGCTCGCCTCCTCGTCCTCGCCCTCGCCGCGTGCAACGGCGGCGACTCGCCCGCCGACTCTGCCACCGAGACCGGCACCACCGAGGGCCCGAACCCGACCTCGACCACGGCCGGCGAGAACACCGAGCAGCCGACCACCACCGGCGCCGACGGCTTCGGCCCCGAGCAGGAGTTCGTCCTGCGGCTCAACGACGACCCGGTCCCGCCGCTCAAGCTCAGCATGAACAAGGCCGAGGCGGCCCAGCTGTTCGGCGACACCGCCAAGGAGATCAAGCTGCTCGACATCGAGTCGGGGACCCTCCTGAAGAACACCCTCGACACGATCAAGGGCGCCTGCGGCACCGGCTGGAAGGCCGACAGCGCCGACCCGAAGCACGACTGCTCGGGCACCGACTTCAAGGGCCCCGACAACACCTGGGAGACCAGCGCCGAGTACTCGCTGATCCGGATCCTCACCATGACCCCGGCCAACGCCAAGGTCGAGGGCACCTCGATCGACGGCATGCAGGGCCTGGCCGACGGCCTCGGCATCGGCGGCGGCTTCAGCCAGATCCTCGCCGAGACCCTCGGCATCCAGCGCACCGAGGAGTTCATCACCACCCCGGAGCTGGTCGTCGCCCTGCAGCGCAACCTGCTCGCCACCCACCCGCACATCGGCGGCGACGGCACCTCGCTGCCGCTCTACCTCGACGACGCGCTGCAGGACCTCACCACCCTGGCCGCCAAGCTCGGGCCGATGGGCGGCCACCCGGGCATCGTCGACCCGAGCTTCCCGATCACCAGCGAGTGCCTCACGCCCGAGTTCGCCATGAACATCGAGGCGGCCAGCAACCTCCGCCTGCTCGACGGCATCGACCTGTCCAAAGGGAAAGATTACATGTCGACCGTCGTCGACGTGACCGGCCCGACCTACGGCGAGCCGCTCGAGTTCGACTTCAACGACCCGGCCAAGTTCTCGATCGTCGGCGTCGCCGACGAGCCGCGGGTCGACCTCCGCTTCGCCATCTCCGAGCACGACGACTTCATCAACTCGTGCGCCGGCGACGACGCCTGCAAGCAGAACCTGCCGGAGAACGTCGACCTGGTGAAGGCGACCTGGCCGGGCTCGGCGTGGGCGATCGAGCCGTGGCTGCTCGAGAGCGTGATCGTCGCCGGCGGCCGCGAGAAGTACAAGAACCGGATCTTCGACAAGTGCTACGAGGTCCTGTTCTCCTGCAACCTCGGCGCTCACATCTACGTCGGCCCCGACCCGCCGGGCTGGGCCCTGTTCGACGTGTTCCTCAACCTCGGCAACCCGCCGAAGGACCAGTACGTGTGGGAGCTGATCAACGAGGTCGCGCAGATCGCCCTGCACACCCCGCCGAGCATCGACATCCCCGAGGGCGAGGCCGACGTCGCCTTCACCCTGCGCGACATCGACATCGGCATCACCGGCCCGCAGATCGCCGAGTCGGTGCGGCCCTACTTGCAGGAGCAGGCGCCCAAGATCGCCGACCTCCTGCTCGGCGACTACTGGAAGAACAACGGCCCCGTCGACTTCTACTACCGCCGCGGCGGCGACGGCCTGCCCTACCTGTTCTACGTCGCGTCCGACGACCTGCCGCCGAACGCCGATTACAAGCACCCCAACCCCGGCTTCTTCACCTGTCCCGAAGTACAGCCGAGCTGCAAGGCCTCGGCCACCGACCTCGCCGGCGCGGGCGACGCCATCCGCGAGAAGCTGCGCCTCGACCCGGGCGAGACCGTCCTCTACGTGCAGGACGACACCGGCACCCTGTACCGGACCCGCTTCCTCGTCCCCGAGGGCGACGCCAAGGAGATCACCGTCCGCGTCGCCGCCTTCGAGTGAGGCCGCGACCTCACGCGCCGATGCGCGACATCCGCTCGTAGGCCTTCTGGCCGTCGTAGTGCGACACGAGCCGGCGCAACGCGTCCTCGAACAGGGTCTGCAGCGCCGGCTGGGTCGTGCTGGTCGCCGTGATCGGCACCGTGCTCTCGGCCGTGCCCTGGTAGATGAACGCGTCGGCCGGCGCCCCGTAGGCGCGGATCCGGAAGCTCCACTGCATGCGCACGTAGACCCCCGACGGCGTCCCCGGCCCGCGCGTGCCCACGAAGCTCGACAGCGAATTCACCAGCACCTCGCCGGTGAGGAAGATCCCGCTCGGCGCCGGCAGCGACGGCGGCCCCACCGTCACCGTCGAGAACAGCTGCGTCATCGTCCGCTGCAGGTCGCGCTCGACGAACGTGTGCAGGCCGTGCACCTCGATCGGCTTCACCCCCTGCCCGAGCGCCGTCATCGTGTCGGGCAGCTTGGCGGGGTCGAGGATGATGAACAGCGGGTGCTCGATCCGCCGCAGCTCGCCGGGCTGGGGGATCTTCGTCTCCATCTCGGCGACGTACACCGGGTGCATCGAACAGGCGGCCACGGCCAGGGCCAGAGCCAACAGGGCGGGTCGGAGCGGACGCATGACCGGTCGAGGTTAACAGATCTGCCTCGAGCGGTCGCAGTCGCCGCCAGCACCGACCCGCGGACGTCGAGCGCCGCGCGACCAAAAAGCGAAGGCCAGGGGTCTTTTGGACCTCTGGCCTTCATTCTTCGGTGAGCCCGGTAGGAATCGAACCTACAACCCAGGGATTAAGAGTCCCTTGCTCTGCCAATTGAGCTACGAGCCCGAAGCGGCCCCCCTTCTACACGATCCCCATGGGGACGCAACAGGTATTTTCGCCGCGAGCGAGGTCCGGCCCCCCCGTCCCCCCGGGGAATAGCGGCCAGAGCGGTCTTGTTCGTGCCTTCAGAGCCATCAAGAGCCACGAACTCGCGAACGACTCGACGAACCGTGCGCTAGCGCATGGATAATCGAACAACCCACGCTGCCTCGCCATGCGCCAACGCCGACCCTGCTTCGCCCTCCTATCCCTGCTTTTTGCCTGCGGCCCCGGCGATCCCGGCGGCTCCGACACCGAGCCGCTGCCGGCCACCGGTGGCGACGCCACGGGCACCGCGCCCGCGGAATGTCCGGCCGACCTCGAGCCTTTTGCCACCCACGAGGAGTACGCTGCGGCGCTCGCGGAGGCGACCTGCGCCAAGCTCGCGGCCTGCGACTGCTCCGGGGTCCCGAGCACCTGCGTCGAGGACCAGACCGCCAAGAACATCGGCCGCAACAAGGTCTACCTCGCGGCCGGCAGCGTGTTCGACCCGCTGTGCGCGCGCAAGCTGGTGCTGCGCCACGAGTGGACCTCCTGCGACGTCGACGAGGCCTCGCCGTGCGGTACCTGCGAGGACTTCGTCGGCACCCGCGCCGAGGGCGACACCTGCGACTTCATCGCCGACATCGTCGACCCGTGCGGCCCGCACCTGTTCTGCAACGGCGGCGTGTGCACCGGCCCCGTGCCGCCCGTCGACGGGGGCGACAAGTGCCGCGAGGGCGAGCAGAACGTCGGCTTCTGCGGCGCCGACCAGATCTGCGACTTCGACCAGAACATCTGCGTCCCCAGGCCGCAGCTCGGCGACCCCTGCCGCGACGGCTGGTGCGGCGGCCTCGATCTCTGGTGCGACACCAGCGACAGCCCCACCGGCATCTGTCGGAAGACGCGGCCGGCGGGCGAGCCGTGCAGCAACCTGGGCCAGTGCGACAACCTCGCCTGCGTCGACAACGTCTGCAGCGCCGACCCGCGGTACTGCGTGTTCAACAACAACTGACGCCGGCCCGACCTCGCGCAGCCCCACCCGCGACCTCGCATCGCGTACCATCGCGGCAATGTCCCCCGCGGCGCATCAGCGGCTGTTCGCCGGCCTCGCGGTCGCGCTGATCGTCCTCCACGTCGACACCTGGAACGCCGGCCCTGGCCCGCTCGTGCTCGGCTGGCTGCCGTGGGACCTCGCCTATCACCTGGCGTGGATGGCCGCGGCCACCTTTCTGGTGTTCTACATGACCTCGGGCGCGATCTGGCCGGAGGACCCGGACGACCCGTGATCTCGCCTCTCACGACCTGGCCCGAAGACCAGGACGCATCATGAGCTCGCTCGCCGCGATCGGCCTGGTCGTCGCCGTCTATCTCGCCGTCACTCTGGTGATCGGCGCCGTCGCCTATCGCCGCACCGCCGGCACCCCCGAGGATTACTTCCTCGGCGGCCGCGCCGCCCGCACCTTCGTCCTCTTCATGGCCCTGTTCGGCACCAACGTCACCCCGTTCGTGCTGCTCGGGATCCCCGGCCTCGCTTATCACCAGGGCGTCGCGGTGTTCGGCCTCAACGCCGCCATCGTCGGCCTCGGCATCCCGCTGACCTTCTTCCTCATCGGCGAGCCCGCCCGTCGCGCCGCGCGTCGCCTCGGCGCCATCACCCCGGCCGAGCTCTACGCCGAGCGCTTCGGCTCGCCCGCGGTGGGCCTGGCGCTGTTCGCCGCCTTCTTCCTCTACACCCTCCCGTACATGGTCACCGCGGTGATCGGCGCCGGCCTGACCGCCGAGGTCCTGACCGAGGGCAACCTGTCCTTCGGGGCAGCATCGGCCCTGATCCTCGGCATCACGATCGCCTACACCGCGCTCGGCGGCATGCGGGCCACCATGTGGACCAACGTGTTTCAGGGCGCGACCTTCCTCGGCTTCATCGTCGCCGCCTTCTTCTTGATCGCCGATCGCCTCGGCGGCCTCGGTGCGGCCACCGCCGCCGTCCAGGACCGCGCCCCGCACCTCCTCGAAAAAACCACCGCCGGCGCCTTCGCCCCGGGCCCGTGGGCCTCGTGGGCGCTGGCGATCTCGCTGACCGTGATCGCCTTCCCGCACATGCTCGTGCGGGTGTTCGCCGCCCGCGACGCCGCCGCGCTCAAGAACGTGTGCCGCCTGTACCCGGTCGTGCTGGTGGTCCTGTGGCTACCGGCGGTGCTGTTCGGCGTGTGGGGGGCGGCCGAGATCGCCGGCCTGCAGGGCAAGGCCAGCGACGCCATCTTCCCGCTGCTCGTCGCCCGTCACTTGGGACCTGTCCTTCAGGGCATGGCGCTCGCCGGCGTCCTCGCCGCCGTCATGTCCACCCTCGACGCCCAGCTGCTCACCCTCTCGTCGATGCTCACCCGCGACGTCCTGCGCCGGCTCCTGCCCGGCCTCGCGCCCGCGCGCGAGGTCGTGGCCGCGCGCCTGTTCACCCTCGCCCTGTCGGCCGCAGTGTTCGTCCTCGTGCTCGCGCGCCCGGCCTCGCTGTTCGACATCGCCGCCTTCAGCTTCTCCGGCTACGTCACCCTCACCCCCACCTTGCTGCTCGGCGTCCGCTGGCGTCGCTTCACTGCCACCGGCGCCATCGCCTCGATCGCCGCCGGCAACCTCGCTCTCGGCCTCGCCTTCGCCGGCATCCTCCCCGCGCCCTTCGGCGTCCTCCCCGTCGCCTGGGGCCTGGTCGCGGCCATCGCCGGCGCCCTCGTCGGCACCGCCCTGTCCCGCCCCCCACCCTCCCACGTGGTCGCCAGGGCCCTCGGCCCGGCCTGAGACCTCTCAGTCATCACCGCTCGCGGAATTCAACGTGGCGTCAGGCCGGCTCTTGTCGCAACGCAGCGCGAATCTTCTTGAGGGCATCGTGCTTGAGCTTGCGAACATGACCGGGCTTGAGCTCGAGCGCGTCGGCGATCTCCGTGTTCTTCAAGCCGTCGAGCACGCGGGCGAGCACCTCTTGTTCAAGCAAGTTACACTCTCGCTCGAGCAGTCGGACAACTCGCGCCCACTGCTGGCGCTCGCTCATCAGGTCGGCGAGATCGACGGCATCGACGGGTTCGGAGAAGGAGTCGAGCCCGAAATCTCGCGTACCGAGGGTCTTTCGAATCCGATTGCGCAGCACGCCGAAGATGAATCCGGCAACGTTCGGGCTCGGGTGTCGCAAGACCTCGGCCCCCCGCTCGAGTAGGACGATCCAGGCATCCTGGACCAGGTCGTCCGCGTCGGCTGTCCGAGCGAGGTTACGGCGCACATGGCCGACGAGCCATGCTAGGTGGCGCTTCGCTAACTCTTCAAATGCGTCTGCGTCGCCGGCGAGGAAGGCCGCGAGCAGCGCCTCGTCGGAGCGTCGCATGTGAGGAAGGCCCCGCGCGGGCTGCAGCGAGGGACGCCAACCCGAGCTGTGCAATCGCCGGAAGACCGCGGCGCGCAAGGCTGTGAGATCCTCTGCGACCGGCGCTTGCGCCTGCATCGCGACCTTCAGCAGAGATTCGACGAACGACATCGGCGTGTGGCTATCGACGGTTGATCCATGCTGCGTATTGCAGCACCATGGGGTGATGGGGGTTGACAGCGGCGAGCAAGGGAACGGCGTGTGCGAGTCGTCCTCGAGCTTCGTCATGCTGCTGAAGGCGCAAGAGCACCATCGCCAGCGCGGCTTCGATCTCTGCAGAGTGGTACTGCTCGAGGCTTCCGAAGCATCGCTCCTCGATGTCGAGGGCTCGGCGGAGGAGCATGACGGCGTCTTGCAGCTTGCCTTCGACCAGACAGACCATGGACAGGCTATGGAGGCCGGACGAGACGTCGAAATGCTTGCTGGCACCATGGAGCTCGATCGTGATGGCGAGAGATCGCTCCAGCGCGGCTCGAGCACCCCGGAGATCCCCCTGCTGAAAGAGAATATTGCCGAGGACGTGCAAGCCGGCGGCAATCGACCGATGGTCGTCGTCGACGTGCAGTTCGAATTTGATTTCGAGGGACCGCTCGAGAGCGGCGCGAGCGGCTGCGAGTTCGCCTTGAGCCAGAAGGACGCCACCCAGGGCATGGAAGCCGGAGGCCACGTACGGATGCTTCTCGGTGCCATGGACTTCGATTTGGATCTCCAATGCGCGCTTGAGATGGTTGTATGCGGAGGCGAGGTCGCCCTCGGTCTGAAGGACGCAGCCTAACGCGTACAAGCTGGTGGCGATCGATGCGTGCCTGTCAGTGCCGTACACCTCGAGCTTGACGGCGAGCGCACGGGCAAACGCGGCGCGAGCGGCCGGCACATCGCCTGATGCGAGGAAGACATCCCCGAGCGCGTGCAGACAGACCGCGACGGAAAGGTGTTTTTCGGTGCCATGGACCTCCCTCTCGATGGCGAGCGCGCGCTCAAGGGCGGCTCGAGCAGCCGGTAGTTCCCCCTGAGCGAGGAGAACTCCGCCCAGCGCCTGCAGGGTCGCTGCAATATCCGGATGATTCTCGCTGCCGAACAACTCCGCTTTGATCGCCAGGGAGCGCTCGAGTGCTGCGCGTGCAGCTCCGTAATCGCCCTGTGCTGTGAGTACACTCGCCAATACGTGCAAACCGGCCGCGACCTCCGGGAATTTGTCACTGCCGAGAAGCTCAGCCTTGATGGCCAGAGAGCGCTCGAGAGCGGCGCGAGCACCAGGGAAGTCGCCTTGATCGTCGAAGACGATCCCGAGAGCATGAAGACAGACCGCGACGGACAGGTGCTTGTCGGTACCGTGTACCGCGACCTGGATCTCCAGCGCTCGCTCGTGGATAGCGCGGGCCGCGGGCAGACGACCCTGTGCGTGCAGGACACCGCCTAGCGCGTGGAGACACGCCGCCACCTCCGGGTGATTCTCCGTACCATGCGCCTCGATCAACCTGCGCAAGGCGTTCTGCAGCAGATCGTGCGCGCGTTGCGTGGGACCCGCGGCATAGTTCTCCGCGTCGCCAACCCACAGGGCTCCGAACGGGGAATCGGGCAACGCGGCGAGGTGCTCTTCCGCCCGCTGCAGATTCTCGGCATAAAACCCCGACTCATGCAATATGAGGTGGATGTCCCGGCCGGCTTGGTCCGCGAGCTGCGCGTGGCGGCCGGCGAGCGCGTGGCGCCACGAATAACCCACGCGCTCGAAAAACGCGGGCGAAGCCTCGTCCGCGTGGGCAACTTGCCACCAGTAGCGCGACGCGATGCTGTGCCAATGCTCCGGCCGCTCGGCCGTGAACTTCGGTTCGACGAGCGGACTGACGCGATAGGCACGCTGTCCGTCGAGCTCGCCGACCTCCAACAAGCCGAGATTCGCCAGCGCCACGAGGTCGCGGTCGAGGTCGAGCGTCAACCCTTCGGTGAGCTCGACGAACGCGTCGACCGGAACTGCGACCTCGTAGACGCGCACACGCTGCAGAAAAAACTGCACGTCGGAGCCGACAGTCGCGCGCGCCTCCTCGTGGGCCATGTGCCGGAGGAACAGGCTTGCGAGCTCGTCGTGCTTTGCTTGCCGCGTCTCGTCCCCGGGCTCCCACACGGGTACGGTCGCGGCCGCCCGCGCGGCGATCGTGACCAACTCCTCGGAGGTCTTGCGGCTCAGCAAGTCGCGAGCCCAGCTCAAGATCCTGCCGTTGCGACCCAAGCGCGCCGCGAGGAGCTCCCACTGTCCGAGGGAGACCGGGATGTGCTCGCTCGCTGATGGACCTCGCATCCACAACTTCCGCACAGAAGCGGGCTCGAGCGGTCCCAGGCGGAGTTCGCCGAGCACTGTCGGCTCAGGCCCGGGTACGGCAAAGATCGCCGTCGTCGTGATCAGCAGTTTGGGCCGGCCGAGCTGGCATGCCGGCAGAAGCGTGTCCAACAACTCGGCGGCGTAGGGGTGCAAGCGCGACGGGCCGTCATTGCGGAGCTCGATGTTCTGCTCGAAGTCATCGAAGATCAGCACCAGCCCGCGGTCACGCCAGCGAGCGAGCACCCGACGGACGCGCAGCAAGACCGACTCTTTCACCGACGCCAGGATCTTCTCGGCCTCGGCATCATGCCAGTGATCGATCGCCAGCCGCTGGAAGGCGCGGACCACGCCCGTGTCGTCGAGCGCACCATGGAGGACGATCATGCCCAGCTCAGGGTCGTGCTGGCGGACTCGCTCGACGGCGCGCGCGACCAGGCACGACTTGCCGACTCCTTTCATCCCCCACACCACGAGGCCAGCGACAGCACGCTGTGCCGCGCCGTCGTGCTCTGCAAACATGCCGTCGCGAAGCAGGCGGACGATGCGCTGCAGTGGCCGCCGCCGGCCAACGAAGCCACGACGCAGTACCCGCATCGGACTTCGCTCGAGGAATTGATAGGTTGCCGAGGCGTCGATCAGCGCGGGCAGAGGTGGCGCTTGGCGGTCGATGCGGACTCCGGCAGCTCCGCCGGTGACCAGCGCAAGCGTCGTCCAGGTGTGACTCCGCTGCGGACTCTTGGCTTCGCGCCGGCGCAACAAGTCGCGGGCGAGCTCGACGGCCATCGGCAGCGGCCTGCCAGCGGCGAGCTGCTGGTAGATGTCGCTGGTCACTTCCGTCGCCTGGTCGTCGCGCACCGGCCTCGTCCATCCCAGCACAGCCGGAACCCCTGCAGCCACCAGCTCGACTGCGAAGCTCGGCATCGCGTCTCGGGACTCGGCGCTGTGGCAGTTCGACAACATCACGATCGATGGCATCGATTCCGCGCGCCGAAGCGCTTCGATGAGCGATGCGGGCGAGACATCGGCGGGCGTACCGTCGAGGTTACGCCGGCGCATGCCGGTGTCGTCTTCCATCACCAGCTGTGGTCCGTGCGAGGTCATCAGACCGTGGCCGGAAAGATGCACAACGTCGTAGGACTCGAGGAGCAACGCCCTCATGAGGTCTTCCAGCGTGCCATCTTCGACGACGCGGACCAGTGCCCGGCCGGCTTGAACGAAAGGCGCGAGCACCTCGAGGAAGCGCTCTTCCTCTCCCTCAAAGTCGAGCACGGGCTCGACGTCCCGCGGTGAAAAGGCCATGTAGAGGATCCGCAGCCCGGAGTGCGGTAAGGGATCCGGCACGACCGAGTTTCGCGGCCCGAGCTGCAGCACGACGGCGAAGCGATACCGACCGTGCTCCTCTGCGTCCGCGAAGGACAAGAGATGCCACCCCATCTGCGTCGCCGGGTGCTCACGGAGAGCATCGTGATGCTTGGCAAGTGCCCGCACTGAGACGAGCAGCGCCATGCCCCCTTGCTCGGCTTCTTCGATACGGCGAGCCAGTGCTCGCTCTGCTCCATCGAGCAGGTCGTAGAGCTCGGCACTGGCCGCCAGTCTCGCCGCCTGAACACGCGCGACGTCGTGAGTCTGCTCGGCGTCACGGACGTCCTGCATACGAGTAAGGAGCCTGCGCACCTGAGGAGGTGACACGCGGCGTGGCGCCTGCCCGGGTCCCTCCATCCAGGAGAGGTGGAGCGCGCCATCTTCGCCTAGATACAGGTCGACGAGTGCGGTGCAAGAGGATGCGGGGGAGGATGGAGAGTTCGGGATGGAGCTGCGCATGAGCGTTGCCCGGTTCATCCGAGTTCTGCCCGGAACGTTACGACGACCCGCATATTTTTTGTCGCCGCCGTGGACCGGTACGGCCGATCCGCCTTCCATCCTCTATTTCGGCGTGCGGCTGCCGCTCATAGGACGGCTACAGATCGCGCGAGCCCGGCCGACCGGGCCCGGCGTATCCTCTCAAGGTGAAGTCGCGCGTCCTCCTCGCCCTCCTCGTCAGCTGCACGCCGACCGCCCCGGGCAGCAGCGACGCATCGGGCGGCGAGCCCACGAGCACCGGCAGCGGCAGCACTTCAGGACATGTCTCAGAGACCAGCTCCGACCCGACCACATCGACCACCACCTCCGACGCGACGACCACCACCTCCGGCCCCGGCACCAGCGGCACCACCGGCCCCGTCGCGGTGTGCGGCGACGGCATGCGCCAGCCCGGCGAGTTCTGCTTCGCGCCCGGCGTCCACCTGCCGACCGGCCCGCGCCCGGTCGCAGTCGCCGTCGCCGACCTCGACCTCGACGGCGACGAGGATCTCCTGCTGGCCGACTTCGATGCCGGCGACCTGACTATTCAGACAGGTGACGGCCACGGTCAGTTCACCGCCGGCCCTGACCTCCCGGCCTTCCTGCACCCGCGCGACGTGATCGCCGGCGACGTCGACGGTGACGGCCGCCTCGACCTCGTGTTCGCCGACCCGGGCGTCGGTCTCGTCGGCGTCTACCGCCACGTCGGCCCCGGTCTCGTCTACGACCCGCCGCAGCCGGTCAAGGCCGGCAGCGAACCGCGGGCCCTCGCCGCCGCCGACCTCGACGACGACGGCCTGCTCGACCTCGCCGTCGCCGACGAGTCCGGCGATGCAGTGCTCGTGTTCCTCAATTCCGGCGGCGGCGAATTCGCCGACCCGGTCGTCTACCCGGTGGGCGACGAGCCCTACGACGTCATCGTCGCCGACGTCGACGCCGACGGCCGCCTCGACCTCGTCAGCGCCGACCAGAACCAGGCTCGCGTCACCATCCTCCTGTCCGATGGGCCAGGTACCTTCGTCGACGCCGGCCAGCGGTTCGTCAACCCCGAGCCGCGCCGGCTCGTCGCCGCCGACCTCAACCTCGACGGCCTGCTCGACCTCGCCACCGCCAGCTTCACCGCCGATCACCTGTCGATCTTGCCCGGCCTGGGCGGCGCCGAGTTCGGCGAGTACATCCCGATCCTCCTCGGCGAGGGCCTCTACGCCGTGATCGGCGCCGACCTCGACGGCGACGGCCCGCCCGAGCTCGTCGCAGTCGACCACACCCGGGGCGAGCTCGTCGTCATCACCGGCCTGGGCGTCCAGGACATCGTCGACATCGCTCGCTTCGACGTCGGCGCCGGGCCGATGGACCTCGCCGCCGCCGACTTCGACGACGACGGCGCGCTCGACATCGTCACTGCGGACGCCTTCGGCGCCGGCGCGACCGTGCTCCTCGCCGACCCGTGATCGGCCGTCCGCGGGCCGACAACCGGCTCCGGGGCAGGTTCCCGGCGACTTCGCAGGTCGTCGCCGCGGCCCGTCCCGGCGCACGTCCACGCGAAGTTTTTTTGCCGCGAGGAACCGGAGCGCATCACCCGTGTCTCGGCCCCCGTCGATTTCGGAGAGCCGTCATGCATCGCACCTCGCCCGTCCGTCTTGTCGTCCCGCACTACTTCGTCTCCCCGCAGCGCGCCCGCCTCACGCGCCTGCTCCCCGCCGCGGTGGCCCTCCTCGGCGCGCTGCTCCCCGCCTGCACCCCCGAGCCGACCATCGACGACATCGTCAGCGAGGGCGGCTACTCGACCAACCGCTTCCTCCGCGCGATCGCCAAGCCGGACACGATCGAAGAGGAAGACCCGCCCATCGAGCACGAGAACAGCGACGACGAGGCCGCGGGCAGCGGCCAGCGTCACAAGGGCGAGGAGGGCAAGATGGGCAGGCCCACCTCGAAGAGCAAGTCGGGCCTCTACGCGATGAAGGGCCCGAAGGACGCCATCCCGCAGATGGCCAGCGGCTTCGCCGGCCTCACCGGCACCGAGATCGGCGAGGGCTACGGCGTCGGCGGCCTCGGCCTCGTCGGCACCGGTCGCGGCGGCGGCGGCACCGGCGAGGGCACGATCGGCAGCCCCTATGGCAGCGCCTACGCCGTCGGCAACGACGACGCCGACGTGTGGGGCGGCCTCTCCGGCCACGACGTCGCCGGCGGCCCGGGCGGCGATCGCTACGCCAAGGTCCAGGAGGCCGCGTGGACGCTGACCCACGCCGCGCCGCTGTCGACCTTCTCGATCGACGTCGACACCGCCAGCTACAGCAACGTCCGTCGGTTCCTCGGCGACAACTGGCTGCCCCCGCCGGACGCGGTGCGCGTCGAGGAGATGATCAACTACTTCGACTACGCCTACCCCGCGCCCGAGGGCGACCACCCGCTCGGCGTCGGCGCCGAGGTCGCGCCGTGTCCGTGGAAGAAGGGCCACCAGCTGGTGCGCGTGCACCTGCAGGCCAAGAAGATCGAGACCGACCGCGTGCCCGCGCGCAACCTCGTGTTCCTGGTCGACACCTCCGGCTCGATGAGCGACGACGACAAGCTCGGCCTGGTGAAGAAGGGCCTGTCGCTGCTCGCCGAGCAGCTGCGCCCGGAGGACCGGATCTCCCTCGTCACCTACGCCGGCGACACCCACGTCGCCCTGCCGACCACGCCCGGCAGCGAGAAGCAGACGATCCTGCGCGCCATCGATCGCCTGGGCGCGGGCGGCGGGACCAACGGCGGCGCCGGCATCGCCCTGGCCTACGCCGAGGCCCACAAGCACTTCTTCAAGGGCGGCATCAACCGCGTGCTCTTGGCCACCGACGGCGACTTCAACCTCGGCCTCACCGATCACGACGACCTGGTCAAGCTGATCGAGAAGGAGCGCAAGACGGGCGTGTTCCTGACCGTGCTCGGCGTCGGCCGCGGCAACTACAACGACCGGACGATGGAGCAGATCGCCGACCACGGCAACGGCAACTACGCCTACCTCGACTCCGAAAAGGAGGCGCGCAAGGTGCTGGTCGCCGAGGCCAGCGGCACGCTCGTCGCGGTCGCCAAGGACGTCAAGCTGCAGGTCGAGTGGAACCCCAACCGCGTCGCCGGCTATCGCCTGCTCGGCTACGAGAACCGGACCCTGACCGCCGAGCAGTTCAACGACGACAAGAAGGACGCCGGCGAGCTCGGCGCGGGCGACAGCGTCACCGCCCTCTACGAGGTCGTGCCCGCCGGTCGGCCCGTGCCCGGGGCTGCGGTCGACAACCTCAAGTACCAGCGCCCCGCCGGCCCCGCCGACGCCGAGCTGCTGACGATCAAGGTCCGCTACAAGCAGCCCGACGGCGACAAGAGCACCAAGTTCGAGTCGCCCGTCACCGAGGCCCGCGCCGACTGGGACGAGGCCTCGCCGCAGCTGCGCCTCGCCGCCGCCGTCGCCGCCTTCGGCCTCAAGCTGCGCGGCTCGCCCAGCATGGAGAAGTTCGACCTCGCCGCCGCCCGCTGGTGGGCCCAGTCGGCCGAGCTGCCCGACCCCGAGGGTCACCGCCGCGAGTTCGTCGCGCTGGTCGACAAGGCCCGCACGCTGATGAACCGCGAGACCGTCCACAGCCGCAGCGCCCTGCCCTGAAGTACAGGGCGCTCGAGACAGGAACCTCGGGACAGGCCCTTCGGGGCATGTCCCGAGGTCTCGCTTCACGGGTTGGCGGCCGCGTAGGCGTCGATCGCGGCGTGGTGGCGCTGCTTGTCGTCCTGGCCGAGGAAGCTGGCGCTGAAGCTGTTCTTGGCCAGGGCGATCACCTCGTCGCGCGTCAGCCCGAGCTCGCGCGCGCAGGCGGCGTAGTTGTCGCCGATGTAGCCGCCGAAGTAGGCCGGGTCGTCGGAGTTGATGGTCACGAGCAGGCCGCGGCGCATCAGCTCCTTGAGGTTGTGCTGGGCCAGGTGCGGGAACACCCGCAGCTTGATGTTCGACAGCGGGCACACCGTCAGCGGTACCTGCTCGCGGGCCAGCCGCTCGACCAGCGCGTCGTCCTCGAGGCAGCGCACGCCGTGGTCGATGCGCTGGGCCTTGAGCACGTCGAGCGCCTCGAGGATGTAGGCCGGCGGGCCCTCCTCGCCGGCGTGGGCGACCACCGGGAACAGCGCCTCGCGGGCCTCGACGAACACGTCCTTGAACTTGCTCGGCGGGTTGCCCGACTCCGACGAGTCGAGGCCGACGCCGCCGATCCACGGGCGGAACGGGACCGCCTGGTGGAGCGTCTCCATGGCTGACTCTTCGGACAGGTGCCTCAAGAAGCAGAGGATCAGCTTCGACGTGATCCCGAGCCGCTTCTCGGCGTCCACCTGCGCGCCGTGGATCCCCGTCATCACGGTCTCGAACGGCACGTCGCGGCGCGTGTGCGTCTGCGGGTCGAAGAACAGCTCGACGTGGCGCACGTTGTCGCGCGCCGCCCGCTCGAAGTACGCCCACGTCAGGTCGTAGAAGTCCTGCACGTGCTGCAGCACGTCGGCGCCCTTGTAATAGATGTCGAGGAAGCTCTGGAGGTTGTGGAAGTCGTACGCCTTGCGTAACTCCTCGACCCCCATCCATGGCAAGGCGATGCCGTTCCGGCGGGCCAGCGAGAACATCAATTCCGGCTCCAGGGTGCCCTCGATGTGGACATGAAGCTCGGCCTTGGGGATGCCGCGGATGAATGTCTCGAGACGATCGGCCTGGGTCATCGGGTGCTCGGACCTTTTCAGCCCCTTTGGGGCGTTGTGGAGTTAGGTGCCCCGCAGGGCACTCGCAGTCAAACTCTGTACTTGGATGTCAGCGCAGGAGCAGGTGGCGGCGCAAGTCCTCGCGCGTCGGCCCTCGGCGCGGTTTGATTTCGAGCCTGCCGAGGACCCGCGCGCAGGACCCGGCACGCGCCGATGAACCCTGTTCTGTGGCCGCGCCGCCGCAGCCCCGGGAACGATGTGATTCGATCGGTCAGGGGATCGCGCAGAACTGCGGCGACTGCGCGAGCGCGCCGGACCCGCCTTCATCCTCCGACCTCCGCAAGTCCCGCCCGGATGTCCGCGAGCGCGGCCTCGATGCGGTCGCGGTGGGTGCGGAACGAGAGCACGCAGATCCGCAGCACGAAACCGCCGCGCACCACGGTGCCCGTCAAGTACACCCGCCCGCGCCGGTTGATCGCCGCCAGCCAGCGCCGGTTGTGCGCGTCGAGCTCGGGCCCGTCGCCCATGCCCGCGGGCACGTGGCGGAACGCCAGCAGCGACAGCTGCGGCGCCACCAGCTCGACGTCCGGCAGCTCGCGCAGCGCCGCCGCGCACACCTCCGCCAGGTCGAGCTTCTCCTCCAGCGCCCGCGCGAACACCTGCGCCCCGAGCAGCTTCAGCGGCAACCACACCCGCAGCCCGCGAAAGTCCCGCGACAGCTCCGGCGACAGCTCGCAGTAGTCGACGAAGTCCGGGTCCTCCTGCATCGGCGGCAAGTACTCGGCCGGCGAGCCGTGGGCCCGCCGCAGCGCCGCCGGGTCGCGGGCGAGCAAGCAACCTGTCCCATAGGGCAGGAACATGCCCTTGTGCGGATCGAGCGTGACCGAGTCGGCCCGCTCGATGCCCGCCAGCGCCGCCCGCCCGCGCGCGGTGAGGCAGAAGAACCCGCCGTAGGCGGCGTCGACGTGCAGCCACAGGCCCTCGCGCGCCGCCAGCTCGGCCAGCGCCGCGAGGTCGTCGACCGCCCCGGTGTTGGTGGTGCCCGCGTGACCGACGATGAGGCACGGCCGCAAGCCGCGGGCCCGATCGTCGGCGATCGCCGCGGCCATCGCCGCGACGTCGACGCGGAAGCGCTCGTCGACGCCGATCTCGCGCACCTGGTCGCGGCGGAACCCGGCCAGCCGCGCCGCCCGCTGCACCGAGTGGTGCGCCTGCTCCGAGGTGTAGAGGACACCGTCGTCGAACCGCTCGCCGAGCCGCTCGCTCCGCGCCGTCACCACCGCCGAGAACGTCGCCAGCGACCCGCCCGTGGTCAAGAACCCGCCGCTCCCGGCCGGCAGCCCGACGATCTCCGCCAGCCAGCGGACCGCGTTGCTCTCGAGCTGCACGAGCCCCGGCGCCGCCTGCCACACGCCGACGTAGCGATTGGTGGCGTCGGCGATCAGGTCGGCAACCGCCGCCAAAAACAGCCCGCCGCCGGGGACGTACGCCAGGTAGCCGGGGCCGGCGGTGTTGAAGCTGCACGGGACTGCCCGATCGAACAGGACCTCGAGGACATGCTCGAAAGCACATCCTTCTGCCGGCAGCCCCTCGCGCAGGCCGCGGGCCAGCGCCGCCCCGCCCTCGACGGCGCAGGCGGGCATCGCCGGCAGCGCCTCGATGTGCGCGCCGATCCTCCGCATCGCAGCGTCCACCAGCGCCCGCATCGCCGCCGCGTCGGGTTCGAGCTCGGGCGTCGGAGAGTCGGGCGGAGGCGTCGCGCGCACGCCCCGGGCGTACGCCAAGCGCGACGAAAACACCAGCCACGCGGCTCACGAATCGCCCCGCTCGTGTCCCCCCTTTTCCCGAATTTCTCCGGCCGACGAGCGCCCACGAGATCGCTGGCGGCCCCACGCCCCCGCGCTGCGCCCTCCTTCGCCGCCGGACGGGGTCGCTGCCCAGGCCATGATGCCGACGCCGCTCATGACGCCGACGTGGCTCGCCGCGACTCTCACTGCGGCGGCTCGAACTGCTCGCACGCCAGGTCGATGCTCTCGGTCAGCGCCGTCTCGACCGCCTCGGGCACCGCCTTCGCGCCCGCGCACAGGTCGGCCGCGTAGCCGTTCGCGCCGAGCATCCCGACGAACTGCCACAGACGGTCGGCGTGAAAGGCCCCGCAGTCGATCCCGTTGCAGCCACACGAGCCCGGCTGCTGACAGAAGTTCAGGCCCCCGTCGACGCTCGGATCGCCGGCCACGACGATCGCGGCCACTCCGTCGGCCTCGCCCTTCTTCACGTCCATCACCAGCCGCTGCGTCAGCTCGGGCAGCGGCGTCGGCCCGGTCGCGCAGCCGAACCCGCAGACGTTGCCGTTCGGCTGGTCGTACGCGCCGTAATCGTCGACGTCGGTCACCAGCACCAGCACCAGCAGCGCGTCTTCGCGGACGAACCCGCTGGCGTCGCCGTCGAGCAGGTCGACCGCGCTGGTGAGCACGTGCTCGCAGCCGACCGCCGCCTCGAAGTTGCTGACGCCGAAGCCCGACACCGCGCACGCGAACGCCTGCGCCACCTCTTGCGGCGTGTGCCCGACCGAGCTCACCCACGGCTCCGGCTCCTGCCAGCAGTTCGGGGTGACGTAGCCGTCGTCGTTGTCGGTGGTGACCGCGATCCGGTAGTCGATGTCGCCCTCGCCGAGCATCGCCAGGGTGTCGACCACCGCCGTGAACGCGTCGACCTGCGCCAGCGCGGCCCGCTCCTCGTTCATCGAGCCCGAACCGTCGAGCACGAACAGCATGTCGATCTTCGTGCACCCCTGCGCCGGCGGCCCACCGGTCGTGTCCGACCCGACGTCGAGCTTCGGCTGGTCGCTCGTGGTCGCGCTCGTGGTCGTCGGAGAGGCCGCGGTCGTCGCGGTCGTCGTCGTCGTCTCCCCGCCCGACTCGCTGCCGCCGGTGGTCGGGGCCGTGCTGGTCGAAGTTTCCTGCCCCGAAGTACCTGTCCCCGAGGACATACAAACTCCGCCCTCGCAGGTCAGCTCGCCGTCGCAGCCGCCGCCCTGCGTGCACGGGCAGCCCTGCGCGCCGACCGGGCACTCGCCGGTGGTCGCGGAGGCCATCGTCCCGCTGTCGCCGCAGGCGAGGCCGAGGAGGAGGGCGGAGGCGAAGGCAGGGGCGACGGCGCGGGCAGACCAGACCATGCCACGACCCTATCAGGGCCCGGCGCCGTCCGCAGCGGGCCTCACTCGAACACCCGCAGCGGCGCCCGCATCACCGCCTTGCGGCCGCGATCGAGCCAGTACACGTGCTCCGCGTCGACGGCCACGCCGCACGGTTCGCCGCCGACCTGCGCCTCGCGACGCACACCGTCCCGGTCCAGTCGCCCCAGCGTCCCCGCGCGCCCGCCGGCCCAGTAGACCTGCCCGGCGGCGGTCGCCAGGCTGCCGCGATCGCCGTAGTCGGACAGCGCGGTCAACTCGACCGGCGCGCCCGCCTCGGAGATCCGAACGATCGCCGCAGTCGTCTGCACGAGCAGTCCCCCGTCGACCGGCACCACATGCATCGGCCGCCCGCGGATTTCGCCGAGGGGCACGCGCTCGTCCGGCCGCGCCGACGCGTACACAGTCGCGTTCGCGTCCCCGACCTGGGCCCACACCACCCGCTGCCCGAGCGTCCCGATCAGCGACGCCTCCACCCCGCGGCCCGCCACCACCTGCGCGGCCCCGGTCGCGCGATCGATCGCGTGGATCCCCTTCGTCGCGCTCGAGCGATCCGCCACCAGCACGCGCCCCGGCTCGAGCGCATGATCGAGGATCTGCAGCCCCTCGGGTCCGAGCTTGCGCGGCGTCCCGCCCGACTTCTCGACCGTCCACAGCGCCGACGAGCAGTAGCCGATCCAGGACAGCGTCGTCGCGTCGGCCGACAGCTCCCACGGCCACTCCGACGTGCGCGCCACCACCTCCTCCGGCCCGCCGCCGACGGCCACCCGCATCACCGAGCCGCGCGTGCGCGGGCAGTCGAGCGCCCAGCCGCACGCGCCCGTCGAGTCCGCGCGGGCGGTCTTACCTGTCTCTTCGGCCATGCTCTGGATCAGCCAGTACAGCGCCTCGCCGTCGTGGACGAGGTTGCACGAGGAGCCCGGCACGTACGACGCCAGCTTGACCGGCGTGAGGTCGGCCGCGCCGGCCCCCGCCGGGGTCGCCGGCCCCGCCGTCGTCGGCGGCGTCGGAGCGGCCTGCTCCGTCCGCGTGCAACTCGAACTCACCAGCCACAGGGAAGCGATCAGCGCCGCTCTCGTCATTGTTCTGTGAGATCCCATACCACGCCCGCCCGGCGCCGGCGGCATCTTCCTTTATCCTTCGCCGGTGTCCGACCATCCTCCGCGGCGCGAAGTCGTGCACGGCGACGCCCTCGCCTGGCTCGTCGAGCGACCTGGCCTCCAGGACAGCTCCGTGATCGCCACCATGCCGGACGTCAGCGAGCTCGGGGTCAGCCTGGATCGCTGGCGCGAGTTCTTCCTGAGCGCCGCGCGGGCGGTCCTGCTCGCCGCGCCCGACGACGGCCTCGCCGTCTTCATCCAGACCGACAACAAGCACGAGGGCCGCTGGGTGTCGAAGGCCGGCCTCGTCCTGCGGGTCGCCGACGAGCTCGACGTCCCGCTCCTGTTCCACAAGATCGTGTGCCGCCGCCCGCCCGGCAGCCTCATCCACGGCCGCCCCGGCTACTCGCACATCCTCGCGTTCTCTCGCCGCGCGCGCGACGACGCCGACCGGCCGACCCCCGATGTCCTGCCCGACCTCGGCGCGATGCCGTGGAGCCACAGCATCGGCACGCGCGCCGCCGAGGCCGCCGTCACCGCCGTGCGCCGCCTGTCGCCCGCGACCACGCAGATCGTCGTGCCCTTCTGCGGCCTCGGCACGATCCTCGCGGTCGCCAACGGCCACGGCTTCGACGCCGTCGGCATCGAGCGCAACCGCAAGCGGGCCGACGCCGCCCGCACCTTCGAGCTCGACCCGAACGCGGCCTGACGCACTATCCGCCTATCCCTTTGGACATGTCGCCATGGACATGTCTCTCAAGACACTCTGCAACCGTCGCCAGACATGTCCACAAGGACAGCCTGTCTCGCTCGGCGTCGCGGAACACCGGCGCCCGCCGCTCCCCATCCGCCTGTCCCAGGGACACCCTGTCTCGCTCGGCGTCGCGGAACACCGGCGCCCGCCGTTCCCCATCCGCCTGTCCCCAGAGACAGCCCCGCGCACGCGGGCTCCTCCCTCATGCGGGCTCGCGGAGGACAGGTCCCCGACGTCCCCGGCCTCCTGTTCCCAGGGACAGCCTCACTCGTTCCCGCGAAGCGCCGGCATCCCCTGCTCCCCTGTCCCCAGGGACAGCCTGCTCACTCGGCGTCGCGGAACACCGGCGCCCGCCGCTCGAACACCGCGCGGACCGCCTCCGCCTGGTTCTCGCTGCCGAGCAGGGGCAGCTGCAGCTCCGTCTCGCGGCGGAACGCCGCGGCGGTGTCGAGCTCGGGCGCCTCGTTGCACAGCGCCTTGGCGGCGCGGACGGCCTGCGGCGACTGGCCGGCGATCGTGCGCGCGAGCTCGCGGGCGGCCCCGAGCGGGTCGGCCTCGACGCGGGTGACGAGGCCGAGGCGGGCGGCCTCGTCGCCGGACACGCTGCGGGCGGTGTAGATCAGCTCGCGGGCGATGTCGGAGCGGACCAGCCGCAGCAGCGTCTTCGACAGGCTCATGTCGGGGATCAGGCCGTAGCGCAGCTCCATCACTGCGAGCTGGGCGTCGGCCGCGGCGAGCCGGATGTCGCAAGCGAGCGCGAGCTGGAGGCCCCCGCCGATCGCTGCGCCGTGGATCGCGGCGATCACCGGCACGGGCACCTCGTGCCAGATCCAGCAGGCCAGCTGGGCCAGGTTGGCGGCCGCGCCGGCCCCGCGTTCGAGCAACTTCGGCCCGATCTCCGGCGCCGCCAGGAAGGCGGCCCAGTCGAGGCCGGCGCAGAACGCCTTGCCCTCGCCGTGCAGCACGACCGCGCGCACTGTCCGATCGGCGGCGACCTGACGACCGGCGGCGACCAGCGCCTCGAACATCGCCAGGTCGAGGCCGTTGCGCTTGTCGGGGCGGTTGAGGCGGACTTCGGCGACTCCGGCGTCGACGGAGACGATCACGCGCGGCGGGCTCTCGCTCATACCCGCGAGCATACCCGATCGCGCGGCCTCACGCGGCCGGACGCGCGAGCCAGCGGAACACGATCACGTGCCCGGCGAGGGCCGCCCCGACGCAGAACGGGACGATCCAGCCGTACGGGAGATGAAACGCGAGCAGGACCGCCGGCTCCTTCGTGAAGTGGCGGAACGGCACCGGCGACGACAGGACGGCGATCGTCGCCACGTTGACCAGCAACGCGGTGCCGAGCAGGTTGAAGGCCCACACGAGCGGCCGCGAGGGCCCGCGCCGCCACAGCCACAGCCCGGCGAGGACTGCGGCGACGCCGGTGAGGATGTCGAGGTTGCAGGCCTCGTAGGTCATCTGGATCGGCACGGTGCCCTGGCGGTACCAGCTGTGCAGCACGAGCTCGAGCGGCAGGCGAAACGCGTGAAATCCTACCAGCGCGGCGATCGGCACGCCGGCCGCCAGCCGCGCCCCGGGCCGCGTCAGCGCGAAGGCCAGAGCGACCGCGAGCGAGCCGGTGAAGAAGAACAGCGCGCGCGGCGGGAGGGTGTCGGCCGCCAGCACGCCGGACCACGACACCAGCCCCGTGAGCGCCAGCCATACCAGCGCGCCCGCGGCCGTGCCCACGGTCCAGCGCAGCGCCTGCGCCGGGGGCTCGCCCAGGCGCACGCCCGCCCGCGCGGTCCCCACGACGAGCATGCCGACGACCGCGGCGACGATGACGACGAAGGCGGCGGTGCTGGCAGCGGAGGGGATGTGCATCGGCGGGACGGGCACGGCGGGCTCCTCGATAGTTTTGCCAAGACTATCAAGGAGTAAAGCGCTTGCTATCAAAAAAAGTAGTATGCAAAATGGGACGCGTGACCGAGCGTCGCGGCTACCATCAGTACTGCGGGGTGTCCCGCGCGCTCGACATCGTCGGCGAGCGCTGGACGCTGCTCCTGGTCCGCGATCTGCTGCTCGGCGGCCGCCGCTTCAGCGACCTGCAGGCGGCCCTGCCCGGCCTGACGCCGAACCTGCTGTCGCGCCGCCTCAAGGAGATGCAGAAGGACGGCCTCGTCACCCAGCGCCGCCTGCCGCCCCCGCACGCGGCGACCCTGTACGAGCTGACGCCGCTCGGCCGCGAGCTCGAGCCCGTGGTGTTCGCGCTCGGCCGCTTCGGCGCCCACTGGTTGCGCGCCCCCGCGGCCGACGAGCGCACCGACCCGCGCTGGGCGATGGTCTCGCTCAAGCGCCGCTACCTCGGCACGGGCCGCCCGCTGTGCGCCGAGCTCCGCGTCGACGACCTCTCCTTCACCGTCCGCACCGGCGGCCCCGCGGTCGAGCTGGTCGACGGCGCCCCACCTGCCCCCGAGCTGGTGCTCACGGGCCCGCTGCGCAGCTTCGGCGCCTGGATCGTCCACGGCGCCTCGGCCCGCGCGCTGGTGGCCGAGGCCGCGCTGGCCCGCGAGGGCCCGGCGCGAGCGCTGGCCGACCTGGCGCGCGCGTTCGGCCTGCGGCCGTGAGAGCGCACCGTTCGCCTGTCTCATCGGACATCTTGCGCGTCGACGCCTCGACCTGTCCGTTCGACCATCCGCCCGGCCGTCTTCGGACCTGTCCCTTCGGCCATCCACCTCTTCCGCACCGCCTACTCGAGCCCGCCGGCGCGCGCCGGCGAGCGCCCCGCGCCGCCCGCGCAAAACCGCCCCGGGCTCGCCGCCGTGACCGTCCTGCCCCGCGCATTCCCTCGCGTTCGCGCCGGCCACCGCCCAGGGTATCGTCTCCTGGGATCATGCCGGCCGTCCGAGTCCACGACGCACTGCCCGACGACGACCTGTTCGCCTACCTCGCGCGCACCGGCGGCGACCATGCGCGGCGGCGGGCGGTGATCGGCGCCGCCAACGAGCTCAAGGAGGGCGACGCGGCGCTCGGCCTCGACGCGGCCGACCTGTCCTCGCGGACAGCCGCGCGCCGGCTCCTCGCCAACACCGCGGTCGGTCGGCTGGCGGCCGCCCCGCTGTTCCGCGACGAGCTCTACGACACCCTCCTGGCCGCCCTCGATCCCCGCGCCGCGGCCCACGTCACGACCTGGTCCCTGGGACAGCTCAAGCAATTCGTCCTCGCCGCCGACGAGGCCGAGGTCACCCAGCTGCTGCCCGGCCTCGCCAGCGACGTCGTCGCCTGCCTGGTCAAGCTCATGAGCGACGCCGAGCTCGTGGCCCTCGGCGCGCGGCTGTTCCACCCGCTGCCCGGCAGCCGGCTCGGCGCGCGCGGCTACCTGGGCGCGCGGATCCAGCCGAACAGCCCGACCGACCACCCCGACGACATCCGCTGGCAGGTGCTGGCCGGCTGGTCGTACGCCGTCGGCGACGTCGTCCTCGGCACCAACCCGGTGTCCTCGGACCCGCGCTCGGTGGCCGCGGTCGAAGCTGCCCTCTGGGACATCCTGGTCGACTTCGGCCTGCAGGACACCCTGCCCCACTGCGTCCTCGCCCACATCGACGTCCAGGCCGAGGTCGAGCGGCGCGCGCCCGGCACCACCGGGATCTGGTTCCAGAGCATCGCCGGCTCCGACGCCGCCAACGCCACCTTCGGCCTCGACCTCGCCGGCCTGCGCCGGCACGCGCGCAGCCGCAGCGGTCGCTGGGGCCTGTACTTCGAGACAGGTCAAGGGGCCGACTTCACCAACGGCCACGGCCGCGGCGTCGACATGGTCGTCCACGAGGCCCGCAAGTACGGCCTGGCGCGCCTGCTGAAGGCCGACGTCGCCGACGCCCGCCGCCGCCTCGGCCTCGACCCGGCGCCGTGGGTGCACGTCAACGACGTCGCCGGCTTCATCGGCCCCGAGGTGTTCCGCACCCGCGAGCAGCTGGTGCGCTGCTGCCTCGAGGACATCGCCATGGCCAAGCTGCACGGCCTGATGATCGGCCTCGACGTGTGCGCCACCCTGCACATGGACATCGGCCTCGACGACCTCGACTGGTGCCTGGAGCGGATCGCCCCGGCCTGCCCGGGCTACCTCATGGCCCTGCCGACCAAGAACGACCCGATGCTCAGCTACCTCACCACCGCCTTCCAGGACCACGTGCGCCTGCGCGAGCGGTTCGGCACCCGCGTCGACGATCGCATGTGGGCGTTCTTCCGCGACCGCCTCGGCGTCGTCGACGAGCGCGGGCGGCCGACGGCGCGCTTCGGCGATCCGGTGTGGGTCTACTTGCAGTGGTGCCGCGCCCGCGGCGACGAAAGGCCCGCCGACGTCGTCGCCGGCGAGGGCCGAACCGCTCTGGCGGCCGTGCGCGCCCGCGGCGTGGCGATCGGCGAGGGCCACGGCGACCGCCCCTGGGACCTCCCGCCCGCCCTCGACGCCGAGGTCCGCTCGCAGTGCGCCGACGCCAAGGAGAGCCTGCGCGCCGAGTGGCGGACCGAGTTCGTGAGCAAGATCCCCGGCGCCCGCCGCCTCCGCACCCGCGCCGGCGACCGCGACGAGTACATCCTGCACCCGACCACCGGCGAGGCCCTCGGCCCCGCCGCGCTCGCCGAGCTGGATGTCCTCAGGGACAGCTATGCCGGCCGCTTCGACACCGTCCTGGTCGTGTCCGACGGCCTCAACGCGCGCGCGTTGATGGACGATCACCACCTGTTCCCCTTCCTCGACGTCCTCGCGCCCGAGCTGCGCGCCGCCGGCCTCGCGCTCGCGCCCGACGTGTTCGTCCTCGCGGGCGGCCGCGTCCGCGCCGGCTATGCCCTCGGCGCCGCCCTGTTCGCCGGCCTGCCCGGCCCGCGCCGCCTGATCCACGCCATCGGCGAGCGCCCCGGGACCATGCACCACGCCTTCTCGGTCTACCTCACCGCCGCCGACGGCGCCGCCTGGGCCGAGCCACGGGCGATCGATCACCACATCACCCGCGTGATCTCCGGCGTCGCCGACACCGCCTATCCGCCCGCGCAAGCCGCCCGCGAGGCCGTCGCCCTGCTCGAGATCATGTCTTTGAAAAAGACATGCCCTGATGCACATGCCTCTTGAGGCATGTCCTCGAGGTCACATCCTTCGAGCGGCAGCCAAGATCCCGCCGAGGCGCTCATGTCCCTCACGACATGTCCGCCACGACATGCTTCTTCTTTAAAAAAAAGAGCCTCAGCGCCGGCGCTTGGCCGGCTCGTTCGGGCGCGAGTGGGTGATCGCGCCCGTGTCTCCCAGCCGGCGCTCGCTGCCGGCCTCGGCGGGGAACAGCGCCTGATGGCCGTGGCGCTCGCGCACGGCCGACAGGACCGCCTGCAGCGCCGCGCTCTTCGGCGGGGGTTCGCTCGCGGGGGCCAGCAGGTCGAGCTGGACCTCGCGCTCGGGCGCCTCGAAGTGAGTGACGCTGACGCCGGTGAGGCGGAAGCCGCGGCCTTCGGTCTCGACGGCCTCGAGCAGGCGACAGGCGGCCGCGTGGAGCTCGCGATAGTCGTCGGTCGCGCGCGGCAGGGTGCACTGGCGCGTCTCGGTGACGAAGTCGCCGTCGCGGATCTTGAGGCACACGCAGCGCGCCTTCAGGCCCTGCGCGACCAGGCGATCGGCGACCCGCGTCGCCTGCGACAGCAGGCAGCGGCGCAGCGCCGGCACCCCGACGACATTGTCCGCGTAGGTGTCCTCGTGCCCGAGCGACTTGGCCGCGCGGTCGGGCACCACCGCGCGCTCGTCGAGCGCGAGGCTGAGCCGGTGCATGTGCAGGCCGTGCGCGCCGAACATCTCGACCAGCGCCGCCTCGCCGAGCCGCCGCAGATCGCCGACGGTGTGGACCCCGCGGCGCTGCAGCTTCTCCTGCGTGCGCGGCCCGACCCCCCACAGCTCGCCGATCGGCAGCGGCGTCAGGAACTCGAGCTCCGTGCCCGCGGGGATCTCCGTCAGGCCGTCGGGCTTGTTCATGCCGCTGGCGATCTTCGCCAGGAACTTCACGCAGGCCAGCCCGACCGAGCACGTCAGGCCGACCTCCTGGTGCACCGCCACTCGCAGCGCCTCGGCCACCCCGCGCGGCGGCCCCCACAGCCGCTCGGTGCCGGCGAGATCGATGAACGCCTCGTCGATCGACAGCCCCTCGACCAGCGGCGAGAAGCGCTCGAACACCGCGAACACCGCCCGCGACACCTCCGTGTACAGCGCGTGCCGCGGCGGCACCACCACCGCCTGCGGGCACAGCCGCAGCGCCACCGCCATCGGCTGGGCCGAGCGGCAGCCGAACTTGCGCGCCTCGTAGCTGGCCGCCGCCACCACCCCGCGCCGCCCCGCCCCGCCGACCAGCACCGGCAGCCCGCGCAGTTGCGGCTGCTCGCGCACCTCGACCGAAGCGAAGAACGCGTCCATGTCGACGTGCAGGATGGCCCGGTCGCCGCTCACGCGGAGGCAAGCCTAGCGCGCCCGCGCCCGCCCGTCACCGCGCGCGAACGCGCGCAACCGCGCCCTCGCCGCCCCCCTCGGCTGTCTGCTCGGACATTCTCGTTTGAACATGTCGTTAGAGACATGCCCATCCAGACATGCCTGATCGGGCATGTCTCGAACGACTCATGAAAAGTGCGCTCGTTCACCCGGGCTTCGGCTCGACCTCGAGCTCGGGCAGCCCCTCGAGCTTGCGCTGATCGCAGCCCTCGGCGGGCGGGGCCTCCGGGACCAGCACCCGCAGGCTCAGGGGCACGCACTCGACCGTCACGGGCGTCTCGCCGACGTCTTCGCCGTCGACCAGCACGCGCTGCGGCGGGTCGGCGCGGATCGTCACCCGGGTCACCGGCAGGAAGCCGATGTCGTCGCGGCTCGCGGGGTTCTGGTTGAGGCCGGAGCGGTACAGGTGCAGCGCCGCGCCGATGCCTGCGCCGAGGCCCTGGACCGCGATCAGGGTGACGTCGAGCTTGCCGTCGTCGCCGCACACGGCCGTCGGCCCCTGCGCGAACAGGGTGTGCAGCGGCGCCAGGTTGGCGACCGCCACGTTGGTCACCTTGCAGCGGATGATCTCGCTCTCGGTCTCGAGCTCGACCGCGAACGGCGTCAGCTCGGACAGCCGCTGCAGCCCGGTGACGATATAGGCGATCAGGCCCCAGCGGTTCTTCGCCTCGCGCGACGTCTCGCCGATCGCGTCGGCGTGGAAGCCGACCGACGCGAACAGCAGCGCCGTGCGACCGGCCGCGCGGGCGGTGTCGATCGCGTGCGGCTTGCCGCTGCAGGCGTTCGCCAGCGCCCCCGCGAGGTCGAGCGGGATCGCCAGGGCGCGCGCGAAGCTGTTGGCGGTGCCGCGCGGGATCACTGCCAGCGGCACCTCGCCGCCGATCAGGCGCGACGCCACCAGCGACACGGTGCCGTCGCCGCCGGCCGCGATCACCAGCGCCGGCTTGGTCGCCAGCGCTGCAGTGGCGCACGCGTCGGCGTCGCGCTCCGGGCTGGTCTCGAACACCTCGAGCGCGTACGTCTGCTCCAGCGCGGCGACGACCGCCGGCAGGTCGTCGCGGGCGAGGCCGGCGACCGGGTTCCACACCAGCGCGGCGCGCGGCTTCACCACTTCCTCCTGAGCCCGGCGGCGCGAGCGACCCGCGCACGCGGGTCGGCCGGCCAATCGTAACAGTCGAGGCGATGGAGCCCGGGCCGCGGCGTCCGCCGGCGTGCGGTGTTCATCCCGGGAGTGTGCCACTCTTCCCGGCGTGAGCGGCGACCTCGAAATCGACGCGCTCCTGGCCGAGCTCGGTCTCCGCGGCGGCGAGGCGCGCGATCTGGGCCGCGCCGCGCTGGAGGGCGCAGGGCTCACGCGCCCGGGCAAGCGCAACCTGGCCGCCGGCAAGCGACCGCGCGTCGAGGAGGTCATCGCCGAGCAGTTCGTGCGCACCTGCTCGCGCGCCCACTGTCGCGCCGCCGCGGTGGCCGACGGTCGGATCGTCGTCGACCTCGACGCCCCGGCGGCCCGCCTGTGCGAGTTCTGCGGCGGCTCGACCAACCGCAGCGCGTGGGAGCGGGCGCTCGCCGCCATGGCCCGGCGCGACTGGCATCGCCTGGTCGTCGTCGGCGGCTCGCCGCCGCTGCACCACGAGCTGCGGGCGCTGGTCGGCGGGCGCATCGATCTGCGGCTCGTCGACGGCACCGCCCGCCGCACCGCCCACGACGCCGCGCACGACCTCGCGTGGGCCGACCGGATCGTCGTCTGGGGCGCCACCTTGCTCGACCACAAGGTCTCGCAGCTCTACACCGATCGCCGCTCGCCGAAGGTCGTCACGGTCGCCCGGCGCGGCCTCACTGCGCTGGCGGAGACGATCATCAAGACCGCCGAGTGAGCGGGTCGGTCGCGGCGCGCGATAGCGCTCGTTGCGCACCGCGAATCTCCCCGACACTCCAGGGTCAGCGAATCGCCGAGGCGGCTGGGGCGCGAGCGGCCGAATCGACGCGCGCAACGTGTGCGTCGGCCGCACGACCGGCGCCGACTTGTTGCATGCGCGATGGACGGCATCCTCCCAGCGATGTCGCACACCCCCACCGACTCGGTCGTCGCCACCTTGCTGCGACTCGGCGTGATGGGCAAGTCCGACTGGTCCGGCGCGCTGCAGCAGGTGCTGGAGATCTGCTGCGACCTCATCGCGGTCGAGCGCGCCAGCTACTGGAGCTTCCACGACGACCCGGCCGCGATCGCCTGCGAGCTCGGCTATGTACATAGCAAGCGCCTGCTCGAGCGCGGCCTCGTCGTCACCGAGGGCAGCGCCCCCGAGTACTTCGAGCAGATCCGCAGCGTCAACGTGCTGGCGATCCGCGACGTCCGCGAGGACCCGCGCCTGGGCGCCCTGACCGCCTACTTCGACACCCACGCGATCTGCGGGATGCTCGACGTCCCCGTGTTCGCCCAGGGCCGCCTCGCCGGCATCCTCTGCCACGAGGCCGTCGGCGAGCCGCGCGAGTGGACGCCGCACGACATCGAGCTGGCGCTGACCCTGAGCCATACCCTCGCGCGCCTGCTCGAGGCGCGCGCGCGCGACCACGCCGAGCAGTCCGAGCGCAAGGCCGCCTTCCTCGCCCAGGCCGCCAGCGCCCTCGCGGACACCCTCGATCCCGCGCGCGCCGGCGAGATCGTCGTGCGCCGCGGCATCCCTGTCCTCGGGGACATATGTACATTGATCGGCTACGACGGCCGGCGCGCCTGGCGGATCGCCGCCGCCCACGTCGAGCCCGCCGGCCAGCGGATCCTCGACCAGCTGACCGGACGGTACGGCGCCGACATCGACGGACCGGGGCTCGGCATGCAGGCCCTGCGCGAGCGCCAGTCCTTGCTCATGCCCGTGGCCGACGAGGCGACCCTGCGCGAGGCCGACCTGCCCGACGGCCACATCGAGCTGCTCACCACCCTGAGGGTCCGCAGCGTGCTCTCGGTGCTGCTGCGCGTCCGCGACGAGGTCACCGGCGTGCTCACCTTCGCCACCCGCAACCGCCACTACGACCGCGAGGACCTGCGGTTCGCCGAGGCCTACGCGCAGCAGGTCGGCACCTTGCTGGAGAACGCCCGCCTCTACGCGCAGGCGCAGGCGGCCATCGGCGCGCGCGACGACTTCCTGAACCTCGCCGGCCACGAGCTGCGGACCCCGCTCACCTCGCTGCAGCTCGCGGTCGAGCTGCTGCGCAAGGCCCAGCCGCCGGGCCCGCCCGCGCTCCAGCGCGCGGTCGACACCATCGATCGCCAGGCCACCCGACTGTCCCGGCTCACCGAGCTGATCGTCATGACCGCGAAGCACTGCGACGGCGGGCTGCCGCTGCGGTTCGCCCGGCTCGACCTCGCCGCGCTGGTCCGCGACGTCGCCGTCGACTTCGCCGACCTGTTCGCGCGGGCCGGCTGCGAGCTGCAGCTGCACGCCGACGACCCCGTCGAGATCGACGGCGACGAGACCGGCCTCGAGGTCGTCGTCTCCAACCTCCTGGCCAACGCCATGAAGTTCGGCAAGGGCGCGCCGGTCGAGGTCCGCGTCCTGCGGCGCGACGGCGCCGCCCGCCTGGTCGTCGTCGACCACGGCATCGGCATCCCGGTCGAGCGGCTGCAGAGCGTGTTCGACCGCTACCAGCGCGCGGTCTCCCTCAACCACTTCGGCGGCCTCGGCCTCGGCCTGCACATCACCGCCAAGATCGTCGACGCGCACCACGGCACGATCCGCGCCGACAGCCGCCCGGGCGAGGGCGCCACCTTCACCGTCGAGCTGCCGGCCGCGCCGGTCGCCGCGCCGCCGCCCGGGTGATCGTCACATCGGGGCCACCGGCGCGCACGTCGACACCCCGGCGCCGACGATCAGCAGCGGCGCGTCGCTCGTCAGCAGCTCGAGGTCCTGGATCCCGTTCATGTCGCTGTCGTCGTAGTCGAGGCGGGTGACCTCGCTGGCGAAGAAGTCGTTGTCGCTGTCGGTGAAGAAGTAGAAGTCGCCGGCGAAGAAGGCGAACGCGAACGCGCCGTTGTTGATCTCGAGCCCGCCGAGCGGCAGCACCTCGAGCGCCGCGCCGCTGGCCTTGTCGACCTCGACCAGCTTGGCCGGCCCGGTCCCGCCGAACTCGAACGCCCGCCCGTCGCCGGTGCCGGTCAGCTCGGCGCCGTCGAAGTTGGTCTTGCCGAGCTTGCTCAGCTGCAGCGAGTCGGGGTCGATGCTGAGGAAGTCGCCGATGTTCGGGCCCTCGCTGAACGGCCCGAAGCCGCTGTACGTGTTGCCGTAGATCCGGTCGCACTGGTCGAACTGGCTGTTCGACACGAACGCCATGCCGAAGTTGTTGACCCCGAGCTGGCCCGGCGAGAAGCCCGGGTCCTCGCAGTTCGACACGTTCGTCACGTCGACCTTGCGCAGCTCGCCGCCGACGAACTGGACCCACGCGAAGCCCTGGCGATCGACCGCCATCGAGAACGTGCTCACCAGGCCGCCGCAGTTGAGCCCGCCCAGCATCGTGAACGAGTTCGACTCCGGGAAGTACTTCCACAGCTCGGCATCGCCCGAGAGCACGAAGATCCCGTCGTCGAGCGGCACCTCGATGTCCGGGCACTCGCACGCCGGCGGCGGCTCGTCGGTGGTCTCGCCGGTGTCGGTCGTCGTGGTCGTCTCGGCCTGCGTGGTCGAGGTCGAGGTCGTCGTCGACGTCGTGTCGATCGGGTCGGTGGTCGAGGTCGTCGTCGACGTCGTCTCGCTCGTGGTGGTGGTCGTCGTCGAGTCCTCGGTCGTCGTCGACGTCGTCGGCTCGATCGTCGTCCCGGTGTCGCTGTCGGTCTGCCCGCCCTCGGTCGCGGTCGTCGTCGACGTCGGCGACGTGGTCGTCGTCGGCGTGGAGGTCGGGGACGTGCCGTCGGACGTGTCCGTCGCCGTCGACGCTTCGCTCGCGGCCGTGGCCGTGGATTGCACGCTGTCACCGCACGCGGCGACACACACGAGAGACACCAGCAAGGTAGGGCGCATCATCGGCGCAGGATAAACCGCCCCAGCCGCGCGCGCGAGCGGCGGGCGCCGGGCTCGGCCGTGCGACCCTCGGTGGCCACGACGACGCCGCGCCGTCGGCGAGCCGCGGAGAATTCTACCCGCACGCAGCGCAGAGCACGTACCCTCGCGGTGATGCCGGCCCTTCGCGCTCGCCTCGCGTGGCTCGTCCTCGCCGCCTGCGACGCGCCGTCCGGCAGCGACGCCGCGCGCACGGCCGACACTCCGCCGGCGGACCTCCCGGCGATCCCCCGCGATCCGCCCGCAGCGCCGACTCGCGCCCGACCGACCCGCGCCCCGGAGCCACCGCGGACCGCGAGCTCCGTCGATCCCTTCGTCGAGTTCCCCTACGCTCCCGGCCCGCCTGACCTCGGCGCGCGCCTGTGCGCCGAGGCGGCCGATCCGGCAGGCGCGCCCGACAAGGTCTTCCTCCACTGCGCGCTCGAGGGCGGCAGCTTCGCGCCGCCGGCCGTCGCGCCCAGGGACGAGCTCGTGGTGCTGGCGTGGAACCTCGAGCGCGGCCTGAAGATCGACGACCAGATCGCGGCGCTCACCGCCGGCGACGAGCTGCCTGCCGCCGACGTCCTGCTCCTCTCCGAGCTCGACCGCGGCTGCAGCCGCACCGGAGGCCGCGCGATCGCCTGGGAGCTGGCCGCGGCGCTGCGGATGAACTTCGTGTTCGGCGTCGAGTTCGTCGAGCTGCCGCGCCAGGGCGGCCCGGGCGGCACGATCGTCGACACCTGCGAGCACGGCAACGCGATCCTGTCGCGCTACCCGATCGGCGCCGTCGAGCTGGTGCGCCACGCGGTCCACAAGTCCTGGTACGACAGCGACGAGCCGCGCCTCGGCGGGCGCATGTTCCTCAAGGCCGACCTGGCCGTCGGGACACGTCGCCTCGGCGTCTACAGCCTGCACTTCGAGTCCGGCGCGGGCGACGGCGCCTATCGTGCCGCCCAGGCGATCGAGCTCGCCGAGCACGGCCTGCGGCAGCCGCACCGCGTCGTCCTCGGCGGCGACATGAACGCCGCGCTCTACTTCCTCGACCTCGGCGCCTCCCGGAGCGAGGAGACCACGAGACCGCTGCTGGACCGCGGCTGGCTCGACGCCCATCGCTCGCTGCCCGGATCGCAGCGGGTCACGCACCACCCGGGCCTGGTCCTCGACCTCCTGTTCAGCTCGGGCCCCTTCACCTCCGCCCCGGGCCTGTGCAGCCTGGCCGACTGCCCCGACCTGTCCGACCACGCGCCGATCTGGGCCACCGTCGCGCTCGAGTGAGGCGGTGAATCATCGCATGTCCCTCCGGACATGCGATGATTCGCCCTGCCACGGCGGCCTGAACGTCCCCGATCGCAACGAACCGGCGCGTCATCGCATGTCCCTTCGGACAGACGGTGATTCGTCCGCGCGCTACGGGCTGAACATCGCCAGCCACGCGTCCGGAGTGTCGCCGTTGCCCGTCTCGCCGGCGACGACGATGCGGTCGTCGGCCGTCAGCGCCACGGCCAGGCCGAAGCCGCCGCTGCCGCCGCCGGCGACGAGCCGCTCCCACCGCAGCTCGCCGGCGGCCGTGAACTTGCAAATTTGCGCGTTGCCGAAGCTCGATCCGACCACGATCACGTCGCCCTGGGCGTCCACCGCCACGTCGCTGCTGCGGCCCTCGGCCATGCACTGCGTGCGCGACCACTCGCTCTCGCCCGCGCTCGACAGGCGGCGGACCAGCGTCTCGAACGACGCAGTCAGGATGTCGCCGTCACTCGCCCGCGCCAGCCCGCGGACCACGTCCACGCTCATCGGCACCGCTTGCGACCACAGCTCCGCGCCGGTGTCCGGCTGCAGCGCGAACAGCAGCTCCCCCGACGGCGCCGGCGGCGGCGTGCGGAAGCCGACCACGACCTGATCGGCCGCGACGACCAGCGCCGGTCCGAGCTCGTACAGCGGCTCGCTGTCCATCGGCCGCGCGTGCGTCCACTGCACCGCCCCGTCCGGCGCGTACCGCCGCACCCACAGCTCCGCCAGGCCGCCCTCGACGCTGCGCACCCCGCTCAGCACCAGGTCGCCCTCGGGCGTGCGCGCGACCTTCTTCGCGAAGTCGTCGCCGAGGCCCGAGCTGACCGTCTCCTCCCACAGGATCTCGCCGTCGCCGTCGAGGTGGGCGATCCAGGCGTCTCGCTGGTCCGGGCCGAGAGTGGCGCCGACCACGTCGATCGTCGCCTCGCCGACCGCCACCCCCTGGATCGTGTCGAACTGGCTCTTCTGGAACGTCTTCGACCACATGCCCTCGCCCTCGGCGGTGAACCGCGTCAGCCACGCGCCCTCGCCCAGCCAGAGGCCGCCCGCGACGATGGTCCCGTCGGGGGCCACCGCCACGTCGCGGAAGTGGTCGGTGATGAAGATCTCCGAGCGGAACTCCCACAACAGCTCCGCCGACGGCCGGCAGTCGGCGTTGCAGCCGTCGCCGTCGGCCGTGTTGCCGTCGTCGCAGAACTCGTCGACGTCGACCACGCCGTCGCCGCACGAGGCCCCCGCCGTCGTCTCGTCGACACCCGTCGTGCTCGTGTCCGTCGTCGAGGTCCCGGTCGTCGGGACCCCGGTCGTCGGCGCGTCGCCCGTCGTCGTCGTCGCCCCGGTCGTCGCCGGCGCGCCCGTCTCGTCCGGCGGCGCGTCGGTGTCGCCGTCCGGGAAGCGGATCGTGCAAGCCGCGACCAAAAGTGTCCCCAAAAACATGTCCTTCACAGCATGTCGCATACAACCTGTCCTTTCCTACACACCAAACATCAGGGCGCGAACATCGCCAGCCAGCCGTCGAAGTCGTCGGGTCCGACCGCCTGCGAGCCGGCCACCACGATCCGGCCGTCCGGGAGGATCACCACCGCCTCCCCGAAGTCGTCGCCGAGCCCGCTGCCGAGGTCCTTGCCCCACCGCAGCTGGCCGTCGCCGGTGAACTTGCACAGCCGCGCGTTGGCGCCGTCGCTGCCGGCGCCGAGGCCGATCGCCACCACGTCGCCCTGGCCGTCGACCGCGACCGCGCGGCCGGCCGAGCCGATGCACTCGGTCGACACCCACTGCGACTCGCCCTCGGCCGAGAGCCGGCGGACGAAGAAGCTCTCCGGGTACCGCTGGCCCGTGACGAAGATGCTCTCGCCGGCCGCCGCGAGCCCGTAGATCAGCCCGCCGCTGGCCCAGTCGCGCTGCCACAACGGCGCCCCACCGCCTGGCGGATAGGCCGCGAGCACCTCGTTGTAATCGTTCGACCACGCGGTGAAGCCGACCAGCACCCGCTCGCCGGCCACCTCGACGTCGGGCCCGAGGTAGAAGACCGCGCTCGGCAGCACCGGCACGCTCTGCGTCCACTGCACCGCGCCGTCGGGCCCGTAGCGCCGCGTCCACATGGCGGCGCCGTCGGCAGTGCCGACGACGCCCGCGACCAGCACCTCGCCCTCGCCCGTCAGCGACAGCCCGGTGGCGAAGTCGTGGCCGAAGCCGGACCCGAGGTGGTCCTCCCACACGACCTCGCCGGCCAGGTCGTGGCGGGCGATCCACAGGTCGTAGCCGTCGGCGAGCGAGTACTTCGCGCCCGCGGCGTAGACGGCGGCCTCGTGCCGCCCCACCGCCAGCACCCGCTCGAACTGCGCGCCCGCGTCATAGCTGCGCGCCCACAGCGGCTCGCCCGCCAGGTCGTGGCGCGACAGCAGGCGGTCCTGATTGTCGCGCGCGTTGGCGATCGTCCCGCCGACCAGGAGCGTCTGGTCCGGGCCGAGCACCATGTCGTGATACCAGTCGGACTGCGGCGCGCCCGACAGCCGCTCCCACAACAGCCGCGCCGACGGCTCACAGTCCCGGTTGCAGCCGTCGCCGTCGACGGTGTTGCCGTCGTCGCAGCTCTCGTCGCCGTCGACCGCCCCGTCGCCGCAGGAGGCCGGCGCATCGCCGGTCGGCACCGGCTCCGGGGTCGTCCCGGTCGGCTCGGCCGTGGTCGACTCCGCCGACGTCGTCGACTCCGAAGCGCCGGTGGCTTCGGTGACCGGCGTGGCAGTGTCCGGCCCCGGGCACCCGAGGGCGGCAAAAAGCCAGACTACGCGCCCATGAACGCATCTCATGATCTCTCCACCTCCGATGAAGAACACCCATTCCGCGCGCCGCCTCGCGACGCCGGAGCTCTCATGCCGATCGACCGCTCACTCGGTACGAGCGGACAACCACCGGGTCAGGCCATACCTGTCCCTTGGAACATGTTCCGCGTCGCCCGCCGGCACGCGGACGGCCGCCGGCGCGTCGCCCCGGGTCGGCGCCAGCAGGCCGAGTCCGAGCGGCTTCACGCTGTGCTCACGCTGCAGCACGATCGCCTCGCCGAGCACGAGGTCGAGCCGGAGCAGCGAGTCGTCGCGACCGGCGATCGCCAGCTCGTCCTCGGCGACGAACTCGAGCTGATCGATCGCCTCCGGCAGCGGAACTTCGCGGCCCGGATCGTCTGCACCCGCGAGCACGAGCACAGAGCGGCCTGCGAGGGAGATCGCCAGGACCTCGCCGCTCGGGCTGAAGGCCATCCGGGGCGCGGATTCCAGCAGCAGCGACCGGCGCGCCGCCACGCCGTCGGCGTAGAAAACCAGCGTGTCGGTGCCGGACAGCGCGATCGCGGCCCGGCCTCCGCGCCGCTCGGTCGCGACGACCGGCGCCGCGCTCCGCCCCCCGCGCACGCCGCCGAGCAGGGCCGGCTCGACCTCGCCGACGCGCAGGCCGAACACCGCGTCCGACCTCGTGTGCGCGATCAGGTCCGTGCCCGCGGGCGTGGCCCACAGGCCCACGACCTCGGCGTCGAGCTGCCAGCGCGTCGCGGAGCCGGCCCCGGAGAAGGCGAGGACGGCCCCGTCGGCCAGACCGACCGCGTACAGATCCCCGGACTCGGCCAGGGCGACCGCCGCGACTGCTTCGTCCGCCGCGATCACCCAGGTCCGGCCGTCGGCGTCGACCAGACACGCCCCGTGACGGACGCCGGCGATCAGCACGCGGCCGTGACCGTCGACCGCCTGCCGCACCGGGCGGCCGTGGGCCGGCGCCAGATCGATCTGCAACGGGCACATCACCCGGCGCCGGCGCCCGTCGCAGGGGCGCAGGAGCTCCGGCGCCCCGCGGCGATCGAGGCCGAGCACCAGCGCGTAGCCGGCCTCCGGCGCGGCCGTGAAGAACCTGTCCTTCGGGACATCCGGAAGCGCCTCCGCCGACCACAGCCACAGGTCACGGCCGTGCGTGCTGACGAACCGCCCGTCGCTCGTGAACGCCCCGCGCTCGTTCCTGCCGACCGCGAGCGCCCGCACGATCCGCCCGACCGCGGTCGACCATATCGTCCAGCGCCCGTCGTATCGAACCGCGAAGCGATCGCCGGCGTCGGCGGCCGCGAAGCCGCCGTCGAGGCTGGCGAACCCGCGCAGTTCCTCCGGCGAGGGGTACAGGTCCCGCTGCCACCGCTGTGCTCCGGACTCGAGGTCGAGGAGGGCCAGCTGCGGGTCGTCGCTCCCGGGCGGGTGATGCGCGTTGCGGCGGCGGACCAGCACCTGGTCGTCGGGCGTGATCGTCAGCGCTCTGCCGGCGAACGGCCGCGTCGTGCCGTCTCGCAGCGACAGCGACGTCCCGACCTCGACCAGGTACAGACCGCTCGGCGAGAACGCGCTGGGGAACCTGAGCGCGGGCAACGGCGTGACGTCCCCGCCCTTCACCAGCAGCGCCTGCTGCTGCGCGCCGCCGAGGGCGATCGACTGGCCGTCGGGGCTCATCACGGCCCGCTGCGAGCTGCCGAACGGCGGCGCCGACGCCTTCGCCGGGCGCACCGAGAGGTCCCAGGTGTAGGCGTCCGCCGGCTCGAGCCATGCAATCCCCATCACGCGCAGGGCCGCCAGCGTCTCGCCGCCGCGCGACATTTCCCAGCGGTGCGACATGGTCTGTCCGGCGCCGATCGGCAGGGTCGACAGATCGATCGACTCGGGCGCCTCCTCGCCGCGGAAGACGACCCCATGCGACCCCGCGAGGGCGGCCCACACCGGCGCCTCGGCGGCGGCGACGACCGTGCCGAACGGCGCCTTCAGGTCGATCACCTGTTCTCCGCGACCTGTCCTCGAGTTCCAGCGCCACACCGCCCCGCCGCCGTCGATGCTCACCAGCCCGCCGTCGGTCAGCGGCGCGAGGTATTCGATCGGCCGCGTGTGCCCGCGCAGCACCCGCTCCGGCGCCCCGCGAGCGGCCGCCGCGACCGCGATCAGGCGCGCGCGCCGGAGGTCGAGCGGATCGCTCAGGTCGACCTGCCGCAACAGGCGCAGCGCCTCGGCCGGGTCGTCGTCGAGGGCGCCGCGCGCCTGGGCCAGCACCGCGTCGTTGGCCCGCCGCAGCGCCTCGGCCTCGGCCGCCTCTGCGCGGGCGCGGGCCGCCTCGACCCGGCGGAGGTACACCATCGAAGCCGCCGCCGCGGCCACCAGCGCCGCGCCGATCGCGGCCACGGCCACGCGGTGACGCCGGAGCCACAGCCGCAGCAGCTCGCCCGGTTGATAGCGGTGCGCGTCGACCAGCCGCCCGGCCGCGAATCGCCGCAGATCGTCGGCCAGCGCCGCGGCGCTCGCATAGCGCTCGCCTGGCCGCGGGGACATGGCCTTTTGTGCGATCGCCACCAGCTCGCGCGGCGCTTCGGGCACCAGCGGGCGCAGGTCCTCCGCCTCGCCGGCGCACAGGCGCTCGAGCAACTGCGCTCGCTCGAGCTGCGCGTGCGGCGGACGGCCGGCCAGCACGTGGAACAGCACCGCGCCGAGGGCGTAGACGTCGCTGCGAGCGTCGATCGCCGCGCCGCGGGCCTGCTCCGGCGGCATGTAGCGCAGCGTGCCGACGATCGCGCCCTCGCCGGTGGCCTCGAGCGGCGCCCCGTCCGGTTCCTCGGCCGCGAGCTCGTCCGCCAGGATCCCCGTCGTGTCCTTCGCCAGGCCCCAGTCGATCACCACCGTCTCGCCGTGGGGACCGACCAGGATGTTGCCGGGCTTGATGTCGCGGTGGAGCACCCCGTGCTGGTGCGCGTAGGCGATCGCGTCGGCGGCCGCGAGCACGTGCGGGACCAGGCCGATCCTCCCGCGCAGCGTCGGCTCGCCGGCGATCACCCGCTCCAGCGACTCGCCGTCGACCAGCTTCATGCAGTAGTAGGGCTCGCCGTCGGCGAAGCGGCCGATGTCGTGCAGCGGCACGATCCCCGGGTGCTGCAGGCGCGCGGTCAGGCGGGCCTCGAGCGCGAAGCGCCCCGCCGCCGCGGGATCGCGGCGGCGCAGCATCTTGACCGCGACCACGCGCCCGAGCCGGCGATCGTAGGCGCGGCGGATCACGCCCAGCCCCCCGACCGCGAACACCTCGCCGATCGCGTAGCGCTCGCCGTCTCCCGGCCCGTCCTGGTCCTCCGCCGGTTCGTCGTGCAGGCGGTCGAGGCGCGCGAGCAGCCGCGCTCGTGCGCCGCGGATGGCTGCGGACGGCGCGGGATCGGGGTGGAGGGCGAGCGCGGGCACGTCGGGTGGGGCCTCGCTGTTCATGTGCCGCCACCGCGGCGCGTGATCCCCGCTCGACGATTCTTTTTTCAAGCGCCCTCGACCGCGCCGCGCACGCGGCCGAAGCGGGCCTCGATGTCGGCGCGGATGCTGGCGAGGCAGCTGTCGAGGTCGCGCAGCGCCGGCGCGTGGGTCGTGCCCGCGGCCAGGGCGTCGACGGCGGCGCGCAGGCGGGCGCGGGCGCGTTGCAGGCGGCGCGCCACCGTCGGCTGCGGCAGCTGGAACAGCCCCGCGAGCTCGGCCTGCGACAGCCCCTCCCAGTCCTTGAGCTCGATGAGGATCTGATCGTCGAGGTCGAGCCCGCGCAGCGCCGTGGCGACCAGGCGCAGCGTCTCCTGCTCGGCCATCGTCCCGCTGGGCGACGGGCCCTCGGCCGGCAGCGCGCTGTCGTCGACCGCGTCGAAGCGGCGCTCGCGGCGGCTCCAGCCGATCAGCACGAAGCGGGCCACGCCGAGCAGATAGGCGCGGAACGAGCCCTCGCCGCGGAACCCCTCCGGCCGCCGGCACAGCGTCTCGAAGGTCTTTTGGGCCAGGTCCTCGCACGCCGGCAGCGGCGCCTTGCCGTAGAAGAACCGGAACACCGCCGCGTAGTGGCGCTCGATCAGCGCGTGCCCGGCCTCGCGCCGTCCGGCTCGCCAGGCGGTCAAGAGCGCGTCGTCGTCCATCTCTGGAGCTTCACAAGCCCGCCCCGGCCGGTCAAGCGCGCGCCTCGCTCACGGGCGCACCCGCGAGCCGGGCGAGGATCGACGTGTCCTCGCAGACATGCCCGATAGGCCATGCTCTTCAAAGCATGTCTCCAAGAGCATGCCCATTAAAACACCTACGGCGCGCAGGCCGGGAACTGCCCCGCGCCGGGCGACTCGCCGGCCTCGACGAGCGGGACGCCCTCGTCCGCGAGCACGTTGCCGTGGACGTCGGTCACGCGGAACGAGTAGGGCCCCGGCCCCATCCCCTCCTCCGCGACGAAGTAGTTGTAGTCAAGGCGAGCGACGTCCTGCCAGGCGTCGTCCTCATTTTTAAACTCGAGCTTGGCGATCGCGTTGCGGTGGTTGCGGATCTGCACGGCCGTCCACCACTGGCTGCTGCCTTCCTTGAAGCGGTAGACGATCGGCCCGTCGAGCTCGCAGGACACGTAGCGCCAGGTGATCGGCACGACGCCGAGGTCCTTGTCGGCGATCATCGGGAAGGCGTCCTCGTCGAGGTCGATGTGACCCGACTCGCACTCGGGGCAGCGGTCGACGATCCGCACCACGATCTGGCCGTCGGGCCCGTCGATCTGCACGCACGCCCCGCACACCGCCGAGGCCATGTAATCGGGCGTGTTCATCGCCGCGACCATGTCGTCGCCCGGGTTCGCGTCGAAGCTGCAGTTGCCGCTGCCGTCGGCCGCGTAGTAGGTCGCCTTGCCCTCGTGGTCCTGGCTCTCGCAGGCCTGGCCGCCGCCGGTGGTCTCGCTCGTGCCCGGACCGGTCGTCTCGCTCGCGGTCGTCTCGCTCGCGGTCGTGCTGGTCGCGCCGGTGCTCGTCTCGCTCGTGCTCGTCTCGCTCGTGCTCGTCGGTCCGCCGCTCGTCGTCGCCGTCTCGCCGCTCGTCGGGCCCGCGCTCGTCGGCTCGTCGCCGCTGCTCGGCCCGGCCGTGCCGTCGCTGCCGGGGCTACCGGTCGGGCCGGCGACGGTCGCCTCCTCGGTCGCCGTCGTCGAGGCCACCCCACCGGTCGACGCCTCGGTGTCGCCGCCGTCGCCAGGGCACGCCGTGTACAGGAAGATCGCCGCCCACTCGAACCGTCGCCCGCGCATCCGCAAGACATGGCCGCAGCTCGCGGGGCGTGTCAATGGCGGGCGGGCTCGCCCCCGAGGTCCGCGCGCGACAGGGACTCGCACGCACCCTCGCGTCCGAGCGGCGACTCGGCCTTGCGCGTCCTCGAGGCTCGCGCGCTTACTCGCCTTCGAGCGCCGTCTGCTCGCCCCGGCTCCCGCTCGCGCGGTGTCGCGGCTCGCGCCTCACGGGCTCGAGCCGCGGCAGCTCGCGCCTCACTCGCGCCCGAGCGGCGGCAGGTCGCCGCACACCAGCTCCTCGGCGTAGAGCTCGCGCCTCACTCGCGCCCGAGCGGCGGCAGGTCGCCGCACACCAGCTCCTCGGCGTAGAGGTAGCCGAAGAAGCGGGCGCGGCCGGACTCCGCGTCGGCGACCAGCACGGACATGGGCCTTGGGTCATGTCCTGCACGACATTGCGCGCGGGACAGCACGAACTCGCGCAGCGCCCTGGCCTCGGCGCCGATCGTGTTGTTGACGGCGGCCGGCCCGGGGTCGAAGCGGGCCAGCTGGCGCATCGGCCCGGCGCCGGGCACGAACAGGTCGGACGTCTCGACGCGCCAGGCCGCCTGCGGCTGGGCCAGCTCGGAGCTGGCGAGCAGGTCGCCGACGCGGGCCAGGCGGCCGCGGGCCTCGACCAGGTCGGCCGCGGTGAAGCGCCAGCGGCGGGGCGTGCAGATGTCCTCGAGGACAGCATGCACCTCGGCCACCGCGCCGAGGCGGTCGGCCAGGGTCGACCAGTCGCGGTCGAGCGCCGCGGTCGCGGCCTCGGCGGCGTCGAGGCCGAGCTGGCGCAGCTCGCCGGGGTAGTCGCGGCCGACCAGCATCGGACAGCGGTCGGACAGCGCCAGCGGCGGCTCGGTCGCGGCCACCCGGGCCCCGCCGGCCGACAGCACCAGGCGCGGCGCCACCGCGCAGCGGTCGGCCGACGTGCAGGCCGCGTACGGCTGCACGTGCTCCCAGTAGGCCCGGCCGCACTCGTACCTGGCCTTCGCGTCAGGTTCGGTCGGGACCTCGTCGCCGGCGAAGGCGCGCAGCTCGGCGTGGATCTCCGGCACGAACGCCGCCAGCTCGGCGCTGTAGAACCGCCACAGCAGCGCGTCGGCGTGGTTGAGGAAGCCCTCGAGCTGGGCCAGGCCCTGCTCCTGGCCCTCCGCCAGGGCGCGGATCGCCGGCTCGCAGCCGCCCACGCGCGCGGCGGGCAGCGCCTTCCAGGCCGACAGGTCGATCGTCGACGCGTCGACGCTGACGATCGACCTGGCGCTCGGGTCATGTCTTCTGAGCCATGTCTCTTGCAGCTGGATGCCGTCGGCCCGGTAGCGCGGGCGGCCGCCGCCGGGCTCGCGCGGGGCCGTCAGGGCGTCGGGCCGGGTGACGATCGCCGCCTGCTCGGCCTGGCGCACGCTGGTGATCCGCAGCGGCGGACTCAGGGCCTGCAGCGCCGGGCCGACGCGCGCGTCCCAGCCGGCCAGGCCGGGGCCGAGCAGCACCTCGACCGCGGGCGAGGCCGTCAGCGCCTCTGCCAGCGCCTCGGCGTCGCCGGCAGTCAGCGTCGGCGGCGACCAGGAGACCACCAAACTCGGCAGACCGAGCCCGACGCGGGGCGGCGGCGGCCCGCCGGGCAGCTGGCTCTGGCTCCCGAGCGCCGGCACTGCGGCCTCGGTGCCTGGCCGCGGCCCGCAGGTCAGCGTCGCCACGCCGACCAGGATCGCCCCCATCACCCGCGTACCCGACCCGCGGGCCGTGACGCGGCGGCGCACGACCTGGCGGCGACCGGGGCGATGAGAGGAGCTGAGGGCCACGACGATCTTACTCTACGGTCCGTCCGCGCATGCAGCGGTGATCTGGCGCACTCGCGCCCGGACCGCCAGTTATCGGCCCGAATGCGGCGCAGGCGGCGACCCGCGCACAGCGCGCGAACGACCCCTCCCGGCCCTCGCGGGACCCTCGCGCGGCTCCAGGCGCCGGCGGAGGGGCCGGTAGGTCGCCGTGATATGCTGCCGCCGTGCCTGGCTTACATCCCTGGACTGTCGTGAGCGCCGTCGTCGTGTTGGCCGGGATCATGGCCCCGGCGCGCGAGGCGGCCGCCGAGGAGCCGATCCTCGTCGAGTTCCACTACACCCCGGTGCCGGACGTACAGATGGCGATCTGGCTCGAGGACCAGGACGGCAACTTTGTGCAAGACGTCCTCGTCACACAGGCCACCGGCAAGTACGGCATCGGCAACCGGCCGGGCGTGTGGAACTTCGTGTCGAGCTGGCGCGCGCCGTACGGGCCGCGGCAGTCGGTGCTGCCGGTGTGGGCTCACCGGCGCGGCAAGAAGTACCCGCGGATCATCTTCCTCGACGACAACCCGGCCGACTTCGAGTCGCTCGGCTGGCACGAGAACAGCAGCTCGGCCGAGAACTACTACTGCCGGCCGCTGACCGCCTCCGAGCACGAGACCATCTCGGTCGACACCAAGACCTGCCCGTCGCCGAAGGTGTTCCAGTCCGACAAGGGCCGCTTCGACCCCAAGGGCAACCAGGCGTTTTACCCGCCGCGCAACGACCTCGTCGAGTTCGAGGGCGGCGTCGACTCCGACGACGCCAAGCAGTACGCCGAGATCAACGACCTCGACGCCGTCACCGCCGCCACGCCGGTCGGCGACATGGCCGAGTTCACGACCGTCCTGCTGGCGCCCGAGGTGCTGGCCAAGGGCCCGCTGACCGCCTACGTCGAGGTCAACCTCGAGCGCGACGAGAACGCCAACTTCGACTACGACCGCGAGGACGACCACTTCGTCGACCCGCGCCTGGAGGCCTACGGCATCGAGTTCCTCGGCCAGCCCTCGGTGATCTACAAGGTCGCCTTCGACCCGCGCGAGCGGGCCTTCGTCGGCACCACCGAGTACCTCGGCTACGGCGATTGGAACGGCGCCACCGGCTCGCTGCACCCGCGCGACGGCAAGCTCAGCGAGAGCAACGGCAGCGGCGCCGACCGCCTGCGGGTCATGACCAAGAACGGCGACACGTTCCGCTGGGGCGTGTTCTCGTACGGCAAGGAGGGCGGCGGGACCACCGGAGACGGCGGCGACGACACCGGCGACGACCCCAGCGCCGGCAGCGACTCCGACAGCAACGGCGCCACCGGCGAGCCCGGCACCAGCGGCGACGACACCGGCGGCGACGGCAGCGGCGGGTGGGGCCAGTGCAGCCAGCTGCGGCCGCTCGTCCCGATCGACGACCTCGCGCTCGCCGGCATGTCGTTCGACCGCGTGCAGGTCAGCTTCCGCATGCCGGAGCAGAGCGACCCCGACTTCGAGCTGACGAAGATCCACGTCTATCACATCACCGGCGAGAAGCCGCTCACCGACGAGCTGCTCGGCGCCGCCTTCCTCAAGACCTTCAGCGCCGCCGAGCTCGCGGCCACCACCGGCCTCGTGACCCTCGAGATCGGCGAGCTGTGGGGCGACTACACCTACCAGTTCGCGGTCGTGTACGAGGACAAGTGCACCAACCGCAGCCCGATCGTCGGCGCCGCGATCACCACCGAGGCGCAGCAGTTCCAGACCGTCGACAGCTTCTGCTTCGTCGCCACCGCCGCCTGGGGCGCGCCGTGGGCCGCCCAGGTCGCGGCGCTGCGCTCGTTCCGCGACCTCTACCTCAAGACCACCGCGACCGGCGTCGACCTCGTGCGCTTCTACTACGCCTACAGCCCGCCGCTGGCCCGCGTCATCCAGCACGAGCCGCTGCTCCGCGGCCTCGCCCGCGTCGTCCTCCAGCCGGTCGCCGACGCCGCGAACCTGGCCACCCGCGCGCAGCCCGGTCATGGCGGCTAGCCCCCTCGCCGCGGCCCTCGCCGCGCTCGCCCTGGCCGCCGCCCCGGCTGCCCCCGAGAACATGTCCCCGGCGCCAGGCCCCTGGGAACCTGTCGCAATCGACATGTCCCCGGAGACACCTTCCGGACCGCTGCCCGCGACCAGCGGCGCGACCTCGCCCCGCGGCCCGGTCCCGGCCCAGACGGACGCCGCACCCGCGAGCCCGACCAACGGCGCCGCCTCGACCAACGGCGCGGCCGGTCCCGCCGCGCCCGTCGGTCCGGCCGCGCGCACGCCGACCGCGACCTCGCCGGGCCTCGCCACCCCCGGCATGCCCGGCCCCGCCTCCGCGCCTGTCCCTTCGGACAGGCCCACCGAACACGTCGCCCCGGCCAGCCCGCCCGTCCCGGTCGCTGCCGGCATGGAGGGGCCGGCCCCGGCCCCGGGCGGGCCCTGGTGTCACGGCTCGGCCGCGTGTCGTCGCCTGGTGATCCTCGGCGGCGTGGCCGGCGGGCTCGGCCTCGGCGCCGTCATCACCGGCGTCGCCTTCGTGGCCCGACCGCTCGCAGTCGACCCCGCGGACCCGACCTCGCTCGTCACCTACCGGCCTGCGGGCGCCGCCTTCCTGGCCGTCGGCGCCGGCCTGGCCGCCACCTGGCTCCTCACCCTCCTGGCGGCGCGCAAGGCCGGTCGCCTGGCCCAGCGCCTGCACGCCGCTGTCCCATGAGACATGTCCTTCTCATCCTCGCCTTGGCTGCGGGCGCGTGCCGGATCCCCAACCCCGACCACTGCGTCCACAAGGACGTCCACAGCGACGCCTGGTGCGCCGACAACAGCCCCGAGCGCCCCTGGTGCTCGCCCTGCGTCGCCGACGGCAACGGCTGCGTGAAGACCCAGCCCGACCCCGACGCCTGCCCGTCGTACGAGCCTGACACCACCACGGGCGACGACACGACCGGCACCGAAGGCTGAGCGAGCCGACCGCTCTCGGCGCCACGATCTCCCGGCGTCTCGAGTGACATGCTCCGAAGGACAGGCGATCTCCGGCGCGCAGCGCCGTTCGCCCAGCGAGCGATGGATGTCGAGGGCCGTCGGCGTCTCATGACGTCCGGGACGCACCTGAGCTCCTGGTCCGCTCGCGCAGCGACGGCGAGCCACCGTCCGCGGAGGCCTCACGCGCCGTCGCCGGTCGCGCGGAAGATCACCGCGGCGCCGAGGGCCGCCTCGGCCGGGACGAACGGCTCACCGGCGGCGGTCGTCCGCACCGGGAAGCCGCTCCGCGCCACCAGCTCGCGCGCCGCGGCGACGTCGCCGACGGCGACCGCGTAGGCGACGAACGCCGGCAGCGCGGGCGGTCGCTCTCCCGGCAGCAGCTCGGCGAGCGCGGACGCCGGCGCGACGACCAGCCGCGCATCCTCGAGCTCGAACACCACGGTCGCCCCGGCCGCGCGCGCCGGCAGCCCGAGAATCGTCGCCCACTGCCGCGCCGCCGCGGGCAGCGCCGTGTCGGCGACGCACAGCATGGCCTCGACGAGCGCGACTGCGCCGTTGGGGTGCCGGCTCTGGCGCGCGCGGTCGGGTCGCTCGCTCGACGGGTCGCTGACGATCGCCACGCGCCCCTCCGGCATCCGACCCGGCCCCGCCTCGGCGCTCTCGAGCTCGAGGAAGCGGATCGGCACGGCCACCGGATCGGGGTCGCCTTCGATCCGCCGCTGGGCCGCGTGCACGCCGCCGTGAGCGACACCCGCGTCGCCCAGGCGCGCAGCGACTGCCTCGAGATCGGCCGCCTGCAGGGCGAGGATGTGCAGCCCCTGGAATCGCTGCAGGCACCACGCGAGCGTGCCCACGCTGCGAGCGACCAGCTCGCGGAAGCGGCCCACGTGCTCGCGCGGCACCTCGACCGGCACGAGGACCGCGTCCGGCGGAGCGTCGGCCGGTCCGTCGACGCACGCGACCAGCTCGACGAAGTCGCGGGCGAACTCGGCGTGCACGTTGATCGCGCCGAACGGCGTCGCCGGACCGCCCTCGTGGCCCGCGATCGCCCCGCACGACGGCGCCGGCAGGTGAAAGCCCAGGCGGCGGTAGACCGCCATCGCCGCCGCCATCTCGCGGACGACCAGCCCGACGTGGTGCAGGCGCGCCGCGACCTGTCGATGTGCCTCCACTCCCATTCTTGCCTCCTCGCGCGGCTCAGCGCGCGCGCTTCTTCCTGGCCGCCGCTCGCCCGCCGGCCGGTGTCGCCGCGGCATCGACGGCGAGCAGCCGCCTGAACGTGTCGAACACCAGGCGCACGTGCGCCTCGAAGTCGCGGCGGGTGAAGCCCCCGCCGTGTTCGGCCCGGAACTGTTCGTCGAGGGCGTGATCGTTGACCTCGACCATGCGCACGAGCGCTTCGAGCGGCACGTCGGTGCGCACGCAGCCGAGCCGCTGGCCGGCGGCGATCAGCCGCCGCCACAGCGCCCGCCCGCGGTCGAGCACGGCGGCGAACCGCGGGCTGTTCAGCCGGGCCGCGTCCAGCTGCTGCGAGGCGCGCAGCAGCTCGCGCGAGGACTCGAACAGCTCGGACCAGGTGGCGACCGCTCGCTCGAGCGCCGGCCAATACTCCGCCGGCTTCAGCCGCTCGAAGTCCGGCAGCGACAGCCGCGCGAGCACCTCGTCGAGCGCGCCGGCGATCGCGGTGACGAACAGGTCCTCCTTGTCCTCGAAATAATAATAGTAGGCGCCCTTCGACAGCCCGGCCGCCGCCAGGATCGCGTTGAGCGAGGCGCCCTCGAGCCCGCGCTCGGCGAACTCCCGCATCGCCACGCCGAGCAGCCGCGCCCGCGCCTCGGGCGACAGGTTGTAGAAGCGCTCTCGCGGCATTTAGACCGGTAGTATAGACCACCGGTCTAAATCGTCAACATGGCTCGGGATCGCGCGACCCGGCGCGCCTCTCCGAGCCGCGACGGGCTGCTCGCCCTAGCCGCCGCCGTTCATGCACAGGCACGCCGCGGAGCCCGGGCTGTCCATCTCGACGTCGAAGCACCCCTGCCATTCGTCGGGCTCCGGCGTGCCGCAGTCCCACATGGCGAAGTCGATCTGGCCCGGCCCGACCTCGCGCCAGAAGCCCGCGCAACCGGCCCCGCCCTCCTCGGAGCTGGCGAGCACGCACACTCCGCCCGCCGGTTCGAAGCCGCAGCCGTCGGCCCCGTCGGTCGGCGTGAAGCGGAGGACCTCGGCCCAGCGGCAGGCGAGGCCCTGCTCCTCGTCCATCTCGGTCGCCGCCATGCACTCGGCCTCCGTCTTCGCGTCGGCGCACAGGGTCGGCGCGTCGGCGGTCGTCGTCGGCGTCGCGTCGGTCGTGGTCGGGTCAGTCGTCGTCCCGGTCGTGTCGGTGTCGGTGCCTGTGCCGGCGGGCGGCTCCGAGGTCGTGCTCGCGTCGGTCGTGCTCGTGTCGGTCGTATCGGACTTGCTCGGCCCGCACGCCGCCAGCGCTGCGACGAGGGCGAGGAGCGGGGCCGTGCCGGGAAATTTGAAGTCAAGCGTCATGCCGAGACGATAGCCAGCCGCGCCCGCGCTCGCCAGCGCCGCGGGCTGCCAGTCCCCGAGGACATGTCCAGGAGGACATCTCTGTCCATACGCCCACCTCCGCGCCAGGGCCGCCGGGCCGCCGCATTCACATGTCTGAAAGGACAGCCTAACTCGGCTCGCCTCGGCCCGCGGCGAGCGACCTCGACCCCTTCCGCGCACGGGATCGATCCGCCGAGCGACCTCGCGGTGGTCCTCACGCGGGCGGTCGCGCGGGCGCCCGCGGCGGGGCTCGCCGGCGCGCCGGCCGGCCCTGCCCCGCCCCGCGGGTCGCCCGCTGCCGCGGCGCCGGGCGGCGCGAAACCCTGTCCTCGCGGTGTCGCGGGGCACACGGCGCCCGCCACGCGCAACCTGTCCTTCGAGACATGCGCCGGCGCCCGCACCTGAAGGCCCGAGCACGTGGTCAGCGGTCGCCCCGGGGGTTCGTCCGCGGATCAACGTTCACAGACCCCCACATTTCGCGCCCGTGGGGCCACCCGGCCGCGTTTGCAGCGGCAGCGACCGGTGCGAGAATCCCACGGGCGTGGAAGCCCTGCTCATCGTCGTCGCCGAGCTCATGGCAGTGCCGCTGCTGGTGGCGGCGGCCCTGCTGTTCGAGCTGGTGGGCGCGGCCCTGCTGGGCGCCGGCTACCTCGTATTATGGCGCAGCCGCCAGCGGCCGACCCGCCTGCTGCGCTGGTGGCGTCGCGCGGTGTGGACGTTGACCGGCGTCCTCGGCCTCGTGCTGACGACCCTCGTGTTCGTCGATTTGGTCCTCTACGAGCCCGGCCTGCGGCTGCTGCTCGACCAGGTCGAGCGGACCAGCGGCGTCGACGTGTGCTTCGAGCGCGCGCGCGGCAACATCTTCACCGGCCACGTGCACCTCGAGGGCGTGGCGATCCGCCACCGCAACGGCGCCGACCTCGCCCTCTCGATCGGCCGCCTCGACATCGATATCGCGATGCTGCGATTGTTCGAGCGCGAGGTCCCGATCACTGCGCTGCAATTGCACGGGGTGCGCGGTGCGATCGTTCGCAACCGGGCGCTCGGCGTCGGCCAGCCGGGCGGTCGCGGCTTCGTGATCGAGCGGCTGGTCGTCGACGACCTCGCCGTCGACTTCGAGGACCTGGCCGGAGCCGCGACCACGCGCGTCCTGCCGCTGGCGCTGGAGCACCTCGAGATCACCCCGCTGCGCAGCGAGTACGCGCTCGTCGACGTCCTGTGTCACGCCCGCGCCCGCGGCCGCGCCCGCGGCAACGCCTTCCTCGCCGAGCCGGGCAGCTGGACGGTGCGCGACGTCCCGCTCGCGCCGCAGGGGGTGGTCGGACTCGGCGCCGTCGGCCGATGGCTGCGCGACGGCAGCGTCGACATCGGCGTCACCTGCGTCGAGCCGGACGGCGACCCGCTGCGGCTGCGCGTCGACCTCGACCTGGCCGGCTTCCGCGTCTCGCCGCCGGCCGGCGATCGGCGCTCGGCGATCCAGCGGATCGCCGCCGCGTTTTCGCACCTCGGGGCCCGCCTGCAGCTCCAGTTCGAGCTCGAGCTCGAGCGGAAGCGCCTGCGCGGCGTCGCCTCGGCGGCGCAGGTCGGCCTGTGGGACCTCGCGGTCCACCAGTACAACCTCCAGCTCGGCCGCAAGCTCGGCCTCGACGCCGACGACATGAACCTGCTCGGCCTCGGCTCCAGAGCCCTCGACGCCGCCCACCAGCGGCTGCACGCGCGGCAACGTTGACCTGTCCGAAAGGTCGGGCGTACGCTGGGCCCATGCTTGGCCTACGCTTCAGCCGACTGGTCCACGCCGCCATCGCCAGCGGCGCGCTGATCCTCGGCGCCTGCCCCGACGCGCCCGGTGACACCGAGACCGGCACCGAGACCGACACCGACTCGAGCGACACCGACACCACCTCGGACCCGCCCGATCCGACCACCGGCTTCCCGCCGCCGCCCCCGCCCCCGCCCGGCGACATCACCCCGCCGGCCCTCGCGGGCGTGACGATGATCGATCAATTCACGCTGCAGCTGAGCTTCACCGAGGCGATCGCGCCGGTCGACACGGTCAACCCCAAGCGCTTCCGCCTCAGCCTCGCGCGCGGCTACTTCGGCACCTACGGCGGCCAGCCCGGCACCTATTTGCGCGACCCGCGGTACTACAATTTCGTCGAGTACTGCCCGCCGCCCCCGCCCGGCTGCTACTACGATCCGCAGCCCTACTACTGCTATTACGGCGGGTGCTATTATCAGCCGTCGCCGCCGCTGCAGATCGCCGATGTGTTCAATCACTACAGCGACGCGACCCAGGTCATCCTGTCGCTGACCGCCCCGATCCAGCCGTCGCTGTGCGACATCCTCAATTCGCCGGAGGACCCGGTGATCGACTTCGTGCTGCACCTCCACTACGCCGGCGGCGGCCTGTCCCAGGTCACCGACCTCGCCGGCCTGCCGCTGGCGCCGATCGCCGACGCGTGGGTCAAGAACCAGACCAACTACTACAATTATATGAACAGCACGCCGTTCAGCAACTTCAACCCGTTCCTGCCGATCCCCTGCACCCTGTTCTGATGCACCCCGCGCTGCACCCCGGCTCGCCTCCGCCGGCCGACGACGAGGACGTGGAGTTCCTGCTGCGCGCAGTGCCCGAGCTCGCCTTCTTCCCCGAGCTCGCGGATTGCGTCGGCACGGGCGGATACGACGGTCCGTGGCCGCCGGGCCGCGAGGCCTTCGCCGGCCGCGACCTCGCGGACCTGCGGGACCGGGCGCTGCGCGGCCTCGAGGCGCTGGCCGATCGTGCCGAGCGCGAGCGCAGCGGCGGGCTCGCGTTCATCGTCCGCACCCTCACCTATTTCCTGGTGGGTCCGGCCGCCTTGCCTGCGGTCGAGCACCCCCTGCTGGTCGCGCTATTGTTGCGCGGCGCCGCTCGAACGCACGAGGGCGCCGACACGGCGCTTGAGATCGCCCGCGCCATGGATCGATGGGGATGACCCAAGGGACAGGTCGTTCCCGCGGCCGTCCGCAGGCGCCGACCTCGGCGCGTTGAGACGGCGCGCGTACCCTCTGCGCATGCTTGGACTACGCTTCAGCCGGCTCGTACACGCCGCCATCGCCAGCGGCGCGCTGGTCCTCGCCGCCTGTCCCGACGGCGGCAAGGGCGACACGGACACGGACACCGCCACCGCCACCGGCACCGCCACCGACGGACCGACCACCGACGACCCGACCGGACCGCCGATCGATCCGACCCCGCTGCCGCCCGATCCGACCAATCCGCTGCCCCCGCCCGATCCGCCGCCGCCCGCCGACGTGCCGCCGGCGCTGCTGGGCGTCAAGCTGCGCGACCCGTCGACCCTGCAGCTCAGCTTCACCGAGCCGCTCGCCCCGGTCGACACGGTCAACCCCAAGCGCTTCCGCCTCAGCATGGCCCAGGCCTACATGGGCAACTACGGCGGCCAGCCCAGCACCACCCTCATCGACCTGAGGTACTACAACCTCGAGCAGGTCTGCCCGCCGGACCCGCCGGCGCCCTGCTACTACGAACCGCCGTACAACTATTATTATTGCTACTACGAGCCCTTTTGCTACTATCAGAGCACCGGCGAATTGGTGGCGACCGACGTGGCGCCGCTCGACGGCGACCCGACCTCGCTCCTCATCAGCCTCAGCGCCCCGATCCAGCCGTTCTTGTGCTCGACGCTCGACGCCTTCGAGGACAACCCCAACTTCCAGATGGTGCTGCACCTGCACTACGCCGCCGGCGGCCTGTCCGCGCTCCAGGACCTGACCGGCCTGGCCGTTCCGTCGCTGGGCGACGCCTGGGTGAAGTACGACGGCAACTTCTACAGCTACCAGGGCGGCGCCTTCTCGACGCTCAACCCGTTCCTGCCGATCCCCTGCGACCTGTTCGACGTCCCCGACGTCCCCGACGTCCCGCCCGACATCCCCGAGTCCGATCTCTGATCCCATGACCTCGGGGACAGGCCCCTCGCGGCCCGCGCTGCTGGGCGCACGGAGGGTCCTCTGTCCTTCAGGACATCCGCCACCTCGCCTGCGGATCTGCGGATCGTCCCCGATCCTCGGGGTAAGGCGTCGCCGGGGCCTGCGCGAAGACGGCGACGATTCGGCCCGCACCGCCGATCGCGGCGGCCCGCCCGACTGCGCGCGCACCGGGGCGTGGAGGCCCCGGCGCTGCGCACCTGCCCCTCGCCCCTCGGGGCGGCGCGCGCCTGGCCCGGCGCTGCGAATGGAGTAACATGCGGCGCATGACTAACTTCGGCGATCGCATGATTCGTATCCTCGCTATCACCACCCTCGTCGCCTGCAGCCCGCAGGACGCCGGCACCGTCACCGACGACAGCACCGGCAACGCCACCGATCCCGCGAGCACCGGCACCGGCACGAGCACCGGCGAACCCACCGGCACCACCACCGACGCCACCACCACCGACGCCACGCCCGCGCCCACCTCGACGACGACCGTCGAGACCACCACCGGCACCGGTCCCGCGACCGCGACCGACTCGGACTCCGGCACCGACGACTCGCTGGACACGTTCGGGAGCGAGTCCATCACCAACGACGAGTGCGCCTCGACCTGCGGCGTCTCGATCAACTGCGAGCACCCGGACGTGGACGAGTCGCTGGGCGCCCCGCCGTGCGAGGACGGCTTCCACTGCGTCAACGACTCGGCCTGCGGCTGCGGCGTCACCAACTGCGAGGAGAACTGCGACCCGAGCGATCCGAACGCGTGCTCGAACGACGAAATCTGCGACGACCGCAGCGGCCTCTGCGTCCCCGCCTGAGCCCCACCGTCGCGGGCCCCGACGCGAAACCACGTCCGGGGTGACCTGTCCTTTCGACCATCCGATCCACGATCGACGGCATGACGGGGGTTCCCCTGATCCTTCAGGGTGAAGGTCCGCCGTCGCCGCCTTCGCTAGCAGGTCGATCTCACGCGTGCGCGAGTCCTCACGCGGACACTCGCACGCTGCGCCTGAGCCCGCCTGCGTCGCCGCTCGCTCGCCGGCCCGCGCCGCGAGCGGGCCGTCGCGCGCGGCCGAGTCCGCTGGCGGGCGCGGGGCTGCCCGCGGCTGCGAGGTGGTGCGCGTCACGGCCCCAGCACGTGCAAACCGCGATCGCAGCTGTCCGAAGAGACAGCCTTTTCCCGTAGGCGCCCGGGTATACTGCGCCCCGCCATGTCCCGCACCGTTCCGGAGGCAGCGTCTTGGTGAGCACCGAGCCGAGCGCCCCGCCGAGCCCCGAGGGTGAGCTGTCCGGGCTGTGGATCGGCCGGCTGATCGACGAGCGCTACCGGATCGTCGAGGTCCTCGGCGAGGGCGGCATGGGGGCGGTGTTCGTCGCCGAACACCTCAAGCTGCGCAAGCTGGTGGCGCTGAAGACGATCCGGGCCGAGTTCGCCGGCGACGGGCAGGCCGAGGCGCGGTTCGCCCGCGAGGCGCTGGCCACGGCGCAGATCGATCACCCGCACGTGGCCAGCGCGATGGACTACGGCCACCTGCCGGACGGCGGCGCGTACCTGGTGATCCAGCTCGTGCGCGGCGAGACCCTGGCCCGCCGGCTCGAGCGCGGCCCGCTGCCGTGGCGCCACGTCGCCGAGCTCGGCGGGCAGATCGCCGACGCCCTCGCCACCTGCCACGCCGCCGGCATCATCCACCGCGACCTCAAGCCCGACAACATCCTGCTCGAGCAGCGCGACGACGGCTCGTTCCACGCTCGCGTGGTCGACTTCGGCATCGCGCGCCTGTCCGGAGAGACAGGTGACGGCGCGGTCGTCGACGCCAGCCAGCCGATCACCCGCATGGGCGCGATCATCGGCACGCCGGGCTACATGGCCCCGGAGCAGGCAGTGGGCCAGACGATCGACCACCGGGTCGACATCTACGCGCTCGGCGTGATCCTGTGGGAGTGCACCACCGGCCAGCGGCTGTGGATGGCCGACAGCCTGACCGCGCTGTTCGCCCGCCAGCTGGCCGGCGCAGTCACCCCGCTGCGCGACATGCTTCCGGGACAGGTCCCCGAGACCCTGTCCGATCTGACAGCCCAGCTCATCGCCGCCGACCCGGCAGTGCGCCCCGGCGCGGTCGCCCCGGTGCGCGACGAGCTGCGCCGGATCGCCTTCAGCGGCGACCCCATGCTCAGCACCGCCCCCGAGCTGCGCCTCGCGGGCGCGCCGATCAGCATGTCGCACGCGCCGACCTCGGCCGGCTGGTCGAGCGCGGCACAGCGGCCCGAGTTCTCGACCCCGGGCGGCACCCTGATCGCCGGGCCGCCGGGGCCGGCACCGTGGGAGATGCGGCTGCGCGCGCTGTCGATCCAGCGGCCGCAGCTGTTCCGCTACGGCGCCGGGGCGCTGGTGCTGCTGGTGCTCGTGCTGGTGTATCAATGCGGCCGGCACAGCGAGCCCGACCCGCAGCCGGCGGCGGTCGCCGAGCCCGAGCCCGCGCCCGAGCCGAGCAAGCCCGGCAAGGGCAAGGCGAGCAAGGGCGAGGCCAAGGCCGAAGCGAAGGCGGAGCCGAAGCCCGAGCCGAAGCCCGAGCCGGCCGCGCCCCCGCCCGCCGACGTCGCCGAGATCCCCGCGGCCTTCGCCGACGCGGCGCAGACCCTGCTCACCGGCACCGGCAACAAGGCGCGCAAGAAGGCCGCCGAGGCGATCACGGGCGCGAGCGAGGCCGACAAGGCCACCATCCCCGAGTACGTCCGCAACCTCGCCTGGATCGAGAAGCTGTCGCGCTGCGAGGACAAGCGCAAGGTCCTGCTCAAGCTCGAGGAGGCCGGCGACCTGCGGGCGCTGCCCGGCCTGCAGATGGTCGCCAAGACGCCGAAGAACGGCTGCCGCGACTGGTTCGTCGCCCGCGACTGCATCGGCTGCCTGCGCGAGGACCTCGGGCGGGTGATCGGCCGCTTCGAGGCCCAGGCCGAGGGCTAGCGCCGCACCCGAGGCCTTTCGATGCGCTCGGCCGCCAGCATCGTGCCGAGCGTTCGAGCGCGTGACCCGCTCGCGCGGCGCGGGTACAGTCGCCGGGTGACGCGCGCCGCGACCGAGCTCCGCACGCAGCGCACGCTCCTGCGGCCCTTCTCGCTCGCGGACGTACCCGAGGCGTTCGCGGTGTTCGGCGACCCGGTGGTGATGCGCTACGCCGCCGGCGCACCCGATCGGGACACCGCGGCGACGCGCGCACGCCTCGAGCGTTACATCGCGCACCAGGAGCACCACGGCTTCTCGAAGTGGTCCGTCCGCGACGCGCAGACGGGCGCGTACCTGGGCGACGCCGGCGTTCTTCATCTGCCGGAGACCGGCGAGCTCGAGCTCGGCTACCGCCTGGCGCGCACACACTGGGGTCGAGGCCTCGCCACCGAGGTCGCGTCGGCGTGGCTCGGCCATGCGCGCGAGGTCCTGCGCCTGCAGGGTCTGATCGCGTTCGCCGATCGGCGCAACACTGCATCGATCCGCGTCCTGCACAAGATCGGCATGCAGTTCGCCCGCTTCGATCGCCTGTGCGACATGGACTGTGTCGTGCACGCCGCCGCTCCCGCGCACGGGCACGTACGCTAGCGTCGCCGGCTCGACGCGCTCAGCCTCGCACCGGCGTCGACGAGATCCGCGTCATGAAGCTCGGGTTGTCCGGCCCCAGCATGAAGTCGTGCACCACGCAATCGCCGTGGAAGCCGTCGTCCAGGTGCACGCTCAGCTTCACCTCGAATATGGCCAGCGTCGGCGGGGCATTCTTGGCAGTCGACATCCGCCACAGCGCGGTGTAAGTCGCGAACGCGCCGCCGGCATGGACCACCACGGGGCCGGCTTCCCACGCGATCGCCACGTCGCCGAAGAACCGGAGCGCTCGCGTCTCGGTCCACTTCTCTCCGGTCGCGTGCGCCTGTCGAGGCAGCAGGCACCGCTCGAAGCTGAACGTGTTGAGCAGGCCGGGGAGGGTCGCACGCGTATCGTCATCAGGCCGGGGATCGAGGAACTCCACGGGGAAGGGTAAACCGTCGGCCCGCTGGGGGCGCGGATCTCCGGCGTCCTTCGGGACCGACAGTCTGAGCTTCACGTCGCTGAAGATCACGCGCTCGGCCGGGTGCTCGGTGCCGTGCTCGACGCGGACGTCGAGGTCGACGGCGTCGTCCCCGATCGAGGTGACAGTCGCCGTGGCGTCGACACTCATCGTCGAGCTGCCGCCGATGAGATTGTGCTCGACATGGATCTTGTAGGCCCTCCCGGCGCGGAGGTCCCGCGGTACGAGCCGCGGCTCGCCGGCGGGCGGTACAGCCGGCCCGGCTGGTCCGCGGCGGAAGTGATACGTGCGGCCGCCCGCGCCCTCCGAGAAGCCGTGGGGGAACAGCCCCTTCGCAAGGAGCCTGTCGACGAGGATCGCCATCCCCAGGTCCTGGGGGACGGGCGCCCCGTTCAATGTCATGGCATTGGAGACCCACAGATCGAAGCTCTCCGGCTTTCCAGAAATCGCATCGATCTGTGCCTGGAGCCCCTCGATCCGCGCGGTTTGAACACTCTCCGCAGGGACGGCCGACGAAGCCGGCGATGATGGATCGGACGGCGCGGCAGACCACCCGCACGCGAGCGCGAAGGGACCCAGCGCGAGGAGGCTCCACGAGGAACGACTCGACGGCAACGTCCTTCATGATGGTGGAACCGCTCGACCCGCGTCAAGCGCCACCGCCCAGGCACAAGCCTCACGGGTCGCCGCAGACCGCCGCGATGTCGAGGTCGCCGGGCGACAGCCCCCCGTTCGCGCCGGGACAGACCAGCACCCCGCCCGACTTGTAGCACTTGCTGAGCGGGTCGCTGAAGCCTGGCGGCGGCGTCGTCACGCCCGGCATGCCGCACTCGGGGTCGGGGTGGTAGCCCTCCTCCGACTCCCGCGGCGGCAGCTCGAGCGGCCAGCGGGCCAGGTAGCCGAAGCGAATGTACGTACCGAGGGTCGCGGCCGCGTAGGCGTAGGTGTCGTTGTTGCGGAACGCGAAGTTGTTGTGCCAGCAATCGCCGCCGCGATCGTTCTCGTACGAGGCGAGGTGCTTGATCTTCTTCAGCCCGTAGCCCTTGTCGGTGATCAGCTTGCTGGTGCACAGGCCGCCGTGGCCGTGGGTGTGGGTGTCCATGATCGGCGACAGCCGGCCGACGGTGTTCTTCCACGGCACGAACATGTGGTGCATCGATTCGTGGAGCACCAGCCGCGGCACGTCGAACGCCTGGCTCGGCGTCGAGTAGGCCTTGTCGCACAGCTTCATGTTGCTCTTGACCGCGTGGTGACCGCCCGGACGGGTGGTGTTGCAGATGTCGCCGGGGCCGTCGGGCGTGCACTCGATGTCGAGCGTCAGGCCGCCCATCTCGTGGTCGTGGAAGATCTGCCACAGCCGCGAATAGGCCAGGCGGATCGCCTGCAGGCGGTATTCGGCGTAGGGCCCGAAGTAGAACTCCAGCGCGGTGTTGGGGCCGACGTCGTCGCTCTCGTAGCTCATCAGCCGCTCGCCGCTCTCCGACCCGCCCTGCGCCGCCCACAGGAACGCTCGATCGCCGGGCGGGCTGGAGGCGACGAAGTCGAGCATCTGGCGCACGCGGAACAGGTCGTGGTTGGCGCGCAGCCAGGCCGCGCGGGTCTTGGCGCACTCGTCGACGGTGCAGCTCGACAGCGGCGGGAAGCTGACCGCCACCGGCGGCACCTCCGCGGCCAACTCGTAGGCCAGCGCGTCGCAGTCGGCCTCGCGCGCCTGCGGCACCTGGTCGTCGATCGCCAGAGCGGCGACCGGGCCCGCGGCCTCGTCGCGGCGGTCGAAGACCGACACCATCGTCAGCGCCGCGCGGCCGAGCCCGTCCGGCGTCGGCTCGCGGGCGTAGGTCTTGAGCACGACCACCTGGTCCAAAGGCAAGGTCGTCGGCAGCACCAGCTCCGGCGCCAGGCCGCCCGCCCCGGGCGCGTGGGCCAGCCGCACGGTCAGGGCACCGAGGTCGAGCGAGACGTCGCTGACGCCGTCGACGCTGCGGTGGACCTGATGGCTGCGCACCGGCACGCGGACGTTGAGCAGCCGGCCCGCGGCGTGGGTGTCGAAGCGGAGGACCGGCCGCCCGCCGCGGGCGCGAATGTCCGCCAGCAATTCGGGCAGCCCGGCCGGCGCCGGCAGCTCGGTCGACTCGTCGGGCGACAGGTCGCGCTCGGCCGCGCCGACCAGCGACGGCTCCGCGCACGCCAGGTCGCCGACCAGATAGGGCGCCTCGATGGCCGGCCCGCTCGGCAGCGGCAAGGACTCGGTCTCACCCTCGCCCTCGCCGTGCTCGTGGGTGTCGTAGACGTCGACCCCGGAGCAGGCCAGCGCGAGGCACAGCGGCGCGAGCGAGCGGACCAGCCGATGATCGACGACGCCTCCGCGCCTGTGGGTCGCACTCATGACAATCACTCCTGGTTGCGAAACGACGGGCACCGCCGCGGCGGGCGATGGGCCGCCGCCGGTGCTGCTACGGATTGACGAATTGGCGGCAGGCTAAGCGAGGGCGCCGATCGAGGTGTGATGAATCGGCCGCGTCGGAGCGGCGCGGGCATTCATGGGCGAATGCCGCGAGGGTGCAGGCCGGACCGCGCGTCGACCCGGCGAAGCGCCGATCCGACGGTGGGCGGCGCACGGTGTCGCCGCGTACGAGGTGGTCCGATCATTGGCCTGCTCGCGCTCCTCTTTCTCCGCGCACTCCGACGCGGCCAACGAACAAGGTGGCCGCGTCCGCTGCCGCGATTCTCCGGCGGGTGGGGCGGATCACGCGCCGGAGCAGCGGCGCTTGCCCGCTTGCTCGCCTCGCCGCGGCGGTCCGCGGTGGCACAATCGAATGCGGCCCTGCGCCACCGTTCGCCCCCCGCCGCCGCCCGCGCACCGCGACCGTGATCCACAGCAGAGCGGCGGAGGCGCGCGCGCCGGGTCCGGCGCCCACGAGCGGTCGGCAGGAGCGGCGGACGCCCCGCAGGCCGACGCGGCCGACGTCGCGCTCCGGCGCGCAGCCGCGGACGCCTCGCAGCCGCGGGCGGCCGTGCGAGCAGCTGCAGCAGGCCGCGCCATTCCTTCTTCGGTGTCACGACCACCTGTCGTCGCTGCGGGGCGCCGTCGACTGGCACGATGGCGCAATTGCGACGGGGCCGGGCGACTCGTCGCGCGAGTCGCCCGGCCCCGGGAATGGCCGCGGAGGCGGCGTCAGGTGGTCTTGCGCGCGGCCATGTAGGCCTCGGTCAGCGCCGGGTCGGCCGCGATCTCGAACATCATCGCGTCGAGCTTGGAGCGGTCGAGGCCGTGCTTGGCCAGCACGTCGTCGGCGTGCTCGGGGTCGGCCGCGATCTCCTTGGCGACCGCGGCGGCGACCTGGACCTTCTCCGAGCCCGGGTCGGGCTTCGGCGCCGTCTCGGGCTTCGGCGCCGGCTCTTCGGCCTTCACCTCGGGCTTCGGCGTCTCGGTCTTGGTCACGGTGGTCTTGGTCTCGACCTTGGTCGTCTTGGTGACCTCGGTCTTCTTGCCCTCGCCGCCGCAGGCGGGCAGCGCGAGCGCGAGCGCGCCCAGCAGCGCGACGAGACGACCGGCACGGAGGAACGAATGCGTGGAGTGGTGCATGGCGGTATCTCCTTTCATCACTGCGGCGCCGGGGCGGCCTTGTCCTTCTTCGCCTCGGCCTTCTCGGCCTTGGCCTCGATCTTGGCCTCGCGCCGGTCCTGGCGCTGCTCGAGCTTCTCCTCTTTCTTCTCGAGCTTGTCCTCGCGCTTTTCGACCTTGTCCGAGATCGTGTCGAGCTTGGCGTCCTTCTTGTCGAGCTTGCCCTCGGTCTTCTCGAGCTTCTCCTCGGCCTTGTCGAGCCGCTGGCCGAGCGCCTCGAGCCGCTTCTTCTCGATCTCGAGCCGGGACTTCTCCTCGCCGGTGGCGGTCGCCAGCTTGGCGTCGATCTCGCGCAGCCGCAGCTCGACCTGCCCGCTCTTCTCGGTGATCGCCGCCGTCGACGACGCCAGCTTCTCCTGGCGCTTGTCGTGGCGATCCTTGGCCGCCAGGATCTTCTTCTGGCCCTTGGCCAGCAGCTCCTGGCGCTTCTCGAGCAGCTTCTCGCGCCGCAGGCGGTTCTGCTCGGCCAGCGCGTCGAGCTTGACCTTGAGCTTGTCGGTCTCCTCGGCCGTCAGCTCCTTGGCGTCCTCCTTGCGGTCCTTGAGCTTGGCCGCCAGCTTCTGCCCGCGCAGCCCGCTGGCCACCTGGACGCGCACCCACTTGCCGAAGCCTGCGTTGGCCTTGCCGCGCTTGCTCGTCGCGTCGGCCTCCTCGGCGACGAGGTCGCTGGCCTCGCCGGCGCCGAGCCCGACCTCCTGCGTGACCGAGAGCGCCTCCTTCAGATCGGCCTCCGGCACCCCGGCCGCGCGCGCGTCGGCGGCGGCGAGCGGCAGGTCGATGACCGAGAGGATGTCGTCGTTCAGCGCCTCCTGATCGGAGATCTTGATGTTGGCCGAGGCCGACGCGGTGGCGGTGGCCGGCGCCGCTGTGGTGGTGGCGGCGACGGGCGGCGGACCCGGGGGCAGGTCGGCCCGTCCGGCCGCCGGCAGCAGCAGCGCCAGCGCGAACGCGCCGGCGGAGACACTGACTGTGTGCTTGTGCATGGTGGTTGAACTCCAGCGCCGAGGATAGACGACTTCGCGCAGCCGCGAAAAGCCCCGGCGAGTGCGGCCGCGACACGACGCCTGCGGGCCGCAGGCCCCGGACCCGTGCGCCGCCGTCCCGCGAATTGTGACCGTCGTCAACCATCGACGCCGAGCGGGCTCGGCCGTACGCGCCCGCGGACCGGCGCGCGCGACGAAGGTACAGGTCCCGCGGGACATACCCGTTCGGACATACCCGTTCGGACATGCCCACCAGGACATGCCTCTTTGGGCATGTCCGTCCGGTCAGCGCGGGCGGAACTCGTCCGGCTCGTCCTGCACGCGGCCCTCGAGCCAGCCGGCGCGCGCCTCGGGGAACGCGTCGGCGTAGGGCACGTAGGGCTTGATGTCGAGCACCGGCGTGCCGTCGAGGATGTCGAGCCCGAGCACGTGGATCGCGTCGCCCTCGATCGCGGTCACGCGCAGGCACGACAGGCCGATCGGGCACGGCCGGTGCGGCGCGCGGGTGGAGAACAGGCCGACGGCGCGCGACGGGTCGCGCGGCGACCTGACCTTCAGGCCATACCCCTGATTGAGGTGGAACACGAAGAGGCACCAGATCCGCTCGAACTCGGCCAGATCTTGCAAGCCGGCGGCGAACTCCGGCAGGACCTCGATGCGCCCCGGGAGCGCCCGGTCCTCCTTGACCTGGGTGGTGATGGTCGGCTGACGCGGCGTGCCGAACCGCTCGGTGTAGGGCGAGCGCACCACGCCGATCGGCGCGAACGAGAAGCTCGGGCGCTCGCCCTGGCCGGTGGTGTGGTCCTGCTCCGGAATGCTGCGGCGCACGCGGCGAGCTTAGTCCAATTCGCCGGTTTCGCGGGCCACGCGTGCGCAGGGGCACGCTGCGGCGCTCTGGCGGGCCCAGCCGTCGCTGGGCTAAGACTCGCTCTTTATGCGCGAGGTCCTCGCAGAGTTGAGGCGGCTCGCCGTGCTCGCCGTGCCGCTGGCGCTCACCCAGCTCGGCAACATGATGCTCGGCATCGTCGACATGCTGATGCTCGGGCGCGTCGGTCGCGAGGCGCTCGACGCCGCCGCGCTCGGCAACCTGTGGGGCTTCGCGGTCCTGACGATCGGCATGGGCGTGGTCCTCGGCTGCGACCCGTTCATCGCCCAGGCCCACGGCGCCGGCGACGGCCGCGCCCTCGGCCTCACCCTGCAGCGCGGCGTGGTGCTCGCCCTGCTCGCCAGCGTCCCGGTCATGCTGCTGTGGACCTTCGCCGGCCCCGCCCTGGTCCTGCTCGGCCAGGCGCCGCACCTGTCCGCCCAGGCCCACGACTACCTGCTCGCGCAGCTGCCCGGCGCGCCGGCGGTGCTGCTCTACGCGGCCATGCGCTCGTACCTCCAGGGCCGCGGGATCACCGGCCCGGCGCTGCTGGTCATGCTCGCGGCCAACGTCGTCAACGTCGGCCTCAACTACGTCCTGATCTTCGGCGCCCTCGGCCTGCCCGCGCTCGGGGCCGTCGGCGCCGGGATCTCGACCGGCGTGGTGCGCGTGGTCATGGCCGCGGCCCTGGCGTGGATCATCGTCCGCCGCGGCCTGCATCACGGCGCGTGGGTCCCGTGGTCGCGGGCCGCGCTCGACCGCGCCGCTCTGGCCGCGATCGCCGGGGTCGGCCTCGGCATCGGCCTCCAGCTCGGCCTCGAGATCTGGGCCTTCCAGGCGGCCATGCTGTTCGCCGGCTGGCTCGGCGACGCCCCGCTCGCGGCCTACACGATCGTCCTCAACCTCGCCTCGTGCACCTTCACGATCCCGGTCGGGATCGCCATGGCCGCGGTGACCCGCGTCGGCAACCTGCTCGGCTCGGAGCGCCCGCGCGAGGCCGAGCGGTCGGCGTGGGTCGCCATGTCTCTCGGGGCAGGTGTGATGGGCGCCGGCGCGGTGCTGATGTACTCGCTGCGCTACCGGTTGCCGGCGCTGTTCGAGGCCGACCCCGAGGTCTACGCGCTCGCGGTCGCCAGCCTGCCGATCGCCGCCGCCTTCCAGATCTTCGACGGCGTCCAGGTGGTCGGCTTCGGGGTGCTGCGCGCCATGGGCCGCACCAACAAGGCCGCGCTGGTCAACTTCGCCGGCTACTACGCGGTCGCCCTGCCGCTCGGGTGGTGGCTGGCGTTCGAGCGCGGCCACGGCATCGGCGGCCTGTGGTGGGGCTTGACCGTCGGCCTGGCGCTGGTGGCGACCGCGCTGCTCGCGTGGATCGCCGTCCGCGGCCCCGCCACGGTCGGGAAGATCTCGATCGAACAGCGTTAGTGCCGCGTGGCCGCGCCGCGGCCGCCATCGGCGGTCGCACGGGCGACGGGCATTGAGTATGGTGCCCGCCATGAAAACGGACACGGACGTGATCGTCGTCGGCGCCGGCCACAACGGGCTGGTGGCTGCGCTGTTGCTCGCCAGGCGCGGCCTGCGAGTGCGGGTGCTCGAGGAGAGGGACGTCGTCGGCGGCGCCGTCCGCACCGAGAAGCCGTTCGCGCGCGCCCCGAACCTGGCGATCTCGACCGGCGCCTACCTGCTCGGCCTCATGCAGCCCGAGCTGCTGCAGATCACCGGCGTCGACCTGCCGCTGAAGCGACGCGACCCGCACTACTTCCTGCCGACCACCGACGGCCGCTACCTGCTGCTCGGCTCCGACGCCGAGGAGACCCGACGTCAGTACGCCGCCTTCTCGTCGGAGGCCGACTGGCACGCCGACCAGGCCATGCAGGCCGAGCTCGCCCAGCTGCGCGACGACCTCGCGCCGTCGTGGTTCCACGAGCCGCTGTCGCTCGAGGACACCGCCGAGCGCTACGTCCGTGCGTCCTTGCGGCAGGTCTTCGTCGACCTGTGCCGCAAGCCGGTCGGCGAGTACATCGACCGCTTCCCGTTCAAGAGCGACCTGATCCGGGCGATGTACGCCTCGACCGACGGCTTCACCGGCGTCTACGGCACCTGGGACACGCCCGGGACCGGCATGAACTTCCTCGTCCACAACATGTGCCGCCTGCCCGGCGCCGGCGGCACGTGGATGCTGGTCGAGGGCGGCATGGGCACCATCAGCCAGAAGTTCGCCGCCGCCGCGCGGGCGGCCGGCGCGGTCATCGACACCGCCAACGGGGTGAAGCAGATCCTGGTCGAGAACGGCACCGCCGTCGGCGTCCTCACCAACAAGGGCGAGGAGCTGCGCGCGCGCGTGGTCCTGGTCGGCGCCGACCCGTTCCGCATGCGCGACCTCGCCGGCCGCGACAACTTCCCGGCCGACTACAACGCCCGCCTCGACGGCATGCGCCGCGACGGCACCTCGCTCAAGGTCAACCTCGCGCTCAAGGGCCTGCCGCAGTTCACCTGCCTGCCGGTCGACCGCGGCCAGTACGGCCCGACGATCCACCTCCTGCCCGACGAGGAGGTCGTGATCCGCAGCTTCGGCGAGGCGTTCCGGGCCGTCCAGGCCGGACGGCTGCCCGACTTCCCGGTCATCGACTGGTACATCCACACCACCGTCGACCCGACCATGCGCGACGCCGACGGCCACCACAACTCGGCCCTGTTCGTGTCGTGGGTGCCCTACGAGCTGGCCGGCACCACCTGGGAGCAGGAGGAGAGCCGCTACGTCAAGCACCTGCTGTCGATCTGCGACCGCTTCGCCCCCGGCACCAGCGACCTGGTGGTCGACACCTTCGTCCTCCACCCGCAGAAGATCGAGCAGCACTTCGGCATCACCCGCGGCCACATCCTCCACGTCGACAACACCTACGGCTTCGACCAGCGCGTGCCCTACCGCCAGCCGATCGCCGGCCTCTACGCCGCCTCCGCCGGCACCCACCCGGGCGGCGGCGTGATCGGCTGCGGCGGCCACAACGCCGCCATGGCCGCGCTCAAGGACCTCGGCCTCGGCTGAGCCTGTCCGCTCGGGCATGCCCGTCGGGGCATGTGTGAAGGGGCATGTCCTGACGGACATGCCCCTTCGCGCATGCACATATTCAGTCGAGCTCGGCGAGCCCGCCCGTCAGGCCCAGGGCCTTGAACAGGTCGGCCAGCTTCTTGGCCGGGATGCGCTTGGCGGCGGCCGCCTCGGCGCGGATCATGGCGAACGCGAACGCGTCGAGGTCGTCGAAGCCGCGCCGCGCGTCGAACCGGCCCTCCTCGTGCTCATAGCCGAGGACGCGGCCGGTGGTCGTGTCGAGCAGGTGCATGTCGCCGGAGCCGTCGGCGGACAGGCCGACGTAGCGCTCGTCGGCCGCGCCGTGGAGCCCGTTGCGGACGCAGTCGAAGCCGTACGAGCCGGACACGTCGAAGCGCTGCCCCAGCCAGGGGAACCGGCCGCTGCGCACCAGCGCGTCGAAGGCCCGGGCCGCCGCGCGGTGGGCCTCCGGCAGCCGATCGATCCACGACTCGAGCGGGCGCGCGCCCTCGACGAGCTCGGTGACGCGGCGGCCCGTCGGGAAGAACGCCGCCAGGTCGCGCTCGAACTCGCCGCGGGCCACGTAGCCGGCGAGGTCCGCTGTTGTAAAATTCTGGCCCCACTCCTTGAGCGGCTTCGGCTGCACGAGCTCCCGTCCCTCGCGGTCGAAGAACGCGGTGCTCTTGCGCTTGCCGTCGACGAACTCCGACACCCCGCGGTCCGGGTGCGGCTTGGGCAGCTTGACGTCGTGCGCGCCGATGACGGTGTCGCCGAAGCGGAGGAGCTCGCCCTGGGTGATCTTCTGCCACTCGAACCGGCCGTGCAGGCGACCGTTCCGCCACGAGGCGATCAGGGCGATCTGGCCGAACGGGTAGCCGTGAAAGGTGGCCGTGACGATCGCGCCGTCCTCGTAGACCGCGGCGATCCGGGTCGTCAGCGGCGGGCCGATCGGCAGGCCGTACTGCTGCTGCAGCGCCTCCGCGGCGCGACGTGCCGCCTCGTCGTAATTGAAGTCGGGGTGGTTGGTGAACCACGACAGCTCGCCGTGCAGCTTGCCGCCGCGCAGCCGGGCGTCGAGCAGGGGCTGACCGTCGCGGTACCAGCGGCGCACCGCCGTGTCGTTGTCCTCGCACCACTGCGCTGAATCGCTGGAGTACACGGCGGACGCCGGGACATGGTCGGGACGCGGGGGGGTCGCGGAGCTCATGGGCGGCGCCATTACCACATTCGCCGCCCGGAGCGCGGGGCCCGCCGCGGTCACGCCTCGAGGGGCTCGGGGGATGCTCCAGCGATTCGCCCGTCGCAGCCCGGACAGGGAGCACCGCGCTCCGCGGATTCGCGCGGCATGCGCTCGAGAATTTTTCGTGACACACTTCGGGCCGCAGCCTGCACCTCCGAGACATGCCCAGCTCCCGGCCCGCACCGTCCGTCGAGACGTTGCTCGCGTTGATGCAGAACGGCGACTTGCGCGCGCTCGACCACCTCGCGCGGGCCTACGGCGACCGCCTGCTCGCGGTCGCGCGGCGGCGCTGCGACCTGCGCGAGGACGCCGAGGACGCGGTGCAGCAGGCCCTGCTCGCCGCGGGCACGGCGATGACCGGCTACCGCGGCGAGGGCTCCCCGCTCGCGTGGCTGTCGACCCTGGTGGCGCGCACCTGCTGGCGGCTGAACCGCAAGGCCGCGCCCACGGCCGAGGTCGTCGACGTCCCCTGCACCTGCGACGACCCGGCGGTGGTCGCCGAGCGGCGCGAGCTCGGGGCGACCCTCGGCGACGCGCTGATGACCCTCTCGCGCACCGACCGCCTGGCGTTCCTGCTGGCCGCCGAGGGCGTGACCAGCGTCGAGATCGCCGAGCGCTTCTCGCTCACCCACGACGCCGTGCGCAGCCGGCTCAAGCGCGCCCGCAAGGTCCTGCGCGCGGCCCTCGAAGCCCGTGACACACTCCCCGCCCCCGGGCGCACTGCATCGGCGAGCCCCACGAAAGGATCGCTCCCCGATGACGACCTCGCCCAGTTCTTCGCGTCGCCGCACCGATGACGCCTCGTTCGCCGGTCATGTCGCTCGCTGCCAGAGCGAGCAGTGGTCGGCGATGTAGTCCGCGATCGTCCGCGGCGGCCTGCCGAGCAAGACAGCGAGGGTCGGGTCGACCCGCTCGGCGTCGCCTCGCCGCAGGCCGAGGTGCAGCAGGGTGAGGACGATGACCTGTCCTATCGGACACCCGCGCGCATGGAGGCGACGGGCGTACGCCAGCGCGCCTGCGGGCGTGTAGCGGATCGGTCGCCCGAGCGCGCGCGCGAGCAGCCCGGCGACCTCGCCGAAGTCGCGGGTCTCGCCGCCGGTGAGGGTGTAGGCCCGGCCACGATGCGGACCGGGATCGAGCAGGACGTCGGCCGCCAACTCGCCGAGGTCACGGGTGTCGACCCACGCGACGCGGCCGCGGCCGGCCGGGACGAACAGCTCGTCGCGCTCCCGAAGGTCCGGGCGGTACGCGTCGCCGAGGTTCTGCGCGAAGAACCCGGGCCGCAGGATGGTCCAGGGGACAGGTCCGCGAGTCAGGTGCTGCTCGACGGCGTGATGCGGGATCAGGCGCCGGCGGTCGGCGCCGACGACGGAGAGGAAGACGACGTGCGGTACCGCGGCCGCCGCCGCGGCGTCGACGAGCGCGCACAGCGACGGCCGTACATCGGCGATCGCCGGCGGACGGACGAGGAAGAGCCCGCCTGCCCCGGCGACCGCGGCACGGAACGTCTCCGGGCGGTGAAAATCGAAGGCGACGACCTCGACGTCCCGGCGCGCGGCCGCGGTCGCGGGGTCGCGGACACCGACCCGGCAGGCCGCGCCCCGGGCGACGAGACGCGCCAGCACGGCGCTGCCGACGTTGCCCGTCGCGCCGGTGACGAGGATCCGCCCGCGCACCGGGCCAGGGTACCACCTGACCGGCTCAAGCGCGGCCCCGCAAGGTCCTGCGCGCGGCCCTCGAAACCCGTGACACACTTCCCGCCCCCGGTCGCACTGCATCGGCGAGCCACACGAAAGGATCGCTCCCCGATGACGACTTCGCCCAGTTCTTCGCGCCCGCACCCTCGCCGCACCGATGACGCCTCGTTCGCCGCCGACGTCGCGGCCTCGCCGTTCGTCCTCGTCAAGTTCGCCGGCGCCTGGTGCCCGCCCTGCCGCGCCCTGCAGCCGACCCTCGACGCGATCGCCCGCGACCGCAACGACCTGACCCTGTTCGACGTCGACGTCGACGCCAGCCACGCCCTCGCCGAGCAGTTCGGCGTGCGCAGCATCCCGACCCTGGTCGCCTTCCGCGACGGCAAGCCGATCGGCCAGCTCGTCGGCAACCAGCCGCGCGCGCGCATCGAGGCCCTGCTGCGCACCTGAGGCCCCCTCGCGGAGACGGCCGCTCGCGGAGCCCGCACCGCGAGCAGCCGTGCGCCGGCGAGCCGATCGACCAGCCGTCCGCTCGCATCGAGGCTGCTGGGCGTCGAGGCCGCCGCGCGGCGACGGACCGCTCGCGGAGCCCAGCACCGCGAGCGGCCGTCGATGTCGACATCCGCGACGCGAGCCCGCGACGGCCCCGTTGTCGCACCCGTGTGCGAACATAACTCGAAGGACATGTCCATTCGAACATGGCAAAATGGTCATGCTTGATGAAGCATGCCCGAAAGGGCATGCCCATTTTTTGGATGCATTTCACGCCCGGCGGGCGCGGGCGGCCGTCTTGCCGGCCTTCGCGACCTTCTTCTTGTGCGAGCAGGGCCCGCCGAGCTGCTCCAGCCGATCGAGCTCGCTCGCCAGGGTGCGCCCGGCCAGCACCGCGAGGGTCGCGTCCTCGAGCTCGTGGGACAGCTCGCGGAACATCACCTCCATGTTGGAGGTGACCACGCAGCGGTGGGGGAGGTCGCAGCGACCGGCGAACAGGCCGCGTTCGCCGAGGGCGGCGAGGTAGACGTCGCGCAGGGTGATCTCGCGGGCCGGGCGGGCCAGGCGCGAGCCGCCCTTGACCCCCATGCTGGTGACGATGAGGCCCGCCGCGGCCAGCTGGGCCAGCAGCTTGCGGGTCAACGACGGGTTCGTGGCCAGCCCATCGGCGAGCTCCGACGACGACAACAACCCCGCGTCCTCGCGCTGGGCGAGCGCCAGCATCAGCATGAGCTGCAGCGCGGAGGCGAACCGCACGTCCACCATGGCGCGAGGTGTAGCACGCGGGCACTCAGCCCGGTAGGCGCGGATAGTCGATGAAGCCCGCGGGACCCGGCGTGTAGAACGTCGCCCGATCGGGAGGGTTGAGCGCCGCACGCGCGGCGAAGCGGGCCGGCAGATCGGGGTTGGCGATGAACAGCCGGCCGAACACCGCCCCGTCGATCTGCCGCTCCGCCAGCAGCACCTCCGCCTCGGCCTGCGTCAGATCGCCGGCGCCGAGCAGCGTGCCGCGGTAGTGCGGTCGCAGCTCCGCGAACGACAGACCGGGGCCGCTGCCGCGCCCGCGGTCGTCCGCGGTCGTTCGCGTCACGTGCACGTAGGCCAGCTCGCGCCGCGACAGCTCCTGCAAGATCGCCGCGAAGTTGTCGCGCGCCGACGCGTCGGGCTTGCCGTCGACCATCGCGCTCGGCGACAGCTTGAGCCCGACCCGCCCCGCGCCCATCACCGCCTGCAGCCGGCCCAGCAGCTCCTGCAGCAGCCGCAGCCGCCCCGCCAGCGCTCCGCCGTACTCGTCGGTGCGGGCGTTGGTGGCGGCGCGGAGGAAGCGGTCGAACAGGTTGGCGCTGCTGGCGTGCATCTCGATCATGTCGAAGCCCGCGTCCTTCACCGCGCGCGCGGCTCGCTCGAAGCCCGCGATCATCGCCGCGATGTCGTCGCGCGACAGCATCGCCGGTCGCACCTCGTCGGCGATCGCCCAGCCGGGCGGCTGCCCGGGCCGCTCGGCGCGCGGGAGCCCGACGTCCCACAGCTGCGCGGCGATCCGCCCGCCCGCCTCGTGGACGCGGCGGACCACGCGGGCCCACCCGGCCTGCTGCGCGGGCGAGAAGATCGCCGCCAGGTCGGGGAAGCCGGCGCCGTACGGCCGCACCGCCATCCCCTCGCTGATGATGAGCCCGGCCCCGGCCCGCTGCGCGTAGTACTCGGCCACCAGCTCGCTCGGCGCGAGCGCGGCGTCGGAGCGCAGCCGGGTCATGGGCGCCATGATGACCCGGTTCGGCAGCTCGAGCGCGCCCAGCCGCAGCGGGTCCAACAGTGCAGAACCAACGTGTCCGTCCATATGTATCCCTCACTAGTTCAGTTCATGTTTAAGTGCAAGGATCATTAAAACACTTCTGCGCTCGCGACCGCCCGCTCGCCCGCCCACACTTTCGCGTTGCGCGAGGCAGAAATGAGACTATAAGAGTTACAGTTGTGAGCTCGCGCGGTCGTCGAGCCTGTCGCCGCCCGCCCGGTTCGGATTCAGGAGCAGCATGGACATCGGCATCATCGGTTCAGGACACATCGGCGGCACCCTCACGCGGCGGCTGAGCGGGCTGGGGCACCACGTCACGGTCGCCAACTCGCGCGGCCCGGACAGCCTCGCCGCGCTCGCGGCCGAGACCGGCGCCACCGCGGGGACGGTCCAGCAGGCCGCCCGCGCGCGCGACGTCGTCATCGTCACCATCCCGCAGCGGGCCGTGCCCAATCTGCCGCGCGACCTGTTCGCCGGCGGCTCGCCGCGCGCAGTCGTCGACACCGGCAACTACTACCCCGACCTGCGCGACGGCCGGATCGCCGAGCTCGACGCCGGGCTCAACGACAGCGAGTGGGTCGCGCGTCACCTCGGTCGCCCGGTCCTCAAGGCCTTCAACAACGTCCAGGCCCGCACCCTCAACCGCGGCGGCCTGCCGGCGGGCGCGCCCGGCCGGGTCGCCCTGTCGGTCGCCGGCGACGACGTCGAGGCCAAGAAGCTCGTCCTGCAGCTGTTCGAGCAGCTCGGCTTCGACGGCGTCGACGCCGGCACTCTGGCGGACTCGTGGCGGCAACAGGTCGGCACGCCGGCCTACTGCCACGACCTCGACGCCGCGGCCCTGCGCGCCGCCCTGGCGGCCGCCGAGCGCGACAAGGTCGCCGACTACCGCCGCGAGGGCGAAGAGTCGGTGAAGCAGCTGATCGCCGCGGCCGGCAGCATCGACGCCCTCGCCGCGCCCTAGCGCCGCGACCGGAGCAGTTCGCGCAGCCCTCGCTTGTCGCTGGCCGCCGCCTCCTCGCGCCTTCTGTTTGCCAGATCCGGCGCGAGGACGACTGGCACTCGCTCACAGCCGCGACGACGTCAGCTGCCGCTCGATCTCGTCGCCGGTCTTCGCTCCGGCCGGGAACAGCCGCGACACCAGGTAGACGATGTCCTGCGTGACCCGCCAGGTCGTCTCGTCGACCCGCGTCGTCGTCTCGAGCAGCGTCACCGGCTCCGCGGTGCGCGACGGCAACAGCCGCAGGGTGATGCCGTCGGGCGCCGCGTCGGCGCGCAGCAGCGGGAAGGCGGCGGTGCTCCACACGTACGACTCGGTCGCGCGGGCCAGGCCGGAGCGGCCGGTGCTGTCGTCGCGCCAGAACACCATGGCGCCCTTGGGGCCGGCCAGCAGGACGCCGCGGACGTCGAACGGCAGGGCCTCGCGGTGGCGCAGGTCGGCCGCCTGCGCGCCGATCTGCAGCGGCCCCGGATCGATGGTGATGACGCGCAGGTCGTCGAGGTGCAGCTCGGTCAGCGGCGCGGGGCTCAGCGAGCAGCGGACGGTGATGTCGTCGGCGAGCAAGAACACGTCGCCGTCCTCGATGCGGTAGTTGGTGACCTTGCAGCCGCGCAGCTCGAGGCCGGTGGTCGAGTGCTGGTCGACCATGTAGAAATTCTCGCCGCGCCGTTCGACGCGGCAGTGCTTGCGGGACACCGACCCGCTGCGGATCGGGAGGTCGTTGTCGCGGGTGCGGCCGATCGAGAACACGTCGGTGCCGACGCCGATCCGCCGTCCGGCGCACGTCAGCACGAGCGGGATATTCGCCATTGCCCGGATGCTAAGCCAACCGGGGGCCTCGCGGGGCGCGCGGGGCTCGTGAACTAGCGCGTGGTCCCGCCCGGATCATGCGCGGCCACGAGCGACGAGTCCGCATCCTCGGGCGTGCGACGGAGCGCGCAGTCACGCGCTGTCAAATTCGTCTCGCGGACGTCGCCCCCCGAGATCGCTAGCGGCGCGACCTGCACAGTTATTCAGCCCGCGCGAGCCCGTGGGCGACCATCTAGCCCCCCGAATTCCCCGAAATGTTGCCCCCGCGCCGCCCGATCTGATAGCGCCGCCCTGGTGCGCAGCAGCAAGAACCGCCGGATGGCCACGGGCCGGCGCAGGACCTCCCGCAAGACCGAGGGCCTGCGCGCGTGGCTCGGCTTGCAGACGTCGGGCCGCCCGGCGACGCGGATGACCCGCAACCGGCGGATGACCGAGGAGCAGCGGCAGAAGGCCGCCAGAGCCTACGTCGACCCGGTCGAGCGGAAGACCCGCAACCGCACCGTCGCGCTGCTGATGCTGCTCGCGGTCGTCAACCTCTACGTGTTCGTGTGGCGCGAGGGCACCAGCGTGCTCGAGCTCGGGGCCCCGCGAGCCGCCGCGATCGTCGAGCACGACGACCGCGGCCACGGCCCGCTCGGCGCCTTCGCCGAGCCGCCGGAGACCGCCTGCAGCGGCGATCCGGTGCGGATCTTCGAGGGCCTGAACGACCAGATCCACCAGGCCACCACGCTCGACGCGGGCCGCACGCTGCGCCTCGCCCTGCTCGAGCTCGGCGTCGCCGCGCCGGAGATCGACGCCCTCGAGGCCGCCCTGCGCCCGACCATCGACCTCGGCCTGGTCGCCGGGACAGGTGCCCCGCTGCGCGTCGCCACCGACCGCCACGGCGCGATCCTCGCGGTGGAGATCGAGCAAGCCGAAGGTCGCCTGCTGCAGGCCTGTCGCGCGGGCGGTCAGGCGGGCATGACTGTCCGAGCGATCCAGCACCCGCCGGTCAGCGACGTCGTCGCGGTCCACCTCGAGCTCGGACCCGACGCCGACCTGCGCGCCGCAGTGGTCGAGGCCGGCGAGCGACCTGAACTCGCGGACAGGATCGCCGCGGCGCTCGCGTTCGAGGTCGACCTGGTGGCCGACGCCCGCCCGCGCGACCGCATCGACCTCGTCATCGAGCGGCGCTTCCTCGGCAAACAGTTCCACCGCTACGGCAGCCTGCTCGCCGTCCGCTTCCGCGGCGAGGCCGGCCGCTTCCTCGCCTTCCGCTTCCAGACCGGCAACGGCCAGGCCGCCTACTTCGACGCCGAGGGCAAGCCGGTGCGTCGCACCCTGCTGCGCTCGCCGCTGGCCTTCCACGCGCTCCAGGCCGGCGCCCGCGCCATGATGCCGCCGTCGGTCGAGGTCGTGGCCGGCCGCTCCGGCGCGCTCTACCGCCGCCCCGAGGGCGCCCCTGTGGTCGCGCTCGGCGACGGTGCGGTCCGCTCGCTCGGCGAGCAGGGTGACGCCGGCCTGGTCCTCGAGCTCGCCCACGAGGACGGCACGGTGGCCCGCTACGCCCACCTCTCGCGCACGATGGGCGACCTCCGCCCCGGCCAGCCCGTCCGCCAGGGCCAGCTCGTCGCCCTCGCCGGCCACTCCGGCAAGACCGCCACCGACCGCGTCCGCCTCGAGCTGTGGCGCGAGGAGCACGGCGAACCGACCGTCCTCGACCCGCTGCTGCTCGCCGCCGGCGGCGACCGCCGCCCCGCAGTGGTCGGCGCCCCGCTCAAGGGCACCCAGCTCGAGCGCTTCAAGCTCGAGATCGCCCCGTGGCAGAAGGCCCTGCGCGAGACGTCGGGCTCGTAGCTCATCACCAGCGCCACATGCGCGTTTTCGCGCTTCCGCCTTCGAGTGGACGACCCTCAAACTTTGGGGTACGGCCACCAGGCCATGGAGTCCACGGACGTTGAGTTTCTCAAGGCGTTCTACCAGGCGCTGGACGATCGTCCGTTGGATCCGGTCGTGGACAAGGCCCTCTACGAGCCGCTGTACGCCAAGAACTCGAGCGCGCCCTCCGACCCGGTCAACGAACTCCAGACCACCATCGAGTGGGAGGCGGTCCAGAGCGCGCAGCTGTTCAGCGGCTTTCGCGGCACCGGCAAGAGCACGGAGCTGCACCGGCTCAAGCGCCAGCTCGAGAAGAACGGCAGCGTCGTCGTGCTCTGCGACATGCGCGACTACCTGAACCTGTCCACCGAACTCGACGTGAGCGACTTCCTGCTGGCCGCCGCGGGCGCCTTCGGCGACGAGCTGGCGAAGGACCCGGTGATGTCCGGCCAGGATGTGATCCGGGAGGGGTACTGGACCCGGTTCTGCAACTTCCTCACCCGCACCCAGATCGAGGTGAGCGCCCTGGGGCTGAGCGCCGGCACGCCGGCGCTCAAGGCCGAACTCAAGCTCAACCTCCGCGAGGATCCGACGTTCCGCCAGCGCCTGCAGGACCGCCTCAAGGGTCACCTGGGCGCGCTCGTCAAGGACGTGCACGGCTTCTTCGGCGAATGCATCACCGCGATCCGAAAGGCTCACTCCGACGATTCGCAGCGCGTGGTGATGCTCCTCGACTCGGTCGAGCAGATCGAAGGCACATCGGTCAACGCACCCAAGGTCGCCGACTCGCTCGAGATCGTGTTCAGGGCCCACTCGAACGCCCTCAAGATCCCCTACTTGCACGTCGTCTACACCGTCCCCCCGTGGCTGAAGATCAAGGCGCCAGGGGTCGCCGGTCTCTATCGCGAGGCGCAGCTCATCCCTTGCGTCAAGGTCCGCCACGAGCACGGCGAGAAGTGCCAGGCTGGCCTCGACGAGCTCGAGCGCATCGTGGCGCGGCGTGGCGACTGGCGGCGCCTGCTCGGGGACGATCGCGCGGCCCTCGACGAGCTGCTCCTCGCCTCCGGCGGCTATCTCCGCGACCTCTTCCGGATCCTCCAGACCGTGCTCCGTCTGGCCCGGCACGAACGCCTCCCGGCCTCGCCGGCGATCCGGGCCCTCGCGCTCGACGACGTGCGCAACAGCTACCTCCCGATCGCCAACGACGACGCGCGATGGCTCTGTCGGGTCGACGAGTCGCACACGACGCAGCTCGACGATCAGGAGAAGCTCCGCGATCTCGCCCGCTTCTACAACAACCACCTGGTGCTCACGTACCGCAACGGCCACGAGTGGGTCGGCGTCCATCCGCTGATCGTCAAGCAGGTGAAGCGTCAGATCGCGGAGCTGGACGAGACAGCCGAACGGCAGTCCGCCGCCGGCACGCCGTCATGAGCTCCATTTCCCTGAGCGCGAGCGGCGAGCTGGCGTGGAAGAACCTGCAAACCCATCTCGAGTGGGCTCGCGGGTTCTGGCTCGGCTGGATCTTCACCAACCACCCGCCGAGTGGGACTGAGCTTTTCACTCGAGCAGCCGAACTGCTGCGCGGCGAGGACCGGAGCTCCGAACTGCGCCGGCCGCGTCAGCCGGAAGAGCTCGCCACGGACGCAGTGGCGTGGCTCTTCGGTGACGCCACCAGCGTCGACGGATGCGTCGCTGTCCTCGTCGATGGTGTCGATGAAGCCTGGGCCGACGCCTGGGATCACTTCCTCACTCGCCTCAACCTCCGGCGCGACTGGCTGCGGCAGCACCTCCGCGGTGGCCTTCTCCTGATCGCGCCCGCTGCGTTCAAGCCGCGCGCGCGAGCGGCCGCACCGGACCTGTGGTCGATCCGCTCGCTCGTCTTCGACGTCTCGGCGCCTCCTCTCACTCGTGCGATGGCGCCGCGCCCCGCGCTCGAGCACGACGAGGAAGAACCCGTCGCCACCACCGAGCTGCCCCTCGCGTTGCAAGCAATCGCCGCAGCGCAGGCCGCCGGTCAGCCGCTAGCGGAGACTGCCGCCCGCCTTCGTGCCGCCGCAGCCCTGCTCGCTAGCTCCCGTCTCGATGAGGCGCGCGAGCAACTGAGGCTCGCGGTTCAAGTCGCGCCCCCCGAAGCTCGCGCCGTCGCTCTCAGCACGCTCGGCGTGATCGAACGACAGGTCGGCGATGTATCGGCAGCGGAACGACACTTTTACGAGGCGCTCGCAGTCGACCATCGCGAAAAGATTTCTCCCAGGATGCTGCACGCGTTCGCGTCGCTCCTCAAAGGACGCGGCGCCCTCGACCAAGCGCTTGCGGTGGCAACACGGATGCGCGAGCGAGCTCGACGAGTTGCGGCTGAATCCGCGGAGTCTCCACAAGCGCTGCGAGTCGAGCTCGAGTGCCTCCGCGAGCTCAGCGACATCCAGTTCGAAATGGAAAACTACACGGCCGCGGCGGAGACCGACGACGCGGCTCTTGCCCTCAGTCGTCAGCTTCGCGGTACGCTCGGGGACACCTCTCGGACACTCCGCGACGAAGTCCGCTGTCTCCTCGGCCTCAGCAGCATTCGTCTCTCTCTGGGCGACTTGCCTGCCGCCGTCACAGCCCTCGAGACAGCTCTAGCCTTACTTCGACGCGTAAACACGATCGTCGGCGACACATCGGAGGCGCTCCACGACGAGTACGTGGCCCTCCTCCTGCTCGCTCAAATCCGGTCTGAAATGGGCGACCTCGATGCCGCCGAACGGGCCCTCGACCAGAGCCTGGCGCTTCTTGCCTCACTCCGCACTGTTCGCGGGACCGAGGAGCAGTTGCACGATGAAGCCGAGTTCCTCGACGTTGCGGGCGAGCTCCACCGTCTCAAGGGTGAGTGGGCCGGCGCCACCGAGGCACTGAAGCGCTCCGTGGCCCTCAGTCATCGCATCCGCGCGCTCTCCGGCGACACGCCCACCGCTCTTCGGAACGAGGCAACCAGGCTCTTCGAGCTCGCCGATCTTCACCGGGAAAAGGAAGATTGGCCCGCCGCCGCGACGAACTTCGAGTCCAGCCTCGACCTGCTTCGCCGCAGCCGGGCGCTGACCGGCGATACCCGCCAAGTCGTGAGCAGTATGGGCCTCTGCCTGCAAAGTCTCGCAGACGTGTATGAACACCAGGGTCAACACGCCGACGCCAAAGCACGCCTCGAGGAGGCCGAGGCGCTGCTTAGCGGCGCCGTCGCCTCCACTCCCTCGCCCTCGTTGGTCGACGCCCTCGCAGAGGTCCGGCGAAGGCTCGCAGCCGGCCTCGACTCGAGCGAGCCCTCGAGCGCGACCTGAAGAGGCAGGACGTAGAGTCCGCCTCTCCGGCAGACACCGAAGAGGCTGCGCGAGCCAAGCCTTCGGCCTTCACATCATCGCCACGTCGAGGAGCATCCCCTTGAGCGCCTCGTACTCGCCCATCATCGACAGGTCGTGCTCCGTCAGGTTGAACACGCCGACGGGCGCTCCGTCGCGGTCGAGGATGATCACGTCGCGGTAGACCACCTCCCACTGCGTCCACGCGTCGACCTCGGCGACGTCTTGCAGCAGCGGGATGAAGCGGCCGCTCACCATCTGCGGGACCCCGGACTCGAAGCCGATCCCGTTCACCCCCAGCAGCTCGATCCCCAGGTCGGGGAACTCGCCGTTGAGCTCCATCTGCAGGTCGTTCAGGTAGCCGAACTGGCTACGGCAGTAGCCTCAAGTCGCGTGGGCGAAGTACCAGCCCGACACCTGGCCCGCGTAGTCGCTGCGGGCCCGCGTCTGCTCGTAGGTCGCCGAGTTGGGGTTCACGTCGACGAGCTCCCAGTCCGGCGCCGGGCCGGCCGGCTCACCCGTGGTGTCCGTATCGGTGTCACCGGTCGTCGTCGTCGTCGCCACCGGCCCGGTCGTCGACTCGCCGGTGGTCGGCTCCTCGCCGGTGCTGGTCGTCGGGACAGGTCCGGAAGTACCTGTCCCTGTGGTCATGCCCGTGCCGCTCGTCGTCAGGCTTTCGGTCTCGGTCCCCGTCTCGGGGCCGCCGGTGGTCGAGCCGGTCATGCCGCCCGAGCTGCTGCTGGCCGTCGAGTCCGAGCCGCCGTCCGGGCAGCCCGCGAGCGCGAGCGCGCACAAGTAAAAGGATGGTCGTCGGTTCACGCCCTGAACCGTACCACCGTTCCTCAGGCGTGCGGCTCCGTCTTCCCGTGGTGACGCAGCGGCTTTCCGGACATCACCTGCTCGTAGGCCGGCACCCAGTCGGCCCACTCGGTCCCGGCCAGTCGGTCCATGAAGGTCGAGCCGAACCCGAAGTGCTTCGTGAACCGCGCGTGGTGCAGCGCGTGGAACGTGTACGGGTGCGCCAGCCACACCGCGGGGCTGCGCGTCAGCGCCGGCGGCCCGAGCTCGACGTTGGTGTGGCCGATGATGTTGCCGAACACGTTGTAGAACAGGTACACGAAGTAGCCGATCAGGCTGACCGGTGCGACATGGCCCAAGAGCCAGGGCACCCCGACGTAGCCGAGCGCCCACCCGAGCGCCTCGACCGTCGACACCGACTGCGCGCTCCACGGCGTCGTCACCCGCGACAGGTGGTGCAGCCGGTGGAACCGCATCATCGGCCGCGTGTGCAGCAGCCGGTGCAGCGCGTAGAAGTAGACGTCGAACACCACGTTGCACAGAAAGAAGCTGACCGCCGCCCAGAGCAGCAGGTCGGGTCCCCACACGATCCACTGCCCCGCGAGCGCCGCCGCCAGCGCCGCGGGGATCAGCAAGCAGAAGCGGATGTTCGCCCGGATCTCCCGCGCCACCTGTCCTTCGGGCAAGGCTTCCCCCTGGATCCGCTTGTTCGCCGGCACCCGCTCGGCCGCGCGACCGATCGCCGCCGTCACCACAGTGACCCCGGCGTGCGCAAACACCAGCACCACGAACCAGTCGAGGAACGTCCCGAGGTCGAACACCCGCCGATTGTCGCACCACCGAAGCCGCCCCGCGCCGCCTGCGACCGCGTGACCCAACCTGCGCGCGGAGCTGCGCCCGACCGCGACATGGACCGCCGAACCCTGTTCCGCGACCGATCCTCGTTTCCGGCCCCGTCCCGCACGGCGCAGCCAGGGCCGCCGATCTCGGCGCGTACCGGGCCACCGCAGGCCGTCCTCTCGAGAGTACTTCGGGACAGGTCACCGACGCCGGACGCGTGCGTCGCCCGTCAGGGCCACGGCCGGTCAGTACCCCTCGGGGATCTTGCCGTTCAAAAAGTGAATCGTGTTCGGCTCGCGCCGGCGCGACCACAGCGCCTCGACCGGCGACTCGGCTGTCCCTCGAGACAGACCCTCCTGCGTCGACCACGTCGGCACCTCGCCCGCGCGCAGGCTGTGCAGCCCGCTCTGCCAGATGCCGATGATGTACGTGTGGCCGGCAGCGCGGCCGCCGAAGAAGTCGGTGAACCGGCGCGCGAACTCTTGCCCGCGCACCGCCCCGAACGCCTCGCAGGTGCGGAACCACCACAGGTGCTCCGGCACCATGCGCTCACGGATCGCCTCGAGCTTGCGGTGGAGCGGGTGCGTCGGCAGCAGCGCCTCGGCCGTCAGGCCCTTGCGGTCGACGAACAGCTCGCCCCAGTGCCCGTGCCCCCAGTACTGGATCTCCGCGATCTCACGATCCGGGTGAGTCGTCGCCAGCCACTCGAGCCCGTCCTCCCAGCAGCTCACCCCGTGCGACGCGTCGAAGCGGGACAGCCCGCGGTACACGTGCGAGCCGGCCCACCACGCGTGCGACAGCCCCGGCCGCAGGCGCTTGCCGGTGCACGTGCGGTCGAAGAGCATCAGGCGCAGCGGGCCCCGTCGCATGCCGACAGTGTAGCCTCAACGCGGCCCGAACCGACCGATCAGGCTCAAGGTGCCGAGGCCCGGCTGCAGCTGCAGCAACAGCCGGCCGCGCTGTTGGCGGCCGAGGCGGACGTCGCGGCCGCCGAGCGCCAGCAGCGGCACGCCGGCGGCCACGCCCACCGCGGCCAGCACCGCGCCGGCGGCCAGCATCTGATCGCCCTGGATGTCGAGCGCGCGCAGCGGCGCCAGGTCGACCGGCAGCTCGGCCTCCAGCACCGGCGCGATCGTCTCGTCGAAGCGGCGCTTGTAGGTCGCCCCGCCGAGCGCGAGTCCTCCGCCGAGCGCGGCCACGACCATCATCGCCCCGCCCGCGATCAGCTCGCGTCGGCCGCGACGGATCTGCCGCTCCGCCGCGCGCCGGTCGGCCCGGACCCGCCGGATCTCCGCCCGCCGCTCCGCCACCGAGCGCAGCAGCGAGTCGGCCTCCGCGTGGATCTGCGCGACCTCCCCGGCGGCGATCCGCGGCACCGGCGGCGCGTCGGCCAGCGCCACCGCCTCATGGGCGTGGAACGCCGCGCGGTCGAGGGTCGCGGTCGAAGTCTGCACTTTGAGCCATGTCCTCGAGGACATGATATGAATCCACGGGTCTTGCGTGTCCCACGCCTGGCCGCTGAGCCAGCGTGCGCAGTGCTCGACGCCCTGGATCGCCTCGAGCTCGCCGACCCTGCCGATCAGCGCGTCGCGCTCGGCCGCGGCCGCGACCAGCGGATCGACCGGCTTGGCCGCCTCGGCGGCCGCGGGCCGGCGCGGCGTCTTGAACGCGGCCGACGCGGGCAGCGGACCGAGGCACGACGCGGCGCACACGAATGCGAGCACGGGGCGGCGATACGCGACCGACATTGCGAACCTCCGGGGATGACCCATCGGTCAGGATGACGTGACCGCATGCGCCGACAACCTGGCGCGCCCGCGGCTGTGCGAGCCCCCACGGGCAGGACCGCTGCGGCACACCGGCCCACGCTCGCGCACGATCGCGGTGGACAGCGAGCCGGACTCACCGTCATCCTGCGAGCATCGCCACGCATGCCGACGCGCCGCGCCCTCCGAACCTCGCCGCTCCCGCTCCTCGCGCTCGCCTGCGCCCTCGCCTGCGGCGGCGGCCCGGCCGACGACGCCGGCGCCACCGACAGTGACACCGACACCACCACCGGCGGCGCCACCGATTCGTCGACCGCGCCGACCACCAGCGGCACCACCGCCTGGGAGGAGGAGTCCGAAAGCGAGCCCGAGCAGCCGGTCACGGTCGAGTGGTCCGACCTCGAGCTCCGGCTCGTGCGCGGCGGAGACGTCCTCCTGCGCTTCCCCGCCGACGGCTTCCAGCTCGGCGTCGTCGCGGCGCTCGACGACGGCTCCTCGTACGACCCGTTCTTCCTCGCGCCCGACCAGTGGCTCACGGTCACCGCCGCCGAGGACCTCGGGGGCGGCGCCGCCGTCGACGTGCGCCTGTCCTTCGGGACAGACGTGCACGCGCGCCTGACCGTCGGCGAGGCCGCGCCCGGGCGCTTCCAGGCCAGCCTGGTCCCCGAGCCCGGCGGACCTGTCCTCGCGTACATGCGCCTGCGACCCGTCGTCGATCCATCGGAGGGCTTCTACGGCCTCGGCGAGTACTTCGACGCCGCCGAGCACCGCGGCCGCGTGCGGGCGATGCAGCTCGAGTACGACCCGCAGATCGAGAGCCAGTACAACGAGGCCCACGTCCCGGTCCCGTTCGTCACCGGCACCCGCGGGTGGGGCCTGTTCGTCGAGGATCCGCACGCCGCGGTGTTCGACGTCGCCGCCGCTGCCGACGACCGCCTCGATGCCACCTTCGGCACCGGCCCCGACACCCCCGCCGGCCTCGTCTTCCACCTCTACGCCGCCAACCACCCGCTCGACGTCGCCCGCCACTACTACGCCACCACCGGCGCGCCGAAGCTGCCGGCCCCGTGGGCGCTGGGCCCGTGGATCTGGCGCGACGAGAACGACGACCAGGCCCAGGTCGAGGACGACATCGCCACCATCCGCGAGCTCGACCTGGCGACCTCGGCGATCTGGATCGACCGCCCCTACCAGAGCGCCGTCGGCGTGTTCGACTGGAACCAGGCGCAGTTCCCCGACGCCCAGGCGATGATCGCCGAGATCCACGACCTCGGCCTCCGCCTCGCCCTGTGGCACGTGCCCTACGTCGACGACGACGACCCGGCCGCCGCCGCCATGCGCAGCGAGGCCGAGGCCAGCGAGTTCTTCCCGCTCGAGGTCGGCCTCGTCACCTCGGACTGGGGCGAGCCGCTCGACCTCACCAACCCCGACGCGTTCGAATGGTGGCAGGACCACATCCGCGAATACACCGACCACGGCGTCGACGGCTTCAAGCTCGACTACGCCGAGGACATCACGGTCGGCCTCGGCGGCGCGCGCACTGTCTGGCAATTCGCCGACGGCAGCAGCGAGCGGACGATGCACAAGCTCTACCAATTGCTGTACCACCGCGCCTACGCCGAGCTCCTGCCCGAGTCCGGCGGCTTCCTGCTGTGCCGCGCCGGCACCTACGGCGACCAGCAGAACGTCAGCGTGATCTGGCCCGGCGACCTCGACGCCAACATGGCCGCCCACCGCGAATCGGTCGACGACGACGGCGAGTCGTACGTGGCTGTGGGCGGTCTGCCCGCGGCGCTGACCGCCTCCCTCAGCCTCGGCCCCAGCGGCTTCCCCTTCTTCGCCTCCGACACCGGCGGCTATCGCCACGCCCCGCCCGACCGCGAGACCTTCGTCCGCTGGTTCGAGTACACCGCCCTCACCCCGGTCATGCAGGTCGGCACCGGCTCGTCCGACGTCCCGTGGGAGTTCACCCCCGAGAACGGCCTCGACGACGAGAGCCTGGCCTGGTACCGCCAATACGCCCGGCTCCACCTGCGCCTGTTCCCGTACGTGTGGAGCTTCGCGCAATCCCTCGCCACCGGCGGCCGCCCGCTGCAGCGCCCGCTCGGCCTCGCCTACCCCGAGCTCGGCGTCCACCCGTCCGACACGTATCTGCTCGGCAACAACCTGCTGGTCGCCCCCGTGGTCGCGCGCGGGGCGACCACGCGCAAGCTGTCCTTACCGCCAGGTGCCTGGCTCGACTGGTGGACCGGCGAGGTCCTGCAGGGCGACGTCGACGTCACCGTCGACGCCCCGCTCGGCACCCTGCCGCTGTTCCTGCGCGTCGGCGGCATCGTCCCCATGCTGCGCCCGACCATCGACACCCTCGCGCCGACCGCCGCGGCCGACGTCGACTCCTTCGTCGGCGACCCCGGCGTCCTGTACGCCCGCGTCGCCCCCGGCCCGCTCGGCAGTCGGTTCGACCTGTACGATGGGACAGCCCTGAAGCAACGCCTCGGCAAGACCGCCTTCCACCTCGAGGTCACCCCCGGCGACGTGTTCAAAAATGGGGTCGACGTCGAGGTCCACGCCCTCGCCCCGCTCGCCGGCGTCACCGTCGACGACGCCGACCTCAGCGAGCGAGCGGACGCGGCCGCCCTCGACGCCGCCGCCGACGGCTGGATCTACACCTCCGATCTCGGCGGCACCCTGCGCGTCAAGCTCGGCCCCGGCGCTCACGTCGTGCTGGCAACGCTCGCCGAGTGACGCGCTGCCTGGGGATGGAGCGTCGGCTCGCGGATCTGCCACGGCCGCCCGTCGAGCCCGCTGGCCCAGGGCGGCTGCGCGAAGAACACCAGCGCCTCGCCGGCCTCGGCCCCGAGCGCGACCTGCCGGGCCCGGCCGTGGCGATCGCAGAAGGCGAGCCCCAGCGCGTGCTGCAGCCCGTCGCGCCCGCTCGCGCCCGCCATGCTCGCCTGCGGCTGTCTCCTCGCGGCGCGGCCGACGCCAGCTCCGGCGAGCCGAGCCGTCGACTCAGCGCGCGATCGTCCCGCGCACGCGGTCCCACAGAGTGCTCGTGACCCCGAGGTTCTCGCGCTGCATCCGCCGCGGGTCGTGGTGCAGCGCGTGGTGCAGCGCCAGTCGCTCGACGCCCGGCAGCCGCCGCAACGGATGCGACGGCGACAAATGATAGGTGAGGTGGAGCGCCTCGTAGGTCATCACGTAGAGCATGCCCGTGGCCAGGAACAGTCGCCCGACGTCGGCGCCGAGCACGAGCCCGAGCAAGGCAGCCGGCGGCGCGAGCGCCACCGCCAAGATGGGCGCCGCCCACCATGGGAACAGGATCGACCGGAAGTCGCGCGCCGAGCCGATCTGCATCGCCCCCTCGACGAAGAGCGAGTGATGCGACACGGTGTGCTTGTCGTAGAGCAGCTGCAGCGGCGCCACCCGCCGGTGGAGCAAGTCGCGGTGAAACCGCCACTCGGCCGCGATCGAGAAGATCCACGTGGCTGGCACTACGCACATGTCCCATAGCGCAGGTCCTTCGAGACAGGCCACACAGCCCGCGATCACCGCCGCCCCGCACGCGAACGGCGTCGCCAGGTGTAACCACGGCCGGTACGTCGGCGGCAACCCGGCGTGGTAGCGCGCCCGGGCGGCGACCACGTGCTGCGGCATCTCGCGGGCCTGCGATTCGAACGACTCGACCATCACAGCGGACGCTAGCGGCGGTCCGGCCTGCTGCCAAGTGCCCCCGGCGACCCTTCGGGTTTTGCGCAGCCCATCAAGAATCCATCATGGTCCCACATCGCCCGACGAGGCCGCCTGCAGCCACTTCCGCGCCCTCTCGCTGCGCGTGCCGGCGATCACCCGCGCGTACGGACGCGCCGCTCCCACGGAACGCGGTGCTGCATCGTCTCGCGGATCGCAAACCGGCCCGCCGAAGGTGACGCGCTCAAGTTGCACCGCTCCGGGACCGGGTCCATTACCGGGGCGTGCTACCGATCCTCCATATCCACTCAGGTGATTGCGCCGCCGGGTTCGCTCGCGAGATCGACCTCGAGGGTGAGGTGCTCGGCTGGCGCGACAGCGCCGCGGTCGGACCCTGCTCGCGGGAGCGCGGGCGGCACGTGTTCCTCCGCATGGCCTTCTGGCAGACGGACCTGGCGGAGATCCAGCGGGCCGAGGAGCTGCCCACCGACTGCGAGCGCGTGCTGTGGTTCGGCCCCGATCCGTGGGAGCAGCTGCAGCTGGTCGAGATCCTCGCGTACATGTCCGATGGGCCATGCTCGATCGTGCCGCTCACGCGCGCGGTCACCGAGCTGACGCCGACCGAGCTGCACGCCGCGTTCGCCGCCCGCCGCAACGCCGACTCGCTGCGCTTCTTCGCCGCCGCGCTGTGGTTCGACTTCTGCGACAACGACCCCGCGGGCATCGCCCTGCGGCTGCGCCGGGCCGCCAACGACCTGCGCCTGCCGCACCTCGGCTCCGCCATCCGCCGGGTCCTCCAGGACCGCAACGAGCACCGCACCGAGCGCGAGGTCGAGAGCCTGGTCCGCTCGGGCGTCTACGAGCTCCCGGCCCTGCTCGAGGCCCTGCGGGAGCGCGAGCTCCCGGCCCACGGCGCGTGGTACGGCGACGTCGTGGTCGGCCGCCTGCGCGACGCCTGCACCATGCGCATGCAGGCGGCCAACGACCTGCTCAGCGCAGCGTCATCCCCACCTTGAACACGAGCCCGCGGTCCTCGGCGTACATCTCGTAGCCCGCGGGCCCGAACACCTTGTAGATGTCGAACACGGCCGTGAGCTCGGGCTGGCCCGTCATGCCGAGCACCGGCTCGAGCTGGCTCATGATCCTGGCCATGTCGTAGGCGAACAGGCCGAGCGGCGGGTCCTTGACCTCCGGCGCCGACAGCAGCTTGCTGACCGTGCCCTCCGAGCCCGGCCCGATCGCCACGACGATGCCCGTCCCGGCCTTCGCCCCGTAGGCGATGCCGTTGACGAACGGCACCGTGCCGTCGGGCAGCGTCTTGACCGCCCCGTCGTCGCTGAACTCGTACGACGCGATCATCGGCGTCTCGGCCTTGATCGCCTCGACCACCGCGCGCGGGTCGGCGGCCGCCAGCACCGCGTGGGCGGTGATCGTCGACGGCAAGAAGCCCGCCATCTTGATGTCGGTGAGCACCAGGCTGCCGCCGCGCAGCCCCGGCACCCACTTCGGGATCGCCGAGGTGTCCTGGCCGATCTTCGCCGCGAACTGGTTGAGCTCGGCCAGCTCGGGGCACTGATACGGCGACTTCGACACCTCCTGCCCCTTGCGCAGCGCCCACTCGATCGCCTTGCCGACGTCGAAGCCGCCGCCCAGGGCGAACATCGCCTCGCCGCGGACCTCCCTCGACAGGCCGGGCACCGACGCCCGCAGCGACTTGAAGTCCTGCGCCAGGTCGGAGCGCAGCTCGACGCCGAACACCCCCTCGAAGCCGTTGGCGTCGATCGTCTCGGTGCCGAGCACCACCATCGGCGCGATCGCTGCGAGGCCGCGGAACTCGTCCTTGCACACCTGCGTCATCCGTGGCCACTCCTCGACCACCTTCGGGACCACCGCCGCCAGGACCTCCTTGTTGAGCGGGTCGCCCTCGCCGAGGATCGCCTCGACGATCACCCGCCCGTCGACGTAGCCGACGTTGTGCTTGCCGAGCTGCCAGGTCGTCAGCAGGTCGCGCAGCTTGGGCGAGTCGGCCAGCGACCGCTCCGGCACCGTCTTGCCGAACAGCAGCTCGAACACCTTGTCGGCCATCGACGCCGGCGCCAGGCCCATGACGAACTCGTCGCTGACGATCGCCGCCGCGAACTTGATCTCGCCGACGCCGCCGCACCAGTACTCGGCGTCGCCGAGCTTGCACACCTGGAGGGTGACGTTGCCGGCCTGCTGCACGCGGCCCAGCAGGTCGCGCAGCGCCTGCGGATCCTTCAGCGACCAGCGCACCGCCGGCAGGCCGCCGATGCCGTACACCGCGGCGCGGCCGTCCATGTCGATGCCGGTGCGGTCGATGCCGCCTTCCTTCATCGCCGCCCGAAACTCGACCAAGATCGCCTTGGCGAGCGGCCCCCACTCCTGGTCCATCGGCATCTGGTCGAGGAGCGGCCAGAGGCGCTCCATCGCCGGGCTCATGCTCTTGTAGATCTTCTCGATCATCGCTCGCGCAGAGGGGCCGCCGAAGCTGATGAACGCGTAGGGCGTGTCGGCGGGGATCTTGCTCAGCAGCGCCCGCACGGCCGGATCTGCCAGCGCCGCCGCGGCCACCTGCTCGTTCGACTTGGTACAGCCCGCCACGCCGGCGACCGCCAACACCGTCGCCAACGCCGCCGCACGCCCGCACCCGATCGGCCAACGCAACCACTGCTTCGCTCGCGTCATTGAGCGGTCGTATCACCCTTCGTCCGGGCCGGCAAGCGCGTCCCCGCGCCGGAGGACCGCCGAGGGCCCGCTGCACGCGGTTTGGCTGCAGGAGCCGACCCCCTGCCGGCCGCGTCGGCGTGATCATGCAACTTCGCCGGGGCGGACCGGGTCGCACCATTCGTCGCATCGCGCGAGCGCTCGCGCGAGGCCGGTGCGCTTCCGCGAAACGACTCGGGAGGACGACCGCCGTGGTCGTCCTCCCGCTCGCAGGACGCAGTCGCCCGGCTCAGGCGACGTGGAGGCCGAGGCCGCGGCGCGCCTCGAAGTACTCTTCGCTGACGCTGTAGACCACGAGCTCGCGCAGCGCCTCCTTGGGCGCGAGGATCGAGCCGAACACCCGCTGCTCCTGGCCGATCGCGTGGGCCGCGGTGGCGAGGTCGTTGCAGAACAAAAAGCCGGCGCGGTAGCTGGCCAGCTCGGCCGCCCGGGCCCACCGCTTGACGTCGACCTCGCCGCCCTTGACCAGCCGCTGCAGCGCCGCCGCCAGCCGCTCGATCGCCGCGGCAGGCAGGTGCTTCGTCACCTCGCGCGCCAGCGCCTGCGCCCCGCTCGACAGCTCGGGCGCGCCGACCTTGCACACGTGCATGCTCGCCATCAGCACGTCCTTCAGGTTCTCGGGCGAGCGGTCGATGATCATGAACGCGTAGTGCGGCGGGTACAGGTCGAGCGCGTGGCGGCCGAGCGTGAACGCCAGGTTGTTCTCCGACTTCTCCGCCAGCGCGCCGCCGAGGGCGATGATCGTCGGCCGCACGCTGCCGCCGCGCTCGACGTTCAGCACCGCCACGTCGCCCGGCTCGTCTGGCCGGAAGTACAGGTCGGGCTGCGGGAAGCCGTACACCGACGTGACGTAGATGAAGCTCTTGCTGACCAGCGAGCCGTCGTCGTCGGGGTCGACGCGGTCGGACGGGCGCAGCGGGTACGGCAGCATCTTCGGCCGCCAGCCGGCGAGCACCGGCGCGAGCAGGCCGAGCACCGCGCCGACGCCGGCGTCCTCGTCGGCGTGGAACACACAGCGGCGCAGCAGGTCCTCGCCGAGCCGCTGCTTGATCCGGCGGAACTCCGGCTGCGGATAGCGGTTGTACAGCGCGGTCTCCTGCGCGTTGGCCTGCTTGACGAACACCAGCGTGCGGGCGACGCAGAACGCCTTGTCGAGCTCGCGGCGGGCCACGTAGATCTCGAACAGCCGGTGGTAGCTGGCGTAGCGGTGCGGCTCCAGGCGCAGCAGCGTGAAGTGGGCGCGGATCAGCGGGTCCATGAACTCGCGCGCGTTGTTGTTGCGGATCAGCGCCTCGTACAGCTCGACCAGGATCTGCCAGCGGTCGGCGTTGCCCGCGTCGAGCGCCGCCGCGACCTCGAAGGCCTTGGCCGCGGCCCGGAAGTCGCCGAGGCGGGTGCGGTAGATCTCGGCCAGGTTCGACCACAGCATCGTCCGCAGCGGGGTCTCGCCGTCGGGCGGCAAGCGATTGATCATCTTGCGGTAGGCGCGGTCGAGGCCCTTCCACTCCTTGCGCTGGGTCAGCAGCTTGTCGATCGCCTGGAACGCCTTGAGCTGGCTCGGGTCCTCGTCGAGCACGCGGTCGAACCGCGCCAGCGCGCCGTCGACCTGGGCCAGGTTGTCGCGCAGCAGCACCGCGGCGGTGTAGTGGAAGCGGGCCCGGCGGGCCGGCTCGGGCTCGACGTCGACGATCCGGTCGAGCACCCCGACGGCCTCCTGCCACATCTTGCGCTCGGTGAACGTGTCGAGCAGGAGGTGGAGTACGCTCAGCTCGCGCGGCCGCAGCTCGATCGCCCGCTGGAACGCGATCACCGCCTTCTGCGGGTCGCGCAGGCGATCGCGGAACAGCTTGCCGCTGGCGACGAACAGCTCGAACTTGACGTTGTCGTCGCCCGAGACGTTGATCATCGCCCGGCGGGTGTTGAGCGCGCCCTGCCAGTCCTCGGCCGCCAGCTGGTGCTCGAGCGTCGCCTCGAGCGCCTGCCAGTTGTTGGCGTCGAGCTCGAGCGCCTTGCGCAGGTAGCCCGGCGCCTTCTGCGGCTGGTTCCGCCGCTTGCACACCTCCGCCAGGCGCACCTGGATCGCCGCCGCCACCTTGTCGGACTTCTCCTTGGCGGACGCGGCCAGCAATTGCTCGTAGTAGTTGAACGCGGCCTCCCACTCGCCTGCCTCGAAGGTCAGGTCGGCGCGGCCGAGCATCGCCGTCCAGTTGCCGGGCTCGAGGTCGAGCGCCTTCTTGAACAGCTTGAGCGCTCGCTGCGAGCGGCCGAGCAGGCGCTCGACCCGGGCGGCGCGCAGGCACAGCTCGACGTGGGCCTTGACGCTGATCGGCGCGCCCGGGGCCTTGCGCACCAGCATCTCGTAGATCGGCGCGGCGCCGACGTAGTTGCCGGCCTCGTAGTAGATCTTCGACAGCACGGTGCCGACGCGCACGTTCTCCGGGTCGAGCTCGATCACGCGGGCGAAGATCTCGGTCGCCTTGGCGATGTCGCCGAGCTGGCGGTAGTGGATGAAGCCGGCCTCGATGCCGAATTCGACCCGCTCGTAGTAGCTGGTCGCGTGGGTCAGGAGCGCCTCGCACACCGCCGCGAGCTCGCGCCACTCCTTGCGACCGCGGTACATGTCGGCCAGCAGCGTCAGCGCCGGCACGTGCCCGGGCGTGTGCTCGAGCGCCCCGCGCAGGTAGAGCTCGGCCCGCTCCGAGGCCACCAGCTTCTCGTGCAGCAGCTTGCCGACGTGCGTCAGTTCCTCGGTGCGCGCGACCGGGTCGGCGCACAGCGACAGGAAGTGGTCGAGCGTCTGCACCGCCGCGTCCCACTGCTGCGCGCGCTCGTACAGGCGTGCCAGCGCCAGCACGGCGTCCTGCGACGTCGGCTCGAGCTGGATCATCTTGCGGTAGGCCGCGATCGCCCCGGTCACGTCGCCGAGCGACTTGTCGAGCACGTAGCCCATCGCCCCGTAGAGGCCGCTCTTCATCGCCCGGTCGGCCGTCAGGTCGGCGTGCTCGCGGTAGGTCTGGACCAGCTCCTGCCACTGCTCGGCGCCGAGGTGCTGGGCCGCCAGGTTGTAGTACGCGTAGTCGAGGCCCTGGGCGATCCACTGCTGCCAGGCCTGGCCCTCCTTGCCCCCCGCGCCGCCGGCCAGCTGCGTCAGCGCCTTCTGCATCTTGTGGAGGATGTCGATCTGCGCCCGCGGGTCCGGCGTCTGGCCCAGCGCGGTCTGCAGCGCCTCGAGCGAGTAGAACATCGCGCTGTCGGTGGTCGGCTGCTGCTTGCGCGCCGCCGCCTTGGCCCCGCCGCCGCCCTCGCGCGCCCCGTCCTCGCCGATCTGCTGCAGCGCGGCCACCAGCGCGCTCATGTCCTGGAAGCGGTCCTCGCGGCGCTTCGACATCGCCTTGAGCACCAGCGACTCCACCAGCGGCGGGATCTCGGCCTCCGGCGCCACGCTGCCGAGCGCCGCCGCGGCCGCGAACTTGTGCTGCATCGTCACCTGCGTCGGCCGGCCGAAGAACGGCACCCGCCCGGACAGCAGCGTGTACATCAGCACCCCGAGCGAATAGATGTCGCTGCGCTGGTCGACCGCCTCGCCGAGCGCCTGCTCGGGGGCGATGAAGTGGACCGCGTCGCCGAGCACCACGGTGCCGGCCTCGCGGTCCTGCGTCACCTCCTCGACCGCGACCATGCCGAAGTCGGCGACCTTCACGTGGTCGCCCTCGCCGAGGATCACGTTGCCGGGCTTGATCGCGCGGTGGACCACCCCGGCCGCGTGCGCCGCCTGCAGGCCCTCCGCGATCTGCAGGGCGATGCCTCGCACGCGCGGCCACGGCAGGCGGCCGTTCCGGCGCAGCAGCTGGCCGAGGTCCTCGCCCTCGAACGCCTCGGTCACCACGTAGACGTCGCCTTCGGGCGCGATGTCGGCGTCGAGGACCTCCAACACGTTGGCGTGCAGCACCGCCGCGGCGGCCCGCGCCTCGCGCAGCAGGCGCTCGGCCTGGGCGCGGTCGTGCGAGTACTCGGCGCGGCAGATCTTGATCCACACCTGTGTCGGTGGGTCGATGAACTCGGCCAGGAACGTGTCGGCCACGTCACCGCGCGCGAGGTGCTGGAGGATCTTGAACTCGTCGGCGAAGACGTTCCCGATCCTCGCCTTGGGGCTGCGGTCGACGACTTCCTGCGCTTCGCTCATGGCCGGCTACCGAGGCCCACTCTACTCGATCTCCTGCACCTCCCCACAGCCGCTGCGAGCCTTCTTTTCGCCCCAAAACGCCTGCAGATCGCGTTTCAGCGCGAGTTCGAGCGCCGCGCTTGTACATGCAGCGCCGGAGCTCGCCGCGCGATCGCGGGGCTCACGAAGGCAGGCCGCCGCCGCGCGACGCGAGCGTCACGACGCGAGGTGACCTCCGCGAGCGTCACGGCAGATCGTCGCCGCGCGAGGTGACCTCCGCGAGCGTCACGACGGCAGGTCCTCGCCGCGCGAGGCGACCCGCCCCGCGGCGCGCGACGGATCGTCGGCCTCGATCTTTTGCAGCGCCGCCGCCACCGCGTCGCGCAGGCCGGCTGCAGCGGCCGGCCGCATGCGAACCGTGACCGACCCGACGCTCACGTGCAGCATCCCGCACGTGCACTGCAGCACGGTGCATTGTTCGTTTTGCGCGACTGTTCGGGTGCGGTGCTCCATAGCTACGTATCCTGCCACAGGCGGCCGCTCACTGCACGCCCTTCCAGTTCGCTGCACCGCGAAAACTCCGGCGCCGACGCCCCGGTCTCACTTGACGTCGATGCTCACCGGTCCTTTGAGACCTGTCCCAGGAGCCAGGTTGCACCGCCACCGCCCGCCTCTCGACCCTGAGACCTCGGCGCGCCACCGACCAGCCGCGCACGCAGTCCACGGCCTCCAGCCTCGTAACCCTATCCCTTCGGGCCAGTAACCACCGCCATCCGAGTCACGGCGCTGCGGGCCATGCCTCGCCTCGCCTCGCCAGGGCGGCCGCGCAGCCACGCCGGCCGCGCGGCCCTCGTCCGTCCGCCCCTGCCGGGCCGTCCTCCGGCCCGCCTTCGACCCCCCAACCGACAGTTCGATCGCGCCGCGCGAACCTCCGCCGCCGGAGCTTGCGCGTCGTCACGGAGACCCGCGTCATGTCCAAGATCTTCACAGCCCTCCTCCTCGCCCTCTCCCTCACCGCCGCCGTCGCCTGCGACGACCCCGACGACAAGAACATCGAGCGCAACGACACCGGCGACGAGTCGACCGGCGGCGAGGACGACACCACCACCGGCGGCGACACCGCGGAGGTCCAGACCACCACCGCCGCCACCACCGAGGACGACGACGAGAAGCCGGGCTGTTTCAACGGCAACATCCTCGAGCTCCCGCCCACCGGCGGCCCCAACGGCACCATCGGCGACGACTGCTGACCTCGACATGACCGCAGAGACATGGCGAAACAGCCATGTCTCTTCAAACATACGAACCGCCCGCGGCCTGCCTCGCGGGCGCTGCCAATTGCCGGCGTGCTCGGCTAGAGTCCCACGCATGACCGATCTCTTGCGACGCGACTGGATGATCTCGCTGGCGGCCGGCATGGGCGGCGCGCTCGCTGGGTGCGCACCGCGGGCCGCGACGGCGGCCCCGCCCCTGCGTCCCGCGCCGCCGCCGGCTCGACCGCCCGGCGGCGTCGACCAGCTCATCGCGACCTGCCGCGGCGCGCTGGTCACCGGCGCCCGCATCTTCGACGGCGCCGAGCTCGTGCGCATCGGTCAATGGTGCCAGCAGCAACACGCCGTCGCCGATCGCTACGGCACGGGCGACCTCGTCGAGACGCTCGAACAGAGGATCGCCTCTCTGCTCGGCTTCGAGGCGGCCTGCTTCATGCCGACCGGCACGATGGGTCAGCTCTGTCTCCTGCGGCTGTACGCGGATCGCAGCCGCGGTCGCGCGCTCGGCGTGCACCCGTCGTCGCACCACCTGCTGCACGAGAGCGCCGCGTTCGAGGTGCTGCACGGAATGCACGAGGTGGTCCTGTCGCCGTGGGGCCGAGTGCTGCTCGGCGACGACGTCCGCCACGCGCCAGAGCCGCTGGCCGTGGTGTCGGTCGAACTGCCGGCCCGCTGGACGGGGCAGATGCAGACGTGGGCCGAGCTCGAGGACCTGAAGACGGCGTGCCGCGAGCGAGGCGTGCCGCTGCACATCGACGGCGCGCGCCTGTGGGAGGCGGCGCCGGCGTTCGGGCGCCCCCTCGCCGAGGTCTGCCGGGGCTGCTCGTCGGCCTACGTCTCGCTGTACAAGACGATCGGCGCGCTGGGGGGCGCGGTCGTGGCCGGCTCGAAGGAGCTGATCGACGGGGCGCGGCTGTGGCGGCACCGGCACGGCGGCAACGTCGCGGCGTATTTTCCCTACGCGGCCTCGGCTGCGATGCGCATCGACGACGTGCTCGCGCGGATCCCCAAGTGGGTGGCGCGCGCGCAGCGGCTGGCGGCCCGGCTCGCGAAGGACGCGCGTTTCATCGTGGCGCCGGAGGTCCCGCCGACGAACCTGTTCCACGTCTACGCGCGCATCGACGCGGCGGAGTTCCCGAAGCGGCTGGAGCAGGTCGCGCGCGACCACAAGATCTGGGTGGCGCATGGTGCGGGTCGCGCTCGCGTCCCGGGATTCCTCGACATCGAGCTGCAGCCCGGCGCGGACGCCGAGACGCTCACGGATGACGAGGCGGTCGCGGCGATGCAAGCCCTGCTCTGAGCGATGACAGGAGCGCCGCCCTGACGGGAGTTCTCCGCGACGAGGCCGGGAGCGAGCCGTGCGCCCGCTCGCCCGGCGAACCGCTCGTTCACGGTCCATCTCTCGCGAGAGATATGCCCTTCAAGACATGTTCGAATCGCCATGCCTCATCGAGCATGTCCTTCGACACATCCTCACCCGACCGTCGGCACCACCTCGACGGCCTGCCCGTTCTCGAGCGTGTCGGGCGGCTGCAGCACCACCTCGTCGCCGGCGGCGACGCCCTCGAGCACCTCGATCTCCTTGCCGAGGTCGCGGCCGAGCTTCACGGGCACCAGGGTCACCGCCCCCTCCGCCACCTTCGCCACCAGCGTCCCTTCCTTGCGCACCACCAGCGCGCTCGCGGGGATCGTCGGCACCGGGCGGGCGCGGGGCACCTGCAGGCGCACGTACACGAACGAGCCCGGCAGCACCGCCTCGTCCCCGGGCACCTCGATCTCGACGCGGAGCGTGCGCGTCGTCGTCTCGAGCACCCCGCTCGTGCGCGTGACCACGCCCTTCACCACGCGCGACGGGTCGCGCGGCGAGTAGAGCTCGGCCTGGTTGCCGACCTTCACGTCGGCCGCGTGGCTGTCGGGCACGTCGACCAGCACCCGCAGCGTCGACACGTCGGCGATCTCGAACATCGGCCCGCTGCCGGAGCGAGCCGGGCCGACCAGCGCCCCGGAGTCGACCAGGCGGCGCGTCACCACCCCGTCGAACGGCGCCACGATCTGCTGGTACTCGCGCAGCGCCTGCAGCCGCTTGAGGTCGGCCTTGCGCGTCGCCACCAGCGCGTCGGCCGAGTTGGCCACCGCCAGCGCGTCGTCGGCCTCCTGCCGCGACACCGCCCCGCTGCCCGCCAGGCTGCGCGTGCGATCGGACGTCGCCTGGTGGATCCCCACGTTCGCGCGCGCCTCCGCCAGGCGCGCGCGCGCCAGCCGGATCTCCTCGTCCGTCTCCGGCGCCTCGATCTCCGCCAGCACCTGGCCCGCCTTCACCGCGTCGCCGAGCTCGACCAGGTAGCGGCGCACGAACCCGGTCGACTTGCTGTAGAGCGCCGACTGACGGATCGGCGTCGAGCTGGCCGGCAGCGTCAGCTGGTGGGCCTCGTCGCCCGCGCGGACCGCCGCCGTGCGCACGCGCTTCGGCCCGGTCGCCTGCGCCAGCGTCCGCGCCCGCGCGTCGCGCTGCTCGAGCCGGGGGCCCACGCCGATCACCACCGCGCCGGCCAGCACCGCCGCGATCATCGCCATCATCGCCCACCCTGGCCTGCCGGACTGCATCGTCGTCATACGCTCTCCTTCGCGTGTGCATCGCCGGGTAGGGCGAGATCGGGGTCGACCGCCGGCGGGTGCCAGCGCCGCGCCAGCACGCTGTAGACCACCGGCACGAAGCCGAGGGTCGCCAGAGTCGCCCCGGCCAGGCCGCCCATCACCGCGCGGCCGAGGGCCGCGTTCTGCTCGCCGCCCTCGCCGAGCCCGAGCGACATCGGCAGCATGCCGATGAACATCGCCGCCGCAGTCATCAGCACCGGGCGCAGGCGCACGCTGCCGGCGGTCAGCGCCGCCTCGGCGGCGGACATGCCCTGCGGCCGCAGCTCGTTGGCGAACGACACCACCAGGATCGAGTTGGCCGTGGCCACGCCGATGCTCATCACTGCGCCCATCAGCGACGGGATGCTGAAGGTCGTGCCGGTGGCGAACAGCGTGAACACGATGCCGACGGCCGCGCCGGGCAGCGCCATCAGGATGATGAACGGCAGCTTCCACGACTGGAAGTTGATCACCATCAACGCGTAGACCAGCAGCGCCGCGAACCCGAGGCCGACGCCGAGCCTGGCGAAGCCGACCTGCATGCTCTCGGCCTGGCCGCGCACCGCGATCGTCGCCCCGGGCGGCAGCGCCTCGCGGTGCTTCTGCACGATCGCCTCGATCTGGGCCACCGCCGAGCCGAGGTCCGAGTCCTGCACGTCCGCGCGCACGTTGTAGGTCGGCTGCACGTTCATGTGGCTGACGAACACCGGCGTGGTCGCGCGGCGGAAGTCGGCCACGTCCATCAGCAGCTTCTGCTCGCCGGCCGCCGTCGGCAGCGACAGCCCCTGCAGCGCCGCCAGCGAGTCGACCCGGTGCTCCGGCACCTGGATCGCCACCGGATAGGCGAAGCTCGACTTCGGGTCGGTCCAGAACGTCGGGCTCACCTGCGTCGACGACGACACCATCAGCAGCAGGTTGGCCGCCACGTCGCGCTCGCTGAGCCCGGCCTCGTGCGCGCGCTGGCGGTCGACCTCGACGTGCAGCCGCGGCGCCGCCACGATCTGGTGCAGGTGCACGTCGACCACCCCGGGCACCGCGCGCAGCTCGGCCTCGAGCGAGCGGGCCGCCTTCAGGGTCGCGTCGCGCTGCGCCCCCGACACCTGCACGTCGATCGGCGACGGCAGGCCGAAGTTGAGGATCTGCGTGACGATGTCGGCCGGCTGGAAGTAAAACGACAGCTCGGGGAACTCGCGCGGCAGCTGCTCGCGCAGCGCGCGGACGATGTCGGCGGTCGCCAGCTCGCGGTCGTGGGCCAGAGTCAGCAGGATCTCGCCGTCGGACGAGCCGACGTTGCTGCTGTCGGTGATCGCCAGCGTATAGCCGCTGGGCATGCCGATGAAGTCGAGGATGCTCTCGCGCTGGTCGGCCGGCACCAGCTCGCGGATCCGGTCCTCGACCCGCGAGAACCACCGCTCGGTCTCCTCGATCCGCGTCCCCGGCGGCGCGGTCACGTGCAGGCGCACCTGCCCGGCGTCGACCTGCGGGAAGAAGTCGCGGCCGACGAACGGCGCCAGCGCCACGGTCGCCGCCACCACCATTGCGAACAGCGTCGCCACCGTGCGCGGGCGGGCCAGCGCCCACGCCAGCAGGCCCACGTAGCGGGCCCGCACGCGCTCGAAGCCGGCCTCGAAGCCGCGGTGGATCCGCGCGAACAGGCCGCGCGACGGCGCGGCCGTGTGGTGCTCCGCGAGCAGGTAGCGGGCCAGCGTCGGCACCAGCGTGCGCGACAGCAGGTACGACCCCATCACCGCGAACGCCACCGCCATGCCCATCGGCAGGAAGATGAAGCGGGCCGGCCCCTCGAGGAACACCACCGACACGAACACGATGCTGATGCACAGCGACGCCACGAACGCCGGCACCGCGATCTGCTGCGCCCCGTCGAGGATCGCCCGCGTCAGGCCCTTGCCCATCGCCAGGTTGCGGTGGATGTTCTCGATCTCGACCGTCGCGTCGTCGACCAGGATCCCGACCGCCAGCGCCAGCCCGCCGAGCGTCATCACGTTGATGGTCGCTCCCAGGGCGCGCAGGCACAGCAGCGCGATGATCACCGCCAGCGGGATGTTGATGGCCACCAGCACCGTCGCGCGCACGCTGCCGAGGAACAGCAGGATCATCGCCGCCGTCAGCACCATCGCGATCACGCCCTCGACCAGCAGGCCGTCGATCGCGCGCGTCACGAACGTCGACTGGTCGGACAGCAGCTCGACCTCGAGGCCCTCCGGCGCGGCCGCGCGGATCACCGGCACCAGCGCCTTCACGCGGTCGGCGACCTCGGTGGTCGACGCGTCGCCGGTCTTCATCACGCTGAGGACCACCGAGCGCCGCCCGTCGCGGCGGGCGATGTTGGTCTGGATCGCGTAGCCGTCGTGCACGTGGGCGACGTCGCGGACGAACAGCTGGCGCCCGGCCGCGCCCGTCAGCGGGATCTCGTTGAGCGCCGCGATCGCCTCCGGGCTGCTGTTGAGGCTGATGCGGTACTCGCGTTCGGCGATCTTGGCTGCGCCTGTCGGAAGGGTCAGGTTCTGGGCCGCGATCGTCTGGCTGACCTCGGCCGGCGACACCCCGTGCGCGCGCAGGGCCGCGGGGTCGAGGTCGACGGTGATCTGGCGCTGCTTGCCCCCGGCGGGCAGCGGGAAGCGGGTCCCGCGGACCACGCTCAGCATCGTCCGCACGCGCTGATTGACGTGGTCGTAGATCTCGGCCTCCGACAGCGTGTCGCTCGAGAACGCCAGCTGCAGGATCGGCACGCTCGACGCCGTGTAGCGGAGGATGATCGGCGGCACGATGCCCGGCGGCATGCGGCGCACGATCGTCTGCGAGGCCGCGGTCGCCTGCGCCATCGCCGAGGCGACGTCCGCGTCGGGCTGCAAGAACAGCCGGATCACCGACACCCCGTCGAAGCTGTCGCTCTGGATGCTCTGGATGTCGGCCACGTTGCCGGCCAGCGACTGCTCGCTGAACAGCGTGACCTGCTGCTCGATCTGCTGCGCCGGCAGCCCGGTGTACGTCCACACCACGCTGATCACCGGGATGTCGACGTCCGGCAGCACGTCGGTGGGCGTCTGCCGGACCACCCAGATGCCCGACAGCAGCAGCATCAAGGCCATCACCACGAACGTGTACGGGCGGCGCAGCGCGAGTCGGACGATCCACATGGGCGGTTACCGAGCTGTCGAGGAGGTCGTGGGAGATGACTGTTTAGTCAAGTTCGAGGGCGCGAAAACGCGCGGAGCAGCCGGACAGGGCCGCTCACGCGCCGGGCTTCGGCGGCCCGGCCATGCCCAGCGCCAGCCAGGCGGTCTGGGGCAGCTGGCGCAGCAATTCGAGGTCGTCGTGGACACGGGCCTGGGCCAGCGCGCCCGTCACGTAGGCGAACAGGCCCTTCGCGGCCGCCACCGGGTCCCCGGACGGCAGGGCGCCCTCGGCCTGGGCGTCGCGCACCGCCGACTCGATGTAGCGGCGCAGCGCCAGGCTGATCTCCTGCGCCTTGGCCGCCACCGCCGTGGGCCGCTGCACGCACTCGCTGCCGACCGCGTGGTGGAAGCAGCCGAGGACCCGCCCGTACTGCCCGCGGACCTCACCCTGGCGCTCGCCGATGTGGGTAAAGTACCGCTGCAGCCGCTCCAGCGGCGCGCGCGAGGCCGAAAACACGTCGTCGAGGACCGGCCGGCGGCTGCTCCAGTGGGTGTCGAGAGCCGCCACCACCAGGTCGTCCTTGCTGGCGAAGAAGTGGTAGAAGCTGCCCTTGCGCACCTGCGCGCGCTCGCAAATGGCGTCGACGCTGACCGCCCCGTAGCTGGACGTCCAGATCAAGTCGATGGCCGCCTGAATCAGGCGGTCGCGCGCGTCGCCCCGGCTCACGGGCTCGGTTCTACTTGACCGATCGTCTCGGCGCAACAGCGCACATCCCGCGGTGGGGCCCGCTCGCTGCATCGCCAGACGTCCTCTCGCGCGCACCCGCGAGCGCCGGCCTGTTCGAGCCCGCTCGCTACGTCGCCAGACGTCCTGCCGCGCGCGCACTCGAGAGCGCGCGCCGCTGACATGTCCTTCGGGACATCTTCTCACGCCCGCGCTCGGTTACCCTGGCCGCCATGCAACTTCGATGAATGGCCGCACCGCTCGCGCTCCGCGCCCGCTCAGGCACAGGGCCGAGAGCGCGCCGACACAGCCCGCCCGCGGCTTGAAATCGCCGAGGGCACGGCCGACACTGGGGTCGATGGTGCACAACAGACTACCCATCATCGTCGCCCTGACAGGGCCCGCGTGCTTCTATACCCCGGCGGGGAGCCAATCTGCGACGGAGGGCGATGGGCCCGACCCCGGTTCCCTGGTCGAGCCGGGCGACCCCGGCAGCGGCGACGTCACCTTTGAAATTCGCGCCGACACCGATCGCCACCCGATCTCGCCGTGGATCTACGGCACCAATCAATACGAAGACCTCGCCACCACCAACCGCGGCCTCGCCCTGGTGCGCGCGGGCGGCAATCGCATGACCGCGTACAACTGGGAGAATAACGCCAGCAACGCCGGCGCCGATTATCAGCACCAGAACGACGACTACCTCGCCTCGCAGCTCGGCGTCGACGGCGACATCCCCGGCGAGGTCGTGCGGGCCGTCGCCGCCGACGTGCTCGACGCCGGCGCCGACCTGCTCGTGACCGTCCCGATCTGCGGCTATGTGGCCGCCGACAAGGACGGCGGCGGCGACGTCGACCAGACCCCCAATTACCTCGAGACGCGCTTCCACCCGACCATCGCCCGCAAGGACGCCGCCTTCGACAGCGAGCCCGACCTGAACGACGACGCCGTCTACCAGGACGAGTTCGTCGCCTGGCTGCAGGCCCAATTCCCCGACGCCTTCCACGGCGAGCGCGCGCGCCTCCTGTTCTCCCTCGACAACGAGCCCGACCTCTGGTCGTCCACGCACGAGCGGATCCACCCCGACCCGGTCGGTTACGCCGAGCTCGTCGACAAGAACACCGAGTTCGCCGGCGCCATCAAGGACGTCGCCGCCAACGCGATCGTCGCCGGCTTCGTCTCCTACGGCTACAGCGGCTACACCACCCTGCAGAACGCCCCCGACGCCCAGGGCGAGTTCATCTCCTATTATTTGCAGGCGATGGCCGAGGCCGAGGCGCAGGCGGGCAAGCGCCTCGTCGACGTCCTCGACCTCCACTGGTACACCGAGGTCTACGCCAACGGCCAGCGGATCACCGGCGACGACAATTCGCCGGCCTCGGTCGAGGCGCGCGTGCAGGCCCCGCGCTCGCTGTGGGACGACAGCTTCCAGGAGGACACCTGGATCGCCAACGACGTCGTGCAGGGCCCGGTGCGCCTGATCCCGTGGCTCAAGGAGCGCATCGACGAGCACTACCCCGGCACCGGCCTCGGCTTCACCGAGTACAACTACGGCGGCGGCGGCCACATCTCCGGCGCCATCGCCCAGGCCGACGTGCTCGGCATCTTCGGCCGCGAGGGCGTGACCCTGGCGGCCTACTGGGCCCTGTCCGAGCAGACATCCATGATCTGGGCCGCCCTCCGCGCCTTCACCAGCTACGACGGCCAGGGCAGCAAGTTCGGCGACACCTCGATCCATGCGGTCACCTCCGACGTCGCCGCCACCAGCGTCTACGCCAGCACCGACGTCGCCGACCCCGCGCGCACCGTCATCGTCGCCATCAACAAGACCGGCGGCCCCCTGACCGCCGCCGTGACCCTCGCCGCCTACGCCGACTACTCGAGCGTCGCCGTCTGGCAGCTCACCGGCCCCGAGCCCGAGCTGGTCTCCGGACCAGCGCTCACCCCCGCCGCCACCAACGCCTTCCGCTACGAGATGCCGGCCTACAGCGTCAGCGTGCTCGTCCCGCAGTGAGGCGCTTGCGCGACGGCTGCGGCCGACCGGCGCGGCGCGTCCAACCAGCCCGATCCCGCCGGAACGGGACACGACCAGATCCGGGCTCGGGACGAGCACGAGGCTCTGGCTCGTGCAGCGCCTCGTGCTCCTGAGATGAGGCCGCCTCCGTGCGGCCTCGTCGGGCCCTGTACGCCCAGGAGAGCCCATGGGCGAAATCGTGATCGCATCGCCGCGCATTCGCCAGGTGAAGTAGCTTCAGACATCGCCGAGGGGTCAGTTCCGAGCCGCAGGTCGCAGGACCGGCGATGCGCCCATCGGCGCTGTCGAACATCGGGCGCTGCGGATGTCGTTGCCGCCGCGCATCCAGCTGGCGCCCCGTTCAGCAGTCGCGCGTTGGCCCGGGTCTTGGCTCAGCGGCTCGCAGCGCCGGGTGCTCCGGCCGCGCTTGCAACGGCCGACGACAGGCTCCGCGGCGACGCCCGAGCGAGCGCCAACCTGCGGATTGAGGCATGATGGGAGTTACTCATGTGGACCTGGACCCGCGCCGTGCTGTCGTCTCTGCTCCTGCTCGAGCCCTGCGGCGGGCATCCCGGCGCGCCCAGCGGGGCGGCGCACGGGGGCGCTGCGGCCGCTCCCGGACGCGAGAGCCCGCCCGAAATATCCACTGCGCGAAGCTCGGACTGCGCGGGCCTGACCCGCGCCCAGTGCATGGCCTCGACCGAATGCACCCTCGAGCGAGCGACGGTGGGTCCGTCCCGGGAGTATCGCTGCCGGAAGGCCGAGCTCCCCTGCGAGCAAGGCATTGATCAGGCCGAGCTCGAGGTGCCGGACAGCGCCGCGCGCCGCACATGTGAAGCTCGCCCAGGCTGTAAGGTTGTTCCTGGCGCCTGCTATTGTGATTGCCGTGGCAAGGGGCAAACCGCCGTGCCCGACGGGCCCGAAGCGAGAGATTGCGCCTGTGAATGTGGCGGAGGTACGCCCCCGAGATGTGGTCAATGAGCGAACCACTCTCCCGTGCCAGGAGCCATGCACATCGCTGCTTCTCGCTAAGGACTCGGACCTCGAAGTCGCTCCGCGGAGCCGGACGCTGAGCGTCCCGCACGCGCCGGGACTCAGCGTGCGAGACTTCGCGCGCAGAATCGCCTGCCCGACAAAGGCCTGGTGGTCGAGCAACTTCATTGGCTTCATTCACGTTGAGCCGATACCCGCCGGGTCGCGTTCGAGTACGCCGACCAGGAATGTGATCAGTCCGCCTTGTCGCGGCGAACGAATACGCCGGAAGTCGCGGCCCGTATGGGCTACGAACGATACGGGGGCCACCCGCAGGTGGCCCAACGGTGCGGCCGCGTGCTTGATAGCCGGGCGGATGCCGCTCAATAAAACCAGGCGCTCACGGCATACGCGACCGCGGGCGCGATCCCCGCCCCCATCTTGAACCCCAGCGCGGGGCGCATGGCGCCTTGTCGGGGTCGTCGGCGAGGGAGCCACGCCGTGGGCGGCCTCGGCATGTTGGGCGCACACGCGGGCGAACGGGCGCGCACGCGGCCGGCGCCGGCGGCGCCGGGCCCGTTGGTTGACGCCCCGCGCCTCGTCCTCCCCACCGAAGATCTTGAACTCGAAGTCGGCCTCCGAGGTCGCGGGGCGCCTTCTTCCGGATGACGTGCGCTCCCGACTTGATCGAATTTCCTGGTTGAGGCACTGCACTGGTGATGCGCGAACCTGGCAGCGAAAGGCTCCTTGTCGAATTCCTGGGCAGGAATGCGCCTAACCCGCACTGGGTTCACGGGCTCCTCCTCCGGGTCTTGGGGGACCATAGCCTGGGCCCTGAGCTGCCCACGCCGACAGGAAGCGCGATGGACTACGCCGCGCTCGTGGTCCCCGCGCTCGTCCGGAGAGGGCTCGTCGATCCGCCGCTGCTCGATGCCCTCGAACGAGCCCTCCCGCACGAGTCGAGCGCAGTCAACGATATCCGCCGCGCCCTGAAGCTCCCGATGCATATCGAAATGCCGGTCGGGTTCGATATGCTCACCGACAATTGGATCTACCAAGACATCGCGGAGCTCTTCTCGCAGGGCCCCGCGAGAAGACGTGTGGGGGCTGGTCGCCGTCGGTCAGGAAGAATTGAAGTGGAGCACCGCAGGTTGGTGTGGCATCGCGCTCGAATCGTTGCTTACCGTGCTCGGAGCGATCGTGTTGCGCGATCGCATGCTGGTCGAGCAAAAACACGTCGAGGCGTGGACCGGCGAGTCCTCGCCGGTCCTCGGGCTCCACGCTCGAGGGATCTTGTGTCCGATTCCGGAGCCTGACGGCCTGCCGCAGGTTCGCTCGCGGTACTACAAAGAGATCTTTCATGTCCCTGCACTTCAGCGCTGGCACAAGGAGAACATCGCTGCGATGAGAGCGAACGGGGAAGCCGCGAGCGCCTACGGATCGCAGGTCCTGTGGGGCTCCGTCGGCTATCTCGCCCGTAGCGCCGTGTTGAACGTCACCTATGTGGGTCATCCTGTACGGCGCCGCTTTCTCGCCCAGAGCGGGCTCGTGAGGCCGGACGGGGATGCCGTAGCGAGGACCTTCGCCATGATCGACGCGGTCCGCGGGCGCTACCTGGCGGCGCTGGAGGACACGGCGACGCGGCTCCTGCGCTTCGTCGTGCCCCCGCTGCTCGTCGAGATCATCGAAAACGCCAGGACCCCCGAGGACCTCGTACTCGCGGCGCTTCAAATGCGCGAGGAGTACCGCCCGTTGCGGCGATGGCTCGGGCAGTTTCAAAGGGCGCTCGACCTCGGCAACCGCGAATATGTCCTCGAGTGCGAGTCGATGCTCGCCGGCGTGAAAAAGACCAGTGAGACCTTCGGTTCTCAGCGGCACGAGATCGCCTCTCGGACCATCCACACGGAAGCCGGGTTGCATCGGCCGGCAGCGATCATCTTGGAGCGTCTCGCCCGGACCCCCGCCGGAGACGCCGCCATCGACCGTCTGCTCGGCATGTTCGGTATCTCGGGAACAATCCTCGAGACACCTGTCCTCACCCATCTTCGGACAGAAGTGATGGAGAGTTGAAAGGGGTGGTTCCGTGGACTCGAGCCCGATCGCGGAGATCCTACCGGGCGTCTTCCTGCTCGCAGACTTCGCCGCCGACGGCGTCGCCAGGCCGCGCGACGACACCCTGGAGCAGCTCGCGGCGCGACTCGCGGGTGCGGGCTGGCGGGATGCGCCGCGGTTTCTGGTGGCGAACGACGATCCGGCGCTCGTCGCGGTTCGTCGGGCGGACGACGAGCGTGGGCGGCCGCTCCCCTGGCTGCCCCATGAGCCATGGCGACACATCATTCCGGTGCGGAGCCGGACCCATCTGTTCGTCATGCAGGGGATCGTCGACCTCGGAGAGCCTGCGACGGGCTTCTTCGACAAGATCCGGCGATCAGCGGCGAGCGTCACCGATTTTAGAGGACGGATTCGCTCGGCCGAGGAGATTGTCGAGCTCGCGGTCCACGGGCCGCTGGAGCAGCGCTCCGTCTACTCGCGAGGGAGCACGAACTCCTGGATCGTCGAGCGCGTCCTCGCGGCGCGCCGGCTGCTGGTCCTTGGCCGTCCCGGCTCGGGCAAGTCGATGCTCCTGCGCAAGCTGCACCACGACCTGGTGGCGGGCGAGCAACGCTGGTACGGGCCGGCCGTTCGTCTCGACGCTCGACGGGTGCGCGAAGGCGCCGACTTGTACTCGGCGATCGGGGCTCCGCTCGCGGACGTCGGCCGCGACGAGGTGGTCGGCGCGCTCACGACCCCTGGCCTGCGAGGGTCGGTGTGGCTGCTCGTCGACGGACTCGACGAACTCGGCGCTCTCGCGCGAGAAGAACTGCTGACGCAGCTGCGCGCTTGGCCGGGTCCGGTGGTAGCGACGACCCGTCATCTGGCGAACACGCCATCGGACTTCGCAGCCTGCGAGGTCGACGATCTCGACCGTCGTCACGTCGATGCGTTGCTGAAGCTGGAGGGCCGGGAGGAGCTCATCCCGCCCCGCGAGACGCAGTGGCCGCGCTCGGTAGGGCACGAGATCATGCCGTGGACGGTGATGCAGACAGACCTTTGTCGCACGCCGCTCGGGGTCGGTTTACTCGCGCTCCCCGGAACCCGGCCGACGGACGCGCGCGCCCGGCTGTTGCGCAACGCCATCCATCATATGCTTCACGCCGCCGAGCAGAGCGGACGGATCTCGCCCTCGGTCCGCCGCTGGTGCGAGCGCAAGGGACTGCCGATGCTCGGTGCGCTGGCCTGGCGCATGCTCCTCCGCGGCCGCACGACCCTCACGAGCGAGGACCTCGGAGCGCTCGAGCGCTCCGGCCAGCTCGGCGACGAGGAGGCGGACAACCTGCACGCGTTGCTCGAGGCCGGGAGTTTCGTGCAACGCGTCGGCCCGGACGCGTGGGAATTCACGCACAAGAGCTTCGTCGAGTTCTGCGCCGCGCACTATCTGGCGGACGGGTCAGAACAGCCAGTGCCGCTCGCCCTGCTGGCCCGCCTGCCGGACCCCGGCGTGCAGGAGGTATTGCTACACCTGAGCGCGCTCCGCCGGGACGTCTCCGACGTGCTTGGCCATCTGCTCAGCCACCCAGAGCAACCGCTGACGGCCGCCTCTCTCGCTGTCAGGATTTTGCTCGAGCGCGAGCCAGGGTCCGTGCCGATCGACCTCATCGTGCGAGCGCTGAGCCGGCGATTGAGGCTACTGACCTGTCTGCCAGGACATGTTCTTCCCGGCCGCGTGCATGTCGAAGACGACGTGCGCGCGGCCATCCTGCGGCACGCTGTCGGGCTTCGGCGCGAGCGTGCGCGGCTGTACGCCGCCAGTCACCCCGACATCCAGGCGTGGATCGCCGGCGAGGACGTGTTCGAGGTGCCGCGGTACACCGACCGCGACATTCACCGCAGTGCGATGGCCTCGTGGGCGGAGTTCCTGTTCCGCCACCTTGAGCCCGAGCTCTCGGCGCCGCAGCTCCTTCGCCTCACCGACGGTCTGGAGCTGCTCGGAGAGCGCGAGCGCGGTCCCTGGGCCGAGGAACTGCAGCCGCTGCTGACGCGTGAGGGGCCACTGGCCGAGCGAGCCCGGGTCGCGTGGCTGCACGGTGCCCCCTTGCATCGAGCGCTCGAGCGGCTCGCCGATCTGGATGAGCACAGGGCCGGTGCCGACGTCATTCTGCTCGCTGTCCGCCGCCACGGTAGTCCTGAGCAGCGGAAGGAAGCGCTGCTGCGTCACCAGTTGAGCGCGCTCTCATTCTCCTACCGGGCACCGGGCGACTCCCCGACATCCGTCTCGATCCACGGCCGCCTACGCGGCCTGTCGTCAGAGCACTGGCTCAGCCTGTGGGAGTGGGCGTGGACGGCGGGCCTGCTCGGTGCGGCGTACGTCGCCTCCGAGGAGGTTCAGCATCTGTACGCGAGCTTCCTCCACGACGCCTGCGGTCCGGCCCGGTGGCGGGCCATTCTCTCGCGCTCGAACGTGGACGCGAAGGGCGCGGAGACGGCGAACATCCTGTGCGCAGCGCTCGGTGATCCGTTCCTGCCGGTGCGTGTCGAAGCCTGGCGGCGCATCATCGACGGCGGCATCCAGGCGCCAAAGGAGCGCCTGTTGTCCTCGCTCTGCTCGCTCGAGGAGAGCGAGCGGCGACTGGCATGGGAGTACTTCACCATCGATACGCCGGACCTCCCACTCGACCTGTGGCTGGCCATCCTTTCGACCACGCCCGCACGACCCTCGGACGACGAGCGTCCGCCGGTGCCGTCGCTGCCCGCGCACGACGCCGCCGTGCAGGCGCACAGCGAGCGGGCATATCGGGCGCTCGTGCGTCGGGCGGGAGAGGCTGTCGTGACGGACCCGCAGGTCCAGGCGCTGCTGGCGGCGCTCGAGCGCGAGTCCGTGGCGGCAGCCGCCCGCGTGGTGCTCGACGAGATCGGCGACGCTCGCATGCTGCCGGTCGTCGCGGACGTGCTCGTCAGCGGCTCTGTGGTCCAGCGCCGCTGGGCGGCCGCGCGCTTGCCTTTCATCGCGTGGCGGCAAGAGGACAGGGCGCTGGCGTGGATGACCCGCGCGGCCGTCGATCCCGATCCCGAGGTTGCCCAGCTCGCCGCGCGATACCTCGCGCGTCGGCGTCACAATGACGATTTATCCCGTCCGCGCGCCCCCACGAAGGTGCGTGCCATCGCACCCGACGTCGCCGATGTCGCCATGACATTCGTGGCTGATGCTGCAGCGCCGGGCGATGAGCTCGTCGACCCGATCACTCCAAAGGAGCTCGGCGAGTACACACACTTCGACGCGCTTTGGGAGGTCCTCGGGCGGGCAACGCTCCGCTGGCAGAACTTCCAGGACATGCCGGGGTTCGCCACCGAGGAGGGCCCAGAGTACATCCACGAGCTCGCTGGCCAGGCGGCGGCAGAGAACGCCGAGCTACGCCGGGCTGCGATCGCCGCGATCAGGCGGCTGTATCGGCCGGACGTACACCGGAGCACGGTGATCGCCGATCTGAGGCACCCGCTGCGTGGATACTGGGCCCTCCACTTGCTCGCGGACGAGCCCCGCGCGCCGGATCTGCTCGCCGGCTTCTCGTACGGCGAGCTCGCTTGCATTCGGGCCGCGCGGCTGCTCCTCGGCACCGATCTAGCGAGCGAGGCCGCGGACCGCCTGGCCGCCGCCCTTCGCGCCGGCCTCTTCACGCCCCCGAAGCCGCCCGAGCGGCCCTATGAGCGGCCGGTCGCGCCGGTGTGGCCCGGCCTGCTCGGCGCCCTCGGAGGCCTCGAGAGCTTGCTCCGACTGATCCGCAGCGACGCGCCCGAGTGGGTTGTAAAGCACGCCTTGTCGTTCGTCGAGGCGCACCGGGGGAACCTTCTGAAGTCGGCGACGGTGGCCGAGCGCCAGCGGGCCGCCATTTGGGCGCGCGGGATGGAGGATGCAGATCCTGAGCGGACGACGACCGCACTGCACCTGCTCAGTGTCGTCGGCGACGCGGACGATGCCAGGCGCTGGGGTGCGCGATGGATGCAGGCTCTTCCGGACGGATCCGTCGCCTGCGCCGCACTCGAGCTGATCGGTCGGCTCGGGGACGCGAAGAGCTTGCCGTTGCTGCGACACATCGCGGAGACCACAGAGGGCGACAACATCCTCGTCGCGGCGCTCTCCGCGGCGGCCGAACTCGGCGGCCCTCAAGAAGCGGATTGGATGTACTCGTTGCTCCACTGCCCGCCTCCCGCTGCGAGAGCTCTGCAGGCGCGTGCGGATGCCTGGGAGCAGTCCGATCGGCGGTACGACCAGCGGCGACAGGCCGCCTGGGCGGCCGGAAGATCCGGTCTCGAAGCTGTGGACGACGCCGACCGGCCACCTTTTCCGCGGCCCTTCCCGCACGACCTCGAGCGCTGGCGAGGACCGTGCTATCGAATGGTCGTGCGCCACGGGGATCGGGCGCAGGCCCGTGTGATCGCGCGGATGCTGCTCGGCGATCGAGGGGCGATCCGCCTGTTCGCGCGCCACGGCCGGCACCCCGAGCACGCGTTGCTGGTGTTCGGCGCACTTCTGCACGCGCCGCAGGACAGCGTGGTCCCGTGGCAAATCACTGGCGGCGGCGATGAGATCTACAGCGACGACACCGACGTCGAGGTTCGACAGATGGTTCTCGGCTTCGCCGGTACGGTCGATAAGGAGCAGGTCCGTCGCGCGTTCCTCGAAGCGGCCTTCTGGGACGAGTCCATCGAATATCACGCGACCGAGCTGCTCGGTGAGCTCGGCGGGCCGCGGCCTGAGGACGTGCCGACGCTTCTGCGCCGCCTCGACGACGATCCGACGAGCGTGCTGGCGCTGGCTCTGCTCTCGGCCGTCGGAATCGGCGAGGCAGAGGTCGTCCCATGCTGGCGCCGCCATGCGGTCGCGTGCTGGGCCGACGAGGACACGCCGACAGTCGGCGGCGACCGGTGGTCGCGCGTGCGTGGCCTCGCCGAGCTTGTGCGGGATCAGTTCCTGACTGACCAGGAGGCGCTCCGACCCTTCGTGCTGCGCGAGTTCGGCGCCGAGGTCTCGGCGGAGCTACCAGGGGCTGCTGCGACGTTCAGGGCGGTCTGCGACGAACTGGTCGCTGCACTCGAGCGAAGGGGGAACCTCGAGCTGCTGGAGGTCGCCTTGATCCGCAGGGAGCCGGCGGAAGCTGTGGCGATGCAGCTCCTGCGGCGAACGAGGCCCCCGGCGTGATAAGGCCCCCGACACGGCGCTCGTGGTCCCCGCGAACACATATCCGCCCCGAGTCGACGCGGCCGGTGCTCCGGCGGATGCCGTCGTTGACGTTCTCGAGCGCGTCGGCGGTGGAGAGCGTCCGTTCGTCAGTTCAACCGGCTGACGAGTGAGGGAGGCAATGCGAACAGCTGCTCGTGCCAGGGAGCAGACCAGACCTCGCGGAAGTCACCGACATACAGGGCCGGGAGCCGCTGCGAGGCGGAGTCGCCCCGCGACGGGTTCCAGTCGCCCTCGTCGTTGGAAGCCACGATGAAGGACTCGACACAGCCGAAGGGCTCGACGAACGTCCGATACGAGTGCACATGGCGGAACACTCGCTTCAGGGCCCGCCGGTAGCGGCGGTGATCCTCGCAGCGCAGGATCGACAGCTCGGCGAGCTGCGCCGCGAAGACGCCGCCCGGGGAGAGGCAGCGCGCCGCCAAGCGGAACGCCTCCTCTGTGTACATGTGGTCTGCCGCCGAGTCGAAGAAGGGGTTGCACTCTTCGCTGCCGGGATCGCAGAGGTCGTAGAGGATCACATCCACCTGATCGCCGCGATCGGCCATGTCCCGCAGGACCTCCCCGGCGTCGTGGTGGATGATCTCGAGCCGCGGATCGTGCTGGCAGCCCGACCAGAACGAGGGGATGAGCTCCTGCGTCCGCTCGACGACGGTGCGCGAGATGTCGACGAGGCGCACCGACCCGGTGTCGCGGAAACGGAGCGCCTCGCGCGCCGTCGCGCCGTCGCCACCGCCGACCACGAGCCAGCGACGGCGCGAGCGCGCGGACAGAGCCGCGGGGAAGACCAGCGCCGTCGTGTAGAGCGCGTCCACGGCCTCGGTGAGCTGCACCGTGCCGTCGATCACGAGTCCACGGCCGAGCTCCTCAAAATCTCCGATCTGGATGCGTGCGCTCATGCCACCGAGTGACGGAAAGTGCTCCTCGCCGTCGAAGAGCCAGGGTCCCCTCAACTTGAGGAGGAGGGTGCGGCCGGGACCGACCATCTCGGTGTGTACGTGAGGCCATGGTCTCATCGCAATGTCTCCTATTCTATCGTGTCGATTCGCCACGCCCGCCATGCGAGCCCCCGCTCACCGCATTCAGCAGGTTGTGGCACGCGGAATCGCCTCCCGAAGGAGGACGACGTCGAGCGTCGCGCGGCCGCGCGGATGAAGGTCGGCGACGACCTCCACCCCGAGCGCCCTCATGAGGTGAGCTCCGACGCTTCGCCGCGGACAAAGCGCGCCCAGGCCGCCCGGTGCGGCGGCAGCGATACCAGCGTCGGCCAGCGCGACTGCTCGGGCGGCACCAGGGAGACGCCGTAGAACGCCTTGAAGCCGCGCTTGATCACGCCCGGGCCGACGATCACGCGCTCCGACGCGGGGATCAGGCCCCAAAGGCACAGGCCCGCCCGCTCCGCGGCGATCTGGGCCCTTCGATGACTTAACGTGGCCCGGGTGACGACCGCCTCGGCTCCGATCGCACGGGCGAGCAGCACAGACAACCGGATGATCTGGGCGCTACATCGCTGGTGCCGATCCTGTGGATCGATGTCGCCTGGCCCGATGCGCAGGGTGTGAGCCTGGCTATCGTAAAAGGAGTAGGGGACCCCGACGAGCTCGCCATCGCGTTCGACGGTGAAGACGTGCCAAGGTCGCCCGGCGATCCGCTGATCCTCGCCGGCGAGGGCGACCTCCTCGTAGAAGGAAGCGCTCGTCAACTCGGCCGCGACGTCGCAGCAAGAGGAGCGGAACATCGAGATCACCCGCGGGATGTCTTCTCTCCGCAGCTGGCGCACGGAGCAGCCGGGAGGCAGATCGATCTCGCGGGCGAGGACGGCCACGTCCGGCCAGGTATCAACCGGACGAGCGGCGACGAGGGCGGCGACGGAGGGACCGATCGGCGGGAGCGCGGCCGGCGGACAGGCGCCGAATTGCACGGAGGCCGCCGCCTCGAGAGACTCGACCATGCCGAAGAGGGCCGCCGTGCGCGGCAACAGGTCCGCGGGATCGGGCCATAACAGCTCCTCGGGCGGCAGCAGGACCTTCAGGAAGACTCCCTCGGGGACGTACTTCGTCACGCCGCCCGCGAACCTTCGCACTTCGCAGTCGGGAATGATGGCATAGAGGTGGCGACCCTCTCGCTCCAGGCTCGCGCCCTGAGGCAGATTGTCGAGCTCGGCGAAGCCGTAGACGACGTGCGCTCCGGCAGCCCGGGCGAGGATCTCGTCCGCCCGGATCAAGGCGCGCCCGAGGCCACACCCGCGCTTCCGCGGCGACACGGCCGACAGCAGCCCGATGAGCGCGTGCTCGGCGGCATCGTACTCGAGCACGAGAATTCCGACGAGCTCCTCCCCCTGGCGCAGCAGGGCGACGCGGACGGGTCGCGCCTCGAGGTCGTCGTCCTCGCCCACGAAGGAGGCATGCTCCTCGTAGAAGGCGGCGGTGACGAGGCGCCGCTCTTCGCCGATGGCGATGTCGGGGTGCCAGTCGGTGAGCGCTGCGAGGATCGCCGGCAGATCGGCGCGGGCGAGCCCCCGGAAAGCGATTCCGTCGGGGAGCGGTAACCCTTGGAGCATCGGTTCGATCGAGGCTGAGAGGCGGCGCACGGTGTCCTTCGCTCGGGCTCGGCGACCATCCCATTAGCCACGTGGACAGAGGGCCGTCAACGCTGTTCTTCGCGCCCTCGGGCGGAATAACCCGTGGTCGAGCTCGCCCCGGTCATGATCGACCTCCGGTTGGAGCTTCAAGGACTCTGCGCGGGTCGACGGCGCGCGCGTCGACACTGCCGGCGGCGATTACCCGACACCATGCAATGGTGAATGCGCGGGCGGTCGCCGCTTCATCGCCATGGAGCTCGCCGAAGCAAGGCGCTGTCGAAGGTGCGCGAAGACGGACCACGCGACATCTCGCCCAACGACTGCATCCGCGAGGACGGCCTGTTCACGGCCGCGGTCGGTGATTCGCAGCGCCCCCTCACCGCCCGCAGCAGGCCGTCCAGCAGCACGAGCCGTCGTCCTGCCCGCAGTTCTGCCCCCCGTTCGTCCACCCGCAGTCGCAGTTGTCCATCTCTTCCTGCGAGCAGCTGCCGCCGCCGCCCTTGCAGGGCGCGATGTCGTTCAGGGGGCCGCGGTCGATGCCGGAGATCGCCACCAGCTGCGGCGGGCACGGCACCTCTTGATAATGCAGGTTCGGGTTGTCGGCCGCCTCGTACCATTGCACGTACCACTCGCAGCCGGCGGCCAGCTCGGCCAGGCCCGGCTCGTCGAACACCGCCGCGCAGCGGCCGAGGACGCACTGCTTGATCTGCTCGTGGTCGCCGCCCTGCTGCTGGCAGAACGTCATGAACCCGCCGTAGGTCGCCCCGAGCTCGGAGGTGTTCACGTTCCACTGGTACGAGCAGGCGTCGAACAGCCCGACCCCGCCGCCGGGCGTCAGGATGTCGAATTGCCCGCCGCCGACGTCGTGGCCGATATTGGTCGCCTGCACGATCATCGCCTTGTCCGCCAGCGCCACCGACCCCGGGTCCTGCGCGTTGTAATGGCCGGTCCCGTCGAAGTCGAGCTGATAGCAGCGCCCGCAGATGTCGCCCATCGCCGGCACCGCCGCGAAGCCGTAGGCCAGAGTGTCCGACACCGCCCACGGCGCCCCACTGTAGCACGTGAAGGCGCTGTTCTCCGCCGGCGCCTGGCACGAGCTCGCCACGTCGTACGCCGCGCCCAGGCTGTTGTCGCCCTTGTCGCAGCTCTGCAGCGGCTCGGTCGCGGGGTTGACGTTGCCTTGCCAGCCGCAGTGGGCCTTGCAGCAATCCCAGTAGCGCGTCGCGTAGCCCTGACAGGCCGTGTCGTCGAGGGGCGGCGGATCGCCGGCCGTCGTCGCGTCGCTGGTGCCCGGGCCCGTCGCCGACGTCGCCTCGCTCGTGTCCGCCTCGGTCGTCGTCCCGGGATTCGTCGTCCCGGGATTCGTCGTACCAGGATTCGTCGTACCCGGATTCGTCGTCACCCCGTCGGTCGTCGTCGCCTGTCCCGTCGTCGGCCCGTCCGGTCCCGCGGTGCTCGCCGCTCCGCTGACCTCGCTCGCGCTGCCGGGCATCTCGCCGCCCGTCGCTGCGGCCGTGGAGGCGGCCGTGGTCTCGCCGCCGCCCTGGCACGCCGCCAGCAATCCCGAGAGCAGCACCCACGCGTGGATCGTTCGAGCAGACACGCCGTGATTGTCGGTCAACCCGCGATCACGGTCCACCCCGGCCCGCGGTTCCATCGAGGATGACGTGGACGTCACGCGAGGCGATCCACCTGCGAGCCCTCGCCACGCCAGGACCCTCCCGGGCGCTCGCCGCCCGAATGGTGATTCACGGCTCCCAGCGCCCTGTCCGAGCCAGGAGGCCTCGCTCGGCCGCGCGCGTCCGCGTACTTTCGCGCGCCCGTCGGCGACACCCCGTCCGCGTGAAGATACCTCCGTGGATGTTTCTCTCCCTCCTCTCGTTGTCTGCGTGCGCGGGTCGGCTCGATCCATCGGTGAGGCAGCGTGCGGCGACCGATCTCTCGTGCTCCGCCGAATCGCTGAAGGTCGAGGAGGTCGAAGATCGCGGCTTCAACGAGGGCCTCTATCGCGCCAAGGGTTGCGAGCGTAGCCAGCAGTACAGCGCCAGGTACACCCTGTTCGGCTGCCGCAGCCACACCCCCGAGGAGATCGCCGCCCGCGAGGCCGAGGAGCAGGCCCGCGCCGAGGCCTATCGCCGGCACCAGGCCGAGCGCCAGGCCGCCGGCGGCGGGAGCTCGGGCGGAGGCGGCTCGGCCACGAAGTTCACGTCGACCAGGGTCACCAACCTGTGCCCCGACAAGGGGCTGCTGTTCCACGGCCGCCAGCCGGGCCACAGCGGCGGCCGCACCGACTCGATCAGCGGCAACGCGACCTTCAACGTCAGCGGCAACGAGGGCGACTCGCTGTGGATCGTCGACGACAAGGGCGAGGGCGTCAGCAGCTTCACGTACAGCAAGTCGGTCGACCAGATCTTCATCACCAAGTCGCGCTTCGGCTTCAGCACCAGCCGCTCCTGACCGATCGGACACATCATCCCGGAGCGGCCGCAGCCCGCTCCGTGGCCTGTCTGATGGGCCATGCCCCATCAGACATATCACCATCCCCCCGTCCGTGAGGACACATCGCGCGCGCCGGCCATTTGCCGGCGCATCCGCGCCGGAACCCTGCCCGCGCGCCCTGGTTGGCAGGCGCAGCCGGTCTTGCTAGCGTGCCGGCGATGTCCAGCTCGCCCGCTCGAGTCCTCGTCGTCGGCGGCACCGGCCGCACGGGTCGCCACGTCGTCGCCCTCCTGCGCGAGGCCGGCGTCCCGCTGCGTCTGCTCGTCCGCGACCGCGCGCGCGCCGAGGCCGAGCTCGGCGCGGGCCTCGACCTCGTCGTCGGCGACGCCCTCGACCTCGACCTCGCCCCGGCCCTCTCCGGCGTCGACCACGTCGTCAGCACTCTCGGCAGCCGCGACGTCCACGGCGGCGGCCTGCGGACCGTCGACCTGCCCGCCACCGCGCGCCTCGTCGCGGCGGCCCGGGCCGCCGGAGTCGCTCGCTTCGTGCTCTGCTCCACCATCGGCGCCGTGCCCACGCCGGGCGTCCCGCCGCACATGCTCGAGTGGTTCGCCCCCAAGGGCGAGGCCGAGGCCGTCCTGCGCGACAGCGGCGTGCCCTTCACCATCGTGCGCCCCGGCGGCCTGCACGACGGCCCCACCGACGATCCGCGCATGATCGACTGCCGCCACGTCGCTCGCGCCCTCGTCGCCGCGCTCACCCGCGACGACGCCCTCGGCGCCACCTTCGAGCTCAGCAACGCCCGCCTGCAGCGGCCCGGCGCCGACCCGCTGCTCGGCCTCCGCGTCTGAGCCGGCGCGATGTCCTTCTGGACATGCCCCTGAGCGCATGCCCAGAAGGACATGCTCGTCGAGGCATGTCCTCCTGGGCAGCCGCTCGCGTCACTGCCCGAGCAGCTCGTAGATCGACACGCTGCCGCTGACCTCGTTGGCGACGATCACCAGCGGCTTGCCGTTCGGGCTGGCCGCGGCCGGCACGAACGTCAGGCCCTCGGGCCCGAGGTCGTCGGCGGTCCCGTCCTCGACGTCCGCCGCGAAGTCGCGCGGGTTGGCGTATTGCAGGATCTCCGGCGCGCTCGGGTCGGCGAGGTCGACCATCAGCACCCCGCCCATGCGCTCGAGGCCGACGAAGCCGAGCGTGCGGCCGAACGCGTGGCCGAGCGTCAGCCCCTCCGGCTCGGGGCCCTTGTCGTCCGAGCGGCTGTCGAAGTCGTTGTCGGCGTTGTCGGCGTTGAAGTTGTCCTGGTAGGCCGGGTGGCTGGCCAGCAGCTGCTCGATCGCGTCGCCGCTGTCGTGCACCAGCGACCCGTCGGCCGCGCTCCACACCGAGAACGAGCGCCCGCCGAACGTGTAGAGCGCGTCGTAGTCGCCGTCGTCGTCGGGGTCGCCGAGCGAGCTCGTGACCTTGAGGCGGCCGATCGCCTCGTCCTGCTGCAGCGCGTCGGCGTCGGGGAACAGCCGCGGATCGAGGTCGAGGTTCTTGATCCGCACCTCCTCCGAGTAGCCGTCCCAGTCGCGCACGTCGCCCTCGTTGGCGGTCAGCAGGAACGCCTCGCCGTTCACCGTGAACCACGCGATCGAGTCGGGTTGGTACAGGCCGCGCACCGGCGCGTCGACCAGCGCCGCCGCGCCGTCCTCGTCGGACGGGTCGAGCTTCGCGCCGCTGTTCCAGGCCTTGAAGCCGAGCGGGCGCACGTCGGTGACCTCGCCGGTCGCCAGGTCGACCACCGCCAGCGCGTTGTTCTCCTGCAGCGTCACGAACGCGGTCTTCGAGTCGCCGGAGATCGCCACGTACTCGGGCTCGAGGTTCTGCGCCGGCGAGTCCGCGTTGGGCCCGAACAGGCGCACCTCGGGGTCGAGGTTCATCAGCGTGAACGCCGAGAAGTCGGCCGTCGTGACGTCCGAGGGCAGGACGTCCTCGACCCCGCCCGACACGTCGATCACGGACACCGAGCCCTCCGGATCGACCGAATAGTCGTCGGCCGGCTCGCCCTCGTTCGCGGTCACCACGTACTTGCCGTCGGGCGAGAACGTCACCATGTCGGGCAGCGCGCCGACCGGCACGGACGCCAGCTTCTGTCCGGTCGCCGCCGCGAAGAACCACACCTCGCCCGTCTCGGTCTTGGTCGTCGACTCGACCGCCGCCGCCACCACTCCGTCGTGCACCGACACCGAGTTGGGCGGCCCGAACAGCGCCGTCGACAGGGTCGTCACCAGCACCGGGGCCGCCGGGTCGCTCAGGTCGAGCACGTCGATGCCCGACTTCTGCCCGTTGACCACGAACAGCCGCTGGCTCGCCGGGTCGTAAGCGGGGATCTCCGCCGCGCTCAGGTCGTCGTCGAGGTAGACCGCGATCGCCTCCGCCTCGTCGGGCTGCGCGTAGCGGCCGATCCGCACCATCTCGATCGTCTCGACCACGCCCGTGTCCATCTCCCCCTCCGTCGTCTCGCCCGTGCTGCCCGTGGTCGTCGTCTCGCCCGTCGTCGTGTCCGTCGTCGTCGTGTCCGTCGTCGTCTCGCCCGTCGTCGCCGTCCCGTCCGTCGTCTCGCCCGTGCTGCCCGTGATCGCCCCGGTGGTCGTCGAATCGTCGCCGGTGGTCGGCGTCGTCGTCGTGCTGGTCGGCGTCGCCGTCGAGCTGGTCGGCGTCGTGGTGGTGTCCGGCGCGTCGGTCGTGCCGCTCGTGGTCGTCGTCTCGCCCGTCTCGCCGTCGGGCGTGGCGGTCGTCGACCCTTCCGGGCTGCAAGCCGCGAGGCTCACGCCGAGGAGAACTGTGGCGATTTCGGAGAATGACGGGTTCTGTCGCATGGGAGTGAAACTGCGCCTCGTGGCCGCGATGACACGCGGCCTCGGCGACGACCGCGCCGCGCGCGGGTGACGATTGTCGCCGTCCATGCCACGGCTTCGCGACGGCCCCGCCCCCGAGGCGTCGCCCGAGTCCGCAGGCGCCGAGCGCCGCGCCGAACACGTCTCTCGGGACATGCTCGATGCGACATGTTTTTTAAAACATGCTTGAACGGACATGACCCGAAGGTCATGCCTGCAGACGGCCGTCCCCCGTCAGCGTCGCGGCGAGCGGTCGCGCCTAGCGCTTGAGCGACGCGTGGTCGCGCCCGGGCAGCGTCGAGGTCGTCGACGCTCCGCCGCCGGCGACCCACCCGGCGTCGCCGTTACCGCCGCCCCAGCCGCCGATCTGGTCGAGCAGGCGGGTGTAGCCGAGGCCCTCGAGCACCGCGGCGGCGCGAGCCGAGCGCCCGCCCGCCTTGCACGACACCAGGATCTCCTGGTCTTGTTTGAAGTGGGCCTGGACCTCGGCGGCGAACTCGGGGTTCGGCACCATCCCGCCGGGCCCCATGTGCATCAGCGGGATGTTGTAGGCGTTCGGCGCGTGGCCGGCCTCGAACTCGGGGACGCTGCGGACATCGATGTGCACGAGGTTGCCAGCGGACGCGACCTTGGCGATCGCTTCGGGCGTGCTGAGGCGCTGAATCGGCATGCCCGACCTTCGTAGCCCGGGCCGGGCCGACCTTCAACCCCCGGCCGAGACCGCCCCGCCCGCGCCCCTGGGCTCCTTCGCCTCGCCCGTCTTCGCCCCGGCCTTCGCCTCGCCCTCCGGTTTCGCGCCGGCCTTCGCCTCGCCCGCGGCGGGCGTCGCCTCCCCGGCCGGGCCCTCGTTGATCGCCGGCGTCTCCGGGAACGGCTTGCCGTCGGTGCGCATCGCCACCTCCTTGCCGTCGGGTCCCGGCACCAGCTTGACGAACTGATAGGCCAGCGTCGTGTGCGTCTTGTAGGCGCTCGCCTTGTCGGTCGCGGTCTGGAACTCCTCGCGCAGCAGGTGCGGCTCGCCGGCGTCGACGAAGAACAGCAGCGTCCCGCGGACCACCCCCTCGAGCGGCGCCTTCGCGCCGGGCGACGTGTACTCGCCGATGTACGACAGCTCGGCACGCAGCCCGGTGTCGGGGTCGCGCTCGAGCTTCTTCAGCTCCCACAGCACGTCGCGCGTGTCGATCACCCCGCCGGAGCGCATCTGGCACTTCGAGCGCCACTTGGCGCCGACCCCGATCGCCTCCTCCGGGAAGCGGATGCAGAAGAAGCGATTGGCGTCGACCAGCGCCTGGCCGGGCTTGCTCTCCGCCTGCTCCTTGGGACCGGTGATCGACGTCGTCCCCGGTCGCTCGCCGGTCGCCAGCAGGCGGTGCGTCGTCACCAGCTGATGGACCGCCTTCTCGTCGTTGTCGAGGAACTTGCCGTTCGGCGGCTCGGCCTCGAAGTTCACGTAGCGGTGCTCGAGCGTGCACGCGCGGGTGAAGCCCTCGCCGTCGCAGTCCTTGAGCGTCAGCCGCTCCTCGCGGGCGAAGCCGGTCGGCTGGACCAGCGAGCCGAAGCGGACGTTGCCGATCGTCGTCACGCGGTAGGCCGAACCTTCCCGAAGGGCCAGGCGGATCTCCGCCGTCTCGGACGGTTGCGCCGGGCTCTGCGGTTGCGAAGGATCGGCCTTGGACGGCGAATCGGCCGGCGTCGCGGGGCGCTGGGCCCCCACGGGCGTCTGGACCTCCGGCGCGGCCTTTCCGGGCGCCGCGTCGCCGTCTCGCTGTTGCAGGCGCGAGGTCCCCGGATCGCCGCAGGAAGCCACGAAAGCCAGGATAAATCCGGTCGAGTATGGGCGAAGCACGCGCGGAGCATCGCACGGTCGGTCGTGGGCCGCACGGCCGACCGCCGCATTCGTCCAGCGCGATATCGCGCCCCGCTTATCACACACCCACCCCGCTTTTCGCTACCATGCGCCGCATGTCGAACCCCCGCCTGTCCCTCCCTCTGAGCACGCTGATGCTGCTCGTCGCGTGCAATCCAGCCTCCTCGGGGGGCGAACAAAAGGCCGCGGACACCAAGACTGCGGTAGACGCCAAGGCGCCGCCGGCCCCGGCGGTAGCCGCGCCGCCCGCCCCGACCGGGCCGGCGACCGTCGACGAGCTGCTCGGCCTGGTCCACGACGGCGCCACCTCCTACGTCGTCTTCAAGGCCCCCGACGCGCTCCTCTCGCTCGCCGAGACCGCCGCGGGCACCTTCGAGCAGCCGCTCACCACGCTCGTCAGCGCCACTTCGCCCGACCAGACCTCGCGGCTGACCGAGAGCTTCGCCCTGTTCAAGCACGGCGTCGCCGACGCCAAGGAAGCCCTGTCCAAGGCCGGCACCGACCTCGCGCGCGGCATCGTCGTCACCAGCACCTCGCTCACGGGCGGCGACGACACCGTGATCACCTTCTCGGCCAGCAGCGCCGAGGCCGCCAAGGGCCTGCTCGCCTCCCTGAAGATCCCCGACGCCGCCACCGCCGAGTGTCAGGCCACCGCCGGGCGGCCCGGCTACGTCACCTGTGCCAAGGACCAGGCGACCCTCGCCACCTACAAGCCGGGCGACGGCAAGGCCGCGCGCACCCGCCTGAACACCGCCCTGCCGGCGGTCGCGGTCGACGACCTGGCGCTGTTCGGCTACGTCAGCGACGGCGACCTCCACTTCGGCCTCGACAAGCCGGCCGGCGGCGCGACCTTCCACGTCAGCGCCCCGTCGGACGCCAAGGACCTGGTCACCACCCTCGCCCCGGGTCAGGCCGAGCTGCTGAAGTTCGCCCCGGCCGGCACCGGCTTCATGTGGATGAAGCTCGACATCGACGAGCTCAAGAAGAAGGGCCTGAACGAGGTGCCGCCGCCGTTCAGCGCCACCGTGAGCGCCTTCACCGGCGAGGTCCTGTTCGGCGGCAGCGCCGACCCGGCCGCCCTTCAGGCCCGCTTCGGCTTCAGCGACACCAGCTCGCTGGCCCCGCTCGCCGACCTCGCGGTCGCGTTCGGCGGCCCGATGATCCACAACAAGCCGATCCCCGACGTCCCCGGCAGCAAGGTCTCCTTCAAGGCCGAGAACGTGACCGTCGGGGCCGACAAGATCAAGGCGCTGCACCTCGGCGCCAGCGGCGTCCCGCAGGCCAAGGCGCTGGCCGACCAGCTCGGCCTCTCGCTCGACGCCTGGGTGTTCCCGGCCGAGGGCACCCTGGCCGCGGTCGTCGGCGCCGACGCGGGCAAGGTCGGCCTGGTCAAGGCCGCCGCCAACAGCGAGGCCACCATCGCCGCCCTGCCGCCCGCTCTGGCCGCCGGGCTGCGCGCCGGCGAGGTCGGCTTCGTCGGCCACGTCCCGCTCGACGGCCTGCAGAGCCCCGAGCTGCTCAAGCTCCTCGACGGCGCCCTCGCCAGCCTCCCCGGCTACTCGTCGAGCAACGCCCGCTCGGCCCTCAACGTCGTCGCCCCGCTGTCGAGCACCACGATGTGGATCAGCGAGCACCAGAACGCCGCCGTGATCCACGTCGCGGTGCAGTCGATCGGCAACACCACCGACGAGGAGGGCAAGGCGGCCCTCGCCGCGGCGACCAGCGCCGACCCGGTCAAGGCCTTCGCCGATCTCGCCGCCAAGTACCCCAACTCGCCGCGGATCGCCGCCTACCAGACCCGCGCCGGTCAGGGCGGCGCGGGCGCGCTGGTCGGCGGTTCGGCGCCGGCGCTGCTGCTCGCTGCCGGTGGCGTGGCCGCGTTCCTCCGCCCGGTCATCGACGCGCCGCCGCCGGTCGTGGCCGAGGCCCCGGTGGCCGAGGCCCCGAAGGTCGAGGAGAAGAAGGTCGAGGAGAAGAAGGTCGAGACTCCGAAGACCGAGACTCCGAAGACCGAGACTCCGAAGACCGAGACTCCGAAGACCGAGACCCCGAAGACCGAGACTCCGAAGACCGAGACCCCGAAGACCGAGACCCCGACGACCGGTGGTCTCAAGATCGACGCCACCAAGGTGGAGCGGGTGCCGCCCAAGCGCGCCGGCCGCTCGGAGTGACGGCGAGGCGCGCGCGGCTCCGCGCTGAAGTCTTCCCGACTCGCACGTGCACGTGAGCTTAGCGCCTGAATCCTCGGGCGATCGCGGACTGGTCCCGGCCATTCCGCGGTCGCCCGAGAGCTTTTCAGCCGCGTTTTCTCGCAGGAAACGGCGGTTGACAGCGAAGCGCCCGCATGTCAGTTTTTGACCACCGCCTCAACTCTTACGTGTACGTAAGAGATACCTTCCTCCCGACGACAGGTTGAGGGCCTCATGAGCATCAGCGAAGCCAAGCCCACGCTCGCACCGACCGCCGGCGTGACGCGGCCCGGCCGGATCAAGATCGGCGAGCTCGCGCGCAAGACCGGCAAGACCCCGCGGGCCCTGCACCTCTACGAGGAGATGGGCCTGCTCGTCCCGAGCGCCCGGACCGAGGGCGGCTTCCGCCTGTACGGTCCCGACGAGGTCGCCCGGGTCTACTGGATCACCAAGCTCCAGGACATCGGCTTCAGCCTGCCGCAGATCCAGAGCCTCCTGGGCACCGTGGCCGCCTCGCAGACCGCGCCGGAGGCGATGAACAGCGTGCGTGAGCTGTTCCGCGGCAAGCTCGACGACACCCGGGCGCAGGTCACCCGGCTCTTGCAGCTCGAGCGCGACCTGTCCGAAAGTCTGGCCTACCTCGAGGGTTGCCGCCTCTGCCAGGAGCCTGCCAAGCCGGACGCCTGCACCAACTGCATCAGCGAGCGCCGCAGCGACGAGCCGACCCCGTCGCTGGTGGTCGGCATCCACCGCAAGCCCGGCGGCGAGCAGCCGGTCCGGGCCTGCGCGATCGAGACCGCGGCCTCCGGCGGCCGACCCGCCGAGCTCTCCTCGCGGACCTCCGATCTCTCCTCGCGGGCCTCCGAGCTGTCCTCGCGGACAGCCGACCTGTCCCCGAGGACACCTTCCTCTGACCTGTCCGTGCGGACAGCCGGCCCCGAGCTGGCCGCGCGACCGGGCGAGTTCGCCGGGCGCCCCGCCGAGCGAGCCGCCGCCCCCACCGACGCCGAGGGGACCTTCCCATGACCGACACCAAGCGCCCGATCTACCTCGACTACGCCGCCACCTGCCCCGTCGACCCACGTGTCCTCGAGGCCATGTTGCCGTACTTCAGCGACCGCTACGGCAACGCCGCCAGCCGCACCCACGTGTTCGGGTGGCAGGCCGAGGAGGCCGTCGAGGCCGCGCGCCGCGAGATCGCCACCTCGCTCAACGCCGACCCGAAGGAGATCACCTTCACCAGCGGCGCGACCGAGTCGAACAACCTGGCGATCAAGGGCGTGATCGAGTACCTGGCCGAGGCCGGCAAGAAGCACATCGTCACCGCGGTCACCGAGCACAAGGCGGTCCTGGACACCTGCAAGCACCTCGAGCGCCACGGCTGCGAGGTCACCTACCTGCCGGTCGCGCAGGACGGCCGCGTCACGCCGGAGCAGGTCGCCGCGGCGATCCGGCCCGACACCGCGCTGGTCTCGCTGATGATCGCCAACAACGAGACCGGCGTGCTCAACCCGGTCACCGAGATCGGCGCCGCCTGCCGGGCCGCCGGGGTCCTGTTCCACACCGACGCGGTGCAGGCGTTCGGCAAGATCCCGGTCGACGTCGAGGCGATGAACATCGACCTCGCCAGCCTCAGCGCCCACAAGCTCTACGGGCCCAAGGGCGTCGGCGCGCTCTACATCCGCCGCCGCAAGCCGCGCGTCCGGATCGCCCCGCAGCTCCACGGCGGCGGCCACGAGCGCGGCACCCGCTCCGGCACCCTCAACGTCCCGGGCATCGTCGGCTTCGGCTACGCGGCCAAGCTGGCGCGCGAGGAGCTGGCCAGCGAGTCGGCCCGCATCCTGGAGCTGCGCGAGCACCTGCGCCGGCGCCTGGTCACGGAGATCCCGCACGCGATCGTCAACGGTTCGCTCGAGCATCGCCTGCCCGGAACCCTCAACATCAGCTTCGCCTACGTCGAGGGCGAGAGCCTGCTCATGGGACTCAAGGACATCGCCGTCTCCTCCGGCTCGGCCTGCACCTCGGCCAGCCTGGAGCCCAGCTACGTCCTGCGGGCCATGGGCCTCGACGACGAGCTGGCGCACTCGAGCCTGCGCATCACGATCGGCCGGTTCACCACCCGCGAGGAGCTCGACTTCGTCGCGGACCTCATCCAGCGCGAGGTCGCTCGCCTGCGCGACATGTCCCCGCTGTGGGAGATGGTCCAGGAGGGCATCGACCTGCGCACCATCGAGTGGACCCCGCACTGATTGACTTCTCGGGCCTCCGGGCCCAATCACTACCCCGCACCCGGGTCCGAAGAGAACCGCCATGGCGTACAGCAACAAAGTCATCGACCACTACGAGCACCCGCGCAACGTCGGCAGCCTCGACAAGGGCGACGCGAGCGTCGGCACCGGCATCGTCGGCGCGCCCGCCTGCGGCGACGTCATGAAGCTCCAGATCAAGGTCGAGAACGGCGTCATCACCGACGCCAAGTTCAAGACCTACGGCTGCGGCTCCGCGATCGCCAGCTCGAGCCTCGTGACCGAGTGGGTCAAGGGCATGAGCGTCGACCAGGCCATGCAGATCAAGAACAGCCAGATCGCCGAGGAGCTGTCGCTGCCGCCGGTGAAGATCCACTGCTCCGTGCTCGCCGAGGACGCGATCAAGGCCGCGATCCGCGACTTCCAGCAGAAGCAAGGCGCCGCGCCCGACCCCGAGAGCGAGCCCGAGCACTGACCGTCATGCCCAGCCTCACCGTCACCTCGCGCGCCGCCAAGATCATGCGCGACCAGCTTGCCCGCCGCGGCACCCCGCAGGCGTGCATCCGCCTCGGCATCCGCGGCGGCGGCTGCACCGGCTACTCGTACCTGTTCGAATTCGACGACAAGCCGCCCCGGGCCAACGACCTGGTCGTCGAGCAGGACGGCGTGCGCGTCGTCGTCGACCCCAAGAGCCTGTTCTACCTCGACGGCACCGAGGTCGACTTCGAGACCGGGATCCGCGGCCACGGGTTCAAGTTCAAGAACCCCAACACCAAGGACGCCTGCGGCTGCGGCGAGTCGATCTCGTTCTAGCCGCCGCCCGCCGCAGCGGGGCCGGCGACCCTCTGCCCTCTCGGACCTGCTCTTTCGGGCCTGTTCCATCGGCCCTGTTCGAGCGGGCCTGTCCCTTCGGACCTGTTCTCTTCGACTCTCCGGCCATGTCCGTCGACATCGACCCATTCGCCCTGTTCGACCTGCCGCGCCGGCACGCCGCCGCGCGCGAGGCGATCGAGCAGCGTTACCTCGAGCTGTCGCGGGCGGCCCACCCCGACAACGTCGTCGGCGAGGGCACCGCCGCCCGCCGCGCCGCCGTCGAGCGCGCCAGCGCCGTCAACGCCGCCTATCGCGTCTTGCGAGATCCGGTCCTGCGGGCCGAGGCGCTCGTCAAGCTCGGCGGCATCGACCTCGACAGCACCGACCCCGAGCGCGGCGCGCCGCACCCGACCCAGGCCTTCCTGCTCGAGATGATCGACCTGCGCGAGCGCCTGGAGGACGGCGGCCCGGACGGCGTCGCCGCCCTGCGCGACGACGTCGAGGCCCGCGGCGACGCGGCCCTCGACGCCGCGGTCGCGGCCCTCGACGCCGGCGAGTTCCGCCGCGCCGCCGAGCACCTGGTGGCCCGCCGCTACTTCCAGCGATTCCTCGACGAGACCGACAGCAGCGCCCCATGACCAGCGTCTCCATCCACGACACCGGCGCGCTGTTCCAGATCGCCGAGCCGACCGACCAGCGCCGCGCCCAGCGCCGCCCCGGCCGCGGGATCGGCATCGACCTCGGCACCACCAACAGCCTCGTCGCCCTCGCCCCCCACGGCGCCGCCCCCCGTGTCCTTCGGGACAGCTCGGGCAGCGGCCTCGTCCCCTCGGTGGTCGCCTACACCACCGACCCGCCGCTGGTCGGCCGCGCCGCCCAGGCGCTGCAGGCCGAGCACCCGGGGCAGGTGATCAGCAGCGTCAAGCGGCTGATGGGTCGCGGCCTCTCCGACATCCACTTCGCCCACCCGTATCACCTGTCCGAAGAGACACCCGGCCTGTTGCGCATCGACATCGGCTCGCCTCCCGGCTCGCAGGTCGGCTCGCCTCCCGGCTCGTCGGGCGAGGCGCAGTCGCGCCGCGTCACCCCGACGGAGGTCTCGGCGGCGATCTTGCGCGAGCTCAAGCTGCGCGCCGAGGCCGAGCTGGGCGAGCCGTGCGACGGCGCGGTGATCACCGTCCCGGCCTACTTCGACGAGGCCCAGCGCCAGGCCACCCGCGACGCCGGGCGGATCGCCGGCCTCCAGGTCTACCGCCTGCTCGCCGAGCCGACCGCCGCCGCCCTCGCCTACGGCCTCGACCGCGGCGGCGAGGGCCTGTTCGCCGTCTACGACCTCGGCGGCGGCACCTTCGACATCTCGATCCTCCGCCTGCACAAGGGCGTGTTCCAGGTGCTGGCGACCGGGGGCGACAGCGCCCTCGGCGGCGACGACTTCGACCGGGCGCTCGCGGCCCACCTGCTCCAAAGGTCAGGCGTCGGCGAGCCCAGCCGCTTCCAGCTCGACGCCGCCCGCATCGCCGCCCGCGCGGCCAAGGAGCGCCTGACCGGAGAGACAGCCACGCGCGTGGCCCTGCCCGGCCTGTCCGAGCTCGAGGTCACGCGCGGCGAGTTCGAGGCCCTGATCGAGCCGCTGGCCCAGCGGACCCTCCGCGCCTGCCGCCAGGCGCTCAAGGACGCCGGCCTGCGCGCGCCCGAGCTCGACGGCGTGGTCCTCGTCGGCGGCTCGACGCGGGTGCCGAAGATCCGCGAGCTCGTGGCCGAGACCTTCAAGCGCCCGCCACTGGCCGACATCGACCCCGACGAGGTCGTCGCCTGGGGCGCGGCGATCCAGGCCGACATCCTCAGCGGCTCGGCGCGCGAGGGCGTGACCCTGCTCGACGTCGTCCCGCTCTCGCTCGGCCTCGAGACGATGGGCGGGATCGTCGAGAAGATCATCCCGCGCAACGCGACCATCCCGATCGCCGCGCGCCAGGTGTTCACCAACTACGCCGAGCACCAGACCGGCATGGTCATCCACGTCGTCCAGGGCGAGCGCGAGCTGGCCCGCGACTGTCGCAGCCTGGCCCGCTTCGACCTCAAGGGCATCCCGCGCCTGCCGCCGTCGATGGCCCGCGTCGAGGTCACCTTCCAGCTCGACGCCGACGCCCTCCTCACCGTGTCCGCGCGCGAGCTGATGACCGGCGTGCGCCAGTCGGTCGAGGTCAAGCCGACCTACGGCCTGTCCGAGGCCGAGGTCGACCGCCTGGTGATGGAGAGCCTCGACCACGCCGGCGACGACTACGCCCGCCGCAACGCCGCCGAGGCGCGCGTCGAGCTCGGCCGCGTCGTCCTGGCCTTGAGGACAGCCGTCACCGAGGTCGGCCACCTGCGCGAACTCCTGCCCGAGGACGAGCGCGCCCGCCTCGAGGCCGCCCTCGCCGCCGCCGACGCGGCGATGGCCGACCCCGACGCCGTCGCCGACCCGCTGAACCGCGCCCGCACGGCGCTCGAGAAGGTCAGCGAGCCGTTCGCCCGCCGCCGCATGGAGCGGGCCCTCAACGCCGGCATGGCCGGCAAGAGCCTCCACGACATCGAGCGCGCGCTGGCCGACGAAGACGCCCTGCAGGAGAAGCGGGCCGGCCACACCCCCGAGCTGCTCGACCCCGAAGAGCCCTGAGAACGCATGCCGAACGTCACCTTCATCGGCCCCCATGGCACCAAGGTCGTCGAGGCCGAGCCCGGCGAGACCCTCCTCGACCTGGCCGAGCGCCACGACATCATGATGGGCTCCGCCTGCGGAGGCGTGTGCGCCTGCTCCTCGTGCCACTGCTACGTCCGTCAGGGCCTCGGCAGCCTGCCCGAGATGTCCGACGCCGAGAGCGACCGCCTCGACATGGGCTTCGACGTCCGCTCCTACAGCCGCCTCGGCTGCCAGGTCAAGGTCGGCACCACCGACCTCGTCGTCGAGCTCACCCAGGAGTCCATCCGCACCTGGTACGACGAGCACCCCCAGGCCCGTAAACCCTGAGCCGCCCGCTCCTGCCGCGGCGCGCGAGTCGAGCTATCCTGTAGCCGACCCGCATGCTCGCTCGCCTCCACGTCCAGAACTTCAAGTGCCTGCGCGACGTCGACCTCGCGTTCGGCCCGTTCACGGTCCTCATCGGCCCGAACGACAGCGGCAAGTCCAGCATCCTCGACGCGCTGCGGATCCTCGGCCGCACGATGCGCGAGCCGCTCGCCGACATCTTCCGCGGCGACGACGAGTGGCGGCATCTCGCGTGGAAAGGGTTGGATGCCGGAAGCATGAACTGGGCGCTCCGCATCACCCATGCGCGACGGACCTGGTACTACGACCTCGAAATTCCTCCTGTCGGCCCAGTCTGCGAGCATTTGGCTTCCAAGCCGTCTGTCGGAGAAGTCGAGGTTTCGAGCCTCAAACAGACCCGCTTGCGCGAGCGGCTCGCCGATCACTTCGGTCCGCCAGGCAGTTCCTCGGACCCAAGAACTGATATCGACGAGCTCTTCTCACAGTTTGCGCATGTCAACTTTGACACGCTCGACTCGCTCGCCACTGCACCGCGCTTCCGCCTCAATCCGGAGTCGCTGCGAACGCCCGCACTCACCTCGCGCGACGCGGTCCTCTCTGCTACCGGCGACAATCTAGCGGCCGTCCTCGATCGTATTCTCTCGGGGCCCGATCGCACGGCGATTGCCCGGCTCGAGACGGCACTGCATGCCGCGATTCCGACGCTCAGCGGCATCGCGCTCCCCTCGCTCGCCGCACATGCGGGCACGAAGACCCTCGAGTTCGTCCTCGCCAACGCCAAGAAGGGGCCGGCCATCACGATCCCCTGCGCCCACGCCTCAGATGGTGCGATGCTCCTGACCGCCTTCTTGGCGCTCGCCTTCAGCGACGAGCCCGGACTGATCCTCGTCGAAGAACCGGAGAACGGCCTCCACCCGACGCGCCTGCAAGAGGTCGTCGAGCTCCTCCGCAAGATCAGCACCGGCGCTGTCGGCAACACGCCGAGGCAGATCATCGTCACCACGCACAGCCCGCTCCTCCTCAACTACACGCAACCCGAAGAGGTCCGGATCGTCCAGCGAGACCGCGAGCGCGGCACCATCGTCACGCCGATGAGCGACGTCCCCGATGTCCACAAGCTCCTCGACGAGTTCGGCACCGGCGAGCTGTGGTACCTCCTCGGCGAGCAGGCCCTCGTGGAGGGCAAGAAGCCGTGAAGCGCGTCCTGTTCCTCGGCGACGGCAAGCACGACATCGGCGTCCCCGACTGGCCCACCGACGAGCCGTTCCCGGCGCGCGGCGTCGTGCCTCACCTCGCCGAGAGCGTCGCAGCCATCGACAGCTCGGGCTCGCTGGCGATGCCCTGGTCGCACCCGCGGCTCGCCCGCTTCCAGCCCAAGAACCGTCCCCGGCGCACTCTCGGCTACGAGGCCAAGATCCGCGCCGCCCAGCTCCAGATCGAGCACGGCATCCACCTCGTCGACGGCCTCGTATGCGTCGTGGACGAGGACAACGACCGCGACCGCCGCGGCCTGCCCGCTGCCGCTCATGCCCACACGAGCGAGCGCTGCCCGATCGTCTGCGGCGTGGCGGTGCGCTCGATCGAGGCCTGGACGCTCGGAGCACGCAGGGCCATCGCCGAGGCTCTCGGCACCACGCCTGATATGGTCGCCAGGACATGTCCCTCGGGACCTGTCGAAGACCTCTACGAGAACACGGGCGATCGCTCGCGTCGCCCGAAGCACATCTTGCAGCGCCTCGCCGAGGAGCTCGGGCGGATGACGGACAGCCTCGAGCTGCGCGAAGAGATCGCGCGACACACCGACCCGGACGAGCTCTGCGTCGCCTGCCCCGCCGGCTTCGCCCCGTTCGCCGCCGCCCTGCGCGCCGCCTTCGGCCCCTGCCCGCCCGTCTCCACCAGCCCGTAAGCAGGCCGCGGCGCGCCCGGAGATAGCGACACACAGGGACGCCCGGCGCCCGGGCCGACCACGATGCCCATCGCAATAAGTCCCTCGTGGGCGCGGCGGGCGGCGTGCCGCCAGGTATCGCTTCCGCTGGGGGCCCGAATCGGGCCCCGACTTTTGGGGACAAGAGCGGTCTTGTCGCCTGCCGCGCCCGCGAGGTCCGGCGATCGTAGGTCGCGTGCGTGATCTGAAGAAGACCACGCCGCGACCACCGGCTGTCGGCGCGCCCGCCCGCGGGGTCGGGGGCTATAGTCGACGCGTGCACCGTCGCGCGTTCGTCACCGGCACGCTCGCTGCCCTGTCTCTTGGGTCATGTCGCTCCGCTCGCTCGCCCGCCGCCACTGCGGCCCCGGCCGCCGACGAGCGCTTCGCCGCGCTGGCCGGCACCTGCGACGGCGTCGCCCCGATCGGCGACGACGAGCGGGCGCGCCGGCGCGAGCGGGCGCAGGCGCTGATGCAGGAGCATGGCTTTTCGGCCATGCTCCTCGAGCCAGGTGATTCGCTCCTCTACTTCGCCGGCATCCGCTGGGGGCGGAGCGAGCGGCCGATGCTCTACCTGTTGCCGGCGCGCGGTCCTGCGGCCCTCGTGGCGCCGGCCTTCGAGTCGCGGACGCTGCGCGAGCGGGCCGGCGACGGGCTCGCGCAGCACCTGTGGCACGAGCACGAATCGCCGTACGCCAGGCTGGCGGAGGCGCTGCGGGCGGCGGGGAGCGAGCGCGGCAAGCTCGGCGTCGATCCGTGGATCCGGCAGTTCATCGTCGACGGCGCGCGCGCGGCCTGCGAGGTCGAGATCGCTCCGGCCACGCCCGTGCTACGCGGCTGTCGCATGGTCAAGAGCGCGAGCGAACTCGCGCTCTTGCGGCGCGCCAACGAGGCGACCAAGGCCGCGCTGAGGGCCGTTTCCGCGCATGTCTCCGAGGGCATGTCCGAAGGTGAGCTCGCCGGACTCGTCCACGCCGCCCAGACCGCAGCTGGCCTCACGGACACCTGGGTGCTCGCCCTCTTCGGCGCCAACGCCTCGTTCCCGCACGGAACCCAGGGCGAGAAGCGGCTCGCTCGCGGCGAGCTCGTGCTCGTCGACGCCGGCGGGGCGCTCCACGGCTACCAGTCCGACGTCACCCGGACATGGCCCTTCGGACCTGTCTCTTCGGCGCAAGCGCGCGCGTGGCAGGCGGTCCATCGCGCCCAGACGGCGGCGCTGGCCGAGCTGCGGCCGGGTCGCACGTGCGAGGCGGCCGACGCGGCCGCGCGCGCGGCGGTCGCCGCGGCCGGCTACGCTGCCGATTACGGCAACTTCACGCATCGACTCGGCCACGGCATCGGCCTTCAGACCCACGAGGACCCGTACCTCGTGCGCGGCAACCAGGACCTGCTGCGCCCCGGCATGACCATGTCCGACGAGCCAGGTGTCTACTTGATTGGTGAGCTCGGCGTCCGCCTCGAGGACATCGTCGCGATCACCGAGGGCGAGCCCGAGATATTCGGCCCGCGGGCCGGTTCGATCGACGCACCGTTCGGGTGATGAGCCTCGCCTTTGCGTGCGCGACCTTGATCTCCAAGAGCGCAAGCCGGGGTGGTATAGGCCCTGACACACCGGAGAGAGGAAATTGCCGCAGCTCATCCTTGAAGACCTGAACCTCGAGACCGCGGAGCGGCGCCTGTGCTCCGAGGCGCTCAACACCGCCGGAAACATCGTCGGCGCTGCGGAGCTGCTGGGCATCACCCGTCACGCCCTCAAGCGGCGGATCATCAAGCTCGGCATCGAGTGGCCGCCGGCGCGCGGCGGTCGTGGCGAGCCCACGACCTAGTGGATGGGGCGGAGCGGCGGCGCGTGCGACATGGCTCTTCGGCCAGGTGAGCACCGACGCCGACGCTCCGCGATCGACGAGCGCGCGGACGTGGGCGCCCGCGCGCGCGGACTGTGTCAGCGCCCGGTGAAATTCGGCGACCGCTTCTCCACGTAGGCCGCCAACCCCTCGGCGGCGTCGCTGCTCTGAAACAGCCGCTGCTGCAGCTCGCGCTCGAGCGCCAGCCCGTCGAGCAGGCTGAGCTCGCCGCCGGTCTGGCAGGCGCGCTTGAGCAGGCCGACCGCCAGCGACGCCTTGGCCGGCGGCACGAAGCGCTTGGCGTACTCGCGGACCTGGCCGACGAAGTCGGCGGCGCTCGGCGCGTCGAACACCTTGTTGACGACGCCGAGGCGCTGGGCCTCGTCGAAGTCCATCGTCCGGCCCTCGGCCATCAGCTCGATCGCCGCCGACTTGCCGATCAGGCGCGTCAGTCGCTGCGTGCCGCCTGTCCCTGGGAGCACCCCGAGCGCCACCTCGGGCAGGCCGCACTGACCGGCGCCGCGGCGGGCGATCCGGAGGTCGGCGGCCAGCGCGATCTCGAGGCCGCCGCCGACGCAGTGGCCGTTGAGCGCCGCGATGACCAGCTTCGGCGTCTGCTCGAGCCGCGCGATCGTCTCGTTCGCGTGCAGGCAGAAGTTGTACTTGAACGTCGGGTCGGCGCCCTTGAGCATGCGGATGTCGGCGCCGGCGCAGAAGAACTTCTCGCCCGCGCCGACGACCACGATCACGTGCGCCTCGGCGTCGAAGCGGGCGCGGAGGATCGCCGCGTCGAGGTCCTGCATCATCGCGTACGAGTAGCAGTTGGCGGGCGGGACGTTGATCGTGAGCTGGGCGACGCCGCCCTCGGCGTGGTATTCGACGTGAGGCATGCCCGGGCTTATACCCGATCCTGTGCACGTCCACCGCGTCCGCGTCGGCTTCGGCGACTGCGATCCCGCCGGCATCGTCTACTTCCCGCGCTTCTTCCACTTCTTCCACGAGGCGATGGAGACGTGGTTCGACGAGGTGCTGGGCCTGCGGTACTCCGAGATGGTCCGCGGCCGCGGCATCGGCTTCCCCGCCGTCCACACCGAGGCCGACTTCGCGATCCCCGTCGCCTTCGGCGACGAGATCGCGGTCGAGCAGCGCGTCGTCGGCCTCGGCCGCACCTCGATCCGCTTCGCCTACCGCGTGCGCACCCACGGCGAGCCCGACTCCCCCGTGCGCCTCACCGGCGCCACAGTCTCGGTCGTGATGGACCTCGACCCGCGCCGCCCGACCTTCCGCCGCCCCGTCGAGCTGCCGGCCGACCTGCGCGCGGCCATCGAGCCGCTGGTCGTCGCGCAGTGAGCCCTACGCGGACAGCATCATCGTCGGCGCCCGCGCGACCACCCCGAGAGTGACGCAGGCCTCGCAGCCGCGCCGGCCGTCGCCGCGGTTGGCCAGCGACAGCGCGCCGCCGTGGGCCTCGGCGATCTGGCGCGCCAGCACCAGGCCGATGCCGCTGCCCTCCGGCTTGGTGGTGAAGAAGGGGACGAACAGGTTGGCGGTGTCGGCGAGGCCGGGGCCCTCGTCGACCACCGCGAGCGCGAGCGTGCCGGCGTCGACGCGCCACCGCACCCGCACCTCGCCCGCGCCGGCCTGCAGCACCGCGTCGGCCGCGTTGCGCACGAGGTTGATGAGCAGCTGATCGAGCTGATCGCCGTCGGCCTGCAGCAGCGCGTCCGGGCCCGGCTCGACCGTCACACGCACGCGTCGCTCGAGCGCCGCCACCCGACCGGCCCACGCCGCCACCTCGACCGCGGCGAACTTCGGCGGCGGCAGCCGGGCCAGGCGCGCGTACGCGGCGAGGAACCGGTTCAGGCTGCCCGCCCGCCGCGCGATCACCTCGAGCCCGCCCGCCACGTCCTCCTCGAGGTCGCTCGCCCGCTCCTCGCGCGGCCGCGCCAGCTGCTGCCGCAGGTGCTCGGCGATCGAGTGGATCGGCGCCAGCGAGTTGTTGATCTCGTGGCCCAGGACGCGCACCAACCGTTGCCACGCCAGCCGCTCCTCCTCGCGCAGCGCCCGGCGCAGGTCCGTCAGCACCACCAGAGTGTGCGGCAGGCCGCGCTGGCGGAACCGGCTGCGCCGCAGCTCCCACGGCCCGGCCCCGCCGGGGAACACGGTCAGCAGCGTGCGCGGCACCTGTCCCTCGAGACATGCTCCCAAGCCCAGCCCCGCCGCCTCGCGCCCGAGCAAGCCACCTGTCCCGGAGAGCAGGCGCTCCGCCGAGCGGTTGGCCAGGCGCACCGTGCCCTGCGCGTCGAAGGCCAGGACCGCGACGTCGATCTCCTCCATCACCGTGCGCAGCAGCGCGTCGGCCTCGAACGCCCCCAGCCGTTGCTCGCGCAGCGTGTCGGCCAGGCCGTTGATCTCGCGCATCACCCCCGTCAGCGCGTCGTCGTCGCCCGCGCCGGCGGGGACCCGCCCCCGCAGCGAGAAGTCCTCCTCGCGCAGCGCCGCCAGCAGGGCCGACACCAGCTGCAGCGAGCGCGTCACCCGGGCGTGCAGCGCCGCCGCGCCGCCGATCCACGCCGCCAGCGACAGCGACGCCAGCGACCAGCGGACCTTCGCCGAGTGCTCGCCGATCATCAGCAGCGACAGCGCGACGATCAGCGCCGGCGCCCCGGCCGCGAGCGCGAGCAGCACGACGCGCGCCTCGTGCCGCTCCTTCCAGCTCACGGCTCGAGCCCGTGGCGCGCCAGCCGGCGGTAGAGCGCGCTGCGCGACAGTCCGAGCCGCTGCGCCGCCTCGCTGACGTTGTTGTTGGTGCGGGCCAGCGCGCGGACGATGAGGTAGCGCTCCGCCTCGTCGAGCGTCATGTCGTCGATCGCCGCCGCCCGCTCGCTCGCGCCGGCGCGCAGCGCCAGGTCCTCCTCGCGGATCGCCGGGCCCGAGGCCAGGAGCAGCGCCCGCTCGACCACGTGCTCGAGCTCGCGGACGTTGCCGGGCCAGCGGTGCTCGAGCAGCGCCTTCTCGGCCTCCGGCGTGAAGCCGACCACCTTGCCGCCGTAACGCGGGCTGCGGGCCTGCAGGAAGTGCTGCGCCAGCCGCAGGATGTCGTCCTTGCGCTCGCGCAGCGGCGGCAGGTGGATCTCCACGGTGTTGAGGCGATACAGCAGGTCCTCGCGGAACGCCCCGCCCGCGGTCAATTGGCCCAGCGGCGCGTTGGTGGCCGCCAGCGCCCGCACGTCGACCTTGCGCAGCTTCGACGACCCGACCCGGTGCAGCTCGCCGGTCTGCAGCACGCGCAGCAGCTTGGCCTGCTGGCCCGCCGGCATGTTGGCGATCTCGTCGAGGAACAGCGTGCCGCCGTCGGCCAGCTCGAAGCAGCCGATGCGGTCGGCCCGGGCGTCGGTGAAGGCCCCCTTCACGTGGCCGAACAGCTCGCTCTCGAACACCCCGTCGCCGAGCGCGCCCGCGTTGACCGCCACGAACGGCCGGTTCGCCCGCAACGACCCCGCGTGCAGCCAGCGCGCCACCACTTCCTTGCCGGTCCCGTGCTCACCGGTGATGAGCACGCTCGCGTCCGACGGCGCCACCCGCTCGACGATCCGCAGCACCGACTCCATCGCCCGCGAACCGGCGACGAGCCGCGGCAGCTCGCTCCCGGCCGCCAGCCGCTCGTTCGCCTCGGCCAGCTTGCCGCTGCGTCGCAGCGCCCGCGCCAGATCGATCTGCGTGCGCAGCGTCAGCAGCAGCCGCCCGTTGTCCCACGGCTTCTGGATGTAGTCGCGGGCCCCGCGGCGGATCGCCTCGACCGCCCCGTCGACGCTGCCCCACGCGGTCATCACCAGGATCGGCAGCGTCGCGTCGACGGCCGCGATCTGGGCGATCAGGTCGAGCCCCTCGCGCCCCGACGTCGTGTCGCGCGTGTAGTTGAGGTCCATCAGCAGCGCGTCGAACTCGTGCGCCTCGACGGCCGCCACGATCTCCGCCGGCGAGCGGGCCAGGTGCAGCTGAAAGCCCTGGCCCTTGAGCAGCAGGCGCAGCGCCTCGAGCACGTCGGCCTGGTCGTCGGCGATCAGCACTCGTGCGTCTGGCATCGGGCGGCTCATTCGTGGCGCAGCGCGACCATCGGATCGATCCGCGTGGCCCGGCGTGCAGGAATATACGTCGCCAGCAGCCCGACCACCACGAGGACCGGAGTCACTGCGAGGAACGGCGACGGGTCGGTCGCGTCGATCATGCCCGGCAACAGCGTCGACATCGCCCGCGTCATTGCCAGCGCACCGATCGCGCCGATCGCCACGCCGGCGCCGACCAGCGCCATCCCCTGGCGAACGACCAGCCGGACCACCGCGCGCGGTTGCGCCCCGAGCGCCATGCGCACGCCGAGTTCGTGCGTCCGCTGGGCCACCGTGTTGCCCATCACCGCGTACAGCCCCACCGCCGCCAGCACCAGCGCCAGCCCGGCGAACACCGACAGCAGCGTGATCGTGTAGCGCCGGGTCATGAGCGAGCCGAAGATATGTCCCGTGTACGGCCCGACCGCGAACAGCGGCTGCAGCGGATCGGCCGCGGTGACCGCCGACCGCACCTGCTCGACGTACGCCAGCGGCTCGCCCTCGAAGCGGACGATCATGTGCATGATGATCAGCCGCACCTGCCGCTGCGACGCCTCGGGCAGCTGGGCGAACGCGTAGTACATCTGGTACGGCGTCTTCTCCGGCGCGTCGAGCCCGTACTGCTTCACGTGGCCGACCACGCCGACGATCTCCACACTCGGCAGCCCGCTGAGCTTGTCCTGCAGCCGCTGCCCGACCGGGTCCTGCCCCGGGAAGAACGCCTCGGCGAGCGCCTCGTCGATGATGAGCACCGGCGCCGTGCCCGCCCCGTCGTGCGGCCCGAACGTGCGCCCGGCGAGCACCGGGATCTTCATCGTCTCGAGGTATCCCGGGCTGACGAGGTACGTCCCCGCGGACCGCATGTTCTCCGGCGTGCGCTCGGCGCCGAGCGGCTGAAACTGCTCGAGTTGATCGGTGACGAACGGCGCCGCCGCCGACCACCCCACCGAGACCACGCCGGGGATCGCCGCGATGTTGCTGCGGACCTGCTCCCAGAACTGCATCGCCACCGCGGGCGACGCGTCGGGCGAGGGCGCGGTCGAGACCGCCGACATCAGGAGCCGGTCCGGATCGAACCCGGGATCGACCGCCTGCACGCGTATGAGGCCGCGGATCGCCGCCACCGCACCGATCAGGAGCATCAACGCGAGCGCCACCTCGCCGACGACCAGCAGGTTGCGCGCGCGCAGGTTCTTGCCTCCGGCGGACGCGTGGCGGTCGGAGTCTTTCAGCGCCGGCGCGAGGTTCTGCCGCGACGCCTGCAGCGCCGGCACCAACCCGAACAGAAGGCCGGTGCCGAGCGCGACCGCCAGAGTGTAGCCGAGCACCGTCGCGTCGACCGCCATCGGCCCGCGTATCCCCCCATACGCCGGCGGCCTGGCCGCGGCCAGCAAGTCCACGCCCCACAGCGCCAGCAACAGCCCCAGCCCCGCGCCGAACAGCGCGACCAGCAGGCTCTCGATCAGGAGCTGACGGATCAGCCGCCAGCGGCCCGACCCCAGCGCGGCGCGGATCTGCATCTCCTTCTGCCGCCGCATCGCCCGCTCGAGCATCAGGTTGGCCACGTTGGCCGCCGCGATCAGCAGCACGCAGATCACCGAGGCCATCAGCATCGCCATCTCGCCGCGGACGGGCTGGGCCATCTCCTCGTTCAGCGACAGCACCAGCGGCCGCGAATTGCCGTACTCCTTGGGATACCGCTTCGCCAGCCCGTCGCCGATCGACTGCAGGTCGGCCCGCGCCTCGGCCTCGCGGACGCCCGGCTTCATGCGCCCGAGCAGGTAGATCTCCGGCCGCGCCGCGCGATCGCGGAACGTGGTCTCGCTCGCGCGAGCGCCGACGGGTATCATCAATTCGCTGGTGGGGAGCATGCTGCGAAAGTCGGGCGGCATGACCCCGACGATCGTCCAATCGCTACCGCCGAGCGTGATCGTCTGACCGAGGACCGCCGGATCTGCGGCGTAGCGGCGGGCCCAGTACCCGTGCCTCAGGATCACGGCCTTCTGCCCGTCCGGCGCGTCTTCCTCGGGGAGGAAGTTGCGGCCGAGCGCCGGCGCGACGCCCAACGCCGGCAGCGTGTCGTGCGAGACCATCTCCACCAGGACCTGCTCCGGATTGCCCTTGCCGGTCACCGTCGCGGCGTGGATGCCCGTCGCCACCAGCGCGCTGAAGGTCGTGTTTTCGGCCTTGTAGTCGAGGTAGTTCAGGTACGGCACCGCCATCCGCTCGACGTCGGGCTGCGTCTCGAGCACCATGACGAGCTGGTCCGGATCGGCGTACGGCAGCGGCCGCAGCAGGATCGCGTTGACGGCGCTGAAGATCGACGTGTTGACGCCGATCGCCAGGGCCAGGGTGAAGACCGCGACGAGGGTGGTCGCCGGGTTCCTGGCCAGCATCCGCAACGCGAAGCGGACGTCTCTAACCAGTGCGAGCATGCGCGCTCTCCTCGACCACCCGGCCGTCGAACAGGTGGATGGTGCGCTGGGCCTGGCGGGCGTACTCGGGGTTGTGCGTGACCATCACGATGGTCGTGCCGGCGCGGTGGAGCTCGTGCAGCAGCCCCATCACCGCGTCGCCGTTCTTCGAGTCGAGGTTGCCGGTCGGCTCGTCGGCCAGCAGCAGCAGCGGCTCGCCGGCCACCGCGCGCGCGACCGCCACGCGCTGCTGCTGGCCGCCCGACAATTGCGCCGGCAGGTGGCGCCCGCGGTGGGCCATCCCGACCCGCTCGAGCGCCGCCTCGACCCGCCGGCGCCGCTCGGCCGCGGGCATCGGCCGGTAGGTCAGCGGCAGCTCGATGTTCTCGGCCACCGTCAGGTCGCCGATCAGGTTGAAGCTCTGGAACACGAACCCGATCTGCTCGTTGCGCACGCGCGCCCGCTCGCGCGCCGACAGGCCCGACACCGCGCGTCCGTCGAGCCAATAGCTGCCCGAGGTCGGCGTGTCGAGCAGCCCGATCAGCGACAGCAGCGTCGTCTTGCCCGAGCCCGACGGACCGGCGATGCACACGTACTGTCCGCGCGGGATCTCCACGTGCACGTCGGCGACCGCGTGCGTCTCGAGGTCTTCGGTGTGGAACACCTTCCTCAGCGCCTCGAGGCGGATGATCGGAGCCTGCGTCGTGTTCGCTGTCGTCGGTGCATTCATCACAGTGCGGCCTCTTCGCTATTCGAGCTTGATCCGGTCCGAGCCGTCCGCCTTCGACATCTCGGACAAAATGATGCGGTCGCCCTCGGACAGGCCGGCGACGACCTCGACGGTGGACGCCGAGACCCGCCCGAACTGGACGTTCGTGCGCGACGCGTACGGCCCCTCGCCGTCGATGCGGAAGATCCCCATCGTCGAGTCCGGCTGCACGGCCGCCGGCTTGCGCACGTACAGCACGTCCCCGAGGCGCTCGAGCTCGACCGTCCCGGCGATGTTCTGGTCGGGCCTCGCCCCGCGGGGCAGCGGCCCCGTGAGCGCCACGTCGACGGTCACCGTCCCCTTCGACGCGGCCGGGTCGACGCGCACCACCTCGCCGTCGACCACGCCGTTGCGCGTGTCGATGTGCGCCCGCATCCCGAGGCCGACATCCTTCACCAGCGTCTCGGCGATCGCCAGCTGGGCCTTCAGCCGGTCGGGGCGGGCGACCTTCGCCAGCAACGCCCCGGCGTCGACCCACTGCCCGGCTCGAGCGGCAGCTCTTGCAGCACCCCGGCCACCCCCGCGCGCACGCGCAGGCCCGCCAGCTGCTCCCGGCGGAACTCCGCGATCGCCACCAGCCGCTCGATCTGGGCCGCCTGCGCCGCGCTCCGCTGCTTCAACCCGTCGCCCAGCACCGTGAGCCGCTCCGACTCGAGGCCCACACGGCGGTCGATCGACTCGAGCTGCGCCTGCGCGGCGTGCTCGTCGTCGCGGGACAGATAACCTTGCCCGCCGAGCGTCGAGTTCGCGTCGGCATTGCGCTGCGCGGTCGACTTCTCGATCTGCAGCCCCGTCACCGCGACCTCCTGCTGCAGCTTCTGCCCGCGCATCGTCGCCCGGATCTCGACCAGCACGGCCCGCGCCGCCGCCACTTGCCGCTCCGCCTCGAGCGCCTGCAGCTCGAGCTCCGGGTTGCGCAGCTCGAGGATCACGGTGTCCGCCGCGACCACCGCGCCCGGCCTCACGAAGATCTGCTCGACCCGCGCCGCCGACAGCGCGGTGATCCACTGGATCTGCTCGGGCACCAGCTTCCCGTTGCCCTGGACCTCGCGCAGCATCTCGCCGCGCTCGACCGTCCCGATCCACAGGGCCGCGCGCGCCATCGTCGGCGGCTGCGGGCGCAGCTGCCCGATCGCCACCGTCGCGGTCACGAGCCCTGTAGCGATCACGATCGCGGCCACGAGCTTCCCGCCGTGTCGGCCGAGCCATCCGCGCCGCCTGCGAGGGACATCCACGCCCTCACTGCTCGCAAGCTCCGCGCCACCAACGATTTCATGAGCTTCGCCCGCGAGCGTCCCGCGTCTTGTCCGGTTCCGGCACCACGCCGTCCCATTTCCGGACACCCCGCGGAGGATACCTGCACTGCCTCGAGCGGCTTCACCGCCGCCGACGCGGACCGCGAGGTCTGCACCCTCGACAGCTCGCGCGCGGATTGGCACAGTCCGCCGCACGATGAGCGAGTCGCTGACCCTCGCCCCGACCGCCGATCCGCGGGTCTTCGTCGCCCCGGACGGTCGCCGCCTGTCTCCGCCGCCGGGCTGGGCCTGCCTGCCGCCCGGCGACGCCGCCCTGACGCGGAGGGTCAAGTCGGCCGGGCCGTCGTGGGCCGTGGTCGAGAAGAAGGGCCGCAAGCTGTTCTCGAAGGGCCTGTGGGCGCCCGCCGCCACCATCGAGGCGCTGCGCGTCGCCCTCGAGGCCGAGCGCTCGACCGAGGCCCACGCGAAGAAGCGGGCCGCCGACGGCGCCCGCCGCGAGCGGACCCAGGCCGCCTACGTCGTCACCTTCGAGCAGAGCGTGCTCGAGTTCCTGCGCTTCGCCCCGCGCTGGGACGCGCTGGCCCGGGCAGTCGCCGTCCGCGTCACCGCCCACGCCACCCCGGTCGGCAGCGGCACAGTCGCTCGCACCGAGCGGATCCCCGTCGAGGAGCGAGCCCGCGCCGCAGTCATCGCCTGGATGCGCCACCAGACCACCGGCTACGACGACATGCAGATCGCCCGGGTCAAGGGCGCCCGCCGCGAGGTAAGGCGCGAGCTGGCCGACATCTCCCGCGCGGTGCTCGACCTCCACCGCCGCGACGAGCCCCACGCCGCCCGCGCCTGTCCCCTGTGCCAGGCCGTCGCCGCGCCCGCGTGAGCGACCTGTCCCTCGTGCCAGGCGATGGCACTCGCCCTGGCACTCAGGACATGTCCTCGAAAACATGCCCTTCGGGCCACGCGCCTGCCGAGCCCCGGCGCTTCCGCAGCGTGCCGCCCGCGGGTCGAGGCCCTGCGCGCGCCTCGTCTGCACGGCCCCAGCCCATGACATGTCCTTAAAAACATGTCCGATGCGCCATGCTCACCCCGTGAGCCCGAGCGCGGCGGCGAAGCCGGCGAAGTCCGGCGCCGCCACGACCCAGCGGTTCCCCTCGCTCCGCGACCAGAGCAGCCGCAGCACCTGCGGCTGCGCGAGATCCAGTCGATAGTCGAGCAGGATCGGCGCGTCGGAGCCGAGCCCGAAGTCGCCGAGGACGAGCGCGAGGTCCGGATCGATGCCGCCCGGATCGGACAAGGGGTCGCCCCAGAACGGGTTCCTCGCCATCTCCGCCCGCACGGTCACGAACGGCGGCCGCGCGAGGTACAGCCCGTCCTCCTCGGGGGCGAGCGCATGGATCCGCGTGAGCTCGACCCACGGCCTCCGGTGCTGGCCCAGCGCCTCCTCGCGGGTGCGAGGCCAGCGGCCCTGGTCGATCAGCAGCACGAGCAGCGGCGGCAGCGGCAGATCCATGCTCGCCCCGAGCATACCTCCCCGGCCCGTGTCGGAGATCGGCGGGCCGCGCGAGCAACCCGACCCGCTCCTCGACCCGCGCCTCTCGCAAGCGGCAACTTCGTGCGAGCGACCGGGCGGCCCCTTCGTCGCGCCGAGCTTCCCGAGGTCGACAGGCCGCGGTCCCCCAAAATCACCGCCCGGGGCTACCATCGCCTGCGGTGTCCCGCCTCCCTCCGCTCGTCCGCCTCGGGCTCGCAGTGCGTCGCGGCTTCGGTCGCTTCACGCCCGACCCGTTCGTCGTCGCGGTCGGCATGACGCTCATCACCCTCCTCGCCGGCGCCCTCGCGCTCGGCGACGGCCTCGGCGGCCTCGGCGGCGCCCTGCGGCTGTGGAGCGCCGCCGGCGGCCTGTGGTCGCTCCTGGCCTTCGCCGGCCAGATGGCCCTCATGCTCACCCTCGGCACCGCCCTCGCCGCCGCCCCGCCGGTGCGGCGCGGCCTCGAGGCGCTGGCCCGCCTGGCCGCCGGCCCGCGCCGGCTCGTCGGCCTGGTCGCGTTCGTCTCGTGCACCCTCTGCCTCTTCAACTGGTCTTTGGGACTTGTCTGCGGGGCCATGTTCGCCAGGACAGCCGGAGACGAGGCCCGGCGGCGCGGCTTCGCTTTGCATTACCCGCTCCTGTGCGCCGCCGGCTACTCGGGCATGATGGTGTGGCACGGCGGTCTGTCCGGCACCGCCCCGCTCAAGGCCACCACCCTCGCCGACCTCACCGAGGTGCTCGGCCCCGACCTCGCCGCCCGCGTCGGCCCGATCGGCCTCGGCGACAGCCTGCTCGGCGGCCTCAACCTCGCCGTCACCGGCGGCCTGTGGCTGCTGGCCCCGCTCGTCTTCATGGCCATCACCCCGCCCGCCGGCGCCGACCCCGACCCGCGGCCCGCCCCGCCTTCGGGACATGTCCTTGACGACCTATCTTCCGAGACAGGTCCTGAAGGACATGCCCAAACAGACACCACCGCCCTCGACCGGCTCGAGCGCTCGCCGCTGGTGGTGTGGGCGCTGGCGCTGCCGGCCGCCGCCGCGCTCGTGTTCGCGATCGGCGACACGGCCGGCGCGGCCCTCGACCTCAACGCCATCAACCTCGCGCTGTGGGTGCTCGCGCTGGTCCTCCACGGCCGGCCCGACGCCTTCGTCCGCGCCTGCGACGCGGGGGCCCGGGCCTCTGCGGGCATCCTGCTGCTGTTCCCGCTCTACGGCGGGATCATGGGCGTCATGAAGGGCACCGGCCTGGCGGCGGCGCTGGCGGGCCTGTTCGCCGCCGCCGATCCGCGCGTGTTCACCAGCCTCACCTTCCTCTCGGCCGGCTTCCTCAACCTCTTCATCCCCTCGGGCGGCGGGCAGTGGGCGGTGCAGGGGCCGATCATCATGAGCGCGGCGATGGAGCGCGGCGTCGATCCGACCCACGCGATGCTGGCGATCGCCTACGGCGATCAATGGACCAACATGCTCCAGCCGTTCTGGGCCGTCCCGCTGCTGGCGATCACCGGCGTGCGCGCGCGCGACATCATCGGCTATTGCACTCTGTGGATGTTCGCCGGCGGCCTGTGGATCGCCGCCTGCCTGCTCCTCGCCTCGCTGTGAACGAGCGGCTACGGCGTGGCTGGACGATGTAGATCGTCCATGTGGCCGGCGCTAAGGTGCACTTGCGGCGACGAAGTCATGGCTCCAGCGTGTTAGGTGGCGCCACCAAGTTATTTGGCGGAACCGACGAGTCCGATCCCGACGCGTTCGGCTGACTGACCATCTGGGTTACGAAGATAATCGCCGGCGGAAGGATTTCTGATTTCGGCTCGAGCGCCGGGCTGGAGTCGAATCGCTTCATTGTGGAGCCCGCAACTGGCGCCGCTTCGGTTCCCATCTGGAGAGCTTCAGGTGCGATGAACACGAACGGACCGTCACTGCGTTCGCCGACCAACGTCGGCGGGCGATCACCGACAATACTGTAAATGCCAAGGCTGCCGGGGAGGCCCTGCCCGCGTTGCTCGGACGTGCTCGGCGACAGTTCGCTGCCCACGAAGGCGCCACTCGACCAAATTATAGCGTCGATACATAGGGCCAGAACTGCCCGGTAATGTTGGCGAGGCTGTTGGTGGACGGGGTGAAGCTACCAGTCGCAAGCTCGATGGCGCCAGCTGGCGCACGATACACGCCTACGAGGCGCTGATACGTGGAGATTGGGCCGATAGGGAGAGGCTGCGAGAATAGTCCCCCGCTGCCCTCAGGGATCGGAATGGGATGAGCGGTGCGGCTCGGCCGGAGCAGGGTGCGAAACACACGAAGAGCCGTCCCCTCGCTCACGGTCTTCGCCGGCACGGCATAGATACCCTGCGATTGGCGCAAAACCCCGCTGGCGGTGATTCCTGTTTTCCCCGCAGTGTCAGTGAGGTGAACCAGGGGTGGAGTAGGCTCATGGATTGCCGTAAGCATGCCACCGAACGAACGGAAAACGCCACCAACGACGACTCCGATCAGGGCGCCGACCCCGGCGTCGACGACGTATGCCTCGACGCCCGAGAACGAGCCGCGGCCGATGTCACCAAGGCCACGATAGGTCGTCGAGGAGCCAGCTCCGGCGAGTGCGAACGAGCCAATCACGCCGAAGCCCATACGACCAAGGGCAGAAGTCACACCGACCGGGACGGCGAAAATCGACAGAGCCTCACCCGCCACCTGGAGCTCAGACACTCGTGGCTGCGCGCGGTCCTTGGGACCTGGTGCGTTAGCGACGCTGGGACGCAGAAGTACATAGAGGCCGGCCGCCAGCGGCGCTACCCACCAGAACCCGAGCAGTTCGTCGTCGGCTGCTGTGAGCTGAGGCAAAGAGATCGAGGGATTGTGCGCCTCGGCTTCGAGTGCTGCGGCATGGGCGCGCGGCCCAGGGTTACGTGCCTGCAGCGCATGGCGCATCTCGTGCCGCAAGACCACATCTCGGCTCGGCCTCCCCGGCTGCCCCAATCCTGGACCGAGCACGATATCACCGCCCAGTGAATACCCATAGGCGCCGATGCGCACCGCCGCCCAGTCCGCTGCAGGCCCTTCGTACACCCGGATGGGTGGCCGACCGTCGCGGCCCTTTGGAACGTTGATAGTGCTCGCGGGTGTACCGCCCATCCCAGCTCGGGCAATCGCAACGTCCGAACTAGTGCTACGACTGGAGCGTAGCGCTCTGGTTGAGGTTGAACTCGAGTCGGGCATGCTCCTTCGTGAAGCGCTAAATGCCCTTCCGGCGTCGCTTTCATCGAAGGCGTGCGAACGTGACGTCCCCTGCACCGCCGAGATGAGATCGTCGTACCCGGTAAGAACTCTAACGCTCGTCTGCGTCTGTCCCAGAAGCAGTTGGCCGATGCCGGTGTGCGTCCAAGCATGGTCGCTACAGTCGGGCCCGTCGTCACTATGCGCCTTCGAGGCCGAATTCGGCCGGGGCGGAACGGTCAATCGTTCGGGCGCAGCCGAGCTCTTCCTCATTAGGCCTCAGCTTACCCATGATCGCGGGAACGGCCCGACTGGTCGTCGGCTCGAGTCGGCGTCGAACCGTAGAGTCTGATGTCGTGATGGTTCTCGCCCTGCGCAAGAAGCGCATCATTCCGACTAAGCACCACGACACATGTGCTGCTATCTCCTCGCGGTTCACTGTCGCACTCGCGCCGCCGCTGTCGGCGAGCTCGCGCGAAACCTCCCGCGGCCCGGATCGCCCGATTTCGCGGGCTGTGCGCGGCTGCCGGCCTGCGATTCGCGTGGTAGATTGGCGCCGGTCATGGACAGCGCCTCTCCCCGGGCGACGGTGTATCACGTCGTCACGCTCAGCAATTTCGCGCGCGGCTTCGACAAGTACCAGCGGCGCTACCGCAAATCGTCGATCCCCGAGAGCACCTATCCGGACGTCGTGCACGTCCTCGCCGTCGACGAGCTGGCGATCGGCGTGCGCAAGGCGAGGGGTCTGCTCGCGCGGCTGGCCATCCCCGGCGACGCTCTGGTCGCCCTCGAGGCGCGGCTGCCGGCGAGCGAGCTGCGCGTCAACGAGCGCAACGGCCTCGGTCGCGTGTGGCCCTCCGGCGACCTGCCGGTCCAGCGGCTCTTCGCCATCGACGGCGACGGTCAGCTCGGCGCCGCGATCCCGCTCGAGGACGCCGCTGCCCGCGCCCTCGCCCTGCACGCCGACCGCTTCGTCCCCTATCCGCGCATCGCTCCGCGATCGATCTCCTTCCTCCCGATCGCGCGTGGTTGTCAGGCCAGCTGCCCCTTCTGCTTCTCCGAGGCCTCGGCCTCCGCGGAGCAACCCGGCGGGCGCGTCGATCTCGAGCTCGCCGCCCGCTGGCTCGCCGCGGCCCGCCGTCGCGGCGCCGAGCGGGCCGTCCTCACCGGCGGCGGCGAGCCGACCTTGCTCGCGCGCGACCGCCTGTTCGGGCTCGTCGGCACCTGCCGCGAGTTCTTCGCCAAGGTCGTGCTCATCACCAACGGCGTGCGCTTCGCCGCCGCCGACCCGGGCGAGCGCCGGGCGTGGATCGCCGACCTCGCGTCCGCCGGCCTCGGCGTCCTCGCCGTCTCGCGCCACCACTGGGACGAGGCCGTCAACGCCGCGCGCATGAACCTCGAGACCCACACCGAGCGGGTCCTGGGCGCCGCGCGCGGCTCCTCGCTGCGCACGCGCCTCATCTGCGTCCTGCAGCGCGGCGGCGTCGAGACCGTGGCCGACATCGACGCCTATGTGCAATGGGCCGCCGCTCGCGGCGCCGACGAGGTCTGCTTCAAGGAGCTCTACGTCTCCACCAGCCGCGAGTCCGTGTATCACTCGCTGGCCGCCAATCAGTACAGCGCCGATCATCAGGTCTCGCTCGCGCGCGTCCACGAGTGGGCCCGCACCCGCGACTTCGTCGAGCGCGAGCGGCTGCCGTGGGGCGCCCCCGTCTACGCCGGCACGATCGCCGGCAGCCCGGTGCGCGTCGCCGCCTACACCGAGCCGAGCCTGTTCTGGGAGCGCACCCACGGCCTCGCCCGCAGCTGGAACGTCATGGCGGACCACACCTGCCTCGTCTCGCTCGAGGACCGCGCCAGCGCCATCACCCTCGCCGAGGCCGCGGCATGAACTTCCAGGAGTTCGTCGCCTGGAGCGCGGCCGTCCGCGACCCCGACGTCCTGCGCGCCTGCGAGACGCGGATCTCCGCCGCCTTCGCCGACCGCCGCCCGGCCCTCGCGCGCGAGGACCCGCCGCGAACGATCCACCGCTGCGACCTCGCCCGCGCCTGGTGCGAGCTGCGGGGCCTCCCGCCCGCGGCAGCCCGCGGCGCCATGATCTGCGCCGGTGTCCGTCACGCCCTCTCGCTGCTGTTCGGCCACATGGCGGCCGCCGGCCGCCGCCTCGCCCTGCCGACCGACGTCTACCCCGTCTATTGGGACCTCGCGCGCGCCGCCGGCGTGGCCACGATCGGGGTGCCCACCTTCCCCGAGCTCACGATCGACGACGTCCTGGCGCGCGCCACCCGGGCCGAGGTCGCCGCCCTCGTCCTGCCCGACCCGCTCAAGCTGCACGGTCGCCCGCTCGCCGCCGACGAGCGCGCCGCCCTGCTCGCCTGGCTCGGCCGCGATCCGCACCGCCGCCTCGTCCTCGACGGGGTCTACACATTCGGCCGAAGGCTGCAGCCTGGCGCCCTCGAGCTGCTCGCCAGCGGCCAGGTGCTCTACCTCGATTCGCTGTCGAAGGGCTGGCTGCACCCGCGGGTGTTCGGCGTGGCGCACCTGCCCGCCCGCGACTTCGACCACCTCGGTCCTGTGTTCCGCGCCGCCGCCCCGCCGCAGGCCGACCTGTGGCTCGCCGCTCGCCTCCTCGCCGACCACCCCGAATTCCCCGCCACGCTCGTCACGGCCCTCGACGAGCGGCGAAACCGGCTCATCGACGCCCTGCGCGCCCGCGGCCTCGCGCCGTTCGCCGTCGACCACGGCTACCTCGTCGGCGTCGACGGCGACGCCCGCGACTTGTTGCGCACGCACGGGGTCCTGCTGCTCCCCGGCAGCGTGTTCGGCGAGCCCCAGCGCACCGTCGCCCTCGCGAGCGCCCTGCCCGCCGCGCCCTGAGGCGGGCCGGCGAGGCGATGCTCGACCTGTTCCACGGCTCGCCCAACGCCCTGACCAGCTTGCTTGCCGTACGCTCCTGGGCGTGCGGCTCGCGACCTTGCTTCTCTTCGTCTTTCCCGCGTTCGGTCTCGGATGCGCTCCGCGTTCACCGGAGTCCCCGACCGATGCGACCGGCCCGCTCGTCTCCGTCACCTCGCCCGTGCATGACGCGCGATCCACTTCGGCCGCACCCTCGGTCCCGAGTCCCCAGCAACGGGTATGCGCCGACGTTACGTGCGGAGGTCCGAACGCTGTCGTGCAGCAATGGCACGACGAGGAGGGGACCCTCTCCCGATGGGAGATCGTCGAGAGCCCTCGCTGCCCGCACCTGGCAGGGCTGTTCTATGACCGAGACGGGCAAAACCCCGTCCTCTTGCCCATGCCGTTCATCCCGCCCGGAGAGCCGGACGAGCAGCGAGCCGTGCGATCGATGCACGACGCCGAGACTCGCGGCCTCACAGCCGGGGCCCGCATCGTGTGTGAGCCGTGAGGGTGGCGTCACATGCCCCTGAACAGCCGGCGCGCGCTCAGGCTTCGCCCTCGCCCTCGACGTCGAGCGGCGTCCCCGGCCCGAAGAAGGCGACCTCGCGGCCCGTGCGCGGCCGCTCGACCGTCACCGGAGCGGTCCCCGGGACCTTCGGCTCGCGCACGATCTGGAACAGGCCGTGCGCGAACGCCTGGTCGTCCGCGCCGGCCACCTGCTCGACGCGCTCGCGCAGGCCCACGCGGTCCATCTCCAGCGCGCGGTGATGACAATAGGGGTTGTTGCCCGGCCGCCCGAGCAGCGGCTCGCTCATCGCGGTGCACCCGCCCATGCACGTGTCGGCGTAATAGCACTCGCGGCAGTAGCCCCACAGCGAATCGACGCCGCGCTGCTCGACGTAGCGGATCTCCGGCGCTCGCTCCCACAAGGCGCGCAGGCCGTGGTCGCGCCAATTGCCGCCGGCGTTGACCGCCCCGCCGACGCTCGGGCACGACTTGATGGTCCCGTCGGCCTCGATCCCGAGCCCGGTGCGGCCGGCCGAGCAGCCCTTGTAGTGGCCTTCTTCCTGCTGCAGGCGGCGGATCTTGCCCTCGAGCGGGCCGAAGTAGCCGAGGTTGTTGCCCGGCCAGAACCTGATCTTGCGGGCCGCGCAGCGGGCGATCACGCGGTCGAGCTCGGGGAACAGCTCGAGCAGCTCGAATGGTTGCAGCAGCAGCTCCGGGTGGTCGGCCGCGTTGCCGTGCGGCATCGTCAGGAACATCTGCCACACTTCGGCGCCGGCGTCGGCCAGCAGGTCGCACAGCGGCAGCAGCTCGCGCCAGCTCAGGCGGTTGATCTGCGTGTTCGCGGCGATCCGCGCCCCCGCGGCCCGGCTGTGCGCCAGCGCCTCGAAGCAGCGGCGCCAGCCGCCCGGCGTCCCGCGCAGCGCGTCGTGGCTGGCCTCGAGCCCGTCGATCGACACCGACACCAGCTGCAGCCCGGCCTCCACCAGCGCCTCCGCGCGCGTGCGGGTGAGGCCGAGCCCGCCGGTGGTCAGCGAGCAGCTCATGCCGCGCTCGCGGATCCGCCGGATGACCCAAAGGACATCCGCTCGCAGGTACGCCTCGCCGCCGATGAGCGCCACCTCGCCGACCCCGAGCTCGGCCAGCTCGTCGACCAGGCGCAGCGCCTCCTCGGTCGTCAGCTCGTCCGGCCGTGCGACGCCTGCGCGAGGACCGCACGCCCGACAGCGCTGGTCACAGGCGCGCGTGAATTCCCATACTGCCAGGGCCGGCCGCTGTACCGCGCCCCGCGGCGGAGGCAGCACGCGCCGGCCGCGGCCGGGCGGCAACGATTCCACCACCGGCAACCGCCGGCGCGCCTCGCGAAGCTTCACCAGAGCCAGCCTAGCACGCCCACGGAGGGGCTACGCAGCCGCGCGAGGGGTGTGACCCAAGTCGAGCCCCGAGGGCCGCGAACGATCTTGCACACCTGCCTCCCCGAGCTCACGTTCACAGGAAATCATGGCCATGCGAGAACCCCAGCCGCCTTCACCCGAGACGACGACTTCCCGTCTTCGAGAGCCACCGTTCACCCTGATCCGCAGGGCGATGGGCGACCGGCCGACCCGGCGCCGCAAGCTCCTCAACCTGGCCCTGGCGCTCCGCAATTACGGCGACGAGCGGCAGGTGTTGCCGCGGCTGCAGCGGCTCAAGGAGCTCGGGTGGGTCGACGAGATCCCGACGCGGATCCAGCGAATGCTCGGGGCGATCGACATGATGCGCTTCTTCATCGTGCCCTGCGCGGCCGACTATTACCGGTCGAAGGGCATCAACTTCTATTTTCACACCCTGCTGCGCTTCCTCGACGACCCGGCCTCGCTGATCGACCCGACCGGCTTCAACAGCGCGCGCGACACCATCATCGGCCACGTCCTCCAGGTCGTGCACGCCAACCCCGACTACGACCTGCAGCTGCTCGACTCCTTCCCCGACGGCCTGCACGCGATGGAGGAGCAGGTCGTGGCGATCCTCGCCGGCTCCCACCCGCGGGCGGCCTCGATCCTCGCCACCGTCGAGGACCCCGAGTACCACGGCCGACTGCTCGAGTACGTGCGCGAGTTCCGGCGCCGGCAGACGAGGACCGCCTCGCTGCTGCGCGAGAACATCCTCGGCGACGACCGCTTCCGCGTCCTCGAGCGCACCTTCGGCGAGCTGCCGCGAGCCATGCGCTACTTCAGCAAGCTGCCCAAGAGCCCGCTCGGGGCGGCGCGGCACCTGCTGTCCGTCCGCGAGTTCCCGCTCCACCTGGCCGAGGCGGCCTACACCGCCGGGCCCGGCGCGGCATGACCTTCACGACATGACCGCCGCGACATGCGCATCACGACATGTCCTCACGGACAGTCGGTGATGATGCGCTCGACGCCCCAGGCCGCGACCTCTTGCTTGCGCAGCAGGCTGTTGACGGTCCACACGCCGACGACGAGGCCCTGGGCGTGGTAGCGGGCGACCGTGGCGGCGGTGGTGAGGCGGTGGTCGAGGTGGACGGCGGCGCAGCCGAACGCCTGGGCGCCGCCGGCGTGGAGGAACGGCGGGCTCTGGGCCGCGAGCAGCAGGGCGTGCTCGTAGGCGCTGCCGGACGCGCGGGCGGCGAGGAGCATGCGCGGGTCGAAGCTCGACAGGATGACCTTCGGGCGGCCGGCCAGCAGGGCCACGGTCTTCTGGGCCACCGCGGCGCCGCCGGCCTTGAGCTCGACGTTGAGCCAGCGGTCGGTCGGCCACGCGGCGAGCAGGTCGGAGAGGCGGGGGATCCGCTGATTGCGGTGGAGCTGCACCTGCGCCAGCTCGTCCCACGTGGTGTGCTCGATCCGCTGCTGGCGGCCGGCCAGGCGGATCAGGTCCGGGTCGTGGAACACCACCACCTCCCCGTCGCGGGCCAGCTGCACGTCGAGCTCGACGCCGTCGGCGCCGCGCTCCAGCGCGTGGAGGAACGCGGGCATCGTGTTCTCGAGGTGGGTGTCGCTGGCGCCGCGGTGCGCGAAGATCAGCATGCCGCGGTTATGGCACGACTGGGGCGCGTGCTGTAGTCCTCGCCGGCCCCCGGGGGCGTCGTCGACTCACGGCGATCGGCCGGCCGGCCGCGGGCTCACGGGTGCTTGTCGCCGACGTCGCACATGAAGCGGTAGCTGCTCGCGCCCTCGCCGAAGCTCACGGTCATGTAGCTCTTGGCGGTGCCGTCCAGGTTCCACTTGTAGATCATCGAGCAGCCGGCGCAGTGGTCGGCGTCGGGCTGATCGGCGTAGGCGGTATCGGTGACCCAGTAGGCCTGGTCGTCGCCGGCGCGCCAGCCGGGGCAGTCGGTCGAGTTGAGCCCCGCGCCGTCGCAGGTGGCCCCCATCACCGTCGGATAGATCGCCAGGATCGCCAGGTAGTCGACGCCCGCGGCCACGTTGCCGCCGCCGATCGGGGGCACGTTCGGAGAGGTCGCGACCGTGTACGAGGACATCACGTGCGCCGGCGTGCGCGTGACGAGCAGGCGCATGCCGTACTTCGCACAGACCGCCTCGGCCTTCTTGGCCCCCTTGTCGCTCTCGTTGCCGAACTCGGTGTCGACCTTGAGGAAGGTGTAGCCGCCGCCGTCGCTGTCCATGTCGCACCACACGTCGACGCTGAGCTCGCCGGCCAGCGCCTCGGGCCACAGGCGGTACCCGCCGGAGCTCGCCTCGGGCAGGAGCTGCTTGATCTGCAGGCAGCTCTTCGCCTCGACGCACGACGTCATGCAGCCGTCGCTCTCGACGGTGTTGCCGTCGTCGCAGTCCTCTTCGCCGTTGACGAGCCCGTCGCCGCAGCGAGGCCCCGGCAGGCAGTCGGAGGTGCAGCCTTCATACGCCTGGTCGTCGTTGGCCGGGCCGTCGTCGCACTGCTCGAGCTCGGCCTGGACGAAGCCGTCGCCGCAGCGGGCCCACCGGCACGCGCCCACGCACGCGTCGGAGTCGTCGCCGTTGCCGTCGTCGCACTCCTCGCCGGCCTGGACCACCCCGTCGCCGCAGGTCGTCGCGGTGCAGTCCGACCTGCAGGCGTCGAGGTCGTCGCTGTTGCCGTCGTCGCACTCCTCGTCGCCGGCGACCACCCCGTCGCCGCAGGTCGGCGGGGGCTCGCCGGTGACCGTCGGCTCGGTCGAGGACGTCATCGGCGACATGGTGGTCGTCGTCTCGGTCGTGGTCGTCTCCGGCTCGCTTGTCGTGTTCGGCTCGGCCAGCGCGGCGCAGGCGAAGTCGCTGTCGCGACAGCCGGACGAGTGACAGCCGGGCGCCGTCGCGGCCGCCAGCGCGGCGGCGACGAGGCCGGGGAGGAGAGCTCGGGACGCAGCGGCCATGGCGATGGAGGGGAGTCAGAAGCGCGCCAGCAGCCCGGCGCCGAACGGTCCGCCGCCGAGCGCCGCGCGGCCCGGGCGGACCAGTCGGCGGGCGACGAGGTAGCGGGTCAGCAGCGCCACACCTGCCCCGAAGGCCAGGCCGACGCCGGCGCCGATGAACGTCGCCGCCGCGGTCTCGCGCCGCAGCGGCGCCAGGTCGATCGCCGTGTCACCCTTGCCGCCGTCGTAGAGCATCTTCTGCACGCGCTGCCACTCCGTGACGTACCACGCCACCCCGGCGATGGCGAGCGTCCCCCCGGCCGCGAGCTCGCCCCACAGCACCCGGTCGCGCCCCCCGAGGCCCGCGGTGAGCGCACTCGCCCCGAGCCCGAGGCCGGCGCCGATCATCGCCGCGCCGGTGTCGGTCGCGCTCACGGCCGCGACGTACGCGGCGTTGTTCGGCGCCGGTACGAACCGCGGGTACACCTGACGGTGGCGCAAGGCGAGGCCGATCCCCGTCCCCATCACCAGGCCGCCGGTCAGGCCGAGGCCCAACCCGAGCCCCAGCCGCGCGTCCGGCGACAGCCGCACCTCCGCGGCCTCGCGGCGCGGCGCGCGACCGGCCGCAGCGAGGTCCGGAGCTTCGGCCGCGCTCGGGGTCGGCTGTGGAGGCGACAGGGCGAGCACGAGCGACAGCGCCGACGCGACGACCGAACCGACCATCCGCCTCGGCAATAGCACCGTTCCTCGCCGCTTGCACCCCCCGGAGCGGTGCGGCCGTGCGCGTCCCGCCGGCGCAGAACATCGCCTGCATGTGGTACACGCCTCGTATGGTCACGCCCCAGGACCCCGGCGCGCCGGGTCTGTCCACGTCGCCTCGCCCTGCCCCGCGCTGGTCGCTCGCAGCCCTCGCGCTCGTGCACGCGGGCATCTTCGCCTGGGCCGCGAGCGTGCTCCCGTGGCAGCGCTGGACCGCCTTCGCGGCGATGACCGCCGCCCTCGCGCTCGCCCACGCCGTCACCGCCGCATTCGCGCTGGCCGGCAGCCGCCTTCGCGCGCTCGTCTGGAGGATCGGCTCCGCGCTGTCGCTGCTCTACCTCGCGGTCCAGACCCTCATTGCCGCGCGCGCCGGCACCTACGTCGCCGTGCTCTACGGCGGCCTGGGCAAGGGCGTGTTCGCGGCCCTCGCCGCGCTGTGGGCCGTCCTCGTCCTCCTCACCTTGCCGTTCGCGGTGTGGGGCCTGGCCGCCACCGGCGGCCTCGGGTCCGGCCCCGGCCTGCGCCGTCGGCTCACCGGCGGCCTCGCGGTGGTGCTCGCCTTCGTCACCTTCTCGCTGTGGCGAGCCGCCGCCGCCGCCGCCGCCGAGCCGATCGCAGTGATCGACCGCGACCCCGCGGCCCTCGCCGCCGCGATCCAGGACGTCCTCCCGCGCGTGAAGGCCCGGCCCGGCGCCGACCTGTCCTTGTGGACACGTGCTCCGATCACCTGCGACTACCCCGTCGATCGCCCCACTGCGTTCGTCGTCTACCCGGTCGCCGACAGGGCGGCGCAGAAGGGCAAGCCGAAGCTGCGACCCGCCGCGCGCTGCGTCCAGGCCGACGACGCCGCCGGGCTGGTCGCCGCGCTCGGGGCCGTGGTCGCCGACGCCGGCGCGCCCGGGCCGATGAAGATCGACGTCGTCGGCGGCGCCCAGCCGCTGCGCGACTCCTTGCCTGGCCCTTTGCCCCTGCTCTTTCGGCCAGGTCTCGACGGCGCCTGCGACGGCGCGCGCTGCCTGCTCCCGTGGCAGCTGCTCGGCCTCAATCAATTCCTCACCTACACCCCGCTGCCGTTCATCGAGGATCTGCGGTTCGGCGCCGCGCCGGCCGCCCTGCGCAAGGCGCTGGCGCGCAAGGGCGACCCGGCGCCCGAGCCCGACGTCGGCGTCGACGGCCTCACCCGCCTCGCCACCGTCAGCCTGCTCGTCGACCACGCCGGCCGGGTGCGCCCCTTGCCGCGCCTGCGCGACCCGATCGATCGCCTCGACGCCGACCTCCTGGCCGCCTCCGTCGCCGGCGCCGAGGACCACATCCTCGCCGCCCAGGCCGACGACGGCCGCTTCCGCTACCTCCTGCACCCCTTCACCGGCAAGGTCACCTGGCGCGGCTTCGCCGTCCCGCGCCAGGCCGGCACCACCCTCGCCCTGTGCGAGCTCGGCAGCGACGCCGCGGTGCCCGCCGCCGCCAAGTCGCTGGCCATGCTCGCCGGCCTGCGCAAGGACTACCCGCAACCTGGCTATTCGGTCCTGTCCTATCAGGAAGGTCGTCCCCCGGTCCTCGGCGACCTCGGCAGCACCGCCCTGCCGCTGATCGCCTTCCTCACCTGCCGCGACCGCACCGGCCCGCAGCACGACGAGCTGATCGGCGCGCTCGGCCGCTACCTCCTGGCCATGCAGCGGCCCGACGGCGGCTTTCATGCCCGCGTCACCCTCGCCACCGGCGAGGCCCACGTCGGCCCCGACCTGCTCTACGCCGCCGGCCAGGCCGTGTACGCCCTCGTCCTGCTCGAGCAGCTGACCGCGCGCGCCGCGAGCGAGCTCCTGCCCGCGCACGCCGAGGTGCAGGCCGCCGTCCAGCGGGCCATGGACTACTTCGCCGACGACTACTGGTCGCACGGCCTCCACGGCTTCTTCTTCCTCGAGGAGAACTGGCACTGCCTGGCCGCCCGCACCGCCCTCGGCGTCCACCGCCACCCCGGCTACGAGCGCTTCTGCCTCGACTACGTCGACTTCAAGCGCCGCCTGATCATGGACGAGTCGAGCGGCGTGGCCCCCGAGCTGGTCGGCTCCTACGGCTTCGGCAACGTCCTCGTGCCGCACAACACCCCCTCGGCCGGCTTCGGCGAGGCCCTCGCCGCGGCGATGGCCGTCCGCGCCGCCGACGGCGAGCAGCGCCCCGAGGACGCGCAGCTGATGGAGAAGGTCCTGACCTTCCTCGTCGAGCAGCAGTGGTCCGCCGCCAACTGCTTCGCCTGCTCGCGCGAGCAGAAGGTCGCCGGCGGCTGGTCGGAGTCGGTCGGCTCGCTCGACGTGCGCATCGACTACACCCAGCACGCCTGGTCCGCCCTCGGCCACGGCGGCCGCGAGCTCGGCCTCTTGCCGGAGGGCCGCGATGGCTGACTCGCGCGGCCGCGACGAGCCCGCGCGCAGCGAGGACGGCCACGCGCCGCCGCGCCCGCAGGTCGCCGCCGCGTCCGCCCCGATCCCCTCCGCCGCGTCGCACCCGGCCCCATCCACGCCTATCCCTCCGGACATGTCCCCCGGGACATCCCTCGGACTTTCATCCTCCGACGCGCCGCACCGCGGAGCTCTCCCCGCCGACGCACCGCACCCGGCCCCATCTCCTCGTATCCTTTCGGACATGTCCCCCGGGACATCCCGCGGATCCCTCCCCCCCGGCGCGCCGCACCCGGCCCCATCCCCGCCTATCCCTCCGGACCTGTCCCCGGGGACATCCAGCCACGTCGCCTGGCCGTGGCTGGTCGGCCTCGTCCTGCTCGGCCTGACGCTGTCGCCGATGCTGCGCCCGCTCGGCTACGACTCGTTCCCGTTCTCGAGCTTCCCGATGTTCGCCCACGGCCGCAAGGACGCGGTCTTCACCGTCCACCGCGCGGTCGCGGTCGGTCCCGACGGCGCCCAGGTCACCCTCCCGCCGCGCGCCCTCGGCAGCGACGAGGTGCTGCAGGCCGACGTCACCCTGCGCCACGCGATCCGCCGCGGCAAGAAGGCCAGCGCCGCGCTGTGCCGCAGCGTCGCCCGCCGCGTCGCCGCCGACCCCGGACACGCCGACGCCGCCTTCGTCGAGCTGGTGAGCGAGCGCCACGACGCCCTCGCCTGGTTCGCCGGCGACCCCACCCCGCTGGCCGCGCCCAAGCGGCAGGCCCGCTGCAAGATCGCGCGATGAAGGACATGTCCCAGACGACCGGTCCGAATCGACAGGGTCTTTCCGACATGCTCTCTCGGGCAGCCCGCGCCGCCGACCGCTGGTACCGCCCGGTCGCCCCGCCCGAGCGCCTGGCGGCCCTGCGGCTCCTCGTCGGCGGGTTCGCCGTCGCCTACCTCGCGCTGCGCCTGCCCAACTTGCTCGGCCTGCACGGCCTCGGCGGCTTCCGCCCGGTCGGCGTCGCCTCCGTCCTCGCCGCCCCGCTCCCGCCGGCCGCGGTGATCGTCCAGGCGCTGCTCGCCCTCGGCCTCGGCCTCGCCTTCGCCCTCGGCCTCGCCTTCCGCGTCACGGGCCCTGCGTTCGCCCTCGCCCTGCTGTGGGTCCTCACCTACCGCAACGCGTGGGGCATGATCTTCCACACCGAGAACCTGCTGGTCCTGCACGTGCTCGCGCTCGGCTGCTCGCGCGCCGCCGACGTCTGGTCGCTCGACGCCCGCCGGGCCCGCCGCCGCGGCGCCCCATCGCCTGTCCCTTCGGCCATGTACGGCTGGCCGGTGCGCCTGCTCGCGCTGCTCACCGTCGGCACCTACTTCGTCGCCGGCGTCGCCAAGCTGCGCCTGTCCGGCTTCGGCTGGGCCACCTCCGACCTGCTGCGCAACTACATCGCCTACGACAACCTGCGCAAGCACCTGCTCGGCGACTGGTACTCGCCGCTCGGCGGCTGGCTGGTGGGCTACGCCTGGCTGTTCCCGCCGCTGGCCACCGCCAGCCTGCTGCTGGAGCTGCTGGCCCCGATCGCCCTGCTCGGCCGCAAGTTCGCCCGCGTCTGGTCGCTGCTCGCCTGGGCCTTCCACTTCGGCGTGTGGGCGATCATGGCGATCTTCTTCCCCTACCCGCTGCTCGGCCTCGCCTTCGCCCCGCTGTTCGCCGTCGAGCGCCTGCCGCTGCTCCGCCGCCTCGCCCGCGCCCCCGCGTAGCCCGCGACCGGGCCAGTCCGCGCCCTCGCGCAGCTCGACGCGCAGGACCGGCGCGGCCACCCGGCCCTCGACCGTGCGCACGCGCTCCGACAGGGCCTGCTGCGCCGATGGGACATGTCCCTTCAGACAGCAGCCGTCCGCATCGCCGGAGCGACGAACAGGCGGCGCAGCGACCGCCGCGCCCGCACGAGGCCTCGACCTGGGAGCTGCGCGCGGATATTTTTCCTCGAGCTTTGCGCCCGCTGCTCGAGACGGAGCCGGCCTTCAAGGCCAGCGTGCTCAAGATGATGCTCGAGCACGTCGACGAGCTGCCCGAGGCCGCCGAGGTGCGGCGCCATCTGTCGCCGGACGTCCAGCGCGAGGTCGCCGAGGCCTCGCGCACGCAGTGGCTGCCGGGCGCGTGGGGGCCCGCCATCTACGAGGCCCTCGCCGCGGTCCTCGGCGAGACCGGCGTCTACGAGCTCGCCGCCGAGATGGTCACCGCGGCGCCGGCCATGCCGATGTTCCAGCCGCTCCTGCGCGGCGTGATCCACATCTTCGGCCGCGAGCCCGTCGAGCTGCTGCGCGCCTACCCCCACGCGCAGAAGTTCAGCGCCCGCAACTGCGGCACCTGCGAGATCCTGTTCTGCCGCCCGACCACCGTCCGCTTCCAGCACGTCCCCGAGGCGCTGCGCCGCCGCGTGTGGCAGGTCGGCCAGATCGCCGTGATCGAGGCGATCCTGGTCCTCGCCGGCGGCAGCGGCAGGGTCGAGATCGAGGCCCCCGAGTTCGCCGCCACCGGCACGATCGACTTCCTCGTCCACACATGACCGTAAGGACATCTCTGTAAAGACCGGCGCTCCGGCGAAACATGTCCCTCGAATCATGTCCGATCGATCATCTCCACGACATACCGCATCGCACGCGACCGCTCCGCCGCGCCCCTTCTACTCGGCGCCTTCCTCACCTGCCCCTTCGGACAGTCTCCGGCCCGCCGGCCGCGCGCCCCTGGACCGGGCCCTCGCGGTGTGCCACGCTACGCGCGCCGATGTCTCTGCGCCTGCGCGTCCGTCACCTCCTCCTCGCCGCGCTGGCCGCCTGCGAGCCGCCGGTCGCGCCCGCGGCCGCCAGCGCCCCGCCCCCGGCCCCCGCCCCCGCTCCGGCCCCAACCCCGGCCCCGGCCCCGGCACCTGCCCCGGCTCCCGCTCCTGCTCCGCCCGCGACCGCCTACCGCGAGCTCGCCGGCATCGAGTACGTCGAGCTCGTCACCGGCAAGGCTGACCCCGAGGCCAGGTTACCGCTGCTCGTCGTCATCCACGGCCTCGGCGATCGGCCCGAGCGCTTCTCGGTCCTGGTCGACGACCTCCCGATGCCGGCCCGCGTCATCCTCCCGCGCGGCCTCGATCCGCTCGCCGAGGGCGGCTATTCGTGGTTCCCGATCCGCGCCCGCAGCCCCGACGTCAGCGGCCTGTCCGGCGGCATCGCCCGCGCCGGCGACGCCCTCGTGCCGTTCGTGCGCGAGCTCGTGGCCACGCGGCCGACCGCCGGCAAGCCGATCGTCACCGGCTTCTCGCAGGGCGGCATGCTCTCGTTCTACCTGGCCGTCCGCGCGCCCGACCTGTTCGCGGCCGCCTTCCCGCTCGGCGGCTGGCTCCCGCCGCCGCTGTGGCCGCGCGCGAAGCCGGCCGGCGCCCCGCCGATCGTCGCGTTTCACGGCGCGGTCGATCAGGCCGTCAAGCTCGCTCCCACCGAACTGGCCGTCGATCATCTGCAAGATCTCGGCTGGTCGGCCAGGCTCAAGGTGTGGCCCGACGTCGGCCACGCCATTCCCCCCGCCATGCGCCGCGAGCTGCACCAGCGCATCGAGGCCACCCTGCGATCGCCATGAACGACCCCAACATCCCCAACGGCTCGGCCAGGAAGCAGCGCAAGCTGCGGACCTACCCTGGCCTCGCCGCCCCCGACTTCATGCACCCGTGGGACGTCAAGGCCACCGCCGCGCTCCACCGCGTGCCCGGCTTCGACCGCCTGATCGCCAAGGTCATGGAGTACGGGCTCGAGCGGATCCTCTACCTCGAGAACATCGCCGACAACGTGCGCGTGACCGAGAAGATGTTCCCGCGGCTGTACCGCTACCTCAAGTGGAGCTGCGCGATCCTCGGGGTCGAAGAGCCCGAGATGTACGTCAGCCTCGATCCGGTGCCCAACGCCTACACCTACGGCCACACGCGGCCCTTCATCGTCCTCACCTCCGGCCTCATCGACGTCCTCGGCGAGCAGGAGCAGTTCTTCGCGGTGGCGCACGAGGTCGGCCACGTCAAGTGCGAGCACTCGCTCTACACCACGGTCGCCCGCAACATCGCCGCAGTGATCGAGATCTTCAGCCAGGCCACGCTCGGCCTCGGCTCGCTGCTGGGCAAGGGCATCGAGCTGCCGCTCTATGACTGGATGCGCAAGAGCGAGCTGTCGGCCGACCGCGCCGCGCTGATGTGCGTGCAGGACAAGGAGGTCGGCCTCCGCACTTTCATGAAGCTCGCCGGCGGCGCGCAGAAGCTCTACGCAGAGATGGATCAGGAGGAGTTCCTCCGCCAGATCCGCGCCTACGAGGAGGCCGACGAGTCGACCCTCAACAAGGTCTACAAGTTCCTCATCACCGCCATGCGCACCCACCCGTTCCCGATCCTCCGCGCCAAGCACCTCGACGAGTGGATCACCAGCGGCGACTACGACAAGCTGGCCCGCACCGCCGCCGATTAGCCCCCGCTCGCGAAAATGGCGACTGCCGTCTCGGCGGGGCGCGAGGAGCATGCGCGTCCCGCCGACGCGCGACACAGCCGGCCCGGCGGCGAACGTCGAATCGCCGCAGTCATGAAGCCAGGCTCCGCGACGGAATCTGCCTCAAAGGGCAGCTCACCGCGCCCCGACAGTTGACTCAAAAGGCCAGCTCTCCACCGCATCGACAGAGCGGCGGAGAGCTGGCCTTGGGCCATTGCCGAGCTTGGTCGGACGGGTCATCGCATCTCTCCCCGGCCGCAGACTCCTCTCCGCGCGTTGCTCCGGCACCGCCCCACGCGATACCCTCGTCCGCACCATGAGCCCCGAGCTCGCCCGCGACGGCTGGGAGTCCACGCGAGAGGCCGGGGCGATCGTCCTGACCCACCGCGAGCGCGGCCAGGTCATCCTGCTCGGCCTCGCCGCCCGCTTGTTCGACCTCCTCGACGGCCGGCGCGGCCCGGCCGAGCTGGCGCGCCTGCTCGAAGCTGTCCCCGAGGACATCTTCTGCGCCCTCGACGAGCTCGCCGATCACGGCCTGCTGCGCGCCCGCGTCAGCCCGCCTGCAGCCGTGCGTCGCCCGACCCGCCGCGAGGTCCTCGGCGCCCTCGTCGGCGTCGCCGCGGCCGGCGTCACCACTTCGACCGCCGCCGCACCGCCCTCCGCAGCTCCGCGCGAGGCGCACGTCGAGGCCCCCGCCGTCGCCTCCGCGCTCGAGCTCGACGATCCATCGCTCGTCACCACCCCGCCGCACGAGCACCTCGCCAAGGAGAGCTTCGCCAAGATCGAGCAGTACTCCAGGCTCTTCATTCCGTGGGATCAACCCTCGACCTCCATCGCCAGGGCCGAGGCCCGCAACAAGGCCGAGGCCGACCTGCTCGCCGCTCACGAGTCGACGGCCAAGCGCGCCGATTCACCGGCCGAGGCGGCCGAGAAGCAGCGCCTCGAGTTCCCACCCGAGCTCGCGCAGACCGGCGAGGCCGAGCGCAAGCGGGCCGTCGCGCCGCTGGTCGCCGAGGAGCAGGCGGCCAGGCGCGAGCGCGACCGCTACACCCGCCAGCTCACCGGCGTAGCCGCCGAGCGCGCGGCGTACGAACAGAGACTCAAGCTGACCGGCGAGTTCGGCCCCACCCACGAGAAGGCCCACAAGGCCCTCCTCGTCGCCCAGGACGAGCGCCGCCGGGTGCCCGGCGAGCAGCGCGACAAGCGGCTCGAATGGACGCGGATCGCCCGCTGGCAGGCCGACATCGCCGAGGGCCGCGCCGCCGAGCAAGACGACAAGGCGGTCACCCGCGCCGAATCGGAGCCCACGAACTCCGGGGCCTTCGAGCGAGCCGAGGCCCGCCGCCAACAGCACCGCGCCGAGCGGCTCGCCGAGTTCCGCCAGCGTCAGCTCGCGCTCGCGCGGGAGCGCGAGCGACAACCCGCCCAGGCGCGCACCAGCCACGCCGCCGAGCAGGACTTCAAGGCGCGTCAGGTCGAGCAGACCATCAAGAAAGACCTCGTCCGCGTCGAGCTGCGAGCCTGCGAGCACGCCGCCAAGTCGGGCCCCGACCCGCTCTGACGCCGAGTTCCGGCCGACGCGGGTCGCCCACCCGCCGTTGGACATGTCCCGATGCACATGTCCTCACGAGCATGCCCACGAGCTCGCCCACCAATCGCGCTGCGCTCCGCCGCGGCCCCTTCAGCCCGTCCCGACGCGCTTGCCCCCCGCTCGCGTCCGGCGCCGAGCCGGCGAGCACTCCCGGTCGCCCCGCCGAGCCGGGCGTGACCGACCACCTACCCCGAAGAACATGCCCATAAGAGCATGCCCTTTCAAACATGCCCTCTCGCGCATGCCCTTTCAATCACCTCGCCCTGCCGAGCCGCTCCGACTTCGCCAATAAATGCTCGAGCATCGCCCCCGACACGTCGATCCCGCCGACCACCTGCGCCTGGGGGAAGTAGCAGGGAAAGTTCGCCTCGAGCAGGTACAGGCGGCCGCTCGCGTGGGCGAGGATGTCGACCCCCGCGAACTCGCGGCGGATCACCCGCGTCGCCGCCACTGCCAGCTCCGTCAGCGGCGACGGCGTCGGCACCACGTAGTCGGCCGGATCGCTCGACGGCCCGCTGCGGAAGTCGTCCGGGTACGGATAGTTGCGATACGCCGCCACCGCCCGCGCGCCGACCACCACCACCCGCCAGTGCAGCGCGTCGGGCACGTAGGTCATCAGCTGCGGCGTGCTCCCGGCCGCGAACAGGTGGTCGAGCACCGACACCAGCGACGCCCAGCTCTCGAGCAGCATCACCCCCACCCCGGCCTCGCCGCCCGGCACCTTCACCACCAGCGGCAGCCCGCCGAGGAGCTCGACCGCCCGCCGCTGCAGCGTCCGGTCGTTGCGCAGCAGCGTGATCGTCCGCGGGATCGGCAGGCCGCCGCGCGCGAACAGCAGCGGCGCCGCAGCCCCGTCGAAGAACAGCGCGTCGCCGCCGGCGTAGAACGTCGCCACCGACTCGGCGAACAGCTGCTGCTCGACCCGCACCGCCGCGTACGACACCGCCGGCCGGAACAGCAGGTCTCCCGGCTGCAGCTCGACCTCCTCGCACGGATCGAAGCGCCCGGCGTCGACCGGCACGTAGGTCACCCCTCGCGCCGCGCAGGCCGCCGCCAGCAGCTCCGTCGTCGTCGCCGGCACGGTCGCGTCGGTGACGCAATAGAGCGGCGGCGGCATGACCCGAAGGACAGTAGGCCCGGCCGCCCCGCGACTCAAGGCCGGAGTGCTCGCGCGCGAGCCCGCGTGCGCTACCATGCCCGGCGATGGCCCGGCGCGAGCTCTCGCTGTGCACCACCTGCGGCACCTGGTCGCCGGGCGGCGTCGCCCGCTGCGGTCACCCCCGCGATCCTCGCCTCGCGTGGCTGCGCCCGCCGTGGTGGGACAACCTCGGCGACCTCCTGCTCATGGCCCTCGTCACGCTGCTGGTCGCCGCGGTGCTCCTGGGCATCGGCCCGCTGCTGTGGTGGCTGTACCCCCGCTGGCCGCCGGAGTCCCCCCTCGACATCGCCGGCGCGCTCTGCATCGGCCTCGTCACCGTCCCCTGCTGGTTGTTCGGCATCGGCGTCATCCTCGCCATCCCCGAGCACTACCGCGGCCGCTGCTGGCACCTCCGCGACGCGGCCGGCAGCGACGACGACCGCGTCGAGGGCCACGTGTTCGTCCGCGTCCGCGCCCCCGTGCGCGGCGGCCTCGTCCGCACCGTCCGCTCGCCCGTGCCCGCGCATGACTCTCCCGACATGTCCTCGGAGACATCCGCGCGGACCACCGGCGACCCGCAGCTGCTCGTCGCCGCCGCCCTCGCGGGCCTGGCCGCGCGCGGGCGGATCGCCCTCACCCGCGTCGACACCAGCGGCTGGAGCCTGCGCCGCGCCGACCCGCCGCTGACGATCCGCGGCGCCGCGGTGCACGTACGCCGCCTGTCCCCGAGGACAGCCGACGATCCCTGGCTCGAGGGCGCCCTGCTCGACCTGCTCGCCGACGGCCCCGACGTCGAGCTGCGCCGACCGCTGCGCGCGCTGCTGCTGCGCCTCGGCGACGCGGCCGGCTACGCGCGCAGCGACGAGCGCCCGCGCCCGTTCTGGCCCGCCGGCGCCGACACCTCGCCGAGCCAGGCCCTGCGCGCGGTCCTCGTCGACGATCCCCCGCCCCACGACGATCCCGCCCCCGTGCGCGCCGCCCTCGCCGCCTGGCGCGCCCGCGACCCCGAGCGCGTCGCGCCCGTCCTCGAGCTCGTCGCCAGCCTCACCGCCGAGCTCTTGCCCCTGCCCGCGCCCGCCGACGCCTGAGGCGCTTCGCGCATTTTCGCCCGCCTGTAACCTCGCCCCGCCCGCCCACGTAGCCCCGGAGCGCCCGCCATGTTCACCACCACGCGAAGACTGTTCGTCGGCCTGCTCGCCCTCGCCGCCGCCTGCGGCACCACCGAGTCCAACCACAAGAAGTCCACGCCCGCGGCCGCGCCGACGCCGACCGTGAGCGGCGCCACCGAGCAGGGCTACTTCGCCGGCGGCTGCTTCTGGGGCGTCGAGCACTTCCTCGAGCAGATGCCGGGCGTGATCGACGTCGAGTCGGGCTACATGGGCGGCCCCCTCGACGCGCCGACCTACGAGCAGGTCTCGAGCGGCGACAGCGGCCACGCCGAGACCGTGCGCGTCACCTTCGACCCGCAGAAGATCGGCTACGAGGCGGTCGCCAGGCGCTTCTTCGAGATCCACGATCCCACCGAGGTCGATCGCCAGGGCCCCGACATCGGCACCCAGTACCGCTCGGCGGTGTTCGTCACCGGCCCCGAGCAGCGCGCCGCCGTCGAGTCGCTGATAGCCCGCCTCAAGGCCAACGGCTACGCCGTCGCCACCGCCGTCGAGGACGCCGGCAAATTCTGGCCCGCTGAGGAGTACCATCAAAATTATTATGTGCGCACCCGCAAGACTCCATATTGCCACATGCCGGTGCCACGATTCGACCAGCGCGCGAGCTCCTGATCGTTCGCAACACCGTCGATAAGCCGGGGCCGCGATGGGCCGCGTCCGCCCTCTCTTCCACCACAGCACCAAGACAACATCCTTGAACACGCCTGCGTGAAACTCGCGGCGGTAGTTCATGCACGGGCCATCTCGCGCCAGGTCCCCGGCCCAAACCGCCGGGGTCCGCGGACGCGCCGCCCCCGCCGTGCGCGCCTGCGCGCCCGCAACGTCCGCCTCGCTTCGCGTGTAATGCCTCGGCGGCTCGCGGTAAGACGCCATGAGCCCCTCGCATGAGCGTCCCGAGCCCACGCGCCGCCCGACTCGCGGCCAGTCATCTCCGCGCGGTCGAGCCCGTCGCGGGTGACAGCGGCGCTCCGACTCCCGCGCTCATCGCGCGCGCCTGCGCCGGCGACGTCGCCGCCTGGGCTCACCTCTACCAGCTCTGCTATCCGGCCGTCTTCCGCCAGCTCCGCTACTACACCGGCGACACCGGCGTCGCCGAGGAGCTGGCGCAGGAGGCCTTCGCCCAGGCCATGGCCAGCCGCGAGCGCTTCGACCCCGCGCGCACTTTTCAGGGTTGGTTGCACGGCGTCGCCCTCAACGTCGTGCGCAAGTACTGGCGGCGGCAACGCAACACCTCCGCCGCGCACGCCCGGCTCGAGGCCATGGGGCGCAGCTGTCCGCCCGCCGGCGTCGGCCCCGACGACGTCCACCTCCAGCGCGAGCGCAGCCGCGTCCTCTACGCAGTCCTCGCCGAGCTGCCCGAGCGGCTGCGCGAGGCCTTCCTCGTGCGCGAGCTGCAGGGCCTGCCGAGCGACGAGGCCGCCGCCTTGCTCGGCATCTCGACCGGCAACCTCCACGTCCGGGTCTGCCGCGCGCGCGCCCAGATCCACGCCGAGCTGCGCCGTCTGGGCTGGCTCCCCGGAGGTGACCCGTGACCGACGAGCGCCGCCTCGATCCCTTCCTCGACGCCGCCGTCGCCGAGGCCGAGCGCGCCGCCCAGCGCCCGCCGCCCAGCTTCGCCGCCGTCCTCGCCCGCGCCCACAGCCTCGCCCCCGACGCCGTACCGCCCCCGGCCGCCGCCCCCGCGCTCACCGCATTGCCATCCGGACATGTCCCATCCGCCATGTCCAATCGGCCCGACGCCGGCTCCCCGCGCGCCGGCTCCCCCTCCGGACATGCCCCATCCGCCACGTCCGATCGGCCCAATGCCCCGCGCACCGGACTCTCCTTCGGACATGCCCCATCCGCCATGTCCGAACAGTCCTCCACCGATCCGCAAGCCGCCGACCTCGCCCCCTTCCTCGCCGCCGCGCGCGGCCTCGCCGACGCCGACGTGACCGCGCGCCTGCGGCGTCCGCCCCCGCCGCTGCCGCGCCCGCGTCCGCGTCTCCCCCTGCTCGTCCTCGCCGCCGCGGCTGCCGTGCTGCTCGTCGCCGGCGCCGGGGCCTGGCGCCGCCTCGCCGATCTCGACCCCAGCGACCGCACCGGCGCCCAGGCCGACGACACCGTCCGCGACCGCCCGCAGCAGCACCGGTCCGAGCCGCGGGCCCCCCTGTCACAATCCCCAAGGGACATGTCCCCAGGAACCTTCCCCGAAGGACATACCGCAGTCACCCCGGAGCCCGCCGCGACGCCCCCCGCCGAGCCCGCCCTCGAGCCCGTTGCAGGCTCGCTCTCGGCCGACGCGCCCGTCGTCGAGCCCCGCCCTGTCCCCGGCGCCGCCCCTGCCTCGCCCCGCCCCTCGCCTGTCCCTTCGACCAGCAAGCCTCCCGCCGCTCCGCCGAGCCCGACCGACCCGCTCGGCGACCAGCTCGCGCGGCTGGACGACGAGGCCGAGGCCTCGCTGCTCGCCGGCGCCCTCGACGACGCGGACGCGCGCTACCAGCAGATGATCGCCATCGGCGGCCGGCGAGCCGCAGTCGAGCACGCCTACGCCGATCGCTGGCTGCTCGCCCGGCGCCGCGGCGACGACGACGGCCACGGCGAGCTCCTGCGCGCCTATTTGAAGAAATTCCCGCGCGGAAGGTTCGCCGACGAAGCCAGCGCCGGCCTCTGTCGGCTCGCCGACGCCGACGCCCGCCCCGACTGCTGGCGCGCCTACAGCGAGCGATTCCCCGGCGGCGCCTACCGGCGCGAGGCCGACGAGGCGACCCTCCCATGATCGTCCCCTGTCGTCGCCTCGCGCTGTGCCTCCCGCTGCTCCTCGCCTGCGGCATCGACACCTACGTCCTCGAGCTCGAGAGCGCCGGCGAGCTCACCACCCTGCCCGCCACCACCGCCGAGCCGCAGAGCACCGGCGAACCGACCACCACCACCCTCTCCCTCCCCACCACCGGCACCGAGGAAACCACCACCACCGGCGACGGCGAGACCACCTGCGCCACGCCCGACTGCGGCGTCCTCCCTGACGGCGCCTGCGATCCCGACGACCCGCTCGATCCCGACTGCGACGACGACCTCTGCGACTTCGGCGACCCGCTCGACCTCGACTGCGACGACGGCTGGTGTCCGGCCGAGAATCCCATGGATCCCGACTGTCACGACGGCGACTGCAACCCGCAGAACATGGGCGACGGCGACTGCGACGACGGCATCTGCGACATCGTCGACGGCGACGACCTCGACTGCGACGACGGCCTCTGCAACCTCATGCTCGATCCCACCGACCTCGACTGCATGGACGGTCAGTGCGACGGAGATCCCGGCGATCCCGAGTGCGCTGTCATGTGTCGGCCCGGTGACCCCGACTGCAGCGACGGCTCGTGCAACCCGATGGATCCCGTCGACCCCGACTGCACCGCGTGCAACACCGACGCCGACTGCCCTGACGATCACCTGTGCGCCAACGGAGTGTGCCAGTGCAACGATCCGAACGACCCTGCCTGCAGCAGCGACGGCATGTGCGATCCCAACACCATGGGCGATCCCGACTGCGGCGACGGCGTCTGCGATCCCATGCTCCCGCTCGATCCCGACTGTATTGACGGCGACTGCGATCCCATGAACCCCGCAGACCCCGACTGTTGAGAATCCAAAATCTTGTCTCCCCGGTCCCGGACCCCGGGCCGGCCATCCACGCTTGCCCCAAGGAGCCCCATGCGTACGCTTTCACGCCTTAAATCCTCCGTCTTCTCGCTCACCCTGCTCGCCGGCCTCGCCTGCGAGATCGACATCAAGGGGGGCGACACCGCCGGCCTCGACGAAGACACCGGCGGCGAGCAGCCCGTCTGCGATCCCAACCAGGGGATGGACCCCGACTGCTGGGACGGCGTCTGCGACATGAACAACGTCGACGACGACCCCGACTGCTGGACCCCGCCGAGCGACGGCGTCTGCGACATGATCCCCGACGATCCGGACTGTCAGCCCCAGTGCCCGGACGACAGCCCGAATTGCCCCGACAACGTCTGCGACCCGATGAACCCCGCCGACCCCGACTGCAACAACGGCGGCAGCGACGGCTGGTGCGACGTCAACGTCATGGGCGACCCCGACTGCGGCGACGGCCTGTGCAACCCGATGAACCCCGCGGATCCGGACTGCCAGAACTGCGACCCGAACCTCCCCGGGTGCGGCGACGGTATGTGCAATCCGATGGACCCCGCGGACCCCGACTGCCAGTGCAGCGACGACAGCATCTGCCCCGACGGCCAGGTCTGCGTCAACGGGGCCTGCCAGTGCGCCGATCCGATGGATCCGAACTGCGGCGGCGGCAGCGACGGCTGGTGCGACGTCAACATCATGGGCGATCCCGACTGCGGCGACGGGGTGTGCAACCCGATGAACCCCGAGGATCCCGACTGCCAGAACCAGTGCGACGATCCGGCCAATTGTCCCGACGGCATCTGCGACCCCGACGTCATGGGCGATCCCGACTGCGGCTGCCAGCCCGGCGATCCCTTCTGCCCGGACAACTGGTGCGATCCGATGAACCCGATGGATCCGGACTGCTGGCTCATGTGCGTCTCGGACGCCGACTGCCCCATGGGACAGGCGTGCATCAACGGCCTCTGCCTGTGCAACGACCCCAACGATCCGCAGTGCGGCGGCTGCCAGCCGGGCGACCCGAACTGCCCCGACGGCGTGTGCGACCCGATGAACCCCGCCGACCCCGACTGCAACCAGTGCGATCCGAACGACCCCATGTGCTTCGACGGCGTCTGCGACCCCATGCTGCCGTTCGATCCGGACTGCGGCTTCGTCTGCAACAGCGACGCCGACTGCGGCCCCGGCAGCCTGTGCCAGAACGGGGTGTGCGTGTGCGACGGGATCCTCTGCCCCGACAACATGTGCGATCCCAACGTCCCGCAGGATCCGGACTGCCAGCCCCCGCCGTGCAACACCGACGCCGACTGCGCCGACGACCAGCAGTGCCTCATGGGCGTGTGCCTGTGAGCGCGACGCGCTGCTAACATCCGCCGCCCTCGCATGACGCAGGCGGCGCTCCTCCTCGCGGCGCTCATCGCCGCTCCTCCGCCCGAGCCGACCCCGACCGCGGCGCCGCCCGCCGCGGTCGCGCGCGCCCCGACGCTCGTCGTGCGCGCGCGCGGCCTCGACGAGCGCGCGCTCGCTGCTGCCCTGCGCCCGCGCTCGGGCGGCGCCGACGTCGTCCTGCTGCGCGACGTCGCCAGCGTCGACCCCGACCACACCTTCGTCGACGTCGAGCTGCAGGCCGGCGAGCTCGCGGTCACCGTCATCCTCCGCGACGGCCGTGTGTTCGTCCGCCGCGGCCCCGGCGGCGGCCCGCGCGACGCGGCCCGCCTGTGCGCCTCGATGCTGGCCGCCATCGCCGACGACGCCCTCGCCCCCCTGCCCGAGCGGGCCGCCAGCCCCGCGCTCGCCGCGGCGCCTTCGGAACAGGTCCCCGAGGACATGTCCGAAGAACCCGCCGAGCCCGCGGTCCCGGCCCCGCCCGAGCGGAGCGCCGACCCTCCGCAGATCGTCCCGGTCGCGCCTGTCCTCGAGCCTGCACCTCAGGACATGTCCCTCACGCCAGCCGCCGACGACCTCGTCGAGCCGGCGCCGCCCGAGCGCCCCAAACCTGCCGCGAAAGACAGGCGGCCGACGCTCTCCCTCGGCCTCGCCGGCGGCCCGCTGTTCGGCCTCGGGCCTGACGCCGGCGTGCGGGGGGGCGGCGGAGAGGTCCGCGTCGATCTCCGCGGTCCGCGGGTCTGGCTGGTCAGCGCCGGCGTGCGGGCGGCCGGTCACAGCCTCGTTCGTCCCGGTATGGAGAGTCGTGAAGAGCGCTTCGGGCTCGCGCGGGTCCGCGTCAGCCTCGGGGCCGGTGCGTGGCTGACTCGCGGCCGCTTCGAGCTGCGCGCGACCGCGAACCTCTCGGTCGAACCGTGGTTCGTCACTCACGTCGGTCGTCGCGTCAGCTTCGGCGAATCGACCGATCCGGCGCCCCTCCTCGGCGGACACATCCGTATCGCCCCGACCTTCGCGGTCACGCGATGGCTGGACCTCGGTGCCTTCGCGGAGGTGGCCGCCAGCGCGACCCCGACCGGAAACGCCGTGCGCGTCCGCCTCGGCGACACGCGAATCTTCAGCGCCGGCGGCGTGGAGGCCAGCCTGGGCCTCGAACTACGCGCGCGTGCGTGGCCGAAACAGACAAAACCGCGATAGCCGGGACAGCATCGCATTCGCCCTGCGGGCCTCTGCATTCGTCACCCGTTCGCGAAAGACTGTGACGAGGACGACTGCCCCCGCGCTCTGCGAGGTCGCACATCGTTCGCCCCCCTCTTGTTCTCGCGCAGACATTGGCCTATAGCGGCGATGATGCTGCGGACCGTCTGTACACGCACCCTCATGATACTGCCCCTGCTCGCCGTCGCCTGTGAGGGCGACGACGGCGGGCGCCAAGGCGAAGACACCGGCGATCAGCCGATCGACGTCCCGGACCCGGTCGACCCGCCGGAGGCCGACCCCGGCGAGTACCTCGAGGGCATCGACGGCGAGTTCGTCCGCGCCTCGGAGGAGTTCAACGTCCCGGTCTCGATCCTCAAGGCAGTCGGGTTCGTCGAGTCGCGCTGGGAGATGGTCGAGGGCCAGGTCGAGTTCGAGGGCCGCGACGCGGCGTTCGGCACCATGGCGCTGCGCGGCACCAACCTCGAGCGCGGGGCCAAGCTGCTCGGCGTCGACGCGGCGGAGATCAAGGCCGACCGCGAGACCAACATCCGCGCCGCCGCAGCTGTCCTTTCGGACATGGCCGACGACGAGGGCATCGACCGCGACGACCTCGGCGCGTGGGCCCCGTCGATCGCCGCCCTGGCCGACATCGGCGACAAGGCGGCCGCGATCGCCTACATCCACTACGACGTCTACGGCATCATCAAGAACGGCCTCGTGGTCACCGACAACGACGGCAACGTGATCTCGGAGATCCAGCCCGAGCCGAGCGTCGAGCCCAACTACGACGGCACCGGCGGCCCGATCCTCGCCACCAACCCCGACTACCCGGGCGCGATCTTCCGCGCCGCGCCGAGCTCGAACTACGGCAGCCGCGCCGCCAACAGCACCGGCAAGATTCGGATGGTCATCATCCACTCGTGCGAGGGCGCCTACTCGGGCTGCTGGGGCTGGCTGGTCAACTCGCAGTCCGGCGTCAGCGCCCACTACGTGGTCAAGGAGGACGGCTCGGAGATCTCCCAGCTCGTCAAGGAGGAGAAGCGGGCCTTCCACATCGCCGCGGCCTACAAGAAGAGCCTCAACGGCGGGCAGGAGCCGCAGCTCGAGGGCGTCAGCAGCAACCACTTCACCGTCGGCATCGAGCACGCCGGCTTCGCCAAGCAGGCCAACTGGAACGCCAACCTGATCGAGCAGTCGGCCAAGCTGGTGTGCAACATCACCAAGCGCCAGGGCGTCCCGATCGACAAGTACCACATCGTCGCGCACGGCCAGCTGCAGCCCAACAACCGCATCGACCCCGGCCCGAACTGGCCGTGGGCGACCTACTACAACAAGATCAACGCCGCGTGCGGCGGCCAGCCCGAGGACCCGCCGCCGGAGGAGCCGGATCCGAACGACCCGCCGCCCGACCCGGAGGATCCGCCGCCGGACCCCGAGGATCCGCCGCCCGAGCCCGAGGATCCGCCGCCGCAGGGCACCGACCCGGCCGAGATCATCATCGACAGCGCCAACGGCAACAACAACGCCGCGCTCGCCAAGTTCAACGCCTCGGCCAACTGGGCCGCCACCGCGTCCACGCCCGGCTTCTACGGCAGCAACTACCTGTTCGCCTCGGTCTCGCCGATCAGCGACGCCGCCGAGTTCTCGTTCTTCCTCAACAAGGCCGGCAGCAAGAAGGTCGAGATCTGGTACACGGCCGGCGCCAACCGGGCCCCCGACGCCCCGATCGTCGCCTTCGATGCCAGCAACAAGAACCTCGGCACCGTGAAGGTCAACCAGCAGGCGAACGGCAAGCAGTGGGTCGCCGTCGGCACCTTCAACTTCACCGCCGGCTGGAACAAGATCGCGGTGTCGCGCTGGACCACCGGTAACTTCGTCGTCATCGCCGACGCCATCCGGATCAGCAACTGATCCGGCCGCGCTCGCCGCGACAGGCCCGCCGCGCGCTCGCGCCGGCGGGTCTTCTCATTGGTCGAAGTCGTACGCGACCGAGTATTCGACGCACGCGTCGGCCGGGGCCTGGTCGACGCGGATGAACAGCCGCGCGTTGTTGGGGTTCAAGATCCCCGAGCAGCCGAGGTTGAAGTCGACGTCGCCGTCGCCGCAGCAGCCCGGGCGGCCGCTCGGCGAGTCGGCCTCGGTGGTGCCGTTCGGACAGTTGAAGTCGGCGTTGCCCTGGTCGCAGTCCGCGTACACGCACAGGCGCACGTCGTCGCTCGCGGTCAAGGTGTGCCCGGTGTTGGGGCCGATGATGCAGAGCCCGCTCCAGATCCCGTGGTACGAGAACCAGTCGGCGTCGCCGTCGCCGTCGAGCACGCCCTCGACCGTCTGCGCCATCGCGCCGCAGCCCTGCTCGCCGAGGTCGATCGCGCTGGCCTCGCTGTTGTTCGGCTCCGGCCCCGGGTCGTCGCAGGTCGCCCCTTCGGTGGTCGTGTCCTCGCCCGTCGACGTGCTCGTGGTGCTCGTCTCCTCGGTCGTCGTCGTCCCCTCCGTCGTCGTCGTCCCCTCCGTCGTCGTCACGCCCTCGGTGGTCGTCGAGGTCAGCGTCCCGTCGCTGTTGGAGTTCGAGCCGCCGCCCTCGCACTCGCACGGCCCGTAGCTGTTGCCGTCGGCGTTGCACTCCTGCGAGCCCATGTTGCCGTTCGGGCACGTACACCCGGTGCTCGACCCCGGCACGCACAGGTCGTCGCCCTGGGTCGTGGTCGGCGTGACCGTCGTCGTCGTCGACGGGTCGGTGCTCGTGTCGGTGCCGGTCTCGGTGCCGGTTTCGCTGGTGCCTTCGGTGGCGTTCGGCACGGGCACGCCGCCGCACGCCGCGGCCGCGAGCGCAGTGAGGAGGACGAAGTGAGACTTCCGCATGCTCCTTCGAGTATCACAGCAGCGGACCGCTCGCGCGTGCATTCCCCCGGGCGCCGGCGCTCCGACGACACCGCCGTACCCCGGCCCGCGAGCATTCGCGGGTCGGGGTACGCGAGCGGATGCGACCCGCTTCAGCCCTCCGAATAGCTGTACTCGACTTCGTAGTCGACGCAGGTGTCGGCCGGCGCCTGATCGAGGCGGACGTAGATCTGGGCGTTTTCTCCGCCGCCCATGCAGTTGAGGCCGAAGGTCAGGTCCCCGTCGCCGCAGCAGCCCGGGAGCCCGCCCGGCGAATCGTTGTTCGTCGTGCCGTCCGGGCAGTCGAAGTCCGGCGTGCCCGCGTCGCAGTCGACGAACACGCACAGCCGCACCTCGTCGCTGGCGGTCAACGTGTGCGCCGCGTCCGGCCCGCCGAAGCCGCAGAAGTTGCCCCACTCGCCATGGTACTGGAACCAGTCGACGTCGGCGTCGCCGTTCAGCACGCCGGTGATCGTCTGCGCCTCGTCGTTGCAGCCCTGATTCTCGAGGTCGACCGCGCCGTCCTCGTCCTCGTTCGGCTCGGGCCCGGGGTCGTCGCACGCAGGTCCGCCGGTGGTGTCGGGCTCGGTGGTGCTGGTCGACGTGTCGGTGCTCGTGCCCGGATCGGTGCTCGTGCCCGGATCGGTGCTCGTGCCCGGCTCGGTGCTCGTGACCGGCTCGGTGGTCGCGTCGGGCCCGGTCGTCGGCGTCGAATCACTCTCGGAGTTCGACCCGCCGCCCTCGCACACGCACTCGCCGTAGGCGGTGCCGGCCTGATTGCACACCTGCGCCCCGGCCCCGCCGTCGGTGCAGACACAGCCGATGCTCTGGCCGGGCACGCAGCCGTTGCCGCCGCTGTTCGAGGTCGATGGATTGGTGCCGGTGCTCGTATCTGTGCCGGTCCCGGTGTCGGTGTCCGCGCCGGTCTCCGTGTCGGTGTCGGTACCCGTGATGTTCGGCACCGTCCCGCATCCGAACAGGCCGACGGTGGTGAGGAAAAGGAATGAGGCGATCCGCATTTTTGCCCACTACCACACCGCGGACGCCTCCTGAAGCCGCAGGGGCCCGCGCAACCGTCTTCGCGGGCCTCGCCGGATCATCCGCATTCGCTGCGCGCGGGGGCTCCATGACGCATTCTCAATTGCTAACCTCCGGACATGGCCGACACGCTCGAGTTCTTCTTCGACGTCATCTCGCCTTACGTCTACCTCGCCGACGCGATGCTGCCGGGGCTGCGCGAACGTCATCCCGATCTGACGATCGTCCATCGTCCGATCCTGTTCGCCGGGCTGCTCAAGCATTGGGGGCAGCTCGGCCCGGCCGAAATCCCGGCCAAGCGGGTGTTCACCTTCAAGGACATCCTGCGCCGCGCCGCCGAGCAGGGCGTCCCGCTCCGCGGGCCCGCCTCGCACCCGTTCAATCCACTCACCGCGCAGCGGGCCATCCTCGCCGCCGCGCCCGAGCAGCGGGCCGCGGCCACCACCGCGATCGCCCGCGCCGGCTGGGCCGAGGGCGCCGAGCTCGGAGATCCAGCCGCCATCGTCGCCGCCCTCGACCGCGCCGGCCTGCCGGGCGCCGCCCTCGTCGCCCGCGCCGGCGATCCGGACATCAAGGCCGCCCTTGTCGCCGAGACGGAGCAGGCGATCGCCCTCGGCGTGTTCGGCGTGCCGAGCTTCCTCGTCCGCGGCGAGCTCGTGTGGGGTCAGGACCGCGTGCGCGACGTCGAGGCGATCCTCGCCGGCCGCGACCCGGTCACGCCCGACGCGATCGATCGGCTGCTGACCCGCCCCGCGTCAGCCAATCGCCGCTGATTCACACGTCGATCGAGTACTTCTCGAGCGACTCGGGCGCGCGCGGCGGCGGCGGCGGCGGCTTGCCCTTCACCAGGTCCCACCACGCCCCCACGCCTGCGCGCACGTCCTCGACCGCGAGGTACAGCGCCGGCACGAGGACCAGCGTGATCCCGGTCGCGAACATCACGCCGAAGCCGAGGCTGATCGCCATGGGGATGAGGAAGCGGGCCTGCACCGACGGCTCGAGGATCATCGGCATGAGGCCGAAGAAGGTCGTCACCGACGTCAGCAGGATCGGCCGGAAGCGGCGCACGCCGGCGGAGATGACCGCGTCGAAGTGGCCGAGGTTGCGGCTGCGGCGGAACTCGTTGGTCGCGTCGATGAGCACCAGCGAGTCGTTCACGACCACGCCGGACAGCGCCACCATGCCCATCATGCTCATCATGCTCAGCTCGTAGCCGAGCAGGATGTGGCCGCCGATCGCCCCGACCAGGCCGAACGGGATCGCCGCCATGACGATGAGCGGCTGCACGTAGCTGCGGAACGGGATCGCCAGCAGGGCGTAGATCGCCAGCAGGGCCATCAGCGCGCCGGTCTTCAGGCTGCCGAACGACTCCGCCTGCTCGCGGTTCTCGCCGCCCATCTGCCACGACAGGCCGGGGTACTTCTCGGGCAGCTTGTCGAGCAGCTCGCTCTTCAGCTTGGCGTTGACCATCCCCGGCGTGGCCTCGCCCTCGCGCAGCTCGGCGGTGACGTGGACGATCCGCTTGCCGTCGGCGCGCTCGATCGACGGCCAGCTGCGGCCGCGCTCGATCACCGCCGCCTCGTTGAGCGGGACCTCGCCGCCCTGCGGCGTGCGGATCAGCAGCTCCTCGATGTCGTGCTCGCTGCGCCGCTCCTCGAGCGGCAGGCGGGCGATCACCCGCACCTCGTCGCGGCCGTCCTGCTGGCGCAGCGCCTCGGCGCCGTAGAACGCCCCGCGGACCTGGCGGGCGATGTCCGTCGACGTGAGGCCGAGCGTGCGCGCCTCGGGCGTCAGCGTCAGGTCGAGCTGCGGCTTGCCGAGCGCGACCCCGTTCTCGACGTCGTGCACGCCGGCGTAGCCGCGCAGCGCCGCGGAGAGCTCGTCGGCGGCCCGCTCGAGCACGTCCTCGTCGACGTGGCTGAGCTCGACGTCGACCGGCTTGCCGGCGCTCGGGCCCATGTTGGCGCTGAAGTTGATCGTCTTCGCCTCGGGCACCGGGCCGACGCGCTTCCGCCACTCGGCCGCGAAGTCGCCGGTCTTGAAGTCGCGCAGGTCGCTGGGGACGAAGAACACGCGCACGTTGGCGACGTGCCCGCCGGACGCGCCGCTCGAGCCGCCGGGGCCCATCACCGGCCCGCGCGAGCCGACCTGGGCGAACACCCCGCGCAGCACCGGGTCGCCGCCGTACTCCTTCACCACCTCCTGGGCGGCGCGGACCAGCCGCTCCTGCACGCGGCGGGTCTGCTCGACCGACGAGCCGTAGGGCAGCTCGACCGCGGCAGTGACCACGTCGCCCTCGATGCCGGGCAGGAAGCGGAACCCGATCAGGCCCGTCGCCACGTAGGTCAGCGTCAGCACCAGCGTGGCGAAGCCGAGCGTCAGGGTGAAGTAGCGGAAGCGCAGCGCGGCGCGGGCGAGCGGCGCGTAGACCTTCTCGATGAAGCGGTCGAGGCCGACCACGAAGCGCTGCTGGAACTTGAAGATCGCGCCGTAGACGCCGCCCTCGGGCTTGGTGAGGTGGCCGAGGTGGGCCGGCAGGATGAACAGCGACTCGACCAGCGAGAAGATCAGGACCGTGATCACGATGATCGGGATCACGTTCATGAACTTGCCCATGAACCCCGGCAGGAAGAAGAGGGGCGTGAACGCGGCGACCGTGGTGAGCACCGAGAACACCACCGGGATGCCGACCTCGCGCGTGCCGCCGACGGCCGCCTCGATGTACGACTCGCCGCGCTGGGCCCGCTCGAAGATGTTCTCGCCGATCACGATCGCGTCGTCGACGACCATGCCGAGCACGACGATGAAGGCGAACAGCGAGATCATGTTCACCGACACCCCGAGCAGCGGCATCAGGAACAGCGCGCCGAGGAACGACGTCGGGATGCCCCACGCGACCCACAGCGCGACGCGGATCTCGAGGAACAGGCTCAGGCACAGGATCACCAGGATGAGCCCGCTCTGCGCGTTGCGCATCAGCAGGTCCATGCGCTGGGCGTAGATCTCGGACATGTCCTGCCACTGGGCGATCTTCACGCCCTCGGGCAGCTGCCCCGCGTGCTTGGCGGTCAGCTCGCGCACCGCCTCCGCGACCGCGAGCGGCTTCTGCGAACCGATCCGGTACACGCGGATCATCACCGCCGACATCCCGGCGAAGCTGGCCGACTCGTCGGTCTCGGCGAACGTCTCGCGCACGCGGGCGATGTCGCCGAGGCGGACCTCGGTGCCCGCGGGGCCGGTGACCACCGGGATCTCGGAGAACCCGCGCTCGTCCTCGCGGCGCTCGTCGGTGCGGACCAGGACCTCGCCGGTGGCCGTCTTGACCCCGCCGCCGGGCAGCTGCAGCGACGTCTGGCTGACCTTCTGGGCGATCTGCTCGAGCGTCAGGTTGTGCACCCGCAGCTGCTCGCGCGGCACCTCGATCGAGATCTCTTTCTTCGGCGCGCCGGCGAGGTCGGCCTGGGTGATCCGCGAATCGGAGAGGTAGACGTCGCGGGCCTGCTCGGCGATCCGGCGCAGCACCCGCAGGTCCTGCTGGCCGTAGACCACCATCGAGATCACCTCGGAGCGGTTCGTGACCAGGCTGACGACCGGGCGCTCGGCGTCCTTGGGCAGCGACGTGATGCGGTCGACCGCGCTCTTCACGTCGGCGAGCACCTTCTCGTCGTCGGCGTCGATCGTCAGCTCGGCGTTGATGCGGGCCGAGCCCTCCGACGCGGTCGCGACCACGCGCTTGACCCCGTCGATGCCGCGGACCGCCTCCTCGACCGCGAGGACGATGCCCTGCTCGACCTCGGCCGGGCTCGCGCCGGGGTACGGCACGCTGATCGAGACCATGTCGAGCTCGGTCTCGGGGAACACCTCCTGCTTGACGCGGCCGGCCATGAGCAGGCCGCCGACCAGCAGGAGGATCATCAGCAGGTTGGCGGCGACCGGGTTCTTCGCCATCCACGCGATCGCGCCGCTGCCTGCGACCATGCCGGACGAACCTGACGAATTCGAGTCCATGGCGCTCCTCGCTGCGTCCGCAGTGTCTCGGGTCTATTGCTTCTTCGGCGGGGGCTGGTTCGCCGCGATGAGCTCCGGCGAGTCGCCCTCGATCGTCACTTGCATGCCCTCGGTCGGGGTCGCCAGCGGCGTGGTCACGACCGCCTCGCCGGAGGCCAGCCCGCGCGCCAGCACCGTGGTCGCCGAGCGCCACACCACCTCGATCGCGCGCAGCGTCAGCTTGCCGTCGACCACCAGCCACACCTTGTCGTCGTCGACCAGCGCCACCCGCGGGACCTCGGTGGTGTCGGCCAGCGGCTGCCCGGCCAGCTCGACCCGCACCGAGCTGCCGAGCAGCAGCGGCAGGCGCGGCGTCGGGGCGGCCGCGGCCGGCGCGTCGCTGACCTTCGGGACCTGTCCGTAGAGACCTGTCCCGAGAGGATCGGGCACCGCGACCAGCAGCCGGGCCATGCGGCCGCGGGCGTCGACCTGGCCGAGCAGGCGCTCGACGTAGCCGTCGCGCTCGATGATCACGCCGGCGCCGGCGTCGTGGATGACCCGCGCCGGCGAGCCGCGCTGGCCGGTGCTGTTGACGCCCGGGATCTCCAAATGCACGAGCTGCGACACCGGCACCGCGATCTCGACCCAGTAGCGGTCGATCGCCACCAGCGTGGCCAGCTGCGTCTGCGTGGTGACGACCTGCCCGAGCTCGACGGTCGCGTCGGTCACCATCGCGTCGAACGGCGCGCGGACCATCGTCCGCCCGAGGTCGCGCCTGGCCCGGCCGAACTGTTCACGCGCCGCTTCGACGTTGGCCTGGGCGCTGCGCACGTGGACGTCTCGCAGCGCGAACTCGCGCGCGTTGTCGGTGAGCGCCTCGCTGCGGCCCTGCCACTCGTATTCGGCGACCGACTTGCGCCCGCGCTCGTCGGCGAGGGCGACCGAGGCCTGCTCGAGCGCGGCGCGCTGCGAGGCCACCTGGGCCGACACGTCGCGGGCGTCGATGCGGATCAGCGGGTCGCCGCGGCGGAGCAGGCCGCCGGGGAGCAGGCCGTCGCTGCGCTCGACGACGCGGCCGTTGACCTCGGAAGTGACGCGCAGCTGATGGACCGGCTTGACCTCGCCGAGGCCGCGGACGGTCACCGGATGGGCCCCCGGCTGCGCCCGCTGCACGACCACCGGCACCGCGCGGCGCTCGCTGGCCACTGCCTTGATCTCGGGCTTCATGCCGCGGATGACGCCCATCAACGCGAAGGCGACGGCGATGACGATGACGATCAGGACACCTTGGGCCAGCCTTCGCTTCATCGTCGGGGGGGCTCCCTTTGCCCGTGGGGCATAGCGCGGGCGCCTCCGGAAGTACATCGTTTCCTAAAAGCCCTTGACGTCGGAAACCTCCGGTCCGGCGGCGAAACCGGCGCCGCGTCTGGCGGACGCCTTCGCGTGGACACTGGGGGTTTTCTCTTGCGTCCGCGGGACGATCTCGCGCCGCCCGGCGTCGCGCTGGGGTAGTCTCGGCGAGCACGCCGAGGGGTCGGGCTCGGGCGACGGACATGACGCGAGACCACGGCGACAACAAGCGCGGCCCCCTCGCCCCTGGGACCAAGTCCGAGCCCGACTGGCGTGACAGCTACGCGGCGGCGTTCCCCGGCAGCTCGGCCGACGAGGTCACGGTCGACACGCTGGCCAACATGTCGGCGCTGCCGGACTCGTCGCACGGCCCCGACACCGACGCCGAGGACGAGCTGTCGGAGCCGACGCGGCGGCCCGGCTACCTCGGCGAGTCGGCGCGGATCGGCAAATACGCCGTCCTGCGCCAGCTGGGCGAGGGCGGCATGGGCGTCGTCTACTCCGCCTACGACGAGGAGCTCGACCGCCGCGTCGCCCTCAAGCTCATCCGCCCCGGCCGCGACAACAGCCCGGCCAACAGGCGCGCATGCAGCGGGAGGCGCGGGCGATGGCCCGGATGTCGCATCCCAACGTCGTTCAGGTCTACGAGGTCGGCCGCTGGGAGCAGCAGGTCTACCTCGCCATGGAGTTCGTCCAGGGCCGCACTCTCGGCAGCTGGCTCAAGGCCCAGCCGCGGACCTGGCAGCAGGTCCTCGACGTGATGGTGCAGGCAGGCCGTGGTCTGTGGGCCGCGCACCAGGCCGACATCGTCCACGGCGACTTCAAGCCCGACAACATCCTCATCGACGAGCACGAGCACGCGCGGGTCATGGACTTCGGGCTCGCGCGCGCGGCCCCGCGGACGGAGCCGGGTCTCAGCGCCTCGGGGCTGCGACGCGACGCCGCAGCGGCAGATCCCGGGGTGAGCCGCGCCAGCCTGACGGGCGGCGCCGTCGGGGCCGTCGGCGGCGAGCCGGAGCACCGCCACACTTCCGAGCCCGACGACGGCGTGCCGCTGCCCGACCCCGGCCGCAGCCAGGGCGGGCGGGTCGCCGGCACCCCCGCGTACATGGCCGCCGAGCAGCACGCCGGCCGCCAGCCCGACGTCCGCACCGACCAGTTCAGCTACGCGGTCACCCTCTACACCGCGCTGTACGGCCACCACCCGTTCGCCGGCGGCAGCCTGCTCGAGCTGGTGATCAACGTCAGCGACGGCAAGATCCGCCCGCCGCCGGTCGACTCGCCGGTGCCCGCGGGCGTCCACGCCGCCATCGTCCGCGCCCTCGACCGCGACCCCGAGTACCGCTTCCCCGGCATGGGCGACCTGCTCGACGCGCTGAACCGCGGCTCCGGCCGCGCCCGCGACCCCGAGTTCGACCTCTCGGTCGCCCGCCCGCAGCGGGTCATGCTGTCGATGATCATCCCGGCCAGCATCCTGGCGATCACCGTCGTCCTGATCATGTACAGCCCGGAGGGCAGCCTGCTCCCGTCGGCGGCCAGCAACGCGATCGCCGGCGCCGTCATCAACGTGGTCCTGTTCGGCCTCATCTTCGCGTTCCGCGGCTCCTTCTTCAAGAACACGATCAACCGCCGCGTCATGGCCTGGCTGGTCGTCTCCTCGCTGGCCATGCTGGTCCACCGGACGGCCGCCGTCGTGCTGGGCACCCCCGTGGCCACCACCATGGTCAACGACCTCTTGATGCTCGGCGCCATCGCCACCATGGCGGGCATCGCCATCGAGCGCTGGATCTGGTACGCCGCGGGGGTCATGCTCGCCGGCGCCCTGCTGTGCGCCGCCTTCCCGGCGGTCTCCTCGCTGATCCTGGTCGGCTCGCTGGTGGGCGTGTTCCTCCTCGCCTTCCGCTTCTGGAGCCGCTAGTCCGCGCCATGTCCATCAGCGCCCAAACCTTCGCCGAGCGGGTCGAGCGGGGCCTGCTGCACGCCTACCACGGCGACGTCGTCGACCACGCGTCGCGCTACGCCGTGCGCACGGGGCATTACCCTTCGGACCTGTCCGGGAGGACATTCACCACCGTCTTCCCGTACCAGGCCATCCACGAGCACCACGAGCTCAACGTCAACCCGCACATGCTCACCGCCAGCGGGCGGCTCTTGATCCTCGACCTCGAGCCGCACCGCGACGGCGGCAACGTGTTCATCCGCGCCGCCACCCGCTTCATCGAGAACCAGAGCTGGCACCTGCGCAAGCTGGCGCCCGAGGCGTTCGTCCGCACCGACTTCGCCGAGTTCTCGTGGTTCGGCACCTCCAACCTCACCAACACCTCGCCGATCCCGACCTTCCCGGTCGGCGCCCACGACGGCAAGGCCGGCCGGCGCCTGCTCCTCTCGTACGACGCCGGCCGCCCGGTCGAGGTCTCGCCGAAGACGCTCGCGCACATCACCCCGGTGGGTCGGCCCGGCGACTATCACACCGCCGTCGGCAGCTCGTTCAGCCCGATGATCATGACCACCGGGCACCCGGTGTACGACCCCGACTTCGAGCCCGGCAAGCCGCGCCTTCTCTACACCAACATCGTCCCGCGGGTCGCCGACTTCCTCCACGTCAACAAGCCGATCCGCGCCGACCTCTACATCACCACCTGGGACGGCGGCCCCGCCCCGCCGACCCCGCCGATGCGGGTCACCGTCGACGGCCAGGGCGTGATCCTCGGCCACGCCAGCGTCCACCAGATCTGCCTCACCCGCAATTACCTGGTCGTCTTCAACGCCAACCTGGTGCTCAACACCTCCTCGCTGGTCGAGCCGCTCACGCCGCTGCTGTGGAAGTGGCTGGTCGAGAGCCGCACGATCGAGGTCCCGCGCAACCTGCGGGTGCTGTACCGCTGGCTGCGGATCCGCCTGCGCGAGGCCACGCCCGACCACGTCTGCCCGGTCTACTTCATCCACAAGGACGACATCCGCCGCGCCCTCGCCTCCGGCGCGCGCGAGCTGCCGGCCAGGCGCGTCGACCTCATGTGGGAGCTGACGCATGCGGTGACCGACTACGACGACGACGGCGACGTCGTCACGATCTTCGCCCAGCACAACATCGGCGCCGACCCGGCCGATCAGATGGAGGCGGGCGACCGCTTGATCGGCGGCGGCATCGTCCCCGACAGCCTGCTCGGCATGTTCTCGTCCGCGACCGACCTCAACCAGGTCCGCCGCCACGTCGTCGACCTCCGCCGCGGCACGGTCGAGACCCGCGCCTTCCCCCACCCCGACGACCGCGAGCACTTCGCCTACGGCCTCAACATCCTGCCGCCGCTGCAGCTCTCGCCGTACCTGTCGGAGCACGACACCTCGGACACGCCGAACCTGCTCCGCACCTGCCGGCGCCTCGACGCGACCTACTGGGTCGCCGGCGGCTGGCTGCCGCAGACGATGAGCGCGCGGGTGTTCGCCAACTTCCGCCGCGGCCGCCCCGACGACGCCTGGCCGCCGCGCCGGCTGGTCCCGGTGCCCGAGTTCATCGAGCGGATCTCCGATCCGGACAACACCGTCCGCTTCTACCGCCTCGACCACGAGATGCGGCTCGACAGCGCCTACACGTTCGAGCCCGGGTGGTTCATGGCGGCGCCGATCTTCGTGCCGCGCCCCGGCAGCCAGAGCACCCGCGACGGCTACATCGTCGCCCTGGTGTGGAGCCCCGACCACCCCGACATGGAGATCTGGATCTGGGACGCCGCCCAGCCGCTCGACCGCGGCCCGATCTGCACCCTCGGCCCGGGCCCGCACGAGCAGGGCATCCGCCCCGGCTTCCCGCTGCACAGCGCGTGGGTCGACCGCGGCGGCATCGACGAGTGGGAGCGCCCGCCCTACGAGGTGCCGACCATCGAGATGCCGACGTACCTGAAGCTGCTCGAGCTCGGCACGATCGGCGCCGGCGTGCTGCGCCGGCTGTGGCAGCAGACGCGCTGAGCTGTCCCTTGGGACATCCTGTCCCGAAGTACATGTTTCGCATATCCTCCTGAAAGCCGTCAGGACGACGGATCGCCCCGCGTCGCGTCGATGCGGGCGGCTCACCGACCGCGCGAAGGACACGCGCGCCGCGGGGGGTTCAGGTCGGCCGGCGTCGCCGTCACCTTCACCGGCGGCTCGCGGTCGCGCGAGATCCACACCCTCCACGCCGATCTACGGACGACGCCCGGCTCCCACGTCGACACCTGCGGCACCCGGTACACTGTCTCGCTCCCGCGCGCGGTCGGCCGCCCGCGCTCGTCGTACAACACCACGTGCAGGCGACAGACCGGCGTCCGGCCGTCTTCCACCGGCGCGCGCGGGAACAACACCAGCACCTCCTGCTCGTGGAGCCTGCCTTGATACGACTTCGTCCCGCGGACCACCGCCTCGGCCCGCCGCGTCTCGCCGCCGCAGCGCAGCCACACGCGCGCCGCGGCCGGCCGCTCCGCTCGCCGCGTCTCGACCGCGAGGTAGAACCAGCGGCCGAGGATCACGTAGCTCAGGTCTCGCCCCTCGGTGTACGACTTCTCCCTGAAGCCTCCCCAGTCCGTGACGTGGTACTCCCGCACGGTCCACCGCCCCGTCGAGTCCACGGTCTCGCCGGGCGACTGCGCACAATCGCAGTGCACGAGCCGGCCGCGCTCGTCCTCGCAATACACCGGCGTGACGGCCGCGCAGCCGAAAGACGACAGCGCCAGCCACACGGCCGCGACCGCGCCCCCGGGGAGGCCGCGCACCGTCAATTCGGCCATCCTCGCCGCTCGTCCGCCCAGGCGCCGCGCGTCCCGCTCTCGACCCGCTCGAACGGCCTGGCGCGCCGATTCGTCGCCGACTCCGAGCGATCGAAGAATGGATCGTCGAGGTCGCCCGTACCGCGCTCCCCACGACCGCGCCCGTCGCTCCCTCCCGCGGGTGGCGGCACCTCCTGGGTCGGGACCCGCAGAATGACCGCGACGCGACGCATCCGTCAGTCATAGCCCGCCTCGCGCGCGGGACCAACCCGACGTCGGAACGCGTTCCGACGACCCGCCTGAGCACCACCTCCTCCTCGCGTCGAAGTCGCTCGGACGCCTCGCCCCCCGCGGCCGCCGCCGCTCCTCACAGCTGGCCCTCGTGCATGTGACAGTTGCTGCACGAGAACCCGGTCGGGGCGGCCTTCGGATCGTACACCGGCACCTCGAGCAGCTCGGCCATGTCCGGCCAGACCTCCTCGGCCATGAAGTTACTCCACCGCAGGTGCTCCGGGTCCTCCTCGAGGTACTCGAAGAACGCCTCCTCGCTGGCGGGGAGCAGGGGCAGCTGCGGGCTCGGCATCGCGAACGAGCCGTCGCTCGCGCCCTCGCCGTGGCAGGTCGCGCAGGTCATGCTCTCGTACTTCGCGTCGAACCGGACGAACGTCTCCTGCATCTGCGGCAGCACGACCTCGCTCATGAACTCGTACCGCTGCGCGAAGTTCATGTCCTCGTACGAGGTCGGCCCGTCCGGCCCGCTCTCGCACGCGGCGACGAACAAACACGCGACCCAAGAGATGCGCTTCATGACCATGTCTCTCTCCTCCTTGCCCGGTTCCACCAGCACGTCGAACGGGGCCCCGTGGAATCGACACGGTCCGAAAACTTTTTTTGAGCGCCGCCGCAATGCGCGGATCTGCTTGCTGCTGCGAGCTCTGCCGCGCACCTCGATCCCCCGCCCGCGCGGCGGCCCGGACGCCATCCTTCGTCGCCGCTCTCGTCGCAGGACAGACGTGGCGAGACGGCGGCCCCGCATGCAGCGGCAGCGATGGCCGATGGATCGCCCGGATGCGCCAGCAGCGATTCACGCACGAGCTCCGGGTACTCGCGCGAAGCAAAACCCTGGACGGCCGTGCGGGACCACGACGCGCTTGCCCACCCGGGACGCCGCCAGGCGTCCTTCGTCACGGTTCTCATCGCCGAAGCGACCATGACCGCGCCCCGTGACGTCGGCGTTGCGAGACAGCTGCTCCACGGTCGAGCCCGCTGAGGCGCGGACGGCTCGCCGAGAGGTCGCGAGCGCCCCACGCCCGCCGTCCTGTCAGATCGGCCCGAGGGTAGGGTTAGCCTGACCGCATGACCGCACGTCCGCCGCTCGCCCTCGTCACCGGGGCCAACCGTGGCCTCGGCCGCGAAGTATGTCGCCAGCTCCGCGACCGGGGCTACCGGGTGATCTTGACGGCCCGCGACGCCGAGCGCGGCCGCGCCGCCGCCCACGAGCTCGGGGTCGAGTTCCTGCAGCTCGACGTCAGCGACCCGGCCAGCGTCGATCGGCTCGTCGCCGAGGTGCGGCGCCTCCACCCGGAGGGCCTCGACGTCGTGGTGGCCAACGCGGGCGTGGCCCTCAACGGCTTCGACGGCAACGTCGCGGCCACCACCGTCGACACCAACTACTTCGGGGTCCTGCGCGTGGTCGAGGGCCTGCTCCCGCTGCTGCGGCCCGGGGCGCACCTCGTCCTGGTCTCGAGCGGCGTCGGCCAGCGCGACCTGCTGTCGGCCGAGCTGCGCGCGCGCCTCGACCTCGAGACGCTCACCCGCAGCGAGCTGTCGGCGCTGATGCACCAATTCGTCGCCGACGTGCAGGCCGGGCGCCACCGCGAGGCCGGCTGGCCGGGCACGGCCTACGGCACCTCGAAGATCGGCGTCACCGCCCTGGCGCACCTGCTCGCGCGCGACCTCGCCGACGACCCGCGCCGCCTCGACGTGGTCGCAGTGTGCCCCGGCTGGGTGCGCACCGAGATGGGCGGCCCCAACGGCGAGCGCACCGTCGAGATCGGCGCCTCCAGCATCCTCAGCGGCCTCGACGTCCCCCGCGACGCCCCCCACCGCTTCTACCGCGACGGCGCGCCCGCCAACTGGTAGCCCGCGCTCGCCAGGCCCCGAGGACATGTCCGTTCAAGCATGTCTTCCAGGACATGCTCTCACTCGCCCGCGCGCTCGTCGGGCGCCCCTCGACATGTCCCCCAGGACATGCTCTCCGAGCCAGCCTGCGCCGCTCACCCCGGGCGGTGCCCGGCCGCCGTGATCCCGGCCCACAGCCCCGGCCGACGCGCGTGGCCGCGGTCGCCCGGCTTGAGATCGTCGATCTCCGGGGTGCGCCAGATCAGCAGCACCGCCCCGGCGAGCAGCAGGATCAGCGTGAACACGCCGACCCCCAGCTGCACCGCCAGGCCCGGCCCGCCGCCGAGCTTCACCGCCAGCCAGTCGCCGAGCAGCGCCGAGAGCACGCTGCCGACCGGCATCGCCCCGAACATCGCCATGTTGAACAGCGACAGCACGCGCCCGCGCATCACGTCGGGGGTCAGCAGCTGGACCGAGGTCATCAGGCTCGAGAAGGCCCAGATCCAGAAGAAGCCCGACACGAGCAGGCAGGCGGCGGCCCACGCCGGTTCGGTCAGCGCGCAGTAGAGCGTCATCGACGCCCCGGACATCAGCAGCGCCAGGGGGATGATGTGGTGCCGCGGGTACCACGACGGCAAGCGGCCCAGGGTCAGCCCGCCGAGCACCGCCCCGGCGCCGACCGCCGACAGCATCACGCCGTAGGTGGCCTCCTCGGCGTGGTAGACCTCCGACACGAACAGCGGCAGCATCCGCTGCAGCGGCGCCGCCAGCATGCTGAGCAGGAGCAGGCCGAGCATCACCTGGCGCGCGCCGACGTGCTCGCGGACGAACCGCAGCGCCTCGCCGACCTCGCGCCACGGTTTGTGCGCGCCCGTGCTGGCCGGGGGCGCCGGCGCGGTCGAGTGCACCGCCCACATCACGCCGACGAAGCTGAGCGCGTTGAGGGTGAACAGCAGGGTCGCGCCCCACTTGGCCATCAGGACACCTGCGAGCGCCGGCCCGGCCACGCGCGCGAGGTTGAACTGCATGGCCATCAGCGCGATCGCCTGCGGCAGCTCCTCGCGCGGCACCAGCCGCGGGCTCAGCGTCTGCCAGGCCGGCGTGTTGAACGCCATGGCGATCCCGTTGACGAACCCGAGGCCGATCAGCACCGGCGGCGTGGCCCAGCCGAACGCGTGCGCCACCGCCAGCAGGGCGGCGATCGCCATCATCGCCACCTGCGTGATCAGCAACATCTTGCGCCGGTCGACCCAGTCGACCAGCAGCCCCGCCGGCAGCCCGAAGATCAGCATCGGCCCCAGCTGCGCGACCGCGAGCGCGCCGAGCATCATGGTCGAGGAGGTCTGTTCGGCCATGAGCCACTGGACGCCGACGCCCTCCATCCAGGTGCCGATCGACGAGCCCATGGCTCCGAGCCACACCCGGCGGAAGCCGACGTGGCGCAACACTCCGCGCCACGGCAAACCCGGCGCGTCGCTGGGCAGGCCGACCTGCGACGCGCTCGGATCGACCTGCAGGTGCTGGACCACGGCGCGAGCATAGCGTGTCGCCCGAGCCCGCGCCGCCGGGCCTTCTCACATGAACTTTCGGACATTTTTCAGGCGGGCGCGCTCGGGCGCTCGCGGCCGACCTCCGCGTCGTGGTCGCGACGGCGGCGATGTGCCACGCTGTCGTTCGCGGCCTCGCCGCCCGCCGACGCGCAACGCGCAACTCGCCCGACCGCAGCGCGCCCACGCGCCCGCCCTCTCGGACATGTTTTTAAAAATAAAGCAGCAGCACCGTCCCGCCGCGCCCTGGCCACCCGCGGGCGGTCCGCTGCTCGCTGCATGACTCCTCGGACATGCCCCTTCGAACAGCAGCACCCCCGCCGCGCCAGGCCGCCCGCGAGCGGTCCGCTGCTCGCTGCATGACTCCTCGGACATGCCCCTTCGAACAGCAGCACCCCCGCCGCGCCCTGGCCGCTGGCGAGCGGCCTGCCATTCTCCGCATGATTCTCAGGACATGTCCCTTCCAACAGCCTCGCCACGCCCCATGACCGCCCCCGCCGACACCCGCACTAGCCCATGACCTCCCGGCCCCGTTCGCTCGCGCTGCTGCGGCTCCTGCCGCTCCTGGCCGCCGCCGTCGCCCTGGCCGGCTCCCGGCCTGCACGCGCCTGCGACTGCATCCGGATCGGCCCCACTTTCCATCCGCCGTACGTGCCCGAGGCGTTCGCCGCCGCGGTCACGACCTCCGAGGAGGTCGCGGGCTTGACCTGCCGCCCCGCCAGGCGCGGCAAGCTCGCGTGCACCTGGACCGCTCGTTACGCGCTCACCCGCGCCGTCGCCACCGACATCCCGCTGACCTTCGCCTACCCGACCGGCGCCGACATCGTCATCCGCCTCGACGGCGAGGTCGCGGCCAGCTCGATCGCCGCCCTCGACCCGCGGTTCGGCATCGACCAGCGCGAGCTGTTCGTGACCTGGCCCGCGGGACAGGCGAGCCGCACCGTCGTCGAGATCCGCGCCGAGCTGGTCCTCGGCACGGCGATCTGCGGCTGCGACCGCGCCAGGACCACCAATCGCCGCCGCCACCCGCTCGTCTCGCCGGCGAGCCTGCCCGACTACGCCGTCGTCTACCAGCCGCAGGAGCAGCCCGAGAGCATGCGCCTCAGCCTCGACTTTCGCCGGCCCTGGCGCGAGTACAAGCCGGGGCTGTTCCGCGGCGGCAAGGGCCGCCGGATCACCCGCGACCTCCGCAAGGACGACGACGACCCGGCGACCTTCGCCTTCAAGACCCCGCTCCGCCTCGACCCCGGGGGACCGATCGCCGGCGTCGGCCTCGGCTTCTCGCCCGAGGGCCTGCGCCCGCGCCTGCGCCTCGGCTGGGAGCTCGCGTGGCCGCAGGTCCTGGTCCACAGCCTGGTGATCGAGACCGACGCCCGCGCCCGCGTGGCCGTGATTCCGGCGTGGGAGCTGACCTACCCGCGGATCCCCCACCCCATCATCCCCGACAGCGGCATCGGCGTCGGCGTGCCCGTGCAGCTGGCCCCGCTCGCCCGCCCCGGCGTCCGCGTGTTCGCCCGCCTCGGCTGGTTTTGGTGCCACGTGCTCGGCACGTTCGACATCTACCCGGCCTTCCGCGGCGCCCCGCCCGAGCGGCTCGGCTCGTTGATGCTGCAGTTCGGGCTCTGATCCCGCCGCGCCCGCCTCGCGCCGCAGCTATCAATAATGTCCTTCGGGACATGACCATCACGACATGCCCACCGGCACACCTGCCACCCGCGTCGGCGCGCCTCGCATCCGCCTGACTCTTCGGACATGCCCTTTACGACATGTCTTCTGCGCCCGCTCGCGACGACGCCCGCCGCACTCGGGGGAGTGAGGCGGGCGCTATCGGGCCGTCAGGCCGCCGTCAGGCGTGGTTGGGGGATCGGAAACCGCTCACTTGGAGCCGGCGCACTTGGCGTCGGCCTTGGTGATCCAGCCGTCGAGCTCGGCGTCCTTGAGGTTGTACTTCTTGACGGCCTTGTAGACCTGCTCGACCTGGTACTCGCAGATGAGCATCTTGTCGACCTGGGCCGGCAGGATCTTCTTGCCGAGGTCGACGTAGCAGCCCTTGGCGACCTCCTGCAGCTTGTTCTTGGCCCAGTCCGAGGTCAGCTTCTCGAGGTCCTCGACCGCCATGCTGCACTGGAAGGGCACCTCGTTGGTGCCGCCGTCGAGGTTCTTCTTGGCCTCGTCGAGGGCCTCCTTGGCGCGCTTGCCGGCCTCGACCTCCTTGCACAGGGCGTCGGCCTTGGTCTTCTCCTCGGGGGACACCTTCTCGGCGGTCGCCTGGAGGTCGAAGCACTTGCTGAGGCCGTCGCCGCCGCTGTCGCGGATGCCCTCGAGCTCCTTCGTCGCGGCGTCGATCGACTTCTTGAACAGGTCAGCGCACAGCTTCTTGACCTCTTCGTCCTTGATGTCGCTGTACTTACAGGACGACAGGGCGTCCTCCATCTTCTCGCCGGTCTTGAGCGCGCCCTCGACTTCCTTCTTGATCCGGATGGCCTGCTTCTTGTCGCTGAGCTCCTGCTGGCACTTCTTGTACTCGTCGCAGGCGCTCTTCTTGGCACACTCGAGATCGGCCTTCTCCTCCTCGGGGTCGCGGTCCTTCTTCTCGCGGCAGTCCTTCATCACGAGGTCCTTCAGGCCCTCGACGAGCGCCTTCTCTTCGGGCGAGGCACACTCCACGGCCTTGTTGAAGACCGTCGAGCAGTAGTCGCCGCCGCCGCACCCGGAGGTGGAGGACATGCCGAGACCGAAGGCCACCAGGCCCGAGGCGAAAAACATGCGGTTGAACGTGTTCATGGAGTGTCCGTGGGGTCTTTCGTGCGTGGTTGGTCTGTGAATTCGCAGGTGCGCGGCGGCGAAAGTCAAAACCTGGGGGGTGAGGATCAATTCGACGGACGGCCCTTTGTTCAGGGCGAATTCGCGCTGCGCAAGTACCATATTTGCGCGGCGTAGACAACTCCGGCCGCTCGCCCCCGAGCCCGCTCACCCCCGCAGCAGACCTCCACGGACGACCTCAGCGGCTCGCCTTCTTCGCCGCCGCCGGGCCTGGCTTCCAGGCCACGTCGTGGCGGACCCCGACGTACGACGGGAAGCGCGGGACCCCGGCGTCCGACAGCTCCTGGTAGCGGAACGTGACGATCGTGCCGACCTCGGGCGGGTCGTTGCGCTCGGCGTCCGACAGGCCGGTGCCGAGGGCGAACCGCGTCCCGTCGCGGAGCTCGACCAGCAGAGCCCCCAGCCGCCCCTTGTGCTTGCCGGTGCCCGCCTGATGCCCGACCACCCGCGCCTCGTCGTCGTGGAACCGCTTCACCTTGAGCAGCGTGTGCGAGCGACCGACCTCGTAGCGCGAGCCGGGCCGACGCAGCATCAGGCCCTCGCCGCCGAGCGCTTCCACCCGCATAAGCTCACGCTGCAGGTGCTCCGCGCCCGCGCAGATCTCGTGCGCGTGCGCGCTGGCGAACCCCGGTCGGCGCCGCTCGAGCTCCGCGTGATAGTGGCGCATCCGCGCCTCGAAGTCGCCGTCGTGCCCCGGCGCGTCGAACACCAGGAACCGGATCTGCCGCCACGCCTCGCCGCCGTCCTGCCGCCGCACCACGCTCACGGTCCGCTGGAACGCCTTGCGATCGAGCCACAGCTCGCCGTCCAGGGTGAAGTCGGGCAGCCCGGACGTGAACCACCCCGGCGCGTGATAGACGTTGCCGAGCCGCGACACGAACCGCTTGCCGTCCCAGTAGGCCCGCACGCCGTCGAGCTTCTCGCTCATCCACCAGCCGGTGGGGTCGACCTCGGGGTCGTACACGTGCGCCAGCAGCAGCGGCGGCGCCTGCTCGCCGGCCTCGTCGCCCTCCTCCGAGCTGGTCTTCGGGCCAGCCTTGCTGGCCTTCGAGACAGCCGGCTTGGGCGCCGCCGCACCCGCCGGCGCGCCGATGCGCGCCAGCTCGACCGCCTCGCCGCGCAGCCCCTTGAGGTGCTTGCACGTGCGGCGGTCGATCGGCCCGCCGGCGTTACGCCAGGCCGGGCAGGAGCACGAGTACACCCCGCCGACATTCTTCAGCACGTACGGCTTCGCGCCGGACCCCTTGACCTCGACCGAGTCCCCATCTGCCAGATCGGGCATGTCCCATCCTTCGCCTTCGCGGCGCGGCGAGACTACCCGCTCGCGGCGATCCGCGGCAGATCGGGCCGCCGCGCGCTCATGATCGATATCGAGCGCTACGGCGTCAGCAGGTCGAGCATCTTCGGCGCCAGCTGATCGCCGGACAGCAGCGCGCGCTGCAGCACCAGCACCTGGATCCGCGGCGGCGGGCGGCCGCACACCCGGAAGGCTCTGGTCATGATCGCGCGCTCGGCCTGGCGCACCCGCCCGTCGAGGACGCAGGCGATCACCAGCGTGTGCAGGGCCGCCTTCTGCTCGGCGGGCAGCAGCCGGCGCAGGCACTCGATGAAGCGCGGCACGTCGTCGAGCGCCTCCGCGTCTGTCTCTCCGATCCTGTCCTTCAGGTCATCCAACAATTCGATCAGGTTCGGGTGGAAGTCGCGCGAGCGGACCACCGCGGTCCCGATCGCCCGCATCAGCGCCTCGCGCAGCCCCGGCGACGGCTCCGGGTGCGGCGCCAGGACGAAGCCGAGCAGCTCGGTCGCCGCCGAGGGGCCGATCGCCCGCAGCCTCGCCTCGCGCAGCGCCCGGCGGCACACCAGCGCGTCCCACAGCGCGGTGATCGGCACGGCGACGAACGGGATCCAGGCCCGCAGCGCCGCGCGGCCGAACACCCGCGTCAGCAGCGTGCGGGCGACGAATTTGGTCAGGCTGACCTTGGCCTTGTAGACCAGCGTCGCCAGCAAGATCCGCAGGCGCGACGCCTCGCGCCGCGGGTCGATGCCGAACATCGGCCGCGGCGGGTTCGGGATCTCGAGCGCCGCGCGGGCCAGCACCGCCGCGAAGATCTCGTCCTCGTCGTCGCCGTCGTCGCCCTCGTGGCGGACCACGTCCTGGCCGGCCTCCTTGGCGCGGAACAGCGGCAGCCCGGCCGCGGCCGCCAGCGCGTGCACCGAGTCGATCGCGTTCCAGTAGATCAGCGACAGCTCGATCGCCACCAGCGGCAGCGCGGCGATCAGCGTGAACAGCAGGAACTCGATCCACGCGCCCCAGCTGGCGGCGCTCGGGTCGTCGCCGAGGAGCGGCTGCAGGGCGACGTTGGCGATCGCCCCGAGGCCCGCGCAGACCGCCCCGACGAGCGCGGCGCGGCCGACCGCCAGGTACTCGATGCGCCGCAGCGCCCGGCGCTCGTCGGGGTTGAGGAAGTGGACCGCGTCGCGGGAGTCGGGGCACGCCGCCTTGCCCGCGCGGCGCTTGAAGTACCGCACGGCGAGCGCCTCGACCACGCGCCGCTTCTGCGTCACAGGCTCGCGATGCTAGCGCATCCGCGGCGGCCGCGTCGGCGCGCTGGCGCTCACGGCAGGGCCAGGTCGACCTTCTTGGCCAGGATCGTCTTGGCCAGCGAGCGCAGGGCCGCCTCGCGCTCGGTCGCCACGCGCAGGCGCTCGGACAGCACCTCGATCACCGCGAGGCCGATGTCGCCGCTCTCGCGCACGATCTTGCGGAAGCGGTCGGCCCCCAGCATCAGCGCCCGCACCGGCTCCTCGGTGGCGAACACCCCGGCCGTGCGCGCCGACTGGCTGAGCACCGCGACCTCGCCGCAGACGTCGCCGGGCTTGAGGCGGTTGATGACGGCGCCGTCACGCACGACCTCGACCGTGCCCTCGAGCAGGATGCACAGCGCGTCGCCGGGCGCCCCCTGCTCGAACACCGGCTGCAGCGGCGCGAACGCGACCTCGTGGCAGGCCTCGGCGATCGGCAGCAGCGCGGCCGTCGGCACCGCGTTGAACAGGCTGATCTTGCGCAGGAACATGATGCGACCGATGAGCGTGCGCAGGCTGTGCGGGGCGCGAGAGGCGTCGATCTCCTCCTCGTCGGCGTCGCCGCACAGCGTGCTGACCACGTTGAGCCACGGGTCGTCGATCACCGGCCCGGGCCGCTGCAGGTCCGACGTCGAGATCGGCGACAGCTCGCGCGAGCGGGTCAGCCGTCGGCCCGCGCGCACGATCCCGGTGAAGCACTTCTGGCTCAGCGTCAGCAGCAGCTCCATCGCCGCCTCGCGGGTCGGCCCCGACGTCGGCACCGACGAGGGATAGATGCGCATGAACACCCGCCAGTACAGCTCGCCGGCGGCGTCGCCGAGGCTGTCGATCTCGCTGTCGCTCTCGAGCCCGCGCAAGATCAATTGCCCCGCGTCGCGGTACACCGCCATCAGCTCGCGGCGCAGGTCGACCAGCCGCGGCTCGTCCATCAAGCCGGTCGGCGCCTCCTCGCCCTCGTCGCTCGGGCGCCCGGCCAGCCAGTAGTCGCACTCCTCCTCGAGCGGGCGCAGGCGGTCGAGCAGCAGGTGGGCCGCGTCGAGCGAGCGGCGGGCCAGCTCCGACCGGCGCATCCGCTCGCGCGAGCCCTCGAGGTACGCGTCGAGGTCGGCCAGCAGCTCGACCACCGAGCTGTAGCGGTGCTCGCGGTTCTTGCTCAGCGCTCGCCGGCAGATGTCCTCGACGCCCGGCGGGATCGGCCGGTTCGGCGCGCGCTTCGACGGCGGCTCGACCTGCTCGACCATCACGCGCATCAGCACCTCCTTGGCGTTGGCGCCCTGGAAGGGCTGCGTGAGCGTGAGGATCTCGTAGAGGATCACCCCGAGCGACCAGATGTCGCTGCGGACATCGAGGTCGTGACCGGCCTTGGTGATCTGCTCCGGCGCCATGTACTCGGGCGTGCCCGCGTGCATGTGCGCCCGCGCCTGCCGGCGCCCCTGCGGGCCCATCACCTGCGCCAGGCCCCAGTCGACCAGCACGACCTCGCCGTACTCGCCGATGAGCACGTTCTCCGGCTTGAGGTCGCAGTGCAGCACCCCGCGCGCGTGGGCGTAGGCGACCGCGCGGCACAGCTCGATGAAGCAGCCGAGCAGGCGGTACATGCCGAAGCTGTGCGTCGTCGCCGGGTCGCCCTCGTGCAGCGCGTCGATGATCTGCGACAGCGGCCGCCCGGTCAGCCGCTTCATCGTGTAGTAGAGCCCCAGCGTCGGGCTGCAGCCGAGGTCGTAGGCCGGCACGATGTTCGGGTGCTCGAGGCCCCCGGTGATGATCGCCTCCTCGACGAACGCCTGCACCCGCACCGGGTCGTTCACGTGGTGCGGCGACAGCACCTTGACCGCCACGGTGCGCCGCATGCTGCGGTCGGCCCCCAGGTAGACCACCCCGCCGCCCCCGCGGCCCAGTTGGTCGCCCACGGCGTAGCGGCCGTCGCCGATGCCGTCGATCGGCGGACCCAGCTCGTCGAGGCCGGGGCTCACCTGCGGCTCGACCTCGATGTCGCGGAGGTAACGGACGATCTGCGGTTCGGTCCCCGTCACCGCGGGCCGGAGCTCGGCCATGGCCGGCTCATCCTCCTCGTCCGGCTTGTCCCACGGCCATCGCTTCGTCCCGCTCATGCGCGGACGGCAGCATAACAAAGGACGCGGGGGCGCGATCGCGCTCCATCGCCCGGCGGGCCGCATCTGCGGCCCCCGGCAGCGCCGACCGCACGCGGCCCGTTCGCCGCACGGCTCGCTGCGGGCGGTCCGCGGTCGACGCTCCTCGCGCCGCCCGACGCGACGTCACGCCTCCGCCCGCGGCGCCGCCTCGGCCACCGCCGCCAGCAGGTCGCTGATCTCGAACGGCTTGGCGAAGCAGGCCGCCGCTCGCAGCTGCGCGGTCCGCTGCGACGCCCGCGTGTCGCCGGTGATGACGATCGTCGGGATGGCGGCCATCGACGGGTCGCGCAGCATTTGCTCGCGGAGCTCCCACCCGCTCATCACCGGCATCATCAAGTCGAGCAGGACGAGGCAGGGCCGCAGGCCCGACTGCAGCAGCTGCAGCGCCTCCCTCCCGTTCGGCGCAGTGACGACCTCGTAGCCCTCGCCCTCGAGGACCAGGCCCATCGTCTCGCGGATGTCCCTGTCGTCCTCGACCACCAGCACCGGGCTCACGGCGTGGACTCCCGGGCCTCGACGGACCGCTCGACCCGCCACCCCGGGGCCGGCGGCAGCGTGCGCGGGAGGTCGACGGTGAACGTCGCCCCGGCGCCGGGTCGGCTGTCGACCGCGATCCGGCCGCCGTGCATCTCGACGAACCGGCGGGCGATGTAGAGCCCGAGCCCCAGCCCGCCGTGGGTCTCGACCGGGGCCGCGCGCTCGAACGGGTCGAAGATCCGCTCGAGCGCCTCGGGGGCGATGCCGATCCCGCGGTCGGCCACCTGCAGGCGCGCCTCGTCGCCGTGGAGCGTGATCGTGACGTCGATCGGCCGCCGCTCGCCGTACTTGATCGCGTTCGTCAGCAGGTTGGTGACGATCTGGTCGAGGCGGCCCGCGTCCCACAGGCCCACCGCCGACGTCGTCCCGTGCAGGCGGATCTCCCCCGGCTCGACCATCTCGCTGGCCGACAGCAGCTCGATCACGCCCTGCGTCACCGCCACCAGATCGACCTCCGCCCGCTCGAGGCGGATGCGCCCGATCTGCAGCCGCGTCGTGTCGAGCATCTCCGACACCAGCAGCTCGAGCCGGCGCAGCTGGCGGTGCAGCACCGCCACCGGGTGGCGCGCCGCCTCCGGCAGCTCCGCGCTCTCGAGCCGGCGCAGCGCCAGCTTGGTCGCGGTGAGCGGCGTCGACAGCTCGTGCGAGGCGATGCGAATGAACTCGTCGCGGACCCGCAGCTGCCGGCTCTGCTCGCGCTCCAGCGCGAACATCCGCTCGGCGTCGAGCGACAGCGGCTCGCGCGGCTCCTCGGTCGGCGTGTCGACCACCGCCTCCCAGCTCTCGACGTAGCCGCGCTCGACGTGGAAGGTGTTCTTGACCAGCTCGAGCTCCTTGCCGAACGCCGCCAGGCCGTCGTGGATCACCGCGCTGAGCGGGCACGAGATGAACGTCTCACCGCCGGCGGCGACGATCCGCTCGTACGCGCGGAGCCCGAGCAGGCGGTGCCAGCGGGCCTGGATCAGGTTGTTCTCCCACCGCACCACCTCGAGGTCGACGAAGCCGTGGTCGACGAAGAAGCCGATCGTCTTCTCGAGCACCTCGTCGAGCGTGCCTGCCCCGCCGAGGTCGTAGCCGACCTCCTCGAGGTACTCGCGGATCCGCCGCCCCATCTCGCGCACCAGCACGCGCACCGACGCCGGGTCGTAGAGCGACAGCGTGCGCCCGAGGCCGTACACGTACGCCTCGTAGAGCGACCGGCGGAACTCGGCCGCGCTCGACGCCTGGGTCTCGCGCGTCGCCAGCGCCTGCTCGAGCTCAGCCACGCGCTTGCGGAGCGCACGGACCTCTTCCGTGTCTCCGGATGCAGCAGCCTCAGCAGGAGCCGGAGTGGACACCTCGTCTCTCCCCGAGGTTCACGGTATCACGACCCTCCCTGGCCGCAAGGGATGCGCTCCAGGGGCGTCCGAGCCCTCGGAGGGGTGTGCGCGCCGGGCCCGCGGATCGCAGCCGAGGCCGGCGCTCAGGCGAGGAACGGCGCCAGAGTGCGCGCCAGCCCGGGCACTGCGATGCGGACGTGGGCCTCGGCCGAGTCGCGCAGGCGGTCGTAAGTCTTGCGCAGCGGCCCGCTGGCCTTGGCCGCGCGGCGGTCGGTGACGGTGAGCAGCGCCTGGGCGACGCGGGGCGCCTCGGTGGTCACGTGAGCGGCGAACACCGACGGCAGCGGCTCGCCGACGCGGGCGGCCTGGTCGCGGCTCTCGACGTGCATCGGCTCGAGCGCCGCGGCGAACTCGGGCAGCAGACGGTCGACGACGTCGGCCACCATCGACGGGCGGATCGCCGCGACCAGCTTGTAACCTGCCTTGATGGCCAGGGCCGAAAGGCCAGTCTTGCTCTTGACCTCGGCGTCGATCAGCGAGGCGCACGCGCGGACCACCTGCGGACGAACCTCTTCTCGGGTCAAGATCTCGACTAAGGTGGCCATGGGCACGCTTTATGGCCGATTTCCCGCGCCGGCGCAAGCCGAGGCGCCCCGCCCGGCCACCGCGAGCATCCGCCGCAGGCATCCACCGCAGGCCTCCACCGCGAGCCTCCGCAGCCGTCCACCACAGGCATCCTCCGCACCCGTCCACCGTACCCCGTTCTCCTGCGCCTCTTCTCCCGCACCGGTCCACTGCGCGTCGGGGTCCGGTGCGAGTCCGACGCGCCCCGCGGCTCCCCGTGCGTCCCGGCGGCGCCGCCGATTCGGTGCTTCCGCACACGCCGCCATGAAACCTCGTCGCCGGGCCGCCACGCCCGCGGCGCTCCGCGCGACCGCATTTACGGCGGGCGTGAGTGTGCCAAGATGCACGCGCGTGCCGTCCCTCCCGAACCTCGACGCACCGTTCGTCCGCGGCCTCGCGCTCGCATGCCTCGCGCTGGTCGGCGCGTGCGGCCGCGACGACGCGCGTCACGAGCAGCCGACTCGCCCCGTCATGACCACGCCTCCCACGCTCAAGCCCCCGCTCCCGCTCGAGGAAGCCGCCGCCTATCCGCTGCCCGGCCTCGTCGGCCCGCAGTCGATCACCTTCACCCCCGACGGCCGCGCCCTCGCCTACCTCCGCAGCCCCGAGCGCACGTTGGTGCGCCAGCTCTACCGCCGCGACCTGCGGACCGGCGAGGAGAGCCTGCTGGTCGCCCCGCCCGGCGGCGGCGCGACCGAGGCCAACCTCTCGCTCGAGGAGAAGCTGCGGCGCGAGCGGCTGCGCCAGCGCGAGCTCGGCGTCACCTCGTACGCGTGGGCCGAGGACGGCGACACCATGCTCGTCCCGCTCACCGGCAAGATCTACGTCAAGCGGCCCGAGGACAGCGAGCTGCGGCTGCTCGTCGATCCCGGCCCGGGCGCCCCGCCGGCGCTCGACGCCAAGCTCTCGCCCGACGGCAAGCGCGTCGCCTACGTCCACGACGACGAGCTGTACGTCGTCGACGTCGCCGGCGGCGCGCCGAAGCAGCTCACCACCGGCGCGCGCGGGACCGGCAAGACGAACGGCCTCGCCGAGTACATCGCCCAGGAGGAGATGCACCGCAGCCACGGCTTCTGGTGGTCCGACGACGGCAAGCAGCTCGCGTTCGTCGAGGTCGACGAGACGCACATCCCGGCCTACCGCATCGTCCACCAGGGCAAGGACCAGGTCGGCGAGGGCGCGCAGGAGGACCACCGCTACCCGTTCGCCGGCAGCCCCAACGCGCGCGTGCGGCTCGGCGTGGTCCCGGTCGCCGGCGGCCGCGTCACCTGGATGGACCTCGGCGAGTTCGAGTACCTCGCGCGCGTGAAGTGGTTCCCCGACGGCAGCCTCACCGCGCAGCTGCAGGACCGCGGCCAGCAGCACCTCCGCCTCGTGCGCCTCGACCCGCGCACCGGCAAGTCCGCCCACCTGCTCGAAGAGACAGCCGCCCCCTGGTACAACCTCCACGACGACCTGCGCCCGCTCGAGCAGGGCGCGGGCGAGCTCGCCGGCGCCTTCGTGTGGTCGTCCGAGCGGACCGGCTTCCGCCACCTCGAGCTGCGCGCCGCCGACGGCCGGCTGATCCGCGAGCTGACCTCCGGGACATGGCCCATCGACCATATCGTCGCCGTCGACGAGGAGCGCGGCCGCGTCTACTTCACCGGCTGGCGCGAGCGCCCGACCGAGCAGCACCTGTTCGCGGTCCCGCTGGCCGGCGGCGACGTCGTCCAGCTGACGCACGAGCCCGGCGTCCACGGCGTCGTCGTCGACCGGCAGAAGCGCCGCTTCGTCGACGCTCACAGCAGCGTGCAACACCCGACCCGCCTGTCGCTGCGCAGCCTCGACGACGGCAAGCTGCTCGAGGAGCTGCCCGGCGAGGACGACCCGCGCCTCGCCGGCCTCGACCTGCCGCCGCCGGAGCTGGTCAGCTTCCGCAACCGCCACGGCGACGAGCTGTGGGCGGCGATCTACCGACCTGACCCTTCGACCATCCGCGCCGACGCCCGCGGCGCCCCGGTCCCGGCCGGCCCGCCCTACCCGACCCTGGTCGCGATCTACGGCGGCCCGCACGCCCAGCGCGTCGTCGACACCTGGGGCACCACGGTCGACATGCGGGCCCAGGCGCTGCGCAGCCGCGGCTACCTCGTGATCAAGATCGACAACCGCGGCAGCGCCCGCCGCGGCCTCGCCTTCGAGGGCGCGATCCACCGCGACCTCGGCCGCGTCGAGCTCGAGGACCAGGTCGACGGCGTGCGCCACTTCGCCGGCCTCGGCCTCGTCGACCCCGAGCGCGTCGGCATCTACGGCTGGAGCTACGGCGGCTACCTGTCGGCGATGGCGATGGTGCGCCACCCCGACGTGTTCCGCCTGGCCGTCGCCGGCGCCCCCGTCACCCACTGGGACGGCTACGACACCCATTACACCGAGCGTTACATGGGCACCCCGGAGGGCAACCCCGACGGCTACCGCGAGAGCAGCGTCATGGCTCACGCCGGCGAGCTGCGCGGCGCCTTGATGCTGGTCCACGGCCTCATCGACGAGAACGTCCACTTCCGCCACACCTCGCGGCTCATCGGCGCCCTCATCCGCGCGCGCAAGCCCTACGAGCTGCTGCTGTTCCCCGACGAGCGGCACATGCCGCGCGGCCTCGAGGACCGCGTGCACATGGAAGAGCAGATCCTCGCGTTCATGCAGAAGCACCTCGGATGAAGTACGTCCTCAAGTCGAGCGCCCCGACGCGCCAGCCCTTCGACCTCGGGCGCGAGCTCAACGCCCAGCAGCTCGCGGTCGTCGAGGCCGATCCGGGCGAGATCCTCGTGCTCGCCGGCGCCGGCACCGGCAAGACCCGCACGCTCACCTACCGCGTCGCCCGCCTGGTCGCCGGCGGCTGCCAGCCCGAGCGGATCCTCCTGTGCACATTCACCAACCGCGCCGCGCGCGAGATGGTGGGCCGGGTCGAGTCGCTGCTCGGCGTCGAGATGCGGCGCTGCTCGGCCGGCACCTTCCACCACGTCGGCAACCGGATCCTCCGCCGCTACGGCGCCGCGATCGGCCTCTCGCCCGACTTCGGCATCCTCGACCCCGAGGACGCGCGCACCCTGCTCGGCGCAGTGGTGGCGGAGTTCGGCCTGCAGACATTGACCGCGCGCCGCTTCCCCCAGGCCAAGGTGCTGGCCAACCTCATCAGCCTGGCCGCCAACACCCGCAAGCCGCTGATGCAGGTGGTCGAGGAGCACGGCCTGCGCCTGCTCGACCAGGCGGTCATGATCGACGAGGTCGCGCTCCGCTTCGCCGAGCGCAAGCGGCACATGAACGTGTGCGACTTCGACGACCTCCTGATCCACTGGCTGCGCCTGCTCGAGGACCCGCGGCTGACCGAGGTCGCCGCGCTGGTGCGCTCGGCCTACGACCACGTGCTCGTCGACGAGTACCAGGACGTGAGCGCCATCCAGGGCGCCCTCGTCGACGCCATGGCCAAGGAGCATGGCAGCCTGGTGTGCGTCGGCGACGACGCCCAGTCGATCTACGGCTTCCGCGGCGCCGACTTCGCCCAGATCGCCGAGTTCCGCGCCCGCCACCCCGGCGCGCGGCTCTATCCGCTGACCATCAATTACCGCTCGACGCCCGAGGTGCTCGCGCTCGCCAATCGCAGCATCGCCCGCAACGTCAAGCAATACCCCAAGGAATTGGTGGCGGTGAAGAAGTCGGGGCCGAAGCCGGCCGTGATCCCGCTGCGCGACGTGTTCCAGCAGGCCGAGTTCATCGCCCAGCGCGTGCTCGAGCTGCACCACGAGTACGACCTGCCGCTGTCGCGCATGGCCGTGCTCTACCGCAACCACTCGCACAGCCTCGAGCTGCAGGTCGAGCTGACGCGGCGGCAGATCCCGTACACGGTACGCAGCGGCCTCCGCTTCTTCGAGCAGGCCCACATCAAGGACGTGGTCGCCTACCTGCGCGCGCGCCAGAACCCGCAGGACAGCCTGTCGTGGATCCGCCTGCTGCGGCTGTGGCCGGGGATCGGCGCGCAGACGGCCGAGCAGCTGGCGGTGCTCCTGGCCAAAGAGACAGCCGCGGGCGCCGCCTCCTCCGCGCAATTGCTGGCCGAGCAGGCCGGCCAGGCGCGCGGGCGGGGCCGGCCCGCGCTCGAGCGGCTGGCCGAGCTGTGGGCGATCCTCGAGAACCCCGACCTGCGCAGCCCGGGCGCGATGATCCGCGAGGTCGTCGCCCGCCACTACGGCGAATACACCGAGCGCAACTTCCCCAACGCCGCCGCGCGCAAGGACGACCTCGAGCACCTCGCCGGCTACGCCGAGCGCTACGACGGCGCCAACGAGTTCCTCAGCGAGCTCGCGCTGGTCCAGGGCATGAGCGCCGAGAACGTGCTCGGCGCCGAGGAGCCCGACGACATGCTCGTGCTGTCGACGGTGCACCAGGCCAAGGGCCTCGAGTGGCCGATCTGCTTCGTCCTGTGGCTGGCCGAGGGCCGCTTCCCGATGGCCACCTCGGTGCGCGACCCCGCCGACCTCGAGGAGGAGCGGCGCCTGTTCTACGTCGCCGCCACCCGCGCGGCCGACGAGCTGTACTGCTGCTACCCCGTGATCGAGGAGAGCCGCGACGGGCCGTCGCACATCATGCGCCCGAGCCGGTTCCTGGTCGAGATCGACCACAACCCGGCGGTGTTCGAGCGCTGGCAGATCGAAGAGGCGCCGGCGACCGGCTGACCTCGGGAGCATGTGCGAGCGGACATGCGCCCGGGAACATGTCCGATCGCACATGCCCGGACGGACACACCGAGGATTTGCCGCCCGCTCCGCGGCCGATCTGGCCATTCGTCGGCCGCTCCGCGGCCGATCTGGCCGCAAGAATTGCCGGAGCGGGCGAGTCGCCGGCAAAATCGTCGATCGGGCCGTCGGCGTGAGAATCGCCGCAGGCCACGAAAAAAGGCCGCCCCGGACGGGAGCGGCCTTTTTTCTTTCGCTTCGTGCGACCCTTCAGGGTCGGACGGCCTACAGGTCGTAGGGGCGAACGGTGCTGCGGTTGTTGCTCTTGCAGCGCTCGATCGCGGCGCCGAGCAGCTCGTGGACCTTGTCGGACACGGCCTGGATCAGCTCGCCATCGCTGCGGAGACCCGCGTCACGGATGACGTCCTTGACCTTGCTGCCGACGACGAGGATTTCCTTGGGTGCCTTGTTCTTGGTTGCCATTGTTGGTTCTTTCGCTCGTACGTCCGTGCGGACGAGAATGTGGAGGAGGTCGCGGTAGATCGGAGAAGCCCGACCTCGTTGCTCGGCAAGGACCATAATCCGGAACATGTGCTCTGCAAAGGCAAATTTGCAGCGTAGGAGCCAACTTTTTTCGGGGAGGGGCTGCGGGGAGGGGGTAGCGGCCCGTGTACCTTAGGTCTCGCGGACCAGTCGGCGACCTCGATCGCACCTTCGACGACGCGCATGCGAGGCCGCTAAATCGGCGAAATTCCATGAATCTGGGCCTCTACGCGCCGCCGCGGCCGCCGAATTGCTCGACGTCGGCGCGCCACAACTCGATGCTGCGAGCAGAGTCCGATCTCCCTGAAGCCCGCGTCACAGCCTGAGAGGCCCAGTAGATCGCATCTGCCCTGACGGCCGAGTACTCGCCGGCCAGGTCTCTTGCGACCTTGCCTTTCCTTCCTTTAAGAGGAGGAGAGGCCGTCGCAGGCGACCGACCATGCGGACAGCAGCGCGGCCGCACGGGGGCCAGTGGCCGCGGCGAACAGGGATCTGCGGTCCACGGACGGACGCGTCAGCGTGATCGCCAGGTGATCCGCGGGCGGTGAACGCCACCGAGATCCCCACTCGACGATCATCGCCGCCCCCCGCTCGAGGCTCGGCTGTTCGGCCGCTTCGCCGAGCGCACCGGCCTCGCCGAGCATCTCCTCGAGGTCGAGGGAATCGAAGCCTGCGCCGCCGCCGAGGCCCTCGTCGCCGTCGCCGCCGAGGCGGAACAGATCGACGTGGACGAGGCTCGGGCCGCGGCCGTGGTGGACCATGCAGAGCGTGAAGGTCGGGCTCTGGACGCGACCGGGATGAGACACGCCGAGGCCGACGGCGATCGCACGGGTGAGCGTCGTCTTGCCGGCGCCCATGGGGCCGTGGAGGAGCACCGCGTCCCCGGCCTGCAGACAGGCACCGAGCGCGCGCCCGCGCAGCGCCAGCGCCTCCTGGTCGAGGTCGGTGAATTCCAGCGATCGTCGGTCGCCGTCGTCGGCACTCGCGCCCATGTCGGTCGGCCCTGCGCTCACGCCGCGAGTGTACACGCGGCGGAGCGCAGAGGCGGCCTTGTGCGCCGCGAAACTCCGGTGGTACAGGGCTGGTCCGATGCTCGCAGTGGGCTCCTCTCTCCTCCGCCGCGCCGCCGCATGCGCCCTCGTGGGCGCCCTCGCGTGCGAGCCGGCGGCGGCGCCGGAGCGGCGCGTGGCCGACCCCGTCGACCCGCTGCGGCCGCTCGACGTCCGCGGCCCGATCCCCGCCGGCATCAAGCTCGCCGACTACGTCCTCGACGCCAGCCTCGACGCCGACAAGCACACGGTCACCGGCACCGCGCGGATCACCTGGCGCAACAACACCCGCTCGCCCGTCGATTCGCTGGTGCTCCACCTCTATATGAACGGCTTCCGCGCCGAGGACACCGCGTGGATGGCCGAGGCCCGCGGAGCGCACCGCGGCGCGCGCCAGGACAAGGGCGACGGGAAGTGGGGCTACATCGATGTCCGCGCCGCTCGCCTGCTCGCGCACGGCGACGCCGCCGACTTCAAGGCCCCCGAGCAGCGCGACGCCGCCGCGGCCCCGCTCGCGCTGGTCGAGGGCAGCGATCCCAGCCTCGGCACGATCGCCCTGCCGCGCCCCGTCGGCCCCGACGAGGTCGTCACCGTCGAGCTCGACTTCTTCACCCAGCTGCCGCGGGTGTTCGCGCGCACCGGCTACGAGGGCGACTTCCACATGGTCGGCCAGTGGTACCCGAAGCTGGCCGTGCGCCACGAGGGCGGCTGGCAGGCCCACGTCTTCACCCTGAACAGCGAGTTCTACGCCGACTTCGGCGACTACGAGGTCCACCTGGATGTCCCCGAGGACATGGTCGTCGGGGCAACCGGCGTGCTGGTCGACGAGCGGCCGCCGGAGGGCGGGCGCAAGCGGCTGCACTACCGCGCCGACACGGTGCACGACTTCGCGTGGGCCGCCTCGCCCGACTTCCTCGAGTACGGCGACATGTGGCGTGACGTCAGGATCCGCCAGCTGATCCCGCGCGCGCTGGCGGCCGACGCCCAGCGCCACCTCGACGCCCAGATCGCCGCGCTCGAGAGCATGGACGCCCGCTTCGGGCCCTACCCGTGGTCGACGATCACGATCGTGCACCCGCCGGACACCGCGAGCGGCGCCCAGGGCATGGAGTACCCGACCCTCTTCACCACGACGGACATCCTGCGCCTGCCGCTGCCGCTGCGCCTGCTCGGCATCCACGAGCTCCTCACCGGCGAGTTCACCACCATCCACGAGTTCGGCCACCAGTACTTCCAGGGCCTGCTCGCCTCCGACGAGGCGACCCAGCCGTGGCTCGACGAGGGCATCAACTCGTTCTCCAACACCCTCGTGTTCGACGACTGGCTCGGCGAAGACGCCACCATCGCCCGGATCGGCAACCAGCGCGTCTCCACGACCGACATGATCCGCGTCGCCCTGCCGGCGGCCGCCGGGCTCGACCCGGTCGACAGCCGGGCCGACGAGTACCGCGACATCACCGGCACCTTCGGCGGCACCGTCTACCGCAAGACCGCCGCCCTGTTCCACACCCTGCGCGCGCTCGCCGGCCCCGAGAAGTTCGACCGCGCCTTCCGCGTGTACTGCGACACCTGGCGCTTCCGCCACCCGACCGGCGACGACCTGAAGGCCGTGCTGCTGCGCGAATTGGGCCAAAAGGTCAGGATCTCCGAGACAGGTCCCGAAGGACAGCCGGTCGACCTCGACCTGCGCGACTTCCTCGACCAGGGCCTGCAGGCGACCTCCGCGGTCGACTTCGCGGTGGCCCGGATCGCCAACCGGCGGGCCCTCGGCGGCAGCGGCTGGCGCCGCGGCCAGGACGGCGCGCTCGCGCTGGTCGAGGCGGAGGCCGAGCCCGAGGGCGAGGAGCTCGAGGCGGCCGCCACCGAGGCCTTCGCGCTGGTCGTGCGCGAGGGCGAGTTCCGCGTGCCGGTCGAGGTCGAGTTCGAGTTCACCGACGGCGCGCACGAGCGGGTCTGGTGGGACGGCCAGGCCCGCTACCGCGTGTTCAACTTCCCCGGGCGCAAGCTGGCCGCGGTCGCCGTCGACCCCGACGACAAGCTGCTGCTCGAGGGCGAGCGCCTCGACAACCGGCTCCACGCCCCCGGCCAGCGCCGGCCTGACGGCGTCAGCGACCCGGTGGCCCGCTTCCACGAGGCCCTCGACCTCGCCCTGCTCGGAGGGCTCGGCCTGTGAAGTCGCTGCGCCGCGTCCTCCGCGTCCCCGGCCTGTGGCTCGGCCTGTGCGCGCTGCACCTCGGCCTCGCCTGGGGCGCGGCCCAGCTGGTCTTCGGGGCCGTGCGCCGGGCCATGGGCGGCCACCTGTGGGTCCATCCCGACCGCCTGATCGCCGCGCTCGTCGAGCTCCTGCCGCTGAACCCCGCCCTGCTCGCGGTGTTCGTCGCCGCCGCCGTCGCCAGCGGCCTCCTCGGCGCCGCGATCGCCCTGCTCGTCCGCGGCGGCGCGCTGCTCCGCCTCGACGACCCCAGCGACCGGGGCACCCGCGCCTGGGCCGAGTTCGGCCGCGCCAGCCTCGGCAACCTCCCGGTGCTGGCGCTGATCGGCCTCTACGGCCTGGTGCTCCGCCTCGTCCTCAGCTTCGTCGCCAACGCCCTGGCCGGCTCGCACGCGCTCGTCGAGCTGGTCGTGCTGATCCTCCTCCTGACCTTTGCGACATGTTCCGGAGACCTCGCGGCCGCCCGCCGCGTGCTCCGCGGCGAGCGCGGCGTCCACCCGCGCGAGTACCTGCGCGCCTGCCTCGACGTGGCCAAGAACCCGCGCCTGTGGCTGGCCTCCGGCGCCCTCACCCTGGCCCGCTGGGCCGTCGCCGGCGCGATCGTCCTGGTCGCCGTGCACGGGTCCGGCGAGGCCTGGTCGTCGTGGGCCGCCCGCGGCCTCGCCTGCGTCGCGGTGTTCCTCGCGCTGTGGCGCATGGCCGTCGCCGTCGAGGCCAGCCGCCGCGCCTGAGCGCGCGGCCGGCACATGGCTCTCGAGACAGCTGCCAGGTCGCCCGGGGCCGTCGCTCCGGACGAGCTCATGGGCGCGGCATGAGGCCATGTCTTTCGAGACAGATCCCAGGCGCGCCGGGCGGTCGTCGCCCCAGACCCAGCCGCACCGGGGGACATGTCTCGAGAGACAGATGACAGGCAGCACCGCAACGACATGTCTCTCGAGACATGTCCCAACGGTCCACGCGACCCGTGACCCGCGGCCTCCTCCAATGTCCCGTGGGACAGCCCGTGCCGTCGTGAACCCCGCTGCAACGCCTGGCGAGCCCTCGCGGTCTCTCGCCGCACGACGTTCCTGCTCGATGCTCGCCGACCGCTCCTCGTGCTACCCTCCGTTCCATGCGTATCGGTATGGTCTCCTGGCTGTTCTTGTTCGCCGCCTGCGGCGCTGCGACCCACGCACCGGTCGTCCCTGTCCCGTCTCCCGCCGCGGCTGCGACCCCTTCGGAGCTCGCGCCCCTCCCGGCCGTGAGCGCGATCGCCGGGCGCCTCCGCGCTCACGACGGCTCTCCGCTGCGCAAGGCCGACTTCAGCGTCCTCCGCAACGGCTTCATGAAGCCGGTCACCAGCGGGCAGCTGGCCGAGGACGGCAGCTTCCGCGTCGAGCTCGAGCCCGGCTTCTACGTGCTCAGCCTCGCCGCAGTCGATCACGCCCAGCTCGTGCAGACCCTGCGGGTCGAGGGCGTCGTCGAGGTCGAGGGCGACCTCGGCACCTACGCTCGACCGCAGCCGGGCGAGGCCCTGGACGTGAGCCTGCAGCTGCTCGACGCCGGGGGCGCCACGCTCGCCAGCGAGTCGCGCACGGCCGTCCGCACCCCCGCCGGCACCTACCGCCTCGACCTCGCCGGCCTCCCTCCACGCGCCGTCAAGCTGCGCTACCAGCTCTCCAGCGGCGCGCGCACCTACAACGGCCCGCTCGCCGACAGCTACGAGAGCGACGGCGGCGGCGACTACTGGTCGGTGGTCGACCTGGCAGGTCGCGGCGCGCTCGAGCTCGACCTCGCCGCCCTCCCGCCGCCGGGCAAGCCTGCGCGGCTCGAGTGGCGCGGCGTGGCGCCCGAGCTGCTCGCCGCGCAGACGTATCGCGAGGCCTGGTGGTCTCGCGTCGGCGAGCTGCAGCGCAGCATGACGCACATCGACGGCAAGATCCTCGTCCCCGACGCGACGCAGCAGGCAGCCGTGGCCGCGCTGGCCGCCGAGGCGCTCGCCGAGGCCGACGCCGCCGCCAGCGCGGACGCGCGGATGTTGTTGCGCCTCGCCCACCTCGACGTCTTCGTCGGCCACGACAGCGCTGCCGACGCCCGCGCCCGCGCCGACTGGTTGCTGGCCAACGTCGACCCGCTCGATCCGCGGCTCGGCGTGTTCATGAACGTCAACAACCTCCTCTACCGCGTCCTCGACTCCGCCGACGAGACCTTCGCCGCGCGGACCGAAGCGTGGCTCGCTCACGCGCAGGACAACCCGAACGCCAACGTCGCCCTCGACGCGCTCGAGTTCCTCCTCTACCGGGCGCACGAGCGGCACCTCGAGGACCGCGTCGCCGAGCTCTACGCCCGCGCCGGCGAGCCGCAGTTCGCCGGCACCTACACGGCCAAGCGCCTCGCCGAGGACTTCGATCCGGCGCGCATCCTCCAGCGCGGCAAGCAGTTCCCGGACTTCGAGTTCCCCGCGCTCGCCGGCGTCCCACCGGTCACCCGGGCCGATCGCAAGGGTCAGCTCTACTTCATCGAGTTCTGGGCCACCTGGTGCGGCCCCTGCGTCGCCGAGATGCCGGAGCTCCACGCCACCTACGCCGCCGTCAACGGCATCTCGGCCGGGTCCGGCGAGGACGGCCTGCGCAAGCTCGGCGCGGTCGATCGACCGAAGGTCGAGTTCGTGTTCGTCTCTCTCGACCAGAGCCCCGGCGCGGTCCAGTCGTTCCGCGCCGAGCACTGGTCGATGCCGTGGACCCACGCCTTCGTCGGGCGCGACGGCGAGGCCGACGTCATGGCCCGCTTCGGCTTCTCCGGCGTCCCCACCGGCGTCCTCGTCGACGGCGACGGCACCATCGTCGAGCTCGGCGCAGCGCTCCGCGGCAAGGACCTGCTGCCCGCGCTCGAGCGGGCGCTCGCGGCCCGCGCGACCGCGACCGGGCCCGGCTGAGCGCGGAGGTTCATGTCCATCAGGACATTCCTCAAAGTCCATGTCCTGATGAACATGTCCCCATGAACATTCCCTGAAGGCCCTGTCCAACCTCGTCGAGCGCCGACCCACGAGCCCGGCGGGCGCGTGAGGTCCACGAACGACCTCGTCCGCTCCACCTCATGCAGGCCCTCATGTCGCCGCCGCGCATCGAGCCGCGGCGGCCCGGGCAGCGCGACGACGTCCGTATCCCCCGCCACTGCTCGCAGTGAGCGCGCGGCGGCGCGACAATTCCGGCACCGCGATTCGTCTATGCTCGCCGCGATGACCTCGCCGAAGCTCGCCCTCTCCTCGCCGCTCCTGCTCGCCCTCCTGTCGGCCTGTGGCGGCGCCGCTGCCGGCAGCACCGGCGACGACACCGACGGCCCCACCGGCACGAGCGACGGCAGCAGCGGCACGCCCACCGGCAGCGACGACGGCACCACCACCGCCTCACCGACCGACGGCACCACCACCGCCTCGCCGACGACCTCGACCACCGGCCCCGACACCACCGGCCCCGACCCTGACCCCACCGGCACCACCACCGGCGACGAGACCGAGGACCTCGCCATCGGCGAGTGGACCGACGCTCCCGGCGCCTGTCCCGACGGCACCACCCGCGTCGACCTGACCACCGTCGACGAGCTCGCGGCCGCCTCGCGCGGCGAGGGCGAGTACGCCGACGACGGCCCCGGCACCTGCTACTTCATCCACGACGGCGAGTACGCCGGCGCCGACCCGCTGCTCTACATCCTGCACGGCGGCACGGCCGAGGCCCCGATCGTGTTCGTGGGCGAGAGCCGGGACGGCGTGCGCCTGCGCGGCCGCATGACCTTCGAGGGCGACGGCAGCCACGTGGTCGTCACCAACCTGACCTTCGACATCTCCGGCTTCGAGAAGGGCGACTCGTTCAACACCGCCAGCGTCGAGGAGGTCGAGGACGTCACGATCGACCACGTCACCTTCACCGGCGACTGCGAGACCGGCGAGGACGGCGGCCACATCGAGAGCAACCGCGCCAACGGCCTGCGCGTCGAGGCGTGCCTGATCGAGCGCTACGGCCGGTGCGGCCCCGAGGGCCACCAGGACCACGGCATCTACCTCGCCGGCGGCAGCGACATCACCGTCGTCAACAACGTGATCCGCGACAACGCCTCGCGGGGGATCCAGCTGTACACCCAGGGCGGCCAGTACGGCACCCTGGACGGCATCGTCATCGAGCGCAACCGGATCACCGGCAACGGCCACGCCGACTACGAGGACGGCATCGTCATCAACGCCGCCGGCGACGGCACCATCACCGACGTCCACGTCCGCCGCAACCTGATCTACGGCAACTACTACTCCGGCGTGCGCTTCGCCGGCCCGGCGACCGAGGCCATCGTCGTCGAGCACAACACCTTCTACGCCAACGGCGCCGGCTCGGCCGCCGGCTCGCGCTCGGAGATCAACATCGACGACGCCGGCAAGGCCAAGGGCGCCAAGATCGGGCGCAACATCTTCGCCGGCGGCCACCGCGTCATCAACGACTGCTACGACGCCGCCGCCATGGGCTTCCACCTCGACGACAACGCCGTCGACCTCCCCGTCAGCGACGGCGACGCCAGCTGCGTCGGCCCCGTCGTCGAGGCCGACCCCCAGTTCGCCGACCCCGCAGCCGGCGACTTCCACACCGCCGCGCCCGAGGTCGCCGCCTACGGCGCCTACGCCAGCCCCGGCTGAGCGCCCGCTCTTCATGAGGCCTTCAGGACATGCCCCTTGGAGCATGTCCCGAAGGCCTCGTGCTCAATCCTCTTCCTCGTCGCCGGAGAACGGCTTCGGCGCCAGGCCGAGGTCGGCCAGGACCGCGTAGGCGGCGGGGATGACGATGAGCACCAGCACGGTCGACGCGGCCAGGCCGAACACGATCGACGCCGCCACCGGGACCAGCGACTGGGCGTGGCGGCTGGTCTCGAACATGATCGGGAACAGGCCGGCGATGGTCGTCGCCGACGTCAGCAGCACCGCGCGGAAGCGGTCGCGGCTGGCCTGGGAGGCGGCGGTCGCCGGCGAGTCGCCGCGGACGCGGGCCATGTTGATGAACTCCATCAGCAGGATCGAGTCGTTGACCACCACCCCCGAGATGGCGATGAGGCCGAAGATGCTCTGCGACGACAGCGGCATGCCCATCAGCAGGTGGCCCCAGATCACCCCGACGAACGCGAACGGGATCGCCAGCATGACGATGAGCGGCGCCACGAAGCTGCGGAACTGCAGGCTCAGCAGGGCGAACACCGCGAACAGGCCGATCATCATCCGCGTCAGCATCGAGTTCAGCGCCTCGGCCGACTGCTTGGCCGCCCCGCCGGCCGCCAGGCGGACGTCCGGGAACTCGCGCTCGATCTCCGGCGCCGCCTCGGTCATGAAGCGGCTCATCACCTCCGACGCGTTGGCCTCCTCCGCCGACACCGCGCCCGTCACGGTCACGGTGCGCACGCTGTCGCGGCGGTTCAGGCGGGCGAAGCTGCTCGTCAGCTCGATGGTGGCGATCGATCCGAGCGGCATGTTGACCCCCGGCGCGACCGTGACCGGCATCAGCTCGAGGTCGGCCATGGTGTCGCGGCCGCGGTGCTCGAGCTCGACGTAGAGCTCGTAGTCCTCGCCGTGGGTGTGGAACGTCTGCACCGACACGCCCGTCAGCGCCGAGCGGACCTGCTGCGCCACCGCGCTGCCGGTCAGCCCGTACGAGCCGGCGCCGGGCCGCAGGCGCACGCGCACCTGCTCGCTGCCCGGGTCGAGGTTGTCGCCGACGTCGAACACCCCGGGGTTCTGCATGAACCACGCCTGGATCCGCTGCGACACCTCCTTCGCGCGCTCGAGGTCCTCGCTCTGGATCTCGACCTCGATCGCGTTGCCGGCCGGGCCGCCCTTCGAGCCCTCGGCGAACTTCGTCACCGCCGCGCTCGGCAGCGGCCCCGTCTCCTCGCGCCAGGCCTTCGAGAACGCCTCGAGCGTGGTCGAGCGCGCCTCGATGCCCAGCAGGTCGACCGACACCGTCGCCAGGTGCGGCCCCGACTCGTCGGTCACGTCGGCGTTGTAGTTGAAGCGGGCCGACACGTTGCGGACCAGCGGCTGCTGCTCCGGCTGCTCCGGCGTCAGCTTCTCGTTGACGCGCCAGGCCGCGGCCACCACCCGGTCGACCTCCTGCTGCGTGCGCTCCAGCGGCGCCCCCGGCGGCAGCGCCAGGCGGAACTCCGCCACGTCGCCCTCGGCCGCCGGGAACGCCACGTAGCGCAGGCGCCCGCTCGACAGCATCCCGACCGAGCCGATCAGCAGCGCCACCATCAGCCCGAGCGTCGCCCAGCGGTGGCGGACCGCGAAGTCGACCGCCCCGCCGAGGCGGCGCTCGCGGAAGCGGGCGAACCCGGCGTCGAACCACGCGCGGGCCTTGCTCTTCTGATTGGGGTCGACGTCGCGGAACGTGTGCGCGAGGTGGTTGGGCAGGATGAAGAACGCCTCGGCGAGGCTGACCGCCAGCACCGCGATCAGCACGATCGGGATCACCTGCAGCACGCGGCCGATCCGGCCCTCGATGCCCATCAGCGGCACGAACACCGCCGCTGTCGTCAGGAACGACGACACCACCCCCGACGCGACCTCCTTGACCGCGTCCACCGCCGCGCGCGTCGCCGAGGCCCCGCGCTCGCGGTGGGCCGCGAAGTTCTCGGCGAACACGATCGCGTCGTCCATCACCAGGCCGAGCGCGACCAGCATGCCCATCATCGTCATCATGTTGACGGTCTGGCCGAGCTGCCCGAGCACCCACAGCGAGCCGAGCACCGACACCGGCAGGCCGGCCGCGACCCAGAACGCCAGGCGCACGTGGAAGAACAGCCACAGCGTCACGAACACCAGCAGCAGCCCCTGCCACGCGTTGGTGAACAGGAGCCCGATCTGGTCGGCCACCGCCGAGGCCATGTTCTGCGTCAGCGTCAGCTTCACGCCGGTCGGCTTGCGCAGCTCCTGGTCGGCGAGGAACGCCTCGATCGCGCCGAGCACGTCGAGGCTGTCCTGCCACGCCGTCTTGGTGATCCCGAGCGTGCACGCGCGCTCGCCGTTGAATTGCGTCTGCTCCTCCTCGACGGCGAACGTGTCCTCGATGTGCGCCACGTCGGCGAGGCGGATCTCCGCCCCCCCGGCCGCGCCCTTGACCACCAGCTCGGCCAGCGCGCCCACGTCGGTGCGCTTGTCGGAGTAGCGGACCAGGATGTCGCCGCCGGCGCGCTCGATCGTCCCGATCGGGCTGTCGACGCTCTGGGCCTGCACCGCGGCCGCGACGTCGGCGACCGACAGCCCGTGGCGGGCCAGCGCCGACTGCTTCAGCTGAATCAACACCTGGTGCGTCGAGAAGCCCGCGATCGTCACCTGGGCGATGTGCTCGTCGCGCAGCAGCTCGCGCCGCAATTGCTCGCAGTACAGCTTGAGGTCCTGGGCCGACATCGGCCCGGTGACCGCGATCGAGGCCACCGGCGCGCGGCGGGTCGCCGCCGCGACCACCGGCGGATCGAGGTCGGGCGGCAGGTCGCGCAGGCCGTCGACCGCCGACTTGACGTCGGCCAGCACGTCGGCGAGCGGCACCTTGTCCTCGACGTCGATCGTGATCGACGCCGAGCCCTCGCGGGCCTGCGACGTCATCACCGCCACCCCGTCGAGCCCTGCCACCGCCTCCTCGATGCTCTGGACCAGCGTCTCGTCGACGATCTCGGCGTCGGCGCCGGGGTAGGCCGCGGTGATGCGGATCTGCGACGGCTCGAACTCCGGGTACGACTCGCGCCGCAGCCCGGGCAGGGCCACCAGGCCGAGGATCACGAACACCAGCATCAACAGGTTTGCGGCCGTCGGGTGCCGCGCGAAGTAGACGATCACGACGCCTCCCCGCGGGCCGCCCGCTGCAGCGCGGCGGTCCCCTCGTCATCGACGCGCGGCGCCAGCAGCATCCCCGTCAGCGCCGGCACCAGGTCCGTCAGCACGATCTTGTCGCCGGCCTGCACCTCGCCGGTCACGCACACGAACTCCTCCTGCACCAGCGTCGCCTCGACCTTGCGCAGCTCGAGCTTGTCCTCCGCGCCGACCACGTGCAGCGTCCCGTCGTGGTAGGCGGCGCGCGGCACCGCCAGGCAGTCGGCGCGCGGCGGCCCGCGCAGCTCGACCTCCACGTACAGCCCGCGGTTGAGCCGCGGCCCCTGCGGCTGCGCGCCGGCCTCGCGGCTCTCGTCGACCTGGACCACCGCGATCATCATCCGCGTGTTCGGGTCGATGCCGCCGAACCGGCGGAACTTGCCCTTCCACGCGCGCTGCACCCCCTGGCCCTCGAGGCGCACGATCGCCTCGACCGCCTCGAGCCGCGACGGCCCGCCCGGCGCCTGCTTCGTCTCCTCCGGCTTGCGCGGCGGCAGCAGCGAGCCGAGGCTGCCGACCGGCACCTGCGCCGGGATCTCGAACACGTCGATGCCGTCGCCGACCATCAGCGCCTGCCCGCCCGTCACCACCTGCTCGAGCGCCGCGTTGACCTCGCGGAGGCGCATCGTGAACGGCGCAACGATCTCCGTCTTGGCCAGCTCGAGCTTGGTCGTCGCCACCCCGGCCTGTTGCTGCTCGAGCTGCGCCTCGAGCACGCGGCGGGTCGCCGGCAGCTCGCCGAGCGTGTTGCGGAACGTCTGCACCGTCTTCTCGGCGACGATGACCGCCTTCTCGGCGACCTCGACGTCGGTCAGCGGCGCCGCGCCTTGCTCGTACAACGAGCGCACGCGCTCGAGCTCGCCGCGGGCCAGCTCGAGCGAGCGCTCGTCGATCTTGAGGTTCGACGCCGCGCTGGCCTCGCGCGCCTTGATCTCCGCGATCTGGGCCCGCACCGCCTTCACCACCGCCTCCGAGCGGCCCTGCTCGATCGCGTAGCTGCCGGGGTCGATCTTCAGCAGCACCGTCCCCTCCTGCACGATCCGTCCGGCCTCGAGCCGGTCCGCCACCTCGACCACGGTGCCGGACACCTGCGCCAGCGCTTGCCACTCGCGCTGGGCCTCGACCGCGCCGTAGCCGATCACCCGCGGCACCACCTCGATCGGCGCCAGCTCGAGCACCCGCACCGGGCGGCCTTGCTCGACCGCGCTGCGCTGGCGAGGCGCCGCGCGGGTCGCTTGCAGCCAGCCGTACACGCCGACGCCGACCAGGACGAAGGCGATGAACGTGGCGACGCTACGGAACAGGGGCTTGTCGTTCGTCGATGTCGACATGCGTCGACGCCGACTTTACACCGCCGTCATGTCCCCCGATCGGCGCGCCGCCGCCGCCGAAGCCGCGATTACGATCCCGTTACAACATGTCCGAAGAATCATGTACTGACATGCATCGCGCGCCCCGGTGGAATCCCCTACGTCGACTCACGGGCCAGCGCCGAGAACTCGTCCCAGTGGAGCACGTGCACGCCCGGGTCGTCGCGCTCCGCGTCGCGCGCCATCGCCCGCCCGAGATCGGCCACGGTGATGCCCCGAAACCGCCGCAACGGCCCTGCCAGCAGCAGGTCGAGCTTCGGCCACACCGCCAGCAAGATCGCCTGCCCCGTCCCGTAGCGGTTCTGCGGCGTCAGCAACATCGACGGGTGGAACAGGCTGGTGCGGGAGAAGCCCAGCGCGACCAGCTTCTCCTCGAGCTCGCCCTTCATCCTCAAGTAGAAGCTGCGCGAGCGGGCGTCGGCGCCGACCGCCCCGAGCAGCGCGAACGACCTCACGCCCTGGTCGCGACACGCGGTCGCGAAGTTCATCACGTAGTCGACATCGATCTTCTGCAGCTCCTCGCGCGACACCTTCGTCGGCTGCCCGACCCCGAGGGTGCAGATCGCCGCCTCGTGCCCCGCGAGCAGGGGCGCGTACGCGGCCGGGTCTTCGAGCTCGACCACGCGCTGCGCGAGCTTCGGCGACGCCGGCGCGTCGGCGATCGTTCGTCGGCCGAGGCTGGTCACCCCCGCGATCGCGGGCGACCGCAACAGCTCTGCCAGCGCCTGCCCACCCACCGCACCGCTCGCCCCCAGGATCGCCACGCGTCGCGTCGCTGCTCGCTGCATTGCCCGAACATACCCCAGCGCGAGCGGCCGCGCGCCGTCCATCGCCGTCCCTCCGTGGCCCCCCGGGGATCGCCGTGCTAGACGGACCGCCGATGTTTCAGACGATCCGCGACAAGTGGCACGGCGCCCTCGAGCGATCGACAACCTCGTCAAGATAGCCCGGGAACCCTACCGCTTCCTCGACGATCTCCGGCGCCGCGGCGGCGAGCTCGCCGAGCTGCGCCTGGCCGGCATGCCCACGGTGCTCGTCTGTAGCGAGCCCGACACGGTCCGCCAGCTCCTCACCGGCTCCTACGATCAACTCGAGCGCCACGCCGGCGGCGTCGAGCTGTTCGTCGACCCGCTCGCGCTCATCCTCACCGACGACGAGCACCACCGCCAGCGGCGCAAGCTGCTCAACCCGGCCTTCAACGCCGAGAGCGTGCGCGCCTTCGGGCCGACGATGCTCGAGATCGCCGACGGCGTGCTCGACGGCCTGCCGCGGGGCAGCACCTTCCCGCTGATCGGGCCGATGCAGGACATCACCATGCGGGTCATCCTGCGCTGCCTGTTCGGCGTCGCCGAGGGCCCGCGCTTCGAGGAGCTGCGCACCCTCGTCGTCGAGTACCTGCAGCTGGTGTTCGGCCCCGACATGCTGGCGCTCGGCACCTTGCTGACGCCGACCGGAGCCCACGCCGCCCTCACGCGCCTCAGCAAGCGCGCCCGCGCGGCCGCGCTCGACGCCCCGTTCGCCCCGTCGCGCCTGCCGGTGCGGCGGATCGCCGATCGGCTGGGCCGGATCCACGCGCTGCTCGAGGCGGAGATCGATCGCTGCCTCGCCGACGGCCCGGAGAACCGCAGCGACGTGCTGGCGCTGATGCTCCGGGCCCGCTTCGCCGACGGCCAGCCGATGTCGCGCGAGGAGCTGCACGCCCAGCTGTTGATGCTCGTCATCGGCGGCTACGAGACCACCTCGCTGTCGCTGTGCTGGGCCGTGCACTGCCTCGTGCAGCACCCCGAGGCGCTGGCCCGCGTGCGCGCCGAGGTCGCCCAGGTCATGCAGGGCGGCTTCGATCCGGCCCGAGTCCGCGACCTCCATTACCTCGGCGCGGCGATCGCCGAGTCGATGCGCCTCTACCCGATCGGCATCGGCGTGTCTCGCCGCCTGCGCAAGCCGATGCGGCTGCTCGGCCGCGACCTCTCGGCCGGCACCATCGTCATGCTCAGCGTCTACCTCATCCAGCGCCACCCCTCACTATGGAGCGAGCCCGACGCCTTCAAGCCCGAGCGCATGCTCGAGCGCAAGCCCTCCGCCACCGTCCACTTCCCGTTCGGCGGCGGCGTGTGGCGCTGCCTCGGGGCCGCGTTCGCCGAGCACGAGATGCGGATCGTCCTCGCCCGCCTGTTCACGCGCTTCGCCGTCGAGGCCGACCCCGCTCACAAGGTCCACGCGCAGCAGAAGGGCATCACCGCCGGCCCGAGCGGCGGCCTCCCGGTGCGCGTGGCCCCGATCTGCTAGCGGACGCACGATGACTCTCGAGACATGTCCATTCCGACATGTCCTCGAGGCCATCTCGTCACAGGCGCTTGGCGCCGGTGAGGGCGCCGAGGTCGAGGTCCACCTTCGGCCCGCTGCAGATCTCGCCGGGCCCGCAGTCGCCGTCGCTGGAGCACTCGCCGCACACGCCGAGGCAGTCGGCGTCGCCGTTGCACTCGCCGCAGAAGCCGCCCAGCGCGGGGATGACGAAGCGCGAGGGACGACGATCATACGCGTGGGGTGGGACGCCATCAAAGGCGTCCCCCCCTCGCGAGGCGGCGTCCGTCACCTGTCCTTCCAGACAGCTCTGCAACGCCGCCCGCGCGAGCCTGCGACCTAGCGCTCGAAGCGGTGGCCGCAGTTCGCCGGCGTCATCCCGTTCTGCGGCGAGCCGAGCCACATGTCCTCGAGGACAAGTTGATTGCCCTCGATCTTGAACGTGCCCGCGCCCTCGACGTCGGCCGGCACGTAGTTGCCGCCGGTCGGCGTGATCTCGAGGTCGCCGGTCTGCAGGTCGTAGGCGTAGTCGGACCAGTAGTCGAAGTAGATCTCGAACGGGAACCACGTCACCTGCACCTCGCCGCTGGCGCGGAACCACAGCTCCTGGATCGCCATCTCCGGCGCCACCTCGGCCCCGCCGCCGCACGGCAGCTGCGCCACTTCGTGCCAGATCCCCACGAACGGGTTCGACTCCGGCGTGTACACGAATACCTCGGTCGTCAGCACCTTGCGGCCGTCCTCGACGTCGGCAGTCACCGTGAACACGGTGCCCGGCTCGACGTCGGCGGCGATGAACAGCGCGCCCGCCGCGTTGATGGTCGCGCCCTCGGCCGGGCTGACCGAGTAGGTCACGCAGGCGTCGACCGGCATCTTGATGTAGCAGCACTCGATCGAGCCGACCGACAGGTCCAGCGACTCGCCGGGCTTCGCCTCGTAGCTCTGGCCGAACACGTTGAAGCCGAGCGTATTGACGATCTCCTCGGTCAGCGGCGGCAGGGCGCACACGCCCGCGGTCGGGTCCTCGGTGGTCGAGGTGCCGGCGGTCTCGTCGGTGGTCTCCCCGGTGGTCTCGCCGGTGGTCGGCCCGGTGGTGTCCGTCGTCGTCGACGCGGAGGTCGTCGCGGTCGTCGAGTCGTCGCTCGTCGCGGACGTGGTGGTCGTCATCGGCGTGGACGCTCCCGAGGTGTCGGTCCCGCCGGTCTCGTCGCCGGAGTCTTGCGGGCAAGCCGTGAGGGCCAGCGCCGCCATAAGGGTGGTAAGTCTCTGCATGGCGCGGACCATACCACGCGGTCTGCCCCCCCGCCGCGCGCGAGTTCGCCTATACCGGGCCGAGATACCCCCTACGGCCCGTTTTGGCGCGATCGCACGATCCGGTTCAGACTCTCCCCAGGAGGAGTTCGCAATGCGACGGTCTACCCTCACTGTCGGCCAGTTCATGACCCGAGATCCGTTCATCCTGGACGGCGGTCTCAACCTCGTCGATACCTACACGCGGATGTTCCAGCTCCAGGTCCGGCACCTTCCGGTGTACAGCCAGGGTCACCTCGTCGGCATCGTCACCGATCGCGACATCGGCCACATCCTGGCCGTCCAGGGCCTCGACCCGCAGCACACCACCGTCGAGTCGGTGTGCACCCCGGACCCTTACGTCTGCGACCCCGACAGCCCGCTGGCGCAGGTCGTCTGGGACATGTCCCAGCGCAAGATCGGCGCCGCCCTGGTCATGCGCGACGGCCAGCTCCAGGGCATCTTCACCGTCATCGACGCCCTCGAGGTCCTGCTCGTGCTCCTCAACGAGGCCCCCGCGGCCGCCTGAGCGCGCCTGTCCCTGCGGGCAGGTTACTGAGCGACGGCGGGCGCCGGCCGATCGGTCACCTGTCCATTCGGCCATCTCACCGCCCTCCGCGGGCGCGCCTGCACCTGTCCCGACGGACAGCTCGGCGCGGCCTCGCGCTCGCGGGCCCCCCGCGGCGCCGGCTTGAGAGCTGGCCGCGCGCTCGCTACCCTCGTCGGCATGCTCCGGTCGAGCTCGCTCGTCCTCGTCCTCTTCGCCTCGCCCGCGATCGCCGCGGCTGACGTCCTGCCCGAGGCCGAGCGCCCGCACGACTGGGAGCCGCGCGATCCGCCGACCCCCGCGCCGCCGCCGGAGAAAGAGCTCCCGGCGCTCGCCCTGTGGCTCGCCGCGCTGGCGACCGCCACGTTCGTCGCCGTCGCGCGCCCGCGCCTGCAGGAGCGGACCCGATGACCACGCCCCGCGTCATCGCCGACCGCTTCGACGTCGTCGCCACCCGCCACCGCCTCCGCTGGCTGCGCTGGGAGCGGAGCCGCAACGACCGCGCCTACGGGGAGGACGATCTGTGGACGACCGCGGTCGATCGCCGCACCGGCGATCGCGTCCGCGTCCTCGAGCGGCTCCCCGAGGAGTTCTGGCAGTGGGCCGCCAGCATGTGGGCCGAGGCTGTCGCGCGTCACGTCGTCGCCGCCGCCTCGCCGCACACGGTGCCGATCCTCCACGTCGGCCAGGGGGTCGTGTTCGCCGAGCCTCCGCCCGCCGTCGCCCGGCCGCGGCTGCCGCCCGCGCAGGCTGCCGCTTGCGCTCTGGCGGCCTGCGAGGTCGTGGCGCGCCTGCACGCGATCGGTTGCGGCGGCGAGGGCGGTCGCACCGCGCACGGCCGCCTCGACTTCGACATGCCGATGCCGATCGACTTCGGCCGGCACAATCTCCGCATGACCCAAAGGTCAGGTGAATGGACGATCGCCTGGCTGGTCCCGAGCCACCGTGAGCTGGCCGACCTCGACGACGCCCCGCCCGAGACCGATCCCGACGCCCTCGCGCGCGACCTCGAGGATCGCATCGCGGGCTCCGTCACGGACGAAGCGGCCGACCTGCCGCCGCAGTATGACCCGCACAGCGACCCGATCGCCGGCGACCTCGCGCGCCTGGCCGGCTTCTACCTCTCGCTCGCCCCGCCCGCGCGCGGCCAGCCCGCGATCGTCGACGCCGTCCGGCGCCTGGCAGCCGGCGAGCCCGTCGTCCGCGACGTCGCCGGCCTCGCGCGCCTGCTGCAGGGGCTCGCGCCCGCCGCGAGCGACTGGGACGCGCGGATCGCCGCGCTCCCGGTCGTCGACGTCCTGCCGCTGCCGGCGCTCGACTGGGACCGCGTGATCGCGGCCGGCGAGGCCCGCCTGCCCGAGCTCGTCCCGCGGCAGCGCGCCTACGTCGTCTTGCCGCTGGCGGTCGCCTACCACCGCCGCGCCACTCTGCGCGCCGCAGCCGCCCCGACGGACGCCCTGCGCGACGCAGGCCGCGCCGCCGAGCTCGACCCGATCACGCCGTACCACGTCACCCGCGCCGTCCTCCTCGATCGCCTCGGTCGCCGCGACGAGGCCCGCGCCGCGATCGCCCTCGCCTTCGCCACGCCGGAGTGGACCTCCGCGCCCACGGTCGAGGTCGACGAGATCCGCCTCCTCAACGCCGGCGAAGTCGTCCTCGGCGATCGCGAGCGCGCGCGGGCCCACGCCACGCGCGGCACGATCGCCCTCCGCGACGGCGACCTCGCGCTCGCGGAGAACGACCTGCGCCGCGCCCTCGACCTCGACCTCACTGCAGCCCACGCGCACGCGCTCGGGGCTGTGCTCTACGCCGGCGGCGACCTCGCCGGAGCGGCCGCGCTCGAGGCTCGCGCGGTCGAGCTCGAGCCGGCCAGCGCCCGCTATCGCTGGGATCTCGTCGTCAGTCTGCATCGGCTCGGGCGGCGCGACGAGGCCCTCGTCCACGCGCGCGAGCTCGAGGCCTTGGAGGCCGGAGACCCCAACGGTCGAGCTCGGCGAATTCGCCTGTTGAACGGCGCTTGAGCGGGTGGTTACGGCCTCGCAAGCGATCGCGCGAGCGCCTGTGATTCGCCGCGATGTCGCCGTCTTTCCCCGGCCCTGTTGACTCTGCAAGCGAATGCGGTTGCCATGCGGGTCATGCAGAAGGTCAAGCTCCAGCTCGGCAGCGCCTCCGTTCAGCTCGACGTCGGCAATCCGCGCGTCCTCCTCGGCCGCGATCCGACCTGCGGCCTCCCCACCAGCGAGGTCAGCGTCTCGCGGCGCCACGCCGAGGTCGCGTTCGTCGGCGACCAGCTCGTGATCCGCGACATGGGCTCGTCGAACGGCACGTGGATCAACGGCGAGCCGGTGGGCGTCGACCCGCAGCCGCTGCAGCCGGGCCAGCAGGTGTTCCTCGGCCACATCCCGCTGCTGGTCGAGTGGCAGGGCGGCGGCCAGGGCGGGGCCACGGTGCTGGGGGAGATGCCGGCCGAGCTGCGGGCGCTGATCGAGTCGCGCAAGGCGGCCAAGATGGCGCCGGCGAGCCCCGTCGCCGCGGCCGCGGCGGCCTTCCAGGACCCGCCGGCGCAGGGCGGCCCGATGAAGACCATGCTGGGGATCGGCGGGACCACGGCGCCGAAGGCGGCCGACTACGCCTACCGGCGCCAGGGCTCGAACAACAACGGCGTGCTGCTGATCGCGCTGCGCGGCGACACCTTCACCAACGCCGCGGTCATCGACGGCTACCTCGAGTTCACCGCGCTCGACAACGAGACCGTCGCCTCGATCTTCGTCGAGCTGGTCGAGTACCACAAGCGCGGGCCCAAGAACGGCCACGTGTGGGACCGCGTCCTGGTGCGCCAGGGCCCGTGGCGGACCGCCAAGAACGAGGTCCTGCCGCTGACCTTCCAACTGCGCGTGCCGCCGGGCACCTCGCCCTCGGGCCGCGACGTCCACTGGGAGGTCCGCGGCTACGTCGACATCGAGTGGGCCTACGACATCGCCGCTGCCAGCCAGATCAACGTCCGCAACCTCGACATCGAGAAGATCCGCGACGCCCTCGGCGCCCTCGACTACCGCCTCGCCGAGCTCGACCCCGAGCCGCTCGGGCAGCGCTTCACCGGCAAGTTTCAGCCGCCGGTGCAGCTGCGCAAGGACTACGGCGTCACCGACATCAACCTCGCCGTCGAGTACCTCGGCGCCAACCTCCAGCTGAGCATGGAGGTCGAGAAGACCAGCCTGTTCAAGTTCGACAAGCAGACCAAGCTGGTGTTCGAGCTGGCGCAGTTCCGGGTGTCGAGCACGCAGCAGCTGTCGGAGTTCCTGCGGGCCAAGATCGACGAGCTCATGGGCCGCACCGAGGCGCGGGCCTGAAACGCGCGAGCCCCCCGCGAGCGCGCGGGGGGCTTTTGCGTAGAGGACGCGGAGCGCGGCTCAGCTGCAGCTCTCGAGCACGACGATCTGCGGGTCGCCCTCGCCGCAGTACCAGTTGTTGCCGTCGGCGTCGCAGCAGCCCTCGCCGGTGAGGCCGGTGTTGCTGCACGGGTCGCCCTCGACCAGGCCCGCGGGGCAGGCGATCGGGTGGGTGCCGTCCGGGTCCTCGCCCTCGAAGCCGCAGCTGTAGTAGCTGTCGCCCGGGCTCCAGCCGCACAGGGCGCCGCCGGTGGTGGTGTCGGTCGTGCCGGCGGTGGTCGTCGTCGGCTCGGTGGTCGTCGGCGCGGTGGTCGTCGGCGCGGTCGTGTCGGTCGTGCCGTCGGTCGTGTCGGTCGTGCCCGCGGTATCGGTCGCGGTGCCGTCGGTCGTGTCGGTCGTGCCCGCGGTATCGGTCGTGCCGGCGGTCGTGTCCGTCGTCGCGTTGGTATCAGTGCCGAGGCTGGTGAAGTTGGTGTCGGTGCCACCGGTGCTGATCACGCAGCCGGACAGCGAGCCCGCGACCAGCGCCGCGCCCAGGGTCATTTTGAAAAGATGCATTGGCCGGACATAGCGGACCGGCGCGAACATCGTCAAGGTATCGGCCGAAGCGCGCGCGCTCGCGTCCGCCCGGGCTGCCGAATCAACCTGTCCCTTCGGACATCACCGCGCACTCGACATCGCGCGTCACCTCGACCCCGTCCCACACGATCGCGTCGCGCAGGCGCACCCCGGGGGCGATCACGGCCCTGTCACCGATCTGCACCCGCGGTCCCACGTGCGCGCCTGCGCCGATCACGGCGCCCTCGCCGATCCACGCCGTCGGGTCGACGTGCGCCCCCGCACCGATGGTCGCGCCGGGCGCAGCACCTCGCAGGTGGCGCTCCGCGTAGGGTAGCCGCACCCGGCCCTCCAGCACGTTGGCCACGCCCTGCAGGTAGCGCTGCACCGTCGAGTGCTCCCACCAGTAATCGCGGGTCACCACCCCGGCGAGACCGCGACCGCTATGGAACAGCTCCGTGTACGCAGTGCGGATCACGCACTGCGGGCCTTGCGGAGGGATGCGGTCCAAGAACCGCGGCTCGAGGACATGAACCCCCGTGAACATCAGCGGCTCGGCTGCCTCGGCGCCGGGTCGGAGCGCCCCGAGCAAACCCACGACCTGCCCCGAATCGTCGACGCGCAGGCTCCCCCAGCGCTCCGCCTCGGGGTCGGGGCGCAGCACCATCGTCGCCTCGGCGTGCGCCGCACGGTGAACCGCGAGCACGCGAGCCAGCTCGAGCTCGAGCAAGATCTTGCCGTTGACGACCACGATCGGCGCGCCGCTGCCGTCGTCGAGCAGGTGACGCGCGTGGCGGAGCGCGCCACCTGTCCCGAGGATCTCGCCGTCCTCGCGCGAGTAGGCGATCGCCATCCCGAGCTTCGACCCGTCGCCGAGCTCGGCCTCGATCTGGTCGCCGAGGTGATGCAGGTTGACCACCACCTCGCGCACCCCCTGCGAGCGCAGCCACAGCGTCACCCAGCGGACCAGCGGCGCGCCGCAGACCGGCAGCATCGGCTTCGGGCGCACGGCACTGAGCCCGCCGAGGCGTGTGCCGAGGCCGGCGGCGAGGATCATCGCGCGCGGAGCGTTCATGAGGTCGCACCATAACACGGCCGATCCGGCGCCCAAGGAATCGGCCGGAACTGCGTCCCCGGGCCCGCCGCTCGCGCGCCGCGCCGCCGATTCGCCGCCCGCTCGGCTCGCTGGTTCGTCGGCAACATCGTTCCCGCGGGCGAGTCACACCTCGCCCACGAGCGAGCGATCCCAGCGCCGCTCGCCCGGCGAAGCAGGCAGCGAAGCGGGCTTCGCGACGCGCCGCGAGCTTGCGCCGCGCGCCGAGATCCGCGAGGATGAAGGCGTGCATGCGCCGCCTCCTGTAGAGGTCGACGAGGCCGAACTGCTCGCGCGTCTCGGCGGTCGTCGCGACCTGCTGGCGATGCTCGTCGGCCTCTTCTCCGCCGATCTGCCGCAGATCCACGAGGAATTCGCCACCGCCCTCGCGGCCGGCGACGCCGCGTGCGTGCGACGGATCGCCCACCGCGTGGTCGGTACCCTCGCCAATCTGTCGGGCGGCCCGCTGCTCGAATACGGCCGCGACATCGAGGAGCTGGCGGTCCCCGAGAACCTCGCCATCCTCGGCCCGCGGATCGACGCCTTCCGCGCCGCCCTCGACGAGCTCGAGCAGCGCCTGCGCAAGGCCTTCGCCTGATCGTCGGCCTGTCCGCTCCGCCCTGTCCTCAAGGACACCTGCACGTTGCCGGCGACGGAGGACCTGGCCGCTCGGTCATGTCCCAGGAACCGGCTCGTCGAGCGACGCCGCGGGCGCCCTCGTGACGCGGCCTTTCGGTCATGTCTCCAGGCCCGTGTTGTCCGGCCGCGCCGGGCCAGAGGACATGCCCCTTCGGTCATGTCCTCCGAAACAGCGTGTCCGACCCGCCGAGCGCCGCCGAACAACGTGGCCTCTCGCTCATGTCTGCCAGAACAGCTTGTCGAGCACCGCCGCCGTCAGCACCAGCCCGAACGCCATCGACAGCAGCAGCCCGAGCGCGCGCCACAGCACCGCGCGCTGGGCCTTGCGGACCTCGACCGCGACCTCCGGGCCCTGGCCGACCATCTCCCGGGCCAGCCGTTCGGCCGCGCCGCGGTGGCTGACGACGATGAGCAGCGTCGTCACGGCCAGGAACAGCCCGCCGCCGCCGAGCAGCAGCAGGCGCACGCGCCCGGCCCACAGCCGGCGCAGCGCCGTCATGTCCTCGTCCTCGCGGCCGCGGGTCGTCAGCGCCGTCGGCGGCCCGTGGATCTCGACCGGCAGCGTCCCGATCAGCCACGCCTCGGCCCGCTCGCGCGCCTCCGGGTCGAGGCTCGCGGTCGCCAGCGCGTCGAGGTACTTGCCCTCGAGCCCGGCGTCGAAGTCCTTCTCGACCCGCGGCATCGCCAGCCGCTCGCGCTGCAGCGCGATCAGGGTCGACAGCGGCGGCCCCTGCCCCGCGCCCGGCCCGAGGACCACCCGCGCCAGCGCCGACGACTCGCCCGGCGCATTGGTGAAGTGATACGCCTCGACCTGCACCAGCCCCGGCTGCAGCCCCGCCGACGACCACGTGCGCGGCGGCTCCGGCCCGACCACCGGCGGCTCGAGCGTGTCGACCCACGCCCCGTCGGGCCCGCGCACGTCGACGAACACCGCCCGCTTCGGCCGCAGCCCGCGCGCCTTGATCGTCAGCGCGTCGCCGACCCCCGCCGTCCACGGCGACGCGTCGACCGTCACCGCGCCCGCGAAGCTGACCATGCGGAACTTCCGCGCCGCGATCGCCGGCGGCTCCGAACTCGCGTCCGTGGTCGCCCCCGCACCGGCCTCCGCGGCGCCCTTCGCCTGGGCAGCCCCCGCCTCCGCGCTCGCGCCCGCTGCCTTCGCCGTCCCGCCCGCGCCTGCAGCCGTCGCTCCGCCCGCCGCCGCCGCGCTCGCGCCCGCTGTCGCGCCCGCTCCGGCCTCCGCGGCGCCCTTCGCCTGGGCAGCCCCCGCCGCCTCCGCGCTCGCGCCCGCTGCCTTCGCCGTCCCGCTCGCGCCTGCCGTCGCGCTCGCGTCCTTCGCTTTGCCCGCCGCCGTCGCGCTCGCGTCCTTCGCCGTCCCGCTCGCGCCTGCCGTCGCGCTCGCGTCCTTCGCTTTGCCCGCCGCCGTCGCGCTCGCGTCCTTCGCTCCGCCCGCCGTCGCGCTCGCGTCCTTCGCTCCGCCCGCCGTCGCGTCCTTCGCCCCGCTCTTCGCCTGCCTCTTCGGACCTGTCCCAGCAGACATATCCTTCGCGCCAGGCTCCTTCGCACCTGTCGCTTGGGACATATCCTCCGCGCCGGCGAGCGCGCGCACCTCGAAGCGGACCACGTCGGTGGCCAGCAGCCCGTCGACGCGGACCAGCCCGGCCGCGTCGGTCTCGCCGCGGACCACCGTCGCCGGCGCGTCGCGGGCCGCCTTGTGCCGGCCGAATTCGCCGTCGAGCAGGCGGACCTCGACGGGCCCGCGGTGCGGCTTGCCCTCGGGGTCGGTCACGCGAGCGACCAGCGCGTTCTCGAAGCCGGCGACCAGGCGGCCCAGCGGACGCAGCACGATGCGCAGCTTCTCGGGCTGCGATTCGGTGTCATCTGCGTAATTTTTTGTCGAACCCGACACCGTCGGCGTCCCGCGGCGAGGCGCGCGAGACGCGACCAGCTCGACCTCGACCTCCTCGCGGAACTGCTCGTGCGCGGCGATCGCCAGCTCCAGCTTCGCCGGGCCCGGAGCCCACCCAGGGGCCGTCAGACGCCCCTGCGCCGTCCCCACCCCGGCCGCGTCGCGCAGCGTGCCGAGCGGAGCGCGCTCCTCGCCGCGGCGCAGCGTCGCCTCGACCTGCGCGTCCGGCACGGCCTGACCGCCGCCGTCGAGGACTTGCACGCGCGCGGCCACCGGCTCGCCTGCGACCCACTGCGGCTCGACCTGCACGATCGCCGAGTGCGTCACGTGCCACCCCGCGATCGCGAACGACGCGAAGATGGCCGCGCCCATCCCGAGCGGCGCGCCGATCACGGGCAGCAAGTACACGAGCCGCGAGGCCGCGGCGGAGCGAGTGATCTCGGCGGGTTCGCTCGGCTCGTCAGGCGTCGCCACGGGTAACGGCCACCGTAGCAGACGAGGCGGCGTTTCGGTATCCTCCCGCGCGCGTCATGAAGCTTAGCGTCATCGGTACAGGGTACGTCGGCCTCGTCGCCGCCGCGGTGTTCGCCGACTACGGCAACGATGTTCTGTGCGCGGACATCGACGCCGGCAAGATCGACTCGATCAAGGCCGGCAAGCTGCCCATCTTCGAGCCCGGGCTCGAGCCGCTGGTCGAGCACAACATCCAGGCCGGGCGCCTCCGCTTCACCACCAGCAACGCCGAGGCCGCGGTGCACGGCGACGTCATCTTCCTCGCCGTCGGCACCCCGACCGCCGCCGACGGCAGCGCCGACCTCTCGTACCTCTACCAGGCCGCGAGCGAGATCGGGCGTCACATCACCCGGCCGACGATCATCGTCGACAAGAGCACCGTGCCGGTCGGCACCGCCGAGCGGATCGCCCGCATCGTCGGCGAGCAGACGCGCGTCCCGTTCACCGTCGTCTCGAACCCCGAGTTCCTCAAGGAGGGCGCCGCGGTCGACGACTTCATGCACCCCGACCGCGTCATCGTCGGCACCGACGACGCCCACGCGCGCGAGATGCTGCACCGGCTCTACCAGCCGTTCTGCCGCACCAGCGACCGGATCCTGTTCATGGACGCGCGCTCGGCCGAGCTCACCAAGTACGCCTGCAACGCCTACCTCGCCGCGCGCATCAGCTTCATGAACGACATGGCCAACCTCGCCGACGCGCTCGGCGCCGACGTCGAGCTGGTGCGCCGCGGCATGGGCTCCGACCCGCGGATCGGCAACAAGTTCCTCTACCCCGGCGTCGGCTACGGCGGCTCCTGCTTCCCCAAGGACATCCGCGCCCTCCTCACCACCGCCCGCGAGTTCGGCCACTCGCTCGAGATCGTCGCCAGCGCCGAGCGCATCAACGAGGCGCAGAAGCTCGTGATCGTCCGCAAGCTGCGGCAGCGGCTCGGCGGCGACCTCGCCGGCAAGACCTTCGGCGTGTGGGGCCTGTCGTTCAAGCCCAACACCGACGACGTGCGCGAGGCGCCGGCGCTGAAGATCGTCCGCACCCTCGTCGGCGACGGCGCCCGCCTGCGCCTCCACGACCCCGAGGCCGGCAAGAACTTCCTCGCCTCCCTCAGCCCGCACGTCGCCGCCGCCTGCACGCTCACCAGCGACCCGTACGACGCCGCCGAGGGCGCCCACGCCCTCGTCCTCGCCACCGAGTGGCGAGAGTACCGCAGCCCGGACTTCGAGCGCCTGCGCCGCATCATGGCCGGCACCGTCCTGCTCGACGGCCGCAACCAGTGGGACCGCCAGCACGTCGAGGCCCTCGGCTTCGAGTACGCCGGCATCGGCCGCTGACCGCCGGCCCGCTCGTTCGGTTCGGCCTGCTCGTTCGGACATGCCCGTAGGGACATGTCCTCGATGCCCTGCCCGCTCGGCCATGCGCCATGGAGGCCCGGCCGCCCGGCTCGCCCGCGGCGCCGGATGAGCTCGCGGCCGCGCCGGCGCGGCCCGTCGCCCGGGCGGCCGCCTCTCCGCGCGCCGTCACGTCGCCTCGCCCGCGCGCCGTCGCGTCGCCTCGCCCGCCGATGACCGGTCCGCGGCGATCGGGCGGTCGCCGGGGCGAGCCGGCGATCCTCGACCGAATCGCTGGATCGCGCGACCCGTGAATCACGAGCCGCGCCGGTCATACATGTCGGATTGTTCGCCGCGGCGAATCGCCCCATACGGGATCGACCCTGGACCCGCCCGCAGGCTGCACCTGCGGGCTCTACCGCGATAGCGACGACGCGCTCGATGCACCTGCGCACGGCGTGCTCGTCGCCAGCGCAAGGAGAACCACATGATCCTGCAAGCGACAATGTTGACCACGCTGCTCCTCCACGCCGTGACCCCCGTGGACACCGACCCCGCGGCGGCCCGCGCCCGCCTGTCGAGCCTCCTGGCCGCGCAGCGCAGCCAGCCCGCCCTGCTCGCCCCCGCGGAGCCGGCGCTCGACGATCCGAGCATCAGCGCCGTCTACCCCAACCGCGCCTTCATCGAGCGCGTCCTCGACGTCACGATCAGCGGCGACGACACCCAGTGGACCGACGCCGTCGAGGTCGACTTCGGCGACGGCATCACCGTCGACAGCGTGCGCGTCGCCAGCCCCACCGGCCTGGTCGCGCACATCACCATCGACGACCGCGCCGCCCTCGGCGCCCGCGACGTCACCGTCCGCGAGGGCGAGGTCGAGGTCGTCTACGCCGGCGCCTTCGTGCTCGAGGCGCCGCTGGCCTTCAAGACCCTGCAGGGAACCCGCGCCGTCGGCTCGGTCCTCACCGGCACCCTCGTCCAGCGCGACATCTCGACCCCGTTCGACTCGATGGACAGCACCCTCACCGTCGAACCCGGGTTCACCGTCGATTACTTCTACGCCCAGCAGTACAGCGCCGATTTCGCCCTGCTCGTCGACGTGCCGGTCGCCGCCGGCACCTACGACGTGCACGTCGACAGCGGCGAGGTGACCTCGACCGGGCCGGACATCCTCCCGATCGCCACCCGCACCCCGATCCCGCTGAAGGAGGGCGACAACGTCGGCACGCTCAAGGATCAGTTCGGCACCGCGCTGTACACCTTCACTCCGCCGGCCGAGCCGACCCGGATGACCTTCACCGTCACCGCCGCGGACCAGGCCGCCGCGCCCATCCTGGCGGTCCTGCCCGCCAGCGGCAGCTTCGCCGACCTGATCGCCGCCGACGTGCGCGTGGTCGTCGACAGCACCGCCGCCGAGCCGATCTACGTCATCTACTGGGACGCCGCCGGCGCCCCGAAGCACGACTTCACCATCAACCTCGTCACCGGCGAGCCGCCGCCGCCCGAGACCGAGCCGAACGACACCTGTGACGAGGCCACCCGCGTCGAGTCCTCGTCCTCGACGCTCGGCGAGCTGCGCGACGCCTCCGACGTCGACTGGTTCGTGTTCAAGGCCATGGACGCCGACGTGGGCAAGAGCGTCCACGTCATCACCCAGCCCGGCGAGGCCGACACCGACACCGTCGTCGAGGTGTTCGCCGCCGACTGCACCACCTCGCTCGGCGGCCCGTCGCCCGATTACTCGTTCCACGAGGACTTCCTCAGCACCCCGATCACGGCCGCCGGCGACGTCTACGTCAAGGTCAGCCACAGCGCCGACCCCTTCAACTCGGGGAAGTACGAGCTGGTGCTGAAGCTCGAGTGATGCGTCACTCCGCCCCCCCCGACCGCCCCGCCGGCGCGAGCACCTCCCGTGCCCGCGGCCGGCGCGGCCGTATGCGCGCCGGCTCGCGGCCAATCGGCGGCTGTCTCATGAGACAGCCGCCGGGCGAGCGGCGGCCGGCGGTCGGCCGCGCGGTGCGGCGGTTCGGGCGCCCCCGCCCGCGCGAGACCGGCGACCGGGCGCCGGGGCGGGACCTGCCAATCGTGCCTCTCGGGCGCGACGCAATGTCGCCACGCGATCGCCGGCCACGCGCACGCACATGTCAGTTTGTGCCGGGCCGCGAATCGGCACATACAGCGAATCGACCCTCGGCATGTTCGCCGGAGACACACGTGTCCGCTCGAATCCAGCGTGGGCGACCTCGGCCGCCAATGATGGGACTCGCGCTGCCAAGCTCGACCTCGATTGCGACGGCATGGTCCGCCCGATGCGATCGACTTTCTCGCCGTCACGGCAAGGAGACTGAAACCATGTTGGTCCGTACAGTCCTGACCCTGCTCATCTTCACCACCTCGACGGTCGCGCTCGCCCGGGAGCCGGCCCAGCCGGTCCGCTACTCCGGCGGCCTCGCGCCCCGCCTGCTCGCCGCCCGCACGGCGCAATCGCCGGGGACCAGCGAGCCGGTCCTCACCGAGCCGAGCACCCCCTCCTCGGTCAGCCCGCCGAGCGCCACGCCGCCGCCGCAGAGCATCCGCCCGCCGCGGATCCAGGCCAGCGAGTGGGAGCGCGAGCGCAAGAAGCTGCAGGCCCAGACCGCCGTCTCGTGGGTGTTTACCAGCATCGGCGTGGTCGGCACCGCGGTCCCGCTGGCGCTCCTGCGCCGCTGCGACGAGACCCACGCCCGCCACGCGGATTGCAACGGGGAGCGGCAGACCGCCGCGGTCGCGGCCCCGATCTTCGGCGCCCTCACGATCGCCTCGATCATCCCCGCGATCGTCTACTCGGCCCGCCTGGCCCGCCACAACCGCTACAGCGGCATGGCGCGCTTCAACGTCACGCCCGGCGGCGTGCAGATCCGCTTCTAGCTCGGCCCCGCGCCGGGCTCGCGCCGGGGTCGCCAGGCCCCGCCCGATCGTCCTTGGAGGAGACGCCGTGACCGCGGCCGACCGCATACACTACCCGGGTCGGCCGCGCCGCCCGTCGGCCGCGCTTCCGTCGGCCACGGCGCTCTCCTCTGTCTCATGCGACATGTCCTTTTCAACCTGTCCTTTAGCGCATTGATCGCCTGCGGCGGCGGCGACCGGCCCGGCGACGGCGGCACCACGACGGCCACCGAGCCGGCGACCGGCGAGCCCGAAGCGACCGCGACCACCACCGGCGACGCGACCGCGACCACCACCGGCAGCACCGCCGAAGGCGCGCCGACCACCGGCCTGCCGGGGCCCGAGACCACCGCCACGAGCGGCACCGACGGCCCGGTCGACGGCGGTCCGTGTGCGAACTACGCCCTCGTGCTCGACCGGCCCGGGCCGGTGCTGTGGGCCACCACCGACGGCAGCGTCTACGAGGCCGCGTTCCTCCAGCCCGGCCAGGGCTTCAATTGCGTGCGCGTCGAGTTCGACCTGCAGACCCTCGACAACCTCGACGACATCGTCGCCCTCGATCCCGAGGGCTGCCCCGAGTTCTTCGGCATCGCCTCGGTGTTCGGCACCCAGCCGGCCGGCAAGGTCCTGGCCACCGTCTTCTATCACCCGATGGACCGCGTCCGCGGCGCGTGCACTCCCGGCGACAGCCGCCTCGAGGTCGGCAACCACCTCGCGTACACCGCCGACACCCCCGGTCCCTGGTCTCCGGGACAGGTGTGGCACGTCATCCTCGAGGCCAAGCCGTGGCTCACGCGGGTCACCGTGTTCAGCGGCGGCCAGCAGGTCGGCCCGACGATCGCCGCCGCCCTCGACCCGCTCGACGTCGCGGTCACCCGCGATCCGCTGGTTCGCCTCGGCCTGCCGGGCCCGGTCGAAGATCGCTTCTATCCGTGGTACGGCGCCACCTGGGCCAACCTGCAGGTCTGGGCGGACGTCGCCCCGTGAACCCCATGTCGAAACCTTTCGCCGAAGCAACCCTCGACATCGACGCCCCGCCCGCGCGCGTGTGGGCGGTCATGCTCGACCTCGATCGCTACCACGAATGGAATCCCTTCATCGTGGCCATCGACCACGCCGGGCCGCCCGCGCCGGACGCTGCCATGCGGCTCCACGTGCGCTGGAATGACGGCACCGGCGCCAGCTCGGGCGAGCGGATCACCGAGCTCGTCGCCCCCGACGGCCCCCGGCCCGGCCGCCTCGCCTACCGCTTCACCGGTCTGCTGCCCACATTCGGCCTGGTCCGCGCCACCCGCCTGCAGCAGGTCGACCCGCTGCCCGGCGGACGCAGCCGCTATTTCACCCGCGAAGAATTTACCGGCCTGCTCACCCGCTTCCTCCCGCTGGCCAAGGTCCAAGACGGCTTCGACCGCCACGCCCGCGCCCTCAAGGCCCGCGCCGAGGCGCTCTCCGGCGGCCAGGACGCCCGCTAGCGGCCGCGGGCGCCTCGTCGCTCGCCAACGGCATGTCTGAATGGACATGTCTCGAGGGCCATCTCTCCCTGCGTCTCGGGTCGCGCCAGCGGCGCGAATCGGACGTCGCGGCGCTCGATTGTCACGCTTCTCCAGACCTGTCCCAATGGCCATTTGCCATCAATCGCGCGCGCCCTCGCGCCGCGGTCACGTGACCGCCGGGCGGCGTCGCGCGGCCGCCAATCTGGCCCCAGCGCCCCCCTGGAGCGTCACGGAAAACCATCGGACCTCTCGCGAATTGCGTCACCTGCGCGTGAAGATTTCGTTACCATCGCCGACCACATGATGACTTCACGCAATAGGGATAGACACCTGGATTGGCTGGTCGCGGCCGTGGCGGTGATGCCGGTGATGGCGGTGGGCTGTGGCGACTCGACGGCCAGCAGCGGCACCGACTCCGACAGCGACGGAACGGACACCGACGGCGAGTCGGACACCGACTCTCCGCCGACCACCGGCGTGCCCGGCCCGCCCGGAGAGCCCGGCGAGCCCGGCGAGCCCGGCGAGCCCGGCGAGCCCGGCGAGCCCGGCCCCGAAGGTCCGCCCGGACCGCCCGGACCCGGAAGCGACCCGAGCATCAGCAGCATCGTGCCCGGCAAGGTCTACCTCGAGCGCACCCTCGACGTGGCGATCAGCGGCTTCGGCACCCAGTGGACCGACGCGGTCGCCGTCGACTTCGGTGACGGCGTGACCGTCAACAACGTGACCGTCGCCAGCCCGACCGGCATCCAGGCCAACATCACGGTCGACGTCGGCGCCAGCATCGGCGCCCGCGACGTGACGATCAGCGAGGGCGGCACCGATCTGGTCTACGCCGGCGCCTTCAAGGTCGAGGCCCCGCTCGCGCTCGGCCCGATCGCCGGCACCCTCGCGCAGGGCTCGATCCTCGTCGGCGACGCCAACCAGCTCGACGTCTCGACCCCGTTCGACACCACCCAGACCGGCGACGGCCTGTTCGAGCCCATCACCTACACGAACCTCCTCGTCAGCGGCAGCGACCCCGGCCTCTACGGCGACATCAACACCGCCAACCTCTACGGCCTCAACTACCTGATGTTCGTCGACGTGCCGGTGTCCGCCGGCACCTACGACGTCAGCGTGCTGAGCGGCCCGCAGGGCTCCGAGCTCTCGTCGACCGCCCCGGGCTCGCTCGAGATCGCCGCGCGCGACCCGGTGGCCCTGGCCGAGGGCACCGAGCAGATCGGCGCGGTCGCCGATCCGCTCGAGACCCACCTGTACTCGTTCACCCCGCCGCCCGAGCCGAAGAAGGTCACCTTCTCGATCGTCTCGGCCGACGCCGAGGCCAGCGCGCGGGCGATCGCCCTGCCGGCCAGCGGCAGCTTCGCCGACCTGATCAAGTTCGACTCCGAGATCTCGGTCTACACCAGCTCCGAGGACCCGCTGTACCTGGTCTACTGGGACAATAGCGGCTACTCGGGCTACGAGTACACGATCAACGTCACCCTCTCCGACCCGCCGCCGCCGGAGACCGAGCCGAACAACGAGTGCGCCCAGGCCAACGAGCTCACGCTGCCCGCGACGACCTCCGCCTCGATGCCCGACCAGGCCGACGTCGACTGGTTCAAGTTCACCGTCGGCGACGCCGACATCGGCAAGACCATCCACGTCACCACCGCCCCCGGCGACGACACCACCGACACCGTCGTCGAGGTGTTCGAGGCCGACTGCTCCACCTCGCTCGGCGGTCCCTCGGCCGACGACGACTACCACGAGGACTTCGTCAGCGACGCGATCCCGGCCGCCGGTGAGTACTTCGTCAAGGTCACCTACTCCGACTTCGGCTACGCCACGCCGAACTACGAGCTGCTGATCGCGATCGAGTAGTCGCGCCCTCCACTTCGCGGCGCCCGCTCCGCTCTCGGCGGACGGGCGCCGCGTCGCGACCCGAGATCGCCGTTTCGTCGCGGCCTGGCGCACTGTACATCCAATCAGCCCCGGGCTATCCTGCGCCGATGACGGACGGTTCCGCGCCTTTGGGGGTCGACCTCGCCGACGTCGCCGGCCCGGCGCCTGCCTCTTCGGACATGCCCTTCGGGGCAGCCTTCTCGGCCCCGGTGGCGCGGTGGTTCGGCCAGCGGTTCGCCGGCCCGACCGAGGCCCAGCGGCGCGGCTGGGCGGCGATCGCCCGCGGCGAGGACACCCTCGTCATGGCCCCGACCGGCTCGGGCAAGACCCTCGCGGCCTTCCTCGCCGGGGTCGACGGCCTGGTCCGCCGCGGCCTCGCCGGCGCGCTGCCGGACGCCGTCGCCATCCTCTACATCTCGCCGCTCAAGGCGCTCGGCGCCGACGTCGAGCGCAACCTGCAGCAGCCGCTGCGCGGCATCGAGGCCGCCGCGGCCGCGCTCGGCACCCCGCTGCCGAAGATCCGCACCGCCCTGCGCACCGGCGACTCGACCGCGAGCGAGCGCGCGCGGATCTTGAAGCAGCCGCCGCACCTCCTCATCACCACCCCCGAGTCGCTCTACCTCCTGCTCACCTCCGACCGCGGGCGGGCGATCCTGGCCGGCTGCGAGCAGGTCATCGTCGACGAGATCCACGCCCTCGTCGGCAACAAGCGCGGCGCCCACCTGGCCCTCTCGCTCGAGCGTCTCGACGCCCTGTGCGGCCGCAAGCTGCAGCGGATCGGCCTGTCGGCCACCGTCGAGCCGCCGGCCGAGGCCGCCCGCTTCCTCGTCGGCCACGACCTCGGTCGCGCTTCGGGGCATGCCCCCGTGGACATGCCCGAAAGGTCATGCCCTTCAGAACCTGTCCTCGAGGCCATCTCCCGCCCGTGCCACCTGGTCGACGCCGGCCGGCGGCAGCCGCTCGACGTCGCGGTCGAGGTGCCGCAGGAGACGCTGTCGGCGGTGGCCTCACGGACCGCCTGGGACGACCTCTACACCCGCATCGAGGCCTACCTCGGCGAGCACCGCACCACCCTGATCTTCGTGCCGAGCCGGCGGCTGGCCGAGCGGATCGCCCACGACCTCGAGCAGCGGCTCGGCGAGGGCGTGGTCGCGGCCCACCACGGCGCGCTGGCCAAGCGGACCCGGCAGATGGTCGAGCACAAGCTGCAGACCGGCGCGCTCAAGGCCGTGGTCGCCACCGCCTCGCTCGAGCTCGGCATCGACATCGGCGACGTCGAGCTCGTGGTCCAGGTCGGCTCGCCGCGCTCGATCAGCGTCCTGCGCCAGCGGATCGGCCGCGCCTGCCACGCCGTCGGCGGCACGCCCAAGGGCCGGGTCTTCGCCACCACCCGCGACGATCTGATCGAGTGCGCCGCCGCGGTGCGGGCGATGAAGGCCGGCCGCATCGACCGCCCGGTCCAGCGCGAGGCCCCGCTCGACATCCTCGCCCAGCAGCTGGTCGCCGCCTGCAGCGCCGAGGAGTGGGACGTCGAGGCGCTGTGGGCCCTCGCGCGCCGGGCCGCGCCCTACGCGACGCTCACCCGCCGCGACTTCGACCAGGTCGTCGCCATGCTCGGCGACGGCATCGCCACCCGCCGCGGCCGCGCCGGCGCCCTGCTCCACCTCGACCGGATCCACGGCCGCGCCCGCGGCCGCCGCGGCGCCCAGCTGGCGGCCCTCACCTCCGGCGGGGCGATCCCCGACAAGGCCGACTACACCGTCGTCGAGGACACCAGCGAGGCCGTGGTCGGCACCGTCGACGAGGACTTCGCCATCGACAGCATGGTCGGCGACGTGTTCCGCCTCGGCTCGCACGCCTGGAAGATCCGCCGCGTCGAGGCCGGGCGCGTGCGCGTCGAGGACGCCCGCGGCCAGTCGCCCGCGATCCCGTTCTGGAACGGCGAGGGCCTGGCCCGCAGCGAGGCGCTGTCGGCCGAGGTCGCGACCCTACGACATGAACTTTGGGACATGCTCGAAGGGCAAGCCGACGACCGCGCCCGCGCGGTGCTGGCCGGCGACTGCGGCCTGTCGCAGCCGGCGATCGATCAAGCGGTCGCCTACGTCGCCGAGGGGGCGCGCGCGCTGGGGGCGGTGCCGACCCAGGAGTGCCTGGTCGCCGAGCGCTTCTTCGACGAGTCGGGCGGCATGCAGCTCATCATCCACGCCCCGTTCGGCGCCCGCATCAACCGCGCGTTCGGCATGGGCCTGCGCAAGAAGTTCTGCCGCACCTTCGACTTCGAGCTGCAGGCGGCCGCCACCGACGACGCGGTGCTGCTGTCGCTCGGCCCGCAGCACTCGTTCCCGCTCGAGGCGATCTTCCACTTCCTGCACGAGGAGGCGGTCGACGAGGCGCTGACGCAGGCGGCCCTGCAGTCGCCGATGTGGGAGACGCGCTGGCGGTGGAACGCGACCCGCTCGCTGGCGGTGCTGCGCCACCAGGGCAGCCGCCGCACGCCGCCGCCGATCCTGCGCATGAAGGCCGCCGACCTGCTGGCCGCGGTGTTCCCGGCCCAGGCCGGCTGCCAGGACAACCACGGCGGCGAGACCATCGAGCCGCCCGACCACCCGCTGGTCCACGAGACCACCCGCGACTGCCTGCAAGAGGCCATGGACGCGGATGGCCTCAAGGCCATGTTGCGACGCCTCCACGGCGGCGAGATCCGGGCCCTCGCCCGCGACACAGTCGCCCCCTCCCCGTTCTCGCACGGGATCCTGGCCGCCAACCCCTTCGCCTTCCTCGACGACGCCCCGCTCGAGGAGCGCTGGGCCCGGCAGGTCAAGACCGCCCGCCCCGGCGAGCTCGCCCTCCGCGGCGGCGACCTGCTCGGCCTCGACCCGCGCGCGATCGAGTCGGTCATCGCCGCCGTCGCCATCGACGGCCCCGCCGGCCCGCGCGACGCCGACGAGCTGCACGACCTGCTGTGCGCCCCGCGGCTCCTGTCCCCGCGCCCCGAGTGGGCCGAGCACTTCGCCGCGCTGGTCCGCGCCGGCCGGGCCGCCCTGCTCCGCCGCCCCGCCTCGGATGTCTCCGGGGACATGTCCTCTGCGCCATTGTACATAGCGGCCGAGGTGGTCCCGCTGGCCCGCGCGCTGTGGCCCGCGGCCGCGATCGAGCCGGGCATCGCCCTGCCGCCGGCGCTCTCCGGCCCCGTCGACCCCGAAGAGGCGGCGCTGCGGCTCGTCCGCGCCCATGTGCAGACCGCGGCGCCGCTGACCGCCGGCGCCCTGGCGGCCGCGCTCGGCCTGTCGCGCGCCGACACCGAGGGCGCCCTGGCCCGCCTCGAGCTCGACGGCATCGTCCTCCAGGGCCAGTTCACCGCGCCCGCCACACCCGAGCCCGAGTGGTGCGAGCGCCGCTTGCTGCAGCGGATCCACCGGCTCACTCTCGGGCGCCTGCGCGAGGAGGTGCGGGCGGTCGCGCCGGCCGAACTGGTCCGCTTCCTCGCCCGCTGGCAGCACGTCCAGCCCGGCACTCAATTGCACGGCCCCGAGGGCCTGCTCCGCGTCATCGAACAATTGGAGGGCCTCGAGCTGCCGGCGCAATCGTGGGAGCGCGACGTCCTGCCGCGGCGCGTCCGCGATTACGACCCGGCCTGGCTCGACGAGCTGTGCCTCGCCGGCGAGGTCGCCTGGGGCCGCCTCACGCCGCTGCCGGCCGAGGGCCTCGAGCCCGGCGAGCTGCCGCGCGGGGCCGGCAAGGTCGCCCTGTTCCTGCGCGCCCACGCCCCGAGCCTCGTCGCCCCGAGCGCCACGCCGGCGCACGAGTGGCCGCACCTGTCGCAGCTGGCCCGCGAGGTCGCCCGCGTGCTCGGGCGCGGCGCCGCCTTCGCCGCCGACCTGCGCGCCGCCACCGGCGCCGGCCACGACGACCTCGAGGAGGCGCTGTGGGAGCTCGCCCGCGCCGGCGCGATCACCAGCGACGGCTTCGCCGGCCTGCGCGCCCTGTGCGAGACCGTCGACCCGCGCAAGGGCCCGCGCCGGCTGCTGCGCGGCCGCTGGTCGCTGCTCGCCCGCGACCTGTCCGAGCGGCCAGATCCGTTCGGCGACGGCAGCCCGGTCGAGCTGGCCCGGCTGTACCTGCGCCGCTACGGCGTCGTCGCCCGCCCCTTGCTCACCCGCGAGACCGGGGCCCCGCCGTGGCGCGCCCTGCTCGATGTCTACCGCCGGCTCGAGGCCCGCGGGGAGATCCGCGGCGGCCGCTTCGTCGCCGGCCAGCAGGGCGAGCAATTCGCCCTGCCCGAGGCCGTCGAGGCCCTGGCCGCCCTCCGCCGCGTGCCGGCCGACGCCGAGGAGCTCGAGGTCGCCGCCGTCGACCCGCTCAACCTCGTCGGCATCATCACCCCCGGCCCGCGCGTCCCCGCCGTCCGCGGCCAGGTGCTGCGCTACCGCGACGGCGCCCCGGTCGCCGTCACCCGCCCGCTCGCCGGCGCCGGCCTCTCTGGACATGTCCACTGAGGCATGCTCGAACGGACATGCCCGCTCCGACATGTCCATTCGAGCATTGCCAACAGCGCGTGTGAAGCCGGCCGTCGGCGGACGCGCGGCTCACCCGCCGAGGCGGACCCGCCGGAGCACCACGTTTTGCCAGAGACCGAAGTGGGCCGACGCGTTGTCCTCGGCCCGACCCACGTCGATCGCGAACGCGTGCCCGGCGTCGATCGGCAAGCTGCCCCGCTGACCCTGCATCAGGTGCAGCGCCTCGCCCCACGACGCCTCGAAGTCGAGCTGCGCCGGCACGACGTCGCCGGACGGCGCCCCGCACACCGACGAGTGGCCGTAAGTGAGCGGCGCGAACGCCTCCTGCACGTCGGGACCCTCCTGGCCGCCGTACACCCCCACGGCCAGCAGCCCGTCGTCCTCGGCCGCGCGCAGCTGCACCAGCCTCAGGTCGCCGAATTCGAGCTCCTCGAGCCACTTCACCCGCACCGCCAGCCCGGCCTCCCAGTCGACTGGCCCCTCGGGCGGGGCCGCGAAGCGCAGGCTCGCGGCCCCGGACGCGCCGCCGAGGTCGCAGGTGAACGCGGTCGTCACCTGGCCGGCGTCGACCGTCACCGCGTCGACCTCGCACGTCACGTCGATCTCCGCCTCCTCCTGCACCCAGTCGAAGGTGAACTCGAACTCGGCCGCGTCGGTCGGCTCGCCCTCGCACGTCGAAGCCTCGCCCGCAGTGGGCTCCTCCGTGTCGGAGGAGCCGCCCGTGGGCTCCTCGCCGTCCGTCCCGGTCGACGAGCCCGAGCTCGCATCCGTCTCGCCTGGCTCGCCGTCCTTCGGCGCGCACGCCGACGCGCACGCCAGCGCGGCGACGATCACCGTATGTCCAATAATTAAACAACGCATCTCTCGAAGGTAGCTCGCGCCGGCGTCCGCGTCAAAGCCTCGCAAATCTCGCGCCCGCGGTGTGCACATGCCTTTTTAAACATGTCCAGAAGACCATGGACGACGCGCGCCGCTGCTGCTCGGGTGGGCCGCGCGAGCCGCCCGTTCACCCGCCGAGGCGGACCCGACGCAGCAGCACCTCCTGCGACACCGGGAATTGATTCGACTCTCCGGTCACCACCTCGCCGACGTCGACCGCATACGCGTGCCCGGCGTCGATCGGCAGGCTCCCGCGGTGGTGGGAGATCAGGTGGAGCTCCGCCTCGCCCGAGCCGCGGAGATCGATCTGCGCCGGCATCCCGCTCTCGGTGTCGTTGGAAGGGTCGCACACCGAAGAATAATCGTACTCCAGCGGCAGGAACGCCTGCGGATAGCCGGTGTTGTTGTCGGTCCCGCCCGTCACCGCCACCGCGAGGATCGCGTCGTCCGCGGCCGCGCGCAGCTGCACGATGCGCTGGGTCGCGAAGTCGAAGTTCCTCCGGACCACGAGTCGCACCGCCTGCCCGGCCTCCCAGTCGACCGGCCCTTCGGGCGCGACCCCGAAGCGCAGGCTCGCCGGCGCCGACGCGCCCTCGACCTCGCAGGTCATCGCCGTCGTCACCGCGCCTGCGGTCACCGTCACCGCATCGACCGCGCACTGCACGTCGGCCTCGAAGCCCGTCAGCGAGTCCCAGTCCTGGAACTCCAGCTCGAACCCCGCGTCGGCGGCCGGATCGGCCTGCCCGCACTCCGCCGGGAACCCGCCGTCCGTCTCGCCGCCCTCCTTCGGCGCGCACCCGCCAGCCAGAGCCACAGCGATCGTCCCCATAAAAAATAATCGTCGCATGCCCTGAAAGGTACTTCCCGGCGGCGAGGGCGTCAACCGCCACCCGAGTTCAATCAATGTCCTGAAGGACATGTTCCAAGGAATATGTCCCATGAACCATCGATCGCGCCGCCGCGATCTCTGGCCGCCGTGGACCATCCCACCCGCGCTCGCGCGGCGCCTCGCTCAGCCGCCGAGGCGGACCCGTCGCAGCAGCACGTCCTGCGCCACCGGGTAGTGCGCGGACTCGCCGGTGACGACCTCGCCGGCGTCGACCGCATACGCGTGCTCGCCGTCGATCGGCAGGCTCCCGCGGTGCTGCGAGATCAGGTGGAGCTCCGCCTTGCCTGGGTCGGACAGGTCGATCTGCGCCGGCGTCCCGCCGTCGGTGTCCCCCGCGCCCTCGCACACCCGCGAATAGCCGTAGATCAGCGGCAGGAACGCCTCGGGGTAGCCTGAATTGTTGTCGACCCCGCCCGCCACCGCGACCGCGAGGATCGCGTCGTCCGCGGCCGCGCGCAGCTGCACGATGCGCTTGTCGGCGAAATCGCCGTCCTTCTCGATCCGCAGGCGCACCGCCAGCCCGGCCTCCCAGTCGACCGCCCCCTCGGGCGCGACCGCGAAGCGCAGCGACGCCGGCTCCGACGACCCGTCGACCTCGCAGGTCATCGCCGTCGTCACCGCCGCCTCGGCCACTGTCACCGCATCGACCACGCATTGCACGTCGAAGTCGGCGAACGAGCCGGCGTCCCAGTCCTTGAACGTCAGCTCGAAGCCCGCGTCGGCGGCCGGATCGGCCTGCTCGCACTCCGCCGGGACCTCGCCCACGGTCGCGCCGCCCTGGGTCTCTGCCACGGTCTCGCCCGCCGTCGCCCCGCCTTCGGTCTCGCCCGCCGTCGCCCCGCTCTCGGTCTCGCCGGTCCCCTTTTCGCCGCCCGGACAGGCCGAGAGCGCCAACACCATCGTCATTGTCGCGTATCGATTAAGCGTAAGAAGCATCCCGGCATGCTACGTCGACGCCGAACCTCGTTCAACTCGCGCGCCCCGGATCGCCCGCCGACGACCGCGGGAGCGGCCGGTGGCCCGGATCACATGTCTCTTCAGACATCTCGATTGCGGCTCTCGCGGCCCGCGCTACACCCCTTCGTCATGAGCACCGCTCGTCCTCGACCTGGTCGAGCTCACCCTCGCGCGCGCGGATCCGCCCCCTCGACTCCCGTCCGTTGCGCAGGCTCGCAGACCACATGTCTCAAAAGACATGTTTTCTCGGGCCCCTCTCGGCAAAAGTGTCCTGCGACACCGCGTCGCACGGCCGGCGCGCTGCGACCTCGGGTCGCATCGCCGCCCGGCGCGACCTCCGCTATTCGAGTCCGAGTGAACCTCCGCGCCCTCTCTCTCCTCCTCCTCGTCGGCACGGCCTGCGGCGCCGGTGGTGACCGCGAGGTCACCCTCCGGTTCGACCCGCGGCTCGGCAGCGAGCCGTTCGCCTGTGGCCGCGACTTCGCCGGCATCGGCACCTCGGGCGCCACCGTCACCCCGCTCGACTTCCGCGTGTACGTGCACGACGTGGCCCTGGTGCGCGCCGGCGGCGAGCGCGTCCCGCTGGCGATCACCGACGACGAGACCTGGCAGCACGACGGCCTGGTCCTGCTCGACTTCGAGGACGGCACCGGCGCGTGCATGACCGGCAGCCCGAGCAAGAACCTCGAGGTCCGCGGCACCGCGCCCGACCACGACGACTACACCGGCGTCGAGTTCGTGGTCGGCGTGCCCGACGAGCAGAACCACCTCGACGGCGCCACCGCCCCGGCCCCGCTCAACGCCCAGGGTCTGTGGTGGAGCTGGGCCGGCGGCTACAAGTACGTCCGCCTCGACGTCCGGCCCACCACCCAGCCCGAGTTCTTCTACCACCTCGGCGCCACCGCCTGCGACGGCAGCGTCGCCGCGGGCTTCACCTGCCAGTACGACAACCTCGCCACCATCCGCCTCGACGGCTTCGACCCCGACAGCGACACGATCAAGGTCGACGGCGCAGCGATCCTCGCCGGCGTCGACGTCGACAAGACCCCCGACGGCATGACCGACACCCTCCCCGGCTGCATGGCCTTCCCCGGCGACCCCGAGTGTCCGGCGATGATGGCCCCGCTCGGCCTGCGCTTCGAGAGCGACGAGGCCGGCGCCGCCCAGAGCGTCTTCTCCGTCGCCGAGTGAGGTCCCCATGTCTCGACTGCTCTTCAGCCTCGCCCTCGCCGCCGTCCCGCTCGCCTGCGACGAGCCCGATCCCGAGCCGTTCATGGGGGACGACGAGTTCGTCCGCGATCCCGCGCTCGACGTCGAGCTCGTCAGCGCCCACGGCGACGCCATCAGCCACGCCACCGGCGACAACTGCATGCGTTGCCACCAGGAGAACGGCCCCGGGCCCGGCCGCTTCACCGCCGCCGGCACCCTCCATGACGCCGAGGGCGCCCCCTACCCCGACGGCCTGGTCGAGCTGCGGACCGCCCCCGACGGCATGGGCGACCTCGTCGCCGCGATCGAGGTCGACGGCCTCGGCAACTTCTACACCACCGAGTCCCTGCCGCTGCCCGCCTCGTCCCTGTTCCCCACGGTGTACAGTGGCGACGGTGCGCGCAAGAACTTCATGCCGTTCCCCACGAGTTCGGGCGCCTGCAACGTCTGCCACGCCGGCGGCTTCGGCGTGCGCCTCCCGGAGGGCTGAGGTGCGCCGCGCGGCTGTCTGTTTCGCCATGCTCCTCGGAGCATGTCCCGAAGACCAGCCTCCGGCCGAGGCGCCGTGGGAGTGGCGCTTGCCGCCGGGCTTCCCCGAGCCGTTCGTGCCGGAGGACGACCCGATGAGCGCCGCCAAGGTCGAGCTCGGCCGCCACGTCTTCTACGACCCGCGGCTGTCGTACAACGAGACCATGGCGTGCGCCACGTGCCACGAGCAGGCGCGGGCCTTCACCGACGGCAAGGCGACCCCGATCGGCTCGACCGGCCACGTCCTGCCGCGCAACGCCATGAGCCTGACCAACGTCGCCTTCCAGTCGATCTACACCTGGGCCAACCCCAAGCTGTCGACCCTCGAGGAGCAGGCGCTGGTGCCGATGTTCGCCGACTTCCCGCTCGAGCTCGGCGTCCAGCAGGACACCGACGCGATCGTGCGGCGATTCGCCGACGACCCCGAATATCAAGAGCTGTTCGCCGCGGCCTTCCCCGACGACGACGACCCGTTCACCGTCGACCGCATCGTCCAGGCGCTGGCCTCGTTCCAGCGCACCCTGATCTCCGGCGACAGCGCCTACGACCGCTTCATCTACCAGGGCGACGCTTCGGCCATGTCCGAGTCGGCCCAGCGCGGCATGGCCCTGTTCTTCTCCGAGACCGGCGAGTGCTATCATTGCCACGCTGGCGCCAACTTCTCGACCTCGTTCCGCAGCGCCGGCACCGAGCCCGGCCCGCCCGACTTCCAGAACAACGGCCTCTACAACCTCGACGAGAGCGGCGCCTATCCCCCCGGCAACGGCGGCCTGTTCGAGTTCACCGGCGACCCGCGCGATCAGGGCAAGTTCCGCGTGCCGACCCTGCGCAACGTCGCCGTCACCGCGCCGTACATGCACGACGGCAGCATGGCCACCCTCGCCGAGGTCATCGACCACTACGCCGCCGGCGGCCGCGAGATCGCCGACGGCCCGCTCGCCGGCGACGGCCGCCAGAACCCCAACAAGAGCACGCTGGTCCGCCAGGTCGAGCTGTCCCCGCAGGACCGCGCCGACCTCGTCGCCTTCCTCGAGAGCCTCACCGACGACGCCTTCCTGACCGACCCGAAGTTCGGCCCGCCGTGACCGCGTCGGCACGGGCGCCCGCGGCTGCCCGCGAGCGCCGTGCGCTCATGGCTATTCGCGCGAGGGGTACACGCCCTCGAGGGCGATGATGTAGCGGAGGCCCTCGGCCGGCGCGGCCCTCAAGGTCGGCAGCGCGAACGTGGTGCGGCCGTCCCCGCCGTACGTATTGCCGAGCAGCGAGAACAGGGCCGCGTTCTGCGCGATGGGCAGCAGCTGCCCCTCGCACGCGGCCCAGCCGCGGGGGACGAAGTTACCGGCGAACAGTCGAATTTCAGCGAGCAGCGGATCCATCAGCGATTCCTCCTGGCGACGCACCATACCAGCTTGGCCGCCCGCCACGTCCTCGCGCGAATGTGCCCTCGCGGCCCGCTCGCGCTGCGCCTGCGGCCTTCGGACCTCGAACCGGCGCATGCACGAATCCGCGTGCGCCGAGCCACGCGCGCGCTCGTCGAGCGAGCCCGACCGCGCAGCAGCGCTCGCCTCCGCTTCGCAAACCGCCGTCACCCCTGCGGATTGCAGGTCACGTTGTTGATCTGCCCGCCGGCCATGTCCGAGTACGTGTACGGCTGATTGAGCCCGTTGTACTCCGCGATCTCGAACGTGTCCGGGTGGATCCGGTAGGCCACGGTGCCGCCGAGGATCACCGCCCAGATGTAGCCGTCGACGTCGACCCCGATCCCGCGCGCCAGGCCCGGGTTCGGCAGCGTCACCTTGCCGCCGACCATCATCGTCTCCGGGTCGACCCAGCCGATCCCGCCCTGCGTGGCGTGCCAGATCCGCCCTTTCAGGTCCTGCACCACCCCCGAGCCGCCGTTCGGCTGCAGGTCGCCGATCTGCGTCGCCCACGTCTGCGTCACCGGGTCGTAGCGCGACCCGTCGTCGAGCCACACCCGGCTCTTGGTGTCGACGGTGATCCCATAAAAGCCCTTGTACACCACGGTGTGCTCGAGCGTCTCGTGGTCGACGCGGAAGATCAGGCCGCCGCCGAACACGAACATCCACACGTTGTTGTCGAAGTCGACCGCCGCCCCATAGGCCCCGAGCGCCCCGCAGGTCACGTCCGGCAGGTGCACCTCGTCCTCGACCGCCCCGCTGACGCCGTCGAGGCGGTACACGTGGACCCCGTCGGCCCCGTCGCAGGGGCTGCCGATCCCGCTGGCGCCGAAGCTGGCTGCGGTCCAGATCTTCTGGTCCTCGTATTCGCAGGTGCGCGGATTGTAGGTCCCCGACGTCCAGGCCACCGGGCGCTGCGTCGTCGCTCCCGGGAAATCGGTGTACCAGGCGATGCACTCGTCCTGGCCCCACGGCAGCACGTCGCCGGCCCCGGTCGACGTCTCGATCGTGCCGTTGCCGTTCTTGTCCTCGCAATACTCCGGGCGGGCCCAGATCTTCGTGATCCCGCCGCTGCGGTTGGCGACCACCACCGCCTTCCCGTCGATGCTGACCGACGTCCGCGAGGGATTGCCGAGCTGGTCCGCGCGGGTGATGTAGCGGCCCTCCTCGGTCATGTCGCGCGTGTTGAGCTTCGAGATGGTGTGCTCGCCGCTGTTGGCGATCCACACGTAGCTCCAGTCGGTGTTGCCGCACTTGAGCCGGCAGCTCTCGCCGACGTCGTCGACGCCGACGTCGAACTTCACCCCGTTGCTGGTCGACGTCGGCGGCTCTCCCGTGGTGGTGGTCGTCGTCGAGGTCGTCGTCGTCGCGCTGTCCGAATCACTCCCGCTGGTCGTCGGCGGCGCGCCCGTGGTCGGCCCCGTCGCCGTGCCGCCGGTGGTCGAGGTGCTGGTGCCCGGCCCCGGCCCGATCGAGGTCGCGCTCGCGCTGACGCCGGTATCGTCGCCACAAGCGGTGTTCAGGAGGGCGAGCGTGCAGAGGAGAGTCGCGGCGACACAGCGATTCATGAGGCCACGCTACTACCCCGTGAATCCACCTACAAGCGCGTTCCGCGACCGCGGACAGTCCCCCGAGGTCACCCCAGCGATCGCCGGACCCGAGGCGACCGGACCCCTCTCTCGCGCGCGAATGCGCTCGCAGCCCCTCCCGAACTCGCTGGCGCCGCCGCAATGGTTTCACCGCGTCCGACGCCGGACCGAGGTTCCGTCTCGACATCCTCAATCGCAGCACACGGCCGCCGAGCCAGTTCCGAGCGCCGTCCGTGGCCGGCCCTCGCTGCTGCTGATAGCTTCGCGCCATTGGGACTCTCATGAAAATATCTACAGCCACAACGATGATTACCATCGCCCTCGCATTCGTGGCCGGGTGCGGCGCGCCGAAGGGCGAGAGCGGCTCCGAGACCGGCGACGATCCGAGCACCGTGGGCTCGTCGAGCAGCGGCGGCACGTCGAGCAGCGACGGCGAGTCCGTCTCGAGCACGGGCGGAGGTGCCTCGGAGCCGACCTCGAGCGGCGGCCCCCTCACCACGACCGCGAGCACCAGCGAGGGCCCCGAGGAGACCCCCGAGACGGCGACCTCCGGCAGCGAAGAGCCGCCTGCGGGCCCGTGCGAGGCGTTCTGCGGGCACAGCACCGCCTGCACGCAGGGCGACCCGGCCATGGAGCAGGCCTGCTTGCTGCAATGCACCCAGGATCTGGACTCCTTCGAGGAGGAGTGTCACGCGGCCTGGGTGGCGGCGCTCGAGTGCATGGCCGGATTGACCTGTGAAGAGCTCGAGAGCCCGAACGAAGGCGATCCGGGCCCGTGCGAGGAAGAGCTCGCTCTGAAGGCCGAGTGCGCGGCCGGCTGCGCCTTCGGCGGCGGCGGCACCATGGACGGCACGTCTTGCGAGTGGATGCAAGACTGCCCCCTCGCGCCGGACAGGAAGATGGTGTGCGACGTCGAATCCTGCCAGTGCTTCGAGGACGAGCAACTCGTCGGCGAGTGCGCGACGGACGGCGCTTGCCTCGACATCGAGACGCTCGGAGACAAGATGACCGCCTGCTGCGGCTTCCCGCACATGGAATGACCGCAGCGGCCGCTTCAGGGCGACGCCTGCACCTCGTTGCACGCGAAATCCAGGAAGGAGACGATCTCGGCGTCCGTGAACTCGAGGCCGAGGTCGAGCCCCGGCTGCCCGGCGACGGGCGGCTCGTCGTCGTCCTCCACGGCGAAACGAACCTTCTCGCCCGCCGCGAAGTCGTCGAGGACCTCGGCTTCGACCAGCGCGCGACTCATCTTGGCGAGGCTGTCATCCACGAGCGCCAGGGTGTCGACGTCGACGATCAGCTGGAAATCCTCGTCGTCCTCGGAGCTCCAAAAATTCGCGTGCGCGCGGGCGGCCTCGCCCCGGACATCGAACGAGCGCTCCTCCTGTCTCTCCGCGAATTCGCGCCTGTCGCCGCCGATCCCCGCGGCCGGCTGCTCCCCGCCGGCGGCCGGCGGGGGGTAGGTCAAGTTGAGCACTGCTGCCAGGAATTCGTGTCCTCGTGACATTGTACTCTCGCTCCAAATCGATCCAGGGACGGCCATTCCCGGGTCTTCGGGCGGCGCGCGTCGGCGCCCGATCGAATAGCACCTGCGGCGGTGTGCGACATGACCCCGCATGACTTGCATTCACGCGATCGGGGTGGACGGGTGACCGAACAGGCCGTGGGGCCAGGCAATGGCCGCAGTACGCCGATTGCGGATCGGATCACACGGATGCGGCGATCGGGAGCGCGCGCTGATGGATCGGGGAACCCGCCGATCGCGGCGCGCTCAATCGTGCTCGCCCGCACCGCCGCGCTCGCGCTCGCCCTGCGCGCCCGCGCGTGCCCTCGTCGCGCCGACAGGCCTCCGCCCCGCCGACGATTGCGCGCCGCGTGAGGCCCTTCTCGGACATGATTGTAAAGACATGTCCAAAAGGACAGCATCCGTACACGCGCCGTCCGGCTCCGGCACCAGCACCAGCTTGCCCAGCACCTCGCGGCGCTCCATCCGCGTCAGCGCCTCGCCGGCGCGGGCGAACGGCAGCGTCGCCTCGACGTGGGGCCGCAGCTGCCCGGCGGCCACTGCCGCGAGGATCCGCTCCGCGTTGGCGGGGGTCTTTGCCGGCTCGCGGGCCGCGAACGCCCCCCGGAACAAGCCCATGATCCGGCAGCCTTCAGCAGGCCGAGGTTGAGCGGGCTCTTGGGGAGCTCGCTGGCGAGCGCCCGGTGACAGCGCGGCTGCCTCGAATCATCCGCCCCACCGCCTGCAGCGCCGGCCGCGTCTAGTGCCGCTGCGCCTTCAGGCGTTGCCGGTGCGCCGCCTGCTTCGCGCGGTTGCCGCAGATCGCCATGCTGCACCACCGCCGGGCATGACCCCGCGTGTGGTCGGCGAAGAGAAGCGTACAGGCGGGGCCCTCGCAGGCCTTCACCTGGGCGAAATCCTCCGTGCAGACGAGGCTCGCCAGCGCCTCTCCCACCGGCAGCAGCAGCGCATCGGGATTGCGCCACCGGCGCGCGGCCTGAAGCCGCAAGGGGCCCTGTCCAGCCGGATCCGGGACGACCTGGCTGAAGGCCTCGTCACGCTCCAGCAGGCGATTGAGCGGTGCCAGCTCCGCCAGCGCCGCAGCGGTCAGCGGCCGGCCCTTGTGCCGGCGCACGAAGCCCCGGAACCATTCCCTGAGGCTGCGCGCCTGGGCCGCGACCTTGTCGAGCTCACCGGGCAACGCGCGCTCCCGGACGTCCCTGAGCACCTCGCCCGGCACCAGCCCGGCCTGCTCGAGCCAGCCCAGATACCCCTCGCCGTCATCGATCCAGTCGACGGGGGTATCGACCGGCGTCGCGATCGAGTTCAGGAAGTCCAGTCCGGGGGCATCGCCGACGAAGATCGCAGGCGGACGACGGTCCATCGCAACTCCTCTTTGTGGCCGATCGACCACGCGCGGCTGTCGTGCACGCCGCCACAAATAACCCTTCAAAAGCCTCTTGACAAGTTACGATCCATCGGTAACCTTCATAATGCAATCAAAGAGGTTACCAGCCGTGCCAGGTCCAAGAGGACGGCGCTCCACCTGGAAGGGTTACGGGCTTCACGGCGCTGGCAAGGCGGAGTCAGCGAGCCATCTTTCTAACCTCAAAATCCGCCACAACAAGGTTACTCAGAACCTCAAGGACACCCCGCCATGACCGCCATCAGCTATCGCACCGTCGATGTGGACGGCCTGAAAATTTTCTATCGGGAGACCGGCGCCGCCGACGCGCCCGCGCTGTTGTTGCTGCACGGCTTTCCGAGCGCGAGTCACATGTTCCGCGACCTCATGCCACGGCTCGCCGATCGCTTCCGTGTCGTGGCGCCCGACTTGCCCGGCTTCGGGCAGTCGGACATGCCGGCCCGCGGCAGCTTCACCTACAGCTTCGACCGCATCGCCGAGGTGATCGACCGCTTCACCGAGGTGGTCGGCATGACGCGCTTCGCGGTCTATGTCTTCGACTACGGCGCCCCCACCGGCTTCCGGATCGCGGCGAAGCACCCGGACCGGATCACCGCCATCATTTCCCAGAACGGCAATGCCTACGAGGAAGGGCTGAGCGACGGCTGGAACCCGATCCGCGCCTATTGGCAGGACCCGTCGGCCGCCAACCGGGACGCGCTGCGCAGCCTGTTGCAGCCCGAGACGACCGTCTGGCAATACACGCACGGCGTCCCTGACGCGACGATGATCTCGCCGGACGGCCATTCGCTGGACAATTACTACCTGGCCCGCCCCGGCGCCGATGAGATCCAGCTCGACCTCTTCGGCGACTACAAGCGCAACATCGCCTCCTACGCGGCCTTCCAGGCCTACTTCCGGGCCCACAAGCCACCCTTCCTGGCCGTCTGGGGCAGGAACGACCCGTTCTTCCTGCCCGCGGGCGCGGAGGCGTTCCGGCGCGACATCCCCGCTGCACGCGTCCGCCTGTTCGACACCGGCCATTTCGCGCTGGAGACCCACGCCGCGGAGATCGCTACGGAGATCCGCGGCTTCCTCCCCCACTGATCATACAACCGAGCGCCCGCCCCGCGCGGCCGCCGATCCATCGGAGAGCCATCATGCGTGCCATCGTCCTCGAGAAATTCGGCGGGCTCGACAGCCTCGTCTACCGCGACATCCCGGAACCCGAGCCCCAGGCCGGCCAGGTCGTCATCCAGGTCAAGGCCTTCGGCATCAATCATGCCGAGATGCACATGCGCCGCGGCGAATGGGCCGAAGCGGCGCCGGTCAGCGGCATCGAATGCGTCGGCGTCGTAAAGTCCTGCCCGGGCGGCGAGTTCCCGGTCGGTGCAAAGGTCGCGGCGCTGATGGGCGGCCTCGGTCGCACCATCAACGGCAGCTACGCGGAATACACCCGCGCGCCCGCCACCAACGTCGCGTCGATCGAATCCGACCTGCCCTGGGCCGAGCTCGCCGCGATTCCGGAGACCTACGCGACCGCCTGGACCTGCCTGTTCCGCAACCTGGAGCTCCGCGAGGGGCTGCTGCTGGTCATCCGCGGCGCGACATCCTCCTTCGGGCAGGCCGCGCTCAAGCTGGCGGTCAACGCCGGCGCGCGCGTCCTCGCGACGACGCGCAATCGGGATCGCTTCCCCATGCTGGAGAGGCTCGGCGCCGAACGCTGCGAGATCGAGCGGCCCGATCTGTCGCGGCACATCCCGGAAGCGAAGGCGATCGACGCGGTGCTCGACCTGGTGGGCAACAGCGTGATGCTCGATTCCCTCGCCATGCTGCGCCGCGGCGGCCGCTCCTGCCTCGCGGGCTGGCTCGGCGGGCTCGACCCGATCCGCGATTTCAACCCGCTGCTGCAGATGCCGAGCGGCGTCTACCTGACCTTCTTCGGGAGCTTCGTGTTCGGCACGCCGGGCTTCCCGCTGTCGGACGTGCCGCTGCAGCAGATCGCGGCGGATGCCGCCGCCGGCCGGCTCGACGTGAAGCCCGCCAGGATCTTCCGCTTCGACGAGATCCGTGAAGCGCATCGCGTCATGGAGGCCAACGAGGCCCGCGGCAAGATGGTCGTGGTCCATGAGTGACTCGTTGCACGCGACCCATTCGGCCATGACCGCGAGGTCGTCCAGCTCGACTGGCTATCATGAGTCTCACGAATCCGGTGCGACATGTCGCCGCCCATCGATTGGCTGAGCCGTCTGCTCGACATGTTGCACGTCCGTGGCCGCGTCGATCTTCGCTGCCTCTACGGCGCCCCTTGGCGCATCGTCCAGCCTGCGGCGGCAGCAGGAGAGATTCCGTATCACGTCGTGCTGAGCGGCTCGGCCGTGCTGGAGAGCCCGGACGGCGGCCCGCGGACGCACCTCGCGGCGGGCGACATCCTCCTGCTTCCCGGCGGCGGAGCCCATGTACTGCATGACGGCAGCGGTGCGCCCGGGGCACCGGCCCGCAACCGCGCCGTGCTCAATCTGACCATCAGCGAGAACGACGGGACAGGTGACCGCCTGGATATGCTCTGCGGTCATTTCGTCCTCACGGCACGGCACGATCGGTTGCTGCGCGAGTACCTCCCTCGGCGGCTCGTCGTGCGCGCACGCGGCCCGGCCGCGGCCCCGTCCACGATATGTGAGCCACTGGCGGGCCTCGTATCCCTGATGCGGACCGAGTCGGCCGACGAAAGGGTGGGCGGCCATGCCATGCTGAACGCGCTGTCGACCGCCCTGTTCGCGTTGACGTTGCGGCTGGCGAGCGACGCGGGGCAAGGACCCTCCGGACTGCTCGCGCTGGCCAATCATCCCCGCCTCGCGCCCGCGGTCGAGGCCATGTTTCATGAGCCGGGCCGACCCTGGACTTTGCCCGATCTGGCGCGACTGTGCGGCATGTCGCGAGCCACTGCAGCTCGCCAATTCGAGCAGACCCTGGGGCGTTCGGCCAGCGACCTCTTGACGGACATCCGCATGACCGTGGCCGCCAGGGAGCTCAAGAACACGTCGGCTTCGACGGCTGCCGTGGCGGCGGCGGTCGGGTATCAATCCGAGGCCGCTTTTCAGCGCATTTTCAAGCAACGCATGGGTGTCACGCCGGCGCGTTGGCGCCGCGAGGCGCGTTCGTCGGGGCCTCGTCGGGCCGCCGACGCGTCGCGCTGAACCGCCAGAGCCGGCCCCGAACGGAAAGGCTCCGGGCGGTCCGTCGTCGATCCCCTCGGCGTGTCTCGCTCATGCGCGCCCGGCCTCGGGCGTGAGGCGGACCAGGTCTTCTTTCAGCAAGTACACCGAAACCGCCAGCAGCACCACGTCCTTCATCAGGAAGGCCACCGGGCCGACCATCGCCGGAAAGCCGCCTGCCGACTCTTCCCAGCCGCCGGGGATGAACGGGATGATGGTGACGGTGGCGATGAAAGTAGCGACCGAGCCGAGGGCACCGAGCACGCCGAGCTTCTTGTTCCAGAACCCGGCGAACAGCAGGGCCCCGAACAGCCACTCGGACACGCCCAGGAACCAGGAAGCGCCGCGAATGCCGAACACCGGATACATCCAGAAGGTCAGCGGGCCGCTGCTGATGTACGGAATCAACGTCTGCGCCTCGTATTCGAACCATTTCTGGTAGCCGAACATGACGAAGAGCAGCACCATCGAGGCGCGGATCAGGTGGTACTCGAGGTCCTTCCGCAGCAGGCCGGACTTCCCGAGCAGGTTGAGCAGAGAGTTCATGGTTTCTTCGCCCCTGAAGTTTGGGTATCGTGGTTGCCGCGGGTGGACGGGTCGCTTCCGCCCGACCCGCGGCCGAGGGCTCACGCGACGCGAGGGAAGTCGAGGTCCGTGTCGTTGACGCGGTTGAACACGTTCGTGAAGGACACGATCACGATCGCCAGGGCGATCTCCACGAGCTGCGCGTCCGTGTAGCCGGCGGCCTTGATCGCGGAGTACGCCTCCTCGCTGATGGTTCCGCGGGTCTGCTGCAGCACGCGAACGAAGCGCGTCAGCGCATCGCGCCTGGCGTCGCCGGTGGATTCGCCGCTGCGGATCTGCTCGAGCGTCTCCGGTCGAAGGCCGGTCGCCTTGCCGAGCAGGTTGTGCGCGGCCACGCAGTAGTCGCAGCCGGCGATCTCGCTGACGAGCAGCTTGATCGTCTCCTGGTCCTGCTTGCTCAGGCTGCCGGCGGCCAGCACGGCGTCGGCGGCCAGCACTGCGTCGAGCGCGGCGGGTGCGAGCGCACCGATCGCGGCGAAGGTGTTTGGCACCTTGCCGGCGGCCTTCTTGATCCGGGCGTAGACCTCGGCGGTAGCGCCTGTGGCGGTTTCGACTGCGGGAGTGTGGATACGAGACATGGCGATGTTTCCTCGGAAAGAAGCGGAGTCAACCGAACACGCGTCATTGTGCGCCGAGGATGTGAAACGAGTCAGGGCACAAGGGTCTCATTGTTATGCTCGATCGTCTCATGGCCGCCTCCACGACCTCGCCCTCTCGACGACTACGCTCGGGAAACTCGTCTCGCGCGGCGCCCGAGTCACTCGAGCGTTGCGCGCGAGGCGATCGAAGCCCCAGCGCAGGTCGCTCGGCTCGAGGAAGCGGCCATGGTCCGCCGCCGGACCATGGCGCTCGGAGCCTGTCCTGAAGGACAGACTGGCGAGGCTGAACCTGACATCGAGGGCGAGGCGTCGGCTTCGTCGTCCTGAGCTGGTCGCGGCGGTTGGTCGCGCGCATCGACCTCGGCGCACAGATGCCCATCTTCCTCGCCGGCCACGCGCATGCCCGCGAGCGATTCGGCGGTGTGTCGCGCGAGCTGCTCTCCGTCGATCTCAAGAGCGCGGCGGTCGAACGACGCTGCGACGCGATTCGCTTCGACCCCCGCTCCTCAACCTGGCCACGAAGGACCGCTTCGCCCCGAAGGCTGCGCTCCGCGGCGAAGCAACGAGAAGGGCCGCGTCGAGCGGGGCGATCCGCTGCCTCCGCGAGGCTCGCTTCGCCGCCCACACATTCGACGACCTGGACGACCGGATCGAGGCATTTTTGCGACGGTGCGACGGCCCGGCTACGGCACCAGCACCAGCTTGCCCAGCACCTCGCGGCGCTCCATCCGCGTCAGCGCCTCGCCGGCGCGGGCGAACGGCAGCGTCGCGTCGACGTGGGGCCGCAGCTGCCCGGCGGCCACGGCCGCGAGGATCCGCTCCGCGTTGGCGTGGTTCTTTGCCGGCTCGCGGGCCGCGAACGCCCCCCAGAACACGCCGACCAGCTGGCAGCCCTTGAGCAGGACGAGGTTGAGCGGGATCTTGGGGATCTCGCCGGCCGCGAAGCCGACCACCAGATAGCGCCCTTGCCAGGCGATCGCGCGCAGGGCCGGCTCGGCGAACGGCCCGCCGACGGCGTCGTAGACGACGTCGACGCCCTCGCCGCCGGTCAGCTGCTTGCTGCGCTCCTTGAGGTCCTCGCGGGTGTACTCGATGCCCTCGTCGGCCCCGTGCTCGCGGCAGAACTTCAGCTTCTCCGCCGTCGACGCCGCCGCGATCACCCGCGCCCCGAGCAGCTTGCCGATCTCGACCGCCGCGATGCCGACCCCGCCCGCCGCGCCGAGCACCAGCAGCGTCTCGCCCGCCTTCAGCCCCGCGCGGTCGACCAGCGCGTGCCACGTCGTCCCGTAGGTCAGCAGCGTCGCCGCCGCGAGCTCGAAGCCGACCGCCGCGGGCAGCTTCACCGCCGCGGTCGCGGGCACCACCAGCTGCTCCGCGAACGCCCCGTGGACCAGCGTCGTCGCCACCCGGTCGCCGACCGCGACCGCAGTGACGCCGTCGCCGACCGCCGCCACCACGCCCGCGGCCTCGAGCCCCGGCACGAACGGCGGCGGGGGCTTGAACTGATACTTGCCGTACGAAAACAGCACATCGGGGAAGTTGACCCCCGCCGCCCGCACCGCGATCCGCACCTCGCCCGGGCCCGGCTGCGGCTCCGGCATATCATCGACACGGAGGCCCGAGGGCCCGACGAGCTCGTGGACACGAACGGCGCGCATGCGGCCGCCACTCTAGCAAGCACGCCCGCGCCCGTCGAGCGCCGCCGCGTCGCTCCCGTCGCCCGCCCGCCCAGGCGAGCTGTCGCATGTCCGAGCGGACAGGTCCCTCGCGCTGTCCGGCCGTCCGCAGCACGGACGGTCGCGCCGCCGCGACCTGCGTCACGACGACATGTCCCGGAGGACATTCCGGGCGGACAGGCGCTTCGCGCTGCCCCGCCGTCCGCAGCACGGATGGTCGCACCGCCGCGGCCTGTATCACGAAGACATGTCCCTGAGGACATATGGTCACCGGGTCCGTGCCCTGAATGTATTTTGAACATAAAGACATGTCCAAAATGACATATACTATCAATCCATTCACCTCCTGACCGCCAGCGCCGCTAGCTCGCCGCCGCGAGGCGGTCGCGCGTCTTCGCCTGGGCCGCCGCGCGGTAGCGCTTCGGCGCGGCGCCCATGATCCGCTTGAAGGCGTGGCTGAACGCGCTCTCCGACGCGTAGCCGAGCGAGCGGGCCAGCTCGGCCACGGGCGTGTCCGCCTCGCGCAGCGCGCGTTCGGCCAGGCGCATCCGCCAGCGCGTCAGGTACGTCAGCGGCGCCACCCCGGCGGCCGCCTTGAAGTGGTGGGCGAACGACGTCCGCGACATCGCCGAGGCGCGGGCCAGCTCCCCGAGCTGCCACGCGCGGCCCGGCTCGGCGTGCATCCGTCGCAGCGCCGGCGCCAGGCGGGGGTCGTTCACCGCGCGCAGCCAGCCGGCGGTGTGGTTCTCGGACCCTGCCAGGTGCGCTCGCAAGATCTGGACGAACATCAGGTGGGCCAGCTGCAGCGACGCCGCCCCGCTCCCCGGCAGCTCCGCGGAGCGCTCGCGCACGAGCTGATCGAGCAGCCACTGCATCACCGTCGCCTGGGGAGACGCCGCGCTCACGTGGATCTGCGTGGGCAGCACCTCGACCAGCAGCGAGCCGTTCGTCGGGTCGAGGTCGACGTGACAGCCGAGGAGGGAGAACTCGTCGCCGCGGCCGATCCGGGCGAACGCACGCGACTCGCCGGTGAAGACGCGGTGCGCGTCGACCGGTGACACCCCCGGCGCGCTGGCGAGGACGAACGACCGCCGCGAGATCAGGAACACGTCGCCGGCCTCCACGCGCGCCGCTGCCTTCTCGCCGTCGACGCGCAACCATGCGCTCCCCCGGACGATGGCGAAGAACTTGATCTTCGTCGGAGCGGGGAAGCGGATCGCCCAGCGACCGCCGGCGACGAAGCCGCCGGAGACCACCGAGCGGGCGTTCGCCAGCCGCAGGATGTCGGAGAAGGGGTCGAGCAGCACGCTCGGACGATCGCACAAGGAATCCGGACTCTCCAGCATTCATCGTCCGGATCGGCTCCTTACACTCCTGGCCATGACCCCATTGCAAGCACCCATCGGCTCGCGCTTCGGCGCCGCCTCCACCGCGGAGGAGGTCGTCCGCGGCGTCGATCTGTCCGGCAAGACCGCGATCGTCACCGGCGGTTACGCGGGCATCGGCCTCGAGACCACGCGAACCCTGCGCCTCGCGGGCGCCCGCGTGATCGTCCCGGCGCGCGATCAGGACAAGGCCCGGCGCGCCCTCGCCGACCTCCCCGGCGTCGACATCGAGCCCATGGACCTGCTCGATCCGGCCGCCATCGACGGCTTCGCCGCGAGCTTCCTCGCCCGCGGCGAGCCGCTCCACCTCCTCGTCAACAACGCCGGCATCATGGCCTGTCCGCTGGCCCGCGACGCTCGCGGCTACGAATCACAGCTCGCCACCAATCACCTCGGGCACTTCCAGCTCGTCGAGCGCCTGTGGCCGGCGCTGCGGCGGGCCGCCGGTGCGCGGGTCGTCTGCGTGTCGTCGTGGGGCCACCGCCTGTCGCCGTTCGTGTTCGACGATCCGAACTTCGAGCGACGCGCCTACGACCGCTGGAGCGCCTACGGCCAGTCGAAGACGGCCAACATCCTGTTCGCCCGGGCGCTCGACCAGCGCGGCCGACCCGACGGCGTGCGCGCCTTCTCGCTGCATCCCGGCGCCATCGTCGACACCGACCTCAAGCGGCACCTCTCCGATGACGATCTGCGGGCCACCGGCGTCTTCGACGAGCACGGCCGGACGATCCGCGACCCCTCGCGGCAGCTCAAGACGCTCGCCCAGGGCGCGGCCACCACCGTGTGGTGCGCCACCAGCCCGCAGCTCGACGGGCTCGGCGGCGTCTACTGCGAGAACTGCGAGGTCGCCCGGCCCGTCCCCGCCGACCAGGTCGACGCCTGGAAGCTCGACGGCGCCACCCGGACCTTCGGCGTCATGCCGCACGCCATCGACCCCGCCGCCGCCGAGCGCCTGTGGACCGCCAGCGAGGCGCTGCTGCGCGGACAGTCATGACCGACGCGCGCGCGCGCGGCCCTCACGTCTAGACCATCCTGCCCCTAAGGACATGCCCTTCAAAACATGTCCTTTAAACCACCCGGTCAGCCCGCCCCGAGCTCGTGCAGCGCCTGGGCCACGCGGCGCTCGTGTTCGGCGGCGTCGTCGCGGACCTCGAGGCCGAGCTCGACCGCGCGGCGGAGCAGGTGCTCCGCCTCGAGCAGGCGGTGGAACGTCTGCGCGCGCTCGTCCTCGAGTGCGCGCAGGCGGTCGAGGCCGAGCAGCAGCTCCTCGCGGCGCTCGGGCGGCTCGCGGCGGGCCTCGCTGCCGGCGAGGGCGCGGACCAGGGCGCCCTCGTCGAGCTTCGCCAGGTCGGCGTCGATGCTGCGCAGGCGCTCGACCTGGCGGGCGATCAGCTCGACCAGCGGCGTCAGCGAGCCCGCGATCATGTCGAGCTCGGCGCGCGCCCCCGGGGCCGCGGCGCGGTGGTCGACCAGGCGCTGGACCGCCAGCGCCAGCTCGCCGACGATCTCGCGCACCTCGGCGGCAGTGTCGGGCGTCAGCAGGCCGGCCAGGCGCGCCACCAGCGGGTCGGAGGCCGGCAGCGCCGCCGGGGCCGCGCGCAGGCGCAGCAGCGTCGGCCGGTCCTTCTTCTGCGCGGCCGAGGCGGCGAGGAACACGATCAGCGCGATCAATGCCCCCATCATGCCGAAGATCAACGGCACGAACATCGGCGCCCCGAAGGCCAGGGTCATCGCCACGATCGCGCCGGTGATCCCGCCCGTCCAGCCGAGCGTGCGCGCGGCCAGGCGCCGGGTCGCCCGCGGCGAGCGGTCGGCCACCGCGACCTGCAGCTTGGCCGCGGTCAGGCGCGCGCGCAGGCGCTCGGCTGTCTCCGGGGACAGGTCCGAGAACAGCCGCAGCGGCAGCGCGTGGCGCCGCTCGAGCTCGGCCTTCGAGTACATGCGGGCGTCGCCGATCACCAGGTTGAGCGCCGGCACCTCGCCCTCGGCCAGCGTCCGCAGCTCGCCGGCCAGGCGGGCGAAGAACTCGGCGTCCTCCTTGGCCGCGCGCAGGTCGACCGCGCAGGTGCCCTTCGGCGTGTGCTCGAACTGCACGCCGACGCGGCCGCAGGCGAGGCACAGCCGCTGGCCGAGGCGCAGGCGGGCGCCGCAGTGCTGGCAGATCGTGCGGGCCGCGCTCGCGCCGGCCGGGGCCTCGCCCGCCAGCGCCGCCGCCAGCTCGCGCGCCGAGGCCGGGCGACCACCTGGCTCGAGGGACAGGCAGCGCATCACCAGCGCGTCGAGCTCCGGCGGCACCTCGGCCCGCAGCGCGCGCGGCGGGGCCGGCGAGGCCTCGCCGAGGAACGCCGGCCCCTCGCCGCGCGGCAGCAGCCCGGTGAGCCCGCGGTAGAGGATCACGCCGACGGCGTAGAGGTCGGCCCGCGGGTCGAGGGCGGTGCGCGCCAGCTGCTCCGGCGCCGCGTACGGCGAGCCCTCGAGCAGCAGGCTCGAGGCGGTGCGCGTCGACAGGATGTCGACCCGCGCCAGGCCGACGTCGGTCAGCCACAGGCCCTCGTCGCCGCGCACCACCAGGCGCGGGTGCAGGTCGCGGATCACCACCCCGCGCGCGTGCAGCCCCGCCAGCAGCTCGCACAGCGCGATCGCCAGCTCGACCACCTCGTCGACCGGCGCCGCCGCCCGCCGCCGCAGCCACTGCTCGAGCGTCTCGCCGCGCGGGTCGAGCCGCAGCCGCCACGGCGGCGGCGCCCCCGGGGCCCGCGGGTCGTTCGGCCCCGCCGCCAGCACCGGCGCCACCCCGGGCGCGTCGAGCTCGCGCAGGCGGGCCACGTCGCGCACGTAGCGGCGCCGCATCGCCGCGTCGCGCGCCAGCTCCGGCGCCAGCCAGGCCAGCACCCCCTCGCGCCCGTCGCCGAGCCGGACCCGACAGCGCAGCTCCGACCCGACCCGCTCGGCCGCGCCGACGACCTCGGCCCCCAGCTCCGCCGGCAGCCGCGGGATCTCCGGCCCGCTCATGCCTGCCCCTTTCGCCATGCTCTCAAGGACATGCCCCAATCACCATGTGCCAAAGAACATGCCCCGAAAAACATGCCTGCACAGGCATATCCAGCGAGATCCCGCATCCCGGGTGCAGACACTCTCGCGCCGGGCCCCGAACCTCGACGTCGCGCGGCTGCGGCGTCGCGTGCGGCGGCCGGCGCCCGCTCGGCGCGCTCCAGCCGCTGCCCTCCGGGGGTCGGCGACGAAGCGCCGCCGCGGGCCCCTCCCGCCCGCGCGAAGGCGCGAACGGACATGTCGCCCTGCACATGTCCCCAAAGCCATGCTGACGGCCTCACGCCCCTCGCCCCCCGCGCTGGACCTCTTCGAGCGCCTCGACGCGGGCCCGCAGATCGGCCAGGGCCTCGCCCTCGCCCGCGCCGCCGCCGGCCCGCGAGCGGGCGACCCGGGCGGCCAGGCCGTCGAGTGACGCGGTCAGCGACAGCAGCCGCGCGGCCCAGGTGTCGCGCTCGTGCAGGGTCGCGCGCACCGCCTCGTCGCTGCCCTGGATCCCGCGGGCCGCGAGCTCGCGGTCGAGGGCGTCGAGGCGGGCCGCCGCGGCGGTCGCGGCAGTGACCGCCTGCGCCAGCTCCTCGACCGGGGCCTCGGGGTCGCCGGTCGCGGGCCCGAGCGCGGGCGCCAGCGCCAGCGCCCGCCCGACCACCGCGCGCAGGCTGTGGCGGTGGCGCGCCTCGTCGATGGTCGGCCCGACCCGCTCGACCTCGGCCAGCGCGCGCTGCAGCGGCGGCGGCAGGGCGGCCGGGCGCTCGCCGCGGCCGGTCACCTGGCGCAGCGACGACCACGTCGCGCCCACCGTCACGCCGATGAACAGCAGCGGCGCCAGCACGAAGATCGCCTTGCTGCTCATCACCCCGACCGACGACGCCAGCGCGACCGCGAGGCTGCGGCCGACCAGCGCGCGCGCCTTCTTGCGCATCGCCGCCGACTTCAGCGCCCCGCCGCGCACCACCTCGATCTCGACCCCGATCTGCCGCAGCGCCTCGCCCACGGCCCGCGCAGTCGCCTCCGACACCCCGCGCAGCAGCGTGAACGGCACCCGCGGGATCCGCTTGTCGAGCAGGCCGGGCGTGATGTGGAGCCCCGGGTTGCCCGCCACCCACCGCCGCAGCGCCTCGCGCAGGGCCACGTCGAGCTGGTCGCCCGGCTCGCCCGGCCCCGACACCAGCACCGTGAACGGCCCCGCCTCGGCCCGCGCCGCCCGCAGGCCGCAGTGCAGGCACACCGCCAGCGCCGCCGCCCGCGGCTGCCCGCAGCCGGCGCACGGCGGGTCGCCGCCGTCGCGCTCGCCCGTGAACACCGCCAGCGCCGAGGTGCTCCCGGCCGCCAGCTGCTCGAGCAGCCCTGCCACCTGCGCGGCCCCCTGCGGCCGGTCGCCCGGCGCCTTGGCCAGCAGGCTCTGCACCAGCGCGCGCAGCGGCGGTGAGAAGCTGTCCGGAAGGACAGGTACCGGCGCGCGCCGGTGGGCCTCGATCACCCCGAACGCGGTCGCCCCGGCGAACGGCGGCCCGCCGGTGGCCATCTCGTGGAGGATGCAGCCGAGCGCGTAGAGGTCGCTGCGGACGTCGACCGCCAGCGGGTCGAGGCACTCGGGCGCCATGTAGTCGGGCGTGCCCAGCACCGTGAGCGCGCTGCGATCGACGCCGGCCAGCGACGTCGCCCGGGCCATGCCGAAGTCGCCGATCTTCGGCGTGTGCCCGCCGGCGACCAGGATGTTGGCCGGCTTGAGGTCACGATGGACGAGCCCGGCCGCGTGCGCGCGCGCCAGACCGCGGGCGATCCCCGCGCCCAGCGCGGCCAGCCGCGCCTCGCCGAGCGGCGCCTCGCGGGCGATCAGCTCCGCCAGCGTCGGCCCCTCGACCAACTCGAGCAGCAGCACCCGCTCGCCGGCGATCTCGACCACCCCGAACACCTCGACGATGTGCGCGTCGCGGACCCCCCGCAGCAGCTCGGCCTCCTGAGCGAAGCGCGACTGCGCCGCCGCGTCCTGCTGGTGCGAGCTGTGGAGGATCTTGCCGGCGAACTGCCGCCCGTCACTCGCGTGCACGCGCACCACGGTGGCCACCGCGCCGCTCCCGAGCGCCTCGCCGAGGCGCAGATCGGCAGGATTCGGGGGCGTCGCCTGCATGCGATTCGCCGCAAACTATACCACGACCGCCCGGCCGCCTGCCAAGCCCGCAGACGCGCCTCTCGCCCGAATGCGAGCCCGCGGCGCGACTTTCGCTGACGGCGATCTCATCGGCGCGTGGGCCTCCTCGGCACGACCTCGCACCGAACCTGACCTTCAGGACATCTCACGCTCGCGGCCGAGGAAGCCCGCCGCGGCGCGGCCTGATCGATCCTGTCCAGAAGGACAGCTCGCATCCTCTCTCTGCCCCGGCGCGGCGTCGGCTCCACGCCGAGCATGTCCCGAGGGACATCCCACGTCCTTCGCCACGCACCTCGGCAGGCGATCGTCGACACGACCCCCGGCGGGCGTGGTCGCGCGCCTGAGGATCATGAACAGCCTGGAACACTTCCCCTGGACCCGCGCGTAGCAGCCGGCATGCCTGCCACGCGTCGCTCGCTCCTGCGGGCCCTGTTCGCCGCGCCCGTCGCCCTCGCACCTGCGCTCGCCCGGGCCCGCAAGTTCAGCCCGCCCGACCGGGCCGCGCGACTGGTCGCTCTCGGCGCCCTGGACCAGCTCCCGCCCGACCTCCAGGCCGCCTTCACCCCCGGCGACGACGATCGGCCGATCCCGCGACCCGGGCCGCAGGACTGGCTGAGCGAGCACCGCGAGCCCGGCCAGACCTTCGCGCAATTCGTCGCTCAACGGCACAATCGACCGACCGAGGCGCGGCGCAAGCTGAGCATGTTGCCGATCGGCGCGTTCGAGGGCGGCGAGTGGCCGAGCCTCGCGGTCGTCGCCGACTTCGCCGCGCGGTACTTTCAATTGCCGGTCGAGCGCCTCGCGCCCACCACCATGGCCGCGCTCAAGGCCCGCGGCCGCGGCCGCGACGACCATCATCAATACGACACCCGCACGATCCTCGCCGGCATGAAGCCGCGCGTCCCGGCCGACGCCTACGCCCTGATCGCGGTCACCACCGCCGACCTCTACCCCGACCCCGGCTGGAACTTCGTGTTCGGCTACGCCAGCTTCGACGAGCGCGTCGGCGTCTACAGCTTCGCCCGCTTCGATCCGGCCTTCTACGGCCAGCCGCGCGGCGCCGGCGCGAAGCTGAAGATCCTCCGCCGCGGGCTCGGCCTGCTCGTGCACGAGGTCGGCCACATGTTCGGCCTCGAGCACTGCGTCCATTTTCACTGCATCATGAACGGCTGCAACCACCTCGACGAGAGCGACGCCGCCCCGCTCCACCTCTGTCCGGTGTGCCGGCGCAAGCTGCAGTACGCGGTCGCCTACGACCCTGCGACCCGCGAGCGCCAGCTGGCCGAGTTCTTCCGCGCCCACGCGATGGCCGACGACGCCGCCCGCAGCGAGCGCCTCCTGGCCGCGATCGACGCCGCCGCTCCCCCGCCTTGAGCCGCTCGGATCGCCGGAGGACGATCGCATTCACCACATGTCTCGCGGGACATGCATGAAGACATGCTCATAAAAACATGTCCGCTGGCACAGGTGAGTGTCACGCCCGCGCGACCAGAAAGCATAGCGCGGGCGTCAAGGCCCCCGCTCCACACCGCCCGCCGCGTCGGCGAAGTCACGTCCGGGCCCACGCGAGCAGCGAGCTGCTACGCTCGCGCGAGCGTGCACGACCGCATCCACATGTTCGGGGTGTTCCAGATCCCCTGGCTCAAGGGGCCCAGGCTGGTGCGCGTGTACGTCCCGCCCGACGCCGGCGCGCCGCCGCCGGTGCTCTACATGTTCGACGGCCAGAACATCTTCGAGGACGAGCCCTCGCACAGCGGCGGCTGGTACCTGCACCACGCCGCGCGCGACCTGTGCGCCCGCGGCGGCGTCGCCCCGCTGATCGTCGGCATCGACCACGGCGGCCCGTACCGCATGCGCGAGCTGTCGCCGTTCCGCCTGCGCCAGCGCGGCCAGGCGCCGCACCTGGTGCGCTGGATGGTCGACGAGCTGCAGCCGCAGATCCGCAGCGCCTTCGCGGTGCGCCACGACCTGGCAGGCACCGCCGTCGGCGGCTCCTCGCTCGGCGGCCTGGCCGCGCTGTACGCCCACTTCCACCGCCCCGACGTGTTCGGCAGGGCGCTGTGCATGTCGCCGTCGCTGTGGGTGGCGCGCGAGAAGATGCTGACCTTCGTGTCCGAGCGGCAAAACCCGCCCGTGTCGCGGATCTACCTCGACGCCGGCGGTAACGAGCCGCGCGTGCGCCCTGCCACCGAGCGCATGGTCAAGCTGCTGCGCCGCCGCGGCTACGGCCCCGAGGCGATGCGCTGGGTGTTCGACCCCGGCGCAGTCCACCACGAGAGCGCCTGGCGCCGCCGCGCCCCGGCCGCGCTCGAGTTCCTGTTCGCTTGAGCATGCCCTCCGTGACATGGCCTGGTAGAGCAGTCAATTCCCTCCCACGTCCTCACACCTTCTCGAGCCGCACGGTGACCTCGGGCGACAGATCTGACCGCGATCCGATCCGGACATAGTACTTGCCCGCCGCCAACTGCAGGACCTTGCCGTGGTTCTCGTCCTCGAGGAAGATGCCCTCGTCCTCCCAAGGGCAGCCAAAGCACGGGCCGACGCGCAGCCAGGCGTCGCGAGTCTCGTTGATGTAGAGGAAGTACGTCCCGTCCTCTGGGACCTCGACCGTGACGGCGCGAGAACTGGGCCACGCGTAGCCCGGCTCGACTCCGCCGACGACCTCTGGATCTTCGCAATCCATCGATCCCTCGAACCGCCAAAATCCCTCGCTCTGCCACGGGATCGTTGGGCCAGTGCACTCGGCCACCAGGAGCGGGAAGCTGTCGTCGCTGCACTCCGGGACGCCCTGCAAGAACGTCTCGATCTCGGCCTCGAGCTCGAGCCCGTACACGTCGCGGAACTGCGCGGCGATCCACCGCATGCTCGCAGGACCCCCGAGGCGACGATAAAATTCGCCGAATCGCTCGGGCCCGTGCTGCACCAGGAGGTAAGTGACGAACACGGCTGCGGTCGCATAATTCACGTCCTGGCTGCGGATCGCCATCATGGTGTTTCGCGGGTCCCACCCCTCGAAGGCGAGTTCCGTATCGGTGGCGTACCGCGGTCCCCGGCCATCCCCGAGGACATCCATCGCGGTGGCGATCCCCTCCGTGAAAAATCGTGCAACCATGCCTCCCGTAATCACGTGCGTGAACTCGTGAATCGAAACGGGCCTGAAAATCCACGCGTGCTCGCCAACCGCGAGTCCACCATTCTCCGACAAGCTCGGCAAAGGTTGCTCCTCGCTCCTCATCCACGAGAATCGCACCGAGTCCGGCACGGGGACGCCGCTCTGACCCGCTAGGAACGGCGCCATCCGATCGACGAAGGCCGCATTGCCGGCGCAGGGGTGCAATTCCGCGCTGTACTCGTAGAGGACATACTCCCCCTGCACCTGCCTGAGCTCGGGCAGGCAGGCGCTCAGCATCAGCGCGGTCCCCAATTCGACCGGGTGAACCCCTGAGCGTCGTCGCATGTCTGACAGAAATGTACCCGAAGCTCGTCTCAGAGATTTCATTTCTGCTGCCCCCGCCGCTGAGTCTTCTCACACACCAAAGAGAAGGGAGACTGACACTGCATCCGTTTGGTTGGTATAAGGATCGAGCGCTCTTTGGTATGTTACAACCATCCAGCGCTGTCTCACACCAATCGGTTCAAAATGTCGAAGCACGCTACATCCTGCATTCTTGTTTCCTTGTCGGTTCTGGTCGTTCCGGGATGTTCCCCACCCGAGTATCAGCGACACATCATCTGTGAGTACAAAGATCCTGTCACACAGGAGACCGAGACAAAAGAGTACTGCGTGGTTGCCGAGCCTCTGTGCTGGAATGATCCCAAACCCAACGACACGGAGCTGTGCTCCTGGAACTGGTTCGGCGACGACGCCCATCAGGGCGATATGACCGTCCTGACCGCGGACCAAGTCGGGAACTGTTCCGGTTCAGGAATCCCTCGGGGTAACTTCCCCGTCTGGTACTATCCAGCAAAGTCGAAGGGTTGCGTGGGCCAGGAGCCCGGCAACAGCAGTGGTGGCAGCGGTCAGACCTCGGCCACGAGCGGCGGCGACTCGACCACCGAACCAACGACCACTGCGCCAACGACTACCGACACGGAGACCACTGGTGGCCTCAATGACGGGCCCGGAACGTACTACTGTAGCCTTCGGTCGCCACACAAGTGCGCCAACATCTCCCCTGATGATGCTCTCGGGAACGACCCTTACAACCGTGATCCGGGATTATACCCTGAAGACGATGATTACGACGCATGCTGGACGAGCACGGTCAATCTGCTTGCCGGGCAGAAGAAACTCTCCAAGTGCGTCGTGGCGCAGAGCCAGGCGGACGCGAAGTCGAAATGTGAGGATGGATGCACCAACTTCAATGATTCCCTCACGATGGCCTGCGCGAATGCGGGCTGCTCGGTTCCGAAGTATGTTGACTGCATCTTCGAAGGCGATTGGACGGACGAGTTGAACAACGACGATATCGATGGCGATGAACAGGAGGAGCCTTGGAAGATTGATTTGGTAGATGCTAACGACTGGCAGTGCGATGGAGAGCCGCTGATCATTGGGGACGGGCCCTTCACCCAGTTCGAGGGCAGCGGCACCATCATCACTCCCGACGGTCACTCGGCGGGTATGACCGGGGTGCAGGGTTTCCTCAGCTACTCGCTGTCTAATTGCACGGCTACCACCTGCACGATCACCATTGATACGCTCGTCGGCCTCACCGGCCACGCGGAGGGTGGGTATACCGACGCGGCGGGCAGCGGCGGCACATACGAGTTGCAGCAGATCGGGTTCCAGAGCCGCGTCCCCTTCTCCGGCACCTGGGACAAGATCCGCAAGAATATCACGTTCCCGACCGACGTGATGCAGGCCCAGTTCTGGGGTGGACCGGTCTTGATCGACGGCGTCTCGGTCACCGACAACGGCGGGGTCCTCAACGCCGAGCTCGATCAGCTCGTCGGCAGCCTCCAGAGCACGACCGGTCCCCTCACGTTGAACATGACCTACCAGATGTCACTCTTCGGTACGGCCTCGGCGTCGTTGCAAACCGTGCCATAAGCCTCACGTCTGTTACGCTAGCGGCACCATGCTCCACTCGATGGCCTTCGCCCTGCTCCTGCAGGCGCCATCTCCGCCGCCGGCTTCGCCGCCGGCCACGACGATGGAGACGCCCCGCCGGCTCGTCTTCGCCAACCATTACAGCCTCGAGTGGAGCGTCGCCTCGGGTACTCCCTCGGGCCAGGTGTCGCTGTTTCTTGGCTCGTCGCTGCGCCCGCGCATCGACCGTAAGGGGCAGGTGTGGAAGACGGCCCTGGGCTACGAGCTCGGCGTCTCGGTCGGTGGCGCCGAGCGAGGGACCGCCTTCCTGAGCTGGGGCGGCAATTACGGCGTCGCCTACCACCGGCACCACCTCGCCGCACTCGGTTACGGCGGCCCGAAGGACCGCCTCTACTATCAATTCGGCGGCGGCGTGCTGATGTGGCGCAGCACGCCGGTCGCGCTCGAAGCCGACGTGCGGCTCGGCGTCGTGCTCGGCGTGCAGCGCTCCACGCGGGTCAAGGGCGTCGTGGGCGGCGAGGCGCGTATCGTCGGCATCCTCGACGGCGTGCCGCTGCCGCACTTCGGTGTGTTCGCCGGCCTGTTCATGTTCTGACTCGAGCGCTACCCGCGGCCCCCGCCTCAGCGGATCACCGCGAAGGTCTGCTGATTGAGCGCCAGCAGCTCGCCGGCGGGCGACCAGAGCTCGCGGAACTCGACCGAGTAGCCGGCGCGCATCGCCACCGCGCGGGCGCGGTGGTAGACCGGCTGCTCCGGGTCGAGCTGCGACACGTCGGCCAGCGGCTGGAACGTGTACGTCAGCGTCGCCGTCGGCCGCGGCGACGTCAGGCGCGAGAACGCGGCCGGCCACCAGCCGTCGCACAGCATCGCCAGGTAGGCCGCGTCGCGGACGCTCGGCGGCCGCTTGAAGCGGAACCAGCCCTCGGCCCGCGCCTCGTCGCCGCCGGTGAACAGCGGCGCGTGGACCGGGCGGAACTCGCAGTGCCGGGCGAACACGGGCCCCTCGTCCGGCGTGCCGAGCGGCAGGCCGCTCGGCGGGGCCAGCTCCGGCGGGCGCAGCTCGGTCCACTGCAGGCCGGGATCGCGGGTGCGCGCGTGCACTGCGACCGCGTGGGCCTGGACCTCGCCGGCCTGGACCAGGCGGACCGCCAGGGTCGTCACCCCGGTGCCGGTGCGCAGGGCCTCGACGAAGATGTCCGCCGGGCCAGGTTGCGTCGGCCCGCACAGCTCGGCGCCGAGCGACCGCAGCGGCCGCGTCGGGTCGGCCGCCACCGCCGCCGCCGCGCGGACCAGCAGGCCGATGACGAGGCCGCCGAACGCCCCGCGGCCCTGCTGCCAGCCGTCGGCCACCTCGGCGCGGAACTGGCCGGGGCCCGTGGGGGTGAGCGCGAGGAGAGCGTCGAGGTCGGACATCGCCGCGACCTTAGCAAATGCCGCCCGCGACGCTCGCCGCCCCGCGCGTGAGTCGCCGCGCCGGGGCCCGTCGGCCGCGCGAAAAACACATGGCGCTGGGGGCAGGTCCTTTGAGACCTGTCCCGCGCGCCATGTCCTACCGGGCCTGTCCTGACGGTCAGCTCAGTCGCGGCGGTACATCGTCACCACGCAGGCGCCGCCGAGGCCGAGGTTGTGCTGCAGCGCGACCTTGGCGCCCTCGACCTGGCGCTTGTCGGCCTGGCCGCGCAGCTGCCACACCAGCTCGGTGCACTGGGCGAGGCCGGTGGCGCCGAGCGGGTGGCCCTTCGACAGCAGGCCGCCGGACGGGTTGGTCACGAACTTGCCGCCGTAGGTGTTGTCGCCGTCCCACACGAACTTCTCGGCGCCGCCCTCGGGGCACAGGCCGAGCGCCTCGTAGGTCAGGATCTCGTTGGCGGTGAAGCAGTCGTGGAGCTCGACGACCTGGACGTCCTGCGGGCCCAGGCCGGCCTTCTCGTAGACCGCCTCGGCGGTCTTCTTGGCCATGTCGTAGCCGACCATCTTGATCATGCTGTTCTCCTCGAAGGTGCTGGGGAAGTCGGTCCGCATCGCCTGGGCGGCGATGTACACCGAATTGGCGATCCCCTTCTTCTTGGCGAACGCGTCGGAGCAGAGCACCGCCGCCGCCGCGCCGCAGGTCGGCGGGCAGCACTGGTAGCGGGTCAGCGGGTCGAACACCTCGGGCGAGGCGAGGATCTCCTCGACGCTGAGGAGGTCGCCGAACAGCGCGTACGGGTTGCGGTTGGCGTGCTTGCGCGCCTTCTCCGACACCTTGGCGAACGTCTCGCGGCGGGTGCCGTACTTCCAGCGGTACTCGCGGCCGGCGCCGCCGAACATCTGCGCCGCGGGCGGGGCCTGGTTGAAGCCCTGCAGGCGGTCCATCGTGCCGGCGAAGTTGTCGAGCGGCGTCGGCCGGTCGTTGAACTTGCTGCCGAGCGCGCCCTTCTCCATCTGCTCGAAGCCGACCACCAGCACGCACTCGGCCTCGCCGGCGAGGATCGCCTGGCGGCCGAGCCACAGCGCCGTCGACCCGGTCGAGCAGTTGTTGTTGACGTTGACGACCGGGATGCCCGTCAGGCCGAGCTCGTAGACCGCCCGCTGGCCGCAGGTGCTGTCGCCGTAGACGTAGCCGGCGAACGCCTGCTCGACGTCCTTGTAATCGACGCCCGCGTCCTGCAGCGCCGTGCGGGCCGCGCTGGCCGCCATCACGTGGTAATCGTCGCTCGCGCCGGGCTTGGCGAACTTCACCATGCCGACGCCGATCACGTTGACTTTGTTGCTCATGGCTGGGTTTCTCCGCTTGGTTCGGTTCGTCCGTCAGTTGCTGGGCTCGAGCGCCGCGAGCAGGTGGGCCGCCGCGACGTCGCCGTCGACGCGCAGCTTGCCGCGCTGGTAGAGGGTGACGAGCTTGGCCTTGCCCTGCGCGAGCGCGGCCAGGTCCTCGTCCGCCACCGTGATCGTGGAGGTCGCCGGGCCCGCGGCCTTGTCGACCAGCTTGCCGCCCTGCGGCCCGACCTGCAGGAAGAACACCGCGTCGGGGCCCTTCACGCGCAGCTCGATCGTGACCTCCTGGGCCGACTTCGTCGCCGCCAGCTTCGCCGCGGCCTGGTCGAGCACCGCCGCCGCCTGCGCGACCTTGGGGGCCGCCGCCGCCGCCGCCGGCGCGGCCGCCTTGGGCGCGCTGCCGGCCTTCACCTTGCTCATGTCGATCTTCTTGAGGAAGCCGAGCTTCATCGACGCCATCAAGTCGCCGCCGATCTTCAGCTTGCCCTCGCCGAACAGCTTCTGCGGGTCGGCCTTGCCGGTGGTCATCAGCATGAAGTCGCTGTCGCTGAGCTCGAGCGTGCAGTTGGCCCCCTCGACCTCGCCGGCGTAGACCTTGCCCGGGTTCGACTTGAGGTCGAACACGTAGCTCGAGTCGGGGTTCTTGAGGCGGAACTGGAACACCGTGGCGACCTTGCCCGGCAGCTCGGCGTTACCCGCCACGAACGCGCCGATCGCCGCCATGTAGTCGGCGCTGGTCGGCGCCGCCGGGACCTCCGGCGCGGCCGCAGCCGCTCCGCCGCCCGCGCCCGCCCGCGCCCGCGCGGCCGCCATCACGGTCGCCGGGTCGAGCTTGGTGAGGAAGTTGAGCTTGGTCGACGCCATGAGGTTGCCGCCGATCTTCATCTTCCCGCTCATGTACAGCTTCTGCGGGTCGGCCTTGCCGGAGCACATCGCCATGAAGTCGGCGTCGGTCAGCTCGAGCGTGCACTCGGGCGTCGCCGCCTCGCCGGCCGCGAGCTTGCCGTTCTTGAGGTCGAGCGTCCAAACGCTCTCGGGGTCCTTGAGCTTGAACTGGAACACCACGCCTGCCTTCTTGGCCAGATCGGGGTTCTTGCTCAGGAACTGGTCGATCGCCGTGAACACGTCGGCGCTGTTCGGCGCGACCTCGGCGCTCGCGCTGGCCGCGACCGCCGGCTTGGCCTTCGGCTTCGGCTGCGGGATCTCCGAGTAGAACTCGATCGCCGCCTGCGACAGCACCACCTTGTCGCGCTCCTTCAGCTTGCAGCGGAGGACGACGCGGTTGTCGGACTCCTTCCACATCTCGGTGACCAGCGTCTCGCCGGGGAACACGCTCTCGCTGAAGCGGACCTTGATGCTCTTGAACTTGCGCGGGTCGCCGCCGGCGAAGTGCTTGATCACGTGGCGGGCGGCCACCCCGAGGGTGCACAGGCCGTGGAGGATCGGCTTGGGGAAGCCGAACGCGCCGGCGAACGCGGGGTCGACGTGGAGCGGGTTCCAGTCGCCCGACAGGCGGTACAGCAGCGCCTGGTTCGGCCGGATCTGCTCCTCCGCCACCGCGTCCGGCTTGCGGTCGGGCGGGGTGTTGCTGTCGCCCGAGGGGCCGCGGTCGCCGCCCCAGCCGCCCGCGCCGCGGATCACCGCGCCGAGCTCGTTGTAGGCGATGACCTCGCCGGACTCGTCGGAGCTCTCGGTGGCGAACACGATGAACGCGTTCTTGCCCTTGTCGAAGATGTCCTTCACCCATGTCCGATGGGTCAGCTTCGCGTGCGGCGGCAGCGGGCGCTTGAGCTCGGTGTACTGCTCGCCGTGGAGCAGGCGGTCGAGGCCGAAGTTGAAGCCGGGCGCCGTGTGGCCGTCCTTGAACGCCTGCATGATGCCGGTCTGGGCCGGGATCACGGCGAAGGTCGGCAGCGGCCAGAAGCCCTTGCCGTGCATCTCGTAGACGTAGCGCAGCTCGGTGTCGTCGAGCGGGTCGGCGGCGGCGCCGACGCCGAGCGCGTACATCGACAGGTCGCGCTCGTCGTACTCGGTGGTGACCTTCGGCATCTCGTAGCCGAGCGCCTGGTCGACGTCGACGAACTCGTTGCCGCCCTTGCTCGCGCCGGCGTTGACGTTGTCCATCACCGGCTGCAGCGCGGCCGCGACGTCGGGCGGGTGCGTGGCCTTGGCGAAGTCGACGATGGTGCTCCACTTCGACTTGACCAGCTCCGGGGTGATCGCGCGGCCGAGGCGGACGGTGTGGCCCTGCGTGCGCTCCCAGCGGAGCTTGCTGAAGAACCCGCCGCCGACCTCGAACAGGCCGCCCGACTCCTCGCACGACTCGTGCGACAGCCACGCGACCAGCGGGCTGACGTACTCGGGGCGCAGCGCGTCGATGAGCTCCTTCGGCAGGATCGTCTCGGTCATGCGCGAGCCGGCGATCGGCGCGATCGTGTTGGCGCGGACGTTGTACTTGCGGCCCTCGAGCGCGAGCGTGTTGGAGAAGCCGACCAGCGCCAGCTTGGCGGCGCTGTAGTTGGCCTGGCCGAAGTTGCCGTAGATGCCGGCGGCGCTGGCCGTGAAGATGATGCGGCCGTAGCCCTGGTCGCGCATCTTCGGCCACGCCGCGTGCGTCACCTTGAACGCGCCGTTGACGTGGACCCGCTGGATGATGTCCCAGTCGCCGTCCGTCATCTTGTGGAACGACACGTCGCGGAGGATGCCGGCGTTGTTGACGACGATGTCGACGCGGCCGAACGCGTCGATCGCCGTCTGCACGATCTTGGCGCCGTCCTCGACGCTGTCGTAGTTGGCGACCGCCTCGCCGCCCGCGGCGCGGATCTCCTCGACCACCTTGTCGGCGGCGGCCGAGCTCTTGCCGTCGCCGCGCGTGCTGCCGCCCAGGTCGTTGACGACGACCTTGGCGCCGCGCGAGGCGAACAGGAGGGCGTGGGCGCGACCGAGCCCGTTGCCGGCCCCGGTGATGATGGCGACTCTTCCGTCGTAGCGAAGATCGTTGGACATGATGGCACACGCGGCATATCGAGCCGCGCGAGCGGCGTCAACCGCCCGCCCCGGGCCGCGGACGAACCGCCGATCCGTGACGTCCCTCCGACCTTTCGCAGGGGAAACGCGCGCGCTCGCAAGCGGCTGCGGAGGGCGCGGCTGCGGGCCCCCTGGCGGCGTCACTCGCCCGCTCGTGATAGCCTCGCCGGCGATGCGGATCGACGAGCTGCGACGCCTGCGAGACCTGCTGGCACGCGGCGGCGGACCCGAGGTCGTGTTCATGTCGCTGCGCGACCGCTCGCTGCAGGGCGCCGCGCTCGCGCGGGCTCTCGGCGACGAGCTGCGGCGCTGGCTCGCGGTCGCCTCGCCCGAGCGCTACGGCGGCAACCCCGGCGCCCAGGACCTCGCCAAGCAGCTGCAGCGCGAGCTCCACCAGCTGCACGCCGCCGCCCTGCAGGGCCTGCCGGATCTGCCGCCCGGCCCGCCTGCAACGCTGCAGTCGGACACTGCGACGCTGCAGCAGGATCGATCCCCCGCGAACTCCGCGACGCACACGTCTGCGGACCCGGGGCCTTACCGATCGGCGGCCGCTCCGCCCGCCGGTTTATGGGTCGAGGTCGCCGGCGTCGCCCGGGAGTTCGCCGACCACCTCGGCGACGGCGACCTCGCCGGCATCTGGCGCGCCCCCGGCGACGACGGCGACCCCTGCGTCGCCAAGGTCGCGCTCGCGGCCGCCGACAACGACCTGCTGTTCAACGAGGCCGAGGTGCTGCAGCGGCTGCACGCCGGCGACGCCCGTCAGCGCGACCTGCTGCCGCGCCTGCACGGCCGCTTCTTCACCGCCGACGGCCGCGCCGGCAACCTGCTCGGCCTGGTCGAGGGCCTCGACGGCACCGCCCTGCGCGCCCGTCTGCCGCACGGCGTGCCGCCCGAGCACATCGTCTGGATCGCCCGCCGGACCCTGAGCGTCCTCGGACACGCGCACGACCTCGGCGTGCTGCACGGCAACATCGAGCCCGCGCACCTGATCGTGCGCCCGCGCGACCACCGGGTCGTGCTGGTCGATTGGTGCTACGCGATCGTCGAGCCCGGCCGCACCGGCCAGGGCTTCCGCGCCGTGCACGACGAGTACAGCGCCCCCGAGGTGGCCCAGCGCGGCCCGCCGACCCCCGCCGCCGACCTGCTGTCGGTCGGCCGCACTCTGGCGTTCCTCCTCGGCGGCGACCCGTTGAGCCTCGAGCTGCCCGACCACGTGCCCGACCCGCTGCAGCGCTTCGTCCGCCACCTGGCCCGCCCGAGCCGGCAGCAGCGGGCCCAGGACGCCTGGGACATGTACTCCGAGCTCGAGCGGATCCGCGAGACCGTCTACGGCCCGCACGTGTTCCGCGATTTCGTCGTCTGAATCTTCGGACATGCCCCCTGGAGCATGTCCATCACGACATGCCCTTTCCAACATTGCTCCAAGCAATATCGCACCGGGCGCCTGCGCCCCCTCGAAGTCCCCCTCTGCAACCAACCATGTCACGCGCCGCGCTCTACCTGCTCCTCGTCGTCTCGGCCTGCACCAGCGCCGAGACGTGGCCCCTGCAACCCCTGGACACCAGCGGCGCCACCAGCCCGTGGCAGCAGCGATGCGGCCAGGTCGTGTGGTCCGCGGCGACCGAGGCCGCCGTCCGGCAGTTCGCGGGCGGCTCGGTGAGTTTCCAGGAGGTGCACGGCGACAACTTCCTCTACCGCGTGGTGACCTTGCGAGGCGCCACGCCGGAGGCGCCCGTGTTGACGATCGACCGCAAAGATCCGCCGCTCGCCGACGGGCACCTCCGCGGCTGGCGCCGCGAGGTCACGCCCGAGCGCGTCCGCTGGCGCAGCGACGACGGCATCACCCGCGCCGAGCTCGAGTCCGCCGCGACTGCACGGCTGCCCGAGCCCACGCGCGAGCGCCTCCTCGCCGCCGCCGACGCCTGCATCGACGACGCCGTCGACACGCCCGGCTGAGCGCTGGCACGTGAGCAGCGAGCCCACCCCCGCCTTCGCACCACGCCCGTACCCACGGGCACTGCAGCGTCTGCGCCACCTTCATGGACCGCGGCCTCGGCAGCGAATGGAGCGACTGGCCCGGCACGCCCATCTGGCCGGGTAGCCTGCAGCCGGCCCGCTCACATGTCCTGAAAGACACCCGGTCGCCCGCCCCCGTCGCTCACCGGACCGCGAGCCGGAATGTCCACACCTCGCGCGGTTCTGCACTCACACGAATTGTGAAGCGGACCACCACGAATGGACTTGACGCCGCGCCGGACCTCGCGGATACTCCGGTCGTCATGTCGCGCCTCAATCCCAATTCGAGCAATCCTGCTCGCTTCCGCGTCCTCAACGAGGAACGGGAGCTCGAGCGGATCCTGCGCGGGGTTTGAGAGTGATGGGCCCGCGCAGGAGAATCTCCTCTCTTTTCTAAAAGAGACGCGGGCGTCGTCCAACTGGCCAGGATCCGGGAACCTCACTCCCGAGACGCAGGGTTCGAGCCCCTCCGCCCGCGCATCGTCGCTCTGTTCGGCTAGCGGCAAGGCCACCTCCCTTTCAAGGAGGTTCGCAGGGGTTCGAATCCCCTACAGAGCAGCCCTCGCATTCCCCAGGGTCGGTAGCTCAGCGGGAGAGCGGCGGATTGTTAATCCGTCGGTCGTGGGTTCGATCCCCACCCGGCCCTCTCACATGATTCGCGAATCGCATGCTCACGCGATTCGCGGGTCGCACCATTTTCGCGGTCACGCCGGCGCGACGAACTTCGCCAGCAGCACCCGGCGGGTCCCGCCGAAGTCGATCGTCAACTTGCGCTGGTCGCCGGGCGAGCCCTCGACCGCGACGATCGTCCCGAGGCCGAACTTGGCGTGGGTCACGCGCTCGCCGACGGCGTGCGGGTCGACGACCCGCGGCGGCGGCGACTTCGGCCGCGTCTCGGCGGCGAGCATCGTGCTGCAGGCGCGCGAGTCCGGGGCCGAGGAGCGGCGGGCCAGCGCCAGCGCGGTCTTGCCCTCGGGCCCGCGGCGGTCGGTCGCGCCGCGGGCCAGGAGCACCCGCACCGCGTCGGCGTTGCCCTGCGACGCGGCGACGTGCAGCGCGGTCCAGCCGTCGAGGCCGCCGAACGCGTGCGCGGCATCGAGGTCGGCCCCGGCGTCGACCAGCGCGGTGACCTCCTCCGCCGACGCCGTCCCGGCCGTACGCGCGAGCCCCTCCGAGATCGAAGGCCGCTCGGCCCGCGCCGCCAGCCAGGCGAAGATCGCCGCGCCGGCCTGCGACCGCGTGCCCCAGAACGCCGCCGCGTCGATCGGCGCGCCCGCGGCCACCAGCGCCTGGACCGCCCGCAGATCGCCGGACCGGACGGCGACGCTCAGCGCCGAGGTGTGGCCGTTCGGCTCGCTGTCGCGCGGATCGGCCCCCGCGGCCAGCAGCGCCTCGACCAGCTCGGGCCGCCCGCAGCCGGCGGCGAAGAACAGCGCGCCCGCGGTCGCCCGCGCGCCGCGAGCCAGCCGCAGCAGCGCGAGGTCGACCTGCCGACCTTCCACCTGGGCGGTGAGCCGCCGGCGGTGCTCGACGCGCGACAGCCGGGCGCCGCTGAAGAAGCGATCGAGCGGCCCCTCCTCCGGCGCGTGGCCGTCGGGGTCGGCGCCGGCGTCGAGCAGCACCGTGGCGAAGCCGACGTCGCTGGCGTGATCGAGCGCCGACCAGCCGGCGCGATCGACCGCGTCGACGGCGACGCCCGCGGCCAGCAGGGCCCGCGCGACCTCGCCGCTCTTGCCGACCCTCGCCGCGTGGTGCAGCGCGGTCGCCCCGTTCTCGTCGCGCGCCGTCGCGTCCGCGCCCGCGGCCAGCAGCATCGCCACGATCGCCAGCGTCCGCCGCGAGCGCTCGTCGCCGTCGCAGTGGAACACGTGGGCCCCTGCCGCCACGTGCACGAGCGAGCCCGGCCCGGCCGACGCGGCCGCGAACGCCGGCGACAGCGTGCGCCAGAACGACGCCCGCAGCAGCTCCGGCGGCGTGCGCTCCGGCCGGGCCCCGCGCGACAGCAGCAGGCGCACCGCCTCGACCTGCAGGTGCCGCACCGCCTCGTAGAGCGCCGTCTTGGGGTCGATCACGCCGTGGCGGTTGACCTGCGCGACCCCGTCGACCTGCGCACCACGACCCAGCGCCGCGGCGATCGAGTCGAGGAGGCCGTCGGCCGCCGCCTCGACCAGCGCGAGCTGGGGATCGATGGTCACCATGCTTGAGTATCACAGCCGAGCCCGTCCCGATCTGCCTCTTCGGACATGTTTTTAAGACCGCACGCCACGCTCGCTGCGCTCGCAGGTCGGGGTCGCGGACGACGATCCTGGCGCGCGCACGGTCGACGGCGAGACGGTCGCCGTCCAGACTCGACGGTGAGCGGCGATGGGCAGCGTCCTCGCTCACCGGCTCGCCGAACTTCCGCTCGAGTCACGCCGTCGTCGCTCCCGCGGCTCGAGTCGGTGGCGTGGCGCGCCTCGCTTTGCCGGGCATCGCGGGCTCGTGGCGCACGAGGTCGCAAAACTCGTCGAGCGGTCTTCGATCCATCGTCCCCCGAATCCTTGATGGTATGCATGACGTATCGGGCGCAGAGTCTGCTCGCGAGCCTGGGCTTCGATTTCGACGAAACACGAGGCGATCACGCTGTTCGTCCGTGACGATCGATTCACAGGGGACCAGCCCGACGTTCGCGGCCGACCAGGATCGCAAAGCCGCGGTGCTCCTCACCGCTGCGGAGCCGCTGGCCGCGCCGCCCCGCGGGCTCCATGAGCATTGCTCGCAGTCCGTGCATTCGCGGACGACTGGCCCCCGCGCCACGACGCGAGCCCGCGAGCGCCGCGGCGCTCGCTCGACGCGGGCACGCCGGCGATCCGGTGGCGGGAGAATCGCCGCGCGCCGCGACCGGCGCGGCGCATCGTCCCCGGGCCGACCGGCCTCCGCCGGCACGTGCCGCGCAACCTTGACGGCCGGTCTGGCCCGATGCCACGCTCCGCCCGGGCCCACGATGACCACGATCCCACCTTCCAAACCCGTCACCGTCCCCGAGCTGTTCGAGGCTCGGCGAGCTGGACGCAAGCTGGCGATGCTCACCGCCTACGACGCCGGCTTCGCGCGAGTGTTCGACGCCAACGGCGCGGACATCATCCTGGTGGGGGACACCCTGGGCATGGTCGTCCAGGGGCATCCATCGACGCTCCCGGTCATCGTGGAGGACATCGAATATCACACACGCAACGTCGCGCGGGCCCTGTCCCGGGCGCTGCTGCTCGCCGACCTGCCGTTCCAGGCCGACGCGACGCCCGAGCGCGCCCTGGATGCCGCGACTCGCCTGCTGCAGGCCGGCGCCGGCATGATCAAGTTGGAGGGCGGTGGCCGGCACAAGCTCGACGCGATCCGCTTCCTCGTCGAGCGCGAGATCCCCGTCTCGGCGCACCTCGGCCTCACACCCCAGTCGGTGCTGCGCTTCGGCGGCTACAAGGTGCAGGGGCGCGAGGAGACCGCCGCGAAGCAGCTGCGGGCCGACGCGCTCGCGGTGGCCGAAGCGGGCGCATCGTTGCTGGTGCTCGAATGCGTGCCCGCCGCGCTCGCGGCGGAGATCACCCACGCCTCACCGATCCCGACCATCGGCATCGGCGCCGGGCCGCACTGCGACGGTCAAGTCCTGGTGTTGCACGACTTCCTCGGCCTCGACACCGGCACTCGCCGGCCGAAGTTCGTCAAGGACTTCCTGGCCGAGAACGGCTCGGTCGCCGGCGCAGTGCGGGCCTACGTGGAGGCGGTGCGGAACGGCTCGTTCCCGGGCGTCGAGCACAGCTACGCCTGATCGGCGCGCCTCCCTCTGCGGCGCGGCGACTCCCACGATTCCCCGCCGCACGCCTGCGCTTCATCGCAGCGTGGGACGTATGAATCGTGCCAGCACGGTCGCCGGAGCTTCTGGAGCTCCGAGAGCGTATTCGGACCATCGTGATCGCCTGAATCGCGCCTCGTGATCACCCCGGGTCGCGGGCGCGACCTGAACGCCTCGACAGTGTCGCTGCGCTCCTTCCCCGCCGGAGGCACTGCACGCGCTTTCACGGGCAAGAGCGCCCACGCGAGCGCGAGCGGCCGGCCGCACCGCGCTGATCGATCGAGCGCGCCCGGCTCGCATCGATTGTGCTCATTCGGTCGCGGCGTGGTGCTGCTCGACCCCACAACCATCGCCCGCGCAGAGCTCGCTCCGCCACGCCCCAGGCTTTATCATGCCCCCGCGCGACGCCGTCCGCCGCGCTGCGCCGGTCGGCCGCTGCTCTTGTTCGACTGCGGCCGCACCTGCGAAACACCGGAGGCCATTACCTTGACTCGACTTACCATCGCCTTCACCGCGACCCTCGCGGCCCTGCTCTCGACCTCCTCTGCGTCGGCCTACCAGCTCGTCCCCGGCGCCCTCGATCCGCAGGCCTGCCAGGGCCAGGGCTGCTGGACCAACCACCTCCGCGTCACCGACCTCGACGGCGACGGCGACCTCGACATCCTGCTCGCCAACTACGCCGACTTCTTCGGCGGCGCCGACAAGCCGGAGCCGCTGGTCGTCTACCTCAACAACGGCGACGCCGAGTTCAGCAACGAGTCGGCCGCCGCCCTCGGCGACTACGTCGGCAACGTCCGCCAGGTCGCCGTCGGCGACGTCGACGGCGACGGCGACCTCGACCTCTACGCGCCCGACGGCGCCGGCGGTCCGCACGTCCTCTTCATCAACGACGGCATGGGCGTGTTCACCGACGAGGCCGCCGAGCGCCTGCCGGCCGGCTCGTTCCCGCAGGGGGCCGCGGCGCGCATGGGCGACGTCGACGGCGACGGCGACCTCGACCTCCTCGCCGGCGACGGCTACTCGCAGAACGCCCCCGCCCAGGTCGCCCGGCTGTACCGCAACGACGGCAGCGGCAACTTCGAGGAGGTCGAGGACGCGCTCCCGACCCAGCTCGGTGGCGAGGACGTCGACGACTTCGACCTCCTCGACGTCGACCGCGACTTCGATCTCGACCTGCTCGTCAACCCGCACTCGGGCGGCGGCGGCAACCTGTGGATCAACGACGGCGCCGGTCAGTTCACCGCCGCCGACTTCCCGCCGAACGCCAACAGCGGCTTTCACTACAACCCGGGCGTCTGCGACGTCGACGGCGACGGCGACCTCGACGTCTGGATCGACAACATCGGCGGCAACTACCTCGAGCAATTGCTCATCAACGACGGCGCCGGCGGCTTCACCGACGAGACCGTCGCGCGCGTGAGCGGCAACAACGCCGGCAGCGACGACAACGGGGTGATCTGCGCCGACATCGACGACGACGGCGACTTCGACGCGGTCATCGTCGCGCTGTCCAGCGCCGAGCGCTACCTGGTCAACGACGGCACCGGCAACTTCTCGCTCATGCCCGGAGTGTTCCCCGGGCCGACCGATTGCAGCCTGTGGGCCGAATTCGGCGACCTCGACGACGACGGCCGCCTCGACCTCGTCACCGGTCAGGGCGAGTGCAGCAGCTCCGACGAGGTCTACCTCGCCGGGGACGCCGACCCCGTCGATTCGCAGCCGCCGAAGCTGATCGCGGTCGAGGAGGTCGCCGGCCCGGTCGACGTCGACGCCGCGCCGGTGGTGCGCTTCGCGGTCAGCGACCGCACCGTCACCGACGAGGGGCCGCGGCTCGCCCGCGCGTATGCGGTGATCGACCCCGAGGGCGAGGCGACCACGATCGACGCCACCTTCATGGGCGGCGATCTGTTCCGCGTCGTCCTCCCGCCGGCGAGCGGCGCCGTGGTCTTCCGCGTATGTGCAGAGGACGACAATGGCAACACCGCCTGCGCCGCCGACCAATCGTATCAGGCCGGCGAGGACCCGGGCACCACGGGCGACACCACCGCCGGCGACACCACCGACGGCGACACCACCGCGGCGACCGGCAATGACAGCACCACCGGCGCGCCGGGGACCACCGGCCAGGCTCCGACCACCGGCGAGACTCCCACCACCGGCGCCACCGCCAGCGCCGGCTCGTCGGACGGGAGCAGCGGCGGCGACGAATCTTCCGCGGGCGCCACCGGCTCCGGCATGACCGACAGCAGCGGCTGCGGCTGCGCCAGCGACGGCGACCGCCGCCCCGGCTGGCTCGCCGTGCTCACGGCGCTGGCGCTGCTCCGCCGCCGCCGCCGCTGAGCCCGCGACGGCAGCGGCAGCCGAGGACCCGCGAGCCTCCGACAGGCCGGTCGTGACCCGCTGGCGCGGTCGCGGCGGCCGACGACGTCGCCGCTCGTCGTCTGCCCGGCGTCGCTCGTCATCGCCGTGACGCCGGTCTTCCGCATCATCTGTCCCGAAGGACAGCTAGCTACGGCAGCCCGCACACCCCGACGTCGTCGAGCCCTGCCGGGGCCATGCCCGCCTCGAACCACGGCAGGCACTCCGCCCCGGCGCCCGCGCACGTCGGCATCGTCAGGTCGCAGAACTTCAGGCAGCACCCGAACGCCGCGTCGTCGCACTCGGTCGCCAGCGCCGGGCCGAGGCAGGCCAGCCCGGGATCGCAGCCATTCACCAGCTCGCACGCGTCGAACTCCTGCCCGCCGTCGCCGCTGGCGTCGCGGAGGCACAGGAATTCCCGCGTATCGCCGACGCTCAGGCACACCTCGTCGGCCTCGCAGTCCTGCGCGAGCGGGTCGCACTTCGGCAGGCAGAGGGTCAGCGCTTCATCGTTGGCGATGAGGCAAACGTCGGCCGGATCGTCGCACACCGGCGCGTCGGGGCTGCCGCTGCAGAGCGGCACACAGCTGCTGTCCCAGCAGAACAGCCCGACGTCGCAATTGTCCGTCAGCTCCGATCCCGTCCCCTGCAGCACGCACGGATCGCCGGCCTGCTCCGGCGACTCCGCCACCGGCGCGCAATGCAGCGAGTCCAGGGCGCCCTCGCCGGCGCTCGGGAACGGCACGCACTTCTGGCCGATCGGACAGTCCTGCACCCACGGGTCGCACTCCTTGACCCCCTGGGTGCCCATGTCGGGCGCCGCGTAGATGAACGCCCCGCCCTCGGTCGAATCGCTGCAGCTCGCGCATTCGGTGCTGCTGCTCGAAGTCCCGCCCGTGCTCGTGCTCGTGCTCGTGCCCGACTCGCTGTCGCTCCCGCTGGTCGTCGGCGCGCTCGTCGTCGTCATCCCGCCGCTGCTGGTGCTCGTCGCCTCGGTGGTCGCCTCGCTCGTGCTGCCCGAGGCCGAATCTTCCTTGGCCGGCCCGCACGCCGCGCCCAGCATCGCCAGCCCGACCGCCCAGCTCAGCGCCGTCGCGCTCACCTCGTGCTGAGTCGCCCCACAGAACGGACACACGACCTCGGAGACACGAACGTGGCGATCACAGCGCTGGCAAGGCTTCATGGGACGACGGTACCGCCACCTCCTCCGAAAAACAACAAGACCGGCAAAACTTCGCAAGAATTGCGATTTATGGCGCGGATCCGCGGGTCCCACGGACCGAGCGGGGGCCCGCCGACCTCCGGGCCGGTCCGGCCCGGCTCGCCCGCGCGCGCCACCTCCCGCCCTCGGCCGACTCGACGCGGAGCTCCTCGATCGTGGTCGAGCGACGAACGAACACCCCCTACACGACCGAACAGCGCGCGGTTACACGGATGAGACCAGCGCACAGCAATGTGCCTTCTTGGCAGGACCTCGCTACGAACTTAGAGATTCGAGCGATGAATCTCTTCGATCAATACGACCTGGACGGCCTGGAGTTGCCCAACCGAATCGTCATGGCGCCGATGACCCGCAGCCGGGCCGTGGAGGGCAACGTGCCGAACCCGCTGGCGGCGACGTATTATCAGCAGAGAGCGTCGGCCGGCCTCCTCATCACCGAGGCGTCCCAGGTGAGCCCGCAGGGGGTCGGCTACGTGCGCACTCCGGGCATTCATTCCGCGGCCCAGGTCGCCGGGTGGAAGCGGGTGACGGACGCAGTCCATCAGGCCGGCGGGCGCATCTACCTCCAGCTCTGGCACGTCGGCCGCGTCTCGCACCCCGACTTTCACGGCGGCGAGCTCCCCGTGGCGCCCTCGGCCCTCCCCGTCGAAGGCGAGGCCTTCACCCACGAGGGCCGAAAGAAGATCGTCACCCCGCGCGCGCTCCGGCGCGACGAAATCCCCGGCATCGTCGAACAGTTCGAAAAGGGCGCCGAGAACGCGAAGGCGGCCGGATTCGACGGCGTGGAGCTCCACGGCGCGAACGGCTACCTGCTCGATCAGTTCCTGAGGGACGGCTCGAACCAGCGCACGGATGAATACGGCGGCAGCATCGCCAATCGCGCGCGCTTCCCCCTCGAGGTCACCGACGCAGTGATCCGCGTCTGGGGAGCCGCGCGGGTCGGCTATCGAATCTCGCCGCACATGACGATGGCCTCGATGTCCGACTCCGCCCCGAAGGAGACGTTCACGTATCTCACGAAGGAGCTGAACGCGAGGAAGCTCGGCTATCTCCACCTGATGGAGCCGCTGGGCGGCCTCCTGCCCCCGGCGCGCGCGGAGGACCGCCTGGGCCCGCTGCTGCGTACGCTCTTTCACCAGACGTTGATGGTGAACGGCGGCTACGACGCGCAGACGGGCAACCGGGTGATCGAGAGCCGCGAGGCCGATCTCGTCGCCTACGGGGTCCCGTTCGTGGCGAACCCCGACCTCCCGGAGCGTTTCAGGGTCCATGCGCCGCTAAGCGCGCCGGACTTCGCGACCTTCTACGCCGGCGAAGACAGGGGCTACGTGGACTATCCGCCACTGAGCTCGCAATCGGGATGAGCTCCCGGCACCGCCGAGCGGCACGTGATCGCCGGCACTCACCGCGCGAGCTCGGGTGCACCGATTCGGCTTCCGATCCAGGGTGTCCGAGCTGTGCAGTGCCAGAGGTTCGTCATGCCAGGCGGCCCCATTGCAGGAGAGCCGAGTCGGTCGGCGGCGCAGAAGGGAGATTCACGATGAGCGACAGCGGCACCGCGACCCACTACGTCCTCGCGCCAGAGGACCTCGCCTGGCACGAGACCGAGCTCGGGCGGAATTTCTCGCTCAGCCAGGATCTGGTCGCGACCGACTACACCTCGGCCTACAGCGCCCAGGTCACCAAGTTCGGCCCGGGCGGCGGTTCCCCGCCGCACAGCCACACGTACAACCACGCGTTTTACTTCCTGAGCGGCACGTGCAGGGTGAAGATCGGCGAGCAGACCTGGCAGATCCGGCCAGGCACCTTCGTCAAGGTCCCCGCGCACGCGCAGCACAGCGTCACCAACATCGGCGCCGAAGACCTGGTCTTCCTCGTCATCTACGACCCGCCCCACGCCGACGGCACGCCGTAGGCCCGTAATGGCTCCACTGCGTCGAGGCGTGACGCTCGTCCTCGACGCCGCCCGCCGGATCACCGACGATGCACCGCCGCCCAGCGAGCAGTGGCCGGCGGCGCAGGCGATTGTATGGAGTCGCGCTGGCCCAGCGCCGGCGCACGTTCGACGGACCGAGCTGAAGCGACAGGCTCGGCTGCGGCCACGGCAATGATCGCCTCATGCGCGACCTGAGGGAGCGAGCTCACGGCCGCCCCCCTGTGGACCGGCCAGGCGACGGCTCGCAATGCTCCCTGGCGAGCAGTCCCGCGCCGCGATGCTGCACGCATGTCCATGTAATGGCGCTCCTCGCGGGAGCGTGTTCCTACAGGTGCACACCGTGAACACCCGTCCCCCGCCGCTCACTGTCCTCCTATTGTCCGTCGTCCTCGCCATCATCGCCGCATGCCCGCACGGCACACCCACAGGTTCGGAGCAGCCGGCGTCCGACGCAGTGGAGTCCGCCGGCATCGAGCTGACCAACCTCGAGCCGCCGGGCGCCTTCGAAGTGACGAATGTCAGCGGTGCGTCGATCGAGCTCGCGTCGACCGTGGCCATCGAATCGATGGATTCGGGTACGTGGGGCGCAGGCCCGGCGTCGCGCGTGGAGCTGATCGAGGCCTGCGGACGGCCGGCTCCCCGGTGCGTGCGCCTCGATCCAGGGGAACGCTTGCGCCCGCCCGCGTGGAGCGGACTGCTCTGCTCCGGGCAATGCCCGGAGACGACGAACTGCAAGAAGAACCCCGATGCAGCCGGCACACACCGCTTCGTCCTGACGAGCTGCGACGGCAAGCAACGCTTCACCGGGCCCGCGTTCGCGCTTGCGAGCGACGGAACGGACGTGACAGGGCCGTCCGCGGCCGTCGGAGCGGAGCGAGCGCGGGAGGCGTCGCCGAGCGCCGCCGCAGCCCCGCCGCTCTCGCTCTCGCTGGCGATGTCCAGGACCTCCTATTCGGCGGGCGAGCCTGTCGACGCGGTGCTGCAGGTCGAGAACGTCGGCACCGACCCGATCACGCTCGTGCACCCCGACTACTGGGGCGTGAGCGAGCTCGAGGTGGTGGACGAATCCGGGGCGACGGTCGCCAGAAGCACCTTCAAGGCCGAGCGCAAGGCGGTGGCCAGGTGGATGAAGCTCGCGGCCGGCGAGCGCCGCGCGCACGCGTTCGAGCGATTGACCGGATACACGTGCTGCCACGCCTATACGTACAAGCTCCCGCCGGGCCGTTACGAGGCGCGGGTGCGCATCACCAACCCGCCCCTCGAGGTGGGCCTGCCCCCGGGCGACATGTCGACATGGACCGGCTCGCTGACGTCCGGCTCGGCGGCCTTCGAGATCCGCTGAGCGCGGGCCGTCGGGTCGCCGCCCCACCCACGCGGGACGAACCGGAGCGAGCGGCTTTATCTGCGCGAGACCATGCTGGCGGGGTAAAAGCTCGTCATGCCTCAGCTCGTCCTCGAAGACCTCAACCTTGCAGCCGCCGAGCGGCGCCTCTGCGTCGCGGCGCTCGAGCAGGCCGGCAACATCGTCGGCGCCGCTCATCTCCTCGGAATCACCCGCCACGCGATGAAGCGCCGGATCGTCAAGCTCCGCATCCCCTGGCCGCGGCCCGCCGCCCAGCTCCAGGCCGTCTCGCTGTCGATCTCGGCGAGCGCCTAGCCGAGCCGACTCGCCCGACGTCGGCGCGGTCGGCCTCGAGAGACGTGACCTTATGAACATGCCCATGAGGGCATGCTCTTCAGGTCATGACCTTTCAAGCATGCCCTAATGGACATGGTGCGGCGGCGGGAGCTGCTGTCCCAGGCCGCCGTCGACGTACAGCTCGGTGCCGGTGGTGAACGTCGCGGCGAAGGCCAGGAACAGCACCGCGCGGGCGACCTCCTCGGGCGTGCCGATCCGGCCCATCGGCGTGACCGCGTCGCCCTCGCGCTCGAAGGCCGCGCGCTCCTCGGGCGTGCTGCTGGCCGTGCCCATCGTCGGCGTGCGGATGAACCCCGGGCTGACCGTGTTGACGCGCACGCCTCGCGGCAGCAGCTCGGCGGCCATGACCTTGGCGAACGCCCCGAGGGCCGCCTTGCTGGCCGAGTACACCGCCATCCCCGGCGTCCCTGTGATGCTGGCGATCGAGGTCGTGAACACGATCGACCCGCCCTCGCGCACCAGCGGCGCCAGCCGCTGCGCGGTGAAGAACGCCCCGCGGGTGTTGATATCGAAGGTGCGGTCGTACGACGCCTCGGTCACGCGGTCAAACGGCTCGAGCTCCGCGACCCCGGCGTTGATGAACAGCAGGTCGATCGCCCCCAGGCGCGCCCGCACCTGCCCGACCAGAGCGTCGATCGCCGCCAGGTCGGCGATGTCCGACGCCACGACCCGCTCGCCGAGCTCGGACCTGGCCGCCGCCGCGCTCGCCTCGCGCCCGGTGACCAGCACCTCGGCGCCGCCGGCCAGCAATAGCCTCGCCGTCGCCAGCCCGATCCCGTGCGTCCCGCCGACGATCACCGCCTGCTTGCCAGCGTGCTCCGTCATCACCGCGCTCCTTTCTGCGCCGACGCGGCGCGCAGCACCTTGATCATCGCCGCCGGCGCCTCGTCGCCGAAGCCGGCAGTGATCCCGCGCTGGAACATCTCCGCCGCGAAGCCGGGGAAGCTGCCGTCGATCGCCGCCTCGCGGGCGTGGCGTCCGAGCAGATCCATGCTGCGCCAGCAGATCTCGAGCGAGGCCTCCGGCGCCTCGTAGCGGCCGTGGTGGATCGATTCGGCGTCGATGCGGATCATCTCGCCGATCGCCGGCGCGGTCGCGGCCATGAGCTCGCCCAGGCCGTCGACCCCCATCTGCTCCGCCTCGATCAGCCGGGCCCCGTGGTAGAAGCCGAGCAGCGCGCCGAACAGGCTCGAGAGGACCGCGAGGTCGAGCGCCGCGGCGGCGCCCGGCGGCTCGCCGACGAAGCGGACCGCGCCCATCTCGGCGAGCACGCCCTCCGCCGCCGCGAACGCCTCGCGCGAGCCCGACGTCATGAGATTCGCGTGCGGCCCGCCGACCTGGCTCGGCACCGCCAGGATCGCGCCGTCGAGGTAGCGCGCCCCGCGAGCCGTGGCCCACGCCGCCAGCTCGCGCGCCTCCTGCGGCGTGCCGGTGCTGAGCTGCACCACGGTCTTGCCGGCGAGCAAGGCCGCCTCGAGCAGCGCGCGCGTGGCCGCGTAGTCGGTGACGCACACGATCACCACCGGGCTGGCGGCCACCGCCGCGGCCACGCTCGCGGCCACCGTGACGCCCGCAGCCACCAGCGGCGCGGCCTTGGCCGAAGTCCGATTCCAGACAGTGAGGCGCCGGCCCTTCGTCGCCGCCGCGCGAGCGAGGGCCGCGCCCATCGCCCCCAGGCCGAGCAGGCTGGCCTCGTTCGTTGTGGATTGCGATTGCATGCCCCAGGGATAGGTCCGCCGGCGGCCGCGGTCGCGCACGTTCGGACGCGCCGAGGACACGATCGGACGGCGACGCGTGGTCAGGCCGCCGGCGGCTTCGGGTAGGATCGCGCGATGACCGGGACCGAGACGCTCACGGCGCGCGCCCCACTCTCTCCGCGTCTCGCCCTCGAGACCTTCACGGCCGGGGTGGCCACGCTGCCCGAGTCCGCCGACCACCGCGTGCGCGTCCACGTCGGCCGGCCCGCGCGCGGGCGATGTCGCCACCATCGATTCGTCCACACCGCGGGCGAGATCGATGTGTTCCCCGCCGGCATCGCCGACGAATGGCATCAGGCCGACGCCAGCACGTCGCTGGTCGTCTCGCTGACGCCGGCGCTGATCTGCCGCGCCGCCGAGGAGACGGGCCGCGATCCGGCGCACGTCGAGGTGCACTCACGCCACCAGATCCGCGATCCGCAGATCGAGCACATCGTCTCGGCGCTCGACGCCGAGCGCGCGGCCGGCCACCCCGGCGGCCGACTGTTCGGCGAGAGCCTCGGCCTCGCGCTCGCGGTGCGCCTGCTGGGGCCGATCGCCGCGCCGCCGCGCCCGGCTCCCGGCCTGACGCCGCAGCAGCTGCGGGCAGTCACCGCGTACATCGAGGAGCACCTCGATCGCGACCTGTCCCTCGCGACCCTCGCCGACGTCGCCGGCATCAGCGCCTCGCACCTCAAGACCCTGTTTCGCCGCTCGCTCGGCCTCCCGGTCCACACCTACGTGATCCACCGCCGGGTCGACCGCGCCCGCGCGCTGCTGCTGCGCGGGCGCATGGCCGCCAGCCAGGTCGCGCTCGAGGTCGGCTTCTCGCACCAGAGCCACATGGCCCGCTGCATGCGGCGCGTGCTCGGCGTGACGCCGACCTCGCTCACGCGCGGCGCGGCGAGGTCGATCGCCGCGTCGCAGCCCGACCTGTGATCTCGCGAATCACAGCGTCTTCAAGTACTCCACCAGCGCCCGGCGGTCATCCTCGCCGAGGTCGACCCCGTACTCGTGGCCGCGGTTCGAGTTGCCGGTCACCGTGGTGTCGACCACGAACGGGCCCTCGCCGTCGCTCACGTGGCCGACCTTGTCCGGGTCGAACTCCCAGCGGCCGACGCTGAAGCGCGCGGGCCGCTGCGCGACCGGCAGCAGCAGGTCGTGCAAGCTCGGCACCGAGCCGTTGTGGAGGTACGGCGACGTCGCCCAGATCCCGTTGAGCGGGCGGGCCTTGTAGGCCTGCAGCGACACCGTCGGGTCGCTGTCGCTGCGCGGGTGGTCGCCCTGCTTCGGCGTCTTCTCGATCTGGTGCCGCTTCGCGTTGACGATCGCCCGCGTCGCCGCCACCGGGTTGGCCGCCAGCGAGCGCGCGACCAGGTCGCCGAGCAGCGCGAGCGCGGTCAGCTTCGCCCCGTAGCGCTGGCCCTGCGGCGAGATGGCGCCCTCGAGCACGCCCGCGGGCACGCGCGCGTCGGCGACATTGCGCGCGCTGGTCGGGTCGGTGCCGACGACGTCGAGGCCGGTGATCTGCGCGACCACCCGCCGCTGCGGGTCGGCGCGATCGATCAGCGCGTGGCAGGACACGCACTGCTGCTGGTACAGCTCCGCCCCGCGGGCCGCCAGACCGCGGTCGATCGCCGGCAGCACCTGCTCCGGCCACACCGGCGATTGCAGCCGGCGCAGGCTCTCCTCCATCGCCACCAGCGCGTTCGCGTCGATCGTCGATTCGTAGCCGCGCTTCGCCTCCTTCTCCGTCTCGTAGTGCTGGACCTCGACCCGCCCGAACACGCCGATCACCTCGCCGGCGTTGCGACCGAGCGAGCCGGCCTCGGCGTTGGCGGAGAAGCCGATCCATTGCACATAGTCGTGGCGCGGCGCGTCCCACAGCAGCGGATAGCTGGTCGGCGCGTTCGGCTCGAGGCTGTTCTGCGGCCCGCTGGTGAAGCGGATCGACTGATTGATGATCCGCCCGATCGCGTCCATGCGGCCGAAGCCCTCGATCGTGGGCGAGCGATTGGCGGCGTTGTAATCCTCGAACCACGCCAGGGTCGCCTCGAGGCTCGCGCGGGCCGCCGCGCGGGCCGCCTCGTCGGTGCCGCCGCCCGTCCGCGCCGCGGCGAAGCGCGCCAGCTTGGCCGCGTCCGCCAGCGTCGCCCGCAGCGCCGCCTCGACCTCGCGCAGGAAGCCGGCCACGTCGGCCAGCGCCGGCGCGCCGTCGATGCGGACCGCCGTCCCGCGGTAGTTGATCTGCGTCGTGTGACAGGCCGCGCAGGTCAGGCCGACCTGGTCGTCGTGACGCGTGAATCCGACCGGCAGCCCGTCCGGGTTGTTGGGCGTCGGGTACTGATTGAGGAAGCGAAATCGCGTCATGTGCTCGGGGCTGACGAACGGCCGCTCGCTGCCGGCCTGCTCGAGGTGGACCAGAGTGTCGTACGGCATCAGCACGGAGCCCTGATCGGCGTGGTAGAACCACAGCGTCTCGGCCGGGCCCCAGCCCTGATCGAGGTAGACCAGCTCGGTCGCCCCGTCGCCGTAGGCGTCCTGCGCCAGCACCCGCCCCGCGCGATCGCGGATGCCCTCGAGCAGCCCAGGGCCGCCCTCGTCGGCCGAATCGGCCGCCCCGCGCGAACACGCCAGCGATAACAACAATGGAAGGATCCCAACGACCAATCGCGCCACGACACGCTCCTCGATACGGACCGTGAAGGCTTAACACTCCGGCCGCGGCGCGAGAATGGCGGAAGATCGGTCAACCGGTGGCACGTTCCGGCCACCTCGAGAGCGGCGCGATCTCGCACCGCCGCCCGGGCTCACTTGAATTCGGCGCCCGGGTGCCCGCCGACCCCCTCGATGCGGGTGTAGTCGATCGGCTTGCCGGCCGCGTCGATGCGCACGCACACCTTCTTGAGGCCGAGCACGTGCTCCTGCAGGCCGACCTCCGGATCGATGAGGAAGCGGCAGCAGCCCTGCTTGCATTCGATCTGGTCGCCGAAGTCCCACAGGCCGAGGATGGCGCCCTTGCGCAGGCTGCGGTCGAGCGCGATCAGGGCGTCGAAGCCGACCGCCTTCGCGGACTTGCCCGGCTCCGTCCCGTCGCAGGTGCCGCAATTCATCACCACTTCGATCTCCGACTCGTCGTCGAGCAGCGCCGGCACCGGCGCGTCGCGCTCGGCCAGCCAGGTCGCCATCTGTCGCGCGGCCTCCTCGGCGGTCGCCGGCGCGGGCGCTCGCGGCACGACCTCGTCCTCCTCCGCCTTGCCCGCCTCGGGCTCCGCCGCGACCGCCTCGTCCGCGGCCGGCTGCGCCCCGCGCTCCTCCTGCACCGCCTTGGCCTCGACGGCCGGAGCGACGCTCGTGGTCTCGGTCGCGACGGTGGCGCGAGCGGCGGGCTCACCGCAATTCACGAGCAGCAGGAGCGACGACGACAGCCACGACAGGTTCGATGAGCGCATGCGAGGAGTCCCAGCGTCATTGGTACCACCGCGCCCCCGGGCGGCAATCGCCGCACCGCACTCCGTGAGCCGCGCTTCTGGTAGGCTGGCCGCCGACACGCGAGGAACACCGCCGATGCACACGTTCTGCTGGTACGAGCTCAGGACCACCGATCCGGCCGCCGCACGGGCCTTCTACGTCGACGCGGTCGGGCTCGTCGTCGCCGCGGCCGACGCCTGCTGGCGCCTGCGCCCGGACGGGCCCGAGCTGGGTGAGTTCGCCGTCCTGCCCGCGCAGGCGGCCGCCCGCGGCGCCCCGGCGCACTGGCTCGGTCACGTCGCAGTCGCCGACGTGCCGGCCGCGGTCCAGCGATTCGTCGCGCTCGGCGCGAGCCCGCTGGGCCCGACGCAGACCCGCCCCGACGGCCTCGTCGCGCCGCTGCGCGATCCGCTGGGCGCCGTCCTGGCGGTGACGTCGCGCACCCATGCATCACCGACCGCGACGCTCGCCTGGTGTGATCTGCACACCCGCGATCCTGCGCAGGCCTCGTCGATCTATCACAGCATGTTCGGCTGGTCGCCGACGCAGCGGCACGACCTCGGGCCCGCGCTCGGCGCCTATCAGGAGTTCGCGTGGCGACCCGGCGGCGCGAGCGTCGGCGGCATGTCCGACGCGGCGCTGCGCCCGGAGATCCACACTCACTGGTTGTTCCACTTCGCGGTCGACGACCTCGACGCCGCCCTTCAACGCGTGCGCGCCGGCGGGGGCAGCGTCGCCGGCGAACCGATGCGCGTGCCGGGCGGCGGCCGCGTGGCCCAGTGCGAGGACCCGCAGGGGGCCGCGTTCGCGCTGCACGAGGCCGTCTCGCGCTGATCTGCGGGCCGGCGCGCTCACGCCTCGAGCTCGCTGCCGAGGACGAACACGGTGAGGGGCGGTCGGCCGGACGTGGCGGACATGGCCCGGGGATGATACTCCGCTCGCGGACCAGCTTGCGCTCGTCGTTCACGTCGCAGGGGCGCCGCGAATCACGGCCCTCGCCCGCACGCCGAATGACTCGAGAGGTTCACACCGACTCCGCTCATTCACGATTCACGGGTCCGCCCAGGCCAGCGCATACGACGAGCGCCCCTGTCTCTCCGGCCCAGGACGCTCGCGGGCGAGACCGCGCTTTTACGCCGTTGCACCGCGATCGAGCTCGCGCCAGCCGCGCATCCGCAGCCGCGAGGATCGAGCCCTCCTCGTTGCATCGAGAGGCGAGTCGCTCGTGCGGCATTCGTCGGCCTGGACGGCGACGAAATAGGGGCACCCACGAAGCGCCTCGGGGCGACTTCCCCCCCGTCCGATCGCTGCCTCGCCGCGTTGACGCGACGTCGCCCGGTGATAGCTTTGGAGGTCGACATTGCGCAATTTCGCCATCCGAGAGCGCAAGGGGGACCCGTGCCGCCGAAGCCACCGATCAATTATGTCGTCCAGCCGACGCCCTCCGATTATTTCATCTCGCGCGGAAACGGCTCGGAGGAGATGAACTTCGGCGCGGTGAAGGAGTACGGCGACTTCGTCCCCAACGATCGCATGTACATCCACAGCCGGGCGGCCGCGCCGAAGCTCGACGTCGCCGCCTGGCGCCTGCACGTGGGCGGCAGCGCCGTCGCCGAGCCGCGCTCGTTCACCTACGACGAGCTGCTCGCCCTCCCCTCCGTCACCCTCCGCCGCGTCCTCGACTGCGGCGTCAACTGTCGCGCCTTCTTCCCCAAGGTCTCGCCGTACGGGAGCCTGAAGTGGCTGCCCGTCGGCTGGACTCAATGGCACTTCGGCGCCGTGGGGGCGACCGAGTGGACGGGCGTGCGGGTGAAGGACGTGCTCGACGCGGCGGGGCTCGAACAGGCCGCGAACGCGGAGTTCATCAGCCTCGATTCGATCACCACCACCGCCGGCAAGCTGCCGTATTCGCAGGTGATCGCGATCGACAAGGTCCTCGCCGACGACACCCTGCTGGCCTACGAGATGGCCGGCGAGCCGATGCCGATCGATCACGGCTTCCCGCTGCGCGCCATCTTCTCCGGCTGGGGCGGCAACTCTGCGGTCAAGTGGCTCGGCCGCATCGAGGTCTCGAAGGACCCGCTGCCGCTCTCGCACTTCCAGCGCAACCAGGTCCTCGCCGGCCCGGATTACCCCGAGGAGATCCTCGCCACGGTGGGCCCCGTGCGCAGCGCCCTCGAGCTGGCCGAGAACATCACGATCTTTCCCGGCGACCAGACGCTCCACGGCCGCGCGTGGTCGGGCGCCGGGGCGATCCAGCAGGTGGAGGTCTGTATCGAGCGAGAGATGGCGCCGGGCCGATGGATGACCGTCTGGGATCCGGCCTGGCGCGCGGCGAAGCTGCTCCACGAGGCCGAACCCATGATGTGGGTCCGCTTCGAGATCGGGTGGAAGAACGCCGAGCCCGGGCACTATCGATTGATGACGCGGGCCACCGACGAGGCCGGGCGGATCCAGCCGCCGCCGGAGGAGATGGTCTGGAACCAGCACGGCCTGGGCTACAACGGGCACGCGCCGCTCGAGCTGTCGATCAGCCCGATGTCGAACATGCCGTAGCGGCGCCGACCCTCAATCGGCGACGCGGGTCCACGGCGGCGCCGCGCCGACCGCCAGGTCGCGCTCGGCGAACCATTGCTCGATCGCCTGGCGGAGCGCGCTCGCGTGGTAGACAAACCACCGCTCGCGCTCCTGCGGATCCGCCAGCAGGGCGTCCTTGAAGCGGCGGAACGAGCCGCGGCCGCCCAGCGCGCGCAGCAGTCGCTCGCGCAGCCGCCCGTCGCCGACCTCCTCGAGGGCGAAGCGCTCCATCCATTGAAATTGCTCGCGCAAGGGCAGGCGATCGATCTCGAGGTACCGCCCGGGGTCGGCGTCGATCCGCTCGCGCTCCCCGGGGTCGTCCTCGAACGGGCCGGTGACGCACACCTCTCCGGTCACGGTATCGTAGTAGGAGCGCACCTCCAGGTCTGCACATTCGAACGCGAACTCGAAGGAGTCCCAGTCGGGCGTGGGGGCGTCGGCGGCGAGGCGCATGATCCGAGCGTGGCGCGGAACCGCGCGCGGTGTCAAGTATTTTTGCGCGAGATCGCGCAGAACACGCGCAGATTCGCGCAAAGTCCGCGCGAACTCGCCCTCTCGTCGGCGATTCAGCCCGCCGGGTCGACGCGGACCCGGGCCCGCAGCGGCGGGTCGCCGTGGCGCAGGGTGTGCAGATTGCCGGGCGCCGGCGCCGGGGCACCATTCGCGCCGCCGGCCTCGATCGGGCACAGCCACGGCAGATTGTCGGCGCCCATGGTCGGCTCGACCGCGAGCGCGGCGAATGACACGGCCGCGTCGGTCGAGGTCGCGGCGCTGCCGGTGATCGTCAGCGCCGCGGTCGGCACGGTCAACACGATCGAGTAGCCCTGGGGGAGCGCGCACGGCGTCGCCACGCCGGTCAGTACTGTCTGCTCGGTGACGTCGATCGTCACCTGCGACGGCGTGCTGAACACCGCCGAGAAGCTCTGCATCACCTCCGACTGCAGCGGGTCGTCGGCCAGGTAGTAGAACCCGCCGACGCCGAAGGAGCCGGCGATCCAGTCGAAGCGGACGGCGACGCGCGTGTACGTCGGGTCCTTCATGCGGGCCAGCATCGGCTCGATCTCCGTTGCGACCGCCTCGTTGCGGGCCGCCACCACCTCCTGCGCGGCGGCCTGGACCGCCGGGTCGTCGGGCTGCGGCGCGGGGACCACCCCGTCCAGCAATTGGTCGGCCGGCGCGGCGCCCTTCTCGACCGCCAGCTCCCAGCCGGCCGCGCCGGCCCGGCGCAGCAGCAGGCCGGCGACCACGCCGAGCTCGTAGGGCTCGAGGTCGCTGTCGAACACCGAACCGTCGGTGAGGAACAGGCCGTCCGGGAGGTGCGAGCGCGCCAGGGCCAGCACGTCCGCGTCGGCCGCGTCGCACCCGAGCTCGGCGATCGCGCTCATGATCAGGCTGACGTATTCGGCCGAGCCCTCGGTGCAATCATAGCTGCGGATCGCCGTCATCTCGGCCGCGTACTCGGACTGCAGGCGCGCCTGCCAGTGCGCCGCCGCGGTCATGGCGGAGCCCTCGGCCTCCAGCTCCGCCGCGAGCGCCTGGATCAGCTGCCGGCGCAGATAGCGGGGCTCCCACGGCTCCGGATAGGGCGCCGAGCGGCTGCCGTCGCCGGCGCTCCAGTCGTCCTGATCGGCGAGGAAGTGGAAGCCCTCGTGGAACATCAGCGACGCCGCGAAATCGGGCCACAGGATCCCGCCCTGGTTCAGCCACCAGTCGTTCTGCGCCTGCGTCTGGTCGAGCGAGATCCCCAGCGACTTGACGCCGTCGAGCTCGCCGACGTTGAAGTACGACGTCCACTCGTCCGGCAGCTCGCCCAGCTCGCGCTCCGTGACCACCGGCGGCGTCCCCTCGCCGCTCTGGTCGTTCCACACCCAGGCGAGGTCGTCGGCCTCCGACGTCAGCACCACCTGCCGCGTGCGGTAGTTGTCGGCCACGTCGGGCCACGCGCGCTCGGGGCACCCGTACATCGCCGCGTCGAGGGCGGCCAGCAGCCGCTCGACGCGCGTCCGCTGCGGGACATCTGGCCTGTCCTCGGGGACAGGCTCACCCGCCGTCGTCGCCTCGGTGTCGACATCGCCGCCGGACGTGACCGCGCCGCTGCTCGTGGTCGCCGAATCGGTGGGGTCGGACATCGGCGGGCCGGAGTCGTCCGGACAGGCGGCGAGCGCCGCGCTGGCGAGGAGCACGGCGCCGACGGATCGAGTCGATGCGGTCATACGATTCCAAGCGTCACACCGCCGGCAAATCTGTCCAGGCGACGGAGCCCCGCGGAGGCGACCGCTGTCGGATCCACCACAACTGCGGCCCCGCCGTCGCTCGCGCGGCGGTCGCTGCCGTGTCGCGCCGCGACGGATGTGGGATGACGACAGTGACGGTCGATCCGGCACGACGAGCCCCGCTGCACGCGTCGCGGCTCGCGATCCGGAGCGCCGCCGCGTCGGCGGCCGGATGTCCGCGACGGACGTGGCAGCACGCATCCGGGTGTCCGACACGGCGCAGAGCGAGGCGCGGGTGAAAGGCCGGCGCCGGCTGCACCGGCCTCGCTACCCCGCGACCGGAGCGCCGCCGGGTGGCGCGCCGCGGCGTTCTTCGGACATGTCCTTCAGGACATCCACAAATTCACGCTCGCCGCGGGATGATCCGACCTCGCGGCCCGACGATGAGCGCCCGACATGCGAGCGCCTGCACCCCGTGCCGGCGCTCGACCCCTTGCGACCGCGGCTGTCGCGCCGCGCGCTCCGCCGACATGTCTTCGAGGACAGCCTATCACCAGCTCTCGAACGGCAGGATCGCGTCCTTCGTGAGCGCGTAGACCCGCTCGGGCGGGCCGAAGAACAGCAGGTCGCGCACGTCGCCGCCCGGGCGCTTCGTCGCCCACAGCACCGCCCCGTCCTTGTCGACGCGGAGCACCCGCGTGCGCGACTGGTCGCCGTCGTGCTCGCCGGCGCCGACGAACAGCCCGCCGAACGGCTCGGCGTCGACCGGCCCGGCCACCACCGACCAGCCGTCGGGGGGCGCCCACTCCTGCCACCACGCCTGCGCCCCGTCGGCCGCGGCGAACATCGCGTAGCCGAGCACGCTGTCCTGAAGGACATCTGTGTCGAATTGCGACATCGCCACCGCCAGCGTCGTCTGGCCGGTGACCACCACGTCGCTCGGCAGCGCGTGCGCGTGCGTCGGCGACGGCAGCATCACGTCCCACAGCGGCAGGCCCTCGGGCGACAGCGCCTCGAGGAACAGCTGGTCGGAGGACGCGTCGTCGGCGTGGCGCTCGCCGACCGCGTAGATCGTGCCACCGTCGTCCATCGCCACCCCGCGGTAGCGGATGCTCCAGCCGACGCCGACGGGCGCGTCGTGCTGCCACATCAGCGCGCCCGCCCCGTCGAAGCGGAGCACCCACGCCCCGGCCCCGCCGGCCGCGTCGTTGCCGACGAGCGCGATGTCGCCGCCCGACCATTGCATGTCGGTCACCGCGATCGGCAGGTCTTCGAAGTCCTGCGAGAACTCGGTGGTGCCGTCGCCGCCGACGCCTGCCAGCCACAGGTGGCCGCCCGAGCCCGGCTGCTGCGCCTCCGTGTCGACCAGGCCGGCGAACACCGCGTGCCCCTGGACCCCCTGCGCCTGCAGCGGCACCCGCCCGTGCTCGCCGGCCCACTCCGTGATGTCCCAGAGCGCCGGGTCGTCGCCCCACGGCAGCGACACCTCGAACAGCTGCGACGCGGTCTGGCCCTCGGGCCCGAAGTCCGCGAGAGCGCGACCGACGATCATCGCCGACGCGTCGAGGAACCATCCCGGCAGCGGCGCCATGCAACGCAGGTCGTCAGCCTGCTCGGGCTTGGGGATCACCAGCGGGTCGAGCGGCGCGCCCATGCCGAGCTCGCAGCTCGGCAGGCAGCCGTCGTCGACGTCGGCGTTGGCCCCGTCGTCGCACTGCTCGCCGGGCTGGACCACCCCGTCGCCGCAGGTCGGCAAGCCGCCCGAGGTGCTCGTGTCCGGGCCCGTGCTCGTCGACGTGTCCTCCCCGGTGCTCGTCGACGTCTCCTCCCCGGTGCTCGTCGACGTCTCCTCCCCCGTGCTCGTCGCCGTCTCCTCCCCCGTGCTCGTCGACGTCTCGGTCGCGCTGACGCCCTCGGTGGTCGTGCTCTCGCCTCCGGTCGTCGTCGTCGTCTCGCCGGTCGTCGTCGTCGTCTCACCGGTCGTCGTCGTCGTCTCGCCCGGGCCCTCGGTCGGGTCGCCGGTGGTCGGCACGCCCCCGCTCGAGGTCGTCTCGGTCTCGCCGCCGGAGTCGGTCGCGGTCGCGCCGTCGGTCTCGGTCTCGGTGTCTGTGTCCCCGGGGACAGGTTGCGAAGGACAGGCCGTCAGCAGCCCGCCGACGAGGATCGCGGTCGAACGATAGACAATGGACATTCGCGGAGGGTACGCGGGCCGCCCCGCCGCCGGCAAGCCGCGCGCTGCGGACGGCCCGGCGGCGTCACCGCGCGGAGCCCTCGAACCGACGAATACCCGTACACCGATGAATGCACACATCATCGAATTGAGCGGCCCATGATCCACTGCGCGGGGCACCGCTGCGAATTCACCGATCCGTCGCTCGAAGGGCGACAGCGCCCCGTGAGTTCGCCGGTCGCGTGACGCCCCCCGCATTGTCCGCACCCGGACCTCGCGATACCGTCGAGCTCGCTGAGCGCTCGTCCCGAGGACGCGCAGCTCGCCGGGCGCGACGGTCTCCTTCACCCACGCGAGCATCGGGTGGACCTGCGACGACGGCGATCCATGCGACCGACCTCGCATGACGGCCGAGCCTGCCGCGCGGCCCGCTCGCTTGCGCGTCGCCGGAACTCGCCCATGCCATGGGCGGGAGAGACTTCGAACATGGGTTCCACACCGCTGCAGGGCAAGAAGGTCGCGATCCTGGTCGCATCGGGGTTCGAGCAGGTCGAGCTGGTCAAGCCGCGCGAGGCGCTCGACGCCGCCGGCGCGCAGACCGTCCTGGTCTCGCCCGAGTCGGGCCGCGTGCGCGGGTGGAACTTCAAGGACTGGGGCGACTCGTTCCCGGTCGACCTCGAGCTGAGCGCCGCGCGGGCGGTCGACTTCGACGCGCTGCTCCTGCCCGGCGGGGTGATCAACCCCGACAAGCTGCGGATCGACGAGGCCGCGATCAAGTTCATCCGTCACTTCGTCGCCAGCGACAAGCCGATCGCCGCCATCTGCCACGGCCCGTGGCCGCTGATCGAGTCGGGCGGGGTGCGCGGGCGCAAGCTGACGTCGTGGCCGTCGCTGCGCAGCGACCTCCGCAACGCCGGCGCCACCTGGGTCGACGAGGAGGTCGTGTTCGACCGCGGCCTCGTCACCAGCCGCAAGCCGGACGACATCCCCGCGTTCAACCGCACCATGATCGACGTGTTCGCCGCCGCCCAGCCGACCACTCACGCCGCCTGAGGCTCACGGGTAGTCGGCGCGCACCACGATCCCGCTCGGCCCGCGCAGGAAGCTGCGGCCGAGCCCGTCGACGCGGATCGTCAGGCCCTCGTCGAGGTTCACGTCGGTCTCGCCCTCGCCGAGCAGCTCGCCCGCCGGCGAGTACGCGAAGTGGTGGACCACGCGGTTCTGCTGCGGCGTGATCCAGTTGTAGACCTCGCCGAGCACGAAGTCGTCGCCGCGCAGCGGAATCTCCTGGTGGCGGCGGCGGAACGAATCGTAGCAGTGCCCGCCGTTCCAGCCCTCGAAGTCGATCGTGGTCCGCTGCACGTCCTCGACCGCCATGCCGTCGGCGGCGAAGAACCGCATGTCGAGGGTGGTGCCGTCGGAGCGCCACAGGAACACGAACTCGCTCTGGTCGTTCATGCCCACCGTGTAGCCGTCGTACCAGTAGTGATAGTTGACGGGCAGCTGCACCGGCCCGGGGTCGATCCAGCCGGCGCCGGCGGCCTTGAAGCGGCGGTAGTAGATCCCGTTGCCGCTGTGAATCTGCGCGGCGACGATGCCCTCGCCGGTGGCCTGGTTGACCGCGACGTGGTCGCCGTAGGTCGCGTCGATGTCGAACGCCTCCTGCTGCGCCCCGGCCAGGCCGTCGGCGTCGACGAAGGTGATCAGGGTCTGGTTCGGCGACACCGTGATCACGCTGTTGCCGGCGGCGTCGATCGCCGCGTTGTGGAACTCGAAGTAGGCCTCCGGCAGGGCGATCGCCGTCTCGCCGGTGACGATCGGCTGGCACTCGTTCGACAGCAGCGAGTAGGCGATCCGGTTGTTGACCGGGTTGCCGCCGTCGTCGAACCACGTGACCAGCACCTTCTGCGCCTCGCGGGCGATGTGGATCTCCGGCTTCGCCCCGAGGGCCTGGCCCGCGTTGTAGGTGCCGGCCGTGAACTCGGGCCGGCGCACCGTGCCGTCGCCGTTCCAGCAGGTCACCTTGAGCGCGCCGGCGTCGCCGCGGACGATCACCAGCGCGCCGTCGGCCGCCACGTCATAGTCGTCGATCGGCGTGTCGATGCCGAGGTCGACCTCGTCGTCGCACGCGTCCGGCGTGCCGTCCATGTCGACGTCGACGTCGTCGGGCCCCTCGAGGCAGAGGTCCTCGCCGTCGCACACCCCGTCCATGTCGCTGTCGTTGCTCGCGTCGCTCGGGCACGGGTCGCACGCGTCGGCCAGGCCGTCGCCGTCGCCGTCGACGGTGTCGTCGCCCTCGAGGCACACGTCGCACGCGTCCGGCACGCCGTCGCCGTCGCCGTCGGGCCCGTCCTCGCACTCGCCGCCGGTGGTGCTGCTGGTGCTGGTGTCCGCGGCCGTCTCGCCCGTCGTGGTCGTCGTCGTCTCGCCCGTCGTCGTCGTCGTCTCGCCCGTCGTGGTCGTCGTCGTCTCGCCCGTCGTGGTCGTCGTCGTCTCGCCCGTCGTCGTCGTCGTGCCGGTCTCGCTGTCGCTCACTGCGCTGGTGGTCGGCTCGCCGGTGGTCGGCGCCTCGGTGGTCGGCGCGCCGGTGCTGGCGTCGTCGGTGGTGCCGGGGCTCGTGTCGGTGGTCGACACCGACTCGGTGGTGGCGGTGGTGTCGTCGCCGCAGGCGACGCAGGGCAAGAGGACGGACAAAACCAGAGACGAACGGCCACGAATCATCGCGCGATGATAGCCCGCGGCGCCGTGCGCATGCGCGCGTCCTCGCCCGCCGGGCGTGTGGCATAGTCGCCCGCATGCGACGATCCCCTGCCCTTTCGTCATGCCTCGCATCTGCGCTTTGGGCCCTGTCTCTCGGAGCATGTGACAAGTCCGCCGCGACCGCGCCCGAGTCCGGCGGCGGGGCCGGCCCGAGCAGCGCGGCCCCGGCCGGCAAGCCGGCGCCGAAGGGCAGCTACGCCGATCTCGCCGGCCAGTTCGAGCAGGCCGCGGCCCAGCCGGGCGGCGCCGGCAAGCCCGAGCTCGACAAGCTCACGCCCCCGCTGCTCGACGCCGCCTCCAAGCGCCTCGGCGAATTGTCGATCGTCCACGACGTCGAGCGCGGCGACAAGGTCGCGGCGCTGTGGATCAAGGCCGAGAGCGGCTCGCCGCTCGGGCGCCTGTCGGAGCAGCTGCGCGCCGCCGGCGACACCCGCACGGTCTACGACCTGGCCTACTTCCGCGACCACCCCGGGCGGCCCGCAGGTTACGACGCGCCGGCCAACGTTCTGCGCCTCGAGCACGCGGTGATCCAGCGCGGCGGCGATCCCGACGAGCCGCGCCTGCGCCACGAGCAGACGCGCGCCGAGGTGTGGGGCCTGCTCCGCCGCGGCGAGCCGTCGCCGTACCACTTCCGCCTGCTCGCCGGCAGCGGCGTCGACGAGGTCGTGCGCGGCGACGAGGTCCACGCCCGCGCCCGCGACCTCGTGCGCGAGCTGCAGGGCGTGCAGGACCTGCTGATCAGCCCCGACGACGCCCCCGTCACCGAGGCCGACCTCGCCGCGGTGCTGGCCGCCAGCGAGGGCGCCGAGCAGCCGGGTCGCCCGCTCACCGAGCTCGAGCTCCGCTTCGGCCGCCTCGCCGGCGCGGCGGTCCGCGGCGCCGCCGACACCGCCAGGCTGCAGCCGCAGCTCAAGCAGGCCCAGAGCAAGGCCAGGGGCAAGAAGCCGGCCCAGGCCTCGGCCGCCCCGCGCGGCGCGTCGCTGCTGCTCGAGCTCGAGCCGGTCAAGGACGACCCGTCGGGGATCGCCCACGCGCTGATCGTCGACCTGGCCGAAAGCACAGGTCCCGAGGACCCCAAGAACGCGGCGCTGCTGCGCACGCACCTGACCGACATCGGCAAGGCGGTCGACCGCCACGCGGCCCACTTCGCCGCGATCGTCGAGCTGCTGCGCCGGATCTCCGGCACCCCCTCGGGCAGCGAGCGGCGGGCCCTGTTCAAGGCGCTGGCGGCGGTGATCGAGCCGGTCGCCGACGACGCGCCGGCCAAGGCCAAGGCCCAGGCCGCCTACGTCAAGCGCTTCGACGAGGCCCTCGCCGGCCCCGCCCCCGCCAAGTGATTCGCGCCTCCGAGCGAACTCCGGGGCCCGACGCCTTGGAGTTCACGCGCTTGACAATGATTCTCTGTTGGGTTAACTATTACTCGAACCTGCAACGAACGGAGCACCTCATGAAGAGCACGCCGACCGGATGGCCCCGCATCTCCTCCTCGATCTTCTACGACGACCCCGCCGCCGCCATCGACTGGCTGTGCCGCGCCTTCGGCTTCGAGGTCCGCCTCAAGGTCGAGGGCGAGGACGGCGACATCGTCCACTCGGAGCTGGTGTTCGGCGAGGGCCTCGTGATGGTCGGCGGCACCAGGGCGCGCGACCCGGAGCGCGAGAGCTACCAGAAGCACCATGTCAGCCCGCGCAGCGTCGGCGGCGGCAACACCCAGACCCTGTGCGTCTTCGTCGACGACGTCGACGCTCACTGCGCCCACGCGCGAGCCAGCGGCGCCCGGGTGTTCCGCGAGCCCACCACCTCGGACTACGGCGAGGAGTACTGGTCCGACCGCAGCTACGGCGCGCTCGACCCAGAAGGCCACCAGTGGTGGTTCATGCAGCGCATCCGCGACCCGAGGCCGCGTGGCAGCTGACCTCGACCGCACCCTCGCCGCGCTCGCCGACCCCACCCGCCGTGGGGTCGTCGACCTGCTGCGCCGCGCCCCTCGCCGCGCCAGCGAGATCGCCGAGGCGCTCGACATGACGCGCCCGGCCATGAGCCGCCACCTCCGGGTGCTGCGCAAGGCCGGGCTCGTCCGCGAGGACGCCCAGGACGACGACGCCCGCGTCCGCGTCTACCGCCTCGAGCGCGAGCCGTTCGCCGGCCTGCGCGGCTGGCTCGACGAGGTCGAGGGCTTCTGGACCGACCAACTGCAAGCATTCAAGGCCCACGCCGAGCGCCGGGCCCGGGAGCGAAGACCATGAGCGCGCGGATCCGCGGCGACGCGGCCAACGTGACGGTGTCGGTGGCAGTGCCGCCCGAGCTGGCGTTCTCGATCTTCACCGAGGAGATCGATCAATGGTGGCGCCGCGGCAGCCGATACCGGGTGGCGGGCAAGCACCGCGGGATCATCCACCTCGAGCCGCAGGTCGGCGGCCGCCTGTTCGAGTCGTTCACGACCGACGACGGCGAGCGCGTGGTCGAGACCGGCCGCGTGCTGGTGTGGGAACCACCGACCCGCCTGGTGTTCGAGTGGCGCGCGAGCAACTTCGCCCCGAGCGAGCGCACCGAGGTCGAGGTGGTGTTCACGCCCAGCGGCGACGGCACCATGGTCCACGTCCAGCACCGCGGCTGGAGCGAGCTCCGCCCCGACCACCCCGTCCGCCACGGCCAGGCCGCGCCCGCGTTCCTCCGCGGCATCGGCCTGTGGTGGGGCGATCTGATGACCGCCCTGCGCGAACACGCGGCCGCGCGACCACCCCCGCCCTGAGCTATCCTCGCCCGGTGCGCGCGCTCGCGGCCGTCCTCCTCCTCGTCGCCGGCTCCGCCTGCGCCCCCGAACCCGCCGGCCCCGCCACCCCGACGCCGGCCGGAGAGGATCCTCCCCGAGGGCCTCCGCCGGAGCCTGCATCGTCGGACAGGACGCCGCCCGCGGTCGGCCCTTCGGGACAGGCCCCTTCGGACATGCCCGAAGCGACAGGAACTTCGGAACATGTCCGTCCGGACCTGCGCGCCCACCTGCCGATCGGCGCGCCCGCCTGCGACGTCTACATCCTCCGCTACGCCGCCTGCGAGGAGCGGCTGAAGCCCGAGATCATGAGCGGACGGCGCCGCTTCGCCGTCAACGAGGCCGCCTGGCTCAAGTACATGCACGACGAGCACAAGGACCCGGGCCTCGCCGACGCCTGCAAGCGCATGCTCGAGCAGCTGCGGCCGCACTGCGACGGCGAGCCGGTCAAGTCGCCTTGATCTCGTAGACCACGCGGACGCGCGAGGTGATCTCGATCCGCCCCGGGATGATCGGCGTCGCCGCCCCGACCTCCTCGGCCGCCGAGAAGTGGTAGTCGATCAGCGGCGGCGGGACCTCCTCCAGCACCTCCGCCATCAGCGGCCCCTCGATCTTGGTCCCGAGCGCCTTGGCGACCGTGTGGATCTCGTCGATCGCCACCTTGGTCGCCTGCCCGAGCCCGTCGCGGCGGTACTTCTTGTCGTCGTTGACGATGAAGCGCAGCCCGCCGGCGGTGTTGGCCCCGGCGGCCACGCCCGAGTCATAGACCGCGACCGCCTTGTCGATCGGCGCGGTCACGCTGATCACGTTGGTGGCCCGATAGCCGACCAAAATCTCGGTCTGAGTGTCCTCGTCCCACTTGGTCACCGACTCGAGCTGCAGGTCCGCGGTCTGGATCGCCGCCTCGCCGAGCTTCTGCTTCTTCACCGCCGCGATCACCTTCGCCATCTTCTCGGCGTTCTCCTCCACCGCCTCCGCCGGGTGCTCGGCCTGCGTCGTCACGCCGAGCCGCAGGATCGCCGCGTCCGGCTCCGCGCGCACGACGCTGCTCCCGGTCGCCTCGATCTTCTTCGTGTTCACGAACTCTCGTGGTTGCATGAATGGGAGCGTGGGACGTGCGCCCGCCGCCGGCGGGCGATCGATGATTGGGCGCCGATCCTCGCAGCGCGCGGCGACGCCGGGAAAATCGGGCGGCAACGTGCGGACGGGGCGCCCTGAGCCGCGCGCAGCGACGCGCACGAGCGCGAGCGCAGGCGCTCAGTCGGCCCCGGGGCCGGCGCCCCGGATGGCCCCCATGACATGTCCGTCGAGACATGGACCGCAGCGCGGGCGCGCCTGCGCGCCGTCGGCTTGCACCGCCGTCGCAACCGATCGATGGTGGGCCGTGTCCGCCCGCCATTCGCTCCTGCTCGCCTTCTTGTGCGCCTGTCCCTCCGCTGCCGGCACGTCCACCGAGGACGGCACCGGCGAGGCCGGCAGCGCCACCGCGGTCAGCGGCCCGCCGACTTCGACCACGAGCAGCGGCGTCCCCACCACCGGCGAGGGCGCCTGTCCGGCGCCCCTGGCGGTCTGCGGCGACGCCTGCGTCGACCTCGCGCACGACCCCGCGCACTGCGGCGGCTGCGACCAGCCGTGCGACCCCGGGCTCGCCTGTCTCGAAGGACAGTGCAGCGTCGCCTGCGGCGCGGACCGGGCCGCCTGCGCCGGCGGCTGCGTCGACCTCGACAACGACCCCGCCCACTGCGGCGAGTGCGACCGCGCCTGCCCGCCCGGCGTCGCCTGCGTCGCGGCCGCGTGCACGCCCACCTGCGCCGCGGAGCAGGCCCTGTGCGGCGAGCAATGCGTCGACGTCGACAACGACGAGGCCCACTGCGGCGGCTGCGACAGCCCCTGTCCTTCGGGACAGCCGTGCGTCCACGGCCAGTGCGTCGGCGTCGGCCTGCACCACCTGCTGATCAGCGGCCAGAGCCTGTCGACCGGCTCCGGCTCGGCGGTCGTCAGCGCCATTCAGCCGTTCACCAACGTCTCCTTCAACACCGGCGTGCGGGCCGGCGGCGTCGGCCTGACCGGCTTCATCCCGCTGGTCGAGACCTGGAACGGCGCCGAGGGCGAGACCATCGCCTCGGGCGCGGCCAACCTCGTCAGCCAGCTCGAGCAGGCCCGCGGGAGCAGCCACAAGATCCTCGCCTCCGCCCACGGCGTCGGCGGTCAGCCCTACGCCGCGCTCAAGAAGGGCACCGCCCCGTACGCCGACGGCCTGGCCCAGGTCAGCGCCGGCGTGGCCCTGGCCGCCATGAGCGGCGAGGTCTACGCGGTGCGGGCGGTCGCCATCATCCACGGCGAGAGCGACCACGTCGGCAACAACCTCGCCTACGCCGACGACCTGCTGGCCTGGCAGAGCGACTACGAGGCCGACGTCAAGGCGCTCACCGGTCAGCCCTACCCGGTGTCGATGTTCCTGTGTCAGATGTCGAGCTGGACCATGTACGGCAGCCCCGTCTCGCGGATCCCCTTCGAGCAGCTGGCGGCCGCGCGGGCCCGTCCCGACCGGATCCACGTCGTCGGCCCCAAGTACGTCTTCCCCTACGTCGACGGCGTCCACCTCACCGGTGAGGGCGAGCGCTGGCTCGGCGAGTACTACGCCAAGGTCTATCGCTCCGTCCTGATCGACGGCGTCCCGTGGCGGCCGCTGGCCCCGCGCGCGGTCACCCGCGCCGGCGCCGTCGTCACCGTCGACTTCGACGTGCCCGTCCCGCCGCTCATGCTCGACGAGGTGCTCGTCACCAACCCCGGCAACTACGGCTTCGAGTTCACTGACAGCAGCGGCGCACCGCCGGCGATCGCCGCCGTCGCGCTCGCGGGCCCGACCCGCGTGCAGCTCACCCTCGCCGGCGAGCCGGTCGGCGGCAACCAGCGCGTCCGCTACGCCGCCACCGGCGTCCCCGGCCAGAGCGCGGGCCCGACGACCGGCGCCCGCGGCAACTTGCGCGACTCCGACGCCACGGTCAGCCGTCACGGGTACACGCTCCACAACTGGGCGGTCCACTTCGACGAACCGGTGCAGTGACGCACCCTGCGCTTCCAGCGCCGAAATGCGGCGCAGTTCACGCCACTCCTGAACCGCGCCCGGACCGCCGCCGCGAGCCTGGCCTCGGCGCCGGGCCCGGCCGCGGACGCATAACTCACCTTGCGCCCGCGCGCTCGTCCCCCAATCAACACTTCATGCCGCGAGTCCTCATTGTCGACGACGAAGAGCCGCTGCGGGCCAGCCTCACCTACGCGCTCACGCGCGAGGGCTACAGCGTCACCACCGCGGAGGACGGCGCCGGCGCGCTCGAGCAGGCCAACAGCCGTCACCCCGACGTCGTCATCCTCGACCTCATGCTCCCCGGCATCGACGGCATGGAGGTCTGCCGCCGGCTGCGGGCCGTCTCGGACGTCCCGGTCGTCATGTTGACCGCGCGCGACCGCGGCCAGGACAAGGTCGACGGCCTCACCGTCGGGGCCGACGACTACGTCACCAAGCCGTTCGACACCCCCGAGCTGGTCGCCCGCGTCGGCGCGGTGCTGCGGCGGCGAAACCAGGCCCAGCGCCTCCTCGACGAGGATCGCCTGCTGGTCCAGCGCATGGAGGAGCTGCTGCGCCACGCCCCGATCCCGCGGATGGCGGCGCACGAGCGGACCCCCGCGCGCGGGCGCCTCGACGGCGGCCGCGTCGTCGTCGACCTCGACAGCGCCACAATCCTCGTGCGCGGCCGGCCGATCGCCACCTCGGCCGCCGAGTACGCGCTGCTGCGGCTCCTCCTCTCCTACCCCGGCCGCGTCGTCACCCGCACCGAGCTCATCGAGCGCACCTGGGGCCCGGGCGCGCCCGACGGCCACACCCTGCTGGCCGTGCACATCCGCTGCCTGCGCGAGAAGATCGAGGAGGACCCGGCCCACCCGCGCCTCGTCCTCACCGTCCCCGGCATCGGCTTCCGCTACGACCTGCCGTCCTGATCGCCTCCGGAGCCCGTCATGCCGGCCCACGCGCGCGTGCAGCGACGATTCGGGCGCATGGGCGTCCGCCGGCGCCTGTTCGTCACCACCCTCGGCCTGCTGGTGCTGTGCGCCGGCGCCCTGGTGTCGGTCGTCCTGTGGTCCTTCCAGCGGTTCTACCTCGCCTCGGCCGCGACCGACCTCGGCGCCCGCACCCACGCGATCGCCCAGACCGCCGGCGACCTGCTCGAGCAGGGCGACCTCGTCCGCCTGCGCGTCCTGGTCGAGCGCTACGGCGCCCCCGAGGACATCGCCTTGCGGGTGATCGCGCCCGACGGGCGGCTGCTCGCCACCTCGCAGCACGAGCCGGCCGAGAACGCGATCGTCTGGCCGGCCGTCCCGGGCATGGCCGACGCGCTCGCCGGGCGGGCCGTCACCGGCATCGCCGTCGGCCTCAGCGACAACGAGGATCGCATCTACCACGCGGTCCCGATCGTCCGGCACGAGCGGCTGCTCGGCGCCGTCCGCATGTCGCGGTCGCTCGCGCAGCTGCAGGCGCACCTGCGGGCGACCATCGTCACGGTGCTGGTCGCCCTGGCGGTCATCCTCGCCGTCGGCGCCGGCCTCGTCGCCTGGTTCGCGCGCGGCCTGGGGCGGCCGATCCAGCAGATGCGCGACTTCGCGGTCGCTCTCGGCCGCGGCGAGCTCGGCACGCGGCTGGCGATCGCCCGCCCCGACGAGCTCGGCGAGCTCGCGGCCGAGCTCAACCGCATGGCCGAGCGGCTGGCCGCGCTCGAGCAGGAGCGGCGCACCTTCCTCGCCAACGCCTCGCACGAGCTGCGCACCCCCGTCTCCAACCTGCACGTCACCTTGCAGGCGCTCGACGGCGGCGCCGGCGACGACCCCGAGCTGCGCACCCGGTTCCTGCGCACCGCCGTCGACGAGACCACGCGGCTGCGCACCCTGATCCAGGACCTCCTCGACCTCGGCCACCTCGAGGCCGGCTCGACCCGGCTGGAGCGTGTCGACGCCTCGCTGCGCGCCGTCCTCGAGCGGGCCACGCGGGCCATCGAGGGCCGCGCGCTCGACCGCCGCGTCTCCCTCGTCCTCGACCTCGCCGAGGAGCTCACGGTTCACATCGACCCCGAGCGGATCGCCCAGGCCCTGCTGTGCGTCCTCGACAACGCGCTCAAGTTCTCGCCGTGCGGCGGCATCATCGAGGTCGTCGCCCGCCGCTACGGCGCGCGCGTCGAGATCGTCGTCCGCGACCAGGGCCCCGGGATCGCCGACGCCGATCGCCCACACGTGTTCGAGCAGTTCTACACCGCCGACCCGGCGCGCCGGCGCGGCGGCTCCGGCCTCGGTCTGGCGATCGCGCGCCGGATCGTCGACGCCCACGGCGGCACGATCCACGTCGACGCCAACCCCGGCCGCGGCGCCGCGCTCGTCATCACCTTGCCGCTCGCCGCGCCCTTCCAGGGTTGATCCGAGGCGCCGACGGCGGCGCGAGCAGCCGCAATTGGGCCCCGGCGGATTCGGGACGACCGCCCGTGGACGGGAGGAGACCTCGCAACGAGGCGAACGATCCGTGCACCATCGCCCCGGCCAGCGCTCGCCTCACTCGCCGTCTTCGGGCCAGCGCACCACCCGGCTCGCGTGCGCCACCGCCGGCTGCGGCGCCGGTCCTGACAATGTCCGAAAGGTCAGGTTGATGCGCGGCGCCTTCACCTCCGGCTCGCGCGGCACCTTGTGCTGGTGCGAGTGCTGCAGGTCCCCGCGCATCACCAGCAGGTCGCCGGCGTGCAGCTCGAGCGTCAGGCACGGCTCGGCGGCGCCCTTGGGCCGCACCAGGAACTTGCGCGTCGCCCCGAACGACAGCGACGCGATGATCGGATCGCGGCCCACCCCGAGGCTGTCGTCGGCGTGCCAGTTCACCCCGTCCTCGCCGTCGCGGTACAGCTGCACGATCAGCGCGTTGAAGCGCGTCTCCGCGGCCGCCTCGGCCAGCGCGCGCAGCTCGGCCAGGAGCGGCGTCCATGGCAGCGGCGTGAACACCAGCCCCGAATAATCATAGGACCGCTCGCCGTAGTTGACCGTCAGCCGCGGCAGCTCGCGCGGGCGTCCGTCGTTCTCGTAGCGGACCGCCAGCCACGGCGTGTCGCGCAGCAGCGCCGCCATCAGCTCCGCCGCGCGGGCCGGCGCCAGGGACCCGCGGGCCACGCGGATCCGGTCGTCGAGCAGGCTCGTGAACATCGCCGTCCTTCACGGCGACGGCGCCAGGCCGGGCCCCGGCCGTACCAGCGCCACCTTGTGATAGACCAGCGCGAACCCCATGCGGGCCGCGTTGCGCTCGGTCGGGATGCCCGGGCGCGAATGGATGCACGCCACCGCGCACCCGCGGGCCTGCGCCGCGCGCAGGCGCATCGCGATCAGCGCTTGCTGGATCCCCCGCCCGCGGTGGGTCGCGCGCACCGACGTCCCCAGCAGCGCCGCCACCCCCTCGCCGACGTCGAGCGAGCCGCCGCCGACCGCCACCGCGCCGTCGAGCGCGAGGAAGCACTCCGTCCGCGGCTGCGCGATCATCCGCCGCGACGCCGCCGCCAGCTCCTCCGGCACCGGCGAGCCCTCGGGGCGGAAGCCGCAGGTCGACGCCTCGACGAACGCCTCGACCTGCGCCGCGTCGCGCGGGTCGACGCGGGCGAACGTGATGCCGGGCGGCCAGCCCTGCGCCGGCGCGAAGTCCTCGCCCGGCGCCAGCGGGCGGGCCAGCACCGCCTCGAACTCGCGCAGCACGAACCCTCGCGCCGCCAGCCCCGCCAGCAGCGTCTCGTCGGCGAACGCGCTCACCTCGATCTTCGGCTCGATGCCGCGGCCGGCGTAGAACTCGACCAGGCGGTCGACCTCCGCCTCCGCGACCGGCCCCGCGAGGCCGAGCCCGCACGCCTGATTGGTCCACGAGCCGACGCCGCTGACCGACATGAACCCGCCCGCGATCGGCTCCGACACCAGCGCGGCAGTCACGGTGCACTCGGCCTGGCGGCGCTCCTCGAGCACCGCGATGTCCCTCGGCGTCAGACTCGACATGGCGCGCGAGGGTACGCCAACTCGCGGGCCCGGCCAAGGCCGCGCAAAAGACATGCCCCTTCGGACAGGTCGTACCACCGCCGCGACCACCGATCGGCGAGGGTGAACCAGGCGTCGCGGCCCGGCGCGCCGACTCCCCCCCCGGCCGAGGCCGCCGCGCCTGGTTGGCCCTTCAGACAGGTCGAAGCCCGTCGCCCGCGACGTCGCGGATCCCGTCGCAGAACCGCGGACCCGCCGTCACGGATGGAACCGCGATCGGCGAGGTCGACCCCGGCCTTCTCGCAACCCGACCGGGATCTCGGCGACGCCAACACGCCGCAGCGAGCGCTCGCTCCGCCGCCTGCGCCGGTTCTTCGGCCTCGCGCGCCGCCTCGGCCTCGCGCTTCATCGGCACGGATCGGGGCGTAGCCGCGGCGCGCGGCGCGAAGGAGCCCCGGCCCGGATGGGCTCGCTCTGCCCGCGTCCTGCACGACCAGACCTGCCGCCTCGCTCGCCGGCGCGAGGCGTAGTACGCTGGGGACATGCTCAGCCTCGCGCTCGTCAACCTCCTCGTCGCCGCGGACGTGCCGCCGGCCGACGCGGCCGTTCACCGCGGAACCGGCTGGTACTCGGCGAGCACGACCGTTCCGGAGCCGCCGATCGCCCTCGCGCTCGTCATCGTCGCCGCCGCGGGGATGCGGGTGCGCGAGCGACGGCGTCAGCGTCGCGGCGACTCGTAGTCCCCCGCCCGCGCACCTCGCAACCCGCTGTCCGTGGCGGCCATCCCACGCAGGCCGCGCCGAGCCTCCCCCGCCGTCTCGTTCGGACGCGGCTCCGCGCCGCCTCCCAGGTGAGGATGCCGCGTCGGCGCAGCCGGCAAGGCCCGCTCTCTCGGGCCGCCGCCGCAGCACCTCCGTCCTCGGCTTCGCGCTTCGCGTCGCGCCGCACCGTCGACCGCGCGGGAAGGTCGCTGATATGGTGCTCGCGCGATGCGGCGCGACGACTTCGATGGTTCGCAGGTGATCGAGACCGAGACGATGGTGCTGTTCTGGCAGCCGCCGGCCGTGTTCGGGCAGTGGACCCCGTCGCGGTTCGCGGTCGACGGCGTCACCTACGGCTGCGCCGAACAGTTCATGATGGCCGAGAAGGCGCGGCTGTTCGGCGACGACGCGACGCGGGCGAAGATCCTCGCTACCGACGATCCCCGGCAGCACAAGGCGCTCGGGCGCACGGTCGCCGGCTTCGTCCAGGAGGTGTGGGACCGCGAGTGCCTCGACCTCGTGGTGCGCGGCAACCGGGCCAAGTTCGGGCAAGACCCGGAGCTGCGCGCCGCGCTGCTGGCGACCGGCGACAAGCTGCTCGTCGAGGCGAGCCCGCTGGACCGGGTGTGGGGCGTCGGCCTGCGCGCCGACGACCCGCGGATCCACGACCGGAGCCGGTGGCGCGGCAAGAACCTGCTCGGCGAAGCGCTGATGCGGGTGCGCGCCGAGCTCGCCGCGGCCGGGCGGTGATCGTTGCCACCTGTCCTTACGAACAGGTAACGCCCTCCGCCCGCCCTGCCGCAGAGCCGCGAGCGCCGTCACACGCCGTCGCCCAAGTTACCTTGAGGACATGTCCTCACGGACAGCTCCACGGCACCCGACCGGGCCGCGGTGCCCGCCCGCTACCCGAACAGCTCCGCCCGGAGCTGCGCGACCTCGTCGGCGCCGAGCAGATGCTCGAGCAACAGCAGGATGTCTTCGGCCGCCTGGCGCCGTCCGGCCGCGGCGGCACCCCGGGCGCAGACCACGGCCACGAGGAAGGTCGCCTGCCCCATGGCCTTCATCGTCGCCTCGTCGATGCGCCCCAAACCCCTCTTGGCGGACCAGTAGCTCTGCGCGGTCATGCACTCCGGCAGCAGCGACAGCGCGTCGTCGAGCCGGCCATCCTCGAGCAGGAGCTGGACGAGCATGGGCGCGTCCATGCTGCCCACCAGCCAGCGGGGGCCGTCCCCGCCGGGCCGCACCTCCCACAGCAGGGCGAGGGCGCCGGCCCGGTCCTCGCGCTCCAGGCGACCGGCGACGACGTAATGGAGGGCCCGTGAGTGGGCGTCCTGGTCGTTCAAGCCCGCGATGCGGGCGCTCTCGAGGAACGGCGCCTCCGCGGCCAGGCTGTCGCCCCGGCGGGCCAGGATGACGCCGAGGGTGAAGAGGTCCTGGCGGACGGTCGGTCCGTCGGCGCCCTCGAGCGAGCGGTTCAACTGCAGGGCGGCCCGCACGTCGTGTTCGGCGCCGACGGCGTCCCCGCGCAGGTCCTTGATGACGCCGCGGCGCTGGAGGCCGGCGGCCTCCAGGACCTGGTCCTTGGCCGCGACGGCGTCGCGGACGAGCTGCTCGAAGAGCGCGAGGGCCCCGTCGAGGTCGCCTTCATTCATGGCCGTACCACCGTCGACGAGCAGCTTCTCGAGCCGCTTCCGCGGCGACTTCTTCCAGAACATATGGACTCCTCCGATCCCGGGGCGTGAGGTCGACGATCCGCCGAGTCGGCGAGTCCGGGGACGCCGAGCCCAGCGTCGTGCAGGATAGCAGCGCCGCCCGGTGCCCGGCACACTACCGAAGCGACCTCGAGGACATGTCCCAATGGACAGCTCATGAACGCCCGCGCGGGCTGACGCCCCCGCGCCGCCCCGACGCTCCTCCCGGGCGCGGCCAGGCCCGAAGCGATCGAGTTCTCCCTGCCCCCCGATCCGTACGGCGAGCTGTCCAACTTCGCCCCGTTCCCGCTCAGGCTCGGCGGCAAGCGCTGGCCGACCAGCGAGCACTACTTCCAGGCGTAGAAATTCGCCGGCACCCCGCACGAGGAGGAGATCCGCCGCGCCAAGACGCCGAAGGCCGATCGTGATCATGGCGCCGAAGAGACGAACCGGGCTTGGCGAGCTCGACGAGCCGTGCGCTGGGGCACCGTCCTGGCCGACCGTGATCGACGATCGATCGTACGCCCGTACTGCCGAGCACCGTGCCCGCCCCGTGCTACCGTATCCGGATGCGACTTATCCATGGATTGATCGGGTCACTGTTGCTGGGCGGGTGTGTTCCCTCGACGCTGGACGACGACGGCACGACCGACACGACGGTCGACATCACCGGATCCGGCTCGACGACGGGCTCGAGCGCCCCGGAGACCACCACTGGCAAACCGACCACCGGTGACTCGACCACCGGGGACCTCACCACCGGCGCCGCCGGCTCCTGTCCCGATGGCGACGTCGTGGTGCATAACCAGGCCGCCCTCGAGGCCCTCGCCGGCTGCACGCACATCACCGGCTCCCTCTTGATCTACGACGACGTGACGTCTCTGGCCCCGCTCGCCGCGCTCACGCGCATCGACCTCGACCTGGCCATCACGACGGAGGACGGCGGCAAGGCGCCGCCGCTGACGACGCTCACCGGCCTCGAGGGCCTCACGTCGATCGGTGGCGCCGTCCGCCTCGGGCACATGCCGGGACTCACCTCTCTGTTGCCGCTGTCCGGCCTGCAGGAGCTCGGCGGGTTCTACCTCGGCTTTATGCCGAACCTGAGCTCGCTCGAGGGCCTGCACAATCTCACCACCGTCTGGATCATCGTCCTGGTCAGCCTGCCCGCGCTCACCGACCTCGCGGGCCTGCGCAGCGTCGAGGCCACCAGCAGAATCCACCTCGAGCAGGTCGGCATCACCGACCTTCAGGGCCTCGAGGCGCTCACCGAGCTCACTGTCGAGCTCAGCGCCAACGACAACCCGAACCTGCAGAGCCTCGCCGGCCTCGAGGCAGTCGACTGGAACGGCCTCTCGCTGAGCCTGACCGGCAACCCGGTGCTCACCGACCTCGGGGCGCTCACGGGCGTCGAGCATATGGTCTCGATCAATCTCACCAAGAACGGCCTCACCGACCTCGTCGGCCTCGAGTCCTTGACGAACGTCGAGATCGGCCTCGTCCTCTCGGAGAACCTCGCGCTCGCCGACCTCGGCGCGCTCGCCGAGCTCGAGTCGGTCGACCGCCTGCTGCTCAACTCGCTGCCGATCTCCGACCTCGCGGGCCTCGCCTCGCTGGTCGAGGCCCGCGAACTCTTCGTGTGGTCGACCGAGATCGCGACCCTCGGGCCGCTGCCGGCGCTGCAGCAAGTCGGCGACATCGAGCTCCACTCCAACCCTGCCCTCGTCGACCTCGCCGGCCTGAGCGGCATCAGCTCGCTGGGCCGGGTCGAGATCTCCGACAACGAAGCACTGCCGACGCTCGGCGATCTCGCCGAGGTGGTCACGGCCGAGTCGCTGGTGCTCTACAACAACGCCGCCCTCGTCGACCTCGTGGGCCTCGGTGCGCTCACCGAGGTCCACGGCCAGCTCTACATCCGCGACAACCCGGCCCTCACATCGGTCGCCGGACTCACCGCGCTGACGAAGGTCGGCGACCGTCTTAACATCCTCTTCAACTCGTCCCTGCCGCAGGCCGACGCGGCCGCCTGGGGCGCGGGCGTCGACGTGGCCGGCACCGTCAAGATCGCCGGCAACAAGGACGCGCCAGGCCCCGCCGACCCGTGCCCGTGGCCGAACGACGGGGAGTGCGACGAGAAGATCGGCCTCTGCGTCGCCGGCAGCGACATGGAAGACTGCATGTGATCGACGTCGACGATGGCCTGCGAGCCAGCGCCGTGCAGGATAGCGGCGCCACCCGGTGCCCGGCACACTGCCGGAGCGACCTCGGGGACATGTCCTCATGGACAGCTCATGAACCCCCGGGCGGGCTGGCGCCGCCGCGCCGCCTCGGCGATCCTCGCGGGCACCTACGCGCCGCCGATTCCTGAAAGTGGCGCCCATCCGGATTGCAGGCACGAACGTGGCCCCTCGCGGGATTCCGCGCAAGGCGCCCATGAGTCGGCCGGTCATGCCGATCTCTTCTTCAGTCCTGCCCTTCGGGAGATCGACATGACCACGCACGAGGCTGTGACGTACTGCGATGACGCCGCGCGTGAACTCGACGTCGGACCACTGAAGCGCGAGGACCTCGCCCCGGCGTAAACCTCCGTCAATTCCGAGCAGCACGAACACGACGTACTCGGGCCCGAGCCGCGCTCCGTCCGATTGACTTCGAGCGGCTGGATCTCGAATTGCGTCGAACGCCGTTTTCCTTGTCTCTGCCTGATCCGGTTTGACCACTTCACAAAGCACCTTCAGCTTTCACGACGAAAGGAGCCGGCGTCGGCGCGGTCTGCGGCAATTCGAGCGAAAGATCGAAAGCCTCGTGATCGAGACGGCACTTGGCAGCCGTCTCTCGAGTCATCTGGGGCGAGCGAGGGCTCTTGGCGCCGCGTGCGTTCCCGTCTCCTTCCAGACACGTGCCCGGACCTCACGTCACCTGCCCGAAGACCAATCGCTCGCGGAGGTCCGGCCTCACGGTGTCCGCGAGCGCGTGGAGAACCTGGAGGAAATCCGCGCCGACCCCAATCGTTGGCTCGGTCTCTCGTCTCGCGCGCGGAGCCTCTACGCAGCGCTCGAATGCGGCGTCGATCGGATGCGACGAGACGCCGCAACTTGCGTCGAGTCCGTGAAGGTTTCTGTCGAACCAAAAGCTATGTACGACCCACTCTGGAGGGACCGGCCAACTCGTTCGATAGCTCCACGGGACAGTGCAAACACGGCCGTCGCGTCCTCGACAGGAAGGTTCTAGATGCTGCGTATTCTTCGAATTCGAGGGTCGTCGGCGGCCAGACAGGGATGGAGTTCGGTGTTGGTCGATCGGCCGTGGCGTCACCTACCAATTTCCACAGCCGACCTTCGGTTCGATCTCCGGGTGCTCTCGTCGCGCGCCGTCACGCGCGCATCCATCCGACTCGATGGTGACGAAGTCACGAGGATTTCGCTACCGACCTCGGCCGACGCTTCCGTCGAACCGGGCGCGATATGTAAGACGCGGCTCGCGTTCCAGATTCAGACGAGCGCGATCCGCAACGCATCGGTCATCTCCGTCGTCCTTGAGGACGACTCTGGATCGACGGACACGTGCGCCGAGTTCGATTGCGGGGAGGCGACGTTCTCGACGGAGGATACCGACCGCCTGAAACCGGACTTCGCAATCATCGGTGCGATGAAGGCGGGGACGACCGCACTCTACGATTTTCTCACGCGACACCCGCAGGTTCTCCCTCGGATGCCCAAGGAGATCCGTTTCTTCAACGAGTCTTTCGATCTCGGCCTCGACTACTACCGCTCGTGCTTCGCTGGAAAGCTGGCGCATCCGCTCGCAGCGGGTGTTCTAGCGGGTGACGGGACGCCCGGATACATGTCGCCATACCATCCGGAGTGTGCGGCGCGGCTTCGCGAGTTCGCGCCCCACGTGCGGATCGTCGTGTCGTTGCGCGATCCTGTCGAACGCGCGATCTCGCACTACTATCACAACGCAAAAATGCTAGGCACCGAGTCCCGCTCGCTCGAAGCCGTCTTCGCCGAGGCCGAGTTCACCGATGCCGTAGATCAATCGGCCTACCTCCGCTACGGAAGGTACGCCGAGTGCCTTCGACCGTGGCTCGCTGCATTTCCGCGACAGCAGGTTCTGGTCCTCGACTTCCACGACCTCGAACGCCGACCAGCCGGATTACTCCGTGACCTGTTCGCGTTCGTCGGACTCGATGTACCACCAGGCCTTCACGTGACGAAGATCTTCGGGAACGAGTACCCGGAGCCGCCGGAAGACATGATACGGCGACTGCAGGCGTACTACGCACCGCTCCGCAGCGAGCTTCGGGATCTGTTGGGTCACGATCTCAGCTTCACCCTCTGACCGAGCGTCCCAAGCTGCTACGCGGACCCGCCGCCCTCATCTTTGAATCCACGCGGATCCCGACCGGCGCTGACATCACCTCATCGCGAGTGTGATGGAGAACCCATCGGCCGTTCAGAGCTCTCCAGGTTCTTTTTGACCGCCGCCATCCCTGACGCAGGCCCTCGACCCCCGGGCGGTCGGCCCTGCGCACCGGCGCCGACAATCCCGCGTAATCTGCGCCGAAGGCCGCTCGCGCTGACCGCCCGGCCAAGATTCATCGCCCGGTTTCTTGCCAAAGGGTTGCGGGGCGGCCCAGCCGAACCGTGCTAATGGAGCGCTAGCTTCGCAGCGCGCCGCTCGGGCGAGTGTGCTCTCGCTCGGCCCCCATGTCGTCGAGTATGCCGCGCGACGACGACGTCCCGCCGAAGGACCATGCCCCCGACCTATGACGAAGTCTCACATAGCCCCTGCGAGACCTATCCAGCAGGCCGTCGAACAGAGTCGCCGCCTCATCGAGGAACGGCATTTCAACGAAGCGCTGGCGCTTCTCGACGAGCAGCTCGTGCGCTGGCCGAAATCATTCTGGCCGAGGCACCTGCGCGTGATCGCGCTCGAAGGGCTCGAAAGACCTGCCGAGGCGCTGGCGGATTGTCGGGAGCTGTTTGCGCTGTATCCCGATGCCGCCAACACCGCGGCGTCCTATCACACCGCGCATCGCTTGCTCGTTGCCGCGGGAGAGAAGGCGGAGGCGCTCGACTTCGGCATGAAGGCCGCACGACTCAAGCCGGATCGGCGGGACTGGTGGCAGTCGGCTCGCGACATCGCAGCCGAGCGTGGTCGCGCCGACCTCGTCGCCGAGTGCGACGTGGCGTTGAAGAAAATCAGCCGGGCGTCCGCTGCGCCGCTGCCACAGATGTTGTTTGCTGCGAGCCAGCGGGGAGGAGAGCGGCGCGAGTTCGCAATCCACCCCCAGCTCCATGCGTCCCAGGATCCTGCGACGCGTCCCGCACCGCCCGCTGACGCCATGCAGTACGGCGAGCAGGCCGCGAGGCACCTGGAAAGCGGCAAGGCGGACGTCGATGCGCTGCTCGGCATGATCGCTTCGTGCGGGTTCGACTGGGCCCAGTGCAAGCGGGTCCTCGAGTTCGGTTGTGCCAACGCGCGCCTCTTGCGTTGGTTGATGCCGTATGCCGAGGGGCGAGAGATGTGGGGCGTGGACATTCAAGCCGACAAGATCTTGTGGGCATCCGAAAACCTCAGTCCGCCGCTCAACTTCGCGACGACGACGACGGTTCCCCACCTGCCCTTTGCGGACGGCCACTTCGATCTCATCTTCGCCGGATCGATCTTCACTCACATCGGCGAGCTACACACCGCCTGGTTGCTGGAGCTCAGGCGCGTGTTGTCGCCTCGTGGCCTCATGTACATCACACTGCACGACGAGGACACGCTGACATGGCTCAAGGCAAGATCGCACGCGAGGGCCAAGGCGCTCGAGCACAGTCCTGAGGGTCGGCGCGTGCTGGATGGGTCGTTCGACTATTTCTGCGCGAACAATCAGGTCTTCATGACTCAGGCCTACGTGAAATTCTGGACGTCCTCGTTCCTCGAGCTCGTAGGTCGCTTTCCCAACGCATACGCGGGGCTCCAGACGGCGTACGTGTTCAAGCACAAGACCGGGGCGTGAAGCCGTCGTCGGCGCTGCGCCGATCCTTGTACGTCAACAGCACGCCGCCCTCCGCAAGGGCGAAGAGGTGGCCATATTCGATAATGGCGAGCAGCGGGCGCCGCGACAGGCGTCCGTGAGCGCATCGAGGCGCGCGGCGCGACGGTCGTCTACCAGCCTCCGTACTCGCCCGACCTCAACCCCATCGAGCTCGCCTGGTCGAAAATCAAGACCGCCCTTCGCGGCCTCGGCCTCGCGCGCGGCGACTGCGCCCAAGCGCTCAATCAAGCGACACGTCCGCCGCGCTCTCCCTTCCAGGGCCGAGACCGACCTCGCCCCAGCGCATCACGGCCGCGCCGGCACTGCCGACCGCGCCGAAGGTCGACACCAGGACGAGGTCACCCCGACGAATCAGCCCGGAGCGCGCCGCGTGGAACAGGTTGACCAGGGGAAGCGCGGGTCCCACGTTCGCGTATTCGGCGTGCATGGAGATTGTGCGCACGCGGTCGACGCCGAGCGAACGACAGGCCAGGTCGGCGCACCACGGGACCGGCGTCGGGAAGATGAAGCGATCGATCGCTTCGAGCGCGACACCGGCGCGCTCGGCCGCGCCGCGGCAGCAGGCGACGATCGAGCGCCCGGTGTGCTCGCTCAGCGTCCGTCCCGAATCAGGGCCCACCCGCAACCGGACCTGGGCCTCGCCACCGGCACCAGCGACCATCTCAGTCCAGATGTTCCCGCACGTCGACGCGGTGTGGATCGAGTGTGCTCCGAGAACGCCCTCCCCGCGCGCGAGCTCGCCGACGACGAACGCGCCGACGGCGTCGCCGATGTTCCACGCGAGTGTGTCGGTCGGCTCGACCACGCGCGAGTAGGTGCACGAGACCACCACGAGCACGTTGCGGTGCTCGCCGGCGCGGATCAAACTCGTGGCCGTCCGGAGCGCCTGGAAAGCACCAGAGCACGTCGACTCGAGGTTCCAGGCAGTACCGCCGAGGCCCAGCTCGTCGCACAGGAACGCCGCGTTGCCGGGGCCGAAGAATTCAGGCAGGAACGAGCAGCAGATCAGGAGATCGATGTCCTGCAGCTCGAGGCCCGCCGCCGCGACCGCGGTTCGTCCGGCGCGTGCTTCGAGCGCGAGCGTCGTCTCACCGGGAGCGAGCAGGCGGCGCGCGACGGCGCCGCGGAACGGATCCGCGAGATACGGGGCCATCGTCGCGTCGAATAGACGTGCGCCAGGGCTCGACGGGTGGGGCGCGTAGAGGCGCGCCAGGGCCCATTCCTCGCAGGCGGCGATCATGTCGGGATGGCGGCGATGCCAGAACGCATTGGTCCTGATCCCGCGCGGATCGGCCAGCGCGAGCGAACGGATCCCCACGGGCCGCCGGTTCGTGTCGATGTCTGCGTGCTCTGCCATCATTTGTCGCTCGTGGTTGTGGTATGAGAGGTACCTCTGCTCGCGAAATAATGCTTGAGAGTGTCGGCACGGGTGCGCAGCGGCGGCGGTACCACGCGCGGATCGATCGCCACGTCGACGACCGATGGGCCCGGCTCCGCGAGCGCGGCCGCGAGCACCCGGTCGAGCTCGATCGGCGAGCGCGCCGCGAACGCCCTGGCGCCCAGGCCCTCGGCGATCTGCCGCACGTCGAGGGGACCACGAAACCGGGCAGGGCAGACACTCCGGGCGAACAGCAACTCGTCACCGTGAGCGACCATCCCGTGGCCACCGTCGTTGAGGACGATGAAGGTAACCGGGACGTCGTACTCGACCGCCGTGTGGACCTCCATGCCGCTCATCGCGAACGCGGCGTCACCGACCGCGACGAGTGCCCGGCGGCCGGGTGCCGCCATTGCACCGCCGATGGCGATGCCGATCGACGAGCCCATGCTCGCCCAACCGAGGCTGATGAAGAAGCTGTCGGGCCGGCGGCATTCGTGGTAGTGCAGGAACCACGACATGCAGTTGCCGATATCGACGAACAGCATCGCATCGGCGGGCATCACCCGCGCGACGCCGTCGACGAGATCGACCGGGTGCACGGTACCGGGCCCGGTCGCGCGGTCGACCTCGTGGCGGCGCGGCATGGCGCGCCGCAGGACGCTCAGCCGCACGCGCGACGATTCGGCTGACGGCAGCGGCTCGTCGCCCAGCTCGGCAGCGAGCGCCTCGAGGGTCGCACGTGCGTCGCCGACGAGGCCGAGTTGGACCCGGTAATTAAGCCCGACCGATTCGGGATCCACGTCGATCTGGACGAGCGCTCGCGTCGGCTGCAGCCTCGGGTCCCACGCGTTCGTCGCCAGCTCCCCGAGGCTGCTGCCGACGACGACGAGGACATCGACGTCGTGGTCCGTGAGGTACCGGTCCGCCCACCGCGATCCTCCGTAGCCGAACACGCCGAGCGCGAGCGGATGGTCCTCGCGGAGGACCCCCTTGGCCTTCGGCGTCGTGGCGACGGGAAGGCCGTGTCGCTCGCTCAGCCGTGCCAGCGCGGGCCCTGCGTGCGCGAGGTTGGTGCCGTGCCCAGCGAACAGACAAGGCCGCTCGGCGCGCCGGAGCAGGTCGGCGACGCGCCGCACGCCGTCGCGGTCGACAGGTCGGGAAAGCGGGCGATAGGCGCTCGCCGGTCGCAGATCGCGGGGGACGCGGGCGCGCGCCACATCGCCGGGGACGCTCAGGTGCACGGCGCCCGTCCGGCCCGTGAGCGCAGCGCGCAGCGAACGTCGGACGAGCTCGCCGGCCTTCGTCCCGTCGGGGACGACGGCCGACAGCTTCGTGACGGCGGTATAGAGAGCGACGGTATCGCCATAGAACGGCGAGCACTCCTGGGCGGCTCCGCGGCCGAGTCCGGCGGTCGAGACCTGTGCGGTGAGCAGGAGCAGCGGGATCGAATCGGCGTGGGCGCACGCGACGCCGGTCAGAGCATTCGTCGCACCTGGGCCCGTCGTGCCGCAGCAGACGCCGAGGCCGCGGCGGACGCGAGCGTAACCGTCCGCCATGAAGGCAGCGCCCGCCTCGTGCTTCGTCAGCACCGGGCGAATCGCCTCACGGCCCGCGAGCGCCTCGTAGAGCGGCACGAGCGCGCCGCCAGGTACCCCGAATACGTACTCGACCCCTTCGCCGACCAGGTAATCGAGCACGAGCTCGATGGCACCAACGGGTGTCTCCGGCATCGATCCATTCTTGGCCCGAGTTCGCCCCGCCGACCAGCCGCGCCGGCTCGCCGATCGCCGGCACCAACGTCCCATTCTTGCGAGCCGACGACCGACGGCGCGCGGCATCATGGCTCCTCGAGGCCGAGGATGTCGGGCTTGCGCACTGCACATCCGCGGAGCCACCGGCGCAGCCCGGCGGCTGCGGCCTCTACGGGTGGTTCGGACGCCATGCGGTGGTGGTCGGCCGTTGCTCGCCCGAATGGACGGCCCGAGCGCTGCGAGTCATAGAGTGGTCATGTCGGGCGCTCATGAGTCGGGCGAGGTAGTCCTCATCACCGGGGCGAGCAGCGGCTTCGGCCTGCTCACAGCCGTCGAACTGGCGCGCCGCGGTCTGCGGGTGTTCGCCAGTATGCGCGACCCGTCGCGCCAGGCGCCCCTGCACGCCACCGCACGAGCGGCCGGGATCGAGGTCGAGGTCGTCGTGCTCGACGTCACCAGACCGGCGACGATCGCGGCGGCCCTCGCCGACATCCGCGCGCGCGCCGGCGGCGTCGACATCTTGATCAACAACGCGGGCATCGGCCTTATCGGGGCGTTCGAGGACACCGACGAAGTCGAGCTGCGAACGCTCTTCGAGACCAACTTCTTCGGCCTGGGCGCGGTGACCCGCGCGGTGATCCCCGAGATGCGAGCACGGGGCCGCGGCCGGATCGTAAACGTCGCCTCGATGAGCGGCCGGATCGGTGCGCCAGCGGCCGCGGGCTACAGTGCGTCGAAATTCGCGGTCGAGGGGTTGTCGGAGGCGCTCAGCCACGAGCTCGCGCCGTTCGGCATCGACGTCGTGATCGTCGAGCCGGGCACGTTCGCCACCGAGTTGATCGGCCCGCAGAAGCGGCGTTGGACCACACGCGCGGGCGATCCGGCGTCGCCGTACCGCGCGCTCTGCTCGGCGCTCACCCGCACGATGCAGAAGGGCTTCGAGCGCGGCCATCCCGACCCGAACGCGGTCGCCCTGGCGATCGCCCACGCCGCGACCGCGATGCACCCGCGCCTGCGCTACCCGGTCGGCAACGACGCGCAGGTGCTGTCCTTGCTGCGCGGCCTGCTGCCAGCCCGCCGGTTCGAGCGAGTGTTCCGGTGGCTGCTTCGCAGGGCCACGTCGGGCGATTGACGCGTGCCCGGCCGAGTGAGAGGTCCCGCGGCTCGAGACCTGGTGGACGGCGGCGCAGAAGCCGAAGTGGTTGCGTCCGGAGTAAGTGGCCCCGCTCTCCGTCGATGGGCTGGCGGCGCTCGTGCCGGCCGGAGTGCTGTTCCGATTGACACGGCCCAGCCGGGCTCGGCTGCGGCTGCTGATTGCTTCATGTCTACTGGCACCCGCCGCCAGCGTCGTGTTCGTAGTGAGCATCATTCCGGATGGCGAGGGGTTCACCCGGACTGCAGTTGCTCAGCGCGTTCGCAAGTCAGTGGTCGCAGCGTACTCGGCTTTGGCGCGCTTGCCACCTTTGTCATGATGATGCTCCACCGTCCGGCCGCCCAGCGCTTGGCGGCGCTCCCAGCCCGGCGGTAATATCGTCGAGAGGGGCTCCCAGCGCGCTCCTCGGCGCCGAGGACAACTCGGTGCACATGGGGTCAGCCATCGACCAGACGGCGACGCCGACTGCCGCGCCAGCCGGTCGTGGAAGCACGGTCACGCGAATCGCTTTCGCTCGAAGGCCCGCCGACGAAGGCGTCGATCGGCCCCTCTCATCACTTGGCCAGGACCACGATCAGGGCGACGATCAGCGCGAGCGCGGCGAGCCCCCCGACGATCACGAGGACGATCTTCGCGATCGAAAGCGGCGCCTTGCCGGTGACCACCGCCATGTCCTGGCCGTTGACCACCGCGCGGTAGAGCTTGTCGCGGTAGCGGTAAGCGAGCACGTAGGCGGGGAAGGCGAGTCGCTGCGAGCCGAGGCGCCTGGGCAGCACCGCGACCGAGAGCTTGCGCTGGCGGCTGCCGGGGACCCACGTGCTCGCCTGCGCCAGCGCGGCCCGCTCGAGCCCCTCGGCGATCGCCCGGCGGGCCGCCGACCGCTGGACGTCGAAGCGCTCGATCAGCACGCCCGGGCGGGCCTCCGGCGGCGGGCCGCCCGAGTCGACGCGGTAACCGCGGGCGATCGCCTGGCACTCCGCAGCGCTCAGGCCGCGTGACGCCGGCACCAGCACGTTTCGCAGGTTCAACGACTGCTGGCCGGCGTGCGGGGCCCAGGACGCGCGCCGGGAGCCGACCTCGGAGTCGGCCGCCCAACTGACCAGCACCTCGGCGTCGAACACCCAGCCGACCCACCACAGCGGCTTCAACTCGCCGATCGTCGCCGCCGCCTGGAGGTCGCTCGGGCGGAAGAAGCCGAGGGTGCCGAGCCAGCGCCGCAATCCCTCGGCCGCCGCCGCGGCGTCGACCGCGAACGGCAGGTAGGCGGACGCCTCCTCGACCGGGTCCTCGGGGCGCTCGACGTGCATCTGCGAGCCGCAGAACGAGCACTTCGGCGCGCGGACCTCGACGTCGTAGGACACCGCCGCGCCGCAGCCCTCGCAGCGGAGGAACTCGACGTGCGTCGCGGCGCCGACGAACACCTCACCCGGCGTCGGCAGCCCGCACACCGCACAGCGGAGATCGCCGGCCTCGACCGGCGACTCGCAGCGGCCGCAGGCAGCGCGGGCCGGCGTCGCGGCAATCTCAGCGCTGGGCAAGCAGCACCCCCCCGACGACGAGGCCGACGCTCAAGAGGACCAGCGCGCCGATCTTCACCCACGAGCGCGGCGGCTTGCCGAACACCTTGCCGGTCTGGCCGTTGACCAGCAGGCGGACCACGCGGTCGTCGGCGAAGCGGACCGGCAGCACCCACACCGGCGCGAGCATCAGGATCTGGGCGATGTCGGCGAGGCGGGCGCTGACCTGGAGGTCCGACTGCCGGTCGCCGGGCAGGATCGTCATGATGCGCCGCTGAACCTCGGCCATCGCCTCGGCGACCGCGAGCTCGCGGCACACCTCGGCCGTCATCGACGCCTCCTCGGCGATCCACCCGGAGAGCAGGCGCGGCGAATAGCGGTGGAGCGCGCGCAGGTCGAACGGCTCGACCCCCTCGAGCTCGTGGTTGCCGATCCCCCGCGAGGCCGTGACGACGACGTCGCTGACATAGGCCGAGTAGCTCCCCGCGAGCGTGTGCCACTCGGTCTCCGTGCGCGTGCGCGTGACCGTGCGGCCCTTCGAGTCCGTGGTCGTGTAGGTCACCGTGTAGTTCTCGCCGATGCGGGCGGTGTACTCCGCGTGGGCCGCCGCCGAGAACAGGTACGAGGGCACGTAGATCCCGCGGATGGCGTCGACCTTGGCCTTGCGGAACGCCTCCGGGGCGAGCCAGGCCCGCCTCACCCAGCGCCGGGCCGCCGCCAGCGCCTGCTCGTGCGGGACGATGAACGCGAGCACGAAGTCCGGCTGCGGCCGCCCGGCCTCCCGCGGCCGCTCGACCACCGCCGGCGACGCGCAGTACGGGCAGGTCGCGGTCCGCAGGTGGGCCTCGACCTGGATCTGCGAGCCGCACGACCCGCACGAGAATTCGACGACCTCGCTCACGCCCGGCCCGCGATCGTGCCACAGGTCGTCGTCCCGCGGCTGCGATGATCGATGTCCGAGTCCGCGCACGGACGCCGCGAATCGCGCGGGAACGACCGGACCGCTCGATCCGGCGCACGGGCGCGTCGACGATCCTGCTGCCCACGGGTCGGGAGGTCGTGGCCGAACACCATCGGCGGCCGAAGTGACCTCGAGGACATGTCCTCCTGGACAGCTCATCAACCCCCACGCGGGGCTGGCGCCCCCGCGCCGCCTCGGCGATCCTCCCGGGCACGGCCATGCCCGACGTGATCGAGTTCTACCTGCCCGCCGATCCGTACGGCGAGCTGTCCAACTTCGCCCCGTTCCCGATCAAGCTCGGCGGCAAGCGCTGGTCGACCAGCGAGCATTACTTCCAGGCGCAGAAGTTCGCCGGCACCTCGCACGAGGAGGAGATCCGTCGCGCCAAGAAGCCGAAGCTGGCGGCCGAGATGGGCCGCGATCGCAAGCGGCCGCTGCGGCGCGACTGGGAGTCCGTCAAAGAGAGCGTCATGCTCGCGGCTCTGCGCGCCAAGTTCACCCAGCACCCCGATCTGCGCGAGCTGCTGCTCGGCACCGGCGACGCCCGCCTCGTCGAGCACACCGCCAACGACGCCTACTGGGGCGACGCCGGCGACGGCAGCGGCAAGAACCGCCTCGGCCACCTGCTCATGCAGCTCCGCGCCGAGCTGCGAAACCGCTGAATCGCTCCTCGCCGCCGTCCGCAGCGCGCCCGGTCCCGCCGTGGCGAACCGCCAGTCGACGTGCCGGGTCATGAGCCGCGCCGGCGTGGAGCACAGGCGGCCCACGTCGCGGCGTGAACCTCAGACCTGTCCCGAAGTTCCTGTGACGATTGCGCCCGGCGTGACGCCGCCGGCCCTCGAGCCGTGAATCGGCCGCGACACCGGCGGCAGCTCGAGGTCGCGGGCGGCCTCGCGGATGCCGCGCATCGCCACCTGCATCAACAGGCTGCTGCCGGGCACGTACGGCAGCAATCTCATGGCGAGTCGGCGCATGCGCACCTGGAACGGCGACTCGGGGGCGAAGCCGCCTGCGAGCTTCAAGGCGATGTCCTGGTTCCTGCGGACGAAGGGCAGCATGCGCTCGTCGTAGCGGCGCAGGGCGGTGGCGAGGTCGGCGCCGCGGGCGAGCTCGGCGGCGAGGACGTAGGCGCCGACGAGCGCGAGGCTGGTGCCCTGACCGCTGAGCGGAGAGGGGCAATAGCCGGCGTCGCCGACGAGGGCCACGCGGCCGCGCGAGAGGGTGGGCAGGCGGATCTGGCAGGTGAGGTCGCAGTAGAAGTCGTCGGCGCGCTGCATCGCGGCGATGAGCCGCGGGAACTCCCAGCCGGCGCCGGCGAAGGCGTCGGCGACGAGGCGCCGCTGGCCAGGCACGTCGCGGTGGTCGAAGCGATCGCCATGCGCGAAGAACACCGCGCACATGAGGTCGCGGTCGCCGTGGGTGCTCTTGACGCTGGCGATCCGGCGCAGGCCGCTGAACAGCAATTGTTGGCGGTGCAGGCCGAGGTGGTTGGGCGCGGTGAAGATCGCCATCGCGCTGCCCATGTCGCGCAGGAACTCGCGCTCGGGGCCGAACGCGAGCGCGCGCACCTGCGAGTGGACGCCGTCGGCCCCGACCACGAGATCGAAGGTCGCCGTGTCGCCGCCGGCGAAGGTCACGTCGACGCCGCGGTCGTGCTGCCGGAGCGCCGCGATCGAGTCGCCGAAGCGGTAGCGGACCCGCTCGCGCGTCGACTCGACCAGGACCCGCGCCAGGTCGCCGCGCAGGACCTCCACGTCGTCGGGGTCGATCACGCCGAAGCCGCGCGGTGTCCGGCCGAAGCGACGGCCGCGCTCGTCGACCATCACGTTCTCGAGCGTGTCGGCCGCGAGCGGGCGCAGGACGTCGCGCAGACCCATGCGCTCGACGACCTCGAGGGCGACCCCGCGGATGTCGACGCAGTAGCCGCCCTCGCGCAGCGCGGGGGCCCGCTCGACGACGGTGACGTCGATGCCGTGACGGTTCAGCCAGAAGGCGAAGGCAGGCCCAGCGATGCTGGCGCCGGTGACGAGGACGTGCATGCGTACGGTGTACGCGCCCAGGACGGATCCGTCGACAGGAGCGCGCTGGTGTACTAGAACACCAGGAATGAAACAGAACACCACGGCGGGCCGGATCGCCGACCGGGTGCGCGAGCAGATCCGCCGCGGCTCGCTGCGACCGGGCGACCGGGTGCCGTCGGCGCGGCAGCTCGCGCGCGACGAAGCGGTCGCGCTGGCGACGGCGATGAAGGTGCTGTCGCAGCTGCAGCGCGAGCGGCTGGTGCGGGTGGTGCCGGGGGTCGGCACGGTGGTCCGGGGGCGCGAGGACGGGCCCGAGCTGTCGCGCGAGCGCGTCGTGCGAGCGGCGATCGCCATCGCCGACGACGACGGCCTGGCGGCGCTGTCGATGCGCGCGGTGGCGACGGAGCTCGGGGTGGCGACGATGTCGCTGTACCGCCACGTGCCGGGCAAGGACGAGCTGGTGCTGGCGATGATCGACGCGGTGATGAACGACTCGCTGGTGACCTCGCGGCCGGCCCTGGCGCAGCAGGTCGGCTGGCGCGCGCGGCTCGAGCAGCTGGCCCGGATGCACTGGGAGCTCTACACGCGCCACCCGTGGCTGGCGCCGGCGCTGTCGATGACCCGGCCACAGCTGTCGGTGAGCGGGATGCAGCACACCGAGTGGGTCCTCGCGGCGCTGCTCGACGCCGGCTTCTCGCCGGCGGCGGCGATGCGCACCTGCGTGGCGTTCATGGCCCATGTGCGCGGGATGGCGATGAGCGTCGAGCCCGAGCGCGAGGCGGAGCGCGACACCGGGATGAACAGCGAGGAGTGGATGGCCGACCAGGAGCAGAGGTTCGCGGCCGTGATGCCGCGCTTCCCCGCGCTCGCGCGGATCAGCGAGATCGCCGACCTCGACATGAGCCTCGACGCGCTGTTCGAGTGCGGCCTCGCGTGCTTCCTCGCCGGCATCGAGGTGCAGCTGCGCGCGTCCGAGGCCGAGGCGCCGAAGCCCCGCGGCGCCTCGCCTCGACGATGACGAGACGACGGCGCACGAACGCCGCGCCCCGCCAACGCGAGGCCACCTCGCGCCAGCATGACGAGTCCCGTGAGACAGGCGTGGCGTCGTCGCGGTGAGGCCGAGGCGCTGCAGCTGCCGCGCCTGCGATCGGGCGGACAGATCCGCGGCGCCGACCTGAGGGCTACGTGGGCACGCCCTCGAGGTCGAGGGCGGCGCACACGGCCGGGTGCCGCTTGAGTCGCGCGTAGTAGGCGGCGAGGTCGGGCTGGCCGTCGAGGCGCTCCTGGAGGTTGAGGACCCACGCGCGCAGCGTGATGAAGGCGTAGGCGTCCACGACGGTGAACGCGTCTCCGGCGAGGTACTCGCGGCCTTCCAGGCGAGCGGCGAGGTACGCGAAACGCGAGGCGAGGCGGGCCCGCGCCCCCCGCCGGTAGTCGACGTCGGCGGGGTGGACCGGATGGAACGGGGCGAAGCCCTTGTGCAGCTCGGTGGCGATGAAGTTGAGCCACTCCTGCACTCGCACGCGGGCGAAGGTGCCGGCGGGCGGGGCGAGGCCCGAACTCGGGGCGAGGTCGGCGATGTACTGCAGCAGCACGGCGGTCTCGGTGAGGACCGCGCCATCGTCGAGGACGAGCACCGGGACGTAGGCCCCCGGGTGCAGGGCCGCGAGTTCGCGGCCGTCGGCGGCGATCTTGCGGTACGGGTCGACGCGCACGGGCTCGAACGCGAGCTCCGCCGCGCGCAGGGCGATGTGAGGGGCCAGCGAGCAAGCCCCGGGCGAGTAATACAGCTTCATCGTCTCCTCCAGGACGCGCCGCACCGGCGCGCCGCAGAGACGATGACGCCGGCGCAGTTTTGGAACAAGATGGCGACCCATGAACCCTTCGTTGCCAGAAATGGAACGCATGGATCTCAACCGCGCGGCGCTCTTCGTCCGGATCGTCGAGGCCGGCGGCGTCACTGCGGCGGCCTCGCGCTTGAAGCTGCCGAAGTCGTCGGTGAGCCGCAACCTCACCCGCCTCGAGCGCGAGCTCGGCTGCGAGTTGATCGTCCGCGGCACGCGTCAGTTCCGCCTCACCGACGCCGGCCGAACTTTCTTCGACGCGGCGGCGCGCGGCGTCGCGGCGCTCGAGGAGGCCCGCGATGAGATCCAGTCCGGGCGCAGCGAGCTCGGTGGGGTCGTGCGCGTGGCGGCGCCGTCGGACCTCGGCGTGTGGCTGGTGGCCGGGACTGCGGCCAGGCTGGCGCGCACGCACCCGAAGCTGCGGATCGAGCTGTCCCTCGGGCGTCGCCAGGCGGAGGCGGTGCGCGAAGGGTTCGACCTCGCGGTGTGCGTCGGTCCGCTGGCCGACTCGTCGCTGATCCGCGTGCCGCTCGGGGCGATGGACAGCGGGCTGTTCGCCAGCGCGGCGTACCTGCGCGAGCGCGGCACGCCGCACGCGCCGGCCGAGCTCGCCAGCCACGACTGCGTGTCCTGCCGCGCCGAGGGCTCGCGCGAACGCTGGGTCCTCGCCGGCCCGAATGGCGTGGCGACGGTGCGCGTGTCCGGCCGGATCGGCGTCGACGACCGCTCGGCGGCGGCCGCGGCGGTGCTCGCCGGCGCGGGCATCGGCGTGCTGCCGCTGCACCTGTCACGCTCGGTCGAGCGCGCGGACACTCTCGTGCGAGTGTTGCCCGATCACGTGGTGCGCGGCGAACCGGTCCATATCCTCCACGCGGCCGCGCGCCACGTGCCGCGCCGGGTCCGCCTGGTGTGCGAGGCGATCCGCGAGGCAGCGCTCGCCAGCTGCCCGGCAGCGCGGGCGCGACAGCGTATCTGCTCTTAGGGACATGCTCCTATGGACATGTTATATCTTCCGCACCCGGCCGACCAAGTCGTCGGCCTCGCGCCGGATGTCCGACGCTGCCCTCGCCGCTCCTCCGCGCCGACGCGCAGCATCGCACGGTCGAGGGCGAGCGTGCGCGGCCGCGGGCTGGCCCGGGGAGCCGGGCGACGAGGCGCGTTCGCTCGGACCCGTGGCGCTCGTGGGCGCGTCCACTGCGGTCGCCGGAGTCGAGACGGACGTGCGGACCTCGCCACGCCCCGGACATGAACCTGCCGCGGGTGATGGCCAGCCGCGCGGCGATCCGGGTACGATGGGCGCCATGGGAACTCAGTACGGGGCCATCGTGCACGGGCGGCGAGTCGACACCGACGTGACGTCCACAGTGGAGGCGCGTGCGGTCGAAGGCGGCCGCGTCGTCGCGCTGATCGCGGTGCAAGGGACTCTCGCCACCCCCTCGCTCGAGAGCGTCAAGGGGGCCCTCGCACGCGTGGCTCGCGTGACCGAGGGCGCCGCCGGAGCGCTGGCAGGAGCGGCACCTCCTCCACCCTATGCTTCGGGCGTGGGGGTCGTGCTCCTGTTCGACGGCCTCGCCCACGTGGCCACCACCGGCGGCGCGCGCTGCTATCGCGAACGCGACGGCGTCCTCGAGGAGCTCGCCGCGGGTGTCCACGACGCGCGCTCCGGCGACGCTCTCGTCGCCGCGAGTCACGCCGGCCTGCACGTCGGGCGCCCCTTCTTCACGACGGAGCTCCGGCCCGCCGCCGACGCGGAGTTTCGCAACGACGCCCTCGACGCCGCCCTCGACGCCGCCCTCGCGCCCTACTCGGCCTTCGTCGCAGTGGCCGCCGCGCGCATCGCCTGAAGCGCGTCCTTGCGCCCTCGCGCACTGCGATCACCGGCGCACGAGCGCTCGTGAGTCCGTGTGTGCATTGCGAGCGGTGTCGCGTGACCTCGTGTCCGCGCACGCTCCCGCCGGCGGCCCGCCGCGGTACCATCGGTGATGGTATGCGCATCTTCGCCTCTCGCGTCCTCGGATGGTCCGTCTTCGTGATCCTCGCCGGTTGCGGCGACGACCTGACCGCCACCACCGCCTCGGAGTCGGACGCGTCCTCGACGGCCACCGGCAGCGACACGAGCAGCAGCACCAGCTCGACGTCGTCGGACCCGACGACGACGACCGACACCGGCGGGACCGACTCGATGACCGGCACGACCAGCACGACCGGCAGCGTCGATCCGACCTCGAGCTCGACCACCGGCGACGGCTCGACCTCGACCTCGACCTCGACCTCGACCACCGGCGAGACGACGAGCTCGACGACCGGCGAGGACACGACCACCGGCGAGCTGTGCGTCGACGGCGTCGTCTGCGAGGGCAACATCGCGGTGATCTGCGAGGGCGAGGTCCCGTCGATGGAGGAATGCGAGCACCTGTGCGTCGACGGCGTCGGCTGCCTCGATTGCGTGTCGCCGGGGCCCGAGATCTGTGACGGGCTCGACAACGACTGCGACGGCGTCGCCGACGGCCCGGGCGTGTGCCCCGCGGGCAGCTGCAGCGGGGGCGGCGGCGCGTGCGTCGAGCTGACGATCCCCGACGAGCACCCGCTCGTGTCCGGCTGCCGCCAGCAGTTCCCGCCGCCCCAGAGCCTGCAGTGCCCGATCGCCGAGCCGGGCCCGGTGTTCCATCTCAGCGCTGCCACCGGCGACGACGCCAACGACGGCACCACCCCCGAGACCGCCTGGCAGACCCTGTGCCACGCAGTCGACGCCGCCCCGGCCGGCAGCACCCTGCGCGTGGCCGAGGGCAAGTACGCCTCGGCCGAGGTCTACGTCGGCAAGGAGCTCACGATCAAGGGCGGCTTCGACGGCACCTTCACGACCTGGGACCCGGACGCCCACCCGTCGACCTTCTACGGCCGGCTCAACCTCGACCACAACGGCGCGGTGTTCGGCGGCTTCCGGATGATCGCCAACCCGCTGCACGCCGACGCGTGGAGCTACCCGCACCACTTCGTCGGCGCCGGCACTCTGGTGCGCAACTACGTCGAGATCGTCGCCACCTCCGGCGGCGACCCGAACACCCTCAACCTGTACGGCATCGTCGCCAGCGCGTGCCCCGGCGGCGTCTCGGTGCTGCGCTGCAACGACATCTACGTGCGCTCGGACGCGCCGCAGACCTTCGTCGTCAGCGCGGTCGAGTACGGCAACCACGCCCTGCACGCCGGCCAGGGGGTGCTCGACGCCAACCGGATCTGCCAGGACGGCGGCGGCTTCGCCACCGACGCCGTCGGCGGCTACGGCTCGTGCTTCCCCAATCCCGTGTCGCTGCTGCTGCGCAACAACGTGATCGAGAAGGCCGGCGCCGGCGGCCACACGATCGACTTCTACAGCTGCGGCAACGACGACATGTCGCTCACCCTCACCAACAACACGGTGATCGGCGTCAGCGAGGCGATCCACGGCTCCGGCGACCCCGCGGTGATGATGCGCTGGAAGCTGACCAACAACATCTTCTTCAGCGCGGGCGGCGGGCAGACGGCCGTCGACGCCGGCGACGTCGGCGTCGAGATCACCAGCAGCGAGGGCAACCTGAGCTTCGGCTTCGCCGACAACGCGATCCTCCCGGCGCCGCTGATGAGCGCCGGCGACGACCTCAGCGGCGCGGCCACGCAGGCGTCGGTGTTCGTCGACGCGATGAACGGCGACCTCCACCTCAAGGAGGGCGGACAGGGCGTCGACACCGGGCTCAACGTATTCGGCCTGCCGGCCCACGGCGTCGTCACGACCGACATCGCCCAGCAGCTCCGGCCGCCGCAGGGGCCCTGGGACCGCGGCGCGTTCGCGTTCTGACGGCCGGTCTCTTGCTGCGCTGAAAGTGGTCGCACCTCCCGAAATCGGCGGTCGCAGGGCACAGCCGGCGTTCGCGCCCCCTGCGCACTCCGAAAAGCCCACGAACCGGAGATTGCAGCGCTCCGCGACGGCCACCCGGGACAATGTCCCCTTCACCGCGAGCCCGAGCCCGCTCGTCGCCCTCATCTTCGGCGTGGAGGCGGAGGATATGGCGACGATGCGGCGAGCGGTGGTGGGAGCATTGCTGGCGACAATGGTGGGGTGTGACGAGGACCACGGATTTCCCCTCGATGACCCATCCGCCCAGGTGAGCGCGCGCGAGCTCGAGACGAACGGGTTTCAGCTCAACAGCTTTCGCCTCAACGGGTTCCGCCTCAACGGATTCCGCCTCAACGGATTCCGCCTCAACGGCGGCGACGGCAGCGGTGATTTCATCGACCTGGAGTCGTTCGAATTGGCGCAAGGCGGCACCGTCGCGGACGCCTGGCTCGCCGGCAGCGAGCTCCGCGTCACGACCACCGGCGGATCGACGCTCGCCGGCACGCAGCTCGTCGGCACGGTCCTGCATTTCGGCCTCGTGGAGGGGGCGCCAAAGAAGCGCAAGGTGAGGATCGCCGGCGTGACCCCGCCCGGCCCCGCCTCGGAGGTCTGGCTGTACGACCTGAAGATCAAGGACAGCGCCGGGCCCTGGCAGCCGCTGTGCGTGGACGCCCTCGGCCAGCCGACGCAGGCGATCCTGGTCGGGGAAGTGTGGGATCCGTCGACCGGCAACCGCGTCGCGGCGGCCAGCGCTCTGGTGACTCTGGCGTGCCGCAACGCCGCCGTCGGCAAGTGCGCGGAGTGGGGCTATTACCCGTGGCTCATGCCGGAGTACCACCAGGCGTGCACTCGGATGGTCCGGGCCGACTATTGCGGTGACGGCAATTCCCACACGGTCGACGGAGTGCTGATCCACGTCCTCGACGAGATCGGGGTCGAGGACGCCGAGCCGGACGCCAGCTACGCCATCGAGGCCGAATGGACGGCGGAGGGCGCGGCCTGCCTCGACCTCGCGCACACCCGCATGGGGGTCTCCGAGCTCCCGTGCGGCCTGCCCGCCTGCGGCGAGCCGTTCGCCTCGGGTGGGTTGATTCAGACCGGGGTCCCATCAATCTGAGGTGCGCGATTCGTCGCCGCGCCGGGAGCGAACCTCCCGCCGTCCCCGGCCGAGAGCGCGTCCTCGCGCATTTCGCCGGGCGACTATCATTTTCGCGCCTGCGCAGATTCGCGCGGCATTCGAGCGGGAGTGACGTCGCCGCATGCGCCGAAAACCCGGAGAGCGCGATTTCACTCGCGTGGTGCTCGGAATCGCGGCTCCTCGTCCGCGCCCGGCAGGGTGCGCTCCGGTCGCGCGAAGGGGCCTCAAACCTTCGGCGCGATGCCGCCACCGCGAACCAGGCGCGAAAACGCCATCGGCAGGAAAGCTGCGCTCCCGGCCCAATTGCTGCCCCAGCTCGCCACCCCCGCCTCCACCCTGCCCCGCGGCCCCGGCTGGGTCTACGAGGCCAAGTTCGACGGCTATCGCGTCCTCGCGCGCATCGACGGCGACGAGGTCGCGCTTTACACCCGCAACGGGAATGACTGGACCGCGCGCATGCTGCCATTGCGCGGCGAGCTCGCGGCGCTCGGCCTCGAGTCCGCCTGGCTCGACGGCGAAATCACGGTACTCGATCCCAGGGGCAGGCCGGACTTTCAACGGTTGCAGCAGGCGTTCGACGGCGACGGCAGCCGCGACATCGTCTATTTCGTGTTCGATCTGCTCTACCTGCGCGGCCACGACCTCCGGCGCGTCCCGCTGGTCGAGCGCCGTCGGCTCCTCGAACAAGTCCTCGGCGCCGCGCGGCCGGGCGAGCACGTGCGGTACAGCGAGACGCTCGCGGGCCCTGTCGATCGCCTGCTCGCGGACGCTTGCAAGCGGGGCCTCGAGGGGCTCATCGGCAAGCGCGCCGACAGCCTCTACACCTCCGCGCGGTCGCCCTCGTGGATCAAGCTGAAATGCACGCAGCGCCAGGAATTCGTCGTCGGCGGTTATTCCGATCCGAAGGGCAGCCGGGCGGGCTTCGGCGGCCTGTTGCTCGGCGTGCACGACGAACAGGGCCGACTCGTCTACGCCGGCAAGGTCGGCACCGGATTCGACGCCGCGCTGTTGCGGTCGATCCACGCGAAGTTGAGGGCGATCGAGGCCGACCGCTCGCCCTTCCACGTCCGGCCGCGAGAGGTCAAGGGACACTGGGTGCGGCCCGTGCTCGTCGCCGAGGTGTCGTTCAGCGAGTGGACGAGTGACGGCCGCGTGCGCCACCCGGTGTTTCAGGGGCTGCGGTCGGACAAGGATCCGGCGACGATCGTGCGCGAGCGGCCGCGAGAGGTCGAGTCGACGAGCCTGCCGAAGGCGCGCCGGTCCGCGTCGCCGATCAAGGTCAAGCACCCGGAGCGCGTCATCGATCCGTCGAGCGGAGCGACCAAGCTCGACCTGGTCCGCTATTACGAAACTGTCGCCGAGCACATGCTGCCCCACCTCGAGGGCCGCCCGCTCGCCATGGTCCGCGCGCCGACCGGCGTCGCCGGCGAGCAGTTCTTTCAAAAACACTCCGAGAACACCCGGATCCCGGGGGTGCGGGAGCTCAGCGCGTCCCTGCGTCCTGGTCACCCGCGAATGCTGGAGATCGCCAGCAACGAGGGCCTCGTGGCCGCCGCGCAGATGAACGTGATCGAGTTTCACACGTGGAACTCGACCGCCGCGGACATCGAGCACCCGGACCGCGTCATCTTCGATCTCGACCCGGGCGAAGGTGTCGCCTGGGAGTCGCTCCGGGACGCAGCGCAGCTCACGAGGGGCCTCCTCGAGCTCCTCGGCCTGCGCAGCTTCCTCAAGACGAGCGGCGGCAAGGGCCTCCACGTGGTGGTGCCGCTGCGGCCGGCGTGGTCGTACGACCCCGTGAAAAACTTCTCGCGCGACGTGGCGGAGCACCTGGCCTCCACCCTGCCCAAACTGTTCGTGGCGAAGAGCGGCGCGCACAACCGGCGCGGCCGCATCTTCGTCGACTACCTGCGCAACGGTCGGACTGCGACGACGATCGCCGCGTTCTCGGCCCGGGTGCGGCCGGGCCTCGGCGTCAGCGTGCCGGTCGCGTGGTCCGAGCTGGGCCGGCTCACCGCCGGCGACCAGTGGAACATCTTCAGCGTCCCCGCGCGACTGCGGGCGCTGCGTGGCGACCCCTGGGCCGGATACCGCGACGACCAGACGCTCGTGGCCGCGGCCGAGCAGCTCGGGCGGACGAAGCATTGACCGTTCTGCCGCCCACATCGTCGCTCGTCACGGCGTCCTCGCGGCCCTGGAGCACGGGCCAGTTTGGCGACGTCGGCGGGTGACGCGGAGTGGAAGGACGGAGAATGACGGGCGGCACGCGATGTGCTTGAGTCGACGGCAATGGCCAGCCTCCTCGCGCCCCCGATCGCCGAACTCCCGGCACATCCAAAGCGTCGTTGCTACCGCCGGCTGCTCGAATCGGTGGCCCTGGCGCTCCTCGCCGCCTCGACGAGCCTGGCCGCCGGGTGCGGGGGCTCGGGCGGGCAGCATCGCGGAGTCGTCGCGCACGAGGTGGCCGAGGTGGCGAAGCTCGCCGAGCAGTTTCGAGCCTCGCAGGGCCGCTGCCCGCGCGACTTCCGAGAGATGGTCGCGCACGGGATGGCGAATCGCGTCCGCGCCGATCCATGGCAAAACCATTACATGATCGATTGCACGGAGGATCGGCTGCAGGTCTGCTCGCGCGCCTGGGACTTCGATTCGCCGGAGGACGACATTTGCGCGGAGCTCCGGACCCTGCGACCGCCCCCGCAGAAACCGGGCGAGCGGCGCGGCGAATGAACGGAGCGCGGGACCGCGATTCGTCGCACCTCACAATCGCGGGTCGACCGGCTCGCTCTCGAGCGCCAGCACCGCGAACACGCACTCGTGCACGCGGCGCAGCGGCTCGCGGCGGACGAACCGCTCGAGCGCCTCGAGCCCCAGCGCGAACTCGCGGATCGCCAGCGAGCGCTTGCTCCCGAGGCCGCGGGCGCGCAGCCGATCGAGGTGCTCCGGCGCGGTGTACTCCGGCCCGTAGATGATGCGCAGGTACTCCGGCCCGCGGCACTTGATCGCCGGCTGCATCAATCCCTTGGGCCCCTTGGCCACGAAGTCGAACGGCTTGACCACCATCCCCTCGCCGCCTGCGGCCGTCAGCGCCTCCCACCACGCGATCGCCCCCTCGCAGCTCTCCTCGTCGTCGGTGTCGACCACGCGGTACGGCGTCGCCAGCAGCAGCTCCGGCGCCGGCGCGCACAGGCGGGCCAGCGTCTCCATGTGCCACACGTGATCGCGGTCCGCGTGCACCCGGCCCTCGCTGGCGAGCAGGTGGAACGGCGCGATCCGGTAGTCACCCGGGCCCTCGACCGGCCAGCAATAGCGGCGATACGCCTGCCTGTACTTGCGGACATCTTCGAGCCGGCGCACGTGCGCCGCCAGCAACGAGTCCACCTCGATCCCGCGCCCCGCCGCGGCCCGCAGCGCCGCCACGCTCGCCTGCAGCCCCGCCTCGCCGGCCGCCCCGGTCGGCGCGTATTGATCGCGCAGCAGCGCCTGCGCCTTGGCCGACCACGGCAAGATCTCGCAGTCGAGGCAGAGCCAGTCGGTGTCGAGCTCGGCCCACAGATCGATCGCGGTCGCGCTGTCCGCCACCCGCTCGAGCAGCGCCGCCTCGATCGCCGCGTCGGCGAAGAACGGCCGGCCCGTGCGGCTGTAGATCACCCCGCGCGCGCTCGCCTTGGCTCCGAAGCGCCGCTGTAGCGCCCCCGCCGAGCGGCCGACGATCACCACCGCGCGCGAGCCCATGTGCTTCTGCTCGCACACCACCGCGCCCACCCCGGCCTCGCGGTAGTACGCCAGCGCCTCGGCCGGGTGCTCGAGCAGCCCCTCGCGCTGCGACGTCTCGCTCGGCGACATCGTCGGCGGCAGGTAGACGAGCCACCGCGGATCGACCGCGAACCGGCTCATCACCTCGAGCGCGGCCGCGCTGTGCTCGGCCGAGATCGTCAGGTTCGGCCGCAGCCGCGTCGAAAGGTTGCGCTTGCCGAGCAGGTCGGCGAGGTCGAGCAATTCGTCGTGCTCCTGCTGGGCCGAGCGCTCGGGCGGCGGCTTCAGCGGCTTCACCGATTCGCAGTACACGCGCCGCGCCGGCTCCGACACCCACTCCAATTCAGGGTACCGCAGGGCCGTCAGCGCCCCGCCGTACACGCACCCGGTGTCGACGCAGATCGTGCGGTTGAGCCATTCGGGGCTCGGCACCGGCGTATGACCATAGACCACGATCGCCCGCCCGCGGTACTCGCGGGCCCAGTCGTAGCGGACCGGCAGCCCGAATTCGTCGGTCTCGCCGGTAGTCTCGCCGAACAGCGCGAATTGCCGGACCGCCCCCGAAGCCCGGCCCTGCAGCGACTCCTTGAGCCCCGCGTGCGCCACCACCAGGCGCTCGCCGTCCAGAGTGTAATGACTGACGAGCGAATCGATGAAGCGCTCGGCGCGGCGGCCCAGCTCCGGCGGCGCCGCGGCCAGCTGCGCCGCCGTCTCGGCGAACCCGTGGGTCGGCTTCACGTCGGAGCCGCGCAGGTATCGCAGCAGCTTCAACTCGTGGTTGCCGGGCACGCACAGCGCCGCCCCCGACGCCACCATGTCCATCACGATCCGCAGGACCTCGGCGATCTTCGGCCCGCGGTCGACCAGGTCGCCGAGGAAGATCACCCGCCGGCCCTGCGGGTGCGTCACCCGGAACGCGTCGCCCCCGTCCTCGACCGCGTAGCCGAGCCGGACCAGCAGCGCCTGCAGCTCGTCGAAGCAGCCGTGGATGTCGCCGATGATGTCGAACGGCCCGCGGTCCTCGCGGCGGTCGCTCCACAGCCGCGCCCGCTCGATCGTCGCCGCCTCGATCTCCTCGCCGCGCAGCACGTACACGTAGCGGAAGCCCTCGCGCTTCAGCTCGCGCAGCGACTGGCGCATCTGGCTGCACTGCTGGCGGATGATCGGCGGCCCCAGCGAGCGATCGCTGCGCTGCTGCGACCGCTCGAGGCAGACCTTGGCCGGCACGTCGAGGGCGATCGCCACCGGCATCGCGTGCTTCTCGCGCGCCAGCGCCAGCACCGACTTGCGCGCCTCGGTCTGCACATTGGTCGCGTCGATCACCGTCAGCAGGCGGCGGTCGAGCCGCTTGCGGGCGATCGTGAACAGCAGCTCGAACGCGTCGCCGGTGGCCTGTTGATTGTTCTCGTCGTCGGACACCAGCCCGCGGCAGAAGTCGGACGACAGCACCTCGGTCGGCTTGAAGTGCTTGCGCGCGAACGTGCTCTTGCCGGAGCCGCTGGCGCCGATCATCGCCACCACCGCGAGCTCGGGGATCACCAGCTGCGTCATCGGCGGAACACTCCCATCTGCGTCGGCGCCCCGAGCTCCGGGTCGACCGGACCTATCGGCCGCAGCTCGACCGCGTAGCCGTGGCGCTCGCCGGTCGCCTGCGCCCACGCGGCGAACTCGGCCCGCGTCCACTCGAAGCGGTGGTCGGCGTGGCGGAACGCGCCCGCGGCCAGCCCGGCGAACTTCGCGTTGTACTCGGCGTTCGGCGTCGTGATCACCACCACCCGCGGCCGCGCCCCGGCGAACAGCGCCCGCTCGAAGCTCGCCAACCGCGACGGCTCGACGTGCTCGATCACCTCGACCGCCGCCGCCGCGTCGAAGCCGTCGAGCCGCGCGTCGCGGTAGACCAGCGAGCCGTGCAGCAGCGTCACCCGATCGCGTGTCCTTTCGGACATGTCCTCGAGGTGCAGCCGCTGCGCCGCCCGCTCGAGCACCGTGTGGGCCACGTCGACCCCGACGATCCGCGTGAACTGGCGCAGCTTCACCAGCCGGGCCAGCAGCTTGCCGCTGCCGCACCCGAGGTCGAGCACCTGGGCCGCGCCGCTGCCCGCCAGCACCTCGGTGACGGCCCGCAGGCGCTCCTCGTCGAGCGACAGCGGCCGCTCGAGCGCCTCCTCGGCGCGGTCGCGGCTGGCCGTCGCCGCCTCCTCGGCCGCCGCGTCGGCCTCGCCCTCGGCCAGCCGCTCGAGCGCGCGTCGGGTCAGGCTGGCGCGGTGCTTGAGGTAGCGGCGGGCGATCGCCTCGCGCTCGGGGTGTCCGGCCAGCCAGCCCTCGCCGAAGCGCAGCAGCTTGTCGACCTCGTCGTCGCCGATGTAGTAGTGCTTGTCGTCGTCGAGCACCGGGATCAGCACGTAGAGGTGCGCCAGCAGCTCGCGCAGCGGCGCCGTGCGGCGCAGGCGGACCGCGAAGTACGGCGTCCGCCCCCACTCACGATCGCCGTCCTCGATCGCCAGCGGCTCGGCGCCCACCTCGTAGCCGAGCGGCTCGAACAGCGCGCGCAGCAGCCCCTCGCCGCCGCGGCACGGCAGCACCGGCAGCGACGCCTCCAGCGCCAGCGGCTTGTCGACCAGCTCCGGCCGCGTCTTCGCCTGCCCCGTCAGCGCGCTGCGCAGCACCTGGGCGATCGCCACGCTCATGAACGACGACGCCGCGTACGGCCGGTCGTTGACGTACTGCGCCAGCAGCCCCTCGGCCTGCTCCGGCGCGCCCCGCACCAGCCGCACCGGATCGACCTCGAGCAGCAGCGCCGCGGTGCAGGCCGCCTCGCTCACCTCCGGGTAGAACACGTGCGCCCGCCCGAAGCTGACGTCGAAGCTCTGCAGCTTCTCCGGATGCTTGTGTAACAGCCACCCGAGCTCGTCCGCCGGCGCCTGGGTGTTGCGGATCGTGAGGAGCACTGGTAGATCCTACCCTTCCTTCGGTCTTGCCGAGTACGGCTGTTGCCCCGGAGGAAGGGCAGGACCCCCGTTCAAACCGTGCATGCGGATTTCCCGCACACGGCTTACCGGTGGACTTTCGGGCCGTTGCATTACGCTGCCTCCGGGTACTGCACGGTCCCCCGCAGACGATGGAGGCCGTGGTTGTGGAAGAAGTCGCGTGTCCAGACCTTGGCCTCCCCCGCGTGGAGATGTCGACCTTTGCGCTTCACCATGAAGGCGCGGAGTCGACTCCATACGTAGGTGTCGATCTGGTTGAACTTCGCGGCGGCGTTCCCGGTGAGGAAGTAGTTGGCCCAGCCGCGCAGCACCGGATTGATGTCGCGGATGATCACCCGCACATCTTTGACCCCGTGGCGGTTACGACCGGTCAGCTCCTTCACACGCTGTCGCACCCGCGTCAAGCTGCGCGTCGAAGGCCAGCGCTGGAGGAAGTACGCCCTGCGGCGTTCCTTCTCCCAGATCGGACCGGACATGCGCTTACGCAGGTGACAGCCGAGGAAGTCGAAGCCTTGCCGTCCCCGGCTCAGCTCGACGCGCCTCGTCTTCTCGGGATGCAGCTCGAGTCGAAGTCGACGCAGGATCTCGCGGACCCTGACCTCGGCCTCCTCGCACGCCTTCCTGGTCCTGCACAGGATCACGAAGTCATCGCAGTAGCGCACGAGCTCGCCCAGGTGGGCGTGCCGTCGCTGCCACAACTTGTCGAGGATGCCGAGGTAGATGTTCGACAGCAGCGGTGAGATGACCCCGCCCTGGGGTGTCCCCGAGAGCATCGCCGTCACCTCGCCGTCTTCCATCACGCCGGCTTCGAGCCATTGCCGCACCAGCTTGAGGACCCTTCGATCCGAGATCCGCATCTCGACGAGCTTCATGAGTCGCTCGTGATCGATGCTGCCGAAGTAGTCGCGGATGTCGGCGTCGAGCACATGGTTTCCACCTCGCGCTCCCAACACGCGCAGGCGCTCGAGCGCCTGCGTCGCGCTGCGCTTCGGCCGGAAGCCATACGAGCACGGAAGGAAGTCCGCCTCGAATATCGGCTCCAACACCAGCTTCGCCGCCATCTGCACCACTCGGTCCCGGACTGTCGGGATCCCCAGCGGCCGCTTCTTCCCGTCCGCCTTCGGGATGTACCGCCGCATGACCGCGCTCGGCCGGTACGTCCCCGCCTCGAGCTCTGCACCGATCGCTTCGAGGAAGCGATCGACGCCGAGCTCTTCCACCTCGGCCAGCGTCTGGGCATCGATGCCCGCTGACCCCCTGTTCTTCTTCACCCGCCTCCATGCTTCCTTCAGGACGTCACGCCTGAAGATGCGGTCGTACAGCGCATGGAAACGTCTTCCCGGATGCCGCTTGGCTGCGGCCCACAGTCGGCGTCGAAGTTCTCGCACTTTGTCACGCGGCCTGCGCCGCATGGGGTTGTTGGGACCTGTCCTGCAGGCCATGCCCTCGCGCTTACCTTCTTCTCCGACACGACCACCCCAGGGGCCCTTCCCTCCGGCGGCGTTGTTCTGCGCCGCCATCGCCGGTACTACGACCCCCTCGGACTCCCGCTGCACAGCGCTCGACTTCGCCTTCGGCTTATACGAGCCACCTTGCCCCGACACGGACCGTGCAGACGGGCCTCTCCTGTTCCGCATCGCTCCTTGAACGCGTGCTGCGCCCCCTACCCCGGGTGGACCCCCCGCGCTTTCTGTTCCGGACTCGTGCGCGGTGGACGTGGCCTTCGCCGCGAAGTGATCGGCTCGGCTCCCCCATTGTTTCTCTGACGAGGCTGCAGGCTTCACTTGATGTTGCGGCCCGCGTTCTTGCTCCCTCCGTAGAGGCTCTTGACGCCCCGCTCGGGCCGCGAGGATCTCTCCTCGCGCCTGGGGCCTGCTACCGGGCGCTCCGGCGCTTACCCGGACGGGACTTTCACCCGCTGGAACGGTGCAGCATGACGCGGCCGACCCGCCCCCTCCGGGGTCCTGCTCGTCCGTGTCTTCAGGACGCACCACCCCGTGAGGGTACCAGAGCCTCGCGCCGCGTCGACGGGTGCACCCGCGCCCGACTCAGGGCGCCTGGGCGTCACAACGGCAGGCCTGCCCGGCGAGCCCGCACGTGCAGTCGAACCCGCAGAGGCTGTCCTGGTCCGCGTCCTTCTCCGCCGGCACCGCGTCGCAGGTGAGGATCGGTGTCTGCAACTCGTCACACGGGCCGACATAATACGCGGTCCCCACCTCCGAGCCCGTGGACCAGCAGGTCATTCCCGCGGCCTCGCACATCGCCGCGCACGACAGCGGGATCACGGCCGGATCGCCGACTTCGAGCAGGCAGAGCCCGAGGCCGGCGCAGCGACCGGACGGGCACGTCGCGCCGCACGCTCCGCAGTTGTCGTCGTCGCTCGACGGCGTGATGCACTTCCCGTCGCACAGCAGCTGCGGGGCCGCGCACCCGGGCTGGCCGTCGACACAGACGAAGCCGGGGTCGACCGCCTCGTCGCAGCTGCCGCAGTGGAGCGGATCGCTGGCCAGGTCGACGCAGGAATCGCGCCCGATTCGCCACACCTGCGAACACCACCCGCCTCGCCACCCCGAAGCGATCTCCGGCCGCTCGGAAACCCCGGCCGGCGGCGATCTCCGGGCTCGATTCTCGTCATTCGCGCGGCCGTACCTCGCAACCCGCGAATACGTCGCCTCGACCGCCCACCGATCCAACCATAGCACCATTCTCACCGCCAGCCAGCCGCCAACCTCTCGCGCTCGCCGTCCTGCCGCGGAGGAACCGCACCTCTCTCGTCCGCCCCCGCGCTCGCGCGACAGGTCCGCGGTGTCATGTTTCGCCCATGACTCGACCGCTCGCGCCGCCGGAGTCCGAACTCGTCGCCGAGGAGCACCACGTGCTCGAAGGCCTCGCCGCCGCGCTGCCGGGCGCCCGCTACTTCGGCCGCCTGCGCGTGCGCACGGCCGCGGGCGAGCGCGACGTCCTGCTCGCCGATCGCACGTGGGTGGGCGACGAGCTCGCGCTGATCGACTGGCGCACCGCCCCGCTCGCCGAGGTCTTCTTCACCTGCGACCTCGGCGACGACTACGAGCTGGAGCGCGACGATCGCCAGCTCCGCGGCGTCGTCGTCCGCCGCCACCTCGTCCACCTCCACGACGGCGCGCTCGTCGGCGTCGACCTCGCCGATCGCCGGCTCCGCCGCGGCGCGGGCGACCTCTGGCACGCCGACGATCGGCCCGGCCCGCGCGTCGCCCCGCGCTCGCCCACGCACCGCGGCCGCCCGCTCTCGCCCGCCAAGGTCGAGCTCGACCCCAACCAGCGCGCCGCCGTCGAGCTCGCCGTCGAGCGCTCGCTGCTCGTGCTCGGCGAGGCCGGCTTCGGCAAGACCACCGTCGCCCTGCACCGCCTCGCCTTCCTCGCCCGCGCCGCCCACGAGGCCCGCCGGCCCTTCCGCGCCCTCATGCTCGTGCCGACCCCGGGCCTGCAGCGGCTCGCGGTGCGCATGCTCGCCGAGCTGGGCGCCTCGCGCGTCCAGGTCGACACCTTCGAGCAATGGGTCACCGCCCAGGCGCGGCGCCTGTTCCCGCACCTGCCGCGGCGCCTCAGCGCGACCGCCGGCCCCGGCGTCCGCACCTTCAAGCGCCACCCCGCCCTGCGCGACCTCCTGCCGCGGATCGTCGCCGGCACCGCGGCCATGCGCGACGTCGCGGCGGGCTACCGCGAGCACCCGGAGAGCCTGCGCGACCTCCTCCTGCACCTCTACGGCGACCGCGAGCTGCTGGCCGAAGCGGCGGCCGCCGCCCCGGACGAGCTCGGTCCCTCGGTCCTGAGCGACGTCCTCGCCCACACCAAGATCCAGTTCAGCGCCACCACCGAGCGGGCCATGGCCCACGTCGACGCCGACCGGCTGAGGACCCTCGACGGCCGCTCGATCGACGCCGGCACCCCGCTCGCCGACGCCGACTCGATCGACGTCGAGGACTTCGCGGTCGTGTTCGCATTGCACCGCCGGCTCACCGGCGGCGACCGCACCCCGCACGGCGCCCTGTCGCATTATCAACACCTGCTGCTCGACGAGGCGCAGGAGCTGGCGCCGATCGAGCTCGAGCTGCTGGGCCGGGCGGTCGCGCCCGACGGCACGCTCACGGTCGCCGGCGACGAGCGGCAGCAGGTCGACGCCTCGACCGCGTTCGCCGGCTGGCCCGCGGTCCTCGCCGAGCTCGGGCGCGGCGACGCCACCACCGCCGCGCTCACCGTCAGCTACCGCTGCCCGCCGCCGATCGAGGACGTCGCCCGCGCGGTGCTCGACCCGGCCCAGCGGCCCCGCGGCGTCGCCCACCGCGACCACCTGCTCGTCACCCGCCACGACAGCCCCTGCCACCTCGTCGCCGCGCTCGTCGACGCCCTGCTCGCCCTCACGCGCGACGACCCGCACGTCCACGTCGCCGTCGTCTGTCGCCACACGGAGACCGCCCTGTCGCTCCACGCCACCCTCGCCCGCGCCCTCCCGGCCCGCCTGGTCGTCGAGGACGGCGACTTCCTGTTCGCCCCCGGCGTCGAGGTCACCACGGTCCAGGACGTCAAGGGCCTCGAGTTCGACGTCGTCGTCGTCCCCGACCTCGACGCCGCCACCTACCCCGACCGCCCCGACGCCCGCCGCGCCCTCTACGTCGCCGCCACCCGCCCCCTGCACCGGCTGTGGCTGGCCAGCGCCGGCCCGTGGTCGCCGCTCTTGCCGTCATGGCTCGGGGGACATGTCCGAGAGGACACCCATGTATCCCACGATCCTTCGTCCGAGCGACGGGCCTCGTGACACCTGTCCCCAAGGACAGCTGTACGAACCGAACCTGCGCCTGGCTCTCCCTGTCCCCAGGGACATCTCGAGAACGACGCGAGCCGCCCGGCTGCTTCCCTGGCGGAGCGAATCGCCCCTGGCCGCTCCGCCCGGCCTCGCCGCGCGACCCGGCGCAAGGATGGTCGAGTCGAACCCGTTCGCTGTGAACGCGGTTCGGGCCGCGCGTCGATGCTTGACGAAACGCACGGCATCCTCGCGGACCCCTCGCACGCGACCCCGGGCCTCCGCGCGATCGAGGTGGGTTTCGCCAGCCGCACGCGCGCCTCGCCGCGGACTGCTACGGTCCTCGCGTGCCGCAGCCCGACGCTCCTCCGCCCCGCACCTTCGGCCTGCCGCTCGTCGGCAACACTCTCGGGATCATGCGCGACCCGATCGACTTTCAGCGCCGCGGGCATCGCCGCCACGGCCCGGTCTTCTCCGCGCGGATCTTCGGCACCACCCTGACCTTCGTCGACCCGGTCGGCGCGCCCGAGCTGTTCGAGCAGGTCATTCGCACCCCCACCGATCAGCTCAGCCTCGTCGCCGCCTACAAGCATTTGGTCGGCCGGATCCTCGGCCCCGAGCTGTTCACCGAGATCGACAAGCCGATGCGCGAGGGCCTCTCGGTCAAGTACATCGGCAAGCACGTCGGGCCGACTGTCGCCTTCGTGCCCCAGGTGCTCGCGCGGCGGCTGCCCGGCGACCACGGCACGGTCGACGGCCTGCGCATGGCCAACGACGTCGTCCTCCACGTCGTCGCCCACTACGTCCTCGGCCACGGCGGCGCCGAGCGGCACGCCGACGAGCTGGCGGAGGCGATGCACGTGCTCGAGAGCGACTTTAGCATCCTCGGCATGATGCTGCCGATCGAGACCGCCTCGGCCCGCCGCCGCCGCGCCGCCTTCGACCGCATGATCGGCCTCATCGAGGCCGAGGTGCGGGCGCGCCGGGCCGACCGCGGGCAGCACGACGACTTCCTGCAATTCGCCATCGATCACATGTCCTCGGACGGGGCCGAGCACGATGACATCCGCTGGCTCGGCCTGCGCGTCCTCGGCACCATCTTCGGCGCCCACACCAACACCGCGATGTCGGTCGCCTCGACGCTGAGCGACCTGGTCGAGCACCCCGAGGCGCTCGCCCGCGTGCGGGCCGAGATCGCCGCCCTCCCCGCGGACGCGCCGATGGACCTCGCGGCCATGCGCACGCTCGTGGAGCTGCACCGCGCGATCAACGAGAGCATGCGCCTGCGCAGCAACGGCGGCCTGTGGCGCATGGCGATGTCCGACATCGACCTCGGCGGCTACCACCTGGCGAAGGGCAGCGTCGTCGGTGCCAGCATGGGCCTCGTCAACCTCGACCCCGCGCGCTACCAGGGCTCGCACGAATATCGACCCGCGCGATTCGAGGCGATGACCACCGACAATTACCAGAGCCCCTCGGTCGGCTCCACGCCGCTGCAATTCGGCGCCTTCGGCACCGGCCGCAACCTGTGCTCGGGCAGGCCGCTCGCCTACGCGATGCTGGCCGCCATCCTCGTGCCGCTGCTCCGCGACTACGAGTGGCAGGTCGTCCGGAGGCCGCGTCGGTGGTTCACGCTGCTCACCGGCGGCCTGTCCCGACCGATCGGCGAGCTCAGCCTGAGCTATCGCCGTCGCTGAGGCGCGGGCCTCGCTTGACCCGGCGCGAGCGCGTGTGAGAGGTTCGCCGGCGGCATGCGCATTCCTCGACCGCTGCTCCTCCTCGTCGTCTGCGGCGCGGCCTGTGCCCGCCCCGCGCAGTCCGGCACCGACGCCCCCGTGAACGCACCGGCGCTGCCGCCCGACTACACCACCGCGCGCACCGGCGACGTGCACGACTTCGACTACTTCGCCGGCGGGTGGACGACCGCGCAGCGGCGCCTCAAGGCCCGCGGGGTCGGCAGCGACGAATGGGAGGAGTTCCCCGCGACCCTGTGCATGACCCCGTACCTCGGCGGCATGGCCACCGTCGACGAGCTCCACTTCCCGACCAAGGGCTGGGCCGGCCTGACCTTGCGGACCTTCGACCTCGCCAGGCGGCAGTGGTCGATCTACTGGGTCAGCAGCGAGACCGGCCTGCTCGGCACCCCCGTCGTCGGCGGCTTCGAGGGCGACCGCGGCGAGTTCTACGGCCCCGACGAGGACGGCGGCCGCCCGGTCGCAGTCCGCTATCGCTGGACCAAGCTCGACGCCGATCACGCCCGCTGGGAGCAGGCCTTCTCGTACGACGGCCGCGCCTGGGAGACCAACTGGACCGCCGAGTTCACCCGCGCCGACCCGGCCGCGGTGTGCGAGGCGGGCCGCCCCAGGCGCCAGTGAGCGGCTCCACGTGCGCGCGACCCGAGGCGCGCGACACCTGCTGTCACAGCGCGTCTCCCATGCCTTGAGGCTCAGGCCACTGTCGCGGAGATCCGCGCAGCCCTTCACCAGCGCGCCCTGGTCACCCACCCCGACCGCGGCGGCCCCTTGCGGACCGCGGCCGAACGATCGTCACTCCTGGCAGAGCGTCTGCTCCACGGACGCGCAATGGCCCTCGATGCAGAAGAGCGAGGCGCAGGCGAAGGTCAAGCCGTCCAGGGGGCAGGCCTCCCCCGCGGCACCCGGGAGCACGCAGATGTGGCTGGCGAGGATGTCGCACAGGCCTTCGGAGCAGGAGTAGCCGTCGAAGTCCTGCGCTTCGCAGCTCTCCCCGAGGCCGGGCGCTGGCAGGCAGTGCTTGTCGACGCAGTCCGCGTCGTCACAAGTGCACGCCGTGCCGAGCGGGCAGGAGCCGCCGCCGATGCAGCTCTCGTCCTCCTCGAGCAAGGACACGTCCGAGACGCTCTCCTGTTCGTCGGCGCACGTCCCGTCGGCGCACGCGAGCGAATGGAGGCAGGCGCCGAACGAATCGTTGCACGCCTCGCCTCGCCCCCCGCGCGCGGCGCAGCGGCTCCCGGCGTAGAAGTCGCAATAGAGGCCCTCGGCGCAATCGAAGGCGGTCGAGCACGGCTCACCCGCCCCGCGCACGGGCCCGCAGGCGAAATCGGCCGTCTCGTCGCAATTCTCGAGATCGGCGCACACGCACGCCCCGTCGCCGCAGGCGTGCACGTCCAGTCCGCCGCACTGCGCGCCGGCGCCGAGGTCGGCCACACAGACGGAGTCCTGGCAATGACTCCCGGCCGCGCAAGCCCTGTCGCTCAGGTTGTCGAACTCGATGTTCGTCTCGTCGCACGCCTCGCCCAGCGCTGCCCGAGGCTGGCACGTGCCGTCCACGGTACAGAACGCGTCGGCGCCGCACGATCCCTCGCTGCAAGGCGCGGGCGGGGCCGCGCAGGTGCCGGGGCAAGCGCCGCCCTCGAACACGCAGGACAGACCCGGCGCGCAGTCGGAGACGGTACCGCCGTGGCAGGCCTCGCCCTCGCCGAGGGTGCCGGCGAGGTATAGCGAGCAGCTCGGATCGATCTCGAGCCCGTGCGCGACGAGTTCGCCGCAGCTCGCGGCTTCGAGCGCCGCGATGCACGCCTCCACGGCGTCGGGGTCGAGCTCGATGTTCGGCAAGTCGAGCAGCTCGCCCACAGTTTCGCACCGCTGCTCCGCGAGGCAGGCCTCGACGCCGCCGGGGTTGTTGTTGACGATCGCGTGTCCGCACGCGACCTGCCGCTCGCACGCCTCGCGCATGAGGTCGCAGGCGAGGTCGACCGGAGCGACGGACTGCTCGGTATCCACGCCGGTGGCGTCATCGCCGGTCGAACCGGTGGTCGGATCGCTGGTCGCACCGGTGGTCGGCTCGCTGGTCGCACCGGTGGTCGAGTCGTCACCGGAATCGCTGGCCGAGGTGGCCGAGGTCGGGTCAGGGCAGGCAGTTAAAAGGATGGCGAAGCAATAGAGGGCGCGTAGGGATCGCATTGGAATGAACTCCGAATCAGGACGACCCGTCGCTGCCGGTCGTATCACCGTCAGCGTCGTCGTCGCCGGTTGCCAGGTTTGTCGTGTCGCCGTCGGGCGTGGTGGTGGTCGTCGGTCGGGCTCGTCGTCATCGGCGAGGCCGCGGCCGTGGCGCCGGAGGCGGTGCCGTCGTCGTCCAGACCGTCCCACGCCGCACTTTCAGGGGCGAGGACGAAAGACGTGATGGAGGGCGCGTGTGCATGACGGTCCCATCTCCGGCGGCGCCGATTCCCGTCGAAGAATTTTTCATGACCCTCGCGGCCTCATGCCGCTCGCTCTCGCGCCCCGCCGCACTCCTGTTTTCCCGAGCGATCGGCGGACCCGGCGTCTTGCTGCGACTTCCGCCGCCGCGGGTCTCGAAGTCAACCTTCGGAGGCCCCGGCCGGGGCGCCGGCTAGCCCGGATTTCTCACCACGGATAGGTGGGGCCCGCCAGGCGGCTGCCAGGCGGCGTGGCGGGAGATTGTTGGATGCCGTCGACGTGAGCCGCGAGGCCGCGCTCGTTAGGCTCGGGGCTGGCGCGAGATCGAGCTGTAAGAGGGATTACAAAGCTGGCTACGCGTTTTGGGTGACCTGAGCATAAGGACAGACGAACCCCGGCGCGCAGCGCAGCGCACCATTGTGTGACGGATGGCGAGGGCCGTCAGCGTCTCATGACGTGATGGCGGTGGAGGTTCTCGAGGACGCGCCACCACACGTGCTGGAGTGGGAAGACTGAGCTTAGGGAGACGCGGATCCTGCGGACCGATGCGGTGACGATGGCGCCGATCTTGAGCAGCCGCGTGCGGATCGTGGAGACTTGGGCGTGGGCGAGCTCGGTGCCGGCGAGGGCGAGTCGGCGGAGCTCGTTGAGGATCATGTAGGCGACGGACGAGAGCCACAGGCGGAGCTGGTTGGCGCGCAGCGTGTGGGCGCTGGTGCGGTCGGCAAAGAGGCCGAGCTGCTGCTCCTTGATCCGGTTCTCCATGTCTCCGCGAGCGCAGTAGAGGTCCTCGTAGAGCGAGCGCGCGTCGTACTCGTCATGCGAGAGGTTGGTGGTGACGAAGCGCGGGTTCTCCTTGTCCGTCGTGTACTCCGCCTTGCCGACCACCCGGCGCTCTCGTGACCACGTCCGGTTGGTCTCGTAGCGAAAATCCTTGAAAACGCGCGCCTCCTTGCCGGTCTGCTCGGAGATGGCGCGGGCCTGCTTCATCTCGTCCTCGATCTCGACGATCAGGCGCGAGTTCTTCTGCAGGCCGAGGACGAAGAAGAGGCCGTTGTCCTCGCACCAGCGCATGACCTCGTCGCGGCAGAAGCCAGAATCGCCGCGCACGATGACCCGGACGTCGGGCCAGCGGGCGAGGATCTGGCTGACGATCCTCTCGAGCTCCTCGACCGCGCCGCTCACTGGCTGCTTGTCGGCGGTGTTCAGCGCGGCGCCGAGGAGGAAGTCGCCGCAGAAGACGTACAGCGGCAGGTAGCAGTAGCTGTCGTAGAAGCCGTGGAAGAAGCGACCCTCCTGCTTGCCGTGTACGGGGTCGTCCGTCGCATCGAGATCGAGGACGATCTCGGCGAGCGGCCGATCGTGCGCGGCGAGAAATGTGTCGACGAAGAGGCGCTGGATGCCGTGGTCGTCGTAGCTGATCTTCTTGTAGCGCTCGTCGCCGGCCACCGTGGGCTTCGCCAGCTCCAGACGGTTCAGCGTGCTCTTGCCGGCCAACGCGTGACCCCGGTCGCGTTCCCGCTTGCGCTGTTCGCCGGTCGGATCGATCTTGCCTACCGCCAGCGCGAGCAAGGCATCATCGCGGAGCATGTCGTGGTCGTTCAGGTCTTCGTAACCACACAGCAGGCCCAGCACGCGCTGCGCGAGCAATTCCTCGACGGTGTGCTCGACGCGGCTCGGGTCGCGGTGGTCCCGGAAGCAGGAGGCGAAGTCCCGGAACACACCTGAACTCTCGGTCAGCTCGCGCAGCAACAGCAGGCCGCCGTCCGAGCTGACCCGTCCGCCGTCAAAGGCGCCCTCGACACGTCTCCGCCCGGCCGGTTGAAAATCGAACTCGGTGCGGATACACCTTGTCGTGTTCCGGCCGTACCCCTGGGTGGTCAGCAATCGTTTCACACCCGCTCGAACTCGGGAAGTACGGCCGGAATTCCTTCCCGTGGTGAGAAATCCGGGCTAGGCCGGCTCGACCCAGTACAGCTGCTTGTGCCCGCGGGCCGTCAGCGTCCGCTCCTGCGCGTAAGCCTTGGTGTAGCTGCGGAACCTGGCGATCTCGAAGCGATTGCCGTTGTCGTCCTGGCGGATCAGCGCCCATCGCGGCAATCGTTCGAGGTCGATCTGCGGATCGACGCGCGTCACGTCGGCGTCGTCGATCGCCAGCACCTCGAACAGCTCGCGGATGGCCTCCTCGCGCGCGACCCCTCGCTGCGGATGAAAACCCACCACGTCCGGGCGCTCGAGCGCCGAGTGGACGACGAAGACCCGGCGGCTCGCCGGTGACCCGAATTGCAGCGACGTCCACCAGCCGAGCCCGGAGTGCCACCAGCGCACCGCCTCGACGCCCGCCCAGGCCGCGAGCTCGTCGATGTCGCGGTGCAGCACGAACAGCGAGTCACCGTCGTCCGTGAAGCAGCACTCGCCCTCGCCGAGCCAGCGCAGGTACGCCCGCAGCTCGACCTCCCGCACCAGCTCCTGCTCGCCCCAGCGCCGGTTCAGGCTCAGCAGCGAATCGTACACGCACGCCGCGGGCTGCCAGAGGAACGGACCGCCCTGCCCGCTGCCCGGCGGCCACAGCTCGCGGAGCCACCGCGACAGCTCCTCGCGCGTCGTTCGCCCTGCGATCAACGCCGCCAGCCCGGCCCTCAGCGCGCGGACCTCCTCGATCTGCGCGCGTCGCCGTTCGGCGTGCTCGAGCGGTCCGGAGCTCATTGCGCGAGCGTAGCCGTCCAGCCGGACGCAGCCAAGCCGCCCGCGCTCCTTGTCCATCGATTCGCCGGTGAACGCTCGCGCAGGCGGCCGAAACCGCGACCGTCGCCTCGCAGGCCGAGCCCCGACGTCGAGTCGCCCGCAATCCGTGCGGCCTCGCCGGCGAGCTCTCCGCGAAAATCACCGCTGCCGACGAAACCGACCGCAGCGACCTCTGGTCGTCGTCGGCGATCGCAGGCCGAGTCGTTCCTCGCCCGGACGTCGCTGATCCGTTGCGGCCCTCGCGGTCGCTGACCGGACATCATGACTGGCATCGACTTCGACCTCGGGACTGTTCGCGGCAATCGTCTGACCGGCACTCTGGTGCGCATGGAGGTGCCGGGCCACGGGCGGGCCGAGCCGGTCGGCACGCCGGCGGAGATCGACGCCAGCGAGGACGAGTGCGTGCGCTGGGCCGAGCGGATCGGCCTCATCGACGCGGGGGGGCGCTACGCCGCCAAGTTCCGCCTGTCGCAGCTGGCCGCCCTGTCGGCCCACACGTTGCCCGACGTCCGTCCGGCCAGGGCGCGGTGGTTCATCCGCCTCCAGGCCTTCATCTTCACCCTCGACGACGCCCTCGACAACCTCGGCGACATCCGCGTCGGCGCCGACTGGCTCGCGCACCACCAGCTCGCCCCCGTGCTCGCGGCGTTTCAGCGGGCCCTCGCCGGCCAGCCCGCCGACCCGGAGCTCGATCGCAAGGCGGCCGATTTCCCCCGCTTCTCGGCCTTCCGCGCCGCCCTCGTCGACATCCGCGCCGAGGCCGTGCACGAGGGCGGCGACCTGCGGTGGTTCGTCGCCACCATGCGCGACTACTTCGAGGCCATGACCTGGGAGCACTCCGCGCATTGCGACGCCGACTATCGCGGCACCCTGTCCACCTATTTGTGCAACCGCGAGCAGACGATCTCCTATTTGCAGTCGCTCGAGTCGTTCCTCCTGCTCAAGCGCGTCGACCTCTCGCCCGCCCAGCGCGAGCGTCACCCCGTCGCCCTGCTGCGGACCGGCGCCTGCCGCCACGTCATCCTCGTCAACGACATCTTCTCCCTGGCCAAGGAGCTGGCCTGCGCCGAGCTCGACAACGTCCTCCTGCTGGCCGACCGCCGCGACGCCTCGCTGCGCGCCCGCTTCCACGCGCTCCTGCGCGAGGTCAACGCCCTCGCCCTCGCCCTGCGCCCCGCGAGCTGACGGCGCCGCGCCCTGCTGGCCGCCTACCCCGACGAGCCGGCGATCGCCGCGTACGTCGAGACGATCGTCAACAGCGTCAACGGCCACATCGACTGGTACGCCCACAGCCGCCGCTACGGCGCCCGCGTCGGCGCCCTCGCCCTGCGCCCCGCGAGCTGACGGCGCCGCGCCGTCGATGGAATGTCCCTGGAGACATGTCTTATAAGCCAGTCAAGAAAGCAGCGACTTCGGAACCGGGCGGCGCTTCCTCGACAGTCACCGACCGACAGCCTCGTGTGGCTGCGCCGACGACAGCGCGCGCCCCGGCGTGACGAGCTCCATCCCGGGACGGCATTGGCTCGAGCGCCGCAGTCGTCACCTCCAAAAACTTCGCGCCGCGAGCCGCGGAGCCGGCGACGCGTCGGTCCGCTGCTTGGAGGCGAAATCGACGGTCACCGCGCTCGTGCCCTCGTGGCCGCCCGGAAGCCCGCGCGTGGAGGCGGACGATCCCGCGGTGGTCGAGGACAGCCTCCCCAGAGGAAGAACGGGCACGAGCAGGACACGGGGTTCGTCCACACACTTGCCCGGGCAGCGCGTCCCTCCCGCACTGCGGCCGGTGATGCAAGACGAAGCTCGGCGCCGCGCAGGCCCGACGCTCCTGCCGGCCTTGCCTCGCTGCCACGACGACCGCTCGCGACGAAATCCATGCACTCCTGTGAACAGACTGCCGCCTGCCCGGCTATGATGGGTTGCGCCGATCCGCGGCCGCATCCCCGCAGGCCGGCTTCGTTCGCCGCCGTCGCCAGCGCTCCTCAGGAGGAACATGTCCCGCCCTTCCCCGGCAGCCTTCGTGGCGGTCACTCTGGCCTCGCGCGTCGCAGCCGCTGCCCCGTGGCAGCTCGACCCCGACGTGCAGCTCTCCGACTCCGGCTTCGTGTCTCAGAAGGTCGAGCTGGTCGACATCGACAACGACGGCTTCGTCGACCTCGTGTTCGCCAACAGCGCCGGCGACGCGCTCGGAGACGCCCAGGACGCCCAGCCCAACCAGCTCCTGCGCAACGACGGGGCAGGCTTCACCGAGCTGGCCGGCCTGTTCGACGAGCCCGACAACGCCTACGCGATCAAGGCCGGCGACCTCGACGGCGACGGCGACGCCGACCTGGTCGTCGGCGTCAACTTCGGCGGCCAGAGCTACGCCCTCCTCAACGAGGGCGACGGCGTCTTCACGCGCCAGGACATCCCCGCGAGCGCCGGCAAGAGCATCGGCGACCTCGAGCTCGGCGACGTCGACGGCGACGGCGACCTCGACGTCGTCGCCGCCGACTGGGGCGCGAGCCAGCCCTACGGCCAGCAGACCGATCCGGGCCAGCCGCTGCGCCTGTGGCTCGGCGACGGCGACGGCAGCTTCGAGGACGGCGACTTGAACCTGCCGATGGGCATGGAGACCTGGGCGTCCTGGTCGTTCGACGTCGAGCTCGTCGACCTCGACAACGACTACGCCCTCGACGTGCTCGTCTCGAGCCGCGGCCCCGGCTTCGGCTTCGGCCTGAAGAACGACGGCGCCGGCACCTTCACCCATTCGACGATCCCGGCGCTCGCGGCCAACGTCGCCAAGCAGGTCAACGCCGCGTTCACGCCCGCCGATCTGAACGGCGACGGCTTCCTCGACCTCGTCACCCTGCAGGACGGCGCCGGTCAGGGCGGCAACTGCGTCGACGTCATGGGCGTGCCCACCTGCGCCCGGCGCAACTCGATCCTGCTCAACGACGGGACCGGCAACTACGTCACCGACAACCCCGGCAACTTCTGGGCGACCGCCGACAACCCGGCCAAGCTCGACTTCGACGCCGCCACCCTCGACTTCGACAACGACGGCCGGCCCGACTTCGTGACCACCGGCCTGCGCCTGGGCGCCAACGACAGGAACTCGCGGCTGCTCCTCAACAAGAACGGCGCGGCGGTCGAGCCCGCGCCGGTCCCGCTCGACGCCGCGTTCCCGATCGTGCCGGAGCTGGCGGCGACGTTCGGCCTGCAGTTCGCCGACTTCGACCACGACCGGCGCGAGGACGTCGCAGTGGTCACGCGCGACGCGGCGCTGCCGAACTTCGTGCTGTTCGGCCGCGACGACCCTGCCGACGGCGTGGCGATCGACACCACGCCCCCGCGGATCTACGACGACGGCTTCGCCGACAAGCTCGGCACCCTGATGTACTTCGGCCAGCAAGCCCGCTTCGTGGCCCGCGTCGACGACTCGAAGACGCCGGTGCGCTGGCACGACTTCCAGATCGACGCGAACCTCGGCGACCTCGACCTGATCGGCGACGGCGCGACGCTCACCGCCCACAACCGCCGCCTGCCGTACCTGGAGTTCGCGCTCGGCCTCGACGACCCGAACGACCTGCTGGCGCTGGCCGACGGCGACCCGAACAAGTTCATCGCCCCGTCGATCTGGTTCGGCGAGGCGCTGTGGCGCGTCGGCTTCACCGTGCCCTACAAGGGCAAGGAGGAGGACACGCTGACCTGGCAGTACTGTGCCGTCGACGCCGCCGATAACAAGGCCTGCGTCGGTCCGTTCTCGGTCACGCTCCTGGCCGACCCGATCGACTGCGGCGACGGCGTGGTGCAGCCGTGGGAGACCTGCGACGACGATTCGCCGACCTGCGTCGCGTGCGAGCAGACCTGCGGCGACGGCATCCTCGATGAAGGCGAGACGCCGCAGAATTGCCCCGAGGACTCGGGCCTGTGCGACGACGACGGCGTGTGCGAGCCGCCGGAGAACCCGCAGAACTGCCCGGGCGACTGCGACTACGACGGCGTGTGCGGCGACGGCACCTGCCAGGTTCCGCCGGAGAACGAGGACAATTGCTTCGAGGACTGCGGCCCCTGCGACCACGACGGCGCCTGCGAGCCGCCCGAGAACTCCGCCCATTGCCCCGACGATTGCGACTACGACGGCATCTGCGGCGACGGCATCCGCCAGTCCCCGCCCGAGACCCCGGAGAACTGCCCGCAAGACGGGGCCGACCCGACCGGCGGCGAGGTCTGCGGTGACGGCGTATGTGATGCCGGTGAGACGATCGCGAGCTGCCCGCACGATTGCGCGGTGTGTGGTGACGAGATCTGCACGGACCCGCCGGAGAACTCGGAGGACTGCCCCTCGGACTGCCCCGCTCCGCCCCCGGACAGCGGAGCCGCCGCAAGCGGCGGGCAGATGGACGACGACTCCGCCTGCAACTGCTCAACGCGACCGCAGCCCGCGAGCGCGGCGTGGATGCTCCTCGGCCTGGTCGCGCTGGCCCGGCGCCGGCGTATCATGACATGACCCTTCGGACAGCTCCATCGCCAGCAGGGAGCGCGACGGAGCGAGCCGCCCCCGGCCCCTGGTGGACCTCCTCGCCCGTGGCCGATCCCCGCATTCGCCCATGGCGATCACGCGCCGCGACCTCGCTTTCAATGCGCAGTCCGGAGCCGAACCTCAGCTCGTCCGACGGGAGGAGGAACGACGACACGAGCGCAGCAAGGACCTCGCGGTCCCGGTGGTAGCACGCGTCCATGCCCCACCGCGGCTCCCCGTAGAACACACTGCCGGGGCTTCCAATCATCGAACAGGCGCCGGTGACCGGCATCGAACTGCCGCCCGGATCACCCGGACCCGCCGCAATCCTCGGACACAGTGTTCTGCATGATGGTACGTTCCATGCGAAACAAGTTCTTTACGATCGCCTCCGCTCTTTCGCTCGCCGGCGTGATCGGGACCTCGGTGGCCCTGGCCGCCAGCGTGCACTTCAAGGGCGGCAAGAACGCCGGGCCGAGCTTTCAGGACCTCGGCGTGACGCTGGAGGCGAGGGGCACCCTGGCCGGGCTCGGCAACGAAGACCTCCTGATCACGCTCGAGGCCACGGGGGACCCGACTGCGACCTGCACCAACCCGGCGGGTAGCACACAACCGCCGGGGCAGAACCCCGCCGAGGTGACCTTGACGGGTGTCCAGTCGATCCCCGCGAGCGCGATCAAGAACGGCAACGTGTCCTTCGATGTCACCACCGCACAGCCCGTGAGTCCGATCCCGGGCGCCCCCGACTGCCCCAATACCAAGTGGACCGAGAGAATCCTGGACATCAGCTTCACCAGCGCCAAGATCACCGTCGAACAGCCGGCCGGAACGATCGTGCTGACGGCGAATTGCACCTTCGACGACGGCATCGCCACCTGTACCGATTGATCGGCGACCGGCGTCGCACCGTGGCCTGCAGGCGAAAGCCGCGGCGGGCCCGACGGGCGCCGCGGCGAATCGCGGGCGTGACTCACTGCGGCCAGTCGCGGCCGGTGGGGATCGTGAACTCGATCCCCCCGGACACTCCGCCGACGAAGAACGGCCGGGCAGTCATCGCGCCCGCGAACCCCTGGGCCACCAGCGACAGCCACGGCGTCAGCGACACCCGCGCCCCGCCGTTCAGCGTCACCACCCCGGCAGGCGCCGCGCACGGCTGCGGCACCTGCGAGCAGGCCATCGGCCCGATCGGGATGAGCGCCCCGAACGACGCGCCGATGTACGGGCGGAACACCTTGTGCGGGCGGTAGACCCGCTCGTAGCGGGCCATCGCCAGGATGTAGCGCCAGCGCGGGCCGTAGCCGGCGTATTGCGCATAGGCCACCTCGAAGCCGACCTCGTGCACGTAATTGACGCGACCGAGCACCGTCCCGCCGAGCGCGTAGCCCTGCGGGATCCACCGCGGCTGAAACCCGATGCTGAGCGCCTTGCGGTACGAGCGGCGGTCGACGAGGCTCGTGCGGACCTGGCTGTCGACGGCGGGCGGCTCGCCGGCGGCCGCGGCCGAGAACGACGGCAGGCTCGTGCGGTCGCCGCGACCGAGGCGCCGCTTGGCCCGCTCGACAGCGCGGATCCGCGGATACGCCTCCGGAGACAGCCCTGAGTGCGTCACCAGGAAGCTGGCCGCCGCCCGCTCCTGGACCTCGACCGGCACGCCGCGCAGCTCGAGCAGCACCCGCAATTCGTCGTAGTCGCGGATCATCCGCGCCTCGCTCCCGCGCAGCGCAGTCGTGTGATCGCGCCAGCGGTCGCACAGCTCGCGGGCCTGCGCCAGGTACGGGTTGTCCTGCTCGATCGCCGCCAGGGCGCACCACGCCTCCGTGCGCCGCTCCGGCGTCGCCCACCGGTCGGCCTGCACCTTGACCGCCGCGTCGTAGGCCTGATGCGCCGCCAGGCCGCCCGACAGGTCCATCGATTGCACCTCGCGCTTGTCGAGGTCGGGCGGCCGCAGGAACTGCTGTGATTCGGCCAGCGCCGCCGCGTGCGCCGAGATCGGCGCCACCTCGAGGCGGATCGGCGCGGTACAGACGTTGCGCCGCGGGTCGTCGGCCGCGGCCACCTGCGCACACGCCTCGAGCATGTTCGGCGGCGACTCCTTGAGCACCTCGATCGTGTCCTCCGACGCCCCGCCGAGCCCCGCCCCGGACCCGCTGCGCGCGCTGTCCTCGACCGACGACAGGCGAAACGCCCCCAGGCTCACGCCGGTGACCACGTGGGTCGCGCGCGCGCACTCGGGCCCGCCGCTCAGCTCCGCCGCCGTGTACGCCGGACGCGGCGCCTCGTAGCGGCCGACCACCACCATGTCGAGCTCGAGCGCCTCACCGCGCTCGACCCGCCCGCCGAGCTGCGCCAGGCCGAGCGGGATATTGATCAACAGCTCGTCGAGCGAGCCGATGTGGATGCTCTCGGAGCCCGTGGTGGTCTGCGCGTACGAATATTGCCCGGGCGCAGTACACCCGCGCAGGACCTCCATCTCGCAATCCTCGTAGCGGACCGCGACCACCCCGCGGAGCAGCCGGGCCTCGAGCTCGGCCGCGTCCATGCCCGACCACTCGACGATGAGCGGCTTGTCCGGATCTTTGACGACGCTACACCGCGACTGCCCCGCGGCCTCGAGCTGGTCCGCGGTGAGATCGCTGGCGTCCTGCAGGCCGCTCCGCGAACACCCGACCGCGAGGAGGAGCAGGACGGCGAGAGCACAGCAAGGGCGTCTCATGGCGGGGTACGCAGTATTCACGATGAGGAGGCCGCGCGCACCCGGTACCTCGCGAAGGCCCGTCGACCTCGCTCCGCCGACCCGTCCGCTTCGCTCGCGGATCTATTCCCGCGCGTTTTCGCCCGTGTCCAGATTGTGCGCTGCGCCGCAGGAACGATCGCTCGCGGGCCGGAGCGCCGGCGCCTCGGTCCGCCGCCGCTCGCACCGCGACGTACGCCAGGCGCGTTCGCGGACGACTTCTTCGCTCGCACGGGGCGACGCCGCGGGAGCGAGTGACCGCATCACGAACCCTGCTCTCGCTCTCGGCCGCCGCGCGACTCCGTCAATCCCACGGGTCGCCCATGAGCACGCGCTCGCGTTCGGGCTTCTTCGCGGGCGCCTTGACCGGCTTCGGCGGGCCCGGCTCCGCGGTCGCGTCCGGCCGCCGCGCGGCTTCGGGGATCACCGGCGACGGCCGCGGGGGCGCGGCCGGCTCCACCTCGACCGCGGGCGCGAGCCGCTGCGCCTCGGGCGTGTGCGGGGCGCAGGCCGCGAGGGCCATCGCCGCCGCCGCAGGAGCGAGCCGCGGCGGCTCGCGGCGGAACACCGCCAGGCCGTCCTCGTCGGCCCGCACGCGCACGCACGGCCGCGGACCCGCGCGCGTCAGCAACCGCTTCGCCTGTCGCGCGGTGAGGCCGGTCAAGTCGTGCACCTCGCGGCTGCAGGCCTCGCAGCGTCGACCGACCTCCGTCGGCTCCATCGTGTCCCAGTTCTCGCGGCAGGGCTCGAGGATGCGGAGGCGCATGCGATCGCCTCGTACGCTCCGCCCCCGCCGCCGCTCTACGCGTCGTCACCGGCGGCCAGGTCCGCGCTCACTGGCGATCCTCGAGCAGCACCCCCGACGCGCGCAGGAACGCGTCGAGCGCCCGCTCGTACGCCGGGCGATCGCGCGGGAAGTCGTTGTGACCGCCCGGCAGCTCGACGTACGTCGAGCCCGGCGCGCTCGTGTGCAGGCTGCGACCGTGCGCGACCGGAATCATCTCGTCCTCCGATCCATGGAGAATCAACACCGGCCGTTGCAGCGCCGGCAACACGCGATCGGTGCGGAACGGGTGGCGGCACAGCGCCTCCGGCAGGCCGTGCTTGCGGGCCAGCGCCGCCAGGCTGGTGAAGGTGGACTCGAGGATCAGCGCCGCCGGCGGACGGACCGCCGCGAGGGCCGACGCGACCCCGCCGCCGAGCGACCGCCCGTGGAACACGACGCGAGCGCGGTCGACCTCGGGCCGCGCCGCGAGCTCGTCGTGAAACCGCAGCATGTCGCCGACGATCGCCGCCTGCGACGGCTTGCCCTGCGAGCGCCCGTAGCCGCGGTACTCGGGCAGCAGCACCGACACCCCGCGGGCCGCGTACGACGCCGCCAGCGCCAGCTGATGATCGATGAGCTCCCCGTTGCCGTGAAAGAACATCACCGCCGGCCCCGGCCGCTCGGCGCTCGCGCCCCGCCCCGGGACGAACCACGCCTCGACCCGCGTGCCGTCGGCCGCGGGGCTCCACAGCGGCGTGACGCCGGCGGGCGGACTCGCGAGCGCGCGCTGGTTGGCGTATTCCCGCGGGAAGATCACCCGCTCCTGCAGCGTGCAGCTCGCGCTGTAGACGAGGACGCCGGTGACGAGCAGGACGGCCAGGACGCCGGGAACGGGCACCATCGAGGCCTTTTACCACCGCCAGGCCGCCCGCGCCCGCGATCGCTGCCGACTCGTCGCAGGCCGGGCCGATCGCCTCGCGCATTCGCCCGCGAGGTCGCCTGCGAACACCTCGTGACCGATGCTATCGTGAGCCATGGCGCCGACGCGGACGCTCGCCGACTCGCTCTGGCCGCGCTCGGCCGGCGACGCCGGCAATCGTCGAGTGTTCGCCGCCGACGGGCCGACGCAGCCGCGACTGTCGCCGCCGCTCGAGCTGCCGCGCTCGCCGTCGGACCTGCACGTGGTGAGCGGCGGGGTGCTCGGCGACGACGGCGACCTGCGGCTCGTGCACGGCGACTTCCTCAGCCGCGTGACGCTCGCCGGCGCGGTGCGCTGGTCGCTGTCGCTGCGAGCCATCGAGCTCGAGCTCACGCCGCCGCCCGAGCCCGACGAGGACGACGACCCACCGCCCGGCGAAGACGCGGAGGACGAGGACGAGGAGCGAGTGTCACACTCGCTGCCGACGGCGCTCCGCGGCGGCCGTACGCTGATCACCGTGCGCCACGCCGCGCTGATCGTCGACCCCGACGGCCGCGTCGAGGATCGGTGGCTGTCCTGGGAGCACCTCTGCTGCGGTCCGGACGACTCCGGCATCTCGCCCAACGTGACCCACGCAGGCGCGCCGATCATCACGACCCCTGGCGGCGAGTGGATCGTGTGGGAGGAGCCGACGGCGCGCGTGCTTTCTGCCGGCGCCTACGACATCTTGCCGCCGGCGCTGTTCGCCGACGGTTCGCTGGCTCTGGCGTGCTACGCGGGCGACGGCCTCTGTCGCGTGCGACCGTCGGGCGAGCGGCTGTGGCGGGCAGGTCCGCGCGACGCGGACCTGTTGCCGACCGTCAATCGCGCCCAGGTGTGCGCGGTCGGCAGCCTCAATGATGAATGTTCGCTGCTGCTCTCGCCGGAGGGGCGGCCGAAAGGGGAGCACCCCGTCCCGGCGGTGTTCGCCGAATACCATGACATGGGCTGGATCGCCGTCGGCGAGCGACAGGTGGCCCGGCTCGATCCGCGCGGGGCATCGATGTGGACCGCCGACCTCGCGCACGGCCTGCGTTGGGGGGTGTACGGGGCGATCGTCGATCGCCAGGGGCGCGTGTACGTGCAAGACGACGGCGCCTTGCTCGGCCTCGATCCGCGCGGCCGCCGGCTGTTCGAGCTGCGGCTCGGCGACGTCGCGGGCGCAGTCTTCCCGGTCGCGGACGGCGTGTTCGGCGTCGTCGTCGACGGCGAATTGCGCTTCATTCGCTAGCGCTCGCCTCGATCCGATTCGCAGCGCTCTGCGACCGCGGATGAAGTGGGGGGATAGTGACGCGCGGACCGTCGGAGAATCATTGCACTCTATCCGGTACACGCGCTGGTCGCCCGATGCACCGCGGTGATCAAAAATTACATACTCACCAAACACGCATTGTCGTGAGCGCCGCGAACGGCCTCACTTCTTCACCGGGCGCGCGCGCCGGGGGCGATCGTGAGCGGCCAGCCACGCGTCGAGCTCGGCCAGGGATTTGACGGTCCTCGCATCCGCGGCGAGGGCTGGCCGCGCCGCGCGGGCCAGCTCGACCGCGCGGCGCGACTGCCCCAGCTCCCCGAGGACCTTGGCCAGGCTGAACTGCACGTCGGCCAGCAAGGTCGGGTCGCCCGAGGCGCCGCGCGCGAGCGCCTCCGCGAGCGCGGCGTGGGCCGGCTCGAGCTCGCCGCGGGCGTGTTTCACCACGCCGAGCACGAGCAGCGACTCCGTCAGCAGCGGACTGTCTGCGCCGTGGGCCCGCCGCAACACCGAGAGCGCCTGCTGGCAGGCCGAGGCGGCACGGCCCAGCTCCTGCAGCACCCACAACGTCCGGCACCGGGTGAGCTGCGCCTGGGCGCTCTCCGGGTTCTCGACCCCGAGGGACGCCTCGAGGTCGGCCGCGGCCCGGTCGGCTTTTTCGAGCGCGAGCCGGCCGAGGCGCTCGCGCTCGCCGGGTGCGTCGGCCGCCTCGGCCTGGTTGAGGACGCTGTTGGCCCAATCTCTCAAGAAGGCCGCGGTCGTCGGATGGTGCTCCCCGTGCAGCCGGATCGCCATCTCGTGGGCGCGCCGCTGGTAGTCGTCGGCGGCCTCCCACGCGCCCAGCTGCTGCGCGCTCGCGCCGAGGAAGATCAACGTCGCCATGGTCGCATCGTGATCGCCGACCAGCGTCCGATCCCACACTGCGAGGGCGCGCTCGAGCCGGTCGCGCGCCCCGGCGGCGTCGCCCTTGTAGAGCAGTGCCTGCCCCTCGACGCGCCACAGCTCGCCCGCGAGGATCGGCGTCTGCAACCGCTCGACCAGCGGCCGCGCTCGCGCCGCGTAGGCCAGCGCCGCGTCGGGCTCCCAGTACCCGACGCCGACCAACACGACCAGGTTCACCAACACCATCGCCCGGCGAGTGTCATCGCCGGACGCCTCGGCGAGTTCGGCCGCGGCCTCGAACCGGGCCCTCGCGCCCGCGAGATCGCCGGACCTCATGAGCAGCTCGGCCTCGTCGCTCATCGCGGCAGCCTCGAGCGGCAGGTAGCCCACCCGCCGCGCCGTCGCCTCGATCGCACGCACGGACGCCATCGCGGCCTCGAGTTTACCGTCGTCGGCCATGACGGCGGCCTCGCGGAGCTCCAAGCGCGCGCGCGCGACCTCCTCGCGCACCGCCGGATCGGGGCTCGGTAACAGCGAGATCGGTGCATCGGCCGCGCACCGATCCGGCGGCGTGAGGCCGTACGAGAGCCACTCGACCTGCTGCAAGACAGCGCGCTCCGCATCACCCACGGTGGTGAAGAACTGCTCGAGCTCGCCGAATCCCTCCTCGAGACACGCGATCCGGCGCGCCGCGATCGCCCGGTCCTCGCTCGTGTCGCGGCAGAGGTCCGTGCGCATCTCGATCCACCGGCGGGCGTGCTCGTCGAGGCGGGCCTCCAGTCGATCGCTCAGGAGCTCGCCGCGCGCGAGGCCGCTGCGAGCGACCGCCGCGCGCAGCCGCTGCTTCTGCGCGGGGTCCCACAGCCCGTCCATTCGCGCCCGCGGCTCGTCGCACGGATCGACCGCGCCCACCACCTGCGGGTCCGCCGTGCCGGCCAGTGTCCACGCCAGCGCCAGCGCGACGAGGGCCGCGAACGCGAGGAGCCCGGCGACGCGCGGCCACCGGCGCTCGGTCGTCGCCGCGAGCGCGACCACCAGCGCATCCATCGACGGATAGCGATCGGTCGGCCGCTGGGCGAGGCCGCGGCGGACGATCCGCTCGAGCCGGCGTGGGACCCGCCCGAGGCACTCCTTCAAGGTCAGGCAGAACGCGTACTGATCGCTCGCCGCCGTCGGCTCGCCGCCCGCGCGCAGCTCGGGGGCCAGATACGCCGGCGTACCGGCCCGCCCGCTCTCACGGCTCACCGGCCAGACCCGCGCGACCGGATCCGTCATCTCGCGGGCCAGCCCGAAGTCGGTGACCTGCACGCTGCCGTCCTCGCCGACCAGGATGTTGTCCGGCTTGACGTCGCGGTGGAGCACGCCGGCGCGGTGAGAGGCGGCGAGACCGCGGGCCGCGCCCAGGCACAGCGCCACGACCTCGCGCCATTCAGGCCGCTTGCGCGCGCAGTGCTCCCGCAGCGTTCTGCCGCGGACCAGCGCCATCGCCACGAACAGCTCGTCGCCCGACTCCCCGGCGTCGAACACGGTGAGGACGTTCGGGTGCGACAGCCGGGCCATCGCCCGCGCCTCCCGCAGCAGCCGCTCGCGATCGGCCGGGAGGACGTCGAGCGCGTGAATGAGCTTGACCGCGACGTCGCGGTCGAGGACCGGGTCGTGCGCGCGATAGACGAGCCCCATCCCGCCCGAGCCGAGGAGATCGGCGAGGGTGTAACGACCGATCACCACGCCGGTCATGGGGTCTGCATGGCGGTCATCCTCGACCCGAACGCCCACCTGACCCCGCGCCAGCCCGGCGACCAGCACGCGACAATCGGTGCACGCCTCGAGGTGACCGTCCAGGGCGACGCGCTCGGCCGCACCCAGATCACCCTCGAGATACGCCGAGATTGTCTCTTCTTCCGGACAGCCGTCCAACGAGCGCAATGTCGTCGAGGTCGACGCGACGAGTCAACCGCCGCCGAGGCCGCAGTGTTGACCTGCGCGAAGCCGCAGATCTAGGATCGCCACGCCGGTGAACGACCTGGTCGACTTGGTTCTCGAGCAGGCGCGCGTCGCGTGGCCAGGGGCAGCGTGGCAACTCGAGGACGTCGCGCGCCGGCTGGCCAGCGTGGACCCGCAGCTGTGGTCCGAGCCGTCCGCCGCGGACCGCCGCGCCGAGCTCCTGCTCGCCTGGGCCTGCCTGCTCGGCGACCGCGACGCCGTCCGCCACGCCGAGGTCCGCTACATCCGCGACGTGCTGCCGAACCTCCGCGCGCTCGACCTCGCCGGGGCCGAGCTCGACGAGGTCGTCCAGACCTTGCGCGTCGCCCTGTTCATCGGCGCGCCCGGGGGTGAGCCGAAGCTCGCGCGCTACACCGGGCGCGGCGCGCTGGGAGGCTTCGTGCGGACAGTCGCGGTCCGGCTGGCGCTCGATCGCAAGCGCGCCCGGCAACCGCCCGACCTCGGCGAGCTGGCCCGGCGACTCATCACACCGCTGAGCGATCCGGACGTCGACTATCAGAAGGAGCTCTACACCACCCGCTTCACCGAGGCGCTGGAGGCCGCGTGGGCGCGGCTGCCGATGGCCGAGCGGCTGCTCCTCCGCTACCACCTGCTCGATCAGGTCGGCATCGACGAGCTCGCGGTCATCTACCGGATCCATCGCTCGACTGCGGCGCGCCGCTGCGCCTCGGCCCGCCAGCGCCTGGTCGCCGGCACGCGTGCCGAGCTCGGACGCGCCATTGGGGTGAGCACCCGCACGGTCGACAGCATCCTCCGACTGATCGCCACCCGCCTGGACGCCGGCCCCGAGCCGCTCCCCATCGAACCGGCCTGATCGGACCGCGCGCGCGGCCAAATTCTCGCGCGTGTCTTTTTCGCCGCGACCGCGGAGCCCGGGCTCCGTCTGGTCGGCGAACCAGTCCCAAGAGGCCTTTCCATGCGAATCACTTTGCTCTCGTTGCTCGCCCTCTCCTTCATCAGCTCCCTGCCGGCCTGCGGCGACGACGGCGGCGACAGCGACACCAACGCCGACACCGACAGCGGCAACGGCAACGGCGGCGGCTGCGACGGCGACATCACCGACTGCCCCCTCGCCGAGCTCTCGGAGGAGCAGCAGGCCACCTACTGCGACACGCTCCTGGCCGCGATCGACGACGAACCCGGCACGCAGTACACGTGCGACGCCGACGGCACGTACCTGACGGTGAACACGGCCGAGGCATGCCGCGCCAACGAGGTCTCTGCCGATTGTCCGATCACCGTCGGCGATCTCATCGACTGCTACAAGGCGGCCAAGGTCGACGCCTGCGGCGCCTTCGCCGAGGACGGCGCCTGCGGCCCCGTGTTCAGCCAGAGTGGGTCCTGCGTCTGATCGCTCGCGGCGCAACGGCGCGACGAAAGCGACGATCCGCCGCCACGTGATCGTCCGGGCGGTCCCGTCGACGTCGTCCTCGACGTCGGCGGACGCCTGCTACCGAGCCTCGTACGGGCGATGATCCTCGGTGTGCGGCGAGCCGCCGACGTCGCCGCGACAAAATCGTCACCTCGAAGTCGCGCGCACCCGGTTCCCGATCAAGGCACCAGGATCGTCACCTCGTTCGAGCTCGACTCGCCGGCGGCGTTCACCGCCTGGACGCGGTACACGTACTCCGTGCCCGCAGTCACCGCGAGGTCGTGATACGTCGAGGTGTCGAAGGGCAGCTCGATCACCGGCGAGAACTCGGCCTCGCTCGCCGCCCTGCGCTCGAGCACGAAGTTGTCCTCGTCGTCCGACGCGTCCTTCCACGTCAGGTGCACCCCGCCCTCGAGGATGCTCGCCGCGAGCTCCGTCGGCGCGGCCGGTGGTTCGGTCGCGGCGCCCGTCGTCGGGGCCGCCGTCGCCGACGTGGTCGAGTCGTCGGTCCCGCCGCCGTGCGAGGCTGCGTGCGTCTCGCCGTCGGTGGTGCCGCCGTCATGACCGCCGCAGGCGGCGAGGCCGGTGGAGAATACGAATATCGAGAGTCGTCGGATCCATCGTCGCATGGTCTGCTCGCATCATCCTGTCGCTACTTTGTCGCGCCCACGCGGAGCACGCCCATCATCCCGCGCTCCGCGTGTTCGAGGATGTGACAGTGGTACATCCACGTGCCGGGGTTGTCGAAGCGGGCCGCGATCCGCACGGTCGCGTCGCGCGGCACGTTGACCGTGTCTTTCCAGCCGAGGTGCGGCTGATCGAGGACCTGAAAGAACACCCCGTGCACGTGGAACGGGTGGTCCATCTCCGCGCCGTTCTCGATCTCCCAGATCTCGAGCGCCTCCGCCCCGATCGCCAGCGGCGTCACCGCGGGGTACTGCTCGTCGTTGATGGAGAAGCGCGGCTCGTCGGCGGGGCCCGCTGCGGCCTGCTCGCCGAGGCGGATCGACCGGCGCGGCGTGGCGTCGGTGATCGGCAGCGCCGCGACCTCGCCCCAGCGCGTCGGCAACGCCGGCGCCGGCGCCTTCACCGGGGCCTGCAACGCGAATGTCGCCAGTCGTCGCGGCCCGGGATCGGGCAGGTCGTGCCCGCGATCGTAATGGCGCGTCTGCAGCTCGATCGCGTCCCCGGCCGCGCCGCCGAGCTCGACCAATACGTCGTAGCGCTCGCCCGGCGCGATCACCAGCGCTTCGACCTCGTAGGGGCGCGCGAGCAGACCGCCGTCCCAGCCGATCACCCGCAGGCTGCGGCCCGCCAGCGCGACGTTGAAGAACGTCCCGTTGGCGGTGTTGAGCAGGCGCCAGCGCTCGCGCGCCCCGGCCCGGGCCTCCACGCGGGGCTGGGACTCGCCGTTGACGAGCAGCACGTTGCCCTGCCGACCGACCATCAGGTCGAGCGAGGTGATCGTCGGGGACAACAGGCCGCTCGACTCGAGCTTGACGTCGTCGAGGACCAGCACGCGCTCCGCGTCGACCGGCACCTCGTCCGCCCCGCGGACCACGATCGGCGCGTACAGGCCGCGCTCGATCTGCGCGTCGGCCTCGACGTGCGGGTGAAACCAGAACAGCCCCGCGTCGGTGAGCGTGAACTCGTAGGTGAAGCCCTCGCCCGGCGCCACCGGCGTCTGCGACACGTTGCTCCCGTCGTGCCGGGCCGGCACCTTGAGCCCGTGCCAGTGCACCGTCGTCGGCTCGGGCAACTCGTTGCGAAAGTGCACTGTGACGCGGTCGCCGAGCTTGCCGAGCAACATCGGCCCGGGCACCCGCGCCGCGGCGTCCTCGGCGTTGCCGTCGCGGTAGGCCCACACCTCCGCGGGCTTGCCCGGCAAGAACGCCCAGCTCGCCGGCGCCGCGATCACGCTCACCTCGATCGCGTCGGGATCGGGATCGACGTCGACGAGCGGCACGGCGCCGAGCGGCGCGACGAGCCCGTCCTCGGCGCCCTCACGACAGGCGAGCAGCAGGATCACGATCGGCAGCGCCACGGGAGCTCGTCGCATGCGCGCCGCCCTCAGCACGAGGCGTGCCAAACCGCCGAGCCTCGTGGTGCTCGTGATCTCGCACCCGCCCGCGAGCAACGATGGCCTCGCTCGCGAATATTCTTGAAGAACCTGAGACTATTGTGAGGCGCCGCCCCGGCAGCGCGCATGCGCCGAGCGCCGCGAGCCCTGCTGGCGGATCCCCGTGAAGTCGTCTCGCCGTCTCGCGAGGTCACGGCCCGGAGTCGCGAAGCACCGCTCGATGCCCCCGCGGGCCGCAGCGCGTGGCGAACCCGTCCGTGCTCGCCCACGAGCCGTGGGTTTGCGCACCCTCGAAGGCCCGCACCCGGTCGCGGCGGCGACGATCATCGGCTCGTGGCAGAGCAACGAGAGGAGCCGACAGTCCCAGGTCTGTTCGCTCACCTCATCGTCTACGCGGTCACCTTCGGCCTCGTCCTCTGCGCGGTGCTCGGGTACCTCAACCACCGCTTCCACCTCGACCTGGCGGTCTCGGTCCGCAGCGCGGCGCCGATCCGGGTCCCCGACCTCGACGGCGCGTACGCCCTGACCCTCCTCGGCAAGGCCGCCGGGGTGTGGGCCCTGTGGAAGCTCGGCTGCCTCGTCGTGCCGCGGCTGTCGAGGTTCGGCCGCTGGCCCCCGCGGCTCGCCGTCGCCGCCGCCGTCGTCTACCTGGACATCCTCGTCCTCCGACTGTGAAGCGGGCCTGGACATGTCCCGTGGGACATGCGCCGATCGACCGCACCTCCTGGCGACCTCGTCCCTTGCCTGCGCCGCGACAATGGACATGTCCCGTTGGACATGCGCCGATCGACCGCACCTCGTCGGCGCCTCGTGCCGACGACTTCGTGCTGGGGTTCCAGCAAGAAGCCGATGCGGTCCGGCCGTGGACGACCGCTTCCCTTCTTCGAGAGCCGCACGATCCTCTTGTCCGCGATACGGTGCTCGATGAACTTCACCATTCACGTGTGATCGATGGCGTCGAAGAACCCGCGGATGTCCACCGTCGCCGGTCGATCGCCGGGTGTCGGCGCGGGTAGTCCCGACGAGGCCGGCGTCCGTGTCGCCCTCCTGAGTCGTCGTTCTCCGGCAGCCGCAGGCAGGACGCGCTGGCTTGTCGAGCCACGGCGCACGTCGCCACTTGCTATCGTGCATCTGCACGACGAGGACGATGCAGGCAAAGCGGGCGAGCAGTCGATGGATTGGATGCTCGGCCGGTCGCCATGGACTACCCCACGATCGTACTTCGGCTCGCTTTGCGCGATCGCGGATTGGCGTATGATCAAGCCTGGATGTGACCCAAGGAGTTCGTCATGCTGAATGAGATCTTGTTCGCCCTGCCCGTCCTCTCTTTCGCGGCGCAGCCCGACGCGCCCGACATGTCGATCGCGGACAGCGAGGTGCTGGCTCCCCGCAGCTGCGACCCGAACGAAGACTGCAGCGTTTGTTTCGAGTACCCGTGCCCGACCTGGGACGATCCTGGCAGGATGTGCGAAGAGTGTCCGAACGATCCCGTCTGCTTGGTCAGGGTCGAGGCCTGCAAGGCTGCGATCCTGGATTGTGTCACCGCCACCATTGGCGCGGTGTCGGCCGAGTGTGCGGTCTGCATTTACTCCGTCGGATGGGGCACTGCCCTCATCGGCTGTACGCCCTTCTGCGGCGATGCGATCGAGGCCGCAGCGCAGAATTGCATCTGACCGGCCCGTGACGCCTCGCGGGGCGACCTCACAGGCAACACAGGTCCGCAGTCTCGGCCGGAATCGAGGGGGTGCATGACATCCTGGGCCGGAGCGAACCACTCTCCGCCCGGCGCAAACCGCAGGTGCAGGCTCATGATGTCGGGTATCCCCTGACATTCGTGGCGCTGTCTCTCCGCAGCTCGCGCTGGATCACCCGCTCCGCCTCGTCGGCGAGGTCGTGCGTCCTGGGCTTCACCGCAGCTTGCGCGGCCTGTCCCGCCCTGGGTGGGGTAGAGACGGGCGATTTCTCGGGGGGCTGCTCAGCGAGGTCTCGCGTGGGGGGTGAGAACGGCTCGCTCAAGAAGCAAGTCGGCGAGGCATACGACAATGAGAGGCGTCGAGTCAGCATCCAGTGAGCCTTCCATTTCCGCTGGCTCTGGACAGCACCGGAGCCGTGAGAGAGTGTCTCGGCATGCTTCCCCCCATCAGCGCGGAAGAGCGCCGCGTCCTCGCGGCGAGGGCCGCGGTGCTCGTGCTCGGCGTCGTGGTCTCCTGGCCGATCCTGGGAGGGCTCGCGGCCGGACTCGAGTACGCGCTCTTCGACGTGCCCCGCGGCGTCATTCCCTCCTTCACGGTCCGCGCCACCCTGTCGGTGGGCACGACGCTCCTCGAGCTCGTCGTGCTGCTCCTGGTCGTGCACCTCGCGTCCCGCGAACCACGCGCGGAGCCTCGTCCCCTGTCGGTGCTCGGGTGGATCGCCCTCGCGGTGTTCGTCGGAGCGTCCGTGGGGGGCTCCCTGGCGTGCATCTGGCTCCCGGCCAGGGTCGCTCAGGCGATCGACACCCTCGGCGTGGAGCGACTCGGCGCGTGGGTTCAGGAGACCACCGAATTGACGCTCCTCCAGTTCAAGCTGCATGGTGCGGCCGTCCTCGCGGGGTTCGTCTACGCGGTCGTTCGCTGGCAGTCCGCGGTGCGACGATCGGCTGTCGGCCGATCACGACGATGATCCGGGCCCTCCACTTCTCCTTGCCGCGCCGCCGACCATGAGACCCTCCCCTGGGCTGACGCTCGACGGAGATCACGGACACACTCATGAGCTGGAGCTGTCGCCGTCGGCATGGAGCGTACCGGTCCGGGAGCGGACCCGTGCCCCGGGGAACGCCGGCAGCGGCGTGCCAGGACAGGTCGCGAAAAACATGTCTTCGAGTGCTGGGAATCCGGGGAGGAAGAAACACCGCCGCGGCCGACATGTCGCCCTCGGGTCCACGCGACTCCGACGCCGACTCGGCGGGCGGCCGCGGCGAGATCTCGGGGCATTACCGTCGTCGAGCCTTCTGCTTGGCCGTCGGCGCCCGACGATCCGTCGGGGCTGACCTGGGTGTTCATATTGAGGGCGCTCCGGGTGGCAATCTTGCGCACGGTCTCGGCGGGGGCGGGACATGGGGCGAATGACGGCGCCTCTCCTTCACGGCCCGCGCGCTTCGTCGAACACACGTAAGGCGAATCACAATCGTTGTCGTCTGCGGTGAATTCGCATAGGAGAATACGAGCGCGGTCATGCACCCGCGCAGCGCGTGAGGCGCGGGCAAAATCGGCTTGACAACATCACGCCGCGCCCTCACTACTTGTCGGGTGAACGAATCGACTCGGCGGTTGTGCCGATCGATCTTCGCAGACGTTTTCGTGGAGACATTTTGTGACTCGGAGCATGGATAAAGGATGGGGTATGGGGCGGTTCTTTGTGGTTGTGGGCAGCGCGGCGGCCGCGCTGGGCGCCGGCGCCCCGCAGGCCCTCGCGGTGCCCTCGCATGATTTCGGCACGTATTACGGCGGAGGGGCCGACGAATACGCGTCCGACGTCGATTTCAACGCCAGCGGCCTCGCGGACGTGGTCGGCGGGACGGAGTCGTTCCCCGGAATCGCCACCCCGGGTTCGCATCGTGACACCCCGGTCGGCAGCCAGGAGGGCTTCATCTCCCAGTGGCGGCCGGACGGCACGCTGTCCTGGGCCACCTACTACGGCGGGAACGGGTTCGACCAGTTCTGGGCGCTCGTTCACAACGACGACGAGGACATCTTCGCCGTCGGCGAGACCACCTCGCCCGACGGGACGAACTGGGTCGCCACGCTCGGGGCCGATCAGACCGCGCTCCAGGGGGCGCGAGACGCGATGCTGGTCCGATTCACTTCGACCGGCGGTCGCACCTGGGGCACCTTCCTCGGCGGGAACAACGAGGATTGGGGCTATGGCATCTGCATCGGGCCCACCGGCAACCTCTTCATCGTCGGCATGACGACGTCGACCACGGGCCTCGACGACACCATGGTGCACGACCACTCCCTCAATAACCTGGTCTCCGACGGGTTCGTCGCCAAGGTGTCGTCCACCGGGACGGTGCAGTGGGCGACCTACATCGGCGGCAGCGACGGCCGGACCGAGGCGCGGGACTGCGAGGTCGACGCGTCCGACAACGTCTACGTCGTCGGGTACACCGAGGCTTCGACGGGCGACGTGGGGATCCCCAGCCTGGTGTCGGCGGACGCCACCTACGGCGGCAGCGGCGACGCGTTCATCGTCAAGTTCAACACGAGCGGCGTCCGGCAGTGGGGGCGCTACTACGGCGGCACCGGGCCCGATTGGGCCGAGGCGATCGACATCAACGACGAGGGCGATCTCCTCGTGGCGGGGTGGACCGAGTCCGCCACCGACATCGCCAACATCGTCGACACCACGATCTCCGGCCGCGACGCGTTCGTGGCCAAGTTCCTCCCCTCGACCGGCGCGCGCCGATGGGCCCGCTACTGGGGCGCCGATTCCCAGGAGGAATTCGACGACATCGAGGTCGTCGGCTCGACCCTGCACCTGAGCGGCTGGACCGGCAGCAGCAGCGGCATCGCCACCGTCGACGCCTTCCAGCCCACGTTCGGCGGCGGCCTCGGCACGACCGACGCGGTCTTCGTGATCATGAACGACAGCGCCAGCGTCACGTACGCCACGTACATCGGCGGCGACCACGGAGAGAACGGGATGGGTGTCGCCGCGGAGGTCGGTAACGCCGCCGTCTCGGGCTACACCCGCGGCTCGTTGTCGGGGGTCGCAACGCCGGGCGCCCATGACACCTCGTGGAACGGCGGCACCCTGATCAACCCGTTCGACGCCATGGTCCAGTGGATCGGTTCGCTGTGATCGGCCGCGCCGGCCGCGAATAGCGAGCGTCGCCGCTCTTGCGACGCTCGAGCGGTTGGTACCACTGTCACCTCGGAGCTGCGAGCCGCTGCACCTTCCGTGTGCTGGGGCTCGCAGCGTGCCGCAGCCTCCGCGCCGCTCGCCGGCGGGAGGCGGCCATTCGCGGAGCCTCACCGCCCGATCGAAGCGAGCACGACGCCGATCTCGTGGAACCGCCCCTTGGGGCAGCGAGCGAGCGCGCCTGCTCGCTCCAGCGCCTCGTTGCCGGCCTCGTGGGACGACACCGCGATCGCTACGCTCGGGATGCCGCGCTCGCGCGCGTACGCCAGGACCTCGGGGCCGCTGCCGTCGGGCAGGTCGTGATCGACGAGCAGCACGTCGTAGGCCTCGGCCGCCAGCAGCGCCCTGGCCTCCGCGACCCCGGCGGCGAGCGTGACCTCGTGCTCGGCGAGGAACTGCCCCGTGACGGTGCGCGCGAATTCCAGGTGATCCTCGACGAACAGGATGCGCATCCCGGGTTCCGCGAGGATAGCACCGAACCGCCGCGGACGACGGCGTCCGGTTGCGCCTCATGTCTCGACCAGACCCCGACCGCTCGCGGCGACATGACTTTTTGAACATGTCCGAACAGGCAACCTCGATCGAGCGCCGATCTCCGCCGAACACACTCTCAGCGCCGAGATTTCCGGCCCGCCGCGCAACCGCTCGCGCGGCGGCGGCCGCGTCCTCGCGACGGCCTCGCGGCCCGACACCGCCCATTCACCGCGCCGGCCTCATCCGTGCCCCGCGGGTTCGAGCCCGCCGAGCGCCGCGCGACGCACCTTTTCCGACCTCGCGTACCTGCATGCGGACAGGGTCCGCCTTCGCAATCACGGGCCAAGTAAAACCGCCGGCCGTCGGCGGCCCCGATATACTACCTCGCTGGTGGAGGACCGGGCCTACGCCGAGACGCTCGCGCTGACGCGCACCGCGGTCGCCGACGATCGGGTGGTGCCGGCGCCGCTCGACCCCGACGCCCCGCTCGAGCCCGGGCAGCTGCTCGGCCGCTACATCATCCTCGAGCGGCTGGGCGCCGGCGGCATGGGCGTCGTCTACGCCGCCTTCGACCCCGGCCTCGACCGCAAGGTGGCGATCAAGCTGCTCGACCGGCCCGAGAGCGCGCCCGAGGGCGACACCCACGGCCCGGGCGCCCGCCTGCGGCGCGAGGCCAAGGCGCTGGCCCGGCTCGCCCACCCCAACGTGGTCGCCGTCCACGACGCCGGCGAGGTCGACGGCCGGGTGTACGTCGCCATGGAGTTCGTCCCGGGCGTCACCCTGCGCCATTACCTGGCCGAACGGAGGCTCCACTGGCGCGACGTCCTGGCGCTGTTCGTCGCCGCCGGCCGCGGCCTGCAGGCGGCCCACGCGGCCGGCCTGGTCCACCGCGACTTCAAGCCGGAGAACGTCCTGGTCGGCGACGACGGCCGCGTGCGCGTGCTCGACTTCGGCCTGGCGCGCGCCAGCGAGGCCGAAGAGTCAGGTCCTCATGGACATGTCCCAAAAGCCAGCGACGCTTCGGCCTGGGCCTCCGGCCTGCGCGAGCGCCTCCTCGAGGCCTCGAGCGCGCGCAACCCCAAGATCGACGTCACCCCGCCGCCGTGGGCCTCCGGCCTGCGCGAGCGCCTCCTCGAGGCCCAGGGCGCGCGCAACCCGAAGCTCGGCGTCACCCCGCCGCCGTTCGATCTGCGCGAGGCGCCGCCCGGAGCCGCGAGCATGCACACCCCGGACGCCGTCGCCGACACCCCGCCGGCGTGGGCCTCCGGCCTGCGCGAGCGCCTCCCGCTCGAGGCCTCCGGCCTGCGCGAGCGCCTGCCCCCCGAGGCCTCGGGCGCCGCCTTCGACATCGGCTCGCTGGTCAGCGTCGACAGCCGCCTGACCCGCGTCGGCGCCCTGGTCGGCACGCCGGCGTACATGGCTCCGGAGCAGTTCATGGGCCTGCCGACCAGCCCGCGCAGCGACCAGTTCAGCTTCTGCGTCGCCCTGTGGGAGGCGGTCCACGGCGTCCACCCGTTCGGCGACGGCGGGGCGATGGCGCTGCTGCAGGCGATCTCCCGCGGCAAGCTGCGACCTGTCCCGCGGGACAGACGCACGCCCGCCTGGCTGCCGCGCACGCTGGCCCGCGGCCTCAGCGTCGACCCGCGCGCCCGCTGGCCCGACGTCGGCGCCCTGCTCGACGTGCTCGAGCGCCGGGCCCTGCGCTCGCGGCGGGCCCGGGCCGCCGGCGTCGCCGGGCTCGCGCTCGGCCTGCTCCTCGGGACAGGTCTCTGGGGCTATGCCCGATCGGGCAGCCAGGACGAAGTCTGCCGCGGCGGCGCCCTGGCCCTCCACGGCGCGTGGGACCCGACCCGCCGCGCCCAGGTCCACGCGGCCCTGCTCGCCACCGGCCGCGCCCACGCCCGCGCCACCGCCGACCGCGTGGTCGCCACCCTCGACACCTGGGCCGTCGCCTGGCTGGCCGGCCACGCCGACGCCTGCCGGGCCACCCACCTGCGCCACGAGCAGTCGCTGGCGCTGCTCGAGCTGCGCATGACCTGCCTCGACGAGCGCCGGCGCGAGCTCGCGGCCCTCACCGACCTGCTCGTTCGGACAGGTCCCGACGTCGTCGACCGCGCCGTCCAGGCGGCCGCCGCCCTCACCCCGGCGCAGCGCTGCGCCGACCCGGCCGTCCTGACCGCCCCGGCCGCCCTGCCCGACGACCCCGCCGCGCCGGCGCAGATCGACGCGGTCCGCCAGCAGGTCGCCGGCGCCAAGGCGTTGCTCGACGCCGGCCGCCTGCAAGACGGCCTCGCCCGCGCCGAGGAGGCCGCCGCCGCCGCCGCCCGCGTCGGCTACCCCCCGCTGGACGCCGAGGCGGGCTACATCCTCGGCCTGCTGCAGAACCGGGCCAAGGACCCGCGCGCCGCCGAGGCCACCCTGACCCGCGCCGCCCTCGCCGCAGTCGCCGGCAAGCTCGACGAGCTGGCCGCGCGCGCCATGGTCGAGCTGATCGCCTGCGTCGGCGTCTACCAGACCGCCACCGCCGAGGCCCTGCGCTGGTCCGAGCTCGCCGCCGCCATGGTCCAAAGGCTAGGTCCCGAAGGACATGTCCTCGAGGCCAAGCGGCTCGGCCACACCGGCATCGTTCGCCAGATCCGCGGCGAGTTCGCGGCCGCCCGCGAGCTCCACGAGCGCGCCCTGGCCCTGCTCGACCGCCCCGAGCGGCCCGACCCGCCGGCGCTGATCGGCACCCTCAGCAACCTCGGCAACACCCTCGGCGAGCTCGGCCTGCGCGCCGAGGCCGAGGCCAGCCACCGGCGCGCGGTCGCCCTCGCCGAGGAGTTCTTCGGCCCCGACCACCCGCAGACCGCCGTGCTCACCGGCAACCTCGCGGCCGCCCTGGCCGACCCCGGCCGCGACGAGGACGCCGCGGCGCTGCACGCCCGCACCCTGGCGATCAAGGAGCGCGCGTTCGGCCCGGACCACCTCTCGGTCGCCGCCACGCTCCGCAGCATCGCCCAGATCCGCCTGCGCCAGGGCGCGCTCGGCGAGGCCCAGGCGATCCTCCGCCGCGCCCTGGCGATCCGCGAGCGCATGCTCGGACCGACCCACCCCGAGCTGGCCGACCTGCTGCACGACCTCGGCGAGGTCGCCCGCCGCGAGCGCCGCTTCGCCGCCGCCCAGGCGACCTTCCGCCGCGCCCTGGCGATCGCCGAGCCCGGCGGCGACGGCCACCCGCGGGTCCAGCCGCTGCTGCTCGGCCTCGGCCGCACCGCCCTCGACGCCGGCGACCCCGCGGCCGCCCGCGAACCGCTGCGCCGCGCCCTCGCGGCCGAGCCGAAGGACCACGCCCCCGCCCGCCCCGAGGTGTCCGCCCGCCTGCGCCTGGCCCTCGCCGAGGCGCTGTGGCCCGAACCGCCTGCCCGCGCCGAGGCCCACGCTTTGGTCGAAGAGGCCCGCGCCCTGCTCGGCCCCGGCGACGCCTTCGCCCCGCTCCGCGGCGAACTCGACGCATGGCTCTCGGGACATGTCCTGAAGTAATCATCGGCCATCGGCGACGATCATCGCGCCGACCTCTCGCTGCGCGCCTCTGCGCCTGTCATCCGCCGTGCAGCAGACAGGCCCGGCGGACCCCTATACGAATCGTCGGAACCGCCCTCACGACGCCCGAATCGACGTCTCTTTCGGGTCCGGAGAAATTGTTGAGCCTCGCGGATACACTCGCCCGACGGCAGGTGGGCGCGCCGGCGTTCGGCCAGTCACGTGTTCGCTCGACGCACCTTCTCACAGACCATTTCGAGACCACGAACCATGCGTACACTCACCAATACCTTACTCGCCATCAACACCGTGCTCGCCCTCAACGCCGGCGCCTGCGCGGGCCTCTCTGCCGACTCCGACGGCTTCGGGCAAGCGGACGACGACTCGATCGACTTTCGCGACACCGGCGACTACGTATGCCCGGGAGACATTCGTTGCCTCGAGAACTCGCCCTGGATCGGCGAGCCCTGGGTCGGCGGCTACGCCTTCTCGAACATCCCCTGGTACGCGAACAACCCCAAGCCCGACCCCTACGGCCACGCGACCTTCGAGATGACCGCCGCGAAGAAGGTCATCGACGACGTGGAGAAGGACGTCACGCTCGTCGTCGGCGACGAAGGGCTGCTGAAGGCGCGGCGGACGGACAACCTGCAACAGGTGAGCGTCACCGGTACCACGTTTAGGTTCACCATCGACCCCACCGACGGCGACCCGAGCAGCACCGCGCAGGTCGTCATCAAGAGCGAGACGACGCCGAGCTCGGGCACGTACTTCGACGTGCCGCGATACGAGATCCTCACGGACCTCGTCCCGGACGACACCGACACCTTCCCCGAGGATCCGCAGCGCCCGGGCTGGTATCACGTCTGCCCGCAGGTGAACGGCGCGAACAAGGCGATCGTGCTCAAGCACGTGCTCCTCCAGCACGACGACAACATGGCCGCGCTGTCGAGCGACGATCAGACCGTGGTGCTGGCCTGCGAGCGGCAAGCGCTCGCCAAGGGCGCCACGAACCTGGAGGTCCTGCCGAACTCGGGGTCGAACATCGCTCACGACGGCGCCACGGTGAGCCGAAATTACGGTATCAGCAACTACAACGCCCTGATCAACGCGTACAGGGCGTTCTACTCCGGTGACGCGAGGACGCTCGAGGGGACGCAGGTCTTCTTCAAGGACGTGGCGAACAGCCCGCCGCTGTTCGACCAGGTCGACCCGGGCTACCTCCCGCCGAACTCGCTCCTCGGGTACTACGACTTCTTCCTCGAGTCGGTCTATGAGGGCACGTCCGGCGCGGCATGCAGAGCGTACACCGCCGCATTTCCCCTCGGCGTCCATCGCAACGCCTCCTACTCGCCACCCGGCCTCGTGTTCGCCCCTCCGGCCCATGACGCCTGGGACGCCATGGACAATTGCGACGACAGCACCCACGACCTCGCAGATCACGGCTCGGTCGCCGCGTACGTGATCGAGTTCGTCGCCACGAACGTCGACGACGGCTCCTAGAACGCGAGCACCGTGAGCGCGAGCCCTGGCGCTTCGCCGGGTTCTCCGCGGGCAGCGACCCCGAGAGCGAGCGCTCGCGGTCGCGTCCCCGTTGCGTCCGGCCGCCGGTCCTTGCGACATGTCCTTGAGGAATGGCGCCTCGCAGATCGCGGGGGAGCCGCGGCCGAGGCAAGTCTTTACGAACATGTCCTGAAATAAAGAACCTGCTCGCTCGCGTCACCGGCTATCCTCCCTGGCCATGACCTCTCGGGAAGCGCGCGACCCGGTCGCGGTCGTCCGCGAGAACCTCGCCGAGTGGGAGGTGCCCCACGTCGAGCTCGACGTGTTCGGCACCGCCGACGCCGCGGCGATCGTCGAGCAGGTCGACGGCTTCGTCCGGCGGCACCTCGGCACTGGCGTCGCCGCCTACCTGTTCTGCGGCTCGAGCGTGGGCAGCACGCACGGGCTGCTGCTCGCCGACGGCCGCCGGGTCGTGCTCAAGGCCAGGCCGCCGGCCGAGACCAACCCCGACCTCCCGCTCGACCGCGAGTCGCTGCGGCAGGTCGCGCGGGTCCAGCGATTCCTCGCCGCGCGCGGTTACCCGTGCCCGGAGCCGATCCTCGAGCCCGAGCCGATCGGTCGCGGTCTCGCCACGATCGAGACCTACCTCGACGCCGGCCGGCTCGTCGACGGTCACGATCCTCGCGGGCGGCGCCTGATCGCCGCCGCCCTTGTCGAACACATCGGGCTGCTCCGCAACATGCCGGACCCGCCGCGAATCGGCCACTTCGCGGTGCCCGACGAACGCCTGTTCCCCACGCCGCACGGCAAGATCTTCAGCCCGAGCGAATCGGACACCGGCTGGGTTCGTGCGCTCGGCCGGCGCGCGCGGGACATCACGCGAGCCGCAGATTCGCCGCTCGTGCTCGGGCACTGCGACTGGCGCGTCGAGCACCTGCGCTTCGCGGACGATCGCCTGGTCGCCACCTACGACTGGGACTCCCTGGCGGCGCGCCCGGAGGTGTGCATCGTCGGCGTCGACGCGCACGGGCACACCGCCGACTGGTCGCAGGAGCAGGTCCGGCGCGTGCCGACCCCCGAGGGGATCCTCGGTTTCATCGCCGACTACGAGGCCGCGCGCGGCGAGCCGTTCACCCGCGAGCAGCACCGGGCGGCCCGCGCCTGGGCGGTGTACTGGATCGCCTACGGCGCGTGGATCTCGATCGCGCCCGGAGACACCGACTGGCCCGAGGACTCGTGGCCGGCCCTGCTGCGGCGCTGCGGCGAGGAATTGCTGCGCTGATCGGCGGCTCCGCCACCCCAAGGCCCGCGGCCCCTCGCGCTCGTCGTTCTCTCGTCTCGACGCACCTCCGCGGCGCCGATCGGGCGTCGAGGACGACCCGCCGCGGTCGGCCTGTCGCGACCCGCGACGCGGCGTGACGCGCCTGTGAGTTCGGCATGCGCCGCAAGCTCCTGCGTGGCGAACCGGTCGATGGCTCGTTGGCCGTCGTCGCCGGTCGTCGGATCGCCGTTGCGTCCGGCCGCTGGTCCTTGCGACCCTCGCGGCATGCTCCGCCGCGTCGCCGCGCTCGTCACCGCCTCGCTCCTCGCCTGCGCCGGCGAGGCCACCAGGCCCCCCGAGGTCGCGCCGCCGCCGGCCTCTCCGCCGCCGGAGGCGCCCGCGGCCGCCCCGATCGCACCTGTCCCCGCGGACATCTCACCGCCGGCGCTCGAGCACCTCGGCGTCGCCGTCGGCGGCCACCGCATCCAGGTCCACGTCAAGCGGCCGCCGGCGCCGTGGGGCGCGATCGTCCTGGTCCACGGCCGCACGTGGAGCGCCCTGCCCGACTTCGACCTGCAGGTGCCCGGCGCGCGGGTGTCGTTGATGGACAACCTCGCGGCCGAGGGCCTCGCGGTCTACGCCGTCGACCTGCGCGGCTACGGGGCCACCGCGCGCGACCCCAGCGGCTACACCGATTCATTCCAGGCGGCCGACGATCTCGCGGCGGTGGTCGGCCTCGCCGGTGAGAATCTGGCGAACAAGCCCGCCGTGCTCGGCTGGTCGCTCGGGGCCCGGATCGCCGCGCTCGCGGCCCAGCGCCACCGCGACGCCATCGGCCCGCTGATCCTCTACGGCTCGCCGTGCCCGCCGCAGACCCCCGCGCGCCCGTCCGCCGCGCCCCCCCGCCCGCCCAAGCCGCCGGCGCAGGCCGCCAACACCGAGGCCGCCGCGCGCTCCGACTTCATCACCCCCGAGGCGCTCGAGCCCGGGGTCGCCGACGCCTTCGTCGCCGCGGCCCTGGCCGCCGATCCGATCAAGGCCGACTGGCGCGACGTCGACGCGTGGATCGACTTCAGCGCGCTGCGCAACCCCGTGCTGGCGATCCACGGCGACCGCGACCCGGTCGTCGACCAGAGCTGCCTGAACGAGCGCCTGGCCCAGCTCCCCGGCGGCGCCCAGCTCGAGGTCCTGCCCGGCTACGACCACGCCGCCCACCTCGAGCGCGCAGCCCCGCGATTCGCCGCCGCCGTGGTCGGCTTCGTCCGCAAGCACGGCGTCCCGCGCGGCTGAGCCGCGAAGCACCGCGAGCGCGGCGGCGGCCGGTCGCGCGCGTTCATCAACCATGTCCCTGAGGACATATTACATCAGCGCGAGGATCCGCGGCCTCATCTCCTGCGAGCTTCGACTCGCGTGACCGGCGAGCGAGCCGTCGCATGGGCTCACCGCCCCGCGAGGTCCTCGTCGCGGATCGCCCGCAGGCGCCGGAGCAGCGCCGCGATCTGGCCCGACGCGACGGCCGATGCGAAGTGCCCGCCGACGAAGCGGTCGGTGCGCAGATGCACGGTCAACAGCTTGCACACGTCGACCAGCGGAGCGCGGGCGAGCGCCTCTGGATCGCTCTGGTAGTGCTCCGCCTCGACGCGCCACGCCTGCGAATCGAACCGGACGACGAAGCCGCGCTCGGCCAGCACCTGCTGCAGCTGCCGGACCTCGGGCGCATCGACGAGGCGCGGGATCCACGAGCCCTCGCGCGACCACCGGCTGGCCTGAAAGTCCGCGCGCTCGAGGACCGGGAGGAAGGCCAGGACGGCGTCGATGTCCGCCGCGGAGGGTGACCGGGGGCCATCGGCAGGGACCATGAAGCCGAGGGGACCACGGACGGGCCGCCCTGACAACCGCCGTCGCTACATCGGGCCGGCCTCGTCGCTCGCGGCCCGGCGCATCCGTCGATCGTCACGACACGCGCGAGCGTCCGTGTACACCGCCGCGCCCGGTGCTTCGGCCGTGACGAAGGTGCGCCCCTGCACCGCCAGGTTGAGCGCCGCGAGCTGCGGGGTGTGCAGATCCGGCGGACACGCGAGGCTGCAATCCACCTGTCGGTTCGTGCGGAAGACGCCGGTCGTCCCCGTGCCCAGGCCCGGAACGTACCGGCGAGCCCGCACGGCCACGCATTGCGAGCAGCGACGCGTCGTGCCGTCCGTGCAGTGCTCTTCCTGCACGTTCGTCTCGCTGCACTCGATCTTCAACGTGTAGGTGGTCGCGCCGTAATACGCGGCCTTTCGCGCGACCTCGAAGATGGGCCTGTCGACGATCGTGGCGAACGAGCCGAGGCCGTAGCCGCCGGCCGACTGCCAGCGACCTCGCGCGTCACGACTGAAGGTCTCGCCGTGCGGTCCGGAGGCCGAGATCCCGCGTTCGGTGATGTCGATCAGCTCGTAGCGCACGGTCTTGACGTCGCCCTCGATCTCGACGACCTCGCGCGCGCGGCCGGCGAACCCCTCATCGTCCCACGCGCCGCGGACCGACAAGCAGCGCTCGCCGCGGGCCCGCACCCACAGCGTGGATCGACCGGCTGCGAGGCGACGGAGCTCCGCCCACTGCGCAGACGCGGGCCCGGCCTCACGGTGCTCGGCGAGCTCGGGCATCGTCGCGATCGCCCACGTCCAGCGCGCCGCGACCTCCATCGCCTCGACCTCGGCGAGCAGCCGGGCCGTCGCTTCGACCGGCTCCGCGGGCTCGTGGATGGGGGCGGGCTTCGGCGCCGTCTCCACCGGCACCTGCGCCGGCTCCGGGGCGCGCGGCGGGGTCGCCGTCGGCGTGACGCTCTTCGTCGCGCCGCCCGGCGCACGCACGCACGCCAGCGAGGCAGCGAGACCGACGAGCACCAGGCGCATCGTCGCCCCGAACGCGGCCACGCGCGGCGATATTCCGCCGCGCCTCACGCCTTCGCGCGCCCCGGCGGGGGCGGCAGGCACCCGGGCCACACCGCGAGGAAGCGCTGCAGCGCCGCGACGAAGCTGCTGAGTCGGGCCGGCACGTGGCGGCTGCGGGCGTAGACCGCGTACATCTGCTCGACCGCGGGGCAGTAGTCGTCGAGCACCGACACGAGTCGGCCCTCCGAGACCGCGGGCGCGGCGAGGTAGTCGGGCAACCTGGCGATCCCGCAGCCGGCGACCGCGAGGTCGCGGATCAGCGGCCAGCTGTTGGCGGTCGCGTGGCGGTGCACCACCGCAGGACGGGCCGAGCCTCGCACGAAGCGCCAGGTCGTCGCCTCGCGGCGGGTGCCCATCACCAGGCACACGTGCTTCGCCAGCTCGCGCGGGTGAGCCGGCGTGCCGCGGCGCGCCAGGTACTCGCGGCTGGCCACCAGGCGGTACTTGGTCGGCGCGCCGAGCTTGCGCGCCACCAGCGACGCGCTCGCGGCCGGCTCGGCCTGGATCACGACGTCGAAGCCGTCGCGCAGCGGATCGAGCTGACCGGCGGCGAGCTCGATCTCGACGTCGACGTGCGGGTGCTCGCGCGTGAACGGCCCGAGCACGCGCCCGAGCACCTCGCCGAAGCCGCTGGTCGCGGCGATCCGCAGGCGACCGTGCGCCTCGCCGCGGCGCTCCGCGATCGCGCGCCCCGCCTCGGTGACGACGTCGAGGCCGGCGCGGACCTGCTCGAAGTAACGCTCGCCCTCGTCGGTGAGGCGCACGCGCCGGGTCGTGCGCTCGAACAGGCGCGTCCCGAGGCGCTCCTCGAGGCGGCTGACCTGGACGCTGACGGTCGACACCGGCGCGCCCAGGGCGAGGGCGGCGGCGCGGAAGCTGCCGGCCTCGGCGACGCGGACGAACGCCTCGATCGCGGCGAAGTCGGGGCGGCTGTTCATGGCGCTGAACAATGTGATCAATCCGCGAGGATTGTTCAAGCGGGGCCGGTGGCGTAGACCGGGCCCATGACCGAACCGCTGCGACTCTACTACACCCCCGGCGTCTGCTCGCTCGCCCCGCACATCGCCCTGCGCGAGGCGGGCGCGGCGTTCGAGCTGGTGCGCGTCGACCTGCGCACCCGCAAGACCGAGGCCGGCGACGACTTCGCGGACATCAACCCCAAGGGCTACGTGCCGGCGCTGCGCCTGGCCGACGGCGGCGTGCTGACGGAGACCGCGCTCCTGCTGCAGTACATCGCCGACACCTGGCCCGAGGCCGGGCTCGCGCCGCGCCACGGCGGCCGCGAGCGGGTCCGCTTCGACGAGCGCCTGCTCTTCATCGCCACCGAGCTGCACAAGGGCTTCGCGCCGTTCACCCTGATGCCGAACCCGGGCGAGGAGACCAAGCGCTGGGCGGCCCAGCGCCTGGCCGCGCGCGTCGAGGTGCTGGCGCGCGACCTCGGCGAGCGCGCGTTCTTCCACGGCGAGTCGTTCACCGTGGCCGACGCCTACGCCTTCTTCGCCCTGCGCACCTACCAGAAGCTGCTCGCCCCCCCGCCGCCGAACCTCGCGGCGTTCCTCGCCCGCGTCGCCGAGCGGCCCAGCGTGGTCGCGGCGTTCGCCGCCGAGGGCCTGAAGGCGTGAGCGAGGCGGCGGCCCGCGCCGCCGGCGCCTACGGCAGCAGCCAGCCGAGCCGCTTGCGGTTCGACAGCAGCACCTCGGTGAAGTCGTCGGCGGTCTGCGGGCGGCTCAGCCCGAGGACCTCCGGGCAGAACATCTTGTACGGGTAGGCGCTCTCGATCCTGTCGCTCAGCGCCGCGCTGCCCTGGGCGATCGCGTCGCTGAGGCGCTCGAAGGCGAAGCGGAGCGCGGCGGCCCAGCCGGCGAAGTAGGCGGGGACCCGCGGATCGTCGAGGTGCGCGGCGGGGACGATGGTGACCTGCTGCTCCTTGATGTCGCGGATCAATCGCTCGTCGCCGCTCACGTCCCAGACGAGCACACGAATCGTCGCCACCAGGTCGCCCCGCTCGTTCAGGACGCACGCGGCGCAGGCCTCGCCGTCGCCGACTTTCTCCTCGCTGAACTCGAGCGCGAAGCGGTCGGAGGAGATCGGGAATTGCTCGGAGAACGCGGGGGCCAGCTCCATGGCGCGCGATGGTACCGGACTCCGCGGCGCCGGGGAGCGGGCTCGTCACGCGAACCGCTCCGTTCGGGCGTCCGGCGCTCGCGGACTGGCCGCTCCGGCGATTCGCAGGGCGCTCCCGCTGCGCCGGCACCCGATCGTCGCGAATCATCGCGGCCCATCGTCGGGCTCGGCAGCGGAGATCTCGGAGCGCCTCGGGCGATCACGGAGGGGCTCGATGAAGCGACGCTCATCGGAGCGCGCCGCGCTTGACTGTGGTTCGCGGCGATCGTAGCGTACGTTTAGAAAGTTCTGAACGATCAGACCAGGACGCAGCATGCCGGGGCCCACCGCGAAGGAGCTGGAGTTCATCGACCGCTTCGGTCTGTGCTTCGAGAAGCTCGGCGGCACGCGGACGATGGGGCGCATCTACGCCTGGCTGATGATCTGCGGGGCGCAGCAGCAGTCGCTGACCGAGCTGGCGGCGGCGCTGGGGGTCAGCAAGGCGTCGATCAGCACGGTCATCCGGCCGATGGAGGAGGCCGGCCTGGCCCTCCGGCTGCCGGCGCCGGGGCGGCAGCACAGCTACCGGGTCGCGCCCGGCGGGGTCACGCGCATGCTGCAGGTCCAGTTCGCGCGCATGCGCCTGGGCGCCGAGGTGGCCGAGTTCGGCCTGTCGGTGCTCGGCAAGGACCGCGCCGCCCAGCGCGAGCGCCTGGCCGAGTTCCGCGACTTCTGCGAGTTCACCGCCGACGAGGTCGGCCAGGAGCTGCTGACCCGCTGGGAGCAGTACCGGGCGAAGAAACGGAGGAAGCGATGACGGGCGACAAGGTCGACTTCACGCACATCGCGTGGGGCTCGGTGCAATGGACGATGCTCTGCACGCTCTACCTGCGTGCCTACGAGAGCCGGTCGCCGCGGCCGATCCTCGGCGACCGGTTCGCCGCCGCGGCGGTCGAGCGCATCGACTACGACTTCGCGAAGATTCACAAGGCGACCAATCCGCGCTCGAACCAGTTCACGGTGGCCCTGCGCGCCCGCCAGTTCGACGAGTGGGCCGCCGACTTCCTCGCTCGCCACCCCGACGCGACGGTGCTTCACCTCGCCTGCGGCCTCGACAGCCGCGCGCTGCGCCTGGCGCCGCCGGCGACGGTCCAGTGGTTCGACGTCGACGTGCCCGAGGTCATCGCGCTGCGCCGGCAGCTCTACGAGGAGCGCGACGGCTATCGCATGCTCGGCACCTCGGTGACCGCGCCGGGCTGGCTCGAACAGCTGCCGAACGACCGCCCCACTCTGGTGATCGCCGAGGGCTTGTTGCCGTACCTCAGCGAGGCCGAGGCCCGCACCCTGCTGCGGCGGGTGACCGACCGCTTCCCCGCCGGCGAGGTGATGTTCGACGGCGTCGCGCCATGGGTCGCCCGCGTGGTCAAACTGTTCGTCTGGGGCCTCGCCGACCCACACCTGATCGAGCGCTGGAACCCTCGCCTCCGCTTCCTGGCCGCGACGTCGGGCATCCAGCAGTACCGGCGGGTCCCCGCTCGGTTCCACCGCCTGCTGTACCGCCTCGGCGCGGCGATCCGGCCGATGCGAGAATTCAATCCGATGTACCGCTACTCGTTCTGACGCGGGACGGGTCGGCTGTCCTCAGGGACAGACGCCGCGGCCATCGCAGGGACGGGCCCGCTGGCGGCGGCTCCCACGGCGGCGTCATGGAGGCGGAGGCTCTCGACGATCTCGTCGCGCGTCCGCCGAAAGAAGTCCTCACGCTCGTCGTCGTCGTCGTCGTCGTCGTCGTCGCAAGACGAATCCCACAGCTCGAGCGCCTCGGCCAGGCGCGCCCGCTCGCCCTCGGAGTGCTCGTGGAGCTGCATTGCGAGCAGTCTGCGCGTCGCCCGATCGTCGGGCCGCCGCGCCAGCACGGCCCGGAGGCGCTGTTCCGCCTCGGAATGGCGGCCGAGATCGTTGCAGATCAGGACGAGCATGCGCGCCAGGAAATCGCGCTCCGTGGCGCCGTCGTCGGCGAAGACGTGGTCGGCCCAGTGGTCCGTCTCGATGATCGCCGCGGCGCCGAGCTCCGGGTGCTCGGCGACGAGGTCCAGGGCGAACATGACCAATCGCGTGCGCAGAGCGCCGAGCGGAACCACGACGCCGCCGATCTCGCCGGCTCCGTCCGGCCCGCCCCGCGAGCGCACGGCCGCGAAGAAGCGGATCAGGCCGGCGAGGTATCCCGCCCTGTCGCCCGGCTGGCAATCCTCGGCGTCCGCGAGGACCGCGAGCAGAGACTCGAGCGACGGAGCGTCGGGACGAAGGCGCCGCCACAGCTCGACGGCGGCGAGCCCGAGGAAGTCGCGGTCCGCCGCCGACAGCGAACGCGAGGAGATGTTGGGCAACCAGTGGATCCGCGACATTCGCCAGGCCGAGCCTCCGGCGGGCATCCGGGCGATGTGGGCCAGGACGTCGGTCCGCGTGACGACGAGGCCGCGGTCGGCGAGGGCGGTGAACAGGGCGTCGTCGTCGAGCGCGGCGACCTCGGCGTGCGACCAGAAACCGGGCATCTCCCGCCGCCAGCGCCACGGTGTGCCATCGACCAGGAATGCGCGTTCACGCGAGCGCTGGGTCAGGTACGGATGCACGACGGTCTCCTCGTCCGCGCTCGGCATCAGCTCCTCGTCTGCGAGCGGTCGGTCGTGCGCGACGGACCCCTCTTTGCGCGCAGCCGTCCGGGCTCGCCTGCGCTCGACCTCCCGACGGTGTCGCTTCTCGGCCCGACGTTGGGCGCCACGGTGCTGTTTCTGGCTCATGGGCGCGACGATAGCCCATGAGCGTTTTCGCGCCAAGCGTTTTCGCGCAATTTATCGCCAGGTCGCCGCCGAGCTTTGCAGCGACCCTGTCGCGAACGAGGGCCTCGAGACAAGGCCCTCGTCAAGCGCGTGCAGCCACGAACCGCGAGTGCAGTCTTCCGAAATTCTTGGTGGCTCGAGCCCCGCGCAGCGACCCGCGTCCATCGAAGAAGTTCGGCGGGCCGGTGCGCCCGCGGAGCGCGTGCTGCCGCGACTGCGAGTACTGTCATTCTCGGCGGCTCGAGTCCTGCCCGCCGGCCCGCGACCTCATCGATGAGTTCGTCGGGCTTGCGCGCTCGGGGAGCGAGGGCGAACCGCGAGTGCGGTCCTTCGAGGACCTCGAAGGCCCGAGTCGCGCCGCGCCCCCGCGCCCATCGATGAAGCTCAGCGGCCCCGTGCGCCCGCGGAGCGTGTGCCGCCGCGAACCGCGAGTGCAGTCATTCTCGGCGCTTCGAGTCCTGCGCGACCCCCATCGACGAGTTCGTCGGGCTTGCGCGCTCGCGGAGCGGGTGCGAACCGCGAGGGCGAGCCTTCGAGATCCTCGAAGGCTCGAGTCGCTACCCGCATCAATCGATGAAGTTCGGCGGGCCGGTGCGCTCGAGGTACTCGTCGAGCGCGCCCTGCAGCCGCTCGACCTTCGGGTCGCCGTAGGGCAGCGGCTTGTCGCCCTGCTGCTTGCGGGCCGACAGCGCCTCGTCGAGCAGGTTGCACACCAGCTTGTAGGTGCCGTCGAACACCGTGACCATGTTGTGCGTGGCGTCGCCGTTGGCGGTGAAGCGCCAGGTCTCGGCGACCAGGGTCCGGTTCTTGTTGGAGGCCGGGTTCGACAGGATGCCGGCGAGGTCGCGGCCGTCGAGGCCCTCGGGCGCCGGGGTCTCGGTCCACTTGAGGATCGTCGGCATCACGTCGACGGTGCCGACGAGCTGCTTGGACGTCGTGCCGGGCGCGAAGCCGGGGCCGCGGACGACCAGCGGCACGCGGATGTCGTCCTCGCCGACGCCGACGCCGTGGGTGCGCCGCTTGGCGCCGAGGCTCTCGCCGTGGTCGGCGGTGATGATGACGGCGATCTCGCGCTCCTTGGCGAGCTCGTCGATGCGCGCGAGCAGGCGGCCGACGTGCTTGTCGGTCCAGGCGACCTCGTGGTCGTACTTGCCGGCGACGCTGTTGCCCCAGCGCGGCACGCCGCGGTGCCACGAATGGCCGCCGTGCGGGCCGAAGTAATGGGCCCACAGGAAGAACGGGCGGTCCTTCGGCTGGGCGTCGAGGATCTTGATCGCCGCGTCGGTGACCGCGACGTCGAGCGCCTTGCCCGAGACCTCCTGGTACTCGTCGAAGTCGGGGTACGCCCCGGTCGAGGCGTCGAGGAAGCCGGTCGAGCCGTCGTCGATGACCGCCGCGGTGTACATGCCGCGCCGCTTCAAGTAGGTCTGCAGCGGCACGTACTTGTCCGCGGACGGCAGGCCGAACTTGAGCTTGAGCAGCTCGCCGTCGTCGAGCTGGTCCATCTCGCTGCTGCGCAGCAGGCGGAACTTGTTGGTCTCGAAGAACGGGTTCCACACCAGCCGCCGCGGGTACACGCCGCGGAACATCGACGACAGCGCGAGGCTGGTCCACGAGCCGCCGGTGTAGGCGCGGAGGAAGCGGGTCCCGCTCTCGGACCACTTCTTCATCTCGGGGGTGGTGTTGCGCTTGCCGCCCCAGCTGACGTGGTCGGCGCGCAGGGTGTCGATGGTGATGAGAATGACGCTGGTCGGCGGCGGCTTGTCCGGCACCGGCGGGTCGACCGGCGTCGTCTCGACCGGCGCGTCGCCGAGGACGCAATTGTCGTCGACGCCGTTGCCGGGCAGCTCGCGCGCGAACGGGTGGACCGCGGCGTTGAACGGGGCGCAGTCGCCACCGCCGAGGATCGGCGAGTAGCCGTCGCGGTCGACGTCGCCGAGGGTCCGCAGCGTCCGCAGCGACAGGCTCGAGAAGGGCCGCGCGAGCAGGCCCGCGAGCAGGTCGCGATCGCCGTCGACGACCACGAGCGCCCACACGAACGGCAGCGCGAGCAGGCCGGCGCCGACGCGACGCCCCCACGCGGGCAGGCGCAGGCGGCGGGGCCAGTAGCGCATGCAGGCGACGCCGGTGATGGTGAACATCAGCACCGCCATGACGCGCAGGGCGGTGTGCGCGGCGGGGTAGTTGTCGACGCCCACCTGGCGGTCGGCGACGATGAAGCCGATCGCCGCCACGGTGAGCAGGGGGCCGGTCCACAGCGGGCGCTTCCAGGTGCGCGACAGCCAGGCCGGCTTGTCGGCCGACGGCTGGGCGACGAAGCCGAGGACCGCCAGCCCCAGGCCGGCGCCCACCCCGGCGAGCGCCGCGGCGACTGCGTCGGCGTGGTCCTTGCCGCCGAAGCGGGCGACCACCCCGAGCTGGTCCATGAGCCAGGCGGTCAGGCCGGCGCCGACCGCCAGCCACGCGAGCGCCCGCCCCCACACGGGCAGCCGCCGAAGCCCCCGCAGCACCCCGGCGAACACTCCGCCGAGCACCGCGCCGGCGCCGACACCGACCCCGAGGGCGGCCAGCGCCGCGGACACACCCACACCCTGCCCCCCGCTGACGAAGTCGATCAGGGCAGCCAGGCCGGCGACCCCGGCGGCAAACGGAATGTGGGCCAGGAACGCCGTTCTGGACGGATCTTCGACGGACATCGCGGCAGCGCCGCATTGTGCCCGACGTCGCGGCGTGACGGAAGCGTGACGATGTTTGCCGGCGCTCACATATGCAGAGGCCGGTGCCCCCGCCGCCCCGCCAGCCGGCTTTCCGGCGCCGATTCGGCCCGCTCGCCCGCACGCCATGCCGTAGCGCACGAAGGTCGCGCTCCCGCGCGGGCGACGCGACATCGCGCGCGACGCGCGACGCGCCCGCCACGGCTCCCACGGCCCGCGCGCAGGTGGCCCGATGCACATGTCTTCAGGGACATGTCCCAGGCGACGAGATGTCCGACAGCCGCGGATCTCGGCTGAACCTTTGGGACATGTTCATATCGACATGTCCATTCAGACAGCGGCGGAGAGCGCCTCGGCGCCGGGACACCGCTCGCGCGGGCGGGGCTCTGCGAATCGCACCGCCGCCGCGCACGGTCGCGGCCAGCAGCGAATCGCACCGGCCTCCGTCCAGCATCCTCCGACCCTCGCGCATCTTCACGACGAACCCCTGGCGAGCAGCCGCGAATCGCACCGCCGCCGCCTGGTATCGTCCGACCCTCAGGGCATATCCAGGACGAAGCGCCTTGAGCAGCCGCGAATCGCACCTGCCCGCCCGGCATCGTCCGATCCCCGCGCATCTTCAGGGCGAAGCCGCTGGCGAGCAGCCGCGAATCACCGGCACCGCCCGCCATCTCCGGCCCTCGCGCATCTCCAGGACGAAGCCCGGGCGAGCAGCCGCGAATCGCACCCGCCCCGCCCGCCATTTCCGACCCTCGCGCATCTCCAGGACGAAGCCGCTGGCGAGCAGCCGCGAATCGCACCCGCCCCGCCCGCCATCTCCGGCCCTCGCGCATCTCCACAACGAAGCCCCGGGCGAGCAGCCGCGAATCGCACCCGCCCCGCCTGCCATTTCCGACCCTCGCGCATCTCCAGGACGAAGCCGCTCGCTAGCAGCCGCCAATCGCACCGGCCTGGCACGCAGCCCCGGGCCAGCAGCCGCCAGTCGCACCTGCCCCGCCCGGCATCGACCAACCCTCGCGCATCTCCAGGACGAAGCCGCTGGCGAGCAGCCGCGAATCGCACCGCCGCCGCCCGGCATCCTCGAGCCTCAGGGCATATTCAGGACGAAGCGGGCCGCCGGCCTTGGCCGACGCGACCTGAGTCGAGCGTGGCCCCGGAGACATGTCGAATGCGACATGCCCCCAAGGCCAGCGAGGCTCACTTGTCCTCGTCTTCGTCCTCGTCCTCGCCGTCCTCGTCCTCGCCGTCCTCGTCCTCGTCCTCGCCCTCTTCCTCGTCTTCGTCTTCGTCCTCGTCGCCGTAGGGGTCGTAGTCGTCCTCCTCGATGCCGGCGATCTGCCGCATCTCGGCGATCTCCTCGTCGCTGACGGCGAGCACCTCGGCGAGGCTGGCCCAGGGGAAGCCGCCGTTCTGGGCGAGGCCGAGGTACTGGGTGATGATGGCAGGGTCGCGCTCGTGGCCGCGGCCCTGGTAGCACTTGATGCCGACCAGCGCGCCCGCCTTGACGTGCCCGAGGTCGGCCGCCTTGCGGTACCACTCGAACGCGACCGCGTCGTCCTGCGGCACGCGGTCGCCGGTCTCGGCGTAATAGCCCTCGTTGAACATCGCCCGCGGCTGCCCCAGGCCGGCGGCCTTGGCGTTGTAGGCCCGGCCGGCCTCCGGATCGCTGCGACCGACCAGCACCGCGGCCTCGAACAGACCGTCGGCGTTGCCCTTCTCGGCCGCGCGCACGGCCGCGGAGCGGGCCTCGTCCTCGTCGCCGTCGCTGCCGTCCGGCCCGCCCAGGCCGCGCGTCCACATGTAGCTGAGCAGCACGTCGAGCGTGCCGCTCTCGTCGGCCGGGGCCAGGCGCGTCAACGTCGGCCACGCCGCGCTGGCGAGCTCGGAGTCCTCGTGCTGCAGGACGCGCCGCGCCAGCCCGATCGCCGCCTCGCCGTGACCGGCCGCGGCGGCCCGCTTGAGCGCCTCCAGCGACAGCGCACGCAGCTGCTCCACGAGCTCCTCGTCGACCGGCGGCAGCCCGGCGATCTCGTCGGACTGGCGGAAGTCGAGGGCGACCTCGGCGACCCGATGTTGTTCGTAAAGCTCCTCGCCGGAGCTCTTGCCGCCCAGCGCTGCCTTCAGCGCCGCGATCTTCTCGCGCGTGTCGTTCTCGCGTTCGTCCATTGCGCGACGCTACCGCGACCGCGGCCGGATTTCGCGGCTCTTTCGTGTGAGGAAGTCCGCCCCGCTTCGACCGCGATCTCACCGCTTACATCTCGCATCAGCGACGGCCCGAGCCGGTCGCCCGTGGCTCGCGTGAGGAGCTGGCCCTTCGGACAGCTGAGTGCCGCCTCGGGTACATGTCCTTCGAGACATGCCGGTCGCCGCGGATCGTCGTTCGCCCGCCGCCCGGGTCGACGCGGTGAGGAGCCCTCCCCGCGGACCGCGGTTCCCCACCGTCGCCGCGGCGAAATGTCCACACCCTCGCCGGGTCTTCGCCGCGGACGCGGTGCAGCGCCAGGGGAGCCACGGCCTTCGCCGCGATCACCCGGGCACGGAGGTCGTCGACGCCACGTGCCCGTGGCATGGGCTTCGAGCACCGGGCGCGGGGCTCGTCGACTGCACGCCGGTGCAGCGTAATTTGCCCGTCCCCGCTGAGCGTTTTCGCGCGACCACCGACGCGTCACCTCACCCGTGGACAGTCGCCGCGGCGACGACTCGCGGATAGTCTCGCCTCGCCGGCGACCCGCGGGTCGGCGGCGGATTGGCGAGAGGAGCGACGATGCAGCGCAGGAGATGGACAGGAGCCGCGGGCCACCGCCGGCAGCGGCCCGGAGGGTGGGCGACGCTCGCAGTCGTCGGCCTGCTCGCCGGATGTGCCGACGACACGACCACGGTCACCGACACGGCCCAGGGCACCACCACGCAGGCCACGGAGGCGCCGACAGTCACCACGGACGAGCCGACCACCACAGTCGTGCCGACCACCGACGCGCCGACGTCGACGACTTCCACCGGCACCGACTCGACCACCGCGACTCTGCCGACGACCACCGACGCGACGACCACCGACGCGACGACGACCACGACCACCACCACGACCACGACCGACCCCACCGATACGGACACCGACGGCACCACCGGCGACCCGCTCGTCGGCAAGTCGATCACCCAGACCGTCAACAGCGGCGCCGTGGCGACCAGCCCCAGCTTCCGCATGATCTTCACCCTGGGTCAGCCGACGCAGAACCAGGGCGTCTACACCTCGAGCAACTTTCGCCTGCGCGGCGGCCTGATCGGCGCCAACGGGAGCCCTCCATGACGATGCAACGACCCGGACTGATCCTCTCGCGCCGGTGCCTGGCCGCCGCGCTCGCGACCGCCGCGATGGCCCCGCTGGCCGCCCACGCGCTCGCGGTGCCGGAGCTCGTCACTCACCAGGGTCGCCTGTTCGACGCCAACGGCTCGCTCGTCAACGGCGCCCACGACCTGACCTTCACCATCCACGACGCCGAGGTCGCCGGCAACGAGGTCTGGTCCGAGACGATCACCGTCGACTTCGACGACGGCTACTTCTCGGTCCGCCTCGGCGAGCAATTGGTGCTCGACGAGAACGTCTTCGACGGCTCGACCCGCTGGCTCGGGATCACCGTCGACGCCGATCCCGAGATGACCCCGCGGGCCGCGATCGTCAGCGTCCCCTACGCGATGTTCGCCGGCGACGTGCGCGGCGAGATCAACCCCACCAATGTCAACATCCAGGGCTTCGGTGCGGTGATCGACGCGAACGGTCAATGGGTCGGCGACCCCTCGGGGTTGATCGGTCCCGCCGGCCCGCCCGGACCCGCCGGTCCCGCCGGTCCTGCCGGCAGCGAGGGCCCTGCCGGTCCTTCCGGCCCCGCCGGTCCTCCCGGCGCCGTCGGTCCTTCCGGCCCCGCCGGTCCGATGGGCCTCGCCGGTCCGATGGGCCCCGCCGGCCCGCAGGGACCCGCCGGCGCCGCCGGTGCCGCGGGCCCGCCCGGACCCGCCGGCGCTGCGGGCCCCGCCGGCCCGCAAGGGCCCCAGGGCCCGGCAGGACCTCCCGGTCCGCAAGGCCCGACCGGCATCGTCGCCACCGCCAGCTTCGCCGGCGCCGTCCCGACCATCCCCGTCGATCCCGCCTGGGTGTTCGTCGGCCCGACCGCAGTCATCGTCACCGAGGCCGGGCAGCGACTGACGGGCGTCGCCACCGCCGGCCTCGCCCACGGCACGACCCTCACCTGGCGCCGCGTCGACCTCGACCTCTGCTACCAGGAGGGCGGGCAGCCGCTGAAGAACTTCAGCGGCGTCAACTTCGTGCAGCCGCGGGTCGAGCAATACGCCAACTCGCTCACCGCCGCCGGCACCGTGGTGCCCGGCGCCGGCAGCTGGACCGTCGGCATGTGCATCCGCAACAACGGCGTCGAGGCGCTCGACGACAACAACCGCGTCAACGGCTGGGTGCAGCTGACCAATTGACGGCAGGCCACCGCGGCCCGCGGCCCGTCGTCGCCGCGGGCCGCTCGGACATGTCCTTCGCCAGACGGCATTCGTTCAACAGCCCCTGGTGAGCCTGTGGAACTCCCCGAACGGGCTCGTCTTGATCTCCCTCTTGCCTTTCTTGCCGGCTTTCACCTTCCAGCACTCGGAATAATCGACCCCGACCCCATCGCTCGCGTGGATCGTGACCTTCACCGGATGCGGGCAGTGGTTGTGGTAGTAGATGGTCGTGGAGCCCTCGCCTTCTTTCCACGAGAAGTTGGCCCCGTCGTCTTGGGGCTTGTCGCACGCGACGGTGAAGCCGCGTCTTTCTTGCTCGTCGCCCGGCTCGGCCGCGGGCGGCGCAGCGGCTGCGGGCGCGGCCTCCGTGGCGGCGACCGGGTGGACCGCGAGCACGCCCTCGCCTGCGAGGCCGCGCATGTCCGACGACGTTTGCGCGTACAGGGCGCCCGAGGCCAGCGCGACGGCGACGGCAATGCCGACATGAGCCATCCGATTCTTCATCAGCATGGCAATTCCTCCTTCCTCTGCGAAGAGGTAGCACCGGGGCGATGACTGTCAATCGCGGTTTCCTCGCGCGGGCGCGGTCGCGCGAATACTCGTCGTGGAGCGTGCCAGACGCGGCCACGACGAGCGGGACACGCACTGCAACGATGATGACTCGCCCGGCCGCCGGGGTCGCCCGCGCTGGGCCACGCCGGCCCGGCCGCGCTCGCTTCGCGGCGATGGGGCACGCCCTCGTCGAACATGTCAGGCCCCCGGCCGCGCTCGCTCGGCGTCGAATCCACATGTCCCTTCGAACATGTCGAATTCGCCCGGGCGCGCTCGCTTCGCGTCGGTTCGACATGTCTCTTTGAACATATCCGACCCGCGCTCGCTCGCTCCGGACAGATTTGATGGGACATGCCGCTCGAACACCTCCGGCCGCGCCCACATGCTTCGGACCGGTCGGACATGCCGCTTTGAACCCCTCCGGCCGCGTCTGCATGCTTCGGACCGGTCGGACATGCCGCTTTGAACCCCTCCGCGCCCGCTCGCCTCAGGTCGACGGACAGGCCTCTGAACACTCCGGCCCGCGCCCTGCCATCATTGCCGCCGGCCGATTGCCACGAGCAGCGATTTCGCGCCCGTTCGCGCGCCGGATCCCGGCCTCCCGCTCGCGTCCGCCCGCCCGGGCGCGCGCGACGATCGTCTCCGCGAGCCCCCATTCGGCGCGCGGTCGTGCCCGTTATCCGCGACGTAATGTTCACACCAGCGAGCCGCCCGCGAGCCCGGTCGCCCCCGCTCTTCGCCGCCGAATCGGCCGCCCGCGCCCGCCTCGCGCGCGATTCAGCCGATCGGCGCCCCGCCGCGCGCGGCCCCGCGAGTGTCGATTCCGCGCCGGCGAGCGGCGGGAATGTCTCCGAGCGACCACACACGGGGACCTTCAGCAGCCTCGGGCTTTGTGGATAGTCTCGCCACCACCGGCGGGCCTGTGGGTGCCGTCGGCAGATTGGATAGGGAGCGAGGATGCACTTGATGGCATGGATTGGAAGTACGGCCCATGGGCCGCCGCGCCCGTGGTCGGCGCTCGGCATCGTCGCGCTGCTCGCAGCAGCGTGCGCCGACGACACGACCACGGTGACCGACACCCTCCCGGGGACGACCACGCAGACGACGGACGAGCCCGACACGACCGAGTCGCCGCCGACCACCACGGTCACGCCGACGACCACGGAGCAGCCGCCGACGACGTCGCTCACGGGCACCGATTCGACCACCGCGGTCGACCCGACGACGACCACCACCGGCCCGACGACGACGGACACCACCGACACGACGACGACCACGACGGACACCACGACGACCACGACGGACACCACCGATACCGACACCGACGGCACCACCGGCAACGAGATCGTCGGCAAGTCGATCACCCAGACCGTCAACAGCGGCACCGTGGCGACCAGCCCCAACTTCCGCATGGTCTTCACGCTGGGTCAGCCGACCCAGAACCAGGGCGTCTACACCTCGAACAACTTTCGACTGCAAGGCGGCCTGATCGGCGCCAACGGGAACCCTCCATGAGAATGCAACGATTCGGCTCCTTCTTAACCCTGAAGAAATGGTGTCTCGGCACGATCCTCGCCGGCGCGTGGGCGCTGCCGATCGAGGCCAGCGCGCTCGCCGTGCCGGAGCTCGTCACCCACCAGGGTCGCCTGTTCGACGCCAACGGCCTGCCCGTCGACGGCACCCAGGACCTCACTTTCACCATCTACGACGCCGAGGTCGCCGGCAACGAGATCTGGTCCGAGACCATCAGCGTCAGCTTCGACGAGGGCTTCTTCTCGGTCCGCCTCGGCGAGCAATTGGCGCTCGACGAGAACGTCTTCGACGGCTCGACCCGCTGGCTCGGCATCACCGTCGGCGCCGACCCGGAGATGACGCCCCGCGCCGCCATCGTCAGCGTCCCCTATGCCATGTTCGCCGGCGACGTCCGCGGCGAGATCAATCCCACCAACGTCAACATCCAGGGCTTCGGCCCGGTCATCGACCAGAACGGTCAATGGGTCGGCGACCCCTCCGGCCTCATCGGACCTGCCGGCCCGCCCGGACCCGCCGGTCCCGCCGGTCCCGCCGGCGCCGAGGGTGCTGCCGGCCCCGAAGGCCCCGCCGGTCCCGCGGGCCCCGCCGGCCCCGCCGGCGCGGAGGGCCCTGCCGGTCCTGCCGGTCCCGCCGGCCCCGCCGGTCCCGCCGGCCCCGCCGGCCCCGCCGGCCCCGAAGGCCCGCAGGGCGCCCCCGGCGACGTCGGTCAGCCCGGCCCCGCCGGCCCCGCCGGTCCCGCCGGCCCCGCCGGCCCCGCCGGCCCCGAAGGCCCCCAGGGCGCCCAGGGCCCGCAAGGCCAGCAGGGCCCGCAGGGTGCCCAGGGGCCTCAGGGCGAGACGGGTCCCCAGGGTCCGCAGGGCGTGCAAGGCGAACCCGGCCCGACCGGTCCCCAGGGCCCGCAGGGCGACGCCGGTCCCCAGGGCCCGCAGGGCGTGCAAGGCGACCCTGGCCCCGCCGGCCCCGCCGGTCCCCAGGGCGACCCCGGCCCGCAGGGCATGCAGGGCATGCAGGGCGACCCCGGCCCGGCCGGTCCCCAGGGCATGCAAGGCGACCCCGGCCCCGCCGGTCCCGCCGGCCCCGCCGGCCCCGCCGGCCCCGCCGGCCCCGCCGGTCCCCAGGGCGCCCAGGGCCCGACCGGGCCGATCGGCCCGATCGGTCCCATGGGCCCCGCCGGCCCCGCTGGCGCCGCCGGCCCCGCCGGTCCCGCCGGCCCCACCGGCCCCACCGGCCCGCAAGGCCCCCAGGGCGCCCAGGGCCCGCAAGGCCCCCAGGGCCCGCAGGGTCCCACCGGCATCGTCGCGGTCACCCGCTTCGTCGGCCAGGTCGGCAGCATCCCCGCCAACGGCGTGTGGACCTGGGCCGGCCCACCGGTGACCGTCAACGTCGCCGCCGGCCAGCGCCTGACCGGCTCGGCGATCTCGTCGCTCGGCCTCTCGTCCAACGCCACGCAATTCAGCAACGCCGACCTCTGTTTCGCGCCGATCAACGGGGCGCTGAGCACCTTCTCGAACGCCGCCGGCGTCGAGCACCTGTTCAGCATCAACCCGTTCCCGATCGGCGGCAGCGGCTCGGTGGTGCCCGGCGCGGGCAGCTGGAACGTGGGCCTGTGTGTCCAGAACCTGGGCCCCTTCACCATCAACAACAACGGCTTCGTCACCGGCTGGGTGATGCTCACCAACTGAGAGGCCACGCGCCCCGCTGCGGCTGGCAGCGGGGCGCGGGCTCCGGCATCCTCCGCACTCCGTGTCGACCTCGACGGCGATCCTCCTGGCCGGCGCCCTCATCGGCCTCGGCCTGTTCCTCGGCCTCCGCAGCCTGGCCCCGGGCGGTCTCGCGGCCGCGCCCGGCGGTCCGCCGCCGGCGGCCCCTCCCGCGCCCGCGAGCCCGCCGCCGCAGCCGCCCGCGCTCGACCTGGCGACCGCGCAGCGCCACGCCGCCAACGCCCTCGCCTATCACCGCGACGCCCTGCGCCAGGACTGCTACCTCCCCGCGGTCGCCGGCGAGGCCACGCCGCCGACCGTGCTCCTCGAGTTCAACTACACCTTCGACGCCGAGGGCCTGCAGATCGCCCGCGGCGCGGTCGAGACCCGCGGGGCCTCGCGCCCCGAGGTCACCCAGTGCGTCCTCGCCAAGCTGCCGCCGCTGCGGATCCCCCGGCCCGGCCAGCTCGTGACGGCGACCCTCCCGCTGTCTTTCCCATGATGTCTTTCGGGACCTGTCCAAAGGAACATTGATGGCATCGCGCGGATTCTACCTGGTGAGCGCGGCGCTGCTCGGCGGCAGCGCGCTCCTGCTGTGGCTCGTCCTCGGCGGCGCGCCCTCCCCTGGCCCCGACGCCTCGACCGCCGCCGCCGCTGCGGCCGCGGCTGCCGACGGGCGCGCGCTCGGGGTCGCCGGCGCCGACTACGACCCCGCTCGCGACCCCGAACGCGGCGACTCGCCGCGCCGCGCGTCCGCGGACCTGCTCGCCCAGGAGCCCCCGCAGGTCGCCGAACGCCCCGCGCGTCCGCCTGCGGCCGTGCTGCCGCCGGAGCCGCCGATCGTCGGCAGCCCCGGCCTCAACGCCGCCAGCGAGGCCAGCGTCGCCGCCCAGCCGAAGGTCCTCGCCGCCCTGCGCGCCGACCTCGACGGCCGCCGCGACGCCCTGCGCAAGGCCTGCTGGCCGCCCGGCTCCGACTACGGCGCGACGTTCACGGTCGAGACGACCTACGCCGCCGACGGCTCGCTGCTGACTCTCGGCGTGTCGGACGTCCCGGGCATGCCCGGGGTCGGCACCTGCCTCATGGGCCAGATCGGCCAAAAGCCGCCGGTGCTCGCCGATGCCCCCGGCGCCGACGTGACGGTCGCAGTCCCTGTCGTCTTCGCCGGCGACCAGAAGCCGCCGGAGCCGGAGCCGCGCACGTTCGGCGGCGACGAGCCGGATCCTGCCCGCTGACCCGGGCGCCGCGGACTTTTCAATCCATCGCAACTCGCCCGCGGCCGCGCCTCGGCCCGCGATTGCCTCTCGCCGCGACACGGCCTTCGCTGGAGCTGCGCGTCGGCCCGCGATTGCCTCTCGCCGCGACCGCCTTCGCACGCCTCGCAGCTCTGCCGGACGGCGCATTGGCGGTCCGCCCGCGATCGCCTCGTCGTCGCCTTGACACACCTCGCCCCGCGATTGCCTCGTCGTTCACCGCGACGGCCGGCGCACGGCTCCGCTCGCCTGCCCCGTAGTGACCGCCGTTCGCCGCGAGGGGCGTGCGGCCGCTTCGCCGTCGCCGGCGAGCGACGGACCATGTCCCGAAAGACATGTCGTAACCAGCAGGCCGACCGCTCGCCGGCGCGCCCGCGTGCCGCAGCGATTGCGCCGTCTCGCGCCCGGTGTCGCCGGCCCGCGACACCTAACGGCGATTCATAACAGGGTTCGGGGTATGCCCACCACGCGCAACCTCGGTCGCGCGTGCTTGCCCGCTGGTCCCTGGCGCAAGACGATGGCGGCCATGCAAAGCGACCCTGGTCATCTTCAGCGAGCGCGGCGAATCGTCGACGAGGTCATCGCCCCCCACGCCTGCGAGGTCGATCGCGGCGTGTTTCCGCGGGCCGCCATGCGCAGCCTCGGCGCCGCCGGCCTGCTCGGGCTCCTCAGCGCCGAGGAGGTGGGCGGCGCCGGCCTCGGCCTGCGGGCGGCCGCCGAGGTCGTCGAGCTCGTCGGTGGCGCGTGTGGTTCGACCGGGATGGTCTTGTGTATGCATTATTGCGGGGTCGCGGTGATCGAGCGTCACGGCCCGCGATCGATCCGCGCCGCGATCGCTGCGGGCGAGCACGTCACCACCCTCGCCTTCTCGGAGGCCGGCTCGCGCAGCCACTTCTGGGCGCCCGTCAGCACCGCGCGCAGCGTCGCCGGCGGCCGGATCCGCCTCGACGCCGAGAAGAGCTGGTCGACCTCCGCCGGCGAGGCCGACAGCTACGTATGGTCGAGCCAGCCGGTCGCCGCCCAGGAGCTCAGCACCTTGTGGCTGGTCCCCGCGGGCACCCCGGGTCTCAGCATTCCGCGCCCGTTCGACGGGCTCGGCCTGCGCGGCAATTCGTCGGCGCCGATCCGGGCCGACAACGCCCTCGTCGACGCCTCGGCCATGCTCGGCCCCGACGGCGGCGGCCTCGACATCATGATGACCACCATCTTGCCCCACTTCCAGGTGCTGTCGGCCGCCTGCTATGTCGGCCTCGTCGACGCCGCCGTCGCCGGCGCGGTCGCCCACGCCAGCCGCGCCCGCTTCGCCCACATCGACCAGACCCTCGCCGATCTGCCGACGATCCGCGCCTTCGTCGCTCGCTGCATCGTCCAGCGCGACATGGCCCGCGCCCTGCTCTCCGACACCCTCTCCGCGCTCGAGGCCGGCCGCCCCGACGCCCAGCTCCGCGTGCTCGAGGTCAAGGCCGCCGCCGCCGAGGTCGCCACCACGGTCACCGAGCTGGCCATGCGAATCTGCGGCGGCGCGGCCTTCCGCAAGGAGGTCGGCGTCGAACGCCAATTCCGCGACGCCCACGCCGCGACCGTGATGTCGCCGACGACCGACCTGCTGTACGACTTCATCGGCAAGCACGCATGTGGCTTGCCGATGCTGTAAACAGACTCCCTCGCAGCACCCTCAACTCGCCCGTTCTCCTCTCCTGGGCCAGTAGACGGTGTTCCGAGGGAGTTACCAATTCCCCCATCAGGCCCGCGGCAACCCGCGTCTGGCTTGGCAAAACATAGGGCAATTTGGCAAAATCCAACTGGCCTTTGGGACACATGCTCTGCAAGTCAGATCACGCAGCCGGCCTGCAAAGAAAGCTGACCCAAAAGACAGAGGGGACAAGCCGTCAGGCCGGTCCCCTCGTCTTCTTCGTCGCTGAGCTCAAGCGCTCGGTCGCGGGGCACGTCTGGCCGAGCGGAGTCTCTTCGCCTCGCTGCGCCACCACTCCTCCGGGTCAACCTCAAGCACAGTGGTCGTCAGGAGCTCTGGGATCTGCAGAACGGGATAATTTCGCGCGGTCACGGGCCTCAACGTAGGTCGCGCACCGCGAAAGGCAACCCGCTGGCAGTCAGTCCGGCCGGCTGTCGCCGGCCAAGCGCCTGGAGCGCAGGCCGCCACTGGACCACGGCGTAGACGGCCATGAAGGCCACGAGGACGAGGTCGATCCAGGAGGGAAGGGGATCATTCTGCAGGCACCCCATCAGCTTGATGCAGCCTCAGATCCACCTCTGCCGCCACCCACTCCCCTGCAGCTTCCTTCTGCTGGAGAGCCAACGCAAGCGCTTGGCGCAACTCATTTGCGGGTTTCATCCAAGCAATCACGTCCGGCGCGCGTCCCTTAGTCTGCGAGAGAATCTTTGGCAGGGAGGGGTGCGTCGACTGCAGGGTTTCCAGATCCGCGAGTATCTTCTCGTACAACTCCAGCAGGACAGTCTTCGCAGTTCGCTTGTGGACCAACATGCTCATCGCGTGGAACCGATTGATGAGCCGAGCCAGAGGTTGGAGATCAGGGGGTAGTTCGTCCAGTTTTAGCGTCATGACTCTCCTTGGCTTCATGGCTGTCCTTTTTGTGACGGCTTGAACTCCCCGCGCTCGAGCTTCCCGCGGATCTCGCCGAAGTCGAACCCAGCATCCAACTGAGACTTCACCCACGCGGCTTGAGCGACAGCGACCTCCGAGAACCGTGAAGTCTGTCCCCTCCGACCGCCGTGATGGAGTTCGGGAGTCGGAAGAACCCCCTCGCGGGCCCATCTGAGGATGGTCGTTGCGTGTACACCGACGCTCGCGGCCACCTCGCGGGTCGTCCGCCAAGGTCTTTCCGAGGTTCGTGAAGCGCCGTGCGACACTCCCAGAGTTTAGCTGCCGCGCGGTTGTGATTTCCGGGTCCTCGAGGATGGCTATCGCTCAGTCGACGCTCGATCGACGCTCAGTCTGCCTGCGAGGAACTCATGACCAAACCACCCAAGACCCGCGTCCGCGGCCTGCCTGGCGGCCGTCTCCTCCTTCTCCAAGAGGATCGGAGTATGTCGTCGGCGCTCGGCGCGCTCCTTCGGTACGCCATCACCCAAACCCGAGACGAGAAGGAGTGCGCTCGCCTCTGCCAGGTCTCGGTCGCCAAGCTGAGGGCCGTCTCGAAGCTCACTGGCGTTCCCTTGTTGTTCCCCCTCCGCGACGAGGACAAGGACGAAAGGCCGAACCGGCTCGCGGTCGTGGCCCAGCAGCTCCGAGCGCACGGACTCAAGGTGCGCACCGAGACCGGCCTCGTGATCCTTGAACTCGAGACCGCTGAACACCTCGTCGCACTCCTGCGGGACCTCCGGACGATCGAAGAACGGGGGCACGTATGAACGTGGCGCTCGACATCGAGGACATGCCGCCGCGCCCCGTAGGGTCCCCCGTGGACTTCTTCGAGCGCTTGAGCCTCGCCCTCAAGACCACCGACGCGACCGTGCTGGACGCGGCCGCGAGGGACTTCCGCGGGATCTACCAGAGCGCCCACGAGTACATCTCGAACCAAGTGGCCGAACACCTGCCCCCCTTCCTCGGCTGGCTTCCCGCCTCCTGCGACCCGGGCCGGCTGCGCGAGGGGTACGAGGCCGGAAAGATCCTCGTCTGGGTCGTCCCGCTCGAGGAGAACCGAGTCATGGTCTTCGAGAGCCTGCGCGAGTCCTTCGCTGTCCTCAAGCTCGCGTAGCCACGCGAGAAAACCCCGGGAGGACTATCCCTCCCGGGGCGGAGCAGAGCACCCACCGCCGCGGCCCCCCAGGACCCGCGGTGTTCTTGCTTCTACCTACGCCTCCGCCGGCCAGCAGACCGAGACCACCTCCCGGTCGAGAACCACGTCCATACACGCCTGCCCCTTGGGACAGCCCAACTCGCAGGGCTGGAGGCACAGCCCGGTGAGTGGCTCAACGCCGAGCGGACAGTCGGGGCTCTGGCAGCTCTCGCCGACTACGTTGCCCAACAGATCCATGATGGGCGTGCAGGCGGGCTCGGGTTCTTCTCCGGAGTCCGAGCCCGAGCCCGATTCATCGCCGCCGCCTGCGTGTGGCCAGCATCCCCATGCGTCTTGGCCGTCCCACTGGAGATGCAGGCAGGTCAGATCCTTGGGGCAGGAGTCGTCTTCGCAGTCGAGAACGCACTGGCCGCCAAGCTCGACTCCCCAGAGGCAACCGCAGTCCTCTCCTTCGCAGGTCTGGCAGATCGTCCCGACGCGCTCCTCGGGCGGCTCGAAGCCGAAGCCGCCCAGGACATCGTGGCACTCGGTCACCGGCGATGAACCTCCGGTGGTGGTCGGCGATGAGGTGGTGGTAGGCGATGACGTGCCCTCGCCGGACGTGCTGGACATGCCCTCCGTGGCGGTCTCGGAGCTGGTGGGCGATGATGTGGTGGCGCCCTCCGTGGCGGTGGCGCTGGTGGAACTGGGCCCGTCGGGGAGGTCGCAGCCGATGAGCATGACGGACAAGGAGATGATGGCGATCGAACGCAGCATGATTGTGAACACACCTACGTCTGGTCAGTGCCCAACCGCAGGATCTCCGATCACCTCAATCTCGACCTTTGGCTCGAGCTTGATTGGCGTGATTGCCTCGACCTGCTTCGACTCCTCGTTCTTTGCTTCGACCTTGGGCTGGCTCTGATCTGCAGGGACCGGGATTGGAGGGCAGGCGCGCTCAATGATTGCGACGGCGATGATGAGAACGACGAGCAGGCCCGTTTGGATCGTCCCTTGCTTGGCGGTCTGGAGTGCGGCAGATTGTTCTCTATTCATGCCTATCGCTACCCAGAGGCTAGGTAGCAGGTCTGCATGGGGGATGATCCTCGGCCAGCACGACGACAGCGCCGCCGCTCAGGTGGCGTGGGCTCCGTCGTGCTGATGGTCCTGGATCGCTGGCTGGTGCAGATCAGCGCCGGTCTCGTCGTGGGCGTGTGGCTGATCTCCGACTGGGCCCGCTTGCCCTTGTCTGAAGGGACTAAGGCATCGCTCGCTGCTTTCGTGGGCTATGCGCTGCTGAAATCGAAGAGCGACAACAGGTGGCGCGCCCTCGAGATGGAGCGTGACGAACTCCATCGCCTGGTCGAGCGGCTCGAGTCAACCTCACCAGGGTCCCCCGAGGCGCTGGCGGTTCGCCGCGAACTGGTGGCGTTGGCCCGTAGGGTCGACTCGGAAGGAGGCGACGATGCCTAGCTTCACCCACATGACCATGGGCCGGTTGACGACTGGACCGCACCAGGTTGCCTCGCGGAACGGGCCCTATCCGAGGCTGGTCACCGAAACTTGGGCCCATCGCCTGGCCAGGGAACACGGGACAGGCCTGGGCCAGACGCGGCGAGGTCGACCGCCGCCCGATGCTGCTGCCCGAGTCATGCAGACGGTGATGCTGCTGGGGGCGCTCTGGCTGGCGTTGATGATCCAGTGCGTGGTGGGTTGACCAAAAGCGATGGATTATAGCGTGTCGACTTCGACCGCGCCGACGTGGCAGAGCGCCACGTTCGTACCCCCCTGGCGTGCTATCATGAAAACCCATGGACACGAAGCTCGAGGCGCTCCTCATTGAGGAAGCGCGAGGGGAAGCCATGGCCGAGCTCAAGACGGCGCAGTGGATCGTGTGGGGCTGGGAGTGCTCGCTTGAGGAGGAGCGCGACTCCCGCCGCGACGAGGAGCAGCTCGGGTCCTTGCTCCGAGGGTTGGAGGCTGCCCGCCTCCACCTCGAGATCCTGCTGGCCGAGACGTGCTACAAGAGGCGAACATGAGCCTCCCATCCTCTCCGCTCGACCTCCCCACCATCCGCGTCACCAACTTGTTCCCCTTCCCGGTCGAGGGGCATGTGGTCGTGGACGAGGAGGCCTACCTCCGCCTCAACCTCCACAACGGGCCCTCCCCTTGGGAAGACCCCGACGTTCTCGCCCATCTCCCGCAAGGACCGTTCGACCCCTTCCTCGGCGTACACACCACCGCGGATGCCAAATGGCTGCGCGCGAACGTTGGTGAGGACCTCGTCTTGATCAAGCTCCCGCTGGAGAAGCGCCCATTCCAGGTCGGTGACGCGGTCCGTCTGGCGTCGAACCGGCAAGTCCAGGGGGTGATCACCGAGACCGATCGTCATGGGGGACTCAAGGCTGCCCTGCCCCCGCCGACCGCTCCTCAGCTCTACGCGGCCGAGGATCTCGTTCTGGACAACCGGTCCACCACGCCCCCGATGAAGATGCCCACCAACTGAACTCGTGGCGTCGACCTGCGCGCTACTGGGCGCCTTGTGGCTGGCCTTGGCCATCCAGTGCGTCGTGGGTTAACAGTCCTCGGACTGGCTCCAAGTATACAAGCAATCGCTTCATCTGCTCGACTTGCGGAGGAGAGGCTCTGGCCCAGATTGCGATGAAATGGGTTTTATATTGTTCGTGCTTCGGCAGATCTCCGGTCCAAGCTGCCAAGAGCCCGCTCTGGACGAGAGAATCGCAAGCGCTGCGCAGTTTCAAAGCACCATTTCCCGGCACAGGAACAAGCTGCACGTTAAGTGCGCTCCCCTCGTAGATCCGGAAGACCTGATGGAGAAGGACTTGAGGCGAGATCTTCTGGGTCAGTTGCGCGACAACCGCCTCTTCGTCGCTATCCACTGTGCTCAGTTTTGCAAAGCAATCCGCTATCGAGAGCGTGAACCGCAAGATCTCGGCGTCAGCCTGGGCAAAATAAGACCCGAAGATGCGGTACTCCCTGTCTGGATGCTCTCTCCTCTTCGCATAGGCTGCCACCAGCAGCAGGATGCACTTCCTGGCAATGTGGTCAGTCGCCTCCATCATCTGACGAAAACCTCTGTCGAGGTTCTCAGCAAACCAAGCTTCCTCGCCATGTAGTTCCAGTAGCTGGGTGAGAGCCCCGGGGTCGTCGCAGTCGAGCTCGAACGCCAGATCCTCGAGGTACTTGGAGAACTTGCGGATGTGGTAGGCCGACCAGGCAAGGGACATGAAACCCAGCACGGCCGAGAGCGCGCCTACGTTCGTGTTGATGTTCTGCGGGAGGTACTCTTTCAGCAGGTCGATCCCCGTTGCCTTCCCCACCTCCATCGTCTTCCTGGCGATGGCCTTTGTGGGCTCGGTGTCTTGGTGGCCGGGATCGTTGAAGTCGGGGTCGCGGTCGTGCTCGTTCATGGTGCGGCCAGTTTAAGAGCGGTCTCGGTCCCGTGCCACGGACGGCTGAACGCTGTCCTGGCGGCGTTGCCGCGGTGGTCCTTCCGCCGCTTGCCCCTTGCGTGCCGAGTTGGTCGGCCATTCCCACGACCGATCCGCAATTGGACGGGCCAAATCCGGACAATTCTGCGCAGGCGGCGCTCGGTGCACGGGGGATAGTGAATGTCCACATCCCCCGTGAACCTCTGGAGATCCACTATCTGGAGTGGATCGCCGGATCCAGAGCCGGGTGGTAGGTCCGATGCGCGCAGGGCCCGGTGCTCACCAGCTTGCCAGCCTTGACCATGCGGTGGAGCCGCTGGCAAAGGCGGAAGTAGCCGCGGGAGTAGGGTTCGATCCCGAGCGCCCGGCGGATGAGGTCCATGGAGGCGCCCATCCTCCCGCTGGAACGGACCAGCCGGAGGAGCTGGTCCATCTCCTCGGCCACCTCCTTGCGGCTGCGACGGAGCCGAGGGGGTGGATCTGAGGCGGACGCGGGGGCCGGCTCGACGCGGATCCGGATGCCGTCGCGCGTCGTGATGTGGGCGACGCGATCGGGTGGGAGCTGGATTGGGATGGATTGGATGATGATGGTGCTCATGCTGTTTTGGCAGCGGTATGAGCGAGGTATTGAGGATAATCTTCGTCGGGGAAAGATTAGACTGAAGTAGAGTAGATTAGCCTTCCGACTTGGGGGATTGGAGTAGAGTAGAGTAGCCCCGATTTGAGGAGTAGATTGAATCATCGACCGCAGAATCACGGTGCGGACAATGCGCTTTGTCATAGTTCTGTCATGGGTCCGTGGCGGGCCGCCAGACAGCCTATGCGCACGCCTTTGGTGTGCGGGCCCGGATGTTCCGGCCCGCGCGTCGTAACCAAAAAGAAAGGCCCGGGGATCCACCCCCGGACCTTTGGAAAGAAGAAGGACATGGCACTGTCCCCCCTCACTGATACGCTGGCCGATAAGGCCGGCACCCAAGTTTCCTCCACCGACGTCTCGCGGATCCTCACACCCGAGTCGTGGGACGCTACGATCGACCACTACGCATGGCAGCGCAGGCGGCCGCAAGTCCTCGCAGAGGCCCTCGCACATGATCCTCTGACGGTGGACAGCCCCTGGCTCTCCACGTGGGGCTCGTGCCGAGCCACCGGAGATGGTGCGAGCCAGAACACATCCCAGCTCGAGCTGAAGCGGTGGCCCCGTGGCATCCGTCAGGAGTTCCTCGAGTTCCTCACCACCCGTGGGATCGGCAGGAAAGCCGACGCTACGGCCGTCTACGCGTTCATCGTCCGCCGAGACGCGCGTCCTCGAGGTGGTCTCGGACCCCGACGACATCGTGCGTGTCCTCCACGGTGCGCGAGCCCCACCGCGACCGCCCCGGTCCTGCTGTTCACTGGTTGACCGCGCCGGCCTCCAGTGCCGCGCTCGGCCTCATTGTCGTGACCTCCAGCGCCGCTCCTGCTGTTCACCGGTGGACCGCGCCGGCCTCCAGCGCCGCGCTCGGCCTCCCTTGTCGTTTGCCCGACGAGGAGTTCGTCTCGGCGTGCCCCTTGTCGTTTGCCCGACGAGGAGTCCGTCTCGGCGTGCCCGCCGGGCCCAGGTTCACGATACCTGCCGACCGAGAGCTCTGTAGAGCTGTTCGAGGTCGAGCATCGGGGTTCACGAATTGACCCTGCTCCGTGGACCTCCAAGCGTTCTCGTACTCGACACTTCGACGAAATTCCCCCTTCGAACCGCTAAAGCGCGAGATCCGCACGAACGCCGCCTCCGCCCGCGTCCGCTCGACCGCTCGCTCGCCCGGCTCGTCGAACTCGTCGTCCGGCGCCGCGCGCAGCCCCTCGGCTCCCAGCAACGGGTCAGCCTGCAAAACCATCGCCCCGGTCAGCGGCGCGAGCCCGAGGCCGCCCACCAGCGGCGCCACCACCAGCCCCGGCTCGCCGCGCAGCAGCGAGGCCTCGGCGATCAATGCATTCAACGTGTAGGCCATCGTGGGCCGAGCATACGACCCACGACGCTCCCGCGTCGAGCGGCCCTCAGAAGCCCAGGCCGAACGTGCTGCAGCCGACCCCGAACGCGTCGATCCCGTCGCCCGCGCGCAGCCGCTGCATCGTGCCGACCTGCCCCGCCGGGCAGTTCGTCTGCGCGAACGGCTGCCCGCCGTTGCCGCCGATCGCCGCCAGGTTGGTCGTCGCACCGAGCGCGATCGACCACGCCCCGTCATTCGCCTCGCTGACCACCAGCGGCGCGCACGTGAACGTCAGTTGATCGACCAGCCCGCCCGAGCGACCGCTGAACCCGACGATCATCTGGTCCGTCGGGCACATCCGCATCCACTGCGTCACGCCCTGCAGACCGCGCTGCGGCAGCGTGACCGGGTCCGTCACCGCGACCGAGAACCCCTCCATCGCCGGCACCAGCCCGACGGTCCCGCACACGCCCTGGATCCGCCCGTGGTACGAGCCGACGAACCCCTGGAAGCCGATCAGCACCTTGCCGGCCGGGCACGGGTCGTTGAACGGCGAGCCGCCGTTCACGTTGCCCACCTGGTTGGTATTACCGCCCGCCACCAGCGTGATCGTCTTCGGCGTCACCACGCACTTGTTGCTACACAGGTCGTTGTTGACCTCGTTCGCGTCGTCGCACGCGTCGACCCCCACCTGCACGAACCCGTCGCCGCACTCCGCCAGCAGGCACATGCTCGTGCACTCGTCCGTGTCGACGTCGTTGCCGTCGTCGCACGCCTCGCCGGGCCCGACGTCGTTGTCGCCGCACACCACCGCCTCGCCGCTCGAGCTGCTGTCCGCCGTCGTCTCGCTGCTCGACTCGCTCGTGCTCGACGTCGACTCGCCGGACCCCGTCGTCGACCCCTCGCCGCTCGTCGACCCCTCGCCGCTCGTCGACCCCTCGCCGCTCGTCGACCCCTCGCCGCTCGTCGACCCCTCCGTGCCCGTCGTCTCGCCGACGCTCGTCGCGTCGGTCGTCGCGCCCACGGTCGTGTCGCTCGTGCTCGGATCGACTGCCATCGTCGTCGCGTCGCCGGTGCTGCTCCCGGTCGTCGATCCCCCGGTCAATTCGCCCGTCGACTCATCGACGGACCCCGTGGTCGGCGTGCCCTCGGTCGTGCTCGCCGTCGTCGTCGAGCTCGCGCCCGTGCTCGACCCCGACGCCGTTTCGGTGCCCTCGGTCGCAGTCCCACCACACGCAAACAACCCTGAAATCACAAGCGCAAAACGTTTCATCCGCGGATGCTCTCACTCTGCCCGCACCCCAGCAATCTCCGCGTCGCCGCGCAACCTACGCGATCGTGCAACAATGGCGCGGCTGATCGTTCGCACGTCGGTCCCGACCACCCGCGGCGTCGCGTGGATCCCCGCGATATGCATCGACATCGTGAGATATCGATCGTTCGATCGTCGCATCGCACCGACCTCTCGCCACATGCTCGCACCGGTTCGCTGCATCTGCACCAGTCCCGGGCGATGCGATCTCCCAAGCACTTCCCCGGCTCGCTGCATCTGCACCGTCCTCCGGCGGCCGCGATCCCCCGCACGCCGGTCGGCGGCATCGCCGCCAGGTCGTGGCCGCCGCGGTACCAGCTGCCCACGAGGACATGTCCGGAAGTTCCGGCGACGACGCGCTTGCTCGACCAGCGGTAGCCCCACTCGTCCGGGCCGGCGACCAGCGGGCCGGGGTCGAGGCCGTGGCGGCGGACCAGCGCGGCCCGCTTCTCCTCGCGCTGGGCGGCGACGTCGAGCGCCTGCAGCGGGCAGCCGGAGCAGACGCCCGGGCACGCGGCGGCGCCGGCGTCGCTGTGCGGGCAGGGCGGCGGGCGCCGGCGCGGGTGCGGGCGGGCCACGGCGAGGCGTGCTCGACGCGGGCCTCGACGCGTTCGCCGGGGTAGCCCCCGGGGACATGTACGATGATACCTGTCGCATCGGACAGGCCATCACCCTCCGGCGAGAGCCCGTCCAGCTCGAGGGTCAGCGGGTCGCCGCGGCGCACCGTCACTCGACCATGCCGAGGCCGGCGAGCACCTCGAAGAACTTGGGGAAGGTCTTGCCGACGCAGCCGGGGTCGCGGATCGTGACGCGGCCGGCCAGGCTGAGGCCAGGTCGAGGTCGACGCCGCGCAGCGAACCTGTCCCTCGGACCAGGGTGTCGTGCTCGCCCTGCTCGACCGCGGCGCCCATGCGCGCGAGCACCTCGCCGAAGCGAGCGTCGCCCTGCTGGCTGGCGCGGCCGAGCCCGGGCACCGTGACCTCGCCGCCGTAGATCGCCGCCAGCGACCACAAGTAGGTCGCGGCCGAGGCGTCGGGCTCGACCAGGTAGTCGCGCCCGCGCAGCTCGGCCGGGCTGACCTGAAGGACATCTGATTCGACCCACGCGGCCTCGGCCCCGAAGTCGCGCAGGCAGGCGAGGGTCATGTCGACGTAGGGCCGCGCCGGGGTGCCCTGCTCGAGGACGATGCGCAGCGGGGCGGCGGCGAGCGGGGCGGAGGGCGGAGATGAACTGGGAGCTCGGCGGACGGGCCAGGCGGATCTCGCCGCCGCGCAGGTGGGCGCCCCCCTGATCTCGCACGGCAACATGTCGTCGGCGCCGCGGCAGACGATGTCGGCGCCCTGGGCCCGCAGGGCCTACAGGAGGCCCTCCATGGGCCGCTCGCGCATGCGGGCGCTGCCGTCGACGAGGCAGGCGACCGGGGAGGCGGCCAGCAAGGCGGCGAGGAAGCGCGCGGCGGTCCCGGCGGTGGCGACGCCGAGCGGACGCAGTGCCGCGCTCGGCCTCCTTGTCGTGACCTCCAGCGCCGCTCCTGCTGTTCACCGGTGGACCGCACCGGCCTCCAGCGCCGCGCTCGGCCTCCCTTGTCGTTTGCCCGACGAGGAGTTCGTCTCGGCGTGCCCCTTGTCGTTTGCCCGACGAGGAGTCCGTCTCGGCGTGCCCGCCGGGCCCAGGTTCACGATACCTGCCGACCGAGAGCTCTGTAGAGCTGTTCGAGGTCGAGCATCGGGGTTCACGAACTGACCCTGCTCCGTGGACCTCCAAGCGTTCTCGTACTCGACACTTCGACGAAATTCCCCCTTCGAACCGCTTAAGCGCGCCCCCTCAAAAAATGGAGTAAAGTCGGTCCCATGCCAGAGAGGGCCAGACCATGGGCTTGATGAGTTTCCTGAAGGGCCTGTTCGGGAGCCGCCCGATCGATGTCGATGACGACATGCCCGCGCTCCCCCCCGCACCCGTCCCCGCGTTCACACCCGCACCCGCACCCGCACCCATGCCGATCCAGCCACCCGCTCCCCCGCCCCCGCCCCAATTTCGCCTCGCCGAGCGCTACCCGACCGAGATCGACTTCCCGGCGGTGCTCCGCCGGGCTGGCGTCGAGGTCGAGCAGCAGCAGCGCGTGACCAAGGCTCAGGACCTGCTGCGGAGCCTGCCGGAGAACTCGCCGGCCGCGCTGAAGCGGCAGATCGTCGAGGCGGCGTTCACCGCCTTCGATGTCCCGACGCAGAAGATCATCCAGGCAGCGAGCGCCGAGGTGGACGCGCTGCAGGCGTTCATCCGCGAGGGCGGCGCGCGGGCCCAGAAGGTGATCGACGAGGGCACCGCACGCATCGCCGAGCTCGACGCGGAGATCGCCGAGATCCGCGAGTCGATGGCCGCCGCGCTGGCCGACCAGGCGATCCGCGACGCCGCCACCGAGGAGCAGATCGCCGGCGTCAAGCCGATCCTCGCGTTCTTCGCCCACCAGGAGCCCGGCCTCGGCGACTTCATGAACAGCCGCGACGTCCCGCCGCCGGCCTTCATGCGCGAGCCCTCGCAGGCGAACTTCATGAAGCCCCGCGCCGCGCAGCCCTCGAGCCCGCTGCCGGACACCCTCACCGACATCGACGTCGAGTGAGCCCGCCGCCGGCGAGGCCCGCCGCCGCGATGGAGCGCGCTCCATCGCGGCGCGGATCGATCTCGCCTCAGCGGTCTCGCACCGGCACGTCGAGCGCACGCGTCGGGGTAGTCCATCAGGGTCGCGCCCCGCATGCACGCGCTGCTCCTGTTCGCCGTCGACGACGCCCACGCCGCCAGCGTCGGGTGGATCGCGGCGCGACACGGACTCATCGGCGCCGTGTTCGGCGTGCTCGCCCTGCTCGCGCATCACCACTGGCGCGCCCGTGGCTGGACCGTCGGCGTCGTCGTCGGGCCCGGCGCGCTCGCGCTGGGTCTCCTGGCCCCCGAGTCGGCGCTGGCGTGCCTCGGGTACCTCGCGGCATACGCCCTCGTACTCGAGCGCGCCGAGGGCTGGCGAGCTCGCGTGCGGACGCTCGCCCCGTACGCGCTCGTCGTCGTCGCCTGGTACGCGGCCTATCGCGCCTTCGGCCACGGCGCCCAGGGCTGCGGCATGTACCTCGATCCGGCGGCCGATCCGCTCGCCTTCGCCGTCTCGGCGCTGCTTCACGTCCCGCTGCTGCTGATGGCCCAGCTCGGGCTGCCGGCGGTGGTCGAGCTCCTGGTGTTCAGCGCTCGAAGAGCTGCGCGCAGGCCTCGCGCTCCCCGCGGCGCCATCCGTCGACGAGTTCGGCGTCGGTGCTCATGCCGACAAGAAGATGCCCCGACACGAGCTCGATGTCTCGTCTGAACGTGCCCCACCGCCCGCAGAGCGGCATGGCAGCCGCGAGCGGCCGCCCTCCACGTCTGTCGCACGCAGGATCGAATGGTGCGCGCCGGTCGTAATGAGGCAGGATGGTTCTTCATGACGCTCTGGCGCCTGTGCTCGCTCTTGACCGCGTCCGCGATGGTCGGCTGCACGCCGACACCGCGGTCCGTCGCGCCGCCGCCACCGACCGCCCCGGCGCACGGCGACGGGGCGGCGCCCGGGAAGTGCGGCACACGCCCGTACGCCCTCCACAACCCGCGCGACACCCATCAGGACATCGCACGGCGGACGAGCGGCGCGATCGCCTGCGCGACCCCCTGTGAGCCGCGCCCCGCGTTCGCCACGGGGTCGCTCGGGCGGAACGAGCACGGCGGCTACGGCTTCCTCGAGGTCGCCGTCGAGGCCTGTCAATTCGCCGGTATGGACGTCGACATCTCCGCGTGCCACGCCGTGTGCGAGGGTCAGGACCTGCTCGGCCGCCTCCGCGTCGAGACGCGACCGCGGGGCCCCGCGGCGCACACAACCCTGTGCCGGAAGTTCGAGGCCCTGCGCGGCCCGCCGAACATCGGCTCGTGCGACTGCCTGCAGGATGACATCGTGTGGTTGCCGACGCCGGAGCTCGCGGGCGTCGAGTTGAACTTCATGGGCACCTACACCCTCGACTGCGGCTTCCCCGAGGCGAACTACACACCCACGCGTCTTCCGGGTTGATCGGCGTGCGGATACGACCTGCCCGACTCCGCCGTCGAGCCATGCGAGCGCGCGAGCTGCCAGCTCGACCTGGACGAGCTCTGCGCCGCGCTCGATGTCGAGGGTCCGCGGCCTGCGGGCAGCGGGTGCGCCCAGGACCATCAAGAAGACCCAGGGGACCGTCCAGACCTTGAAGGAGTTCTGGAAGCCCCTCCGCTGCCAAAACGCCGCGGGTCTCCACTCGGAGGGGCTTAGTCCTCACTCCGCCTGCCTGTGGCAGAGATCAGAAATCCCAGATGACCGGTACCCAGCGGAAGGCTTCACCTTCAATAGCCACGCGGCCGACGGAGGGGAACGGCAAGTGCGACGCCACCAGCAGGCCGCCCGTCCTGGCAAGTTCGCGGAACAAGCCGATGCGCACGCGCGCCGACTCCTCCGGGTCGTGCTCGAATCCGTTGTGCCAGTCCGGGTGGTCGAACGCGACCAGGAACATGGCGTCGCCGGCGAAGGTCAGGCGCTCGCCGTCCGACGCCAGGTCAACCACGCTGTGGCCAGGGGTGTGGCCGCCGGTGAGGCGAACCACCACGCCTGGCGCCACCTCGTAGCTGTCCTGGAAAATGCGCAGGCGGTCGCGGTACTCTTCCAGAAAGCGCGTGGCGGTAGTGCGCAGCACGTTCGGCACCGGCGTAGGCATGGACGTTTGGGAGAAGTCCGGCGTGCCCCAGAACTCCACCTCGGCGGCAGCCACGTGGATGCGCACATCGGGATTGAGGCGCTGCTTCACATCGTCCACCAGCAGACCGCCCACGTGGTCCATGTGCATGTGGGTGATGATGATGTCGGTGACGGCCGCCAGGTCGATGCCGGCCGCCTTCAGGCGCTGCGGGAATTGGCCGGCGCGGGGAAAGCCAGCGTACTGGCCGCCCAGGCCCGCGTCGACCAGGATGATCTGCTCGCCGCTGCGCGCCACCATCACGTTCAGCGGCCAGTCGAACGCGTCCTGCGGCATGTACATGCGGTCCAGCCAGGCCGACAGGTCGGCCGGATCAACGTTGGTGGCCATGGTCGCGGTGGGCAGCGGCAGCACGCCGTCGCTGACGACCAGCACGTCGATCTCGCCGACCTGCAGCGCGTAGCGGGACGGAACCAGTTCGTTGAACTGCTGGCTACCCTGGTGCGCGGTGTTATCTACTGCAAACATGATGAAACCTCCATGAAAACGGCCCGCCTGGGCGGGCCAAGCCAGTCGGGCGACTGGCAGCAATTGGCTGGTCTTCATCGTAGACAGGGAGCGTACCGTGCGGTAGGCACGCCGAGGGGATCACTGTGGTGCCTGATCTGCACCAAAGGATAGCGCGGGCGCCTGGAGCTGATGGCCGCTCTGGCGTACCTCGCGGCCCACGCGACCGAGCGCATGCAGCGGCCGCGTGAAGACCTGCTGACGAAGCTGGTCCAGGCCGAGGTCGACGGCGAGCGCCTCACCAGCAACGAGGTGGTCAACTTCGCCACCGTCCTGCTGATCGCCGGTCACATCACGACGACGATGCTGCTCGGCAACACGGTGCTGTGCCTCGACGCTCACCGCGAACACATGGCCCGCGTCCGCGCCGACCGCCGCTGGCTGCCAGGGGCGATCGAGGAGTCGCTGCGCTTCCTCAGCCCGTTCGCGGCGGTCGGCCGGGCGACCACCGTCGAGACCGAGCTCGGCGGGGCGCGGATCCCGGCCGACAAGCTGCTGATGGTGTGGATCGCGGCGGCCAACCGCGACGAGCGGCAGTTCGCCCGCCCCGACGAATACGACCCGACCCGCGATCCGAGCCCGCATGTCGCGTTCGGCCGCGGGATCCACGTCTGCCTCGGCGCGCCGCTGGCCCGCCTCGAAGGCCGCGTCGCGCTCGGCATCCTGCTCGACCGCTTCCCCGACCTGCGCGTCGACCCCGAGGGGCCGGAGTTCATCCCGAGCCCGAACATGACGGGGGCGCGCAAGCTGCCGCTGCTGCTCGCGTCGTGAGCCGGGCGGCACGCACGTCCCGCGGCGGCGGTGCGCGACGCGGCGCCGCGAATTGTGAAAGCGAAGGTTCATTCGTATTTTATCGAGGGACGCGACCTCGCGCCACACGAAGAGGATCCATGTCGAACACACTCGTCACCCCACCCGTCATGCCGAGACGACCCAGGCCCGTCCTATCACCCCGAAAGACCCCGCAGCAGGCGCGTTCGAGCCGCCTCGTCGAGGCCATCCTGCAGGCCGCGGTTCGCGTTCTCGAGCGCGACGGCGCGGCCGCGTTCACCACCGTTCGCGTGGCGGAGCGGGCCGGCGTCAGCGTCGGCTCGCTCTACCAGTACTTCCCCAACAAGAACTATAACACCCATCATTCGGCCCCCTCGTCTCCTGGCCGTATTGATGGGTGTTTAGCCACGCGTTTCCACCATCAGTTACGATCCATCCCTGGCAAAACGGCCGGTTTTGGCAAAGCCCTGGCAAAGGGTCTGGGCCTTCACTGGAGGATGGTACGCTTGGGGGGGGAGCCGCGCGGTTCCCCGACTACCTGCGGCCGACCCCGCACGCGCGGAGGTGCAACCCCCCGCTGCCACAATCTCGCCGGTGTCGTTAGACAGCGCGAGGATTCTCAACGTGTCGCCAGCGATCCCGGGCGGGAGCCGGTTCGGGACGATGAACCAGGTCGGCCCGCTGCGAAGCCGAGGCAAAGCCGGAGCCAGGTCGAGCCAACCGAGCCGACGACGCCCACTGCGAAGCCGACGACGCCCGCTGCGAGGCCGAAGCGCCAGGGCCGAAGCCAGGTCGAGGTCGAGCCGATCCAGAGCGACAGGTGGTTCACGCCGGACGACGTCGTCCCGTCTCCGTCGCCAGATCATCGGCCTGACAGATGACCCAGGGGCCGCGTTGCGGGTTGGGCGTGGATCGGTGTTGCGTCGGTCGCAGCATGGCAGGGGTGCATACCGCGCGTCCGCTCGCGGTTCGCCCGACTCCCCGGCGCCGTCCGTGCGGGTTATGCTCGCTCGCCATGGACTCTACAAACGCGCAAGTCACCATCAACAAGGGCAGCCTGGTAGTCTTCGTCTCCGCGGTCTCGGAGCAGACCCAGAGCGACGTGCTGATTTCGACGCTGTTCGCTCAGCTCGCCGCCGACAAGAAGTTCGACCGCGAGAATGCAACGTATGACTGGTACCGACAATACAACCAGGTTCTCGCGACGTTAGGCTGGGATGGGGGCTCCTTCGACCCAAGGTCTTGGGAGTCCAGCAACGATTCCTTCACCATGGACGAGGTGATCCTCGAGATCGCCGCGGCGAGCCTGACCGGCGTCCAGTCGCAGGCGGTCGCGGCCGTTCTCAAGCAGCTGACTCGGCTGCCGAAGACGGACGGCCGGCTCGGCGAGTTCTACCGCGAAGCCCACAGCCAGCGCAGAGGCAACTTCCAGATCGCCGTGTGCACCGAGCTCGACGGTTTGGTGTTCCTGCAGGACATGAGCTTCATCTTCGAGACCGAGGACGAGGTGACCGACCTCCTGTCCTTCCGCTTCTCGAGCGGAAAAACCAAAATGCAGACCGCCGTCCAGGCCCGGACCCTGAACTTGCAGCTGTTTGCCATGTCCCGCGACACCACAGTGAGAAAGCTGGGTGGGAACATCGCTAGTTTCACCCGCCCGCTCCACCTCTAAGACAGAGCCGCGCAGGCGGGATCAAGGCGAGTGCGCGAATCGACGCACCATGAATTCATGGCAATTCGAGGCAGCCGGCGAGAGGGCCCCTTCCTCGCTGCCGAGGAACAGCCAATTCTTGCGCCCGATGACCTCGCGCCGGCTGCAGGGCTGTCCGTTGATTGCGGGCGTAGCCGAGGGCCCTGGCCAGCGGCGTGCCGTCGAGGGCGAGCGCGGCCTGCTGGTCGCACCAGAGGAAGAAAGCGTCGACGATCGGCTTCGACTTCGCCTGCCGGACCGACTCTCGCTTCTTGCGTGGCGCCGTCGCCAGCGCCCGCTCGATCTTGAAGAGTGCCTTGATCAGCGACAGCGCGTGCCTGGTCAGCTCCGGCTCCGAGCCGAGGCACTTGAAGAAGTACCTCCTGCAGTGGGCCCAGCAGCCGACCTCGACGACCTCGCCGGTCGCATACAAGTGGTCATAGACGGCGTGGGCGTCGGCGACGAGATAGCCTGTATAGCCCTTCAGGAGCCGATCGACGGCCTCGCTGTCGTGGGCCGGCGAGAAGCGGAACAGGACGTGGCGCTCGGGCGCGACGAGCACCCAGAAGTGGGCGCGCTGGCACTGCTCCTTCGCCTGCACGAGGACGCCGGTCGCGTCGGTGCAGAGATAGGGCTGCGCGAAGGCGTCGGCGAACATCGCCTCGACGAGCGGCTCGACCAGGTCGGCGAGCTGCTCGTGCCAGCCGCAGATCGTCGAGCGCGCGAGCTGGAGGCCGTCGCGGGCGTAGAGCGCCTCGAGGCGGTTCGTGGGCAGATGGTCTTGCCAGCGATGCACGATCGTGTCGGCGAGGAGGCCGGGGCCGGCGAGGCCGCGCTCGATCGGCAGCTCCAGTCGTTCCGCGATCTGCACGGCCGGCCCCTCGTCGTCGATCGTGCCCTCCGCCTCGCCCTTGCGGACAAACTTCGGCCGGACGATCCGCGCCACGACCAGCGAGGCCGGTCGACGCTCGACCACCTCGCAGACGACCTGGCCGATCCGCTGGAACGCGTCGAGGCCCTCGCGCACGACCTCGGGCGGCAGCACCTCAATCTCGACCCGCGGAAGGTTCTCGGGCAGGGGCCGGCGGCCGCGAGAGCGCCGCCGAGTGGGCGCGGGACGATCGACCTCCGCGTCGTCGGCGTCTTCGTCGTCGGCATCGTCGAGCTCGACTTCTTCCCCGATCTCCTCGACGACGACGTCGCGGCCCGCGAGCATCATCTCGAGGATCTGCAGCGCGAGCTGCGGGTCGTCGCCGGCGGTGAAGCGCTCGGCCTTCTGGCCGACGACGATGCCCTTCTCGAGCAGCTTGCAGTGCTCGAGCAAGTCCAAGTAGAGCTTCTTGTACCGCTCGCGCTCGGCGGTCAGCTTGTCGATCGCGTCCGCGTGCTCGCGGATGCGGCTCTCGAGTTCATGGCGGACGAGCTCGACCTCGGTCACGTCTCCTACGTACGCTTTTGAGCGCTCACGTCAAGAGCGATTTCGCCCCTCACGCCGCGGAGCTCGCTCGACGCCTCGCAGCAGCTCCGCGAAGCTCTTCGTGTCGACGACCACCGAGCGCTGCGACGGCTCGCCCGCCACCGGTACGCGGAACAGCGCCCGATGCAGCCGCTTGTACATCAGGCAGTAGCCGTTACGGTCCCACCACAGCACCTTCACGCGATCGGACCTGCGACTGGCGAACACGAAGACCACGACATGTCGCCCGGGATCAGCAGCGCGAACGTCCCTCGCGCTGGCGGCTCGGGCTGCAGCACGACCGCGCCACGGTCATCACGATCTTCGTCGGTCTCTTTCGCCATTCATCCTCCGGGGCCTCCTTGTAGGTCCCCGGCTGACGCCTCGTCACGACGCAGCTCACCGGACGCTTACCTCCGAGGGCTCGCGGCTCTTTGCAGACAGGTTCGCGCCCCTGAAACACACACATCATCGACGAGTCGCAGCCTGCGCTGGACCGCGGACCCCGATCGGACCCTCCGGGGGCGCACGCCGGGACCATGCGAAGCGCCTCGACGACGTCATCGTCCAAGACGCTCGCAGCCGATCACGCGGGCCGCGCGTCGACGGTAATGTCGTGCCGGCCACGCTCCGTCCTCCCTTCCAAATTCCGGATTTGAGTCCCTATAACGCGAAATTTCGCCAATTTATGTCGGACTTCGGAGGTCGCGGAACTACGGACATGCAAGCCACGACGATCGCGGCTTCCCTCCTCGGAGAACGACCATGACCACCTACAAGAAGATGAAGTGCTTCAACCTCATGACCGGCGAGTTCGTGGGCTACCTGGGCACCCACGACAACTACGTGACCGTCACCGACGCCAAGGGCGCGGCTGTTCTCGTGTGGGCGTCGAGCGGCGCGGACCTCTACCTCGAGAAGGAGACCACGCCCAACGATCGCTACCTCGGACTCGCGGACCAGGACTACGCGGGTTGGGGTCTCAAGGGCGGCTGGCGCAACCCGGTCATCCTCAACAGTGACGGCTCGATCTCGCTCAAGGACGACCCGCGAAGGAAACTTTACGGCCCCGTCGCCAAGATCACCGCCAATTACGTCGCCTTCACGGAGGCCGGCGACAACAACCAGAACATCCTGCGGTTCGAGATGGAGTCCTGAACGCGACGAGGCGCGGACGAGCGCGGTGCGCGGCCTCACCTCGCTCGTCCTCCCTCGCGCACCCGGCCGCGAAGTACGATGCGATGGAGGCCGCGACGTGACGAATTACAAGATCAACCTCACCAATAATTCCCGCGTCGATCTCTATGCATTCGAAGTGGTCCCCGCCGGATCCGAGGTGGCGCTGAATTGCCCGCAGGGTTCGACCTTCGTCAAGGTCCCCGCCGGCGCGACCGCTGTTCAGATCGCCAGCTTCAATCCCCCGCATACGGACTCCTGGGGGTGGATCAGCGTCGGCCTCGCCGACCAGGACCGCGCCTATCAGGTGTACTGCGAGCGCACCTACGACGGGTACGACAGATACGCGCTGTTCGGCTACTACGACGCGGACAACACGGAAGAGGACTCGAACAGGTCGCCGTTCCCCGCTGGCGTCGCGCAGGGCAGCCTCGGCGGCGAATCGTACGACTACGTGTTCAACGGCAAGACGGTCGGCTACGAGCTCGCGCTGGGCCCCTGGCCCGATGTCGAAGGTTATGTCTGGCAGTCCTATGATGCTTCCGGCCAGTGCTGGACACCCCTGCTGGCGTCGCTGTCGACCAGGTCGTCACCGAGCGACACCTCGGCCAAGCTGGAGGTCGACGGCGCGACGACCACGGTCGAATTGACCATTCGCAATTCGACCGGTCGCCCGTTCACCGTCGACATCGTGCAGGACAGCGTCAACCGGTGGAGCGAGACCGTGCTCGTGTCGGTCACGATCGCCGTGCATCTCCAGGTGCCCGCCGACGCGAGCTCGGTGCTCCGCATCACCGGGAGCTACGCCGACGGCGAACAGCTCCCTCTCCTGTCGCTGCCCGACCCGACGTTCACGATCAAGCGCAAGGGCGCCTGATCAGCCGCGCAACCACGCGTCGATCGCCGCGACCTGCTCCTTCATGTCGCGGACCGCGTAGTCGGCCCGCGCCTCGCGGGCCAGCAGCGCCGCGCGCGGCGATCGTCGCCCTTCGCCGGCCGCGAGCGCGCACGCCAGCGAGAACCGCAGATCGGCGATCTCCAGCGGCTCCGCGCCGCTCTCGAGCTGCAGCGCCAGCGCCCGCTCGAGGTCCTCGACGGCCTGCCGGGGCTGCCCTGCGGCCAGCGCGACCTTACCCCGGCCCTTGAGCGGCAGCGCCAGGCTCGGGTCCTCGGGCGGCTTGGTCGACCCGTAGATCACCAGCGCGCGATCGAAGCTGGCGCGCGCCTCGTCGAGGCGGCCGAGCGCGAGCTCGGACTCGCCGAGGTTGCTGTACAGGCGAGCGACCAGCGGATGCGTCGGCCCGAGGACGCTGACGCGGATCGGCAGCGCCGCCTGGTACGCCGCGATCGAGCCCGGGATGTCACCCGCGAAGAAGCGCAGCACGCCGCGCGCCTCGTGCAGCTCGCCGAGCAGCTCGTGCGCGGGCCCGAGCTCGCGCTCGTGCACGGCCATGACGGCGTCGAGCCGCGCGAGGCCGGTAGCGAACTCGCCGGCGAGCATGTCGAGCTTGGTCTGCACGAACTCGATCCGCGCCGCGCTCAGCGAGTCGTCGCCGAAGGCCCGGCGCGCGGAGTCCTCGGCCGCGTCGAGGCGTGCGCGCGCCCCCGCGAGGTCGCCGGTGTCGATGGCGAGCAGCGCGAGGTCGAAGGCGTAGTCGCCGGCCGCCGGCGAGCCATCGCCCCAGCGGCGCCGCGCGGCCGCGTGGCCCGCCTCGAGCATCGCCAGCGCGTCGTCGTGGCGACCGAGTTGGGCCAGCATCGCGGCGATGTTCAGCCGCTGCGACTCGGCGCGCGTGTCTTCGCCGAGCTGCCGCGCCGACTCGCGGACCTGCTCGTGAGCCGCGAGCGCGTCGGCGAAGCGCCCAGCCTGCGCCAGCTGCCGCGCCTTGGCCACGCGCAGCGACAGGGTCCGCGGGTCCGTCGAGCGACCGAGCCGCCGCAGCGCGGCGTCGGCCTCGTCGATCAGCCACTGCTCGAGCTCGGGTTTCGACCAGCGCCCGCTCGCCGCCTCGGCCGCCTCGACCAGCAGCGTCGCAGCGAGCTCGTCGAGCCGCTGCGCCTCCGCCTCGCGGGCGACGGCGACGAGCGCCGGGACCCCGCGGGTCGTCTGCTCGCGCAGCAGATCGAGCCGCGCCGGGAATGCGTCGAGCTCGAGGCGCAGCGGGACGTAGCCCCGCGGCGGGCCACCTGCCATGAATTCATCGACGCTCGCCTCTGCGCGGGCGAGCGCCCCAGCGGCCGCCAGGGCGCCAGCCCGCGCGAGCACGTCGTAGCCGCGCAGGACGGCCCCGCGCGCCGGCTCCTCCGCCGGCAACGGCTCGATCTGCGCCAGCCGCTCGGGATCGCTGCAATCGTCGAGCGCCGGTAGGTTCGCCAACAGCTCCGGCGCCCGCCCGGCGAGCGGCAGGTCGCTGTCCTCGGCCAGCAACGTGTCGAGCGCCACCTCCACGCGCCGGCGCTTGCGCTCGAGGCAGGCGTTGCGAAGGTCGAGGGCCGAGTCGGATTGCAGCCCCTCGATCCGCGTCGCCGCGCACGCTGCCCGCCGCGCCTCCTGCCATTCGCGCGCCCACGCGTCGAACCCCGCGGTCAATGTCGACACCGTGGTCTGGGCGAAGGCGAGCGAGTCGTCGGTGAAGCGCTCGCGCAGCGCGGCTCGCCGGGCGTCGTCCCAGGTGCCCGCGAGCGCTCCCGGGTCGACAGCGCACAGCGGCGGCTGCTCGGGCGGCGCGACGAACTGCGCGGCCGCCCCGCCGGTCACGAGAGCGCCAAGGGCCGCGCCGCCGAGGGCCAGGCCGAGCCGCCGCCGCGGCCCGGCGACGACCGCCTCGAGCTCGGCGAGGAGCTCGGCGAGCGACCGGAAGCGCGCCCGCGGATCGAGCGAGAGGCCGCGCGAGAGGGCGCGGGTGAGCCGCGGTGACGCGTGCTCGATCTTCGCGTCGTCGGCGCCCGTCGGCCGGCGCTCGGCGAGCGACTCCCAGATCGCCACGCACAGGGAGTATTGATCGGCCGCAGCGTCGACCTCGCGCCCGGCGAGCTGCTCGGGCGCGGCGTAGGCCCGCGTGCCGGCGAACCCGGCGGCGCGCGGCGTGTCGTCGCCGCTCGCTCCGCTCTCCTGCGTGCTGGCGGGCGCGTACGGCTCGCTGCGCGGCGAGTGGACGAGGCCGAAGTCGATCAGCCGCGCGCGGCCGTCGTCCCCGATCAGCACGTTGCTGGGCTTGACGTCGCGGTGGACCAGTCCGGCCGCATGAACCGCGACGAGGCCGCGGCCCACGGCGATCCAGTGCTCGAGGATCGCCGTGGACGTCGGCCGCGGCGTGCGCGTCAGGTAGTCGCGCATCGTCGTCCCGGGCACGTGCTCCATCGCGATCCACACGCGCTCGTCGGTCAACCCGGCCTCGAAGATCGTGATGACGTTGGGGTGGGCGAGCCGGGCCAGGCTCCGTGCCTCTCGCAGCGCCCGCTCGCGCTGGCTCGCAGGGAAGGCGCGGGTGTCGATCAACTTGACCGCCACCGTGCGCTCGAGCTGCGGATCGAAGGCGCGGTACACGATGCCCATGCCGCCCTCTCCGATCCGCTCGCGCAGCTCGAAGCGACCGAAGCGCGGCGAGACTGCCTCACGGCCGAACATCGTGGTCATCAACCGCGCACGGACCAACTCGGCGTCGACGCTGTCGGGCAGCGCCCGCGCCAGGCCGGCCGGCTCTTCGCTCGCCTCGCCACCCGCGTCGGTCATCGCTCAGCGGCCAGCGTCCCAGTAATCGCGCAGGCCGTCGGCCCAGCGCTCGAGCCCGTCGATCGTGGAGCTGATCTCTTCGGGCGTCCTGGCCAGCGCCTCGACGGCGCCACGCAGCTCGAGCTTGGCCTTGCGCAGCCGCCCGCGGATCGCCGGCTCGGTCTCGCCGAGGACCGCCGCGATCTCCTTGCCGGACATCTGCTCCCAGTACGTCATCTCGAGCGCGACCTGCGAATCGATCGGAATCCTCCGAAGCGCCGTCAACAGGATCTGCTGCTCGCGCTGGATGCCGATGATCGTGCTCACCCCCAGTCCGCAATCGGCGAGCGAGATCTCGTCGCTGTCGATCGGCTGATCCTTGTGGCGGTCACGCAGGTGCTTCAGGAGCAAATTACGCGCGATCGACAGCAAGAACGTGCGAAAGCTGGCGTCCCCGCGGTAGCGCGCGCGCGCCTCGACGCCCGCCAGGAAGCACTGCTGGACCAGATCCTCGACGGTGGCCAAGCTGGACAGTTTGTTGGCGAAGAATCGGTAGACGGTGCGGTAATGGCGGATAAACAGGCGGCTACCGGCTTCTCCATCGCCGGCAGCCCAGGCGCTCAAGAGCGCTCCGTCGTCCTCGTCCATGGGGCGACGTTAGCAAATCGGCTGGTCCTCGTCCCGCCGGCCGGCTCGGGTCGCCATCGCACGCGCGGGGCGCTCGTCGAGGTGCTGACAGCTGTCCGGAGGCGCGGATTCGCCGAACGCGGGCGCCGTTGCGTCGATGTCCAGACCGCCAAGGTTCGTATCGGGTGCCGGTGTCGTCGTCGACACGGCACTCCTGCGATTCGGGGCGCGGGACCGCGGTGTCGGCACGATGGCGTTCACCCCGTCGTCCCTCGCCGCGGCCGCGATGCGCCGTCACCGTGGTAGACGATTGAGTCAGCCGGCGGCGACGGTCGTCGAGGGTGGTGGCTGCGACCGGACGTCGAAGCCCTGGTCGCCTCTCCGCTCATTCGAATTCGCAGCAGCTGTCCATCCATGCTCCGTCACTCCACGCGGCGACCCACGAACGGCAGGACGAGGAGTCCGAGGAAGCTGCGCGGCGTCGGCGTGGACAACCCCACCGGACCCGCGGGCGCGGGGTCGTGGGTGCCGAACAGGCGATCGATCCACGGGAACACCGTGGAGAAGTTGCGCGGCGCTCCGTCGCACTGATGGTGCCGGTGGTGGAACGCCGGCGTGGCTAGCAGCTCGCTCAACCACTTCGTCGCCCGGCTGCGCGGCAGCTCGAGATCGGCGTGGACGAACACCGTGTTGAGGCGCAGCGCGAGCAGCACCAGCGCGTGCGCGCCGAGCGGCACGCCGAGCAGCACCAGCGCCGCGTTCTGGGCCAGCGTCATCAGCACGATCTCGAGCGGGTGCTGGCGGAACGACGCCAGCCAGTCCATGCGCTCCGAGCTGTGGTGCACCGCGTGCAGCCGCCACAGCCACGGGACCGCGTGGGCGAGCCGGTGGTACGCGTAGCCGACCAGCTCGAAGATCACGAGCCCGACCCCGACCTCGAGCGCGGTGCGAACCGTGCGATCGCCGACCGCGACGAACAGCGGCTCCGCGAGCGCGAGGGGCTCGAGCCCCGCCAGCGCGCCCCCGACCAGCGTGGCGACGCCGAGGTGGACGAGCAGACCGCCGAAGGTAGCGAAGCCGAGGTCCGCGAGGCGATCGGGCCGCGGGCCGCGATGGCGGCCGAACAGCTGCTCGAGCGGCGCGAACGCGAGGCCCGCCAGCGCCGTGAACACGAGCACTTGTACGATCGCGTCGTTCATCGGCTCAGTACCCCGACACGAGACGCCTCAGCGCGCGCGCCTTCGCCTTCACCGTCGCGCCGGGCACGACCTCCGTGCCGGCGTCGACCTTCTGCGTGCGCACCTCGTAGTCGCCCCATGACCAGCGCGGGACCGCGTCGCCGTACTCGTCGCGCACCGACAGCTTGAGGCCGACCGCCGCGAGCTCCTTCGCGGCCTTGCGCAGGGTCATTTGCTCGATATCGGGCACGACGACCAGCGCGGGGCCCAGCGGCTCGACCGGCAGCGCCGCGAGGTCGACCTCGGTGACCGTCGCCATCACGATCGGCTCGACCGCAGCGACGGGAGCGACCGACTCGGACTCGAAGTCGTCGACCGCGAACACCGCGAGCCCGTCGAGGTCGTCCTCCCCCGCCTCTTCGACCGCGCGGGCGGACATGCCCTCGAAATAAATCAAACCGACCAACGCTGCCCCGCTCAGGCCCAGGCCCACGGCCAGGCGGCGGCTCTCCCGGATACGCTCGTTCGTGCGGCTCATGCGACCCCGTGGCTGCCAACGCGCCACCGGGCCGACCGATTCCGCGGCCACGAGGATGCGCGCTCGCGTCGCTGTCGTCGGGGCTGGTGCCGAACCGCCGATCGCGTCGACGGAGCCCTCACCCCCGAGCTCGGTCCCAGTCGCTCCGCCGCGCTCGCGGAGTTGCCTCCGAAGAGACGCTGTCGCTCCGCCACGAGCCCGGCGAGCCGCTGTCGTTCGCCGTGATCGTGCCGCCGGTGTCGCTCCCGGCGAGCCCCTGTCGCTCGCAGCGTAGGGCCTGCACTTCTGGCCCTCGGGACATGCAGAGCTCGCAATGCACGGTAGAACGACCTGGAACAGCCTCAAGTGCGTCCCCATTGTTCCCGCCGTCGTTGGCATTGGGGTCTAGTACATCCGGCCCGAAGTTCTCCAGGGGTTGCTAGGCCCTCTCTGCAAGGGTCCAGCCGAAGTTGCCGAGGAGCAGCTCGAGCAGTTCGTCGCGAGAGGCGCGGAAGGGTGTTGGTTCCCAGCGCCCGGTATGGGTAGCCATCTCCAGCTGCCACAAGTTGGCGGCGAGACGGCGCAGGCGCGCGTGCGGGATCGGATCGTGGGTGGGGCCGGACTCGAGGGTGATGAGCGGGGCGCGATGCCGGACACGGATATGTGCGAGGCCCTGGTGTTGGCGCAGGAACTGCTCGACAGCGCGAGCGTCATCATCCGATTTCGCAGCGGCGTTGCGGGTGGTGCGTGGACGGCTCATGCGGCGTGGTGCCGCTGAGTGTGGACGAAGTGACCGCGGAAGGTCCAGTTGAACGGGTGCGCTTCGTCGCTGTTCCAGCGCCGGATGAAGCTCATCACGGCGCGGGGCAAGGCTCCGGCGCAAGGAAAGTCGGCGTAACGAAGGACGCGGCGCTGCAGCAGCGAGAACCAGATCTCGATCTGGTTGACCCACGAGGCATGGATCGGCGTGTATACGAAGTGGAAGCGGTCGCCGTGACGCCGGTTGAAGCGAGCCCAACGCTGGTCCGCACCCTCATAGTGGATGTTGAGGTTATCCCAGACGACGTAGAGCTGGCCGGTAGGATATTTGCGGGCAAGGCTCTCCATGAAGTCCAAGAGGTCCTCGGCCCGTCGTTGCGGCTTGCACTCGCCCAGGACTTCACCGGTGCGGACGTCGAAGGCCGCGAACAACGACCAGGTACCGCGGCGGACGTACTCGAACTCGAAACGGCCCGCGCGGCCGGGCGCGGGGAGCTTGCTGGGAAATCTCCGTCCGAGCGCCTGCATGCCGGTCTTCTCGTCGACGCAGAGCACATGAGCTCCGTCCGGGGGATGATGGTAGAGATCGCAGATGCGCTGAACCTTGCGACAGAAGTCGGGGTCGGGGCTGTGCAGCCAGAGCCTCATCTTGTGCGGCCGGAAATCCTCGTTGCGCAAGATTCGCCCCACCTCGGACACGCTGAGCCCGACACCTGTCTCATGAAGCAGGCGCCTTGCCAACGTCGCATATGTCCACGTCGAACGGGTCTGCTGGCCATGCCTGGCAGGCTTGTCACAGGCGAGTTTGATGAGCTTGCAGCGTGTCGCCGGCGATACCCGAGGAGGTCGCCCACTTCGCGGACGATCCTCGAGCGTCACGACTCGCCCATCACGCGCGAAGCGCCCACGCCACCCCCTCACCGTGTCCACGTGGCAGCCCAATCTCCGCGCAATCTCCTGGTTTGAGTGCCCTTCGGCAGCGAGGAGCACGAGCCTCGCCCGGAGTACGAGGCGTGCCTCGGCGCGGCCACTCCGGGCCAGCACCTCCAGTTCGTCACGGACCGAAGGTGCCAAACGAAGCCGTTGTGCTCGTGGGCCTGGCACATCGACGAGATCGTTTTCGCGCCTCGCCTATTCCACCGCCTATACCGCCCTGGCGATGGATCCAGGACAGAACCCCTGGAGAACTTCGGGCAGGCAGTACTAGCGCCTCCTGTACACCACATCACCAAATCCCGGGAACAAGCGCTCGTCTGGACGCTGTTCAATCGCCATCCCGTGCTGTTGCCTCTCGATGTGGAATCGGCTGCTGATCGACTGGCCTCGCCCGCGCCCTCGCCTACCGTTTCCGTGAGCGCCGGCGTATCGCCAACCACGCAGCGCCGCGCCACGCGAGCCCGTCGGCGGCGCCGCTGGTCGCGTCACAGCCGAAGCCGATCTTCACCGCTGGCGCGCGGAAGGTGCTCGACGACGTCTGGCTCAACGCCGGGCGGCGATCGCGGCCTCGACCGTGGCGCGCTCGTCCTCGCGGAGGAACGCGAGCTGACGCCCCCCGTCGGCGCGCTCGATCCGCATCAGCATGCGCCCGTCCTTCTGCGCCTCGTACGTGACCGCGCGCGCGGTCTCCGCGGCCTCGACGAGCGCGCGTAGCCGCGGCTCGGCCGGCAGCGCCGCGACCCGCACCTCCTCGGGCGGCCCGTAGCGAGAGGGCAGTAGATCGTCGATCGAGGGCGGGCGTGTAGCGAGGAAGCCGCGGGGATCGCGGCGTGCCTCCTCGAAACGCTTCTCCGTCGCGCAGAACCCGAAGAGCTCGCCGCGCCAGCGGTTCGAGCCCTTCGTCGCTACCACTGCGCCGACGTAGTCGTCGAACGAGACCGTGGGTCGCCCGTCGTCGAACACGCCGTGATCGTCGCCGACCTGCACCCGCACCACGCCGCGATCGACCAGGAACGCAGGCGTGTACCAGTCGCCCACGAAGTCGAAGCCCACGAAGCTCCGATCGTAGCGCTCCATCTCGCCGTCGATCGTCGCGTGGGCGCGCGAGTAGTCGAGGCCCTCCGGTCCGAACACCCGATCGATCGAGGGCATTGCGATCAAGTGCATGGTGTCCGTCATCAGCTCGTCGATGCGCGCGATCGTCGGCATCCGATCGTCGCGGGCATGCACCGCCGCATCGAGCTGTGGGTCGTCGCGGTCGAGCCACACCAGCGCGCAACCATCGCGCTCCGCATAGAACGCGATCACCTCGTCGGTCGGAGCGATCCCGAGGCGGCTCACGAACGGCGGCACGATCGAGCTCGGATCTCGCGGTGGACCTCGGTGCACGATCGCCAGGTGCACCCGCGGGTGCGCTTCGAGCTCCGCGACCAGGCGATCGAACGCGGCGTGGAACGGATGGGATCCGATCGGCGCGGGCGCGACTCCGGTGATCGCCAGGAACAGCGCACTCTCGTCGGCGATCGCTATGCCCAGCTCGCGCGCCTTCTCGAGCTTCGATCCCGCATCCGCTCCCGCGAACACGAGGTCGGTCTTCTTCGAGACCGAGCTGGTCACCTTCGCACCGCGGGCCTTCAGCCCGGCCTCGGCGACCGCGCGGCTCACCCGCGCGAAGGTCCCGGTGAGGACGATGGTCTTCCCTCGGACGTCCATGTGCCGAGTGTGCATCAGGCGGGTCCGCGCGGTTCGCGCCGTCCCCGCGAGATCTCGCCGTCGACCCGTTGTGTGCACCTGGACCGACCGCGAGCGACTTGCCGCGCGGATGAACTCGCCCTCGATGCCCTGGAGGTATTCGCCGGGGGTCCGCCTCCCGGTGGATCGACCGGACCGGGGACACTGATCGCCTGATTGCGGTGTCGTCGCCTTCGCGGCCACCATCGTCGCCCTCGCAGGCGAGAGTCCGTAGTGGGAGCAGCGAGAGCGAGGTTTCTGCTTCCGCAGATTGTAGCCCTCGGTGCGGTAGGCCTGGAGCCCCTCGAGCAGCTCGATCTTCCCCCACGACCACGACGGCGGCGTGAGCTGGCCGACCATCCGATAATCATCCTTGTACACGTCGTCGGCCGGCGGATCGAAGTGTCCGTCGAACGGCGCAGGGACGGCCTCCCCCGGATCGAGCAAGTTCCTCGCGATGGGCACGGCGTCGCCGGTGTCGCTCCCACCGTCGGCCTCGTCGACGGCGCCCGCATCGTCGGGCGAGGCGTCGCAGCCGGCGGATGTCGCCAGGCCGAGGCCAGAGAGCGCTATGAACAGATACGACAGCGAGGGCAGCAAGCACCGCATGACACTTCTCCTCAATGTCCGGACGGGCAGGGACGTTAGTCTCGGGGCCCGTGGATGGTCAAGCGATCTATTTTGCGCTGCAACATGAATGCGGTGCAAGATGCCACACCTGGCGTTGACCGGGGTAAGCGTCCATAACGGAGATCAATGTTGCGGCGCAGCAAAGGTGCGGACATATGCGGCCCGCACCAATGCTGGTTATACTCACGGCGTGTCCCCCCTCCCCCTCCGTGTCCGGATCATCGGCGGCCTTCTCTGCGCCGTGGCGCTGTCGCTTACGGTGTACTGGGTCGCTACCGGAACCGGTCCCTACGCGGTGTTCCTCGCGGCCGAGCTCGGCGAGGATCCAGCGACGCATCCGCTCGCAGCCGCCGGCCTCACGTTCATCGTGACCGAAGTTCCGGCGCTCGTCCTGATGTTCGTCCTCGCCGCGTTCACGCTGCGCCGGGAAGGGCGAGTTTTGGGGGCAATGGCCGGTGCCGCGCGCGCCGAGCTCCGCGCGGCCGTGAATGACAAAGGGGACCCCGAGAGCCTGCGCGCCGCGAGGAATTTCGGCATTGCGGCCGGCGGCGGCGTGGCCGGGGCCGCCATCCGCGCGGGCTGGTTCGAGGCTTGGTTCGGCGATCCCGGCGCGTTCGCCCCGGCCATCGTCGTGGCCGCTCTGTTCGGGCTCGTCGCGGGGCTCGTGCATGGCCGGACGGCGCTCACGCGCCTCGGCTCTTGCATCGCGCTCGTGGCCGTCTCGCTCGGCTCGCTCCCGGCGGTCGCGTGGTACCTCGAACGCCGGCCCGAGCCGTTGACGGTCGAGCTGCTACTGCCGATCTTCGTGGGAGGTCTCCCGGGCGCGCTCCTGTTCTGGGCTGTCACGCTCAGGCTCCGGCGCATGCGCTAAAGATTCGTGCCCTGTTCGTCGTGGCTCGCCACACGGTGGCGCTCGAGCCTTGCCAGGTGCCCGAGCCCCGGAGCCTGTCAATGACCTTGAGACACGGTGCTGGTCAGGTTTAGTGAATTTGAGATTTCGTCCGAGTGATGATCGGAGGATAGATCTGTCGTAATGCGCCTGTCCGTAAGGACATGGACGGCCTACTCGCGAAGGCCGCGTTCGGGGCGCGATCGAACGGCGCTCACCCCCGCGCCGGCCCGCGGTGGCGGGCGAGGTGGCGGGCGAGCTGGCTGCGGTTGTCGACGCCGAGCTTGGCATAGATGGTCTGTAGCTGCTTGGCCACGGTGCTCGGCGCGACGCCCCGCGCGCTGGCGATTTGTGCGTTGCGGAGACCACGCGCTACGCCGTTGGCGACCTCGCGTTCGGAGGGGGTGAGCACCGAGTCGGGGTCGCCGACGCTTACGTCCACCGCCAGCACCCGCAGCCTGTCCTCGGCGAAGGCCACGTCGAGCGACCCGGCGCTGCGGGCTTGGAGCAGGGCGGCCAGCTCCACCCGCGAACGGGCTCGCAGCTTCTTGAGGATCTGCGTCACACACGACGACACGGTTTTCTCCGGCAGACCGAGCGCATAGCTGGCTTGTTTGTTGGTTGCGCCCAGCGCCAGGTGGCGGAGCACGCTTTGCTCGGTCGAGGTCAGCGCGCGCGGGTCGAGCACGCCGGGCCGGTTGGTGTAGGCGGCCAGGTAACGGCGGCCATCTCGCTCCCAGTGCTCCACGAGCGACCAGCGACCCGCGACCAGACCGCGCCAGAGCTCGAGGGCGCGCTCGGGGGAGCCGCGCAATTCGACGCTGCGCGCGCGGTCCATGGCCTGCACCGCTTCGGTGAGCGTGCGCCGTGCATCTCCATCGGCCGCGACCTCGGCGCTGGCGTCCTCGACCCGCCCCGCCGGCGACAGCAAGGCGTCGTGACTCATCGTGCGCGCCGCCAGCTTGCGCCGCAAGCGCAGCCCCGCCACCAGGTGCAGGCCCACGCGCTGCCAGATCCCACGCACGCGCGGCGATGGTGCCACGACGGCGGCGGACGGTGCCGACAGGGTGACGCTGCCACCCTCGGTGTCCTGGGCGAACATGCAGAAGCCATCGGAGATCCCCGCGCGCACCATCACGCGGCGAAAATGCTCGACCACCGGTGAGCCTCGGCCGAGGACCTGCTCCAGCCCGCCGCAGGTCACCAGTCGTTTGCGCAGCAGATCGAAGATCGCGTCGGGGGCGGTCTCGTTGAGCTCGAGCAGGCGCGCCTGGAACGCTGGCGAGAGAGCCCGCGCGGCGAATACTGGGCTGCGAGCGTAGTCCGGAGCGGTGCTGTCACCGGTAAATGCGTACAACCCCGCGCCCACGTCGAGGTCGGGTTGGGCGCGCGCGGTCACGGCCTCGAGCCACTCGGCCTCCGTGCCGTCGAGCTGGTAGGCGGCCTCGACGAGATCGATGGCGGTCGTGCCGCGGACGAGCGGGGGGCGGCTCGTGGGGGTGCGGGTGAGCATGCTCGGTCTCCGAACGGGTGACACCGAATGGCCAATGCGCCGGGTGATCGGAGTATGGCGGAGCTGCGCAAAACCTTGGAGCATGTCGTGCGGGCGGTGAGGTTTTTCGGGGGTGCATCCTCGCGCGCCGCCCAAGGAGCTTTCATGCCGTCACTTCGCTCGTTGCCAGGGTCCGCTCTCCTGTTCTGCGCCGCCGTCGTGGTCGCCTGCGAGGGCGAAGACGGGGCCGATCCTGGCACCGACACCGGGACCGACGCCCCGGTGCCCGCGACGTGCAGTGTCCCGAGCGGTGAGGGCACCGTGCACGCGACCGCCACGCTCGAGTCCGACGACGCGGTGTGGACCGCGGCCGCAAGCCCCCACATCGTGGATTTTCCGCCGACCATCCAGGAGGGACAGCGACTGACCATCGAGCCCTGCGCGGTGGTGCGCTTCGCCGAACGCGTCGGCATGCAGATCGAAGGGGAGCTGATCGCCGAGGGCACCGCCGACAAACCCATCGTCTTCGAGCGCGCCGGCGCCGCTGCCTGGGACAGCCTCCGCGTCACCGAGACGGGCCGCGCGCGCCTGGCCTACGCCTCGCTGAGTGGAGGCGGCGCGCTCGGCAACTCGAGCATCGACGGCACCGGCACCCTGGTCCTGGTCGGCGATCCGCGCTCGGCCCAGGGACTGATGCCGCTCGCGAGCGTGCAGCACGTGACCATCGAGGATTCAGCCTCGCTCGGCGTCTTGCTGAGCCAAAACGCCACGTTCAGCGAGGACTCGCGCGAGCTCACCGTCACCGGCAGTGGCTCGGCGCCGCTGCGCCTGTGGCAGCGTGCAGTGAGCAGCGTGCCCAGTGGTCATTACGCCGGCAACCAGGACGATGAGATCACGATCGAGGAGGGCTTCGGCAACTCGGAGATCGTCGGTGAGGCCACCCTGCACGATCGCGGCGTGCCCTATCACATGGTCGCCGGCATGCTGGTGGTCGGCAGCAGCGGCGACGATCGCACACCCGGCAGCTTGACCATCGAGCCGGGCGTGCAGCTGCGTTTCCAGCAGGGCTCGCGGCTGCTGGTGCAGGCCTACGACACCGACGAAGCCGCCACCGGCAGCTTGCGTGCGCTCGGCACCGCGGAGAAACCGATCGTGCTCACCTCGGCGGCCGAGACGCCGGCGCCGGGCGACTGGGTGGGCATCACCTTCAAGGGCACACCCGCCGCCGACAACCGCATCGAGCACACCACCATCGCCTACGCCGGCGGCGACTCGGGGATCTCCAGCTACGACTGCGCGCTGTCGGGCGACACCTTCTCCAACAACGGCGCGGTGGTGTTCTATGGCCAGCAACCGGCCTCGGTGTTCCTCACGGGCTGCCGCATCGAGCACAGCGCCCGCGACGGTGTGGTGCGCGGCTGGACCGGCGCTCCGCTCGACTTCACCGCGACCAACACCTTCGTCGATGTCGCGCGCTGCCTACAGACCTTCCCCCAGCCGCCGAACGACTCGTGTCCGGCGGATCCGCCCTGCCCGAAGTGAGCGACCGGGGCCGAGCGATACGGCAAGCTCGACGAGCACAACGGGAAACCCCCGCGCGCTCACAGGATCCTCGACACCGAGCGCCCCCCTCGCATCCTCGTCTTCCTCGCGGGTGATGGTCCGCTCGCTTCACTCCGGCGCCGGCGAGATGTCAACCGTTGGTCGAACCCGCCAAGCGGATGCCGTGGGTCGTCGCAGATGGTTTGTAACTGAGGCCGTTCGCCGTCATCGCCGCCTCGATCTGGCTGAGCTGCACGACCTCGCCGCGCCGGAGATAGGTGGGGCTACCGTTCATCCCATCCTTCATCGCCTCGCGCAAGTCGGCGGCCATCCAGTCGCACGCCCAGGCCTCGGGCAAGACGGCGACCGACCATACGCCCCGCTGCCGCAGGACTCGAAGGGTCTCGCGGCATGTTCGCTGGCCGAGCGGGTGTTCGTGAAATTCGAGAGGAGCGAGTAGCAGGACATCGGCGACGGCGGGGTCGGCCGTAACTTCGTCGAGGAGCAGCTTCGCCGCCGGACAGCCGTCGAGGATCAGCGCTGCAAAATCCGCACGCATCACGTGTCGGGCCGGCGAGAGCGTGTAGCGTGTCAATAAGGCCGCGAGCCCGCCTACCAGCGTCGCGACGAGCAATCGAGCCGCGCTTCGTCGAAGTGTCATCGTCCGCCCTCAATTATTCATCGTGGCGAGTTTTTGCTCGTAGTACTTCACGAATTCTTCCTGCATGCGGATCTGGTAGTCCATCTTGTAGTCGCCGGCGCCTTCGAGGCCCTGCTCGCGCGCTCGCTGCAGATCGAACTTCATGCCGTCCACGGACGCTCGGAGTTGGTCCGGGGTCCGCGGCTTCTCCGGCCCGGACGAGATCCGTTGAGACAGGGCATAGGTCTTTTGATCACCGGGCGGCAACGGGATCACCCGGCCCAGGCGGTGCTTGGCGATACAGTTGACGAAGTCTTCGCAGGCCGGTTCCTTCGAGGGGACGAGATCGCTGCGCGAAAAAACCACTCTGCCGGAGCTCTCGTCTTCCCGCTCGACGACCATCGCCACGCCGTACTTGCAGGTGCCGGTCGCGTTCTGGGCGAACTTCTCCCCGCACTGGCGGCGCTCCTCCGCCCCGAAGAAGGGCGTACTCAAGTGGAGGAGCGTGTTCGACCAGATCTCCCCCTGTTGCTCCCACAAGGACGCCACTTCGAACGCGTCATCGGCTCGCGTCGAGAGGGTCTCCTTGTCGTCGGGGCGCAAAGACCATTCATCGAGGATGATGTTGGCGGGGTCGTACAACCGACTGTCCACGCCGCCGCCGCCTCCCTCCGGGAGGGCTGAGTTCTTGTCTGCGCGCACTGCCGTAGGTGCCGGCGGCGTGATGGTCCCGCTCCGCTGCCACCACATCACCGCCACGAAGACCCCGGCGATGACCAACAACGGCCCTATCGTCTCCCGCGCCTGCATAAGAACTTCACCCTCCACTCTATCAGAAAAGAGCGAAGACCCGGTCCCCTTCGGGCTGGTCTTCGCTCACACGCGCTAGAACCCGAACGCCTGCGGGAGGTAGCGCGGGACCGGCGGCGCCGCGCCGTCACCCTCGCCGTCGTCCTCGGCGAGGCCGGTGGTCCCGCCGATGGAGCAGATGGTGCAGTTGTAGGGCGTGGCGTGGCACGTCGGGAGCGTCAGGTACTTCATGCACGGCGGGTCATCCGCTTCCTGCGCCGCTTCGGCGTCGGCCGACAGGCTGTCCTGAACCTGCGGCCGCGCCTGGACGCTGCCCAGGGAGGCGACGAAGGCGAACGCGAATGCGAACGCACCGGCGAGAAATCCCGTCTCGATACACTTCAAAGAACGATTCTGCATGGCCGCCATGTTGACAGGTCCGCAACGGGATGACAACACTTTAAATTGCTTGTGCCCGATCCAGAGATGATTGCCTCGCCCCCGAAAATCTCGGTCGTCTCTGTCCATTCGGGATGAGCTGCGGCTCGTTTCCCCCAATCCCTCTCAGCGCATTATGCGCAGGTTCCCCTGCGCTCGTTGGGGCTATCGATCGGTGCTCGATCGCTATCCTTGATAGACGAAGAGAGGCGCGCCAATTCGTCGCCCCCCACACGGCCGAGCACGCCCGGGTCTTTTCCCCAAGGGCATCCGGCAAGCATCTCTGGACGCCCTCTCTTGTCGGCTCGAGCGCGCCGCAGTGCTCGAACCCGTGGTCCCCAGCACGCGGCCTCGGGTGCGCGAGCGTGGCCAAGGCGATGCCCTCAGCGAGGTCCGAACGTGGCCGCAGTCGATCGAGGCCGAGATCGACTGCGAGTACAACACCGGCCGGGCAAGTTCCGCTGATATTGGAGCTCTTCGTCCTCGTCGTGGGTTGTCACGGCCGGGTCGAGCAGGCCCGGAAACCGGTCCTCGCCGAGCACCTGCTGAGGCGCGCACGTCGGACCGGCCTTCAGGACGACAACGCCCGCCGTCTCCACAGCGCCATCGGCGACATCGCGCCCAGCGACAAATTCGCTGGCCGTGAGGTCGTCATCTTCACCGAGCGCGACCGCAAACTCGAGGCCGCTCGAGAGCGCCCTTCCCGCTACGATGGGGGCATGTCGACGGACGCGAACGCCACCATCGAGATCCTGGGCTTGCGACGAACCGCGGGGCCGCAGTGGGCTCAAATCAACCTGGACCGGGACTACGTGCTCTTCGATCTGCTGAGCGGCGCGCGCTCCGACGATCCTGGCCATGCGTTGATTCCGCCGCGCTCGGTCGACGGTGCGAATGCTTGGAGCGGCGCGACCTGGCTGTGGGCAGCGGAGCTCGACGAGGTCTGCAAAGCCTATCAGGAGCGTCAAGGTCAGCCTGCGGCGGAGCTCGAGGCGATCGCAGCTGCGATGCACCGATTGAACGGGAACGCTTCGCAGCGCACGCGCTGCGTGTTCCGGTTCTTCTAGGCCATGTCCGAAAGCCCGGAAAGGCCCGTTTTTTCTCGTGACCTGTCCTCAGGGCAAGACGACAAAGCGCTGCACGCTCTCGCCCGCCGCCGAGATCGCCGCCGGGGTCCCGACGTCAGGGGCAATCGCAATCATGTACAGCCTGGCCGCAGCCCCGTCGGCGGCGGCGCGAAAGAACACCGCGCTGTCGTCGGCCGCGAACGCGCTATTCAGGGTCGGGAGCGTCCCCACGGGCAGCGCGCTCGACAGGCTGAGCGGCGCGCTCGGCTGGTCGCCGGCGATGTCGACCAGCAGCAGCTCGGCCACCGCCGGGCCGAGGCCGCCGAGGTACAGGAACCGCTCGCCATCGTGGCTCGGCAGCAATTGGACGGTGAGGATCGCGTGCTCGGGAGCGGGGCCGATGGGCATGACCGTGCCGGGCTGATCCAGGCGCGCCAGGAACACGTGGTAGTCCGGGAATTGATCGAGGCGCGCGGCGTAGAGCATGCGCTGCCCGTCGGCCAGGAAGGTGAACCCCGACGTGACGCTGCCGCCCGGCGCGAGCGCTCCGTTGATCTTGCTCGGCGGCGCCGCCACGTCCGCGATCTCGCTGACGTACAGCTGCGTGTCGTCCGGCGTCTCGTGGTCCGCCAGGTAGCCGACCCGGGCGCCGTCGGGCGAGAACTTCGCGCTCTTGGCCTGGACATGCATCGGCGCGCCCGCGTTGAACGTCTGCAGCGGCCCCGGCATCGCCCCGTCGACCGCGACGTGGTGGAGGTCGCCGTACACGCCGGCGCCGTTCCACACCAGGAGGTGCGACATCGACGGGTCCCAGGTCGGCCGCGCGAGGTCGGCCAGCGGCGCGTGCAGCGGCACCAGCGGACCCGGCACATCGGCGCTCACGTCGACCGCGAAGTTCTGTTGCGTCGCGTCGCGGAGATAGACCGTCTTCGCGTCGGGTGCGAGCGTCGGGGTCAGCGCAGGGTCGGCCGACGCCGCCACCAGCGCTGCGTCGATCCCTGCGAGATCGCCGAGCAAGACCTCGGTGTTCGAGTCGTCGAGCGTCCGGGTCTGGTACAACAGGCGCCCGTCGGCCGGCGAGACATCGAACACGTACGAGAGGTACGTCATCGGCGCCAGCGAGGGCGCGAACACCTGCAGCGCGCACGCGCCGTCGGCCCCGATCTCGCACACCGAGAACTCGAGGTCCCCGGGCTGAAGGTCCTGCGGCCCCCCGCCGACGATGAGGTGCTTCCGGTCCGCCGAGAAGTTGACGTACAGGATGTCGTACGCCCCCGGCAGGCTCACCTCGTGGGCCGAGGCGGCGTCGAGCAGCCACAGCCGCTTCGGACCGGCCCCATACGACTGCACCGCCGCGTGCGGCTTGCCCGCCTCCGGGAGATCGTACTCTCCGAACCTCGCGCCCTCCGGCGCCTCGAGGAGCGTCACCGGCGCTCCGGCGACGCCGTCGACGATCTCGACGCTGCGCACCGCGACCACGTCGGACGTGCCCTCCGCGACCACCGCGTAGAGGATCCGGGTGGCGCCGGGCATCGACCCCGTGGTCGTGTCATCCGTCGTCGAGCCGGTCGTCGACCCTGGGGTCATGTCATCCGTGGTCGTCGAGCCGGTCGTCGGCTCGTCGGTGGTCGTGACCGCGTCGCTCGTCGAGCCCCCGTTCGTCGACGACCCGGCGTCCGTCTCGGTGCCGGACGAATCGGGGCAGGCAGATAGCAGCGCGAGCGCCGCGAAGGAAAGAATAGGTCGAAAGCTCATTCCGCGAGGATAGCAGACGCCCCGACGCAGGCGCGCCCATCAAGCATCCTGTTTTTTAGACCATGTTCGATCGGACCTAGCGATCGCCGATCGCCGCGACGCGCAGATCGTCGGCCGGATACGCGGCTGCGAGCGTGAGCGAGCCGACGACCTCGGCGAGGATGACCGACACCCGGTCGCCCCCCGCCGGCGACCACGAGATCGACGCGCCCGGCGGCGTCGACATCGATGCGAGCGCGGCGGGGTCGTCGGGCGCCGCTGCGACGAGTCATCCACCGCCCGGTCCCGTCGCAGCCCCGTCGAATTTTTTTGCTGCGCCGGAGGCGACGGCGACGAGCGCCAGCGCCGAAGCGCAAGGGGCTCGCTGCCCGCGGTGATTCATCGGGGCTTCGTGCGGGCGAGCCGTCACCCGCACAGACCGCGATAGACCAGCCAGTGCTCGTTCCCGACCGGCTGATTGTCGTCACAATCGGAGGTCGCGACCAGATCGGGGACCTGGTCGCCGTCGACGTCGCTGACCACGTACGCGTAGGGCTCGCAGTACACGCTGGACAGGCTGCCGGCGTCGAGCTCGGCGGGCACCGACCATTGGCTCGGGCTCTCGGCGAAGCCCGCGCCGGTGTTCCCGTAGATCAACCAGTGCGAGGTCCCGAGCGGGGTCTGGTCGTCGCAATCGGTGGTCGCCACCAGGTCGACGCGCCCGTCGCGGTCGTAGTCGGCCGAGACATAGGCGTAGGGGTCGCAGTTGTCGCTCCCGAAGCTCTCCGCGGCGAGCACCGCCGGCACCGGCCAGGTCTCCGGCTGGTCGGCGAACCCGCTGCCGGTGTTGGCGAAGAGCTGCCATTGTGTGCTGCCGAGCGGGGTCTGATCGTCGCAATCGCTGGTCGCTACCAGCTCCGGCAGCCCGTCGCCGTCGAGATCGAGCAGCGTGTAGGTGTAGGGCTCGCAGTAGCTGCTCACCGGCCATTCCACGTCGAGGAACACCGGCAACGACCAGATGTGGGACTCCGCGGCGAAGCCGCTCCCCGTATTGGGATATACCCACCATTCGCTGGTGCCGAGCGCGGTCTGGTCGTCACAATCGCTGGTCACGACCAGGTCGCTCCGGCCGTCGCCTTCGAGGTCGAGCAGCACGAAGGAGTACGGCTCGCAGAGGCCCCAGCCCGGCTGGTGCGCGTTGAGCTCCGGCGGCACCGACCAACTCGTCGGGTCCTCGGCGAAGCCCGACCCGGTGTTCTCGAAGACCAGCCAGTGCGAGGTGCCGAGCGGGGTCTGATCGTCGCAGTCGCTGGTCGCGACCAGGTCGGCCAGGCCGTCGCCCGCCAGGTCCAGCAACGTGTAGGTGTACGGCTCGCAGTACGTGCTGCCGGGGCTGCCGGCGTCGAGGATCGCGGGGACCGACCACATGCTGGGCTGGTCCGCGAAGCCCGACCCGGTGTTCTGGTACACCAGCCAGTGCGTCGAGCCGAGCGCGGTCTGGTCGTCGCAGTCGCTGGTCGCGACCAGGTCGCCCTTGCCGTTGCCGTCGAGATCGAGGGTGCTGTAGGTGTACGGTTCGCAGAAGCCGTCGGCGAACGAGCCGACGTTGAGCGCGACAGGGACAGACCAGACGGTGGGCGTGTCGGCGAACCCGGAGCCCACGCACGGGGGGTCCACGCCGCCGTCGCTGGTCTCTCCGTCGCTGTCGCCGGTCTCGCCGTCGCTATCGCCGGTCCCACCGGTCTCGGTGGGCCCGCCGCTGCCCGTCACGACCACGTCATCCGTCGTGCCGACACCGGTCTCGCTGTCCTCGCCGCCCCCGCCCGGACCGCCGACACTCTGCTGCCCGACGGTCGCGCTCACCCCGGTCGCCTCGTTCGGGTCCTCCCCGCCGTTGCAGGCCACGCACAAGCTCAGGAGCAACGACCACCCACCCATCCTGTCGTCGAGCATCGCCAAGGGTTCTACCCGAAGTTGCCTGCGTCTTGTACGGGTCACGAAAATCGCGCGTGCTCGTCCCCGGCCCGGCCGCCACTTCATGAGATGGATTGCGGGTACCGTCCTCGACCGGTGCGTCGTCGATACGCCGCGTGAGGAGGTCCGACGAGGCTGCCCGAACAGCAGCGCGGACCCCCAGCGCCTGCCCGGCGGCAGTTTTTGCGCCGGACCGCGCGCGGCTGCTGGAGCCGGTTCAAGGCCCGGAGGCGGCTGCGGATCGCGGATCCATCCCTGACGGTCGTGCAGGGGTACTCGTCGGCGATGAGGCTCCAGTGAGTCCGGCGGCATGTCGAGCGCGAGCTGGTGCGCAGTGGACGAAGCCGCACACGACCCGCTCGCCGTCCCGACCGAGGCCTTCGCGAGTACGACATCCATGTCTTTACGGACAGGTGCATCAAGATCGATCGATCGCCGGGCTGCCAGGACGTCGAATCCCCACACTCACGAAACCAGACCCGCGCCTCTTTCTAAAAAAATCATGGACAGGTTCCGGGGATCGACGGCTCGCGCGGCGGGTGCCGGCGATGCTGCCGCGAACGGCATCTTCGGCGTCCGAGCCGCCGGTGGCGGGACCGTCGCTGTCGGCGGCGCTGCCCCGGTCGAGCGCCGGTGAGCAGGCCTTCGGGTCAGGCGCCGCGAGCTTCGCCCCCGCACGGCCCGGGCGTGCGCCCCGCAAAACGCGGAGTGCCGGCGCTCTGGGTGACGATAACCGTATCTCAGGCCATGTCGCACGGACCGGCAGGCCGGCTCCGAGCGCGGCGCTACAGCTTGAGACGTCGGCGCCCTCCCACGCCCTCGATGGACGGCGACGAGCGGGCGGCCAGCGCCGAGCCCGAGACGATCTTTTGTGAAGGAGGAGAGCCATGCCCTCGATCCATGCCATTGCCACCACCATCACGTTCTGCGCGCTCGCCCTCGCCGCCCAGGAGGCGCGGGCCGGCTTCACGATCTGCAACGACCTGTCCGAGAGCGTCTGGTCGGCATATTCGCGGATCTACCGCAGCCGCATCATCACCACCGAGTGCAGCTTCTCGCAAGTCGTCGACGGTCGCTGCGACTACTTGTCCTACAAGACCCGGGGCTGGTGGCGGATCGAGCCGCAACAGTGCCGCAGGGTCGATTCCGCCGACCTCCCGCCGTTCCCGGACGCCCGCAGCTACGTCTATATCGTCACCGACTCGGGCGACGAGCTGACCGCCACCACCGCGGGGTTTTACGTCACGAACGACCGGTTCACCTGGGACAGCAACGTGAAGATCTTCGATCTCCACCCGAACGAATGTCTCATCGAATCCGCCGTGTACGACACCTGTACGCACTCCGGCTACTGGGTGAACTTCAGAGAGGTCCTCACCGGCGGCTTCACCGATGTCACGTTCCGGGTCGTCCCCGACGCCATCGCCCGCAAGGGCGGCGACGCCGGACCGACTGCGCTGTCGATGCCGCCGCCGGAGGCGGATCTCGCGGAGTAGACCCGACTACGTAGCAAGACAGCGCGCTCGAGGCGATCGGCGATCTCTCGAGCTCGCCGCACCTGCGCGCGCGAGTCGGTGCGGGTGGCTCGCGTCGGCTCGGCCGAACTCACTGCACACCCGAGCGACGGCGGCGACGTCGCGGGACCAGCAGGCCGAGGACCAGCAGGCCGGGCGTCGACGTCGCGGAACAGCCGCAGCCGGCGTCCTCGGTCTGCGACCCACCGGAGGAATCGGTCAGCTCGTCGCTCCCCGACGATTCGCCGGCGGTCGAGGCGGTGCCGGTGGGCGGTTCGCCGGTGGTCGGGACGGGCTGGCCTCCGGTCCCCGAGTCGGAGTCGGGACCGGTCGTCGCCGTCGATGTCGGCTCCGCCGTCTCGCCCGAGGGGATGCACGCGCCGCGCGAACACAGGCCGTCCGCGCACGCGGTGCCGTCGTCCTGGAACAGGTCGGCGGGGCAGACGAGGCCGACGCCGTCGCACGCCTCTTCGACGTCGCACTCGCTCGCAGCAGGGCGGCACGGACCGGGGGCACGCGGACCGCAAGTGCCGTCGGCGGCTCCGCCGGCGGCGACGCTGCAGGCCTGGCAGTCGCCGTCGTCGCTGCCGCCGCACGCGGTGTCGCAACAGACGCCGTCGCTGCAGAGGCCCGAGGCGCACGCGTCGGCAGCGACACACGGCCCGCCGAGCGGGGCGAGGCGGCCGAACACTGCGAGGAAGCCGTCGCTGGTGCCGGCGTGGACGTCCTGGTGGGCGGCGGGCGTGGCGATGCCCGCGGTCGAGTCGGTGCGGCCGACGAGGAGCAGACGGTCGTGGGTGACGACGACGCTTCCGGCGTCGTCGACGACCTCGCCGCCGAAGTACGTGCCCCACAGGTGCGCCGCGTCGGCGCCGAAGCCGGCCACGAACGCGTCGCGGTCGCCGCCCAGCGCCGGCTTGAACGCGTCCGGTGAGGCGATGCCCGCGGCGGAATTGGTGATGCCGACGAGGACGAGCCCGCCGGTCGGGTCGACTGCGAGGTGCCGCGGATAGTCGTCCTCGGGGCCGCCGAAGTACGTGCTCCACACGCGCGCGCCGGTGTCGTCGAAGCGCGCCAGGATCACGTCGGCCTCGCCCACCGGCGCGGTCCCGTCGGTGGCGAGCCCGGGCTTCGACCCGATCCCGGCGAGCACGACGCCGCCGTCGGGGTGCGCCACGATGGCCGCCTCGGTCTCGGCGCCGGCGCTGCCGAAGTACGAACCCCAGTGCCGCGCGCCGTCGACGTCGAAGGCGGCGACGAACAGGTCGATGGCATCGTCGTAGGTCGGCTGAAACGCCCCGGGGGTGGCGATGCCGGTCGCCGAGCTGGTGTGGCCGCCGACGTACAGGGTGTCGCCGCGGCGCGCCACGGCCCGCACCTCCTCGAAGCCCGATCCGCCGTACCACGTGCCCCAGCTCCTCGCGCCGGTCTCGTCGAGGACGAGGACATAGCCGTCGACCCCGCCGCCGAATTCGGGCTGGTGCGAGTCGAGGCCGGCGATTTCCGGCCCGAGCCCGGATCGACCGACCACGAACAGCTCACCCTGCTCGCCGACCGCGAACGCGTTCACGAAGTCGAGGCGGTCGCCGCCGATATAGGTCGCCCACTCGAGGGCGCCGTCGTCGGTGAACTGGGCGACGAAGCCGTCGTCCTCGGGGGCCGGGTCCTTCGCGCCCTGGAACTTCGAGTCGACCGCGATCCCGCTGGACGACGCAGTGCGCCCGCCGATCACCACCGAGTCGCCGCGGACCGCGACCGCGAACGCGTGATCTTCACCGGGCCCGCCGAAGCACGTCGCCCACAGCAGCTCGCCCGTCGGCGCGAACTTGGCGAGGAGCGCGTCCGTGCCCTCCGGCGCCGGCTTGTGGGCGGCCTTGGTGACTCCCGTGGCGCTGCGGGTGCTGCCGGTCACGTAGATGTTGCCGTCGACGTCGACATCGACCGCGTAGAGGCGATCGTCGTCGGCGCCGCCGAGGTACGTGCCCCACTTCAGCTCGTCGGCGCGGGCGACCCGTGCGACGAGCGAGGCCGAGGTCAAGAGCATGAGCAGCCCGCCGATACGGACGGGCACGGACGATCGCAGAAGTGGTTGCATGGCGACTCGATGGTGATCCCTGGACGCCGCGGACGCGCGACAGATCCTCGCAGGATCGTCCAGAGACTACACGCGAGCCCGTGCCTGCGCATCGACCCTCGATCCGGTCGATGTGCAGGCACGGTGGAGCCATGCCTCAGTTGGGCTGGACGCCGGGCTGCGACGCCTGGACCGACCAGACCCAGTCGTCGAGGAGGACCAGCGAGTCCCAGGAGCCGTCGCCCGTGTCCCAGATGGCGAAGCGGATCTCCATGATCTCGCCGCCGGTGACGTTGCCCGACATCTTCAGCCAGCCGGTGCCGCCGCCGGTGGTGTTGTTGGTGCCGCAGCCGTTGTCGACGACGTCGAAGCCGGTGCCGGCGAGCCCGGCCTGGCTGGTGCAGCCGTTGTAGTTGCCGCCGTTGCCCAGGCAGGCGTAGGCGCCGTTCTTGCACTGCGTGAACAGGCCGGGGGCGGCCTTGGCGAGGTTGACGCCGACCGGGTACTTTTGGTTGTTCGGCGTGGTGTAGATGGCGATGTTCTTGTCGTTCGGGTTGCCGGCGGCGCTCGAGTTGACCAGGCTGACGAACAGGTCGTTGAATTGCGTGCACACGTACTCGGGCCACTCGGCCGAGTAGAAGTACATCTGCACGTTGAACGACTTGGCGTTGGTCGGCACGCGGATCCGCAGCTTCAGCATCGCGCTGTCGTTGGCCTGGTTGCTGTTGGGGCCCGGGCAGCCGGGGGCGTTGGGGAAGTTGCCGCCGTTGGCGCCCAGCCAGTCGGCCGGGGCGGGGCTGTCGGCCCCGTTGTCCTTGCCGCCCTGGAAGTCGGCGTAGCCCGGGTTGGCGTCGTTCTGGTCGGCGGCGTTGCCGGTCGAGAGGATCGCCAGGCGGGCGTTCTGCTGCGGGACCACGTTGGTGCCGAAGCCGGGACGGATCGACTTGGCCGCCGAGTCGATCGCGCCGGCCCCGTTGGCGCGGGTGAGGGTGCCGGAGATGACCCCCCACTTCTTCTGGTTCTGCGGCGGGTTCTCGGTGGTGGTCTGGCAGAGGTCGATCGCCTTGGCGTAGTCGAGCGCGTTCGACGAATTGCTGGCCAGGTTGCCGTCGCACGAGGGGACCGGGTTGTCCTTGGTGCCGTCGCAGTCGTCGTCGACCATGTTGCCGCCGACCTCGAACGCGCCCGGGTTGACGAGCGGCGGGTTGAGGCAGCTCGGGCCGACCTCGTCGCAGCAGTCGCCGCCGCACACGGTGTAGCCGTCGCCGTCGGCGTCGGGGTCCTCGTCGACCTGGCCGTTGCAGTTGTCGTCGAGCGCGTTGCTGCAGATGTCGGTCGGGTTGGGCGTGATCTCGCCGTTGCACGGGCCGTAGCCGGTGCCCTGCGGGTTGCACGTCTGCATGCCTTCCTTGCAGATGCCGACGCCCTGGGTCCCGTTGGGGCCGGTGTAGCAGGCGATCTGGGCGCCCGGCTCGCACTGGCACGGGCCCTGGTTCTCACAGCCGTTGGCCGGGTCCTTGTCGCAGTCGTTCCACGGGGCCGTGCACGAGCCGAGGCCGCACTGCGCCATGACGCACGACGCCTCGCCGTGGGCCGGCTCCGGGCAGGCGTTGCCGCAGCTCTGACAGTTGGCGGTGTCGACCAGCAGGTCGACGCAGCTGTTGCTGCAGCAGGCCAGGCCGTCCTGACACGGCTGCATGTCGTTGCAGCCGGGCACGCACTCGCCCGCGTCGCACACGGTGCCGAGCGGGCAGTCGCCGTCGCCGAGGCAGCCCTTGCAGGTGTTGCTGCCGACGTCGCACTTGGACGGGCTGTTGCAGTCGCTGTCGTCGTTGCAGCCGGGCACGCAGGTGTCGCCATTGGGGTCGCAGAACTGTCCCATGGGACAGTTCGCCTCCACGCACGGCATCGACATCCCCGTCGTGTCGGTCGCGCTGGTCGTATCGGTATCGGTGGTGGCGGTGGTGTCGGTGGTGTCGGTGGTGCCGGTGGTGCCGGTGCTGGACGTCTCCGGCTCGTTGCCGGTGTCCGTCGTCCCGGACTCGGTGCCCACCGTGCTGTTGCCCGGGTCGGTCGGGACCATCGTGGTGGGCTCGGAGGTCCCGGGCGCGGTGGTGGACGTCATCTCGCCGGTGGCGGTGATCGTGGCCGACGTGACCTGGACGGTGGGATCGGTGGAGTCTGGTCCACCGTCGCCGCAGGCCGCGAGCAGCACGGCGCACGACGTCAGAGCGGCGATATCGAGGCAGATGTTACGCATTTCAGCCACTCTACCAGGGTCCCGGAGCCGCGATCGTCGCAAGCGCCCCGAGCAGGGTCCGTGTTTGCGCACGTGTACGAGGACGCGCGCCTTCTCGCCGCGCGCCTTCGGCGGACGCGACAGGGCAATCCCGCGCTCGCGGGCTCGCACGAATGAGTGCACCGATCTTCGCAGGTCGCGGTCAATGGCCGCAGGCCCGCCGGCCCGCAATCGTGCTCGATGCCGGCCGGTCCGCTCGAGCCTGTCGCAGACGGTCGCACCCAGCAGGTCCCGAACGGCTGCAGGACGACATCTTCCGGTCCCCCGCGGAACGAGGCGGCCGGCGACGACGACCTCGTGGGCACCAGAGCGCCGAGTTCAGCGTCGCGGCCGACGGCGGCGACTGCGAGCTTCGGCCGTGCTCGGCGAACGCAGCAGCGCGGCCTCGACGTCCACCACCACCGGCGCGACCTGGCAGCCCGGCAGCCGGCCCCGCCTCACCTGTCTCTGCGAACATATCGGCGAACTCGTGGTCGCGCCGCGGACGACCTCGGGGTCGTCGAAGCCGACGCCGACGCACCGTCGACACCGGCAGACGGCCCCTCGATGGTCACGTCGACGGCCTGCCCGTGCCTCGGGCGGCCAGACGCGGCGATTCGCGCACCCATCGCAGGCCGCGGGTCGAGCGATCGAGCTCGGGAGGTCCGGCGACGCGGCCGTGCAATGACGAGAGCGCCACGAACGTCCCGGACGACGGCGAAGATTTTTGAAGGGCAATGCTGTGACCCGGACCCCGCTCGCGACGCCCCATTCCCGGCACTTCGGGCCTGCGCTTCTGTCGATCGCCCAGAGCGAGCAAACCTCCGGGTGTCGCGTGGATTGCATGCACCACGACTCGCACCGGCCCGCTCGGACGATCTCTCTCGCGCTCTGCCGGCACCCCCGGTGAGCCCGGCTCCGTGGGCGATGGGCGGCCACGCGCCTCCGCCGGGGCTCCGAGCAACCCACCGAATCTGCGCGCCGGAGGAGCCGGGGCCCCTGAACACATGAGATGGCTCGCAAGCCGGTCCCCGTGGCCGGGTTGGGTGAGCGCCTTACGAGCAGTTCCGCTCGACCGGCGGTCGCCGGGGCGCACGGGGGCGGTCCAGCTCATTCGCCGCAGGACGGCAGGATTCCCTTCGGCAGACTTGAAAGTTTCATGGCCGTTTTGAAGTTTTATACCTATTATGGTAGGGAGAGGGCCATGTCGGAGACTCGCTTGCTGACGGACCGCCTACTGTCACTTCTTCCGGACTCCGCGCGCGAGAGGCTCGCCCGAGAGGGCTCACCGGGGCGTACTTCCCCGGAAAAGCAAGAGGACGTGCCCTTTCTGTTCCAGAGCGAGATTGGCAGGAGCACGGGCAAGTCGGACTTTCGCTTTCTGATGAGCCGCCTGGTGCCGATGCTCCCGGACTCCGTGCTCAAGGGGCTGGTCCGCGGCGGCTCCAAGGGGCTCTCGCGCGAGGATGTGGACGCCATCTTCAGCTTCCAGCGCGAGGTCGAGAGGTTGCCGACGGTGCAGAAGGGCATGCGCGAGCTCGGGATGAAGTCGCTGATGGAGTGGAACCTCGACCGCGACCGGATCATGCGGACGAGGTCGCCGTACACCCACCCGATGATGCGGCCGCTGTTCTTCTCTCCCGGCGTCACCGCGCGGATGCGCTACGATACCGCCGAGTTCGACTGGGTGCCCCGGCTCGAGGCGGCATACCCCGTGATCAAGGAAGAGCTCCTGCAGGTGCTCGCGAACAACCAGGGGTTTCAGCCGTACGTGCCGGCCGAGAAGGAGGGGACGGAGCGCTGGCTCGTCAAGAGCGACAACGGCGTCGTGTTCGCGAATGACACGAGCGCCCCCTCCATGTGGAACGTCATGTATCTCTACATGGGCGGGCCGATCCTGGAGAACCAGGCCCTTTGTCCCAAGACCGTCGAGCTCCTCGAGTCCATCCCCCGCTTCAACCGCCGCGCCCCCAGCGTGTTCTCGGCGCTCCACCCCGGAGCGCACATCGCCACGCACCACGGCCCGCGCAACGGCGTGCTGCGGGTCCACCTGCCCCTGGTGGCCCCCAAGGGCTGCTATCTCAACGTGGGGAGCGAGCTGTTCGAGTGGCAGGACGGCAAGGTCGAGATCTGGGACGACTCCTTCGCGCACCAGGCGTGGAACCGGTCCGATCGCACCCGCATCATCCTCCACTTCGATATTTACCACCCCGATTGGTCCGACGAAGAGGTCGAGCGTCTGGACGAGCTCGACCGCTCCTTCGACAACACCGCGGTGATGGCGATCTTCCACGAGACTCGCGACAAGACGAAGGGCCTCTTGAACGGCAAGGAGTGGCTGGTGCGCTGATTCCACCGGGGGCAGCGCCTCGCGCCCCCGAAGCTGCCCCTGGCGCCGTCCCCGTCCCGGACGACCCGGCGCCCGTCACTCCGGCGGCGTCCGCGACGCCGCCGGGGGCCCCCCATAAAAAGCTCCGGACAAGTGGGTGCGCCGGCTCCGTCGTTCGTGTCCTCGTGGATCGACGCACCCACGATTACCTGGACCTGCAGCTCTCGGGTCGCGCGCATCGGAGTTCGCCCGCCGCGCCCCCCGAGAGCGTCGCCTCGCGTGACGCTCATCGCAGACCCGGGTGATTCATCGCTCTGCGCGCGTCGCCTCGCCGCGGTCACGACATTCGTCGTTCAGCGCGCGGTCCGCCGCCTGGACGGCGATCCACCCCACAAGACCGCGTGGAGGGGCTCATTAGACTGACAGTTCATGGACGACCACCTCCGCGAGCAGCGCGACATCGTCATGAACGAGATCGCCGGAAGGGCCGCCGTCGCCGTGCAGGCCGCCGCGCAGACGCTCCACGCCGCGGGCATCGTCGAGACCTCGCAGGCGGTCGTCCGCACATTGGCCGGCGACGCCGCGAGGGCGACGACGGCCAGGGCCGCGGGGGCCCAGCTCCTGCGAACGGCGACCCGGGCGGGCGCGATCGGGCTGGTCGTCGACGCGATCTTCGGCGCGGTGGAGGGCTTGCTCGCCTATCAGCGCGGCGAGATGACCGGCGAGCAGGCGTGCGAGCACGTCCTGGTCGAGGCGAGCACCGGCGCGGTGTCGACCTCGGCCGGCGTCATGCTCGCGGCCTGCGCGGTGACCCTGACCGGCGGCCTCCCCGGTGCCGCGTTGATGGCGATCGGCGCAGGCGGTGCGGTCGCTGCGAAGCTCGGGCTGGTCCGCATGCTCGACGAGCCTACAGCTGAGCCCGCAGACACCACCGATTGAGGCACGGGCGAGATCGCGTGCGTCGCCGAGAGGGCGCAAAGTCGCTGGTTGCAGGGGACGGCCGGCGACTGGCATCCTGCCGTGGGACCGCCTCATGCGCTTCGAGCTCTCGCGTCGCGCGCCCGATTCCTGGCTCGCACGAATCGTGCTCGACGACGGGAGCGTCGGCGTGCTCGGCACTCCCTGCGCCGATGTCGACAGCTGCCTGCGCACGGTCGAGGCGATCGTCGGCGCGTTGCGGGACGAGACGCGGCCCACCCGCCACGGCGAGGGCCGGCGACACGCGTTCACGCTGAGGGACGGACGCGGGGCGACGATTGCGGAGGTCGTCGCCCGCGCCGACGCGGCCGACGCCGACGCCACGCTCGCGGCGTTGCGGCGGTGGGCGAGCTCGGAGTCGCAGTTCCCGGTGACTGTGCCCGGCGAGCCGCGGGCGCGGCGGCGTCGGGTGGCGAAGGCCGTGCGGGTGAGCTACGCGCTCGACGAACCGTCGCGCTCGCGACGACGCGGCCTCGAGGCGCTGCAGCGGGCGAGCGACGGCCTGCACTCGGCTCATGTCAATGACGCCGACGGGCGCCCGCTGCTGTATCTGCCGGGCTTCTCCGGTCGCCGCCAGCGCGACGCGCAGGCGCGCTCGCTCGTCCAGGCCCTCGGCGACGCGAAGCGCTACCGCGTGCCGGAGGGCGAGGAGCCGCGCCACTTCGTCGTCGTCGGGCGGAACGGCCGCGAGCTCGCTCGCAGTCGGGTGTTCAAATCCGAGTCGGAGCTGGCGGCGGCGAGGTCCTGGCTGCTGGGCGAGGCGCCCGCGCTGGCCAGGTCGTCCTCCCGGTCGTCCACGGCCGCCCGCGCCCGCGCCCGCCCTACCCCGTACCCGCTCCACCTCATGAGCACACCGGGCGCGCCGGGCTTCGAGATCGTCGCGGCGACCGCCCGTCTGCTCCACTTCCGCTTCAACGACGTCGACGGCCACGCGCTCCTCCTCTCGCACGCGTACAGGTCGACGAAGAGCTGCGAGGCCGGCGTGCGCGCAGTGATCGCGGCGGGCAGCGTGCGCTCGCACTACCGCGCGCACGTCACGTCGGCGCCGTGCTTCTTCGCGGTGCTCGCCGCCAACGGCCAGGAGCTCGCCCGCAGCCGCGACCTCGAGCGCGCGGAGGTCGAGCCGGTGATTCATACGACCATGACAGCGCTCGCGGCGCTCGTCGACGTCTCGCGAGACACCCGCGTCGTGACCGTGAAAGCGCCGTCACGGGCCGCAGCGGCGCTCGCCCTCAAGCGCGCGCCGGCGATCGATTCGCCTCGCTCCTCGACGTCGGCCGCGCCCCGCGATGCCTCCGCCGAGAGCATCGCGCCGGCGGTCGACACGCCTCACTCCGAGGTCTCGGCCGCTCCCCGCGATGCCTCCGCCGAGAGCGCCACGCCGACGATCGAGGTCTCGGCCGCTCCCCGCGATGCCTCCACCGAGAGCGTCGCGCCGACGATCGACACGCCTCGCTCCGAAGTCTCGGCCGCGCCCCGCGATGCCTCCGCCGCGAGCGTCGCGCCGGCGATCGAGGTCTCGGCCGCGCCCCGCGATACCTCCGTCGAGAGCGTCGCGCCGGCGATCGACACGCCTCGCTCCGAGGTCTCGGCCGCGCCCCGCGATGCCTCCGTCGAGCCTCGCTCCGAAGTCTCGGCCGCGCCCCGCGATGCCTCCGCCGCGAGCGTCGCGCCGGCGATCGAGGTCTCGGCCGCGCCCCGCGATGCCTCCCCCGAGAGCATCGCGCCGGCGATCGACACGCCTCGCTCCGAGGTCTTTGCCGCGCCCCGCGATGCCTCCGTCGAGCGCGCCGCGCCGGCGGTCGAGGTCTCGGCCGCGCCCCGCGATGCCTCCGCCGAGAGCGTCGCCCCGCCCGTAGCCGGGTCGGTCGCGGCGCTCGTCGCCGATGCGCGGGCGCAGCAGGCCCACGACATCGTGCGTCGCCACGTGATGCTGGCGATCGGCCTCGGGCTGGTGCCGCTCCCGTGGTTCGATGGTATCCGTTCGACGGACCCACCAGCATGCGCGGCGAGCGTGGCGACGCGGAGGACGTTGGAGGCGAGGCGCTTCTGAGTGTCCTCCTGCTCGGCGGTCTGCTTCCAGAAGGCCGGGGCGAGCTCGAGGACGCGGCTTTTGGGCCACGCGGGGAGCAGGCAGAAGAGGTCGGGGAGGTAGGCCCAGGGCTCGATGCCGTGGAGCTGGCAGCTAGCCAGGAGCGAGACGAAGAGCTGCGGCGCCACGGGATGGATGTGGAAGGCCTGCTGGCCAACCCCGCGGTGCGCAAGTTCGTCGACTGGGTCGCGAACAAGGATCCCGATTTCACGCGACCACGGCCAAGAAGCAGCGCTGACCCGGTCGGCGCGGGACCCCGCCTCAGGCCGTCCGCGTGCGCAGCTGCCCCTCGTAGTCGCGCTTGCCGATCGGCACGCCGTGCGACCGCAGGATGTCGTAGGCGGTGACGGCGTGGAAATGGAAGTTCGGCAGCGAGAACGAGAGGATGAAGGTTTCCGAGGTGAAGGCCAGCCTGCGGGGGCCGATCTGGAGGTCCAGGTCCTTGCCCGCCCATCCGTCGACCTCGAGCGGCGCACGTTGCGTCCCTCGTCGCCTGCGCAGTTGAGGCATCGCGGCCCGTCGCGCCGTACCAAGGCGGCCGCTCAGAGGCGCGGGATAGGCCGCGCGTAGGGGTTGTGCGACGTCGGCCAGAGGTACCAGGCGACGCCGAGGCCTGCGTCGACGACCACGCAGCCGACGAAGAACGCCGAGAGGAAGTGGGCGAAGTCCGAGCTCGACAACCCGACGCCCGAGCCGAGCTCGTATGGACGAGCCTCTCGGCGTACCTCGAGGAGGAGCTCGCGAGTTGGCTGGCCCTCTGCCCCCCGTACGCCGGACTCAATCGAAGCACACCGCGGACGTCGGCAAGCAATTCTTCACCCACTCCGCCGGATCGGCGCACACCGCCGTGAATTCGGCCAGACACCCCGAGAAGAACTCCGGCGACTGCAGCTCGCAGTCGTGCACCGCCGAGTAGCCCGGCGGGCTCGTCTGCCGCTGCCACTGCCAGCGCGCCGCGCCGGTCGCCTCGCCACGCGGGATCAGCCGGTACACCGTGCAGGTGCCGACGCAGCGCTCGATCTCCAGCGAGCCGGCCGCGCGGTCTTGCAGCGCCTTGAAGACGCACATGCCCGCGGGGCCAGGTTCGTCGCACCCGTCCGCGCAGTCCCAGCGCGGGCACAGCTCGGTCTCCGGGCACATGAACAGCCCCTCCGGGACGTGCGGCGCGCTGGTCGTCTCCGCTGGTTCACCCGTCGTCGTCGGCTCGGGCCCCGTCGTCGTCGTCGGCTCGTCCGCGGTCGTCGTCTGCTCGCTTGCCGTCGTCTCCGGCTCGTCCGCCGTCGCCGAGCTCGTATCGGGCTGGACTCGTTCGACACACCCGCTCACCAGCGCGACGAATAACAAGGTTCTATGCATGGGCCACACGATAGCCGTCTCCGCGGTCCACTTGCGCGGACGTCCGATCGGCGTACGACAGCGCCCACCTCCGCGAATGACCCACCGGAGGCATCCTCGTCGCATGGACGCGGCCGTCCTCGATCAGACCCCGGCTCAGCTCCGGTTCCTCGCGGACGCACTTTTGGAGCGGTGACCGCGGCACGGCGCACGAAGTGGTGACCGAGCTCGCGCCGCCGCTCGGTCACTCTCGCGCTTAAGCGGTTCGTCGATCCCTCGAGCACGACCGTATCCGCGCCCCCCTGCCGCCCGCGCGGCCAGGCCCGGACTACACCGGCGAGGCATGTTCGGCGAGCGTGACGGCGCGGAAGACGTTGGCGGCGAGACGCTGCTGAGCGTCCTCGTGCTGGCGGATCTGCTTCCAGAAGGCGGGAGCCAGCTCGAGGACGCGGCTCTTGGGCCAGGATGGCAGGAGGCAGAGGAGGTCGCGCAGGTAGGCCCAGGGCTCGATGCCGTGGATCTGGCAGCTCGCCAGGAGAGACACGAAGAGCGTGTTGGTGCGGGCGCCCTCGTCGCTGCCGAGGAACAGCCAGTTCTTCCGGCCGAGCACCTCGCGGCGGAGGTTCCGCTCGCTCACGTTGTTGTCGAGCGGCAGACGGCCGTCGGCGAGGAAGCGCGTGAGCGCGGTCCGCTGGTTCTGCGCGTAGCGGATCGCCCTGGCGATCGGCGTCTCGTCGAGGACGACGGCCGCCTGCTCGTCGCACCACGCGAAGAAGGCATCGACGATCGGCCGCGACTTCTCGCGGCGGGTCTCCTCGCGCTTCTTCCGCGGCGCAGTCTTGATCGAGCGTTCGACACGAAAGAGGCCCTTGATCAGCGCCAGGCCGCGTTCGGCCCGCTCGGGGTCCGAGGTCAGGGCCTTGAAAAAATACCTCCGCGCATGCGCCCAGCACGCGACCTCGACGACGTCGCCTGTGCTGTACAAATGATCGTAGACCGAGTGGGCGTCGGCGACGAGGTAGCCCTTGTAGCCGGTGAGGAAGCGGTCGACCGCGGCGCTGTCGTGCTTGTGCGAGAATCGGTAGAGAACGTGGCGCTCGGGCGCGACGAGGACCCAGAAGTGGGCACGCTGGCACTGCTCCTCGGCGCGCACGAGGACGCCGGTCGCGTCGGTGCACAGGTACGGTGCCTCGAGAGCATCGCGCAGCATCGCCTCCACGAGCGGCTCGACGAGGTCGGCGAGCTGCTCGTGCCAGCCGCAGATCGTCGAGCGCGACAGCTCGAGGCCGTCGCGGGCGTAGATGCTCTCCTGGCGGTGCAGCGGCGTGTGGTCCTGCCACCGGCGGACGATCGTGTCGGCGAGCATCCCGGGCCCGGCGAGCCCGCGCTCGATCGGCCGCTCCGGCGGCTCGGCGATCTTCACCGGCGACGCGTCCGCGATGTCCTCGGCGATGCGCACGAACTTCGGCCGCACGAGCCGGACCACGACCAGCGATTCGGGCCGACGCTCGATGACCTCGCTGACCTCCTCGCCGATCCGCTTGAACGCGGCGAGGCCCTCCTGCTGCACCTCGGGCGGCAGCACCTCGATGTCGACGCGCGGCAGGTGCTCCGGCAGCTTCCGCCGACCCGTGGGCCGCCGCGGCGCACGCTCGCGCTCCGGCACTTCCGGATCGGTCTCTTCGGGCAGTTCCGGCGCCGGTGCCTGCTCGTCGGGGCTGAGCAGCATGCCCAGGACCTGCAGCGCGAGCTGTGAGTCGTCCACGGCGTGTCGCTCGGCTTGCCTGCCGGCGACGATCCCCCGCTCGAGCGTCGCACACCGCTCGAGCGTCTGCAGGTAGAGCTTGCGGTACTGCTCGCGCTCTACCGCCAGTTGCTCGCGCTCGGCGCTGAGGCTGTCGACCACTGCCTCGAGCTTGCTCGCTCGAGCCTCAAGCTGGCGGTAGGCGGCCTCGTTCACGGCCTCTCTCTGATACTCCCTGCCACGTAGGAGTCAAGAGCGATCTCGCGCCTGCCGCTGTCGTGGCGCCGAGGCGACGCCGCGCAGCAGTTCGTGGAGGCCGCGCCCGTCGACGATCACCGACCTGTCCGAAGGGTCACGCGTGGACGGTAGCCGGAACAGCGCCTGGTGTAGCCGCTTGCACAGCATGCAGTAGCCGTTCTTGTCCCACCAGAGCACCTTGAGCCGGTTCGAGCGCCGGTTCGTGAACACGAACAGCGCGCCGCTCCGCGGGTCCTCGCCGATCACCTGCTTCGCTGCCGCGGCGAGTCCATCGAAGCTGCGCCGCATGTCGAACGGCTGCGTGCAGACGAAAATCCGCACCGACGTCGGGATCATCGGCGCGCCTCCAGCACGTCGAGCACGCGCGCGAGCGCCTCGGCCTCCACGCGACCTCGTACCCGGACGTGCACGCCGCTGACGTCGAGTTCGATCACCCCGACATCGGCAGCCGGCGCAGGGAGATGCTCCGTCACTTCGACGAAGCTCGCCGGCGCTGGCTCCGTCGCGCCCGCGCCCGCCAGCTTCGACTTCCACCACGTCAGCGTCCGCTGGTTGATGCCGGCCTTCGCCGCGTACGCCCTGCACGACAGGCCGCTCGACTTCCACGCGTCCACGTGGGCCCGCCAGCGCTCCTGCGTCGTCATAGGCCCCACTTCCTGCGCCAGAGCTCCACCCGCTCGCGGATCGTCCTCGGCCTGAAGTCGAGCCGCACCGTATCGCCGATCTCGGTGACATCAAGCCAGAACGAATCCGAGACCAGCAGCGTGAACCTGCCGCGCCTCGGCATCTCCGGCCCCACGATCAGCGCCCCGCGATCGTCCAATTTCTCGTCGTCGTCCATCTTCGAGCCTCCGAGGTGCCTGGTAGCGCCTCGAGGCCGAACTCGTCACTACGCGGTTCGTCGCACGCTTACGTTCGATGCGATCGCGCTGACGGCGGTGCAGGTCGACATGATCGAGGCGCTCGCGGAGCTGCACGGGGCGGACTTCTCGAGCGAGCGCGCCCGGACGGCCGTCGCGGCGCTGCTCGGCGGATTCGGCACGGTGTCGATGACCCGCCGGCTGGCGCGCGGATTGTGGCGACTCGTGCCGGGGCTCGGCGCGCTGGTCGGCGCGGTCGGTGTCTCGGCCCTCGGCGGCGCCGTGACCCACGCGATCGGCAAGCTGTTCGCGGCTCACTTCGAGTCGGGCGGGACCTTGCTGACGCTGGACGTCGCCCGCATGCGCGCACACTTCCGCGCGGAGCTCGACGCCGATCCACGCCTGCGCGAGGGCGCCGCGGGGCTCGTGGACCGGCTGTCGTGAGTCGCCGGCGCGCTCAGGGCCGGATGCCCGCGTAGGTCTCCTCGACCACTCGCTGCCCCTGCTCGAGCTCCTCGTCGTAGTCCTCCTTGGCGCGCGAGGCGTCGAAGGTCCAGATCGTCCCGCCGGACTCGAAGTGTTTGATGAACACTTGCCCGATCGCGTAGGTCGTCGCCGGGCCGACCGCGAGCGAGCCGAGGCCGAACAGCGCCTTGGCGGCCCCGGGCGCGAGCATCTTCAGGACGCTGCCGGCAGTCCCGGCGAGGCCGACGCCGACCAGCGAGCTGAGCAGCACGCGGGTGCGCTGCTCCGAGAATTCGACGTCGTAGAGCTCGGCGAGCTTGCGGACCATGCGCAATTGGACCCCGCCGAGGATGCCGATGTCGAGCAGCGGGATCGGCACGATCCCCGCGGCGACCGATCCGAACATGTGGCTGCGGACGATCTTCGCCGCTTGTGTGGACTTCTCGTTGTCTGCGGACATCATTCACCTGCCTCATTCGACATCGGGTGGATCACTCGTCGACGAACTTCCAGTCCTCGACGTAGTTGCCGACCACGTGCCGCGGAAACCCTGGATCCGAGCGGTAGTTGGCGAGATCGTAGCGGATGTGCTGATCGCCCTTGAAGAAGTACACCTTGCCGTTGCCCCAATACACCGCGGAGTCGAGGCGATCGAAGGTGATGCCGACCCAGCGCTTGGAGATCGGCTGCGGGTATCCGTCCTCCACCCGGTTCGTCACCGGGTTGAAGCGCACGTACTGGTTGCCGTAGAAGATGTAGATCGAGTCGAAGCCGACCACGAGCGCGGCGTCGATCCGCTCGAAGGGCAGCCCCGGGAACGCCTGCGAGATCGGCATCGGGTAGCCGGGATCCTTGGCGCGGGTGTCGATGTCGATGCGGAGGATGCGGTCGCGCCGGGCCACGAACAGCTTGCGGTCGAGGCGCTCGCCCTCCGGGGACACCAGGTTCCTGCCGCGGAAGGCCTCGTCGATGCGGTCGAAGCCCTCCTCCTCGAGCGCGGGGAACAGCTCGCGGATCGGCAGCGGCCGGTGCGTGCGCTTGAGCTCGCGCTCGTAGCGGACGAACTTGCTGCCGCGGACGAAGAACAGGTCGGAGCCGATGTCGAACACGGCCTTGATCGGCTCGAACGTGACCGCCTCGCGGTAGGCCTCGAGCAGGGCGGTGGCCTTGGCCGAGTCGCGGACCAGGGTCCAGATCCCGGCGACGTCGAGCTCGATCACCTGCGGGTTCTGCGGGATCGTCTTGAGCCAATTGTTGTAGGCGGCCTGGTCGAGCGAGCTCATCGCCGCGAGCAGCACCTCGTCGCCGCCCTTGCCGATCACCGTGCACTGCGAGCTGTTGCGCAGCCGCTCCTTGTTCTCCTCGTCCTTGTTGCTGGCGCCGCCGCTGGTCGCGCCGAAGCTGGCCTTGATGCCGGCGTGGATCGCCGCCTTGCTCAATTGCGACGACTTGAGCACCGTGAAGACCAGCATCGACTTGCCGCCGACCCACGCGCCCCGCACGTAGTGCGAGCCCCAGCGGCGGAAGAACTCGTCGTACTTCTGCCGGTGCTCGTGCGAGAACGGCGCCGGGATGTCGGGGTCGCGCACCTCGGCGATGCAGTCGTTCGGGTTGGGGACGTAGACCATCCACAGCGGCACGAACGAGCTGCGGACCGCGTAGTAGGCCTCCTGCTCGGCGCGCAGCCGGCTGTTCCAGCTGCTGTTGGCGTTGACGCTGAACGTGCCGCTGCCGATCGCGGCGTTGGCGTCCATGCTCATCTGCTTCTCGAACCGGTCCCACGACTCCTCGATGATCACCTGGTTCAGCGACTCGTTCATCGGGAACGGCGGGCTGTCGTTGACCTCGTAGTGGACGGGGAGCTGGTAATTCTCGCGCGTCTCCTTGGAGCTGATGACGCGGCTCTCGCCGCGCTCGAACAGCAGCTGGCCCAGCGTATACGGCAGGTACGGCCGGAGGTAGATCGCGCGCCCGACGACCTCGAGGCCGGGCAGCTGCGGGAGGTTCCTGACGCCGGCGTCGGTCGCCTTATCGACGGAGCTACTCATTGCTCGAAGGTACCAAATCCGCGACCGACGATGCAAAGGATCAGGTGGCCGCGACGGCGCCGTCCTGCCCCGCAGCCGGCGCACCGACGAGATCGCGGCGCAGTCGATCGGTCAGGATCGCCCGCATTTCGCGGGTGTCATAAAGCTTGCTCGTGCCGCTGCCCTTGAACGGCGGGTACGCGAGCGCGGCCGCGGGGAACTCGGCGCCGACGATCGTGTAGGTCCTGTCGTCGACGAGCGGCGCGCCTGCGATCGTCCACCCGCCGTCGCCGGTCGGGTCGATGTTGGCGCGGATCAGGAAGCCGCCCTGGCCCACGCTCGCGGCGCCGCCGTCGAGCATCATCCGCAGGATCGTGCCCGGCATGCGCAGCACGCTCAGCTTGCCGCCGAGCGGGAAGATCCGGACGACGTCGAAGGCGACGATGTCGCCGGGCGGGATGACCCCGTCGATGCGGATCTGGCCGGCCGGGAGGATCACGCCCTCGGCGTCCGGGACCTCGGCGAGGAAGGTCTCGGCGATCAGCTGGCCGAGGTTGGTCGGCTGCTTGCGCAGATCGCCCTCGCTGCCGTTGAGCGGCACGCTCGTCCGACCGACGACCTCGAGCGGCTCGGTCCCCTGGGCCCGCAAGCTGGCGAAGGTGATGTCACGCCAGCGGCGGACCACCTCGGCCGTCTCCGGCTCCTCCTCGAGGCTGCTGTCGATCTGCACGATCTCGGAGAAGAGCGAGGTGGTGCGCGTCTTCGGGTCGAAGCGGAAGCGGTGGACGAACGCGCTGCGGGCGTTCGAGTCGGCCTTGAAGATCGGGGTGATGTCGGCGCCGACGAACGCGCTCGCGGCCTCGTGCTCGTGCCCGCCGAGCAGCACGTCGAGGCGCGGCACCTCGGTCCCGAGCTGGCGGTCCTCGGCCATGGTCAGGTGCGTCATAGCGACCACGACGTCGACGCTGTCCCCGAACGCGGCGACCTGCTGGTTGGCGCTCTCGATCGGGTTCTGGTAGCTGAGCCAAGGCTTCTTCACCATGTCGATGCAGAAGCCGAGCAGGGCGACGCGGGCGGCGTCCCCGTGGCTGTTCTGGAAGGTGACCACTGCGTGCTCGTCGACCTTGTCGAACGGCGCCTTGTTGCCGTCCTTGACGTTGGAGACGATCCACTTGAAGTCGCTCTCGGCGATCCGCTGGCGCAGCTCGGCCTCGGGGAGGTCGAACTCATGGTTGCCCATCGTCACGTGGGTGAGCCCCGTCGCGTTGAGGGCCTCGATCATGTGCAGCCCGCAGTCGCCGGTGACGGCGGAGATCGCCGAGGGGGCGAGGAAGTCGCCGACCAGGACGGAGAGCAGGTTGGGGTTCTCCCGCGCCAGCTGCCGGCGCAGGGTCGCCACGCGGGCGAGGCCGCCGCGCCGACCGCCCTCGACGGACATGGCGTCGTAGACGTCGTTGGTCTGGAGGATGATGAAGTCGACGACGCGAGCGCCGCTGTCACCGGTGACCTCGTCGCGCGACTCGGCCATCCGCAGCGTGATGGTGGGTGTGGTCATACGCGCCATGTTAGGGCAACTCCGTGGGCCGCGGAATCGCCGGATCGGCGCTCACCAGTTCGCCGCGGCCGGCAGCTCGATCGCGTGCAGATCCTCGGGGACCCGGGCGCCCGGGGCCGCCGTATTGCCCATCGCCGGCGCGTGTGGCCAAAAGGTCACACCCAAACCAGCGACCATGCTCACGCTATAAAGTGCGGTCATCGCCGGGACACCGTATCCGGCGACCAGGACCCCCGCGATTCCGAGCGCGGAGGGGACCCCGAGCGCCCATTTCAGGCGCCTCACGTCGCGCTCGTACGCGTCCGCGAGCGCGAACAACCCCGGTAATGCTGCGAGATCGGTCAGGACGATCTGGGCGCTGTCGAGGGCGGCCGGCGAGGCGCCGTCGAACGACACGGACACGGCCGCGCGCGTGAGGGCCAGGCAATCGTTGATGCCGTCGCCGACGAAGCAGACGCGCCGGCCCCGGGCCTGCAGCTCGGTGACGAGCTGCGCCTTGTCCGCGGGCAACGCCCCGCTCTGATAATGGTCGAATCCGAGAGCGTCCGCGAGCGCCGCGGTCGGCGTCTCGTGATCGCCCGAGACGAGGTGAAGCGAGAATCCGCGGTCGCGCAGGCTCTTCAGCAGGCCCTCGATCTCGGGCCGGACCGTGGGCTCGAGCTCGAGGACGCCGAGCAGACGCTCGCCGAGCGCGACGTAGACGTGCGAGGCGAGCCGGAGGTGCTGGGCGTCGTCGTCGACGTCGACGCCGGCGACGTCGACGTCGTGGGCGACCATGAAGCGGCGGCTGCCGATCCGGATCGGGCGGCCCTCGTGGACCACGCACAGGCCGAAGCCGAGCTCGACGGTGCTGTCCTCGACGGCGGGCAGCTCGAGCCCACGGCGGCTCGCCTCGTCGACGATCGCCCGGGCGATCGGGTGCGACTGCCGGTGCTCGGCGGCGGCGGCGAGGCGCAGGAGCTCGTCGGGATCGACGCCGCGGCACGGGTGCACGCGACGGACGCGGAGCTGCCCGAGAGTGAGGGTGCCGGTCTTGTCGAACACGATCGTGTCGACCTGCCCGAGGCTCTGCAGCGATCGACCGTCGCGGATGAGCACGCCGGCGTCGGCGGCGCTGCGCAGGTGCTGCAGCATGCTCAGCGGGATGAACATGCGCATGCTGTCGAGGAAGCTCGAATTGAGCAGAGCGATGCTGCCTTGCGGGCCGACCAGCGGGAGGGCGGCAGCGCCGAGCGTGAGGGTCGGCAGCGCCATGCGGTCGGCGATCTGCTGGCCCTGGGCCTCGAGGCTGCTGGTGAAGTCGGCGGTGCGATCGAGCATGCCGGCGAACTCGGCGGCGACCGTGGCGTCGCCGGCGGTCTCGACCCGGATGTGGATCCGGCCCGAGCACACGACGGTCGCCGCGAACACGCGGTCGCCGACGCCGCGCTCCAGCGGCTGAGCCTCGCCGGTGAGCGCGTGCTGGTCGACGAGCGCGAGGCCGCGGAGGACCTCGCCGTCGACGGGGATCGGCGCGCCGGCGTCGACGACCACGACGTCGCCGACGCGCACCGAGGCGAGCGGGACGCGGGCCTCGACGTCGCCTTGTTGCACCCACACGAATTCGGCGTGGCGCCGGAATGCGTCGGCCATGCTGTCCTGGACGACGCGCTCGGTCATCAGCCGCAGCCGGCGGCTACCGGCGTACAGGAAGAACATCAGCGACGAGGACACGTAATGGCGGGTCGCCACGGTCGTGACCATGCCGGCGGTGTCGAGCACCTCGGCGCCGACGCGCTTCTCGTCGACGATCATCTCCCAGGCCCGCCGCATGATCGGCAGCCCGGCGTACAGCACCGCGACGCCGCTCAAGGCGCGGAGCTGCGGGATGAACAAATTGGTGACCGTCGCCAGGCCCATACAGACCAGCGAGAGGTCGAACTGACGCTGAATCTCCTCGCGCTCGTCCGCCGCAGCCGAGGGCGGCTCCGGCCGAGCAGGCACCGCCGGCAGCGGCGCCGGTTCGTCCGGCGGTGGCGGCTCGGGAGGCGGGCTCCGATCGAGCAGTTTGCGCCCGTAACGGAGACCGGCGACGAGGAGACAGATCTGGAGGAACACGGCGCTGTGGCGGCGTCAGCGTCCGCCAGGCGGACGCGTGGGCTCAGTTCTTGGCGGCTTCGGCCTTCGGCGCTTCGGCCTTCGGCGCTTCGGCCTTCGGGGCCTCGCCCTTCGGCGCGTCGGACTTGAACTGCTTGAGCAAGCCCTTGCCGGTGGTCGACTGGGCGTAGGAGTTGGCGAGCACGACCGCCAGACCGGCCGGGCCGAGCGCCATCTTGGCCCACACGCCGACGATGGTGTGCAGACCGCCGGAGAGGATCTTGCCGTCCATCATCAGGCTGGCACCGGGCACGAGCGCCTCACCGAGCAATTTGACCGCGTTATCCGTCGTCTTCGAGTTTTGCATAGGCCTCAATCGACGGTACGGGGTTCGACCTGGAGCGTCAAGGCGCGACCGCGAATCTTCGGCGACGACGACGAACGGCGCGCCTGTGCTCGCATTGCGCGCGGAGGCGCTCGGAATTGACACACCCTCGGACGCAGACCTACCCCCGGGTCCCCTATTTCCCGATACCGCTCGGCGGACAGGCGCGAAGCTCCGCGTTGACAAGGCTCAATTGCCCCACGTACTTTCGCCCCGTCGCGCACGCCCCCAAGCAAGGACACCGGCGACGGTCGGTCACGGAGGAGAACGCCATGGAAACGCCCAAGAATCCGATGATCGACAATGCGATCAAGCTGCTCGGCGAGGCCTTTTTGCCCGGTGCGAGCCTCCTGATGGACGGCAAGATCGTCGAGGGCAGCGCGCACCTGATCGCCGGCACCTGGGCGAAGGCGGCGGTGGGTCCCGTCGGATTGGCGCTCGTAATCGCCAATTCGTACTCCGAATCGGTCACGGGTAAGAATTTACTCAAGCACCTGTCCAAGGTTGCACAGGATGTGCAAGCGGGGCCGACGCGGCAGGAAGGCCATGGCCATGAATAGGCCAGAACCCGCGCGCTGAATGGCAACGACCTCACTGTCTCGACACGGTGAATTACGCTCCTGGTTGGTGTCTGCGGTCGCCTCCGCCTGTGGGGTGGAGTCGGCCGCGATCGATCCGGGGGAGCGTTTTCATCGCTATGGACTCGATTCGCTGCGAGCGAGCCGACTGATCGCGGCGCTCGGCGAGCGGCTCGGCCGCGCTCTTTCGCCGACCCTGGCGTGGGAGCACCCGACGGTCGATTCGCTGATCTCGCACCTGCTCGACGAACATACGGAAGGGTCCGGAGCGGCCCACGGGCCGGAGGCTCCCGCCGAGCCGATCGCAATCGTCGGCATGGCGTGCCGGCTGCCGCAGGCGCCCGACGTCGCGGCGTTCTGGCGGCTGCTGCACGACGGAATCGACGCCGTCGGCGAGGTGCCGGCGGAGCGCGGCTGGGACGATTTGCTGGCGACGCGCGGGGTGTCCCCGGCGGAGCGAACGACGGTCCGGCGCGGGGCTTTCCTCGCGCGAATCGACGGGTTCGATCCGATGTTTTTCGGGATCTCGCCGCGTGAGGCCGCCGCGATGGATCCGCAGCAACGGCTCATGCTCGAGCTGGCGTGGGAGGCGCTCGAGGACGCCGGGATCGCGCCGCGCTCGCTCACTGGATCGGCGACCGGCGTATTCGCCGGGGCGATCTGGTCCGATTACGAGGATCTCCTTTATCGCGCGGGAGCGGCCGCGCTCGGGCCGTACACGGTCACCGGCAGCCACTACAGCATCATCGCCAATCGGATCTCGTACGTGCTGGGGCTGCGAGGTCCGAGCATGACGATCGATTCCGCGTGCTCGTCGGGGCTGGTCGTCACGCATTTGGCGTGCGAGAGCCTGCGGCGCGGCGAATCGACGGTCGCCCTCGCGGGCGCGGTCAACTTGAACGTGCGCCCGGAGAGCGCGCTCGCGGTCCAGCGGTTCGGGGCGCTGTCGCCGAGCGGCCGCTGCCACACCTTCGACGCCCGCGCCGACGGCTACGTGCGCGGCGAGGGCGGCGGGCTGGTCGTGCTGAAGACGCTGGCGCGCGCGCTCGCCGACGGCGACCGGATCCGGGCGGTCATCCGCGGCTCGGCGGTCAACAACGACGGCGCGAGCAACGGCCTGACCGCGCCGAGCCGCGCGGCCCAGGAGGCGGTGCTGGCCGCGGCGTATCGCCGGGCCGGGGTGTCCGCCGGCGAGGTGCAATACGTCGAGGCGCACGGCACCGGGACGCCGCTCGGCGACCCGATCGAGGCGCGGGCGCTCGGGGCGGTGCTCGGCGCGGGCCGGCCGACCGAGGCGCCGCTGCTGGTCGGCTCGGTCAAGACGAACCTCGGGCACCTCGAGGGCGCGGCCGGGATCGTCGGGCTGATCAAGACGACTCTGGCGATCGAGCACCGCGAGGTGCCGCCGAACCTGCACTTCACGGCCGAGAACCCGCACGCGCCGCTGGCCGAGCTCGGCCTCGCGGTGCCGACGACGGCCCGCCCGTGGCCGGCGCCGGAGCGGGCGCTGGTCGCAGGGGTGAGCTCGTTCGGGCTCGGCGGGACGAACGCGCATGTGGTGCTGCAAGAGTGGCCGGGGCCGGTCACGTCGGCGTCACGGGTCGAAGTCGGTTCGACTGCGTCTCGCGTGGCGTTCGTGTTCCCGGGCCAGGGCGCGCAATGGCCAGGGATGGCGCGGACGCTGCTTCACGAGGAGCCGGTCATCCGCGCGTCCCTGAGCGCGTGCGACCGGCTGATCCGCCGGTGGATGGACTGGTCGCTGCTCGACGAGCTGGCGGGCGCGAGGGCGTCGCGGCTCGAGCAGATCGAATGCAGTCTGCCGGCGATCATCTCGCTCGACATCGCGGTGGCTACTTGGTGGCGCTCGCGGGGGGTCGAGCCGTCGGCGGTCGTCGGTCACAGCACAGGGGAGATCGCGGCCGCCCACGTCGCCGGGATCCTCGACCTCGCGGACACGATGCAGACGATCTGCGCGTACGGGCGGTTCGTCGGCCGGTTCTCGGGGCGCGGCGGGATGGCGTTCGTCGGCCTGCCGTGGGACGAGTGCGGGCGCGTGCTGGCAGAGCTCGACGCGCGGGTGTTCCGGGCGATCGAGGACAGCGTCGAGGGCACGGTGGTCGCGGGGCCGCCGGAGGCGCTGGCCGAATTGTTGGTGGCGCTCACGGCCCGCGGGGTGTTCGCGCGGCCGGTGCGAATGGACGTCGGGCCCCACTCGCCGCTGGTCGATTCGGTGCGCGAGGAGCTGTTCGCGGCGCTGCAGGGGATCCGGCCGCGACCGGCGCAGGTCCCTCTGATCTCGGAGGTGACGGGCGCGGAGGTCGACGGGCGCACGCTCGACGCCGGCCACTGGGTCCGCAACTTCGGCGACCCGGCGTTCTTCTCGCGGGCGATCGACACGCTGCTCGAGCGCGGCCACCGGGTGTTCCTCGACGTGGGTCCGCACCCGATCACCGCGCATTCGCTGGCGGCCAACCTGCGACGCGCGGGCGGTGGCTCGGTGATCGCGTCGCTGCGGCGCGACGAGGACGGCCGGACGACGCTGCGCGAGGCGAGCTCGACGCTGACGTCGCTCGGGGTGGCAGTCCGCGAGGCGGCGGACGACGCTGCGGACGAGGGGCAGGCGTGGTTGCTGCCGCTGTCGGCCCGCGACGCCGGGGCGCTGGCGGCCCGCGCCGGCGACGTCGCGGCGCTGCTGCGCGAGGGGGCGCGGCTGCGCGACGTGGCGTTCACTGCGAGCGCCCGGCGCGAGGCGCTGGCGGAGCGGCTGGTGGTGATCGGTCGCTCGCGGGCGGCGCTGGCGGACGAGCTGGCGGCGTTCGCCGGGGGACAGCCCGGCGAGGGCAGCCCGCGCGGGCGAGTGCGGCGCGGCGGGCCGGAGCCGCGGGTGCTGGTGTTCGCCGGGCAAGGCTCGCAGTGGATCGGGATGGGCCGGCAGCTGCTGGCCGAGGAGCCGCTGTTCCGCGCGCAGGTCGAGCTGTGCGACGCGCTGGTGCGCGAGCAGACGGGCTGGTCGCTGCTGGCGGAGCTCCACGCGCCGGAGGAGCGGTCGCGGCTGTTCGCGTCGGAGGTGGCCCAGCCGACGCTGTTCACGGTGCAGATCGGCCTGGCGGCGCTGCTCGCCGCGTGGGGGGTGCGGCCGGACGCGGTGATCGGCCAGAGCGCGGGCGAGGTCGCGGCTGCGTACGTGGCGGGGGCGCTGACGCTGGAGGACGCGGTGCGGGTGATCGTGCTGCGCGGCCAGGTCCTGCAAGGCGCGTCGGGCTGCGGGAAGATGGCGTGGGTGGCCCTGCCCCGCGAGGCGGCGGCGCGGGCGATCGCGGGGCGCGAGGCGGAGGTGGCGATCGCGGCGGTCAACGACCCGGGCTCGGTGCTGCTGTCGGGCGGGCCGGCGCTGGCCGAGGTGCTGGCCGAGCTGACCGCGCGCGGCGTGGTCCACCGGGCGATGCCGACGGTGGACTTCGCGTCGCACGGGCCGTTGATGGAGCCGTTCGCGGCGTCGCTGGTGCGGGCGCTCGGGACGGTCGCGGCGCGGCCGACGACGGTGCCGATGTACAGCACCGTGGTCGGCGAACGGATCGCCGGCGAGGAGCTCGGCGCGGCCTACTGGGGCCGCAACGTCCGCGAGCCGGTGGAGCTGGCCCGCGCGGTCGCGCGGTCGTTCGCCGACGGGCACCGGCTGTACGTCGAGATCGGGCCGCATCCGGTGGCGCTGCAGAGCCTGTCGCAGTGCCTGGCGGCCGCGGGCGACGGGCGGGCGATCGCGACGCTGCGCCGCGACGGGGACCCGCGGCGCGAGCTGCTGACGACTCTCGGCGAGGTCTGGGCGCACGGCGGCGAGGTCGACCTCGCGGCGCTCCATCCGGCCGGCGGGCGCGTGCTGGCGCTGCCGGCGTATCCCTGGCAGCGCGAGCGGCACTGGGTCGAGGCGGCACGGCCGACGCGGCGCTCGGCGGACGAACACCCGCTGCTCGGGGCGCCGCTGGCGTCGGCGCTGCATCCGGAGGAGCAGGTGTGGGAGCAGGGCTCCCTGGCGGAGGACCAGCCGTGGGTCGCGGAGCACCGATTCGGGGACGCGGCGATCGTGCCGGGGAGCGCGTTCCTGGCGCTGTCGCTGGCCGCGGGGGCGGCGATCCACGGCGCGGACGGGTTCGCGGTGCACGAGCTGCGCTTCGAGCGGATGCTCGCCCTGCCCTGCGGGAAGCTGCAGGTCGGGGTCGCCGGGGACGGTCGGCTGACGATCGCCAGCCGGGCCGACGGGACCGCGTGGACGCGGCACGCGTCGGGCCGGCTGGTGGCGACGAGCGCGGATGTCCCGGGGGACAGGATCGGCCCGGGGTCGCGGGCTGGCCTTTCGGACAGGAAGGCGGGGCGTGCTGGTGAGGCCGGGTCTCAGGCTGGCCTTTCGGACAGGGTGGCTGGTGAGTCGGCTGTCCTTTCGGACATAGCGACGGGCCGCGCCAGCGATGCAGCTGTCCTTTCGGACATGTCGACGGGCCGCGTCGGCGGGGCTGGGTCTGTCCTTTCGGACATCGCTACGGGCCGCGCCAGTGAGGCTGTCCTTTCGGCCAGGGTAATGGGCAGCGCCGGCGATGCTGTCCTTGCGGACATGTCGACGGGCGGCGCCGGTGGGGCTGTCCTTGCGGACAGGGCGCCGGGCGGCAAGATCGAGCAGATCCGTGGCCGCTGCGCGGGCGCGGTCGGGGCGGCCGAGCACTACGCGACGCTCGAGCGCTGGGGGGTGGCGTACGGGCCGAGGCTGCGGTCGGTCGAGCAGGTGTGGTTCGGCGACGGCGAGGCGCTCGGGCGGGTGCGCGTGCCGGAGGCGGCGGACGAGGCGGGACAGGCGGCGCTGCTCGACGGGGCGCTGCAGGTGGCGATGGCGCTGGTGCTGCGCGGCGCGGCGAGTCCGGCGATCCCGGTGGCGCTGGCGCGGACGCGGGTCCCTGCCCCGCTGCCGGCGGCCGCGTGGGTCCACGCGCGCCGCGACGGCGAGGTGACGGAGCTGGCGCTGCTCGACGACGACGGGCGGGTGCTCGCCGAGCTGTCGGGGCTGCGCTGCGCGGCGATGGCCGGCAGCATCGACCCACTGGCAGAGTGCGCCTACGAGGTGACGTGGCGCCGCTACGAGCGGGCCCCGGCCGCGCGCGAGGCCGCCGAGGGGCGGTGGATCGTGCTCGGCGACGCGGGCGGCACGGGAGCGGCGCTGGCCCGGGCGCTGCGCGGGCGCGGGGCGACGTGCGTCGAGCTCGCGGCCGGACGCGTGGACGAGCTGCCGGGCCTGCTGGCCGGCGGGTGTCGCGGGGTGATCCACTGCGGCAGCCTCGACGCGGCGCAGTGGGCGGAGACGACGCCCGCCTCGCTGGCGGCGGACCTGCGGCGCGGGACGGTCTCGGCGATCGCCACGGCGCGGGCGCTGCTCGCGGCGGGCCTGCGCGATCTGCCGCGGCTGGTGCTGGTGACGCGCGGGGCCCAGGCCATCCACTCGGACGCGGTGGCGGCCGCCCAGGCGCCGCTGTGGGGGATGGCTCGCACTCTGGTGCTGGAGCACCCGGAGCTCGAGTGCCTGCGCGTCGACCTGCCGCCGTCGCCGGCGGCCGACGAGGTGGAGCTGCTGGCGGACACTCTGCTGGCCGACGACGACGAGACCGAGGTCGCGCTGCGGGCCGTGCACGACCCACGCGCGACCGGGGTGAAGCGGCCGCTGACGCGGTTCGTGGCGCGCCTGGTGCGGAGCCGGATCGACGCGCCGGCGGAGGTCCGCGGGCTGCCTGCAGAGGCGACGTACTTGATCACGGGCGGGCTCGGCGGGCTGGGTCTGGCGCTGGCCCGCGGCCTGGCGGACCGGGGGGCGCGGCACCTCGTGCTGGTCGGCCGCAGCGAGCCGACGGCGGCCGCGCGGATGGCGATCGCGGCGATCGAGGCGACCGGGGCGAAGGTCCACGTGATGCCGGGCGACGTGGCCGAGGCCGGCGAGGCGGCGCGGATCGTCGGGCAGATCGCGGCGACGCTGCCGCCGCTGCGCGGGGTCGTGCACGCGGCGGCGGTGATCGGCGATCGCACGGTGGCGCGGCTCGAGGAGGCCGAGTTCTGGGTGCCGATCCGGCCGAAGGTGCTCGGGGCGTGGCACCTGCACGCGGCCACCCGCGCGCTGCCGCTCGAGTTCTTCGTGATGTACTCGTCGCTGGTCGCGGTGCTCGGGTCGCTGGGACAGGCGGCCTACGGGGCAGGCAATGCGTTCCTCGACGCGCTGGCGCACGCGCGCGCGGCCGAGGGGCTGCCGGCGACCAGCGTGCAGTGGGGCACGTTCTCGGACGTCGGCATGACGACCGCGCTGCTCGATCGCGGGTCGCGGCTGGTGTCGCACGGGCTCGAGCACTTCTCGCCGGCCGAGGGCAACGCGCTGATCGAGCGGCTGCTGGCGCGACCGCGGGTCGAGGTGGCGCTGGCCCGGTTCTCGCTGCGGCGGTGGGTCGATTCGACGCCGCAGGTCGCGGGGGCGCCGTTCCTGTCGGAGCTGCCGCAGGAGGAAGAAGCGGCGGCGGGGCCGAGCGCGGCGAGCGGGTCGATCCGCGAGGCCGTGGCGCGGGCGCCCGCGGGCGAGCGGATGGCGGCGCTCGAGGACCACGTGGTCGAGCAGCTCGGGCGGGTGCTGCGGCTGCCGCCGGAGAAGATCGAGCGCGGGCTGCCGTTCACGCGGATCGGGCTCGACTCGCTGATGAGCCTCGAGACGCGCAACCGGCTCGAGCGCAGCCTGGGGCTCAAGCTGCCGCCGACGCTGTGCTTCACCTATCCCGACACGACGAGCCTGGCGGCGTTCCTGCTGGCGACGCTCGGGCTCGCGGCCGACGATGACGAGGAGACGGCGACGGACCTCGACGACAGCGACGACGACGTGCTGGCGGCGTTCGACGCGTCGCTGCGCGGCCTGGACGGCGAGGAGGCGGACGGGTGAGCGAGGATCAGCTCCGGCAGTACCGCGCGCGGCTCAAGGAAGCCACGGCGGTGATCGAGCGGCTCCGCGGCAAGCTGACCGCCGAGCAGGCCCGCAACGAGGCGCGCGAGGAGCCGCTGGCGATCGTCGGGGCGGCGTGCCGGTTCCCGGGCGGCGGCGACGGGCTCGACGCGTTCTGGGAGCGGCTCGCCGACGGGGTCGACGCGGTGCGCGAGATCCCGGCGGAGCGCTGGCCGCAGGACACGATCCCCGGCGGCAGGCCCGAGGTGCGGTGGGCGGCGCTGCTCGACGCGGTCGACCGCTTCGACGCGGAGTTCTTCGGGGTGTCGCCGCGCGAGGCGGAGCGCCTCGACCCGCAGCAACGATTGCTGCTCGAGGTGGCCTGGGAGGCGCTCGAGGACGCGGGGGCGCGGGTCGACGCGCTCGCGGGGGCGCAGGTCGGGGTGTTCGCCGGCCTCAACTCGCTCGACTACCAGCACCACCTGATGCGCCGCGGCCTCGCCGATGTCGACGCGTACAGCGCGACCGGGACGCTGCTGAGCACCGCGAGCGGGCGGATCTCGTACAGCTTCGGGTTCCAGGGGCCGTGCGTGTCGCTCGACACGGCCTGCTCGTCGTCGCTGGTGGCGGTGGCGCTGGCGTGCCAGAGCCTGCGCGCGGGCGAGTGCGAGGTGGCGCTGGCGGGCGGAGTGACGCTGCTGCTGTCGCCGTTCATGATGGCGCTGGCGGCCGGGACGCAGGCGCTGTCGCCGGACGGGCGCTGCAAGGTGCTCGACGCGCGCGCGAACGGGTTCGTCCGCGGCGAGGGCTGCGGGATGGTGGTGCTCAAGCGGCTGTCCGACGCGCGGCGCGACGGCGACCTGGTGCGGGCGGTGATCCGCGGCTGGGCGATCAACCAGGACGGGCGCTCGACCGGGCTGACCGCGCCGAACGTGCGCTCGCAGGAGGAGCTGCTGCGCGCCGCGCTGACGCGGGCCGGCGTGGGGCCGCACGAGGTCGGGTACGTCGAGATGCACGGGACCGGGACGCCCCTCGGCGACCCGATCGAGACCGACGCGCTGAAGGCGGTGCTCGGGGCGCCGCGCGCCGACGGCCCGAGCTGCGTGCTCGGGGCGGTGAAGTCCAACCTGGGGCACCTCGAGGCGGCGGCAGGGGTCGCCGGGCTGATCAAGGCGACGCTGGCGCTCGAGCGCGAGGTGGTGCCGAAGAACCTGCACTTCCGCCGGCTCAACCCGCGGATCTCCCTCGCAGGGACGCCGTTCGTGGTGCCGCGCGAGCCGGTGCCCTGGCCCCGCGGCGAGCGGCGGCGGATCGCGGGGGTGAGCTCGTTCGGGATCAGCGGGACGAACGTGCACGTGGTGCTCGAGGAGGCGCCCGCGGTCGCGGGTGGGCTGGTCTCGGGGACAGGCTCGGCGCGGGCGGACGCGGGCGGTGAGCTGGCTTCGGGGACAGGTTCGGCGCGGGCCGGTGGGATGTCCGCGGGGACAGGTTTTGTGCGGGCAGTCGATATGTCCTCGGGGACAGGCCCGACGCAGGCTGACTGGATGTCCTCGGGAGCTGCTTCGGCGCGGGCGGACGGGGCCGGTGAGATGGCCTCGGGGACAGGTTCGGCGCGAACCGGTGGGATGTCCGCGGGGACAGGTTCGGCGCGGGGCGACGAGAGTGCGAGCGAGCGGGTGATGCGGCCCGAGCTGGTGGTGCTTTCGGCCAGGAGCGCGGCGGCCCTCGATGCGCAGGCGGAGCGGCTGGCGGCGCATCTGGTGGCAGAGCCGTCGGTCGGGGTCGGCGATGTCGCGTTCAGTCTGGCGACCACGCGGACGGCGATGGAGCACCGGCTGACGCTCGTGGCGGGCTCGCGGGCGGGGCTGGTCGAGGCGCTGGCGGCCGCGGGCCGCGGCGAGACGCCGGCAGGGGCGACCCGCGGGGTGGCAGGGCGGAGCAAGCTGGCGCTGCTGTTCACGGGTCAGGGGGCGCAGATCCTGGGCATGGGCCGGGCGCTGCATGCGGCGTGGCCGGCGTTCCGCGAGCGCTTCGACGCGTGCGTGGCGCTGCTCGACCGCGAGCTGCCGCGGCCGCTGACCGCGGTGATGTGGGCCGAGCCCGGGAGCGCCGCGGCGGCGCAGCTCGACGAGACCCTGTTCACGCAGCCGGCGCTGTTCGCCTTCGAGGTCGCCCTGGCGGCCTTGTGGCAGTCGTGGGGCGTCGTGCCGGATCTGGTCGCCGGGCACAGCATCGGCGAGATCGCGGCCGCGTGCGTCGTGGGCGTGCTGTCGCTCGCGGACGCGGCGCGGCTGGTCGGGGCGCGGGCGCGGCTGATGCAGGCGCTGCCGGCCGGCGGCGCGATGACGTCGATCGAGGCCGACGAGGACGAGGTCGCGGCCGCCGTGGCGCCTCACGCGGCGAGCGTGTCGATCGCGGCGCTCAACGGGCCGCGCCAGGTGATCGTCGCCGGCGCCGAGGCGGCGGTGCGGACGATCTGCGCCGGGTTCGCGGCGCGCGGAGCAAGGACGCGGCCGCTGCGGGTGTCGCACGCGTTCCACTCGCCGCTGATGGAGCCGATGCTGGCGGCGTTCCGCCAGGCGACTGCGACGCTGGAATTTCATCCGCCGAAGCGGCCGCTGGTGTCGTGCGCGACCGGGGCGCTCGCGGGGCCGGAGCTCGGGACGCCGGAGTACTGGGTCCGCCACGTGCGCGAGCCGGTGCGCTTCGCGGCCGGGGTGCGGGCGCTCCACGCGGCCGGGGCGCGCTCGTTCGTGGAGGTCGGGCCGAAGCCGACGCTGCTCGGGCTGGTGCCCGGGTGCCTGCCGGCGGACGCAGCGGTGACGCTGATCCCGTCGGTGCGCGGCGCGGACGAGGAGGCGGCCGGGGTGCTGGCGGCGCTCGGCAGCGTGTGGGCCGGCGGCGGGGCGGTGCGCTGGTCGGAGGTTTTTTTCCCGGGGGCCCGACGGGTGCGGCTGCCGACGTACGCGTGGCAGCGGACGCGCCACTGGCTCGACGCGCCGGACGCGACCGGCCGGGCCGCAGGCGAGCCGACCGGGCACCCGCTGCTCGGGGTGCGCGTGGCGGCTGCCGGGGTGCTGGCGCTGTTCGAGACGGTGCTCGGGCTGCCGACGCACCCGTGGCTCGGGGACCATCGAGTGGTCGGGCGCGCGGTGGTGCCGGCGGCCGCGGTCGCGGAGCTGGTGCGGGCGGCGTTGGTGCGCGCGGCCAGTGGGATGTCGCGGGTGACGGGGCTGGTGCTGACGACGCCGCTGGTGCTGCCGGAGTCGGGGGCGCTGCGCGTGCAGGTCGTCGTGTCCAGCGAGGCGGAGGTGGCGGTGTACAGCCAGCCGCTGGCCGGGCCCGCGAGCGCCGGCTGGACGCGCCACGCGAGCGCGACCGGGACGGCGGGGAGCGAGCCGGCGGAGCACGATCTGGGGCAGCTGCGCGCTCGCTGTCCGGAGGCAGTCGACGCGGCGGCGCTGCACGACCGCTTCGCGGCGCTCGGGATCCACTACGGGCCGGCGTTCCGCGGGCTGCGCTCGCTGTGGCGCGGGGCCGGCGAGGCGCTGGCGGAGCTGGCGGGCGACGAGCTCCGGATGGCGGAGGGGCTGTCCCCTGCCCTGCTCGACGCGGCGCTGCAGGCAGTGCTGGCGACGCTGCCCGAGGCGCCGGGCGAGGCGCTGCGGATGCCGCTGGCGCTCGGCGGGTTCGCGGTCCACGGGCCGGGGGCGGCGTGGGCCCACGTGCGGCTGCGCGAGGAGGCCGGCGAGGTCGCGGACGTGACGCTGCTCGACGCGACCGGGACGGTGGTGGCGGAGGTCGAGGAGCTGCGGCTGCAGGTCGTCGATCGGGCTGCCGTCGGTCGCGGACGGTCGAGCGCCGGGGCGATGTGGCGGCTCGCGTGGCAGGCTGCGCCGGAAGTCGCGGAGCGAGCGGAGCCGGGGCGCTGGGTGGTCGTCGGCGGCTCGCGGCTGGCGGCGACGCTGGCGGAGGCGCTGGACGATTGCGTGTGCACGGACGCGGCGGGGCTGCCGGCGGCGCTGGCGGAGCTCGAGGCGGCGCAGGTGCTCGCGGTGTTCGACGAGCCGGATGACGGAGCGGAGGCGGCGCTGCGGACGGCGACCGAGGCGCTGGCGATCGCGCAGGCGTCGATCGGCCGCGCGGGTCGGCTGTGCTGGGTGACGCGCGGTGCCGTCGCGGTCGCGGACGGCGAGGCGGTGGCGGTCGCGGCGGCTCCCGTGTGGGGCCTCGGACGGACGTTGATGCAGGAGCATCCGGAGCTCCGTTGCGCGCTGATCGACGTCGCGGCCGGAGAGGTCGACGTCGCGGGGCTGCTGCGCGAGCTGGCGAGCGGCGACGGGGAAGATCAGGTCGCGCTGCGGAGCGGCGGGCGTCACGTCGCGCGGCTGGTGCGGATCGAGGCGGCGAGCGAGGGCGTGTCCCAAAGTGCAGGTCACGTCGTCGCGGCGAGCGAGCGCGGTGACGCTGCGGGGGCCGGGGGTGCGGGCCATGTCGTCGCGGCGAGCGAGCGCGGTGATGCTGCGGGGGCCGGGAGTGCGGGTCATGGCGTCGCGGCGAGCGAGCGCGGTGATGCTGCAGGGGCCGGGGGTGCGGGCCATGGCGTCGCGGCGAGCGAGCGCGGTGATGCTGCGGGGGCCGGGGGTGCGGGTCATGGCGTCGCATCGAGCGAGCGCGGTGATGCTGCGGGGGCCGGGAGTGCGGGCCATGGCGTCGCGGCGAGCGAGCGCGGTGGTGCTGATCTGTCCGAAAATACAGGTCACGTCGTCGCGTCGAGCGAGCGCGGCGCTGCGGTGTCCGATAGCGACAGTCACGTCGTCGCGCTGAGCGAGCGCGGTGGTGCTGCGGGGTCCGAGAGTGGTTCCGTTGTCGCGCCGGGCGAGCGCGGTGGCGTTGAGGTGTCCCAAAGTGCAGCTCAGGTCGTCGCGCTGAGCGAGCGCGGTGATGCTGCGGTGGCCGGGAGTGCAGGTCATGTCGTCGCGCTGAGCGAGCGCGGTGGCGCTGGGGTGTCCCAAAGTGCAGGTCGTGTCGTCGCGTCGAGCGAGCGCGGCGGCGTTGAGGTGTCCCAAAGTGCAGGTCAGGTCGTCGCGTCGAGCGAGCGCGGCGGCGTTGAGGTGTCCCAAAGTGCAGGTCGTGTCGTCGCGTCGAGCGAGCGCGGTGGCGTTGAGGTGTCCCAAAGTGCAGGTCGTGCCGTCGCGTCGAGCGAGCGCGGCGGCGTTGAGGTGTCCCAAAGTGCAGGTCGTGTCGTCGCGTCGAGCGAGCGCGGCGCTGCGGGGTCCGGGAGCGGTTCCCCTGTCGCGCCGACCGACGGCACGGTGCTGGTGACGGGCGGGCTCGGGGCGCTGGGGCTGCACGTGGCGCGGTGGCTTGTCGAGCGCGGGACGCCGCACGTGCTGCTGGTCGGGCGGCGCGGGCTGGCGGCGCCGGGGGCCGCAGAGGCGGTCGCGGAGCTGGTCGGCGGCGGGGCGCGGGTGACTGTGGCGGCGGTCGATGTCGCCGACCGGGCGGCGCTGGCGAAGGTGCTCGCCGAGCTGCCGGCCGCGCTGCCGCTGCGCGGGGTGGTGCACGCGGCCGGGGCGCTCGAGGACGGGCTGGTGACCGCGCAGACGGCCGAGGGGCTCGCGCGGGTGTTCGCGCCGAAGGTCGCGGGGGCGTGGAACCTGCACGCGCTGACCGAGGGGACCGAGCTCGCGCTGTTCGTGCTGTTCTCGTCGCTCGCGGGGACGCTCGGCGCGGCGGGTCAGGCCAACTACGCGGCGGCCAACGCGTGGCTCGACGCGCTCGCGGCTCATCGGCGAGCGAGAGGGCTGCCGGCGCAGAGCCTGGCTTGGGGGCCGTGGGCCGAGGTCGGGATGGCGGCGGAGCTCGGGGCGGCCCAGCGCGATCGACTGGCGCGCCAGGGGTTCGCCGGCCTGGCGCCGGCGCAGGGGCTCGAGTTACTCGCGTCGGCGCTCGCGCGGCCCGAGGCGCTGCTCGGGCTGGCGGTGATCGATCCGCGGGCAGCCGGTCGGGTGGCGGGGACAGTGCCCCCGGTGTGGCGCGCGCTGGTGACGGGCGACGCTGCCGGGGGCGCGCGGCCGAGGGTCGCGCGGGCGGAGGCGGAGGAGCTGCCGACGGCCCAGGGCTGGCGTGAGCGGCTGAGCGGGCTGCCGACGGCGCGGCGGCTCGAGCGGGTGCGAGCGGCGATCCAGGCGGAGGTCGGGCGGGTGCTGTCGTCCGGCGCGGCGGTGGCGATCGATCGGCCGCTGCAGGAGCTCGGGCTCGACTCGCTGATGGCGGTCGAGCTGCGCAACGCATTGGCGACGCGCTTCGGGGTCGGGCTGCCGGCGACGCTGGTGTTCGACGCGCCGACGGTGGCGAGCCTGGCGGAGCGCGTGCTCGCGGCGATGAAGCTGGCGGAGGCGCCGGCGACGGAGGCCGCGGCGAAGCTGGTGGACGGGTCGGCGACGGAGCCGGCGGACGGGCTCGCGACGGAGGCCGCGACGAAGCTGGCGACGGGGCCGGCGGACGGGCTCGCGACGAACAAGGCGCGGGTCGGGCCGGCGGGCGAGGTGCCGATCGCGATCGTCGGCATGGGTTGTCGCCTGCCCGGCGGCGTCGACGATCCGGAGGCGTTCTGGCGGCTGCTCGCCGAGGGGCGCGACGCGATCGCCGAGGTGCCGCGCGAGCGCTGGGACGCGGCGGCGCTGTACGACCCGGATCCGTCGGCGGTCGGCAAGTCGATCTGCCGCTCGGGCGGGTTCTTGCGCGACATCGATCGCTTCGAGCCGGGGTTCTTCGGCATCTCGCCGCGCGAGGCGGCCCGCATGGACCCGCAGCAGCGGCTGCTGCTCGAGACCAGCTGGGAGGCGCTCGAGCGGGCCGGGATCGCGGCGGAGCGGCTCGGCGGCAGCGACACGGGGGTGTTCGTCGGGCTGATGTACCAGGAGTACGGGGCCCGCACGACCGACCTGGCGGAGCTCGACGGCTACGTCAGCACGGGCGGAGCGGCGAGCGTGGCGTCGGGGCGGCTGTCGTACGTGCTCGGGCTCAAGGGGCCGAGCATGACGGTCGACACCGCGTGCTCGTCGTCGCTGGTGACGGTGCACCTGGCCTGCCAGGCGCTGCGCCGCGGCGAGTGCTCGCTGGCGCTGGCCGGCGGGGCGGCGCTGATGCTGACGCCGACGGTGTTCGTCGAATTCAGCCGGCTGCGCGGGCTGGCGCCGGACGGGCGCTGCAAGAGCTTCGCGGCGGGGGCCGACGGGGTCGGCTGGAGCGAGGGCTGCGGGATGCTGGTGCTCAAGCGCCTGCCGGACGCGCTGCGCGACGGCGATCCGGTGCTCGGGGTGATCCGCGGCTCGGCGGTCAACCAGGACGGGCGCAGCAACGGGCTGACGGCGCCGAACGGGCCGTCGCAGGAGGCGGTGATCCGCAAGGCGCTGGCCGCCGCCGGGGTGGCGCCGGCGGAGCTCGACTACGTCGAGTGCCACGGGACGGGCACGTCGCTCGGCGACCCGATCGAGGCGCAGGCGCTCGGGGCGGTGATGCTCGGGGCGCGGCCGGCGGACCGGCCGCTGGTGATCGGCTCGGTGAAGTCGAACCTCGGCCACACCCAGGCGGCCGCGGGCGCGACGGGGATCATGAAGGTGCTGCTGGCGCTGCAGCACGAGACCATCCCGCGCAGCCTGCACTTCGACCGGCCGAGCCCGCACGTGCCGTGGAGCGAGTTGCCGCTGACGGTCGCGCAGGCGGCGGTCGCCTGGCCCAAGGGAGAGGTGCCGCGGCGCGCAGGGGTCAGCTCGTTCGGGGTCAGCGGGACCAATGCGCACGTGGTGATCGAGGAGGCGCCGCGAGCAGCGGAGCGAGCGACGGGGCCGAGGCGCCCGGAGCTGGTGGTGCTGTCGGCCAGAGATTCGGCGGCGCTCGCCGAGGGGGCGCTGCGCCTGCGGGCCCACGTGGAAGCGCGGCCGGAGCTGGCGCTCGCCGACGTGGCGCTGAGCCTGGCGACCGGCCGCGCGGCGATGGAGCAGCGGCTCGCGCTGGTGGTCGGGTCGCGCGCGGAGCTGCTGGCCGGGCTGACAGCCGCGGCGGGCGAGACGACGCCGGAGGGCGCGGCGCGCGGGCGGACTGCGGGCGAGACGACACTGGACAACTCGGCGCGCGGGCGGACTGAGAGCGAGGGCTCGCGCGAGGCAACTTCGGCCCGCGGGCGGACCGCGGGCGAGACGACACTGGACAACTCGGCGCGCGGGCGGACTGAGAGCGAGGGCTCGCGCGAGGCAACTTCGGCGCGCGGGCGGGCCGCGGGCGAGACGACACTGGACAACTCGGCGCGCGGGCGGACTGAGAGCGAGGGCTCGCGCGAGGCAACTTCGGCCCGCGGGCGGACCGCGGGGCGGCCGAAGGTGGTGTTCGTGTTCCCGGGCCAGGGCGGGCAGTGGCTGGGGATGGGCCGGCAGCTGCTGGCCGAGGAGCCGGTGTTCCGCGCGCGCCTCGAGGAGTGCGACCGGGCGATCGCGGCGGAGGTCGGCTGGTCGGTGCTGGCCGAGCTGCAGGCGCCGCCGGAGACTGCGCGGCTCGACCGCATCGAGGTGGTGCAGCCGGTGCTGTTCGCGGTCGAGGTCGGGCTGGCGGCGCTGTGGCGGTCGTGGGGGATCGAGCCGGACGCGGTGGTCGGGCACAGCATGGGCGAGGTGGCGGCGGCCCACGTGGCCGGGGCGCTCTCGCTGGCCGACGCTGCGCGGGTGATCTGCCGCCGCAGCCGGCTGCTGCAGTCGATCAGCGGGGCCGGCGAGATGGCGGTGGTCGAGCTGTCGCTGGCGGCCACGGAGGCGGCGCTGCGCGGGTTCGAGGACCGGCTGAGCGTGGCGGCCAGCAACGGGCCGCGGACGACGGTGATCGCCGGCGAGGCGGCGGCGCTGGCGGAGGTGCTGGCCCGGCTGACCGCGGCGCAGGTGTTCTGCCGGCGGGTCAAGGTCGACGTCGCCAGCCACAGCCCGCAGGTCGAGCCGCTGCGGGGGCCGCTGCGGGCGGCGCTGGGCGACCTGTCCCCGAGGACAGCCGAGATCCCGATCCGCTCGACGGTGACGGGGGCGATCCTGGCGGGGCCGGAGCTGGGGGCCGAGTACTGGATCGCCAACCTGCGCGAGCCGGTGCGCTTCGCGGGGGCGATCGCGGAGCTGGTGGCCGAGGGGCACGCGGTGTTCGTGGAGATCAGCCCGCACCCGGTGCTGACGCCGGCGGTCGAGGAGATCCGGGCGGCCGCGGGCGCGCCCGGGGTGGCGGTCGGGTCGCAGCGGCGCGAGCAGGACGAGCGGCGAGCGCTGCTCGAGTCGCTGGCGGCCCTGTGGGTCCACGGCTGCGCGCCGGCGTGGGAGCGGGTGCTGCCGACAGAGGCGCGGCGGGTGCCGCTGCCGACGTACGCGTGGCAGCGCGGGCGCTACTGGGTCGAGGCGTCGGCGAACAGGACGGCGCACCGCAGCGGGCACCCGCTGCTGGGGGCCTCACAGTCGCTGTCGGCGCCCGCGGGGGCGCGGCTGTGGGAGTCGGAGATCGCGAGCGAGCGGCCGGGGTGGCTGGCGGATCACCGGGTGAACGGGACCGTGGTGCTGCCGGGGGCCGGGTCGGCGGAGATGATGCTGGCCGCGGCGACCGAGGCGCTCGGCGGGCCGGTGGTGCTGACGGAGGTCGCGTTCGTCGCGGCGCTGACGCTCGAGTCGGCGGCGACGGTGCAGGTGTTCGCGGCCGAGGAGGAGCCCGGAGCGCTGCGCGTGCAGCTGGCGAGCCGGCGGTCGGAGGCGCCGCAGGGGGCGTGGACGGTGCACGCGCGGGCGACTGCGCGGAGGGCCGAGGCCGCTGAACCGGCGACGATCGATCGCCCGGTGCGGCGGGCCGAGGTCGCTGAACCGGCCACGATCGATCGCGCTGCCCTGCTGGCCGAGGCCGCTGAACCGGCGACGATCGATCGCCCGGCCCGGCGGGCCGAGGGCGCTGAACCGGCGACGATCGATCGCGCGGTGCGGCGGGCCGAGGTCGCTGAACCGGCGACGATCGATCGCGCGGCCCGGCGGGCCGAGGTCGCTGAACCGGCCACGATCGATCGCGCGGCCCGGCGGGCCGAGGTCGCTGAACCGGCGACGATCGATCGCGCTGCCCGGCGGGCCGAGGCCGCTGAACCGGCCACGATCGATCGCGCTGCCCTGCTGGCGATGTTCCGCGCGGCCAGCGGCGGCGACGAGGGGCAGTCGAGCGAGGCGGTGTACGCGTCGCAGGCGGCGCGCGGGCTCGAGTACGGGCCGGCGTTCCGCGGGATCGCGGCGCTGTGGCGGGTGGAGGGGCAGGCGCTCGCGCGGGTGCGGCTCGTCGACGGGCTCGCCGACGCGGGGCGGTGCCAGATCCACCCTGCCCTGCTCGACGCGTGCTTCCAGGCGCTCGCCGGGGTGTTCGCGGCCGACGAGGCGACGTGGTTGCCGGTCGCGATCGAGGCGCTGCGCGTGCACACGCCGGGGGCGCGCGGCGAGCTGTGGTGCCACGTGCGGCTGCGGCCCCAGGCGAGCGCGGACCGGCGGACTGCCGATCTGTCGGTGTGCGACGCGGACGGCCGGACCGTCGTCGAGGTCGCGGGGCTGACGGTGCAGCAGGTGGCGCTGCGCCGGCGCGACGCGAGCGACGAGTGGTTCCTCGAGCAGGCGTGGGAGGCGGTCGCGGCCGGGCCGGCGAAGGTCGGGCGCGGGCGGTTCCTGCTGCTCGGCGCGGGCGGAGGCCTCGGCGCGGCGCTGCGGGGGCGGCTCGAGGCGGCCGGTCACGCGGTGGTGCACGCGGTCGCGGGGGCGCCCGGGGCGGTGCCTGCGGGCTGCTGGGCGTTCGACGACGGGCACCCGGCGGGGCTGCGGGCGCTGCTCGGCGACGTGTTCCAGGGGACAGGTCCGACCGCGGTCGTGCACCTGCGCAGCCTCGAGGGCGACTGCGAGGTCGCGGAGGCGCTGGCGCGCGGCTGCGACAGCGCGCTGCACACGGTGCAGGCGCTGGTCGAGGTCGGCTCGCGCGACGCTGCGCGGCTGTGGCTGGTGACCCGCGGGGCCCAGGCGATCGGCGGGGCGCCGCCGGAGGTCGGCCAGGCGCCGCTGCTGGGGCTCGCGCGGGTGGTGGCGATGGAGCACCCGGAGCTCCGCTGTGCGCGGGTCGACCTCGATCCGGCGCGCCCGGCCGACGAGGCGGCGCTGCTGATGGGGGAGCTGCTGGCCGACGCGGCCGAGGACGAGGTGGCGTGGCGCGGGGCGACGCGGCAAGTGCTGCGGCTGGTCCGGCGCGCGCCCGAGGCGGGACGGAGCGCGCGGCCGTGGGCGCCGCGGGCCGACGGGAGCTACGTGATCACCGGCGGACTCGGCGGGCTCGGGCTGGTGACCGCGGCGTGGCTGGTCGAGCGCGGGGCCCGGCACCTCGTGCTGGTCGGGCGGGCCGGGGTGACCAGCGAGGAGCAACGCGAGGCCATCGCGGCGCTCGAGCGGCGCGGGGCGCAGGTGACGGTGGCGCAGGCCGACGTCGCGGTGCGCGAGCAGGTCGCGCGGGTGCTCGCGGAGGTGCCGGCGCCGCTGGCGGGGGTCGTGCACGCGGCGGGGTCGCTCGACGACGCGTTGTTGGTGCAGCAGGACCGCAGGCGGCTGCGCGCCGTGATGGCGCCGAAGATCGACGGGGCGCTGCACCTCGACGCGCTGACGCGCGGGCTGCCGCTCGACCTGTTCGTGCTGTTCGGGTCGGCGGCGGGGCTGCTCGGGGCGCCGGGTCAGGGCAACTACGCGGCGGCGAACGTGTTCCTGGCCGCGCTGGCGCACCGCCGGCGAGCGCAGGGCCTGGCGGCGCTGTGCGTCGACTGGGGGGCGTTCGCCGAGGTCGGCCTGGCGGCGGCGTCGGCGAGCCGCGGCGAGCGACTGGCGGCCCGCGGGCTGCGGAGCCTGAGCCCGGCCGAGGGTCTGGCGGCGCTCGGGCGGCTGCTCGACGCCGGGGTCACGCAGGCGGCGGTGCTGCCGTTCGACCTGCGGCAGTGGGCCGAGTTCTTCCCGGCGGCGGCGACGTCGGCGATGTTGTCGCGGCTGTTGACCGCGCCGGCGTCGGCGCGCTCCGGCGACGGCGAGGCGCTGCGGGCCCAATTGCTGCGCGCCGGTCCGGAGGCCCGGGTCGCGCTGCTGCTCGAGCGGCTGCGCGACGAGGCGGCGCGGGTGCTGCGGCTCCCCGCCGGCGAGCTCGCGGTCGAGACGCCGCTGACGGCGCTCGGCATGGACTCGCTGATGGGGCTCGAGCTGCGCAACCGGATCGAGGCGACTCTGGGGCTGCGGATCCCGGCGACGCTGCTGTGGATCTACCCGACGGTGACGGCGCTGGCCGAGCACCTGGCGGGGCTGCTGGCGGGGCCGGAGGCGACGACGACGACGCGGGCGACGCCAGTCGAGGAGCGCGCGCCGGCGCCGGCGGAAGAGGACGACCTGATGGCGCTGCTCGACGCGTCGCTGGTGCGGGCGCGGGCGCGGGAGTGAGGGCGGGATGACGACTCAGCGCGAGGAACAACTTCTCCAGCGCCTGCGCGAGGCGACCCTCGCGCTGCGCGACACCCTCGACGAGCGCGACGCGCTGCTGGCCGCGCGCTCGGAGCCGATCGCGGTGGTCGGGGTCGGTTGTCGCTTCCCGGGCGGCGCGGACGACCCGGCGCGGTTCTGGGAGCTGCTCCGCGACGGGCGCGACGCGATCGGCCCGCTGGCGCCGCGCTGGCAGGTCGTCGGCGGCCAGCCGGGCCCGGCCGCGCCGCGCTGGGCGGGCCTGCTCACCGGCGCCATCGACGGGTTCGATCCGTCGTTCTTCGGCATCTCGCCGCGCGAGGCGGCCGCCCTCGATCCGCAGCAGCGGCTGCTGCTCGAGGTCGGCTGGGAGGCGCTCGAGGACGCCGGGATCCCGCCCCATGTCCTGAAGGGCAGCCGCACCGGGGTGTTCGTCGGCGCGACCAACCTCGACTACGCGGCGCTGCTGGCCCGCCTGCCGCCGGCGCAGCAGGACGCGTACACGATCACCGGCAACCTGCTGAGCGTGGCCGCGGGGCGGCTGTCGTACACGTGGGGCCTGCAGGGGCCGTGCATGACGATCGACACCGTCTGCTCGTCGTCGCTGGTCGCGGTGCACCTGGCCTGCCAGAGCCTGCGCGCCGGCGAGAGCGACCTGGCGCTGGCCGGCGGGGTCAACCTGATCCTGGCGCCGGAGTCGATGGACGGGGTGTCGCGCACGCAGGCGCTGGCGCCCGACGGCCGCTGCAAGACCTTCGACGCGCTGGCCAACGGGTTCGCCCGCGGCGAGGGCTGCGGGGTGGTGGCGCTCAAGCGGCTGCGCGACGCCAAGCGGGCCGGCGACCCGATCCTGGCGGTGATCCGCGGGTCGGCGGTCAACCAGGACGGGGCGTCGACCGGCTTGACCGCGCCGAACGTGCGCGCGCAGGAGGCGATGCTGCGCGACGCGCTGGCGAACGCCCACGTCGCCGCCGAGGACATCGGCTTCGTCGAGACGCACGGGACCGGGACTTCCCTCGGCGACCCGATCGAGGTCGAGGCGCTGCGCGCGGTGCTCGGGGCGCCGCGCGCCGACGGGAGCCGCTGCCTGCTCGGGGCGGTCAAGACCAACCTCGGGCACCTCGAGGCGGCGGCCGGGATCGCGGGGCTGATCAAGACGATCCTGGCGCTGCAGCACGAGTCGATCCCGCCGAACCTGCACTTCCGGGCGACGAACCCGCGGATCCGCCTCGAGGACTCGGCGCTGGCGCTGGCGACCGCACAGGCGCCGTGGCCCCGCGGAGGACGGCCGCGCGTCGCCGGGGTGAGCGCGTTCGGGCTCAGCGGGACCAATGCGCACGTGATCCTCGAGGAGGCGCCAGTCGACCTGGCTCGCGGGACAGGTGCCGCGCGGGCGGGCGAAGTGGCCTCCGGGACAGGTACTGCGCGGGCGCACGACCTGTCTCCCGGGACTGGCACCCTGCGTGCTCACGACATGGCTCCCGGGACAGGTGCCCCGCGCGCTCACGACATGGCTCCCGGGACAGGTGCCCCGCGCGCTCACGACATGGCTCCCGGGACAGGTGCCCCGCGCGCTCACGACATGGCTTCCGGGACAGGTGCCACGCGCGCTCACGACACCGCTCCCGGGACGAGTGCTGCGCTCGCGGGCGAGCTGGCTTCCGGGGCAGGTTCCGCGCGTGCCGGCGAGCTGGCTTCCGGGACAGGTGTCGTGCACGCGCACGAGCTGGCGAGCGATCGCGGCGAGACGCTCGTCGTGCTGTCGGCAAAGTCGGCGGAGGGGCTCGCGGCGGTCGCGGGGCGGCTCGGGGAGCATCTGGCGGACGCGCCGACGGTCGGCCTGGCGGACCTCGCGTTCAGCCTGGCGACCACGCGCAGCCCGCTCGAGCAGCGCGCGGCGGTGGTGGCCCGGTCGCGCGAGGAGCTGGCGGCGGCGCTGGCGCGGCTGGCCGCGGGCGAGACGCCGCCGGAGGCGCTGCGCGGGGCGGTCCGGCCGACGCGCGGGGCGCTGGCGTTCCTGTTCACCGGCCAGGGCGCGCAGGTAATCGGGATGGGGCGCGAGCTGGCGGCGGCGTGGCCGGCCTTCCGCGCGGCGTTCGCGGCCTGCGCCGCGCTGCTGGACCGCGAGCTCGAGCGGCCGCTGACCGAGGTGATGTGGGCCGAGCCGGGCAGCGCCGCGGCGGCGCTGCTCGATCAGACGCTCTATACGCAGCCGGCGCTGTTCGCCTTCCAGGTCGGGTTGCTGGCGCTGTGGCGCTCGTGGGGGATCGAGCCGGCCCTGCTGGCGGGTCACAGCGTCGGCGAGCTGTCGGCGGCCTACGCCGCGGGGGTGTTCTCGCTGGCCGACGCGGCGCGGCTGGTGGCCGCGCGGGCGCGGCTGATGCAGGCGATGCCGGCGGGGGCGATGGTCGCGGTGACTGCGAGCGAGGCGGAGGTGCGGGCGGTGGTCGAGCCGTTGGCGGCCGAGGCCTCGATCGCGGCGATCAACGGGCCGGAGCAGGTGGTGGTCGCGGGCACCCCGGGGGCCGTGGCGGCGATCGCCGCGACCCTGGCGGCGCGCGGGCACAAGACGCGGGCGCTGCCGGTGTCACACGCGTTCCACTCGCCGATGATGGAGCCGATGCTGGCGGAGTTCGGGCGGGTCGCGGCGACCGTGACGTTCGCGGCGCCGGGCCGGCCGGTGGTGTCGAACGTCAGCGGGACGCTGGCGGGGCCGGAGATGGCGACGGCGGCGTACTGGGTCCGCCACGCCCGCGCGGCGGTGCGGTTCGCCGACGGGGTGCGGGCGCTGCATGAGGCCGGGGCGCGCACGTTCGTCGAGGTCGGGCCGAGGCCTGCCCTGCTGGCCGGGGTGCCGTCGTGCCTGCCGGGCGTCGAGCTGGCGCTGGTGGCGTCGCTGCGCGGCGGCCGGGCGGAGACGACGAGCGTGCTGGCGGCGCTCGGGTCGTTGTGGGCCGGCGGCGCGGAGCTCGACTGGCGCGGGGTGTTCGTCGCCGGCGGACGGCGCGTGCCCCTGCCCCACTACCCCTGGCAGCGTCAACGCTGCTGGTTCGAGGCGCCGCGGACGACGGTCGATGTGCCGGCCGACGGCGCGCGGGCGACCACGGTCGGCGCGCTGTACGACGCGGTCGCTCGCGGCGACGCGCTGGCCGACGGCGCCAGCGAGATCGACGGCGGCGAGCGCTACCTGACGTTCGCGCCGTTCGCCGCGCCGGTGGCCGGGTTCTCGTGGGTGCTGGCGACGGTCGATCCGGCGGGCCACCCGGAGCAGGCGCGCCAGGTGGTCGCGGCCCAGCGAGCGATGCGCGAGGTGCTGTTCCGCGGGGTCGAGCTGGCGCGCTGCGCCGATGTCCTCGACTTCGGCTGCGGCTACGCGACCGACCTGCTGCGCCTCGGCGAGACCCACCCGCACCTGAAGCTGCACGGCTACACGCTGTCGGCCGAGCAGGCGCGGATCGGCGGCGAGCGGGCCCGGCGGGCCGGGCTGGCGGGGCGCGTCGAGGTGTTCCAGCGCGACAGCGCGGCAGGGCCGTACGTCCGCGACTACGACCTGATGATCGGGGTCGAGGTCGTGTGCCACGTGCGCGACAAGGAGGCGCTGTTCGAGCGGATCGGGGCGCACCTGCGGCCGGGCGGGACTCTGGTGCTGTCGGACTTCGTGTCGGGCCTGAGCTCGGACATCGAGCACGAGGAGGCCGGGTCGTTCCTGGCGACGGCCGAGCGATGGGTCGAGGTGCTGTCGCGCAACGGCCTGAAGCTGGTCGAGTGCGTCGACGTGAGCCGCGAGATCGCCAACTTCCTCGACGACCCGGCCTTCGAGCGCAACGTCGCCACGGTCGGCGCGGCGGGGACGGCCGCGGCGCTGAAGTCGTACGACCAGCTGGGCCGGCTGCTGCGCCGGCGGATGGCCAGCTACGTGCTGATGACCGCGCGCCGGGTGGCGACCGCGCCGGCGTCGCTGGCGGTGGAGAACCGGCGCGCGTTGGCCGAGCGCACGCCGTACGCGGCGGTCGCGGGCGCGATCGCGGGGCGCGAGGACGACGACGGGCGCTACCTCGAGGTCGCGTGGGAGCCGGCGGTGGTCCCCCGCGAGAGCGTGCGGGCCGGTCGCTGGCTGGTGCTCGGCGACTGCGACGGGCTGGCGACGGAGCTGCGGGCCGCGCTCGCGGAGGCGGGCCAGTCGGTGGTGGTCGCCGAGGCGGCGCGCGGGCCGGGCGAGGTGCGGGCGCGGCTGAGCGAGGCGTTCCAGGGGGCGGCGCCGACGGCGGTGGTCCACCTCGGGGCGCTCACGGCTGCGATCGCTGGAGACGCGGTCGAGGCGGCGTCACGGGCGGCCGAGGCGGTGCTGGCGACGGTCCAGGCGCTGGCGGGGATGCGCTGGCGCGACCCGCCGCGGCTGTGGCTGGTGACTCGCGGGGCGCAGGCGGTGGCGGCGGGCGACGACGTGGCGCCGGTCCAGGCGCCGGTGCTCGGGCTCGGGCGGGTGATCGCGACCGAGCACGCGGAGCTGCGCTGCGTCCGGGTCGACCTGCCGAGCGACCGCGGGACGGACGATGTCGCCGCGCTGGCGCGCGAGCTGCTGGCCGACGACGCGGAGGACGAGGTGGCGCTGCGCGGCGGCGGGCGGTTCGTGGCCCGGCTGGTCCGCCAGACGCCGCAGGCGCGGCCAGGCGGGCCGCCGGTGCGCGACGGCGCGGCCTACCTGGTGACGGGCGGCCTCGGGGCGCTCGGCCTCGAGGTGGCGGCGTGGCTGGCCGAGCAGGGCGCGGGGCACGTGGTGCTGGTCGGGCGCCGCGGAGCGACCGACGGCGCGCAGCAGGCGGCCATCGACGCGCTGACCGCGAGGGGCGTGCGGGTCACGGTCGCGCGCGCCGACGTGACCGCGCCGGCGGAGCTCGAGCAGGTGCTCGCCGCGGTGCGGGCCGCCGGGGCGCCGCTGCGCGGGGTCGTCCACGCGGCCGGCGTGGCCGACCCGGCGATGCTGGTCGACCTGACGCCGGCGCGCCTGCGCTCGGTGCTGGCGCCGAAGCTCGGCGGGGCGCTGCTGCTCGACGCGCTGACGCGGGCGGCGGAGCTCGACTTCTTCGTGCTGTACGCGTCGGTGTCGGGGCTGCTCGGGCTGCCCGGGACCGGCAACTACGCGGCCGCCAACGCGGCGCTCGACGCAGTGGCGCACCACCGGCGCGCGCGCGGGCTGCCGGCGCTGAGCGTCGACTGGGGCATCTTCACGGGCCTCGGCCTGGCGGCCCGCGCCGACGAGCGGGCGGCGGCGGCGTTCACCGCCGGGCTGCGCGGGATGACCTCCGGCGAGGGCCTGCTGGCGCTCTCGCGGCTGCTGGCGAGCGACCGGACGCAGGTCGCGGTGGCGCCGTTCGACGGGGCCCAGTGGGTCGAGTCGTACCCGGTCGCGGCGGCGTCGCGCCGGCTGGCGCCGCTGTTCGCGGCCCACGGCGGAGACGCGGGCACGGCCGCCCGCGAGCTGCGGGCGCAGGTGCTGGCCGCCGAACCGAGCATGCGCGCCGGCCTGATGCTGCTGGCGATCCGCGGCCACGCGGCGCACGTGCTGCGGATCGCCGAGGCCGCGCTCGACGTCCAGGCGCCGCTGACGAGCCTCGGCATGGACTCGCTGATGGGCCTCGAGCTGCGCAACCGGATCGAGGTGGCGCTCGGGATCCGCTCGCCGGCGACGCTGCTGTGGACGTACCCGACGGTCGCCGCCCTGAGCGAGCACCTGCTGGCGGAGCTCGGCGCGCCGAGCCCGGCCCCGGCCGAGGAGCTGTCGCGCGAGGCGGCCCAGCGACTGATCGACGAGGAGTTCGACGCGCTGCTATGAGCGAGACGGAACAGGACCGGCTGCAAAAAGCAGCCCTGGTGATCCGACGGCTGAAGGAGCGGATCGCGGCGCTCGAGCAGGGCGAGGCGGCGGCGGCGGTGCCGATCGCGGTCGTCGGCGTGGGCTGCCGCTTCCCCGGCGGGGCCGACGGCCCGGCGGGTTATTGGGAGCTGCTCGCGGAGGGCCGCGACGCGATCGCGCCGCTGGCCGAGCGGTGGGCGCTGGTCGGCGAGACGGCGCGCGAGGACGTGCCGTCGTGGGCCGGACTGCTGCGCGGGCCGCTCGAGGGCTTCGACGCCGAGTTCTTCGGGGTGTCGCCGCGCGAGGCGGCGTCGCTCGACCCGCAGCACCGGCTGCTGCTCGAGGTCGGCTGGGAGGCGCTCGAGGACGCCGGGATCCCGCCGCACACGCTGGCGGGCAGCCGCACCGGGGTGTTCGTCGGGGCGTGCGTCAGCGACTACGGCGGGATGGTGGCGCGCCGCCTCGGCGAGGAGCAGGACGCGTACGCGGTCACCGGCAACCTGCTGAGCGTGGCCGCCGGGCGCCTGGCCTACACGTGGGGCCTGCAGGGGCCGTGCATGACGCTCGACACCGCGTGCTCGTCGTCGCTGGTCGCGGTCCACCTGGCGTGCCGCAGCCTCCGCGCCGGCGAGAGCGACCTGGCGCTCGCCGGCGGCGTCAACGTGCTGCTGTCGCCGCTGATGATGGGGGCGCTCGGCCGGACGCAGGCGCTGGCGCCCGACGGCCGCTGCAAGACCTTCGACGCGCTCGCCAACGGGTTCGCCCGCGGCGAGGGCTGCGGGGTGGTGGTGCTGAAGCGCCTGGCCGACGCGCAGCGGGCCGGCGATCGCGTGTGGGCGGTGATCCGCGGGTCGGCGGTCAATCAGGACGGCCGCTCGACCGGGCTCACCGCGCCGAACGTGCGCGCCCAGGAGGCGCTGATCCGCGAGGCGCTCCGCGACGCGCGGGCCGAGGCCGGCGAGGTCGGCTTCGTCGAGACGCACGGGACCGGGACCTCCCTCGGCGATCCGATCGAGGTCGAGGCGCTGCGCGCGACGGTCGGGACCCAGCGGGCCGACGGGTCGCGCTGCGTGCTCGGGGCGGTCAAGACGAACCTCGGCCACCTCGAGGCGGCCGCCGGCGTGGCCGGCCTGATCAAGGCCGCCCTGGCGCTGCACCACCGGCAGATCCCCCAGAACCTGCACTTCCGCACGCTCAACCCGCGCGTCCGCCTGGCCGGCAGCGCGCTGGCGCTGGCGAGCGAGCCGATCGCGTGGCCCCGCGGCGAGCGGCCGCGCCTGGCAGGCGTGAGCTCGTTCGGGATGAGCGGGACGAACGCCCACGTGATCCTCGAGGAGGCGCCCGAGTCGGTCGCGCGGGGACAGGAGATGTCCTCTCGGACAGGTCCTGGAGGACATGTCGCGGGCGGCGCAGGGGCGCACGCGCAGGCCGTGAATGAAGTGTCTCCGAGGACAGGACCGATCGGCCAGGTCGCTCCGGCGCTCGACTCTGCGGCGGGGCGGGCCGAGCTGGTGGTCTTGTCGGCGCGCAGCGAGGCCGCGCTCGACGCCGCCGCGCGGCGGCTGCAGGCGCAGCTCGCCGCGGAGCCGGCGGCGCTCGTCGATCTCGCGTTCAGCCTGGGGACGACGCGCAGCCCCCTGCCCCACCGGCTCGCGCTGGTGGCGACGTCGCCGGCCGCGCTGTCGGCGGGCCTCGCCGAGGCGGCCGACGGCGCGACGCCGGTCGACACGGTCCGCGGACGCGCGGCCGCCGGGCGACCGCGGGTCGTGTTCGTGTTCCCCGGCCAGGGCGGCCAGTGGCCCGGGATGGGCCGGCAGCTGCTGGCGGAGGAGCCGGTGTTCCGCGCGCGGCTCACCGAGTGCGACCGGGCGATCCAGGCCGAGGCGGGCTTCTCGGTGCTCGCGGCGCTGACCTCCGAGGACGCGGCGATGGCCGGGCGCATCGATGTCGTCCAGCCGACCCTGTTCGCGTTCGGCCTGGCGCTCGCGGCCCTGTGGCGCTCGTGGGGCGTCGAGCCCGACGTCGTCATCGGCCACAGCATGGGCGAGGTCGCGGCCGCGTGCCTCTCGGGCGCGCTGAGCCTGGCCGACGCGGTCGCGGTCGTCTGCCGGCGAAGCCGACTCCTGCGCCGGATCAGCGGCCGCGGCGAGATGGCGCTGGTCGAGCTGCCGCTCGCGGAGGCGAAGGCGGCGCTGGGTCACCGCGCCGATCGAGTCAGCGTCGCGGTCAGCAACAGCCCGCGCGCGACGGTGCTGTCCGGCGAGCCGGAGGCGCTCGCGGAGGTGCTCGCGGAGCTCACGGCCCGCGAGGTGTTCTGCCGCCGGGTGAAGGTCGACGTGGCGAGCCACAGCCCGCAGGTCGAGCCGCTGCGCCCGGACATGCTGGCCGCGCTGGCGGAGCTCCGCCCGCGCCGCGCCGAGCTGCCGCTGCGGTCGACGGTGTTCGGGGCGCAGCTCGACGGGCCGGAGCTCGACGCCGACTACTGGGTGGCCAACCTGCGCGAGCCGGTGCGCTTCGCGGAGACGGTGCAGGCGCTGCTGCGCGAGGGCTACGCGCTGTTCGTCGAGCTCGGCCCGCACCCGGTGCTGACGGGGGCGGTCGAGGAGATCCGGCAAACACTCGGAGTCTCGGGGGTGGCGGTCGGGTCGACGCGGCGGGAGCAGCCGGAGCGGGCCGCGCTGCTCGAGTCGCTGGCGACGTTGTGGGTCCACGGACTCGAGCCCGCGTGGTCGGGCCTGTTCCCGGCCGGCGGACGGCGGGTGCCGCTGCCGACCTACGCCTGGCAGCGCGAGCGCCACTGGATCGCCGCCGGACCGGCTCGCGCGCCGCAGCACGAGCGCGCCGGCCTGCACCCGCTGCTCGGCGAGTCGCTGTCGCTGTCGATCCAGCCCGGCACGCGCCTGTGGGAGCGGAGCATCGACCCCGCGCGCCTGCCATGGCTCGCCGATCACCGGGTGCGCGGCGTCGCGGTGTTCCCGGGCGCCGGCTACCTCGAGATGATGCTGGCAGCCGGACAGCAGGTGTTCGGCCGCGCGGTCGCGGTCGCCGAGGCGACGTTCGTCGAGGCGCTGGTGCTGGCCGAGGAGGCGCCGGCGCCGGTGCAGGTGGTCGTGAGCGAGGCGCGGCGGGTGCAGATCGCCAGCCGGACCGCGACCGGCGGGTGGATCGTGCACGCGACCGGGACTCTGACCGCGGACGAGGCGACGCCGCCGGCCTTCGCAGTCGCTGCGGCGCTGGCGAGGCTGGGCGCGGCGGAGCCGGCGGACGGGCTGTACGCGGCCCTGGCAACGATGGGCTTCGACTACGGGCCGGCGTTCCGCGGCCTCGTGGAGCTGCACCGCGGCGACGGCGAGGCGCTCGGGCGGCTGCGGCTGCCGCCGGCCGTCGGCAGCGAGGCCGACTACCGGTTCCACCCGGCCCTGCTCGACGCGTGCATGCACGTGATCGCCGGGGCGCAGGGCAGCGGCGACGCGAGCGGGTGGCTGCCGGTCGCGGTCGGCTCGCTGCGGGTGTTCGCGCGGCCGTCCGGCGAGCTGTGGTGCCACGCGCGCCTGACCGGGACGTCCGGGGCGCGCCGCACCGCCGACTTCGTGGTCGTCGACGCCCAGGGCGCGCCGATCGCCGAGGTCCGCGGCCTGGTCGCGCGCCGCGTCGCCGGCGGACGCCGCGAGGAGGACGAGTGGTTTTTAAACACGACGTGGGACGCCGCGCCCGCGCCCGCGCGCCGCGTCGGCGACGGACGGGTCGTCGTGCTCGGCGACGGCGGAGGACTCGGCGCGGCGCTGTGCGACGCACTGACTTCCGCCGGGATGACGGCGACTCTGGTGAGCGACGCGAACGCGCCGCTGCGCGACGCACTCACGGCCGCCGGCGTGGCGGCGACTCTGGTGAGCGACGCCAACGCGGCACTGCGTGACGCACCGACGACGGCCGGCGTGGCGGCGACTCTGGTGAGCGACGCCGATACGACGGAGCTGCGCGACGCGTTCGCCGGGCTCTCGCCGACCGCGGTCGTGCACCTGCGCGGCCTCGACTCGAGCGACGCGCTCGAGGAGACCGCAGCGCGCTTCCTGGCGACGCTCCGGGCGACCATCGGCCTCGCCTCGGCGCCGCGCCTGTGGCTGGTCACCCGCGGGGCGCAGGCGATCGAGCGAGCCGGGGTCAAGCTCGGCGCTGTCGGCGTCACCACCGAGGGCAAGCCCACCAGGGGCCTCGAGGTCGCCCCAGTGATGGGAGACGACGTCGCGGTCGAGCAAGCGGCCCAGCTCGGCCTGGCGCGGACCGCCGCGCTCGAGCACCCCGAGCTCCGGTGCACCTGCATCGATCTCGACCCGGCGCGTCCGGCCGGCGAGGTGCAGGCGTTGCTGGCCGAGCTGCTCGGCGACGAGCCCGAGCAGGAGGTCGCGCTGCGCGACGGCAACCGGTGGGTCGGCCGCGTGGTCCGACGGCCGCCGGAGCAGGCCGCCGAGGCCGCGACGCCGGTGCGCGTGCGCGGCGATCGGACCTACCTGATCACCGGCGGCCTCGGCGGCCTCGGCCTCGGCGTCGCCGGCTGGCTCGCTGCACGCGGCGCGGGGCACCTCGTGCTCGTCGGACGCGGCGGGGCGAACAGCCCCGGCCAGCGCGACAAGGTCGCCGCCCTCGCCGCGATCACCCGCGTGACGGTCGTGCGGGCCGACGTCTCGCAGCGGACCGAGGTCGCGCGGATCGTCGACGCGATCGCGGCCGAGGGCCCGCCGCTCGGCGGCGTGGTGCACACCGCCGGGATCCTCGACGACGCCCTGCTCGAGCAGCTCGACGCCCCGCGCCTGCACGCGGTGATGGCGGCCAAGGCCCGCGGCGCTCTGCACCTCGACGCCCTGACGCGCGACGCGACGCTCGACTTCTTCGTCCTCTACGCCTCGGGCGCCGGCCTGCTCGGCGCCCCCGGCCAGGCCAACTACGCCGCCGCCAACACGGTGCTCGACGCCCTCGCCCACCGCCGGCGCGCGCGCGGCCTGCCGGCGCTGAGCGTCGACTGGGGCCTGTTCGCCGACACCGGCCTGGCGGCGGTGTTGAGCGAGCGCGGGGCCCGGCTGGTCGCCCGCGGCGCTCGCAGCCTGAAGGCCGACGAGGGCCTCGCGATCCTCGAGCGCTTGCTCGCCGGCGGCCCGCCGCAGGTCGGCGTCCTGCCGCTCGACGTCCGCGCCTGGGCCGAGCTCGTGCCCGCGGTGGCCGGCATGGCCCGCTTCGCCCGCCTCGGCGCGGCGACCGGCGCCGGCCCGCGCGACGAGGACCTGGCGGCGCGGATCGCCGCGGCCGCGCCCGGCGAGCGACCCGACCTGGTGCGCGGCCTGGTGCGCGGCCACGTCGCCCGCGTCCTGCGGCTGCCCGAGGCCAGGGTCGACGAGGACACCCCGCTCACCGGCCTCGGCATGGACTCGCTGATGGGCCTCGAGCTCAAGCACCGGCTGCGGCGCGACACCTCGATCGACGTGCCGATGATCGAGCTGCTGCGCGACATGACAGTGACCCGGCTGGTGCGCCGGGTCCTCGAACAGTGGCCCGCGGCCGGCGAGGCGCCGCGCCCGGCCGACGGCGGCGGATGGACGGACATCGAACTATGAGCACGCTGACGCAACTGGTGGAACAACTGCTGGTCGCCGGCGCGGAGCTGTCGATCGAGGACGGCAAGCTGCGCGTGCGAGCCCCCGACGGCGTGCTGACGCCGGAGCGCCTGGCGGCCCTGCGCGACGCTCGCGACGAGCTGCTGCGCCTGTTGCCCGCGCACCGCTTCGAGGCGCCGATGTCGGCCGGCCAGGAGGGCCTGTGGTTCATCCAGACCAGCGCCCCCGACAGCTCGGCCTACAACGTCGGCGTCGCCCTCGACCTCGAGTCGGCCCACGACCACGCGCCGGCGCTGCGGCGCGCCCTGCAGCGCCTCGTCGATCGCCACATGCTGCTGCGGGCCCGCTACGAGGCCGTCGAAGGCCGCCCGCGCCAGCTCGTCGACGCCCACCGGACCGTGCCGCTGACCGAGCTCGACGCCGCCGGCTGGACCCGCGAGCAGGTCGAGCGCGCCGCCTCCGAGTTTCACCTGCGGCCGTTCGACCTCGCGGTCGAGGGCGGCTTCCGGGCCTGCCTGCTGCGCCGCGGACCGGGCGCCTCGGTGCTGGTCCTGTGCGTCCACCACGTCGCCGTCGACGGCTGGTCGATCCGCATGATCGGCGACGAGCTCCTGCGCCTGCTCGCCGCCGACGGCCAGCCCAACCCGCTGCCGCCGGTCCGCCGCACCTACCTGCAGTTCGTCGCCGCCCAGCGCGAGCTGCTGGCGAGCCGCGGCGACGCCCTCCGCGAGCAGGCCGTCGCCGCCCTCACCGGCGCCCCGCACGTGCTCGACCTGCCGACCGATCGCCCGCGGCCGCCGCTGCAGACCTTCCGCGGCGCGACCCACTCGCAGGCCGTCGATCCGGCGCTCGTCGACCGCCTGCGCGCGCTCGGCCGGGCCGAGGGCGTCACCCTCTACACCATCTTCCTCGCCGCCTTCCAGGCGCTGCTGTTCCGCTACACCGGCCAGGAGGACTTCTGCGTCGGCTCGGCCGCGGCGCTGCGCGAGCGCGAGGAGCTCGCGTCGGTGTTCGGCTACATGGTCAACGCGATCGTCCTGCGCGCGCAGATCTCGGCCGACGATCCGCCGCCGTTCTCCGCGCTGCTGCAGCGGACCCGCGAGCGGGTGCTCGGCGCGCTGGAGCTGCAGGAGTACCCGTTCCCGCTGCTGGCCAAGCACCTGCTCGGCGAGCGCGACCCGGGCCGGCCGCCGGTGTTCCAGGTCATGTTCTCGTACCAGCGCGCCCAGGCGCTCGGCGAGGCCGCGCTGCGGCTGATGACCGGCCAGGCCGTCGAGGTCGCCGGCGTGCGCGTGGCCCAGGTCGCGCTGGCGCAGACGATCAGCGAGGTCGACCTGATCCTCGAGATCACCGAGCACGCCGCCGGGCTCGAGCTCGGCATCCGCTACAACACCGACCTGTTCGACGCCGCCACGATCGCGCGGATGGCCGGGCACCTTCAGACCCTGCTCGCCGGCGTCGTCGCCGACCCGCGCTGCCCGGTCTCGCGGCTGCCGCTCCTGACCGACGCCGAGCGCGAGCAGCAGGTCGTCGCCTGGAACCGCAACGACGCCCCGTTCTCGAGCGAGCTGTGCCTGCACGAGATGTTCGAGGCGCAGGTCGACCGCGACCCCGACGCGATCGCTCTGGTCGACTTCTGCAACCAGCCCGAGGGCAGCCGCGGGGTCGCCTACACCTACGGCGAGCTCGAGCGGCGCGCCAACCAGGTCGCCCACCGCCTGCGCCGGCTCGGCGTCGGCCCCGACGTGCTGGTCAGCATGTGCATGGAGCGGGGCGCCGATCTCGTCGTCTGCCTGCTCGGGATCCTCAAGGCCGGCGGCGCCTACGTCCCGCTCGACCCGGAGCACCCGCGGCGGCGCCTCGCCGCGGTGCTGGCCGACGCCGCCGCGCCCGTCGTCGTCACCCGCGGCCGGCTGCTGTCGGTGCTGCCCGAGGTCACCGCGCAGCTCGTCGACGTCGACCGCGGCTTCGCCGACGAGCCCGTCACTCGCCCGGACAGCGGCGTACGGGCCGGCGACCTCGCGGCCGTGCTGTACACCTCCGGCTCGACCGGCGAGCCCAACGGCGCCGTGCTCGAGCACCGCGGCCTCGTCAACTCGGTCGAGGCCACGGTCCGGATCCTCGAGAGCGGCCCCGGCTCGCGCCTGATCCACATCCTCTCGTTCAACTTCGACGGCGCGCTCGCCAAGCTGTTCTGGATGCTCGCCTGCGGCGGCACGGTGCAGCTGGCCCCGCGCGACGGCGACTACCTCGGCAAGGCCTTGATCGCCCTCATCGAGCGCGAGCGGTCGACGCACACCTTCTTCCCGCCGGCCATGCTCGCGGCGATGCCCGACGCCGAGCTGCCGACGCTGCACACGATCCTCGTCGGCGGCGAGCGCTGCACCCCCGAGGTCGTCGCCCGCTGGGGTCGGACGCGCCGGCTCATCAACATCTACGGCCCGACCGAGACCTCGATCCTCGTCACCTCGTGGCGCTGCGTCGACGACGGCCTCCCGCCGCCGATCGGCCGCCTGATCCCCAACATCCAGGCCTACGTCCTCGATCGCTGGGGCCAGGTCGTCCCTGCCGGCGTCGCCGGCGAGCTCCACCTCGCCGGCGTCGGCGTCGGCCGCGGCTATCACGACCGGCCCGACGCCACCGCGCGCAAGTACTCCGACGACCCGTTCCGCGGCGGCCGGCTCTACCGCACCGGCGACCTGGTCCGCTGGCGCGTCCTGCCCGGCGAGGCGCCGACGCTCGAGTTCATCCGCCGCATCGACAACCTCGTCAAGCTGCGCGGCTATCGGCTCGAGCTCGGCGAGATCGAGGCCCCGCTGCGCGCCTCGCCGCTCGTGCGCGAGGCGGTCGTCACGGTCGTCGAGGGCGCCACCCCGAACACCCAGCGGCTCGTCGCCTACGTCACCCCGGCTCGCCGCGACAGCACCCGCGAGCAGGAGCTGGCCCACGTCGCCTCGTGGGACGCGATCTACGAGAAGGTAGTCGCCCCCGGCCTCGACACCACCCGCGGCCGCGCCGAGGCCCCGGCGCCGCAGGCCGCCCTCGAGGGCGACCTGACCCTCGACCTGCGCGGCTGGAAGAACAGCTACACCGGCGAGGACATCGACCCCGCGCAGATGCGCGTGTGGGCCGAGTCGACGGGCGCGCGGATCCTGGGGCTCGCCCCGCGCGACGTGCTCGAGATCGGCTGCGGCAGCGGCATGCTGCTCGCCCGCATCGCGCCTCGCGTCCGCCGCTACCGCGGCACCGACCTGTCGTCCTACGCGATCACCAAGGCCGCCGCGCTCAAGGCCCACCTCGGCGGCCTCGGGCACGTCGAGGTCTCGCAACAGCCGGCCCACGACTTCTCCGGCCTGGGCGGCGACTACGACACGGTCATCCTCAACTCGGTCGTCCAGTACTTCCCCTCGGCCGCCTACCTGCGCCACGTCCTCGCCGGCCTGCTCGCGCGCATGGGCGAGCGCGGCGCGATCTTCCTCGGCGACATCCGCAGCCTGCCGCTGCTCGAGACCTACCACGCCTCGGTCGAGCACCACCGGAACCCCGGCGCCACCCGCCGCGACCTGCACGCCCGGGTCGGCCGCGCCCTCGTCCGCGACAACGAGCTCGTGCTCGACCCCCGCTTCTTCACCGAGCTGCGGGCCGAGTTCCCGCAGATCGTCGACGTCGAGGTCGCGCCCAAGCGCGGCGCCTTCCTCAACGAGCTGACGCAGTTCCGCTACGACGTCACCCTGCGCCTCGGCGTCGAGCCGCAGGGCCAGGCCCCGCACGAGTGGCGCGACGCCGGCGCGATCGACCTCGCGGGCGTGCGCGCCTGGCTGGCGGACGCGCCTGCGGGCCGGGTGCTCGGCCTGCGCGACCTGAGCAACGCCCGCCTCGCCGCGCTCGACGACCTGCGCCGCTGGCTGCACGGCGACGACGAGCGCGCGTGGCAGTCGGCGCCGCCCGACCCGCGCGCCTGGGACCCCGAGGCCCTGTTCGCCCTCGAGGACGAGCTCGGGTGCCGCGTCCGCCTGAGCTGGGCCGCCGGGCGCCGCGACGGCAGCTTCGACGCGGCGATCGCCGCCGGCCGCGACACCGTCCCGCGCGTCCCGCTGGCCCCGCCGGCCGCGCTCGGGCCTCGCACCGACCTGGCCAGCGATCCGCTGCAGGGCGAGCGTCAGCGCGAGCTGGTCACCGCCCTGCGCCGCGAGCTGCGCGACGCCCTGCCGCACTACCTGATCCCGTCGGCGATCGTCGTGCTCCCGCAGATCCCGATCAACATCAACGGCAAGGTCGACGTCCGCGCCCTCCCGCCGCCCGAGCACCTGCGCGACAGCGACGCCGCGCTCGTCGAGCCGCGCAACGACGTCGAGCGCGGCCTCGCCGACGTCTGGTGCACCCTGCTCGGCCTCGACCGCGTCGGCATCGACGACGACTTCTTCGAGGTCGGCGGCGACTCGCTGCTCGCGGTCCAGGCCATGTCCCGCCTGCCCGCGGTGTTCGGCGTCGAGCTGCCGGTCCGCGCCCTGCTCGAGAAGCCGACGATCCGCGAGGTCGCCCGCCACGTCGAGCTCGCGCGCGCCACCCTGCAGCTCGCCGCGCGCCCCGAACCCGGCCCCGCGCGCCGCCAGAGCGGCCGCCTGTGACCCTCGCTTTTCCTCCTTCGCATCCCCTCGCCATGACGAACATCCACGACCTCGTGCTTCGCCTCCAGCGCCTCGACGTCCGCCTGTGGGACGACGACGGCTTCCTCGGCTACGACGCCCCGGACGGCGCGATCGACGACGCCCTGCTCGCCGAGCTGCGCGCCCACAAGGACGAGCTGCTGGCCTTCATCCGCCAGGGTCGCGACGCCGCCGCTCACCAGCAGCTGCGCGCCCTCCCGCACGACGGCGTGGTCGCGGTCTCCCCGGTCCAGCGCGGCCTGTGGTTCGTCGGCCAGCAGGGCGGCGGCAACGTCGCCTACAACGTCCCGTTCGTGTCCGGCCTGAGCGGCCCGCTCGACGTCGCAGTCCTCGCGCGCAGCCTCGACGAGGTCGTCCGCCGCCACGAGAGCCTGCGGACCACCTTCGAGCTGCGCGGGGACACCCCCGTGCAGGTCATCCACGCCGCGCGCTCCCTCGACCTCGCCGTCGACGACCTCGCCGACCTCGACCTCGCCGCCCGCGAGGCCGAGCTCGAGCGCCGGCTCGAGCGCGAGGTCCACCGCCCCTTCGACCTCGAGCGCGGCCCGCTCCTGCGCGCCCGCCTGTTCCGCCTCGCCGAGGGCGAGCACGTCCTGTGCCTCGTCGTGCACCACATCGTCGCCGACGGCTGGTCGCTGACCGTCCTCTGCCGCGAGCTCGCCGCGCTCTACCCGGCCTTCGCCGCCGGCCGCCCGTCGCCGCTGCCGCCGCTGCCGCTGCAGTACGCCGACTTCAGCCGCTGGCACGCCGAGCGCCTCGCCGGCGACGCCGCCGAGCGCCACCTCGCCCACTGGCGACAGACCCTCGCCGACCTCCCGGCCCTGCGCCTGCCGACCGACCGCCCGCGCCCCGCGACCCCGGCCTTCCGCGGCGATCATCACCTCCATGTCATCGACGCCGCCCTGACACAATCACTCCGCGACGTCGCCCGCGCCGAGGGCGTCAGCCTGCACAACGTCCTGTTCGCCGCCTTCCAGGTGCTGCTCGCGCGCCTGTCCGGCCAGGACGACTTCGGGGTCGCCTCGGGCACTCTCGGCCGGCGCCACCCCGCGCTCGAGCCGCTGATCGGCCACTTCTTCAACATCGCCGTGATCCGAGCCGAGCTCGCCGACGACCCGAGCATCTCCACCCTCCTGCAGCGCGTGCGCGCCGCGGTGCTCGCCGCCGGCGAACACGAGGACCTGCCGTTCGAGCGCGTCGCCCAGGACCTGCGGCCCGACCGCGTCGCCGGCCAGAACCCGCTCGCCCAGGTCGCGCTCTCGCTGGAAAAATTCTCCGCCGGCGGCCTCGCCCTGCCCGGCCTCCGCACCACCCGCCGCGAGCTCCGCTTCCGCGCCGCCAAGCTCGACCTGGCCCTGTGGATCTCCGAGCTCGACACCGGCCTCGAGATCGCCGTCGAGTACAACTGCGACCTCTTCGATCGCCGCTCGATCGTCGCCCTCGCCGCCCGCTACGAGCGCCTGCTCCGCGACGTCCTGCGCGACCGCCAGCGCCCCGCCTCCGCGCTCGAATCGATCGCCGACGACGAGCGCCGCCAGCTGCTCGTCGAGTGGAACCAGACCGACGTCCCGCTCGGCCCCGACGCCTGCGTCCACCTTCGCTTCGAGGCCCAGGCCCTCCGCACCCCCGACGCGCCCGCGCTGGTCGACCTGTGCGGCCGCGGCGGCGCCCTCTCGTACCGCGAGCTCGACCGCCGCGCCGACGCGATCGCCCACCGCCTGCTGCGCCTCGGCGTCGGCCCCGACCGGCTCGTCGGCGTCTGCCTCGAGCGCTCCGCCGACCTCGTCGCCGCCCTGCTCGGCGTGCTCAAGGCCGGCGGCGCCTTCGTCGTCCTCGACCCCGAGCACCCGCCCACGCGCCTGCAGCTGCTGCTCGCCGACACCGGCGTCGACGTCGTCGTCAGCCGCGGGGCCCTGCGCGAGCGCCTGCCGGCGCCCGACCTCCGGCTCGTCGACCTCGACACGGACCCGGGCGACCTCCCCGACGAGCGCCCGCGCGGCGCCGCCGGCCCCGGCGACCTCGCCTACGTGCTCTACACATCGGGCTCGACCGGCACGCCCAACGGGGCGCAGATCGAGCACCGCGGCCTCTGCAACTCGATCGACGCCCACGTCCGGATCATGGAGACCGGCCCGGGCACCCGCCACGCGCACGTCCTGTCGTTCAACTTCGACGGCGCCCTCGCCCACCTGTTCGTGATGCTGTGCGCCGGCGGTGCGGTCTACCTCGCCCCGCGCGACGGCGAGTTCCTGGCCGCCGGCCTGGTGCCGTTGATCGAGCGCGAGTCGATCACCCACACCTGCCTGCCGCCGACCATGCTCGCGGCCCTGCCCGACGCCGCCCTGCCGTCGCTGCACACCCTCGTCGTCGCCGGCGAGCGCTGCCCGGCCGCGCTGGTCGAGCGCTGGGGCGCCGGCCGCCGCATGCTCAACCTCTACGGCCCGACCGAGGCCTCGATCCTCGCCACCTGGGCCCCCTGCGTCGCCGACGGCGCCGCGCCCCCGATCGGCCGCCCGATCGCCAACGTGCAGGCCTACGTGCTCGACCGCCGCGGCCGCCTGGTCCCGCCGGGCGCCGTCGGCGAGCTCTGCCTCGCCGGCGTCGGCGTCGGCCGCGGCTATCACAACCGCCCCGAGCTGACCGCCCGCAAGTTCGTCGCCAACTCGTTCGGCCCCGGCCGCCTGTACAGGACCGGCGACCTGGTCCGCTACCGCCTCGGCGAGGCCGGCCCGCCGCCGCTCGAGTTCCTCGGCCGCGTCGACACTCAGGTGAAGATCCGCGGCTACCGGGTCGAGCCGACGGAGATCGAGCACGTCCTCCGCGGCCTGCCCGGGGTCGCCGACGCGGTCGTCACGGTGCACTCGGTCGACGCCGCCGCCGCGCCGCGCCTGGTCGCCTACGTCACCCCGCGCAGCCCCGACCTCGCCGCCGGCCTCGAGGGCCGCGTCCGCGACGGCCTGCGCGCGGCCCTGCCGGCCCACCTGGTCCCCTCGGCGGTCGTCGCCCTGGCCGCCCTGCCGCTGACGCTCAACGGCAAGATCGACCTGCGCGCCCTGCCTGCCCCCGACGTCGCCGGCGCCGCGCCGGCCGAGCCGCGCACCGACGCCGAGCGGGCCCTGCTCGCCATCTTCCGCGCCGTCCTCGGCGTCGCCGGCATGGGCATCCACGACAACTTCTTCGAGCTCGGCGGCGACTCGATCCTCGGCATCCAGGTCGTCGCCCGCGCCCGCGAGGCCGGCCTCGCGCTGCGCCCCGGCCAGCTGTTCGACCACCCCACGGTCGCCGAGCTCGCCGCCGCCGCGACCCCGAGCGGACCGGGCGCCGCCGACGAGGGCACGGTCTCCGGCCCGGTGCCGCTGACGCCGATCCAGCAGTGGTTCCTCGACCAGGACCACCCGACCGCGCGCCACGTGCATCACTTCAACCAGTCGGTCCTGCTCGAGGTCCCGGCCGACACCGACCCCGACCTGCTGCGCGGCGCCCTCGAGGAGCTCCAGGCCCACCACGACGCCCTGCGCCTGCGCTTCACCCCGGCGGCCGACGACGCCGGCCGCCCGACCTGGTCTCAGGAGTGCCTGGCCGCCGCCGACGAGGTCGTGTTCGAGGTCGTCAACCTCTCGCGCACGCCCGCCGACCAGCGCCCCGCCGCCCTCGAGCGCGCCGCGTCGCGCCTGCAGGCCGGCCTCGACATCACCGCCGGCCCGGTCATGCGCGCCGCCTTCGTCCGCATGGGCGCCGGCGAGCCGTGCCGCCTGCTGTGGGTCGTCCACCACCTCGTCGTCGACGCAGTCTCGTGGCAGGTCCTGCTGCCCGACCTGGCGACCGCCTGGCGCCGCCTCGCCGCCGACGAGGCCCCGGCCCTGCCGGCCCGCACCGCCTCGTTCAAGCGCTTCTCCGAGCGCCTGAGTGCGCTCGCGGGACAGGACGACTTCGCCGCCGAGCGGGCCCTGCTCGCCGCCGACCCGCCGCGCCCGCTGCCGCTCGATCGCCCGGGCGGCCGCAACGACCGCAGCAGCGCCGCCGAGCTGCGCGTCCAGCTCGACGCCGACGACACCCGCGCCCTCCTGCGCGACGCGGCCCGCGCCTACGGCCTCGGCGCGCACGAGGTCCTGCTGACCGCGCTGGTCCAGGCGCTCGCGCGCTGGACCGGCGACGACGCCCCGTGGATCGACCTCGAGGGCCACGGCCGCGAGGGCCTGTTCGACGACCTCGACCTCTCGCGCACCGTCGGCTGGTTCACCGCGCTCTACCCGGTCCGCCTCGCCCTCGCCAGCGACGATCCGGCCGAGGCGCTGATCGCCGTCAAGGAGCAGCTGCGCGCCGTCCCGCGCCGCGGCGTCGGCTTCGGCGTCCTGCGCCACCTCGTCTCGGGCGACGGCCTCGCCTGGCCGCAGCCCGAGGTCGCCTTCAACTACGTCGGCCAGCTCCGCCGCGACCTCGACCCGTCTCTCGGCCTCCGCCTCGCCCGCGAGGGCACCGGCCCGTTCGCGGCCGCCGAGGGCCGTCGCGCCCACGTCCTCGAGGTCAACGCGCACGTCGACGACGACCACCTCGAGCTGACTCTCGGCTACAGCCGCGGCCTGCACGACGACTCGACCATCGCCCGCCTCGCCGACGACCTCGCCGCCGCGCTGTCCCGCCTCGTCCACCACTGCCGGACCGCCACCGGGACCTTCACCCCGTCCGACTTCCCGCTGGTCACGCTGTCGCGCCGCGAGCTCCGCGGCCTGCTCGAGCGCGTCGGCGAGACCGGCCGCGCCACGATCGCCGCGATCTACCCGCTGACCCCGCTGCAGCAGGGCATGCTCTACCACGCGCTGCAGGCCGAGACCGCCAGCGCCTACACCACCCAGGTCGCCCTCGAACTCGACGGCGCGCTCGACCTCGCCGCCCTGCAGGCCGCCTGGGAGCAGGTGTCGCGCCGGCACGAGGCCCTGCGCAGCTGCTTCGCGTGGGAGGGCCTCGGCGAGCCGGTCCAGGTCGTCCTGCGCCAGGCCGCGCTCACCGTCGACGAGATCGACTGGCGCGGAGGACAGGACCTGAAAGCCAGGTTGGAAGCCCTCGGCCCCGAGCTGGCCGCTCGCCCGCTGCCGCTCGGCGTCGCCCCGGTGATGCGGATGACTCTGGTCCGCCTCGACGACCGCCGCCGCGTGCTGTTCTGGGACTCGCACCACATCCTGATGGACGGCTGGAGCATGTCCGTGCTGCTGCGCGAGCTGCTGGCCGGCTACCGCGCGATCGTCCGCGGCCGCCCGGCCCCCGCCGTCCCGGCCGTCTCGTACGAGCACTACCTCCGCTGGCGCGAGCGCCAGGACCACGCCGCCGCCGCGGCCCACTGGCGCACCGCCATGCAGGGCTTCGACGCCCCGACCCCGTTGGTCGTCGAGCGCAGCGGCCCGACCGACCAGCACGGCCTCCGCTCGCACGACATCCGCCTCCCGGCCGACCTCACCGCCGCCCTCGGCGCCGCCACCGACGCCGCGCGCCTGACCCTCGCCAACGTCATCGCCGGCGCCTGGGCCCTCCTGCTCGCCCGCTACAGCGGCCAGGACGACGTCCTGTTCGGCACCGTCGTCTCGGGCCGCGACGTCGCGGTCCCCGGCATCGAGTCGATGGTCGGCCTGTTCATCCACATGCTCCCGGTCCGCGCCCGCGTCGACGAGGACCAGGACGTGTGGGCCTGGCTGCGCGGCCTGCAGGCCTGGCAGGCCGCCGCGCGCGAGCACCAGATCACCCCGCTCGCCGACATCCAGCGGTTCGCCGGCGTGCCCGCCGGGACCGCCCTGTTCCGCAGCGTGTTCGTCTACCAGGACTACCCGTTCGACACCTCGCAGTTCAGCGACCCCGACCTGTCGGTCGGCTTCCACGCCGCCGCCGACCCGACCCACTACCCGCTGGTCGTCACCGCGATCCCCGGCCGCGAGCTCCACTTCACCATCGAGTACGACCTCGCCTGCTTCGCGCCCGCCAGCGTCGAGCGCATGGCCGGCCACCTCGAGCGACTGCTGACCGGCCTCACCCGCGCCGCCTCGCCGAAGATCGCCGACCTCCCGCTGCTGACCGACGGCGAGCGCGAGCAGCTGCTCGTCGCCTGGAACCAGACCGCCCGCGACCACGACCGCGGCGCCACCATCCACGGCCTGTTCGCCGCCCAGGCCGCGCGCACCCCCGACGCCCCGGCCATCTATCACGGCGACCGCGTCGTCAGTTACGCCGAGCTCGAGCAGCGCGCCAACCGGCTCGCGCGCTTCCTCCAGCGCCGCGGCGTCGAGGCCGAGACGCGGATCGCCATCTGCCTCGATCGCACCGACGCGATGATCGTCGCCCTGCTGGCGATCCTCAAGGCCGGCGGCGCCTACGTCCCGATCGATCCGACCTACCCGCTGACGCGCCAGGCGTTGATGGCCGCCGACTCCGGCGCCGCCCTCATCGTCACCGAGCGCGGCCTCGCCTCGGGCTTCGTCGCCGACCGCTCGCAGCTCGTCGCCCTCGACGGCGACGCCGCGGCGATCGCCGCCGAGTCCGACGCCCCACTCGACGTCGCCGTCGCGCCCGAGCGGCTCGCCTACCTGATCTACACCTCCGGCTCGACCGGCCAGCCCAAGGGCGTCGCCATCGAGCACCGCAACACCGTGGCGATGCTGCACGCCGCGCTCGGGCAGTACGAGCCCGACGACCTCGTCGCGGTGTCCGCCTGCGCCTCGATCTGCTTCGACTACTCGATCCTCGAGATCTTCCTGCCGCTGATCGCCGGCGGCGCCGTCGTGCTCGCCGCCGACGCCCTCGCCCTGCCCGACGTCCCGGCCAGGGACCGCGTCCGCCTGCTCAGCCTCGTCCCCTCGGCGATGGCCGAGCTGCACCGCGCCGGCCGCGTGCCGACCGGCGTGCGGGCCATCAACCTCGCCGGCGAGAAGCTCGGCAACGAGCTCGTGCAGCGCGCCTACGGCCTGCCCGGCGTCGACCGCGTCTACAACATCTACGGCCCGACCGAGACCACCACCTACTCGACCTACTCGCTGACCCGACGCGACGCGACCGACGAGCCGACCCTCGGCCGGCCGCTCGCCAACACCCGCGTCTACCTGCTCGACCAGCGCCTGCGCCCGGTCCCGATCGGCGTCCCGGGCGAGCTCTACATCGGCGGCGAGGGCGTCAGCCGCGGCTACTGGAACCGCCCCGGCCTGACCCGCGAGCGCTTCGTCGCCGACCCGTTCGGCCCCGGCCGCGTCTACAAGACCGGCGACCTCGGCCGCTTCCGCGACGACGGCGAGATCGAGTACCTCGGCCGCCTCGACCACCAGGTCAAGCTGCGCGGCTTCCGGGTCGAGCTCGGCGAGATCGAGGCCGCGCTCGAGAAGGTCCCCGGCGTCGACAAGGCGGTCGTCGTCGCCGACGGCGTCGCCCCGCACCAGCGCCTCGTCGTCCACTGGATCGCCGCGCCCGGCCAGGCCCCGACCGTCGCCGACCTGCGCGCCCGCCTGGCCGCCGGCCTGCCGGCCTTCATGGTCCCCGAGATCTACCTGCGCCGCGACGCCTTCCCGCTGACCGCGAGCGGCAAGATCGACCGCCGCGCCCTGCCGAGCCCCGACGAGGCCGACCTCCAGCACAGCGCCTGGCAGCCGCCCGAGACCGCGACGGAGCGGGCGCTCGCGGCGATCTGGCAGGAGGTCCTCGAGGTCGAGCGCGTCGGCGCCGACGACAACTTCTTCCGCCTCGGCGGCCACTCGCTGCTCGCGCTGACCATGGTCCTGCGCGTCGAGGCCGAGCTCGGCCACACCATCTCGATCGCCACCCTGTTCCAGGCCCCCACCCTGCGAGAGCTCGCCCGGACCATGACCGCCGACCAACCTGTCCCTTCGACCACGAGCCCGCTCCTGCTGCCGATCCAGCCCAAGGGCGCGCGCCCGCCGGTGTTCTGCGTCGGCGGCTTCGGCGTCCACGCCAGCTACCTCCACCCGCTGGGGCCGGCGCTCGGCGAGGACCAGCCGCTGTACGGCCTCCAGCCGCTCGACCTCGCCGAGGAGATGCCCGACGTCACCCGCATGGAGCAGCTCGCCGCGCGGCTCGCCGACCTCGTGCAGGGCGTCCAGCCGCAGGGCCCCTACACCCTCAGCGGCCACTCCGCGGGCGCCCGCCTGGCCCTGGCGATCGCCCTCGAGCTCGAGGCCCGCGGCCACCGCACCGCGCTCGTCGTGCTCGACATGCACGCCCCCGTGCACGGCGGCGCCGCCCAGGACAAGTGGACCTCCGACGACCAGCTGCTCGACTACATCCGCCAGATGAAAGTCGTGCTCGGCGAGGCCCTCGCCGTCGACATCGACGCCACCGCGAAGATGCCCGACGACCAGGCCTGGGCCCACATCGCCGCGATCCTCGAGCGCGAGCGCCTGCTCCCGCCCGGCGGCGGCGTCGACACCCTGCGCCGGACCATCCGCCTGCGCGAGCGCGTGTTCACCCTGCTCGCCGACTTCGTGCCCGCGCGGCCCTACCCCGGCCGCGTCGTCCTGCTCTCGGTCGCCGACCGCCGCCGCGTCGGCATGCCGCGGATCTCCCCCGAGGCCTGGCAGGCCTACTGCACCCGCGACGTCGAGGCCCACATCGTCCCCGGCGACCACCTCACGATGATCCGCGAGCCGCACGTCGGCGTCGTCGCGGCCCACCTGCGCCGCGTCGTCGACGGCCAGCGCCCCGCCGAGGCCGCCCCCGCGCAGCCCTTCACCGTCGCCTGGGACGACCCCGACGACGCCAAGGCGATGTGGCTGTTCGACGTGGCCCACAGCCCCGCGCCGATGGCCCGCCTCGACTTCGACCTGCGCATGGCGCCGATGACCAGCGGCACCAACCGCGCCAACGACCTCTACAAGTTGCCGCTCGCCTCCCATCCGCGCCTGCTGAACGGCTTCGTCTATCAGAAGGCGATCGTCCCCGAGATCGAGCCCGACGCCGCCGCCGAGGTGTGGCGGTCCGCCGACGCCGCCCTGCGCCAGGGCGGCGAGGGCCTGGCGGGCAACTGGTCGGGGGCGTGGCTGCCGGAGATCCAGCAGCACCTGGCCGCGCTGCAGAGCATCGACCTGGCCGGCGCCTCGCTCTCACAGCTGGTCGCCCACCTCGTCGACCTGCGCCGCCGCGTCGTCCGCCTGTGGGAGATCCACTTCGAGCTGATGTACCCGGTCACCCTCGCGCTCAGCGACTTCGACGACGCCTACCGCGACCTCTTCCCCGACGCCAGGCCGCTCGACGTCTACGAGCTGCTCGCCGGCTTCCCGACCAAGACCACCGAGGCCAACCTGCGCCTGTGGGACATCGGCCGCGCCGCCGCGCGCGACCCGGCCGCCCGCGCGCTCGTCGTCGACACCCCGCCCGAGGCCCTGCTCGCCGCGCTCGCCACCAGCCCCGAAGGACAGGCGCTCCACGCCGAGCTGCAGGGCTACCTGCGCGTCTACGGCGAGCGCGGCGACGACCTCTACATCGACCGCCCGACCTGGAACGAGGCCCCGCTGCCGGTGCTCCGCAGCCTGCGAGAGGCCGTGCTCCAGCCCGACCGCGACCTCGCGGCCGAGCTGCGGCAGCAGGCCGCGCGCCGCGAGGCCCGCCTCGCTGAGGTCCGCCAGGCCCTCGCCGCCCACCCGCGCCCGGTCGTCGACGAGTTCGAGGCGCTGCTCGCCGCGGCCCAGGCCAGCACCTTCCTCGGCGAGGAGCACAACTTCTGGATCGACTGCAAGATCACCTTCCACGCCCGCCGCGCGGCCCTCGAGGTCGGCCGCCGGCTCGCCGCGGCCGGGGCGATCGCCGACGTCGACGACGTGTTCCACCTGTCCCTCGCCGAGCTGACCGCCCTCGCCGAGGCCGACCCGCTGCCCCCGCAGCACGCCCTCGTCGCCGAGCGCCAGGCCGAAGCCGCCCGCTTCGCCGGCTTCAAGCCGCCCGGCGTGCTCGGCGTCCCGCGCCCGTTCCTGCCGATGGACTCGGCGCTGATGCGGGCGATGTTCCGCATGAACGGCGACCGCGTCAGCCCGCAGGCCCGCAGCGGCGCCCTCGACGGCCTGCCGGGCGCCCGCGGCCGCGTCACCGGCCCGGCGCGGATCGTCCGCACCCTGCCGGAGGCCGGCAAGCTGCGCCCCGGCGACGTCCTGGTCGCCACCGCCACGCTGCCGTCGTGGACCCCGTACTTCGCGATCGCCGCCGCGGTCGTCACCGACACCGGCGGCATGCTGTGCCACGCCGCGGTGGTCGCCCGCGAGTACGGCATCCCGGCCGTCGTCGGCACCCGCGCCGCCACCTCGATGCTGAAGGACGGCCAGCTCGTCGAGGTCGACGGCGACGCCGGCACCGTCCGCGTCGTCGCTGCCGCCCAGGAGCCCGCATGACCCTCGCATTCGCCACCGGCCCGCTCGCCGGAATCGACCTGGCCTCGCCCCGGCTGCACGCCGAGCGCGACCTCGCCGACGTCTGGCAGCTCCTGCGCGACGAGGATCCGGTCGTCTGGCACCCCGCGGGCGCCGGCGGCTTCTGGGTCGTCACGCGCCACGCCCACGCGCTCGCCGTCTACCGCGACAGCGACACCTACACCTCGAAACGCGGCAACGTCCTCGCCACTTTGCTCGCCGGCGGCGACCCGGCCGGCGGCCAGATGCTCGTCGTCTCCGACGGCCCGCGCAACCTCGAGATCCGCCGCCGTCTGCTGCGGGCCTTCACTCCCGCCGCCCTGCGCGACCTGTCCGAGCGGATCGCCCGCTCGACCGTCGCCCTCGTGCAGGCCGCCGCCGCCCGCAGCGAGTGCGAGTTCTCGGCCGACGTCGCCGAGCACATCCCGCTCGCCGCGATCTGCGACCTGCTGACGATCCCCGAGCCCGACCGCCGCCCGCTGCTGGCCCACGCCCGCGCCTGCCTCGCCGCCGAGTCCGCCGACGCGACCGACACCGACGCCCGGCTGGCCCGCAACGAGATCCTGATGTACTTCGCCCGCCTCGCCATGCGGCGCAAGAACGTCCCCGGCGACGACGTGTTCGCGATCCTCCTGCAGCTGACGCGCGAGCCGCTGGCGCTGTCGCAGCAGGAGCTGCTGCTCAACAGCTACAGCCTGCTGCTCGGCGGCGATGAGACCTCGCGGCTGTCGCTCGTCGGCACGATCAAGGCGCTCGCCGACTTCCCGGACGAGTGGCAGCGCCTGCGCCGCGGCGAGGTCCCCGTCGACTCGGCCGTCGAGGAGCTGCTGCGCTGGACCACCCCCGCCATGCACTCCGGCCGCACCGCCACCGTCGCCCACGAGCTCGCCGGCAAGTCGATCGCCGCCGGCCACACGGTCACGGTGTGGAACAGCGCCGCCAACTTCGACCCCGCCGAGTTCGCCGAGCCGCACCGCCTCGACCTCGGCCGCCGGCCGAACCGTCACCTTGCCTTCGGCCACGGTCACCACTTCTGCCTCGGCGCCCAGCTCGCCAGGATCGAGCTGAGCGCGCTGCTGCAGGCGCTACTCGCCACCACCGAGCGGATCGAGCTGACCGGCGAGCCGCGTCGCCTCTACTCCAACTTCCTCGGCGGCTACGGCAAGCTGCCGGTGCGGCTGCACCCGCGCGCCGCCACCTGAGACCCGCGAACCTCGACCTCCTCCGCTTCAACTTCCCCGGTCGCCGCGAGCCTCGACCTCCTCCGCTTCAACTTCCCCGGTCGCCGCGAACCTCGACCTCCTCCACTCCGACTTCCTCGGTCGCCGCGAACCTCGACCTCCTCCACTCCAACTTCCCGGGCGCGACCTCCCGCGATGCATCCCATCCTCCACTCCGACTTCCCCGGCGCCGAGCTGCCGCTGCGGCTGCACCCGCGCGCCGCCGCCTGAGACCCGCGATGAACGACCTCCTCTGGCTCGATCAGCCCGGCTGCGACGACCCGGTGCGCGTGGGCGGCAAGGCGGCCAACCTCGCGCGGCTGGCCGCCCGCTGCCCCGTCCCCCCCGGCTTCGTCCTGACGGCAGCGGCGCACGCCCGCAGCCCCGGCGACTCGCTCCCCGACGACCTCGCGCGGGCCGTCGCCGACGCTTACGCGGCTCTCGGGACCCGCTGCGGCGCCGCTGACCCGGCCGTCGCAGTGCGCTCCTCGGCGGTCGACGAGGACGGCGCCAGCGCCTCGTTCGCCGGCATCTTCGCCTCCTACCTCAACGTCCGCGGCCTCGACGCAGTGCTCGCCGCGATCGTCCGCTGCTGGAGCTCCGCCGCCGACCCGCGGGTCCTCGCGTACCGGCGCGAGCGCGGCGGCGACTCCGTCGGCCTCGGCGTGCTGGTCCAGGCGCTGGTCGCCGCCGACGCCGCGGCCGTGGTGTTCAGCGTCAACCCGACCAGCCGCGCCGCCGACGAGCTGGTGATCAACGCCAACTGGGGCCTCGGCGAGAGCATCGTCGGCGGCCTCGCCACGCCCGACACGTGGATCCTCCGCCGGCCCGCGCTGTCGACGATCCAGTTCCGCCTCGGCGACAAGGCGCAGATGACCGTCCGCAGCGACGGCGGCACGCGCGAGGTCCCCGTCCTCCGGACCCTGCGCGCGCGCGCCTGCCTGACCGACGCGCAGGTCCACGAGCTCGGCGCCCTCGCCCTCCGCCTCGAGGACGCCATGGGCTGGCCCGTCGACCTCGAGTGCGCCTACGAGGCCGGCCGGCTCTACCTGCTGCAGTGCCGGCCGATCACCGCCTTGCGCTGACCTGTCCCCGAGGACAGCCCGCCCAGGAATCGCGCGACCGCAGCCCCGGGGCCGTGGAGCTCCGGGTGACGGCGAGCACGGAGCGACGGAGCAGGCGATGACATGTCCCCAAGGACAGCCCGTCCAGGAACTCGCGCGGCCGCAGCCGCGGGGCCGTGGAGCTCCGGGGGACGGCGGAGCGGCGGAGCAACTCTCGACCGCAGCCCCGGGAGCCGTGGAGCTCCGGGTGACGGCGAGCACGGAGCGCCTCGCCGCGGTCATCCGCCGCGACGGTGACGGAAGCACCTCCGTCCGGGGACCACTCCGACGGAGGTACCCTTGTCCTGTTCTCCCCGCTTCACCACCCTCGCCGCACTCGGCTTCGCCCTCGCCGGCTGCTTCCCTTCCATCGTCGTCGGCGAGACCCCGTCCGACACCGCCGGTGCCACGATGGACGGCACCACCGCGCCGACCACGGACACGGCTGCCGACAATCCACCGACCACCGGCCCGGCCGTCTGTGGCGACGGCATCATCGACACCAGCGAGGCCTGCGACGACGGCAACGACGAACCCAACGACGGCTGCGACAACGCCTGCGGCCGCAGTGGACGGGTCGAATGGACCGTCGAACCGGCCGGCCTCAGGGGCGTGTCCGACCTCGCGATCGACGGCCTCGGTCGCACCATCCTCGCTGGCTTCGCCGGCAATGATTCGTTCGTGGTGGCGCTGGCCGCCGACGGCACCGAACTGTGGCGCACGCCGGTCGAGCAGATCGACAGGCTCGACGTCCACCAGGACGGCCGGATCTTCCTCGGCGCCCACGAGGGCGCGATCGTCTGCCTCGCCGCGACCGGCACCGAGTTGTGGAGCTTCCAGCCCACGATCCCCGAAGAGCTCTTCGATCGCGTGGCCGGCCTCGCGGTCCACGGCGACGCACTCTACTCGGCCACCGTCGAGAGCGGCGACAGCCTCCCCGGCTGGCGCCTCGTCGTCCGCAAACACCGGCTCGACACCGGCGCGGCGCTGTGGGAGACGCGGCCCGCGGACGAGCTGAGCATCTCGGCCGAGGCGCTCGTCGCCCTCGACGACCGCGTCGTCGTCGTCGGCCGCACGCTCGACGGCCAATCGCTGCTCCTCGCCCTCGACCACGACGGTGTGCTGCTCTCGACCCGACTCGGAGGCGGATCCAGGCCGAGGACCGTCGCCGCCCCCATCGGCGGCGACGACCTCGTCCTGGCCGGCTTCGGACCCGACCACGACCTCATGGTTCAGCGGCGCGGCTCCGAGTTCGACGAGATCTGGGGCGTCATCGGCGACCCGGACGACGCCATCGCCGACGTCGCCACCGACTCCCACCAGCACATCGCGCTCGCCGGCTTCCGCCTCGAGGACGTTCGCACCAGCATGGTCCGCATGTACGACGGCAGCGGGCTCCAGCTGTGGACATCGACGCTCACCGACTCGGTCGACGACGTCGACGATGTCGCAGCCGCCGCTGGCATCGGCCCCGACTTCCTCGTCGTTGCCGGCGCCGCGAAAGCCTCCACCGGCACACACGCGCGCCTGTGGATCCGGCGATTCGCGCTCGATTGACGCCCTGGACGTGGTCGCTCGAGTCCGACAAGGTCGAGTGGCTCCCCGTCTTCGAGGCCGCCACGGCGGCCAACGGCGACGTCGTGCTCGCGGGCCCGGTGTCGAATCAGGAGGTCCTCTCGGACGGTCTCGGCACATTCTGGCTCGCCCGGCTGACCGCGGCCGGCGACCTGGTGTGGCAATTCAAATACGATGACCTGCACCTGCAACCATTCGACCTCGAGATCGCCCCCGACGGCGACATCGTCGTCGTCGGCATGATCCTCAACATCGTCTCGACCAGCGAGGTGCATCGATTCACCGGCGAAGGTGCGCTGCTGTGGAGCGCCGCGCAGGACCCCTTCGACGAATCTCCGACGCAGACCTCCTATCACAGCCTCGCGGTCGACGCCGACGCCGTCTACGTCGTCGGCCAGCGCCGCGAGCACACCGACGACCTGCCGATCGCTCATCGCGTCCACCTGCGCGCCCTGGACCGCGACGGCGCGCCCCTGTGGCAGCTCGATCGCCCGCCGCCCGAGCCCATCGGCGTGTCCGTCGGCGGCATCGCGCTCACGGGCGGCAAGCTCGTCGTCTCGCTGTCCCGCCACGGCATCGACATCCCGTTCGAGCCCTTGCCCGGGTACAGCCTCCTCACCTTCGACACCGCCGGCGTCGAGCTGTCGTGGAACGATTATTCGCTGCCGGCCCCCTGGCGCGGCGGCGCCGGCAAACTGGTCGCGGCCGAGGACGGCGGCGTCTTCCTGGCCGGCGGCGCGACGGGCGAGGGCCAATCGGTCCAGCACGTCGCCCGCGTGGGCCCGGACGGCGCGGTCCTGTGGTCGAAGCTGGCCGCGGGTAACGGCATTCGCGACGCCCTGCTCGCCCCGGACGACCGCTTTTACGTGCTCACCGAGACCGCGATCACGAGCTACGATCTGAACGGCTCCCCCTGACGCATGTGGCGACTCGCGGCGTTAGACTCCTCTACGGTCGACCGCGGCGACCCGGGCGAGCGCTGACGGCCGCGCGGGCTGCCAGACCCGGGCGCTCGGTGGGGCTCAATCGCCCAGCTCGAACGGTTCCCAGCCGCAGCACTCGCCCGCGGCGATCGCCATGAGATCGCCGCCCTGGTCCAGGCTCTCACAGATCTTCGCCTGGGCCTGGCACTCGCCCACGTCCTCGCCGTTCACTTCACAGATGCAGGTACCGCCGACGCAGTGGACTTCGCGGGAGACGACCCCACATTCCTCCTCGTAGGTACATTCGCTCCCGTCGATGGCGCCCTCGGCCGTGCGCCCGCAGCTACACTGCTCCTCGATCGCCACGTCGAGCCCCGAACACGGGTCGCGCTCGAAGCACATGGGCTCCTCGGCGACGCACTCGAGAAAGTCCTCGACGAGAGCGACACACCCGGGGAAGACGCGAGGGTCGCTCACCTCCTCTACCAGCGGATCGCACCACGAGAGGCACTCACGGACGTTCTCCTCGAGCTCGCAGGAGACCAGCTTGTCGCACGCGTCCTGGCAGAGCGACGCGTCTCCGGAGTCTCCCGTCGTGCCGTCGCTGCCGGTGGTGCCCCCGGTCGTGCCGTCGCTGCCGGTGCTGCCCCCGGTCGTGCCGCCCCCGGTCGCGCTGTCGCTGCCGGCGCTGCCCCCGGTGCCCCCTTCCGTCGGGCTGTCGTCGGTCATGTTATTGCCGGTCGTGTCTTCGCCGCTCGTGCTGCCACCTGCGGTCGCTCCGCCCTTATTGTCGTCGCATCCCGACAAGAGCGGCAGCATGAACAGACTGGAGATGATCATCTCCCGAAATTGCAGTGTCACTGGTGTTTCCTTTGAAGCGCCCGCACGCGCGGACGAGGCGCTGAACAAGGCCGCGAAGCAGTCTATTCCGCGCGACTGTTTTTTTGCGTCGACGACCCGCCGCGCCCGCTCTCTCGAGCAGAGGCCGTGGCCACCTCAAGCGCTCGCCGGAGTGCGTGCAACTCCCTCGGGGGGGTGGGACCCCGGCGCTTGTTGCTCGCCTTACTCGACGGAATTTACGACGCTGCGCCTCGGGGCTGTCGCCGGCGGAGGCCGGCGGCGAGACCGACGATCGGAGCCGGTCGCCATGCGAGCGCGACGAGCTCGCCGATGGCGTGGCACTTGACTGCGTTCACGAACCCCGCGGAGCCCGGCTCGGAGGGGACAGCGCGCCTCCATCCGCGTGACAAGCGTCTCTGCTCGGCGCGAGGACGCACAGCCGACAGGAGGCTCCTCTACTGCCCTGAATGCGACGGTGTTGGCTCGATTGTCTGCTCCGCTTGCGACGGGGAAGGATGCACTGCTTGCCCTGGAAGATGCGGTCGCTTCCACTGCGATGAATGCGTGGATGGCCGCGTAGAGGTCCGTTCCACGATCCCGGCGAACGAACGGTCCCATCGCCGTCTTGTCGGACCGCAATCTGCTATCCCTCCTTGAGTGACTCTTGGAGGGCTTCGAGGCGAGCGGGCGGAGCTGCGGGAGTATGCGAAGCAGCCGGCATCAACCCCCACCCGCTGCGTGCTGCTGCCAGACCATGGATCGGCCACTGCGACCACAGTCGAGCGCGAACGAGGCACGCGAAGCGTCGTGGCTGTCGACGCAGCCATCGCGGCATTCACTCCGGGGCGGATTTGCGACGCCAGCGCTTGCTGATAGCCCACCCCGCGGCAAATAGACCGCCATCGCCGTACTTGGCGTCGATCACGGCCTGCGGCCGGGACCGTGGCCGCGCCCGACCTGCTGCAACAGGACGGCCCCGCCTCGGCCTGGCCCCCACCGTCCGGTGTGCCGGCGGGCTGGGCCGCACCGAGGACGATCATCTGAAGATGTCGAAGTTGCCGAGGACGACCCACAAAAGGATGAAGATCAGGACGGTGCCAATGACACCACCGCCGAGCTTCCAGGCCCCAACACCCGCGACTGCACCTCGTAGAAGTTTGCTCATCGTGGTACTGGTTTGGCCGCTTTTTGCTCGCGCGCCAGTGCGCGAAGTGCGACCCGCGGTGGGGCACGCCACGGTGGCTGTCCGTGGAAGCCTCGCGCACCGACGACGGACACCCGGACCGCGTGTAGCAGCGTCCTGCCGCCGACGAAGAGAGCGATCGCTACGGCACGATCGTGACCTTCTCGAGCGGCGCGCAGCTCGCCCCATCGAGCGCCCCATCGGGCGCCCCTGCCGTGGCGAAGCACAGGATCATCGAGCGCGGCGCGGCGGTATCGACGTTGAGCTGCCACACCCACCTCGCCAGCGGGCTCGACCGATCGCCGTCTCGCTTCACGACCTCCTCGATCGCCGCCGTCGCCGTCCCCCCGCGCGGCACCGTCACCCGGTCCTCGTCCCACCGGCGAAGGACATCCTCGCCGCCCGCGCGGTCCAGACCGAGCACGGTCAGGTCGTCGACCACCACCTCGCCGTCGCACGTATTGGCGAACGTCGCCTCTGCGCGCGGCTTCTTCCCGTCCTGCACCCGTAGCTCGCGCACGTGCAGGCACCCCTCCGGCTGGCGCTCCAACTCCTCCCGCCGCCTCTCCTCCGCCTCGGACGCCAGCCTCGCCTGCTCCTCCAGCTCTCGCTCGCGCCGCTCCGCCGCCCGCGCGCGCGCCTCCTCGCGCGCGTGGGCCTCCGCGCGCGCTTGCTTGTCCTGCTCCACCTCCACCGTCCCCGCCCAGCACACCGTGACCGCGAGCCCGTGGATAAACAGCGGCACCAGCGGCCGCCGTCCGACGAATAGCATCACCAGCGAGCTCAGCACCATGAAAGAGATCAGCACTTCCACGGCGACCACCGCCCCGATCCCTGCGATCGCGGAATCGATCGTCGACTTCTCCACCGGGAGCAGCGCCTCGCCGAACAAGTACCAGTACAGCGCGACCCACAGCGCCAGCGCGACCCCGTGGACGATCCACGCGCCCTTGAGGTTCCGGTCCGGCTTGCTCATCACGCGCGAGCCTACACCCGCCGAGGGCGCCCTGCCATGACCGCCCGCCCGCGCTCCGCCGCTCCGTGCCCGCCGTCACCCGGCTCTCCACGCCCCCGCGCCTTCGCCCGCGCGAGTTCCTGGACGGCTCTCTACCGCGCCTTCGATCGCGCGTTCCCAGGCAGGCTCCTGGCACAACCCGCAGCCTCGAGGACCCTCACATGTCCTCGAGGACAGCCCACTGACGATCGCCCCGACCGGCGGCAGCTCAGGTCGCTTCTCACTCGAGCCCGACGAGCGACGCGGCCAGCGTGGCGGGGCGAGGGGTGCTCGAAATGGCCGGCCGCGGCACCGTCGACGTCGAGCGGCCGTACCGCCTGAAGCCGTAGAGGATCGCCTCGCGCCGCGACAAGGTCTCCGCGTTGCACCTCCAGCGAGAAGACGGTCTCGTAGACGAAGCCGCATTCACCAGTCGGCAGAGAACAGCTTGACGGTCGGGAGGTTGTCGCCCATCTCGCCGCGTTCGTCGCCGCGCGCGTCGGTGTCCCCCAGTCCCAGCATGCCATCCGAGTTGAAACCCCAGCACTTCAGCGACGCGTCGTCGAGTACGGCGCAGGTGTGCGAGAATCCGCTGTCGACTGCGACAGCTGTGCGTCCGGAGCCGAGGGCGACGGCTGGCAAGTCATCGCCCATCTCGTCGGGGTCGTCACCGCGGTCCTCCGTGTCACCGAGTCCCAGGTGGCCGACGACGTTGCGGCCCCAGCACTTGAGCGACCCGTCGTCGAGCACTGCGCAGGTGTGGAACCATCCTGCACCGAGTTCGACCACCGTCCTGCCGTCGCCGAGATCGACGAAGGGCAAGTCATCCCCCATTTGACCGCTCATGGTGCCGCGCTCCAGCGTATCCCCCAGCCCCAGCTGACCGTGCTCGTTGAACCCCCAGCACTTGATGCGCCCGTTGGCGAAGAGCGCACACGTATGAAACCCACCGGCGGCGAGCTGCGTCACGGCTTGGTTCTCGCCGAGGTCGACGGGCGGCAGATCTTCGCCCATCTCACCCGGCTGGTCCCCTCGGTTCTCGGTGTCACCGAGGCCCAGTTGGCCAGACTGGTTATCGCCCCAGCACTTGACCGCGCCGGTGTCGAGTCGCGCGCAAACATGATTTCCCCCCACGGCAAGTTCGACGACCTCGGCCTCACTACCGAGGTCGACGAATGGCAACTTCTTCCCCATTTCTTTGGGCTGGTCGCCACGGCTCTCCGTGTCGCCCAGGCCGAGTTGTCCCTCCAGATTTCGGCCCCAGCACTTGACCGCGCCGGAGGTCGACAGAGCGCAGAAATGGAGCTGCCCGGCCCCCACAGCGCTCACCAGGGTCTTCTTGCCGAGGTCGACGGGCGGGAGCGCGGCGCCCATCTCGCCTGGTTCGTCGCCGATGGTGAAATCAAAGCTCCCTCGTCCGAGGGTGCCCGACTCGTCGAAGCCCCAGCACCGCAGCGTGCGATCGGTCAGCAGGGAGCACGTCGCCGTGCCGGCAGTGGCGAGCGCGGCAGAGCGGTTGCCTGCTCCGAGATCGACGGTCGGAAGCGCGGCGCCCATCTCGCCCGGTTCGTCGCCGCGGTTGTCCGTGGTGCCGAGTCCGAGCAGAGGACCTCCGCCCCAACACTTGACGGCGCCGCCGCTGAGCAGGGCGCAGGTGTGCACCAACCCGGTGACCACCGCCTCGACTTCCTGCGCCTTGCACTCGTTGCTGCAGCGGTCGGCATTGACGGCGTTGCCGTCGTCACACTGCTCCGTGCTCTCCACGACGCCGTCGCCACAAACGGCATGAGGTGGGGGAGCGTCGCAATCGAAGGCGTGAAGCACTGGATAGAATGCGATCAGTGCCACGACCAGAGAATGGGTACCGCTGAACATGCCAGAGCATCTCCTCGTGGAAGCACGATTGATTTCCGCTGTAGGCGAGAGTAGGAGCGTCCTGCTGGAAGTCAAAGGCGCTATGAATTGGTGTGCTGCCGGCACCGGGGGGGACATCGTTCGAGCAATCGATGCAACGCAGCATCTGCCCAGACTCGCACCTCGCCCGGCGTCCAGAATTACATTGCGCAAATCCCGCAAGCGGGATGCCCCCGCTCGTACACCGGTCAATCGAGCTTGAGCACGACGCGATCGCCGATGCGCGCCCGCCGGCTGGAGCGCGACAGCGGCTCGCGGAGCCCCGAGCTGCTCGTCGCCGTCACTGCCTGGACGGCTCTCCACCGCGCCTTCGGTCGCGCGCTCCCGGGCAGGCTCGTGGCACGACCCGTGGCCCCGAGGACCCTCACATGTCCTCGAGGACAGCCCACCGACGGTCGCCCCGGCCGGTACCGCGTCAGGTCACTTCCCACTCGAGCCCGTCGCGCGACGGCACCAGCCCGCCGTGCTCGAGCGGAGCCTCGGCGCCGCGGCGCTCGCCGAGCCGCGCCTGCGCCTGGAGCTGGGCGATCTCGCTGGTGAACCCGGCCATGAAGTCGGTCGCGTCGAACCCGCCCGCGACCCGCCGCGGCGGCTGCGAGGCGCGCGGGTTGGCCGAGCGCACCGCCTCCGGGTTGAGCGTCTGCTCCATCCAGCGGCCGAAGCCCTCGCGCGCGTCGAAGAACTCGGCCCCCTCGTAGAACGCCGGCTCGTCGACCTGCGAGCGGCCGGCGACCAGGCGGATGAACGCCTCGTTGTCGCGCTCTTCCGTGCTGACGATCTTGCGCGCCGACCAGAAGTACGAGTCCGTGTCCTGGTTCATGTCGTAGAACGCCATCAGGAACTGGTAGAAGTTGCCGAACTCGCGGCGGTACCGCTGCTCGTACTCCTGGAACACGCGCTCGTCGTCGAGCTCTCCGCGCAGGCGGGTGTTGAACGAGCGGGCCGCCAGCAGCGCCGAGTACGTCGCCAGGTGCACGCCGGACGAGAACACCGGGTCGATGAAGCACGCCGCGTCGCCGACCAGCGCCACGCCCGGGGCCCAGAAGCGCGTGTTGCAGTACGAGTAGTCCTTGCGCACGCGGATCTCGCCGTACTTGCCGGTCGTCACCCGCTGCGCGGGCGCCAGGTAGTCGGCGATGATCGGGCACGCCGCGATGAACTTGTCCAGCGCGACCTCGTGGCCCTCCTTCATCGCCTCCGCCGCCTCGCGCGACACCACCGCGCCGACGCTCGTCAGCGTGTCCGACAGCGGGATGTACCAGAACCACCCGTCGCGGAACGCCGCGCACAGGATGTTGCCCTCGTTCGGGCTCGGCAGCCGCTTGGCGCCCTCGTAGTAGCCGTACAGCGCGACGTTCTGGAAGAACCGCGAGAACACCCGCTCGCCGACCAGGCCCGACACGCGCGAGCGGAACCCCGACGAGTCGCCGACGAACTTCGCCCGCGCCGTCCGCTCGATCCCCGCCTCGTCGCGGAAGCGGACCCCGACGACCCTGCCGTCCTCGTGCAGCAGCTCGGTCACCGAGTGCTGCTCGCGGACATCGACGCCCTTCTTGGCCGCGTTGCGCAGCAGCATCTCGTCGAAGCGGTCGCGCTCGACCTGGTACGCGTAGCCGAATGGATCCGTCGGGTCCTTGGTGAACGCGAACGTCCACGGCTCCTGGCTCTTGCCCCACCGGAACGTGCCGCCGCGCTTGCGCGGGAACCCGGCCTCCGCGATCTCCTGCGACAGCCCGAGCATCGCGCAGACGCCGTGGATCGTCGCCGGCAGCAGCGACTCGCCGATCTGGTGCCGCGGGAACTTCGCCTCCTCGAGCAGGAGCACGCGGTGCCCCTTCATCGCCACGAACGACGCCAGCGTCGAACCGCCAGGGCCGCCTCCCAGCACGATCACGTCGAACTCTTCGGTGCTCATCCTATTTTGTCTCTTTCGCAGCAATGGACGGTCGCCCGTCCGCATGGCCGAGCCTCGGCGTTCACGCGGCCGCGGGCGCGGGCTCGACCCCGCCCGGCGCCTCGGCGACCTGGCTCTTTCGGTATTTGTACACCGGATACATCGCGATCCCCATCGCCACCGACATGCTGATCACGTTGAGGCCGAGCGCGTGATAATAGCCCCACCCGCCGAGGAACACCCCGGCGACGTTGATCGCCCCCGGAATCATCCCCGCCGCGTTGCCCGTCTTGAGCGCGCGTTCCATGTCCTCGGACAGCGAGAACAGGTACGGCAGCTGCCGCAGGCTCTCCTGCATCAGCACGACCTGGGCCGCGTCGGTCGCGACCGTCGTCGCGCCGCGCAGCGACACCGACACGTTGGCCTTCTTGAGCGCGATCGAGTCGTTGATCCCGTCGCCGACGAAGCACACCGCGTGCCCCTCGGCTTGCAGGCGCTCGACCAGGTCGGCCTTGCCCTCCGGCAGCACGTTGGCGAAGTGGCGGTCGATCCCGAGCGCCTCGGCCAGGCGCCGGGTCGGCTCCTCCTGGTCGCCCGAGATGATCATCAGCTTGAGGCCGCGCGCCCGCAGCTTCGCCAGCACGCCCTCGACCTCGGGGCGGATCGTCGGCTGCAGCTCGATCGCCCCCGCCACCGCCCCGTCGACCGCGACCATGATCAGCGAGTGCCCGCGCTGGTGGCAGGCGTCGCGCTGGGCCAGGATCTCCGGCGGCACAGCGATCCCCGAGCGCGTCATGAAGCGGTCGCTGCCGACCTGGATCGTCCGCTCCGCGAATTCGACCAGGATCCCGTAGCCGACCTCGTAGCGGGCGTTGTCGATGTCCGGCAGCTCCAGCCCGCGCGCCTCCGCCTCCGCGACCACCGCGAGCGCGATCGGGTGGGTCTGCCGCCGCTCCGCCGCCGCCGCCCAGCCGAGCAGCGTCTCCGGGCTCATGCCGCCGACGCAGTGGATCGCCGCCACGTGCGGCTGCGAGATCGTCAGCGTGCCCGTCTTGTCGAACAGCACGGTGTCGACGCTGGACAGCAGCTCGAGCGAGCGCCCGTCCTTGAGCAGGATCGCGTTCTGCGCCGCGACGTTGAGCAGGTTGAGCATCGTGATCGGCGCGCTGATCCGGACCGTCACGCCGAACGACGAGTTGAGGATCGCCAGCGCGCTCTCGCCCCCGAGGGTCGCCAGCGCCAGCCCGCCGAGCGCCAGCGTCGGGACCGCGGAGTCGTGCGCGAGCTTGCTGCCGCGCGACTGCAGGTCGAGCTGATAGCTGGCCGTCTGGTTGAGGATCTCGCCGATCTTCGCCGCGACCGTCTCGCCGCCGGCCTTGTCGACGCGCACGTGCACGCGGCCCGCCAGCACCAGCGTCGACGCGTACACCGCGTCGCCGACCGCCTTCTCGACCGGCTGCGCCTCGCCGGTGAGCATCTGCTGGTCGACCGACGCGATCCCGTCGATCACCGTGCCGTCGACCGGCAGGTAGCCGCCGGCGACGACGACGACGACGTCGCCCGGCAGCACCTGCGAGAACGGCTTCTCGATCTCGACCCCGTCGACCAGCACCCACACCGATTGCGGCTGCTTCGAGAAGATCGAGATGAAGGTCTTCTGCGAGCGATCCTGCGTGACCATCAGCAGCTTCTCGCCCATGAAGAAGAACAGCGTCGCCGCGATCGCCGGCGTGTAATAGCCGCCGAGCCAGATCCCCGTCACGTTGAGCGCGCTGACCACGTGGTACGTGATCCGCTTCTGCTTCTTCACCGACTGCACCGCCATCTCGTAAGCCGGCAGCATCATCGTGAAGCTGATCGGCACCGACAGATACAGCGACGCCGGCCAGATCTGCCCGCCGACCGCGATCGCGAGGAACGCGAGCGCGGTATGGCCGATCCGGCGGTTGAGCATGACCTCCTGCGGGCTGATCTCGAGACCGCCCATTTCGCCGAGGTGCTCGGTCCGCTTGGGGCCGAACAGCGGATCGACGCGGCGGACCATGAACTCCTGCCAGCGCGCGTCGAAGTCGTCCGCGGCCTCCACCGTCGTGCTCTGGATCGAGCTCGCGGCGCCCTCGATCATGCCGTCGAGCGCCTCCGCGGCCTCCTGGATCGTCGGGGCGACGTGCTGGTGAAACAGCTCGGTGACGCGGTCCACCGCCTCGTCGAGGTCGTTGATGACGTTGAGGAGCGGCTGAAACCAGCTCATCGGCGGCGCGACAGTACAACCCGGCGACCGACGTTGTCCAGCCGCCCGCCCGGCGCCGACAGCGACGGAATCCATCACAGTCGGCGCAGCAGAATTCCGGCGTCGGCCCGACCCGCGCGATCACCGGCAATGAGGCCTCTCCGGCGAAAGTCCGAACCCGCGCATTCCACCATCAAACCCGGACGCCGACGCGGCTGCACCCGCGCAGCCAATTTCGCCGCTTCAGCCCGTCGGAGCGGAACCGCGAGTCGCACGGAAGCAAGGCGCCGGAGCAGGGTCTCGAACGCGCTCCGCCCCTCGAGCCGCGAGCGTCGCACCGAGGCAGAGGTGGATCCCCCCGACCGGCGCAGAACTCGTCCGCGCTCGTGAGGCGCCGCGGGGTAGCCGACGATCATCCGCTCCCTTCGGGGGAATCTGCGTGTCGCCCGACCCCCGAGATCCTGCGAGGCGACCCGGCGGAAGCTGTTGCCTGCCGGCTCCTCGACCGCGTCCTCGACGAGCCCGGTGGTCGCGCAGCGGGAGCCGCTCCGTGACAGCGTCTTTCGTAGCATCATGCGCGGTCCATCCTCGGCAGGACGCGAGTGAGACGATTCGCTTCGAGTCTCTCCTCCCACTCGTAGTATCGGTGAAGGACGGCAATCGCGTCCATGACCTTGCAGGATCTGCGACAATCCATCACGTCTCTCCCGAGACGGACGCGACGCTCGTGACGGTTCGGCCCGCTGCGACGTCGAATCGTCGGAGCCGCGGCGTTCGCCGCCCGCGTGCCATGATGGACGCGCCTTGCGGCTCGACGTGGGCGCGACGGAGGTGACGCCCGTCGACGCGAACGCCGGCGGGCTGTCGGTGCCGCAGTCGAGCGCGAGGTGACGGCGCCTCACAGGCGCGCCAGGGCGAAGGCCGCCCGGTCGTCGGTCGGCCCGTCGCACTGGTACGCGCTCTCCGGGTCGGACAGCCACGAAGCGCCGGCGTGGACCGCGTACGGCCCGATCTGTCCGGCCTGCAGCGGGAACACCTCGAGCGCGACGTCATTGTGCGAGAATCGCAGCACCGCCGGCTCGCCGAGGGCGGAGCAGCTCCCCTGTCCCTTGGGACAGAAGCCGCCGAGCGCGAGCATGGAGACCGGCGCGAACATGTCGCCGATCTGCCCCTCGCCCTCGACGAAGGGCAGCGCGCTGTTGCCGGAGGCCAGGCCGAGCAGCAGGACGTCGCGGAAGTCGCCGAGAGCCAGCCAATCGCCGCGGTACTCGTAGTCGGCGCGGACGTAACGCAGCGTCACCGGGGCGTCGAGCTGCTGCAGGCCCTCGGGCAGCTGCACCGCCGCGTTGCCGAAGCTCACCGTGACCTCGACGTCCGTGCCGTCGACATCGCAGCTCAGCGTGACCGCGTCCGACACGTCGCCGAGCGACGCGCCCTTGACCGTGCACGACGCCTCGATGTGGCCCTGAAAGTCGTCGGCGAAGCCGGCCACTTCGAACATCACGTCGGGCGTCTGCGGCTCCGGGCACATCGCCACCGGCCCGGAGGTCTCGCTCTCGCCGGTCGCCTCGTCGCCGGTGGAGGTCGTCGAGGTCGTCGGCTCGCCGTCGCCGGTCGTCGCGGTGCTGGTCGAGCTCTCGCCGCTGGTGTCGCCGCTGCCGCCCTCGGTCGCGCCTTCCGGGGACTCGGGGCCGCACGCTGCCACTGTCAAAAAGATCCACGCATAAGCCAGTCTCATGTCGAGGTCGTACCACCTCCGGCCCCGCCGCGCACGCGCTCACGGCCCGCCCGCCCGCGGCCGCTCCTCCGCAGCGCCTCCGGGCGCGATCGCGCCTCGCCGCCCGTGTCGATCCGGGCCCCCGTCTCCTGTCGTTCGCGAGTGGGCGTGCGGCGAGCGCATGCCCGAGGTCGGCGATCGATGGGGACACGCCCAGCGGATCTCGATCACCGCAGTGCTCGACGACCGCGGCGGCGTCATGAGCGACGAGATCGCTTCACCATCGTCTGCAGCCGGCGCCTCGTCCTCGCCGCCTGCATCACGACCGACTGCAGCTCGACCGACGCGCTCGACGTCCTCGCGGTCCTCGCACTTCGCGTGGCGTCGAGTCGGTCCCCGCGACCCGCGCGCGTTGCCCCCGCGGCGCCCGGCCTGCTATCGCTTGCCATCATGTCGCTCCGCCTCGCCCCGCTCGTCCTCGTCGCGCTCGCCGCCTGCTTCGTCGACGGGGCCGCCATCACCGGGGGCGACGGCCCGGGCACCGCCGCGCCCCAGACCGACACCGCCGCGGCCACGAGTGACATGTCCGAAGGTACAGGTGGTCTCACGACCGGCGCGGCGCCGACCACGACCGACGCGGCGGCCACCGGCAGCGTCACCACCGGCACGACAATCGAGCCGCCGGCGACCTGCCCGTGCTACGGAGGCGACGGCCCCTACTGCGGCCAGGGCGTCGCCGTCGAGGCCGCCGCCGCCGGCTGCGAGGTCGCCGTGCTCGCCGGGCACGAGGGCGACATCCTCCACTGCGAGGCCGGCGAGTGGAGCCTCGGGGCCGCCTGCGAGGCCGGCTGTGAGGTCACCGCTCCGGGCGAGGCCGACGTCTGCCTGTTGCCGGTGTGCGACTGCTTCGTCAAGGAGGCGTGGTGCGGCAGCGGGGCGGCCGCGCACGGTCTCACCCTCGACCCGCCGTGCAGCGTGCCGCTCGTGCCCGAGCACAACAACGACATCCTCGGCTGCGACGGCGAGACGTGGATCGTCAAGCAGGCGTGCGAGAAGGGTTGCCACGAGGAGATGGTCGGCGTGCCCGACAGCTGCAACGACGACTCCGACTACAAGCTGCCGTACGCGTGCGGCGACGCGTTCACCTGCAGCCAGGCCAACTTCGGCTCCTCCCATCAAGGCAGCCAGGCCTACGCGTGGGACTTCGCCATGCCCAAAGGCACCCCGGTGCACGCCGCCCGCGGCGGCACGATCGCCTACCTCGAGGTGCGCTCGCCCGAGGGCTCGCAGTGCTACGACCCGCCGGGCCTGCTCGAGGCGTGCCACAACAAGGCCAACTTCATCGGCATCGAGCACGCCGACGGCACCGTCGCGCTCTACATGCACCTGCGGGAGATGAAGGTCCAGAAGGGCGACGTCGTGCAGCAGGGCCAGCTCATCGCCCTGTCCGGCAACAGCGGCTACACCTCCGGCCCGCACCTGCACTTCCAGCTGCAGAACGACTGCGGGATCTGGTTCTGCAGCTCCGTCCCCGTCAGCTTCGCCGACGCCCCCGGCCTCGCCAAGAACGACAAGGTCACCTCGGGCAACTGCCCGTGAACGCGCGCCCGTCCGCCGGCGCGGCGGTCGCATGTCTCTTGGAACATGTCCGATCAGACCTGGGACGCGCCGGCCGCCCTCAGGTGCCAGCCGGCGGCGCACCGACGAACTCCCTATTAAAAATCTCGTCGAGCTCGGTCCTCGATGGGCGCGCGAGCTGGTGGACCACCGCGCCGTCGCGCATGAACACGAAGTTCGGCCACAGCTTGACCCGAAACGAGCGCCCCAGGGCTCGGCCGGGGCCGTCTTCCACCTTCACGTGCTCGACGGCGGGGTACCGCGCCAGCAGGGACTTCACAGCGGACGCGGCGGCCTGGCAGTAGCCGCACCAGGCGGTCCCGAATTCGACGAGCACGAGCCCTCTCCGCTGGTTCAGCTGCTCGCGGGTCGGAGCGCGATCGGGATCGAGGTACTCGGGCGCAAAAGACATTGCAGGGCCTTCCTGTCCGGGATTGTGGCCCCACTCGCGCAAGCTGCCAGTGCGCATCGACCGCCAAAGGCGCGTCGTCGCCGCAGCTCTCACGAACCGGGCTCGATACAGGCCGATCCGCGAGGTTCACTCGGACTCGATCGACGCGGTGCTCGAGCCGCGCCCTGAGGGCGGCGACTCCATCCGCCATGCGACCACGCCCTCGCTCAGCGTCACGCGCCCGGAGGCCGCCCTCGACCCGACTGCCGGTGCGCATCTCGCTTCGGGCCTTTACCCGACCCAGGGACATGTCACCGCCGCGACCGCGCGAACACCAGCGCGGCCATCGGCACCGCGAGCCAGAAGCCCGAGACGGGGATCGCCAGACCGCCGAGCAGTGCCAGCGCCAGCAGCCACCAGCCGAACTCGCGCGGCAGCGGCCGCTCGCGCTCGAGGCTGGCCAGCGCCCGCCCCCCGATCATCATCAGGACGCCGGCGACGAGGAACCAGAACACGACCTCGCGTTCCCGGCTGACTTCGACCGCGCCGACGTAACCGTCGCGCACGATCTCCAGCGCGATCGCGCCGCCGAGCGACAGCCCGACCACCTCGTGGAGGATCCCGGTCCAGAACAGAAGCGTCCCCACCCCGACTCCATACGCTCGCGTATGTTCCATACGCTTGCGTATGTGCCATACGCCTGCGTACTGTCAAGCGGTGCAGGAAGGCGCGACCAGGGGACGACGTCTCGTGACCCGAGAGGACTGGGCCGACGCAGCGCTCGCGGCGCTGGGCGAGCGCGGGCTCGCGGGGGTCGCCGTCGAGCCGCTCGCCCGCGCGCTCGGGGTCACCAAGGGCAGCTTCTACTGGCACTTCAAGGACCGGCGCGAGCTGGTCGCGGCGGCGCTCGCCCGCTGGGAGGAGCTCGCGGTCGACGCGCCGATCGCCGCGCTCGCGGAGGTCGACGACCCGGCCGAGCGGCTGCGCCGGCTGGTGGCGATCGCCTGGGAGCGACCGGAGCACCTGCGCGCCGAGCAGGCGCTCGCGGCCGCCAGCGAGCCGGAGGTCGCCCGCGCGGTGGCTCACGTGACCGCGCGTCGGCTCGAGTTCCTCGTGCAGGCCTACCGTGAGCTCGGCGAGCCGCCGGCGCGCGCGCGGCAGTGGGCCGCCACCGCGATGGCGACCTACCTCGGCACGGGCCTCCTGCTGCGCGCGGCCCCCGAGGTCGCGCCGACCGACGCGGCCTTCCGCGCGCTGGTGCGGCACTTCGCCGCGACCTTGCTGCCCGCGAGCTCCCGCTGACGCCTGGCTGCGATCTCGGGGTGGTGGCGGGCGAGGTCGTCGCCCGCTCGCTCGTGGCGGTATCTTCGCCGCAGGCGAGGCCGCCGCGAGGCGGCGCCGGAGTGTGGACATTCGCGGGCGGAGCAATTCACGGCCGGGCGTCGCCGCGTCCGAGGCCGGCTCGGGCCCGCCCGGAAGCGTCGGCGAGGCGTGCAGGCCGCTCGACGGCGACGTACAATCGGGCGCCGATGGCCGCTCGTTCAAGCTCTTCGCTCGCGCTGGTGCCCCTGCTCGCGTCGCTCGCCTGCCAGGATCCAGCCCCGGTCTGGCAGCCCTTCGAGTCGTACAGGGCCGGCATCGCCGTCGAGCTCCCCGGCACGCCGACAGTCACCCTCGAGCAGCAGCTCACCCTGGTGACGATGACCGCTGTCGAGCGCGTCGTCTTCGATCGCAAGTCGCGCGGGCAGCTGCAAGTCTCCTCGTACGAGCTGCTCTCGACGGACGGCGTCCCCGTCGAGGCGATGCTGAAGACCGACTGCCTCGCGCCGTTCCAGGGCTCGAAGTACGTGTCCGAGGCGCCCCGCAAGCTCGTGCTCGCCGGCCAGGAGGCCGTCGCGGTCACGGGGTTCGCCCCGCCATCGGCGACGCTGCCGAACGGCGGGTGGGAGGAGGATCGCTGCGTGATCCTCGGCGGGCGCATGATCCACCTCTTCGCCATCGGCCCGAACGACGAAGAGACCCGCCGGATCGGGACACGCTTCCTCGACTCGCTCCGCCCGCTCTCACCGACCGCCCCCTGAGCGCTCCGCTCGCGCGACGCCCTCGCCGCGCCGGAGACGCCCCCCGCTCGGTCGTTCTCTACCCCGAAGACATCCCGACACGCCCTCGCTAAAACTGGTGCCGCCAGACAAACCCCGCCATGGCCGGGCTTAGCACGGGCACAAGGGCATGCTTCGATGCTTTGCGCCGGGCCATTGCTATCCCTAGCATGGTCGTGCCCGCCGCGACGAACAGCGGCGCTCCGATCAAACCGAACACCGCAGCGGTGTCGGCCTTCCGTCCCCTCTCGTAGAGCTCCGGGCAGATGGACACCGAGCAATCCAGCTCGGAGACCTTCCGCTCAATTTCCTTGGTACGAATGTATCCCCCGACGAACACGCCGAGCATGGCGAAGCCGAGGCTCGCGGTGACGCCCCCTCCGATCGCCAGACCTTCCCATGGGGCCTGCTCCGGAGGCGAGGGCGGGGTCATGGGCGCATCACGGACAGGGCCCTCGGGGGGGCCTGCCCGTGGGACCGGGTCGGGGCCAGGGGCGGGCAGTGGTTCGCGGTTCAATTCTGCCAAACGAGCCCGGAGCTTGCCATGCGCGCTTCTTCCCTTGAGAGCGAGGGACAACTCTGGATGCGCCATGGAGAATCCTATCGCGTATGCATCAAGAACGCGCACGGCCTCGGCGAGGACGGCCAGGCCTGCGTCGTTGCTTACGGCTTGTTCGTAGGCGCTCGCGATGAAGTCATACAACCCTTGCCGGTTGTCCGCATCTGCAATGGAGAGATGCTCCGCCGCCCTGCTCCACGTGCGCGCGGCCTTGAGATAGTCGCCTCGTCCGAACTCCTGGTCACCCTGGAGAAACAACTGGTCGAAAGCTGCAGGGTCGGCTGGAGTCGAGTCAGCCGGCTGGCCTTCCGCCGACGAGGGCCGCAAGCAGGCGAGAACGACGAGCGCTACTGCGATTGGACGGGTGAAACCTGCCCTACGCCCTGCTCGGCCACGAGGCTCGCTCATTTCAGCCATATACCACGGCCCTCATTCTGGGCTCAAGCTCAGATCGAGCTCGCTTTCCCCTCCAGGATTTTCCAGGTATTGCGACCATGCAGCTGAGGTGCCGTTCAACCGGGAAGCTCCGTGGCCGGTCGCGGTATTCCGTCATCGACGACCGGCCCCGTATCCGCTCTACCGAAATCGAACCCCTCACATCCTCCCTCGGACGTGACCGCACAGCGAGCGGGAGCGAGCGCGGCGAGCCGCTCCTGTGCCCGCGTGAACGTTCATGCAGGATCATCACGACCCGCTCGTCGAGCGCGAATGCACATTCCCACGGAGGCGGTCGCGGAGCCGGTCGAACCCGCGGGCGAAGGGCACCTCGCCGCGATGGGGCGCCGCGTATTCGTGTCGGCCAGCGAGCCGATCGCCGACCTGCAGTGCAGGTATCAAAGACACTGATACGGCCCAAACCACTATACGTCCAGGCGCCCGCAACCCATCGACTCTCGGCCGCGCTCCATCGCCCTCGACGCGGGACCGAATTTGCGCGATGGAGCAGCCGCCTGGGCGCCGAACCTCAATACCGCTCTCCGCCCCATCACTGTGAACCGGGCGGCCGATTCGTCGATGCAGTCCGCTCGGCCGGACCGCAAAAATTACACGCCCCGATCACGCGCATCAGCGATGCCAATCCGCCATGGACCGTCTGAGCGTCAGACTGTCGCGCGATTCATCCACCGAGGCGCTCATCGAGGCGAACCGGCGCACAGAAAGCGCGCGAACCGACCCGCGGGCCGGCCCTGGCGCGTCCGGCTCGGCTCGAAGAGCCGGCGCTCTCGATCCCGAATCGGTAGACCCAGAACGGGCGGAGAGCGTCGGCCAATTCTATCGACCACGACATAAGGCTCACTATGGCGCATATTCCCTGACCAGGCGCGTCATCGTCCGTCCGCCCATATTGTCAAACCGGGGCGTCCTATTGTAGGATGCTCGTTCGTCATGAAGCCCCAGGCTCGGCACGACCCGCTGCTCGGGTCTATCCTCGAAGGACGTTACCGGCTCATGAGCCTCCTCGGCCGCGGAGGAATGGGCAGCGTGTATGTCGCCGAGGAGACGCGGCTGGGGCGGCGCTATGCGTTAAAGCTACTCAAACCCGAATTCGCCGAGGACCGCGCGCAGGTCGAGCGTTTCCTGCGCGAGGCGCAGACAATCGCGCGGCTGGAGCACCCGAACATCGTCGACATTCATTCGTTCGGCGAGGATCCATCCGGCTTCGTGTTCTTCACCATGGAGCTGCTCGCCGGCGAGGACCTCGAGTCCCGGCTGACCGCGCGGATCGAACGCCCGTACAGCGTGCGAGAGGTGTGTATGTGGGCGATCCAGATCGCCCGGGCGGTCGGGGTCGTCCACCAAAACGGCCTGATCCACCGCGACCTCAAGACGCAAAACGTCTTCCTCGCACGTACTCGCGACGGCGGCGAAATCGTCAAGCTCCTCGACTTCGGAATCGCCCGCCCCGAGCAGGGTTCCGAACTCACGGCCACCGGCCTCGTCCTCGGTACGCCGAAATACATGTCTCCCGAGCAAGTGCGCAACGAGCCGCTGGACCGCCGCTCCGACATTTACTCGTTCGGGGTACTGCTGTTCAAAATGCTGACCGGACGGTCGCCGTTCGGGGGCGAGGCGCTCCAGGTGGCGATGCAGCACCTCACCTCGACGGCCCCGTCGCCGTCGTCGCTCGCCCCCGCTGCCGGGATCCCGCCGCAACTCGATGAATTGGTCCTCAAGGCGATGGCCAAACAGCGTGACGATCGCCATGCCTCCATGGAGGAGATCGAGCAAAAGCTCGTCCGGTTGCTCGCAACCGAGGGGATTTCGCTGCCCGGCCTCGCGCTGGCCGAGGCCGGGCTCGACGGGACCCGCAAGGCGGTTGGCCCCCCTGCGGCCGCGGCCTCATCCTCGGCCTCGGCGCCGCGGCCCGACGGAGAAAGAGCGCACGAGGAGGAACTATCGCTGTCCACGACAGCGTCCATGCCGCGCCCGAGGATTCCTGCCGAGTCGCTCGAGACGCCCGGGCTGGCGCCGATTTCCCCGAGCAAACCGTCTCCCGCAGCGAGCGAGGGGGCGCTCGACGAGGCCACTGCGCAGAATCTACTCAGCGCAATCGCCACCGAGCCGGCCCTCGCGCCCGTCAGGATCGCGCCCGTTCAGGGCGAGCATTCACTGGGTCGCACGAGGCAGATCTGGCCCCTGATCGTGCAGGGAGCGAGCCTCGCGGGTTTCTTCGCCCTCGCAATCTGGCTGGTCACTCCGGGGAACGCCACGCCCGGCACGACGACGCAGGCGAACCCGGATCGCACGAGCCCGCCGCCCACCGCGTCGACCACCGCGCAACTCTCGCCCCGCGCTCCCGAGCTCCCGAAGCACAGCCCCCCTTTCACGGCAGCCGAACCAGTCGCCGCCGAAACCGAGCCCTCGCCGCCCGTCCCCTCTCCTTTGGAGCCGGAAAATAGCGTCGACCCGGGCGCCGCGGAGGGCGAGCAGGCGACGAGAGAGGAGCTCCTGAAGGCGAAACCGAAGCGGGGCGCGGGGACGCGGAAGCAGGTGCCAGCCCCCACGACGCCGAAGGCCGAATCAACGGCGCAGGCCGACCCGATCGCCGGGATCAAGGAGCGGAGCCGCGCCTGCCGCAAGCAGCACAATGCCGTCGGCCAGCCCCAGCTCACCATCGAATACGTGGTCGGCAGCGACGGCACCGTCCTGCGCGCTACACCTTCCAGTGATACCCCGCTCGGAGCGTGCCTCGCCAACGCCGTGAAGCAGGCCCGCTTCGAGCCGAAAATCCGACTTCGGCAGGAGCTCTCTCTGTGAATCCCCCACGGATCGAAAACTGGCATGGGCGCGTTGCGAAGCCGGACCGAAGGCCCTTGATCGCCCTCCCCCTGCTCTCTCTCGTGGAATCGGCGTGCTTCTTCAACCCCTCGGTGTCGACCCACTCTGCGCCGAGCACCGATACCACGACGGCAGCGCCAGACCCGGCGGGCACGAGCGCGATGAGCTCGTCCGGTGTGATGACATCGACGAACACCGCGCCCCCTGGCGGCACGTGGTCTTCGGACGCGTCGAGCACCACGCTCACAGGTTCCCCCACTTCGGGGAACCCGGCCGACTCCTCGAGCAGCACGACCTCCACGACTGGGCCGGAGACCACCGCAGACCCGAGCGGCACGAGCTCTACCACGGGGCCCGGGACGACCACGCAGCCCGAGGCCGGCTGTGGGAACGGCGAAGTCGAGCCGCCGGAGGCGTGCGACGATGGAAACGACCTCTTCGCCGACGACTGCTGGCCCACCTGTGAGAAGAGCCAGTGCGGAGATTGCAGCTTCGCCCGCCCGAACGTGCTCTTCGTCCTCGACTACTCGACATCCATGAACTCCATGTGGGGCCCGAACGAGACTCGCTATTCTGCGATCACGGGGGCGATCACGGATTTTCTCACGACGCAACCCGCCCTCGCCCAGCGCATCAACGTGGCCTTCCTTCGGTACGGCCACGATCCCAACGTCCAGATGGCGGGAACATTGATCCAGAATGACAGCTCTGGCATCATGGACGGACAGAAGATCGATCTCTCGTGGACTGAAGGGGGCGCTTACCTCCAATGCCAGCACGAGAACTTGGCGGCGCTCATCACGTCGCTGCCACCGCCGATCAACGGGAGTTTGGTCGGTATCGGCACCTGGACGAAGGGGGCGCTCGATCGCGCCCGCGGCCTCATTCAAGCCCAGCGAGCGGAGTTCATCGAGAACAAGAACGCGGCGCCCTATTATCGCATCATACTCATCACCGACGGCCAGTGGACGGACCCATCGGGCACCCAATCGCCCGGACCCGCGAACCAGAACCCGTCGATCACGGCGGGGGATCTCTATATGAATGAAAACGTGATGACCCATGTCATCACTCTGGGTGAAGCCAGCGGCAAATTGTTCGCGAACGAGTTGGCCACGGCCGGCGGAACCGGCCAGGCGGTGGATGCCATGAGCCCGGGCACTATCGATCTCGCGCTGGGGGCAGTCTTCGCGGCGATCGATAGCGAGGGGATCGTTCCGGGGGACTGCTCGACATGACCGACACGTGAAGGTGCCAAGGGCGACCTGGCCCTCATCCCACCCATAACCCCCGCCGCGCCCATGATCTCGATCAGCGGAAATCAACTCCACGCCTTACGGCGAGTCTCGCTGGACGAGTTCGCCGAAGAGGCCGAGCAATTTCTGCGGCGACACTTCGAATCGCGCCTGCGTCGCACGACTTCGAACGACATTCGCGAGGCGGTGCACCTCGCCTGTCGGCTCGGTCACGAACACGCGATCACCTGCCGCAGCGAGCTCCTGATCTACCTCGCGTGCGCGTGCGTGTGCGGCCTGTTCGTGTTCGACGATCCACGCTGCGCGTGGCTGTTTCACGGGCGGCTCGACTCGGACGACGTCGACGGAGCGCTCCACTGCAATATTGGCACGTTCGCCGAGAACCTGGAAGCGGCCGTCGGTTCCGGGTTCTTCAGCGAAGATTCGCTGGCAGGCTTCGAGGAGGCCGTGATCGCCGGCGAACAGCGCCTGGCAGTCCAGCCCGACGCGCTCGAGCGCGTGCTCCGAACGTTGACGCCGGCGCGAGCCGGGTTCATGGGCACTCCGCAATTCGCTCGCTTCCTCGAGCTCGCTCGCATCGACGGGGAACGACTGAGGCTGCGCGGGCGAGCCAGCGACCGTCACTTGCTGCTCGGGTGGCTGTTCGGCCCCCGCTTCGTCGACGATCCCCTCTGTCAGCCTGCGGTGGCTTTCTTGCGGGCGCTCGAGGCGGAACCCGGTGGAGCTGCGCCATGAGCGACGACGGCAAACACGCGACGGCTGCGGGCAAGGCCCCCGCACTCGCCGCTGCGACGCGAGAGGCGCGCCAGCACCCGAACGCCGACGATCCCGTCGCTACGACCTCGGAGACGTGTCCGGTCGAGCTCACCCTCATCATTCAGCGGATCAAGGAGTGGCCGAAGAACCCCCAGGCGCAAGGGACGAATGCAAGGCAGGGCGGCACGATCGCGGAGTTCGAACTACTCAAGGTCGGCGATTCCACGCCACTCGTCACCGGTGTCATGCTCGAAGCCGCAGGTCCGTCCAGTCTGGTGGCTGGCAGTGATCAGCGGGTGCTGGCGGGCACCTACTCCCTTATCAAGAATCCAGGGACAAAAGGCCCGTACCGGCTCGTACAGCTCAGCCAGGATCTGGCCGACCAGAGCTTCGGTGAGCGCTCCATGGTCAACATCCACTCGGGAAACGTTCCGGGGGATCTTGAAGGATGTCTGTGCCCGGGTCCCGGATGGGAGGAGCGAGGAGTCAAGAAACTGAACGGCGTCGAGGATCGCAGCGACGTGTACCCGGCCGTCAAGGCTGGCAGCAGGGACAAACTCGCCGAGCTCGAACGGGAGATCCGCAAGTATGGACGGCTCGAGACTCGGACGACCTACGACGGCGCCGAGACATACACAAACAGCTCTTACTATTCAAATGTCCGGGTCATCATTCGAGATATTCGCCCGATCTATGTCTACTTCGCCATATTCTTCGTGGTAGGCGACCGTGCGTTCGAGCGCGCCGCCGCGACGTGGGAGCGCGCCGTCAAGGCATCGCCGGAATTCCTCGCGGGGCGGGACCGATTCATCCCGCCGATCGCCGTCTCGACCGAGACGGACTTCAAGACCGCGTGGACCCAGATTTTGACGATAAGCAAGGAGCCCTATCACGTCATCAAGGAAGGCCGGATCTTCAGCCACGCTTCCAAGGGCGACCGCCAGGACGGCCTGGAGTTCGAAGCCGGCGGCGGGAACGACGGCACCACGAACCGCGTCGAGTTGCAGAGCCTGCAGCGCCTCAACTGGGCGACGGATGCCAGCCTTCACCTGCACAGCTGCAATTCGGGGATCGTCGGCGGGCGCGGGTGGTCACCGGCGCAGGTGCTCGCCGCCTCGCAGCGAGTGACCGTGTACGGCCAGACGGGGTACGCCTACTTCTCGACCAACAAGGACAGATACGTGAGAATCGACGACCGCTCCACCGACGTCTACTTGTGGGCGTATCGCAGGCGACTCAATGCGCCGCTCCTCGTGTTCGGGGATGATCAGAGCATGCCGGCGGCGAACTTTCCTCCGCCGAAATGAAGCGATGTCTCGGCACATGGCGGACGACCGCCGCGCGACGTCTTCGTCGGAGGCTGACGCCGGCCGCGAACTCAGGCGATCAGCAGCCACAGCATTGCGAGCAGAAACGCCGCGAAGCACACGACGTTGATCCAGATCAACGCCTTCTTCAGCGGATCCACCGCCGGCTTCGGGCTCGCCGGCACCTGGACCGGCGTGAACACCGTCGTCGCCTCGTCCTGATCGCCGGGTGCGGGCCGATCCTCCGCGGCAGGCTGAACCTCGAACGATTTCAGGCCCGCCGGTTCGGGAGACCCCGACAGGGCCTCCGGAGCCGGCCGAGACGTGACGTCCACCGGACGCGCCGGCTCGGGCGACGGCCGAACCTCCGCATTCGGCCGAGACGCAACCGTCGCCGCCGGTGGTTCGGACGACGACAGCCGCGTCCTGTCGGCCAGGGACAGCAGTTTGACGCTCTTCTCTGTCGGTGCATCGTCGCCCGTGACCGCGAGCGGCGTGGCAACCGGGTCCGCGGCACTCGCCTTGGATGACGCAAGCGCCGCGAGCAAACCCTTGAGGGGTCTTCTGAACGCCGTCGTCTCCTCATCTTGAACAGTTGGGACGTCCAGCCTCACCATCTCGGTCCGCTCGGGATCTTCCCGCTTCGGAAGGGAGGCGGCGGCGAGGGCCTCCGTCCTGTCGGCGACCGCCGGAGCCCGGAGCGAGACGGCTGCGAGGACCTCCGTCCTGTCGTCGGCCGCAGGTGCCGGATAGCGCCGCGCATCCAGCTTCTCCGTCCTGTCCTCCAGGCCATGAACCATCAAACCCGGCCCATCGGACTCTTGAAGCTCCGGCAGGCTCGGCAGGCCATCCGACTGCGCAGCTGCTTGACGGGGCCGCGGCGAAACGACCTCCGGTTTGGGCGGCGACGGAGATGACAGTGACAGCGCGGAGAGAGCAGGTGGCCGTGCCGGCGAAGCCTTCTCGATTGTCGGAGCCGGCCCTGGCCCGACCGCGGATTTCGATCTCTCCGGCGCCGTCGCCGGCGACACCACGCTCGCCTCCGGCGGCGCCGAGATGATTGAGACCGGGCTGGCCCCGGGTTTGGGTCCGGGCGGAAGCGTCGGCTCGGCCGGTGCCGCGGCGACACCCAGCAGTTCCCGAAGCGACGCGCGCATCGCCCCGAGATCGGGCCTCTGCGCTGAATCCTGCGACAGCGCCTTCGCCATGAATTCGTCGACCGGCCGCGGTACCGCGACGAGCGAGCGGAGGCGCGGAGGAGGCTTTCCGGCCGACTTCTGGCCCGAGATCAGCTCGAACAGGATCACCGCGAGCGTGTACACGTCGCTGCGTGCATCGCCGCCGCCCTGCTGCTGCTCCGGCGCCCGATAGCCTGCCCCCTCCGGGCGTCCCAGCTCCAGCTCCGCCACTCCGAAGTCGAGCACCCTGACATCGTCGCGCATCGTCACTGCGCAGCGCGACGGCGTCAGAACGCGGTGCGCGACGCCCGTCGCTGCGTGCGCCGCTTGCAGGATCTCCGTCGCCCGCTCGCCGAGAGTCAAGGCGCGCTGCCACGGCATCGGCCCTTGATCGCGCAATCGGTCGAATCCGCGGAGCGCCAGCGGCTCGGCCAGGCAGAACGGCGGCACAGGCGGCGTGGGAGCGACCCCCTGCGGCAGCACCAGGCCCGCGATTTTGGCGGCCGTCGCTGCCCCGACGATCCGCGCGAACGCGCTCCACGCGATCGGGTGAGCGCAAGCCGAATCGAACAACAGCAGCGCGACATCGAGGCCCGCATGGTGGTCGAACGCCAGGAATGCCTGCAGCGCGCCGTCGGCCCGCAGCGGCGATTTGAGCTCGTAGCGGCCGGCGAACCGCTCGCCTATTTGGGGAGAAAACGAGGTCGACACACCGGGTTGTTGTCGACCATATACGCGGCCGCCCTGGTTGTCCATCGACCGCCCGAATACCTCGTGGGCCCTGGCGCCGCACATGTTCGCCTCCGCGCCGCGCGACCTCGACCCGACCCAATGGATCCGGCATGTGATAGGATGGCGGCGTTTATGCCCGACGCCGCTCGGATCAGCGACTTCCATGTGTGCCCAAAGGTCGAGCCGGGCCCCGTCCCGCACGTCGGCGGTCCGATTTTCAGCGGCAGCGCCAATGTGATCATCGGCTTCTTGCCCGCCGCTCGCGAGGGCGACAGCGTGGTCTGCTTCCCGCTCGGCGCGGCCGACCGGATCAAGCAGGGCTCTTCGACCGTGGTGATCAACGGCCGACCCGCCGCCCGCAGGTCCGATCCGGGCTCTCACATCTCCGGCGACCTGATCGCCGCCGGCTGCCCGACGGTCGTGATCGGCGACTCCACCCAGGCCTTCACCTTCCGCTCTGCCGCCAAACGAGGTGTTCCGCTGTGCGAGGAGTGCGAGCGCAAGCGCCGTCAGTTCGACGAGAAAGACGACTCGGCAGAGCCACCCGCTCCCGACACTGCAACCCTCGACGACGAGACGCCCCCGCCCGGCGCCGAGCTCGGTCGGGACCTGCTCTCGAGCTCACTGCTCAACAAGCAGGAACTCGCCGCCCAGCCCAACCTGAACGACGGTCTCGACACGGAGCGGGTCGCCGCCAGAATCGCCGTCGCCTATCAGTTCTACGCCGCCCACGCCGGCGAGAAATTCAAGCCGAGCAAGCTGACCTCTCATATCCGCGCGATCGACCTGTCGCAGCCCGTCGAGGTGATCGCCATCGCCGCTCAGGTCCTCCACCAGCGCGGCTATCCTGGCGGCAAAAACGGCGAATACTTCGCGTTCGACCCGGATCTGACGCCCGAACAGCTCGGCACCTCCTCGATCGTCCCCGGGCCGAACGGTACACGTGTCCCAAGAGACAGGCGCACCGTCGAGTTCGGCGAGGCCCCCGCGTTCGCCCTCAAGAGCATCGCCGCCTCCGTGATCGACACCTGGACCTTCGCTGAGACCGCCACCGATCCCGGCGAGCAGATCCCGTGCGAGGGCGGCGGCATGCAGGTGTACGTCCCGCGGACCTTCCACGTCTCCAGCCGCAACGTCTGAGGCGTACACCATGGCCGACCTGATGCGGATTCTGTCGCGCGACGCCTTCGCCGAGGTGCTCGCCGAGGCCCGCCGACGCACCCGGGCGCTCGACCCCTCCCGCTGGCCGCTGCTGCGGCAGATCGAGGCCCAGCTCGAATTCATCGCCGAGCAGACCAAGCACGGCCGCGTGCCTCACGAGGACGAGCGCCTGCGCACCACCCTCGGCCCGCTCGCAGCTCGCAACCTCGAAGAGGTCGACCCCGAGTACGCCGATCAGCTCGAGGAGATCGACTACACATTTCGCCGCTACCCGCAATTGCCCTCCGGCCCGCCGGTGCGCCGCCGGGGGGTCTTGCAGGTATGGTCAGGGCGCGAGACCTACCGAAAACTGGTCCTCGACCTCGGCGTCCCGCGCAGAGTCGGCAGCGCTCGCGCCGACTTCGTCGTCCACGGAGACCCCGCCGGTTCCCCGCACTTTCAGATCATCTGGGACGGCGTCAGCGCCCACGTCCAGGCCGAAGGCTCGCACCGCCTCTCTATCAACGGTGAGTCTGCCTGGTACGGCGAGATGGCCAACCGCGGCTGGATGGCCGCCGCCCGCACGACCTACCGCTTCCTCGTCGAGGACCGCACCCCGCCGCCCGAGCCCATCACCCCCTCCGCCGCCGCCCTCGAAGCCCTCGCCGAGCTCGAGCGCCGCTGCGATGGCGGCAACCTCTACGCCATCATCGATGCCGCCCGCTCCGACCGCGCCCTCCAGCTCGTCGAGGAGAGCATCGACCCCTACGCCTCCCTCTACGACGGCGAACAGGGCCGCGCCTTCGATGACATCGCCCCCTACCTCGTGCACCTGCAGCCGAGCTCGTGGCTGCTGGAGCGCCTCGTCCTCGAAGGTTGGGGCGACGCCTGGGGCATTTACGCGGAGAGCGGCGCCGGCTTCGACAAGGTGCGGCACCACTTCCGCAAATTCCTCAAGGTCGAGGTCGAGGGCGAGCCGAGGCCATGGTTCTTCCGCTTCTACGACCCGCGGGTCCTTCGAACCTTCACGAAGGTGATGACGGCCGAGCAGCGCGCGAGTTTCATGCAAGAGTTGGATGCCATCCTCTTCGAGTCCGCACGTACGAGCGCGTCCTTGGAGGTCTGGTCGGCCGCCGCCCGCCGGGGCGGGTGAGGACGCAAGGGCCTCGTCGGGGCCTAGGTCGACTTTCCGGCGTCTCGACAGCGCGTCGGCCAGTCGATCCAACCGCCGCTCGCGCCGTCGTCGGAGAACGTCTCCCCCAGCAGCGATTGGACCTGCTCCGGCGAATACTCGTCTCCCAGGGACGCGACTGCCGTGTTTAGGCGGGCGGTCGCGCTCATGTTCGAGCCGAGACTCCTCAGAAAGAGATCGATCACGTCGCCGATCGTCTTGCCGACCGGCCTCGTCGACGAGATCCGGTAGCTCATCCACTGCGCCTGCGCCTTCTGGATGTCCTCATCCGCGCCGGCGGTCGTGAACACATGGCACATGGCGATGCTGGTCGTCGCGCGACGGGTGAGCCGGAGCGCCTGGGCGATGCCCCTCATCGGCGCGGGCGGAGTGTCGCTCGTCTGCGCCTGCGCCTCCGCAGTCGCACCAGCCGCCGCCCCGCCTGCGGCGAACACCGCGTCGATCGCCGCGCGGGTCTGCGGACCGCAACAGGGCAGGCGATACACGAGGACATCGCGGTACGTTCCGTGCGCGGTCCACGTGGCAGCGCGGCTGGCGAACCAGAGACCGATGCCGTAGTAGCTGAAGCGCCGGGCGAACGCCTCGGGGTAGAAATCGTAGATGAACGCCAGGATCTGCCAGAGCTCGCCCGTCACCGACGGCAAAGTCCATTGATTGATGCCCCAGGAGATCTTGGGGCCGTCGTATGTCGCCACGCTCTCGCACCCGCCCTCGACGTTTCTCAAGGCCTTGAAGACCTTGACCCGCGAATCGCCGAGGTCGCAGGCGTGGCGATTGGCGAGCTCGGTCGTGTCGGTCCCCTCGCTCGCGTACTTCGCTATGCCGACTCCCCACTGCGAGGACACGACCTTCCCGACGTAGGTCGACGAGCTCCTCTCCTCGAGCCGCTGGCCCCGTTGCGCGACCGTGAACGCGCGCGTCGATTCCGTCCACGGATCGGTCGCGCCGACGGCCGTTCCGCCGACCTCGAACTGGAAACCGGGCGATACGCTCAACAGGCGGAGCTCGTTGTGTTGCGTGGGAACGGGGTACAGAAGCGAAGCCTCGACCGTCGCCCCGGCGACGTCCACGTCCTTGTGTTCGCCCGCGCTGCCCGGCACGGACAGGCAGAGCCGCCTGCGCCGGGGAATGCCGGTCGCGTCCTCCCCTGCCGCGCCCGTCCCCGCCGCCCCTGCCGCGCCCGTCCCGGCCGCCGCTCCTGCCACCGCACCCGCCGCGCCCGTCCCGGCCGCCGCCCCTGCCGCCGCTCCCGCCGCGCCCGTCCCGGCCGCCGCTCCTGCCGCCGCTCCCGCCGCGCCCGTCCCGGCCGCCGCTCCTGCCGCCCCTGCCGCCGCGCCCGTCCCCGCGCCTGCCGCAGCGCCCCCGGTGCATGTCCCAACCGCAGCTCCGGTCGCCGCCCCTGCCGCAGCTCCCCCCGCGCCTGTCGCCGCTCCCGAGGCCACTCCTGCCGCCGCCCCGGCCCCTGCCACGGCCCCGGCAGTCGCCCCACTCCCCTGCCCGGCGCTCGAACCCTGCGAGGAGCGATAGACAAGCGCGAAGTCATCGATCCTCGCGGGTGCCCCCACCTTCGCCTTGACCTCTGTTCGATCGAAGCTGGCGTCCTGGAAATGCACGAGAGTACCGCCGTCGGCCGCGGCGGGCGCGACCGGTTGCTCGAGCTTCGGGAGCTCGTCCAGCCGAACGTCTCGCGCCCGCACCCACAGGAAGTGCGCCGCGAGGAAGTCCGCGGCGACCCTCGCCTCGCGCGGCTTCGGCGCTGCCGCCTTGTATGCATCGATGGTAGCGAATCGCCAGGAATCGAGCGACCTGTCCGGCTCCACGAGGGCCCCGAAATGGCAGAAGACCAGGTGCACGCGCGGACCCGCCGGACACCTCGCCGTCGGACAGCCCGTGTCCGCGAATTCCTCGCGGATCGCCTGCTCGAGCTCGTGCAATCGCCTCCATTTCTCGAGCGACATCGCTACCTCTTCTCGGGGGCGCTCATGGCCCGCGCCGTCGATCCGGCGGCGTCGTCGAGCTCGCGATGCTCGGCCGTCCGCCACAACGTCTCGATCCGCTCGGTCGGTGTGCGGATCGCCGAATCGGCGAATACCGCCCTCGCCCACGGCTCCGCCACAAACCCCTCACCGAGGACGAACCCCAGCGTCACATACCGGGCAATGTCTCGCTCCCCGACGAACCCGCGCGTCCGCGCCTCGACGATCCGCCCATTGACGAGCTCGAGCCCCGCGGGCCCCGCGAGCGCGCCTGCGTGCTCGCGGAACCTGCCAGAGAGGAATGACCGGAGTCGCTCCGGAAACCGGCTCGTCGCCTCCGCCGCGAACTGGTCTTGCTGCGCCCTGTCTATCCTCATCATGGACACATTACCATCTCCGACCAGGAACCAGGCCGAAGCTCAGCATATGCGGGTCGGAGAGCGCGAGTCAATACTCACGACCGTGCGATATCGTGCCCCGACGCCGGTGCTCCGCGCGCGTAGGGCTCGGCGAGACGATGCGCCTCTTCGCGCCAATCTCTCGCTGCTCGGATCGGTCCCGCGGACGCTCCCTCCCCGCTGAGCGGCGAGAGCTGCGAATACACATGGAACCAGATGGGTTGCTCGCTCGCGTTTATCCGGCGAGTATGATCATGGTAAGCCGAAATGGCGCTCCTCGGCGGCCTGCCCCTCGCGCCCCGATCGAGCCGACATGCTCGATTCATGCGCACTCTCGCACAGCGTCCATCGCTCATAAGCGTGTGGGCCGTTACCCCCCCGAGCCGCATCCGGGGAATGCGTAGGACGCCGCTCTGTCGGGCCAAGGCCTCGGCCGCGAGGATAAACAACGTCCGGTGCGAATTGGCGGCGTGGCTTGACACGCGTTTGGGATTTAAGCATCAGTATTATCCGACATGGGGGGTCGAGGGTCGGTAGAGGCAGTCCGACGGACGGCCCGGGAGGGAGCACGATGCACGAAAGACAGAGTAAATCGATCATGGGCCACGGTCTGGATGAGACGGTGACGGCCCCCTTGCGGAGCTTATCGTCGCAGTTCAGCCGCAGCCAGATGAAGCGCCTTCGCAACGCTCAGATGCTGGACCCGGTGAGCCTGCACGTCTATAAATGGCTCGTTCCGATCACCGCCCCCGAGGTGGTGTTTCGCTACGGCCGAACCGAGGCAGAGGCGCACGGGACGTTCCGGCAGATCGCCCGGATGGTCGAGGCCGTCATCCACGACGACCCGCGCTTCACCAGGCTCTACGATGTCCTCGCCGAGTTCGCGAGCCAACCCGTCTCCGACCTCCACCTGGTCATCGCCAATCACTGGCGCCTGCCGGGCTACACGCCCGTCAAGAGCTACCTCGCCGTCGTCTACGCGCGCGCGCTCCACGTCCTGCGCAACGGCTGGTTCTCGCTCGAAGAGAGCCTCCCGCACGTCTCCAGCTGGCTGACCGGGGAGCGGGTCGACCTGGCGATCCAGCACCTCCAGGCCAGGCTCGAGGAGCTGGGACCGCGATTCTTCAGTCAGTTGGTGCTGGAGACCGAGTGCCGCGCCGCGGAGGACCCTGACTTCGAGGATCGGCTCGACCGCGCCATCCTGGCGTTCGAGGAGCACGCCGGGCCGGCCGGCAGGGCGCTGTGGTCCGGCCCCTCGGCGGAGCAGGTGAGCGTCCTGTCCTCGGCCGAACACCGGCGAGGAATCGGCCTCTTCGCCAACATCGCCTTTGCCTTCACGCTGTGGGATTGAGCCGGAGGAAGCCATGAGAATCTTCAAGAACACCAGATTCGACGACGAATTCGACCTCGACATCCGGATCAAGCTGCCCCCCCCGCCCGACCCGAACCATGAGGTCCACGCGAGCGGCGGCTGCGGGAGCCAGCCGGGGAACCAGAGCTGCGCCACCCCTTGCGGAGGGACCTGCACCGGCTGCGCGAGCAACCCCCCCGTCTCGCAATGCTGCTGTTGAGCGCGACTGAGCGGCCATGGCCGGTCTTCCTCGACAGCGCCCGCGCCGCGACGGCGCGGGCGCTGGCGCGGGACGTCGCCGAGCGCCTGCGGCGACCCGAGCAGGTCGCGGAAGCTCGAGCCAGGACCCGATCGCAGAGCGACCTGCCGCAGCACAATCAGTGGATGCCGTGCGACCTGGCTCGGGGTGATGTCGGCCTCGCGCTGTTCCACGGCTGGATGGACGCGTGCTTCCCGGGAGAGTCCTGGGATCGGGTCGCGCACGTCCATCTCACCGCCGCCGCTCAGGGGACGAGCGCTCTCGAGTTCGTGCCGCTCGGCCTCCATCATGGAGCCTCCGGCCTCGCCTTCTGCACCCAATTTCTGGCGCGCGGCAGCCGTTATCAGCGCATGCTCGCGTCCGTGGAGTCGTCGCTGCTGCCGCAGATCGCCGCCGCCGCGGAGCTCTGCCAGCGGCGCCGCGGCCGGCTCCATACCAGCGACTTCGATATCATCTCCGGCCTGAGTGGTATGGTGGGCTACCTGCTCTGCCGCACGGACGACCAACCGGCGCGCGAGGCCTTGATCGCCGTGGCGCGAGCATTGGTCGCGCTCGTCGGGGCGGATGATGTCGGGCCGCTGTGGCGCACCCTGCCCGATTTCATGGACGAGACCATGCGGGCGCACTTCCCGGGAGGAAACCTCAATTGCGGCCTGGCACACGGGGGGCCTGGCTTGCTGGCCGCCCTGGCCCTGACGTTTCGCGCTGGCGTCCGTGTCGACGGGTCGGCAGCGGCGATCCGAGCGCTCTCGGAGTGGCTCCTGGCAAGCCGCGTCGAAGACGCCTGGGGCGACAGCTGGCCGATGGCCGTCCCGCTGCTCCCGGGCGTGCCGACGACGCCCTGTCGTAATGCGTGGTGCTACGGCAGCCCCGGCGTCGCACGAGCGCTCTGGCTGGCGGGCGAGGCCCTGGAGGAGCGCACGTACTGCTCGGCGGCGCTCGAGGCGATGAGGGCCTTCTGCCGCCGTCCGGCGCCGGCGCGCGGCGTCGATTCGCCGACTCTTTGTCACGGCCTCGCAGGGCTGCTGCAGATCGTCATGCGATTCGCTCACGACAGCGGGAGCGAGGATCTCCACGCGGAAGTCCAGCGGCTCTTCGATCAGCTGGTCGCCTGCCACGCGCCCGGGAGCTTGCTCGGCTTCCAGAACGTCGAGACAGGTGACGTTCGCACCGATCATCCCGGGCTGCTCGAGGGCGCGGCGGGCGTCGCCTCGGTGCTGCTCGCCGCGGCCTGCGCGATCGAACCGACCTGGGACCGGGCGTTTCTCCTGAGCTGAGCTCGCTCCATTGTATGACTCAAGACAAGGCCGAATCCGCTGACCCAGCGACGGGCTCTTTCTACCGACTCTTGCCGTTCGTCCTCGTACGGACCCCTGTCTGTTCGATCGAGGACTATCAAGCCCTCGCGGGTTCGCCGGCGGGTCCGCCCGATTCGCTGGATCGTGCTGCCCAGTGGGCGAGTCCCCCCGGGCGCAGGACGATGGTCGCGGATCGTGACTGGGTACGAGACGCGCTGGCGATCGCCTCGCCGAAGCTCCATGCGGCGCTCGCCAGCGATGTCCTGGCGCCGCGGAAGGGGAGAGCGGCGCGACAGAAGCTCCTCGCGTACCTGATCCGCATGTCCACCCGGCCGACGCCCTACGGCCTGTTTTCGGGGGTCGCGCTGGCGCGTTGGGGTGAGCGGACCGACCTCGCGCTGGGCGATTCCCCACCGATCCTTCGCACCCGCCCGGACATGGAGTGGCTATACGGGGTCGTGGATCGGCTCGAGCGTCGGCGAGAGGTCCTCGCGTATTTGCGGGTCACGGCGAATCCACTGGCATGGTTCGCAGGCGAACGAGTATTTCTCTGCGATGGCGGCTCGCTCGCTCCGGACACCCGCCGCATCTCCATCCGGGCGTCCGGACCCGTCCGGCTCGCGCTCCGCCTGTCCCGGGCGCCGGTGCCCTACTGCGAGCTCGTGGAGCAGATCCAGCGCGCTCACGACGCGCCCCGCGAGCGCATCGAGCAATTCCTGGACGAGCTCTTGGCGCAGAAGTTCTTGCTCACCGACCTTCGCCCTCCATGCTCCGGAGACCCCGCGGCGCATGTCGTCCGCCGGCTCGCCGCGATCCCCACGGCGAGGGCGGAAGAGCGAGCGATCGGGTCGCTGCTCGCCGATACAGCGGCCTGGGATCGACACGCCGGCGCCGCGTCCGGCGATGCGTTGAGGCGGTTGGACCGGCGGGCCGCAGCATTGTTCGTCGCCGAGCACGCGTTCCAGGTCGACCTGGCGTTGCCGCTCGCAGGGCGGTCGATCTCGCGTCGGGTCGGCGAGGAGGTCGTGCGGGCGGCCGAGATCTTGCTGCGTTTGACCCCGCAACCCCACGGTCCGGCGTATTTGCAGGACTATCGGCGAAAGTTCGAGCAGCGCTACGGCGAACACCGCGAGGTCCCGCTCCTCGAGCTGCTCGATCCGGACCTCGGGCTCGGACCGCCTCCACCGGCGGAGCCGCCGCGCTTCGAGAAGCGCCAGGAGCGGCTCCTCGCCGTGGCGCTCACCGCCCTGCGCGAGCGCCGACGCGCGGTCGAACTCGACGAAGCGTCGCTGACGGAGCTCGCCACCTGGACTCCGAGAGCGGGCGAGCTACCGACCTCTCTCGATCTGTTCGTCTCGGTGGCCGCTCGTTCGCCAGCTGCGCTGGATGCCGGCGAGTTTCAGGTGATCGTCGCTCCGAGCGTCGGGGTCGCGGGGGCCGGCCGTACGCTCGGCCGATTCGCGGATCTACTCGGGCCCGCGGGGCTCGCCGCGATCGGCGAGGTGTACCACGCCGAGGACGCGGTCGACCCGCGCGTCCGGGCCGAGGTGTACTATCAGCCCGCGAAGGCTCGATTCGCCAATGTCGCCGTCCGTCCGGCGCTCCGCGGCCACGAGATACGATTCGACGGTGTGGCTCCCGGGCGGGCGGAGAGCGTCGCCATTGCGCCGGACGAGCTGCTCGTAGGCGTGAGAGACGGCCGCTTCTACGTCCGGTGGCCGGCGATCGGCGGTGACATCGCCGGCTGCGCCGGGCACCTGCTGAACCAGCTGCAGGGACCGACTGTGGCGCGTTTCCTCTGTGAAGTCAGCAACGACGGACGAGCGTGCATGAGCGCGTTCGACTGGGGGCCCGCGCGCAGCTTCCCCTTCCTACCGCGAGTCCAGTCGGGCAGGCTGGTGCTGCGACCTGCAGAGTGGCGCGTCGGCGCCATCCTCGACGAGCGCTGGCGCGGGAGCAGCGCGGAGGCGCTGGGTGTGCTCCGCGAGCACTGGCAATTGCCTCGCCATGTGTTGGACGCGACCGGCGACAACCGCCTCCTCGTCGACCTCGACGACCCTGCGCAGGCCGCCTTGCTCGCGGGCTCGCTGAGCGAGCCGGGCCGCAGGGAGCGCCTCGTGCTGCAAGAGGTGTTGCCCGACCTGGACCAGATCTGGCTGCCGGGGCCAAGCGGACGCTACGCGAGCGAGTTCGTCGCATCGCTGGTGGCGAAGGACCCCGTCGGGAAGGCTCGAGCCCAAGCGATCCCCGCGGCTGATGCCGGCGGTCAGCAGGCCCGGGTCCGGCCGCCCGGGAGCGATTGGCTGTTTGCAAAGCTGTACGGGCCTGCCTGCTTTCAGAATGATATTTTGACGGGGCACCTGGCCGAGTTTGCCGAGGACCTGGTGAACCGAGGGCTGGCGGCCAGGTGGTTCTTCATCCGCTACGCCGATCCCGAGCCACATCTGCGGGTACGGTTCCACGGTACTACCGACGGGCTGTACCCGGCGGTGTGTCGCTGGGCCGCGAGCCTGGTCGAGCGGGGGTTGTGCGCTCGTCTCTCGTTCGACACCTACGACCGCGAGGTCGAACGATACGGCGGTCCGGCCGGCGTGTCGCTGGCAGAGGACATTTTTGCGGCCGACAGCCGGACCGTGGTGGGTCTGCTCGCGCTCGAGCGGGCCAGGCAGCTGCCGGTCGATCTGGAGAAGCTGGCGCTCCTCACGGTCGACGATCTGCTCGCAGCCCTCGGCCTCGACGAGCCGGCCCGGCTGACCTGGTGCCGTCGAGCGCTCCCGTTCCGCGATGTCGGCCGGGACGAGTACCGGCGCTGCCAGTCGCAACTTCGTCCGCTCCTCGACCGCACGATGTTCGCCGTCTCCGGCGGCGACGCGAGCCCGGCCCTGGAGGTCCTGAGGGAGCGGAGCGTGGCGCTCGTCCCGACCGCGCGGTCGTTGCGGAGCATGGTCGAGCGAGGGCAGCTCGGACGAAGCCGCGACGACGTCCTTGGGTGCGTGGTCCACATGCACCTCAATCGACTGCTTGGGCCCGATGTTCGCCAGGAGCAGCGCATCCTGGCGCTGCTCCTGCGGACACGCGAGTCTCTCGCCGCATACCGCGGATAAAGTCAGCGCATGAGCCGCGTCGGTCGGCCTGGAGTTCAGGCCGGGCGGCCGCGACGTCAACCTGGCTCTTCGGACATATATCCAAAAGCCCGCGCCCATCGCCCCAGCGTATGGGTCTGCCGCCGCGAGCGCCAGCCCCGGACCGCCCGGGTGTCTCGCAAGCGCTCACGCAGCAGCGCGCGGGCCGGCGCCCCCGCGCATACCAGCGCGCACGCGAGCGCGTCGTGAGCGTGATAGGGGCGCCCGTGGGCGTAGGCTCCACGCGCTGCGAGGAGCACCTCGTCGGCCGGGTAGTCCCCGGCGGCGGCGAGCAGCAGCCGCGCCAGCTTGGTCGCGCGAGAGGGAAACAGCCCGTGGTCGACCCGGTCACCCGGGCGGCCGAGCGCCAGCGGACGGAGCCGCTCGCGCCACCGGTCGTCGAGGGACAGAGCGGGCGCTCGGGAGGAAACGGCCCCGCGAGGAGCCGGCACAGGGCCTGCGAGGTCGCGTCGCCGCCGAGGCGATCGGCGAGCTCGCGCCCCAGGTTCGGGCCGGCAGCGGCCGCCGCGAGCAAGCACGTCTCCGGCGCGAACAGCCGAAGGAGCGAGCCCGAGACCGCGCCGGGGTCGACCTCGAGGACGACGTAGTCGGCGTCGCGCGGGCGCAACGCGGCGATCCGCACGATCGCCCGCGTCCCCGTGAGCCGCGGGAGTCGGGCCCGCCAGGCGTCGAAGCTCGACATGCTCATCAAGCATGGACCTCCGCCGCCCGCGGCGCTCGCGGCACGACGTCGACGCCCACCGCGGCGCGCGTCGCCAGGCCGCTCACTCGTCGACGCGGACGATCTCGTCGGCGCCGGCGTCGGCGTACCACAGGTCGCCCGCCGGGCCGATCGTGATCCCCATGATGCGATCGGCCGGGGTGGTCATGCGATCGATCTCCTGGCCGTCGAGGTCGAACGCGACGATGTCGCCGGTCCCGTGCTCGGACACGAACAGCCGACCCTCGTGCAGCGCCAGGCCCGAGGGCTCGTCGAGGCCCTCGACGAGGACCTGCACGTCGGCACCCTCGACGCCCGTGTACTCGGCCCCGTCCCAGTCGCCGGGGAGCGTGCCGATGTTCGTGCCGGTGGCGGTGTCGAGGCGCAGGAGCCGTCCGGCGCCGGTGTCGACGATGTACAGCATCCCGGTCGCGTGGTCGAACTCCATGTGCCCGGGGATGTTGCCGAGGCGGGTCACCGTGACGTCGATGTAGCGCGTGATGATGCCGTCGGAGTGGTCGCCGCCGCCGGGCCCGTGGTCGGCCTGGAAGTCGTAGCGGACGATGTTGCCGTGCATGCCGTCGAAGGCCCAGAACGCGTTGCCGGCCTCGTGGGCGATGCCCATGCACAGCGGGCTCTGGTGCAGCATGTCGAGGTGGCTGCCCTCCTGTCCGTTGGGCGGGAACTCCTGGCCGACCTTGGCGAAGATGTCCAGGTCGGCCGGCCACAGCGCCGGGCCCATGAAGTCGTCCGGATCTTGCGGCCCGACGTTCCACTCGTTGCGCGACTCCTGGCAGGTCGCGAACGTGTCCAGATCGCCGAACGCGGCCGACGAGACGTACGCCATGAAGTGCTGCCCGTACGCGTCGATCCGCTCCTCCGAGGTCTGCTGCGGCGCGCCTGGATCGAAGTAGATCACGACGCCGTGGCTCAGCATGTTGAACGTCCACAGCTGCTCGGGGGCGGCCGGGTTGAACTCGAGGTCGCGGACCGCGTGCAGGCCGTCGTCGGCGGTGCCGATGACGGTGAAGGTCCCGCCGAACTCGGGGACGACGTGCGCGTCGCCGGTGGTGCCGCCGGTCGGGGCGTCGGTGGTGCTGCCGGTCGGCTCGCTCGCGTCGGTGGTCGTCGTGCCGGGCTCGCCCGTGCTACCGGTCGAGGTCGCTCCGTCATCCTGGTTGGGGTCGCCTCCGCAAGACGCGACGGCGAGCGAGAGGAGGAGCGAGAGCGAAGGACGCGACTGCATCCCGGGAGGATACACGAGGCCCGTGGATCCGGTTGTCGGTTTTCACCAGCATGGGACCCCGGCCTTCTCACGACCTTTCCCCCTCTGGTCCATCCTGCGTGACGAGGGGGATCATGCTCGCGTGCGCGAGCGGGATCCAGTTTTCGGCGGACGGGTGAGCGAGGGTTTCTGGCGGCTTCGGTACGACTCGCCTTCGATGACGAGGTCGTAGGCGTTGCTGGTGAAGCGATCGATCGCTGCCTGGGCGCGGACGGGGTCGGCGAAGACTGCGAGCCATTCGTCAGGGCCACGGTTCGAGGTGACGATGATCGAGCCGTGGCGGTGACGCTCGGTGAAGATCTCGTAGGCGTCGCGGCTCTCGGTCGCGTCCATCGCGTCGAGGCCGAAGTCGTCGAGGATCAGCACGTCGACGGCGAGGATCTTGCGCAGCTCGGCGTCGTAGGAGCCGTCGAGTCGAGCGTGGCGGAGGTTCTTGAGCAATCGATCACAGCGGTAGGCGAGGACACTGTATTGACGGCGGCAGGCGGCGTTGCCCAGGGCGTGCGCGAGGAAGGTCTTGCCGACACCGACGGGGCCGACGAGCGCGACGTGAGCGCGAGCCTCGACGAAACGCAGCGAGCAGAGCTCGGCCCACAGCTCTTGATCGAAGTGGACCCGAGTGGTGCTGTCCCATCCCTCGAGCTGGTGCTCGGGATCGAGACGCGCTTTCTGGCCGCGGAGCTGGGCGGAGATGCTGTCCCGGCGGCTGACCTCGTCGGTGAGCAGCGTCAGCAGGAAGTCCTGGTGCGGGACCTTCTGCTGGCGTGCGAGGGCGAGCCGGTCGGGCAGCGTCGATAGCAGGGGGCTGAGTTTGAGTCGCTTGAGGATGGCCTTCAGGTCAGGTGAGATGGTATCGATCATGACGGTTCTCCATGCTTGGTGTTGGCCGAGAGCGCGTAGATCTGCGCGGGTCGGAGGAATCTCGCCGGCGGCGTCGGCCGGTCGAGGGGGATGGGTTGGGGCTTCACGTCGCGCTCGACCATGGCGCGGAGCCGCTTCAGGCTCAGCATGTCGGCCGCGATTGCGATGCCGCAGCAGCGATCGACGACGGCGACGCCGTGGCGCTCGGCGAGGCCACGCACGCCGTGGACGGTGCGCATGCTGGTCCAAGGCAGCGGGCCGGACAGCAGTCGCCGTACGTACGCGCCGATGTTGGGGCCGAGCTCGTCGGCCTGCTTCTGCAAGAATTCGATATCACGCATTGCGTAGGCTCGTTTCTCCTTCGGGAAGTCCTCAGGGTTGATGCTGCGGCCGCCGGGCGGCAGCCGCCGACAGATCCGGATCAGCGTGCTCCGATCGTAGAAGCGGACGCTGCTTCGATCGACTCGAGCCTGCAGCGTGCGACCGATCAGCCGCGTGGGCATCGAGTACAGTGCGCGCTCGACCTGGACGAAGTGATCGCGCGCGACCTTCGGCGTGCACCACCGCGGCACGTCGTAGGGCTGCTCGGGCGCCGGCAGCAGCACCGGCACCTCGACATTGAGAAAGTGCTCGCGCGGCATCCGACCGGTGGTACTGTGGCGGTGCACGCCGTATTCGTCCCGGCACCATCGCTCGGCACGCTCCCGTGCGGCCGCGAGGTCGCGGATCCGTTCACCGCCGAAGCAGTCGTCACGGACGTCGCGGACCGCTCGCTCGACTCGCGCCTTGTCCTGCGGCCTGCGCACCCGCGCGACGTCGATCACGAAGCCGCGTGCCTGCGCGTACTCGAGGAAGGCCTCGCACAGCCGCGGCTCCCGTACCGCAGCGAGCCCATGACGTCGTGACGGGCGAATCACGGTCGGGTCACGACCGGCTCGACGCGCTCGCGGCGATCATGGCGGTCCTCTGCGTCACGCATGCGCTGCTGCTGGCACCTCGTGAGCCCGGGCCTCCCGCTCCTGCAGCAATCGGCGTCGAGCGGCCGCCGCCCACCGGTGGTCGCTCTCGCGCCCGGGCCCTGTGAAACCGCTGCAGCGTCGCATCTGCGGACCATCCATTCCTGCTGCGAAGCACGCGAACAGGCCATGTCCTCTGCATACCCCAAATCACAGGGGAGCGTTTCCGACGAGGAGATACGATGTCGCCACCGTCGCTACCTGAGGTGATGTCCGTATTGAGGACAGCACGGCCGCTGATACACTGCGGCCGTGGCACGACTGACTCACGTGGCGCTCGCGCTCCTGCTGGTCGCGTTCGGGTGCGCGGGGGACACTGCCGGCGGTGGCGACACCACTGCCAGTGACGACACCACGACCACTGGCGACAGCGAGACCGGCGGCGACGACACGCCGCAGGCGACCGCCCTGCCGCTCGAGGTCCTGGGCCCGGCCGGCACGCTCGTCGCGGTGCACATCGACGTCCCGGACGACCTCGCCGGCGCGCCCGGGGCCGAGCTCGCGCTGACTGTGCACAACGTCGACGCCTGGCTCGTCCCGCTCTGAACGCGCTCGTCGTCGTCGCTCACCGTCAAGGTCGGGCCGGCCGACCGGGCGCGCCGCAGGTGCTGCTCGGCGGCCCGCTCGGTCTGTCGACGCACGATGATCATTGTCGCCGCAGGCACGACGATGCGTCTGAATCGTCGGGTCGCACGATCGGCACCCCGCCGATCGTCATCAGTCGCTCGAACACCATGCGGGCCACCTCGCGTCGCGCGGCTCGAGCAGAGACGGCGGGCTCCAGCGCATCGTCGCCGAGCTCTGGTTCACGTCTTGCGCTTGGTCGTTTCGCCAATATGGAGAATGGCCATGAACTCGCCGGGCTATCGAGCCTTGAGCGCGGCCAGGTCGAGCTCCGGAAATCGCTCGCCGAGCCGTCTGCGGAGCGGAGCGAGCACCTGCGCATCGACCTGCACCGGATCTCGGAGCGGCTCGGCGGCGAACGCGAGCTCCCATCCGCCCCAGCCGCGCGCGACGAGGACCTGCTCGAAGTACTCGCGGACCGAGAGGCGCAGCGGGACGAGCTCGCCGCCTCCCGAGTGGTAGACGAGCTCCGGCCTCGTCGCCGCGGGCGGCCAGCGGGCGATGCATCGGGCCGTGCTCCCAGTGACGGGGTGGATCGAGAGGACGAACGCGAATGGGTCGTTCGCCAGCGCGCCCGGAGGCGCGAGCCGGGCGCGCCGGAGGAAGGCGCGCCACGGATGGGAGACGTCGATGTCGAGCGTCGTGCCGTCGAGCCGTCCCGTCTCGTCCTGCCACTCGAGATCCAGCGCAGCGCGCACGTGCCACGGGATCCCTGCGAGCAGAGAGGCCCCCTCGACGAGGTGACCGCCGCCCGCGCTCCGGACGTCGTCGGCCCACGCATCGATGCCGGGCGCGCCACCGTCGCAGTCGATCACCGCGGCCAGCGGCCCCGTCGTGTGTAGCGGGCCTCCTGCCGACCGGAACGCGTCCAGCAACGCCTGGAAGGATGGTGCGAGATCGAGAGCCATGGCCGGGAGGAGTACCACCGGCATGAGGAAGAGGGGAGGGTTTCCGTGTCCGTCGAGCCTGAAGATCGATCAAAAGGGGCCGCGGTCCACGCGACGTCGCGGCGCCGACCCGGAGCGCGACCTGTCGCAAAGGTCTGGTGCTCGCTGAAGCCTCGCGCGGCCTGGTGCGAGCTCGCCGATCGCTCCCCCGAGTGCAGATCGCGCAATGGCCCCCCGCGAGCGCCGAGCGGCGCTCTCGGCGGATAGCAGCGAGCGGCCTGTCGCGTGCGCACGGACCTGCTATCACCAGACATCCGATGGACGCGTCGAGTTTTCGTGAGGCGATATTCCAGGTGCACAGCCACGGTCGAGACCGCGGGCACTATTTCCTGTCGGCGGAGGACGAGCGGTTCGACGACCGACATATCCGCGTCTCCGGCAAGCGACTGCTGTCGTTCGGGAGCTGCTCGTACCTGGGCCTGGAGTTCGATCCGCGGCTCATCGACGGCGGGGTCGAGGCCTACCGCCGCTACGGCACGCAGACGTCTTTCAGCCGCGGCTACCTGTCCTGTCCGCTCTATCCGGAGCTCGAGGAGGACCTGCTGCCGCGGATCTTCGGCGTGCCGCGGGTGCTGCTGTTGCCGAGCACCAGCATCGCCCACCACGTCGTGATGCCGGCGCTGCTGGCGGAGAACGACGCGATCGTCTGCGACCACCAGGTCCACCGTTCGGTCGACGACGCGATCACCCTGCAATGCGCGCGCAGCGGCGCCGACAAGGTGGTCGTGAAGCACGGCGAACTCGACCGGGCGCTCGACATCGTGGCCCGGCTCGCGCGCACGCACCACCACGTGTGGTTCGCCTGCGACGGCGTCTACTCGATGTACGGTGATTCTCTGCCGCTCGGCTTCCTGCACGACCTGCTGGCGGTCGCGCCGAACGTGCGGCTGTTCGTCGACGACGCCCACGGGATGAGCTGGGCCGGTGACCGCGGGTGCGGTCATTTCCTGTCGCGCTTTCCGCTCGGCGAGCGCGTCGTCCTGGTGACCTCGCTGGCCAAGGCGTTCGCCACGGGCGGCGGCGTCATCGTCGTTCAGGACCGCCGCTTGCTCGAGACCGCTCGCCTCGTCGGCGGGCCCTTCTCGTTCTCGGGGCCGCTGCGCCCGGGCGATCTCGGCGCGAGCATCGCCTCGGCGCGGATCCACCTGAGCCCCGAGCTGGCGGTGCTTCAGGCGGCGCTGCGCGCCCGGATCGATCGAGCCAACGCGCTGTGCCGGGCGCTCGGGATCCCGCTCGTCATCGAGAACGAGGCCCCGATCTTCTTCATCGCCCTGGGCCGCGTCGAGGCGGTGTACCTGATGGCCGAACGGCTGCGGGAGCACGGCTTTCACGTCAACGTGTCCGGCTTCCCCGCCGTGCCGGCCAGCCGCGGCGGGATCCGGATCGCCATCAACGCCATCCACAGCGAGGCGCAGGTCGACGCCCTGTTCCGGGCGATCGCCGAGCACCTGCCGGCGGTGCTCGCCGCCGTCGGCGTCACGCGCGACGAGGTCGAGGAGCAGTTCGAGGGCGTGCTCCCGCCGTTCCTCCGCGCCGCGCGCCCGCTCGCCTCCGCCGTGCGGCAGCTCCCCGAGCGCCATCCGCAGCCGGCCGACGCGCTCACCGTCGAGACCCACGCGAGCATCGAACAGCTCGATGCCCGGGTCTGGGACGCGCACCTCGGCGATCTCTCGTACATCGACGCCCGCTCCATGCGTGCCGTGGAGCGCGTGTTTCACGGCGGCCACGCTCTCCGCGAGCACCGCTGGTCGTTCCGCTACGTGCTCGTCCGCCGCGGGGACGAGCTCGTCGCCGCCGCCCCCTTCACCACCCTCCTGATGAAAGACGACACGTTCATGAGCGCCGCCGTCAGCGCCGCGCTCGAGCGCGAGCGGCTCGCCGATCCCTACCTGTTCACCTCCCGCGCCGTCGTCATGGGCGACATGGCGTCCGAGGGCGAGCACATGTTCCTCGCCCCCGGCGCCGGCCGCAGCGCCGCGCTGATCGCCCTCGCCGAGGCCGGCGTCGCCGAGATGAAGGCCCAGAATTGCAGCACCCTGGTCCTCCGCGATCTCGCCGACGATCCCGAGCTCGTGCGCGTCCTGACCGGCCAGGGGTTCGTCCCCGTGCCGCTGATCGAGCGCTACCTCGTGCAGCTCGACTGGCGCGGCGAGGACGCGTTCATCGACGCGCTGGCGAGCAACGGCCAGCGGCGGCACGTCCGCGCCGTCCACCAGCAATCACCCCTGTTCGACGTCGAGGTCTGGGACAGCCGCAGCGCCGCGGCGGACGACGAGCTCCGCCGCCTGTACGCGCTCTACCGCAGGATGGCGGCGAAGAACCTGCGGATCAACATCTTCCCCCTCCCGCCGGAGCTGCTGCGCGCCCAGCTCGAGAGCGGCTCGTGGGAGTTCTTGCTGCTGAGGCGGCGAGGCGGGGGCCCGGTCGTCGCGTGGGCCGCCGCGCGCCCCGCCGGCTGCGAATACCGCGGCCTCTATTGCGGCGTCGACTACGACGAGTTCCCCGCCGGCAAGATCAACCCCTATCGACAATTACTGTGGCAGCTCGTCCGCCGCGCCGGTCGGCTCGGCTGCGAGCGGCTTCACCTGGGCATGGGGGCCCGCCAGGAGAAGACGCGATTCGGCGCCACGGCCTCCCCCGCGCTGGCGCTCGTGCGAGCGGACGACGCCTATCGCGCGACTCGCCTGCAGGAGTTCGTCACGCGCACGGCCCTCCACGTGCAGCCGTCCAGCGCCGGCCGGGGCGCACGCGCGCCGCGCCCGTGATGGCGTCGACGGGCTATTGGCCGGCCGTATTGCTGGCCCACGTCGCCAGGGTCTGATAGACCACGAGGTTCCCGTCATCCTGCATGATGACGTAGGAGACGGGCCGGCCGGCGGTGTTCGACGCCCACAGGGGCGTTCCGTTCACGCGATAGAGGACGAAATTACCGTCTGTCTGCATGACCGCCGTCTCACCGTCGGTCCCGGCCGTGTTGGTCGCCCAGATCGCCGAGCCTTGGTTATAAATGACCAGGTTTCCGTCATTCTGCATGATGAGCGAATACCTGCCGTTGGCCGACGTGATCCTGTCGTCGGGCGTATTGCGCTTGATGAACTGACCCGGGTCGAGTCGATCGGTCATGTTTGCTCCTTCGAATCACTGCGAGAGGCGGGTCGAGCCCCGCCTCGAAGGTGATAAAGGACCTTTCACCCGCGTCAAGCGCGACGCGCGGCCGGCTTGCGACCGGTCCCACGCGGCGCGCGGATCCGCGGTCGGAGCCCGGCCGCCGCGCCGCCTCACCGCCGTCGCGGGGACTCCTACCATCGGGCCGGAGGCCGTCACGGCCCCAGCGGGAGCGCGTGGCCAGCGGTCGCGCTCGCGTCCTCCGGAGGGCGGCCGATCAGCGTCACATCGTCGAGGTAGAAGATCGGCTGTTCACCCCCGCTCGTGCTCAACCACGCCAGGATGCCCACGTTCACGGGGCTACCCAGCGACGAGAGCTCGACCCTCTCCCTGCGCCAGACGTTCGGCTGGGCGGTGATGCGCCGCTCGGTGCTGGCTCCCCAGAGCTCCGCGACGCCGATCCTGGCGACGACCGCGAACTCGATCTCCTGGCCGCCGGCGCTGCCGCCATGGATCCAGAATTCCACCGCGGTGTAGGCCTCCGCCGCCAGGGGCGGCGTCGCATCGAAGCGCACGCTCCCCCACTCGCCCGTGAACGTCACCGCAATCGCCGCTGTTCCGGCGTGGACCTCCTCCCGGCTGAACAGGTCGACATCGGCACCGTCGATCTTCACTCTCCAGCCGGCGGCCGGGGCGTCGCCGTACACCAATTGCGATTCATCGCTGGCGGGCGGCGAGGTGGTGTCGTCGGCGGGCCCGTCGGACAGCTCGGTCTGACCCATCGATTCGTCGGTGCCGCTCGTCGAGACGGGCCCGCCGGAGAGGTCGGAGGTGTTGACAGGACACGCGACGGCGGAGACTGCCGACAATGTGCACAACATCCGCGGAGATACGATCGTGCCGCCCATGCGCCCCTTCCCTCACGCCGGCCGCCCGAGCGGTGGCTCGCCCCCCGGCGTCTCGCGTGGAGCGTACCACCGTGCCCCTCGCCTTCAAGGCGCGAGGCCTTCGAACGGTCGGCCCCCTCGCAGGCCGCACCCATCTCCGCTGCAATCACGTCGTGCCAATCCACATCACCTCAGCTCGGTAGCGCCCGCGCGCCCGCACGCCCGCTAGACAATGAATCATCTCGGGCTACTGTTGCTGCCGAAAGGAGCCCCCGAGATGTTGAAGTATGGTGTTGCTCTCTTGTTGGCTGTATCCCCGCCGTCTGGCGACACGAGTCGCGTGAGCGACTCCTCCGCCGAAGTGAACGAAGAACACGACGAATGGATCGTTTACTTCGATGAAGAGACACAGCAGGCGGTCGCCACCCGCGCCGGAGAGTCGATCACGTTCGATCTCAGCGAGCTGGACGACGCCGGGCTGGAGGCCCTGGCCGAGCTGGGAATTCCCGTCTCCGAGGCGCGGTCGTGGGAGGGAGAGCTGTGCCGCGCGGCCTGCTGGGGAGCAGCGGCTGCGGGTTGCGCATGGGTCGGCACCGCGTGTGCAGCGGGTACCGTCGTCACCATCGGGGGCTTCGCCTTGCCGTGCGTGTGGGCGACCGTCGCCGCATGCGGCGCTTCGGGTGCAGGGGCATCTGTCTGCTCGGATTGGTGCACGAGCACCTACGGTTGAGTATGTCGAACGCATCCTCCAACATCGGACGCTTGCTCGTCGCCATCGTCGGCATCTGCGGGTTCGGACTGCTCATGGCGCTCCGTGACTCGGTCTCAGGAACGCTCCAGCGAAGCGCCGTCGCAGCCCTGGCTTTCGCATTGGGCGCGGCATGCCTGATGTGGCTTCTCAAGCCCCGCTCCGCCAAATCCGGCCCGTGATCCGGACACGGCGGATCGGCGGACAGCCGGGCATATCCGCCGAGGATGCCGGCGCGGCTCGCATCGGAGCCGCGCCATACATCGAAGAGCGCCCGCTGGAAGATGCAATCGGGGCCCCCGGCCGTCGCATGGACGGGGGTCGCCGGACACGGCTCATTCGTGGCCGCAATCGGCGCCGAGGACCTGCGTCCGCCGCCTACCGCGGCACGTCATGGACGAACGCAGCGCCGACCGCTCGATCGATCGTCGCGCGCGTCCCGTCGCGAAGATCGACGAGCGAGACCTGCCGCGGCCTGGCGTGGTCGGACCAGGCCTCGTGCAGCAGCATCGTGCCGGTGCGATCGATCTGCGCCTCACCGGCGGGCAGCAGCGCCAGCGGCGTGCCGTCCTCGCGCAGCACCACGTAACCGGGATCCGGATGGCTCTGCGGCAGCGGGTTCAAGCCCCACTGGAGCGAGCCGACGAGCAGCCGGCGACCGCCGACTTCGAGCCGACGCGCGTGGGGGAGCCAGCCGTGGGCGCCGCCGATGCGGGCGAAGAACGGCTCGACGCGGCGCAGCAGGGCCGCCCGGTCGTCCTCGCGCGGCAGCGGACGGGCCTCGCGCGCGCCGGTCCGCAGGTCGTACGCGAGCAGCCTCGGCGTCGCGGGCTTGCGCGGCCCGTCGGTGAAGCGACGCGCGAACACCACGACCGCGCCGTCGTCCTCGAGCGCCACGGGCCGCTCGTCAGCGAATCGCTGCACCGACCCGGAGAGCGGCTCGAAACGCCCGGCCTGGAGCGCGAACAAGAACGTCCCGAAGGTCACGTCGCCCTGGACGCGGAAGACCTGTCCGTGAGGTGTCGACAATGCCGGCACGAGGAAGCTCGCGCCGGGCCCGTGCACGGACCCGGGTTCGGCGACGGTGACCAGCGCGGGCGGCTGCGCGATCACCTGCGGCGTCCCGCCCGGGAGCGGCTGGATCACCACGTCGTGGCGCTCGTCGGCGTCGACGTGAATGAACGCGCCGTCGTCCGCCGCGAACGCGCCGCCCACCAGCGCACCCTCCCACAGCAGCCGCCCCGTGGCCGCCTCGAACACGGCCCCCTGCGACCGGCCGTCGCCGGCGAACACGTGCAGTCCTCGGGGTGACGGGCTCAGCTCGATCCACCGCGGGTCGATCGTCCACGCGAAGCGTCGCTGTCCCGTCGGCTCGAGCCCGAGGACCTGCTGCGGGCGCTCGCCGTGACGCGACGCGAGCAGGAACGTCGACGCAGTCGCGGGCGGCGGCGCCCCGTCGATCGCCTCGACCGGGAGCAGCACGTGATAGCCCCAGCGATCGCGCGCCGATGCGGGCGATCCCAGCTCCAGCGAGCGCTCGCTGGTGAAGGCCGTCCACGCGCCGTCGCGCCCCGCCGGCAGGAGCTCGGCGAGCTTCGTACCTGTCCGATCGTACACCCCGAGCGAGACCACCGGGCCGTTCGCCTCGGTCACCGTAGCGATCACTGCGCGCGGCTCGACGGCGCCCTGCTGCGCGGCCCGAGCCCCGACCTCGGGCGCCACGCTGGGCCGCGGGGCCGAAGACTCCGCTGATTCGGAGGTGGTATTCGCCGCGACACAGGCCGCTGCAGCGAGAGCGAGGACGAGGACGGCGACGCGAGCGAGGAGCGACACGACGGCGATCGTACCTGGCCAGCCCGGCGCGTCCCCTCGCCGCCCGGCCTGCGGCGTCAATCCACGGTAAAATCTTCGACCGCAGGAGCGCTCGCGGGCGCCTGAAGGTCGCCACTGCGCGGCGCCGCGGGGCCAGAAAATCACCTGCCCGAAGAGACAGGCCTCAAGCCCGCCGCGATTCCCCGGTCGGCAGCGCGACCGCTGCTCCGTCGGGCCGCTTCCACTCCGGCTGCGGCGTCCCGAGCGAGAGGCCCATCTGCCCCAGAAACTCGCGCAGCTCGCCCACGATCTTCTTGCTCGAGGACGGGTGCTGCAGCAGGTCGTGCTCGGTCCACTGCACCAGCTCGCCGACGTAGGCGATCCCGAACTGGTTGAGGACGTTCCAGGCGCGGACCGAGATCTCGAGGTCTTCGACGGAGTGATCGAGCGGGCTGTCCATCGCGGCGACTTTGCCGAGGCGGGCCCGGGCGTGTCAAGCGCGAGCCTCCGCTGCGGACGGCGAGCACGCCGACATGTCTCTCGGGACAGCCACCTCGGGATCACCGAGCTCGTCCACCGCGACGGATCATCAGCCCGCCGCCAGCTCGCGCAGCGCGTCGACGTGCGCCGGCTGCCAGCCGAGCTCGCGGATCGCCCGCTCCGAGCTCACCTGTTGCTCGAGCGCGAACGCCTCCCCGAGCGGCCCGAGCGCCTCGGCGGCGACCGGGCGGGTCTTCCCGCCGAGCCCGAGCGAGCGGCTCAGCGCCTCGGCGACGGCGCGCAGCGGCAGGTTCTGGGTCACGGCGTTGTAGACCGCGCCGGCGGGGGCGCGCAGCAGCGCCAGCACGTACAGCTCGGCGAGGTCGTCGACGTGCACCAGAGTCATGTGGTTGGCGCCCTCGCCGATGACCCGCACCGAGCCGGTCGCGCGGGCGTCGGCGCCGAACGCCTGCTCGAGCAACCACGCCGAGCGCCCGTACACCACCCCCGGCCGGATCAGCACCGGGTGGCCCGGCTGCCTCAGCACGTACCGCTCGACGTCGACTCGCCAGGCCACCAGCGCCGGCGGGGCGAGCGGCGCCTCCTCGTCGACCAGGCCGGCAGTGTCGCCGTACACCCACACGCCGCCCGTATGCACGTAGGGCCGGCCGCTGGCCCCGGCCAGCATCGCCTCGGCGGCGGCGCGGTCGGTCGCCCCGTCGACCGCGCCGAGGTGGATCACCCCGTCCGCCGCGGCCGCCTGCGCCCGCAGCAGCGCAGCGTCGGTCAGCTCGCCGCGGACCGGCCGCGCGCCCAGCTCACCCACGATCTGCTCGGCCCGGTCGCTGCGCGCCAGCGCCACCACCGTCTCACCGCGTGCGGCCAGCGCCCGCAGGACCGACTGGCCGATGTATCCGGAAGCACCCGTCACGAAGACTGTCATGCGCTCACTGTGGCGACCGTTGCCGGCGCCGTCCAAGATCGGTTACCGTCGGATTGATGCCGCGAAGGCATCAATCCCGGACCCGCCCGTGGACCTCGATCTGCGAAAGCTCCGCTACTTCGTCGCCGTCGCCGAGCTGATGCACTTCGGCCGCGCGGCGGAGCGGCTGCGCGTCGCCCAGCCCGCGCTGAGCCGGCAGATCCGCGCGCTCGAGGAGGAGCTCGGGGCGGCGCTGCTGGTCCGCACCACCCGATCGGTCGCGCTCACCCCCGCCGGTCGCCAGCTCCTCGACGACGCCGGCGCGCTGCTGGCCGCGGCCCAGGCGGCGCAGCGGCGGGTCCGGCGGGTCGCGCGAGGGCGGCGGGCGCTGGTCGTCGGCTTCATGCCGGGGCTCGTCGTCACCCCGGCAGTGCGGGCGCTGGCGGCCGCGCATCCGGACGTCCACATCGAGGTGCGGCGGATCGGCTGGGACGAGCAGGCCGCCTTGCTGCTCGACGGCCAGATCGACGTCGGCTACCTGCGGCGGCCGTTCCCCGACGCCGGCCTGTCCGTGCTCCTGCTGGCGAGCGAGGACCGCGTGGTCGTCGTGGCGGAGGGCCACCGCCTGGCCGCGCGCGAGGTCGTGACCATGGCCGAGCTGGCCGGCGAGACCATGATCCACCACGACACTCACCCGGTCCGCAACGTCGAGGAGAAGCTCGAGCTGGTCGCCGCCGGCCAGGGCGTCGTCCTCCTGCCCGCCACCACCGCGGGCTTTTATCAGCGCCCCGACCTGGTCCGCGTGCCCGTCGTCGACGCCCCGCCGGCCGAGGTCTGCCTCGCCCACGACGCGACCCGCCGGTCCCCGCTGATCAGCGAGTTCCTGCGCCTGGCCGTCGCCGCCCAGGCCCGCCGCCGGGCGTGATCGCCTGTCCCCGGGACAATGTCCCTGGAGACATGTCCCTTCGGGCTATCTTCGCCCAGCACCGCGCCCGCGCGAGCGGCGGGCGCGGCGAACCGGCGCTCACGGATCGACGGGCAGGCCGCTCGGCACGGTCAGCGGGATCAGGTGCGAGAAGTCCGGCCCGGCGTCGTCGCTGAGCGACCCGAGGAAGGACACCAGGTAGTCGACGGTCCACGAGCCGTAGACGTCGACGGTGGCGAGGATCGGGTCGACGCCCTCGGCGATGATGCCGCGCGGTTCTCGAGGAACTGCGAGTGCATCGCCACCTCGTCGACGCTGTCGGTGATGTCGTAGTCGAGCAGCGCGTCCTCGGGGTCGCGGTAGTGACGGATGAAGTCCTTGATGTCGTTGTAATGGCTCTGCCGACCCCAGGGCCCGGTGAACATCACGTTGCGCAGCGGCGGGGTGCGCCACGCGTACTTGTCGTCCGGGTCGCCGGAGATCCGCATGCGGCCGAAGTCGTCGAGCCCGCCCGGCCCGTCGCCGCCGGGGACCGTGTCGCCGGGCCCGAACTGCGGCGCCAGCGTCTTGTGAAAGTCCTCGTCGGTGAACGCGTTGCCCGCGTGGCAGGCGGTACAATTGCCGCGGTCGTCGTCGAGGAAGTGGCGCGCGCCGACCAGCTGGTTGTAGCTGAGCGCGTCGTCGTCGCCCGCGATCAGGCCCCCCGTGTCGGGGTCGTAGCGGCCGACGAAGCGGTCCCACGGGGTGTCGTTGGAGAAGAAGGTGCGGAACTCGTAGGCGGCGATGGCGTTGCCGGCGTAGGCGAAGTGCATGTCTTCGAAGGCGACGCCTGGGTAGGCCGCCTCGAACATGTCGACGTACTCCGGGATCGCGCCGAGCCGGTCCATCATCATGCCCCAGGCGCAGACGACGAAGTTGAACGGCGGGTTGTCGAGCGCGCAGTCGGTGGTGAAGTCGTTCTCGTTGGGGAAGCCGAGCATCTCCTGGTCGGTCACCTCGGGCATCATCGCCTGCCCGGCCGCCACCAGCATGTCGGGGTCGAACGCGTCGTCCTGCCAATCGAAGGGGATGAACGGCCCGCCGAGCGGAATGACGTGACCGCTGGCGTCGAGCGGAACCTTGTGGTCGACGGTGAGGCCGGTCGTCAGCTTGTGCAGGTTCCACAGCGGCTGCGTCGTCCGCCCGCCCACCACCGCGCCGAGGCGGCTCGGCCCGATCCCGACGCCACGGATGCCCCGATTCATCGTCAGGTGGTCGGTCGTGGCGAGCCGCGGGTGATGGCACGTGGAGCACGAAGTGTCCATGTTGCCGCTCAGGATCTTGTCGTAGAAGAGCGCCTCGCCGAGCTCGACCAGCTCGTCCGAATTCGGCGGCGGCAGCTCGAGCGGGGTGATGCCGTTCTCCGCGATCAGCGCGCGGACCTGGGTGACGAGCTGCTTCCGCGTGCCGTACCAGTTGAGCGACTCCAGCTCGGCCAGACCGCCGGGCTCCTCGGGTACTGCCTCGGACTCGGCCTCGCCCGACCGCGCGCTCACCGGCTCGGTCACCGCGCCCGCGTCACACGCCACCATGGGGACCATCGACAACCACAGAACCGTCACAACACGATGCTTCAGCATGACACTGCTCCAAGCAGGAGAACGACCAGGGCCCCGCTCCGCAGGGCCCGTACGTCGTGGTTCATTTGTCCGGCGACATGCCGTGTCGCTACGATTCGACCTCACCACCAGCCCTCGTCGCCGCACGCCTCGCCGATCTCCCGCCCGTGCCACGAACCCTCGCACGATTGCCCCGCGGCTTACAAAGCGAGCTGGGCTTTCATTGTGCACGAACCATCGGGGTCGTCAAGCCACGACTTGTCAGCGAACATTCTTTTCGCGGTGCCGACAATGTACACCTGTCGTCTCCATCGCGCTCACTCGCATCGAAGTCGACCTCGGGATTGCCCGTACCGCCTTCGCTTCCCCCCAGTCACGTCCACGACTCGCGCTCTCGCATCACCGCCGCGCGGCGCCCCGTGTCCGGACGTTCGCCCGCATTCGCCGCGTCGGCCTGTGCCTCCCTCGGCCCCCTGGGTCGCATGCGTGCACACGTCTGTCGTGATCCAGGTCGCGTTGCATCATCTTGACGCGCCCACGAATCGGGCGACGCCAGAGAATACGCACTGCAGAAATCACAGGCCAGACTGGCTTTTCGGCTCCCGCGATTGGGCGCTTTCACTCCGCTCGCGCGCCCGCGAGATCGCAACCTGCGGGCCTCGCATTGGCCCCGGCCAAGCGGACATGGCCGTCCGCATCGTCAGGGGCCGCGATCGCCGATTGCTCGCGCACGGCCCCATCGCCGAGGCCGCTGGGCCCCTGCGCGCCGATGCAGATCGGCTCGCGGCCGCTGGAGCGCCGCGGTCTCGCCGGAGTGCCGCGATTGCTCCCTCCGCGCGAGCGCGGCCCCGGCAGCCGCGGCGCCCGACGACATGGCCTTCGGGCCAGGCCGTCGGGCCCGGCCGCGCGCCGCTCTACTCGCTCCCGGGGACGAACCCCTCGGTGACGTAGAAGAAGCCGATGCACATCTCGTCCGCGGTGCCGTAGCCCCAGGTCGTGGTCGTGTCGCGGCTCGTGGTGTCGTAGGTGCAGGCGATCCGCAGGGTGTCGCCGGCGTGGACGCGGACGGGGCGCTCGTAGAACGAGAACTCCTGCCAGTGGAATTGATAATCGTCGACCTGCGCCAGGCACTGCTCGCCGGCGGGGCGCTCCGCGGTCACCCGCAGCTGCGCGCCGAGGCCGTGCATGTGCGGCCACACGCCCCACAGAGTGAAGTCCTCGCGCAGCTCCCTGGTGTCGATCTCGACCACCGCGGACTGGCCCGGCGGCAGCTCGAGGAACGGGTCCTCCACGCGCTCGATGAACGCCTCGTGCGGGACGCTCGCCGCCAGCTGCAGGTCGATCGCGGTCTGGTCGGGGAACGTGCCCTGCGACCGGTTGTAGTGCATCTGCAGCACAGTCTTGCGCCCGGCGCCCATGTACAGCCCCGTGCCCGCCGGCAGCATTCGCCCGCGGTCGCTCGGGCCCGCGCCCACCAGCCAGCGCGACGGCACCAGCGGATCGCCGAAGCAGGTGTACCCCGGACCGGCCTCGGCCGCGTCGAGCATGGCGGCGTCCGCCTCGTCCTGCTCGGAGTCGAGGGCGTAGAGCGTCAGGTGGTGGACCATCTCGGGCCGGCCGAGGCGGACCTCGAAGCCGACGAGGAACGCCTCCTCCGTCAGGCCCGGGTCGATGATGAAGCAGCGATAGATGTCGTCCGCAGAGTCGTCCGGCGTATAGGGCTCCGGCATCGCCAGAGTCAGGTCGACGCGGTCCAGCTGCCACGCCGCCGGGGCCTGCGGCGCCTCGCCGGACGGTTCGCCCGCGGGCGCGCCGGCCTGCGCCCACGCGGCCAGGGTGGCGATGTCGTCCTCGTCGAGCCAGCGGGCGCCGACGTAGGTGTTGCAGGTGCCGCCGTTGTCGAGGTTGAAGGGCGGCATGGTGCGGGCGCCCGTGACCGCGGCGATCGTCGCGGCCAGCGGCGCGACCTCTTCGTAGGTCGTGAAGGGAAACGGCGCGATCCCCCCCGACCGGTGGCACTCCCCGCAATTGCTGGCGAGGATCGGCGCGACGTCGCGGTGATAGGTCGGCCCGTCGTACGCAGGTTCGGCGGAACGGTCGCACGAGCCGGCGAACGCGGCCGTGAGCGCGAGGACGGGGCGGAGCAGCATGCTCGCAAGCAAGCACGGGCGGGCCCTGCACAGGCCTGATTCACCCGGACGGTCGCAACCCGCGGCTCCTCGCACACCCGCCGCGAGTTCACGCGGACGCGCGGGGGCGTCGCCGCGGCGAGCGAGCTCGACTGTAGCGGGCGGACGTCCGGACGGAGTGCTGACATGGGGACGCCGGTGAATCACCCGAGGCGAGGAGGCGAGCGTCCTTGGCGACGACAATCACCCGACTATCGCCGGCTGGCCATCGGGACAGGCCGTCGATTCACCGCACCGCGGCGCTCCCCGTTTTGAGCGCCGGGCACGCATCCTCCGTGAGCGTCGCGCGCCCCGTGCTCCGCAGCGTCGCCACGTAGATCAGCGCGTCCGCGACGAGGTGGGGCACGGTGCATTCGTTGCCGCTCCTGCGGTTGCCTTCGTGCGAATAGCCGGCGTGGTGCGCGAGCTCGTGCGCCAGCGTCCCGCTCCACTCCGGGATGCTCTGGTCCTCGAACCACGCGCATCGCAGGGGGACCGAACGCGGCTCCCCCTCGGTCGACTCTTTCCCCTCCCAGGCCCAGGTCTTGCGATTGGCGGACCTGCGGCACGTGACCGCGAATTCCGGGCTCGTCGACCGGAGCCGCTGCAGCACCGCCTCGCCCGCGTCGTCCGCCAGCCCGGGCGGATCCTCGGCGTGGTCGACTGCACTCGCAGGAATCGCCGCCATGACCTTCTCGAGCAGAGGATCGGCGAGGACCTCCGCCATGGTCGCGCGAGCGGGCCGCACATACTTCTGATCGTCCGCCTCGGCGAGCGGGTACGCGCATGCTGCCACCAAGATCAGGGGTAACGTGAAAACGGCGAGCCCACTCGCCTCGATCGCCTGCGGAATCGTCATGTCGCTCACGGTAGTGTCGCCTCGGACCCGACCCGTTCAGGTTTTTTTTCGGTCGTCCCGGCTCGCGTCGACGGTGCAGTGGCGGGGTTTCCTGCGAAGGCTCGCCCGCGCGCAGCGGTCTTCAGAGGAGAGTATCGCCCCACGGTGTTCTGTAAATAAATATAGACCGACGACAGGCCTGCTCGACGTGGTACGATGGATCGTTGTCATCTCTATAGGTCCGAACTCAATGAGGAGATCCATGTTTCAACGATCCATCATGGCCACGACCTTGCTCCTGGCCGCGCCAGGACTCGGCTGCTCCATGCACTCGGGCGCGGTCGTCATCCCCTTCCAGGGACCGGCGGCGAAGCTCAACGACGTGGAATCGAGCAAGCAATACTGTCTGCGACTCGCTGAGAGCGCCGACAAGAGAGGCCAGGCCTTTCTCGGCCTCGGTATTTTCATGGGCCTCGTCGCTTCCGGCCTGGCGATCGCCGGCGCGGCGATGGGCCCCGATGACCACCCCAGGGCGAACTGGGCGGCCGAGAACCGCAACGCGATCTTCATCGCCGGCGGCGGCGCCCTGGCGATCCCGACGACCATCATGCTCATGCGCAGCAAGAATGCCAGCAACGCCTCATCGGCGAGCGCATCTGCGCTGGATCCCTCGCTCGCCGACGACGAACGCATGCGGCGATGCCTGAAGGCGCGTGAAGAGTGGGTGTCGGCGAGGGCGACCGCCGCCGAGTACGCTCAGGAGGGCTACACCAAGAAGCTCGAGGCGCTCGAGCGCGCCGCGGAGGCCGCGAAGGAGGACAAAAAAGCGAGCGAGGAGGCCGCGAACGATCCCAACGCGACCCCCGACGAGCAGAAGCGCTTCAAGGAGGAAGCCGCGGGCGCCGGCCAGCGCCTCCGGCTCACCAACGAGCTGATCCAGCACACCCTGGAGAAACAGTGGGCGGAGGAGCGGGCCGCCGCGCCTGCGCAGCGCAAGCTCGAGGCTCGTCCCGAGGGCCCCAAGCGCTGAGCCACGACGGCGGCGTCGAACCTGCCTCCGCCGCGAGTGAGGACGTGGCGAGGGTCGCACGCACGGCCGATGCGCTCGCGTCGCGTGAACCGGCGCGAGCGCTCTTGCATGGATTGCGCGGCGACGACTTCCGATGCGCTCGCGTCGCGTGAACCGGCGCGAGCGCTCTTGCATGGATTGCGCGGCGACGACTTCGACGTGAGCGCCGCGTGCTCCCTCACCCCGCCGCGGCCACGTGCACCGCCCGCGACCACGTCGGCCCGGTTGCGTGTCTTCCACCAGCACCTCACGCGCCGAGCAGCAGCGCCCGATCGTCCCGCGTCGCGCCGACGAGGAAGTCGAACAGCACGCGCACGCGCGGGGTCTGCCGCAGGTCGCGGTGCACCGTCAGCCACAGCGTCTCGCTCGGCTCGCGCGGCATGGGCACGTGCGTGAGCCCCGGCGTCGGGTCGCCGAGGTACCTCGGCAGCGCCGCCACCCCTGCGTCCGCGCTCGCGGCCTGCGCCAGCGCCAGCGACACGTCGCTGACGAACGCCGGCCGCAGCCCCGGCGCCAGCTGCTGCAACCAGCTCAGCTCGACCCCGCTCGCCGGCAACAGCAGCGGGTGCGCGTGCAGCTCGCCCGGCCCCTTGAGCGGGCGCCGGGCCAGGTACGCCGCCGACGCGTACAGCCCGTATCCGACCTCGCCGATGCGGCGCGCCACCACCGATTCATGGCGCGTGCGAAACAGCCGGACCGCCAGCTCCGCCTCACTGCGGCCGAGGTCGAGCACTGCCCCGGCCGGCACCAGCTCCACGCACAGCGCCGGGTACTGGCGGCCGAAGCGGGCCAGCCGCGCCGCGAGGTAAGCGATGCCCAGCGTCTCGGGTGAGGTCACCCGCACCGTGCCCGCGAGCACCCCGCGCTGGGCATGCACGCCGCGCTCGAGCGACAGCACCGCGTCCTCGACCTGCCGCAGCGGCGCGATCAGCTGCTCGCCCTCCCGCGTCAGCACGTAGCCCGCGCCCGTCCGCGTGAACAGCCGCAGCCCGAGCCCGCGCTCGGCCGCCTCGATCCGGCGCCCGACCGTGGTGTGGTCGACCCCGAGCGCCGCGGCCGTCTTGGTCAGCGAGCCGGCGCGTGCGAGCGCGGCCACGAAGCGCAGGTCGTCCCAATTCATGTCCTGTGCATGATTGCACAGGTCGCGTGCATCCCTGTGCATTCCCACCCAGGCCGGGCGGCGCTATCTCTCGTGGAGGAGCTCCCATGCGCACCGCCACCTCGCTCGTGATCGGCCTCGTCCTCGCCGCCTGTGACCCCGGAGCCGGCCCGGAGCCCACCACCGACCCCACGGGCCCCACCGACCCCACGGACTCGCGGCCCGGGTCCACCACGTCGCTCGCGCCCGGGCTCGACCCGGTCCACACCCTCACCTTCCCGGCCGTCCTCGCCGCCTCGCACGAGCTCCTCACCTACGCCGACCTCGACGGCGAACAGGCCAGCGCCCGCACCGAGCTCGCCTACGGCCTGCACCCCGACTACCCGGACCTCGTCACGCTGCTGCCCGGGGTCGGCATCGTGCTCGCGCCGGAGTGTCAGGCGCAGCAAGGCGAGCTGGTCTGGCATTCGCTCGCCGAGGTCGAGGGCAGCGCGGCCCGGCTCGAGCTCCGCGCCGGCGCGCTGGCGATCGAGCTGCGCGAGGCGGGCACCGTCTCGGCGCTCCTCCACGGCGAGCTGCGCGGCCAGGACTGCGCCCTGCCCGGCGTCACCACCGTCGTCCCGCTCGCGCACCGGATCGTCCTGCAGGTCGACCGCGTCGCCGGCTTCATGGTCGAGCAGTTCCACCAGCAGCTCGGCGACTGCCGCGACCGCGTCGTCCTGCCCGCCGACGCGCCCCTGTGGGCCCCGACCGCGAGGGCGCTCGCCGACGACGACACCGTGTTCGAGCCGATCAACGCGCCGACCCCCGTCGGCATCACCCTGCGCTCGCCCGGCGCCCTCACGGCCGGCCCCGACCCCTGGTCGCTGACGGCCGAGCCCGGCCTCGTGGCGATCGACGTCGCCACCACCTTGCCGGTCCGCGGCCTCGCGTCCTTCACCGTCGTCGGCCCGGAGGCGCTCACCTCGGTGGACGCCGCGCTCCACCTGCGACGCGCCGCCGGCAAGGGCACGCTCTCCGAGCCGATCGAGCCCGGCACGAGCTACGCCCTGTTCTTCCCCGACCAGCGCAACACCGTCGAGCTCCACGTCGACGCGGCCACCACCGAGCTCGGCAAGCTGTGCGAAAACCCGCCGACCGCATGGTTCGCGTCCACCTCGCCGACCCCGGCCGTGTGCACGGCGCCCGCGGCCAGCGACGACGAGCCGACCAGCTTCATCCCCGTCGCCCGCGTCGTCACCACCGGCGAGTGTCGCCTCGCCGTCGAGCTCCCCGGCACCACCCACCGCTGGGCGACCTGGTTTCGCACCACCCCGTGATCATGGCGCGCGCCCGAGCGCCGGCGCGCTCCGGGGCAGGTCCATCTCGACCGGGGCGACAGGGCTGGGCACACTCCCAGGACATGCGGCCTCGACTCGTCGTCCTCGTCTCACTCCTCGCATACGGCGCGCTCGCATGCGCCGAGCGCCCGCCTGCATCGCAGGAGGCGCCCGCTTCGCCCGCCAAGGAGCCCGCAGCGCCCGCGACGACGCCCGCAGCGCCCGCCAGGGCGCCCGCCTCGCCCGCCGTGCCCGCCAGGGCGCCCGCTCTGCCCGCCGGCGAGGGGCTCCCTTGCACGGCGGACGCGGACTGCCCGGTGCTGCCTTGCGGTCCGTGCGAGCCCGGCACGCCGGTCACGCCGGAGCGGCTGAGCGGACCGTCGTGCGCCCGCAACCCGTGCAAGAACGCGGCGTCGGTCTGCAAGGAGCGCGTCTGCGTCGTGCATCCGGACACTACGAAGGACCCCGCGGTGTGGGGCCCCGCGAAGTGACCGGCGACGCCGTCACGTCGGCATCGGCGCGGGCCCGGGCCCCGGCTCGCCGGGCAGCGGGAAGCGGGCGAAATAGCCGGTGCGCCGCTTGACCGGCACCTGCGTCGGTTCGAGCGTCGAGACGATCAGCTCGGGGTCGTACACGATGTATCCGGCCGTGTCGGGGCTCTCGAGCGGCGGCGGCACCGGGTCCTTGTCCATCGTCGAGCGCAGCCGATAGCTCAGGACGAGGATCACCTTCGAGACCTCCTCGAGCACCGTCTCGGAGTTGATGTCGCGACCGAGCGCCGAATACTCGTCGATCGGCGCCTTGAGCAAGACCTCGTTGCGCCGGGTCTCGCCGGGGTCCAGGCGCGAGAACAGCGGCTGGAACACGACCCGCGGCATCACGTTCGGCGGCACGGGCGGGCGCGCGAACACCAGGCGGAGGCTGTCGCCGGCGACGAATCGATAGACCCCGAACGGATCGGGGACGCGCTTCCCGGCGCTGTCGAGGATCCACAATCGATCCCCGAGGTAGAGCTCCTCGGACGCGGTGACCTCGTACTCGAGTTTGAACGACGGCTCGCCGCCTTCGCCGTCGACGGCGGAGAACGACCAGGAGAGCGCGTAGGCGGGGGTTCGTTCGCGGACCAGCTCGATCATCGTATTCACCTCGGTTCCGTCACGGCGTGATGGGTGAACCGTCGGGGTTGGAGTAACCACTACCATGATCGGTGCGGCGGTAGGGGTAGTTTCTGTCGCCGAGGTAATCGTTCTCGCTCGGGCTCGCCGGCACGCCGGGGACCTGGCTGCCGCTGCCCGGCTGATTCGTGCCCTGGCTGATCGTCTGCCACTCCTCGTTGTTCTCGTAGCCGTCGGTGCGGCCCTCCCACTGGCGGTTGGTGCCGTAGACGTTGTGCTCCGCGTGGCCCATCTCGTGGAACAGGGTCGCGTCGGCCGGCTCCGGGCTGCCCGCCGGTCCGGAGACGATGTCCGGGTTGTACGAGATCTGCGTGTCCGAGCCCGGCCCGGGCACCGGGTTGCCGGCGGCGTCGTAGCCGAGCGCGTTGGCCGAGCCCTGCGCCGCGCCCGGGTAGCACAGCGAATTGTTGGCGCCGTACGTCGCCTCCTCGGCCGCGCTGTACTCGCGGATCGTCAGCTTGTGCCCGGCCGGGTTGTTCTCGATGTTGTTCAGCCGCTGCAGCCCCGACGGCGTCGACGCCATGATGCCGAGGTCGCGCATCACCTTGTTCTGAAAGTCCGCGTAGCGGCCGGTGCCGGGCTGCACGGTGATGTTCTTGCCGACCTGCAACGACCCGTCCGGCAGCCGCACGACCGGCAGCGGGAACGACGCCCCGCCGATGACCACGAGCGCCGCGCCGGTCGTGATCGTGGCGGGCGCCAGCTCGGTCACGCGGCCGGCGAACAGGCCCGGGCCGTTGAGCTGGACCGGCGTGCCGCTGATCGTCGTCGGCCCGCTCGAGGTGACGTCGACCGAGGCCTTGCCGGCCACCTTCATCGTCGTGGTCGCGTTGATCTCGACGCTCTTGCCGGAGATCGACAGCGCCGCGTCCGAATTGATGGACATCGCGCCGACCGAGTGGATGTTCACCTTGCCGGTCGCGTCGATCGTGACGTCGGCGCCGTTGACGGTGACCGTCGCCAGCCCGGTCGTCAGGCTGAAGAACTTGTCCGACATCGCCGTGCCGGTCGGCGGGATCGGCGGCGGCGGCGGATTCGGCGGCGGCGGTTGCTTGATGGTGATCGTCTGGACGGTCCCGACGACCACCGAATCCACCGCGCCGATGTTCGCCGAGCGGTTGACGCCGACGTTCTCGCTATGATTGTGGAGGATGACCGTATTCCAGTCCTTCTGCGCGTGCAGGAAGATCTCCTCCGACCCCTTGCGATCCTCGAACCGCAGCTCGTTGAACCCGCCGCCGCCGAGCGAGCTGTCGGACTTGATCGTGCTCTTGGTCTTCTCGTCCGGCAGCGGGTACGGCGGCTCGTTGAGGCCGTGGTAGATCCGCCCGGTGATGACCGGACGGTCGGGGTCGCCCTCGATGAAGTCGACCAGCACCTCGTGGCCGATGCGGGGCAGGAACATCGCGCCGTAGCGGTTGCCCGCCCACATCTGGCTGACGCGGACCCACGTCGCGCTGCGCTCGTCGAACTTGCCGTCGCGGTCCCAGTGGAATTGCACGCGCACGCGGCCGTGCCGGTCGACGTGGATCTCCTCGCCCTCGGGGCCGACGACGGTGGCCGTCTGGACCCCGCGCACGGTCGGGCGCTGGGTCGTGCGCGGCGGGCGATACGGGACCTTGAGCTCGGTCGCCGTGAAGGTGTTGTGATACGAGCTCCCGCCCTCGGCCTCCTGATCGAGCACCTGCGGCTGCGCGCCGACGTGGTGGACCTCGAGCACCCGGTACTCGCCGTCGAATTCGGGTCGGGGGTGGCTGGCCAGGATCATGAAGTACCCCGGCGTCAGGCGCGGCGAGTCGCTGGCGCCGCTGCCGAGCCGGCGGGTCGCCTGGAGCGCCTCGAGGCGGATCTTCGCCATCTGCTGGCCCTGGTGCGGTCCGCCGCGTCCGGGGTCCTGGTATTCGCCCGGGTAGTCGTAGACCTCGAGCTCCCGGTGGACCTTGCCGGTCGCCTGGACCTCCATCGGCTGATCCGGCTTGTGCAGGTTGAAGTCGCGCAGCGAGACCTTCCCGGGCCGCACCCGCCCGCCGAACCGGAAGCTGCGCACCCGCTCCTCGCTCTGCACGGCGGCGTCGATCTGCGGGTTGAACAGCACGGTCGGGTTGCCGACGATGGGCGGGTGGACGTTCACGTTGTCCGCCATCACCCATACGTGTTTGTCGGCCTCGTGCTCGAAGTAATAGAAGATCCCGTCCTCCTCGAGCAGCCGGCTGATGAACGTGAAGTCCGACTCCCGGTACTGCACGCAGTAGTCGCGCGGCGCGTAGGATTCGACCAGCGAGAAGCGGAACATCACCGCCTTGAGCCCCGCCCTCGTCAGCACCTCCGAGACGATCTGCTGCGTCGTCATGTCCTGGAAGATGCGGCTGCTCTGCCGGTGGAGCAGGCGTTGGGCCCACGGCACGACGGTGAGCTCGTACAGCTCGAAGCTGGTGGTATGACCGATGTACTCCGCCTCGGTCACGAAGCCGTGGACCAGCCGCGCCTCGTCCATGCCGCGGATCGTCAGCGAGGCCGGCGCGTCGAGCAGGTCCTCGAGGTCGAGCTCGTTCGCGGCGACCTCGACGCGGAATTCGTACAGGCTGCTGATCGCCTCGTGCCCCGAGAAGCGGACCGCGCGGAGCTCCTTGTCGCCGACGGTCAAGGAGAATATGGGGGTACCAGGGGGTAACCCGAACAGCGCGGACATGACATTATCGGTCAGTGACATACGTGAGCGCCGGGCCGGCAACGTTGCACGCGACCTCGACACCGTCAAGCGCGCCGCCGCGGGCGAAAGCAAGCCGCCCTGAGATGATTCCGAGCAAATGGTGTGTGCACTGCGCCATCCCGACGATTGTCGACCCTGCGCATTGGAGGTCTCGGCCCCCTATTTGGTGTGCTCGCCGGCCCGGCGCCTCGGCGCCTCTCACCCGCCACGCGTCGCTGGACGCGGATTTCGGGCAACCGGCGACACGTCCCTCCGGCGGGGGCTCCGAACAACACGTGGGACTCGGGCCTCGACGACCGGGGGCGCTGAACACAGGGCACAGCTCACAAAGCGGTGGCGCCCGGATGGCCAATCGCGCGCACGCGCCCCGCTCGCTCGCCACGGAATCGCCCGCGAGGCGCCCCTGGGCGCTCTCATGCCACCCCGAACAACCCCGGCACCGACTGTGCCGACACCGAGCTGGGCCGCCAGGACTGCCTGTCCCAGGCGACCTGCGAGGAGCTCGACGCCTACGTCTCGCCCGACGATCCGCCGAACCAGGTGTGCCAGGAGTGGGACGAGAAGCTCGGCGATTGCGCGATCGAGTGAGCGCCGCCGCGGTCGAGCGGACCCTTCATACATGCCTTTTCGGTCATGTCTCACGAGACATTATGAAGATCGCGCGCCCCGGCCCGGCCCCGCGCGGGTGGTCCGCGGCAGCGTCACGGTGAAGGTCGTCCCCACGCCCTCGGCGGCGGCGACCGTGACCGCGCCGCCGTGGGCCTCGACGATCGCGCGGGTGATGTAGAGGCCGAGCCCGAGCCCGGACGCGCCGCCCTCGGGGCGCGCGCCGCTGGCACGGAACGGCTCGAACACCACCGGCAGCAGGGCCGGCGCGATCGCGCCGGCGTTGTGGACAGTGGCGACCACGCGGTCGGGCGCGGTGCCCATCAAGCGGACGCGCACCGGGGCGTCCTTGCGGTGGCGCACCGCGTTGCCGAGCAAGTTGGAGAACACCTGCGCGAGGCGGTCGGGGTCCCAGCTGCCGGCGAGGTCGCCGGACGCGACGACCTCGACGCTGGCGTCGGGGACCGCGCGCACGAGCTCGTCGACCACGTCGCGCACGACCGCGTCGAGCGCGGTCGGCCGGACCAGCACTGCGATGCCGCCGCCCAGGCGCACGCGCGTGAGGTCGAGGAGCTGGTCGATCATCCGCGTCATCCGGCGAGCGCTCGCTTGCAGCCGCTCGAACGCCTCGGTCGTGTCGGCCTCTCCGCGGCTGCGCCGCAGCAATTCGGCGGACAGCACGATCGCGCCGAGCGGCGTCCGCAGGTCGTGGCCGAGGATGCCGACGAACAGATCGGTGAAGCGCAGCCGCTCCTGGTTCGCGTGCGCCTCCGCGGTCGCGCGCCTCAGCGCCTGCGCGCGCGCGCGTTCGCGGATCCGGGTCGCGATCAGGACGACGGCGCTGAGCGACGCGCCGAGCCCGGCGACCAGCAGCGTCAAGGACACGCCGGCCTGTCGGGGCGCGGCGTCGGCGAAGCGGACCGTCCACGGCCGGCCCGCCACCTCCACCGTCTCGACGATCACGTCGTCGTCGGCGGCGATCGGCCGGCCGAAGCTGGCCATGTGGCCCGCGGCGTCGATCCGCTGGCCGTCGTACAGCTCGAACGCCACCGTCGGCAGGTCCGCGGCGAAGATGCCCTCGATCAGATCGCCGGCGCGGAGCGGAGCATAGACGTAGCCCTTCAACTTCGCCCGCCGCTCGGCCAGCGAGGGCGGCACGCCGCCGTCGACGTACACCGGCGAATACAGGAGGAACCCGGCCTGCCGGTCGTCCGCGTCGATCTCCTGCACCAGAGTGACCTTGCCGCTGAGCGTGACGTCGCCGATGTCGCGCGCGCGGTCCATCGCCTCGCGGCGGATCCCCTCGGTCCGCATGTCGAAGCCGAGCGCCACGCGATTGCGCAGATCCAGCGGCTCCAGCAGCACGACCGCGTGGATCTCCTCGCGCGGCGTCCCCGGCCACACGCGCACGTGGTGCCAGCCCTCCGCGTGGGCCCGCGCGGTCGCCTCGTCGACCTCCATCGCGCCGAACCGCGCCGTATAGCCTATCCCCAGAGTGCCGGGGTAATGGAGGGAGAGCCGCAATCGCTCGACCAGCCGGCCGAATTCATCGATCGTCACCGGCTCGGGGCGCGACGGCAGGGCCGACGAGCCGCGCAGGACCGAGACGTAGCTGGCCATGCGCTCGACGATCCGGCCGCGCGTCGCCAGCACTGCGCTCGCCAGCCGGGCCCGCTCGCCCAGCCGCTCCGCGTGCCCCATGAGCGCGGTGGCCGCCACAGTCAACGCCAGGCACAACGAGAACGGCAGCCAGGCGACCAGGCCGGACGTACACGACATGGCGCCCAATGTAGCGCGCGCCCTGTCGTCGCATACGCCGGCGCCGCGGCCGCGGACGGACCGCCGCGGCTGCGGCCCGCAGCGCAGCCCGGCGCCCCGCGACGACGCATTTCGTGCATTCCGATCGCTCGCGCGTGCATTCGGCCTGGCGCCCCCGGCGCTTCGCGAATGGGCGGTCGCGACCTTCTATTTTTCCAATTGTGAAGACCGCGGCGCAGCGGGCCCGACCGTCGCGCGCCCCCGGCGGTCCGGTCAGGCGCCGCTCGCACGGTTCCGCCGCGAATGCGCGGGCTCTCGCCGGATCGCCGACGGTGATCGCCCCGACCGGCTCACCCGCAACCCCACGCGATCTGGGCGCACGTCAATACGCGCCCGTCCCCTTCCTCCTCGCACATGCCCGCGTCCTCGCAGGCGAACGAACCGTACAGCGGATCTGTCCCGGGCGGCACGCAGCCGCACGTCGAATCCTCATTGCAGGCAGCAGGCAACGGCACGCACGTGGAACAGCGATCGGGGCCGCCGACGATGCACAGCTCGGTGGCCGCATCGCAGCTCCCGCCGTTGTCGCCGCAGGGGAACGAGCCGTCCTGGCCCTCGGGACACCCGGTCAGCAACAGACACAGGAACCATCGCGGTTGAAATTTCTTGACAAGCAGCAGACGAAGAAAAGACATCGCGCACCACGATACACCCGGCAGCCGCCCGGCGATCGATCGCCGCGCTGGAGCCGGTCCGGAGTTTCGCCCCGTCGTGCTTGCAACCGCGCCGGGAACGGTCGCGCACCCGTCCCGCGGATGCGCGGCTCACCGAATCGCCGGGCACCTGTCGAGCCCGGCGTGGGCGCAGGATCGGCCGCGCTCGAGCGGGTACAGCGGCCGCTCGCGGCAGTCGGGTCCGCGCCGGGCTCGTCGGGGACAGCCGAGCTCTCGGCCGGCCCGCTCGCCAGGCCAGGGCCGCCACCCAGCGCTCGCGCGCGCTGCCCGACGCCCGCATGTCCACGGGTCACCCTCCCATGCGGCCGCGAAGATCGCCCACGACGCCATCGGCATGACATGACCTTCAAGACATGCCCCAAAGGGCATTTCACATATCCTTTAAAACATGTCACGCCTTGACCGCGGCCCCGCGCCGCCGGCCGCCCGCGCCGCGCGGGCCGGATCTCGCGCGGCGGGCCGCGGCGGCGGCGGCGGGGCCCGGCGGACGCCCCGCCGCGGGACGGGAGGTATAGAGATCGGCGCACCTCGCCGGCGCGGCGGGGCAGCGGACCCATGCGAGCGGCGACCGACAAGAGCAGCAGCGGAGTCTGCCACTGGCTGATCGGCGGCGGCGAGATGGGCCGGCAGATCCGCGCGCACGACTGGTCGCGCACCTCGCTCGGGCCGCTCGAGGGCTGGCCGGCGAGCGTGCGGACGATCGTGCAGCTGTGCGTATCGACCAACTTCCCGATGGCGCTGACCCTCGGCCCCGGCCACGTCCTGCTCTACAATGACAGTTACCGGCCGATCTGCGGCAGCAAGCACCCGGCCGCGCTCGGCTCCGACTTCAGCGAATGCTGGGCCTCGGCCTGGCCGGACATCGGTGCTTCGTTCGCGCAGGCGCTGGAGGGCTCCGCCGTCTATGTCGACAATCGGCAGATCTTCCTCGACCGCCACGGCCACATGGAGGAGACCTTCTTCGCCTTCTCGCTCAGCCCGATCTTCGACGAGCACGGCCGGGTCGGCGGCGTCCTCGTGCCCTGCATCGAGATCACCGACAACGTCCTCAGCGACCGCCGCACGCGGGCCGTCCGCGACCTCACCGCTCGCACCGCCCGCGCCCGGACGCTCGAGGACGTGCTCATCGGCACCGCGGCCACGCTCGGCGAGTACCCGTTCGACGTCCCGTTCGTGCTCGCCTACCGCGTCGGCCCGGACGACCTCGCCCACCTCGCCGGCTGCGCCGGGATCGCGGCCGGCACCGCGGCCAGCCCGACCACCGCGGCGATGAGCGACCCCGCCGCAACGTGGCCGCTCGCCGAGGTCGTGCGCACCGGCAAGACCGTCGCGGTCACCGAGCTCCGGACGCCCAGCGGCCCCTACCCCGAGCCGCCGCGGCGCGCTCTGGCCGTCCCGGTCATGCTCCCGGGCCACGACAGGCCGACCGCGATCCTCGTCCTCGGGGTGAGCCCGCGGCTGGCCTGGAACGAGGCCTACAGCAACTTCTACGACCTCCTCGCCGGCGCGGTGACCGTGGCCGTGACCGGCGCGCTCGCGTCCGCCGAGGAGCGCCGGCGGGCCGAGGCCCTGGTCGAGCTCGACCGGGCCAAGACTGCCTTCTTCGCCAACATCAGCCACGAGTTTCGCACCCCGTTGACCCTGATGCTCGGGCCGCTCGACGAGGCGCTGACCGACGGCGACGCGCCCCTGACCTCGCGCCAGCGCGAGCGCCTCGAGATCGCCCACCGCAATTGCCTGCGGCTGTCGCACCTCGTCGACGCCCTGCTCGAGTTCTCGCGCATCGAGGCCGGGCGCATCGAGGTGTCCTATCAACCGACCGACCTGCCCGCGCTCACCGCCGAGCTGGCGAGCAACTTCCGCTCCGCCTGCGACCGCGCCGGCCTGGCGCTGAAGCTCGACTGTCCGCCGCTGCCGGACCCGGTCTACGTCGACCGCGGCATGTGGGAGACGATCGTCCTGAACCTGGTCTCGAACGCCTTCAAGTTCACCCTCTCCGGCGAGATCGAGGTCGCCCTGCACCGCCGCGGCGCGGCCGTCGAGCTGACGGTGCGCGACAGCGGCGTCGGCATCGCCTCGGATCAGCTGCCGCGGCTGTTCGAGCGCTTCCAGCGGATCGAGCGCAGCGGCGGGCGCTCGCTGGAGGGCTCCGGGATCGGCCTCGCGCTGGTGCGCGAGCTGGTGCGGCTCCACGGCGGCGATGTCCGCGTGGACAGCCGCTCCGGCGCCGGCAGCGTGTTCACCGTGACGCTCCCCCTCGGCCACGATCACCTGCCCGCCGAGCGGGTGCGCCCGGCCACGCCGCCAGGGCCGGTCACCTCCGCCGCCGCGCCGTACGTCGGCGACGCCCTGCGCTGGCTGCCCGAGCCGCGGCAGGGCGAGGTCCCGCCGTCTCCGCGTCCGCCCACCGCTCGCCCGCGGATCTTGCTCGCCGACGACAACGCGGACATGCGCGACTACGTGCGCCGCCTGCTGGGCGCGCGGTACGACGTCGTCGCCGTCGACAACGGCGCCGAGGCCCTCGCCCGCGCCCGCGAGGACCCGCCCGACCTGCTCCTCGCCGACGTGATGATGCCGCGGCTCGACGGCTTCGGCCTGCTCCACGCGCTCCGCAGCGACCCCCGCACCCTCGAGGTGCCCGTCCTCCTCGTGTCCGCCCGCGCCGGCGAGGAGGCCCGCGTCGAGGGCATGCGCGCCGGCGCCGACGACTACTTGACCCTGCCGTTCAGCGCCCGCGAATTGCTGGCGCGGGTCGAGGCGCACCTGGCCCTGGCCCGCCTGCGTCACGAGGCCGGCGACTCGCTGCGGGCCAGCGAGCAGCGGTTCCAGACCTTCATGGACAACAACCCCGCGGTCGTCTTCATGAAGGACGAGGACGGCCGCTACGTGTTCGTCAACCGCGAGCTCGAGCAGAAGTTCCAGCGGGTCGACTGGATCGGCCGGACCGACCACGAGCTGTTCGGGGCCGAGGTCGGCGACCCGCTGCGCCGCAACGACCAGCTCGTGCTGTCCCAGCGGCGGGTCGTCCGCTTCATCGAGACGGTCACGCACGACGGAGCGCCGCACGCTTACCTCTCGCTCAAGTTCCCGCTGCTCGACCGCGGCCGCTGGCTGCTCGCCGGCATCGCCCTCGACATCACCGAGCAGAAGCACGCCGAGGCCGCGCTCGAGGCCGCCAACCGCAGCAAGGACGAGTTCCTGGCCATGCTGTCGCACGAGCTGCGCAACCCGCTGGCGCCGCTGCGCAGCGTCGCCGACTCGCTGCTCCGCCGCGACCTCAGCGGCCCGGCCCGCGCCCGCGCCTACGCGATCATCGATCGCCAGGTCACCCACCTCACCCGCCTGGTCGACGACCTCCTCGACGTCTCGCGGATCACCCGCGGCAAGACCGAGCTCCGGCAGGAGACCGTCGACCTGGCGCGGATCGCCGAGCAAGCGGTCGAGATGGCCCGACCGGCGATCGACGAGCGCCGCCACACCCTCACCGTGACCCTGCCGCCGCAGCCCCTGCACGTCCACGGCGACCCGGTGCGGCTGATCCAGGTCGTCTTCAACCTGCTCGGCAACGCCGCCAAGTACACCGAGCCGGGCGGGCGGATCTGGCTCGCCGTCGAGCGCGAGGGCCGGGGCGCGCTCCTCCGCGTGACCGACGACGGCATGGGCATGCCGCCGGAATTGGTGCCGCGCGTGTTCGACCTGTTCGCCCAGGGCGACCGCACCCTCGACCGCGCCCAGGGCGGCCTCGGCCTCGGCCTCACGCTCGTGCACCGCCTGGTCGAGATGCACCACGGCAGCGTCCAGGCCGCCAGCCCCGGCCTCGGCCAGGGCAGCGAGTTCGTGGTCCGCCTGCCCGCCCTCGACGCCGCGGCCGCGGTCGCCCCGCCGCCGCCCTCGCCCTGCTCGACCGCCGTCCGCGGCGCCACGCGGATCCTCGTCGTCGACGACAACCACGACGTCGCCCTGTCGCTGCAGCTGCTGCTCGAGACCCGCGGCGCCGACGTCCGGGTCGCCCACGACGGCGCCGGCGCGCTGGCGGCCGCCCGCGAGTTCCGCCCCGCGGTCGTGCTGCTCGACATCGGCCTGCCCGACATGGACGGCTACGAGGTCGGCCGCCGGCTCCGCCGCGAGCCCGGCCTCGAGCGCGCCCTCGTCATCGCCGTCACCGGCTACGGCCAGGACGACGCCCGCCGCCGCTCGCAGGACGCCGGCTTCGACTGCCACCTGGTCAAGCCGGTCAGCGAGGAGGCCCTCGAGGCCGCCCTGAACACCGTCGCCCGGGCCACCTAGGGGTCGTGTCTCTCAGGACATGTCGATTCGACCATGTCCACAAGAGCATGCTCTTTCGAGCATGTCCGCTCGCCCACGTCAGGAGCGAGCGGCGCGCAGGCAGTGCTTCAGCGCGTCGCGCAGCTTGGCGTGGACGACGACGCGGGACAGGTCGACGCCGAGGGCGACCATGGTCTGGGCGATCGTCGGGTGGATGCCGGTGAGGATGCCCTGGGCGCCGAGCAGCGCGACCGCCTGGATCATCTCGACGAGGTGGCCGGCGGTGCCGGTGTCGACGACCTCGACGCCGGTGAGGTCGAGGATGGCGAAGCGGGCCCGCGTCCGCGTCACCGCCTGCAGCAGGCTGTCCATGATCTCGGCCGCCCGCGCCGTGTCGACCAGGCCGACGATCGGCATCGTCAGCACCCCGTCCCACACCTCGAGGATCGGCGTGGAGAGCTGGCGGATCACCGCCTGCTGGCGCTCGATGAGCTCGACCCGCCCGCGCAGCTCGAGCTCCGCCAGCTTGGCCTCGGAGATGTTGAGCGACACCCCGACCAGCCGGGCCCCGCTCGGGTCGTCGCGCACGGGGATGTACGAGGTGTCCCAGTAGAGCCCGTACAGCTCGGCCGAGCGGGTGTGGGCCGGCTCGCCCGCGATCGCCCGCGCGATCAGCTCGCCGTTGCCCTGCGCCTTGTACAGCTCGAAGATGTTCTTGCCGACGAGGTAGTCGGGCGGCACCCGGGCCAGCTCGCTCGCCTTGCCGCCCTGGTAGAGGAACACCCCGCGCTCGTCGCACGCCCACAGCACGATCTCGAGGTTGTCCTCGAGCGCGCGCAGCATCGTCGACTCGAGCGCGGTCCGGGCCTCCGCCGCCCGCCGGGCGCCGACGTCGTGGCCGTACAGCCGGACCCGCCCCGCCTCGCCCGCCAGCGCCTGCGACCACGCCTCGAGCGACCAGGCCCCGTCGGGCCGGCGGATCGACCACACCCGCGGCGGGTCGTCGCCGGCCGTGAGGGACGACCACGTCCCCTCTGCCAGCGGCAGCACCTCGGCCAGCGGGCGGCCGACGGCCGCCGCCGCAGCGGTCGCGAACACCCGCTCCGCGCGGCGGTTCCAGCCGGTGATCACGAGCGCCGCGTCGACCTCGATCACGACCAGCGGGGCCTCGTGCAGCTCGTTCTCTGGGTCCACCGTCGTGGTGTAGCCGAGACCGCCGCCGCCGTCGTCCTCTCCATTCGCCAGCCTGGCGCGGCCACGCGCTGTCCGATCGGTCCTGTCCCGCCGGACAGATTGTTGCAAGCCTGCAATGTCCCGCGAGCGCTGCGACCGGGCCCTTCGACGCTCCCCGGTCGCGGCTCTAGGCCAGCCCCGCCTCACCACCGGCGACGGCGACCCGGGCTCGCTGCTCCGCGCGACGCACCAGCTCGCAGGCGCGGCGCACCTCGGCGGGCAGCCGCGCCACTGCCACGGCCGAGCCGACCCACATCAGCTTCTTGAGCCCGGCCCTGCGCAGGGCCGCCGTCGCCACCCGTGAGCCGACCACGGCGACCGCCGCGCGGCGCAGGCCGACGACGAGGGCCTGTCCGCCGCGGGCCGGCGCATCGAGCCCGCACGCCGCACGCCAGCCGTCGGCCACGTGGGCCTCGCACAGTTCCTCGCGCGCGAGCTCGGCGATCACGACGGCGAGCACCGCGCGCAGGTCCGCCTCGGTCGCCGCGTCGGCCAGCGCCCGTCGGACCGCGTCGGTGGCGATCGCCAGCACCGCGGCCTCCGCCCCCGCCGCCACCAGCGTCCCGCCGAGCGGCCCCGTCGCCAGCTCCAGCGCCGTCGCGGCCGCCCGCACCCCGCCGGCGGCCAGCGCGTGCGCCGAGCCCTCACCGACCCGCGCCCGCGCCCGCTCGAACCGATCGGCCGTCCATGCCCGCACGGCCCGCAGCGCTCGCACCCCTCGCGGCTCGCTCATACCGGCATCGTCGCAGATCCGCCTGACGCTCGCGCGCCAGCAAAGCGACCTTCTCGCGACGCAGCCCGCGAGTCTGCGCCCGAAGCACGAACTGGACCGCCGCACAGCGAACGATCCTCGCCCACCCGCGCGACGCCCACCCGCTCCTCCGCGCCGCCCCTGGCGCCGACGAGACCCGCACGCTCGTCGGGCGCGTCGCCCGCCTGGCCGAGCGAGTCGACGACGAGCGCGTGCGCGTCGTCGTGTTCGACGAGGCGATTGAGGAGACCTTCCGCGCGCAGTTCGAAGCCGCGAGCATCGCCCCGTCGACATCACCGCCCTCGATGCCCTCGCCCTCGAGTCCTGGGCGCAGCGACCTGCTCACGCGCCCGCTCGCGGTCGATCCGGCACCGCCGTGACGGCGCGTGAAGCTGACCCGAAAGCCAGATGAGGCAGGCCCGGGACGACCCGCGCGGTGATAGCCTCGCTCCATGGGCATCTCGCCTCACCCTGCAGCCTGGGAGCTGCTCGCCCTTCTCCGCGCGCACGGACTCGTCCCCGTCCCCGCCGACGAATGGCATGTCCTCCTCGGGCGGCTCTTCGGCGCCGATCCGCCCGGCGCCCTGGGCCACAGCAAGCTCCTTTACTTCATGCACATGAACATGGTGGAGCACCCGGACGAGTCCTTCCGCAGCGAGGGGCGGCGACTCCTGCACTGGGTGGGCGACGACTTCTCCTGGTTCTCGGGGTTCAACAGGGCGCTCGGGGACGTGCCCCTCAGGGTCATGCGAACCAGCCCCTCCGGCCCGCCCAGCTATGACGCCGATATCGAAGCCTATGTCCTGCGGGGGCCGGACGCTGCCGAGCGGCTCGTTCGGCTGGCGGGGCCCGACGAGTTCGACGCCGACGACGAGTCTCCGCAGCCCAGCCCCGATTGGCACAACACCTTCGATGGCCGCCCGACCGACGAGGACGACGGCTTCGTCAGCCTCTACTACCTCGAGGCGCTGCAAGACCTCGCGCGGCGCGTCGATCGCGAGCTCGAGGCCTGCGGGGCTGCCCACCGCCTGTATTACCTGGGGACGTGGGGGCGAGAGTATCGCGACAGCACCCACGACCTGATGAGCCTCTCACTCCCCGCGTTCGCGGCCGAGCTCGCGGCGCTCGGATACAGGATGACCCGGGCGAGCGACGTGAGCATCGGTGCCGCCGGCGCATGGGACGAGGAGCTCGAGATCGACTGGCCCTCCGATCGTTTGGGCCCCGACGACGACTGGATGGAGTGACCCGCCGCGGGGCGACGCCACGACCACGATCGTCAGGCCGAAGCGGCTCGCACCACGCCGAGGGCGACCGCGAATTGCAATTGTGCCTCGTCGCTCGCCTGCCTCAGGGCGCGCGTCAATGCGGCGACACATTCATCCAGCGAGCCGGAGGACGCCCGGGCGCGGCCCACGATCGCGGCCACGACGTCGTCCGCCAGGGGGAGCTCGCGCGAGCAGAGCAGCACGACATCCCCGGCCGAGATGTCCCGCGCGAAGGTCTGGATCGCCAGCGAGGGCGCGCGGAGGTCCACGAGGCCGAGGGCATTGACCCCGATGTCCTGCAGCGGTGACTGGTCGAGGTCGGGCATGCTCGCCGCGATGTCGGGATCCAAGCGCGCCATGTACATGGCGAGCGTGTCCCGGATCGCGAGCCGCTCGACGGGCCCGGATGCGGGGACGAGGAGCGCGCAACCTCCCCCCGCGTGGGCCCCCGAGAGGCGCCCGCCGACGACTTGCACGGCGGTGCACGAGGCATGCGGCGTACGCCCCCACCAGGGGCGAATCTCGACGAACCGGGCGATGGCGCGGTTCAGGCGCAGGAACGTCGCCAGGAGGTCCGGGGACGCAGTCGCCTGCGGCTCCAGCAGCGCCTCGCAGTCGGCGTAGTCCTGCTCGGCAGGTCCGAGGATTCGGTCCTGACGGATCGAGAACTGGAAGAATTCGGCGGCGGCGCCCACGTACGAGGCCCGCCCGGACGCGGCCTCCAGCTCCTCGCAGAGGGTGCGGATCGCCAGGCGAGCCTGGACCCAGCCGGTGTCGCGTGTCGGGGAGGCGTCCGCGACCACGAGCAGCGCCCCGCGGCTCCCGGCTCCCACCATCACGCGATCGTCCCCGGCCGCTCGAACGTAGCCCAGCCTCGACTCGAGCGGGCCCGGGCGCTCGGCGACTCCCCGCCCGGCAATCTCCTCCCCAGCGCCGCGCATGAAGACGAAGCTGACCGCGCGGCGCGAAGAATTGCAACCAGCGCCCCCACGCGCGCAGGGGCTCGCTGGCGAATCGGAAATCGCGTGAGCCCCTGCGACCGCGACGACGCCGGACCGGACGATGCGCGCGGACACGCCTCGTCCGGGCCCGACCCGGCGGCTCACGCCAGCCGCCACAAGTACGTCTCGTTGCCGAAGAAGTCCACCGACGCGAGCCATTGCGACGCGGTGTGCGCCGTCGCGAAGCAGTCGAAGTTGTAGTCGGTCCCCCGGCCCTCGCCCAGGGTCGCGACCTGTCGCCCCGCCTCGAGGTCGAGGAGCACGAAGCGCGCGTCCTGGGGCTTGCCGTCGACCGGGACGACACCGACTGCCACGAGGCCGGGCCGCACCACGACCGGGGGGAGTCGTCCGGCACGCCAGCCGCTGCTGAACGCGATCGATCGCAGCACGCGCCCGTCGTCCGCGGCCAGGCACAGCTCGGCGCCCGTGCCGTGCGGCGCGCCGTCGTCGGCGATCCACACCTGCCGCGCCACGGGCTCGAGCGCGAAACGCTGGCCGTCGTGGATCTTGCGCCGCCAGCGGGCCGCGCCGGTCGTCACGTCGTAGCAGCCGAGCACCAGATCGTCGTCGGTCCAGCCCTTGGCGACATCCCAGTCCAGGTGGAGCCCGAGCGTCACCACCGTATCGTCGTCGAGCATCCCCGCCTGCACGAAGCACCACTCGTCGGTCTTGATCGCCGCCCGCTTCTCGCCCGTGCCCGCGTCGAAGACCGTGACGGTGCGCTGGCGCGGAGAGATCCGGCCGTTGTCGGCGACGACCACCCAGGCGCCGCTCGGAGAGAACCCCACCGTGTTGGCGCCCAGCGAATACTTCACCGCGCCCAGGCTGGCCATCGCCTTGCCGCCCGGCCACCCGTACACCTTCGCCGTCTTCGGGCCGTACACGCACCGCGTGCCGTCGGGGCTGATCGCGCCGCCCGCCCGCGACCCCGACGAGCTCTTGATCTCCGCCTTGCCCACTTCGGTCCAGCTGCCCTCGCCGGGCGTGAACTCGTACACCTCTGCCCGGCCGCTGGTGAGCCGCTTGAGCACGAGGAGGTTGCCGCTCGGCATGAAGCCGAGCGTCCCGCCCACGGGCAACACCGCGTCGGGCGCACGCAGGTTGGTGGTCAGGTCGATGGTGATGGTGACGGGGGGTGTGGCGCTCATCGGTGGCAAGCCTCATATCACCGGCTCGCACCGCACGACCAGTACCGTCGAAAATGCGTGTAGGTACCACGAGCCTCGTGCTTGCGAGGAGCTCGTCCTCGGCAGCACCCGGATGGCTCGGGGCGGACCGCGAGCAGTGAGACCCGGGTCCTTGTGTATCGTGACACTGGCCATGCATGAGCGCCGGGGAGCGACATGCCACGATTCCGTGGAGTCATCGGGGTGCATTGAATGGACCCTTTCCAGCGCGCCGGGCGTCGCATCGCCGTGGCCCTCCGCGCATTCGTCCATCCTCGTCGGGAGGGTCCGCCGCCCTGCCCGTCCAGCACCTTCACCGCAATCGTCGCCGTGCGATGTGCGACGAGTCGCCGCTCACGACGCCAGGCAATTGACCGGGCCGGCGGCGAGCGCCGCGGCGAGCGCGTCGACCTCGGCCTCCGCCGCGGCGATCGAGGCCCGGAAGCGGCCGTCCTGGAACTCGTCGAAGCCGATGCGGACGAACGTGACGTCGGTCAGGCCGATGAAGCCGAGGCAGGTCGCCAGGTGCGGCTCGAGGAAGTTGAGGTGCGCCAGCGCCCCGCCCGGGTTCAGGGCCCCGTCGCCGACCGAGGTGATCACGACCACCGGCCGCGCGCGCAGCAGCGGCCGGTAGGGCTCGGCGGCCGCCGCGTCGAAGCCGAAGGCACGGCCGACGCGGATCACCTGATCGAAGTACGCCTTGAGCTGCGCCGGCATCCCGAAGTTGTACATCGGCGCCCCGATCACGACTGCATCGGCGGCCTCGAGCTCGTCGATCAGCGCGTCGCTCGCCCGCAGCGCCGCGCGCCCCGCCTCGGAGCGCGCCGCGGGGTCCGCGAACGCGGCCGCGATCCACGGCTCGTCGACCGGCGGCGGCGGGTCCAGCCCGACATCCCGGCGGAGGACCGTGCCGCCGGGCTCGTGCGCGCGCCAGACCTCGGTGAAGCGGCGGGTGAGACGACGCGTGACCGAGCGTGTGACCCGCCCGCTGGCATCGACGACGAGGAGCTTGTGCATGGCGAGGAATCTAGCGGCGCCCCCGGCCGCGCGCCTCGTCGTAAAATTTTGAGCTGCTCCAAAAAAAGTGAGCGACCCTAGGCGACCCGCGATGCGCCGCGGCGCGCGAGATAGGCCGCGCCCCAGACCTCGAGCCGATCCATCACGTCCGACAGCGTCTTGCCGTCTTCGCTGAAGGCGTACTCGACGCGCAGCGGGCTCTCCTCGGGGTGCACCGTGCGGACCACGACGCCGTCGGCCTCGAGCTGGCGCAGCTGCACGGTCAACGCCTGGGCCGTGATGCCCGCCAGCGCCGCCTGCAGCTGCGAGAAGCGCCGCGGGCCCTCCTTGAGCTCGTACAGGATCGAGGGCTTCCAGCGCCCGCGGATGACGTCGAGCGCGGCGCGGACGGGGCAGTTCTCGTGCAGCCGGTCGAACTTCTGCTCGTAATCGGCGAGGGACTTCATCGCGGAACGCTAGCCCGACCCTCGCGGGGCGACAACCATCGCGCGGGCGCCGCGCCGGGGTCGCCGCGAAGAGATGGTGCACACACGGCGAGACGGGAGCCCCGCGGCCGGAGCCCTGAACCAAGACCGGTCGAGCCTCTCTTCGCCACCTCGGCGACCTTCTCGCGACGGGTCCTGCTAGCCTGCGCCCGACGCATGGACTGGACCGCCGAACAGCGAGCGATCCTCGCCCACCCGCTCGACGCCCACGCGCTCGTCCACGCCGCGCCCGGCGCCGGCAAGACCACCACCCTCGTCGGGCGCGTCGCTCGCCTGGCCGAGCAGGTCGACGGCGAGCGCCTGCGCGTCGTCATGTTCAACAAGGCGATCCAGGAGACCTTCAGCGCGCGCCTTTTGGCGGCAGGCATCGCCGGCGTCAAGGTCACCACCTTCGACGCTCTCGGCCTCGAGGTCCTCGGCCGCGCCGAGCGCCGCGGCCTGCTCACGCGCCCGCTCGAGGTCGCGGCCCACCGCACCCGCGAGTGGTCGCAGCAGGTGCACCGCCGGTTCGCCCGCAAGATCGAGTCGGCCGACGACATCGCCGCCGCCGTCGGCTTCTGGAAGGCCCACCTCGTCACCCCGAATCGCGCCGCCTGCGAGGACGCCCCCGAGCTGGTCGAGGCCTACCAGGCGCTCGAGGAGCTGCGGACCCGGGGCGGCCAGGCGCTGCAGGTCGACTTCCCCGACATGGTCTACACCGCGGTCGCCGTGCTGCGCCGCTACCCGCGGCTGCTCGGGCCGATCGATCACCTGCTCGTCGACGAGTTCCAGGACGTGAACCCCGCCCGCGTCGAGCTGCTGCGCCTGCTCATGCACGAGCAGACCACCCTGATGGCCGTGGGCGACGCCGACCAGGCCATCTACGAATTTTCGGGCGCCCACCCGCGGTTCTTCCACGACTTCGCCGGCACCTTCACGCACCGGCCGACGCGCACCTATCCGCTGTCGCACAGCTTCCGCTTCGGCCCGACGATCGCCGCCGCCGCGCGGGCCCTCATCGCCCACAACGACGAGCGCTTCCCGATCGAGGTCGTCGGCCGCGGCGCGCAGCCCGGCGCCATCGAGCGCACCGACGACGTCCCCGGCACCATCGAGCGTCTGCTGGCCGCCGGGCACCCGGCCGCCGAGCTCGCGGTGCTCTACCGCGGCCGCCTGCAGGGCACCAGCGTGCTCGCCGAGCTGGCCGCGCGGCGGATCGGCATGGAGACCGACGACCTCGACTTCGTCCGCAAGGGTCGCGGCCCCGAGCTCGCCCTGGCCTACCTCCGCTTCGCCACCAGCGACGCGCCCGTCGACTTCGAGGACGCCTGGAACGTCGTCTTCGCGCCCGACCGCTACATCCGCAAGGAGGCCTTCGCCGGCCAGATCCGCCGGCTCGGCTCGAAGGGCCTGCGCGTCGTCCTCGGCAACACAAGGGCCGCCCGCGACGCCGACCAGCCGCGCGGCGCGATCGAGTCGATGAGCGAGCTCGCCGACCTGCTCGCGCGCATGGGCAAGTGCCGCACCGCCGGCGCCGCCCTCGACCTGCTGGTCGCCGAGGCCGACATCCCCGCGCAGCTCGCCGGCCGCAAGCGCTCCGAGGCCGAGCTCGAGCAGGCGGTGGCCGGCTTCGAGGCCGTGCACGCGCTGCTCAAGGGCCTCAAGGTCGGCCCCGCCGAGGCCGCGCGGGCGCTCGCCGAGCTCGACCCGCGCGCCGGCCGACCGGCCGAGCAGTGCGTGTGGGTCTCGACGATCCACAAGGCCAAGGGCAAGGAGTGGCGCACGGTCCTGCTGCCGCGCCTCACCGAGGGCCTGTGCCCGGCCGGCCGCCAGGACCGCGTCCTCGGCACCGTCGACGCCCCCGCCGGCGTCGACGCGAGCGACCCGCTCGAGCAGGAGCGGCGGATCTTCTACGTCGGCCTGACGCGCGCCAGCGAATGCGTGTACCTCGAGGTCACGCCGCACGCCCCGAGCCGCTTCGTCGCCGAGCTCGGCCTCGCCAAGCCCGCGCTGGTCGCCCCGTCGAGCAAGCCGCGGGTGCGCAAGCCGGCGACGCCGGAAAAGACCAGCGCGTGGAAGCCGATCGAGGACGCCGCCCTGACCGCCGCGCGCGACGCCGGCGAGGACCTCGACGAGCTCGCCGAACGCCTCGGCCGCAGCCGCCGCGCGCTCGACGGCCGCCTCGAGATCCTCGACGCCATCCGCCAGCGCACCGAGGCGCGACGGCGCCGCTTCGAGGAAGAGGAGTGACTCTCCGCGGTCCGCTTCGAGACCCGCCATTGGCCGCCTCGACGACCTGCGAATGGAGTCCCGCTCGCCGCGAGCGGCCCGGCCAGCCGCGACAGAGCGCGCCAACGGCCCTCCTTCGATTTGGTGGCGTGATCGAGAGCCGTCCTCTCGACCCGCAGCTTGGCGCGCCGGATCACCCGCGATCGCTCGGAGGCGACGCGGACGAGGCGATGGATGCTCATCGCTCGCCATCTCGCAATCGAGGCAGTTCATGAGGTCGAAAATTGGAAGCGCTACACGGACGCGAGGGTCGAGCCGATGCGACTTGCAGCTCGCTCACGGACTCGTCGCTCCGCCGCGCCCTCGCACGTTCGCACCAGGCATCGCAATCCACATTCACACCGGGCAATGGTCCGAGCGACCGACTCACGAGCGTTCGTGCACGTCGTTGCCAAACGCAGGCGCCGATGGCATCGTCGGCGTGATGCCGCGCCTGCATCACCTCACCTTCGCCGCCTCGCTGGCAGCGAACCTCCTCGCCTGCGCGCGTCCGGCCTCGACGCGACCCCTCGCGCCGCCGCCTGCCGAGCCGGCGTCCGGGAGCGAAGCGAGCCCAGCATCCGCGTCTCCCACGCCTGAACCCGCCGGCGACGCCGGGACCTCCGAGCCGCCGGTCCGTCACGGACAGACGACCCGTGTCGCCCCGCCGGTCCCGACGCAGGACGACTTCGAGGCCGACGTCTGGGACGGCCCCGATACCATCGATCGCGTCCAGGAGCGAGCCCCGGCGCGGCGGCGGTGAGATTCACCGCCTCGCCGGACGCCCGACCTCGACGCCTCGCAGCGCCTGCGGGCGAGGACGACGACGTGCTCGCACCCCGCCTCACGGTCCCTGATGAGGCGGCCGCGCCCCGCGATCGACCGGAGGTTCGTACCGGGCCTCGCGAGCGTCGCGCCGGCCCCACGCGGTCAGCCCCAGCAGCAGCGCCGCCACGCCCGCGAACACGAACACGGAGCGAGCGACCGGCCATTCGGCGAAGCCGAGCAGCCAGGGCAGCGCGACCACGAGCGGCGCGAGCGACGTCTCGACGATCCCGTGCGCGCCGTAGCCGATCGCGCAGACCGAGCCGAACGGATAGCACGTCAGCTGTGACAGCAGCCATAGCCCGAGCATCAGCGCGTAGCAGGCGATCGAGGCGACGCGAGGCGTCCCCGCGGGGAACCACGCCGGGGCCAGGGCCAGCGCGAAGACCAGGCCCTGGTCGAGCGCGCCGTGGACCTCGGACGACAGCGCTCTCATACCTGACGAATGTCCCACGGATCAAAGCTAGCGCGAGTCCGCGGACCCGCCATTCGCCGGAAAAATTCCCCCTGAGCCCGCGCGACCTCGCGGGCGGCGAGCGCCGCGGACGTCGGGCCCGTCCTCTTCGCGTCGCCCCCACGGCCGCGCTCGCAACATTCGCCGGCTCGCCTCGTCCGGCGCGGGCCGGCGCCCCGGGCAACCGGCCTCGCGGCGACCGGCGCGGACGCGGGCCGGACGAGCCCGGCGCCGCCCGGCGGGCCGAACCCTGGCAGGGCGCCGCACCTCCTCGCCCCGCCCCCGCTCGCGCTTGCCTCCACGCCGATCGTCTTCATCACTGCCCGAGGACCCGCCGCAGGCCTCTCCGCCGGCCGCGGCCAGACCCCGGAGAATTCCCATGCGATTCGTCTCCCCGCGCGTGCACGGCGTCCTCGACTATTTGTTCGCGGCGCTGTTCCTGTTCGCCCCGTTGTGGCTCGACTTCCGCAGCGACGCCGCCCAGCTCAGCGCATTCGTGATCGGCCGGACGCTCCTGGTGCTGTCCCTCCTCACCCGCTACCCGCTCGGCGTCCTGCGCGTGATCCCGTTCCCGGTCCACGGCGGCCTCGAGATGATCGCCGCGCCGGTCCTGATCGCCCTGCCCTGGCTCGCCGGCTTCCACGAGGCGAGCCTGGCCCGCAACTTCTTCGTCGGCACCGGCCTCGTCCTGCTCGGCCTGTGGGCCATCACCGACTACAGGGCCGCCGAGCCCGGCAAGACCGGCCTCCACCGTCCGCACGCCGGCGCCGAAGGAGCAGCTCCGTCCCCGGCGACCCCGACCGGCGACGTCGACCGCGCGGCCTAGACTGCCTCTTCGGACAGCCCCCTCGGCCGGGCGGGAGCGCCCGGTCGGCCGCCGCATCCGCCGCTTTATCGCCTGCGACCCGCCGCGGCGACCTGGCAAGCTGTCCTTTCAGACATCCGGGACGACCGCACGCTCACGCCATTGCGAGCAGCTCGAGCGCCGCCTCGCGGACCGGCGCCGTCGGGACCGACGCGACCACGCTGCCGGCGTGCTCGCGCCGGCCGCCTGCGGACCCTCGCGCGAACCCTCGCGTGAACCACCGGGTTCACGTGAGGGGCGGACCCCCGGGCGATTGTCAAGCATGAATTAACGAGAGTCGCTCTCGCGAATGCCGCAACCACGTTCGCTGTTCGCTCGCGCTCACGCCACAGGGTCTGCAGACGAATGTGACTCCGGAGACGACAGGGCGGGATTCACGAGACCACGCCAAGGGCCGCTCTTACGCGCTTCGAAGCCGCTCTGTCGAGCGCAAACGACCCGCGGGGGCTAAAGCCCCCGCGACTCCAATGTAGGCTCAGCGCCCCGATTCAGCGGTGATCGCAGCCGGAATTTCGTACGATTGTTGCGGACCGAGCAGTGCCGGCTATCGTAACCTCCCCGCTGGACACATTCCCCCATGCAAAAATACCATCTTGACCGTAACATCTCATTGCTCCTCGCCAACGCGCTCGTGATGACTCTGTCGGGATGTAACAATCCGACGCCGGCCGACACCGACTCCGACACGTCGACGACCACCACCGAGGGCACCGACACCGACGCGACCGAGACCAACGCGACGCCGGCGACGGACCCGACCAATACGACGCCGCCGACGACGACCGACCCCGGCACGGACACCGACACCACGGCCCCGACCACCGCGGGCCCGACCACCGAGCCGTCGACCGACACCGACACCGACACGCAGGGGACCGACACCGACACCACCACGGGTGAGCCGGTGATCGAGGTCGCGCGGGTGTGGGTGACCGCGAACCCGCCGCTGCTCGAGCAGGACCGGATCGTCGCGTTGACGCCCGCGCTCGACGCCGCCACGGCCACCCTCTCGGTGGCCGGCGACGTCGTCAGCATCCAGAGCGTCGCGGTGACCCAGCAGGGCCACGCGTACATCACCTACGACGCGCCGGGCGCGACCGGCGGCGTGATCGTCAAGAACGACCTCGCCGACAACCCCGCCGACGGGCCGCTCGGCCTCGGCGACCGGGTGATCCACGGGCCCGCGACCGGCCTGCAGACGCCCAAGGGCGTCGAGATCGGGCCGGACAACACCATCCTGGTCGCCGACACCGGCGCCGCCGCGATCAAGGTGTTCGCGAACGACGCCGAGGGCGACGCCGCTCCGCTGTTCGAGATCACCGACCTCGGCAGCTCCGAGGCCATCTGGGACGTGCACTACGCCGGCGGCAACGCCGACGTGCTGTACGCCGCCGGCACCAACGGCGAGGTCCAGGTCTACGAGGACTTCTCGAACTCGATGGGCCAGGCCGGGCCCGACCGCACGATCGTCCCGGTCGAGGGCGGCACCAAGGTGTCCGTCAACCTCCACGGCATCACCGTGGTCGGCAACAACCTGTTCCTCAGCGACGTCGGCGACCCGATGGAGACGACCGACGGCCAGCTGTTCCGCATCGCCGATCCGGCCGACGCCGACGGCGACGTCGAGGTGGCCCAGCGCATCGAGGGCGGCGACCTCGGCAACCCGGTCGACCTCGAGGTCACCGGCGGCAACCAGTCCACCCTGTGGGTCGCCGAGAAGGCCAACGGCAAGCTCCTGCGCTACCGGCCGGCGCTGCTCTCCGAGGACTACGATCTGGTCGACGGCGTCGACGTCGCCGCGCCGGAGTCGGTCGCCCTGGCCACCAACAACCGCCTGATCCTCGCCTCCAACCCGGCCGGGCTCGACACCGACGCCGTGCTCGAGGTCGAGGTCCCGATCATCGGCGCGCCGAACGTCACGGCCACCATCGACCGCCTCGGCTCGATCACCTCGGTCCAGAGCATCGCCCTCGTCGGCAGCGACGCCCTCGTCGGCTTCGACGGCACCCCGGCCTCGGACGGCGGCGGCGTGTTCGCGGCGGCCGGCATCGCCGACCTCGCCGACGGCGACGTCGTCGACGCCATCGGCACGCGGATCTGGGGCCCCGCGACCGGCCTCGTCGCGCCCAAGGGCATGACCCTGGACGCCGCGGGCACGCGCCTGTTCGTCGCCGACCTCGGTGACTCGTCGATCAAGGTGTTCGACCCGGTGACCTTCGGCGACGCCCCGCCGGTGTTCGTGTTCGCCGAGCTCGGCGGCGGCGCGGTGTGGGACATCGACTACGACGACGCCAACGACCGCCTGTTCGCCGCCGGCGTCGACGGCACCGTGCGCGTGTTCGACAACGCCCTGTCCGACGAGGGCGCGAACGGCCCGGCGCGCACGTTCACGCCGGCCAACGACGAGGACCAGATCATCGGCGTCAACCTCCACGGCATCCAGTACGACCCGCTCACCAAGACCTTGATCTTGAGCGACGTGGGCGACGCGATGTCGGACACCGACGGCGCGATCTTCCTGGTCGCCGACGCCGACACCGCCGAGGGCAACGTCGCAGTCACCGCCGTCATCGCCGGCGACCAGACGCACCTCGGCAACCCCGTCGACCTCGCCTTCGACGGCACGCACCTCTACGTCGCCGAGAAGGCCCAGTCGCGCGTGCTCCGCTACAGCGACATCCTCGGCCTCAGCGGCGCCAACAACGTCGCCGAGGACGCGTTCTTCGAGGTGACCAACCCCGAGTCGGTCCGCATCGAGTTCACCAAGCCCTGAGCCCGTGCGCCGCCGGCCTCGGACCGCCGGCGGCGCCCCTCGTTACGGGTCCCCGCGCGCGCGTCGTCACGCGCGCCGCGAGGACCCCTCACCCGTGGACCTTCAGCCGAGTCGCGCGCGCGGTGCACTCTGGAGCGCGCCCATCCGAGGAGAGACCCATGCGTGCAATCAAGGCTCTCGTCTGTGCCCTCGCGCTCGCCGCCTGCGGCGACGACGGTGGCAGTGACGCCGGCAACAACGGTCAGGTCGGCGACGAGCTCGCGGGCTACTGCATCGCCACCTTCACCGCGGATTACGACCTCCTGAGCCCCTTCGACGAGGTCGCGCTCCACGCCGAGGAGGGGCAGCGCTACCTGCTCACCGGTCTCCCGGACTCGCCGGCGCTCGTGTACCAGCACCCGGACGGCGCGTTCGACCTCGAGCTCGACGTGGCCACCGCGCCGATCGACGCGCCGTGCCTCGCCGAGGGCGCCGTGCTGACCTCGGAGTACGTCGCCTTCGCCGAGCTCGCCGTGTATTCGGACCAGGCCCTGCAGAACCTGGTGTGCACGATCGAGAAGTTCACCCGCGGCAGCGCGATGGGCTTCGGCTACGGCTACGTCGCCGACAACGTCTACGAGATCTTGCCGCAAGGCGGGTTCTGCGACGGCCTCGAGTCGGGCTACGTGCGGGCGACGAGGATCACGATCGGCGACATGGGCCACGTCGGGGTGCCCGTCTTCGACCTGTTCCAGCTGCAGGAGTGAGCCCCGCCGTCAGCTCGCGCGCGCGAGCTCGCCGTGCGCCGCGGCCTCGACGTGCGCCCTGAGCCAGCGCGCGACCGAGGCCGCGTGCAGGTGCTCCTGCGCCAGCCCCAGGCGGCACTGCGCCGCCAGCTCGGCGTGGCCGAGGCTCTCGGCGAGCGCCGCCAGCAACTCCCAGCCGGCGACGTCGGCGAGCTCGGCGATCTGCTGGGCGTGCAGCGCCTGCGCGAGGCCGGTGCGCGGGTCGGAGATGACCTGCAGCACGCCCAGGCTCTCGACCGCCGTGAGGTCGGCCGACGGCGTCATCGCCGTCGCGTCGGCCCCCAGCGCCGTCATCGCCTCCACCATCCACTCGAAGTGGCGCGCCTCGTCGGCGCGGAACGACACCAGGTCCTCCAGCGTCGGCCCGCCCGCCCACGAGCCCGACGCCTCGAACTTGAGGATGAGGCCGTCGAACAGGCGCACGCCGGTGCGCTCGAACGCGAGCCGCTCGCCCAGCTTGTCGAGCAGCACGTTGCCCTTGTGGCCCTTGATCAGCTCCACCGCCGCCTGCGTCACCCCGCGCAGGCTCAGCGGCGGCGGCATGTGGCCGATCTCCCCGGACTCGACCGCGTAGCGGAAGCGCAGGATCGCGGCGTCGCGCGCCGATCCGGCTGAGCTCGGTGGCCTCGCAGTCGCGCCCTCGGTCATGAGCGGACCGTCGACGGGCGACAGCGCGATCCCGGTGCGGTTGATGCCGATGTCGGTGGGGCGGTCGTTCTTGTTCATTGGGCTGCTTCCTGGTTCAGCGAGACGAACTCCGCCTCGCGGACGCGGCGGTCGGTGAGCTCGGTCCCCGGCTTCCAGCGGTAGCCGGCGGCCACGAGCTCGGACGGCGAGCCGCCCGCGTTGAGCCGCTCGCGGTAGGCCAGCGAGGCCGGGCTCTCGAGGTCCGGCGGCACGATGTCGAAGCCGCGCGCGCGCAGCCCGACCTCCTCGGCCAGCGTCTCGCGGACGAACTTGCGGTGGCTGGTGAAGCTCAGCGGATCGGGGAACTCGCGCGGGAGCAGCTCCGCCGGGTCGCGCCGCTCGACCTCCTGCATCAGCTCTCCCACGAGGTGCAGGTGCCCCAATTCGTAGTCGAGGAAGCGCTCCCAGATCCGCTTGATCCGCGGGTTCTGCTCCTGCGAATAGCAGCTCCAATACGCGTAGACCTCGGTCGCCTCCTGCACCAGCCACTTCTCGAGCCACGTCTCGCGCGGGTCGCTCAGCGCCTCGTACTGCGTGACGTGCTGCTCCTCGATCGCGGCGATCTCGGCGTACAGCTGGCGCGCGACCGGGTCGGCGAAGGACGGGCCGACCGTCAGGTAGTAATCGCGGGTCTGCCACTCCGACCCGGTGATCAGCGCCGCGTGGATCTTCGTCAGCGGCGCCGCCGTGGCCTTCTCGTAGTGGCGCCGCAGGTCGTCCTCCGGGGCGCGGTGCTCGACCGACGTCGGCCGGCCGGGCATGACGTCGGTGTAGCTCTGCAGGATGTTGTTGGCGTCCTTGCCGCACAGCCGGTCCATCAGCGCCGCGTAGCGGTACAGGTGATCGAAGTCCTCGAGCAGGCCGAATCGATACACCTGCGCCACGTAGGGGTCCGGCTCGACCGCGGCGACGTGCGCGGTGACCTCGATCGCCACCTGCTCGTAGCCGATCGTCGTCTCGAGCGGCGACTGGTCGCCCGGCATCAGCCAGTTGACCATCGTCGCCTGGAGGTGCTCGACGCGGCGGACCCGGGCCAGCGGCAGGCGCAGGTCGGGGTTGAACCGCGCGGCGAAGTGCTTGAGCCGGCACGCCTCCTGCTCGACGCCGTGCATCAAGATCTGTCGCACCCGCGTGAAGGCGTCGTCATCGAGCTTGCTGTACGGCTCGCCGGCGATCTCTTTCCACGTGAACTCCTGCCGCTCGAGCGGCGTGCCGCGCTCCTTGAGAATGTCGAGGCTCACTGCGAACTCCTGGCTCGGACCTGCGCCGCGACTCTGGGCCCCTGCGCAGGGAGGGCAAGTCAAAGCCCCGCGCCACCCGCCCGCGGCTCCGCCCGCGCCGCTCGCCCTGCTTCCGCGCTGGCCAGGGCGGCCGGACCGCCCCGCCTGCGCGCCCGTCTCTGCGGCGCGTCGGCCTCTCGCACGAGACTTCGCGTTCGTTCGCCGGTCGCCCGTCCCACGCGGAAGCGCAGCGACGACGCGTGTCGGACGGGCGACTTCGCCACCCGCGCCAGGCGTCCCGATTGCGGGTATGGTGACCGCATGCGCTCCGCGACCCCGGCCCTGATCGCCTGCCTTGCGGCCGCCTGTTCGGCGAACCCGCCGTCCGCACCGACCGCGCCCGCCCCGGCCGCGCCCGCACCGGTCGCGCCCATCGACACTCGGGCGAACGCGCCGGGGAGCCGCGACGTGTCCGGCGGCTATGACGAGAGCTCGCAATGCCTGCCGCGCGGGGATGTCGTCGAATTGAAGGGCGAGCTCGTCGTCGAACCATTCGGCAAGGGTGCCGACGGCGCGCGCCTGGTCACCGCCGACGGTGAGCGGTGGATCCTGACCTACGGAGCGCGCGACGTCCACCGCGAGCTCGCCGGCAAACAGGTGACCGCGCGCGGCCGCGTCTGCGACAAGCAGGACGAAGCGATCGTGGGCCCGCACTTCGACGCCACGACGCTCACCGTCGATTGACGCTCGCAATGCCTGTCCGTGGCGCGACACAGCGGCGAGCGCCCGAGGCCGGGCGCATGCGCTCGACCGCGGACCGTCGAGCTCGAGCAGCCCTCTCGCGCAGCCTGCTGGCCCTCGCCGTCGCCTTCGCGTGTCGGCCGGGGGAACGAGCCGCGCAACCGACATCGCGCGCCGTCGAGACCCTGCTGGCGACGCCGCTGCCGACGCCGGTCGAGGCGACCGCGCCCGCCCCGGAGCCCGCCCTCACGCTGCAGCGCCCGCCCTCACGGCCGCTCGCAGAGACCCTCCTGGCCGGCCCGCTGGTCGAGGCGGCGCCGGTCGATCCGTGCCCCCCACCGCGCCCGTGCACCACGGAGCGCGTCCCCGCGAGCTTTCGCGTGCGCGTCCGCCTCGACGGCGGGGGGCGCGAATCAGCGCCCGTCCTCGCCCGGGTCGAGCAGCGCACCGAGGCCCTCGAATCGTGCCTGAACGCCAGCCTGCGCCGCGATCGCTGCATTCGCAGCGGGGTGGCGCTGCTCTATCGATTGCACGCTTCGGGAGCGCCCGAGTGGATCGCCGTCGACGGCGCCGCCGACGATCGAGCGCTGGAGTGCGTCGATCGCGAACTCCGCGGACTCGACCTGCGCCGGTTCGTGCGGCCAGAGGCCGGCCTCGTCGAGCTGCGGGTCGTGGCGCTCTATCAGCCCGCGCATCGCGCCTACTACCGGGCCGACGGCGTCGGCCTGGCCTTGAGCCGGGCCGCGGACGATCCTCCCTGCCCCCCGCAGTGAGCGCCGGACCGGGCCCGGGAAGCCGACACGCCGTCGCCGCAACCGAGAACGACTGCAACATGCACTCGCCGTTCGTGGCACGGCTCGATCCATTCATCCTGCCCTCATTTGCACGAGCCCGCGACGCCGCCTCTTGGCCGCGTACTCAAACGAGGTCGACGGCGCGACCTGCAATCGACACGGCATGCACCGGCCGTTCATGGCGGCGCCCATTCACGACAGTCGGCGTCGTCCGGTCACACGGCTCGTCCGCTCCATCGTCCATTCGGGGCAGGCGCCGACATGACCCTGCCTCGTGTCCGCGCACCCGCCGCGGACTCGCGCGCGCACCGGCGTGCGCGCCGCCGTATCGCTCTGCACCGCCGATGCCTCCACCTCGGCGCGTCGGCCCGTCCTCACGTGATAGCTTGCCCCCGTGCCGCGCGCGCCCGTCCTCGCCTCCGTGCTGCTGCTCTGCGCGTGCGCGGGCCGCTACCCGAAGGCCCACGATCGCGTGCGCGAGCTGGCCGCCACGACCGAAGCTCCCGCTCCGCCGCGCGACTGCCTCGTGGCCAACCACGTGCACACCCTCGTCTCCGATCGCTACAGCCACGCGCCCACGGCCGCCAACGAGCGGCAGGCCTACGATCCGGCGGGCCTACGATCCGCGATCGCGGCGTTCGCCGGCGACGGCGTCGGCGCGATCGTCGTCACCGATCACAACAGCCCGCACGCCGCCTTCGACCCCGCGGTCGCGACCGCCCCGCTGACGGTGATCCCCGGCATGGAGTGGACCACCCGCCGCGGCCACGCCCTGCAGATCGGCATCCACCTCGACTCCCCGGCCGACGCGATCCTGCCGCCGCCGTGGCGGTCGCGCGTGGTCGCCGACGATTTTCGCCGCATGGTCGCCGAGACCCACCGGCGCGGCGGCCTCGTGATCATCGCTCACCCGCGGGTCCCGTTCCGCACCTGGCCGGACGACACCTTCGGGGCCGACGGCGTCGAGGTGTGGGGCCTCGACAGTGTGGTGATTCGCAACCGCCAGGCGGTGCGCTGGTGGCACGATCGATTGATCCGCGGCGAGCGATTGATCGCCGTCGCCGGCACCGACCTTCACCCCGGCGCCTGGCTGCGCGACCATCGGCGGCCGCTCAATCGCGTGACCGCGGCCACCTGCGGCGCGGCCGACGTCCTCGCCGGCATGCGGGCCGGCCGCGTCCTGCTGGTCGACGACCGCGACGCGCCGCGGGTCGTCCTCGCCGTCGACGGCGCCCGGCCGGGAGACGCCGTCGAGCTCGCGGGCCGCACCGAGATCGATCTGCAGCTGCGCGTGCTGGCCGGCGCCGGGGCCCGCGTCCGCCTGCTCGGCCCGGCCGGCGAGCTGTTCGCGCGGACCGTCGCCTCCGCCGACGCGACGGTGCGCCTGCGGCTGCGCGTGCGTCCGGGTGAGTTCGTGCGCGCCGAGCTGCACCGCCGGCGCAAGCCGCTCGCGCTGACCAACCCGGTGTACTTCCGCTGACCCGGGCGGCTCAGGTCCATTGATGGCCTGAGCGACATGTCTCCGAGGGCATGCTCCGATAGACATGTCTTTTAAGACATATGCCTCACCCGCCGCGCAGGCGGAACCGCTGGATCTTGCCGGTCGCGGTCTTCGGCAGCTCGGCGACGAACTCGATCCAGCGCGGGTATTTGTACGGGGCCAGGCGGTCCTTGACGAACCGCTGCAGCTCGGCTGCGAGCTCCTGGCCGGCCGCGGCGGGGTCGCGGGCGACCACGAACGCCTTGGGCTTGACGAGCTCGTCGGCGTCGGCGTGGCCGATGACTGCGGCCTCGAGCACGGCCGGGTGGGCGGCGAGCGCCGACTCGACCTCGAACGGCGAGACCCAGATCCCGCCGACCTTGAGCATGTCGTCGGCGCGGCCGCGGTAGGTGTAATAGCCCTCGGCGTCGCGCGCGTAGCGGTCGCCGGTGCGGGTCCACGGGCCGTGGAAGGTCTGCAGGCTGCGCTCGCGGTCGTTGAAGTAGCCGGCCGCGGCGGTCGGCCCGTTCACCCACAGCGCGCCCTCGTCGGCGCCCTCGAGCGGCGCCCCGGCGTCGTCGACCAGGCGCAGCTCGTAGCCGGGGACCGGCAGGCCGGTGGTGCCGTAGCGGACGTCACCTGGCCGATTGGACAGGAAGATGTGCAGCATCTCGGTCGAGCCGATCCCGTCGAGGATGTCGCTGCCGAAGCGGTCCCGCCAGCGCTCGCCGACGTGGCGCGGCAGCGCCTCGCCGGCCGAGGTGCTGACGCGCAGGGCCGGCAGCCGCACCTCCGCGTGGGCCGGGTCGGCCAGCATCGACGCGAACAGCGTCGGCACCCCGCCGAAGACCGTGCACGCCCGCCGCTGCAGCGCCGCGAACACCGCCGCCGGCGTCGGCCGCTCGGCCAGCAGCACCGCCGTGGCTCCGAACGTCAGCGGGAACGTCAGCGCGTTGCCGAGGCCATAGGCGAAGAACAGCTTGGCCGCCGACAGCACCACGTCGTCCTCGCGCAGGCCGAGCACCTCGCCGGCGTACAGCTCGGCGGTGCGCCGCAGGTGCGCGTGCAGGTGGATCGCCGCCTTCGGCTTCCCGGTCGAGCCCGACGAGTACAACCAGAACGCGACGTCGTCGGGGCCAGTGTCGGCCGCAGCGACCGCCGGCGCCGCCCGCTCCAGCAGGTCGCGCAGCCGCGGCAGGCCGTCGTCGGGCCCGCCGTCCGGGCTGTCGGCCACCACCGTCGCGGCCAGCCACGGGCTGCGCGCCCGCGCCTCGCGGAGCTTCGGCAGCAGCGAATCGCTGACCACCAGCACCCGCGCCCGGCTGTCGCGCAGCAGGTGCTCGTAGTCGGCCGCCGGCAGCAGCGTGTTGACCGGCACCGGCACCGCCCCGATCTTCATCGCCCCGAGGAAAACCGCCACGAAGTCGACGGTGTCGAGCAGCGCCAGCATCACCCGTTGCTCGATCTGCACCCCCAGCCCGCGCAGCAGGTCGCCCGCCCGATCGACCCGCTCGGCCAGCGCCGCGTAGGTCACCGGCCCGAACGCGTCGACGTAGGCGATCTTGCCGCCGAGCCCGCGGGCCAGATTGCGCTCGACGAGGTCGACTGCGGCGTTGTACTGGCGCGGGAAGCTGACGGCCATCTCACGGCATCGTACCAGGCACACGGCGCGGCGTCAGGACCTCCCTGCCCGGCGGCGACATCGCCTCCCCCGTGCCCGCGGACGCCCGCACGATCGCCCTCGAGCGACGGCGGCGGCTCGTCGTACCATACCGTCTCGAACTGCTCGCATTGGCTGCCCACCGGACCGGGACAGCTACCATGATCGACGACGCACACAGCCCCGCGGACGCAGGTGAACGGCGCTGCTCTCCGCGGGGATGTCCGGCCCGCACGCCATGGCGAGGACTGCCAGGAAGATCGACCGCTCGCGCTCTCTCGAATGCATGAGCTCACCTTCGTTGCCGGCGTCGTCGCCCGGCCATCGGGCACGACGGCGTCGACCTGATGAGGCCCGTACACCACCATGGCGCTCGTCCCGGCCGCCATCAACACGCCGTCGACGCGCCGCCGAATTTCGCGCGCGCTGCATCAGTCGATGCCCGTCGGTGCCGGCCCCTGACCGCTCAATGTGAACAATTCGAGACCGTCATCGCGCCGCTCGCCCGAACGACGCGCCAGGCCGCGACGCCCCGAGGTCGACTACGTATAGCGGCCATGGTCGACCTCGACACCGCGCTCGAGCGCGCTCTTCAGATACTCGGCGACGACCTCCACGCGGCTCAGCGGGTAATCGCCGAGGGGCTCCGCCCACGTCTCGGGGGCAGCGCGGAGCAGCGCGGCGACCGTGGTCATCAGCCCGTGGAGCGCGGCGACCCGCTCGAGCGGGAACGTCGCTTCGCCGTTCTCGTCGCGGGTGGCCGGATCGCGGAGGATGTCGCGGATCTCCGTCGCCAGATCCGTCCGGTCGAGAGAGTCCGCGAGCTCGGCGGCGAGCCACATGTACTCGCCACCGTGCGGCAAGATCGCGTCCTCGTCGTCCGCCCTGCAGCCGCGGAAGGAGAGCTTGGGTTTTCCCATGGGTGCAACGATTCCGCGGCGTTCAGGTCGGACGAATGGGGGCTCCCCCATTGCGGAGCGAGCGTATCAGAACCGCTCTGGTGGAGCGGCCCACCGGGTGCAGGCGCCTCGTCGTGTGAATCCGGGCGCAGCGCAGCACCCCCGGATGCGCCCGATGCCGCGCGAGAATGGGCGAGAGGCCATAAAGTGTTCTTTTGCTGCGGGGGCGCCCGGCAATGGCGGACTTTCCGCACGGAGCCGATGGCTCCGCCTCGACGAACTTCACCGACGGGCCCGGGATCCAGCTCTCCACGCCTGCACGACGCGCGAAGGCGCGAGTGCCGCGCGCGCGCGTGTGCGAGACTGCGGCGAGTGACCTCGAGGGCTCCCTTCGCCACCTTCGACCGCGACGCGTGGGCGCGGCTGCGCGAACAGACCCCGCTCACGCTCGGCGAGGCCGACCTCGACGCGCTGCGGGGCATCAACGAGCGGCTGTCGCTGGACGAGGTGCAGGAGATCTGGCTGCCGGTCACGCGCCTGTTGAACCTCCGCTTCGCCGCGCTGCGCGAGCTCCGGCGGGTCACCCAGACCTTCCTCGGCCGCACCGGCCCGGACCACGCCTCGCCGTTCATCCTCGGCCTGGCGGGCAGCGTCGCCGTCGGCAAGAGCACCGCGGGGCGCGTGCTGCAGACCATCCTGTCGCGCTGGCCCGAGCACCCGCGGGTCGACCTCGTCACCACCGACGGCTTTCTGTTTCCCAACGCCACCCTCGAGGCGCGGGGGATCCTCCAGCGGAAGGGCTTCCCCGAGAGCTACGACCTGCGCGCGCTGATGCGCTTCGTCGCCGACGTGCGCGAGGGCGCCGAGGACGTGGCGGCCCCGGTCTATTCGCACCTGTTCTACGACATCCGCCCGGACGAGCGGCAGCACGTGCGCCGGCCCGACATCCTGATCCTCGAGGGCCTCAACGTGCTGCAGCGGGGCGCCCACGCGCTCGGCCGCAAGGGCGTGTACATCTCCGACTACTTCGACTTCTCGATCTACATCGACGCCGAGGAGTCGGCGATCCGCGAGTGGTTCTTCCAGCGGTTCCGCCGCCTGCGCGAGACCGCCTTCCGCGACCCGCACTCGTACTTCCACAAGTACGCCAACATGCCCGAGGCCAGCGCGATGCAGCTGGCGCACACGGTGTGGGACACGATCAACGGCGTCAACCTGCGGCAGAACATCGCCCCCACGCGCGAGCGCGCCGACCTCATCTTGGAAAAGGCCGCCGACCACTCGGTCCAGCGGGTCCGGCTGCGCGTCGGCTGAAGGCGTTCGCATCTGCCCCCGAGGGCATGTCCGAGAGGACATACGGATCGACAGGTCGGTCGTCGAGGCGCCCGGCGAACCGCGCCACGGCAGCAGTCCGCCGCTGCCTGCCGTCGCGTTCGGCGACGACGAGGGCGACGCGGAGATGAGGAGGAGCCGAGCTCGGCGAAGAGCTCGTCCAGGTGAGCCCGACCGGCCTGCTCCCGCCCTCGTCGGCTCGACTCTACTGGACGCTTTGCCGCGTTCGGGGGCCTGGCGACGGCCGTCGCTCTCGGCCCAATTTGGGGCGCCCTCGCTGCCGCGGTGAGCGTGCTGGCTCTTGCGCTGTTCATCGGCGCTGCGTGGCGTCTATTGCCACGGACCGGGACGCTCGCCGCCGGGACTGCCGCCACCGCGCTCTCGCCACCGAACAGCCCGAAACAGCTGCGGCCCGACGACCCGCGGTAGCCTCGGCGTGACATCGCTCGCTCGCGGCGCTACGCTCGGAGGGCCATGCGTCGTCTCGCCCTCGCCGCCGCCCTCGCGCTCGGCTGCGGCACCGACAACTCGCCGGCGTTCTCGTCGACGGGCGTCACCTCCGTCGCGCACACGTCGAGCAGCTCGGACAGCACGACGACGTCGGCCTCGACCTCGACCTCGACCTCCGGCAGTGCCGAGGACAGCGCCGCCGCGAGCAGCTCAGGCGTGGCGTCGACGTTCGACATGGCCCCGCCGCCCGACCTCGGCGACCCGACGCCCGCGGGCTGCAAGGGCAAGATCGACTTCGTGTTCGCCATCTCGGCGCTGCACACGATGGCGACCGAACAGGACCAGTTGGTCGCCAGCCTGCCCGGCTTCATCGAGACGATCGCCGAGGACTTCGCCGACTTCGACGCGCACGTCATCTCGATCAACACCGACGGCTCATGGCGCGGCGACTACTGCGAGTCGCCCGACTGGTGCTTGAACAAGGGCAACTGCGGCCCGTACGCGGTCGACTACGAGTGCGGGAAGTACGTCGACCAGGTCTGGACCTGCGACAAGACCCTGGGCGCAGGCCTCATCTTCAACGCCGGCGCGAACGCGTACAACAAGCCCTGCAACCTCTACGGCGGCAATCGCTACATCATCGATGGCGAGCCGGACCCCGCCGAAGCGTTCCAGTGCATCGCGCAGGTGGGCACCTTCGGCGAGGATCCGCCGCTTGCCGACTCGCTAGTCGCGGCGCTCTCGCCCGAGCTCAACGGGCCCGAGGGTTGCAACGCCGGCTTTCTGCGACCCGACGCGCTCCTCGTGTTCGTGTTCATCATGGACAACGAGGACGTCGAATCGACACTCAGCGCGAAGAAGGTCCGCGACGCCGTGGTCGCGGCCAAGGGCGGCGACGAGGACGCGATCGTCGCCCTCGCCATCATCCCGCAACCGCTTGAGGGCGAGCCGGTGCCTGATTGCGTCTATGACAGCCCGCCTGAAGGCCAGTTCTTGGGCAGCGTGATCGAGCAGTTCCCTTACCACGCCGACGGCGACATCTGCGCGGCCGAATATGCGACGTTCTTCAACGGCGCCGCCGCGAGTCTCGTCCACGAGGCGTGTAACAGCTTCATCCCGCAGTGAGCGGCGCTCACCGGTGGATACGCGAGGCCCGGGCCTGTCGCACGCCGCCGAGCGTTCGTTCGCCGACCAGATACACCTGTTCGTATGCGTCGAGCGCGAGCCCGTTCGCGGCCGAGGGCTCCGTCCCGGGGAACAAGTGATCGAAGTTGAGGCCCGGCCCCCCGCGGCCGTACAGGACCCCGCGAAGCCCGTCGCCGTCATCCACGACGCCAGCGGCAAGGGCACCACCGTGAAGGCTCCACGCGATGCCGGTCCCGTACGCGACGGACGCCGGCCACTCGCCGAGGTAGTAGGTGCGCGCGCCGGCGGCATCGTACGCCTGGACGGTGATCCGCTGCGTGGTGCCGTCGTTGGTGCTCTCGTTGCCGGTGACGACGACGCCGTCGGGGTGCCGCCCGGCCGCGAGGAACATGCTATTGCGCCACTCCTTCACCGGCTCGGCGAAGACCGCCGCCCCGAGCGCCGCGCCGGTCTCGACGTCCATGCGCACGACGACGCCGCGTGTGAACACGAAGTCGGCCTCGTGCTTCCCCGTGCTGGCGCCGACCAACCACGCGACGTCGTCGACGACGACGACGTCGAAGGCGAGATCGTCGAAGGTGTGTGGTTCGGCCATGTCATCGGGCGGCAGGTAGTCCCACGTCTTCGCGCTCGCCGTGGCCACGTCCTCGCCGGTCATCCGCCAGTGCACGACGTCCATGTCCCCGAAGCCAGATCCGCCGAAGCCCACCGCGAAGAAGCCGCCGTCGTCCGTCACGGCGATGCCTCGCACCGTCGGCCCCGGCTCGGTCGGCGCCTCGACGCCGGTCGCGTGACCGTCGGCGTCGAGCAGGACGATCCGCGGCTGCCATTTTTTATTCGGGTTGGCGACGTTCATCGCCACCCACATCCACCCGTCGGCCCGCACCGCGATCGCGTCCGCCGAGCCCTCGCGCACGTCGAGCACGATCGTCCCCTCGGCCCAAACCTCGCTCCCGTTCGCCGCGGAGCGCTTGCGGATCGCCGGCATCATCACGCCCTCGACCCCCATCGCACCGACCTCGATCAGATCGCCCTCGGGCGTGACGGCCGCCCGCTTCGTGGTCGAGGCGGGCGGAGCGAGCAACGCCCACGCCTGCCCGCCCGGCGCCGGCGTCGACACCGTGAACGACACCGGCGGCCACGTGGCGACCAGGGGCCCGTGGGTCGCCGTCACCTCGACCACGTGGTCGCCGTCGTCGACCGCGCCGAAGATCGGCGCGGTGCCGAGCCACACGCCGCCGCCCTGGTCTTCGAACAGCTCCAGCTCGACCCCGTCGAGCGTGCCCCGCACTTCGGTCGCGTGCTCGACGGTCACCTGCACCGCGACCGGCCCGGCCAGGTGAACCGCGGCCGGCACGTCGACCGCGAGGATCTGCGGCGGCAGCAGCTCGGCATCACCGACGCTCGTCGAGTCCACCGCGCCACCGCTCGCCTCTCCTCCGCTCGCCTCGCCCGTGCCCGTCGCGTCGGCCTCGCCGCTCCCCGTCGATGCGGCGCTCGGGTCCTCGGCGCCGGTCGTCGCCGTCGCTCCGCTGCCGTCGCTACCTGTCCCTGCGGACATCTGAGCGTCGTACGCCGCGAACGCGGCGAAGGCCGGGGCATCCGCGCAGGACGCGAGCGCGAGCAGGACGACGCTGGAGAATCGGCGAGCCATGTCAGAAGGAATATACGAGGCCAGCGCCGCTGGCGCGAACTCGCGCCCGTGAGGCCCCGCGCGGCGGAACAAGGAGCACAGCCAGACTTGTAAGCAGGATTACACCTCCGGCGATGCCGACGGTCTTCGCGATCCCGTCGAGCCGGCGGTGACGATCGTTCGCATCGTGGACGGCAGCTCGTTCGCCGAGCGTGAACTCGCGACCATCGGCCATGGCATCCGCAGTGATCGTCGCGATCACCTCGTTCGCGCGGGCGCGGCCCGCGAGGGCGCCGGCCATCCAGCCGAGCAGGCCCAGGCCGACGGCGCCGAGGGCGGAGGCCGCCGCGATCCGGCTCCGCGGACGCCAGGGCGAGCTGTCTTTCGGGACAGATAGTGGCGCCGGCCCCTCGGCGCGCGCCGCCGGCTCGCTGCGCACCCGCTCGCCGGACTCCTCGAGCACGGCCTGCTCGGTCTCCGGGCTCGCCTTGCGCTCCGTCGCACCGACCCCGGCGTCCGGGCACGACACGCCCGCCAGGTCGCGCTCGTCCTCGGCCTGCATCTCGATCCACGCGCCCCGCTCCTGCTCGCTGGCGAAGGCGTCGCGCCTCACCAGCTCGCGCGCCATGTCGCGGGCGCGGCACAGGTGACCGCCCTGCGGATCCTCGCGGTGCATGGCGCGGAGGCTGGTGTGGGCCCCGTCGAGCGCGCGCGGCGGATGAGCGCCCGGGGCCTCGGCGAGCTCGAGGTACATCTTCAGCGCGGCCTCGAGATCGCCGGCGCTGTACGCCGCTTCCGCCGCCTCCTCCGTCGCTGGAGCGGCCAGAGAGAGCGTGAGCAACAGGCGCAGGATCATCGTGGCCTCCGATCGGCGAAGAAAGTGTGCATGCGCTGTCCGTCGGCGACGTGGAGCTCGAAGCGCTGCAGGGCCGCCCGCACGCACTCGGTCTCCGGCGCCGTCGACGTGAACCCGCGGACCCGGGCGGGCGTGTCCGGCTCGAGCGCCACCTTGAGCGGTTGAAGCGCCACGCCCCTGCCCTTCAAGCAGCGCCGCGCGTGCGCCTCGGCCCTGGCCATGCGATCGTCCCAGCTCTCGGCGCCCGTGCGGCGGATTCGTGTCCGGCTCTTCACCCTGGGGCGTTCGGCGGGCGCCTCTTCCTCCGCGGGCAGCGACGCACCACTCGCTGCCGACGACGACGTCGGCGAGACAGCGCCAACCTCGGGAGGAATCAACGAAGGTGGCGTGGTGGACGCTCCGACCTCGGCAGGGCTCGGCGCATGCGTCGGCGCCGCGAGCAGCTCACCGCTGAAGCGGCCGAGGGTGAACGCCACGACGAGCGCCGCGCCCAGGGCGAGCCGGCGGGCGCGGCTGGTCGGGGGAGGAGGCACCCGAGGAGTCGCTAGCTTCGACCTCACGATCTCGAGCTCGCGGACCAGGTCGACCATCGTCAGGTGGCGATTGTCGGCAGTGTCGGCCACGCCGCGTTGCAGCTCGACCGCCAGTGGTGCGAGCTCGGGCGCGAACTCTTCGGCCATGATCTCCCGGTGGCCCATGATGTCGTGGCTGTACAGATGGCGCCCCGTTACCAGCTCGTACAGGATGACGCAGACCGAGAACACGTCGTTTTGTGGCGACGTGAGGCCCTCGTTGAAGTGCTGCGGGTCGGAATAGGCGGGGTCGCCGACGAACTCGAAGTCGCCGCTCTGGAAGCGTTGCCCGACGACGGTCACGGGCCGGAGCTTGTAGTAGTCGTCGGTCAGCGCGCAGACCCCGAAGTCGAGCAGGCGCACGCGATCGCCGGGCTCGATGATGATGTTGCTCGGCTTCACGTCGCGATGAATGATCCCGGCCTCGTGGACCGCCATCAAGATCCGGCCGAGCTCGATCGTCAGGGTCAGCGCGCGCACGGGCGCGAGGGCGCCGCCTCGCATGACGTCGACGAGGGTCGTGCCTTCCACGATCTCCATCGTGAAGAACGCCTCTCCCTTCGTGGTGTCGCCGCACTCGTAGATCGTGGGCACGCCGCGGTGCCGGATCGCCGACAGCGCCTTGAATTCGCGCCGGAAGCGTTCGAGGCCGCCCCCGTCGGTGCGGTGGATCCGCTTGATCGCGACCTCGCGTCGCATGCGGAGATCGTGGGCGAGGTGGACGATCCCCATGCCGCCGCAGCCGAGCTCGCGGATCACCTTGTAACGTCCGTAGAGGGGCTCATCGAGCCGCGAGCGGGGTTCCGACACGACGACTCCGATCAGCCCGGGGGCGTCAATGACGCGTAGAGGGCGGATGCGTCGCTGTACCGACGGGCCTGGAGCGGGCCGTCGTCGGGGAGGTCGTTCCGCGCCGGCCAGGCCACGAACCCGCGGTCGACGGCGCTCGGCAGGCGATTGACGCAGTGGCAGGGGTTCTCGGGGTCGACGTGCTCGCAGCGAGGCCCCAGGTAATTGTCGAGCTCGCGGCGAGCGCGGCACACCAGCACATCGACGGCGCTCGCCGTCCTCTGCAGGATCGCGGCCGCGGCCTCCTTCGAGTAACCCAGGAGGTCGACCAGGATGAACGCCGCGCGCCGGTCCCTGGCCAAACGCCCGAGGGTCGCGGCGAGACAGGTGCGTTGCAGCTGCCGCTGCAGGACGTACAGGCGCCGCGGCTCGCCGCGGATCAACGGATGTTGCAGGTCCATGACGGTCGTCGGGTCGACGCGCAGCACCGCGTCGAGGTCGGTCCGCGTGGCGTCGCGGGGCAGCGTGCGGAGCAAGGCCCGAAGCTGGCTCGGGACATCGCCGCTCGGCCTGGCCTGCTCCACGAGGCGCGCGCCGCCGTCCGCGGAGCCGGCCAGCCAGACCGCGAAGCGCTCGACGTCCGGATGCAATTCGGGGGCAGGGACCTGCATCGGATGCGAGGCTGCCATAAGTCGGCACGCGGCACGCCCTGAACACATCGTCAGCTCGCAGCAACGGAATAGTTTAACTGCTGTGCAGCAATGGAATAGTCCCACTGGCGGCGCCGCCAGCTCGCAGCAACGATATAATCTCACTGGCTATGTCGACGGACCCCTCCCCCGCTCTGGCGATTCGTCTTGCGGCGCCCGCGGCGCTCGGATCCTGGCCCTGAGGGCATGTCCGCAAGGACATGCGTCGGTCGAAGTCCACCGAGCTACGCCGCGGCAGCGGTCGCAGGCGCTTCTTGTCGTCGCTACGCCCGGCGAGACGCGCCGTCCTTGCCATCGACTTCACACCATAACCTGTCCTCAAGGTCATCATCAAAAGGCATGGGAACCGTCGAGACACCGGCGAGCCTCGGTCGACAACCGTCTCGCCAAGACAGTCGAGAACTCGGCGAGCTGCCACGGCAGGAGCGTTCTCGCTGCGCCTTGTCGTCGACGGTCTCCGGCACGAATCAGCGCGCGTCGATCCATGTCACCCGCGACGGATCGACCGGCACCGCCTCCTCCGAGCGCAGCAGGCCGCGCGGGCTCGCGTGCCGCTTGTGGTTGTCGCCCCAGCAGTGCACGCCGCCGTCGGCCACCACCGCGCAGCTCGTCTCGTGCGAGAGCGCCACTGCGGTGACCTGCGCGAGGTTCTGCACCGGCGCGGGCTCGGCAGACCAGGCCGAGCGGGTCCCGCGGCCGAGCTGACCGCGATTGTTGCGACCCCAGCACCACAGCTCGCCGGCTTCGGTCCGGGCGCACGCGTGAGCCGCTCCGGCGGCGACCTGCACCACCGGCGGCAGCGCCTCGATTCGCCGCGGCGCGCTCGACGTCGCCTCCGCTGCGCCGCCGCGACGGCCCTCGCTCGCATCGCCCCAGCACCACAGCTCGCCCGTGGGAGTCCGCGCGCACGCGAACCCGCCGCCGACCGCGACGGCATCGACCGGCGGCAGACCGGCGACCGTCACCAACGCATCTCTGGCCACAGCGTCATCCTGCCCGTCGAAGCGGTCGCCCCAGCACATCGCGCGTCCGTCCGCGAGCGCCACGCAGCCACGAGGTCCGTAACCGCCGAGAGAAACGACGGCCGGCAGCGATATCCGGCGAACCTTCGTGAGCCACGCCGGCGCCGTCGCGTCGAAGGGCAGCGTGCGGTAAAAGCATCGCAGCGTGCCTCGCTGGATCGCACAGCCCCACCCCTCGCTGACCACGAGCGCCGACGTCTCGGTCAGCCCCGGCTCCCGCACGAACCCGTTCGACCCGCGAGCGTCGAGGTGGTGGAGCCCGTCAGCGAGCTCGGCGTAAAGCCCGTCGGCGGCGAGCACCACGTGCTGCACCCCCTCGCCGAGGCGGACCGGCACAGGCCGCTCCGCCTCGACCCCGGACAGCGACGCGCCCCAGCACCACAGCTCGCCGGCCTCGGTGCGTGCGCATGCGTCGTCCCGACCGAGCTGCACATCGACTGCCGGAGGGATGCCTGGCACACGCAGCGGCCGGGTCAGGAACGGCGAGGACTCCGGATCGCCGAGCCCGAAGCGATGATTGTCTCCCCAACACCACACGCCGTCGTCGCGGTCGCGCCCGCACGCATACTCGTCGGCCATCTTGAGCTCGACGATGCCGGCCGCGCCCGCGACTCGCCGGGCGGCCGACCTCGCCGAAGGATCCCAGCAAGCGACTCCGCCGTCGAACAGGCGGGCGCAGCCCAGCGACTGGCCGACTGCGACGGCGACGGCCCCCTGCAGGTCCGCGACCGGCCACGCTGCGCCCTCGCTGTCCCAGCACGACACGCCGCCCGAACGCAGGGCCGCGCAGGCGAGCCCGCGGCCGACATCGAGGTCGGCTGCCGCCGCGACATCCGCGCGCGGCCGGGCCGCCGCCCAGCGATGCCAGCACTTCACCGCGCCGTCGCCCAGGCGCGCGCAGCCGTCGCTGCCGTCCGACGCGACCTCGACGGCCTCGCGGATCCCTCGTACGCGCGAGGATCGGCCGTCGCTGCCCCAGCAACGCACCCCGCCGCCGACGAGCAAGGCACACAGATCCGACGTCGGATCGTCGGCGAGCGCGCGGACCTCCGTCCCGCGCGCCGCGCTCGCGTCGACGACCGCGCAGTTCGGGGCCCACGGCACCGCGGCGAGGCAGGCAGTGCGCGCGCCCGCGGGCAGCGGCGCCAGAGCGGCCATCGGCGTCGGCAGCTCGCTACCCCAGCAACCCGTGCGCCCGGCCGCGGTGGTGAAGCAGGCGAGCGTCCCCCAGATCCGCCCGACCCACAGCCTCCCCGGCGAGAGCGCCTCGACCGGGCCGTGCAGCGCCGGCGCGCCCGCGAGCGAGATCTGCAACACAGGGCCTCGCCCGCCCGTGGCGCAGCCGGAGCCCGCGAGCCACAACGAGCACCCCAGGGCCCAGGCGGCCCCGAGCCGAGGCGCTCCTGACGAGCGGGCTGCGAAAGAGAGCTTCACGCCGGCTGATTCCAGCGTAGCACGACGCGCTCCTGGCCGGCATGCCGGCGAGGCGCGCTACTTCTTCCCTGGATCGGCGGATATTCCGGCGCCACGGACCAGCATCTTCCACACGAACTCTCCGCGCGACGCGATGCCCCGCCGGTGTCCCTCCGAGCTGGCGTCATGCAGCTGGCATGAGGGGACACGATCCACTGCGCCAGCCTGCGGGAGGCCGCCGACCACTCGATGGATCATGTCCTTCAGGACATACTCTCAGAGACGTACAAGACGCGAAGGTCGTCGGCCTCGGCAGAGAAACTCCCGGCGAGACGCGCTACGGCAGCACCCCCCCGAGGCGCTTCTTGCCGGACAGCAGGACGTCGGTGAACTCGTCGGCGGTCTGCGGCCGGCGCAGCTCGAGGACCTCGGAGAACACCAGGTCCGAAGGCACGAGCTCCTGGAGCCGCTCGTCGAGGTCGGGCAGCTCGTCGGCGGCGGCGAGCTCGTCGAGGCGCCCGAACACGAAGCGCACGGCGGCCGCCCAGCCGGCGAAGTAGGCCGGGACGCGCGGGTCGTAGCTGTACTCGCTGTCGACGACGACGAGCTCCTGCTCGGTGGTCTGGCGGATCGTCCGTTCGCCCTCGTGGAGGTCCCACAGGACGATCCGCAGCGTCGCTACCAGTCGCCCGTCGGTCATCTCCTGGAAGCCGCCCCGGACCTCTCCGGTGTCCTCGTCGACGGTCTCCGGCACGAACTCGATCGTCAGGCGCTCGGACCTGATCGGGAACAGCCCGGCGAACGCGAGCCCGAGATCGGTGCCGGACGGGAGCAGTCGCCCGAGCCGTCGCTTGTTGGACAGCAGGGCCTCGGTGAAGTCGTCGACGGTCTGCGGCCAGCCCAGCCAGAGGACGCCGGGGAACACCAGCTCGTCCACCCCGACGAAAGAGAGCCGGTCGCGCAGAGCCTCGGGCAGCGCATCGGGATCGGCGTGGCACTCGAGGACGCGGCGCAGCGCGGCGGCCCAGCCGGCGAAATAGGCGACGATCCGCGGATCGTCGCCGTGTGGTTCGTAGACGAAGGTGACCTCTCCCTGGCTCGAGGCGACCTCTTCGTCGCCCTCCGACACGCTCAGCCTCAGGGTCGCGCACAGCTCCCCGTCGTCCGTGCGGCGGAGGCCGCCGTCCCCGGTGTCCTTGTCCGGGACGAGTTCGACGGAGAATTGCTTGTACGTGATCGGGAACAGTTCGACGAACGCGCCGGCGAGATCCATGGTGGCAGCGAAGGTACCCGAGGACGCGGTCGCGCGCGCCCCCCGAGCAGCCGGCGAGCCCCGGGCGGGCAGTCGGCGCGGTCGGCATCTCGCCGAGGTCCCGTCAGGATCCGGCCGAGGTTTTCCAATCATCAGACATGTCCGAAGAACCAGGCGAAACATCGGCTCCGGCGTCGCGTCGGCGACGGATCGGCGCCATCGGGACGCCATGAGCCGACTTCACGAGCCGCTCGGGCAGGATCACCGCGGCGCCGCCCACAGCCGGTGCATCGTCGGGCCCATCGCCACGATGTACACGCAACAGAACACCAGCCCTGCCGCGTAGGCTGCCAGCTCGTGCGGGCCCAGGGCCGTGAGCTCGGCCGGGACGAAGCGCGGCAGGCTGGCGCACGCGGGGCCGACCTCGCCGGGGGCGCTCGCCTCGGCCGCGGCCAGCCACGCCAGCGCCACCGGCAGCAGCGGCACCACGATCACCGCGGTCGCGAACGCGAGCAGGCACCATTCGCACCGCGCGCGCCGCCACGCGGCCAGCGGCGCGGCGACCACCGCGACGACCGAGACCGCGACCAGGCTGCCGACCCACAGGCCGCGCGTCGACCCGCTGCCGGGCATCCAGCCGATCGCCATCGACGCGTGGACGACGAAGAACAGGCCGAGCGCGACCGCCGGGCCGACGGCGCGCCCGCGCCGGTCCTCCCAGATCGCCAGGAACGGCACCACCACCGCCCCGCAGGCCAGCAGGTACAGCAGCGCGCGCAGCGGCGGGCGGGGGAACACGCGCGCGACCGCGTAGAGGTGGAGCCGCTCGAGCCGCTCGATGTCCTCGCTCGGGCTCGCGACCGCCGGGTCCTGGCAGTGCTTCTCGATCCAGTAGGCGCTGCGGGTGGCGGCCGGCCGGGGCGTTCGCGGTCCGTCGGCGCCGCCGTGGGCCCGCGCCGACTCGACCAGCCGCGCCGCGTGCTCGCGCAGCCCGGCGATCGGCGTCGCCTCGCCGGTCTCGGTGGTCGGCGCCACGGCGAGGCAGCGGTCGGCCGCCTCGACGATCGCCAGGGCCACGCCGACGTTGTCCTCGTGGGCGGCGATGCGGGCCGCGCGGGCCCGCATGCAGGCGTCGACGACCAGCGGCGGGAGCAGGATGGCCGCCACGCAGGCGAGGCGCAGCAGCGCGAGCCTGGCGATCCGGGCCCGCGGCAGCGGGGCGAACGACACCAGCGCGCGGGTCTGGTCGCGGATCCACAGCACCAGGAACAGCACCGCGCCGAACAGCAGCGGCGACACGAACGACTCGACGGTGCGCAGCGGGTCATCGGCGCCGGCGCCCGGCAAGCACACGATCGCCGCCCCGACCAGGCTGAGCAGCGCGCTCGCCGGCGCGATCCAGTGCGCCCGGGTCTGGCGCAGCTCCGGCCGGCGCACCAGCACGAACCGGTCGTAGCGCTGCAGTCGTCGGCGCACCGCGGCCCAGGCGTCGACCAGGCGATGGACCGCCGCCCTCACGGCCTGTCCCCCCAGAACATGCGCAGGTGCGACCCGCTGATGTCGCGGAAGTACATCGGCGGCTCGCCGAGCGCGCACAGCAGCTCCAGCACCTCGCGGCGCGAAACCTGGCCGCCGACGCGCAGGAGCGTCACGCTCTCGCGCTCGCGCAGGCAGCCCGGGCCGAACTCGGCGGTCAGGCGGTCGCGCGTCGCGTCCTCGAGGTGGCCGCCGATCTCGAACAGCGCCCCGCGGCGGGCCTGCTCGAGGTCGAGGACCCCGCCGTGGAACCACACCCCGCCGCCCTCGCGCAGGCCGACCACGTCGTCGGCGATCGCCTCGAGCTCCGGGATGTGCTGCGAGCTGACCACCGCCGCCAGGCGCAGCGACGAGCTGGTGACGATGTCGCGCAGGTCCTGCAGGAACCACTGCTGCGCGCGCGGGTCGAGGGCGACCAGCGGCTCGTCGACGAGCAGGAGGCGCGGCCGGCCGACCAGCGCGCGGGCCAGGGCGACGCGGGTCTGCAGGCTGCGCGACAGCTCGCGCCAGCGCGACGAGCGGCGCTGGGCCAGGCCCAGGCGCTCGAGCCAGAAGTCGACGCTGTCGACGTTCTCGCGGCCGCGCAGCCCGCACGCGCCGGCCCACGCGTGGAGGTACTCGTCGAGGCGGCCGCGGAACCGCGGCACCCGCTGCGGCACGTGGGCGATCCGCGAGCGCACCACCGGCCAGTCGATGTCGGCGCCGCGCGGCAGGCCCGGGTCGAGCTGGGGGTACGAGATCATGCCGTCGTCGACGCGCAGCTCGCCGGCGAGGACCCGCAAAAAGGTCGTCTTGCCGGCGCCGTTGGGGCCGACCACCGCCACGATGGTGCGCGGGAACACCGTCAGGGACACGTCCTGCAGCACCAGCGGGCCGGCCTTGCGGTAGCGCAGCGCCAGGCCCTCGCAGCGGACCAGCGGGCCGTACTCCGGCGCGGCCCCGGCGTGCAGCAGCTCGCGGGCCGCGGCGTCGAGCGAGGCCGTCAACCAGTGCTCGCCGAGCTCCTCGGGGGGGCCCGGCGCGGCGGCGCGGACGAGGTCGTCGGTGAGGTCGAGGATCTCCTCGAGCAGGGCGACCCACTCGCGCCGCTCGCTCGCCTCGAGCCTGGCCCCGAGGACATGTCTCGATCGCCATGTCCCGGCGCGGGCCGACAGCTCGAGCGCGCGCCGGCGGACCTGCGGGTCGCCGAACCGCTCGGCGAGGTCGAGCAGGCGCAGCGCCGCGCGCTTGCCGTCGGCCCGGCGCACGTGGGCCTCGATCTCCTCGCGCATCCGCAGCGCGTCCGGGTGGACCACGACCGGCTCGTCGACGAGGCTGGGGCTCGACGCCTGCGCGCTCATCGCCACGGCCAGGCTGGCCAGACGGCGGGTGATCACCGCGCGCCGGGGGCCGCTGGTCTCGCCGCGCTCGCCCGCCTCGCGCTGCCAGCGGTGGAGGTCGGCGACCGCCAGGCTGAGCTCGTGGCGGTCGCCGGGGGTCCCCGGGGCGGCGCGCCGCAGCTCCGCCAGCTTGCGCGCCGCCGCGGCGTCGCGGTGGGCCGACAGCAGGCTCGCCACCGCGAACGCCTCCGGCTCGCGGACCCCGAGCTGGGCCGCGACCTCGCGCAGCTCGTCGGCCAGCTCGGGCCGCGTGGCCGCCAGCGCGACGAGGAAGCGCTCGAGGAGCAGCCCGTGGAGCGCCGCGAGGGCCGCGTCGAGCAGCGGCTCGAGGCCGACCTCCTCCGCGGGGAGCCGGGCGCGCAGGGCCTCGTCGTCGGCGGCGACCGCCGCGAGCTGGCGCCGCAGCTCGTCGGGCGTCAACGCTCGCAGCAGCAGCGCCCGTAGGGGCGCCACGGTCATGCCCGGCCTCCGGCGCCATCGCGGCGGCCGCGTGCCGGCGCGACCGCGGGGGTCGAGCGCGCCGCCACGGTGCGCCGGATGGATCGACAGGTTGCCGACGCGAGCTCGCGGGCCGCTCGGTCCATGGCGAACGAGTGCGCGAACCCGAGCGCTCGCGCAAGCTCGCGGGGCCGCCGGCCTCGCCGCGTCGGTCCACGACCGCGGCAGGGCCCGCGCGAGACGGCGCGACCGGAGCCACCGTCGGCTGCGCCCGCCCCGCCGGCGCCGACCGCTCGCCGCCGGCGATTCGCGCCCGCAGCGCGCCACCGACCGCGAGGCTCCCGCGAGATGAGCCCCTCGAGCGTGCCGCTCACGCCGTCTCCTCGACGCGCTCGAAGATCGCTGCGATCGTTCCCGAGGCGCACTGCGATGATTCGCAACGGTGCGGGCCGCGGACACACACACACAATCCCCTGATCGTTCGTCGACCCGCGGCCGCCAATGCACGAGCGCGCCGTCCTCCACCTCCCGCGAATCGCCGACCCGCGGCCGCCGATGCACGAGCGCGCCGACCTCGCGCTCCCGCGAATCGCCGAGCCGCGGCCGATGCATGCGCCCGCCGACCTCGGCCTCCCGCGAATCACCGAGCCGCGGCCGATGCATGCGCCCGCCGACCGCGCCCTCCCGCAAATCACCGACCCGCGGCCGCCAATGCACGAGCGCGCCGACCGCGTCCTCCCGCAAATCGCCGAGCCGCGGCCGATGCATGCGCCCGCCGACCTCGGCCTCCCGCGAATCACCGACCCGCGGCCGATGCATGCGCCCGCCGACCGCGCCCTCCCGAAAATCACCGAGCCGCGGCCAATGCATGCGTCCGCCGACCTCGCCCTCCCGCGAATCACCGATCCGCCCCGGCCCATGCACGGACCCCCCCACGTCCACCTCCGGCGAATCGCCGACCCGCCCCGACCGAGCCCCCATCTTCCTCGCGTCTCGACCTCCGGGGTCGAACCGATCATCGCAGTCGGATGAATCATCGTCCCCGCGCCGTCCTCACGAATGGTGCCTTCGATCCCTCTTGCGCGACCGCAGCCACGCGTCGATCCCCGCCAGCTTCGCCTGCGGCGGCGCGGCGAGAGCCGCGTAGAGCTCGCGGGCCCGCAGCGCGTGCGGCAGGGCCTGCGCCGGCGACTCGGCGCGCAGGGCAGCGAACAGCGCGTGGTGCAGATCGGCGGTCCGGGGGTCTCTGGCGCGCCGGTGCGGGTCCCAGTCGTCGAGCGCGGCGCGAATCACCAGAGTCGCGGCAGCGGTCCGGCCCAGGCGGATCAGCGCGGCGCCCTCGGCCAGCGCCAGCTCGGCGACCAGAGCGGGGGCGTCGGCGGGGGCGACCCGGGCGAAGAACGACCGCGCCGCGCCGACGAAGCGGAGCGCGAGCTCGTCGGCCCCGGCTTCGTCGGCCAGCGTCGCCGCGGTGGTGTACGCGCGGGCCAGCCGCTCCCCGTAGGCCGGATCGCGGCCCTCCGGCGCGCTCAGCAGCTCGTGGTACGGCGCGATCGCGGCATTGGCACCACCTGTCCTGTAGGACAGGCGACCGACCAGGTCGAGGACCTCCGGCCGATACACTCGCTGGTCCGCGGTGAGCCCCTCGGCCCGCAGCGCCACGCGGGCCCGCTCGGCCAGGGCCAGGGCCAGGGCCGCGTCGCCGCGCGCCTCGGCGACCTCGGCCGCGTAGAACTGCGCCAGCGGCAGGTGCGGCGAGCCGGGCTCGACCGCGGCGAGCTCGAGCGCGCGGAGGGCCGCCGCCTCGGCCTCGGCGACGCGCCCCAGCGGCAGCAACGCGTCGATGTGGTTGAGCAGCGCCGGCACCAGCTTGGGGTGCTCGGGGCCCAGCTCGGCCTCGAGGATGGCGCGCGCGCTGGCGAAGTGCTCGCCGGCCGCGGCGTGGTCGCCGCGGGCCAGGAACGTGCGGCCGAGCCCGAGCAGCGCCGGCGTGCGCAGCAGCGGCCACCCGGCCTCGCCGCCCTGCCACGCCGTCAGGAACTCGTCCTCGGCCAGCGCCCAGTCCTCTTCGGCCAGGGCGATGAGGCCGAGGTAATCGTGGGCCTCGACCGCGCGTGGGTCGTCCGGGATGCCGACGCGCGCCAGCCGGCCGCGCAGCACCTCGTACCACACGCGGCCGTCCTGCGGGCGGTAGTCCTGATACACGGCGAAGCGGAGCCGACGCAGGGCGATGTCGGCGGCCAGGTCCGGGAGGTCGTGCGCGACCGCGAGGAGGTCGGCCTCGGCGAGCGTGGCCCCGGCGGCGTCGGCCCGCGGCCCGGCGTCCTGGGCCCGCGAGAGGTGGTAGAGCGCGTGCGCCAGGGTCGGCGGGTGGCCGAGCTCGCGGGCCTCGCGGACCCCCGCGGTGGCCAGCGCCTCGCTGTCACGATAGCGGCCGGCCATCCACGCCACCTCGGCCTCGGCCAGCTGCTCCTCGATCCGCCGCAGCGCCTCGGGGTCCATCACGATCGCGCTCATCGCCGTCTCCTCGCGATCGGAGCCGTGGGTGCAGGCGGCGAACCGCGTCAGCGACGGCAGCTCGCGCCAGTCGAGGTCCGTCGCGCCGCGGTCGAGCTCCCGCGCCAGCCGCTGCAAGAACTGGCGGTGCGCCGCCAGGCACCGCGAGCCGCGGTAGAGCAGCTGGTCGGACAGCACCCCGGCGACGCGGCCGAGGCACAGCTCGTGCGACGCCCCCTTCCACTTGGCGACCAGCGCCGAGACCTGCGCGTGCACCGGGGGCGCCAGCGCGGCCGTGGTCTGCTCGTCCCACACGTCGGCCAGCGCGGCGTGGACCTCGGCGTCGCAGCGCTCGACCGGGGCCGGGACCCGCAGCGCGCTGAGCCACACCCCGAGCCCGAGAGTCGCCGCCGCCACGCCGATGGTCGTGCGCACGCGGGCCGGCGCGTCGCGGTCGCGCTCGAGCTCGGCCAGCAGCGCGGTCATCGACGGCCAGCGCGCGGCGGGGTCGGGCGACAGGCCGCGAACCACCGCCGCGTGCAGCCACGCGGGCACCCGCGAGTCGGCCGGCGGCGGGCGGATCTCCCCGCGCTCGCTGGCCTCGAGGGCGTCCCACGCGGTCGCCCCGGCGAACGGTCGCACCCCGTACAGCGCCTCGTACAGCGCCACGCAGAAGCTGAACTGGTCGGCCCGCGCGTCGCACCGCAGGCCGTTGTACTGCTCCGGCGCCATGTACGCCGGCGTGCCGAGGATGTCGCCGGTCATCGTCAGCGGGGTCTGCAGCACCGGCGGGTTCGGCACCTCGCGCAGCGACTGCGACGACGCCGGCCCGTCGTCGCCGCGGGTGTCGGCGAGCGAGCCGACCAGGCCGAAGTCCAGCACGCGCACGCGGCCGTCGGCGCCGATCATCACGTTGCTCGGCTTGAAGTCGCGGTGCACCAGGCCCACCCCGTGGGCCGCCGCCAGACCGCGGCCGGCGGCGATGAACACGGCCAGGATCTGCCGCCACGACCGCGGCCGATCGGGCGCGCGCAGCCAGGCCTGCAGCGTCTCGCCGTCGACGTACTCCATCGCCACGAACAGCCGCCCCTCGTGGTGACCGACCTCGAAGATCTGGACCACGTTCGGGTGCGACAGGCGCGCGAGCGCCTGCGCCTCGCGCAGCAGTCGCGGGCGCGTCTCGGGGTCGGTGTCGAGGGCCGCGTGCATCAGCTTGATGGCGACCGAGCGCCCGAGCTCGCCGTCGAAGCCGGAATACACGACCCCCATGCCGCCCTCGCCGAGCCGGCCGTGCACGTGAAATCGACCGATCTGCCGCGGATCGGGGCCACAGCTGTGCGAGCGGCCGGGGATCGTCTGCGCCATCGACGGCCAGTCGCCACCGCTGTCGTAGACGGTCGAGCCCGACGCACTATCGTGCTCCTGACGTCTCTTCTTGTTGTTGCGCATCTAGGCGCCGCTCCCGCGGCCGATCTCGTGTCGCCGGCGCGAAATGTGAAGAGCTCGCACGGGGTGGTCAACCTCAGCGATGGCGGGAGCGCGATGAACCGAGTTCTCGGACGATTTCGCCGCGACCCATGATTTCGTTCGCGTGCACCGGCTTGCGAGGTCGCGACCGGACGTCGCAGCGAGCGAACCACTCCCTCGTGAATTCGCCGGCGCGGCGGATTCGCGGCCCGCTCCGCAGCCTGCGCCCGCGATCGACCTGTCCCTTCGACCATCATTGGTCGACGACAACGAATTCGGCGCCGCCGCAATCGAAGTACATCTCTCCCCGCCGGATCGGCCGCGACGCGCCCCTGCGGCCCGGAGTCGACGATCTCCGGCGCTCGCCTTGCGGCCGGCTGCGCGGCAAGGGCCACGCCCGCAGCGGCGCCTGCGACGCGTCGATCGCCGGCGGCGGCTCGCGTACCATGGAGGCACGGCGGAGTTCACCGCGGGCGAGCGGGTCGTCGGCCTGAGATCTCGTTACGTCGTCGGCGAGCGGCTCGACGAGGGCGGCTTCGGCTCGCCTTCGTGGCGACCGCCGGCGCGGCGGGTCGTGCTCGAGCAGCTACTGGAAGGCGATGGAGCTGTTCGAGCGCGAGGCGCGGGTGCTGGCCGCGCGGACGCACCCGACATCCCGCGCTGTCACGAGTGCTTCGCCACCGACGGCGCGCGCGCCGTCGACCCCGCCGGCCACGGCGAGCTCGGCGGTGACGTCTCGCTGGTGCTGGTGCAGGACCACGTCGACGGCGCCTCCCTGGCCGCGCGGGTGGCCGGCGGCGCGCGCATGACCGCGGGCGAGGCCGAGGCGCTGCTGCGCGAGCCGGCCGCGGCGGTCACTTCTCGAGCGCGCGCTTGGTGAAGCGGTCGTCGGGCAGCGACGGGTTGACCTGCCACGACTTGCGCACGAGACGGGTCTGACCGCCCTTGACGCTGTCGACCATCGTGAGCGCCGCGGGTGAGCACACGTTGCCCTCGCAGGAGTAGCCGGTGCGGGTCTCGGCCTTGAGCTGCTTGCCCTGGGCATCGAAGTACTTGAGCTCGCCGGGGAGCTTGCGGACCTTGTCGACGGCGATCTCGATGCGAGCGTACGGCGTGTCCATGCCGGCCTTCGGCGTGAGCACCAGCCTCCAGGTGGTAGCGTCCTCGCCGGCGCGAGCGGCAGCGTAGCGCGGGCCGTAGGCGGTGGTGGTGAGGTCGTCCGCGCTGTAGGCGAGGCCGAAGAAGTCCTGCTCGGCCGCGGCGCCGGCGATCCGACGGACCTTGCCGAACGAGGGCAAAAACACGTACCTCTCCGTCGGCGAGAGCACGAGGAACTTGGTGCCCTTCATGTCGGCCGGGGCGCTGAACTCGATGAGGTGCTTCCTGGCCTTCCTCGACGACTTCATGGCCATCGTCCGCTCGGCCTTGCCCGCCTCCTGATTCAAGACCTCGAAGTCGAACACGAGGGTCTGGGCGCGGTTCATCGCCGCGTCCATCTCGGCGAGGAGCTGATCGCCGGCCGAGTCGGCGACGGCGGAGGTGGGATATACGAGCGCGGCGACGGCCGCGGCGACGAGTACGACGGGGCGATGCATCTTCATGAGGACCTCGAAACGGCGACGAGATCGCCGGGTGACAATCATGGTCTCGACGTACCGATCATTCCATCGGGCGTCACCCCGATTCGTGATCCTGAGCGAATTCATCATCACCGAGCGAGCCGTGGGTCGAGCGCCCGTGGGCGCCCATGGGCGCCCGGCTCAGCCGCTGCGAGCGATCTGGGCGTGGCACTGGAGATACCGAGGATATGCGATCCGCCGGAACCATCGTCCCAATTCGCGGTGCCCCTGATTGACGAGGCGCACCCTCTGCACGTCCTCGAGCATTGTCGTGCGCGAACTGTGCCGCGATATGGGCGCTCACCTGCGCCTTCGACCGGCTCGCAGCGATCGACCGGAGAATATCGATGACTCCCAATTGCGAGTCGCCGTACCAGGGACCCCCACGCTCGGCACCGTCTCACCGATCTGCTCGCCTCGGAGACGCTTCATGGCCACGCCGTCGTCCTGGGGCTTGGGTTTTCGTATGGATACCGCCGGCTCGTGTGAAGGCGACCGGGGCGGGCGTACGGCGCCTGGCCACGGCATCGCCGTGCGCACGCGCTCCCTCGGTCGCGGGCTGGCGCGTGTCGACATCCGTCGCCATGACAGGAGGTCGGAACAGGGGCAGCGCGCAGTGGGAACCCTGATGCCCACCGGCTCGACTCGCCCGACAAATTCCTGTCCGCTGCCGGGGTTCTCGCCAACCTGACGTCTGCGCATCGCACAGCCCGGAAGCGCGAAGACGGCCACCTGTTCACGAACGAGTCCATGGGCCCCTGCATCGCGTCGAGGCCGTCGAGCAGGCGGCTCTGCTGCCCTGTCGCCGACGCCGTCGGCGTCGAGACTCGCACCGTCGAGCGAGCGCGAAGGTGTCGCCTCCAGCGGCGCGAAAAAAGTTCGAAGTTTTTTGGATCGCAACGGGATGGTCCCGGCTCTTCACCCTTGAGCCCGCAGTGGCCGATCGTCCTCCGGCGGAACCTGAACCGGGCGGACCCATCCACCCTGAGGCTCGACGAGAAGCTTTATGACCTCTCAGAACAAGCCTTCGCCTGGCAACAACCGGTCCCATGTCGCGCTGACGCTCGATCGGCGCGGCTTCCTCACGCTCGGCGCCACGCTCGGCGCCGGCTTCTTGCTCCCCGAGCTCACGGGGTGCAGTCCGGGCGATGACGACAATCCGCAACCAGACCCGATTGCGAATGGAGAGCTCTTCACGCCCGCCAGCGTCCGCTCTCGGGACGGCGTCCTCGATATCGAGCTGACGATCACCGAGACCGAAGTGACGGTGGGCCAGTATACGTTCATGACCCGCGCGTACACGGGTCTCAAGGTCAATCAAGGGGAGGCGAGCTTCAGCGGTGCGACGTATACGGGGAGCGTCCCGGGCCCGAGCATCGAGCTCCGTCCGGGTGACAAGCTCAAGCTGAAGCTCATCAACGACCTTCCGGACGACGGCAGCGCCGTCGACCCTCAGGACTGCGCCATGGGCAGCGGCGGCGGCGGCGGGCACGGCGGCGGGCACGGCGCGGGCACGCACAACAATTCGACGAACCTCCACACGCACGGCCTGCACGTCGACCCCGGGCCGCCCGGAGATGACGTCTTCCTGGTCATCGGTCCTGGTGAGAGCTACGACTTCGTCTTCGACATCCCGCGAGACATCGAGATGCCGGACGGGACGAAGGCCAATCATCCGGCCGGGACCTACTGGTACCACCCGCACATGCACGGATCGACGGCGATCCAGGTGGCAGGTGGCATGGTCGGGGCTATCATCATTCGCGACGAAGAGAGAGACGACCTCGACAGGCTGTTTTCTCCCGAGCCCGGGCCGGGGCAGGGCAAGGAGCAGCTCCTCGTCGTCGGCGAGTACATGATCCAGACCAAGGATTCGTGCGACGGGAAGACCCGCCTCGCGACGTATGGGGAGATGGGCCACTCCGGTCCCCTTCCTGCTGGCGTCGATGATTTCTTCCACGTCAACGGCCAGCTCAATCCGGTCCTTCGCATGCGCCCGAGCGAGGTGCAGCGCCTTCGTGTGCTTCACACCGGCTTTCGTGCCCCGCTGGACATCGCCTTCCTCCGCGTGCCGGACGATCAGCTGGACGCCACGACGGCGCTGCCGAAGCCCGACTACGATCCGTTCGGCTATTCTTGCGCTGCGAGCGGGGGCCCGCCCATGCTCAACCGGGACGAGCTGCGAGCGAGGTCGGCCACGTACTACCAAGTCGCGACCGACGGGATCACGTACGGCGCCCCCCTGAAGATGCCGCTCGCCGATGCGGTCTCCGAGATCGAGTACGTCATCCCACCGGGCGGCCGCGTGGACATGCTCGTGCAATTCGACGCGGGCACCTACCAGATGGTGGCGCTCGGCTACCTCGACTTCGTCTGCTGGGCGCCGCAGGTCCTCGCCACCGTGATCGTCTCGGGAGATCCGGACACGAGCCTCCAGATCCCGCAGGTGCTCACGCCGCCGGCGCTTTACCCGTCGTTTGACGACATGACGAAGCCCGGTAACGAGGTCACGAACACGCGCCAGGTCGAATTCGCGGTGACCCAGGACGCCGACGGAGCGCACTTCTTGATCGACGGCAGGACGTTCTGCATGAGCCGTGTCGACCAGTGCATCCTCCTCGACGCCGTGGAGGAATGGACGATCATCAACAAATTCACCGACACCGCGGGCGAGTCGATTCATCCCTTCCACATCCACGTCAACTCGTTCCTCGTGACGTCCATCAACGGGAAGACTCCCGCCCAGCCGATCTGGCGCGACACGTGCCTGATTCCCACGAGCGGCACGAACGCCGACGGCACCCTCACGTTCCTGTCGCGCTTCCTGCATTTCCAGGGCCAGTACGTGCTGCACTGCCACATTTTGGAGCACGAGGACGAAGGCATGATGCAGATCGTCGAGGTGCAGACGGCGGCATGCCCGGCGCCGCCGGTGGACGACTCTTGCGAGGACCAATGAGTGTCCGTACGTCCACGAGCGCGCTGCTGCCTCGCTCGAGTTTGTGGAGTCGCCGTCGCACGTGAGCATGCGTGCAATCGCACTCTACACGGATCAACTGGGCGCCCAGTGGGCGCCCAGTTGGCGCCCGCCCGCCGACTCGATGACGTCATCACCACGGCTCCTTCGATTTCCCCTGATCAATCCGCCATTTCTGTGCCCTGCGAATTTCGAGCGAAGTATGGCAGGAATGGCGACACGCCCGTCACGGGCAGGTCGCGGGGCACCCACGTCGGGGCACGATGATGTCTTTTCTCTCTTCGAAGCCGAGCCGAATGTGAACACGGTCTTCCTCGATGACGGCAAGCTCCGGCTCACTGCAGGGCGTCAGCGACGGCGGCACCGCCATCGCACTCGCGGGTGAGGGAGACGAGGTTGCCGAAGCCGATCACGAAGGGCCGGTGGATCCAGGGTCGACCCGGCGGGCACGGGCAGAGTGCATCCCGTGATCGGCGCGACGCTCGGTAGGACCCGCGCGCGGATGGATGCCAGAGGAATTGATCAGGATCTACGATGAGCATGCACGACGAGAGCCGGGACGTTTGCGGGGTCGAGCCGAGGTCGGAGCAGAATGTCGCGGCGCAGCAGGATGCAGGCAGCCACGACCACGCCGGGGACGTGCTCCTCTGGGCCGCCGTGGCCGACCCGAACAGCCCGATTGGCCACCTGCCCCTGCTCGCCTCGGACGAGCTGCGTCAGCTGGCGGCGTGGAACGACACGGCGGTGGCGTATCCGCCGGCGCGGTGCGTCCACGAGCTGTTCGCGGACCAGGTCGCGCGGACGCCGGACGCCGTGGCGCTGGTGTTCGGCGACCAGCAGCGGACGTACCGCGAGCTCGACGAGCGCGCGAACCAGCTGGCCCATCACCTCCGCGGACTCGGCGTCGGCCCGGAGGTGCTGGTCGGGCTGTGCGTCGAGCGGTCGCTCGAGATGGTCGTCGGGCTGCTGGCCATCTTGAAGGCGGGCGGCGCCTACGTGCCGCTCGACCCGAGCTATCCGCAAGAGCGGCTGGCCTTCATGCTGGCCGACGCACGGCCCGCCGTGCTGCTCACGCAGACGCACCTGCGAGACAGCCTTCCGCCGCACGAGGTCGTGGTCGTGCACCTCGATGCGCCCGAATGGCAGCATCAGCCGCGTACGCCCCCTGCGGTCCACGTCGGGCCCGATCACGCGATCTACGTCATCTACACCTCGGGCTCGACGGGGCGACCCAAGGGGGTCCTCAACACCCATCGCGGCCTCTACAACCGCCTGCGCTGGATGCAGCGGGCCTACGGCCTGAACCCCTGCGACGCGATCCTGCAGAAGACGCCGCTGTCGTTCGACGTGTCCGGCTGGGAGCTGTGGTGGCCGCTGCTCGAGGGCGCCCGCATGGTGATCGCCGCGCCCGAGGGGCACAAGGATCCGCGCTATCTCGCGGCACTCATCGCGGCGACCGGCGTCACCGTGGCGCACTTCGTCCCGTCGATGCTCGGCGTGTTCCTGGCGGCGACGGAGCCGCGCGAGCGGACGGCGCTGCGCCACGTGTTCGCCAGCGGCGAGGCGTTGCCCGAGCACTTGCGGGCAGCCTGGTATGCGGGCAACTGGGGCGAGCTCCACAACCTCTACGGCCCCACCGAAGCCGCGATCGACGTCACGAGCCATGCCTGCCGGCCCGAGGAGACGGGGCCGGTGCCGATCGGGCGGCCGATCGACAACACCCGCACCTACGTGCTCGACGCTGCGCTCCGCCCTGTGCCCGTCGGCGTCGCTGGAGAGCTGTATCTGTCGGGCGTGCAGCTCGCACGCGGTTACATGAATCGCCCCGGCCTGACGGCGGAGCGATTCATTCCCGATCCATACGCGCCCGAGCCCGGCGCCCGCATGTATCGCACCGGCGACCTGGCGCGCTTTCGCGACGACGGCGCGCTCGAGTTCCTCGGCCGCATCGACCACCAGGTCAAGATTCGCGGCTTCCGCATCGAGCTCGGCGAGATCGAGGCCGCACTCGCGGCGCACCCGTCGGTGCGTGACTGCGTCGTCGTGGCTCGCGAGGATGCGACCGGCGACAAGCGGCTGGTGGCCTACGTGGTCGGCGACGGCGCCGCGGTGAGCGAGCTGCGAGCGTCGCTCGGCGCGAGAGTGCCGGAGTACATGGTCCCCGCAGCGTTCGTCTTCCTCGACGCGCTACCGCTCAACCCCAACGGCAAGGTCGATCGCAAGGCCCTGCCCGCCCCCGAGACGACCCGCAGCGCGGACGAGGCATACGTGGCGCCGCGGACCGACGGCGAGCGCGCCCTCGTGGCCATCTGGGAAGAGCTGCTCGAGGTGCGCCCCATCGGCGTCCGCGACAATTTCTTCCTGCTGGGTGGTCATTCGCTCCTCGCCCTTCGCGTCGTATCCGCCATCCAGGCGCGGTTCGGGGCCGCGCCGAGCCTGGCCGCGCTGCTTCGCAACCCGACGATCGAGGCGCTGGCGGGCCTCTGGGACACGAGGGCGGAGCGACCGGCGCCGCAGATCGGCCTCTCGCCGCGAGCGGACGGCGAGGCGCCGTTCGAGGGCCTGTCGGGCACGGAGCGGCGCATCTGGTTCCTTGAAAAACTGTCGCCCCAGGCGAGGTCGTACCAGATCCCGCACGTGTTCGAGGTGGCGTCCGCGCTGTGTGCTCCGGCGCTGCGGGAGAGCGTGCGCGCGCTGGCATTGCGCCACCAGATCCTTCGCACGACCTATCCGGAGGTGGACGGCACGCCGCGGCGAGCCGTGTCCGACGACGTGTGGATCCCGATCCGCGTGGAGGACGTCTCGTCGCTGCCCGAAGCGGAGCGCGATGCGGCGGTGCGGGCGATGCTCGCCGCGGAGGTGGAGACCCGCTTCGACCTGGAGCGCGGGCCCCTGACCCGTGTCCTGGCCGTGACGACAGCCGCGGACAGGCACGTCGTCGTCGTGCATCAGCATCACATCATCACCGACGAGTGGTCCTGGGGGCTGCTGCTCGCGGAGCTCTCGTCCCTGTACGAAGCGTCGCGCCGCGGGGCGACGGCCGCTCTGCCTCCCCTCGCCCACCAGTACTCGGATTATGCGCGGGCAGAGCGGTCGGCGCTCGCCGGCGACGGGCTCGCGGCGTCACGGGCCCACTGGAAGGAGGCCCTCTCCGACGTACCGCGGCTCGACCTCTCGATCGTTTCTCCCGCTTCGGGAGGGGTCTCGGGGCCCGAAGGACAGGTCTCGCTCCGCCTCTCGCCGGAGGCGAGCCGCCAGCTGCAGGCGCGCGCTCACGAGAGCGCCGCGACCCCTTTCATGGCCTGGGTCGCCGCGCTCGCGGCGGTCCTGTCGCGGTACAGCGGCCAGCAGGACTTCGGGCTCGGCGCGGTGGTGGCAAACCGCCAGATCGCCGGGACCGAGGGGATGCTGGGGTTCTTCACGAACACGGTGGTGCTGCGGACCGACCTCTCGGGCGATCCGACGTTCGCCGAGCTGCTCGCGCGGGCCCGGCGAACTGCCCTCGACGCCTATGAGCACCAGGCGCTGCCGTTCGACGTCGTCGTGCAGGATCAGGGGCTCTCGCGGCAGGCCGGCGAGAATCCGCTGTTCGACGTGACCTTCTTCGAGGTGACGCCGCCGACGACCGGCGCCGCGTCCGGCTGGTCGCCGCGCCTCGGCGCGGTGCCGCAGGGCGTGACGACGGCCAAGAACGCCCTGGCCGTGTCCGTGCAACACGCGGCCGAGGGGACCCTCGTGGAGGTCCTGTACGACACCACACGCGTCTCACGAACGGCTGCGGAGCGGCTTTGCGGGCACTTGAAGACGCTGGTGCTCGACGCGGCGGCGCACCCGGACAGGCGGTTGTCGCAGCTCGAGCTGCTGACCGACGAGGAGACGGAGAAGCTCGCGGCGTGGAACCACACGCCGGCGATCGATCCCGCTGCCCGGTGCATTCACGAGTTGATCGCCGAGCAGGCGGCGAAGGCCCCGCAGGCCGTGGCGCTCGAGCAGGACGGCCAGCAGCTGAGCTACGGCGAATTCGAGGCGCAGGCCAACCGGCTGGCGCACCACCTGCGCTCGCTCGGCGTCGGGCCCGAGGTCCGCGTCGCGGTGTGCGTCGAGCGGTCGTTCGCCATGGTGGTGGGTCTGGTCGCGATCCTGAAGGCCGGAGGCGCCTTCGTGCCGCTCGACCCGTCGTATCCGCCTGACAGGCTCTCGCTGCTGCTGGCCGAGGCCGGGGCGCCGGTGTTGCTGACGCACGCGGACCTCGAGGGTCGCTTCGAGGCACCGGGCGTGACGGTGGTGCGGCTCGACGTCGATGCGGCGCAGTGGGCCTCGCAACCCATCACGCCGCCCGCGAGCGGCGTGACCCTCGATCACGCGAACTACGTCGTCTTCACCTCGGGCTCGACCGGCAAGCCCAAGCCCGTGATCAACGAGCACCGAGGCCTCGCCGCCCGCGTCGCCTTCCAGCGCAAGCACATCCCTGTCCATCCCGGCGATCGCATCCTCTTCAGCGCCGCGGTCGCCTTCGACGGCGCGATCGTCGACTGGATGCTCTCGCTGTGCAACGGCGCCGCCTGCGTGTTGCCCAGCAACGCCTACGACGCCGTCGAGGGCATCGCCGAGTGCCTCGAACACCGGGCCGTCACGTTCTCCTTCATCCCCCCCGCGATGTTGCGCGTGCTCCGCTGCCGCGCGCCGGCGCTGCGCCACATCACCCTCGCCGGCGACAGCACGCCGCCTTCTCTGGTGGCGCAGTGGGCCGAGGGCCGCCAGGTCCTCAACTCCTACGGGCCCACCGAGTTCAGCATCTTCGCCGCCCAGGCCTGGTTCGATCCGTCGCGTCCGGAGAGGTTCTCGATCGGCCGGCCCGTGCACGGCGTTCGCCTCCACGTGCTCGACGCCGCCAAGCGGCCCGTGCCCATCGGCATGCCCGGTGAGATCCACCTCGCGGGGGTCGGCCTCGCGCGCGGTTACCTCAATCGTCCCGCCATGACCGCCGAGCGCTTCGTGCCGGATCCCTTCGCGAAGGAGCCGGGCGCCCGCATGTACTGCACCGGCGACCTCGCGCGCTGGAACGAGGACGGCGAGCTCGAGTTCCTCGGGCGCGCCGATCATCAGGTCAAGATCCGCGGCTTCCGGGTCGAGCTCGGCGAGGTCGAGGCGGCGCTCTCGTCCCACGCCGCGGTGGCGTCGTGCGTCGTCGTCGCGCGAGAGGACACGCCGGGGAGCACGCGCCTCGTCGCCTATGTCGTCGCGAAGGACGGCCTTCTCGCGGCGAACGAGCTGCGCGAGCACCTGCGGAGCCACCTGCCCGACTACATGCTCCCGTCGGCGTTCGTCTTCCTCGACGCCCTGCCGCTCTCCGCCAACGGCAAGGTCGACCGCAAGCGGCTGCCTGCTCCAAAGGACACGCGGCAGGCCGCGGAGACGTCGTACGTCGCGCCGCGCACCGAGGCGGAGCGAGCGCTCGCGGAAGTTTGGTCGGAGGTGCTGCGCGCCTCGGCGGTCGGGATCCACGACAACTTCTTCTCGCTGGGCGGAGATTCGATCCTGGCGATCCAGGTGGTGGGTCGGGCCAAGCGAGCCGGCTTGCACGTGACGGTGCGCGACATGTTCACGCACCAGACGGTCGCGGAGCTGGTGCAGGTGGCGCGCAGGTCGAGCGCAGCCGTGGCCGAGCAGGCGGTGACCGGCGCGGCCTCGCTGACGCCGAGCCAGCAGTGGTTTTTGGGCAAGAGCCCCGCAGAGGCCCACCATTTCAATCAGGCCTGGATGTGGACGCCGTCGTCCGCGCTGTCGCCCGCGATCGTGGCCGAGGCGTTGCAGGTCGTATTGCGGCAGCACGACGCGCTGCGCTTGCGGTATCACCGTGCGGAGTCCGGGTGGGTGCAGAGCCACGCGGAGGAGGTGGCGCTGCCGCTCGAGCGGGCGGACCTCTCGGCGCTGCCGCCCGGCGCGCGCAGGGCGGCCGTGGAGGCGTCGGCCGACGCGTTGCAGAGCAGCCTGTCGCTGTCCGCGGGTCCGGTGGCGCGCGCGGCGTGGCTGGATCTGGGCGAGGAGGGCACGCGGCTGCTGCTCGTCGTGCATCACCTCGTGGTGGACGGCGTGTCCTGGCGGCTCTTGCACGAGGACCTCGAGCGCGCCTGCGAGGCCCTGCTGGCCGGACGGACGCCGGAGCTCGCGGCCAAGACGACCTCGTTCCGGCAGTGGTCGGAGCGGCTGCACGCCTTCGTCGCCGCCGGCGGCCTGTCGCAGGAGCTCGACTTCTGGCGAGCTCGATGCGCGCGGGGCATCACGCCGCTGCCGCGGGACCACGAGGCGGCGCCGGGCACGGTCGCAGACAGTCGCACTGTGGACGTGGAGCTGTCCGAGGCAGAGACCCGGGCGCTCCTGCACGACGTGAGCGCGGCTTACCGCACCGAGATCAATGATGTCTTGCTCTCGGCGCTCGCGGCGGCGCTGAGCGCGTTCTGCGAGACGGACACGGTGTGCGTCACCCTCGAAGGGCACGGGCGCGAGGCGCTGCTCGAGGACGTGGACGTGTCCCGCACCGTCGGCTGGTTCACGTCGATGTTTCCGGTGTGGCTGACGGTCCCGGAGACCGACGATCCTGCGACGCTGCTGAAGGGGGTCAAGGAACAGCTTCGATCGGTGCCGAACCGGGGCTTCGGATACGGCTGGCTGCGGTACGCGCACCCGGACGAGACGGTGCGCGCCGCGCTCTCGGTGGAGCCGCCGGTGGTCTTCAATTACCTCGGGCAGTTCGACATGGGGGCGCAGGGCCGAGGGATGTTCGGACCGGCGGCGGAGCCGACGGGGCGGACCACGAGCTCGCGGATGGAGCTGTGGCACGCGCTGGCGGTGAACGGCGGCGTGTGGCAGGGGCGGCTGCGGTTCGAATGGACGTACAGCTCGGCGATCCACGACGACTCGACGGTGGAGCGGCTCGCGGCCCGGTTCGTCGCCTCGCTGCGGCGAATCATCGCTCACTGCACGGCGGGCGAGGCGTTCGGCTACACGCCCTCGGACTTCCCGCTCGCGCGGCTCGGGCAGCAGACCCTGGACGGGCTGTTCGGGACCCTGCGCGACGTCGAGGGCGTCTACCCGCTCTCGCCGCTGCAGGCGGGGCTGTTGTTCCACGCCCTGAACGAGCCGGAGTCGCCGACCTACACCGTCCAGCTCGCGCTGCAGCTAGGAGGCGACGTCGACGCCGCGGCGCTCGAGAGCGCGTGGAAGACCGTGTTCGCCCGCCATGCGGTGTATCGGACGGCTTTCTTGTGGCAGGGGGTCCCGGAGCCGCTGCAGGTGGTGCGGAGGAGCGTCGCGTTCGCGATGCCGACGTACGACTGGTCCTCGCTGGACGCGGACGAGGCGGAGGCGCGGTGGGAGGCCCTGCGGCGCGAGGAGCGAGCGGCCGGCTTCGATTTCGGGCGGGCCCCGCTGGCGCGGGTCGTGCTCGTGCGCATGCCCGGCGGCCGGACGTGGCTGGTGAAGACGACGCATCACATCCTGGCCGACGGCTGGTCGATGCCGGTCGTGCTCGGCGAGCTGCAGGCCGCCTATGCCGCGTATCGGGGCGGGCGCCGGCTCGCGCTGCCGGAGCCGGTGGCCTACGAGCGGTACATCGCCTGGCTCGCGACCCGAGACGAGAAGGCGTCGTCGGCGTTCTTCGCCGCGTACCTGGCCGGCGTCGAGGAGCCGACGCGGCTGCCGTTCCCGCCGCCCGCGGCGATGCCCGCAGCGGCGACGCGAGAGCACAGGCATCGTGATGCCTCGCTGACCGCGGCCGAGACCGAGGAGCTCACGGCCTTCGCGCGGCGGCACGGGCTGACCCTGAACACGGTGGTGCAAGGGGCGCTCGCGCAGCTCCTCGGCCGTATCACGGGGCGGACGGATGTCGTCTTCGGCATGACGACCTCCGGCCGCAGCGCGCCTCTCCGCGGCATCGAGCGGATGGTGGGCCTGTTCATCAACACGCTGCCGCTGCGGGCCCGGTGGTCCGGCTCGGAGGGCGTCCTCGAGTGGCTGCAGCGGCTGCAAGCCGAGCAGGTCGAGCTGCGCGTCCACGAGGCGACCCCGCTGTACGAGGTGCAGCGCGCGAGCGCGGTGGGTGGAGGTCGCGCGCTGTTCGACACGCTCCTCGTGTTCGAGAACTACCCGGTGGACGAAGCGGCGCAGCAGGCCGAGGCCCTGCCGATCGAGGGCTTTCAGGCCTTCGAGCAGACGAGCTACCCGCTCGCCATCACGGTGGCGGCGGGAACCACCCTCGACCTGCGCTGGATGTGGGAACCCGCGGCGCTTCGCGGCGAAGACATCGAGCAGCTCTGGGGACACCTGCGGACCGTCCTTCTCGACATGGTCGCGCACCCGGACCGGCGCTTGTCGGAGCTCGGCCTCCTGACGGAGGCGGAGCACGCGAAGCTGGCGGCGTGGAACGACACGGCGGTCGCGTATCCGCCGGCGCGGTGCGTCCACGAGCTGTTCGCGGACCAGGTCGCGCGGACGCCGGACGCCGTGGCGCTGGTGTTCGGCGACCAGGCGCTGACGTACCGCGAGCTCGACGAGCGCGCGAACCAGCTGGCCCATCACCTCCGCGGGCTGGGCGTCGGCCCGGAGGTGCTGGTCGGGCTGTGCGTCGAGCGGTCGCTCGAGATGCTCGTCGGGCTGCTGGCGATCTTGAAGGCGGGCGGGGCCTACGTGCCGCTCGACCCGAGCTATCCGCAAGAGCGGCTGGCGTTCATGCTGGCCGACGCACGGCCCGCCGTGCTGCTCACGCAGACCCGCCTGCGCGACAGCCTTCCGCCGCACGAGATCGTGGTCGTGCACCTCGATGCGCCCGAATGGCAACACCAGCCGCGCACGCCCCCCGCGGTCCGCGTCGGGCCCGATCACGCGATCTACGTCATCTACACGTCGGGCTCGACCGGGCGGCCCAAGGGAGTCCTCAACACCCATCGCGGCCTCTACAACCGCCTGCGCTGGATGCAGCGCGCCTACGGGCTGAACGCGAGCGACGCGATCCTGCAGAAGACGCCGCTGTCGTTCGACGTGTCCGGCTGGGAGCTGTGGTGGCCGCTGCTCGAGGGCGCCCGCATGGTGATCGCCGCGCCCGAGGGGCACAAGGATCCGCGCTACCTCGCGGCACTCATCGCGGCGACCGGCGTCACCGTGGCGCACTTCGTCCCGTCGATGCTCGGCGTGTTCCTGGCCGCGACGGAGCCGCGGGAGCGGACGGCGCTGCGCTATGTCTTCGCCAGCGGCGAAGCGTTGCCCGAGCACTTGCGGGCCGCCTGGTATGCGGGCAACCGGGGCGAGCTCCACAACCTCTACGGCCCCACCGAAGCCGCGATCGACGTCACGAGCCATGCCTGCCGGCCCGAGGAGACGGGGCCGGTGCCGATCGGTCGGCCGATCGACAACACCCGCACCTACGTGCTCGACGCTGCGCTCCGCCCTGTGCCCGTCGGCGTCGCTGGAGAGCTGTATCTCTCGGGCGTGCAGCTCGCACGCGGTTACATGAATCGCCCCGGCCTGACGGCGGAGCGATTCGTGCCCGATCCGCACTCGCCCGAGGCGGGCGCCCGCATGTATCGCACCGGCGACCTGGCCCGCTTTCGCGACGACGGCGCGCTCGAGTTCCTCGGCCGCATCGACCACCAGGTCAAGATTCGCGGCTTCCGCATCGAGCTCGGCGAGATCGAGGCCGCACTCGCGGCCCACCCGTCGGTGCGCGACTGCGTCGTCGTGGCTCGGGAAGACGCGACCGGCGACAAGCGGCTGGTGGCTTACGTGGTCGGCGACGCCGCCGCGCTGAGCGAGCTGCGAGCGTCGCTCGGCGCGGGGCTGCCCGAATACATGGTCCCCTCGGCGTTCGTCTTCCTCGACGCGCTGCCGCTGAGCCCCAACGGCAAGGTCGATCGCAAGGCCCTGCCCGCCCCCGAGGCGACCCGCGGCGCGGACGAGACATTCATGGCGCCGCGGACCGACCTCGAGCGCGCCCTCGTGGCCATCTGGGAAGAGCTGCTCGAGGTGTGCCCCATCGGCATCGACGACGACTTCTTCGCGCTCGGCGGCCACTCGCTCCTGGCGGTGCGCGTGCTGTCGGCGGTGAAGACGAGGCTCGGGCTCGGGCTGACTCTGGCGACATTGCTTCAACGACCGACGGTCGCGGCCCTGGCGGCGTTGCTCGACGGGACGCGACCGGCGCCCGCGGCCCCGCTCTCACCCTCCCCGCGCGGCGCGGCCGAGCCCGCGTACGACGGCCTGTCGGGGACCGAGCGGCGGATCTGGTTCGTCGACAAGCTCGCGCCCGAGGCGCGGTCGTACCAGGTCCCGCACGTGTTCGTCGTCCGGGGGACGCTCTCGGAGCCGGCGCTGCGCCAGAGCGTGCAGCGGCTCGCGGAGCGGCAGGAGATCCTCCGCACCACCTATCCGGAGGTGGACGGCGTGCTGACGCGAGTGGTGGCGGACGGTGTGTCGATCCCGCTGCGCGTCGAGGACGTCTCGGCGCTGTCCGAATCGGCGCGAGAGGTCGCCTTGCGCGCCCACCTGGAGGCCGAAATCGCGGTCCCCTTCGATCTCGCGAGCGGACCGCTGACGCGCGTGCTGGTCGTGAGCCTGGAGGCCGAGCACCACGTCCTGCTCGTCCTCCAGCACCACATCATCACCGACGAGTGGTCCAGCGGGGTGCTGCTCTCCGAGCTGTCGCGCCTGTACGAGGCGTGCTGCCGCGGCGAGACGGCGGACTTGCCCGCGCTCTCCTACCAGTTCGCCGACCACGCGCGCGCGGAGCAGGAAGCCCTCACGACCGGCGGCTTCGCGGCGTCGCGGGCCTACTGGAAGGACAGGCTCGCAGGCGTCCCGCGGCTGGAGCTGCCCATCGTCCGCACCGCTCCGGGGCGCGGCCCCGAAGCGAGCGTCGCGCTTCGCGTCCCGCAGGAGGCGAGCCGCGGGTTGCAAGCGCTCGCGCGCGACCACGGATGCACGCCCTTCATGGCCTGGGTCGCCGCCCTCACGGCGGTGCTGTCGCGGTACAGCGACCAGTCGGACTTCGGGCTCGGCGCCGTGATTGCGAACCGCGAGGTGCCGGGCACGGCCGACCTGCTGGGGTTCTTCACGAACACGGTGGCGCTGCGGACCGACCTCTCGGGCGATCCGACGTTCGCCGAGCTGCTCGCGCGGGCCCGGCGGACTGCCCTCGACGCCTATGAGCACCAGGCGCTGCCGTTCGACGTCGTCGTGCAGGATCAGGGGCTCTCGCGGCAGGCCGGCGAAAATCCGCTGTTCGACGTGACCTTCTTCGAGGTTACGCCGCCGACGACCGGCGCCGCGTCCGGCTGGTCGCCGCGCCTCGGCGCGGCGCCGCAGGGCCTGGCGACGGCCAAGAACGCCCTGGCCGTGTCCGTGCAGCACGCGGCCGAGGGGACCCTCGTCGAGGTCCTGTACGACACCACACGCGTCTCACGAACGGCTGCCGAGCGGCTGTGCGGGCACTTGAAGACGCTGGTGCTCGACGCAGCGGCACACCCGGACAGGCGGGTGTCGCAGCTCGAGCTGCTGACCGACGAGGAGACGGAGAAGCTCGCGGCGTGGAACGACACGCCGGCGATCGATCCCGCTGCCCGGTGCATTCACGAGTTGATCGCCGAGCAGGCGGCGAAGGCCCCGCAGGCCGTGGCGCTCGAGCAGGACGGGCAGCAGCTGAGCTACGGCGAATTCGAGGCGCAGGCCAACCGGCTCGCGCACCACCTGCGCGCGCTCGGCGTCGGGCCCGAGGTCCGCGTCGCGGTGTGCGTCGAGCGGTCGTTCGCCATGGTGGTGGGTCTGGTCGCGATCCTGAAGGCCGGAGGCGCCTTCGTGCCGCTCGACCCGTCGTACCCGCCGGACAGGCTCTCGCTGCTGCTGGCCGAGGCCGAGGCGCCGGTGTTGCTGACGCACGCGGACGTCCGACTCTCGGCGCCAGGCGTGACGGTGGTGCGGCTCGACGTCGATGCGGCGCAGTGGGCCTCGCAACCCATCACGCCGCCCGCGAGCGGCGTGACCCTCGAGCACGCGAACTACGTCGTCTTCACCTCGGGCTCGACCGGCAAGCCCAAGCCCGTGATCAACGAGCATCGAGGCCTCGCCGCCCGCGTCGCCTTCCAGCGCCAGCACATCCCCGTCCATCCCGGCGATCGCATCCTCTTCAGCGCCGCGGTCGCCTTCGACGGCGCGATCGTCGACTGGATGCTCTCGCTGTGCAACGGCGCCGCCTGCGTGTTGCCCAGCAACGCCTACGACGCCGTCGAGGGCATCGCCGAGTGCCTCGAGCACCGCGCCATCACGTTCTCCTTCATCCCCCCCGCGATGTTGCGCGTGCTCCGCTGCCGCGCGCCGGCGCTGCGCCACATCACCCTCGCCGGCGACAGCACACCGCCTTCTCTGGTGGCGCAGTGGGCCGAGGGCCGCCAGGTCCTCAACTCCTACGGGCCCACCGAGTTCAGCATCTTCGCCGCCCAGGCCTGGTTCGATCCGTCGCGTCCGGAGAGGTTCTCGATCGGCCGGCCCGTCCACGGCGTTCGCCTCCACGTCCTCGACGCCGCCAAGCGGCCCGTGCCCATCGGCATGCCCGGGGAGATCCACCTCGCCGGGGTCGGCCTCGCGCGCGGTTATTTGAATCGTCCCGCCATGACGGCCGAGCGCTTCGTGCCGGATCCCTTCGCGAAGGAGCCGGGCGCCCGCATGTACTGCACCGGCGACCTCGCGCGCTGGAACGAGGACGGCGAGCTCGAGTTTCTCGGGCGCGCCGATCATCAGGTCAAGATCCGCGGCTTCCGGGTCGAGCTCGGCGAGGTCGAGGCCGCGCTCTCGTCCCACGCCGCGGTGGCGTCGTGCGTCGTCGTCGCGCGAGAGGACACGCCGGGGAGCACGCGCCTCGTCGCCTATGCCGTCGCGAAGGACGGCGCGCTCGCGGCGAACGAGCTGCGCGAGCACCTGCGGAGCCACCTGCCCGACTACATGCTCCCGTCGGCGTTCGTCTTCCTCGACGCGCTGCCGCTCTCCGCCAACGGCAAGGTCGACCGCAAGGCCCTGCCCGCCCCCGAGGCGACCCGCGGCGCGGACGAGACATTCGTGGCGCCACGGACCGACGTCGAGCGTGCCCTCGTGGCGATCTGGGAAGAGCTGCTCGGGGTGCGGCCCATCGGCATCGAGGACGACTTCTTCGCGCTCGGCGGCCACTCGCTCCTGGCGGTGCGGGTCGCGTCGGCGGTGAAGACGAGGCTCGGGCTCGGGCTGACTCTGGCCACATTGCTGCGGCAGCCGACGGTCGCGGCCCTGGCGGCGTTGCTCGCCGGGACGGAGACGCGACCGGCGCCCGCGCTCTCGCCCTCCCCGCGTGGCGCGGTCGAGCCCGCATACGACGCGCTCTCGGGGACCGAGCGGCGGATCTGGTTCGTCGACGAGCTCGCGCCCGAGGCGCGGTCGTACCAGGTCCCGCACGTGTTCGTCGTCCGCGGCGCGCTCTCGGAGCCGGCGCTGCGCCAGAGCGTGAAGCGGCTCGCGGAGCGGCAGGAGATCCTGCGCACCACCTATCCCGAGGTGGACGGCGTGCTGACGCGAAGGGTGGCGGACAGTGTGTCGATCCCGCTGCGCGTGGAGGACGTCTCGGCGCTGCCCGAGCCGGCGCGGGCAGCCGCCTTGCGCGCCCACCTGGAGGCCGAGATCGGGTCCCGCTTCGATCTCGCGACCGGACCGCTGACGCGCGTGCTGGTCGTGAGCCTGGAGGCCGAGCACCACGTCGTGCTCGTCCTCCAGCACCACATCATCACCGACGAGTGGTCCAGCGGCGTGCTGCTCTCGGAGCTCTCGCGCCTGTACGACGCGTGCTGCCGCGGCGAAGCGGCGGAATTGCCGGCGCTCTCCTACCAGTTCGCCGACTATGCGCGCGCCGAGCAGGAGGCGCTCACGACCGGCGGCTTCGCGGCGTCGCGGGCCTACTGGAAGGACAAGCTCGCCAGGGTGCCCCGGCTGGAGCTGCCCATCGTTCGCCCCGCTCCGGCGCGCGGCCCGGGCCTCGAAGCGAGCGTCGCGCTGCGCGTCCCGCAGGAGGCGAGCCGCGGGTTGCAGGCGCTCGCGCGCGCCCACGGATGCACCCCCTTCATGGCCTGGGTCGCCGCCGTCACGGCGGTGCTGTCGCGGTACAGCGGCCAGCAGGACTTCGGGCTCGGCGCCGTGATTGCGAACCGCGAGGTGCCGGGCACGGCCGACTTGCTGGGGTTCTTCACGAACACTGTCGTGCTGCGGACCGACCTCTCGGGCGATCCGACGTTCGCCGAGCTGCTCGCGCGGGCGCGGCGGACTGCCCTCGACGCCTATGAGCACCAGGCGCTGCCGTTCGACGTCGTCGTGCAGGATCAGGGGCTCTCGCGGCAGGCCGGCGAGAATCCGCTGTTCGACGTGACCTTCTTCGAGGTTACGCCGCCGACGGCCGGCGCCGTGGCCGGCTGGTCACCGCTCCTCGACGCGGTGACCACCGGCGTGGTGACCGCGAAGCAGGCGCTGGCGCTCGGGGTGCTGCATGACGCGGAGGGGACCGAAGTCTCCCTGACCTACGATACGACCCGCGTGGACGCCGGCGCGGTGGAGCGGCTCGGCAGGCACCTGCAGGTGTTGGTGCAGGACGGGGTGCTCCACCCGGACAGGCGCCTGTCACAGCTCGACCTCCTGACGGAGGCGGAGCACGCGAAGCTCGCGGCGTGGAACGACACGGCGGTGGCCTATCCCGCGGAGCGGTGCGTCCACGAGCTGTTCGCGGAGCAGGCCAGGCGGACGCCGGCCGCGGTGGCGTTGGTGTTCGGCGAACAGCGGCTGACCTACCAGGAGCTCGACGAGCGCTCGAATCAGCTGGCCCATCACCTGCGCGGGCTGGGCGTCGGCCCGGAGGTGCTGGTGGCGCTGTGCGTCGAGCGGTCGCTGGAGATGGTGACGGGGCTGTTGGGGATCCTGAAGGCGGGCGGGGCCTACGTGCCGCTCGACCCGAGCTATCCGCAAGAGCGGCTGGCATTCATGCTGACGGACGCGCGGCCCGCCGTGCTGCTCACGCAGGCGCGGCTCCGAGACAGCCTTCCGCCGCACGAGGTCGCGACCGTGCACCTCGACGCGGGCGCGCCCGTGTGGCAGCAGCCGCGCACGTCCCTCGCAGTCCCCGTGAGGCCGGACCACGCGAGCTACGTGCTGTACACGTCGGGTTCGACGGGGCGGCCCAAGGGCGTCCAGATCCTGCACGCCGCGCTGACGAACCTGCTGCATTCCTTCGCCGAGCAGACGGGGATCGGGCCGCGGGACGCGATGCTGGCCGTGACCTCGATGTCGTTCGACATCGCCGGGCTGGAGCTGTTCATGCCCCTGATCCGGGGGGCCTCGATCTACCTGGCGTCCCGCGACGACGCGAGCAACGGCGAAGCGCTGGTGAGCGCCCTCGATCGCGCGACGATGATGCAGGCGACGCCGGCGACGTGGCGCATGGTGCTGGACGCCGGCTGGAAGGGTGACAGGCCCCTGCAGGTGCTGTGCGGCGGGGAGGCGATGACGCCGGATCTGGCGGTCGAGCTGGCGCGCCGGGCATCCCCGGTGTGGAACGCGTATGGGCCGACCGAGACGACGATCTGGTCCGCGCTCTCTCGCGTCGACTCCGGACGCGGCCCCGTCCGGCTCGGTCGAGGCATCGCCAACACGCAGCTCCACGTGGTCGACAAGAACCTGAGGCCCACGCCGGTGGGCGTCCCGGGCGAGCTGTACATCGGCGGAGCCGGGCTCGCGCGCGGCTATTTGGGCCGGCCCGCGCTGACAGCGGAGCGCTTCGTGCCGGACCCGTTCTCCGCGGTGCCCGGGGCGCGGATGTACCGCACGGGCGACCTCGTCCGCTGGGACGCGAACGGCGAGCTGGAGTTTCTCGGGCGCATCGATCACCAGGTCAAGATCCGCGGCTTCCGCATCGAGCTCGGGGAGATCGAGGCGGTGCTGTCGTCGCACCCGTCCGTGCGAGCGTGCGCCGTGGTCGTGTGGGAACCTGCGCCCGGTGACAGGCGCCTGGTCGCGCACGTGGTGCTCGGCGAGCGCGGATGCACCGACGATGCATTGCGCGAGCACCTCGGGGCCGCGCTGCCGACGTACATGGTCCCCTCGCTGTTCGTGCGACGCACGGCGCTGCCGCTGAGCCCCGCCGGCAAGGTGGATCGCAAGGCGCTGCCGCCGCCCGACGCGACGCGCGACGCGGTCGCGACGTCCTGCGTGGCGCCGCGGACCGAGGCCGAGCGCGTGCTCGCCGAGCTGTGGTCGGCGGTGCTGCAAGTGTCGCCGCTCGGGATCCACGACAACTTCTTCTCGCTCGGAGGGGACTCGATCCTGGCGATCCAGGTGATCGGTCGCGCGAAGCGAGCCGGCCTCCATCTCACGGCGCGCGACATGTTCACGCATCAGACGGTGGCCCAGCTCGCGCTGGTGGTGCGCAGAGAGAGCGCCGTGCTGGCGGAGCAGGGAGCCGTGGTCGGGACGGTGCCGCTGACGCCGATCCAGCGCTGGTTCCTGGACGGGGACCCCGTGGACGCCCATCACTACTGTCCAGCGGTGCGCTGGACGCCGCCGCCCGCGCTCACGCCCGAGATCGCCGCAGAGGCGCTGCGGGTCGTCGCGGAGCAGCATGACGCGGTGCGGTTGCGGTATCGTCGCACCGAGTCCGGCTGGGTTCAGGAGCACGAGACGGGGGCGACCCTCGCGCTCGAGCGGGTGGATCTGTCGGCGTTGGATCGCTCGGTCCGCGACGCCGCGGCGGCCGAGGCGGTGGCGAGGCTGCAACGCGGCATGAATCTGTCCAGCGGCCCGGTGTGCCGCGCCGCGTGGCTGGATCTGGGCGAAGAGGGCGCGCAGCTCGTCCTCGTCATGCACCACCTCGTCACCGACGGCGTGTCGTGGCGAATCGTGTGCGAGGACCTGCAGCACACATGCGATGCGCTGATCGCCGGGCGGACACCGGAGCTCGGGCCGAAGACGACGTCCCTCCGTCAGTGGTCCGAGCAGCTCCACGCGTTCGTCGCCGGCGGCGGTTTGTCCGCGGAGCTCGGGTACTGGCAGGCGCAGTGCGCTCGTCGCATGACTCCGATCGTGCGAGATCGCGACTGCGCGCCGGGGACCTTCGGCGACAGCCGCACCGTGGAGTCGGAGCTCTCGCCGGCGGACACCAGCGCACTCCTGCGCGCCGTGGGCTCGGCGCATGGGACGGAGATCGACGCCGTCCTGCTGTCGGCCCTCGCGTCCGCGCTGAGCGCCGCCTCCGGCGCAGATACGGTCTGCGTGGCGCTGCAGCACCACGGTCGCGAGCCTGTCGTGGCAGACGTGGACGTGTCCCGCACCCTGGGATGGTTCTCGTCGCTGTTCCCGCTGTGGCTGAGCGTGCTGCCGGGCTGCGCCCCTGCCGTGCTGCTGAACGACGTGAAAGAGCAGCTGCGGTGCGTGCCCGGCCGGGGCCTCGGATACGGCTGGCTGCGGTATGCGCATCCGGACGCGAAGGTACGCGCGTCGCTCTCCGTACCCATGCCGGTGGTGTTCAACTACCTCGGGCAGCACGAGGCAGGCTCGCCCTGGACATTCGACGGGACGGCGCATACGAGCCTCAGCCCGAACATGGCGTTGTTTCATGAGCTCGTGGTGAGCTGCATCGTCGTGGACGGGCGGCTGCGCCTCAGCTGGAGCTTCAGCGGCGCTGTCCATGAGACCTCGACGATCGAGCGGATCGCGGAGGCGTTCCTCTCGTCGCTGCGGCGACTCATCGCGTGCTGCACCTCGGTGGACGGGGAGGAGACGGCTTGGAACTGACAGATCCATCGCAAGCCCGGCTGTTGTGCGCCGAGCAGCTCGACGAGCAGAGCGCCGGTCTTCCGGCGGCGACTCGCGCGCAACTGCTGGAGGTGCGGACGTGGCTCAGGGCGTTCATCTCCAGGCCGAACCCGATCATCGGCCGCAAGGGGTCCGTGTGTCCCTTTGTCGAGCCCGGCCTGAACCGCTTCCGATCGATCCGCTTTCACGTGTACGAGGGCGAGCTCCGCCCCGCCGCCGTGGAGTCGGTGATGCGCGCGCTCGTGGCACGCTTTCCCACGGAGCTCCCGACCGCCGGGATAGGTCGCGAGTTCCGCGCCATCCTGACCCTGTTCCCCGAGCTACCGAACGACGCGGGGCCGCGGTTCATCGACCCGGTGCAACAGGCGCTGAAGCCCGAGATCACCGCCCAGGGTCTGATGATCGGCCAATTCTATCCCGGCTGCCGCGAGCCCGGCTTGCACAACCCGGACTATCGCCCGCTCGAAGCACCGCACCCGATGCTGGTGCTTCGTCCGATGCAGCTCACCGATCTGATGTTCCTGTTCTCCCGCCCGGAGTACCTGTCGGCCTACGTCCGGAGGTTCGGCATCAGTGCACGCGACGAGCTCACGGCGCGCATCGCCGCCGCCGGCGTCCCGCAGCTGCCGGTGAACTGGGAGGCGGTCCTCGACGCGGCGTTTCCACCGAGCCATGCGATTTGAGATGAGCCCGGCGCACCCGACATCGAGCGGCCTGAACAGGTCAAGGACCGGCGCTGTCCGCGGAGCGCTGGACGGTGCGGATCTGTCCCTGCTCCATCGTGATGACCCGGTCTGCGCAGGAGAAATAGCGGTCGTCGTGGCTGACCGCGAGGACGGTCTTTCCGCGGGCCCGGAGCGTGGGGAGCAGCTCGGTGTAGAAATACTTGCGGAACTCGGGGTCCTGGTCGGCGGCCCACTCGTCGAAGACGTAGATCGGGCGGTCCTCGAGCAGCGCGACGATCATCGCCAGGCGCTTGCGCTGGCCGGTCGACAGCTCGCGCTTGGTGAAGCCCCCCTCGGCGAAGGACGTCTGACTGCGGAGGTGCATCTGCGCGAGCAGCCGGTGCACCTCGCTGGCGTCGACGTCGGCGAGGCCGTAGAGGCGCGAGAACAGGTGGAAGTCGGAGTAGATCGTCGTGAACAGCTCGCGGTAGGCGGCGGCGTTGTGCTGGTCGACGGGGATGCCGTCGACCAGCAGTCGCCCGCCGCTCGGCGCGTACAGGCCCGTGAGCGTCTTGACCAGGGTCGTCTTGCCGCTGCCGTTGCCGCCGACGATGAACAGCACCTCGCCGGCGTTCACGGTGAGGTCGATCGGGCCGATGTGGAAGCCCTGGTCGGTGCCCCCGGCGTGGCCGTATTGAAGGCCGCGCAGCTCGATCGACGAGAAGCGCCCGCCCCACGGGTCCTCGCCGGGTTCGGAGCTCTCGAGGCCCGCCGCGTCGAGCTTGGCCTCGAGCGCCGCGATCTCGGCCAGCGCCTGGTTGGAGCGAGTGAACGCGGACACGCCGTTGATGATGCCGCTGAGCGGACCCCAGATGAACATCGTGCCGGCGACGAGGGTGCCGGTCATCGCCGTGTCCGTGGGGACGTACTGGGGCAGCACGAACACGACGGCGCCGAGCAGCGCGAACAGGCTGCAATTGGCGAAGATCCAGTTGTCGTCGAAGATCCGGTTGGACTGGACCGTCGCGCGCCGCATTCGCTCGGAGTGAGCGACGATGCCGGCGTGCAGCTCGCTGCCGCGACGACGGCTGTACTTGACCTCCTTGAATCCGCGCAGCAGATCCGTCAGAGAGTCGAAGAAGCGCAGGCGAGTCTGCGCTTTCTCCTGGAAGTAGCCGTCGAGCTCGCGGAGCCTGGCGCGGTAGATGCTCACGCTGATCACGGTCAGCAGCGCGAGCAAGCCGAACGCGGTCGGCGACACGTACGCGAGGTAGAGGCAGGCGAACACGGAGATGCTGGCCGACTGCAGCACGTGGGCCATGTTCCCGGCCCATCCGGAGATCACGGCCACGTTCTCGGTGAGGCGGTCGAAGATCTCGGCGGAGCCGATGCGCTCGATGCTGGCGAGATCGGCGCGCTCGATCTTGTCGACGATGCGGGTCTTCATCCGGTGCAGCGCCGACTCGACGATGGCCACACAGCGGTGGTACGTGGCGCGCCCCGCGGCAGCGTACAAAAGGACGCCCAGCGCGAACATCACAAAGACGCGAAATTCGGTCGGGTCGGAGGAAGCGCTCGCTGCATTGACCAAAGCGAGCACCAGCACGTTGGCGACGCCGGCGAGGCTGGCCGCGGCGAGCACCCCGCGCCGCTCCCTCCCTGCCTCGTCGAGGAACAGTTCGACGATAGTCATGGCTCGATTCCGTCGTACGCCGCTGGCCGCGCGGGCTCAGCCCGCTTGGCCTTCCGCGGCCTCGGCCATGGCGAGCCGCAAGGACAGCGGCCGCATGTCGGTCCACACTTCATCGATGTAGGCGAGGCACTCTCGCTTGGCGCCGCTCTTGCCTGCCTTTCGCCATCCGGCCGGCAGTTCGCGGTCGGCGGACCAAATCGAGTACTGCTCCTCGTGGTTGATGACCACCTCGTAACGCCGGGTGTCATCCGTCTCGTCGTCGCGCATGGAAGTATTCCTGATCGGTCGGGATCCAGATGTGGAGAACGGCAGGACGCTCGCACGTCGGCCGGTCGCCGTCAACACCCGGCGCGCGCCGCATGGCGAATGACGACGGTGAACAGGGTCGTCGATACGTGCTGTGTCCCCAACCGACAGACGGGGAGTCGTCACAGCGCCGACCTTCTTCCGATGCACGCATCGGCGCCGCGCCTCCTCGCGGTCCTCCCGCCGTCTCGTCGGCGAACAAGACGTTGCACGGGTATCGACTCACCGCGGATGACCGAGGTCTCGAGCGCACATCTCCAGGCATCGCCGGCGAACCGCGCGGATCTGCGCGACCCGTCGCGCTGGCGCGTGTACCCGTACACGGAGCCGATCGTGGCCACGATCCCACGCACGAGCGTGAGCAGATCGAGGGGGCGGCGGGCGACGATCGGACTCGTGTCACAGGGGCGCCGCCCGACCATACAAGCATCGCATCAGGTGCTCTGGGAAGGCGCTGCCCTCGGGTGGGCCCCGGAGGCCTCGCAGTGCAATGATCGACGAATCGTAACGCCGGGCGACCGCGCCGGGCGTGAGCGTTCATGCGTGCCAGACGGGGCCGCAGCGGGCTCCTCGGCCCGAATCGCGCGCCGCACGCGGCACGGAAAACGATGCAACGACCTTGACATTGGGACCCAAATGCAGTGAGGTACTGTTCATGGCCAGCGAGACGACACAAGTGAAAGAAATGGTCACCGATCCGGAGACGCGGCTGATGCAGGCCGACGCGATCATTCATCGTAACGTCCTGTGGGCGCTCGGCGCCGGGGTCGTACCGATCCCGATCGCCGATGTGCTCGCCGTCAGCGCGGTGCAAGTCAAGCAGCTCAAGGAGCTGTCCGCGCTCTACGGCATCACGTTCCGCGAGGATCTCGCCAAGAAGCTCGTCGGTTCGCTGCTCGTCGGGATCGGCGGCGTCGGTGTCGGCGCGGTGCTCGGGATGAGCTTCGCCAAGCTGATTCCGGTGGTCGGCCAGGCGCTGGGGATCGTCAGCGTGCCGGTCGCGTCCGGCGCCTTCACTCACGCCATTGGCCGCGTCTTCGTCATGCACTTCGAATCCGGCGGCACCTTCCTCGACTTCGATCCGCACCGGATGCGCGAGCACTTCAGGCGCGAATTCGAGGGCGCGAAGGAGAAGGTCGCCGAGCTGCGGAATCGACCCGGCGCGCCGAACGTGTCGCCCCAGGGGCCGGCCTAGTCCGAAGGAGCGGGCGATGGAATTGACCCTGCTCTTCGTCTACGCGCTGCCGGTAGTGACCCTCCTGGCGCTCGGGCTGCTCGGCACGACGCGGCGGCTCGGCTTCTGGTGGACGTTGCTGCTGTCGATCGTGCTGACGCCGATCGGTGGATTCATCGCCGCCCAATTCTCGGGTCCCCGCAAGGCCAATCGACGAGCAGGCTGACGTCTCATGGCGAACACCGAGGAGACGAAGGAGGTCGACGACCGGTCGCCCTTCCGCGAGTGGAGCGAGAAGACGCTCGGCCAGGTCGAATACCTCACCTACACCGCGCTGGTCGTGGTGCTGCTGTTGCTCGGCTTCCTGTGGCCGCGGATGTTCATCACCGTCCCGACTGGAAGCCAGGGGGTGATGTACCGCTATTTCGCCGGAGGCACCGTGACGGACAGGGTGTGGGGCGAAGGGCTGCACATCATCCCGCCGTGGGACCACCTGACGCTGTACGAGGTGCGCCTGCAGCAGAAGACGGTGGATTTCGACGTCCTCAGCGACGAGGGGCTCAACCTGTCTGTCTCCGTCTCGGTGAAGTTCCGGCCGTACAGCGACATGCTCGGGCATCTCCACCGCGACATCGGCCCCGATTACTTCGAGCGGGTGATCAAGCCGGACATCCAGGCCCACGTCCGGCGGACCTTCGGGGATCGGTCGGCGCACAAGATCTACTCGAGCGCCAACGACCTGATGCTCGAATTGCGCCGGATCTCCGCGCTCAGCCGCGAAGAGCTCGGTGACGGCGAGGAGAAGAAGCCGTACGTGCAGATCCAGGAGCTCGATCTGGTCGACCTCGAGTTGCCCGAGGCCGTCCTCGCCGCGATCGCCGAGAGGTACCGCCAGGAGCAGCTCACGCTCGAGTATCGCCACCGGCTGGAGCGCGAGGAGGCGGAGGCCCAGCGCAAGCGGACCGAGGCGAGCGGCGTCCGCGACTACAACACGATCATCGGCGACCTCTCCCCCGACGTGCTGCGCTGGCGCGACCTCGAAGCGACGTCGGAGCTCGCCAAGTCGTCCAACTCCAAGGTGCTCGTCCTCGGCGGCGGGGCCGGCTCGAGCTCCTCGCTGCTGTTCAACGTCGGTGGTGACTCGACGCCGGCCTCGACGCCGGCCTCCGCGTCGCCGGCCTCCGCGTCGACGGCCTCCGCGTCGACCGCAGCGCCTTGAGCTCTTGATGCCCGTGTGCGAGGATGGCCGCGCAGGTCGCCGTGTTTCGAGATGTGCGTGATGGAAGTCGCTATTCACATCGCTCTCGCCCTCGCGCTCTCTGCTCTCGTGATCGCGCTGTTCAGGCTCGGCCGCCGCACCCCGGCCCGGCGTGGAGATGAGGTGCGCCGCCGGGGATGGGGGTCCATCCTCGGCCAAGCGCTGTTTCTCGCCGCCTTGTGGGCCTTGGTCGGCGTCATCGCGGCGTTCATGGCTCTCGGCGGTAACCTGGTCGACGCCGTCCCGCCGGTCGCCGACTTCGTCGAGGTACGGGACGAAGTCGGCGACGCACCGCTCGACTGCGGCCCTCCTGGCCCGCTCGGGAAGCCACACCTCGTCGAGGTCATCCACAGCATCGACCAGGGGCCCTGGCTCTCGCGCGCCGCCGACGCCTTCATGGAGAAGTGCCCGAACATCCAGCTGCGACTGACCGCGGGCGACGATTTCGAGACCGCCAACGCCATCCTCCGCGGTGAGCTGCGGCCGACGCTGTGGGCGGCGGCCGAGGAGCTCACGCTGCGCTACCTGGAGATCCGCTGGCGAGAGCAGTCCCACGAATTGCTGTTCCGGCTGGACGAGCGGCGCCCCCTCGTCCGCTCGCCGCTCGTCGCCCTGCTCCACGAGGAGCAGTACCGAGTGCTGCGGGCGATCCGCGAGGCCGACCGCGACGGGGTGGGGTTCTGGGTCGACGCGCTCTGTCCCACGATTCCTCGCGCACCCGAGCTCGACGGTGTGCTGCAGGAGGACATGCTCCCGGGTACCTGGCTCGACTGGTACACCCAGCGGAACCCGCCGCCGCCGCAGCCCGACACGCGGCTCGTGACGAAGAAAAAGCGCTCCGCCCCTGCAGCTCAGCCGACGCCCGCCGCTCCGCTGATTCCTACGCCCGAAGAGCTGCGCTCCTGGGGCCGCGTCAAGCTCGGGTTCCCTGCGCCGACGTCCTCCGCCAGCGGCATCTCGACGCTCCTGCTGATGGCCCGGCAGCACCTCCTCGCCGACACCGCCGGCGACCTCGCGCTTGCGCTCGAGCGCGAGGGCGAGGTCTTGCAGCGGTGGCTGCGCCGCTGCAACGCGGGGCGTGACGAATGGTTCGCCTCCGCGTTCCTGCTGACCGACCACGTCTTCGACCTCGGCCCGAAGAGCTATGACGGCGTCATCACCTACGAGAGCCTCGTCTTCCCGATCCTCGCGCGACTCAGCTCCGACGAGCTCGGAGAACTCCGGGTGTACTACCCGTCGCCGACCCTCGTCGCCGAGCACCCCGCGGTGCTGATGTGGCCCGACGACGAGGAGCGCGCGCCTAACCTCGACGCCGCGCGGCGCTGGCTGCAATACCTCGAGAGCGAACAAGTTCAGCAGAACGCGATCACGTATGGCCTGCGGCCGGGGCGACTCGCGCGCCCGCTCGACGCCTTCGACCTCGAGAAGAACCCCTTCCTCGACATGCGTCGCTTTGGCATCGAGCTCGAGCCGGCCAACCAGGAGCCGCCGCGGCCAGACGGGCCGGTGCTGCTCAGGCTCCTCGAGCTGTGGCGAGCCGCGACCGGCCGGAATTGAGCGAGCTCAAGGCGTTGCCGTCGACGCGGCGGCAGGGACTGCTCAGGCTCCTCGAGCTGTGGCGAGACGCGACCGGCCGGAATTTGAGCGGCGTCAAACGTGGCGTAGGCCGCCCCTCGGTCGTATTCACGCCGAGCCGATACAACGGGGCGCCGACCTCCTCGCCGCAGCTCGAACGAGATCGTCGGCGGCTCGTCGACTGGTGCTCCTGCAGAGCACTGGAAGTCGCACGTGATCTGCCGGAGGACGTCGAGGGGAACTCCCGCGAGGTCGACCGCGTCGACGTTCGCGTGCACCTGCGCGCCGGCGGCGGACGCGACCACGAGCGACGCGAGCCTCCTGCCGCGATCTCCCGCGCTCGCCGAATCAACCCCTCAGTCGTCGAGCTCGCTCGTCACCATGTGCACCCGCAAGAGAGCGCCGCCTCGGGCCAGCGACGCCGCCTCGGGCACGCCGCGCACGTCGGCGAACGCGAGGAGCTCGACCGTGTCGGTATTGATGGCAGGGCGGACACGCACGACGTCGTCCGGCAGATCGCTCTCGTCGTCTTCTTCGCTCATGGACAAGGACACCCAATCGAGACCCTCCAGCCACGGAGCCGCGAGGCTCGTCGCGTCGGGCGGGATGCAGCACTGCGCGGCGAGCAGGACGAGGTCGGTGATGTCGGCATCGACGACGAGCGGTATGTCTCTCACCCGGCGCGCGTCGACATCGACGATGCTCGCCGTCCACAGGACGTCCGGCAACGACGCGCAGGGATCGACCTGCGGCTTCCAGCGCTCCGCTCCGACCCGCGCGAGCTCTGCGACGTCGTGGTCGACGATGACGTCCGGCGCATGGAGCTCCCGCAGCCGCGCGATGCGCCGGGCGCCGTGAGCCAGCGTGTTCGCGGTCACGCGCTCGTGGCCGAGCGCCTCCACGAGCCGCGAATGATGGGCCGCAAGGAAGGCGCGCAGGTTCGTGAGGCGAAGCGGGAGCCTCTGCTCGGGCCGGACCTCTTCCAGATCGTCGAGGAGCTCCGCGACGGGCACCAGGTGTGTCTCTGCGAGATCGCCCCGGAGCGCTGCGACCAACGCTGCGAGCGTCTCGCGATCGGCGGGAAAGAAGTGCTCCCCCTCGGGAAAGATGCCGCTCGGGTGGTCGTTCCACACCACGAGCTCGGACAGGGCGCTCTCGGCCATTCGCGGAGCATGCCACGAAGCGCCGGGCACCTCGCCACGAGGACCGCGGGGAGTCACAGGTCGCCACCTGCCTCAAAGGCCCGATGAGCTCGGAGGATCATCCCGCCGGCGCTCTCATGCTGTCGCGTCGCGAGCTGCAGCGAACGGACCGTCATGAAGTACGTACGAACCCGCGTGCGCCGATCCGGTCGCAGGCCGTGGCGCCGCTGCCGACTCGAACCGAGGTCGGATTGACGGGGCGAGCGATCTCGCACAGACTGTCGCCCCGTGGCCGAGCCCAACGCCAATCACGACGATCGGCAACGGCCCGAATGAGGAGGATCGGATGATCACGCTCTACGGCTTCGGCCGGGTCCATCCAAAGGTCATCGGCGAGACACGCGACTTGCGCGTGGAGTGGGCGCTCGAGGAGCTCGGCCTGCCGTACCGCGTCCACCCGCTCGACCACACCGGCGGCGAGTTCGACAGCCCGGCGTACGTGGCGATCAGCCCGTTCCACCAGGCCCCGGTGATCGACGACGACGGCGTCGTCGTCGCCGAGACGGGCGCCATCCTGCTCTACCTGGCGGAGAAGGCCGGCGCGCTGCCGGCCGACCCCGTCGCCCGAATCGCGGTCGTCCAGTGGAGCTTCGCCGCGCTCACCACCGTCGAGCCGCCGGTCGCGATGATCCAGCTGACCGACCTCGGCGGTCTGCCAAGCGGGACTGAGCAGCGAGCAGCGCTGGTCTCCTGGGCCCGCCGCTGCCTCGGCGGGCTCGAGCGCCGGCTCGACGGGCGCACGTGGATCGCCGCGGACGACTTCACGGTCGCCGATATCCTGCTGGCGACCGTCCTGCGCCAGATCCGGCGGACCGACCTCCTCGCCGACTACCCGCGACTGCGGGCCTACTACGATCGGGCCCTGGCGCGCCCGGCCTGGCAGCGGACGCTCGAGCGCTACGCCGAGCGGCTCGGCGTGACCGTCGCGGACATCCCCTGAGCGCGACCGAGGCCCGCCGATCGAGCCTGTTCGGCGACAGCACCGAGCACCTTCGACGCCCTGCTTGCAAGGCGTCGCAATCGCTGCTCGAGCGCCTCGTTCACGCCTCGACGAGGAACGCGCGCGGGTAATACTGCTCTCCGTCGTCCTCGTAGTACGTCGTCACCGCTGCGCTGTCTCGGAGGAAGCGTGCCAGATCGTCAGATCGTCGGCGATCACCTGGTTGTGGTATCGAGAGTCGCCCAGCGGCGAAAAATAATAGATGCGACCGTCCGCGCAGACGAGGCGGTGCGAGCTGCCTGGTGGGACAGAAGAATGCCGTCAGCCTGCCGCGCGAGCGGCCGCAGGTGGGTGACGTCGGCGAATCGCCGCGCCAGCGCATCCAGTTCAGTCGGGTCGGCGCCCGGTTCGATCAGGTCCTCCAATTCGAACGTGCGGTCGGGCCCCTCGCCGCCACGCCGTCGGCAATGCACAGTGAGACCCGGCGCGCGCACGAATCGCATGAACGCGTCGACCGAGCAGAGCGGCCGCGGTGCCCTGGAATCTCCAGAGGCCTGGATCACCACTTTGGCCGCCTGCGCTCGCTCCGGCGCGGGTTCGTGGTGGCAGCGATCGAGCGCCCCGGTCATCAGGAGCCCGACCGTGCCCGCGACCACGAGGTGTTGATAAAGCTCGTGCGACAGGTACAGGCCGGTCAATCCGAAGCGATGCCACGAAGACAGGTCGAGGCCCCGGAGGAGCGCCTCTTCGATGTAGAGATCGCCGAGCCGATTCCCAGACCATGTCACCGCAGACACACGAATCGTCTTCGCAGGGCGGGCAGTTGCGGATGCGGGTGGGCGCGCCGAAAATCAGGGCGCGCACGCGTAGCGCTCGAACCGCTGCGCCAGCGGCGAGCTCGGGTGCGTGGCGATCAGGCGCCGGGCGACGGCCTCGGCCTCGGCCCCGCGCTGCATTGCGCAGAGGGCCTCGACGCGCCCCGCCTCGCGCACGTCCATCAAGGCGCCGCGCGGGAACTCGCGCGCATGCGTGGTCAGCAGCGTCAACGCGGCCGCCGGCGCGCCCTCCTCGAGGCGGGCGCGGGCCTCGTCGAGCAGCGCCACCTCGGCCGACAGCCGATCGATCCGCGCCCGCGCCGGGGCGGGCGTCGGGACCGCCGCCGGCTCGGGGCTCGGCTCCGCCGGGCTCGCCGTGCGATCTGTCTCTCGGGACATGTCTTTCTCGGCGCGCTCGACCGCGGCCCGGGCCTCGCTCTCCGGCCGCAGCTCGGTGCGCGCGACCGCCTGCAGCGTCGCCCCGCCGGCGACGATCAGCGTCGCAGCGACCGCCGCGCGGCTCGCCGACACGGCTCCGAGCACGCCGACGGTCGCGGTCTTGCCGAGCGTCGGCCCCAGCAACACCCACGTGCGCTGCGCCTGCCTGGGCGGCGGCGCGTCGTCCCGGCGCGTCGCGGCGGCGCAGGCGGCCAGCTCCGCCTCCCCGAGGCGCGCCTGCAGCTGCCCTCGCGCCAGACGCAGCCGCGAATAGACGGTGTTGAGCGGCACCGCCAATTCGGCCGCCATCTCCGGCCCGCTCATGCCGAGCAGCTCGGACATCTCCCACACCGCCCGCAGATCGCCGCCCAGCTGGCCCAGCGCCTGCTCGAGCTGGCGCGCCGCGTCGTGCTGCCGATGCGGCGCCTCGTGGCTCGCGGGCCCGGCCTCGGTCAGCGCCGCCACGCGCCGCGCCAGGCGGGTCGCGCCTCGCCGGTAGCGCCACGCGACCCGCCGCGTCACCGTGAACAGCCACGCGCGCGGCGAGACCTCGTAGTGGAGCGCGTCGAGCCGGCGATAGGCGGCGATGAACACGTCCTGCACCACGTCCTCGAGCGCCGCGCGCGGCACCCCGAAGCGACGCGCCGCCGCCCACACGAACTCGAACTCGCGGCAGTACAGGGCGTGGAACCGCGCGCGGCGCGGTTCGTCGGCGGGTCCGGGTGCGCGAGCGGTCGCAGTGTCGTGCATGACCTGTTGGTTCGGTTCTCCGGCGGCCCCGACTTCCGTCACCGCGGATCGCGAAAATGCAGCTCGACCGTGAAGAGCAGCCGGCCCGAGATCCGGGACGAGGTGAAGAGGGCCACGTCCGGCCCCGGATCGCGCAGCTCGAAGCTCGGCACGAGGAGCCCCGCGACGCCCTCGAGCGCCGCGCCCAGCCGCACCCGCGGATGCACGGCCACCGCGACGCCGGCCGAGGCCACGATCGCCAGCCAGTACCCGGTCGTGCCGCGGGCCCCGGCCGCGCGGGTGGCGGTCCCGCGCACGCCCCCCAGCTCCAGCCCGCCGCACAGCGGGAACTCGACCCGCCGCGGGCCCGGCCGCCCGCAGCCGAGCACCGCCCCCATGCCTGCGAACGCCCGCAGCGACCCTTCCGGGCGCACCTCCGTCCGCGGCGAGAGGAACGTACCGCGCAGCTCCAGCCGCGCCCGCCGCCACAGCAGACCGCCGACCACCATCGCGGCCCCGGAGACGCCGGGGAGCGCCCCGAGCTCGGCCCCTCCCTGGATCCTCAAGACCCCGCCGGGCCCCCGCCGCGCTCGCCGGGGCGCCTCCAGCGGCGTCTCGGCGGTCCCTGCCGCGGGCTCCCACACCTCCAACTCCGCCGCCGCCGGGGGGAGCTCCGGCGCCTGCTCGGCCGTCTGCTCGAGCCTGGACTGCGGCGCGAGTTCCGGCCCGATCGGTTCCTCTCGGGCCTCCACCTCGGCGACCTCTCCCGCCGCGTCCGCGATCGGCTGCGCCGCGTCCGCGCCCGGTTGCACCTCCGTCGCCTCGCCCGGCGAGACGGCGGTCGCCACCAGCAGCGCCGCGGCGTCGACGAGGGCCGCGCAGCGCCCGGATGTCAGCCTGCGGAGCGCCGCACGACCTCGCTGGCCGAGCCGCATCGTCAGGCGAAAGCGCGGCGCGTCGGCGTGGTGCGTCACCCGGGCCTCGACCTCGACCTCGCCCGCGAACGCTCGCCCGAGCCGCTGCTCGATCGCCGCGAGCAGGTCCTCGCGCCCCGGACAGTCCCTCGGCGCGTCCCACACCAATCGGGCCGACGCCAGGTCGGGCACCTGGACCGCGAGCAGCGCGGCGAGGGCAGTGATGATTGGCAAGGGACGACGAACCTACCACGAGCGCCGCCGCGACGACCTCGGTGCACCGCGGGCGTGCGCCCTCCACCGCGAAGGACCCGCGGCCGCGTCCGCCGGTTTCATCCGCCCCGGTGATTCGCCTCGCTCGATCGCGTCTCGTCCGGATCGCGCGCGTGGAGCCGCTGACGACATTCTCTGCGCGCCGACGACCGCGACAGTTTTTCAGCTCGCGTCGTGAAGGATCCGCCGCCCCCCGGAGAACGACACGAATAAAGGAGCGATGCATGATCCTGTCCAAGCGCAAACCCGCGGCCGCCGTCCTCGCCTCGACCTGGTTGTCCGCGTGCGTCCTCGATTACAAGGTCGGCGACAGCCCGCAGGCGACGTCGACCACGGATGCCACCACCGCCACCACGCCCGGCATGGAGCCCACCTCGAGTGAATCCGCCAGCGGCGAGCCCGAGGAGACCTCCACCACCAGCGGCACCACCGATCAACTCGAACTCACCTCCACCACCACCCCCGAGCCCGTCGACTGCAGCGAGATCGTCCTCGCGGATGAGGTGCTCCTGCAGGCCGTCCGAGACGCGCTGGGGATCGCCGAGGGGCCGATCTCGCCCGCAGCGGCGCTCGAGCTCGAGATGCTCGTCGTCGACGGCGGCGTGGCCTCCATCGCCGGTCTCGAGTGCTTCTCGAACCTCGAGGATCTGACCCTCAACAACACCACGGTCGACGACTTCTCGCCGCTGGCCGGGCTGGCTCGGCTGTGGCGGCTCGACCTGGCGAACAACGGCCTCACGGAGCTCGACACGCTCACGGGCCTGCCGATGTTGAACCTCCTCGAGCTCCACGACAACGCGATCGTCGACCTCCAGCCGGTCGCGGCGCTGCCCGGCCTGACCTATTTGTACGCCGACCGCAACGCGATCGTCGACCTGGGGCCGCTGGCCGGTGCGAGCGCGCTGTTCGACCTGTCCCTGCGCGACAATCAGATCACCAGCCTGAGCGCTCTGGGAAGTCACCCGCAGCTCACCTATCTCGCGGTCGACGACAACCCGCTGGCCGAGGGGCTCGAGGTCCTCTCCGGCGCGCCGAAGCTGTTCGCCATCTCGGCGGCCAATACCGGCCTCACCGAGCTCCCGGCCGTGCCCCCTCCTTCCCTCGGGATGCTCACCCTCCCGAACAATCACATCTCCGACCTATCCCCGCTCCAGAACTACCCCGCGCTCGAGTTCACCTTCGCCCTCGGCAACAATCAGATCACCACCCTGGCCCCGTTCATGGACGCTCCGTGCGCGGTGAGCAACACCCTCCTCTCGGTGACCGGCAACCCGCTCGACGCGAACAGCCTCGACACGCTGATCCCGGCGCTGTGCGACCTCGGCCTGTGGATGTTCTGGGACGGCGGCGAGTGCTGACGTCTTCGAGGCGACGGCGCCGCGGCGCCGTCGCCTCCAAGGTTCGCCGGATCCCGGCGGCTCAGTCGATGCAGGCGGACGTGTCGAACGCGCCGCAGCCGGTGGCGCAGATCAGGACGCCGCCGCCGGCGAAGCCCTGCGATTCGCAGGTCGCCCCGCCGAGGTCGCTGCCGTCGCAGGTCTCGCCGGCGTCGATCTGGTTGTTGCCGCAATTGGTGCACTGCGACAGGTCGAAGTCGTCGCACTGCTCGCTGCAGGCCAGCGTCCCGCCGAAGAAGTTCTGCGTCTCGCAGGTCTCGCCGTCGAGCTCGGCCCCGTCGCACGGCTCGTCGCCGTCGAGCTTGTCGTTGCCGCAGCCGATGCAGCCCGAGGTGTCGAACGCGCCGCAGCTGTCGGCCGCGCACGCGAGCACGCCGCCGTCGAAGCCGAGCGACTCGCAGGTCGCGCCGCCGAGCGCCGCCCCGTCGCAGGTCTCGCCGGCGTCGAGCACGTCGTTGCCGCAGCTGTCGCACTGCGAGGTGTCGAACGCGTCGCAGGTCGCGCTGCAGCCCAGAGTCCCGCCGCTGAAGCCCTGCGACTCGCAGGTCTCGTTGGCCAGCGCCGCCCCGTCGCAGGTCTCGTCGTCGTCGATCTGGTCGTTGCCGCACGGGTCGCACTGAGACACGTCGAAGCCGCCGCAGTCGGCGTTGCAGCCCAGGGTCCCGCCGCCGAAGCCCTGCGACTCGCAGCTCTCGCCGTCGAGGTCGGCGCCGTCGCAGGTCTCGCCGTCCTGCTTCTGATCGTCGCCGCAGGCGGTGCAAGCCGAGGCGTCGAACCCGTTGCAGGTGTCATTGCAGGCCAGGGCGCCGCCGGCGAAGCCCTGCGACTCGCAGCTCTCGCCGGCGAGGTCGTCCCCGTCGCAGGTCTCCTTCTCGTCGAGCTGGCCGTCGCCGCACGACTCGAGCAGGCACAGGCCGGTGTCGAAGGTGCAATCGTCGGCGCACGCGAGCGTGCCGCCGTCGAAGCCGAGGCTGACACAATCCTTGCCGCCGAGGTTGTCCTGATCGCAATCTTCCCCGGCATCGAGGATCGCGTCGCCGCAGCTGCCCGGCGCGGTCGTCTCGGTGTCGGTCTCGGTATCGCCGGTGGTGGTCGTCGTCGTATCGCCGGTCGTCGACGTGTCCGTCGTCTCTCCCGTCGTCGTCGTCGTCGACGTGTCCGTCGTCTCTCCCGTCGTCGTCGTCGTCGTCGACGTGTCCGTCGTCTCTCCCGTCGTCGTCGACGTCGGCTCGGTCGGGTCGACGGTCGTGGTCGGCGCCGTCGTCGTCGTCGTCGTCTCGTCCGTCGTCGTCGGCGGGTCGGCCGTCGTCGGCGTCACACCCGTCGAGAGGTCCTGCTCCGTGGTCGACGACGTATCCGTGGTCGTGTCGGTGACAGAACCCTGCACTACGTCCTGGGCGCAACCAGACAGCGTGGCGAGGACAAACAAACCGGGGAAAATGGCGGAATATCGCATCAGAAAAACCCGAGCTTTCTGCTGAGTGACAGCGGCAGCATCCTGCGCTGAAGCGAACCACTCAACCAGCGGCTGTGGACGTCTCTCTACGTGAGCGTCCGCTCGAGCAGACTGGTGACGGAATCACCGGCCTCGAACAACACATCTTATGGAGTCAACTCGGACTCAGCACGAAGCCTCGGCGACGAACAGCACCGCGACCACGCCGTCGAGATCGACGATGTCGATGGAATCGCAGCTCCCCGGCTGCGAATCGACGATCCCCAGCGAGGCCGCGGCGCGGTCGTTGGCCAGGCGAAAGCGGCCGCCCGACAGCGCGACGAAGCCGAGGCCGTGGGCCGACACCAGCGCCTCGAGCCAGGCCCCCAGCGGCAGCCGCCCGCCCGCCGGCGTGGCGATCTCGATGCGCCCGAAGTCGAGGGCGCCGCGGCGGCCGTCGAACTCGAAGACCACCGGATATTCGCCGTCGAGCTCGACGAGCACCGATTCATCGCGGTCGAGGTCGCGCAGGTCGCCGGCGGTGATGCTGGTGAACACGGGCGTCGCCGTGGCCACCCCGCCGGCCGTGAATACGTCGTCGCACCCGGCCGACGACAATGATAATGCGACCACCAACGACCGTATCCACATAATCCCTCGTCTGATGTTCAGCGCTCGCCGGCCGCGACGAGCACGAACTTCGGCGCCGTCGAGCGCGGTGTCCTGTCCCGGCGAGGACGACGCGACGTCGCCCTCGCCGCCCGGCCGCACGATGTTCAGCTCTCGTCGACCACGGTGTCCTGCGGCAGCAGGTACAGCTCCACGTTGCCCTTGCCGTCCGGCCGCACCAGGTCGGGACGAATCCCCGCCTCACGCAATTGCGCCCGGAGTCGCCGCAAATTGCGGTCCCAGTTCTGCCGCATGATCCCGCGGTCGGTCTCGTCGCCCCAGATCTCCCTGGCCACGGCCTCCCACGAGACGAGGCGATTGATGGTGGCCAGCTCGCTGACGATCCGCGCGAGCAACCCCGCGATCACGCACTCGGGCCGCCCGGGCATCCGCACATAGACCGTGTCGTAGCGGGCGACGATCGTCAGCGGCGGGTCGTTCTGGCCGATGCTGCGGGTGCTGAGGGCCCCGTCGCCGAGCGGCCTGGCCTGGACCGCGAAGTGATGCCCGCGCAGTTCCCACGAGGTGCCGGCGGCCAGCTCGACCGGCTCGCGGTCGCCGACCCGCAGGGTGAAGCCGTCGGAGGTGCCCCAGATGTACGCCTCGGCCCCCGGCAGATACTCCGGGTGGAGCTTGTAGCTGGGGGTCTGCGACGGCCCGCCGTTCGCTGTCACGATCGAATAGACCGACTCGCTGAGGGTGCACAGCTCCTGGCCGTCGCCGTAGAGCACCATCACCCGGTCCGGCAGCTCGACCGCCTCGACGTCGAGCGTCACGTTCTGCGACAGGCGGATCCGCTGGCCCGGCGCGAGGATGATCGACGACTTGCGCTCGCCGTCGAGGATGATCCAGCGCCGCAGCGAGAGGATCTGCAGGTGACGCCCGCGCATGCTGATGAACGCGTGCGCCTCCGACACCTCCGGGCTCTCGATCCGCAGCTCGGCCGTCGACGCCCTGCCGATCAGCCCGCCGGCGGCGACCTGGGCGGAACGCCCGTCAGGGAGGCGAAAACGGACAAAGGGGGTGTAGCGACCTTGCAACACGGCGGGCCTCCTCTCGATAGGGACGACGATTGTACCAGCGGACGACAGCGCAGCGGGCCTGCGCGCGAGCGATCACAGCGACGGCGGGGCGTTGATGCCCGACGGCGGCCGCGTGCGGAACTTGGCGCAAGAGCCGCAATCGCCGTTGCCGTCGACCGGACCGGCGTCCTCCTTGAGGGCGGTCGGCCCTGCCTGGGTCGCGGCGGCGCGTTGGACCAATTCGTCGCAGCCGGACACGGCGGTGAGGGCGAGAGCGGCGAGGGCGAGAGTGACGGTGCGAGACATAAGTACCTCCCTACAGGGTCTTGGGGACATGTTCTTTGGGCTAGGAAGAAAAAACGGGGCTAGGACGGAGGTCGGAGCCACCCGGCCAGCTCGGCGGCGCGGCGCGCCCCGGCCTCGCCGAAGCGGGCGTAGAAGCGCTCGGCGGCGGCCCGCCGCTCGGCGGCGGCCGTGGTCTCGCCGAGCGCGGCGAGGGCCTGGGCGAGGCACCACTGAGTGTCGGCGACCTCGCGGAAGTCGCTGCCGGCGCTGGCCCACACGGCCGAGGCCTGGCGCAGCGCCTGGGCGGCGCCGGCGTGGTCGCCGCGGATCAGCCGGGCCTGGCCGATGCCCTTGAGAACGAAGCCCTGGGCGTCGCCGTCGGCGTCGTCGATGCGGGACAGCAGCGCCTGGGCCTGGGCGAACCGGGCCTCGGCCTCGTCGGGCTGGTGCAGGCCGAGCAGCGCCTCGCCGGCCTTGGCGTGGGCCCGGGCGACGACCTCGCCGTCGGCCCCGTGCAGCGCCGCGGCCAGGGTCAGCTCGCGCTCGGCGGCCGCCAGGGCCTCCACGTAGCCGCCGAGCAGCAGGTGGGCCTCGCCGAGGACCGCGAACACCTCGTCGTCGGCGCTGCCGGTGTCGTCGAAGATCGCCCGCGCGGCCTCGCCGTGGGCCAGCGCCGAGGAGGCCAGGCCCTCGTACAGGTCGACCCGGGCCAGCGCGAGGTGCAGCTCGAGGACCTTGCCGTGGCTGTCCCCGAAGACATATCGCGCCACCGCCAGCGCGCGCTCGAAGGCGGCCCGGGCGGCGTCGAGGCGGCCGCGCTGCTCCTCGAGCAGGCCGAGGTTGTACAGCGCGACCAGCACGTACGGGTGGCGCGGACCGAGCGCGGCGACGAAGCCCTGCTCGGCCTCGACGTACAGCACCGCCGCGTCGTCGCCGCGGTCCTGGTCGACCAGCGCGGTGGCCAGGTTGAGCTTGAGCTTGGCGATCGCCACCGCGTCGGGGGCCGGGCTCTGGGCCCACAGCGACAGGGCCTTGCGGAACGCGGACTCGGCGGAGCGCGGCTGCTGGCGGCCGCGCGCGACCAGGCCCTCGGCCTGCAGCGCCCGCGCCCGGCTGTCGGCGGCGGGCCGGCCGAGCCGCTCGGCGCTGGCCCGCGCGCGTCGGACCCACTCGAGCACCGGCAGCCCCGGGCGCCAGTGCAGCGCGCCGACCTCGACCAGGTACTGCCACACCTCGGCGACCAGCACCTCGTGCCGGCTGGCCTCGGCCAGGTCGACCGCCTCGGACAGGCTGGCCACCGCGGCGTCGCTGCGGCCGAGGTAGTGCTCGACGCGGCCGCGCTGGTACAGCGCCTCGGCCAGCAGCGGCGGGTAGTCGAGCCCGCGCGCCGCCCCGACCGCCTCCTCGGCCATCGCCAGGCTCCTGGCGTACTCGCCCGACACCTCGCGCACGCGCGCCCGCTCGAGCCCGGCCCGCAGCGCGGTCACCCGCGGCCGCTCGTGCGCGTCCGGCGGGCGCAGGCCGAGCGCGAGCAGCTGGCGGTCGTCGCAGTCGGCCAGCGCCGGCAGCTGGGCGGCCGCCCGCGCCGCGTCGTCGACGTCGACCCGCGACGAGCTGCCGAGCAGCTCGATCAAGGCCGTGAAGCGCATCCGCGGGTGCTCGAGGCAGGTCGCCCGCGCCCGCAGCTCCTCCGAGGCGGCCGCGTCGGCCCGCGCCGCCCCGGCGCACACGGCCTCGCGCCGGACCTGCCAGCCGGTCACGTAGTCGTCGAGCGCCGACTCGACCCGCGCCCACCGCCCGGCCACCCCGGCGAACTTGGCCTGCAGCTCGCCGCGCACCTCGGGCGTCCACGCGGCCGCCAGCGCCTCGCCGGCCGCGCCGCAGCGGTCGACCGGAGCTGTCCACAAGGACATGCCCCCGAGGACACCCGCGAACGAGCCGGCCGCCAGCGCCCACTGCCACGGCCGCATCGGCCGCTCGGCGGCGATCGCCGTCAGCTCGGCGAGCAGCGCGTCCATCCCGGGGTAGCGGGCCGCCGGGTCGCGCGCGAGCCCGCGGCGCAGCACCTTCCACAGCTTGGGCGGCACCACCGAGCCCTTCGGCGGGTCCTGCGGGCGGTCCTGCAGCAGCGCGCGCCGCAGGGCCGGCGCGTCCTCGCCGACGAACGGCCGCCGGCCGTACACGCCCTCGTACAGGGCGACGCAGAAGCTGAACTGGTCGGAGCGGGCGTCGGACGGCTGCAGCTTGAGCCGCTCCGGGGCCATGTACGCCAGGGTGCCGACCGGCCCGCGGCTCGAGGCGACGGTCGAGCTGCCGTCGCTGGCCCCGCCGCTGCCGCGCCGCGTGGTCCCGGCGTCGCTGATCTCCCCGCTCACGTCGGCGCTGGCGGCCTCGTGCACGCGCGCCAGGCCGAAGTCGCTGACCATCGCCCGCCCGCGCGCGCTGACGAGGACGTTGTCGGGCTTGAAGTCGTGGTGGACCAGGCCCGCCTCGTGCGCCGCCGCCAGGCCGCTGCCGGCCTGGATGAACAGGCCGAGGACCTCGCGCCAGCCTCGCGGCTGCTCCTTGAGCCATGTCCGAAGGGTCACCCCCTCGACCAGCTCCATGGCGACGTAGACGCCGCGGTCGCACACGCCGACGTCGAACACGCCGACCACGTTGGGGTGGGTCAGCCGCGCCATCGCCTTGGCCTCGCGCACCAGCGAGGCCGGCACCAGCGCCCGCGACGACTCGCGCAGCATCTTCACCGCGACCTTGCGGTCGAGGTCGGGGTCGTAGGCGAGGAACACGTTGCCCATCGCCCCGTGCCCCAGGTGCTTCATGATCACGTAGCGACCGGCGCGGAACGGCTCGAGCTCGGCCTCCACCGCCCGCGTCGCCGCCTCGTACGCGACCGCCCCGCGCTCGGCGTCGACGTACATCCGCCCGAAGTCCCCGCCCTCGCTGCTGTCCCCGATCGCCTCGAAGTCCCCCGAATCCCGGCTACCGTCGGGGTCCGTGCGCATCCGCGCGGAGTGGGGCGTGGCGTCGAGGGAGGGCATGAGACTTCGCACGAGGCTGAAACCACAATACCAACATTCACGCCGTTACGTGATCCGACTCCGATCGGAACGAGAGAAACATCCTCACAGGCGGACTTGCCGCCGATTCCCCCCGACGACCTCCGCACGCCTGCACAATTCGCCGCCGCGGGCCCCTTCGCAGCCAACGGCGAGCTTTCTCGGGGAGCTGCGTCGGTCGCCTCGGTCGCCCTCGCCGACCTGCGGACGCGGCGCAACCTCAGGCTCTCCGTCGGTCCGCGATCGCGGGCCTCGAGAGATGCGGACAGGCCGCCCCGATACCCACCGGCTCGCGTCGCCGCCTCGCCACCCACGCCGCCAGCCGCCGGCCCGCGACCTCCGGCGCGCAGAGCCACCTGAACTTTGGGACAGACGAATGTCCGCGGTCCCGTTCACGAGGTCATGTCGGCGACAGGCCGAACCTCGAGACCTCGCCGCGTCGAGACCGCGACCCGTCGAGCGGCTCGCGCCTCACGAACCCGGTCTCCGCGGAGTCGGCCTCGCCTGGGTCCACAGCAGCAGCGCCGAGGCAACCAGCGGCGCCGCGGTGGCGATCAGGCGGAGCACGGCGCTCGGCCAGGACGGGCCGAAGCCGACGAGGACGAGGTGCCGCACCGACAGGAGCGCGTCGAACGTCACGCACGCGGCGGCCGCCCGGAGCGTCGAGCGCCGCGGGCGGGCGGCCGCGCGGAACAGCAGGACCACCAGGCCCGCGTCGAACAGCGCCCAGCCGGCCAGCGTCGCGCGCGAAAAGCCGAACAGATCGTGGCGCCCGACGCCGGCCAGGATCGCGAGCAGGAGCGTCCAGGGCACCAGCGGCACCGCGAGGACCCACGGCGGCCCGCTCGGGTGACGCACCACCGAGCGCCAGGCGAACCGGAGCAGCGCCCCGTGGGCGAGCGCTCGCAACACCACCGCCACCACGCGCACGGCCGAGCCCCGCGTCCACACCAGCCACACGCGATCCCAGCGCGAAGGCGCCAGGCGGGCCCGGAATTGCTCGAGCCCCGAGAAGTCGTAGAACGGACGCGCCGCCGTGCGAGCGAGGCGCAGCCACCAGGGCATCGGTCCGGCCAGCGGCGTCAGCCCCGGAGTGACCCAGCCGGCCTCGCCGACCTCGCGCAGCAGCCGGTCGAGCATCAGCTCGGTGGTGCCGTTGGGGGCCGCCGGCGAGCGCAGGACATCTTCGATCAGCCACCCGCCGCGGGCGTAGATCGGCACTGCCGACAGCAACTGGACGACCGCGCCGTCGCGCTCGGCGACGAGATAGAGGTGCTCGTCGGGCGCGTGGAACAGCTCGACGGCGACGAGGAAGCCCAGCGGCTCGATCCGCCGCGAGGCCAGCCACCCGGCCTGCAGCGCCTCCGCGGCGCGACGCAACGGGCTGCCCGCGGCCAGCTCCCCGGCGGCGACGCGGCGCACGACGACGCCCTTGGCCCGGGCTCGACGCAGCTGCTCGCGCAGGCGCCGGCGGGCGCGCAGCGTCGACGGCCAGTCGGCGGCGCGGACGATCGACTGCAAGCCGAGCGGGAGTCGGCGCAGCCCGGCGAACGGCGCGAGGTCCTCGACCGCCACGAAGGCGACCTCGCGCCCGGCCGCCCGCGCGGCGGCGATGAAGCGCGCGACGGCGGCGAGGCGCAGCTCGGGCGGCGCGAGCGGGCTGCCGCCGGCGAGCCGGTAACGGCCGACGTCGACGAAGGCGACCGCAGCGCCGGTGCCGTCCGGCGGCCCGACGTCGTACCACCATCGCATGACGGACTCGAGCGCCTGGAACGACACCGCGTCGGTCCCCCACGCCCGCAGCAGCGCGACCCGGGCCGCCTCGTCGCCTGGCGGCCGCGTCGTTGCGCCGTCATCGTCGTGCCCCACGCCGCAAGCTTAAAGCCGATCGGCCCGCGCGGGCGACCCGCGAGGGCCGAGGTCGGTCCGCGCTGCGACATGCAGTCGCAACGACCTCGCTGGCGCTGCAGGCGACCGCGCGACGACACCGGCACTGTCCTGCGTGAATCGTGGCCGCGCCCTGCGCCTGCGGGCTCGAGCAGGACGCCTGCTCGCTCGACGCGGTCACCGGAAGTGCCATGTGGCATTCGCGTGCTCCGCGAATCCGTCGTCCCCGAGATCGAGCCTCGCCACGCGGAACGGAATCGTTCCTGGTCATGGGAAATCTTCCCGTCAGCGCTCCGGTGTCGCTGATCAAAAAATCTCGGCTCGACGGAGATCGCGCCGCATCGCTCCCGCGCGCGAGAAGAGCAATCGTCCCTACCGGCCAATGTCGTGTGGGACACGGCCCGCGAAGTTCAGAGCAGGGCGACGAGTCTGCCCGGCGCCGGAAGCGACGTATGACCGAGGCGGACCTGTGCGACATGCTCACAGCTCGGCAGATGCCTCAAGGGGCAGGTGCGCGCGAGACCGCCAATATCCACGGCTCTCGCGGTCTGCGGATCGCCAGCCCAGCACGCACACCCACGCCGACGGTTCTCGCCCGCGTTCGGGGATGCGTGGACTCCTGTCTACATGTCGATATCCTGGCCTCGTGGACAACCGCCGGAACACTGCTCCTCTCGCCGCCATCGAGCTGGACAACAATCAGACAATCATCGGATGGAACCCTCGCGCCGAGCGAGTGCTCGGGATCGCAGCGAGCGAGGCGCTCGGCAGCCTCGTCCATGAGGTCCTGCCGGTGTCCGAAGACCACGATTCGTGGGCGAGCGCCCTCGTGGACGACAGCGAGGATGCCAGCGTCCGGATCATCGATCGCCCCGGGGGCCCGCTGCACTTCGAGACCTGGTCCCAGAGGACCCTCGACCAGGACGGGCGGGTCGTCGGCGCCACGATCTACGGCCACGACGTGACGGCCCGCGAGCGCGAGGCCCGTCGCCTCGGGATCGAGGCGAGGACCCTCGCGGTGATGCTCGACAACCTCGACCTCGCGGTGTGGGCGATCGACAAGCAGGCGAACTTCGTGTTTCAGCAGGGCAAGGCGATGCGGACCGCCGGTCTGCGGCCCAATGAGTTCGTCGGTCAGAACTACTTCGATCACTACGGCCACTTGCCGAACGTCGATGACGTGCGGCGGGCGATCGCCGGCGAGGCCTCCGCGGCCGTGCCGACCGAGGTGCACGGCGTCCACTGGCTCAACTGGAACCTCCCCACGGTCGACGACGAGGAGCTGTCGTTGATCGGGGTGACGCTCAACGTCACGGAGACGAAGCGCAACGAGCTCGAGCTGCAGGCCAAGCTCGACCTGATCGAGCGCCAGCAAGAGGTCATCCGCCAGCTGTCGACCCCGATCATCGAGGTGTGGGACGGAGTGATCACGCTGCCGATCGTCGGCCTCATCGACACGGTGCGCACCGCGGAGATCATGGACAACCTGCTGCAGGCGGTCACCCGCACGCGGGCGAGGCACGCGATCCTCGACCTCACCGGCGTCGAGGTGGTCGACACCGGCACGGCCAGCCACCTCATCCGCATGATCCAGGCGATCCGCCTGCTCGGCGCCGAAGGCATCCTCACCGGCATCCACCCGTTGATCGCCCAGACCATCGTGTCGCTCGGCGTCGACCTGTCGCGCGTGGCCGTGTTCGGCAAGCTGCGCGACGCCCTCGTCTACTGCATCGGCAAGCGGCCCCGCGCGCGCAGCTGAGGCGGTCGGGCGCGGCGTCCCTCTCTGGGTGCCCCCGCGGCGAGTCGGCCGCATCGGTGAGGCTGCCCGGGGGACGGGCATTCATCATAGGTGCCCCCCGAGATCCCGATCGCGGCCCTGGCGAGTACGACGTCCATGTCCTTACGGACAGGTGCATCACGACGAACCCATCCTCCGACGCCACTTGCCGAGATCTCACATTCACAAAACCTGACCGGCGCCGTGTCTCACCGTCAAAGTCATTGACGGGCTCCGTCCCGGGGACAGACCCGGCAGCACGCCCGCAGGTGTGGGCTCGCGGCCACATGCCTGAGAGGACATGTCCGTCCCGACAGTCGAGCGCGCACTCGTGCCCGTGTCGGCCGGCCCGGCCCTGTGGCATCCTCGGGCCGATGCGCACCCTCGCCGCCGCCCTCGCCGTCCTGTTGGTCCCGCTCGCCGCCCGCGCCGACATACTGCCCGAAGGGCAGAAGGGCGTCGCGCTGTCGCTGCGCGTCGACGCCCAGGTCCCGAGCGGCAAGGCCCTGGTGCTGGCCAACACCTTCGAGGGCGGCACCCTGCTCGTCCCCGGCACCGACCAGAAGATCTCGTGGCACCCGCTGGGCGGCGAGATGCAGCTGCGCCTGATCAGCGCCGGCGACGGCGACGCGATCAAGGCCGCGGGCGCCGACCTCGACCGCGACAAGATCAAGCCGCTGCTCGCCGCCAGCGTCGAGTGTGCCAAGCCGTTCGCCGGCGTGCGCACGATCGTCGACACCTCCCCGGCCGTCGAGGTCCGCTGGACCTGGCGCGCCACCGTCGACGGCGACAAGTGCAGCGCCGAGCTGGTCAAGCAGGAGTACCTCGACGCCACTGGCAAGGCAGTGCCCACGCCCCCGCCGCCCGAGCCGCCCAAGCCCATCAACGCCCCGCTCGCCGACCCGCCCAAGCCCGCCTCCGAGCCGGCACCCGCCCCCACGCCGCCGCCCGCCCCGGCTCCGGTCAAGGCCGCCGACCCGCCCGCCGCCAAGGCCCAGGAGTCCGCCGGCGGCTGCAACACCCGCGGCTCGGCCCCGGGCGGCCTCGCGGGCCTGGCGCTGCTGTGGCTGCTGCGCCGGCGTCGCGCTTGAGATGCTCGTTCGGACATGGCTATTGCGCCATGTCCTTGAGGTCATCCGCTGGCGTCGGCCGCCGTCGGGATCGCCGGCGCCGCGGTGCTGTTCGGCGCGCTGCATCTACCCGCGGCGGCACAGGTGTGGCCGCTGACCCACCTCGTGGTCGCGCGCACGCTGCTGTTGAACGCGCTCCCGGGGGCGCTGTTCGGAGCGATCTACGTGCGCCGCGGCCTCGAGCACGCCATCGTGATGCACTTCGCGGCCGACATCGCGCTGCACGTCGTCCTGCCTGCCGTGATGACGTGACCGTCGCCGGGTGAACCGCACGTCTCGGCCGCGATGGCTCGCCGCCGGCGCCGACGCATCGGCTCCCGAGCGGCCGAGGGAACGAAGGCAGGACATGGCCCGATCGCCATGTCTCGAAGGGCATCCGCCGCGCGAGACAGCCGGCAGCCCGTCAGTTGCAGGTCGGCCCGTAGGACAGGTCGTTGATGCTGACCGCGAGGTCGGGCAGCTGCATGTAGTCGTTCGAGCCGTCGAGGGTGATCCGGAACAGCTGGTCGCCGTTGTTGGAGAACGCCTGCTTGCTGACCGAGTCGAACTCGAGGCCGACCGAGTTCCACTGGCCCTCGGGGATGTCGGCGACCACCGTGCCCTCGCCGGTGGCCGGGTCGACGCTGAGGATCCGGCTGTTCTGACCGTCGGTGACGAGCATGCGCTCGCCGACGCAGTCGACCGCCATGCCGCAGGCCTGGATGTTGACCCCGTTGCCGTCGAGGGTCAGCGGCTTGGCGTCGAGGACCTCGCCCGTGGCCGGGTCGAAGGTGACGAGCTCGTCGCCGTCGGAGTCGATGCCGTAGAGGGTGCCGTCGTCGAGGAAGCCGAGGCCGCAGATCGATCTCCCGTGGTCGGCGAGCTCGGTCGGCGTGTCGCCGCTGCAGTAATCGACGACGATGAGGATCTGCTTGGCCGACTGCGAGCAGTAGATCGTGCCGTCGATCGGCGAGATCGCGCAGGTGATCACCTGGTACGGCGGGGCCAGCGGGCCGATGTCGACGCTGGCGAACGGCGTGACGTCGCCGGTCTCCACGTTCACCTCGGCGAACTGGCCGTCGTCGAACGCGGTGTAGAGCAGGCGGTCGCCGGGGTTGATGTCGGCGTTCGAATCATAGCAGTCGGAGCCGACGTCGACGCCCGAGCCGACGCTGCTGTCGCCCCAGCCGTCGCCGTCCTCGTCCTTCATGCACTTCTCCGGGTCCTCGACCTCGGCCGAGCCGGGGAAGGTCGACGCGTCGTCGTCGTCGCAGTCGGTCCCCGGCGTCACGTCCGGGTTCATCGGCATGCTCTCGCCCCAGTCGTCGCCGTCGACGTCGGTCATGCACGCCATCGGGTCGTCGTTGGGCGCGGCCCCCGGGAAGGTGTGCTCGCTGCCGTCGTCGCAGTCGTCGTCGTTCGGCACGAACCCCGCCGGCGGGTCCTCGCCGGGCTCCGCGGGCACACAATTCGCAGGATCGCCGAACCCGTCCCCGTCCTTGTCCTCGCACCACACGCCGCCGCCGCCGCCGGTGATCGTGTCGCTCTCGCTGTTGCTGTTCGAGTTCGAGTTCGAGTTCGAGTTCGAGTTCGACTCGCTGTTGCTGTTGCTGCCCTCGGTCGCGCTCCCCTCGGTCGCGCTCGCGCTCCCCTCGGTCGGCGCGGTCATCGTCTGCCCGTCGGTGTCCGACTCGCTGCCCTCGGTGCCCTCGGTCGCGTTGGCGGTGAGGCCCGCGGTCATGCACGCCTCGAGCGACTGGTTGAACACCGCGCCGTCGTCGACGCACGTGCTCGAGCAACCGGGGGCGTGAAAGAGTCCTGCCGCGAGCAACAAACCGAAGCGACGCATGGAGGCCATGCACTACGGTATCGGGCCCGCCACGGGCCCGCAAGAGCGCTCCACGCGGGATCGATCGATCGCGCGCGCCTCGCGGCGCGACCATTTGCGCGCGAGAGCGACGAGTTTTCACGTGGATCTCGCTCGTGCGAGCCGCTCTCGCGGTCGTCGACGCTTGTCCACACGGAGCCTCGAGGACGGGCCCCGAGCGCGACTGCGTCGGGGTTTACGATCGACACGCCTCAAGATGGGGACGCCGGATCTCACTACCCCATGCGCGTCGCCGCGGGCGCGCGAGGCGACCGCGGGCCCGGCTCGTGTTCACACGTCGAACAGGTGGATCCAGGCGATGAGCCCGTCGTAGCCGTCGTCGTACGTGGCGTCGTGGGCGCCGGCCGTGGCGACGCCGCTCGGCGAGCCGGTCGTGCCGCCGATCGCCGCCTCGCCGATGCGAATGGCGACACCGTGCCCCGCGTCGTAGCTGGTGCCGCCGAGGTAGCTGGCGTGGAACAGCGAGCCGTTGGTCGCGTCGATCGCGACGAACACCGCATCGGAGTAGCCGCCGCCGTGCGTCGCATCGAAGGCGTTGGCGGTGGCGAGGCCGGAGCTCGTCGTCCTCCCCGAGAGGTAGAGCCCCGTGGCGAAGACCTCCAGGTCGTAGAACCCTTCGTACTCGAAGCCCCCCGGCGCACCGCCGAAGTAGCGCCCCCACGAGCGGACGCCGCCGTTGCTGAACTTGGCGACGAAGGCGTCCTGGGTGCCGTCCAGGCTGGTGTCGGCGGTGGTGGCGATGAGCAGCGACAGCCCGCCGTTGGCCGACTTGGTGTCGCCGGCGATGTAGACGTTGTTGGAGCCGTCGACGATGACTGCGTTGCCATGATCGTCGCCGGCGCCGCCGTAGAAGGTGGCCCAGGACCGCCCGCCGGACGAGGTGAACTTGGCGAGGAAGGCGTCCTGCCCGCCGTTGGCGCCGGCGTCGTGCGTGCCGACCGTGGCGATGTCGGTCGCGTTCGTGTAACCGGTGACGAAGATGTTGCCGTTGGAGTCGACGGCGCAGTCGAAGGCCTCGGTGGTGCCGTTGCCGCCGAAGTACGTCGTCCACAGGACGTCGCCGTCGACGCTGGCCAGCTTGGCGACGAAGGCGTCCTGCACCCCGTTGAAGGTGCTGTCGTGGACCGTGCCCACGGCCAGCCCGCTGTTCGAGGTCGTGCGGCCGACCACGTAGATGGTGCCGTCGGCGGCGAGACAGACGCCGCGGGCGCCGTCGACCCCGTTGCCGCCGATGTACGTGGCCCACTGGAGCTCGCCCTCGCCGTCGTACTTCGCCACCATCCCGTCGCTCGTGCCCGAGAGGATGGTCTGGTCGGCGCCGATCGTGGCGATGTCGGACGTCGACGAGGTGACGCCGACGACGATGATGCCGTCGTTCGCGTCGCTGGCGACGGAGTGCAGGTAGTCGGGCCCGCTGCCGCCGAGGTAGGTCCCCCACACCTGATCGCCGAACGCGTCGAACTTGGTGACGAAGCCGTCGGCGTCGCCGTCGTAGTCCGGGTCGAAGGCGTCGCCGCCGGCGATCTCGGACTCGGAGAACGTATACCCGACGCTGACGAGCTCGCCCCACACGTCGAAGTCGACGTCGTTCACGGCGTCGCTCGGGTCGGCCCCGTAGTACGTGCTCCACGTGAGGTCCGGGAGCGCGTGGGCCTCGGGGACGGCGGCGACGAGCGCCGCGAGCGTGACAGAAAAGCACGCATGACGACGCGTGCGAGCGGAAAGATCCAGGCTGTACAAATGCATGATACCTCGGCGCGGCGCCCATCACCGATCGTCCGGCGACGCCGCGGAGGCAGCATGAAGGGCGCGAAGAGTGGCGTCAATGACGTTCTTCGCGCATTCGTGCCGCGCTCGACTTCGATCCACGGCGGCGGGGTCGGTGCATTCGATTGCGGGCAGCAAACGGCACCGCGACCGCGAGCCCGGCGAGCTCGCGATCGCGGTGAGGCGTCGACGCCCTCGCGATCAGCGGCCGCGGCGTGAACGGCGGCGCAGCGCCGCCAGGAGCAGCAGCGGCGCGAACTGCAGCGCCGCGGACCCGCGCTCGCCGTCGGCCGAGCACGCGCAACCGTCCTCGCCGCTCGGCTGCTCGTCGCTCGTGTCGCTCGCGCCGGTGGCGGACGAATCGTCACCGCCCGTGCTCGCGTCGTCTCCGCTCGTCGTCGGCGAATCGCCGTCGCACTCGCCGTCGTCGTCGATCCACTGCGGGAACGGCCCGTCGACGATGCCCGCGAACTCGAAGTTGTCGAGGTCCCAGCCGTGTCCGCCGGTGCTCGGGTTGGTGCCGACGCGGAAGCGCAGCTGCACCGTCTCACCGGCCAGCGCCGTCCCGAAGTCGAGCGAGACCGGGTCGCGCTGCGGGTACGACGGGTTGAAGCCGACCACGCCGCCCTCGCCGAACAGCGGGTTCAGCCCGCCGAGGATCAGCGCGGTGTACGGGCTCTTCTTCACGAGCGGCGCCACGTCTTCCCACGTCTTCCCGCCGTCGCGCGAGATCTCGATCACGCCGCCGTCCACGAACGTCAGCAGCGGATCGACGCGCACCTCGAACGCGTGCATGTGCTCGAAGCCGACGACGAACGGTTGATCGGGCGAGACCTTCAGCGGCGGCGAGGCGAGCCAGGTGTCGCTGACCGTGCTGGAGCTCGTGGCGTGCCAGATCGTGCCGGAGGCCGCCGACGGCAGGCGCGACCACACGGCCTCGCCGCCGGCCCCGCCGATCGTCCACAGAGTGGCGGCGGACTCGACGTCGTCGACGTTCCCGCCCGCGGGCGTGCGGTCGGCGTCGAGCGCCGTCGGCAGCAGCAGCTCGGTGCTCGCCTCGCAACCTGCGGGGGTGTCGAGGCGCACCGTGAGCGTCAGCGGCGTCGCGCCGCTCGCGGCCGCGAGCTCGGCGTCGAAGCTGACCTCGACCTCCGCGAGCGGGCCGACCTCGGGGACCGCGATCGACGTATCTGGCCCGAGGGACAGGTTGGCCGGCGCCCCCACCACCTCGAGGGTCGCGCCGGTCAGCGGCGCCGCGCCGAAGTTGCGCACCGTGACGGTCAGCCGCCCCGACTCCTCGGCGTCGAGGACCCCGTCGCCGTCGCACGAGTCGACCGCGTCGTCGAGCCTGGCGGCGACGAGCGCCCCCTGCGGGCGGACCTCGAAGTCCTCGACCACGCCGACGAGGTTCTCCGAGTCGTGCGGCGGCGACACGGCGCACGTGCCGGCCCCGCGGCGCGCGAACGCCTGCGCGGCGGCGACGAAGTCGTCGACGCTGTGCTGCCCGATCGCCGTGAGGAGCGCGTCGCGCTGCTCCGTATAGGTCGGCTGGGTCGGCGCGAGCATCATGCCGGCGACCACGTAGTCCGACATCCGCCGGCGGACCGCGTCGAACTCGAGCTCGCCCGCGTGCAGCTCGTGCAGCGCGACGTAGACCTCCCACAACATCGTCGCCCACACCTCACCGGCGTTGTGGACCCCCGAATTGGCCGACGCGCTCGCCTGCATCGGCGCGCTGTCCGGCAGCGGCTCGCCGTCCTGGATGTGCCGGAAGGTCAGCGGATTTTTGCTCATGTCGGTCGAATAGGTGTACCGCCGCAGGCCGAACCAGGGCCCCCCGGCAGGGACGGCGTAGCTGGCGTAGCTGGCGTGGCCGTAGGCACCGGCGAGGTCGTCGCCTGGCCGAAGAGCCAGGTGTAGCGCCATGAAATCGCCCCAGCCCTCGCTCTGGGCCAGGCTCTGCAGGTTGCCGGCGGCCACCAGGCGGTGGTGGATGTAATGCCCGTACTCGTGGGCGACGACGAGGTTGTCGAGCGCGACGTCGCGGTCGGGCGTGGTCAGGCCGGTCATGTCGGCGACCAGCGGCCCGTTCAGCAGCGCCGCCTTGAGCGTCGCGCCGTCCTCCATCGACAGGCCGACCGTGGGGATCTGCGGGTTCGGGGCGCCGACCTCGCGGCCCGGCCTGAACGAGCCATCGCCGGGCTTGTTGTTGACGAGGATGACGCCGGCCGCGCCGGCCGCGAGCGCGGTCTCGGCCTTGGGGACGAAGATGCAACCGCCGCCGCGGTCGATCAGGACGATCTTGCCGACCACGTCGTTGACGATCGGCTGGCACGCGTCGGACGGCGTGCCGACGCCGTCGTCCGCGAGCACCAGCTCGGCGGAGAAGTCGAAGACCTTCGGCCCGAACACCGCGGCCCCGACGGTGAACGACGCGTCCAGCTCGGGGACGGTGAGACCGGCGGTGAAGCTCTTCGGGCTCCACAGGGCCAGCTCCACCCACGGCGACTCGCCGTCGAAGGGCACGTGCATCGTCGCGCGGTCGCGCTTCTCCTCGTACGCGGCGTCCTGCGCCTCCACCTGCAGGCGATCGCCGTCGATCCCGCCGCGGCCGAAGTTGTCGGTCTGGGCCACGCCGGCGGCCTCGTTGAAGCCCGAATCGTACCACCAGTCGTGCAGCCAATTGGCGGTGTAGAACGCCTGCACGATCGCCGCGGTCGTCTGCGTCTCGTTCGCCAGCGGCTCGCCGGCCGTATCGTAGGTGTAGTCGAACACGCCCGGCGCGCTCACGCTGGCCCGGAATTCGCCGCTGGCGGGCTGGAACCCGCTCGGGTCGTGGAAATCGACGTAGGCCTCGACGTGGTTGCCGTACGTCTGCGTCGCGTCGGCCGGCAGCCACGGGTCGGCCTTGTCGTCGGGGTTGTGATTGAAGCCCTCCATCGTCACGAGGTTGGGCTCGACGAACTGCTGCGTCTGGTCCTCCGGGTTCGGGGCGTCGAACGGGTACGGCGTATAATCCTCGGTCGGGCCGTCGAGCGGCCGACCGTCGTCGCCGATGTACCCGCGGTACTGGAAGCCCGCGTGCGCGGTTGCGTTGCGGTGCCAGAGCACGCGGCCGTCGTCGGCCGCGAGCACGTATTGATGGACCGCGGACTCGGGCAGCTCCCGGGTGAAGGACTGCACCTCGACGAGGTACGCCGACGCCAGCGCGTCGCCGACAGGGAAGTACACCGGCTTCACGCGCGCGGGCCGGCGCAGGCCGAGCCGGCCGCCGTCGCCGTTCGCCAGCACGAAGCGCTCGAAGTCGTCCGAGCGCGGGGCGCCGTCGGCGACGAACCACTGCGAGTCGACGGCGACGCCGTGGACCTCGCGCAGCGCCGCGGCGATCGCCGCGGTCTTCGCCGGCGTCGACGGGACGAACGGGGCGGCGACGCCGGCCGGGTGCGGGCTGCCGGAGATGGCGACGAGTCGGTGCGATCGATCGAGCAGGACCTTGATGTCGTTGCCGAACAGCTCGACGCCGCCGACGCTCTGGCGCAGGGCCACGAGCACGCCGCCGCGGCCGACGTCGTGCGAGAACAGGGCGCGGGCGTCCGCCAGCGCCTCGCGCGAGACGCCGTACGCCTGGCGCTGCTGCTCGAGGTGCAGCCTGGCCGCCTGTTCGGCGCTGCTCGCCGGCGGCGGGCCGCCGTCGGCCGCGAGCAACAGCGAGGGCACACCGCGCACGGGGTGCCGCGACGCCACAAGGGCCCGGTACGGAGCCTCCTGAGGCGCGGGCTCGGCGCGGCTCGCCGCCACGAAGGGGGCGGTCGGACCGACGGCGTGCGCGTCGACTCCCATCGGGATCATCGCCAGGACGGCAGAGAACAGACAAGTACGAAGGCTAAGAGTTGGATGCATCATAGGGCGGTCAGGGAGCGTCGCCGTCCTCGCCCCTGGATCATGCCGGCTTGAAGGCTCTCTGAGACCTTTCAGGGCCGTCCCCCCCGCGAGCCCGAAGGTTTCGCCGGCAGCCCGGATTTTTCGCGCGCGCGCACGCGCCCGCGCAGGCTCGGCGCCATGGCCTCGAGGATCGACGGATCGGAGAGTAAGTCCCACTCGCAGGCCCCGCCCGCTCCGACGGTCTGCTCGAGCGCGTGTCCGACGGGACAGGGCTCGCTATCCATGGGGGTACGACGATTCGGCTCCCCCACGTGGTGCTCATCGTCCACCACCCTCGAGTCCCCGTCTTGAGGGCGACGGATGCCGTGACACATGAGATGTTCCAAAGGACATATGTCACCATTCACCGTCCCCCGACTCCGGACTGGCCCGGGGAGCCCTGACGATCGATCTCGACGGCAGCGCAGGTCACGCTCGAGCGGCGCGTTTCAGAGCGGGCGCGGCGCGGCACATCGCCACTGTTCGACCCCGGGTCTCGTCTCGTGCACAGGCCCGAGCGGGGTGTACAAATCCTCCACCTCCCAGACTCATACGAGTATGTTCCCGGCCGTGAACTATCACGGATTCCTCGCCATTGGTGCGATCTTGTCGAGTGCGCCGCGGCGGGCCGTCGGCGGCTCTGCGCGAGGCGGGGCGTAAATGCTCGGACCGTCCTCCTGGACGCTGTAGCGGCGGCCCCGACCTCTGCGAGCCAGCGTCTGCTCGACACGACGGCGAATGTGCTCCGTCGCGAGTGAGATCGCACCGGCGCGCATCCGGGGCGCCACGCGGGCCTGGGTCGTACCGCGCTCTTTCGACCTCGGGCGAACCTCCGCGCGGCGTACGGAGCTCTCGCAGATTTGCGAGACCCAGTGGCGGAGACGCCACTGGCACATGATGGGGGCTTGAGTACGGTACACGCCATCCACAGAACGACCGAACGACAGGCAACGGGCATCTGAAGCTCGGGGCTGCCCTGCAGCCGCGCGCCGATCTCGTCGCTGAATCCTCCTCACTTTTGCACCGCTCGTCCCGTCGCGTGCGCGCGGGGGGAGCGCTCGTCGCTTGCTCACCGGATTGAAAGACGCTTGCCATGAAATCGATTGCACTGCTGGTACCGCTGCTGCTTCTTCTCCCCCTCGCCTCCGCCTGCGACAGCCCGGGCGGAACCCCCGTCTCGCCGCCGCCGGAGTGGACCTGCGACGCCGCGCGCTTCGGCGGCTCCGACGGCTGCGACTGCGGCTGCGGTGCGCCCGATCCGGACTGCGACGGTGCCGGCTCGGAAGACCCGGGCGCCGGCGTCGACGACCCCGCCTGCGACGTCTGCGTCGACGGAGAAGGCGCAGCGCAGCGGTGCGTCAGCGTGACCGCGGCGCTCGAGGCGGCCGGCTTCATCGTCAGCCCGGCCGGTACCAGCGACGACGGCGCCGAGCTGTACGACCTCACGCTCCTGCAGCCGAACGATCACCAGGACGCGAAGTCGGGCACCCACGAGCAGTACCTCACGCTCATCCATCGCGGCTTCGACCTGCCCATGAACTTGATCTCCACGGGGTACAGCAATTACCTCGGCTTCGAGGAGGACGAGCTGACGACCCTTCTCGCGGGCAACCAGCTCGTCCTGGACAAGCGCTTCCACAACGGCAACGGCGACGACTTCTCGCACTTCACGCGCAAGCAGGTCGCGGACGACGCCCACGACGTCGTGGTGCGCCTGCGCGACCTGTACACGAGCGCGTGGCTCGGCTCGGGCTTCAGCAACGGCGGCGTCGACATGGTGAGCTTCCGCCGGCACTACCCTGACGACGTCGACGCCACGGTCGCCTTCGGCGCCCCGTTCATGGTGCCCGAGGACGAGCGCTTCCTGGCGTTCTTCGACGTCGTCGACGCCGCGTGCCAGAGCCGCCTCGAGGCCATCCAGCGGGCCGCTCTCGGCGCCCAGCGCTCGGCCGTCGAGCCCGCGGTGCTGGCCTCGGCCGCCGACGAGTTCGGCGACACCTTCGTCCGCGTCGAGCCGGCGCGCGCCTTCGAGGCCGCCGCGCTCTCCTACCCGTGGCTGTTCTGGCAGTACTTCGGCACCCCCGACGATTGCGAGGGTCTGCCCGGTCCGGCCACCGCGACGGCCGAGGAGCTGACGGCGGCGTTCTTCGGCGTCACCAGCATCTTCGGCGCCTACCCGATGTCCGACGCGTACCTGTCGTTCTTCGGCGCCTACTTCTACGAGGTGCAGCAGAGCAGCGGCTGGCCCGCCTTGCCGCGCGCCGAGCTCGTCGCGGAGGGCCTCGTCTCCGCCGACCTCGTCGACATGGAGCGCGGGCTCGTGCCGGAGGGCGTGACCACGCCGGAGTTCGACGCCGCCGAGAACAGCGCGCTGGCAGAGTTCGCCCGCCTCGGTGACGGCGTCGCCTTCGTCTACTCCGACCAGGACCCGTGGGCGGCCGCCGCCGTCACCCCGTCGGCGATGAGCGGCAACGTCCGCTTCGACGTCACCAGCGGCAATCACCTCGCTACCTTCTCGTCGCTCTCGGAGCCCGATCGGGCCGCGCTGTCCGCCTTCCTCGAGACGAACCTCGGCATCGAGCTCCCCTGAGCTCGACGACCTCGAATCCGTGGGTGCGCCGCACGACCTGGCTCTTCGGACAGCCTGTCGAAGACGCGGGGAGTCGAGCATCCCGTCTAGGCGGCCGCACCGCCTCCGACGATTCGCAGCGCGGCCAGGTCCGCACCTGCCGCACCGACCCGCGGACAGGAGCGGGTCGCACCCACAATCCATCACCTCGGCGCGGCTCATCGCCCGTTCGCGGAGCCGCCCGAGGGTTCGCACCTTTTCGGTCGCCGGGCGTTGTCTGGCGTCTGCGATGCCCATCTCTCGACGGCGCCTGCTAGCCGGTCTCTCGTGCCTGACGCTCGGCGGATGCGGCGCGGACGCGCCGGTCGAGACCCGAGTGCCTCCCTCGCCTGCCCCGCGCCTGGAGCGTCCCGGCGAGGCCTGGCGGCAGGCGCTCGGCCCCCTCGACGACGTCGAGCCGGCCCTGCGCGCGGCCTTCACCGACCCGCGCGACTTCACGCCGATGCCGCCGCAGCGACCCGGGGACTGGCGCACGGTGCGACCGGAGCCGGCCCAGAGCGTCGCCGAATTCCTCGAGAGCGCGCCGAACATCCGCTTCGCCCCGCGCGAACGCCTGGCGATGTTGCCGCTCGGACGCTTCCCCGTCGACGTGCTCGTCGGCCGCGAATACGTCGGGCTCGTGCGCACTCCGGAGCCGGCGGACATCGCCGCCCTGCTCGCCGCATTCTTCGCCACCCCGACCGACCTGCTGCCGGCCGAACCGCTGCCGGAGAGCGGGATCCCCTGGCGCGAGGTCCAGGGCCACCGTCAACACGACGCCCGCGCGTTGCTCGGCGCGGTCGCGCCACGGCTCCCGCCCGACGCATACGGCATGCTCACGCTCGTCACTGTCGACCTGTTCGCCGCGCGCGAGCAGCAGTACGCGTTCGGATGGTCGACTCTCCAGGAGCGCCTCGCGGTGGTCGGCTTCGCCCGCTTCGACCCCAGCTTCTTCGGCGGGCCCGCGCCGGCCGACCTCGCCGGGACGCTCCGCCGCCGGGGCCTCCGCGTCGCCGTGCACGAGGTCGGTCACCTGTTCGGGCTGGCTCACTGTCAGTCGTTTCGCTGCGTGATGAACGGCGTCGCCGATCTCGACGAGCTCGACGCGATCCCGCTGCGCCTGTGTCCCCTGTGCTTGCGCAAGCTCCACCTGGTCACCCGGCTCGACCTCGAGGCCCGCGACCTGGAGCTGCTCCGGGCTTTCGAGGCGCTCGGGCTGCCCGAAGAGGCCCACTGGCTCGCCGAGCGCCGGCGGCGGCTGCAGTTCGCCGCGCGGAAACGATGACCCCGGCGGCTGCCGACGCGCGAGCCGGCGGCGACGAGCAGCCCGTGAATGATTCGATCACTTTCGCATTCGAGCCGCACTCGCGGGAGTGACTCGACGCATTCGCCCCCATGCCCTGCTCGAGGGCGCAGACGACTGCACCGGCCCGTGAATCCCGGGCGTCTGGAGCCGAGGCCCGAGGAGTCATTCCTCGGCGCGCCCCGGCCTCGCGGCGGCGCCGATGGGGCTCCCCCCTCGGCGGGTGACCGACCGGCCCGGCGCGCCCGACATGCGTCCGGACAGGCGCTCAGGTCCGGGCGATCTCGACGAGGACGTCGTGGAGCCGGTTGGGCTGGGAGAAGAACGGCGAATGATCGGTGTGGAGCTCGTGGACCGCCTCGCACGGCATCGCCGTGACCATCGCTCGCTGCGCCGCGGGCGTGATCGCCCGATCCTTGGCGCACGCGATGTAGAATCGCCGCACGCTGCCGTAGCTCGCGTCCGTCAGCGCGAGCGGCGTGGCGAACGGCGCGAGCGGGTTCGGCTTGAGCAGCGTGCGCGCGCGGTCGACGACCTCGGGCTCGCAATCGGCGTAGAAGATCTCCGCGACCGCCTCGCGGTGGATGTCGACGACGCCCTCGTCGGACCGGACGCGCAGGTTCGGGGTCGCCAGCGAGTGGGTGTCCCGCAGGGCCACGTCGAGCAACGACGTGCCGTTCGGCAGCAGGAATGCGCTCAGATAGACGAGCTTCTCGACCTTGGCCGGCCGCGCCTCGGCGACCGTCGAGATGACGATTCCGCCCATGCTGTGCCCGACCAGCACGACCGTGCCCTCGATCGCGTCGAGGGCCGCGATCACGCGCCCCGCGTAGTGGGCGAGCGTCACCGACGCGGGCGCCGTCTCGTCGTCACCGTGCGAGGGGAGGTCGAGCGGTGTGACGCGGTGTCCGCGGGCCTCCAGCAGCCGCGCCGTCGTCGCCCAACACCACGCGCCGTGCCACGCGCCGTGTACCAGCACGAAGTGCATCGACGCACCGGTCGTTCCTTCGCCGCGCTCGTAGGATCTCATCACCTGGTCCCTCATGCTCGATGGCTGGACTTGTGAGTCGCACCGTAGTTGTCGCCCTCACCCACTGTCAATCCCCGTAGATCGCGGAGTGCCGTCGCGGACAATTGTGCGGCGCACGGTCGAGCGCCGCTCCCGGCGACGCGGCGCTCGAGAATGCACATGCGTCAATACGCCACGAGCCCGGCAGCTCCTCGGCCGGGCTCTTCCATGGACACAGTCACCGATTGCCGTGAGCGGCGCGTCCGCGGCCCCGGACGGCGCCTCGCGGGCCTGCGGGGCCCTGCGCTCGCGCCCCGGCGCCTCGGCCCGGTCATGAGATTGTCATTGCACCACGTGCTCCGTCTTGCCGACTTCGGCATTCGCGGGCGCGACTGGACGGACTTCGACAGGACATCGGTCTCGCCGCAAATGTCGGCAGCGGCGCGAGGCTCTAGACGGCGCCATCAGAGACTGCCTGTCCGCTTGCGACTCGTGCGAAGATTCACCGACGAGTCGGGCCCGGCGCCGTCCGCCCGGCGCTCCGGCTCGCGGTGCGCAGCGGCCTCCGCCCAGTCGTCGACCTCCGCAGCCTCACGCCCCGGGCCACCCGAGCGGCACCCGCGAACCGGTCTTCAGGTTCGGCGGAACCGAGCGAGCCCCACGGGACACGCATGCGGAGCAGGGTTCCCCCGACTCACGCGCGGATGCGACCGTGTTCCATGACCCGTGGGGCTCGTACTTCGAAGCGGAGACCGGGGATTACCTCGTACGCCCCGGCGCGCTCGGTCGCAAGGGAACGACGCTCACATGCACGAAGGCACGACCTCGCCGCACTCGCTGAAGCCGGCGGGGACGCAGCCGGACGGCGAGTCCCACGCCTGCTCGGGTGAGCCGTCCTCGCAGATCACCGGGATGAACGGCGGGCAAGCGCCACCGTTGGCGACGCAGCGGAGGAAGTCCTGGTCCTGGTAATCGGCGCACACCTCGCCGTCGACCTCGACGTGCGGGGCGCCGTAGAGCGGCTGGCACTCGCTCGGCTCGTCGAGGCACTCCGCCTCCGTGAGCGACTCGCACGAGTCGCAGAACGCGATCGTCGGCGGCTCGCACTCGCTGTAGCCCGTCGGGTCGCAGCCGCTCTCGACCTTGTAGACCTCGTCGGTGCCGTCCTTGCAGAGGATGATCTCGTCGTCGGTGCAGTCCTGCGGATCGGTGCAGCCGAGGAACACCAGCCCCTGGGAGCAGCCGGGGAACTCGAAGGCCACGCCGTAGTGGCGCATGCAGAAGTCCACGGCCTCGCAGGTGGCCTCGTCGAGGCCGTCGCACACCACCGGCGTCTCGGTGTCGCTCGACGCCGTGGTCACTGCGTTGCTCGTCTCGACGAGCGTCGTCTCCGACGGGTCGAACTCGGTGGTCGAGGTCAGTTCGGGCTCGAGCGTGGTGCCGGCGCTCGTGTCGCTGTCGGTCGCCGTCGGGTCGGTCGTGGCCGCGGTCGTCCCGGTCGTCGCGTCGGTCCCGGAGTCGGACAGGTCGCCGAGCTTGGTCGGCAGCTCGCAGGCGGTCAGGGCGATCAGGGCAAGAAGGATGCGGGGAGAGCAAGAATAAGTGTTCATGTTAGTTCCTCACCCCCTCGTCTCCGACCGTCCGGCGATCCGTCACCGCACGCTCGCGGAAATGCGGCCAATCCGCTGCAGCGCGGCGGGTGATGTGCTGAACGCTCGCCGCCACGCCCATGGCGGGACCTCGCGCGCGTGCGAGAGACGGCGCTCGCGCCGCTGCGTCGGGCGACTTCGGCCTGCGTGATGGAGAACACGGACGCATGGCGCGGCCTCGCGCGCCTGTCGCCCGGGCCGCTCGTGACGCGACGCGGATCGAACCATGCCCATGGAGCGCGGTCGTCGGGCGTGCGCCGAGCCTCGGCGTGGGGGATTCGTGGGCCCCTGATCATTCATTGCGGCCCCGAGCGCCGCTGCAAGAGCGCTTCGTCATCCCGCCATTCGCTGCAATTTGCGGCCCCGCATTGGCTCGTACCAATCCCGTCGACCGCCTCGTCCGCGCGCTCAGAGCGGGCTCCGCGGCCGCCCGTCCATTTCGAGCCGCGGAGGCGCTATGGTCCGCCGCATGTCGAGCGGAATTTCACCATACTTCACGCCGCGCGTCGGCGTCGGCCTCCTCTTTACATTCAGCGCCGCCCTGCTGGTCGCCTGCGGCGGCGAGACCGGCGAGACGACCTGGGCCGATACGAGCGCGAGCAGCGAGACCGCGGGGACGACCGGCGACGCCGGCACGGTCAGCCCGACCGACGCCGGCAGCGACGGCACGACCACCGCGGAGGCGTCGACCACGACCGACGCCACCGCCGGGACCTCCACCGGCGAGACGACCGGCGACACCGAGGAGACCACCGGCTCGCTCAAGCCCGAGGATTGCGTCGACCTGCCGATCGCGGGCCTCGAGCTCGTCAGCCAGCAGGAGCACGAATACGACAGCGCCCCGCCGGTCCCGCTGATTCGTTCGTCTGCGCCGGCGAGCCTGTCGGGCGACCAGGCCGACGACCTGCTGCGGATCCTCTTCGACGGCGCTCTCGGCGTCGGCGTCCACCAGCTCGATCCGGACCCCAATCACGCGATCCCCGACTATGTGAAGACCTACGTGCCGCTCAGCAGCGCGGCGGCGATCTACGAGGAGGACCTCGACGGCGACGCCTTCTCCAGGACCTTCGTCGCCGCCGCGGGCGAGCTCGAGATCGTCGAGCTGCTGTCGACCCACCAGACCGCGGGGATCGTGCGGCACGTCGAGCTGCGCGAGGTGGTCCCGAACCGCGACGGCCAGTTCGAGCCGCTCGCCGACGGCGCGTGCTACTGGATCGAGGAGGTCGAGTACGACGTGCGGCGCCCGAACGGGTGCACGCCCTACGCGGCCGAAGCCTGCCCGGCCGACCAGTTCTGCATGCCGACGATCGCCATCGGCACCGACGGCGAATGCGTCACCGGCGGGGCCAAGCAGGAGGGCGAGGCCTGCACCCGCGTCGATTCGACGCACTGGGACTCCGATTGTGAGCTCGGCCTGCGCTGCGCCGACTTCGGCGACGGTGACATGTGCCACCGCGTCTGCGACGTCCTCTCCGACGCTCCGGGCTGCCCGGCCGGGACCCACTGCGGCGGCGGCTACAACATCTGCATGGACGAGGCGCTCCTGCAGCAGAGCGGCATCGACCCGGCCGAGGTCGGCGAGCCCTGCCTCGACAACCCGAACGCGCTCTACTGCGGCGGCGACGGCCGGCCCGGCAACTGCTACGACGACGACGGCCCCGGCCCGCTGGATTCGCTGTGCACCCCGTTCTACTACGCGCCCTCGCAGTGCGTGGCGCCGCAGACCGGGGCCTACGTCGCCTACAAGAACGGCATCGACCTCTCGACCCTGTGGTGCCTGACCCCGCCCTGAGCGCGCCTCGGCGGCTCAGCCCCCGACGACCTCGGTGAGGAAGAAGTCGAGCGAGTCGATGTCCGCGTCCTTCCGCGCGCAGTTGTACGTCGTCGGGCCCGACGCGCACTTCGCGGTCGCGAAGGGGTACGGCTCGCTGCACTCCGCCCCATCGCAGGCCTGATCGAAGGTGTGACCGATGCCCGCGTACGGGACCCAGATCAGCTCGTCCTCCGTGCCGGGCGTGTTGCCGTAATCGTCGTGCGCGGTCTCGACGCGGGCCTCGCAATCGTCGAACGAGACCGTCTCGTCGGCGTCCCCCATGTGCAGTCGCATCGGATTCGCCGGCCGCCAGAAGCCCCCGTCGACGTTGAAGTTGTAGCCGAGCGCCGCGCCGCAGCCGGGGTAGAACGCGACCGCGGCCGCGTAGGGCGGATCGGTCGCGTGGGGCACGTTGGAGTACCGCGGCGTCTTGGCCATCGCCACCAGGACGGCCTGGGCGCCCTGCGACCAGCCGAGCAGGCCGACCCCGCCGTCGGTGTTGACGTCGTGGGTGTCGATCAGATAGTCGAGCGCGGCGCCGATGTCGGCGACGCGGGTGGTGTACGGATCGACCCGCAGCGGGCTGCCCATGGAGCACTGATTCTGGTACTGCACGTAGGTCTTGGTGCTGGGGCGACGCGCCTCGTAGCTGTCGATCGCGAGGGCGACGTAGCCCTGAGCCGCGAGCTCCAGCCCCCAGCGCTCGATCTCGCGAGTGGCGCCGTTGCCCGGATAGTCGCCCTCCCACATGCCGCTGCACCCGTGCATCATGATCACCGCGGGCGGGTTCGGCGGGAGCGGGTCGGGCAGGTAGATCCGCCCGTCGAGGATCTCGCCGGTGTTCGGGCCGGGGAGGGTGATGTTGGTATACGTGTCCGCCCGCGCGTCCGCAGGCAACGAGACCCAGACGAACGCGGCGGTGAAGAGGGCGAGCGCAGCGTCTGTCGTTCGTGGGGAATGAATGCGATGTTCCATGTGCGACGATTCGAGCAATCGCCGCGCCAGCCGCGGGGTCTTGAATTGCCCGCATTTTTCGCCGACGAGGCCCGCCTCGCGCTGCGCCTGCCCGGCATGTCCCATGGGACATCCCATGGGACATCGAAGCCACCTTCGGGAAGGGCCCGATGGGCGTCGCCGCGCGGCAGTCGGGGCGGGCTCTCGAAAATGACGCATGCGGATCGTCGGTGCTCGGCCGGCCCCGCGAGAGTCCCGACATTCGCAGGCGAAGCGCCGTTCGCCGCGCCGCGACGCGGCGATGTCGAGGCGCCGCGGCGAGGCGACGGTGAGGCCCGTCGCCCTCGGTCGTCGCCGGCGTCCCTTGCATTTGCGAGAGCTGTTCACTGTCATCGTCGTGCCTCCGCTCGCGCAGCGCCGACCACGAGTCAGTCCCAGCGACGCTGCGACAGGTCGCGCCACCCGGGTGCACCTGGACGCAGGTCCTCGCATTGTCGTCCACCCGCTTGCGCGGCGGTCGGCGCCATTCTATCCTGATCGTTCGAGGTATTGTCGTGACGCGCCACGGTGGTGCGTCGCAGGGGGTTTTCACCTGGGGTTGTCATGGATGTACGAACATTCCCGAAGCTCGGTGTCCTGGTCACGATGATGGCGTCTGCCGCCTGTAGCGAGGACGCGGAACCGGCCGAGCTGCGGGGGTCCTCGGGGCCTCACGGACCGCAGGCCGCGAAGAAGGACTGGCCGATGGCCCTCCACGACGCGCGCGGCAGCGGCTACAACGACGGTGAGACCCTGCTGCGCCCGAGCACCGTCGGCGCGCTCAAGGTGAAGTGGCGGTTCGACGCCGCCGACGCCGGCCACGAGGTCGGGCCGATCCACGCCTCGCCGGTCGTCCTCGACGATCGGGTCTACGTCGGCTCGAACCTCGGCCGGTTCTACGCCATCGACCGCGACGGCCACATGTTGTGGACCTACCTGCCGCTGCAGCCGAACCCGCTGCTCGCGTCCCTGGTCGTGCCGTCGCCGATCGGCTCGCCGATCGAGGCCGTGGCCACGCCGATCGTCGGCGCCGCGGTGCTCCCGCGCCACAAGCCCTACGTCCTCTTCGGCGACATGGACGGCAACCTGTACGCGCTGCACCGCAAGACCGGCGCGCCCGTGTGGATCCGGCCGAACGTCGACGGCCACGACCTCGGCGGCGTGATCGGCAATTCGATGATGCTCGCCGGCGACACCCTGATCGTCGGCTTCTCGTCGATCGAGAACTACGGCCTGATCCTGGCCCAGCAGGGTTATTCCTGTTGCACGTTTCGCGGCATGGTCGCCGCATTCGACGTCGCCACCGGCGCGGAGAAGTGGCGGTTTCGCACCATCCCCGACGGCGAGCAGCAGGTGCTCCCCGCCTCGCTCGCGCCGTTCACCCACGGCCCGTCGGGCGCCGACGTGTGGGGCCAGCCCACCTACGACGAAACCACCGACACCGTGTACTTCGGCACCGGCCAGAACTTCTCCCCGCGGCCGGACGGCGGCGGCAGCGACTACAGCGATTCGATCGTCGCCCTCGACGCCCAGACGGGCGAGCTCCGCTGGTCGTATCAGGCGACCGCCGACGATGTCTGGGTCGAGGGCCTGCCGAACCCGGACCCCGAGGACCGCTATTACGACCTCGACTTCGGCGATTCGCCGAAGCTCTACAAGCTGCCGTGGATCGGCAAGGTCGTCGGCGCGGGCGACAAGGCCGGCGCCTACCACGTGCTCGACGCCGAGACGGGCGAGCTCGTCCTCCGCACCCAGCACCTCGCCACCGCCAGCGCCCTCGGCGGGTTTCAGAACCTCGGGGCGACCGCCCACGGCCTCGTCTATCAGCACGGCCTCGACCGCGTCGGCCCGGTCGGCAGCACCGCGTTCAAGGGCAAGGTCCTGGCGCTCACGCCCGACGGCGGCGACGTCGCGTGGAGCGTGTCCCGCCCGGGCTCCGAGATCGTCGGCGGCCTGGCGGTGGCCCACGACGTGCTGTACTTCCAGTCGCCGCGCGAGGAGAAGGCCCCTGGCGATCCGCCGGTGTGGGCGCTCTACGCGGTGCACGCGAAGACCGGCGCGGTGCTGAAGCGCGTCGAGCTCCCCGGCCGCGCGGTCTCGAGTCCGGTGGTCTCGCGCGGCCGGGTCTACATCGGCGACGGCAACTCGGCGGTGGCGATGCTCGGCGTCGTCGAGAACGGCGGCCTTTTGTGCCTCGGTCTGCCCGGCGATTGAGCCGGCTGCTCGCGCCCGAGCGACCGCGAGCCTCGCTCTCATGCCCCGAAGGACATGGCCCTATCGCCCTGTCCTTTCGTACCTGTCTCTCAGCGCACCGCGCATTCGCAGCCCATGTGAACCGGCCGCCTCGAGATCGGCGAGCATCCCGTGTCGCAGGGGCAACACTGCGCTGCTGGCGAGGCGCTCGTGCGGTCAGCAGCGGGGCCCCTCGGCAGCGCGAGGGCCCCGGACGCGCCTCCGTGGCACGTCGGGGCCGCGCTCTGTCGGCGTTCGCTACGCCTTCTGCTGCCGCTGCTCGAGCTCGGCGCGGAGGCGGTCCTCCTGCGCGCGGAGCTCGGGGGTGAACTCCGCGCCGAAGTCCTCGGCCTCGAAGATCGGGCGGATCTCGAGCTCGGAGTCCTCGTTCGGCATCGGGTCGGGGCAGCGGCGGGCCCACTCGACCGCCTCGTCCATCGACCGGACCTGCCAGATCCAGTAACCCGCGATCAGCTCCTTCGTCTCGGCGAACGGGCCGTCGACCACGTTTCGCTTGCCGCCCGAGAACTGGATCCGCTTGCCCTTCGCGCTCGGATGCAGGCCGTCGCCCGCGAGCATGACGCCCGCCTTGACCAGCTCCTCGTTGAACTTGCCCATCTCGGCCAGCATCTGCTCGCTCGGCATGACGCCCGCTTCGCTGTCCTTCGTGGCCTTCACGATCACCATGACCTTCATCGTCGTGTCCTTTCTCGGCGGCGCCTCGGCGCCGGTGGTTGGTTCGTACAGGCGACGAACGGCGTCGAGCCGGATCGACAAGGCTCCGGAATTTTTTTTGAGGGCTCGCGTCCTGCGCCGATTTCGCCGCAAAACCAACGGGTCAGGCGTTCCACCGGCCCCGCGGCCGGCTCGGCCCCCGCGCCCGGCTCGCCCCGGCCCCCCGTCGTCCAGCCTCGCTCACGACGCGCGGCGGTCGAAGTCCACGATCACCAGCCAGTCGGCCGAGGCACCGCGGTACAGCACGCCGAGGAGCCGCAGGTGATGGGAGACCAGCCGTATCGCCTGCAGCTCGGCGGGCGTGGCCGCGAGGAACCTCGCGACCTCGGCCACCCCGCTGTCCGGCCGGTCGAGGAACTGGCCGTAGATCTTGCGCGTCATCGAGTTGTCGACCGTCCGGTCGAGCAAGTACACGCCGTCACGTCCGCCGAGGCTGCGCGCGCGCGTCGGGTCGAAGCCGTAGCGCGCGTTCTTGAGGGTGATCGCCAGCGCCGATCCACGCCAGATCCGGGCGCGCCGGGCCGCTTTTAAAAAGCGGCGCGTGAGGACGACGCGAATGGTCCGGCCGTCGCGCTCGGCGGCCGGAAGTTCGGCGAACTCGTCCGTGGTGAGACGCTCCTCCGCGGCGTCGAGGGCCGCGCGAAGATCGGCGAGCTCGTCCATCTCCGCCACGTTCGCACGATCGCGGCGCTCGCGAAAGCTTTCTTCCCACGAAGAATCACCGCATGAGACGTCGCTGCTGCGCGGGATGGGTGTCTCATGCTCGCCCGGCCCGTGGCCGCAGGGTCGAGCGTCCTCGCCCGGATGACCGTGCTATCGTCCGCGCATGTCGAAGCGACCGTCCGCCCCGCGCGCAATGCCCCGCACGATCGCTCCATCCCTCTCCGTCACAGGCCAGGCTCGGCGATGACCCTTTAAAAGAGCATCATCGACTGCGTCGAGGGCGACGAGACGGCCGACGAGGACGAGTACCCCCTGGGGCTGCCGACGAAGATCCGTCCGCCGCGGCTGTTCCGCGACGGCGGCTTCGACCCGGTCGGCGCCGAGGTCGTCGCCGTCGAGACGCACCTCGGCACCTACGGCATGGGCGGCCCGGGCTTCCTCGGCCTGCAGCTCGCGGGCGGCCGGCCGCCCGAGCCCCGCTGGCTCGTGGTCACTCTGTGGGCCGCGGCGAGCTGGGCCACCCTCGACGGCGACCTCGTCCGCGAGGAGTTCTTCGAGCGCGAGCGGGCCGAGCTGGAGGCGAGCGGCCGTCGGTTCCGCAGCATCGAGACGAGCCTGCTCGGCACGAGGTTGGTGACGGCCGAATGCACCGACGACCTGCTCGCGCTGGAGTTCGAGCGGGACGGCGCGCGGCAGCGGCTGCAGATCCGGCGCGACGGCGCGGACGTGCCGCCGTGGAGCGGCAGCGGTCAGCCCCGCATGCTCGGCCCGGAAGAGTCCATGCGCGACGCGGTGGTCGTCAGTGAGTCGGGTTATTTGTGGACGGCCGACGACGAGGACGACGAGGACGAATGACCTCGTCGCCCGCGTCGCCGCCGTTCGCTCATCCGGGCTCGATCAGGCGCACCTCGATGTCGATGTCCCAGCCGGACGTCTCGTTATTGGTCAGGCGGTACAGCGCTCCGTACTCGATGCGGCGAATGATGTAGCTGACGGTCTTCGCGCCGTCGCGCGGCCCCTGCGACACCTTGACCTCGATCTGGCTCGGACCGCGGAGGACCACGAAGTCGCCGCGTTGACCGAGCTTCACCGCGCCGTCGGCGATCAGGTCGAGGCCCGTACTGTCCTGAATGAAGAAGACCAGAGTGTCGACGTCGCGCGCCGCTTCGTCGGACTCGTCCACCAGGAATTCCTCGTCGAGCTCGACCGTCACCGCATCGGGCGCGGCGAACACGGCGAGGGCGCTGAACAGCGCCGTCTGGAGGGCGGTCGTGGCAGCTTGGAAGATCCACATGAGCATCATCTCCTTGCAGGAACGGTGACGCCGCCGAACACGTCCTCGACGGCTCGGCAAGGATTGAGGCCGCTTCGCAAGGGCGTCCAGCGAACGACCGCAGAATTGTCCGGCTCGCCGGAGTCCTTCGCACCGTCCAGCATGCCGGCCGACGGCGGCCGACTGCTGCGGCGAGCCGCCGTCATTCGCCGGCGCGGCCGGCGAGGACCATCCCGTAGAAGCCCGCGACCTGGCCCTGGTGGCCGTCCGGCCGCGAGAACCAGCGGCGCTGCATGTCCTCGGGCATGAGGCACGCGAGCGTCCGGAGCCCGCGCGCCGCGAGGAACGCGTCGACCTGCGTCTCGTCGATGCCGAAGGTGAACGGCTCGCCGCGCGAGGCCACGAAGGCGCGCCCCTCTTCGAGCCCATGGGCCGGCTGGCTGCCGGTCACCGCGCGCTCGAACAGGAAGTCGAACACGATCACGCTGCCGGCCGCCGTGCCGCTGGCCACGAACCGCAGCACCGCGTCGACCGCCTGCTCGCCCAGGTAGAAGGTCACGCCCTCCCAGAGGATCACCGTCCGCGCCGACGGGTCGAAGCCTCCGTCGTGCAGCGCGTCGGCGAGCGGAGTGCGGTTGAGGTCGACGGCGAGGTAGCGCACGTGCGGCGCGGCGCCGAGTCGGGCCGCACGACGCCGCTTCTCCGCCTGGGTGGCCGGCGCGTCGACCTCGAAGAACGTCGCCCCGCGACGCGCTGCCGGCCCGGCGAAGCGGTGGGCGCGGGTGTCGAAGCCGGCGCCGAGGATCACCACCTGGCGCGCGCCGGCGGCCAGCTGCTCTCGCACGACCTCGTCGAAGAAGTGCGACCGCGCCGCCAGGAACTCGAACGTCCCCGGCATGCGCCGCTCGTAGATCCGTCGCACCGCGTGACGAACGGGCGGGATCTTCAGCACCACGCGCATCCACCCGTCGAGGAGGCGCTCCGCCAGCACGTCGGGCCCGCGAAACGCGGGTTCGCGAGCGTGCGCGGCCCGGGCGAAGGCGGCGAGGAGCGCGGTGCGGCTGAAGCGGTCGGACATCCCGGTGATCCTACGATGAATGGGCAATTCTTTTAAAAGGGGTTTCGCGGGGGCGTGTCATTGTCGGCAGCGCGGCTCCGTGCACCGAGTATCGCCCGGATCACGGCTCTTGTTGGAATTGGTCGGGGTCGAGAGGCCTCCTCCATGCGCGGAGTCGACCCTTCTTTGGCTCTTGTGCCATTCGCGCGGAAGGCCGCGCTCCAGGGCTTTACCGCCCGTTGCGCCCGCGCCCGCTCGGCGGCCCGCGAGCCGTGCTCTGCAGCGGAATGCCCAGGGTTGCGCGGCCAATCACGCGTCGACGCCGATGTTTCACGCGGGGAAGCGGACGTTTCCTCTCGATCGATTGCAGGGACTGGTCGATCCAATTGGCCCTCCTCGATCACATCCTCCATGCCCCTTCCATAACCGAAGGGTCACGGAGACATCATGCGCAAATACCTTAGGTGCTTCACCCCTCTCACGCTTGCCCTCGCCGCCCTCGCCGGCTGCGATTCCGAGGACGTCACGTCACGCAAGGGCGAGCTGCCCCAGGCCTGCGGCGGCTTCGCGGGCCTCGAATGCCCGGGCGACCTCGTCTGCGTCGACGACCCGAACGATGATTGCGACCCGGAGAAGGGCGGTGCCGATTGCATCGGCGTCTGCCAGGACCCCGGCCCGGTCGCCTGCGGCGGCTTCGTCGGCCTCCCCTGCCCCGACGGACAGGTCTGCGTCGACGACCCGAACGACGATTGCCACCCCGAATTGGGCGGCGACGACTGCATCGGCATCTGCGAGGACGCCCCGCAGGGCCCCGCCAGCTGCGGCGGCTTCCCCGGCACTCCCTGCCCCGAAGGACAGGTCTGCGTCGACGACCCGAACGACGATTGCGACCCCGAGAAGGGCGGCGCCGACTGCATCGGCATCTGCGAGGACGCCCCGGTCTACTGCGGCGGCTTCCCCGGCACTCCCTGCCCCGAAGGACAGGTCTGCGTCGACGACCCGAGCGACGACTGCGACCCCGAGAAGGGCGGCGCCGACTGCATCGGCCTCTGCGAGGGCGCCGCGAAGGGCCCCGCCACCTGCGGCGGCTTCCCCGGCACTGCCTGCCCCGAGGGACAGGTCTGCGTCGACGACCCGGGCGACGACTGCGACCCCGCCAACGGCGGCGCCGACTGCATCGGCCTCTGCGAGGACGCCCCGGCCACCTGCGGCGGCTTCGCCGGCACCGCCTGCCCCGAGGGACAGGTCTGCGTCGACGACCCGAACGACGACTGCGACCCGGCCAACGGCGGCGCCGACTGCATCGGCCTCTGCGAGGACCCGATCTACTGCGGCGGCTTCGCCGGGGACGCCTGCCCGAAAGGCCAGGAGTGCGTCGACATCCCCGACGACGGCTGCGACCCGGCCGACGGCGGCGCCGATTGTGGCGGCATCTGCCAGCCGGCGGCCGAGGGCGGCAAGCGCGAGTACGTGAGCCACGACCCGGTCGCGTGCCTCGCGATCAAGTTCTCCTGCCCGGACGGCATGGTGCACTTCTTCGACGAGACCGGCTGCGGCTGCGAGCCGGCGTGAGCTGAAGCGGCGGTGCGCGGCGCGGGTCGCCGCGCACCGCCGCAGCGCTGATTACTCCGCCCGGGGAGCCGAGGCCCGGCTGACCGAGGGCGGAGGACGTCGCGGCTGGCGCAGGCGGTCGGCGAGGTGCTCGATGCCCGCGACCGTGGCGCGAAAGGCGCGAGCGAGCGGCCGATGGGTCGCAGCCTCGAGGGCGCGCGCGGGGTGCTCTGCGAACCAGGAGAGGGCCTGCTCGGCCTCGCTGAGCAGGGCCTGCCGGCGGTCGAGCCAGGTGGCGGACCAGTCGGCGAGCGCGACGGCGCCGTCGTGACGGGCGACCTGTTCGAACAGAATCATCAGATCGACGCCGTGGCGCAGGCCGAGCAGCGTGCCGCGATACGAGCGCTCGAGGCTGAGGAACAGGTCCGCGAGTTGATCGCGGGCCACGGAGAACGCAGTGCCGACGACTCGACCCGTGGGGCTCACGGGCAAGCGGTGTCGCTCCGCCAGCCCCGGCAACTCGGCCAACGCCGACTCCGCGTGCTCCGCGATCGCCCGCAGGCGCCGGGCGGGCGGCACGTCGCCGAGGCGCTCCGCTTCGAGGCGAGGGTGACGGACGGCCGATTGCTCGGTCTGGAACAGCTCACGGGCGAGGTTGGCGAGCCAGGCGTGAGTGTCATCCGCCTGCTCCTCGGGGGTGCGATCCTGATTCATGCCGGGTTTATGGATGAGATGGGCGGAGCGGCAATCGACATCCCGCCGCGAACGCGGCGCGGGCCGCAGGGACGCGGTCCGCGAGCGCCGGACCGAGGGTCACCCCGCGTGCGACGCCGGCGAGCTCCGGCGGACGCGCTCGGCCAGCTCCTCCGCCTGCAACTCGACGTCGATCGTCATGCCGGCCACCGCCCCCTCGGCCGCGACGGCGATGGCGAACATCACGTCGCCCGGGGCCCGGCAGCGAGTCGACGAGGAGTACGGCGTCGTCGACGCCCGGCCGCGGTCGACGCCACGAGCCGCGCCCCGACGCCCGACGCACCACGGATGACGGACTCATGACCGCCGTTGCCGGGCGACCTCCGTCCAGGCCGCCGCTCACGAGCCGCCGAACCGGGACGTTCAGCACGTTTGACGCCGGGCGGCGTGTCCAACGGCACACCGCCGCGGGTCCCGCGGCCCGTTTTATCGGGTAGACGTGGCAGGCCATGAGCGCCGACGAAGACCTCCTCCCGCCGACCGGCTTCGCCGCGCTCGACCTGCCCGAGCCGCTGCTGCGGGCCCTCGGCGACGTCGGCTACGAGACGCCGTCGCCGATCCAGTCGCAGACGATCCCGCACCTGCTCGCCGGGCGCGACCTCCTCGGTCAGGCCCAGACCGGCACCGGCAAGACCGCCGCGTTCGCCCTGCCGATCCTCGCTCGCCTCGATCGCAGCCGGCCGGTCCTGCAGGCGCTCGTGCTCACGCCCACGCGCGAGCTGGCGATCCAGGTCGCCGAGGCGCTGCAGCGCTACGCCTCCCATTTGCCGGGCTTCCGCGTGCTGCCGATCTACGGCGGCCAGAGCTACGGCCCGCAGCTGTCGACGCTCGCCCGCGGGGTCCACGTCGTGGTCGGCACGCCCGGTCGGATCATCGACCACCTCGGCCGCGGCTCGCTCGACCTCTCGCAATTGCGGCACGTCGTGCTCGACGAGGCCGACGAGATGCTGCGCATGGGCTTCATCGACGACGTCGAGACGATCCTGCGCGCCACCCCGGCCGCGCGGCAGACCGCCCTGTTCTCGGCCACCTTGCCGCCGCCGATCCGGCGGATCGCCCAGACCTACCTGCGCGAGCCGGTCGAGGTCACGATCGCCGGCAAGAGCCGCACCGCCGACAACATCCGCCAGCGCTACTGGGTCGTCAGCGGCCTGCACAAGCTCGACGCCCTGACGCGGATCCTCGAGGCCGAGCCGTTCGAGGCGATGATCGTGTTCGCCCGCACCAAGGTCGCCACCGACGACCTGGCCGAGCGGCTGCAGGCGCGCGGCTTCGCGGCCGCGGCGATCAACGGCGACATCCCGCAGGCCCAGCGCGAGCGGACCATCGCCATGCTGCGCGACGGCGCGATCGACATCCTCGTCGCCACCGACGTGGCCGCGCGCGGGCTCGACGTCGACCGGATCAGCCACGTCATGAATTACGACGTGCCGACCGACCCGGAGAGCTACGTCCACCGGATCGGCCGCACCGGCCGGGCCGGGCGCAGCGGCGAGGCGATCCTGTTCGTCGCCCCGCGCGAGCGCGGCCTCTTGCGGATGATCGAGCGCGCGACCCGGCAGCCGATCACGCCGATGGAGCTGCCGACGGTCAAGATGGTCAACGACGTCCGGCTGGCCCGCTTCAAGCAGCAGATCCGCGAGAGCATCGCCGCCGGCGGCCTCGAGCCGTTCCAGAGCGTGATCGAGGACCTCGAGCGCGAGGACAACATCCCCGCGCTCGAGATCGCCGCCGCCCTGGCCAAGCTGGTCCGCAAGGGCGAGCCGTTCCTGCTCGCGCCGGAGCGACACGAGCCCGAAGCCCGCCCCGCGCCCCGCGGCCCCGAGCCCGGCATGGCCGCCTATCGCGTCGAGGTCGGTCATCTCCACGGCCTCAAGCCCGGCAACCTGGTCGGCGCGATCGCCAACGAGGCGAAGCTGTCCAGCAAGCAGATCGGCCGCATCGACATCCAGAAGGACCACACCTTCGTCGAGCTGCCCGCCGAGCTACCCGACGACTTGCTGCAGCACCTCAAAAAAGTGTGGGTCGCCGGCGGCCAGCTGCGGATCACCCGTGACGGCGAGCCGCCCGACGACGCCGGCAAGCGGCCCGTGAAGCGCAACCTGCTGCGCCGGCGCCTGTTCGGCAAGCCGCGCCGGGCGCCCTGAGCCGGCGACGCGCGCGGGCGCGAGCGCGGCGCCCACCATGTCTCTTCAGACATGTCCCGGGGGCGCGAGCGGGCGCGAGCGAGCTCGGCGAGGCGAGCCAGCCATATGTCTCTTCGGACATATAGCCAGAGCGCTCGCTGACCTGCGTTTGCGTCCGCCGATCCCCACTCGCGGCAATCATGCTGCCGGAGCAGGGTTGTGTAGGCAACCACAGCTCCCCGTGCGCACCTGCTCGACGGCTTGCTCCGGCGCGCTCATCGTCGGCGGCAGCATCGCGAATGCGGATCGCTACCCCCGCCTGCATATTCACCGTCTGCTCCCCACGAGTCGCCACGCGGCTGCGCCGGCTTCCGTCTGCCTGTGCGCCCTGCGCGCCTGCAGAATGAGCCATGGAGGGGCAGGCATGCGTCACCCCCCTGCCATCGCGTCCCTCCTTCTCTCCCTCGCCGCCGCGCCGCCAGCCGCAGAGAGCGCGGAGAGACCCACAGCGCTCGCCCCGCCCGCTACAACCGACGATTTCCTCGCCAGACTCGAGGCACCCGTCGCTCTCGAGAATATAGATGCGGACGCGGCCGACGGCGCTCTCGAGATCGGCTTTGATCTGCGGGGGGTCCGTCGCGTGTCCTTGGCCATGTATACGGAGGGCGAGGGCTCCGGGCGCGGCCTCGTGACGGTCGACGACGCTATCGTGGCGGAGGTCGGGTTCGTCGACGGTGCGGTCGCCTGGCAGACAATTGACTTGTCCACCCTCACCCCTCCGCAGGCCCATGCTGTCGCTGCGAGCATCGTGCAGGTCTGGCACGAGAAAGTCATCACGGAGGCGCTCTCCGCCGCGACAGTGGATGTCCGGGACCTCAAATGTACGGTCGCAGGGGTTATCGCTGGCGCCACCGCAAGCATCATTCTCGGCGGGACCTGCGGCATCCTCTGGAAGAATATCCCCATGTGTGGAAACGCCGGAACGGCCGCATACTGGAAGGTTTCCGGATACATCGCCGACAAGTGCAACGGGGCCCAGAACAAGTGATCCAGGAGGCACCTTGCCCTCGCGCCAAGTTAATCCATTGGACAAGCCGCTGCCGCCACAGCCGTGGGGCTTTTTGGCGACGAACCAATTTTGGTCTCGCGCCTTGCTGACACCCATCGCCATCATCTTCTGGGCCGGCGCCGCCGTCTTCTTTACCTGTACCAATTTCTTTGCCCTCGTGTGGTGGCAGCAGGCGTTGGGGCTCCTGGCATTCTTTGCCGTCTGGGGTGGGCTGGTGGAGCGATGGAGCCGGAGATACTTCGCCCGCCGGCGGCTTCTGCTCGCGGGGCACAGAGCCGCCCTTGATGCGGCGCCTGCCGAGGCTCAAGCAACCCCACCGAGCCCGCGAGGTCTGCTCGTTGAGTCGCCGCGAGATCTTGTTCCGCTCCAGCGGCCGCGGTCAGAGTTGCCAATCGTGGCAACGGCCGAATGCGAGCCGCCGCGGGAGCTCATTCCGCTCCAGCGGCCGCGGTCAGAGTGGCCGATCGTGGCAACTGCCGAATTCTGGGACTATGCTTTCGAGCGGCTGTTCGGGCGAGCCGCGCCGGCCGCCCGCTTCGTGTTCGACGTCGGATGCGTCCTGGCGCTCTTCTACCCGACCTGGACGCCGACACTCGTGGTGGTCCTGCTGGCGATTGTCATTTCGATTTGGTTTGGGTTGTGGCAACGTCGGCTCCTCTTGCAGCTCCAAGCCGGTGCCCAGGCGGGCCCGGCGCTCGCCGAGCCGTCCGCGTCGAGCAGTGCACACGAAAGGGTCCCCTGAAGGTGGACGGCCAGGTCGCAGGCGGGGGCCTCGACCACCGGCCCTGAGGTTGGTGGCGCTCTCTGCGGCCGCGGGCGCGACGATGAAGGTGCGGTGCCCAGCCCTCCATGTCCCATCTCGCCCGGTCGCTAGCCACAAGCAGCCGCAACAGCCGCGACAGGCGCAGAGTTTTTCAATGAGAGTGGGCGGAGGTCGCGACCAGGCGCGCGGGCTCGACACGCGCCCGCGACGCCGGTTACGCTAGGGCCGTGCGCGCGCTCGCTTCTCTACTACTCCTCGCCGCCTGCCAGAACGGACCGGCGCAGCCGGGCTTCTCGACCGGCCCGGGCGAGGGCCCGACCGGGCCGGCCGAGTCGACCGACGCGAGTAGCTCGAGCAGCTCCACGAGCTCGACAAGCTCGAGCAGCTCGACAAGCTCGAGCAGCTCCGCCGGCGACCCGGGCTCGAGCCAGGCGTCGGTGCCGGACATGGGGGCCATGCCCGACTTCGGGCCGGATCAACCCGAGGGCTGCAAGGGCAAGATCGACTTCTTGTTCGCGATCTCCCGCCTCTTCACGATGAAGCAAGAAACGGAGGCCCTGCTCTCCAGCTTCGACGGCTTCATGACGACGATTAAAAAAGATTTCGCGGACTTCGACGCGCATATCATGGTCGCCAACGTCGATGGCGAATGGACAGGCAGCACGTGTGAAAGCGTCCGTTGCCCGGAGTACTACCCCGACTGCGGCCCGAATGCGGAAGAGTACATGTGCGGCTCGCAGGGACTGACCACGATTTGTGACTCGCAGATGGGCGCGGGGATCTTGTTCAACGCCGGGCCTCATGCGACCAATTACCCTTGCGAGCTGGCCGGTGGTCGTCGCTACATCGTCGTCAAGGACGAGCCCGACCTGAACGAGCAATTCAAGTGTATCGCCAGCGTGGGCACCTTCGGACCCGACACACCGATGATGACGGGGATCGCGGCGACGGTGGCGCCGGAGATCAACGCGGAGGGAGGATGCAACGAGGGGTTCTTGCGCCCCGACGCGCTCCTCGTGATCGTCATGGTGATGGACTCGGCCGATGAAAAATCGATCAAGACCCCGGCCTTCTGGGCCGAGAAGGTGATCGCGGCGAAGGGGGGCGACCTCGACGCCGTGGTGATGGCGGCCATCGTCAACCCTCTGCCCGAGGACCCCCCCAAGGCGGACTGCGCCTACGACGACGGGATCCCCAAGATCAACCCCCTGCGGATCTTCGCCGAGCAATTCCCGCACCGCGTCTTCGGCGACGTCTGCGGCGACACCTTCGTCCCGACGTTTGCCGAAGCGGCAGAGCTGGTCAAGGAGACCTGCGGGGCCTTCATCCCGCAGTGACGCGGACATCCGTGCCGTGCGATCGCTACGGCTGGAGCCCGTTACGGATGCAGGCGCAGGACGTAGCCCTGGGGCACACCGCCCATCGTGACGTTGCCGCCGCCAAACAGCCAATCGTACGGGCCCACGACGAAGGAGGTCGCGCTCGACGTCCCCGATCCCGGAAAAGCCACCGGGGCGAACGCCTGTTCTGCGCCTGCCCGACCGAGCAGGAAGCCGTGTGTCGTGTCGCCTTCCTTCATCATCGCGGCGATGACGATGGTCCCGTGCGTGGTGCTGGCGATGGCGTTGCCGGCCGACGCGCCGTTCGGAGGAGTCTCGAATCCCCACTGCGGGACCCCTGCAAGGCTGTATCGCTCCGCGATGACGCTCTGGCCGAGGCACATCATGTCGCACTGATAGCCGGTGACCAGCAGACCCTCGGTCTCGATCCATGCCCCGAGGAACAGACTCTGCTGAATATTTCCCTTGGGCGGCCGGATGAAGACCGGGCTAAGGTGCTCGAAGGTGTCGATGTCCACGTGGACGATGACCGCTCGCGTCTCCGAAGCGGGCTCGTTGAGATTGTGCTTACCCCGCGCTCCCCCCACGATCCAGGCTTCGTCGGTGAGCTTGGAAACCACGACGTCGAACGCCAGATCCGTGAACTGATGCGGCTTCTCGTCCGGCGTGTAGTCCCATGGGAGGCCGGACAGGATCGGCGTGCCGTCGGCCGCGACGTGCCACACCAGCATGTCGGTGTCCCCGTAGAGGGTCGTGAAGAACCCGGCGCCGAAACACCCGCCCGCGTCGGTGGTGTCGATCGCCTGGATCGTCGCCCCCGGCTTCTCCAGCTGCGCTCCCGTCGGCGCCATGTCCGGCGTGAAGAGTGCGAGCCTCGCGGTCCAGACGTTGCCGTCCTTGACGTTCATGGCGACCCACACGTCGCCGTTCTGGGTCAGGGCGATGTCCGCGATGGATCCCTCGCGGGCGTCCAAGACGCGCGTTCCCTCCGGCCACAGGTCGTTCCCCGTGATCGGGTCGCGGAGACGAATTGCGGGGTGCGCGACGCCGTTGATCGTGAGCGCGCCCCCCTCGACCACGGAGCCGTCCGAGGTCACGGCCAGCCGCGAATCCTTGGTTCCCGCGCCGCCGAATTTCTCCCACGCGAGCGCCCCTGCGGGCGGCGTCGACACCTCGAATTTTCGCCCGAGCTCGTCCGTGAGCTCGCCGCGCTGCACGGTCGCGACGAGGCTGTGCAGCCCGTTGTCCGGACTCCCGTAGATGGGGATCGCACCGGAGAACAGGTCCACGCCGTCCAGGTCGGCGTCCCCCTCGTTCTCGAGATAAAACGTCTCCTTGTCGTCGAGCACGACCTTCGCGGTGAGCGCATGCTTCGCGTACACGGAGACCGGCATCGGTCCGGCGGTCGTGACCTTGAAGGGAACGATCAACACCTCGATCGAGGGCGGCTCGACCGGTGCATCGCCCATCGAGTCGGTCCCGATGGACGTCGGGCCGAACGACGTCGCGTCTGGACCCTCGGAGGTCGCGCCGCCTGTGCCCTCGCCGCTGCTAGCACCCGTGGTGTCGCTCGTCTGCTCGCCTGGGCCCCCTGTCCCCGTCGTCCCTGTCGTCGCCGTCGGCTCCCCGGGCGGAACCGCCTTGCCGGCCGCATAGAGCGCGTCCACCTCGTTGCAACCGGCGAGCGGGGCGAGAGTGAGGGCCAGGGTCGGGGCGAGCCAGGGGCGCATGGCCCACCGTAGCACGAAATCGCCCCTCGCGAAATCGCGCTAAAAGCGGCCAGACAACATCAACCCTGCCTGTCGCGCACCTCCGAACGGTGTCAGGCTCACACGCTTCGGCTGCTCTGCCTTGCCTCTGCGGACCAACCAAGCACCCGCACCGAACAGCGCCGCCGCAGCAATCCCGCTGCCGATCGCCAGACCGGCGCCGAGCTTGTAGTGGCGGTAGCTGAGGTCGAGGAAGACGTCGTCCGCGGGCAGACGATAGCCCTGTTCCTGAAGCTCTCGCACACCCTCGCGGAGCCGGTCCTTGGTCACTGCCGCGAATACGGCGGCGCCGATCGTGAGAGCCGAGATACCACCAGCAGCCGCAAAGACCCCCACCACGGCCTTCGCCTTGCGCTGTCCTCCCCGCAATGGAAGCTCGTCCTCCCGTTCTCGTTGCGGACCTGGTTCCTTCATGACCGACGCCGATGTCCCTGGCTCCGCCTGCGCCGGTGCGGCTGGCTCTCGTGTGGCTGGCCCCGGCTCCGGCGTCGAGACCGAAGCGCTCGAGATCACAGTCGGACCGGACGGCACACAGATCTGTGTGGCCTCGCCTCGCGCCTGATACGCCTCCTTGATCACGGGATCGGGAGCGTCCTTGCGGGATGAGAGGAGCAGATCGGCGTCTTCGAGCAGTGCACACGCATGCGAGGGATCTCCCGTCCGTTCGTAGGCCACGATCCGCGCCGCGTGCACGTAGTTCATGAGCCGCTGTAGCGCCTGCGTCGGTGCGTACTCGAGCGCCTGGCCCGCTTCCTCCGCCACCTTCACGAGGTCCTCGACGGGCCGGATCTTGCCCTTCGGCGCGTGGTCGGGGTGTGCGCCCTTGATCGTCGCCAGCATACGATCGAGCTCTTGAGCGGTCGGGCGCGACGGCGGAGCCGCGAGCGCCGGGCTTGACAGCAAGAGCGAGAACACCGTGGCTCGGGTGTACATGCCATGCTCTTGTATCACTGCCGGGCATGGGCATCCATGCCGCCGTAGCCCCGCGCAGGGCGGGGCCTCAATCCTACGGCATTGCGAACTACGGCATTGCGCGCCTACCGTGTTGTGCGCGCAGCGTTCGGGGTCCGGACATTGCCACCCTTCGCCGCGAACGGCGAGGACTGCGCCGGGCCGAGCCGCACCGGGTCGAAATGCCTCTCGGACACGCTTGAAGGAATATATCTCGCCTGACCAGGTTCGCGCCGCGATCGCCGACGAGGCGAAGCTGTCCAGCGAGCAGATCGGCCGCATCGACATCAGAAGGACACCCCTCGTCGAACTGCCGACTGATTGCTGCAACATTTTAAAAAGTGTCGGGTCGCCTGCGGCCAGCTGCGGATTCGCCGAGGATCATGTCGAGGGTGTCCATGCGGAACTCGACGGTCCGTGCCCCGATTCGCCCTGCAGCGATTCCTGAGCGACCGCCGCCTGCGTCCGATCCGAATACGTAGAGGGCACGGCCGCCCGCTACCGCGGGCGTACACCGCCGGGATTGCTGCCGCCCTACATCGGCGGCTCGTAGATCGGCTCGACGTCCGCGCCGCCGGGGAAGGCGTACGACCCGGCCGGACCGTAGCCGTAGGCGACCAGGCCGAACGGCGTGTCGCCCTTGACGGCATGGACGCCCTCGCTGACCGGGCAGCGCCGCGACTCGTAATCCTTGCCGTTGACGTTGCCGGCGGGGGTGATCACGCAGTTCGCCGGCTCGACGCCGTCGATGGTGATCGTGTTGGTCGGCTCGGTCGAGAAGACGACGTAGTTGGTCTGCCAGCCCCAGACGCCGTCGTCGGCCGGGGTGAGGAGCCGATATTGATCGCGGTATTGCTCGACCGGGGGGTAGACCGTCAGCGAGGGATCGCCGGTGTAGTTGCCGTCGACGTACTCCTGGCTGACCAGGATCTGGCCGATCATGAACGGCTTGGTGCCGGTGGCGACGAAGTCCTCGTCGGCCCAGGTCGTCCGCACCTGGCCCGGCTTGAGCGAGAAGATGTCGAAGGGCGCCGGCAGGCTGGTGGTCACGACCGAGTCCTCCGCGGCGCCGACGAAGCGGATCACGTCGGGCTCGTGGTAGCTGCCGGTCGAGCGGATCGGGCTGCGGGTGAGCACGTAGTTCTTGCCGGTCGATTCGACCGGGAAGAGCTGCTCTTCGAGGTGATCGAGGCAGCAGGTGCCGTCCTCGGGCCAGCCGGGATACTTCGGGATGTCGACCACGCCGCCGGGGGCGGACGTCGTCTCGACCCCGGAGAAGACCGCCACCGGCTTGTCCGAGAGGACCACCGTGCCGCTGAGATCGGCCATGGTCTTGCTGTTGTCCTGGAAGGTGGCGTCGTCGGTCTCGAGGTTGAGCACGTCGAAGGGCCCGAGCGTGACGACGATCGCCTGCCCCGCCGGGGTCGCCGGGATCGGCGGGTTGCCCTTGATCCGCCAGCTCGGATACACGCTCACCTTCGTCTGCTCGGTGGTGCCGACGATCGTCACCGCGGAGCGGTCGATGATGCCGAGGATCGGGATCGGGTGGCCCGCCGGCCAGCCGAGCACCCGGTAGTACTTGCCGAGCGCCGGCGTCGGCAGGAGCAGCGACGCGTCGTTCGAGAAGGCGTTCTTGAAGACGTTGAACTGATAGACGACGATCGGCGCCGTGGAGGTGATCCGGAAGGCGTTCGACGACAGGCAGGTCCCGGGGGAGGCGTAGTCGTTCGGCTTGACCCCGCAGTCGAGCTCGCGCGTGGGCAGCTCGACGGGCACGACCTCGTCCTGCCCGACGGTCAGCTGCTTGACCACCATGAGGTCGAGCGGCTGGCCAGGCGGCGCGAGGTTGATCTCGATCGTGACTTCGGTGTCGCCGAATCCGGCGGGCGAGATCGCCACGCCCCAGGGGGCGCTCGCGGGGTCGCTGAGTCCGTCGACCTGGTCCATGTCGACCGCCCAGAACTCGCACCCGAAGTTGGAGGGCTTGCTGGCCGCGTCGTCGCAGGTGACGATCTCGCCGGTGTCGCTGCCGGTCTCGACGCCGACGTCGAGGAGCGGGCCGTTGGTGTTGCTCGCGCCCATGGTCGAACCGGTCCCAGGACCGCTCGTCTCCGTGGCCCCGGCGCTGGTGGTCTCGGACCCGGTCGTGGGGACGGTCTCACCCCCGCTCATGGTGGCCCCGGTCGTCGTGGTCGTCGTGGGCGTCGCGGTCGTCACGCTCGTCACGCTCGTCGCGGTCGTCTCGGTCGTCTCGCCGGCGGTCGCCGAGCTTGCGGGATCACCATCTCCGCACGCGGGGGCCGCGACGAGGAGCGAGAACACGAGTACAGGTCGAGTCGAAGTCATCATGGCATCCCCTGTAGGGTGAACACGGCATCGTAGCCGAAACGGGGGCACGGCGCGCGACATGGGACCGACGCCGTCGGCCCCTCGGCCGCGCGAGGAACCTCGCGGGTCGTGCAGAGGTCGTCAGGGGCGCCCGGACCCGACCGACGCGATCGAGTCAGGCTCGACAGGTTCACCCTTCTTCGTCGAATCGAGGTTCGATGGGTCGTCTCGCGCCGCGCCGAGGGTCGCGCGCGCCATGGTTCGAGCGAGCCCCGATCGCGTCGATGTCTCTTCGGACAGCTCGCGTGCGCGTCGGGAGCTCGATCGCGTCCTGTTCCCACGCATGTCCCTTCAGACAGCTCGCGCCGCGACGAGCTCGCGCGACTGGTTCGACCGCGAGCCGAGGTCGTCGAGCATGTCTCTTCGGACATCTCGGGCCGCGAGCCGCGCTTCGCATGTCGTTCATTTCCGTGAAAAAATGGAATGAACGCGCCACCAGACTGCGCCGTCATTCCCGCAAAACCTGCCGCACAAGCCGACTCTACGGCACTATGCGCACTTCCGCGCAAGAATATTCTACTTGACAATTTCTATTTTAATGAAACCATCTCCACTCGATGCAGGGCGAGGTTCACGAGCTCCACACGGGTGCGAGGTCGGCGGCGCAGGGGCGCCGTTCGGGGCACGGCGCGGGTCGAGCGTGTTGTCGCCGGCTGTCGGGCCGCTGTCGACGCTGTCGTCGCGGCCTCTGAGGAGTGGGAGCACCTGCCCGCGCGACGACGCGTCTGCCGTCGTTCTTCTTGTGGGTAGCGAGCCGTCGAACCGTTTATTTCGCACCCGCGCCCGACGCCGGTGCAGTGTGGCGAGGACCGAATGTTGACACTGATCATTCTCGGCTGGCTGGCCTCCACGCGGAGGCGGGCCCTGGCGGCCGGCACCTGAACGAAATCACCGCAGCGAGGGGCTGCAAGGAGCGGGTATGAGCGACTCTGACGTGAAGCGCAAGATCCGGGTGGGCATCATCGGCGCCAGCCCGAACTCGGGCTGGGCCGTCCAGTCTCACCTGCCGGCGCTGGCGACCTTGCCGGCCTTCCGGCTCGAGGCGGTGGCGACCACCCGGCAGGCCAGCGCCGAGGAGACCGCGCGGCGCTTCGGCGCGACGCATGCCTTCGATCGGGCCAGCAAGTTGATCGAGCACTCCGACGTCGACCTCGTGGTCGTTTCGGTGCGGGCGCCCGAGCACGCGCCGCTGGTGCGCGCCGCCCTGGCTGCCAAGAAGCACGTGTTCAGCGAGTGGCCGCTGGGCGTGTCGTCGGCCGAGACGCGCGAGCTGGCGGCGCTGGCCGAGCAGGCCGGGGTGCGCACGGTGATCGGGCTGCAGCGGCGGCTGGCGCCGGGCGTCCGTTACTTGCGCGACCTGCTGGTCCAGGGCTACGTCGGTCGCCTGCGCTCGGCGACCCTGCACGTGGCGGTGCCGCTGCTGGGAGCGACCCGGCCCCAGGCCTATGCATATACCGCCGACGCGGCCAGCGGCGTGAACACCCTGGCCACCGTCAGCGCGCACTTCCTCGACACCGTGCTGGCGGCGGTCGGCGACTTCCACACCCTGTCGGCGGTGGTGGCCCGCCAGTTCGACGAGACGCGGATCCTCGAGACCGGGGAGATCCTGCCGGTCACCGCGCCCGACCAGGTGCTCATCAGCGGCACGCTCGCCAGCGGCGCGGTGCTCTCGGCCCACTTCGAGGGCGGCAAGCGCAACGGCCCGATCCTCCAGACCGTGCTCACCGGCACCGAGGGCGACCTCGTGCTCGGCCACGACCTCGCGCTCTCCGGCGCCCGCGGCGACGATCAGCCGCTGGCGAGGCTGGCGACGCCGGAGCGCTACTCGTGGTCGCCGCGCGGCGGCCTGTCCGAGGACGCCCACCAGGTCGCGCAGCTGTACGCCGCCTTCGCCCGCGACCTCGTCGAGGGCACCTCGATCGCCCCGAACTTCCGCGACGCGGTCAAGCTGCACCACCTCGTCGACACGATCGCCGAGGCGTCGGCCTCGGGTCAGCGCAAGCTGTGGCAGCGCCTGTGACGCCCTGCGCGCCACCTGTCCTTTAGAACATACCCGCGCGCCGGCCCCTCCTCGGACCCGGGCCATCCCGGGGCCCTCGCCGCCGGCGGCGTGGTCCCGTCGAGGAGCGGCCTGCCGCGTGTGGTACCGTGGGCCGATGGCCTCGGCCGCCGCCGACCTGCACGCCTTCCTCGTCCGCCGTTACACCGACCCGCAAAAGCTGTGGCAGTTGGTCGACCTCCAGCTCGGTCCGGAGCTCAGCAGCGAACTGCCGGTCGGGGCGCCGGCGAAGACGCTCGCCCACAACGTGGTGAAGTGCTGCCAGGAACAGGGCCGCACCCTCGAGCTGTTCGCGGCCCTCGAGGGCGAAGCCGGCAATCGCGGCGAGGAGCTCGCTCGCATCATCGCCGCCTGGCTCGTGGAGCACGAAGATCCGTCGCTGAACGAGGCCCGCGAGCGCTACGCCGAGCACGCCCGCCGCACGGCCCGCCGCCCGCCGCTCGACACGCAGGTCGCCAGGTTCCTCGACGACGCGGACTACGACCTCGATCGCGTGTGGATCCCGCTGACCTCCCGACCCCTCGCGCCGCCGCAGCAACCACGCATCGAGGATGAAGCGGAGAAAAGGCAGCGGACCGAGATTCCGCCGACGCAGGTGGTCGAGGCGGCCGCGCCGGTGCTCGAGCTGTGGCCGAAGCAGACGCGCTGGCTGGTGCTGCTCGGCGACCCGGGCGCGGGCAAGAGCGTGGTGGCCCGCAGGGCGCTGATCGAGCAATTGGGGGTCGCGGAGCGCACCCCGGTCCGCATCGAGCTGGGCCGTTACGCGACGTGGGCGGCCCGGCAGACGGGCCGACGCGACCTCCTGCGCTTCCTCGGCGAGGCCTTCGGCGAGGATGGGGTGCCGCTGTCGGAGCTGCAATTGCGCTCGCTCGCCCTGGCCGACCGGCTCACGTGGATCGTCGACGGCCTCGACGAGATCGCCGACGCCGACCTGCGCTCCCGCTGCGTCGAGCAGCTGGCCAACCTGCGCCACCGCGGCCCGGTGCTGGTGACGACGCGTCCGCGCGGCGTCGCCGGCCCGCGCGAGGCCCTGCGCGAGGCGGGCTACGCGATCCACGAGATGTGCCCGCTCGACGACGCGACCCTGACGCACCTCGGCCGGCGCTGGCGAGAGGCCGGCCTGATCGACGAGGCCGCGCTGCAGCGGGCCCTCTCCACCGCGTCGGTGCGCGAGCAGATGCGCTCGCCGCTGATCGCCACGTTCGTGCTGGTGCTGGCCCGCAAGGGGACGCCGCTGCAGCAGCGACAGCGCGTGCTGGCGGAGATCTCCGCGCTCATGGTGCGCACGTGGGCCGAACGACGCCGGCCGCTGCTCCTCGACGCGAGCGGACGGATGGCGTTCCTGCGCGGCCTGGCGTGGACGATGCTGACCGCGGTCGAGCGCGGGGCCGAGAACGTGATCGAACACGCCGCGCTGCATCGATTCGCCGCCCGCTTCTTCCGCGAGCGCGAACGCCTGAGCCGCGACGAGGCGGCCGCCCGCGCCGACGACCTGATCGCCGAGCTCAAGCTGGACGTGCACGCGCTCTCCCAGCTCGGCGGCGAGAGCTACGGCTTCGTGCACCGATCCCTGCTCGAGTTCTTCGCCGCCGACGCGCTCGCCGAATCCACCGAGGAGGTGATCCTGGCACGATTCGCCGACTGGCAGCAGGGCACCTGGACGGAGGTCCTGCCGATGACCTGCGGCCTGCTCGCCGGGCACGACGCGCCGCTGGCGGTGCGAGCCGTGCAGCGGGTGTTCGCCGATTGTGCGCCGCTCGCCTCTTCGCAATTGCTGGCAGCCGGCGAATTCGCGGTGCGCTGCTTCGCCGAGATCGAGGCGCCGGGGCCTGAATTCGGGCCGCTCGCGGCGACTCTCACTGAATTGTGGATCGCTCAGGCCTCGCTCGGCGAGCTCGACATGCGCGGGCTCGCGGCCGCGTTGCGCCCGATCGGCCCGCGCTGGCCGGGCGCGCGGCGGCTGTGGGAATGGTCGGAGGCGACCGGCGGGCGCGGATTCACCTTTGCGATCCCCGAGTACAGCGTGCAGCTGGATTCGGGCCCGAGGCTCCTGCCGCTCGTGCACGTGGTCGTCGCCGTGACCGCTGCGGCGGCCCGGCCGCGGCTGCTGGCGCGCTTGCTCGACAAGCACGCCGTCCTCACCCCATTCGCCGAGGGGCTCGCAGCGATGGGTCCGTGGACCGACGCCGAGCGCGAGCTGCTGACGCGGAGCCTCGACCGCTTCGGCTGGCCCTGGGACGCTCAGGTCGTGGCCTGGCTCGGCGATCTCGCCGGCACCACGGCCGAAGCCCGACTGCTGGCACTCCTCTCCGACGAGGGTCGGAGCCCGATCGTGCGCCTCTTCACCGCGGCCCTGCTGCTGTCGTCGTCGACGCGGCGCGCCGAGGCGGTCGCAGCCCTCGCCGACGACATTTCCGAGCTCGCCGAGCTCAGCCGAACCATCGCCCTGCAAGAAGTGAATGCGCAGATCGTCGCCACCTTGCTGCGATCGGGGCCGGCCGCCGCGGACGAGCTGTGCGGGCAATTGATGGCCCAGGAGACGCCCGAGCTGCGCGCGATCGCCTGCCTGGTCGCGGCCCACCGCGGCGACGAGACGGCCGCCGCCGCGTTCGTGGCGATGCTACGCTGCGACGATCGTCGCAGCCACGACGCGGCCAACTGGGCGCTCGCACAGGGGCTCCTGCGCGACGGGATCGACCGCGTCCTGACCCTGCTGCACGGCGATCCGAGCTGCCTCACTCTGGCTTGGGCCGCCATGACGGCCCCGGTGGTGGCCGAACAGCGCGGCCGCTGGGAGTTCGCGCAGACGCTGTGGTGCCACCTGGCCGACGCCGGCGAATGGAGCGCGAACCTGCGGTGGCTGGCCGTCGCCGCCCTGCTCGCCCGGCCGGCGTGGCGCGAGCTGGGCATGCAGCGACTGGGAGGAATCTCCCCCGACACCGAGCCGAACAGCCCGAACATGGACACCGCCCTGCGCCGGCTCGGCGAGCACCCCGACGGCCCGGAGCGCCTGCGCGAGCTGCTGGCGGCCGAGACCGACCGGGTCCGGCGCCGGTGGATCGCGCAGGCGCTGCTCGAGCGCGTCCCCGCCGATCTCGCAGCGGCCGCCGAGCTGCGCCGCCAAGCGCATGGCAGCACGGACCGGGCGGAGCAGTACCTCCTCGCCCAGGCGATGCGCCGCCTCGGCCTGCCCCGCGCCGACTGGGCGCCGCTCGCACCCAAAATCCTCGCCCACGCGCCCCACCCGATCGCCCGCTGCGCCGCGGCCACCCTGCTCGGCGATTGCACCGACCTGCGCCGCCTCGAAGCCGAGCTCGCGGCGAACGAGAGCGACCCGCGACAGCCCAGCGTCGATGCCGAGGTGCGCGCCCTCGCCGGCGCCCTGCTCCGCTGCGAGGCGCTGCGTCTGCAGCTCGCCGGCGGTGCTGACGACCCGGCCGGGCCCGGTCTATCCTCGCGGCGATGACCCCCTTCACCGGCGAGCTCCTCGGGACCGCGATCCTCATCGTCCTCGGCGACGGCGTCGTCGCCAACGTCGCGCTGGCGCGCACGCACGGGCAGGGCGGGGGTTTGATCGCCATCACCGTCGGCTGGGCCGCCGCCGTGTTCGTCGCGGTCTACGCGGTCGCGGCGGCCAGCGGGGCGCACCTCAACCCGGCGGTGACCCTGGCGCTGGCGCTGCGCGGCAAGTTCGCGTGGGCGTCTGTCCCTTCGTACATGTGCGCTCAATTGCTCGGCGCCTTCGTCGGCGCGGTGATCGTGTGGCTGGCGTACCGGCGGCAGTTCGACGCGACCGCCGATCCGGCGACCGTGCGCGGCGTGTTCTGCACCGGGCCGGCGATCCGCGACCTCGGGCACAACTTCCTGACCGAGGCGATCGCCACCTTCGTGTTCATCCTCGGGGTGCTGCAGATCGCCGCGCCGACCCACGGGCTCGGGGCCCTCGACGCGCTGCCGGTCGCGCTGCTGGTGCTGGCGATCGGCCTGTCGCTCGGCGGACCGACCGGCTACGCCATCAACCCCGCGCGCGACCTCGGGCCGCGGCTGGCCCACGCGGTCCTGCCGCTGCGCCACAAGGGCGACGGCGACTGGGGCTATGCGTGGGTGCCCGTGCTCGGGCCGCTGGTGGGCGCGGCCCTGGCGGCGCTGCTCCACGGCGCCGTCCTTGCGGGGTGATACCTCGCGCCCGCGCCGCCCCGGGCTCGGGCGACGCGGACGCGTGGCATCACTTCGCGACGTAGATCGTGTGCGTCCCGGTGACCGCGAGGCGAGCGCCGCCGCTGGCGACCTCCGGGAAACGCAGGTTCGAGTCCTCGGGGTGCGAATCCGAGGTGTCCGATTCGTATGAGCGCTCCGGGCCCGGATCTGCGCTCACGGTGCATTTGCAATCGACGACCGAATCATCGGCGTCGGCGACGCGGCGGACGACCTTCTCGGCGTCAGCCGCGCGGGAGCTCGAGCGCGTCGAGCCCGTCTCCTGCTCGCCGTCCGGGTCGGCGAGCGTAAGGTTGCCGACGCTGATCGATCCCGCGGACGAGGGTCGATGCAGGTCGGCAGGGTACGTCTCTGTATAGGTTCCGGCGCGCGTGACCTCGTGGGGCACGGAGCGCCGGTCGATTTCTTCCAGCTGAAATGCGCCGGAACCGTCCGTCGTGGCGGTGCCGCCCGCGTTCTTGGCCCTGGCCCCGAATGCGAGGACCTGGACCGTCGCGCCGCCAATCGGCTGACCCTCGCGGCCCAGTACCGAACCGGCGAGCGCGATCTTCGTGTCGATAGAGGGAGTTTGAATAGAGAGAGTGTTCGCCTCCGCGTCGGGGATAGTGACGACGGCGAGGCCGGCACATAGCGCGGGCCAGAGCATCCGCGGACGGATAGGGATACTGCGCATGTCAGACCCTCGGTATCGCCAAGGATGAACAGCCTCGGGCGGACCGCCACCGCGGCCGACCTACCTGTGTGATACCGGCCGCCCCGCGGGGGCGGGGGCCCGCAGCCGTCCACACCGCGACGGTCGCCAGTCAGCGGCCTTGCTCGAGCACGAACTCGGCCGGCAGCGTCGGCGCGCCCACGACCCTGAGGAACCCCGTTTCGTCGCCCTCGACCGGCTCGCGCTCGATCCGGCAATCGACGTTCGGAACGGCGCTCTTGCAGGTCAGCTCCTGCAGCCAATGGAATCGCAGCACCAGCTCCTGCGTGCCGGGCGCCGGCGAGGCCGCCGAGACTGCGATCCGGCCGAGCCCCGCCTTCACCTCGCCGCGGCCGCGGACGAAGTAGCCCGTCGGCTTGCGCACGCGGTAGGCGCGGTAGCGGCCGCCGACGATCCCGCGCGGCTCCAGCAGGTCGAGCCGGCGCTCGATGGCCGGGATGTGCGGCACCGACATGAGGACGTAGGCGACGTTGAAGGTCTGCAGATAGCGCTCGAGGCCCTCGTTGTAGCGCTCGTCGCTGTCGGTCCAGTGGAACAGGTTGGCCTGCTCGTGGATCGTGCGGCGATCGGGGAAGCCGCCGAGGATCGGGCGATCGGTGGCCCAGCGCAGGTACTCGCCGAGGGCCCAGTAGTGCACGAGGACGCGGCCGTCGTCGGGCTGGGCCGCCACCCACGCGGCGACCTCCTGGAAGTCGCCGCTGATCGGCTTGAGGCGCATGCTCGGGAAGAACTGCTCCTCCAGCACCGCGCTCTGCAGGAAGCCCATCGGCGACACGTCCACGCCGGGCAGGAAGGTGGCGAGCTGGGCGTAGACCCGCGGGGCCAGCAGCACGAGCAGGCCGATCGCCAGGCCGCGCAGGCTCGCGGGGACCTGCGACCATGTCTTTCGGGTCAGGTTGTCCGCCAGCCACGGACCGGCCAGCACCGCCGCCCAGCAGGCCATCGGCGCGGCGAACCGGTACGGCTCGGTGGCCGGCACCAGCGGCAGCAGGGCGCCGACGTAGCTGAGCCCGAACAGCCACAGCGCGGTGCCGAGGGCGTAGCGCAGGGCCGGCTCGCGGGTGCGTCGCCAGGCCACCAGAGTGCCGATCGCCGCCAGCACCGCGATCGTGCGGACGAGCGTGCGCTGGCGGACGAACCCGGTCGTCAGCGGGTCGACGAACACCTCGAGCAGGTCGTAGAGAAAGAAGTCCGGGGTGGCCTGGCCGAGCTTGTGCGACGGCGCCATCAGCTCCATGTGCGTGAGCGCGGGCCACAGCCAGTACGCATTGACGACGACCGTCACCGCGGCCAAACCCCACACGCGCGCGTGGCCGAGGAGGCCGAGGCCGCGGGCGCGCGCCAGATAGAGGCCGATCATCGGCCCCGCGAGCGCGGCGAAGCTCCACACGTGGGTCAGCAGCGCCAGCGGCAGCAGCACCAGCAGGGCCGCCCAGCCGCCGCGCACCGGCGCGCCGCTCAGCTGACGCCAGAACAGCGCCAGCACGAGGACGCACAGGTGCGAGGCCGTCGCGAACGAGATCATGCCGCCGCCCCAGAAGAAGCGGATCAGCGACTCGAAGTGCCACAGCAGCACGCCGAGCCCGAACGTCCACGCCTGCGCCCTGACAGGCACGCCGAGCAGCCGCGCCGCCAGCCACAGCGAGATCGGCATGGCGATCGCCGAGGCCAGAGTGTAGAGGTTGAACGCGGTCGCCAGCGGCACGCCCAGCTGGTGCAGCACGGTGCACCACAGGAAGTGGGCCTTGTTGTCGACGTCGAAGAACAGCCCGGCCGGGTAACCGGCCAGCATCATCGGGTCGTACACCCACGACCGACCCTCGGCCAGGGCGCGCGTCAGCGTGTGCGTGTGCTGGAAGTGGGTCTGATAGTCGGGCCCGCCGAACGGCAGGGCGCCGAACACCACCCGCAGCGGGATCGAGTTGAGGACCAGGCCGGCGTGGACCGCCGCGAAGCCGACGAACATGCCCCGGTGGCCGCGCAGCCAGGCCCAGCGCGTGCTCTCGGCCCTTGCGGAGGTGTCGGTCATCGGGCGCGCGACGATACGCCGGGCCCGGGCGCGCAGTCAAAGGCGCCGGCCGGGCGCGCCCGACGCGAGCAGGCCCGCAGCCCGCGACCAGGCCGACTCGGGCAAAATCGCGCAGCACGCGCGACCCCTGCGGCGAGGTCTCTCTGGCTGTCTTCGAGGACATGTCCTTTGGACCATGATGAATCGGCCGGATCCATGGATCAATCCCGCGGAGAGACCTTCAGGCTGTCCCCGGGGACAGGTGGTACGATGGGTCGCGACGACGGGTCCGCGTGGCTCGCGCGGCGCGCTCGACCGCGACGTCGCGCGCCGCTCGGCCCGGATCGATCTTGTTGGGGTACCATCCCCGCCGCTCATGACCGTGACGAAGAAGCGCGTCGCCGCCGAGGCAAGCGACCCAGTCGCTCCGAAGGATCCGCCCCGCAGCTCGCTGGAGGCCGGCCTCGAGCGGGCGCTCGCCGCCTACGCGCGTCACATGCTCACGAGAGAGCGCGCAGTGCCTCCCTTCGCGGCGCGGCTCGACGGGCCGCACGTCCTCGTCGACGTCCACGCGCCCGACGGCCTCCAGCACGTCCGGCGCCGCGCCGGCGCCTACCTGCAGCTATGTGCCGACATCTGGGGTCGGAGCCAGGCCGCGGCCGAGCGCGCGGCCTTGCCGTCGCTGCTCGCCACCCTGTCGTCGCACCCCGACGGCGGCGCCAACGAATGGTCGCGGTTCTACGACCTCGAGGCCGACGCCGACTGGTACGAGGGCCTCGAGGCGGTCGCCGAGGCGCTCGTCTCCGGGGCACCCGACGAGGCCGTCCTCCTCCTCCGCCGCCTCTACGACGTCGACGGCCGCATCGGCTCGGACCGCGGCTTGTACTCGCGAGGCTTGCGCAAGCGGACGGCCCCCGCCGCGATCGCCCGCGCAGTCGCGGCCCGCTCCGCCGCCACGCCCGAGGGCGAGCGGCTCGGCGGCACGCCGCAGGCCGCGATCAAGCGCGTCGTCCCGTTCGCCGGCTCCGAGAGCGCCGTCGATCGCCTGGCCGTGGCCTCGCGGATCTGCGACGCCCTCCCGAACCTCAGCCTCTCGAACCATCTGACGTTCCACGCCATCGTCGACAAGGCGCTCCCCGCCCTCCTGCAGGACGGCGACGGCGCGGTCCACGAGGTCGCCCTCGCTGCGGCGCAGAACCTCGGCATGAAGCTGCTCTACCGCGGCGCCTACCCCGAGGCGAAGCGGCTCCTCGACCTCGTCGTCGCCCATCACGTCGCGCTGCCGGAGTCGCTGCGCGGGCGCTGGGAGTGCCGCCTCTACCTCGATGCCTGTGCAGGGGCGGCCGACCTCGACGCCGCCGAGGAGGACTGGACCCGCGCCGCGACCCTCGACGCGCCCACCGATCCGAGCATGGTCGGTCGCTGCATGTTCTGGTCGGGCGACGTCACCGACCGCCGCGGCGTCGCGCTGGCGCGAGTGGCCAAGGCGCTGGCAGTGCGGGCCGAGGGCGGCGATCCGTGCAAGGACCGCAAGCCGGGCAAGCCGCCGGGGGCGGACGAACGAGCGCGGCTGATCGCCCGCGCGGCCGCGCTGAGCGGCGACGCGCTGGCGACCGCGTCGCCGCGGATCGAGCAAGACCTGGAGCGCGCGCGGGTCGAGGGCACCGCGAGCGGCCGCGGGTTCCAGGCCGACGAGGTCGCCGCCCGCGCGAAGGTGCGAGAGGCGGCGGGCGACCTCGCGGGCGCCCTGGCCGACTACGAGGCCGCGCGCGAGCTGTCGATCGCCGCGGGCCTGTCCTGGCAGATCGATCACCACGGCGAGCCCATTCGCCGGCTCCGCGGGCGCCTCGGCCAGGCGCCCGCGGGCGCCCCGGAGTCGTTCGATCCGCCGTGGCTCCTCGATCCCGCGCGCACCTCCGAGGAGCGCGAGCGGGCCGCGGCCTCGTGGTTCGCGCAGCCCTGGCGCGAGTTCCCGGCCACGCCCCGCGCCGCCGTCGGCCGGCCGTTCGCGTACGTCCTGCTGCGCGACGCGGTCGCTCACAGCGCCGCGCTGTGGAAGATCGCCGAGACCGACGGCCACGACCTCGGTGACCGCCTCGCCTTCGCCGCGCGCGCGCTCGTGGTCCTCGATCGCTGGTGCGACCGCCGCGACGCCTCGTGGCTGGAGAGCGTCCTCGACGACTCGCACGAGCTCGCCTTCTTCGGCGAGACGTGCGCGATCGACAAGCAGCCGGCGCAGCGACGCGAGCCGCTGCTGCTCTGGCTGAAGCAGCTCGTCCTCGCCGACCCGCTCGACGAGGCCGCGGTCCTGCGCGGCCTCGAGGGCGTCCCTTGGACGAACCTCGCCGCCGCGTTCGCGGCCGGGGTCGAGCACTACGACCCGCTGCGCGACGTGTTCGACGCGGTGCGCCGCGCCGGGTTCGACGGCGACGCCCTCGCCGTGGTGCTGCGCGCGTACCAGGACCTGCTGAAGAACGACTGGTCGGGCTTCGGCAAGCCGCGCGGCGCCGCCGCGAAGTGGGAGTCGCACGGCCGGGCCCTCGCGCCGCTCGACGGTCGCAAGCTGGCCCCCGCGCTCATCGCCTGGATTCGCGCCAGACAGGCAGTCCCGGGCTATTACGGCCTCCCGCGGCTCGAGAGCAAGTGGCTGTGGCCGCTCTGGTACGCGTGGTCGGACGAGCACTGCCCGGGCCTCCTCAAGGAGGTGAGCCAGGGCCGCCTCGACAACGGCAAGAGCCTGTCGAAGACGCAGAAGGCCGCGCGACGCGAATGCCTCGAGTGGTTCGCCGACCGGGCGTGAGCCGCAGCGACTGCGTCCGGCCGCACGCGATGAGACATGACCCTAAGGACATGTCTCTCCGCGCCGATCACCGCCGGGCCGCCGCTGGCTCACTCGCTGAGCACGCGGCGGATCAGGCTGCGCTCTTCGTCTCCGTGGCAACAGATGGACCCGGACTGCGCCAGGTCGATCGCGAACACCCGGGACGCGTCGATCGCGAGTGAGCCGCGGGAGCCCGCCCACACGGTGAGCTCCGCCCCGGACATGAGCGAGTAGCGCAGCTCGTTGTTCTTCTCCTCGCCCAGGTCGTCGGCGGTGCACTCCATCACGATCTCGCGGTGGATCGGCCCGATATCCTCCGAGACCGGCAGTCCCACGCCCCACACATCGCGCCCATCCACCAGGAGCCGCGACGGATCGTCGGCCAGCGTCACGTGCAGCGCCGTGTCACCGGAGAACTCGCTGTTTTTGGCGCGCGAGTGAAACGCGACCGCCTGGCCGACCTGCCAGTCGACCGCGCCCTCCGGGGCGACCGCGAACTCGAATTTCGCCCCGCGCGCGACCCCGTCGACGTCGCATGTCAGGGTCGTGATCACCACGGCCCCGGCGACGTCGACCGCGTCGATGTCACACAGGCTGTCCACGAGGTGCTCCTCGTCGCTCCGATCGGGCCACGCGTCGAGCGAGACCTTGAACGCCGCCGACGTCGCGGGATCGTCCGCCGGGCAGCCGGCCGGCGCGCCCGTCGTGTCGCTCGTGCCCGCCGTCTCCTCGGGGTCGCCCTCGGTGCTCATCCCGGTAGGCGTACTGTCGCCGCCGTCGGTGGTGCCGGGCCCAGTCGTGTCCGTCGCGCCGGTGGTGACGCTCGAGCTCGTCGTCTCGCCTGCAGAAGCGCCCTCATCGCCGGTCGTGTCGTCGGTCGCGCCGCCCGCGCTGTCGGTCGAATCCGCCTTCTGCGGCCCGCACCCGGGCGCGAACACAAACGAAGCCATGATGGTCCATGATGCCAATTCAAGTCGCATCCACAGGAGCCTATGCGGCGAGCCGCGCCGCGACAAGATGACACAATTGTCAGGGCTGCACCGAGCGCGACGAATCCTGGTTGTGACAGACGACTCGACCGTCGCGCTCTCCATCATGCGGTGAAATCGTAGGTGAAGGCCCGGCACGTCGGACCGGCCGGCGACAGGGAGCGAGACCCGCGAGCGTTTGCGCCTTGCCCTTCGACCAGGTCGTTTGGATCGTCATGTTACCGGAGCGCCATCGTCCGTTCACACTCCGAGCCTGCATCCGTGCCTCGCCTTGCGGCTCGCAAGACGCCCACGAGCACGAGCTGCAAATTGCCGGCGTGGCGACCCGCGCGGTCATGTCCGCCGATCCGCAGAGAGCCCGCTCGTCTGCCCACCAGGAGCGCGACGGTCGACCGAAGGTCGCGGGCTCCTGCGCGCCGACGACATGTCTCTTGGGACATCTACGATGATTTCGCCGCGCACCTCGATCTGCCGTCGCGTCGAGGGCGACGGCCGAGGCGTCGCGGGGCGACGCCCCGGAGCGGCGAATCGCTCCGGGGCGCCCACGGTTCCGCTCAGTAGCTGAGCACGATCTGGCCGTTGCCGGTCTTCTGCGCCGGGGTGGTGCTGCCGCCGGTCACCCCGCCGAGGTACGACGAGCCGCCGCCGGCGTGACCGTCCACGCCGCCGCCGCCGCCGCCGTAGTAGCCGCCGCCGCCGCCGCCGCAGTGCAGGGTCGGGCCGCCCGCGCCGCCCTGGCCGAGCGAGCCGTTGGAGCCGTTGACGCCGCCTGCGCCCATGCAGCCGATGCCGCCTGCGTTCTGGGTGCCGCCGGTGCCGTTGCAGAAGTCGCCGCCGACGCCGTCGTTGCCGACGAGGCCGCCGCCGCCGCCGCCGCCCTGGTTGCCGCACGAGTATTCGGCCCCGCCGCCGCCGCCCGCGACGAGGACGCGGTTGGCGAGGGCCTGGCCGCCCTTGCGCACGTCGGACGCTCCGCCGCCGCCCGAGCAGGTGTCGGTCCCCGGGCAGCTGCCGCCGCCGCCGTTCCAGCCGGGCGCGTTGCCGGTGCCGCCGGCGCAGCCGACGTACAGGCCGAGGGTCTCGCCGGGCGTCACCGCCAGGTTGCCGGTGGCGAAGCCGCCGAGGCCGCCGATGTCGGGGCTGCCGCCGCAGAGGTTGATGTTGTTGGTCGGCGTGCCGCCCTGCGCACCCCAGGCCTCGATCTTGATCGAGGTGATCCCGTTCGGGACCACGAAGTTCTGGACCGCGTTGGTGCAGTTGAAGGTCTTGACGACCGCCTCCTTCACGCACGTCGAGCTGCAGCCGTCGTTGCTGACCAGGTTGCCGTCGTCGCACTGCTCGACGCCCATGCGCACGAAGCCGTCGCCGCACACCGCGTTCTTGCACGCGCCGACGCAGGCGTCGTTGCTGAGCGCGTTGCCGTCGTCGCACTGCTCGGTGCCGGCCCACACCACGCCGTCGCCACAGGCCGCGGCCTTGCAGGTGTTGAGGCAGGCGTCGGTGTTGACCGCGTTGCCGTCGTCGCAGGTCTCGCCGAGACCCGGCTGGGTGAAGCTGTCGCCGCACACCGCGGTCTTGCAGGCGTTGGTGCAGGCGTCGGTGTTGCTCGCGTTGCCGTCGTCGCACTGCTCGACGCCGGCCTGCACGAACGCGTCGCCGCACTTGGCCAGCTTGCACGTGCTGAGGCAGGCGTCGGTGTTGGCCGCGTTGCCGTCGTCGCACTCCTCGCCGGCCTGGACGAAGGTGTCGCCGCACGCCGGGAGCTTGCACGACAGGGTGCAGGCGCCGGTGTTGTTGTTGTTCGCGCCGGCGTCGCACTCCTCGCCGGGCTGCTTGAAGCCATCGCCGCAGGTCGCCAGCTTGCACACGTTGGTGCAGCCGTCCTCGTTGTTCTGGTTGCCGTCGTCGCAGGCCTCGCCCGGGCCGGTGAAGCCGTCACCGCACACGTTGAGCGTGCAGTCGGCCTTGCAGGCGTTGGCGTTGCCGTTGTTCGCGCCGTCGTCGCACTGCTCGACGTTGGCGTGCACGAGCCCGTCGCCGCACGCCGCCGCCTTGCACGCGAGCGTGCAATCGCCGGTGTTGCTGTTGGCGCCGCCCTCGTCGCACATCTCCATCAGGCTGTCCTGCACGAACGCGTCGCCGCACGTCGGCGCGGCGCACAGGTCGGTGCAGCCGTCGTCCTGGTCGCCGTTGGCCCCGTCGTCGCACCCCTCGCCGGGGTCGATCGCCTGGTTGCCGCACTCCTCGAGCGCGCAGGTCGCCGAGCAGCCGTCAGCCGGATCGGTGTTGCCGTCGTCGCACGCCTCCTCGGGGCCCTTGTCGCCGTCGCCGCACACGTTGAGCACGCACGACGCGTTGCAGGTCTGGCCCGGGCCGTTGTCCATGCCGGCGTCGCACTCCTCGGTGCCGTCGCCGGTGTTGAAGACGAAGCCGTCGCCGCACACGTTGGCCTGACACTGCAGCGTGCAGGCGGCGTTGGCCGAGTTCGCGCCGCCGTCGTCGCAGGCCTCGCCCTCCTGGACGAAGCCGTCGCCGCAGGTCGCGTTGGTGCAGGCGTTGGTGCAGGCGTCGGTGTTCTCGCGGTTGCCGTCGTCACACTGCTCGGTCGGCGCGACCAGGCCGTCGCCGCAGGTCTCGAGCGCACAGGCGCCGCTGCACTCGTCGCCGTCGGCCGTGTTGCCGTCGTCGCAGCCCTCGCCCGGGCCGACGAGGCCGTCGCCGCAGACGTTGTTGCTGCAGTCCGCCTTGCAGCTCTGCATGTCGCCGTTCATGGCGCCGTTGTCACACTCCTCGTCGGACCCGAGGACGCCGTCGCCGCAGGCCGCGAGCGTGCACGTCTCGCTGCACGCCTGGCCCGGGCCGTTGTTGCGCCCGTCGTCGCAGGCCTCGCCCGGATCGACGACGCCGTCGCCGCACACGCCCTCGCCGCCGGTGGTGGTCTCGCCGCCGGACATCGACGCGTTCGTCGTCGTGGTCGGCAGCTCGCCGGTCGTCGGCGCCGTCGTCATCACCTCGCCCGACGTCGTCGTGCCGGTCGTCTCGGTGGCGCCGGCGGACACCGTCGAGGTCGCCGAATCGTCGCCGCAGCCCGCCATCGCCAACGCCAGCGTACACGCCAGCCTCCACATTCGCTTACCTGTCGCCATCCACACCTCGGGTCCGAAGACAGATTGGGGGTACAGCCCAACAGGTGTCCGCGTCGAGGTCCACGGAGGAGAGGTGCCACGAATGCACTCTGCGAACGTCCTCAGGGCGCCCCAGGCGCTGAATCGAAGGATCGTCCGCCGGTGCTCTCAGGGCGCCCCAGGCGCCTGCTCCAAAGGACATCTGCGAACGTTCTCAGGGCGCCGCCAGCGCGAGCTCGAATGAGGTCTGCCAGGCTCTCCGGACGCCGCCAGCGCATCCTTTGATAATTTATCTCTGAGGCCGCCTCAGGCCATCTGCGAACGTTCTCAGGGCGCCGCGAGCGCGACCTCGAATGAGCTCTGCCGATATTTCCCGGGCGCCGCGAACACCTCCTTTAATAATTTATCTACCGATGCTCTCAGGGCATTCCACGCGCTGCGCAAAGGACCTCTGCGAATGTCCTCAGGGCGCCGCGAGCGCGAGCTCGGACGACGTCTGCCGATGTTCCCGGGCGCCACGAGCGCGGGCTCGGATGACATCTGCCGGTGTTCTCAGGCCGCTCCAGGCGCGAGGACTCGGTCGCTACCGGTCGTCGACTCACCGAGCGAGGGACACGACGATTGCCGATCCGAACGAGACCGCGACGGCTCGTACGCCCGCGATCGAGGGCGCGAACGAATCATGACACCCCCATCGCGAGGACATGGACCGCGGCGCAGGCTCCACGCCTGTTCATACGCGGGCGACGATCCGCGCGCAGTCGCGGACGCGTCGGCCCCGCGACCTCCGCCACGAGATGTTTCGCGGTCCTGTCACCGCGCGGGCGACGATCCGCGCGCAGTCGCGGACGCGTCGGCCCCGCGACTCCGCCACGAGATGTTGCGAGATCCTGTCGCCGCGCTCGCCTCGAGCGCTCGCGGCGCGGGCCTCAGGCGCCCTGGACCTTGAGGCGGATCCGGTAGACCCGCGCCTGGGCGGTGATGAAGAGCGCCTTGCCGTCGGGGTCGCCGAACTTGCAATTGGTGACCGACTCGGGGACCTCGATCGTGCCGAGCAATTCGCCGGCGGGGGTCACCACGCGGACGCCGCCGCCGCCGCTGACGAACAGATCGCCGAAAGTGTCGATCGCCATGCCGTCGGGGTCGCCCTGCAGGTCGCTCTGGAGGTCGACGAACACCTCGCCGCCGACGGCGTTGCCGTCTGGCTGGACGTCGAACACGCGCACGTGCTCGCCGTTGGTGTCGGCGACGTAGAGCAGGCTCTCGTCGGGCGAGAGGACGATGCCGTTGGGGCGGTCGAAGTCGTCGGCGATGAGCGACAGCTGGCCCTGCGGGTCGATGCGGAACACGCCCTGGAAGTCGAGCTCCTGCTGGTTCGGCTGGATCCCGTAGGGCGGGTCGGTGAAGTAGATCGTGCCGTCGGAGCGCACCGCCAGGTCGTTGGGGCTATTGAGGCTCTGGCCCTCGAATTCGCCGGCCAGCGTCTCGGCGTTCTGCTCGCCGATCACGCGGCGGGACACCCGTCGCCCGCCGTGCTCGGCGGCGAGGAGGCGGCCCTCGAGGTCGAAGGCGAGGCCGTTCGAGTTGCCGCTCGGGTTGATGAACGCGCTCGGCTGCTCGCCCTCGGACCAGCGGAAGATCGTGTTGGCCGGGATGTCGCTGTAGAGCAGATAACCTTCGGGGCTCCAGATCGGCCCCTCCGTGAACATGTGGCCGTCGGCGATCAGCTCGAGCTCGCCGTCGACGACGTCGTCCAGCGACATCGGCGGGTCGACGGGCGCGCCGGTGGTGCCGGTGGTCGTCGTCTCGTCGGTGGTCGTCGCCTCGGTGGTCGTGCCGGTCGGCGGCGTGCCGGTGGTCGGGTCGCTCGTGGTCGTCGGCGTGGTCGACGTCGAGGTGTCGCTCGTGTCGGTGCCGGTGGTCGTGGCAGTCGCGTCGGTGGTCGTCGCGTCGGTGGTCGTCGCGTCGGTGCCGGTCGCGGTGTCGGCGGTGGTCTCGCCGGAGCCGCCGCCGCACGCGAGCACGAGCGAAAACATCCACGATGAGGCGCGCTTCATCATGCCTCCCGGGGTATCACGCCGGCCGCACGGGCACCAGGCGCGTGGCGATCGCGCGACCCTCACGCTACCATCGCGTCATGGCGAAGGTCGGGTTGGTCGCGCTCATCGATATGGACGGCACCCTCTGCGATTACCAGGGCGCGCTCGTACGCGATCTGGAGGCCCTTCGGGGGCCCGCCGATCCGCCTCTGGGTGGCGACGACGACAGCCCGCCGTGGCTGCGCGCGCGCGAGAGCGTGATCCGCCGCCAGCCCGGCTGGTGGCGCTCGCTGCCGCGGCTGCAGCTCGGGTTCGACGTGCTCGCCGAGTTGCAGGCGCTGCGCTTCGAGATCCACGTGCTCACCAAAGGCCCGGTCGGCACCCCGAGCGCGTGGACCGAGAAGCTCGAGTGGTGCCAGCAGCACCTCCCGGGCGTGCCCGTGACGATCACGATGGACAAGGGCCTCGTGTACGGCAAGGTCCTGGTCGACGACTGGCCGCCCTACGTCGAGCGCTGGCTGGCCTGGCGCCCGCGCGGCCTGGTCGTCCTCCCGGCCCAGCCGTGGAACGTCGGCTTCTCGCACCCCAACGCCATCCGCTACGACGGCCACAACCTCGCCGAGATCCGCGCGGCCCTGCACCGGCTGTGCGAGGTCGAGTGAGCGCTCGAATCGATATTCTCTAAAGGACATGTCGTCTGTGACATGTCCAATGGGTCATGTATTTCTCAGGCACGAGGCGAGGCCGAACCGCGACCGGGACGGTGCGTCGCCGATTTCTTACTCCCACGGACGGCGCGTCCCCCGCGGCGACCGGCCCGCCCGACACCGATGGATCGCCGGGGCGTGTCCCCGCAGGTGCGATGGGACATGTCCATGGCGACATGTCCCATCGGCAGCGTGACTCGGCGAGCTCCTCACCGCGGCCGGGCGCTCGCTCCCGGCGCACCTCGGCGGACATGTCTTTGAAGACACGCTCGGCACGGGACGAAGCCGAGCCGCTCGCTCCGGCCGCGCGCGTTCCATGCCGCGGATCGGCCCGGCTGCCGCCTCTGCGCGGGTTCCCGGCCGTCCGGGTCACTTGGCGTTGTAATCGGCGGCGGGTGCGGCATCATCCCGCGGGTGTCCGACCCGCGCAGCGAGTACCAGCGCCGGCTCGCCGCGCGGCAGGCGGCGGTCGACCGCGTCGACGTCCAGATCCGGCGGATCTCCGACTGGCGCCTCGGCGTCTTCGTCGTCTTCCTCGTGCTCCTCGGCTTCGGCCTGGCCGACCGCCCGACGGCGCTGGCCGCCTCGTTCGCGCCGCTGCTGGGGTTCTTCGCGCTGGTGATCGTCCACGAGACCGCGTACCGCCGGCGAGCGCGGGCGATGCTGGCTGTCGAGCACTACCGGCGGGCGATCCGGCGCGTCGACGACGAGTGGCGCGGCGAGGGCGTGCAGCACCGCGAGTTCGTGCCGCCCGACCACCCGTACGCGGCCGACCTCGACCTGTTCGGGCCGGCCTCGCTGTTCGCCCTGCTGTGCACTGCGCGCACTCGCGGCGGCGAGGCGACTCTGGCCCGCTGGTTGCTGCAGCCGGCCACGGTCGACGAGGTCGCGGCGCGCCAGGAGGCCGTGCTCGCGCTGCGCGAGCGGCTCGACCTGCGCGAGGACCTGGCCCTGCTCGGCGGCGACGTGCGGGCCGCGGTCGCGCCCGAGGCGCTGGTGGCGTGGGGCACCGCGCCGCCGCCGATCGCCGCCTCGCGCTTCGTGCCGCTGCGGCTGCTCGCGTCGGCGCTCGCGCTCGCGGGCGTGGTCACGGCGGTCCTGGCGTTCGCCACGGACGTCGGCTTCGTGCCGCTGCTGCTCGTCGCCGTGCTCGAGGGCCTGGTGATGCGCGCGCTGCGGCCGAGCACCGCGGCGATCGTCGCGGCGGTCGAGGGCCCGCGGCGCGACCTCGAGGTCATCGCCCAATTGCTGGACCGCGTCGAGCGCGAGCCGACCGCGGGCAGCCGCCGGCTGACGGAATTGGCCGCGCAGCTGCGCACCGGCGAGGTCGCCGGCTCGACCGCCGTCGCCGGGCTGGCGCGCACGGTCGACTGGCTCGAGGCGCGCAAGAGCGGCCTGTTCGCGCCGATCGCGTTTCTGCTGATGTGGGAGCTGCACGGCGCGCTGGCGGTCGAGCGCTGGCGACAGGCGCACGGGCCGGCGATCGCCCGCTGGCTGGCCGCGCTCGGCCAGCTCGAGGCCCTGGCGTCGCTCGCGGCCTACGCCTACGAGCGCCCCGAAGATCGGATGCCGACGCTCGTCGCCGCCGGCCCGCGCGTCGACGGCGAGGACCTGCGCCACCCATTGCTCCGCCGCTGCGTGCCCAACTCGGTCGCCCTCGGCGAGCCGCTGCGGGTGCTGATGGTCAGCGGCTCGAACATGTCGGGCAAGAGCACGCTGCTGCGCACGCTCGGGATCAACGTGGTGCTCGCGCTGGCCGGCGCGCCGGTGTCGGCGAAGTCGCTGACGCTGAGCCCGCTGCAGATCGGGGCGACCCTGCGGATCGAGGACTCGCTGCAAAACGCGAGCTCGCGCTTCTACAGCGAATTGCGCCGACTGCTGCAATTGCGCGACCTGGCCCGCGCCGGCTCCCCGCCGCTGCTGTTCCTGCTCGACGAGATCTTCCACGGCACCAACTCGCACGACCGCAAGATCGGCGCGGAGGCGGTCCTGCGCGCCCTGATCGAGGAGGGCGCGATCGGCCTGTGCACGACCCACGACCTGGCCCTCGCCGAAGCCGTCGCCGACCTCGGCCCCCGCGCCCGCAACGTCCACTTCGCCGACGAGGTGGTCGGCGGCGAGCTGGTGTTCGACTACCGCATGCGCCCGGGCCTGGTCGGCCGCAGCAACGCGATCGCGCTGATGCGCGCGATCGGCCTGCTGCCGGCGAGCGCGGGGTGAAGCGCACAGGACCGTTCGGACCTGTCCTCGGGGCCAGCATGCTCCCGGGCGAGGACGCGGCGAGCCGCTGCACGAGGACCCAGATCTCGAGCACGCCAGGTGCTCGGGAGCACATCGCCGCCACGCACGCGCTCGGGACGCGAGCCGTCGCACTCTCGATGGACGCCACCGGCACGCAGAACCCGACTCATCATGTTCCTCTCGCTGCGTTGATTCTCGGGCTCGCCATTCGACGACCTCGATCGGGACGCTCACGAATGGCGTGATCGATCTGCGGCGCCACGACCTGGCTTACTCCGGCGGAACCCTGTGGCCCCCGTCACCTGGCCGTCGCCGCACTCACGGGGCATCTACCCGAGAGGCGCCGACGCGGCGCCTCGCCAACGACCCCGAAGCATCGAGGCACCATGACGCATATCGACAATTCCGCCCGCGCCGTCGCCGATGGCCCTCGCCACGGCAACTCATGGCGAGCGCTCTCCCGACCGGGAGTCCCGCTTATCCTGGCCAGTGCGCTGAACCTGGCACAACCCTCGCCCGCGAGCGCAGGGGTGACCCAGATCTCCGCGACCGGGGTCGTCGACACCGGAGGGGTATGCCTACCACCGCCACCTGGGTTCGGGGACTTCATCGACCTCACGATCGTGATCAGCGGCGACCTCGTAGGCTGCTGGTACACCGACATCCTCACCGCCAAAAATAACGGTCCGCCCAGCGGCGTTTACCTGGAGACCGGCCGGGAGCTGTTCATCGGCGAGCTCGACGGCGAGGCGATTCAGTTCACCACCACGTATAAATTCGAATCCAAGTGGGACCCGGAATTCCCGGACGGCGCCGAGCTCCACGGTCGCTGCCAGCACCCGATCGCCGACGGCTCCAAGGAATTCGGTGACGTCGAGGGGCGGCTGTTCTTCAAAGACATCGTCGAGGAGGGGACCTTCGACATCCGCGGCCACATCCGCCGCCTCTGAGCCGCCTCGCCACAGACCGACGGTTCTGCCGCGAAAACGCTCCCCCTATTTGCATTCGTGGGCTTCACTGCGCCGCGGCGGCGAAGCGCAGCGCCACGAGGCTGTGGGGCGGCAGGGTCACCTGCACGCGCTCGCCCTCCTGCACGGTTTGCGCGGGCTCGACTGCGACCGGGAAGTACATCGTGTTGTGATCGGCGGCCGGCGGGGCCCACTGGCTCGCCGCGGTCGCGGTCCAGCCCGGGGGCAGGTCGATCGTAAAAGTGTGGGTGCGCTCGAGGTCGCGGTGCAGCGCCACCAGGCTGCCGGTCTCGCCGGCGGGGTCGACGAAGGCGGCGGCGTGGACCAGGGGGACGGAGATCTTGCCTGACCCGAAGGACATGTCCTGTTCGACCTGCTTCGAGAACTCGAGCGGGGCGGCGCGCTCGAGCAGGTGCTCGCCGACGAGGCGGGTCGCCACGTAGCTGGCCATCACCGCGGCGGTCTCGTTCGGGCCCTTGCGGAACGGGTTGTACCAGGGCTCGAGCAGCGGGTCGCGGTCGGGGCCGTCGAGGTTGTCGAACTCGAGCGCGGCGTGCTGGCAGGCGGCCTCGACGCCGAGCTGGGCGTAGAACAGCAGCATGCCGGCGACGCCGAGGCCGACGGCCGCCTGCTGGGCGCGCTCGAACTTGCCGCGCGAGAAGGCGCCGGCGACGTGGTACTCGGTGACGACGAGCTCGAGGCCGGGCCGCACCGCGTCGAGGGCCGCCCGCGCGCGGACGAAGCCCGGCCGGAACGCCTCGGTGCCGGCCAACGCGAAGAACAGATCGTTGGGCTCGGTCCAGCCGAGCGTCCTGGCGTCGTCGATGAGGTAGTGATGAATCACCGCGCCGGCGACCGACGGGTCTTGCAACAGCGGCGCGAGCGCCTGCACCGCCGCCTCCACGCCGCCCCACCCGTCCATCGACGCCTGCGCGAGCGGGACCCAGAAGCGCGCCTCGGGCTCGACCGCCTTGACCGCGGCCACGTACTCGAGCGCGCGCGCGGCGTAGTCGGCCGCCGAGGCGCTCGGCTTGTCGAACCATTTCGGATCGCCGCCGTGCTTGGCCTCGGGGTTGGCGTACGAGTAGTCGCCCGCCGCCGAATAGCCGGTGTTCCACGGGCCGTAGGTCTCGTTGCCGAGCTCGAATTGAGTCTGCCGATACGGCTGGTCCTGCCCCCAGTGCAGCCGCGCGGCGACGTTGACGTCGTCCGCGTCGGTGCCGTTGAGGTGCGTGACGTAGGCGGCGGCCTCGGCGGCCGTACCTGACCCGAAGTTCAGGGTGACGATCGGCGCGGCGTCGGCGTCCTGCATCAGCGCGAAGTACTCGAAGGTCGCCATGTTGTCGCCGGCCGCCGGCGCGTGCCCGGGCTCGACCCAGCGGTAGAAGTGATAGCCGTCGTTGCCGAGCGCGCCGTCGATCTGCAGGCCCGAGAAGCGCATCAACGGCGCCCGCCCGTGGCCCGGCCGCGCCTCCGCCAGCGCCTGCGCAGCCGCGACCTTGACCGGCGTGCGCCACTCCGGGTGCAGGGGGTCGTTCTCCGGCGCGTAGGAAGTGCCGCGGCCGAGGTTCCAGCCGACGAGGTCGCCGACCGGCTCGCCGGGCCTGGTGAAGTCGAGGCTGGCGTGCACGTCGCCGATCATCACCGGCGTCTCGCCGGTCGTCGTCAGCACACCGAAGGTGGTCACCGGCGGCGCGATCGAGTTGCACGCGAGCAACAGGAGCCCGGGGACCAGCGACGCGGCGCCACGCATGTGCATAGGGCGGTGAATACCACGATCAGGGATCGCCGTAGAAGCGCTTTCGCACGGCTCCGAGCGGCGCCGCCTCGACCCTGTCCCGGAAGTCATGTGGTATCGGGGGCCGATGCGTCCCCGCCCGTCCCGCACGGTCCTCACATTCGCGGCCCTGGCTCTGCTCGGTTGCCCGCGGCCGCCGGCGAGCGAGGCGCCGGCGCGGACGTCCCGCCGATCGCCGCGGACCTGGTGATCCGCGACGTCCGCCTGTTCGACGGCGAGGCGGTGGTCGCCCGCACGTCGGTGGCTGTCCAGGGCGACAGGGTCGTCGCCGTCGGCCCCGACCTGGTGGTGGCCGCCGGCGCGACGGTGGTCGAGGGCGCCGGCCGGACCTTGCTGCCGGGGCTGATCGACGCGCACACGCACGTCCAGTCGCCGGATCAATTGCGCCAGGCGCTGGTGTTCGGGGTGACCACCGAGCTCGACATGTTCACCCTGCCGGCCGTGAGCGGCCCGCTGCGCAAGGCCGTCGCCGGGGCCGGCGGGCGCCTTCTGGCTGACTTCCGCAGCGCCGGGATCCTCGCCACCGCGCCGGGCGGGCACGGCACCGAGTACGGCTTCGCCATCCCGACCCTCACCGGCCCCGACCAGGCGCCGGCGTTCGTGGCGGCGCGCCTGGCCGAGGGCTCCGACTACCTCAAGATCGTGCTCGACGACGGGTCCGGCTTCGGCCTCACCCTCCCCACCCTCGCGGTCGACACGGTGCGCGCCCTGGTCGAGGCCGCGCACGCGCGCGGGCTGACGACCGTGGTCCACGTCAGCAGCCAGCGCGAGGCGATCGCGGCGCTCGAGGCCGGGGCCGACGGCCTGGCCCACGTGTTCGCCGACGGCCCGGCGAGCGACGCGTTCGTGGCCCTGGCGCGCGACAAGCAGGTGTTCGTGGCCGACACCCTGGCGGTGCTGTTCGGCCTGTGCGAGCCGGGCCACGGCAAGGCGATCGCCGACGATCCCGAGTTGAAGCCGTTCCTCGGCCCGGCCGACGCGCGCGCCCTGTCGGCGACCTGGCCGATCGCGCTGCCGGCCGGCGCGTGCGAGCACGTGCTGGCGAGCGTCGGGGCGCTGCACCGCGCCGGCGTGCCGCTGCTGGCCAGCACCGACGCGCCCAACCCGGGCACGGTCCACGGCGCGTCGCTGCACGACGAGCTGGCGCTGCTGGTGCGCGCCGGCTTGCCGGCGACCGCGGCGCTGGCCGCCGCCACGTCTGTCCCTGCGGACAGGTTCAAGCTGAGCGACCGCGGCCGCGTGGCGGCGGGCAAGCGCGCCGACCTGTTGCTGGTGCGCGGCGATCCGACCACCGACATCACCGCGACGCGGGCGATCGAGTCGGTGTGGAAGGCCGGGCACAGGCTCGACCGCGACGGTTATCGCCGGGCGCTGGCCGAGGAGTACGCCGCGCTGGAGGCCCAGCGCGCCGCTCCGCCGCCGCCCGGGTCCGAAGCGGGCAAGATCGCCGCGTTCGAGGCCGGCAAGATCGCCGCGGAGTTCGGCGCCGGGTGGGAGCCGGCCACCGACGCGCTGATCGGCGGCACCTCCACGGTCGAGCTCGGCCTCGCCAAGAAGGGCGCGCGCAAGAGCAAGGGCGCCCTGCGGCTCGCCGGCGACGTGGCCGCGAGCGAGCGGGCCAAGTGGGCCGGGGCGATGTTCTTCCCCGGGGCCGCGCCGATGCAGCCGGCCAACCTCGGCAAGTTCAGCAAGCTGGTGTTCGCCGCCCGCGGCGACGGCACGACTGCGCTGACCGTGATGGCGTTCGCGGCCCAGCTCGGCATCATGCCCGTGCGCAAGGAGATCGCCGTCGGCCGCGAGTGGGCCGAGTACACTGTCGCCTTCGCCGAGCTCGGGCTCGAGCCGTACGACCTCCTCGGCCTGTTCTTCGGCGCGACCCGGACCGGCCCGTTCGCCCTCGAGCTCGACGACGTGCGCCTCGAGTGAGCGGCGAGCCGCACGACCTCGGCCTGTTCGACCCGACGCGTTCATCCGCGAGCACGACGACGTGCGCCGCGAGTGAGCGGCGAGCCCTGCGACCTCGGCCTGTGCTTCCCGGACATTCATGCTCGAGCGCGACGCCGTGCGCCGCGAGTGAGCGGCGAGCCGCACGACCTCCTCGGCCTGTGCTTCCGGACCTTCATGCTCGAGCGCGACGCCGTGCGCCGCGAGTGCGCGGCGAGCCCTGCGACCTCTGCTTCGCGGACATTCATGCTCGAGCGCGACGCCGTGCGCCGCGAGTGCGCGGCGAGGCCTGCGACCTCGGCCTGTTCGACCCGACGCGTTCATCCGCGAGCGCGACGCGGTGCGCCGCGAGTGCGCGGCGAGCCCTGCGACCTCCTCGGCCTGTGCTTCCGGACCTTCATGCTCGAGCGCGACGCGGTGCGCCGCGAGTGCGCGGCGAGCCCTGCGACCTCCTCGGCCTGTGCTTCCGGACCTTCATGCTCGAGCGCGACGCGGTGCGCCGCGAGTGCGCGGCGAGCCCTGCGACCTCCTCGGCCTGTGCTTCCCGGACATTCATGCGCGAGCGCGACGACGTGCGCCGTGTCTGCTGTCCCTTTCGACATGTCCCTTAAACACCTTTACCCGACGCTCGTCGGCGCGCGCGGGCCTCGACTCCGACGTCGCTGGCGCGCTGCGTGCGCTTGACATCCGGCCTGGCGACATTTAGACGTTAACCTAAACGTCCAAATGACGGCGGGCACGACAACCTGGGAGGTGCGGGCGGGCGCTCACAGCTCGGCGAGGCGCGCCAGGTAGGCGCGCCAGACGTCGCGCTGGAACACCACGTGGGCGAACTTGCCGTCGCGGACGATCTCGATGAGGCCGGCGGTCTCGAGCTCCTTGAGGTGGTGGGAGATCGTCGCCTGGCTGACCCCGTGGCACTCGACGATCGCGGCGCAGGGCATCTGCTGCGCGCGGTCGGCCGCCAGGTCTTGCAAGATCTTGAAGCGCCGCGGCTCGGCCAGGGCGCTCGAGATTCGCTGGACCTGCTTGTCCGTCAAGCGGATCATCGCCGACAGCGTAACACGGGGACCGCCGCGGTTGTAGCCGGGGCGGGCGGCCGTGTGCGCGGTCACGCGGCCACGGCGCCGGCGCGAGGGCGCGAGGGCGCGAAGAAAAATGATGGGAGGCGGTTTGACTCCGGCGTGGCCATCATTTAGACCTTCATCGAACTGTCGAACTGACAGCACCACGAGGAGAGCGAAGATGGTCGAGTCATTGAAGGGCAAGGTCGCGGTCGTCACGGGCGCGTCGAAGGGCATCGGCGCGGGCATCGCCCGGGCGCTGGCGGGCGCGGGCGCGGCGGTGATCGTCAACTACGCCGGCGACAAGGCCGGCGCCGAGCGGGTCGTCGCCGACATCACGCAGAAGGACGGCAAGGCGTTCGCGGTCCAGGCCGACGTGTCGAAGGCGGCCGACGTGAAGCGGCTGTTCGCCGAGGCGAAGCGGGTGTTCGGCCGGCTCGACGTGCTGGTCAACAACGCCGGCGTGTTCCGCTTCGAGGCGGTCGAGGCGATCACCGAGGCCGAGTACCGGCGCCAGTTCGACACCAACGTGCTCGGCCCGCTGCTCGCGGTGCAGGAGGCGCTGAAGTACTTCGGGCCCGAGGGCGGCAGCGTGATCAACATCGGCTCGACGGTGACCCGCCGGGCGGTCCCGCAGTCGGTCGTCTACACCGCCAGCAAGCACGCGCTCGACGGCCTCACCCAGACCCTCGCGCTCGATCTCGGGCCGCGGAAGATCCGCGTCAACTCGATCAACCCCGGCGCCGTCGACACCGAGGGCGCCCGCACTCTCGGCATCAGCGGCACCGACTTCGAGAAGCAGCTGATCGCCGGCACCCCGCTCGGCCGCATCGGCCAGGTCGACGACATCGCCACCGTCGCGGTGTTCCTCGCCTCGCCCGCGTCCGGCTGGTTGACCGGCGAGATCATCAGCGCCTCCGGCGGCCTGCGCTGATCGATCGCGGCGGAGCCTCGCTCGCGCTCCTGGGATTCGGAGCGCGGCGAAGGCGAGGGCTGGCGTCGACCGCTCGGGACGTCTCGGTGACGCGACGCGGGATCCACCTCGCGCGTGCGGACGCGGCAGTGCTCGACCGCGTCGGCTCGCAATTCTACCGACGCAAGAGACGCGACCCCAGGCCCGGCTTCCTCCAGCGTCCCAGGGGCGCGTCCGGAGACACGCCGAGAGCGTCGCACAGCCGCCGCAGCGGCCCGGTCGAGGACGGATGCAGCAGGTCCAGCACTGCGCTCGCATCGCCTGCGCGGCGGGCCGCCTCGTAGCGCGCCACGTCCTCGTCGGCGAGCTCGTCCCACAGCATGTCGGGCCAGGCGTCGCTGTCGGCGGACGTCGAGGCCTCGTCGAAGAAGAAGGCCCGCTCCCACGGCTGCACCTCCCCCTCGACGCGGAACCAGCCGCCCCCGTCGCGGGAGTAGGCCAGCCGGCGGACGCGAGCGCCGCGCTCGAAGGCGTGCAGCTCGTACACGTCGGCGTTCGTCTGCGCCGCGAACGCGAGGCAGCTCGCGGACAGCTCGGCGGACAGCGCCTGTGCGATCTGCACCGCCGCCTCGCGCCCGCTCGGCTCGAAGTCGACGAGGACACGCGCCGGGACGTCCGTGGAGAGCGGCTCCACGCCCTGCTCGCGCGCCAGGTCCCAGAAGTCCCTGCGTCCCTGCGTCTCGATGAGGGCGGCCACCCAGGTGCTCATCGCCCCGGTATACCGCAGGAGCTGCGGTTCGGGGCCGCGGAGCAGGACGCTTCACTCCCGGTCTTGCTCGTCGTTCTCGCCGTCGTCGTTGGCGTCCCGGTCGTCATGATCGTCCTGGACCCACAACCATCTCCATGCCGAGCGCTGGACCCCGTGAGCCCGGCACTCGTCGTCGAGGACGACTCCGAGCAGCGCGAGGTTCATCGCCACGAGGGAGCCACAGAGCCAGTGGATGGGCTTGATCTGCACGTCACCAGAGTGCCTCGCGGCCCGGTCGAGTCCACCGGAGGCGCGCTCGGAGCAATCCATATACATGCCCATAAAGACAGGCCTTGTTTTTCATAAATCATTTCACAGGTTTGTCCACCGCCTGCGCTGTGATCCGCGGCGCAGGACGTCGGTGCATTCGGTCACGTCCGCGTCGCCTGCGACCTCGCGGAGGTCCCGCCGCCGCGGGCGCCCGCGAGTGCCTCCCGCTCCTCGGGCGGCGCGGCGGCTGAGGACGCGAGCCCGAGCGCCTCGCGCTCGACCTCGCACGGGCGCTCCCGGATCTCGCGCCTCGGCCCGCCCGGCGGCGGCGATTTTGCGCGGCGCGGCGATCGAGTCGCGCCCCGCGATCACTGGACGAACGGAGGTGGTCCACGCCGCCTCGCGCGCGAGGCCGACGATGTGTCACCGCGGCTCGCTGGCGCAGTCATGCCGTCGCGATCGCGGCGGCCAGGAGAGATACCCGATGCGAGCCATTATTTTTGCACGTCATGTCATGAACCGGACCGCCCCTGCCCTGTTCCCCGCGCTGCTCGCGGCCTGTCCCGGCGATTCGACCGCGACCGACACGACCGGCGGCAGCGAGACCTCGAGCTCGACCACGGAGGGCTCGACCGACCCGACGAGCCTCACTCCGACGAGCACGAGCCCGGACACCGAGACCCAGGGCAGCACGACGGCCCCCGACGACACGACCAGCGACGATCCGACCACGGTCAGCCCGACGACGCCCAACCCCACGTCGGACACCTCGACCTCCACCGACACCTCGACCTCGACCTCGACCTCCACGGACACCGACACCGACACCGACACGAGCACGGGTACCACCGATCCGGCGGACGAATGCGTGCCCGGCGACTCGCGGTCCTGTTACAGCGGTCCGGACGGCACCGAGGGCGTGGGCAAGTGCATCGCCGGCCAGCAGCTGTGCGGCGCCGACGGCACCTGGGAGGCGTGTGAGGGCGAGGTCCTGCCGGCGCGCGAGACCTGCGACGAGGAGGGCGACGAGGACTGCGACGGCGACGACCCGTGCCCGGGCCCCGGCGCGCAGGCGTGGAGCCGGACGTTCGGCCAGGGCGGCCACGAGGTGGGCACGCGCGCCGTCTTCGACGCGGCCGGCAACCTCGTGATCGCCGCGTGGGGCGACGGGCCGATCGACTTCGGCGGCGGCACCCTGATCAACGACGGCCTCGACGTGTTCGTCGCCAAGTTCTCGCCCGCGGGCGACCACCTGTGGAGCAAGCGCTTCGGCGGCCCCGGCGACCAGGGCGGGGCCGACTACGGCCTCGCGCTCACGCCCGCCGGCGACATCGTCCTGGCCGGCGACTTCGGCGACACGATCGACTTCGGCGGCGGTCCGCTGCAGAACCTGACGGACACGCACGACCTGTTCCTCGTCCAGCTGACCGGCGACGGCGAGCACGTGTGGAGCGAGTCGTTCCCCGGCGGCAATCAGTATGTCGGGGTCAAGGACCTCGCCCTCGCCGAGGACGGCGACATCCTGCTCGCCGGCTTCTTCTTCACCTCGCTCGACCTCGGCGGCGGCGAGTTCGTCGCCAACGAATTCGCCGACGCCTTCGTCGCCCGCTTCACGGCCGCCGGCGCGCACGTGTGGAGCCGCAGCTTCAGCGGCACCGACTCCCAGCTCGGCGGCAGCATCGACGTCGATCCGGCCGGCAATGCCTACGTGGCCGGCTGGTTCTGGGACTCGGTCGACGCCGGCACCGGCCCGCTGGTCTCCACCGGCGCCGACGACCTCTTCGTGGCCAAGCTCGACCCCGCGGGCGCCACGGTGTGGGCCAAGCACTTCGGCGACCCGGGCAACCAGCGCGCCCGCGGCCTGGTGATCGACAGCGCCGGGCGCGTCACGATCACGGGCTCGAATCGCGGCAGCGTCGACTTCGGCGGCGGGCCGCTGGCGGGGCCCGAGGGCTCCGGCTTCCTCGCCCAGTTCGACGCCGACGGCTCGCACCTGTGGAGCCGGCTGCTGTGCGCCGAGGGCTCGAGCGGCGTCCAGCTGGCGCTCGACGGCCTCGACAACCTCATCACCACCGGCAGCTTCCTCGGCACGTGCGACCTCGGCGGCGCCGTCCTGGCCTCCGTCGACCAGTACGACGCCTACCTCGGCAAGTTCAGCCCGCAGGGCCAGCTCCTGTGGGGCAAGAGCTTCGGCGGCATCGACGCCCAGACCGGCGGCGGCGTGGCCGGGTCCACCACCGGCGCAGTCGCAATCACGGGCACCTTCTTCCAGAGCATCGACCTCGGCCAGGGCATGATCGTCAGCGAGGGCAACCGCGACGGCTTCGTCGCCGTGTTCCACCCCTGATCCCGAGGCCGAGGGCGGCGGCTCCCTCAGCCGCAGGTGAAGCCGTGGCGAAACCTGCCGCCGCTGTGACTCTCGGGAAATTTGGTCTGCTTCAACTTCTTGCCGAGGCAGTCGACGAAGAACGGGTCGGCGATGCCGATCGTCTCGTAGGTCGCCGACCCCTCGCTGCTGATGCTAATATTGAGAGTCGCGCTCCGTCCGCGGGGGACGCCCCAGTCGACACATTCTCTCTGAAGCCGCTTGAACGTACCGCCGACGTCCTGCTCGGTGAGCGCCGCAGGTCGCGGATCGGCGGGCGGCGGTGCGGGTTCAGGGGCGCGCGGCGACGGCCTGGGCTTCACGGGGCGATCGGCCTTCGCAGGTTGCTTGACCTCGCCCGGCGGCTCGACGGGCGAACTCGGCGGCGGTGAGGACGGCGCGAGCGAAGCAGGGGGCGGAGCCGGATCTGCCAGGACCGGCACAGTCGGGCTGGTCGGGGCCGGCGCCAGGGACGACTCGGGGGGCGAGACCGGGGCGGCGGCGTGCACCGCGGGTGTGTCCACGACCGCGACGGAGGGAGCCTCGACGGGCGCTTCGACGTCCCTGACCCCTCGCGTGCCCAGGCGCCATCCCACGGCGATGACCGCCATGACACTGACGAATGTACCGGCGACCAGCGCGGCCGGACCCATCCGTCGCTTCGACGGAATGACCTCGGTCGCCGCGACCACCGATTGCGGACCCGAGACAATGCGGTGCGGTTCGGTCTGCACCGCCACCGAGCGGGGCGGCACCGCAGGCAGGACGGGAGCGAGCTCCCGGACGCTCACGGGCGGCTCGCTCGCAGGAGCCGGCGCCGCCGGGACCGGCCCACTGGTGGCAGTCGGCTCGGCGGGCGCCGGCGTAATGCTCACAGGAGGAGCAGGCCGCCCGGTCGAGGCGGGGGCGGCGAGGGGAGTGCGCTTGCGGATCAACGTCCGCTCGTGCTCCTCGCTCGCGGAGCCGGCCAGCGCTGCCGCGATCTCTCCGCGCAACGCAGTCATGCTGGGCGTCCGCGAGTTCAAATCCCGCGCGAGCGCGCGGAGCAGCAGGGCGTCGATCTCGGCGGGGACCTCGCGGTCGGGGGCGCGCTCGCTGGGAGGCGCCGGACCGCGCCGGGACTGTTCGACCGCGACCTCGAGGTGAGCCCCCTTGAACGGCGTCTCGCCGGTGATGAGCTTGTAGAGCAGGACGCCGAGGGCGTAGACGTCGACGCGTCCGTCCGGCGGCTCGCCGCGGTACATCTCGGGGGCCATGTATTCGGCGGTGCCCATCCATACACCGGTGGCCGTCCGCGGGACGTGGGCGTCCATGTCCGTGGGGGCGGTGAACTTGGCGATGCCGAAGTCGAGGACCTTGATGAATCGGGATCGCCGCGCGACGTCGTGCGGATGCAATTGGAGGGCTTGATGTCGCGATGGATGATGCCGTGCTCGTGAGCGGCCTCGAGGGCGGCGGCGATGGAATCGGCGATCTTCAACGCGCGCTGCCAGGGAATCGCACGCTCGCGCTCGATGAACTTCGCCAGGCTCTCGCCGGAGATCGCCTCCATCACCATGTAGACGAGCCCGGGCTCCGGACAGCCGAAGTCCCGGACCTGCACGATGTTGTCGTGACCGATCCGGATGGCCGCCTGGGCCTCCAGCAAGAATCGATCGACCCACTCCTGATCGAACGCCAGGCGCGGACTCAGCAACTTCACGGCGAGGCGCTCGCCGAGGTACACGTGCTCCGCGAGATAGACGGTCCCCATGCCGCCGCCTCCGATAACCTCGCAGAGCCTGTATCGATTCTCCAGGACCTGCCCGAGCCGGCCCGCGGGCTCACCCATCCGCATCGATCCCCCCAGGGACATTCTAGACCCATACGGACCGATTGCGGTGAGCCGAGGGCCGCGCGAATTTGCGTCGTGAATCGGAGACGATGGTTCGAGACGAACGACGATGCGCGGCCAGGCTCGCACCATTCCTTCCCTGCGAGCCGGCCGCATTCGAATGCCCCGCGCGCGGCGCCGGCGGGCTCGAACTCGAGCGACCTCGTCCGGCAGGCGCCGCGAATGCGAGCGGTTCGACGCCCGCCTGCAGGCGAGACTCCGCGGATATCGATCCGGCCCCGGCCTCGGCGCGGGAATGGCACGCGCGCAACAATAGCGCCCGCGCCACCGCGAGCCCGCGGGCCGGGTCGGTGCGAGCGGCGGCCTCGACGAAGCCGCGGGGATCGGCGCTGTCGGACAGGCCGACCCACGGCCCTCGCGCTCACGGCCAGACGTTGGTGCCCGGCGCTCCTGCGAGCGGGCGGCGGGCGTTGATGACACAGAAGCGCTGCCCGGTCGGCGCCTCCATCACCACCCAGCGCGGCCCCTTGGCGACCTGCCGCGCGCCGAGGCGCTCGAGCCGGGCGACCTCGGCCGGCTGATCGTCGGTCTCGATGTCGAGGTGGATGCGGCTCGCGTGGCTGACCCGCTGGACCTCGATGTGCAAGTCGCGGGCGCTGGCGTCGAGCACGGCGTAGCCATGGCCGTCGTCGCCCTCCGAGGCCATGCCGAGCGCACGGCTCCAAAACGCGGCGGCGTCGTCGGGCGGAGTGTCCTGGCAATCGATGATGAATCCGGCGAGGCGGCTGTGATGCATCGCCAGGGTGTACCAGAGTCGGCCGCGACGCGACCACCCGAATGTCACGAGTCGCGCCACTACTGCGTTGATCCACGAGCGGGCTCGACAGCCTGCCCTGTCCCCCCGATCGGAGCCGACTTCGCGTGGAGCACGAGGACCGCGAAGGACCCCGGTCGCCGCGGCTAACGTCGGTGCCCGTAGTAGAACCGCGGGAAGGCGCGGGCCTGGAACTCGGGGATGAGCTCGCGCGGGAAGAACGGCAGGGTGTGGAGCTCGCCCAGCGGGACCCAGACGAAGCCGACCTGCGAGACGTCGGGCGAGACCATGCGCGGGGTCTGCCCGGGCAGCAGGCGGCCGTACACGAACACCTCGACCTGATGGAAGCCGGGCGGGAGGTTGGTGACGGCCAGGCGGTCGGCGATGATCTCACGGATGAAGGCGACCGCCCCGAACTCGGCCCGCACGCCCAGCTCCTCCTGCAGCTCGCGGTGAAAGGCCTCCTCGATGGTCTCGTTCTCCTGGACGCCGCCGCCGGGGGTCACGTACCACGACTCGACGGCGTCCTCGAAGCGCTCGAGGAGGATGCTGTCGCCCTCGAGGAGGATGGCACGCACTGCGAGACGCGGCATGGCGGCCCCACGATAGCCGATCGCCGCGGAGCTGGACCATCGCCGGTCGCCATTCGTCGCTCGGCCGCCCGATCGGCGGCGCACGCACCCTCGCGGCCGGAGGCGGGCGCCCCGCGAGCTCATCGGCCGCTCACGCGAGCACCCGTGCGAGCACGCGGTGATAGACCATCCCGTAATAACACTCGCCCTCGACCGCCAGCGCCTCGAGGCCGGCGATGAACCGCGCGGCCTCGGCGGACGGCAGGCCGTCGGTCACCGCGTCGTCGGCGTAGCGGGTCATGAGGTCGCGCAGGTACGGGCTGAAGGTGTCGTCGGTCCACAGGAACGACGTCCGCGGCAGCAGCGAGAAGCCGGCCTCGCGCACGTAGCGGCGCAGGCCGTGGCCCTGCCACGGCTGCTTGAGGCGCACGTGCTCGCTCGAGATCCGCTCGGCCAGGTTGTGGTCGGGGTGGGCGACCGTGGCGCTCGCCAGGTCCTGCTCGAGGAACAGAACATGTCCCTCAAGACATGTCCGTTCGCGCAGCTCGGCGAGCAGCCGGCGCAGCGCCGGCTCGGACAGGTACGGGGTGGTGACCGCGGAGACGACGAGGTCGACGCGCGCCGGCAGCTCGGCCGGCCACGGGGTGCCCGCCTCCCACTGCGAGAAGCGCAGGCGCGCCGGCACGTCGGCGGCGGCCCGGCGAGCGAACGCCAGCATGCCCTCGCTCTTGTCGGTGGCCCACACCTCGATGCCCTCGTGCGCGGCGACCATCCGCCGCGCCAGCCCGCCGCTGCCGCACCCGACCTCGACGACCTTCAGCCCGGGGCGCAAGAGCGGCAGCACCAGCGCCTCGAACATCGCCGCGGTGGCCGGCAAGCCCGCCCGCGCCTCCATGCGCCGCGCCGCCGCCTCGGCCTCTCCGGCGGCGTCGAGGCTGGCGTAGGCGTAGAGTCCGCGCGGCGACATCGGGCCGACGATAGCGCAGGCTCGCGCCGCGAGCGATGCCTCCGCGCGACCCACGGCGCGGTGAGAACCTCACCGCGCTCGTAGCCCGCGGACCTCGCCAGCCCGCGATCGCAGCGACGACGGCGAACGATCCGCTCGCACGCGCCGCGAGGATGCCGTGCAGGGAGCAGGCGACCCGCGCATCACTCCCCCGCCGCCGCCATGACCACCCGAGCCTCGCGGCCTCGCCGGCATCACTCCCCGGTCCCGAGCCTCGCGGCCTCGTCGCCTCGCGTACGCCGCGACCACCCGAGCCTCACGGCCTCGCGGCGCTCGCCAGCGAGAAGTACCTCACCTCGCTCAAGTGGCCGTGGGCAACGTCGACCCAGGGCGAAGTCGACGTCCTCGGTGCCCCGCCGGACCCGATGGAGGCGTGGCTAGCCCTGCATCGGGCCGAGGAGGATTCAGCGCGAACAGACGCTCGAGTCGAACGGCCCGGCGGGCCATCTCCCTTATCGGTGAGTCCAACAGCCCGGCGGGTGATCAGCACGACGTGGGCGGCTTCGACCGGCCGGCCCGGGCGAGCACGTTCGCCCGATCTGTGCAGCGTCTCGGGCCAGACGTAGAGTGACGGAATGTTCGGCCGTTCGTTGGGAACGATCCTGTGTTGGCTCGCAGCCGGCTGCTTCTACAACCCCCGAGGGACCGGTACCGGGGGGACCGGTCCCGGGGAAAGCACCCACGGCCCCATCACCACCGAGATATCGACCTCGACTTCGCCCACCACCTCGACGGGCGTGGATCCCACGACCGGCACGACCACGGTTGCAATAACTTCGGTTTCGACCGGCGACCCGACCTCGATGTCGCCGGAGGTCACTTCGACGATGGAGCCGCCTGATTCGACGACCACGACCGAGCCCGGCGCGACGACGGAACAACCCGACGCGAGCACCACCGGCAACACGACCGCCGAAGCGCTGCAATGCCTCGACATCGTCAACCCCGGTGATCCGTGCGGCGAATGTGCGTGCATGGAGTGCCACGACGAGATGCAGGCGTGCCAGGAGGACCCCGGCTGCAGGGCGATCCGCGATTGTGGCAAGGAGACCGGCTGCAGCGGGATCGCATGCCTCGGCCCGTGCGGCGACGTCATCCAGCGGAACGGCGGCCCGTTCGGCCCGTCCGGCATGCTCGCCCAAAACATCGGCACCTGCGTCGACGCGGGGTGCCAGGTCCCGTGCGGCGCGGTGCAGCAGTGTCTCGCCGCAGTCCACCCCGGTGACCCGTGCGGTGAGTGTGCTTGTACGAAGTGCCTCGACGAGATGCAGGCGTGCCAAAAGGACGCCGGCTGCAAGGCGATCCGCGACTGCGCCGCGGAGGCCGGCTGCGGCGGGATCGACTGCCTGGGCCCGTGCGGCGACGTCATCCAGATGAACGGCGGCCCGTTCGGCCCGTCCGGCATGCTCGCCCAGGAAATCGGCACTTGCGTCGACATGCAGTGCCAGGGTCAGTGCTGAGAAGCGGACGGTAGGCCCGGGCGGACGCGAGGCCCGCTCAGGCCGAGCGCCGACGACGCTTTCCGGTAGATCTCGTCGCGCCATTGCAGCAGGTCGGCGTACTCGCGCGCGAGCGCAGGCCGCATCCACGCGACACGGGTCGCCGGGCCTCGCCACTCCGATCCGTCGCAACCAGCTCCATGCTCCGGACGCATGCCACGAGCTTGTCGTGGCTCGCTACTCCCGAGCCACGACGAACTCCATGGCCCGACGACATGCAGGGCTCACCTCAGCCTCACGGCCCCTGACCTTGCAACATTCTTCGCGCACCGGCTCACGCCGCGACCACCCGAGCCTCGCGGCCCGTGACTGTCGCCAGGAACCATCACGCCCCGGCCCACGCTCCTCGCTGTCCGCGCTCACGCGCGCCGGCGCGGGCCTCGCTTGCTCGCCGGGCGCGGGCTCGCCAGCGCGGCGATCACCAGCTCGCGGAAGGCTCGCGCGCCCGCGTCGAGGTGCGTGCGCTCGTGCCACACGAGGTCGATCGGGAACGTCATCGGCGGGCCCGGCACCGCCAGCGGCACGAGCGGCAGGACGGGCGCCAGCGCCTCGGCGACGCGGCGCGGCAGGCCGCACACGTGGTCGGTGTTGGCGGCGACCACCGCGGCGGCGAGGAAGCTCGGCACCACCGCGGCGACCTCGAAGCTGAGGCGCTCGCCGGCCATCCACGCCCGCGCCGCGCGGTTGCCGATGCCGCCGCGGCCGAGCGCGAGGTGGATGTCGACCAGGCGCAGCGAGGCCCACACCTCGCGCGTGACCGGCTCGCCGAGGGCCGGGTGGCCGCGGCGGACCAGCATCACGCCTGTCTCTTCGTACAGGTGATGCGCGTGCTGCCCGGGCTGCGGCGCGGTCGCGGGGGCGACCGCCGCGTCGACCTCGCCGCCCGCGAGCCCGCCGACCGCCTCGAAGTGATCGACGCTGACGACCCGCAGGCACGCCCGCGGCATCGCGCGAGCGAACGCCCGGGCCACCCGCGGGAGGTCGCAAATTTGATGGGCGTCGGACAGCGCGAGCGCGAAGCTGCGGGTGGTGGTGGCCGGGTCGAACCGCTCGGCGCCGGCGACCACCCGCTCGAGCTCGCGGATCGCCGCCCGCAGGTGCGGCCCCAGCTCGAGCGCCCGCGGGGTCGGCACCAGCCCGCGGCCGCTGCGGACCACCAGCGGGTCGCCGAGCTGCGCCCGCAGCTTGGCCAGCGAGTTGCTGACCGCCGACGGCGTGACGTGCAGCCGCCGCGCCGCCGCGGCCGCGCTGCGCTCGACGAGCACGGTGTGGAGCACGAGCAGGAGGTTGAGGTCGAGCGCCGAGATGTTCACCACCAGTGATGTTTACCGTCACGTATCGTCACTTGCAATGATTGTCCCGAGGACGAATCCTCGCCGGCGGGAGGTACGATTTGACGGACTCGACGAGGGCGAACGGCGGGCTGCGGCGGGCGGTGGTGGTCGGCGGCGGGGTGGCGGGGCCGACCGTGGCGATGTTCCTGCGCCGCCTCGGCCTGGCGACCACGGTGCTCGAGGCCCGCAGCGAGGCGGCGGGCGACGAGGGGGCGTTCCTCGGCCTGGCGCCCAACGGCCTGCAGGTGCTGGCGGAGCTGGGCCTGGGCGCGGAGATCCAGGCCCGCGGCGCGGTGTGCCAGGGGATGCGGTTCACCAACGCCCGCGGCCGCTGCATCGGCGTGATCGACCACCGCGACCACGCGCAGCGGTTCGGCGCGCAGATGGTGATGATCCGCCGCGCCGAGCTGCACCGGTCCTTGATGACGGCGGCCGGCGAGCGCGGCGCGGACTGCCGCTTCGGCGCGAGGCTGGTGGCGCTCGACGAGCGGCCCGGCGAGGTCGTCGCGCGGCTGGAGAGCGGCGAACAACTCGCGGCCGACGTGCTGCTCGGCTGCGACGGGCTGCGCTCGCGCGTGCGCGCGCTGACCCTGCCGGACGCGCCGGCGCCGGCCTACACCGGCCTGTGCGACCTCGGCGGCTTCGCTCGCTGCCCCGGCGCGCCGCTCGAGCCCGGGTGGACGGTGATGACATTCGGCCGCCGCGCGTTCTTCGGCGCGTTCGCGGCCCCCGGCGGCGAGGTGTGGTGGTTCCACAACACCGGCGCGCGCGAGACCATGCAGGTCGCCGATCCCGAACAGCGGCGCGCGTCGATCCTGGCCCTGCACGCCGGCGACCCGGGGTGGATCGCCGACGTCGTGCGCGCGACGCCGACGCTGCTCGGCCCGTGGGCGCTCCACGACATCATGACCCTGCCCCGCTGGCACGCGGGTCGGGTGTGCCTGCTCGGCGACGCGGCCCACGCGACGTCGCCCTCGGCTGGCCAGGGCGCCTCGCTCGCGCTCGAGGACGCGCTGGTCCTGGCGCGGTGCCTGCGCGACGCCGAGGCCCCCCAGGCCGCCTTCGCCCGCTTCGAGCAGGAGCGCCGCGGCCGCGTCGAGGCGGTCGTCCGCCAGGCCCGCAAGAACGGCGACGGCAAGGCGCCCGCAGGCCCGGTGGCGGCCTGGTTCCGCGACCGCATGCTGCCGCTGTTCCTCCGCCTCGGCGCGGCCGCGCAGGCGCGGACCTTCGCCCACCGCGTCGAGTGGTCGCCGCGGGCGGAGTGAGCGCTGTCCTCGAGGACATGTCTCTCGAGGTCGTTTTATATGTCCTCGAGGACATGCCCTCTAAGACATCCAGGAACGACGCCGAGTCAGCGGGCCGGAGCGAACAGCGGGGCCGCGAGCTCGCGGATGTTGGCGGCGAACGAGGCGAGGTACGACTCGCCGTCGCAGAGGTGGAGCCCCTCGCGGCGATCCTCGCTCGGCGTCCAGACGATGACGGCGTCATCGCCGCACCAGCGCCAATTGTCGGCCGCGCCGACGACGTCCGCCAGCGGTTCGAGGCGAATGCCGAGCGGCTCGACGTGACAGCTCCCGAGCCCCTGCACACAGACGATCCGGAGGTGCGTGTTCGGCAGGCGCTCGGCGTCGACCGACGAGCACAGCGCGCGGGGCAGGTAGCTCACCTGGTCGGCCCCGGTACGCAGCAGATCGCCGAAGACCTCGCCGTCGGCGGCGCGCACCGTGACAGCGGCGTCGGCACGAAGGTCGATCACCCGCACCTCGTCGCGGGCGAGGGCCTCGTCGACGCGCGCGATCTCGGGGACATCGAGGAGCGAGGTCGGCGCGGGCAGGCCCCACACGGTAACCCAGACAATCCATGCCGCCAACGCGCCCACCATCGCCGCCGAGGCGAGTTGCCCGGTGTAGACGAGGAGTGCGGCGACCAGGACGCAGCAGCCCACGCTGCCCAGCATCACCGGGAACGCGCGGGCTTCCAACTGGCGCCCCACCTCGACCTCGCGGGCGTGCGCGACGACCAGTTGCGCGCGCTCGGCCTCGAGCTCCGCCCGTTCGGAGGCGGTGAGGCGCCGGGTCGCGGACGAATGCACCCCGACACGCTAGCAGACGGCCGCCCCCTCGGCAGGCCACAGCCGCGCCTCACACGCTTCACCGTAGCGTCAGTCCGTGACCGCGGCTGGCTCCAAATTAACTCCCAAGATGTCAGCGACGATCTTCGGAAATCTCGAGCGTGCAGAGACGTCTTGGTCTCCGAACACAATCGTAAGCTTGGCAACAAAAGTGAGAATCAGCAGAGCGGTTGTCACGAAACCCGCGAATGCGGCGAATCGGCGGAACGGCTCGATCTCGAGAACCTCCGCGCTCTTCTCTTTTTCGGAGAAGAGTGTATTTCCATGCCTATGAAGGCGGTACACTCTCATCCACACCCATATCCCCACAAAATGGTACACAGCGTAGACGGCCGTGGCCACACTGATCCGAAGTCCGTAAAGGTCCAGCTTCAAACCTATCAAAAGAGGCAATAGAGTGAAAGCTCCTGCCCAGAAAACTTTTGCCCCGAAGATACCAGTATAATCGCGAAACAACCGCCGCTCGAGTGCCGAAACGTCAAGTGGCGATGTTCCCGTCGAACGCCTTGAGCCAAGCCGCACAAAAAATGCCGCGACTCGGTTCCACCGTTTTCTGAACCAAGCCTTAAGCCCTGAATCTACGATCGTCTTATCAGCCTTCAGCCCTTGCTCGAAAATAGGCCGGTTCGAAAGCTCAGCCAGTTCAGGGCGAGCGGCGACTGGTCTGACGAGATCGAGCACCCATTGCCGCTCTTCCTCCGCGAGGCGCTCAAAGCGCCTGTGGGCACGCCACTCGTCTTCTGCCAGAGCTCCTTCGTTCACGGGATCTTGCTCAAGCGTGTTGAGCCACCGCTCACACCTCTGCGCATAAGAAAGATGTTTGGCCTCGCGATAGAAACGAGCATTCTCAACGAGAATAGCGCGGATTTCCTCTCGAAGCGCGATATCGCGAATAGCGCACTTCGCATACTCGTCGCCTAATGCGGCTGCCTCATCGGGACGATCAAGTCTAACTTGACGTTCCTTACTGACGATATGGATTGCCTCCCTGTGCCTTCCCGACGCTCGCAACGCCTTTGAGAAATCAAAGGTGGCGTAGTATCGTTGCTCACGATCGGACGCATTCCAGTACAACACGGCGGCGATAGCTCGCGACTCTTCGGCGAAACCCAATTCCCGCAGGGCCGCAGCCAAACGGCTCAAAACGATAGGCCCGGCAGACTCTACGAGAGGAGAGTAAAGCTCGAGCGCTCGCAAGATCAACTCGGTGCCGATGCGGGAGTAATCTTGGCTAGCTCCTTTCACAAGCGCGTGACCTAAAGCAGCTGCGTCCCGGTCCCCGAGCGCTTCAGCAACAGCCGGGGCCACAAGAGACCTTGCCATCTGCGAAACGGCACTCCACACTGAAGCAGGTGCACCCACTCGATCACATACCGAGACTGCCGTGCGGAGAAAGTTTGCCTGAGTCTCTAAGACTGTGTGTGGGCTGCAAAGGCGGAGCCCCTCCTGTATAAGAGAAAGTTTCTCGGCGGCGGACAACGGTGATTCGGGCCGAATATCCAGCATTGCCGATAAGATGGCCAATCGTAAATAAATGGGCAATTTCTGCCCTCCTGCTTGGAGCACGCTGCGGAGCTGTTCTATCCGCTCATCTTGAGGCAAGAGCTCCGATCGCGCCATCTGAAGGCGGATTTGCGCGATCTCGGTGTAATATCTGGAGTTGCGAGGAAGCAGAGTCTCGCAGCGCTGGTCAAGTTCTCTGAAACGAGCGATGGCCAATTTCTGAGCATCTGGAGAATTAGTTCTCAACAAGGCCTTCGCTGCATGGTGCATAGCCGATGCCAGCACGTCGGGAGCATCGTGCGCAATTTTTACTTCTGAGCGCGCGAGTCGATCAAGGCAATCAAATGCGGCTATACGTAGAGTTTTAAGTTCCTTATTGTCTCGCGTGAATCGCTGGGGGATATGATCAAAAATTTCTCCGATAACGTCTGGAGAAAGCTGCCAGAGGCTGTCTGGACCATCTACAACGTACGACAGGTGCTTGAGCAGGGCATCAGGATTTGACATTTGTGCTGTATCAACAAAAGCTTTCACCACACGAGACGACGGATGTGGCAAATCGATTCCAGCGTACGACTTCAGATAAAGACAGCCTCGAACAAGCGCGCGCGCTCTTGCGCCCCGAGTTTTTAGCTCATCAAGGAGCTGCTCGTTCCCCACCCATGTCTCCAGCAGGTTCACGAGTGTCGTCACCAAGGTTGACGTTCCGGTCTGACGGGCATAGCTTCCAGTGATACGGTGCGCCTCAACATAGCGCTCCGATTGTCGCTCGTAAACCGTCAGGAGAGGAGCCCGAGTGTGGGCAGTAACTTGGTACTCGGGTGGGAGCCATGAAATAGGAATGCCTGGATCGCCAAGGATAGCAACCAGTGCTACGCGTGTCCGATCCTCTGGTGTGAGGTGCCTCCAGACCTTGGAGACAGACGAGGCCGTGAGTTGATCAATCTCCGCAGGCTCGGACAGGATAGATTCCAGGAATTCTCCCAGCGCTCCTGCACGATCGCTTTGGTCGTGGACGAGTTCAGCGACAAATTGGGCTCGCAGGGGGTTATGCGCGAGCATTGGGGAAATCCTCTCGATCAGTGCCTGTTCCTCCGATGCAAGGGGAACGCTGGCATTCAACGACTCGGCATACGCTTGCTTGAAAGCTTGCTCGTCGGCCGATTCAAGCTTGACTTCCGTCACTCCTTGCGCCCCTGGACCCCCAACGACAACCGAGCCTCCGCGGGACGCATCGAGCAATGACTCCAAGTCGGCACGCGAGCAGAAAGCGTCGAGAGCGTCGATGACAATAAGAGGATTATCTGTATGTCTATAAAGCGTATTCCGAACTAGCGCGCATACTGTACGCAAAGAGCGGTGCGCGCACGAGGGCTCGCCGAACGCCTCGACAATGACCGACAAGCCTTCCCGTAGTGCTAGATCTGTAGAAGGTCGATCCCCGGGTTCAGTATGCCGATCCCCGAGTTCAATATAGTAACCATGACGCTCGGCAGCAACCTGCCGTAACACTTGAGTCTTGCCCTCGCCAGGGAGTCCGCGAAGCGCAACAATGCGATGTCCCGCATTAAGCCTCTCAAGGACCCCCTTGGCGGCTGCATCAAGTCTCAGCGAGCGCCCCTTTTCGACAAAGACAGGTGGCCGCAGACCAATAGGAATCTCGAGATGCTGATTTGGATCGGTCTTTAGACGGGATGCGTGAGAGTTCGCCTCATCGGTCATGAGTTAGGATCGATCATAGGCCGAGGAGGCCTTGCCCCGCAAGAGGCCATGGATGGCGAATATCTAGATGATTCGCTGGCGGACTAAACCGGTGTAGGGTTCTGGCGGCGCGCGAGGAGCCAACGACGCGCTACAGGAACCTGCCCCGCGTGAGAATACGCATAAAACGAGAACGCCCGCCCGATATTTGCCGATCTACGACCATAGAAGAGAATGAATTAGAGCGCACACCGCGCATCCGTACAGAGGTATTACTTCCTAATTCAGGGCAATGGAGTTCGCGGACCTGGCGACGGTAGTTCTTCAGATCGCCAGACTCGGACAATATCCGGCACTCTACGGCGGTTCCCCAGCACCCCCGACCGCCCGGGCAGGCGCGAATCAGCGGCCCGGTCCGGGCGAGCGCACCGATGCCTTCGACCAGCCCCCTTCATCAGCGGCTCGTGGGGCAGATCCCTCGTGGAGCCCCACGGGGTAGTCCGGCACGAGCGCCTTCAACAGGGCAACCAGGCGGTAGCGCAGCCCCCGACAGCAGTACCCGGTTCCATTCGCCGCGGAAGTTGTGCGGGGGCCGCGTTGTCCTTCACGCCGCTCGTGAGGCGCGGCAAGAGTCGGTCGAAGTCGAAGCAACCTATTGATATGAACCGGGCAACGAGCCCGTCAACGGCAGCGAAACCGTGCTATACAGCTCGCCCGCGCTCGCTCCCACGTTCGGAGGTTGGAGGTGTCGATCGGAGCAGTCCGTGCCGACCTAAGGACCAGACCCGCCCCGCGGCTGCTGACGCCGGCCGCACCGCGCGCCCCTGCTCGCCGATTCGCCCGTTCGGCCGGCCTGAGATCCGCGTCCGCTCCATCCCCCGGCTCGAGCTCACCTATAGCGACGGACTCAACCTCGACCTCAGCCCGCACGGGGGCGTCATCAACGGCCCGGGCTCGGCTATGCTGCCCCGCGATGAGCGAGATCGACGCGCTCGCGCGCAGCCTCGTGGTCCTCGGCACCGAGGTCACCAGCCTCGAGCTCGGCGGGCGATGGGGCAAGCACCGCCGCACCGCCCCCGCCGGCGCCAAGCTCTACGCCGCGCTCCATGGTGGATCCGAGCTCGTCGTCGCCGGTCGCAGCCTGTCCATCGGGCCAGGTGAACTCGCGTTCCTGCCGCGCGCCGACGAGCACGTCATCCGCGACAGCGCCGCCACCCCGATCCCGCGCGACGGCAGCGCCTGCGTCGGCATGCAGCAGGCCGCGGCCGACGTGTGGAGCACCGAGGCCCCGGCGACCACCAGCCTGGTCGTCGTCGATCTGCGGCTCGATCACGGCGACGCCCCGTGGCTGGCGCTGCTGCCGGCGGTGGTCCACATCCACGGCGACGACCGCGAGCTCGGCCGTTGGCTCGCCGACACTCTGGCCCTGCTCGGGCGGGCGAGGACGCTGTCGCCGTCGCTGCGCGAGACGATCACCGCCTCGTGGGCCCAGGCCCTGTTCGCCAGGGCGCTGCGCGACGCCGGCGACTCGCTGCCCGCCGCCGAGGCGCTGCGCGACGACCGGATCGTCGCCGCCCTGCTGCGCCTGCGCGCCGAGCCGGAGAAGCCGTGGGAGCTCGGCGAGCTGGCCGCGCAGGTCGGCATGTCGCGCTCCGTGCTGGCCGCCCGCACCACCGCGCTGCTCGGCGAGCCGCTCGGCAGCTACCTCCGCCGCCTGCGCCTCGACCGCGCCGCCAGCCTGCTCGCCACCACCGACGCCTCCGTGAAGGCGATCGCCGCCCGCGTCGGCTACGCGAGCGAGCCCGCGTTCACCCGCGCGTTCGCCCGCGCCCGCGGTGTCGCCCCCAACGCCTACCGCCGGGCGCTGCGGCAGGCAGCCGCGGGCTCCCAGGCTTCGCTCGCGAGGCCCTGATCGCGCGAGCGGAAGAGCATGTCCTTTAGGACATGTAAGACGCGGGCGTGCTCGACGCGGCCTGTCGTCTCGCCTCGCGTCGGCGCCGCGACAGGTCCGGACGCGCGGATAGGCGATCCGGACGCGCGGTGCGACCCGCCGAACTAGCTTTGTCGGCACAGGAGACGCCATGCAAGACCACGACACGGAACCCATGCGCGCGGCCGCGGCCCTCGCGGCGCACCTCGAGTGGATCGCCCGCGACATCGAGCGCTGGCTGGAGCTGTTCGCCGACGACGCGATCGTCGAGTTCCCCTACGCCGCCCGCCTCGGGCTGCCGCCGCGGCTCCTCGGCAAGCCGGCGATCGCGGCCTACTTCCGGCGCACCCCGGCGGTGTTCCGCGACCTGCGATTCTCCGGCCTGCGGTCCTACCCCGGCGCCGACCCCGACGTGATCGTCGCCGAGGTCCACGGCTCGGCGACGCTGTTCCCGCGCGGCACGGCCTACGAGCAGGACTACGTGATGGTGCTCGAGTGCAAGGACGGGCAGATCGCGCGCTACCGCGAATATTGGGACCCGAACGCGGCGAGCGACTTCCGCGAGGGCCCCGTCCGCGACGCGCTGGGAGGTGAGTGATGCGCGCGCTCGTCACCGGCGGCACCGGCAAGACCGGCAGCGCCGTCGCTCGCGGTCTGAGGGCTCGCGGCGTGACCGCGGCGATCGCCAGCCGCCACCCGCGAGATCCCGACCACGTCCGCTTCGACTGGGCCGATCCGTCCTCGCACGATTCGGCGCTGAAGGATGTCGACGCCGTCTACATGGTCGCGCCGGCGCTGGTCACCGATCCCGACCGGCTCATGGTGCCGTTCATCGACCGCGCGCTCGCCCGCGGCGTCGAGCGCTTCGTCCTGCTCAGCTCGTCGGCCCTCGACGCGCGAGCGCCGGGCCTCGGCGCGGTACATGCGGCCCTGCAGGCGCGCGCGCCGGCGTGGACCGTCCTGCGGCCCTCGTGGTTCATGCAGAACCTCGTCGACCCGCAGCACGCCCTCGGCCGCGCGATCCGCAGCGAGCGCGCGTTCGTCAGCGCCAGCGGCCACGGGCGGATCGGCTTCATCGACGCGGAGGACATCGCCGCGGTCGCGGTGGCGACATTGCTCGCCCCGGCCGACGCGGACCTGATCCTCACCGGTCCCGAGGCGCTCTCGTACGACGACGCGGCGGCGATCCTCTCGGATGTGCTCGGCGAACCGGTGGTCCATCGCGCCATCCCCGTCGACGAATGGTGCGCCCGCCTCGTCGCCGCCGGCATGCCGGCCGACTACGCGGCGATGCTCGGCGCGCTCGAGCAGGCGATCGCCGGCGGGGCCGAAGATCGCGTCACCGACGAGGTCCTGCGCCGCACCGGCCGCCCGCCGCGCTCGCTGCGAGCGGTCGCGCGGGCGGCGTTCGCCTCGTAGCTCCGACCGCGGCCCCCAAAGCCAGTACCCAACCGCGGTTGGCGGGCCCAACCAAGCCTGCCCCTATCGGCGGCGCAAGGCCCGGGAACACGGCGCCCCGGGCCTGGCACGGTGCTTGCCTAGGCCCGGCTCACCATGTCGCACCGCGCTCGTCTCTATCCGCTCCTCACGCTCTGCACCCTGGGTTGCTCCTTGCCCGCCGAACCGGGCGACGCGACCTCCACCACGGACGACGCGACCAGCGACGCGAGCTCGAGCACCTTCGCCGAGGAGCCGACGATCACCGAGTCGATCCTCACCACGAGCACGGAGGAGCCCTCGACCGGCGGCGAAATCGCGGCTCCTCCGGCCGCGCCGAGCCTCGTCCTCGATTATTCGCCGATCAAGCGCTACGATTTCTCGTGGGAGCCGGTCGCCGGCGCCGAGTATTATCAATTGCTCGAGCGCCCCTATCCCGAGGTCCCCGGCTGGTCGCAGCTGGGGGGCGATCTGGACGGCACTTCGACCACCTGGACGACGCCGCTCCACCTGCGCCTCTCCGCCGCCTATGCGCTCCGGGCCTGCAACCGGGCCGGCTGCAGCCAATCCGAGCCCGTCCAGGTCGACCCCGCGGTCGACGGCGCGATCGGCTACTTCAAGGCCTCCAACGCCGAGAGCGGCGACTACTTCGGCTACAGCCTCGCAATCTCCGCCGACGGCACCACCATGGTGGTCGGGGCCGCCCGCGAGGACAGCGGCGCCCACGGCGTGGGCGGCGACGAGCTCCACGACTACGCCACGGACAGCGGCGCGGCCTACGTGTTCGTCCGCGACGGGGACACGTGGAAGCAGCAGGCCTATCTCAAGTCCTTCAACGTGGACGACAAGGACCTCTTCGGCGAGGTCGTCATCTCCGCGAACGGGGACACCATCGCCGTCGGCGCGCTCAAGGAGGACAGTGCGGCGACGTGCGTCGGCGGCGATCGCAGCGACAACAGCGCGAAGGATGCCGGCGCGGTCTACGTATTCGAGCGCAAGGCCGGCGCGTGGTCGCAGGCGGCGTACATCAAGGCGAACACCACCCAGCCCTCGGCCGAGTTCGGCTGGGCCCTCGCGCTGTCCGCCGACGGCAACACCCTCGCGGTCGGCGCCCACGAGGAGGACAGCGCCGCCACCGGCGTCGACGGCGATCCGTGGCAGGGCGTCGCCGAGGACTCCGGCGCGGTCGATGTCTATTCCCGCGACGGCGGCGAATGGGTGCACCGCGCGTACCTCAAGGCGTCCAACACGGGCACGGGCGACCATTTCGGCGCCGCCCTCGCGCTGTCCGCCGACGGCACCACGCTCGCCGTGGGCGCGCCGTTCGAGCAGAGCAAGTCCGCAGGGATCGACGGCGATCAGCTCGACGATTCGCTGTACTCGGGCGCGGTCTACATGTTCTCGCTGAAGGACGGGGCCTGGTCGCAGCAAGCATACATCAAGGCGTCGAACCCGGGCTTCCTCGACCTCTTCGGCTTCTCCGTCGCGCTCACGCTCGACGGTGACACCCTGGCCGTCGGGGCGGCCTACGAGGCTTCCGCCGCGACGGAGATCGACGGCGACCAGGCGAACGACGCGGCGGCGAGCGCAGGGGCCGTCTACATGTTCTCGCGTCAGGGTCAGACCTGGCAGCAGGACGTCTATATCAAGGCCCCGAACGCGGGCGAGGGCGATCTCTTCGGCTATTCGCTGGCGCTCTCCGGCGACGGCGGCGTGCTCGTCGCCAGCGCCCCGAATGAGGGCAGCGGCGACGCCGGCAGCTTCGCCGACCCGACCGACGAGACCGGGCCGAACTCCGGCGCCGTCTACGTGTTCACGCGGGTGGCCGGCACCTGGACGCACCGGCGCTACCTCAAGGCGCCGAACTCTCGCACCGACCTCCAGTTCGGCGAGGACGTCGCCCTCTCCGCCGACGCCAGCACTCTGGTGATCGGTGCGCCTCAGGACCAGAGCACCGCGAGCGGCATCGGCGGCGACCAGAACGACGGGGCAGGGTCGGAGGTCGGCGCAGTGTACATGTATTGAGCGGCCCCGGTACCGCCTTGCACTCCGCCCCGCTGACGGTCGGAGCTCGAAAGTCACTGGCAGGATGGAGGCTCGTTCACCGTCCTGCTCCCGGCCGCTCGCCCACCCAAATCCAGTACCCAACCCCGGTTGGAGGCCCAAGCCGACCTGCCCCCGCCGGGCCCGCAAGGCCCGGGAACGCCACCCACCACGCCTGGCACAGCGCTTGCTTTGCCCGACTCACCATGTCGCTCCGCGCTCGTCTCTATCCGCTCCTCACGCTCTGCACCCTGGGTTGCCCACCGCCCGCCGAATCGGGCGACGCGCCGTCCACGACGGACGACGCAACCAGCGATTCGAGCTCCAGCACCTTCGCCGAGGAGCCGACGATCACCGGGTCGATCCTCACGACGAGCACGGAAGAGCCCACCACCGGCAGCAGCAGCGACGGCGAGAGCACGAGCACCGGGGACGAGGCCGGGGCTCCTCCCGCCGCGCCGACCCTCGTCCTCGACTACGCGCCGATCAAGCAGTACAATTTTTCATGGGAACCGGTCGCCGGCGCCGAGTATTATCAATTGCTCGAGCGCCCCTATCCCGAGGTCCCCGGCTGGTCGCAGCTGGGAGACGACCTGATCGGGACCTCGACCACCTTGACGATGCCGATCCACCTGCGCCTGTCGGCCGCCTACGCGCTCCGCGCCTGCAACCAGGACGGCTGCAGCCAATCGGAGCCCGTCGAGGTCGATCCCGGAGTGGATGAGGCCATCGGCTACTTCAAGGCCTCCAACGCCGAGAGCGAAGACTACTTCGGATTGGACCTCGCCATCTCCGCTGACGGCACCACCATGGTGGTCGGAGCTCCGTACGAGGACAGCGGCGCCCTCGGCGTCAACTCCAAGCAATCCGACAACTCGAGCCCGAACAGCGGCGCGGCCTACGTGTTCGTGCGCGAGGGTGATTCGTGGAAGCAGCAGGCCTACCTCAAGTCCTTCAACCCGGGCGAGGGGGACCAGTTCGGTGAGGTCGCCATCTCCGCCAACGGCGACACCATCGCCGTCGGCGCCCGGCAAGAGGACAGCGGGGCGACGGGCATCGGCGGCGATCCCAACGACAACAGCGGGACGAATTCGGGCGCGGTCTACGTGTTCGAGCGCAAGGGCGGCGCGTGGTCGCAGACGGCGTACGTCAAGGCGAACAACACCCAGTCCCTCGCCAATTTCGGCGAGGCGCTGGCGCTGTCCGCCGACGGCAACACCCTGGTGGTCGGCGCTCCGTCCGAGAGCAGCGCCGCCACCGGCGTCGACAGCAATCCGTGGCAAGGCTTCGTCGAGGGCTCCGGTGCGGCCTATGTCTATTCCCGTACTGGCAGCGGATGGACGCACCGCGCGTATCTCAAGGCGACCAACACGGGCCAGTGGGACAGCTTCGGCGCCGCCCTCGCGCTGTCCGCCGACGGCGCCACCCTCGCCGTGGGCGCGCCCGACGAGGACGGCAAGACCGGCGGGATCAACGGCGATCAGCTCGACGGCGCCGCGAGCGCGGGCGCGGTCTACATGTTCGTCCTGAACGACGGCGCCTGGTCGCAACAAGCGTACATCAAGGCGTCGAACCCGGGATCTCCCGATCTCTTCGGCTTCACCCTGGCGTTGACGCAAGACGGGGACACCCTGTTCGTCGGAGCGCCGATGGAGGCTTCCGCCGCCACCGAGATCGACGGTGACCAGTCGAACGACGAGGCATACGCCGCGGGGGCCGTCTACGTCTTCTCGCGCCTGGGCCAGACCTGGCAGCAGGACGCCTACATCAAGGCCCCGAACGCGGACGAGGACGATCACCTTGGGATCGGGCTCGCGGTGTCTGGAGACGGTGGCATCCTCGTCGCCGGAGCCCCGGGTGAGGGCAGTGGAGGCGCTGGCTGCTTCGCCGATCCGTCCGACGAGACCGCGCCAGGTTCCGGCGCCGCCCACGTGTTCACGCGCGTGGATGGCACCTGGACGCACCGGCACTATTTCAAGGCGCCAAACTCTCGCAGCGACTCCTATTTCGGCTCGCCGATCGGCCTCACGGCCGACGGCACGACACTGGTGATCGCGGCGCCTACCGAAACGAGCACCGCCACCGGCGTCGACGGGAATCAGCTCGACATGGCGGGGTCCCGGGTCGGCGCGGTGTACATGTATTGACCAGAATACCTCATGCCCCGCTGCACGCTTGGGAGGACTGCTGCGAATCACTGGGACGCGCCGCCGCGACCCGGCCGACACGCACGACCCGTCTCGCCTGGCCCCTCGCAATCAATAGCGCCGCCAGACCGGAAAGACCCGTTCGGGCACCGGCGCGACCATCCCGTCGGCGATGACGTCCCCCCAGGTCTTTCCGGACGGCTCGCCGGCGAGGAACGCCTCGACCGCGAGCTCGCCGAGCGTGCAGATCGACCACGTGGTCGCGCTCCCGTCGGTGGTCGAGAACGTGGCGACCGCGGCCGCCTCGACCTTGATGTACGGCACGCCGACCTCTCGCGCCGCTTCGACGAGCGGCACCACCAGCGCGGCCGGGACGCGTCGATCGACCAGCAGCGCGATCGAATCGTGGTACTGGCCGTCGAACTCCTGCCGGAGCCAGCGCCGAAACGGATACTCGAGGTTCGGCGCGTCCAGCCACCAGTGCATCCCCTCGACCTCGAGCAGAGGACCGCGCGACGGATCTACGCTGAGGACTGCCCGCGGGACTTCCCACGCGCCGTCGCACACGTCGATCCGCGGCGGATCGATCGTCGGCGGCGACGACACCCAACCCAGCCCGAGCAGCCCTGTACCGCGATCGAGCGCGGGATAAAGCGCCTGGTACGCGGTACGGTGCGGGGCGGTGGCGAGCGCCGCCGCGACGCCGAGCCCGCCCATCGCCGCGGCGAGCGCCCACCGTGAACGACCTGTCGACGTGCCGCGCAAGAGTCCGCCGCCGATCACCAGCACAAGGACAGCGCTGCCGAGCACCCACGACTCTGCGCTCCTCACCGCCGCCGGCCACGTCTCGTATGGGTCGTCCGAGAGTTCGTCGATACGATAGTGGATCCTCAGCCACGCGGCCGCGGTGACCGCGATGCTCATCGGCAACGCCAGCGCGGCGATCCGCGACCACACCTGGGCCGACGACCGACCGCAACGCACTGCGACCATCCCGCTCGCGGTCGCGGCGCACGGCAGCAGGACGACCGCGAGGGCCCCGGCCAGCGCCTGCCCGGCGAACGCCCGCCACGGCAGAGCCTGTAAGTACTGCATGTTGGTCACCCAGCGCATCCACACGCCGGGCTCGACCGCGATGAAGTTGTCGGCGAACATTGCGTCGCGCACCACCGCCTCGGCCGCGATCCACAGCGCGACGATCGCCGTCGTCGCCAGGACCGCGACCGTCGCCATCGCCACCTCGAGCCGGCCGGCCACATTCGACCGCATGCACCGGAGCACGGCGTGGAGCCCCGCCGCGAGCCCGAGCCAGAAGCAGGTCAGCAGAGCGTGCCCCCAACCGGCCGCCTCCTCGGCGATGTCCTGCCAGCAGTCGAAGTTCCAGGCGCTCCGGAAATGATCACGGTATGGCGGGCGAAGCCGAGCTTCACGCGCCAGGAGCTCGAGATCGAGGAAATCGGCGACCAGCAGATCGAGCAACCCGAGCGCCAGCAGACCGCCGCCGACCGACCACAAGGCGTGAATCAAGATCTCGCGACGATCGCTCGACACCTCGCCTGCAACGACGCAGGCTCGCCGGCGGTCTGCCGTGCAGAAGGACCTCGGCGAGCGGCGTCAGCCGTCGCACGTATCGGAGAGCCGACATGGGAGCGACTTCGCCCGCGGCCTTGCTCGAGGCGTCGACCTCCGCCCCTGCAGATGCGTGCTTCTCATGGTCGCACTGGCCCGAGTGCGCCGCCGCACTGCGCTGATTCTGTCGATCGACGTAGAACCGCGAATCGACGCAGCAGGGTCCGAGCGTCGTCGAGTCGCGGCGACCCACGAAACCCCGCGCTCGCGTCATTCCGCGAGACCGAGGCGCGAGGCGAGGCGGCGAACGCCTGCGCGGATGAATTGGCCGTAGCCGTCCTCGGGCAGGTCGCGCGCGGCCCCCAGCGCCTGCTCGGCCGAGGCCCTCGCTCCGGCCAGATCGCCGGCGACGCGGCGGGCCTCGCCGAGGTTCAGGTGCAGCGACGGGTAGAACTCGCGCAGCGACAGCGCCGGGTGCAGGCGCCGCAAATCGTCGTCGGTCAGCCCGTCCGCGGCCTCCAGCGCGCGCTCGTCCCATCGCACCACTTCACGCGGATCGTCGTGCGCGTCGGCGAGGTAATGCGCGAGCACGCAGCGGGCCGCCGCGTCGTCGGCGAGTTCGTGCCACAGCGCGAGCAAGTGCGCACGGGCGGCCGGGCGATCGCCGGCGTGGAGCGCGGCGACGGCGACCTGGATCCGCTCGAGCGTCGACTCGGCCATCGGTCCCCGAGGCGTATCACCTGCCCTGCCCCCTGTCGACCGGCCCCGTGCTCGTCGCTCGGGGAGCCGGATCGGGATCTCCTCCTTGAACTACGGCCCTCGCCAAGTCACGCGCTCGACCCCGCCGGAGAGCGCTCAACGGAGCAGCGCGACCACAAGCGCGAGACGACCTGGCGGGCTGATCGACCCAGATCGAGATCTGCTCTGCGGACAGCGACGAGCGGGTCATCAGCCACAGCGTGTGCATCCGCGCTCGAAGCGAGCGGGCGCACTGCGCCGGGCCGAGCGGCCGGTCACGGTCGCCGTCGCTGCGCCGGCGCTCGCGACCTCGAACAGGTCGACGCAGCCTGGCGACGAAGGCTGAATTCATGTCCCATGCGACATGTCTTAAAAAGCATACAAAAGCGCGGGCCGGACGCGGGCGGGGCGATGTTTTAATGAAAGAGTGCATCGCCATAAGAGATAGTAGGCACACCCGTCGGCCGGCCCGCGAGCCGCGCCGCGACCGCCGTGGCGGCGATCATCGCGCCCGGGCAAATGCGGGCGAGGATTCGAGCGTCGTTGCGGATTGGTGGAAGACCGCGGCGCCGGGGTGACCGGCGATACGAACATATTCGCCGTGGCGGACTACACTGTTCATGGCACCGTCCAATGATGGTCGTGCGTGTCAGAGCGACTCGAGGATCTGGCGGATCTCAGCCAGGTCGGCGTCGCCGGGCAGCGCCGCCTCGGCGCGCTCCAGGGCGGCGAACGCCGGGTCGAGCGCGCCCGCGGTGGTCACGTCCTCGCGCACTGCCTTGAGCGCCTCGGCGTACTCGAACACCGCGGCGCCCTTCTTGAGCATCGCCGACTCGGCGGCCAGCACCTCGCCGAGCTGCAGCGAGACCTCGGCCTCGCGCTGGGCGAAGGTCGCCGCGTCCTTCCACTGGACCACGACCGTGAAGCTCGAGTTGAGGTCGAACTCGGCCGGCGCGCAGGTCTCGACGGTCTGGTGGAACACCATCGCGTCGTTCGGCGCCAGGTGCTGCGGCTCGATGTCGGCGGGGTCGGCGGAGTACTCCTCGCCGCTGAACTTGACGATCGAGAAGCCGGGCGGCATCTCGAGGCGCACGCGCACGTCGCGGGCCGCCACCGCCATGGTCTGCACGAACCGCTCGCTGAACATCCGCCGCGCCTCGTCGGCCGAGGGGATGAACAGCGAGGCGCCGCGGCCGACGTCGGTGACCGCGTCCATCAGCGTGTCGTTGTAGGTGTCGGGGTAGCCGACGCCCACGCCCACGAGGTAGATGCCGTCCTGGTCCTGAGCGCCGGCCCCGTCGGCGATGATGCTGGTGTCGGTGACGCCCGCGTTGGCGCCGCCGTCGCTGACCAGGACCACGCGGTTGATCCGCCCGGCGTCGAAGTGCTTGTGCGCCAGCTCGTAGCCGGCCGACAGACCGCCGTGGAGGTCGGTGCCGCCGCCCGCGACGAGACCGTCGCACACCGCGACGAGGGTCGGGTCGTCGGCGCCGGTGACGGTGTGGCCCGACAGCTTGATCGCGTTCTCGGTGTCCCAGCCGACCGCGGAGACGACGTCGCCGGCGCGCAGGCTGCCGGCGATCCGGCGACACACCTCTTTCTGCATCTCCATCGGCACGCCGTCCATCGAGCCCGACTCGTCGAGCACGAGGGTGACGTTCATGAGCCGGCGATCGGCGTTGGCGATCGACTCGCCGGCGATGCCCACCTGCATGACGTACTGACCCTCCGGCATGCCGTCGATCCGCGTCAGCTCGGGCGTCACGGTCAGCTCGCCGGGCTTCGCCGTCGGGTACTTGAACGAGTAGTAGTTGAGGAACTCCCACGTCCGCAGCGGCACGCTGTCGAGGCTGCCGCGGTTGAGGATCGCCTCGCGCGCCTGCACCGGCGAGGACGTCGAGTTCGAGTCGTCGGGCGACAGGAAGAGCGTCACCGGCGTGTCCATGTCGCAGGCCGGACCGTCGCCGGCCTGGGCGTCGTCCGGCATCTGCTTCGGCGTCGGCTCCTCCTCGGGCGGCTCGCCCCAGTCGCCGTAGCCGCCGCTCGCGGAGCCAGCGTCGTCTCCGCAGGCGCCAGCGAGCGCGGCCGCAGCCACGAGCGGAAACAGGAGCGCGCCCCGCCGACCGGCGCGCGCGCGTGGAGTGCAAGGAAGGTCTAAGCCAAGCATGTTCGTTCCCCCACGCCGGAGTAACCGGGGCGGCCGCTCGAATTGCGGCGGCGAGAAAAAAACCTCGCGCGGCCGTCGGCTTCAGCGTCGGGCAGCCGCCGGCGGCCTCCGACGGACATGCTCGCCGAGCTCCCGTGGCCCATGCGGGCCGGGCCACCGACGCCCATGGAAGACGCACTGCGCTCGCCCTCCGTGCCCCGTGCGGGCGCGGCGGGCCGGTTCGCGGTCGAGCGGCCCGGGAACCGCGGCGCCGAGGCGCGCGCGCGCGACGCTGCCGGGGCGCTTCTTGCGAGCGGGCGCGCGGGTCTGTTACCGTGGGCGCCCGTGGCGGACGCCAGCGATTCGCAGCTGCTCACGGCCTGGCGCGGCGGCGATCAGGCGGCCGGCGAGGCCCTGTTCGCCCGCCACTTCGCGTCGATCGCCCGCTTCTTCCGCAACAAGACCCACGGCGACATCGAGGAGCTGATCCAGCGGACCTTCCTCGGCTGTCTCGAAGGACAGCAGCGGTTCAGCGGCGAGGGCAGCTTCCGCGGCTTCCTGTTCGGGATCGCCCGCAACGTGCTCTACAACCACTTGCGGACGAACCACCGCCACGGCCAGCCGCTCGACCTCGACGAGGTGTCGCTGTGCGAGCTGGGCCCGACGGCCAGCGCGGTGGTGGCCAAGGAGCAAGAGGAGCAGCTGCTGCTCGACGCGCTGTTCCGCCTGCCGCTGGCCCACCAGCTGGTGATCGAGCTGTTCTACTGGGAGGAGCTCAGCCTGGCCGAGATCGCCGAGGCGCTGGGGGTGCCGGTCGGCACCGCGGCGACCCGGCTGCGCCGCGCGCGGCAGCTGCTCGAGGAGCAGATGGCGATGCTGACCAGCTCGCAGGCGGTGCGCGAGCGGATCCCGTTCGGCTTCGAGACGTGGGCCCGCAACCTGCGGGACCAGCAGTAAGCGGCCATGGACCCCGAGCGCCCAGGCCCGCGCCCAGGCGCGCTGTCGGACCTCGAGGCGAAGCTGCTGGCGGCGAAGGTCGGCGGGCGCCTGTTCCAAAGGCCAGCCGAGCCGGTGCAGCTGGGCCGCTACCGCCTGCTCGGGCGGCTCGGCCAGGGCGGCATGAGCGTGGTGTTCCGCGCCCAGGACCCGCAGCTGCGCCGCGAGGTCGCCGTCAAGCTGCTGCACTCGCCGCGCGGCCAGCCCGACCCCGAGCAGCTGGCCCGCCTGCGCCGCGAGGCCCAGGCGCTCGGCCGCCTGTCGCACCCCAACGTGGTCCAGGTGTTCGAGATCGGCGAGGCCGACGGGCAGTCGTTCGTGGTGATGGAGTTCGTCCGCGGGACGACGCTGCGCGAGTGGCTGCGCGAGCGCCCGCGGGCGCCCGCGGAGGTGGTGGCGATGATCTCGCAGGCCGGCCGCGGCCTGGCTGCGGCCCACGCGGCCGGCATCATCCACCGCGACTTCAAGCCGGAGAACGTGCTGGTCGGCGAGGACGGGCGCGCCCGCGTGGTCGACTTCGGGCTGGCCCGCGCCAACCCGGGCGCGCCGGCGGACACGTCGACGGGCAGCCTCGACGCGCCGCTGACGAAGTCGGGCACGGTGCTGGGGACGCCGGCGTTCATGGCCCCCGAGCAGCTGCGCGACCCGGGCCGCGCCGACGCCCGCTCCGACCAGTTCAGCTTCTGCGTGATGGCCTACGAGGCGCTCCACGGCGAGCGCCCGTTCGAGGACCTGGCCGCGGTGGCCGCGGGGACGCTGCGGCCGCCGCCGCCGGGGTCGACGGTGCCGCCCGCCCTGCGCGAGGCGCTGCTCCGCGGCCTGCGGGTCGACCCGGCCGAGCGCTGGCCGACGATGGACGCGCTGCTGGCCGCCCTGACCGCCGGGGACGCCAGGGCGGCCAGCAGGCCGGGACGGCGCCGGTGGCTGCTCGGCGCCGGGGCGCTGGGACTCATCGTCGCGGCGGTGCTCGGGGGTCGCGCCTGGTCGGCCCACCGCGAGGCGCAGGCCGCCGAACAGCGGGCCGCCGCGCTCGCGCAGAAGCTGGCGCGGCTGCTGGCGGCCGACCAGGTCGAGGCGGCCCGCTTCGCCCTGGCCGAGCTGAGCGACGCGGAGGCCGGCCGGGCCTGGGCCGACTGGGCGCGGCTGCTCGAGCGAGCTCCCGGCCGATCGGCGCGCGAGGCGTGGGCCCACGCGTACGTGTTCGCGGGCGCCGACGCGCAAGCCGGCCGCGAGGCGCTGCTCGGGCTGGCGCGCGAGGCGGTGGGGCGGCGCGAGGACGGGCGCGCGCGCGCACCGAGCCGGCGGCGCCCCGGCCACAGCCCGACGGGCGAGCGCGAGGGCGCGCAGCGGCGCGTCGACGGCGGGACGGCCCCGCGCGACGGCGCCCCTCCGGGCGCCACGGGCCCGGCCGACGCGCGCGATGGCGCCCCTCTCCGCGCCGCCGATCCAACCGACGCGCGCGATGGCGCCCATCTCGGCACCGAAAATCCCGCCACCACGCGCGATGGCGCCCCTCCGCCCACCCGCGCGGACCGGGCCGGCGAGGCCGCCAGGGTCCTGGCGCTGATCACCGTCGAGGCCCCGGAGCTGCTCGCCGCCTCCGAGCTGGCCCCGCTGCAGGCCGCCGCGCGCGCAGCGGTCGAGCTTCCAGGGCGATCCCCCGGCGAGCCCGCCCTGGCGAGCCGGCTCGCGGACGCCGCGGTGCCGCCCGAGGTCGTCGCCCTGGCCCGGGCGGGGCTGCTCGACCTGTCGGCGGCGACGCTGCTCACCCTCGCGGGCCGCGCGGACGCGCCGACCCGCGCGCGCTGGCAGCTGGCGGCGGCGGCCCTCTTCGCCGCGGACGACGACGCGACCCGGGCCCTGGCCCTGGCGACCGCCGCCGCCGAGGAGCCGACGATCCGCGACGCGGCCCTGGCCGAGCAGGTCGCCCTGCTCGTGCGCGACGGCGACATCGAAGCCGCCGCCGAAATTCACGCCACCCGGCTGCGCGAGGCGACCCTGGACGCGGCGGCGCGGCGCGACGCCGAGGCCCTGCGCGACCGCCTGGCCGTGCTGGCCGCGCGCACGCGGCTGTCGCTGCGCTTCGGCGAGGGCGACGCGTGGACCTTCGTGGAGCCCGCGGCGCTGCGCCGCGACCCGGTCGGTCACGCGCTCGTCGTCGACAGCGACGCCGGCGCGCTCGCGGCCTGGTCGCTCGAGCTCCGCGCCGATCGCCTGATCGTCGACGTCGCGCTCACGCCGGCGTCCCTGGCACCCGACGCCGCCTTCGCGGTGCAGGTGCTCGGCGCCGACGCCTCGGCCCAGGTCGGCCTGCAAGCGTTCGGCGACGGCGAGGGGCCGCCCGCGCTCGCGCTGACGTGCGGGTCGTGGGCCTCGTCGCAAGCGCCACGACCCGACGACCGCCACGACGGCTCCGAGGCGAGCGCGGGTCCTCGCAGCGACGCGAGCGGTCCGGCTCGCGACGACGCGAACCCCTCGCCGACCGCGAGCGCCGCATCTCGCCACGATACGCCCGCCTCCCCGGCCCTCGCCTCGCGCGTCGACGCGAGCGCCCTCGTCGGCACTGCACGCGCCGATCGGACCGTCCCGCCGCTGACGCTGCGACTCGACCTCGACCTCGCCGGCGGCACCGCGACCTGTCGCGTCCTCGACGCGAACCTGTCGACGGGCGTCCGCGAGGCCGTACCCCTGCGAGGACGCTGGCCTCTCGGTCCAGTCACGCTCGCGCTGCAGGCCCCGACGACCCGGGCCGCCTCGCCCATGCGCCTGCACCTCACCGGCGTCGAGCTGCGCGGCGCCTCGCCCGGCCCCGCCCGGCCCCACGAGCCGCTCGCGCGCGCCGGGGCGCTGCTGGTCGACGGCGACGCGCGGGCGGCGAGCGAGCTGCTCGCCGACATCGCCGACCCCAGGGCCCGGCTGTGGCAGGCGATCGCGGCGATCCGCCTCGGACGCTGGCGAGACGTCGCCGCCCCGCTGGAGCTCGCCCTCGCCGGAGATCCTGCGCTCGAGCTCGAGCTGCAGCGATGGCTGCGCGACGACCCCGACGGCCTCGCCCCGGCGCTGCGACCCGCGCTCGGCGAGGCGCGCTACCTCCAGCTGTTCGCGCGCGCGTGGAGCCACGAGCTGGGCGCAGCGAGCCTCTCGCCCGCGATCGTGCGGCGCCTGCTCGCCGAGCTCGGCGGCCTCGACGAGCGCTGCGCCGGCGCCGACGTGTGCGCCGAGCTGCACCGCGCGCACGGCAGGGCGCTGGCGCAGATCGGCGAACCTGCGCGCGCGCGCCGGGCCTTCGAGGCCGCGCTCGCGGTCGCGCCGGAGGACCCCTCCGGCCGCGCGCTCGCCAGTCAGCTGGTCCTCGATCTCGCGCTGGTCAAGGCGCAGTGACCCGCGCGACGTCCCCCAGGTGCGGCGCGCCGTGACCCCACGCGACCTCTCTGCGCGGACCGGCGAGAGCGAGTGTCTCCGCGTCCCTGCGGCCACTCCAGCTGGAGCGCCACGCGTCGACGGCCGCGCGAACTCGGTTGACGGGGCAGCACGCGCATGCTGTGCTTCTCGCGAGCGATGCGCAGGATGTCCTTGTTGTTGGGCCTTTGCGGCGGGACGCTGCTGTTCGCGTGCGGCGACGACGGCGGCACCGATTCCGGCGGGCAGATGATGTACACCACCCACGGCAGCGTCAGCGACGGCCTCAACAGCGTGGGCGACGTCCTCGCCGCTCCCGGCGACGGCGTGTTCGGCGTCCAGAGCGGCAGCGAGCTCGGCCAGATCCGCGACGGCTGGACCGTCGAGTACCAGAAGATCCTCGTCTCCGTCGGCACCGTCACCTTCACCACCGCCAGCGGCGGCGAGGTCGAGGTCGCCACCGACTTCGTCGTCGACCTGCTGAGCCTGCCGGTGGGCGGCGCCCTCCTCGATCACGTCGACGGGCGCGAGAAGCCGTCCGCGATCGCCTTCACCCTGCCGCCGGCGGTCACCGACAAGAGCCGGCCGCTGTCGCCCTTCACCCTCGAGCAGGACGTCAAGCAGATGGTCGAGGGCGGCTACTCGCTCTACGTCGAGGGCACGATCGAGAAGGCCGACGGCATGTCGTGCAGGCCCGACGTCCCGTCCGATTGCGCACCGGCCCCGATCGTCCGCTTCCGCTGGGGCCTGCCGCACGGCCTCGCCTATGACGATTGCGTGTGGACCGACCCGACCGTCCCCCAGGAGAACGTGACCTTGACGTTCCCCGCAGTCACCTGGCTGCAGACCGTCATCGGCGGCGAGAGCCCGACCCTGCGCGCGCAGTGGATCGCCGACGCCGACCTCGACCGCGACGGCGAGACCACGATCGCCGAGCTCGAGCAGGTCGACGCGACGAGGCTGCTGAGCCGCCGCCGCGGCTACGATCTGTCCGGCGCCTCCCAATCGATCGCCACCGTCTACGACTACCTGCGCGAGCAGGCGCGCCAGATCGGCATGCGCGCGTGGGGCGAGTGCGGCTCGGTCACCGACCTCTGACGAAAGCCGGGACGCCGGGCCGCACCCCGGCTCGATTCAGGCGCCGAGCCGCCGCTGCCCGAGAGCGAAGGTAATGCCGCTCTGAAGAGTGCCGCGGGTGACGATGTGCTCGAGGTTCGCCTCGAGCTGCACCAGGGTTTGCGCGATCTCCGGGCGGATCCCGGTGATGATCACCTGCGAGCCCAGCAGCCGCGCTGCGGCTGCGGTGCGAAGGAGCGCGCCGGCGACCGCAGTGTCGACGACGAGCACGCCTGTGATGTCGAGGATGACGAATCGCGCCCGGGTGTCTGCAATGCCCCGGAGGATCGCCTCCATGATCTGTTTGGCGCGCATCGAATCGACCGTCCCGATCATCGGCATCACGAGGATTTCATCGGTGACCGGGATCAGCGGCGTCGAGAGCTCCTGGATCGCCCGCGCCTGGGCGAGCAGCAGCTGTTGTCGCTGCGCCTCCTCGGCTTCGGCCCGCTTGCGCGCCGTGATGTCGGTGTTGAGCTCGAGCACCTCGTCGGCCTGGCCGTCGTGCCCGCGCTTGAGCACCCAGCGGCTCGCGACGACGACGTCCTGGCCGTCCGCGCGGGCGTGCGTGAGCTCGCCGTTCCAGTGGCCGGTCGTTTGCAGGTGCTGGTCGATCGCCTCGAGCTCGGAGGGGAAGCGGGTCCCCAGCAGCGCGTGCGAGACCCGTCCCATCGCTGCGGCGCGCTCGTGGCCGTAGAGCCGCTCGGCGCCGCGGTTCCAGTACGTGATCGTGCCACCGAGGGTGCGGGTCATGATCGCGTCCTGGGCCAGGTCGAGCAGTTCGGCCAGCCTGCGCGATTGGTCGGTCTGCCGCGCCAGTTCCAGCCTCGCGTGCTCGCGCTCGGTCACATCCGAACTGAGCCCGGCGACGCCGAGGAGCTCGCCCGAGCGGCCGTGCATCGGCCTGAACTGCGTCTCGAAGATCCTCCCGTTCTCGCGGGAGAGGGAGGTGTGCGGCTCGCCGGCGAGGGCCAGCTTCAGGGGCCCGAGAGTCTCCGGGCGGTCCCGGTACATGTCGAGGACATTGAGGCCGACGAACAGTCCGGGTTGGCTCCCGATCATCCGTAGCGCCCTGCCCTCCGACAGCTTCACTGTGCCCTGGACATCCGTCGCCCAGGCCATGACGTCGAGGTTGTCGAACACCACGCGTACGATATCTTCGTATTCACTCATGATTGCACCCATACCGGCAGCGCCGCGGTGATAGGAACATTGTAAAGAGCTTGCCCTCAGGATCGCATGGGTCGCGCGTCTTATCCAGGACGGATCCCTCGCGGCGCGCGCTGGGGGCAATCTCCCCGCCCGGGAGACTCACAGGCAACAGGCCACAGGTGGGCGCCGATCAGAGTTTGCCGTGGACCATATCATTGCTTCATCATCCTCCTGCGTTTGGGTAGCTATTCGCAATCGAACGAGGGCCGACGCGCCTGAAAGTCCAGCGGGTGAGAAGCGCCCGTGGACATCAGCGGCACCGCGCGCATCCATCCTGATCGATCTGCGAGCGAATATTCGAGGTGTCGAATCGGTGCTCGAACTCGATCGACATCTCCCCGACCGCGAAGGTCGATGCGGTCGTGGCCGTCGGTGCGGTAGCCCGGCGGCAACCCCGTTCGAGTCGTCCCTGCAGCGCGTCCTCGCCGAGCTCGAGCGCGTCGACCTGTTCGTGCGCGAGCGGGTCCGGCGATCGCGGCAGCGCAAACCCGACGACAAATTCGCCGACCTTTACGCTCTCCGAGCAGGAGCTCGACGCGCAGCTCGAGCGGCCGCTCGGCGTGCCGCGCTGCGCCGGCGAGGGGGCCCCGGCCGACCGCGCGCGTCAGGAGCTGCTGCGTCGCCACCGGCGCGACATCCGAAGCGACGCTCGAGTCGAGGCCGGTGACGCGTCGCTCGTGCATCGACCCCGAAGACGCGCTCGGGCCCAGCCCCGCCGAAGCGCGCGGGTGTTACCCATGTCCTCGCATCACGGCGTCACCGTGAGGCACCACTTTCCCGTCCGGGCATCGTGGAAGGGCTCAGGCGAACCCCTGGTATCGCTCTGAGTGCGAGAACGCGCCGTGCGGCATGGATCGCGCGGAGCCGGCCGAACGGAAGTACGTCCCTCCGTGGCGGCGAAGACGGCTCCGCGGCCGGAGTGCGCATCGCCCCGAGCCATGGCCACCTGCGAACGATTCCGTCACGGAAATCGGTCACGACCGGGTGTGCTTCGTTGCATCACGAGACCAGCATCGCGGCTGCCGCGGGGTCGCGCCCGCTTGAGCCTTCGTGCGAGATGGGAAATCGTGGGATACGGCATGAAGAACTCCATCTTTCGCATTTTTACTGCTGGCCTGTGGGCCACGACCCTCGCCGGGTGCGGCGAGGACGGCGGCAACCTCACCGGGGTCTCGGCGAGCGACGGCACGTCGGACGACACCACCACCTCGACGTCCGGCGCCAGCGACCCGACCCCGGGCAGCGTCACGAACACGGAGAGCAACGGCACCCAGCCGACCACCGGGTCGAGCATGGGCGAGACGCAGGGGACGACCGACGCGGACCCGACCGGCACCTCGAGCACCACGGCGGACACCGAGGCAGTGACGGAGCCGATGCCCGAGTGTGGCAACGGCGTGCAAGAGGGCGACGAGGAGTGCGACGACGGCAACCAGGACGCGGGCGACGGCTGCGAGCCGACCTGCATCGAGACGCCGGTGTGCGGCAACAACGAGGTCGAGCCGGGCGAGGCGTGCGACGACGGCAACACCGAAGACGGCGACGAGTGCAGCGCCGACTGCCTCACGGCCACGCCGACCCAGGACTGCGGCAACGGCACGGTCGAGCTCCCCGAGGAGTGTGACGACGGCAACCAGGACGCGGGCGACGGCTGCGAGCCGGACTGCACGAATACCCCGCCGGAGTGCGGCAACGGCATCAAGGAGGGCGACGAACAGTGTGACGACGGCAACATGGTCAACGGCGGGCCCGGCGACTTCTGCCTCAACAACTGTACGCCCTTCTTCCCGGCCAACTGCCAGGCGCCGGCCGACTACGCCGTCTGCGACGACGGCAACGCGATCCTGACCGACAAGGCCGACAAGAAGAACGTGCTCAAGGCGATCGGCATCTGCGATCTTCAGCCCAACAACTCGATCGTCACGACCGCCTTCGAGTTCGACGCCTCGGCGAAGAACAACACCTGGCAGGTGGCCCGCGGCTACGGCTCGCACATGATCGACCACGACAACGACCCGCAGACGCCGCAGAAGCGGCTGTACAGCCCGCGCGAGGGCGAGTCGATGTTGATCCTGTCGAGCGGCGTCATCTCCCCGCCGAACGCCGAGGGCATCGTCACCGAGCTGCCGAACTCCCAGGTCCTGAACAACGAGAACCAGAACTTCGACGGCGACACCCTGCCGCCCCCGTTCAAGGCGGTGAACGGCAGCAACAACGGCGGCGGCGGCACTCCGTTCAAGAACTGCGACAACGGGGCCGGCGACAACGACTGCTCCGACACGATTCAGAACCAGTGGAGCGAGGGCTACAACGACCCCGAGGATCGCATCTACTTCACGTTCAAGACCGTGGTGCCGGCCGGGACCTTCGGTTACTCGTTCGAGTTCGCGTTCTGCTCGTCCGAGTGGCCCGACTGGGTCGGCGACGGCTACAACGACCTGCTGATCGCCTACCAGGTCGACCCGACGCCCGACGACCCCAACGCCGACCCGCCGATCGATCCGTACAGCGGCAACGTCACCTTCATCCCCGACCCGAACAACAACATGCAGGGGCTGCCGATCACCATCACGGCGCTCGACCCCTACTTCATCCAGCAGGGCTACACGTACAACGAGCCGCAGATGGTCGGCACCGGGTTCGAGGGCCACGCGTGCTCCGACTGGTTCACCGCCAAGGGCGGCGTGCAGCCGGGCGCCGAGATCACCGTCGGCTTCTTCTTCGCCGACATGGCCGACGCCAACCTCGCCTCGGTCACCCTGCTCGACAACTTCCGCTGGGACTGCGAGGGTTGCGTCCCGAGCGAGGTCGACGACTGCGGCGTTCAGCCGATGTGACAGCCTCGGTGACGCGCGGACGCCGGGTCACCACCGAGGCCCGGTCGCCGTGAATCGGAAGAGGACCGGTGGCCCACGAGCAACACGGACAGCCCGTGGGCCACTGCCTGCTTTGATGGATCTGCACGCAGATAGACAAGGGCTCAGGGTCCCTTGCATTCCTGGAAGAATAGAAGCGTCCGGCGAAATGCGTCGTGACGAGGCGCCAGCCGGGGACTCCATCGTCGACAACCACGACGTCCCGGGCCGCCCTCGCCGAGCTGTGAGCCTGCTCAGAGCGTGTAAGCGTCCGTGTCGGCCTCCAGGTCGTCGTCGGCGCTGAGCAGCTCGATCTTCACGCGCTTCCCCAGCGGCGAGGCCCTGGCCAGCTTGAAGAGGCCGTCGTCCTCCGGCCTGGGCCACAGGCACAGCCGGCGCAGCGTCGGCAGCGCCTTGCCGTCGAGCAGCGGCTGGAGCGTCTTCGGAGGCCAGACCAGCGACGGAGCCATGGGCTCGTCGTCTTCGACCCCGAAGCCCAGGTGAAGCTCCTCCAGGCTCGGCAGCGAAGCCTTCGCCAGCGAGGCCACCGACGCCGGCCGGGCCCCCGTGCGCGCATCCAGCACCCGGAGCGTGGGGTGATCGCCGGCCACGAATCCAGGGCAGAGCAGCCGCAGAATCTCCAGCCGCGGGCAGGCCCGGGACAGGGCGGTGAGGTCGCCGCAGTTGCGCTGCTCGAAGCCGACCAGCTCGTCCTGACCCTCGGGCAGAAAACCAAGACGCAGCTCACGCAACGCCGCGAGCGGAGGCCCCTCGGCCAGCACCCGGATGGCCTTGTCGGCCTTCTCGTCGATGTTGACGATGGTGAGCGTCTCCAGCTTCTGCGCCACGGGGTGCTTCACCAGCTTGGCCAGGATCTTGAGCGGCCCCGAGAACGCCACCTTCCGCCAGGCCTTGCCCTCACGGTCGGTGGCCGGCGATTTCATGTTGTAAGCGTACGAGATCAGGTTGTCCTCGATCTCGCTCAGCACCTCGTCCGTCGGCGGACTCGCCGGGGTCTTGCTCGCCGTGGCTTTGCCCGTCTTGGGTTTGCCCGCCGCGGCCTTGCGGGTCGTGGCCTCGCCTGAAGTCTTTGGCTTCGTCGTCTTGTTCCTGGCCATTCGCGGTCAGCATACGCAAAATCCCCACCGGGGTATCGGCCGGCGCTGCCCTGCGGATCTACGCGCTCGGCCGCGCTCGCGTACAAATGCTCGTAGACCGCGTGCGCGTCGGCGACGAAATAGCCCTATAGCCCTTCAGGGGCCGATCGACGGCCTCGCCGTCGTGGGCCGGCGAGAAGCGTAACAGGAGGTGGCGCTCCGGCACGAGCACCCAAAAGTGGGCGCTGGTGCTGCTCCTTCGCCTACACGAGGCGTCGATGCACAGCTCGAGCTCGCGGGAGCTCCGAGCGTCGCGGCTCCTGTCAATGCCGTTACGGGCCCGTCATGAGACCGGGCCGTCGGGCTACCGCTGCAGCCACGCCTCGACCGCCGCCAGCTCCTCGCTGAACGCCGGGCCTTCCTCGCGGAACGTCGCGGCTGCCTGTTCGGCCAGGTCGCGGCTGCGCGGCGGGTCGCTGGCCGCCAGCGCGCGGGCCAGGCGGAAGCGGGCCTCGGCGAGCTGGTGGCTGGCGATCCCGCCCTTGCTGCGGATCTGGACCGCGCGCTCGAGCAGGGGCGTCGCCGCGGCCGGCTGGTCGCGGGCCAGCTCGAGGTCGCCGAGCGCCACCAGCACCTCCGCGACCTCCGGCGTGTCGCGGCCGAGGGTCTCGCGGATCGCCAGCGCCTCCGTCAGGCTCGCCTCGGCCTCCGTGCGGGCCCCGCGGGCCAGGTGGGCCTCGCCGAGGCGGAGCAGCGACGTCCCCGTCGCCGGGTGCTTGCGGCCGCGGGCGCGCGCCGAGATCGCCAGCGCCCGCTCCAGCGTCGCCACCGCGGCCGCGGGGTCGCTGCGGCGCTGCAGCAGCCCGAGAGTGTTGAGCACCGGCGCCAGGTCGGGGTGATTCGGCCCGAGCGCCGCCTCGGCCATCGTCGCCGCCTCGGTCGCCTGCGCCAGCGCCTGCTCGCGCTCGCCGCGAGCGGCCCGCACCAGCGCCAGGTTGCGCAGCGAGCTGGCGATGTCGGGGTGGCCCGGCGGCAGCATGCGCTGCTGGATCGCCAGCGCCCGCTCGTGCAGCGCCTGCGCCTCCGCGTAGCTGCCGATCCGGTAGTTCAGGGTGCCGAGGCTGTCGAGGATCGCCACCACCTCCGGGTGCGACTCGTCGAGCTTGCGCTCGCGGATCGTCAGCACCCGCTGCAGCAGCTCGCGGGCCGCCAGGCGGTCGCCCTCGAGCAGGTTGAGCAGGCCGAGGTTCTGCAGCGTGACCGCGACGTCGAGGTCGCTCGGCCCGAGCCGGGCCTCGCGGATCGCCAGCGCCCGGGTCAACAGGGCCCGCGCCTCCGCGTAGCGGCCGCGGACGTGCTGCAGCCGGCCGAGGTTGTTGAGCGACGTGCCGACCTCGAGGTCGTCGGGACCGAGCGCGTGCTCGGCGACCGCCACCGCCTCCTCGAGCAGCGGCAGGGCCGCGTCGTAGTGGCCGCGCTGCTGCTCGAGCAGGCCGAGGTTGTTGGCCGAGACCCCGACGGCCGGGTGGTCGGCGCCGAGGGCTTCGCGGCGGATGGCCAGGGCGCGGGTCTGGGCCGCCAGCGCCTTGTCGAGCGACTCGCGGGTGCGGTGGATTCCGCCGATCACGTCGAGGGCGGCGGCGACCGTCGGGTGATCGGGCCCGAGCAGCTCCTCGCGGATCGCCAGCGCCCGCTCCAGCTCGGACAGCGCCAGCTCGTGCTCCCCGCGCGACGCGTGCACCAGCGCCACGTTCTGGGCCAGGCTGGCGCCCAGGAGCCCGCGCGTCTCGCCGAGCCGCTGCACGATCACCTCGGCCGGCAGGGCCCACTGCAGCGCCTCCGGGGCGCGCCCGCGGTCGCGGCCGATCGTGCCGACCAGCTGGATCGCCGCCCCGGCCGCCACCTCGTCGGCCCGCAGCGCCTCCGCCTCGACGTACACCTGCCGCAGCGCCTCCTCGGCGCGCTCGAACGCGTCGCCGCACTCCGCCAGGTCGGCCACCAGGTCGCGCGCCGCCACCACCAGCGGCGCGTGCGGCAGCGCCTCGGCGGTGGCCAGCATCGCCTCGGCCTGCGGCAGGCCGCTGCAGTCGCCCGCCACCAGCCGCCCGCGCGCCTGCTGCAGCTCGCGCCGCAGCGCGTACGCCCGCTCGCGCGTGTCCGGGTCGTCCGGCGGCGCCGGCATGCGCTCGAGGTAGCTCTTCTCGGCGCACGGCTCCAGCGGCGCCAGCGCGGCCACTGCCGGCACCAGGCGCTGCACCTGGGCGGCCGGGTCGGCGGTGAACACCTCGAGCAGGGCCGCCAGCGTCTCGCGCTGTTCGTCGAGGCAGGCCACGCTCTGGCGGTAGAGCGCGGGCGGGCGCGAGCCGTCGACCTCGGCCTCGGTGCACACGCGCGAGCGCAGCTCCGACCACTCGCCGGCCCAGCGATCGATGCGCGGCAGCGCCTTCTGGAAGCTCGTCTCGGCGAACGGCGCCCCCGTGGCCAGCAGCGCCGCGTGCAGGCCCGCCCGCGCCTGCTCGTGCCACACCTCGTCGATCTGCCGACCCGCCGCCGCGCAGCCGGCCACGCTGCGGGCCCGCAGCCCGAACACCCCCAGGGCCAGCAGCGCCGCCGCCAGCAGCCCGAACACCAGCGGCCGCCGCCGCTCGCGCGCGAGCCCTCGCTCCAGCTCCGCCAGCAGCGCGTCCATCGACGCGAACCGCCGCGACGGCGAGCGCGAGAGCCCCCGCTCCAGCGCCCGCCCGAGCCACGCCGGCGCCCGTCGCTTGCCCTCCGGAGGCCGCGCCAGCGGCCCCTCGGTGACCGCGAACATCAGCTCGTGCACCGAGTCGCCGCGGAACGGCCGCTCCGCGTACAGCGCCTCCCACAGCGCCACGCACAGCGCGAATTGGTCGGTGCGGGCGTCGACCTCGTCGTCCTGCCACTGCTCCGGCGCCATGTACGCCGGCGTCCCCAGCCGCGTCCCCGCGCGGGTCAGCCGGACATCCGTCGCGCTCGCGCGCAGGTCGCCCGGCAGGCTCGGCTCGCGCGACAGCCCGACCCCCGCGCGCGCCAGGCCGAAGTCCATCACCCGCACGCGCCCGTCGCCGCCGACCATCACGTTGTCGGGCTTGAAGTCGCGGTGCACCAGGTCGACCGCGTGGGCCGCCGCCAGCCCGCCCGCCGCCGCCGCGAACACCTCGACGATCTCCCGCAGCGAGCGCGGCCGCTGGCGCAGCCACGTCCGCAGCGTCACCCCGTCGACGAACTCCATGGCGATGAAGACCTCGTCCTCCTCGCCGTCGCCGACCACCCCGACGTCGTGCACCGCGACCACGTTGGGGTGCGCCAGCCGGGCCAGCGCCCGCGCCTCGCGGATCATCCGCGCCGCCTCGCCGGGGCCGGCGTCGGGCCGCAGCAGCTTGAGCGCCACCTTGCGGTCGAGCTCCGGGTCGTGCGCCGCGTAGACCGCCCCCATCCCGCCGGTGCCGAGCAGCGACAGCACCACGTAGCGCCCGACCACGCTGCCCCGCTTCCGCGTCGGCCGGGCCGTCTGCTCGCCGGTCGCCGCCAGCCCGCCCGTCGCCGGCAGGGTCTCGGAGATCGCCAGCAGCCCGTCGCGCTCCTCCGACGGCCGCCCGCTGCCCTGCGGCGCCTGCAGCAGTGTTCGTTCGTCGTGGTCCACGGAGCGGCGGCCGATCGTCATGCGGACCTTAGCCCGGGAGGAGTACCCGCCGCCCGGGAAAAAATTGCCCCGGCGGGTGCAAAAAATCTCCCGCTCGCGGATCCGCCCGCGCCGAGGACGCCCTCCCCGCGGCACGGCAACGCCGGCACATTGATGTCCTTAAAGACATGTCGAAAAGAACATCCACGACGCGACCATCCGCCAGCCGGGACCTCCCGGCGACGACGCGCTTCACCACCTGTCTGAAAGGACACCTCCATCGCGCCGACCCGTCGAGGCTCGTCCGCCGCCCGGCACATCCGCGCGCGGCCTATCGAGGCGCGGCGGAGAACATCGCCTGCACTGGCCGGCGAGCCGCGCCGAGCCAGGGAGGCGGGCGCCACGAGGCGCACCGTCGTATCATCCCGAAATGCCCTCCTCCCGCCGCCCCCGCCGCCTGTGCCTGCTCACCCTCGCGTGGCTGGTCGCCGGCGGGTGCACCTCGCAGCAGCGCCCGGACTCGCCGCGCAAGACCCTCGACATCCCCGCGCTGCGGCTCCGGGCCTTCGTGCCCGAGGACGCCGTCGTCAGCGAGAAATCGGACGGCACGCACATCACCCTCGGGCCCATGGCTCGGTACGCCAAAGAGATGCAGATCGCCCCCGCTGGCGAGAGCGCGGACCTCCGCTTCGACCGCCGCGACGGCGCGCTCCACTACCGCATCGACATCGACGAGGACAGCGGCATGGGCGGCCCGTATTACACGCTCCTCGGCCGCGTCGAGGTCGCGGGTCGTCGCATCGACGTGAACTGCCAGGAACAATCCGAAGACTCGACCGATTTGGGCTGGTGCCTGGACATCGTCCGCACCTTCGAGGCCTCGCCGCGCTGACAGGTCGCCGAAAGCACGCCTCGGCGACGGGAGGCGGTTCGGTCGACCTCGACTTCTGCCACGAACGGTCCTGAGCCGCGCGCTCAATCGAAGGCCGCCAGGAAGCGCATGCTGGTCGTCCCGACCATGCCCGCGCCCGCCAGGTAGAGCGTGTCGTCGCCGGCCAGCGCCACCTGCATCGGCGAGCCGGCCGCGTTCTCGCAGACATGGCTGCCCGCCGGCTCGCCGTTCGGCGCGACGCGCGTGGCCACCGCGGTGAACGGTCCAAAGAGGCGATGCGAGAACGCCGAGGCGCCCCCAGAGGTGAAGTAGAAGTCGGTGGCGTCACCGGAATCGAGGGTCGGCAGCACCACACTGTTCCAGACCGAGGCGCCGCCGGCGGTGTAGCGCGCCGCCAGCGTCGGGGTCGCATTGGCCGCACCACCGAACAAGAAGTCGCCGCCCGCGACGACGCCGGCCCACATGCGCGTGACCGGCTCATCGAGATCGCGGGACCACTGCACTGCGCCGGTCGGTCCCAGGCGCAACGCCTTACCATGCTCCCCGATCGAAGTCGCCGCGGCCCCGCCGACGGCGTCGACCGCCAGCGGCGCGAGCCACTCGCCGTCGATCGTGGTGTCGAGCGTCTTGCTGCCGGTGGTGTCGTGGCGGACGAGGCGCGTGTGGTACGTGCCGTCCTCCCAGCCGATGCTCAGCAGCGTCGTTCCGTCGGCGCCGACGGCCAGCGCCGGCGCGCTCGCTTCGGGCAGCACGCCGACGGCCCGATCCCACAGCAACGAACCACCGACCGCGTACTTGCGGACGCCGCCGGTCGGAGACTGCCAGTCGCTGAAATAGGCGACGTACCAGGCGTCCGATGCGTCGAGTCCGCCGAAATTATACTGCCCGTCCGCCGTCGATCCCACGACCGTGCTACCCACCAGCACGCCGTCGGCGTCGATGTCGTGCATCACCGTCATGCCCGCCTCGTAGCCGCCCATCAACAGGTGCCCACGCGAATCCACGAACAGCGCCGCGGGGCTGTTCCACTCCGGGAACGTGAACATCCATTTCGCCCCCGGACAATCGAGCTGCGGAAGGCCCTCGGTCTCTTCGCCGCTCGTGCTCTCGGTGCCTCCATCGCCCGTGTCGCTGCTCGCCGTCACCCCGCTCGCGGTCGACATCTCCAGGGGCCCGGTCTGGCCGTCGCCCGTGCTCGGCCCGGTCTCGCCGCCCGACCATGACGCCGAACTGCCCGGCTCGCCCGACGAACCGAACTCGGCACCCGTCGATCCGGTACCGCCACCCGTGCTACTCGAGCCGCCCGTACCGCCGAGGCGCAGGACATCACACTGGCAGAGAGAGAGAACCGCGAGCGTCCAGGCGATGCGCATCGCACCGTTCGGTGCAATCTGCATGCCCGCCTCGTCGCGAAAAAATCTCGCATCACGTGAGGACCTTCACGACACACCGATCGCTGTGAATCCATCTCGACCCTCGGCGCCGTGCCACTCCGGCCGCTCACGACTCCGACCGCTGCTGTCCTCGCCGAGGCGGCAAGGAGTTCGCCAGCGACGAAGGAGCGAGGCCCTACTGACGGGCAGACGGACCGTGTCGAGCGGCGAGGCCCGACGCTGCGTCCTCGCTCGCGCCGATCGCATGGACGTGCCCGTCACCGTGTTCACATTCGGGCCCGACAAAATATGTGCGGACCGCACGACGAGCGATATCGTGTGCCGGGGCGCGGATCCCGGGCCGCCGCGGGCGTGCGCTCCCTGAGGCATCCGCGTCTGCCACGTCGATCGGCTCGGTCAGAGATGGTGTGACGGGACGAACCTCCGCGGCCAAAGCGCCAGCGACGAGCCGGAGGAGGCGACCGGCCGCCGGAGCGACGGCGGCGGTGAATGGCTCGCCCGAGCTGCCGCGCCGGCTGCCCTGGAGCGCCCCTGCCGGCGACAGATTCTTCTGAATGATGCATCACGGATGCGCGCGGCCTCACCGCAATGTGCGAAGCGCCTCGCACAGGCCCCCACGCCGGGCGTCGAGCGCATTCGCACCGGCCGACCGGCCGAGGCCGCCGACGGCGGATTCGCGCGTGGCGAAAATGGTTTGATCACCTCATAGAGACGGAGCAAGATGAACCGGGTCGAGGCCTCCGGCCCGCATAGAGGAATGGGCGGCGATGAGCGAAGACATCGATATCTTGCGGCTGAGCGGGACCACCCTGAAGGGCACCTTCGCGCTCGACCGGGCGGTCGCGCGCGGCGGCTTCGGCGTGGTCTATCGCGGGCGCCACCTCTCTCTGCACAAAGAGGTCGCGGTCAAAGTGTTCTGCCCGCTGGCCACCCCCGAGGCCTCCATCGAGCAGGAGGCCATCTCGCATTTCTTTCAGGAGATCAAGATCCTCTCCGCGCTCGAGCACCCGGCAATCGTGCGGCCCTACGACTGCGGCACGATCAACCTCCCCGAGCGCGGAAACGTGCCGTGGATGGCGCTCGAATGGATCGAGGGCCGCACCCTCGCGGAGATCTTGCGGCAGAGCCCGCGAATCGAGTGGTCCCCCCGCGAGGCGCTCGAGCTGCTGCGTCCGGTGATCGAGGCGCTCGGCGAGGCACACGCCCACGGCATCGCACATCGAGACATCGCGCCGAACAACATCATCGTGGCTGAATCCGCCCACGGTCGGCGTATTCGTCTGATCGACTTCGGCATCGCCTGTATCCGTCCGGCCTACGAGGAGCCGGCGTCGCTGCCGGACGCGCCCACCGGCTCGGTCCTCATCGCCCACTCGCCGAAGTACCCCGCCCCCGAGCAAGTGCTGCAACACCGCACGGGCACCTTCACCGATGTCCACGCCCTCGGGCTCATCCTCTATCACCTACTCACGGGTTACCTGCCCTACCCCAATTCGGCCAGCGACCCGGAGCACGGCGCGTGCGCGCTGCGACGACCGACCCCGGGCCTCGTCGGCCTCGACGTCGGCGCCTGGGAGCCCGTCCTGTCGCGCGCGGTCGCCATCAACCCGCGCGACCGCTTCGCCACCGCGCGCGAGCTCCTGACCGCGCTCGAGGAGACGCTCGACGCGGCGATCCCGGCGCACGACGAGTTCGAGGTGGCCCTGCCCGAGAATTGGCGCGTCGTGGACGTGGCACCGACCACGGTGCCGATCCTGCTCAATACGCCGGAGGTCACGGTGATCCTGCACCCGGTCGCGCTGACCGCCGACGAGCTGCGCCACGGCTTCGAGATCCCGATCACCGCCGGCCTGTCGTGCAAGCTGGTGGTCCAGCGCTACGCCGAGGTCTCGCTCGCCCTGACGGTCGTCGGCCACCCCGGCGAGCGGCCCGGGCTCTACTCCAATCCGAACGGCGTCGGCTCGCGCCTGACCCGCGCGATGCTCGACCCGGGCGCCGAGAAGGTCGTCTACGTCGGTCAGCGAGCCTTCGGCCTGCGCGAGGTCATCTGCTACGCCACCCAGGCCCGCCTGAGCGAGCGGCTCTCGATCGACGTCACCCGCCTGCACCTCACCGTCTGCTTCGCCACCCCGGTCCGCGACTTCATCGTCCTGCAGGTCGACGAGCCGGAGCTGGCGCGCGCCCACCTGGCATGTATCGGTATCACCTGAAGGATCGATGAGCGATGGCACAAACGACCGACATATCCGCGTCGAGGGCCGCCAGTCTCACGCAGGCGGCGCTCCCGCCCGAGGCGGCGATCAGCCGTGAGACCGTCAACTCCCAGCTACGTTACGCCTTTCGCATGACCCGCAACCGCGGCGGGCTATGGGTCCCCGTCGAGCTCGGTCAGGGCAAGTTCGCCCGCGTCCTGTGCGGCCAGCAGCAGATCGGCAGCCAGCCGGCCCGCAGCGTGGCGATCAAGATCTTGCACAGCCACGCGACCCTCGCCCACGAGCGCCTGTTCGCCACCGAGATCGCCCACCTGCGCAAGCTGAGCGACGCCGACAACGTCAACGTCCTGCACATCCTCGACGTGCTGCAGCTGCGGCCGCTGGTGCTGTGCGGCTGCGGCAAGGTCTATCACCCGCGCTGCCCCACGTGCGGGCAGGAGCCGCTGACCCGCGTCGACCTCGACGCCCACCCCGGCCTGCAGTGCACCGCCTGCAAGTACGTGCTGCCGGCCAACCGCGTCATGGACCGCGTGCAGGAGCTCTCCTCGGCGACCGCGCGCACGTGCTGCCAGGACAAGGCGGTCGAGGGCAAGGGCACGATCATCAACTTCGTCCATCGCGACGTGATCGTGATGGAGCACCTGACCCTCGGCCTCAAGGACTTCGCGCGGCGCCGCCGCGAGGAGGTGATGGACCAGTGGAAGAAGAAGGGCAGCGAGACGACCGCCCTGGTCCTCGCCTCCAAGCACGGCTGGCTCGAGCGGCTCGGCGCCCTGCTGCCGAAGAAGTGGCTGCAGCAGCGCACCGCGGAGCTGTTCGAGAAGGCGCTCCTGCTCGAGAAGGTGCTGGCCGTGGTCCAGCTCGTCGAGGGCGTGGCGTGGCTGCACGGCGAGAAGCGGATCATCCACAAGGACCTCGCCGCCGACAACATCATGGTCCGCTTCTCGGGCGTCCGTAACAGCAAGTCGAACTGGCGCGGCGAGCACCGCCCGGAGATGAACGTCAGCGACATCCTCAACGACCTCACCGGGTACCCGACGTTCCGCACCCTGCTGATCGACTTCGGCCTCGCCGACGAGGCGACGCCCACCCGCTCGTGGTACGACGACGACGAGGCCACCGGCCAGAACAAGAGCCCGTTCCTGTCGCCCGAGGCGAAGAACCGCCGCCAGGACGTCGGCCTCGACGTACCGCTCACTTTCTCACCGGAGGAGAAGACGTTCGTCATCCCGCCGGAGATGCGCGGCCTGTCCCTGCCGCTGATGCCCGGCGACATCATCAGCCACTCGCTCGACGAGGAGCACGTCCACGACCTCAAGATCGAGGCGATCCTCGACGGCGGCAAGGTCGCCAAATACAGCGGCGTCGCCCCCGACGTCCAGGACTACCGCCGCTGCATCGTCGAACGACCGCTGCTCGAGCCGCACGACATCTTCGCCCTCGGCGCGCTCTTCTACTTCCTGCTGTCCGAAGACATCACCCGCATGGAGCCCCTCCACGCGCTCGTGTACACGGCGCAGGAGAAGCGACGCCCCATCGACGTCGGCGCCCTCCGCGGCCTCGACCTCTACCCGGGCGTGCGCAAGGCGATCCGCTCCGCCTTCTGGCAGGACGAGCTGATCGTCATCATCCTGCGCGCGATGACCCGCGGCCTGCCCGGCAGCTACGCCAAGACCCGCATCGATCGCGGCTGCGAGGCGGCCCAGCGGTTCCTCCTCGAGATCAAGCGCCTGCACCACAAGATCCAGCGCGACATCGTCTCGACGTTCTGGCGATAACGACGAATGGCCGACTTGTTCCCACCACCCCTCGGCACCTCGATCGCCGGCCGCTTCGAGCTGCTGGCCCCCCTCCGCGGCGACGGAGCGGTGTTGACATACCTCGCCCACGACCCGCAGGCCGGCCAGCGGCGCGCCCTGACGCTGTTCGACCCCGCGTGTACGACGGCGAGCGCGTGGGCCGAATACCACCGCCTGGTGACGACCGCCACCGAGGCCGAGATCCCCGGCCTGACGCTCCCGCCGCAGGTCCCCGCGACCCCGCCCGACCCGCCGCACGTCGTCGACGATCCACCCGTGAATCGCAGCCTCGATCGACTGCGCGCGCAGGAAGGACGGATCCCCTGGCAGCGAGCCCTGACCATCGGCGAGCGGATCGCCGCCGTCCTGCACGACGCAGTCGAAAAGACCGGCGTCGCCCACCGGGCGCTCACCCCATCGCGCTGCACCGTGGGTATCGCCGACGAGGTCGAGGTGCTCGACTACGGCGTCGCCGAGATCGAGCTCGTCGGTGAACAGCTCGAAGAGGCCGAGTACCGCGCCCCGGAGCAGCGCAACGAAAAGGGCGATCCACGCAGTGATGCCTTCGCCCTCGCGGCCATTTTATATGAGCTGATCTCAGGCACCTGCCCCTCGGCCTCGCCGCCGATGCTCAGCTCGCTCGCGCCCGTGCCCCCCGCCGTCGATCGCCTGCTCGACCAGGCGCTCGCAGTCGACCCCGCGCAACGCCCCTCCAATTTGGCCGCGATGCGTGCCGCCCTGCGCGAAGCTCTGGGCCTCCCTGCAAGCAAACCAGAGACGCCAGCGAATCCACCGACAGTAACGCCGCCCGCGAGCAAGCAAAAGACTCCAGCGAATCCGCCGCCGAAAGCATCACCCACACTCAAGCCAGAGACGCCAGCGAGCGCGCCTCCGACCGCATCGCCCACGCGCAAGCAAGAGACGCCAGCGACCGCGCCGCCCACTCTCGAACCAGAGACGCCAGCGAGCCCGCTCCCGACCGCATCGCCCACGCGCAAGCCAGAGACCGCATCGCCCACGCGCAAGCCAGAGACGCAAGCGAGCCCGCTCCCGACCGCGGCCGCGCACAGATCAGGCGTCGATTCGCCCTCCCCCCAGCGACCCGAGCAACGGCCGGTCACGACCCCCAACCCGCCCGTATCCCCGCTGCGCCCACTCGCCGGCCGCCCCGCGCCGCTCAAGCCGGTGCAGAGCGCGCGGGCGATACTCTCTCGAGCCGCCCAAGACGCGTCGATCGAGCGAACCGAACGCCTCCCACCGTCCCAGCAGGACACTACTCTGCTCCTCGCCAACACCGAGGACCCTCCCACCGAGCGAGTGTCCCTCTTCGGAGCCCGACCGAATCGACCGGCCGACCCCCTCGACGAGCGCACGGAGGTCTTTCAAAAAAGATTCCCGAGCCACCGATCTCCGCCCGAAGTACGCACCGAGAAGCTCCCCGGAAAAACCCCACCGCCAGACCGAACCGAGATCCTGAACCCCTCGCCCTCGCTCCCCGATCGAACCGAGATCCTGAGCCCGCAGCCAGCACGAGAATCGCCGCCCCCTTCAGACAGGACCGAGCTGCAGGCCAACCCCCGTCTCAGCGCCGTGCCGCGCCCCCTGCCGAGGTCGCCAGGGGAGGATGATGACGAGAGAACTATCGTCATGGGCCGCATCCATGGCTCGCCCGCCCAGACCTCGCCAAAATCCGCGTCGTCGTCACTCGATCCAACGATCGGAGCCATGCGCGTCCACGACCTCAGCCGACCTCGCCGCGCTCAAGAGGCACAGGCCCCCGAACCGTCCTCTCCCCCTTCAACGCCGACCCCCGAAAATCCCCTGCGAACGACCCTGCTGAAGGTCAACCTCGTCCTTGTCCTCTTGCTTCTGGTCGGCGTTATCGTCTGGGCGCTGTTATAGCCCACGAGTAGGCCACGGAGGTCGTCTCCCACTGCGCCTCGCACCTCACGTACGAGCAGCAAAAACGAATCGTACGCCTGTCCGGGCGCCCCCTGGTGCTCGGCCTCGGTTCCGACCTCGACGCTGTCCGCTCCCGCCGAGCCCGCACCAGGGCATTGGCCTCTGGCTACTTCAGGAAGCGCAACGGACCCTGTGTCTCTCCGGTGAAAATCCTGGTGTCCTCATCGGCAGCAGGTTCGAGTCCGGCGAAATAGCTGGCCACGTCGTTCCGTCGCGCCAGGTCTCGCGCAAAGTCGTGCAGGGCTGACGCTATGGTGGACGGCTCGTCAACGTCATCGAGGTCGAGATTGACCTCAACATCGTAGCAGTCGTCGCCGGTCTTCAGCAGGCGGAGCCCGACGTTCGGAACTAGCCGGCAACCCATCGTAGCATCGGACAATCGAACCGATACACACGAAGCGCCGGAACCTACGAGCTCCCTGGCACTCGCGCCCGAGGAAACGCTCTTTCCGTCCACGTCGATGCCGCGCACGTCGCTAGACGTCGCAATAACGTCATGCAGGAGTGTAGCCGCCGTATTCGGGGCCACAGACTCGAAAACTACCTCGACGATTTGGCCCATCAGTCCACAAATCCCTTGAATGTGTAGTCAAGATTCAGCCGGATGCCTCGACCGTCGGGCAGTCTCTTCTCTATCCACTGCAGTCCCGTCTTCGGGTCGGTCACCTTGTTGGCCGAGCCCGGACCGCCGGCGATGTCGCGGAAGTGTTGAAGCGCCTGCTGATGCCACGTGCTTGGGTTGCCGGTGACCTTGCCCCAGATCTGCGGGTTACGACCCGCATGCTTTGACAGCGCGTGGCCCAGCCGAGTTGTGCCCTTGTACGCCCCCGAGGCAGAATGTAGTGCCGTCGCCGTATCATTGACGCCAAGCCCTAAACCCTCTGCGAGCTTCTTAATTGGACAATCCTCGGTCTCGTGGTCCTTCGACTGGCAGTGCGTGCACACCAGCCCGCGCGGGTCGAACTGGACCAGCGGGTTGCAGGTGTATGCATAGAGGTTGAGCCCTCCGCCCGTCCCAGCCGGGTCCTCCTCGAGATACCTCCCCAGCTCCGGGCTGTAGTAGCGGAAGCGGTTGTAGCAGAGCCCCGTCTCCGCGTCGTAGAACTGCCCGGCCAGCCGGTGCGAGACCTCGAGCGAGCCCTGGACCTGCGCCAGCCCGTACGGCGCCAGCTCCGCCGACCACACCCGCTGTCCGCTGCCGTCCAGCGCAGCGACGGGCGCCCCGCGCTGGTCGGTGACGAGGTAGTGGAGCTTGCCGCTGCCTGGCTCGGCATCGACCGAATCATAGTCGATCATCAGCCAGGGCGTCAGCGAGAAGTCGTCGACGTAGACATACACCCGGACGCGGCCGCTGCTGTGGATCTCGGCCGCGAGGCGGTCGGTGTCCCAGAAGTACTCGGTCGAGCTCGCTCCGAAGGTCTTGCGGATCCGCCGGCCCAGCGGGTCGTACTCGGCGGTCCAGGCCGCGTCCAGGCCCTCGATCGCTCGCAGCCGGTCGAGCGCGTCGCGCTGGAAGCGTAGAGTCCGGCCCTCGCGCTCCCACACTGAAAGGTTGTTCCGGTGGTCGTAGCTGAGGCTGCTGCCGTTCGCCATCAGCAGCTGGTTGCCCGGACCGATCGCCGCCGCCGGCAGGTGCGGCGCCTCCACCAGGTTCGCGGCCGCGTCGTACGTGTACTTCTCGCCCTGGCCGTCGGGCCTCGTCACGCCCGCGAGCTGGTGGGCCGCGTCGTACTGGTAGCGCGTCTCGCCGCGCTCCGAGTCCTTGACCGCGAGCAGGTCGCCCTCCGCCGAATACGCGAAGGTCCGTCGCCACGGCGCCTCGCTGCCGTCGACCGGGAACAGGTGCTTCTCGCGCACGTGCCCGCGCGAGTCGACCTGCGTCAGCTCGCGCGCGCCGCAGGCGAGGTGCCGCGTGACCACCCCGTCCGACTCGAGCACCAGTCGATGCACGTCGCCGAGCGGGTCGGTGATCTCGAGCGTCCCGGCGTCGAGCCGACGGTAGCGCGTCGTGAAGCGGCCGAGCACCGTGGTCGCCAGCAGCCGGTCGGCGAGGAAGGCGTGCTCCACCCCGCGGCCGTCGCGGAGGTCCTTGCGCCGCCGCCCCGCCCCCGTGTACGCGAACTCCAGCGCCTGCCCGGCCCACTCGATGCGCGCGAACTGCCCGGCCGGCGTGTACGAATAGCGGTGCTCCTCCCCGTCGGCCAGCCGGCGCACGGACTTCAGCCCGTCCGGCCCGTATTGATAGGACACCAGCAGCTCGCCGCGCGCGTCGTGCTTGGCGATCAGGTTGCCGGCCCGGTCGTACTTGTACGATTCGACCAGCTGCTCGTAGTGCCGGACCTCGGTCAGCGCGTCGCGCAGATCGTAGCGGTAGGTGTGACGATTGCCGGCCGGGTCGGTCACCGCGGCGATCTGATCGGTCAGCGTGTATTCGTAGCGGATCGTCCGCCCCAGCGGATCGCGGGCGAGGTTGCGCATGTTGCCGCCGGCGAACTCGAACTCGTAGCGGCCGCCGTCGTGGTCCGAGTACCAGCGCACCCAGCCGTTCGGCGTGTACGCCCATCGCCGCGGCGACGGTGCAGCCCCGCGCTCCTCGACCAGCAGACCCAGCTCGTCGCGCCGCACCTGCGCCCGCGGGTCGCGCTCCGGGAACAGGTGCGAGTAGATCGACGCCCCGCCCGTGAACAGCGGCTCGATCCCCGGCGACGCCAGCGGCGCGTTCTCCAGCACCTCTGCGGCCAGCTCGCCGAGCTCGAGCTCCGCCGGCGTCCGCGGCACCCGGTGCGGCAGCGGCCCCGAGGGCACCTCGGCGGGCCGCACTCCGCCGTTGGCGGTGCGCCAGGCGACGATCTCACCGGCGGCGTCGTACACCGGGCTGCGCGTGTCACCGCCGGCGTCTGTCTCTTGGCTCAGACGCCCCGCATCATCGTACTCGAACCGGCGGATCCCCCCGTACGGATCGATGATCTCGGTGATCGACAGCGACGCGTCGTAGCGATAAAGCCACGCGCCGCCGTCGGCGCGCGTCACCTCGGTCGCCTGCGCCTCGGGCATGTAGCGCAGGCGCACCTCGCCGTTGCGGTCGTGCCCGCGCGACAGCACGCAGCGGCCCGCGGCGTCGTAGGAGTACTCGAAGCGGTAGCCGTTGCGGTCGACGCGGGTCGCCATCCGGTGCGCCGCGTCGTAGGTGAACCGCTGCGCGTGTCCGTAGCGGTCGGTCGCCGCCAGCAGGTCGCCCGTGTCGCCGTACTGGTAGCGCATCAGCGCCAGCGGCGGCCCCTGCGTGCGCGTCGGGTGGCGGGTCAGCCAGATCGTCTGCACCCGCTCGCCGGCGCGCTCGATCGTCACCACGTGCGCGCCGGCGGCGTCGGCCAGCCGGACCAGCCGCCCGCGCTCGTCGTACTCGAGCGCGATCGACCATGTCTCTCGGGACACCTTGCGCGGGCGCGCGACCGCGGCCACGTCCGCGACCGCGAACTCGTACTCGGTCTCGTCCGGCGCCCGCACGGTGAAGCCGCCGACCATCGGCCTCAGCACGAAGCGCGCGCACTCGCTGGCCTCTCCCGGGGGCGCGAACGGGAACAGCACCGTCTCGCCGTCCGGCTGCGTGTACAACCACCCGTCGACGACCGCCCGCAGCGTGCGATCGTACTCGTGGGTGTGACCGCGGCCGAGCGGGCCGTCGGCCAGGTTGGCGGTGTTGTAGTAGCGCCGCCAGACGATCGCCCCCGCCTCCGGCTGCGGCCCGAGCGGCAGCGTGAACTCGGCCGCCGCGTCCGCGAGCGCGCCGGTGACGACGTCGACCGGATCGCCGACCCATCGCAGCCCCCGGCCGCCGCCGCATCGTGGAGTTTGCGCGTCCATCGTCATTTGCAAGTCGCCGGTCCTTGCTGGTCCGCATCGTTCTTCCCGCGCCGGCTCGGCGGCAGGTCGGCCCGCGACAGCTGCCGCTGGGCCATCGCCACGCCGCTCGGCACCGGGAACCCGCCGATCAGCACGTTCGGCGCGCCCAGCAGGAGCGCACCCATCGGCGGCCCGATGCACGGGTTCTTGCCCAGCAGCATCCCCGCAGCCATCGACGCGGCGTCCATCGCCAGCTGCGCCGCACCCATCACGGCCGACAGGGCGTACGCCTCGGCGACGGCCGGGTCCTCGGCGTTCGCCGAGTCGATGCCGTCGGCGACCACGCCGACCGCCTGCGCCCCCATCCCGACGAACGGCATCACCTGCATCACCTTGTTCGCGGCCGACGCGACCGTCGTCAGCGCGCCGGGCTTCAGCCCCTTCGTCGGCGCGGGCCAGCAATGCATCGTCACGTCGAACATACGCGCCGCCCTGGCCCCGCCGATGAACACCTTCGACGAGCCGGTGAAGATCTCGAAGCCCGGCAGCGGCGCGCCGAGGCACGTCGGGTTGAGGCCGATGTCGCCGACGCGCGCGGCCGGCAATCCGTTGATCAGCACCGACACGCAGCAGCCGAGCGCCACGGCGCCGATCACCGGCAGCGGCGTCGGCAGCGGGAGGTGGGCGTGCGGCAGCCCGACCGCGAGCGACCCGATCGTCGCCGCCGGGAACTCCGGCCACGCCTGCGCGAGGCCGGCAGTGAGCACAGCGAACTTCTCGTTGAACGCGTCGACCGGCGCGTTGATGGTCGCCATCACCGTGCCGATGCCCTCTTGCAGCACCCGCGCCGGGTTCTTCGGCGGCTCGGGCGGCGCCTTCGGCGTCGCCATGAGGGACAGCTGGCTCACTGCGACCCCTCCAGGAACACCGCGATCTCGCGTCCGAGCCCGGCGGGCACGCGGCGCTGGCTCGTCGTCAGGCGCGGCCGCAGCTCGGCGAGCAGCGCCGCGTGGGCGTGATCCCGGGCCACCTGCGCCGCCGCGAGGTAGCTCCTCGCCGCCTCCTCGTGAGCCCCGCGCAGCTCCTCCAGCCGCCCGCGCCACTGCAGCGCCTGCGCATGGCTGGCCGCGTCGGGGACGGCCATGGCGAGCTTCTGCGCCCCGTCGTAGAACGTCTCGGCGTCGGCGCGGCGGTCGAGCTCGAAGTACAGCCGCGCGAGGTTCTGCGTGATGGCGAGCATCAGCAGCGCCGCCCCGGTCCGGCTCGCCGGCACGAGCGCGCGCTCGTACCACGACACCGCCTCGCGGCTGTCCTTTCGGGCAGATGAAACGTCGCCGAGCCCGCTCAGCGCCAGCGCCGAGAGCACCGGGTTCGCGGCCGCCTCGGCCCAGGAGTACAGCTCGCGGAAGCCGACGATCGCCTCGTCGTGGCGCCCGCTCGCCGCGTCGATCGCCGCCGCCTGCAGCAGCGCCTGCGCCCGCCGCTCCGGCGGCGCCTCGGGATCGTTCGCCTCCTCCGAGACACCCGTCGCCAGGGCAGTGAGCGACAGGTCGACCGCGAGCGCGCGAGAGAAGCGCGGCAGCTCGCCGAGCGCGGCGCCCGGCGGCGCGTGGACGAAGATCCGCATCCGGTGGAACCACGGCGGCCAGCCCGGCTCGGCCGCCACCAGCGCGCGCGCGAACTCCAGCGCCGGCGCCTCGGCCTCGACCGTCAGCGGGACGAGGATCGCTACCAGTCGTGGAGGACATGTCCTTTTGGGCAGGACGATGTCGCGCGTGAACTCGAGCGTCGACCGCACCCGCGCGACCGCCGGCCGCGCCGGATCGACGCACGCTTGGGGCAGCTCGAGGGCGGCGTCGCCGGCACGGTCGCGGGCGACCAGCAGGCAGCCCTCGGCCACCGTCGCCGCGTAGGCGTCGGCCGACACGAACGGGTGCGGGAACGGCAGAAACACGTCGGCCGAGCCCGCCGCGAGCTCGTGCAGCGTCGCGTGGACCCACGGCAGGTAGTCGCGCTCCGCCTGCAGCACGCAGAGCCCGTGCTCGTGGCCGGCGATGAAGCCGGCGAGGTCCTGGCCGAGTCGCTGGAGCGTGCGCATCGGACCTCAGTTGATCTTGATCAGCGCGCCGGAGATCGTGTGCATCCCGATCGCCGAGCTGGTGATCTTCGGCCCCGAAACGGTCACGCCGTCGGCCTTGATCGTGATCGAGCTCGACCCGACCTGCAGCGTGATCTCCTCGGCGCCGGTCAGCACGATCTTCTTGCCCTGGACCTCGACGGTGTTGCTGCCGACGGCGACCGTGTTGACCGCGGCGATGTGGACCGCGTCGCTCGACGCCAGCGTCGCCTTCTCCTTGCTCCCCATCGTCAGCGTCGAGGTCGCCGAGACCAGCGACACCTCCTTCTTGCCGGACAGGCCCAGCTTGCCCGTCAGGGACGCGAGCGCCGCGTCCTTGAGCGCCGACATCGTCAACGTCTTCGTCTTCGCCGCGATCGCCACCGCCTGCTGAGCCGTCGCGGTCAGGTCGGCCGTCTCGGCGGTGAGGGCGATCCCCGTCTTCGCCGTCAAGCCGATGTTCTCGGTCTGCGACGTCGCAGTGATGGCCCGCTTGACCGTCATCGTGTGCGTCCCGGACTCGACGGTGAGCGAGCTGTCGCCCGAGTTCACGGTCACGCTGCGGTCCTGCTTGATCGTCGTCGTGCTCTTGCCGGTGCTCACCGTCAGCGACTCGTCGCCGTCCGTCACGGTCACGCTGCGGTCGCCGGTGATCGTGAACGTCTGGTTGCCGCCGACCGTGAACGTCTGGTCGACCGTCACCGCGCGGCTGTTGTTGTTGAGCACCACCTCGTTCAGGTCGCGCTGCGCGTGGAAGAAGACCTCCTCGGAGCCCTTGCGATCCTCGAAGCGGAGCTCGTTGAAGCCGCCGCCGCCGGGCGAGCTCTCGGACTTGACGGTGCTCTTGGTCTTCTCGTCGGGCAGCGGATAGGGCGTCGCGTTCTCGCCGTGGTACACGCGGCCGGTGACGATCGGCCGGTCGGGGTCGCCCTCGATGAAGTCGACCAGCACCTCGTGGCCGATCCGCGGGATGAACATCGCGCCCCAGCCGGCGCCGGCCCAGCTCTGGGACACCCGCACCCAGCACGACGACCGCTCGTCGTGCTGCCCTTGCCGGTCCCAGTGGAACTGGACCAGCACGCGGCCCTGCTCGTCGACGTGGATCTCCTCGCCCGCCGGGCCGACCACCGTCGCCGACTGGACGCCGCGCACGACCGGCCGCGGCGTCGCGCGTGGCGGCCGCAACGGCACCTGCTTGTCGACGCACACGAATTGATTGCCGTAGTGGAACGAGCCCTCGGCGGCGTCCTCGTCGAGCGCTTGCGTCTGCGTGCCCTGGTGAATCACCTGCGTCAGCACGCGCGCGCCGTTGAGGTCGGCGCGGTGGTGGCCCTCGACCGTGAACAGGTGGCCCGGCACCAGGCGCATGCAGTCGCTCGCGCCCGACACCTGGCGGCGCATCAGCTGCAGCTCCTCGAGCCGGATCTTCGCCATCGCTTGCCCCTGATGGGGCCCGCCGGCGCTCGGCTCCTGAAACTCACCCGGATAGTCGTAGACCTCGAGGTCGACGTCGCGCTTGGCGCTCGCGTCGGCCTCGGTCTTCTGCGTCGGCTTGTGGAAGTTGAAGTCGCGCAGCGACACCTTGCCGGGCCGCACGCGCTCGACCAGCCGCAGCGAGCTGACGTGTTCGCGGTCGCGCAGCTCGCCGCTCTCGTGGTTCCACACCGTCGACTCGCCGGCGATCGCCGGATGGGCCTGCGAGTGGTCGGTCAGCACCATCGTCGCTCGCGACTCGCGGTGCTCGAAGAAGTAGTGGATCCCGTCCTCCTCGAGCAGCCGACACACGAACGCCAGGTCGCTCTCGCGGTACTGCACGCAATAGTTACGCGGGGCGTAGGCGGCCGCGAGCTCGAAGCGGAAGTCGTCCCTGCCGAGGCCGGCGTCCTTGAACACCGCGGCGACGACCTCGGCGGTGGTCTTGTTCTGGAAGATCCGGGAGCCCTGACGGTGCAGCAGCCGCCACACCCGCGGGACGAGGATCAGCTCGTACAGCTGATAGCGCCGCGAATCCCCGGTATACTCGATGCTGGCGATCTCGCCGTGCACGAGGCGCGGCGGCCCGAGGCCGTCGAGCTGCAGCGTCGCCGCCTTCCCGATCATCTGGGCGAGATCGAGCTCGCCCGCCGCGAATTCGACCCTGAACTCGTACAGCTCGCTGACCCCCTCGCGTCCGCTGAAACGGACCACCCTGGGCAGCTCGGCGATACCGTCGACGACGAGCGAGAACGGGGCTCGATCGCCGAGCAGCGCCGAAACGACGTTGGAGACGCTATTCACGGAACATACCCCTACCGCGCATCATGCTTCGGCTTTCGACCGGATGGGAGGTTACAAGAAGGTACACGCGGACCGATCGCAATTGCAACGTGTCCGCGCGATGTGAACGAATGTCATGGGAGAAGCTGAATGAGCGAAGCGAAGCCCGGCCGCGCGCATGGCCGAGCGACGGCTCCGCAACATCCGCACGCTCGACGGCGAACACCGGCCCCGCGGCCTCTCGAATGGGCGCACTCCCACGAGCGACCCCGCTCCCCGCGCGCGGACCTGAGCGCCTCCACCGCCCTACAACGACCGAATTTCGAGTCGCCCGATTCCCGCCGGCACCGGCCTCGGAGCCGGCGAGCCCCGCGCTCGTTCCCCGTGTCGAGGTCGGCCAATTCCTCGCCGGCCCGCGCGACGGCATACACGAGCTCGCCGCGATTGACGGCGCCGCCCGAGCCGACGAGCGCCTCGCCGCCCTCTCCCCTTCGCCGGTCGCGCGGAATGGCTGACTCCGCTTTGCAGGACGACGCAAATGCATGCACCATCCGTTCGCGCCGGCCTCACGCGCATTGGCGCCTGATCATCCATACGCAGCATATTGCTCATTGTCGGCCGCCTGCCCGCCGGTGTCATCAATGACGAGGACGGAGCAAAAACCGGATCGCCAGAGCGTACCACCTCTGGCCGGAGAAGATCCGCGCGCATCTTCAGAAGATGCGGACCGAGTCGAACCCCTGACGCACCGCTCGCGCCCTCGCGGCCGTCTGGTCGACGCCGCCACGCTCGGCTAGACTGGCAGCTTGCGACGATCGGCGCGCCTCATCCAGCTGTTCGCGGCCACGCTGGCCTGCAGCGCCGACGCCGACGCGCCCTCGCAGCCCGCCCCGGTCGCTCCGGCAATCCCACCGCCCGCGACGCCGCTCCCCCAACCGTCCGTCACACCTCCACCGGCCGCGCCGCCCGAAGAGGCCGTGCGACGCACCTCGTCCGTCGAGCGCGTCTCCCTCGGAGAGGAGCACAGAGGCTGGCTCTGGCTCGCCGTCACGTTCGTCAACGACACGCGGGAGCCGGCCTGGTTCGTGTTGCATTTCCCCAGCGAGGGGAGCAGCGACGGGACGATCAAGCGCCGCGGTACCAGAGTTCACGTCGAAAAAATCGCCGCCGAGGACGGCGGCAAGGCGCGCTGGCTGCAGATCTGCGACGACGATGCGGCCTGTGATTACGCAGTGCGGCTGGCCCCGGGGCAACTGCTGGAGATCGAGCCGGTCCAGCGCGCGGTCGAAGCCGACGGCCCACCGCTGGTCGCCGAGATCTGGCGGCTGTCGGCGCTCCGCTTCGACCATCAGCCCGCCGAGCTCTGGCTCGCCGACGAGTTCACACCCGCGACCCACGAGCTCCGCGGGCGCCCGCTCTTCGCCTCGCGCGAGCACCCGCCCCTCGCCCGACGAGGCGGCACTGGCAGCCCGCAGCGCGTCGATCTCGAGCCCGCGGAGCGCCTCGTGTTCGACATCTCGACGGCGCCTCCGCCACGAAGGCGCGTGCCGTAGACGCGCGGCCACCAGGCCAGGCCAGCCGCCCGGTCCTCGCGGGCTCACCAGGGGAGCGGGCCGTCGTCGTTGGAGAACGTGCCCGTCGGTCCGTCGGCGCCGAGCAGGGCGAGCCTCACTGGCTCTCGCGCGGCCTCGGCGACGCCTCGCGGTCCGCTGTGATCGTTCATGTCGGTCGCGGTGTAACCGGGGCACGCCGCGTTCACCTTGATCCGCGTGTCGGCGAGCTCCTGCGCGAACGCCAGCGTCACCGCGTTGAGGGCGCTCTTCGACGGGCCGTACCCGACCCCGCCGATCCCGCGGAACGGATAATCGGCGGCGCTGATCGTGGACAGCGAGCCGACGCGGCTCGACACGTTGACGATGCGTCCGGCCGGCGCGGCGCGGAGCAGCGGCAGCATCGCCTGGGTCACCGCGATCACCGCGAACACATTGGTCTCGAACACCTCGCGCACCTCGGCGAGCGAGGCGCTGCTCGGCCTGCCGCGGGCGGCGATCTCCGCGAGCGAGCCCGACGTCGAGGCGCTGCTGCGGGCGATGCCGGCGTTGTTGACGAGCACGTCGAGCCGGCCGAGCTCCTCGCGGATCCGTCCAGCCGCCGCGGCGATCGAACCGGCGTCCGTCACGTCGAGCGCGAGCGCCCGCGCATCACCGGCGATCGCCTTCGCCGCCGCCTCGCCGCGGACGAGATCGCGCGCACCGACCAGCACCGTGTAGCCGCGCGCCGCCAGCTCGCTGGCGATCGCGCGGCCGATTCCCTTGTTGGCCCCGGTGACCAGGGCGACTGGTTTGTCATGCATGACCCCGGCATAGCGCCCCGGTGTGCGCGTCGGCTTGGCGATTCTTGGCCGGCCGGCGCCGCCAAGAATCTCCAAGCGGCGCACGCGCGCCGGACCTATCCTACCCCCATGGCGATTCGCACCCACGAGCTCGCCGTCTCGGTGCCCGGCCTGCGCGCCACTCGCTGGTGGACCGACGAGCTCCACGCCGGCATGAAGGAGAGCTACGCGGTCGCCCGCGTCGAGACCGGGCGCTCGGAGTGGTGGAGCAGCGGCAAGGTGTGGCGCAGCGCCCCGGGGTCGCTGCAGTTCAAGCAACCCGGCGACGTGCACCGCGACGTCTCGCGCGACGGCCCCGGCACGTTTCAGATCGTCGCCTTCCCCGCCCACCTCGTCGAGCCCGTGGCAGGCAAGCTGCGCGTGCACCCGCAGCTCGCCGCCGACGACGAGCGCGGCGCGCCCTTCCAGCGCCTGCACGACGCGGTGCTGTCCGGCGCCGATCGCCTCGCGCTCGAGGTCGCGGTCGCCGAGGCGATCGCCGCATTCGCGGCGGTCGGCGACGCCAAGTGCGAGCACACCCCGCCGGTGCGCCGCGCGGTCGAACTGCTGCACGAACGACTGGCCGAGAACGTCACGCTCGACGACCTCGCGGCGCACGCCGACTACGACAAGTTCCACCTGTGCCGGGCCTTCCGCGCGCAGGTCGGCATGCCGCCGCACGCTTATTTGACGCGGCTCCGGATCATGCGCGCGAAGGAGCTCCTGACCGCAGGCGTGCGACCGAGCGACGTCGCCCTGCAGGTCGGGCTCTACGATCAGAGCCAGCTCAACCGTCACTTCCGGCGAATCGTCGGCACGACCCCGGGCCGCTACGCGCGCTGAGACGTCCGACAGCACGCGCGTGATGGCTCCGCCGTCGCTCGGCCAGCGAGCGCCCTCTGCGACCGCCCCGCGCGTCGCTGGAGGACCCGCGGGACGCCGGGATCGTCGCCGTGCTAAAGAAGCCTCTCGTGAGCGCTGCCGACCCGGAGCACGGTGGTTTGTTCGCCTCGCAGCTCGCGGCGGTCGAGACCCTGCTCTCGGCCGGCCTGGAGGCTCCGGTGCGGGTGACCGCGGCCGAACGCGTGAGCGAGGAGGGGCGCCGCAATCTGATCCTGCGCTGCGCGGTCGCCGGTGCGCTCGACGACGGCCCGACGAGCGTGATCGTCAAGCAGGTCGTGATGCACGGCTACGACCCGGATGCAGTCGATTCCTGGGATGTTCGACGGTTCTTCGGCGACTGGGCCGGCGCCGAATTCCTCGGCGCAGTCGCCGGTGAGTCGCTGCACGGCCCGCGCTTTCATGGCGGCGACCGAGCCCGCGGCCTCATCGTCCTCGAGGATCTGGGGGAACACCACGACCTGGTCGAGCCGCTGCTCGAAGGCGATGCGGCCGGGGCCGAGCAGGCGCTCCTGGCCCTCGCGGCCCGTCTCGGTGCGATGCACGCCGACACGATCGGCGGCGCCGCCCGCTTCGAGGCGATCGCGCGGGCGATCGACTCGAAGTCCGCGGGCGTCGCTGCGACGTGCCTCCGGCAGGCGGACGAGCTGCGGGAGCAGGCCGACCGCGTGGTCGGTCTGCTCGAGCGGCTGGGGTCGCCGGCCGCGGCGGGCCTCGCCGACGACGTCGCCACGATCTGCGAGGCAGTCGCGCACCCCGGCCCCTTTCTCGCCTACATCCACGGCGACCCATGTCCCGACAATGTCTTTTACAGCGGCGGTCGCCTGCGCCTGATCGACTTCGAGTTCGGGTACTTCGGCCACGCCCTGCGCGACGGTGCCCACGCCCGGATGCAGTTCCCGACCTGCTGGTGCGCCAACCGCCTGCCCGAGGCGCTGCTGAGCCGCGTGGAGCGCAGCTATCGCGCCGAGCTGGCGCGCGGCTGCCCGGCAGCGCAAGACGACCGACTCTTCGAATCCGCCCTGGCCGTGATGAGCGGCTACTGGCTGATCGCGTCGCTGGCGTGGCTGCTCGAACGCGCGATCGAGGCGGACTCCGACTGGGGCATCGCCACGACGCGGTCGCGCATCCTGGCGCGGCTGGAGGCCTTCATCACCGCCGCCACCGCCTTCGATCGGCTGCCGGCCCTGCGCGGCACCGCCGACGCGCTGCTGGAGCAACTGCACCGGCGCTGGCCCGAGTCCCAGCCGTTGCCGCTCTATCCCGCGTTTCGTTGAGGTGGAGCGCCGCGCCTCGCCGGGCAATTGGCATCACATGTCCTTAAGGGCATGTATTATTAATAATATCAGGAGCGCTCGGGCGCGAGGAAGCGGGCCAGGATCTTGCGGGTGACGCCGTCGTCGAAGCGGAGCTCGAGGGTGGCGCCGTCGCCGGAGCCGGTGCGTGCGATCAAGGTCCCGGCGCCGAACTTCGGGTGGGTGTAACGCTCGGGCTCGGCCGGCGCGGGCGCAGCCGGCTTGCGCACGAGCGGCCTGGCGCGCTTGGCGGGCGCGTCCGGCGGCGGCGGGGCCAGCAGGTCGAAGCCGGTGTGGACGCGACGGACGTACTTCCACCAGAAGCCGCGCTCGCTGCGGGTGGCCTTGTCGATGGCGGCGAAGCCTGTCCGCCACGCAGCGACGCGCGCCGGCTGCGGCGTCCACAGGCCCGCCTTCGCCAGCTCGACGAGGACACCGAGGGCGACCAGGTCGCCGGCGACCTCGTAGAGATCGACCTTGCGACCGAGGACCCGATCGAGCTGGGCGACCGCGCGTCCGGCCAGTTCGTCGATCACGGGCTGGGCCCCAGGAAAGCGCAGCAGCGCGTCCATCCGCGGACCGTCGCAGTAGCCGCCGAGAGCGGCCTGCACCTCGGGCGTGCGCGACCCGTGTTCGGTGACGCCCTCGGGATCGTCACGCAGGCGCTGCAGCGCGGCTCGGGTGTCCTCGGGGAGCTGCGCGATCGCAGCGGCGTGATCGTCGAGGCGAACCCACAACGCCGGGGGATCGTGGGTGACGCCGACCGGATCGAGCCAGGCGAGCAGGCCGATGTGCGCGACCAGCCGGGCGGCCTCGGTCGTGCCTTCGCGGCGCGCGACGAGTGCGGCGAGGCCGTCGAGCGCGCTGTCGTTGTCGTAGATGCCGTCGCCCCACGTGCCCATGGCGTCGCTCACTGCGGCGGGATGCACACCTCGCCGCCGGCGGCGATCTGCGCCTGCGTGCGGAACGTGTTGAGCTTGGTCCAGTGCGGCGGCTCGAATTGCGGGATGGTCCCGTCCTCGCGCACGTTCGTCATGTGGTGTACACGGGGCGCCAGACCCCTCTACGAGCCAGTGTACGATGGGTCGTCTCGAAAACTGGCCGAATCGCGACAAAATCAGGACGAATTTTCGAGGCGACCGGGAGATCGCACCGTCGCGTGCTCGGGCTCCTGTGCCCGTCTAGACGGTTCAAGGGGACAAGCCTCGGGGCCGCCAGTCGGTGGGCCGCCGTGACAAGCAACGTGCCCGCCCGGCCGTCGAGACGAGCGTCGAGACAAGACCCACTACAGCGGTCTTGCCGCTCCGCGCATCTCCGCCCTCTACGCCTCGTAGACAGATGCTCAAGTTCCTCCGACCGCGAGCCCGCGGCGGGCAGCTCACTCGCCGATGATGCGCGCCACGCTGCAGGCGAAATTGGCCGGACATCGCCCATGGTGATCGAACTGCTCACCGGAGCTTGGTTCGCGTTCTTCGTTGGGCTCCTGATCGGCGAGGCCATCGCCGAGCTCGGAGGACCGCCGTGAACTACACCTCCGAAACAGGCCGCCGCTAGGCGGACGAGCAATACAAGCTCGGTCTCCAGATCCTCAAGTCCTCCGGGACTACCAGGTCGAGGCAAACGCGCACGGGCCGCGCCAGAATTCGGTTCTGGACGTGGGACGAGATGGAGCAGATGGAGGAGCGCGGCAAGCTGGACAACCTCCTGCCGCTCCGCGAGGAGCGCGACGACGGCACGACCGTCTATGTCAAGGGGAAGGGCCACCGGCCCGCGAAGGCGGCCGCTGAACTGCGCGCCGGCGACACCGTCGCCCGTCATCATCACAACCCCTGGAGCGGCACGATCGTCGCTGTCCGCGAGGTCTCCCCGAAGGTGATCGAGGTCGAGGTGCGGAGCCGCGGACACGTGAAGCCCCTACCGGCTCCGCAAGGATGTCCTCGTCGAAATCCTCGAGCCGGCTCTCGCGGGGGCCGCATGACCGCCGCCGAGAAATGGCTCGCTGAGCTGAGCGCCGCGCCGCCCGAGCGACTGCGACGAAAAGGCGCGCCTCACCGCCGACGAGCAGACCAACGCGACGCCGTTCGAGGTGTCGCGCGCTCTAAGCCGTCGAGGTCGGTCGCCGACGGCGTGCGGGCTACTGTACCAACTTGCATCCAGATGAATCGCCGGAAGGGCTGCAACTGCAGATCGGTCCCAAGCCGTGTACGTATACAACTTTACAAGTGCCGTACTCCATGTGGCCGCCGTTTGGATCGTTGACCCAGTGCTCGCAAGCAAGAGGACCTCCCACGCATTCGGGCGCGGAACGCTCCATCTCACTGTAGGGACTACTCGTCGCCTCGGTCGTCACGGGAACCTCTTCCGCGCAGTATTCGTAGTCGCCGTGTTCCTCGAACTTAGCCTCAGTCCCGATGCCGATGCTGTAGGTCGGAGCCAGCAACGGGGGCGTGGCAAGCATGGCCGCCAGAACGCAAACATTCGTCGAAATCATGAATCCTCTCTTCCCGCGCGCGTGGTTAGCCGCCGAGCCGCCGCTGCGCGCTGCGGAGTCGCTGCTGGCGCTTCAGCAGTGACCCCGCGCGGCGGCCGGCAATGCGATGAGCCTGGCAGGGCCCGCTCAGCACTCCACCCAGACCTTGAGGGTGTAGGTGACTCTCGAGAAGAGGTCGTACCACCAATGGACGGTCACCTCGGTGCTGTCCTGCCTGGTGATGTTTGCGGCCGCGTGCCCGCTCGTGTCGACCTGAAGATCGGCGCGCGTGATAGTCTTACCGTTCATCGGGTAGTGGTCGTCGCCGCTTCCGCCGAAGAATGTGCCCTTCCGACTCATGGTCTGGTCGATCGCCAGGCACTCGCTGCGTACGGTTTCGGTGGTTTCTTCCGGCAGTACGTCCAGGTCGCCATCGACCTCGTTGGCCTCGGCGGCGTCGACGGCCGCGGGGGCGGCCGCATCCGAAATGTCGTCGTTCGGGCTGGGGATCACGAACGCGAGGGCGAAGAGCGTCGAAAGATGGATCATCATGTCTGTTTCTCCTGTCGCCGGTTCAGACGCCTGGCCCTCGGACATCGGGGGAGCGTCGACCGTCTGTGTAGAGGTGACGAATGGGGTCTTTCCGGATGCCGACTTCGAAAAATAATCGAGCGACGCTCGGGCCGCCGACAGGCCGTTCGAATCCGCCGAGGCGCGCGCCGGACGGCGGACCAGCGGTCGCTCCGCCGCAAGTGACAAGATGTCGCGCAAAAACGCGCGGTGTATATCCGATCGTGGCAATTATAGCAGCGAGATCAGCGCCATTTGCCTCTCCTGAATTCGGAGATAGCTTCGCCCTGGCTCCTCGCTATCGAGCATCTTCTACAAGGTCATCATGGATCACCCATCGAGCGAATGTTCCGACGATACGGCGCTTGCCCGCGCGTGCGCGTGCGGGGATGCGAGCGCTCGTCATCAGGCGTTCCACAAGTTCTACCCGAATCTGCTACGATTCTTCGCCAACAAGGTCCGCAGCGACTGTGTCGAGGAGCTGATCCACCGGACCCTCCTGCGGCTCTTCGAGCGATGCTTCGCCGAGTATACGGGGCAGGGGCGGCTGATCAGCTTCGTCCTCGGAGTCGCTCACCGCTGCATGCTCGAGTTCATCCGCGAGGGCCGCCGGGCCGAGCTTCGGAGCGACCCGGGGAGCGAGCGCGCCGATTCGATCCGGCCGTCCCCAAGCCAGGTCTCAGCGCAGAGGCAGCGGCACCGTCTGCTGCGCGAGATCATGCGAACGTTGCCGCCCGAGCTGCAGACGTGCCTCGAGACGTACTACTGGAACGACCAGACCACCGACGAAGTGGCCGAGGCGCTCGGTCTGCCCGTCGGCACCGTCCGCGCGCGACTGCGGCGCGGCCGTGAACTGTTGAAGCTGCGGCTGGCGGAGCGCGGCTTCGACGCCTTGCCCTGGTTCGAGGTCTCCAGCGCCGGCGATGGCGAGACTTCGTCGGTTTCGGGACCTGCGAGGACTTCGTGCATACCGAAGACATGATCCGACGGTACCGCGACCCGGCATCGACCGAGTTTGAGGTCGCGGACATTCGCGGGCGCGTCGAGGCCCGACTGTTCGAGGGAGCCAGCGCGCCGCGGGTCGGCCGTTTCATCCTCTGCGAACGGGTCGGTACGGGCGGAATGGGCACCGTGTACGCCGCCTTCGATCCCCAGCTCGGCCGCAAGGTGGCGATCAAGATCCTCCATTCCGATCGCGCCTATCACCGGCTGATGCGCGAGGCGCGGGCCCTGGCCAGGTTGCGGCATCCAAACCTGCTTACCATCTACGAGGTCGACGAGTGCCAGGGCCAGGCCTGCATCGCCATGGAATACATCGAGGGCCACACGTTCGGCGACCTCCAGCGTGGTGCCCGGTATTCGTGGCGGTACTGGCTCGAGCTCTACATCGCCGCCGGACGCGGGCTCGCGGCTGCGCACGAGGCCGGGCTGGTGCATCGGGATTTCAAGCCCGACAACGTGCTTGTCGACGAGCACGGCCGCGTCGTGGTCGCCGATTTCGGCCTCGCCAAGTCACGCGAGGATGCCCCGACCAGCAAGGACAGGGAGGCGCTGGGCCCCGAGCCGTTGGGTCGGTCGTGGACGCAGTCCGGGGCCCTCCCCGGGACGCGCTCCTACATGGCCCCGGAGCAGCGGGATGGGGTGCGCTGCGATGTCTTGAGCGACCAGTACAGTTTTTGCGCATCGTTGTGGGAAGCGCTCCACGGCGAGGTACCGCTCGGCGAAGGGCCCATTCCAGGCGGCGATGCCAGCAGCCGAACGACGCGGTGCACCCCGTCGGTACGCGTGCCGCGCTGGTTGCATCGGGCGCTCCTCCGGGGCTTGCATCCGGAGGCGCATCGGCGCTGGCGATCGATGCATGAATTGATCGCGCGCCTCGAGAACGAGCCGGCCCGCTTCGCGCGGAAGATCCTCCTCTGGACATTCGTCGTCGCCGCGGTGGTCGGCATGGTGCTGGCGCTCGATCTCGCGCGGCAGCGCCGCGTAGACCTCGAGTCGGCGAGGCAAAGAGAGGAAGAGTTCATTCGGGAGCGTGAGGACAGGCTCATCGCGCAGCAGCGGCGCAACCACAACGAGCGGATCCTGCTGACCGCGGCGGGGGAGGCCGATCCGACCCGAGCCACGTCGATGCTGTCGGCCATGCGACCCGCGGAGATGCTCGAGCAGTGGGTGAGCGCCGTGGTCGACCGCCTGCAGCAACCGGTAGCGCTCGCCGTCTTGAGTGCTCACACCGAGGAGCTGCGGCAATCGAGCTTCTCGTCGGACGGCCGGATGGTAGCGACTGCGAGTTATGACGGCACTGTCCGCTTGTGGGACGTTCGCGGCCTTGGCGATCCGCGGGTGCTCGTCGGCCACACGGATCGGGTGTACGTCGTCCGCTTCAGCGCGGACGGGCGACGTCTGGTGTCGACGTCGAAAGACGGCACTGCGATCGTGTGGGACGTCGTCAGGCCCGAAACTCGATTCGTGCTCCCCGGGCACGGAGGTCAGGTCTACTGGGCCGAGTTCAGCCCCGACGGCAGTCAGATCGCCACGGCGGCCGAGGACGGTCGGATTCGGCTATGGAGCGCGGCGCCGACCGATCTCGCAGCAGGACGTCCGCCGCGGATCGTCGGCAAGCACGCAGGCGAGGCGCTCTACGTCGAGTGGAGTCCGGACGGGCGGCGACTGGTGTCCAGCGCCAGCGATGGAACCGCGACGGTGTGGCCGCTCGGTCGCGGCGAACGCCGGCGAGTGTTGCGGCACAAGAGATTGGTCTATCGAGCCCGCTTCAGCCCGGATGGAGCGCGGATCGTCACGGCCTCCGAAGACGGGACCGCCGGTCTGTGGCGAGCGAGCGACGGCCGCCGGCTGGCGCATCTGGTCGGCCATAGCGAAGGCGTCGCCGACGCATTGTTCAGCCCCGACGGCGCGCGACTCGTGACCGTCGCAAGAGCTTCATCCGCGCGCCTGTGGCGTGTCGACACGGGGACGTTGCTGCACGAGTTGCCGTCGACGAGCCAAGGTAGCACGAGCGCCGCCTTCTCCTCCCAGGGGGACAAGGTCGCCATCGCTGGCAACGACCGTCGCGTCCGGCTGTGGACCGGATCGCTGGACGCGACACCCGTCGAGCTCGCACGCCACGCCGGGGCGATCTTCCACGTCGAGTTCGACGCGAAGGGCGAATTGTTGCTGTCCTCTTCGTTCGACAAGACGGCGCAGATCTGGAACGTGATGCAGTCGGGCCTGGGTGCGGCCCAGGTGGTCCTTCCCGGCCGACTGCAAGGAGTCGCGTTCGCCGAGGAGCGCGCTTCCCTGGCCGTCTGGACGGCGACGGGGACGATCGCGCTTCACGAGCGCGGCTCGATGCGCACGATCCAGCAATGGGTCGCCCCGCGAGGTACCGTTCAGTATTTCGAACTGAGCCCGGACGCGCGGTGGCTCGCCGCCCTGATGACCTCCGGCGAGGTCTACGTGTGGAACACGGCCAGCGCCGGGGCGCCGGTCCGGCTCCGCGGTCGGAACCCGACGAGCTTCCGGTTCGTCGAGGGCGATCGGTTGTTGCTCGGCGAACGCGACGGCACACTCTCGCTGTACACTACGACCGGGCATCCGCTCGCTCGTCGACGGCGACACGACCCCGAGATCCTCGCGCTGTCGAGCCTGCTCGCGGGGCGCTACGTCGTATCGCAGGGGCGGGACGGCCGCATGATTCGATGGGATCTCCGCAGGGGGCTGGAAGCTCGGGAGCTCCTGCACACGAAGTCGCGCCTCTCGGCCCATGCGACCTGCCCCGACGGCCTGGTCGCCGGCGCGGATACGGGCAATGAAGCGGTGTATCTGCGCGACGTCACGCGACCGGAGCAGGCTCGGGTCCTGTCGACCGAGGGGGGAATCCCGAACTTCATTGCGCTGGACTGCGATCGTCGTCTCCTGGCGGTCCAGTTACGCAGTGGGACGATGCAGGTGTGGTCACTTGCGTCAGGTCGCAAGGTGGAGCTACCCGATCTCGCTGCGACCACCGCGAAGTTCCGCAAGAGCGTGCCGCAGCTCGTCGTGATGACGCAGGCGCGTGAGCTCCGGATCCTCGACGCGATGAGCCTCCGGGAGCTGCGGCGGATTCCGTGCATTGTGAGCCCCAGCGCCCTCTCGTTGTCGGCACCGGAGCGAGACGTGTTGCTGGCCAGCGAATCCGAAGGCCTGGTGCGCGTCGATCTCGAAGCATTGCTCGCCGAGCCCGCGCAACTGGTCGCGCAGATGCAGGAGCGCACCGCCGTATGCCTCGATCTCGCGGTCTGGCGTGAAGTCCTGGGCGACGAGCTCGGGGCGCGGATCCATGCCCTCGAATGTCCATGGCGGCATGGACGCGTACAGGCGATGATGGATATTCTGTTCGCGGCTCAGGGCGGCATGCGTCACGTCGCCCGAGCGGGAGCGACAGACGACGGCCACTGACCAGCGGGCCGCCGCGACAAGACTTGCTTGCTAGCCCGGATTTCTCACCACGGATAGGTGGGGCCCGCCAGGCGGCTGCCAGGCGGCGTGGCGGGAGATTGTTGGATGCCGTCGACGTGAGCCGCGAGGCCGCGCTCGTTAGGCTCGGGGCTGGCGCGAGATCGAGCTGTAAGAGGGATTACAAAGCTGGCTACGCGTTTTGGGTGACCTGAGCATAAGGACAGACGAACCCCGGCGCGCAGCGCAGCGCACCATTGTGTGACGGATGGCGAGGGCCGTCAGCGTCTCATGACGTGATGGCGGTGGAGGTTCTCGAGGACGCGCCACCACACGTGCTGGAGTGGGAAGACTGAGCTTAGGGAGACGCGGATCCTGCGGACCGATGCGGTGACGATGGCGCCGATCTTGAGCAGCCGCGTGCGGATCGTGGAGACTTGGGCGTGGGCGAGCTCGGTGCCGGCGAGGGCGAGTCGGCGGAGCTCGTTGAGGATCATGTAGGCGACGGACGAGAGCCACAGGCGGAGCTGGTTGGCGCGCAGCGTGTGGGCGCTGGTGCGGTCGGCAAAGAGGCCGAGCTGCTGCTCCTTGATCCGGTTCTCCATGTCTCCGCGAGCGCAGTAGAGGTCCTCGTAGAGCGAGCGCGCGTCGTACTCGTCATGCGAGAGGTTGGTGGTGACGAAGCGCGGGTTCTCCTTGTCCGTCGTGTACTCCGCCTTGCCGACCACCCGGCGCTCTCGTGACCACGTCCGGTTGGTCTCGTAGCGAAAATCCTTGAAAACGCGCGCCTCCTTGCCGGTCTGCTCGGAGATGGCGCGGGCCTGCTTCATCTCGTCCTCGATCTCGACGATCAGGCGCGAGTTCTTCTGCAGGCCGAGGACGAAGAAGAGGCCGTTGTCCTCGCACCAGCGCATGACCTCGTCGCGGCAGAAGCCAGAATCGCCGCGCACGATGACCCGGACGTCGGGCCAGCGGGCGAGGATCTGGCTGACGATCCTCTCGAGCTCCTCGACCGCGCCGCTCACTGGCTGCTTGTCGGCGGTGTTCAGCGCGGCGCCGAGGAGGAAGTCGCCGCAGAAGACGTACAGCGGCAGGTAGCAGTAGCTGTCGTAGAAGCCGTGGAAGAAGCGACCCTCCTGCTTGCCGTGTACGGGGTCGTCCGTCGCATCGAGATCGAGGACGATCTCGGCGAGCGGCCGATCGTGCGCGGCGAGAAATGTGTCGACGAAGAGGCGCTGGATGCCGTGGTCGTCGTAGCTGATCTTCTTGTAGCGCTCGTCGCCGGCCACCGTGGGCTTCGCCAGCTCCAGACGGTTCAGCGTGCTCTTGCCGGCCAACGCGTGACCCCGGTCGCGTTCCCGCTTGCGCTGTTCGCCGGTCGGATCGATCTTGCCTACCGCCAGCGCGAGCAAGGCATCATCGCGGAGCATGTCGTGGTCGTTCAGGTCTTCGTAACCACACAGCAGGCCCAGCACGCGCTGCGCGAGCAATTCCTCGACGGTGTGCTCGACGCGGCTCGGGTCGCGGTGGTCCCGGAAGCAGGAGGCGAAGTCCCGGAACACACCTGAACTCTCGGTCAGCTCGCGCAGCAACAGCAGGCCGCCGTCCGAGCTGACCCGTCCGCCGTCAAAGGCGCCCTCGACACGTCTCCGCCCGGCCGGTTGAAAATCGAACTCGGTGCGGATACACCTTGTCGTGTTCCGGCCGTACCCCTGGGTGGTCAGCAATCGTTTCACACCCGCTCGAACTCGGGAAGTACGGCCGGAATTCCTTCCCGTGGTGAGAAATCCGGGCTAGAGGCAGCCCAGCAAGCGGCTCCGCGCGCGCCTCGTCGTCGGCTTCCGCGATGCCGCCGTGCCATGCAAGATCGCACGTGGTCGGCTCGTTCATCCAGAGCGCGAGCACGAGCGGCGCTCATCGATGCGGGCTGCGCCGCACCAGCAGGAAGAACTCGACCTTCGCCTGCGTGTAGTCATTCTCGTTCACGGCGGGGAAAGCGGCCGTCAGGAGCACTCTGCGAAAACAGGCTCGCAGGGACATCGATTCGATCGGCGTCTGCAGATCGATCGACTCGACGCTGCGCCCGCGGATCTGCAGGCTCGCGGCGAGTCGGCCCTTAATGGCTCGACCCTGCTGCAGAAGCTCGTTGTGGCATCGCTGCATCTGCAGCTGCAATGGTGTGACCGCATCCCGGACGGCGACTGCTGTCAGGCTTCCGCTCGCTGAGAATCGTGACAGTGTCACCTGAGAAGTCGTAGATGCGACAGGCGGATCGGGTGTTCGGCCGCCTTGGCCCGTACTCCGGTTGGAGATCGTTTTCAGGGGCGTGGCGTGTTCCACGGGGACGGCCCTCGGCACGGGCGACGCGGGCGATGTTGGCAGAGGCGCGTTTTCGACCGTGGAGATCCCAAGGCTCGTTGTCGGCGCAGTTGAAGAGGCCTCTGCGCTTCGTTCCGCCTCGACCGGAGCAGGGCTCGGTACTTCCATCGCCTCGGCGATGAGTGCCGCTGGTTCGGTCGGCGGCCATGTCAATACTGCTGCCGCGGCTCCCCCAGTGCCGACGAGCACGCCCACGACGGTGCCCCAGAACCACGCCCCGCGGCCGCGTGTCGCTGGCCCGGCCGGTGCCGGCTCATCCAACTCGTACACGGCCGGCGGAACGTGCACTGCTGGTTCTCGCAGGCCCGGGGCCATGCCCTGGTACTCGAAGACGAAGCCTATTTCGCCCTGGCTCCCCTGGCGCAGCTCAGGCCCCACACCACTCGTGTATCACGGGCAAGTGTGGGTGACGAGCAGCCCCAGGCGGTGAACGACGTACACCTTACGTGCCCCGATGTTTTTCTCTGTTTGCGGCCGTAATTACAAAGGCCCGACGCCTCGCCCGCGACCCACTGGTCCCCGACAGGCGTCCATGCGAAGGTCCTTTGGCCATGCAAGGACCGGAGTACGCTCACACGACAGCCGGTCGGCCGTGTCGCCGTCCAAGTTGGCGCGCCAAGCTGGGGGTGCTCGTCGCGGTCGTCGCTCCAGGCCTGCTGGCCGACGCGCTGACGGCTCGCGCCGGCGTCAAGAGCCTGCAGCCGCAAGCAGTCGTCATCGGTCGCCAGCACCAGCTGATCGTCGGCGGTAACGCATATGTCCGGTGTAACGATCCCGGCTGCGGGGGCTCAGCCCGACACAACGTACCCCTCGGGAACCTGCAGCTCGCCGTCATATTCTCGTTCAAGCCCGATGCTGCGGATAGATCCTACACATTCAATGTCATCGTCAACGACGGCTCCTGGTTCGTCCCGCCTCTGAGCGGACGTCTTACGCCCGTCGACGGAAAGCTGACCCAAAAAGCAAAGAACGACATTCTAGACGGCGCTCGCGGTCGCTGCGACGATCCCGAGATCCTGGAAGATATCGACATAGACGCTTTTCATGTGAGACCATAAAGAGAGGAACTATGAGCAATTCGGACGGCTCGTTCGAGAAGCCTGAACCCGGCGCCGGCCGGCTTGGATTCATCGCCGACCTAGGATTCATTCTCTGCGCGACCTGGCTCGTGCTGTGGCGGACCGAGCTTTATGGCGCGACCCGAGGGTCGATATGGGCGAGCTGGTGGCCCGCCCTGGTGCTCGGCGGCTTGATCGGCGCGGCGACAGTCGTCGGCCTATCACAACGCAAGTCGCACGGATTCTTGCCGTATTCGTTTCGCTGGGCGTTGCTCGCCGTCCTCTTGGTGCTGCCCGCGTGGCTGGCGCTCTCGCTGCTCGACGCCGGCACGCGCGACCGCACGATCCGCAGCGTCGCCCACGAGTCCCGCCGCGAGGCGGCGCAACTGCTCGCGGCCGCCGACAGCCCCGAGGAACGACAGCGCCAGCAGCGGGTCGTCGATGCCGCCGACGCCGGGCTCAAGCTCGCCGAGGCGCTCGACGCCGCGAAGGCCAAGGGAATCGAGGTGCCCACGGTCGACCTTGTCTCGCAGCTGTCGCCCGACGAGCTCGAGCGTCTCGGACCCGGCACCGTCGACACGCTCGAGGAGGTGCTCGGCATCGCGGAGGCGATCGAGCAAGGCGGCAGTCTGCCGCCCGACGTCGCGGAGGTCGTCAGCTCGGCCGGACTCGATAATCCCAAGGTCATGCTGGCGCTGCTCGGCTTGCTCGCCGCGCTGCTCGCCCCGGCGCTTGGGCTATCGTCCGGCCTGATCTTGAAGATCCTGCAAGCGCTGGTCATCAACGGCTCGCTCAGCCTCGGCGGCCTGCTTCGCGTTGTCCCTGCTTTGCTCGGCTCGATCGGCCCGAACGGCATCGATCCCATCGGCCTCAACCAGCGACTCGACGAATACGGCGCGATGGCAGGCGACCTCGTCGAGTTCATGAATGCGATGGAGGAGATGGGCGGCGACGAAGTCCGAGGCTCGCAGCCTTTCCAGAAGATCAAGGACGTCGTCACCGAGGCGTCCGGACGCCCGGCGGCCGACCGCGTCTGTCCGCCGGAGCAGCGCGAGCGAGCGCGCGCGGCCGCGCAGGGCGACCGCGAGCGCTTGCGCGCCGAGCTCGCCAACCGGTGTCCCCAGCTCAAGCCGAGCGACGTCGACGAACTCGTCAGGAGTGGCCGATGAGCTCACGCGTGCTTCAGTATTTCGGGCTCGGGAGGAAGGGCCGCGCCTCGGAGCCCGCCGGCGCGCTGCTCGACGACGAGGACGATCCGGCGCTGATGATGACGGGCGAGGCGCTGACCACGGCGATCCTCGAGAACATCCGGATGCGCCGTTCGGTGTTGGTCACCGGGCCGCGCGGCTGTGGCAAGAGCTACTGCTCCGAGCAGGCGATCAAGCTGGCGAAGATGCAGGGCATCATTGGCGGCTCGCGATTCTTGCAGGGCAACCGCGAGATCCCGCGCGACGCGCTCAGCGAGGACATGCTGATCGTCGACGAGGCTGGCAAGGTAAAGCTGCTCAAGGCGCTGGCACTGCGACCGCTCGAGGAGAGCGGCACTGTGACCCGCGAGGGCTTCCCCGACTGGCCGGGGATCCCGCGCGGCGTCGGGATCGACGACCCGACCCTGGTGTGGACCAACCGCGATTGGATGGTGTTGTTTCTCGATGAGATCAACCGCTTCGGCGACGGCTTCCTCGACAGCTTGCTCGCCCTGCTCGAGGAGCGGAAGATCGTGCGACGCGGCCAAGACTATTACGTCCCGATCATCGTCGTGGCGACCGCTAACCCACCCGGCTACGACATGACCGCCAAGAAGCTCAGCCCGCCATTGCAGGCCCGGATCACCCGCTCGTTCCGCGTCTCTCAGCCCGACGTCGAGGCCCTCGTCCACGAGATCATGCCATCGAAGATCCGCGACTTCGCGCGCTCATACCCGGACGGCCAGGCGCCCGAGGTGCCGTCGGAAGTGCGTTACTTGGCCGCCGGAGTAACGCTGTGCCTCTGGGGCGATCCGTCCGCCGCCTCCAAGGGTCGCTACTTCCTGCCCCGTGCGACCCGCGATCTCCTCCAGCGGCTGATGGCGAGCAACGACAACCTCGCGCGTGACATGCGAGAGCTGGCGACGCTAATCGACTTCGGCCCGGATGCCCGCGCGATCACCGACTGGATCGGCTGCGCGATGGCCCGCGCTGCCACCGAACGCGCCCGCAGCGTGACGCCGAAGCACCTCGAGGTGACGGCGGTCCACGTCCTTAGCCACAAGGTGCGCGAGAAGTTCAACGAGGGCGCCAACCCCAACCTCGGGATCCGCCGCGATCGCCTGATCCTCAACATCGTCAAGCGCGTGATGAACACGCCGGGCTACGCTGCGCGGTTCGGCCACGCGGCCGCCAAGCAGGGGGTTGCCGAGCCGGCGCGGAACGTCCAAGAACTGTTCGCTCCGATCACGCTAAGTCAGCTCGAGGTCGCCGGGATCATCGGCGAGTTCGGCAATGCTCGCGTGTTCGTCGAGACGCTCGCGCGGGGCTACGCGCACTATCGCGAGACGGTGCTGGTCGGTCCGGACCACGTGCGGGTCTGGGTGAACACGATCGACGGCACGCTCCAGCCGTACGCGACGCCCGGAGATGTGCAGCAGATCGTCGCGCACGGGTTCTGGGCGCTGGTGCGACTGCTCCGCCCCGGGCAGCAATTGGTCGACATGCGGATCATTCGCCTGGTGGGCAAGTTGTACGAGCACTCGTACCAGGCGCTCGAGGAAGCGGCGAACCCCGCCGGCCAGGAACGCGCGCGACTGGCACGACAGGTCATCGCGCAGGTCGTCGACGCCGTCTCGCGCTCACCTGCGAACCCGCAGAACACACCGCACGCCGCACGCCCCGGGACCTGGTGATCGTGCCCCTCTGGCTCGCGCAGCTGGTCGTGTCCGCCTTCGTGGCGCTCGCGCTCCACCTGACCATCTCGGCGTGGCGCGCACGCACATCGACGCCGCGGACAATCTCCCTCGCGCTCTCGATAGCGACGTGCGTCGCCCTGCTGATGACCGCGCTCGACCTCCCGCTCCCGAACCTGTGCGGCAGCGGAGCGCCGCAGGTCCGGCCTGACGAACTGGGGTCCGAGCTCGCGCGTTGGAGCTGGCGCTTGTCGCCGTGCCGGCGACTCGAGGTCGTCGCCGGGCCGCCGGATCTCGCAGCGCCGCTCGACCTCGGCGAGCTCACGAAGATGGCCGTCGGGGCCGGCGTCGTCGTCGACGTTACGCTCGAGCGCGGCGCCCAGTCGCGCGCGCCGGAGATCGAGCTGATGGTGGCGCGATCGAGCAGCGAAGCGTCGCTCCCGGTCGGCACGCCGATCCCCGGGCCCTACACCAACGATGTCCGACCGCGGCTCGGTGACGACAGCGCGCCGGTGTGCAGGATCGACGACGGCGCGCCGCGGCCCGGAGCGAGTCTCGACACGCTGCTCGGCACGCGAAAGGACGTCCTCGGCTTTCATCGCCTGAAATGCTGGCGGAGCGGAGACGACAAGTACGCCACGGTCTCCGCCTACATCGACATCACTGACGCCGGCGTCGTGATCGCCAGCAGCGAAGCGGACGGAGACAGCACGGAGGTCGACTGCTCACTTGCGTCCTCGGCGTATGGCGATTTCAAGCACGCCAGTAGCAAGTCCTACGGTCTCTTGCTGGCGTCCCGGATCTCTGAAAAGTGCGCGATCTTGCCAGCGTCGGCAGCATCGGCAGCCTCGATGCTCGTGCTCGATCGACCCGAGACGACCGAGAGCTGCGACCTCGCTACCGGGTTGCTGAAGCGGGGCGCGACTGTCGTCGTCGCCATGCCCGGCGACGAGTTCATGAACCATTGCGAGAGCTCGCTGCTCGTCAAGCGGGTGACCAACAAGCGTAGCGTCGACATCGCGGCGGGGAAGAACTGGCCCGGCGAGCCGAAGGGCGTCGTCTTCGATCGCACCCCGCGCCTCACCTTCCTCCTCGACGACACGCTGGACAAGCTGGCGCCGGCTCCCACGTGCGTTGTCCTCGACGACAGACAAGCGCATTGCGGTGGCCCACGAGAGGCAAAGCCATCGATTGAATACCAGCAGGTGAATGCGCAAAGATTGTGCGACTCGATGGTCGGTCGGATCTTCGCCCCGGACACGCGCTGTAACGGCCCATCAACAGCGATCGACTCACGCTCAGACGCGCTCGAGTCCGTGCTGTACCTTCGTCGCAACGGACCGCGGGGGGCAGACGACCTCAAGCTGCTCGAACGCAGCAAGCCCGGGACCGCCCTCGCCGAACTCGGCGCTGCGCTCGTCGCTAACGAGGCTCGTACCTACTGGGAGAACGAAGACGTCGTCGTTTTCACGCACATCGACCCCAAACTCTACGACATCGATCCGTTCGTCGAACGATTCGGCTCTCGGGTCCATGTCGTCCCCATTCAAGATCCTTACGGGCTCTCGCTCTCGACGCTCGGGCAGCCCCCCGCGTCGGTGACGCTGCCGACGGAGCTGACACAAGCCCCGAGGTCGCGCTGGCGCGTGCAGCCCGGCTCGTGCGGCTCCGACCCGCTGGCGCGATGCGTTCCGCCCGTTAGCGATAGGCTGGTCACAGTACCGCAGACCGAGGCGATCACGATCGCACGTCCGCACAGCCGCTTCGGCGTCATGCCGGCGCAGACCCGCGCGCCCGTGCGATTCGGCTGGTACAAGTCTGCGGCGGCGACATCGAAGACGCTGCCGCCCGTGCAGCTCGCGAACACGACCACAAACTCCGGCCTGGCCGAGCGCCCGCTCGCGCTCGGAGCCACGCTCGACCGCGGACACCTGCTGCTCCTGAGTCATTCTCCGTTCGACCCCGACGATCAGGACCCGAAGGACATCCCGTGGCGAAAGGCTCTGGAGAAGGAGACGCTCGCATCGCCGAGCGAAATGCAGCTGATCGAGCAGCTCTATGCCGGTACCGTGGACCTCCTCGCAGACATGAACGGGCCGGTGCTGTCCGTGACACCCAAGCCGAACGGGGCGCTGTGGGTGACGATGCTGCGGGGCGCCGAAGTGCTCGACACCGTCGAATTTCACCCGCCTGCTGGTGCGGCGCTCGTCGCTCCGCTCGTGGAGTTCGACGCCGCCGGCCGGACGTTCACCTACGCGCTGCCGGCAGCTGAGCTCAAGCGGTTCCGCGAGTGCGTGGCGCTGCAGGTGAACTCGCCGGGAAAGTCGGGCAGTCGGCCGATCTACGCCTGTCCGCCGGGCGAGCCCGACGCGACCCCGGCTCGCTGGGGTGCTGCGCTCGCCCTCGAGCAGCTCGCCCACTACACCGGCGGTGTCTTCACGCCTGCCGGAGCGCAGCGCCCGGCCACCGTCGCCGACTCGCTGCACACACGCTCGCTCGGGCTCGGCATGCTGTCGTGCCTCTTCCTGTTCGCCTGGGGCCGGCGCTCCGTCCGTCGTCTCGCCGGGCTGCGGGCGTACCGCCAGCTGCGCACGCTCGACGCAATCGCGCAGCGCCGCTACGATCCGCCCGAGGCCGTCGTCGCAGCCGCCGGTGACTGGGACGGCCGTACCTCGACGTGGCCACGGATGGGCGCGTTCGGCGGCTACCGTCCGCTCGAGCCCGGCGATCGCGCCTCGGCGATGGTGCTGCACGACCTCGTGATCCGCGAGCAGCAGGGGACCCACCTGTTGCCGCGCGTGTCCCTGCGGATCGAGGAGGCCGCGCCTGCGGTGCTCGTGCTCGTTAGCCTCGGTGCATCGATGCGGGTCCCCGAGCGCACAGACAGCAGCAAGGCGCTGTTCGCCGGCCGGGTCGCCGCGCATGTCGCCGCATCGACCTGGAAGATCGGCGGCGAAGCCTCGCTGTACGCAGTCGGAATCGACGGCGAGAGCGAACTCGTCGCTCCCGTGCGCCTGAGCCCCGGTCACGAGGAGATCGAGCGGCTCCTCCGCGCACGTCTGCGCCAGCGACCGACGCGTGACGACGCGCCTTGGCCCGAAGACCTGCCCGAATGCGGCGCCGTCGTCTATGTCTCCGATTTTCAATCAGAGGACGTAGGACGGCTGCAGGCCTGGGTCACCCGGCTCGAGGGCGAGGGGATTCGGGTCGGCGGCGTCATGCTGTACAGTCCGATCGAGTTCACGATGATCGAGGGCGGTCGCCTGGCGAGTTCGGGGGTATGGTCCGACCGCGCCGACTGGGATCCCGACGATCTGTTCGCGGCCTTCAATCGCCGCCGCGATCAGATCGAACGGATCTTCGAGACCGTGACGACCGGCGGCCTGGTCGTCGTCGCCACCACCTTCGGTCAAGAGGACATCGAGCTCGCGCTCGACGGCGGGCGTCTGCGGCAGATATTGCGGTGATTCGAATGGATTCGACGACAGTGCTCTCCATGACCTCCGGGACAGGTTCGGCGCTGCTCTGGCTCGCGCTCGTCGGGATCGCCGGCCTCGCCGTCGTGCTGTACTGGCCGCGCCGTTTCTCGGGGCCGCTGACGGAGCACGAGCGGCGTCTGGCCCGTGGCAGGCTGCACGGACGCTCGCTGGCGCTCACGCTCGCCGCGCCGATCTGCGCCGTCGCCGGCTTCGCGCTGCTGCTCCCGCCGCTGGTCCACCTTGAGGTCGCCAGCCATGTGATCGTGCAGGACCGCGACGTCGGCTGCGAGGAAGACCTCCCGCTGCTGTCGCGTGTCTCGTGGACCGAGGAAACGTACGAGTGGGTCGAGGCCGTGTGCTGTGAGATCGATGACGAGGCCGGCTCCGGCCAGCTGCGCTCGGCGCTGCTGCGCTCGGCCGAGCGGGGCTTTCGCAAGCCGACGAGCTGCCGTAAGGACTGCGCCGACCTCGGCGTCTTCGACCTGGTCGAGATCGAGCTGAGCTTGGTCGAGGTCGCGGCGCGCGCCTACCTGCTGACGGCGGTCGAGATCGACGCTGGACCGCGGCTCGGCGATCCGGACCCGTGGGACATCATGATGGGCACGCTCTCGGCGCGGGGCATCCACGCCTGCCCGAGCGGACCGCGCGGGACCGTCCGGAGCGCCCAGAGCGTCCTGCGACTCGCCCGCGCGCAGATCATCGAATCGTTGCAGGCGCTCGAGGTGTTCGCGGTAGTCACCGGCGACGCGTGCGATGTACAGGCAGCGCTGACGACCCATGGGCGGGCGGATGTGGCGTCTTGTAAGATGGTCCCCGCAGAGTCTGCCTTGGAATGCCGGGCGGATGGCCAGCGCGCCGTCCGCATGCGCCTCGTCGGCGACGGGTGCTCGGCCGAGGACGTGATACGGCTGAGCGAGCGACACCACGGGCTCCTGCTGCGCGCCGGCCATGGCAGTACGCCCGTGCGCACCAGCGGCGGTTCGTCGGACATTCGGGTCACCGGCCGCAGTTCGGTGTTCGCCGAGGCGCTGACGCTCATCCATGCGTCCAAAGAGTTCGCCCACGATTTGAACGCCCGTGGGCTGTCGTCGCTGCGGCTGACCGATGCCGCCGACATCCTCGTCGAGCCTGGACCGGAGTCGATCGTCATCCGCTCGAAGACTTCGACCGCAGCACCCAACGAGCCCAGGCAGATCGACGCACAGGAGCTAGCCACGGGACCGTTCTCGTGGTCGGGGATCGATCCACCGACGATTCGCTGCGCAGGTGATCGCGTCATCGTTGACATCGGCGAGGACGTCCTCGACCCCAAGACTCCGACGTACGACCCGACCACGTTCCATGCCGTGATGAGCACGATCGTCTGGGCGGCGAACGTTCTGACGTCGAGCACGTGCGCGGCGGGGCTGCAGCCGAGCCCGGTTCCCGAAGGGGTCGTCGCGCAGCCACTGCTGTCGGCGACAGAGATCGACACGATCGTGGCGGCGATGCGACGCGACCGGGACGCCCTCGGGCTGGTCCTGCTCGCGCTCGCCGTGTGCTCGCTCGCCCTCGGCCTGCGGCGCAGCGTCCGTTAGAGGGCGCAGACGCCGGACGCCTGGGTGGCGCGACGGCGATCGCGCTGCTCAGCGCCGGTACGCGGCGCGTCGGAGTAATCCGACGGGAGCCACGCGCCAGGGTGTCCGAGCGTGATCCATGGGTAAGGTCCATGAGTGTGCTTGCACGCGTCGGGCGTGGCCGAGCCGCGCAGGATCGCCGATGACCCTTCACTCTGAATCATCTGGCGCAGCGCGGCGCACTCGGTGGCGAGCCGCCGGCAGGCGGTACGATCTTCGCCCGTGCGTGTCTTGTAGCAAACACACCACCAACCACTCGGCTCGGGGTCGATGCCTGGCTTGGCACTCCACGGCTCGGTTCCTCGCAGCCCGCCCCAGATGTCGGGCGTATCGTTTAGTTCCCGTGTTCGCCTCGACGTAGTCGCCGGGGGACCGGGATTGCTTGGCGTCGCAACACTTGTCATCACCGACGACGCTGCGGGTGCCGCCGCGGCGCGGTCGTCCGAGGGGCCGTTCGTCGCGCTGCGAGTGAACATGTCGAGCGCGATTACTACGCCGCCAGCCAGGGCCAAAACCGCGATGAGCCCGAGCCGTCGCCAAAGAACATCGGTTCGCAGTGCAGCACCCTCGCTACCGGGCGAGCGCTCGCGTCGTGCGGCGGAGACCTGCTCCGCGACCTCAGCCTTTGACCGGCGGCGCTTTACTTCGGCGGCCTGCTGCTGCCGCGCCGCTGCTTCGGCCCGGGCCGCGGTGGCCCGCTGTCGCGCTTCTTCCTGCGCCCGAGCCTGCACCGCAGCCTGGCGTGCGGCCCATTGCTCGCGGGTCTCGACGGGCACGCCGTGATGCTCGAATCGATCCCCCGGAGGCGTCCCTGGCATGGTCTCGAGCATGATACTGTATGGAGCCATCTGACTCGACGCGGACCATGCCGCTACCGGCTGCCGGCGTGAGCGGGGGCGGAGAAGGTGCTCGGCCGACGTGCGCGCCGCGCTGCTCTCGAGCATCCGCGGCACCCTGCGGCGACGATGAGGAGCAAGCGCCGCGAAGGCCGCGCACGGCGCGGCTGCGCGCATGCACGCGGGCACGTGCTGCGGCGACGAACCCCGTAGAATGCTGGTCGCGTGGCCCAGCAAGACGTCGACTTCTCCTGGATCCCCTTCTTCGAGCACATGGCGGAGGCCCTGCTCGCGTGGCGCGATCGCCAGCCGGAGCTGCTCGCGTTCCTTGAGGAGCTCCGGACGAGGAAGCTGCCGGTGACCCCGCTCGGGGATCGCGACGAGACGGGGCGCCAGTTCCCGCTCGCGGAGATCGACCCGTTCACGTTCCTCGGCGCGTTCAACCGCGGGATCCAGGACGACGCGCGGCGGCAGATGCTGGCGGCCGCACGCAATCTTTTTGGGCTCACGACAGCGGCGCCGACCGGCTTCTCCGGGGTGCCGCTGCTCAACAATCAGCGCTCCTGGTTCATCGGCTATCAAGCGCGGCGCGGGCCCGAGGACGTGCGTCGCCTGTGGGACGTGTACGAACGGGCGCTTGGCGAGGACCCGCTCCGAGACCCGGCGTTTCTGGCGGCGTTCGACCGGGCCCTGCAGGTGTGGGGCACCAACGTCAACCTGACGATCGGGCTGTTCTGGATCCGTCCACGGCGCTTCCTGAGCCTCGACAGCACAATGCGCGCGCACACGGGGGTCGTCCTGCCGCCGCGCGGCCTTGACGCGGAGTGGTACACGCGGATGCTCGAGCAGGTCGAGAGCAAGTACGGGGATGACCTCCCCGGGCTCTCCGCCGCCGCCTGGCTCGCCCGGTCGTCCGACGTGTCGCCGTCCGCGCTGCCGCCGACGCGGGAGGACGTTGACTACTGGTTTGTGGGGTCGTACTGGGACGACGCGCCCGAGGCCGATCAGACGCGGCGGTTCCTGAGCGAGGGGATCTGGGAGAACGGATACAGGGACCGCTACCTCGACGAGGTCCGGGCGATGCGCCCGGGCGATCGCATCGTCATCAAGGCCTCGACGGTGCAGAACCGCGATCTTCCTTTCGACGCCCGCGGCCACAGCGTCTCGAAAATGATCCTGAAGGCGGTCGGCACCGTGGTCGCCAACCGGGGCGACGGGCGGATCGTCGAAGTCGAGTGGACGCCGCTCGATCCGCCGCGGGCGTGGTACTTCTACACATCGCTCAGGACGCTCTGGCGGCTGCGCAAGAAAAGTACGCTGGCGCAGCGCCTGATCCGGTTCGTCTCCCATGGAGAGGCGCAGGACTTCGACTACTTCACGAACCGGTGGTGGGGACCCGGCGTCGCCGCGGTCGCGCCGGCCACAGGCGCAGCGGACGTCGAGCCGACCCCCGCGATCCCACCGTACGGAGCGGCGGACCTCAAGCGCGAGGGGGTGTTCCTCACGGAGGAGGAAGTGCACGTGGCGCTGCGCCGGCTGCGGGCCAAGAAGAACCTCGTGCTGCAAGGCGCCCCGGGGACGGGGAAGACGTTCGTGGCGAGGAAGCTGGCGTACATGTTGATGGCGGAGCGTGACCCGTCACGAGTGACCACGGTGCAGTTCCACCCGTCGACGAGCTACGAGGACTTCGTCCGCGGCTATCGCCCGACTGATCAGGCCGGTCAGTTCCTGCTGCGGGACGGTCCGTTCCTCGAGCTGTGCGCGCGCGCCCGCACTGACGAGCGACCGCACGTGCTGATCCTCGACGAGATTAACCGCGGCAACCTGGCGCAGATCTTCGGCGAGCTGCTAATGCTGCTCGAGCACGACAAGCGTGGAAAAGAACAAGCGGTGACTCCCTTGTACCGCCGGAGCCCCGACGAGCGACTGGAGGTCCCGGAGAACGTGTACGTGATCGGGACGATGAACCTCGCCGACCGGTCGCTCGCGCTGGTGGACTTCGCCCTGCGCCGTCGCTTCGCGTTTGTCATGCTCGAGCCGCGCTTCGCCGCTCCGGAGTACGCGGCCTGGCTGCGCGAACGCGGCATGAACCCGCGGCTGATCCAGCGGATCGTCGCGCGCATGGGGGCGCTCAACCGGACGATCGCGGAGGACGCCCGCCTCGGCCCCTCGCTGTGCATCGGCCACAGCTTCTTCTGCCCGACGGGGCAGGACTTCTCCGAGCTGGACGAAGCATGGTACCGGGAGATCGTCGAGACCGAAGTCGCGCCGATGCTCGAGGAGTACTGGCACGACGACCGCGGCAAGGCCCATCACGCCCGCGAGGCCCTGCTGGCATGAGCGGCGTCCTCGGCGACCACGGGATCCCCGTCCGCAACGCCTGGTACCTGCTGCTGTACGCCTGGGACCTCGCCGCGTTCGCCGGGGGTACGCGTGCCGCGGTCGAGGAGGCACCGTCGCTGCTCGGGCTGCTCGCGCGGGTCCTCGTTGACGCAACCGGGCGCCTGCTGCAGCGACGTCTGGCGCACCGACATCAGCCCCGCGTCGAGCTTGTGCGCGGGATCCGGGGGCGTATCGACTTCACCCACACGCTCGCGGGGCTGCAGCTCCAGGCCGGGCGGACGACCTGCCGGTTCTCGGCGCTGACACTCGACACGCCGCCGAACCGCGTCCTGCGGGCGACGCTCGCGCGCCTCGCCGACGACCCCCGGCTGGCGCCTGCCGTCCCGGGGCCGCTCGCCGTGCTGCGTGCCGACCTGCGGGCCCAGGTGCGGGCGATGGAGGGCGTGCCGCTCGTCGCCGTGTCAGCCCAGGACTTCTCGCGGCTGCAACTCGGACGGAACGACGAGGCCTACATCCTGCCGCTTTCGATCTGCCGCCTCGTCTACGACCTGCGCATGCCCACCGAGGCCGCCGGCGACCACGCGGTGCACGCTCTGCTGCGCGACGAAGTCCACTTCCGCCGGCTGTTCGAGCGGTTCGTGCGCAACTTCTGGCGTACGCATGCGACGGCATACGACGTACGCTGCGAGACGCTGCAGTGGCACGACGAGCTGGAATCGGCGTACGTCCCGACCATGACGACGGACATTACGCTGACCGAGCGGGCCGCGCCGCACCGCCGGGTCGTCGTCGACACGAAGTTCGCGCGCCACACGCTCGTCCGTTCGCTCCACGGCCCGCTGCGGTTCCGGACCGAGAACCTCTACCAGCTCTATACGTACCTTCGGACGCAGGAGCACCGCAGCCAGGCCCACCGAGACGCCGGTGGGCTGCTGCTCTACCCGACGACCGAGCGCGAGGTCGAGGAGGCGATGCGGGTTCAGGGCCACACGATCCGCGTGGCCACGGTCGATCTCTCGGCGTCCTGGCCCGACGTCGAGGCCCGCCTGATGGCCGTGCTTGCGCGCGTCTTCCCGGATTGAGCTGCTCGCGCTCGCCCGCGGCGACGAACCCCCGCGCTCCGCGATTCTCCGAGCCCCAGCCCAACCACGGTCCCTGGGATTCCCTGGACATGCCTGAGGGCAATACCAGGCAAGCCGGGCGTCAAGCAGCCCGGACCGAACACCGTCAACTACCGGTCGGATCCGAACCCGGCCCACGAACCGGCCCCTGTTAGTGCGGGGGCACGTCGCCGTATCGCGCTCCAAGCGGTGGTACAGAGGGTTATGGCGTGCTTCTCTGACCCCAAACCCCTCTGTAACGGATGCAACGAACCTGTCCGAGATGTCTCGGACCAGTACTTGCGGCTGGTGAAGGAGACCCACCGTGGCGAGAAGGCCGACGCCGTCTATCTCTGCACGAGAAGCTGCCAGAAGGCCTACCTGCTGATCGATGGAGAGCCTTGGCCGCAGCCGCGCAGGTGGCTGGAAAGGCTCGAGGCCTGACCAGCTTCGGTGAAGGGCGACAAGGAATGATGGTGCCACAGCTTATAGCTGTCATGTCCCACGACGACAGTGACAAGCTTCCCGACAACATCATCGCCTGGCGGCCGCTGCCGGAGCTGCTCCACGAGGAGCCGTGCAGGTTGCCGCGGACCACCGCCCCTTGGAGTGACATCGCCCGCGGCACGCGCTAGGCTCAACATCATGCGCCGCATCGCGCTCGCCGCTCTCGCCGCCCTCGCCGCCTGCAACAACGGCGAGGGGCAGGAGTCGGGGTTCGCCACGAGCATCACGACGGCGCCTCCGGGGACCAGCTCAAGCGGCGGCGACACGTCGACATCGACGTCGACCTCCACCAGCTCGGCCGAGGACTCGGCGGCGAGCTCAGCGGCGTCGAACAGTTCCACCAGTTCGGGGAGCTCCGGCATCCCGGACGGCGGCACGCCGCCGGACGGCGGCGACAAGCCGCCGCCGGGCTGCATGGGCAAGGTCGATCTCGTGTTCTCGATCAGCTCGCGATGGACGATGAAGGGCGCGCAGGATTGGCTCAAGACGAGCTTTCCGGGCTTCGTCGACACGCTCGAGACGGAATTCGCCGGCTTCGACTACCACATCCTCGTGCCGTTGCAAGGTAGCGGCGTGTGGGGGATCCCGAGCTGCAAGGGCTGCGTCGACACCTGCCCGACCGGGCCGGAGGACTATCCGTGCGGGGCGGCGCTCGAGCCTTGTGACACGGTGCAGGGCGCGGGCATCACCTTCTCCGCGGGGTGGGACGCGAGCAACGAGCGGTGCGACCTTTCCGGCGGAAACCGCTACATCACCGCGAGCCAGGCCGATCTGGACGGCGCCTTCACGTGCGTCGCGTCAGTCGGTACCAGCGGCGGCGGATTGGTCGCCGAGGCCGCCGTCAGCGCATTGGAGGACGAGATCAACGCGCCGGCCGGCTGCAACGCGGGCTTCCTCCGCGACGACGCGCTCCTCGTGGTCGTCGCCATCGATGACATGTGGGACGAGGACAGTGCAGGCACGCCCCAGGATTGGGCCGATGCACTGGTCGAGGCCAAGGGCGGGAACGCGGACGCGGTGGTGCTCCTCGTGATCTCGAACGACATCGACGACCCGGACGGCCTGTGCGGCTATGATCCCGGCGGCGAGCACAGGCTGCGCACGTGGCAGCAACTCCTCCTCCCGAATTCAGTGTTCGGCTCGATCTGCAACGACCAAGGCTACGCCGAGTACTTCGCTGCCGCGGCGGCGAAGATCAAGGCGCAGTGCGACGTGTTCGTACCGCAGTGAGCCCCTGCGCGTAGCCGCAGTGCGAACGCCCTCGGCTGCAAGTTCAAGTCGCAGTGCGACGTGTTCGTGCCGCAGTAAGCCCTTACGGGTAGAGCCGCAGCGCGAACGCCTGCGGCTGCAAGTCGGCGAATTCGCTTCCCACGACGGACGGGTGGCCCCACGGACCCATGGCGAGCCCCGCGGCGTTGTCGGGCCCCTGGCCCGGCCCGTTGCGGACGACGTCCCAGACGTGCGCACCGAGCGGGCCGGGGATGGCGAAGATCCACGCGTCCATGTCGGTGGCCGGCTGCTTGCGCGAGCCGGCGATGATGAGCTTGCCCTCGCGGTCCTCACCGATCGCGTAGCCGATCGCGTCGCTCCCCGGCGTGGACTCGACCCGAACGGATCCGGGCTGGCCCGCGGTCGAGAACCAGTGTGTGAGTACCTGGCGGATCGTGCCCTTGTCGCGGCCCCAGCCAACGAACACGAACCCTCCTTCACGCAGGGCCGCGACGGCCATTGCGCCGTCTTCCTCGAGTAGCTCGCCGGGCGAAGTCCAGTCGCCGAGCGCCTCTCCCGCAAGCGAGTAGCGCAGCACGACCGCGCGCCGATAGACCTTGTTGAACTCGCCGTTGATCTCGCGCTCGCCGACGACGATGACCTCGTCGCCGACGAGCGCCACGCCGCGGGCGATCTCGTCTCGCTTGTTCCACTGATCGTCGTCGGGCGATGCGGCGAACGGCGCCTCGTGGAGCAGCGCTCCGTCCTCGGCCGCCAGCCACCACACCCGGAGGTCATGCGTGCCGGGCGAGACCTCGATTCCGCCAACCACGATCACGAAGGGACCCGCGACCGTGACCGCGAGCGCCTTGGTCTTGGGGTCGCCCGTCGCCGTCCACTCGAACGCCAACGGCGCGCCGAGCCCTATCCTGGCCACTGCCCATGTCGGCCCGGGCCGCGTCGACGCGACGAACACCGCGCCATCGTCGCCCACGGTGATCGCCGGGCCGTTCCCCGCGGACGCGAGCGCGACCTTGCCGAGCGTGACCGGCCCCGACTCGAGCTTGCCCGTCGCGCCGTCGATCTTCACCGCGATCGCCTCGAGCCCTTGCTGGGTGTCGTAGAAGCCTCCTGCGGCGATCGACCCATCGTCAAGTAGGGCCGCGCTCGTGAAGCCGTTGATCGGGCCGGCCTGCACGTAGGGCGGCCAGACGTCGGTGCCGCCGGGCGCGACGTCGATCGTCAGGTCCTTCTCGGCCTGCCCGCTCACGCCGTCGGCCGCGTGGGCCACGGCGCGAATCGTGTGCGTGCCGTCGCCGGGCACGTTGTCCGACGTCACCTCGAACGCGTAGACGGGAACCGCGGGCGCCGCGCCGAGCACGAGCGGCACATCGCCGTCGAGGATGTCGATCGTCGACACCGGCCGCGACGTCGACACCGTGACCTGCACCTCGCCGACCTTGTCCACGGACGACGGGGTCAAGAACACCTCGACGCCGACCGGGACCGCCTTGCCGTCGTCGCCCGTGGAACCGGTCGCGCCGTCGCTCTCGCTCCCGCTGTTCGTCGTTGTCGCCGTGTCCGTCGATGTCTCGGCGGCGGACGTCGTGCTCGCGTCCGTCGTGCTCACTTCGGGCGTCGCGTCGTCGCTGGTGGATCCGCTGGACGTGTCGGTCGCGGTGATCGGGTACTGCCCGCCTTGTTCGAGGAGCTGATCGAAGTCTCCCGCACAGGCGAGCGCGAGAGAGACGGACATGAGGGCGGCGCGGACCATCACGGCGAAGGTACCATGCGCGAGTCCGCGCGCGAAGCCGTGCGGCATCGTTGACGGTGTTCTGGCCAGGCTGGGGAGAGCGTGCATCACGGCTCCTGTGGGGGCACGTGTCGCGTCGGGGGGGGTGGGATTAGAAGCGCCCCCAGAGCGTGATGCCGGCGCCCTGGGGACCGCCGTAGGGAGTCAGGCGGGCGCGTGTCGGGGCGGAGCGCAGTCGTCCGCCGACGACCAGTCCCGCGCCGACCGTGGCGAGTACAGCGAAGGACACACCGAGGCCGATCTTCGCGGCGCGTGTCCACTCGCCGACCGCCCCCAGGTCGCGCATGCGCTGCGCCTGCTCGGGGGTCCGGCTGCCGGCCTGTTCGACGTCGGCGATCAACGCCGCGAGGTCGTCGTAGGCACGTGCACGGCGGACCTGGATCGGGATCAAGGCGATCGCTGCAAGCGCGGCGGTGCCGAGCAACGCGCTGCCGGCGATCGTCAGGTGTCGGGCACGAGAGGACTGCTGGGCGGGGGGCATCTGCGTCTCGGCGGACTTCGTCAACTCGCGGGGCTGCTCCGGCGCGGGGGGCTGGTCCGGCTCGCGCACCCGTTCGCTCGCCTGCATGCAGGCCGCGTCCGGATGCACGACGAGCTCCTTGCGCGTCTCATCACGCAGGTCAGTCGCCTCGGCCGCGAGCGTCGCGGACAAGTCCGGCAGCTCGAGCACGTGCTCGGCGGCGGCGAGCAGCGCGCACAGGTGAACCGGCTCGCTGGTGCGGGCATACGCGACCTTGCGTGCGGTCGCCGTCAGCGCGAGCAGATCGGCGACGTGCTTCATCTCAACCGTGGCCATGAGTCGTGCCTCCGCGAGCTCCGCGGCGGCGAGCAGCCGCTCGATCGACGCGAGGTCGGTGGTCGTGATCGTCGGATCGGCAGCGTTGATCTCGTCGAGGATCGCGGTGTTGTCCGCCGTGGGCGACAGCGGCGGGGCTGCGAGGGCGGGCCCCGCGAGGACCGCGGTGAGCAGGGCGACGCGGACGGGCATCGTCCTGGTTGTACCATCAACGACAGGGTACGTGCTCGGCGGCGACAATCGGCGCGGGCTGTTCGCCGTTTGCGTCTTCCTTATAAGGAAGGGGTAGAAATTCTTGCGACGCTCCGAAGAGTCTCCGCGGCGCCGAGGTTGTGGCAGGCTCGATGGTGATGAACAGCCCACCGACCCCGGACCCCGCGTACAAGCCGGCCTGGCCCGAGTACAAGGAAGTCGGCGCCGACTTCATCGGCGAGGTGCTCGACGGGCGCTACCAGGTCGTCCGGCGGATCGCCAAGGGCGGGATGGCCCACGTGTTCCTGGGCAAGGATCAGACGCGGAAGTGCTACGTGGCGATCAAGCTCCTGCGCGCGTGCGGGCCGGAAGTGACGCGTCGCTTCGCGGTCGAGGCCGAGGTGTTGAGCAACATCCAGCACGCCAACATCGTGCGCGCGGTGGGTTTCGGGCAGACGCTCGACGCGCAGCCGTATATGGCACTCGAGTACCTCGAGGGCGAGACGCTGTCGCAACGCCTCGCGCGGGGCCCCTTGCCCTGGCGCGACGCGGCCGAGATCGGCGTCGAGATCGCGGGAGCCTTGCACGCGCTGCACGTCGCGGGCGTCGTCCACCGCGACATCAAGCCGGACAACATCATGCTGGCGAGCGGCGCGGACCAGCCGGTCGCCAAGGTGATCGATCTCGGGCTCGCCAGCGTGGGCGCCCCGTTCCGCGAGGCCCAGGACGCGCGCTTCACCCCGCAGCCGGACCGCCACAAGACGCAGCTAGGCCGCGTGCTCGGCACGCCCGACTACTTGCCGCCGGAGGCGGGGTACTGCGAGGCCAGCCCGCGCCTCGACGTCTACTCCCTTGGCGCGACGCTCTACCAACTCTGCACGCAGTTCCTCCCGACGTTGACCGCAGCCCGGCCGATCCACGAGGTATGTCCGGGCAGCGACGCTCCCGAGGACCTGTCGCAGCTGCTCCGCTCCGCGCTCGCGTTCGACCCCGCGGATCGACTGCCGTCCGCCGATCACCTGCGCCGCGGTCTCCTGGCAATCCTCGCCGCGCACCCGCGTACGCCGGAGCCGCGGCACCTGTTCGGGGGCAGCTACGACCGCCTCGAGGTCATCGGCGTCGGTGCGAGCGCGGTGGTCTTCCGCGCCTCCGACCGCGAACTGTCCCGCGAGGTCGCGCTCAAGGTGCTGCGCTACGCGGACCGAAGCGAGGACGACGCGATCCGCTTCCGTCGCGCGGCGAAGATCCTGTCGGCGCTGCGTCACCCGTGCATCCCGCGGATCCTCCACTTCGGCGTCGACGCCGGGCAGGCGTTCGCGGTCACGGAGCTGTGCACCGGCTCACCGGCGACGAACTTCGTCACGCCAGAAAGGCATCTACGCCCCGACGAGGCCATCGCGGTCGGACTCCAGCTTGCGAGCGCGCTCTCGGCCGTGCACGAGGTCGGCGTGATCTACCGCGATCTGCATCCGGGCAACGTTCTGATCGCGCGGGGCGAGTCACCGAAGGCGTGGCTCTTCGACTTCGACCAGGCGCAGGTGTCGCCCGAGTTCTACGCCCGGCTGACCGAGCGATGGGCGCCGCCGCCGGAGGAGCGGCCCTCGCCGGCGAACGAGCGGCCGCTGCGAAACATGGACTACGCAGCGCCCGAGGTGCGCGCCGGGGCGCTGTACACGACGGCGAGCGACGTGTACGCGCTCGGGCTGCTGCTGTTCCGCCTGCTCACCGGCCTGCGGCCGTTCCCGCCGCGCGGCGGCGAGGCGACCCCGGCGCGCAAGGTCTGTCCGGCGTGCCCACCCGGTCTCGAGCGCTTGCTGCTGGTGATGCTCAACCCCGGCCCGCATACGCGGCCGGGCCTCGCCGAGGTGCAACGCGTCCTCGAGGACGAACAGGCGGAGCTCGCGGCGGACAGCGAGGCGGAGGACGAGACCGACGAGGCCGAGACAGGCGGGAGAGACATGGTCGACGCCGTCGACATGGTGCGGGCCGAGACCGCAGCGGCGTCGGAGCCCGAGCGTCCCTTGCCTGACGAAGTGTCGGCGTCGACCTCGCGCGTCAGCTCGCGCGCGACCGCAGACCAGCCCGCCCCACACGCTGATGCGCGCCACGAGAACGTCCGGCAGCCGGCCGTCTCGGCGGCTCCGCCGGCCACACCGCGATCTCGCGCGCGAAGTGTGCTCGCGTTGATGCTCGCAGCGCTCGCAGGCGGCGTGATCGGCGGCGGGATCATGGCGCGCTCCGATCTGCCGCCGAGCCAGGACCTGGCTCAGATGATCGACGTCCCCGCGCCGCCCGAGCCCGTGGTGGCGCCGACATCAGCGAGCGACGCCACCGTGCAGGCTCGCGCTGCCAGCGAGCCGCAAGCACCCGTCAGCTCGCCCGTCGCCAGGCCCGCCGAGGCGGAGAGCCGGGACGGCAGCTTGAGTCAGGCCCCTCCGCGGGTTCGCCGTCGTGAGGTCGTGACCGCCGCCGAGGCGACCGCGGCCGTGAAGCGCTCGATGGCCTCGCTGCGGGCCTGCGAGGGCGCGCCAGAATTCGTCACCGTGGACCTCGACATCAAGCGCGGCCGCGGCGTCGTGACCGCGCTGAACTCTCGCCCGCCCGCGCCGGACGATCCCAGGTACGCGTGGCACGCGTGCGTACGTAAGGCGCTCGAGCGCGTGCGGTTCCCGGTGAGCGAGACGGCCGGGCATGTTCGGTTTCGCCTGTCTCTTGGGCCAGAAGGCGACGCGGGGTAGCCTAACCGCCCGGCGGGCCGGGAGCGCGCCATGGGTTCAGCAGCGCTTCGCCCGGAGCAGCACGGTGGTGAGCGCAAGCCCGCCGATGCCTGCTGCTACACCGGCGAGCGTTTCGACAACCGAGGACGCCTGTCCACCACTTGCATGCGCTGGCGCCGGCTGGGTTCCATCCCCGAGTCGGTCGATCGCATCCAGCGCAACGTGGAGGGCCGCGGCAAGCTTCTCCTCGCGCTCCTGGGCCTCGCCGAGCGCCTTGACCTGCTCGTCGTGGAAGCGGGACCGCAACAAGGCGAGTTCGCGCATGTGTTGGTCGCGGAGCTCGGCGATCTCGGCGGCTCGCGCGGCGCGTTCGGTGGTCAGGGCGTCTTGGAGTTGCTCGACCTGTGCGAGCAGCTCGTCGCGCTCCTGCTCCAGGCGCCGTCGTGGAGTCTCGGCGACCGCGGCGAGGCCGGGCGGGACCTCCGGCGCGACGAGGTCGCGGATCTTGACGCGGAGGGCCCGGGCGAGGCTGCGCCGCTCGGCTGGTTGCACGGGACGTCCGGCATTGAGGATCCGGCGCACGACGCCGACACCAAGCCCGCTGCGCCGCGCGAGCTCGCTGCACGAGAGGCCGCGCTCGCCGCAGAGCTGGCGGAGTCGGGAGCCGAGGACAGGGGTGACTTCGGGTTTCCTGGACATCGGAGGGCCCTTCACCGCGGCGTTCGCACCAGCGACACGTCCCACTCGAGGCCGCCGTTCCAGTGACGGCGCACGCGGACGCGCACCTGCGAGCCGATGTCCCCGCGCAGGCGCCTGGTCGCCTCGGGCGCGCCGAGCTGCGCGATCGGGACCCCATCGACGTGGAGGAGTTCGTCGCCGGCGATCAAGCCGGCGGTCGCCGCCGCGGACTGCGGCACCACGGACTGGATGACGAGCGTGCCGCGACCGGGTCGCACCGCGACCCCGATCCCACCGGCCGGCTCGCTGAACATCCGACAAAGGAAATCTGCGGCGGCGATCCCGACGGCGGTGATTCCGAGGCCGAGGCAGACGTTGCGGGCCGCCGAGCCAGGCTGCGAGAGCGCGCCGGCAAGGGCGAGCGCGCCGCCGCCGAAGCCGAGGACGGCCTGCGCGGCCTGGCGGTTCTCGGGTGTCTGCAGGGCGAGGGCGGTGGTGCTGGCGACGGCCGCTGCGACTGCGGAGCCGCCGAGGACGATGCTGTTCGTCCGGGCCTCCTCCTCGGCCGCGGCCCGCTCAGCCGCGAGCCGAGCGGCGAGCTGGCGTTCGTGCTGATGGTGCAGGCGCTGCACCTCGAGTTCGTGCAGGGCCGTCAGGGCATCGAGCTCGGCGCGCGAGCGGGCCGCTGCGATTCGCTCGAGCACGTGGGCGAGCGCCGGGTTCAGCGCCGGGTCGAGGTGTGGCGGCGTGTTGGTCGTGTTGGGCGGCGGTGGCGAGGCTGGTGATGGGCGTGACGACGCGCCCTCCCCCACACGAGCCGCTGCCTTCGCGGCGGGCGGTGCTGGGTGTGCCGGCGGCAGTGACGCGGGCGGGGGCGCGGTCCCTGGCGTGGGAGGGGCTGCGCTGGACGAGTGTGCGCCGGTCGGAGTCGGGGTCGTGTGGGGCGCTGCTCTTGTCGGCGGAGGACGAACGCCCGAGGTCGTGCTTGGCGATGGTGCGGGAGGAGCCGCGGGAGACGGCTGCGCGCCGGTCGGAGCCGAGCCTGCGGACGGCGCTCGAATGCCCGAGGTCGCGCCATTTGGCGCCGTCGCGTGTGATTCCGAGCCTGTCGGGCGTGACGTCGCACCTGTTGGGCGTGCTGTCGCGCCTGTTTGGCGTGGCACCGCGCGATCAGGTCTCTGTGCGGGTGCCGCCGACGATCGAGTTGTTGAACTGGTCTCGCTGGCTGGGGCCGGCGACGAGCGGCTCGGTGGTGCGCTTGTGGCTTGGGCCTCGTTCGAGCTGGAGCTCGAGGCGGTCGGGGCCGCGCTCTTGGGAGGCGGGGGCGTCGCGTTCTCGGTCGCGCGTCCGACGCGGTCGACCGTCGAGCCAGCGTCCGATCGAGCGCTTGCTGCTGCGAGGGGGCGCGACGCGACGGCGATCGGCGGTGTGGGGACTGATGCCGGAGCAGGCGACGACGCATCACGCATTGGCGGGGACACGTCGTGGCGCGGAGCGGCGGGTTTCGCGAGCTCGCGCCGTTGCACGATCGTCAAGTCGCACTCGATCGCCGCGGCCAGCTTGAGCACCGTCTCGAGCTTGGGGTCGGGGTCGGTGTGCTGGAACAGCGAGGTCAGGTGCGCCCGGTTGACCTCGGCGCGCTTCGCCAGTTCCGACTTGGTCACCTTGCTGGCCTCGCGGCACTGGTCGAGGCGCCGCACGACCATCGCCGTGGTGAGGTGTTCGACCCCGACGATCCCAAGGCCCAGGCCGTCGAGGACGCGCAGGACCTGCCGCAACATCGGGGCGAGCTCGGGGAAGCTGAGCAGCCGCTCGAGCTGTTGCGCCTCCATGCCGACGAGCTCCGCCGCATCCTCGACCGGCAGCCCCAGACGCTCGATCCAGCCCTTCACCTCACCCAAAAATGCAGCCGTCCCCATGTCAGCAAAGCTAGGCGGCGCGAGGTCTCGAGTACAGGCGCGATGTCGCGGCTGTACCAGGAGCGAGGACTCGATCGCGCGCTCACTGCTCGTCGTTGCGCGTGTCGGGTGTGTTTGTCGGGCGTGTCGGGCGTGTCTGTCGGGCTTGTCGGTCGTGTCGGCCGGCTCCAGCGCGAGAGCGGTCCCTGATCACCTTTTTCAGGAGAGCTGCTCGTTAAGTGCAGGTGCGGGTGCTGGTGGTCGGGAGGTGCGGTGGTCGTGCGTCAGCGATGCGCGAGGGCGTGGTCGTGCTGGTGATGTTCGTCGCCAACGTGCACGCGGGTGTGCTCCGTCGCCTCGTGGGCGTGCTCGACCACGTGATGCTCGACAATCGGCGCGTCGATCGCCAGCAGCGCGACGCCGGAGGGCGCAGGTCAGCGGTTTGAACAGGACGATCTCGGACGCGACGACCAGGCTCGAGGTCGCCGGGTCCCCGCGGTGTCAGCCGTTCGAGAGCATCCCGTTGGTACACGCGCACGCCTTCGGCGGCGTCGAGCTCTCGCAGACCCCGTGTTGATCATAGAGACTGGCATGCTGTCTTCAAGGACATCAGCGGCAACAGCTCTCACTTGTTGGGGGCACCTTCCGCAAGCTACCGAACTCGGCTACTCTGCGCGGTGATGCTCCTCCACGACGATCTTAAGAAGATCCTCCGCCGACCCGACCGGGTCGTCTTCGTGGTCGGCACCGGCGTCGCGCTCGGCGCTGTCCGGGGTTCTCCCTCCGAGGCCATGGCCTCCTGGGACGGCCTGATTCGGAGCGGCCTCGAGCGTGCCCACGCGCTCGGCAAGTTCCCGGCCGAGGAACTCGCCGACTACAAGAAGCAACTCGACCACACCCGCCATGGGGCGCTCATCCACGTCGCCAGCGTGGTGGAGGACACCCTCGGCGCTCCGGATCAGGGCGAGTTCCGCCGCTGGTTGCGCGAGACAGTCGGCACATTCGTGTCGAACCTACGTGATCGCAGCGTCCTCGACGCGATTGCCGATCACCAGAAGCGAGGCGTGCTACTCGCCACCACCAACTACGACCTGTTGCTCGAGCACGTCACCGGACTGTCTGAGGTCACATGGCGCGACCTCCCCGGTATCGACCGTACCCTCCGCGAGCGGGACGACCCGCAAGTCATCCACCTTCACGGCGCCTGGCGCCGGCCCGAATCCGTCGTTTTGGGCATAAAGTCCTACGAGGACGTATGTCGGGATCCCTATGCTCAGAGGCTTCTCGCGGCGCTTCGTACCGATCGGACCTTCGTCTTCATCGGCTGCGGCGCCGGCTTAACCGACCCCAACCTCGGCGCGTTCCTCAAGTGGACCGCCACCGTATTCGCTGGCTCGGAGGCGCGACACTACCGTCTCTGCCGCGACTCCGAGGTCGAGGCGGTTCGCGGTGAGCATCCGGACGGACAGCGCATCTTCCCGCTGTCCTACGGCCCGAAACACGCCGACCTCGCTCCCTTCCTGCTGTCGTTGCTACCGTCGCCCGCGGCCCCAACGGTCTCCACGGCCCCCCCCTCGGGCGGAGTCCCCGCGGCCCCTGCGCCTTCCGACGCATCTTCAGCGAGCGCCGGGCCGGCCCCGTCTTCTGTGCAACCGTCAGCCGTCACGCCGGCCGCTCCGCCGCAAGTTTCAACGAGTCCGCGAGGAGCGCTCCACGCCCTGCTCTGCGACCTCTTTCGCGCCGATGCTTCGGGGTTGCGTCGGCTCATCTCTCACGACCCGGAGCTGATGGTCGTGGTCGTGTTGCTCCCCGGCAAGGAGGCGTCCCTTGCGAAGCTCGCAGATGACGTCGTCGATCTTCTCGACGACCGTGGGCTCGTATCAACCCTATTCGCTCGCCTGCGCGCAAGCGAAGAATTTGGCCGCAGGCAGGCCGACATCGACCGCGTAGCGGCTCAATGGCCGTCTGCGGAGGTCTCATCTCGGTCTCCGCCTCGCGCCGATGATCGCGGCGGTTGGAAGCATTCCGGCGGCGATCCCGGACGCCGGGACCCTCCTTCGGGAGGGGCGGACGAGGGGAAGCGGCGGGCAGGTCCCTCACGCCCCAGGTCGCCGTGGGACGCCAAGGCCGAGCTCTCGCGGCTTCTCCTCAACGGGCCGTTCTTCGTCGCCGAGGCGCTCCACGAGGCCCTCCTCGGCGCGAGGCCAGCCACGGGCGCGAAGCACTTCACGATCGCGGCGGAGGTCGCAGGGAAGATCGACGCGCTCGGTGCAGGCGCCTCGGCCGCGATGATCCTGATTCCCGCCTGTCAGAAGGCCCTCAAGGCGCAGCAGAGGGCCGATCTCAGGCACGCCCAACAGGTCGTTTGTGCGCTGCTGTGCCAGTGGATGCCGCGCCGGTACGACGGTGACGATGTCCTGATTGAGCGCGAGGACGACTCCGAGTGCGCCAACCTCAAGGTACGCACTGCCAGCCTCCTTGTGTCGGCCTTCCACGTCGCCGCGGCCGACGATCGACCCGCCGCGATCGATGGCAGGCGGCGACGCGGGAAGTGGAGCCTTGACCCGCCGGTTGCGGTCGCCGGCGAGCTCCTGGACCCCAAACGGGCGGCCATGCAGATCGCGCGCGACATCATCGGACAGGACCCCGGGAATCGGGGCCAGTACGAGGACACAGAGGAGGCCGAGATAGAGTTTGCCGGCGGCCTCTTCCGTACCGCGCGGCAAGGGGTCGATCCGCGACCGCGAGACCTCACGCTCACGACGAAGCAGTGGTCCACCTTGATGGTGGCGGAGACCCGGAAGCACCTCAAGGACTACTTCCCCGATCTCCGCCAGGTCGAGCAGACGGGGGCTGCGGACGGCGAAGCCAAGCTCGTGCCAATCTTGCTGGATATCTTCAAGGACCTCGACGGCGCACCATGACCGGCCCGACCCCCATCTCCTTCATCGACGTCGCGGCCCGCAAGGACACCGACGACACCCTCCCCGAGCAGTGTGGCCTGCCGCCCGTGCGGCACCGCTTCGACGCCGACAGCCTTCACGCGATCAACGCCGCGCTGGCGGCGGAGCGGCCCTTGCTCGTGCGCGGCGAGCCTGGCACCGGCAAGAGCCAGCTCGCGCGCACGGCCGCCTTCCTGCTCGATCGCGCCTTCAGGTGGAAGGTCGTCGACGCGCAAACGCAGGTCTCCGACCTCTTCTACAGCTTCGACGCCGTGGAGCGCCTCGCCCAAGCCCAGGTCGCGGGCACGAATCGCGGCGAGACCCGCTCGGTCGCCGAGCTGCTCGACGAGCTGAACTTCGTCCGCCCGGGGCCGCTCTGGTGGGCCTTCGACGCCGAGGGCGCCGCGAAACAGGACGCCCGCTATCAGGCCCGCTCCGGCGCCACCACGGCCACCGAGCTCCCGCGCGACGCTGACCGCCGCGGCTTCGTCGTGCTCATCGACGAGATCGACAAGACCGACTCATCCGTCCCGAACGGCCTGCTCGAGGCGCTCGGACAGAGCACCTTCGCCGTCCCGCGCGGGCAGGTGGCGCTGCCGAGGAAGGGCCCCGCCCCGCTCGTCGTCATCACCACCAACGAGGAGCGCGAGCTGCCGAGCGCGTTCATCCGGCGCTGCATGGTCTTCCAGATCCCCGTCCCGACCGGGCGGACGGAGCTGATCGAGCAGCTCGTCGCGCGCGGCCGCACCCACTTCCGCCGCGCGCTCGATGAGTCGCTGCTCGTGGAGGCCGCCGAGATGGTCTTCGACGATCGCAAGGCCGCGCGGGAGCGTGGTCTTCCGCCGCCCGGCCAGGCCGAGTACCTCGATCTCCTCCGCGCCGTGCAGAGGCTGGGGGTCTCGACCGACGACCGCAGCGCCTTGCTCCGGTCGATCCGCCGCTTCGCGCTTAGGAAGCACCAAGAACTCCACGAACCCGCGAGCAAGCCGCAATGATTTGGGCCCGCGGCGTCCACCGGACACTCGTCGGCCGGGCCGAGCTGGTACGCGTCGCTGCGAAACTCGACGCCGCGGGGCTCGATGTCGATGCGGGGCTCGCGGCCGCCGCGAGCGCGCTCGGGTACGAGCCCATTCCACCGGAGCCGCCCGTGTCGTCCGGCTCCACGAACGCCGTCACCGACGTGGCTACCAGCGCCGAGGAATCGGCCGCCACGGAATTTGTCCCCTTCCCCTTCTGGCAGCCGCACACCTTCGAGTGGCGCGGCGAGGGGGCACATGAGGAGCACACGGCGGAGGCGGAGGCCGAGGAGAGCCCCGACGCCGACGCGGCTGTCATCGCGGCGATGAAGCAGATCCGGCCCCCCGTGGCCGAGCCGCTGACGCCGCGTCGACGCCTGCTCCCCCTGCTGCAGCGCACGCTGACGGCCAAGCTCGAGGGTCGCGAGCTCGACGTTGCGGCGCTGACTCGCTGCTGGACGCGAGGCGTCTACCTGCGAAGTCTCCCCCGACTGGCGCGGCGCTGCTGGCCCGGGCTGGTCGTGGTCGTCGACGTCTCGCGCCACCTGGCGACCTTCCGCTCCGACATGCGCGCGCTGCTCGACCTCCTCGCCGGCATGGTCGGCGAAGATCGGATCGAGCTTCGCCGGGTCGAGGACGACGACTTCGACGAACTCGAACATATCTCGCTGCTCGGCCGGCCTCTCCTCGCCCTCACCGACCTCGGGTGGTACGGCGACGGTGCCCATCAACGCGCTTGGCTGCGCCTCGGCCGACAGCTCCGTTGCGCCGGGGAGACCTTCCACGCGCTCGTGCCGGTCCCGACCTCGCGCTGGACCCGGCCGCTCACCACCCTCTGGTCACCGCGCCCCTGGGAACGCCCCGCGGCAGAGAACCCCGCGGAGGACCTCGACGAACGCGTGGGTCGACTCCTCGACCTCGCCGCGCACGCGCGCCGCCTCGAACCAGGTCTCCTGCGAACGCTGCGCCGGCTCCTCCCCCGCGACCAGGCCGACGTCGGCACCGAGGTCGACGCGTGGATGCACGAGGACATGTTGGGCATGTGTCCCGGTGCGACCGTCATGCGCCCCGACCGGGCCGAGGCGCGTCGGTCTCGCCTTTGTGAGCTCCCGGCGGACCTGCGAGAGGGCCTCACCGCTGCGCTGCAGACGTGGCACTGGCACCGCCAGCGCCAGCCGGAGCTGTGGTACATGGAGGCCCTCGCGCTCGCGCAGGACGGAGGGTCGGTCCCCGCATCCGAGCGCGTACGTGCCGAGCGCTTTATGGTCCGGCTCGGTCTTGGCGCGGGCGAGCCGATCGAACCGGGTGAATCATCGGAGACGTTCGCTCGCTGGCTGCGCTACGTGAAGCAGCACGCATCGCGGATCTGCGACCCGACGACGCTCGCCGGCGTGCACCTGCAGCGGATATGGTGGCGGCTGCTGCCCGAGGACGAGCCGCCCCCCGATCCCGATCCGACCTTGATCCCCGGCGCGCAACCAGGCCCCACGCAGACCTTCGCGCTGCGACAACGAGGCGAGGCGCTCATGGTCCTGCCGCACGTGGTCGCCGAGAAGGATCGTGTCCCTCGCGCACGCGTGGCAGCGATCTGGGCCGCTGCACCGAACCTCTACCCGGTCGGCCCACACGTCCCCTCCAGCCGGCTCGCGCTCCCCGCGGCCAACCTCCTCGCCCTTCCTGCAGGCACTCTCGAGCTCCGCTCCGACCGCGCGACGCTCGGCCTTCGCCCCCTCTTCAAACCGAGCTGGGCCGTGGCGATCGGCCAGGATCACTGCGGCTTATGGGTCGACGTCCTCGTCTGGGGCGTCCGCTTCCGAATGCGCTGGATCCCACCTGGCCACTTCGTGCGGGGCTCACCCGCCAGCGAGCAAGGACGCTTTCACTGGGAGGGCCCGCAGCACGAGGTCGTGCTGACCCACGGCTACTGGCTCGGCGACACGCCGGTCACGCAGGCGCTGTGGACCGCGGTGATGGGGAGCAACCCGAGCACTTTCGACGACCCAATGCGGCCGGTCGAGCAGGTCTGCTGTGACGACATCCAGGTCTTCCTCGAGCGGATGAATGACCTGATCCCGCCGGACGACGGCGAACACTTCCGCCTGCCGAGCGAGGCCGAGTGGGAGTACGCGTGTCGAGCCGGCACGACCACGGCGACTTACGTCGGCGACCTCGTGATCAAGGGCGAGAACAAGGTTGAGATTCTCGGCGCGATTGTCTGGTACGGCGGAAACAGTGCCGCCACCCACCTAGTGAAGCAGAAGCCACCGAACCCGTGGGGCCTGTACGACATGCTGGGCACCGTGTGGGAGTGGTGCAGCGACTCCTGGCAGGAGTACAGCGATATCCTCAGCAGGGCGGATAGACGCGTGCTGATCAACCCTGCAGAGGGTGGCAGCAAGGGCGATCACCGGGTCACCCGCGGTGGCAGCTGGTACTCGCTCGCTAGGGGCGTGCGTGCGGCGTCCCGCAGCCGCGACGAGCCGGACAAGCGCACCCGCGACCTGGGCTTTCGCCTGTCCCGAGGTCAGCGCCAGGGCCGTCGCCCGGAGGGTGGTGGTCCGTCCGGAGGGCGGAGTGCTCCGCGCGGGTCCAAGCTGGCTCATCCGCTGGCCCATGGCTGTCCGCCGGAGTGGGCTAACAGCTGGGGGTACGACGCACGCGGCGTGTTCGCGGGCTTCATCGTCGACGACGTCGAGTACCGCCTGCGCTGGGTCCCGCCCGGTCGCTTCATGATGGGCTCGCTCGCTACCGAGGAGGGGCGCTTTGAGGACGAGGGCCCGCAGCACGAGGTCGAGCTCACGTGCGGCTACTGGCTCGGCGAGACCCCCGTGACACAGGCGCTCTGGCAGACCGTGACGGGCGACAACCCCAGCCAGTTCCAGGGCCCCAATCTCCCCGTCGAGCAGGTCAGCTGGGAAGACTGCCTCTGGTTCTGCGCGGCCCTCGAGAGGCTCGCGCCCGGCCTCGGAATGCGCCTGCCAAGCGACGCGGAGTGGGAGTATGCATGTCGTGCTGGGACGACGGGCCCCACCTACGGAACACGCGACGACATCGCCTGGTGGTCGAATAACAGCGGCGGCCGGACTCACCTCGTGGGACAGCGGCTGCCGAACGCCTGGGGCCTGCACGACATGCTGGGCAACGTGTGGGAGTGGTGCAGCGACGCCTGGCACCTGTACAGCGATCCTGCACGCGCTGCCAGCAGCGCTGCTGCATCCCCTGCTGGTGTGCTGGTGAATCCTAGGGTGGCAGGCAGCAAGGGCGATCGCCGGGTCGGCCGCGGCGGCAGTTGGTCCTCGGGTGCGGAGTACGTGCGCGCGGCGTCCCGCTCCCACGGCGACGCAGGCAGCCCCATGCGCGGCGTGGGCTTCCGCCTGTCCCGAAGTCAGGAATAACCAGGCAACGGAGCGTCCATGGCAGGGTGGACGGCAGCAGGCGTAGGGCGGAGCCCCGACGGCCTCGCGGGAGTGAGCGCGCGCCCCCTCGTTCTCGCAGGCTAAGTACGAGGGGACCACTCGGTCTGATCGGAACCTTCGCCTCGTTGGTTACGAAGTCTACCGCCCCGGCGGCCGCGAGCCTCGCGACGAAAGTGCCTGCGGAACCGGTCGAGGAGTTCTTCACCCGACACCGCCGGCAGCGTCTGCGCGTTGCCAATCTGTTGCCAGAGCGGCCGTTGCCAGAACCAGAGCGGGCTCGGGAGGGCTCAGGAGGGCACGCCGATCTCTCGCAGAACGCCGAGCTGGGCCAGGAAACGAGGGGGCCGGAGATCGTGGCGTTCTGCAAGTGGTCGTACGGATTTCGAACCAATATCCGCGTTCGGCCATAGCTTACGGCACGACGGGAATTGCGGCCCGTTGTCGAGAGTTGCCACGCCGTTGCCAAGGGTCGTGGCGAGCACATCCACCGCCTCGCGCGCCAAAACGCGCTTGTTGACGTGGACGTAGTAGCGGTTCGTCGTCTTCAGGTCCTCATGGCGTGCGAACGCCTGGAGAGCGTAGGGCTGACCCCCCGTTCGGCGAGAGTCCCGCTCCGAGGCCCGGAAGCTGAGCAGCCGCTCGAGCTGTTGGGCCTCCATAGCACGTTGAGGAGCAGGGACTCGGATCGAGCTCGCTCGTCCGCGAGCAGGCGATGGGCGAATGCTGCGGTTCCGGCCGCCAAGTCGCGCCGGTCCGGCCCGACAGTGTCGGCGTGTCCTGGCTCGCCCTGGCCGGTGTGGTCCAACGCCGGGAAGGCCGACTCTCCGGCGTCTGGTTGACCGCCTCAATGGGTTCGGCGAACGTGGCGGCGATGCGGCGGCTTCACGAACTCCTGTGCAAGCTCTATCCACGGACAGCCGACCTCCGGCGGTTCTTGAGCCACGGAGAGCAGGGGGCAGACATCGCGCGGCACATGCCCGAAGAGGGGGTCGGGATCGTCCGACTCGCGGACGACGCTGTCGCCGAGCTCGTGCGGCGCGGGCTGGTGCAGGACGCGCTGCAGCGGGCCGCCGAGGACTTTCCGCGACAACGCGGCGAGATCGAGGCGGTCGCCCGGGCGTGCGGGGTCGACCTCGCGGCGCCGGGCGTCGGAGCGCCTGCAGGACGTGATGGGCAAGAGACCGCGGCCCGGAGGTCGCCGAAGGTCGCGGAGGCCGGGCCCGCGGAGGCCGATGCCGGCCCGCTTCGCTGGCTGCACCTCTCGGACCTGCACGTCGGCTGTCGGGGCGAGGCGGCGTGGTGGCACGTCCTCGATCAGTTCTGGCGCAGCGTCGACGAACACCTGAAGATCGTCGGCACGCCGGATCTCGTGCTGCTGACCGGCGACCTGACCTTCAAGGGCGAGCCGGCCGAGTTCGATAGGCTGACGAAGTTTCTGGAGAAGTTGCTCGGCCGCCTGCCGAAAGCCGCGGATGGGCATCCGCCGCTCGTCGTGGCGGTGCCGGGCAACCACGAAGTGCAGCGGCCGACGGGGCGTGAGGCGCTCCAGTACCGGGTGCTGCGGGACTTCGAGAAGGGGCGCGACGATCCGGACGTCGCCGATCTCCTCAAGGAGTTCTGGGACAAGCAGGACGCGTCGTTTCTGCGACCGCTGTTCGCCAACTACCTCGCGTGGTTCGACCGCGTGATCCGGCCGGGAGCAGTGCGGCCGGGGGTCAAGCTGACCACGTCGTTCTTCCCCGGCGACGTGTACGTCGAGCTCGTGCTGCCGGGGCGCTTCCCGCTCTCGATCGTCGGGCTCAACTCGGCGTGGATGCAGTACCAGGGCGGCGACTTCGAGGGCAAGCTGGCGCTGCCGCTCGAGCAGTTCCAGGCGGCGTTGCCCCACGCGCAGGGGGAGTCGCCGCTGGGGGTCCTCGAGGCGACGCACCGGGCGCTCCTCTTGATGCACCACCCGCGGAGCTGGTTGTCGAAGCCGCAGCGGCAACTGTTCGACAGCGGGATCTATCCTGGCGGGCGCTTCGTCGCGTGCCTGCACGGGCACATGCACGAGCCTGACGCGATCAACAAGTCGGAGGCCGGCGGCGTCGCCCGCTGCTACTACCAGGCGCCGTCGCTGTTCGGCGTGGAGAAGTACGGCAGCGCCGAGGAGTCGCGGGCGATCGGCTACACGTGGGCGACGCTGCGCGACGACGGCGAGCTGCGAGCCTGGCCGCTCAAGCTGAAGCGCAAGGGCGACGGCACCGAGGTCTTCGACCGCGACGACTTCTTTCACTGGGACTCGGCCGCGGGCAACGTGCTCCTCCGGCCAGGTGACGGCCGGCGCTTCGCCCGGCCACGCGCGTCGGGTGGCACGCACGGCGGAGGCAAACCAGCGAGCGACGACGACAGCGGTCCACGTGTCGAGGTCGCCGAGCCGGCGGCGATTCTGGCGTACCGCGCCTGGGTCTTGCAGCAGAAGCCCGGCGTCACGCTGATCGGCGTCGGGGGCGGGGACATGAGCCTCGACCTCGACGCGGTGTACGTGCCGCTGCGCGCACGCCCCCGCGAGCACCTCGCCAGCAAACAACTTTTGCTAGACGCTCCGCGGGGGGCCTCGGCGACGGTGCGGGCGAAGTCTGCCCCGGCGCGCACGAGGAGCTCCGTGGTGAAATTCAGTGCGGCGCCAAAGCTGCGGGCGTACGAGCCGTTCGAATTCGAGGTCGATCGTCTGTTCGGACACGTCGACACGCCGCACGCGCTGATCCTCGGCGAGCCCGGGTCAGGCAAGACGACCGCTCTGCACAAGCTCCTGCACGTGTGCGCGCGCGAGGGGCCCGAGACGCTTGGGCTGCCGGAGGGGACGGTGCCGGTGCCGTTGTGGCTGCGGCGGTTCAGCAACGGCCGGCCGCTGGCGGCGTGGCTGCAGGACGAGCTCGGAGAGCGGTCGGGCGGGAAGTTGTCGGACGACCTGGGCGCGGCGCTGTGGGCCCACGGGCGGCTCCTGCTACTCGCGGACGGGCTCGACGAGGTCGCCGACGAAAGCCTGCGCGCGCGGCTGTGCGAGTACCTCGGGGAGCAGCTCGCAGGGACGCAGGTGCGCGCGGTGGTGTCGAGCCGGTACGCGGGTTACCGGCGGGCGGTCAAGCTTCCGGAGAAATTCGCAGAGCTCGAGCTGCGGCCGCTCAGCGGGGAGCAGGTCGACCGGCTGGTGCGGCAGTGGTTCGCCGAGGCCGTGCGGGTCGTGCTCAGCGTGAGCGAACAGGAGGCGCAGGCGCGCGGCCGGGGGCTGATCGCGGCGCTGCACAGCCCGACGTATTCGACCCAGCGGCTCAAGGTGATGGTGAGCACGCCCCTGCTGCTGACGCTGCTGTGCGTGATCGTCCACCAGGGTCGGCCGATGCCGCGCAGCCGGGCGGAGTACTACGAGCGTTGCCTCGAGGTGCTGCTCCTGCGCTGGGGGCAGGAGCAGAAGCGGCGCGAGCCGCCGCTGGTGATCGACAAGGCGATGGCGGTGCTGCGACCGCTGGCGTACACGCTGCAGGCGTCCGGCGACCGCGACACGCGGATGCGCGGGGAGCTGGTGGTGCTGGTCCGCAGGCGGCTACGCGAGCTCGGGCTCGACGACAACCTGGGTGTGCAAGTGGTCGACTGGCTGCAGCGCGACGCGGGGGTGCTGCAGGAGTTCGCACCGGAGCACTTGGGCTTCGCCCACCTCGGGCTGCAGGAGTACCTGGCGGCGACGCACATCGTCGGCGAAGACGAGGCGCTGTACGACGAGCTGGCGGCTCGACTCGGCGATCCGTGGTGGCATGAGGTCGCGCGGCTGGTCGCGGCGCAGCGGGTGGCGTTCGTGCCGTTGATGCGGCGGGTGTTGAAGTCGCAAGTTTCGCAGGGCGAGCTACTCGGCGAGCTGCTCGATGAGGCGCCCGAGGCCGACGCGACGCCGCTGCTCGAGCGGCTCGACGCGGGCGGGACGTCGCGCGAGCGGGCGACGGTGCTGCGGCTCCTGCGGCGATTCTCTGGCGACGAGCGGGTGCGCGAGGTCGTGATGAAGCTGCGGGGGGACAGGGACGCGGAGGTGCGGGCTCTGGCGGCGCAGCTCCTCGAGGTCCGCGAGACCGGCGGCAAAGGCGACGGGGTCGAGGTCGTGCTGGTGTTCCCCGCCAAGCAGCGGCCGACCGCGGAGGCGCTGGCGCGGGAGCTGCGGGGGTGCGGGGTACAGGTGCTGCGAGACGCACACGGACGCCTGTTCAACGCGCTCGAGCTGAACAGCGAGCTAGCGACGGCCGGGGAGGCGCCGTGCGCGGTCGTGCTGTCAGGCCGCGGTGGGCCGGCGTGGGCCGACGCGGCGGTGCGGAGCTGCCTCGCCTACTTCGCGGACGCGAAGAAGCCGATGGCGTGGGCGCTGCTGCCCGGCGGGGAGGATGCTGTCTGGCCGGCGGAGTTCGGAGAGGCGCAGCGCTTCGACGCACGCGATGCGAACGGACTCGACGCGCTGCGGGGCTGGCTGGCGACGGCGCGACGCGGCGCTCGAGGGGTCGAGAAGGGGCAGCCCTTCGTCGAGGAGACGACGGGCATTCGCTTTCTGTGGGTGCCGGGCGGGCGCTTCGAGATGGGGATGGAGGGGGTCCGCATCGCCGAGCCTGTTTATCGGGTCAGGCTGTCGCCGTACTGGCTGGCGGAGACGCCGGTGACGAACGCGCAGTACGCGAAGTTCCTCGCGGCAAGGCGCCGGGAGCCAACGTACTGGCGCGACCGGCAGTTCTCGCACGAGGAGCAGCCGGTCGTCGGCGTGAGCTGGGACGACGCGATGCAGTTCTGCGCGTGGCTGTCGAAGGTGCTGGTCTCCTCGGGCGTGAAGGTGACGCTGCCGAGCGAGGCGCAATGGGAGTTTGCCGCGCGCGGCACGGACAGTCGACGCTACCCGTGGGGCAACGAGGAACCGGACGCGACGCGGGCGGTGTTCGGGCGCGAGGACGGGACCGCGAAGGTCGGGAGCTGTCCGGCGGGGCGAGGCCCGTTCGGGCACCTCGACCTCGCGGGCAACGTGTGGCAGTGGTGCCGCGACGGATACAACCTCGATGACTACGAGCGTCGCCGGGGGCAGGAGAGCGTTGACCCTGTCGTCGCGTGGAGGGACAACAACCGGATGATACGCAGCAGTTCTTGGAGGTTTGATGGGGTATGGGCGGCCGCCGCGCGCGACTGGCGCTGGCACGACTCCCGTTACCATGACGGCGGCTTTCGGGTGGCTGCTGAGCCCGCGAGCCCCTTGCCTCTTGGCCCTTGACTCTCCCGGTAACGCGTTCCGAGGTCCAGGGGCGGAGCCCCTCGCCGGAGGCATCAGCCGGCGCTCGTGCGCCAGCCATCGCCCGACCGCCTCGCCGCCTCAAGGACTCGACCGCACGCGTGCGCGAGACCGGCGCGGAGGTGCTGTACTTCGGGCACCGAGTGACGCGGGCCGGGCCCCGGCCCGCAGGCGAGGCTGCGGCGCTTCGAGCAACGGGTCCGCGCGCTGGTGCAGAACGGGGATGTCGAGACGGTCGGGCGGGCGACCAGGGACTTCGTCTCTGACCCCGAAAGGCGTCACCGGGAGGCCCAATGGCCAAGGATCACGGGCTCGCGGGCTCAGCAGCCACCCGAAAGCCGACGTCGCCGTAGCGGCCGCTGGACCAGTACCTGACACGCCCGGCGGCGGCCACCATCCCCTCGGCGCCTGACCAAAAGCACCCGCCGCATAGGACCCGCGGGGGTCCCCGGCCTCTTAACTGCTCGTCGTCCTTGTCGACGTCGAGGCTCCACTCCCACACGTTCCCTGCGAGGTCTGAGTGGCCGTACTTCCCGTTGCCTGCGGGGTAGATACCGACCGGCGTCGGCGCGACCAACCCCCCGAAGTTCGCCCGCATGTCACTTGGCTCGGGCTCGTCGCCCCACGGGTACCCACGCCCGTCCGGCGAAGCCACCGCCATCCACTCCGCCTCCGTCGGCAACCGCACCCGCCACTCCGGATGCTCCTCGCTCAGCCAGCGGCAGTACGCCATCGCCTCGAACCACGACACGGACACTACCGGCCGGTTCGGTGTCCGCAGTTGCTCCTCCCACTCGCCCGGCGCCTCCCACTCGTTGTGCGAGTGGATCCACCAACCCTGGTCGTCCACCCACAGCTCCTCGCGCCGATAGCCGCCGTCGTCGACGAACCGCGCGAACTCCTCCACCGTCACGAGGTACTTCCCCAGCCGCACCGAGAGCCCCTTCTCCGGGAGCAGATTTTTCACGAAGCGCTCGGCGGCGATCCGGCCGTCGCCCGCGACCCCTATCGCCTCCGCAGCTTCGATCCGCAGCCTCTCCTCCACCGCCAAGTCGCCTCTAGCGAGAAAGATGCCCTCTGTCTGGACGAGCATCTGGGCGTCGCGATCGACCAGTTCCTTCGGCAACTGGTACTTCGCGCTGCGGAATGCCGGGTCGAAGCGGCCGGTGATCGCCGTGATCCGCGCCGCCCGCAGCAGCGGCGGCTGTCTGGACCAGAGCTTGTGTACCTGCTTGACGAGGTGATCGGCGGCCGAGGTCGCGCCGCGCTCTCGGTCGAGCAGGCAGCCGGGGAACAGGTCGACCGTCTCGCGCCACTGCACGTCCAGAAGGCGCGCCTTGACGATCGTCCACCACCCGTCCCGCTCGATCGCCGCGAGCTGGGCGGCCGCGAGGTACTCCTGGAAGGTCAGGTGTTTGAACTGGAGCTGCCCCCGCCCGACCTCCTCGATCACCCCGCTGTACTCGCACTCGAAGCGCAGCCAGGCGCGCAGCGCGTCGCTCCGCTCCGCGGAGCTGCCCCCCTCGAAGCGGAGCCCGCGGACGATCGGCGCGACGACCTTCGCCGCATCGGCGAGCCCGATCTCGCGCCGCTTCAGCCCCTTCGCGCCGCCCATCATCGCCAGCGCCAGCACCGAGAGGGCCTCCTGCACCCGGACCTCGCCGTAACCGCGATCCTTGCGCGTCTGCTCGCGCGCGGCGACGAGCCAACGGATTGTGTCGCGGTAGAGCTCGGCGCGCCCCTCGGGCAGGCCGCCGCCGTGCGAGTACACGACGCACAGGCAGGTCAGCATCACCGGCGCGCTGGCGAGGCGGCGCAGCTCCTGCCGGCTGCGCAGCGCGGCGATCAGCTTCTCGGCGTACACCTCCTCGGCCGCGCCGCGCGTGCTGTCCTGGTCGGTCTCGAAGTAGGCGCGGACCCAGCGCAGGACGTAGGCGCGGACCTCGTCGGGGCCGAACGGGGTGACGCTCGCGTGGGCGAAGCCCAGCGCCCGCAGCGGTTCGACGGCGATCGGCCGGCTGGTGACGACGACCTGGCACTTCGGCCAGGCGCGCAGGATGTCCTGCAACGACGCGAACACCTGCTCGCGCAGCGCGGCGTCGCCGACCTCGTCGAGGCCGTCGAGCAGGAGCGTCGCCTCGCCGCCGACCAGGCGCCGGTCCAACGCCTCGCGGCGGGCGCGGGCCAACTCCGGCGTGTCGCCGGTGCGCGGCGTGGTCTCCTCGGCGAGGTGGTCGAGCAGGCGCGCCGCGCCCTTGCTCGCCGTCGAGGTCGCCAGGCGCGAGAGCTTGATGAAGATCGGCAGCGTCCGCGCGACCTCCCGGCCGAGGTGCACGGCGCGCCAGCTCGGGCCGTCGGGGCACGGCTCGTCGAGGAAGTCCCGCGCGAGCACGCTGGCCGCGAGCTTTAGAAAGGTGGTTTTGCCCGAGCCGGGCTGCCCCTCGATCAACAGGCGGTGGTGCTTCGGGAGCAGGTCGGCGAGGTCGACGAGGTCGCGCCGGAGGTCCTTGCCGTGCGCGTGCGTACGCAGCCGCGTGTAGAGGCGCTCGATCGGGTGGTTGAGAGCCTTGGCGGCGGCGGCGATCCCGTCGAGGCGGATATAGCGAGTCTCGTCGAGGACGGTCCGGCAGTAGGCGGCGAGGTCGAGGTCCGGCGCCGGAGCGGGCCGCGGGCCGCTCCGGAGCGTCCGGGGCTCGGGGTCCGCGCGGCGGAGCAGCACGCCCTCGCGGTCGTCCCCGGGCCAGTGGAAGAAGCCGTCGCGGTCGAAGGTCCACACGCCATCGCCACGGCGCACCGAGCGGAGCGGCCACAGCCGGACCTCCCCGCCCTGCGCGACCTGGCCGAAGGTGTAGCCGAAGACCCGCTCGCTGGTGGTCCCATGGTGCTCGAGGCCGAACAGCGACGGCGCCTGATAAAAGCTGCGCGCCGCGCCGCCGGCCTGCGAGACGTTGACGGCGTCGGGCTCGTGCATGTGGCCGAAGAGACAGGCGGTGAACCGCTGGCCGAGGTGGATCTGGCCATCGAAGATCTCGCGGCTCTTGGTCGTGAGCCACTTGCGCGGGTGGTGCATCAGCAGCAGCGCGCGTTCGACCCGGCGGAAGACGTCGAGCGGGGAACCCCCGGCGGCCGGAGCGGGCAGCGCGGCCAGGAACTGCTCGGCGGGGAGGAGCAGCTTGCCGGTGAAGTCGCCGGCCTTGTAGTGCGACCACGCGGAGTTGAGCCCGACGACCGCGAGCGGGAAGCGACCAGGTAGGTTCAGCGTGACGGTGAGGTCGCCCGGGAAGAAGGAGCGGTGCAGCACGACGCCGGACGTGCCCGTGAGCTGGGGAACGACCGTGCGCTCGAGCCAGCGGGTGTAATGGGTGAAGAGACCGGCGACGAATTCGGGGTCGTGCTTCTCCCAGATCTCGGCGCGGAGGATCTTGACATCCTCCTCGTCGGCGTCGGTCTCGTAGGCGTCGAGGATCCGGTAAGGCCGCAGGCGCGCGCCGGTCGGGCGCTCGACGTCGTGGTTGCCGGGGATCGGGACGAGCAGCGGGCGGCGACCCGTCTTCGTCTCGAGCATCGCCAGCAGGCGCTCCAGGAAGCGGTCGAGGCGACCGTACTCCCCCTCGGCGCCGGCCCAGGCGAGGTCACCGGTGAGCAGGAGCAGGTCCGGCGCGCCAACCTTGGCCAGCCAGGGGTCGACGCTGCGCTCGAAATTCTCGACGATCTGCCACCACAGCGCCTCATCCCGGCATCCGAGGTGCAGGTCCGAGAGGTGCAGCCAGCGGTAGACGGGCTCGTCGTCGGGCATCCGCCGGGGACCCTACCATGGCCCCACCAGACCGGACGAGTAGCGGCGGAGGTGGAGACGGCTACGCAAGCGATTAGCTCACTGCTGTCTCGACCGCCGTGACGTCGATCGGGGCGATGCTGTGACGCGACCTATTGCGCGGCGGACGGCGACCCGGCTCGCGCCCGTCCTCAACCGGCAACTCAAGGGTCGCCGCGAGCTGCTTCCACGTGCCGTCGCTGCACCAGCGTTCGTACCAGCGCCAGCACGTCGTCGGGGACCCATACTCCGCCGGGACCTCGCGCCACTTCGCGCCCGTGTGCAGGATCCACCGGATCCCATCGATGACGCGGCGGAGGTCGATGCGCGCACCGTTGCGGCCGCGCGTACTCTCGCACATCGCCGCGATCGCCTTCCACTGCTTGCTGTTCATCGGCGTGAACGGGGCTGGCGTGAGGGAGGCGACCGGCGTCACCGCCTCGACGATCCGATCGGTCGTGAGCTCGAGCGCCTGGCGGACGACGTGATTCGCCAGGTGGGCGTAGCGCTTGGTGGTGCGCGGCTCCTTGTGCCCGAGCATCTCGCCGACCACGGCCAGCGGGACGCCGCTCATGAGCGCATCGCTGGCGAAGGAGTGCCGCAGGTCGTGCAGGCGGACGTCGGGGATGCCTGCGGCGGCGCGGATGTTGTCCCAGGTCTTGTTCAGCCCGGTGAGTCGAGTCCCCTTCGCCGTGCGGAGCACGTACCCCGAGCGCGGGCCAGCGGTCTGCTCGTGGATGTGCTTCAGCAGCGCCAGCACGCGCGCCGAGATCGGCGTCTTCAGCTCGCCGGTCTTCGTGTCCGGCAGGTTCAGGATCGCGTGCTGCCAGTCGATCATCTCCCACGTCAGCGTCAGGATCTCGTCACGGCGACGGCCTGTGAGCGCGAGCAGGTCGAGGGCCCAGACGCTCGCCAGCTTCAGGTGGCCGCGTCGTCCGGCCGGGAGCTTCAGGCCCGCCTGAATGACCTCGTGGATCCGCCGGCGCTCGTCGGGCGTCAGGAAGCGCTCGCGCTTCCGCATGACAAAGTGCCGGATCTTGTGCGCCGGGTTGCGCATGTCAGCGAGCCGCCAGTCCTCGATGATCTTCGAGTAGAGGCTGCCGATCACGCACACGAGGTAGTTCGCCGCGCCCGGCCGGTCCTTCATGCCCCCGTGCAGTTCCTCGACGTCGGCCTTGGTCACGCTGCGGAAATCTCGATCGCCGAGCTTCGGTAGGATCACCGAGTCGAGCAGGTGGTGGTAGTTCTCGGCGGTGCCCTGCTTGAGATGGACGTCGACGTGAACGCGGATGAAGCGGTGGACCAGCTCACGCACCGTGAGGATCTTGGAATGCGCCTGTTCCGGCTGTTTCGTTCGAGCGAGCCTGCCCGCGACCGGCTGGCCGGATTGCTCGTCGTCGCTCGTGGTAGTGGCAGCATTAGCGAGCATGACAGCGGCCCGCCGGCGCGCGTCATCAATCGACAGTGCGGGCCCGAGCAGTCCGATTTTCTCGCGGTGGTCCTTGCCGTCCAGGCGGTATCGCACCAGCGCGACCTTCTTGCCCGTGGGCAGGACCCGCAAGATGAACCCCGGGAGCGCGTCGCAGGTGACTTCGTACATCTTCGCGCGAGGCTTGCACTCGCGCACGAACGCAGCAGTGATCATGATCCCCGACCTTCCTACCCCTAGTTTTCGAGACAAATTCGAGCCAAGCTAGAGCGACTTAAGGCCTGTCCGAAAGTGCACAATATCCCGTGCACAGCCGCGCAGGGCGGATCTAAACCAGGTGTACCATATTCGTCACGTGATAGGTGTGCTGATTCCAGATCCGTCGCCCCTGGACCCATCGATCCTGGACATCGCGCACCGCCTGGACCGTGAACGGCACCACCCCGCCGTTGAGCGCCGTGTTCGACACCACCAGGATCTCCGACGAGCCGTCGTTGTCGATGTCGACCATAAAGGCCGCAGCCGGGCTCGATTCTCGCGTTTACGGCACTTGGATCGGCCCGATCGGGAATTCGTACCAAACTTGACCCAATTTAGACCCGATGCGGGAGATCTCACAGCCGCGCATAACCCGACGTGCCTGGGCAGACCCCCCGGGAAGTCGGCGGCCTGTCGGCCGACCCTGGACCATCGCCGGGGCCCTCGCCCGGGCGACCGAGTCCCCAAGCGGCACCAGGAGTGTCGCGCGTCGGCGCGCGTGCTGCTTATTCGGTCTCGTTCGGCTCACCGCGGCGACCCAGGACGCGGAGCCGCGGGTGAGCGTGTCGCTCAAGACGAGCCCGCGTGTGCCTTGGTCATAGCTCCAGGAAACTTTCAGCATTACGACGTTCTTGAGCGGTTTGAGCATGTTGCCACCCCGGGAGGGAGTGGGCGCACTCGGATATGCGGATGATCGTACTGGTCGACAGAACCAGAACAGAATGATCCGGTTATGGAAGGCCGCAGCTCGCCCTGCAGATCCTCGAGGGGATGCTCGCCGGCCGCGACGGCATCGTCGGGGAGGTCGAGGGTTGGCGGCAACGACCGCTCACTCTACAGCGTTATTCCACGTTGCGCGCCGTAAAACTCTGCGCGCAAGAGCGCCTCGCTAGTCCCAAAGCCGGCGCTCAACGCCGATCGCTATGATGCTGCACCACGCAGCGAAGCCTAGAGTTCCCATAGATTTTGTGACACTATCGGATGGTGCCAGGGGCGCCGACAAAACCGCAGGTTCAGAAACTTGCAAGGCAGGTGCTGCAGGAGCACGGACTGTATTCCTTACCCGTCAATCCGGTCGTGCTCGCAAATAAGCTCGGCATACGCGTCATGAGAGCGTTTTTCAGCGAGGAGAACTTCTCGGGTCTGATCGCCCGGCGCTCGGAAGCAGGGACAACAATTTTAGTAAACGAGAAGGATCATCCCATTCGGCAGCGCTTCACAATTGCCCATGAATTGGGGCACGCTCTCCTGCACCTGCAGGATCAGGAGGAGTTTGTTGACCGTGACTCGAACTTCTTCCGTTCGTCACCGTACTCCAACGAAGCAGAGTGGACGCTCGAACGCCGCCGAGAGTTCGAGGCAAACGTATTCGCATCAGAGCTGCTGATGCCATCTGTCCTCGTCAAGGAGTTGTGGTACAGGCTGCCGCGCGAAGAGCGCGTTGTGAAAAACATGGCGGTCATTCTGGGTGTTTCCGAGGAAGCGATTGGTTACAAACTGGCAGACCTACGACTCTTCGAGGGAGAGAGCCTATGAAAGCTTCGACGGAAGTAGACGAACCCGCGCGTCCAGGGATGCTCGGACAGGATGAAATCACTCCTATTCAAACGTCTCCGTCACCAGGGCTTTACGGTAAAGAGTGGCTCCGCCAGTCAGAGAATTTGCCTAGCTTCACGATTCGGGACGAAATGAAACCGGAACACGCCGACCAGTTCATACGTTTCCGGCAGAATGAGGAGATGTTCTCCCACACGAGAACGATGATCGTTGCGTGGGAGGCCCAGCAGAAGGCAGAGCGAGAGCTGAGAGTGAAGTACGCGCATCACCTCCTATGGTTACTATCCCTCGAAATCGCTGCTGTATTTCTAACATTCTGTGCCCTTGCCGCCGGGCTTCTGACCGCCGAGCGATGGATGGGGCAGATGTTCATCGTATTCGCATTCGCTCAGTCATCCGGGCTGGTATTTGTAATCGTAAAATACTTATTCCCACATCAACGGAACAACGATCTTGTGCGATTCACTGAAATTTCCCTTGGCCTACAGACAAGGGTGCTTGCACACGATCCAACCGTAAACCGATCGACCGCAGAAGAGGTCACTCAGAAAGCAGGGTTCGAAAATGGATCTTCGGGAAGCAATGAACGCCGTCTCTGACGTGGTTGCAAACAGGCCCGCGCCACTACGCATGTTCGATCAGATCTACATGCGATCCGCGGACATGTTAATTCAAGCCGAACACATTTCCCGATGGCTCAGCGGAAAAAGGGTGGTGTTCATTGGTGATGGCGATGCTTTGGCGCTGACGGTAGTACACTTAAAGGGCACGGGAAGTCTCAAGGGCGGGCCCGAATCGGTGCATGTGCTTGACTTTGACGAGCGAGTGGTCAACTCTGTCAGGCGGTTCGCCGAGCGATATGGCTATACAAAGACGGTCACTTCCGAATTGTATAACGTCGCCGAGGGCCTTCCCCCGCATCTTATCGGAGGGTTCGACGCTTTTTACACAAACCCCCCGTATGGCGGCAGCAACGGCGGAAACAGTGTGAAATCCTTCATCAGGCGGGGGCTTGAAGCTACTTCGAAGCCCGGGGCCCTTGGATGCACGGTGTTGGCGGACGCTCCCGAGTATCATTGGACAACACTTGTTCTGCGAGAAGTTCAAACCTACGTCCTGGGAAAAGGACAGCTGATCCGGGAGATGATCCCCAAGTTCCACAAGTATCATCTGGACGACACGCCAGAGTTGACTTCCTGCTCCCTCGTCACGGAACAGGTTGAGAGCATGAAAGATGAGGAAAGTCAAAATCTTAATCGGGCCGAACTCGCAGATTTCTACGGAAAAGACAACCCTCTCAAGGTGCGCTACGTGCGCGACTTGACGAATGGGGGAAAGTTTGCTTCAAAGGATTTTGAATGTGAGGCATTTCGTGATGGCGAACTCTAAAGATCTTGCCCGCGCTCAGCCCAGCGAACTACCCCGAAACTTCATGTTCATGAAAGTTGGACAACATGCAGGTGAAGATTTTGAAGCAATCCTAAAGCGGAAGCGCGCTGAGTTCGAGCGTGCAGGAAAAACTTTCTGGGGTTACGGAGGATCATCTTGTCACCCGATTACCCAAGTCCGTCCGTTTGTGAAGGGCATTATGGAGACTGGCGGGCGAGTCAACCTACTGATGGCCCCAGTACGATCCAACGCAGATCCAGACTTGGCCCCCGCCACTGAGTACTCAGAGGATGGAGTTAAGTGGCGCCCCATTCCTGACGGCATTAATGTTACGGGATCTCGCTATGCCGTAATCCTCGGCGAAATCGCTGCAACGGAGTTCGAGATTCCTCTCTCGAATTATACGGTCGGGATTGGTCGGAGTGAAGGGAAGCGGGCGGACGCGTATCTTCGAGGCCGTGTCGACAAAGCTTGCTTGACGCTTCCCTCGCCTGTGGGCCAACCCCCGGTTGCCGATGAGCGAGCCCGTGTCGCTCGAATCGGATTTTCCGCCGAGATCCTCGCTCCGTTTGCAGTACTGCTTCGCTGAGGAAGGACTGGCATGCAAGTCATCTATCTTACCGGCGCTCCCGCTACTGGAAAGAGCACGCTCTCAATGGCGCTCCAGGCCGAGATCTCCAGCCTGGAGGTTTGGGATTATGGCGAACGGCTGCGGATTGCTCTTCAAGAGAAGCAAGGAGCGGCCATCTCTTACGAAAGTCTGCGCGGTCAGTCCGCCCGCGTCGCCACGCCACAGGATATCCAGGCGCTCGATACACGCTTGCTCGAATGGGTCCAGCGAAATCGCGCAATCAACCATCTGGTTATTGACACGCATGCGGTGACCAGTGAAGAGTATGGGTTTCGGGTGACGCCGTTCGATGCTGAACGGATCCGAGCTCTGGCGCCCACGTTAATTGTCAACCTTTACGTCTCGGCCGAGACGGCAGAGAGGCGCATTTCAACTGACCCCCAAGGGCGGCGCTCTGTGAACGTCTTTAAGGCAGCCATGCATACGATGCTGCAGTCATCGGTCGCGGTATCCTATTCGATTCTTGCAGGTGCGCCTGCGTATTTTCTCGACGCGGAGCGCCCAACTGGCGAACTTGTCGATTGGTTTCGGGCACACCTGCAATAGGTTTAACCGTCGCGGATATATTCGATCTCTCTCGATGCTCCCGTGGCGGAACCGCTTGCCTAGGACCGTCTCGACCGAGCTTTCGCCTCTGTCTCTTGCGAGGCGTGCTCGAGCTCGAGGTCGGGCGGCGGTGATCCGGATCCGCGATCATGTAAATCGGCGGTGGCTTGACGGTAGCCGCACCACGGCCGCGCTGCCTACGGCGTGAAGGGGCACTCGCAGCGGTGGCACACGATGGGGCTCCGGCTGAGCCGCACGAGGTCGACGGAGATCATCATGGGCGGCTCGCACGAGCATCTCATCACCACGGGCTCAATCGCTGGCGCGGGCTCTCCGGCCGTCAGCAACCAAATCGCGGCGGCTCGCCGATCGCCTTCCGTCCATGCAGCTTGTGCCTCGAAGATGTCGAACCCGTACCGTACCACGGTGCCGGCTGGGCGCCTCTTTGCCACCCAGGCGCGTCGCCGTGCCGTTCCGAACGCCAGGACGAAGCGAGCTGCCCACCACGCCGCGGTCTTCTCCGGCTGCTCTTCAGCCCACGTTCGGAAGACCTCAGCGTCCCAGGGGCGTAGCGGCGCCTTTCTGAGCGAGGGAAACGAGGCGGCGATGGACGCGAGGTAGAGCTCGAAGGGCGTCGTCATGATGGGGTAGTAGACGACTCGACCAACTGCCGCTTCACGTCTCAAAGCAAGAACTTGAGCACGCCGTCAGGGCCGAGCGCTGCGGTCTTGGCGTAGTCCGCGACGCAGCGGCCGAACGTGCCCTGGACGCTGCGACCGTTGAACTTTGCGTCAACCGAGCCGTCGGTGAGGCGCTTGATCACGACGGCGGCTTTTGCGAGCGCGCCGTCCGGGTTGCACTCGAGGATGCTGCGACGGGCCTTGCGGATGAGTCTCTGCTCGGCGGTCACCTGCATGCGTTGCCGCGCCTGCTGCCCCACCACCTGGCTGCTGACGCTCGTCATGGTGGGGGACGCAGTCGGGGACGAGGTCGTCGCTGCCGACGCAGGCGGCGTGGGTGTCGGCCGGGGGGACGATGCCGGTGCTTCTTGCGGTGGCGTGGGGGGCAGCTCGGGCTCTTGCGCCGAGGGTTGAGGCACCCTGGGTTGGAGCTTGGCCAAGGGCGGACCGCTCGCGGGCGGACTGACCTGGAGGTCGCGGGATAGCGGCTCGCTGGCGATGTTCATCGCGGCGAGCGTGGCGGTGGAGGGCTGCGTCGCGAGGAGCAAGCCGCCGACCAGCAAGCCACCGACGACAGCACCGCCGAGACCGATGGCCGCCGCCGGCCGCAGCACGCGACGACGGGTCGCCGCCTCGGCGTCAGCCTCGACCTCCGCGAGCGCAGCGCGGATGGCCGCGGCCATCTCCTCCGCGCTGGCGAACCGCATGCTGACGTCGCTGAGCGCGCGCAGCACGATCGCGTCCACGGCCTCGGGGATGTCGTAGCCGGGCGCGAGGACGCGGAGCGGCGGCACGGCCAGCTTCCCGAAGCTGCGGCCGTACTCGATCATTTCGAGGCCGGTCAGCAGCTCGAACATCAGGACGCCGACGCTGTACAGGTCCATGCGCGGGTCCGGGGGGCAGCCCGCGAGGGTCTCCGGCGCGACGTAGCTGTGCATGCCGTAGATGGTGCGCGTCGGCTCGGGCGCTTGCGTGATGCGCCGGCCGGGCATGACTGCGGCGAATCCGACGTCGATCACGACGGTGAAGTCGTCGCGCGACTCGTCGACGAGGATGTTCGAGGAGTGCAGGTCGCGGTGGACGATGCCGCTCTTGTGCAGCACGGCGAGCGCTTCCAACACCTGCAGGATGATTCGGCACAAGCGCTGCCACGGCAGCGGCGTCGACGACACCGGACCGCTGTTGCCGGCGAGGTGGCGGAGCGGCTTGCCCTCGGCGAAGTTGAACACGGTGTAGGTCGCGCCGCGGACCTCGCCGAGATCGATGGCCTGGATGAGGTGCGGGCAGTTGTGTCGCGCGGCGATGCGACCCTCCTGGCCGAAGAAGTCGCGCAGGGGTTCGTAGAGGTCGCGGCGCAGCACCTTGACCGCCAGGCGGGCGCCGGTCTTCTCGTGGCGCGCCTCGTAGACGCTGGCGGTGGCGCCGGCGCCGATCCGGCGGATGAGCCGGTAACGCTTGTTGAGCGTCTTGCCGGTCCGGTCGGTGTCCTCGGCGAACTCGGTGGTGAAGACCGCGAGCTCCGGGTCGGGGGCTTGCTGCGGCGGGTACCAGACGGCCTTGGTCTTCATGACGATCAGAACCGGAGCGAAAGATGGCCGCCGGTGGGCCATACGACGGGGGCAATGGAGAGCCGTTGCCCGCGACGACGGTGCGCGTCCACAGCGAGCAGGACGATGCTGGTGACGATGGCCGCACCGGAGGTGATCGCGGTACCGACCGCGAGCCGGTTGGCGCGGGTGCCGAGGCCATCGAGACGATCCGCGAGGGCGTGACCTTCGGGCCCTACGGGCTCTGGCGCGTTCGTCAGCGTGTCGCGCTCGTCCCTGATGCGCGCGCCGTAGGCGAGCGCTCCAGCCGCGACGAGCCCGAGAGCAATGCCGGTGCCCAGGGTCACGCCGCCGGCGATCCGTAGGCCGCTGCCCGGCGTCGGTGGCGGCGCTTCCTGCTGTGGCTGCGGTCGCAGGACGACCGGCAAGAGGTCTTCCTGCCTGGGCAATGGCTCGACCACCGGCTCGCTGCACTTTTGATCACCGCGTCGGGCCGCGAGCTCGGCGAGATCCTTCTGCGCGTCCTGGCGGTCGTCGGGACGCGCCTCCGCGGGTAGGCGCGCGTCGAGGTAGGCGAGGTATTCGGTGAGCAGTTCCTCGCCGGCGCAGAGGAACTCGATGTCGTTCGTCGCCTCGAAGGCTTCCAGGTAGGTGTTGTAGCCGTCGAATACGATGAGCGAGCGGGCGTTGAGCGGGGGCTCGCGCGTGTCGTCGGGGAGCGCGTCGTAGGCGGCCCGGCAGTGCGACGCAGCCTCGGCGAGCTTGCTGGCGTCGCGCAACTCGACACAGGTTCGGTGCTCGCGGCGGGAGATGCTCTCCTCACTCGCGCGAGCGGGTAGCGACGGTCCGAGCACCGTCATGCTGCAGCACGCGATGATGCAGAGTTGCCGGCCAGGGGGATGCGCAGCGGCCACGGCGTCACCGTATCTCGACCCTCCGCGACTGACAAGGACGAGGAGCTCTGCTATCTTCGCGGGCGTCATGGCCATGTGCTCGAGGTGGGTCTTCGGGGGTGTCGCGCTCGCGCAAATTTTGACGGGTTGCTACCAACGGAGCCCGTGGGGGCCCTGCGCGCTCGGCCTGTGCCAGGACGACATCGACAGCACCGAAAGCGGCGAGGCGGAGACCACGGGGACCAGTGCCCCCAGCGTCATGACGACGACGCTCGACGAGCCCACGGCTGGCGAGCCCACCGCCGGTGAAATGGCGAGTAGCTCCGCCACCGAGCCGGGCGAGGCGCTGCCTCCGACGATCTCTGACATGGTGGTCGCCCCCAAGCTGCTGCAATCGGCGGGGCTGATCACGGTGGAGGTAATGGTCGAGCACGCCGATGTGGTGACCATCACTGTCGACGGCGGCGAGCCGGTGGCGCTCGCGCCAGTGAGCGACACGCAGTTCACCGGGGACATCGCGGTGTTCGGCGAATCGTGGAACGGCGATCACGTGGTCGAGGCGATCGCTGCGCGGGACGCGGAGACGAGCGAGCCACGGACGGATACATTCACGGTCGTGGCGCCAGCCGCCGGCGGCGAGGCGTGGCTCAAGAAAAGCCCGCTCGTGCCGAGCTACGGCAACGCGGTCGACGTGGACGACCAGGGCGACGTGCTCGAGCTGTTCACCCACGCGACGCCGCAAGGCCAGGAGTGTTTCCTCCGCCGGCGCGACGACAAGGGCGTGTCGGTGTGGATCGGTGACTCGCGCTGGATCGCACAGGGGTCTGACTGCGTCGGCGAGGACGTGAAGTTCGCCCCGGACGGGACGATCTGGGTGCTCGTGAACGTCTACGAAAACGGCTTCGGGCGCTGGCAGCTCTGGCATCTGGACGGCGAGGGCCTGCCGCTCGGGCAGACGCCGGAGGACGGCAGCCTGACGCATCTGGGCCGCGGGCTCGACGTGAACGACGCCGGCGACGTGCTGTTGTGCGGGACCCGGCCGGCGACCCAGGCCGATGACGACGCGTGGGCCCGGCTGCAGCGCGCGGTGGGCGAGCCGTGGACGGTGCCGTGGGACTACCGAGCGCCTTTCGAGCCGGAAAAGGAGCACCAGTTCACCGAGCGGACGCGGGACTGCGCCTTCGTCGAAGACCGGATCGTGGTCGTCGGCGAAGCATGGGGAGCGCACAAGCAGGACGACCAAACCTTCCAGAATCGTGGCTTCGCTGTCGAGCTCAGCTATTCAGGCATGACACTTGCCGAGGTGGCCAACCCTGGATCCCCCGCATGGCACAGCGGACATCTCGCCGTCGCGCCAGACGGAGTGGGCGGCTACATGACGGCGGGCTACAACTGCGGCGAGATGGTCACCCCCTGCAACAACACCAGGGGCGCGTTGCGTTGGTTCACGCTGGGGGCGGCGGAGGTCGATGCGCAAACAATATCGGAGGCGCGCCGCGTCTTGGACGCGGCTCGGAGCCCATCGGGATATGTCGTCGTCGCGGCGGAAGGGCTGCAAGCGGACGAGGGATTTCTCGTGCAAGGTTGGTTCAGCGGCGCAGCCGATCCCGTCGTGAACTACACGGGCGCCAAGACCAAGCTGCAGGTCGCGACAGGGATCGCGGCGGATCCGGTCGGCTTCATCCTCGCTGGCGGGTACTACCAGGAAGCTGACGACACTCTAGCCGCGGGGATCGTGAAGCTGCACCCCTACTAACCCGGCACGAACGAGTTGCAGGTCTCGATGGCCAAGGCCGCGGCGTCCTTGAAGATCGAGCCGTAGTCGGGGCTCGTCAGAAGTTCGAGCATGCTGTGCGGGAACTCGGGAACCATCCGGCACAGACGGTAGTCGGGGTCGGTCAGCCCCGTGCAGTCATCGGTGAGCGCGAGCATCACGACGGCGTCGAGGTCGCCGTTCTTTCGAGCGACGACGGCCTGCATCCACTCCTGCCAAGTGCCACTCGAGGTCGCCGGTCCGCCCGCCGTGTCGCCGGGGCCGATGATGGAGACCATGAGGAGCGCGTCCTCACGGATGAAGCCTTCGTTGCACCCGCCAATCTTGTTCAGCTTGGGGCTCATCGCGGCGACAAGGGCGTTGCCGATGAGGTTGTAGCCGACCGTCCCGACACGCGCGAGGCACTCGAAGGTGGCGGGGATGTTGAGCGTGTCGGCTGTAATGTAACGGCGCGAGCCGTCAAGGCACGGCGTGTTGGTGGTGTACTGCCCGACGTTCATCACGATGCCCGCACCCATCGTCGTGTCGCACGTGGTCGGCCAGTAGTCGCACGGGTAGTCAGGCGCCTCGACGCACGGGTCGGGGCAGTCGTCGTCGCACGCGGGCGAGCCCCATTCCGGCTCTGTGTCCGTAACGAGGATCTGCACGTCGAAGTCGCTGAACTGACTCTGGATCGTCTCGATGAACTGCGGGAAGGCGGCGATGAGCTTGTCCTGATGCGGCTTCATGAAGCCGTGGCGCGAGATGATGAACAGGAAATCGATCTTCCCCTGGCAGCCTACCGGCGGCCCCGTGTCGAAGTCCGGCGGGGGGCCCATGTCCCAGACCATCGTGGTCGAGCTCGACGCCGCGGCGCTCGACTCCGAGTCGCCGCCCGAGCCGGCGCTCGTGGTGGTCGACGAGCTGCCGGAACTGCCGGAGCTCGCGTCACCGCTAGTCGTCGACACGGGAGCCGTCGTGATCGGCGGCGTCGTGAAGCCGCTCGCGTTGTCGGTCGGCTCGTTGCAGGCGACGAGACCCGCGACGATGAGCGCCCGACCTGAACGCGCGGAAGGCACGCTCCAGCGTAGCGCGCTCGGAAGCCGTCGCCAAGCCTCGATGGCCCCCGCCTCTCTGAGCGCTCCCGCGGCTCTCGGCGTGGCGAGCTCGGTAGGCGCGCGGCGGTCGAGGTCGAGCCTGACGTGGGGGCTGGGCTCCATGGGGTCACCTAACAGAACCACGGCTCCTTGGCCCATGCGAGGAACGCCGCGCGGTGTGCCTCGTCCCACGTGGCCAGCGCCGTGACAGCATCGAAAGTGCCGACGCGCCACGTCGTTCTCGCCACGGTGAGCTCCTGTAGGGCCTCGATCACATAGAACTGCCGGCGTTCCCTGAGCGCGCTCCGCAGATCCTCCACCACGTTCTTGGGGGTACACGAGACCGCGAGCACACAGGCGGCTGCGTGGCGCAAGCCATCCCCATAGTGCCGGCGCGCTTCCCACACGTCCGCTGCCCACGCGTCGAACGTGCTCGGGGCCCACGGATCGAGCGGTGCGTCGGCGAGGGTTGGGAAGGTGCGGGCGAAGCGGATGATCTTGTTCATGGAGGAGAACTCTCTCTGCTGCCCGACACTTCGCGCGTCGGATAGCCGATGTCGTCGGTCAAGGCACGCGGATGTCGTAGATTTCGCCGATCAACTTGCCCTCGGTGCGCCGGAAGGTCAGGTAGAGCCGAAGCTCACTCGGACCGCCGTCCCGCGTCCAGAACCAAGTCTCGACGGACCATAGATCCGTTTCCCCTCGGGGCTGGAGAATGTCGATCTGTGCGAGTCCTTCCGGCGGAAGCGGGACGATCGGGTAGTACTTCCGGTAGTCCTCCAAGGCCGCGGCAAAATCCTCCCGGGTGCCAGTATCGAAGCGAAGATGCTCGAGACGACCGGCAACGATGTCGTCGACGATGCCGACGGTGAGCTCGCGGATCTGTTGCTCGATGGATACAGTCATTTGCGGTTTCCAGGGATTCGTGTGGGGGTGGAAGGCGTCACGCCGAGACTGCCGAAGTAGCGATCGGCGACCTCGATGGCTCGTCGTGCCAGATTCGGTGGGATGCCTGCCTCGCGCATGGCTTTGTAGCCGATCCGTCGCTCGGCGGCGTAAGTTCCTCCGCCGCGCTGCCGCTGCGCCTGCGTGGCTGCGTGGTGCTCGGTGCCCGGGGTGCGGGCAGGGCCTTCCAGACGGATCGCCGGAGCATCGCCATACTTGTAACCCGGAAGATCGCGGGCGGCGGCGTCCTGGATGATGTGGTGGGCATCACGGGCCTTGGCGTCGCTGAGCTCCCGGTAGGTGCCGATCGGGTGCTTCCTTGCCGCGGCGGCACTGTCGAGAGCCTTGTCGCCTCCGCGGACCCAGCGGTAGGCACCCTTGATGTCGCCCGCGCTGACCGGCAGGGCCTCGCTGGCGAGCGAGAGGGCGGACAGGACGCGGGCGCCGATGCCGGCCTCAGCGCTGGCGATCGTCAGGACGTCGTCGGCGATGCCGCTGAACTCGTCGACCTTGTCGTAGCCCTTGTAGGCGGCCTTGAACGTCGCTTTGCCGGCCTTGATGATCCACGTGACCCAGCCGTGGCCGGTCGGGTCCACCTTGCCGATCGGGTTGTTCGCGGCGTAGCGGTAGAGGTTGCGCTCGCCGGGCTCCTCCAGTCGGGCGGCCGGGTTGAGCAGATGGTACGGGTCCGGGCTCGCCCAGCGACCGAGCTCGGGCAGATAGTGCCGGGCGCCCACGGCGATGGCGCCGCTCAGCGGATCGTCTTCCTTGCCGGTGAAGCGGTAGGTGGGCCCCGCGGTGCTGTCGTCGGCCCGCCACGCGAGTCGAGTTGCACCGAAGGGGTCGGCGGCGTCGCGGGCGAGCGGGTGACCCACGTGGTCGAGCACCAGGGCGGCAGAGCCGAGGCGGTCGGCGACGTGGTATCGAGTGTGCTCGTCGGGACGAGCTGGCGCCCGACGTTGTCGTGATGGCGGCAGCTCAGCGCGCCGGTGAGGCCGGCGACGACGAGCGCCGCTGCGACCGTCCGGGCGAAGGCTGGAACTGTTCCGGTCGAGCCCAGCCGGCGGCCGAAGCGCCACGCAAACGCCAGCAACACCAGCAGCGCCAGCAGGAGCGCCGCGGGGACGCTGCGAGGCGTGTGGACCGCCGCCACGGCATGGGCGTCGAGCTCGGGGTAGCCGCCGCTCGGCATCGGCATGGCGCTCTCCGCGATCCGCTCGCTGGCGAAGTGAACCCAGCGGACGAGCTGGCCGTCGCGGACCTCGACGTTGGGGGTGACGTAGAGCGTCTCGTGGGCGAGCTGGCCGCGCGCGTCGTATTCGCGGCGGACTACGCGCTCGCCGGTGTAGCTGTAGACGTGTTCGACGCGGCGGCCGTCGTCGGCGACGAACGACTGCACGCGGCCGTGCGGGTCGAAGCGCCACTTGCCCGCGGCGAGCCTACCCTCGCCCGTGACCTCGGCGAGCTGGCCGGCGTCGTCGTAGACGAGGCGCTGGCCGTCGAGCTCGATCGCGGCGTGCGGGCGCGTGTCCTCGTAGCCGAGGACACGGCCGTCGTGCTCGTGGAGGTTGCCGTCGTCGCTGTAGCGCCAACGGTGCGTCACGCCCTGTGCTGCGCTGGCGACCAGGCGGTGCAGGTCGTCGTAGACGTAGGTCTGCGCGAGGGAGAAATTCTCCGCCGCAAGGAGGTCGCGGGTCTCGGCGAGCTGGCCCGCGACATCGTAGCGATGCGCGAGGTCGAGGAGCGCCGCATCACCCTCGGCGCGCTGGCCGAGGACGCGGCCGGTCGTGTCGAGCTCGCGCGTCAGCGCCACGCCGGGCGCGAGGGTGAGGCGTCGCCAGCGGGCGAGCGCGTCGTAGTCCGCGGCCGTGGCGAAGAGGCCGGGTGCTTCGAGGCCGCGCGCGGTGTAGGCGTGTTCGAGGGTACTGCCGTCCGGGTACACGTCGCGGAGCGGGCGGTCCTGGGCGTCGTAAAACTGGGCCGTCGAGAGGGTGACCGGACCGCGCGGGCCGTCGAAACGACGGGTCGCGCGGATCACCCGGCCGCGGGCGTCGTGGGTGAACTCGACGCGGCCGGCGTCGTCGTCGACCGCGACGAGCTGGCCGCCGCGATCGTAGCTGCGACGGACATCGCTGACCTGCGCGCCGGCGGCATCGAACGCCTGCTCGTGGAGCAGCCGGCCGAGCGGATCGAACGACCACGTGACGCGCGCGCCGGTGGCGTCGATCCGCTCGACCAGCCGGCCGGTCGCGTCGAAGCGCTGGATCACGTTGCCCGCGTCGGGCGAGGCGATGGCTTCCAGGCGACCGCCGCCGTCGTAGCGGTAGGTGGTCGCGTGGTCCTCGGGGTCGAGGTGCTCGACCAGGCGATCGGCGGCGTCATGCTGGTAGCGGTGAGTGATGTCGCGGCCCGCGAGGCGGCTCGTGATACTCGCGATTCGGCCGAGGCCGTCGTGCTCCGTGCGCTCCGGCGCGTCGGTGTACGGCGGCGCGGGGTGCAGGTCCTCGTGATCGCGGCGTTCCAGCGCGAGCGGGCTGTAAGTCGTTGCCGACTCGTAGCCGTCTGCGTCGCGCGTCCAGGCGACACGGCCGAGCGCGTCGTGATGCGTGACGCTGCGGGGCCAGGCGCCGGCGAGCGTCACCTGTGCGCCGGGCATGAGCGTGGCGGCGGGGAGCACCTGGCCGACGAGCAGTTCGGCGACGTGGCCGGCGGCGCTGTAGCGCCGCGCGGCCCGCAAGATGGCGCCGGTGCCGGCGTCGTCTTGGGTCACCTCGGCGACCGTGCGGCCGAGGCTGTCGAGGTGGCTGACGGCGAATTCGACTTCCGCGTCGCCGCTCACGCGACGCAGCTCGGTGACGATGGACGGGCGCGCGGCGGTGCCGTCGAGGTAGTAGCGGTAGCGCGTCGTCGGCAGCTCGAGCGTGTCGCCGGGCTCGATCTCCGCGACCAGGCGGCCGAGGCCGTCGTACTCCGCGCGCGTCGAGGCGCCGTTGGGCGCGGTGACGACGAGGGGATGCCCCGTTCGGGCGTCCCAGGTCGCCGTCGTCACCAGATCGTCGGCGCCGGCGAGCAGGCGCTCCTCGATCGGAAACAGGCCGTCGTCGTCGAAGTGGCGCTCCAGCGTGCCGTCCTCGGCGTCGCGGATCCGCGTGATGTTGCCGCGCGCGTCGACCGACTGGCGCAGCGTCGGGACCCAGGTGTCACCGGCGAGCCAGGTCTCGACGCGGGCGACGACGCCGCGCGCGTCGAGCTGGCCGAGCGGCGCGCCTTGTTCCGGCGGTCCGTCGTAGTAGGTCCGCGTCGTGGTGAGCTGCACGCCGTCGGCGTCGCTGACGACTTGCTCGGCGACGCGGTCGCGCGGTGCATCGTCGGCGGCGGGCTCGGCGTAGACGTAGGTCGTGATTCGCTCGTCGCCGGGTAGGTCCGCGCCGGATTTCGCGTCGACGCGACCGAGGGCCCGTTCCTCGAGGACGTTGCCCCACGCGTCATAATCCCACTCGGTGCGAACCCGGACGGCGGCTGCGTCGGGCCCGGCCTCCACGTGATCGGTGTCAGTGGCGACGCGGCGGGCGGCGAGCACACCCGGCGCAGGGTTCTCGACCTCGATCGTGTGCGACTCATGGACGAGTACGCCGCGCGGGCTCGCGGTCTCGCTGCGGAGGAGCTGGAGCTTGCGGGCCTCGTCCGTCTGCCCGAGGTCGTAGCGCGACGTGGTGGTCGCGGTCTCGCTGAAGGTGTCGCCGATGCTGGTCTCGCGCAGCTCGGCGAAGCCGCGGAATTCGCCGCGGGCCGCGTCGAACCAGCCGTCGCGCACGTGATGCTCCGCAGTGTGCGACCAGGACGTGTGCGCGTCGGTCTCGTGCGACCGCGTCAGCACGGGCAGCGCGGTCGGCGGCGTCGACGTCCAGGCGTCCCCGGCGTCGGCGTCCGCGCCGGCGAGCGCGGCGGCCGACGCATACGTGAACTCGCGGCGGTAGCCGAGGCCGGTGCGCAGCTCGGCGAGCAGGCCGGGCCGCTCGGCGAACGACCACGCGCGCCACGGCTGCGAGCCGTCCGTGTCGACGCGGAGCACGTCGACCGTCCCGCTCGCGTCCACGTCGCTCAGGAGCACGACCTCGTCAGCTTCGAGGTCCGGCCAGCCGACGCTCGAGGCAGGCGCCACGCTGCCGTCGTGCTGGTAGGTGTAGAGGTCGAGCGATGCGCCGCCGATCCGCACAAGATCGGCGGCGCCGTCGCCGTTGAGGTCGCCGAATTCCCAGCGCTGGCCCTCCACCATCGGCGGCACGCCCGCGAGTTCGACCGGCTCGGCGAAGAGGCCGAGGCCCTCCCCCGCGGCGACGAGGATGCGGCTCTCGCTCGGCAGGACGCGCACGAGATCGGAAAGTCGATCGCCGTCGAGGTCGGCGAGCTGCACGCCCGGATCACCGAGACGCATGCCGGCCGGCGGCGGGGGAACCGGCTCGGCCGGGAGGTAGCCGGGCGCGTCGTTGTGGCGGATCCAGATCCAGCCGTCCGCATCGTCGTGCCGCAGCACGTCGACACGGCTGTCCAGGTTGAGATCGACGAGCGCGACGTTCGGCGCGGTGAGGTCGAAGCCGACGTCGAGGGCGATCGGCGCGGCCTTGCCGAACGGGGTGCCGCCGCCGGTGAACGCCCACAGCTCGCCCTCGCCGGGTTGCGCGAGGAGATCCTCGATCCCGTCGCCCGTGAGGTCGGCGAAGCGCGCGGACGTGGTGAGCGTGACGGCCGGCGTCGGGATCGACGTCCAGGCGGACGCGAGCGCGGCCCCCCGGCCCTTGCGGTAGCGCCAGCCGTCCAGCGTCGTGTCGAGCAGGTCGGGCAGCGCATCGCCGTCGATGTCGACCCAGGCGCGGCCGTCGGCGGTGGGATCGAGCGTGGGCGCCTCGGCGATCGGTGTCTCGCGCGGCTCGTCGAGCGCGCCGCCGTAGCGGAGGTGCCAGGGCGGCAGCTCGGCGCCGTCGCTCGCGGCGGTGTCGATCCGGACGAGCACGCTCGCCGGGTTCATGACGGTCGTCTCGTAGGCGAGAGTGGTGGTGCGAACCGGCGCACCGTCGACCTCGGTGACGATCGTGCGGAGCCGGTGGCGCAGCTCGACCGCGAAACCCGGCGCTCGCGTGCGGACGACGTCGGCGCGCGTCTCGTAGGCGAAGCGGACGGCGGCGCGGCCGTCGTTGTAGGTGATCGCAGCGAGCAGCGGCTCGGTGGAGCCGGGCTCGCGCGTGTAGTGGAAATCGAGGCGGTTGCCGTGGACGTCCGTGATGGCGGAGAGCTCGAGGCGGAAGTCGCCGGCGTCGCCGGACAGACGCGCATCGTCCGTGAGGCCGAACAGGTAGCCGGTGCCGTCCGTGCTGACGGCGGACATCGCCCCGCCCGGCAGCGCGCGGACGATCACGGGCGGCCCTTGCTCGATCCGCTCGCGGTAGACGCCCGGCGCGACTTCGACGAGCTCCTCGCCGCCGCCCAGGCCGCGGAGGACCCAGGCGTCCGAGGCGTCGTAACGGGGGATACCGGTCCGCAGCGAGCGCTCGATCGCCGGCAGCCCGAGCGACCAGCCGAGCCCCAGCACGCCCGCGCCTTCACCGGCGCTGTAGTGCAGCGCGAGCTCGGGCTGAAGGCCCGCGCGGCCTGGCGGGACGTCGAGCGGGTAGGACAGCGACGGCAGGCCGCTCGCGGGGCTCACGTCGTAGCCCTGGCCGAAGCCCTCGATCGAGGCCGGGCCCTTCGGGAGATTGATGGCGGTGGCGAGTGTCGCGCTCGTGTCGGCGCGGGCCGTGCCCGCGGCGAGCGAGAGCGCGAGCAGAATGGGACCTGTTCGCAGGGACATGTGAACCTCACGGAAATGGGGTGAAGACGAGGCCGCTCTCAGCAGCCCATAAGCGTCGCCAGGGCTGTACCGACCTCGGCTGATTGAGATGGATCCTCGGGGGATGGGGCTGGCGCCGTCGCGCCGCCGCGATAGAAGCGGCGCGCCGGCTCGGACAACCCCGAGCGCGGCGTCATCGTGTCCCCGACACGCGGCACGAGCCCGGGCTGGATCGCGTGCCGGTACATGCAAGCGCGCTCCTCGTCGAGGTACGTGCGGAGCAGGGAAGCGCCGGTCGGGGACAGCCGGCGCTTGTGGTTCACGATGCTCGCCAGCGCCGCGACCACGCCGCGCTTCATGCCGCGGAGGGACCACCAGATCTGCTCGAAGGGCGCCCGGTCCTGCGCCTCAGCGAGGTTGATGAGGTGCAGCGCGCCGGCGAGAAGTCGGTCGATGCCTGCGAGCGGGTGCTCGTCCGGATCTTCCGGCGTCATTGAGTGCCTCGCTGCGAGGTGTCGCGCCGCGACGTCCGGACCGTGCAGTTCACGATCCGTCCGACCATCGTCCGGTCGCTCAGACTCAGGATGTGGCCGGAGGCGAACGCCACCTGCACAACACCGTAGTCGTGGTGCTGCACCATGACGGCGCGGCTGCGGAGCGTCGCTTGGCCGGGAATTCGGACCACGATGGTCGCGAGCCCGGGCTCCAGCTCGCGCGCGGGGATGATGCTGTGGATGCGCATGAACCCCTCAGCCGCCGCAGCTCGGCGTGAACGTGCCTTGGCCCGCGGGGGCGATCGAGCCGGCTCGGTGATGCAGGCGCAGCACCACGTCGGCGAGGTGGCGGAGATTGAGGTCGAGGTTCGCGGGCGCCTTGTCGGCCGGCGGGATCGTGAGCGTCCACTGCTCGCCGTGGACGGGCCACCCGGCGTAACCCGCGTTCCCGCCGGCGGTGCCCCACTCGCCGACGCCGGCCTGGATCACGACCTGCTCGCGCTCGAAGCTGTAGGGCACGTAGGCCGACCAGGACGGCAGGTCCGCGCCGTCACAGCGGCGGACGCCGGCGAGGCCCTGTCGCGTGAGCCAGATTTCCGCCTCGCGGTCGCCGAGGTAGTCGCCGACGAGCTTGGCCTCGATCTCCTCGATCCGGTCGTCGCAGAGCGCTGACGAGAACAGCGCGCGCTCGAAGGCGGAGAGCGCGAACGGCAGCGCGACCGTGCCGTCCGGCTGCCGGTGCAGCGGGTCGCGCAGCAGCGCGGCGAACTGTTCGCCCGGCGTGACCACGGAGCCGTTCAGGTCCGGCACGTCGAGCGTGATGCCGAAGATGTCCGAGCGCAGGCTGACCTCGGTGACGTAGGGCTGGCCGAAGCCGTGCTCCAGGCGGTAGTCCTCGTAGATGCTGTCGAGGCACGCGAGCAGCGCGTCGAAAGCGGCGGGCGAGCGCGCGGCGGCAAGGCTGTCGCGCAGGGTCGGCAGCTCCTGGTTCAGCTCGTATTCGAGGGCGCGCAGCGCGAGGTAGGCGCGGCGCAGCGTCTGCTCGCGGACCGGGAGGACGCGGCGCGCGGCTTCCAGACGGGCCTGCAGGAAGTGCGGCCGCGTCAGCGCGTTATCCGGGTTGTCCTCGAGCATGAGGCCGACCGCGCGCGTCTTTTCCTGCACAAGCGCGCCGACCTCCTGGTAGGCGCTCCACATGGCCGTGATCGCGGCGTCGCGGGCGAGCTCCGCCTCCTCGACCTCGATCTGCAGCAGGAGGCCCTCGGCGCGGATGTTCTTGACGAGCGCCACCGAGGCCGCGCGCCGGACCTCCAGGTCGCTCGCGCGGATGGCCGCGTCGATCTCGGCGTTGATCGCCGTGATCTCCTGCTGCTCGTTGCGCGCGAGCTCGTCGCGCGCCTCGTCGAGGCCGGCCTGCCCGAGGATGCTCTCGCACTGGTTGTCCGTGCGAGTGGTGAGGCTGTTCGCGTTCGCCTCGCACGAGACGATGGCACCTGCGAGCGCGACCGGGTTCGGCAAGGCGTTGCCGAAGATGCTCGGCCCGGAAAACAGGCTTGAGCCGATCTGCTGCATGCAGTCACCGATGAGCACCTCCCCTTCGGCCTGGGCGTTATCGCGGACACGGGTGCATTCCGCCGTGGCCTCCGCCTGCGCGAGCGCGGCTCGCTGCTCGCCGGCGGCGTCCTGCACCTTGAAGATTTCGCCCTGCGCCGCCTCGATCTCGGCTTGCAGGTCCAGCGCGAGCGCGACTTCCTTGCCGAAGCGCTCCTCCTCGACCGCGATTGCGTGGAGATTGTTCTCGACTGCCTGGCCGGCGTGTCTGATCCGCAGGCCCGCGGCGAGCACCGCGGATTTGAGGTCGGCGATCTGACCGCCGTGCTCTCCGCAGTGCTCCAGTGCCGGCTCGGTCTCGCCGGGCAGGGTGCCGCAGAGCGCCCGCAGCTTGCCGTCGTACTCCGCCTCGATCTGGAACGCGGTCGTCTGGAGCGCATGCGTCTTCTGCTCGTAGTCCCGGGCGGTCTGCCAGGCGTCCTCGGCGACCTGTTCGAGCTGGGCGAGGTCGTCGGTCGCGAGCGCGTGGACGGCCTCGAAGTTGCTGCGGTGCTGCGCGAGATCCTGCGGCCCGAGCGCGAGCGGGACGTAGGCGGCCGGGTAGCCGAACGAGGTCTCGGGGGCGAGCTCGGAATGGGCCGCCCTGAGCGACTCGATGGCCGGCCCGAGCGCGTGGAGGCCGAGCGCGGCGTCGGGGTTGTCGTGCAGCCGCGCGTGCAGCTCCACGCCGGCGGCGTGGGTGGCGATCGCGGCGAGGCGGACGGCGGCGCGGGCATCGGCGTGGTTCGTGCCTGTCCGGCGAGCGAGGCGGGCCCACTGGCTCGTGGTTCGCGCGAAGGCGGCGACGAGGTCGAGGGGCGCGAGGTGAGCCCGCGCAGTCGGGGCGTCGGGATATTCCTCGTCGATCGACGCGAGGCTCAGGGCATAGGCCGGCGCCAGGAGGGGCGCGAGTGCGGCGGCGAGGCGCGAGCGGTCGTCGGCGAGGATGTCGAGCTCGCGCGCCAGGACGTCGGACACCGGCTCGCTGATCGCGTCCTTGTAGGCGAAGGCGGCGTCGACCTGCGCCTCGGTGGCGAGCAGCGCGGCAGCCTGGGCCTCATCTGCGGCAAAGAGCGCGCTGGACTTGCCGATCGCCTCGCCCCACGCGCCGCCGAGCTCGACGCTGCCGCGACGGATGAGCGCGTGAGCGCAGCGAAGTGCCGCGATGTCCAGGCACGTGACGCCGTTGTCGTAGATGGGCGACGACGCCGTGCATGCGTCCCAGGTCCAGACGCTCGGCGGTTTGACCTCCGCGCCGCCGCTCAGCTCCGCGAGGACGCTCGGGAGGTTGTAGGCCGAGGTCCGGAGGTCCCCGCCGCACTCGAGCTTATCCTCCGGCGAGCAACTTCCGCCCGCACACGCCTCGCATGCCGGGCCGGGATCCGCGAGCGTGTCGGGCGTGCCGTAGGCGGTGCCGAGGCCCTCGCACGCGTCGGCGTCGAGGCCAGGCGGCGCGAGCCAAGCAGGTGCGAACGCGTCGCCCGGGATGTTCTGGGCGGCGTGGACGAGACCCGTCAGCGGCCCGTGCCGGCGCAACGTGAAGGCGCCGCCGACCTGCACGGGACCGTCTTGCAGGCCCGTGAAGGACTCGACGAGCGTGCCCTCCAGGCCGTCGCCGGTGCGCGTGCCGGTGAGGACGAACTCGCGTCCCAGCTCGCGCGCGATCGGGCTGCTGCGCCAATCGTCCGCCGGCAATCGGTCGCGGATCGTGATCGAGATGTCGCCCGCTGGCGTCCACATGCCGGTGAGCGCGACGGGTTGCGGCCACAGGAAACTCGCGTCGGTATCGACCCGGCCGGCGATGGTGCCGTCGTCGCGAAAATCGAGATCGAGGATGAGGTCGCTGGCGCCTAGACTGAAGCCGCCGGCGTCGAAGGCGATCGCGCCGCGGAAGCGGCCGGAATCAGGCTTGGCCTCGACCTCGATCGACCACAGGATTGCGCCGCCGCTCGTGAGGATCTGGACCGGCAGCATCCGATCCTCCGCCGACATCGCGGCGAGGTTGACCTCGGCCGTGAGCTCGACGGTCTCCCCGGGCTGGAGCTCGGCCGGCTCGGTGTTGATGGCAAGCACCGGGCTGGCGGTCGTGAGCCGGTAGGCGAGCGAATCGTGCCCATCGTTGCGGAGCGCTGTGCGAGCCTGGGTCTCGCCGAACGCGAGGATGGTGAAGCGCTCGACGAGTACCGGCATGCCGATGAGCGGGGCTGATTCCTCGACCGCGGTAGCGACGCAGCGGCCGTGGGGATCGCAGCTCGACCCGTCCCCGCACTCGCCGTCGTTGGAGCAGCCGTCCACGCAGATCCGCAGCTCGCAGAAGCGTCGCGCGCCGCAGTCGGCGTCGACCCGGCACGCATGGCCGGTCGGCGCGTCGGTGTCGGGCGGCATGGGCGGCGGCGCATCGGCAGCCAGCGGTGGCGGCGATTCCGGCGGCTCGTGGGCGGTCTCGTGGTTGCAGGCAAAAGAAAGCAGCAGGGCCGCAGCGGCCCGATAAAGGGTTCCACGTCTCAAGGCACACCTCTCCTGTGGCGCTCGTGCGAGCGCATTTTCAGCGCGGGGGAAATTCGGCGGGCGTCCGCCGTCAAGCGCCTGCAGGAGGCGCGGCGAGGATCAGGAGGTCGGCGCCTCCCGTGGAACGAGGGCGTCGGGTGACGGCCGCTCGCTTGCGAGAATCAGATCGGCGCCGCTACCCGGACGCCCGAACACGTGGACGGCGCCCTGGTGTTCGAGGGTCCAGATGTCGCCGTGCAGGTGGAGGTTGCGCGCGATGGCCGTGCGGTCGGCGATGGTGAGGCCCGAGACGATGCCCAGGGCGCTGCGGAGGCAGTTCCCGAGCTCGGACATCGAGCCGAACGCGCCGCGGTAGTTGCCGCGGTGGCGATACGCCGCGATCGACGCCGGCAGCGGCGCCGAGTCGGCGTAGAGGATGTTACGGCGGGACCGCAGGCTGATTCGCGCAACGTTGAGGGCCCGCTGGGCCTCGTCGCTCCGCTTGACCGCGGCGTCGAGCTCCGCCCGGATCTGGTCCGGGGTCCGGGGGGTCTTGACGGCGATCACTCGACGAAGCGCGTCCACCAGGGCTTCGGCGACGAGCTCCTCGTCACGGCGAATCTCGGCGAGGCGCGCCGCGCGGCGCACGGTGCTCGCCGCCAGGAACACCTGCCCCGAGCGGGCGGGCGGTCGGGATGCAGGTGGTGCTGGCGGGGGAGCAAAGTGAGCGTCCATCGTGGCGTCTCTACAGGTGCCCTTTCTATAATTGATAAAAACAACCAGCAACGTCTGTTTTCGCGCCTGACGTGCGCGAATTCGTACAAAGTCCCAAATAGGCCAGCGACCCGGGGGTTGGCGCCGTGGCGGCTATCGAAAGGACCGGTTAGGCTCGGGTGGTGCCCCGGACCAAGCCGTTGCCGAAGATTGCCACCACGGACGACCTCGTCAGGATCACCGGGCTCACGAGCGTCACCATGTACGACTGGGCGGACAAGGGCCTGCTCCCCGCGCCCGAGGTCGTGTCAGACGGGAGCCGCGGCATCAAGGCGCGCTGGCCCTTTGAGGCGCTCGAGCGGGCGCGCTTCGTGATGCAGAAGCGTGCCGAGATGCACACGCTGCCGGAGATCGCCGCGATGATCACGGAGAAGTGGGGACCGCCGACCGAGGAGGACAAGGCGCGGCGCGCCGACACCCGCGCGAAGCGGGGCCGGAAGAAGAAGCAGGAGCCGGAGACCTGAGCCGATGGCACGCCCGAAGTTCGCCACCAACGAAGAACTGATCGCCATCACCGGCGTCTCGCGGCAGTCGCTCAACCTGTGGGTCAAGCGCGGCCTGCTACCCGCGCCGACGATCTTCTCGGACGGCAAGTCGGGCGTGCGCTCGCGCTGGCCTGCCGAGGCGCTCGAGCGGGCGAAGTTCATCGTCGAGGCGCGGAAGTTCTACGCGCTGCACGAGATCGAGGCCCTCGTGCGCGAGCGGTGGGGCGAAGGCGGCGAGGCGCCCGCAGCGTCAACAACACGCGCGAAGGAGTGATTACGCGGGCTCCCGGGGGCGCTCCGTTGCCGCCGGTCCGATTTTATGCCGCGACCAGTCGCGCCTGGCGTTGCCCGTTGGTCCACAGGATGTAGCGGACCTTCTCGCGCCAGTCCCCCTCGAACATTCGATCGACCCGCTTCCTGTTGTCGATCCACCTGCGCTGCCATGCCAGGAACCGATCACGATGGTACATCCGCCGCGAGACCCGCTCAGCCAGGATCAACAGACCGGACATCAGCCCGTGAATGGCCGGTCCCCAACGGCGATCGGCGCTGACTCGTGCGAACCATCTGCGCGAGGCGTCGGTCACGCTGAAGAGGTTGCGCATCGCGGCGTGGAGCTGGCCGAGCTGGGCGAGGAGAGCCCGCAGTGCCGGGGGCAGCGCTCGCAGCAGCGGGTGCTCGCCGCTGCCCCAGTCCGTCGACATCGTCGAGAAAACGTCGGCCGGAACAGTCGGGATCGCCGGGCGCGTCTCGATCGGCGTCGAAGCTCGCGGGCCCTCTCCGCGACGTGACCGTCGACGCATCGTCGTCTTCGCCGCCGGCCGCGTGAACACCCGTTCCTGGGTGGCCTTCAGCTCGGCCTCGCGTGCGGCGGCCTCCTCCGCCCTCCGCCGCGCGGCTTCCTCGGCGCGCATCCTCGCCTCAGCCCGCTTGCGTTCCTCAGTGACGACGTACTCCTTGAGGACCTCGCAGATGTACCTCAGCGACTTGACCACCTCGTGAAACGTCATCACCGCCATCGTACGGGCGGCCCGCGGGTCGCTCAAGGGCCGGAGCCCGGGTTGCCCGCTCCGGCCGCCTGGCTGGCCTTGAAGTCCTTGGTGATCTTCGCCAGCTCGGCGACGAGGTCGCGCACGGTGCCGAGCCCCTGCACCCAATCCTTGATGTTCTTGGTGGAAAACGCGCTCTCCTCGTCTGCGTCATCCTTCGCCGCGTCGCCACCCGGCGCTCGCTGCTCCTTCTTGAGCGTCTCGCCCTCGAAGATCGCCCGCAGCGCGGCCTGCAACTCGAGCGTCTCCTGAATCGCGCGGAGGAGCTGCGTCGTCATCCCCTGCGTGCGGTTGAACATCTCCGTCGAGCGCTCGGTCAGGCGGTCGATCGCCGCGGTCTCGCGCTCGTAGACCTCCCAGAGCATCCGGTGCGCGAACGAATACGCCTCGCCCAGATCGCCTCGCAGTTCCACCGGCGCCTCGACGTCGTCGGTACCGACCTCGCCGCCCCGGGCGACGATCACGCCGTCGATCTCGAGCACCTGCTGCGGTCGGAGCTGGCCCTCGATCTGCTCGCGCACGAGCGGCGCCAGCTCGGGAGGGAGATGTTCGAGTGTTAGCTGCAACGTCTTGCGGGCCGGCCCGGGTCGCTTGGGATCCTTCTTCTCGATGGAGTAGAGGCGAAGGATCCGAAAGGGATCGGCGCGGCCGCCCGAAGATCGGGACTCGTTCTCAATCCGACTCATGCAATTCAAGATAGATGCGCCAAGATGGTCCTGCGAGGGGAGATGTCGCGCCGCGAGTGCTCGAGATCCGACCTCTGCGAATCGTCCGCGATCTCGAGCCCGGCCTGGGAGTTCAGCAGCAAACTCGTGGGATGTGTCTGTCCGAAAGGACATCCCATGGCGCGCGAACGAGATCTGGCATGTTGCTCGATGATCACCCAGGGTCTTCGGGGTCATTGCCGAGCACGCCATGGATCTCTGGCACCTCGTGAGGATCTATTCCGACCTTACGGGTATCGGTACCGCCCTCGCTGCGCCCGCGTCGCGCGACGAACGTGTCGAGCGCGGGGCCGACCGTCGACACGCTCACGCAGGTCGTCTACCGTGGATGGATGCTGCGTGGGGAGGAGTGATGGACACCGGCGACCGAGTCACAGACGAGCAAGCCCAGCAGATGTACGACCTGATCAATGAGCGGAAGGAGATGCTCGTCACGGGGGTCAAGGGGATGCAGGTGCTCAAGCAGGTGCTGGCCTATGCCGTGCGCAAGGCCGGCGTGTCGATCGAGTGGGATCCGACCACGCCTGCCGCCCTCCGCGAGCGCATGACCATCATGTCGCTGTCCGCGTTACAGTGGAGCTTGGCGGGCGCAGCAGCCGGCCTCGCCGTCGGGGTCTGCACCAACCGGCCCGGGACGTGGGCCGGCATCGGCGCGGGGATAGCGGCGCTCCTCGGCATGTATCAGGGGCACTGCGCCGTCACGTCCGGCTGGCGACTTCGCGGCTACCATGACGAGAGCGGCGTCGAGTACGTCGAGATTAGGATTCGCGCGCTGCCGAGTCCTGCCAGCGGATGAGCTCGCCGGGTACGCGCCTGATGTTGCTCTCCGCCAGGGCGCGGTAAGGCCGCGGCACAGGCGCTCAGCTTTGCGTTGTCCTTCGCGGTGACAAGCTGGCGCCGCAGCTTCCGGATCTTTTTCTTGCTCCAGGCTCTCCTTCGCAGACAGGGCGAGCCGCCTCCACCCGCTGCCCTCACCAGAACAGACCCGGCCGCAAGGTTCACGCTGCAGGGTCGCACTGGCTCGTAGATGTCGGAGAGAACATCCGCTTGCTCCACCACGATGTTTTTTCCGGGCTTGCCCCATTACTGATCTGCTCGAACAGATAATCGGTGAATCGCTTTTTCAGAAAGCTCGCGACGGTCAAGAGCGTTCGCATTGCATCGCTCTCGTATTCGAGCCAGTCGTGTTGGGCGACCATGAGACGTTTCGCCATTTCAAGCTTGTGGCGCATCATCTCGAGATCGTCGTCGCCTCGGAGTTGACCAAGCACCTCGTTCTGCTGGGCGGAGCGTCGAGCACGGCGCTCATGCGCACGATCGAGAACCGTTTGGCACTCACCGTGGAGGAGTATGAGCTCCTCGAGTTTGTCGTCGTCAAGAACCTCAGCGCTCCAGGCGCTCGCCTTTTCGATGGCTGTCGCCAACTCCTGGCGGGCTTCCTCATTCTCCCTAAAGTTCTCCAGAAGAAGGCGAGAAACACGCAGCTCGAATTCGCGCAGGACGTCCTGCCTGACCCTGGCGGCCTTAATTGGGCCAAGAAGGAAGGCGTCAGCAAGGTCGCTAAGCAGCTTAACGGTCCCCATCTGGAGACCCGACGACCTCTTCTCGGTCAAGCACCAGAGCACGAACGTCTCGCAGTTGCCATCCGCCAGTTCGTAGGGCCATCTTCCTATTTCTGCACGTGCGCGTTCGACGACAGCCTCTGGAGCTACGTCGAAGAGCGAGGAATAGTCGGAGACGTGAACATCGAGTCCCGCCGCGAAGCCCTGGAACGTATCCGACACAACAACCTTCTTGGTCTTGGATGCATGGATCACTTCATCGACGGCAACCCAAACGCCGTAGTGATGGCCGAATGGAAGCCCCACGATCTTTCGAACGAGAATCAGGCCGGGGGCAAAATCTCTGCTTTGGACGGGCAAATGACTTCCTTGGCGGGGCTGTATGCACCATAAGCAGCGAAATCGAGCCGTCAACCCGCCCGATGATGGCTGGCGTCGCGCCGCCCAAGCCGACGCCTCCGACAGGATGGCGCCGGTATCTGGCAGATTGCGCGTCGGCTTCCGGGCTGGGACATGCCGGCGCGCCGCCCCGGATCGACAGCCGCGGAGCGCAAATTCGCACATATCTCAGATCGATAGGCTGAGTCCGAGCACTAGCTAGCTCGTGAGCGTCTTGACGTACAGATAATCGCTCGCACCACCCTGTCCGCTAAATAGGCTGATTTCACGGATCTCTCCGAGATTGAGCCAGCGAATCACATGCTCGTCTTGAAAGGAGGGGCTGGTCGCCGGGAAGCCGAATTTCGGCAAGCTCTCCGGGGCGAATGCGATATCGCCCAAACCACTGACCGTGATCCAGTCCGATAAGCCGTTGTGATAGACGACCTCAACCCAGCCTTCGCGATACCAGCACTTCAACGCCGGACCCATTTTGGAGGGGCTCACGCTCTCATGGCGCACCGGCATTCCGAGCACCGCTTCTACCTGCCCTCGAAACCTGCCGGCCAGCCTCGGGATATCGATGTTCGGCTGGAGGGGCACCAGCAGCCGCTCGTCGAGCTCGAGCGTATTTACGTTGTAGTCGGTAGGAGGGCGCTCGGAATACTGCACCTGTGCGAGCTCGGGATGGTCGGGATAGACCTTCGTGACAAGTCCACCCGCCGGCGAAAATGCGTCGCTGTTCAGGGTGCTCCGCACGCGATCGCCCACGCGGAACGAGCGAGTTGGCGGAGTCGGGGGGGTGGGCACCCTACGCACCGTCGCCGCCGTGGCCACCTCCGATACCCGCATCGCGGCGAGTTTCTCCGCCAGCCGAGGGAGCAGCGTATGCACGTCAATCCCCTTGTACGGCACGACCCTGCCGCGATCGATCCCTGGCTGGAGCACCTTTAGGAGTGGCTCGAAGTCTCGCTCGATAATCGCCTGATCGGTGGGAAAGAACGTCCAGAGGACATCAAATGTAGCGAGACCGCTTCGGAGCGCGCCGATCATCGCGCGCTGAAAAATGTCGTCCCAGCCTGAATAGGCCAGCACGACCAGAGTGCGTGTATGGATTAGCCTTGCCAGCGACGCCGACAGCATGGGCCGCTCTTGTCCCAGTTGTGCTGGCGTGTGGAGCGTGTCGGTGCGGTACCAATCTCCATGGAAGTGGACAACCAGACAGCCCTGGCCATCGAAGCCCGGCAGGCTTCCGTCTCCATGCAACGCGATCGTGTGGAACTGTCCTCCAGCTCTGCGGATACTGGCCTTGATCAGAGGATCGAAGTTCGGCGTGAGCACCACCGGCTGATTCGCCGATTTGGGACTCACGATGATCCGACCCAGCGCTTCAACGGCGGGCGCTAGGTGCCATCCCTCATAATCATTCTCGAGCGCTCGACAGTGCTCGATGCTGTCGATCTGGTTCGGGACGACCGGGAACGCGGTCGACTCGCGTCTGGCTCGCAACACCGCGCGCTGAATTATCCGATTGACTGCATCTTGCCCCTTGTTTTGCTGGAGGAAGAGAAATGCTGCCTGGTACTTATTCGTCGGTGTAGCCGTCAGTTTGGCATCGAGCCGCTGAAGCGCGGACCCCGAGAACTCCGCCCTGACCCGTTCGATCATCTCGACGACACCGGGTACTCCCGGGGTATCGGTTCGATTTGACGCCGATATGGGGGACCCCACCAGGTACACGAGGTTCTCCGGGCGATCTGTGAGGCGGCCAAGCAGGTCTTCCTCGTCCGCAAAAGCGATCGACATCGCCGGAGGTTACCATGATGGCGCGATGAGCTGTGGAAGTCCGGCGTCGCATTGCCGCCGGCCGCCTACCGGCGGCTGGGGAGGTGGAAGCGCGGGCCTGGAGCGCCACCTCCGCCGGGCTACGATACCGGCCCGCGGGGGTGGAGGGTCGAACCCCTCGCACGCAGCCGCCGCCGCGTCGGCCGTGGCTCCGACCGCGGCCGCCGTTGCTGGCTCCTAGTACATCCGGCCCGAAGTTCTCCAGGGGTTGCTAGGCCCTCTCTGCAAGGGTCCAGCCGAAGTTGCCGAGGAGCAGCTCGAGCAGTTCGTCGCGAGAGGCGCGGAAGGGTGTTGGTTCCCAGCGCCCGGTATGGGTAGCCATCTCCAGCTGCCACAAGTTGGCGGCGAGACGGCGCAGGCGCGCGTGCGGGATCGGATCGTGGGTGGGGCCGGACTCGAGGGTGATGAGCGGGGCGCGATGCCGGACACGGATATGTGCGAGGCCCTGGTGTTGGCGCAGGAACTGCTCGACAGCGCGAGCGTCATCGTCCGATTTCGCAGCGGCGTTGCGGGTGGTGCGTGGACGGCTCATGCGGCGTGGTGCCGCTGAGTGTGGACGAAGTGACCGCGGAAGGTCCAGTTGAACGGGTGCGCTTCGTCGCTGTTCCAGCGCCGGATGAAGCTCATCACGGCGCGGGGCAAGGCTCCGGCGCAAGGAAAGTCGGCGTAACGAAGGACGCGGCGCTGCAGCAGCGAGAACCAGATCTCGATCTGGTTGACCCACGAGGCATGGATCGGCGTGTATACGAAGTGGAAGCGGTCGCCGTGACGCCGGTTGAAGCGAGCCCAACGCTGGTCCGCACCCTCATAGTGGATGTTGAGGTTATCCCAGACGACGTAGAGCTGGCCGGTAGGATATTTGCGGGCAAGGCTCTCCATGAAGTCCAAGAGGTCCTCGGCCCGTCGTTGCGGCTTGCACTCGCCCAGGACTTCACCGGTGCGGACGTCGAAGGCCGCGAACAACGACCAGGTACCGCGGCGGACGTACTCGAACTCGAAACGGCCCGCGCGGCCGGGCGCGGGGAGCTTGCTGGGAAATCTCCGTCCGAGCGCCTGCATGCCGGTCTTCTCGTCGACGCAGAGCACATGAGCTCCGTCCGGGGGATGATGGTAGAGATCGCAGATGCGCTGAACCTTGCGACAGAAGTCGGGGTCGGGGCTGTGCAGCCAGAGCCTCATCTTGTGCGGCCGGAAATCCTCGTTGCGCAAGATTCGCCCCACCTCGGACACGCTGAGCCCGACACCTGTCTCATGAAGCAGGCGCCTTGCCAACGTCGCATATGTCCACGTCGAACGGGTCTGCTGGCCATGCCTGGCAGGCTTGTCACAGGCGAGTTTGATGAGCTTGCAGCGTGTCGCCGGCGATACCCGAGGAGGTCGCCCACTTCGCGGACGATCCTCGAGCGTCACGACTCGCCCATCACGCGCGAAGCGCCCACGCCACACCCTCACCGTGTCCACGTGGCAGCCCAATCTCCGCGCAATCTCCTGGTTTGAGTGCCCTTCGGCAGCGAGGAGCACGAGCCTCGCCCGGAGTACGAGGCGTGCCTCGGCGCGGCCACTCCGGGCCAGCACCTCCAGTTCGTCACGGACCGAAGGTGCCAAACGAAGCCGTTGTGCTCGTGGGCCTGGCACATCGACGAGATCGTTTTCGCGCCTCGCCTATTCCACCGCCTATACCGCCCTGGCGATGGATCCAGGACAGAACCCCTGGAGAACTTCGGGCAGGCAGTACTAGAAGCCGCAGCAAGCCAGGGTCCACGCCACGATCGGATCGACCTCGGCATCCTCCTCCGGAGGCGTGCAGATCGTCGCCGAGGGCTCGCACGAGCCGACTTGAACCCCGTCCTCGAAGCAAACGCACAGCTCCGTGTCGCACTCCATCCGCTGCGGCGGCTCGGCGGCGCACTCGAGCTCGATGGTGCAGACGGAGGAGCCGCTCGCTCCGGAGCCGAAGACATTGCAATGAAGCACGCCGCAGGCCTCGCCCTGGGCCTTCGCCGCCTCTCCGCACGAGGCCCAGGTGTCGGTGGCGATCTCGTCGCAGGTCATTCCGGCCAGGCACGCGAGCAGCGCCACGTTGCCGTCGGCGCACGCACCCTCGCTCTCGTAGTCGACCAGGCACTGCTGCACGCATTCGCCGAATTCGGGCTCTCCCCACCCGCAGGAGACCAGGTTCTCGCAGTACACCTCGCATCCGTCCTCGATGAGGTCCGCGCTGCCGCCGGTCGTCGCGTCGGTCCCGGTCGAGCTCGTCGAGCCGCCTTCCGTCGACTCGCCGGCGGCCTCGTCGCTCGTCGTCCCGCTGGTGGACAAAGGCGCGCCGCTCGTGTCGAGCCCCGTGGAGCTCTCGGAATCGGCCCCGACGTCGCCCGGCACTCCGGCTCCGCCGCACCCGGCGACGAACAGCCCGATCGCGGCCCACGCGGATGCAAGGTGCCGTTGTACTCGACGGCACCCGCTCGGTCGCGCGTCACAAAGAAGAATACGTCCTCGGAAGTGATGTGGCATGGTTCGACTCCTCGATGGCGGGACCGGCAGCCGCTCGCGTCCAGGCGCGCCTGCCCGACGTGACCGATGGGTCATTCGCAGGCGGTCGAGGCATGGGGTTCGAGCGCGTGAGCCGGACCGTCGCTTCTATTCAGACACGAGGCCACGAGAAGTTTCCTGCGCTCGTCCTCGCCCATCACTTTTTTAGCCGGGCCCCGCACGCCGCACGCGACCCGCGACACCAGCCACGGAGCGCGCGCGACGTTCACCAGGGCACCTTGGTACATCCAGCCGGCCGGCACGAGGCCCCGCTCGCGCGTCGCCGTCACCGTCGCTCAATTGCTCGGCGGCACGTCCTCGCAGGGCGTCGGCCGCCACCGGAAGGCCCCTCCGCCGTACCACTCGTCGCCGGCCATGGTATTGACGATGTCGCCGCGCTCGTTGATCCGCCTGCCCAGCAGGTTGGCCCACACGGACTCGAGCGGCAGCGCCTTCGTGGCCTCGGCGGTGCCGACGAAGAACCCGTCCTCGTACTCGCCGGCGATGAGGCCCTGCTCATTGATGCTCCTGGCGACACCCGAAGCGGCGCCATCGGGCAGCGGGATGTCGATCACGTCTCCGCCGTCCCACAGCACCGGCAAGCCCCCCCCTTCCTCTTCCTCTTCCCCCGTATAGACATAGTACCGGCCGACGATCTCGCCGCGGTCGTTCATGTCCAGCGGAAAGAACGCGGAGCCCTCCCGCGACGGCAACTCGCGCGCGAGCTCTCCCTCCCAGATCAGGCCGCGCTGCTCGGGCCCGCACTGGACGTCGGCAGCGATTCGCCCGTGGCTGTCGATGAGCACCTCCCCGGCCCAGGCGAGCGGCGAATCGCACAGCGTCGCCAGCTCGGTCCGCTCGGCCGCCGCCTGCCACCGCACGACCGCACCGACCTCCGGATCGAAGCCGGCGATCTCGTCGGCGTCGTTGAGCGCGCGGACCTGGCCCGTCCCCAGCTTGACGAGCTCGCCGTCCTGCCACCAAAAGGCGCGCGCCGGCCCCGATTCCCCGAAAAACGTGCTCAGCGCCACGTGCCCGCGCTCGTTGATCCACCCGTATTGGAACCGAAGCCCCGACGGCGCGGAGATCCGCGCCACGACGGCGCCGTCCCGCCACACGAACGCGTCGGTCCACGGCGGGACCCACCCGGCCATGGGGCTCGCCAGGATCAGGACCTCGCCGCGATCGTTCATGTCGAGCGCGTGGGTCTGGAAGAAGCCCTCGATCGTGATCGCCCGGGGCGCGCCGCCGTCCCACAAATACGCGGTCTGCATCGATTGCCCGATGTCTTGCGCGTGTTCGGTGGGCGAGGCGTCGAGGAGGACGCGCCCGTCGTCGTCGAGGTCGACGAACCATTGACTTTCCTCCTCGACGATCCCGAGCTCGGGCACCTGCTCGAACGAGTAACACTCGGCCGGGGCGCTCTCCGCTCGCCCCGACGCGGGCGATTCGTTCGCCTCGCAGCCGGCGCTACCCAGCATGGTGAGCGCGAGCAGCAAGCGGCCAGGCGGGCGCGAGGAGACGGGGGCCGGAGGGCGTATCATCATGTTGCAGTCCACGATGTTCGAGGCCGCCGACGTCGCAAGCGGCCCCATGCGATCTCGCCGGCGGATGCGCGGCCCGATTGTACGCACCTTTGATGGCAGCGCCGAGGTCGTTCCGCCATGCTCTCGAGCCGAGAGGTGGTGGATGCCCGATCGATCGCTCCTGTCGTCTCGTCACCGCGTCGCGCCTGCCGTCGCGCTCCCGCTGTGCGCCGCGGCCTCCCTCGCGCATGCAGGCACCGAGCCCACGATCGCGTGGGGCACGTATTACACCGGCGAACATTCCTCCAGCTACCTGCATGGGCTCGGAGCGCTGCCCGACGGGAGCTTCATGGTCCTCGGCGGTCCCAACGACTCGTTCCACGGCGAGCGCATCAGCCGGTTCGACGCTTCCGGGCGACCGCAGTGGAGCCTGCTCTACGCCGGCGCCGGCGAGGGCCGGGTCATCGCGCTGACGATCGTGCCCGGGCAGAGCGACTTCTATGTCGCTGGCGAGACCGAGGCCGACGAGGGCATCGCCACCGCCGGGGCTCATCAGAGCACGCGCACGTGCTTCGGTCACGGCGCCCGGTGTGCGGCGGACGCTCTCGTCGCCCGCTTCGATGACACGGGCGAGCGGCAGTGGGGCACTTATTTCGGCGGCCCCTTCGACGACAGAATCGTCGCGGCCGCCGCCGATGCGACCGGCGCGCTGCACGTCTGCGGCGAGACGGGCTCGCCGAGCGGGATCGCCACCCCCGACGGCTATCAGACCACTTTGGTCGGCGAGTTCGCGGGCTTCGTCGCCGTCTTCGAGCCGACCGGCCTGTTGCGATGGGCCACCTATTATGACGACAGTTGCTCGGCGATCGCGCTCGACGAGCCCGGCGACGCCGTGTACGTCGCCGGGGGCACCGAAGCCGGCGACCTGGCCACCCCGGGCGCCCACCAGGAGGCCGCGGACGACGGCCGCGACGCCTACCTCGCGCGATTCACCGGCGACGGCGAGCTCGTGTGGAGCACCTATTACGGCGGCCCGGGCGACGACCTCGGCGAGGCGGTCCGGGTCGACGCCGACGGCGCCGTGTACCTGCTGGGCACGACCGACTCCGCGACGGCGATCGCCACCGCCGGCGCGCACCAGGACCGGCTCGGCGGCTCGTCGGACGTCTTCCTCGTTCGCTTCACCGCCGGCGGCGAGCGGGAGTGGGCGACCTACTTCGGCGGCGCGGAGTACGACCAGGCCGCCGATCTGGCCGTCGACGACGAGGGCCGCCTCTACCTCGGCGCGACCGTGATGTCAGACGATTTGGCCACACCGAACGCCCCGCGACGGCACGTCGCCGGCGGACGCGACGCGCTGGTCGCCAGGTTCGACGGCACCGGCGCGCTCGAGTGGGCGACCTACTACGGGGGCGAGAACGACGACTACGTGTCCGCGCTGGCGCTCAGCCCGGACGGCAGCGTGTACCTCGGCGGCTTCACAAACTCGACGACCGGCATCTTCACGCCCGGCGCGTACCAGGAGATCGGCACTACGGGTCCGGCCGCCTATATCGTCCGGCTCCTGCAGGGCTCGTAGCGGCGTCGTGGGTGTTCGTATTCAGCGTCGACGCCGGGCGAGGAGGCTCCAGATCGTGGCGACGAGGCAGCCGAGCGCGAGCGCCAGGACCCACAGGGCGTGCAGCGCGAGCACGCCGCCCGCGTGCATCGTCGCCATCAGCGATACCACGCTCCACGCGGCGAACACCAGGAACGCCGCCGCCGCGCGCGGCCAGGCGGCGTGGTACGAGGCAGGTCGCAGGATCGCCAGCGCCACCGCCAGCTCGACCACCGTCAGCGGCAGGACGACGCCGAGGATCCCCTCGCTGTTGTGGCCGTATTGCGCCGTGCCGACCCGCGACGGGTCATGAGGGTCGAGGGCCGCGTCGCGAAGCGCCAGGATCACCGTCGCCGCCCACGCGCCGACGAGCGCGGCGTAACGGGCCCTCGTCCATCCTCTCGTGCTCGGTGCGTCGGACATCGCGGGCGGCTCCTCGCAGGCTCGCCATCCTATCGCCTTGCCGGGCGGGCCCGCCACACCGCGTCCGTCGTGGGGTCCGCACACGGAGATGCGCGGGGCCGCACTGTGTCGCCCCCTCGGCGCGCGATCGCTGACGAGGCCGAAGATCCCGAAGCAGGCGAACAACAGCACCAGAATGACGAGAGAAGCCATGTCACACCTCGCAACGAGGACTAAACCGGCCGGCCGCCGAAGCGGTGGGCGAATACGCCGGCCACGCTGAAGAACAGCGTGTGCTGGTCGCGCGCGAGGCCCGTCGCGTCGTCGGCGATCGCGGAATTCCTGTAAAAAAAGCCGTGGGGATTGGTCGAGTGGTCGTAGCGGTACTCGACGCGCAGCAGCAAATTGTTGAACACGCGGAAGTTGTTGGTGAACGTCCCGCTGACGAGCGTCTGCGGCACCCCGAACATGCGGCCGTCGCGGTCCCAGAAGAACTCGGGGCGCAGCGCCATGTCCCAGGTGCGCGCTTTGCCGAGCACCCGCCACCGGGTGAACACTGCGCCGTTCATCCACATCTGCCACGGCGACAGCGGCAAGTCGGTGCGCGGGTCGGCGCCGACGTCGAACAGGCCGGAGACGCCGAACTTGTCGGTGTTGTAGGTGAATTGAGTGTCGGAGAACAGCCGCCAGGCGCGCGCGCGCAGGTCGGCCTGCTCGGGGCCGATCCACACGTACTCGCCGAGGTTGAAGCGCTCGCTGGCGGTGAACGTGTAGCCGAGCATCACGCTCGGCGCCTTGTTGTTGTCGGCGAGCAGCTGCCAGCCGTTGACCACCCACAGCTGGACCTGATGCTTCTCGCGGATCGTCTGCGCCAGCTTCAGGCCCGACAGGTAATACGGCACGCTGTTGAGCTGCCAGGTGACCGTGTAATTCCAATTGTAGGGACTCCAGTGAATGCCGATCCCGACCGGGCTGAGTTGCAGGCCCGCGACCACCTCGGTGCCGCGGCGAGTGCGGAAGCCGACGTTGGCGCGCGAGAGGTGCTTCCACACCTCCGGCCCGGCGAACTTGCCGTTCGCGCCGCCGGCCACCGGCTCGTAGGCCACCAGCGCGTCGGCGGCCGGACCGGCCTGGGCGGCGAACTCGAACAGCGGCGAGAAGCGGCCCGGGATCGCGTCGCGGCGGACGTAGGCGACCGCGTGGTTGAGCGAGAACTCGCCGGTGCGCGGCTGCACGCTGGTGCCGCGATACACGTGATTGTCGGGGTTGTTGCTGTTGTAGGCGTAATTGATATCAATGAATCCTCCGACCTCCCACGGCCGCCAGCCGGCCGCGCCGCGCGGGTCCATCGCGTCCCCGGCCGCGATCGCCGGGTTGTTGACCGCCGCCGCGTCCGTGCCGGGCAAGGCCTTCTGCACCCGCTCCTCGTCGTCGCGCGGACCGACCGGCACCGCCGCGGTCGCGGGCCGCTCGGCCGAGCTCGCAGGCTTGTCGACCGCCGCGTCCGCGCCCGGGAGCTCGCCCTGGACGCGCTCCTCGTCGTCTTGCGGCGGCGTCCACGGCGGCAATGCGACCGGCGTCGACGCCTCCGCGGGCGAGCTCCGGGCGCTCGCAGGCTGCACGGCCGGCGTCGACGACGGCGCGCCCGAAGCTTGCGAGGCAGGCCGTGACGACGCGAGCGCCTGCGCGACGGCCAGCGTGAGGAACAACGAAAACGTCGGGCTCATGGACCGGCGCGAGGCTATCGACGCCGGGGTTAAGACGACGCTAATTCGCGGTCGAGCCGCGCTCGAGCGCCCGCGCGCCGATCAGCAGCGGGCGCGCCGTCACGGCCCCCGTGCCTGCGGAGGTCGCGGTCTCGGCGGCGGGCTCGGATTCATGCGCCGAAGTCGAGCACCAGCCGGCCGCGGACGCCGCCGGCCTCGAGCAATCGATGCGCCTCCGCGGCCTCCGCGGCCGGGAGCACCCTGGCCACGCGCAGGGCCAGCTTGCCGTCCTCTGCTTGTTGGCGCAGACGCTCGAGCTTCGCGGTCTCGGTGAGCCCGTCGCCGACGAACACCGGGTACGCGACGATGCCGCGCTCCGTCGGGCCGCTCCATCCGCGCACTGTCACGATCGCCCCGCCGTCGCGGATCGCCGGCAAGATCTGCTCGTGCAACATCGCCGCGTCGAACACCGCATCGACCCCTTGCGGGACGACCTCGCGGATCCGCCGCGCGAGCTCGTCGCCTCGCTCGAGGATGACATCGGCCCCGAGTCGCTCCACCAGCGCGCGATCGGCCGGCGACGCGTCGGCGATCACCCGCAGACCGTCGAGCTTGCCCAGCTCGACGGCATAGCCGCCGACCGCCCCGGCCGCGCCCGTGACCGCCAGCGTCTGACCGGGCTGCAGGCCGAGCGAGTCGAGCCCCATCCGCACCGTGAGGGCGTTCATCAGCAGCGTCGACGCGGCCGCCAGGTCGCTCCCCGCGGGCGCGCGGACCACCGAGGCCGCGGGGGCCACGATCTGCTCGGCGTACGCGCCCTTGTGCGGACCGTAAGGCGTGACGATGGCAATGACCTCGTCCCCGACCTTCAGCCGGCCGTCGCCGCCCGGCCCGACCGCGTCGATGACCCCGGCCGCGTCCATCCCGGGGATGTACGGCGGCGGCGGCACCTGCGGCAACAACCGCGTGATCTCCCCCGAGCGCAGCAACACATCGGTCGGATTGACCGCGGCCGCGTGCACGCGGATCCGGACCTCGCCCGCTCCGGGCCGCGGCTCCGGCAACTCGACGATCTTCAGGACCTCCGGCCCACCGAACTCTTCGACGACGATCGCTCTCATGCGAGTGGTGATAGTCCGCCGCGCCGGTCTCGACAAGGTGCGCGTAGGATCCTCACCCTTCGAGTCGACGACGTCCGACATGCCGGCCCGCGCCCGGTACACGCTGCTCCGGCGGCGCCGGACTCGTCCATCGAGCGCGACCGCAGGCATCGCAGACCTTTCGCTGCGCGACTGCGAGGTCCGACACGAGGAGCAGGTGCGAGGTCAGGACGTCGGCGATTCGAGTCGCAGGCGATAGCCGACGCCGGCCTCGGTGAGCAGCCAGCGCGGGCGCGCGGGCACCGGCTCGAGCTTCTGTCGCAGGGCGACCATGTACACGCGGAGGTAACGCGTCTCGGTCGCGTGCCCGGGGCCCCACACCTCATTGAGCAATTGGCGGTGCGTGACCACGCGGTCGGCGTGGCGCAGCAGGGCCTCGAGCAATTTGTATTCGTGCGGGGTCAGGTGAATCTCCTGCCCTGCCCGCGTGACCAGCCGGCGCCCGAGGTCGACCGTCACCTCGCCGAGCTCGAACACCGCGTCGCGGCTCGGCGAGCGCTGGGCCACGTGGCGCAGCGCCACCCGGATCCGCGCCAGCAGCTCGTTCGCGCTGAACGGCTTGATCAAATAATCATCGGCGCCGGCGTCGAGCGCCGACACCTTGTCGTCCTCCTGGCCGCGCGCCGACAGCACGATCACCGGCGCCAGCGACCACTTGCGCAGCGCGGTCACCACGGCGATCCCGTCGCGGTCGGGCAGGCCGAGGTCGAGCAGCACGAGGTCGGGGTTGTGCTCGCTCGCCCGCTGCACGCCCTCGGCCGCGGTCTCGGCCTCGACCACGCGGAAGCCGCGATCGACGAGGATCGTCCGCAGCGATCGTCGCACCGTCGTCTCGTCCTCGACCAGCAGGATCAGCGCCGGCGCCTCGCTCATGCCGTCGCTCCTTGCGTCACCGTCGAGTCGGTCGCGCGCGGGTCTTCTCCGAGCGGCAACATCACGCGAAACACCGCCCCGCCCTGCGGCCGGTTCTCGGCCGTGCACGTGCCCCCGTGGGCCGCCGCGATCGCGCGACAGATCGCCAGACCGAGCCCGAAGCCGCCCTGCCGGGCCCCGCCGACCCGCACGAACTTGTCGAAGATCCGCTCCTCCTGGCCGGCCGGGATGCCCTCGCCGCGATCGGCCACCTCGACCACCATGTTCGCGCCCTCCACCCGCGCCGAGACGTCGATCGGGCTGCCCGGCGGCGTGTACTTGGTCGCGTTCTCGAGCAGGTTGAGCATCAGGTGCTCGAACAACACCTCGTCGAGCAGCACCGGCGGCAGGTCGGGCGCGAGCGACACATGGACGACGTGGCCGGCGAGGTCGCGCTCGAGCCGGGTCATCGCCGCGCCGATCGGGTCCTCGAGCGGCGTCCACTCGCGCCGCAGCGCCACGCCCTGGGTCTCGAGCCGCGTCATGTGCAGGAGGTTGGTGACGAGGCGGCCGAGGCCGAGCGCCTCGTCGTAGATCGAGCCGGCGAACTCGCGCCGCTTGTCGTCGGCCATCGGCCCCGGCTGCGCCAGCACGCTGGCCGCGGTGGTGATCGCGGTGAGGGGCGTGCGCAGGTCGTGGCTGACAGAGCTGAGCAGCGCCCCGCGCAGCTCCTCGGTGCGCGCGCGCAGCTCGGCCTGTTGCGCCTCCTGGGCCAGGAGCACGCGGTGCAGCGCGAGCGCGACCTGACCGCTCATGGCCGCCAGCAGCTCCTGCTCGGCGATCGGCGTGAGGCGCGAGGCCTCGCCGGTGGTCACGCCGAGCACCCCGATCGTGCGCCCGACCGCCTGCAGCGGCACGTAGAGCGCCTTGGCGGCCGGCAGAGTGTCGGTGCCGGCGCCCGCCGGGCCGCGCTCGAGCGCCTGGCGAGCGGCGGCCTGCTCGACCGGGTCGTCCACCAATTCGACGTCGGTCCCCTGCACCGGCGTGAGCGCGTCGTCGGGCCCGGCCACCAGCACCACCACGCGTCCGCCGGCCAGCTCGGCGACGTGGCGCGCCGCGCTGGTGCCGATGCTGTTCTTGTGGCGCAGCTGCGCCAGCTCGCGGCTCAATGAGTAGAGGATCGCCGTCCGCTGCTCGCGGCCCCGCGCCGCCTCGGCCTGCATGCGCACCCGCTCGGTCAGCCCCGAGATCACGACGCCCACCATCAACATCACCGCGAAGGTCAGCGTGTAGCGCACGTCGGCGACCGCGAAGGTGTAGTACGGCGGGATGAAGCAGAAGTCGAACGACGCCACGCTGAGCAGCGCCGCCAACGTCGACGGCCCGTGGCCGAAGCGCGCCGCAGTCACCATGATCACCAGCAGGTAGAGCATGATGATGTCGGACACGTCGATCCAGGCGTAGAGCAGCGTGCACAGACCGGTCACCCCGCACACGCCGGCGACCGCCCACGCGTACGCGCGCGGCGGGGCCCGCCGCACGCTCTCCGCCGCCCGCAGCCGCCCGCGCCGCGACGGCGGGACCCCCTCGTCGCCGGAGATCACGTGCACGTCCATCTCGCCGCTGCCGCGGACCAGCGAGCCCAGCACCGAGCCGCCGACCAGCTCGCGCAGGCGCGACCGGCTCGGCTTGCCGACCACCAGGCGCGTGACGTTGCGACCGCGGGCGTACTCGAGCACGCGCTCGGCGATCGGCTCGCCGCCGATCTGCACCACCTCCGCCCCGAGCGACTCGGCCAGGCGGATCGTCTCGGCCAGCGCCCCGCGCTTGTCCTTGCGCAGCGCCATGCGCGGCGTCTCGACGTGCAGCGCGATCCACTCGGCGCGCAGGCCCGCGGCCATCCGCGCCGCCGCTCGCACCAGCCGCGGGCCGTTCTCGCTCGGGCCGATGCACACGAGGATCCGCTCGGCCGCGGCCCAGGTGGCCTGGATGCCGTGCGCGCGGCGATAGGCCTGGACGTCGCTGTCGACCCGCTGGGCCATCCGTCGCAGCGCCAGCTCGCGCAGCGCCAGCAGGTTGCCCTTGCGGAAGAAGGCCTCGGTCGCGTGGCGGGCCTGCTCGGGCAGGTACACCTTGCCCTCGCGCAAGCGCTCGAGCAGCTCGTCGGCCGGCAGGTCGCACAGCTCGACGTCGTCGGCGCGATCGAACACCGCGTCGGGCACCGTCTCGCGCACCCGCACCCAGGTGATCTGCGCGACCACGTCGTTGAGGCTCTCGAGGTGCTGGACGTTGAGCGTGGTGTAGACGTCGACGCCGCGCGCGAGCAGCAGGTCGACGTCCTGCCAGCGCTTGCGGTGCTGCGAGCCGGGCACGTTGGTGTGCGCCAGCTCGTCGACCAACAGCAGCCCCGGCGCGCGCGCCAGCGCGGCGTCGAGGTCGAACTCCGCCAGCCGCTTGCCGCGGTAGTCGATCGCCCGCAGCGGCAGCCGCGGCAGCCCCTCGAGCAGCGCCGCCGTCTCGCTGCGCCCGTGCGTCTCGACCACGCCGACGACCACGTCGACGCCGACCGCCTGCTCGCGCCGGGCCGCCTCGAGCATCGCGTAGGTCTTGCCGACCCCCGGCGCGGCGCCGAAGAAGATCTTCAGCTGGCCCCGCTTCTCCCGCGCCTCCTCGGCCCGCGCGACCTCGAGGAGTGCCTCCGGATCTGGCCGCGCGTCGACGACGTCGCTGCGATTCATGGCGCTCCGGCGAGCGCGCGATTGAGGCGGAGGACGTTCACGCGCGGCTCGCCCAGGATACCGAGCGCGCGCCCCTCCGTGTGCGCCTCGATCAGCGCCAGCACCTCGGCCTCGCTGCGCCCGCGCGCCCGCGCGACCCGCCGCGCCTGGTAGCGGGCCGCCGCCGGCGAGATGTGCGGGTCGAGCCCCGAGCCCGAGGCCAGCACCAGGTCGGCCGGCACCGGCAGCGTCGCCTCCGGATCGGCCGTCCGCAGCGCGCCTATCCTCGCCCGCACCGCCGCGTGCAAGTCTTCATTCAGCGGACCCATGTTGCTCGCGCCCGACGACCTCGCGTCGTAGTTCACCGCCGACGGCCGGCCCCAAAAATCACCCGGCGCCGAGAAGCTCTGCCCCACCAGCTCCGAGCCGACCGTCCCCACCCGCGAGCGCATCAGCGAGCCGTGGGCCGCGCGCGAGAACAGCGAGGTCGCGACCCCGGTGACGAGCAGCGGATAGACCACGCCGGTCAGACCGGTGAGCAACAAGAGCAGCACGATGGCGGGACGAATTGCGCGCGGCATTTTTTTTTCCAAACCTCTCAGGCGACCCCGACGGCCACCAGCGCGAGGTCGATCAGCTTGATCCCGACGAACGGCGCCACCAGGCCGCCGAGGCCGAAGATCAGGAGGTTGCGACGGAGCAGCGCCGCCGCCGGCAGCGGCCGCACCTTGACCCCGCGCAGGGCGATCGGCACCAGCAGGATGATGATGAGCGCGTTGAAGATCACCGCCGACAGCACCGCGCTCTGCGGCGAGTGCAGCTGCATCAAGTCGAGCGCGCGCAGGTCCGGGTAGGTCACCGCGAACGCAGCCGGGATGATGGCGAAGTACTTGGCGACGTCGTTGGCGACGCTGAAGGTCGTCAGCGCCCCGCGGGTCATCAGCATCTGCTTGCCGATCTCGACGATGTCGAGCAGCTTGGTCGGGTCGGAGTCGAGGTCGACCATGTTGCCGGCCTCCTTCGCCGCCTGCGTGCCGGTGTTCATCGCCACCGCGACGTCGGCCTGGGCCAGCGCGGGCGCGTCGTTGGTGCCGTCGCCGGTCATCGCCACCAGGTGGCCCGCGGCCTGCTTGCTGCGGATCAGCGCCAGCTTGGTCTCGGGCGTCGCCTCGGCCTGGAAGCTGTCGACCCCCGCCTCGCCCGCGATCGCGCCGGCGGTGTGCGGGTTGTCGCCGGTGATCATGATCGTCTCGATGCCGATCCGCCGGAACTCGGCGAAGCGCTCGCGGATCCCCCCCTTCACGATGTCCTTGAGGTGCACCACCCCGAGCGCGCGGCTGCCCTCGGACACCACCAGCGGGGTGCCGCCGCCGCGCGCGATCGTCTGCACGATCGCCTGCACGTCGGCCGTCAGCGCCCCGCCCTTCGCCGCGATGTGCCGGCCGATCGCGTCCGCGGCCCCCTTGCGGATCTCTCGTCCCCCGAGGTCGACCCCGCTCATGCGCGTGTGCGCAGTGAAGGCGATGAAGCGCGCCTCCGTGTTCGCCAGCTCGCGCTCGCGCAGCCCGTACCTGTCCTTGGCGAGCACGACGATGCTGCGGCCCTCGGGCGTCTCGTCGGCCAGCGAGGCCAGCTGCGCCGCCTCGGCCAGCGCCTCGATCGCCACCCCCGGCGCCGGCATCAGCTCGACCGCCTGACGATTGCCGATCGTGATCGTCCCGGTCTTGTCGAGCAACAGCACGTCGACGTCGCCGGCGGCCTCGACCGCGCGGCCCGAGGTCGCGATCACGTTGGCGCGGATCAGCCGGTCCATGCCGGCGATGCCGATCGCCGACAGCAGCCCGCCGATGGTCGTGGGAATGAGACACACGAGCAGCGCGACGAGCACCGTGATCGGCACCGGCGCCCCGTGGCCGCGGATCTCGAGCGCGAACAGCGAGAACGGATAGAGCGTCGCGCAGGCCAGCAGGAACACCAGCGACAGGCCGGCGAGCAAGATGTCGAGCGCGATCTCGTTGGGCGTCTTCTTGCGCTTGGCGCCCTCGACCATCGAGATCATGCGGTCGAGGAAGGTCTCGCCGGGGTTGCTGCGGATCTCGACGACGATCCAGTCGGACAGCACCCGCGTACCGCCGGTGACCGCGCTGCGATCGCCGCCGCTCTCGCGGATGACCGGGGCCGACTCGCCGGTCACCGCGCTCTCGTCGACCGAGGCGATGCCCTCGACCACGTCGCCGTCGCCGGGGACCGTGTCGCCGGCGAGGACCAGCACGAAGTCGCCGCGACGCAGCTGACCGGCCGGCACTGTTTCGGCGCGCGCGTCCTTGTGGCGCTCGGCCAGGCGGCGCGCCTGCACGTGCTGCCGGGCCTTGCGCAGGCTCTCTGCCTGGGCCTTGCCGCGGCCCTCGGCCAGCGCCTCGGCGAAGTTGGCGAACAGCACGGTGAACCACAGCCACGCGGCGACGCCGGCGATGAAGCCGAACGAGGCCTCGCCCGCGCCGACCAGCGCCTGCACCGCGAGGATCGTGGTGAGGACGCTGCCGACCTCGACCACGAACATCACCGGGTTCTTGACCATGCGCCGGGGGTCGAGCTTGGTGAACGCCTCGAGGGCGGCGCGGCGGACGATCGGCCCGCGCGGGGGCTTGTGCTTGGCGGCGTGCATGAGGGCCTCAGGGGTGGGTGCCGATCATCTGCAGGTGCTCGACGATCGGCCCGAGCGCCAGCGCCGGCACGAAGGTCAGGGCGCCGACCAGGACGACGACCGCGGCGAGCAGGAACACGAACAGCGGGGAGTGCGTCGGCATCGTCCCCGGCCCCGGCGGCACGGTCTGCTTGCGGGCCAGCGCGCCGGCCAGCGCCAGCACCGGGACGATGATCCCGTAGCGGCCGATCAGCATACATAGCCCGAGGGACAGGTTGTAGAACAGCGAGTCCGCGCCGAGCCCCGCGAACGCGCTGCCGTTGTTGTTGGCGGCCGACGAGAAGCCGTAGAGCACCTCGCTGAAGCCGTGCACGCCCGGGTTCGAGACGCCGGCGCGCCCGGCCGCGCCGGCGACCGCGATCGCGGTCCCGACCAGCACCGCGGCCGACGGCAGCAGGACCACCAGCGCCGCCATCTTGACCTCGAACGCCTCGATCTTCTTGCCCAGGTACTCGGGCGTGCGGCCGACCATCAAGCCGGCCAGGAAGACCGCGAGGAGCGCGAACACCAGCATGCCGTAGAGCCCCGAGCCGACCCCGCCGAACACGACCTCGCCGACCTGCATGAGCCACATCGGCACCAGCCCGCCCAGCGGATTGAACGAGTCGTGCATCGCGTTGACCGAGCCGTTCGAGGCCGCGGTGGTCGCGGTCGCCCACAGCGCCGAGGCGGCCGCGCCGAACCGCACCTCCTTGCCCTCGAGGTTGCCGGCCGACGGGTCGACCCCGAGCTCGACCAGCTGCGGCGCCAGCTGTCCTTCGGACCAGACGCACAATCCGAGCAGCGGCACGAAGATCGCGAACATCGCCCCCAGCAGCGCCCAGCCCTGCCGGCGGTCGCCGACCAGCTTGCCGAACGTCAGGCACAGCGCCGCCGGGATCAGCAGCAGCGCCAGGCACTCGAGGAAGTTCGTCACCGGCGTCGGGTTCTCCAGCGGGTGGGCCGAGTTGACGTTGTAAAAACCGCCGCCGTTGGTGCCCAGCTGCTTGATGGCGATCTGCGAGGCCGCCGGGCCGAGCGGGATCGTCTGCTGGAAGGCGACCTGTCCTTCGGGACCGATGGCCGGCTGCACCAGCTCGACCTCGGCCGCCGGCGCCAGCGTCTGGACCACGCCATCGGCCGCCAGCGCGACCGCCAGGACCAGCGACAGCGGCAGCAGCACGTACAGCGTCGCGCGCACCAGGTCGGCCCAGAAGTTGCCGATCGTCTCGGCGCGCCGGCGCGTGAAGGCGCGCGCCAGCGCGACCAGCACCGCGATGCCGGTGGCCGCCGACACGAAGTTCTGCGTCGTCAGCCCGACCATCTGCGTGAAGTAGCTCAGCGTGGTCTCGCCGCCGTAGGCCTGCCAGTTGGTGTTGGAGGCGAAGCTGACCGCAGTGTTGAACGCCAGGTCGGGCGCCACCGGCCCGAGCTCCTGCGGATTGAGCGGCAGCAGGTGCTGCAGCCGCTGCAGCCCGTACACCGCGAGGAGGCCGAACAGGTTGAACCACAGCACGCAGGCCGTGTAATCGCGCCACGACATCTCGGCCCCGGGGTCGACGCCCGCGGCGCGGAGCATGCCGCGCTCGAGCGGCCCGAGCAGCTTGCCGAGCAGCGTCGGCTCGCCGGCCAGCACCCGCGCGCAGTGGTTGCCCAGCGGGATCGCCAGCGCCACCAGCACGCCGACGTACAGGCCGCACAGCACGAGCGCGTCCGCGGTCACGAGAACTTCTCCGGCGCGAGGAGGGCGACGAGGAGATAGACGCCGAGGCCGATCGCTACGAGCCCGGCCAGCCAGTGCATGACGGTCATGAGAAAAAGATCCCCCTGTCAGAGCCGGCCGAGCAGGCGCATGAAGCCCCCGAACGCCGCGAACGACGCGAGCACGACGGCGATGAAGAACAGGTCGGTCATCGGTGCCGCCCACGAAGCTGCATCGCACCGAGTTAAGACGGGGTTAAGAATGCCCGCAGCGCGCATGCGAAAGGCTCGTCGTCCGCCCGCGGACGCGGCGAGCCCGACCGTCGCGGGCGGCCGGCCTTCAGCGCCCTCATGACCTCGGCGGCGCCACCTTCGACCTCGTGCTCGAGGCGACCCGGCGAGCGCCCGAAATCACATGCCTACAAAGCCATGTCTTTATGGACATGACCCCATGCCCATCCGAAGTCGGACGCCTCACAGCGCGTCGGAGCGCTCGAGCCAGGCCCCGGCGGTCCGCGCCAGCGCCACCGCGAGCGGCAGCGAGGCCAGCAGACACAGCGGCCCGAGCCAGCCCAGAGTCGCCTCGTGCCACAGCAGGCTCGGCATCACCAGGTTGTGCAGAGCCACGGGGTGACCCGCGAACGCGTCCGGCCGGTACAGCAGCACGGCGGTCGGCACCGACGTCCCGAGCCACACCCCGCAGGCGACCAGCAGGCCGGTGAAGGGATCGCGGATCCGCACGAACGCGATCTGCAGCGCCGCCAGCAGCACCACCGCCAGCGCGGTCAAGAACAGCCCGCCGCCCAGCGCCCCGACGGGAGACACGCTCCTACCGACCTCGCCCTGCAGCGCCAGCGCCACGGCCATCGCCGCCGAGATCCCCACCCCGACCGCGGCCGTCCACGCCAGCACCGGCAGCGCCCGCGCCGCCACGAAGTCGGCCGTGCGCACCGGCTTGGCGAGCAGCAGCTCCAGGCGATGCTCCTCGCGCGCCAGCAACACCACCCCGAGCGAGCTCGCCAGGCCGACGAAGAACGTCGGAAAATACACGCCCATCAGGTCGTTGAGCGCCAGCACCCCCGCCATGTCCTCGAGCCGGAAGCCCGCGCGCATGAACGCGATCGCCCGCTCGGGGAACAACGGCAGCACCAGGTGATTGAAGGCCACGCAGCCGACGCCGACCAGCATCATCACGATCGGCCCGCGCCGCGGCGCGAACCGCCACTCGCGGCGCAAATGACCAGAGAAGCCGAGCGTATCCGTCATGATCACGCCTCCACCTTTCGCACCACCCACGCCCCCACCGCGATCGTCACCGCGGTCAGCCCCGTCAGCGCCAGCATCGGCGGCAGCAGCAGCGACGCCCGTACATGCTCGAGGTCCCGCATCGCCAGCGCCCCCAGAGTCAGCGGATTGGCCAGAGTCCTCGCGTACCATTCGGGCTGGTAGAACCCGACCAGCGCCAGGCCGACCATCACCCCGAGCAGCATCAACGCCACCAGGGTGCCCGCCCCGCGCCGGCCCACCGCCACGATCACGGTCGCCGCGAACGCGGTGGCGAACACCGCCGCGAACGCGTGCAGGCTCATCGCCGCCAGGAACGCCCCCGGCCGGAAGCCCGCGACCCGCCCCGGGTACCACGCCGCCGCCAGCAGCTGCGTCGCCGCGTACAGCGTCAGCATCACCGCGCACGCCGAGATCGTGCGCACCACGAAGTAGCGCGGCAGCGTCAGCGGCTTGGCCGCCAGCAGCGCCAGCACCCCGGTGTCGCGCTCGCGCAGCACCACCCCGCTGGCCAGGATCACCGGGATGAACGCCACCACCTTGTTCATCACCAGATCGATCCACACGAACATGAACACCGCGAACGGGTCGCCGTCGTCAAACCACGCGGCGATCGCCTCGCGCACGTGCGGCGGCGGGTCGGCCAGCAGCAGCGGGATCGCCAGCACCGCGTAGGCCAGCATCGCCGCCGCGACATACGTCTTGCGCTCGCGCAGCGACGCCAGGTAGTCGAGCCACAACAGCCGCGTCATGACGCCTGCCTCCGCACGAGCTCGAGGTACAGCTCGTCCATGGTCGCCGCCCCGTGCTCGCGCTTGAGCGCCGCGATCTCGCCGCACGCGATCAGCCGCGCGTGGTGCAGCGCCGCCACCCGCCGGCACAGCGTCTCGACGTCCGACAGGATGTGCGACGAGAACACCACCGTGACGCCCTGCTGCTGCGACAGCGCGCGCAGGTGCTCGAGCAGCTCGTGGCGGCCGAGCGGGTCGAGGCCCGAGGTCGGCTCGTCGAGGAACAGCACCCGCGGCTCGTTGATCAGCGCCTGCGCCAGGCCGACCTTCTGCGTCATCCCGGTCGAGAACCCGCGCAGCTTGCGGTCGGCCGCGCCCTCGAGGCCGAACCGGCGCAGCAGCGCCTCGCTGCGGGCCCGCGCCTGCGCCGGCGGGATGGCGAACATCGCCGCCACGTACAGCAAGAACTCGCGCGCGGTCATGTCCGGCGGCAGCGCGTACGAGGCCGGCAGGTAGCCGGACACCCGCCGCACGTCGAGCGTCGCGCGGACGACGTCGTGGCCGAGCACCGTCGCCCGGCCGCGGGTCGGCTGCGTCAGCCCCAGCAGGATCCGCAGGGTCGTCGTCTTGCCCGCGCCGTTGTGGCCCATGAAGCCGAAGATCTCGCCCGGCTCGACGGCGAAGCTGACGTCGTCGACCGCCTGCACCGCGCCGAAGCGCTTGCCCAGCCCCTCGACAGTGATCGCCATGGCACTCGCACTCATGACTGCCTCCTCACCTTTTTACGTGTGGTCTTCTTCTTTGCCGCGGGCTTCCGGATCGCCGCCGGCTTCGGCGGCGCGGCCAGGCCCGCGACGAACAGCTGCACCAGCCCCTCGAGCACCCGCTCCTGCGACACCGACACCAGCCCGCTGGTCAGCGCGAGCTGCTGCGGCGCCGAGCGCAGCACGCCGAGCATGAACGGCACGACGTCGCGGTCGACGTCGGGGCGGATCTCCCCGAGCGCGACGCCCTCGTCGACCCAGCCCGCCAGCTGCTCGACCTGCGCCCGCGCGGCCCGCCCGTCGTCCTCGCGCGAGCCGAGGCCGAGCGCCCGCAGCTCCGGGTCCTCGCGCATCAGCCGGCCGAACAAGGGCTCGCGCGCGTACTGGCGGAAGGCGAACCGCAGCGTCTCCGCCAGCCGCTGCAGCGGCGACGCCAGGGCGAGCACCTCGGTGGCGAAGCCGCGGCGGATCGCCGCGAACGTCTCGTCGACGACCGCGCGCAGCAGCGTCTCCTTGTCGGCGAACTCGAGATAGAGCGCCCCCTTGGCGCAGCGCGCCTCCTCGGCGATCGCGTCGAGCGTGGCGCCCTTGAAGCCGCGCTCCGTGAAGTGCCGCTTGGCGACGTCGAGGATCCGCCGCCGCCTCGTCGGGTCTCTGGCTGCCATGAAAACCAACGTGGCTTAAATGACTTCCAGAGTCAAACCAGTCATTTTGAGGACATCCGCATCGCTCGATCCCGCGCCTCCGAGCCCGTCGCCGCGGCCCTCCGCGTGCATCTGCAAGCGCCCCAAGATCACCGCACCATCGCCGTTGCTCGCCCGGTCGCGAGTGCTACCACTCGCCCGTGAGCACGACCCGAATCAGCCACCATCTCCGTGCCCCGCGCGCGGCCGTCTACCGCGCCCTCCTCGACGCCAGCGCCGTCGAGAACTGGCGGGTGCCGCCCGGCATGACCAGCCGCGTGCACACCTTCGAGCCGCGCGAGGGCGGGGCGTTCCGCGTCTCGCTCACGTACGAGGCCCCGGACCGGGCCGGCAAGACCTCGGCGCACACCGACACGTACCACGGCCGCTTCCTGCAGCTCGTGCCCGACGAGAAGATCGTCGAATCGCTCGAGTTCGAGACCGCCGATCCCTCCTTGCAGGGCGAGATGACGATCACCACCACTCTGGTCGACGCCGACGGCGGCGGCACCGACCTCCACGCCATCCACGAGGGCCTGCCGCCGGGCGTGGCGCCGGCCGACAACGCGACCGGCTGGCGCGAATCGCTGGCCCGCCTCGCCGCCCTCGTCGAGACCAGCGCCGCTGCTACGTAGCGCCGACCACCGTCACCCGCCCGTGGTGATCGCAATGCCCTTCGCACGGGTGATGCAGGTGATCGCCGACCAGGTAATCGACGTGGTCGCCGTGCGGCACCGCGGGGTGGCCACAATCGGGGCCGTGCACGTGCCCGTCGGCGTGTCCGCCGCAGCGGTGCTCCGGCGTGCACTCGCTGGGATTCGCGGTCGAGGCGGCCAGTCGATGCTCGTCGTAGTGCTCCCCGCGCGGGTGATGCAGGTGCCCCTCGTGCAGGTAATCGACGTGCCCCTCGTGCTGCACCGCCAGGTGTCCACAACCGGCGCCGTGGCGATGCGGATGCTCCCCGTGTCTCTCGTGTTCTGCCATCTCGACTCCTTCGCGGCCTCGAGGATGGTCCGCGAGCGCGCGCGCGCAAGCGACCCGAGGCGCGTCCGCCGGCGTCGCCACCGCCGCGACACCTTCGCTGCATCGCCCCCGCGTCGCGCTCGACGAACCCGCCGCGACCCCCGATCATCGCCGCGACCGCCATGAACGCCCCTGCCCCCAGCCTCTACCGGCGGCCCCTGCCGCGCGAGCTCGTCGCCTTCGCCTCGCCCGAGGGGCGCGCCCTGTTCGACGCGGCGCGCGCGGCCGGCGGCCTCGAGTCGTTCTTCCCGCTCATCGAACAGTTCCACACCCAGGCCGATCCGGCCTTCTGCGGCCTCGGTACCCTCGTCGTCGCCCTCAACGCCCTCGGCGTCGATCCGGGCCGCCTGTGGAAAGGCCCGTGGCGGTGGTTCAGCGAGGAGCTGCTCGACTGCTGCAGCCCGCTCGAGCGCGTGCGCGCCCAGGGCATCACCCTCGACGAATTCGCCTGCCTGGCCCGCTGCAACGGCGCCCACGCCGAGGTCCACCGGCCCGACGAGCGCTCCCTGGCCGAGTTTCGCGCCGCCATCGCCGCGGCCGCGCGCTCGAACGTCGACCCGGCGCTGATCGTCAGCTACGACCGCGGCACCCTCGGCCAGACCGGCGCCGGCCACTTCTCGCCGATCGGCGGCTACGACCCGGCCAGCGACCACGCCCTCGTGCTCGACGTGGCCCGCTTCAAGTACCCGCCGCACTGGGTCGCGGTGCCCGCCCTGTACGCCGCCACGCGGCCGAGCGACCCGACCACCGGCCGCCCGCGCGGGTGGGTCGCCCTGCGCCGGAGCAGCCGCCCGCCGAGCCTCCTGTTCACCGCCCGCTGCGTCGAGGGCGGCGGCTGGGAGGCCTTCGCCGCGGCCCTCGCCGCCCTCACCGCGGCCCTCGCCGGCGCGCCCGCGGGCGACCTCGACGCGGCCCTGCGCGCGCTGTTCTCGGTCCTCCCCGAGCTGCCGCTGGCGATCGAGCGGCGCCCGCTGGCCCTGTCCGAACAGACAGGTGCGGCGGAGGCCCTGCTGGCGGCCCTCCGCGCGCTCCCGCTGCACGCCCGCGTCGATGCCCTGGCCCCGCCGTGGCCGACCGACGCCGCGACCCTGCTGCTCCTCGCCCTCCCGCTCGAGACCTGGTCGGCGCTGTCCGCCGCCGCCCGCGCCGAGCTGCTGCCGCTGATCGACCTCGACCGCCTGCCGCCCGCAGTGCGCATCGAGGCCGATCACGTCCGCCGCCAGCTCGCCGACCTCAGCGCGCTGACCCGCTCACCGACCTGTAGCCGCTGCGCGAGCGATTGATCGCTCGCAACGATCTCGCCAGAGACGCGCATCGACGGTGCAGCCGCTGCGCCGACGATGAACGCCTCACCGAGGCCCGGCCGCCACCGCGCCGAATCATCGCATGACCTTTAGGACATGTCGATGCATTCATCCGAGACGCCCGCCCTGCCGCGTCGACTCGCCGACCTCTCCGCCCGAGGGCGTGCGGAACTTCTCGCCACCGCGCGCGGAGTCCCCGTCGCCCGCGAAGGACGGCCGCGCAGCCGCTGGCTGCCTGCGATATCCTGCCCCGCGTGACCGCCGGAAACCCGCTCCTGTCCGACCGCGACGTCGCCTTCCAGCTGTACGAGGTACACGACGCCGCCGCGCTGCTGCGTCTGCCGGCCTTCGCCGACCACGACCGCGACACCTTCGACCTCTTCCTCACCAACGCGCGGAGCTTCGCCCGCGACGTCCTGTACCCCGCCTATCGGCCGATGGACGAGGCGGCGCCGACCTTCACCGGCGGGCGGATCCACGTCCACCCGCAGATGCGCGCGATCTGGCCGCGGCTGTGCGAGCTCGGCATCATCACCGCCTCGCGCCCGGTCGAGGTCGGCGGCCAGCAGCTGCCGCGCACCGTCGCCCTCCTGGCCGAGGCCTACCTGATGGCCGCCAACCTCGGCGCCTACTGCTACGCCGGCCTGACCGCCGGCGCCGCCCACCTGATCGAGGCGTTCGGCTCGGATGACCTGAAGGACAGGTACATGCGGCGCATGTACGCCGGCGAGTGGACCGGCACCATGGCGCTCACCGAGCCGCAGGCCGGCAGCAGCCTGGCCGACATCCGCACCCGCGCGGTCCCGCAGGAAGACGGCACCTACGCGATCCAGGGCGGCAAGATCTTCATCTCCGGCGGCGACCACGACCTCGCCGACAACATCGTCCACCTGACCCTCGCGCGCATCGACGGCGCCCCGGCCGGGATCAAGGGCATCTCGCTGTTCGCCATCCCGCGCCTCTGGCCCGGGCCCGACGGCCTGGTCGACAACGACGTCAGCACCGCCGGCATGATCCACAAGATCGGCTGGCGCGGCCTGCCGAGCCTCGTCATCAACTTCGGCGAGCGCGGCGCCTGTCGCGGCGAGCTCGTCGGTCATCCGGGACATGGCCTTTCGTACATGTTCCAGATGATGAACGAGGCCCGCCTGATGGTCGGCCTCAACGGCATCGCCACCGCGGCCGTCGCCTACCACGAGTCCCTGGCCTACGCCCGCGAGCGCCGTCAGGGCCGCCCGGCGGGCCGCCGCGACCCGCACAGCCCGCCGGTGCCGATCATCGAGCACGCCGACGTCCGGCGCATGCTGCTGCGCCAGAAGGCGATCGTCGAGGGCGGCCTGTCCTTGCTGATCGAGACGGCGCGCCTGACCGACCTGGCCCACCACGCCGAGGACGAGGACGAGCGCCGGCGGTCGGCGCTGCTGCTCGACCTGCTGACGCCGATCGCCAAGAGCTTCGCCGCCGAGCGCGGTTACGACAGCAACGTCCTGGCCCTGCAGATCCACGGCGGCTACGGCTACTCGAGCGAGTACCTGCCGGAGGCGTGGCTGCGCGACCAGAAGCTGAACAGCATCCACGAGGGCACCACGACGATCCACGGCCTCGACCTGCTGGGCCGCCGCGCTCTGGCTCCTGGAGCCCTGCAGGCGCTCGGCCGCGAGATCTTGCAGACATGTTCCCAAGCGCAGGCGGCGGGCGCCGACCTCGCGGATCTCGCAGCGGTGCAAGACGCTGCAGGCGCAGCCGGAGCGCTGATCGCAGAGCTCGCCGGACGTCACCAAGCCGACCCCGAGCGCATGCTCCGCCACAGTCATGACGTCCTCGACATCTTCATGACCATCACCGTGGCCTGGCAATGGTTGCGCCAGGCCACGGCCGCCCGCACAGCCCTGTCCCGCGGGACATTGTCGACAGACGACCTCGCCTTCTACCGCGGCAAACTCCAGGCCGCGCAGTACTGGCTGCGCACCGAGCTGCCCCGCGTCGCCCCGCTCGTACGCCTGTGCCGCGACGAGGAGGACTCGTACGCGAACACCCGACCGGAGTGGTTCTGAAGCGCGCCCGCGCGCGATGCACGGCTGAGGGAGGACCCGACACGCCCTTGCATACGCGCGCCGACTCACGCTTCGGGGCGGACGGTGACAATACCGGTCTCCCGCGGCAAACTGCCTACACTCGGACTCGAGCATGCCCACCGTCCAGGAACTCGAGGCCGAGATCGCAGCGCTGCAGGCGACCAACGCCGCGCTGCAGCAGGCCCACGAGCAGCAGCGACGGCAGCTGACGCAGACCGCCTCCCTGCTGCGCGCGCTCGCCGAGTACGCGCCGATGGTCCTGTACGCCAAGGACCTCGAGGGCCGCTTCACCCTGAGCAATCGCCTGCACGCCACGCTGCTCGGACGCACGCCCGATCAGGTGGTCGGCAAGCTCGAGTCGGACCTGCTCGACGCCGACGTGGCCGCGGAGATCCAGCACGTGATGAGCGAGGTGATCCGCACCGGCACGCCGAGCGTCAGCGAGTTCGAGATCCCGATCGACGACCGCGAGCGCGTGTTCCTCGAGCACATCTTCCCGCTCGGCCGCGGCGAGGACCCAGGCCGCCCCGGCAACGGCATCGGCGGCGTCGCCATCGACGTCACCGAACGCAAGCGCGCCGAGGAGGCCGTGCGCGTGTTCGAGGCGCTGGTCCACCACTCGCCCGACGGCGTCCTCGTGCGCCCCAACACCCCGACCGCGCCGATGTTCTGCAACCCGGCGCTGCGGCGGATCCTCGCCCTCCCGCCCGAGGCCACCGCCGAGGACGCAGCGTCGATGCTGCTCGACTTCACCGCCGGCACCACCGAGTTCATGCGCCTCGACGGCGTGCGCGTCGACCTCGAGCTGACCATGTTCTCGATCCCCGGCGCCGCCGGCGGGCGCGGGGCCGCGGCCACGCAGGTCCGCGACGTCACCCGCCTGCACACCGCGATCCGCGAGCGCGAGCGCCAGGACGAGATCATCCGCCGGCAACAGGCCGAGCTCATCGCCGAGATGTCGGCCCAGGTGCTGCCGCTCGCCCACGGCGTGCTGATGCTGCCCGTCGTCGGCTCGCTCGACGAGGCGCGCTCGCTGCACGTGCGCGAGGCGCTGCTCGACGCGATCGTCCACCATCAGGCCCGCATCATCATCCTCGACCTCACCAGCCTGCGCATCGTCGACACCACCCCCGCCGGCCGCATCATCCAGCTGATCGAGGCGATCCGACTGATCGGCGCCCGCACCGTGCTCACCGGCATCCAGCCGGCCACCGCCAGCGCCCTGATCGAATACGGCCTGCAGCCGGGCGACTCGCTCATGGTCCTGGGCACCCTGCAGGACGCCGTCCAGCTCACCCTCGCCATGGCCCGCAAGCGCCGCCGCTGAGCCCCCCCGGGCGACCGTGCCGGCGAACGCCGCTCCCCGGCGTCCAAACCGGCGCGCGAATCGACTACCATCCGTCGATGGGACTCTTCGACAGGCTGTTCGGCGCGCGGCAAGACTCGGCGGCGAATCGCCCGCAGCTGCCCGCCAACGCGGCGATGCTCGCCAACGACTTGGTGGTCGCGGCGCTGATCGGTCCGCCCGGGCATCCCGTGGAAGGCATCATCGCCAGCGCCGCACGCGGCGAGATCACACCGGTGCTGCTCGACGCCTCGCTGTACTGGGCCGTCTCGACGGCGGAGCCGGGCGATGTCGTGCAATTACCGCGCTTCGCCGAACTCCTGCGTTATGCGGTGATCCTGGCGAGCGAGCGTGACGCTGAGGCCACCGGCTTCGCGCCCGCCGGCGAGGACGCGAAGCGACACTGGCGCGATGTGGTCTTCGGGCGCCAGGAGGATGCCGACGAGGACCCGGGCGAGCAGCGCTGACGCGCTCCCTCCTCACCGCGCGCCGGCACCCATGACAGTCCGCGCATCAAAATGATGGCAGTGCGCCGCTCACGGCGCGCCGCCCTTCACCCAATTGATCAGGACGCACTTCTGCGCGTCGGTCAGGGTGCCGCCGAGCGGCATCGTCGAACCGCCGCCGCCGGGCACCTTGTTCTGCTGCCCGAGAATTTTATAAAGCAAATAGCTCTGGTCGACGTCCCCCGCGGTGACCCGGTTCATGTCGGCGTTCGTGGCGGCCACCCCGACGTTGTTGCTCTTGACGGTCGCGGCGCCGTTCATCGTCAGCCCGCCCGAGCCGCCCGTGTGGCAGCCGCACTTCGGCTGCACCACCATCGTGAACACGGTCGCCGCGTCGACGTCCGCCGGCGCGCAGTCGGGCACCATCAGCGTCACTCCGCCGCACGTGCCCGCCTCGCAATTGCCGGACTGGCAGTCCACGTCGATCTCGCACACCTGTCCCTCCGAACAGGGCATGCAAGTCGGCCCCCCGCAGTCGACGTCGGTCTCGCCGTCGTTCGCCTTCTCGTCCGCGCAGCTCGCCGCCTCGCACGCGTTCGAGCAGGCGTCGAGGTCGACGTCGTTGCCGTCGTCGCAGGCCTCGACTCCGTCGTGGACCACCCCGTCGCCGCAGCTCGCCAGCTTGCAGTCGCTCAGGCAGGCGTCGCCGTCGTTCGCGTTGCCGTCGTCGCACGCCTCCTCGCCCGTGAGCACGAGGCCGTCGCCGCAGACCGCCGGCTGGCACGCGTTGGTGCAGAAGTCGGTGTCGTCGCTGTTGCCGTCGTCGCAGCCCTCGCCGGTGTGGAGGATCCCGTCGCCGCAGAACTCGGCGATGCAATCGCCGGAGCAGCCGTCGTCGGCCTCGAGGTTGCCGTCGTCGCAGGTCTCGCCGGGGCTGACGAAGCCGTCACCGCACACCGCGCCCTGGCACATCACGCAGCTATCGTTGTTGTCACTGTTCCCGTCGTCGCACTCCTCGACCCCGACGTGGATCAGCCCGTCGCCGCACACCGCCGGCACGCAGGCGCTGGTGCACGCGTCGGTGTCGTCGGCGTTGCCGTCGTCGCACGCCTCGCCGCCCTCGGCGATCCCGTCGCCGCATACCGGCGCCCCCGTGGTCCCTGGCGGGCCCGTCGTCGGATCGACGGTGGTCGGCTCGCTCGTCGTCGTCGTCGGCCCGCCGGTGGACGGATCCGTGGTCGTCGATTCGTCGCCCGTGGTGCCGGTACTTCCCGTCTCGTCGATCGTGTCCGTGACGTCCTCGGTGGTCATGGCGGGGGCGACCGGCCCGCAAGCGACTGCGAGCAGCGACAGGGTGACGGGCAGCGCGAACGGGGCACGAATCATGATTTTGAACAGCTCCGGAGGGCCGGGGGAGGATGCCCGGCCGCGGGCGCCTCGCCAAGCAGAAGGTCGGCCGCCCACGTGCCGCTGGCGGCCCCCATCGGCCGGCCTGCCCGCGCACCCCCGCGCGCCGACGTCTGCCGGCGCCGGCGAATCACCAGACCGCCGCCAGACAATGAGCAAAGACTGACTATGCACAATCACCGGTTTCGAGCGAGGATCGACAACGATCGATCGCGCCCTCGCGCATCCCGGCCTCCGCTACAGCACCGACGATCCCCGGTCGCCGAGGCGGCCCTCTCGTCGCGCGCCTGCGCCCGCGTGGTCCTGCCCGCGGCTCCCCGCGATGCGAGAATCAGTAGATCCTGTTTCAGTCGCCTTCGAGGACCCCACGGACCGCCGCAAACGAAGGCGTCGCTGCATTTCACGCCCCCGTCGCACCGCGTCCACGGATCGATCGATCTCTGGCCACCGCGGCCGCGATCGGGGTCGGGCGTCCGCGCGTGACCTCCGGCCCTGGGGCGTGGGACTCCGCTTGCAGACGCTTGGCTCCTGGGCTTACCGTGATTCTTGATGCGCGCACTCGCCCTGTCCCTCATCACGCTCGGCGTCCCCTGCCTCTCCGCCTGCAGCGACGACGGCGGCGGCGGCAGCACCAATCCGACCGCCGGGCTGACTCCGGGCGGGATCAGCAACTTGACCCTGACGAGCGACGGCACGAGCACGGGCGCCACCGACGGCACCAGCACCAGCCCCACCACCACCGGCGGCACCGACGCGAACACCAGCGAGCCCGCCACCAGCAACGCCGACAGCGGTCCTGCGCCCAAGTTCGACATCGGCCTGACGCCCGACGGCGGCCTGCCCCAGCCCGACACCGGCTGCAAGAAGGTCGACCTGCTGTTCGTCATCGACAACAGCGGCAGCATGGCCGACGAGCAGATCAACCTCGTCAACAGCTTCCCCGACTTCGTGTCGGAGATGCAGACCCAGCTGATCAACACCGACAGCTACCACGTCGGCGTCATCAGCAGCGACAGCAACATCTACAACGGCCCCGGCTGTCAGATGCACGGCGGCCTCATCAGCCAGACCGGCGGCGCCAGCTCGAGCAACGCCGTCTGCGGCCCCTACGCCAGCGGCAAGAATTGGATGAGCGAGACCGACGACCTCGGGACCAAGTTCGCCTGCGCCGGCCAGGTCGGCACCGGCGGCGACGGCAACGAGCAGCCGATGTACGCCATGCTGCAGGCGGTGCAGAAGCAGAACAACGCGCCCGGCGCCTGCAACGACGGCTTCATCCGCGACGACGCGCTGCTGGTCGTCGTCCTCATCACCGACGAGGAGGACGACCACGAGGTCGCCGCCTGCCAGATGGTGCCGCAGTCCGGCTCGCCCGGCGAGCCCGGCAATTGGTACACCGGCCTCAAGGCCGCCAAGGGCGACGTCGAGACCAACATCGTCGTGCTTTCGCTGATCGGTCCCGTCAATCCGATGTGCCCCGCGCTCGACAAGTGCAACGGCGGCATCACCGGCGCCGAGCTGTCGCCGCGGATCGTCCAATTCACCGAGATGTTCACCAACGGCTTCATCGGCCAGATCTGCTCGCCCTCTTACAAGCAATTCTTCTCGCAGGCGATCGGCCTCATCGACGAGGCCTGCGAGAACTTCATGCCCCCGGGGTGATCGGCCCCGGCCCCGGCGGCGACCTTCGCTCGCCGCCGAAGCCGCACCTGCTCATCCCTGCGCGATGCCGGCGATCCCCCAGCCCATCTCGCACAGATCGCAGGCCAGGATCGCCACCGCGCAGCTGGTCGTCAGCGCGTTGGCGGCCTTGATCTGGCTGTTGTCGACGCCGTCGAGCACGCGGTACAGCCCGCGCAGGCTCCAATTGGCCATCCGGTAGCCGAACTGCGCCCAGAACTCGTCGTCCCCGAGCTCGCCCTGGGCGAACACGACGATCGCGGTCGCCAGCTCGCCGCCGCCGATCACGACCTCGACCACCGCGTCGACGATCGCGATCACCTCCAGGCTCTCGGGAGCTGCGATGGCCCACGCGGTCGAGCCGATCATCCACAGCCCCCCGCACAGCGCCAGCACCCCGTGCGTGATGCCGAACCACCGCGTCTCCTCGTCCTCGAACGCCGCCGCCGCGCCGATGTCGAACGCCGCCGCGACCACCGACGTCGCCCCGCCGAGCGCGCTGAACGCCCACACGCTGACGAATTCATCGGCCCACTCGGACGCGCTGCGAGCGATGAACAGCGCCGAGTTGACGAGGCTGATCCCGAACTGCGTCCAGCGGATCGCCTCCTCCGCCTGCGACTTCGCCGACTTCTGCAGCGACCCGGTCGACTTGTTGCCGCCCTTGGCCAGCACCGCCGGCACCGCCCCGACCAGCGCGATCAGGCGCAGCATGTCGAGCTTGCGCCCGCGCAGGATCGCCACCTCGATCACGTCGGTCAGGTACGGGACCTTCAACCGCGTCGTCAGGGTGCTGCGGGCCTGATCGGCCAGGTCGTCGGTGCGGTCGGCGATCCAGCCCGTCATCTCGGTCGTCACCGATCGCCCGGCGGCCCACGTCTTCTTCGGCAGGTCGAGCAGCGCGTCCATCGACGTGTCCAGCACGTCACGCCCGTCCAGCAGCGCCTTCGGCAGCGCCGCCGTCGTCGCCTCGCTCTCGCTCGCGGTCTTCGCCTTGTCGAGCTGCGTCGGACCCTGCGACCCCTTCGGATCGTCCTCGAGCTTCGGCGGCGAGCCGGTGAACGCCTCCTCGATCACGTCGACCAGCCACTTGAGCTCGTCGAAGTCGGGCAGCTCGAAGTCGCCGACGCCGAACGCCTGGCCCAGCGACTTGCCCGACAGCCCGCTCCGCACCGGCTTGGCCACCAGCTGATCGAGCAGCGCCGGGATCTCGCGGATCTGCCCGGCGTACCCGCTGACCTTGCCGAACTGCGCCTTCGCCAGGTCGTACAGCTCGTCGGACTTGGCGAGGAACTTCTCCCAGTTGAACAGCATCGCCAGGAATTCGATGAAGTCGCGGATCGCCGCGCCGATCCGCTCGAGGAACGCCTCGATCGCGCCGGCGACCTCGAGCGCCCCGGCGACGATCGTGCGGAACATCTTCTTCGTCCCGTCGACGACCATCTCGCCGACCACGGTCACCGCGCCCCACGTCGCCGACGCCCCGTCGACCGCGAGGTCGCGCGCGTCGGCGATGCAGCCGCGGACGATCTGCTCGCCGGTGCGGACCGCCGCGCCGGCTGCCTTGTGGGCCAGCTTGGTCGCGTCCTCTGCGGCCGAGATCGTCAGCTTCGCCACGTCGCCGCCGAGGTCGACGACCGCGCTGCCGACCGCCTTGCCGGCCCCCTCGATCGTCCCCCACACGTCGCCCCACGACAGCTTCTCGCCCTTCAGGATCGGCACCGGCGCGGCCTGCGGCAGCGCGCGGGCCGTGTCGCGCATGAACTGAGTCACCGCCTCGGCGTCGTCGCTCGGCATGCTCCCCTTCAGCACCGGCGTCTTGCCCGGCGGAGGCTTCTTCAAGGCCGACGCGCTCAGGCTCGCCAGCTGCCGCTGCGCCGCGTCGGCCGGCCGCACCACCGCCCAGCAGTCGCCGTCCATCCCGGCCGCGCGGACCCGCAGCGCCGGGCAGTCGAGCGCCTTGGCGGCGAGCACCCGCACGCGCGCGCGGCCGCCGTCGCTGACCGCGACCTTCACCGCGGCGCCCGGCTTCCACGCCTCGATCCGCTGCTTGCCGCCGTCGCTGCGGACCACCGTCACCGGCGCGTCGACGCGGACCTCGACCTCGCCCGCCAGCTTGCTGCCGTCGGCCGCGCGCGGCTCGATCGCCACCTCGTACACCGCGCAGCGGACCAGCGAGCCGTGCACTGTCCCGTACTCGATCGCCGTCGGCACCTTGATGTCGATGTCCCCGAACCCCCCCATGGGCACGTCGATCGTCTTGCTCGGGAACAGCGACACCGGCAGCTCGTCGAGCAGCAGCTTGCCGAGCGCGCGCACGTGGACCCGGCGCGTGTCTCCCAGGGCGCGCAGCGGCAGGCCAGGCCCGTCGCCCCACGTCAACCTGCCCATCGGCCGCGCGTGCTGGCGGCGCTTCCCGGCGTCGTACGCCAATCCTTCAGCGAGCGTGTCGAGGTGGTAGCAGAGCGCGAGCCGATCCTCGTCGCCGCGAGCGCGTCGCAGCCACAGCGCCCGCACCTCCTCGAGCGAGCGCCCGCGCTGCCACACGCGCAGCTCGGCGAGCTCGCCGAGGAACCGCTCGCCGATCGTGCCGCCCTTGCGCGCCCCGTCGCGCGCGACCGCCGGCGCCTTCACCTGCTGCTCGTGGACGGTGCGGGCGTCGACGTACACTCTGCACATTCCGCCGCCGTCGACCGAGACGCACAGGTGCTGCCATTCGTCGCCGCGCACCACGCCGGGGACCTTGATCACCTGCGCGCCGGCCGTCGCCACGAACTCGACGATCAGCGTCCCGTCGCCCGGCCTGAACCAGACGTTGAAGAAGTCCGGGCCCCCGAGCGCGACGACCGACATGCGGTCTTCGCCCTTGCGCGCCCGGATCCACGCCTCGACGGCGATCCCGCCGGAGAAGTCGGTCGTCACCGCCGGCAGCTCGAGGACGTCCTCGCGTTCGTCCCACACGATCGCGCCCGGGCTCGCGCTCCGCAGGACGTCGAGGTCGGCGACCTCGACCGCCTGGCCCCCGCCCACCAATTGCCCGTGCCGCCCCTGCGGCCCCGAGTCGCGCACGCTCGTCCCCTCGATCTGACCGGCGTAGTGCGCCAGCGGCCCCTGCGGGCTCGCCGACGGCGAGCGCTCGTCCGCCGCCCGCGCCCGCGACAGCAGCCGCACGTCGGCGAGCGCGAAGCCGGGCGCGCCCGCGTCCGCGAGGCGAATGAACGACGTCGCCGCGAGCTTCGGCAGCGACCCCACGGCCGCCTGGATCCCATCGATAAAGATCGCCGCGTTCCCGTCGGCCGCGAATTCCACCGCGACGTGCGTCCAGCGACCCGTCGCCGTCGCCCCGGGCGCCAGCAGCTTCAGCACCCCGACGCGCAGCTCGAGCGCGCCGTTCCCCGTCATGATGAGTATCGGCCCGCTGTCTCCCCACCGCCAGATCGGCCCGCCCACGCCGGTCGGCCGCACCCATAGCTGGACGCTGAACCCCTCGCTCGCCTCCGCGAGCGAGACCCCGGGAATGTCGATATACCCCTTCGCCGCAACCTCGATAACCTTCATCGTCGACTCCTCCGTTCGAACCGCCGCCTTGTCTAGCCGCTCCGACGCCGCCGCGTCGGCCCAATCGCAGACCCTCCATCACTCCTCCACAATGCGCAATCGTGCCACCATCGCCGCGCACCCCCGCGCCGAGCAGCCCGATCGCTCTCCATCAATTCTCCACAACCACTCCCGACCCACGTCATGCATGTCCAAAAGAACATGTCTCTTACGACACGCGCGGATGAACTGCGTTCACGCTGCTCGCGCCGGCTCGCCCGATGTCCCGGCCGCCCCGGCGCCGCGCCACACGCCGACTCTCGGCTCGCTATAAAGGGGACCCCCTCGGCTCGCGCCCGCCGTCTCGTCGTCCTCGATCGGCGACCTCCGCCTCGCGCGCGGCCCGCCCGAAGGTCGTGACTTCGCGCCTGTCACCTTTTTCGCGCCGGCCCGTACCCTGCGGACAGACATGCAGCTCCCCTGGCCGTTGCGCGACGAGCTCCACGCGCGTCGCCTCGCCCGCGCCCGCGACGGCGACGGCGAGGCGTTCCGCGCGCTCTACCGCGACCTCTACCCCGACGTCGTCCGCTTCGTCGCCCGGCGCGTGCCTGCCCGCGCCGACGCCGAGGACCTGACCGCGCGGGTGTTCGTCGCCTTCGTCGAGAAGCTGGGCGACTACGACCGCGAGCGCGGCAGCGTGCGCGGCTGGCTGCTCACCTTCGCCCGCAACGCAGTCATCGATCACCTGCGCAAGCGGCGGCCCGCGGCCGCGCCGGAGCTGCTCGACCTCCTGCCGAGCGACGCGATCGGCCCCGAGGGCGGCCTCCTCCAGCGCGAACAATTCGGCCAGCTCGCCGCCCTCGTCAGCGAGCTGCCCGCCGACACCCGCGAGCTCCTGGCCCTGCGCTTCGCCGACGGCCTGCGCCACCGCGAGATCGCCGACGTCCTCGGCCTCCAGGAGGCCGCCGTCAAACAGCGCGTGTCGCGGGCCCTCCGCGACCTCCGCGCCCGCCTCCGCCCCGCCCCGGGCAAGAAAGGAGCCGAAGGTGCCCTGGCCTGATCGCCTCCCCGCCGCGCTCCGGCGCCTCTACCGCGCCGGCGCGCCCGAAGAACATGTTCTATCGGACATGTCCGTTCCGCCACCGTCTTTGGAACAGGACCTCATGGCCAGGTTCGCGCGCCGCCACCCCGCGCCTGCCCGGCCTCGCCTCGCCGGGTTCGTCCGCGGCTACCGCTGGGCGCTGTCGACCGGCCTGGCCGCGGTCGCGGTCGCGGCCGCCTGCCGGATGCCCTACGACTACGACCGCGGCTTCGGCGCGACGGTCTGGTGCGAGGCCATCGGCGAGGACGTCCCGACCAGCGACCGCCTACGCGCCCTGGCCGATCGCCTGGAGCAGCGCGCCGCCGCCGAGCAGGTGACGATGCGCGTGCACGCCGACCACGGCAGCGCCGCGACCGTGCGCATCGATCTTTGGGGCGGGGACGCCGCTCGGATCGACGACGAGCTGCTGGCCGAGGTCGAGGACATGCCGGAGCTGAAGGTCGAGAGCTGCCGGATCGAGCCGCTCGTCGAGACGGTCCACGGCACCCTCGGCGGCCGCCTCGGCTTCGAATGGTTCGACCTCGAGCTGCTCGACCAGGACGACGCCGAGGCCGCGCGCGCGCAGATCCTCGAGCGCCTCGAGGCCCGCGGCCTGCGCGGCGACGCCGAGGTCGAGATCTCCGACGACGGCGCCGGCCGCCGCGAGATCAAGATCCGCATCGAAGCCGAGGGCGAGCTCCCGGACGACGGCGCCGCCCGCAGCGAGCTCGAGCTTCGCATCGGCTCCGAGAGCGAGCGCACCGGGCCGTGACTTTCGCGACGACGCCGCCCGCCGCGAACTCGAGCTCCGCATCGAAGCCGAACGCGAGCCCTCTCACCGTGATTCTCGCCGACCACGGCGCTGCCCGCCGCGAGCTCGACCTCCGCATCGAAGGCGAGCGCGAGTCCGCCGGGCCGTGATTCTCGCCGACCACTGCGCCGCCCGCCGTGAGCTCGACCTCCGCCTCGACGCCGAGCGCGAGTCCGCCGGGCCGTGATTTTCGCCGACCGAGGCCGCTGCCCGCCGCGAGAGCAAGATCCGCGTCGAAGCCGAGGGCGAACCCTCTCGCCGTGATATCCGCGGACATGTCCGAAAGGACATGGCGGCGAGGCCGCTGCGGCGTGACCTCGACCCCGGCGAGCGCTCCCATGCGCAGCTCGGGCCGCCGGGGCGGCACGCGAGCGCAGGCGCCTCGCCCCGTCTCCGGAGCGGCGCGCCGATCCGCGTGTGCTAAGGTCCGCGTCGCTCCGTGACCACCGCAGTCATCGCCGAGAAGCCCTCCGTCGCCCGCGACATCGCCGCTGCGCTCGGCGTCACGGGCCGCCGCAATGGTTTCTTCGAGGGCAGCGGAACCATCGTCACCTGGGCCATCGGCCACCTCGTCGCGCTGGCCCAGCCGCACGAGATCGACCCCGCGTGGCGGCGCTGGAGCCTCTTCACCCTGCCGATGCTGCCGACCCGTTTTCCGCTGGTCGTCATCCCCGACACCCGGTCGCAGTTCGCGGTGGTGCAGCGGATCTTGAACGACCGCGCCGTCACGCGGGTCATCTGCGCGACCGATGCCGGCCGCGAGGGCGAGCTGATCTTCCGCTACATCTACGAGGCCGCCGGCTGCCGCAAGCCGGTGAGCCGCCTGTGGATCTCGTCCCTGACCCGCGAGGCGATCCTGGCGGGCTTCTCGCGGCTGCGCAGCGGCGCCGACTTCGACGATCTGGCCGACGCCGCCCGCGGCCGCAGCCGCGCCGACTGGCTGGTCGGCATGAACCTCTCTCGCGCCTACAGCCTCACCCTCGATCAGGACATCTCGGTCGGCCGCGTGCAGACGCCGACGCTGGCGATGCTCGTCCAGCGCGAGCTGGCGATCCGCGACTTCGTGCCGGAGGACTACCGCGAGGTCGTGGCCCGCTTCCAGCCGATCACCGACGCGACGCCCCCGGCCGCCTACGAGGGCACGTGGTTTCGCCCGCCGGCCCCGGGCGAGGCCGACGACGAGCCGGCCAGGCGCAGGCGTCTCCCGGCCGACGGCGTGGAAGCGAAGGCGATCGTCGCGCGGGCGCTCGCCGGTCGGGCCGCGATCGCGTCGCTCAAGGCCGAGACCCGCAAGATCCCGCCTCCGCTGCTGTACGACCTCACCGAGCTGCAGCGCCACGCCAATCGCCTGTACGGCCTGAGCGCGCAGAAGACCCTCGACGTGGCCCAGGCGCTGTACGAACGGCACAAGCTGATCAGCTATCCGCGCACCGACAGCCGCCACCTCTCCACCGCCATCGCCGCGACCCTCGCCGACGTCGTGGCGGCCGTGGGCGGCCGCTATCCCGGTCTGCTCGCCCCCGGCAGCGGCCAGCGGCCGCTCGGGCGCCGCTTCGTCGACGACGCCCGGGTGACCGATCACCACGCCATCCTGCCCACCGCGAAGTCGCCGAACGAAGCGACCCTGACCGCCCACGAGCAGAAGATCTACGACCTGATCTGCCGCCGATTGCTCGCGGCCTGGCACGAGGACTACGTCTATTCGGCGACCACCGTGGTCACCACGATCACGTCCGCGGACGCGCCCGAGATCGTCGATCACTACGAGAGCCGCGGCACCGCGGTCCAGCAGCACGGGTGGAAGGTGGTCGAGGTCGGCCACGGCAAGCCGGCCGCCAAAACCCGCGGCAAGGCCGAGTCGCGCGCCGGTGAGGCGGACCCCGGCGATCAAGCCTTGCCCGCCGGCCTCGCCCGCGGCCAGCTGCAGCAGGTGCTCGCGGCGAACATCCTCGCCAAGCAGACGCGACCGCCGCCGCGCCACACCGAGGCCACCCTGCTCACCGCGATGGAGACCGCCGGCCGGCAGCTCGAAGAGAAGGAGCTCTCGGACGCGATGCGCGACCTCGGCCTCGGCACCCCCGCCACGCGGGCCCAGATCATCGAGACGCTCCTGCGCCGCGAATACGTGGTCCGCGAGGGCAAGTCGCTCGCGGCCACCGACAAGGGCATTCATCTGATCTCGGTCGTCCACCCCGACGTCAAGAGCCCGGCGATGACCGGCGAATGGGAGGCCAAGCTCAAGCGAATGTCGCGCGGAGACGGCGACCTGCCGACCTTCATGGCCGCGATCGAATCGTACGTCTCCGCCGTCGTCGGCCGCGTCACCGGCATCGCGCCGCTCCCGAATCCCTCGGGCCCCGCAGCCGCCGAGCGGTGCCCGCCCGCCGCGAGCGAGCCTCCCGGGCCTCCTCTCGCGACCGAGCCTCCCCGTGCTCGTGCCGGGAGCCACACATCGGCGAGTGATCGGCCCGGGGCGACCCCGCCGCGCCGCCCCGCGACGGGCGACCTCTTCGATTCCGTGCCCGTGCCTCGCCGCATTTCTGCCGGCGAGCAAGATGAAGTCGTTTCCGCGACCCCGCCTCGCCGCGGAGCGACGGGCGACCTCTTTGATTCCGCTTCCTCGCCTCGCCGCATTTCTGCCGGCGAGCAAGATGAAGTCGTTTCCGCGACTCCGCCTCGCCGCGGAGCGACGGGCGACCTCTTCGACTCCGCTTCCTCGCCTCGCCGCATTTCTGCCAGCGACCATCCTGACGCCGCTCCCGCGCCCCCGCCTCGCCGCGGAGCGACGGGCGACCTCTTTGACTCCGCTTCCTCGCCTCGCCGCATTTCTCCGAGCGAGCAAGCTGAAGCCGCTTCCGCGACCTCGCCTCGCCGCTTGCCTGCAAACGAGCAAGACGAGGCCTCTGTGGCGACCCCACCTCGTCGCAGAATTACGCGCGACCTCTTTGACTCCGCTCCCGCGGCTCCACCTCGCCGCTCTTCTGCGGACGAGCACGATGAAGCCGCTTCCGCGACCTCGCCTCGCAGCCAAACGACGGGCGACCTGTTCGGTTCCGCTTCCGTGCGCTCACCTCGTCGCATTGCTGCGAGCGAGCGAGATGAAGCCGCTTCCGCGACCTCGCCTCGCCGCGGAGCGACGGCCGACCGCTTTGATTCCGCGACTCCGCCTGGCCGCGCTCCTGCGAAGGGCCACGATGAAGCCGCTCCCGCGACCCAGCCTCGCCGCGGAGCGACGGCCGACCTCTTCGATTCCGTGCCCCCGCCTCGCCGCAGCTCCGCGAGCGCCGATCCTGACGTCACTCCCGCCACCCCGCCTCGACGCGGAACCACGAACAATCTCTCCCCGGTCCCGACCCCGACTCGCCGCGACTCCGCGAGCGACCTCTTCGAAGCCTCTTCTGCCACCCCACCGCACCGCGCCGCTGCGAACGAGTCCGACGACGACCTGCTCGGCCTGCTTCGTTCACGGTTCGACTTCCCCGGCTTTCGCCCCTACCAGGAGGCCGTCTGTAGCGCCGCCACGCGCGGCCGCGACCTCCTGCTCGTCATGCCGACGGGCGCCGGCAAGTCGCTGTGCTATCAGTTGCCCGGCATCGCCCGCGGCGGCACCACTCTGGTGATCAGCCCGCTCATCGCCTTGATGGAAGATCAGTCCACCAGGCTCTCGGCCCGCGGCTTTCGCTCCGAGCGCATCCACTCGGGCCGCGGTCGCGCCGAGTCGCGCCAGGTCTGCCTCGATTACCTGGCCGGCAAGCTCGACTTCCTGTTCATCGCCCCCGAGCGCCTGCGCGTGCCCGGCTTCCCCGAGATGCTCGCCCGCCGCACGCCGGCCCTGATCGCCGTCGACGAGGCCCACTGCATCTCTCAGTGGGGCCACGACTTTCGCCCGGACTATCGCCTGCTCGGCCAGCGACTGCCCGCATTGCGCCCGGCGCCGATCATCGCCCTCACCGCCACCGCCACGCCCACCGTCCAGGACGACATCGTCGATCAGCTGGGTTTGCGCGCCGCCAAACGCTTCATCCACGGCTTTCGCCGCACCAACATCGCCATCGAGGTCATCGAGCGCAACCCGGGCGAGCGCGCCGCGGCGATCTGCGAGCTCCTGTCCGAGCGCGCGCGGCGGCCCGCGATCGTGTACGCCGCCACCCGCAAGAGCGCCGAGGAGCTGGCCCGCGCGCTCGGTCCGCGGCTCGCCGCGGCCTACCACGCCGGCATGGGCAACGAGGACCGCGACCGCGTCCAGGCGGCCTTCCTCGCCGGCCAGCGCGAGGTCATCGTCGCCACCACCGCCTTCGGCATGGGCATCGACAAGGCCGACGTGCGCACCATCATCCACGCCGCGCTGCCCGGCAGCCTCGAGGGCTATTATCAGGAGATCGGCCGCGCCGGCCGCGACGGCAAGGCCGCGCGGGCGGTCCTGTTCCACGCCTACGTCGATCGCAAGACCCACGAATTCTTCCACGAGCGCGACTACCCCGAGCCCCCCGAGCTCGAGCGGATCTACGCCCGGCTGCCGAAGACGCCGGCGGACCGCGCCTCGCTGAACAAGAAGCGCAGCCGCGCCGGGCGGGAGGCGTTCGAGCGGGCCCTCGAGAAGCTGCTCATCCACGGCGGCGCGCTCGAGAGCGGGGACGGCCAGATCGCCAAGGGCGCGGCCACCTGGAAGGCCGGCTACGCCGCCCAGCGCGAGCACAAGCAGGCCCAGCTGCAGGACATGGCGCGCTTCGCCGAGTCGCACGGCTGCCGGATGGTGCGCCTCGTCCGTCACTTCGGCGATCAGGAGGACGGCGGCGAGCCCTGCGGCATCTGCGACGCGTGCGCCCCCGATCGTTGCATCGCCCAGGAATTCCGCGCCCCGAGCGCGAGCGAGCAGGTCCACGCGTCGCGCCTGCTCGCGGCGCTGACGAAGGCCGACGGTCAGGCCACCGGCCGGCTCCACCGCGAGCTGTTCCCCGACGGCGACGTCGATCGACGCTCGTTCGAGCACCTGCTCGGCGGCCTGGTCGCCGCGGGCCTCGTGACCCTCGAGGAGGCGTCGTTCACCAAGCGCGGCAAGCTCATCCCGTTCGAGCGCGCGACGTTGACGGCCGCGGGCAAGTCGCACGACATGACCGCCGCGGGGCTGCGGCTGCCGAAGCAGACGCCGGCCAAGAAGTCCAAGTCGACGACCCGCCGCCGACCCAGCCGTCCGGCCTCCGCCAAGCGCAAGACCGCGAAGAAGACCGCGAAGAAGACCACGAAGCGCACGACCGCGAAGCGCACGACCACCGCTCGCCGCATGCGAGCGCCGGTCGATGACAGCGCATGAGAGCGTGCGCTTCTTGACCTCGAGCTCGACCTCGATGCTGTCCTGAATCCTTGGCCTGGCGCAAGTGAGCGCCGGTGACGACGCATGACGGCACGCGCTCCGCGATCCGTGGACCTCTCGCTCCTCGAGCTCGACCTCGACGCGGCCAGTCCACCTCCACCGCCGGCGCGAGCGAGCGCCGGTCGATGACCGCGCATGAACGCGTGCGCTCCGCGGTCCGCGATCAGTGGGCCTCTTGCTTCTCGATCTTGACCTCGATGCGGCGGCCCTCGGCGCTGTCCTGGATCTGCACGTTCACGTCGCCGTCGACGCCGTCGGCCTGCAGCTGCTCGAGGATCTGCTGCTTCGCCTCCTCGGGCGAGAGCTCCTTGCTGACCTCGTTGACCTCGATCACCGGCAGGTCGTCGATGTTGCCGGTCGCGGGGGCGGCCGTGATCGTCGCGTCCGCCAGCTTCGGGAAGGCCGTCTTGAGGTCGCCGGTCATCGCCTCGGCCGACGGCAGCGACTTCGCGTACAGCTCGATCTCGACCGACGAACCGGTCTGATCGTCCTTCTTCATGCGCACCATCTCCGCGCCGGTCTCCACGGTCTTGCCCTCGAGGTGCTTGGCGATCGCCTGGACCTCGGCGTGGTCGAGGTCGACGCCGGCGATCTTGACGGTGATGCCGGGCAGATCGGCGAGCTCGGCCGAGCGGGCCTGGACCTCGAGGTCGTTCTGGCAGCCGGCCGGGCCGACGAGGGCGCCGAGAAGGAGGGCGAGCGAAGCGATGGTGGTGCGCAGCATGTTGTCTCCGTTGCCTCGCTCTACGGGCCCCCGCGAAAAAGGTGACGGCGGGCGTGCTCGATCTTTCGAGGCGCACATTCGCCCCCTCGTGCACACTGCGGAAAAGAATCGCTGCAGCGTGCACCGACCCCGCTCCGTCGCTCGCTGGTCACCCCGTCGCCGCGATCCATCCTTGCGCGAAGCACCATGGATTGCTCGACGTTCGTGCGACGCCTCGGCCCGCTGCTGCTCGCAATCCTGACCGCGCTCGGTCCATCGGCCGCGCGCGGAGCCCCCGAACCGACCCTGGCGGCGGCTCCTGGGGACGGGACAGTGCGACTGCGGGGCCGGGTCCTCGATCGCGCCGGCCGTCCGCTCGTCGGCGTCACCGTCGAGGCGGTCGACTTCGCTGCGGCCGCAAATCAACCTCGAGTCGTCAGCGGGCCCGAGGGACGCTTCACCGTCTCCGGCCTGGCCCGGCGCTCGCTGCTGCTGCGCCTGAGCCACGGCTCGCATTACACCGAGCTGGTGCCGATCGATCTGCAGCGACCGACCCGGCAGGGCACCGTCGACGCCGGCGCCCTGACCATGACCGCGCGCCGGCCCTGGCGCGCGCGCCTGATGTTCGTCGGCGACACCATGCTCGGGCGCCGCTTCGTCGACGACGATCAGGACGGCGTCGAGGGCGAGCCGGGCGACCTGATCCGCCCCGAATCGCGGACCGCCGACGCCGAGCGGGTGCTGCGATTCGTCCGCGACGCTCTGGCCAGCGCCGATTACACCGTGGTCAACCTCGAATGCGTGGTCACCGATCGCCCGGGCACGCCGCACCCGTACAAGCCCTACGTCCTGCACTCGCACCCCGACGCCCTGAAGGGCCTGGTGAACGCCGGCGTCGACGCGGTCAGCTCGGGCAACAACCACGTGTTCGACTTCCTCGCGCCCGGCGTCGCCGACACCCTCGAGTTCCTCGCCGCCGCCGGCCTCGACGGCACCGGCGCCGGCATCAACGAGAGCCAGGCGCGGCAGACTGCGATCGTCCGCGCCGTGAACGACGTCGACGTCGTGCTGCTGGGTCTGTCGCAGATGCGCGTCGACGGCCTCGACCACGCCACTTATCGCCTCGTCGCCGAGGACCCGGCCAAGAGCGGGGCGCTGTACGCCTCGGCCCACAACCTCGGCGACTTCCTCGCCGAAGCAGGCGAGGCGTTCGCGGTGCCGATGCTGCACGGCGGCGACGAGTACGCCCGTTATCCGACCGCGGCCATGCGCGCCCTGTTCGTCGAGGCCATCGAGGGCGGCGCCGGCCTGGTGGTCGCCCATCACCCGCACGTGCTGCAGGGCGTCGCGGTCGTCGACGGCGCCGACGCGCCCCGGTTCGTATTGATGTCGCTCGGCAACTTCCTGTTCGACCAGACCACCCACGACACGGTCGAGTCGGCGATCGCCGTGGTCGACGTCGACGTCCGCGACGGCGGTCACCGGGTCGAGCGCGTCGAGCTGATCCCCGTGCGCCTCGACGGCTACGTCCCGCGGCTCTTGGCCGGCGAGGCCCTGGCCCGCGTCGGTCGCTCGATCGGCCACCTCTCCACCACCCTGCCGCCCGCGCGCGACGGCCTCCGCGGCGCGGTCGTGTTCCCCTCGCGCCACCGCGTGCTCGCGTTCGCCGACCCGCGTCATTACGCCACCACCGACACGCGCGAGCCGGTGCAACTCGCCGTCCTCGGCCGCGACAGCGGCGCGGTGACGTTCGCCCGCCGCGGCGGGGCCGACAACCTGGCGCGCGTCGACACCGACGTCCCCGCGCAGATCTGGCTCGGCCGCGACCTCCTCGATCACGGCGACTTCGAGGACGGCGACGTCGACGGCCAGACGGGCGACGCCTTCGGCTGGGAGCTGAGCGCGTCGGCGTTCGTCCAGGGCCGCACCGTGCGCCACGGCGCGCGCGCGGCGGCCCTGCGGCGCTCGGCGGCCCTGGACGACACGACCTCGCTGGTCACCCGCCGCCGCGTCCCGATCGACGGCGACAGGCCGATCACCGTCCGCGGCTACCTGCGCGGCGAGGCGGCCGGGGCCGTGGTGGTGCGCGCGCGCTTCTTCGTCGACGCCGAGCTGCTCGGCGAGCAGGTCGTGTTCACCCAAAAAGCCGGCAACTACGACTGGGCCCGCTTCTCGGCCACAGTCACTCCGCCGGCCGGCGCGCGCGGGATGCACCTGTCCTTTCGGCAAGATCGGCCCGCGCGCGGCACCGGCGTCGCCTTCATCGACGATGTCCGGGCGATCCAGTGGGAGCGCACGGTCCGCTCCGGCGAGGCGATCCCCACCCCCAACAAGTGGGACTTCGTCCGCTTCCGCGACGTCGCGCCCGACATCACCCGCATGGACGCAGTGTTCACCCACCGCCGCTACGCGGCCCGGTGAGCCTCACACGCGCACGGTCGGGGCCGGGCCCTGCCAGGTCGGCGCCTCGCTGGCGCGGAACACCTCGCGCAGCTCGCCCGCGCTCTGGAACCGGCGCGCGGGATCCTTCTCGAGCGCGCGGAGGATCAGCGCCTCCCACTCGACCGGGATGTCGGGCCGCAGCAGTCGCGGCGCCGGCACCGGATCCTGGCAGTGGGCCAGGCCGAGGGCGATCGGCGACGGCGCGGCGAACGGCGGGCGGCCGGTGAGCGCGTGGTAGAGCATCGCCCCGAGCGCGTAGATGTCGGTGCGCGCATCGACGAGGCCGCCGCGGACCTGCTCGGGCGCCATGTACTCGGGTGTCCCGATGACCATGTTGGTCGCGGTCATGCCGGCCTCGGCCAGCGGACGGGCGATCCCGAAGTCGATGATCTTCACCGTGCGATCGCCGGCGAGGAGCACGTTGGCCGGCTTGAGGTCGCGGTGGATGACGCCGGCGCCGTGCGCGGCGGCCAGGCCGTCGCACAGCTGCTCGGCGATCGGCCGCAGCTGCGCGGCGGGGATCGCCCCGATCCGCTTGAGGCGGGCCGCGAGGCTCTCGCCGGCGACGTACTCCATCGACAGGAACAGCAGGCCGTTTTCCTCGCCGATGTCGTGCAAGCGCACGACGTTGGGGTGGGAGATCCGTCTGGCAGTGCTGGCCTCGCGGCGCAGGCGATCGGCGGCGCCGGGGTCGAGCAGGCCGAGGCCGGCGACCACCTTGAGGGCGACCTCTTCGCCGAGCCGCTCGTCGCGCGCCAGGTAGACCGCACCCATGCCGCCGGCGCCGAGCAGGCGGGCGACGACGAAGCGGTTGGCGACGCGCTGTCCGGGCCGGACCTGGCCGGCGATCAGGTTCTCGGCCTCGCCGGCCGCGGCCGAGATCGCCGCGCGCTCGGCCGGCGCGGGCCCGAGAGCGGCGATGCTCTGGGTCGCGACCGCGAGCCGCTGCAGCTTGGCGTTGAGCTCGAAGTCGACGTTGCAGACGATGGTCTCGAGCGACTGCACGCGCTGCTCGAGGGCCTTTCGCTCCTCGATCAGCGCCTTGCGCTCTTCCATCAGAGCCTTGAGCTGGCCGGCCTCACCGGCCCCGGCCTCGAGCTCCTTCATCCGCTGTTCGTGCTTGAAGCGGAGGTACTTCGGGCCGAGCCACACGCCGAGGACGGTGATGAAGAAGAAGAGCGAGACGAAGATCTCGGGCATGCGCTCTTCCTTCTTACATCTCTGCTCCGGTCAGCGGGCTGGGGAGCGGCGAGTTCGCCGCCCGGCTCAGACCTTCTCGCCGCGGGCGCGGATGTCGGCGAGGACCGACTCGATGCCGCGCTTGTCGATCACGCGCAGGCCGTGGTTGCTGACCCGCAGGGTGACCCAGCGATCCTCGCTCGGCACGAAGAAGCGCTTGCGGTGCAGGTTGGGGATGTTCCGCTTGTGAGTGCGGATGTGCGAATGCGACACGTTCATGCCGCCCTGAGGGCGCTTCCCGGTGACCTGACAGACTTGCGACATAGCGAGCGGCCTTATGCGAGGCGTTGGAGGGCCGGGAAAGTAGCCGCGGGCTCCCGGGAGTGTCAAGCCAGTGCCGGCCGCTCGCCGGCGTCGGCGAGTGCGGCGCTTCCGCGGATCGCGGCGGCCCAACCCGCCCGCGGCAGCGCGGCGGACGCCCGAATTGGTGCAGAGAGCCCGGATCTTGCCCCCTGCAGCCGCCCGGCGCCGAACACGCAACGTGCGCTAGCGCTCATCCCGCCGGTGCGTGCTACCTTCCGGGCCGCCAAGGAGAGCGACTGATGACACCGAAGTACGCGCCCGCCGAGTACAAAGCGAAGGATTACTCGCACCTCAGGGGGCTGGTCGGGATCACCGACGAGCAGATCGAGGTCCACCTCAAGCTCTATGGCGGTTACGTCAACCGCACCAACGCCCTGTTCACCAAGGTCGCGGGGCTCAGCAACGACGGCAAGACCGGCGACTCCAGCTTCCAGGAGCTCAAGCGCCGCGCCGGCTGGGAGTGGAACGGCATGCGCCTGCACGAGTACTACTTCGACGGCCTGACCCCGAAGGCCGGCGAGCTGCGCGCCGACAACCCGTTCGCGCAGGCGGTCACCGCGCAGTTCGGCAGCATCGAGGCGTGGAAGGCCGATCTCGTCGGCGTCGCCAAGATGCCGGGCGTCGGCTGGGCCCTCACCTACCTCGACCCGAACAACGGGCAGATCTGGAACCACTGGGTCGAGGCCCACCAGGACGGCCACCCGGCCGGCGGCCGCCTGCTGCTCGCGCTCGACGTGTGGGAGCACGCCTTCGCCGTCTACCGCAAGCCGCTGCCGCCCGAGCGCGCCGCCTACATCGACGACTTCTTCGCCAACGTCGCCTGGGACGTGATCGCGCAGCGCCTCGCCTGAGCGGCCGATGTCCCCGGCGCCATGTCCTTCGGGACATGGCCTGAAGACCCAGCGCGAAAGGGCATGTCCGTGTGGACATGCCCTTTCGTTCATGCGCTCGGGAAGACCGGGCTCAGGGCGCGGCGCCCTCGTCGATCCACTGCTCGAGCAGGGCGATCGTGTCGGCCGGCAGCGGCGGGCCGCCCTTCGGCATCTGCGACGGGTTGCCGTTGAACGGCCCGTCGCCGGCGGTGCCCTTGAGCTTGGCGACCAGGTACGAGTTGGCGGAGTCGCCGGTGGCGACGCGCTTGAAGCCCGCGGCCTGCATCGAGTCGACGTCGACCAGGTTCTGGTACGAGTCCTGCGCGTTGGTCATCGTCAGGCCGCCGGAGCCCTGCTGATGGCAACTGCAATGGCCCTGGATGACGACGGGGAACACGTCGGCCTCCCAGCTGAGGCCGTCGCCGGTGGTGGTCGTGGTCGAGGTGGTGGTCTCCGCCTCGGTCGTGGTGCCCGGCTCGGTCGTCGTCCCGGGCTCGGTGGTCGTCGTCCCGGGCTCCTCCGTCGTCGTGCCCGGCGAGGTCGCCGTCTCGGGCTCGGTCGTCGACGTGGTCGTCGTCGGCTCGGCGGTGGTGGGCTCGTTCGTGGTGGCCTCGGTCCCGGTGGTCGTGCCGAGGGTGTCGGTCGCGCTCGTCGTGTCGTCCATGGTCGTGCCCGGCGTGGCGTTGGCGTCGGTGGCGTTGCCGTCGTCGCCGCACGCGACCAGCGGCATGGCGAACAAGGAGCAGGTGAAGATCAATCGAAGCGAGGTGTTCATCGCGGCGGGACACTATCACGAGTCACCGCGCCTCGACGCGCGCACCGCCGCTCTCGGGGCTGTCCCGAGCGCGGCGGCGGGCCCACTTCATTTGCGACGCATGAGGTCGCAGGCACCCAGCATCACTCGGCCGCGCCGGCGTCGATCCACGCGCCGATCTTGTCGAGGTCGGCGGAGCTCAGCGCAGCGGCGGGCGGCGGCGGCATGGCAGTGCCGTTGCCACCGACCTCCACGTGGGTGTTGTTGATCTTGTGCCACAGGTAGCTGGCGTCGCGATCCGACGGCGCGACCAGCTGCATCGACGCGAGCTCGATCGACTGCTTGCCGACGAGGTTGGCGTGCGAGTCGCCCGGCGTGATCACGAACCAGCCCGAGGCCGTGCCGCCGGCCACGTGACAGCCCGTCGTGCAGTTCGCGTCCCAGATCGGCTGGATGTCGGTCTCGTAGTCGACCGCGCCCGAGCCGGTGGTCGGCGTCTCGGTGTCGTCCGTGGTGGCCGTGCCGTCGGTCGTGTCCGTCGCGTCCGTCGTGGTCGGCTCGTTGGTGGTGGTGTTGTTGGTGGTCGCGTTGGTGGCGTCGGTGGTGGTGGTGTCGTCGGTGTCCGAGGCCGAGCCGCCGTTGCCGTTGTCACACGCAGCAGCGACGAGGATCAGCGCGGCGAGCGAGGCCTTGCGGGCGCTCGCAATCCAGGAGATGGAAACACTGTTCATAGCGCAACAATCGATACCATCTCGGCACTGTTGCGATCAAGCGTCCAATCGCGGATGGGGCGAGAAAGCCCCAGGGCCGGCCCCGAATCATCTGTCCTTCAAGACAGGCTCGTCGTGACACGTGGATGCGGAGAGCACGCGAGCGGCCCGTGCTAGCTTGCAGGTCGTGAGGCTCTTGCGCGCAGTCACGACGATCGGGCTCGCGCTCGCGCTCGCGGGCTGCGGGGCGCCGCTCGCATACACGCGGTACGTCGAGGCAGTGCCGTACAGCACGGCGCCGCTGCCCGAGCGAGCGCACGTGTTCTTGATCGCCGGCGGATCCGACGTCGCCAACTTCGCCGCCGAGGTCGCGGCCCAGCGCGAACTCTTGATCGCACGCGGCGTGCAGCGGGACGAGATCGCGTGCTACTGGGCCTGGCCCACGCGCGAGGCGTTCCGCCGCGACCGCGCGCAGTACCGCCGCCTCGCGACCGAGCTCGCCGACTGCTACCCCGCCGCCACCGCGGTCGTGCGCGAGCACCTGGCCCGCGCGGCCGCCCGCCGGCCGCCGTTCCTCTACGTGTACGTCACGAGCCACGGGCTGAGCTCCCTGCTGCCGTCGGATGTCCCGAAGGACCTGCTCGAAGCGCCAGACGCGGCGATGCTCGACCAGTACGCGCTGCAGCTGGGGGCCGGGCCGGGCCGCGGGTTCCACCCGGCGTTCCTGATGACGGCGCGCCGCGCAGGAGCGCCGGCCGACGACCTGGTGTTCTCCCCGGGGATGCTGGCCCGCTCGCTGCAAGCGTTCCCCGTCGCGACGCCGAAGATCGTGGTGTTGCAGGCGTGTCACGCGGGCGGCTTCGCCGCGGCGCTCGCCGCCGTCCCCGGCCTGGTCGGCCTGGCCGCGGCCCGCCACGACCGCACCAGCTTCGGCTGCGATCCCGGCCCCGACATGACGATCTTCGGCGCGATCTACATCCGCCTGCTCGCCGACCGCCTCACCGCCGCCGCCGCCCTGCCCGCGCTCGACTGGCCCGGCCTCTACCAGGCGCTGCAAGCCCAGGTCGCCAGCGCCGAGGCGAGCCACGGCGCGACGCCGTCGCTGCCGGTGTTCCTCGAGAGCCGCGCCGTGCCGTAGTTCTCTTTCATGGGACATGTCCTCGAGGACATGTTCATAAGAGGCTTGCTCAGAGGACATGTCCTCACGGACATGCCCGATCGGCCTGCTCAGCCCTGGCCGGCGATCCACGCCGAGATCGCGGCGGCGAGGGCCGTCTCGCCGCCGGCGGAGGCCTCGCCGAGGGCCTGGCGGGCCAGCGCGACCGTCTGGGCGCGGCTCTCGGGGCCGGTCTCGCCGGCGGCCAGGTCGGCGGCGGCGCGGGCCTTGGCGAGGGCGAAGCGGGCCAGCGCGACCTGGGCGGGCACGGCGGCGCGGGTCGCCAGGGCCAGGGCGCGGGCGCAGGCGCCCTGGGCGGCCGCGTGCTCGCCGAGCGCCGAGTCGACGGCGCAAAGCCACGTCAGCGGCTCGACCAGGCGCGGGTGCTCGGGGCCGAGGACGTGCTCCCAGGCCGCGAGGGCGCGCCGCAGGTCGCCGGCGGCGTCGGCCCAGCGCTGGTCGGCGGCCGCCGCCAGCCCGCGGCCGATCAGCGCGAGGGACATGTCCGGATGGTCCTGCCCGTAGATCTCGGTGTAGATGGCGAGGGCGTCGTCGTAGCGCTGGCGGGCCGCGGCCGAGTCGCCGCGGGCGCGCGCGAGGTCGCCGGCGGCGACGTGGACGCGGGCGCGGTCGGGGTGCTCGGGCGGCAGGCGGGCCGACGCCAGCTCCTGGGCGCGGGCGACGTGGCCGGTGGCCTCGTGGTCGCGACCGCCGCGCTGACAGGCCGCCGCGAGGTCGAGCAAGATCGGCAGGAGCCGCGGGTGCTCGACGCCGAGGATCTCCTCGCCGCGGCGCAGCGCCGCGGTCAGCTCGACCCGCGCCGTCTCGACGTCGCCCTCCTGCAGCAGGGCCCGGCCGTAGCGGCCGCGGGCGCTGGCCTCGCGGCGGCCGTCGTCGCCGAGCCGCTGCAGCGCGGCCGACAGGCGCGGCCACAGCCGGCGCGCCTCGCCGCGGCGGCCGAGGTCCTCGCACTCGACCGCGAACTGCAGGGTCAGGGCGTCGGCCGCGACCTCGTCGTGACGGCTCGCCTCCGCCGCCCACAGCGCGTCCGACAGCCCGCGCGCCGCCGCCTCGGCGCGGCCGAGCGCCCGCTCGATGGCCGCGCGCCCGTACAGCGCCTCGGCCCGGGCCGGCAGCCACGTCTCGTCGGCGGCCGCCAGCGCGCGGGCGATGTCCCACGCCCGCGGCGCGTCGCCCAGCGCCAGCACCGCGCCCGCGTGGTCGAGCTCGGCCCGCAGCCGCGCGACCTGGGCCCGCAGCTCGTCGTCCTCCGGCCCCGGCACCACGGCCGCCAGCCGCCGCGGGTCGTCGCAGTCGCGCGGCGCCGGCAGGGCGTCGAGGGCCGTGGCGGCGCGGTCGAGCGCCGGGCCCGAGGCCTCCGACAGCGCCCGCGCCAGCCCGGCGAACGCGCTGCGCCGGCGCTCGAGGCAGGCCCGACGCCGCGCCCCGGCCTCGCCGCCGGCCTCGGCGTCCGCCTGCGCGTTGCGACATGTCTCCTGGAACATGTCTCGAAGTTCTTGCGCGTGGTGGTCGAGCTCGGCCAGGGTCGGGCCGGCGAACACCGCCCCGCCGGGCCGCTCGGCCAGGGCGCGGGCCAGCCCGGCGCGGCGGCCCTCGTCCCAGCCGAGGTCGGGCGTCTCGCACATGCCCGCGAGGACAGGTTGCTCGGGGCGGGCGGCGACCACGTCGTAGACGGCGAACGCGGCCCCGGCGAACGCGACCGCCAGGCCGCCCGCGAGCGCGACCTTGCGGCCGAGCCGGCGCGGCCGCGGCGTCTCGTCGAGGTGGTCGAGCAGCTCGTTCATCGCCTTGAAGCGGTCGGCGGGGCGGACGCTGAGCCCGCGGAGGACGATGCGGTGCAGCCAGGCCGGGACGTCGGTGTCCTTCGGGACGTCCTGCACGCGGCCGGCGAGCACGGCCTCGCGGACCACCGGCACGCGGTCGCCGACGAACGGCCGCTGGCCGTAGAGGCCCTCGTACAGGGCGACGCAGAAGCTGAACTGGTCGGTGCGCGCGTCGGTGGCCTGGCCGAGGTACTGCTCGGGGGCCATGTACGCCGGCGTGCCGGTCATGCCGCCCGTGCGGGTGATCCGCATGTCGAGCAGGCTCTTCTCGGCCATCGCCTTGATCACCTCGGTGTACGTGTCGGGCCGGGACAGCGGGCCGAGGCCCTGACCGGCGCGGGCGAGGCCGAAGTCGCCGACGCGCACGCGGCCCTCGGCGTCGATCAGCACGTTGTCGGGCTTGAAGTCGCGGTGGATGATGCCGGCCTTGTGCGCCGCCGCCAGGCCGCGTCCGGCCTGCATGAACACCACCAGCACCTCCTTCCAGCCGCGCCGCCGCGGCCCGTTCGGGCCCTCCGCCGAGCGCAACCACTTCGTCAGGGTCACGCCCTTGACGAACTCCATGGCGAAGAAGATCTGGTCCTCGACCGAGCCGACGTCGAAGATCGCGATCACGTTCGGGTGCGACAGCTGGGCCATCGCCTGCGCCTCGCGCATCAGGCGGTGACGCGCCTTGTCCCGCTTGGCCCGGCTGACCACCGCCGTGCGCATCACCTTGAGCGCGACCTTGCGGTCGAGGTCGCGGTCGTAGGCGACGTAGACGACGCCCATCCCGCCCGAGCCCAGCCGCTTGAGCACGTTGAAGCGGCCGATCTGGCTCGGCAGCGGCTCCAAGTCGATCGCGCAGTCGTTGGCCGGCTCGCCGTCGACCGGCGGCGTCAGCGGCGTCCCGGCCTCGGGCGACGGGCTCACGTGCGACAGGACCGGCGTCAGCGGCGTGTCCAGCGTCAGATCGGCGGGAGAAGACACGAGTCTGGGGGCATCGTACCACGGCCCTTGCGGCGGCCTCATCGGTCCCGATAGCCTGGCGGCGATGCCCCGTCGCGCTCGCGTCTTCGCGCTCGCCGCTCACCTCACCGCCGGGATCGCGGCCTGCGCGGGTCAGCGCAGCGGTCCCGTCCCGCCCAGCCGCGCGGAGGCGCCGCCGCCCTTCGCGGTGGCCCCCGAGTTCCGCGTCCCCGACAGCGCCGGGACGCCGCGCGGCCTGGCGGATCTCGCCGGCCCGAACGGCCTGGTCCTGGTCACCTATCGCGGCCACTGGTGACCCTTCTGCAGGAAGCAGCTCGGGCAGCTGCAGGAAGCCTTGCCGCAGCTCCAGGCGCTCGGCGTGAACGTCGCGGCGGTGTCCGCCGACGACCTCGAGGGCGCCAGGATCATGATCGCGCGCGAGCACTTGACCTTCCCGATCCTCAGCGACCCGGAGGGCGTGATGCTCAAGGCGTGGTCGCGCTGGGACTTCGGCAACGGCGTCGGCCTGGCCGGCACCTTCGTCCTCGACCGCGACCACAAACCCGTCTTCTTCGAGGACGACGGCGAGCGGTTCTACAAGCGGCCGCGGGTCGACCGCGTGCTCGACGTGGCGCGGACGCTCGCGCGCTGACGTCATTCGCGACGCCCGCGTCACGAGGTGCTCACATTCACGAATGTGGGCACTCGCCTACGTCGGCAGCAACGGCAGGCGCACGGTGAAGGTCGTGCCCTCGCCGGCCTCGCTCTTGACCAGGATCTCGCCGCCGAGCAAATGACAGAGCTCGCGGCAGATCGCCAGCCCCAGGCCGGTGCCGCCGAACTTGCGGGCGATCGAGCCGTCGGCCTGCTGGAAGGCGCTGAACAGGCTGCCGATCTTGTGCGCCGGGATCCCCGGCCCGGTGTCGGACACCACCGCGACGAGGAAGTCGACGTCGTCCTCGCGCTCGAACCACACCCGCAGCTCGATCCACCCGCGCCGCGTGAACTTGACCGCGTTGCTGAGCAGGTTGAGCAGGATCTGCTTCAACTTGGTGCGGTCGACGACGATCGCCCGCTGCGGCTCGCTGCACAGCACCTGGATGTGGTTGCCGTTCTTGACCGCCGCGGGCAGCAGGGTGCTCTGCAGGTCGTCGAGCAGCGGGCCGATCACGCAGCGCTCGCGCGTGATCTCCATCTTGGCCGCCTCGATCTTCGACAGGTCGAGGATGTTGTTGATGAGCTCGAGCAGGTGGGTCGCGGCGCCGTGGATCCGCCCGAGGTCGCGCTGCAGCTCGTCCTGCTCGTCGCGCTCCTCGGCCAGCAGCTCGGTGTAGCCGATGATCGCGTTGAGCGGGGTCCGCAGCTCGTGGCTCATGTTGGCGAGGAAGATGCTCTTGGTCCGGCTGGCCTCGAGCGCCAGGGTCTCGGCCCGCCGCCGCTCCTGCACCTCGAGCGTCAGCTGCTCGGTGCGCTCGGCCACGCGGGCCTCGAGCTCGTCGCGGGCGCGCCGCAGGTCCTCCTCGACCCGCCGGCGCGCGGTGATGTCGGTGATGGCGACCAGCGAGCCGCGGTGCTCGCCGCGCGGCCCGAACAGCGGCTTGGCGGAGACGATGGCCCAGAAGTCGGCGCCGTCCTCGCGGCGGAAGCGGAAGTCGAACTGGTCCTCGGAGCCCTGGCGCCGCCGCTTCAGGTTGGACCGCGCCGCGGCGGCGCTCTCGTCGTCCATGTAGTCGAAGATCCGGCGGCCGATCATGGCCTCGGGGGTGGTCGCCAGCATCGCCGCGAGCCGCGAGTTGACGAAGTCGATCGCGCCGTCGGGGTCGTTGACGAGGATGCCGTCGTTGATGGTCTGCAGCAGGGTGTGGAAGTACGAGTCGTCGCGCTTGAGCTCGACCGACGAGGCGTTGCGCACGGCGCGGACGAGGCAGAGGAAGCCGACCCGCCGCGCGTCCTCGTCGAGCCACGGCACGATCGTGTGCTCGGTCCAGCGGATCGGCGCCTCCGGCGGTCGCCAGCGGAACATCGACGTGGTGGGCGAGGCGCCCGCGACCGCGTCGTCGTAGCGCTCGAGGTCGTCGTCGTGGACCAGCGCGCGCAGGCCCGCAGGATCGGCGAACAGCTCCGCCGGGTCGCGCCCCGACAGCTCGCGCACCGCGCCGGCCAGCTCCTCGATCTGCAGCCGCGGCGCCAGCCGCACCCGCGCCAGCAGCAGCTCGGCGGCGTTCCACAGCGCCGCCACGTCGGCACCACCAAAGCCGACGTGCGTGCTGCCAAGCTGCCCCGGTGCTCCCGACCTCGCGGTCATCTCCTGTGATGATAACACCCGGAACGGCGGTCGGGACGCTTCAGCCGCTGCTTCGCGCGGGCCCCGCCGTGCAGATGCAATCGCGCGCACGGTTCGGCGCGCCCGTGGACGCGGCCGACCGTGCGGCGAAGCGGCGAGCCGCAGCCCTCAGGGCAGCAGGAGCCCCGGGTCGGACACCGACAACGACAGCAACGCCGGGTGAGGCGTGCCGGGCACGACGCCCAGGGCGCGGTTGATGGCGAAGCTGGTGACGTACAGCTTCTTCCGCGTCAGCAAGGTCTGGCCGAACACCACGCTCGACGGCGCGTCGAGCAGGCCGCCCTGGGCGAGCACGTGGACGTCGCCGTCGTCGTCGACCCGCACCAGCCGGTCCTGCCCGTTGACCGCGACGTAGAGATCGCCGTCGGCGTCGAAGGCGATGCCGTCGGCGCCCGCGAGCTTGTCGTAGTCGTCGACCCAGACCTCGGGCTCGCCCGGCTCGCCGTGACACTCGATCGGGATGCGCACGATCGTCCCGTAGTCGAGGTTGCCGACGTAGAGGTTGCGCTTCCAGCGGTCGAACGCGATGCCGTCGACGCCGAAGCTGTGGAACGGCAGGAACGGGGTCACCGGGTCGCCCTCGAGCGACGGATCGGCGAGCCACACGTCGGCGTCGCCGTCGTCGTCGATCTTCCAGATCACGCCGAGGAACGGGTCGGTGACGTAGAGGTCGCCGCGGTCGTCGAACGCGAGGTCGTTGGGGAAGCCGAGCGGATCGAGCGCGGCGTACTCGGTGGTGTGGCCGGTGATCGGGTTGATCCGCCACACGAACGCGGCCGCCGGCTCGGGCGCGAACGCCCCGCTGCCGGCGTACAGATAGCCGTCCCAGCCGAACTTGAGCCCGAGCATGAAGGTGCCCTCCGGCACCGGCGGCGTCGCCAGGGTGGTCAGCTGCCCGTTCGGCTTCAGCCGCTTCACCGTCGGCCCCATCGACATGTAGAGGTTGCCGGCCCAGTCGGTCGTGATCGACTCGGGTAGCTCCCCCTGCGCCGGGTCGAACGCCCGCACCAGCGACGGCCCGCCCGCCGAAGCCTCACCCGCGCCGAACAACACCGCCGCACCCACCACGACTGCTAGTGTCCTCACCATCTGCGAATCCCCCCAGGCCAACGTACGGGCCCGGCGCGCGCGGCGTCAATGACTATGCATAATCGGACCGCGAGTCATTCCATCCATATGCGCTCCTATCTCCGTGTAGGCGCCGCTGCCATGTCAACACATCAGCGGGAGCACGACGGGGGCCGCCGACGGGGTGGGCCATGGTGCCGTCCTGTCGCAGCCTCGCCACCGTATGGTTGTCCCGCGATTGCGGGCGCACGAACACCCGCGACGTCCCGGCGCGCCGCCGAAATTCCGCGACGTCCGCTTCGTCCGCGGCCTTCAGTTGACGTTGGCGACGCTGACGTGGAACGGCCAACCAGCGACCGCCAGTTCGCCCGAGAACTCGTGATCGCCCGTGCCGTCCTCGCCGGGGCCGTAATTGGCGCCCTGAGGCCCGCATCCGCCGTCCTTCCAGTCCTCGATCTTGACCCAGCCGAACCGATAGCTGAGCAGCTTCCGGCCGTCGAAGTCGGCGACGGTCCGCACGTCGGCGCGGTCCGAGTACCACACCGCCACCGGGTCGTTCATGCGGCTGTCGCGGATCTCCTCGTAGACCTCCACCGCGTCCTTCCAGGCGACCACGTGCTGGAGCGCCCGCTCGCCGCGGCACACCACGATCACGCCGTCGTTCATGCCGTGGATCTCCTGCGTCTTGTCGTCGACCTTCTCGGGCACGATGTCGAGGAACGTCGAATGATCGGCCACGAGGCCGCGGTGCATCACCAGAGACGTCGGGTGCTGGCAGATCTGCCCGGTCGCCACCGCTGCCGGCTCGCCGGTGGCCTGCTCGCCCTTGCCGACCTCGAACCAGCTGGCCATCAGCCGCCCGGGCGTGAACACGTGCAGCACGCCGTCGTCGCCGGCCGCGTAGGCCTTCCACACGTCGACGCCATTGGTCGGGCCGTAGATCGCCTGGCTCTTGTCGAGGCCGACCCGCACCGCCCGCGGCCCGGGGACGTCGAACACCGCCGCCACAGTCGGCCGCGCGCTCTCCGGCGCGAGGTCGAAGGTGAAGGGCCACACGTCCGCCGGCGCCTGCGGCAGCACCTGGTCGCCGGGCTGCGTCTTGTCCCATACGAATTGCGACAGCGTCTCGCCGCAGCTGGCCTCGCTGCCGAAGTACATCGAATGGAAGTAGTCGAGCAGCGGCGCCAGATCGACGAACGCGACCTTGTCCTCCCACTGGCTGGCGACCAGCGCGTAGCCCTTGCGCGCGACCAGGTGCTGCAGCCAGCCGCCATCGGCGAAGGCGGAGATCGGCTGTTGATTGGCCGGGTCGGACATCTGCGCCTCGGCGGTGAAGCAGGTGTCGACCATCGTGTCCTTGTGCGGCCCGGTGAAAGCGACATTGCGCATCGACTTGCCGTTGGCGTCGTTGGGGTTCGTCCAGCCGTGGGTCGTGACCGCGGCGATGGAGGTCGGGGTGGCGAACGGCAGCGGCACGGTGCCGAGGAACTTCAGCTCGCGCACGCCGCCGGCGTTGAACAGGCCGTGGTACCACCACGAGTGCGCGTCCGGGGTCGGCGCGCGCACCGACAGCACCGCCAGCTCGCCGCGCACCTCCGCGGTGTTCCACAAGGTGACCAGCACGAATTCGTTGTTGCTGGTGATGGCCACCGCGCTCGGCCTCAGGTGCGGCGGGAATTGATAATAGGCGCCGACCGAGCCCGAGGTCGCGGTGCCGCCGGTGCCCACCGCCCCGCCGGCGAAAATGGCGACGCCATCGTTGGTCCAGTTGCGCTCGCTGCGAGCGACGGCGATCGGCTGACCCAGCGAGGCCGGGTCGTACTCGGGGCGCGTGACGTACGGCTCGGGGCTATCGAGCAGCTTCGGGTGGCTCGAGATGGCGCCCTGCTCCCACGCGTGCGTCTGGATCCGGTCGACCCCCGGCGTGGCCGCGCCGACGCCTGCGGAAGGCACGTAGATCGCCTGTCCGGAGACGCTGCCGTAGCAGCCGCCGCCCTCGGGGCACACGCCCGCCTGCACGGGGATCCCGTCGGTGAGGTAGCCGCCTCCGCACGTCTGCCCGGTCGGACCCCACACCTCGGACGCGTCGTTGGCGGCGTCGCCGTCGTGCAGCTCGGCCCACGTCGGGCCCAGCCGGCAACTCACCGCCTCCTTGCTCCAATCCTCGGCGACTTGCTCGTATCGCGCAGCGTCGATCTCCCCGCTCACACTGTCGACAATGCCGGCGCCGCAGCGAGCGTACGGCCCCGTCGGCGCCTCGCCGGTGTCGCCGCCCGTCTCGCCGGTGTCGCTCGTCCCGGTGGTCGGCGGATTGGCGGTGCCGCCGGTCGGCTCCCCCGCGGTCTCGCTGGCAGCGCCGGTCGAACCCGCCGTCTCGGTGCCTCCGCTGCTGCCGTCGCTCGCCTGACAGGCGAGCACGCCGAGGATGGGGAGGAGCTCGTGCAGTCGTGGCGTCTTCATCGCAAACCCCCGTGGAGGTGCATGATCGCCGCGATCGCGGCGTCCTCGGCGTACTCGACGATCGGAGTCTTCGCGGGGCGCGTCGAACCCACGCAGGGGCTGCATCGCCTCGCTCGCAAGCCCCAGGAGCGCCCGCTCGGCGTCGCCTCGCAAATACCTCGACGACGAGAGATGGGGCGTCGCCCGACGCTGCAACGGGTTCCCCTCGCCCGCCCACGCGGGCTCCTGCGCGCAATCGCGACGAGGCGCGCTCGCACCCGTCGCGGCTCCCTGCCGCGAATCATGGCACCGACGCGGCGCGCCCCGATCGAAGGACACCGCGAATCGAGGCATCGCGTCGGCGCCGGCGAATCGTCACAGCCGCGACGATCGGCCGATCGTCCTGGCGGCCCCGCCTCGCGCTGCACACAATGTCTCTCGGGACAGGTCCAGACGCACCTCGCCTCGGCCCGGCGGCTCGCCCCGGCCCCGGACCGCCGAGCTCGGTGCCGGCCCGAGCCGGGAGGGGCTGTGGGCGAGACAGCGATCTCGGCCGGCGGGAGCGCCGGGGCGCATTTCGGCGGCGAGCGGCTGCAGCCCCGTGGACGCGGGCGGCGACGCGCTCTAGACTGCCGCGGCTATGGCACGAAGCAAGACCAGCAAGTGGGTGGGCCTCGGGCTCGCGGCGACCTTGGGCATCGGCGCGTACGAGTTCGGGCTGTTCGACTGCGGCAGCACCAGCGAGGTCAAGCACCTCGCCAATCAGGTGTGGATCGAGCGGCTCCCGCAGAACGACCGCGACCAGATCCATCACCTCGTCCTGCTCGAGCAGGGCCGCGACCGCTTCGGCGCGTTCGGCAAGAGCTCGCAGTGGCGCCACTTCCTCGAGATCTTCGCGTGGCACCGCGAGCAGAACCGCCTGACCCTCCACCTCCCGCAGGACCGCGTCCGCGTCAACCTCGAGGCCCGCGTGTGGGAGTGCGAGGACGAGGCGCCGGCGCCGTTCGAGCTGTGCCTCGAGCTCAAGGGCGAGCGCGGCCACACGTCCCGCTACTACAGCCGCTACGAGTGGGTCATCGAGGGCGGCAAGGCGCCGCACATCGAGGGCCTGCCCGAGCTGGCGCCCCACGCCGCGCCCACGCTGCCGGAGGGCGTCGAGTTCACGCCCGACCCCGAGGCCCAGGCGCTGCTGGCCCGCTGAGGCGGGCTCACCGTGCGTCCCGCGCCTGCGCGCGGGCGCCTCGCGCGTGGAGGTCCCCGCGAGCACGCTCGCGTCGATCCTCCACGCGCTCGCCTTCACCCTGCCGGGCCCCGTCCCCGACCTCGTCCAGGACACCGAGCACGCCCTCATCGCCCTCGAGCTGGTCGCCGACCCCGACGACCCGATCGGCGACGGCATGGCGCTGGTGCTGATCTCCACCGCCGGCGGATGATCGCCTGCAGGAACATCACCAGGCCCTGTCGCGCGCATGCATCCGCGCGAGCAGGTCGAGCGGCGCCCTGCGGGCGCGTGGAGCTCCGGGCCGCGAGCCCGGCCGCCGCAGCGTGATTCGCCTGCATGCACATCACCAGGCCCGTCGCGCACATGCATCCGCGCAAGCAGGTCGAGCGACGCCCTGCGCGTGGAGCTCCGGGCCGCGAGCCCGGCCGCCGCAGCGTGATTCGCCTGCATGCACATCACCAGGCCCGTCGCGCACATGCATCCGCGCAAGCAGGTCGAGCGACGCCCTGCGCGTGGAGCTCCGGGCCGCGAGTTCGGCCGCCGCAGAGCGAGCGCCTGCTTGCACATCACCGGGTCCCTGTCGCGCGCATGGGTCCGCGCAAGCAGGTCGAGCGACTCACTGCCGTGAAGCTCCGGGCCGCGAGATCGGCAGCCGCCGAGGGATCTCCTGCATGCACATCACCAGGCCCTGTCGCGCGCAGATGTCCGTGCAAGCAGGTCGAGCGACTCACTGCGGGCGCGTGAAGATCCGGGCCGCGAGATCGGCCGCCGCCGAGTGATCGCCCGCACGCACATCACCCGGCCCTCTCGGGCGCACACATCCGCGCAAGGCTTTCGAGCGACTCACTGCGGACGTGTGGAGATCCGAACCGCGAGCTCGGCAGCCGCCGCGCGGACCGCCGCCGCCTCGATCTCACGCGATCAATCGCTCCGCGTCCGGCGCGAGGCTCGCCGTCGCGTCGGAGTTCCGGGATGGACATCGCGGCGCGGAGGCGGCGACCGAGAAGTATCGGGCGCTCGGGACCGCGGCCAACCTCGAGACCCTCGATCGCCCGCAGATCTTGCCGCGCCGTAACTTTCAGACAGTGTCGATCGGCCAGGCGGCCACGCAGCGGCTCGCGCCCGAGGGCTGGCCCGCGCCGGCGAACACGCGCGCGAGAGCTGCGCCGGCTGCACGATCGGCCGCGACCACTGCGACGGCGCCACGCGCATCGAGTACGAAACTCAGTTCGCCCTGGGCCCGCGGATCGACGTCGACGCCTCCGCGCGCCTGCTCGTGGCCGCCGGCGCCTGCGACGCGCTCGGCCTCGACACGATCTCGGCCGGCGACACTCTGGCGTTCGCCCTCGAGTGCGCCGAGCGCGGTCTCGCCGACTGGCCGCTCCGCTTCGGCGACGACGTGCTGCCGTGGCCCGGCGCGATCGCCCGCCGCGAGGGCGCCGGCGATCTGCTGGCGGAAAGGACACGTCGCGCCGCGGCGGCGATCGGCCAGGGCAAGAGCGCTTCGCCTGCCACGTGAAGGGCCTGGAGCTGCCGGGCTTCGAGCCGCGGGCCATGCAGACGTTCGCGCTGGGTCCTGTGCGCCGCCAGCAGGGGCGCCGACCACAACCGCTGCCGCGCCGACCAGGCCGACCTGCCGGTCGGCGTCGACCGCCACCGCGCCGACGTGGCGCGCGCGCCCGCGCGAGTGATCGAGGCCGAGGACAACGCGGCCCTGCTCGACTCACGGATCTTCTGCAGGTCCTTGCGCGGGGCGATCCGCGAGCCTCGGCGCGAGGGCGCCGAATTGCTGGCGATGGTCACGGGCCTGTCTCGGGGCGAAGACGATCTGCGGCGGTCCGCACGCAGGATCGCCGCCGTGCGCCACGCCTTCGACCTGCCCGACGCTGGACGCTCGCCGAAGACCGCCTGCCCGACCGCTTCCTCGACGAGGCGCTCGAAGACGGCGCGTCGCTCCGCCGGGCCGACGTGGCGCGATGGTCGACGCATACCACGCCGCCCGCGGGCACGTCCCGCACGGGGGACCGTCGGAGCGCCTCCGCCGCGAACTCGAGCTCGATGCCTGGCTCACGGACGCCCCCCCCTTGCAAGGCCCCGCGTCGCTCGGCTAATGGGACCCCAGGTGACCAGGAGCGAGACGGAGGGGATCTGCGTCGAAGTGAAGACGCGCTATGTCGGCGGGCGCGCCCTGCCCGAGGGCGCACGCTTCGTCTTCGCCTACACGATCCGGATCTCCAACACCGGCGACGCACCCGCCCAGCTGTGCCGCCGCCACTGGTTCATCACCGACGCCCACGGCGGCGTCCGCGAGGTCGAGGGCGAAGGCGTGGTCGGCTCGCAACCACTGCTCCACCCCGGCGAGTCGTTCGAGTACACCAGCGGCTGCGTGCTCGAGACGCCCCACGGGGCGATGCACGGCAGCTACACGATGTTCCGCCCCAACGGCGCGTGCTTCGAGGCGCTGGTCGACGCGTTCGTCCTGGCTGACCCTCAGGCCATTGTTTGAAGGACATGTCCCCCGGGGCAGCCGCTCGGAGGCGCTCGGGCTCCGATGAAGTACGGCGAGACCCGCCGCGCGGAGGACGTCGCACGCCGCTCAGGCTCCGATGAAGCGCGGCGAGGTCGAGCGCGGAGGACATCGCACGACGCTCAGGCCCGACGAAGCGCGGCTACCCACCGGCCTTCGTGCTTCGCATCGAACACGCACGACAAACTCGAGACGGCGCAGCACGTCGAGAGCAAGAGCACCGGCGAACGATCAGTCGCTGTTCGCCCACACCAGGATGCCTTTCCACGGTCCGCTTCCCGAGAGCGGACAGCTTCCGCGCGGTATGACGTCGACGTAGACCCAAGCCTCCCCCGATTCCGCCAGCATCGTTCGATCTACGCGGAGGAACTCGGTCTCCCCATACCGGGCGAGGAGCGCGTCCACTTCGTCCGCCTCGCGCTCCGATAGATAGGGCGCATTCGCCAGGAGCTTGCCGAGCGCCTCCTCGACCGGTTCGGGGATGAACTCCGGGAACGTCTCGTCCAACGGAACGAAGAAGCCGCGCGCAGCGACCTGCTCGCAGCTGTTCCCGAAGACCTGCGATGTGTAGACGGCTCCGTGCTCGTCGAGGACGATGAGGCCGGGGCGGCTGAAGGCGATGTCAATCTCGATCGACGGGCTCACGGCGGCCCGAGGCTACACGTTTCGGTTCCGCGCAGGAATGCGACTCCCTTGCAAATCGCCAAATTCGGGCGCTGCCTGTTGCTTCGCCGTCCGCTCCGGTCCGCGAGGAAGGGCGCACCACGACCCCTTCACGCCGTCGTCGACCACGCGAACGCGGTCCAGCGCGCGGCTGTTCGCCCGAACAGCAGCACATCGTTCGAGGCGAACCGCAACGCCCAGACCGCCTCGAGCTGCTCCTCCGGCCATGTCCCGAAGGCCTTTCGCCCGGCGCGTACTCGACTCTTGCCGATGGCCGCCAACACCCACCGCGCCTCCTCCACGGCCCTCTCCGGTGCGAGCGGCGGGTACGGCCCAGGCCCCACCTCTTCTCGCCAGGAAGCATCCTGACAAGCCACCGCGTCCTCGCTCCACACCTCGTCGGCAGGCCACTCTTCCCACCAGCACAGGAGCCGCTTGACGAACCCGGCCAGCGCCGCAGTCGCCGCGGGAAATGCCTCGCGTGGCGCCGACAGCAACGCCGCCCTATCCATGAGCTCGTCCAACCGGTCGGGCTCGCACGCACTACAGCTCGCCACCTCGACGAGCGTCACCGCCGTCACCGGCGGCCGCAAGCCCGCCCGAAACACTTCCGGCGCCGGCAGCTCGAGCGGTGAGAAAATCTCTCGCACGCGCGCAAGCATAACAGCACCCCCAGCACCCCCGCGGCCGGCGAGCTCTTCGACACGACGACATCCATAGCCCGGCCCCGGACCCAAGCCGCCCCAACCGTCACTGCCCAAGAGAGCTTCCGAGAGCGGGGGCCGGGACGACCTGGACCGAGTTCCGGAGAACGAGGCGATTGCCGCCTCGAAGCACCCAGCAGCGGCGAAGTTTTAAACTGTCCGGATGGACATGTCTCATCGGACCTGGCCTCGCTAGCCTCGCCCCGCGTTCATCCTGACCCGACCGCGGCGCGCGACGTCTTGGCATGCCTGCGGCACCCAGCCTCTCCCGTAGGGCGGGATCGATATTCCCGCGAGAGTCCGGATCGCCCAGAGCGACGGCCTGCACCGGGACAAGCTCTTCCTTCGACACGACATCAACTTCGGCGCGGAGGCACTCGCTGCTCAGGCGCGGTCGGGCCCCGGATCTCGGCTCCGCCGACCGTCACCGCCACAAGAGAGCTCCCGTGGACGGGGGCCGGGGCGACCTGGACCGAGTTCCGCAGAACGAGCCAATTGCCCCCTCGAAGCACCCCTGCCGCCTCGAAGTTCGAGGACTGTCCGAGGGGACAGGTCGCCCCGGACACCGGCCTCGCGACCCTCGCCGCGCTTCATCCGGGGCCCGACCGCGCCGCGCGACGTCCTCTGCGCCACCGCTGCCCCCGACCGCGCCGTGCGACGTCCTCTGCGCCACCGCTGCCCCCGACCGCGCCGTGCGACGTCCTTCGCGCCACCGCTGCCCCCGACCCCCCAGTGCGACGTCCTCCGCGCACCGCTGGAGCCCGATCGCGCCCTGCGTCGTGCCACGGCTGCATGCTCGCAGCGAGGCACGGCGATTTACACAAGTCGAAGATGCCCCGAAGAACATGCCCCGAAGAGCATGTCCCGCCGATCTACCCGAGCCCCGCGAGGAACCCCGAGATCACCGCCACAGTCTCGTCGGGCCGCTCGACCTGCACGTAGTGCCCTGCCCCGCGGATGACCGCCAGGCGCGCCCCAGCGATCGGGTCGACCACCGTCTGGCGGAGGAACGGAGGCGGCATGAACGGGTCGTCGGTGGCGACCACCAGGGTGCGGGCCGTGACGTTCTTGAGGCGGTCGGTGAAGCTCAGGCCCGACCACGACTCGAACGCCTCGGAGATGCACTTCGACGGGATGGACGCGCCGGCGCCGAGCAGCCGATCGCGTGCGCTTTCGGACAGGTTCGTGCAGGCCATCCCGAGGATCGTCGCCTTCGACTCGCGGTTGTCGGCGCCGCGGAACAGCGCCGCTGCGTCGGGCGGGAACGGGATCCCCGACGCCGGCACCGGGCACAGCAGCACCTGGCCGCTCACTCGCTCCGGCGTCGCCGACGCGATCCACTGCGCGATCGCTCCGCCCATGCTGTGGCCGACCAGCACGAACGACCTGTCCCCGAGGACATCCATCAGCTCGGTCACGTCGGCCGCGTAGCGCTCGACCGTGTAGCCGGACTCGGGGCGGTCGGACTCGCCGGAGCCGCGGAGGTCGGGGATCACGAGCCGGTAGCCCGCGAGGTCGAGCCGCTCGGCCAGCTCGTCGTAGACGGTGCTGGACACCATCCAGCCGTGGATCGCCAGGATCGTCCGCGGCCCCTCGCCGAGCACGCGGTAGGCGATCTGGACCTTGTCGCTCGTCGTCATCGTCGGCATAGGCGGCGATGATAGGCCGAACGGACGCGGCCCGACACCGCGGCATATGGGGGCCTGAACGGCGAGAGGCGAGGCCCGCGGGTGGGACCTCGCCTCCGCCGCTGCGACACGCTGCGCTACAGCTCGCCGATCTGGCGCAGGAAGTCGGTCGCCTCGGTGCAGTTCGGGTCCTCCATCAACGCCTTCCTGCCCCACAGCACCGCCTTCTGGCGGTCGCCGCGCCGCTCGGCGATGTAGCCCTGGCGCAGGTACGCCACCGCACGGCTCATCGGGGCCGCCTCCATCAACGCGATGCTGCGGAGCACGCGGATGGCGAGGTCGTAGTCCTCGAGCTGCTCGGCCAGCGTCGCCAGGGCGACCGCCACGTCGCCGTTGTTGCGGTCGGTGTTGTGAGCCTCCTTGAGCCAGTGCAGCTCCTGCTCGGAGTTCTCCCGGGCCCCGGCCACCATCGCCTTGCGGTACTGCATCGCGCACAGGTCGGGCGAGCGGCGGCCCTTCATCGCCTCGATGGCCGCGTCGAGGATCGCGTCGGCCTCGTCGAACAGCTCGGCGGCGGCGTAGGCCTCGACGAGCAGCAGGTTGACCGCGGTGTCGGCCGGGCGGAGCTTGAGCGCCCGCTTGAGCGCGTCGACGGCCGCCTCCGGGTCCTCGTCGAGCAGCAGCTCGCCGGCCTGGCGCAGCGTCACGAAGCGGGACCCCTCGTCGCTGATCACGTCGGCCTCCGAGATCAGCAGGCGCGCGAGCGCCGGGTAGTTCTCGGTCTCCTCGAGGATCTGCTTCAGGCGCGCGCGCACGGCCTCGTTCTTCGGCTGGGCCTTGTGCGCCGCCTCGAGCCCGGCCTGGGCGTCGTGGGGCCGGCCGACCTTCTCGCACGCGTCGACCAGCTGCATCACCGCCTTGATCTGCTCCTCGCCCGACTCCGCGGCCACCAGCTTGGTCGCCGTCTCGATCACGCTCTCCCACCGGCCGGCGGCCACGTCCATCGCAGTCAGCTGGCGCAGCGCCTCGGTGTCCCCGGGCGCGTGCTCGATCCACCCGGACAGCGCGTGGCGAGCCTGGTCGTCGGCGCCCTCCTTGCGCAGGACGTCGGCCAGCCGCAAGGTCGCGCTGCGCTCACCGTCGCGGTCGCTGCGCTTGGCGGCGGCGCTGCGCCAGCGCTCGAGGCCGTCGATGAGGTCGGGGATCAGCTCGGCGCCGACCAGGCCGTAGGCCTCCTCGAGGTCGGCGGAGGCGCGGGCCTCGTCGCCGATGATCATGCGCAGCTCGGCGCGGCGGCGCAGGAACTCGACCTGGTCGTCGCGCTCGAGCGGGCGCCAGTCGATCGCCTTCGTCAGCTCCTCGACCGCGCTGGCGTGCTCGCCGGTGTCGCACAGGCGGGCGATGAACTCGCGCAGCAGCTCGTTGTCGTTGGGGTCGACGGCGACCGCGATGCGCAGGACCTCGGCCGACTTCTGCGCGTCCATCAGCTGGTCGACGAAGATCGACGAGGCCTCGCGCAGCAGCCTGACCGCCGTGGTCGGGTCGATCGCGCGGTCGGCCGACGCGACCAGCAGCTCGGCCAGGCGCTCGAACTCGCCGCGCTCGCGGTACCAGGCCTCGAGCCGCTCGCGCAGCTCGTCGCTGTCGGGCGCGGCCTTGTAGCCGGCCTCGAGCACGCGGCTCGTGGCCTCGCGCTCCGCGAGCTTGTCGTACTGACCCGCGAGGTCGAGCGCCAGGCGGACCGCCGCCGCGCCGGTCTCGATCGCCAGCAGTCGCTCGCCGATCTCCGCCCGCTCGCGCGGGTCGTGCTCGCCCTCGGTCAGCGCCAGCATCGCCTCGATCAGCGCCCGGCTCTGCGGCGCGAAGTCGAGGGCGGAGCGGTAGACCGCCAGCGCCTCGTCGGGCTGGGTCTTGCGCAGCAGGTCGCCGAGCCGCAGCGTCGCCGCGATCACGCCCTCGCTGTCGTTCGCCCCCTGCGCCGCGAGGATCTGCTGGTTCAGCAGGTCGACCAGCTCGGAGTCGAAGCCTGTCTTTTCGAACACCTCGGCCAGCAGGCTCTCGGCCTGCTTGTGACCCGGCTCCTCCATCAGCACGTCCTTGAGCAGGCGGACCACCTCTTGCTCGTGGCCGCCGGCCTGCAGCAGCGCGTCGACCAGGTCGAGCCGCAATTGATTGCGCTCACCGATCTCGGCGAGGCTCGGCAGGGTCGACTCGACCAGCTGCTGCAGCCGCGACGGGTCGCCGGACTTGCGGTACACCTCCATCAGCGGCGCCCACACTGCCTTGTTGCTCGCGTCCTGCAGCAGCAGGTCCTCGTAGACCTCGGCGGCCAGCGGCAGCTGGTCGGGCTGCCCCGCGGCGAGGCCGGCGAGCTCGAGCTGCAGCTCGAAGGTCCGCGGCAGGTGCCAGTGGGCGGCCGACTCGCGCAGGTAGTCGACCGCGCCGCGCAGGTCGCCCGCGGCCTTGCGGCGGCCGGCGAGGGTCAAGTACGTCTCGGCGATGAAGTTGGCGCTGTTCTCGCGCTCGTTGGCCAGCTCGACCACGCGGACCAGCAGCTTCTCCGAGCGCTCGGCCTCGCCGAGCTCGAGCGCCAGGTTCGCCGCGTCCTCGGCGACCTTCGGATCGACGCCCTCGACGTTGACCTTCTGCTCGAGCCAGCCGAGCAGCGCCTGGCGGTCGCCGAGCTTGCGCACGATCTGCTCGTACAGCTCGCCGAGCTCCTTGTGATCGGGCGCGGCCGCGAGGGCCCGGCGCAGCACCGGCTCCGCCAGGTCGAGGCGCGGCTCGGTCTGCAGCGCGCGGCGCATCGCCGCCACGCCGGCGTCGCGCGACTCGGGCGCGGCCAGGTGGATCTCCGCCAGCCCGAAGGCCGCGCGCGCGCGGACCTCCGGCGACATCGAGTCGTCGGGGGAGTTCGCGATCCGCTCGAGCAGCTCGACCTGCCGCGCCGAGTCGCCGCGCCCCGCGGCCAGCCGCGCGAGGCCCATCCACGCCTCGACGACCCGCTGACCGCCGGCCTCGACGCGCCCGTACAGCTCGGCCGCCCGCGCGTGGTCGGCGAACTCGCGCTCGACGATGTCGGCTGCCCGAAGGAGCAGGTCGGCCTGCAGCCCCGCGTCTTGCTTGCGACGGGCGCGGTCGACCAGGCCGATCACCGCGTCGACGTAGCGCGCGCTCTGGCCCAGGCGCGCCGCCAATTCGGCCGCCGACCGCTGCAGCGCGTCCGAGGCCGGATCTTGCTGCAGCGCCTCGAGCCGCAGGCCCAGCGCCTCGTCGGCCTGGCCGGTGGCGTCGAGCGCGTCGGCCAGGTCGCCGAGCACGCTGCCACGCGCGGCGGGGTCCTGCGCCGCGGCCAGGCGCGAGCGCAGCACCCGGACCAGCAGCGGCGCGTCGCCACGGCTGCGCAGCGCCCGTTGCAGCTTGCGGGCCTCGCGGTCGTCCTGCAGCGCGGCCTCGATCGCCGAGCCGAGCAGCTCCTGGGCGAGGTCGGCCTGCCCGCGGCCCTCGGCGAGGCGGCTCAACTCGTACTGCGCCTCGGCGATGCCGATCAGGCGCTCGTCGCCGTCGACCCCGCGGCGGCGCGCCGCCAGCAGCAGCGCGCGGTAGCTGCGTTCGGCGCGGGCGAGGTCACCTGCATCTCGGGACAGCTCGGCCAGCAGCTGCAGGCTGGCGACGTCGCCGACGTCGATCGCGGTCGCCAGCTCGAGCTGGGCCACCGCCGCCTTGGCGTCGCCCAGCGCGCGCGCCACCTGGGCCAGCTTGTAGTGCACGCGGGCGCGCTCGGGCGGCCGCCGGCGGCCGAAGTCGGCCAGGAGCCGCTCCAGGACCCCCTGCGCGTCGGCCCAGCGCTCGCCGCTGACGAGCGCGTCGGCCAGGTAGGCCAGCACGCCGCGGTCGTCGGGCACGAGGGTGTGCAGGCGCTCGAGCACCGGGATCGCCCGGTCGAGCTCGCCGAGGCGGTCGCGCACGATCGCCGCCGCCTCGTACAGGAACGCCAGCACCTGCTCGCGGTCGTCGGTGTGCTCGGCCGCGACCTGCAGCAGCGACGCCAGCCGCTCGAAGTCGCCGGCCTCGCGCACCAGCCGGATCAGCAGGTCGCGCGTGCGCGCCTCGGCCGGGTGATCGCTGACCGCCCGGGTCAGCACCTCGATCGCCTTGACGTTGCGACCGGCGCCCAGCAGCGCGTTGGCGAGGCCGAGCACGATGTCGGTGCGCTCCGGCCCCTCGGGCGTGCGGACCAGCCGCTCCGTCAGCCACGGCACCGCCTCGGCCGGCTCGTTGCGACCCACGTGCAGCCGCGCCAGCGCGTCGAGGTTGTGGAAGTTGGGCGCCAGGGCGGCGGCGCGGCGGTGGCTCGACAGCGCCAGCTCGACGTCGCCGATCCGCCGCTCGGCCAGCTCGGCCAGCTGCGTCCACAGCCGGACCGCGCGCGGCTTGTCGTCGACCTGCTCGAGCCGCGCCGCGTGCTCGCCGAGGAACTTCGCCAGCTCGTCCGGGCTGGCCTTGTCGGCCAGGATCTCCGTCAGCGCCGCGAGCGACGGATCGTGGCTCGGGTCGTCCTGCAGGTTGTGCCGCAGCGCCTCCACCCTGCCACCGCGCTGCTCGATCACCCCGACCAGCCGCGCGATCTCCAGCCGCAGCTCGAGGCGGCGGGCCGCGTCTGGCTCTTTGGACAGCTCGTGCTTGCGCAGCTTGAGCAGCTCGGGGAACCGCTCCTCGGCTTGCAGCAGCGGGCCGAGCAGGCGCAGCACCCGGAGGTCGTCCGGGTCCGACTCGAGCGCCGCCTCGTACAGGCCGATCGCCCGCTGGCGGTCGCCGAGCTCGGCGAAGATCCCGGCTGCCCTTACGCGCATGTCCTGAGAGACAGGCTGTTCGAAGGGCAAGGTCGACACCTTGGCCAGCAGCTCGGCCGCGGCCCGGCGGTCGCCGTCCTGCTCGGACAGCTGCGCCAGCTTCTGCCCCGCCCAGCCGACGCTGGCGTCGTTGCTGCGCTTGCCGGTGGTCGCGACCCCGCGGCTCCACAGCGCGGTCGCGCGGCTCAGCAGCCGCTGGAGGATGTCGCGCGTGATGTCGGTGTCGCCGAGCAGCCCGAGCGCCAGCTCCGAGGCCTCGTACAGCGGATCGAAGTCGGTCTCGCTCAGCTGGTCGAGCGCCAGCAGCGTGTCGATCAGCGCCGGCTCGGGCGCCGCGCGCTGCAGCTCGGCGAGCGTCTGCAGCCGCTCGCGGTGGCCCGGCTGCGTCGCCACCGAGCGCAGCAGCGCCTCGCGGGCGGCCGCCACGTCGCTCCGCCGGTCGCGGTGCCACAGCGCCACGCGGGCCGCCACGAACGCGTACAGCTCCGGCGTGAGCGAGCCCCTGGCCGCGTTGGCGGCTGCCTCGAGGGACAGGGTCAATCGATCCCAGCCGGCGTGCTCGCCGGCGAGGCCCTCGACCAGGACGAAGGTCGCCTCGTCGATCTTCTGGTCGCCGACGATCTGGCCGAGCAGCGCGTGCGCGGCGGCCGAGAAGTCGCCCACCGCGGCGGCGCTGCGGATCGCCCCGCGGACCGCCTCCGCGTCGCTGCGCGTGGCCGCCAGCACCGCCTGGTAGGCCGCCAGCGCCCGCGCCGAGTCGCCCAGCTTGTGCTCGGCCAGCCGCGCCTCCGCCAGCCGCAGCTCGGTCGCGCGGTGCGGCTCGCCGGCGATCGGCGCCGCGGCGGCCTGATGGAACGCCCCGGCCGCGGGCGCGAAATCACCTGTCTCTTCGGACAGCCGCAACAGATCGCGCTCGATCGAGCGGTCGGCCGGCGCCAGCGGGAACGCCCGGGCCAGCGCCGCGACCGCGGCCGCCTTGTCGCCGGTGTGCGCCTCGTGCAGGCGGGCCGTCTCGCGCAGGATGTCGACCTGCTTGATCGCGTCGCCCTCGGCCACCGCCAGGCGCGAGTCGGCGATCGCCGCCAGCTCGCTCCACTCGCCGCGGCCGCGGTACAGCTTGCCGAGCACCTCGACCGCGCCCGAGCGGGCCTCCGTCTCGAGCGTCGCCAACAGCCCCGTGCGGGCCCCCGCGTGGGCCGGGTCGGCGGTCAACGCAGTGTCGTAGCAGGTGACCGCGCGGCCGGGCGCGGCCAGCTCGCTGCGGAACACGTCGCCGAGGCGGGTCGACAGGTCGGCCAGTCGGGCGGTGCCGTGACCGGCTGCCCGATCGAGCAGGTCCGCGAGGTCAGGCCAGCGCGTGACCTCGGCCAGCAGCGACGCCAGCGCCTCGACCGTCTCCTCCGTCTCGCCGAAGCCGCGCACGATCTCCTGCCAGGTCGTGATCGCCCCCGGCAGGTCCGCGAGGTGCTCCGCCTGGATCTCCGCCACCCGCACCAGATCGGCGCGGCGCTGGTGCTCCAGCACCGGGCCCGCCGCGCGCTGGCGCAGCACCTCGACCACCTCGCCCCAGCGCCCGAGGCCCTCGAGCACCGCGATCGCGGCCGTCAGCGCCTCGGCGTCCTCGGCGTCGAGGGCCAGACGGGCGCGCCAGCTCTTGAGCGAGCGCTCCAGGTCACCTGACCCGAAGGCCAGCTTGGCCGCCTCGCCGAGCACCGTCGTCTGCGTCGGGCCCGTCTCGAGCTCGCCGAGCCGCTCGAGCACGGTCAGCCGCTCCGCCGCCTGCCCCGACTGCGCCAGCAAGTCGTCGAGCAATCGCGCCGCCCGCAGCGCCAGCGCCCGGTCGGCCTTCGGCTCGGCGAGCACGCGCTGATACAGCTCGATCGCCCCCGCGGGATCGGCCAAGGACGTGCGATGGACATCGCCCGCCTCGGCCCACAGCGCCGCGCGCCGGCCCGGATCGGGCTCGCTCGCCGCCGCGGCCGCGAGGCCCTTCACGTGCAGCGCGTGCTGGTCGTGCAGCTCCGCGAGGTGACGCAGCCGCCGGTGGTCGTCGACCGAGGCCGGCAGCGCGCCGACCACCGCCACGTAGTGCTCCATCGCCGGCGCCGGACGACCGGCCACCACCAGCCGCTCCGCGAGCTCGCGGTGGAGCCCGATCGCCGCCTGCGCCTCGGCGAACCCGAGCGCGACCCCGAGGATCCGGATCACCTCCTCGCGCAGGTCGGCCGCGTCGTAGCTGGTCCGCAGCAGGTCGAGCGCGCCGGTGCGGACCGTCGTCGACGCCTCCGCCAGCACCAGGATCCGCTCGAGCAGCCCCCACGCCTCGCGGTTGCCGACATCGTCGGCGAGGAGGCCGCGCAGCTCCTCGAGCGCCTCGCCGGGCTGCGCCAGGCGATCGAGCCACAGCTCGGCGATCTTGACCGGCAGGCCCGCGGTCGCCTCGCGCCCGAGCAGCCCGATCCGCCGCTTGTACAGCGAGATCAGGTCGCGGTGGCGGCCCTGCTTCTCGAGCAAGCGCTCGAGCGCCGCCTCCAAGCGCGTGTCGTTCGGGCGCAGCGCCAGCAGCTGCTGCATGTAGTCGACCGCGTGATCCGGCTGGCCGGCGAAGTCGCGGGCGATGTCGGTGGCCTCTTCGAGGATCCCGATCCGGCGCGCCTCGTCGATCGAGCTCGAGGCCAGGATCTGGTCGTACAGCGCCAGCAGCTCGCTCCAGCGCTCGTTCAGGGTCAGCACCCCCGTCAGCCGCTGGAACGCCCAGCCGTCGCCGGGCTGGACCGCGAGCACGCGCCGCAGCACCTCGGTGAGCGCCGCCTCGTCGCCCGGGAACCACTCCTCGAAGAAGGCGACGGCGCGCGGACCGACGACGGCGGCCGCGGCGGGGGTGAGCTCCTTGGCGAGGATCTCGCGATAGAGCGCCGCGATCGCGGCGGCGTGCTCCGGCTCGCCGAGCGCCTCGACCTGGTCCCAGCGGTCGGCCCGCTCGGGCTCGCTGCGGACCGCCGCCGCCGCGCCGTCGAAGCCCTGCTCATCGGGGATACGCGAAGATGTGTCTGCCATCGGATGCCTCGTGCCTGCCCTAACCGGCGCCGCGCCTGCGCGCACAAAGGCGCGCGTCAGGCCGTATCGGCCAGGGTTGCACCATACCAGTCTTTGCCTATCCCGCGGGCCGGCGGGGCCGCGCACCCCCGCGCCTGCCGTGTCGTCCACGCGAACCACCGCGCGACACACCGCCGGCACATTTCCGCGCGCCGCATCGCCGCGTCCGCGACGCATCGACGCAGGTCCTCCGCGACCAGAGCCCCGATCGATTCACCCGCCCCGAGCGGTGACACCACGGCATGTCGCTGCGCGGCCTCTGCCTCGTGACTGCATCGGGCAGTCACGCGCGCCGCGAGTCCGCAGCCCGACGCCGACGGCTCGCACGCGTCCCGCCATCGCAAGCACCTCGCGCACTTCTCGCCGGCTCACGCCTCGGCGTTCGCGCCGGCTGTCACTTGCGGGCGCGCGGCCTCTCCCGGCCGTCATGTTCGGCCGGCCCGCGCTCCGTCGCCGCGCCGAGGAACCGCCGCAACCACGCGTGGCAGCGGGGGAGCACCTGCTCGGGCGCGAGCGACACCACGTCCGGCATGTGCAGCAGCAAGATCTCGGCGACCCGCTGCGGCCCCCACGATTGCCGGGCCACCCATTGCCAGTCGGCCGCGATCTGCCCCCGGCGCTCCTCGGGGAACGCCGCCGCCACCGTCTCCGGCCGCGTCAGCGCCACGAGCAGCGCCGAGACATCGTTCCGCCGGATCTCCGCGCGCCTCGGCACCAGCCGGCGGTCGATCGCATATAAAAGGATGACGACCACGAACGCGGCCAGGCGCTGCAGCCGCGGCTCGTGCTCCGTCGCCGCCCGCCCGCGCGCCAGCTCGAGGTCTCGCGCCAGCTCGGGCGCCCCGTCGGGCGTCAGCCGGCTCGCCAGCTCGAGCGCCGCGTCGATGTGGAGCAGCCGCGGGCTCAGGTGGCCGGCGCTGCGCGGCCCCGGCGGACGGGCCTCGCCGAGCTCCGCGAGCAGGGCCCGGTCGAGCGCCGCGTCGAGGTCCTGGTCGCGGGCGAGGACGACCTCGAGCACCTCGCGCTGCAGCACCTCGTCGTCGGCGGCGAGGCTGACGAGCGTCAGCTCGAGCAGCAGGGCGCGCTGGAACAGATCTCGCACCGTGCGGACCTCGGGCGGCGGGGTCTCGGCGAACAGCGCCGCGGTCGTCACCGGGCAGGCCGCGCCGCCCTCGGCCAGCACGTAGCCGAGCGGCGCGGCGCGCAGCAGCGGCAACGCGAACGTGCCCCACATCTCCTGCAGCTCCGACAGCGCCACGAACAGCGGCCGCGCTCGGATCGCCTCGTCGCCGACCTCGAACAGCCGCTCGCGCCCCGGCAGCCCGCGGTGCAGCACGAACGCGTGCTCCGGTCGCCACCAGCCCGCGCGCCGGCCGAACACCAGGAGCCGCGCCATCGCGTCGTCGCGGTCGCCGACCTGACCCGCGGCGAGCCCCGCCAATCCTTCGGGCACCTGCGACCGCACCGCCTCGATCGGGCACCCGCCGGCGGCCCAGCCCTGCGCCGCCGTGCGCAGCACCTCCCCGCCCGCGTCCGCCAGCGCCGGATCGCGGCCCAGCGCGTCGCCCAGCTCCGGATGGTCGTGCACCCCCGCCGCCGCCACCAGCGGCGCCACCCACTCGGCCCGCTCCGGCGCCGCGATCGGGCTGTCGCGATCGGCGACGATGCGCGCCATCAGCAGCCGATGCGCCGGTCGCTGCGGGTCGAGCACCGCGAGCAGCTGCCGCTGCAACGCCTCGAGCGAGTCGGGCGCCGCCTCCGTGCGGGCCAGCAGCACCGTCAGCATCGCCAGAGTCACCGGCCGACGCGCCAGGGCCCGCCGCGCCGGCGCTCCGTCGATCGCCGCCCGCACCCGCCCCGCGGTCGCCGGCTCGAACGCCCCCGGCAGCCGCACCCACCGATCGACGAACCGGTCGATGTCCGGCCGCGCCAGCGGTTGCAGGTACACCCGCCGCAGCGACCCGGCCGCGCGCAGCGCCTCGAGCTCCGGCACGTCCGCCGAGCGCGTGGTCAAGAGGACAGGTGCCCCCGCCGCGCACAGCTCCGCCGCCCACCGCCCGACCGCCGCCCGCGTCGGCCCCGGCAGCTCGTCGAGCCCCGCGATCAGCAGCAGCGGCGGCTGGCTGCGCGCCCGCAGCTCGGCCGCCGCGAAACCCGGCGCGAACGCCCGGCGCACGTCGTGCTCGACCAGCGACCACCAGCGCTCCAGCGCCTCCGCCACCGTCTCGCAGCTGTCCCAGCGGACATCCATCCCCAACATCCCCAGCGGCCCGCGCACCGTCCGGCCGCACACCACCAGCGGCACCGGCAGCGCGTCACCCAGCCGCGCCCGCGGCGGCGCTCCGGTCGGCCCGCACAGCCCGAGCAGCAGGTCTTGCACGAGCGTGCACCCGCCGGCGCGCGTCGAGCCCACCGCCCACAGCGGCGACATGCCCTTTTCACCATGTCCGATGAGACATGTCTCGAGAGACTCGCCGCACTCCGTCAGCGCCGGCTCGTCGTCGTCGTCGTCGGCGACCGGCGCCGGCCCGACCCGCAGCGCGCGGCACAGCTCGTGCCACACCACGACCTGGTCGGGGGACATCAGGTCGTCGACCAGCGATTGCCCGAGGCGGAGCTCCAACCACTGGCGGTAGGTCTCGTCGGCCGCGGGCATCTTCCTGGATCGTGCCCTACCCTCGGCGCGAGCGCCAAAACCACGGCACGGAGAGCGGCCCTGGCCGGGCTTGCTGGCGCCTGCCCGTACGCGCGCACGCACCGCCATTCCCTCGGGAGCCCGTACGCGCGCCCGCAACCCCCGTTCGAGGGCCGTCCGTGAGATCGCCCGGCCCGCATGCGACGCCGGCGAGATCGAGGTCGTCGGCCCCCGCTACCTCGAGCCGGACCGCGAGATCCTCAGCCACCCGGCCGACGGCCGCGGATCGTCCCGCGACTTCAACCAGCCGCGCGGAGGCTGTGCGCCAGCTTGTCGGCCAGACAGTCGAACCCGCCCGAGAGGTCGGTGTTGCAGGTCGACTCGAAGCAGCAGCGGACCTGCGACTCGTCGGCCGGAGTGTCCGGATCGTCCGCGACGTCCAGCGCCTCGCAGAGCTGACGGATCCGCCCCGGCGGCAGCCCGTTGCCGGCGGCCGGGCTCGTGCACCCGGGCCCGATCCCGTAGTCGAACTCCTTCTGCGCCGGCGTGTCGCTGTCGTCCGGCAGGATGTCCTCCGGCGCCCAGCCGCGGTGGACCAGATCCTCGATCCCGGTCGTCGGGATCCCCGTCACCACCAGCATGAACACCGGCTTGTCCTGCTCGCCGCCGAGGACGTCGACCAGCAACCCGGTGTAGCGCGAGAGCGGCTGCAGCACCCCCTTCTCCTCCGGCACGCACGAGTCGTACGCCAGGTCGGGATCGGTGTCCTCGCAGGTCATGCTCGCGTTCCAGCAGATCGCGCTGGTCGGCTCGTCCTTGACCCCCGGCACGCCCGGTGAGTCCTCCCAGAATTGGTTGAACACCGGGTCGTCCACGTTCTTGGGATCGAAGTGCCGCAGGTCCAGCGCCGAGCAGTCGGTCTCGTCACCGACGAGGACGATCGCCAGCGCCGCCCCCGGGCGCAGGAACGGCTGCGCCCCCGCGTTCCACTCCGCCGCCGGATCGAGCGCCTGCATCATCGACTCGAGCGGCGACTCGAAGCCGCAGCCGTCGATGCCCTGAGGGAGCAAGCACTCGAGCGCCTCGACCACCGGGTCGCCCTCGCCGCTGGCCACCACGTTGTGCCCCTCCGCGTCGAACGCCACGAAGGGATCGACGGGCACTGCCAGCTGTCTCTCGGGACATGGTTCGAGGCACACGTCCGGTCGCTGCAGCGGGTTGGCGCCGAGCCCGGTGAAGCGGTCGAGCCGCAGCGCGCACGGGCTGGCGATCGGCGCGCCCATGGCCGCGTCGTAGTCGGGTTTTTCAAAGGGCTCGCACATCGGATGGCCCATGTCGGTCGTCGTCACCATCACGTGCACGTCGGGCTCCACCGGCAGACCGTCCTCGCCGACCAGCTCGCGCAGTCGGGCCACCAGGTGCGGCACCGCGGCCACGAGGTGCTTCTGCTCGTCGGCCATCCCGCCCGAGTTGTCGATCACGAACAGCAGGTCGAGGCGGTTGCACCCGCCCGTCACCTCGCAGGTCGGCGTCCCCCCCGTGGTGGTCTCGGGCGCACCGAGGTCGGCCCCGCCCCCGCCGGTCATCGTCATCCCCGCCGTCCCGCCCGACGTCCCCCCCGGCCCGCCCGACGTCGTCGGCGCATCGACGGTCCCCCCGCCGGAGGTCCCGCTCCCCGTGTCGGCCGTGTCGGTCGCCATCCCCGGACCCTTCGGCCCACACGCGAACAGCGACAGGAACACCACGGAAGCGAACGAGACCACGCGCATGCAACCTCGCCCTTATCACGGCTCGACCCGGCCGCGACGACATCCCGACGTGCGCTCGCATCACCGCACCGACGCGACTGAACCCCGCCGAACCGGCCATACCGCGAGTCCCGGGGGACACGCACCCCATGAAACCTTAGAACATGTCCAAAAAGACATTCTGTGCCTCGAGCTCAGTCTCGCATTGCCTACGTGCTCGACGCGACGCATGACATTGCCCGCACCTCGACCTCGATCCCCGCGCGGAGAGTCTCGCCGTTCAGGCGCGGTCGGGCCCCGGATCTCGGCTCTGCCGACCGTCACCGCCCCAAGAAAGCTCCCGTGGACGGGGGCCGGGGCGACCTGGCACTGAGTTCCGCAGAACGAGGCAATTACCGCCTCGAAGCACCCCGGCCGCCCCGAGGTTCGAGGACTGTCTGAAGGGACAGGTCGCCCCGGACACCGGCCTCGCGACCTTCGCCGCGCCTCGATCCGGGGCCCGACCGCGCCGTGCGACCTCTGACGCGCCCGACGCTGCCGCCCGCCGAGTCCTCCGCACGCAAAGCACGGCAACCTGCCCGAACGGCCATGTCTCAAGGACCCTTCGAGCGCGCCTGCCCCGAAGGACAGCTCAGCGCCGCCGTCGCCAGAACCACAGCAGCCCCAGCATCCACCAGGGCGTCGACTCCGAGCCGCTCGCGCAGCCGCAGCCGCGGCGCTCTTGCGGGCACGTCTCGCGCGCCGGCGCGGGCGCGGCCGTCGTCGGCCCCGGCGTCCCCTCGCCGACCTGCGCGCGGGCGCCGGCCACGCGGAGCCCGCCGACCCCGAGCTCTTGCAGCAGCGCCTCCGCGTCTTCGACCTGGTCGAGCAGCCACAGCAGGTAGCGCACGTCGACGATGATGTTGCGGGAGCGTTCGCTGTAGCCGAAGTCGCCGGCGATGTTTTCCCACACCCGGTCGAAGTTGAGGCCGATGAATTCACCGCGACCGTTGATCACCGGGCTGCCGGAGTTGCCGCCGGTCGTGTCGGCGCTGGACAGGAAGTCGATCGGCACGTCGCCGAGGATCGGGTCGGCCCAGTACGTCTGCTTCGCCTTCGGCACCGCCGCCAGCACTCGCTCCGGCATCGTGAACGGCTCCTCGCCGGTCACCTTCGCCAGCTGGCCCGACAGCGTCGTCTGCGGCGTCGCCAGCAGGCCCTCGCGCGGCTTGTAGCCCTGGATCGACGCGTACGAGAGGCGCAGCGTCCCGTTGGCGTCGGGGTAGACCGGCCCGGAGCGGACCTTGCGGAGCATCGTGAAGTACGCCGGGCCGAGCCGTGACAGCACCCCCGCGCGGGTCTCCCCGCGCGCCTCGGCCGCCTCGATCGCCGGCGCCAGCGCCAGCGCCAGCGTCACGAACGGGTCGCCGCTGGCCGCCAGCGCGGCAGGGTCGGCGGCGTCGAACAGCGCCTTCGCCTTGCCCTCGGCCAGCAGCTTGCTGCGGGCGATCAGCTGCCGCGCCTGCTTCAGGTAGCGCTCGCGCCCCGAGCCTGGCTTTTCGGCCATGTCCTTCGCCCCAGCCGCCCCCGCCGCGGCTGACTCTGGGGACATGTCCTTGAAGGCATCCAGCTTCCAGCCGGCCGGCAGCGCCTGCGCGCGGGCGATCACCGACGCCAGCAGGTGGGCGTCGACCTCCGCGTCGAAGTCGCGGAGGCGCCGCTCCTGGCGGTCCCACAGCTTCTTCTCGTTGCGGTCCATGTAGCCGGCCGAGCGCTCGAGATCGGGCTTTTGCCGCTCGCGCGCGCGGCGGACCAGGTCGATCGCCAGGCCGAGCAGGTTCGGCCCGTTGGGCACCTGCTCGAGCAGGTAGTCGTGGGCGAAGCTGTCCTTGCGGTCCTTGCTGAGCGCGCGCAGGGCCGGCAGCACCTTCGAATACTCGCGCTCGCCCGACTCCTCGGCCCACTTCTCGAGCGCGGCCTCCTCGGCGCGGCGGCGGTCCAGCAGGCCGATCGCCGAGAACCCGGCGAGCATGCCGCGGGCGTTCTTCAGCCGGTTGGCGAGGCTCTTCTTGGCCGACGCCACCTTGATCCCGCGGGCCTTGTCGGTCGCGCCGAGCTCCTCGAGGATCGCCACCCACTCGCCGAGCAGATCGATGCGGGCCGGGAAGATCTGCGACTCGTGGCGCTCCACCTCCGACAGCGGCAGATAGCGCTCGGTGTTGCCGGGGTAGCCCAGCACCGCCACGAAGTCGCCGGCCTTGACCCCCGTGTGCGCCACCGGCAGCCACGCCTCCGGCTTGTACGGCACGTTGGCGTCCGCGCCCTCAGGCCCGGAGGGCCGTGACGGCGGCTCGGCCGGCTCGCCGCCGGGCCCGACGTACGCGCGCAGCAGCGTGAAGTCGCCGGTGTGGCGCGGCCACATCCAGTTGTCGATCTCGCCGCCGAACTCGCCGATCGCCGCCGGCGGCGCGTACACCAGCCGCACGTCGCGGAGCTCGCGGTAGGTGAAGCGCTGGAACAGGCTCATGTTGTAAAAAGCCGCCACCTCGCAGCGCAGCCCGCCGCCGGGCTTCTCGCAGGTGTCGACGATCTGCTTGCGCGCGCGGTCGATCGCCTGCGCCCGGGCGCGGTCGTCGGACAGCTCCGACGCGCCGGCCAGCACCTCCGCGGTGACGTCGTCGATGCGCTCGAGCACCCGCACCGACAGGCCCTTGCCCGGCAGCTCCTCCGCGCGGGTGCGGGCGAGGAAGCCGTCCTTGAGGTAGTCGTGCTCGACGCTGCTGACCGCCTGGATCGCCCCGTGCGCACAGTGATGATTGGTGGCGATCAGGCCCTCGGCCGACACGAACGCCGCCGAGCAGCCCGAGAGATTGACGGCCGCCCGCATCAGCCCGGTGTTGTTGCTCCACAGCTGCTCCAGCGGCAGCTCGAGGCCCATCGCGCTCAGCTTGTCGCGGTCGAGCTCGACGATCTGTCCGGGCAACCACTGGCCCTCGTCGGCGCGGGCCGGTGTGGCCACCAGCGAGGCTGCGGCGACGAGCCCGAGGCAGCGGGCGGAGCGCGAAAGGACGAGGTGCGGCCGGGTGTGCATCCCGGCCACCATAGCAGCGCGAGATCGGCGCTCAAAGCCCGACGATCGAGCGGGCGCGGCGAGCGAAGCCGAAGTGGAGCCCCGCCAGCTCGAGGAACTCGACCATCACCATCATGGGCCCCATCAGCCACGAGATGGGCCGCTTGAGCAGCGCCGGCTTGTTGCCCTCGATGCGATGCCCGGCGATCTGGAACGCCCAGCCGATGGTCCAGCCGATCACGAACATCTTCCAGCTCAGCGTCGCCACGGCGCCGACGCCGGTCACCACCAGGATCGGCACGCCGAACATGTGCGTCAGCCGGTTGAGCGGGTGGCGATGCTCGTGCAGGTAGTAGGCGAACTCGCGGGTCCAGAACTCGTCGATGCTGGCGATCCGATCCAGGGTGCTCACAGGTCCTGTTGTATCGCATCCCCGGCGCCACTGGCACACCGACCTGCGCGCCGGCGCGCGTGCCGACACGTCTTGCCGCGGGCGCCGGCCGCTTGAGCCGAGCCCCACCGCCAGCGCGTCGGGCACCAGCACGCGACCGGCGGCTCGCGGTGCAGCCACCAGCTCCGAGGCTCCGGCCGAATTCTTGGCTCCGGACCCGGCGGCGAACGGGCCTGGCTTGCCGCGGCGGCGGCCGGCTCGGGGCTGTCCCTTCAGACAGCTCGGAGATCTCGGCCGGCCCCCTTCGCTCGCCGATCGGCCGCGCCCCGATCCGGCGTCGGAGCCCCGCGGGCGGCGAGGCTCGGAGCCGGCGCGGGCGCCTCGAGAGGGCCGGCGTCGCCGCCTCTTCGGCGTCGCCGCGTCGCTCGCGACCGGGACGACGAGGACGCCGCCGGCTCGCGGACGGGACCCCGCGCACGGACAGCTGCCCGGCGCCCGTCGCGGTCGGCGAGCTCGACGTGGCGGCTCCGGATCGCGACGCCGCGGCTCGCAATTTTTCCATCGACGTCTCGGCCCGAAGGATCCATAGTTCGCCCGCGTTGGATATGGCAAAGGCCCCCTTCCCCGAGCCGCTCTCCGAAGCGGCGCGTCGTTGGCTGCTTCACCTCGCCCGCCGGGCGTTGCGCGACGCCATGGCCGCGAGAGACCCGGACGCGAAGGATCTTCCGGTCGGCCTGGCCGAGCGCGTCGAGGACGAGCCCCGGCTCGAGGCGCCGGCGCGGGTGTTCGTCTCGTGGCACGACGTGCGAGAGCTTGTCGGCTGCATCGGCTCGCTCGAGCCGTGGCCCAACCTCGAGCAGGCCGTGGTGCGCTACGCGGTGCAGGCGGGTCTGCACGACCCGCGGACCTCGCCGGCACGTCCGTCCCGCTGGCACCGGATGAACGGGGAGATCTCGATCCTCGGGGAGCCCCAGCAGCTCGACTGCGTCGGCCTCGACGCGATCGCCGAGTCCGTCACGCCCGGCCGCGACGGCGTGATCCTCGGCATCGGCTCGCGCCAGGCCGTGTTCCTGCCGGTGGTGTGGCGCCAGCTGCCGCGCCCGTCCGACTTCCTGGCCGCGTTGATGCGCAAGGCCGGGCTGTCGCCGGTCCACGACGGCCCCCGGATCCGCGCCCGCGTCTTCCTCGCCGAGACCTTCGGCGAGCCGGTGGTCGCCCCGGCCCACCCGGGCGCCTCGGCCAGCCACGCCGGCGGCCACTCGCTGCTCGTGCAGTACGTGCACTGACCGGCTCCTGCCTCTTCCTTTAATTAATAAGAGAACCGCCGCCGGCTCGACTCGACGGGCGCCTCTCGCCCCGGGCCGAGCCGCGAGCAATTCAGCCGAGCGGCCGGCCACGGGGTGCTCGCCGCGAGAGGAACGCCGCGGCTCGACCCGACGGGCCCCTCTCGCCCCGGGCCGAGCCGCGAACCATTCATCCGAACAACCAGAGCTCTCGCTACTCGACGCGCGGGGCGCCTCCTCGCAAGAGGAACGCCGCGGCTCGACCCGACGGGCCCTCTCGCCCCGGGCCGAGCCGCGAGCAATTCAGCCGAGCTGCCGGCCACGGGGCGCCTCGCGCCGCGAGAGGAACGCCGCCGCTCGACCCGACGGACCCTCTCGTCCCGGCCTGGCCGCGAGCTCTGGCGACTCGACGCATGGGGCGCCTCGCTCCCTCCCATCACGAGAGGAACTGCGCCGACCGGACGCCTCTCGCCCCGGCCCAGCCGCGAGTAAGTCCGCCGGACGGCTCTCGCCACTCGGCCCACGGCGGCACCTCGCGCCTACCGCCACCGGAACGCCGCGGCTCGACTCGACGGACGCCTCTCGCCCCGGCCCAGCCGGGAGCGATTCACTCGGACAGCCGGAGCTCTCGCTCCTCGCCGCCACGGGGCGCGCCCTCTCATCACAAGAGGAGCGCCGCGGCTCGACCCGACGGGCACCTCTCGCCCCGTCCGGCCGCGAGCCATTCATCCGACAGCCAGAGCTCTCGCGACTCGACGCACATGGGCGCCCCGCTCCCTCACCGCCAGAAACCGCCGCCGCTCGACACGTCGGGCGAATCTCGTCCCGGCCCAGCTCCGAACAATCCGTCGGACGGCCGGAGTCTCGCGGCGCGACGCCAACGGTGGGAGCCGCGGCTCTTCGCGCCGTCCACCGACGCCGCCGCCAGTGCTTGGAAAGCCGGCCACGCGCGGCGCTCCCACACGACCTCGTCGCCGCACCGCAGAGTCGTCCTTGAACGCGAGCTGCCTGTCTTCTCCATCTCGACAGCCCTCACTCGCGGCTTCCACCGCCCTTCGCTGGCCTCTTCTCTCCGCCGCCGTCATCACTCCTCACCGCCGCGCCTCGGCTCGCCGCACCGCATCCATGCGGAGTCTGTGTCATCGCGCACTGCTCCGCCGAGTTCGCGGCCGGCCTGTCGCGGCGCCGCCCCTCGGCCCTGCGTGCGCGGCCGTCTTCGCAGTGCTCGCTGCGCGGGTGCACTCGCCGCGCCGCGATCGCGAGCCGCGCGGTCGATCTTCTTTCATCGTGATCCTCGCGCACTGACGGGGCCGTGATCACCGGCGCGAGCGCCTGGATGGGTCCTCGGACCGCGTTCGGCGTCGCCGGGGTCGCCGGGCGCGCGGTCGGAAACCTTGCGGGTGCCCGCGGGCCCGTGTCACAGTTGCCGCGCCAACGGGCCTTTTCGCGCATGTGCGCGGCGGGGCCCGCACCAACCTGCGAGCTTGTCCTCTATGCGCACGATCCTCATCGGCCCGCCCGGCGCCGGCAAAGGCACCCAGGCCCAGTTCATCGTCAACACTCACGGGATCCCCCACATCTCCTCGGGGGACATGTTGCGCGAGGCCGTCCGCAACGGCACCGAGCTGGGCAAGAAGGCCGACGCGGCGATGAAGCGCGGGGACCTCGTCCCGGACGACGTCGTGATCGGCATGGTGATCGAGCGGATCGGCCGGCCGGACTGCGCCCGCGGGTTCTTGCTGGACGGCTTCCCGCGCACGCGGCCGCAGGCCGAGGCGCTGGACGTCGCGCTCGCCGCCGCCGGGGTCGCGCTCGACGCCGTGGTCCTGTTCGAGGTCCCTGACTCGCTGATCGTCGAGCGCGTCACCGGCCGCCGCAGCGACCCCGAGACCGGCGCCATCTACCACCTCAAGTTCAACCCGCCGCCGACCGACGCCCTCGGCCGTCTGGTCCACCGCAGCGACGACTTCGAGGCCGCAGTGACCGCGCGGCTCGACAAGTACCACCGCGAGACCGCGCCGATCGTGCCGTTCTACGAGGCCAAGGGCCTGCTCAAGCGGGTCGACGGCGTCGGCTCGCCCGACGAGGTCACCGCGCGGCTGCTGGCGGTGCTCGGCGCGCCGCGCTCCGCCGGCTGAGGCGCATCATGTCGAAGGTCCCGTATCTCGCGCCGAACTTCATCACCGTGGGCGCCATGGCCTGCGGTCTCGGGGCGATGCTGCTGGCGCACCGCGGCGACTACGTCGCGGCCGCCTGGTTACTGCTCTTCTCGACCTTCCTCGACCGGGCCGACGGCTTCGTCGCTCGCCGGCTGCAGGCGACCAGCAGCTTCGGCGTGCAGATGGACTCCTTCGCCGACTTCTTCAACTTCGGCGTGGTCCCGCCGTACCTGGTGCTGACCGCGCTGAGCTCCACGGCCGGCCTGCCCTTCGGGTCAGGTTCGGGCCTGGCCTGGGCGCTGCTCGCCGCCGGCCTGTGGCTGGCCGCCGCGGCCGTGCGGCTGGCCCGCTTCAACGTCCTGAGCGACGCCGAGATCGCCGACAAGACCATCTTCCACGGCGTGCCGACCACCCTCGCCGCCGGGCTGTTGGTCAACTGGTTCCTCGTCTGCCTCAAGTACGGCGGGCCCGACAACCCGCTCGCCGCGCCCGACCGGTTCGCCGAGGGCCGGCTGTTCGGCGACCTGCAGCTCGGGCCCGAGGTGTGGACCGCGTTCCCGTGGGCGATGATCGTCGGCGCGCTGCTGATGGTCTCGAACCTGCGCAACAAGAAGTTCGGCGCGCTGCGCCACCGCTGGGCCAACCTCGTGGTCGGCGCCCTGTCGCTGGTGGCGATGGCGTTCCTCGTCATGCGCGTCTACCCCGAGTTCATGGTCCTGCTGCCCTCGACCTGGCTGGCGATCTGGCTGGTGTGGGGCCAGATCGGCCCGGGCTACCGCGGCCGGCCCAAGCCGCCGCTGTTCCCCGTCGGCGACGAGTGAACCGACCCGCGCGGAGCTGTCCTCCGGGGCAGGTCGGCGATCGGCGGGCTGTCCTCCGGGACAGCTCGCCAGCGCGGCCGCTATGTCTCTTCGGACAGCTCTCCGACCGAGCCCTGCCCCGAGGCGCCGCTCGGGCCTGTCCCTTCGGACATCTAAAACGACCGCCGCGGCGGCTCCGAGGCCCGCGCGCCGGCGATGCGGTTCAGGCCTGTCCCTTCGGACATCTCGCCGAAGCTCCCGCCCTGCGCCGCAAAAGCGAAGGGACATGCCCACAAGGACATGTCCCTCGAAACTCCCCGCGCACCCGTCAGGGCGCGCGGCCGGGTCACGCCGGGATGGCGCAGGCGCCGATGTTCTCCTGTCCCGGAGGGGCCATGCCCTCGGTGTACCACGGCACGCACTCCTGGCCCTCGCCGGCGCCGGGGCAGGTGTTGGGCTCCTGGATGTTGCAGTACGAGCTGCAGCAGCCGTCGGCGTTGTCGCAGCCGGGGACGGACTCGGGCGAGGCGCAGTACAGGCCGTAGTCGCACACGTTGATGTAGGCGCAGGGGTCGCCGTACGCGCCCATGTCACCGCTGGCGTCGAAATCGCAGATGAACTGGTCGAGGCCGTCCCAGAAGCAGATCTGGCCGGCGGGGCAGCTCTGGATCAGCGGGTCGCAGGTCTCGAGGCAGAGGATCAGCACGCCGTCGTTCGACACGTCGCAGGTCTGCCCCATGTCGCAGGACGGCGCGTCGGGCGTGCCTTTGCACATGTCGATGCAGCTGCCGTTGTTGTTCTCGTCGAAGTACCAGCAGAGCAGGCCGACGTCGCAGGAGTCGACGCCGCTGACCGCGCTGCCCTCGACCGTGCACGGGTCGCCTTCCTTGCCCGGGTTGGCGTTGACCGGCGAGCACTTGGTGGCGTTCCACGAGCTGCTGCCGTTGTCGGCCCACGGCATGCACTTCTGGCCGTCCGGGCAGTCTTGCGTCCACACGTCGCACTCCTTCACGCCGCCGCCGCCGTCGGGCGGAGTGATGAAGGAATTGTCGGTGGTCTCGGTGCCGGCGCTCTCGGTCCCGTCGGTGGTGGTCGGGCTCGGCGCGGTGGTCGTCCCGTTGGTGGTCGTCGTCCCGTTGGTGGTCGTCTGGTCGCCGGTGCCCGTCGAGGTGTCACCCTCGGTGGCGTCGTTGGTCGGGTTGGTGCTCGGGTTGGTGGCGTTCGTCCCGGTGGCCTTCCCGTCATCGTCCCCACAGGCGCCAAGCGCCAGGGCGGCGCCGATGATGGTGAATCGAACGTACTTAAGCATTGATCTTCTCCTTCGGCCGGCGCGTGTGGCGCTCGTCTCGGCGATGATTGGCCAAAGCGCGCCCGGACGCAAACCAGAAACTACCGAAGTTGCCAGGGTCCGATCAGACCTCGCCGCCTCAGCGGTACTGGAGGTCATAGATCATGTTCTTGGTGCCAGCGGCCGCGCAGGTCGCGTGGGCCACCGCCTTGAGCCCCGGCGTCGCCACGAACTTGCGGTCCTTGAACACCTTGAACGGGTAGCGCTCGCGCAGCGCGCGATAACGCGCCTGCTCCTGATCTCGCAGCCGGTCGCGCAGGAGCGGCGAAATCGGGTCGTTGCTGCGTTCGTCGCGGATGTCGAGCGCGGCCGAGTCGGTGGCGAAGGCCGCGAGCAGCTCGGGCCGCTCGTGCTCGGCCGCGCCGGCGCCCACCGACCACGCGTGCCACTCGCGGCCGAGGGCGTCGTCGCCGGCCTCGGCAGTGCGGGCGACCTGGACGCCGCTGCCGATCGGCACCGCGAACAGCACCGGGCCGATCACGCCGCGCTGGACCCGCTCGACGCTCACGCCCTCGGCCCCGTGCAGGCGCATGAACAGCGCCTCGGCGTCGAGGTCGGCGCAGCGGTACACCATGGCCCGGAACGCCTCGCTTGCGGCCGCCGTCTCGCCGTCCTTGTCGAGGTCGATCACCTTGCGCCGCCACAGCGAGGACACCTGCGTCAGCTCGATCTGCAGGCGCACGTACACCCCGCTGGCGTCCAGCTTGGTCAGCTCGATGCGGAACGCCGCGGTGCCGCTGGCCGGGTCGTGGCGGCGCAGCAAGACCCGCTGGTGATCGACCGGCGCCAGCTCGCGGTCCTGCAGCTTCTCGTAGTAGCCGTGCTTGGCCGCCAGGCGCGCGAACACCTCCGCCTCGCCGGCGCGGGCCTCGAGCGCCGCGCGGTCGCCCATGCGCGCCAGCGACTCGCGGGCGACGCTCTTGTCGGTCAGCGCCCGGGTCAAGCTGGCGAGGTTGGGCAGGCCGGCGCGCGAGTCGACGTACAGCTCGCCGTGGAGCCCGAGCCGCAGCGACTCGGCCAGGGTCTCGAGCGAGTGTTGCAGCGGCCGGCGCTCGGGGAACGCGTTCGACAGGCGGGCCGCGTGCAGCGAGCGACCGAGCAGGTCGAGATAGGTCGCCGCCTCGGGCAGGACGAGCGCCTGGGTGTGGAGCGCGACGACGGTCATCGCGACCTCGGCGAGGCGTCAGGACGCGGCCGGGGAAGCCGGCGAGGCCGGGGCGCCGGCCCGCTTGACCGCCTTGTCGATGGCCGCCTGGATCCGCGCGTCCTCGATCTCCTTCGACTTGCGGAGGTTGTCCTCGAGCACCGTCGACGTCTTCTCGTCGAAGGTGTCGAGCTCCTGGATGAAGGTGTCGAGGTTGCTGCGGAAGAACATCTGCGTGTCGCTGACGAACTGGGTGGTGACGTTCATCGACTCGGTCATGACGTCGAGGCTGCGCTTCATCTCGAGCATGACGGTCGATGCGTCGGCGGCGCGGCCGATCGCCTGGATCTGGGCCGAGGCCATGTCGAGCTTGATCGACGACGCCGTCGTGTACTGCTGGATGTCCTGGGCCAGGTTGCGGATCGTGTCGGCCAGCTTGCGGGTGTTCTCCTTGAGGCGGGCGTAGCGCTCCTCGGCCGAGCCGTAGAGCTGCACGTTGGTCGAGTGCTCGGCGAGCTTGGCGCGGACCTTGTCGACGCTGGCCTGGATGTCGCGCTGCTCGACGCTGCCGGCCTCGACGGCCTGCTCCTCGGCCTCGAGCTGCTCCTGCAGCTTCTTGAGCTCGAGCACGTAATTCAGCGCCTCGCGCTCGTTCTTGGCCATCTCGACGATGCGCACGTTGATGCGATCGATCTCTTTGTACAGATCCTGCTCGCTCTGCTTGAGCGTATCGACGTACTCGGCGGCCTCTTTCACGCGGCGGGCCGAGATCTGGTACTGCGCCTTCAGCAGCTCCTCGATCGACCGCTGGCTCATGCTCATCGACCCGAGCCCGGGGATGTAGCTGAGGACCTCCTTGAAGCCGGCCCAGAAGCCGCTGTTGGTGGCGGTGCCGTTGAGGTAGTCGCTGAACTTGCGCAGCTTCTTGAGCTCCTCGGCCATCGCATTCTGGATGTTCACGTTGCGTTCGCGGAGGACCTTGAGCTCCTCGACCTTGTTGTCCTGGATCGTGCGTTCTTTTTGGATGTCCGTCTCGAGCGACTTGACGGAGATCCCTTCACCGGAGTACGCGACCTGGCGGCTCAGGACGTCGAGGTTTGCCTTCGAACTCATCGTGGGCGAAGGGTGACACAAATCGGCGGTGAAGGGGGGCGGCAAGTCGCGCCGCGAGCCTCGCCTGGGCCCGCGCCCTCGCGCGCGCCGCGGGGCCGACGCGAGCCCTCGGCGGCCGGCCGCGAGGTGTCGCCTCGGCCTCGCGCGGCGAGCCGCCTGAAAACCCCGCGTGACGCCCGCGCGGCCGAGCCGCCGTCGTTGGCGCGAGGTCGCCTGTCCGCCGCGCGATCTCCGCAGCAAAAACGATCGCGGCCGCGGGGCCCCCTGCGTTGTCACGAACGCGCAAACGAGTATGCTGCGGCCGGCCTATGGATATCGAATCCACGCTCAGCGGGCACAACCTCGCCTTCCTCGAGGCCCTATACGAGGCCTACGAGAAGGACCCGAACTCGGTCGATCCGCAGTGGGTGCCGATCTTGCGGGAGCTCGGCAGCGGCAGCGGCAAGGCTCCGGAGGCGCTGCGGGTCGACAGCCGCGAAGCCGAGCAGCTGCTGCTCCAGAGCCGCGTCGACAAGCTGATCGAGCACTACCGGCTGCACGGCCACACTGCGGCGCAGATCGACCCGCTGGGTCGACCGCGCGAGGCCGCGGCCGCGGGCCTCGACCCGGCCTACTTCGGCCTCGGCGACGAGCACATGGACCGCGAGTTCGACCCCGGGCTGCTCATGCCGGGCCGGCGCGCGACCCTGCGCCAGATCTTCACCAAGCTGCAGAACACCTACTGCCGCAGCATCGGCGTCGAGTACTGGCACATGCAGAACCTCGAGCAGCGCACCTGGCTGCAGGCGCGCATGGAGGCGTGCGAGAACAAGGTCGTGCCGCCGCCGGCGGAGCAGCTGCGGCTGCTCCACCAGCTCGCCGGGGTCGAGGACGTCGACAAGTTCCTCCACACCAAATTCCTCGGCGCCAAGCGGTTCTCGGTCTCGGGCGCCGAGTCGATGATCTCGCTGATCGACACCGTGATCGAGGAGTCGGCCGAGCTCGGGGTCGGCGAGGTGTGCATCGGCATGGCCCACCGCGGCCGCCTCAACGTGCTGATGAGCATCATGGGCAAGCCGTTCGAGGACGTGTTCCTCGAGTTCGAGAAGTCGAACCACCCGGAGGAGCTGCTCGGGTCCGGCGACGTCAAGTACCACCTCGGCCACTTCCGCGAGTACAAGACCTCGCGCGGCCACGACATGTACCTCGCGCTGGCGTTCAACCCCAGCCACCTCGAGGCGATCACGCCGGTCATCGCCGGCCGCGTGCGCGGCAAGCAGGACCAGATCGGCGACCTCGACGGCAGCCGCGTCATGGGCGTCACGCTCCACGGCGACGCCGCCTTCATCGGCCAGGGCGTGGTCCAGGAGACGCTCAACCTGTCGCGCCTGGCCGGCTACCGCACCGGCGGCAGCGTGCGCGTGGTCGTCAACAACCAGGTCGGCTTCACCACCGACCCGAAGGACGCCCGCTCGACGCCCTACGCGACCAGCATCGCCCACATGCTCGACGTGCCGATCTTCCACGTCAACGGCGACGACGTCGAGGCCGTGGTGTGGGTCGCCAAGCTGGCCGCCGGGTTCCGCCAGCGCTTCAAGGTCGACGTCATCGTCGACCTGGTGTGCTTCCGCCGCTTCGGCCACAACGAGGCCGACGACCCGACCTTCACCCAGCCGGTGATGTACGACCTGATCAAGACGCACTCCTCGGTGCGCACGATCTACCAGCGCGAGCTGATGGCCCGCGGCACCCTCGGGCCCGCCGACGCCGAGACGATCGACGCCAACTGGCTGGCCACCTTCGACCGCGCGCTCGCAGTCGCCCGCGGCGAGTACGCCCACAAGCCGCGCCTGCGGCCGATGCACGGCGTGTGGAGCCAGTTCCGCGGCGGCCCCGACCGCGACACCCCCGAGGTGCCGACCCGCCTGCCGCGGCCCCAGCTCGACGCCCTGGCCGAGCGGATCGTCCGCTGGCCGGAGGACTTCAACCTGCACAGCAAGGTCCAGCGGTTCGCGTCTGAACTGAAGGACATGTACTCCGGGGCAGCCCCGCTGACCTGGCAGGCCGCCGAGCTGCTGGCCTACGCCAGCCTGCTCAAGGCCGGGCATCAGGTCCGCTTCTCCGGCCAGGACGTCCAGCGCGGCACCTTCAGCCACCGCCACGCCGTCTACACCGACACCAAGACGGGCCGCTCGTGGTCGCCGCTGTACGAGCTCGGCGAGGGCCAGGCGCGGTTCGAGATCCGCAACAGCCCGCTGTCAGAGTACGGCGTGCTCGGGTTCGAGTTCGGCTACAGCATCTGCTCGCCGGAGTCGCTGATCGTGTGGGAGGCCCAGTTCGGCGACTTCGCCAACGGCGCCCAGATCATCATCGACAACTTCATCGTCGCCAGCGAGGACAAGTGGAACCGCCTCAGCGGCCTGACGCTGATGCTGCCGCACGGCTACGAGGGCCAGGGCCCGGAGCACTCGAGCGCGCGGCTCGAGCGGTTCCTGCAGCTGTGCGCCGAGGACAACATCCAGGTCTGCAACCTCACCACCCCGGCGCAGGTGTTCCACGCGCTGCGGCGGCAGGTGCTGCGGCCGTGGCGCAAGCCGCTGGTGCTGATGACGCCGAAGAGCCTGCTGCGCTCGCGCCCGTCGTTCTCGCCGCTCGAGGCGTTCACCGACGGCGGGTTCGCCCGCGTCATCGACGACGAGCGCGCCGACCCGACCCAGGTCGAGCGGGTCATGCTGTGCAGCGGCAAGATCTTCTACGACCTCGCCGAGGAGCGCGAGCAGCGGAAGGAGGGCCGCGTCGCCATCGTCCGCGTCGAGCAGCTCTACCCGTTCCCGGAGGGCCCGCTGCTGGCGGTCCTGAACCGCTACGCCGGCGCCCGCGAGCTGTGCTGGGTGCAGGAGGAGCCGCGCAACTCCGGCGCGTGGAGCTTCGTCCGCGGCTGCCTCGGCGACGCCCTCGCCGCCCGCAACCAGCAGCGCCCGCTCAAGTACATCGGCCGAGCCGCCAGCGCCAGCCCGGCCACCGGCTCGCCGGACAGCCACGCCTACGAACGCAAGCTCATCCTCGAAGAAGCCTTCGCCAACCTGCCCGAAGCCGCCCGGAGTGCCGCCAATGCCTAGCTCGATCAAAGTCCCGCCGCTCGGCGAGTCCATCACCGAGGCCGTCGTCTCGTCCTGGCGCGTCAAGGCCGGCGACCGCGTCACCGTCGACCAGCCGCTCGTCGAGCTCGAGACCGACAAGATCACCGTCGAGGTCCCCTCGCCCGCCGCCGGCGTGATCACGGAGATCACCGCCGCCCAGGGCGCCAAGGTCAACGTCGGCGACACCATCGGCGTCATCGGCGACGCCGGCGCCGCGCCTGCCCCTTCGAACACGTCCCCCGCGCCAGGTGCTTCGGGACAGGCCCCTGCGGACAGGTCCCAGCAGTCAGCCCCCGCGCCGGCGCAGGCCAAGGCCGGCGGCGAGCCGATGCCGGCCGCCCGCGCCGAGGCCGGGCGCACCGGCGTCGACCTCGACAGCGTCGAGGGCACCGGCCGCGGCGGCCGCGTGTTGAAGGAGGACGTCCAGCGCGCCGCGGCCCAGGCCCAGCCCGCGCAGGCCCAGCCCGCCGAGGCGAAGAAGCCCGCGCCGGCCGCCGAGGCCAAGGCCCCGGCCACGCCGCCCCCGGCCCCGCGCCCGCAGGGCGGCCGCGAGGAGATCGTCGCCATGACCCCGCTGCGCCGGCGCGTCGCCGAGCGGCTGGTCCAGGCCCAGCAGACCGCGGCGATCCTGACGACCTTCAACGAGGTCGACATGTCGGCCGTGTACCGCCTGCGCAACGCGTACAAGCAGGGGTTCGTCGACAGGCACGGGGCCAAGCTCGGCTTCATGTCGTTCTTCGTCAAGGCGGCGGTCTCGGCCCTCAAGACGTTCCCGGCGGTCAACGCCGAGATCCGCGGCGACGACATCGTCTACAAGCGCTACTACGACGTCGGCGTGGCCGTCGGCGGCGGCAAGGGCCTGGTCGTCCCGGTGGTCCGCGGGGCCGACCAGCTCGGCTTCGCCGACATCGAGAAGGAGATCGCCCGCCTGGCCGTGCGCGCCCGCGAGAACAAGCTGACGCTCGACGAGCTCAGCGGCGGCACCTTCACCATCTCCAACGGCGGCATCTACGGCTCGATGCTGTCGACCCCGATCCTGAACCCGCCGCAGACCGGCATCCTCGGCCTCCACAACGTCGTCGAGCGCCCGGTCGCCGTGAACGGTCAGGTCGAGATCCGCCCGATCATGTACCTCGCCCTGTCCTACGACCACCGCCTGGTCGACGGCCGCGAGGCGGTCCAGTTCCTGGTCCACGTCAAGGAGCGCATCGAGGCGCCCGAGCGCCTGCTCCTCGACGTCTGACGTGCCTGTCTGCCAAGACATGTTCCATCCGCCAGGTCCATAACACCATGTCCCAAGAGACCTACGATCTCGTCGTCATCGGCTCCGGCCCCGGCGGCTACGTCGCCGCCATCCGGGCCGCCCAGCTCGGCCTGCGCACCGCCTGCGTCGAGAAGGATCCGACCCTCGGGGGCACCTGCCTCAACGTCGGCTGCATCCCGAGCAAGGCGCTGCTCGAGTCGAGCGAGCGGTTCGCCGCTGCGCGCCTGCACTCGGCCGAGCACGGCATCAAGATCGCCGGCGTCGAGCTCGACCTGCCGACGATGCTGGGCCGCAAGGACAAGATCGTGAAGCAGCTGACGGGCGGCGTCGCCGGGCTGTTCCGCAAGCACAAGATCACCTGGGCCAAGGGCCTCGGCAAGATCGTCGCGCCCGGCAAGGTCGAGGTCGCCGGCGAGGCCACCGAGGTGCTCGAGACGAAGCGGATCCTCATCGCCACCGGCTCGGTCCCGGCCACCATCCCGGGCGTCGCGTTCGACGGCGACCGCATCGGCCACTCGACCCACGCGCTCAGCTACCCCGCGGTGCCCGAGCACCTGATCGTCATCGGCGCCGGCGTCATCGGCCTCGAGCTCGGCTCGGTGTGGGCCCGCCTCGGCGCCAAGGTGACGGTGCTCGAGTACATGCCGGCGCTCCTGCCGATGATGGACCCCGACATCAGCAAGGTCGCCGCCAAGCTGTTCGCCAAGCAGGGCCTCGACATCCGCCTCGGCGTCAAGGTCACCGGCGCGACCCGCAAGGGCGACAGCGTCGAGGTCGCCTACACCGCGCCGGACGGCCAGGCGCAGACGATCACCGGCGACCGCGTGCTCGTGGCCGTCGGCCGCAAGCCCAACACCGAGGGCCTCGGCGCCGAGGCGGTCGGGGTCCAGCTCGACCGCCGCGGCTTCGTCCAGGTCGACGCCCACTACGCCACCGCGGTGCCCGGCATCTGGGCCATCGGCGACGTCATCCCCGGGCCGATGCTGGCCCACAAGGCCGAGGAAGAGGGCATCGCCGCCGTCGAGCAGATGGCCGGCCTGCCGGGTCACGTCAACTACGACGCGATCCCCAACATCATCTACACCCACCCGGAGATCGCCAGCGCCGGCAAGACGGAGCCCGAGCTCAAGCAGGCCGGCGTCCCGTTCAAGAAGGGCAGCTTCCCGTTCCTCGCCAACGCCCGCGCCAAGGCGCTCGGCGAGACCGACGGGCTGGTGAAGATCCTCGCCCACGCCGAGACCGACCGCGTCCTCGGCGTGCACATCATCGGCCCGCGCGCCGGCGACCTCATCGCCGAGGCCGCGGTGGCGATCGAGTTCTCCGCCAGCGCCGAGGACATCGCCCGCAGCGTCCATGCCCACCCGACCCTGTCCGAGGTGGTCAAGGAGGCGGCGCTCGACGCTGGCGGCCGCGTCATCAATATCTGACCCGCGGGCGGACCCGGCCGTCGGCCTCCAGGATCCTCCTGGAGGCCGTTCTGCGCGTCTTCGGGCGGCCTGATCTCGCGGCCCGCGCCCGTGTTAGTCTGGCCACGTCATGCGGCGCCAGGCCCCCATCAAGCGCTCGAGCACCGGTCAACGGACCATCGCCGGCTCGAAGTCGGCCGACGTCGCCAACCTCGACGATCGCCCGCTGTCGATCCACATCACCCGCGACGGCAAGCACCTGGTCGTCCCGCTGCCCTACGAGCTGTGGATCCTCGGCGTCAGCAGCTTCGAGGTCGTGCGCACGATCGAGTGTGCGAACCCCGAGCCGTCGGTGAGCGAGGGCGCCAAGGACGGCCAGCTGTGGATTGGCGGCCACCACCTCTACTTCGGCAGCGTCTTCTCGACCGCGCTCACCAAGGTCGGCAGCAAACTCGGCGACTTCGTCGATCGCGTCGCCCTGGTCCGTCCGGGCGTCCTGTGCGGCGTCGGAGCGACCGGCGAGATCCTGTTCGACGTCGACAAGGAGACCCCGCTGCACCGCCGCAAGGTGTCCGAGCGCGTCGTCACCGGCCTCGTCAACCTCGACGGCCGCGCGCTGTGGGCCGACGGCTCGGCCACCGCCTGGCTCATCGATCCCGACCGACCCTCCGGCTACACCCAGCTCAAGCTGCGCGCCACCAGCCCGACCGAGGTCGACGCCGAGGGTATCGCCGCGCTCGGCACCACCACCACCGGCCGCGCGATCCTCTGCGCCCGCGACGGCGCCGTCGCCTGGACCGGCAAGCACCTGCGCGTCGACGGCGAGCGCTTCCCTCGCCTGGCCGCGCGGCAGGCCGCGCCGCTGGCCTGCGGCGGCGACGAGCGCCACGTCTACGTGCTGCGACCCAAGGGCCTGTTGCAGCGGTTCCTGAGCGAGCAGCCGAAGCCTCCACCTGGCGAAGAGGACAGCTTCGTCCCGCTGCCCGAGGCCGAGGAGACGCGGCTGCAGTGGCCGGCCAGCTGCATGCTGGTCCTCGGGACAGGTCACGCCGGCGCCCGGATCGTCCTCGGCGGGCCGCAGGCCGAGGGCATGCTGGGCCGGCTGTGGCGCGTCGATCCCGACGCCCTCACCTGGCAGAAGATCGCGCCCGGCAAGCGCACTCTGGTCGAACCGCGCCCCGCCGAGCCCGAGGGCAGCAAGCGACCCGACTTCACGCCGACCCGCAGCAAGCTGACCGGCGCCCCGATCTCCGCGCTCAAGGTCGACGCGGTGCTCGGCGCCGACGCCTCGCAGGTGTTCGTCACCCACGGCCACGGCGCGCTGCTCGAGCGGCCCGTCGTGCGGCGGCTGGCCAGCGACATCCTGCCCGGCGACGCGCTGCTGCTGCCGGCGATGGTCCGCTTCCACGAGGGCACCGCGCGCCCGGCCCTGGTCCTGTGGCCCGGCACGCCCGACGCCACGCGCGAGCCGCCGCCGCTGCGCTGGCTCGCGTGGGCCGACAACCCGCGCGGGTGGATCGAGCTGGTGACGCCGGAGATCCGCAAGCAGGGCTGGTCGCGCGCCGACGTGTTCCCGCTGCAGGTCGCAGTCGCCGCCGCGCCGACTGTCGCCGGCAACCGCGAGCCGATCCCCGACAAGTGGGTCGACCCCGAGCTGTTCGCCGCCCTCGCCCGCGAGTGCAAGAAGCTGCTCAAGGTGCTGTGGGAGTGAAAGTTTAAAAGAGGGGACATGCCCGTGAGGGCATGGCCTGAAGAGCATGCGCGGAAGGGCATGTCTTTTCGGACATCTCGTGACATGGCGGCCCGCGGTTGGACGGCCGTCGACGCTCGAGCCGGCCGATCGCTCCCGCGCAGACCCGCGAGCGCGCACGAAAAAGGGCGGCGCGGTCGCCCGCGTCGCCCTCCTGGATTCGCGCGGCCGTCAGCCGCCGGCGATCACTGCCTTCACTTCCTCGGTGCTGAGGGTGTGGTTCTGGCTCTTGGCGAAATTGAACACCCGGTCGACCAGCTCGTCGGACGGCTCGTAGCCGTGCTCGCGCAGCCAGAAGATCACGTTGGAGCGGCCGCTGTAGTGGCCGATCTCGATCTCCTGCTTGCGGCCGAACACGCGGGCCGGCACCGCCGAGTAGACGCGGTCGGCGAGGTCGAGGTCGCCGGTCTTGGTCGCCTTGATGATCGCGGCCGCGTGCACGCCGGTGGCGGTGCGGAACGCGTCGCGGCCCGACAGCGGGTAGCTGGGGTGGATCGGCACGCCGGTGGCCTCGCTGATCTTCTCGACGTACTCGACCAGGCACGACAGGTCGTGCTGCTTGGGGTCGAGCTGACCGAGCAGGTACAGGTTGAGCAGCAGCAGGTCGAGCGAGCAGTTGCCGACGCGCTCGCCGATGCCGAGGCCGCAGCCGTGGACGCGGTGGAAGCCCCACTCGAACGCGTAGAGGCCGAGCACCAGGGCCATGCCGCGGTCGTTGTGGCCGTGCCAGTCGAGCTCGACGGTGTCCTCGAGGTCCATCGAGCGCAGCACCCCGCGCGCGAAGTTGAGGAGGTTGCGCAGGCCGTCGGGCGTCGCGTGGCCGCAGGTGTCGCACAGCACGAGGCGGCCGGCGCCGGCCTCGAGCGCGGTCCGGAACAGCACGTCGAGCGTCTTCGGGTGCGAGCGCGTGGTGTCCTCGGTGACGAAGCCGACCGGCAGGCCGTGGTCGACGCCGAGCTTGACCGCCTCGTGGGTGTGCTTCTTGAGGCGGTCGTTGTCCCAGCCCTCGGTGTAGCCGCGGATCGGGCTCGAGCCGATGAACGTCATCACCTCGATCGGCACGCCGACCTTCTGCGAGATGTCGATGATCGGGTGGATGTCGGAGGCGACGGTGCGCGCGGCGCAGTTGGCCGTGATCCGCAGCTTCTCCTCGACCATGAACCGCAGCAGGCGCTCGACGTCCTCCTGCGCGCGGCGACCCGCGCCCGGCAGGCCGAGGTTGACCGCCTGCACGCCCATGCGATCCATCAGGCGCACGAGCTCCATCTTCTGTTCGATCGACGGGTCGCGCACCGACGGCGACTGGATGCCGTCGCGGATGCTCTCGTCGACGAAGCGAGGCGCCCGCCGCAGCAGCGGTCCGGTCCGCTCCTTCTCGTTCCAGTCGTAGATCAGGGCCGCCGTGTTCGCGTGGGTCGTCGCCATGGGCTGTCAGTCCTCCGTTCCGGTCGCCACCTCGAGCCCCTCCAGGCGGAAGAAGCGGCGCAGCTCGTCGACGAGGCCGATCATCAGCAGCTCGGGGATGTCTTCGTCCCCCTCGATCTCGTCGAGCAAGAAGTCTCGCATGAGCACGATGCTGTCCAGCCGGGCGTCGGCGTCGTCCGTGCGTGCGCGACCGACGAACGTGACGATCCCGCGCGGATCCGCACCGGCCCCGACCTGAGCCGCGGTCGGGCGCGCCTGCACCGTGATCGGCGCACTCGCGACCAGCTTCAGCACCTGGTCGGGGATGTCCTCGAGCAGCGCCTCGAAGTGGCCGCGCAGGTCCTCGGTCAGCTCGTCGCTGACCGGCTCGTGGTCTTCGAGATCGCTCGCGTCGAGCTCGAGCACCTTGAGCATCTCGGCCCGGGCGCCGGCGACGTCGCCGAGCACCTCGAGCGCCTGGCCGTACCAGTAGTGGACGTCCGGGTCTTCCGGATCGACCGCGACCGCGCGGCCGAGCGACTCCGCCGCCTCCTTCGGGCGGTTCGAGTTCATGAGCACGAAGCCGTGGATGCTGAGGTACGCCGCGTCGTTCTTGCGCTCGGCGCTGATGCCCTCGAGCAGCTCGAGCGCCTCCTCGGTGTCGTCGTCGCTGAGGCGGATCTGCGCCAGCAACAGGCGCGCCTGATCGATCGAGTCGGTGTCGGCGCGCTCGAGCCGGAGCACCGCGCGGGCCGCGGCCTCGGCCTCGTCGAGGTCCTCGCCGTGCGACAACAAGCACTCGGCGCAGTCGAGGTAGATCTGCGGGTCCTCGGGCGCGCCGTCGGCGGCCTGCATCAGATAACCCGCCGCCTGATCGAGGCGACCCTGGGCCCAGGCGACCATACCGGCCAGGTGCAACACCCGCACGTGGTTCTCGCCGCCGAGCCGAGCCGCCTCCTCGAGGGCGTCCTCCGCCGTCTTGAGGTCGTCGTCATCGACGGCCGCGAGCCCGCGGTCGACGATTGCATCCAGTGACTGCTGCTTCATGGGCGCGAACTCTAACACGGCGTCCCGCGCGACCGACCGGGCCCGTGCGGCCGCGCGCTCGAGGTACAAGCGGACCCGACATGCCTGCCGCCGAATCGCCCGCGCTGCCAAACGTGAGGCTGCTCATGAGGCTCCTGCAGGAGCACTGGGTCGTCGCCCTCGCCACGCTGGACGACGACGGTCTGCCCTACGCGACTCCTCTCTTCTACGCCGCCGCTGGCCTGCCCGGCTCGGCCGCGCCGCTCCTCGTGTTCGCAAGCCGCGCCGACACCTGTCACGGGCGGGCGATCGGCGAGGGGCCTGCCGCAGTGGCCGCCGCGATCCACCTCGAGACGGAGGTGCTCGGCGAAGTCCGCGGCGTGCAGCTCCGCGGCGAGGTCGTGGTGTGCACGCGGTTACACGGAGACGCCGCCGCGAGCCTCCGCGCCGCGTATCTCGAGCGGCACCCGGTCGCCGCCGCCCACCTCGGCGAGCGCGACCGGCTGTACGCGCTGGCGATCACCTGGGCCAAGTTGACGGACAACCGGATCGGGTTCGGCAAGCGACTGGTGTGGACCTTCGAGCCGCCGTGGCGCCACGAATTCCCCGCCGGGCCGGGTGAACAAATCGCGCTACCCTGACGTCGTCGGGAATTGCGCATGATCACACGGCGACTTTGGCTCTCGGCGGCGGCAGCGATCGCTACGACTCTCATCACAGGCCGCGCCGTCGCGGCCGAGCCGCTCGAAGTCACTGTCCCCACGCGTGTGCTCGGGGCCATCGTCACCGCCGAGGGCGGTACCGACGTCCTCGTCCGCATCGACGCCAAGCTCGGTCCGGCCGACATTCGCGTCGGCGGCGCTGTCCACAGCGTCGCCGCCAGCCAGCGCGACCTCCTCGACGACCCGCGGAACGCCCCGCGCGTCGGCGCGGGCGTGCGCAAGATCCTCTCTGCCGTACGACCCGACCTCGCGGCAACCTTCGAGGCCAATCACAAGACCTGGACGCGGACCTTCGTACGCCAGGTGCTGGCCTGGAACGCTCGTCTTGCCGCCTCGCCGGTCCGTGGTAAGCGAATCGTTAATTCTTTCGACCGCGCCGTCTTGCTCGCGTGGGCCGGGGCCGTGGTCGACCCCAAGGGACAGCCGTCACCGCCGGCTCTCGCGCGAGCGCCGAAGGACGCGACCTCGACCACGCTCGAGAGCTACGTCGCATACGTCGAGGCGCTCGTGCGCAGCCTCGAGTGACTCGCGACAACGTGCGTCGACGTAGCGCACGAGGCTTGTGCTGGCTCACGGGCCTGGCCCAGGGCCCGCGATGACAATGAAACCGGCCACGGCGCATACTCTTCACACGCGCGCTGCCACGGCTGCGCGCGCTCGTTGCGGTCATGGATACGTTCGCTTCCACAAATTCGACCTCCCAGCGCGAGCTCATCGAATCGGTCGTGATTCGCTTCGCCGGCGACTCCGGCGACGGCATGCAGCTCACCGGCTCACAGTTCTCCGACACGACCGCGCTGATGGGCAACGACCTGTCGACGCTGCCCGACTTCCCGGCCGAGATCCGCGCCCCCGCGGGCACGACTTTCGGCGTGTCGGGCTTCCAGGTCCACTTCGCCGCGCACGACATCATGACGCCGGGCGACGCGCCCGACGTGCTGGTGGCGATGAACCCGGCGGCGCTCAAGGTCAACCTGCGCGACCTCAAGCCCGGCGGCCTCCTCGTCGTCAACACCGGCGCGTTCACTGCGGGCAACCTCAAGAAGGCCGGCTACGACAAGAACCCGCTCGAGGACAGCAGCCTCGACGGCTACCGCCTGCTCAAGATCGACATCACCAAGCACACGCTGCAGTCGGTCGAGTCGTTCGGCCTCGGCAACAAGGAGGCTGTGCGCGCCAAGAACATGTGGACGCTCGGCCTGATGATGTGGATGTTCGGGCGCGAGCGCGAGAGCACCGCCGAGTGGCTGCGCGGCAAGTTCGCCAAGAACCCGAACATCGCCGAGGCCAACATCGCCGCGCTCAACGCCGGCCACGTCTACGGCGAGACCGCCGAGATGCCGCAGGGCATCCACGCCTACGAGGTCCCCAAGGCCAGACTGCAGGAGGGCCACTACCGCAACGTCACCGGCAACGAGGCGACCGCGTGGGGTCTGCTCACGGGCGGCAAGCTGGCCGGCCTCGAGCTCGTGCTCGGCAGCTACCCGATCACGCCGGCCTCGACGATCCTGCACAGCCTGTCGAACCTGCGCGCCTACGGCATCACCACCTTCCAGGCCGAGGACGAGATCGCGGCGGTGTGCGCGGCGATCGGCGCCTCGTACGCCGGCGCGCTCGGCATCACCACCACCTCGGGCCCCGGCCTCGCGCTCAAGACCGAGGCGATCGGCCTCGCGGTCTCGACCGAGCTGCCGCTGGTCGTCGTCGACGTCCAGCGCGGCGGCCCCTCGACCGGCCTGCCGACCAAGACCGAGCAGAGCGACCTCCTGTTCGCGGTCTACGGCCGCAACGGCGACTGCCCGCTGGTCGTGCTGGCCGCCTCGACCCCCGGCGACTGCTTCACCATGGCGGTCGAGGCCGTGCGCCTCGCAACCAAGTACATGACCCCGGTCATCCTCCTGACCGACGGCTTCTTGGCCAACAGCGCCGAGCCGTGGAAGATCCCGGACATCAACAGCTTCGAGCCCTTCCCGGTCAAGCACCGCACCGAGCCGGCCGGCTTCCACCCGTTCCTGCGCGACCCGCAGACCCTCGCGCGCAACTGGGCCGTCCCCGGCACCCCGGGCCTCGAGCACCGCATCGGCGGCCTCGAGAAGAACTACGACTCGGGCAACATCTCGTACGACCCGGACAACCACCACAAGATGGTCAAGGTCCGCGCGGCCAAGATCGCCGGCGTCGGCGACGACATCCCGCTGCAGAAGATCGACCAGGGCGACGACAGCGGCGACCTGCTGGTCGTCGGCTGGGGCTCGACCTACGGCGCCATCAGCTCGGCCGTGCTCGGCGCGCGCAAGGCCGGCCTCAAGGTCTCGCACGCGCACATCCGCTACATGCACCCGATGCCGAAGAACCTCGGCGAGGTGCTCAAGCGCTTCAAGCACGTCCTCGTGCCCGAGATGAACAACGGCATGCTGGTCAAGATCCTGCGCAGCGACTACCTGGTCGACGCGCGCGGCCTCAACAAGATCGCCGGCCAGCCGTTCAAGATCGCCGAGATCGAGGCCGAGATTCGCGGCCTGCTCGCCTCCGCCTGATCGCCTTCCCGAGAGCTTTTGGAGTCACGACGATGACGCCCCTCGATCCTCCCAACCCGCCGCTGACCCGCAAGGACTTCACCTCCGACCAGGAGGTCCGCTGGTGCCCCGGTTGTGGCGACTACGCCATCCTCGCGGCGGTCCAGCGCATGCTCCCCGAGCTCGGGGTGCGGCGCGAGAACACCGTGTTCATCTCCGGCATCGGCTGCTCGAGCCGGTTCCCGTACTACATGAACACGTACGGCTTCCACACGATCCACGGCCGCGCGCCGGCGATCGCCACCGGCCTCAAGCTCGCCAACCCGCAGCTCGACGTCTGGCTGATCACCGGCGACGGCGACGGCCTCAGCATCGGTGGCAACCACCTGATGCACCTCCTGCGGCGCAACCTCAACCTGCAGATCATCCTGTTCAACAACCGGATCTACGGCCTCACCAAGGGCCAGTACTCGCCGACGTCGCTGCTCGGCAAGCGCTCGCCGTCGTCGCCGATGGGCTCCGTCGACAACCCGATCGCCCCGGCCGCGTTCGCGCTCGGCTGCGGCGCCCGCTTCGTCGCCCGCGGCGTCGACACCGACGCCAAGAACCTGATCGCCACGCTGACGCGCGCGCACGAGTTCCAGGGCACCGGCTTCGTCGAGGTGTTCCAGAACTGCCCGGTCTTCAACGACGGCGCCTTCGACCACTTCACGGCCAAGGACGTCGCGGCGCAGCAGCAGCTGCACCTCGAGCACGGCAAGCCGATGCGCTTCGGCGACGACAAGGGCCTGCGCCTGCGCCCCGGCAGCCTCGACATCGAAGTCGTCACCGTCGGCGAGAACGGCGTGACCGAGGCCGACCTGCTGGTCCACGACGAGACCAACCGCGCGCAGGCGTTCCTGCTCGCCAACCTCGAGCCCCCGGCCTTCCCGGTCGCCGTCGGCGTGCTGTTCCGCAGCGACGAGAACCTCGTCCCGTTCGAGGTCGGCATGCACGAGCAGAACAAGCAGGCGCGCGCGCGCGGGCTCGGCGACATCAACGCCCTCATGCGCAAGGGTCACACGTGGAAGGTCGACGGCGACCCCACGGGTGATCAGCCCGGCTGAGCGCGCTGGCCCGCGCACCCGCTCGCCCGCACGCGCCTCGCGATCGCGTGCGTGTCTGCACGAGCGACGCGATCGCTGGCCGGTCCCTGTCGCTCGATGCCCGTGTAGGAGCCTCTACACGAGTCTCAGCGTGGAAGTACGCGCGCTGCGCGGTGGCGCGGCGCGCGTACTTTTTCGCGAAGAATCAACCACGCGCCCCTGTCGTCGGACGGATTGATTCCACAGGATCGAGTCATGCAACGACGCTCTCTGCCTTCTTCCTTCTTGGCTTCTGTCTTCTCCTTCGCCACGGCCTTCGCGCTCGGCTGCGTGATCACGGTGGGACCTGGTGGGGATGACGCCGGCATCCACGACTGCGGCAGCCTGCTCGCCAACAACGACGCCAACTGCGTCTGCAACCCCGGCTACGAGCGCTGCAACCCCAACACCGACGACACCGACTGCTGCGAGAAAGAGGGCAAGGGCGGCCAGTGCGAGCCGAACAGCACCCTCTCCGGCGACCAGTGCTTCTGCGACGTCGGCTACACGTGGTGCAACCCCAGCGACGACGCCGACCTGACCTGCTGCCCCGACGACGGCCAGACCTCGCAGGGCACCGAGGGGACCGACGGCGAGACCGACGGCACCACGACCGAGCAGCTCCCGACCACCAGCGCGGGCACCACCAGCACCCCCGAGGAGTGCCTCGAGGCGGTCGAGCCCCCGGCCACGTGCAACCCGGACACCGAGTCGTTCTTCTGCACCAACCCCGACACCTGCGGCCCCTACGGCAGCAAGCAGTACTACTGCGAGGGCGGCGTGTGGGTCGAGGACACCACGCTCGACGACACCTGCAAGCTCGACGGCTACGACTTCTCGTACGGCTGCGTCGACGACGGCACGAGCATCTACACCGAGTGCGGCAGCGGCTCCGGCGCGGCCTGCTCCGGCGACGTCCCGAGCTGCCTCGACGCCAACACCTGGGCCGGCTGCAAGTGGGGCAAGACCACCGAGGCCGACTGCTTCAAGCTCTGCACCGAGACCGGCGACGACATGGGCGCCACCTACGACTTCGGCTCGTGCGAGGTCCAGGACGGCACGGCCGTGTGCGCCTGCTGCGACGAGGGCGAAGAGGGCTGCCCGATCAACGAGACCGGCACCGACACCGACACCGACACCAGCAGCACCGGCGGCGACAGCACCAGCAGCAGCACCGGCTAGCCGCTCCGGCCAGCCTGCTCAAGCTGTCCGCTCGGGCATGTCCAGGAGTCCATGAATGAACGGACAGGTCCTTTCGGACCTGTCCGTTCGTTCATCCGCGCCAGCGGACCAGCCGCGCCTGGCCGCTGTGCTTCAGCACCCGCGCCAGCTTGAGCAACTCGTTCGCCACCCACGGGTCGTCGGGCACCGGCGCGAGCGTCGCCTGCCCGGCCTGGTCCCACGTCAACGCGGCCGTGATCGTCGCCCCCCCGGCGACGTACACGTTCGCGCGGTAGCGCAGCGACTCGCCGGGCTCGCGCTCGCACACGAAGCGCGCGCCGGCCGAAGGATGCAGCTCCTGGCTCGAGACCACCGGCGCTCCTTCAGAACCGCAGGCCCAGGCCCATCGGGGCCTCGCCGCGCGTGGGGCCGATGTTGCCGAGCTCGGCCGGGCCTCGCTCGTCGCGCCTGCTCGCCAGCACCCCGGCAGTGACGCCGCCCGCGACCGCGAGCACGCCGACGACGATGACCCCCCAGAACCAGCCCTTCTTGTAGACCGGCTGCTTGCTCGGCGGCGGCATGTCGCCGCCGCGCGGCGGCGGGGCGCTGTCGGCCTGGGTCGGCCCCTCGGCGGGCGTGGCGGCGGGCGTGCGCGCGGCGATCTCCGCCAGCTGCTCGTCGATCTTGGCGATCTGCGCCTCGGCGTCGTCGCGCTGCTCCTGATCCATCTTCGGATCGTCGGCCAGCGCCTTGAGGTAGTTCTGGAACAGCCGCCGGGCCTTCCGCAGATGGCCGGCGTCGTTCGACAGGCCGTACCACTGCGTGTACGCCAGGCCGAGGTTGTAGAGCAGGTACGGGTGGTTCGACAGCGCGTAGCTGCGCTCGAAGTGGACGATCGCCTGCTCGTAGTTGCCGAGCGCGTAGGCCTGCGTGCCGGCCTTGTACTCGACCGCCGGATCGTTCGACAGCGGCACCTTCGAGGTCGCCTGCTCGCCCTCGCCGGCTGTCCCCGCGACCCTGTCCCCAGAGACAGCTGGCTCGACGACCACGCGCGCGCGCGCGCCTGTCGGGGTGAACACCATCGCCGCCGCGAGCGCGACGGCGAGCGAGCGACACGAGGACCGCGCAACCTGGTTCACGGCGCGAGCGTGCCATCGCCCGTCGGCAAATGCCACACCCCACCCGGGAGGTCCGCGCCGCGTGTCCGCCAGCGCATTCCGCGCAACTTGCGCCATCACCATCTTGACAACCTGGCCTTCGGGCCAGTTTCAGACGTTGAAGCGGAAGTGCATGACGTCGCCGTCCTGAACCACGTACTCCTTGCCTTCGACGCGGAGCAGGCCCTTGGCCTTGACGGCGGCCTCGGAGCCGAGACGGACCAGGTCCTCCCAGCCCTGGACCTCGGCGCGGATGAAGCCCCGCTCGAAGTCGGTGTGGATCTTGCCGGCCGCCTGGGGGGCGTGGGTGCCGCGGCGGATGGTCCAGGCGCGGACCTCCTGCTTGCCGGCGGTGAAGAAGGTGATGAGTTCGAGGAGCGCGTAGGCCTGGCGGATCAGGCGGTTCAGGCCCGGCTCGGTGGCGCCGAGGCCGTCGAGGAACTCGCGCCGCTCGTCCGGCGAGAGGCCGACGATCTCGGCCTCGATGGCCGCCGAGATCACCACCACCTCGGACTTCTCGCGCGCCGCCAGCTCGACCACCTTGGCCACCAGCGGGTCGGACGTGCCGGCCGATAGCTGCGACTCGGCGACGTTGGCGGCGTACAGCATCGGCTTGGCGGTCAGCAGCGTCAGCGACTTCATCACCTCGCGCGACTCGTCGTCGAGCTCGATCGTCCGCGCCGGCTGGCCGCGGTTCATCGCCGCCAGCAGCTTCTCGCAGGTCGCCGCCGCCAGCTTCTCGGCCTTGTCGCCGCCCTTCGAGTTCTTGACCGCCTTCTGCAGCCGCGCCTCGACCGACTGGATGTCGCGCAGCAAGAGCTCGGTGTTGATCACCTCGGCGTCGTCGACCGGGTCGACCTTGCCGTGCACGTGCACGATCCCGCTGTCGTCGAAGCAGCGGACCACGTGGACGATCGCGTCGACGTTGCGGATGTGGCTGAGGAACGCGTTGCCCTTGCCCTCGCCCTGGCTCGCGCCCTTGACCAGGCCGGCGATGTCGACGAACTCGACCGCCGTCGGCACCTCCTTCAGCGGCTCGAACAGCTTGATCAGCGCGTCCATCCGCGGGTCCGGCACCGGGACCACGCCGATGTTGGGATCGATCGTGCAGAACGGGTAGTTGGCCGCCTGGGCGCCGGCGTTGGACAGCGCGTTGAACAGGGTGGACTTGCCGACGTTGGGCAGACCGACGATTCCGACAGCGAGCGACATGAGCCGCGGGGAGGTAGCACGATCTCCAGCGCTCCGCGAACCGGGTTTTCACACGTGCGCAGGCGGCGCGCAACCGCCCGGAGCCGGCGCTAGAACCGGTACTCCACGATGAGCGGCAGGACCTCCATGCCGATCAGGAAGTTGGCGTTGGTCTCGGGCTGCTTGGCCAGCGGGCGGTCGCGGGAGATCGTGAAGCCGAGGACGAGGTTCACGTCGAGCCCGAGGGCCAGGTTGCGCAGCAGGAAGATCCGCAGGCCGCCGCCGCCGCGGACGCTCAGCGACCAGGTGCGCTCGCGGGACTGCTGGCGCGACTCGGTGATGTACGGGTACCACCAGGCCCCGCCGTTGAGGCCCACGCGGGCGATCGGCACCAGGTACGGGTGGTCCTTGAGGAACCACTTGTGAGCGTAGCCGAGGCCGAGGTCGAAGCCCGCGACCGTGCCGCGGTTGCACGAGCCCATGGAAGCACCGAGGCCGCACTCCGGCAGGCGGAAGGTGTGCCAGTCGCCGCGGTCGAGCAGGCCGGCGATCTGCACGTAGACCCAGTGCGCCTTGTACAGCTGGCGCTCGTACTGGAAGCCGATCCGGACCCGCGGCAAGTAGCCGGCGAAGCCGACCTGGACCGGCAGCAGCGCCGTGATCGCGTTGCCGCCGATGATGTTCTCCGGCAGCTCGAAGCCCGACTTCTTGGGGCCGCTGGCCGAACCGCTGGTGCCGCCGGTGGTGCTGGCCTTGCCGCCCACCGTCACCGGAGCGGCCTCGGCGGCGCGCGGCAGCAGCGCCAGCGCGCACAGCAGGGTCCACAGCACGAACAGCTTGCGTTGGGTCATGGGCGAGGCTCCTGGCGCTCCCGACCGCGGGGGCCGGGAAGGACGACGGGCCCGGACGGCCCCTGGAGATGTCCAGGGCCCCGGCGGCATCGCCGCCTGCGCGGGCGCGCCCGCAAGGGTAGCACTGCACCCGCAGGCGCCAGCAAATTCCCGGCATCCGCCGCGGCGAGGCCGACAGGACGAGGGCTGCCGCACGAGCGCCGGCCCGGGGTGCGCGGGCGCGTCGCAGCGCGTCGTTCGCGGAATAAGGCCGCCCAGCCGGTGTTAGGCTTGGAGTCCCATGCGTCGTGACGTCCGCGAATTGCTCGCGCTGCTCGCCGCCGGCCTCGTCCTCGGCCTCGTGCACCTGGCCTTGCGGCCAGATCTGCCGTGGGTCCCGGCTCCCCGGGTCGAGGAGACCATGTGCGGCGAGGCCGAGCTCCCGCTCGAGCAACCCGCCGCGTCCGAGGCGCCCGCCGCCTCGTTCGCGCCCGCCACGCCGATGTCCAGCCCCGGCCCGGAGGATGTCCGATGAGCCAGGTCCAAGAGGACATGTCCGATCAGGCATCCAAGTGGCGGCGCGGCGGCATCTGGGCCCTGCGCCTGGTCGTCGCCGGCGTCTTGCTGGCCGCGGCCGCGCCCAAGCTGGCCGACCCGGTCGCGTTCGCGGCCAAGCTGCCCAACTACCGCCTGTTCCCCGACTTCCTCGTCAACGTGGTCGCCACCACCGCGCCGATGCTCGAGCTGCTGGCCGCGCTGGCGCTGCTGAGCGGGCGGCTGTACCGGGGCGGCGTGTGGCTGGCGGTCGGGCTGATGGCGATCTTCACGGTGCTGATCGGCTCGGCGCTGGCGCGGGGGATCGACCTCGACTGCGGCTGCTTCGGCAACGCCGTCCAGGCCGAGCCGGTCGGCGCCCTCGACCTCGTGCGGAACGTCGTCTTGCTCGGCCTCACCCTGGTGCTGGCGCTCGACCTCGGGCGTGAGCCGGCGCGGTGAGGAGCTTCACGCGCCGGCGAGCGTGTCAGTCTCACTTCGGGGCCGCGGGAGCCGCCGGGCGCGCGTGGTAGACACGCCTCGATGTCCGGCGTCCCGTACCTGCTGTCGATCGACCACCTGCTCTCCGACGAGGAGCGCCTGACCTGGCAGGCCGCGCGGGACTTCGGGACCCGGCGGATCGCCCCCGTCATCGAGCAGCACTACGAGCGCGGCACCTTCCCGCGCGAGCTCATCCCCGAGTTCGCGGCCATGGGCTTCCTCGGCGCCCCGCTGCACGGCTACGGCTGCGCCGGCATGAACCCCGTCGCCTACGGCCTGACGATGATCGAGCTCGAGCGGCAGGACAGCGGGATCCGCAGCTTCTGCTCGGTCCAGTCGGCGCTGGCGATGTGGCCGATCTTCGCCTACGGCGACGAGGCCCAGCGCGAGCGCTGGCTGCCCGGCATGGCCCGCGGCGAGATCATCGGCGCCTTCGGTCTGACCGAGCCCAACAGCGGCAGCGACCCCGGCTCGATGCGCACCCACGCCCGCCAGCACGAGGCCGGCGGCGACTACGTGCTGTCCGGCCAGAAGATGTGGATCACCAACAGCCCGATCGCCGACGTGCTGGTGGTGTGGGCCAAGACGCTCGACTTCGGCAGCGACACGCCGGTGATCCGCGGCTTCCTCGTCGAGCGCGGCATGGCCGGCCTGCAGACCCCGGAGACCCACGGCAAGCTCAGCCTGCGCGCCTCGATCACCGGCGAGATCGTGCTCGACGAGGTGCGCGTCCCGAAGGCCAACCTGTTGCCCGGCGTGCAGGGCCTCAAGGGCCCGCTCGGCTGCCTCACGCAGGCCCGCTACGGCATCGGCTGGGGCGCCGTCGGTGCGGCCATGAGCGTGTACGAGCGGGCGCGCGAGTACACCTTGCAGCGCACCCAGTTCGGGCGGCCGATCGCCGGCTTCCAGCTGACGCAGCAGAAGCTCGTCGAGCTGCACAACGAGATCGGCAAGGGCCTCCTGCTCGCCTATCACTTCGGCCGGCTCAAGCAGGACGGCAAGCTCAGCCCCGAGCAGGTCTCGTACCTCAAGCGGGACAACGTGCGCATGGCCCTCGAGTCCGCCCGCACCGCCCGCTCGATGCTCGGCGGCAACGGCATCATGGGCGAGTTCCACATCATGCGGCACCTGTGCAACCTCGAGACGGTCTACACCTACGAGGGCACCCACGAGATCCACACTCTGGCGATCGGTCGCGCCCTGACGGGCCTCGCCGCCTTCAATGGCTGAACGCGCGCCGCTTGCATGCGCAACGTCGTCACGTTGCGACGACGCGAGCGCGTACGCGGCCGTCGTGCGGCCTCACTGGGTCACCACGTCAGCGGGATGACGCCCTGGACCACGAGGCCGATGAGCACCAGCGACAGCGACAGGATGAGCACGAAGAACCCGGTCGACGGCGCCGCGCCCGGCGTCGCGGGCGAGGGCGCGTGGCAGGAGCAATAACCGGGGCCGTGGATCTGCATCGGGCTGATTTCAGCTTAGCACGCCCGCGCCGGTCGGGGGCAAATCGAGCCTGGCGGGGGCGGCCGTGCGGACACGCGGACGCTGAGCAACGGGCTGCGCGGCGAGCGGACTTGCGACGCGCCGCCACGGACGAGCCACCGCCGAAGCGAGCTGCGGGCCCGCGGTGGTGGCCCCGGCGCCGCGCGGAAAAGGCCGCGACCCTCGCCAGTCCGGTCGACTTCCGCTAGCTTAGGCGGGCCATGGTGCACCCTGTCCAGAGTGTCATCGAGTCGCTGTACGCGGCTGGTCGCTGCCCACGCCTTCACGTCGACGCGACCCACGCCTCCGTGACGGTGCCGGACTTCATCCGCCAGCAGTGGCGAGAGCGGCTCATCATCGACCTCGACGCCAGCTATCCGCTCGACCTCGTGTTCGGCGAGACCGGTCTCGCGGCCGATCTCTCGTTCGGCGGGCACGTGACCCGCTGCTCGTTCCCCTGGGAGTCGATCTATATCGTCACCGACCGTTCGACCGGCCGCGGCATCGTCCTCGACCGCCACGTCCCCGAGTCCGTCAAGCGTCAGGCTGCCGGTCAGCAGCCGACCCCGGCCTTCGACAACGCGATCAGCAAGATCGAGCCGCCGGCCGAGCCCAAGCCCGAGCTGCGGCGCGTCGAGGCCGAGCCTGCCGCGGAGGAGCCGGCCGTGGCCGAAGCCGCACCGCCCGCCGCCGCGCCCAGCCCGAGCGACGATCAGGCCAAGAAGCGGCGCGCGGCCTTCCGCGTCATCGACGGCGGCGGTTGATCGGCCGACGTGGCACGATCGTTCTTCACCGCGATCGCGACCTTGCGACGATCGCCGCGCTCGCACCACAGCCCGGTCGGCCGGCGCACGGCCGCCTGACCTGGCGCTCACCCTTCGCCCCAGAGGAGCCCGGCCATGAAGCTCGCGGCCACCTTCGTCACCCTCTTCCTCGCGCTGCTCGCGGCGCTGTGGATCGCCTTCGTCCGCGCCCCCGCGCCGCATGAAGTGTGTCAGCGCAAGGCCGACATCCTGCGCGCCGAGGCCGGCGGCGAGCACGGCGAGGCGGTCGAGAACCTGCTCGACCAGTACCGCCTCGGCTGTCGCAAACAGGCCGAGGCGCTGCTCCAGCTGCGCGGCAAGCTCGTCTACGCGCGTCACGCCAAGTGTGTGATGGCGGCGCGTACGTTGGCTGACGCCGAGCGGTGCGGCTGAGCCCTCGACCCGCGGGACCGGACCTCTATACTCCGGCCTCGCCATGACCACGCAGTTCATCCCGAGCGCCGGCCTGTTCCCCGCGCGGAAGGCCGCCGCCCCGGCCGTCGCCGACGCCGCCCCGGCCGTCGCCGACGACGAGACCAGCACCTACAAGCTCCACCGCCGCTTCGACCGCATGGGACGGCTCGTCGGCGACGCCGGCATGCAGCGGCTGTTCGGCAGCCACGTGATGGTCGTCGGCCTCGGCGGCGTCGGCAGCTGGGCCGCCGAGTCGCTGGCGCGCAGCGGCGTCGGCAAGCTCACGATCGTCGACTTCGACCTGATCTGCGTGACCAACGCCAACCGCCAGCTGCACGCGGTGCGCGGCACCACCGGCAAGCCCAAGGCCGCGGTCATGGCCGAGCGCCTGCGGCTCATCAACCCGCGCTGCGAGGTCGTGCCGCGCCAGGAGTTCTACAACGCCGCCGCGAGCGACGACCTGCTGGCCGGCGGGCCCGACCTGGTCGTCGACGCGATCGACAACCTGGCCGCGAAGACGCACCTGATCTCCACCTGTCGCAAGCGACAGATCTCGCTGGTCGTCTCGGGCGGCGCGTCGGGCCGGATGGACCCGACGCAGATCCGGATCGCCGACCTCAACGCCGTCGAGAACGATCCCTTCCTGGCCGCCACGCGCAAGCTGCTGCGCAAGCACCACGAGTTCCCCCACCGCGACAAGGAGTCGTGGGGGATCCCCGCCGTCTACTCGCCCGAGCCCGCCCGCGACCCGCTCGAGCTCGACTACGACGGCGGCGAGGGCTTCCGCTGCGTCTGCCCCCAGGGCGAGAACGACCTCCACGGCTGCATGCACCGCAACGTCATCTACGGCACCGCCAGCTTCGTCACCGGCGCCTTCGGCCTCGCGTGCGCCAGCGCGGCCGTCCGCACCCTGCTCGCCCAGCCGCTCTGAATTCCTCGTCATGAACAGGGGGCGTGCTCTCGTCGAGAGCATGCCCCTTTGTACATGTCCGAAAGGACATGCCTGTTCAGGAATGTCCTCTCGAACATGCCTGTTCGGACTGCACAGCCATTCGCGCTCAGCTGCCCCAGCGGACGAACTGGGCCACCAGCTGGGCCAGGTCGTCGACGGAGGTCGGCGCCGGGTCGCGCAGCGGCAGCAGCCACAGCGGCAGGCGCGGGTAGGCGCCGGTCAGCGCCTGCCCGGCCGCGACCGACTGCTCGCCCTGGACGCGCAGGCCGGCGTACACGCCGAGCACCCGCTGCAACATGTCCTCGAGGACAGCCGGCTCCACCTGCTCCGCCAGCGTCGCCCGGACCGCCTCCGGCGGCGGCGGCGGCGGGAACGGCGGCAGCACGCGGTTGAGGACCACGCTGTCGACCCGCAGGCCGCGCTCGTGGAGCACGCGGAGGAAGTCGAGCGCCTCGCGCACGCTGAGCGGCGAGGCGGACGTCGCCAGCACCACCCCCGTCTCGGGCGACGTGAGCAACGTCGAGAAGTCGCCGCCGCGCTGCTGGAAGGCGGATAACACCCCGGAGAAGTCGCGCAGGAACGCCCCCAGCTCGGCCAGGAATTCGCCGCCGCCGATCGCCCCGAGGGCCTTCAGCACCACCCCGTTGCCCACCCCTAACAGGCGCGCGCCGATCTTGCCGCCGCCGGTGAGGATCCGCGTCGCCGGGTTGGTCACGACCTCGTGGATCCGCTCGGGCGCGCTGAGGAAGTCGATCGCGTTGGCGGTCGGCGGCGTGTCGAGCACGATCAGGTCGTAGCGGCGCTCCGCGTGCAGGATCTGCAGCTGGGCCATCGCCGCGTACTCGAGCGCGCCGCCGAGGTTCTCGGCGATCGCGCGGTAGATCGGGTTCTGCGTGATCTGGCGGGCCGCCGCCGGGGTCTCGGCGTAGGCGCGGACGATGCGGTCGAACACCACGTCGGGGGCCAGCAGCAGCGCGTGCAGGCTGCCCTGCCCGCCCTCCGGCAGCGGCACCGGCAGCTCCTCGCCGGCGCGGGCCCGGTCTTGGCCGAGCGCCTGCGCCAGCCGGCGCGACGGGTCGATCGTCACCACCAGCACGCGCTTGCCCTGGCGCGCCGCCCCGAGCGCCAGCGCCGCCGCGCAGGTCGTCTTGCCGACGCCGCCCGGGCCGACGCACAGCAGCACGCGGCGCGACGGCCCCGCGGACAGCGGGTCCCCTCCTGGTCTGGGTGAGGTCATCGCCGGACCACCGTCCCGCTGCGGGGCGTGGACGCGCCCGAAAGAAATGACGTAGTCTCGCCGACCGTGAGCGCGAGCAGAGAGTTTGTCGTGCGAGTCGGCGAGCGCGAGCTCGTCGCCAGAGTGACCGCCTCCGACCCGCCGGTCGTCGTCGTCGACGGCGTCGCCCACGAGGTCACCGCGATCGCCGGCGGGCGCAGCCACGTGCGCGTGCAGGGCGAGGCGGCCCAGCGGATCGTCAGCCTCGACGGCCAGGCCTCGCCGACCGCCGCGTCCGTCGGCGGCGTCGCCGTCGCGCTCGACGTCCGCACCGCCCAGGCCGCCGCTCGTGACGCCGCCCTCGCGGCCGGTCGCACCGGCGGCGCCGGCGGCGGGCTCGTCAAGGCGCCGATGCCCGGCCGGGTCGTCCGCGTGCTCGTCAGCGCCGGCCAGAGCGTCGAGCGCGGCACCCCGCTCGTCATCGTCGAGGCGATGAAGATGGAGAACGAGCTCCTGGCCACCACCGCGGGCGTGGTCAAGGTCGTCCACGTCGGCGAGGGCGTCGCCGTCGACGCCGGCCAGGCCCTGATCGAGCTCGACCCGTCCTGAAGGTCATGTCCTGAGGGACCTGTCCGATTGACCATCTGATTCACGCCGCCCTCCGCGGCTCGAGCGTCGCCAGCACGTCTTCGACGTCGGCCAGTCCGGCGAAGCCCTGGAAGCGCCACGGCAGCGAGACGACCGGCGGCACGCGGCGACCCGCGGCCTGTTCGCCGGCCAGCCAGGCCTCGACGTGACCGCGCTGGCGGGCCGCCTGTTGCGCGACGACACGGGTCGCGGCGAGCGTGCGCGCGACCTGGCCGTCGGGGTCGAGCTCGGCCGGGCCGGCCTGGAACGCGGGCAGCTCGGGCCAGGTGCCGTTGACGAAGATCCCGCCGATGTTGACGCGCGACTCGCTGCGCAGCGACGCCGCCATCTCGCCCAGCTCGGTCAGCGGCCAGCGGTCGGGCAGGCCGACCAGCACCGCCGTCGTCACCGACGGGTCTTCGAGGCTCGCTTGCATCTGCGTGGCCTCGCGCGGCAGCGGGCCGACGCGGACCGTCTTGAGGATCGCTTGCGGGATCCCGAGCGTGTAGCGGAGGTGGCCCGTCGCCGGCCCGTCGAACACCACCACGTCGAAGCTGCGCGCGTGCACCGCCTCGTGCCAGATCTTGCCGAGCACCGCGAAGTCGTCGAGGCCGGGCACTGCGCGGACGAGGCGACGGATGGGCGCGCTGTCGAAGACTGCGCCGGCGATCCGCTCGCTGCGCAGCACCAGCGCCCCGTACTCGCGGACGCACACCGTGGGCACCACGCGCTGGATGTAGAGGCCGGGGCCTGCGACCGACGGCGTCTCGGCGAGCGTGCGTTGACCGAGCATCCAGGCCAGGCGGTCGTCGAGGCCGACTGTCGCCACCAGCACCCGCCGGCCGCGCCGGGCCAGGGACAGGCCGAGGAGCGCGGCGACCGTCGTTCTACCGACGCCGCCCTTGCCGCTGACGACCAGCAGCTGGCGCTGGGCGAGGGCATCGAGGACGGCTCCGAACCCGGAGGCGGGGGCGCTGGAGACAGCCATGGGGCGGGGCGAACCTTGGCACAGACCCGGGCCGCTCGCTACCAGAAGGCGCCAAACCCTCACGTGCGCCTGCCCTCCTGGGGAGGTCTCCGGACGCGCCCTTGACCTCCCCGCCGCTGGCGACCATTCTCCGCGCACGATCGGCCGGGAGATTACGGACGTGGCAGTCGAGATCAAGAGCAAGCGTGACATCGAGAAGATGCGGGCCACGTGCCGGCTGGCGGCCTCGGTGCTCGATCATATCGCCCCGCACGTCGTCCCCGGCGTCACTACCGGCCAGCTCGACAAGATCTGCCACGAGTACATCGTCAGCCACGGCGCCTATCCGTCGCCGCTCAATTACAAGGGCTTCCCGCGCTCGATCTGCACCTCCGTCAACGAGGTCATCTGCCACGGGATCCCGGGCGACCGTGTCCTCGCCGCCGGCGACATCGTCAACATCGACATCACCACCACCCTCGACGGCTACTTCGGCGACTGCTCCGACATGTTCATCGTCGGCGGCAGCACCAGCCCCGAGGCGCAGCAGCTGGTCGACGTCACCCGCGAGTCGCTGTGGCTGGGCATCGCCGAGGTCGGGCCGACCAAGCGGATCGGCGACATCGGCGCGGCGATCTACGAGTTCGCCCACGGCCGCCACGGCTACGGCGTCGTCGAGGCCTTCTGCGGCCACGGCATCGGCCGCGAGTTCCACATGCCGCCGCAGGTCTCGCACGTCGGCAAGCGCGGCAACGGCCTGCGCATGAAGCCGGGCATGACCTTCACCATCGAGCCGATGATCAACCTCGGCACCCCCCACTGCGACATCCTGGCCGACGGCTGGACCGCCGTCACCAAGGACAGCAAGTGGAGCGCCCAGGTCGAGCACACCATCCTCGTCACCGACCACGGCTTCGAGGTCCTCACCCTGCGCGACGCCTCCTGGCGGCCCAGCTGGGCCCGCGCCAGCTGATGTCCCGCGGGACATGACCTGAGGGGCATGTCCGTCGAGACATTCCCCTGTGGACATATCTCCAGAGGCACCCGCCGCATCGACCAAACGAAGAGCCGCCCGTCGTCGACGGGCGGCTCTCTCGTCATCGCGTCCCCGGCGGCCCGCTCAGCGCTGCAGCGACACGCGGAAGTACGGCATGATCGACTTCCAGTCCTGCGCGATCGCGCGGGTGTCGCCGTACGGGTACTCCATGCGGGCGATGTAGAGCACATCGCCGTACGGGAACATGAACTGCTGGATCTCGCGGGTCGCGTTGCCCGACTCGTCGGTCACCTGCAGCTTGGCGTAGATGCCGGTCTTGTCGAAGTAGCCGTCGTTGAACGACAGGTCCTCGATGCTGAGGCCGCGCTCCTGGTACTGGTTGCGGTAGAAGGCGACCGCGCGCTCGTCGACGGGCCGCTCCTTGGGCGCCAGGTAGAAGGTCAGCGCGATCATCTCGCTGTCGGACGACGCGCTGGCGCCGAGGTCCTCGTCGGAGCTCGAGGTGCCGGCCGACGAGCAGGACGCCACGGTCACCCACTCCGGGTTGCTCTCGAGCTCACCCTTGGAGTGGCCGGTCTCCTCGCAGTTCTTGAACACGTAGAGGGTGTCGGGGATCTCGAACTCGAGGCCGATCTGAGGGATCTTGATGATGTTGCCCTCTTTCTTGCCGCTGCTCGGATTGTCGATCCACTGCCGCGCCTCGGACTGCTTCCCCTTGCGGCGGGATCCGCTGCCGCCGCAGCCGGACGCCGCGAACGAACCGGCCGCAACGGCCAGCGCGAGAGCAAGGGACACGTTCTTGGGGAAGCTACGAGAGAGAGACATCATGGCTGTTGAAAACCGCTCGCGCGCACAGTACCCAAGTGCGCCCCGGGCGGCAAGGTCGCTGCCGGCGCCGATGCGTGAGCCACGATCCTCGCCCGTCGCCGACGGATCGACCCGCCGAGGACCACCGACCCGGCGAGCCCGATGACGATCACCGTCTGCACGCATGCCTGCGCCTGCGCCTGCACCTGCGCAAGCGCGAGCGCGCTCACCGGGCCAGCAGCGACGCCCGGTAGCTCTCGGGCGGCAGGAAGCCGAGCAGCTCCAGGCACGTCGACGCCACGTTCGACAGCCCCGCCGACGGCGGCGGCGCCAGCACGGGCCCGCCGCCGGGCGCCCGCGGGTCGACGATGGCCAGCGGCACCCGGTTGAGCGAGTGGCTGGTGCGCACCTGATACGCGCCGTCGGGGCGGAGGTCGAACATCTGGTCGGCGTTGCCGTGGTCGGCGGTCACCACGGTGATGCCCTTGCGGGCGCGCACCGCCTCGATGACGCGGCCGAGGCACAGGTCGACCGCCTCGACGGCGAGGATCGTCGCTCCGAGGTCGCCGGTGTGGCCGATCATGTCGCCGTTGGCGTAGTTGACCCGCACGAACTTCGGCTTGTACGCGTCGATCTCGGCGATCAGCCGGTCGGTGATGTCGGCCGCGCGCATCCACGGGCGGTGCTCGAGCGGCGGCCCGTCGGACGGGACCTCGACGTACTTCTCGCGCTTCGGGTCGAACGGCTCCGAGCGGTTGCCGTTCCAGAAGTAGGTCACGTGGCCGAACTTGTGCGTCTCGCTGATCGCCAGCTGCGTCACCCCGGCGTTCGCCAGCAGCTCGCCCATGGTCCCGGAGATCGCCGGCGGCGCGACCAGGAAGTGCGTCGGCAGCTGGAGGTCGCCGTCGTACTGCGTCATCCCGGCGAACTCGACCTGCAGCTTCGGCCCGCGGGCGAACTTGTCGAAGTGCTCCTCCTCGAACGCCCGCGTCAGCTCGAGCGCCCGGTCGCCGCGGAAGTTGAACAGGATCACCGCCGCCCCGTCGCGGATCGGCCCGACCGGCCCGACCGCGTCGGCGATCACGAACGCCGGCAGGTTCTGGTCGTCGAGCCCCGTCTCTTTGTAATAGGTCTCGACCGCCTCGCGGGCCGACGAGAACCGGCGCCCGAGCCCGCGCACGTGGGCGTCCCAGCCGCGCTCGACGATCCGCCAGTCGGCCTCGTAGCGGTCCATGGTCACGACCATGCGGCCGCCGCCGCTGGCGATCCGGTAGTCGCGGCCGTCCTGCGACAGCCGGGCGAGCGCCGCCTCGAGCCGGTCGATGAACGGCAGCGCCGAGCGGGCCGGCACGTCGCGGCCGTCGAGCAGGACGTGCACGCGGACCTTCTTCACCCCCTCGATCGCCGCCCGCTCGACCAGCGCGAGCAGGTGATCGATGTGGCTGTGGACGTTGCCGTCGGACAACAAACCGACGAAGTGCAGCGGCTCGCCCGAGGCCTTGACCGCGTCGACGCAGCGGCGCCACGCCGGCCCGAAGATCGCCCCCGACGCGATCGCCCCGCTGACCAGCTTGGCCCCCTGGTCGACGATCCTGCCCGCCCCGAGCGCGTTGTGGCCGACCTCGCTGTTGCCCATGTCGGCGTCGCTCGGCATGCCCACGGCTGTCCCATGGGCCAGGAGGCTGGTGAACGACGGCAGCCCCCGCAGGCGGTCGAGCGTCGGCGTGCGCGCCTGCGCCACCGCGTCGCCGAAGTCACCGCGCCCGATCCCCACCCCGTCGAGCACCACGCACACCACCGGCCCCTCGGGCGGGCGGCGGGTCGGGTGCTGCTGCAGCCTCGTCAACATGTCCCTATCCTCCTGTCCTCAAAACCATGCCTGATAGGCCAGCGTCACGTTGAGGAGCATGTCGAACACCACGCTGTCGGGCGGCGTGCCCACCGGCGCGGCCGGGTCGACCACCACCTTCGTGCGCGAGAACGCCTTCTGGAAGTCGACCCCCAGCGCGACGCCGTGGTTCTTGCGGATCGGCACGCCGATGCTCGCCCCGGCGCGGACCAGCGGGTCGTAGCCGACCGTCTGCTCGTCCTCCCACGGGTTGGCCGACCGCATGCGCCGCCAGTTCGAGATCATCAGGCCCACGCCGGCGCCGACCTCGATCACCAGCACCCGCGCCGGGATCTGAAAGGATGGCCCGAGAGTCAGGTCGGTGTGAGACAGCGACGAGACCCGCGTCACCTGCTGGCCGATCGGCGCCCCCGTGTTCGGGTCGATCGGCGTGGTCGGGTCGGCCGGCACGGTGAAGCGGTTGCGGTCGGGGAAGCGGGTGTGCCCGCCCTGAAACTCGAAGCCGAACCGCATCGGCCCGAGGCGCAGCGCGTGGTAGCGCAGGGCGATGCCGAAGCCGAACCCGAGCGGCGGCCGGCGGTCGAACAGGACGTCGCCGGCGCCGATGAGGATGCCCATGCGACCGATGACCGACACGCCGAACACCCGCTTCTTCTCGAGGTCCAGCACCGTGTTGCCGCGCGGCGCCGGCATACCAGACGCGCCGTAGGCCAGGCACGTCGCGAGGAGCGCCGCGAGGGGGAGCATGCGGGGGGCACCATAGCAAATCTTTTTCGCGCATAATCCCCCGCGCATGACCACCCGCGTCGCACTCCGGCGAGACGCCGGCCGGATCGGCCCCGAGTCCGGGCCGTGGATCCGCCAGCGCCAGGTCGCCAAGATCTGGGGACCTCCGGACCCCGCGAGCCTCGCGCAGCTCGTCGACCACCGCGACGCCGTGCTCGGCTGGGGCCTGCTCGCGCCCGACGCCGACATCCCGCTGCGCGTCGTCCACTGGGGCGCAGCCCCGCCCGCGGAGGGCTGGTTCGAGCGCAGGCTCGCCGCCGCTCTCGCCGCCCGCGCCGAGCTCGGCCTCGTCGCCGACCCCGGCACCACCGCCTACCGCGAGGTCAACAGCGAGGGCGACGGCCTGCCCGGCCTGGTCGTGGACCGCTACGGCGACGACCGCGTGGTCCAGCTCGGCACCCCGGCGATCGCCGCTCGCCGCGCGCCGATCCTCGACCTCCTGCGCCCGCGCACCGCCGACCGCGTGTTCGTGATCGCCGACGAGGCCGCGCCCGACGATCCCGAGGCCGTCCTCGAGTTCCAGGAACATGGCCTTTGGTTCAGCTGCCCGGCCCCGCCGGCGCAGAAGACCGGCGCCTACCTCGACCAGCGCGACAACCGCCGCCTCGCCGCTCAGCTGGCCGTGCGCGCCGCCGGCCCGCTGCTCGACCTCGGCTGCCACGTCGGCGGCTTCGTCGTCCACGCCGCCGCCGCCGGGGTCACCGCCGTCGGCCTCGACCAGAGCGCGCGCGCCCTCGAGTTCGCGCGCCGCAACGCGGCCCGCAACGACCTGGCCGATCGGACATCCTTCGTCCAGGCCGACATGTTCGGCGCCCTCGACCACCCGGCGCTGGCCGGCCCGTTCGGCGTGATCGTGTTCGACCCGCCGCGGATCGCCACCGGCTCGCAGGGCCGCGAGCGCGCGGTCACGGCCATGGCCCGCAGCCTCGGCCGCCTGCTCCCGCGCCTCCGCCCCGGCGGCTTCCTGATCGCCTGCAGCTGCTCGCACCACGTCGGCCGCCCCGACCTCGACGCCTCCCTGCTGGCCGCCGGCGCCCGCGACCTCGCCCGCGTCCACGCCCTCGGCCCCGGCCCCGACCACCCCGTCTGGCCCGGCCACGCCGAGGGCGAGTACCTGCGCGTCAACGTCTACCAGCGCCGCGACGTCTAGCCCGAAGAGCATGCCCGATCGGGCATGCCCTTCAGAGCATGTCCCTCACGACATGCCCCTTCGGGCATGTCTCCAAGTTCACAGCCCCTCGACGGGCGCCAGAGTGACCGAGCGCAGCGGCTCGCCGGCGCGCTGGACCTGCATCTCGATCGGCCCGTCGACGCCGATCAGCTGCGTCAGGTAGGCGACCTCGGACACCCGGCTGACCGGGCGGCCCGCGACCGAGAGGATGAAGTCGTCGACCTGCAGGCCGGCCTTCGCGCCGGGGCCCGCGGCCTCGACGCGGGTCACCTTGACCGTGGCCATGCGCCCCGGGAACTCGTCGTCGTCGGCGGCGCGGAGGCCGAGGCGGACCCGGCGGAAACGGCCGTGCGTCAGCACCTCTTCGAGGTAGCGGCGGACCATCGGCGCCGGGACGGCGAAGCCGATCCCGGTGCCCTCGCCGCGGACGGCGGTGGCGATCCCCAGCACCTCGCCGCGCAGGTCGACGATCGGCCCGCCCGAGCTGCCGGTGTTGATCGACGCGTCGGTCTGCACGAAGCTGAAGAAGCCGTCCTGCGGCAGATCTTCCGGCTTGCCGACGTCGACCCAGTCGCGCCCGAGGCCGGACACCACGCCGACGGTCACAGTGTCACCGAGGCCGAACGGGTGGCCGACGGCGAGCACCCACTCGCCGGGGCGCACCGGTCGCTCGCGGAACACCACCGGCGCCTGGTCGACGCGCGGCGGGTCGACGGCGATCACCGCCAGGTCGAGCAGCGGCTCGCGGTGGATCACCTGCGCCCGCACGCGCTCCTGATTGGCGTACTCGACGTCGATCGCGCTGGCGGTGAGCGGCACCACGTGGGCGTTGGTCACCACCAGGCCGTCGGCGCGCACGATCGTGCCGCTGCCGATCCCGCGCTTCGGGCGACCGGCCGCCTGCGGCAGCGTGCAGATCACGCTGACCACCGACGGGGCGATCTGCTCGGTCACCGCCGCGAAGTCGGGGAGCGCCAGTTGCGAGCGCGGCGGTCGCCCCGGCGGCGGGCTCGGCGTCGGCGCCGGCTCGGCCTTGGGGCTGTCCGAAGGGACAGGTGATGGCGGCGCCTCGTCGTCGAGCGGTCGGCACGCGACGAGCGCGACGAGCCCGACGACCAGCGGCGCACGCACGGGCGATCAGCCCTCGTCGTTCGATTCGCCGGCGTCGACGTCGGCGGCCGGGGCCTCGGGCTCGGGCTCGGGCTCGCCGGCGGGCTCGCTCACAGGCTCGCCCGCAGGCTCGCTCACGGGCTCGCTCGCAGGCTCGCTCGCCGGCGGGGCCGCGGCGACCTCGACCTCGTCAGCCTCGTCGCCCTCGATGTCCTCGTCCTCGTCGTCGTACTCGTCGTCCTCGTCGTCGAACGGCGCGCTGACCAGCGGACGCGTGGGAGAAATCACGGGGAAGCGCGGCGCGGCGCGACGGGCCTCGCGCTCCTCGTCCTCGAAGCTCACCGTGGCGACGTTGTCGGCCGCGTCGGGGAGGGTCTTCAGCCACTCCTCGTAGCGTTCCTTGGTGATGAGCCCACCGCGGATGTTGCGGCGGACGGTGCGGAGGTCGAAGAGCCGTTCGAGCTGGCGCGGGGCAACCATGCGGCGGCACTTTTAGAACACCGGCCGCCGTCCGTCAAACCGGCGCGCGCGCGCCGGTGCGCGGCCGCCGGTCCGCTCGGCGAGCCTTGGCGGATGTTTCACGGCGAACCCGGGCGCGTGTGACTCCGACCTCACGCCGAGCCGGGCCCCGGCAGCGAGCGTCCTCGACGAGCTGCGGCGTCCGCGAGTGAGCGCTCGGAACCCGAAATTTCGCCGCCCCTCCAGGTCCGGAGCGCACGCAGGACCGGCCCCGCACCTGTCCTCAGGGCCCGCAGACCGGGAAATAACCCGCCACTTTGCGTGGTAGGCGGCCGGGCGTATAGATCCGGCGCACCACGGATCGCGCCAGCCGCCGCGACCCCCTTGCCTCCCCACCACCGCGTACCCATCAAGCGACAGCCATGAGTGTAGGAGCCTACGACATCCGCGTGATCAACGACCTCGTCGAGCGCGAGAGCGCCTTCGTCGAGCGCCTCATGACCGAGGTCCACAAGGTCATCGTCGGCCAGGACGAGATGATCGAGCGCGTCTTCATGGGCCTCCTGTGCCACGGCCACGTGCTGCTCGAGGGCGCCCCCGGCCTCGCCAAGACGCTGACCGTCAGCACCCTCGCGCGCTGCCTGCACATGGAGTTCAAGCGGGTCCAGTTCACGCCCGACCTGCTGCCCTCCGACGTCCTCGGCACCGTCATCTACAACCACCAGACCGGCAGCTTCACCAACCGCAAGGGCCCGGTCTTCACCAACCTGCTGCTGGCCGACGAGATCAACCGCGCCCCGGCCAAGGTCCAGAGCGCGCTGCTCGAGGCGATGGCCGAGCGCCAGGTGACGATCGGCGACACCAGCTACCCGCTGCCGAAGCCGTTCCTGGTGCTGGCGACGCAGAACCCGATCGAGCAGGAGGGCACCTACACCCTGCCCGAGGCCCAGCTCGACCGCTTCATGTTCAAGATCAAGGTCGGCTACCCGACCGCCGAGCAGGAGCTGCAGATCATGCAGCGGATCGGCGGGGCGCCGACCGCCAGCAAGCCCGAGGTCCAGGCGGTCATCGGCCCCGACGACATCGCCAAGGTCCAGCAGACGATGGACCGCATGATCGTCGAGCAACCTGTCCAGAAGTACATCGTCGACGTCGTCGCCGCCACGCGCACCCCCGGGGCCGTCGGCCTCGAGAAGCTGGCGCCGTTCATCGACTTCGGCGCCTCGCCGCGCGCCACCATCGCCCTGTTCCAGGCCGCGCGGGCCCACGCCTTCATGCGCCACCGCGGCTACGTCAGCCCCGAGGACATCAAGGCCGTCGCGCCCGACATCCTGCGCCACCGCATCATCCTCTCCTACGAGGCCGAGGCCGAGGGCAAGACCGTCGAGGAGGTCGTGCGGGCGATCCTCGAGCACGTGCAGGTCCCGTAAGCGCCGCCATGGCCCGCCCGTCCGCCGATAAGTCGCCGCCGAGCCGGAGCGACGCCGAGGCCGCGAAGGAGCGCACCACCCAGCTCCTGCGCGAGATCCGTCGCATCGAGATCCAGACCTCGCGGCTCGTCAACCAGCACCTCGCCGGCTCCTACCAGTCGGTGTTCAAGGGCCAGGGCGTCGCCTTCTCCGAGGTCCGCGCCTACACCCCGGGCGACGACGTGCGCGCGATCGACTGGAACGTCACCGCGCGCACCGGCGAGCCGCACGTCAAGCTGTTCACCGAGGAGCGCGAGCTCACCGTCATGCTCGTGGTCGACATGTCGGGCAGCCTCGACCTCGGCTCGCGCGACTACGACAAGCGCCAGCTGGTGGCCCGCCTGGCCGCCACGTTCGCCTTCTCGGCGATCCGCAACAACGACAGGGTCGGCCTGATCGGCTTCACCGACGGCGTCGAGGTGTTCGTCCCGCCGCGCAGCGGTCGCAAGCACGTGCTCGCGGTCGTGCAGCAGGTCCTGACCCACGTCCCGCAGAGCCGGGCCACCCGCGTCGCCAGCGGCCTCGAGTACCTCGCGCGGCTCGGCCAGCGCCACACCGTCGCCATCCTCATCAGCGACTTCGTCGACGCCGTCCCCGACGACTCGCCCGACGCCGCCCGCGCCTTCGAGCACGCGCTCAAGATGGTGCGCCGCCGCCACGACCTGATCCCGATCCGCGTCGAGGACCCGCTCGAGCTCGAGCTGCCGGCGCTCGGCCTCGTCGCCCTCGAGGACCTCGAGCTGCTCGGCCTCGGCGGCGACAGCTTCCTCGACCTCAGCCCGCGCCGGGCCAAGAACTACCGCAAGCGGGTCGAGGCCGAGCGCGCCCGCCTCGACCAGCTGCTGCGCAAGCTCAGCCTCGACAGCATGTCGATCCGCTGCGGCGACAACTGGCAGCAGCCGCTCGTCAACTTCTTCGCCCGCCGGGCCAGGAGGATGCGCCGGTGACGCTGTCTCTTCTCCACGGTCTCCTGCTCGCCGCCCTGCTCGCCCCGGCCGTCGCGCCCGCGCCCGAGCCCGCGACCCCACCGCCCACGCCCACGCAGCCCGCGCTCCCGTCGGCGCCCGCGCCGAGCGTCGCCCCGCTCCCCGCGGCCGCGCCGGTCGACGAACCTGCCCCGGAGGACATGTCCTCTGCGCCAGCCACCGACAGCCCGGTGGCGATCAGCGCGCGCGTCACCCCCGACCCATCGCAGATCGGCGACCTGCTCGAGCTCGAGGTCACGGTCGCCTACCCGACCGGCTACGCCGTCAACGTCCCGCTCGGGCTCAAGCTCGACCCGATGCACCTGGTCTCGGTCGAGGAGAGCGAGCCGGAGAGCACCGGCCAGGGCCTGCGCAAGGTCTTCACCTTCACCATCCAGCACTTCGCCGTCGGCGAGGCCAAGACCCCGAGCTTCCCGATCACCTACGTCGCCCCCGACGGCGCCGTGCAGACCGCCCAGGTCCCGTCGCACAACTTCACGGTCACCGCGCTGCTGGCCAACGAGGCCGAGCCCAAGCGCCAGGGCGAGGACCCGCCGATCTCGCTCGAGTATCCCAACCACCGCGCCGAGACCGCGATCTACTACACCGCCGGCGCGCTGGTGGCCGGCTTCGTATCGGCCCTGCTGTGGCTGCGCTGGCGCCGGCGGCCGCGCCCGGTCGTGCTGCCGCCGCCCGAGCCGGCCGACCGCGTGGCCCTGCGCGCGCTCGATCGCCTCAAGGAGGCCGACTACGCCGGCCGCGGCGAGTTCCAGCTGCACTACCTGATGCTCACCGAGATCCTCAAGGGCTACCTCGAGGGCCGCTTCGGCATCGACGCGCTCGAGCGCACCACCGACGAGCTGCGGGCCGCCCTGCTCCGCTCCGAGGCCGCGATCGCCCCGCTCAAGCCGACCGAGGTGATCCGGTTCCTGCAGCAGTGCGACCTCGTCAAGTTCGCCCGCTTCGCCCCGCCGCCGAGCGAGGCCTCGGCCGCGGTCGAGCAGGCCCGCGGCATGGTCGTGGCGACCACCCCGGTCGCGCCCGCCGGTCCCAAGGACCAGGCCCCCCAGGACACGTCCTCGGGGACAGGACCCAAGGAACAGGCCCCGAAGGACATGTCCTCTAGCGCAGCCCCCAAGCTCGTGCCCGAGTCGGACATCCCGACCGAGCCGGTGCCCAAGTTCAAGGAGGAGGGCGAATGAGCGCCTCCGCCAAGCGGCTCGTCGCCGTGCTGCACAACCTCTTGCCGATCCTCGGCTTCGCCGGGCTCGCCCTCGGCCTGTCCCTGCTGGGCCTGGCCGCCTACCTCGGCGCCGACCTCCGGCACGTCGTCATCGCCTCGCCGTGGTGGCTGCTGGCGGCCCTCGTCCCGCTGCTGGCCGTGGTGATCCGCGGCGTCGTCTCGCCGCGCCCGGCCACCCTCAAGTTCTCGCGCGCGACCTCGGCCCGCCGCCTCGGCCCCGGCCTCGCCGCCCGCCTGGCCCACCTGCCCGACGGCCTCCGCCTCGCGGCCGCGGTCCTGCTGGCCCTCGCTCTGGCGCGCCCCGAGTCGAGCCGCGCAACCGACCGCGTCGAGCACAAGGGCATCGACATCGTCGTCGCCCTCGACCTGTCCGACTCGATGGAGGCCGACGACCTCTACCCGAACCGCCTCGAGGCGGCCAAGGACGTCATCGACAGCTTCATCGCCCGCCGCCGCCACGACCGCGTCGGCATGGTCGCGTTCGGGGCCACCGCCACCACCGTCTCGCCGCTGACGGTCGACCACGGCGTCCTGCGCCAGCTCGTGCGCCGCCTGCAGCTCGGCAGCCTCGACGGCAGCAAGACGGCGATCGGCGCCGGCCTCGGCCAGGCGCTGAATCGCCTCAAGGAGTCCGACGCCGACAGCAAGGTCGTCGTCCTCCTCACCGACGGCGTCCACAACGCCGAGGGCGTCGACCCCGACTCGATGGCGCGCGAGGCCGCCGACCGCGGCGTCCACGTCTACACCGTCCTGATCGGTCGCCAGGCCGCCTCCACCGACCCCGGCCGGCTCGAGCGGATCGCCAGCACCACCGGCGGCTACGCCTACACGGCGGTCGACCAGCAGGCCCTCGTCACCACCTTCCAGGACCTGCTCAACAAGCTCGAGCGCTCGACCATCCTCGGCGAGCACATCCGCGCGCAGCTGTTCCACCTGGTCTTGTGGCCAGCCCTGCTCCTCCTCATGCTCGACATCCTGCTCCGCTCGACCCGCCTGCGGAGGTTCCCATGAGCCCCGCCGCCCGTCCCGAAGGACATGTCGGTGCGGCCATGTCTCTCCGGCCATGTTTTTTTGAACAGGCCCCGCGACCCCTCCAGCCCGTTGCCTCCCAGCCGCCGGCAGGCCTTCGGCGACATGCCCGTTCAGCCATGTCTGTTCAGCCATGCTCGCGCCGCCCGACCTCCGCCCGCTCCTCGCCCGGGGAAGTGCGCATGAGCCCCGCCGAAGTGCTCCGCGACCTCGCCCAGGACGCCGAGCATCCCCATCGGCCGCGCTCCCGCGCCGCGACCCCCCTCGCCCCGTCCCTCCCGCGGAGGTGCGCATGAGCCCCGCCGAAGTGCTCCGCGACCTCGCCCAGGACGCCGAGACCAAGGACGTCCTGACCCTGTTCGAGGAGGTCGTCATCGCCCGCGAGGACCTGCTGTGGCTGCTCGTCCTGGTCCCGCTGGCCGCGGCCGCCTACATCTGGGCCGCGCGCCAGCGCCGGCGCGGCCTCGCCAGCCTCGGCAGCCCCGTCCTCGTCGAGCGCCTGGTCGGCAGCGTCAACCACGCCAGCCGGGTCGTCGCCGCCGTCGTCTCTGTCCTTTCGGTCATGCTCCTCTGCGCAGGTCTGTTGCGCGTGCAGTACGGCGGCGAGACCACCATCGTCCCCGCCACCGGCCTCGACATCGTGCTCGCGGTCGACTACAGCAAGTCGATGCTCGCGCGCGACGTCTACCCGTCGCGCAGCGAGCGGCTCGCGGCCGAGCTGCAGCGGTTCCTCGACGAGGCCGATCGCCGCGGCGACCGTGTCGGTCTGGTCGTGTTCGCCGGGGCCGCGCGCGGCCTGCCGGTCAGCCGCGACGCCCGCGTCCTCAAGCTCTACCTCGACAAGGCCGACCCGCGCACCGAGAACCCCGGCGGCACCGCGATCGGTAAGGCGCTCAAGCTGGCGCTGACCTTCCTCATCGACGCCCGCCGCGCCGCCGCTGCCGGCCCCGAGGGCGGCCCGACCAAGTCGTTCCCGACCAAGGAAGGCAAGGCGGTCGAGGACATCCCGCCCTCGGAGTCCGACCAGGTCGTCATCCTCCTCACCGACGGCGAGGACACCGTCTCGCGCCCGCTCGAGGTCGCCACCGAGGCCGCCAAGCTCGGCGTGCGGATCTACACCGTCGGCATCGGCTCCAAGTCCGGCGAGCCGATCCAGAGGTTCGACGCCGAGGGCAACCCCGACGGCTTCGTCACCGACGAGCAGGGCAACTACCTCATGACCCGCGTCGACGAGGCCACCCTCAAGGACATCGCCAAGACCACCGGCGGCGACTACGTCCTCGTCGAGCCCGACAAGTTCGGCCTCGACAAGGTGTCCGAGTGGATCCGCGACCTCTCCAAGGGCCAGCGCGAGGACACAGTCACCGCGCACCGCGAGGAGGGCTACGCCTTCCTCGTCATCCCCGCGCTGCTGCTCCTCGCGCTCTCCCTCGCGCTCCCCGAGCGCAAGAAAGGGCCCTGATCGATGCCCCGCCTGCCTCTCCGCCCGTCCGCACCCGTCGCTGCCGTCGCCGACGACGCCCGCCAGTCCCAGGCGGCCACCCCAGGTGTCGACCAGACCGGCGAACCCAGCGCGCCGCCGCGCGAGAAAGGACGCTGACACCGTGCCGCTCGTATCGACCAGTAAGCTGCTCGTCGCGGTGCTCGCCGCCGGCTGGCTCGCCGAGGCGCTCGCCGGCAAGAACAGCGACGTCGAGGCCGGCATCGCCGCCTACAACAGCGGCGACCACGAGGCCGCGCTCGCCGCCTACACCGCCGCCGAGGCCGAACTCGGCGAGCGCCCAGAGATCTTCTACAACCGCGGCCTCGCTTTGATCGCCAAGGGCGACAAGGACGAGGCCCGCAAGGCCTTCGAGCGCGGCACCGAGTCCACCCACCCTGACGTCCACGCCAGCTCCGAGTACGAGCTCGGCAACCTCGACCTCGACGCCGAAGCCTTCGACCCCGCCATCGAGCACTACATCAAGTGCCTCAAGGCCAAGCCCGACCACGCCAACGCCAAGTGGAACCTCGAGCTCGCGCTGCTGAAGAAGAAGCAGAAAGAGGAAGAGGAGAAGAAAAAGCAAGAGGAAGAGAAGAAGGACCAGGAGAAGCAGGACCAGGAAAACAAGGACGAAGAGAAGAAGGACGAGCAGAAGCAGGACGAAGAGAAGAAGGACGAAGAGAAGAAGGACGAAGAGAAGAAGGACGAGCAGAAGCAGGACGAAGAAAAGAAAGACGAGCAGAAGCAAGACGAGCAGAAGCAAGACGAGCAGAAGCCAGACGAGCAGAAGCAGGACGAGCAGAAGCAAGACGAGCAAAAGCAAGAGAAGGACGAACAGCCCCAGCCTCAGCCCCAAGCTCAGCCGCAGCTCGACAAGGCCGACCTCGACAAGGCGCTCGAACAGCTCGACGCGGAGGACAACTTCCAGCTCGACCGTCCCGCGCGCCAGGTTCGGGTAGAAAAGGACTGGTGACCGTGGCACCCCACCGCGCAGGCCGCCCTCTTCGCCTGTCTCACAGGACAGGATCTGCCGCAGAGCCGCTCAACCTCGCCGGCGCCTCGCCTGCTCTCCCGTCCTCCGAGCCGACTCTGCCCCCGACTTCCGCCGCCCCATCGCCCGCGCCCCTGCCCTCCGCGCCAGGTGAGGCCCCCGTCCTGTCCTCCTCGTCCGCTGTCGTGCCCCTGTCCGAAGAGCCCTCTCCTGCGTCCCTGCCCTTCGCGCCAGGGGAGGCCCCCGTCCTGTCCGCCTCGTCCGCTCGCGTGTCCCTGTCCGAAGAGCCAGCTCCTGCGTCCCTGCCCTTCGCGCCAGGGGAGGCCCCCGTCCTGACCTCCCCGCCCGCTCTCGTCTCCCTGTCCGAAGAGCCAGCTCCTGCGTCCCTGCCCTCCGCGCCAGGGGAGGCCTCCGTCCTGACCTCTCCACCCGCTCTGGTCTCCCTGTCCGAAGAACCAGCCCCCGCGAGCCTGACCTCCCCGCCCGCTCTCGTCTCCCTGTCCGAAGAACCTGCCCCCGCGAGCCCGACCTCCCCGCCCGCTCTCGTCTCCCTGTCCGAAGAGCCAGCCCCCACGCCTCTGCTCCACGAGCCCGCGCGGCCTGTCTTCCACCCCCTGCCTCTTGGGACAGGTCAACATCGCACCATCGCGCGCCGTCGCCTCTTGCAGCTCGCCGGCGCCGCCGGCCTCGGTCTTTGCCTGTCCCCGAGGACAGCTCGCGCAGACACCAAGTCGCGGATCGTCGCGGAGATCGATCGGGACCGAGTCGAAGTCGGCGAGGCGTTCGAGCTCACGGTCCAGGTCGACAGCGAGGGGGAGCGCGGCGCCGAGGTCCCCGAGCCGGTGCTGCCCGACCTGGCCGCTCTCGGCCTGCAGGTCGTCGGCATGCCGGCCAGCTACCGCAGCACCAGCAGCTCGTTCAGCTTCGGCACCGGCCGCGGGTCGACGATGACGACCCGCACCACGCTGACGAGCGTCTACACCCTCGTCGCCAGCAAACCCGGCCGCTTCGAGCTGCCGGTCCACGTCATGGAGGGCAAGACGAAGGTGACCCCGCCCCGGGTGCCCGCCATCGAGGTCACCGGCCAGGCCGCGCCGACCGAGCCGGTCCCGGCGGCCGCCGACGGCCCGACCGAACCACAGGGCGACATCTTCCTGTGGACCCGCCTCGACAAGCCGACCGTGTTCGTCGGCGAGCAGCTCACCTACACGCTCGAGATCTACGAGCGCCTGCCCTTCCTGCAGATCCAGCTGCGCCAGCTCCCGGGCTTCCAGGACTTCTGGAGCGAGGAACTGCCCCAAGGCCAGATGCGCCAGGCAGTCGTCGGCAATACTGCCTATCGCGTCCACCCCGGCCTCCGTCGCGCCCTGTTCCCCCAGCGCGCCGGCACCCTCACCCTCTCGCCCGCCGAGGTCGGCATCGGCATGCGCCGCCGGATCACCGGCCGCCCCGTCACCGTCGAGGTCAAGCCGCTGCCCGCCGGCGCCCCGCCCGGCTTCTCGCCCAACAACGTCGGCGTCTACACCATCCGCGCCGAGGCCGATCGCACCAACATCAAGGTCGGCGAGCCCTTCACCCTCACCATCGCCATCCAGGGCACCGGCAACATCCGCGTCATCGACCCCGGCGCATGGCCCGAGATGCCCGGCCTGCGCCGCTACGAGCCCAAGGTCGAGACGGACGTCACCACCGGCGCGCAGCTCGGAGGCGAACGCCGCTACGCGTTCCTCGTCATCCCCGAGCGCGGCGGAGCGCTGACTGTCCCCCCGCACACGTTCCACTACTTCGATCCGGCCACCGCGAGCTACCAGACCGCCACGAGCGCCCCGATCGAGCTCACCGTCGCCGGCGACCCGAACGCCGCCCCAACGCCCGCCGCCGACGCTCCACCGCCGCCGACGGCCGCCGAGGAAGAGGGCATCCTGGCCGCGATCGTCGAGCCGGCCGCGCTCCCGCGGGCGACCCCCTCGCCGTCGTGGCTGACGCCATCGCGCTGGATCTGGGCCATGGCCGGGGCCCCGGTGCTCCTGGCCCTCGGGACAGCCGCGACCGCGCTGTGGCGCCGCCTCGGACCCGACGAGCATAGCCGCGCCGCCGCGACCCGGGCCGCCAAGCAACGCGAGCTCCTGGCCCAGGCCGAACACGGCCTCGCCAGCGGTGACGGCTTCTACCCCGCCCTCGCCCAGCTGCTGCAAGCAGCCGCCGTCGAACGTGCCGGCCCCGAAGGCGAAGGCTTGCCGCGCCACGCCCTGCTGGCCTTGCTGGGGCGCAAGGGCGTCTCCTCCGCCGACTGCGACCGCCTGCGCGACCTGCTCGATCGCTGCGACGCCGCCCGCTTCGGCGCCCGCGGCGAATCTGCCAGCGAACGAGAGGCCGCCCTCCGGTCCGCACGCGAGCTCCTGCACAGCTCGACGGCCTTGAAGCCAGGCTCGCCCGCCCGACAGCCCCCGTGATCGGCCCGCCGTCCCGAGCACCGGCCACGGTCCCCACCGGCCAGAAACCCGCTCCTGCGGACACCCGGGCCCGCCCCAGCCCTCGCCGGGCCACTCACCCCCGCCCCCGCTCCCGACCTCGCCCGAATCCACGACCGGCCCACTCCCGCACCGCGCGACCAGCCCCGACTCCGCCCGACCGAACTCATGACTCGCATGCGACTCCGCGCGCTCTCGCTCCTCGCCATATTCGCGCTCACGGCCGCCCCTGCGCGCGCCGACGTGGTCGATGACGCCTTCGCGCGCGGCAACGCCCTCGCGGCCGCAGGTGACTACGCAGGCGCGGTGCGGGCGTACGAGGACGCCGAGGCGCTGCTGCCCGGTCGCAGCGCTGCGCTGTCGTTCAACCTCGGCACCGCCTACGCCCAGCTCGGCGAGCTCGGCCCGGCCACGTATCACCTCCGCCGCGCCCTCCAGCCGCAAGCAGAGGCCAGCGTGGACATCGCCGAGGCGGCCCGGCGCAACCTCGGTGTGGTCCGCCAACGAGCCGAGTTCGCTGCCGCCGCCGCCAACCTGCAGATCGATCGCCCGGAGACGTGGCGCGACGCGGCGCTGTCGGCCCTCCGCTCGCCCGCGTTCGGCTGGCTGTCCATCATCGCCGGGTGGCTCGCGCTGCTGCTGTGGATCACCCGGGCCCGCTATCGGGAGGCTGCTCGCAGCGCTCTCGCCGGCCTCGCCGCGGTCCTGGCCGCGCTCTACCTGGTGATCGGCGGCCTCCACGGTTATGCGCTGCGCACCGAACTCGGCGCGCCGCAAGCGATCGCCCTGCCGGCCAAGCTCGAGGTCCGCGAAGGCCCCGGTATCCATCGCAAGACCGTCTTCACGGTGCAGGGTGGGAGCCGTCTCAGCCTCGTCGAGCGCGGCTCCGGTTGGGGCCGCGTCCGTCTGCCCGGCGGCCTCGAAGGCTGGGCTCCGCTGTCCGGACTCGGCGAACTCGCAGCACCACCGCGACGCCTGGCCAGCGAACCGTCGACGCCGTAGCGATCTTGCGCTATCGCCCGGCCGCACGCGCCGCGTACAGCCGTCCGTGTGCACGCGTCGCAACGCCTGCGCTGTCGCACGGGGTAGGTCCCCGGGAGTACGGCTCTCGCCGGGCGAGTCGCGCAGCGGCTGCCGCCCGCGCGCCCCGCGTGTCGCCCGCCGCGCGCCGGTCGAAAATGGGCGTAGCGTTTTTTCACTGCCACGATACTGTAATCGTGTCGTGCTCGCGGTCCTCGCCACCAAGATTCGCAGCAACGGTGAAGGGTCGGTCGCAACCGCCATCAAGAAGCCGTACGAGGGCTTTCTGATCAGCGAGCCGATGGTGGGACGAGGCATGGTGATCTTCCGTGACCCCAACGGCCGCCGCATGGTCACCACCGCGGTCCGGCGGATCTTGACCACCGCCGAGACCGAGGGCCGCGAGCACGCGCGCGAGCGCCGGCTGATGTACGTCGAGACCGAGAACTCCGTGTATCGCCTGGCCTTCCTCGACGCCTCGAGCCACTCCGTCACCGCTGCGAGCGGCTGAACGGGTCCCCGGGCACGCCGCCGGCGCGGGCTCGACGCGACGGCACGAACCGCCCGCAACACCCCGGCCCCCTGGCTGCGTCGACGATCGACCACGCAGGTGCTCACGGCTGCCTCGTGACCAGCAAGGTCGTCCAGGTCGAGGTGGTGTCGGTGGGCATCTCGCAGATCTGCCAGTCGACCGCGCTGGAGAGGTACACGCGGAGCTCCAGCTGCACCGCGGCGAACTGGCCGCGGTTACCCTCCCACACGCGGGCGACCTCGCCGTCGAGCATGAAGTCGATCGCCCCGCGCTCGCGACACGGGCACGCACTTGAAGTGCACGTCGCCTCGCACAGCCAGACGCGGTCGAGGACGAGCGGCGCATAGAAGTCGGACGGCGGGTAATACTCCGCCCAGTACTCGTCCGTGAACGCGTCGGGCACCGCCTCGGCCGCCAGAAACGCCAGCAGAAGCGCACCTTCGGGGTCGCGCAGCGTGACGAAAGTGTTGGCGTAGAACGGATTGTCGTTGTGGAGCCGCAGCTGCACGGCCTCGCCGACCGCCACGGGCGCGACCCCGGGAGGCTCGAGCGTCAGCGCCAGCCTGTGGGCGATCGGCTGCCCCATTTCGTCGGTGCAAGCGAAGCCGAGCTTGTAGCCACCCGCGCCGTCGTCCTCGACTTCGGTCACCTCGCAGGCCTGGTCGAACCGCATATCGCCGAGCGTGGACGGCTCACTGCCATCGATCATGACGGATACCACGACGCCCTCGGGCGGCGGACCACACGCCGGCTCCGGCTCCGGCTCCTCGGCAGTCGTCGCCGAGGCCGTGCTCGAGCTCGTCGGCTCGATGGAACCGGTCGTCGACGAACTCGCGCCGCCGGTGCTCGTACCGCTCGCGTCGCCCTCGTCGGAGCTGGACTCGTCAGGGGTATCCGAGCCGCAGCCCAGCGTCACGAGCCCGAGTATTGCCGATACGCCGATCATTCGAATCATCGCTTGCCAGGCTAGTCGCTCCGCAGCACCGCGCAAGACGCAACTCGAGTTGGCGCTCACGAACTCGCATTGGGCGGCCCATGGAGGCAATCCATCAGCATGTCCGAATGAACATGTTCTTGAGGTCATCAAAATATCATGCTCGACTCGCCTCTCGAGGCAAGACCCAACGGAACTTGCTGCTCACCAACTCTGCTTGCGAGTTTGTCTCACGCCGAAGCGCACGAGAAAGGACTGGCTCGCGTCGTACGGCCCGCTACATCTCTCGACGCACATGTTCGAACACCCATGCGCTTCACGAGGCGACCCCTCGCCTCTCGACCCGCCGCTCGCATCTTCGCCTGCGAGCCCGTGCGTCTCGCCCCCATGGGTGCACCCGGGCCCGGGTATGCTCGGGTCACGCCTCGCGTCCGGCGGCGAACTCGAGCACCACCATCCCTGCGGGCAGCGCGGACGACGGCGCCATCAGTCGCCCGATCGCCCATCCCTGCTCCCCGCCCGCGCGCAGCGCCGCGACGAGCGCCTCGGCCCGCTCTGCGGGCACTGTGAGCAACAATCCGCCGCTCGTCTGCGCGTCGGCGGCGAGGATCGTGCGCAGCGGATCTTCGCTGCCCTCGACGACCAGGTTCGGGCGAACGAACGCCAGGTTGGCCTTCGAGCCGCCGGGCACGCGTCCGGCGGCCGCGTGGGCCAGCGCCCCGGGCAACGCCGGCAAGGCGGCCATGTCGAGGCGCGCCGCCAGCTGCGAGCCGCGGAGGATGTTGCGCAGGTGCCCGAGCAAGCCGAAGCCGGTCACGTCGGTGCAGGCCGTCACTCCGAAGCCGCGGGCGATCGCCAGCGCCGGTCCGTTGAGCCTCGTCATGCTGGCGACCGCCGCCGCGACCTCGGCCGCCTCCGCGTGGCCGTGCTTGATGGCCTGGGCGATGAAGCCCGTCCCGAGCGCCTTGGTCAACACCAGCGCCTGGCCTTCGAGCCCTGTCCTATTGGACAGGATATCCGGGACAGCCACCTCGCCCGTCACGCTGAGCCCGAACTTGAGCTCCCCGTCGCGGACCGTGTGCCCGCCGACCACCGCCACCCCTGCGCGAGCGCAAACCCGGGCCGCGCCGCGCAAGATCGCCTGCAGCACCGAGAGCGGCAGCTTGTCGTCGGGGAAGCCGACCACGTTGAGGGCGAACAGCGGCCGCCCGCCCATGGCGTAGACGTCCGACAGCGCGTTGCAAGCGGCGATCTCGCCGAACGTCTCGGGGTCGTCGACGAGCGGAGCGATGACGTCGACGGTCAGCACCGTCGCCCGCGTCGGGTCGTCGCCGATGCGCACGACGGCCGCGTCGTCGGCGAACTCCGTGCCGACGATGACCCGCTCGTCGCCCCGTTCTTCGGGCGGGGGCATGCCCTCCAGGACCTGAACCAGGTCGCCGAGCCGCAGCTTGGCGGCTCAACCGCCGCCGCGGGCGAACTCGGTCAAACGAAGCGGGCGGGGCACGTCCCGCGTGTCGGCGGGCTCTCCGGGCTTTCTGGGCTCGCTGCTCATGCGCGAGGAGTGTATCGCAGACCCCGGGCCGCTACACTGCGGCGCATGGCCAAGCCCGTGCGCGACCTGGTCCTCGGGACCGCCGGCCACATCGACCATGGCAAGACCGCCCTGGTCCGCGCACTTACCGGGGTCGACACCGATCGACTGCCCGAGGAGAAGCGCCGCGGGATCACCATCGACCTCGGCTTCGCCGCCTGGCAGCTCGGCCCCGGTCTGGTCGCCAGCATCGTCGACGTGCCCGGTCACGAGGCCTTCGTGCGGACCATGGTCGCCGGCGCGGGCGGCGTCGACGCCGTGCTCCTGGTCGTCTCGGCCGAGGAGGGCGTGATGCCGCAGACACGCGAGCACCTGCTCGTCTGCCGCCTCCTGGGCATCGCCCACGGCGTGGTCGCGCTCAGTAAGATCGATCGCCTGCAGGGCGACGTCGAGGCCCTCGCGCTGGCCGAGGCCGACGTACGCGCGGCCCTCGAGGAGCTCGCGCCCGGCCTGGCCGGGGCCGCGCTCGTGCCGTGTTCGGCGCACACCGGGGTCGGCGTCCCCGAGCTCGCCGCCGCCGTCCGTCGCGTCGCCGCCAACCTGCCCGCCCGCCCGTCGCGCGACCGCCCGATCCTCCCGATCGACCGCTGCTTCGTCCTCAAGGGTCACGGCACCGTCGTCACCGGCACCTTGCTCTCGGGCCAGCTCGAGATCGCCGCCGACCCCTACCTCACCGTCGTCCCGGGCGGCGAGCAGCGCCCTGTCCGCGAGCTCCGCGCCCGCGCCCTCCACGTCCGCGGGGCCGCGGCGGCGCGGGTCCCTGCAGGCGCGCGGGCGGCGGTCAACCTCGGCGGGGTATCGGTGGCCGAGCTGGCCCGCGGCGACGTGCTCACCCGCGGGCATCGCGTCGTCGCGGCGGAGGCCGTCCACGTCCTGCTCGAGCACCTGCCGCACGACACTCGCACCTGGCGCAGCGGCACCAGCGTGCAGGTCTGCGCCGGCACGGCGCACACCACCGGCCGGCTCGATCCTCTCGGTCCCGTCGCTGGCGGCGAGGATGCTCCCAAGACCATGTCCATCCCGCCAGGTACTTCGGCGCTGGTGCGGATCCGCCTCGACGCCCCCCTGCCCGTCTGGCACGGCCAGCGGCTGGTCCTCCGCAGCCACGGCGGGGACCTCGTGCACGGCCACACCTGCGGCGGCGGCGTCGTCGTCGATCCGCGGCCTCGACCCGGCCGCGGCCAGCGCAGCCGCTGGCTCCGGGTCGCCCGTGCGCTCGCGGGGTCCGACCTCCGCGCACGTCTGACCGCGCTGCTGATCGACGCCGGCGCGCTCGCCATCTCGCGCGACGAGCTCGAGCTGCGGGCCGGCGCGCCCGACCTCGATACTGTCCTTTCCGACATGGTCCAAAGCGCAGACGCGGTCCGGCTCGGCGACAGCCGTCACGTCGCCGCCGCCGTGTTGCCCGAGCTGGCCGCCGCCGCGGTCGCCGTCGCCGTCAAGTTCCAGGCCGCCCATCCCGACCGGCCGGGGCTGTCGCGCGCCGCCCTGCTCGGTGGCCTGCCCGGTCGCGTGGCGCCCGACGTCGCCGCCGCGGCCCTCGACCACGCGCTCGCCCGCGGACTACTGGAGCTACGGGGGGACGTGCTCGTCCGCGGCGGCACCGAGCCGACCCCGGGCCTGTCACCCATCGGGCACAAAGTGCTGGATCTGTACGTCCGCGCCGGCGTCGCCCCCCCCACCCTTAAAGAGGTACAGGCCGGCGCCAACCTCAGCGAGCGGCAGGCCCTCGACGCTCTCACCGCCTTGCAGAAAGCCGGCGCTCTGGTTCGCGTCTCCGCCGATCTCTCGCTCGCCCGCGAGCACCACGCCGCGCTGGTCGAGAAAGTCCGGTCCCACCTGAGCACGAGCCCGCAAATCGATGTTCAGGCGCTCAAGGCGTTGACGGGTCTGTCGCGCAAGTTCGTCGTGCCCTTCCTCGAGCACCTGGACCGGCTGGGCATCACCCGCCGGCAGGGCGAAACCCGCATCGCCGGCCCCAAGCTCCATGGCCCCTGACCTCGACGAGCGCGTCCCGGCTGGCGACGGGTCCCTACGATGGTCCTACCGCGAATTCCCGTGGACTCGACGGCGCGGCCGGGCCGACACGGAGCGCCGCCCCGGAGCACCACCGCGAGCCTGCCACCAGAACGCCCCGCGTCTCGCCGGCCCTGGCGACGCCTCGCCGAACGCCGCCCGGTCGGCGACTGCCGAGGACGACGGTTCGCGCCGACCACCCTCTCGCACCCGTGCTCATTCTTTCCGCCTGCCGCCACCCTCGCCGCGCTCGATCGCGCCGACTCTTCATACATGTCCCTTGCGCAAGGTGCCGCCAATCCCGAGCCGTGACGAGCCTCGCGCCTTCCGGCGCGCGTCCGGCTGTACAAGCCGCGGGGGAGCCGATACCGTACGCGCCATGCATGCTGTCACCTCGGCTTCGCCGACGGCTTGGTTTGCCGTCCTGCCGGTGGCTGACGATGCGCAGTCAACCTCAGCTCCGTCCCGGTCCTAGCGGGACAGGAGGGTCCAAGTGGGTCGCCTCAAATTGTTCTCGCTGCTCTTCGGCGTCGGCCTCGTGTCTGCGCTCGCCCCGATGCTCGTGGGCGGCTGCACGCAGTGCGACGAATTCCTCGAATGCACCACCAAGCCCGGCCTGCGCTACGTCGAGTGCGGCAGCAAGCAGCACGAGTTCAACGACGGCGCCTCGCTCGACGACGAGGACAGCGCCTGGGATTATTGCTTCTGCAACAGCAAGCGGCTCCAGTGCGAGAACGGCGCGAGCCTGCGCATGTGCAATTACATGACCTACGACGGCAGCACCGCCGCGGTGTTCAGCGACGGCACCCTGGCCGAGTTGACCAGCGCCGTCGCCGGCTGCCTCGAATACGACGGCTGCGCCGTCGAGACCGCGCGCTGCAACTACGGCGGCTGGTACCTCAATTGTGCTCACGGCGACGAGCGGGTCTATGTCAGCGGCTCGGGCCAGATCTTCAAGGACGAGAAGAACGCGGTCGACACCTGCGTGGCCCGCGGCTCCGGCTTCACCTGCGAGCCGATCATCGACGACTGCGAAGACCTCGACTCCTGCGCGATCAGCAAGGCCTGCAGCGAGTTCTGCTCCTCCCCCGCCTGCTTCAACAACAAGAAAGCCGCGGACTGCATCGCCGACCCCGCGTGCCGGTGGACCCCGAAATGACCGCGCTCCGCACCCTCCTCGCCGCGGCCCTCTCGACCGCGCTCACCCTCCCGACCCCCGCCCTCGCCGCGCCCGCGCCCGCGCCCGCGCCCGCCGCGTCCGTCGACTGGTCGTCCACCTTCACGCCGGGAGGCGCCAGCGCCCACCTCGGCGACAAGAAGCCCAACATCATCGTCATCGCCGCGAACCCCGGCTCGCAGGCGGCCGCGGCCACGTTCCGCGCCGCGCTCACCGCCTCGAAGAAGGCCGGCGTGGTGCTCGACGGCCAGGCGCTGGGCGCCGTCGACAGCCTCGACGACCGCGCCATCATCGAGCGCGCCAAGGTCCTGCCGGTCCAGCAGATCGTCATCGTCCGCGTGTTCGAGGGCAGCCCGGGCGACCCGCCGAGCTTCATCGCCATGGGCTACGGCGCCGACGGCAACGTCGCAGTCGCGCTCAGCGGCACCGCCGGCGTCCCACTGCCCGAGCCCGAGCTGCCGACCGAGGTCAGCGTGCCCGAGCCGGCCGTCGACGCCGCCTCCGACGCCCCGAAAGCGCCGGAAGAGTCCGAGGAGGCCAAGCAGGCCCGCGACGTCGCCGAAAACGAATACGCGGCCAAGCGCCTCGGCGGCACCTGGGGCGCGCTGCGCCAGGGCACTCCCGGCACGCCGATCACCCCGACGCAGTTCTACGCGGCGCTCGGCCGCGACGACCTCGCGCGACAGGTCGACAAGCGCAAGAAGACCCGCCTCGGCGTCGCCCTCGGCGGCGGGATCGCCGGCGGCGGCCTGCTCGCCGTCGGCCTGACCTTCCTGATCCTCAACAGCACCGCCACCAAGTACGGCCCCGACTTCGGCCCCGACGACCCGCTCCGCGGCGGCACCGACCGCGTCCGCTACCCGCTGTCGATGCCCCTCTCCGGCGCCTTGCTCGGCGTCGGCGCGGCCCTGCTGATCGGCATGGGCGTGTTCCTCGGCGTCTACAAGGCCCACCCCGTCGGCCGCCGCGAGACCCCCGGCCTCATCGACGGCCACAACCGCGAGCTCCGCAAGAAGCTCGGCCTGCCCCCCGAGCAGGCCAGCGTCCGCCTCGCCCCCAGCCTCGGCGCCAGCAACGGGCTCGTGCTCTTCGGCCGCTTCTGACGCCTCCTGTGGCCGATGGGACATGCTCTTCCGAACATGTCCTTTCAGCCATCCATCACGGCTCGCAGCGCCACCGCCAGCGCCTCCTCCTCCTCCGGCGCGATCGTCCGCAGGTCGAGCAGCAATTCGCCGCCGCTCACGCGGCCGACCACTCCGGCCCGCCGTAGCTGGGTCGCAATCGCCGTCGGGTCGGCGGTCGGCACCGCCAGCGCCGCGCTCGCCATCACGTCGCCCGGCAGCGAGCCCCCGCCGACCGTGGCCTCGCTGGCACGAACCTGTCCTGAAGACCAGCCGAGTCGCAGCGCCAGCGCCTCGGCCCGCGCGCGCAGCTGGCCCTCGGACCAGGCCATCATGCGCCGCAGCGGCAGCGTGTCCGCCTGCCCGCTCGCGTACGCGATCGCCGTCGCGTGCAGCGCCGCGACCGTCGTCTTGTCCGGCCGCAGCGCCCGCGCCAGCGGGTGCCGGCGGCACTTCCCGACCAGCGCGGCCGTCCCGGCGAGCAGCCCCGCCTGCGGACCGCCGAGCAGCTTGTCGCCGCTGCACGTCACCAGATCTGCCCCTTGCGACAGGTACTCCTGGACAGTCGGCTCGTCGCCCGCGATCCCGCCGAGCGAACCCGACCCGATGTCCGCGATCAAAGGCGCCCCGCGCTCACGAGCCAGCGCCGCCAGCTCGGCCAGCGTCGGCTGGTGCACGAACCCCGCCTGCGAGAAGTTGCTGAGGTGCACCCACAAGATCGCCGCCGCCCCGCGCGACTGCCCCGGCAGCTCGCCCGCGAGCCCCGCCGCGTAGTCGGCGAGGTGCGTGCGGTTGGTGCTGCCGACCTCCCACACCGGCGCGCCGCCGGCCGCCGCCATCTCGGCCACGCGAAAGCCGTCACCGATCTCCACCATCTGCCCGCGCGACAGCACCACCCCGTCGGCTCGCCCCACCGCGGTGCACGCCAGCAGCAGCGCCGCCGCCCCGTTGTTGACCACGTGCACGTCCTCGGCCCCGAGCAGCGCCGCCAGCAGCGGCCGCAACCACGTCAGTCGCGACCCGCGCCGGCCGGTCTCGACCTCGAATTCGAGCTCGCAGGTGCCCGCCGCCGCAGTCATCGCCGCGACTGCCTCTCGGGACAGGGGCGCCCGCCCGAGGTTGGTGTGCAGCAGCACCCCGGTCGCGTTGATCAGCGCGCGCGGCCGCGGCGACATCACCTCGGCCAGGCGCGCCGCCACCTCGCGAGCGATGACATCGACCTCGGGCGCCTCGGAGATCTCGCCGGCCTGGGCTCGCCGCCGCAGCTCGGCGAGGAGGTCGTTCACGTGCCGCTTCTGGATCGATCGCAGCGCCGGCGACGATGCGAGCGCGGGGTGGTCGAGGATCCGATCGACGCGAGGCAGACGGAGGGACATGCCCTCTACTGCTGCCACAAGAGCAGCGCCGCGACGAGCGCCGCGAAGCCCAGGGTCACCGCAGCCGGCAACAGCAGCGACTCGTCCGGCTCCGCCGCCAGGGCCTGCCGCACGCGCGTCACCGTCACCTCGCCGCCGCGCCGCAGCGCCGCGTCGACCTGCGCGCCGGGGTGATGCACGCGTAAGGAGATCCCTCCGACCACGATCACGTCGCCGTGGGCCAGCGGCGTCGCCCCGACCAGCGCCGCCCCGTCGCGGTACACCCCGTTCTTGCTGCCGAGGTCGGTCACGGTCAGCCCTTCCGGCGTCACGTCCAGCGCCGCGTGCACGCGCGACACGTCGTCACAGATCAGCGCCACCGCCGCCTGCGGATCGCGGCCGATCAGCGCCCGCCCCGGCGCCAGCGCGTGCGTCCGACCGCGCCCCGGCCCGCTCTCCTCGCGCACGAAGATCTCCGGCTCACGACCCACGCCCCGACCATAACCTATCTCTCGGGACCGGTCGCCCCCACGAACGCCCCGTCGATCCAGCACTCCGCGCCCGCCCCGTCCGGCCCCGCCCGCACCACCACGCGTCGCAGCCGCGTCCTCGCCTGGCACGCCTCCAGGTGTACGCGCAACGACTTGACCGACGGTCCTTCGGGACATGTCCCTTCGAACATCATCCCCGTCCGCTCGAGCTCCGCCTGCACCGCCGCGGCCGCCGGCGGGCTGCGAGGCGCCGCCACCATCGCCGCCCCGCGAAAGCCCAGCGCCGCCAGCAGCTCCGACCACGCCTCGGGCGCCAGCCACGGGTCGCGCACGCACGCCAGCGACGGGTCCGTGGCCGCCGGCACGATCACCGCCGCGCTGCGCGGCCCGCCGATCGCCACCCACGCCCGCGGCGGTTCGAGCACCCGCTCGCGCCCGACGTGGACCAGCACCGCCAGCACCCCCACGCACGGCAACATCCCCGGCACCCAGCGCAGCACCGCCGGCCGTCGCACCACCAGCCGCAGCACCAGCCCCACCACCGCCAGCCCCGCCAGCAGCCCTCGCGGCGGCTCCGGCACGCGCGCCGCCAGCCCCGCCAGGTCGATCACCACCTGCCCGCCGAGCGCCGCCGGCCGCAGCGCCGCCGGCCCCCACCACGGCGTCGCGATCAGCCCGAGGATGCCGAGCGGCAGCACCCACAGCGTGAACACCGGCACCGCGATCACGTTGGCCAGCACCCCGATCAGCGACGCCTGGCCGAAGTGAAACAGAACGATGGGCAATGTCCCGAAGGACACCCGCCAGCTCTGCGCCACCAGCCCGCGCGGCGCCGTCGGGTGCACCAGCACCGCCATCGCCGCCAGCGACAGCTGCAGCCCCGGGTCGAGCGACCAGGCCGGACGCCACGCCAGCATCGCCGCCGCCGTCCACGCCAGCGCCGTCAGACCGTGCCCTGGGCGACCCGTCAGCGTCGCCACCTGGGCCAGGCCGAACATCACCGCTGCGCGCAGCGCCGGTGGTTCGCCGCCTGTCACCCCCAGGTAGGCCAGCACCGGCAGCCAGGCCAGCGCCGCCGCCAGAGTCAGCGATCCGCCGATCAGCAGCCCCGCGCGCAGCAGCGGCGCCTGGACCAGCGCCGCGGCCACGGCCACGTTCATCCCGCTGACCGCCACCACGTGCCCGAGGCCCGCGCGCCGCAGCTCCATGCGTCGTTCGGGCGCGAGGGCCGCGGCCTGGCCCAACACCGACGCCACCACGAAGCCCAGCGCCGGCTCGCCCCGCGACGCCCGCGTCGTGCCCTCGCGCAGCTCGGCCACCGTTCGCCAGTAGCCCTCGCTCGGGGGACCGGCCCGCCACGCGTTCTCCACCGAAAACGCCGCCACGGCCCCGTCGCGGGCCGGATGGAAGCTTCCGGCGCCCGGCCACGGTGGACCCTCGCGGCGCGCGAGATCTCCGGCCTTTAGCCAGATCGGATCGCCCGCGGCAAGCGGACAAATTTCTTCGGGTACGTGGAGGGACCACACCCGCGAGCTACCGGCGGGCGTCGCGAACACGGCACAGCCCGCTGTCGCCGGGGCGCTCGCCCCGCGGACCGTCACGCGGACCAGCCCGGGCCCCGCGATGTCCGGCGTTTCCGACCCCGGAAGCCGCCCACGGGCCGCTCCCGCCAGGCCTGCGGCCAGCACCACCGCCGGGGCTCCCGTCCTGCGCAGCACCAGAGCCGAGCCCGCGAGCAGCCCTGCGAGCCCTGCAAGCGCTGCTGAGTCCGCCGGCGCAATTTGCGCAAAACCGAGCACGACACCGACACACCAGGCCAGGCAGAAACACAGCGGGAGCACCTGGAAGAGTCGCTGCGACGGCCTGTCTTTTTGCAGCAGGGCGGGCGCGGACTTGCCCGGCCCTAGGACCTCGGATGCACTGCGAAATTGCCAGCGCCGGCCGCGTGGCCCTACACTAGGCCCAATCGTGCTGCTGACGAAGATCTGGGCTGCAATCCTCGCATGCCTCGCGACGGCCTTCCTCGCGGGTATGTTCCTCCTGTCTTTTGGGACCGCTGGAGGCTTCACGGACGCGGACCGTGCCGCACTCAAGGCGAAGACCGAGGCCGGTGTGGTCGCGCTCGAGGCCGCGATCCAGGCCTCACCCGTCGCGCGAGCGCCGGCCATCCTGTCCGATCCGTATCTCAAGCTCGCGCTCAATCCGGGTCAGCCCGGAATCGGCAAGGTGACTCCGCCGTCGCTGGCCGACGCCTTCGCCACCGCCGCGAATTCTGCGGTGCTGTCCGACAACACGCAGATGACCGTCGGCCTGTTCGACAAGTCGGGCGCGCTGCTGGTCTACGCTGGCGGCGGGCACGACGAGCTCGTCGAGGCCGCGCTGCTGCCGAACTTCGTGACCGCGGCGACCGACAAGGAGGACCAGTTCTCGGCGGCGCTGCGCGGCACGCTTCACGTCGCGCGGATCTCCAAGGCCGACGAGGCTGGCCGGCGACTGGTCGCGATTCACCCGCTCGACCTCGGCGCCAACTCGATCTTCCGCCGGATCCTCGGCACGCAGAACCCGGCCGCGCTGGTGCGCAGCGGGCAGCCGCTCGAGAACACCCTCATCAACCCGGGCAACAGCGGCGACGCGCTGACCAAGTTCGCCACCGAGCACGGCAAGGACGCCCCCGGCGTCGGTGCCAGCGACGCGTACAAGGTCGGTGAGGGCCTCAACGCGCGCATCGGCTCGATCGGCCGCGTGCCTGGTCCGGCCGGCGCGGGCGACGACGGCGCCATGCTCGTCGTGCTCTCGGCCAACACCGCCGCCGCCGGTCAGAAGGATCTGTTCACTGCGCTGGGCGACGCCAAGGCCAACGGCCTGAGCGGCGAGCACCTGGCCATCCTCCTGTTCGTGCTGGCGATCGGCATCGCCCTCGCGCTCTACCTGCCGAACCTCGAGGCCGCGAACCCGATCCGCCGCCTCACCGCCGAGTTCAACGCCATGCGGCTCGGCTCGCAGCAGCAGCTCTTCTACGACACCTACGGCACCGGTCCGGTCGCCGAGCTGGCCAAGTCGGCGCACGCGTATCACGAGGCGCTGCGCTCGAGCCTCGCGGCCGGCGTCGCCGAGGAGGACGGCGATCCCAGCGGTCGCGCTTCGCGGCGCGTGCAGGCCGTGAGCCCGACGCGTTCGCACCGCAAGGTCGGCCGCACCGGCGCTGCCGATCGCGTCGATGCGCCGCCCGTGGTCGCCACCCCCGGCCCGGCCGAGGACGAGGCGCCGACCATGGCGCACCCGTCGGTGCCTTCGTCGTCGCAGCCCGCGGCTGGCCGCGGCCCCGGCTTCTTCACGATGCCCGCGACCAAGCCGCTGCGCTCGCGCGAGACCGTCATCGGCAACCTGATGACGATGGACAACGACGCCCAGGGCAGCGGCCCCGAGCCGGCCAAGGACGACGCGGTCCGCGAGGCCTACTACCAGGAGGTCTTCGAGGAGTTCGTGAAGTTCAAGCTCGAGAACAACGAGCCGATCGACAACTTCACGTACGAGAAATTCGCCACCAAGCTGCGGGCGAACACTGCCGAGCTGATGAAGCGGCCGGACGTCAAGGACGTGCAGTTCTCGGTCTACATCAAGGACGGCAAGGTCGCGCTCAAGGCGCGCGTCGTCCGCGGGTAAGCGCACGTCGAGCGGCGGCCTGAGCGGGCCGCGAGCGCCGGGGCCCGGGCCGGACCGTCATGGTCCCCCCGGGCCTCCGCATGTCGCGTGCATTACACTGGGCCCGATGCCGATCCTCAAAGTCGCCCAGATCGGGCACCCCGTGCTGCGCCAGAAGGCCCGCGAAGTCAGCCGCGAGGAGCTGCTGACGCCGGCGTTCCAGGCGTTCATCGACTCGATGATCGAGACCATGCGCGACGCCCAGGGCGCCGGGCTCGCCGCCAACCAGGTCCACGAGCCGGTGCGCGTGTGCGTCATCGAGGTCAAGGACAACCCGCGCTACCCCTACAAGCCCAACATCCCGCTGACGATCCTCATCAACCCAGTGCTGACCCCGCTGTGCGGCACGCGGTTCGAGAACTACGAGGGCTGCCTGTCGGTGCCCGACCTGCGCGGCATCGTTTATCGCTCGGTCGAGATCCGCGTCGAGGCGTGGGACCGCTTCGGCAACCCGATCGACAAGGTCGTCCGCGGCGTCACTGCCGGCACCTTCCAGCACGAGTGCGACCACCTCGACGGCATGCTGTTCGTCGACCGCGTCGAGGACCCGCGGACCTTCTGCACCTGGAAGGAGTTCGCGCGCCAGCACGAGCCCCGCTTCCGCGAGCACGTCAAGGAGCTCGTCGAGCACTACGGCTCCTGACGCCCACGCCCCTCTGCGCCTCGCCAGGTCTCTCGCGTCGCGCTGCCGTTCGGCGACCTCGCCGGGCGCCGACCGACGTCCTCCCGCGCGTCGCCCGGCCCTCGCCTCCGCACCTCACCGATCGGCGCCGAGCGACGCCTCGCCCCGCCTCCGCACCTCGCCGATCGGCGCCGAGCGACGCCTCGCCCCGCCTCCGCACCTCACCGCTCGGCGCCGAGCGACGCCTCGCCCCGCCTCCGCACCTCGCCGATCGGCGCCGAGCGACGCCTCGCCCCGCCTCCGCACCTCACCGATCGGCGCCGAGCGACGCCTCGCCCCGCCTCCGCACCTCACCGATCGGCGCCGAGCGACGCCTCGCCCCGCCTCCGCACCTCACCAGGTCCGCGCCGGGTACGTCCTCCGTGCATCGCCCGGCCTCTCGCCCCCCGCGCCTCGCCGGGCCGCGTCCCTCCGTCCGCGTCTCACCCGACCGGCTGCGACGCCTCGCAAGCCCTGCTCGCCGGTCCTCCTCCCGCGCGTCGCCCGACCCGCCCCCCGGTCGGGCCTCACCGACCCGCGCGTCCGCGTGCCAAGATGACATGCCTTTCAGGGCATGCTCCAAGGGTCATGTCCTGATCGCCAGCTTCGGCTCGCGATCGCCGCGGATCGCCCGCGCGCAGCGGCGCCCGCAGACGCTGGCCCGCGAAACTGGCGGTTCCGGGGGCGCGAGCGGCCCGGAGGGGCGCGGGGGGGCGGGTTCGGGCGGGCGCGTGCGGGCTTGCGATGGTACACTCGCGCCGCACGTGACCCCCACGCGCCGCATCCTCGCCGCCGCCCTCGGCTCGCTGGCCCTGCACCTGTCGCCGCTCTTGCCCGGCGGCTGCGGCCTGAACATCAAGCTCGAGATGCCGGAGCTCGAGTTCGAGGTCACGCAGTTCGAGACGGTCGAGCTCGATCAGGAGCTCAAGGGCGCGCGGCCGCCCGAACCGCAGCTCGAGCCCGAGGTCCCGCCCCCGCCGATGGGCCCCGACAAGCCGCCGGAGGTCGACGGGCCCAAGCCCGAGGAGAAGCCGCCCGAGCCGCCGAAGCCCAAGCCGAAGTTCGGCGAGAAGACCTCGCGGGTGGCCGAGCTCGGGCCCGGCAGCAGCAACTTCTTCATGTTGCTGGCGGCCAAGAAGGTCTCGGGCCTGCCGTTCGCCGACGCGATCGTCGAGATCATGTCGCCGCTGCCCGACTTCGACTTCATCGTCACCGGCGGCGGCTTTCATGCCCTCAAGGACTTCAACTACATCGTCATCGCCAGCCCGAACCTGCGCGACCTGACGCAGACCTTCCTCGCCGTCGAGTACCGGCTGTCGCAGGCCGAGGTGCAGGCCGGCCTCGAGCGTGCCGCCGCGGGCGAGGGCGAGAAGATCGAGTGGGAGGTCCGCGACGGGCGGACCATGGGCAACCCGCGGCCGATCGCCGACCCCGACCAGGACGACGACCCGCGGTGGTTCGTCTTCCTCGACGACGACGTCGCCGTCTACGTGCGCGAGGAGTTCCTGCCGGCGATCACCGCCGGCCCCGACGAGTCGAAGGGCGACACCGCCGGCAACTTCGTCGCCAACCTCACCAAGCTGAAGACCTTCGCCGCCCGCGAGCCGCGGGCCGGCCTCCAGCTCGTCCTCAAGGACATCCACGCCGTCGTCAAGCTCAAGGGCGAGCCGCCGTTCCCGATCCCCAACAACCTCGAGCTCATGGCCGAGGCCGCGTCGTCGCCCGAGCTGGTGATCAAGAGCGAGTACCTCGACGCCGTCGACGCCACCAAGATGGAGCGGCAGTGGAGCGAGGACCTCCCGGCCTTCATCGACGACAAGGTCCCGTTCTACGCCCGCTTCATGGTCCGCAGCTTCTACGAGGCCACCGAGGTCGCCCGCGACGACAAGTCCCTCAACCTGCGCGCCGACTTCACCAAGGACCAGGCCAAGTTCATCCTCGAGCAGATCGCCGAGCAATCGCGCCGCATGCTCCGCCGCACCCCCGAGCAGCTCGAGGCCGCCCGCAAGCAACGCGAAGAGATGTGGGCCGCCCGCAAGAACGGCAAGCTGACGCCGAGCGAGGCCCTCACGCCCAAGGACCCGGGCAAGTCGGGCAAGCCGCCGGGCGAGCCCGTGAAGCCGCCCGGCCTGCCGCAAGACGGCGGCCCCGCCCCGGGCATCCCGTCCGACGCGCCCCCGGTGACGCCTCCGCCCGCGCCCGCCCCGTCGCCCTGAGCAGGCGCCGCAGCGGCGAAGCGTCCCAGGACGTCCGCGCTCGCGGTGATTCCCGCGGAGGATGAACCGCGGGCCCGGCGACCACACGCTCGAGCACTCGGCTGCCTCGGCGCGCCGCGACATGGGGACCCGCCGGGGACGCCGCCACCTCGCTGGCTCGCCTCCCGAACGCTCGAGCTCGCCGCCGCATCCGCCGCCGTGGTTCGACAAGGGCCCTCCGCCGGCGCGGGGCCCTTGTCCCGCGCTCCGGTACGCATGGGCCCGCTCGGCGCACGCATGGGGCCGGGGGCCCGCAGCGGGCCCCTCCGTCGCATGCCCTTCGACACATGTCCATAAGGACATCCTACCTGTCCGCCGCCCCGTGGATCGTCGCCCACCTGCGCGCTATCGTGACAGCATGGCCTACCGCCTCTCCCGCAGCGAATCCATCCATCAGGCGGCGGTGCGGATCGCCGGCGAGGAGCTCGGCGAGGCGATCGCCCGCCTGCGCGAGGCCCATCCGGAGGCCGAGGACACGCACACGCGCGTCCACGCGGCCCGCAAGGCGATCAAGCGCACGCGGGCGCTGGCCCGCCTGCTGCGCGACGGCCTCGCCGCCGGCTTCCACCGCGACAACCTCGACCTTCGAGACGCCGCCCGCCGCCTCGCCGAGCGCCGCGACGCCGCCGTCGCGGCCGACGTGTTCACCCACCTCGTGCCGGAGCCCGAGGGCGCGCTGGCCCTCGTGGGCGACCGCCTCGCGGCAGTGCGCGACCAGGTCGTCGCCGGTGAGGACGCGCTGGCCGCCGCCGCCGCCGACCTTGCCCGCGTGCACAGCCGCAGCGCCGACTGGCCGCAGCTGGGGGGCGGCTGGAGTGTCCTCGAACCTGGCCTGAAGACCAGCTACGAGCGAGGCAGTCGGGCCATGCGCAACGCCTTCGCCGACCCGACCCCGGCCGCCTTCCACGCGTGGCGCAAGCGGGTCAAGGACCTCTGGTACCACACCCAGCTGCTGCAGAGCGTGTGGAAGCGGGTGCAGGCGGCCTGGGCCGACGCGCTCGAGGAGCTGTCGGACACCCTGGGCGAGGACCACGACCTCGAGGTCCTGCGCGTCGCCCTCGGCCAGCACCCCGACCTCGACGCCGACGCCCGCCGCGACGTCCTCGCCCGCGCGGAAGCCCGCAGCGCCGAGCTCCGCGCCCGCGCCTGGACCCTCGGCCAGCGCCTGTACGCCGAGCGCCCGCGCCGCTACGTCGCCCGGATCGGCCGCTACTGGGAGGTCTGGCGCAGCGCCGACCGCCCCGCCTCCGCCGCCCCTCCCTGCCCGGGAGCCCGACTCCGGCCGACCTCCCTGTCGCCCGACCCCGAAGTCATCTGTCCTGGAGAACATATCGGTTCGGACATGCCCTGCAAGCCAGACGGCGAGGTCGACTAGCCGCCTCTCAATCCTCGCCCACGTACCCGTCCTCGAAGCAGTACAGGCGCCGCTCCGTATTGCAGCTGGAAGCCAGCGCGACGGTCCACTGCCGCTCGGCCTGCCACGTCTCCCACGCCGGGCCCATTTCGACCGCCAGCCCGTTGAGGCCGCGCATGGCCTCGGACTGAGCGGCCGCCGAGGTCCAGCTGTCGCAATGGTCGACCGGGTGGAGCACGCCTCCGAGCCCGGTGGTATTGGTCCACACGAACTGCTCGGTCACCATCGCGCCGGTCTCGTCGACGGAGATCCCGACACGCGGCCCGTCGTCGACCAGCTCGGCGAAGTCGGCCGCGATCACCCGCCCGCTGCGGAGCATGTAGGGCACCTTCTCCAGCTCGATCTGCTCGAAGCGCGTCGTCGGCGACTGCACGCCGTCCGACAGTCACGCGCGGAACGTATTGGCGTTGTCGAGCCCGACCGCCTTGGCGCGGTCACGGCAGCGGATGTCGGCCCCGTCGAGCCCGCCCAGCGCCCCCGTGTACGCCTGGCTGGTCACGAACACCAGACGGCCCTGCCACGTACAAGTGGCACGGCATGGCGGCTTTTGACCAGTCCCGAGCCCGGTCCCGTTGAGGTTGCCCATGTCGCACACCTCGAGGCCCTCGTCGACGATCCCGTCGCCGCAGTGGGCCGCGAGCCGACAGCTGTCGCAGCCGCCGTACTCGCTCGAGTTGCCGTCGCCGAGGTCGCACGCCTCCACGCCCGCCCACACCAGGCCGTCCCCGCACGCCGCGGCGGCGCATTGATGGGTGCACGCGCCGTCGTCGGCGTTGGCGGGGCCGTCATCGCACGCCTCGCCGGCGTCGAGGACCCCGTCGCCGCAGTACGACTCGACGCTCGTGGTGCCGGTGGTGGTCGAGGTCCCGCTCGGGTCGGCCGTGGTGGTCGGCGCATCGCTCGTGCTGCTCGTGAGCTCGGGAGCCCCCGTGGTGACCGGCGCCGCGGTGCTCGTACCCGGCTCGCTCGCAGTTGTCCCCGGCGCGCCCGGATCCTCGCCCGTGCAGCCACATGCCCCGAAGGACATGCTCGTAAAGACACCCAGGAGTAGAGTCTTCCTCATCGGCGTCATTGCCCCTCGAAGCAGTAGAGACGGGCCGCGTCGAGGCACGTCGTCGGGTTCGCCACCGCCGCGTACGTCTACTGCGAGTCGGTCGCGGAGGGGGTGCCGAAGTAGCCCGACTGGTCAGCGAACGTCGCCGACGTCCAGTCCTCGCAGTGTGTCGCGCCCGGCACGGCCGTGCCGTCGGGCATCGTCCCCGTCCACGCGCCCGCGCCTGCGACCGGCTGGCCGTGCTCGTCGATCTCGATCGCCGCCAGCAGCGGCCCGGCGAGCAGGGCCGCGAAGCTGTCCGCGACCACCACCCCGTCGGGCCGCACGTAGCGGCCTTCTCCGGCGAACACCCGCTCGTGCGCCGCCACCGTCGAATCGCTGAGCCAGGCGGCGTACGTGGAGAACCCGGGCAGATCGCCGGCCTGGGCCAGCTGGCGGCAGATCCCGTCGGCGAACTCGAGCCCGCCGATCTCGTCAGGCTGGAGCTTCTCGCTGGTGACGAACACGACGCGCTCACGCCGGCAGCTCGCGTCGCACGCCTCATCGTCCTCCGCGCCGCCGTCGTCGCACTCCTCGCCCTCGTCGACGATCCCGTCGCCGCAGCTCGCCGGCGCCTCGCCGCTCGTGCCGCGGCTCGTCTCGATCGCGCCGCTCGTGCTCGTGCTCGTGCTCGTCGACTCGCCGGTCGTCTCGCCGGTCGTCTCGCCGCTCCCGGAGCCCGAGCCCGGGTCGACGTCGATCGTCGTGGTCATCACCCCGGTGTCCGGGCCGCCGCTGCTCGAGCCGGTCGAGGAGCTGGTCTCCAGCTGCCAGTCGAACATCTTCAGCCCCGGCGCCACGCACCCGGAGGCGAGCAGACAGGCGAACACGAGCGCGACGGGCCGCTTCACGATCTCACCGTAACAGCGCGCGAACACGCGCACAAGGCCCGCGCGTCCCCGCGGAGCGACGCTTGCCGACGAGCGTGAACCCCGCACTCGCACTCGCACTCATGCTGTCCTTTACGACATGTCCTTTCGGTTCATCGCTCACCGCCGCCCGGCCACGCGACCGCGGAGCCAACGCCGCGCGCAGGCGAACCAACCCTCGGGTCGGGGCTCGACGAGCGTCTCGTCCGGCGACGGAGTCGCCAGGCGGAGCGCCGCGGCCAGCGTCTCGGGGGTGAGGTAGAGCGCGCGCATCGTCGCCCGTCCCGGCTCGTGGTCGCCGAGCGACGCGAAGGCGTGCGGCGCGAACACTCCCAGCGCGCGGCTGCGATAGCGCAGCCGGCCCCGCCTGCTCTCCTCGCGCCAGAACTCCGGCGTCAGCAACTGCGCCGCCAGCTCCGGGTCGTCCGTGAGCGGCGTGACGCGGTAGCTGATCCAGAACATGTCCTCGAAGCGAGGCTCGCTCAGGCAGGCGATCGCGCGCTCCTCGAGCACGACGTCCCAGCCCTCGGACCGCCCGTAGTCGGTCGCCTTCAACCGACGCTTACGCTCCCGCGCCGCGCTCCCGCCGAACACCTCGTCGAGCCTAGCCGAGCGCGTCCTCCCGCACCACGCCATCGGCTCGCGGCCAGAAACTGGCCCCTTCGCCCGAGCTCGCCTGTCACCGGCGGTGCGATCGCTACGGCGCCCTCGCGCCCCGCCGGCGCTCGCACACTCGCTCGTCGACTCGACCTGTCCCGAAGACCATCTTCCAGTCAAGCCCCGCCACCGGGCCCGCTCAGCGCTCGGCCGCGCGACGCAGGCGATCGGCGATCGCCCGCCCGAGCCCGACCTCGGGGACGGTCTCGACCACGATCGTCTCGACCTCCGGCGCGTCGAGCTCGCGCAGCGCGGCGAACAGCGCGTGCGCGTAGCCGTCGAGCTCGGCCGGCATCGTCCGCCAGCGGCCGACGAACCCGGGCGGCCGCGGCCGCTGGCTCATCACCGCCACGGTCGGCCCGCCCATCGCGGCCGCCTCGCCGGGCCCGACCAGCACCACCCGGGCCCGCGGCGCGTAGTGGCGGTGACGCAGACCTGGCGATCGGGACATGGCCTCCGGGTCCTGTCCCGAGAGCATGTCGACCTCGCCGACGACCGCCCGCAGGGCCTCGACCGGCAGCCCGCCGACGCGCAGCACCATCGGCACCGGGCGGGTCGCGTCGACGACCGTCGACTCGAGCCCGACTGCGCAGGGGCCACCGTCGAGGATCACCTCGACCACGCCGTCGAGGTCGGCGAGCACGTGTTGGGCGGTCGTGGGGCTGGGCCGGCCCGACCGATTGGCCGACGGCGCCGCCAGCGGCCGGCCGCACACGCGCAGCAGCGCGAGCGCGGCCGGGTGCCCGGGGATCCGCACGGCCACAGTGTCCTGCCCGGCGGTGGTCGCGTCGGGCACCACCGGCGCGCGCGGCAGCACCAGAGTCAGCGGACCTGGCCACAAGGACATGAGGCGCTCGGCCGCCGGCGGCACCGCGCTCGCCAGCGCCCGCGCCTGCTCGGGCGCCGCCACGTGCACGATGAGCGGGTTGTCCGCCGGCCGCCCCTTGGCCGCGAAGATCTGCCGCACCGCCGCGGGGTCGAGCGCGTCGGCGCCGAGGCCGTAGACCGTCTCGGTCGGGAACGCCACCAGCCCGCCGCGCCGCAGCACCTCGGCCGCGCGGTCGATGGCGGCCGGATCGTCGGCCGGTAACACCGCCGTCTTCACCGACACGACCCCTCGGCGAGCGCCGTCTGCCTGGCTGTCCCTTCGGTCATGCTCTCTCCGCCGGCGCCTCGCCCGCCTGTCCTGCCGGTCAGGCCTCCGCGCGGACGCCTGGCTGTCCCTTCGGTCACGCTCTCTCCGCCGGCCTCGCTGTCCGGAGGGACATGTCCTTCAGCTCAGCTTCGCCAGGTCGAGCAGCGCTTCCTTCATCTGCAGCGCGTCGGCGAAGCGGTGGTGGACCTGCTTGCCGCACGCCTTGGCGAAGAACGCGTCCATCGCCCGGGCCTTGACGGCGGGCACGCTGTCGGACAGGAAGTGGCTGACGGGCAGCGGCTCGCGCTCGCGGTGGGCCTGCAGGAGCGCGCGCGGGTGGGCGTCGAACAGGTCTTCGAACGGGTGGCGGCCGCCGGTGACGAGCTCGAAGAAGGTCATGCCGAGCGCGTAGAGGTCGGCGCGGTGGTCGATGTAGTTGCCGGGGATCGTCTGCTCGGGGGCGATGTAGCGGGGGTCGCCCATGATGTGGTGCGTGTTGTGCGACGACAGGTCGGACAGGTCGCGGGCGACGCCGAAGTCGAGCAGCTTGACCACGCGGAGCAGCGGGTCGTGCGAGTCGCGGGTGACGAACACGTTCGACGGCTTGATGTCGCAGTGGACGATCCGGCGCAAGTGGACGTAGCGCAGCGCGTCGAGGATCTGCGAGAAGATCTCGAGGATCACCGGGATGCCCATCGGCGTGCCGCTCTCGATGAACCAGCTGACGTCCTTGCCGCGCAGGTACTCCATCGCGAACCACAAGACGTCGAACTCCTCGGCCGTGCCGACCTGGCTGACGTGCACGAGGTTGTGGTGCATGAAGCTCGCGCACATGCGGGCCTCGCGGCGGAAGTGGCGGTGCGCCCACTCCGGCACGTCGTTCTTCATCACCTTGAGGGCGATGTAGCGGTTCATCAGGCGGTCGAACGCCTTGTAGACCTTGCTCATCCCGCCCTCGCCGAGGCGCTGCACGATCTCGAACTGGCTCGTGCCCGTCACCACCGTGCCGGGCGGCAGCTCCGTGCCCTGGTAGCCCTCGTACTGCGAGGTCGACGTCGGCGTGATGCCGGTCATCCCGGCGCCAGGCCGATTGCCGGTGTTTTGATCCTCGTTGGACACGTGGGGGAGCGCGGAGGGGTTGGGCTAGGTTATGCAACCTACACCACCTGGTCCCGTCTCGTCAGCCGTCCTCGCGGGGGCCGGGGCGGCGGGTCCGATGCAGGTCGCGGCGCGCACCTTAGCCGCAGGTGCGGGTGAAGCACAAAAGACAGGCGGGCGGCCCGGGGGGGCGAAATCGCCACACCCGCACCGCCCGCCTGCGCCCGGCGCCCGAGGCGCCGAGGCGAACAACGTTCAGACGCCGAGCTCGAGCGCGACTGCGACTCCGTGGACGACCGCGCCGGTGCGCACCGCGTCGTGGATCTGCTCCGCCGTGCCGCCGGCCTCGCGGATCGTCTTCTCGTGCGAGACGACGCACCGCTCGCAGCCGAAGACGGCGCTCACCGCCAGGCAGAACAGCTCAAAGTCGAGCTTCGAGCTGTGCGGCTTGGCGATCCGGGTCATGCGCAGGCGGGCCGGCAGCTTCTCGTAGTCCTCGCTGCCGACCATGTGCTTGAACCGGTAGTACACGTTGTTCATCGCCATCAGCGCCGCCGCCGCGCGGGCGTCCTCGATGGTCGCCGCGTCGACTTGTTCGCGCGCCGCGTCGACCAGCACCTGGGTCAGGGTCGCGTTGCGAGAGGCGATGGCGCAGGCCACCGCCGTCCCCCAGCGCTGCGCCGCGGTCAGCGACGACTCCTGCAGGACGTTCTGCAGGTTCACCTTGAGGTCCCTTGCGGCCTCCGGGAGCGACTCTCGCAGTGATTCGACGGTATTGGCCATGGTGTCCTCCTCTCCTCGCGCCGCGACCCTGCGGCTCACACGTTCAGGGTCGCCTCGCCCTTCTGCCAGTTGCACGGGCACAGCTCGTCGGTCTGCAGGCCGTCGAGCACGCGCAGCACCTCGGGCACGCTGCGGCCGACCGACAGGTCGTTGACCGACACCCAGCGGATGATGCCCTCCGGGTCGACGATGAAGGTCGCGCGCAGCGGCACGCCGTCCTTGTGCAGGATGCCGAGCGCCTGCGACAGCTCGCGCTTGGTGTCGGCGACCATCGGGATCTTCAGGTCCCGCAGGTCGTCGTGGTGGTTGCGCCACGCCAGGTGGACGAAGTGGGTGTCGGTGCTGACGCCGAGCACCTGCGTGTCGCGGTCGGCGAAGTCGCCGCTGCGGCGGCTGAACTCGGCGATCTCGGTCGGGCAGATGAACGTGAAGTCCATCGGCCAGAAGAAGAACACCCGCCACTTGCCCTGGTAGCTCTTGTCGTTGATCTCCGTGAACTCTTTGCCCTTGTCGCGGCTGACGACGGACTGGAGGGCAAACTGGGGGAACGTATCGCCTACGGTCAACATGGTCTGGTCTCTCTCTCTGCTTTGCTTGGGCGAGCGGCAACGCTCGCGGACATGGGTGCAATAGCAGGCGTCGGACCAAACGACAGACTGAACAATTCCAGACACTTGTCCGCTCGCTCGGGGTCGCGCGGCCCCGGCCCGCAGGTGGCCCACCGACCAATCGGTAGCTCGACACTGGCATTTCGGTGCAGCGCGATCCACACTCCGCCCATGGACACCGACGATCTACTGCGCCGCGGCCTCGACTGGGTCGCCCGGATCGCCCCGTACGACCTCGCAGCCGTGTTTACCCTCGACGAGGGCAGCCTCGTGGTCCGCGCCGCCCGCGGTCACCTCGCCAGCCAGGTCCGCGGCCACCGCATCGACCTCGCGCGCTTCCCGACCCTGCGCGAGGCGCTCGAGACGCGCCGGGCCCGCGCCTTCACCGAGGACGATCACCGCCACGGCGACGGCGATCCCTTCGACGGCGTCCTCGATCTCTCGCCCGGTCACGCCTGCATGGTCGTGCCGCTGCACGCCGCCGGCCGCTCGCTCGGGGTCCTCACCCTCGACCGCACCCACTGCGAGAGCTACCCGCAGTCGGTCGTCGACCAGGTCGAGACCTACGGGCAGATCCTCGGCCTCGCGCTCGACAACGCCGAGCGGCGCGTCGTGCTCGAGAACCTGCGCGAGGCGGAGCTCGAGCGGGCGCGCGAGCTCGACGAGGTCGCCGCCGGCTACGGCGTGCTCGAGCGCAGTGTCAGTCCGGCCGTGCGCGCGGTCGCGGCGCGCGCCCGCCAGGTCGCCCCCACCGACACGCCGGTGCTGATCCTCGGCGAGACCGGCACCGGCAAGGAGCGGCTCGCCCGCGCCCTGCACCGCTGGAGCGCGCGGGCCGACCGCCCCTTCGTCGCCATCAACTGCGCCGCCATCCCCGCCTCGCTGCTCGAGAGCGAGCTGTTCGGCCACACCCGCGGCGCCTTCACCGGCGCCACGCGCGACCGCCTCGGCCGGTTCCAGCTGGCCCACGGCGGCACCCTGCTGCTCGACGAGATCGGCGAGCTGCCGATCGAGCTGCAGGCCAAGCTGCTGCGGGTCGTGCAGGAGGGCGTGGTCGAGCCGGTCGGCAGCGACAAGAGCGTCAAGGTCGACGTCCGGATCCTCGCCGCCACCCACGTCGACCTCGAGAAGGCGATCGCCGGCGGCCGCCTGCGCGAGGATCTCTATTATCGCCTCGCGGTGTTCCCCCTGCGCCTGCCGCCGCTGCGCCAGCGCCTCGAAGACCTGCCGCTGCTGTGCTCCGCCATGCTCGCCGAGCAGAGCCAGCGCACCGGCCGGCGCGGCATGCGGATCAGCGACGAGGGCCTCGCCCGCCTGCGCGCCCACGCCTGGCCCGGCAACCTGCGCGAGCTCAGCAACGTCCTCGAGCGCGCGACGATCGTCACCTCCGGCGACGTCCTCGGCCCGGAGGCGTTCGAACTCGGGGACATGCCCTCCGGGACAGGGCCGATCGAGCATGCCCCCAAGGCCACCTCCGCCGCCGTCCCGCTGCAGCACGACGGCCGGATCGCCACGCTCGAGGAGGTGACCGCCCTGCAGATCCAGCGGGTCCTGGTCCACACGCGCGGGCGGATCTACGGCCCCGGCGGCGCCGCCGAGCTGCTCGGCGTGCCGCCCTCGACGCTGCAGAGCCGCATGAAGAAGCTCGGCGTCGCCCGCACCGCGTGAGGCCGGGGCGGAGCGCCGTGCCTCGCATGTTCACTGGATCATGTCCGAAGAGACATGCTCTTTTGAGCATGCCCCTTCGGGCATGCACCGATCCATTCAGTTGAAGAACAGATTCCACAGCACGTCGACCGCCGACGCGCCGACGCTCTCGTTGGCCACCGGGCGGGATGTCTCGAGCTGCGGGGGCGGGGGCGGCATGCTGCGGGCGGTCGCGCGGGCGCGGGCGGCCTCGCCGACGGCCCGGCCGCCGGCGCGGAGGAACGCCTCCACCTCCTCGAGCTCGCCGACGTCGAGGAACAGGCCGTGGTGGCGGCACTCGTCGACGATCACCCCGCTGATGGTCCCGAAGTTGCGACGGTTCATCACCTCGCGGCAGCGCGGGCACTCGCGGTAGCGGACGTCCGACTCGCGTGACACGGGAGCCGGCACCCGGGCGCGCAGATCGGCCTCGTTCTGGGCGCCGGTCCCGGGCGCGGGGTCGAGGCCGGAGGTCAGCGCCTCGAGCTCGCCGGCGTCGAGCCAGATCCCGCCGCAGGCTCCGCAGGCGTCGAACTCGACCCCGTGGCGGACGGCGGTCGGGTGCAGCGGCTCGCCGCAGCCCGGGCAGTCGCCGCCGCGGGGGCCCCGTTCACCTGCAGAGCCCGGCTCGGTCGGACCGGCGGCCAGCGGCTCCTCGGGCAGCAGGTCGGCGAGGGCCTGGGTGATCCGGGCCGCGCGGGCGCGAGACTCCTCGGTCGGGCGGGGGCGACGCACGACCGCACGATACCAGCGATCGCGCGGTCCCGTGGTAAGAAGCCCGCGAGCGCTCATGAGCACGATGCGAACATTCCGCCGGATCTGCATCTTCTGCGGCTCGAACAAGGGCACGGACCCGGCCTTCGCCGAGGTCGCGCGCGGCGTCGGCGAGCACCTCGCGCGCAGCGGCATCGGCGTCGTCTACGGCGGCGGCAAGATCGGGCTCATGGGCGAGGTCGCCGACGCCGCCCTGCGCGCCGGCGGGCAGGTGTTCGGCGTCATCCCGCAGAAGCTGAGGGACGTCGAGGTCGGCCACGACGGCCTCACCGAGCTGTTCGTGGTCGACAGCATGCACGCCCGCAAGATGATGATGGCCCAGCTCAGCGACGCCTTCGTCGCCCTGCCCGGCGGCTTCGGCACGCTCGAGGAGCTGTTCGAGGCCATCACGTGGATGCAGCTCGGCTACCACCGCAAGCCCGTCGGCCTGGTCAACGCCGGCGGCTACTACGACCACCTGCTCACGTTCCTCGACCACGGCGCCGCCGCGGGCTTCGTCCGCCCGACCCACCGCCCGCTGATGCTGTCGGCGCCCGACATCGTCGCCTTGCTCGAGATGATGGCGGTCGTCGAGATCCCCCACTTCAGCCTCGGCCACGCCCCGCCGCGCCTGTGAGCCGGACGGAAGACGCAGCCGGTCGTCGAGCTCCCCCTGCGAGCCACGGGCGGACTGAAGGCGCGGACAGTCTCCCGCGAGGACGACCAGATCGTGGCGACCGTCGGCGTCGGCGTCCGTGGCCCGCCACAGGACCCGGCCTCATCGGTCACGAGCGCGACGCGTCGTTCGGGATCGCCGTCCAGCTCGCGGCCGGCCGGGCCGCGAACGGCACGAGGCGCCCGAGGGGCGCTTTCAAGCCGCAACCGCCGCGGCCTCGCGGCACCCGCGTTCATGCCGGCCTGCTCGATCGGGCATGCCCGATCGAGCAGGCGCATACCGACATGCCCCGAGAGGCATGTTTTTTAGAACATGTCCTATTTGCCACGCTCGGCCAGCCACGCGTCGACCTCGGCGCGATCGCCAGCGGCGCCGAGGGGTGAGCCCCCTCGGCGGCGGCGCGGGCGAGCTCGCGGGCCTCGGGTCCGCTCGCGGGCCCGGCGGGTGCGGGCGAGTTCTTTTTTAAAAATGTCCTATTTGCCACGCTCGGCCAGCCACGCGTCGACCTCGGCGCGGTCGGCAGCGGCGCCGAGGGCGGTGAGCTCCTCGGCGGCGGCGCGGGCGAGCTCGCGGGCCTCGGCCTGGCTCGCCTTGCGGGTCCAGCGGGCGCGGGCGAGCGCGAAGCGGGCCCAGGCGGCGTCGCGGGGGCGTTCGTTGGCGGCGTAGAGCTGGAGCGCGCGCTCGAAGTGGCGGACCGCCTCGGCGACACGGCCGCGGCCGAGGGCGACCTCGCCGAGGCCGGTCAGGGCCGGCGCGACGTCGAGGTGGTCGGGCCCGCGGGAGGCCTGGAAGATGCCGAGCGCGCGCGAGTAGAAGCGCGAGGCCTTCTCGAAATCGCCGCGCTGGACGTGCAGCTCGCCGAGGCTCAGCAGCGCGTAGCCGACCTCGGGGTGCTCGGCGCCGAGGGCCTTGGCCGCGCCGACGGCCGCGCGCTCGAGCAGCTCGAGCGCCTTCGCCGACTCGCCGCGGCTGCGGTAGATGTTGCCGAGGTCCTGCTGGGCGTGCGACGCCTCGAGGCTCTCGGCGCCGTTGGTCTGCTCGCGGATCGCCAGGGCGCGCAGGCCGAGGCGCTCGGCCCCGTCGAGGTCGCCGCGGTCGAGCGCGAGGCGGGCCAGGTTGCCGAGCGCCAGCGCGACGTCGGGGTGCTCGGGCCCGAGGATCCGCTCGAACAGCTCGAGCGCGCGCTGGTAGCAGACGCGCGCGTCCTCGAGGCGGTCGCGGCGGTAGTGCAGGTTGCCGCGGTTGTTGAGCGGGCCGGCCATCTCGAGCTCGTCGACGCCGAGCTCCTCGCGGACGATGGTGAGGATCTGCTCCATCACCTCCTCGGCCTCGTCGAGCTGGCCGCGGTCGAGGTAGATGAGGCCGAGGATGTTGAGCACCCAGGTGCCGCGGACAGTGTCGGCCTCGCCGAGCGACACTGTCATCGCCTGCGCCAGCTTGGCCCAGCGGAGGCCCTCCTCGTGGCGGGCCATGCGGCCGCCGACCACGTCGGCCATGCCGGTGACGATGTCGGCGAGCAGCGAGTCCTGGCCGGTCTCCGCCGCCAGCACCATCGCCTCCTCGAGCCATGTCTCGGCCTGCTCGAGGTCGGTGACGTCGCTGGCGAACATCGCCGCGCGGAAGCGGGCCAGCGCCGACAGCGGCCGCCAGCCGACCGCGTCGGCCTCCGTGACCAGCTTGCGGCTCTGCTCGAGGCCCTCCTGGAAGCGACCGGTCGCGCCGAGGCTGCGGACCTGTCGCAGCGCCTGGCGCACGCGCAGCACCTCGGCGCGCACCTGCTCGTCGGCCGGCGGCGGCGATTGACGGGCCAGGTACGACAGGTCGAGGCAGGTCGTCGGCGGCGGCAGGTCGGACACCGCCGCCACCGCGTGCTGCACCGCGGCGGCGTCGGCCGCGACGAACCGCTCGAGCGTGCTCTCGAACGCCCAGCGGGCCTCGAGCAGGCACTCCTCGGCGCGGCCGACCAGGTCGCTCGACCAGCGCGGATCGATGCGGGGCATCATGCACAGCTTCGACTTCGCGCTCGCCCACCCCGCGGTGAACTCGTCGACGATGGTCGCCGCGCGCCGGAACGTGCGCTCGCCGAGCGCCGGCATCGCCGCGACGAAGGCCGCCTGCGCCGTCGGGCGCGCGGTCTCCCACTGCGACACCAGCTCCTGCCCGCCGTCCCAGCAAGCATCGGCCTGCCAGCGCGCCTGCAGGTTCTCGTACGCCACGTCGCCGACGACCAGGCCGCCCACCCCGAGGAACGCCGCCGCCGCGAACCTTCGCCGTCGCCGCGGCGTCCCGCTCTCGAGCTCCGCCAGCAGCGCCGCCATCGACGGCCAGCGCTGCGCCGGATCTCCCTGCATCCCGCGCTCGATCGCCTGCCGCAGCCACGACGGCACCTTGGCCGCGGCCGGCGGCTCGCGGCGCTTGTTGCCGAGGATCACCGCGCGGAAGTCCTCGGTGCTCTTGCCGGCGTACGGCCGCTCGCCGTAGACGCCCTCCCACAGCGACACGCAGAACGCGAACTGGTCGGTGCGCGCGTCGACGACCTCGCCGTTCCAGTGCTCCGGCGCCATGTAGGCCGGCGTGCCCATCAGCGAGCCCGCCTCGGTCACCCCGCTCCACAGCACCGCAGTGGGCGCGCGCATCACCGTGTTCTCCTCCGGGCTGCGCGTCGCCAGCTCGCCGCGCGCCAGGCCGAAGTCCATCACGCGCACGCGGCCGTCCTTGCCGACCATCGCGTTGAGCGGCTTGAAGTCGCGGTGCACCAGGCCCGCGCTGTGGGCCGCCGCCAGGCCGCGACCGGCCTGAAGATAGGCGCCGAGGATCTCCCGCTGCGAGTGGTTCTTGACCCACGTGTGCAGCGTCGAGCCCGACACGTACTCCATCGCCAGGTACAGAGTGTTGGCGTACTCGCCGACCTCGTAGACCTGGACCACGTTGGGGTGGGACAGCAGCGCCAGCGCCTGGGCCTCGCGGCGCATGCGGTCGCGCTCGTCGGGCCCGCCGGTGCCGCGCAGCAGCTTGATCGCCACCCGGCGGTTGAGGTCGGCGTCGTAGCCGAGCAGCACTTGCCCCTGCGCGCCGACGCCGAGGCGGCCCAGCACGTGGAAGCGGCCGATCCTGCGCGGGAGGTCGTCGCCCTCCGGGCGCGGCGCAGCTTCCACGCGGGTCTTGTCGTCCTCGGGAGCGCCCATGGTCGCGGGCCTGCGAGCATAGCCGGGTTCGTCGGGCCGCGGATCGCCGCCGACACTCGTTCGTCCCCAGAGGTCTCGCGCCCACGCCCGCGAACGCGTACGCACGTGGGTCCCGCGCGGTCGCTCACGCGGTCGCCGACGTGCGGGTCTGTCGCCCGACCCGTGCGGCCCAACCTCGCCGAGCGACGCGCTCGGCTGCTCGAGCGGCGCGATGCCCATGTCACCGCTCACGGCACTGCGACCTACGAGGTCGCCCTGCGCCTGGTACGGCTGGCCGAGTGACGCTTCGACACGCTCGACGACGACGCGCCTCCGAGTCCTCATGAACAGCGCGCTCGGCAAGCGCCCCGGCGCCGACCACGTCGCGGTCCCCATCACCTTCGACGGCACGAGCACGACGAGTACCGGACGCGATCGAGCCGGACACGACAGCGCCTCCACACGCGACTGCGACGACGTCCTGTTGGTAGTCGCCCTGGCCACCACGCCCGGGTGAATCAAGGCTTGACCGTCGCTCGACTGCGCCTCACCATGGCTTGCGAGAGCAGAAGTGCGCCAGGCGCGACGGCCGCTTCAAGCCGAAGTTCGGCGCCACAGCGAGCACGATGACAGCCGAGTATCATCGCGGAATGGGTTCATGGATACGTCCAGCACCGCTTGTCTGCGCCGGCGCGATGGGTCTGGCGTGCTTCTACAATCCGAGCGGCACCGATGACTCGCTGAATGGCGCGACGACGGACGGGCCGACCACGGCCACGCCGGCGACCGACAGCTCCGCCGGCGACACGTCCTCGACTCCGACCACGAGCACCACGACCGCGAGCACCACGACCACGAGCACCGCGACCACGAGCACCGCGGGCGTGGAGACCGAGCCGCAGACATCGCCGGGTTCGGATACGACGACGGGTTGCCGGAACGACGCGGAGTGTCTCGCCCTCGACCCTGACAATGCGTTCTGCGTCGACGCCCAGTGCACCAACTGCGCGGGCGCGATCGATCCGGCTGCGGCCTGCGAAGCGCTCGATCCGTCGCGGCCCGTGTGCGACCTACAGGATGGCCGCTGCGTCACCTGCACGCCCGAAGACAAGAGCCTGTGCAGCGGGAACACGCCGATCTGCGATCCCGGCACTGGCGAGTGCGTCGCTTGCCGCGAGCACGCCGACTGCGGCACGAGCGCCTGCGCCAACGACATCGGTTATTGCTTCGATCCGGGCCAGGTGATCTGGGTCGACTCGGTCGCTGTCTGCGATACGGGCGACGGAACGGAAGCCACCCCGTTCTGCCAGATCACCCAGGCCCTCGACGAGGTCTCCATGGGCAACCCGGGCCTCGGGTGGACGATCCGCGTCAAGACCGGCAACTACATTCAACCCTCTCTCCTCGTGCCCCCGGGAGCCGTCCTGGCGATCCTGGGCGACGGGGGCGTGGCCAAAATTCGCTCCACCACCGCCGCCACCCTGCAGGTCTCTGCCCTTTCAAGGGTCTACCTCTCACGGCTGAACCTCGCCAGCAACGCCAACGACACCGGCCTCACCTGCCAGGACAGCGTGATCGTCGGCGACGAGCTCACGTTCAGCCTCAACCGCCAGGGCTACGTCGGGACCGGCTGCGACACGACGTTCCGCCGCAGCGTCTTCTACAAGAATACGAGCGGCGGCCTCACGGGCCTCGGCTCCGGGCGCACGCGGCTGATCAACAGCTACATCTCCAACAACGGCTCCAACGCCGAGGCGGATCACGGCGGGATCCTGTCCGGCCAGGGGCACGACCTCGAGCTGCTGTACACGGCCGTGATCAACAACCTGGCCGAGAGCGGTGCACGCTCGCTGCGGTGCGACGCCGCCGGCGACACGACGATCCGCAACTCCGTCATCATCGCCTTCGTCCCGCCGTCGATGGCCTGCCCCCTGGCGTTCATCGAGCACTCGGCGATCGACGAGGGCAAGGTGGGCGGCGACAGCAACATCGCAGCGGTCATGGCCGACGCCATGACATGGTTCGAGCCCCAGGTCGGGGGCGTCTACAAGGCCCGCCCCGACACCGCGCTGGCGACCGTCGCCGAGTGGCGCGACGGCGACCCGGCGACCGACTTCAACGGCGACCCGCGCCCCGACAAGGACGGCGCGCTCGACCAGGCCGGCGCCGATCGACCGGACCCGTGAGCCGCCGTTAGACCAGGCGAGCCACCTTGTCGCCGAACAGGCGCTCGAGCGCCGACATCAGCTTGTCGTCGGCGCGGACGCCGAACTTGTCGCCGAACACGACCTGGCCGGCGTAGCGGTCGGACACCACCTCGAGCTCCAGCGAGCAGGTCCCGGCGTTGTCGGACACGATCTGCTTGAGGCGGAGGATCCGCTCCGGGGTCAGCTGCTCGAGCTGGACCTTGAGCAGCACCTTCTTGGTCGACTGCTCGCGGAGCGTGCGGATCTCCTGCACCGACTCGACGAGGATCTTGAACTTGTTGGCCTCGCCGTCCTCGCTGGTCTCGACCTCGCACTTGCCGGTCACGAACACCGGCTCGCTGCCGATCTGCGCCAGCCGCTCGCCGAGGCTGAGGCCGCTCGCCTCGTCGGCGCGCGCGTAGGTCTTGGGGAACACCACCGACTCGACGCGGCCGAACTGGTCCTCGAGCTGGAAGAAGCCCATCGCCCCCTTGCCGCTGCGGGTCTGGACCTCGCGGAGGTCGCAGATCACGCCGGCGATGGTGACCTCCTGGCCGTTGTGCTTGGCCTCGATCTGGCCCGTGCGACAGGTCGCGTGCTTGTCGACGTCCTGCTGGTAGCGGTCGAGCGGGTGGCCGGTGAGGTAGAAGCCGAGCGCCTCGCGCTCCTTGAGCAGCTCCTCGCGCGGCTCCCACGGCTCGACCTCCGGGTACTCCTCGGTGTAGACCGGCGCCGAGTCGGCGATCGCGTCGAACAGGCCGAACTGGCCCGAGTTGCGGTCGCGCGAGGCCCCCTGGCCCTGCTCGATGGCGCGTTCGACGACGGCGTAGAGGACCGCGCGGCCGCGCTTGGCGCTGATGCAGTCGAGCGCGCCGGCGCAGACCAGGCCTTCTTGCGTGCGCTTGTTGACCTTCTTGAGGTCGACGCGGCGGCACAGCTCGAACAGCGAGGTGAACGGGCCGTCGGCGGTGCGCGCGGCCAGGATCGCGTCGACCGCATTCTCGCCGACGCCGCGGATGCCGGCCAGGCCGAAGCGGATCTGCTCGTCGAAGCCGTCGCCTTCGCGCGCGCGGCGGACCACCGAGAAGTCGCGGCCCGACTCGTTGATGTCGGGCGACAGCACCACGAGGCCCATCGACCGCGCCTCGGCGATGAACTTGACGACGTTGTCGTTGTTCGACTTGTCGCAGGTCATCAGCGCCGCCATGAACGAGGCGGGGAAGTGGTGCTTGAGGTAGCCGGTCTGGTAGGTGATGAGGCCGTAGGCCGCCGAGTGCGACTTGTTGAAGCCGTAGCCGGCGAACTTGTCGATGAGGTCGAAGATCTCCTCGGCCTTGCTGTTGGGGATGTTCGACGCCTTGGCGCAGCCCTCGACGAACAAGGCGCGCTGCTTGTCCATCTCCGACTTCTTCTTCTTGCCCATCGCGCGGCGCATCATGTCGGCCGCGCCGAGCGAGAAGCCGGCCAGCACCTGCGCCGCCTGCATGACCTGCTCCTGGTACACGAACACGCCGTAGGTCTCCTTGAGGACCTCGGTCAGCAGCTCGTGCGGGTACTCGATGGCGCGCCGGCCGTGCTTGCAGTCGATGAACTGGTCGACCATGCCGCCCTCGAGCGGGCCCGGGCGGTACAGCGCCACGGCGGCGACGATGTCGCCGAAGCAGTCGGGGCGGAGCTTCTTCAGCAGGTCCTTGAAGCCCGAGGATTCGAGCTGGAACACGCCGGTGGTGTCGCCGCGGCTGATCATCTCGTAGACGCCGGCGTCGTCCATGGGGATCGCGCCGAGGTCGAACGGGTCGTCCGGGGGCCGGAAGTTGTTGATGAGGCGGACCGCGGTGTCGAGCACCGTCAGCGTCTTGAGGCCGAGGAAGTCGAACTTCACCAGGCCGGCGAGCTCGACGTCGGTCATCGTGAACTGGGTGACGATCTTGCCGTCGGCCTGGAAGCACGGCACGTGCTCCCACAGGTCGCGGTTGCCGATGACGATGCCGGCCGCGTGCATGCCGGCGTGGCGGTTCAGGCCCTCGAGCGCCTGGCCGATCTTCAGCACCTCGGCGACGCGGCCGTCCTCGCGGGCCCGGAGGCGCAGCTTGCTGGCGGCCTCGGCGATCATGATCGCGTCGGACAGCCTGGCCGCCGCGTCGGCGCTCTCCTTGGCCTTCTCCTTCAGCGGCTCGGGGTCGGCCATCGCCATCGACAGCGTCACCTTCGGCCCCTCGGGCACGTGCTTGGCGATCTCGTTGGCCTCGGACGGCTGCAGGCCCATCACGCGGCACACGTCGCGCACGAGGCCGCGGGCCTTGAGGCTGTGGAACGTGGCGATCTGGCCGACGCGCGCCGACCCGTAGCGCTCGGTGACGTAGCGGATCACCTCCTCGCGCCGGTCCATGCAGAAGTCGATGTCGAAGTCGGGCATGCTGATGCGCTCCGGGTTGAGGAAGCGCTCGAACAGCAGGCTGTACTGGATCGGGTCGAGGTCGGTGATCCGCAGCGCGTAGGCGACCAGGCTGCCCGCGCCCGAGCCGCGGCCCGGGCCGACCGGCACGCCGATCTTCTTGGCGTGGCGGATGAAGTCCCAGACGATCAGGAAGTAGCCGGGGAACTTCATCTGGGCGATGACCCCGAGCTCGTAGTCGAGGCGCTGGCGGTACTGGTCGGGGTCGAACACCTGGCCGCGCCGCTGCAGCTCGCCGAACCGCTCCTCGAGGCCGCTGTGGGCCACCTTGCGCAGGTAGCCGGGCAGGTCCTCTTCTGTCCCTTCGGGCAGCTTGAAGTCCGGCAGCTCCGGCTTGCCGAGCTTGAGCTCGACGTTGCAGCGGCGGGCGATCTCGCCGGCGTTCTCGAACGCGCTCGGGTAGTTCGACCCGAAGTAGCTGAGCATCTGGTCGGGCGTCTTGATGAAGAACGCGTCGCACTCGTGCTTCATCCGCTTGGGGTCGTCGAGCGTGCGCCCCTGGCCCATGCACATCAGCACCTCGTGCGCGTGGGCCTCGTCCTGGTTGACGTAGTGACAGTCGTTGGTGGCGACGAGCGGCACCCCGCAGTCGACCGACAGCTGCGCCAGCGCGGCGTTGACCTTCTCCTGGTCGGCCATGCCGTTCGGCTGCAGCTCGAGGTAGTACGAGCCCGGCTCGAAGATCGACTTGTACTCGAGCACCGTCTGGCGCGCGCCGTCCATGTCGCCGCCGTTGATGAGGCGCGAAATATGGCCGCCGAGGCACGCCGAGAGGCCGATGAGCCCCTCGCTGTGCTCCCGCAGGATCTTACGGTCGATCCGCGGGTTGTAGTAAAATCCCTCGAGGTGGCCCTTCGAGACCAGGAACTGCAGGTTCTTGTACCCGACCAGGTCGCGGGCCAGGAGCACCAGGTGGTAGTTCTTCCGGTCCGTCTTGGCGTTCATGTCGCCGTCGGACACGTAGGCCTCGCAGCCGAAGATCGGCTTGACGCCGGCGTTCTTGGCCTCCTGGTAGAACTGCAGCGCGCCGAACATGTTGCCGTGGTCGGTCACCGCGACCGCGCTCATGCCCCGCTGCTTGACGATCTTGCACAGGTCCTTGGTCCGGATCGCGCCGTCCAGCAGGCTGTACTGCGAGTGCAGGTGCAGGTGGGCGAAGTCCGCGCTCCCTCCGTGGATGCTGCCGTCGGCTGCCATGGCCGAAGGCTTACCACGCCTCGCGCCGCGCTCGCGTGCCTGGCCCTCGCGCTCGTCGCATGCTCTCGTCACACCGAGGTCGACAGCGGGGACGGCGCAGCCGGATCGGCCCCGCAGACCGCGGGCGAGCGCACCGTCCACCTCGGCCTGGAGACCGCGTTTCACTCGCTGGATCCAGCCGACGCCGCCGACTCCGTCAGCCGCCGACTCACCTCACAGATCTACGACACGCTCCTCGACTGGGATCCCCACGCCGATCCCCCACGCCTCGTGCCGGAGCTGCTCACCGACCTCCCGGAGATCAGCCCCGATGGTCTCACTTATTCCTTGCGTCTGCGGGAAGGTCCACAGTTCCACGGTGATGCCTGTCTCAAAGACCAGGCGCGCCCGGTCCGCGCCGGCGACGTCGCCGCCTCGCTGCTGCGCGTCACGCCCGGCAAGCACGCCGCCTGGTCGCTGCTGGCCGGCCGCGTCGCCGGCCTCGACGATTGGCATCGAGCGACCTCCAGGGCGCCCGCGCCGATCGACTTCGACGATGTCGCCGGCACCGTGACGATCCGGCTCACGCGCCCGCAACCGGAGTTCGCGGCGCTCCTCGCCCACCCGGCGCTGGCGATCGTCCCGCCCGAGTGCGTCGACTACTACGACGGCTCCGGCCCCGAGCGCCCGCGCTTCGCCAAACACCCGGTCGGCAGCGGCCCCTACCGCTTCGACCACGCGGCCAGCGAGTACCCGCGCACGGCAGTCCTCGTCGCCGCCGAGGGCCGCGCGCCGCGCCCCTACCCGCAGCCGCCCGATCGCCCCCCGCTCCCGTGCACGCACGTCCCCGCGGCCGCGCGCGTGATCCTCACCCACTTCCAGCACGGCGAGCCGGCCCTGCGCGCCTTCCAGGCCGGCGAGCTGGCGGCGATCGTCCCCGGCCAGGCGCAGTTCGCCGAGGTCGTTGCGCTCGGCCGACCTGTCCCCGGGGCCCTGCCCCCCGGGACAGGTCTCGAAAAATTCCCGGTCGCCGCGGTCGACCTCCTCTACTTCAACATGGCGAGCCCCGAGATCGGCCACCACCCCGATCCGGCCCGCGCGCGCGAGAACCTGGCGCTGCGCCGGGCGATCGCCCGCGCGATCGACGTCCCGCGCTACCTCGAGGTCGTGCGCAACGGCGCGTGGGCCGAGGCCAGCGCCAGCGTCCTCCCGCGCGAGGTCTCGCCGCGCCTCGATTTGGACGACGCCACGGCGCAGCGCGACCTCGACGGCGCGCTGCAGATCCTCGCCGACGCCGGCCTGTCCGGAAGGACATTCTTATTAACTTACTGGGGCGGCCCCAGCGAGCCCGAACGGCAGGAGGCCGCGCTCATGCGCGAGTTCCTGCGCCCGCTCGGCGTCGACCTCCGCTTCACCCCGCGCGACAACTTCCTGTTCGACCCCGGCCTGCGCGCCGGAGCGCACCTGTTCGGCCTCCGCTTCGACGCCGACTACCTCGACCCGAGCAACTTCCTGTCGTCCATGACCTGCGGCGCCGCCGACAACCTGGCCGGCTTCTGCGATCCGGCCTACGACGCCGCCTACGCCGCCTTCGCCGCCCTGCCGCCAGGCCCGGCCCGCGACGAGGCCGCCCGCGGCCTGCAGGCCCGCCTCGGCGAGCAGATGCCGGTGCGGCCGATCGACCAGCCGAGCGCGTGGTTCCTCCACCAGCGCTGGCTCGGCGGCCTGGTCCGCCACCCGCTGGCCGGCCTGCGCGTCGAGCTGCTGTGCCCGAACATGCCCTGAAGGGCATGTCTTTGAGAGCATGTCCTTCAAGACAGCGCCCGCCGGTTCACCATGCGGCCTCCGCCAGCGCCGGCTGGCCGGCTGGTCGCCACCCGCCTGGCCGCCGACGCGCCGAGCTGCTGTGGCGACGTGTCCTGAAGCATCTGTCTTGACGAGCATGTCCTCAAAGCCAGAACATGCGGGTCGTCACGGGCGGCGCGCGCCTGCGCCGCCGACATGCCCTTTGAGGCGCCCTTCTTCGCGCACTTCGCCGCGCTCGAGCTGCGATTCGTGGAGTCTGGCCGACCGCCGGGCTCGGGGCTCGCCGCAGGTTTTCACATGTCCATGAGAACATGCCCTCAAAGCCATGCCCCGAGGGTCAGCAGCACCGACGCCCGCGGCTGCCACTCGCGGCCGCCGATCTGCACCGCGTCGACCGCCACCTCGCCGCCGATCAGGAGCCGGCGACCGAGCCGGCCCCAGGCCCCGAGCCCGCCGCCGACGTGCCCGCCGTGGCCGCCCTTCCCGGGATCGAGGATCGACGTGCGGAAGTCGGGGCCGCCGCGGTAGAGCTGGTGCGAGTAGCCGCCGCGGGCCAGCACGAACGCGAACACCCGCGGCAGCGCCAGGCCGAGCCGCAGCTCCGGCCCGGCCGCCAGCGCGTGCTCGCGATAACCCGGGGCGTCGCGCAGGCGCGGGGTCAACCCGTAGCCGAAGCGGAGCCCGAGCGCCGCGCCGAAGCGTCGGTGCGTGCGGTACAGGCCGAGCGCCGCGCCCGCCCCGAGGCCGACCCCCTCGCGCTGGCTCGTCAGGCCGACCGGCGACACGACCGCGTAGCCGCGCATGCAGTCCATCGTCTGTCCTCTCGGACCAGGTCGGGCACGGGTCCGCCGCCGCCGGCGTCGAGCTCGACATCAAGATCGTCGCCAACACCACCGACACGTCCTCAGGGTGGCCGAGTCCGGCCCGGCTCGCAAACACCCGATCGGTCACGCGGCAATTCCGCTCACAGCCACGAGCCGAGGGTCAGCGACAGGAAGAACGTCTCGGCGACGCCGCGATCCTTGAACTGCACCATGTCGACCACCCCCTCGGCCCCGATCAGGAACCGCTCGCCGACGCGGGTCCACACTCCGAAGCCGAGCCCGTAGTGAAACGCATCGGCCGCGCCGCCGAAGTCGAGGCGGGCCCGCCCGGCGTCGAAGCGGCGGCTGTAGCCGCCGCGCAGCAGCGCGTAGCCGAACGCGCGCCGGTTGACGACGCCCAGCCGCAGCTCGGGCGACAGGTGCAGGGTGCGGTCGAAGCCGCGGGTGTGGCGGTCGACCATGTCGTAGCCGACGCGCCCGCCGAACGCGACGGCGAACCCGTCGGTGGCCCGGAACGCCCCGATCGAGCCGCCGATCGCCACGCCGGGGCGGTACTCGGAGAGCACCAGCGCGGCCGGGTCGACGCGCAGGTAGCCGCGGAAGCAGCCCATCGCCTGTCCCTCGCGCCAGGCCGGGCACTGCGCCTTCGCGGCCGCCGGCAGCGGCAGCGGCCCGATCGACAGCAGCCCGAGGAGTGCCCAGCGCATCGACCGGCAACTGTGACCGCACTCGTATCGGCAGCAATCGCCGCCCGCAGGCCCGGCGACGCGGCGCACAGGCGATACTTGCGCCCCGTCACGCGCCCGCCTCTTTACGCCCCGCGCGCCTCTGCTAGCCTGCGCGCCACGAATCGCATGCAACGCACCTTCGCCATCATCAAGCCTGACGCCGTCGCCGCCGGTCACCAGGGCGGGATCCTCGCCGCGCTCCAGGAGTCCGGCCTGCGCCTCGTCGCGATCAAGAGCCTCCGCCTCTCCACCGCCCAGGCCGAGGGCTTCTACGCCGTCCACTCGGCGCGCCCGTTCTTCCGCAGCCTCGTCACCTTCATGACCGAGGGTCCGGTCGTCGCCATGGTGCTCGAGGGCGAGGACGCGATCGCCCGCTGGCGCAACCTGATGGGCCCGACGGACGCCACCAAGGCGCCCAAGGAGACCCTCCGCGGCCGCTTCGGCACCAGCATCGAGCGCAACGCCACCCACGGCTCCGACGCGCCCGAGACCGCCGCCTACGAGATCGGCTTCTTCTTCAGCGGCCTCGAGCTCGCCGGCCTGTGAGCCGCGGGCTCACCGTCTCTCGTTTCGTGTCACCTGTCCCATGAGCCAGCTCGTCGCCATCCGCGGTCCCGCGCGCGGCCTCCCCAAGGAGGGCCCGCCGAACCTGCGCGACCTCGATCGCGACGGCCTGGCCGCCTGGCTCTCGGGCCACCTCGAGGGCGCCCCGCGCCACCGCGCCGGCCAGCTGTTCCGCTGGCTGCACGGTCGGCGCGTCTCTGACTTTTCGGCCATGTCCGATGTGCCAGCCGCCGATCGCGCCCGCCTGGCCGCCCAGGCGACGCTGCGGCGGCTCGACGTCGGCACGGTGCTGCACGCCCGCGACGGCACGCGCAAGCTGCGGCTCGTCACCGCCGACGGCCAGTCGATCGAGAGCGTGCTGATCCCCAACGACGAGCGCGGCTACACCCAGTGCGTCTCGTCGCAGGTCGGCTGCGCCCTGACGTGCCGGTTCTGCGCCACCGCCAGCCTCGGCTTCCAGCGCAACCTCGCCACCTGGGAGATCGTCGACCAAGTCTACCAGGCCCAGGACCTGCTGGCCCGCGACGGGGGCGAGTACGCGCCGCGGATCACCAACATCGTGTTCATGGGCATGGGCGAGCCGCTGCACAACTACAACCAGGTGCGGCGGGCCATCGAGCTGCTCACCGACCCCGACGGCGCCGGCCTGGCCCCGCGGCGGATCACGATCTCCTCGTCGGGCCTGGTCCCGGCGATCGAGCGGTTCGCCGGCGACCCCCTGGCCAAGGAGGTCGGCCTGGCGATCAGCCTCAACGCCACCACCGACGCGGTGCGCGACGAGGTCATGCCGATCAACACCCGCTGGAACATCGCCGCGCTGCTGGCCGCGGTCCGCTCGGTCCCGCCGCACCGCCGCCGCTACGTCACCTTCGAGTACGTCCTGCTCGCCGGCGTCAACGACAGCGACGACGACGTGCGCCGGCTGGCCGCCCTGGTCGGCGACATCCGCTGCCAGATCAACCTGATCCCCTTCAACCCCCATCCGCACGCCCCCTACGGCCGCCCCAGCCCGGCCCGCGTGCGCCGCTTCCTCGACCTGTGCCGCGCCGCCGGCCTGCGCGCCTACGTCCGCACCCCCCGCGGCGACGACATCGGCGCCGCCTGCGGGCAGCTGGCGCTGTCCGGCGACAAGCCTTCGGGACATGTCTCTCCAGACATGTCCCAAGCGCCATGAGCACCGGACCGCGCCGGCCGAATCCGCGCGTGGGGCCCGGCCCGCGGGCGTGGTAGCCTGCGGCCCGACGTGGCCGGCCTCGGAGAGACCCAGGCGCCCGGCGCCGGCGCGCCGGAGCTGGACGAGACCACCGCCCCGCCGGCGCGGCCCGAGCCCGACCCGCTGGCGACGGTGGCCAGCGCCACCCCGCAGCAGTGGGGCGAGCGCGAGGCCGCCGACCCGCCGCGGATCGGTCGGTTCGTCATCCTGCGCGAGGTCGGCCGCGGCGCGATGGGGATCGTCTACGCCGGCTACGACGACGAGCTCGACCGCCGCGTCGCGCTCAAGCTGGTCCAGACCAGCGGCCACGACGACCCCTCGTTCGGCCGGGCCCAGCTGCTGCGCGAGGCCCAGGCGCTGGCGCGCCTCACCCACCCCAACGTCGTCGCCGTCCACGAGGCCGGCGAGTACCGCGGCGCCGTCTTCATCGCCATGGAGTACGTCGACGGCGTCGACCTCCAGCGCTGGCTGGCGCAGGCGCCCCGCGGCTGGCGCGAGGTCGTCGACGCCCTGCGCCAGGCCGGCGAGGGCCTGCGCGCCGCCCACGACGTCGGCCTCGTCCACCGCGACTTCAAGCCGAGCAACGTCCTCGTCGGCGCCGACCGCCGCGTCCGCGTCGCCGACTTCGGGCTCGCCACCCGGCGCGGAAGGACAGGTCCTTCGGGACATGTCTCGAAGGGCCAGAGCCCCCTGGCCACCGCCGAGGCGCTGGCGACCCTCGCCGGCAGCGGCGCGCTGATCGGCACCCCGGCCTACATGGCGCCGGAGCAGCTGCGGCGCGAGCCGGCCACCGCCGCCAGCGACCAGTTCGCGTTCTGCGTCACCCTCTACGAGGCGCTGCACGGCCGGCGGCCGTTCATCGGCGAGACCCTCGAGACCCTGGCCGAGCACGTGCTCCACGCCGAGCCGCCGCCGGTCTCGCCCGACCCGCGCGTGCCGCAGTGGCTGCACGCCCTGCTCCTGCGCGGCCTCGCCAAGGACCCCGCGCGCCGCTACTCCGGCATGGCCGAGCTGCTCGAGCGGCTCGCCCACGACCCCGAGGCCGAGCGCCGGCGCCGGCGCCAGCGGCTCGTGCAGATCGCCGTCGCGGTCGCCGCCACCGTCGTCGTCGTCCTCGGCGGCGTCGCGGCCACCCGCGCGATCGTCCGCGCCGCCCACGAGCGCCGCGCCGACGCCCGCCTCGACGTCCTCCGCGAGCAGCTCGCCGCCCTGACCGTCGCCCGCAAGCCCGACGAGGCCGCGCGCCTGTTCGCCGCCTTCGCCGCCCTGCCCGACAACCGCGGCACCGCGGCGCTCGCCCGCGCCTACCGCGAGTGGGGCGACGCCCAGACCGACCCGGCCGCCGCCATCGACGCCCACGCCGGCGCCTACATCGCCGCCCGCACCCCCGAGGACCAGGCCGCCGCCCTGCGCAGACTCGCCCTGCGCCTGGCCGACAGCCGCAACTTCACCGCCGCGGCCGCCGCCCTCACCGCCCTCGACGCCCGCGTCCCCGAGCTCGCCGGCGACCCCGAGCTCGCCGCCCTGCGCCTGTCCGCCGCCCTCGACCGCCGCGACCTCCCGGCCGCCCGCGCCGCCCTCGACCGCCTGCCCGCCGACGATCCGCGCCGCACTTACGGACATGTCCTTGAAAACATGTCCTTTGGAACATCCATATCCCGGGCCGCGATCGGCCAGCGGCCGGGCAGCGCCCACGAGTTCACCGTCGGCGACTTCGAGGGCGACGGCCGCCTCGAGCTGACCACCCACGCCGACCAGCGCGGGACGGCGGTGGTGCTGCGCGCCGACTCGAACCTCACGCGCGTGGCCGAGGTCCCGATCGGCAACCTCGTCGTCAGCCCGCGGATCGTGCCGCCCGCGCTGACCGGCGCGCCGCTGCTGCTGCTCGGCGTCGACAACCCCGACGCGGCCGGCGACGCCTTCGTCCGCTACGCCCTCCACCCCCTCGACGGCGGCGCCCCGGTGTACGAGTGGACCGAGAGCAGGATCCTCGGCCACGCGGTCGCCGACCTCGACGGCGACGGCCGCCCCGAGCTCTACACCGGCAGCGGTCCGTACGCGCGCCGGCTGCGGCAGATCGACCTCGACCCGGCCGGGCAGTGGCGGTCCCGGCCCGCTCACCCGCCGACCGACGCCGCCGCCTCGGACCTCAGCTCGGTCGCCGCCGGCGACCTCGACGGCGACGGTCGCCCCGAGCTCGTGGTCGTCGCCGGGCCGTGGTCGGCCTACGACCTGCGCGTGCTGAAGGCCGACGACGACGGTCGGCTGCGCCTCCTCGCCCGTCGCAGCCTCGGCTTCATCGAGTCCGCGATGCTGCTGCGGATGGGCGGGGAGCTGCGGATCGCCGCGACCAAGCGCGACCAGTACCCGGCTCCCGGCCGCTTCTCCGAGGCCGAGCCGTACGGCGAGCCGGCCGGGCTCTACATCCTCGCGCTCGACGGCGACACGCTCGCGACCCGTCAGTTCATCCCCGTCCCCGAGGACGCCGCCGAGCCGCGCTGGCTGTACAACGCCGACCTCGACGGCGACCGCGTCGACGACCTCGTGGCCATCGCCCCGCCCGAGCTTCTGCTTTACCGCAGCGACGGCGAGGCCCTGCTCGCGCCGCTGCGGCTCTCCGGCCTGTCCCTGCGCGCCATCGCCGACTTCGACGCCGACCCCGCCTCCGAGCTGCTGGTCTCGCTGCGCGGCGACGCCGACGATTACTTCGTGGTCGGCGCCGGCGACCTGCCGCTGCCCCCCATCGACCAGCCCGCGCCGGAGGCCCGCCCGATCGGCGACGTCCAGGACCCCGCGCTCTTCGACGCCTGGCAGCACGCCGAGGAGCTGGCCGCCCTCGGTCTGCCGCGCCGCAGCGCCGACGAGCTGGTCGCCATCGCCCGTCTCTCGGGACATGCCCATGAGGACATGCTCTTTCGCGCAGCCGATCTCTACGCCGCCGCCGGCGAGCACGCCGCGGCCGCCGAGCACTACCTCGCCGCCGCCGAGCGCCCCGACCTGGCCGCCGGCGCGCTCGCCGGCGCGATCGCCAGCCGGCGCCAGCTCGGCGACTACGCCGCCGCGCTCGCGCTCGCGGCCCGCCGCGCCGCCCTGCCCGGCCTCGACCTGCGGGTCCGCGGCGAGGCGGCGGCCGAGCTCGAAGCCCTCCGCCGCGCCACCGCCGACCGCCCCCGCCTCGGCCTCCGCTTCGACCGCCCGCTCGACCCCGCGTGGCGGATCTTCGACCCCCTGTCGTTCGCCCGCAGCCCCGGCGAAGACCACCTGTCCCTCAAGACATCCTCCGACCAGGTCATCGCCGAGTACCCGCTCGAGTGGGACGGCGGCACCGCGGCCCTGACCGTCGAGGCCGCGCTCGGCGACCTCGAGTGGGGCACCAAGCTGACGATCGCGGTCACCCCGGTCGACGGCGACGACATCTGGCTCGGCGTCAACTTCGAGTCGCGCAACCGCTCCGAGCGGCCGGACCAGCACGTCACCGCCGTCACCGGGCCCAACGGCTCCGTCGCCTACCTCGGTTTCTCGCTCGCGCCCGGCAAGGCCCGCCGCGTCCGCGTCGGCATGCGCCACTTCCCCGACCTCGACACCGCCCAGCTCGAGCTCGTCTCCGACGACGGCGAATCGCGCCGCGTGCCGCTGTCGACGCCGCCCAGGGCGCCGCCGCCCGGCCCGCTGCGCCTGCGGGTGATCAGCCGACCTGTCCAACCGGACAGCGTCGCCGACGTCCAGGTCCACGCGATCGAGCTGTTCGGCATGCGCCGCGGCACCTCGCCGCCGGAGCACGACGAGCCGTCGCTGGCGATCGCTCGCCTGGTCGCCGAGGACGAGATCGACGCCGCCCTGGAGCGCCTCGCCGGCGCCCCGGCCGCCAGCCCGGAGGCGCTGTGGCGCATCGACCTGCTGGCCCGCAACGGTCGGCTCGACGACGCCACCGCCGCGCTGCGCGGCGCGCTCGCCGGCCTGGCCGACGATGCGCCGTTCCACCAGCGCCTGCGCCAGCGACTGATGCGCGACCCCGACAACTTCTCGCTCGTCGCCCGACGCGCCCTCGGCCCCGCGCTGGTCGATCTCTTCATCGACCCGAGCCGCCTCGAGCTGATGTGGCGACCGGCGCGGATCCGCCATCACCTCGCCGACCTCGCCGACCTGCCCGCGGAGCCGCCCGCGCGCGCCGGACCCGACGACCTCCGCCACCACCGCAACGCCCTGCTGCTGCGCGGACTCGCCTGGCAGCGCGCCGGTCGCGACGACCTGTCCGTGCGCGACCTCGAGGCCGCGCTCCCGCTGCTCGCCGAGGCCGAAGAGCCGCAGATGCGCAAGTACGTGCTCCGCCGCCTCGTCGACGCCAGCATCCGCCTGCGCGACCCGGCCCGCGCGCGCCGGTGGATCTCCGTCGCCCTCGGCGAGTCGCAGACCGCCGACCTCATGCTCGAGGGCCTGCGCCAGCGCCCCGGCGTCGACGCGATCTTCACCTCCGCCGACTGGGCCCGCTTCGAGGCGCTCACCCGCCGCTGACGCTGGGACGAGGATGCAGGTCCGGCCGGCGTCCGCCGCGGCCGCCGCTTCTACTTCGATCGCGTCACCGCGAGCTCCACGGGCTCAGTGGAAGTAGCGCTGGATCTGCCCGCCGTTCTGCTCGAACTCGAAGGCGAAGCCGAACTCGATCAGCCCCGATCGCGGGTCGATCAGCTGCGCCGGCGGGTTGTTGAACGGCGACGCCGCCCGCACCGCCCGGATCGCCTCCTCGTCGAGGTAGCCGAGCCCGCACGGCCTGTCGATCGAGATCTTGTGGATCGATCCGTCGGGGTTGAGGCGGATGAACAGCCACGTGACCCACGACTTGTTGCCGACCTTGGTGCTGTCCGACGCGCGGCGCTCGTGGAGCGGGCCCGGCTCCCAGTGCTCGGCCACGCTGTCGCGGACGCGGTTGAAGAACGACGCGTACTTCCAGCGGCGCGAGTTGAGGACGTTGTCGGCGCCCTCGGGCACGTTCTTGTCGATCGAGTCGAACGTGCCGGCCTGACCGAGCGCCCGCTCCATCGCCCCCGGCGTCCCGCGCAGGCCCGGGTTGCCGCCCGGCGCCGGCTGGCCCGGGGACAGCGGCAGCGGCCCGAACGCGCCCGGATCGACCTGCGGGCCTTCGGGCTGCAGGCCCTCGCGGACGCTCGGCGCCTGGTTCGGCGACGGCCGCTTCTGCGGCGAGTTGTCGGCGTCGGGCGAGTGCCCCGGCAGCATCGGCAGGCCGCCCGGAATCGGCCGCTGGTTGGGCGCGCGCGTCTCGTTCTCGACCGACTGGTCGAACTCCGACAGGTACTTGTCGTCGTCGGGCGCCTTCTCCTTGTGCACGCGGTCCTGCTTGATGAGGCGGCCCTTCGGCGAGGCCTCGCGCGGCTGCGCGTCGGGCTCCGGCGGCGGCTCCTCCTCCGGAGGCACCAGCGCCACCTGCATCCACCCGTCCGAGCGCGGCAACGGCGGCGCGTCCCAGCCGATCCCGATGATCTCGTCGCCCAGCGGCCACATGAGGAGGTGCAGCAGCAGCGACGCGAGCAGCATGAACCCCACGAGGGTCAGGCCGGAGTTGTCGCGCGAGCGGGGCATCGGGTAGCCCCCAGTATACTCGCCTCGGGCGCCACCGGCTGGGGTATACCCTGCGGCCGATGACCGTCACCGCCCGCCCGCTCTCTCCCGGCGCCGAGGCCCTGCTGGGGCGCGAGGTCCCCGTCCTCGACCTCGGCTTCGTCCAGCCGATCGACTACATGGGCAACGACATCGACATCGTCCAGGCCGCTCGCGTCAGCTACGGCCCGTCGACGAGGAAGGTCCACGACGACCGTGGCCTGCTGCGCTACCTCATGCGCCACCGGCACACCACGCCGTTCGAGATGTGCGAGGTCAAGTTCCGCTGCAAGATGCCGATCTTCGTCGCCCGCCAGTGGATCCGCCACCGCACGGCCAACGTCAACGAGATGTCGCTGCGCTACAGCGAGGCGCCCGACGAGTTCTACGTGCCGGCGCTCGAGCACGTGACCCTGCAGTCGACGACCAACCGCCAGGGCCGCGACGCCGAGTCCGCCGTCCCCCTCGAGCTGCGCGAGCGCGTGCGCGCCCTGCTGCACGCCCGCCACGAGCAGCTCTACGCCGACTACCAGACCCTCGCCGGCGAGCTCGGGATCGCCCGTGAGCTCGCCCGCACTCTGCTGCCGGTGTCGCTCTACACCCAGTGGATTTGGAAGATCGACCTGCACAACCTGCTGCACTTCCTCGACCTCCGCCTCGACCCGCACGCCCAGGTCGAGATCCGCCTGTTCGCCGGGGCGATGGCCGAGTTCGTGCGCGCGTGGGTCCCGCTGTCGTGGGAGGCCTTCGTCGACTACCGCCGCGAGGCCCTGCCCTTCACCCGCGTCGAGGGCGTCGCCCTGTCGCACATGCTCCGCGGCATCTCCGCCGACGAGGCCGCCGCCCAGGCCGGCCTGCAGGGCCGCGAGCTGCGCGAGTTCCACGACAAGCTGGCCCGCGTCCGCGCCCTGACCGAGCCGACCGGCGCGTAAGGACATGCTCTCATGGACATGCCCGCCGGGGCATGTCCGAAGCGGCATGTCCCGAAGCTCAGCTCACGGCGACCCGGCGCTCGCCGTCACGACGAGGCCCGCCGCGCGACGATGATCGCCGCGTCGTCCGGCAGCGCGCCCGAGCGCAGGCGCACCAGGTCGAGCAACCGCCGGGGGATCGCCGCGAACTCGACGTCCCTCACGACCGCCGCGATCGCCTCGCGCTTCGCGTACTTCCACAGCCCGTCCGACGCCATCAGCAAGGTCGCGCCGCCCAGCGCGCTCGAGAAGCCCACGGGCGACGCGCCCCGGCTCCCGAGCAGCGGCTTTCGCTGCTGGCCCGCGGTGAGCTCCACCCAGCCGTCCTCGGCCTCACCGTCGACGAGCACCGCGCCCGAGTCGCCGACGCTGGCGCCGACGAGCAGGTCGCCGTCGACGCGGATCACGACCGCGGTCGTCTCGCCGACCGGGAGCTCGCCGTCGGTCCGCCGCACAGCGCCGACCAGCCTGGCGGATCTGCGACCGCGCCCGCCGACGCCACGGCAGCGACCACGGCCTCCGCCGCGGCCGCCCCGCCCCCGCTCCCACCGGCGCCGTCGGCCACCACCAGCGCGGCCCCGTGCGGCAGGAGGAACACGCCCGCCCGATCCTGCGCGCCCTCGAGCGCGCACGCGAGGAGCAGGTGCCGCGGCGGTTGCAGGCGATCGGCCATGACGTCTGGGACCGAGTCTGGACGATGGCCGGCGAATCCGCCAGCCCTTCGGGGCTCGCCGACGCCCTCGGGACCCCCTCTCGCGCGCGCGGCGAGCCCCGCCGCGAGAGGTGTCCCGAGGGCCACGTCGACGCGGCGCCCCCCGTGCGAGCTCGCGGCGAGCCGAGATAACATGCCCACAAGGACATTCTTATCAAGACATGTCCTTATGCACATGTCCGATGGTACACGTGGCAGCCGGGCGCCCGGACGGCGACCCGACCGCTCCCGCCTCACGCGGCGAACCGGGTCGTCTGCGCCGTCGGCCACGGCTCGGCCCACGCGGGCACCCGATTCAGCCCGTCGAGCCAGCGCACCACGTTGGCGAAGCTCGCCAGCGGCATCTCCGTCTCGCGCCAGTCGGTCGCCATCGACGCCAGCTGGAAGTCGGCGATCGTCAGCCGCCCGCAGGCCACGAAGTCGCGGCCCTGCAGGTGCTCGTCGAGGACCCGGGCGAGGCGCACCACGCCCTCGACCTTCTCCGCCAGCGCCGCCCGGTCCGGCGCCCCGAAGCCGAACTTCGGCTTGATGATGTGCTCGAAGTAGAACGGCCCGACGGCATCCTGCCAGTGGGAGTCGTTCCAGCTGAGCCAGCGCAGCACCTCGACCTGCTCCGCGGGCGCGTGCGCCGGCCACATGTCGGAGCCGGCCTGCGTGCACAGGTAGGCCATGATCGCCGACGACTCCCAGAGGACGAGCTCGCCGTCGACCAGGGTCGGCGCCTTCATGTTGGGGTTGAGCCCGGCGTAGGTCGCAGTCTTGAGGTCGCCGGCCATCAGGTCGAGTTGCACGAACTCGGCCGTGATCCCGAGGTGTTTCGCCAGCGCCACGACGCGCCTCGGCGCCTGCGCCTCGAACCAGTAGATCTTCATCTTTCTTCCTCCAGCGCGGAGCTTGTTCGTCCGCACCTCGCAAGCTAGCCGCCGATTTAATATGTTCAAGAACATATTCTCTCCCGTGCTACACGCATGGAGTCGGAGGTCCGCGATGCCCTACACCGCCGAACACAAGGCCCGCACGCGCGAGCGCATCGTCATGGCCGCGCGCGAGCTGTTCAACCGTCACGGCTTCGAGAGCGTCTCGATCGACCAGATCATGGCTCGCGCCAAGCTGACGCGCGGCGGCTTCTACAACCACTTCCCCAGCAAGGCCGCGCTGTACGCCGAGGCCGTGCAGAGCTTCACCGACCAGAACCCGTTCGCGCTGCGGCTCGCGCGCTGGAAGCGACCGCTGCCCGAGCCGCGGAAGCTCGCGCGCATGCTGGTCGAGAGCTACCTCAGCGACGAGGTCCTGGACGACGCCGACCTGCACTGCCCCCTCTACGCCCTCCCGTCCGACGTCGTCCGCGCCGGCCCCGAGCCGCAGGCCGCCTACACCGCGGTCCTCCGCAGCATGTCGGCGATCCTCCGCAACGCGCTGCCCGACGACGTCCCGGACGCCGAGGCTCGCGTCCACCTGATCGTCACCCTGTGCGTCGGCAGCATGATCATCGCCCGCACCACCCACGACCCCGCGCTCGGCCGATCGATCCGGAACGTCGCCCGCAAGCAGGCGCTCGCCCTGCTGGCGACCTGACGGCTCGAGCGGGCCTGGCCGCTGTTCCGCCGATGAGGCAAGCGCATGTGGCCTCCGCGGCCACGCCTCGCCGCGCGAGTGGCCTCGCAGGCGACAGCGCGGCTCCCCTCGCCTTGCGGAACATCGATCGCGGGCCGTCCGACGGCGCCGCGAGGTTCACCCCGCATGGCACGACCGCTGCACGGGCGGACGGTGAGCGCGACCTTCGTCGCGCCGCCAACCACTTCATTCACAGCGAACGATCCATGACACTTTTTCATCGCACCACCACCGTGTTCTTCGCCCTCCTGACCGGCCTCGTGGCCGTGACCGCCTGCGGCGAGGACGAGGCAGTCACCGCCCGCTACGCCGCGATCACCCCGGACCGCGCGGCCGAGCTCGTCCTCGAGTCGCGCGAGCGCGCGGCGATCGAGCTCGAGGGCGGCGCCGTCGTCGACCTCGAGCTCGGCGCCCCCGAGGGCGACGACCTGCTCGGCGCCTGCGACCAGGCCTTCAGCGACGGCGACCGCGCCGTGATGCCGGTCCTGGGCGGCCCGCTGGCGGTCGGCGACCTCGTGTTCGCGGCCCCGGTGCTCGAGGCCCGCTGCGACGCCGAGACCGCCACGAACCTGCTGACCCTGCGCGAGTCGACCGACGCTGACTGTGCCGCCGGCGAGTGCCTCGACTTCGCCGACCCCGAGGCGGTCGACTTCATCGGCGACACCCCGCGCACCCTGACCGACGAGTCGTCGCCGCAGGCCGCGTGCCTCCCGGTCGGCACCCGCACCTGCGTCAGCTGCGGCGGCGGCCTGCTCCGCCCGCGGACGATCACCAGCGTCACCTCCGCGCCGCCGAACTGGGTCTGCCAGTACACCTACACCTACGGCTCGTGCGCGGCCGTCTGCGCCGAGTGAGCGCCCGCCGGATGCCGGCCCGTACGGACTGGCATATGAATGTCTGAAAGGACATGTCCTTTCAGACTTATTGATCACAGCGCGCCCCGCCGCAGACATGTCCCCTTCGACCTTCTCTCACGGAGGCCGGCGGGACCGCGGCGAGCAAGGCGGGGGCGGAGCCCGCCGCTCGAACCGGCGGCGGGCTCCCGCAGGGCGTCGGCCACTTCACGGACATGTCCTTTTAGACATGTCCTCATCGCCATCACGTCCCGTCCGGGGGTGGTCCTCGCCGGCCGGGGACTGAGCGCGCCGCTCACGCGAGCCCCTCCGTTCACGGCGCGCCGCGGCCGGGCGGGCCGGCGCTTGCTCGCGGCTGTCCGGCCCTTCACCCTCTCCGGGCTGCATGGCACCGCCCCGGAGCTCGGCCTCACGCATCCTCGGCCTCGCGGCGCTCGCCCTGTTCGTCGGCGTCGCCTGCAGCGGTGACGACCACCCGTGCGGCGGGCTCGCGGGAGTGTGCGAGGCCGAGGGTCTGTGGCAGCCGCTGCTCCTCTCGATCGACGACGCGGTCCTGGTCGACTTCGACGGCGACGGTGAGGACGAGGCCGTGGTGCTGTCGCAGGAGACCCGGCAGCTCGTCCTCGCGCGCGGCACCGACTTCCTCTCCTGGCGCACCGGCCTCCGGCTCGCCGAGGGGCCGACGGCGCTGGCGGCGTTGCCCGGCGAAGTGGCGGTGACGCTGACCGAACCGCCGCAGCTGGCGATCTTCGGCGTGGACGGCGACGGTCGGCTCGAGCGGCGGCGAGACATCCCCTTGCCCGAGCCGGCGACCCGGCTCGACAGCGCCGACCTCGACGGCGACGGAGCCCGCGAGCTCCTCGCCCCGCTGCCCGCCGCCGGCGCGATCGTGGTCGTCGATCCCCGCACCGGCGCGCTCCGCCAGTACCCCGCCGGCATGCAACCCATCGACCTCGAGGTCGGCGACGTCGACGGGGACTCGCACGCCGACGTCGTCGCCATCGACTTCGGCTCCGGCTCGCTGCAGGGGCCCTTCTCCGAGGCCCTCGGCCCGTCCACCTTGCAGGTGCTGCGCGGCGCCGGCGACGGGACGCTGCGAGCGGCCGTCGCCCATCCGTCGTCCGTGGGCGCGGTCCTGCTCGCCCTCGTCGATTACGACGCCGACGGCGACCTCGACGCGGTCGCCCGCAACTATGCGCGGGCGACGGTCCTGTTCCACCGCAACGACGGCAGCGGCCGGTTCTCGAGCCCGATCGCCGTGCCCACCTACCTCGACGACCCGAGGCGCGGGATGATCGTCGGCCCGGCGACCGCGAACGGCCTGGTGAGCGTCGCCTTGCCGCACGAGGACGGCCTCGACACGTGGGTCGGCAAGGGCGCGGCGTGGCTCGGGCGCGTCGAGCGAGGCGCCCCGCTGACGACCTGGGCCGGCCCCGGCCCCGGCGATCAGCTGCTCACCGCCTCCCCGTCCCGCCTGACTCGCCTGGCGTGGCGACCCGGCCTCGCCCCGCTCACCGTCTGGCGCAGCGTCGAGCTACCGTTTCAGCCCGAGCCGGAGATCGCCACCGGCGACCTCGACGGCGACCACCTGCTCGACCTCGCCGCCGCCAACGGGAACTCCGTCTACCTGCTCCACGGCCGCGCCGATCAGGGCTTCGGTTTCGGCGACACGTTCGCGCTCGACGGCACCGCGGACGCCGTGGTGATCGCCGACGTCACCGGCGACGGGCGCGACGACATCGTCGTCGACGACGGGCCCGACGTGCGCGCCCTGATCGCCGGCGAGGACGGGCAGTTCGTCGTGGGCCCCCGCGTGGCGCCCGGCGTCCCTGCGCGCACTCTGGTGCCGCTGCGCACCGGCGCGGACCAGCGGGTGGCGATCGCCGTCCTGCCCACGCCGGCGCCGTACGGCGAGACCGAGGTGTCCGGGGCGCGGGTGATCCGCTTCGGCGCCGACGGCCTGCTCACCGACTCGGCGATCCTCGACGGTTTGCTCGTCGACGCGGTGGCCCCGATCGACCTCGACGCCGACGGCGTCGACGAGCCGCTCGTCCTCGGCCGCCGCGACGGCGCCCTCGTCCTCCTCCGCATGACGCCCGACGCCGCCGGCTACGCCGTGAGCGCCGAGCACGTCGTGATCGCGCAGGAGCACCTGCCGCGCGGCGGTCCGCTCACCGCCGCCGACCTCGACGGCGACGGCGACCCCGAGCTGTTCGTCGGCTTCGAGGGCAAGACCTTGAGCCTCCACGGCCTCGTCGAGGGCGCGCTCTCGGTGGCCACGGAGGAGCGCGAGCCCCCGACGCACCTGTACGACCTGAACGGCGACGCCGCGCTCGACGCAGTCACTCTCGACTACGACACGCTCGCCTACCGCCTCGGTCGCGGCGACGGGACCTTCGCGGACGAGGCCGTCGAGCACAGTTTTCCGCAAAGCCGAGCGTTCGCCCTCGCGTCCCGGCCCGACGCCCAGTTCGACCTCGCCGCGGCCGCGGGCGAATCAGTGGCCACCCACGTCCTGCGCGAAGTGATGCGCCCGGTTCGGCTCGCCGACACGTTCATCTTCCACATGGGCGCCCTGGATCTGCGCGCCGCCGACCTCGACAGCGACGGCCTCGACGACGTCGTCGTGCGGACCTCGGGCGGCGTCTTCTGGGCCTGGGGCGGCGAGGCCGACCCGCTCGCCCGCACCGACGGCCTGCTCCTGGGCGGCTCGGCCCTCGGCCTCGCGGTCGCCGACCTCGACGGTGACGGCTCCCCCGAGGTGCTCACCGCCGACATCGCCAGCTACATCCACGCCTTCCGCGTGCACCCGCGGCTCGCGGAGCAGCCCGTCGTCCACGACCGGTTGAAATCGGAGTCGATCCAGAGCCTCGCGGTCGCCGACGTCGACGCCGACGGCCACCTCGACCTCCTCGCCCTCCACATGTTGACCGACATGAAGCTGGACGTCGCCCACGGCACCGGCGAACCGTTCGCCTTCGGACCGTGGCAGCCGGTCGTCAGCGTCCTGATCCGCGACCAGGCCGACTTCGAGCTCGGCGACGTCGACGGCGACGGCGACCTCGACGTGGTGATCGATCCCTGGGAGCACCCCCCGGTGCTGGTGCGCAATCAAGGCTCGCGCGAGTGGGCCGAGCCGGTCGGCATCCGCGGCTCCCGGGCCGCGTTCGGCCGCACCGGCGCCGGCGAGCGCGTCGATCTGGTGACGCAGGAGGACACCACGATCTACCGCCACGAGGACGGCGATCCCGAGCGACGCGTCGCGCTCGTGACCGACGAGGCCGGGTTCCTGTGGCGGGCCACCGACGCCGACGCCGACGGTCGCTACGATCTGGTCGTCCTCGAGCCCGAGGCCACTTCGGTGTGGCTTCTCGCCGGCGACCGACCTGCGCGCGTGCAGTTCGCCGACGCCCAGGTGTCGCCCGTCGCCTTCCCCGACATCGACGGCGACCGCCGGCCCGATCTCGTCGGCCTGGTCGGCGGCGGCACCTACGTGCGCCGCACCGGCCAATGACCCTTGGGTCATGTCCTTTTAGACATGTCTTATTAAACATGTCCTTTAGCGCAATCATGAACTGTCGAGAGCGCTCCCGGTGAAGCTGCGTCGACGTCTGCGCCCGCGGGACCGTGCACCCCTGTGGCCCATGTCTCGGAGTCAGGTTCGCTCTCTCACGGCGACGGTCCTGTCCCCGCGACTCGCGCACGCGGCGCGTCCCGGACCGGCCTCGACGGCCGCTGCCCGTCGCGGGCCCGCGCGAGCTCAGCCACGCCGGACCCGGCTTGCCGACGCGGCGAACGGTCGTAGACAGCGGCACGCGAGGCCGCCGTCATGCTGACCAAGATTCCGTTCACCGAGATCCTCAAGTCCGTCCCCGGCTTCTTCGGCATCCGCCTCGAGGAGCAGCCGAAGTACGAGGTGGTCGAGACGCTCGACGACGTGGAGATCCGCCAGTACCAGCCGGCGCTGCTGGCCCGCCTCACGGTCGAGGGGGAGCACGACAAGGCCGTCGACGAGGCCTTCGACCGGCTCGCGCGCTACATCTTCGGCGAGAACAGCCGACACCTGCGCATGTCGATGACCGTGCCGGTCGAGCAGCACCCCGAGGGCGAGCGCCTGGCGATGACCAGCCCGGTCCTGCAGAAGCCCGGCGGCCGCGGCTGGACCGTCGCCTTCTTCCTGTCCAACGACCTCTTCACCTCCGAGGCCCCGCAGCCCGACGACCGCGCGATCGAGCTGATCCACGAGCCCGCGCGCACGGTCGCCGCCCTGCGCTACCGCGGCAACTCGTCGGAGGACAAGCGCAAGGACTCCCGCCAGCGCCTGCTCGCCGCCCTCGAAGACCACCCCCGCTGGCGGATCGCCGAGGACGTCTACTGGGCCCAGTACGACGCCCCGTTCACCCTCCCGTTCGCCAAGCGCAACGAGGCGATGGTCGAGCTCGAGCCGCGCTGATCCTCAAGAATCGCAAGATGTCCGTTTGAACATGTCCAACGGGACATCGCTCTACCGCTCTGCTTTCACCTCATTGGACATGTCTGATTCGACATGTCCGATGAGACACTCGCAGTCGACTCGAGATGTGCCCGCCGGCGGCGCCCGCCGAGCAACAACACCATCCCGCCCAGCCACGCCCAGCCGTCGCGCCCGGCGTCCGGCCCGGTCGCGCAGCTGCAGCCGCGGTCCCCGGGCCCCTCGTCGCCGGCCCCTGGTCCATCGTCCTCTGCCGGCCCCATGCCGCGCTGGCACGCCGGATCGGGCTTGAACGGCTCGTCGCGGGTCGTCTCCGGCGGCGTCGCCGTCCACTCGAGCTCGAGCTCGTCGCTCAGCGCCCCGAGCCGCGCCCGCAGCACCGCGCGCCGGCTCTCCGGCGCGCTCGGCGGCGGCACGCACGCGTCCTCGATCATCGTGTACTCCGGCGGCACGAACCCCGCGAACGGCTCGAGCGCGAGCTCGCCCTCGACCAGGCTCCACTCCACCGGCGCGCCGACGATCACCCGTCCCTCGCCGTCGCGCACCACCGCCCGGGCCGCGAGCGGCTCGCCGAAGTAGCCGGCGACGATCTCGATCGACGCCGCCTCCTCGACCGGAGTCGCCACCACCTCCGCCACCGGCAGCACCGCCCCCCCGACCTCGAGCGTCAGCGTACTCCGCTCCCCGGCGCCGACGCGCACCGGCCAAAACTCCGCCGTGTCCTCGACCGGCACCAGTTGCCGCGGCGCTCCGCCGTCCTTCGCCTCCAGCACGCGGCCCTGCGACAGGTCCCAGGCGACCCGCCGGCCCGCCGGGTCGAGCAGGTGGATCGGGAACCCGACCTCGACGTCGGGCACCAGCCGCAGCGGCTCGTCGACAGCGGGGATCAGGTCGGCCGGGGGCGTCGACAGCCGCTCCAGCCATTGCTCCGCCCACTCTTCCATGTGCCACTGCAGCCCCGCGCGCAGCCCGTCCACGGGCACCACCTCGATGCGAAAGCGATCGCTCGCGAGCTCGCGCTCCCCCTCGAAGAGACAATCCCCGAGGTACGTGGCGTCGACCTGCACCGCGCCGAGCTGGTCGAGGACCACGCAGCCGCCGGGGGCGATCGGCTCGCCGGCCATCGCCATCTCGTAGCACCCGCCGAGGTCCTCCACCTGCAGCGTCTCATCGCCGGGCTCGGCATGGGAGCGGATCTCGAAGCAGGCCCGCGAGCCCTGCAGCGCGCGCAGACCGGAGGGCTCGTGCACCTCGGAGTAGAACAGCGGCCGCAGGCTGAGGTACAGCGCCCCGTCTTCGCTGTTCGCCGCTCTGCAGCCGAGTGACCCCAGACACGCGATCGCCAGGAGACACGCACGAGGGGTCCAGGAGCCGGCCGATGTCACCATGGGTTTGCAGGATCCCCGCCCGCACGCGCGACGTCAACGCGGCCGATCGGACGTCCGCCGGAACTCGAGCCCATGCCCATCGCCCGCCTCACCTCCGAGCCCGTGCTCGCGGCCTCGCGGACGACTCCAAGACATGTCTTTAGAGACATGTCTTTCAATCCGGTCGACCGGAATCCGCATGTCGATAAAGACATGTCCTTAAGTACAAATTCCGCTTACGGGCGGCTCTGCGCGAGTATCACCCGCGCAGCAGCCCGAACCCTGGCACGAAGCGCCCCACGCGGGCCGCGTAGCTGCGGTACTTGCTGCCGTGCACGCGCAGCAGGTGCGGCTCCTCGACCACGCGCACCTGCAGCTCGACGGCGAGCAGCAGGCACGCGAACGCCGCCATGGCCACCGCGTTGGGCAGCAGCACCACCATCGCCGCCGCGGTGAACAGCATGCACGAGAAGATCGGGTTGCGGACCATGGCGAACGGCCCTGCGGTCACCAGCTCGGTCCGCTCGTCGCTGCGCACCCCGATCCGCCACGAGCGGCCCATGGCGGTCTGGGCCGCGTAGGTCGCCGCGATCCCGAGCAGCACCGCCGCCCCGCCGAGGACGAACTGCGCCGGCCCGATCTGCGGCGACGCCACCCACCCGAGCAGCCCGGCGAGCGGCGCCAGCAGGCTGAGCACCACCCCGATCACGAACAGCGCCCCGCCCCACCACTCCGCCGAACCTGGCCTTCCGGACAGCCCGTGAAAGCCCGTCGACCCGGTCTCGCGCAGGTGCCGGTACGTGCGCAGGCCGAAGGCCACGGTGTAGAAGCCGAGGAGCAGGAGCAGGGCGACGAGTTCGAGGCGCATACGAATTCCTCGCCCGCCAATGTGAACCCTGCAGCCGCTACAGGGTCAAGCGAAGTTCGTCACGACGCGCGCACGCGCGGGCCGAAGCGGGCGTACACCGCCGGCAGCACCAGCAGGGTCAGCAGCGTCGCCGACACCAGGCCCCCGATCACCACCGTCGCCAGCGGCCGCTGGACCTCGCTCCCGGGCGCGGTCGACAGCGCCATCGGCACGAAGCCCAGCGCCGCCACCAGCGCCGTCGTCAGCACCGGACGCAGCCGCAGCTCGGCCGCCTGGGTGATGGCGGCGACGTGGCCGGCGCCGTCGGCTTGCAGGCGCTGGGCGAAGGTCACCAGGACCAGGCCGTTGAGGACCGCCACGCCGAACAGGGCGATGAAGCCGACGCCGGCGGAGATCGAGAACGGCAGGTCGCGCAGCCACAGCGCCACCACCCCGCCGACCACCGCGAACGGCACCCCGAGGAAGATGATCGATGCCGAGCGCATCGACGACAGCGCCGTCCACAGCATGAACACGATCAGCGCCAGGGCCAGCGGCACCACCACTGCCAGGCGGTCCCGGGCGGCCACGTAGTGCTCGAACGTCCCGCCGTACTCCACGCGGTAGCCGACCGGCAGCGTCACCGCGGCGGCGATCGCCGCCTGCGCGTCGGCCACCGTCGACACCAGGTCGCGGCCGCGCACGTTGAACTCGACGATCACGCGCCGCGACTGCTTGTCGCGGTTGACCAGCACCGGCCCCGTCACCCGCTGCAGCGTCGCCACGTCGCCGAGCGGCACGATCTGCCCGGTGTTGGCGCGCAGCGGGATCGCCGACAGCGAGTCGAGGTCGCCGCCGGTGATCGGCCGGTCGAACTTCACCATCATGTCGAACCTGCGCTCGCCCTCGAGCACCTCGCCGACCTTGTGCCCGACCGCGATCGCCTCGGTCGTGATGTTGATGTCGGCGATCGTCAGCCCGTAGCGCGCCAGCTTGGTGCGGTCGGGGTCGATGCGCAGGTACTGCAGCCCTTGCAGCTGCTCGACGCGCGCGTCGACCACCCCCGGCACGCCCTTCACGTTGTCGAGCGCCGCCTGGCCGAGCGTCCGCAGCATCTCGAGGTCCGGCCCGTAGATCACCACCCCGACGTCCGAGCGGATGCCTGCCACCAATTCGTTGGTGCGCATCTGGATCGGCTGCGAGATCGCCCCCGCCACCTCCGGCACCACCTGCTCGACCAGCTCCGACATCTCCGCGGCGATGTCGTCCTTCGTCAGCCCCGGCCGCCACGCGTCGCGGTCCTTGAGCTGCACGTACACGTCGGACTGCTCGACCCCCATCGGGTCCGTGGCGATCTCCGGCGAACCTGTCCGCGAGACCACGTGCACGATCTCCGGGATCTCGCGCAGCGCCCGCTCGATCCGCTGGCTCGTCGCCACCGACGTCGACAGCGCCGTGCCCGGCATGCGCCGCGCCTCGATCAGCAGGTCGCCCTCGTCGAGCTGCGGCACGAACTGCGCCCCCAGGCGGCCGAACACCGCCACCCCGGCCGCCAGCGCCGCCACTCCGACCGTCATCGTCAGCCAGCGCCAGCGCAGCGCCGCGTGCAGCACCGGCGTGTACAGCTTGTGGACCGCGCGCAGCAGGAACGTCTCGCGCGCGTCGGGGTGCGGCTGCACGAGGTAGCTCGTCAGCACCGGCACCAGCGTCAACGAGAAGATGAACGCCCCCGCCAGCGCCAGCAGCACCGTGTAGGCCATCGGGTGGAACAGCTTCCCCTCCATCCCGGTGAGCGCGAGGATCGGCAGGTAGACGATGGCGATGATGATCTCGCCGAACACCGCCGCCCCGCGGACCTCGAGCGTCGACTCCTGGATCACCCCGATCCGCGCCTCCGTGGACAGCTGCGCGCCCGCGCGGCGGCTGGCCTCGCCGAGGCGGCGGGCCGCGTTCTCGACCACGATCACCGCGCCGTCGACGATGAGGCCGAAGTCGATCGCGCCGAGGCTCATCAAGTTGCCCGACAGCCCGGCCGAGTTCATCACGATGACCGCGAACAGCATCGACAGCGGGATCGTCGTCGCCACCACCAGGCCGGCGCGCAGGTCGCCGAGCAGCAGGAGCAGCACCAGGATCACCAGCGCCGCGCCCTCGGCGAGGTTGGTGGCGACGGTGCGGATCGTGCGGTCCACCAATTGAGTGCGGTCGTAGAACGGCTCGACGCGGACGCCCTCGGGCAGGGTCGGCGCCAGCGCGGCCAGCTTCTCCTTGATGCCCTGCGTGACGGTGCGCGAGTTCTCGCCCATCAGCATCAGCGTCACGCCGACCACGACCTCGCCCTCGCCGTCCTTGGTCGCCGCGCCGCGGCGGAGCTTGGGCCCGAAGCGGACCTCGCCGACCGAGCTCACGGTGATCGGCACGCCCTGCGGGGTCGCGCCGAGGACCACGCGCTCGAGGTCTTCGCGGCTGCGGACCAGGCCGTTGGAGCCGATCACCACCTGCTCCTGGTTGCGCTCGATGTAGCCGCCGCCGGCGTTGGCGTTCGACTGCCCGAGCGCCTCGGCGACCTCGCCGATCGACAGGCGCAGCGCCTGCAGCCGCTCCGGGCTCAGCACCACCTGGTACTCGCGGTTCTCGCCGCCGAAGCTGTTGGTCTCGACCACCCCGGGCACGGTGCGCAGCTGCGGCCCGACGTACCAGTCGAGCAGCTCCTCGAGCTCCATCAGCGAGTGCGTCTCGCTGCGCAGCGTGAACTGGTAGATCTCCCCCAGCCCGGTCGAGATCGGCCCCATCTCCGGCGTCCCGTAGTTCGCCGGCACCGCCTCGGACGCCTGGCGCATGCGCTCGTTGATCAGCTGGCGCGCGAAGTAGATGTCGGTGCCGTCCTTGAACACCACCGTCACCACGCTGAGCCCGTACTTCGACACCGAGCGGATCTGCGTCACCTTCGGCAGGCCCGACATCGCCCGCTCGACCGGGATGCTGATGTACTGCTCGACCTCGACCGGCGACAGCGCCGGCGCGGCGGTGATCACCTGCACCTGCACGTTGGTCACGTCGGGCACCGCGTCGATCGGCAGCTGCAGCGCCGCGCGCACGCCGACGGCGACGAACAGCAGCGTCGCCACCAGCACCAGCGCCCGGTTGCGCAGCGACCACGCGACGATCACGGTCAGCGCGTGCATGGTTTAGTGCCCGTGGTCCTCGCCGAAGGTGCCCTTGAGCAGCACGCTCTTGAGCGTCCACGCCCCGCGCGTCACCACCGGCTCGCCCTCGCGGAGGCCTTGAAGGATCTCCACCACCCCCGGGCCCGCCGTCCCGAGCACCACCTCGTGCAGCTCGAACACCCCGTCCTCGCCGCGCACGAACACCACCGTCTTGCCGGCGACCTCGATGATCGCGTCGCGCGGGACCGCCAGCACCGGCTCCGGCGCCGCGCGCGGGTCGCTGACGGCGATCCGCGCCTTGCCGAACAGGCCGATGCGCAGGATGTCCTCGCGGTTGTCGATCGGGATCCTCGCCACCACCGTCTGCGCCTCGGCGTCGACCTTCGGCGCGATGAACTCGATCGCCCCGTGGAAGGGGTGGTCGGGGAACGCGTTGAGCTCGACCTCGACCGCCGCGCCGACGCGGATCTTCGCCAGCAGGTGCTCGAACAGGCGGGCGATGAACCACGCGCGGTCGAGGTTGACGATCGTCGCCAGCGTCTGCTCGGGCGTCACCGGCTGGCCAGGCACCACGTTGCGCTGCATGACGTGGCCGGAGATCGGCGCGCGCAGCGAGAACACCGTCGCGTTGCCCTTCGCCCCCAGGCCGAGCGCCTGCAGCCGTTGTTTGGCCGCCTGCGCCTCGGCCTCGAGCGCCGTCGCCTCGGCGCGCGCGGCCGCCAGCTCCTGCTGCGACGCCATGTTGCGCTCGGCCAGCGCCTCCAGGCGCGTCAGGTTCGAGCGGGCCGACGCCGTCCGCGCCTGCAGCGACGCCAGGTCGGCGCGCAGGCTGCCGAGGCTCGGCGCGCGCACCGTCGCCAGCACCTGGCCCTCCTTCACCGGGTCGCCCTCGCGGAACAGCACCTCCTCGACGATCCCGCCGACCTTGGCCGGGACCTGCGCCATGCGGCCGGGATCGGCCTCCACGTGCCCGGTCGCGAACAGCACCGGCGCGACCACCTGCCGCTGCACCGGCTCGGTCTGGATCTGCGCCTCCGCGATCACCTGCTCCGTCAGCGCCACGCGGCGCGGCAGCTCGTCGTGCTCGTGGCCCTCGCCGTGCTCGCCGTGCTCGCCCTCGCCGTGCTCGCCCTCGCCGTGCTCGTGCGCGTCGCCCCCGGCCGGCTTCGCCCCGCAGCCGATCAGCGAGAGTGCCAGTAACAGCGCCTTCCTCATGGCTGCGCTCCCTCGGGCAGCAGCCCGATCACCCGCGCCAGCTCGACCGAGCCGAGCGCCAGCGCCCGCCGGGCCTCGATGTGGGCCGCGAGGTACTCGAGCAGCGTCTGCTGCAGCACCACCGCGTCGCGGATCGACACCCGCCCCGTGGCCATCTCCTGCGCCAGCGCCTCGAGGTGGCCCTCGGCGCGCTGCAGCCGCTCGGCCTCGAACAGCTCGAGCTCCGCCTTGCGCGCCTCGACCTCGCGCAGCGCCACCTCGACCTCCGCCTGCACCACCCGGCGCCAGCGCTCGACCTCCGCCTCGGCGCGGCGGACCAGCGCCTTGCTCTCGGCGATCTCGCCCTTGTACGTGCGCCCGAGCGGGGCGGGCAGCACGATCGGGAACGCCAGGCCGCCGCCCAGCACCTGCTCGGCGAACCCGTCGCGCTGGGCGTACAGCACCACGCTCGGGTTCGGCGCGCGCAGCCGGCGGTACACCTCGATCTGGCGCACGAACACCTCGCGCTCCGCCTTCGCCAGCTCGATCTCCGCCCGCCGCGTCAGCGCGGTCGCCAGCAGCCGCGCCAGGTCGTCCGGCAGCGCCAGCGGCGTCAGCTCGCCCGCCACCTCGAGCCCCGCCCCGTCGCGCCCGAGCAATCCTGCCAGGACCGCCCGCGCGGCCGCGATCCGCCGCTCCGCCTCGATCTGCTGCCGGCGCACGCGGACCGACGTCGCCACCACCACGTCGGCGTTGAGGCCCGAGCCGAGGCCGGTGCGCTCGCTCGTGCGGGCCAGGTCGACCAGAGTGTCCGCGGTCCTGGCGATGCGCTCGATCATCGCCCGCTGCTCGCGCGCCGCGATCCACTCGTAGTAGGCGCTCAACGCCGCCGCCGCGACGTCACGGCGGCTCAGCTCGACCAGCCGCTCCGCCTGCGCCACCTCGGCGTCGGCCAGCGCCATCCGCTTGCGCCGCTGGCCCGCGATCTCGAGCTCCTGCGACACTCGTCCGTACACGTTGATGTCGCGGTCGCCGGTCCACAGGCCGACGCGGCGGGCCGCGGTCACCTCGACCTGCGGGTTGCTCGGCAGCAGCGTGCGGGCCCCGAGCTTGCGCCCCTGCGCCGCCTCGCGTCCGGCCTCCGCGGCGCGGACGCTGGGGTGCTCCGCCAGCGCGCAGGCGACCACCGCCGCGCGCCCGAGCGGGCCCTGGCAGCTCGCCGGCGACGGCGGCGGCGCGGCCAGCAGGACGGCGGAGAGCAGCGCGGACGACAGAAACATCAAACCTCGGTCAACACCCGCGGGCGGCCGCGTGGGGACGACAATTCGCGCGCGCTTCGCTCATGGGTTCGGCGAGGAGGCTAGACCTTGTAGCGACTACAGGGTCAAGCGAGCCCGGCGGGCCGCGGGGTGCGAGGTGACGCACGTGGGCCTTGCGTGGTGACAGGCGGGCGGCCGCGGAGCAAGCTCGGGCGGTGACGCGAGACGACGAGCAGATGACCATCGGCGCGCTCGGGCAGGCCACGGGCGTCGGCGCCGAGACGATCCGCTACTACGAGCGCATCGAGCTGTTGCCGCAGCCGGCCCGCACCTCCGGTGGTTACCGCGTCTACCGACCGGAGCACGTCCGCCGCCTCAACTTCATCCGCCGCAGCCGCGAGCTCGGCCTCAGCCTCGAGGCCGTGCGCGAGCTGCTGTCGCTCGCCGGCGACCGCCTGCGCCCGTGCGCCCGCGTCGACCGGCTGGTCCGCGACCACCTCCACGACCTCGACCACAAGATCGAGGGCCTGCAGAAGCTGCGCAGCGCGCTGCAGCGGCTGGCAGACTCGTGCCGCGGCGGCGGTCGCGTGTCCGAGTGCCGGATCCTCGAGGCCCTCCAGGAGGCCGAGGAGACCCTCGCCGGGCCCGCCGTCGAGTGCGCCCAGGAGGCCTGCGTCGAGCGCCGCGCCAGCGAGAAGCAGCCGAGGCCCCGCCGCGAGCGCCGCGCCTGAGAAGTTTCTCAGGATCGTCTCAATTTCGGCCGGCGCCCCCGCGCTACCCGATCGGGCATGCTCCGCCGAGCGCTCGCGACCGGCTGCCTCGCCCTGCTGACCTCGTGCATGTCCGAACAGACATGCCCTGAAAGACAGCTCAATCGTCAGCCCGCCAGCACCGCCAGCGCGTGGGTCGAGGTCACCGCCCCGCGCGACGTCTCGCTCCTGCAGGCCGCCGCGCGGGTGGTGCTGCCCGGCGATCGCCAGGGCGTGATCCGGCCGCTCTACCGCGCCCGGATCGCCCGCTTCCACGTGCAGGCAGGCGACCGCGTGCGCGTCGGCCAGCCGGTCGTCGACGTCGTCATGCCCGAGGTCGTGGTCGCCGCCGCCGACTACCGCGGGGCCCAGCTGCGCAGCGCCGCCCAGACCGCGCGGCGCGACAAGCTCGGGCGCATGCGCGACGAGGGCCTCGTCTCCGAGCGCGACGTCTTCGAGGTCGCCACCCGCGCCGCCGAGGTCGAGCAGCAGGCGCTCACCGCCGCCGCCACCTTGCGCGCCGCCGGCATCGACCCCGCCCGCTCGCGCGACCTCCTGCACGAGCCCGAGGTCACCCTGACCAGCGACATCGACGGCGTCGTCCGCGAGCTGCACGGCCGCCTCGGCGAGGTCATCGAGGGCGGAGCCCTGCCGATCGCGGTCATCGTCGGCGAGGGCGTCCCGCGCGTCGAGGCCCGCTTCCTCCACGCCCCGCCCGCGCGCACCACCATGCGCTTCCACGCCGTCGACGGCAGCGTGTGGCCGCTGAAGCCCGAGCCACTCGCGCGCACCGTCGAGGCCGACGACGGCGCGGTCGTCATGTGGTTCGCGGCCGAGGGCGAGCGCCTCGCCGCGCCCGGCCTGCGCGGCACCGTCGAGGCCGTCAGCGACGAGCCCGGCGTCGTCCAGGTCCCCGCCGGCGCGCTGCAGCGCGAGGGCGACGTCTTGATCGTCCACCGCCGGCGCGACGGCACGATCACCGCCGTGCCCGTCGAGCTGCTCATGGCCTCCGGCGCCTCGGCGTTGGTGCGCCCGACCGATCCGTCGCAGCTGGTCGAGGGCGACCGCGTCGCCGAGGACGCCCTCGCCCACCAGCGGGCCAGCGCGGGGGCCGGCGCGTGATCGAGGCCCTGGTCCACGCCTCGGTGGTCCGTCGGCGCGCGGTCCTCCTCGTCACCCTCGTCGCCACCATCCTGGCCGCGTTCGTCGCCGCGCGCCTGCGCTTCGACGCCCTGCCCGACGTCACCACCAACCAGGTCCTCGTGCTCACGCGCGCCAGCGGCCTCACCCCCGAGGAGGTCGAGCGCCTGGTGACCCGACCGATCGAGATCGGCCTCGGCGGCATCCCCGGCATGGTCAAGCAGCGCAGCGTCTCGCGCTACGGCATCTCCTCGATCACCGCGGTGTTCGGCGACGACGTGAGCCCCTTCCTCGCCCGCCAGATGGTGCAGGAGCGGCTGGCGCTGGTCGGCGATCGCCTGCCCGACGGCATCGACGCGCCGGAGCTCGGCCCGCTGACCGGCGGCCTCGGCGAGATCTTCCACTTCACGATCCGCTCGCCCGAGCGCACCCCGGCCGAGCTGCTCGAGCTCGTCGAGCTGCGCCTCGTCCCCCTGCTGCGCGCCGTCGACGGCGTCGTCGAGGTCAACACCTGGGGCGGCGAGCGGCGCACCCTCGACGTCGTCGGCAAGCCCGACGCCATGGCCCGCTGGCGCCTCACTCTCGGCCAGCTCGAGGCCGCGGTGGTCGCCGCCACCGGCACCGCCGCCGGGGCCAACCTGGCCGATGGGACATCTCAGGTCCTGCTCCGCGGCATCTCGCGCCCGACCACCCCGCAGGAGCTCGGCAGCGCCCTCGTGCGGCCCGCGGTCAGCGGCGAGCCCGGCCTGCGGATCGCCGACGTCGCCGACGTCCGCTGGGGCAGCCTGCCGCGGATCGGCGCCGCCACCTCCAACGGCGAGGGCGAGACCGTCTACGTCATGGTCCAGATGCTGCGCGGCGCCAACGCCCTGCAGGTGATGGAGCGGCTGCACGCGCGCATGGTCGACGTCGACGCCGCCCTGCCCGAGGACGTGACCGTCGACCTCGTCTACGACCGCTCCAAGCTGGTCGGCGCCACCCTCGCGACCGTCGCCAGGAACCTGCTCGAGGGCGGCCTCTTGGTCGTCGTCGTCCTGTTCGCCATGCTCGGCAGCTTCCGCGCCGGTCTGCTGGTCGCGCTGGTGATCCCGCTGTCGATGGTGTTCGCGCTGGCCGGCATGGCGCTGCTCGACATCCCCGGCAACCTCATGAGCCTCGGCGCGATCGACTTCGGCCTGCTGGTCGACGGCGCGGTCGTCATGGTCGAGGCCGTCTTCTGCGGGGCCGTCGGCGCCGCGCTCACGCCGACCAAGGTCGCCGAGTGGACCCGCGGCGTCGCCCGCCCGGTGTTCTTCTCGGTCCTCGTCATCCTGCTGGTCTACGTCCCGATCGTCAGCCTCACCGGCGTCGACGGCAAGATGTTCCGGCCGATGGCCGCGGCGGTGATCATGGCCCTGCTCGCCGCCCTGATCCTCGCCCTCACCTTCGTCCCCGCGGCCGCGGCCGCGGTCCTGCGCCCGCGCGACGTCCCGGCCCGCGAACCGTTGGTCGTCCGCCTGGCCGAGCGCGCCTACCACCCGGTCCTGCGCGCGGCCACCCGCGCCCCGCTCCTCGTCGCCGCCTTCGCCCTCGCCTGCCTGGTCCTCGGCGGCTGGCTGTTCAGCCGCACCGGCGCCGCCTTCGTCCCCCAGCTCGACGAGGGCGACCTCGTGATCCAGACCGAGCGCGCGCCCAACATCTCGCTCGACTCGGCCGTGCGCGAGGCCACCGCGATGGAGCAGGTCCTGCTCGGCGAGGTCCCCGAGGTCCGCGCAGTGGTCGCGCGGATCGGCTCGCCCGCGGTCGCCACCGACATCATGGGCATCGAGCAGGCCGACGTGTTCGTCGAGCTCGCGCCGAGGTCCCAGTGGCGCGACGGCCTCGACAAGGACGGCCTCGTGCAAGAGTTAGGCGCCCTCCTGGCCGCCAGGGCCCCCGCCGACGTCGTCGTCTTCACCCAGCCGATCCAGATGCGCTTCAACGAGCTGCTCGGCGGCGCGGTCACCGACGTGTCCCTCAGCATCTTCGGCGACGACCTCGCGCAGCTGCGCGACCTGGCCGAACAGACAGCCGAAGTCATCGCCGAACAGCACGGCGCGGTCGACGTCCGCATCATGGCCCCGCCCGACGTCGCGGTCGCCGAGGTCCGCCCGCGCATGCTCGCCGCCGGCAGCCACGGCATGGTCGCCGCCGACGTCCTGCGCGTGGTCCAGGCGATCCGCACCGGCGTCACCGCCGGCTACACCTACGTCGGCCCGCTGCGCCTGCCGGTGCGCGTGCGCCTGGGCGAGCCGCCGCCGGCCAGCCTGCTCGCGCGCGTGCCGGTGCCGACGGCCGACGGCGCCCTCATCGAGCTCGAGCACCTCGCCACCGTCGAGCAGCACCCGGCCGCCAGCCTCGTCAACCACGACGACGCCCAGCGGCGGATCGTCGTCGGCTTCAACGTCCGCGGCGCCGCGCTCGGCGACGTCGTCGAGGCGCTCAAGGCCGAGCTCGCCGCGCGCGTCCCGCTGCCCCGCGGCACCCGGTCGGTGTGGGGCGGCCAGTACGAGTCGCTGGCCGAGGCCCGCGCCCGCCTGGCCTGGGTCATCCCCGTGGTCGTCGCCGCGATCTTCGCCGTCCTCTTGCTCGCCTTCCGCCGCCTGCGCCCCGCCGCCCTGATCTTCACCCACGTGCCGTTCGCCTGCGTCGGTGGCATCCTGGCCCTGACCTTGCGCGGCCTCCCCCTGTCGCTGTCCGCCGCGATCGGCTTCATCGCCCTCAGCGGGATCGCCGTGCTCAACGGCGTGGTGCTGCTGGCGCAGATCGACCAGCTCCTCGCGCAGGGTCACGACCCGCGCCGGGCCGCCTTCGCGGCCGCCGAGTCGCGCATGCGCCCGGTGCTGATGACCGCCTCGGTGGCCGCGCTCGGCTTCGTGCCGATGATGCTCGCCACCGGCACCGGCGCCGAGGTCCAGCGCCCGCTCGCCACTGTGGTCGTCGGCGGCCTGGTCTCCTCGACCCTGCTGACCCTCGTCATCCTCCCCGCGCTCTACCCGTTCTTCGCCGGCAGGAGCCGCCCCTCATGAGGATCCTCGTGGTCGAGGACGACGAGCGGCTGCTGCTGCTGCTGCAGCGCGGCCTCGGCGAGGAGGGCCACCTCGTCGACGCCTGCACCACCAGCGCCGACGCCCTCGGCCAGGCGCAGACGATCGCCTACGACGTCGTCCTGCTCGACTGGATGCTGCCCGACGGCGACGGCCTGTCGCTGCTGCGCGCCTGGCGGGCCCGCGGCGTCGACACCCCCGTGCTCATGCTGACCGCCCGCGGCAGCGTCGGCGAGCGCGTCCTCGGCCTGCGCACCGGCGCCGACGACTACCTCGTCAAGCCGTTCGACTTCAGCGAGCTGCTGGCCCGCATCGAGGTGCTCGCCCGCCGGCGCGGCGGCGACGTCGTCCACCTCCGCGCCGGCGACGTCGGCCTCGACACCCGCCAGCGCGCCCTCGTCCGCGGCGCCCACGAGGTCGCCCTCACCGCCCGCGAGTTCGCCCTCTGCAACCTGCTGTTCCGCCGCGTCGGCGAGGTCCTCACCCGCAGCGAGCTGCTCGCCGCGGTGTGGGGCCCCAACTTCGACGGCGAGCCCAACGTCCTCGACGTCTACGTCGGCTACCTGCGCGCCAAGCTGGCCCAGCTCGGCGACGACGCCCCCGTCATCCGCGCCCAGCGCGGCGTCGGCTTCCGCCTGCTCCCCGGAGGCGAGCGATGACACGTCGATGCGGTCCCGCCGGACATGTCCATATCGACATGCCTGATCGGCCATGCCCGTTCGAACATTCTCTTATGAGCATGTCCTCTCGGGCATTCCGGGCCCTCGCCCGCACCTCCGGCGCGCCCCGCCGCGTCGTCGCCGCCCGGGTCGGAGCCCTCCGCCGATGACCCTGCACCGCCGGCTGCTCCTGTTCGGCGCCGTCATCCCGGCCGCCCTGATCGCCCTGGCGCTGTTCCTCATCGGCCTCGTCCTCGACCACCTCTTGCTCGAGTCGGTCGACCGCGGCCTCACCCTGCAGGCCGCCAGCGAGTCCGTCAGCCTGTTCGATCGGCCAGGTCAGGACGCCCACCTCCACTTCGGCGACTCCGCCCTGGTCGCCGACCTGCAGCGGCTGCACCACCAGGGCGCGCTCTACGGCCCCGACGGCGCGCGCCTGCTCGCCTACCCCGCCGACACGGTCGCGCCGGAGCGGCTCACCGCCGCCGACGTCGCCCGCGCCCCGGCCCTGCAGACGCGCGTGCTCCCCGGCGGCGAGCGGATCCGCGAGCTCTCCCTCGCCATCGACTCGCCGCGCGGCGAGCCGCACGCGCTGTGGCTGGCCGTCTCGCTCGCCTCCAACGACGCCGCCCTGGCCGCCTACGCCCGCGCCGCCGCCCTGATCGGCGCGGCGGTCACCCTGCTGATGCTCCTGCTGCAGGTCGCCCACGCCCGCGGCCTCGTGCAGCGCGTGCAACAATTGCACGCGCACATGCAGCGCCTGCAAGACGGCGACTTCTCGACCTTGCCGCCCGCCGATCCCGGCACCGACGTGATCGCCAGCCTGCGCCACGCCATCGCCGACGCCACCGACAAGCTGCGCACCGCCTCCGAGCTGCAGCACCGCCTGGTCGCCGACGCCGCTCACGAGCTGCGGACCCCGTTGACGGCCATGCGCATGGAGATCGACGTCACCCTCCGGCGCGAGCGCTCGCCCGATCAGCTCGTCGACGCCCTCACGCGCGTGCGCACCGAGGTCGACCGCCTCGGCGAGCTCGCCAGCAAGCTGCTGGCGATGGCCAGCCTGCGCCGGTCGGAGTGGGAGCGCGTCCCGCTCGACGCCGTCGCCAGCGTGCGCGACGCCATCGCCAGCCACCACCTCGTCGCCGAGCGGCGCTCGATCTCCTTGCACCTTCACGCCCCCGAGGCCGCCCCGATCCGCGCCAACCCGGGCCCCCTGCGCCAGGCCGTCGACAACCTGCTGGCCAACGCCATCAAGTTCGCCCCCGTCGGCAGCGCCGTCGACCTCACGGTGCGCGACGGCGAGACCGCGCTCGAGCTCCTCGTCGAGGACCGCGGCCCCGGCGTCCCGCTCGAGCACCGCGAGACGATCTTCGCCCCGTTCCGCCGCCTCCAGCGCGGCATCGACGGCGCCGGCCTCGGCCTCGCCATCGTCCGCGAGGTCGCGGAGGCCCACGGCGGCCGCGCCTGGGTCAGCGAGCGCCCCGGCGGCGGCGCCTGCTTCCACCTCGTCATCGCCCGCGCCTGACCTGCCACGCAGCGCGGAGTCCATTCGCCGGCGTCGTCACGCTCGTCGCGTCACCGCCGATCGCTGCGCCGAGTACCAGCGCCCCATCCATCGCTCGCGACGCGCCTCGTCGACGAAGACGACGCGTCCGTCGCCTCACCGCCGACACCAGCGCCTTGTCCATCGCTCGCGGGGCACGTCCGCGACGAAGACGTCGCGTCCGTCAGCGCCACGCCCATCGCTCGCTATGCGCCTCGTCGAAGCGACGCCCGCCGTCAGCCCTGCGCCTTCACCCCGTGCCTCGGCGATCGCTCGACTCGCCGCGTGAGCGCCTGCCGCAGCCCCTCTTGCAGGCTCGGCGCCGTGGTGACGCGAGCGAAGTCGACGTCCAGGTCGACCAGAGTCTGCGCCATCTTCGGCGAGATCCCCACCACGATGCAGTGCACCCCGAGCAGCCCCGCCGCGCCCACGCTCTTGAACAGGTGCGAGGCCACGTCCGCGTCGATCACGGGCACGCCCGTCACGTCGAGGATCACCTGCGACGCCCGCTGCTGCACGATCGCCGACAGCAGGTTCTCCATGATCTGCGCCGCTCGCTCCGCGTCGATCATCCCGATCAGCGGCAGCGCCAGGATCCCCTCCCACAGCCGGATCACGGGCGTCGACAGCTCGCGGATCGACTGCTGTTGCTCGCGGAGCAGCCGCAGGTGCGCCGACAGCTCGGCCGTCCTCGCCGCGACCGCCGCCTCGAGCGCCTCGTTCTGGGCCCGCAGCTCCTCCTCGCTGCGCGCGAGCTCGCCGATCTCGTAGTGCATCACCACCGCCTCGAGCAGCTCGCCCGCCTCGTTCTTCACCGGGTAGATCGAGGACGCCACCCACCCGGCCGACCCCTGGGACACCCCCTCGGTGTGTTTCGGGTCGTAGCGGATCGCCGGCAGCCTGGTCGCCTCGCCGGTCGCGTAGGCGTGCCGGACCCCGCGCAGGCTCCCGGACGGCTCGAGCTGCATGTCCTCCAGGATGACGTGGTCGCGCACGACCTCGAGGCTCAACTTCCACAGCTTCTCGAAGCCCTTGTTGACCTCGACGACTCGCCCGCCCGCGTCGCAGACCTGCACGCTCAACGCAGTGTTGCCGACGATCGCGTGGTACCTGCGCGCCGCGACCGTCAGCGCCTCGACCTGCCGCCGAAGCGCCTCCACCTCGCGAGCGAGCTCTTCGCGCGACCTGTCGTCCGCCCCCATCGCCGGGACTCTACACCGCGAGGCCAGCGCGAAAAAGCAGGACGGACAGGCGCCCGCGCCGTCCGGCCCGCGGACACCGTCGCAGCGCGGCCCCCCGAGAACGCACGAATTCGTGGAGCGCCGGGCCTGCGGAAGCGGGCGCGTTGGCAGCGGCGAGGCGCGGACGAGGCAGCGTCTTCACCGCGCGGCGCACCGTCCTCGCGTGCGAGACGCTCCTGTCCCTATCGCCAGGTGACGTCAGGCGAGAGGCGAGCGCGCGCAGACCTGGAGCCCGCGCGAACCCTCGAACGATCTCCGCGACGGAGCGAGCATTCGCGTGAGCGCTCCGACGTGGCGATCGACTCTCGGCACCGCGGACGCGCGAGGCGTGGCGAGAATCCGCGGTACTTCACGCGTCAAGCGGCGACACCGGCCACGCTCGTCTTACGAGACGCCGCGGTAGACCGCCAGCTGATAGGCCATGCGCGTCACCTGCCCGTGCGTGAACGAGTCGATGCACGCGTCGGTGGTGTAATCCATGTAGTTGAAGATCGGGTCCTCGCCCGGCAGCTCCGGGCAGGAGTCGCGGCCGACGGGGCAGCCGAACGCGGGCCCTGCCTCGCACGGGGTGTCGGCGACGCGGTCGCCTCCGTCGTCGAAGTCGCCGCCGCAACCGCCCTCGAAGGTGTGGAACAGCCCGACCCAGTGGCCGACCTCGTGGATCGCAGTGTCCCCGAGGTCGTAGGGCGCCGCGGAGCCGCCGGGCATGCTCTCGTTCAGGATCACGACCCCGTCGGCCTGCGGGCGCTTGCTGTAAGAGGACGGGAACGTCGCCCAGCCGAGCAGGCCGTCGCCGAGGCTGGCGACGTAGAGGTTGAGGTCGCCCGGCCCGCCGATCCGCAGCGCCGCCTTGGCCTCGCTCTCCGCGTCGGACAGGTACCCCATCCCGTACCAGGCCTCGTTCACCGTCACGTCGACCCCGGCGAGCGCGAACGTGATGCCGGCCTTCACGTAGGCCGCGTTGAGGACGTCGATCTGCGCGTCGATGCGATCGACCGCGGTCCCGCCGTTGCCGGCGCTGTCGGTGATCACGTGGACGTACGTCGGGATCACGCGCGGCGCGAACGAGATTTGCTCGGCGCGAGCCCTCCGACCGGCGAAGTCGAGCTCCATCGCCTCGACCTCCGCGGGGCTCGGGTGCGTCCCGCAGCGGCGGGCCACACCGACCGCTCCCAGCATCTCGCGCCCGGCGCAGGCGGGGTCGTCGTCGTCCACGCAGGCGTCGTTCTCCCCGGGAACAGCCGCCGCCAGGGCGACGTCACCTCGCCGATCGTCGGCGTCATCGCAGGCGCAGCAGAGTGACAGGGCAACAATCATCCAAACATTGTCGACAGCACGCATCAGCATTCATCCTGCGAGCTCCACCTCGAGCCCCACGTCATGTTACGTGTCGACATCGAGCTGGACCCTTACGCACTGCTTACATTCGCCGCCGCCGGCAGACAACCGCCATCCTTCCTGGCAGTCGTGCGCGAACCCGGCGGGCGCGCCGCCCGACCGCATGTCCCCCAGGACATGTTCTAAACGACCCTTCACCGCCCGCTGCGCGGCGAGGGTCTCCGGCTCAACCTTCGGGCGCGATCGTCAGCTCGGTCTGGACGTCGATATCCGAGAAGCTGCGGATCGTGACCACGCGGCAGGCGCGGACGATCCCCCGCACGCGCCGCACCGGCTTGGCCACGCGAGCGAGGCCGTCGCTGACCGCGAGCGGCTCGTCCGGCGCCTTCATGCCGGGGGTCTCGAGCACGCGATCGGACACGTACACGACGCCGGTGTCGAGGTCGGTGACGACCGGCTCGTGCGGCCGCGGCTTGCGGCTCGCGCCGAACAGCCCGGACACTTCGATCTCGTACCACACGAGCTCGACGCGGTGACCGACGGGGACGGGAGCCTGGAAGATGACCACGAACTTGTCCATGTCGCGCATGGTAGCCCGCGTCTCGCCCTCGAGCACGCGCGCGTCCGAGCGATCGCGCGACAGGCCGCTCGCTACGCGAGCGTCTCGCCGGTCCTCCACAGGCCCGCGAGCATCGCATCCGCCCGTCGCCACCTAGGCCCTTCGCCACCGCCTTCGCGCGACACGTTCGCCTCGCGCATCCACCGTCGCCACGCGCCTCGTCGCGCCCCACGAGCATTCGCTGGATGCGCCCGTATCGCGCCTCTCACAGCATGTCTCATTTGCCTTGAGGCGTGGTGACGCCCGCAGTCCGACGCGGCACCATGCTCTCCATGCCCCGACCCCTCGCCAGCGGTCCTCACGTCAGCCTCCACGCCCCGTCCGAGGGCGACGCGTCGGAGTACCTCGACGCCGTCGCCGCCAGCCGTGAGCTCCAGGAGGGTTGGGTCTCCCCGCCCACCTCGCCCGCCGCGTTCGCTGCTTATCTCGAGCGTCTCCGCGAGCCGGCCCACGCCGGCTTTTTCCTCCGGACCGAGGGGCGTCTGGTCGGAGTCGTCAACATCAACAACATCGTCAAGGGCGCGTTCCGTTCGGGTCACCTCGGGTACTACGCGTTCACCGGGGGCGAGGGACGCGGCCACATGGCGGAGGGCCTGCGGCTCGTCATCGACCGCGCCTTCGGCGAGCTCGGCCTGCACCGTCTCGAGGCGAACATCCAACCCGGAAACGTGCGCTCGATCGCCCTCGTCCACCGGCTCGGCTTCACGAAGGAGGGCTTCTCGCCGCGTTACCTCTTCATCGCCGGCGAATGGCGAGATCACGAGCGTTGGGCGATCACCGAGGAGGACTGGGTCGTAACTCCATCGCGGGTCGAGACCTTGAGCTCTGTCGTCCGGCAAGATTGACCAGCCGAGGACCGCCGGGGCCCCGAGCGTCGACGCCGCTCGAGGTCAGCGAGGCCGGGGCCGCGGCGAACAACCCCTCGGCGGCGACCGACCGCCACGGGACGATCTACGCCGTGTCGCTTCCTTGCTTCCTCCTTCGCCAGGCTTCCTTCACGGATCAAGCCGCGGCGCACTTGCTGTCACTCCCAACTCGAACGGCGTCGAGGCCGGCGAGCAAGCGACCAGCCCGGACCGCCCCCACGGTCTTCCGCGTGCGTGACTGCCGGTCGGCGCGGAGGCGGTGCGGCGGCGGGGCCCGTTGCACCGCGGCCATTTCCCACGGAAGTCGCGGGAACGGCCGGAGAGCGTGCTGGTCGGGGACGGCCTGCCCGGGCCCGAATCTGGGCCTGAGCCTGTGCGCGGCCGCTTCAGTCGAGCCCTATGGACCGCGTCGCGGCGGGCGGATCCACTCACCGTCTACGAGGAATCACTCGTCGCCACGCTGGCCGTCATGCTCCGCCTGTCCTTCGCGCCAGACTCCGAGTCCGCGCGCCACCGGGGCCCCGCGCGTCGTCACGCCCCATCAGCACCGCTGGGTACGCCCGTATCGCCTCCTCGACCGTCGCCGCGCTGGCCGTCATGCTCCGCCTGGCCCTTCGCGTCGCGCAGCCGCAGCGCCACGAGATCCACCAGCTTCCGGCGCCGATCCTCGACGTACAGAACGGCATGCTGGCGGTGCCGATCGTCGGCACCCTCGAGCACGCGCGCCTTCACGGTTACCGACGCGCTGCTGCAGTGCGTCGTGGCCTCGCAAGCGCGCGCCGCCTTCCGCGACTTGACCAGCGTCGAGAGCGTCGACCCTCGCGTCGCGGGACCGTCCTCTTCCGCTTCGCCTGCCGGCGCGCTCACGCCTCCCGCGGCTCGTCGAGCACCCGCAGCGACAGGTCGGCGCACAGCTCGAAGCGCGGCCATCGCTCCGGCGTCTCGGCCCACACTTCACCCAAAAACTCGCCGCGCAGGAACTCGATCATCGCGAACGCCCCCCACAATCGCCGCACTCGCCCCGCCCCCCACGCAGCCAACCGCTCTGCCCGCGGGCTCGGGCGCGGCCAGCCGCGCACGTCGACCTGGCTCGCCAGCATCCGGAACTTCTGCGCCTGATGGGCCAGCCGCTCCGGTCGCAGCACCGCCTCGAAGAACCAGCCCGAGCGCAGGTTCATCCGCGACAGCCACTCCGCCGCCGCCTCGGGCCGCCGCATCATCGCCTCGTACGCCGCCCGCCCCTCGCCGATCACGTGCCGCACCAGCAGGTTCAGGTGCAGGTGCGTCTCGACGTCGAGCGGCGCCGGTCGCAGGCCGAGGATCGCCCGCAGACCGCCGGCCACGAACAGCCGCTCGCAACGCGCCATCCCCATCAGCGCGTAGCGCCCGAGCAGCCGCTCGAAGCGATCGATCTGCGCCCCGCTCCAGCGCGCGCGCACCTGCGCCACCAGCTCGGGGAGGCGCGACCAGTCGCCGCGATCGCTCGCCGCGAACATCGGCACGAACTCGTCCCACAGCGCGCGCACGTCGGCCGCAGTCAGCTCCGGCGCCTGCGCGCACACGAGGGCGTGCGGGTCCTCGCCGGCCGCCGCGCGGCGCAGCAGCGGCCCCAGACGCGAGCGGCGGATCCACCACCAATCCTCCGGCGACCACAGCTCCGGCGGCGGCGGCCGACCGTCGAGCCAGTCGTCGCCTGCGCGCGCCCGCGGCAGGTGCGGCCCGACCAGCGCGCGCCGCCACCACGCCCCGGTCGCGCCCCGCTCGACCGGCGTCGTCGGCTCCAACATGTACATTCGGACACGTGCCGCTCGCGGGGCCTCGCGCGTCGCCGGCAGCGAGTCGCCGAAGAACAGCGGCGAGCGCAGCGTCCCCGTCAACACCCGCTGCATCAACCGCCCCGCCCCCGAGCAGCGCGCGTGGCCGTACGGATCCCAGCGACCCGTCAGGTTGCGCAGCACGCTCGCCTCGTGGAAGCCCGTCGCCTCGTACACGATCGCGTGGTCGAAGCGCGGGTGATGCGGCGCCACCCACCGCGGCGGCGAGCGCTCGAGCGTCGGCCACCACCGCGGCGTCAGCGTGTGCCACTCGACCTCGTCCCACGTCACCTCGAGGGCCGGGCTCATCTTGATCGCCGGCGCCGAGCGCGGCGGGAACACCCCGTACGCGTGCAACCACCGCAACGGCTGCAGCGCGCGGAACACCGCGATCGGCCAGCGCAAAGCTCCCGGCAGCGCGCGCTCCCACCACGGCCACAGCGTCCAGGTGAACGACGCCCAGGTGTTGAGCGGCAGGCACAGCACCGCCCCCACGGTGTGCAGCACGATCAGCCCCTGCAGCGCCAGAGTCGTCGCCGGCAGCGACGGCGCGAACAGCTCGAGCGGCGCCTGGGCGGTCGCGCTGTCGAAGCACACCCCGCACAGCGCGATCGTCAGCAGATTGAAGAACCCGTAGTTGCCGGTGGCCGCGATCGCCAGCATCAGCCCCGCGGTCGCCAGCGCGAACACCACGCTGGCCGGCCCGGGTACGAAGATCGCAAGCGGCAGCACCACCTCGATCACGAACATCGCCGCCAGCGCCGCCTTGTGGACCGCCATCGGCGCGCGGTGGGCCAGCCACCCGATCGGCGTCGGCAACGGCTGCCGGATCGTGAACCCCTTTAAAAAGCCAGCGTCGGCGCGCGTGGAGCCGGCGAACTTCTGCTTGCCGAAGCCGAACATCACCCGGAACAGCAGCAGCCGGAACACCCACGCCAGCGCCGGCGTCGGCGCCCCGACGGCCGCCGCTTCCGGCGCCCACGCCAGCGCCGGCAGAAACATGGCCCAAAAGCCAGCTTCGAGCAGCAGACTGTCCCACGGGTACACCAGCACCACCGCGCGATCGAGCGACAGGTACAGCGCCCAGCAGGCCAGAAGAGCCAGCGGCGTGTGCGGACCGCCGATCACGACCAGGAGCGCCGCCGCCAGCCCGAGCCAGGGGAGCGCTCGCAGCCAGCGATCGCCGGCGTGCAGCCACAAGAGCCCCGGGAAGTACAGCCAGCGGCGCGGGGCAGTGAAGTCGCGCCGGATCGCCGCCATCAGCTCCGCGACCGGCGCGACCCCCTCGCGGCCCGCGAGCGGCACGACCTGGAAGGTCAGCGACGCGAACGCGATCGCGTAGACCGCCCCGATCCCGCGCGCCACGAGCCCCCACACCAGCTCCGGCGGCGCGTGAGCGAGTTGGTCGAGGACGGCGATGCCGCAGGCTTGCACGGAACCCCGGAGACGAGCAAGTTGTCCCGCGTCGCGCTCTCCGTGCCGACCCAGACCTCCGCGCCGGCGTCACGGCGAACGTCCTTGCGACGAGCCACCGTGCGCATCACCAGCCCTCCAGCAGCGACAGGACGGCTCTCGGACCGGGACTGCCCATTCGTCACGATGTCCCGAGAAACATGCCCCTTGGGACATCAATTCCTCCACCGCGGAGACGCGGCGCCGCCCGCCATCAACCTGTCTCTTGGACCATGCCACCAAGCCCGGCCCGGATATCGAGAGCGGACCGCCAAGCGTCGAACTCCGCGGCGCTCCGCGTCGACTCGGCCTGCACGTCCGGCGAGGGCTCGCCGGCCGCGAACCACGCCCCAGTCCCGCGCGCCCGCTTGCAGACTGCCGCGCTCCGCATCGCATGTCCCATGGGACATCCCCGAACGAGCACCTCACCTCGCGCGAGCGCCGGCGTGCCGGCTCCACTATACTCTCGCCGATGCCGAGCGACCTCGAGCGCGTCCTCGACTACCACGAGCGCACCGCCCACCGGCCCGGTCGTTACGCCGCCTCGCTCGGCTACCTCGACTGGGACACCCAGCCCAACCCGTTCCGCCTCTACGACGGCGCCGAGCGCTTCGCCCTGCCGCGCGTCCACCCCCGTCTCGTCGACCACGGCCCGACCTGGGCCGACCTGTTCCGCGGCACCGGCCCCGTCCCTGCCGCGCTCGACACCGACCTGCTCGGCTCGCTGTGCTTCCACGCCTTCGCCCTGTCCGCGTGGAAGCAGGCCGGCGCCTCGCGCTGGTCGCTGCGCGTCAACCCCTCGAGCGGCAACCTCCACCCGACCGAGGTCTACCTGCTCGCCGGCCCGCAGGGCGGCCTGTCCGAAGAGCCAGGTCTCTACCACTACACCCCGCTGCTCCACGGCCTCGAGCGGCGCGCCGCCCTCGACCCCCGCGCCTGGCAGGCCCTCGGGTTCCCCGGCCTCCTCGTCGGCCTGTCGTCGATCGCCTGGCGCGAGGCGTGGAAGTACGGCGAGCGGGCCTTCCGCTACTGCAACCACGACGTCGGCCACGCCGTCGCCGCGCTCGCCTTCGCCGCCGCCCTCCACGGCTGGCGCGCCGTCCTCGTCGACCCGCTGCCCGACCGCGAGCTCGCCGCCCTGCTCGGCCTCGGCGACCTCGGCCGCGGCGTCGAGGCCGAGCACCCCGAGTGCCTCGTCGCCCTGCTCCCCGGCGACGCGCCCCCACGGCTCGACGCGCCCGCCGTCCTTCGCCTCGCCCCGACCGCCCTGGAGGGCCAGCCCAACCAGCTCAGCGAGGGCCACCACGAGTGGCCGATCTTGCCGGAGATCGCCGCGGCCACCGCGACCGCCGCCGCGACCACCGTGGGCGCCTCCGCGGCCACCGTGAGCGCCGCCGCGGCCACCGAGAGCGCCGTTGCGGCCACCGTGAGCGCCGCCGCGGCCCCGCGCCCGTGGCCGCCGCCCGCCGCACCGCGCGCGTGCGACCTCGACATCCCGGCCGCGCCGCTGCTCCGCCGCCGGCGCAGCGCCGTCGCCATGGACGGTCGCACCGGCATCACCGCGCCTGCCTTTTACGACATGCTCCTTCAGACATTGCCCGGGGGACTGCCGACCGCCGCCCTGCCGTGGCGGCCCGCAGTCGACCTCGCGCTGATGGTCCACCGCGTCCAGGGCGTCGACCCCGGCCTCTACCTGCTGGTCCGCGAGCCCGGCCGCGTCGCCCGCTGGCGCGCCGCCCTGCCCGAGGCCTCGTGGCAGGCGCCGCCCGAATGCCCCGCGGAGCTCCCGCTGGTGGCCCTCCGCGCCGGCGACGTCCGCCGCGAGGCCGCCCTCGTCAGCTGCGCCCAGGACATCGCCGCCGACGGCGCCTTCGCCGTCGCCATGTTCGTCGACCTCCGCGCCGAGCTCGAGCGCGAGGGCCCGGCCCACTACCGCCGCCTCTACTGGGAGACCGGCGCGATCGGCCAGCTGCTCTACCTCGCCGCCGAGGCCCTGGGCATCGCCGCCACCGGCATCGGCTGCTTCTTCGACCAGCCCACGCGCCACCTGCTCGGCCTGCCCGAACACGACGGCCTGCGCAGCCTCTACCACTTCACCGTCGGCGGCCGCGTCGACGACCCCCGCCTCCGCACCCTGGACGCCTACCACCACCTCGACCGCCCGTGAGACCCCACCGGCGTCACCCTGCCGGCACCACCAGGACATGCTCGATCGGACATGCCCTCCAGGACATGGCCTTGAGCCCATGGCCGACGGCCTGCGCAGCCCCTACCACTCCACCGTCGACGACCCCCGCCTCCGCCCCCTCGAGCCTCCAACCACCTCGACCGCTCGAGCGTCACCTGTGAGCGCTGCCAGGACATGCTCGATCGGACATGCCCTCATGACAAGGTCTCAACGGACATGCTCGATGCGCCAGGCGTGCCAGGTCTCGCCGCCGAGCACGTCCACCACGCGGATCCACGCTGTCCACGGCCCCGTCCCCGGGAGCTCGAGCCACCCGCTGTCGACGTCGAGCTCCCGCCGGTTCCGCGTCCGCGCGGCCGCAAAAACCGGGTGATGCGGAAACATCGAGTCCCCGCCGAAGGGCACGGACAGCATCTCGGTCGACTCCGGCGCCGCCCGCTCCGCCTCGCCCGCTTCCTGCGAGGTCTCCACCACCCGCGCCGCCTCGCTCGCTTCCCGCGAGGGGCTCATCACGCCCCGCGCCTCCGCCGCCCGCTCCGCCTGGCTCGCTCTCCGCGAAGCCTCCTCGTCCGTCCGCGACTCAACCACGGTCGGCGACTCGTGGACCCGCACCGTCGCACCGCTCGTCTCGAATACCGGCGACCTCGCCTCGACTCGCGAGTCTCGGTCCCTCGTCTTCGCCTCGCTCGCTCCCCGCGAAGCCTCCACACCGCGCGACTCCGCGGGCCACTCCGTCTCGCTCGCTCCCCGCGGGGCCTCCTCGCCGATCCGGGCTTCATTTTCACTGAAGGTCCGCGACCCGCCGGCCTGTCCCGCCTCGCGGCTCGGCGTGAACGCCAGCGACCACGCCTCGATCGCAGCGCGTCGATCGCCCGTCGTCTCCAGCGCCGCCGTCGCCCGCGTCGGCGCCGAGAACCGCGCTCCCATCAGCATCGCACGGGCGCGAAAGCCGGTCTCCGTCGCCTCGAGCGCGAACCTCACCTCCACCACCGGCCGCTCGCTCCACGGCGGATCGCCGGCGTGGCAGCGCGGGTCGAGCAGCGAGCGCCGCAGCTGCAGACAGACCACGCTCACACCTGTCCCGGGGGCCAGCTCGGCGCCGGCCGGGAACGCCCACGCCCACCCCAGCACCTCGAGCCGGCGCAGGCCGAGGCTCGCCGCCGCTGCCGCCGCTTCCGCCACCTCCGCCGCCGTCACCGCCGCCGCCAGCGGCCCGACCCATACTGCAGTCTCGCCGGCGACCCCCGCCAGCGGCCCCGCCACGGCCTCGGCCCCGCGCAGGCGCAGCGCTGCCGCCGGCCACGGCTCGACCTGACCCGAGAGCCAGATCTGGCGCTCCTCCGCGCCGAGCCCGGCGCGGACGAATTGCACACCTGGCTTTTCGGCCATCCGGGCGTGGGCCAGCTCGACCGCCGCCGCCGCGCTGTCACAGCCGATCCACCGCCGTCCCAGCGCGTGCGCGGCCGCCAAAGTGGTCCCGGCGCCGCAGAAGAAGTCGGCCACCAGCCCGCCCGGGTTCGAGCTGGCGGCGACGATCCGGCGCAGCAAGCTCTCGTTCTTCTGCGTCGCCCACCCGGTCTTCTCGCGCGAGAAGCTCTTGATCTGGATCGAGTCGAGCGAGTCCGGCCCGCGCAGCCGCCACTCGGCCGGGCTCGCGTTCCACACGTCCTCGACCGGCACCCCGCCCTGCTGGTCGGCCTCGCCCTTGCGCCGCCGGTACTCGGCCGGGTGCGGGTTGACCTGGCGGTGGAACACGAACCGCTGCGGGTCCTTGACGTAGAAGTAGATGAGGTCGTGGTTGCGGATCCAGTTGTTGGCGCGCGCCTTGAACCCGGACACCCAGCCGACGCGCCACACGATCTCGCGCTGAAAACAACCCGGCCCGAAGATCTCGTCGAGCAGCAGCTTCACCGCGTGGCCGACGATCGGGTCGACGTGCACGTACAGGCTGCCGTGCGGCGCCAGCAGGCGGTGGATCCGCCGCAGCCGCGGGTCCAGCATCTGCAGCAGCCCCGCGACCCCGCCCGGCCAGCGGTCGCTGTAGGCCCGCGAGCGCAGCTCCGGCCCCTCCGCGTCGGCCCCGACCCGCGTCGTCCGCTCGAACTCGTGGCCCGTGGCGAACGGCGGGTCGATGTACACCAGGTCGATCGCCCCGGCGTGCGTCGGCATCAGCGCGTCCATCACCAGCAGGTTGTCGCCGCCGAGCAAGAGCCCCGGCGCCCGCGTCGGCTCGGCCTCGGCCCCGCCGATCACCTGCTCGACCTGCAGCCCCAGCGCCCGCGCCGGCACCTCGACGCGCGCGCCGTCGGGCCCGTACTTGCCCGGCCACACCACCTCGACCGCGCCGCTCGCCGATCGTGGACGCGACATGTCTCAAGGACCAGGCGGTGGCGGCAGCTGCAGCTCCGGCTGCGACAGCGTCCGCACGTAGGCGACCAGCACCTTGAGCGTCGGCTCGCTGAAGTGCGGGAAGCTCGGCATGGTCGGCGGCCGCCCGCCGCGGATCGATCGCCGCATCCGCTCGTCGCTGATCGTGCTCATGAACCCGGGGTCGGTCAGGTCGCGCACCCCCGCGACCTCCGGCAGCCCCTTGCCGTCGAGCCCGTGGCAGCGCGCGCAGTTCTGGGCGAAGATCTTGGCCCCCGAGATCTCCCGCTCGGGCCCGGTCGGCTCCTTGCAGCCGCCCGCCAGCCCCATCAGGCCGGCGAACAACATGGCCTTTCGGACATGTCCGAAAAGACCGCCACGGGCCCCGGACGGCGAGGCGGGGTCGTGCGCGCGCGAGTCGGCGGTGGCGGACATGCGCCGCGACCTTAGCAGAGTCGCCGCCGCAGCGTCCCGCGTTCGACCTGCGACCGCGCGTCCCGGGGGACGCGGCCGGCAGCGCGGCAGCTGCGGCCGACCGCCGCCTCTGCCGTGTCCGCGCGGCCGGCAGCGCGGCAGCTGCGGCCGACCAGCGCCGCCTCTGCCGTGTCCGCGCGTCCCGTCGCGGGGCCTGCCGCGTCCTGGCCGCTTCCGGCCTCCGCGCATCATCAAGCGCGACCACCGAGACCTGCGCGGACGGTCGCGGAACCGGCCGGCGAAGTCTGGTCGCGCTGTGTCCCACCCGCCGCGGACGGTCGCGGCGCCAGCCGGCGAAGTCTGGTCGCGCTGTGTCCCGAGCGCCGCGGACGGTCGCGGCGCCAGCCGGCGAAGTCTGGTCGCGCTGTGTTCCGCCCGCCGCGGCAACGCCTCAGCGCCCAGGCTGCAGCACCTCACTGGCGCTTTGCGGTCCCGGCACCGGACAACCGGCCTGGTCGCGCTGTGTGTCCCGCCCGCCGCCGCTCAGCGCCGCGGCAGCAGCGTCAGCGCGCGCCCAGGCTGCAGCGCGTCCACCGGCGGTTGAGCGACCGGCCGCGGCACCAGCCGCGGGCGGAACCCGGCCTGCTGCGGCGAAGTCGCCGGCGGCAGCTGCGGGGGCGGCGCGGTGGTCGGAGGCGGCGCGCTCATCGGCGGCGCCGTCGTATCCGTCGTCGGGCCCGGCGCGGCCGGAGCCGGAGCCGGAGCTGGGCCGGGCGCCGGGTACTGCTGCGCCCCCTCGATGCGTGTGTTGGCGTCCTCGGTGAGGATGTAGCCCTCGGCGTCCACCGCGGCGTCGGCCGGCGGGATGTAATCGCCGTTCGGGGTCAGCAGCCCGAGGCGCATGCCGAGGCTGTCGTTGTAGATGTTGACCGCGCGGGCGTAGCCCTTCTCGGCCCGGCGGTAGTACACGCCGGCCGCGATCGCCAGGCCCACAGTCGCCAGGACGCTGCCCAGCATCACCGCGTTGGCGCCGTTCAACTTCTGGAAGTCGAAGCCTTCGCGCGCGGTCGCTGCACCGCTGGCGATGAACAGCAGCCCGGTGACCGCCCCCAGCGCCGCGAGGATCCGCGAGCGGCGCAGCTCCTTGTACGGCAGCGCTTCGGCGCTGTTCCTCTCGGAGCGGAGGATCGCGTCGAGCGACTGCCAGCTGCGCTTGGTCGACAGCGGGTGCAGACCCTTGGTGTAGCGGGTGCCCTGCGGCTCCTCGTGGCGGAAGACCCAGTTCTCCTTGAGCGCCTTCTCGCGCTCGGCCCGATCTTTGATCGTCTCGAGCTTGGCGAAGTCGGTCGGCTGGAGCTGCGGTGTCAGCGACATGCACCCGCTCACGCAGAGGCACAGCGCGAGGACCAGTGGCGAGGGTCTGCGGGCGCGATTCACGTCGGCTCTCACGCTAGCACGGACCGCCCGCGCTGCTAAGAGCCCGCGGGCCGCGCGGGCCTGCCCCACGGTCCGCTGGCTGCACCCCCGCACGCGGGTGCGACCCGAACTTCGGGTCACCGCGAGGCGTCGGGTGTCACGACCCCAGGTGCGCAACTCGCCGCGGAAGCGGGTCCTGGGCCGTCCTGGCGCCCGGGGGCGACTGGACGGCCGCGTCCCGACCGGCCGTCCCGGTGCGCCGGGCCCCATCCTGCGCCGCCGCTTGCCGGAGCCGACGTCCGATGGCGTTCCGGTGATCGGCCGCCCGCTCGACGAGTTCCGGGTCTCCGGGCGCCGCCAGCGTCCGCACCATCGCCCCGGCCAGCGCCGGCATCGTCAGCACGTCGACGAGGTTGTGCCCGACCACGCGGCGCACCGCCTCGCGCGCCCGGGCCTCGTGCGGCTGGCGGAGCGCCGTCCAGAACACCTCCGGGATCGCTCGCCCCGCGATGTCGCCGTCCCGCCGCACGCCGAGCTGCGTCCGCTCGAGCGTCGTCAGCCGGCAGTCGGGCCCGCGCCCGCGCCACAGCCGGCGCGCCACCGGCAGCAGGTCGAGGTGCGTCCCGGCGAACGCGTCGGTCGGCAGCCCGCACCGCCGCAGGCGCCCGCGCAGCAGCGGCAGGTCGAAGCTCGCGCCGTTGAACGTCACCAGCGGCCCGCCGAGCGCGCGCACCCGGGCCTCCAGATCGGCCAGCAGCGCCACCTCGCCCGACAGCTGCGTCAACAGCCACTGCTCGATCTGCCACCCGTCGCCGACGAGGGTCGCCAGCCCGACCACGAACGCCACCGTCCCCGCCCCGTGCCCGAGCCCGGTCGACTCGAGGTCGAGAAATACTGCCCGCTCGGACATGTCCGTATCGACATGTCCATACAAACATGGAAAGGCCGCCCGCCACTCGGCCGGGCCCGGCAGCTCGAGCCCGCGCCCGACGAGCAGCGGCGGCCGGGCCCCGCGACAGGGCCAGCGGGTGACCTCGCGGACGAACCCCGCCCCCGCCTCGGCCCGCGGCAACGCCGGCGCCGCGCCCTCGCCCTCGAACCGCACCATCCGCCGCCACAGCGCCGGCCGCTCGCTCACCGCGGAAGCCACGGGCTCGGCGCGAGCGCCATCCTGCGTCCGCGGCTCGTCACGAGGCTGCTCTCTCTGCGCGACCGCGGCCGTCCCTCGCCTGCCCTCCAGCGACGCCGCGATCGGCCCCCCGCGTCCCTGTCCCTCCCCGTCGCGTGCGCTCCCGGTCGCCCCTGCGAGCGAACCTCCCCGCGGCTCAGCGAGCGAGCGCCGCTCTCCCCCTGCGGCTTCGACACCGCTCTCCTCTTCGCGTGCGCTCCCGGTCGCCCCTGCGAGCGAACCTCCCCGCGGCCCTGCGAGCGAGCGCCACTCTCCCCCTGCGGCTTCGACACCGCCCTCGACTTCGCCTGCGCTCCCGGTCGCCCCTGCGAGCGAACCTCCCCGCGGCCCTGCGAGCGAGCGCCGCTCTCCCCCTGCGACTTCGACATCGCCCTCCTCTTCACGTGCGCTCCCGGTCGCCCCTGCGAGCGAACCTCCCCGCGGCTCAGCGAGCGAGCGCCGCTCTCCCCCTGCGACTTCGACATCGCCCTCCTCTTCGCGTGCGCTCCCGGTCGCCCCTGCGAGCGAACCTCCCCGCGACCGCGCCCGCCCTGCTACGCCGACATCGTCCTCGACTTCACGGGCGCTCCTGGTCGCCTCCGCCGGCTCATCGCCGAACCGCCCCCGTTCTCCCCTGCTCGCCCATCTCTCGCCGACGGGCCGCGAAGCCTCCCGCTCACGCAATTCGTCGCCGAACCGCCCCACATCCAGCCCGCTCGCCCGACTCTCGCCCACGCGCTGCCGCGCGCGCCAATCGTCGCCCGGCCCCCTCGCATCCGTCCCGCTCGCCCGGTCCTCACCGCGACGTTCGCTCGTCCCGCCGAGAACCTCCCTGCCGCCCGCCGCTGCAGGTTTCGGCCGGGTCGGCCGGGCCCGGTGCGACCACAACACGTACACCCCGGAGACCCACGGATCGATCCGCCGCACCTCCGAACCTGCCCTTTCGGACAGCACCTCTCCCCGCGCCGCCAACGCCGACCCGGCGACCGCGTTCGGCCCGTCCCCGCCCGCCTCGTCCCGTCGACCCCGCGCACCGGCTCCTTCGGACAGATTCTCTCTCGACGCCGCCGAAGCTCGCGCTGCGAACCCAGACTGCAGAGCCTCGCCGGTCCGCCCCTCCCCGCCCGCGTCGTCCCGTCGACCCCGCACACCTGCCCCTTCGGCCAGCTTCTCTCTCGACGCCGCCGAAGCTCGCGCTGCGAACCCAGACTGCAGAGCCTCGCCCTGGGCATGCCCCCGCGTCAGGCCGCTGTCCCGCGTTCCCGACGACCCGGCGACCGCCCTCTCTTGCTCCCTGCCCCGACCTGTCCCTTCAATCAGCCGCTCGCCTCGCGCCCCCGACGACCCGGCGACCGCCGCTCGATCCTCCCGGCCCGCCGCGAACCCCTGCGCGCCGCCCCGACCTGCCCCATCGCTCTGCCGCTCGCCTCGCCCCGCGAACGACCCCACGCCTGGACCTCGCAGCGCCCCGCCCGCCTCGGACCTGCGCCCCGAGCCCAGTCGCGCGCCATCATCTGTCCTTTCAGACAGCCCCTCACCACGACCTCCCGAAGCCCCGGCCGACGAGCCTCCCGGCTCCGTCGACCGCACCCCGAGCCCGGCCACCCGACCTGCCCCTTCGGACAGCCCATCCGCCGACCTCGGCAGCTCCGGTGGATCCGCAGCGCCGGTACGCACCTCGGATGCCCCGGCTGTCCCGCCCGCCGGCTCCGTGCCGGCGACGTCCCCCGCCTGCCCGCCGCGCCCGAGCGCCCGCTCGAACCGCCGGAGCAGCGCCGAGCTCACGCAGCGCCTCGCAGGCGGTCGCGCAGCGCCAGGAGCAGCGCCATCGCGTCGGCGCGGAGGCTCTCGCGCGGCTGCGGCGGCCGCGGCGTGTGATTCGCCCCCGGCAGCGACTGCATCGCCGCGATCCGGCTGGCGAGCCCCCTCAGCCCCGGCGACTCGGTCGGCGCCCCACGCACCACCTCCCCGCCGTGGTTCCCGAGCGGCTCGCCCGCGCCCTGGACCCCGAGGCAGGTCGGACAGCCCCGCGCGCAGCGGCAGTTCGACACCGCCGCGATCACCCGCTCGAACAGCTCGGCCCCCAGCGAATACGCCTGCGTCGCCAGCCCGGCCCCGCCCGGCAGGTTGTCGTAGAGCAGCAGGCACGGCGACGCCCCGGCCTGCATCACCGCGTCGCTCGACACCCGGCCGCCGCGTCCCGCGATCACCGGCGCCCAGGAACCGGCCTCGGCCGTCCCCGCGACCACCGCGTGACCGAGGTCGTGCACGTCGCACATCAGCAGCATCGCCGCGCAGTGGTGGACCGCGTGGCCGATCGCCAGCGCCGCGGCCGCGCGCCGGCCCGGGTCGGGCACCAGCGACAGCGCCCACTCGCCGAACGTGAAGTGGACCGCCAGAGTGTGCAGCTCGAGGTCGGGCAGGTGGACCGGGCCGGCGCCGACGTTCTCGTGGGTGCGGAAGCGCAGCTTCTTGAAGCCCGGCACGGTGCGGACCAGGTGGGCGTAGCCGAGCCCGCGGCCGCGCGGCGGATCCGACGCGATCGGTTCGACCACGCGGACCTTCACCTGCGAGATCGCCTCCGTGTAGTAGGTGGCCTTGACCTCGCGGACGTACGCCTTGCGCGGCTGCCAGTCGAGGCGCAGCACCTCGTAGGTCGTGCCCTCGATCGAGTAGATCGCGCCCGGGTGGAGGTAGAGCGGCCCGTCCTCGAAGTCGACCTCGGCGAGGAGCCGCCCGTCGCTCGCCAGCCCGGGGGCCACCTCGAGCACCGTGAAGTTCTCCTCGAGCCCGCCGCGGAGGTCGACCTTGTCGGCCGGGAACGCGTCGCCGATGGTGAAATAGCGCGCCGCCCCGTCGGCCGAGCGCTCGCCGTGCAGCGCCCCGCGCTCGGCCAGGTACGCCAGCGCCGGCCCGATCTCGCCCGCCGCGATCCCCGGGTACACCATCGTCTCCGACGCCTCGCCCGGCGGCAGCACGATCGGCAGCTCGTAGGCCGCGCAGCGCAGGTGCGGGATCAGGATCTCCGGGTTGTCGGGGTCGACCTGCGCCCGCTCGGGCGGCTCGTCGAACAGGAACTCCGGCGACGCCGCGATGAACTGGTCGAGCGGGTCGGACGACAGCACCAGCGCCGTCAGCGACGGCGACAGCCGCCGGCCCGCGCGACCCGAGCGCTGCAGCGTCGCCGCCCGGGTGCCGGGGTAACCGGCCAGGACCACCGCGTCGAGCCCGCCGATGTCCATCCCGAGCTCGAGCGCGTGGGTCGTCGCCACCACCTGCGCCTCGCCGTCCTGCAGCGCCTGTTCGACCTCGCGCCGGCGCTCCGGCAGGTAGCCGCCGCGGTAGCCGCGGATCTTCTTCTTCGCCAGCTCGGCGCGGGCCTGGGCCGCCGCGTCCATGCCGACCGCCTCGCCGGGCGCCACGCCGGCCTCGTCCTCGCGCAGGTAGCGGGTCAGCAGCTCGACCGCCTTGCGCGTGCGGCAGAACGCCAGCGTCGCCACGCCCGCGGCGCGGAACACCGACGTCACCGCGCGCGTGACCTTGAGGTAGTCGCGGCGCACGCCGGTCGCCGGGTCGACGACCTTCGGGTTCAGGACCACGAAGGTACGCGGCCCGGTCGGCGCCCCGTCGCGGTCGACCAGCACGAAGTCGGGCCGGCCGGTGACCGCGGCCGCCAGCTCGCGCGGGTTGTGGATCGTCGCCGAGCAGCAGATGACGGTCGGCCGCGCCCCGTGGTACGCGCACACGCGCCACAGCCGGCGCAGCACGTTGGCCACGTGGCTGCCGAACACCCCGCGGTACATGTGCAGCTCGTCGAGCACGACGTAGCGCAGCTCGGCCAAAAGCGGCGCCCAGCGGTCGTGGTGCGGCAAGACCCCGCGGTGCAGCATGTCCGGGTTGGTCGCCACCACGTGCGCCCGCGTGCGGGCCGCCTTGCGCTCCTCCGGCGGTGTGTCACCGTCATAAGCGCCGGCGCCGATGAGCCCCGGCCCCACCTCGGCCGCCAGCGCGCGCAGGCTCCGGACCTGGTCGCGTGCCAGTGCTTTGGTCGGGAACAGCAGCAGCGCTCGCGCCCGCGGGTCGTCGAGCGCCGCCTGGACGATCGGCGCGTGGAAACACAGCGACTTGCCCGACGCGGTCGAGGTCGCCAACACGACGTCCTGCCCGCCGCGGGCCGCCGCGATGGCCTCGGCCTGGTGCGTGTACGGCCGCGTCACGCCCCGCCTCGACAGCGCCGACAGCAGCCGCGCGTCGAGGCCCGCGGGCCAATCGGCGTAGCTGCCGGCGCGCGCGGCGACCTCGTGCTGGGCCACGACGTCGGCGTGGCGACCCTCGCAGAGCTGCTCGCGAATCGCGTTCAGCCGGGCGCCATCCAACCCATTCGGTAAAACATCAGGCTCCCCCGCGGCGGTTGAGGTACGTTCTAGACCGCTCGAACGTGCCTCTGTCTGAAGGAGGGAGCGCGCGCGGGGAAAGCCTGAAGAGTGCTCTAGCATCGTTGCCCAGGAAGCGTTGCACTGAACACTTGCTGGGTAGCTACATCCGTTCAGGGCCCGCGTCAAGGACTTTGCCGGCCCGCAGAGCGGCCGATATGCCGAGCAGAAACAGCTTTTGGGCGCGTGCGGCGCTCACGCAGGAGCACTCGGCCTGTCTGGCGCAGAGGACGCAGATCGCAACATGACGGCGAATCGAGCAGATCTCTCCCGCATCGGACACGGCGCCGCGAACGGCGCAGCAATTCTGGGCCGTGCCGATGGGCCCGCGATGGGGGGGCTCCCATTGGGGAGTCACTGGCTGATTCGCATCGTCTCCGTCCGCTGTCCGTAAAGCGATGGACCGGGGACCGTGACCGACGCTGCTTCCGACGTCTTGCGCGAGCTTCTGCCGTGCTGCTTCCGCGACTCCCTTCGAATCTCCTCCGAGCCTTGCGAGCTTCGAGTCCGTTCCGCCGGTCGTCGCTCGAGGTCCTCGAGGCGTCCGACGATCGGTGCGCGCGCCGAACGACGACCGCGCCTTCAGAGGATCGATCACCTCCAGCACTTCGTCAAGTCACGCGGAAAATTCCGTCGACGAATTTTTCGGCGACGCGGACGACCTCGGCTCGAGGTCGCGAGCGTCGCCCGGACTTTCTAAAAAGTTTCTACAGATGGTCGAGGTCGAGGCCGCCGACCACCCAGTAGCTACCGAAGTCCTGCAGGCCGTAGACGCCGATGCCGACGCGGTCGCTGCCGAGGATCGTGTGGTTGCCGTCGCCGAGCGGGCCGGCGTCCAGCTTCACGCGGGCCAGCGAGTAGCCGGTCATCCCGATCTGCACCGGCGCGACCACCGGCTGGCCGTCGACCGCCACCGTCGTCCCGTTCTTGAGGATGATGTCGACGAAGTTGCTCTCCCAGGTCGGCGGGGCGTGGAACAGGTAGTCCTTGCGGTACTGCTCGGTGGCGGTGGCCAGCAGCATCGACGGGTCGGCCTCGCCGAAGCCGCCGCCCTGGCCGACCATGTACTGCGCGACCATGAACCGCTTGTCGGCCGAGACCTTGAAGCGAGCGGTCGTCGACACCAGCTCGACGAAGTCGCCGGCCTTGGCGAGGACCTTGGGCACCCCCTGGTCGGGCACGAAGGTCAGGGTCGTGTTCGGCTCGGCCGCGATAAACCGCACGACCTGACCGTGGTCGGGCGTCCCGTTGGGCGACTGCCCGGGCGGCACGACGATGTACTCCTTCGCCAGCGCCTCGTACGGGAACATCGCCTCCTCGAGGTGATCGCAGGCGTCGACGTTGGTGGGAACGTTGGTGCACTTGTGCCCGGCGATGACCTGGACCGGCTTGTCGGCGCTGATGCCGGTGCCGGTGAGGTCGCCGCCCGGGGCGCTGGCGACCTGCAGCACGTCGCCGGCGTTCAGCACCACCACGCCGGTCCCGTCGGCCGCGACCCCGCCGCCCGCCTGCACCTTGTTGCCCGTCGTCGACGGCGCCAAAGTCACCGAGGTCCCGTCCTCGCGCGCGGTCACGGCGTAGAAGCCGGGGTAGTCGAGCTGGGGGAAGTGCGGGTACGAGGCGACCACGTAGTCGCCGGTCCACGCGTTGACCGGCAGCAGCAGCGACGCGTCGTTGGTCGCCGACGCATAAAGAAGATTGTACTGGTAGACGGTGACGGGGCGGTCGCTGCGCAGGCGGTAGGCCCCCTCGGCGACCACGGCCGAGGGCCCGAGCCCCTTCGTGAGCGCGGGGATCCACGGCAGCGTGATCGCCTTGACGCTCTTGGCCGCGACCATCTCCTCCTTGATCAGCATCGCCCCGCGGGTGACCGTGATCGCCGCGGGCACGTCGGCGGTGTTGGCGACCACCGCCGCGAACACCTTCGTACCGCTGTTGTAGCTGTCGTGCTGTAGCGTGACGGTCGGGTAGTAGTCACAACCGATGTAGTTGAGCTGCAGGTTCTCGATCACGCACGCGCCGTCGCACAGGCCGATGTCCGGGTTGCAGGAGATCCCCTGCAGCTCGTCGCAGTCCTCGACCACCTCGCCCGCGAGGCCGTCCGGCGCGCACTTCATGGCCACGTCGCCCTCGCAGTACGGGGCGTCGGGCACGCACGCCAGACAGCCGACCCCGGGTTCGCAGGTGGCATCGCACGGCTCGCTGCTCTCGAACCCGCCCATCCCGTCGCACACCTTCGCCTCGCCGTCCTCGCACACGATCTCGCCCTGCATGCACGGCCCCGGCGGCTCGGTTCCGCTCTCGCTGTCGGTCGCCGTCTCGCTCGCCGACATCGTCTCGACGCCCATCGTCGTCGTGCTCTCGGTCGAGCCCTCGGTCGTCGTCGACGTCGGCGCGCTCGTCCCGGTCATCCCCATCGTCGTGATCGTCTCGGACCCGGTCTCGGACGTCGTCGGCGGCCCCTCGCTCGTGCCCGTGCCCGTGTCCGTCGTCGTCGTCAGGTTGACCGTCGTCACGCCCGTCGTGGTCGCCGAGGCCATCCCCTCCGACGAGCCACACCCCGACACCACCGCACCCACGCCCACGATAATCAGTCCAGACCGCAGCATACGGCCACTGTATCACGCCGTTTGCATTTGTACGCGCGTACAAATTCCGCTGGACCTGCTTACACATCTGTGCAAATTAACTGGAGTGCGCGTGTCGAGCTCGGGCGAGGCAAAAACCACTCCTGACGGTCGCGAGGAGCGAGGCGACCGAACCGCGCAGGCGCTGCTCGTGGCGGCGCGCTCGGCGTTCTCGCGCGGCGGCTACGCGGCCGCCTCGGTGCGGGACATCGCGCGCGCGGCTGGCGTCAACCCGGCGCTCGTCCGCTATCACTTCGGCAGCAAAGAGGGCCTCTATCGCAAGGTCATCGACGAGGCGATGAGCGGCCTGCGGACGCGGCTGCTCGCCGCGTTTCACCAGGCCGGGGCGCCGCGCGAGCGGATTCATCGGGTCATCGGCGCCTACCTCGACCACCTCGCGCAGGAGCGCGACTTCCCGCGGCTGATCCAGCGCGCGCTCCTCAACAACGACCCGCACCTGCGCCGCGTCGCCCACGAATATCTGCACCCGCTGGTCGACACGCTGAAGCCGTTCGTCGGCCGGCGGGTCGCTGGCACACTCGGCAGCCTCGAAGAGGTCATCGTCTCGGTGTTCGGGGCCATCATCGCGCCCTTCCTCTACGAGCCGCTGCTCAACGACCTGTTCCGCCGCGACGTGCTGTCGCCGGCCGCGCTCAAGCGGCGGCGCCGGCACATCGAGGCCCTCGTGGAAATCACTCTGGCCCAGCTGCTCCCGGAAACGGTTTAATCTTATGTCCACCGTCCGCCTCACCGACCCCATCGACCTCGGAACACTCCGCCTCAAGAACCGCCTCTACCGCGCGCCCGTGCTCGAAGGTGCCGGCGGCGCCGAGGATCCCGCCGCGGTCTATGCTCGCCACTTCGTGCCGAACGCCGCGGCCGGCGTCGGACTCATCATTCAGGGCAACACGATCGTCTGTCCCGAGGGTCGGACCTCGCCGGGCATGTCGGCGATCGGCGAACGCGAGCGCATGCTCGCCCTCGCCCCGCTGACCCGCGCGGTGCACGAGGTGGGCGGCAAGATCGTCACCCAGCTGGGCCACGGCGGCCTGTTCGCGCTCGAGGCCTGGCACACCAAGTTCGCGCCGGTGCGCAGCTCGCCGCCGTACGCCCCCAGCCCGCTGCCGCTGTGGCTGCGCGCGCTGCACCGCAGCCAGACCCACGTCCTCAGCACCCACGAGGTCCAGCAGCTGATCGCCCGCTTCGGCCTGGTCGCCGCCTGGGCGCGTGAGGCCGGCTACGACGGCGTGCAGCTGGCGGCCAGCAACGCCAAGCTGCTGCACCAATTCCTCAGCCCGATCTTCAACCGCCGCCGCGATCGTTACGGCGGCGACATCCACGGGCGCATGACCTTCGTCCGCGAGATCCGCGAGGCCATCGCCCGCGAGGCCGGGGCCGACTTCCCGGTCCTCCTCAAGTACACCGCCATCGAGCTGACCCCGGTCGGCCGCGGCATCGACCTCGGCGAGGGCGTCGAGATCGCGCGAATGGCCGAGGCCGCCGGCTTCGCCGCGCTCACGCCGGTGGTCGCCGACGCCCTGCCGAACACCTCGATCGCCCGCGGCGAGTTCCCGCGCGCCTCGTTCGACAACCCCGGCCTGCGCCGCCGCCTGCTCGAGGCCACCGGCAGCCGCATGCGCGCCATCCTGGTCCACGTCGGCATGTTCCTGGCCGCGCGCAAGTACCCGTTCTCGCCGGTGTGGAACCGCGACGTCTTCCGCGCGGTCAAGTCGGCCGTCAATATCCCGGTGTTCGCGGTCGGAGGCATCCGCACTCCCGCCGAGGCCGCCGAGATCCTCGCGCGCGGCGAGGCCGACATGATCGGCATCGGCCGCCCCTTCTACGCCGAGCCCGACCTGGCCCGCCGCTTCCTCGCCGCCGCCGGCCCGGCCGACACGGCCGGCACCGCCTGCGAGAGCTGCAACCGCTGCATCGTCCCGCAGATGCTCGGCATGCCCGGCGTCTGCTACAACCCCGGGATCCACAAGCTGCGCCGCCGCGCCAGCGGCCCCAGCCCCGCGGCCAAGAAGGTCGCCTGACCGTTCGGACATCTTCGATTCGTAAGAGACATGCTCGTGAGAGCATGCCCCCGAGGACATGCTCCAACGAGCATGTCCCTTAAAACATCCGGGCTCAGCGCCGGCGCCGGCGGAGCAGCCCGACGAGCCCGAGCAGCCCGAGCGCCGCGCCGGGCGACGCGTCGCTGCGGCAGCCGCAGCCCTCTTCCTTCTTCGGCGAGGTCCCGTCGCTGGTCCCGCCGTCGCTCCCGCTCGAGCTCGCGTCCGTGGCCCCGACGGCGCCCCCGGAGGTGTCGCCCGTCGTGCCCGCGCTGCCGCCCGTCGTCCCCGTGTCCGTGGTCCCGGCGCTGGTCGTCGCGGTCGCGTTGGGGTCGCAGTAGCCGCACTTTTGGCCGGGGTTGCTGGGGCAGTCCATCTCGACGCAGATGCCGTCGCCCAGCTCCGAGAAGCAGGCCGAGCCCAGCTCCTGCTCCTCGCAGGCCATGTACGGGTCGGGGTCGGGCAAGGCGTCGGCGTGGGCCGTGGTGGCGAGGAGACCCAGCGGAGACACGAACAACAAGACAAGAGCTGCGCGCATGGCCGGCAGGATAGCGGATCTGCGGCGCCGCGGTGAAGCAGATCCGCGCGCCTCGCCGGAAACCCTCGCCGCGGCCCCCGGGCTCGCCCTCGATCACCCGCCCGTTCATGACCTGTCCCTTCGGACATCTCACCGCGCCGCCTGTCGCCGCCGGACGTATCGCTCGTCCCCGCCGAACGCTCCGCAGAGCCGCCTCGTCGGCGCTCCAGACCGCACGACAGCCATGTCCGCGCCGACCGTGCTCGACAGGCAAGCGCTACCCGTCCGCCGCACCGGTCGAGTTCAGGGCCCGCTCTTCGAGTACACGCGCACCGCGAGTTTCTGACATCCTGCCAATCGTCGTCGGCTCCTCGTCGCGAATTGTCCGCCTCGGCAGGAATCCACCCGACGCGCTCGCGCGTTGTCCCGCCCGCATGCCGAGGTTTCGTGCCCGTCTCGCCCTCGCCCTGACAGCGCTCGCCCCGGCATGCATCGAGCGACCGCCGGGCGAGCCGGCCGAGGTGCCCGCCGTCACCATCGCGCTCGCCGACAGCGAGGGACACGAGCTGGAATGGCTGAGCGCCAACGCCCGCTTCGTCGTGCTCGCGTACCGACCCGAGCCTCACTCGGAGCTTCGCTACATCCTCCACGACACCGTCGGCGGCGCGCGAGAGGCGATCGACGCCCTCGTCGCGTACGATCGGCGCGATCGCTGGGCCGTCGTCCAGCTCGGCCAGCGGTGGTGGCTCCTCGACGCCGAGACCGGAGAGCGGGTCCAGCTCGCCCGCGACTGGCGCGACGACGAACCCGAGCCCCTCTTCAGCTTCGGCCGCCGCGGCCGCGCGCTCGCGACCATGCGCGTCGGCCCCGACCGCGTCGTCGTCCACGATCTCGCCACCGGCGACGCGCGCGACGTCTACGTCCCGTCGAGCCTGCTCGGCGACGTGATCGCCCTCGCCGAGCCCGGGTGGATCCTCTTCGAGGGCATCGTCGCCGCCGAGGCCCCGCCCCCTCGCCGGCCGCACCGCTGCCCGCTCGAGAGCGACACGAGCTGCCGCGACGACGTCACCTGCCTCGCCGGCACCCACGTCGAGACGATCCACGCGCTCCTCCACCGCGACGGCGCAGCGATCTTCTTCAAAAAAGACGAGGAGCCCGACGTCACGCCGATGCTGCAAGTGCGCGACGGCTGGGCGTGGGAGGCCGTGCACCCGCACGAGCCCGCCGGCGAGCACTGGTTGTCGGCCGACGGCTGCGAGCACGCGCTGCCCCGCGGCTGCGCCGTCGACCCCGACAGCATCGTCTGGCTCGGTCGGTCCACGCTGAACTGCGGCGAGCGCGGCCGCTTCCTGTGGTCCTCGGCCGGCCTCGAGCCGCTCCCCTATTTTCGCGGCTGGTTCGCCGAAGCCATCGCCGACGGCCGCGGAGGCCTGTGGCGCCCCGCCGCGGTCGAGAGCCCCGAGGGCCCGCGAGTCGCCCGCGTCTCGCTCGACGATGGCCGCATGTGGGTCGGCCCCGTCGTGCCCTACGAGGGCACCAACGAGCTGTCCTCCCACGGCTGGTACCTCCACGACTCCGGTCCCGGGGCCCCGCGCGTCCTCGCCTACGATCTCACCAGCGGCCGCACCTGGCAGCTCCCCGGCGCCCAGCTCGACCCCTCCGGCGCGCTCCGGGTCGGCGCCGCCTGGCACGTCCTCGACCTCGACCGCGGCCGCAAGATCGTCGTCGACCACGCCCCCGCCGCCGTCGCCGCCAACGGCTGCGCCCTCATGCCGCCGGGCGAGGCCGCCCGCTGGTCGCTGCGCTGCCCCGAGGACCGCGCGCTCCGCCTCGACGAGTGATCGACACCTCCAGGACATGTCTTGAAGGACATGTCCATGTCCTCCTGCGCTCGCTCGCGTAGCTGCGCCGCTCCGAGGACCCCGCCCGCACATATCGGGGTCGCCTCGGACAGCCGCCCGACTGGCGGCTCGCTCGGTACGCCGCCGGCGTCATGCCGCCCCCGGCAGACAACCAGGCCGAGCGCCAGACCTCAAGGACATGTCCATCAGGTCATGCCCTTTCAAGCATGACCTGATGGACATGTCCAAAACTCGCCCCCTCACCCCACGAGCGCGCGCACGAACCGGGCCGAGGCCGCCAGCGTCTCGTCGGGCCGCTCGCGGTAGGGGCTGTGTCCGCAGCCCGGCAGCAGCAGCGTCTCGACCGGCCCGGCCGCGCCGCGGGCGATCGCCTGCAGCTGCGCGGTCGTCCCGTACGCGTCGTCTTCGCCCTGGATCAGCAGGATCGGCGCGGTCACCCGCGGCAGGTAGCCCTCGAGGTTCCAGCGCCTGAACTCGGGGTCGAGCCAGGCCTCGCACCAGCCGCGGAACGCCGCGTCGACGTTGTCGCCGTGGTGCCGCTGCAGGCGCGCGCGCAGCTCGCCGGCCTCGAACTCGCGCTTCGCCGCGGCGATGCTGCGCACCGACACCTCTTCACAAAACACGTGCGGCGCCATCAGCACCAGCCCGGCGACGCGTCCGCGCGGGTCGGTCGCCGCGTGGACCAGCGCGATCGACCCGCCGTCGCTGTGCCCGACGAGGATCGCCGAGCGCACCGCCATCGCGTCGAGCAGCGGCCCGACCACGTCCTCGCCCTCGCGCTGCATGTAGTCGAGCGGCCGCGGCAGCGCGATCGTCTGCGAGCGGCCGTAGCCGGCGCGGCTGTAGACCAGCGCCCCGCAGCCGGTCGCCGCGGCCAGGCGGTCGGGGAAGTCGCGCCACAGGCTCACGCAGCCGAGCCCCTCGTGCAACAGCACCAGCGTCGGCGCCGCCTGCGGCCCCGGCCCGACCCACCGGACCTCGAGCCGCTGCCCGGCGGCCGTCACAAAACCGGTCTCTTGCGACATGTCGTTCAAACCATGTCCCTCAGAGCAGCTGACCGTGGTGCGGCTGCGCCGACTCGGGCAGCTCGGCCTCGCCGAGGCGCTGGCGCAGGTCGATCTCGATCGTGCGGCACAGCGCCGACAGCGGCAAGTCGTTGGGGTCGCTGCCGAACGGCTCCTGGATCTCCTCGCCGAGCGCGTCGAGCCCGTAGAACGCGTACGACATCATCAGCACCACCACCGGCGTCAGCAGGCCCAGCGGCAGCAGCACCCCGAACGGCAGCGCGTAGCAGTAGGCGCCGACGATGTGGCGCAGCAGCACCTGGTAGGCGAACGGGATCGGCGTGTTGGCGATCCGCTCGCAGCCGCCCTGGATGTCGGTCAGCGAGGTCAGCGATTGATGCAGCAGGCTCAGGTGCATCGGATGGACGAGCTCGGCGCGGTAGGCCTCGTCGAGCAGCTCGGCCAGGCGCTGGACCAGCGCGTTGGGCCGGTTGCGCTCGCGCTTCAATTGCTCGAGCTCGCCGGCGGTCACGAACGGACCGAGGTCGGCGACCATCGCCTCCTCGCCGCGCAAGCGCATGCGAAGCGCGTGCGGGAACGCCATCACCAGGTGGATGAGGCGCCGCCGCCGCTCGATCACCGCCGCGTCGCCGGGCCCCGCGCCGACCAGGGTCTGGATCTGCCGGGCCAGGGTGCGGCTGGTGTTGACCAGCTGGCCCCACAGCCGCCGGCCCTCCCAGTAGCGGTCGTAGGCGGTGTTGATGCGGAAGCCGAGGAAGATGCTGAGGACGAAGCCGATCAGGGTAAACGGCAGCGGCGTGACGTCGCGGCCGTCGAGCCAGCCGTACTCCATGTGGCCCAGCGTCATCACCAGCGCGAACGTCAGGTTGACCGCCAGCCGCCGCCAGATCCGCGACAGCGTCGTCCCGCGCGCCGCGAACATGAAGTACAGCCAGGACTCCCTGTTCGTGACGATCATCCGCGGGGAAGGTAGCCGTTCGGCCGTCGGCCGGTCCACGCCGCGTGACGCGCGGCCGCGCCCTCGCTACCCTTCCGCGGCATGCCGGCCCACGACCGCCCCGTCGCCCGCGAAGATCTCGCGGCCGCCCTCGACATCCTCGGCAAGCGGCACCTCGTGCTGTCGATCCACGACGTCTCTTTCCCGGGTAGCGACGACGAGGACCTCGGCCGCGGCTCGCCATACAGCGGCGGCGGCCGGGCCTTCCTCGCGTTCGTGCGCCGGCTCGGGTTCACCGGCGTGCAGCTCGGCCCGCAGGGCCAGACCTCGCGCTACAACCCCTCGCCGTACGACGGCGCCCTGTTCGCCCGCGACATCCTCTCGCTCGCCCTGCGCCCGCTCGCCGACGACCCCGCCTACGGCAACGTCCTCCCGCGCGCCGACCTCGACGACCTCCTGCGCGGCCGACCCCCGCGCCCGCGCCAGGGCGTCACCGAGCGGGCCGACTACGCCGCCGCGTGGCCGCGCCAGCTCGCCGCCCTCGCCAGCTCCTGGCACGCCTTCACCCGCCGCCGCGCCGCCGCCGACCCCGCGGTCGCCGACCTGGCCGAGGCCTTCGACGGCTTCGCGCGCGAGCACGCCGGCTGGCTGGCGCCGGCCGGCCTGTACGAGGTCCTGTCGACCGCCTACCGGACCGGAGGGACATGGTCCGGAGCACATGGCCTTCGGGTCAGCTTCGACGGCTCGCACTGGAGGACATGGCCGAGAGACCAGGAACTTTGGGTCAGCAAGTCCCAGGCCGCGGCGGCGCGGCGCGCCGGTCTGCAGCGGACCTACGCGCGCGAGCTCGAGTTCCTGGCGTTCTGCCAGCTGCTGCTGGCCCGCCAGCACGCCGCCCTGCGCGCCGAGCTGGCCGCGCGGCCGGGCCTGCCGGCCCTGCGGCTGTTCGGCGATCTCCAGGTGGGGATCTCCGTCGGCGACACCTGGGCCCTGCACGACCTGTTCCTGCCCGGCTACGCGATGGGCGCGCCGCCGAGCCGCACCAACCCGGACGGCCAGCCGTGGGGCTACCCGGTGCTCGACCCGCGGCTCTACCACGGCGGGCCCGGCGACCTCGGCCCGGCCCTGCGCCTGGTGGCCGCCCGCACCGACGCGATGCTGCGCGACTACGACGGCCTGCGCGTCGACCACCCCCACGGCCTGGTGTGCCCGTGGGTCTACCGCACGGACGAGCCCGACGCCTACCGCGCCGTCCAGGGCGGGGCGCGCCTGTTCGAATCGCCATGTCTCTCGGACCATCCGCGCCTGGCGGCCTACGCGATCGCGCGCGCCGACCAGCTCGACCTCGCCCTGCCGCGCCACGCCGACGGTTGGGTCCGCGCGCTCGACGACGCGCAGGTCGTCCGCTACGGCGCCCAGCTCGACGTCGTCCTCGCGGCCGCGCGCGCGCACGGCCGCGCAATGGAGGACGTGCTGTGCGAAGTCCTCAGCACGCAGCCTTACCCGCTGCAGCGGGTGCTGGAGGGCCACGGCCTGGGGCGCTTCCGGGTCACTCAGAAGGCCGACCTGACCAATCCGAACGATGTTTACCGCAGCGAGAACGCCCGCCCCGAGGACTGGGTGATGCTCGGCAACCACGACACCCCGCCGATCTGGCGGCTGGCGGCCTCGTGGCACAAGACCCCGCTCGCAGCCGCGCAGACGGCGTATTTGTGCGGACGTCTGGGGTCGCGCAGCGACGATGACCCGCTGCGCGCGCGCATGCTCGCGGACCCCGCCGCCCTCGTGCACGCGAAATTCGCCGATCTGCTGGTGTGCCCCGCGCGCCAGGTGGCCGTGTTCATGAGCGACCTGTTCGGCGCCCACGACATCTACAACGCCCCGGGCGTGGTCGATCCGGCCAACTGGACCCTGCGCCTGCGGCCCGGCTGCGAGGCGGCCTACTGGCCGGCCGCGGCCCGCGGCGCGGCGCTCGACCTCGGGTGGGCCCTGGCGATCGCCCTGCGGTCGCGCGGCCCCGATGGCGCGACCGAGCACGCCGAACTGATCGCCAGGCTCGAGCGCGGCCTCGGGCGGCCGTGCTAGCCTGCAAGCGGCTCCCCCGCCATGAAGCTCCCCGTGCAGGTGCAAGCGCCGCCTGAGCAGCCGCGCACCGAAGTCGGTCTGCCACGCGCGGCCGGCGATCGTCTTCGCGAGACCATGGCGGTAGCGATCCAATTCGCCAACACGGCGATCCTGCCTGACCTCGCGCTCTCACCGACGATGAGCACCCCTCCCGAGGAGGGCGTCATGGAGCGAACCGGTCCGCAGCCGCCGCCGGCGACCGCACTGGCCGGCCAGGTCGGCCCGTACCGGATCTTGCGCCCGCTCGGCGCCGGCGGCATGGGCGCCGTATACGAGGCGACCGACACGCGCACGGGCCAGCGCGTCGCCGTGAAGTCGCTGCTGCGCATGGGCCCGTCGGAGCTGCACCGCTTCAAGTACGAGTTCCGCAGCATGGCCGAGGTCGGTCACCCGAACCTCGTCACGCTCTACGAGCTGCACTCGCAAGGCGACCTGTGGCTCATCACGATGGAGTATGTCGGCGGCGTCGACCTGTGCACGGCCCTCCGCGCCCTCGTGCGCGCGCCCGACAGCGACCGCCGCCTGCGCGCCCTGATCCGCCAGCTCGTCCTCGGCGTCACCGCGCTGCACGAGCAAGGCCTCCTCCACCGCGACCTCAAGCCGTCGAACGTGCTCGTCACCTCGGGCGGCCGCGTCGTCATCCTCGACTTCGGCCTGGTCGCCGCGATCGCCCGCAGCAACCCCAACGAGACGCCCGCGGGCACGCCGCTGTACATGTCCCCGGAGCAGTGCGCCGGCCAGCTCGCGACGCCCGCGAGCGACTGGTACGCCCTCGGCGTGATGCTCTACGAGGCGCTCACCGGCAAGCTGCCGTTCACCGGCGGCTACGCCCAGATCTTCCTCGCCAAGCAGTGCGAGGAGCCGGCCCCGCCGCGCGGCCCGGGCCTGCCGGACGACCTCGCGGCGCTGATCGGCGAGCTGCTCCGCCGCGACCCGGAGAAGCGCGCCTCGGGGGCCAAGCTGCTGGCGTGGTGCGGCGGCGCGGCGCTGTCCCCCGCGCCGGCGATGTCGAGCAGCTCGATCCTCTTCGGTCGCAAGGCCGAGCTCGACGCGCTCGACGAGGGCCTGGCCGCCGCCGCCCGCGGCCGCACCGCCTGCGTCTACCTCCGCGGTCAACCGGGCGTCGGCAAGACCGGCCTGGTCCACGGCTTCCTCGGCGCCCTCCAGCCGCGCGGCGACGTCGTCGCCCTGACCGCCCGCTGCTACCAGCACGAGACCGTCCCCTTCAAGGCCTTCGACAGCCTCGTCGACGCCCTCGCCGATCACCTCGGCGCGCTCGAGCCGTTCGAGCTCACGCCGCTGCTCGGCACCCACACCGGCGAGCTCGCGCGCGTGTTCCCGGTGCTGCAGCGCGTGTCGGCGGTGCGCGAGCTGGCCCAGAGCGCCCGCGCCGGCGTGTCCGACCAGGAGTCGCGGCGCAAGGCCTTCGCCGCGCTCAAGCGCCTGCTGGCGGCCCTGGCCGCGCGCCGCCGCCTGGTCCTGTTCCTCGACGACTTCCACTGGAGCGACGCCGACAGCGTGCGCCTGCTGTCCGAGCTGCTGGCCCCGCCCGACGCCCCGGCGCTGCTGCTGATCGTCGCCTACCACACCGAGTGGCCCGGCTCGCCGCTGGTCCGCCACGAGTTCGAGCGCCTGCAGCTGCGCGTGCTGCCCGAGCTCCACGTCGCCCGCCTCGACGTCGGCCGCCTCGACGAGCGCGACTCGCACGCGGCCGCCCGCGCCCTGCTGGTCGCCGCTGGCCTGCCGCCCGAGCCCTGGGCCGCGGCGATCGCCGACGAGGCCCACGGCGACTCCTACGTGCTCGAGGCGCTGGTCCACGAGCTCACCCACGCCGACCTCGCCACCCTCGCCCCCGAGAAGCTGTCCTTCGAGACATGTCTCCAGGGGCGGGTCGACAACCTCGCCTCCGGCGACCGCGCCGCGCTCGAGCTGGTGGCCGCCGCCGGCGCGCCGCTGCCGACCGGCCTGCTCGCGCGGGCGCTCGGCGACCCGTCCGACATCCACGCCCGCCTGGCCCGCCTGCACGCGGCCCGCCTGGTCCAGCTCGGCCGCCGCAACCACGCGCCCAGCGTCGAGCCGCTGCACGACCGCGGCCGCGCCCTGGTCGTCCGCGGCCTCTCGCCCGACCGCGCGCGCCAGCTGCACCGCCTGCTCGCCGACACCGCGCTGCAGCTCGGCCGCCCCGACCCCGAGTTCATGGCCCGCCACCTGTTCGCCGCCGGCGACCGCGAGCGGGCCGCGACCTACGCCGAGCGCGCCGGCAAGGCCGCCGCCGAGGCCCTCGCCTTCGCCCGCGCCGCCGAGCTGCACGAGCTCGCCCTGCGCTGCACCCCCGAGTCGTGGCCGCGCATGGTAGCCTGCGCCCGCGCCAAGGTCGACGTCGGCCTCGGCCTCGAGGCCGCGCCGATCTTCCTCCGCGCCGCCGAGAAGGCGCCCGTCAACCAGCGCGCCGAGCTGCGCGTCCGCGCCTGCGAGCAGTACTTCGCCGTCGGCGAGACGGCCCGCGGCGAGGATGTCCTCAAGGACCTGCTCCAGGGGACAGGCTTCGAAGACCCCGGCAGCGGCCAGGCGCTGGCGCACGCGTTCCAGAACGAGGTCGGCGCGCTGCTCCGCGGGACCGTGCCCGACATGTCCGTGGGGACAGGCTCCGAGCGGGCCGCGCTGTCGGACGCGCTGTGGGCCGCCGCCAAGGGCCTGTTCATCCACAGCCCGGTGCGCTCGGCCTACTTCGCCGCCCGCAGCGCGGCGATCGCCCGCGCCATCGGCGACGAGGCCCGCCACGTCCGCGGCATGGTCATCGTCCGCGCGGTGTGGTCGGTCGCCGGTGACGCCGCCACCCTGGCCCGCCTGCGCGCCGTCATCGACGACTACCTCGGCCGCCGCGACGACCCCTACATCGTCGGCCTCTCGGTCCTGTTCGACGGCATCTCCGCCGTCAGCCGCGGCCGCTGGCCCGAGGCCATGCGCGACCTCGAGTTCGGCATCACCCACCTGCGCCAGCGCTGCAGCAACATCGCCTGGGAGTGCAACTTCGGCGCGGTCATGCTCATGAGCGTGCTCGAGTCGCGCGGCGAGCTGCGGGCGATCGCCCTGCGCAGCGCAGTCATGAGCGAGCAGGCCCAGCAGACCGGCGACTCCATCGTCGAGTTCGTCGCCGCCTACTACAGCGCCCTCGTCCTCCTCGCCGCCGACGCCCCGTCCGACGCCCGCGAGGTGGTCGCCCGCGCCGTCCGCCTCGGCAACGTCGCCGCCGGCTCGGCCGCCGGCCTGCGCGCCTCGATGATCGAGGCCCACTGCGCCCAGTACGCCGGCGAGGTCGCGGTCGCCTGGGCCGAGGTCGAGCGCGTCGGCGCGACCCTGGGGGCCGGCGGCGCGGCGTTCACCAAGAACCAGCGCGCCAACTTCATCAGTCTCCACGGACAGGTCGCATTGGCCATGGCCGAAAGGTCAGGTGTGGACGTCGCCCGCGAGCCCTACCTGCTCGCCGCCGCCGCCGACGCCGACGCCCTGCGCCAGATCGGCAACGCCGGCGCCCTCGCCTCCGCCGCCCTCCTCGACGCCGCCTCGCTGGCCCTGCGCGACGCCCCGGCCGACGCCGTCGTCCCGGCCCTGAGCGCCGCCGCCGACGCCTTCGACGCCGCCGACATGCCCCTCGCCGCCTCCGCCGCCCGCCTCCGCCTCGGCACCTGGATCGGCGGCTCCGAGGGCGAGCAGATGATCGCCCGCAGCGAGGCCTTCATGCGCCTGCAAGCGATCGCCTGCCCCGCCCGCTGGGTCATCACCAGCACCCCCGGCCTGTCCCCGCCCGTGTGAGCGGCCTGGGAGAACCTGCCCTTCGAGACAGTTCGATCGCGGTTTGTCGCTTGGCGGTCGGGCCCCGAGCAAGGCGCACGGCCCGAACCTCCGCGCGCCACTGAATTCCCCAAAGAACATGTCTAAATCGACATGTCTTGAGTGACATGTTTGATCCTCGATCCGGCTGCTCCGCTCGAGCCGATCGGCCCGCGTCTCAGGGCAGCGGACCGACGCGCTCGAGCCGGACCGACGCCGAGCCGCGCGCCTGGGGACCCTGCGGGAACCCGATCGACAGCACGTACCGGCCGGCCTGCAACACCCCCTCGCCCGTTCGACCGCCGAGCGACGCCACCCCGCTGCCGAGCATGTCGAACGAACACCCGACCAACAGTCCGCGGAGCGGCGCCGGCCCGTCGGCGACGCCGCCGACCGTCAGCGCGTACGTCCCCGCCTCCGCCACCTCGACCGCGTAGAGGCCGACGAAGCCCTGCTCGCCGCGGACGAAGCCCGTGCCGTAGAAGAACGGGTCGCCGCATTCGCCCTCGATCGCGGCGTCGACGACCCCCTCGTCCGTCCACTCCAGCACGCGCGTCTCCCCCTCCCCGCAGCCCCTGAACAGGTCCTGCCCGTACACCACCTCGCCGCTCATCTCCGCCAGCGCGTCGGCCAGCGGCTGGCCGAACTCGGCCTCGAACTCGGCCGCGAACCGCGTCAAATCGGCGTCCGCCGGCACCCTCTCGCGCAGCGCCCGGTACTTCGCGGCGCCGTGGCGCGCGAAGATCGAGCCGACGAAGTGCAGCGCGACCCTGTAGTCGCCGTCGTCGCTCACCGAGAACGCGGCGGCGAACGCCGCGGGGAAATCGGCCGGCAGCACCGCGCTCGATTGGAGCGACCCGAGGTACTCCGCCGTCCCTTCCACCAGCAACCGATGGCCCTGCCCGAGCGCCTGCGCCTCGACCGCGTGCACGAGCTCGTGGTGGTACGACGCCCGCCGCGACACGACCATCGAGAGGTCGTCGTCGTGCAGCTTGTAGCAGTCGGTGCCCGACGAGCAGGCCCACGCCTCGGACCCGTCCTGCACCGGGTCCCACACGTAATGGACAGGTTTCGTCGGCGGGACGACGCCGAGCAGCTCCGCGGTCCGCTCGATGAAGCGATCTTCGCGCTCCAGCATGTCATCCATGCACAGCACCGACGCGTCGGCGTCCGTGTGATACTCGATGTACTTGCTGCTGGCGACCGTCGGCGGCATGTCCGGGCCGGCGTGACAACCACCGAGCATCAGCGACGCCGCGGCCAGGCGAACCCGCGCTCCAGCGTTCATGGCTCGACTGTGTCATGAGACCCGCCGCGAGTCCAAGCCCCCCGCGCGGGAATATCCCCGCCGCCCCTCGAGCCTCCTCCGGCGAGACGCCCCCCGACATGCCCTCGGAGACATGCCTTTAAAGGCATGTCTCATGCGACATGTCCCTCGCGTCACCCGCTCACAGCACGAACGGGATCACCGCCTTGCGCCCCGCCGGGTACTCGGGGAACTTCTGCTTGTACCACTGGTGGTGCGTCAGCGCCCGCGGCACCAGGTTGGCCGCCGTGAACACCGCGAACGACAGGCCCGCGACCGACCAGGTGGCGATCGCCCAGCCGGTCCACTCGAGCAGCTCGCCGAAGTAGTTCGGGCACGAGATCAGCTCGTAGAGCCCGCCGCGGGGGATCTTGTAGCCGGTCTCGCCGGGCTTGCGCAGCGCCGCCAGGACCGCGTCGGCGCGGCGGTTGATCTTGTAGCCGAGCACGAACAGCCCCACGCCGATCCACAGCCGCGGGTCGAGCAGCCAGGACAGCTCGTAGCGGCCGAACTCACCGATCCAGCGCGCGTTCACGTACGCGTTGACCAGGTTGAACGCGAAGCCCATGGCCACCACGCTGACCGGGGTGTGGCCGCCCGGACGGATCTTCAGCGGGAAGATGAACGCCCGCTGCACGTAGTGCGACTGCCACAGCACCAGCAGCAGCAGCGGCACCAGGCCCCACGCGTGCGTCCCGGCGAAGAACACCGCCAGGAACCACAGCACCGACGGCGACTCCATCACCATCCACGCCAGCCGCGTGTCCATCTGCGGCCCCCAGCCGCCGCGCGCGTGGCGGCCGTACGGCGCCGAGATGAACAGCAGCGCCGGCACCGTCAGCGCGGCGACGAGGAACACTCCCTGGACCAGCAGCGTGTGGAACTCGAGCTCGGACATCTCGGCGAGTAGACCACACCGCGCCTCGTCGGCGCCGCACCCGCGACGTGCGCTATGGGACGTGCCCCGGCCGGTCGCGGGAGATCGCCCGCCACTGACGGGTGATCACTGTGCGGGGCCGTCCTCTCATGCCGCCCCGAACCTGTCCTTCATCACCTGTCCCGAAGGACATCTCCGCGCCCTCACGCCAGCGCCTGCCGCAGCGCCCCGGCCATCTCGCTCAACGCCGGCCGCGCGTTCGACAGCCCCCCGGACGCGCTGATGTGCCCGTGGAACATGCCGCGGTGGCACGTGTACGCGACCGGCACCCCGGCCGCCTCGAGCTTGCGCGCGTAGTCCTCGCCCTCGTCGCGCAGCGGGTCGAACCCCGCAGTGAACACCGCCGCCGCCGGTGCCCCCGAGACGTCCGCGAACCACGGCGACGCCCGCGGGTCGCGCCCGTCCTCGGGGCCGCGCAGGTAGTGGCCCATGAACCACTCCATCGTCGCCTTCTCGAGGAAGAACCCCTTGCCGAGGCTGGTGATCGACGGGAACGACATCGTCAGGTCGACCGCCGGATAGATGAGCAGCTGGAACACCGGCCGCACCGCGTCACCGCGGGTCTCGAGCGACACCACCGCCGACAGGTTGCCGCCCGCGCTGTCGCCCGCGACCGCGATCCTGCGGGCGTCGATCCCGAGCGCGCCCGCGTGGGCGACCACGTGGCGAAACGCCGCCAGGGCGTCGTCGGGGGCCGCCGGGAACCTGTGCTCGGGTGCGAGACGATAGTCCACTGCGATCACCACGCAGCGCGCCTCGTGGGCCAGGATCCGGCACACCGGATCGTGCGAGTCGAGGCCGCCGACCACGAACCCGCCGCCGTGGAAGTACACGGTCGCCGGCGCCTGCGCGGCCAACTCCTTCGGCCGGTAGATCCGCACGGGGATTTCTCCACCTGGCCCCGGGAACCTGTCGCTACGGACAGATTGCAACACCGGGCCCAGCGGCGCCAGCAGCCTGGTGTTGACCTCCATCTCGCGCCGCGCCCGCTCGACCGACAGCTGGTGGAAGTGCGGCCGCCGCATCCGCCGCTGCATCGCCAGCATGTGCTGCACCTGCGGGTCGAGCGTGTAGCCGTCGCGCTCCACCGGCCGCCCGCCGGCGAGCGTCACCTGCAGCGAGTCGGGCAGCGACAGCAACAGCCGGGCGGCGAAGGCCTGGAACTGGTGAGACAGGGACAGCGGCTGCATCGCCGCGACCATAGCCGATCGACGGCCCGCCGAACAGCGCGCCCTGGCCCAGCCGCTGGCCCCCGGGGCACCTTCGCGCCCGGCTCCGGATCTGTCTCTTCCAACATGTCCTTCGGAGCAGCGATGACCACCGTCGCGCCGAGCCGGACCCCCCCGGCGCGATCGGACCTGTCCCGGCGACCAGGCCGTCGGCCGGGCAGACGAAGCCCTCGCCGGTACCACGGCCGAGCCCGCTCGACCCGCGTCAAGCGATCGACGTGACGCGAACCGATCGTGTCATCCGGCGATGATTGCGGCGCCGCGGCCTCAGGTCGGCCTACGGCGACCCCGCCTTCCCTGATTCGCCCGCGAGGAGCTCCTCGAGCACTTGCATGGCCCCGCCGATCCGTAACAGCGTATCCCGCACTTCCATCTGTTTGGCCTCGAGCTCGCGCAGCAGCTTCTGCCCGCCGTCGAATTCGCGCCGTAGGTCGGCGAGCCGCGCCTCGATCGTGCTCCGCTCCATGCCCCTCGTATATCATGTCATGGGGGACTGTCCGCTTGCGTCCGTCGGCGGCCGCGATGCATCGTCGCGCGGTATGCACCGGCCCCCAACCTTGCCTGCGCTCGCCCTGCTCCTCGTCGCGGCCTGCGGCGAAAGCGACGGGCGTGACACCACCACCGCCGCTCAGCCGACCACTCAGCCGACGGGAGTCTCGACCGCGCCCGCCACCGACGTGACCGCCACCGGCGACACCGCCACCGGCGACACCGCGTCGACCACCACCGGCACCTCCGGCACCGGCACCTCCGCGCCGACCTCGAGCGAGCCGGCCACCACGAGCGAGCCGACCGCGACCAGCGGGCCCGGTGCGAAGTTCGACATCGGCAACCAGGACCTCGGCGACACGGGCACCACCGGCGCGGCCAAGGGCTGCAACAAGGTCGACTTCCTGTTCGTGATCGACAACTCGACGAGCATGGAGGACAACCAGGACGCCCTCATCGACAGCTTCCCCGGCTTCATCGACGCCATCAAGAACACCCTCGTCGACGTCGACGACTACCACATCATGGTCGTCGACACCGACGCCGACGGCCGCTGCGCCCAGCCGTGCGACCCCGGCGACCCCGACTACGTCAAGTTCTGCTACGAGGAGAACTACCACGCCTGCACCACCATGCTCGACGAATGCGACACGATCCGCGGCGCAGGCGTGCTCCACCCGGTCGGCACCTTCGCCACCAACGCCAAGTGCCCGGTCGCCGGCGGCCACCGCTACATGCTGCCCGACCAGCCCGATCTCCCCAACACCTTCGCCTGCGTCGCCAAGGTCGGCACCGCCGGCAGCCCCTCGGAGCGGCCGATGAACGCGATCGAGGAGGCCGTCAGCGAGGCGCTCAACGTCCCCAACGGCTGCAACGGCGGCTTCCTCCGCGACGACGCCATCCTCGTCATCACCTTCATCAGCGACGACCCCAACAGCCCCGACCAGGGCGAGCCCCCCGACTGGAAGGCCTCCATCGTCGCCGCCAAGAACGGCGACGAGAACGCAGTCGTCGTCCTCGGCCTCATCCCTCACCCCGAGCTCGGCTGCACCACCGGCAACGACCCAATGTCGATCCAGGGCGCCCACTGGGAGGAGTTCATCCAGATGTGGGGCCCGCACGGGATCTCCGGCTCCGTCTGCGAGGCCGACTACGCCCCGTTCTTCCTCCAGGCCATCGGCGCCATCGACCAGACCTGCGACGAGTTCGACCCGCCCGGCTGACCTTTCGAACCTGTCCTCAAGGACCTTCCCGTTCGGACCTGTCCCTCCGGACCTTCCCCGAGGGACCTGTTCACCCCGCCCGGCGTACCCGCGGCCGTCGCCGCCCCCCGCGGCGCTCGGGCCGGCGCGGCGCCAGCAGCCAGCGCCCCTCGGCCACTTCATCAAGACCCATCGCCGAGGCGATCGCCGGCAGCTCGTCCGCCGGGCAGCCGATCCACGCCGCCAGCTCCTCGGGCAGCGCCGCCGGCCCCGCCCGCGTCGCCGCCATGACTCTATTAAAAACTCGCTCGGCCACGTCGGCGCGGATCGCCCGCGGCCCGAACGGCGGGAAGCCGATCGCGTGGTACGGCGCCGCCTCGGCCTCCTCGGCCAGCGCGACCGACCGCGCCTCGCCCGGGGGCGTCACCCGCGTGCCCGAACGCGCGGCCCACAGCGCGGCCCGCCGCTCGACCGACCACGTCGTCAGCAGCTCGGGCGAGAACACCACCAGCTCGCCGATCTTGACCCCCAGCCGCCCGAGCAGCCGGCGGTCGTCACCCGTCAGAGCGCGCACCTGCGGCTCGGCGCGGGCCCGCAGCACCGACCCGAGCCCCTGCTCGAGCTGGTAGAGCAGGCCGCGCGCCGCCGGGCTCGGCGCCGGCCCCTCGGGCAGCGCCCGCAGCGGCGCCAGCAGCTCGGCGACCATGTCGCGTGTCCACGCGACCATGCGCCTTCGGACCTGCGCGATCGAACCTGCCCCCATGGACATGTCCGCGAGGACCTGCACCTCCGGCCGCAGCAGATCGGGCCCGCGGGTCATCTGCGCCGCCGGGCGGCCGGCCAGCGAGACCCGCCCGCGCGCGTCGACCGAGAACGCCCCGTGCGGCGCCGCCACGATCGCCTCGGCCGCGCTCGGGGCCGGCGCCTCGCCGGCGTCGGGCAGCTGCAGCGCGCGCAGGCGCCCGAACGGGCTGTCCTTCGGGCCAGGTTTATTCCGGGCCCGCGCGGTCGCCCGCGGGTCGACGAACGCCTGCGTCAGCCGGTCGTGCAGCGCGTCGGACAGGCGGTCCTCGATCGCCCGCGTCCACTCCTGCCAGCGCGCCGGCGCCTCGATCCACCCCAGCCGGTGGCTGATGTACGTCCACGTCCGCACCGCCGCGATCCGGCTCATCAGCGCCTCGATGTCGCCCTCGGTGTCGTCGAGCCGACGCACGCGCCGCTCGATCCACCCCGGGTCGAGGCGGCCGCTCTTCGCCAGCTGCAGGTAGACGGCCGCGAGCAGCCGCGCGTGCGAGCCCTCGAGCAGCTTGCGAAAGTCGGGGATCCTGCACACCTCCCACAGCAGCTCGACGGCCCCGGGCTGCTGCGCGAGGGCCCGCACCTCGGACATGCCCGCCAGCTCGGCGAGCACCTCCTCGTCGTCGCTGCGCTCGAGCAGCTGCAGCCCCGGCCGCGGCGGCCGCTGCCGCAGCGAGCGCGCCAGCCCCTCGATGCTCGCGAAGTCGAGGTCATGGTTGCGCCACACCAGCCGCTCCACCGGCGGGAATTGGTGGCGCTCGATCGCCAGCACCAGCCCCTGCGGCAGCGGCCCCAGCGTCGCCAGCGGCCCGAACGTCCCGTCCTTGGTGTAACGCCCGGCCCGCCCGGCGATCTGCGCCAGCTCGGCCGCCTCGAGCGGTCGGCTCGTCCGTCCGTCGAACTTGCCCAGGGCAGCGAACGCGACGTGGTCGACGTCCATGTTGAGCCCCATCCCGATCGCGTCGGTGGCGACGATGTAGTCGACCTCGCCCGCCTGGTACATCGCCACCTGGGCGTTGCGCGTCCGCGGCGACAACGCCCCCAGCACCACCGCCGCCCCGCCGCGACGCCGCCGCAGCTGCTCCGCCAGCGCGTACACCTGGTCGGCCGAGAACGCCACCACCGCCGAGCGCGGCGGCAGCTGCGTCAGCTCGAGCGGCGCCACCCCGCGCAGCCGCGAGAACCGCGGGTGCCGCTCGATCCGCGCCGTCGGCACCAGCGCCTCGACCGCCCCCGTCATCGTATCTGACCCGAGGAACATGGTCTCGGAGACACCTCGCGCCCGCAGCAGCCTGTCCGTGAAGACATGTCCGCGCTCGCGGTGGCCCGCCAGCTGGATCTCGTCGACCGCCAGGAACTCGACGTCCTTGCCCTCCGGCATCGACTCGACCGTGCACACCCAGTAGCGCGGCCGCGCCGGCACCCGCTTCTCCTCGCCGGTCACCAGGGCCACCGCCGCCTCGCCGACCTCCGCCGTCACGCGGTCGTAGACCTCGCGCGCCAGCAGCCGCAGCGGCAGGCCGATGATGCCGGTGCGGTGGCTCAGCAGCTGGGTGACCGCGCGGTGCGTCTTGCCGGTATTGGTCGGCCCGAGCAGCGCCGTGATCGTCGACATGGCGTCGTGGTCCTCTCCGGGGGCGGCGGCCCCGCGTGTGAGGTCAGCGGCTGGAGCTGTGGAAGGCCCGCAGGCTGACCCCGAAGCCGAGGTGGAGCTGCGTCCCCGGCACGCGGAACGTCAGCTTGGGCCGGACGACGCCGACCCCGGCGCCCAGCGCCGGCAGCGATTCGACCACCAGCGCGAAATCTCGAAACTTGCGCCGCGTCGGCCGCAGCTCGAGCATCCAGGTCGGCCTCGCCTCGCTGTACAGCCCCTTGTAAGGATGCGTCGGGTCGACCACCGCCTGCCAGCGCAGGAACTTCTCGTGCTTGAGCGTGAACTTCCCCGCGAGGCTCCACTCGCGCGGCGGCGCGGCCGTCGGCAGCGACGGCCACGGCGGCGCCTGCACCAGCCACAGCGCGAGCATCGCGGACGGGATCATCCAGGCACGATACGCCGCGCCCGCCGCCGCGGCAACTCGCGCCCCTCCGCCCGCCCGGCCGCCGCCCCGATCGCCGCCGCGAGCCCGCAGACGCCGTTCGCGGCGGGATCGCCGCACCACGCGCCCTGGCGTGATCGGCCGGCGCCCCGGCGCAGGACCGTACATGCCCCCACGGACATGCCCATCCGGACATGCCTCCAAGGACATGCCCCCAACGACTTGTCCTTCAGACCATGCCCTTCAAGACAGGCCCCTCGGCCTCAGAACCGCCCGGACACGAACCCCATCGGCCGCATCACCTTGCCGGACCCTGCCAGCGCCGCGGTGAAGAACGACAGGATGGTCGACTGCACCCCGACCCGCACCTCGGTCCCCGGCACGCGGTACTGCAGCTTCGGCTGCACCAGCCCGATCCCTGTGTCCACCCCCGGCGCCGAGAGGACCGCCAGCGAGAAGTCGGACAGACGCCGGTGCGTCGGCGTCAGCTCGAGCGCCCACACCGGCCGCAGCTCGTACTCCCAGCCGCGAAACGGCCGGCTCAGATCGATCCGCGGCACCCACATCAGGAACTTCTCCTGCTTCAGCACGAACACGCCCGCGAGGTTCCACTCGCGCGGCGGAGCGGTCAGCGGCGGAGCGGTCATCGGCGGCGCGACGATCGGCGGCGCCTGCACGAGCCACAGCACCAGCGACACGGACGTGATCACCCTCGCACGATACGCCGCACCCTGCGCCCCGGCAACTCGCGCACATCGCTCGCTCGAGGGCCCGCGCGAAGGCCCGCCGAATCATCGCGCGCGGCGGGATCTACGCACCCGTGCTATCGTCCGCACGTGACCGCCAACCCGCTCTTGCGCGTGCAGTTCCGCGTCCCCTTCGACCAGATCCGGCCCGAGCACGTCGAGCCGGCCATCGCCGAGCTCCTCGCCGACGCCCGAACCGACCTTCAGGCGATCGTCGACGCCCCCGGGCCGCGCACCTTCGACAACACCCTCGGCGCGCTCGAGGCCGTGACCGAGCGGCTCGAGTTCGCGATCACGGTCGTCGGCCACCTCGAGAGCGTCGCCACCACCCCGGAGCTGCGCGCCGCTCACAACGCGGTCCAGGGCCCGGTGGCCGAGTTCTTCGCCCAGATCCCGCTCGACGCCGGCCTGTGGCGGGTGCTGCAGGAGTTCAGCCGCACGCCCGAGGCGGCCGCGCTGACCGGCGCGCGCAAGCGGCTGCTCGAGCGCACCCTCGACGACTTCCGCCGCCAGGGCGCCGAGCTCGACCCCGCCGGCAAGGCCCGCCTCGCCGAGCTCAGCGCCGAGCTGGCGCAGATCACCACCCAGTTCTCCGAGCACGTCCTCGACGCCACCAACGCCTACGAGCTGTGGATCACCGACCCGGCCGACCTCGCCGGCCTGCCGCAGTCGGCGATCGACGCCGCGCGGGCCAGCGCCGAGGCCAAGGGCCGCCCGAGCGCCTGGCGCTTCACCCTGCAGCAGCCGAGCTTCATCCCGTTCGTCACCTACGCCGACAGCCCGAAGCTGCGCGAGGAGATCTGGCGCGCCGCCAACGTGTGCGCCGAGGACGGCCCGCACGACAACCGCGAGCTGCTGCGCCGGATCTTGCTGCTCCGCCGCGAGCAGGCCGAGCTGCTCGGCTTCCGCGACTTCGCCGACTTCGTCCTCAAGCCGCGCATGGCCAAGGACGGCGCCAGCGCCCGCGCCTTCGTCGACGGCCTGGCCGCCCGCACCGCGGCCGCCTTCGCCGCCGAGGCGCGCGACCTCCACGCCTTCCGCCAGAAGCTCGAAGGGACAGGTGCTCCGGAACCTGCTCCTTGGGACCTGGCCTATTATGCAGAGAAGCAGCGGCACGCCCTGTACGACTTCGACGACGAGGCGCTGCGCCCGTACTTCCCGGTCGAGTCGGTGCTGAAGGGCCTGTTCGAGCTGGTCGGCGACCTCTACGGCGTGCGCGTCGAGCCGGTCGAGGGCATCGAGGTCTGGCACCCCGACGTGCGCACCTACGCGGTGCGCGACGAGGGCGCGCTGCTCGGGGTATTCTACGCCGACCTGTTCCCGCGCGAGCAGAAGCGGGCCGGCGCGTGGATGAACGGGCTGGTGACCGGCCGCCCCGACGGCCGCGGCGGCCTCGGCCCGCACCTCGGGCTCATCTGCGGCAACCTGACCCCGCCGATCGGCGACCGCCCGGCGCTGCTCACCCACGACGAGGTCGAGACGATCTTCCACGAGTTCGGCCACCTGCTGCACCACCTGCTGACGCGGGTCGAGCTGCGCAGCCTGGCCGGCACCAACGTCGCCTGGGACTTCGTCGAGCTGCCGTCGCAGATCATGGAGAACTGGTGCTGGGAGCGGGCCGCCCTCGACCGCTTCGCCCGCCACGTCGACACCGGCGCGCCGATCCCCGACGACCTGGTCCAGCGCATGCTCAGCGCCCGCAACTTCCGCGCCGCCTCGGCGATGATGCGCCAGCTCAGCTTCGCCACCGTCGACCTCGAGCTGCACCGCGGCCCGCTGCCGGCCACGCCGACGGAGATCCTCGCGCGCGCCCGCGAGATCATGGGCCGCTTCACCCCCGCCCCGCTGCCGGCCGACTACGCCATGGTGTGCCGCTTCGGCCACCTGTTCTCGAGCCCGGTCGCCTACGCCGCCGGCTACTACTCGTACAAGTGGGCCGAGGTCCTCGACGCCGACGCCTTCACCCGCTTCCAGCGCGAGGGCCTGTTCAGCCGCGACGTCGGCCTCGCCTTCCGCCGCGCGATCCTCGAGCGCGGCGACAGCGACGACCCCGCCGCCCTGTTCCGCACGTTCATGGGCCGCGACCCCGACCCCGAGGCCCTGCTGCGCCGCGCCGGCCTGGCCGCCGCCTGACCTCGAGGACCTGCCCCATGCGACCTGTCCCTACCGACATGTCTCCAGGGGCATCCACCCACGCCCGCCCGTCCACACCGCCATGCGACCCGTGATCATCGGCATGTCCTGCGGGACATCCTACCCCGACCCCAACCGCGCGCTGTTCCTCGGCAAGTCGCTCGACTACGGCGAGCAGCGGCTGTCGGCCGCGCTGGCCCGCGCCGGCGCCCTGCCGTTCCTCCTGCCTGTCCTTCCGGACACGTCGATGCTGGTCGCCCTGGTCGAGCGGGTCGACGCCCTGGTGCTGAGCGGCGGCAGCGACGTCGCGCCCGGCGTCTACGGCGAGGCGCCGCTGCGCCCCGAGTGGGCCGGCGACCCGGCGCGCGACGCCTACGAGCAGGCGCTGCTGGGGGCCGCGCTGGCCCAGGGCAAGCCGGTGCTCGGCGTCTGCCGCGGCGTCCAGCTGCTCAACGCCGCCCTCGGCGGCAGCCTCTACCAGGACATCGGCTTCCAGGTCCCCGGCGCGCTGGTCCACCGCGACGCCGCGCGCTACGACGACAACGAGCACACCGTGCGCCTGCACGAGGAGTCGTGGCTGGCGCCGCTCTACGAGGCGCGGGAGATCCTCGTCAACTCGGTCCACCACCAGGCGATCAAGGCGCTCGCGCCCGGCCTGCGCGCCTGCGCCTGGGCCCCCGACGGCATCGTCGAGGCCGCGGCCGACGAGCGGCGCGACATCTACGGCGTGCAGTGGCACCCCGAGTGGCTCGACCCCGAGAGCCCCCACTACGCCCGCCGCGCCGTCGGCGACCCGATCTTCGCCGCCTTCATCGCCCGCGTCCGCGTCCGCGCCGGCCTCGGCTGAGCGCGGGTCACGGGCAGACGCAGCTCACCTGGTTGCCGCCCTCGGTCGGGGGCCGGCCGTTCGACTCGAACTCGCACGCCTCGGGGCAGGCCTCGACGAGCTCGAATTCGTGGCGGAGCACGCTCGTGCAGGCCGCGCCCGGGATGTTCTCCTCGCCCGGGCACGCCTGCCCGGCTCCCAGTCCACGGCCACCTCGAGGCTGATCCGCCCCTCCTCGACCAGCGCGATCTCGCCGAGCTCCCCGGGGCCGCGGTCGTCGCGGCAAGCGACGACGATTCGCCCGGACCCGCCGGTCATACCGGCCTGCGCGACGCACGGACCGGGAATCACTCGTCGACCCCCGAGTCGTGCGCCCGCTGGCACATTCACCGCTCGCACGCTCCGAGGTCGCCCGACGCGGTCGCCCGAGGCTCTCGCTCTCTGCGATCAGCCTGCGCGACGATCTGCGAGTCGTGCGCCCGCTGGCACATTCCTCGCTCCGGCGCTCATCGATCCCCCCGCGGTGGTCGCCCGACGCTCTCGCCCGACACTCGGCCCCCATCATCGGCCTCCCGAGCAGTGCGCCCGCTGGCACATTCCTCGCTCGCGCACTCACGCGTCGCCGAAGTGATCGCTCTGCTCTCGCTCGGCAATGCGCCCGACGCCTCGACTCGCCTCGCACCGCCTCGCGCCTGAAGTGATCGCGCTCTGCTCTCGCTCGGCAATGCGCCCGACGCCTCGCCTCGCGCCTCCCTCCGCGCGCCGCTCTCACTTTGCGATTCGCCCGACACCTCGCATCGCACCGCCTCGCTCCCTGCCTCCGCTCGCCGCTCTCACGTTGCGATTCGCCCCCGTCTCGTCTCGCACGCACCGCGCGCCGGCCGGCCACCTCCGCACGTCGCCTCCCTCGCCCACGTCGACGTCCTCCCGCGTCACCCGCGAGCGAGCACGTCGTCCCACCGACGTCCGACCCCGCCGTTCGGCCTGGGAGCCGCATTCAGGGCCTCACGGGCGAGCGCCGGCCGCGAGCCCGATCCTGCGGTCGCTGGATCTGCCGCGGCCTTTCCGATAGCCTGCGCGATCATGCGCGCGCGGCCGATCGCCCTGCTCTCGTCCTGCCTCCTCCTCCACCTCGGCTGCGGCGACGAGTCGCGGCCGAGCATGGACACCGAGACCGGAGCGCAGATCACCGTCGACACCGCCCTCACCGAGGCGGGCTCCGACAGCGACGACGCCACCGCCGCGCCGACCACCAGCGGCGGGAACTCGGGGACAGGTACCACGGGACAGGACCCCACGGGCATGTCCTCGGAGACAGCCGACATCACCACCGCCGATCCGCCGGGCACCACCACCACCGACCCGCCCGACACCACCACCGGCGGCGGCGACCCGGTCCCGGGCGCGCTGTGCGAGCCGATCCCGAAGTGCGACGCGGCGCCGCCGACGATCCCCGGGCAAGGCGCGCCCGAGAGCGACCTCTCGCGCGGGCGCGACATGTTCTACGTCGAGGGCGAGGAGCAGTGGGTGCTCGCCAAGTTCACCAAGTGGGGCTTCCCGGCCGACAAGGACATCGAGGGCAGCGCAGTGCACCTGTTCCTCGACCGCGGCTGCGCGGGGGTCTGGGAGGAGCTCGGCATCGCCATCACCACCGCCGAGGGCGAGCACGGGCCGGTGCAGGGCGTCGACGACTCCGGCGGGCGCGTCTATTACAAGATCTCCCAGTCCGACGAGCTGGAGCCGGGGCGACACCGCGTGCACGGCGTCGTCGAGGAGTTCTGGAACACCGTCGACCTCATCATCGACGTCGTCCCCGCCGGCGCGCCGATCTTCGTCAGCGACGTCGACGGCACCCTCACCACCAGCGAGAACGAGGAGGCCTGGGACTTCTTGCTCGGCGACATCCCCGACGCCAACCCGTTCGCCCCCGAGGCGCTGAGCCTGCTGGCGTCGAAGGGTTATCGCCCCATGTACCTGACCGCGCGGCCGGAGTGGCTCGACCACCGCACGCGCGAGTTCGTGGCCCTGCGCGGCTTCCCCGCCGGGATCATCCACACCACGCTCACGTACACCGGCGGCATGGGCGACACCGCCGCGGCCTACAAGTCCGGAGAATTTCAGCTACTCAAGGACAAGGGCCTCGTCCCGACCTGGCTGTTCGGCAACAAGGACAGCGACGCCGAGGCCTTCGAGTCGACCATGATCCCCACCGACCACCGCGTGCTGTTCCAGTTCACCGACGCAGTCCACGGCGCGCGGCGGATCGACAGCTACCAGGAGCTCCTGGCCGAATTCGAGGCGCTGCCCGACCTGTGTGACCGATGAAAGCCAGCACCTTCCTCGCTCTCGGGGCCATCACCCTCGGCCTGTTCGGCTACACCCTGTGTCAGCTCGGCGGGCGTTCGCCGACGCCCGAGTCCGCCGAGGTCGCCGGCGCCGCGGACGGCAAGAAGGCGAAGGACGCGCCGGGCTTCCGTCGACTCGGCGACGAACGAGACGAGCGCGCCGCCCGCGAGTCCCGCGAAGCCCTGGAGATCGCCCTGCGCAACCGCCTCGAGCGCGCGCTCGAGGCCCCCGAGGAGCTGCCGCCGCTGCCGGTCCCCAACGATCGGCTCGAGGCCGAGACCGCCTTCGAGGTCGTCATGGCCAAGATCGAGGGCCTGGCCGACAAGGGCGCCGCCCTGCCCAAGGGCCGGCGCAAGCGGCTCTACCGCGCCGCCAACGACGCCTTCGCCGCCCTGTCCGACCACCTCGACGGCCGGAACCCGCGCGACCTCGCCGCGCTCGAGGAGGCCCACGTCCGCCTCAAGGTCATGCTGCGCGAGATCGACGCCGGCCCGCCCGGCTCCTGACCGCCAGGACATGTCCTAAAATTTTTTCCCCTTCGCGCATGTTTTTAAGAACATGCCCTTGAGGCCATGCATCCGCTCGTCCGCAGTCGGGCCGCGGAGCCTGCCTTCACGCATCTTCCTTCAGGGCACCGCGGCCCGTCGCGCCAGGCCCGTGCGATCTTCCGGATCCGACAGCACACGAGACATGTCCAATAAGACATGTCCATTCGACCCCAAGGCGAGACCGCCGATCTCTGGCGGTGCGGCGGTCTCACGGCCCGGACCCTCCCGCCTGGCGGTCGCGGAACAGCCCGGCCTTGCTCTTGATCTTCATTCATCGCAGAGCACCTCCGCGAGAGCACCCCATCACCGCCCTCCGGCAGGCTTTGCGCCGCGTTTCCGCGCCGGCCGGGCCCCGGCGCGCCGGAGCGCCGCGGGCTGCGACCCGCCGGGCGCGGGAGTCCGACCTCGGCGACGCCCGCTCGCGGCGCGACTCGACCGCCGAGTCCCGGTCCACATCCAGAGCTGGAGGCTGCGCGGCCGCGCCCTCTTTTTTAAAAATTCTCGCCCCCGCAATTTTTCCCCCGGCTGCGGCGACTCCACGCCAGGACGGTGACGCCCATCATGCCCCGCGCTGCGAACACCTCGTCGACCGCGGCCCCCCCTGACAGGGGTGCCATGGTGACGCTCGCAACGTGCGGCTCGGGCCCCCCTCGACCTGACCGTGGGGGCGTCCTATCATCGCGAGACCGGCGCGTGGCCGGTCGATTGCATAGGGATGACGCCGCCATGACCCGACGCTGGCTCGACGTAGTGTTCTCTTCACGCCCCGAGCTGCGCCCAGCGCGTGCGCTGCTCTCGCCGACCTGGCTCGGCGCCCTCGCCGTCCTCGGCCTCAACGACCACCTGCTGAAGGGCGCGGGCCTCTTGCCGGGCGACCTCACCGGCAAGCTCAGCGACCTCGCCGGCATGATCGTCGCCCCCGCCCTGCTCGCCGCCCTGCTCGGCGTCCGCAGCCGCCGCGGCCTGCTCCACTGTCACATCGCCGTCGGCCTGGTGTTCGCCCTCATCAACCTCTCGCCCGCCTGCGCCGACGCGTGGAGCTGGCTGATGGGCCTCGTCGGCTTCCCGTGGACGATCACCGTCGACCCGACCGACCTGCTCGCCCTCCCCGTCCTCGCCCTCGGCTGGCGGGTCCTGGTCCCGGCGATGCGGCCCGAGGCTCGACCTGTCTCTTCGGTCATCCTCTCGCGCTGGCCCACGCGCCCCGAGTTCGGGGCCGCCGCGCTCGGCTCGCTGCTGTGCGTCGCCACCAGCGACACCAGCGACGGCGACGACCGGGGCGACGGGGGCCAGCTGCTCTACGAGGACTTCGAGGGCGACGTGTACCTGCACAACAGCGACGCCGAGCGCGAGCTGGTCGTCCGCGTGCGCGACCTCCGGCCGGAGATCGAGATCGACTGCTTCAACGTCCAGAGCAAGCCCGGCGTGCTGTTCTCCGAGGCCCTGTTCGGCGACGGGGAGACCTGGTCGATCCCCCCCGGCGCCAACGTCCCGGCGCGCGACGTCGACGGCGTCAACCGCCAGTGCTACGCGGTCCTGCTCACCAGCGACAGCATCGCGCCGACCGTCCTGTTCTGGGACCGCAACGACATCACGGTCCAGTGGATCCCCGGCCAGCACGACGACACGGGCCAGTACCTCGACGGCGCAGTCGTCCTCAGCGCCGACGAGGACGGCCGGGCCGCGATCGCCGACTCGGAGTCGCCGATCGTCTTCCCGCAGCGCGACCCCGGCGAGAACGCCTACATCCCCGGCGACGACGCCCTGCGCGTGGCGTGGAGCCTCCCGCCCAGCGGCGTCCACCGGATCACCGAGCTCGAGCTCGGCAGCGACGGCTGCGCCGCCTTCGACCTCGACGACGGCCTGCTGCCGCGCTTCTACTTCTGCACCCCGCTGACCGAGCTCCCGTTCGCGGCCGGGCAGTACGTCTCGGTCGAGGATCAAGGCGACCTGCTCGTGCTCTCGCGCGCCGCCGACCCCAGCGATCCGACCCCCGTCAGCCAGGTGCAGGTGGCCGCCTCGCGCGGCAACAACCTGCCGAACATCAGCGGCGCCACGATCGCGGCCAAGCCGGTGTTCGACACCGAGCTCGGCCCTGAGCTCGCCTGCGGCACCGTCGCCCAGCCGCAGGAGTTCAGCGCCGAGTTCGGCGGCGAGATCGTCCGCTTCCGCCCCGGCGAGACGGTCGAGCTCGACGACGGCGACCACCACCTCACCATCCACGGCGTCCACGCCGAGCGGCGCGTCATCCTCGCGCCCGACTGCGCCGAGGGGCCCGACACTCTCGGCGACGACCTCGAGCTCGTCTACGTGTGGACCGCCTCGCAGCAGCAGCCCTGACCCTTACTATCTGTCCTAAACTACAGGAACCAAGAGCCATGTCACGCCTCGACCTCCGCCTCGGCCTCTCTCTCCTGCTCCTCGCGCCCGCCTGCGGCGACGACGGCGGCTCCGCGGCCGCCGGCGACACCGGCGGCCAGGACGGCGGCAGCCTCGGCGCCGGCCAGGGCGGCGCCCAGGACTTCGGCCAGTTCAAGCAGATCCTCGAGCAGGGCGAGATCCCCGGGCCCGAGACCCTCGACGACGTCGGCTTCTTCAACGAGCACAAGATCGACCTGCCCGCCGCCACCTGCGCCGGCGACGTCTGTCTCCACGGCCTCTACGGCGAGATGGGCAACATGATCTCCGGCTCGAATTGCATCACCGTCCTCATCGGCCTCAACACCGCGATCGACGTCAAGAAGCTCGAGCGCCCGCCGCTCAACCTCGCCCTCGTCATCGACAGCAGCGGCTCGATGGAGGGCGAGCCGATGCAGTACGTCCGCGAGGGCCTGCTGCGCATGGTCGACGCCCTCGATCCCAGCGACCGCATCACCCTCGTCGACTTCGACTCCAGCGCCACCGTCAAGGTCGAGTACATCACCGGCAGCGACCCCGCCCTGGTCCAGGCGATCGACGAGCTCGTGGCCGACGGCGGCACCAACCTCTACGACGGCCTGCGCACCGGCTTCGAGCTCATGGCCGCCCACGCCGACCCCGGCCGGCAGAACCGCGTCGTCTTCCTGTCCGACGGCGTCGCCACCGAGGGCATCACCAACGACGCCAAGATCCTCGCCATGGCCAGGGGCTACAGCGAGCAGGGCTACGGCCTTACCACCATCGGCGTCGGCGCCGACTTCGACGTCGCCCTCATGCGCACCCTGTCCGAGCAGGGCAGCGGCGCCTTCTACTTCCTCGAGGATCCCGCTGCGGTCCAGGAGGTCTTCGTCGAGGAGGTCACCGCCTTCCTCGTCCCGCTCGCCGAGGACGTCACGATCACCGCCGACATCGTCGACAACTACATCCTCCGCGCCGTCCGCGGCACCAAGCTCTCCACCGTCGAGGGCAACCACGGCGCCATCGAGATCCCCAACCTGCAGCTCGCCCACCGCGAGACCGTCGACGACCACGAGGACGGCCGGCGCGGCGGCGGCGGAGCGATCCTCCTCGAACTGCTGCCGCGCAACGGTCAGCCGCGCGTCGCCGACGTCGGCGAGCTCAAGCTGCGCTACCGCCACCCCGTCGACAAGCAGTACATCGAGGAGGTCGCGCCCATCCGCACCACCGTCGATCCCAGCGAGATCGACCCCGAGCAGGGCACCTTCGACAACCCCAGCAGCGAGAAGGGGTTCGTCATGCTCAACATCTACGTCGGCTTCGACATGGCGGCCACCCGCGCCGCCCAGGGCGACCTACTCGGCGCCCTCAATATCCTCGACAGCCTCGACGGCGCCGTCGACGGCTGGCTCGTCGACCACCCGGACTTCGACATCGAAGACGACCTCAAGTACATCCGCATGTTCGCCGACAACCTCGTCGCCGCCGGCGCCACGCAGGACCCCGACATGCCCAACCCCGCGCCGCTCCCCGAGCCCTGGCCCGAGGACTGATTTTTTCTTCATCTTCGCGGAGCCGTCCTGATCGACGCCGCGATCGACGTCGGCGAGGTCGAGCCCTCGACCTCGCCCCACGCCGGCGAGTCGATGCAGCGCGTCCGCGGGGCCTGCTGCGCGCAGGTTCGCCGACGACCTCGTCGCCTCACTCGCCGCGGCGCGAGCCCTGGCCGAGCGACGGAGCCGACCTGTCCTCAGGGAAATGTGCGTTCGCCGCCGCCAGGCCGAGCGCCTCTGCGACGCGGGCGTAGTCGCGCGATCGGCGGGCGTTCGCGGGCGAGTGACAGTCGGCCGGCAATTTGGCGACACTCTGGCCCGCGCCCATGGTCCCCGCCGATCGCCACCGTCTGACCAACCTTCCTCTCGGGCGCAAGCTGATGACCTCGGCCGCCCTGCTCCTGGGTCTCGGCCTGTTCTTCGGCGGCTGGATCGTCAGCGTCCACCTCACGAAGTGGCAGACCTCGACGGTCGCGCTGTTCCAGTGGGGCGAGCGGCTCGAGATCTTGCGCTCGCGCCACTCGGACATCTTCTGGGTGCTGTTCCTCGGCCACGCGGTCTCGCTGGCGCTGGTAGCCATCGTCTCCGCCTTCCTGCTGCGGCGGGTCGCCCTGGCCCGCGGCGCCCGCAAGGCGTTGATCGGCGGCCTCGTCATCCTCGGCGTGCTCGACCTCGCCTGCTGGCTGCTCCTGCCGATGTGGGGCAACGCCTCGGTGCTGCTCGGCGGCGCCATCATCCTCGAGTCGATCCTGCTGCTGTACGTGGCCCTCCACCCGCTGCGCGACATGTGGATCTACCGCCGCTGGAACGGCACGGGCGGCCCGCCGGTGCGCGTCGCCATCGTCGGCGGCGGCTTCGCCGGCCTCTACACCGCGCTGCACCTCGACCGCCGGCTCGGCTACCACAAGGACCTGCAGATCACCGTCATCGATCGCCGCAACTACTTCCTGTTCCCGCCGCTCCTGCCGAGCGTCGCCGCCGGCTCGATCGAGACCCGCCAGGTCACCTACCCCTTCCGCCGGATCTTCGAGGCCGCCAACGTCACCTTCAAGAAGGAGAGCGTCGAGGCCATCGACCTCGACAAGAAGGTCATCCGCGCCCGGGTCGACGTCGACGACGACCCGGTCACCGGCGAGCCCCAGGTCATCTGGTGCGAGACGCACTACGACATCCTCGTCCTCTGCCCCGGCTCCGACACCAACACCTTCAACACGCCGGGGGTCAAGGAGCACGCCTTCTTCATGCGCGAGCTCGGCGACGCGATCGCCGTCCGCAACCACATCATCGACAACTTCGAGCGGGCCGCGCGTGAGACCGACGCCGACCGCCGGCGCGAGCAGCTGACCTTCGTCGTCGTCGGCGCCGGGCCGACCGGGGTCGAGCTGGCGGCCGAGGTCCGCGACCTCATCGATCACATCCTGATGAGCCGCTACCCCGAGCTCGACCCCGCCGAGGTCAGCGTGGTCATGATCCAGGCCGGCGACCAGATCTTGCCCGGCTGGCACAAGACCGTGGTCGGCAGCGCCGAGGGCCGGCTGCGGAAGCTGCGGGTCGAGCTCCGCCTGGGCCGCCGCGTCGTCAACGTCACCCCGTTCGCCGTCACCCTCGACGACGGCACCAAGATCGCCACGCGCACCTGTGTGTGGTGCGCCGGCGTCAAGCCGTCGCCGCTGCTCGCGGCGTGCAACCTGCCGCTGCACCGGTCCGGCCGCGTCGAGATCGGCGACGACCTGCGGGTGAAGGGCCGCGACGACATGTTCGTGCTCGGCGACGCCGCCTTCCTGCTCCACCAGGGCGCCCCGCTGCCGCCGCTCGGCCAGGTCGCGTTCCAGCAGGGTCAGCACGCCGCCACCAACATCGACCTGCTGATCCGCAAGCAGCCGACGAAGCCGTTCAAGTACTTCAACTTCGGCGCGCTGGTCTCGGTCGGCGACAAGTTCGCCGCCATCGACCTGTTCGGCGTGCGCATGTCGGGCTTCGTCGCCTGGTGGGTGTGGCGCACGCTCTACCTCGCCAAGCTGGTCGGCTTCGGCAACAAGGTCCGCGTCGTCCTCGACTGGACCCTCGACCTCATCGTCGAGCGATCGATCTCCCAGATCGCCGCCGACCGGCAGGACTTCTCCGGCAACAAGTTCGCCGAGAACGCCCCGCTGGCCGCGCGCCCGCGCCCGCAGGACGGTCTGCCTGACGGATTGTCAGCGCCGCCGCCGGCCGACGTGCCAAAGCAACACGCGCCAGCCCGCCAGCCCGCGGCCCAGGCCTGAATTGCCGGCCGCCTCGCGCGAGCAGCCGCTGGCATCGCCCTTGCTCAAGGGTGAGGCATGGTCCTCGCGCGCTCCGTCCTCGCCGTCACGCTCCTCTCCGGCCCGGTCGCCCACGCAGCTGCGCCCGCGGCCAGGCGCCCGCCCGTCCGCTCCGCGGCCTCGACCGACGGCGTCGTCGCCGCGCGGATCCCGGTCGCCTACCAGGACGTCCGCTCGCTCGCATCTGTCCTGAAGGACATCTTCGACGTCCGCCCCGACCGCGGTGACGTGCGGGCGATCCTCCACGACGGCCGCGACGCGACCCTCATCGTGTTCGCAACTCCGGCCGGTCACGCCGACGTCCGCCGCGTCCTCGCCGACCTGCTCGCCGGCACCCCCTGATCCTCCGCGCGCGGCTCGTCCCGGCCGCTCGCCTCCTCGACCCTCTTCACGGCCGACCCCAGCCGGCCCGCGCTCCGAAACTGACCCGACCCAAAGGACATGTCCTCATGCGCAGCTTCCTCCGCACCCTCGCCTTCCCGATCGCCTGCGCCTTCACCGGCGCCGCCGCGGCCCTCTTCGTCGTCTCGCTGAACCAGGCCCCGCCGCCCGCGTGCTCCGAGGCGCCGACGATCCACATCCGGCACGAGATGACCCCGATCGCCCCGCCGGCTCCCCCGGCCCCGACGGTGGCCCCGATCGCCATCATCCACCCGCCCGTCGCCGTGCCCGCGCCCGCGCACCCGCTTGTCGGGCCGCAGCTGGCGATCCCCGACGACTCGGTGCGCTGCGTCGAGGCCGGGCGCTGCGTGGTCGACCTCGGCTTCTATCAGACGCTGCGCCACAACCCGTTCCTCCTGCGCAACGAGGCGCGGATCTTGCCGTCCCTCAAGGACGGCCAGATGCGCGGCCTCAAGTTCTACGCCATCCGCTCCGGCAGCCTGCCGAACGTGCTCGGGCTCAAGAACGGCGACCTGCTGACCGCCGTCAACGGCGTCCCCATCAACCGCGAGGGCGGGATGTCGATCGCCGAGACGCTGGTGGAGCTCATCCGCGATCGCGAGCGCCCGATCATCCGCCTGGAGATCGAGCGCAAGGGCCAGCCTGTGGCGGTCGCCATCGACGTCGCCTCGCTGAAGGACGAGGTGCGCAAGCGCGACGTCAGCTCGCCCTGACGCGCAAGCGCGCACGGGCATGTCTTTCGCGGCATGCCCGAACGAGCACGTTCTCATGGACATGTCCTCGATGACATGTCCACAAGGCCACCCATCACCCGCGCCGTCGCCTGCGCCCGAGCAGCCCGAGGACGGCCAGCCACCACGCGCCCGCCGGCGCCGAGCTGCGGCAGCCGCAGCCCTCGTCGCCGGCCACGCCCGCGGTCCCGCTCGCGCTCGCGCCCGCGCTCGCGCCGTGGCTGGCCGAACCCGACCCCTCGTCCTCGCCGGTCGACGTCGCGTCGCCGGACTCGCCGCTGCCCGACTCGCCGCCGCTCTCGCCCGCGCCCGACGTCCCCGTCGAGCTCGGGCCCGGCGGCGGCGGCAACGGAGGAGGTGTCGGCGGCGGCAGCGGCGGGGCCGGGTTGACCGCCAGCACGCGCACCTCGAGCTGGTCGTCGGGCGGGCCGCCGCCGAGCGGCTTGTCGGCGAACCACGTCGTCCCCTCCTGCACCAGCGAGAAGGTCTGGAACACCTCGCCGGGGGCCGACGCGCACAGGCGGAACTCGAACCGGCCGACGGCCCCGGGCGCGACCTCGCCGGCGGTGGCGACCCGCATCGGCGACAGCCACGTCGCCGGATCGTGCAGCGACGACGGCTGGTCGCGCGGGGTCGGGGCCAGCCGCGTGTCGCCGTTCCAGGCCGCGTCGCCGGTGTTCCGCAGATCGATCCACGCGTCGATGCACTCGCCGACGATCAGCAGCACCGGCGGCTGCGAGGCCAGCGGGAACGACTGCCCGGCGTACTCGGCCCGGTAGTCCGGCGTCCCGCACGGCCCGTTCGTCGCCGGCCCGCCGCCCCACCACTCCCAGTGCCAGTCCTCGCTCGGCACCGTCGCCTCGAACCCGAACTCGTCGCCGTGCGCCTCGAGCCACGCGAGCACCCCGGCCGCCGCGGTGTTGAGGTCGAGCGCGTGGCCGCTCTGGTGATTGCTGTAACCTGGCTTGGCGGCCAGGTTGCAGTTGTTGCAATTGCAGTTGATGTAGCAGTTGTAGAGGTACTGCTGCTCGGCCATCGTGCGGAAGCCGCTGACGACCTTGATGCCGACGCCGTCGGCCGCGGCGGCCTGCTGCATCGCGTGGTAGGCGTTGGCGGTCTCGACCTCGACCGGCTTGCCGTCGACGGTGACGACGGTGATCGTGAACGCGTCGCCCTGGACGTAGCCGACGTCCTCGTGCTCGTCGCAGTCGACTGCGTACGTCGGCGTCAGCGAGCCGTCGAAATAGACCGGGTCGTCGGGCTCCGGCTCGTGCGGCCCGGCGTGCTCCGGCGCCGGCGCGCCGGCGAAATCATCCGCCCCCGCGTGCGGCCCAGCCCACGCCGGACCTGCGAGCATGATCGAACCGAGCGCGACGCTGACCATCCATGGTGCTTCGTGCATTTCCGCCCCCTCATACCGCTATTAGCCCCGGCCTCGCGGGCACGCAAGTCCTCCTTCTCGCCGGTGTGGGGCGAGCGTAACGTCGGGGCCCGTGACCGACACACTCGACGTCGCCCCCGCGTCTCCCTGGTCGCCCGACCTCTCCAGGCGCGGCGTAAGCGTGCCCGCGGCGCGAGCGTTTCGCCGGCCGATGTCCGCCCCTCGCTCGGTGTCTCGCGTCCTCGGCCTCGGTCTCCTCCTGTGCGACCTCCTCGCCTGCGCTCCGACGATCCGGACTCCGCTCAAGCAGGCCCTCCCCTCGGTGACGGGCGACAACACAGTCGCCCCCGGCCCCTGCCTCGGCGAGCCGGCGCGCATCGATCTCGGCGGCCCGGCCGTCAGCGGCGCCCTTGCCGACCTCGACGGCGACGGCGTCAAGGACCTCGCCCTCGCGGTCGCGGGCCCCGGCGGCGGCGCGGCGGTGTTCTTCCTTCACGACGGCCAGGGCGGCCTCAAACAGTCGATGCGCGTGCCGATCCCGCAGACCCCCACGGCGATCGCGGCGGGCGACTTCAACAACGACGGCCTCGACGACCTGGTGATCGGCGCCGACGATCCGCCCGCGCTGCACGTGCTGCTGGCCCGCGGCCGCGGAGAGTTCATCGCCGGCGCGACGCCGCTGCACTCGACCCCCGCCGCGCTGTGGGTGGCGCGGCTCGACGGCAACGACACCGCCGATCTGCTCGCGCTCGACGAGGGCGGCAAGGCCGTCCGCGCCCTGCTCGGCGACGGCCACGGCGAGCTGACCGAGGGCAAGCGCAGCGGCCTGCCGACCGCCGCCCAGCCGGCCGCGCTGACCCTCGTCGACGCCGACCGCGACCAGATCCTCGACCTGGCTGTCCTCGGGGACAGCCGCCGCGACGCCGCGATCACGCTCGTCCGCGGCGACGGCCGCGGCAATTTTTCGCAAGTGCTGCAGCGGCGGGTGGTCGGCAGCGGCGCGCGAGCGCTGCTCGGCGCGCCGCTGGCGGGCGACGACGGCCACGACCTGGTCGCGCTGGTCGACGGCGCGGGCCCGGGCGCCGGCAGCCCGGTCGCGGCGGTGCTGGTGAACAACGGCCCGGTCGAGTACTCGGCCGTCGGCTACTTCGTCCCCGGCCCGCTCGGCGACGCCACGCTCGCCGACCTCGACCTCGACGGGGACCTCGACCTCGTCGCCGCGGCCGCCGACGGCGGCGCCGTCCACGTCGTCCCCGGCGACGGCCGCGGCGGCTTCGGCCCCGCCCAGTCCCGCCGCGCCGCCGGCCTCGGCGCCTCCGTCGTCGTCCTCGACGGCGCCCGCCCCACGGTCCTCAGCTTCGGCCCCGGCTCGCAGCAGCTGCACGCGTTCGCAGTGACCCGCTGCAGCAGCTGAGCGCCGGCGACATGGCCTCGTGAGCACGCTCGAACGAGCACTGTCACTCTCGTCGGCCTCGACGGCGCGGTCCTCGGCTCCGTCCCCGGCTCGCAGCAGCTGCACGCGTCCGCGGCTGCAGCGGCCGAGCGCCCGCGACATGTCCTCGTGAGCATGCTCGATCGAGCATTGTCACTCTCGTCGGTCTCGACGGCGCGGTCCTCGGCTTCCGCCCCGGCTCGCAGCAGCTGCACGCGGCTGAGCACCGGCGACATGTCCTCGTGAGCATGCTCGATCGAGCATTGTCACTCTCGTCGGTCTCGACGGCGCGGTCCTCGGCTTCCGCCCCGGCTCGCAGCAGCTGCACGCGTCCGCAGGGACCGCAGCGGCCGAGCGCCGGCGACATGTCCTCGTGAGCATGCTCGATCGAGCATTGTCACTCTCGTCGGTCTCGACGGCGCGGTCCTCGGCTTCCGCCCCGGCTCGCAGCAGCTGCACGCGTCCGCAGGGACCGCAGCGGCCGAGCGCCGGCGACATGTCCTCGTGAGCATGCTCGATCGAGCATTGTCACTCTCGTCGGTCTCGACGGCGCGGTCCTCGGCTTCCGCCCCGGCTCGCAGCAGCTGCACGCGGCTGAGCACCGGCGACATGTCCTCGTGAGCATGCTCGATCGAGCATTGTCACTCTCGTCGGTCTCGACGGCGCGGTCCTCGGCTTCCGCCCCGGCTCGCAGCAGCTGCACGCGTCCGCAGGGACCGCAGCGGCCGAGCGCCGGCGACATGTCCTCGTGAGCATGCTCGATCGAGCATTGTCACTCTCGTCGGCCTCGACGGCGCGGTCCTCGGCTCCGTCCCCGGCTCGCAGCAGCTGCACGCGTCCGCAGTGGCCGCTGCAGCGGCCGAGCGCCCGCGACATGTCCTCGTGAGCATGCTCGATCGATCATTGTCACTCTCGTCGGTCTCGACGGCGCGGTCCTCGGCTTCCGCCCCGGCTCGCAGCAGCTGCACGCGGCTGAGCACCGGCGACATGTCCTCGTGAGCATGCTCGATCGTTCATTTTCCTCAAGACATGTCTTTATAAACATGTCCAATCACGCTTGCACCGACGCGCGGACCACCGCGCGCCGAGGCCGCGCTGCAACGACATGGGCCGCGCGGCGCCGATCCTGCACTCCCGGGCCGCCTCGGGGTCCGCGCAGTCGCTGTCGTGCGACACCGCCAGGTCGATCGCGCCTGTGCGCAGGCACTGCTCGCGCACAGGGCTGTTCTCGCGCCCGACGGCCGCGAAGCCGGCGTGCGCCGCGGATCTACGCGCAGTTCCGATCACGAAGGCCGCGGGGACACGTCGAGCTCGTGACGCGCGCAGGGCTCCGCGCAGCGCCGCGAACGCCGGCGTGGTTCGCAGGCCGCGTCCCCCGACCCCACGCGCACGCCGTCTCCGCCAGCCGCTCGGCCGGCGACCGCGTCGCCGAGTGAAGCGCGAGCCGAGGTGGGACTCGCTCGCAGAGTTCGCCGCGCTCCACGACGTCGTCGCGTCGCTCGCTCGCACCTGCGAGCGCGACGTCGGCCGAGCGGCGCCGCGGCGCGCGGCCCGGTCGTTCTCGATCCTGCCGTCGCTCGCTCGCCGTCTCGCCCCGCGCGCGGGCGGACGCGCCGAGCTGGTGAGGATGCACGGCGCGGGATCGATCGCAGCGCGCGACGTCGAGGTTCGTGTTCGTCCCTTCGCTCGCGCGAAGGTCGGCGGCGCGCGCATGGTCGTGCTCGCTGCCGCAGCGTCTGACGTCGCGGACCGCGAGCATGAACACTGCGAACACCACAAACACGCAGAGCACAACAACGCCGACGACGATCACGGCGAAGGAGTCATATCGCGCCCGCGCCGCCAGCAGCACCGGTTTTCGCGCGTGGCTGCGTGATCACCACCAGATTCTCCGCGGCGATACAGTTTCTGCGATGCGGTTCGGGCGGCTCTTTGCGAACGTGGCGATCGGCGGCGTGGCGATCTTCGGAGCGCACGCGTGCGGCGACGATTCGTCGCCGGCGATCACGACGCCGAACGAGAGCGCGACCGAGGTCATGGGCTCGACGTCGGCGCCCGCGCAGACCACATCGACCTCCGGCGAACCGGCGCCGACCACCACCGACGCGCCCACGAGCGAGCCCGGTCCAGACAGCACGAGCGGACAGATGACCACCGGCGCTGTCAGCGGCACCACCGACGACCCGTCGGAGACGACCGGCACCACCGGCACGCCGGTGCCCGAGTGCCCCGCCGGCGAGGTCGCATGCGACGGCGACGTCGCGCTCACCTGCGACGAGGACGGCAACATCATCGAGTCGATCCGTTGCCCCGAGGTGTGCGTACCGACCCTCGGCTGCGTGCTGTGCGTGCCCGGCACCGACGTGTGCGACGGCCCGGTCTCGAAGCACTGTCGCGCCGACGGCCTCGGCATGGTCGAGAGCCTGTGCGATCCGCTGCAGGGCCTGGTGTGCGAGCCCGAGACCGGCCGCTGCGTCGGCCACTGTGCCAGCGACGCGCTCGACGCCAGCTACATCGGCTGCGACTACTACCCGACGGTCACGCCCAACATCGTCGACGCCAGCTTCAACTTCGCGGTCGCGGTCTCCAACACCACCGACGAGCCGGCGCAGATCACGATCACCCGCGACGACCAAGTCCTCGACACCTTCGAGGTCGGGCCCGGCGACGTCGAGGTCGCCCCGCTGCCGTGGGTCGACGCGCTCAAGGATCCGAAGGCGAGCGGGATCGTGCAGGCCGGCGCCTATCGCCTGCGCTCCGACCGGCCGGTCTCGGTCTATCAATACAGCCCGCTCGAGTACGACAAGCGCCAGCAGTTCTCCTACTCGAACGACGCCAGCCTGCTGCTGCCCACCAACGTGTGGGGCGCGGCGACGCGGGTGATCGCCCGCAACACCTTCGGCGCGCTGCCCGGCGCCTACGTGGTGGTCGCGCGGCTCGACGGCACCGTCGTCGAGGTCACGCCGTCGAAGACCGGCGCGCCGGTGCTGCCGGGCGGAGGCATCGGCGCCGACGGCCACGGCCAGGTGCTGCTCAACGCCGGGGATGTCCTTTTGGTCATCTCGGGGGTCGCCGGCGGCACGCCCGACCAGGCCGACCTGACCGGCACCCTGGTCAGCGCCTCGGCGCCCGTGCAGGTGATCGGCGCCCACGCCTGCACCAACGTGCCGTTCGACAAGCAGGCCTGCGACCACCTCGAGGAGAGCAACCTGCCGCTGCAGAACCTCGCCACCGGCTATTACCTGACCACCCCGCTGGTCAAGCCGCCCCAGAAGCCGGCGGCCAAGAAGGCGCGGATGATCCGGATCGTCGCCACCGCCGAGGCCACCACCCTGACCTACGACCCGCCACAACCTGGCGCTCCGACCATGCTCGAAAAGCCAGGCGACTACGCCGAGTTCACCTCGTCGCAGGACTTCTGGATCGGCGCCAGCGCCCGCATCGCCGTGGCCGAGTACATGCTCGGCCAGAAGGCCGGCGGCGACACCGGCGACCCCGCCCTGACGATCGCCGTCCCGCCCGAGCTGTTCCGCACCACCTACGCCGTCCACGCGCCCACCAACTACGAGAGCAACTACGTCAACGTGATCGCCCCCACCGGCGCCCCGGTGACCGTCGACGGCCTCGTGGTCCCCGAGCCCGGCTGGACCGCGATCGGCAACACCGGCTGGTCGGTCGCCCGCCTCCCGCTGAGCAACAAGGGCGACGGCGACCACCTGCTCTCCTGCCCCCAGCCGTTCGGCGTGCAGGTCTACGGCTACGGGCAGTACACGAGCTACTGGTACCCGGGCGGCCTCAACCTTGCGCCGCTGTAGCCGGCGTCGGTCTGAACGGACATGTCCATGACGACATGTCTGTTCAGACATGCCTTTCAGGGCATGCTCTGGGTCGCGCTCAGCGCGAGGCGATCGCTCGCACGCCGCCGGCCAGCAGGTGGAGGCCGAGGCCGTGCTCCGGCAGCGTCCCGGCCTCGCGCTGGGCGATCCAGTGCGGGTGGTTCTCCGGGTACATGTACGCTTCGGGGTGGGGCATCAGGCCGAACACGCGGCCGCTCGGGTCGCACAGGCCGGCGATCCCGCCGGGCGAGCCGTCGGGGTTGTCGGGCCAGCGCTCGGTCGCCGCCCCGGCCTCGTCGGCGTAGCGCACCGGGACGAGGTGCCTGTCCTCGAGGACCTGTCGCAAGGGACCTTCCTCGAAGACCAGCTTGCCCTCGCCGTGGCGGCTCGGCAGCTCGATGGTCGGCGGCAGGTCGCGGGTGAACACGCACGGGCTGTCGCGATCGACCGCCAGGCGGACCCACGCGTCCCAGTAGCCGAGGCGGTCGTTCATCACCAGCGACACCCGCGGCTTCAGCCCCGGCTCGAGGCCCGGCAGCAGGCCGAGCTTCACGATCGTCTGGAAGCCGTTGCAGATCCCCAGCACCAGCCCGCCGTCGTCCACGTGGCGCAGCAGCCGCTCGCCCATGCGATAGCGCAGGCGGTTGGCGAACACCCGGCCGCTGGCGATGTGGTCGCCGAAGCTGAAGCCGCCGATGAACACCACCAGCTGGTGGCCGGCCAGCGCGTCGGCGTCGGCGATCGCGTCGGCGACGTGGCGCGCGGTCACGCGGGCGCCGATCGTCTGCAGCGCGGCGCAGGTCTCGGCCTCGCAGTTGAGGCCGTAGCCGGTCAGGACCAGCGCGCGCACCTCGGCGGCGGCCTCGATCACCAGCGGGTTCATCGCCGCACCTCCTGCGCCCGCGCCGGCAGCGGCGCCGGCGGTCCGTGGACCGCCGCCGGTCGGAACCGTTCGCGCAGCGCCGCCGCGGTCACGTCGATCAGCACCTGCTCGCCGCGGCGCACGCGGAGCCAGCCGCCGCCGTCCTGGCCCGGCGCGGCGACCTGCCCCAGCGCCTGCAGCCCGTGCGGGCCGAGGCGGGCGGTCAGCTCGGCCGCGGCGGCCGGCTTGCACGTCAGGACGATGCGGCCGGTGCTCTCGCTGAACAGGAACTCGGCTGGCGTCAAGGGCATGTCCTCCGGGACCTGTCGCAAGAGACCTTCGGTGACTGCGGCCTCGACCCCGAGCTCGCCGGCCAGGGTCATGTGTGCCAGCGCCACGGCCAGGCCGCCGCGGCCGGCGACGTGGGCCGAGCGGATCAGGCCGGCGTCGCGGGCGGCGGCGAAGGCGGCGTAGCGGGCCGCCGCGGCCGCCAGGTCGGTGGTCGGCACCCCGGGCAGGGTGAGCCCGCGCTGGCGCGCCAGCTCGCTGCCGCCGAGGTGGCGGCCGGTCGGGCCGAGCACGAACACGAGGTCGTCGGCGGCGATCGGCGCGAGGTCGAGGGCGCGGCGGACATCGGGCATCTGGCCGATCACCGAGACCAGCAGGGTCGGCGGGATCGAGATCTTCACGCCGCCGAGGTGGGCGTCGTTCTTCATCGAGTCCTTGCCGCTGATGAGCGGCACGCCGAACGCCTCGCACGCGGCCCGCAGGCCCTCGCAGCAGCGCACCAGCTGGGCCAGCTTGTGCTCGCCGTCGGGCGTCTTCTCGCTCTGCACCGGGTCCGGCCAGCAGAAGTTGTCGAGCGCCGCCAGCCGATCGATCCGCGCCCCCGCGCACAGCGCCCGCCGCACCGCCTCGTCGACGCACGCGCGCGCCATCGCGTCGGCGTCGAGGTCGCCGTAGTGCGGGTGCACGCCCTCGGCCAGCACCACCCCCTCCGGCCGCAGGTGGCGCGCGCGCATCACCGTCGCCGTCGACGGCACGTCCTGGCGCGCCCCGACCCACGGCTTGACCACCGACAGGCCCTTGACCTCGTGGTCGTAGCGGCGGGCCAGGTGCTCGTTCGAGGCCATGTTCGGCCGCGAGAGCATGTCCAGGAGGTCCTGTCCGATCGAACCTGGCGCAGCGGCCAGGCGCGGCTCGCCGAGCACCGCCGCCACCGCCGCCGCCGCGCTCTCGGGCCGGGCCGGCGGGCTCCAGCGGGCGCGCAGCGGCACCCGCGGGGTGCCCTCGTGGAGGAACTCGAGCTCGAGGTCGAGCACGGGCTTGCCGGCCCAGGTGGCGCGCAGGCGGCCGCCGCTCGTGAATTCGCCGAGCGGGGTGGCCTCGACCTCGCGCCGGCGGGCCAGCTCGAGCAGCGCCTCGAGCCTGTCCTTCGGGACAGCCAGAGTCATGCGCTCCTGGGCCTCGGAGATCAGGACCTCCCACGGCATCAGGCCGGGGTACTTGAGCGGCGCGAGGGCGAGGTCGATGTCGGCGCCGCCTGTGAATTGGGCCATCTCGCCGATCGACGACGACAGGCCGCCGGCGCCGTTGTCGGTCAGGCCGCTGTAGAGCCCGAGCGCGCGCGCCTCGGCGAGGAAGTCGGCGACCATCTTCTGCGTGATCGGGTCGCCGATCTGGACCGCCTGCACCGGCGAGGACTCGTCGAGCTCGACGCTCGAGAAGGTCGCGCCGTGGATGCCGTCCTTGCCGATCCGGCCGCCGAGCATGACCACGACGTCGCCGGCGCGCACGACCTTGTTCGCGGTCGGGCGCCCGGCCGAGGTCACCGGCATGACGGCCACGGTGCCGCAATAGACCAGCGGCTTGCCGGCGTAGCGGGCGTCGAACAGCTCCCAGCCGCGGCTGTAGGGGATGCCGGATTGATTGCCGCCGTCGATGACGCCGCGGTGCACGCCCTCGCGGATCTTCCGCGGATGCATGAGCCCCGGCGGCAGCTGACCGTTGAAGTCGGGCTCGCCGAAGCAATAGCCCCAGACGTTGGTGAGGAGATCGGCGCCGAGGCCGGTGCCCAGGCTGTCACGATTGACGCCGACGATCCCCGTCATCGCCCCGCCGTACGGGTCGAGCGCCGACGGCGAGTTGTGCGTCTCGACCTTGTACACGAGGTGATCCGCGTCGCTGAAGCGGACCACGCCGGCGTTGTCGTGGAACACCGAGACGAGGAACGGCGCCTCGCCGTCGGCGGTCGCGCGCGCCGCCGCGACCGCCTCGGTCGCGCCGCGGATGTACGTGCGGAACAGCCCGCGCTCGATCGTCCGCGTGCGCCCGGCCGGGTCGGTGTATTCGATCGGCGCGGCGAAGATCTTGTGCTTGCAGTGCTCGCTCCACGTCTGCGCCAGGCACTCGAGCTCGGCGTCGGTGGGGTCGCGGCCGAGGCCCGCGAAGTGACGCTGGATCGCCCGCATCTCCGTGAGCGACAGCGCGAGCATTCCCTGCGTGCTGATCCGCATCAGCGTCGCGTCGTCGGCCGCGCGCAGCGCCACCGTGGCGACCACCGCGTCGTGGGCCCCGCCGGCCCGCGGCACCGCGAACGCGTGCGGCCGCGGCGAGCGCTCGAGCGTGGCCCGCTCGATCAGCGGGTTGTGCAGCTCTCGCGCCGCTCGCTCGGCCTGGGCGGCCTCCAGGCCCCAAAACACGTAGGTCGTCGCGGTGTAGACGTGTCCGCGCAAGGGCCGGCCGAGGCAGTCCTCTGCGGCCCGCTTGACGCTGGTGCCGACGCTGTCGGTCACGCCGGGACGGAAGCCGATCGTCAGCAGCCACGGATCGCCGGCGGCGCCTGCGGGCGCGCCGAAGTCGTCGGCCAGGGCGCCCACTGCACCGACCTCGGCGACCGGATCGGTGAGCGCCGCGAGCACTCTTTCGGCCTCTGCCGGGCCGATGTCGAGATCGAGGAGATAGACCTTGCGCGTCCGCAGGCCGGTCGGGCGCAGGCCCGCGAGCTGCGCACCGGTCGCCGTCGCCAGCGCGTCGCTCAGGTCCGGCCTCACGGCGATCTCGAGCCGGTACGTGCAGAGCTCGGGGACCGTCTCTCGTGGATGCTCCGCGGGTCTCTGGGCCACGGGGCCTTGCTTGGCGCAGGACCACTCCGCTGTCAATCGCGCCTTCGGCTGGCTAAAGCGGAGTTTCCGCAAGGCCCGGCCTTGACAACGGCGATCCCGTCATGCAAGAGTTCTCATAAGGCTGACGCCTTTTGGAGTGTCTGGTCCGGCGACACCGTCGCCGTGACGAGTCGCTCGCTCGTTGTGATCCGTGTGGCGTCGGCATGGCCCGTATGGGCTTCGATACCGTCCCGAGGTTCATCTGTGAACAATCTGCCCCCCGGCCCTTCGGGCCTTGTGGAAGAACGGCACGAGCCGCTCCGTGACGCCTGGGCCGAGTCCCTGCGCGAGGTATTCGTCGATGTCATCAAGCAGCTGCCGAGCACCGTCACGCTCGGCGAGCTGGTCGAGGTGACGCGGCAGAACCAGGCCCTCGCCCCGGTGCTCGACCATTTCACCGTCCAGGAGCTCATCGACCTGGTCAAGGACCGCCCGCGCTCGGTCGACCCGCTCGGCGCCGCGGCTGCGGCCGCCGCTGCCGCTGCCGCCGCCGCCAAGGCCAGCGAGCCGCAGTTCGACGAGGACGGCAACCCGCTGCTCGACCTCGACGCCGGCTCGGCCGTCATCCGCCGCCGCGCCGACGCGCCCGACGGCGACCTCCGCCTGCTCCGCGCCCTCGTGCGCCAGAAGACCGGCCGCCGCGAGCCCGAGCTCGTGCAGGCCACCGGCCTCGCCTCCGACCAGGTGCGCCTGATCCTCCGCAACCTCCGGACCCGCGGCTACATCCATATCGAGGGCACCGGGGTCAAGCGCCGCGTCAAGATCACCCGCCACGGGGCCGGCTACCTGCGCAAGCTCGACCCCACCGCCGTGATCGCCTGAGCGATCGGCTGGCGAGGGGATGTCCCTCGCGCCATGTACGTTTGAACATGTCCTCTCGGGCAAGTCCCGAGAGACACCATCCCGGGCTCGCTCGGGCCCCAAAGCAGAAGCCCCGCCGCGTCGCCGCGAGCGGGGCTCTTCGCGTCACGCCCGCGCGGGGCGGCGGCACGGGCTCAGCCCGGCGTCTCGAGGGTCTCGCGGAGGATGCCGGCGAGGCAGTTGATCGCGTCGGAGAAGTCGTCGTCGCAGATCGACTCGATGCAGCAGCGGACCTTGTCGTCGTAGTTGAGCGACTGGCACACGTCGATGACGCGGGTGTTGGGGATCGCCTGACCGGTGGCCGGGTCGGTGCAGCCGGGCCCGATGCCGAAGTCGTACTCCTTCTGCGCCGGGGTGTCGGTGTCGCCCGGCAGGATGTCGGCCTGGTTCCACACGCGGTAGACGAGGTCGAACACGCCGCCGGCGGTCGGCTCGAACGGGGGATCCATGTTGTGCGCGGTCACCTTCGGCACGCCGAGGATGCCGAGCATGATGACCTCCTTGTGCTGCTGCTCGACCAGGACGGTCTTGAGGTAGCCGATGTAGCGCGACAGCGGCTGCAGCACGCCCTTGTCCTCGGACATGCAGCTCTCGTAGATGCCGTCGGCGTTGGCGTCGACGCACGACACGCCGGCGTTGAAGCACACCGCGCTGGTCGGCTCGTCCTTGACGCCCGGCATGTTCGGCGCGTCCTCCCAGTACTGGTTGAACATCGGGTCGCCGGCGAGCTGCGGGTCGAAGTACTTGTAGTCCTTGACCGAGCACTCGGCCTCGTCCGTCATGACGATGATCGCCAGCACCGCGCCGTCGCGGAGGAACGGCTTGGCGCCCTGGTTCCACGGCTTGTTCGGGTCGAGCGCCTGCAGCATCGTCTCGAGCGGCGCCTCCATGCCGCAGCCGTCGATGCCCTGCGGGCCGATGCAGGACAGCGCCTGCGCCACCGGGTCGCCGCCGTTCGGGTCGGCGTTGAGGATGTTGTTCTGGTCGAGCTGGAAGTTGATGAACGTGTCGGACGGGACCACCGAGCCCTTGCAGCCGTTGGTGCACGCCTCGGGGACCATGACCGGATTGCCGCCGAGGCCGGTGAAGCGGCCGAGGCGGTCGACGCAGGCGGTGTTGATCGGCGCGCCCTTGGCCGGGTCGTAGTCCGGCTTCTCGAACGGCGAACACAGCGGGTGACCGAAGTCGGTCGTGGTCACCATGATGTTGATGTTCGCGTTGACCGGCTGGTCGTTCTCGTCCTTGACGTTGCGCAGCTTTTCGATCAGGTACGGGAAGTTGGCCGCGAGGTTCTTCTGCTCCTCGCCCATCGTGCCCGAGTTGTCGATCACGAACAGCACGTCGAGCAGGTTGCACGCCATGTCGGTCCCGCAGCCGTTCGCCGACGAGTCGTCCGGCGGCAGGTCGAACTTCATCCCCGTGGTCGTCGGCGGCGTGATCGAGGTCGTGCCCTCGGAGTCCGGCCCCGAGGTGAGCGTCAGGCCGCCGGCGATGCCGGTCATCGGATTCGACGAGACGCTGTCGCTGTCTCCCTTGTCGTCACCGCAACCGGAGAGCGCGAGCCCGAGCGCGGAGAGGACGGTGAGGCGCTGTAAGTGTGAACGCTGAATGGTCATTTGAGCTCCCTGGCGGGCCGTGCCGCGCGAGCAGTCCTTCGTGCCACCATCGCACATGCACGCAGCGTAGCGCCACGGAAATTCGTGGCGCGCTCGCGTGAGGCATTCCGTCCCCACACCCACGAATATGGGCGAGGGAACTCACGATTATCGCATGCGGCCGCATCACTGTGACAGCACGGGCGGCGCGCCCGCCGGCCACTGAAGCACACCCCGAGCGCGCCTTCGTCCGCGCGCACGCCCGTGCTCAGAACGTGGCCTGCAGCTGAAGCCGCACCTGGTCCATCGGCCCGGTGATCGCCGAGCTGTAAAGGCGCAGATAGTCGAGCTGCAGCTTGAGGAAGTGACGGGCGAAGAACACGTTCACCACGCCGCCCACCTCGGTCTGATCGGGCAAGCTCGTACCGTAGCGCCCCGCGATCCCGCGCGAGCCGCCGTAGCGCACGCCCAGCTCGAGCGGGGTGTACGGGATCAAGTAGCCGGCCTGCGCGAAGTAGCCGATGCCGTTGCGCGCGGCCGTGGGGGTGATCGGCTGACCCATGAGATCGACCGCGTTGCCGGGGATCCGCCAACCATTCCGCCAGAAGAACGCGCTGTCGAGCGAGAAACCGGCGATCCGGAAACTGAGATCGGCGGTCGCGTTGTGCGTGCTGGTGAAGCCGCCGTCGGCCGGGATGGCGCCGCCGAAGCCGTGGTTGTCGTGCGGGTCGCGATCGATGAAGCCGTAGGCGGCGCCGATCAACATGCGCGGCTTCATGCTGCGGTCGAGGTCCGACTCCTCGAGGTCGTCGTACTGGCCGAACGGCAGCACCTCGAAGCGCCCGAGGTACATCAGGCCGAAGTTGCTCGGGCCGTACTTGGCGATGCCGTCGCCGAGGTAGACGCCGAGGTAGTAGCGCAGCTTGCCGAGCCCGGCGATGTCCTTCGAGCGCAGGTCGAGGCCGATGTCGCGGTCGAAGGTGAACTCGTTGTTGGCCAGCGAACGATCGACGAACTGCAGCGCAGTGATCTTGTTCATGCGCTGGTGGTTGTAGGGGACCTTGTACTGGCCGACGACGAGGGTGAAGTCGCGGAAGCGGTCGAGGGTGAAGAACCAGTCGAGGATCGGCGAGCGGTGCGGGACGCCGTCCTTGAACCCGAGCTCGACCGGCGAGAACGTGAGGGTGATGCGGTACTTGATGTTCTTGGTGAACACGTTGCCGCTCAGCCACACGCGCGCGCGCCGGAACTGCAGCGAGAAGTCGGTGTGCTCGGCGGCGCCGGGGGCTTGATCGGTGCCGGGCTGGCCGGGCACGTGCAACGCGACCGCTTGCAGCTGCATGAAGGCGTTGAAAGCCAGCGAGAAGCGGCCGCTGGCGCTCGCGACCTCGACGCCGACGCCGGGGCGCCACTTGGTGCGGCCGTCGGCGGTGATCGGGTCCTCGGCCAGGCGCGCGGCCTCCCACCGCGGCGCCCACTTCGACGGCTTGGGCGCGGCAGGAGCCGGCGCCGGGGCTGCTGCGGCCTTGTCCGCGGGCGCCGGTGTGCCGGACGTCACCGGCGCCGCGGCGGGAGCCGGAGCGGCCGGAGCGGTCGCGGCCGGCGCAGCAGCGCTCGCAGGGCCGGTCGCCTCGGTCGCGGGGGTCGAAGCCGCTGGCGGCGCCTCACCGGCGGAGCCGCTCGGGGCCGGCGGGACATCGGCCGCCGGCGTCGGCTCCCAGGGCCCCGGAGAGGCGAGGGCGATGAACCCGCAGAGAAGGGTGAGGTGCATGCCGGGTTTTTGCGGGCAGAATCCCTGCCCTGTCCAGTGAAGGAAGGTTCACCGGGGTGGCTCAGAGCACCACGTTCACCAGCTTGCCCGGGACGTAAACCACCCTGCGCGGCGTCTTGCCCTCGAGGTATCGGGCCAGCTCGGACGAGTTCATCACCAGCTGCACGACCTCGGCTTCGCTGATCCCCACGGCCACCTGCAGCTCGGCGCGGCGCTTGCCCCCGATCTGGACCACCAGCGGGAAGGTGTCCTCCGTCAGCCAGGCGTCGTCGGCCGCCGGCCACGGCTCGTGGGCCAGCGAGCGCACGTGCCCCAGCGAGCGCCAGATCTCCTCGGCCAGGTGGGGCGCGAACGGGGCCAGCAGCAGCACGAACTGCTCGAGCGAGTCGCGGGGCAGCGGCTCGTCCGGCTGGGCGATGTCGCGCACGTAGACCATCATCGCCGAGATCGCGGTGTTGAAGGCCAGCCGGTCGATGCGCTCGGTGACCGCGGCGATGGTCTTGTGCAGCAGCCGGCGCTGGCGATCGCTGCCCTCGCCCGCCGCCATCTCACCTGTCTCGAAGGCCAGGCGATGCACGCGCTGGAGGAAGCGGAAGCAGCCGGCCACGCCGTCGGTCTGCCACGGCGCGCTGTGCTCGAGCGGGCCCATGAACATCTCGTACAGGCGCATGGTGTCGGCGCCGTACTGGCGGACCACGTCGTCGGGGTTGACGACGTTGCCGCGCGACTTGCTCATCTTGTCCCACTGCACGCGCACCGGCTCGCCGGTGGCCTTGACGCGCCACTGGTCGCCGCCGGGGACCAGCTCGACGAGGTCGGGCAGGAACAGCACCGGCTTGCCCTGCTCGTCCTTGCGGGCGTCGAGCGGGTGGTAGGTCGCGCCGAGGACCATGCCCTGGTTGACCAGCTTCTGGAACGGCTCGCGGGTGCCGACGTGGCCGAGGTCGAACAGGACCTTGTGCCAGAAGCGCGAGTACAGCAGGTGCAGCACCGCGTGCTCGGCCCCGCCGATGTACAGGTCGACCGGCAGCCAGTAGTCGGCGGCGCGCTTGCTGAACGGCGCGGCGTCGTTGCTCGGGTCCATGAAGCGCAGGTAGTACCAGCAGCTGCCGGCCCACTGCGGCATGGTGTTGACCTCGCGCAGGCCGCGGCCGGCCGGGCCGTCGTAGCGGCGCCACGCCTCGGCCTTGGCCAGCGGCGGCTCGCCCGACTCGCTCGGCTGGTAGTCGTCGATCGTCGGCAGCGGCACCGGCAGCTCGGCGTCGGACACCGGGAACACCGCCCCGTCCTCGCCGTGGACCAGCGGGAACGGCTCGCCCCAGTAGCGCTGGCGCGAGAACAGCCAGTCGCGCAGCTTGTAGGTCACCCGCCTGGTCCCGAGGCCATGTTCTTCGAGCCAGGCGATCATCGTGCGCTTGGCCTCCGGCGTCGCCAGGCCGTCGAGCAGCCCGGAGTTGACGGCCACGCCGTCGCCGACGAACGGCGCCTCGGCGATCGGCCGGTCGCCGCCGGACACGACCTCGACGATCGGCAGGCCGAACGCGGTGGCGAACGCGTGGTCGCGCTCGTCGTGGCCGGGCACCGCCATGATCGCGCCGGTGCCGTAGCCCATCAGCACGTAGTCGCTGATCCAGATCGGGATCCGCTGCTTGTTGACCGGGTTGATGGCGAAGGCGCCGGTGAACTCGCCGGTCTTGTTGCCCTCGGCCGCCTCGGCCTGGCGGTCGCGCTCGCTGCGGGTGGCCGCCCGCGCGACGTAGGCGTCGACCGCGTCGCGCCGCTCGGGCGCGGTGATCGCCGCCACCAGCGGGTGCTCGGGCGCCAGCACCATGTAGGTCGCGCCGAACAGGGTGTCCGGGCGGGTCGTGAAGACCGTCAGCTTGCCCTCGAAACCTGCCCCTTCGGCCAGCTGGAAGTCGACCTCGGCGCCCTCGGAGCGGCCGATCCAGTTGCGCTGCATCTCGAGCACGCTGGTCGGCCACTCGAGGCCCTCGAGGTCGGCCAGGAGGCGCTCCGCGTAGGCGGTGATGCGCATCATCCACTGGCGCATCGCCCGGCGGACCACGGTGTAGCCCTGCTCGACGTGCTCGGCGACCTCCTCGTTGGCCAGCACGACCCGCAGCTCGGGGCACCAGTTGACCGGCGCGTCGTGGAGGTAGGCCAGGCGGCGCGCGTCGCGGTAGGCCCGGACCGCGGCCTCGCCGGCGGCGCTCACCTCGGGCGGGATCGGCAGCTCGGCGATCGGCCGCGCCCGGCCCGCCTCGGCGTCGTAGAAGGACTCGTAGATCTGCAGGAAGATCCACTGCGTCCACTTGAAGTAGCGCGGGTCCGTGGTGTCGATCTCGCGCTCCCAGTCGTACGAGAAGCCGAGCGACTTGAGCTGGCGCTTGAAGTTGACGATGCACTCGGCGGTCCGCGCCGCCGGGTGCACGCCGTACTTCATCGCGTGGCGCTCGGCCGGCAGCCCGAACGCGTCCCAGCCCATCGGGTGGAGCACGTTGTAGCCGCGCATCCGCTTGTAGCGGGCGACGATGTCGGTCGCGGTGTAGCCCTCGGGGTGGCCGACGTGGAGGCCGTCGCCCGAGGGGTACGGGAACATGTCGAGGACGTAGTACTTGGGTCGCTCGGGGTCGATCTCCGCCGCGAAGGTGCGGTGCTCGTCCCAGTACCGCTGCCAGCGGGCTTCGATCGCGCGGAATTCGTAGGTCATGGCGCGCCGCAACGCTAAGCCGAGCGCGCGCGATTGCCAAGAAAAACCCGCTCCGGGGCCCAGGCGGGCAGCGCTCGCCGGTCACCGCCCGCGTCGCGCCCAGTCGGCCGACCCGCGCTGGCGGCCTGCGCGGTTCGACCGGCACATGGCCGTCGCTCCCCGCCACGCCGCGGCTTCACTGCGCCGGAGCACCGCCCGCCGCGGACACCTCGACACCCGGGGGCGTGGGAGGATCGGCGCCCGCGCAAGTCATCGCGTCGCCGCGTCGACGACCCGAGTGATTTACGGCGTGAGCCGGTCCGGCGCCTCGACGCGGCCGGATCTGTCGAGCGCTCCGGCAGCCTCGTCCGTGCCGCCCGCCCGCTCGCGTCGGCGCCGCCCGGTCCCCCGGGCGCTCACGGCGACGGGCACGGGCCGGCGCGCGGGCTCACGGGGATGCTCGCGCCGGCCTCGACCTGGGCCTTCGTCACCAGAGTGACCTCCTCGGTGCCGGGGCCGAAGCAGCGGCCGACGTAGCCGGTGTCGGTGAGCGCGCGGGCCTCGATCTGCCAGCGCCCGGCCGACTTCACGACCACGCGCATGTCGGCGGCGTTCTGGCTCGCGGGACAGGTGGCGGCGTCGCCGACAACCTCCTCGAACGGGTCGACCTTGATCGTGCACGGGGCCGGCTTCGCCTGCTCGCAGCCGACCTTGGTGGCGCGGAACGACACCGCGGTCGCGCCGTTGGTGCCGCACAGGTCGATGACGTCGACCTGGCCGACGATCTCGACCTCGCCCGGGGTGGCGCCCGGCGTCATCGTCGTCGAGCTGCCGCTCTCGGTGGTCGCGTCGCCGTCGTCGCCGCAGGCGACCGCCAGCACCAAAGCACATGTCCCAAGGAACCTGCCCCGAAGTCTCATCGACCCTCGCCTCCGCGCGGCTCAGCCCGCCTTGCCCTTGCCCTTGCCGGTGTTGGTCTTCGGCTTGCCCTGCGGCTCGACGTGCTTGTCGCCGCGCGCGCCCTTGCCGGTGGTCGCCGCGGCCCCGCCCTCGACCGCCTGCTTGCTGGCCTTGAGGACATCCTGCCACAGCTTCTTGCGCCCGGCTGCGAGCCCGCCGAGCCGCGTCGTCACCTCGCCCTCGACCGCCGGCCACGTCTTGCCCGCCGCCAGCACCGCCGCGAACGCGCCCTTGATCGCCTCCGCGTACAGCTCGGGCAGGTCGACCTTCGCCACCGCGCCGGCCTCGCTGAGCAGCTTGCCGCTGGCGACGAACTTGTTCTTGCAGGCCGACTCGACCTGGACCCGCGCCGCGGTGGCCGCCGCGACCTCGGCGTCGACCTCGACCAGCCCCGTGCCCGCGTCGCCGGCCGTCGCCGCCAGCGGCAGGCCCGACCACAGGTCGCGCAGCTGCCCCGCGAGCGCGAGCATGTGCTTCTGGCTGGCCCGCAGCGCGTCGCCGAGGCCCGCGTTGGCCTCCGCCTGGGCCTGCGTCTTGCCGGCCGTCATCTGCGAACACAGGGCCACCTGGGCGACGGTGAAGCGGCGCAGGTCGAGCGCGAGCCGGCGCCCGACGGCGGCGGCATCCGCCTGGCCTTCGGGACCGGTCGCGGCGCGGCCGAGCGCCTTGAGGGCCTCGGCCCCGCTGTCGGGCTGGCGCCGGCTGACCTCGAGGTCGGCAGCGATCGCGGCCGGCGAATAACCGCTCCCGCCGGCCGCGAGGATCTCGCCGAGCCGCGCCGGCCCGGCGCTGTAGCCCCCGGCCGCGCCGTCGACCGTCAGCGCCGGCCCCTTGTACTTGCCGGTCTTGGCCTGCAGCGCCTGCTCGGCGGCCTTCGGCGCCTTCGTCAGCGCGAACGTCACCCGCGTCGGGTCGACGAAGCTGGTCTTCACGCTCTTGCCGGCCAGGGTGAACTTGGTCTTGTCGGTCAGCTCGCGCCCGCGGATCTCGCCCTCGACGCCCTTGCCCTCGGGACCTGGCCAATAGGACATGGCCTCCACGACAGGCGTCTTGATCACCGCGACCGGCTTCTTGCTGGCGAACTCGCGGCCCTGCGAGACCGCCACCAGCGGCTGGTCGGTCGGCGCGTCGTCGGGCAGCGTCAGCGCCACCTTCGACTTGCCGGCCGGCGCCTCGGGCACCAGCGTCACCTGTCCCAGGCGCCAGGTCGCCACCGCGTCGAGGTTCTTGCCGCTGACCTTGAGCGTCCCCGGCGCGCCGACCTCCTTGGGCACCGTCGTCAGCAGCGGCGTCGGGTGGACCGTGAACGCCACCGCCGAGCCCTTCTTGCGCGCCTCGGCCTTGAGGTCGCCGGACTTGGCGCCCTTGGCGATCGTCACGGTCGCCTTGGTGTCGGCCTGCTCCCCGGCCTTGAGCGGCTTGCTGCCGAGCTTGAACTTGGCCGCCCCGAGGTGGGCGCCGGTGAGCGTCACGCTGTCGCCCTCGAACGCCGCCGTCGGGCTGACCGCAGTCAGCGCCGGGGCGTAGAAGATCTCGTAGTCCTTCTTCAGCGCCGCCTCGCCGCCCACGCTCTTCACCGCCAGCGGCCCGGTGGTCCCCGCCGGCGCGGTGAAGCGGAGCGACGTCGCCCCGAGCTCGTCGACCTTCACCGGCGCGCCGGCGAGCGTCAGCGTCGTCACGCGATCGAGGTTCTTGCCCTTGAGCGTGACGACCTCGCCGGGCGCCGCGAACGTCGGCGACGCGGAGGTCAGCGTCGGCGCCTTGACGAAGCCCGCGATCGCCAGCTCCGCGACCTTCTTCTTGTTGCGCTTGAGGATCAGCTTCTTCGCGCTCTTGGTCTTGAGCGGCACCGTCGCGGTGATCGAGCCGGCCGCGATCGTCACGGCCTCGAGCGTGATCGCGTCGATCATCACCACGTCGCCCTCGGCGAAGTTCGAGCCGGTGATCGTGATCGTCGCGCCGGCCCCGAACTCGCCCGGTGACACCGCCTGCAGCGTCGGCGTCGCGGGGGCCTCCGCGGGCGGCGGCTCGGCCCACGCCGGCCTCGCGCCGCCGAGCAGGATCGCGACCCCGATGGCCGCGCAGATCACCTTCGCTCCAGAACTCGACGACGTCGTGACGCGCACCCGCGAAGATTCGCCCCGCGAGCCGGCGATCGTCAAGGTATCCTCGCCGCGCCGTATGAAGCGTCGTCTCTCGCTGTTCACCGCCTCGCTCGTGTCCCTCGCGATGATCCCGCTGGCCGGCGCCGCCGAGCCGACCGGCAAGCGCAGCGCCGCCGGCAACAAGACCCTCGGCAAGCCGCTCGCGCGCGTCGTCGCCGCGGATCACCCGGCCGCGCGACCGCGGCCGTTGACCCTCGCGCAGGCGGGCAAGGCCGCCGCGCCGGCGCCGTTCGTGCGCGACGCTCTGGTCGACCTCGCCGCGCGCTCGAGCGAACCGGCGCAAGTCCGCCTCGATCCGGCGCACGGCACCCTGCGGCGGTTCGACGGCCGCGTCGCCAACCCGCACGGCGCCGGCGTGCACGCGGGCGAGGCCATGCTCGCCGAGCACCGCGACGTCCTCGGCCTCGCCGCCGCGCCGGGGGCCGTCGAGCTCGCGCGGTCGCGGGTGATCGCCGGCGACCTCGGCGACCTCGCGCTGCACTACGACGTCCGCTTCCGCGGCCTCCCGGTGTGGGGCGCCGAGGTCAAGGCCCACTTCGACCAGGACGGCGCCCTCACCTCGATCGCCGCGCAGAACCTCGGCCGCCTCGACCCGCCGCTCGTCGTCAAGTTCGGGGCCGACGCCGCCCGCGCCCGCGCTCGCCGGGCCAACGGTCCCGAGGCGATCGATCGCCGCGCGGTCGATCGCGGCCCCGCCGAGCTCGGCGTCTGGCCGCAGAGCCACGACCGCGGGGGCGTCCTCGCCTGGCGCGTGATCCAGACCGTCGACCTGCCCGACGGCTCCTATCAGCACTTCGTCACCTACGTCGACGCCGAGGCGGGCCACGTCCTCGCGCGGCATCCGCTCGTCACCACCGAGACTGTCACGCCGACCACCGGCACCGCGACCGACCACTTCGGCAAGCAGGTCACCCTGCGCCTGTCGCTCTACCAGGACAAGAACGAGTACGGCCTCTACGACCGCAGCAAGGGCCTCGCCGCGGCCACCCTGCAGACCCTCGACGGCGGCAACAGCCAGTCGCCGGCCAGCGCCGCGCTGGCGACCAGCAAGACCAAGACCGCGTGGACCGCCGCCGAGGCGACCGCGCACGCCCACATGCAGAAGGTCATCGACTACTACCAGGCCACCCACGGGCGCAACTCGTGGGACGGCAAGGGCGCCGCGGTCGAGCAGGTCATTCACTTCGGCCAGGCCTTCAACAACGCCTTCTGGGACCCGTACAACAAGCTCATGGCGATCGGCGACGGCGACAAGTGGCTCTTCAAGGAGTTCACGCGCTCGCTCGACGTCTCGGCCCACGAGTACAGCCACGCCGTCATCACCGGCACCGCCAACCTCGTCTATCAGAACCAGCCGGGCGCGTTGAACGAGAGCTTCGCCGACGTCATGGCGATGATGATCGACCGCGACGACTGGACCCTCGGCGAGGACGTCGTCGGCCCCGGCTTCGGCGCCCCGTTCGCGCGCAGCTTCATCGACCCCGGGCTCGGCCAGCAGCCCAAGCACATGAGCGACCTGTACAAGGGCGTCGACGACTACGGCGGCGTCCACATCAACAGCGGGATCCCCAACCACGCCGCCTACCTCCTCGCCACCGCCCGCAGCAGGGAGCTGCTCGAGAAGGTCTGGTACCGCACCCTCTACAAGGGCCACATCGGCAGCCAGGCCAGCTTCGTCGACATGGCTCAAGGGACAGTCGCCGCCTGCAAGGAGCTCGTCGCTCTCGGCCAGGCGCAAGGCGGCGACTGCACCGCCACCGCCGAGGCGTGGGTCGAGGTCGGCGTGCTCGCGGCCAGCGACGTGCCGATGGACGGCTGCCCCGACGACGCCTCCGAGAAGGACGGCCTGTGTTACTGCGACCCCGGCTTCGTCCCCAGCGGCGACGGCACCGCCTGCGTCGCGCTCGGCGGCGTCGAGTGCCCCGCCAACGCGATCGAGGCCAACGGCCTGTGCCTGTGCCAGGACGGCTTCAAGCCCAACCAGGACGGCAGCCAGTGCGTCGCCGCGGAGAACGGCTGCCCGCTGAACTCCGGCTGGGACGCGGCCAAGAAGCAGTGCGTGTGCGACCCCGGCTTCGAGGGCGCGCCCAACGCTCCCGACGGCAAGTGCGAGCCGGTCGAGAGCGACTGCCCCGAGAACGCGCACCCCGAGTGGGCCGACCCGATGAACCAGGCCGACTACACCTGCGCCTGCAACGACAACTTCGAGGACGACGGCCTCGGCAACTGCGTCGTCATCGCCGGCACCTGCGGCAACGAGTCGTTCTTCGGCCGCTGCGACGGCGACACCCTCGTCTACTGCCAGGTCGGCGTGCCCGACGACGAGATCGTCAGCATCGACTGCGCCGGCGACGGCCTTGTGTGCGGCGAGTTCGACTCGATCGTCGGCTACGACTGCCTCAACCCCGACGGCAAGGGCGCGGCCGCCACCTGCGACGCCGACGGCTACCAGGAGTGCGGCGCGAACAACCCGTTCTGCGTGTCCGAGCAGGACGCCCCGACCGGCTTCTGCTCGCACGAGTGCAAGGCCGGCGGCGACTGCGAGAGCGCCTACGACTGCTGCGCCAGCGTGTCGGACGGCACCCGCGCCTGCCTCGTCGACCCCTACTGCGCCGAGAACATCGACACCAAGGCGACCTGCAAGGACGTCCCCGGCGGCAGCACCTTCCACGGCAAGTGCGTCGGCGACGTGCTCGTCTACTGCGACGGCTCGACCGGCGTCACGCAGGAGGTCTACTGCGTCAAGGAGGGCAAGGAGTGCGGCTTCGTCGACGCGAAGATCGGCTACAGCTGCGTCGACCCCGACTCCGGCGCCCTGCCCGAGGCCCCGGCCGACTGGTGCCCCTACGAGCACGACGGCAGCTGCGACGTCCCCGACCTGTGCCCCGAGGGCTCCGACGGCGCCGACTGCAACCCGTGCGGCGACATCGGCGAGGGCGGCACCTGCGACGGCGACGTCCTCAAGTTCTGCCACCCCGACGACGGCCTCGTCACCACCGACTGCGAGGCCACGCCGACGACCCCGTCCTGCGGCGCGAGCGACGACGGCGGGTTCGCCTGCGTCCCCGGCCCCGGCCCCGACGACCCGACCACCGGCGGCCCGTCGACCGGCGGCGAGGGCAGCGGCAGCACCGGCGACGACCCGAGCCCCGACACCGCCACCGCCGGCGAGGTCGGCACCATCACCTGCACCTGCCGCAGCGACGCCCCCGCCGACTGGCGCCAGCTGCTGCTCGCCGCCCCGCTGCTGCTCCTGCGGCGCCGCCGGCGACATAGCTGATGGGGCATGTCTCTTCGAACATGCCTTTCAGGACATGACCGGCGCGGCCCGCCGCGCCGGTGGGACATGACCTGAAGGACACACGGCTTCCCTGGTCGGCGCGACTCGCAGTCGCGCTGATGGACATGACCTGAAGAACACTCGCCGTTCAGGCTGGCCGGCGCGGCCCGTGATCGCGCCGATGGGACATGACCCGAAAAACATGTCCGTTCAGACATCTTGCCCATGACTCGCCCGGTCTGTCCGGACTCGGCTCGCGGCTCGAGGTCCGTCGCTACCCGTATGGCTACGAACCCCGAAATCCGTGAGCTGCTCGATCGGACGCGACGCGCTCGCCTCCACGCCTCCTCGGGCCCTTGCCCGTCGCTCTGGACATCGACGCGCCGTCCTGCTCTCCTGAGGCCTGGATGGAGCTGGAGATTCGCCGATGAAGTGCGACCGCATGCCGAGTATTTCGCGACTGTTCGTCTTCCGTTCGGCAGCGGTGCTCGCGGCCGGGCTGACCCTCCTCGCCGCCCCTGGCCGCGCCACTGCGGCCTGCGTCGACGAGGCCACCTGCGCGGTGAAGAAGCCGCTCGTGCTGTTCGTGCTCGACTACTCGACATCGATGAACAGCCCGTTCAGCGGCAACGACAGCCGCTGGGAGGCCGTGGTCGAGCAGCTCGTCGGCGCCCTCGAGGCCGACCAGGGCCTGCTGGCGGATCAACTGCAGATCGGCGTGCTCCGCTACGGCCACGACCCCGACCCCGCGCCCCGGGCACGCCGATCGCCGGCGACGCCTCCGGCCTGGTCGACGGCCTGCGCCTCGACATCGGTTTTTACGATCCGCTCGCGCCCGCCAAGGCCTACTCGCAGTGCAACGGCGACGCGCTGCAGGCCGCCCTCCTCTCCACCCCGCCCCCGCTCGGCGGTCAGCCGGGCGGCATCGAGTCGTGGACCGCCGGCGCGCTCGCCCAGGCCAAGGCCTACCTGCAGCAGACCGCAGCCGACCACCCGCTCGACCTCGGCACCCGCGACGCGGCGATCGTGCTCGTCACCGACGGCCCGTGGACCGATCCGTCCGGCACCACCGAGCTCGCCCCGCCGACCGCCGACCCCGCCCTCGTCGCCGCCGACCTTTTTAATAATATGTCCGTTCGGACATACGTCCTCGCGCTCGGCGAGGCCGCCGATCAGCCGTGGGCCGACGACATCGGCGTCGCCGGCGGCACCGGCCCGGCGCGCCTCGGCCTCTACCCGTACGGCCTGGGGCGCGCGATCGGGGCGGTCGTCGACGCCGTCACCGAGGACGTGCGCCTCCCGCGGTGCAGCCCGATCATGGCGCGCGCGATGGTCCTGCTCGACGCCTCCTCTTCGATGCTCAACATCCAGGGCGGCACCCTGGCCGGTCCCATGGGCATGACCTCGTGGGACTTGATCCGCGACGCCCTGGCCGGCGCTCCCACCCCGCTCTTCGAGTTACCCACCCTCGCCAGCACGCGCGAGTCCTTCACGCTGTTCGGCCTGGCCGTGTTCGGCCACGATCAGCCAGCCCCCGGCGAACAGCAGCTGCTCGTCGACTACGGCCTGTGTCACAAGCCGCACTTCGCCTGGGCCCTCGATCCCGAGACTTCTTGTGAGCTCCCAGGGTGCACCGATCCATGGGGCGGCCCGCCCATCACCTGGACCTTTAAAGATGGCGACCAGGCCGACCCGCCGTTCGCAGAACCGGTCGTCAGCCACATGCCGCGCTGCGACCTGCACCCGAACAACCCCATGGCGTGCACCGGCTCCGGCATGTACCTCCACCTCGGCCTGCAGCTCGTGCAGGACCACCTCGCCACCTACAAGGCCGCCTGCCTCGCCGACCCGGCGATGCCGTGCACCGACGCGACGCCGTTCATCAACATCCTCATCGTCGACGGCGCCTACAACTCGAGCGACGCCGCCGTGCAGGCCCCGCTCGAGGCGATGCACGCCGCCGGCGTCACCACTCGAGTGATCGGCTTCGGCGACCTCGTCACCACCCCGCAGACCACCGCCCAGCTGGCGGCGATGGCGGGCTGGGGCTCGGGCGGCCTCCACCCGCAGATCATGGCCAAGAACCAGGCGCAGCTCGAGCTCGCCCTGGCCGCGATCGCCGACCCGCTGCCCGCCGACCCGTGCTGCGACACCCGCGCGTGCCTTCAGGCCAGCCACTGCGGCGACGGCATCGTCGACCTCGACGAACAGTGCGACGACGGCAACGACAACTGGGACGACGGCTGCAGGCCCAACTGCTTTCTCGAGCCGCCCGTCGAGACGACCGGCGACGACACCACCACGGGTGACGACACCACCACCGGCGACACCTCGACGTCGGACGACACCACCACCGACGCGGCCTCGACCTCGACCACCACGACGACCTCGACCACCGACGCGCTCACCGGCACCACCTCGACCTCCACCTCGCTCGACCCGACCAGCACCACCTCCACCACCTCCACCACCTCGACGACCGCCACCACCGTCGTCCCCACCGGCGACGGCCCGCCGACCACCCAGGGTCCGGTCGACACCTCGGACACCAGCGCCGGCAGCAGCTCGTCCACCGATCCCGCCGGCACCGGCGACCCCAACACGAGCGATGGTTGCGCCTGCACGAACAATTCGCAGCGCGACACGAGCCCCCTCCTGCTGCTCGCGCTCGCCGGCCTCGCCCGCCGTCGCCGCCGCTCGTCGGCTCTCCCATGAGCCCGACGAACCATCGGACCGCACGAGTCCGGCGCGGGCCGCGGCTGTGACGGCCCGACGTGACGCCCTCTCCCGGTAGCGAATGAGACCGCGCTATTGGCCCTCGCCGTCACCGACGAGCCCGCCGCTTGGCTCGACAGGCTGGGCACCGGGGACGTCAAACGACTGTCTACGTACCTGACCCGGTATTCGCTAGGACGCCTCGCGGATGAACTCGTCGATCTGCGCGCGCAGCCACGCCGCGAAGTCGGCGTATTCGTGCGCCTCGGCCGACACCCGTCCCCCGCCCTCGCGCTCGCGGGCGAACCGCGGCTCGTCGGCCTGGTGGCGACACACGGGGTACTCCGGGCCGGGCGCGCTGGTGTCGAAGCACCATTGCCCCCCGCCGCCGGCGTCGGCGAACGCGACCAGATGGTCGGTCGTGATCGCGTGCTCGCGGCCGTCGCCGTCGACCCACAGCGCGCCCGGCCCCACGCGCACGTGCTCGCGCGTGTGTGCGGCCGCCTCGCGCGGGGTGTAGACGCAGAACCCTGCCACCTCGCCGGCCGCGTCGAGCACCCGCAGCGAGCCGAACGACCCCATGAACGCGCGCCAGCTCGGCGGCGGCGCGAACTGGACCGCTGGAGCGAGCGCCGCAGTCAGCTCATCGAGCGCTGCCCCTGGCACGGCCCCGTAGACCGCCCCGAGGTCGCGCTCGGCCGCGACCGCCACGAGCCCGTAGACGAGCCCCTCGAGGCTGTCCGCGCCGCCCTTGCCCTTCGAACCTGTCTTTCGCGCCATGTCCTTGACGCCCTTTCTCTTCGGACCTGTCCTGTCCGCCATCTTATCAGAACCGCAGCCGCACCCCGGCCCCGCCGGTCCACTGCAGGCGCGTCGGGCCGAGGGCGATGCTGTCGAGCTTGCGCTTCGACTTGACCGCCTGGACCAGCAGCCCGACGGACACGCCCGTCAGGATGAAGCCGATCAGGCCGAGCCAGTAGCCGCCGGCCACCAGCCCGCCCTTCGGCTTCTCCGCCTCCATCAGCGGCATGCCGCCCTCCGAGTTCCACTCCTGCGCCTTCTCGTACGCATCCTTGCGCTGGACGTGGACCACGAACATCCCCACGCCGCCGCCGAGCGCCCCGAGCCCGAACGCCATCGTCCCCACGCCGAGCCCGATCTGCCGCTTGTAGGCGCCGGCGATCCGCACCCGCCGCCGGCCGAGCTCGTCGAGGCGCTGATCGACCACCATCTGCTCGTCGGACGAGGCGTGCGGGCGGAACGCCTGATACTCGCTCACCGCGGTGTTGAGCTTGCCCTGCGCCTCCGCCAGCACCGCGAGGTTGTAGTGCATCGGCCGCCAGTTCGGCGCGAAGAAGGCGACGCGGCGGAACTCTTCCTCGGCGTCGACGTAGTTCCCCTTATTAAAGTGGTCGACGGCCTTGATCGCGTGCTTCTGCGCCTGGTCGCTCAGCGCCTCCGACGTCTCCGCGGCCCCGGGCTCCGGCAGCTCCGGCTCGCCCGCGTGGACCACCGTCGGCGTCGCCAGCGACCCCGCGCACGCCAGCGCCACGAGGGCGCGGCCGAGCCTACGACCTGTCCCGAAGAACATGGCGAGAATCCCCTGCGCCCGCTCCACCGGCGCGAGCATGCACGTCTGCGAGTCGGCTTCCCTGTGCATCATGTCCTGCGAGCCATGTCCGAAAGGTCAGAAGCGAAGGGTGACCCGGCCCCGCCGTTCCACTCCGGCTCGACCGCCAGGGCCACCGACGGCGTCGCCAGCGCCCCCGCGCACGCCAGCGCCACGAGGGCGCGGCCGAGGTCACGGCATGCCCCGGAGAACATGTCGTAAAAAACCTGCGCCGCCTCTCCGGGGCACGCAGGACCGTCTGCAAGTCGGCTTCCCTCTGCATCATGTCCTGCGCACCATGTCCGAAAGGTCAGAAGCTGAGCGTGGCCCCGGCCCCGCCGTTCCACCTCAGGCGAGTTTTTCCGAGGTTGATGCCGTCCAGCTGCTTCTTCGACTTGATGGCGTTGCGCAGCGGGATGATCGAGTAGCCGACCAATGCGAGGGCGATGAGACCGACGTACACGCCGGCGTAGAGCAGACCGGCCTTGGGCGCCTTCTCGTCACGCATCAGCGCTTCCTGGCCCACCTGCAACGAGTCGTTGTACTTCATCGCATCTTCGTACTCGTTCTTCTGCTTGAAGTAGAACACGAACGCCGTCGCCGCTCCGCCGAGGCCCGCGAACCCGAGCGTCATAGTCGTCGCGCTGAGCGCGATCTGCCGCTTGTACGCCCCCGAGATCTTCATCTTTCGCCGCCCGAGCTCGTCGAGCCGCTGATCGACGATCAGCTGCTCGTCGGGCGACCCGTGCGGGCGGAACTCCTTGTACTCGCTGACGGCGGTCCCGAGCTTCCCCTGCGCCTCCGCGAGCACCGCCAGGTTGAAGTGCAGCGGCCGCCATTTGGGCGCGAAGAAGGCCACGCGACGGAACTCCTCCTCCGAGTCGACGAACGCCCCATTATTAAAATGTTCGATCGCCTTGCTCGCGTGCTTCTGGGCCTGGGAGTTGAGCTCCTCCGAGGTCTCCGCCGTCGACGGCTCCTCCGGCCCTTCGGGCTCGGTCGCGCGAGCCACCGAAGGCGTCGCCAGCGTCGTCGCACAGAGCATCGCCACCGCCGCGCGGCCGAGCTTGCGTCCCATCTCTTCTCTCTTCATGAACAGCATGTCCTTGGGCACCTGCAGCAGCATCACTCGCCATCCTTCGGCACGATCTCGTACGACTTCGTCACCCGCGACCAGCGGGAGATGGGCACCTGGGACAGCGCCTTCTCCAGCTTCTCGGCGTAGGCCAGGCCCTCACCCGCGTCCATCGCGGCCGGCTTGAAGCGGTCGAAGTCTTCGCGGTTGGTGAACGCGTAGACCACCAACGTCTCGCGGGCGGCCATCTGCGGGTCGCGGAGCGAGGCGGCGACCTTCTTTTCGTCGGGGCTCGGCAGGACCAGCTGGCTCTTGCCTTTTACGGTCGGCAGCTGCACGACGTCGCTCGGATAGATCACCGCGCCGACGCCCGTCTCTTCGAGCACGATTGCGATCAAGTACGCGGTCTCGTTGGCGGCGAACTCGAAGCGGACCGGGTCGCCGTTGACGAACTTCTCCGGCAGCTTGACCGAGAAGTCGAACTGCTTCTGCTGGGCCGCGCGGTCGTAGGCGAACGCGTAGGCCTGCGGGTCGCCCCACTCCATGCTGTCGAGCGCCTCGGTGGCCGCCTCGCGGCCGCCCTCGATGCCGATCCCCCCCTTGCCGACGCGGCCCTTGGCGGCGCCCTCGGCCGAGCGGACCAGCTTGCGGAAGCCCGAGCCGACGCGGACCGACTTGACGATCACCTCGCCGCACGGGCCCTCGGTGTCGGCGGTCAGCGTCTTGACGTTCTGGATCTCGTACTCCGCCTCGACCGAGCGGCCATAGCGGGCCTCGAGCTTGAGCATGTCCTTGTAGCCGCCGGCGAACGCGGTCAGGTCGCCGAGGCCGACGCGGTACTTCTTCTTGTAGCTCGACGACGACTCCTTGACGCGGACCTCGCAGCCGGGCGCGCGCTCGTCGGCGATCGTCCACGCCCCGGCGGTGGTCACCCGCACCTGGCGGCCGAGCAGCCCCTCGGCGTCGCCGGTCGGCTCGAGCAGGAAGTGGGTGTCGGACGAGAACCCGCCGATCTTCTCGGCCATCTCGCCGTCGGCCTTCGGCGCGGCGAGGAAGCCCTGTTTCGTACATGCCCCGAGGGACATGCCCCCGAGGACAGCCATGGTCAGCAGCGCGGCGCGGCTCATCGCGAGTACCCCCAGGAGATGATGAACTCGTCGGCGGCGCTGAGCTTCTTGCCGAGCGTCAGGTGCGGGGTCTGCTCGCGGTTGGCCTTCTTGGCCTCGCGCTTGACGCGGGGGCCGATCCACTCGGCCAGCTCCTTGAGCGAGATCTGGCCGTCGCCGTTGATGTCGCCCTGGCCGCTGCCGATCGCCTCGATCAGGTACTTCGAGAACAGCCCGCCGGAGCCGTCGGCGGCCGGGCCGGAGATCTCGGCGCCCGACGAGGCCGACAGCATGGCCACGCGGGTCTGCGGCTTCACGTCCTCGACGCGCACCAGCGGACGTGTCCCCGGGGCCAGGACCGAGCGGCCGCCCGCGCCGGAGAAGCACGAGTCGGCCAGCGCCAGCACGTCCTTCGCCTTGGTCTTCTCGAGGTCGCCGAGCACCTCGGTCATCGGGATCGCGGTGTCCTTGAGGTACTGCGGGTCGCCGTCGAACGGCACGATGTAGCTGACGCCGGAGGTCGGCTCGGGCGCCCCGTGGCCGCTGAAATAGAAGTACACCCGGCCGCCGCTGGGCACGTTGGCCTGCAGCCAGCGCATCTGCTTGGCGATGTCGGTCCGGCTGGCGCGGTCGTCGAGCAGCACCTTGATGTTGTCCTCGGGCACGCCGAGGGTGACCCGGGCCAGCTCGGCGAACTTCTCCGCGTCCGTGCGGGCGCCGCCGGCCGGCGTCACGTCGCGGTACTTCTCGATGCCGACGATCAGCGCATACGCGGTCGGCTGGGGCGACGCCGACACCATCGCGCCGGCGCTGGCCTTGCTGCCGCCGCCACCACTGTTGCGCTTGGTCGGCTCGTCGCCGGTGGACCGCCAATCGGAGCCGCCCGAGCCGCCGCCGTCATGGACGTCGTTGCTGGCGATCCGCGTATCACCGCCGCCGGAGCCCATCGAGCCGGCGTCGACGCGCAGCTCGGTGGGGATGATGAGCGGGGGGAGCTCGTCGACCGGGGTGGCGGTAGCGATCTGCTGTTGTTTGCAGGCCGGCGTCAGGAGCAGCGCGGCGAGGGGGAAAACGATGCGACGCGACACGGGTAGTATCCATATCCGCGCCCCGCTGCTACAGTCAACGAGCCCCCGGATGATCGAAGTCGTCGATCTCACCAAGTCCTTCCCGATCTCGCGCCAGCAACGGCGGGAGCTGGCCGCCGCGGGGTCTACCGCTCCCGCCAATGCTCCTGCCTCGGTTCCTGGAGCCGCGAACCTTTCGAGCCTCCAGGCGGTCGCGGGCGCCAGTTTCCGTTGTTCACCCGGACGCGTATTCGCGCTCCTGGGCCCGAACGGCGCCGGCAAGACCACAGTCTTGCGCATGATCGCCACCCTGCTCCGCCCCGACGGCGGGCGGATCTCGATCGCCGGCGTCGACGCCCTGGCCGACCCGGTCGCCGCCCGGCGCAAGCTCGGTTTCCTCACCGGCTCGACCAAGCTTTACGAGCGCCTGACCGCCGAGGAGAACGTGCGCTACGCCGCCGACCTCCACGGCGTCGGGGCGGCCGACTACAAGCGCCGGCGCGACACGCTGTTCGCCGCGCTCGGCATCGACGCCTACGCCGGCCGGCGCGCGGGGCAGCTGTCGACCGGCATGAAGCAGAAGGTAGCGATCGCCCGCACCATCATCCACGACCCCGAGGTGGTCGTGTTCGACGAGGCCACCTCCGGGCTCGACGTCATCGCCGCGCGGGCGATCATCCAGCTCATCCAGAACTGCCGCGCCCAGGGCAAGACGGTCCTGTTCTCGACCCACATCATGAGCGAGGTGACGATGCTGGCCGACGACCTGGCGGTGTTCCACCGCGGCCGCGTATTGGCGATGGGCGGCCTCGAGGAGGTCCTCGCCCGCGCCGTCGACGAGCACGGCCAGCGGCGCACGCTCGAGGACGAGTTCGTGCGGCTCATCGACGCCGCCGAGGGGGGCCTGTCATGAGTTCGCCGGCGCTGGTGGTCTTCCGCAAGGAGCTGCGCGACACCCTCCGCGACCGCCGCACGCTGGTGGCGATGGTCGTCGTGCCGCTGCTGCTGTTCCCGCTGATCATGGTGGGCATGGCCAAGTTCTCGCAGTCGCGGGCCGCCGAGGCGCGCGACAAGACGCTCGAGGTCGCGGTCGCCGACGCCGAGGCGGGCCCCGGCGGCCGCGGCTCGGGCCTGGCCGAGTACCTGCGCCAGGAGCCGGGCCTGAAAATCACCGAGGTCCAGGACGTCATCGCCCTGCCCGAGCGCGTGCGCTCGGAGGAGCTCGACGCCGCGATCGTCGTCCCGGCCGGCTACGGCGCCGCAGTGGCCGCGCACCAGCCGGCGCCGGTGCAGCTGCTGCACAAGTCGAGCGACGACTTCGACATCCCGCGCACCCGCATCGAGCAGGCGCTCGGCCGCTTCGAGCAGAAGCTGCTCGACGAGCGCCTGCGCGGCCTCGGCATCGAGCCGCGCTCGATCGACCCGATCGAGGTCCAGCGGACCGACGTCGTCAGCTCGCGCGAGCTGTTCGGCAAGCTGCTCGGCGGCCTCCTGCCGTACATGTTCATCATCTTCTGCTTCACCGGCGGCATGTACCCGGCCATCGACCTGGCCGCCGGCGAGAAGGAGCGCGGCACCCTCGAGACCCTGCTGTCGTCGCCGGCCAGCCGCCTGCAGATCGCCCTCGGCAAGTTCGCAGTCGTCACCCTCACCGGCTTCACCTCGGCGCTGCTCGCCACCGTCGGCATGTACGTCAGCGTCCAGCAGGGCGTCGAGGGCATCCCGCCGGCGATCCTCTCGGCCATCCAGAGCATCCTCGCCCCCGGCACGATCGCCCTGGTGCTCGCGCTGCTGCTGCCGCTCAGCGTGTTCTTCGCCGCCGCCCTGCTGATGCTGTCGCTCTACGCCCGCTCCTACAAGGAGGCGATGAGCGTCATCAGCCCGCTGATGATCGTCGTCGTCGTCCCCGCCGCGATCGCCCTGGCCCCGGGCGTCCGCCTCGGCCCCGTCACCGCCCTGGTCCCGGTGCTCAACGTCTCCCTGGCGACCCGCGAGATCATCGCCGGCACCGCCGAGCCGCTGTACCTCGTGCTGACGTTCGCCTCGCTGCTGCTGCTGGCGGCCGGAGGCATGGTGGCCTGCGCCCGCTGGTTCTCCCGCGAGGACATCGTGTTCCGCTCGTAAAGGGAGATCCCGCCCCGCATCGGCGGGAGAATCATCGTTCACAGGCCCGCGCGAACCGCATTGCACACGCGGCGCGCCGTCGGGTCATGGTTGTGCTCGGGGGTCGGCGCCGAGGCGGCCCGCGGCCCTCCGTGCCCGCGTCGCGAAGGCCGCGCGCCGCAAGCCGTGTTCATCGGTCGTGAAAGGTGCGCCCGGCGGCGCAGAGGTCCGAGCCGCACCCCGCAGGCCCGACCCGCCGAGGCGCCACAATGCGCATGAGGCCGCCGTGAATGATGCCTGTCACCCCCGAATGCTGATTCATCGGGACACACCATTTCGACGGCTCACTTCGGACATATGTCCGACCGGACAATTGACCATATCATCAGAGTCTCCCCGCTGGAGCAACGATGGAACGTATGACGTCAATGTTGCAGGCATGCGGCCGCGCGGCGACTCTATGCATATGTAAGACACGCCCCCCGGCCGCAGCGAATAGCCGGCCGTCGCGGCCCGCAAAAACCATTTCCTGGCGATCATGTCGGCGTGGTAGGGTGGCTGGGTGAATGGGAGGGGCGTTATGACGGACTCGAATCGCGTAATCTTGGTGGCCTCGATGCTGTGTCTCGGGGCGTCGTGTTATGAGGGCACCGACGGCGCCGCCGAAGCGGTGGATGCCCGCGAGACCGAGTTCAACGGCGTGGTGCTGAACGGGCCGGTGCTGCAGGGCCCGGTGCTCAACGGCATGGTCCTCCAGGGCGTGATCCTCAACGGCCCGGTGCTCAACGGCCCGGTGCTCAACGGCCCGGTGCTCAACGGCCCCGTCCTCCAGGGCCCCGTCCTCAACGGAATCAAGCTCAACGGCCCGGTGCTCAACGGCCCGGTGCTCAACGGCCCCGTCCTCAACGGCACCCTGTTCTCCGGCAAGACCCTCAAGAACGGCAAGCTCGTCACCGTCACGGGCGCCGACTTCATCGGTTCGGAGTGGACGCTGCACGTCGGCACCCACATCGACGGCGTCGACTCCTACGAGGATTACGTCCTGCGCTTCGACAACATCTACCAGTCGGAGGAGCAGGACGACGTCTACCTCTACGATATCGTGCACCGGCCGAAGAACGGCGGCCAGTGGAAGTCGCTGTGCGTCGACGAGAACAACCAGCCGGTGCCGGCCGTGCCGCTGCACAACTACTGGAACCTCGAGACCGGCGATCGCGTCGACGACGACAACGTCATCACCTTCGCCTGCAAGAACGCGGTGCTGGCCAAGTGTACCCTGTGGGGTTATCGCCCGTGGGCGACCGCGACCCGCTGCAAGGACTACGAGAAGGGCAAGAAGTGCGGGCCGGTGTCGCTGGTCGATTACCACCAGGCGTGCACCCGCATGGCCCGCGCCGACTACTGCGGCAACGGCGAGCCGTGGACGATCAACGGCAACGCGATCGACCTGTGGGACCACCTGACCCCGCAGATCGAGGAGCCGACCACCGAATGGTTCATCGAGGCCGAGTGGACCCCGGACGGCGCCTACTGCCTCAACGACATCCGCATGCAGTCGCTCAAGGCGGAGGGCCACTACCCGGCCTGCTTCCTCGACAAGAAGGGCAAGCCGAAGACGATCCAGGACTGCGGCTCGCTCAAGAACCACCGCGCCCTGATCACCAGCACCTTCGACAAGCACGAGAGCGACGACGACGACGACGACGATGACGACGACGACGACGATTGCGGCAACGGCCACGGCCACGGCCACGGCCACGATCACGACGATTGATCATACCCGTCCGTCCCCACGCACCCGGCCGTCGCCCGCGACGCGCCGGGTGCCGTCATTTGCGAATCACCACACCCCGCGGATTCACCAGCCGGCGCTCACGGCGCCCGCGCCTGGGCCCGGAAGCGCGTCGGCGTCGTCCCCGCCCAGTGCTGAAACGCGCGCGTGAACGAGTTCAGCTCCTCGAACCCGAGCAGGAACGCGACCTGGCTGGCGTCGAGGTCGGTGCGCGTGAGCAGGCGCCGCGCCGACTGGTCGCGCACCTCGTCGAGCAGCCGCTGGTAGCTCGTGCCGGCCTCCTCCAGCCGCCGCTGGAGCGTGCGCGGGCTGACCCGCAGATCGCGGGCGACCTTGTCGACCGACGGGCGCTCGCCGCACATGCGCCGGCACAGCGCCAGGCGCACGTCGTCGGCCAGGCTGCGCCCGCGGTCGTGGGCCGCGAGCTCGGCGTCGAGGCCCGGCAGCAGCAGCGCCAGCAGGTCGGCGTTGTGGGTGACGAACGGCTCGGCGAGCGCGGCCGCCGGCAGCACCAGCAGGTCGATCGGTGCGTCGAAGCGGACCGGGCAGCCGAAGTGCCGCGTGAGCAGCGGCCCGTCGCCGCGCCGGCGCGTCAGCTCGACCCGCAGCGGCACCAGCGGCTTGTGCGTGCCGCGCCGCAGCATCGTCATCACCGACGCGAACGTGCCGTCGACGAGGAAGCGCGGCGGGTCGCCCTCGGCCAGCAGCCACTGGAACCGCAGCCGCGCCTCGTCCTCGACCACGGTCACGGTGACCTCCTCGGGGCACACCAGTCGCTTGTACTTGCCGAGCTTGGCCAGCGCCTCGCCGACGCTCGCCGAGTGCAGCGCGGCCGTCGAGGCGATGTCGAACTTCTGCGGCAGCGCCTCGGCCCCGAGCCGCAGGCCGAGGTCGCGCGAGCCGGCCAGCGCCTCGATCGCCTGCCACAGCGCGAAGAACTCGGCCGTCGTCAGGCGCCCCCGCGGCGGCCCGAGCACCGCCGAGGAGATGCCCGCGCGCGCGAGGATCTGCGCGACGTCGAGGCCGAGCGCCGCCAGCCGCTCGAGCATCACGCCGGGGACGGGGACCAGGTCCGCCATCACCGTCATTGTCGCACGGCCAGCAGCATCTTCGCCACCGGCGAGTCGGCGAAGGCGCCGAGGCCGTCGAAGTCGGTCGAGCCGCCGAGCGCCGCCCACCGCTCGTCCTCCGCCGCCCGCTGCTCCGCCACCACCCGCGCCAGGAATTGCGCGTCGGTGCCGAGGAGCAGCCGCAGCGGCGGCTCGGCGAGTTCGGTCAGCTGCACGATCACCGGCCCGGCCTTGGCCGGATCGCCGCGCGCCGCGTCGGCGCCCTGGCGCACGTGCTCCTGGAACGCGCCGACGCTCCGGTGATAATCGGCGTGGATCGGGTCGCTGCGCATCGACGACCCGGCCCAGTCGGTGCGAAAGCCGCCGGGTTCGACGATGGTCACGCGGATCCCCAGCGGCCGCACCTCGGTGTGCAGCACCTCCGAGAGGCCCTCGACCGCCCACTTGGCCGATTGATAGGAGCCGAGCCCCGGGCTGCCCCTGCGCCCGCCGATCGACGACACCTGAATGATGTGCCCCGAGCGTTGCGCCCGCAGCACCGGCAGCGCCGCGCGCGTCACGTGGAGCACGCCGAAGAAGTTGGTCTCGAACTGGGCGCGGAAGTCGGCCTCGCTCGCGTCCTCGAGCGAGCAGACGTTGGCGTAGCCGGCGTTGTTGACGACGACGTCGAGCCGCCCGAACGCCTCGACCGCCGCCGCGACCGCGGCGCGGGCCGCTGCTGGATCGGTGACGTCGAGCGCGACTGCCCGCGCGGTGTCGGGGTAGCGTTCGACCAGCGCGTGTAGCTGCTCGGGCTGGCGCGCGGTGGCGACGACGCGGTGACCCGCCGCCAGCGCGGCCTTGACGATCTCGGACCCGAGCCCGCGAGAACTCCCGGTGATGAGCCATACCTTGGACATCTCTGCTTCGACCTTCCGGAGCCGGCGTTCGGCTCACGGACGGGAGGATGGCCCCGGCCGCCGGAGCCCGCCAATCCGATCGCGCCAACGATCCCTCCGATCGCGCCAATCCCTCAGAAGGGCCGAAAACGCGGTTGGGAGGCGGTTTTGCGGCTCTTCGAGCACCGCGTCGGGGGATGTCCCCAAGGACATGCTGGCGCGCTCACCAATCGTCGCCGCCCGGCGGTACACGTCGCTGTCCATGCACACGTTGAGCAGCGGCCCCTAGATCGGGTCGCCGGCGTCGTCCTCGAGCACGTTCAGGGCCCGCAGGCCGAGCCGGACCCGCGTCGCCAGCGAGGCCCCGTCCGGCACCCTCGGGATCGCGACGGGCTCCTGCGGGCGCGAGGACGGCCGCTGCATGTCCTTTCCGATAGCATAACCGGACACTGGTGTCCACTTACGGATCGGCATACAGTCGCGCCGTGGCCGACGACGCCCACGACGACTCTCCCCGCCGCCGCCGCGACGCCCAGGACAACCGCGACCGGCTGGTCGCCGCCGCCCGCGAGGTGTTCGCCGAGGCCGGCTTCGACGTCCCGCTCGACGCCATCGCCCGCCGCGCCGGCGTCGGTCGGGCCACGCTCTACCGCAACTTCCCCGACCGCTACGCCCTCGGCTCGGCGATCTTCGAGCACAACCTCGCCGCCCTCGAGGCGCTCGCCCGCGCCCACGCCGACCGCCCCGACGCCTTCACGCTCCTCCTGTCGGCCATCATCGAGCAGCAGATCGCCAGCCACGCGCTCGTGCCCGCGCTGATGACCGGGCCCCGGGCCCCCGACCTCGAGGCGCTCCGGCGACGCATGACCCGCCTGCTCGTTGGACCGCTGCGCCGGGCCCAGGCCGCAGGGGCGATCCGCCGCGACATGGTGGCCGCCGACGTGCTGTCCGTGATCGCCATGGTCTCCGCCGTGGTCATCCATGCCCCCTCCGTCGCCGCCCGCCGCCGCCGCGCCGCCCGGGCCCTCCAGCTCGTGCTCGACGGCCTGGTCCCGCGCGAGTGAGACGCCTCTTCGGGAATGTCCGAAGAGACATGTCCGAAGTCATGTTCGTCGCCGTCCGGCCCATCGCCCCACCCCGGGCGGCGCGAAGTCACCTGTCTTCACGAACATGTCGTGATCGCGCGGCGGCCCAGAGGTCGGCGCCCCGACGCCGCCGACCCTCGCCGGCGCGCGACAGCTCGCGGGTTCGACGAGAGGTGCGCGCGATTCACGGTCGCCGGGCCAGACACAGCCGGAAGGCGCCGCGGGACGGTGCGGAATCACCTGTCCTCAGGGACATCTGAGCCGGCGCGCCGAGCCGGACGGCGAAGAACATCTCTTTCACCACGTGGCCCTTGAGCCATGCAGCTCCGCGGCGGCTCAGCGGGCCCGGCGGGGCGGCGGCGCCAGCCAGCGCGCGAGCTCGCCGGCGACCGCCGCGAACTCGAACGCCTTCGCGTGGACCCCGAGCTGGGTCATCGCCCCGATCACGAACGAGGTCAACACGCGGGCCCCGGCGCGCGCGTCGACGTCGGGGCGCAGCTCGCCGCGGGCCATCTCGTCGCGCAGGATCGACTCGACCATCGCCGCCCAGAACTCGTGCAGCGCGCGGAAGGCCGCCCGCGCCGCCCGGTCGCGCTGGCCTCGCAGCACCAGCTCTCCGAGCACGCGCCCGAGCTGCCGGTCCTCGCGGAACGTCTCCCCCGCGGCCGTCAGGTGGGCCGCCAGCCCGCGTCCTCCTCCGCGCTCCTGGCTCGCAGCGACGAACTTGTCGCGCACGTGGGCGATCACCGCCACCAGCAGCGCCTCCTTGCTGCCGAAGTGGTAGTGCAGCGTGGCGATGTTGACCCCGGCGCGGGCCGCCACCTCGCGCGTGCGCAGGCCCTCGAGCCCGCGATCGGCGATCGTCGCGTAGGCAGCAGCGAGCAGCGCCGCCCGCCGCTCGTCCGGCCCCGTCCGCGTCGGCCGCGATCGCCCCGCCTCACGGGGCGCGCTCGCCGGCCGCTCCGTGTTCGCATCGCCCGTCGCCTCGCGTCGCGTCCGCTCGCCCGTCTGCCCGTCCTCGCCCTCGTCCCTCCCGCTGCGGCGACGCACCGGCTTCCCCGTCGCCCCGACCTCTTTGCCGAGCGCCTCGCGTCGGGCCCGCTCGCCCGTCCGCCCGTCCTCGCTCTCGTCCGTCGCGCCGCCGCGCCGCATCTGCTTCCCCGTCGCCCCGACCGCTTTGCCGAGCGCCTCGCGTCGGGCCCGCTCGCCCGTCCGCCCGTCCTCGCTCTCGTCCGTCGCGCTGCCGCGCCGCGCCGGCTTTGCGGTCCGCCTCTCCTCGCCGGGCTCGGCCTGTCCGCGCGCTTCCCCGGGCCGCTTCGTCCCCCGGACCGCGCGGGCCGCCGGCTTCCGCTCCGACGCACCGACCCGGCCCGCGCCGCCCGTCCGCCCGCGCTTGCCCTCGCCGTTCTTGGCCATCTCGCCGCTCGACGGTAGGCGCGGCGCCGCTCGCGGTCAAGCGACTTGACGGCCCCGGCGGCCCGGCGTAGACGTCCAATCATCTGATTCAATCAAATGATTGAAAACCTCGGAGGACCCATGCTGACAGCCCTGCGCAACCGAGCGATCGCCGCCGCCTTCACTACCTGGACCGCCGCAGTGCGCGCCCGTCGAGTGCTCGGGAGCCTCGGGCGGCCGCGCCTGCGCCAGCTCGACCACGTCACGATCCCGGTCACCGACCTCGCGGTCGCCCGCCGCTTCTACTGCGACGTGCTCGGCGGCGTGTTCCTGCTGGAGGTCGACGCCGCCGCCCTGGCGCGGTTCGGCCGCCCGCCGGCGCCCGAGGGCGGCGACGGCACCTTCCACGTCTCGATCTACCTCGGCGGCGCCACCCGCATCGATCTCTTCTTGCAGCGCGACGGCCAGCGCGCGCCCCTGCGCGGCCACCCGCACCACGCCTTCCGCGTGGCCCCGCGCGACCTGCTGCGCTTCCAGGCCCGCCTCCACGCCCACGGCGTCCCGACCGAGGGCCCGCTGCAGCTCGGCTTCCCCGGCCAGGCCTCGGTCTACTTCAACGACCCTGCCGGCAACCTGCTCGAGCTGACCTGCACCGGCTTCCCGCGGCCGATCCCGGTGCGCCCGCCCGAGCTGTCGGGCCTCGCCTGGACGCCCCCGGCGTGAGTCCGGCGGCCTTCCGGCTCATCCGCCCGTCGGAGAGGCCCATACATCTCGGGTGTCTTTCAAGACATGCCCTAAGAGACGGGATCTTCGCTCGCCGATCTCCTATCCCTCTGGACATGTCCGAAAGTACATCCTACCGCTTCTTGAGCCCGCGATATTTAAACCCGATCGCCAGCTCCTCGTCGAGCGCGAGCAACTTTTCGAAGTGCACCTCGCGGCCCTGGAGCGGCAGGCTGACCGGCACCGGCATGGCGCCGTCGCCGAGCGACCCGCCGGGGGCGGCCTGCGTCTGGGCGCCCTCGATCACCTGCGGCGTGGCCGTCTGCACGTAGTTCATGTCCTCGGGCGGGATCGGGTTCGACAGGTAGCGGACCTTGCGGAGGTTGCCGTCGATCGAGAAGCGCTTGATCTTGGCGTCGTCGGGCGCGTACACGGTCCACGCGACGTAGGTGCACGGCGCGTCGGCGCGGGGCAGCGTCGCGGCGAACTGCCCGCGGCCGTTGTCGGACGGCGGCGCCCCGTTCTCGACGTACACGATCTCGACCTCGAACGCGGCCAGCTCGCCGCCGGCCGCCTGCGAGCGGACCAGCGGGATCATCACCCGCTTGTCGGCCGCGAGGGCCGGCTGGACCGCGCGGCCGCCGACCGAGGCGCTCCACAGCTCGCCGCCCTTCGGCAGGGCCAGGCGCAGGAACTGGCGGCGGTTGTTGCGGATCCGGTACTTCACCGAGGTGAGGCGACGGCCCTCGCGGGTCCACATCGTGCGCGCGCGAGTCTCGTCGAGCAGGGTCACCAGGACGTCGGCGTCGACGTGCTGCCACGCGCTCAGCGGGATGTTCACGTCGGTGCCGAGGTACTTGTAGCCGAGCAGCACCGGCTGCCCGGTGATGCCGAGGATCGCCGCCGGAAGCGCGCGCACGTCGACCGGCGTCGCGCCCTTGACGTCGCCGGCGTCGACCTCGAGGTTGCCGCGCGACTCGACGCCGACGAACCCGCGCGTGCGCTCGACCCCGACCGGCACCGGCACCGGCGCCGCCACGTCCTTGATGTCGCCGCGCACCACCTTCTCCATCTCGACGCGCAGCGAGTACGCGCCCTTGGCCGCGTAGTTGAGCTGGACGTTGAGGTTACCCTCGCCGTCGACCTTCCACTCGCGCACGCCGGCGCCGACCACGTCGAGCACCGTCATGTCCTTGGGCACCTTGAGCGCCAGCTTGTCGACGCCGGTGAACAGGATCGTGTACTGCGCGGTCGTGGTCGCGCGCATCAGCCCCTCGCCGAGGCTCACCAGCGTGTAGACCTCGCTCAGCACCCGGCTGGCCTGCTGCGCCGCCTTCGGCAGCTCGCGCTGCCACTTGACCTCGAGCGCACCGGTCGACGGCAGCACCGCCTCGACCACCCGCTTGTCGCCGACCACCTTGTCCGACTGCAGCTTGGCGCCCGCGACCGTGAAGTCGAGGTCCTCGCGGGCCGGCACCGACAGCACCGCCGACGTCGCGCCCGCCGGCGACAGCTGGAACGACACCCCGGACGACCCCTCGGCCGTCGTCACCGCCGCCGCGAACGTCACGTCGAGCGTCAGCGCCCCGCGCTGCTGCGTCACCAGCACGTAGTGGCCGTCCTCGATGACCACCGCCGCCTCCGCGTTGCCGATCTTCGCCGACTCGAGCGCGACCGTGGCCGGCAGGAACGGCACCTTGGCGAAGCCCTTGGCCCGCAGCACCTCGACCCTGAACCTGGCCTTGAAGACAGCCGCGTACGGCTCGCCGTCCTTGAGCTGGACCTCGCCCTCGTAGCGGGCCGACGACAGCGCGTAGTCGAGCGGCGCGGTCGTCTCCTCGGCGCGCGTCTTCTCGTACAGCTTGAGGAACTCGTCGAGCTTCATCACCACCCGCTCGGGGTCGTCGGGCGCGGCCGCGGCGGTGACGGGCGACAGGGACAACAGGGTGACGACGGCGAACGCTGCGCTGCGCATGACTTGGTTCATTCCTTGGCGATGAGCGGCTCCTTCGCCGAGATCTCGACCGCGTACGCGGCCCCGGCGGGGAGCAGGAGTCTCTGATAACGGACGGCCTCGCCGACCGCCGGCACGACGACCGACAGCGCCGACGCGTGGACCTCCGGGGTCGGCATGCCGGCCGTGTTCGGGCTGTCCTTCGGGACAGTTGATTCGGCTCGCGACCTCTCGGCCTTATACTTGGTGTCGAGCGAATCACGCGAGCGGACGCGACCTCTGAACCGCTGCTGCTTGACCGCCATGACCTCGGTCGCGGCCACGCGCTCGATCGCCCGCGGCTCCTGCGGCGGCGACACCGGACGCACCGTCCTCGACGTGCCGCTGCTCGGCACGACGTCGACGATGGCCGTGAAGTCGCGCGAGGTGGTGCTCGCAGGCGCAGGCTCGCCCTCGCCGACGTACTTGGACTCGGGCGAGGTCTGGCCCGCGCTCGCCGGCTTCGGCGTGGCGACCGGCGGCTTCGCAGCCACGGTCCCGCCGATCGGCGCGTCGACGATCGCGCCGGTGACCTCGAAGGTGCCGTCCTTGTCGCTGTCCGGGGCCTTCGACGTCGCCGACGTCTCCTCTTCGTCGGTCACGGCGACCTCGGTCGGCTTCTCGATCGGCGCCGCCGTCTCGCCACCCGCCGGCTCCCTCGCCGGCGCCTGGTTCGGCAGCCCTGCGCTGCCGCTGGGCGTCGTCATCTCCCCCGGCAGCACGTCGTCCGCGAACTCGTACACCGAGCTCCCGCTCGACTTGGCCGAACTCGCGAACTTCTTCCCCCGCTTCGGCCGGCCCTTCGACGACCGGGTCTGCACCTCGCGGTACTCCTCGGCCAGCGCCGCGTTGGTCGTCTTCTGGTCGACCGCCTCGGTCTGCTCGAGCTGCGCCAGCTTGTCGCCGACCTCGATCGCCTGCTGATAGCTCGACGCCGACGCCGCGTAGTCGCCCCGCGCCCGCTCGTCCTCGGCCTTCTTCTTCAGCTCGGCCTGCGCCTGCACGTCGGCGTGGGCGCGCGCCTTCGCCTGCTCGCGCACGCGACGCTGAAGGGACATGTCCTGAGAGACAGACGTCTTCCCCGCCACCACGTCGAGGTTGCTCTGCAGGCGGGCGATGTTCTCGTTCTTGGCCCCCATCCCGCGCAGCGCGTCGAGCTTGCCCTGGGCCGCGCGGAAGTCGTTGCGCATCCACGCCTGAACCGCGTCCTGGAACACCATGTCGGCCTGGGCCGCCCCGACCTCGCCGACCCCGAGTCCGTAGGTGATGCCCTCGCCGCGGGTGAACGCCGCCACCACGTCGCCGTCGCCGGCCTGCTTGCGCGAGCGGTAGCCGGGCGGCAGGTGCAGCGTCAGCCGCGACACCGCGATCGGGGCGTCGAGCGTCGGCAGGCGCAGCTCCCGGCTCTCGCGCCGCCGCCACTCGCTCGACTCGCCGAGCAGGATCACCTCGACCGGGAACGACAGCAGCCCCGTGACCGTCTCGACCGAGCGCAGCAGCGGCACGATCCAGCTGCCGTCCTTGGCCCGGGCCGGCGCCGCCGTCTGCCCGCCGACGCGCACCCCGATCACCTTGAAACCGGCCGGCGGCGACACTCGCAGGTGCGCCGCCCGCTCGTTGCGGACCTCGTAGTGGGCCCGCACCAGCGCCCGGCCCTCGCGGCTGGTGGCGATCGTGTACGCCGCGACGTCGACGACCACCGGCGGCCCCTCGAGCGGCACGAAGCGGAGCAGGCTCAGGCTGCCCTCGCTCGCCCCGCTCTGCTGCACCAGCGCCGTCGTGGCTGTCCCTTCGACCAGGCCCTGGGCCCACGCCGGCAGCGTCGCCGAGGCCACGTAGCTCCAGCCCGGCGCCTCGGGCACCGCCTCGACCTCGCCGTCGCGGGCCAGCTGCAGCGCGACCTCGCTGTGGAACACCCCGACCGGCGCGACCTTCGGCAGGCTCACGCGCGACTCCGCCGCCTTGCCGATCGGCGCCGACCAGCGCAGCTCGAGCTCGACGCGGTCGCGCACCGGCGCCTGCAGCTCGACGCGCACGCGATCGCCCTCGCGCGAAAACCCGCGGACGTTGGCGCCGATCACCTCGAGGTCCGCGCCGAGCCCCGCGGTCTCGAGCTCGAGCGTCGACACCTCGCCCTGCCGCACCTCCCACACCGCGCGCGCCCGGCCGCGCAGGTCGGCGTCGCCGACGGTCACGCCGATCCCCACCTTCGCCACCACCACCGGCGGGCGCTCGGCCGCCGGCGCCGGCGGGGTCACGAACGACAGCTCGAGCGCACCCGCTCCGCTCCACGGCGTGTCGCGCACCGCCAGCGCCTCCGCGCCGTCGACCCGCAGCGCCGCCGCCAGCCCCGTCGGCGCCGTCGCCACGATCGTCCCGCGCACCGCCGGCAGCAGCTCGAGCGCCACCGCCTCGCGCTTCGGATCTCCCGGTACGAAGGCCTCGAGCGTCAGCTCCACCCGGCCCGCCACCCGGCCCGCCACCGTCGTCGCGCCCGCGTCGTCGACCTTGAGCGTCGCCGGGGCCGCGCCCCAGCGGGCCGACACCACCCGCATCCCGGGCGTGCCCGCGAACAACCGGCCGCTGAACCAACCTGTCCCGAAGGACCGGATCGTCCAGCGCCCGCGCAGCCGCAGCCCGCCCTCGACTGGCTCGAAGGACAGCTCGCGCCGCTCGACCCACGGCGCCGGCGCGGCGGCCTCGACCGGCGGCTTCGTCAGTTCACGATAGCGCTCGCCGGCGATCTCCGCCGACCCCGAGGCCGGGGCCACCAGTGCGAGCACGAGCGCGAGCAACACGACGCGCCGACGCTACCCGCGTGCCCGGCGATCGAGCAACCTACCGAACATCGGACGTCGTGGCCTTCAACCCGGCGCGTACATGTCCCAAAAATCACACTGCTCCGTGCGCACGCCGTTGAATAGATCCGGCGGCTCGTCGAGCAGCGCTCCGTTGTCGTCCGCGGCCACATAGGCCGGCCAGGGCAGGTCCGCGCCTGCCGGGTCGCCCGCCGCGGCGAACCGGGTCCAGGCCCCCTGCAGCCGCTGCGAGATCGCCAGGTCGTCCGCGTTCGGCTCGTACTCCGCCGGCTCCGGGAGCACCGCCCCCCAGTTGGCGAAGATGTAGACCAGCTCGAGCCCGTGGAAGGCCGCCTTCGCCGTGTTCGGCGGCGCGTCGTAGCCGTCGTAGGCGAAGTGGTAGCGGAACACCGGCGAGATCTGGCTGACCTCGGCCGCCCGCGCGGCCCGCCGCGCCCCGCAGATGAACTTCAAGTCCGAGCTCAGCGCCACGTAGGCCGCCTGCCCGTCGTCGCCGTAGTCGGCCGCCGGGTACTGCGCCAGCACCATCGCCGCCAGCGGCCCGAACGTCGCCTGCACCAGCGCCTCGTACTGCGCCACGGTCAGCGGCGGCACCGCCTTGGCCGTCTCGTGCGCGTTGGCCCCGAACATCAGCGGCATCATGTTATGTGTCCCTTCGGACATGGCCTCGAGTGCAGGCTTGGGGATCACCGCCCCGTCGACGTGCGGCCCCCAGCCCTGGCCGAGCGCGGCCACGTCCGGGTAGCCGTCGGGCTGCAGCGTCAGGATGTCCGCGATCGCCAGCCCCCGCAGGCACCCCGCGACATCCGGCGCCTCGGCGCAGCCCGACGCCTGCAGCCACGGCCCGGCGATGTCGGCCTCGTACTTCGTCAGCGTCCGCTCGTTGCACGACCCGCTCTGCACGATCGCCCGGTCGAACAGCCCCTTCGCGCGTGGCGAACCGATCAAGCTGCACGTGTTCACCGCCCCGGCCGACTCGCCGAACAACATCACGGTGTACGGATCGGCGCCGAACCCGGCGATGTTGTCGCGCACCCACTGCAGCGCCAGCATCTGGTCGAGCAGCCCGTAGTTGCCCGACACCTGCTCCGGTGACTCTGCCGCCAGCGCGTCGGCGGTGAGGAAGCCGAGCGCGCCGAGCCGGTAGTTGAGCGTCACCACCACCACGTCCCGCCCCCCGGCCAGGGCCGCGCCGTCGTACAGGGGGTCGTCGCTGCCGCCGGTCGCGTTGCCGCCGCCGTGGATGAACACGAGGACAGGTCGGTTCCCGGGGCCGGTCGCCGGCGTCCACACGTTGAGCGTCAAGCAATCCTCGTCGCCGAGCGTCGCCACCACCTGACCCTGCGCGTCCTTCTCGACCTGCGGGCAGCGCGGCCCGAGCTCCATCGCCGGCGTCAGCCCCGGCGCGCACATGCGCGGCTGGGGCGGTCGTAGGCGCAGGTCCCCGGTCGGCGGCTCGGCGTAGCGGATCCCGCGGAACGCCACCACCCCGGCCAGCTGCTGGCCCTCGAGCGCCCCGCCGGTGGTCTGCACGATCGTCGGCCCCGGCGCGACGTCGGCCCCACACCCGCTCGGGCCCACGCTCGTCGGCGCATCGCCCGTCGAGACCTCGCCCGTCAACGCTGTCGTCGCCGACGCCGATGAATCCACGGTCGTCGTCGGCGCCGCGTCGGTGCCCGTCGTGTCCTTCAACGTCCCCGTCGTCGACGACCCGACCGACAGCGAATCATCGGTCCCGCTGCTCGACGCCGCAGTGCTGCACCCGAGCACCGCGGCCGTCACGATCGCCGCCCATCCCTCGCGCGTGGCCATGAGCGGCAGGATGTCCGGCCCCGACCACGCGCACAAGCGCGGCGGCCTCACGCGCAGCTCGAGACTCAGCCGCGACCGCTCACATCAACGAGCCCGAGCGCGCCGTGCACGACCACGCGCCGAAGAACGTGTACTCGCGCTTGCACTCCGCCAGCCACGACCCGCCCTTGGTCGTGAACTGGTAGGTCCGACCGGTGACGCCGGTCGAGTGGCCGTTCGGCTCGGCGTTGCCCGCCAGATCGCACGCCTCGGGCGTCTGGTTCATCGCCTTGCACACCGCGTTGCGCGCGTCGCCCTGCGTCTCGCGGAAGTTCTGCGCATTCACGTACCCCTGATAACCGACGAACAGCGAGATCGCGAAGATGAGGTACCAAAGAAACTGGCGCATGGCGGGCATGGTCGCACATCGCCCGCGCGCGCGACAGCCCCCAGAACCGCGTTACCGCCGGGCCCGGCCGCCCTGCGCGCCCGCCGACGCCAGTCAGAAGCGCACCGTCAGCCGCAGCGTCCCGAGCAGATAACCCGGCGTGAGGTTCAGCGACTTCAGCTCGGCGAAGCGGACGTTGTAGCGGAACTGGGCCCCGAAGCTGAAGTGGCGCCGCACCAGCAGATCGACCGCCAGCCCGAGGTACATCTCGCCGATCGTAGTGACCTCGCAGATCCGCTCGCTGTTGCATTTCAGCCCGACGTCGCACGCCCCGTTGGCCAGGCACGCCTCGCCGCGCTGGCCCGTCACCCCGCCGGTCGGCGTCACCACCCGCAGGCCCGCCACGCCGACCTCGATCAGCGGCAGGAAGCGCCCCAGGTCGAGCGCGAACACCGGCCCTGCCCCGAACCCCATCACGTGGATCGTGCCCGGCGGCGCCGTGCGCACGACCTCCATCTCCATCTGCGCCCGCTCCTCGCCGACCGGGTGCCCCGAATAGACGCCGATCGCGCGCACCCAGATCCACCGCCACGCCTGCACGTCGAACTCCGCGCCGACGCCCGCCCCGTGGATCCGCGGCGGCGTGTTGCCCGTCGTCCGCCCCTGGAACGGCAGCCGCAACATCGCGTAGGTCGGCGCCACGGTCAGCGCGAACCGCCGCCGCGCCGACCATCCCTGGCGAATGTCGGGCCGCGTACGCGGCGGCTCGGTCGCGATCTGATTGTTGGGCGGTCGCATGAATGGAGCGTCGTTCGGATCGATCGGCAGCGGCGGCAAATCATCGCCCGCCACCCGCGGCGCCGCGCTCTGCACATTCGCGGTCCCACCATTCGCCGGCCCACCGGACGCGCCCGCGTTCGCCTCGCCCGTCTGCGACCCGGCGCCGATGTTCGCCTCGCCCGACCGCGACCCCGCCGCGCCCGCGTTCGCCTCGCCGGTCTCGGCCGCACCCGGCCGCGACTCCGCACCGGCGTTCGACTCGCCCGTCCGCGGGTCCGGGCCTGCCGAGTTCGCGCCGCTCGGATCGACCTCGACCTCCTGCGGCTCCCACGGCGGCAGCTCGGCCGCCTGCGCCGGGCCGCTCAGCCCCAGCGCGAGGATCAGCGCCACGAGCCGCATCCGCCCGGATCCCTGTGTTCGCACGCCGGGCAATCCTGCCCCAGGCTACCACGTCGCCGCTCCGCGCGTGAACCGCCCAGCACACCCACATGTAATACCAAATCCCACCAAACACGCCAGATCGCGCGTCTGATCGCCTCCGAGCCCGAATTGGCCCGAGACGTCCGAACCCGTTTCGACCTCCGCGACCCGCGATCGCTCCGCCATGAGCGAGCACCGCCGGTCCCCCCGACCGTGGCCGTAAATGTCTCATCAGACATATTCATTTGAACATGCACGATCAACCATGTCCTCATCGACATGTCTTTTGAACCATCATTGGAACAGAGAACGGCGGTTCAAAACGCGAAGCCGACGCGCTCCTCGGCCCGCCGCATACACAACTCCTCGCCAAATCGCCATTCGGACGAGGTGATTCGGCCGCCGCGGCATTCGACGAACGGCGCGCGCCGGACAGCGACCGCCGCGTCGCTCCCCGGACGCACCGCCGGACCCGCTCCACCAGGTCTGCGGAGAGCGAGCTCCAGCGCCACCGTGCGCGCAGGACATCGGCGTGCTCCAGCGGATGGCATGGTCCCGCACTTCCGGGCCCTCCTCGTCTGCTCGCAAGACCACGAGGCCAGGCTCTCCCGCCTCGAGCAACGAGACCCCTCTCCCGGACAGCTCCAACTCCAACGCGAGGAACTCGCCCCGCGGCTCGCCCCGCGCGATCAGGGCAGCAGCGCCTTCACTACACGGCACCAGTCGAGGTCTCCACGCTCGAGCTCGAGCAAGTCATCGTCCACGGCATCATCCTGGCCCGCCGCCGCGGGAGCCGTCGAGCGCGGTCGACCCGCGACGCCATGTCTGTGCCCGCTGGCGAGCAGCTCGTCCCGAGCCCGGTCACCCGTCGCCGCCGACGCACACTGCCGCCTCGTGCCACGGCGTGCAGCGCCCCTGCGCGCACGGGTTGTCGGCGTCGCACGGCGTGAAGCAGGCGTTGCTGGCGAACGCATGCACCTGTCCCTCGGGACATACCGGCGCGAACAGCGGGTCGTGCCGCACGCACGCCAGCAGCGCCTCGCAGGCGCGCTTCACCGGCTGAGTCTGCGCCGCCTTGCACGCAGGCAACAGCACAGGATCGCCCCACATCTCGTCGCACGGCTCGCACCCGCACAGCTCGTCGGGCGGCCGCGAGAACAGCAGCGACCGCCCCGGCGGCTGCGTCGAGCCCACGACCTCGGCCTGGAGCTGCTCGCCCTCCCAGCCGATCCGCAGCTCGCCCACGCCGTCGAGTCGATACAGCCGGGCAGTCAGCGGCGCCCCCTGCGGCAGCGGCGTCACCAGAGTCATCCCCGTCGCCGTCGTCATCTGCATCGCCGCCGGGGAGCCGCCCTCGATCACCTCGATCTCGCGGATCGGCTCGACGTCGTCCGCGGCCGAGAAGCGCAGCTTCAGCCAGCCGCCGAGGTGCTGCACCGTGCCCGTCGCCCACGCCCCGAGCGAGGCGGGCTCGACCCCGTCCCACGCCAGCTTCGACGGCGCGTAACGTGTCCCTTCGGGCAGGCCCGGCGCCGGCACCGGCGGCGGCAGCGGTCGCGCCAGCCGCTCCGTCAACGCCTCGGCGAGGGCCGCGTGCCCGCGCGCAGTCATATGGATGTCGCCGTCGAGGAACACGCCCGGCTGGGCCGCGCGCAGCGCCGCGGTCGCGTCGAAGCTGCGGATCCGCAGCTCCTCCGCCGTCGCCACCAGGTCGGTCAGCAAGATCTGCGACGGCCGCATGTCGGGCCCGTGCTCGACCCCGTACTTGGCCCACTCGCCGGCGTCGACCTGCACGTCGATCGGCAGCGCCACCACCACCAGCTCCGCCCCGTGCCTTTGGCACAGCTCCTTGAACTCGGCCAGATACCCCGCGAACACCGAGTGCGGCCGCGGTCGCGGCGCGCTGCGCCCCAGCTCCGCCAGCAGCGCCTCGCGCGAGTCCGTCAGCGTCGCCGCGGCCGCCTGCAGCTCGCGCAGCTTGGCCGCCTGCGCCCTGGCGAACTTCCGCTGCTGCTTCTTGTAGTCCTGGCGGAAGGCCACCGCCTGGCGAATGAGCTCGGCGGTCAGCTCGATCGATCGCCCGCTCTCCGCTTTTTGGCTGTCGACAATGTCGCCCGGCCGGCCCTCCGCGACCCGCTGCCAGAACTCCGACGGCTGGGCGTACAGCAGCTCGTCCTCGAGCTCGCGCAGGCGGTCCTGTTGCTCGCGCAGCGGCTGGCCCAGCGCCTCGACCTGCGCGCGCGAGGCCCCGCGGCTCTGCTCGTGCTGCGCCGCCGCCTCCGCCCGCTGCGCCTGCGTCCGCAGGCTCGAGTGCACCAGGTCCTGCCAGCCGCCCTCCGACGGCGTCCCCGGATCGATCGGCCGCCCGCCCGCGTCGTCGCTCTCGGGCGCCCCGCTCGAACCTCGCGCGTGCAACCACCGGCGCAACGCGTACACCGCGTGCGACCGCGAGAACAGCCACGCGCGCCCCGGGAACTGCGTCACCTCGGCGGGCGCAGTCTCGCGTCGCACCGCCCAGCCGTCCCACACCGCGTGGCGCTCGGTGTTCGGCCGCTCGAGCTCGAACGGGTCGTTGACGAAGTTGAGCACCACCACCACAGTCGCCGGCCGGCGCGACTTCAACAGCTCGCGCGCGACCTCGAGGTACTCGCGCGGCCCGTAGGTCGGCACCCCGGCGTTGATCACCGGACGACCTGTCCTTTCAGCCAGCCTGGTCGAGAACGTCTCGTCGTCCTCGACCCCGAGCCCGAACACCTGCGAATCGCCGACCACCACGATCTCGCCGGGCTGCGGCTCCGGCCAGTCGGCCCCGCGGTACCCGCCGGCGTTGACGTGAATCGTGGTCCGCGGATTGCTCCCCAGCTTGAACCCCATCGATGCCCCCGGCTGCAGGCGCACGCCGAGCTGCGGATCGGCCACATAAAAATTCACGTGCGGGAACGCCCCCTCGTCGCGCGCCCGAAATGCGTATTCGGTGGCCGCCAGCCCGAGCCCGAGCCCGACCACGATCTGAGTCATCACCAGGATCCGGCGCAGCCAGCGTCGGCGAGGAGCGGGAGCGGGGCTCGATGCGCGCGGACCTTGAGTCATGGGCTGAGGCCGCGTCAACGCCCGGCGCGGCGCGGAGGTCCCCGCACCGTAGCATCGCGGCCGCGGACCTGCGAGCCGCGCGGAACCGTCCCGCCCGCGGCCGCCATCGACGCTACGGGCAATTCATCGACGTCACCGTCTGCCCCTGCACCGGCACGCCGCACTCGACGAAGCTGAGCGGGATCGACTGGCACTTGCTCTGCCCGCAATTCTCCTGCCGCATCACGTGCGCGTGCGGCCCCGTCGAATAGCCGGTCGAGCCCGACAGCCCGATCGTCTGCCCGCGCGTCACCGCCTGCCCGAGCGCCACGTGGACCTCGTTGAGGTGCTTGTAATAGCTCGACGTGTCGTCGCCGTGCAGGATCACCACCAGGTTGCCGTACGGCCCGCACTCGGGCCCGCCGCCGTTGTAGCAGGGGTCGCCCGGCCCGGTCTCGTCGAAGATGTGGTGGACGGTCCCGTCGGCCATCGCCAACAGCGGCGTCCCCAGCCCGAGACCGAAGTCGTACGCGTAGAAGTCCTTGCCCTGGTGGCTGACCCCGCCGTCGTTGCCCTGCGTGATCTTGGCCGACATCCCGCACGTCAGCGGCAAGTAGTAGCCGGCCGGCGGCTCCGGCTTCTCGTCGAGGGTGCAGCCGACGAAGCCCGAGAACACGAAGCCGTCGGGCCCGGCGATCTGATACCAGAGCGAGTTGCCGTCGATCGTCTCGCCGGCGACCGCGGCGACCGTGTCCACCAATTCGCCGTTCGCCAGGGTCGCGATCGGCGCCTCCGCGGTCGACGGCGACGGCCGCACGTTGAGCACCTCGCCCGCCGGCACCATCACCCGCAGCCGCGGGCAATCGGCCAGCGGGTCGCCGGTGGTGCTCGACGACGTCGTCGATTCGAGGCCACCGTCGCTGGTGCTCGTCGCCTCGCCCGTCGTGCTCGTGGTCGGCGAGCCGGTCATCCACGCCTCGCTGACCGGCCCGGGGCCCTCGCCCGTGGCGGTCGTGGATTGCTCGGACGTCGTCGTCTCGATCGGGCCCGGGAACGTCGTCGTCAGCGGGTCGGCGGTGGTCAGCAGCGGCTGGGAATCACCGCACGCGGCGATCGTGAATGCGAGCAACCATCGGCGTTCGGGGCGCATGATCTGGGGGTACCGGATCGTCCGCGCGATTTCAAGCGTCGATGGTTTCGTTCGACGCTCCATGCCGCCGCCAATCGCTGAGGTCCTCACCGACGCGGGGTGCCCTGGCCCCGTGTTAGGCTCCGCGGCCAACGGGATGCTCGCACCACAGCGATTTTTCATCACCGGATGTGCCAGCGGCATCGGTCGTCACGCCGCCGACGTCCTGCTCGCGGCCGGCCACACCGTGTTCGCCACCGACGTCCGGCTGGAGCCGCTGCGGGACTTCGCCGCCGCGCGCGGCTGGCCGGGCGAGCGGGCCTACTGTCGCGGCCTCGACGTGCGCGACCCGGTCGCCTGGGAGACCGTGTTCGACGAGGCCGCGCGCGTCATGGGCGGCGTCGACGTCCTGCTCAACGTCGCCGGCTACCTCAAGCCCGGCTACACCCTCGAGTGCGACCCGCTCGAGGTCGACCGGCACCTCGACATCAACACCAAGGGCGTCGTCCACGGCACCCGCGTCGCCGCCCAGCACATGGTCGCGCGGGGCCGCGGGCACATCGTCAACATCGCCTCGCTCGCCAGCCTCGCGCCGGTCCCGGGGATCGCCCTCTACAGTGCCTCGAAGTACGCGGTCCGGGCCTTCTCGCTGGCGGCCGCGCAGGAGCTGCGCCCGCGCGGCGTCGCCCTCACCGTCGTCTGTCCCGACGCGGTGCGCACCCCCGATGCTCGACCTCCAGCTGCACTACGGCGAGGCGGAGCTGACCTTCTCCGGCTCGCGGCTCCTCACCCCCGACGACGTCGTGCGCGCCATCGTCGACGAGGTCCTGCCGCGCCGCCCGCTGCTCCTGGCCCTGCCGCGCTCGCGGGCCTGGCTCGCGCGGATCGCCGACCTGTTCCCGCGGACATCTCACTGGATCGAGCCGCTGCTGCGCAAGATCGGCCGCAACCGCCAGCGACGCATGCGCGGCGAGCCGGCCTGACCTCCACAGCATGTCCCAAGAGACACCCAAACATGTCTCGAGAGACACGCACGCAGGCTCCCTTCCTTCCATGACATGTCTCATGAGCCAGGTGCATCGCCCTCGTCTTACCTGTCCCATGAGCCAGCATCCTCGTTCCCCGTGAGCCCGCCATGAGCACCGACCAGCCGCCGCGCAAGACCCCGATCGTCGCCGCCGAGGCCCCGCCCCGCGTGCGTCCCAGCGTCTACCCGCCCGAGTTCGCCCGCCGCGTCGAGGGCCGGCTCAAGCGGCCGCTCGGCGACCTGTTCGGCCTCGTCAACTTCGGCGTCAACCACACCCGCCTGTCGCCCGGCTCGTGCAGCGCGCTGCGCCACGCCCACAGCCGCCAGGACGAGTTCGTCTACGTCCTCGAGGGCCGCCCGACCCTCGTCACCGACGCCGGCGAGTTCGAGCTCGAGCCCGGCATGTGCATCGGCTTCCCGGCGGGCTCCGGCGAGGCGCACCACATCCTCAACCTCACCGACAGCGACGTCGCCCTGCTCGAGGTCGGCGACCGCAGCCCCGGTGACTCCGTCAGCTACCCGGCCGACGACCTCGTCGGCATCTTCGAGAACGGCCGCTGGCACTTCACCCGCAAGGACGGCTCGACCTACTGAACCGCCTGCCCGTCGCAGCAGCTGCGCTCCGCGGCCTCACCCGCGAGCACGGCTCGGCCTCCTGAACCGCCGCGCCCGTCCCGGCAGCTGCGACCCCGCAAGCGGTGATGCGCAGGTCGTCTCGAGCGCGCTCGGCGAGCGCGAGCCTCCGCGGACGACCTCGTGCCTGCGCCCTCGCCGCGAGCGCGGCCCCGGCGCAGCGAGCAGACGCACAAGCACTCGGGGACATGTCCCGAAGCCCCTGTCCCCCGGGCCACCCCGATCCCCACGCCCGGAGAGCGGACTCGGCGCGCCGAAAGCTCGAAGGCCGTCCGACCCAGGGAGCGGGAGGACGGCCTCGAACGTGGCGGAATGGGAGGGATTCGAACCCTCGGTAGAGTTTCCCCTACACAGGTTTAGCAAACCTGCGCCTTCAGCCTCTCGGCCACCATTCCGTGCGCAGTCAGGTTGTCGGACGCCGCGGTCCAGGGGGCCCCGCGGGGTCTCGGAACCTAGCCGCATCGCTCGCCGGTTGCAAGGGTCCATGCACCGGCCAAGGTCACACCCCGACCGACAGCACAGCGTCTCCTTGTAGGATCTGTCGCCCCCCGCCACACTGAGCGTAAGTGTCCGCCGCCGTCAGAGATCGGGTCGCCGTGATCGCCAGCGAGATCGTCACCGCGGTCGGCTGCTTCGCCGCCGGCCTGGTGCTGATCCTGGGGATCCCCGGCGTCGCCGACGGCCTGCGCGCCGGCATCCAGGCGCTGTTCGGCCGCCCGGTGCTGCCGCCGGACCAGGCCAAGGTCGCCCTCTCCCTGGCGCTGACGCCGATCGCCACCCTCGTCGGCGCCCTCCTTTACGACCGCCTCGGCCGCCTGCTCGAGCCCGGCCCCCGGCCGCCGCTCCTGCCGCCCGCGCAGATGCCCCGCCTGCCGCGCGCCGCCACGATCTCCCTCGTCTACCTCGGCGCCGCCGTGGTCGGCAGCTACGCCCTCGGCTTCCTCATGCAGCTGCTGGGCGTGCCGATCGCCGAGCAGCCGCTCGTCCTCGACCTCGTGGCCGCCGGCGGCCCGGCCCTCAGCAGCCTGGTGTTCTCCGCCCTCGCGCTGGCCCCGCTGGGCGAGGAGCTGTTCTTCCGCGGCCTCGTGTTCCGCCGGGTCGCCCACCGCGCCGGCATGTGGCCCGCGCTCGTCACCTCCGCCCTGCTGTTCGCCGTCTTCCACGGCAACATCCACGGCCTGGTGGTCTACTTCTGGCTCGGCCTGGTGTTCGCCGGGGTCTACGCCGCCACCGGCCGCCTGTCCTGCGCCATCGCCGTGCACTTCGGCAACAACGCCATCACCCTCCTCACCCTCCTGGCCGAGCGAGCGACCCGCGGCCCGAGCTGAGGCCGAGCAAGAAGTCGAACACCTGTAAGAAGTCGAACACCTGTGATGTAGCGCTCGTTTTTATCGCGCGGAACCTCTTGCTCCTGCCCTCGGACCCTGATAGGTTTCGCCGCCCCTGCACCACGTGTTGCAGGGTTTTGCATCCGTAGCTCAGCTGGATAGAGCGTCGGTCTACGGAACCGAAAGTCGGAGGTTCGAATCCTTCCGGATGCGCAGCGAGAGAGGCCCCCCACGGGGCCTCTCTCGCTTTCTGCGCCTGCAGATCTCCCCGCCGCGACCTGCGCGACAGGACATGTCCTCTTGCACATGTCGACCGGCCCGGGCGCGAAACCGGCATCGACGAGCGACGCCCCTACCGGGTCGGCCCCGGCGCCCATCGCGTCGTCCCCCGCACGCAGCCCGCGAAGCGCCGGCCGGTCGGCCCCGGCGCCTCCGCGTCGTCCCCCGCACGCAGCCCGCGAAGCGCCGGCCGGTCGGTCCCGGTGCCCCCGCGTCCTCCGCAACACGCAGGCCACGAAGCGCCGACCGGTCGGTCCCGGCGCCCCCGCAACACGCAGCCCGCGAAGCGTCGACCGGTCGGTCCCGGCCCCCGCGTCCTCCGCAACACGCAGCCCGCGAAGCGCCGACCGGTCGGTCCCGGCGCCCCCGCGTCCTCCCACAGTTCGACCCTGGTCTCGCGCTGAAGCGGTCCGCGAAGCAGATCTCGCGCTCACGCTCTCGCTGCGCCCGGCGGGCGTCCGAGACACCGGCGACCCGGTCGATCGTCCGCGCCCCGTCGTCGAGGCGCTCGTGTCGCGCGGCGCGCCCGCTCACGCCGCTCCGCGCGAGCTCGACGGGCGTCGAGTCTCGGCGGCGGAGATCTGCTAAACGAGGCCACGCCGCGCGATGACGCCGGCCTCATCCTCGCGACGCCGAGTCCGCGGGCGCCGACTTCACGTCGTTCGCGTGCCTGCCTCTTCGGACATATTTTAAAAGACATGTCTGAAGGGACACGCTCTCTTCGCTCCAGCTCGCGGTCCGCGTCGCGACGATGTCACCTCTGGGCGACCCTTGGCGGGGCCACTTGCCCACTGGCGCGCGTCGTCGCCCCGGTGGTAGATTTTCGCGCACACACACCTATGCTTCGTCCTCGCGCGCTCATTCCCAGTGTCACCGTCGGCCTCGTCCTCGGGGCCGTCGCCTGCAACCTCACTCCGGACGCGATGACCACCGACTCGGGCGGCAGCGACACCGAGGCGAGCACCGACACCGCGGACACGGACACGGGCGGTCCGACCACCGGCGGCCCGACCACCGACGAGCCGCCGACCACCAGCAACCCGGCCACCACCGACGAGCCCGAGACGACCACCGACACGACCAGCGCCGACACCGACACCACCGCCGGCCCGACCACGGAGACCGGCACCACCGGCCCCGACCTCGACAACGTCACCATCTACGACATCCAGGGCGGCGAGGTCCCCGAGGGCAGCGTCGTCACCGTCAAGGGCGTCGTCATCACCTCGCCGGTCCACGTCGACGGCGACGGCAAGGGCACGATCTTCGTCCAGGACCCGATGGGCGGCGAGCTGTCGGGCATCGCAGTGTTCCTCTACGAGGAGGTGGCGATGAACTTCGGCGTCAAGCCGGGCGTGATCGTCGACATCACCGGCGAGTACACCGAGTTCTTCGGCGAGAGCCAGCTGCAGGTCACCAGCGTCGACGCGATCGTCGAGGTCGGCCAGGGCGAGTCCCCGGCGCCGGCCGTGGTCGCCGCCGCCGACGTCGCCACCGACGGCGCCAAGGCCGAGGCCTACGAGGGCGTGCTGGTCCAGGTCGAGAACGTCACCGTCACCAACCCCGCCGTCGACATGAGCGACTTCGAGGTCGAGGGCGCGCTGCGGATCAACGACTTCTTCCTGTTCGCGCAGATGGAGGAGCCCACGGTCGTCAACGGCCAGGTGTTCAAGAGCATCGCCGGCCCGCTGCGCTTCAGCTACGACAACCACAAGATCGCCCCGCGCGCCGGCGCCGACCTGGTGGTCGACATGGTGCCGCAGGCCGAGGAGCACACGATCTACGAGATCCAGGAGGGCACCCTCCCGGTCCAGACGCCGGTGCTGGTGAAGGGCGCGATCGTCACCTCGCCGCTCACCTTCAAGAAGGACGGCTTCTTCATTCAGGACCCGATGGGCGGCGAGCACTCGGGCATCTACGTGTACATCGGCGCCAAGGCCGTCACGGTCGAGCCGGGCGACGTGGTCGACGTCGAGGGCGTGTACGACGAGTACTACGAGAGCTCGCAGATCGAGGTCAGCGACCCGGCCAAGATCGTCGTCACCGGCAACGGCGCCGTCCCGGCCCCCGAGGTCGTATCCGCCGCCGACGTGGCCACCGGCGGCCCGCTGCAGGAGAACTACGAGGGCGTGCTCGTCACCGTCGAGAACGTCCAGGTCGCCGCGGCCAACATGATGTTCGGCGACTTCGAGCTCACCGACGGCCTGTTCGTCGACGACATCTTCTTCGCCAAGGTCGACTGGACCCTGCCGAAGGCCGGGGACACCTTCACCTCGCTGACCGGCCCGCTGACCTTCGGCTTCGAAGAGTCCCGCCTGCTGCCCCGCACCGCCGCCGACATCAAGCCTTGAGCCGGCCGGAGATCGCCTTGGACGACAGCGCGCAGCACGCGCTCGACCTCCGTTACATGCGCGCCGCCCTGGCGATCGCCGAGGCGGCCGCGGCCGCCGGCGACGTCCCGGTCGGCGCGCTCGTCGTGGTGGACGGCGTCGTCCTCGGCACCGGCGGCAACACCCGCGAGCAAGGCGCCGACCCCACCGGCCACGCCGAGATCGTCGCCCTGCGCGAGGCGTGCGCGGCTCGCCGGCGCTGGCGCGTCGACGGCGCCACGCTCTACGTGACCTTGGAGCCCTGTCCGATGTGCGCCGGCGCGATCGTCAACGCCCGCGTCGCCCGCCTCGTGTACGGCGCCGCCGACCCGAAGGCCGGGGCCGTCCGCTCGCTCTACAACCTGTGCGACGACCCGCGCCTCAACCATCGCCTCACGATCGTCCCCGGCGTGCTCGCGGGCGAGTCCGCCGCGCTCTTGCAAGCTTTCTTCCGCCGCGCCCGCGCCCGCGATAAAACCGGGCGGGGATCGAAGCCGCGTGTCTGACCTCGCCGCCGTCCAGCAGCTCCTGGCGCACGGGCGCCTCAGCATCGACCGCTGCGAGCGCGGCCGCACGACCTTCCTCTCGCACCTCGGCGCCGCCCCCAAGCTGGTCCCCGGCGCCTGGCTCGGCCACCGCGACCTGCTCTACGCCCTCGCGCTCGCCAACCTCAGCCCGAGCCAGCGCCAGAGCCTCGCCCGCGCCGTCCTCGTCGACCACGGCCGCGAGTTCGGCGTCGGTCGCCTGTCCCTCTTGACATGTCCTTCGGGACTTCCGCTCGGCGGCAGCTCGCTGCTGCTGCGCCCGCGCGGCGGCGGCCCCACCTGCCTCTACACCTGGGCGCTGGGCCCCGGCGCCGGCCTGCCGGCGTGCGAGTGGCTGCTCCTGCGCGCCCTGCCGACCTGGGCCCTCGACGCGCCGCCGGCCCCGCTCGCCCACGCCGGCCTCGCCACCCTGAACGCGCTCGGCCTGCACGTCGAGATCCTGTGCGCCACGGCCACCTGCGCCCGCCAGATCCAGGAGCACGCGCTCGGCGACCTGCCGTTCACCGCCCACCCGCGCTTCGCCCCCCACCTCGACGGCGTGGCCCGCCCCGGCGGCGACGAGCCGGCCACCATCCGCCTGAGCCCGCACGACGCCTTCGACCCGCGAACCTTCGGACAGGTCGCAAAGAACAGGTCCCAAGAGCCAGCCCCACCGCTCGCCCTGGTCCTGGTCGACGCCCCCCCGGCCCTGCGCGCCGGCGTCGACACCTGGCTCACGGGACAACCCGCGCGCCGCACCGTCGAGGTCGTCGCCGCCGCCTGCCCCGGCCGCCTCGGCCGCGACGCCCTGGCGACCCTGTGGCGCAGCGGCGGCCAGCCCAAGGTGCTGCTGCGCGGCGACCCGGCCTGGACCGCCCCCGCGCAGGCCTGGCTGCAGAGCCTCGGCGCCACGGTCGCCGCCCAGCACGACGACGGCACCCAGCTCGGCCTGTTCTGAACCGTCGCGGAGCCTCGCGCGCCGTCGGCGAGCGCCGGCCGCACCGCCGAGACGACCACCTCGACCGCGAGGTCGCAGGCGAAGCGCTCGGCGGCCCGGATTCGCAGCTCCGGCGCCACCATCGGCGCCGCCCACGTGCCCGGTACGAGCAAGACCGGCCGTTCTGCTCTGGCCCGCGACGAAAGACGCAGGCCGACACCGGCTCCGGGCGGAGCTCGAGACATGCGTGGCGCGAGCGGCTCGCCGAGCCGGCCGCGAGCACGTTCCGCGATTCCAGGCCGGATCGCTCCGCCGCTCGCGCTTCGCCGAGTCGAGGCGCCGCGAGGCCTGGGCGTGCCGGCGCGAGGCCGCGTGGACCATGACACCTCGCTTCGGGCAGGAATCGCCGCCCTGGCCGCACTTCGCGCCGTGGGCGCGAGCGTTTTCGCGCAACCTGTCGCCGCGCCGCGGCCTGGAGGCCCGCCCGGCCTTTCTTTACAATCGCCGCCAACGCGCGAATGGACAACCGACTCCCGCTGCCGCCCTGGTCGCCGCTGATCCTCGGGCTTCTCGCCGGCATCGCCGTCCTCGGCGGGCTCGAGCCCATCTACCCCGGCGCCATCGCCTTGCTCACCGGCGCGGCCGGCTACTACATCGGCACGCGGGCCGACCGCGAGCTCGCGCGGGCCAGCGACGAGCGGCAGGCGCTGCGCGAGTTCGAGGCGCGCAGCCACCAGTCCGAGCGCGCCCTGCACGACGCGACCAGCCACGCGCATGGCCTTCAGGCCCAGGTGCAGGACCTGACCGCGCGGCTGCAGAATTGCCAGGCGCACGGCCAGGAGCTGGCCGCGCGGCTGCAGGCCGACGCGCACCAGCTGCGCAGCGCCGAGCTCGAGCAGCGGAGCCTGGCCACGCGGCTGCAGGAGGTCACCGCGCGGGCGCAGGAGCAGGCCGGCCGGGCTCAGGCCGCCGAGGTGCGGCTCGCCGATCTCGAGACGCGCCTGCACGACGCCCAGATGGAGTCGCGGGCGCTGCAGCAGAGCGTGCGCGGCGGCGTGCCCGAGCTCGACGTCCTGCGCAGCGAGCTCGAGACGGTGCGCCGCGGCGCCAACGAGACCCGGCACCGCCTCACCAGCGAGCTCGAGTCGGCGCGCCGCGAGCAGGAGGCCACCGCCGCCGACCTCGGGCGGATCCAGGCTCGCCTGGCCGAGGCGCTGAGCCAGCGCGACGGCGCCCTGCGCGACGCCGAGGAGCTGCGGCGCATGCTCGACGAGGGCGGCCTGAGCACCCGGGGCATCGACGCCGAGGGCGCCGCGCTGATGCAGGAGCTGGCCGAGGGCCTCGGCACCACCACCGGCGCGCTCGAGGAGACCTCGCAGGCGCTCAACAACGTCAACGGCGGCCTCAAGGGCATCGCCGACAACGTCGAGCTGCTGGCCAGCAACGCCGAGGAGAGCGCCAGCTCGATCCTCGAGATGGCGGCCGCCAACGACGAGGTCGCCGAGAGCATGTTGAACCTCGCCGCCAGCGTGCAGGAGACCGCCACCTCGATCGAGGAGATGACCTACTCGGTCAAGGAGGTCGCCAAGAACATCGAGGCGCTGAGCTCGACCGCCGAGGAGACCTCGCTGGCGATGACGGCGATGGACACCTCGATCCAGCAGGTCGAGAACAACGCCAACGAGACCGCCGGCCTGTCCGAGGAGGTGGTGTGGGCCGCCGAGGGCGGCGTGGACGCCATCAACCAGACCATCGAGGTCATCAACCTGATCAAGACCTACTCCGCCGACGGCGTGGCGGTCATCAGCCGCCTGGGCGAGCGGATCAGCGAGATCGGCAAGATCCTCAGCGTCATCGACGACGTGTCCGAGCAGACCAACCTGCTCGCGCTCAACGCCGCCATCATCGCCGCCCAGGCCGGCGAGCACGGCAAGGGCTTCGCGGTCGTCGCCGACGAGATCAAGGACCTCGCCGAGCGCTCGGCCAGCAGCACCAAGGAGATCGCCGACATCATCAAGGCGGTCCAGCGCGAGAGCCGGAACGCCGTCGAGGCGGTGCAGCGCTCGAGCAAGTCGGTCGACGACGGCGTGCGCGTCAGCCATCAGGCCGAGGACGCGCTCAAGCGGATCTCCGACGCCGCCCGCCGCTCCACCGGCATGGTCCGCGAGATCGCCCGCGTCGCCGTCCAGCAGACCCAGAACTCCAAGCAGGTCACCGACGCGATCAACGTCGTCGCCACCACCGTGCAGCAGGTCGCCACCGCCACCAGCGAGCAGGCTCGCGGCGCCGAGCAGATCATGCGCTCGGCCGAGAAGATGAAGACGATCACCCGCCACGTCGAGCGCTCGACCCAGGAGCAGACCCGGGGCTCGCGCCAGATCACCCGCGCGATCGAGACCATCAGCGAGATGGTCAGCCAGCTCAGCAAGGCCCACCGCGCGCAGACCCAGGGCGCCGACCAGATCGTGGAGGGCCTCAAGTCGGTCAAGGAAGGCATGACCTACCAGCGCAGCCTCTACGAGCAGCTCAGCACCAGCGTCGGCGTCGCCCCGCCGCGCCGCCAGCCCCCGCGCACCGGCAAGCCCGGCCCGGCGCGCGTCTAGCTCTTCGAGCATGTCCTGAAGTGCAGGCCGCTCCGGCCATGGCCGAGCGGGCATGTCCTTCGAGCCAGTTCTCGAAGTCCGCCGTCCCTCGCCCCTGCGGCCCGCTCTCGGCGGCCCCCGGCGCGACCGGCTGCACCTGTCCCTCCGGACATCTCCCACGCTTCGCCCCGGGCGGCGGTCCGCTGCACCTGTCCCTCCGGACATCTCCCACGCTTCGCCCCGCGCTGCGGCCCCCCGCACCTGTCCCTCCGGACATCTCCCGAGCCTCGCCCCGAGCGGCGGCCCCGCACCTGTCCCTCCGGACATCTCCCGAGCCTCGCCCCGAGCGGCGGCCCCGCACCTGTCCCTCCGGACATCTCCACGCTTCGCCCCCGCCGCGCCCACTGCACCCGTCCCTCCGGACGTCTCCCACGCTTCGTTCCGCGCGGCCCCCCGCACCTGTCCCCCCGGACATCTCCCAAGCCTCGCCCCCGCCGCGGCCCCCCGCACCTGTCCCCTCGGACATCTCCCACACCTCGTCCCCACCGCGGCCGCCGCACCTGTCCCTCCGGACATCTCCCACGCCTCGCCCCGCCGCGCTCGGCGGCCGCCGCCCTGTCCCTCCGGACATCTCCCACGCCTCGCCCCCGCCGCGCTCGGCGGCCGCCGAACCTGTCCCTCCAGACATCTCCCACGCTTCGCCCCCGCCGCGCTCGGCGGCCGCCGCACCTATCCCTCCGGCCATCTCCCAAGCTCCGCCCCCGCCGCGGCCCGCCGCACCTGTCCCCCCGGACCTCTCCCAAGCCTCGCCCCCGCCGCGGCCCCCCACACCTGTCCCTCCGGACATCTCCCACACCCCGCTCCCGCCGCGCTCGGCAGTCCTCCACACCTGTCCCTCAGGACATATCCCACACTCCGCTCCGCGCCGCGCTCGGCCGCCTCCGAACCTGTCTCTCCGGACATCTCCCACGCCCCGCTCTCGCCGCGCTCGGTAGCCCGCCGCACCTGTCTCTCCGGACATCTCCAAAGCTCCGCGCCGCGCCAGTCGCGGCCATACCTGTCCCTCCGGACATCTCCCAAGCTCCGCTCCCGCCGCGCTCGGCGGCCCGCCGCACCTGTCCCTCCGGCCATCTCCCACGCTTCGCTCCCGCGCCGCCGGGCCCATACCTGTCCCTCCAGACATCTCCGCCCTCGCCCCCTCCCCCGCGCCGCGCCCGGCGCAGTTCGCCGTACCTGTCCCTTCGGCCAGCCAGCTCCGGCGCCCCCGCACCCCCGCCGTGGCCGCGCAGCCGGCCGGCGATCGCTCACCAGTCCGGGCGTCGCCGCGCCGGCGCGTGCGGGACGTCCTGGCACCCGCGTGCGCGGCCGCGGAGGCCCCCAGGGCTGCCCGTCCGCCCGTCCGCGCAGACCGCGCCACCGGCCCGCTCGCCCGCGCGGCGGGACACTGCTATGGTCTGCCGGTGTTCGGCATCGGCCTCACCGAGATGATCCTGGTCGGGATCGTCGCCCTGATGCTCTTCTCGCCCCGCGAGCTGCCCAGCCTGATCAAGACGCTGGCGGGCATCTACGGCAGCATCCGCCGCACCGCCGAGCAGTTCCGGGCCCAGGTCATGGAGGCCGACGAGCTGCGCGAGCCGATCGAGGAGATCCGCGCCGCCTACCACGGCACCAAGGCCGAGCTCGACGGCGCCCGCGACATCGCCCGCCGCGAGCTCCAGCGCGCCCGCATGGAGGTCGTCAAGGCCCAGCAGAAGATCAACGAGCTCGCCCGCGAGGAGGCCAAGCGAGCGCCTGCCCTCGGGGACAAGCCCGCGGCGACAGGTCCTTCGGAGCAGGTCTCTTCGGACAGCCAGCCCGCGCCCGCCCCGGCCGCCGCGACCGTCTCGACGGTGGCCGCCGAGGCCGCCCCGCGGGCCGTCCCGGTCGCCGGCACGGTCTCGTCGGCGCCGTCCGAGGCCGCCCCGCGGGCCGTCCCGGTGCCGGGCGCAGTCCCGGCCGAACCCGCCTCGCGCGCCGGCCCGGCCGCGCCGGCCCGGCCCGCCAACGAGCGTGACGTCGCATGAGCACCGGCAACACCCCGCCCGTCCCCGCGCCCGCGCCCCTGTCCGCGGTCGTCCCCTCGCCGGCCACCAACGGCCTCGACGGCCTCGCCGAGGGCCCCGAGGGCGACCAGCCGATGTCGTTCTGGGACCACCTGAGCGAGCTGCGGAACCGCCTGGTGAAGGCGTTCCTCGGCCTCGTGGTCGCGTGCATCCTCAGCTTCGTCTACGCCACCGAGCTGCGCGAGTTCCTGGCCGCGCCGCTGCACACCGCCTGGGCGGCCGCCGGCATGGACGGCAAGCCCGAGCTGCAGGTGCTGGCGATGATGGACGCCTTCATGACCGACATGCGGGTGGCGGTCGCGGCCGGCATCTTCCTCGCCGCGCCGATCGGCTTCTACCAGCTGTGGATGTTCATCGCCCCCGGCCTCTACGCCCGCGAGAAGCGCTACGTCATCCCGTTCGTGGCCACCTCGGTGTTCATGTTCCTGGCCGGCGCCGCCTTCTGTTACAAGGTCGTGCTGCCATGGACCATCCAGTGGCTGCTCTCGTACACCCAGAGCACCAGCGGCGCCGAGACCACGGTCGCGTACCACCTCACGCTCAACGACTACATCCGCGACGCCACCAAGATCCTGGTCGCCTTCGGCGCCGTGTTCGAGTTCCCGCTGCTGATCGCCTTCCTCAGCTTCGCCGGCGTGCTCACTCACCGCAGCCTGCTGCGGTTCTGGAAGATCTCGGTGATCGCCATCTTCGTCATCGCCGCCGTGCTCACCCCGCCCGAGCCGGTCTCGCAGCTGATGATGGCGTTCCCGATGGTCGGCCTGTTCTTCCTCAGCGTCGGCGTCTCGTACCTCATCACTCGCAGCCGCGAGCAGGCCGCCGGCCTCGCCCCGCCCGAGTCGGTCCCGCCCGCGCCCGACGACCCCGAGGCCTAGGCCTGACCGGCGGCGCTCCCCCTGGCATCATCCGCCGGTGACGCGCCGCTCGCCGCCCCTACGCCCGCCGCCCCGCGTGGCCCGGCGCGACGGACAGCGGCAGCGACTCCAGCCCGCGCAGGCCCATGTTGGCCCGCCAGCGGATCTTCTCCGCCGGGACCGCGAGCCGCAGGCCCGGGAAGCGCTGGAGCAGCGCGGGGATGGCGATACGCGCCTCCACGCGGGCGAGCGGCGCGCCCAGGCAATAGTGGACGCCGAAGCCGAACGCGACGTGGCGGTTCGGGTTGCGGGTGATGTCGAGCCGGCCCGCGCCGGGGAACGCGGTGTCGTCGAGGTTGGCCGAGGCGAGCAGCAGGGTGAGCGTGCTGCCCCTGGGGATCCGTACGCCCGCGATCTCGAGGTCCTCGCGAGCGAACCGCGGCGAGACTGTGCCCACCGGGTTGGTGAACCGCAACAGCTCCTCGATGGCGAGGTCGATCAGCTCGGGGCGGTCGCGCAGCAGCTGGAGCTGGTCGGGGTGCTGCAGCAACGCCAGGACGCCGTTGCCGATCAGGTTCACCGTCGTCTCGTGGCCGGCGAACAGCAGCAGAAAGACCATCGAGATCAGCTCGTCCTCGCTGAGCCGGTCGCCGCCCTCGTCGGCCTGCACCAGCGCCGTCACCAGGTCGTCGCCCGGCTGCTCGCGCCGCAGCTGCACCAGGCGCCGGAGGAACCGGTTGAGCCGGAGCATGTTGGGGTAGTTGAGGACGAGCCCCACGAGGTTCATGCTCGCCGGTTCGAGCACCTTGCCGAGCAGCTCGCGGAACCGCATCCGCTCGGGCTCCGGGACGCCGAGCATCTCCGAGATGACGGTCAGCGGCAGCGGCAACGCGAGGTCGGCGATCAGATCGAACGTCGGCTTGTTCGCCGCAGTGTCCAGCAGCTCCGCCGTGATCTGCTCCACGCGCCCGTTCAGGCGCTCGACCATGGCCGGCGTGAACGCCTTCTGGACGAGGTTGCGCAGGCGGCGATGATCCGGCGGGTCCTTCATCACCATGCTGCCGAGGAACAACTTCATGATGCTCGGCATCCACCAGCGCTCGAGCGGGCTCTTGCCGCCGTCGCCGATGTTGCGGCGATCGTTGGCGAGCCGCGGGTCCCGCAGCGCGTTCATCACGTCGTCGTAGCGCGTGATGACCAGGTTCTCTGCGAAGCGGGAGCGCCAGCGGAGCACCGGCCCCAACCGCCGCAACCGCGCGTACGCGGCGAACGGGTCGGCCCTCGCCTCCGGTCGCTCGAGCTCGCGTTGCACGTCGAAGGGCACGGGCATCGCCGTCGCCGGGTCGATTCGGGTGCTCATGTCAGGTCGTCCTCGGAGGCCGCATGGGCGCCTCGTGTCTGCTCCATCCCATTTATGGCATAGGGTGCCAAAATGCAAACAGCGTCGAAGCGAGGACGTCCCCAGGAAGCAGATCCGCGCCGGATCGCCCGCATCGCCCTGGGACTTTTTCAGCGCAACGGGTTCGACCGGGTGACCATGGGCGAGATCGCCGAGGCCGCGTCGGTGAGCCGTCGGACCCTGTTTCGGCTGTTTCCGTCGAAGTCGGACCTCGTCTGGGACGGCCTCGACGACGTGCGCGCCGTCGTCCAGCAGCGCGCCGCGTCGCTGGCCGGCGCCGAGCTGGGCGTCGGCGGCGTGCTCCGCGAATTCGCCGAGCCCTTCCTGCGCTCGCTCGACGACCCCGAGGCGGCCGCGATGGCCCGGCAGCGCCTCCGCTTGCTGGCCGACGCGCCCGCGCTCCTGAACCACCCGACGCTGCGGGAGATCGAGGCGGTGATCGCCACGACGCTGGCGACCCGCGCGTCGTCCGACACGCCTCCGCCGCTGGTCGCACGCACGCTGATCGCGGCCACCTTCGCCGCGCTGATGTGGTGGGCGGAGCACGGCGAGGGCCTGAGCGCGCTCGAGGCGACCCGCGCCGCGCTCCGGGCCCTCGCGCCCGCCGACGAGACCGACGCTCCCACGCCTTCGCCGACGACCCGCTCGTCTGCGCGTTGAACACGGCGCGACCGATCCGGCGCCGCCGAGAAGTTCGCGCGCCCGCGAGGACGCGCGGGTGACGGAGAGGCGGCACGCGAGCAACGACCCGTGCCCGGGCACGAGACGCAGTGCCTGATGGGCAGTGCATGCAGAGACCAGCGTCATGCGATGCGCGACTTCCGGCCGCGCCACGAGGTGAGCGTGATCGCGGCGCCGGCGAGCTGGGCGTTCTTGCCGGACAAGCCCGCGGAGGTGTGGGCCACCGCGACGCCGGATCTGCGAGCCGATCCCCGACCTCGGAGAACGCGCCGCGGCGCGCCGACACCGAAGCTCCTCGACCTCGCGGCCACCACGTCGCCACGCGCCGTGAACCGAGCGGCACCTACGGAGCGGCGACGCTGCCCCGAACCAGCTCGTGCGCGTCCGAATCGGACCCCGCCTGCAACTTCGCTCGCGGCCCGTCGCTGCCGGCGGCGGCCTCGCCGTGCACCGCGGTGGCCGCGGCCGGCCGACAGCGCCAGCCCGCGAGGTCGCGCGGGCCCGGGGTCCGCGAGGCGAGTTTGCGCAAATTTTCGCGATCCGCGGCCCCGGCCGAAACCTTCCCCGCGGCGCGCAACTCGCCTATTCTTTGCGCCCCATGTTCCAGCTTCGCTTCTCGCGGCTCCTGGCCGTGTTCCTCGCCGTACCTGTGCTCCAGTCCGCCTGCGTGTGCGGCCCCGGGCCGAACGTCGGCGGTTACGACGACCCCTCCGGCAAAGACCCGCCGCGCTCGCTCCAGGGCGTGAAGTTCATCGAGAGCGAGAAGGGCGAGCCCGAGGTCATCGGCTGCGCCGACGGCCAGCGCGAGGGCTTCGCCGACCTCACCCGGCACAAGCGGATCGCCGGCTGCCTCGCCACCTGGGAGGGCACCAAGAGCCTGCGCGACAAGCCGACCGGCAAGGCCTGCGGCGACGACAAGGGCGTCTGCACCTCGCCCGCCGACGCATGCTCCAAGGGCTGGCACGTGTGCGGCTACCAGGGCAAGCACGAGGACCTCAAGCGGCACACCACCGCCAACGCCTGCAACAAGGAGGCGGGCCCCGGCAAGTTCGTCGCCGCCATGAGCCACGGCCAGACCGAGGACCTGTGCCCGCCGCCGCCGACCGCCGAGACCGTGTTCCCGTGCATGGACTCCGGCATCTGCTCCGAGCCGGTCTGCTGCGGTGACGGCTGCGCGTTCGGCAAGTGCCGCGACGCCATCTGGCGCGGCCAGACCAAGATCTCGCTCGGCAAGGCCGAGGGCTGCGGCTCGGTCACCTCCGAGCGCAACGGCGGCATCCTGTGCTGCTACGACGGCGACGGCGACCCGGCCGCGGCCAAGGCCGGCGACGCCCCGGCCGAGACCCCGCCCGCGACCACCGACCCGACGGCCCCGGCGACCGGCACCCCGTCGACCGCCACCGCGCCGACCGGCGCCCCTGGGACCGCGACTCCGCCGACCGGCGCCGCCAACCCTGCCACCGGCCCCGTCGACTCGACGCGGACCCCGTCGACCGCCGTGTCGGCCGACGGCGCCCCCGTCCCCGCCGGCGGCCCCGACCCGACCCGCGGCCCCAGCACCGCCGCCAAGAAGACCGGCTCCAAGTAGCCGCCCCGGACGCCCTCGCGGCCGCCCGCCCCGCGCGGTCGGCCGCGTCGGCAATTCAGGACATGTCCTTCAAGATATGTCCATTAGAGCATGCGCTGATGGACATGCCCTTGGGCGCATGTCGAATGCGCCAGCCTCGCCGAGGTCGCTAGCAGCGGCCGCGAGTGCCTGCTGCGTCCGCGGCCAACCTGCCCCGAAGGCCAGCAAACCCCTCCGTGACAGCCGCGCAGCGAGCTCGCCGTCACCCGCTCCTGACGAGCCCCCGCGTGCCTGCGGGTCCGCGGCGAACCTGCCCCGAAGGCCAGCAGACCCCTCCGGGACAGCCACGCAGCGAGCTCGCCGTCACCCGCTCCGGACGAGCCCCCGAGTGCGTGCTGCGTCCGCGGCGAACCTGCCCCGAAGGCCAGCAGACCCCTCCGTGACAGCCGCGCAGCGAGCTCGCCGTCACCCGCTTCGGACGAGCCCCCGCGTGCCTGCGGGTCCGCGGCGAACCTGCCCCGAAGGCCAGCAGACCCCTCCGTGACAGCCGCGCAGCGAGCTCGCCGTCACCCGCTCCGGACGAGCCCCCGAGTGCGTGCGGGTCCGCGGCGAACCTGCCCCGAAGGCCAGCAGACCCCTCCGCCCCGCTCAGGCAGCGATCTCGCCGCTGCGCACGCCGCTGACGTAGTGGGCGAGGACGTGCAGCTCCGGCCGCGTCACCTCGATGACCGGCGACGTCGTCACGTCGGTCGCGTGTCCCCAGAACTGCAGGCGACGACCGATCCACTCCGCGTCGGCGCCGATCGGCGGCAGCTGGACCGCGCGCAGGCGCAGGGCCGCGTGGCGCCGCAGCCACGCGCCGGTGGTGCGGTCGCGGACGCCCACGCACTCGTCGGCCCGCAGGTGATACTCCGTGTGCTTGGTCGCAAACACGCGATGACGGCGGCGGTTCTTCGGGTCCATGCGCCGGAGCGTGCCAAACCCGCCCCGCGTGCCGCAAAAAACCGGCGTACATCGACGGGCGCGCGCGACGCACCTGCTACACTCCCAGACCGTGCCGACCTCGCCGTTCGCGAATTTGCCGCGCTTCCGGCCCGGCAGCTTCTGGCTGCTGGTGGCCGCCACGGCCGCCAGCGCCTTCGTCTCGGACCTGCCGCTCGCCCGCGTGCTCCTGCTCGGCGCGCCGTTCCTCGGCGAGACCGCGCTCTGGCAGCCGCTCACCGCGCCGCTCCTGTTCCCCGACGGCCAGCTCGCCGGCCTCATCGGCACCGCCCTGCTGCAGTGGCTCGTCGGCAGCCAGGTCGAGGCGCGGCTCGGCACCGCGCGCTACCTCGGCTTCGTCCTCGGCGCCGCCATCCTCGGCTACCTGGTGCTCGGCCTGCTCGGCCTGGCCGTCCCGGCCGTGCTGGCGGTCCCCCACGGCGGCACCACCCCGGTCGACGTCGCCGCGGTCGTCGCCTTCGGCGTGGTGTTCGCGCGCCAGCCTCTGGCGCTGTTCGGCGTCCTCCCGCTCACCTCGCGCAGCTTCGCCGGCCTCGCGGTCGCGTTCCTGCTCGTCCCTCCGCTGCTGCGCGGCGCCTGGCCCGATGTCGTCCCCGGCCTCGTCGCCGGCTGCCTCGCCCTCGTCGTCGCCCGTCGCTGGCAAAACCGACCCGCCTCCGGCAAAGTCGGCCCGCGCAAGGGCGGCGGGGGCAAGCGCCCGCGCCACCTGCGGATCGTCGACGGCCGCGAGCAATACCTGAACTGAAGGACATGTCCCCTTCGCCCTGTCCGCGCCGCCTCCGCAAGCACCTCCGGCGCACCCGGCTTCACCCCGCGGCCCCCGCCGCCGCTCCTCGCCGCCGGCTTCACCCCCTCGCGGCGCCTCGCGCCGCCGCCGTCGCGCCCTCGCCTTCTCCCTCGCGGCACCGCCACCCAGCCGCTCCGTCCCGCGCCCCCGGTTCCCCCACGCCGCCGACGCTCCTCCCTGCCGCGCCCGGCCCTTTGGCCCTCGCCCCGCGCCGCCTGTCCCGAGCGCCCTGTCCCGAGTGACCTGTCCCGAGCGACCTGTCCTTTCTTTCCTCCAGCGATGACGAGCCAGCCGTGACCTTCCGAAGCGACGAGCCGCGCGAAGCGGCGATGACGACCAGCGTGGCCCGCCCGGCGCCGTCGCGGCCGCTGCGTCGCGTGATGTTGCGGGTGACCGACGGCCCCGACCGCGACGCCCAGGTGCAGACCGCGCGGCCGCGCCTGACGATCGGCCGCAGCGCGGTCAACGACCTCGTGCTGACCGACAGCTCGATCAGCGGCCTGCACGCGGAGCTGCAGCTCGGCGCCGGCGGCCCGCACGGCGCGGTGCTGCTGCGCGACCTCGGCAGCACCAACGGCACCCACGTCGGGGGGGTGCGGATCCGCGAGGCGTGGATCGAGCCGGGCGCGACGATCCAGCTCGGCAAGACCTCGATCGCGTTCCTCGCCGAGGACGAGGTCCAGGTCCCGATCTCGCGCCAGGCCCACTTCGGCGCGCTGATCGGCCAGAGCCCCGGCATGCGCGAGCTGTTCGCCGTGCTCGAGCGGATCGCCGACACCGACATGAGCGTGCTCGTCGGCGGCGAGACCGGCTCGGGCAAGGAGCTGGTCGCCCGCGCCCTGCACGACGAGTCGCCGCGCCACAAGGGCCCGTTCGTGGTCCTCGACTGCAGCGCCCTGCCGCGCGAGCTGGCCGAGGCCGCGATCCTCGGCCACCGCAAGGGCGCCTTCACCAGCGCGCTCGAGAGCCGCGCCGGCGCCTTCGAGGAGGCCCACGGCGGCACCCTCTTCCTCGACGAGATCGGCGAGCTGCCGCTCGAGCTGCAGCCCAAGCTGCTGCGCGTGCTCGACCGCCGCGAGGTCCAGCGGATCGGCGAGACCCAGGTCCGCAAGGTCGACGTCCGCGTGGTCGCGGCCACGCACCGCGACCTCAAGACGATGGTCGGCCAGGGCCTGTTCCGCGAGGACCTGTACTTCCGCCTGTCGGTCATGACCGTCGAGCTGCCGCCGCTGCGCGAGCGCGGCGACGACGTCCTCCTGCTCGCCGAGAAGTTCGTCAGCGACTTCACCCGCCCGCGCGGCGGCGGCGTGGTCCTCAGCCCGGCCGCGAAGCGAGCCCTGGTCGCCCACACCTGGCCCGGCAACGTCCGCGAGCTCAAGAACACCATCGAGCGCGCGGTCCACTTCGCCAGCGCCGGCGTCATCGAGCCCGCCGACCTGTTCCTCGGTCGCCCCGGCCGCCCCGTGCCCGCCCCGGCCGCCGCCGCCGATCCCGCGCCCGGCCCCGGCGAGGAGGCCCTGTTCGCCCAGCCGTTCAAGGAGGCCAAGCAGACCATGGTCGACGCCTTCGAGCGCCGCTACTTCGCCCGCCTGCTCGAGCAACACGACGGCAACCTCAGCCGCGCCGCCGCGTCCGCCGGCATCACCCGCTACTACCTGCGCGAGCTGCTCAAGCGCCTCGGCCTCCACCGCGTGAAGGACGACGAGCCATGACCGAAGAGACCTGTCTCGAAGGCCATCTTGACGCGGCCCCGGCCGCAGCGGCCGAACCGCCCGCCTCGATGGATGTCTTTCACGCCATGTCCTCTACAACCTGTCCCGGCGGACACTCGCGGCAGCGCTCCCCCATCCCCGCGGTCCTGCGCACGGCCGCCCTGATCTGCTGGGCCGCGCTGGCGGGGGCCTGCGGCGACCGCAGCGGCGACCCGGTGCGGACGGCCCAGGCCTTCACTGCCGCGATCCAGCGCGGCGACATGAACGCCGTCTACCCGCTGCTCGAGCGGGCCGCCACCGAGCGCCTGACCGCGGCTGCGGCCCAGGCCTCCGACCAGGTCGGCGGTCGCCGGCGCATCGAGCCGGCCGAGATGCTGCAGATCGTCGACGTCGACCCCAACTTCGAGCTCGCCGGCGCCGAGTTGGTCGGCGACGCCGACCCATCCGAAGCCAAGGACGGCGAGCTCGCCCAGGTGCGCCTGCTGGGCTCCCAGCAAGAGAGCCACACGCTCACGCTCGTCCGCGAGGACGGCGCCTGGCGCGTGCGGATCCCCTTACCCCCTCTTACCCCTACGACGACTACACCATGAACTCGCTCGAACCACGTCCCACCGGGCGCCCGGCCCTCGTCGCCTGGCTGCTGCCGTTCCTCTGCGTCAGCGCGGCGATGATCGCCCACTGGGTGCTCACCGTCCCGCCCGGCCCGCTGCCGCCGCCCGTCGTCAAGGAGGCGCCGCCGAAGCCGAGCCCGACCCCCGCCGCCGGCGACGACGACGACGACAAGGACAAGGACGGCTTCGAACCCTTCACCAGCCCGCGCGCCGACGGCCTGCTCGCGCAGCTGCACGGGGCCTACGACGCCGTCGCGTTCAAGGCCGAGCCGACCTTCGACGCGTGGAGCGTGGCTCACCGCCCGCTCATTACCCAGGTCATCACTGCCACTCGCCTGCAGACCTTCAAGGGCGTGGTGCCCTCGCCGTCGGTCTCGACCTCGAACGTCGAGTGCCACACGGTCCGCTGCCGCTTCACCCTCTCGAGCAGCAAGCAGGAGGACCTGCAGATGCTCCTCGACGCCCTCGCCGGCCTGCAGCTCGACGGCGCCCCGCTGTGGCACACCTGGAAGCCCGACGACATCGCCGAGGAGCCGGCCAAGCGCGCCACCGCCAAGCCGCGCATGAAGGCCCAGGTGCTGGTGTCGTTCGCCCGCGACCTGCCCAAGATCGACCAGATCGCGCTGAAGTCGGGCGCGCCGCTCAAGCCGGCGACGATCACCCCGGTCAAGGTCCCGGGCCCGCCCTCGGGTGCCCCGACCAGGTCGCCGTCGACCGCGAACCCGCTCGGCCCCGGCGGCGCCACGACCGGCCCGCGCCCTTCGACGGCCCAGCCCAGCAGCACCGCCCAGCCCAGCAGCACCGCCCAGCCCAGCACCGTCCCCGGCAGCACGCCCGGCTCCAAGCCGCCCGCGCACACCCCCTGAGGCGCCCGCGCTCGCGGCTCTCACTTTTATTGAGGAGCTCGCCTGAGCCCTTCAAGGCCAGGGCCCGCGCGTCCTGGCGATCGGCTCGCGTGAGCTCCTCGGCGCGATCGAGTCGTGTCTCCGCGTGCAGCTCGAGTCCGCCCGCCGACGCCGGCTTCGAGGGTCGCACCCGGCGAGTCATCCCGACCCCGTCGCGCCGACGCCGGCTTCGAGGGTCGCACCCGGCGAGTCATCCCGACCCCGTCGCGCCGTTCTTCTCGACGTTCCCCCGCGCGAGCGTCCCGAGGCGCGCCCGGCCCGGCAGCCGTCGCCCGCGGCTGCTACGCTGCCCGCGTGCGACGCTCCTCGCTCGGCCTCTTCCTCTTCCTGGGCTGCGGGTCCGCCTGCGGTTCGGGCGACGACCTCGGCGGCATGCTGTCGGTCGACAGCGACGAATATGGCGCATGGACCATGTCCCCGACGACATGTGTCTCGGGCGAGCACCGGCAGTTCTTCGGCGTCGACCTGACCGAGCGCGGCGACGGCGGCAGCGGCGTGCGGATCGTCGACGACCCGGTCGACGGCTACTCGCTGGCGATGAACATCCCCGACCACGACCTGGCGCTCGTCGTCACCGCCGCGGGCGAGTGCGAGATGTTCGACGTGCACGTCGAGCGCGGCAACGTCCGTGTCAACAACATCTGGGCCATCCAGGGCCACGCGGTCGTCGAGTGCCGCGCCCCGGGCCTCGAGATCGTCGCCGACCTCCAGTTCTCCGGCTGTACTTGAGCGCATGGCCGGGACTCGCCGTGCGGCGTGTGGTGCGAGTAGGTCTCGCTGACTGCCTCGTCACCCGGCGGGGACTCGCCACGCGGCGATGTCCGAGCGGCCGCGGCTGGCCGTCTCTTGAATATGTCCCAACGGACATGCCCTATCCGACATGTCTTTTTAAACATGACTGAACAGGCATTCCCTTCACGCCAGCGGGCGAGTCGATGCTGACCGCGACGGCCAGCGCAGCTGGCCGCGCGTCTAGTCGCCTCGCCTGGCGGCTCGCTCGCCGCTCGCGACGCGGCCGGAGGCGACGCGAGGTCGCGCTCCGGCCGGCGGTCGTTCGGCGGGTTTAGCCGCTGAGCTTCTTCTTCAGCTCTTCGAGCTGGGAGTCGATCTCGGCGGCCTTGAGGTCGTCGGCGCTGAGCTCCTCGGCGGGCGGGGCCGACTTGGCGTCGGCGCGGCCGGAGCCGAGCTGGCGCGGGTCTTCGGACTTGCCGGCGGTGAGGGCCATCTTGCGCTTGAGGGCCTCGAGCTGGTCGTCGACGTTGCCGGCCTCGAGGGCCTTGAACTGCGACTCGAGGCTGCCTTCCTCGAGCACGCCGCCGATCTCCGACGTCGCCTCGGCCTCGGCCTCGAGCTGGGTGACGCGCTCGGACATGCGGCCGAAGGTGTCGAAGGCCGACGTCGAGTTGATGCTCGACAGCGTCTCGTTGATGGTGCGCTGGGCCTCGGCCCGCTTCTGGCGCGAGACCAGCAGGTTGCGCTTGCGCTTGGCCTCCTCGATCTTGGCGTCGAGGCCGCGGAGGGCGACCTTGAGCTGCTCGACCGAGTTCTTCTGGGCCTCCCACTGGTCCTTGAGCTGGGACGCGACCTCGTCGTGGTCGCCCTTGCGCTGGAGGGCGGCGCGGGCCAGGTTCTCGTCGCCGGCCTTGAGGGCCAGCATCGCCTTCTTCTCCCACTCGGCCGCCTTGGCGGCCTCCTGCTCCCACTGCTTCTTGATCCGCTTCTCATCGGCGATGGCGATCGCCACCTGCTTCTTGGCCTCGATGAGCTGCTGCTTCATGTCGACCAACACCTGATTGAGCATCTTCTCCGGGTCTTCGGCCCGGTTGATGAGCTCGTTGATGTTGGAGCGGATGAGGGTGCCGAGGCGTGAAAAAAGTCCCATCTCAGTTGCCCTCCTGGATGTCGCTGTCGCTGTCGCTGTGGATCGGCGCCGGGCGCCACGGAGTGAGCTGTTCCAAGTGTCCGTCGAGCGCCATCGCCATGTCCTCGACCATGGCCTGGAACTCGCTGAAATCGAGGTCGGCGAGCTGATGTGCGCCAGTCAGCAGGATCTGGTCGCCGTCGAGGGCGTAGGCGCAGTGCAGCGTCGTGTCGTTGAACTCGAGCAGGCGGCGGAACAGGCCGAGGTGGTTGGGCGTGGCCTCGGTGACCGCGAAGATCGGCGACGAGTAGAGCACGATCGGCTCGTCGATGCGGACCACGATGCGGATGCCCGAGTGGCTCTCCGGCCCGACCACCCATGTGTCGTCGGAGACCTTCTCGTGGGGCAGCTCCATCCGGAGCATGTACGATTCCAGCGTTTCTGCGTGACTCATGAGGGTTCGTTGGGCGCGGGTGCCGGGGGCGGCGGCAGCGGCCGAAGCGGACGCATCGGGCCAGTGAGACAAGTCTGTGGCACGTCTGCGACGCCTGAGGCCGGCAGCACGCCCGAGGTCAGCCACTATACGCGACGGCCCGCGGGGGCGGCAACCCAAACTCCGTCAGGCGCGCCGCTTTGGCCGCTTTGCCTCCTTTGCAGCCGCGCGAGCCCGTGGTATCCGGGGGCGGCCCGCACGATCCGACGAACACCCTGTCGGGGCCGCGCCAGTTTTACGGTCGCGGGGGCCTGAAACACCCCGGGCCCCACGGAGCGCCTCCTAGTCATGACATACCCTGCTCGGCGTCCCCCTCGCTCTTTCGCTCCCAGCTATCGCCGAGGGCCCGGCCGATGACTGCGCGCGGAGCGGGCGCGGGCGCGGGCGAGGGCCGCCTGCCGCGGCACGTCGGCATCATCATGGACGGCAACGGCCGCTGGGCGCAGCAGAAGGGTCTGCCGCGCGAGGTCGGCCACGAGCACGGCGCCGACGCCGTCCGCCGGGTCGTCCGCGCCGCCCGTGAGCTCGGCGTCGAGGCGCTGACGCTGTTCGCCTTCTCGAGCCAGAACTGGGACCGGCCGCCGCAGGAGGTGTTTCACCTCATGCAGCTGCTGAACCGCTACCTGTTGGAGGAGCGGGCCGAGATCCTCGACAACCAGATCCGGCTCATCACGGTCGGCGACACCGAGCGCCTGCCGAGCTACGTCCGCGACCCGATGCGCGAGCTCATCTCCGCCTCGGCGAACAACGAGAAGATGACCCTGTGCCTCGCGCTCAGCTACGGCGGGCGCGAGATGATCACCGAGGCCGCGCGGCGCATCGCCCGCGCGGTCCAGGCCGGCAGCCTGCGGCCCGACGAGATCGACCCCAAGACGTTCTCCTCGTACCTCGACTCGAGCCGCCATTTGCCGCCGCTCGACCTCCTGATCCGCACCAGCGGCGAGCACCGGATCTCCAACTTCTTCCTGTGGGAGGTCGCCTACGCCGAGCTGTTCTTCACCGAGGTGCTGTGGCCCGACTTCGCGCGCGAGCACCTGATGGAGGCCCTCGACGACTTCAGTCGCCGCGAGCGCCGCTTCGGGCAGCTCCCCGGCGAGTCCGACGCCGACGCGCTCGACGAGCCGCCGCCGGTCGGGATCTTCCCCGCGCAACGAGGCAAGGGCTGACGTGGCCGATCTGATCAAGCGCTTGTGGACGGCGATCGTCCTCGTCCCGATCCTGTTGGTCGCCCTGTTCGTCGACCGCTCGCCGTGGAGCATCCTCGCCATGTCGGTGCTGTTCGGCGGCCTCGCCCTCGACGAGTACCTGCGCATGGCCCTGCCGCAGCGCTCGCTGTCCGGCCCGGCCGTGCCGTCCGGGCCCGAGTACGGCCTGCGCGCCATCATGGCCGTGATCGGCGCCGCCGTGGTGGCCCTGCCGATGGTGTTCAGCGCCGGCCGGGTGCTGCCGCCGCTGCTGATGGCGTCCGTCATCCTGGTCGCGCTGGTGCTGCTGTCGCGCAAGCACGCGCTCGAGCAGGCCGGCCGGCACATGTCGGTGTGCCTGGCGGCGCTGCTCTACGTGCCGCTGCTCGCCTCGCTGTGGCCGCAGATCAAGCACCACTTCGGCCCCGGCTGGCTGTTCGTCACCCTGGCGATCGCGTTCCTGTCCGACACCGGCGCGTACGCGTTCGGCCGCCTGTGGGGCAAGCACAAGCTCTACCCGGCGGTCAGCCCCGGCAAGACCTGGGAGGGCTCGCTCGGCGGCCTGGTCGGCGCCAACGTGGCGACGCTCGGGTTCGGCTCGGCGTTCCTCCTGCCCGAGCTCGCGGTCGGCCACGCGGTCGTCCTCGGCGTCCTCGGCTCGCTCGCCGGCCAGGTCGGCGACCTGTTCGAGTCGATGCTGAAGCGCAGCCACGGCGTCAAGGACTCCGGCAACCTGCTGCCTGGCCACGGCGGCATGCTCGACCGCGTCGACGCCCTGCTGTTCGTCGGCCCGGTCGTCTACTACTTCGCCGCCAACGTGGTGTTCGCCGACGGCCTGCCCGGATGAGCGAAAAGGGCGTGCCCCTTCGGGCATGCCCTTTCATGCATGAATGAAGGGCCATGTCCGTCAGGACATGGCCCTTCGCTCTACTGGCAGCGCGGCGCGGTGAACGTGCCCTCGAGGTTGGGCTTGGTGTCGAAGAACGGGAAGTCGACGTGGCACAGGCGGCCGACGACCTCCTTGTCGTCGATCGAGATCAGCTCGAAGGTGGCGCCGAAGCTGCCGCCGCCGAACGGGCAGTCGTTCGGGTCGTCGGCGCTGCCGGTCTCCATCGCGGTGCCGGTGACGTCGGGCCCGAGCAGGTGGTAGAGGCCGGGCGTCTGGTAGGCCGGCGGGATCCGGATCGACACCTCCCAGTTGTTGCCGCAGTCGATGGTGTCGTTGGGGTCGGCGCAGGTGGCCGTCTGGTTCGACAGGCGCACGTGCAGGGTGTTCGGGTCGTTCGGCTCGCCGCCGCTGGTGCCCGAGGAGCCGCCGGTCGGATCGGGGTCGGGGGGCACCTGCGCGTCGGTGTAGGCCAGCGCGGCCGCGTCGATCACGATCGCCTCGCCCTCGCACGGGGTCGGCTCCGGCGCCGGGCCGTCGGTGGTGACGTCCGAGGCCGAGGTGACGTCGCTCGAGGTCGCGGTCATGCCGGTCGGATCGGGGAAGCCGCTGGTGCCGGGATCGGTGGCGCTGCCGCCCTCGCTCTCGCTGGTCGGGCTGGTGCTCGTGGCGGAGATCGAGCCGGCGCTGGTGGTCGCCGGTTCGCCCTCGGTGCCGCCGCCGGTCGAGCTGACGCCCTCGGTGCCGTCCGAAGAGGTGCCGTCGGTGCCGGTGCTGCTGTCGATGTTGGCGGTGTCGGAGTCGCTGGGCTTCGAGTCGCACGCGAGCGCGAGGGCGACGACGAGGCCGAGGCAGGAGAAGCTGTAAGAACGCATGCCGGGGGGTTAGCACGCGCCGCCGCGAGGCGCACCGGGGAGACCACGCGACGTCGATGTGCGCGCAGCCTCTGACAGCGGCGTCGCAGAAGGTCGCTGGCGCGCGTGTCCGCGGCGATTCGCCGTTGGAGGCGGTCGCACGCACGTCGCACGCGAGCACAGGCGCGTGAGGGCGCGGCGCGACATGACCGCGATGTCAGGGTCCGAGATCGATCTGCAGCGTGCCGCCCTGCGCGATGTCGCCGTGGAGCAGGCGCGGCTGCGCCAGCGGCTCGCCCTGCCAGCTCGCCGCGGCGGAGTGGACCGCGTCGTCGGACGTCACCGGCGCGACGATCCGCAGGTCGCCGCCCTCGAGGTGGAGGATCGACTCGCTGAAGATCGGGCTACCGAGCAGGTACACCTCGGTGCCGGCGATCGGGAACACGCCCAGCGCCGCGAACATGAGCCAGGCGCTCATGGTCCCGCCGTCGTCGTTGCCGGGCAGGCCCGACGGGGTGTCGCCGTAGCGGTTGCGCAGCACCCATCGCGACCAGCGCGCGCTGCCGGCGTGATCGCCCAGCGCGCTGAACACGAACGGCGCGTGGATGTCGGGCTCGTTGCCCTGCCAGTAGTACTGCTGCGGCATCAGGCCGAGGACCTCCTTCTCCGAGTCCTCGAAGAACTTCTGCAGCCGCTGCAGCGCCGCGTCGGGGCCGCCCATCGCGTCGGCCAGGCCCTCGATGTCGTGCGGGGTGTACCAGGCGTACTGCAGCGCGTTGCCCTCGGCGTAGAAGTCTTGCCACGTGAGTGGGTCGGCGACCGGGACGAACGCGCCGCTCTCGGAGCGCGCGACCAGGAGCTGCTGGTCCGGGTCCCACACGTTCTTCCAGTAGCCGGCCCGCTCGGCGAACATGGCCGCGTCGCCCTGCTCGCCGAGCGCCTCGGCCAGCTTCGACAGCGCGAAGTCGTTGTAGGCCGACTCGAGCGTCCACGACGACGAGCTGAAGCCGGCCTCGACCGGGACGTAGCCGAGCTCGATGTACTTGTCGACCGCCATGCGCCCGCCGTACGGCGAGCCCGGAGGCACCGGCGCCATCGCGGTCTCGCGCATCGCCGCGTAGGCCGAGGCGAGGCCGACCTCTTCGGGGTCGAAGCCCTTGAGGATGCTGTCGGCGTAGACGACCGTCGCGCTCTCGCCGTCCATGCCGTTGGTGTAGCCGGTGCCGAGCGGCCAGCGCGGCATCCACCCGCCGTCCTCGGCCATCCGCGTCAGCGAGCGCAGCATGTCGCCCTGGTACTCGGGGTAGAGCAGCGTCAGCAGCGGGTGCAGCGTGCGGAACGTGTCCCACAGCGAGAAGTCGGTGTAGTACGGCCCGTCGGTGGTGTGCACCGCGTCGTCGAGCCCGCGGTAGCTGCCGTCGACGTCGCTGGCGAGCGTCGGCATCAACAGCACGTGGTAGAGCGCGCTGTAGAACAGCTCGAAGTCGCGGGCGCTCTCGCCTCGCACCTGCACGCGCGCGAGGTCCTTCTCCCACGCGGCCTCGGCGGCGGTGCGCGCGGCCTCGAAGTCGAGCTCCGGCGCCTCGGCGTCGAGGTTCATCGCCGCGTGCGCGGCGTCGACGAACGACAGGCCGACGGCGATCACGACCGGCTCGCCGGGGTCGAAGCGCAGGTAGGCGCCGACCGCCTCGCCCTCCTGCGACGGCGCGCCGGCCGTCGGCGCACCGTCGTTCCAGCTGCCGAACTCGGCGAACGGCCGCGAGGCCCGCAGCGCGTAGTAGACCTTGACCCCGCCGAAGCGCCCGGAGTAGCCGCCCGACACGTGGTGGTGGCCGCGGATCTCCCCCGCCTTGGCGTCGACCTCGACCTGGCCGCTGACAGTCTCGACGTCGGGCAGGCCGTGCGCCAGATCGAGGATGACCACCGGGTCCTGTCCTTCGGGGAAGGTGAAGCGCTGCAGGCCGACCCGCGCGGTGGCCGTCAGCTCGGCCTCGATCCCGCTGGCCAGGGTGACCGCGTAGTAGCCGGCGCTGGCCTTCTCGGTCGCCTTGTCGAGCGCGACGCGGTAGCCGCCCGGGTCGGTCTTGTCGGGGCTCATGCCGAGGGTCGGCATCACCCGCACCGCCCCGTAGTCGACGATGCCGGTGCCGTGCATGCGCGTCTGCGAGAAGCCCTGGACCTCGGTGTCGTCGTAGTGGTACCCGGCGCAGTGCGAGAAGCCGAGCGCGAAGCCGCCGGCGAGGGTGGTGTCCGGCCCCGGCCGCGCCAGGCCGAACGGCACCTGCGGGCCCGGGAACGCGCTGCCCACCCCGTAGCCCGACCCGCCGGTGCCGATGAACGGGTTGACGTGCCGGATCAGCGGCTCGGGTGCGAACATGCCCGGAAGTTCAGGTTCTTCGGGACCTGTCGTCGGGGACATGCTGGTCCCCTCGCTGGTGCTGCCGGTGGTCGGCTCGGTGGCGCCGCTCGAGGTCGACCCGCTGGTGCTGGTGTCGCCGTCAGTCGCGCCCGCCGGCGGCGTTTCGTTGCAAGCTGCGAGCAGGAACGCGGCAGGGAGCAGGCGCAGACGCGGGAACATGATCGCATCATAGCCCCGGCCGCGGGCTCCGCGCCGGCCGTCACGGATGAGTTATGCGAGCATGCCCGGGTGAACGCCGCGACGCGTTCACGCTGCCGGATCGGCGCAGCCCTGGGACCCGGCCGATCGGAGCCCGGGACCTGGCCCGGCGGCAGGCGGGGGTACCAGCCCTCGTAGGCACCAGCCCGAGCGCGCGGACCTGTGCGCCACGGAGAGCCGCTGGACGCGGAGGTCCTCTGTCTTCCCCGCCGGCTCCCGCCGGATGGCGCCTGCCCTCGAGGACAGGCGGCGCGTCAGAGCTTCTCGTCGTAGCTGTGCGGGTCGTGATCGAAGGTCGAGGTGCAGCGGACGATCTGGGTCACCGGGATCCGCTCGCGGTCGGGAAACAGCACGAAGTCCTCGCCCGACTCGGTGATCACGTCGAGCACCTGGGCCTGGAAGCTCTCGCCGGTGCGCAGCTCGACCTGCACGGGCCGCTTGAAGTGGGCCGACTCTTCGAGCATGTCGAGGAAGTCGCAACGTCCGGTCGGTTCTGTCTGCTGCATGAGCTCCTCCGCGGTGCCTCAACCATGGTCGGCGCCGGCGATCCAGGCAAGCTCGACCGCGAGACCACGCCGCGCGGACGGGCCCGCCAGCGCGGACGCAGGGCTTCCGGCGGACGGCGCTCACACGTCGGCCGACGGATTGGCCCGCAGGCGGGCGACGAGCAGCTCGAGCACGTCGCCGAAGGTGCCGCGCGCGAGCGCCTCTTGCAGCGCCGCGATCGCCTCCGCGGAGGCGAAGCGCACCTCGGCGTGCCAGGCCGATCGCAAGCATCGGACGGCGGCGCCATGCATGCGAGCTCGACGTCGGCGAATCCGCGCTGCAACCGGGGCGCTACGGCGCGAGCTTGACGTCCGCCTCGACCGCGAACGCGCTGCCCCAGTCGTACAGCGACTGCAGCACCGCGCGCAGCGACTCGCCGCGGGCGGTCAGCGCGTAGTGCTCGTGGCCGGCGATCGCCTCGCGCCGGACCAGGCCGACCTGCTCGAGCTCGTGCAGCCGCTGCGTGAGCATCTTGTCGCTCAGCCCCGGGACGTTGCGCCGCAGGTCGCCGTAGCGCTGCGGGCCCTGCTTGAGCCGCGCCAGCAGGACAGTCTTCCACTTGCCGCCGAGCACCTCGAGGGTCAGCTCGACCGGGCAACCGAAGGTCCGCGTCAAGTCGGTCACGCCGAGCATCATGCCCGTCGCGCCGCGCGCACGCACCAACCGGTGCGTTGATCGGCGGCGCCGGCGGGCGGATGCTCGCGGCCGATGATCGTCGAGTACATCCGCTACCGCGTGCCCACCGACCCCGCCGCCTTCGAGGTCGCCTACGACCGCGCCTGCGCCTCGCTGCGCGCCGCCCCGCAGTGCCTGGCCTACGAGCTGACGCGCTGCGAGGAGGCGCCCGAGCACTACGTCCTGCGCATCGAGTGGGAGTCGACCGAGGCCCACCTGCAGGGCTTCCGCCGCGGCCCGGAGTTCGGCCCGTTCTTCCAGGCGATCCGCCCCTACGTGGCGCAGATCGAGGAGATGCGCCACTACGCGCCGACCGAGCTGGTCTGGCGCCGGTGACGCGGCACTTTTAAAAGTGTCTCTCAGGTCATGCGCTTCGGAGCATGCCCTTTTCTACATGTACTCGGAGACATCCAGCTCAGGACGACTCGACCTCGCCGCCCTCGCCCAAATAAAACGCGTCGCCGCAGTGGAGGACGTAGTTGCCGCGCTCGATCCACCGGCGCACGAGCTCCGGGTCGCCCTCGCCGCGGCCGAGCGCGTCGTCGTGCAGATGGAACGGGAACGGGACCGCGGCGTAGTGCCAGATCGTCGGGTGTTTGAAGGGGAAGATCGGCGCGTTGCCGACGTGGATGAAGCCGATCGCGGCCGCGGCCGCGGCGAGGACGCCCTCCCACTCGAGCGGGCCCGACAGGGCGATCGCCGCGGTCTCGATCGTCATGGCCCCACGGTCGAACGTCACCGCGTTGAGCGGCTGCACCGTCGCGGAGTCGAGGCGCGGTGCGCCGACGAACAGCAGCGTCGGTCGGTGCTGCCGGTCCGCGCCGGCCAGCCACCCGTATTCCGGGCCGCTCTGGACCCACAGAGTGCGCCGCGGGTCGACGAACGCGGCGACCGCGTCGGGGGCAGCGCCGACGCGCGTGGCGATGGCCGCTGCGTCGTAGGCGTGGAGGTCGAGGCCCGCGAGGAACGCCTTGTCGAGGAACCAGGTCACGGCGCGAGGGTACCCGCCCCGACGACCGCCGCAAGATCGTCCAAGCGCCCGGCGAGGCCCGGTGCCAGCCTCTCCGCGGAGAGACAGACCCATGACGACAATTTACAGGGAGATCCTCGTCGACGCCGACGTCGACGCGAGCTGGGCCGCGCTCTGCGATGTCGGGGCGATCCACGAGCGGCTGGCCCGCGGCTTCGTGGTCGACACCACGCTCGCGGGCGAGTACCGCACAGTCACGTTCATCGGCGACGTCGTCGTGCGCGAGCGGCTGATCGGCCGCGACGACGTCCGCCGGCGCCTGGCCTACGCCGTGGTCGACAACCCCGAGGTTCGCCACCACGCCTCGTTCCAGGTGCTCCCCGGCGACCTGGGCGGCAGCCGGCTCGTGTGGATCACCGACGTGGCCCCGGACGCGGCCGCGCCGAGCTTCGCCGCCATGATCGACACCGGCGTGACGGCGATCCGCCGCACCCTCGGCTCGTCGCGGCAGGCGTGACGGCGCACGCACACCAGAGAAGGCCGCCACCGCCGTCGCCCGGTGCACGGCCCCCTGCCCTCGGCGCTCGCGCACGCTGTTGGCGCCGGCTCGCGCCTCGGGGCAGCTCGCAGCGTGATGCCGCGAACTCCTCGACGCTCGGCTCGCAGCACGGTCGCGGAGCGACGACTCGAGGACATGTTCATACGAACATGCTCTCAAGAGCATGTTCGTATGAACATGTCCATTCAACAAGAAGGGCAGCTCACCGGCCCCAGGCCGGCGAGGAAGATGGCGGCCGGGCCCGATGGTAGGAGTCCCCGTGGCGGCGGTGAGACGTCGCTGGCGGCCGGGCTCCGGCCGCGGATCTGCGCGCCGCGTGGGACCGGCCGCGCGCTTGCCCGCGGCGGGTCGTCAGGCGCCAGCGGAGGATCGACTCGATCACCAGGATCAGCGCTACCAGCAGCCAATAAGATGGGCGGCTCACCGGCCGCGCGCTTGCCCGCGGCGGGTCGTCAAGCGTCAGCGGAGGTTCGACTCGATCACCAGGATCAGCGCCACCAGTAGCCAATAAGATGGGCGGCTCACCGGCCGCGCGCTTGCCCGCGGCGGGTCGTCAGGCGCCAGCGGAGGATCGACTCGATCAGCAGGATCAGCGCCACCAGCAGCACCAGCGGGCGCCAGCGCGGGTAGCGGGCGGCGGCGAGGACCTCGTCGCCTTCGATCTGCGGGCCGGCGACCGCGCGCGGCGTGGTGTCGCTCTCGGCCGGGTCGACCTGCACCGCGAAGCGGAGGGGCGGCTCGTCCTCGCCGCGCTCGACGGTGTAGTGGCCGGGCACCCAGGTGTCCTTGAAGACAGCCTCGCCGTGGCCGTCGGGCACCGCGGCCAGGCGCTCGCCGGTCGGCGTGATCACCGTCGCGGGGCGGTCGCCAGGCAAGATCCGCGGTTCGCCGACGCGCAGCACCGCCCCCGCGGCGCCCTGCTGGCTGGCGTCGAGGTACGCGACCAGGCGCTCGACGAGCGGGACGAAACCTGGCCGAAGGGGCAGGTCGGACCAGTCGCGGTCGACCGAGGTGGTGAGCAGCGCGACGCGGCCGCGACCGTGGGTGTGGGTGATCAGGGCCGGGGCGCCGCTGGTGAAGCTGAGGGCGACGTCGACCGGGCGAGCGGCGTCGGGCTCGAGCAGGAACAGCCGGCGGGTGCGGGCGCCGAGCAGGCCGAGGTCGTCGCCGAGGCCGCGCAGGGCCGGGTGGGCCAGGTTGGCCGGCGCGAGCCCCTCGGTGCGGTTCTCGGTGCGGCCGGGCGCGGTGCCGACGACCAGCGCCTCGCGCAGGCGCAGCGGCAGCAGCTCGCCGAGGCGGTCGTTGTAGGCGGCGGCCTCGACGCGCTCGCCGACGGTCACGAACAGGCCGAGGCCCTCTTCGACGCGGCGGGCCAGCGCGGCAGCGGCGTCGGGGGCGGGCGCGCGGACGTTGGCGAGGACCACCACGTCGACGCCGGCCAGCGGCCTCGGCTCGCGCAGGCGGGCCTCGAGCTGGTCGGGCGCGAGGCCGTGCACGCGCAGGCGGCGGCCGGGCGCGGCGGACAGCGCGGTGGCGAGGAAGAACACCTCGTCGTGGGCCCGCATCTCGCTCGGGTCGCCGTTGACGAGCACGATGTCGAGCTCGTCCTCGCCGGCCAGCCAGAAGTGACGGACCTCGTCGCCGGGCAGCGGGTCGTCGGCAAGCTCGACCAGCGCCAGCGAGGCCGGGCTGGGGCCGTCGCCGATCAGCGTGTGCGTGAACTCGACCCGCGCCTCGCCGCCGCGCGGCACCATCACGTCGGCGCGCGCGACCTCCTCGCCGCCGAGCTGCATGGCGACGGCCACGCGGCGCAGGTTGTCCGGCTCGAGCGGCCCCGGCGCGTGGCGGCGGACCACCCCCCACACCCGCACCGCCCGCGGGTCGAGGTCACGCGCCGGCTCCCAGCCGACGGAATCGAGGGACAGGTGCTCGGGGACAGGCGGCAGGGCGTCGAGGCTGCCGAGCGCGGGCACCGGCAGGACCGGGGTGTCGGGCCCCGCGGTCTCGGGCAGGCTGCCGAGGCCGCGCGCAGTCGGGTCGCCGATCGCGTAGACCGCCCGCCGCCGGCCGCCGGCGTCGCCGCGCAGCAGCGCCGCGGCGACCGGCAGGCCGCTGTCGAGCGGCCACGCCCCGGCCCGCGGGGCGCCGCCCGCCAGCCACTCGCCGATCGCCTCGCGCGCGAGCCCGAGGTCGGCCGACAGCTCCAGCCGCGGGCCCGACGGATCGCTGGTGACGAGGCCGACCCGGCTGCCCGGCGGCAAGGCGTCGACGACCGCCGCCGCGGCGTCGGCCGCCCCGTCCAGCGCCCGCACGCGATCTGTCCTCAAGGACATGCTCAAGGAGCCATCCACGAGCAGGATCGCGTCGTGCGGCTCGCCGAGGACCGCCACCCGCGCCCGCCCCGAGCTGACCGGCCGCGCCAGCGCCAGCGCCAGCAGGGCCAGCGCGGCCAGCCGCAGCCCGAGCAGCAGGCGGTCGCGCAGGTGCCGGCGCATGGTCACGACCTCGTCGCCGGTGCGCACGAAGCGGGTCGCGGCGAAGGCGATCTTCCGCGGCTCCTCGCGCCCGCGCAGGTGAGCGATCAGCGGCGCGGCCAGGCCGAGCAGGCCGAGCAGCAAGAGCGGCGCCAGCAGGCTCACGCCCGGACCTCCTGCGCGCGGCGTCGGCGCGGCGCGAGCATGTCCGCGAGGACAGGGCGCGGCGCGAGCATGTCCCCGAGGACAGGACGTCGCGCGAGCGTGTCCCCGAGGACAGGACACCGCCCGGGCATGCCCCCGAAGACAAGACGTCGCGCGAGCATGTCCCCGAGGACAGGACACCGCCCGGGCATGCCCCCGAAGACAAGACGTCGCGCGAGCATGTCCCCGAGGACAGGACGCCGCCCGGGCATGCCCCCGAAGACAGGACGCCGCGCGAGCATGTCCCCGAGGACAGGACGCCGTGCGAGCATGTCCCCGAGGACAGGTGAGGCCCACGTCGCCAGGAGCCGAGCGTCCCTTCCCGTCGCCCGCGCCATCACGCCCCGACCTCCTCCGGCGCCGGCTCGCCGCCCAGCGCGCGCAGCAGCCCGAGGAAGGCGGCGGTCACGGGGGTGTCGGTGACGACGCGGTGGCAGACCAGGCCGCGGGCGAGGCAGCCGCCGAGGAACGCGGCCAGGTAGGCCTGCACCCGCTGCAGGTAGGCCGCGCGCAGGCTGGCGCCCAGGCCCTCGACCTCCGGGCGGACGCCGCGGACGTCCTCGAGCTGCAGCAGCTCGCGCCCGGACCACGGGAACTCGAGCTCGTCGCGGTGCAGCACCTGCAGCAGCACGACCGCGTGGCCGCGCCCCGCCAGCGCCGCCAGCTCGTCGAGCAGGCCGGCCTCGGCCGCGGGGAGCCCTGCCTCTTCGGACATGTCCCCTGCGACCTGTCCTTCGGCGCAAGGGTCGAGGAAGTCGGACACCAGCACGACCAGGCTGCGCCGCGGCAGCTGCGGCCCGACCGCCGCGACCAGCCGCGGCCACGGGCAGATCCCCGCGGACGGGCGGGCCAGCGCCTCGGCCAGCGCGAGCAGCCGGCGCGCCCCGCCCTGCGGCCGCGCCTGCTGCAGCTCGACACCGCCGCCGCCGCCGCTGGCGAGCCCCACCCGGTCGCCCTGGCGGGCCGCCAGGCTGGCCAGCCCGGCCACCAGCGCCGCCGCGTAGGTCGACTTGCGCTCGATGCCTGTCCCATAGGACATGCCGCCGGAGCCGTCGAGCAGGAACACCGCCGACAGCACGTCCTCGGCGTCGTGCTGGCGGAGGACGTAGCGGTCGTCGCGGGCCGCGGCGCGCCAGTCGAGCCGGCGCAGGTCGTCGCCCGCGACGTACGGCCGGTGCCCGCGGAACACGTCGCCCGCGCCCGCCCGGGCCGCCAGGTGCCGCCCCGGCCGCCCGCCCCACACCGCCTGGCCGACCCGCAGCACCCGCCCGCGCAGCAGCTCGCGCAGCTCGGGCGGCAGCGCGGCGGCGAGGGCGGTGTCGGGGTCGGGTCCGGTGGCCATGGCGTGACGGTCAGGCGGCGAGCCCGGGTTGATGGATGTCTGGCCCGAAGGACATGTCCATGAGACCCTGTCCTCTCGACCATCCCGGGACGCGAGGTCGTCGCAAGCCTGGCCTTGAAGACATGGCCACAAAGACATGTCCCGACCGCCAGCCTACCCCTGCGGGGGACCGACCCGCCCCGAAGGACAGATTACTCCGCCCCTGAAAAAAGCATCTGACTGGCGGCGAGGACATGGCGACGTTCAGGCCCGCACCGCGGCCAGCACCTGGGCGACGAGCTCGTCCGCGCCGACGCCGCGGCTCTCGGCGATGAAGCTGCGGACCAGGCGGTGGGCCAGCACCGGCGCCGCCAGGGCCCGCACGTCGTCGGAGGTGACGGCGGGGCGCCCGTCGAGGGCCGCCCGCGCCTGCGCGGCGGCGACCAGCTGCTGGCCCGCGCGCGGGCCGGCGCCCCACTGGATCAGCTCGCGCAGCCCCTTGGGACAGGTGGCCTCGCTCGGCCGGGTCGCGCGCAGCAGGGCGACCGCGTGCGCGACGACGGAGGCGGGCACGGGGATCCGCCGCACCAACGCCTGGTGGGCGGTGAGCTCGGCCGGGGTCAGCAGCGGCTGCAGCTCGGGCGCCTGCTCGGCCCCCAGCGCGACGATCTGCCGCTCGTCCTCCTCGCTCGGGTAGCCGACCACGATCTGCAGCATGAAGCGGTCGAGCTGGGCCTCGGGCAGCGGGTACGTGCCCTCCTGCTCGATCGGGTTCTGGGTGGCGAACACGTGGAACGGCAGCGGCAACGGGTGCGTGCGCCCGCCGGCGCTGACCCGCGCCTCCTGCATCGCCTGCAGCAGCGCCGCCTGGGTCTTCGGCGGGGTCCGGTTGATCTCGTCGGCCAGCAGCAGGTTGCAGAACACCGGCCCCGGCACGAACCGGAAGTTGCGCCGCCCGCTGACCGGGTCCTCCTCGAGCACGTCGCTGCCGGTGATGTCGGCCGGCATCAGGTCGGGCGTGAACTGCACGCGCGAGAACTGCAGCTCGAGCGCCTGCGCCAGGCTGCTGACGAGCAGCGTCTTGGCCAGGCCGGGCACGCCGACGAACAGACCGTGGCCGCCGGCGAACAGGCACACCAGGAGGTGATCGATCACCCCTTGCTGGCCGACGATCCGCCGGTGCAGCTGCTCGACCAGGCGCTCCCGGCTGCGGGCGAGCGTCTGCAACGCTTCGCGGTCGTCAGGAACGGCGGTCGGGGAGGCGGTGGCGGGCACGGGGCGCGGAGTATAGCGCGTCAACGCGGGGCGACCGGCTGCTTCGTCGCACGGCGGGCAGCGAACAGCTCGCGCGTGCTGGTGACGGTGGCGGCGCGCTGAACCCAGCGCAACAGCTGGGCTCGCCGGCGGCAGCTGGTGATCGTGCGCCGCTGCGTCGCGGTCAGGGCGATCGACCGCGCGTCGAGGATGGCGAGCAGCGCTTCGTGAAGGCCTGCCAGCTCGCCGTCCCTGTGCCCTCTCACGGTCGCGCGCGCCTCTGCCTGTCGCGCCTCGCGGCGGGCTCGATGCAGCGGGGCCATGAGCTGGCCGAAGATCGAGCGCCGGTAGAGGTACAAGTAGGGGCGGAGCATTTCCTCGTCGCTCAGGGGCTGCATGGCGTCGACTCCGAGCTCGGCGCGCGCGGCGGCGCCGAGAAAAAACCGGACGAGATCAGTGTAAAGAGGGCGACGCGCGCTGTCGAGCATGGTCACGCCTGCGAGCGCGGCGCGGCCGATGGCGACCGCTCGGGGGCCGCGGCCGTGGGCCAGCACCGACAGCACCGCGAGCTCCGGCTCGCGCCGGGCCGCGCCGGCGCGGGTGATTTGCGGGATCTGTTCCGGACCCAGGACGTCGGGCACCAGCACCCAGCGGCCGTCGCCCATGTCGATCGGTCGACTGCACCAGCGCGCGACCGCCGGTCGGGTCGTCAGCACCAGCAGGCGCACCGGGCACTGCAGCCGCCGGCGCAGCGACGCCAGGTACACCGGCCAGACCCAGCGCTTGGCGGGATCGCGTCGCAGCTGCGCCTCGACCACGATCGCCAGCGCGGGCCGACCGCCCTTGCCCGTCAGCGTCAGCACCAGGTCGGCGCGCACCTCGGCAGGGTCGATGTCGGCGAACTCGCACTCCACGACCTGCGCGCCGGCGAATCGCGGCAACGGCGCCGCGCAACCCTCACGCAGCAGCGTGACGACGAGAGGCGGCGCGCGGCGCAGCAGCTCGAGGAGAACGGTGTGCGGCAGCGAGGGCATCGGACCCTGACAGGTCGGTCGCCGGGACGTCGGCTTTGCACGCGCCGGCGGTGAGTCAGCGCACTGCAATCACCTGCACCGGCGGACATGCCCCAAAAGACAGCCGCGAACCTGTCGGCTCGGCGACGACTTCGGCTAAAACCCACGGACGGGGCGACCGTGAACTTCCCGCCCCGCACGGAGAAGAGGCGATGGCGAGCTTCAACGAGATCTTGAGCCAGGTGAAGCGCCAGGTCCGCGAGGTGTCGGTCGAGGACACCCGGGCCCGGGTGCACGGGGCGGGCGGCGAACCGCCGCCGGTGCTCGTCGACATCCGCGAGCGCGACGAGTACGAGCAGGGCTTCGTCGGCAAGGCCGAGTGGATCCCCCGCGGCTTCCTCGAGCTGAAGATCGAAGACCTCGTCCCCGACCGGAACCGCGAGGTCATCCTCTACTGCGCCGGCGGCACGCGCTCGGCGCTGGCGGCCCGGTCGCTGCACGAGCTCGGCTACGAGCGGGTGTCGTCGATGGCCGGGGGCTTCCGCGCGTGGAAGCAGGCCGGCTACGCGTTCGAGCGCCCGCGCAACCTCTCGGCCGAGCAGATCAAGCGCTACAGCCGGCACATCATGCTGCCCGAGGTGGGCGAGCTCGGGCAGGGCAAGCTGCTCGACGCCAAGGTGCTGTGCCTCGGCGCCGGCGGGCTCGGCTCGCCGTCCAGCCTCTACCTCGCGGCCGCGGGCGTCGGCACCATCGGCATGGTCGACGACGACCTCGTCGACGAGAGCAACCTGCAGCGGCAGATCCTCCACAACATGGAGCGCCTCGGGATGCCCAAGGTCGAGAGCGCCCGCAAGACGCTGCAGGCCCTGAACCCCGACGTCAAGGTCGTCGCCCACCAGACCCGCCTGACCTCCGAGAACGTGCTCGACATCATCGGCGGCTACGACGTCATCGTCGACGGCGCCGACAACTTCCCGACCCGCTACCTGCTCAACGACGCCGCGCTCAAGCTCGGCAAGCCGGTCGTGCACGCCTCGATCTTCCGCTTCGAGGGCCAGCTCACCACCTTCCTGCCCCACGAGGGCCCCTGCTACCGCTGCCTCTACCCCGACCCGCCCCCGCCCGGGATGGCGCCGTCGTGCCAGGAGGCCGGGGTGCTCGGCGTGCTGCCCGGCATCGTCGGCACCCTGCAGGCCAACGAGGCCCTGAAGATCATCCTCGGCGTCGGCTCGACCCTGTCCGGCCGCCTGCTGGTGTTCGACGCCCTCGGCACCAAGTGGCGCACGCTCAAGCTGCGCAAGGACCCGGAGTGCCGGGTGTGCTCGAAGAAGCCCGAGGAGATCGAGCTGATCGACTACGAGGCGTTCTGCTCGATCGCCGGCTGACGCCTGTCTTCTAGGGCATGTCCGCCGGGGCATGCGCGCCAGGACATGTCCGTTCGGGCATGTCCTTCGCGCCCTATCACGGCCCGCACTCGCCCGCGCTCGCGGCCTGCTCGGGCGCCCGGCACAGCAGCGTTTCGGCCGGCGGCCAGCCCTGCCCCGGCGGCCTGCCCTGCTGCTGCCCCTGCCGCGCCGGCGGGCCGGCCTGCGGCGCCTGGAACGGGCACGAGCCCGGCGGCGGCCAGCGCAGCTCGAGCGAGCCGAGCACCGGGTAGCACATGGACATCATGCTCGGGTCGTTCATGCGCTCCTTCGCCATCGCCCGCCCCGAGTTGAGGACGACCTGCCCGGGCACCAGCGACTGCATGTTGGGCGGCGCCCACTCGGGGCTCTTGCCGAGGATCTCGTCCATGATGACCTGCTCGGCGAACGTCAAGCAGGCGCACACCTCCCCGGGGTCGCGCCCGGGCGGCAGCTCGGCCCGCGACATGTCGAGCGCCCACGTCCCCACCGTCGGCCGCGGCGCCTCGAGCACCATCCGCGCCTTCGGGTGATCCTGGTAGAGCAGGCGGCTGCGCACATCGTCGGCCGAGCCGACGTAGACGTGGATCGGGTACTCGCACGGCGTGCTGAGCCAGTAGATCCCGTGCGTCTGCGGCAAGCCGTCGCGCAGCGCCGACAGCATCGGCTCGCCGATGTGCGGCCGCACCTGCGGAGGCGACTGCGGCGCGCCCTTCGGCACGTACGGGGGCGGCGGCGTCTGCTCCTTCGCCGTCGGCTTGCCCTGCGCCGGATAGGCCACAGTCGGCCCGACCAGCTTCATCTTCTCGCACACCGGCGCCAGCGCGTCCATCTGCGCGTCCGGCAGGGCCCGCGCCTTGTTGTGCGAGCCCTTCGGCTTGACCGGCTTGCCGCTCGCCGCCAGCGGGCCGTCGATGTGCTCGTAGACCCGCTGCTCCCACCACGTCACGCAGTCGCACACGCGATGCACCGGCTGACCGTTGGGATCGAGCCGCCAGTACACGACGTGCACGCCCGCGTAGTCGAGCAGCGTCGACGCGGTCAGGTGGTGGCTGTCGAGCACGCGATGCGAATGTTGACGGCCGAGCCGGTGTAGTGCTCGCCCGCGTGGAGGTCGCGGCCCTTGCCGCCGCCGTGGCCCGAGGCGACGCGGATGTGATAGACGCCCACGCCCGCCGGCAAACTCGCCTGCAGCGCCGCTCTCGCATGCTGCCCCGCGGTCGTCGGCGCTGCCCTCGCCGCGCCCTCGCCCCCGCTCCACGCAATCAGCACCGCCGCCAGCACCCCTTCGCCGCGCGCTCGCCCCATGCCGACCCTCCCGCGACGAAGCTAGCAAGCTCTACCGGCCGGCGCGGCCGCCACGGGGCGGTCCCCGGCCCGCCCGCACGAGGCCACGCCGAGGGCGACACGCGCGAACCGTGAGGCTCCCGCGCCGGCTGGCGTCCGCGCCGGCTCACGGGCGCTCCTGCCCGCGAGGCGCGCTCTCGATAGATGTCCCGAAGGACATGCCATCACGGAAATGTTCTACAGGACATGTCTCTCGTGACACATACGCGCCAGGAATCACCGGCATCGCGCGGATCCATCTGGAACCTCACTGTACCCGTAAGCCCCGGAGCGGCTTCACATGTCCCGAGAGACATCCACCGCATCCCGCGCCGCCCCTGTGCATCCCCACGCTCCGAGACCTCCGCGTCGTCACGCGGCGTCGTCAGCCGCCGAACGTCCCGGACCCCAAGCTCGGCCATCCTCGCGCCGCGCCGTCGGGCGACGTCGCAAGCCGCAGAGCCACTCCCCATGCCCCGAGCGTCGCGCTCAGCGCTCGTCGCGGACCCGCCGCGCCAGCTCCTCGTGCTCGAGATACGGCGGCCCGACCTGCTCGGGCTCCGGCGTGCGCAGGGCCTCGGGCGCGGCGAACAGGTCGGCCACCAGCCCCGGCGCCTCCTTCGGCTTCGGCGGGCCGAGCACGCGGTCGCGGTGGCGCGGGGCGAACTTCTGCTTGAGCGCGACCACGCGCCGCAGGGCCGTCTCGACCAGGGTGTCGGGCAAGTGCTCGAGCAGGCGCAGCGACTCGTCGCGGAGATCGGCCTGGCTGCACACCAGCAGCGCGTCGAGCCCGGCCTCGAGGCTCCAGCGGACGCGCTGCTCCGGGGTGAAGTGGTCGGCGACGGCCTTCATCTCGAGGTCGTCGCTGAAGACCACGCCGTCGTAGGCCAGCTCGCCGCGCAGCAGCTGCATCACCGGCGGCGACAGGGTGGCCGGGCGCTTGCGGTCGAGCGCCTCGAACAGGACGTGGGCCGACATGATGCTGGCCACGCCGGCCCGCGCCGCGGCCGCGAACGGCACCAGCTCGACCTCCCGCAGGCGGTCGAGATCGTGCGGCAGACGGGGCAGCTCGAAGTGACTGTCGGAGCGGGTGTCGCCGTGGCCGGGGAAGTGCTTGGCGCACGCAGCCACGCCGGCCCCCTGCATCGCTTCGATGAAGGCGGTCGCGTGGCGGGCCACCCGCGCCGGCTCGGCCGCGAAGCTGCGATCGCCGATCACCGGGTTGACCGGGTTGGTGTCGACGTCGACCACCGGCGCGAAGTCGAGGCCGATCCCCAGGTCGGACAGCTCACGCGCCAGCGCCCCGGCCACCGACGCCGTGGTCGTCGGCTCGTCCCTCCGCCCGAGGGCTCGCATCGGCGGCCAGAGGGTCCAGGGAGCCTTCAAGCGCTGAACGCGCCCTCCCTCTTGATCGATCGCCACGAGCAGCGGCACGTCTGCCGGCGCCGCCTCGTGGAGCGCACGCACCAGCCCGCGCGCCTGTTCGGGACCTTCGATGTTGCGAGCGAAGAGGATCACACCGCCGATCCGGCCTTGACCGAGCAGGCGGGCGAGGTCCGGCGGGACCGTCTTCCCCTCGAAACCGACGAACAAGAGCTGACCGGGCTGCCACCACGTCGCCATCGCCGCGAGGGTACGAGGCCGGGGCGCGCGCCGCAAATTGGCTGCCGGCCCCGAAAGAGCCGCACGACGATCGACGAAACTCCAGCCGCGAGGGACTTGTTCCCGAGTTTTCGTGCGTCCCGAGTCAGCGCACTGGTTGACGCACCACCGCGTGGTTGTTAGCGTCCGGCGCCTCGCCGATGCCGACCTCTCCGCCCCCGCGGCCACACCGCCTCTTCTGGCTGATCCCGGCCTTCGGCCTCGTCAACCTGTTCACCGGCTCTTCTACCGCGCACGCGCAGGCGCCGATGGGCGGCGGCATGGGCATGGGAGGCATGGGCGGCGGCGGCATGGGCCCGATGGGCGGCGGCGGCATGCCGGGCCAGGGCGGCCAGGGCGAGAAGAAGAAGGAAGGCCCGGCCGAGGCAGCGCCGAAGGACAAGAAGGCGCTGCAGCCGATCGAGCCGGTGCCGGCGCAGCCGCGCGGCCTGCGGCAGCTGCAGCTGTTCGAGCTGCACGGCTACATGCGCATGCGCGCCGACTACTTCCACCGCCTCGACCTCGGCAGCGGCAAGAGCAACCAGTCGACGATCGGCACCAACTACGCCGACAACGCGGCGCTCGAGAACCCGTACTTCGTCCCGCCGTCGGTCGCGGCCGAGACCGTCGGCGGCTTCGGCGAGGGCAGCAGCGCCAGCGACGTCAACTGCGTCGGCACGCTCACCGGCCTCGGCATCAACGCCAGCAAGGCCAGCCGCCGCTGCGGCCGCCGCAACGGGTTCGCCAGCGCCAACATGCGCATGCGCATCGAGCCGACGATCCACGTCACCGACACCGTCAAGGTCCACGCCCAGCTCGACGCGCTCGACAACCTCGTCCTCGGCAGCACGCCCGACTCGCTGCTCGCCGACAACCCCAACGCGCCGATCGACCTGTTCACGCGCACCCAGCTGCCGCCGTCCGACATGCGCAACAGCGGCCGCGACAGCATCGTCGTCAAGCGCGCGTACGGCCACATCCGCTTCGGCTGGGGCCTCGACATCAAGTTCGGCCGCATGCCCCACCACTGGGGCATGGGCATCGTCGCCAACGACGGCAACGGCTACTACCGCGGCGAGGCGGCCGACATCGTCCGCATGCTGGACATGGACTACGGCGACTCGGTCGACTCGCTGCGCCTCGGGTTCGACTTCGGCAAGGACCGCCGCAGCACCCACACGCTCGAGTTCTCGTGGGACTGGGCCTCGAGCGGCCCGACCACCGCGCAGATCTTCGGCCCCTTCTACGGCCCGTACCAGCAGGACTACACCACCGGCCAGACCATCAGCGTCGAGAAGTTCGACAACGTCTACCAGTGGCGCATCTCGATCCTCCGCCGCGACGACCCGGCGATGCTGCAGCGCAAGCTGGCGCTCGGGCGCCCGGTCGTCAACTACGGCGCGATCGTGTGGGCCCGCTACCAGGCGATCGACCGCGTCACCGGCACCCCCGGCATCGGCATCGACCCGCACCTCAACGAGCAGTACGGCTCCGACATCGGCAGCTCGGGCAACGAGTACTACGACCAGCTGCAGGACTACGCCAACATCCTGATCCGCCGGCGCGCCCTGGTCTTCACCCCCGACGTGTGGTTCCGCGTCAACTGGAAGACCCTGCGCGTCGAGCTCGAGGGCGCCGCCGTGCTCGGCCGCTTCAACGAGATCAACGACCGCGGCGCCCTCGACACCGCCCAGGGCAACGACCGCGACGACGTCTATACGATCAACGACCCCGACATGGGCCGCCGCTGGCTGACCCAGTTCGGCTACGCCCTCGAGTTCAAGTACGGCCTGTTCAAGGACAAGTTCCACCTCGGCCTCGACCACGGGTTCGCCTCGGGCGACAACGACCCGCGCTTCCGTTACAACACCCCGTGGAACTCGAACCTCGACGATCGCACCTGGTCGAAGTTCCGCTTCAACCCGGCCTACTTCTCCGACCTGCTGCTGTTCCGCGAGCTGCTCGGCACCGCCTCCAACGCCGCCTACTTCAAGCCCTGGCTGGCGTTCTACTTCTTCGACAACAACTTCTCCGGCCGCCTCGACATCGAGTACGCCGTCGCCCCCCAGCGGCTCAACACGTGGGGCAACAAGGCCAACTACGGCCTCGAGATCGACGCCGCCTTCCGCTACCACGACCGGCAGGAGCCGATCTTCTTCCAGCTCCAGTACGGCGTGATGTTCCCGTTCGGCGCCTTCAGCCGCGGCGTCGAGTACAGCCCCGACGGCACCCTCGCCGGCCTGCCCAACAACGGCGACCCCAAGGCCGCCCAGACCGTGCAGGCCCAGCTCGGCATCCGCTTCTGACCTCCCGTCGCCGGCTCACTCGACCGACGGGCACGACGCGGCCCTGAAACTACGGGCCTCCACGCCGCTCTCGGCGGCCGCGCATCCGGCCCGCGCCGCGGCGCTTGCCCCGGGTCGGCGGGCGACGTAGACCTGAGCTCGCGTCGCGGCGACGCGCCCGCGGTCCAGGATTCTCCTGTCCCTCGCGCCATGTCCCTCGCGCCATGCCTTTTTAAACAGGTCCCATGAGCAAGGTCAAGAAGCCCCAGCAGCGGTGGGTGTGTCAGGCGTGCGGCGCGGTCACGACCGGGTGGTTCGGCAAGTGCCCGACGTGCGACGCGTGGAACACGATCGAGGAGGAGGTCACGGCGCCGCCGCCCGGCGACCGGCCGGCCGGGCCGGGCAAGGTGGTGGCCTCGACGGACGCGCAGACGATCGTCGACCGCCAGCCGCGGCGCCCGTGCGGCATGGGGGAGATCGATCGCGTGCTCGGCGGCGGTCTGGTGCCCGGCAGCGTGGTGCTGCTCGGCGGGCCGCCGGGGATCGGCAAGTCGACGCTGCTCCTGCAGGCCTCTGTCGGCCTGGCCCGGCGCAACGGCGTCGTCCTGTACGCCAGCGGCGAGGAGTCGGTGGCCCAGGTCGCGGCCCGCTGCGGCCGCCTCGGCGCCAGCCACCCCGGCCTGCTCCTGATGGCCGAGACCCGCATCGAAGAGGTCCTGAGCGCCGCCCAGGAGCGAGCCAAAACCCTCGCCGCGCTGATCGTCGACTCGGTCCAGACGGTCCACAGCGGCGCCCAGGACGGCCTGCCCGGCAACATCAGCCAGATCCGCGCAGTCACCTCGGCGCTGGTCGGCTTCGCCAAGACCCACGGCGTGCCGGTCGTCGTCGTCGGCCACGTCACCAAGGACGGCCAGCTCGCCGGCCCGCGCCTGCTCGAGCACCTGGTCGACGCAGTGCTCTCGTTCGAGGGCGACGAGGAGCGGGCGATCCGCATGCTGCGCGCGACCAAGAACCGCTACGGCAGCACCCAGGAGCTCGGGGTGTTCGAGATGCGCGGCGACGGCCTGCGGGAGATCGCAAACCCCTCCGAGGCCTTCATCACCGATCGCGACAGCCCGGCCATCGGCTCGTGCGTGACCGCCAGCCTCGAAGGCTCGCGACCGCTGCTGCTCGAGGTCCAGGCGCTGCTGGCCGCGGCGTTCGGCAACCCGCGGCGCACCTGCGTCGGCGTCGATCCGGTCCGCCTGGCCATGCTGCTCGCCGTGCTCGACCGCCACGCCGGCGTGTTCGCCCTCGACCAGGACGTGTTCGTCAACGCCGTCGGCGGCATGCGCCTCGGCGAGCCCGCCAGCGACCTCGCAGTCCTGCTCGCGGTCGCCTCGTCCCACCGCCGCCAGCCGCTCCCGCCAGGCCTGTGCGTGTTCGGCGAGGTCGGCCTCACCGGCGAGCTGCGCCCCGCCCCGCGCTCCGACGCCCGCCTGTCCGAGGCCGCCCGCCTGGGCATGAAGCGGGTGCTCCTTCCGACAGGTCCCAAACAACATGCCCTTTCGGCCAGGAAGCTGAAGGACCAGCTCGGCGTCGACGTCCGCCTGGCCCGCACCGTCGGCGAGGCGCTCGAGCTGGCGTTCGGCTGAGCCTCGGCGGTCCTCGCAGCGCGCCCGTTCCCTCGCAGGCGCGCCCCGGCTGGCGCACCCGACCCGCCTGCCCGGCTTCACCGAGGGCGAGTTCGCCGTTCGGCTGGACCCGTTTCCTTCCACCGCGCACCCGCGACGTCGAGCCCCCGCTCGCCGAACCCGCACCGCCGGCTACTGCTTGCACACGCGGACGCGCAGCAGCGGGGGCGTCCCTGCTTCGTGCGTCCCGATCTTGACCCCCGGCGACGGCATGAGCTCCGGATACGCGGTGCCCATGAACTTGCTCGAGTGCGGCGCCATCACCATGCCGCCCTCGGCGATCATCGGCACCCACTCCGTCGGGGAGTTGAGGGACCCGAGCTCGATCGGCGCCAGCCCCGAATTCCCGCCCGCGACCGCATCGACGACGCCGAGCGTCTGCAACACGTCGAGGATCGTCGACTCCTGCATGGGCACCCAGGTGGCGTCGCAGCCCTGGCCGACCACATCCCCGCATGCGAGGCAGGCGAACGACGCCAGGCCCTTGATGCAGCTGACCGGCTGGCCCGCGTCGCCCTCCATCCAGCCGCTGGCGCCGAGCGCGTAGATGGTGAATTTCAGGTCGGAGTAGAAGATTTGGTTATAGGTAGCCGCGAGTTCGAGCTGAACCGAGTCAATCAGGTCGGTCGGGACCGGCCCGTCCTGGGACAACAGCTGCCCGTCCTTCGTCGGGAAGCGCATCGCCATCATGCTGATGCCCTTGTCCGCCGCCTGGATCTCGCCGTTGTCCTTGAACACCCTCACCGCGGGAGAGCTGCCGAAGCTGATGTGCTTGCACTCGAGGTCCTTGTTCTCGAGCGGCGGCTCGGCCGGCGGGCAGCCGACGCCCGAGGCGCCGTCGACCGCGTCGCTGAAGAACGCGTCGGCCTCCGCCGCGACCACCACCTCGCAGCAGCCGTTCATGTCGAGCTCGTCGCACACGAACGGATCGCCGGTGGTCTCGGTAGTCGGGTTCGGCTCGGTCGTCGTCGTCGTGACGTCGGACGAGCTGGTGAGCGAGGTCGAGGACGTGGTCGTCAGCGGCGGGTCGGTCGACGTCGTCGTCGGCGGCGAGACTGTGGTCGGCTCGATCGTGCCGACGGAGGTCTGGCTCTGCGAGCCACCGCTGTCGGTGACGACATCCCAGGTGTCGAGGAACAGCGGGTTCGGCTTCGAGCAGCCGCCTGCGAGCGCCCCGCCCAGGAGGATCGCCGTGAACGAGCTCCGCGTCATCGAACACCCACCCTAACACAAACGGCCCGTGTTCGCCCGTGCGGCGGGTTCCGCGGCGCCTGAGCGCGTTTTGGTCCCCGCCCCGCCTCGCAATTTGCGCCGGCCTCGTCTACATCGCCTGGCATGTCCGCCGCACCGGAGCTCTACGACATTTACGAGCGGTCCAACGAGGCCGTCACGCAGGAGTTCGACGTCCGCCTGCCGCTGTGCGAGGGCGCAGTGCCCGAGCAGCTCCGCGGCGTCCTCTTCCGCAACGGCCCCGGCCGGCTCGAGCTCTACGGCCACCGCTACGGCCACCTCTTCGACGGCGACGGGCACATCAATCGCTTCGCCTTCGACGGCCAGGGCGGGGTCACCTACCGCAACCGCTACGTCCGCACTCGCGAGTTTCTCGCCGAGGAGTCGGCCCGGCGGATCCTCTTTCGCAACTTCGGCACCAACATCCCCGGCGGCCTGCTGAAGAACCTCCTGCGCACCCGATTCAAGAACGTCGCCAACACCAGCGTCGTCCACCACGGCGGCAAGCTGCTCGCGCTGTGGGAGGCCGGCTGGCCACACCGGCTCGACCCCGACAACCTCGACACCCTCGCCCGCGACGACCTCGGCGGCGCCCTCCACAACCCCGGCAACCTGGTCGAGCGCCTGGTCGCGCCCGAGCTGCCCTTCAGCGCCCACCCCAAGGTCTGCCCCGTCACCGGCGAGCTCTTCAACTTCGGCCTGGCGGCCACCGGCACCCGCTCGCGCCTGTGCCTCTACCGCGTCGACGCCAGCGGGCGGGCCGCTCCGCCCGAGTTCATCGACATGCCGGGGGGCTACTTCATCCACGACTTCGTGCTGACCGCGCGCCATCGCGTCTTCTTCCTCACGCCGACCACCTTCGACCTGCGCAAGATGTTGCTCGGCCTGGCGCCGCCGGTGCAGACCATGCGGGCCTTGCCGGGGCCGACGCAGATCCTCGTCGTCGACCGCGACAGCACCGCGCACCGGCGCACCGAGACCGCCGCCTGCTTCATCTTCCACTTCCCCAACGGCTTCGAGGACGAGGGCGGGGCGATCTTCCTCGACGGCTACCGCATGCATCGCTTCCCCGACCTGAACCCGCGCCCCGACCGGCCCGAGGAGCACGTCAAGCCGTACCTCACGCGCTACCGCATCGACCCCGGCGGCGGCGTCAGCGAGCAGACGCTCACCGACCACACCGGCGAGCTCGGCACGATCCGCCAGGACCGGATCAGCCAGCGCCACCGCTACGCCTGGTCGATCGGCTCCGCCCCCGGCCGCAAGGCCCCGTTCTCGACCGGCATCCTCAAGGTCGACTGCGAGCGCGCCACCACCACCTTCCGCGACTTCGGCCCCGCCCTCACCGGCGAGCCGGTGTTCGTCCCCCGCCCCGGCGGGGTCGACGAGGACGACGGCTGGCTGCTGTCGATGCACTACGTCGACGCCGAGCGCACCAACCACCTGCTCGTCCTCGACGCCCGCGAGCTCGCCACCGTCGCCCGCCTGCGCCTGCCCCACGCCACCCCGCTCGGCTTCCACGGCACCTTCGTGGCCGCCCGCGGCGACTGACCGCGGAGACATGTCCGAACACTCCTTTCCTTGAGGACATTTCCTGTGGGACATGTCCTCTCGAACAGCCATCGCGCCCGCCGAAATATCCCCTGCGGATGACTCGCCTCGGCGCGAGCGCCCGCCTCGCGCACCCACGACGAGCCGAGCTCTCTTCGCAGCCACGGCTCACTCGCTGGCGCCATCGCTGCCCCGTCTCACGAACCCGCCCCCCGCAGCGAGCGGACCGCCGCGCACCGAGACGAGCCGCTCCGCCCGCGGCTCATTCGCTGGCGGCCTGACCGGCGCGCCCTTCTCACCAACCGCCCGGTCGCGAGCGCGGCCCGCCTCGCGCACGCGAGACGAGCCGCTCTCTCTTCGCGGCCCGCACGGGCCCGCGGATTACTTGCTGGCGACCATGACCGGCGCGCCCTTCTCACCGACCGCCCGGTCGCGAGCGCGGCCCGCCTCGCGCACGCGAGACGAGCCGCTCTCTCTTCGCGGCCCGCACGGGCCCGCGGATCACTTGCTGGCGGCCTTGACCGGCGCGCCCTTGCCCTTGCCGGGCTCGGGCTCGGGCTCGGGCGGCTTGCCGCGCGGGCCGCGGCCCTTGCCCTCGTCGGGATCGCCGGCGGCCGGCACCATCTTGATCGGCGCGCCCTTCGACGGCACGTCGCCGTCGCCGGGCGGCTGGGCCACGGGGACCGACGCCTGGTGCGCCGGCGTGATGCCGTGCTTGGCGAGGATCTCCGCCTCGATCTTGGCGAAGATGTCGGGGTTCTCCTTGAGGAACTTCTTGGCGTTCTCGCGGCCCTGACCGATGCGGTCGCCGCGGTAGCTGAGCCACGCGCCGGCCTTCTCGACCACCTTGGCCTCGACGCCCATGTCGATCACCGCGCCCTCGCGGCTGACGCCCTCGCCGTAGGTGATGTCGAACTCGACCTCGCGGAACGGCGGGGCCAGCTTGTTCTTGACCACCTTGACGCGCGTGCGGTTGCCGACCACCTGCTCGCCCTCCTTGATCGCGCCGATGCGGCGGATGTCGAGGCGGATCGACGAGTAGAACTTGAGCGCGTTGCCGCCGGTGGTGGTCTCGGGGCTGCCGAACATCACGCCGATCTTCATGCGCAGCTGGTTGATGAAGACGACCATCGTGCGGCTGCGGGCGACCGCGCCGGTCAGCTTGCGCAGCGCCTGGCTCATCAGGCGCGCCTGCAGGCCGACGTGGCTGTCGCCCATCTCGCCCTCGAGCTCGGCCTTCGGCGTCAGCGCCGCCACCGAGTCGACGACGATGACGTCGATGGCGCCGGAGCGGACCAGGGTCTCGCAGATCTCGAGCGCCTGCTCGCCGAAGTCCGGCTGCGACACCAGCAGGTCCTCGGTGCGCACGCCGATCTTGCGCGCGTAGCTGACGTCGAGCGCGTGCTCGGCGTCGATGAAGGCGCAGACCCCCCCGCGGCGCTGCGCCTCGGCCACCACGTGCAGCGTCAGCGTGGTCTTGCCCGACGACTCCGGCCCGTAGATCTCGACGATGCGGCCGCGCGGGAGCCCGCCGATCCCGAGCGCGATGTCCAGCGGAACCGCCCCGGTCGAGATCACACCGACCTCGCCCGACGGCATCTTTCCGTCCTTGAGCCGCATGATCGAGCCCTTGCCGAACTGCTTCTCGATGGTCTGCAGGGCCAGCTCGATCGCAGAGTCGCGCTGGTTGGGAGCGGGGGTGGTCGGGGGTGGTGTGGCCATGAGCGTTTTGAATCCTCAGTGCGCGGTCTAGCGCCCGCGCGTGATCTATAGGAGAACAAGTGTTCCGTATCAAGCGCTTTCGGCCCTTGACGTCCGCGAGATCGGCCGCCGGGGGGCTTTTTCGTCGATTTTGCCGCGTCGCCGGCCCCGCCCCGGCCGGCGATCCCCCCGCTCAGAGCGGGCCCGTCGGGACCCGCCCCGCCAGCAGGTCCTGCTCCTGCGCCGGCGAGAACGGCGACACCAGCAGGCTCGCGTCGCGCTGGCGCGAGCGGAAGTACTCGAAGATGTAGCGCATGCGGTCGCCGAGGCGCGACCAGTCGTCGGCCCCGGAGCCCTGCACCTCCGGCTCGCCCGGCCGCAGCCAATCCTCGAGTCGGTCGACCAGCCCGAGCCCGCGCTCGCGCGCCGCGTAGGCCCCGAGCTCCTCCGTCAGCTGCAACAGCCGCGGGTGCTCGAGCCGCGCCAGCGCCTCGGGCCACAGCGGCTGCCCCGGCGGCGCCGGCAGGTCGGAGCCGAGCCGCAGCACCTGCCCCGGCAGCGCCATCGTCATCATCAATTCCGTGGCGGCGCGGCGCATCACGGTCGCCAGCGCCGCCCCGATCGTCCCCTCGTCGCCCGCCAGGCCCGCCAGCGGAGCCGCCAGCGCCCCGCCGATGTACGGCTGCAGCCGCGTCTGCTCGTGCAGCCCGCACAGCCCGTTGGCCAGCAGCACCAGCTCGGCGCGCGCCGCGGCGGACCGCTCGTGCAGGGCCATGAAGTAGTAGGCCAGGGCCTCGCGGATCATCGTCTGCCCGCCCTGCGACCGTCGCTCCAGCGTCCCGTCGTCGGCCATCGTGACCACGTCGGCCAGGCTCGGCCCCTCGCTGAACAGCGCGACCACGTCGGCCAGCCGCTCCTCGGTGCGCGCCGCCGGCTCGGCGAACGTGCCCGCGAACGTCGCGAACGCCACCCCCAGCTCCTCGAACACCAGAGTATTGCCGGTGATCACGTGGCGGGCGATCTGCGTCAGCGCCCGCCGGATCGGCGCGCGCAGGGTCACGCTGTCCAGCACCGCGGGCATCCGCGCGGCCAGCAGCGTCGTCATCCCCGCGCCGAGCTCCTCCTCACGGATGAACTGCCCGGCCTGCTTGGACGCCCAGGTGGCGAAGATCGGCCACGTGAAGTCGCCCTGGTCCAGCACCTGCGCCATCGCCAGGGTCAGGCGGTGATACCCGCGCGTGATCAGGAGGTTGCGCAGGACCGGCCGGTCCGCCATCGCCACGATCTCGCGCACCCGCTCCGGCGTGATCCCATCCACCATCGCCTCAGCTTGGAACCGATCAGCTCGCTCGCCGGCGGTCCCGCCGCGGAGCGCCCGCCGCCGGCCCGGCCGGGCTATCTTGACCGCCGTGCCGGACCGCTCGCGCCTCCCCTCGTCTCGGGCCCGCAGCCTGCGCGTCGCGGAGGCGCTCGTCCGGGCCGTACCACCGCGACCCCGCGAACCGGACCTCGACCTACACCTCGCCCGGACCGCGAGCCATTCACCGCGACCCCGCGCGTGCTCTCGCGCCGCAGAGCCGCTCGCTCGCGCAGCCATGAGGCCGCGCGAGCCGGACCGCGAAGGCTGCATCGCAGCGACCTCCCGCGCATCATCGCCGGCCGCATCGGCTCGCCACGTGTGCCTCGGGGAGGCGCTCGCATCTGCCAGCGAAGCCCCACGACAGCGCGCACCCAATTGCGACGGCTGCATGGCGACCCCCCACCCTTCCTCGCCGCCTCGCGGACCCCATCACGACGGCTGCACTGCAACCGCCCACCCTTCCTCGCCGCCTCGCGGACCCCATCACGACGGCTGCACTGCAACCGCCCACCCTTCCTCGCCACCGAGCGAACCAACCCGCGACGGCCGCATGGCGACCGCCCATCCTTCCTCGCGATCGCGCGAATCGGCGTCCAGGACGGGGACCACGGAAGTGCCCCGGCTCTCAATCCTCGCCGCGCTCCTGCTCCTGCTCGTCGGCGCCTGCCGCTCGCACGCCGAGGAGCCGCCGCCCACGGACCGCGTCGTCCTCTCGATCGTCGGCACCAGCGACCTCCACGGCCACCTGCGCGCCCTGCCGCTGCTGGCCGCCCACCTCGACGCCCTCCGGCGCGAGCGCGCGGCCGACGGCGGCGGCGTCGTCCTCGTCGACGCCGGCGACATGTTCCAGGGCACCCTCGAGTCGAACCTCGTCGAGGGCGCCAGCGTCGTCGACGCCTACGCCGCGCTCGGCTACGACGCCGTCGCCATCGGCAACCACGAGTTCGACTTCGGCCCGGTCGGCCCGCGAGCGACCGCCGCGCTCCCGTTCGGCGAGGGCGAGGCCGACCCGCGCGGCGCCTTGCAGGCCCGCATCCGCCAGGCGCCCTACCCCTTCCTCACGGCCAACCTGCGGCGCAGGGGCGGCGAGCCGCCCGACCTCGGCGTGCCCTCGACCTTGATCGAGCGCGCCGGGATCAAGGTCGGCATCGTCGGCGTCACCACCGAGGGCACCCCGCACACCACCATCGCCGCCAACATCGCCGACCTCGAGATCGCCCCGCTGGCCGGCTCGATCGCCGCCGAGGCCGCCTCCTTGCGCGCGCGCGGGGCCGCCGTCGTCGTCGTCGCCGCCCACGCCGGCGGCCGCTGCACCGGCTTCGCCGACCCCGACGACCTGACCGGCTGCGAGCCCGACCACGAGATCATGGCCGTCGCCCGCGCCCTCCCGCCGGGCGCGGTCGACGTCATCGTCGCCGGCCACACCCACCAGGCCATGGCCCACCGGGTCGCCGGCGTCGCCGTCGTCCAGTCGTACGCGCTCGGGGCCGCCTACGGCCGCGTCGACCTCGTCATCGACAGAACTTCCGGACATGTCGTATCGAACATGGTCCATGGGCCACGTCGCCTGTGTTCGGGCGCCGACGCCGACCCCGACGATCCGCTCGCGGTCTGCGACCCGCGCGACGCCCAGGGCCAGCCGCTGACGCCCGACCCCGCCGTGGCCGCGGTGGTCGCCCCGGCCCTGGCCGCCGCCGACCTCGTGCGCGAGCGCCCGCTCGGCCCGACCATCGCCGCCCCGTTCGTCGCCCGCCGCAAGGGCGAGAACCCGCTCGGCAACCTGTTCGTCGACCTCATGCTGCGGGCCCGGCCCGACGCCGACGCCGCGATCATCAACGGCGGCGGCCTGCGGGCCGACCTGCCGGCCGGGCCGCTGCGCTACGGCGCGCTGTACGAGTCGTTCCCGTTCGACAACCGGTTCGCCCGCGTGAAGCTCTCCGCCGGCGACTTCGCGGCCATGATCGCCGGCAGCCTCGGCGGCGGCGCCTTCTTCTCGCTCGGCGGCCTCGAGGCGGTCGCTGCCTGTGACGGCCCCGACCTCCGCGTCACCCTCGAGGCCGCCGGCGTCCCGCTCGCGGCGACGCAGGAGATCGTCGTCCTCGCCAGCGACTTCCTCGCCACCGGCGGCGACCGGGCCTTCGCCGGCCTGCAGGAGCGCGGCCTGGCGACCATCACCCTCGAGGACGACCCGCCGCTGCGCGAGGCCCTGGCCGCCGAGCTCGAGAAGATGGGCCCCGTCTCGCTCGCGCCGCTCGCCTACCACGACCCCGCGCTCCCGCGGATCCAGGCCCCGAGCGACCCCCCGGTGCGCTGCCCCTGATCGCCGCGGCGTCACCTGTCCTCGCAGACATCCACCGCGTCCGGCTTCACCTGCTCTCGAGGACAGCCGACCCGCCCCGGCTTCACCTGTCCCCGCGGACATCCTCCACTTCCGCCGTCACCTGTTTCCCGCGGGCGACCGACCCACCGGCGTCACCTGTCCCCGCCGACCTCCGACCCATCCCGGCGCCACCTGTCCTCGCCGACCTCCTCCGCGCCCGGCTCCGCCATCGTCGCTTGCATGCGCGAGCTTCTCGTGAGCCTCAACGCGATGGCTCGGACCCACGCCAGGTGGTCCGTTCTCCCTTGACACGCATGACGGTTGCTCGCGGGCATGTCCCGCTCACCACCTTCATCTATCTCTCTCGACCGCGACGAGCGCCGCCCGACCTGGCGCCAGTCCGGTTCGATCGCTCGCGGCGCTGCCGGCGGCGCCTGTGAGATCTTCCTGGCGTGAAGTCGCAGACTCCTTCGCCGCCAATTGTTCGGCGATCGTTCGTAGAAAATCTCAATCGAGTTCGGCGACGCGGGCCAGGCCGCGGGCGACCAGGCGGTCCCACACCAGCTTGAGGGCCACGATCCCCGCCGTGTGCTGGATCAGCGCCCGGTCGCCCCACAATTGCACTCGCTTGTGCGTGCACGTCTCGGTGTCGGCGACCGCGAAGTCGACCGTCCCGACCGGTTTCTCGGGCGTGCCGCCGCCGGGGCCGGCGATGCCGGTGATGGCCACCGCCAGATCGGCAGCCAGCGCCCGCCGCGCGCCCTCCGCCATCTCCCGCGCCACCGGCTCGGACACTGCGCCATGGGTCGCGAGACTGTCCTCGCTCACCCCCAGGACCTGCGTCTTCACGCTGTTGGCGTAGGCCACGACGCCGCCGAAGAACACGTCGGAGGCGCCGGCGACGGCGGTGAGGCGGGCGGCCACCTGTCCTCCGGTACAGGACTCGGCGGTAGCCAGGGTGAGGCCTGCCTGGCGACAGGCGGCCAGCACCCGCGCCTCGAGCTCGGCCTCGCCGATGCCGTAGAGCGAGCTGCGGAGGGCCGCCTGGAACGGGGCGTCGAAGCTGCGCAGTTCCTCTTCGGTGGCCCGCGCTCCGCCTTCGCCGGCCAGGCCCTCGAGGATCAGGAGCACCTGCGGCGTCGCGGCCCGGTAGTGCAGGTAGAGGGCCGCGAGCCCTGGCGAGCGGGCCCGCGCCGCGGCCAGGATCGGCTCGACCTCGACGGCCACCGCCGATTCGCCGCGACCGATCAGGCGATAGACGCGGCGCGGGATGTCCGGCAGCGCGAACCGCCGGCGCAGCCGCGGCTCGACCTGCTCGGCCATCATCTTCTTCATCTCGCGCGGGACCCCGGGCATGCAGACGACGTACGCGCCGCGCGGCAGACCGACGGCGAAGCCCGGGGCGGTGCCGACCGGGTTCGGCAACACGTCGCAGCCCGCCGGCAGGTCGGCCTGCTTCCGGTTGATGTCGGGCATGGGGCGGCCGAAACCGGCGAACACGGCCGCGATGGCGGCCTCGGAGGCGGCGTCGCGGACCAGCGGGACGCCGGCGGCGAGCGCGACGGCCTCGGCGGTGAGGTCGTCCGACGTGGGGCCGAGGCCGCCGGACACGAGGCAGAGATCGACCGCGACGTCGGCCACGGCGGCCACGATCTCGGGGATCCGGTCGCGGACCGAAACCGCCCGGACGACCTCGAAACCGAGGCGTCGACAGCGTTCCCCGAGATGGGCCAGGTTGGTGTTGACCGTGTCTCCAGACAGCAATTCGTCGCCGATGGTGAGGATCTGGGCCGTGGGCATCGCTCGGGCACCCTAGCACCCCTCGCCGCGGCACGGCCTGGCTCGCGTACGCGGGCCGGAGCGCCCTCCGCGCGCCCGGTCGCCGGCCTTTCCGCCCTTGCGCCGGTCCGCTAGGATAAAGCCCACCGTGCGACTTCGTTACGCTGCCAAGACCGATGTGGGCATGAAGCGCGCCCACAACGAGGATTACTTCTCGCTGATCGAAGACGAGAAGGTGTTCTTGGTCGCCGACGGCATGGGCGGGCACGCGTGCGGCGAAGTCGCGAGCAAGCTCTCGGGCGACGTCATCAGCGAGTTCTACATGCACTCCAAGGACATGGACGCGACGTGGCCGTACCGATACGACCCGAACCTGTCCTACCCGGAGAACCGCATGGTCGCCGCGATAAGGCTGGCCAACGCGCGCATCTACGACGCCGCGCAGAAGAACCCGAACCTGCGCGGCATGGGCACCACCATCGTCGGCTGCATGTTCGTCGGCGACCACGTCTACATCTCCCACGTCGGTGACTCGCGCTGCTACCGGATCAACTCGGAGATCAAGCAGCTGACCCGCGACCACTCGCTGCTCGAGGACTACAAGGACGCGCGGCCCGACATGAGCGAGGAAGAGGCGCGCAACTTCCCGCACAAGAACGTCATCACGCGCGCGCTGGGCATGCGCGACACGGTCCAGGTCGACATCACCAAGCACCAGGTGAACGACGGCGACCAGTTCGTCCTCTGCTCCGACGGCCTGTCGGGCATGGTCGACGACAAGACGATCTACAAGATCGTGCGCGAGGCCAGCACCCTCGAGAACGCGGTCGCCGAGCTCATCGAGCAGGCCAACCGCGCCGGCGGCACCGACAACATCACCGCCATGCTGATCCAGTGCAATCTCTAGCGCCGCAGCGCCCCCGGCCTCGCGGCCCGCTCGTTCTTCCGTACCGCTCGCCCTTCCGTACCCTCGCTGACACCGCCCTCGGGGCGTGACACCTCGTGACCGCCGACTCTCCTGCCAATCGCCGCGCGGAGCCCCGCCTCCCGGTTCACTTCGAGGTCGACTGCACCTCGGGGGACACCTTTCTGTTCGCCCACATCACCGACATCTCGTCGATGGGCATCTTCATCTCGACCGACAAGCCGCTGCCGGTCGGCACCGTGCTGCAGCTCGGCTTCACGCCGCGCGCCGGGGCCGGCGAGGGCGCGCCGCAGCGGCTCGAGCTGACGGGCGAGGTCGTGTGGAACACGACCGGCCAGGTCGCCCCCGACAAGCCGGGCATGGGCGTACGCTTCCACCACGCCGCGCCGAAGACTCGCAGCCGTTTGCTCGAGTTTGTGCGCGCGATCGCGTACCTCGACGTCACGACCGATATCAAGTCCTGAGCTTGTTCTCCGCCGGGCGTCCGTGTCGCCCTGCTGGCCCGTATGTCCCTTCGGACACCCAACGACCGTCCCGGCGGCGAGGCCGAGGACGATGAGCCGGTCGTCGAGCCGCGACGGATCGGTCGGTTCGCGCTGCTCCGACGCCTCGGCGCCGGGTCGATGGGGGTGGTCTACGCCGCCTACGACCCGCAGCTCGACCGCAAGGTCGCGGTCAAGCTGCTGAAGGCCCGCGACGGCGAGCCGAGCACGCGCTGGCAGGATCGGCTGCTGCGCGAGGCGCAGGCGCTGGCCAAGCTGTCGCACCCCAACGTGGTCCAGATCCACGAGGTCGGCTTCCACGGCGACGAGGTGTTCGTCGCCATGGAGTTCGTCACGGGGATGACCCTTCGGACATGGCTCTCGGAGCAGCGTCGGAGCTGGCGCGACGTCGCGGCGGTGTTCGCCCAGGCGGCCCGCGGGCTGGCGGCCGCGCACGCGGCGGGCCTGGTCCACCGCGACGTCAAGCCCGACAACATCCTCGTCGGCGACGACGGCCGGGTCCGCGTGGTCGACTTCGGCCTGGTCCGCTTCGGCGACGAGGACGACGACGAGCACACCGACGAGGTCCCGCTGGCGCGGGCGCACGCGACCCGCACCGCCTCGGGCATCCTGCTCGGGACGCCGGCGTACATGTCGCCCGAGCAGTTCCGCGGCCGCCCGGCCGACGCGCTGTCGGACCAGTTCAGTTTGTGCGTGGCGCTCTACGAGGCGCTGCACGGCGAGCGGCCGTTCGCCGGCGAGACCGCCGACGAGGTCGCGCAGGCGGTGGTGCGCGGCCAGCTGGCGCCGCGCCTCGAGCGACCGGTGCCGGCCTGGCTGCAGCGGCTGGTGCTGCGCGGCCTGGCCCACGACCCCGGCGCGCGCTGGCCCGGCCTCGACGTCCTGGCCGCCGAGCTGGCCCGCGACCACGGCCGCCGCCGCCGCGTCGTCGCCGTCGCGACCGTCGCCGCCGCCGCGCTCACGGCCGCGGTTATATCTGTCCTTTGGGTCAGCTCATGGCGCGACCGTGAGGCCCGCGCGCAGGCCGAGGCGCTGGCCGCCGGGCGGCTGCGCGCCGCCGAGGAGAGCATCGACGAGTTCCTCCACGCCGGCCGTCAGGCCGACGCCGCCGCGGTGCTCGACGCCTTCGTCGCGGTGCCCGAGCACCGCACCACCCGCGCCCTCGCCGACGCCCTGCGCGGCTGGGGCGACCGCATGCGCGCCCGCGACGACATCCCCGCCGCCCGCGCCGCCTACGCCCGCGCCTACGCGGCCGCGCTCGACCCCGCCGCCGAGAGATCGATCCTCGGCGACTTCGTGCGCCTGTTCCACGAGCAGTGGTCGTGGGACCAGCTCGGCACCCTGTGCGACCTGCTGGCCGGCTCGGCGCCGAAGAGCCCGTGGTCGGGCCAGTGCGCGGAGGCTGCGTTCGCCCGCCACGACTTCGCGGCGCTCGCCGCCGCCCGCGTCCGCGACCCCGACGATCCCACGCTCGTCGACCTCGCGCCGCTGGCCGCCGCCTGGACCGGCGCCGCCCCGCTCGGCCACGACGTCCTCGGCGCCGGCACCCTCACCGCGCCCGGCGCCGCGCCGCGCGAGCTCTACCTCCACGTCGACAGCCCCGCGCCCGGCCGCCTCGACGTCGTCCGCCCGACCCCCAAGCTGCCGGTCGTCCGCAGCTACGCCCTGCCGAGCCGGTTCGCCCCGCGCCTGCACCCCCTGTCCCTCGGGCCAGGCAAGCCGCCGCTGCTCGTCACCTGGTCCGCCGCGCACCGCCGCGTCTCGCTGTCTGCCGCCGGGCCCGAGCGCCTGGCCGAGCTGGTCAGCGTCACCGCCGACGAGCCGCTGTCCGCCGCCGTCGCCGACCTCGACCGCGACGGCGAGCGCGAGGTCTACCTCGGCACCGGCCCCTACGGCCGGCTTCTCCTGTCCTTTCGGCCACTGTCCGATGGGACATGGCGCATCGACCATCCGCACCCCGAGACCGACGCCACCAACTCCGACATCACCGCGGTGGTCGCCGCCGACCTCGACCGCGACGGCGCCGAGGAGCTGGCGATCGCCGCCGGCCCGTGGCGCGCCTTCGACGTCCGCGTGCTGCGGCCGGGCAAGGGCCGCGCGCTCGAGCTGGTGGCCCGCCGCAAGCTCGGCGCGGTCGTCGGCCTCGCCACCCTCCGCGCCGCCGACGGCGAGCTCCTCCTCGTCGCCGCCAAGACCGACGGCTACCCGAGCAAGATCGCCTTCCCCGCCAGCGCCCCCGCCGGGCCCCCGGCCGGCATCTACCTGCTGCGCCTGGTCGGCCGCGAGCTCGAGACAGCGCGCTTCTTGCCGGCTCCGCGGCGCGCCGGCGCGGCCGCGCCGGTCGACCTGCACCGGCTGCAGATCGGCGACATCGACGGCGACGGCCTCGACGACATCGTCGTCGCCGCCCACGACCCCGAGCTGCAGCCGGGCTTCGGCGTGATCCACCGCCAGCGCAGCGACGGCAGCTTCGCCGCGGCGATCCTGGCCGGCCTCGAGCCCATCGCTCTGGTCGAGGTCGACGATGACCCCGCCACCGAGCTGATCGCCCGCACCACCGGTCAGGCCAGCGGCCAGGACACCTGGCTGCTCGGCGCCGGCGCCGAGGCGACGCCGGTGCTGCGGGTCCCGCACGCGCCCGAGTCGGCGCCGCCGCCCGCCCTGACCGACCCGCTGCTGGCCCGCGCGTGGCAGCGGGCCGAGCAGCTGGCAGCGCTCGACCTGTCCTCCGAGGCAGCTCGCGCCCTCGACGACCTCGCCGGCCTCCTGCCCGACGAGCCGCGCGCCGCCGCCCGCCTGCGCGCCGCCGGCCTGCACGAGGCCGCCGGTGACCACCTGGCCGCCGCCGAGCGCTTCGAGCAGCTCGGCGAGCAGACCGGCGCCCTGCTGGGGGCGGCCCGCGCCTACGAGCAGGCCGGCCGGTTCGCCGACGCCCTGCGGGTCTCGCGGGTGCTCGCCGAGCGCAACGACCTGCCGCGCGCCGAGGCGGCCCACGTGCGCGACCGCGTGGCCCAGCTGACGGCGATCGTCGAGGACGTCGACGTCGTCGCCCTGCGCTTCGACCAGCCGCTGCCGGCCCCGTGGCAGATCGACGACCCGACCGCGGCCCACCAGGACCTCGTCGGCGAGCACCTCCAGATCGACGCCTTCGCCGGCCGCGGCCCGATCGCGCGCCTCCCCTTCGAGTGGTCGACCGGCCCGCTCGCCCTCCACGTCGACCTCGTGCTCGAGCGCGGCGAGTGGGGCTCCGGCCTCGTCGTCGGCGTGCGCCCGATCGGCAGCCCGAACCTCCTGACGGCCGCCCGCATCGACGTCATCGGCGGCGGCGGCCTGTTCCGCCGCCGACACTCCTGCGAGATCGGCGGCCAGGACGAGCACATCCTGACCCAAGAGCCAGGTGAAGATCCGGCCCGCCCCAGCCACCTCCACCTCGCCTTCGAGCTCCTGCCCGAGCTCGGCCAGGCCGCCTGCAGCGCCGTGGTCGACGGCGTCCGCCACGAGCGCCGCGTGCGGCTCGGCGCCGACGCGCAGCCGCCCCCGGGCCGCTACGAGCTGGTCGTCATGCCCAGCAGCTTCGGCACCGCGACCGGCCTGTGGAGCTCGGCCAGGCTGCGCGCGCTGACCCTCCGCGGCGCTCGCATCGGCGCCGCGAGCGACGAGACCCCCGTCGCCTTCGCCGCCCGCCTGCTGGTCCAGGGCGAGGCCGAGGCGGCGCTGGCCGAGCTGAAGCGGGTCCCCGACGACGACCCGCAGCTGGCGATCTGGCGCGCCCTGGCCCTGTCCGAGCTCGGCCGCTGGCACGAGGCGAGCGCGGCCCTGCGCCCCGGCCTGCTCGAGGTCCCGCTCGCCCGCGCCGTCCTGCTCGGCCTCATGCGCGCGCGCCGGCAGACGATCGCCCCGCTGGTGCGCGCCGCCTTCGGCCCCGGCTACTTCCGCCTGTTCTGGGACGCGATGGCCGACGTCGTCCCCCACCACGGCGACCCGCTGATCGAGCGCGCGCTGACCACCGCGCTGTCGGACCTCGGCGAGTTCCGCCCGGCCACCGCGGACGTCGACGGACATGTCCTCAAGGTCAGGCTGCTGTTCGAGCGCGGGCGGGCCTGGAGCGCCCTGCGCCAGGAGCAGCGGGCCCGCGTCGACCTGGCCGCCGCCGCCGCGCTGGCCGAGCTGTTGCCGGCGGCCCGCCGCTCCGACCTCGACATCGAGTACGAGCGCGCTGCCCTCGAGGCCGTCGCCGGCAACCGCGACGCCGCCCTCGAGTTCGCCGCCCGCGCCCTCCGCCGCGCCCCTTCCCCCGAGCTGATGACCGACCGCATGCGCTTCGACCCCCGCTTCGCCCCCCTCGCCGACGACCCCGCCTGGCGCGCCATGGTCGGCGGCTGAAGTCGCGAAAAGAGCATGCTCTCCAGGACATGCCCTAGAAAGCATGTCCTCACGAACATGCCCTCAAGAACATTGCCATAAAGGCATGTTTGAAGGCACACCCACCCGATCAGGACCTCGCGGAGATGACGGAGCTGGAAGACATCGACTCGGGTGATGAGGCCTGGGAGCGGTTCGCCGCGCTGTTTCGCGGGCAAACGGCCCTGCATGCCGCGGGTGAAGCGCTCAAGCGACAGCTCGGCGGCGACGAAGCCCTGGCGAACGTCATCCTCGCGAGCGTAGGAGACGCGGCCCTGGGGTGGATCGGGCAGCGAAATCCAGCGCTCTCCGGGCTGTCGCCCTGCGAATGTCTCGCCTCTGAGAAGACCCTGAAGCGCCTGCGTGAGATGCTGCTTCGGTTTCCCCGCTGATCACTCGCAGGCGCACGATCGCCGCGAGCGTCTCGCTCGACGCGGGCCGCCTGTCGCATCGTCGACGCCCGGACAAAAGCTCTCCGCGGCCCGCCCTCACTTCGGCGCGACGACCTCCCCGCCGACGATCGTCGCGCGCACCTTCGCGGTGCGCAGCTCGAGCGGTTGCATCTTCGTGATGTCGCCCTCGAAGCAGGTCACGTCGGCGAGCATCCCCGCGGCCAGCGTCCCGGCCCAGCGCTCGCGTCGGCTCGCGTACGCGGCCCCGCGGGTGAACGCCGCCAGCGCCTCGGCGAGGGTCAGGCGCTGGTCGGGCAGCCAGCCGCCGGGCGGGTTGCCGGCGGCGTCCTGGCGGGTGATCGCAGAATAGAGGCCGAACGTCGGCTCGACCTCCTCGACCGGGAAGTCGGAGCCGAACGCCAGCGTCACCTTCGCGTCGAGGAAGCGGCGCCACGCGTACGCCCCAGCCAGGCGCTGGGCGCCGATGCGCTGCTCGGCCCACGGCATGTCGCTGGTCGCGTGGGTCGGCTGCATGCTGGCGATCGCCCCGAGCTCGGCGAAGCGCGGGATGTCGGCGAGGTCCACGATCTGCGCGTGCTCGACCCGCAGGCGGTGATCGGCCGGCGGCCGTGCGCCCGCGAGCGCCTCGAGCACCGCGCGGATGGCCGCGTCGCCGATCGCGTGCGCCGCCACCTGATACTGGTGCGCCAGCGCCCGCGTCACCACCGCGGCCAGCTCGCCCGGCGCGTGCTGGAACATCCCGGTGTGGCCCGGCCGGTCGCTGTAGGGCTGCAGCAGCGCCGCCCCGCGGCTGCCGAGCGCCCCGTCGACGTAGATCTTGACCCCCTGCAGCGCGTAGCGGTCGTCCATGGCTGGCCGATCGGCCAGGTCCGGAAGGCCATCTCCCCGGCGGAACCACGACTCGTCGGCGTAGCCGACCAGGCGCAGCTTGAGCAGGCCCTCGGCCGCCAGCTCGCGCAGCAGCGCGTCCACGTGGCGGCCCACGCCCATCTCGTGCACCCCCACCAGCCCGCGGGCCAGCGCGTAGTCCTGGGCCAGCAGCAGCCGCCGGCGCAGCTCCGGCCCCGGCGGCGGCAGCACCGGCATCAGGTCCATCGCCGCGTCGACCAGCACCCCCGTCGGCTCGCGCCCCGATGGCCCCTCGCGCAGCAAGATCTCCCCGCCTGTCGGCACCTCCGTCGCCGCGGTGATGTCGCCCGCGCGCAGCGCTGCCGCGTTGGCCCAGCCGGCGTGGCCGTCGACCCGACGCAGCCACACCGGTCGCTCGGGGAACGCGGTCGTCAGCGGATCGTGGGTCGGCATCGCCGCGCCCGGCCACAGGTTCTGATCCCAGCCGCGGCCGGTGATCCAGCCGTCCGGCGGGGCGCCGCGGCGCACGCGGTCGACCACCTCCTCGACCGATCGCGCCCCGCGGAGGTCGACCTCGACCAGCGCCGAGCCGAGCCCGACCAGGTGGGCGTGGGCGTCGGTGAGGCCGGGCACCGCGCTGCCGCCGGCCAGATCGAGGACCTGTCCTCGGGGACAGTCGCGCGCCAGCGACTCGGCCGCGGCCCCGCGAGCGATCACCCGCCCGCCGACGGCCGCGATCGCCCGGGTGTTCGGCTCGGCCGGATCGCCGGTCCAGATCGTGCCGTTGCGGACGACCAGCAGACCACCGGCCTGGTCCGGAGGACAGGTCGCTGCGGTCTTGCCCCCGCCCGGCCGGCACGCGATCAGCGCCGATGCCCCGGCGAGCCAGGTCCGGCGGGTCAGACCGCGGGCGCGCACGTCGCCCTCCGTCGCTGTGGTCCAGTTCGGTTGCGCTGCATGCGAGGCGCAGCATAACCACCGCGGCCGCGCCGAACCACCGGCGCCAAGGAGACTGCGATGACCTCCCTGAGAAATACCCTGGAGAACAGCATGCAGGAGCTACGGACGCTCCGCGACGAGATCCGCGTCCGACTCAACCTCGCCGGCAAGGAGGCCCGCGACCGCTGGGAGCAGCAGATGGAGCCCCGGATCGAGAAGCTCGAGCAGCAGATCCGTACCGCCACCGACGCCACCCTCGAGTCGATCCGCGACGCCATCGAACGCGCCCGCACCTCCTTCCACGAGTACCGCGCCCAGCTGACGCAGGGCAGCGCCGGCGGCGTGACCGGCAGCGAAGGCGGCGAGGAGCGGCGCGAGCAGACCCGCGCCGAGAGCGGCGACGAGCCCGACTTCACCCGCGTCGAGCCCGAGAAGCGCTGACCCAGCGCGCCGCTCGCCGCGCCGAAGACATGTCTCTCAAAACATGTCCCGAGAGAGGGGCGCGAGGACCACGTCCTTCGCGCCCTTCTCGCCGCGGCTTGCAGCTGCACGATGGCTCGCCGCGCCGCGACTTGCTGCGCATGTCCCCGCACAAACCATGGCGCGGTGGCCACGTCGCACCCTTCTCGCTGCGACCCTGCACGCGGGTCGACAGCTCGCCGCGACTCGCATCGCACGCGGGATCGACGGAGCGCCGCACCAGCCCATGGCCTCCCGGACATGCGATGGCGCAGCGCGCCATTCTCGCGGCGACTCGAATTCCACGCGGGGATCGCCGGCTCGCCGCGCCACGACGACAACCTCGCCGGACAACCTGACGGCCACTCCTTCGCGCCATCCTCGCGCCGCGGCTTGCGGCTGCAGGCGTGACCGAGGCGCCGCTGGTCTACCATGACGAAAGGGCATGTCCTCACGGACATGCCCTTTCTCTCATGACGCGAGGGACATGTCCCGCCCGCCATCCACGCCACCGCTCTCCGCACGAGAGCGGGCGAGGCATGAGGTGCCTGTCCCTCGCGCCTACTTGTTAATCTTTAAAAATTCTCACAGGTGCGCCTCGCCGTGCAGGTCGTCGAGGCCGAACAGCGCCTCCTCGAGGCCGAGGTCGAGCGCCTCCCATGCCAGCCCCGCGTCGTTCGAGTGCACGACCACCCCGTGGTCGCCGACCGCGTGGCCGTGGCCGTCGATCGACAGGTGCAGGGCTCGCAGCGCGAGGCCAGGCTCGAGCAGCTCCTCGGCGCTGGCGCCGAGCTCGTCGTCGAGGCGCAGCACCACGCCGGCCGCGCCCACTGCGACCACGAGGTCGGCGGTGCGGGAGATTCGTACCGCGTGCAGGTCGCGGCTGGTGGGGGTCGTCACGCTCGCCCACTTCGCGCCGCCGTCGTCGGAGCGGAGCACCAGGCCGCCGGCGCCCACGGCCACCACGCTCCCGCCGTCGGGCGTCGCCGCGATGCCCGACAGCGGGCCCTCCGACGTCGTGAACACGGGCGTCAGCGTCTCCCCGTCGAGCTGCCAGATCTGCCCGCTCGCCGTCGTCAGCCACGCGAGCGTCCCCTTCGCCGTCGTCGTCACCGCCGTGAAGTCGCCCTCGGCGTCGGGCACCGGCGTGAAGCTGCGGCCGTCGTCATCCGAGCGGAGCACGATGCCGTCGCCGGCGATGTACGCCGGGGTCGTGCCGGAGAAGATCACCGAGCGCAGGCGGGCGCGCGTGCCGACGTCGATCTGCGTCCAGCTCTCGCCGCTGTCGTCGGTGCGCAGCACCACCCCGTCCTCGCCGACCGCCATGCCGGTCTCCTGGCCCTTGCACGCGATCGCCAGCAGGTCGCCCTCGATCTCGAGCGGGTAGTACCAGACATCGCCCGCGGGGTTGAGGCGGACCATCGTCGCGTCCTCGCCGACCGCCCACGCGCCGCCGCCGGAGCCGTCGGAGGTCGAGGTGTTCTTGTTGTCGTCCTTGGTGCAACCGACGATCGGCGCCATCAGGACGACGAGGAGCGGGGTGAGCGATCGGAGCTTCATGCTCGCGACGCTAACTGCCCGCGCGCGGCCCCACAAGCAGAGTTGCGCGGTTTCGCCGGCCCCGCGGGTGTCCCTCACGGACCCCACGTCCGGGCGAACTGCTCTCGTTCGCGTCTGGCCGTCACTCCCGGTGGATCGCCTGGCGCTTCGGGCCTGTCCCTTCAGACAGCCTCGCGGACCTCGAAAGCACGCTCGAGATCCCGGCATTCGCGACATTCATGGCACACGCATCGGCGGACGCGTCCGCGTGACAGCGGGCTCGGCCGTGCGTCGTCACTGACACACGGGCCCGGGCCCGTCGGCGATGGTGATGCACTTCTTGCCATCGGCGCACTTGCCGTGGGGACAGGGGATCCCACAGGTCTGGAACTTGGGGCCGCGCGGGCCGGCGATGCCGTAGTACTCGATGCAGGTCTCACCGGCGGCGCAGGTGACGTCGCCGCAGCGCGGGCCGGCCTGCTCGGCGGGGGTCGGCTTCTCGGCGGCGGCCGCCAGAGTGAGGCTGCCGTCGGACCACCACACGCACTCGCCGGCGACGCAGCCGCAGTTCGCCGCCGCGGGGATCTGGACCTCCGGCACGTCACAGGTGCCGGGCGGCTGATCGCCGCTGGCGCACACCTCGCTCGAGCAGCCGCCCTTGCTGCAGGCGGCGTCGTCGCTGCAGGCGTTCTCAAAAGCTGTCCCTTCGAACCTGGCGTAAAGGGCATGGTCCTTGGGCACCAGGGGGACCCGCGACGGCTCGCCCCCGCCGACCTCGCCGGCCGGCAACGCGGATTCCGAGCCCTTGCAGGCGGGGGTGGCCGCGACGGCGGCGAGGACGACGACGACGATGGCGCGCAGCATCGCCGGGAGCTTAGCACTGTGGCCGGGAGAGGATCACAGCGGCTCGCAGAAGCGGGCCAGGATCGTCTTCACGCCGACGACGGGGAAGTTGATGGCGAGCTTGAGGTTGCTGCCGGTGCCGTCCCACCCGACCAGCGTTCCCTCGCCGTACTGGCGGTGACGCACCGCCATGCCCTTGTACAGCGTCGGCGCGTCGCCCTGGACTGCGGCGGGCCCGCGGCGCGTCGGCGCGGCCGCGACCCCCTCGTCGTAGACGATGTCGCTGTTCCACGACGACTCGCGCGCGGGCGCCGGCGCTCGCGGCGGCGCGCTCGGCAACGACAGCCCCGCCGGCACCCCGACCGCCTCGCGGCGGACCACCCCGGGCACCCGCCCCCGCACCGAGTCCGGCGGCAGGTCGCGCACGAATCGCGACGGCGTGCCGATGAACTCCTGGTTGTAGAGCCGCCGCCGCTTGGCCCACGTCACCACCAGCTGCCGCTTGGCCCGCGTGACCGCGACGTAGGCGAGCCGCCGCTCCTCCTCGATCTGCGCCCGCTCCTCGGGCCGCAGCCGCCGGCCCTCCTCGCGCGCCGCCTCCTCGCCGGCGATCACCCGCGAGTGCGGGAAGACCTTCTCTTCCATGCCGGTGAGGATGACCTTCTCGAACTCGAGCCCCTTGGCGCTGTGGATCGTCATCAACCGCACGGCTCGGACCTCGCCGTGGCCGCCGCCGTCGGCGTCGCTGACCAGGCTGACCTGCTCGAGGTAGTCGGCCAGCGTCTGGTCCGGGTTGTCCTGCGCGAAGTCGTTGAGCGCGCCGACGAACTCGTCGAGGTTCTCGACCCGCGCCTCCGACTCCTCGCTGCCCTCGTGGACCAGGGCGTCGCGATAACCTGTCCTTTCGAGCACCTCGGCGGCGAGCTGACCGAGCGGCACCTTCGCGTGCAGGCGGGCGGTGAGCTCGTCGATCATGGCGACGAACACGTGCAGTCGCTTGGCCGCGGCGCCGCTGACCCCGGCCTCCTCGGGGCTCCTGGCCACGGTGAGCAGCGAGACGTTGCGGTTGGCCGCCAGCGTGGTGAGGCGGCCGACGGTGGTGTCGCCGATCCCGCGGGCCGGCTCGTTGACGATGCGGGTGAAGTCGAGGTCGCTGTTCGGGTTCTGCAGCAGGCGCAGGTAGGCCAGCGCGTCCTTGATCTCCTTGCGCTCGAAGAACCCGAGGCCGCCGAAGATCGCGTAGCGCATGCCGTTGTCGGTGAGCTGCTGCTCGATGACGCGGGACTGCGCGTGCGTGCGGTAGAAGACCGCGATCTCGTCCGGCGGGATGTCCTCGTTGAGCGCGTCGAGGATCTCGTTGACGACGAAGCGGGCCTCCTCGCGCTCGTCCTCGCAGGCGCGCAGGGTCACCAGCGCGCCGTCGCCGAGCTCGCTCCACAGCGTCTTGCCGAGCCGGCCCTCGTTGCGGCGGATGATCGCGTCGGCGCAGCGGAGGATGTGGCCGGTGCTGCGGTAGTTCTGCTCGAGGCGGATCAGCTCGCAGCCGGGCTGGCGGTCGGGGAAGCCGAGGATCTGCGACACGTCGGCGCCGCGCCAGCCGTAGATCGCCTGGTCGTCGTCGCCGACCACGCACAGCTGCGCCCGGCCCGACAGCAGCTCGACCAGCCGCGCCTGCACCGGGTTGGTGTCCTGGTACTCGTCGACCACGACGTGGAGGAACCGCCGCTTGAGCCCGATCACCGGGTCGACGTCGACCAGCTGCGCCCCGGGCCGCGGCTGCTCCGTACCTGCCTTCTCGAGCAGCTTGACCGCGAGCACCAGCAGGTCGCCGAAGTCGGCCGCGTCGGCGGCGCGGAGCAGCTCCTGGTAGCGGCGGCCGAGCAGCGCCGTCAGGCGGGTCATGAAGCCCTCGAGCCCGAGCTGGTCGACCTGGTCGATGGTGAGGCCGCGGTTCTTCAGCTGGTCGAGGTGGCCGAGGATCGCCCGCGGCTTGACCTGGTCCTCGTCGCGGTTCAGCTCCTTGAACACGCGCTTCATCAGGCGGGTCTGGTCGTCGGTGTCGTAGATGGCGAAGTTGCGCGACAGGCCGACCGACTCGCCGTGGCGACGGAGGATCCGCGCCGAGATCGAGTGGAACGTGCCGACCCACAGCTGCGACACGTCGACCTTGCCCTCGCACATCTTCTCGATGCGCGCGCGCATCTCGGCGGCGGCCTTGTTGGTGAAGGTGACGGCGAGGATCCGCCACGGCGGCACGCCCTCGTCCATGAGCGCGGCGACGCGGTGGGTGATCACGCGGGTCTTGCCGGTGCCCGCGCCGGCGAGCACGAGGAGCGGCGAGCCGCGGTGCTCGACCGCCGCCTGCTGGGCCGGGTTCAGCTGCACGATGCCGGGCCTATACCACGGCTTCGCGGACCGGCGCGAACGCGAACTCCACGCCGCGGGCGTCGAGCTCGACCCGCAGCTCGCGCCGGCGGCTGTCGCCGACCTCGCCCGGCTCCTCGACGATCCGCGCCGGGCGCACCTGCTGCAGCACCACGGTGAAGCCGACCGCGGGCGCGCCAAGCGTCAAGGTCGCGGCGCGCCCGTTGCTGCGCCCGGCCTCGACCGCCTCGAGCCAGCGCGTGAACCCGAGCGCCTTGTTCTCCGCCAGCACCAGCGCGAGCCGGCCGACCACCGCCGGCGCGACCCGGCGGACCGTGTATATCCCGTCGTCGCCGGGCGGCCGCTCGATGCGCTGGCGGATCGTCAGGCCCTCGATCCGCCGCACCTGGCTGCACGCCTCCTCGAGGCCGTCGATGTGCAGCTCGGGGTCGGTGGCGGGCAGCGGCCTTCGGGCCTCGATCACCTCGCCGCCGAGGTGGCCGCCCGCGTAGCTGCGCTTCGAGCTGTGCGGGCTGAACTTGAGGTTGAGCTTCAAGCTGTCCCGAAAGCCATATTCGTACGAGGCCAGCGCCAGCTCGGTGATCACGCCGCCGACGAAGCTGAGGCGGCTCATCTCGGCGTTGCCGTCGTCGGCGAGGATCACCTCGCCGCGGGCCGGCGTCGGCCGGCTCGTCATCGACGCCGCGACCCATGCGTAGAACTCGTGCGGCATGCCCGGCCAGCAGCGCAGCGTCAGCTCCTCGTAGCGGTCGGGCCGGCCTTCGCCGCCGAGCTCACCGACGGCGAGGGCGCCCGAGACGTCGGTGAGCCACCCGCACGGCTTGCCGTGGAGCTCGAGCGCGTACTTGTTCGACGTCGGCCCCCGCTTGCTCGGCGCCGTCTTCACCGTTCACCGCCCCCCGGGGCCGACCTTAGCACGGGGATGCCGCGGGCCGTCGAGCCCCGAAATCACCGGAGCATCGGCTCGCCGGATCGCGGGCCGGGCGCGGCTTCGGGCCGGGGACCGCCTCACGAGCCCCCGATCCACGAGAAGGAGCTGCTGGCGCTGGCCGAGTAGGAGCTGCTCACGACGGCGACCTGCGAGCCGGTCGCGGTCTGCGAGCCGCTGCCGCTCGAATTTGCCAGGGTCGCGTGAGCGGGGATCCGCACGGTGAAGGTCGAGCCCATGCCCGGGGTGCTCTCGACGGTGATGTCGCCGCCCATCATCCGCACCAGGCGGCGGCTGATCGCCAGGCCGAGCCCGGTGCCCTCGTACTTGCGCGACGACTCGAGATCGCCGCGCGAGAACGGTTGGAACAGCTCGCGCACGATCTCCGGCGACATGCCGATGCCCGAGTCGCTGATCTTGAAGACCACCCACTCGTCGATCGCGTCGCCCTGGCGGCCGGGCTCGCGCGCGACCGCGAGCTTGACCACGCCGGCCTCGGTGAACTTGCAGGCGTTGTGCAGCAGGTTGACCAGCGCCTGGCGCAGGCGGGTCTTGTCGACCGTGACCGCCCCGAGCCCCGCGGGCGGGCGGACCAGCTCGAGGCGGTTGCGCCGGGCCTCGGCCTGCGGGCGGATCATGCCGGCGACGTCGTCGACGAGGTCGTCGAGCGCGAACGTCTCCCAGAACATGTCGATGCGCCCGGCCTCGATCTTCGACAGGTCGAGGACGTCGTTGATGATGTTGAGGAGGTACTTGCCGGCGCCGCGGATCTTCTCGAGGTCGACGCTGGCCGCGCGCACGCCCTCGTCCTCGAGCTCGTCGCGCAGCAGCTCGGCGTAGCCGATGATCGCGTTGAGCGGCGTGCGCAGCTCGTGGCTCATGTTGGCGAGGAAGAAGCTCTTGGCCTGGTTGGCGCGGATGGCCTCGTCGCGGGCGCGGTTCAGCTGGTCGTTGACGCGCTGCAGCTCGGTGTTCGAGTGGATGAGCCGGCCCTCGGCGCGGTGGCTGGCGAGGAAGAACAGCAGCGTCGGCCCGAGCGTCAGCGTGAAGGTCGTCAGGATCATCAGCAGGTAGATCCAGTGCTGGGCCGCCGAGGTGACCGCCGAGCGCGGCGCCAGCGAGTAGTCGGACAGCTCGCCGACGAAGAAGCTGATGACCACCACCGCCATGCAGAACACGATCTGCGTCCGCTCACGCGCCTCGAAGCAGACCAGCGGGAAGCCGATGATCGGGAACATGATGAACTGCAGGCCCGACGGCTCGCCCAGCATCGAGGCGAAGAACACGATCGCGGTGCAGCAGCAGATGCACAGGCCGATGCGCGACACGTTGAACCACCCGAACTTGTTGGCGAACATGCACGCGAGGTACGACAGCCAGAACGGGATGACCGTCAGCGCCTCCGTGTACAGGCCGAGCGCGACGAACAGGCAGATGTACGCGAGGATGACCGCGAGGCAGACGACGAAGACTTGGTTGGTCAACATCACGCGCGCCGCGAGGGCCGGCGAGCCCGTATAGGGGACCCCCCAGAGCATCGCGGCGCGGAGTCTGTTCCAGAGGGAGCTCGGCACAGGCCTGGACGACCCGTCCTCTTTAGCACGACCCCGCCGGACTAGCGAACCTGCCGCCGCGAGCGCCGCAGGTCCCCCGCGGCCCTCACGGCCCCCGCGCCCCGAGCGGCCGCGACGTCACCGGCGGCAACGCTGGTCCTCCAGCATCGGCGCTGCTGTGTGCGCCGCGCCGCAGCTCGCGAGGCCTGCGCCGCTCCCCGCTGCCGCTGCCGTCCTCGCGCAGCGCCTGCCCCCTGGCCCCCGCGTCGCCCGCCAGGGGCTCGCGGTCGCGACTCGAGTCGCGTTGCGAGCCGTCACCTCGCGCCTCGCCGCGGACTCGCGACCTTCGCCTGCCGAGGACTCGCCCGTCACACACTCCAGTGCCGCGCGAGCCTCGAGGACGCATCCACCGCAGCGTCCAGCACGCTGCCCCGAGCGCCGCGACGCTGGCGCTGCAGGCCTGCCTCGAGTCGCGAAGCTGCAGCAGCGCCCTCTCGAGCGGCAGCTCCAGCCGTAGCGCGGGCCGCGAGCCGCAGCGCTGGTTTCAGGCCGCAGCGCTGCCGTAGCTGCGCATGCTGAGGCGGGCGCGGTAGCGCATCGTCTCCTGCATCCACACGAAGTTGCCGCGGACGAAAGACCCCAGGTCGGCGACGTAGCCGAGGACTGCGGGTGAGGAGAGCCCGTCGTAGTCGCGCAGGCTGGCGGCGAGGGCGTCGAACGCGTCCTCCTCGGCGCCTTGCATCGCCACCGCGCGGGCCAGGGCCTCGTCGAGCGTGATGCCCTGGTCGGCCTGCAGCACGAGCACGAGGTTGTGCGGGTTCTGCTCGACCATCTCCTTCTCGAGCGAGCCGATGTCGTTGGCCCAGCAGATGGCGTTGTTGGCCAGCAGCTCGAGCTGTTGTACGACCACGTGCTGGCGGACCTCTCCGAGCGACTCGTGACGGATGAGCTCGATGAGCGCGAACACCACGCCCGCCGCGCCGGTGAAGGGTCGCATCTTCAGGTAGATCGGCAGCGCGGGTCGGAGCTGGTGCAGCAGGTTCCGCAGCTCCCACACGTTGCTCTGAAAATAGCGCTCCACCTCGGCGACGAACCGCGGCATGAAGCCTGGCGCAGCCCACGCAGCGGTGCGTGCGCCGAGCTCCGCGAGCATGTGCACGAGCGGCTCGTCGTCCTCGAGCGCAGGGCTGCCGCGGAGCACCGCGGACATCCGCACCTGCGCCTCGTGCAGACGCTTGAGCGGCTCGGGGGCGGCGACGACGTCGTCGCACAGCGCGTCGTCGTAGAAGAAGAGCCAGGTGATCCAGTCGCACACCAGGCGCAGCTCGGCGAGCGGCGCCCGCGGCAGCCCGCGCGCCGCCAGGCGGGCGAACTTCGCGGCCTGCAGCTTGCGCAGGCGGCCCGGGCTCAGCGCCACCGAGGGGAAGAACCGCAGCACCCACGCGATGCCCTCGCGCTCCACGAGCTCGGCGTAGCGATTGATAGGGGCGGCTTGCGGCTCGAAGATCGAGGGCTGTAGCAGCGAGGACATCTTGGTTCCGAAGAGCGGTCCCGGTGATCCATCCCAACCCATTCCAAGCTTATCCCGTGATGATGCCACTTCATGGCACGTATCGCAGCCGCTTCAACCTCACCATTCGGTGGTGATATACTTCTGCACAGGTGCCCCCTCGCCCGACCCTCACGGCCCTCGCGTGGCTCGCCGTTTGCGCCGCGCTGGGGCTCGTCGCGGGGGCTCGAGGCACCGAAGCGCAGGTGTGGGGTCTGATCCCCGCAGCGCATCGACCTGTGATCGAGATCGACTTGCGGGTCCACCTCGACGACGGCGCGCCCGACGAGGCCCTCGAGGCCGCGATCGCGGCACTGGAGCCGCTCGCCGGACGGTGCCCGCTGGCCCCGCCGCCGGCCGAGGCGCGCCGCTGGCTCGACGCGCACGCGCTCTCGCTGCTGCCGCGCGAGCACCACTCCGCCCTCGCCGACCGGCTCGCGCCCGAGGCCCTGCGTACGGCGATCGCCGGGGCCCGGGCCAGGCTCGCCAGCCCGTTCGCCGGGCTCGTCGGCGACGACCTGCGCCGCGACCCGCTGCGCCTCGCAGAGCTCGCCCCCCAGCGCTCCGCGAGCCTCGGCTTCCTGGCCGCCGCCGGCCCCGAGCCGACGGTTCGCGGCGACCTGGTGAGCCCCGACGGGCGCAGCGCCCTCCTGTGCTTCCACACCGGCGCTCCGGTTCATGAACTCCGCGCCAGCGCAGCCGCGCTCGTCGCCGGCCACCCCGTCTCGCTCGCCGTGGTCGGCGCCCCGGCCCGCGACGAAGCGGCCGCCGCGGCCCTGGCCGCCGCTCCGCGGGTGCTCACCACCCTCGCCGCCGCGCTCACCCTGGTCCTCGCCCTCGCGTTCCGCAGCGTGCGCCCCGTGGTCGCCCTGCTGCTGGCGATCCTCGGCCCTGCGGCCCTGCTGGCGGCCCTGGTCGCGCCGCTCGGCCTGCTCGACCTGCCGCTGCTCGCGCTCGCCGTCGGCATCTCCGCCGCTCCGGCGCGCCCCGACTGGACGATTACGGCTCTCTCCGCCCTCGCGCTGACCCCACTCCTTCTCACGCCGTACCCGGCCTGGCAGACCTGGGGTCTCGCCTGGGCCGCGGGCCTCGCGGCCGCCGGGCTGGCCCGCCGCCTGGTCCAGCCCGCGCTCGCCGCCTGGCTCGGCAAACCGGCCGCGGAGCGGGCCCCCTTCGGCCGCCCCGACCCGCCGCCGCTGCGCCTGCGCGCGGCCCTCCCGGCCGCGGCCGCGTGCGCGGTGGTCCTGTCCCTCGGGGCATGGTCTTCCAGACATGTCCGTTTCGACAGCCCGAGCCCGCTGCCGCTGGCCGACCCCGAGCTGGCGGCGGCCGAGGCGGCGGTGCGCGCCGAGTTCTTCCGCCCCGAGGAGGTGGCGACGATCCACAGCCCCGGCGCGACCCCGGAGGAGGCGCTGTCGCGGGCGGCGGAGCTGTTGCCGTCGCTGCTGGCGCTGGTGCCGACGCAGATCGATCGGCTCGACGCGCCGGGGGCGTTCGTGGTCGCGGAGCCCGAGCTCAAGGCCCGCGTCGACGGCCTGCTGGCGCTCGACATCCGCGGCCGGCTCGAGCTGCTGCGCGCGACGATCGCCGAGTTCGGCATGCGCCCCGACGCGTTCGGCGAGTTCATCCGCGGCGCCGGCGACGACCTGCGCGACCCGCCGAGCCCCGAGTCGGCGCTGGCCGGCCCGCTCGGCCCGTGGCTGACCGCCAAGTTCGGCCCCGACGGCGTGCTCACCCGCGTCTACCTGGCCGGCGAACAGGCCGCCCTGCCGGCCGCGCTCGACCTCCGCGGCCCCGGCGTGTTCGCCCGCGCCGAACACGACCGCTTCTCCGCCCGCGCCGGCGCCGTCGCGGCCGCCGGCGCGTGGCTGTCGGCGCTGGTGGTGTGGCTGGCGACGCGGCGCCTGGCCCTGGCCCTGGCCCTGGCCCTGGCGGCCATCGTCGCCCAGTGCGGCCTGCTCGTCCTGCTCCACCTGCTCCACCGCTCGTTCGGCCCGCTGACGCTCCCCGTGTTCCTGCTGGCCGGCTCGGCCGCGGTGGTCGCCGGCCTGCGCGCCGTCCAGGCCCTGGCCGCCGGCCGCCCGTGGATCGACCCCGGCCGCCTGGCCAACGCCCTCGGCCCGCTCGCCGCCGCCCTGGCCCTCCTGGCCGCCCCCGAGCCGGTCTGGCGCTCGCTCGGCATCGCCGCCGGCCTGGCCGTCCTCGCCGCCCACGGCGTCGGCGGCCTCGTCGGCCCCCTGCTCTACTCCCTCACCAGCCGCGCCGCCGACCGCTTCGTCCGCCGCCCCACCCGAGATGCCTGATGCGCCAGGTCCCTCAAGACATGTTCGTCCGCACAGGCCCCCAGGGACAGGCCCATTGCGCCATGTCGAAAAGAACCTGTCCCATGACACATGTCCTCTCGACCCGCCCCGCTCCGCCCGCCTGACCCCATGCGCCCGCGCCGCTCGTTCCTCCGCCTCGCCGCCGGCGCCCTCGCGCTGACGGCCGGCCGCGCCCGCGCCCAGGCCCCGGTCGTCGATCGCCAGCTGGCGCGACGGCTGGAGCTGTGGGCCAAGGCGGCCGCGGGCACGCGGGTGCTGGTGGCCCGCTACGCGCTCACGCGCCAGTCGACGCTGCTGCAGGAGCCGCTCAAGACGGCGGGCACGCTGCTCGCGCGCGCCCCCGACACTCTGGTCCTGCGCGACGACACCCGCGCGGGGGTGACCACCCGCCTGTCGCGCGGGCGGCTGGAGATCCGGCCCAACGACCCCGCCCTGCCTGCCCTCGCCGAGGCCCCGAGCCCGACGGTCACCTGGCTGTTCGAACATGTCCTCGCGCTCTTCAGCGTCCCCGAGGGCGCCGGCGAGCCGGCCGCCGCGCTGCAGCTCGACGCCCGCCTGACGGTCCCCCGCGGCCCCGGCCACCTGCTGGCGATCACCCCGCGCCGCGACCACCCCGCCCGCCGGGAGATCCGCGACCTCGTGGTCCACCTCGACCCGCACACCGGCGACGTCGACCAGCTCGACCTGGTCGAAGCCGGCGGCGACAAGGTGGTCATCACCTTCAGCCAGCGCCGCCGCGACGCGCCCGAAGACGAGATCACCGCGCTCCTGCAGCCGACCTGAGACGGCCGCGCCTGGCACGGACCGGCGGCCTGTCTCTTCAAACCTGTCCGCGAGGACATCGTCCGTGCCAGCCGAGCCCGCGACGACGCCGCCGCGAGCGCGCGCCTGTCCCTTCGGACACCCGGCTCACGCCGCTGGCCGGCGCCGGCGGCCCCTCCAGGCGAACACGAACACCACCCCGAGGCCGAGGGCGGCGCTCCACGAGCCGCGGCGCAGCGCACAGCTGACGCCGTCGCCGTCGTCGTAGTCGAAGCGGGCGTTCGAGGCCTTGAGGCTGGCGACGATCGCCGCGTCGAAGTCCTGCAGCACCTGCGGCGCGCCGGCCGGGGCGATCTGCTCGACGCGCTGGGCGGCGGGCATGTCTTTAAAAGTCGGCCAGTTGCCGAACTCGTCGAGCAGCACGCCGCGGCCGTTGGGCATGCGCATGCGGTTCGAGCCGGCGCAGGGGAGCTGCATGACCCCCTGGCGGAGGTTCGAGACGTCGCCGAGGTCGGGGTTCTGGATGAACTCCGGGTCGACGGTCATCTCCTCGGGCGAGAGGATCGTCAGCAGGCGCGACAGGTACGGCCAGCGGGCCAGCAGGTCGACCGCGCGGCGGCCGGGGTCGATGATCCGCTCGCGCAGGGCGTTGGCGAACGCCGGCCCGCTCCACGCGTCGAGGTCGATCATGTCCTCGTAGGCCGCCATGTCGGAATAAAACAGGTCTTCGGGGATCCCCGGCGGCGCCGGCAGGTACGTGCGCAGCAGCGGCAGCAGCTGCGGGTGGTTGTACGAGCAAGGGTTGAACGAGCAGTCGACCAGGCCCTGGAGCGCCAACGCGTCGATCACCGACACGCCGGCGTTGATCGGCGCCGCCTCGACGAAGGTCTCCGCGTCCCAGCGGTCGCTGAAGATGCCCTCTCTGCTGACCACGTTCGACCCGCCGGCGTACTCGGTGACGAAGCCGTGGCCGTCGGCCATCGGGGCGTCGAGCGCCCGCGCCACCACCTCGGTGTAGTTGCTGGCGTTCGTGGTCCAGTCGATCGCCACGTCGTTGAGCTCGACGTGGCGGTACGTCGACGGCGCGTAGCGGCTGTGGCCGAGGCCGAACACGCGCACGGGCATGTCGGGCATCGCCGCGATCGCCGTCAACCGCAGCGGCACGCACGGGGTCGTGCCCTCGTAGGTCATCACGATCGGCTGCAGCTCCTCGACCCCGGCCCCGTGGAGCAACTTCGCCGCCGCGAAGTAGAACCCCTCGTCGAGGTACTCCTGCATGATCGGCCCGGCGGCGGGATCCTGGTAGTAGCCGGCCGCGTCGAGCCACTGCCACACCTCGTCGGCCGAGCCGCCCTTGAGCACCACGATCTCGAACGGCCCGACGATCTCGCGCTTGACGACCTCGAAGCCGCCGGAGTCCTCGGTGCTGCCGTCGGTCTCGACGCCGCCGCTGCCGGCGAAGCCGCCGTCGAGGGCGATCGCGACGCAGCCGAGCGACCGGTCGTCGTCGTCCGAGCAGTCGCGCGCGGTGGTGAAGCTGTAGGTCGGCACGGTCGCCGCCAGCAGGTTGGTGAACAGCAGCTCGGAGCCGACGGCGAAGTCCGGCTCCGCGCTCACGGGGATGACCCACCCGAACTTCAGTGGATCTCCGGTGTACTGGATCTGGATGTGCGCCTCGACCGTGCCCGCGGCTTCGTCGATGGCGAACAGGATGTTCTCGCCGGTCTGGTCGACGGGGGTCGGCTGGTTGTTGACCAGGTCGCAGAAGAAGCCGCCGCACGCGTGTGCCTGGGTCGCCGGCAACCATGCTGCGAGACCTGCGACCAGCCCGGCGCACACGAACAAGGGACGAAAGCCACGCCACATCGGACCTGATGACACGCGATCCCCGGCGCGGCGTCCAGGGGGACGCAGATCCCCAGGCGAGGCGCCGCCCGTCCTGCGATCCATCGGCGACCCCCGCTTCGGGCTCCGCTCCGGCGCACCGCCGATTGCGGCGGCGGGACGCCGTTCTCGCCGCGCGCGGAGATCTCGAAGCGCCCGGAGCGGCGCTGAACACCGCTCTCGCAGGATGGAGCTCACGTCGCCGACGCCCGCGCGCTGCCGCGGAGCTCACGGCCTCCCGCCTCGCGGACCGAGCTCACGGCGCGCCCTGCTCGCGCGCACCGAGCTCGCGGCCTTCGACCGGGCCGGCCATGCTCGCCGAGGTGCGCGCCGCGGAGCGGGACAGCGTCTTCTCGCGCTCTGCAGCGCCTCAGCTGCGACCGGGGCCGAGCGCCTTCGGGCCGGAGCCGCGCATCCACAGGTAGCCGACCCCACCGAGCAGCACGAGCGGCCAGAATACGAGCGCTGCGTAGGCCACGGCGGCCGAGCTCACGCCGGTCAGCGCGGCGGCGCCTGCCGCGGCGCCGTTGGTCGCCTGTCGCTGCTTGCTGTAGGCGTAGGTGGCGCCGGCGGTGCCGCAGCCGATGAGTAGCGCGAGGAGCATGAGCGGGACCTCCGGAAAAAGCGGTGTGTCGCAGTATAGTGCTTTCGAGGGGCGGGGCGAGCGGACTGGACGCCGGGCGGACGGCGGCTGATACTTCCGGCCGTGGCAGACGACCGGAAGAGCAACAGCGCCCGCGATTCGCGGCCGAGGGCCGCGGGCCCGGGCCCCGCGGGCGGACCGCAGCAGGACCGCCCCAGGCGAGAGCGCGGCAGAGGTCCGCGCGAGGGCGGCGAGTCGGCGGGTGGCGGCGCGGCTGGAGCCGAGGCTCGCCCGCCGCGCGAGGGTGGAGCCGAGGCTCGCCCGCCGCGCGACGGCGAGCGTGGCGAGCGGCGCGACGGCCCGCGCGGCGATCGTCCGCGCCAGGGCGACGGCCCGCGCGGCGATCGTCGCGACGACCGACGCGGCGCCCCGCCGCCGCGGCGCGACACCTCGTCGCCGCTGACCGCCTCGCTGTTCAGCGCCGTCCAGGACAAGGAGATGCCGTGCCGGATCGCCGGCTGCGAGAACACCTGGACCTGGTTCGCCGCCCAGCAGATCCGCGGCTTCGGCCAGAAGCCGCCCGAGCGCATGTGCGACCAGCACCTGGCGCAGTTCAGCGAGCTCAGTGACCGCGAGGTCCACTGCCGCACCCCCGGCTGCCCCAACACCTGGCTGTGGAAGCGCGGGGCCCAGCTCGCCGAGCTGCAGCGCCACGGCCGGCTGAAGAAGCCGGCCCGCCTGTGCAACGAGTGCGTGGCCGCCGAGCGCGACACCCACGACGCCGAGATGCCGTGCAAGGTCGAGGGCTGCCGGCGCGGGTGGGTCTGGTCGCGCGACGCCCAGCTGCGCCACCGCCTGTGGGTCCTGCGTCAGCGGGCCCGCGCCCGCGCCGTCGAGGCCCGCGCGCACGAGGCGGTCGCGGCCGAGGCTGGGCCGCCGGCGGTCGAAGCTGCCCCTTCGGACCTGTCCGCCGAGACAGCCGTCGAGGCCGGCGCGCCTGTCCTCGAGGCCATGTCCCCGGCGACAGACGAGGCCGCGGCGCCCGGCGAGGCGCACGAGCACGGCGAGGCCGGCAAGGCCGGGCCGGGCAAGAAGCGCCGGCGTCGGCGCAAGCAGCACGCGCGGGCCGTGCCGGACCCGGAGGGCCCGCCGCAGCGCATGTGTGGCCTGTGCGCGCAGAAGCTCGGGCGCCTGGCCGCGCGCGAGATCCCGTGCAAGGTGCACGGCTGCGTGCGCACGTGGACGTGGGACCGCGCCGGTCAGCTGCGGGCGTGGGTGCAGTCGGGCAGCGACGACGTCGACTTCGACCCGCCGGCGCCCAAGCGCATGTGCGAGACCTGCCGCGAGTTCTGCCGCAAGCACCCCGACCGCGAGATCCACTGCGGCCGGCCCGGCTGCGAGTCGGTGTGGATGTACAAGACCGGCGCCCAGCTGCAGGCCTTCCTGGCCGGTCGGCTGCAGGACCCGCTCAAGCTGTGCGACGAGTGCGCCAAGGGCGAGTTCGCCAAGACGATCGAGGAGGCCGGCCTGCCCGAGGGCGCGGAGATCATGCCCTGCGTGGTCCCGGCCTGCGACGGCACCTGGGTCTACATGCCCGGCCAGAAGCTGATGCACGTGCCCGACGGCGAGCTCGCGCCCGACCGCATGTGCCTCAAATGCAAGCGTGAGCGCGGCCTCGCCGCCCCCGAGGAGGTCGCCGCCGAGCCCGCCGCCGAGCTCGAGATCTCGCCGGAGGACACCGAGGCGCCCGACGACGACGGCGAAGAGCTCCTGGCCGACGACCCCGAGCCGCCGGCCGACGTCGACGGCGCGCCCGACGACGGCGCGCACGCCGACGACGACGGCGCGCACGCCGACGACGACGAGGCGCTCGCGGGCGACGAGCCGACCGAGGGCGACGAGGCCCAGGTCGCGACTTCGGATTGACGGGCCGCAGCGTCGCGTGCGAGCCTCCGCGGGCGCACGCGACGCTGCTCTCTCGACCGCGTCCTCACGCTCCCGGGCCCCGCGCCCGACGCTCGTCCCAGCGACTCCGACCGCTCCCGCGTGCGCGCCCTCTCCGACCTGACCTCGAGCCTCGCGCCCAGGTCCGGTCCCTCGCCCGCCCCGCGATCGTCGCGGGGCACCTGTCGTTCGGACCAGGGCCGAACGCACAGGTCCTCTCGACCAGGTCCCTCCGCACAGGCACTTCGAGACAGGTCCTTTCGGCCATGGCCAACCCGCTCCCGCGTTCCTTCGCCCTGGCCGAGACCCGGCGCCGCTACGAGGCCACCCCGCGGGGCCTCGACGACGACCTGCAGCGGATGGCCCGCGGCGACCGCGGCTGCCTCGGCGACGCGGTCGCCGGCGTCGGCGCGCTGGGGATCCTGGTGTCGGGCGTGCTCGGCTACCTGGGCTTCCTCGGCATGGGCTTCATGGCCGTGTTCGCGGGCCTGCTGATCGCCGGCTTCGTGCTCAGCGCGGCCGCCCAGACCCGCAGCGGCCCGGCCCGCCTCAAGGCGCTGACCGAGGGGCCGCTGGCGCTCGGCCGCGTGCTGCGAGCCGACCCGGCCCTGTTCGAGCCCGGCGACGTGCCCTACCCCGCCCTGGTGGTGTTCGCCGTCGACGCGCCGCACCGCTTCGACGCACCGTACCTGCAGGGGGTCGCCGCGGCGCTGCTGGCCCTGCGCGACGCCGCGACCGCGCCCGCCGATCAGGCCGAGGTGGCCGCGATGCTGCGCGACCCCAACCGCGTGGCGCCCCTGCCCGTGCCCCCCGCGCTCGCGGGCGCGGGCGAGGCCTGGCTGGGCGTCGTCAGCGTGGACCCGCGTCGGCTGCCCGCGCGCCGCGTCGAGGATCATCTGGTGCCGGTGATCGCAGCGCCGGGGCTCGGCTTCGTCGAACACGTGTGAGCCGCGGCGCGCGTCGACGAGACGACGCGAGGTTCGGCTCCTTCGACGACGTGTGAGCCGCTGCGCGAGTCGTCGAGACGACACCAGGGTTCGGCCCCGTCGACCCCGTACGACTCGCGGCGCCAGGGATGAGACGGCACGTGCTCGATGCGTCGGTGCGCGCCGATGCGAGCACTTCCCGCGGCCGCCTCCACGCGCCCTCGCCGTCCAACTCGACACGAGCGCCCACGAGCCCGCCCTCTCGACGCGCGTGGATCACGGGGCACGAGCCGATCGGGCGAAGCACCAGGGCTCGAACACAGGCAGCGCCGACGGTTCCAAACTGCCCTCCCGCGCACGGTCAGGCGATCGAACGCGACAGTCGCAGGCGCCTGTGGCTTACTACTGGCATGAGCTTCCTTTCTCGCTATTCCCTGATATCGAGCGCGATCGCCTGCACCGGCCTCATGACGGCGGGATGCGGCGATAACCCTGCCAATGAGACAGTCACCGACACTTCGACCTCGTCGACCTCGTCGTCCTCGTCGACCTCGAGCGGCGAAACCGTGGAGCCGACCGGATCGACCACGGCCACGCCGACGACCACCGACACCACGACCGGCGACATGACCACCGGCTCGACGACCGAGACCTCGACGACCACCGACTCGACGACCGAGACCTCGACGACCACCGAGTCGACGACCGAGACCTCGACGACCACCGACTCGACGACCAGCGGCGGCGCCGAGTCGTGCGCGCTGCTCTGCGGTCTACCGGCCGGCTGCTGCGCTGCGGGCGAGGAGTGCCTGAGCGGCGCCTGCGTCCCCGCGTGCGAAGGCGGCGTCCACTGCGGCCCCGACGACTCGATCTGCTGCGCCGCCGGCGAGGTCTGCCTCGGCGACGCGTGCCAGCTCCCGCTCGGCCCCTGCCAGGACTCCAGCGAGTGCGAGGCCGGGCAATCCTGCGACCCGCTGCTCGGTCAGTGCCTGCCGCTGCCGGACTCGCTCGGCTGCGAACCCGGTCCGCTCGACGTCGCCCTCGCGTGGGAGTGGACGACCGATCAGGTGGCGACGACGCCGATCATCGCCGATGTCGACGACGACGGCGTGCCCGATGTCGTCGTCTCGGCCACGGCGGGGACGGGGACCTGGCCGGTAGGCGAGATCGTCCTCCTCGACGGCGCGACGGGGGAGGAGAAGTGGCGGATCGCCCACGACCCGGGCAACATGCAGTTCGGCTCGCACGGGCGCTCGACCCTCGCCGTCGGCGACGTGAGCGGCGACGGCGTCCCCGACATCATCTACGCCGGGCGGCCCGAGGGAGTCATGCAGCTCGCGCCGATCCACGCGGTCGACGGCCAGGGCCAGCTGCTGTGGACGGCGCGGCTGGCGAACGACCAGATCGCCAAGGTCCGGGTCGACAACGCCTCGGTGACCGTGGCCAACCTCGACGACGATCCCGAGGCCGAGGTCGCGCTCGGGGCGATGATCCTCGATCACGACGGCCTCGTGGTGTGGAACCAGAACAACAACGGCGTCCAGTTCGGCACGCCGTTCAACGGCAACACCCCGCTCTACTTCGGCGGCCTGGCGACGGTCGCGGATCTCGACGGCGACGACAAGCCCGAGCTCGTCACCGGCCGCGAGGCGTGGAAGATCGACTGGGTCGTCGCCGATCCGCCGACTGTCACGCTCTCGCTGTTCTGGGCCAACGACAACAACCCCGTCCCGGCGCACAACAACGACGGCTGGCCGGCGGTCGCGGACCTCGACGGCGACGGCAAGCCGGAGGTGGTGCTGACCGCGTGGCCGACGATCCGCGCGATCAACGGCCAGACCGGCCAGCTCTGGTGCGGCGTCGATCCGACCGACGCGGCGTGCATGATGAACCCGGCCCTGCGCACGGCGCCGATCCCGATCAAGGGCGGCAGCCTCGGCGGGCCTGCGACCATCGCCGACTTCGACGGCGACGGCCGACCCGAGGCGGCCCTCACCGGCGGGGTCGCCTTCGCGGTGTACGACTTCAATCGCCCGGGCGAGCAGATCGTCAAGCCGCAGGTGGACCCGATGCCGGCGTCCGGGGCGATGTACGCCCGCTGGACCTCGCCCGTCCAGGACACCTCGTCGGCGGCGACCGGCGCGTCGGCGTTCGACTTCCAGGGCGACGGCGTGGTCGAGGTCCTGCAGCAGGACGAGTGCTTCGCCCGCGTGCTCGATGGCGCGACCGGCGACGTGGTGCTCGAGATCATGAACTCGAGCAGCACGATCCACGAGTACCCGCTCGTCGCCGACGTCGACGGCGACGGCACCTCCGAGCTCGTCATGGTCGCCAACCTCGGCGACCCCAAGAACGTGACCGACTGCACCGCCGACACGCCCGACTTCATGCCCCGCAAGGGCGTGTTCGTCTACCGCGCGCAGGCGGGCGCCTGGCCGCAGGCGCGCGACGTGTGGACGCAGCACACGTATCACGGCACCAACGCCGACGCGGCCGGCAACCCGCCGCTCGTCGAGCAGGCCAACTGGACCGTCCCGGGTCTCAACAACTTCCGCCAGAGCGCCACGGTGGGGCCGTTCCACCCGGCCGACCTGACGCTCTCGCTCGCGGCGGACGTCGCCGAGTGCCCGGCCGAGTTCGCCCTCGTGGCGACGATCCACAACGAGGGCTCGGTCGGCGCGCCGGCGGGGATCGACGTGAGCTTCTACGCCGGGCTGAACGACAGCGGCGCGCTGCTCGGCACCGCGGCGACCACCGAGGGCATCGTCCCGGGCGGCTCGACGCAGGTCACCTGGACCGTACCGGAGCCGCCGGTGGACATGCCGACGAACTTCTTCGCGGTGATCGGCCCCGACGGCGGCCTCGTCCCGGAGTGCCTCGACAGCAACAACGACGCGCTCCTCACCCAGGCCAGCTGCGCGGACTGAGGCGCCCTCGTTCTCGAACCTGCTCGCGACGCGGGTGCTTCCTGCTCACCGCGTCGATCGACGCGGCCTGCGTCGCGGTCCCGAGCCGGTCGGTCTATCTGCCTTGAAGCCAGATTCGGCGGCGGCGCGAGCGCGCGCCGCTCGGCCTCATTTCCGTCGAGCCCGCGCAGTGGAGCGCCGATCGGACCGCGATCCGACCTCGCACCGGCGCGCCGCGTCGTCGCGGCCCACGCGACCCTGCGTACGGCCCGATAGAGCGGTCTGAAGCGGCTCGCAGCGGCTCGCGGAGGTTTTCTCCGCCCGGTGACGGAAGGCCCGACAGCAGGAGACGAGAGGGTGAGGAAATCATCACCATGAAGCGAGCACCCCGACGTCTCCGAGCCACGATCTTGCTTGTCCCTGCCGCGCTGGTGGCCCCCGCGTGCGAACTGCCGACCAAGCTCGGCGAGCTTCCGAGCGCCTCCGCGACCGCCGGCGACAGCCCCGAGAGCGACGCCGTCGCGTGCGGAGAGAGCGGGCCCGCCGGCGAGCTCGCGTGGTCGCACGAGCGCGACGAACTGCCCGGATTCGTCCAGGGGCTGGTGACCGCACCCGGCGGCGAGGTGGTCGCGGTCGGCAGCCAGGGCGAGCCCGCGACCCGCGACGCTTTCGTCCACAAGTACGATCCGGCCGGCGCCCTGCTCTGGTCTCGGACCTACGCCGGCGCCGACGGACTGCTCGACACGCCGCTCGCCGTCGCGGTCGACGCCGCGGGGTTCGTGCACGTCCTCGTGCAGGAGATGCACGCGCTCTCGCCGGACGGCGCGTCCTTCGACGCGCGGCTGGTCGTCCTGCGCTACGCCCCCGACGGCGCGCTCGCGTGGCGGTGGGAGCACACGGCGCTGCCGTTCGTGCCCGCCGCGAATTACGAGCCGATCGGCGAGCTCGCGGTCGTCGGCGACACGGTCGTCGTGCTCGAGCACGCCGACGGGGCGCCGTTGTTGCGGCTCGAGCTCGACGCGTCGGGCCAGCTGCTCGAGCAGATCGAGGTCGAGGTCCCGGCCGGAGTGCAGGTCGAGCGGCTGGCGCTCGACCCCGACGGGTCGCCGGTGCTCGCCGGCGACCCGGGCCCGGCCGGGACCGCCGGCGTGTGGTTCGGCCGGTTCACGCCCGCGGGCGCGCTGGCGTGGGACGACCAGTTCGGCGACGGCGACGACGGCATCGACATGGTCCTGCCGGACGGCGCAGGCGGGGTCTACCTCGCGTTGCAGCGGACCGTGGTCGCCGGGACCTTCGAGCACCGCTTGCGCCGCTACGGAGCCGACGGCGCCGAGCTGTGGACCGTGATGTTGCCGACCTCCGACGGCAACCTCGGCGTCGGCAACGGAGCGATCGCCTGTGACGGGTCGCTGCTGTTGACGGGCTCGCTCGACCTGCCGCAGACGGAGGACTGGGACGTGTGGATCGCCCGCTACGCCGGCGACGGCACCCGGCAATGGCAGGTCGAGCAGGCGTTCGGCTTCCGCGAGGGCGTGCGGATCGCGGCCACGCCCGAGGGCGACCCCGTGGTCTCCGGCCTCCTGCTCGAGCCGGGGGACCCGCCGAAGACCGGGCCCTGGCTGGCGCGGTTCGGCAGCGAGTGACGCCCTGCCGCGCGCGCGAGGCGGCCGCCTCACGCGTCCCTGCCTGTTTGATCGAACCTGTCGGCTCTCACATGTCCTCTCGCGCAGCCGGGCCCGCGCGGGTGCGCGCGGCCGGCCTCGACAACCGCGCGAGGCCCGGGGTATGAAGGCAGCAGGGCGCCGACGACGCACGACGCGCTCGCCGAGGAACCGATGAAGCAACCTGTCCGAATCGCCCTGTCCGTTGCGCTCTGTCTCTTTGTACCTGGCTGTAAGACCAGCCCACCGCCGGCCCAGCCCGAGCCGGCGCCCGCCGCCGCGCCCGCGCCGGCCCCGGCGCCCGCCGCCAGCGGCCCGGAGACGTGGGTCGGCGCGGTCGAGCTGCCCGGCGACGGCAAGCTGCGGTTCATCGCCCGCCTCGACCCGCCGCGGCCCGACGATCCGAAGTCGGCGTGGAGCGGGCGGCTCGACATCCCGGCGCAGAGCGTCAAGGACTTCCCGCTGCAGGACGTGCGCGTGGCCGCCGACGCCGTCGACTTCGTGCTCGCCCCGCCCGGCGCGCCCGAGAATCAGTGGGCGATCTTCAGCTTCGAGCGCGAGGCCGGGGCCGACGAGGTCAAGGGCACGCTGAGCCAGGCCGGGCAGAGCCTGCCCGCCACCGCCCGCAAGCTGAAGCCCGGGGAGCCGGCCGACGTCGCGCCCAAGCGGCCGCAGGAGCCCAAGCCGCCGTTCCCCTACGCCAGCCGCGACGCCGCGTTCACCAGCGCGGCCAAGGACAAGGTCGCCCTGGCCGGCAGCTTCACCCTGCCCGAAGGGCCAGGTCCGTTCCCGGCCGTGGTCCTGTTGACCGGCTCGGGCGCGCAGGACCGCGACGAGTCGCTGATGGGCCACCGCCCGTTCCTCGTCCTCGCCGACCACCTCACCCGCGCCGGCTTCGCGGTGCTGCGCTTCGACGACCGCGGCGTCGGCGGCTCGAAGGGCGAGCTCGACAAGGCGACCCAGCTCGACCTCGTCGGCGACGCCCGCGGCGCGCTCGACTGGCTGGCGCAGCAGCCCGAGGTCGACAAGACCAAGCTCGGGCTCATCGGCCACAGCGAGGGGGCGATGATCGCCGCCCGCACCGGGGCCGCCGACAAGCGCGTCGGCGCGGTCGTGATGCTGGCCGGCCCGGGCGTGACGGGCAAGGAGATCCTGGTCCAGCAGCTCATCGCCCTGGCCCGCGCCCGCGGCGTCCCGCAGGCCGACATCGACGCCCAGGTGGTGCTGCAGAAGCAGCTGCTCGACGGCCTCGCCGCCAAGAAGAAGCGCGCCGACCTCGAGCCGATCCTGCGCAAGCTGGTGGCCCTGCAGACCGGCGGCGCGACGCCCGAGCAGGTCGAAGCGCTGGTCGGGGCCTCGCTGGCGTCGCTCGACACGCCGTGGTTCCACGACTTCCTCAAGGCCGACCCGCGCGCCGACCTGCGCAAGCTGAAGAAGACCCCGGTGCTCGCGCTGATCGGCGCGCTCGACCTCCAGGTGCCCGCCGAGGGCAACATCCCCGAGCTCGAGCAAGCCCTCGCCAAGGCCGGCAACAAGGACGCCACGGTCAAGTCGCTGCCCGGGCTCAACCACCTGTTCCAGCACGCCAAGACCGGCTCGCCCGCCGAGTACGGCGACATCGAAGAGACGATGGCCCCCGAGGCTCTCGGCGAGGTGTCGGGCTGGCTGCGCGCGCGCTGGCCCGCGCCGTAGCGTAGAAAAAGCGAGAGAAGAACACCGGCCCCCCCCCATGGAATTTCGCGGGCGCCCGGCGTTACGCTGCCGGGCCGCATGAGCGACCGCGACGTCCGCACCGAACCCACGACGCGACTGTTCGGGCTGGTCGCGCGCGCCGCCCGGGTCGCCGTCGTGCTCCGGCGCGGGCCCTCGAAGCAGGTCGAGATGGTGCGCTGGGACCTCGAGCGCGACGAGGTCACACCGGGGCAGTGGCTGTCGGGACGGATCTACGAGGAGCGCTGCGGCCTGTCGCCGCGCGGCGATCGGCGCCGAGGAGCTCGGCCGGCTCGACTGGGCCGACTGGGATCACGACGGCTCGCTGCTGTTCGCCGACCAGGGCTGCCTGTTCCGCCGCCCTTTCCCCGGCTCGCTCGCGCGCCCCCGCGTCGCCCCGCTGCGGATCGCCGACCTCCGCGAACACGTGTTCCGCAACGTACCTCCGGCCGACACGGCCCGCGTGTGGCCGTGAGCGCGCCAACCACACAGCGGCCTGTCGTCGCTCGGCGTCAAGGCCATCCCGTTCGCCGACACCGCCCGCATGCCGGACGGCCTCGTCGACGACATCCGGCTCCTCGCCGATGTGTGCAACATCGAAGAGACGATGGCCCCCGAGGCCCGGGCGTGCCCGAAGATCTGCCGGGCGATTCTTCGCGACTCGCGTCGCCCAGTGACCGCCACGTCGCTGGTTCCCCGCCCCGCTCGGAGCGCTATCGAGCGCTATCACGGGCGACTCGCTACATTTCCGATCGGACATGCCCGTCAGGACATGTCCTCATATACATCCACGGCATCGACGCGAGGAACGGCACCGCGCCCCCAGGGGCGGTCAGAACGCGAAGCCGACGCTCGCCCCGTAGGTCCGGAGCTGCGGGTCGTGCAGCGGCGCCAGGCCGCGCCAGCGCAGGCGCGCGCTCTGGCCCAGGGCGAGGCCGGCCTGCGCCTCGCGGAGGCGTCGCAGCTGCGCCCCGCGGACGCCCAGCAGGACCGCGCCGGTGACGATGACCGCGCCACCGATACCCGCCAGAGTCAAAGCCGCTTCGGAGCCCTCGCCGAGAGTGAGGCCGATGTAGAGCCCGAACCCGAGCGGAGCGAAGCCGCAGCCGAGCAGGATGCCGCCGGGCTTCAGCCGCCGGCGGTACTTGTCGTCCATGAACTGCGCGAAGCTCTGTACCTCGCTGTCCTCGTCGTCGTCGCCCTCGGCCCGCTCGTCGGCCCGGTCCTTCTCGTCGTCCTGATAATCCTGCCAGTACGCGCTCAGATCCTGCCCCAGCGCGCGGCCCAGGCGCTCCGCATATTGCCGCTCGCCCTCGAAATAGCGCGCCAGTCGTACCCCCTCGTCGCCGCCCTCCGAAGCGGGCGCGACCGCCACGATCGGCGGTTGCGGCCCTTCCGGCACCGGCGCGCCCTGAACACCCAGCGCGAACCATAAGCACAAGCAGTTCATGCCCGTCATGATGCACTGCACCGAGCATTCGCGCGAGTGCGACCTTGCCGCGCCGCCCCGCCTCGCTCGCCACCTCCACGTCTTCCTCCAGGAGGAACCGCGACAAGTCCGTCCGGAGATCCACATCACTGCGCCGGGAACTGCAGCAACGCGGCGAACGTCCCCGGCCGCTCGCCGCAGCGGCTGAAGCCGAGCCTGGCGAGCACGCGGAGCGACGCGACGTCGGCCGCGTCGACGGCCGCGACGATCGCGTGAATCCGGCCCGCTCACCGGCGAATCGCATCGCGGCGCCGGCGGCCTCGGTGGCCCGCCGCCGACTGCGTAGAGCAGTGCGGTTCGCCGGCGGAGCGCCCCGCCGACGACCTTCGCCATCGGCCGGCCCGACGCGCCTTCGCGAGTCGCTCCTCGCAGAGCGCCCCGGAGCGCCCGGAACGATGAGTGGCCCCACGCGCTCGCCCCGGAACGATGAACGCCGCGCCCGCCTCGGCGAACTCCGACGCCTCGCCCGGAAGCCGGTTTCACGGCACGCGCGGCCGCCTTCACGCAGTGCGTGCGACCCATGGCGACATCACGCCCCATGCGTGGGCACGCCTGGGCACGCCTCGCAGCTTCCCGCGATCGGCCCGCTCGTGCTCTTCTCCTCACAGCCTCATCTTTAAATTGACAGGTACCTGTCAATTTTGCACAGTCCCCGGCGTGGCGCGATGGACGGACGCGGGGCGGGCCTTCACCGACCTCATCCTCGAGGTGTTCCGGCTCAACGGACTGCTGCTCGAAGCGGGCGATCGGTTGGCGGCCCCCTCGAACCTCACCAGCGCGCGCTGGCAGGTGCTGGGCGTCGCCGATCACGGCCCGGTGACGGTCGCCCAGGTCGCGCGGACCATGGGACTGCGGCGCCAGAGCGTGCAGCAGACCGCGGACGCCCTGGCGCGCGACGGCTTCGTCGTGTTGGTCGACGACCCTGACGACCGCAGGGCCCGGCGGATCGCCCTGACCTCGGCCGGGCGTCGGGCCCTGCGCGCGGTCGAGGCGCGGCACGCCGAGTGGGTCGAGGGCCTCGCCGCGCGGGTCGACCTCCGCGCGCTGCAGGCCACGGTCGCGGCCCTGCGCGACGCCGTCCTCTTGCTGCAATCACCGCCACCCCGCGCCCGTCGCCGCCGGACGGGTCGAAAGGACTGACGCTCCGCATGCACCCCGAGACGATGATCCCCGTCCTCCCGAGCGTGTCGATCGCCGACACGCTCGCCTTCTACCGCCTGCTCGGCTTCGAGGTCACCTACGAGCAGCACAAGCCCTACGTCTACGCGGCCACCCGCCGCGGCGGCATGGAGGTCCACTTCATGGGCATCAAGGAGCTCGACCCCAAGGACGCCTACAGCACCTGCCTCGTCATGGTGCCCGAGGTCGAGCAGCTGCACGCGACCTTCGCCGACGCGCTGCGCAGCGGCTACGGCAAGCTGCCGATCTCCGGCATCCCGCGGATCACCCGCATGAAGCCCGGCCAGACCCGCTTCACCGTCGTCGACGTCGCCGGCAACTCGCTCGTCTTCATCAAGAAGGACGCCGGCGGCAGCGAGGACGAGGACGTGCTCGAGGCCGTCAAGCGCCGGCCCGACGAGTCGCGGCTCGCCCACGGGGTCCGCTTCGCCGCGCGCCTGCGCGACTTCAAGAACGACGACGAGGCCGCCGCCCGGGTCCTCGACCTGGCCCTCGCTCGCCCCGAGCCCGGCGACCCGCTCGAGCGCGCCCGGGCCCTGGCCGCTCGCATCGAGCTGGCCGTGGCCCTCGCCGACCCCGCCCGCGCCGAGGCCCTCCGCGCCGAGCTCGCCGCCCTGCCGCTGGTCGCCGACCAGCGCGCCGAGCTCGCGGCGGAGCTCGAGCGGGCCCGCGCGCTCGAGCGCTCGCAGGAGTGAACATGTTCCAAAGGACATGCACTGATGTACATGTCCCTTTGACCATGTAGACCGCCGCGCCGGCCGTCGCGTCAGGCGCCGCACCTGTCCCCGAGGACACCCGCCGCAAAATCTCCGGCGCCGGCTCGGCCGCTCCGGCGCCGGCCTCGCCGTCCAGCGGCCTCCTCCGGTCCGGCAGCGCCTCGCCGCCCGCCCGGCCCGCGCCCGGCGCTCGGCCGCGATTCTTCGCCACAAACAGAGGAGGAGAAGGAGGCAAACGATGCCGCGCTGCACCTCGTCGCTCGCGCTCGCCGGTCTCGTGGTCGCCTGCGCCCCCTCGGCCGACACCATCGCTCCGCGCGACGACGAGTACCCGCCGACGCTCGAGCCGTACGACGACGACGCCGCGCCGGAGGCCGACCTGCCCGCGTGGCACTCGCTCGGCGGATCTGTCGCCGAGCCGGCGGCCACCCTCAGCTCGGACGGCCGCCTCGAGGTGTTCGTGCGCGGGCGGGACGGGGCCCTGTGGCACATCCATCAGGTCGAGCCGAACGACGGCTGGTCGGAGTGGACCTCGCTGGGCGGTCGGCTCGGCGGCGGCGTCGTCGTCGGCGAGGACGGCGACGCTCACATCGACCTGTTCGCCCGCGGCAGCGACGGCGCCCTGTGGCACCTGCGACAGTCCGGGCCGAAGCACGGCTGGCCCGCGTGGGTGCGCCTGGGCGGACAAATTCGCCCTGGCGATCGGCCCGCGGTCGCGCGCGGCCTCGACGGTCACCTCGAGATCTTCGTCCGCGCCCCCGACCGCACCGTCCACCACCTGCGCGAGCTGCCGGGCCCGGCGTGGAGCACCTGGCAGTCGCTCGCCGGCGCGGTCGGCCCGATCGCGGTCGCCCGCGACGGCGACGGCCGCCTCGAGCTGTTCGCCCGCGGCGACGACGGCGAGCTGCTGCACCGCCACCAGCTCGCCGTCGACGGCGCCTACGGCGAGTGGACCGCGCTCGGCGGCCGCTTCGACGGCGCGCCCGCGGTGGCACGCAACCGCGACGGCCGCCTCGAGGTGTTCGTCCGCGGCGACGCCGGCGACCTGCGCCACCTGTGGCAGACCGCCCCGGGCGGGGGCTGGTCGCCGTGGGCCTCGCTCGGCGGCGCGCCCGGCGACCCGGTGGCGATCGCCACGCCCGACGGCCGCCTCGAGGTGTTCGCCCGCGGCCTCGACTTCGCGCTGTGGCAGATCGGCCAGGTCACGCCCGGGGGCAGCTGGACGCCGTGGAGCTCGCTCGGCGGCACCTTCAACGATCGGCCGGCGATCGCCGCCAACCAGGACGGCCGCCTCGAGGCGTTCGTCCGCGGGGCCGACGGCGCCCTGTGGCACCGCTGGCAGGCCCGCCCCGGCTGCTGCTGGTGAATATACGAAGGGCCATGTCCCATGGGACATGGCCCGAAAGACCTGTCCGCCGGAGCATCAAGCCCGGCGCGCGCGCCTGCGGGCCCACAGCGCCTTGCCGTGGCGCCAGGCCCACAGCCCGACGAACACGTAGACCTCGAGCGCGAGCAGGAGCAGCAGCGGGTCGTAGGGCGCGCGCAGGCGGGTGTCGCCGAAGTAGATCGCGGCGGTGATCATCAGCGCCAGCACGTGCATGGCGATGAGGCCGTGGCTGGCGATCGTGCGGCGCATGAACAGGGTGACGAGGCCGAGGACGACCGGCAGGGTGACGAAGGTGGTGTACATGCCCTGCCACCAGATCGCCCGCGGGCGCCACAGGTCGCGGCCGGAGTCGGGCCACGGGGTGTTGTAGCCGGCCAGCAGCAGCACGTTGACGATCGCGTACTTGACCTGGCCGAGGAAGCCGGTCTTGCGCACGCACTTGGCCATCAGCGCGTCGAGGGCCTTGGCGTCGGCGATGTAGCCGCGGTACTCGAGCTCCGGGCCGAGCGCGGGCTCGAGCTGGACCCACGAGCGCGGCGCAGTCTTGGCCCGCTTCTCCAGCTGGATGAGCGGCGGCGGGCCGAAGCGGATCTTGCCGCGCCCGGGCTCGGTCGGCGTCGCGCTGGCCTTCTTGTTGTGGCAGCGGCCGAACAGCTGGTTGAACTTGCCGTTCTCGCTGACGAGGCCGAGCCGGCCGGTGTGGTGGTGCATGCGCGCGGCCGAGAACCCGAGCACCGCGATCAGCGGGATGCCGGCGTAGACCAGGTGGCGCCAGCGCACCTTCGGCATCGCCTTGCGGTAGACCAGCCAGGCCAGGCCGAACAGCGCGATCGACAGCAGGATCTGCGGCCGGCAGGCCGTCGCCAGCGCCGCCATGACGCCGGTCAGCCAGGCGTCGCGCGTCTTGCCCTCCTGGACCAGGCGGACCAGGTAGAACATCGACGCCATCATGAACACGCCGAACGGGATCTCGCTCAGCGTGTAGCCGCCGAGCGAGATCAGCGGGTAGTAGAACACCAGGAGCGTGCCGAGCAGCGGCGGGACCCACTTGTGCGGGCTGATGCGCTCGGCGATCCGGTAGGCGTAGGCGACGATGCCGGTGCCCATCAGCGCGTAGGCCACGCCGATGGCGGCGAAGTTGTCCTTGCCGAACAGCGCCTTGATCAGCGCCAGCAGGAAGTGCGTCCCGTAGGGGAAGAACGCGTGGTACTCGTTGGGCACGCCGAACTTGTCGATCATCTGGTCGGCCCGCGAGACGTAGCCCTTCATGTCCGAAGAGACATAGTCGCCGAGCGGGTGGACCAGCAGGTTCCAGTGCAGGCGGACGAGGAAAGCGCCGAGCACGATGACGAGCGGCCAGCGGTTGCGGTAGAGCCAGTCGAGAGCGCGTTGCACGGGAACCGGAGGGGGCGGAGAGTAGCAGCGTTCTGCGCGCTGAGGGGAGCCGCGGGCGAAGCCTTCGCGCCCCGTCGGCGAGGCGGGCGCGGGCGCGCCCCGATGCAAATGCGCAGCCTCACGGGCGCCCCGCGACGGGACGCCCGCGAGCCGGCGAGCGCGCTCAGTTCTGCGGGAACTCGACCCAGTGCGCGTCGCTCAGGTCGGCCAGCGCGCTGGCCTTGAGGCCCACGTCGGACAGCGTGAACACCTGCTCGCCGATGACGATCGAGCGGCGCAGCATCGGCGAGTAGTTGCAGCCGTAGTACTCGTCCCAGCACTCGTCGACCACCGGCTCGGGGTGCTGGACCTCGCCGACCAGGGCGATGCCGTCCTCCTTGTCGACGCGGAAGCCGAACGCGCCCTGCTCCCACGTGTAGCCGAGGTTGTCGTCGTAGCTGCCCCACTCGAGCGGCAGCATCGCCAGGCCGGTCTTGCCCCACCACAGGAACGCCTTGTGGTCGAACAGCGCCTCGGACCAGCCCCAGTCGGAGCCGATCGACGTCTTGTGCAGCTGCTTCGGCACGGCGTCGTCGGACACGTCGAACAGGCTGAGCTGGATGCCGAGCAGCTGGCCCTCCTCGGTGCCGTCGCGGCCGACGCCGAGCAGCAGGTCCTCGCCCACGGGGTGGAGGTAGGCGGAGAAGCCGGGGATCTTCAGCTCGCCGGCGACGACGGGCTTGGCCGGGTCGCTGACGTCGACGGTGTAGAGCGGGTCGGTCTGGCGGAACGTGACCACGTAGCCCTTGTCGCCGATGAAGCGCACGCCCTGGATCTGCTCGGTCTTGCCGAGCCCGCCGACCTGGCCGATCTGCTGCAGCTCGTCGCCCTCCTGGCGCAGCACGCTGACGAAGCTCTCCGAGGTCGCCTGGTCCCAGCCGAGGCTGTCGGTGCTGGCGACGCGCAGGTCGCCCTGGAACTCCGACATCGCCCACTGGCTGAGCAGCCAGCCGCGCACCGAGCCCGACGCGACGTAGTTGGCGCGCGAGCGGTCCTGGATGTCGAACTTGTGGATGTAGGTCGTGCGGCCCTGGTCCTCGGCCGAGGCCTCCGGGTCCCAGTCGGCCGGGTTCCACGGGGTCGTCGCCACGTACAGGTTCTGCTTCGAGGCGTAGACCGTCTCGCCCTCGGAGAACACGCCGACGCCGCCCGTCGGGGTCAGGTGGCCCTCGAGGTCGACCGTCAGCACGCCGAGGGTCGACAGGCCGGAGTAGACGCCGGGGTGCATGACGTCGTCGCAGTCCAGCAGCACGCCGGTGCTGATCGCGGCTTGCCCATTGGACAGGTCCTCACGGACATAACGCGGCAGCCAGTTGTCGATCGTCGAGGCGTCGATGACCGCCTTGTTGAACACCTTCGACTGCGCCAGGGCGACCTGCCACATGTGCTGGTACAGCGCGTCGGTGCCGCCGCCGAGCTCGAACGCCTGGTAGTCGAAGAACTCGTACGGCTCCTTGAGCTTCAGGCCGTTCGGCTGCGAGCGCACGACCACGCGGGCGACGCCGTCGACCATGCGGGCGCTGACCAGGTCGCCGGCGATGTGCAGGTTCGACACGATCTTCATCGCCTCGGGGTTCGAGATGTCGACCTCGATCAGGCGGGTGACGCCGCTGTAGTAGTCGGGGCCGAAGTACTGCTGCAGGTCGACGCCCTGCTGCTGCGGCGCGCCCTCGTAGTCGCCGTAGTAGTACGGCCACGTGCGGACCAGCAGCAGCGCGCGGTCCTCGTGCATGAAGATCTGGGCGTCCCACAGGTCGGCGCCGAGCGCGAGCGAGCCGCGCAGGGTGGGTGACGCGCCGGACACGTCGACGAAGTGGAGCTGGCCGCGCGCGAACGCCAGGATCCGCTCGCCGTCGGTCTTGACGACGTCGGGCTCGTCGACGCCCGCCTCCTGCACGTTGGTGCCGGAGTAGTCCTCGCCCTCGACGCCGCCGTCGCCGTTGTCGTCCTGCGGGGGCTCGCCGCCCTCGCCGGCGGAGTCGCCGCCGTCGGTGCCGCTGCCGCTGCCGCTGAGGCCGGCGCCGTCACCCTCGCCGAACCAGCCGCCGTTGCTGTAGTCGTAGCCGTAGAGGTTGCCGTACTGGTCGATGAGGCTCTTGGCCTCGCCCTTCGTGTAGCTGAGCAGGTCGTCGCAGCCGCCGAAGCCGTAGAGCACGCGGGGGTCGAGGTCGCCGCCGGGCTCCTCCCGGTCCGAACAGCCGGAGGCGAGGGCGCCGAGGAGGAGGAAGGCGGGGAGCGCAAGGGCGATGGGGCGGGACATAAGGAAGTTCTCCGGATGCAGGGCGGCCGGGGTGGCCGCGAGCTGGACAAGTGAAGGACGCCGGGGGGTCTCTCGTGGCGTCGCGGCCCCTTGAGCACGGTGCGTGCCAACCGGCTTTCTGCGGCCTCCGGCGGCCTCGCCGACGCTTTCGGCCCCGGCGGCGCGATCGGGCCCGGGGCAGTGCGACCCGGGCGCCCGGACGTCGGCGCCACCCTGCGGCGGCGCCGCTGCGACGATTTTTTCACGAGTGAACTCACAGTGCGCAGCCGGCTGCTCACCCCCTGCGCACGGGGGGTCCGAATCAGCGCATGGTCCGCCGCCTCAGAGACGCCCTGATGTTCTGTTAACACATCAGAGAAACATAAAGACAGGTTCTTAAAGACATGTCGAAATGGACATATGTGCATTGAGCGCCACGACCCGCGAATACGCAGCGGGCGCCTCGCCGCGTTGACATGTTCTTGATGTTGACGAAATCTTGACGGCAGAGGTGCTCGAATGAATTCCGCCAAGATCCCCACGATCGCCGTCGCGTGCATGCTTGGGCTCGGTATGACCGGTGTAAAGACCGCATACGGAGCGGAACCGTCGCAAACCCCCGAAACCGACGATACCGACCGCATGGTCGAGATCGACGGCGAGGCGGCCGCCCCGAGCTTCGTGGCGGTCGAATCGCAAGACATCGTCCTGCCTGCCGACGACCACGCGCAGGGGCTGGCCATCCCGGCCAAGGTGTTCCGGCCGAAGTTCGCCGGGGACATCGGCCCTGGCCCGGCGGTGCTGGTGATGCACGGCTCGGGCGGCCTGCACAAGATGCCGAACGGCAACGACGCCGGCCCGTGCAGCCGCGAGCTCGAGGACCAGTACGAGCGGTGGGGCCAGGAGCTGGCCGAGCGCGGCTACACGGTGCTGATGCCGTCGAGCTACACCGCGCGCGGCTTCTGCGACATGCACAGCGACACCAAGCGCATCCCGGAGGGCTTCGACGAGCGCCCGGAGGCGATCCTCAGCCGGCTCTACGACATGGACGTGGCCGCGAAATACCTCTGCGACATGGACGGGGTCGATTGCGAGCGCATGGGCGTGCTCGGCTTCTCGCACGGCGCGACGATGGCCATGCTCGCGCTCCACTGGCAGATGGACCACGCGATCGAGTACTACCGCGAGAATTCGCCGGACCGCGGCGACATCGACTTCGACATGCCGGACCTCTCGGAGGATCGGCCGAAGTTCAAGGTCGGCGTCGCCTACTACCCCGGCTGCGGGACCGACGGCTTCCTCCTGCGCGAGACCGACGAGCGCGCCGACATCCGCAACAAGTACTTCCCGAGCGCCGACCTCTACGTCCTCCACGCCTCGCGCGACGAGCTGGCGAAGATCTGCACCGTCGACCCCGAGGTGAAGGGCGCCACCGGCGAGCGCGAGATCCAGTCGGCGCAGGTCGCCGCCGAGCTGGGCGTCGACGACCACTACAACATCGAGGTGTACAACCGCGCCGGCCACGGCTTCGACTCCGATGAAAAGGAGGCCAACGAGCCGGGCAACTTCGACGCCGCCGCGCACGCGCGCACGGTCGCGCTCAACCAGCTCTATTCGCACTTGAACTGAGCGCATTCGAACCGCGCGAGCGCATCACGCGCACCGTACACCTGTCCTTTGTGACAGATGCATCAATAGCGTATCAATGCCCCGGGACGCGGCACATGGGCCGCGCCACCGCACACGAGGCCGCCGACGTGACGCAGGTTGCTTGTCGCGTCGGCGGCCTTTCCTACCCTCGGAGTCGTTACAGGGGGGGCATTGTATGCCGGCAACAGTGGGAAACACGGTCGCGTATACTCGTAGGATTGCGTCCTGGGCGACGCTGCTGACGGTGGTCGGCGGCTGTCCGACCGACGACACCGGAATCACCAGCGCGACCGAAGCCGGCATCGGGACCGGCGAGACCGCGGCGCCGGCGACCGAGACCGACGTGCCGACCACCAATTCGGGCCTGTCGGGCTCCATGGGCGACGACCCGACCGGCTGGGCGACCACCGGCACGGACGACCCCATCGGCCCGTGCGCCGGCGATCCGCTGTGCGGGATCCCGCCCGAGGAGCACGAGCCCACGCCCAAGCCGGACGGCCTCCCGAGCCCATTGCCGGGCGTCTACGACGACCAGGGCCCGGCGCCGCTCGACAACGGCTTCCGCTCGCTGATGGGCTTCCCGAACCGCCAGCGCGAGCTGCTGGAGGAGCGCGTCGCCCGGATCTACGACCCCGACGACCCCGAGTTCCGCGAATATCTCAGCGTCGACGAGTGGATGGCCGACCACGCCCCCCGCGACGCCGACGTGCAGTTGGTCAAGGCGTGGCTCAAGTCGCGCAATTTCACGATCAACTTCGACGCCAAGAACCGGCTCCTGATCCACTTCAGCGGCTCGGTCAAGGACTTCAACGAGACCTTCGCCACCGAGCTGCACATCTGCATGCGCAAGAACCCGCTGCACAGCGGCGACCCATTCCCGGTCTATTGCACGCTCGACAGCTTCACCCTGCCGAAGTTCATCGCCGAGCGCACCAACGGCCTGGCGACGGCGGACCTGCCGGCCGAGACGGGCACGCTGGTCAAGGAGATCGGCGAGGTGCACGAGGATTACCCCGGCGACCAGGCCTACGGCCCGCCGGCGTTCTTCGGCGCCTACAACATGATCCCGCTGCTCGAGGCCGGCTACGACGGCAAGGGCTCGGCGGTCGGCGTGGTCGGGGCGGGCACCTATCATTCGATCGATCTGCAGATCTTCTGGAAGTCGTTCGGCATCGACCGCGCGCTCCCGACCCGCGTCAATCTGATGGAGCCGGTGTTCGAGCGGATCACCGAGACCGTGCTCGACACCCAGTGGTCGACGTCGCTGGCGCCCGGGGCCGACGCGTACGTCTACGAGGGCCCCGACGCGCGCAACACCGCGCTGCTGTTCGCCTGGAACGAGGCCATCGGCGACAACAAGATCGACGTCCTCTCGACCTCGTTCGCCCACCGCGAGGACGCCGAGGCCAAGACGCTGCGCCACCAGTACGACGAATCGGCGCTGATGGGCGCGGCGATCGGCATGACCCTGCTGTCGGCCAGCGGCGACTCGGCCAACCCCGACACCCCGTGCAGCAGCCCGTACGTTACCTGCGTCGGCGGCACCAACCTCGTCGCCACGGTCGACGGCAAGATCCACTCCGAGACGGCCTGGTCGCAGTCGGGCTCGGGCCAGTCGAAGTCGTTCGCGCTGCCCTACTGGCAGGAGGCCGACGTCGCCAGCGACACCCGCTCGATGTGCGACCTGGCGCTGTCGGCCTCGCCGGAGAACCCGATGTGGATGCGCCGGTGGACCAACTGGGAGCACTACGGCGGGACCTCGTTCTCCTCGCCCGCGTTCGCCGGGATGGTCGCGGTCATCAACAGCTACCGCATCGCCCACGGCAAGCCGCGCGTCGGCTACCTCAACCCGATCATCTACCTGCACGGCCCGACCCGCGCGGCCTTCCGCGACATCACCAAGGGCGCGACCAAGTACTGGCCGGCGGGCGTCGGCTGGGACTACCCGACCGGCCTCGGCGCACCCGACATCACCGCCCTCGCCGAGGTCATCCCCTGAGGCCGCGCGCGGGCCCACAGCCCGCGCGCAGCGCTGAGGCAGGTCGACATCGGCCTGTCTTGTGGAACGTGGACTCCGGGGAGATGCGTGATGACACCGTTCGAAGTGCTCCCGCACGGCGGGCTCGACCAATCGATCCTCATCCCGGTCCTGGTCGGGGTCTACGTCGCCCTGTTGTTCACCGAGACGTTCGGCTGGGTGTTCGTCGGCCTGGTCGTGCCGGGCTACCTGGCCTCGGTCCTGGCGCTGCAGCCGACCACCGCCGCGGTGATCGTGCTCGAGGCGATCGTCACCTACCTGCTGGCCCGCGGCCTCGCCTACGCGCTGGCGCCGACCGGCGTGTGGGCGCCGTTCTTCGGCCGCGACCGCTTCTTCGTCATCGTCCTCGCCAGCGTGCTGGTCCGTCAGCACGACCAGCTGTGGATCTTGCCGGCGCTGTCGTCGTGGCTCGAGCTGCAGGTCGGCACCGAGCTGCCGCCGGTGCGCGAGTTCTACAGCATCGGCCTGGTGCTGGTGCCGCTCACCGCCAACATGCTGTGGAAGCCGGGCCTGGTGCGCGGCCTCGGCCCGCTCGCGGTCGTCGTCGGCCTGACCTACGCGATCCTCGAGCTGGTCCTGCTGCCGCTGACCAACCTGTCGCTGTCGTCGTTCGAGCTGCTCTACGAGGACAGCGCGATCGACTTCCTCGGCCACGCGCGCGCCTACGTCCTGCTGCTGACCACCGCCACGCTGGCCGCCCGCTTCAACCTGCGGTTCGGCTGGGACTTCGGCGGCATCCTCGTGCCCGCGCTGCTCGGCCTGCTGTGGTTCACGCCGATCGAGATGATGGTGACGCTGGCCGAGGCCCTCATCCTCTGGAGCATCACCAAGCTGCTGCTGCGCTACACCCCGCTGCGCCGCTACAACCTCGAGGGCCCGCGCAAGCTGGCGCTGGTGTTCACCCTCAGCGTGGCGCTCAAGTGGCTGTTGTCGCTGATCGTCAGCGTGGCCATGCCCGGCGTGCGCGCGCGCGAGCTGTTCGGCTTCGGCTACCTGCTGTCGACCCTGCTGGCGCTCCGCATGCTGCCGAAGAAGGCGACGCGGCGGGTGCTGCTGCCCACGATCTGCACCGCGTTCGCCGGGTGGCTGATCGGCAGCGCCCTCGGCCTCGGCCTCGACGTCGCCGCGCCGGTGCCCACCCCCGTGCCGGCCTTCAACCCGCGCAACACCAGCGATCGCCTGCTGCGCAGCGAAGCGGGCGCGCTCGCGCTGGCCCACGTGCGCGCCGAACTCGCCCCGCCGCGCCTCGACGCGCCGCCGGCGTCGGCCCTGATCGCCCACGCTGAGGCCTGGTCCGCGCTGGCCGCCTGGATCGCCGCGCCGACCGACGACGCGGCCGCGACCGCCCGCGACGCGGCCGCCCGCGCCGACCTCGGCATCCACGCGATGAGCGCCCCGACCGGTCTCTTCCACCATGTCTCTTACGCCATCTCACCGATCGAGCGCGGCGTCGTGCACACCAGCTGGCCGTCGGCCCTGGTGGTGCCCGGCGCGAGCGGGCCGGCGATCGTCGTCCCGCGGCCGGTCGCCGAGGCCCCCGCCGCCGAGGCCGCCGGTCCGCTGTGCGCCGCGCTGTCGTGCCGCCTCGTGCTGGTCGCCGGGCGCGATCAGGTGCCCGGCGTGATCGACACGCCCTTCTCCGCCGCACTGGCGCGCCTCGCCCCCGAAGGCGCGGTCGAGCTGCGGGCCGACTTCGACGCCCCGCCCGGGCGCCCGCTCGTCCACCTCGAGGCGGCCGCGCCGATCGGCCTGCCCGCGCTGCAGCCGACGGCCCCGCGCGGCGGCGCCGGCCTGCCGCCGATGGCCGCGGCCGAGGGCGCCCCGCCGCTGCTGCTCGGCGCCCCGTGGGGCGAGGGTCACCGCGCGGTCGTGCGCATGCACCCCGAGACGATGCGCGCCGGCCTGCTGCGCGACGCCCCCGAGATCCGCAGCGCCCCCGCGCTGATGCCGTGGCTCGCCGAGCAGGTCCGCTCGTGGAGCGAGAAGCCGGACAGCGGCCTGGCCGCGCCCTCGGTCGCCGAGCTGACCTTCCTCGAGCGCCACGTCGCCGAGCCGCTGATCCACGGCTTCACCGAGGACCGCGCGCTCGCGGCCCGCTTCGCCCGCCTGGTCGACGCCGAGGTGTGGCAGCTGCGCGACTGCGGCTCGCGCCGGCCCTGCCGGGCCCTCGTCGCCGGCGGCGAGATCCTGGTCCTCGGGACAGGTCCCTCCAAGCTCGTGATCGAGGCGATCCGCGTGCCCGAGGAGGCCGGCACCTGGCGCCTGGCCGCCGAGCTGTTCAGCGCCGCCAACGGCCGCGCGCTGCTGATCGCCATCAGCCGCTCGGGCGCCGGCGCCTCGGCGTTCACCCCGGCGCAGGCGCTGCACCAGGCGCTGTCGGCCGACGAGGCCGGGGCCCCGCGCACGATCGTGCAGATCCGCGGCCTCGGGGCCCGCCCCGGCGCGCCCGCCGACGCCCTGGCGATCGGCCGCCCGCGCGCCGGCGTCGGCGAGCTTCCGCCTGTCCTTTCGGACATGCTGACCATGTCCGGCCCGCTGTCGTTCGTGCCGCGCTGGCGCCTGCTCGAGGACGCCCCCGAGCTGGCCGCGCTGGTCGGCGTGCGCGACGCGCTGATGGCCTTCTCGGCCGCCTTCACCGCCGACGCCGCCGCGATCCTGTGGTTCCCGCCGGCGCTGCGCCGCGTCTACGCGCTCGGCGACCCCTGCCTCGACCTCCGCCGGCTGTCGGCGCTCGACCTGGTGCCGACCGGCCGCGCGTGCTCGGCGTGGGTCCGCGACGAGGCGGCCCTGGCCCTCGGCGGGGCCGCGCCCGGCGTCGCCGATGTCCGTACGGCCATGTCCAAAGGGACAGCCAAGGAGGAGCCGCCGGCGCGCAAGTCGGCCCGGGCCGCCGAGGCGCGCGAGGCCGAGGCCCGCGCCAAGCAAGGCACCGCCACGGTCACCACCGCGGGCGCCGACTTCATGACTGCGCTGGCGCAGGTCGAGGCCTATGCCGAGTCGAACAACCTCCACTGGCTGCGCCTCGTGCTGGCCGAGCCCGGGCTGCGGCTGCAGGCCGGGCTCGGGCGGACCACCGGGCGCGGCTTCCTGTCGCTGTGCGAGATCGGGGCCGACCGCCGCTGCGCATTGGTTTGGCTCGGCCCGGCGCTGCCCGGCCGCACCGTCGTGCCGAGCAAGATCCGCGCCGTCGGCCCCGCGCTGTGGCGGCGCAACCGGACCCTGCTCGTCGACGGGGAGGAGCGGTGATGCAACCCGACCCGTCGCTGTGGCTCCGCGGGGCCACTCTCGGCAGCCGCCGCTTCGCCTTGCCGACCCTGGTCGCGCTGCTCACCGCCGTGATCCTCGCCACCCGCGGGCCGGCCGCGGTCGAGGACGAGGCCGCCGACGACATGCTGACCGCCACCAGCGAGCGCATGATCGCCTACGTCCTGACCCCCGAGCACGGGCCGCGCTTCCGCCTGCCCGGCGGGCCCGAGCTGGTCCGCGTCAGCGCCCACCTGGTCCTGCCCAGCGACCAGACCTACGTGCCGACCCGCCGCTACGCGTTCGGCATCGAGGCGACCCTGCGCGCGCCCGACGGCGAGGTCCTGTGGCGCCGCCATCTGTCCGATCGGACAGACCAGACCAAGGCCGGCTACAGCGAGGGCGGGTGGATCTACGAGGCCGCGTTCGCCGCCGACCACCGCTACGAGCTGTCCGACAGCGCCGGCCTCGAGCTGTCGCTGCCGAGCTGCCCGCCCGGCTCGACGCTCGAGCTGAGGCTGTCCGAAGAGACAGGTATCCTCGGCAGCGACGGCAACAAGATCGCCGTCCCCTTCAACAACCCGAGCGCCCTCGTCCGCGCCCACCGCCGCGTCGACCTCGGCCTGGCCGGCGAGAGCCTGCGCCGCAGCGCCACCCAGGCCGCGCTCGGCAAGGCCCGCCTGGCCGCCTCCACCTTCCTCCCGTGGCACGCGCTGCGCGAGGCCCACCGGGCCCACGCCGAGGCCGAGGCGTGGGAGCGCATGCCCGCCGAGGGCCGCGCCGGCATCGACTACCGCGGCGAGAGCGTCTACGTGGCCGCCGGCCCGCCGCCTGCGCCGCCGCCCCCCGAGCCGCCCGCGCTGGCGATCGCCCCCGGCCAGGCCGCGGTGGTGCACCTGCTCGGCCCGGGCACCGCGACCGTGCGCACCCGCGGGACCGCGACTGTCTCTACGGACATGCCCCAGGAGATAGCCGTGCGCACCCGCTGGCTGGGCCCGTTCCCGGCCGGCCCGGACCCGGTGCCGCAGGCCTCGGCGGTGTCGCTGCTGTCGATCCCGATCACCGACGCCTGGCAGGAGCAGGCGGTCCCGCTGACGTCCGGCTGGACCGCGATCGAGGTGTCGACCGCCGTCGGCGCGGCCGACGTCCAGGTCGTCGCCAGCGACGGCGCGCGCCACCCGAACGCCGACGAGGCCGCCTACGAGACCGCGCGCGAGTCGACCTTCGCCGCCCTGCGCCTGCCCGCCGAGACCGAGCGCAGCGGCTGCGCCAACGCTCGCCTGACCCACCGCGCCGCCTGCACCCTCACGACCCCGCCGCCGCCGCCCTCGGCGCTGATCCCCGTCGACCTGCGGACCCTGCCGCTCTACCGGATCGGCCCCGACATCGCCCCGCTGTCGTTCAACCTGGTCGGCCCGAAGGACATCTACACCCGGACCCTGCGCTTCGACGTGCGCTCGTTCGGCGTCGTCGCCCCGGTCCGCCTCGGCCTCGAGTTCCTCGACGCCCGCGGCCGGGTGATCGCCGCCGAGGAGCTGCTGGCCGAGCCGACCGGCTTCTCGCAGTTCGACCGGGCCCGCCAGCCGTCGTCGTTCTTCGCCGAGTCGGCCGGCGCCAGCGCCGACGAGGACGACGGCCAGGTCCCGTCGCTGATGCCCGCCCTCGGCCTCGCCCTCGCCGAGCGCCCGATCAGCGAGCCGGTCTCGCTGCGCCTCCTGGCCCCGCCCGAGGCCGTGCGCCTGCAGCTGGCCGGCGGCGCGCCGGCGCTGCTCGACGTCCGCACCGTCCTGCCGCCGCCGGCCGACGAGGTCGGCGGCTCGCCATGGGTCTGGCCTTACGACCAGGTGGTGGTCGACGACGAGCGCTGGCGCTACGCCCCGCGCCGGCGCGACCGGTGGTTCCCGCTGCGCTCGGAGGACCACGCGCTGCGGCGAGCGGCCGGCCAGGTGATGCCGCTGCAGGCGCAGATCCGCCGCGAGTACGAGCCGCCGCGCCCGTCCACCGAGGGCCCGTGGATCACCACGCGCCCGCGCGGCGGGGCCCAGCGGCTCGACATCCTCGAGCTGGTCCCGCCGTCGCGCCGCGACGAGGCCATCGCCAACTGGGGCCCCGGCGAGGTCTCGGTGCTGCGCCCCGACGTCGTCGAGAAGATCGACCTCCGCCGCGGCTTCGCCCGCCCGACGCGCATGCGCTACCACGCCATCGGCGCCGGCGTGCGCGCGCTCGGCCAGAACATCTTCCTGCAGCTCAACGAAGTCGACGACGACTGGCTGATCACCGCCCGCGCCGAGAGCCGCCGGATCGCGCGGCCCAAGGGCGGGCTCGTGTCCCTCATGTGGTCCTCAGGTCCGGAATCCGTGCGCATCCTCGTCAACCGACCCACCCTCTCCGGCGCGCCGATCTACACCGCGCGCCAGATCTACCGCCTCGCCGACAACCCGCTGACGGTCGACGTGCCCAAGCGCGCCGGCGCCGTCGAGGCCCTGCACGTCGTCGTCTACTGGCTCGAGGCCGCTCCGACCACCGCGACTTCGCTGCGGGTCGCGATCGACAGCGGCGCCCCCAAGCGCCACGGCGGCCGCGGCGTCAACGTCTCGCAGGCCGAGCACTCGGTGGTCCTGATCCCCGACTCCGGCGCCGAGCTGCTGCGGAGCGACCGCGACACCCCCGTCCGCGCCCAGCGCACCACCTTCACCATCCGCCTCGGCGACGACCTCGCCCCCGGCCGCCACTCCGTCACCTTCCACCGCGAGAGCGGCGCCCCCGTGTGGCTGCGCCTGTTCCGCGAGGCCCCCAACAGCCGCGGCGCCACCCCCGATCTCGAGCTCGGCCATGACGACTGACTTCACCCCGATGCACGGCGCCGACACATGTCTCTCCGGGCATGTCCTTCAGGACACCATGATATCCGAGACGGCCGCGACCTGTCCCTCCGGACATGCTCCCCGCGAGCCCGCGAGCCCCGGCGGCCCGCCGGCGCAGCCCGCGACCCCGGCCCCCACCGGGCCATCGAGCCCTCGCGGCGCCGGACAGCTCGCTCGCCCGTCGACATCCCCATGTCCTTCGGGACAGCTCGCGCCCCCGGTCCCTCCCTATCCCTCGGGACAGCTCGCTCGCCCGCCTGCGGTCCCCGCTCGCCCGTCGAAGCAGCTCGCTCGCCCGCCGGCGGTCCCCGCCTATCCCTGGGGACAGATCGCTCGTACGCCGGCCGACCCCGCCCCCTCCGGACCGGCCGCTCGCCCGCCCTCGGTCCCGGTTCATCCCCGGAATCCGGTCGCTCGCCCGCCGACTGTTCATGGCAGTCCCGCGGGGCAGATCGATCTCCGGTCGACGGCTCCTGCCTGTCCCCCGGGGCCCAGCGCGCGCGCATCCGCCGACCTCACCCGTCCAGCGGGACAGCCCGCTCGACCACCCGCCGTCCCCGCCTATCCCTGGGGCCTGGTCGCTCGCCCGCCGGCCGACCCCGCCCCCTCTGGACCGTCCGCTCGCCTGCCCGGGGTCCCCGCCTATCCCTCGGGACAGCTCGCGCCTCGGACCTCGGCCCCCTCCCCGAACGCCCGCCCGCCCTCGGTCCCTGCCTGTCCATGGGGACAGATCGTGCCTCGGCCAGCGATCCCCTCGCAAGCCACCCGCCCGCCCTCGGTCCCGGCCTATCCCTCGGAACAGCTCGCCCGCCCGCCCGCACCCTCGGCACTCGTCGCCCCTCCGCCCGCGATAAGCACCTGTCCCTCGGGACACACCGCTCGCCCGCCCGCCGCTCCCTCGCCACCCGTCGCCCGTCCGCCCGCGCTCGGCACCTGTCCCTCGGGACACACCGCTCGCCCGCCCGCGCTCGGCACCTGTCCCTCGGGACACACCGCCCGCCCGCTCGCCGCTCCCCCGGCACCCGTCACCCGTCCGCCCGCGCTCGGCACCTGTCCCTCGGGACACACCACTCGCCCGCCCGCCGCTCCCTCGCCACCCGTCGCCCGTAAGCCCGCGCCCGACACCTGTCCCGCGGGACACACCGCTCGCCCGCTCGCCGCTCCCTCGCCACCCGTCGCCCGTCCGCCCGCGCTCGGCACCTGTCCCTCGGGACACACCACTCGCCCGCCCGCCGCTCCCTCGCCACCCGTCGCCCCTCCGCCCACATTCGGCACCTGTCCCTCGGGACACACCGCTCGCCCGCCCGCCGCACCCGTCGCTCCTCCGCCCGCGCTCGGCACCTGTCCCTCAAGACACACCGCTCGCCCGTCCGCCGCACCCGTCGCCCGTCCGCCCGCGATCGACACCTGTCCCTCGGGACACACCGCCCGCCCGCCGGGCGCCGTTGGTTCCGCGGGGCAGCTCGCTCGCATGGCCACCGCCGACACCTATCCCTCGGGACAGGCCGCTCGCCCGTCCGCGCTCGCCGCATGTCCCCTCGGACATGTCGCTCGCCGGCCGTCGCGCCTCCCCTGTCCCGCTCGCTCACCGACAGCCTGCCCGTCGCCCGCCGTCGCCCGCCGACCCGCCGCCCGCTTCCCCTCGGTACAGGCCGCTCGCCCGCGATCCGTCCTCGCCTGTCCCTCGGGACACCCGACCCGCCAGCCCTCGCTCCCAGCCTATCCCTCGGGACAGGTCGCCGGCTCGCCCGCGGCCCCATGCCCCGACCCCCATCTCTCCACCCGCTCCCCTGAGCGCCAGCCCCCCCGCCGCACGCCCGCGCGTGTCCGCTGGGCCGCACTGCTGGCGCTGGCGGCGGGCTGCCAGGGCCGCGCCTGCGACTGCGCCGACCCCCAGGCCGACGACCCTCACCGCTCTGGCGCCCGCGCCGCCACGACTGCCCGATCGGACATGCCCCCCTGGGCAGGTCCCGAAGACCAGCCGGCCTCGGCCGCGCTCACCGGCGGGCGCCCGCGGCCGCCCGCGCGCCCGCTCGACGCCTTCACCATGATCGACCCGACCGAGCTCCGACACCGGCTGTGGACCGAGCCGCCGCCGCCCTTCTACGTCCCGCCCACGCCCGAGCGGACGGCCGCCTTCGAGGCGCTGATGCGCGGCCTCCTGGCCGCGCCGACGCCCGAGCCCGAGGCCCTCGGCGAGCTCGCCTGGGCGGCCGGCTACGAGGTCCACGCCTGGTACGTCTCGGGCCAGCGCCTGCTCGCGGCCGTCGAGCCGAAGACCCAGCAGACCGGCGGCGGCGCCTACCTCGTGCGCGTCGACGATGACGGCGCGGCCGACGACGAGCGCCCGGTGATCCTGCAGGCCCCGCACGCCTTCCACGACCTCGGCACCGAGCGGATCGCCCTCGCCCTGGCCCTGCGCGGCGACGGCTGGCCGCGGGCCCTGTTCGTCAACACGGTCCACCGCTACCTCGACACCGACGGCGAGCGCCGCGAACGCGACGCCGCTCCCGCCGACCCCTGCCACAACCCGGAGCACCTGTTCTCGATCGCCACCGCCGCCGCGCTCGACGTCATGCCGCGCGCCGAGGTCGTGCAGATCCACGGCTTCAGCGAGGACGACGACCCACTCGGTCCCGCCGCCGTCGTCAGCGCCGGCGACCGCGTCGCCGCCACCACCCGCACCCGCGAGGTCGCCCAGCGCCTGCGCGGCGCCCTCGGCATCGAGGTCGCCCTGTTCCCCGACGACCGCACCCGCCTCGGCGCCACCAGCAACGCCCAGGGCCGGCTGGTCCGCGCCCGCGGCGGCGCGGCCCGCTTCGTCCACCTCGAGCTGTCGCACGAGCTGCGCCGGCGGATCCAGCGCGACGCGCGGGCCCTGGCCAGCCTGGCCGAGGCGCTCCGCCCCGACCTCCGCGACCCCGACGAGATCCTCGGCCTCGTCCCGCCCGAGCGCCCGCTCTGACATGTTCTTTAAAACATGTCCCTTATTTACTTTTGTCGAACACATCTGCGTCGCTCTGGGCCCCTCCCTCCAGGAGCACCACCGTGTCCACCCCTCTCCGCATCGCCTCGTGGCTCCTCGCCGCCGTCGCGCTGATCCCCCACGGCGCCAGCGCCCGCCCGGGCCGCGCCGCCGCGCCCCTCGCCGACCCGGCGGTGCGCGCCGCCGTCGAGTGGCGCCCGGTCGAGATCGTGCCGGTGGCGCTGACCGGCGCCGCGCCGTGGACCGCGACCCCGACGCCCGAGGCGGCCACCGCCACCAGCGTCGTCGTCGGCCCCGAAGCCGGCGCAATTATCAAACTCGGCTCCCTCGCGGTCCTGCAGGTCCGCGCCGAGCCGGTGCGCGGCGCGGGCCGGCCGGCGCCGCTGAAGTTCTGGCGCCGCTCCGGCGCCGCCGAGGCCGGCCGCGCCGCGGTCCTCGAGCCCGCGCTCGAGGTGGCCCCGGGGACATGGCTCTTGGAACATCCCCCGGGCGGCGCCGGCGACTGGCTGGTCAGCGCCGCCGAGCCGACGCGGATCACCGCCCTGGCCCCCGCCGCCCGCACCGGCGAGCTGATCTGGGAGCACGTGATCGGCGCGGCCCTCGAGTGGATCGAGCGCGGCGGCCCGCCGCCGCCGCTGCCCGACCTGCCGGCCTTCGCCGACCTGCGCCGCGAGCTCCTGGCCGACGCGGCCATCGCCGCGGCTCTGATCTCGAGTGACCCGAAGGACATGTCCCTTCAGGCAGCCGTCAAGGCCTGGCGCGGCGCCGCCGCGGTCCAGCGGATCACCGCCCTGCGCCCGCCCGGTCGCCCGGCCTTCGCGCTGGAGACGGCCCCGCGCCCGCTGGCCGGCGCCGCCACCGTCGACCTCGACGGCCGCCCGTTCCAGCGCACCGCCGGCGACCGCACCTGGGACCTGCGCATGACCGGCCCCGGGGTGGCGTGGATCTCCGCCAGACTCTTGGGACAGGACCCGAAGGCCAGCATCTCCGTCCACGCCGACGGCCGCCGGCTGGTCCGCGAGCGCCTGGCCCCCGAGACGCCGTGCCCGCCCGACGCCGTCGAGTGCCGCGTCGGCGGCCCCGAGCGCGACCTCGCCGTGCCGCTGGCCCCCGGCGAGCACACCTACCACCTGCACCTCGACGGCGACGCCGCGCTCCTGCAGGTCCGCGTCGGCCAGACCCTCGAGCGGTTCGCCACCGCGGTGCGCCGCGAGGGCGCCGACGATCTGCTGCGGATCGGTCGGCGCGCCCTGGCCCGCTCGCGCTCGCCCCGGGCCCCCCTGGTCGACGCCCTGTTCGCGCAGGTCGAGGGCCGCCCGCTGCCCGCCCTCAAGCGGCCGAACCCGCCCCCGCTGGCCCTCGCGCACGACTGGCTGCTGGCCCGGCAGGACGACCTCTCGCCGGCCCGCCGGCACAAGCTCGCCTGGTCGCTGGCCCGCACCGCCGACGCGGTCAAGGACCGCGACCTCGCCGCGCGCGGTCGGGCCGCCGGCATCGACCTGCTCGAAGGGACAGACGACGCCGGCCTCGCCCGCCGCCTGCTCGGCCCCCGTCCGAGCGAGGCGCCCGCCAGGGCCCTGGCCGCCGCCGCCCGCCTGCTCGACGGCCCGCCGCTGCCGCTGCCGAGCCCGATGCTGGCGCTGTTCGAGCGGGCCCGCCGGCTCGACCCCTACGACGCCGAGCTGCGCGCGGCCTACCGCGACCACTGGCAGGCGACGCGATGGTCGGCGCTGCTGCCGGGCGACGACGGGCCGGCGCCGCTGACGTGGATCGAGCGCCTGCCCGACGACCCGGCGCGGGCGCCGACCAGCGCGTCGCTTTGGACATGTCCGAACGGACATGTCCAAACGGTCCTGGCCCGCGCGCTGCCCGAGGCCCCGGCCCGCCCGGCCCTGCTGCGCCTGTACGCCCGGGCCGACGCCGGCCTGACCGTGACCGTCGACGAGGAGCGCTGGCGGACCCTGCCGCTCGCCCCGCTCGAGCTGCTCGAGCTGGCGCTGCCGCCCGGCTCACACGCCCTGACCGTCGCCGGGCCGAGCGGCAGCGAGGTGTGGTCGTCGCTGACGCCCACGCCCCCGCGCGCCCCCGACGCCCGCCTGCTCCGCCTGTGGCCCGCCGACGACGACCACGCGGCCCGCTTCCTCCTCCCCGGCGAGCCGGCCCACGCCCGCGTCGACATCCGCGCCCTCGACGCCGAGGCCCCGACCCGCGTCGACCTGATCGTCAAGACCGACACCGGCCTGCGCCGGAGCATCAGCGTCGAGCTGCGCCCCGTCGACTCCACCGCGGTCCCCCTCGACGACAGCCCGCGCGTCGGCCCCCCGACCAGCGTCCTCCTCCCCCTCGACCTCCGCGCCCGCGCCCTCGAGGTCCGCGTCGCCGCCGGCGGCCCCACCGTCGCAGTGTCCGCCGCCGTCCGCGCCCCGGGCATGCGCGAGAGCCTGCCCGGCGACCCCGCGCTCGCCGCCGGCCCCAAAGGACATGCCCAGAAGGACATGTCACAAACGAGCCCCGAAGGACATGCCCCAAAGGACACTTCACCGTCGGACGCCGGCGCCGATCTCCCTGGACATGCCCCAAAAGACAGCATCACCCCGACCGGCGCAGCCGTCGCCGGCACCGAAGGCCTCGCCGCGCAGGAGCACCGGCTGGCGACCCGCGGCTCTCTCGCTGGCACGCCGGCCGGCACTACCGCCACCGGTATCGGAGGCTCCGCCGCGAAGGAGCACCAGGCCGCGACCCGCAGCGCCCTCGTCGGTCCCCAGTCAGCTGCCCAAAAGGACAGCCTCACCGATGCTCCCGTCGCCGACCTCGGCGGCCCTGCCGAGAAGGACCACCAGACCGCGACGAGCAGCGCCCTCGACGGTCCCCGGGAACATGCCCGAAAGGACAGCCACCCGCCGACCGGCGCCCACATCGCTGGTGTCGGAGGCGCGAAGGATCATCAGACTGCGACCGCCGCCCCTCTCGCCGGCTCGCATGGACCTGCCCGAAAGGACAGCGATCAGCCGTCCGGCGCCGGCCCCCTGGCCGCCCTCACCCGGCCGCCCGCTCGACCTGCTCCCAAGGACAGCCCCGCCCCCGAGAGCCCGGCCGACGCGCTCGCCCGGGCCAGCCGCGGCCTGCTCGAGCGCCCCGGCGATCCCGAGCTGCTCCTCGTCCGCGCCGGCGCGCTCCTCGACCTCGACCAGCGGCCCTACGCCCTGTCCGACTGGACCCGCGTGGCCGCGCACCCGCTGCCCCCGGCCCTGCGCGAGCGGGCGGTCGCTCTCGGCCAGCGCATCGAGGCCCTCGGCGCCCCCAGCCACATCGACGTCACCACCGACGTGCCCGTCCTCGTCGCCCCCGCGCTGGCGGCCGCCGGCCTCGACGACCTCGCCCTCGCGCGCCTCGCCCCCGCCGCCGCTCGCGCCCGCGCCGCGGGCCCGGCGGCTGGCCTGGCCGCCCTCGACGAGCTGACCGCGGGCGGTCCCGCCGCCCCCGCCGCCGTGCTCGGCGCACCTGCTCAGAGCGCCATGTCCTCGGGGACAGCATTCCGCCTCGGCCAGGACGACCCCGGACCGACGGACCTCCATCAAAAGACCCCCTCCGCCCCCGCTCAGCCCCCCGGCTCGCCCGACCCCAAGGCCGCGGCGAAAGCCCCCGAGTCCCGCGCCCCCGCCGATCACCACCGCGGCTCACCCGACCCCGAGGCCGCGGCGAAAGCCCCCGAGTCCCGCACCGCCTCGCCTGACTCGAAGGACACGTCAAGAAAGTCAGCGGCAGCCGGACATGGCCCCAAGGCCCTGTCCCTCAAGACACCCGCGCGCCCGCCCGTCGACCCCGCCGAGCTGGCGCTGCGGGCCGCCCTGCTCGACGCCGCCGCCCGCCCGGCCGAGGCCTTCCGCGCCTGGCATCGCGTCTACGCCACCACCGAGCGCTGGCAGATCGGCCTGGCCGGCATCAAGAGCGCGCTCGCGGCGCTCGACGAGCCGATCACCAGCCCCGAGGGCGCCGGCCTCGCCTACGGCCTGGCCCTCCGCGTCCGCCCCGCGATCCGCACCCCCTACCTCGATCGCCTGACCAACATCGCCGGCGAGCGCAGTCGCTGGTCGCACCTGATCCTCAGCGAGGAGCGAGGCAGCCGCGAGCACCGCGACCTGCCGAAGCAGCCCGCCACCGCCACCGCCACCACCGACGCGCGCACCGCCTTGCTCGCCGCCCCGTTCCCGACCAAGGGCGCGCTCATGCTGCGCCCCGGCGTGCCCGTGCTGATCGACCTCGCCCGCGGCCACGACGCCCTCGGCTTCGACCTGTGGTGCCGCGAGGTCCGCCCCGAGCTCGGCGGCGTCCCGCCCACGGTGCGCTTCTGGATGGGCGAGGAGCTGCTGCACACCCAGACCGTCCCCGCCGAGACCGTGACCCTCGCCGAGTTCGCGGTGCCTGCCCGCGACGCGGTCACCCTCGAGCTCGACGACGCCAGCCACGCCCACCTCTGCCTCGCCCGCCTGCGCCGCCCCGAGGCCCGCCAGACCGCGCGCACCGATCGCTGGCACGTCGCGCGCCCGCGGCGACCGGTCGAGTTCATCGTCCTCGGCCCCACCACCGTCCAGGTCGAGGTCCACGGCCGCCCCGCCTCCGACATCGACGTGGCGATCGCCCGTGGCGACGAGCCGTTCGGCCCGGCCCGCTCGCTCGGCAGTCTCTCGGGACATGTCCCATCGGGCCTGTCCCCGAAGACCAAGGACGACCTCACCGTGCACCCGCCGGTGCAGGTCCTGACCCTCGCCGACTCCGGCCCGCTGCGCATGCGCCTGGCCCCCGGCGTCGGCCCGGCGCTGGTGCGGGTCCACCAGCGCCTCGACGCCGAGCCCCAGCCGTCGCCGCCGCGGCCGCCTCGCCGGCGCCCGGCTCGCCTGTCCCAAGAGGCAGCTCCGCCCGCCCCGGTCCCGCACCCGACCCCTGCCGCGCCGCCCCCCGACCGCCGCGTCCAGAAGTTCGGCACCCCCTACGTCGACCTCCACCTCGGCACCGACGACCTCGAGGACAGCGACGACCTGCGGCCGCGGGTCTCCGGCATCGTCCGCCTCGGCTGGGCCCGCGAGCTGCTGGCGCGGCGCCTGTGGATCGAGGTCAACCCCGAGCTGCGCCCGCGCGAGGACACCGCCCTGGTCGCCGGCGGCCGCCTCAGCTTCCAGGCCTTCTTCCCGCGCGCCGGCCTGCGCGCGTGGGTCAGCGCCGCCGGCCTGGTCCAGACCGAGCACCAGGTCCAGCCGTGGAGCCTGCGCGGCGAGGGCCGCATCGACCGCCCGACCTGGCTGACCCCGCGCCTGCAGCTGTTGCCCGGCCTCGACCTCGCCTACCGCTACCAGTCGCTCGACAGCGGGAACGCCTTCCCGCGCGGCGAGCTGCACCCGCGCGTGTACCAGTGGTACGTCGAGGATCATCCGTTCGTGTTCCGGCCGACCCTCGACCTGCGGGTGGTCGCCTGGCAGGACACGCGCGTGGTCGTCGGCGCCGACATGATGCCGAACAGCGACTTCCGCAGCGTCGACCAGGTCAGCATGCACGCCGGCATCGCCGGGGCCCTCGCCCTCTACGGCCGCGTCGTCCCCGAGTTCGCCCTCGACTACGAGGCCTCTCTGCGGCTCAAGGACCCGGACCGCGAGAAGACCTACTTGCGCAGCCGGATCCTCGCCGGCCTCGGCGTCGGCATCTGGGTCACCGACGGCGTCCGCATCGCCTTCGGCGTGCGCAACAACCTCTACCTCTCTTCCCTCTACCCGGCGCGCAACGGCCTCGACGTGTGGCTACGCCTCGACCTGCCTCTCGGTCGTGGCCTGCGCGACTTCGGACCGCTCGAGATGCCCTTCCGCGCCGCCCGCGAGCACCGCATGTGGCGCCAGGAGCCGACACCATGACCGCCATCATCGACGCGATCACCGAGGCCATCCTCCGCCCCCTCGACCCTCTGACCGCGCGTCTGCGGGCCCGAGCGGCCTCCGCCCTGGCCGCGCGCCTGGCCGCCAGCGCCGACGTCCCGCCCGAGCTGCGGCCCGACCTGTTCGAGCTCGCCGGCCTGCGCCGCGCCCCCGCGCGCCGCGCCCTCGTCGCCGAACATGCCCTCAAGGACATTGTCCCGCGGACATGTCTCTGCATCACCGTGCTGCGCCGCGAGCACGCGCTGCTGCAGTCGCGCGAGGCCGAGCTGGTGGCCGCCGCGCTCGCGGCCAAGGACCCGAGCACCCAGCAGGCGGTGCTGGCCGCGGCGATCCGCCGCCACGCCCGCGGCTGGCGCGAGCGCCAGGCCGACCTGCGCGCCCTCGGCCGCTGGCTCGACCACGACGCCCTGCGCGAGCGCCTGGCCGCCGAGCAGGCCTTGCTCGAGGAGCAGGTCGAGCTCGCCGTGCGCATGGTCGGCGCCGCCCCGGCCGAGGTCGCCTACGAGGAGCGCGCCGAGGTGTTCCCCTGTCTGATCAGCCAGCTCACCTGGCTGCCGCGCTTCACCCTCCGCCTCGCCTGCCTCGAGGCCCTGTCGGCGGTCCTCGACCGCCTCGCCGACGCCGGTCAGGCCCACGAGCTCGACCTCGACCTCGACCTCCGCCTCGCCACCGCCGCCCGCGGCCGCGCCGGCGACTCCGCCGAGCACCCGTGGGTCCAGGCCGCCGCGCTCGCCCTGCTCGACCGCATCTCGCTCGACGCCCCCGAGGGCTCGCGCTTCGCCATCCCGCAGCTGCGCCTGCGCGCCGGGGCCCGCCGCGAGCACCGCGGCTACGCCCCCACCGCCGAGGCGCTCGAGCTGGCCGAGGCGCGCCTGATCTCCCCCCGCGGCGGCCCGCGCGACTTCCTCGTGCGCGCCCTCGTGGTCGAGTTCCTGGCCCGCCGCGCCGCCCGCGGCCGCGACCCGATCCGCTGCGTCGACATCCTGTTCAACGCCGTCGAGGACGCCAGCGAGCACGTCCGGATCTCGCTGTGCGCCGCCGCGGTCGAGGTGCGCCCGGTCGACCCGCGCGGGGCCGCCTTGCTGACCATCCTCGCCAGCGACGGCAGCGCCCGGGTCCGCGCCGCCGCCGTCCGGGGCCTGCTGCGCGGCCCGACCGACGCCCCCGCGCTCGCCTCCCTCCTCGGCGACGAGAGCTCTCCGCTGGTCCTGCGGGTCGCCTGCGCCGAGATCGTCAAGATGTCCGAAGGGACATGGCACGCCGACTCCGGCAACTTCGTCCAGCTGAGCGCAGTGCTGGCGCGGATCGCCACCCGCGACGACCACCCGCCGGTCGTGCACGAGGCCGCCGCCGCCGCCCTGCAGGCGATCGACAGCGCCCTCGACCCGGCCCGGCGCGTCTGGACCGGCGTGTTCGCCGAGGCCCTGGCCCGCACCCCGCCCGGCAAGTCGGCCCGCGTGTCGCTGCGGCGGCCCGACCTGCCGCCCCCCGGCGACGCCGCCTGGCTCGGGCGGATCCTCGCCGCCCTCACCCGCGAGGACTGGGGCATCGACGCACATGTCCGCAAGGACAGCATCCTCCTGCGCCGCGGCGACCGCTGGGGCGTCCGCCTGTGGCGCGCCTGGCACGAGCTGCGCCACCCCGGCCCCAACAAACGCCAGGGTTTCTCGCACATCCGCGGCCGCGTCCTCCGCGGCGACCTCCGGGCCCACTCCGGCCGTCTCCACGAGGTCGTCGCCACCGAGGTCCCCGGCGAGCGCGTCCACAGCGAGCGCGAGGGCGGCTGGGGCCGCCACCTCCCGCTCGTCGACGACATCCTCGGCCTGCCGGTGCTGCGCCCGCGGGTCGTCCGCGTCGTCAGCAGCCAGGGCACCACCGAGCTGCGCTGGCACATCCCGCTGCTGCGGCGGATCGCCGCCCACCTGCGCCTCAGCGTCCGCTACGGCCAGCTCGCCGAGCTGCGCCGGCAGGCCCTCGACGCCCAGGAGCCGGCCGCCCGCGCCGCCTACGCCCGCGTCCTCCGCGAGCAGTACGGCGTCGAGCTCTACTTCGTGCCCCACCCGGCCCCCTGCGCCTCGCTCGCCCGCACCGCCCCGTCCCAGCTGCTGCAGCTGTTCGGCGCCAGCGAGGCCCGCGGCGAGCCCGTCTACACCAGCGTCGACATCCCCGTGACCCAGTCGGTGCGGATCACCGCCGAGGTCGCGCGCGCCGTCTCGGCCCCGCAGCCGGCCGCGGCCTCGGCGATGACCGGCCTCGGCGCGCTCCTCGTCGGCGTCCCGCTCGAGGTCCCCGACCTCCACGAACCTGTCCTCGCGGACATCTTCACCCTGAGCGGCAGCAGCCAGACCGCGCTCGCCTACTTCCTCGCCGCCCTCGCCGCCCTGCTGTTCGTCGGCACCTACCTGCGCACCCGCGCGATCGCCCGCGACCGCGCCGCCATCCCGCTCGTCATCGGCGGCTGGGGCACCCGCGGCAAGTCGGGCACCGAGCGGCTCAAGGCCGGCCTGTTCCACGGCCTCGGTTACCGCGTGTTCGCCAAGACCACCGGCTGCGAGGCCATGTTCATCCACGCCCAGCCGCGCGGCCAGGCGATGGAGATCTACACCTTCCGCCCCTACGGCAAGGCGACGATCTGGGAGCAGCGCACGCTCCTCAACCTGGCCGCGAGGACAGGCAGCGACGTGTTCCTGTGGGAGTGCATGGCGCTCAACCCGGCCTACGTGGAGATCTTGCAGCACCACTGGATGCGCGACGACGCGGCGACGATCACCAACTGCTACCCCGACCACGAGGACATCCAGGGCCCGGCCGGCATGGACGTGGCCGAGGTCATCTCCCGCTTCGTGCCGACCGGCGCGCGCACCGTCACCAGCGAGATCAACTTCCTGCCGGTCCTGCGCCAGGCCGCCGGCCGCCGCGGCAGCGACCTCGACGCCGTCGACGAGTTCGCCGGCGACCTCCTGCCGGGCGACCTGCTCGCGCTCATCCCGTACGATGAACACCCGCGCAACGTCGCCCTGGTCGCCCGCCTCGCCGAACACCTCGGCCTCGACCGCACCCTGGCGATCGCCACCATGGCCGAGCACGTCGTCCCCGACCTCGGCGTGCTCAAGCGCTACGGCCCCGCCCGCGTCGCCGGTCGCACGCTCGAGTTCATCAACGGCTGCTCCGCCAACGAGCGCGCCGGCTTCCTGTCCAACTGGCGCCGCACCGGCTGCGACCGCCTCGACCTCGAGAAGGAGCCCGACCGCTACGTCATCACGGTCGTCAACAACCGCGAGGACCGGGTCGCCCGCTCGCAGGTGTTCGCCCGCCTGCTGGTCGAGGACGTCGCCGCCGACCGCCACCTCCTGATCGGCACCAACACCCAGGGCCTGGTCGGCTACATCCGCGAGGCCCTCGACGGCTTCCTCGCCGCCCAGGAGCTCGTGTCGCGCGACGACCTGTCCGATGGGCCAGCCGGCCGCGCGCGCGCCCACCAGCGCCTCGGCCGCCTGCTCGCCCGCGTGCGCCCGGTCGCGCCCGACGCCCTGCCCGGCCAGCTGGTGATCTACGGCCACGGCGCCGGCCGCTCGCTGGCCGGCGTGCGCGACGAGATCGCCCGCCGCTGCGCGCCGTACCTGGCCGAGGACGCGCGCGCCAGCATCAACCTCGAGGAGGTCCTGGCGATCGTCCGCAACGAGCTCAGCCCGTGGCTGGTCGGCCTGATCGAGTCGGCGGATGTCCTCGAGGACAGCGACCCGCCCGAGTGCGTGCGCCTGGCCAGTCCGCAGGAGGTCGCCGACCACTTCCTGCGCCAGCTCGCCCGCACGGCCGTGTGCGCCCGCCTCAAGGCCCGCATCGAGGCGGCCTTCGACGCCGGGGCCGCCGCCATGCCGCTCGGCCTGGTCCACACCGCCGTGCGCGACGCCTATCGCCTCCTGTTCATGGACCTCATCGACGTCGTCGTCGACCCGCTGACCACCGGCGACCAGGTCATCCTCCGCTGCGCCCTGGCCGTCCCCCCCGGCGTGCGCGCGATCCTCATGGGCACCCAGAACATCAAGGGCACCGGCCTCGACTTCGTCTACCGCTGGACCGCCCTCGACACCGCCCAGCAGAACCTCGCCGCCCTCGCCAGCCCCGAGCCCGAGGTCCGCCGCCAGGCCCTGCAGCGGCTCGCCCAGCCCGCCGACCCCGGCCTCATCGACGCCGGCCTGGTCGCCGCCCAGCTCGAGCTGCGGATCGCCTACGACGGCGAGGCCGAGCTGCAGAGCTTCGCCGCCGCCCGCGCCCGCGCCCTCCACCAGACCCGCGTCGCCGACCTGTCCGCCGGCCCCGCCCGCGGCGGCCGTCACGACAAGTGGCTCGGCTGGCTCGAGAGCTGCGTCGAATTCCTCGACGGCGCCCGCCGCTACTACATCGCCCGCCAGGTCATGCGCGACTTGGTCAGCCTCCGCATCAGCCACGCCCGCGCCGCCGCCGTCATGCGCGACCTCGACAGCCGCGCCAAGGGCGGCTGGCTCATCCGCGGCCTCCGCCAGCGCAGCGGCTCGCCGTGAGCCCCGCATTCGCCTCTCCGGCCGCCCGCCTGCGCGGGCCTGCACCGCGCGGGCGGGCTGGCGTACATGTTCTTTTGAACATGTCCATCGGGTCATTAATTTGAGCGAAGCGGAGCCCGCTCGGCTCGACGACCTGCGGACCCACGCCTGCACCGCCCCCTCGCTCGGAACCTCCGACAGGATCGATCGAATCGGCAGAGACCTGCTCGTCGCATTCCGCATGGCGACGTTGTGACCGTCGAAACGCGCGCCGGCAAGCACTCGGCGAACAATTGCCTCGATCGTCGACGTGCGCTTTGGGCCCAACCCGCGTTCACTACCACCAAGCATGATTGGGCATTCGCCGGTCCTCTGACCCAATGAACATATCCCTGGATCGCCCCGCGAGCGCTGCTACCATTGTGAAGTGCTCTCGACCTCCTCCACCTCGCCCGTTCAGCGGTCGAGAAAAGCGACCCTCACTCCGACCGTCGCCATCGCTCGACTCGGCTCCGCGGCCGCGCCCACTTCCGCCCCTCCGCTCCCGCCGCCCGCCCACCACCTTCTTTCGCCCGCCATGACGGAACTCGCCCCGGCAGGGGACCACTCCCCCCGGAGGTAGTCCCCATGTCTCGTCCCATCCGCGTCTCCGCCCTGACCGCCCTCGTCCTCGCCGGTTGTATCCCTTCCATCGTCATCGGCGACGCGCCCCAGGACACCGACGACGCCACCACCGGGCTCACCACATCGGCGCCCGATACGAGCGCCGGCAATCCTCCCACCACGGGCGATGTCCCGACCACCACCGTCTCGACGGAATCATGCGGAGACGGTCAGCAGGGCCCCGGCGAGGCCTGCGACGACGGCAACGACGAGCCCAACGACGGCTGTGACAACGCCTGCGGGCGCAGCGGCCGGGTCGAGTGGACCCTCGAGCCCGACGACGCCGAGGCCGTCAGCGACATCGCAGTCAGCGAGCAGGGCCAGATCGTCCTCAGCGGCTCGTCCTTCGACCAGGCCTTCCTGCTCGCCCTCTCGCCCGAAGGCGTCGAGCAGTGGCGGCAGCCGGTCGACAACCCCGGCAGGCTCTACGTCCACGCCGACGGGCGGATCGTCCTCGGCACCGGCTTCGGCACGATCCACTGCTTCTCGCCCGACGGGCTGAAGCTGTGGACCTTCGAGCAGCCCGCTCACGCCCGCGTGTTCGGGCTCGCGGCCGCCGGCGACGTCCTCTTCGCCGCCGACGACGGGACCTTCGACGACGAGCCCAGCCAGCGGATCGTCGTCCGCAAGCACCGTCTCGACACCGGCGCCGCGCTGTGGGAGGTCGACGCCGGGGTGCACAGCGTCGGCGAGGATCTCGCCGTCGTCGGCGATCGTGCGGTCGTCATCGGCCGCGCGCTCGTCCTCGACACCGCCGATCCTCAGGCCATGCTGGGCGTCGTCGACGGCGAAGGCCACTGGGTCTCGACCGAGCTCGCCGGCCACAACGCCCAGCTGACGGCCCAGGCCGCCTCGATCGGCGCCGGCGACCTCGTGCTCTCCGGCTTCGGCTCCGACCCCGATCTCCTGCTTCAACGCCGCGGGCCCGACCTCGGCCAGCTCTGGAGCGTCGGCGGCATCGGCACCTTCACCACCCTCTACGTCGCCGCCGACGCCGGCCAGCGGATCGTCGTCACCGGCTACGACGCGGCCGACAATATCAGCAGCGTGGTCCGCCTCTACGACGGCGACGGCGGCCTGCAGTGGGCCTCCGTGTTCGCCAGCCCGAGCCCCGAGCTCGGCGATCAGGCCGTCACCGCCGCCTTCGGCCCCGATTTCCTGGTCGTCGCCGGCCACGTCCTCGACGAGGTCGACGACGCCACCCACGGGCGCCTGTGGATCCGCCGCTTCACCCTCGATTGACGCGCCTCGACCTTCAAGAGCGGGTGATGTTCAAGACAGGCCTCTCGCTGCCGCGCGTGACGGAAACGGTCCCGGCCGGGGACCACTCGCTTTGGAGGTAGTCCATTGCTTCGCTCCCCACGCCGATCCGCGCTCCCCGTCCTCGTCCTCACCGCCTGCACTCCCTCGATCATCGTCGGCGACACGCCCCAGGACACCGACGACGCCACCACCTCGTCGCCGGCCACCAGCGATTCACCGGAGTCCACCGGCGATCTGCCGACCACCACCGCCGGCCCCGGGGCATGTGGTGACGGCCAGCAGGACCCCGGCGAGGCGTGCGACGACGGCAACGACGAGCCCAACGACGGCTGCGACGACGCGTGCGGACGCAGCGGCCAGGTCGAGTGGACCGTCGAGCCGGAGGACGTCGAGACGGTCTACGACCTCGCGGTGGGCAGCCTGGGCCAGATCGTCCTCAACGTCCGGGCCGGCGACCAGGACTTCTTGCTCGGGCTCTCGCCGGACGGCGTGGAGCAGTGGCGCGAGCCGGTCGAGGACATGGGAGAGGTCCATCTCCACCCGGACGGGCGGATCTTCTTCGGCTCTCGCGCGGGCGTGCTCCACTGTTATTCGCAGGACGTCACCGAGCTGTGGACCTTCGAGCTGGCGCCGACCGATAAGTTCTTCGGAATCGTGACCGCGGACGACGCCCTCTATTCCGGCGCCAACGGGCATTTCGACGCGCTACCCAACATGCGGGCCGTCGCCCGCAAGCACCGCCTCGACACCGGCGCACCGCTGTGGGAGGCGCAGGTCCCCCACGATGGGCTGAACCTGGGCGAGGAGCTCGTCCTCTTCGGCGATCGACTGGTGGTCGTCGGCCGCGCCGAGGCCGAGTCCGAGGATCGCTCGCTGCTGGCCGTCGTCGACAGGACGGGCGCGTGGCTCTCGACCGAGCAGGGCGGCGTCCCTGCCTCGGAAGCCCGGGCCGCCTCGATCGGCGCCGACGACCTCCTGCTCGCCAGGTTCGGCGCCGACGCCGGAGGCTTGCAACGGCGCGGGCCCGACCTCGGCCAGCTCTGGAGCGTCGTCGACACCGGCCCCGTCACCATCACCAACGTCGCCGTCGGCACCGACGAGCGGATCGTCCTCACCGGCTTCGACGAGACCGACAATCACAGCAGCGTCGTCCGGCTCTACGACGGCAGCGGCGTCCTGCAATGGACCTCCGTGTTCGCCAGCCCGAACCCCGACCTCCACGACCTCGCCTACGCCGCCGCCTTCGGCCCCGATTTCCTGGTCGTCGCCGGCCACGTCGTCGATGGCTTCGTGGAGGAGACCCACGGTCGCATGTGGGTCCGCCGCTTCCTCCTCGACTGAAGGCACCGGATCCCGCGATCGCCGACTGTTATTAATACTTGCGCCAGGCCGAAGTCGCGGCCTCAGCCGTTCTGGGGCCGCGCCCGGGCCCTGGCGGGGCGTACACGGTCCTGCTGACGGGCTGAGCCGTGGGCACCGAGCAATGTTCTCCACTCATCACGAGCGCCACGGGGCGCTCGGTGCGAGAAAAAAACGTCGTTCTGCAGCAAGGCACCTTTACGCCGTGTTTCGCGGTCTGTGCGCAGTCTCATCATTTTGCGCAGAACACGCGCCAACTCGGACAGCTGTCCAGCAGAAAAATGCGTGCGGATTCGCTCAGGCCTGACGCCCCCAAGTTGCCCCAGAAGCCATTCAAACGCTGTTTTCCCTCTGCTCTCCAAAACTCCTCGACATTCCGGGGGGTGTGCGACTTCGACCGTCTGACGATTTTTTCGTTGCCGGCCTTGCGGGCCTGGATCAGCCAAGGTGCATGCAGCCCCGCAACAAGACTCTCTACATGCTCACCTTCGTGTTCGCCGCGGCCTGCTCTCGCACGTCTCCGGACACCAGTGCGCCGGAGCCGGTCGTGGAACCTTCGCCGGCCGCGACGGCGCCGTCCGAGCGAAACACCGCCGACGACGAGATCTTCGGCGTCCTCGACGTGATCAACGACGAAGCCGTCGCCCACGGCGAGTACATGAAGAAGTGGGCCAAGACGCAGAAGGTCAAGGAGTTCGCGGCCATGATGATCAACGACCACGAGTTCGTGCGCGAGCGCGAAAAGATGGTCCGCGACGCCCTCGACCTCCGCGCCACCAGCAGCCGGCTCGCCAGCGACATCGAGCAGGATTCGCGGCAGAAGCTCGACACCATGGGCAAGATCGACAAGGGCGATCAGCTCGACAAGGCCTACATCGACATTCAGATCGACGTGCACGCCACCTGGCTGTCCGCGCTCGACAACAAGCTCATCCCCTTCGCGCAGACCGACGAGCTGCGCGACGAGCTCGAAGAGGTGCGCAAGATCGTCGAGAGCCACTACAACCTCGCCCTCGACATGCGCACCAACCTCAAGACGGCCGACAAGTGAGGCCGGGCGATCCTTGACTTGAGCTTATCGACCTCGACCTTCGCCTGGATTCATTGCACTTGCCCGATCGCCTGGGCCCGCCGTTCGGCGCCCGGAGCCGGGCAGGATCCGCAGACCCGCTACCACCGACCTCTCGCCTGACCCTACGAGCCGCGGACGGACACTCCTTACGGTCCCCGGCCCCCTCACGCGGATCCTGCTCCGGCACTGAAAAGGAGACCACCATGCTGCGCGACACCACCGACCCCTCCAGCGCCCCGGCCCACGAGTCCGCACACCGACCCCTGACCGCCTATTTCCGCGACCTCTCCGACGTCCACGTCATGAGCAAGGACGAGGAGACCGCCGCGGCCCTCAAGATCGCCGAGCTGCGCAAGGGCCTGTGGGTCGCGATCTTGAACTATCCCCCGTTCGTCGCCCCGATCTGCGCCCTCGTGCGCCAGCGCCTCACCGCCGAGGTGTGCCCGGACGCCGCCATCGACGGGCTCGAGCGGACCTCGCGGATCCTCCGCGACCGCGACCTGCGCTGCCATCATGACGCCTTCCACGCCGCGCGCAACGACGTCGCCACGGCGATGCTGTCCGCCGACGTCGACAGCGAGCTGGCCGACGCGATCCTCGCCGACCTCAACAGCCTCGAGGGCGATCGCAAGGCCGACATCTCGCTCGCGGTCAACCCGCCGCGCCGCGGCAGCGTCCCGTTCGCCCGCTACGCCGCCGACGTGCGCAAGCAACACGCCGCGCTGATGGCCGCCAAGAACGCGTTCGTGCGCGCCAACCTGCGCCTCGTCGTCGCCCTCGCGCGCCGCTTCCACCGCGGCAGCGTGCCGCTGCAGGACCTCATCCAGGAGGGCAACCTCGGCCTGATGAAGGCCGTCGACCGCTTCGACCCCGCCCGCGGCTGCCGCTTCTCGACCTACGGCTCGTGGTGGATCCGCCACGCCATCAGCCGCTCGATCGCCGACAAGGCCCGCAGCGTCCGCCTGCCGGTCCACATGATCGACGCGTGCAACAAGGTCACCAAGGCCCGCCGCGAGTTCGAGGCCCGCGAGGGCCGCGAGCCCACCGACCAGGAGCTCTCGGCCGTCAGCGGCGTCAGCGTCGAGCGGATCGCCCGCATGGGTTGGTCGCTGATCGAGGCCCCGCTGAGCCTCGCCCTGCCCGCCTCGCGCGACGGCGAGGCCAGCCTCGTCGACACCGTCTCCGACCCCGACTACGTCGCCCCGTCGGACGTGCTCGACCGCGAGCTGCTCCACTCGCAGCTGCAAGAAGTCTTCGCCCAGCTCTCCCCGCTCGAGGCCGACATCCTGCGCAAGCGCGTCGGCCTCGACGGCGAGGAAGAGATGACGCTCAAGGAGATCGGCGCCGGCTACTCGCTGTCGCGTGAGCGAATCCGTCAGCTCCAGGAGGGCGCGCTCGCCAAGCTGCGCGCCGAGTTCTCGCGCCGTCACTTGATGTGACACGGCGGTCGGCGGCGCGGCGCGGACCCCGAGGTCTCCCGCTCGCCCGCGACGCAAGGTCGATCCTCGCACCACACGGGCCGAGCTCCAGGTGCTCGCCCGCGGAACGATCTCCCGCTCGCGTCGCCGACCGATCTTCCCCACCCCAACCACGCGCTCCGACCGGGGGCCAGCAGCCCGCGCCCGGTCGGAGCGCGTGTTCGTACATGTCTCCAAGGACATGTGAACGACCTCGGTCGAACTCGTCCCGCGGCGCAGCCGCCCGATGTGCGACGAACGGCGTGCGCTCGTGCCTGTCCTCGTAGACATGCGAACGACCCTCGCGCCCGCGCCGGCGAGTCCGTGACGCGGCCTCCCTGTCTCTGGAGACATGCGCCCGCCGTCGACTCCGCGCGCGCCACGGCGCGCCGCCCCGACATGTCCTTCGGGCCCTATTAAACCTCACGGCGCTCGCTCCCTGTCCTTCGAGACATCCGCGCGCCCGTCGCGCCCGCACCCGCACACCCGCGACGCTCGCCGCGCCCGCACCCCCGGCGCCGCGGCGAGCGGGCGAGCGCGCCTTCGGACATGTCCCAAAAAACATCCCATGATTCGCCTGTGGCGATCTGCCACTGTCGCGAATCTCCACACCTTCGGTTCTCCCCGGAATCGGCGCTGGGAGCCCCTCGCAGGCGCACCGGCGCCGCGTCGAGTACGGTCGAGGCATGCCCATGATTCGAGCCCATATCGCGTCGTTCGCCGCCCTCGTCGCCTTGACCGCGCCCGGCTGCGGCGACGACGGCGGAGACCCGCAGTCCTCCGAGACCGACGCGAGCAGCAGCGGCGACGCGACCACCGACGCGAGCAGCAGCGGCGCCGCGACCACCGACGCGGGCGACACGGCGCCGACCACGACGAGCACCCCCGAGCCCACCGACGGCGACCCGACCGGTGACGCGATCGAGGCGCCGGCCGAGACCTGGACGTGGGTCCCGTTCGCCGACGCTCATTGTGCCAACGGCGAGACCACCGGCATCGCCGTCAACCTCACCACCCGCAGCGATCGCGTGGTCGTCTACCTCGAGGGCGGCGGCGCCTGCTGGGACGAGGCCACCTGCTACACCATGAACGCCAGCGTCCACGTCGCCGACGGCTACGGCGAGGCCGAGTTCGCCGCCGACTTCGACCCGCACCTGCCCAAGGTCGCGACCGCGCAGATCTTCGACCGCGACGACCCGAACAACCCGTTCCGCGACATGAGCTTCGTCTACGTCCCGTACTGCACCGGCGACATGCACGGCGGCGACAACGTCGTCACCTACGGCGAGCACACCACGATGCACGTCGGCGGCGCCAACCTGGTCGCCTACCTCGCGCGGATCGTCCCGACCTTCGCCGACGCGGGCCGCGCCTACCTCGTCGGCGCCAGCGCCGGCGGCTACGGCTCGACCTTCAACTGGTGGCGCGTGCAGCAGGCCTTCGGCGACGTGCGCGTCGACCTCGTCGACGACTCCGGGCCCCCGCTCGATCCGCCGTACCTCGCCGAGGAGCTGTCGGACATCTGGCGCGCCCAGTGGAACCTCGCGTCCTCGCTGCCGCCCGACTGCCCCGAATGCCTCGAGACCTTCGGCGCGATCTACGACTATTACGGCGAGCACCACACGACCCAGCGCTGGGCCCTGCTCTCCTACACCCGCGACTGGATCGTGCCGATCTACTTCGGCTTCACGCTCGAGCAGTTCCCGCAGGCGATCGCGGAGATCGTGCAAGACCACGTCGCCCCCTACGCGAACGCCCGCTACTTCCTGCTCGACGCCGTCGGCCACGTGCTGCTGACCGCCCCGCTGCCGGTCGTCAGCGCCGGCGTCGATCTGCAGGCGTGGCTGGCCCAGATGGTCGCCGACGACCCGGCGTGGGCCAGCGTCCAGCCGTGAATCATCGCACCACGCGCGAGCGACTCACTGCAGGGCGAACGCGGCGATGTTCGCCTTGAAGCCTGCGACCAGCGAGCTACCGGCGGCGGCGAGCACCACGTCGTCGGTGCTGTAGATGAGGCTCGGTCCTTTCATCGTCAGCGGCGTGCGCCACTGCGGCCGGCCCTCGAGGTCGAGCGCGTACACTGCAGGCGGGTCGTCCTCCTCGATGCCCGTGCTGAAGCCGTAGAGCCGCTCGCCGATCCGCAGCACGTTGCCGCCGCCGCCGGTGACGGTCGACCACGCCGGCTTGCCGTCGCGGACGGCCCGCGTCTCGCCGTCGATGTGCACCACCACCCCGCCGCCGTCCAGCAGCGCCAGCGCGTCGCTGTGCGCGTCCTCCTGATACGACCGCCAGCGCTGGCAGCCGGGCGGCGGCGCGGCGCACTCGCTGCATTCGTCGGTCTCGCGCGCGTACAGTCGATTCGGGTACGGCCAGCCCGAGGGCGCGAGGACCTCGCTGCCGCAGGCCTCGACCGCCAGCAGCACCACGTCGTCGTCGATCACCAACGCGAGCCCCTCCGGCCCGAGCACCGCCTCCCCGATCGATTGGTGCCCCCGCACCGCCACCAGAGTGCGCCACTCGGCGTCGAACACCCGCACCGCCGGCCACTCGCGCAAGATCCGCCGACCACCTGGCCCGAAGGACAGGCGAGCGTCGCTGTCGAGCGTCTCCTCGGGCAGCCGCCCGGCCGCGCGCAGGCAGCGGTTCTTGTCGCAGCGCCCGGGCTTCAGGTCGAACCACCGCGCCACGGTGTCGCCGACCAGCACGCCCTCCGGCGTGGGCGCGAGGATCGCCGCGTGGATCCAGTCGGAGAACTCGTCCTCCTCGCCGTCAGGCGGCAGGACGGCCGCGCCCAGCTCGCTCCCGTCGGCCACGGCGAGCATCACCAGGCGATCGTGACGCGCCGGCGGATCGCGCCGCGCCACCACCACGGTCTCGCCGCTCACCGCCAGCACGTTCCGCAATTCCTGGCCGAAGCGCCAGGCGATCGCCCCGGCCCGCGCGGCCACCAATTCACCGTCGATGAGCGCCAGCACCGTGCCGTCTTGCGCCACCGTCAAGCGCGACGGCTCGTCGGGCAACGTCAGCGTCCACTGCGGCTGCGGCCCCGCGGGCCACGTCACCGCCGCCGGGGCCGCAGGCAGCTGCACCGGCGCAGAGCTCGGGCGCGCAGCGGCCGGCCCCGCATCGCCGGTCGGCGCCCCCTTTCCGCACCCGGGGCCGGCGCCGATCATCAACAGGACGGAGAGAGTTGCCGAACCGACGAGCGCGCGGACGACCATGCGCACCGACTAACAAAATTCACGCCGCCGCGCCACCCCGGGCGGGCCACCAGGCGGATGTTTCAAGGAACATGCCCTGAAGGACATAACACTGTCCCGGCCTGCCTCGCCCGTCGTAAAGGTCAGCCTCACGTCTGCATCGCCCGCTCGCGACCTGGGACGTGGAGGCTCGCCGAGCTCGCCGTCCGTGGCCCGTCCGCGACGGGCTGGTCGACCTCGCCGATCGAGGCTGCATCCGTTCGCGGACTGCGGGCCAACCTGCCCCGAGGGACAGCCTCACCCCCGCACGCGGGCGCGGTAGGCCTCGGGCGTCTCGCCGGTCCAGCGGCGGAACGCCCGGAAGAACGCGCTCGGGGCCGAGAAGCCGAGCAGATACGACACCTCGGAGAGCGCCTGCGGGCCCGCCAGCAGCTCCGCGGCTCGCTCGCGCCGGACCGCGTCGACCAGCCCGGCCAGCGTCTCGCCCTCGGCCTGCAGCTTCCGCTGCAGGGTGCGCGGCGCCAGCCCGAGCGTGTCGGCCAGCTCGACCAGCGTCGGCGCCCCGCGGTGCAGCCGCTGCGCCACCTGCAGCCGCACGCGCGCCCGCAGCGACCCGTCGGCGGGCAGGCGCGCCATCTGCCCGCGCACGAACCGGTCGAAGAACGCGTGCATCGCCGGGTCCGCGCCCGGCATGCGCAGCGTCAGCTCGGCCGCCGGCAGCACCAGCTCGTCGCACAGCGCCCCGAACTCGACCGGCCCGAGCGCCCGCCGCAGCTCGGGGTCGTCGGTCGGCCCGCGCCGCAGCCTCACCGCCCGCACCTCGAGGTCGCGGCCGAGCCAGCGCGGCCCGTTGACCACGAAGTCGAGGAAGGTGATCTCGGCCATCCACGCGTGCGCGCGCCGGGGCGGCCCGAACGGCGTGTAGCGCAGCGCCACGCAGTCGTCGCCGACGCGCACCGCCTCGAAGCGCTCGCCCTCGGTGTACAGCGCCTGGAACGCGACGAAGCGGTCCAGCGCCGCGCCGAGGTCGGGGCAGGTCTGGAGCAGGAAGCCGAGCGCGTCGAGGTCGCCGGCGTCGAAGGCGAGGACGAAGCGCAGGCTGGCCGCGTCGCCGAGCCGCTCGCACACCGCCTCGATCAGCGCGTACACCCCGAGCAGCGGCACGCGTGCCTCGGGATCGGCGAGCGCCGCCGCGCTCAGGCCGGAGCGCGCCAGCAGCTGCTCGCGCGACAGCCCGAGCCCCGCCGCGAACTCGAACAGCCGCGCCGGCAGGTGCGAGTTCATGCTCGGCTCGGTCGCCGGATGGCGCGCTGGGTCAGTCGATCTGGCGCGAGGCATGAATGCGACCTGCGGCCCGTCGCGCCACCCTGAGCGGGCCGGGCCACGCACAGGATAACCGGCCCGCGAGGAGCCGACGATGCGACACGAACCCCTCCACCAGATCCGCCGCGACGCCGCCGAGTACGTCGAGGACGCGTGGTACGCGATCGCCCGCGCCCGCGCGGTCCCGCGGCGCCGACCGCTCGCGCTGCGCCGGTTCGGCCGCGCGCTCGCGCTGTTCCGCGGCGCCGACGGCAAGATCGCCGCGGTCGACGCCACCTGCCCGCACCGCGGCGCCGACCTGACCGCCGGCCGCGTCGTCGACGGCGCCCTGCAGTGCCCCTACCACGGCTTCCGCTTCGCCCCCGACGGCCGCTGCCTCGCCGTCCCGTGCGAGGGCCCGCGCTTCCGGATCGCCGACGAGCTCGCCGCCCGCACCTACCCCGTCCGCGAGGCCCACGGCCTGGTGTGGCTGTGGTGGGGCGCCCCGCGCGACGCCTACCCCGAGCCGTTCTGGCCGCCCGGCATGCCCTCCGACGAGGCCTGGCGCGTCGCCGGCGGCGAGCTCGAGTGGGACGTCGCCCTCCCGCTCGCGGTCGAGAGCAACCTCGACATTCACCACACCCCCTTCGCCCACCGCCGCGTCACGCCCGGCCTCGGCCACCGCCTCGACCCGTACGAGGCGCGCCTCGACGGCGACGTCGTGGTCAGCAGCGGCACCCTCCGGCGCGACGACGATCGCCCGTGGGACGGCCGCGGCGGCTTCAGCATCACCTTGAACTGCAGCTTCCCCGCGCTGATCTTCGGCGAGTTCCGCGGCGGCCGACTGCTGGTGGCGATGGCCCCGATCGACGAGACCCGCACCGCCCTGGTGTTCCGCTACGCGCTCGACATCCCGGTGATCGGCGGTCTGCTCGCGCGCCTGGCCGTGTGGACCGAGCAGCGCCTGGTCCAGCCCGACGACCTGGCCCAGCAGCGCGCCGCCGCCCGCTCCGGCCTGCCGCTGCACGCCTGCCGCTTCGTCCCCTCGGACCGCGCGATCGTGCTGTGGTACAGCCTCTACCGCCGCAGGCTCGCCGCCCAGCGCGCGGCCCGGACCGGGCCGGCGGCCGCGGCCGAGTGACGATTGATCATAGGACTCTTTGGACATGCTCTTTGTTCGCCACGCTCGCGCGCGCCGACATCGTCCCGCCGGGGCCAGACGAGTGCGGCCGCCGAGGCGCGGGCGATCGCCGCCGAGATCACCGCCTGCGACGAGCTCGGGTGCGCCGACCCGCCGTACGCCTTCGCGGCCGAGGTGCTGGCCGTCGCCCCGGACCTACGGGTCGGCCTCGTGCACGCGCGCCTGCGCGACGGGCCCGCGACCGACGGCCTCGACTTGATGCTCCGCCGCTACCGCGCGCGCTGCGAAGAAGCGCAGTGACCTCGTGGCATCGAAGGTTCCCCAGCGACGGCCTCGACTCGACGCTCCGCCGCTGCCGCGCGCTGCGAAGAAGCGCAGTGACCTCGAAGCATCGAGGTTCACCCGCGAGGCGCAGCGCAACGCCACTCTCTCGGCGACGCGTCCCGTCGAATACCTGCGGCGCATGGCCGGGGCGCTCGTGCGGTGGCCCGCCACCGCGACCTACGGGGCTGCGTCCCTCCTGCGACGGAGACTGCGGGCGGTGACGGTCCCAGGAGCGCGGGCGACACGTCGAGTTGCCGGGATCGATCGCTCACTTGTCCTTGAGCACATGCTCCGAAGAGCATGCCTCAAAGAGCATGCTCCGAAGAGCATGCTCCGAAGAACATCCACGAGTTCTCGCCACGCGGCGCTCGAGGTGCAGCCTGGCGCGGACGTGACGTCGCACCGGCACCTCTGCGTCGCATTGCCCCCGCCCCCTCCGCGCCCGTTCACTCCTCGCGGCTGGTCCGGCCCCACCGCGAGCGCATCTCGGTGCGGGTCGCCGGCTCGAGCTTGCCCGGCGAGATCGACCACATCAGCGTCGGCTCGCCGTACGGCAGCGGGTCGCGCTCCGAGTTCCAGGTGCGCCAGCCCTTGCCGTAGGTCGAGCGCAGCTCGCCCATCAGGGCCGTGTGGGCCGCGTCGGTCAGCCCGGGCGCCACCACCACCCCGCTGTCGATCTCCCCCACGTGCGCGTGCCAGTACTGGCGCTCGACGGCCGGCAGCGTCGCGTACAGCGACGCCGAGATCACGTACTCCACCCCCGTCAGGTGCGCGCCCGCGTCGGAGCCGTCGAACAGCACGCACTGGCTGAAGTCGGCGTTCTGCTGGGCGCAGAAGAACAGCGCCCGGCCGGGCCGGCCGTCGCCCGGCGCCCCGGCGGCCTCGCGTTTGGCGCGGGTGTAACCGTCGAGGACCAGCAGCAGCTGATCGACCGGCTCGCGCTCTTGCGGCCCGAGGGTGCCGGCCTCGAGCGCGCGCACCGTCGCCGAGCGGGACGCCTCGTCGCGGCGCGCCGGTCCCTCGCTGGCGGCGCCCTCGCTGGCCACCGCGGTGCCCGGCGGCGCGGTGCGGCTGCTGCAGTCCAGCAGCCCGAGCAGCGCGCACGGCGGCAGCCAGGCTCTGGCGCGGACTGCCCCTCGCATGTCGTGGGCATGACCTCGGGACCTGCGGCGCGCCAGCGAGCCGGGCCACGGCGAGCCGGGCGCCGGCGCTTTCGGACATGTCCTTCGGGACACTTGCCGCGATTGCGCCAGGCCGCGCCGTCGGCGTCCGCGCCTCCGCGGCGGGTGCGGCCGCGAGCGCGCCTGCGCGGTCGGCTTCGGCTATTCTCCGCCCATGCCCGAACCCGGCGACGCCCTGGACGACGCCCCGCGCGCGCCGCAGAGCCCCGCCGTGCTCGAGGTCCGGCGGATCAAGGCCGCGGCGCACGCGAAGCTGTTCGGCAAGGACACCGGCGGCCCGCCGCAGAAGATCGCGCGCTACGCCGTCCTGCAGTCGCTGGGAGTCGGCGGCATGGGCGAGGTCTACCTCGCCTACGACGACAAGCTCGACCGCAAGGTCGCCATCAAGCTGGTCCGGCTCGACCGCGACAGCGGCCTCGAGCGGGCCTCCTCGCGGCTCATCCGCGAGGCCCAGGCGCTCGCGCAGCTGTCGCACCCGAACGTCGTCCAGGTCTACGAGACCGGCAACTTCGAGGGCCGGGTGTTCATCGCCATGGAGTTCGTCCGCGGCGTGCACATGCGGCGCTGGCTCGAGACCGCCGCGCGGACCTGGCGGCAGGTGCTCGACGCCTACCTGCAGGCCGGCCAGGGCCTGGCCGCCGCCCACGCGGTCGGCCTGGTCCACCGCGACTTCAAGCCGGAGAACGTGCTGGTCGGCGACGACGGGCGGGTCCGCGTGGTCGACTTCGGCCTCGTCCGCAACGCCCCCGACCCCGACGCCCCGGCCGACGTCGGCGAGAACGTGTCCGCCGAGGACCTCGAGCGCAGCTCGCGGCTGACCCAGAGCGGCGCGCTCATGGGCACGCCCTCGTACATGTCCCCGGAGCAGTTCCAGGGCCTCAAGGCGACCGACAAGAGCGACCAGTTCGCCTTCTGCGTCGCCCTCTACCGCGGCCTCTACGGCTGGCACCCGTTCGCCTCCGAGACCCGGGCCGAGCTCAAGCGGCGCGTCATGGGCGGCCTCATCGCCCCGCCGCCGCGCGACGCCAAGGTCCCCGGGGGCATCTACACCGTGCTCGTCCGCGGCCTGCACGCCGACCCCGAGCAGCGCTACTCGTCGATGGAGACGCTGCTGGCCGCCCTGGTCGCCCCGCCGCGGCGGCGCCGGGTCGGCGTCGTCATGGCCGCCGGCCTCGCCGGCCTCGCCGCCGTCGCCGTCGCCGCCGCCAGCCCGCGCCTCGACCACAGCTGCGAGTGGGCCCTCGCCGCCGAGCTGCCGGCGCCCGGGACCAGCCTGGCCGACGCCTTCGACGGCGCCGACGTCCCGTTCGCCGCCGCCACCGCCGCGCGCGCCGGCGCCCAGCTCGACCGCTACGCCGCCGACCTCGGCCGCGCCCGCGCCTCCGCCTGCTCGGGCCCGCTCGCCTCCGAGCCGCTGCGCGAGCGCCACCGCGCCTGCCTCGACCGCCGCACCCGCGACCTCGCCGTCGTCACGCGCGCCCTCGCGCGCCTGCGCCCCGAGCAGATCGGCGACGCCGAGCGCCTGGCCGAGTCGCTGCCCGACATCGCCCCCTGCTTCGACCCCGGCAACCTCGTCGGCCCCGGCCCCGCCCCGCCCGACCTCGCCGCCGCCCTCGACGAGGCGCGCGTGTCCGCCCTCGCCGGCCGCTACAACGACGCCACCCGCCAGGTCGACCGCGTCCTCAAGGAGGTCGGCGGCGACCCGCTGCGCGCCGAGGCGGCCGCCCTCCTCGGCCACGTCAACTGCGCGCGGGGGATCGCCCACCAGGGCCGCGATCAGCTGGCGACCGCGCTCCAGCTCGCCATCAGCCACCGCGACGACGACCTCGTCGCCGACGTCCAGCGCTACCTGGCCGAGTGCACCGGCGACGAGGCCCTCGCCCGCCTCGCCGGCGCCGCCGCCGAGCGCCTGCGCGACCCCAGGCGGCTCACCGAGGTCGCCCTGCTGCGCGCCGAGCTGCTGGCCGACCACGGCGACCCGACCAGCGCGCAGATGTTGCTGCGCGACACCCTCGCCCGCGCCGCCGACCGCCCGGCCACCGCCGCCCGCATCGAGATGCTGCGCGGCCGCATGCTCGCCCTCCAGGGCGGCAACCACGAGGCCCGCGCCCACCTCGACCAGGCCCTCGGCCTGCTCGCCGGCCTGCCGCGCCACCCTGCCGTCGCCGACGTGCTCGAGGAGCGGGCCCGCCTCCACCTCCGCCTCGGCGAAAAAGCCGACGCCCGCCTCCGCTTCGGCGAGGCCCTGGCGATCCGCACCGTCCTCCCCGGCCAGGAGGCCGCCCTCGCCCGCCTCCACATCGCCCTCGCCGACCTCGCCGCCGCCGCCGCCGAGCGCAGCCGGACCCACCGTCACTACGCCGAGGCCGTCGCGCTCGCCAACCGGATCCCCGACATCCTCCCCGACCACGACCTCGCCCGCGCCCAGCTCGGCCGCGACGCCGCCGCCGGCCGCCTCGACGTCGCCAAGCCCCCGCCGCCGCGAATGCAATGAGGCGGCGACGATCAGCCAATGTCCGTAAGGACATGTCCAGAACTATCATTCGACGATCACCCGAACTGTCTCCCGGGCCATCGGCAGGCGCGCGCCGGCCTCCGTGACCGTATCCGTCGTGACATGAACCCACCGAGGCGATACCTGGACCTCGGAGGTTCAAGCCGATGGATGAAGAGCCCGAGCGTGGTAATCGGAGCAGCGCGCTCTTCGCATTCACGAACAAGCGGCCCAGCCGCCGCGAGGTGACAAGCCTTGCTTCGACGCCTGCCTGGGCGCCATGCACGAGGTCGAGATCGTCGACGTGCAGATTTTGTCGGCTGAAAGACGCCCGCCGCCCCACGCTCGGGTCTCTCTTCATCCATCGGCTTGAACGAGGCAGCGACCACGAGAACGGGCTACTGGACTTCAGGTTCCAGGAATCGTCGTACTCACCTTCGAATGAGGGTCGAGTCACCAACGGAGAATGCGGGGCGCGCCGACGATCCGATCGTCGACGACGCTCCGGGGACAGGTGAGCTCGAACCAGCCGTCCTCGGGGAGCGACCGCGTGGATCGCCGCGCTGCGTCGCCGTCTACGGATCGCGGCCGGCGAGCTCCCAGGCCCACAGGAGCTCGTCCTCCTCGTCGCCCTCATCGACCCACCCGTTCAGCAGGCACCAGGGATCGCCGAGGTCGGAGAAGTCGACGCCGGCGTCGAGGGTGTACCCGACGCGGGCGTCCTCCTCGGGCACCTCGCCGGCGCGCGCCCAGTCCCGGCGTAGCACGAACGTGAACCGGCCGTGCTGGAATGCGAAGATCCGCGCGGTGACGGGGTGGATCATCAGGTGGTGGTACAGGAGGTCGAACTTCGCGTCCTCGGGGATCCGGCGGCCCCACTCCCAGAAGAACACGTTGGCGCCCTCGTCGTAGCCGTATCCGTTCGTCCCGCGCTGGAGCTGGACAGAGGGCTTCGCCTCCAGCCAGGCGAGGACGGCGGCGTTGTCGGGGTGGGCGAAAACGCGGTCGCGCAGGGCTTCGAAGTCCATCGACCTCATGGTATCGTCAGTCCCTCTTCGCCACCATCGGCTCGACACGTGACCACGTCGTCGATCCGCGCGCTCGCTACGAGCTCCTTGCGGCCTTCGCCATCGACGTCGCCAGTATGCGCTTCTTGAGCACGGCGGGAGCGTCTGCCACGGCTGTCCCATGGTCGAGGGCGAGTGAATGCCGGGCGTCAGCCGACGATCGGCGGCCCAGCCTGCGCGAGCATGTTGTCTTTGGCCCGCTCCAGCTCACCGACCCGTCCGGCGCGCTCTATCCCCCGGCATCGACCGCGGGGTCGATCGTGGCCAACTTGCGCGCAGCTGGTTCAGCAGCGCGGCCACATCCTCGCGCGCGTCCCCGGCGATAGCGACCGCCACCCAGTCCTGCCTGGCCCCGAGGCTCACCAGGACGCTCGTGCCCGCGAACCGGAGGCACGTGACGCCGGCGAGGTCGGGTGGAAGGGGGCTCCCGCCGATGCCACGGAGCTGCTCGACGACTTCAGCCTTGATCGACGGCAGGCTCGGCGCGTCTCCGAAGATCAACAGGCCGCCGCGCTCCGGCCGGGCGCTCAACTCGAAGAACGTCAAGGTCCGCTCGGCCAGCAGCTCTCCGAGGGTCTGGCGGATGTCGTGTCGAGCATCGGCCGAGTAGACGCCGTTGCTGCCCATCTCGACGAGGGCTGCATCCACTCCGTCGCCGCGGCTCAGGTCGAGGAAGAGCTCGAAGGGTGAGATGGCGCTCGGGTCGGGGTCAAAGCCGACGAGGAAGTACTGGTCTCGTGGATAGGGGGCGGGCTCCTCCTCCGCCATCCACGCCCACTGCTCCGCGAGAGGGTCGAGCCTGTGCTCGTACGGCCCGAGCGGGTTGAAGTCCCCGCTGCTCCGGCCCATCGTCCGCATCAGGTCGACGTAGACACGAGGGAGCGTGAGGCCGAACCGCGCCTCCCAGCGCGCGAGCTCGGCCCTCTCGACCCCCTCCGCCGACGCGAGGAAGCCGGGACGGCGAGCGCCGATGAGCGCGACCAGCGAAGGCCAGAGGTCCGTCATCGCCTCATCCTAGCAGAGGCGGCGCCGATCCCTTGCGGACGCGGTACCGCGCCGCGATCCCTCGAAATACGCGAACGCCACGGATCCGCGGGGGCGCACGCGAGGCCGGCGTCACCGGCTGGAGCCGACGAGTACGCGAGATGGCCGAGGACCGGCGTGCCTGCGGACGGGCCGCCCGCGCGGCCCGGGGTGTGCGCTCCATCGATCGGCGCGGCATACTCGACTCGAAGTCCACGCCGATGAAAACCTCGTCCCTCGAGTCTCTGCTCGCTGACATCCCGATGGTGCTCGGCGTCCTCGCGCTCTCGCGGACCGTGCACGCCATCGAGCCATGGCCGGCGGAGATCGAGGTGCTGCGTTGACCGAGCCTGTCGACCCGTCGGCGCTCGCCGCCTGCGCCGGCGCTGTGCTGTGCGCCGTCGCGTGGGTCGCGGTCTGCTGGCGCCGCACCGGCCGCTGGCTGTCCGCGCTGGCCACCGCGCTGTACGCCGCGCGAGGTGTACGACGGCCGTCGAAGTACGGGCATTGGCCGCGGAGGGCGAGGACGCAGCGGCGAAGGCTCGGCCCGTGGGTCGTCTCGCTGCCGGTGATCCTCGCAGGTTGCGGGAGCGCCCGGCTGCCGCGGACGGCTCAGGGACCCGAGGGCTCGTGGCGGACCTTCGCCAACGGCCTGCGCTTCTTCGTCGCGCCCGACTCATCCGGCGACGTGGTGCAGGTGCACATGCGCGTGCGCGCGGGGAGCCGCAACGAGACGCGGGCGCAGGGCGGGCTGGCGCACTTCAGCGAGCACCTGGCGTTCGCGCGGACGATGCCCGACGGGCGGACGATGTTGGCGGCGCTGGGGCAGGAGGCGCTGGATTACCAGGGGACGACCGACTACGACTCGGTGGACTTCAAGGCGACGACGGTGGCGGCCCACCTGCCGACCGTGCTGGGGCTGTTCGCGTCGGCGCTGGACGGGTCGTGCGAGGTGCGCCCCGAGGTGTTCACGCGCGAGCGCAACGTCGTGCTGAGCGAGATCGAGTACCTCATGCCCGGTACGGTGACGGCGTACGACGAATTGCAGGCCCTCGTCTATTCGCCGGACCACCCCTACGGGCACTTGCCCAGCGGGACGCCGGAGACGGTGTCGGCGCTGACGGCCGAGGACGCGTGTGATTTTTTGCGCGGTCGGTTCACGCCGGGCAACGCCTCGGTCGTGATCACCGGCCGAGTGAGCGAGGCGGACGCGCTCGCGGCCGCCGAGGCGACGCTGAAGCCGCTGGCGTCGCGCGCGGCGCTGCCGGAGGTCGTGGTACCGCCGGTGGCCGGCACGGGCGGGCGCAAGAAGCTGGCGGGGCTGCCCGGCGGGAGGGGCACGGCGCTGGTGTTCCACCTTCCGCCGGCCAGCAGCGAGGACGGACACCTCGCCGCGATCCTCGTCCAGGCGGTCGCGGAGACCGGCGGGGCGGCCGAGCAGCTCTCGAGCCTCGAGCTGCATTACATCGGCGGAAGCGCTGCGCCCGCGGCGGTCCTCGTCGCCAGGGGGTTGGTCGAAGAGGAAGTGCTGCAGGCAGCGGTCGCCGGCGTGCGCGAGGCTGTCGGCGAGAAGAAGACGGTCGAGTCACTGCGACCTCAGCTGCGGATCGAGGCGGCCACGCGGTACGAGCACCTCGACGCGCGAGCAGAGCGACTCGTCGAGGTCGCCGACGGGTCACGGCACGGAGCCCTGGCGACCGACCTGCGGGCGATCGACGGGCTCACGCCGGCCGCGCTGACGCGCCTGGCGGAGCAGGTGCTGGCGCTCGACCAGGTGGAGGTGCTCGAGCTCGAGCCGGGGCCGACGAGGGCCGGGACGGGGCTCGCCGCGGTGACCCGGCTGGCGGACGACGCCCGCCCCGCCACGGCCGAGCCGGACGTCGCGGCGAGGCTCTTGCGAGAGATCCCCGCGACCAGCCGCAGCAGCCGCTACACGCTGGCGAATGGGCTGACCGTGGTGCTCGCGCCGTCGTCGAGCCCGCTGGTCGACGTGCGCCTGGTGATCGCGGCCGGGGGCGCCGACGCTCCTCCCGAGCACCCGCTGCTGGCCGTGATGGCGGCGCAGATGCTGGAGCCGCCGAAGAAGAGCGCGCACGCCAGGGCGTACGCGAAAATGACGGCCCGCGGGGCCAAAACGGAGGTGCGCCTCACCCACGAGACGACCGTCTTCAAGGCGCGCGGGCTCGCGAACGAGACCCATCACCTGCTGCGCGGGCTGGCGGCGGAGGTGCTCGCAGGAGAGTACGATTTCGCCGCGCGCGCGGCAAAGGTCGAACTGCTTTACGACGACATGGTCGGGCGGCTGCGCGCCGAGCCGGTGCGGCGGGGGGTCGCGCGGCTTAGCCTCGATCGTTGCGAAGCCGATCCATTGCGCTACGAGGGCGACCTCGACGACATCAGCGACGCGGCGATCACTGCCTTCCGCGAGCAGCACTACCGCGCCGGGCGGACCACGCTGATCGTCGCCGGCGGGTTCGACGAGGCCGTCGCGCGGGCCCACGTGCAGGCGGCGTTCGGCGGCCGAGCCCCTTGGGGCGCCCCCGCGACGGCGCCGGCTCGCCCCGGTCGGCCGGACCCGGCGGTGAGGCCCGAGGTCGTACGAGTCTGGAAGAACCAGGCGCAAGTCACGGTGTTCCTCGGGCTGGTGGTGCCGAGCGAGCTGCGCCGCGACGAGGGGACCTTGTCGCTGGCGCGGCAGCTGATCGAAGACGCCATCCAGGCCGTGCGCGAGCGGCTCGGGATCTCGTACGGCTTTTCGGTCACGCGCGAGGAGCTGTGCGGCGCCGAGCTGCTCGTGATCGTCGGAGACATCGACGCGGCGCACGTCGAGCAAGGAGTCGCCGAGCTGCGCCAGGCGCTGGCGCGCCTGCGCACGCGCGAGGGGATCGTGGCCGGGCTGGCGGCGGCGCGGCGGCCGGTCGCGGCGCGCCTTCTGGCCGAGGCGTCCGACAGCAGCAAGATCGCCGACCGCCTCACCTACCTCGTCCGTCACGACCTGCCGCTCGACTACTACCGCAGCGAGGCGCGCGAGGTGGCCGAAGCCAGGGCCGACGCGGTGGCAGACTTGATGGCCCGCCTCCTCGCGCCCGATCGCCTGTTCAAGGTCTGCACCGGCCCGGAAGAGCGCACCGAGGCCTGCGAGGCGCTGAATTCGCCGTGACTGCCTTCGCGCGCTCGGCAGGCACACCGTCGCCCTCCCCGCGCCCCCGGCCGGCGATCGGCGTCTGTCCCCGGTTGCCCGCAGCCCCGCGATGAGCGGCCGCAGGCCTTCCTGCGACAAATGTCCTTTCGGACATTGACAGGACATGACCGGACGGCGCCGCACCACGGGCACGAGGTACGACGTGGCGCCGGTCGACGGGCGTGACGATTCGCTACGACGCCCGGTTACTCCCAGTTCGCGCCCTGCAGATACGCAGCGAAGCTCTTGGCCAGCCGGCGGCCCGGGCCCGTCTCGTGATCGAAGTCCATCACCGCCCCGGCGTCCTTGCCGCGGAGCACCACGCACGCGTGGTTGCCCGCGCCGTCGTCGGTGATGGGCAGCCAGTCGGCCTCGAACGGCGCGCCCTCGTTCTCCAGCAGCCACGCGCGCTGCTCCACCGCCTCGGCGATCCCGTAGAGCCGACAGCCGCGGAAGCACTCGTCCTCGCCGGCGCCGTCGTGGACCGAGAACGACGCGCGCAGCTCCGCCGGCAGCTTGACCCCAAGCGCCTTCTCGGCGGCCACCAGCGCCTTCTCCGTCGCCCCCTTCGGCAGGCGGATCCCGGCCGCCCAGCTCCGCTTGCGCGCCGTCTTCCACGCCTTGGCCAGCGCCTCGGGCAGCTCCTCGAGGTCACCGTCCTTGTACGGCGCGGGCGGCGGCTTGATCCCGGCCTTCTTCTCGAGCGGCCGGCGCAGCGAACCGAGCGCGGCCCCGTGCTCGCGGCACAGCGCATTCAGCCGCTCCTTCAACGCACCGGCGGGCGCGGGGAGCGAGCTGACGATCACGTTGCAGGTCCCGATCGAGCGCCCCTGGGGCCCGTCGCCGAACGGATCGCCGGGGTTCGCGGCCAGCCGATCGATCAGGCGCGACCACGCCACCTCGACGTCGACCAGCGCATCGTCCCGGGACTGCACCTCGCGCAGCTGCGCCACCATCTCGGCCGGCGCGAGGGCGCTCATCCAGCGCTCGTTGGCCCGTCGCAGCGCCCCGGCGAAGCGCTTGCCGTCGGCCTGCTCGAGCGCCGCCGCCAGCTGGCACAGCGCGAGCGCCTCGGCGCCCTCCGCCGCGACCTCGAGGTGGGCCTCGTCGATCGCGTCCGGCAGCAGCTCCACGATCTTCTTCAGCGCCTCGATGCCGAGCGCCGGCGAGCGGCTGGCGACGAAGGCCCGCAGCTGCTCCAGCGCCCCGGGTGAATACTGGAGCCCCATCGTCGGCACCGCCTCGGCCGCGAGCGCCCGCGCGACCTCCCGATCCAGCGCCAGCGCCTCGGTGAAGATGGCCGGCCGCGCCAGCAGCGTCGGCGCGAGGTACCAGGTCGACCCTCCCTGACAGTACTTGGCCGCCAGCACCGCGAGGGCCGGGTGCAGCCCGCCGGCTTCGAGCGCGGCGGCGACGCTGCGCGCCCGATCGACGCCGAACTCGGGCTGCAGGTCCTCCTCGCCGAGGCCGAGGTGCAGAGCGAGCTCCCGCGGCTCGCGGCAGGCGATCCACAGATCCAGCAGCTTGCGGCTGATGCGGGGGTTCCAGCGCTCGACGGCGCCGGTCAGCGCGTCGCTCACCACGCCCGCCGGCGAGGAGTAGTATTCGCTCTCGGCCTCGCGGATCGCCGCCGGGATCGGCCCGTCCTCGCCCTCCAGCCACGCCCGCGCCGCGGCGGCGACCTCGGGCGAGAAGTGCTCCTCGAACGGCGCCATCGCCCGGGCGATCGCGGCCGCGTCGTCGATCGGCGCGCGCCCGGCCGAGAGCTCGGCCGCGTCGGCCACAGTGAGCCCGGCCTTCTCCAGCGCCCCCCGCACCGCCGCGCGATCGGGGCTCGCCACGACCCGCGGAGTCAGGTTGCAATAGCTGAGCTCGGTCACGAACGGCTCGCCCTCCGGCGCCTGAAAGATGGTGCCGAGCGCCCAGCACAGCGCGCGCAGCTCGGCGAGCGTGCGCGCGTCGCAGCGCGCGATCATCTTCTCGTCGTCGTGCTCGATGACCGGCAGACCCGCCAGGGCCGCGGAGACGCGGTCGCCGAGGTCGTCGGCGCAGATCACGAAGACGAAGCGGCGCGCCTCGTCGGACAGGGGGACCAGCGGATCGACGACGGCGCGCAGGACGGGCACCTCGTCGGGGGCAGCGAGGATGGCGTGGATCGACATGACGCGCGCGAGCTACCTCGCCGCGCGCCTCCCGTGCAAGTCCAATTTCCGTGGAGCCGCCCTCCCGTCACGGCGCCGATCACCGCACAGCCGACCCCAAGGGCGAGCAAACTCGCGGACGTGCCCTTCGGTCCTGTGAATCCGACCTCCCGGGCGGGCTCTCCGATCATGCCGGCAACAGACGCGAGCATCCGCGGAGGTCGCCGGCTCCGCTGGTCGGCAGATGCCGGTCACCGCCGCTCCTGACCCCGATGCCGGCGCACTCGCGGGACCGCAGGCCCTGGATAAATCCGTCCGGCACCTCGAGTCGTCGCCAAGTCCTTCATGACGACATCCGCCTCCAGCCACTCGAGGTCGACGTTGTGCCAATGCGCTCCGGGTGCATTCATTCGCCCGCGCTCACGACCCGACCGGCTAGCCATTGGCGCCTGTCCCTGCTCGGCCGGCGACAGTCGACTGTCCTCCCGCGACCACAGCCGCGCCGTCCCGGCACGAGTGCGCGCCGGGTGCATCCATTCCCCTTTCGCTCACGCCACCGCCGTCGCCTTCATCGCATCCCCGCCGGCGCTCGGGCCGGTCCCCGATCAGCCGCGACACCGGCCCCGGCCGCAGCCGCGCGTCCCGGCACGAATACACTCCGGGTCCATCCATTCGTCCTCGCTCACGACGCCGCCGTCGTCCTCGCCGCGGCCCGACCGGCAATTGACGCCTGTCCCCGATTGGCCGCGGCCTTCCCTGCGACAAATTTGTCATGTTGACCGCATTTCTCGCGGTTGCTACTCCCCGCTCATGGCTTCGCTTGGGCATTTCACCCTCGGCTGTTCCTTCGCCTTCGCGCTCATGAGCGCGGCGCGCCCGGCCGGCGCGGTCACGACCGGCGAGACGGACACCGACGATCCGCCGCCGGTCGGCACCATCACCATCGTCGAGCCGCTCGACGGCGAGGTGTTCACGCTCTCCCCCGGCGAGGAGAACAAGCTCATCGAAGTCACGATCGAGTGGACCGCCCTGCCCGCGCACGAGATCAGCCTCCACGTCGACGGCGAGCCGTTCCAACCGATGTGCCCCGACCTGCCGCCGTGCGTGGTCGACGTGCTCCTGGACGCCGGCGAGCACAAGCTCGTCGCCACCGGCATCTCCGATCCGGCCACCTCCAACGAGGTCACCGTCCAGGTCGTCGAGACCGGCGAAGGGCCCGACCTGGACCTCGAGATCCTCAAGCCGGCCGACGGGGCCGTCTTCGTCGGCTCGCCCGACGCCGTGGTGCCCGTGACGATCGCCGGCGACGTCGAGGAGGTCGAGCTCCTCGTCGACGGCGCGGCGGTCGACGTGAACTGCGACGCCTTGCCGTGCCACCCCGATGTCACGCTCGCCCCCGGCCAGCACCAGCTGGTGGCCCAGGGCATCGCGGAGAACGCCGAGGGCTTCGTCATCGTCGAGTCCCCGGCCGTCAACGTCGAGGTCACGGTCGACGAGGAGGCCACCGACGGCGCCGCCACCGACGGCGCCGCCACCGACGGGGCGACCTCCGACAGCCCCACCGAAGGCTCCGCGAGCGAAGGGCCCGCGACCGACGGCACCGACGGCTCGGGCAGCGACGGCTCGGGCAGCGACTCCGCCTCCGGCGGCGACCAGGACGACGACAAGGGCTGCGGCTGCAACGCAGGCCCGAGCGGCCTCGACGTCCTCGGCCTGGCCGCCGTCGTGCTGCTGGGCCCCTGGGGCCGCCGTCGTCGCCGCTGAGGCGACGCTCGCCGCTCGGGCTCGCATCGCCGGAAGGCGGCAGCCCGCGCCGGGCACTACGGGAGCAGCCCCGGCCGTCGCCGAAGCAGTCCCTTCGAACATGTCCTTCAAGTCATTGATAGGACATCCTCGGGACCTCGCCGTCGACCGATGGATCGCGTGCGATGTGGAGGTCGTGGCGCCGTCGACGACCTCCACGACATGGACATGCTCGTCGTCGCCGGCCGGCGCGAAGGCCTCGGCGCTGCCGAGCCGCCGCCCCGGAGCGCTGCTTCAGGCCGGGCCTTGAAAGCCGCCGGCGCGGAACGTCAGCACCAGCGTGTCGCGGTGCCCGCCGGCCTCGTCCAGCGGCTGGATCGGCGTGGTCTCGTGGATCACCCGCACGTCGTCGAGGAGCAGCAGCGTCCACGGCTCGGTCATCATGAAGCGCAGGCCGTGCGGACCGTCGGCCTCGAACACGCGCGTCTCGCCGCCCTTGATCGCCCGGCGCGCGACCAGCAGCACCGCGACGAAGTCCACCCCGTCGCGGTGCGCTCCCTCGGGGGTCGGGCGGCCGATCCCGTCCGAGGTGTCGATGCGGAACTGGTGCGCCTCGACGTACCAGCGCGGCACCGCCGGCGCGAGCGCGCTGCACACCGCTCCCAGGCGCCGCAGCAGCGCCGACCACACCGACCGCTCCGTCACCTGCGGCTGCATCGGCGAGAACCACCGCTCCAGGCCGCCGTGCAGCGCGTTGTACTCCAGCGGCTGCCAGTGAGCGCGGTGCGGCGTGATCTCGACCCGCCCGCCCTCGACCACGAAGCAGGAGTGGCGCCTTCGGCGGTAGCGACCACCGTCGCGCAGGTACGTGTCCGGCGGCAGATCGTCCCAGGTCGGCTGCAGCGCCTGGAGGCCGCCGAGCCCCTGGGGCAGCCAGGATCCCAGGGCTGGGGCGGACACGATCGCGTAACCATCGCGGCGGAGGGCTGCCTCGACGTCCGCAGGGTCGGTGTAGGGAGGGGGCGGCGGGAGCATCGCGGGACGGCGGCGAAGGTACCAGCATCGCGGCCCGCGCGTGGCTCGGCGCGAGTCACTGCGGCGTGGGCAGCGAGCGGGCCGCCGTGAGCGTCCAGCGGGTCCGATCGATCGGGAAGGTCGTCGTGAACACGAGCGAGCGGCCGTCGGCGGAGAACCGCGGGCCGTGATCGTCCAGGTCGTTGTGCGTCAGCGTCCGCATCGGCCCGCCCGCGAGCGGCACCACCACGATCTCGTGGCGCCCCGTGAAGCGTGAATCGCTGGCGAACGCGACGAAGCGGCCGTCGGGCGCGACCGCCGGGCTCGTCACGTCGACGTTGGGAGTCAGCGGCGCGAACGTCCAGCCCGCGGTGTCGGTGAGCGTCACCACCAGCGACTGCGTCCCGTCGCGCACGGCAGCCGGCTGGCCCTTCATGTTCACGCGCGCGGCCGCGGCGGCCACCAGCGCGGGCACCGGCGCCGGCAGGTCGACGCGGAACAGCCGCTGCCCCTGGTCGCCCGTGGTCGTGACCAGCAGGCGCGGCCCCGACGGGCCCGGCGGCGCCGCCGCGATCTGGGTGATCCCCGACGACCCGTCGAACCTGGCCGCGTCGACGCGCAGCGCCCGGTCCGGGTGCGCCGTGGCGAGCAGGATCAAGCTGTCCCGAAGGCCAGCCTTTCCCGGCGACTCGATCGCCGCCAGCGCGTCGTCCGCGAGCCACGTCGGCACGGTGAAGATCGACCGCGCGCGCACCAGCTCGTGCGGCGCCTCGTCGTTCGGCTTCACCAGGTACACGGTCCCCTCGCCGGAGGTCCGGTCCGCGCGGGCCACCGCCCCGGAGCGGTGGGGTCGCCCCATTTCGGCCGGCGCCAGCGGGACGGAGATCTCGCCGAGGAGGTCGAACCGACAGCCCTCGCCCGCGAGGCGAAACAGCTGCGCGCGGCCGCCTGCGGCGATCAGGAGCGCGTCCCCCTCCGGCGACGCCACCACCTCGGCCCTGCCGATCGAGTCGTCGAACGTGCCGCCGGCGAGCGACGTGCACTGCACGCGCCCGGTCCGCGGATCGGCGCCCGGCGGGACGTACAGCCAGCGGGCGATCGGGTCGATGTCGAGGCGCCCGCTGAAGCTGTCGCTGAAGCGCACGGCGCGGACGAGGAGGAGCAAGCCGCCATCGGCGAGCGGCGTCGGGATCGCGCTCTCGTGCACCGTCCCGAGCAGGTCCGGCCGCGGCTCAAGCTGCTCGCGGTCGTTCAGCGTGGCGCGGGCCCGGGTCTCGATCCCCTCGATCGCGACCTCGGCGGCGGGGATCGCCTCGAGCGCGAGGATCCCGGCCTGCACGCGGTCGCGCAGCTCCACCACTTCCTTCGAGGCCGCCACGTCCGCGCGCGTCAGCTCGGCCAGGGCCTCCTGGGCGAACAGCGCGGCGAGCAGGTCGAGCTCGGGTCCCTGCCGCGCGGGCGACGGTGGCGGGTTGACCGTGAGCACGTGGGGAGACGCGCGGTCGCCGGCGCTCACGACGGCGAAGCGGTGATGAGGCGCGAAGGTCGGCAGCCCGCCCGCGATGTCGACGCCGGAGAAGTCGACCACGGCCGGCTCCTCGAAGGCCACGTACGCGAACCCGGCCCAGTCGGCCAGCTTCAACGCGGCCGCGGCTCCGGTCTCCGCGGCGCCGGGCAGCGTCCGCTGGAGCTCCTCGAGCAGCTCCGGCATCCGGCCCTCCTGCGCCTCGAAGCCCCAGCCCGCGAGCGAGGGCCGGTAGCGGGTCCCGGACGCGTTCACCACCAGCACGCGGTCATCCGCCTCGGCGCGGCCGATGCCCCGCCTCCAGGCCGACCACCACGTCGCGCCGAGGACCACGACCAGCACCCCCGCCAGCGCCGCCACCTTGCCGAGGTGACCACGACGGAGCACGTCGAGTTCGCTCGCGGAGCGAGCCGCCGAAGGTTCGTGGGCAGCCACCGCCCTCAGCTTCGCACACTCGCGGTCGCGCCTGCGCGCGCAACAGCGCGCCTCGCCGACCCGCGCCTCGCGGGTTCGAACAGACGACGCCGCGGCGCGCCGCGAGGCTCGAAGGCCGCCCTGACCCATGGCCGACCCCATGGGGTCGTCCCATGGGGTCCGACCCTCCGCAGGGGCCCCTCGCGGCGACATCCCACGACTTTTGCCGGGCGTGGCCCTTGCTGAGGCGGCGCCGGCGGTCTCGCTCGGGCCCGGCCCGAATGCTGCGAGTCGCCCATCGATTACGGACACAAGGGACAACGACAAATGCGCTCGAGAATCGACAATCATGGTCCTGGCTTTTTCCGCCACCTCGCCGCGACGAGCACGATCGTGGCCGCGCTCGCCGCATTCGTGCCCGACGCGCACGCCGACCCGACGCGGATGTGGGGCACCTTCGACGGTGGTTCGGGGATCGACGCCGCCCGCGGGGTCGTCATCGACGACGACTTCAACGTCATGTGCGTCGGCCAGACCACCTCCGAGGCCGGGATCGCGGCCGACGCCGAGCACGACGGCGACTACAACGGCGGCCACGACGCGTTCATCACCAAGTTTGACGCGATCGGCCAGCAGATCTGGGGCAACTACTACGGCGGCAGCGGCGACGACGTGTTCCACGACGTCCTGTTCGACGAGGTCGAGGGCACGTTCTACGCCGGCGGCGCGACGCGCTCGGCGAACACGGTGAACGACCTCATCGCCACCGCCGGGACCCATCAGGTCGCCCTCGACGGCGACAGCGACGCGATGCTGGTCAAGTTCCGCGCCAACGGCGGGCGCCTGTGGGGCACCTACTTCGGCGGTGACGGCATCGAGGAGGCCTTCGGCGCCTGCCTCGACTCGGAGGGCAACGTCTACATCGTCGGCACCACGACCTCCGAGGACATGTTCGCCGGCATGCCCGGCATCATGCCGTGGGACGGTGATCTCGACGGCGACGTCGACGCCTTCGTCGCCAAGTTCGACGGCAGCGACGGGACGCTGCTGTGGGGCACCTATTACGGCGGCGTGGGCGGCGAGACGAAGGCGCTCGACTGCGCCGTCGGCTCGGACGACGCCGTCTACGTCGCCGGGCACTCCGAATCGGCCAACAACGAGACGGGCGGGCTCCACTTCGACACCTACGACGGCGGGCGAGACGCCTTCCTCGTCCGCTACAGCTCGCTGGGCATGCTCGAGTGGGCCACCTATTACGGCGGCACCGGCGTCGAAGAGGCGCGCGGGGTCGCGGTCGACGTGGCGGGCCCCGACGACCTCGTGTACCTCGTCGGCCTCACCGGCTCGTCCAGCGACATCGCGGTCAACTCGACGACGAGCAAGAGCGGCTCCACCGACGCCTTCCTGACTCAATTCGATGTCGACGGCGACATCCTGTGGGGGCGCTACTTCGGCGGCGCCGGCCTCGAGCAATTCGAGGGCGTCGTCGCCGACGGCACCGTCCACGCGTCGGGCGCCACCTCGTCGACCGGGCTGTTCTCGAACGGCTTCGACAACGCCCACGACGGCTCGGCCTGGGACGGGATGTTCGCCACCTTCGAGAACGACGGCAGCTTCGTGTGGGGCTCGTACAACGGCGGCGACGGGCTCGACGAGTCGGTGCTCGCGGTCGACCGCCGCTTCGACTCGCTCGTCGGCGTCGGCGCCACCCTGTCGACCACCAACACCGGCATCAACGCAAGTACCTTTCCGGGCGTGGTCCACGACCCGACCGACAACGGCGACTACGACATCTTCATGACGTTCGTGCGCCTGTTCTCGTGACCGCCGCGCGCCCGGCGAATGAGCGTCGAGCTCCTTCGGGCGCAATCGAGCGATTCATCACACATCGCGCAGTCGGCCGGACTACGGTGAAAAACCCCGACGGCATTCATGAGCGCCGCATCGATGGGAAGCTGCCGAATGCGGAAATTCGCCGGCACGCCGCACACAGCCTCCAGAATGACCGCCCCCCGACCTCCGGCGATGTCGGGTCCCGCGTCCTGGCACCAAACCGACATCCACCGTGAAGGCGCCTGAAGCTGACCGGAAGGACAGAGAGGGCTGATCCCGACGACCAGCCCCCTCTGCCTTGTCCGCTGGGGACGCCATGTCGGGCATTGCGCTCCGCTCACCTCGTGCCGGGGTGCGGCTGCGGCGAGGTCACGGACACGGTCACCTCGTAGTCGGCGGAGATCTGCAGCTCGTAGCGGCTCACCCCCAGCCCGTGGCCTACGGTGACCCAGAACACCAAGGTCGCCGCGTCGCCCCGGCGCACGAGCTTGGGGGGCGCGACATCGTCGCCGTCGTACAGCTCGTTGAGATGCTGGCTGAGCCCGTGATAGCTGCGCTGATCGAGCAGCTGCTGGTCACGCGACAGCAGCGCGACCGCGATCCACGACAGGTCCTCCGGGCTCGCCGAAGGATCGGGTCGCACGGCCTCGAGGCTGCGATAAGCCCGGGACAGCTCCACGAGCGGCTCCCCGGTCACCACGCTCGCGTCCGCCCGCACGACCCAGTACCGCAGGCTGCCATGGCGGACGTCCTGTTGCTCGCCCGCGAACACGGTCCAGCCGGGCGCAGATACTCGGAGCTGCTTGAGATAGAACTTGGTGCCGGGCCAGCTCGCTCGCAGGTGCCGCTTCAGCACTCTCAGGGCGCGCTTGGACTCGGCGTCTCGCGGCGGGTTGACGCTCATCGTGTAGCACCCGGCCATGCTCGGGGCGACTCCCAGCCACGCGCCCAGGGCGAGCACCGCCGCGCGGCGACGGGTGCGTGCAGATCTCAAGTCGAAAGCGGGCACACGGAGAGTCTACAGGTACAACCCCTGCCGCTCAAACCATGCCTTCACGACCCGGGCCAACCACCTGAGCGCGAGGATCGATATTTCGGCATCGACGCCGCCCCACTGGCATGAACCTTACAAAGGACCCGCCGCAGCGCGCTCAAAGCCCTCCGAGGCGGCTGCAGCGGTCGTCCCGCACGGGTGCGCCGTGCTCGAATGACCGTTCATCTCCCGGACCCTGGCTTCCTCGCCACAAGCCTCGCGCCGACACCAGCACAGCCCTCGATTCTCGAGACCATGTGCGCGGCCTTGCTTGCCTGTCCGCGAGGACAGACAAGGCACCGGCGGGCGAGCCCGCCGCGCTGCGCTCCGCGGTGTCCCCGACCTCCGGCCTGCGGCGCACTACACGTCGGTGAGCGCGACGGACTCGTGTTCCGGGAGGCTCCGCGCGCGGCGCGAGCATCCGAGACGACGCCGAAGGTCACTCTCGCCCAGCGCCCGCCGGCGAGCCTCGGGACCTGGATCGGGCGCGTGACCTGTTTCACCACGGCTGCTCGTTCGGGGCAATGCAGCCGACGGTAGAGGTGTCGCCGTCCGGTCTTGAGGAGTTTATGGTGACCGTCGCAGACCTCGCCGCCGCCGAGTACCAGGAGATCGGCTGCGCCCTCTCCATCGAGGGCGGGAGGCGGCGCCCAAATACGCTACCGACTCGCGCCCCCACGTCATTGATCTTCTCGGTCTCGGCGGCGAATGCAATGGGGTCGAAATCGTGGTCGACCCAACCCTCTCGGGCTACGACCCCGACGAGCCCGATTACGCTCATGCGTGCTCCTGCGCCTGCGACTGGGCACAGGAACATCGCTCGAGCACGTGAGACGGCGCACACTCTCTCCGTATTTGTCTTCATTCCCCCGAGAGTATCTCCCGAGCGTGAAGCGGCGCCGACTGGATCTCCGCGGGGAATACGGCCGCTCGCAATGCCGGGCGCGTTGAGGATGTGATGATGTCCGACCACCGAATGTACTCTGTCGAATGCGCCCTGGCCGTCCGCGTCATTCCCAGGGGGGAGCGCTGCGCGGCCGGCTCGCTCCGCGGAACCTCCGAACTGCGCGTTCTCCAGCACGGCGCGGACGAGAACGCCCTCCATCTTTCCGGGTGTGTGACCTCGTGACTCCGACGACCTCATCGGCACTCTCGCTCGCATTCAAGACCGCGCTCGAGGCGATCACGCCCAGCGCCGAGCCACTTTCACCGTGGACCTTCACCTCGGGCCCGCGAGAACAGGGCACCGCACTCCACCTGCTCGGTACTGCCCTACGCAGCTTCGATCTCATCTTCGAATCGGGCTCCGAGTCACGGCTCTGGTATGGAAATGGTGTCGCGTACACCTGCCGTCTGCGAATCGCCACCAGCTACGCGGACCTGGCCCCGGACGTACGCGACCACATGATCATGGACGACGGCGTGGACCTCACCCGCATGTTCATGCAGCTCGCCGAGCCGACCGTCGCTGGCTTCGCCTATGCGGTCTACCAGCGGGCCGGACAGATCTACCTTGACGAAGGGTCGAACGCGATGGTCGAGCATCTGTTCGATCTCCACTGGTCACAGAACATCGCCTGACAGAAAGCGCAGCATATGGCCCACAGTCACAACAAGTCCAAGTTCCTCATGTTCTTCCCGGAGACGACCGTTTGCCAGCCCCCCCAGGCTCCCGACAATTGGGGGACCTCGGGTACGCGGGTCGAGTTCATCTCGGTCGATTGCCAGCCGAAGCAGGAGCTCATCGTCGACCCGACCGCGGAGGCCAACCCGCTCGCCATCGGCAAGCGGACCAAGCGGAAGGGCATCCGCAACGTCGAGTGGTCGATGGTGCTGAAGATGCACGGCATCGGTAAGACGACGACGGTCGGCACACAGGCCACAGCGACATACTTGAGCACCATCCTCGGCTGGTGCCTCGGCAACACCCATCGGACCTACTCCCGCGCGGTCGCCTCGTCCGCCGATCCAGCCACGCTGACGCTCGCCGCGGGAGACACCGTCGGGTTCATCCCCGGCTGCATGATCGCCGTCGAGGACACCACCTCTCCGTCCGACGAGGACCTGCACAAGCTCCACTTCCGCCGCGTGCTCTCGGTCAACGGGGTCACCCACACGATCACGCTGTCGGAGGACCTGCCGTTCGCCCCGGCGCCGACGGACGTCATCCACGCGACGATCACCGCGTACGTCGATCGTTCGGTCCTGAAGGACGCCGTCGGGGCCCCGGGCCGCACGTTCAACTGGCTGTTCCGCAACGACGAGAGCGGCACCGATCTCCTGTGGCAGCTGGAGGGCACCGTCGCCACGCTGGCGCTTCAGAACCTCGCCCGCGGTCAGCTGCCGCAGCTCGCCCTCTCGTGCATGTCGGGGAACTTCTCGCACACCGCCGACGATGGCCTGTCGGCGGTCACCATGCCGCCGGCCGAGGGGACCAGCGCGCAGCTCGCCATGGGCATCGACGTGCAGTGCTCGATCGGCGCCTATGGCGTCACCGACATCGCCGAGGTCGAGGCGAACGCTGTCGCCTTCGAGACCGGCATCACCCGCTCGAAGGTCGAGACCGCGACCGAGAAGACCGATCGCTTCGAGGGGCTTGCGACCTACTCGTACAACGCGACCGAGACCAAGTTCAACACCACGCTCGTCCCGTTCGACCCCGCGTGGTACGCGGGGCTGAATGACGACGCCGAATTCCGCATCAACTACTATCAGCCGGGGCCCGGCCCCCAAGCTGGTGGGAAGGCGTGGTGCCTCCACATCGCTCGCGCCCAGATCGCGGCGACGCCGACGCGCGCGGATGTCGGCGACGTCAACGGGGTCGCGGTCGAATTCTCGGCGATGATCCCGAGCGACTGCACCGGCGGCTCCAACGAGCACATCGAGCAGAGCCCGTTCCTCATCGCGCTCGCCTGAAGGACTGACCCATGCTGAAGGGCCTCCGAGTACCAACCCACCGCGTCGACGCTCCCGGCCAGTATGTGCTCCCGCACGACGGAGCCTGGGACAAGGAGCGCATCACCGCCGAGCGGGCAGAGCTCGCCGAGATGGCGCTCGCCAAGCTGAAGACGGAGGCGGTCGCCCGGGCGTCCGCCGAGCTCGGTCGGGCGCTCACGGACGACGAGCGTGCCACCGCCGAGGGCTCGTGCGTGCTCGCCGAGGATGAGCGCGAGCGCGTCGAGGCGCGGCACCCGGTGCCGCGCTACCTCGACGGCGACACGCGCTTCGACCCGCAGGCGCTCGACCAGTCCCCCCGGGGGCCGGTCCGCGCGTTCGACTACTTCCGCGAGGGAGCCGAGCCGACGATCTTCCACCTGCGCCGGGTCGGCTTCCACACGCGAATGCGCATCGAAGCCGCCCGGGACGCGAGCCATCGCTTCATCTTGTGGGTGAAGGCCGGCGTGGAGGCGATCACCTGCGGGACCCAGACGCTGTGGCAGGCGACCGAGCACGAGCGCGAGCTCTCCGACGAATGGCTCGAGAGCATCTCCTCGGCCGAAGGCGGCGCGCTCCTCAACATCGTCTTCATCGCCGGCGCGTGCTCGAAGTACAGCCGGCCGCTCGACGAGGCCGAGGGAAAGCGCTGAGGCTGTGGGGTTGGCGCCACGACCCGGTGCCCACAGCCGAAGGTGGGTCGCACGAGCTCCATCCATGCGTGCACCTGTGCCGCAAGGCGTGCTCGAACAAGCTGATTCCCGCGGCGCAGGCGGCCCGCAATTGCGCGTTACCCTGGTTCGATCAGCGGAAGTGGACCAGCGCGAAGGTCCGCCCACGATGGATGGGCCTTCCGCCCCGCCTGGACATCGACGAACGCGGCGCGGAAGCCAAGCCGGCCGAAGACGTCGAGAACGAAGGGTGCCCCGGGTCATGGTATCGCACGCCGTTCATCGATTCAGTGCTCCGATATCGTCGCCGCCCGACCGAGGGCGGCGGTCGGGTGTCGAGCCCGTTCCTCGAGCGTTGCCTGGACGAGCTGGTCCTGGAAGCGATCCAACTGATGGAAGCCTACGAGGATTCCTGGCACGCAGAACATCTCCATCAGATCAGGCTGACGTTTGATCGGAAAGGCGGCTATGCTTAACAATGACCCTCACGCGGATCTCCCGAATCAATCGGGCCCTGGCGATTTTCCCCTCGCATACGTCCGGGAGATCGAGCTCGCGCGCGCGGCGATCGAGCACCTCAACAAGGCCACGGAGGCGACGGACGATGCGGTCCGAAAGCTCGAGAGAGCGCAGGTCGAAGCGAACGCCGTCACCAAGGCATTCGGCGCTCGCAGCGAGGAAGCAGCCGACGCCACCAAACGCCTGAAAGCCGCACAGGAGGCCGCTGCCCAGGCGGCGGACGCCAATGCAAAGGCGACCAACGACGCCCGCAAGGCGGTCGATGCCGCTGCCAAGGCCACCAACAACCTGAGCCCCGAACTCGGGAAGTTGCGCGACGGCTTCGAGGAGTCCAGCAAAGCGGCCGAACGCGCCGCCAAGAGCCTACTCGATGTAGAGCGCGGGGAAGACGCGGTCCGCGAAAAGGCCAAATCTGTCTTGGGCGGGGCGAAAGACCTGGCCGGCATGGCCGTGGACGTCTTCAAGTGGGCCGCCGAGCACAATTCGGAAGTCGGCGCGGGCTTCGAACGTCTGCAGCAGTCTGCCGTAGAACTGGGCGAGACCCTGCTCGAGGGGGCAATCGCGAGAGGTATGGCGAACATCGCCCATAGCCTCGCCGAAGGCGCAGAGCGGCTCACCGAGTGGTTCGGGGGGATGCGTGATTACGCTGCCGAGCTCGGAGCCTACACGAAGGCGCATGCCGACGCTCTGCCGTGGCTCACCGACGTGGCGCGGCAGACGATGCTCACCGCCGAGGCGCAAGCGATCTTGAACGAGCAGCTGCGCGTGAGCCGGATTATACGCGAGGAGCAGGCCCAAAAAGAAGGCGTCTTGGCCGGTCTGGCCGAACGTGACAGGCGCGAGCGCGAAGCCCGGAAGCGGGACTATGACGGCAGGCAGAAGAGCAGCGACGCCGCGGCAGCGGCCGCGGAGGAGGCCGCTGCCTCGCGCCGCGGCCGCGGCCGCAGCAGGGCTCCAGCAGAGGACCTCACGGCATCGCCGGTTTCTCGCGACTACGTCGGCCCCGAGGAGGTCTCGGTCGAGGCAGACGTCTATGAACGCGAGGTCGCGCTGCGCGAAAAGCGGATCGAAGTGATGGGCCGCGAGCTCGAAGCGCTCGAGGCGAGGGGCATCGCCGAGTCCGAGCAGATCGACTTCATCCTCTACAACGTCGAGATCGAATCCGAGACAGCTCTCGCGCGGGAAGCGTTGATCGATCAGCGCATCGCCGCCGAGGAGCGCCTCGCGCGCTGGCAGATCCAGAACGCGCAGACGTTCGAGCAGCGAGAGAAGGCCCAGACCCGGCTCGAGCAGATCGAGCACCAGAAGCGCCTCGTCGGGCTGAAGAAGACCGCGGACGTGGAGGAGAAGGAGCAGGAGAAGCGGAAGAAGACCATGCAGGTGGTCTCGGGCGCCGTGACGGCGCTCGGCGAGGGCATGGCCGACGCGCTCGAGCGGATGGCACAGGGAGAGAAAGGCGCCATCGCCTCGATGCTCAGCGAGCTCCTCAAGGGCGTCGCCAAGAAGCACGCCATCCTGGCGCTCGGTGAGGCAGCGCTGGCGATCGGGGCCGCGGCCTCGTACCGGTACGCGGCCGCGGCCCAGCACGGCACGGCTGCAGCCCTTCATATCGGCGTCGCAGCGGCCGCCGCAGGCGGCGCCATCGCGGCGGGCGCCATCGCCGAGTCGCGCGGCGCAGGTGGTGGCGGTGGCGGCGGCTCGTCGGGTCAGAGCGCGCTCAACACGGCTCAGTCCTCGGGGGGGTCCGGCGGCGGCGGTGGCGGCGATGAAGGGCTCGAGGCGCAAGACGTCCCCATCTCGCACGAGCAGCTCCGCCGCGGCGACGCCTCGTCAGGTGGAACCGGAGGCGCGAAGATCGTGATCAACAATCCTCATATCTATGGCGCCGGCGGCCTGAAAGAGTTCGCCGCCACGCTGCGTACCGAGATCGAGCGGCAGGACCGCGGCGGCCGCAAGCCGAGGTTGTAGGAGGTTCGATGGCCATCAAAACTGCATGGGTGATCGGCTCTGTCAAGGGCATGAACTACAACGTCACGATCGTGGGTTCCCCCTCCACGACCGTCACCGGTTCGCGCTATCTCTACCACCCGACCAGCAGCCGCTCGCTCCTCGGCGGCATGGTCTCGGCGATGAGCTTGTCCGGGGTGGACAATCCGATCGCCGTACTCACACGCGACCGTAAGGTCAGGCTCTCGGCGACCGAGGCCTTCGCCGTCGACTGGGGAGGCGACCCGACTCTCATGAACCTGCTCGGATTCACCGGGGACCTGCCGCTCTCGCTGACGCATACCGCGACGAACGTCTCGCCGCTCCTCTTCTCCCCGGGCAAGCCGCTCCTGTCCGAGCTCTCGCCGCGAGGCACGCTCGGCATCCGGCGACCGCTGGCCTATTACACCATGAGCCCAAGCGACGGATCGACCTTCGTCGTCAGCCATGGCGACCGGACCGATCAGCGGTTCTCGGCCTCGCACGTCGACATCGAGCGCGTGTTCACGTCCGACGAGGCCGGGGGAGAGTGGGTGCGATGGTTCGATGAGGTCGCGGCCAAGGGGTACCAGTTCTACGTCTACCTCGATGTGAACGAGGAGGCCGGCTCATCCGCGATCGCCTCGCTCTCCGATGGCCTCGGCCCGTATGTTTGGGTCCCGAGCGCGAGAGCGCCGTCCTGGGACTACCGCCGCGCTCGCGGGTTCGACTGGACCGACTTCCTCGCCGACGTGTCGCTGCCGTGCCGTGACGCCCCTGAGTACAGTTGAGAGGCATTCACAGCGGGTGCGCACAACAGCCTCCCGCCCACCGGCGAGGCGGAGAGAGCGTGGTGACGTGATGGCTCCTCCAGCGCGAATCGGTCTCCCTCATCCCTGGGATCGCTTCGACGATCGAACTCGAGGCAGGAGCCGAGGGCGGTAGCTCCGTTCGCCCGGAGCTGTGCGGGGGACAGCTCGAGCTCGAGGACGAAGGGCCGTGCCTACCGCGATTCTGCCGCCGGCAGATCCGACTCAGCGTGCTCTGGCCGTGGAGGCGGACGGCGACCCGGTCGATTCGAGCCTGCTGCGTGCGGACGAGCAGCCGCGTGTTGGCTCGTGGCGCGAGTGGCCCGCAGGACCACTCATGGGCACGGTTTCATGACGCAGGTCTCCGGCCAGGGCACGCTCGGATTCAAACCGCATTGCCGCGCGAAGGACGCGAGTGTCACCCATCTCCTGGCCACCGGGGCCGACTGTTCAGTCCGGTCGCCGTACGGAAGGCCGGAATGTCGTGAAGGGCGGACCCCGTGATGAAAACACCGCGTGAAGGCGAGCGCCCCCGACCGGCGGCTCGGCCATTGTCAGCCAAGCGGCGACCTCGAACCGAATGTACCAGCGATCCTGACCTGTGGTGTGACGAGTTCCTCTCGCGCATTGTGCGGACGCGTCAGGTCGAGCGGGGCTTTGTCGCGCGAGCGAGTCTTGTGCGATAGTGTGACTCGACGATACAGGTTGGCGCGTCCGACGCCTGAGGGAGTGCGCAATAGCCCGCAGCGGGCGACGCGCCGCCAGTGCGACCGATTTCGTGAAGTGGCAGCCGCGCTCGCGGCAGTCATTGTCAGTTCGTCGATTGACGAGCGCCCAGCAATGCGGCATTCGCGGGAGTGCATCTCGCGCGGCGATAACGCGCCGTGAGCCGACGCGACGGGCACCTGCGAAGATTTTGTTTGGGCGGCCGCGTGGCCGCTGCTAAACAAAAGATGGTCCGACTATCCGAGACGCTCCAGCGGTACACTGCCGCCACTATCAGGAGCGCAAGAGCCGCTTGACAGACCGACCAGGCATGGGGGCACGTTCCGGCTATAGCCCGCCAGCGTCGGAGGCAGAAGCGACATGAACTTCTTGGACGCAATCGACCTCTACATCACTACCTTGATCGACGAGACGAGGGATCTCGATATTCGGTCGCGAACGAGCCCGTCGCGCTCGCTGGTGTCCTCGATCTCGCCAGGAGCGGCGCCTTCGACCGCGCCGGGACGACCATCCGCCGACGGCCCATGCTGGGAAGAGGCCCGCCTGCCACGGCGCCGGCCGCTCCAAGGCGGGCCGGAGGCACCGGGCTCCGGCCGCCGCCACGAGACCACGCGCAGGCCGCTGAAGTCTCGCGCCCATAGACCGCCAGAACTCGACGGAGCATAGCTACGCGGCGCGCGGGATCGCGTCGTTCGGGAGTGACCGCGCCCGTTCGGAACAAGACGTCCGCAGGGCGGTAGGATGTTCGCCCGTTTGTTGGGCATGGACGAGATCAACGATGTCATCACGTTCTTTGAAAGCACGTATCGTCTGCCAGGAGATCGAAGCAACAGTCATTCACTGCATCGCTCGGGACCTCGACGTCCCGATTCACGCTGCGAGCGTCATCCGCCGCCTCTTCCTGGTCGAGGGTTGCGCCGGTGAACCACTGTGTGTCGAGGTCTTCGGCTCTGCACACCACACGCCGACCGGAGAGCGGGGTGAGCCGGACCTTCAGGCCCCTGCGCCGCCAACGGAGCGGCACGAAGAGGACCTCGGCGAGGCCCCCCAAGACATGTATCTCAACGATGGCGTGCTCGCCAGCGTCGCCGCCGGCCTCGTGCGGCCGGTAGGCGGCCCGTTCAAACGCAACAGGTCTTCGAAGTCGATCTACCGTTATATGCGCCTCACCGCCACCGGCCGAATCCTCGCCGCTCAGTACATCCGCATGGAAGCGGCGGCGAAGGCCCGGAAACTCTGCCTCGCAGCGACCCCCTTCGAGGATCAGGTCAAGCAGGACCATCGCGACGGTCGACTTTCGCTCAAGAGCCCGAAGCCTTCCCGCTGACCTCGAAAACGCGCGAGAGGTGCACCGATGTCGAAGAGTCCACATGAGCTCGGCATTCATGGAACCGTCGATATGTACCGCCGCGGCGGGTGCCATTGCGAGCCTTGCACCGCCGCCTTCATGCGCAGCGTTCCCCACGGCACGCTGTCCGGGTCCCGCCACCACGGCTGCACGTGTGATCGATGCGCAACAGCTCGGCGGAGGTACGGGCGAGCGTATGCGAGACATTCGACGGCGAACCCTTCAGCAGACCCATCGCCGCCGCCGCCGCCCCGTCCGGCCCGGTCGGTGGAACTGATTCGCGTCGCTCTACGCGCATACTACGACACCCACCGCGCCTTCCCCGACCGAAAAAGCACCGAAGGTCTACAGAATAGCACCTGGGGAGCCGCCCAGAAGTGGCTCCGCGGACGCGGGCTCACGTTTCGCGGCCTGCTCGGGATGGCGGCGTGGCGCGAACACACCAGCGCGGAATTCGAATGGAGTGTCGACGTGATCTACGCTGCGGCCTGCGTGTTCATTGCCAAGCACGGGCGGTGGCCGACCAGCAAGGATGGATCGATGGCCGAGCTCGGCGGCCGCACCTGGGGCCGCGCGAACGGGTGGCTCCGCGGACAGGGACTCACGCTCGCTACAGTCGCCTTCGCTATGAATCGGGGGGAGGATCGCCAGGGCCTCACTCCGCGTCGCCCAGCGCGTTCCCAGGCGCTCTGATCCCGGACCGCCTTTCTCCTCTGGACCTTCCACGGCTTTCGGTGTAAACATTTCGCTGTGCCTCAAAACTCAATGAATTCTTGGCCGCGAGATCAATATACCGGCGCCGGCGGAGGCCTCTACATCGGCCCGGGCGGTGGCCTCCACACGGGTCCTGGCGGCGGGGCATACGCCGGTCCGGGTGGCGGCCTCTATGCAGGCTCGGGTGGCGGCATCTATACAGGGCCGGGTGGCGGCCTCTCCACCGGTCCGGGCGGTGGTCTCTATGCCGGTCCCGGTGGTGGCCTCTACGCAGGTCCGGGCGGTGGCCTCTACACGGGCCCAGGCGGCGGTCTCCACGCCGGCCCCGGTGGTGGCCTCTACGCGGGCCCTTGCGGAAATCCTTACCGTAGCAACTGGCCGCCACCGACAGAACTGTTGAGATACCTGCTCGACCACCAGATGCACGACGTCATTCGCGTCCTGCAGCCTTGGTTCGGCGTGCTCGCAGTGCAGCGCAGGTGAACACGTCGCCATGGCGATACCGGCGCTGGTATCCCGGCTGCCACGTCCAATCTTCCGCCGCCCGGCGCGGCGACGCTCCACTGCACGCCGGAGCAGCCGGTACCCTATCGAGAACGCGCCCCCGAAGCTCGCTTACATCGCAGACCGGCAAACACAAGGTCCTCGCGGTGGGTCAGGGCACTCGCTACGACCTATTCGCCGCCCTACGTTCCCCACTGCCCGAGTCCCTGGCGCGGCGATGCGAGCATTCGTACAGTCGCAGGCGCGGACAAGGCTCGAGCGACGCGCCCTGCCACCGGCTCGCCTGCAGTCTCGCGGCCCGGATGGGCTCGCCGGCCGTACGCGGCCTTCGAGGGAAGCATTTGGGGGCGGCATTGGCGGCTACATCAAGGCGCCGGCGTGGATCCGCGGGTGCACCCCGAGCAACCGCAGCACCTGGTCGTCGACTGGCATCAGCTACTCGAACGGCGCTGGTCGAGCTCGGCCTCGTGCGCCGCCGCGATCCGACAACGGCCAGCTCGATCGAAGTCGAGGCCCAACGCCGCGGGCAACAGGCCTACGGTCGGGGTCCCGCCACGGCCTCGGAGACCGACGCCGGAGGATCGACGAGCGAGACTGAAGGCCCGCACTTATCCTTTGGTGCAAATCAGGCACCACAGTGATCCCCTCGGCGTGCCTACCGCACAGTACGCTCCCTGTCTACGATGAAGACCAGCCAATTGCTGCCAGTCGCCCGACTGGCATGGCCCGCCCAGGCGGGCCGTTTCATGGAGGTTTCATCATGTTTGCAGTAGATAACACCGCGCACCAGGGTAGCCAGCAGTTCAACGAACTGGTTCCGTCCCGCTACGCGCTGCAGGTCGGCGAGATCGACGTGCTGGTCGTCAGCGACGGCGTGCTGCCGCTGCCCACCGCGACCATGGCCACCAACGTTGATCCGGCCGACCTGTCGGCCTGGCTGGACCGCATGTACATGCCGCAGGACGCGTTCGACTGGCCGCTGAACGTGATGGTGGCGCGCAGCGGCGAGCAGATCATCCTGGTCGACGCGGGCCTGGGCGGCCAGTACGCTGGCTTTCCCCGCGCCGGCCAATTCCCCCAGCGCCTGAAGGCGGCCGGCATCGACCTGGCGGCCGTCACCGACATCATCATCACCCACATGCACATGGACCACGTGGGCGGTCTGCTGGTGGACGATGTGAAGCAGCGCCTCAATCCCGATGTGCGCATCCACGTGGCTGCCGCCGAGGTGGAGTTCTGGGGCACGCCGGACTTCTCCCAAACGTCCATGCCTACGCCGGTGCCGAACGTGCTACGCACTACCGCCACGCGCTTTCTGGAAGAGTACCGCGACCGCCTGCGCATTTTCCAGGACAGCTACGAGGTGGCGCCAGGCGTGGTGGTTCGCCTCACCGGCGGCCACACCCCTGGCCACAGCGTGGTAGACCTGGCGTCGGACGGCGAGCGCCTGACCTTCGCCGGCGACGCCATGTTCCTGGTCGCGTTCGACCACCCGGACTGGCACAACGGATTCGAGCACGACCCGGAGGAGTCGGCGCGCGTGCGCATCGGCTTGTTCCGCGAACTTGCCAGGACGGGCGGCCTGCTGGTGGCGTCGCACTTGCCGTTCCCCTCCGTCGGCCGCGTGGCTATTGAAGGTGAAGCCTTCCGCTGGGTACCGGTCATCTGGGATTTCTGATCTCATCCACAGGCAGGCGGAGTGAGGACTAGCACGGTAGGAGCCCGGGTCGCCCCGGGCCCCCCGTACAGATCCGGACGTGCGGAACTACCGCATCCGGCTCCTGCCCTGGGTTCTGGCGCTGAAGCGCACTGCGGGATAGGGATGAGTGATTCGCGCGAGAGGTAGCATCATTCGATGAGGCGGGACGTGCGATCCCAGAGGACGCGTGTCCGTTCGCTCCGTCGCTCCAACGCCCGCTTCCAGATCCGTCCGACAACGAGGCGAAACGCCCCGATCGCATGGCTGTTCGTGGGCACGCCGAAGTAGGCGGTGTGCCCTCGCACGACCGCTCCGAGGCACCGTCCCATCATCGGGATCGACCACTCCGAGTCAACAGATGGAGCGCTTCGGGGAGTCGGCCGTCCGGCTCGGTTGCAGACGCTCGCTCACCGCGGCACCAGGGCGACTTCGGGGTGCGACGTATCGGTCCCCGGCGGCACTCGTGGGCGACGGGGTGTCCCCCGGACGTCCGAACAGGTACGCGAAGGCCTCGTCGTGGCTGCGGAGGAGGGCTCCCAGCTCGCGCCAGGCGTCACCGTTACCTTCGGTTTCGTCGCCACACGGACGGTCTTCCGGGAGGCGGAGGTCTGCGAGCGCGAACTGGCCCGCAGACCGACCCGCCGAACGATGGGACCGCCGAGCCAGCCGCCCGCCGCTGCTCCCGTTCACCGAGCGCGGAATGACAGGGATCACTGCGGGGCGCACTGAGTGTCTCCCAGAATCGGGGAGTTGAAGGTGGTCCCGTTCCGACTCGTGCCACACAGGTTCGCGTGCCGCAGATCCGCACGGTTGAACGCGGCGCCGTCCAGATTCGCGCCACCTAGGTTCGCGTTGCTCAGGTCGGCGCCGGTGAACACCGCGCCGCTGAGGTTCGCTCCGGCGAAGTCCACGTGGCGCAGGTCGGTCCCGTAGAATTCACTGTTCGAGAGGTTGGCGCGCTGTCCCGTCTCTGGTAGAGGGCTGAACTTGGTGTGCTGGAAGTCCGCCCCATAGAAGGATGACCGGCTCGCGTCCACGCCTCTGAGGGACGCATGGTGGAAGTCTGCCCCGTAGAAGTTGCTGTCGTGGAGGATGCACCCGTCGAGGACCGCCTCTCCGAAGTCTGCTCCGCGAAAGTTCGAGTAGGGTTGATTGCAGCCCGTCCAGTTCTCCTCGCCGTGATACTGACCGACGTAGTCCCCACCGAAAGCCACGGCCGAGAACAGCGACACGGCGACCAGAGCCACCAACGAAAACCATTTACACATGCGTTCATCCCCCTGAAGCCCCGCCGATCGCTCTTCTTGGACGAAGGCGATGCGGAGGACCGATGATACGGACTTTAGAAGCCGAAGAGGTACCGTACAGATGCCCCTGCCAATGCCTGGCTCAAGAATCTCGGACCAACTCGCAGGCTTGAATGCCCGGACCTCCCGAGCGGTGATTTCTGCCCTGTCGGCGCTCACGGCTGCGCCTGCCCGCCAGGCGACGACCGGCGCCCTTACGGCTGCGAGTCTTGTATCATGGCTCTCGGCCAGCGGACAGATCTCGTCACATCCTGCAAACATAAAAGCGCTTATTGTCGCAATTCGACCCTTCGCATTCTGCGGCCTGCGCGAAATAACCCGCGGCGAAACGCAGCTCTCCGCCATTTTCCTCCGAGACCCAACCCGTCCAGTGACAATCTTGGGGTTGCGCGGCGGGGTTGTACCCACAGCGGAGGGCGATGGCATCGCAATACCCCCCCTCGCACGAGATCCCCGTCATCCAATGGCCCGCTGGACAGAAACCTTGCCGCTCTTCCTCGGAAAAATGTGGCGTCCAGCGTGTATCTGAGAACGACCCGCCGGTGGGAGCGCACCAGAGGCTGATATCGTCACAGAATCGTTCGTGGCACCGCACACCGTTCACCGCGCTGCCTTCGGGACACTCCACCTCCGCCGGGTCTGTATCCTCCGAAATGTAAGGGGTCCAGTCGCGCGGCTGAAGCACCTCGCCATCGCCGCTCGCTACACTTGATTCATTCCGGAACGATGCGCCCGAAGCGTGGGAGGAGAGCGACAGAGGAGCCACGGCCGAGATCGCGACAAAGAACAGTTCTGCTTTCTTCATGCTCATCCTTTCATTGGGCTGCCTCATGATGGTGAGGCGTTTCATCGCGCTGTCTAGCGAGCGGCCGGAAATTGGCGATATCCACATCTCGTCATCTCTCGACGCCGGACCCGACGGGAGACTGATATCGGCGAGGCGCCCACAGCGCGACGGTCGAAAGGGGCGCTTGGCGCGCCTCCCGTCGACTACGAATGAACGAACGGCATCCAGCAGGGCGAATACACTCGTGCCGACATGAGAGCGGGGTGTCGACGAGGTCCGGCCCAGACCGGGCAGGTGTTCGCTCACCGCTGCGTGGAAGCCGGCGTGTTTGAACGGATCTTTTCGTAGGTTGCGCGGACGACGAAGAGGCGTGGCCTGCCCGAGGCTCCAGAGCTTCGGGCAGGCCGAGGATCAATCACTTGCTCTTCTAAATAGCGAAAACCCGTCGCAGCGGGGTGTGCGACAATCACGCCCCCGCCGTCAAAGCCCTCTGACCCGCCCGTAGCGGTCATCCCGCCAGGGGTGCGCAGTACTCGAATACCCGTTCATCTCCCAGAACCCGAGCTTCTTACCCCAGAGATGGGGCAAATCCCGCGCCAACACCAGCGCAGCCCTCGATTCTCGAAACCGCGCGCGGACTTGCACATTTCACGGTCTGCTCAGATTTTGTCCCTTCGACTCTCTCCGACTCCCGGTCGCTGACACAGACTCAAACCTGTGCCAGCACCGGGTAGCGCTCATCGCATTCACCTCAGGAGCTTGCTCCGGGCGCTCCGCCTGGGGCCAGCGTCGCTACATCGGCGCAGGGACGAACAGCCACCATTTGGCACCACCTCGCCAACAATCTCCTACTCGTTCGGGTTCGAGCCCACGACGGTCGACAGTAGCGCGTCGGCGACGACGGATGACGGTGAGTCGCTGTGCCAGGCGTTCTGCGACCGGTTGATCGCCTGCGGGCTTGGCGGCGCCTTCGATGGCTGTCCATGCACGCCGGCCGAGGCCAACGCGACGTGCTTCCAGGAGTGGAAACTGACCGTGGAGTGCTTCGAGTTCGATACTTGCGAGTCGCTTGAGTCCGGCGTGTCGCCGTGTTGGAAAGACTTTACGAAGGCGGCGATCTGCGGGGACGACAGTTGCGAAATCTCCCAGGATTTCGGCGGAGACGTGCCGGTCGACGGCTGCGCGTTCTCCCAGGAGTGCCTCGAGGCGCTAAACCGGCGCCTGGTGTGCGACCAGGCGATGTGTCTCTGCGAGATCGACGGCATGCCCGTGGCGATGGGGACGTGCTGGCAGTCGAGCGTTTGTCGAGACGCCGAGCTCGCGGCGGAACGCATCGAAAATTGCTGCGCCTGAACCTTCGTGCGTTCGCGGCTCACGCTCACTGAGCATGTACGGCTTGTAGCCCGCAGCCTACGACCGTGTCACGACGGGGTATATCGGACGCTTACCGCCGATCATGCCCCGCCGGGATAGTCCGGGCACGGTTGTCGGCGGCCCCATGTCGTCGCCGCCATGCATGGGCTGGCCGCGGGCGTCAGGGCTCGTGGAGGCCCTTCGCGCCCGCGCAGCAGGTTAGTGCGTCCAAAGGCGGCCCTGGAGGCCGCCGTCGGCCAGGCGGCCCACCGTCAAGGAGTGGCCCCCGACCCCGCCGAAGTTGCCGGTGACGAAGATGTCGGCGCCGGATGTGAGGCCGTCGCCGTCGCCGCCGCTGTCGTTGATGCGCGTGGGGCTGCCGGTGGTGACGCTCCACTCGATGACCATCATGTCTCCGGAGGACGTGCGGACGGCGGTGTAGATTTCGCCGAACTTGGACAGGGAGATCTCCTGAGCGAAACCAGCCTGACTGCCGCTGTTGCCCTACCACGAGATATTGCCGGCGCCGTCGATGTCCCAGCGGGTGACGAGCAGGTCGTCGTCCTCATCGCGGATGGCGGTCACCGCTCCGTCGCCCCACTCGCGGATCTTCACGCGGCCGGCCGGGCCGCTGGTGTAGTCGTCCAGTTCCGTGAAGTCTCCGGCGGCGTCGATGGCGAGCGTCTTGAGCTGCAGGTTCCCGCTGTTGTTGCGAAACGCGACCACGACCGACTGATCGATGGTGCTGCCGATCGAGTCGATGTCGATCTGGGAGGCGTTGCCGAACGCGATCGTGTCCAGCTCGACGACCTCCACGTCGCTGGTTCCGGGGAGGTCGACGATGTCCCACGATGTGAGCTGCAGGCTCCCCTCCGCGGTGCGAACAGCGGTGACGACCCGGTCGAAGGAGTCGGGGTCGCCGGTATCAAACGACACCTGGGTGACTGCGACTTCGCTGATCGCGGCGCCAGGGAACCCGCTGAGCACGTTGTCACCCAGCCGAGCCAGGGTCAGGGTCGACCAGACGATGAGCATCAGATCGCCTCCCCCGTCTTGGAAGGCCGATACGACGTAGTACGCGGGATCCATCGCCGTGGGCGGGGGGAGGCTGGTCATCGCGATCGGGCTGGTGCTCGAGATGGCACCCGCCGTATTGCTCACGGGTCGCTCGATCCCGGTCGTGGCGATGCTGGTGGTGTCGTACCGCGTCAACTTGAGATCCCCGGTGCTGGTCCGAAAGCCCACGACGGCGTTGTGGTGACAGGCGCTGCCGGGGGTGATGCAGATTTGGTAAATTCGTTTCGTGATGGTTGTTGGGTCGAGCGCGGCGGGGCGCTCCACGGCTAAATCGCTGCAGACGGAGATTCAATTGCGCCGGCCTCGAAATTCTCGATCGTCCCGCTTCCGCTCGACCGTTGGCGTTCGATCGAGGCCGGCCGACCTGCGGTCCTGTCGGCCCGGGCGTCCGTAGCTTTCATTGGACAGCGCCGCGCGCCTCGGCGAGCCTGCGTCCCTGACGCCGGCGCGGCACGGGTCCGCGCGGCCCGCACTCCAGACCCGGGTCGTCGCGCCCTCGCGGATGTCGGCGGTGACGTGGATGATGCGGCGGCCGTCGGCGCGCTCGATCGACGGCCAGTTGCGCCCGCGTTTGATCTCCGCCGCCTGGTGCGGGGAGCGACCACTTAAACGGACCGGTGGGGGCAGCAGTTCGAACGCATATGTCCAGTAGACCCCGTCGTGATCACCGCGCAGGATTTGGCTGCGCGGCAGGCCAAGTCGGCCAGCGTACACGCGCGACGCCCGGGTCCCCAGCCAGCAGCTCGCCGTCCCCCGCCGAGCTCACGTTGTTGTCGAGCGGCAGGCGGCCGTCGTCGAGGAAGCGCGCGACCAGGGCGAGCTGCTGACCGCGCATCCGGCCTTCGCCCGCGCAGCGGAGCTCGATGCCGCCCTGCTGCCGGCGTCATGAGGTGCGGTCGCCGGCGGCTTCGGCCGCCGGCGTCGCGGCCGAGACCGCGCGCTCGCGGCGAAGCAGGTAGAGGCCGCTGGCGACGATGATCGCCGCGCCGAGCCAGGTCATGGCGTCGGGCAGCACCTGCCACACGCTGAGGTCGAGCAGCACCACCCAGACCAGGCCGCTGTATTCGAGCGGCGCGATCTGCGAGGCCTCGCCGAGCCGGAAGGCATGCGTCAGCGCGACCTGGCCACCGGCGCCGGCGATTCCGATCACCACCAGCGCGACGAGGTCGCCGGCCTGCAGCGGCCGCCAGCCGGGCAGGGCGAGGAGTCCGGCGCCGAGCGTGAGCAGCACCAGGAACCAGAACACCAGCGCTTCGGTGCTGTCGCGTTGCGCCAGCACGCGCACGGTGATCGCGGCGAGCGCGTAGCACAGGGCCGCTCCGACCAGCGCCAGCCCGGCGAGCGTGGCGACGCCCTCACCGGTCGGTCGCAGCACCACCAGTACCCCGGCCAGACCGAGCGCGATGGCCGTCCATCGGCGCGGGCCGACGCGCTCGCCGAGCAGCGGCACCGCGAGCGCGGTGACCATCAGCGGCGCGACGAACGCGATGGCGTAGGCGGTCGACATCGGCATCCGTGCCAGGCCGTAGACGAAGCCGCACATCATCCCGATGCCGAGCGCCCCGCGGACCAGGTGCAGTCGCCAGTGCACGCGGAGCAGACTGCGCCCGCGGCCGCCCACGACGATCCACACGAACACCAGGGGCAGCGCGCTGGCGCCGCGCAGCGCCGCGATCTGCAGCGGCGGGTAGTCGGCGGCCAGCCACTTCATGCCGCCGTCCATCAGCGCGAACAGGAACACCGCAAGCAGCATCCACAGCGCGGCGGGGCGCGTCGAGACGGGCGGCGGCGGACTGCACGGGAGGTGCTCCTGCATGGCGGCCGCGCAGCTTAGCAGCCGCCTTGCGCACGGACGAGGACACTCCGCGGGTACGGGGCGCTTCTGCCTCCCGATGGGCCGTCACTCGGCGAAGGCGGTCGCCAGTGCCGCAGTGCGCCAGCGGAGGGGTGCCGGTGCGGTCGCTGCCGAACTTCGTGAAGGCCGAGCTCGAGAGCTTCGCGGGGTGCGGGGACTTCGAGCTCGGCTTCGTGCGGACCGTATGCCGCAGGTGCGGTGATGTGCTGCGAGTGCCTGGCCGCGCTGCTCGAGCGGCGCCCAATGCGGGAGCCCAGTTCGTCGCTTGCCGATAGCTCACCCGCCCCGCGTCACGCGAGCACGGATCGTCACGTGAATGTCTTTTGGGACAGACACATCGACCTCACGGTCGACAGCCTCACAGCACGTTTCATGCGACTTGAGGCGTGCTGACGCCGCAGTGCTTGAACCATCCGGCTGCATCGGCTGGGGTGACGAGTCCCGCGACGGCGAAATCGCGGCCTTGAGGAGCGGGACGGTTCGGGCACCGAGGCCGCGGAGTGCGGCCTTGATCTTCGACCAGGCGAGCTCGATGGGGTTGAGGTCGGGCGAGTACGGCGGCTGGTAGACGACTGTAGCGCCGCGCGCCTCGATACGCTCGCGGACGCCTGTCGCATGATGGACTCCGAGGTTGTCCATCACCACGACATCGCCGGGGCGCAGCTTCGATGCCAGATGGTTGTCGATGAACTCGCGGACGTGGCCGCAAGATCAGCCGCAAGCGAGTAGCCCGGATCATGCGCGAGAAGGGAATCCAGGGCCGTCGGAGGCCGAAATTCGCGAGGACGACCGACTCGAACCACAGACTCCCCGTGGCCGATAATATCCTGGGGCGCAACTTCACCGCCAGCAAGCCCGACAAGGCGTGGGTCGCCGACATCACGTACGTGTGGACCCTCGAGGGCTGGCTCTACCTCGCGGTGATCATCGACCTGTTCTCGCGCCGCGTGGTCGGCTGGTCGATGGCCGACCACATGCGCACGGAGCTGGTCCTCGGCGCGCTGAGGGCCGCTCTGGGGCACCCTGAGCCGTCCGACGAAGGGCTCGTCTTCCACTCCGATCGCGGCTCCCAGTACGCCGCAGCGGACTACCGCGAGGCCCTGCGCCAGACAGGCATCACCTGCAGCATGAGCCGCAGGGGCAACTGCTGGGACAACGCGGTCGCCGAGAGCTTCAACAGCACGCTGAAGACCGAGCTCGTCCACCGCACGATCTTCCTCACCCGAGAGAGCGCGAAGACCACCATCTCGGAGTGGATCGAAGTGTTCTATAATCGCCAGCGTCGCCACTCGTTGATCGGCTACTCGACCCCGATCACCTACGAGGAGAGCTTCTACGCCGAGCAGGCGCAGACTCAAGCGGCATAAGCAAGGTGTCCACTTTTTCGGGGCAATCCCACTGACTCGTCGAGGAAGATCAGGCGGTCGGGGTCGCAGGACTGCATCTGCGCGACGAAGGCGTATAGTCCGGACGCGCCCGTCCGTCATGGCGTGGTTCGTCGTACAGTTACGGTCCTTCGTGGACGCGTCGCGGTCAAACGCCGCGCGCCGCGCGCGACCGCCTCGATCAGGGGCGGCGGCCCCACACGCTGCTCAGGGGGCAAGTTGACGGCGACGAGATCGGGGTTGGCGCGTGGCGATCGCCGAGCGCGCGCGGTAGCGAGGCGTGGAGGTCGAGGCGCCGCGTCGGCGCCCGGCCGTCCCCGCTCATCCCACAAGCAGGCGGAGGCTGTGATTCTCCCCCGCCCGGTTGGCAGAACTGTTCCGCGCCGACATCGCCGCCGGGAATCTGTGGCCGTCCGCTTGTGATCGGCTTAGCATTTGCCATGGGCGGGATATGCTCACCGAACTCTTCATGGCCGTTTCGCTCCTTGCGGCGCCCGCTGCCCGTCCCGCGCCCGCTACGCCGGAAGAGTTCTCGGACAGAGCGGCCATGGCGAACGATGTCGCCGAGACTGACTTAGAGACCGTGTTGAATAACCTCGAATTGTCGATCGACCTTCATCATGTCGATGCTCTCGTCGAGACCGCGCACGGAATCCACATGCAGGTCGACTATCACATCGCGCTCGGTCACGTGACAATTACCATGCGCATGGGCGAGGAGGGTACCGGCGTGGCGCGACTGACTCTCAACCAGCGCGTGCTCGCCGAGCAGAAATTTGTAGACGGCAAAGTCATCACGGAGAGCACCGCGTTCGGCGCTCTCACCGATGAGGATGCGCATCTCCTGGTCGCAAGCATCTATCAGGTCTGGGACCACGACGTCGTCATCAAGGCCCTGGCGGAGACACGAGGGCTCCTTTGCGCTCTCGCGGCCGGAATCAGCGGCCTGGCAATCGCCGCCGGCGCGTTCGCTGGCTGCGAATTGGCAACGGCAGGTCTCGGCACCGGCGCCTGTATCGGTCTGGGCGGTGGGCTGGGGACGCAGACCGGGGCCATCGTACATGACAAATGCAAGAAGGCGCAGAATTAGCCGAGACGCGCCCATGTCTGCACTCAGGGTTTATACGCCGCTCCCCCCCCAGCCTTGGGGGTGGTTGCCGACTGACCAATTCTGGGCGCGGGCACTGCTGACACCCATCGCGCTCATCTTCTGGCTCCCTTTCTTCGCCTTCATCTTTCCGCTCACGCTGTATTTTAACGTGGCCTGGTGGCAGACCGCGCTGGGCTTCCACCTATACCATCAACTGTGGGGGGGGCTCGTGGAGCGGCTTGCCCGCAAGCGGCTCGCCCAGCGACATCGGCGCATGCTGGCTACTGAAGCGAGTAAAGAGACCTCCTCGACGGAGGAAGTGCGTGCGCCTGTCTCTCGTTTGAGCGGGCTCGATGACTATGAGGACTTCATGACCCGGTGGTTCGGAAGATACAACCGCCTGGTTCATCACGTCGTCAACCTCGCGTTCCTCGTGTTCATCTTCTACCCAAACTGGTGGACGAAGGCTCTGGGCGTCCTGTGGATCATCGGCCTTACCAAGCTCGTCCGCGCATCCGCTCGGCGCCAGCGACTGAAATCGCGTGTTGACCGGGTCCTTCCTGAGGCGCCTACGGACGCTCTCGATCATGCTGACCATTGGGTGACGGGAGGCGAGTGCCGAGCCGGCTCCGCGAGGGATAACCCTCGCGCCCCGCTTCCGCAAAAACCTTCCAGCACCGCCGGCTAGGGTCCGGGTCCGAGCCCGAGGTCCTGGAGGCACCGCCGCGTCTGGGCATCCCATTCGGCCTCGAAAGCTTCCCAGGGTGATCACCGTCTAGTCGTTGTCCGGGCGCAACCCAGTTCGGCCTGCACTTCACGCGCCCACTCCGCTACGCTTCGAAAACCGCGGAGGAGTTCACCAAAACTGGCCCGTTGCAGTTCGAGTTTCTCCAACAACGCCAGTTTCGCCAGCAGACCGGCCTCCTACGTACGCTTCTGAGCGCGCACGTCAAGAGCGATTTCGAGGTCGCCGAGGCCGGCGAGCTCGAGGCGAGCCGTGTCCGTTCGGACATGAAGGCCAAGGGCTACGGGACGACCACGATCAACACGACGATCAGCATGTTCGCCACCATGCTGGCGCGCTGCCGGGTGCTCCGCCTCCGGCCCACCCAGCCCGAGAAGCTGGAGAAGGTCAAGGAGCGCAAGATCGCCATGCCGAAGGCCTACGACGATCCCACGTTCGAGGCGCTCCTCGTCGCCGCGACCAAGCTGAGCCCGGCGCACCGAGCCACCGTGCTCGTGTGCGGCGAGGCGGCCCTGCGGGTCGGCGAGCTCATCGGCTTGGAGGTCCGCGACGTCAACCTCGAGGCGCGCACGCTCAGGGTCGAGCGGGCCCTCAACGACGACGGGGAAATCACCCCGCCGAAGAACGGCGAGGCCCGGACCGTCGGCCTCACAGAGCGCCTGGTCGACGCCCTGCGCCCGTTCGTGGAGGGTCGGCCACCCACCGCTCCACTCCTCGAAGGCCGCTTTGGCGGCCGCCTGACGCGCGGAGGCGTGCGCGACCGACTGGCGCGTGCGCAGGCCGCTGTCGGCCTGCCGCAGAAGGGTCCCCACGTGCTGCGCCACACCTGCGCGACCTCGGCCCTGAAGGGCGGCGCGGATGCGGTGGCCGTGCAGAAGATGCTCGGTCACCGCCAGCTTGCGACGACCGTCGAGGCCTACCTCCACGACACCGGGGACAGCATGGAACGAGCGACGCAGGCGCTGGTCAAGGCGCGGCGCGGGATTACCGCGGTTGGCACAAATCTGACACAGGCGCCCAAAACCCGCCGCAGCGGGGTGATGCGGCTATCACGCCAAAACCCCGTCAAAGCCCTCTGACCCGCCCGTAGCGGTCATCCCGCCAGGGGTGGGCAGTACTCGAATACCCGTTCATCTCCCAGAACCCGAGCTTCTCCCGCGTCAGCAGCTCGATGCGGCTGATCCACTTCGAGCCCTTCCACGCGTAAAGCTGCGGCGTGATCATGCGGACCGGCCCGCCGTGTTCGATGGGCAGGTCGTGGCCGTCGACCGTGTGGGCCAGCAGCACGTCGGGCTTGAGCGCCTCCTCGAGCGCCACGTTGGTCGTGTAGCCGTCGTAGCCGTGGCACATCACATGGACCGCGGCCGCGGTCGGGCGCACCAGCGCCATCAGGTCGGCGAAGCGCACGCCGACCCACTTCATGTCCATCTTCGACCACGACGTCACGCAGTGGAAGTCGCTGGTGTCCTCGGTCTGCGGCAGGGCCATGAAGGCTGCCCAGTCGAGCGTGACCGGCTGCTCGACCGCCCCGTCGATGATGAGCTGCCACTTCTCCTTCGGCACGATCGGCTTACGACCGAGGTCGAGCACCGGCCACTTCTTCGTCACCGTCTGGCCGACCGGCAGCTTCGGCATCCCGTGCCGGTTCGGCGGGCCCGAGCCCTGCGGGCGCGCGTCCGACAGCGCCGGCGTGTCGCGCATCCGCTGCTCCCACCGCTCCATCAGCTTGCGCCGCGCCTCGACGATCCGCCGCTCCTTGTCGCCCGCGTCCTCGCTCATCCGCGAGATTCTACTCGAGCCCGCCTGCGCGGCCGAGCGACCCGCGCGCGGCCCCCGCCCGGTGCAACGGCCTGCCCGGCCGCGAGCAGCCTTGCAGGTGAGCTCGCCGGACTCGCGCACCCGCCCGGACTGCAACGTGCCTCCCAGCCGCGCGACGGCTCCGCCGCCGCTCACCCCGCCACCGCGGACGTCTGCCGGTGACGCCGGATAGCGACAGGGACCCGGCAGGCCGGCATCCGTCCTGCTCCTCAGGACATGTCCTCTGGGGCATGCCCCCGAAGACATGCCTCTTCGAACATGTCCACCAGGCCTACTCGAGCGAGCCGACCAGCGCGAGGAACTCCTCCTCGCTGAGGATCTTGAGCGGAGCGCCGGCGGCGATCAGCTCCTCGGCCTTCTTCTGCTTGCTCGACTTGGCGCCGCGGCCGGCGCCGACCACCAGGTAGGTCAGCGTCTTCGTCACGCCGGAGGGGTTCTCGCCGCCGAGGGCTTGCACGCGGGCCTGAGCGACCTCGCGGGTGAACGCCTCGAGCGTGCCAGTGAACACGAAGCTCTTGCCGGACAGGGCCGCGCCCTCGACCGGGGCTGGCGCCGCCTCGCCGGGCAGCACCGTCACGAACTCGAGCAGCGCGTCGATCAGCTCGGCGCGGGCCTTGAGGCCGTTCACGATGGCGTCGGCGATCGCGTCCTTGATCCCGCGGACCGCCGTGAGATCGTCGCGCCCGAGCTCGCGGATCCGCTCGAGCGTGCGGAACTCGCCGGCCAGCAGCAACGCGTTCTGCCTGCCGAGGTGCTCGATGCCCAGCGCTTGCAGGAACACCGCCAGCGGCAGCTCGCGGTGCGACTCGATCTGGTCGACGAGGTTCTGCGCGCTCTTCTCGCCCAGGCGCTCGAGCTCCTGCAGGTCGACCACGCGCAGGCGGTAGTAGTCGGCCGGCGTGCTGAGCAGCTCGGCGTCGACCGCCGCGCCGATCACCTTCGGGCCGAAGCCCTGCAGGTCGACCACCTTCGCGAAGTGCTCGAGCTCGCCGAGGCGGGCCTGCACGCACTTCTTCGGCTCGGCGCACCACAGGTTCTCGCCGTCGCGCTTCTTGCGGCGCTCGATCGGGCCGCCGCAGGCCGGGCACTGCGTCGGCAGCTCGAACGGGCGCGAGGCCGGGCCCGACTCGACCACGCGCTCGACGTTGGGGATCACGCCGCCGCGGCGGGTCACCTCGACGCGGCAGTTGTGGGTCAGGCCGAGCGACTCGAAGATGTTGAGGTTGTGCAGGCTGGCGCGGCCGATCCGCGCGCCGCTGAGCTCGACCGGCTCGAGCAGGGCCACCGGCGTGATCACGCCGGTGCGGCTGACCGACCAGAGGATGTCGAGCAGGTCGGTCACGCCCGAGTCGCCCTGGAACTTGTAGGCGATCGCGTAGCGCGGGTGGTGACCGGTGAGGCCGAGGCGCCGCTGCTCCTTGACCGACGCCGCGCGGTAGACCACCCCGTCGATCTCGTAGTCGAGCTCCGGCCGGTTGCGGGCCCAGCGGTCGTAGCTGGCCTGCAGCCCGGCGCGGTCGACGAACTCGTGGTCGATGCCGCCGAGCCCGAGCTTCTTCAGCAGCTCGAACTTGTCGCGCTCGCTGTCGAACTCGGGGCCGATGATGTCGTACGCGAAGAAGCTCAGGTGCGCGTTGCGGGTGTTCTTGCGCTCCTTCTGCTTGATCGAACCGGCCGTCAGGTTGCGCGGGTTGGCGAAGTCGCCCTTGTACTTGGCGAAGTCGCTGAGCTTCATGTAGAGCTCGCCGCGGATCTCGAGCTCGACCCCGCCGGAGGCGACAGTGCGCGGGATGTCCTTCACCTCGAGCGCGTTCATCGTCACGTCCTCGCCCTCGGTGCCTGAGCCGCGGGTGGCCGCCATCACCAGCTTGCCCTTCTTGTCGTAACGCAGGCTGCAGGCCACGCCGTCCATCTTCGGCATCACCAGGAGCTCGCCGCTGAACTTGCCGGCCCAGCTCTGCAGGTCGGTCTCGCTGTAGCACTTCTCCAGCGACAGCATCGGCCGCTGATGGCGGACCGCAGCGCCGAACCGCTGCTCCGGCGGCAGCTGCAGCGCCTCCTCCGCGTCCATCACCGGCGCCTCGGACGCCTGCGGCCCCATCTCCTCGAGCACCGCCGCGTCGGGCCGCACGCGCCTCAGCCGCTCGACCAGCTGGTCGTACAGCGGGTCCGGCAGCGTCGGCGCCTGGTCATCCCAGTACTCCTTGTTGGCCCGCCGGATCAGCGCCTCGAGCTCGTCGGCCGTGAACGAGGGCAGCCGGTCCTTCACCGCGGCGGCATCGAGGGTCTGCAGGTCGGAGGCGGGGGTCTTCGAGGCGCTCATGAGCGGCCGAGATGCTAACAAAACCGCGCCCGCGCGTCGCCCGCTCGCTTTCGCGCACACTGACCGCCGCGCCCCGGACCCATTGCAGCGAGCCGGCCAGATCCGCAGCGCCGCGAGCGAACGACCGTCCCACCGTGTCGACGACACCTCGCCCGCGCTGCACTTCGTGCGAGCGAAGGGCCGATGTTCATGACCCACCCGCAGATCTCGCTCGTCCCCGCGATCGCTCGAGCGCCGGGCCGGCGACTGCTGGTTCATGCGCCCGGTGTCGAGCTCCACCTTCGTCCGCATCGCCGTCGCATTGCCATCACAGAGCTCGCTCGTCCTCGCGATCGCTCGAGCTGGTTCATGTGCCCGGTGTCGGCTCCACGTTCGTGCGCATCGCCGTCGCATTGTCATCCCTTATCCCGGTGCTCCTCGCGCCTCGCCGCGCGGTCACGTGGGCGCGGCCCCACGGATCGATGCTGCCTCACCGTCGACCTCTCCGAGCATCGAGCGCGCCTCGTGCCAGCAGTGGTCCGACGATGAGGCATGCCGACTACGATGATTATCCGCACCCGTGCCCGCGAACGCCTCGCACGAGTCCCTCACCCGGCCCCACGCGTCTGCGGACGCACACGCCGGGCATGATCGGCGAGGCGACCATGACACGCGTGTCGTGCGGCCGCGCGGGCCCGCTCGCGAACTCGCCTCCTTCCCCGCCCATCCGGCCCATGGCACGCCTCTTGAAGAGGTCGGGGAACCTATGACTTCCCGCGCCTGTAGTCCCCTTCGCCTGGCTCTTCTCGCCCTTCCGCTCATGACCCTGGCCGTCGGCTGCGGCGACGATTCGGGCAGCGATTATGATAGCGGCAGCGCCACGAATGCGTCCTCGCCCAATCCGGGCGGCACCGACGGCGACAGCGGCGACGAGCCGGGCGGCGGCAGCGGCGATCCGGGCGATCCGGGCGCCGGCGAATCGGCGAGCGGGGGCGACACTGCGGGCGGCCCCACGAGCGGCGCCGATCCGACCGGCGCCGATTCGGGCGCGGGCGAGTCGGGCGGCGAGGGCGAGAGTGACAGTGACACCGACGGCGAGGAGCCGATCGACCCCGGCCAGCTGACGGCCGGCGAATGGCGTGACCTCGACCACTGGGACTTCTGGCTCGGCCTGATCGGCGGCGAGACGTGGTCGTCGATGCAGGACCTGTGGAATATGTACACCAGCCAGCGCTTCGCCGTGGTCGCGCTCGCCGACCAGGCCCCGGTGGTCGACGCCGACGTCGTGCTGCTGTCCGGCGACCAGAAGACGCTGTGGACCGCGCGCACCGACGTCCGCGGCCGCGCCGAGCTCTTCAACGGCCTCCTCGGCGAGCCGGGGCAGGGCCCGTTCACGATTCAGGTCAGCTCGGGCGACGCCTCGGTCACGATCTCCGACGCCCAGCCGTTCGCCGCCGACCCGGCGATCGCCGACCTCGACGCCGCCGCGGCGCCGGAGAAGATCCTCGACCTGCTGTTCATGATCGACACCACCGGCTCGATGGGCGACGAGCTCGAGTACCTGCAGGTCGAGCTCGCCGACGTGGTCGCGGAGATCCGCGACAACATCGGCCAGTCGTTCAAGATCCGCCTCAGCGTCAACTTCTACCGCGACCACGGCGACGAGTACCTGGTCCGCGAGTTCCCGTTCACCGAGGACATCGACGCCGCGCTCGCCGACCTCGCCGCGCAGAACTACGACGGCGGCGGCGACTTCCCCGAGGCCGTCAGCGAGGCACTCGACTCGACCATCCACAACCACGACTGGAGCCCCTCGGCGGTGTCGCGCCTGGCGTTCCTGGTCCTCGACGCGCCGCCCCACGAGGCCGCGCAGGACCTCTCGCTGATCCACGAGAGCGTCAGCGACGCCGCGGCCGCCGGCGTGCGCATCATCCCCGTCGCCTCCTCGGGCATCGACAAGAACACCGAGTTCTTCCTCCGCTTCGTCGACATCGCCACCGGCGGCACCTACGTGTTCCTCACCAGCCACAGCGGCATCGGCGGCGAGCACATCGAGCCCACCATCGGCGATTATCAGGTCGAGCTGCTCAACAAGCTGCTGGTGCGCCTCATCACCCAGTCGGTCCAGGGCGTCTGAATCGCCCTGCCATCGAAACAGCACGCGCCGCGCTCCGCGGCGCGTGCTGTTTCGTCGCGCGATTCGAGCGGACACGAAGCCGCCGCGCGGATACTCTGGCCGAGATGTCGACGACCGGGCGGGCAGTGACCATGGACAGAGAAGCAGCCCGCAGCTGGATGTCGCAGTGCGGCTACCTCGGGTGGTTGGGCCTGGTGGACCTGGTGTACGACCGCCTTCCGCCGGGTCTGCGGATCAAGCAGGTCTATCAAAAGTGGGCCGAGCTGCGCTTCGATCTCGACCCGGAGGACGAGGCGTTCGAAGCGTTCCTCACCGAGATCGCGGAGTGGAGCGCGACGATCTGCAGCGTCTGCGGCGGCCCGGGGCGCAACCAGCTCGTCGACGACCGTGAGGAGACGATATGCGACGCCTGCCACGCGCTCGCGGTGTCGCGGACCGACCCATGAGCAGCGAATCGAGCCGCATTAAACTCCTCGCGTCACTCCGCGCACAGCTCCGCGACCGTGCGCGCGTGCGGCGAGTCTGGAAATGCTCGCATGAGTTCGGCCGCGGCCGCGCGGGCCGCCTCGCGCCGGCCGAGCTCGCACTGCGCCTGCGCCGTCAGCAGCATGCGCTCCTCGACCAGGTGGCCGCCCGGGAACTCGCGTGCGTGCTGTTCGAGCGACGTCAGCGCCGCGCCCGGGTCCTTGCGACCGAGGGCCGCGCGCGCGGCCCGCAGCAGCGCCAGCTCGGCGTCCAGCGCCGGCATGTCCTTCGGGACATCTACCGCGCGCGGCCCCGACGTCCGCGGCCGCTGCTCCGGCGCCGCCTCGACCGGCGTCGGCTCCGGCGCGACCGGCGGTACGGCCTCGCGCGTCGTCGCAGCTCCCCCGCGCACGTTCGCGGTCGGCGCGATCGCGTCGGTGGTCGCCGCCTCGTGGGCCGCCTGGCTGCCTGCGTCGTCGCCGTCGCGCTGGAGCAGCCGCTCGCGCGCGCCGACCATCAGCAGCAGCACGGCCGCCGCCACCAGCACGACGCCCCACACCAGGTCGCGCCTTCGACCGGAAGGCCGGACCTGCGGGGCCCCGTCCTCCGCGTCGATCGCCCCCTGCAAGCGGGCCCACGCGGCCGCGCGCTCGTCGGCGGGCATGCGCTCGCGCCGGTAGGCGGCGACGATGTCGCGACACTTCTGCTCATTCAGACTCTGCGGATCCATCGCGACCTCCGGCGACGAAGCTGGCGAATCGCCTGCGCGCGCTGTTGAGACGGGAATAGAGGGTGTTGAGGTTGACGCCGAGCTGCTCGGCGATCTCGGGCACCCGCAGGCCCTCGAGTTCGGCGAGCATGAACACCAGGCGGTGCTCCTCGGACAGGGTGGCGAGGAAGCGATCGATCAGGGCCCGCGCCTCCATCGCGGCGATCACCTCGTCCGGCGCGGGCCCGGAGCTCGGCTCGGGCGCGATCGTCAGCCGGCGGAGGTGGCGAGCGTGGCTGCGGCGGTGGTGCAGCACCACGTTGCGGGTGATCCCGAACAGCCACGACGGCAGGCTCGCCCGCCCGTCGTAGTCGGCCAGGCGCCGGTGCACCACCAGGAACACCTCGTGGAACGCGTCGTCGCGGCCGGCCCCCTCGACCCCGAAGTTGCGGAGCAGTCGCCACACGAAGTCCGCGTGGTCGCGATAGACCTGCTCGAGCGTCGGCGTCGCTCCCGGTCGAGGGCTGGGTTCGTGGGCGGCGGTCGGCTTCACGTCGGGCCTGCTGTGGTTTCCCGGCTCGCCGGCGATCCGTGAGCTCAACCGCCGCGCCCGAAGCGAAATTCGAGGCCGATGGCGGCCCGCAACGACACCGGCGCGATCCTGAACATGCGCCCGAGCCCGACCGCGCTGAACGTCCCGCCGAGGAGCGGCACGCCGACGTCCGCGCCGAGCCACAGCGCCAGCCACGGCCGCGGCGCCCACGCGACCGCCGGGCCGAACACCACCGCGAGCCAGGCGATCCGGTCGACCCGCCCGCCGTCGAACCCGACCCCCTCGCCGATCGCCTGCCCGGCCTCCAGCCCGCCGCACAGCGGGAACTCGACCTGCCCCGCGCGCGGCACCCCGCAGCCGCGCGCGCCGACGTTCCACAGCCGCACCCGGGCGCCCGCCTGCGGGTCGATCTGCGTGTACTCGGTGGTGGGCCCGCGGTAGAGCCCCGTCAGCTCGACCCGCCAGCGCCGGCCGAACACCCCGCCCGCGAGCCCGACCGCCGGCCCCACCCGCGGCAGCCCCAGCGCCTCGAGCCCGCCCGTGACCCGCACGAACCCGCGCGGCCGCGGGGTCCTGCGCGCGGGCTGTGCGTCTGTCTTTTTCGTCATGTCCTGAGGGACATCCGGCGACGCGTCGGCCAGCGGGTCGCCCGGGGCCGGCGCGACCTCGGCCGCGCCGGGCTCGGCTGTCCCCGAGGACATGTCCGGAGCGGGCGCGGCGACGTCCTCCGCGCCTGCCTCCGGGGACATGTCCGTTTCGACAGGTTCTTTGGGACCGGCGTCCGGCGCCGGCACGATCGCCCCCTCGGCCGGGCGCGTGAGCACGCCGGGATCGACGACCACCGCGGTCACGAACGCCGCCGCGTCGCCGATCTCCGCGCACGAGCGGCCGCGCAGGGTCCGCTTGCTGCGGCCCTCCGCGGCCTCGAGCTCGAGCGTCGCCGACCAGCGGCCGTCGGCGTCGCGGCGCACGTCGACGGTCACCCGGACCGGCCGCGACTCGCCGGCGCCGGCGAGGTAGCGCGCGAGGCTGTCCTGAAAGCCATCTTGAGCGCAGCGCGGATCGCCGCGCCATTGCACGTCGACCTCCTGCGCAGGCAGCGCGGCGACGAGCGCGAGGACGAGGGGTCCCACGGGCGGGAGACTAGCGCGCCGCCGGGCCCGGCCCAGCGAGAATTTTCGCGACCCGCCTCACGGAAGTCGACCCGGCCGGGAAACCACCCGGCGCATGACTATCGACCCCGTCCACGCGCGCGATCGTTTCGCCGTCCCCATCCTCCTATCGACCGCTGTCCTGGCCTGCGCCCCGCCTCGCGGCGACCTCGGCCTCTATACCGACACCGACCTCGCGGACAGCACCGAGAGCGCGGGGACCACCACCAGCGGCGCGCCCACCTCGAGCGGCGGGCAAGACGAGCCGGAGCCGGCGAGCGAAGCGGCGTGCGACGAGCAGACCGATCTGAGCGCCGCCTGGCACCTCGTCGTGTTCGACCCGGACATCGGCGCGGACGACTTCGCCGCCGCGTGCGCGGTCGCCGACATGCAGCTCGATCCGGCGCACCTCATCCTCGACTGTGCCGGGCAGGGCGTGCGGATCGCTCTCGGCGACGCCCAGCTCTCGCCGCTGTTCGCCGTCGGCGACGAGGTCGCGTTCGACTACCGCTCGCTCGGCGACCGCTACGAGACGTGGTTCACCCTGCGGCGGCCCGACAGCGAGGCCACGCTCCTGCTCGCCGGCGTCCGGGCGGTCACCCTCGCGCCGGCGGGCGCCCCCGACTTCTTCGCCCCCTGGACCATGACCGCCGGCGCGGGCGCGTGCCCCATCACGCCCACCTGCGAGTCCCCGCGCGAGAAGATCGCCGTCGAGTTCAGCCACGAGGGCGGCGCGACCACGGTGCTCCCGCCGTCCCGGACGCTCTTCGGCGCCCCTGCGCGCTACGAGCTGAACGTCGGCACTGCCCTCCTCAACTACCGCGAATTGCCCGGGTGCGACCTCGCCGATCTCTCGCAGCACAACTTCGCGGCGCGGATCGTCCTCGCGCCCGGCTCGTAACGCAGCCCCCCATCATCCATAGAACTTACGACCCCCTCGAAAAATAACACTACCATGCAGACCCTCCCCCGCATCCTCGTCATCCTCCCCGCCCTGCTCGCATTCGGCTGCCTCGCGCCGAAGGGAGATCTCGGGCAATACACCGACTCTGACGGCACCACCGACGGCACCGGGCCCGACTCCGGCACCACCGCCGCCTCGGCCGGCGACAGCGACAGCGGCCCGGACGACGGCCCGCCGGAGTGCGTCGAGCCGGCGGACCCGACCGAGGAATTGGCGGGGTTCACCTTCACGCCCGCGCTGGCCGGCGACAGCGAGGGCTTCGCCGGCGATTGCCAGGTGACCGCGATCGAGGTGCTGCCCGAGGGCGCGAAGGTCGAGCTCGGCTGCGGCGAGCAGGTAGTGGAGATCGACCTGCTGCTCGACGAGCCGCTGACTCAATTCGCGGTCGGCGATCCGCTGGTGCTCGACTACCGCGTGCAGATGTCGTTCGGCACCAGCGACTGGTTCACCCTGCGCCGGCCCGCCCCCGACGGCACCCTGTTGCTCGGCGCTCTCAAGGCCGAGGCGCTGGCGCCCCCGGGCAGCGACGACTTCTTCGCCCCGCTGAGCCTCGTCCCGCAGGAGGGCCTGTGCCCGACGGCGATCACCTGCGACGACATGGACGAGCCGATCGCCGTCGAGGTCACCCACGGCGACGACGTGGCCCTGGTGTTCCCCACGCGCTCGGCGGCGATCGGCGACGCGACCTACCGCGTCGGCGTCACAGTCGCCCGCAAGCACCACGACGAGGTGTCCGACGGCCAGGGCGGCGTCTGCCAGTCGTTCGACATCCCCGAATACTTCTACCGCCTGATGTTCCACCACCTCGGCGATTGATCGCCGGGTCAGCGCCCGTCGCGACCGGCGAGCTCGCAGATCGCAGTGACCAGGTCGAACGGCTCGCACGGCTTGCCGAGGTGCTTCTGATAGCCGGCCAGCAGCGCCCGCGTGCGGTCCTCGAGCCGCGCGTAGGCGGTCAGCGCCAGCGCCGGCGTGCGCCCGCCGTCGCTGGTGGGCCGCTGACGGAGCCGGCGCATCCAGTCGTAGCCGTCCTCGCCGGGCATGGCGATGTCGGACACGATCACGTCGGGCCGCTGCTGGGTGACGAGCGACAGCGCCTGCTCGCCGTTCTCGGCGGTCAGCACGACCGCGCCGGTCGGCTGCAGGAACGCGGCGACCAGCTCGCGCGCGTCGCGTTCGTCGTCGACGATGAGGATCTTCAGCCCGCGCAGGTCGGCCTCGCGCGGCATCGCGTCGCCGACGGCCGCGCCGGTGGCGGCGCCGTGGGCGAACGCGCTGACGCGGCTGGCCTGGGTGGCGCGGGTCGGCAGGCGGACCACGAATTCGGCGCCCGCGCCGACCCCGTCGCTGTGGGCCGTGATCGTCCCGCCGTGGCCCTCGACCAGGTGACGCACGATCGCCAGGCCGAGGCCGAGGCCGCCGTGCTGGCGCGTGGTGCCCGAGTCCTCCTGGCGGAACTTGTCGAAGATGTGCGGCAGGAACTCGTTCCCGATCCCGCGGCCCGTGTCCTTGACGGTGACCACCACCTGGCTGCGCCCGGTCAGCTCGAGGGTCAGGTCGACCTTGCCGCCGCGCTCGGTGAACTTGACCGCGTTGCTCAGCAGGTTCCACAGGATCTGCTGCACCCGCTCGGCGTCGCAGACCAGCGGGATCACCGGCGGCTCGGGCCAGAACGACAGGCGCACGCCCTTCGCCTCGGCGGCCGGGCGGACGATGTCGAGCGCGGCCTCGGCGATCTGGACCAGCTCGGCCGGGCCGACCCGCAGCTGCAGCTTGCCGGTGATGATGCGTGTGGTGTCGAGCAGGTCCTTGATCAGCCCCGCCTGCGCCGACGCGTTGCGGTCGATGGCGTCGATCGCCTTCTGCCGCTGCTCCTCGCTCAGCCCCGTCCGCCGGAGCACCCGCGACCAGCCGAGGATCGCCTGCAGGGGCGTGCGCAGCTCGTGCGACACGACCGCGAGGAACTCGTCCTTGGCGCGGTTGGCCGCGTCGACGCGGGCGCGCTCGCGGCGGGACAGCTCGAGCAGCCGCGCGTTGTCGAGGGCCAGGGCGATCCGGCGCCCGAGCTCCTCGGCCAGCGCCAGGTCGTGGTTGTCGTAGAGGCGCCCCGAGCCCTTCCACGTGCCGACCGACAGGGTGCCGAGGATCGCCCCCTGGACCGGCAACGGCACCACCGCCGATGACCGCACCGCCAGCGCCGCCAGCGCCTCGTGGTGCTCCAGGTCGCGGGCGATCGAAGGCAGGATCGCGTCGCTCTCGGGCACGAACAGCGAGCGCCCGCTCGCCATCACCCGCGCGTAGGTGTGCTCGCCGTCGCGGTCGTGCGGCAGCCGGCCCTGCGCGGCCACGTAGGCGCGCAGGCGCGTCTGCATCGCCGGGTCGATGTGGGCCACCGCCGGGACCGCGAACGAGCCGTCGTCGCGGCGCAGATGGATCACGCACCAGTCGCCGAAGCTCGGCACCACCAGGTCGACCACCCGCGCCAGCGTGGCGTCACCGTCGAGCGACTCGGCCAGCACGCGCCCGGCCTCGGCCAGCAGCGCCATCGCCTCCTCGGCCCGCTTGCGGTCGGTGATGTCGAGCACCGTCTCGACGATGCCCTCGATGTTGCCCTCGAGCACCCACGGGTAGTAGCTGACGAGGAAGTGCCCCGGCAGCCCGTGGCGCTGCGGCAGCATCACCGACACCTCGACGTCGCTGATCGACTCGCCGCGGTCGCGCACCCGCTCGAGCATCGGCTCGATCAGCGGCGCCACCCACGGCACCACGTCGGCCAGCCGCTGGCCGACGTGGACCTCGACCGGCAGGTCGTTGATCGCCGCCAGGGAGCGGTTGATCCGGCGGTAGCGGAGGTCGCGGTCGAACACCGCGAAGCCGATCTGCGCGCCGTCGAGGATCGCCGTCAGCTCGGTCTCGGCGCGCCGGTGCTCGGTGACGTCGAACATCGACGCGACCATCCGCGTCGGCCGGCCGCCGGGGTCGCGGGCGATCCAGCCGCGGTCGAGCACGCGGACGAAGCTGCCGTCGCTGCGGGCGAACCGGTACTCCTCGGTCCAGCGCTCGGCGCCGTCCTTGATCGCCCGCTCGACCCCGGCGGCGACCCGCGCGCGGTCGTCGACGTGGATCCGAGCCAGCCACCAATTCATGTCGTCCTCGACCTCCTCGGCGCGGTAGCCGAAGCGGGTCGTGATCGCGTCGTTCCACCGGGTCTCGCCGGTCTTCACGTCCCAGTCGCGCAGCGCCTCGTTGGTGGCGTGGTTGACCAGCTCGTAGCCCTGCTCGGCCCGCACGCGCTGGGTCAGCTCGAGCACCGTCGCCGCCACGCCGGTGACCACCCCGCGCGTGCGCACCGGGTAGAAGCACACGTACCACATGCGTTCGCCGTACAGCGTGAAGTGGTCGCTGGCGTACGGCACCCCGGTGCGCAGCACCTGGGCCAGCAGCGGCATCGTCGCCGCCAGGTGCGGCGAGATCTCGGCCGGCGTCCGGCCCAGATGCGACTCCGGCGGCGCCCCGTTGAGGACCGCCAGCGCCCGGTTGACCCGCACGTAGCGCAGCTCGCGGTCGAGCAGCGCCAGCCCGACCGACGCCCCCTCGAACAGCGCGTCGAGCTGCGCCCGCACCTCGTCGTCGCCGTGGAACGCCATCAGCGCCGAGGCCAGCTCCGGGCTCGGGCCGACGCGCTGGCGGGTCGCGTGGATGTCGGTCGCCGTGCCTACCCACCGCTCGACCCGCCCTGCCGGCAGGTGGACCGGCTCGACGCGGGCGCGGTGCCACCGGAGGTCGCCGTCGCGGCGCCGGGCCCGGATCTCGCACTCATAGGGTTCTCCCTTGCCGAGGGCCTCGGCGTGGCGAGCGGCCAGCGCTTGCAGGTCGTCAGGGTGGATCACCCTGGCCATCACCTCGACCGGGGGGAGCCGCTCGGGCACGCCGGCGTAGCGGAACCAGGCGGTGTTGACGAATTCGAGGTCCCCGGCGCCGCTGCGGACCCAGAGCAGGTGCGGCACGGCGTCGCCGAAGCGGCGCAGCACACCTGTATTTTGAGGCAGGTCCGACGCCGGTGGGGGTCCAGCGGCCCCCGCTCGCGGCGGATCTCCCGAATCGCGCTGCACCGGCCAACCGTAGCACGAACGCCCCGCCGCCCGGCCGCAGGCGGAGGTCGCGGCGCCCTCGGCGGCCCGAGGCCCGTGGGGCCGGCAGGGGACTCGCGGCGCCGCGAGCGTCCGTGTACCGTTGGCGCGGGAGCCGAAGCATGCCCTCGCAGTTGACCGACGCCGAATGGAGCCAGCTTCTGTCGCGGATCGAGCGGGGCGAGTGCACGCCCTTCCTCGGGCCCGGCGTCGCCCTCGGTCGACTGCCGCTGCCGGGCGACCTGGCGATGCGGTGGGCCGACGAGCAGCAGTACCCGCTCGAGGACCGCTGGAACCTGCCGCGCGTCGCCCAGTACCTCGAGCTCGAGAAGGGCCCCCGGTGGCTGCGCGAGGAGCTGGCCAAGGCGCTGGCCGACGCGGCCGCGCCCGAGCCCGGCGACGCGCTCGAGCTGCTCGCCGAGCTGCCGTTCACCACGTACATCACCACCGGCTACGACGACCTGCTCGCGCAGGCGCTGCGGGCCGCGGTGGTCCGCCGCGACGAGCGACGCACGCCGCGGAAGCCGCGCCTCGACTTCTGCCGCTGGCACGAGACCCTGCGCTCCGGCGCGTTGCCGACCCCGTTCGAGGCCGACCCGCACTACCAGCCCTCGACGGACGAGCCGTTCGTGTTCCACCTGCTCGGCCAGGCCGCCTTCCCGCAGTCGCTGGTGCTGACGGAGACCGACCACTACGACCTGTTCGTCGCCACCGCGCGCCACCCGAACATCGTGCCGCCGTCGGTGCACCGGGCCCTGCGCGGCGGGCCGCTGCTGTTCATCGGCCAGCCGCTGACCGACGCCAACTTCCGCGCCCTCGCCCGCAGCCTCGGCGGCGCCGACTACCGCGGCCTGCAAGAGGGCACGCTCTCGGTCCACGTCCGCCCCGAGGGCAACGACGCTGCGATCCGCTACCTCGAGCGTCACTTCGGCGAGCAGCGCATCAAGCTGTACTGGGGGACACCTCGCGAGTTCTTGCAGGAGCTGCGCGAGCGCTGGCTCCGCGACCACGAATAGCGCCCCGGAGGTCCATGTCCGCACCCAAATCAGGCCCGCAGAGCCCCTTCCCCGGACCCCGCCCCTACGAGGCCGGCGAGCGCGACCGCTTCCACGGCCGCGCCGGCGAGCGCCGCGACCTCGCGGCCCTGGTGGTCGCCAACCGCCTCACCGTGCTCTACGGCCCGACCGGCGCCGGCAAGACCTCGCTGCTGGCCGCGGGCCTGGTGCCCGAGCTCGAGCGCGCCGGCTTCATGGTCATGCCGATCGCGCGCCCCGGCGGCCTCCTGCCCCCGGGCACCAACCCGATCCACCTGCGCAACATCTACAGCGCCAACGTGCTGATGCACTGGCACCACGGCGACCTCGACGGCGTCGTCAAGCACACGATCACCTCGTACCTCGAGGCGATGCAAGACCCGCGGCCCGAGCGGCCGCTGGCGATCGTCATCGATCAATTCGAGGATCTCTTCACGACTCACACCACGCAGTGGGAGCAGCGCGAGGCGTTCCTGCGCGAGCTGGTCGAGTGCCTCGCCAAGCCCGAGCGCGGGGTCGAGGAGCGGCCGGTGCGGATCTGCCTGGCGATCCGCGAGGAGGAGCTGGCCGAGCTCGAGCGCTACGCGGCGCTGCTCCCCGACCTGCTGCGCGTCCGCTTCCGCCTCGACCCGCTGCGCCGCCCGGCCGCGCTCGAGGTCCTGACCCGCGCCGCCGGCGGCGTGTTCTCGCAGCAGGACGCCGAGAAGATCGCCACCGACCTGGCCCACCGGCGCGTCCGCACCTTCGGCAAGCTCGCGCTGGTCCCGAGCGAGTTCGTCGAGCCGATGCAGCTGCAGCTCGCGTGCGACGAGAAGTGGCGCCGCGGCGGCCGCAGCGGCCCGATGGCCAAGCCGCGCGACCCCGACGAGGCGCTGGTCCGCTACGTCGACACTGCGATCGCCCGCGCCCGCACCGGCTGGGGCGCGGAGGCGCGGATCCGCCGCTTCATCGGCGACAAGCTGCTCACCCCCGAGGGGGCCCGCAGCGCCGTGGTCCGCGGCAAGCGCAGCACCGGCGGCCTGAGCAACAAGCTGGTCGACCGCCTCGAGCAGGAGCGGCTCCTCCGCGCCGAGGAGCGCCTCGGCGCCCGCTGGTACGAGCTCGCCCACGACCGCCTGCTCGAGCCGATGCGCCTGTCCAACGCGGCATGGTTCGAGAGCCAGCGCCGCCGCCGCCGCGCCCGCCGCGTCGCCCTGATCCTGCTGCTGCTCGCCGGCCTCGGCGTCGCCGGTTATTTCGCCGCCCAGTGGGCCCTCGCCACCTACCACGGCCTCGAGGGCGAGAAGACCGGGGTCGAGGCCGAGCTCGCGGCCGCCAGCCACACCCGCGAGGACCTCGAGCAGTCCCTGGCCAGGGCCGAGGGCGCCCTCACCGTCGAGCGCCTGCGGGCCCAGGCCCGCGCCCTCGACGTCGACCTCGTCGGCCTCGCCGACGACGTCCAGGCGATGCGCGGCGTGGTCGCCGACATGGCCCGCTTCAGCCCGCGCGGCCGCGACAGCGAGCCCGCCGACCTGACCAACTTCGTCGCCGTCGCCGCCGAGCTGCCCGGCCTCGGCGCCCGCCTCACCGGCCTGGTCCAGCGCCACGCCGAGCTCACCGCCGAGCTGGCCGCCGCCGCCGCCGCCAAGCCCGTGGTCGAGGCTGACCTCAAGGCCCTGTCCAAAGAGACAGCCTCTCGCGGCCCCGAGCTCGAGCGCTTGCGGGCCGACCTCGACGCCGTCGGCGCCGAGCAGACGCGCCAGCGGGTGCGCGTGCTGGCCGAGGTCGCCGGCTTCGAGGCCCCGCAGCGCGGCGGCAACGGCGACGCGCGGGCGCGCGAGATGGCCCGCCAGCTGTGGCGCGACGCCTTCGTGCTGCTGCAGCGCGGCAGCACCGAGGACGCGCGCGGCCGGTTCGAGCGGGCCCACCTGCGCGACGCGACGAACGCCCCGGCGTGGGACATGATCGGGCGGATCGCCCAGACCACCGGCGACCTCAAGCTGGCCGAGCAGTCGTACCGCAAGGCCCTGAGCCAGGCGTCCGACTACGGCCCCAGCCTCGGCAGCATGGCCTCGCTCTACCTCACCAAGGAATGGTTCCTCGACGCCGAGCGCTGCGCCCGCGAAGCCCTGGCCGCCCAGCCCGACCTGCTCAGCGCCCGCATCGTCCTCCGCGCCGTCCAGCAGCGCCGCCAGGTCGAGACCGAGAGCGACGAGGAGGGCCTGAGCCCCAAGAACCCGTGCGTCCGCGCCGCCGCAGCGCCCGCGACTGCCAGCAATCCGCCCGCGAGCCCCACGCCCGCGAACCCCGAGCCCGCCAAGCCCGCCGAGTGAGCTCGGCGGCTGCTCGCCTCCGCGGCGGCGATCGGACCCCCAGTCCGGCGCCGCCTCGGATCGCCTCGCTCGCCGCCGACTCGGCTGGTGTCACGATTCAGCCCTCGCCACCGTCGATCGAATCACCCCTGGTGCAGCGGCTCGGCTACGGGCCGGGCTCGCCGCGCCCTCCGCCGTCACTCTCGGCGTAGCGCGCGAAGAGATGCGCACCGACCCATTCGTCGTCCTCTTCGTACGCGTCGAACACCTCCGCTGCCAGGGACAGGGCGTAAGGGTCGCCCGAAGCCAGTGCGTCCTCCGCAGCGCGCAGGACCTCCGGCCAGCGAAGGGTGCGCATGCAATAGGCGATCAACCATTCCGGCGATGGCCGTTCGCCCACAAGCATGTCAATAAAGCACCGGGCGAACTCCGGCCGCTCGCCCGGGTTGTCTTGAATGAGCTCGAGAATCGCCGACAGGCCGCTCTCCATGGTCCCGGCCACGAGCGGCGAGTCCGGGAACTGATCAAAAAGATCCTGGACGAGCCGCTCGAACTTCGCAATGGCCATATTCGCCGAAGTCATGGATTCTCGCGCCTCCTCGCGGTCGACTCGGATCGATGAGATGCTCGATGGGACAGGTCCATGAAGACAGGTCGTCCCGCCGGGCTCGAAGGCGTCGCCTCGCGCGCCGCCTGCGTCGTTCGGACGCACCGGCGGTGGGAAGCCGGCCGCGAGGGTGATACCACACGCGCGTGGTCGCCACCCTCGTGCAACTCGACATCTCGCCGTGGTCCGAGCGGGCCCGATGGGCCTTCGATCACCACGGCCTCGCCTACACCACGGTCGAGCACGTCCCCGTGATCGGCGAGCGCAAGCTCCGGCGGCTGGTCGGGCGACGCGACGGGCCGGCGACCGTGCCGGTGCTGATCGACGGCGACGCCGTGATCGCCGACTCGTGGGACATCGCGCGCCACGCCGAGCGGATCGGGTCGGGCGCGCCGCTGTTCCCCGAGGGCCGGCTCGACGAGGTCCGCCGCTGGAACGACGTCGCCGACGCGGCGATGCGGAGCGGGCGAGCGCTCGCCGTCGCCGCCACGCTGCGCGACCCCGCGGCGCTCGACGAATCGATGCCGCCGCAGATGCCGGGCTGGGTCCGGCGTCTGCTCCGGCCGATCAATCGCCAGGCCATGCGTTGGTTCGCGCGCAAGTACGGGCTCTCGCTCGCAGACCTCGCCCCCCACGAGGCCCGGCAGCGCGAGGGCTTCGACGCCTTGCGGGCCGGACTCACCGCCAGCGCGCCCTACCTGCTCGGGAGCTTCAGCTACGCCGACATCGCCGCAGCGACGCTCCTGCAGGGCGTCCAGCCGGTCGCCGACGAGTACCTCCCGCTCGGCCCGGCGACGCGCGCCGGATGGACGCAGCCCGCGCTCGCGCGCGAGTACGCCGACCTGCTGAAGTGGCGCGACGAGCTCTACCGAAAGCATCGCCGACGCTCGACCTGAGCGGGCCTCGCGAGCGACTCGATCGCTGCGATCACCGTCAACGCGAATGCTCGACGACCGCGAGTTCACGCCCGGCACCCTTGTCGCGCGAACTTTAGCGCACGAACCTGCCGAGCAATGCGCCGACCAGCGCCCCCGAGCCGAGCACCAAGCCGAAGCCGACGTCGCCCCAGAAGTTCGGGCGACCGCCGCCGAACAGGGGCCCGACCATCAGCACGAACTCGATGCCCAGGATGAACCCGCTCGCCAGGGCGAAGCCGCGGCTCGGTCGGGCCGCCGCCGCCGCGACCACCCCGCAGCCGGCGGCGAGGGCCGCGAACACCAGCACGATGATGCCCTCGTGGACGTCGCGGAACCAATCGGTGCGGTCGGAGAGCATACGAAAGGTCCCCAGCCCGGCCACGAATGCGAGCACCCCGCCGACCAGCCCCCGCGCGGTGCGCCACGGCCAGCCCGCGGCGCCCCGCTCGAACAGGCCGCCCGCCGCGAGCGCCAACACCGGCAACGAGAGCAGCGCCACCAGCAAGTCACCCTCGAGGCCCTCGCCGGCGATGACGGCGAGGATGAGCACGATCGCGGCCAAAAACCCGAGAGTGAGCGCGCGCGGGATCGACATGGAGCGCCGAGCTTAGGCCAATCCTGCGACCCGCCACAAGGCCGCCTCCGCCTCCGCGGGGCCGCTCGCTGCAGCAAAGCGCGACCTCCGGGGCCGAACCCGCGCCATTCCCCGAGGGGTGGCTGCGCGGGCATCTGTCCGCCCCGACCAGGCCCTTGCGACCTCGGCCGTACGCCGCACCCGTCACGCATCCCCGGTCGACGGGCGAATCCTCGCAGGGCTCGCGCCGGCGGCCCACGAGGACTCGCGCGACCGGCCTGTCCGCGTAGTTGCGCCACCGGCCGAGCCGGATTGGTCGCGTACACCGGAGCTGTGGGCGCGCGCCACCGCTGCCATGGACGCGCTCACGGACGGCCACCCTCGCGCCGTCGAACTGCTGTATCGGGCCGCGCTCCAGCACTGGTCCGGCGAGCAGCAGACCGAGGCCTACCTGGTCCGCGCCGAGGCCCTCGCCGCGCGCCGGCAGTCCGGCGATCTGCGAGCCGCGTATGCATCCCTGGTTCGAGAGACCCTGCGATTGAAAGTCGGCTACTCGTTCGCTCCCTACGAGTCGGGGCCGAACCCGCGCCATTCCCCGAGCGGGATGGCTGCGCGGGCATCTGTCCGCCCGGCGAGGACCCTCGCGACCTCGGCCGCACGCCGCACCCGTCACGCGTCCCCGGGCGACGGGCGAATGCTCGCAGGAATTGCGTCGACCGGTCGGCGCTCGCGGGGCTCGAATGGCAGCACTCGCGTCGTCACGCGCCGCCCGAAGAACACGTTCTAACGCCCGTGGTTTCACGCCCCGGGCGCATCGATGATCCTCTCACTGGGAGGACCGTCGCGACCTCGGCAGTACGCCGTCCCCTTTCCCGCGCAGTCGGGCGGCGGACGAATGCTCGCAGGAATTGCGTCGACGCGCTCGCCATGCGCGAATGGCAGCACTCGCTGCGCAACGCGCCGCCCGAAGAACACGTTCCACTGCCCGGCCTTCACGCCTCCGGGACGTACGTGACCCACTCGCCCTCTGCCAGCGAGAACTCGTCGCACGCGGGCAGGTCGCAGGCCACCGCGGCCTCGGCGAGGCGCTGGGCCTCGAGGCAGAGCGCCCCGCCGGCGGACCAGACCGCCTCGATCGCGCCGAGCTCGCCGGCGCTCACCACCGTGCCGGCCGCGTTCTCCCAGTGGAGGGGGGTGCCGTTCTCGGTGTAGCTATGGCCCGTACCGCAGTAATCGGCGGTGATCATGCGGAGCGTCGCCTGGCGCTGGGCGAGGGTGGCCGGGTGGCCGGCCCCGTCGAAGTCGGACTGCGGGCCGTAGTTCATCAATTGCAGCTTCGCCGCCGCCGAGCCGGCGCACGCGAACGTCAGCCAGCGCGGCTTGTCGGGCTGGATCGTCTTCGTCTCGAGGTCGTAGGTCTCCCCGCCGATCACGGTGACCGCGCTGGTGAGGACGTCGAGCAGATCGCCGGTGCACACATTGCGTACACCGGAGAGCACGTTCAGGTCGGGGTACACCAGAGTATAGGTGGACACCTGCGGCGCGCCCTCGGCCCACGAATCGATCTTCTGGTGCCCTAGCACCGTGATCGGCAGCGGCAGCAGCGAGCCGGACTGCGCGACCAGGATCGTCGCGCCGATCAATTGATTCCCGCGCAGCGTGATCCCCGACTGCGAGCGGGCCACCAGCGCGCCCTTCTCGACGTCGAGCGCGAATTTCTGCAGGCTTAGCAGCCCCAGCGCCGGCGGCACGAAACCGACGATCCGCACGCCGTCGGCGTTTGCGAGGCCGTCGAGGTTGAGCTCGCGGATCGGCCGGCCGTTGACCTCCGCGGAGTTGAACCCGCAGCGCCACACCGGGCAGGTGGTCGAGCCGTCGCGCGCCGCGATCGCCTCGTCCCCCCAATCCGCGTCGGACGGCCCCTCGACGCATCCGCCGAAGAAGAGACATACACCCGTGATTACGACCGAAAATCCCCGATTTCGCATGACCACTCCCCGCCGCGCCCGAAGCCGTGACACTATCCGCGGCGCCGAACGCCGTCAAGAACAATGTGATGATCCGATTTGCTGTAATGAATCCACCTGCAACCACCGCTCGCACCTTGAGCGATGATTCGCCGATCAGCGGCCGCGGGCTTTCGCGCGGAGGCCCTCGATCGCCGCCACGCGCCAGGCGAACGCGTCGCCCGCCCCGCGGAACCACTGCTCGGCCGCGTCGAGCTCGACGAGCGCGCGCTGCCCGTCGGCCTCGTCCTGGCTCGCCAGCAGCAAACTCGCCAGCTCCACGCGGGCCCGCGCGAGCAGCCGCGGCAGCGACATGTCGCGCGCCAGCGAGGCGCCGGTGACCGACGCGAGGCCTGCGACCGCGTCGGCCAGGTGCTCGCGCGCCTCGGCCACCTCGTCCTGGGCGGCGAGGTTGAGGCCGAGGCACAGGTGCAGCTCCGCCTGCTGGACCGCCAGCCACCATTCGCCGCTCGCGCCCGACGGGGCGAAGGCGGCCCGCAGCGCCGCGATCTCGTCGCCCGCGGGCCCGAGGCGGAGCGCCGCGTAGCCGCGGATCAACGCCAGCTCCGCGCGCGTCATCGCGGCGTCCTCGGGCGCCAACCGACGGACCAGCGCCACCGCCTCGCGCCAGGCCGAGCGGGCCGGCGCCAGCTCGCCCGCCTCCTCGTGGCGCTGGCCGAGGTGGGCCAGGCACATCGCCCGCTGGGCCGGACGGTCGGCGGCGAATCGCTCGAGCACCGAACAGCCGCGCTCCAGCACCTCCGCGGCCATCCGCGGGTCGGTGAGCGAGACGCTGGCGACGATCCGGATCACCGCGCTGTGCGGGTGGGCCGGCCCGAGCTCGGTCTCGAAGATCTCGAGCGCTCGCAGCACCAGTGTCTCGCGCTCGGCCGCGCCGGAGACCACCAGCGCCAGGTTGCTCAGCGTGAAGCCGACGTCGACGTGGCGCGGGCCCAGGGCGGCCATCCGCACCGCCAGCGCCTCGCGCAGGGTCACCTCCGCCTGGTGCAGGTCGCCGATGGCCAGCAGCGCCGAGCCCATGCTGTTCAGCACCAGGCCCGACAGGCGCGGCGGGCCCTGCAGGCGGGCCGCGAATTCGCGGGCCAGGGCGATGTCCTCGCGCGTCTGCTCGGCCTGACCGATCTCGCGGCTGCGCCGGTGGATCCGCAGCGCCAACGCCTCGAGCGCAGTCTCGTCGACCTTCGCCCCGAAGGCCGTCAAATAGGCGCGGGTCAGCAGCGCCTCGTCCTCGGCCCAGCGGCTGTTCATGTGAATCGTCAGGCGGGCGCGGGCGAGCAGCGCCTCCGCCAGCGCCGGCCGCGAGCTGCGGGCCTCTGCGCTGGCCACCACCTCCTCCGCCAGCTCGATCGCCGCCACCTCGCGACCGGCGCGGTCGAGCGCGCCGACCCGCTCGAGCCGCGCCCGCTGCTCGGCCAGCGCCGCCCGCTGCTCCGGATCTTCGGGCAGCGGCGCCTCGCTGGCCAGCGCGCGCAGGTCGGCGCAATCGTCGACCGGCGGCACGCCGCGGATGATCTCGAGCCCGCGCGCCGCAACCTCGCCGTCGGCCGCGCGCAGCACCGCGATCGCCTCGCGCAGACCGGCCTTGCGCTGGGCCAGGCACACCATTCGCTGGTCGAGCAGCACCTCCGAATTCTCGCCGCGGCGGTGGGCCAGGCACGCCTCTTTGTGCGCGCTCATCCACCCGCCCGCGTAGCTGTCGAGCGCCGCCGCGACCGGCGGCCACAGCTCCATCGAGTGATACGGGCCGAGGCCTGCGAATCGGCGATCGATCTCCTCGCGCTCGCGCGCGCCCCAGATCGCCGCGATCTCCTGGCCCGAACCATTGCACGTCTCGTCGACCGGCGGCGCCGGCTTGGCCGCCAAATAGCCGCCCGCGCCGGCCAGGAGCGCCGCCAGGCTCGCCGCGACCAGCGTCGGCCGCACGCGCGTGCGGCTGCGGTCGAGGGCCCGCAGCAGCTCCTCCATCGCAGGCCAGCGCGCCTCCGGCTCGACCCGCAGGCCGCGGGCGACCACCGCCAGCAACCACGCCGGCACGTGGGCGCCTGCCGGCGGCGCCCGTACCTCGCCGTAGCCGACCGACAGCGCGATGCTCTGCGTCGTCTCGCCGGCGAACGGGCGCTGGCCGTAGAGCGCCTCGTAGAGGGCCACGCAAAAGCTGAATTGATCGGAGGCCGCGCCGACGGCCTCGGCGCGGAACTGTTCCGGCGACATGTACGCGGGCGTACCGACGAATTCGCGGCCGACCCACAGCGGCAATTCGGCGCCTGACCCCGCGCGCAGGTTGGGCTCGATGCGGGTGGTCGTGCTGGCACACAGGCCGAAGTCGAGCACGCGCACGCGGCCGTCCTCGCCGAGGATCGCGTTGGCCGGCTTGAAGTCGCGGTGGACCAGCCCGGCCGCGTGCGCGGCGGCCAGGCCCGCGCCGGCCTGGCGGTACACGCTCACCACTTCTTGCCAGCTGCGGGCGCGCTCCTCGGAAAAGGCCTGCAGCGTCTTGCCGCGGATGAATTCCATGGCGAGGAACACGTCCTGCCGGTGCATCCCGACGTCGTGGACCACCACCACGTTGGGATGCGACAGTCGGGCCATCGCCTGGGCCTCGCGCAGCAGGCGGGCGTTGCCGCGGGCCGAGCTGTCCTGGCTGCGGGTGTGCAGGATCTTCAGCGCGATCTTGCGGTCGAGCTCGGGGTCGTAGGCCGAATAGACCACCCCCATCGCCCCGCTGCCGAGCCGCTCGAGCACCGTGAAGCGGCCGATCGTCTCACCCGGCTGGACGGCGACGATTCGCGGCGTCACCCGCACCGTCTGGCCCGACTGCGTGCTCACCGTGCTGTGGGTCGGGGCGGCCGCGCGGACCAGCGCCGCGCCCTCGCGCAGCAGCGCCCGCGTCGACTCGGCCCGTCGCGTCAGCCCCGCGGGGTCCGGCTCGCTCTCGGCCGCGTCGAGCCATACCTCTTTATCTCGCTCCACTGCCAGCGTACGCGCCAGCGCGTCGAGCAGGTCGCCCCATCCGTCGGTGTCGGACACCGCCACACGGGGCGGCCCGGCAGCCAGCCCGCGACGGAGGGCGCGGCGGATCCGTCGCAGCGTGGTGATCCCGACCCGCTGCCACGGCACGTGCCGCAGCCACCCGCGCACCAGCGCGACGTCGTCGGGATCGTCGAGCGCCTCGAGCAGCCGCGCCGCGTGCTCGCGGATCGTCGCCTCGTTCGACGCGTCCAGGGAGGTCACCCCGGCCGCGCTGATGCGGATGAGCGCGGCGATCGCCGCGAGCACGGTGACCTCGTCGGCCGCGCGCGTCAGCTCCGAACCGGCCTGGACCAGCAGGTCGCGCGACTCGCAGGGCGCGGACTTGCGCGCGAGGATCCGCGCCGCCAAATCGAGGCGGTGCAGATCGAGCTCCGGGAAATGATCCCAGGCGCCGGGAATCGGGCGGTGAGGTGAATCCACGGCGACTTGGTCCGGCGGCCTTCCGGAGTCTTACAAGACGCGCTCCAACCGATCAAGCGACCGCCGGTCAGCGCCGAGAATCTCCACATTAACTCGCGTGCAGACGAATTTCAGCGGCCGCGATCGCCTCGTCTCGATGGAACACGTTCTCAAGTCCAATTGAACGTCGTTATTCGGCAATGCGAAGCGGCCGACGGTGAACTCCGATTCATCTGTCCCGACGGCCCCGACGCGTCGTCGCGCCCTCGTGTCGGACAATTCAACACCGCCGCCGGTCTCTGGCCGCGCCGGCTCATTGCGGGCAACGGTCGCCCGTCCGCACATCGGTCCGCGCCGCCGCGGACGCGGACACGACCCCGTCGGACCCGCCGCGCGCTCGCTCCCGCGCTCCTCGCATATAACGATTGTCGAGAGTTTGTCCGGGCCGTGAATGCTTCGACTCCTCGGATTCGCTTGATCTCTGCTGCAGAGTCCGCTTCGTCGATTCGCCCGACGGCGATCGTCTCTCATCAGTGAAATGATAACATCGTTAGCGAGAAACAATTCATGCTGCGATGTGTGCCGTGGCGCGGATACTGGCAGAGTCCCCTACCGGACGAGCTCACCCGGCGCCTCTCTCGGAGATCGCCGCATCTTGCGCCGCCGGGTAGGAAGCGGCCGCCGGAGCGGCGCTGGCCGTAACGATCGGGCCCGCTTCGATCGCCGCGAATCGCGGGAATCTCCGCCGCTTGTGGCGCGCCGCACAACTGCGGACCGGCTGCGATGTCGGCTTTGGATTGGCGCTTGACCGAGGATCTGAGCCATGAGAGGGTCGCACGCGAAATGGTGAGAGGCGCCGCCCCTGTGTGCGACGCCGGGGGAGGATCGGAGTATGTACAAACGGCGAAATGAACTACGCAGATGTGCTTTGGCCGCCTCGCTGATGTTCGGGGGTTACGCCTGCAACAGTGACCAATTGATCGACTCCGGCGCCAGCGATACTGCGTCGGACTCGGCCGGCTCCGCCGGCCCCGCGTCCGCCACCGAGACCGCGAGCGCGAGCGCGAGCGCCAGCGCGACCGTGTCCGCCTCCGCCACGGACAGCAGCCAGAGCGGCTCCGAGTCCAATTCGGACTCTCAAGGCACCGTGCCCACCGAAGGGCAGATCTCCGCGACCGACTCCGTCGGCACCGATTCGGTCACGGACTCCAACGGTCCGGCCAGCAATTCCAACACGGACTCCGTCGGCACCGTCAGCGACTCCGTCGGCACCGTCAGCGACTCCAACGGCACAGACTCCGTCGGCACTGTCAGCGACTCCAACGGCACAGACTCCGTCGGCACCGTCAGCGACACTGTCGGCACCATGGGCACCGTCAGCGACACTGTCGGCACCATGGGCACCATCAGCGACTCCGTCGGCACCGACTCCGTCGGCACCATGGGCACCGTCAGCGACAGCAACGGCACCGATTCCGTCGGCACCGCCAGCGACAGCAACGGCACCGATTCCGTCGGCACCGTCAGCGACAGCAACGGCACCGATTCCGTCGGCACCGTCAGCGACAGCAACGGCACCGACTCCATGGGTACTGTCAGCGACAGTGACACCGCCGGCCTGTGCGAGCCCGCGCCGGGCGACAGCAACTGCGACGCCTGCCTCAAGGCCAACTGCTGCGACGCCTGGATCGAGTGCAACGAGGACGCCGACTGTCTGTGCCTGCTGGGCTGCGCGGAGATGGGCGGGAACGCGGTCACCTGCAGCCTGCAGTGCAACATCACCCTGGTCACCCTCCTCAACACGGTCAACAACGTCCTCGGCGAATGCGGCCTGCTCGGCGAATGCGGCCTGGCCGTGTGCCCGATCTTCGGGTTCGTGCTCTGACCTCGTCGCCGCGCCCTGCGGCCTGGACCGAGCGGAGCTCGACCGCCGCCTGTGCGGTCGAGCCCGTCGGAAGCTCGGACATCGCTGTGAAACCACGTCGATTCGAAGGAGAACGGCATTGAAGACGACACGCAGGGTCACGCTCCTCGCCGCGCTCGTGGTGGCCGGCGCCCCGATGACCGAGGCCGGCGCGGCCGAGAAGGCCAAGGAGGCCGGGGATTCGGCGATCCGTCGGTTCCGGCCCGAGCGCAACACCGCCGAGCTCGGCATCTTCCTCGGCCTGGCAGTATTCGCGCGCTACCACGATTTCTACGACCCCGCGACCGCCCCGCAGGAGCCGCTGCGCCGACCCTCGTTCGAGGGCGGCGTGCGGGCGGCCTACTTCCCGCTGAGCTTCCTCGGCGCGGAGCTCGAGTTCGGCGCCTTGCCGGTCACCTACGACCCCGGCGGCAGCGCCTTCCTCTACGCCTTCCGCGGCCACGCGATCCTGCAATTGCCGTTCTTCCGCGTGGTGCCGTTCCTGCTCGGCGGCTACGGCCTCATGGGCCTGCGCTCGAAGCCCGAGGTCGCCGGCAGGGACATCGACCCGATCGGCCATTACGGCGCCGGCGTGAAGTTCCACGTCAATCGCCTGCTCGCGCTGCGCCTCGACGTCCGCCACCTCATCGCCGCCCAGGCCGCGCAGCAGGGCGACGGCACCAGCCACCTCGAGGTCCTCGCCGGCGCCTCGCTCACCCTCGGGCGCAAGAAACCCGCGCGTCCGGTCGAGAAGGTCGACCCGGACCGCGACCGCGACGGTGTGCTCAATGACGCCGACCGCTGCCCGGACGAGCCCGGCGACCTGCCCGACGGCTGCCCCGACCGCGACTCCGACGGCGACGGCATCTTCGACTCGAAGGACCGCTGTCCGACCGTCCCCGGCGTCGAACCCGACGGCTGTCCGCCGCCCGACCGCGACCGCGACGGCTTCCTCGACCCCGACGACAAGTGCCCCGAGGAGCCCGGCGTCGCCCCCGATGGTTGCCCGATCCGCGACAGCGATGGCGACAAGATCCTCGACCCCGACGACAGGTGCGTCGATCAGCCCGAGACCCGCAACGGCTTCGAGGACACCGACGGTTGCCCCGACGAGCTGCCCGCCGCCGTCACCCGCTTCACCGGCGTGATCAAGGGCATCTACTTCGACCTCGGCAAGGCCACCATCAAGCCGAAATCGAAGCAGACGATGGAAGGCACGGTGCAGGTGCTCAAGGACTTCCCCGATCTCCGCGTCGAGATCGTCGGCCACACCGACAACACCGGCTCGCGCGAGGTCAACGTCGAGCTGTCGCGCCGGCGCGCCGAGGCGGTCCGCGACTACCTCGTCGCCGCGGGCATCGCCGCCGAGCGCCTGCGGATCCGCGGCGCCGGGCCCGACGAGCCGATCGCCGACAACAAGACCGCGAAGGGCCGCGCGACCAACCGCCGCATCGAGTACAAGCTCCTCACCGACTGATTCGTCGCGCGCGCACGCAGGCCACGCGCGCGCCGGCGAACTCGCCGACGCGCGCCGCGACCTGCAGGTCGGCCTGCAGGACGTACCGGCGCGTCGTCGTCCTTCGAAGCTCCGCACCGCACGAACGCCGGCCCTGGCGCGCCGACGACGACCGCGGCCTTCACCCGTGCATCTCGGCCGCCGGCTCGGACGCTCCGCAGACGCGCGCCGTGGCGAACTCCCGTGTTGTCTCGTCAATCGGCCTGGAAGATCACCCGCTCGAAGTCCTGCGACCCATTGAGGCCCTTGGTGTCGCCGCAGCGATAGCCGGCGTCCATGGTGTTCCCGAGGGTGTGCCAGCACAAGCGCATGTTCGGGTTGGCCTGCGGATTGAAGAAGTCCTCGTCGCACTCGATCCGGTTCACGCTGTCACCCGCGAGCGCGAAGCCCCACGAAAAATCGTCGTTGAAGTACCAGGCGACCCCGTTGGCCTCGTGCTTACCGTTGGCCTGGTCGCCGACGTCGAACAGCACGTCGGCGCGCTCGCCCATCGCCAGCACCTGAAAGTTGGGCGCGCCGACCTGGCGGCAGGCCATGAGGAGCCTGGACCCGGTGCACTCCGTGCCGAGGATCGTCCCGGTGAGATCGAGATCGTGCGCGCCGTAGACGTTCGCGTAGCACTCCTCCCAGCCGACGAGGTTCTCCGCGGGCACTTCCATCTGCGGACCCTCGGCCCAGTACAGCTCCTCGTACTTGTCGTCGTCGTCGTCGTCGTCGTCGTCGTCGTCGTCGTCCTTGTCGTCGTCGTCCTTGTCGTCGTCGTCCTTCGGGTCGTAGTCGTCCTTCGGGTCGTGGTTACAATCGAGATCTTGAATATAGGGGATTGTGCACAATAGGCCGCTCATCACGATCGTGGTGTAGTTCACGGAAGTTCTCTCCGCCGGTGATATCCACCTGGCCCGCTCCAATCTGCGACATGTCGCAGACACGGCAACGACGAGCATTGACGCTGCTCACGTTCCGCAGCGACGATCCGAGGCGCACGGCGTTCCGCGGTCGTCCGTCGGCGCTGCGCCGCGGCGAAGAAAGTCAGCGGCGAGCTACGCTCGCGACCCGAGCTCGCCGGCAAGGACATCGACATCCGCCGTGACGGCGGCGTGAAGTTCCGCGCCAATCGCTGCTCGCCTCGACGTCCGCCGCTCGAGCGCCGCCCAGACCGCGCAGCGGGGCGACGGCCCCAGCCACCTCGAGTGCTCGCCGGCGCCTCGCTCGCGCTCGCGCACGAGCAGCCCGCCCGGCGGTCGAGAAGGTCGACCGGACCGCGCGACCGCGACAGCAGGATCCATGACGAGGCCCCTGCCCGGACGAGGCCGGCGGCCGGCCCGATGGCTGTCCCGACCGCGACGTCGACGGCGACAGCCTCCGCGACTCGCAGGACCGCAGCCCGACAGACCTGATTCGAGTTCGTCGCCCAGCACCGACGACGCCGATTCGCGCGAGGTCGCCGTCGCGCCGCTCCGCTGCGAGCGTGTTCGGCCACGCGCGGCCGAGACACGCGAGCCACCGCGAGCCATCACCCACGTGCGGCACGACTGGCGGACCGGCCTGCAGCAAGCGCTCGCCCTCGGGCCGCGTCGTCGCGCCACATGGACGAGACCCGTATCACGCCCTCGACGATCGCGCCGAGGCGGACGCGGCGTCCGCTCGGAGCATCTCGGGAGCCACCGTGGATGCTCCGACGATATTCGACAGCATGGAGCGTCCAGGTACGTCCTCAATCGGCCTCGAAAATGAACCTCTCGAAGGCATTTGAATCATTGAGCAGATCATCGTCGCCGCAGCGCCAGCCGCCGCGGATCTGGTCCGAGCCGGTGTGCCAACACAGGCGCAGATCCGAGTTGGTCTCCGGGCCATTGCCGACAGAGTCGCACGTCGAACGATTCACGGCGTCACCAGCGGCCGCGAAGCCCCACGAAAAGTCGGCGCTGAAGTACCAGGCGACGCCGTTGGCCTCGTGCGTGCCGTTGGGTTGAGCGCCGGTGTCGAACAGCACGTCGGCGCGCTCGCCCATCGCCAGCAGCTGGAAGGTGTCCGCGCCGACCGGGCGGCAGGCCATCAGGAGCTTGGACCCGGTGCAATCCTGGCCGAGAATGTCCTGGGTGAGGCCGGGCTCGCTCTCGCTGTAGAGATTCGCGAAGCACTCGGACCAGCCGACGAGATCCTCCACGGGCACGTTCACCTGCGGTCCCTCGGCCCAGTACAGCTCGTCCTTGTCGTCGTCGTCCTTGTCGTCGTCGTCCTTGTCGTCGTCGTCCTTGTCGTCGTCGTCCTTCGGGTCGACGTTACAATCGAAATCTTGCTTATACGGGATTGTGCATAGCAGGCCGCTCATCACGATCGTCGTGTAGTTCACTGGAGATTCCTCCTCTGGGGGTGTTCCACCGGGTCGCCCCGAATACGCGACATGTCGCAGACGCGGCAACGACGAGCATTGACCCCGCTCACGCTCCCTCGACGAGAGCGCCGGGGGCCTTGCAAATCCTCCGGCCGGCTCGCGCTGCGGCGGAGCCATTCGTCGGTTCGCTCGCGCGCGGAAGAGCCGGACCATCTCCGCGAGACGGCGCGGCAGGCCTGGTTCGCTCGCTCGGGATCGGTTGCGGCGGAGCCGGTCCGCACCACGAACTGCTCCTCGCCGCGGCGTTGCGAACACTCGCATGGGCTTCGAAGCCGCCGCGGCGAACACACTGGATGCGAGCGCAGTGCTCGGAGCGACGCCCTTGCCTGGCTGCGCGCTGCCGCTCCGCTCCGGAACGACCGCGCCCCGCGAGCTCGGCGCTCCTCCTTCTGCGCGGCCACCCGGCGATGCCGCGGATTTCACCGGGAGCGGCAGAACCGGGCGCTGGGCCCCCTCGTCAGCAGACCTCGGGCGCGCCCGCCTGCAAGCGGTGCGCGTGGGCGGGCGCCCGCCCGCGCCCGCCCACGCGACGCGTGAATTTTTCGTGTGACCCGGACGACTCGGGCCGTGTGCATACGGTAGACGGCTCGACGCTCGTCCCCGGCTCATGCAGCGCCCTCGTTCCTCTCTTCACCGCGACCCCTCGCCCCGGCGACGGGCCGGTCGTCACACCGCCGGGACGAGCGTTGACACACATCCTCGGCGCGCAGCACCCTCGATTTTTCGTGTGACCCGCTCGCCTCGAGCCGTGTGAATACGGCAGACCCTTCGAAGACTGATTTTTGCTCATGAAACGCGCCCTCGCTCCCCTCTTCACCGCTATCCTCCTCTCGGCCACCGCCTGCTCGACGACCGTCCAGGCGCCCACCAGCGCGCCCGCGCTCGGCTCCGACGCCACGATCGTGGCCAAGAAGAACAAGACCGGCACCTACGCGGTGACGCTCGACGTCACCAACCTGGCGCCGCCCTCCCGCCTCGACACCGAGGCCACAACCTTCGTCGTATGGCTCGTGACCGGCGATCTGCCGGCCGTCCGCGCCGGCGCGCTGGCCTACGACGAGGGCGACCGCCGCGGCCAGCTCGAGGCCAGCTCGCCCAGCAAGGCGTTCAGGGTGCTGATCACCCTCGAGAAAGATGCGACCCCCGCGAGCCCCAGCGGCAAGGGGATCCTCACCGCCGACGTGGTCGCCCGCAAGTAATGACATGTCCCTCGGGACATTTGTTGTCCCTTCGGCCGGTGGAATCTCTTTAGATCACTCTGATCATCGCCCGCCGCGGCCGAGACGGCCGCGGCGCCGACGAATCGATCGCCGGTCCTGCCAATGGCGAGGCCCGGACTCGACGCATCGCGTCGAGCCACGACAGGACGTCCCGCGGGCCGTTGGCCTGCGACGGCGTTCGGCATGAATTCCCTGCGGGCCGCGCATCGCGTCCGCCCGCCCGTCGCACCGCCATCACTCGCGCGAGCACCATCCCTCGCGCCGACGAACCGCCGCTCATCTCGAAATGTGGAGACCCGAGCATGTCCATTCACCTCACGTCGCCGCGGAGCACCCCTCTGCGTCCGGGCGACGGGCCCAGCTCCACGCTCGCCCTTGACCCCGACGCCGCACGCGACCTGGGGCGCGAAACCGCGCTCGCCGCCTGTGGCGATACGGGCGCCCCGCTCGCCGTCGACGCGACGGGCGGCGGGCCGGGCGACGGCGGTTCGGCGCGTACCGTCGCGGCGAGGCCCGGCGGGGCGCTGCGTCGCTGGTTCGCAGCATCGCGCGGCCGCCGCGGAGGCAGGCGGAGCGCTTGACATGCCGCGCGCGGAGGGCGAAATCGTGACCGCCGACGGACGCCAGCGCGAGTTCATGACGACCGAGCCCGATGACGCCGCGCTGGTGCGAGAGGCTGCCCAGCGCGGCCTCCCCGGGCAGCTGGCGTTCGAGACCCTCGTCGATCGCCACCAGCACTGGCTGGTCCGCCTCCTGGCCCACTTGCTCGGCAACCAGAGCGACGCCGAGGACGTGGCCCAGGACGCGTTCGTCCGCGCCTTCCTGGCCATCGAGAGCTGTGGCGACGGGGCTCGCTTCCGCGGCTGGCTGCGCGTCATCGCCCGGCGCCTGGCCTTCAATCACCGCCGCGACAGCCGGGCCCGCGCCCGCTACGAGGAGGAGAGCGGCCTGCCCGTGTCGCTCGCCCGCGAGACGATGACGGGCCAGCTCGGCGAGCGCGACCTGCTCAAGCGCGTCCTCGACGAGCTGGCCTACCCCTACCGCGAGATCATGGTGCTGCGATTCGTCGAGGAGCTGCCGCTCAAGGAGATCGCCGAGGTGCTCGAGATCGGCGAATCGGCGGCGAAGATGCGGCTCACGCGGGCGAGGGCCGAGTTTCAGCGCGAGTACGAGAAGAGGGGAGGTCGTCGTGGCGACACCGGACCTGCTTGAGTCGGACTGGATCCACGGCGTCTTCGAGGTGCTGCGCGAGGAGCTCGTGTCGCTCGCGGCCGACTTCGGCGACCGCGTCAAACACGAGATCGACCAGGTCGCAGCGGTCGAGGCCGTGAGGCCGCCCAGCGCGGTCGCCCTGCTCGCATCGGTGGCGGTCGAGACGGGCAACATCGCCGGCTCGCTGCTGACCGCTGCGCCCGCCACTGACGACGACCCACACGACGAGGAGGACGAGTGATGTTCAACGATCTTGCACAAGAGGTCAGCCGGCTGCTCCCGACCGCAGCGCTGTTCGTCGCCGTCGTGATCGGCGGCTTGATCGCGTCGTCGATCGCCAGCAGGACGGCGCGCTGGGCCATCGAGAAGACCGGCCTCGACGCGCTCGCCGAGCGCGCCGGTGCGGCGCGACTCCTGTACGCGATCGGGGTCCGCAAGGGCGTGTCGCACCTCGTCGGCGGGCTCGTGTGGGCCGCCGGTCTGCTCGCCACCGGCGCCGCCGCGGCCGACATCCTCGGCCTCGAGGCGCTGTCGCAGGGCGCCGCGGCGCTGATCGCCTTCTTGCCGCGCCTGGCCGCCGCCGGCCTCGTGCTGTGCGTCGGCGCCGGCATCGCCGGGGTGGTCCGGCGCGCCGCCGTCGGCTTCGGTCAGCGGCGCGGCGACGTCGACCGCCCCGAGCTGCTCGGCAACCTCGCCTACTACGGCGTGATGACCGTGGCGGTGATCGTCGCCAGCGATCAGGCCGGCCTCGAGACCGCGCTGGTCGAGACCCTGCTGATCGTCCTCGCGTCGATCACCGCGGCCGCGATCGCCCTGGCGTTCGCCCTCGGCTCGCGCCATTCGTTCCACAACCTCGTCGCCGGCCACTTCCTCAGCCGCCTGGCCCGCCCGGGCGACACCATCCGCGTCGGCGACGTCGAGGGCGTGGTCATCCGCTACTTCGGCGTGTGCGTGGTCCTCAAGACCGCCGACGGCGAGGTCGCGGTGCCCTGCAAGGTGCTCCTCGATCACAACATCGGCCTGTCGCGCCTCGGCGCCAAGGCCCGCGCCGACCTGGACAACCGGCCGGCCGACGAGACCTGACCTCTCGGACAGGTCGAGAATTCACGCGACGCCGAGCGCGCGTCCCCGCGAAAAACATTCGCAACCAGCGCCGCCCGGCGGCGCAGTCGAGATGGACACGATGGGTGCCGCGACGTCGCGGCGGCCTGGCGACGGCACGCGCCTGCGGCAGAGGTCGCTGGCCGAGGGATCGCGCCGAAGTGCCATCGGATTTTACCCGGGATGAAGAGGTACGATGTCGTCCGAGAACCACAACCGAGGCTGGCATACTGGCGGCGTGTCGGTCTCCGAGACGCAGGCGCGGAGCGCCAGGGCGACCGCGATCACCGTCGAACAGAGCGGGGCCGGCGTGTCGTCGCCGCCGCCCTCGTCGACGCCGGCGGAGACCCTCGAGGCGACGCACGACGACCTGGCGCGGCACACCCGGCTGGATCGGGTCCGCACCGCCGAGGCCGACGCGCCCGAGGATCGGCTGGGGCGCTACCGGCTGCTGCGCGTGCTCGGCGAGGGCGGGATGGGCGTCGTCTACGTCGCCTACGACGAGCTGCTCGACCGCCGCGTGGCGATCAAGCGCGTCCGCACCGACTCGCGCGGCAGCAACGCCCACGGGCGGATCCTCCACGAGGCCAAGGCGCTGGCCCAGCTGTCCCACCCCAACGTCGTCCAGCTGTTCGAGGTCAGCGCGTCGGCCGGGCGGATCTTCATCGCCATGGAGTACGTGGCGGGCAGCACCCTGCGCGCGTGGACGGCCCGCTGGCGGGCCGGCGGCGGATCGCAGCGTGAACTTTTGGACATGTATGTCCAGTCAGGTCGTGGCCTCGCCGCCGCGCACGCGCAGGGCCTGGTCCACCGCGACTTCAAGCCCGAGAACGTGCTGGTCGGCGACGACGGCCGCGCGCGGGTGGTCGACTTCGGCCTGGTCACCTGGGGCGACCTCGACGACGAGCCCACGCCCGACGACACCACCGACCTGCGCGGCACCCAGGTGCGGCTGACCGCGGCCGGCGTGATCCTCGGGACGCCGGCGTACATGTCCCCCGAGCAATTCGCCGACCGCCTCGCCGACCCGCGCTCCGACCAGTTCAGCTTCTGCGCCGCGCTCTACGAGGCGCTGTGCGACGCGCGGCCGTTCGCCGGCGACAGCTTCGCCGAGCTGCACCAGGCGGTCCTCGCCGGCGCCCTGCGCGAGCCGGGCGAACGCGTGCCGCCGTGGCTGTGGGCGGTGCTCCGCCGCGGCCTGTCGCGGCGCCCCGAGGACCGCTTCCCGACGATGGGCGAGCTGCTCGACCGCCTCGCCAGCGACCCGCTGGCGGCGCGACGCCAGCGGCTCCGCGTCGCCGGCCTCGCCCTCGCCAGCGCGCTCGCGTCGGTGCTGTTCGTGCTGCTGGCGGTCGAGCTGCGCGAGCAGTGGCTGCGCCGCGAGGTCGAGCAGGCCGCCGATCGCTCGCTGGCGGCGACCGAGGCGCGGATCGCCGAGGCGCGGGCCGCCGGTGATTCGGCCGCGACCGCGCGCGCGTTCGAGGCGTTCGTCGCCGACCCGCGCCACGACGGCACCCCGGCGCTCGCGCGGGCGTGGCTGCACGAGGCGGTGCGCCGGCGCGACGACGGCGACGGCGACGCCGCGCGCACCGCCTTCGCGTCCGCCTACGTGCGGGCAGTCGCGCCCGACGAGCAGCTCGCGGCGCTCGTCGGCCTGGCGCAGCTGTTCCGCGCGCGGCTCGAGTGGGACGCGCTCGCCAGCCTGTTCCGCCAGCTCGACCGCGAGCACCCGGGCGCCGCGCCGGAGCTCGCGCCGCTGCGCCGCGACGTCGCGTTGGGCCGGCGCGACTTCGCGGCCGCGCGCGCCGAGCTGACCCACGGCGGGCCGGCCAGCGTGCGTGCTTTGGCCGGCGCGCTCGTCGGCGCCAGCGCGACGACCTACCGCGACGTCGAGCGCGTGTACGTCGAGGCCGAGCGCGTGGTGCTGACGTCGCTGCACGACGACCCCCAGGTTATCCACATCGCCGCGCGCGCCCCCGGTCTGCCGCCGCTGCGCGCCCTGCCGGCCCCGGCGGGCACCAAGACGCTCCAGGTCGCCCCGGGCGAGCCGCTGTTCGCCGTCGGCCGCAGCCGCGCCAGCGATGATCCCACCACGCTCTACCGCGCCGACCCGGACGGCCTTGTGCCCTTGCTGACCTGGGAAGACAACATCCCCACCGCCATGACCGCCGCCGACCTCGACGGCGACGGCGTCCGCGAGCTGTACCTCGGGACAGGTGCCGGGCGCGAGCTGATCACGCTGACCCCGGGGGCCGACGGCCGGTGGGAGCGCCGCGTCGTCTACTCTGCCACCGACACCCTCGAATCGATCCCGAGCGGGCTCGCCCCGGTCGACCTCGACGGCGACGGTCGGCTCGAGCTCGCGGCGAGCTTCAGCAGCTGGCGCGCCTACGACGTCCGCCTGCTCCGGCTCGATGGCGCGACGCAGACGCTGCGGACCGTCGCCCGCGACAAGCTCGGCATGGTCCTCGGCATCACGCCGCTGCGCGGCCCAGGCGGCGCGCCGCGGATGGTCGCCCACAACGCGCACGCCGACGCCAGCGCTCTGGTGTTCCCGCCCGACCGCCCGTACGGCGACCCCGCCGGCGTGTACATCTACGCCCAGGAGGGTGACCGCCTGGTCCGGCGCGACCAGCTCGCGCACCCGCTGCCGGCCGGGGCCTTCCGCTTCGACTCGTGGCCGCCGAAGGTCGGCGACGCCAACGGCGACGGCCGCGACGACATCGCCCTCGAGTTCGCGCGAGACGGCCGCACGCACACCCTGTTGTACCTGCAAGAGGAGGACGGCGAGTTCACGCCGGTGCTGCTCGGCGCGCTGCAGGTCCTCGCGTTCGCCCAGCTCGACGACGACCCCGCCGACGAGCTGATCGCCAACGTCGCCGAGTCGGGGGGCGGCACGCGGTTGTGGGTCGTCGGCGCCGGCGACGAGACGCTCGCGCCGCTCCCCGACCCGCCCGCCCCGCCGGACGAGCCGGGGCTCGACGACCCGGCCTGGAACCGCACGTGGCGCCACGCCAAGACCCTGCAGGGCCTCGGCCTGCGCGACGACGCGGCCAGCGAATTCGCCGACCTCGGCCCCCGCGCCTCGCGGCCCGGCTCGCGCGCCGCCGCGTACTACACCGCCGCGGTGCTGCGCGAGCGCTCCGGCCGCGAACGCGAGGCCCTGGCGCTGTACAGCAACGCCGCCCAGTCGCCCGAGCTCGCCGCCGACGCGCTGCAGGGGGCGATGCGGACCCAGCTGCGCCTCGGCGACTATGAGGGCGCGCAGCAGACCCTGGCTGAGCTGCAGCGCCTGCCCGCGCAGGGCGGCGACGTCCGCCGGGCGCTGGCGCAGCGCTGGGCCCCGCTCGTCGCCGTCGGCCGCGAGCGCGTCGACCTCGACTTCGACCGCCCGCTCGCCCCCGCGTGGACCCTCGACCAACCGCTCGGCCTGCGCCACCGCCCCGGCGCGCGCAGCCTGGCGATCGCCACCGACACCGAAGGCTCGCTCGCGCGGCTGCCGGTCGCATGGAAGGGCGAGATGATCGAGCTCGCCGCCGACCTCACCGTCCACGAGACCGAGTGGGGCAGCGGCCTCGAGATCGCGCTGGTCCCGGAGGACGACGCGGCGACCGGCACGCCGACGGTGTGGCTCGGCGCGCACACGATGGGCACCAGCCGCGGCGGCGTCGAGGTCGCGCGGGTGTTCATGTGCGGCCTCGGCGATCGGCGCCTGAGCGACTTCCAGCAGCCTCCGCTCGCGCCGCGCAGCACGGCAGTCAGCACCCGCCTGACCATGCGTGTGTCGGTGATCCCGGCCCTCGGCGAGGTCGCGTGCGAGCTGACGCTCCCCGACGGCACCTCCCGCACCCTGCGCGAACCACTGGCGGGCGAGCTCCTGCCCGCGGGCCGCCATCGCCTGGTCCTGCGCACGCACAACGAGGAGTCGTCGTGGCTGACCGGCGAGGTGCACCGCGTGACCCTGCGCGGCTTCGAGGCCGTGGACGAAGCGCCGGCCGACCCGGCGCGCGCGAGCCTGACGAGCGCGCTCGTCCGCGGCGACCCGGTCGAGGCGCTGGCGAGCTTCGAGCAGCTCGGCCCGCTCGCGCCGCCCGAGCAGGTCTGGCGGGCCCACGCGCTGCTGCAGGTCGGTCGCGTCGCCGAGGCGCGCACGCTGCTCGCGGCGCTGCTCGCCGCCCCCGGACCCGTCGAGCCGGCGCTGCGGACCTCCCTGCGCGCGCAGCCCGAGCTGCTCGGCCCGTTGCTGCGCGAGCTCGACCCGGAGCGCTACCTCGCGGCCAACCACGCGCTGTGGCGCAACACCGCCCTCAACCACCTCGCCGACCCGCGGGCCCGAGACGCGCTCCTCGCCGTGCTCGGCAGCTTCGACGCCGAGCCGTGGCTGCGCCCGGCCCAGCCGCCCGACAGCCGCGCCCGCGCCTGCGACCTGCTGACCTGGCGCGCCCGCGCGTACCTGCGGGCCGGCGAACCGACGCACGCCCGCGCCGATCTCGAGCGCGCGCTGAGCCTCGCCGCCGACCTCGCCCCGGACACGCCGCAAGCCGCGGAGCGCTGGCTGCTGTGGCTCGACCTCGCGTCGCTCGCCGCCGCGGCCGGCGACCCCGCGCAGGCCCGCGACGCGATCGACCGGGCGCTCGCCGAGAGCGAGATGCCGCTGCTCGTCGGCGACGTCGTCCGCGCCCGCCCCGAGCTCCACGCGCTCGCCCGCGAGAGCGCCAGCGAGTAGCTCCTCGATCCGACCCGCCAGCGCCGCTCGGCCGCGAGCGACCGCCGGCGAGTCGTACCTGAATCATGGAACATGGCGAAAAGAGCATGCCCTCTCGAGCATGATCTTCACGACATGTTCAGTAGGACAGCCTCAGTTCGCCTGGTCTTCGAGCCAGGTCTTCGCCACCGCCAGGGCCGCGTCGGCCTCGGCGGGCACCGCCTCGAGCGGATCGGGCTGGGCGTCGGCGGCGACGGGCACCGGCAGGTGGGGCTTGACCCCGCGGCCGGGCAGCGGCTCGCCGCCGGCGCCGACGAAGCGGCCGGTGCTGAGCTTGATCGCCCAGCCGTTGCCGAGCTCGTGGATGCTCTCGATCGTGCCCTTGCCGAACGTCGGCGCGCCGATCAGCGTCGCGCGCTTGTGGGTCGCCAGCGCGTCGGCCAGGATCTCCGCGCCCGAGGCCGTATCGGGGCCGATCAGCGCCACCAGCGGCAGGTCCTTCCAGCGCCCGTCGCCCTTCGCCACCGCGGCCTTGCCCGGCTCGTCGCGCCCGGTCGTGGTCACGATCGCCTGGCCGTCGCGCAGCAGCGAGCCGGTGACCGCGATCGCCGCGTCGAGCAGGCCGCCCGGGCACGCGCGCAGGTCGAGCACCAGCGCCTCGGCGCCCTGGGTCTGCAGCGCCGCGACGGCGGCGTCGAACTCGGCCGGCGTCGTCTCGGCGAACCCGCGCAGGCGCAGGTAGCCGAGCTTGTCGCCGAGGAGCTTCGACTCGACGTTCGAGATCGCCACGGTCTGGCGCACCAGCTTCTCGTGCCACTCCTCGGTGTCGCGCTGGACGAACATATCGACGCCGGTCCCGGCGACGCCGCGGATCTTGTCGACGATCTCGACCATCGGCTTGCCCTTCACGCGCACGCCGTCGATCTCGAGGATCCGGTCGCCGCGCTGCAGCCCCGCCGTCGCCGCCGGCCCGCCGGAGATGACGTCGCGGATGACCAGGATCCCGGCGACCTGCTCGATCATCACGCCGACGCCGACGATCGTCCCGCCGGTGTCGTGCAGCAGCTCGGACAACTCGCGCGGCGACATCAGCTCGTTGATCGGGTAGGCCGCGGGCTGCCCGAGCCGCGCCAGCATGCCCTCGACGGCGCCGGTGTAGAGGACGGCCGGCTCGATCGACGTATCGACGTAGTGCTCGGCGATCAGCTGACGCGCCCTGGCGAACGCCTTCTCCGCGTCGGGCATCGCCTCGGTCCGGTGCTTCGCCGGCGTCTTCGCCTCCGCCGGCGCCGAAGTCGGGGCCTCCGCCAGCACCGGCACGTCGACGTTGGCCTCCTCGTTCGCCGCGGCGGCGTCGTCAGTCGCGGGGTCGCAGGCGAACAGGGCCAGGGTGAGCAGCGAGAGCGTCTTGCGCATTTTACATGTCTCCAGGGTCAGGTGTTCACAACGAGATCGGGCTCGAGAAATCAGCGATCATCAGAGGATCGGCCGGTGGATCAGCGGCGGCGCGGCGGCGTCGTATCCGCGGACCCGCGGCGAAGTCGCCGCCGCCGGGTCGTCGCGCCCCGACTCGCGCACCAGCCACAGCGCCGCCGGGATCGCCAGCGCCGCCACCAGCGCGTAGGCCGGCACCGGGCGGCGCACCAGCGCCAGGCCGCGCCGCCACCAGCTCGGGCGGAATTCGCGTTCGACCTCGGCGCGCAGGCGCTGGCGCACCGCGACCGGCGGCGCCTCGTGGGCGGCCTGCAGCGCCCCGTCGAGGTCGGCGCGCAGGCGGCAGTAGGCCACGGCGCAACCTGCACAATCGGCCAGGTGCCGCGTCACCGCGCGGCGCGGCTCGGGCGCCAGCTCGTCGTAGGCGTAGTCGATCAGCGACGCGTCGCACTCTTCACAATTCATCGGCGGAGCCTCCGTCGGTCAGCAGGCGGCGGAACGCCTGGGTGGCGGCGTGCAGCCGCGATTTGATGGTCCCCTCGGCGACCCCCATGAGGCCGGCGATCTCGCGGTAGCTGAGCTCGCCGAGCTGCTTGAGCAGGATGAGCTGGCGCTGCGCCTCGGGCAGCGCGGCCATGGCCGCCTGCACGCGGGCGGCGTCGCCGAGGCGCGCGTCGGGCTGGGCCGCCGCGGCCGGCCGCAGCTGGGCCTCGGCCCGCTCGCGCAACTCGGCGTGGCTGCGTTCGCTGCGCTGGGCCATGAGGCAGGCGTTGCGGGCCACCGCGAACAGCCACGGCGCGAACCGCCCGCGCGTGGGGTCGTAGCTGCGATCGCGCAGCACCTTCAAAAAGATGTCCTGGAACAGGTCGTCGGCGACTGCGGACTCGCCGACGATCCGGCGGATGTAGCCGTAGAGGCGCCGCTCGTAGCGAACATAGAGGTGGTCGAAGGCCGCCAGCTCCCCGCCGCGCAGCGCGACCACGAGCTCTTCGTCCGGGACCTCGGCCATCCTCGTCGCCAGGTATGCCCGAGCCGGTCGATTCGTTCGCCGGTTCGCCACGGTCGCCGTCGATTTCGGGTGCGAGATCGCACGACCCCGTTCACCTCCGCGCGGCCGCCGGCGCTCCTGATACTGTCGCCCGCGATGCCCGCCCCCGCGCTCGCCCGCCTGCTCCCCCTGTCGTTCGTGGCGCTCGTCCTGGCCTGCGGCGGCGGCAGCGGAGCCACGACCACCGAGTCGACGACGACCGCAGACCCCAGCTCGAACACGACGCAGGACACGACCTCGACGTCGCCCTCGACCTCGACCGATCCGACGACCTCGACCTCGACCGACACGACGACCTCGACCGGCGAGCCCACCGACACCGGCGTCGGCCCGACGAGCACCACCACCACCACCGGCGACCTCACCACCGACGACCTCTCGACCACCACCACGTCGACGTCGACCTCGACCGGCGACACCTCGAGCGGTTCGACCACCGACGACACCTCGACCACCACCACGTCGACCGGCGACACCACCACCGGCGATGCGGACGGGCTCGGCGTGCTCTCCGGCGATTGTGGGCTCATCGACCTGATGGAGCTCGAATCACCGGACCCGTTCGTGTTCACCGGCGCGATCGACTTCGGCGTGCTCGGCTACGACTACGACCTGCTGACCCCCGGCGGCCAGCAGCTCTACGACGAGGGCAACCTCAACCCCGGCTCGCTGTACTCGGAGATCGTCGCCTACGAGGTGCTCGCGCGCTGCGAGGCGGCCGCGCTGCTCAAGACCGAGGGGACGATCGTCTACACCAACCCGATGGGCAAGAAGACCGACTTCCTGGCCGAGATCGACGGGCTCAAGATCGGGGTCAGCGTCGTGCGGGCGGTCGGCTTCCCCAAGGACGCGCCGTGGACGGTCGCCCAGGCCGAGACGATCCTCGAGGGCAAGCTGTCCGACATCCTCGTCAGCAGCGCCAACGTCGCCCCCGAGGACAAGTGGGTCAAGCAGATCCTGAGCGTCGTCGCCTATGGACCCATGCACAAGGAGAGCCTGCTGACCGCGTACGCGGGGCTCGACCCGGCCGTCAAGGCCGACACCCTCCTCGTCATCACAGTCACCGACGGCGACGACGCCTTCATCTACAACTGACATGACCTCGCGCGCCGAGCAGCACACCGCCCGCGCCCTGCGGCGCCTGCTCGCCGCGAACCCTGGTCCCGGCGAGTACCCCCATTCGCCCGCGCTGCAGGAGCTCCTGGACGGCCTGGAATACCTGCTCCCCGAGCTCCTCGCCGACTGTCATGATTGGCCCCCGTACCTCGCGCTCGACGGGGTCCTGTGCCCGCAGTACCGGGTGCTCGATCCCTGGAGGATTCGTCTGCGAGGTCGGGCCATTCTCCTCGGCGGTCCGCACGACCAGCGAGTCGCTCCGGTGCAGGTCCAGCTGCGGCTCGCCGCGCAGGTCGACGCGCTCGCGGGGTTCGTCGTCAAACTCGGCGAGCGCGACCGCGACGGCCGGCTGCGCAGCGATCCTCTCCACACTCCTGCCCCCGACCCATCCGCCGTCGACTGGGCGTTTCAGGCCGTGCGCAGGCCTTAAAAAAACGATGACGCGGGCCGGGGTCCGGCGCCCGCGTCATCGTCGATCGCGTGAAGCGGATCAGGCTCGGGCCGCGAAGCGGCGGATCTCCTCGCGGAACCACGAGTCGGCCTCGTCGGTCCACTTGTAGTTCTCGCGGATGTACGCCATCGTCTCCTTCTCGATGTCGGTGTACTTGCCGCCGTCGGTGACGGCGCCGATCAGGCGCTGCGCGTCGGCGAGCGAGATCCGGCCGTCGCCCTTGCCGGCGGTGGTCTCCTCGGCGATCTCGAGCATCTGCTTGTCGAACTTCTTACCGTCGATGATCTTGTAGTAGCTGTCGGACATGGTCGCCGGGACGATACCGAACATGGGCGGTCGTTGCATCGCCGCTCATCGCCGGCGACGACGCGCGAATGCGAGCAGCGCCAGCAGCATGAAGGCCGGCGGGGACTCGGTCCCACGGCAGCCGCAACCCTCGTTCGCGCCGTCCGAGCCCGCCGAATCGCTGTCCGAGCCGCTCTCTGTCACAGCCCCGCCGGTCGCGTCGCCGCCGGTCGCGTCGTCGCCCGAGGTCGGGCTCGTGGTCGGTCCCGAGTCCCCGCCGGTCGGGTCGGGTCCGCCGGTGGGATCGCTACCGGTCGTCGGGCCGTCGCTCGTCGGGCCCGCCGTCGTGTCGGGGCCGTCGGTCGTGTCCCCGTCGGTCGTCTCGCCGCTCGTGTCGCCGCCCGAATCACCGCAGGCCGGCGGCGGCGTGGCCTCGTCGACGCCCTCGGGGCGCGGGCCGTAGTGCGGCGCCTCGCAGCCGGCCTCGAGCGCGCCGAGGTCGGGCGCGGCGCCGAGGAAGCCGCCGAAGCCGGTCAGCGGCGCGCCGGCGTCGACCGCGAGTGAACTTTGGGACAGGCTCACGTCGACCTCGTCGACGACCGGCATGTAGCTGGCGGGCGCGACGTAGCCGCTGGCGAAGATGTCCTCGGTGAGCAGCGTGCCGTGGGCCTCGAACACCCCCGCGGCCTGCATCGCCGCGAAGTCGGGCCAGTCGCCGGCGCCCTCGAAGCGGAACTCGCCGTCGGGCCAGTAGCCGTTGTAGTCGATCACCGCGTTGTCGATCGGCATGCCGAGCAGCACCGTCTCGCCGCTCTCCGGCTCGGCGCGGGTGACGTAGAGGTTGTTGAGCAGCCGGAAGTCGCGGGCGGTGTCGGTGGTCTGGACCTGGTTGGCGCGGTTCGGGCTGACGAAGGTGTTGTGGAGGATGACCGCGCCGACGGTCTCGCCGGTGTCGCTGTTGGCGTGCAGCTTGGTCTGCTCGTCCTTGACGTTGACGACGACGTTGCGGATCGCGTACGCCGGGCCGCCGAAGATCGGCTGGAAGCTGAGCGGCGCGTACGAGTTGAGCAGCAGGTTGCGCATCGCCCGGGTGTTGCCCGTCGAGCCGTCGAGCTCGATCGCGTTGTCGTAGGCCGAGCGGGTGATGTTGCCGTAGATGTCGATCGCCCGCGCGCCGTCCTGCGCCGTCTTGATCACGTCGCCCCAGCCGGTAAGCTCGTTGTGACAGACGACGTGGCCGAAGCCCTGGACGACGATGCCGTCGACGTTGGCGTTGACGCCGCCGTCGTCGGAGTAGACGTTGGGCCACGACAGCGGGCCGACCAGGGTGTTGTCGCAGAGGTAGAAGTCGAGCTGGTCCTCGCGCGCGCCGATGCCGAGGTTCACCTCCTCGACGTGGACGCGGCGGACCACGTTGCCCTCGGCGCCGGCGGTCTGGAAGCGGATCGCCCGGTTGGCGTTGCGGATCGTCATGCGCTCGACGTGGACGTGGCTGCCGTAGACCTCGAGGATGTTGCCGCCGGCGCCCTCGCCGTCGAGGATCGTGCCGGCGGTGCTGGCGCCGCGGACGACGATCGGGTCCTCGGCGGTGCCGCTGCTGTCGATCGACCAGGTGCCATGATATGTCCCTTCGGCCAGCTCGATGACGTCGCCGGGCTCGGCCGCGCCGAGGGCGTCGCCGAGCTCGCCGGCGTCGCCGACCGGAATGACGTTGGGCGCGGCCGGGTCGCCGGGCACCGGCCGCGTGGTCGCGGTCACCGTCCACGTCTCGTCGAGGCCGTCGGGGTCGTGCGCGTGCAGCTCGAGCTCGTAGGTGGTGTCCGGCCGCAGGTCGAACACGCTGCCCGCGAACTGCTGCGGCACCTGCATGTTCACGACCTCGGGCCGCACGCGATAAAGCGGCGCCCCCACCTGCCAGTCGGCCGCGCCCATCACCCGGTAGCGCAGGTCGATCGCCGCGTCGCGGTCGTCGTCGTCGCTGATGAGCACCTGCACGCCGAGAGTCACCACCGTCGGCCGGTCGAGCACCGTCTCGACGATCACCAGGTCGTCGGCCGCGAGCGCGGGCGCGGCCGTCATCGCCAGCGCAGAGGCAGTCAAGAGCGGAATCGTACGCATGCCCCGGCAGCGTAGACAAAAACCGCGGGCGGTTGCGCTCGGGGCCAGGCGCCGGCCGCGTGGGTAAGGCCGGGGCCTGCGAGCGCTCGCGCCGGGGCGCGAGTCATCACTCGACGTCGAGCTCGATCGTGTACTGCTGATCGCTGCCGAGCAGGTAGCGGTCGAACAGCGGCGAGTAGCTGCGCACGTGCATCGTCTTGCCGTCGGGCAGCAGCTCGAGCAGGCGCAGGTAGCCCTCGCCGCCGAGCTCGCGCATCTGATAGTTGGCCAGCATCTGGTGCACCACGTTGCCGCGGTCGGTGATGCTCTCGAGGTAGCCGGTGCCGTCGCCGAGCACGTGGCCGTTGAGGGTGAACACGAAGCGGTGGCGGCGGATCAGCTTCTGCCACAGCTCCTCGCCGTCGTTGACCCCGCCGGGCGTGTCGTACTCGTGCGGGTTGAAGTCCTGCGGGAAAGAGGTGTCCTTGTGGTCGTAGCGGCGGTCGTTGTTGTTGAGGTACGCGTGGGTGATGAAGATCCCGAGGCGGTCGGGGTGCTGCTCCATCACCGAGTTGGCCCAGTCGATCACCGCGTCGCGCGGACCCCACTCGAGCATGACTGCGATCCAGTCGTGGCCGCCGGCCGAGAACAAATGATAGGTGTTGTCGAGCTTGCCCTGCTCGTAGGCGCCGCCGAAGCTGGGGTTCAGCGCGGCGTCGTCGAAGTCGAACCATTCGTTCATCTTGGTGTCGCGGGTCGACGCGTCGCCCGACGGGCCGTAGTCGTGGTTGCCGGGCACGATCCCGTACGGCACGATCCCGTCGAGGAGGCTCATCGAGCCGCTGGCGCGCCGCCACTCGAGCTCGGTGTTGTTGTTGACGATGTCGCCGAGGTGGAACGCGTAGGCGATGTTCAGCGCCTCGGCGTTGCGGGCGATCCACGACGTCTGGGCGTCGAACACCCCGGGGTAGCGCAGCGAGTAGACCTGGGTGTCGGGCAGCACCGCGAACACCGTCGAGCCGGCGGTGAACGGCAGCGACTGCGGCGGCGGGGTCGGCTTGATCGGCGTCGTCTGGCGCACGCACACGCCCTCGACGTGGGCGGACAGGTTGGCGAAGAAGTGGGTGATGAACGCCTCCTGCTGCAGGTCCGAGCCGGGCGGCGCGTCGAGCGGCAGGCTCGCCAGGACGATCCGCCCCTGCCCGTACGCGCCCTCGAGCAGCGCCGCGTTCGAGCCGTCGCCCGCGCCCGCCAGCACCACCTCGAAGCCGCCCTGCTCGACGAACGCGTCGCGCCCGAGCTCGCCGCGCCAGGCCAGCCGGCCGCCGTCGATCTCGATGTCCGCGAGCAGCGGATGGTCGGGGTCCAGCACCTCGAGCTCGACCAGCCTGGCCGCCCCGCGCCGCGCAGTGTGGGTCGTCGGCAAGAACGGCGGCACCGCCTCGGCGTCGGTCGACTGCGCCAGCTCGAGCACGACGTTGGCCTCGTCGACGAAGAAGTACAGGTCGTCGGCGTAGCTCTGCATGTACTCGGCGTATTCGGGCAGCTCGCTGGCGCCCGAGCCGAGCACGATCAGACCGTCGAGGCCCCAGGGCGACCGGTCGAGCGGCAGCGGGTCGACGGTGAAGCCGGCCGCCTCGAGACGGGCGCTCAGCGCCTCGTGGTCGGGGGCCATCACCCACGCCCGGGGCTCACCGTTGCCGCAGGGCACGTCCCCGGCGTTGGCGAGCTCCGGCGGCATCTCCGCGTGACAGGCCGCAGAGAGGACGTATCCGCCGAGGAAGATGCACGCGCGCGCGCTCCGCCGGAATGCCATGCACGCAGCGTATCAAGGGCGTGCATCAGCCCGGCGGAGCCGCGGCAATTTTTCGGCCGCGATTGTCACGACCACGTCGCAAGGTTACGCGCCGGCTCGCGGTCCGACCTTGCGACTACGGAAGGATCGGCAGCGTCGTCCCCGACAGCGCGCGAATGACCCCACACGCCAGCCGCCCCCCGGAGTTGCCGGACGGATCGGTCATCAGGTCGTCCTGATCGGCGTGCACCACCACCGAGCGGCCGAGGATCCCGCGCGGCCCGGTGTCGAGCGTGACCGCGTCGGTCCCCATCGCAATCGCGGCCCGCCCCCCGGCGTCGGCCATGACGTTCCCCAGGTCGCCGAGGTGGTGCTCGGGCCCCTCCGGCCCGCCGTGGCGCTTGTTCTCGGGGTTGAAATGCGGCCCGGCGCTGCTGCCGTCGGCCGCCGAACAGTCGCCGAATTCGTGAATGTGGAACCCATGCAGTCCGGGCGTGAGGCCCTGGATCATCGCGCGCACCCGCAGACGATTGCCCATGACCCGGGTGAACTGCACGGTCCCCCGCACCCCGCTATGCGCGAGCGGCTCCAGGCTCGCGATCGCCGCCCCCACGTCGCCGCTGGACGAGGAAAAACAGGCGAGCGGCCCCAGGCACGACAATAGCGACAGCGCGAGCGCGGACGAGGTCAGGTGGCGCATGTGTGGACTCCTCGATCGGCAAGCGTGGGCCAACCCCCGACACCGGCAACCAGCGCGCCCGACGACAGTTCGGCAAGATGGGCCGCCCGCTCGCCTCGACACCGTCGATTCCTGTAGAGCCCGTCAGATCGAGGGCAGCGGCAGATCCGCGGGTCCGAACGCGGCGGGATCGATCTCCGCCGCGCCGAGCCTGCCGGCGCGGCGCCCGGCGCCGGCGAGGCCGCTCGCCCGGCCGCCGCGCTCGCGATGCCCCGGCCGCCGACGACCGCGCCGCTGCGAGGGACATGTCCGATCGAACATGCGCAACTCCGGCGCCCGCCACGCCGGAGTCATCTCACCTGAAATGCACATACCCGATCGGCCATGCGCGCTCGAGCCCGCCGCACCTACGGCTCTTGTTCGTGCGCCGCGATCAGCTCGAAGATCTTCGGCGGCTCGGGCTCGCCGTCCATGTAAGCCGCCTGGCGGAGGTAGCCGACCTGCTTGAGCCCGCGGACCATGACCTTGCCGCTGTCGGGGTAGACGCAGACCTCGTGCGGATCGTTGGGCCCGATCGCCAGGTACACCAGATCTTCGTCGTACGGATTGGCGAGCTGGTGGGCCACGCCCGTGCCCGCCGGGCACGAGATGCAGTCGCCCGCGCCGACGTCGTGCAGCGCGTCGCCGTAGCGCAGCACCCCGCGGCCCGAGAGGATGTAGAACACCTCGTCCTCGCGCAGGTGGTAATGGAACGGGCAGGCGGTGTGCCCCTTGGGCAGCCGCGTCAGATTGAGGCCGAGCGCCCCGGGCCGCGACAGCGCGGGCGTGAGCGGCTTCCACGGGGCGATGCCCGCCGACCCCTGCTCGGCGACATCGGCGACATTGACGATATTGGCAGGACGCTCGGACATCGCGGATGAAGGTACGCGGACGCGATCGCGCGCGCAAGCCCGCCGCAGCCGGTCGCCGCCCTTGCGCCGACCCTGGTCCTGCGGCACCCTTCTTTGAGTCTCGGCGCAAATCGAGGTCTGAATCGACCCGCGGCAGTCGCGTGAATCAGAACGAGCTCTATACAAAAGTTCTCCGGGATGTCGGCGTCACCGAGCTCGCCTCCGCGGCGCGCTGTGGTTCGCGGTGATTCTGCACACCCACCGAATCGTGCTTCGCCCCGAGCTCGAGCTCGATGAATGTCGAGACGACGAGGAGCCGGGCCCGATCTCCTTGCTGCCGATCTCTGTCTCTCACACCGCCGAGGTCCTCGCGCCGCTCTGGCCCGAGACGGACGAGCGAGGCAGCAGGAGCTCCTGGCACTCCCTGTACTTGAAAGCCGCGCCGTACGAGGTCCTCGCGGAGCTCCCCCGGCCCTGCGCCACCGGGCGGACGAAGCGCGACGACGGATCGAGGCGCACCGATACGTGGCCGAGTTGATCGAAGATTAGCAGCTTGCAGTCGAATGTCTCGAAGGACATGTTTTCATGAACCACCAAATCTCGACCCGGGCGGACGGCCAGGACGTGAACGACAGAATGCTCGCCCGTCGCGGCCCGAGCTGCGTCACCCGATCAGCTCGCCCCAGAACGGAATCGCGGAGGTGCCGACGCGCGTCCGGGGCGGCACGTACTTGACGTCGATCAGGTCGTGCAGCTCGTGAAGGAGGTAATCGCGGAGGTCCACGCCGTAGACGATGATGTCGCTCTGATGCACCGACAGCACCACCGTCGGGCCTTCGGCGAGCACGTAGCGATGGCCGAAGAGCGGCAGCAGCCGCGGCGCGCCGGCCACCAGCGCCTCCACGCGGGCGCGGCGCTGCTCCTCGTCGCCGGGCCGCGGGCCCCAGCTGTCGCGCCACAGCGTGTTCTCCTCGACATCGAAGACCAGCCCATCGATCACCTGGGCGAACACCGCGCGGATCACCGCCTCGTCGCGCTGCCAGTGATAGAAGCCGGGCGATGGGTCCGCGACCATGCGGTCGTCGTCGGCGAACCCCGCGCAGTACATCCACGGCTCGGTCGCGTGGAGCACCTGCAGGAACAGGCGATGCGCGGCGGGAAAGCGGACGTCGAACCGCGCCTCGATCTCCCGCAGCTCGGCGTCGGACAGCCCGCCCGACCACCGCGTCCCGCGGCGAAAGTCGCAGCCGCCCGCGCCGTTCCGCTCAAAGTCCGCGAGCGTCGGCTCCTCGATGTGCCTCCACGCTTCCTCGGTCGCGGCGCCCAGCCACTTTAAAAAAGTTTCGCCGAACTCACCCGGCACTTTCTTCGAGGGACGCTTCGACATGCGCTACCGCAGCGTATCACGCATCGATCGCCGCGGCTTCACTCCGCAGCGCTTGGTCGAGACGCCGCTCGATCGGCTCGCACGCGAACGCTCCTGCGGGAGGACGACGTGAAGCTGACGGCGGAGGGATGACGGGCCTGCGCGCCCCGTCGGCGAGGATGTCCTTTCAGCCATGTCATCCGCTCCTCGGAGCCTTCCCGCCACGAGTTCGTCGCCGCCCGCGCCACCGCCCGCTGCGGGCCCGCCAGCGGCCGCTGCACGGCCCTCGTACCCCACAAGCCGCCGTGCGCGGCGCCCGACCGCGCTGCGCCTTCATCCTCAGCTCGCCATGTCGACGGGCCGGGGCATCCGCCTGCGCACGCTCTCGTGGGCCGTCACGGTCGTGCTCATCCTCGTCGCGCTGGCGGTCTCGGCGGCGCTGGTGCTGCTGACGAATTACATTCATCAGACCAATGACAGCCTGGCGGCCTCGGTGGAGAGCGTGCGGCTGACGCGGGAGATCGAGCTCACCCTCGACCTGCTGGCGCACGTCGGTCCGGACGACCTGACCGCTCGCCACCTGCGCGGCGACCTGCGCGAGCTGTTGCAGGAGGCCGGGCACCACGTCACCACCTCGCACGAGGCCGCGACTTTGGTCGAGGCGGCCGCGCGCATCGATCTGTACCTCAACGCCGGCCGCGACCAGCTCGTCGCCCCCGGCGAGCTGACGCGCCTGCGGGCCGCCGCGCTCGACGCCACCGATCGGTTCGTCGCCGTCAACGTCGCCCAGTCGCTGGCCGCCCGCGAGCAGGCTGACCATTGGGACAGGCTCGCCAACATCATCGGCCTGGCCGCCGGCGCCTTCCTGCTGCTCGCGGCGGGCCTTCTGGCCTGGTGGCTGCGCGCGCGCGCGTTCCAGCCGCTGATCGGCCTGGCCGCCACCATGGAGGCGTTCGCCCGCGGCCGCCGGGACGCCCGCGCCGCCGAGGTCGGCCCGTACGAGCTGCGCGAGATCGCCGGCCGCTTCAACGCCATGGCCGACACGCTCGCGGCCCAGCGCGCCGCGCAGATGACCTTCCTCGGCGGCGTCGCCCACGACCTCAAGAACCCGCTCGCCGCGCTGCGCCTGGCCCTCGCCTCGCAGGCCCGCGACCCCGAGTCTGCCAGCCGCGCGCGCCGCACCCTCGACATCGTCGCGCGGCAGACCACCCACCTCGAGCGCATGGTCGGCGACTTCCTCGACATCGCCCGCATCGAGGCCGGCAGGCTCGAGCTGCGGCCGGTCGACTGCGACCTGCGCGAGCTGGTGCGCGAGTCGGCGGCGCTGTTCGACGGCTATCCGCGCCACCAGCTGGCCGTCGACGCGCCGGCCGGGCCGGTCGAGCTCCGCTGCGATCCGCTGCGGGTGACCCAGATCGTCGTCAACCTGATCAGCAACGCGGTCAAGTACTCGCCCGAGGGCGGCCCGGTCGAGATCGCAGTCAGCGCCACGGAGGACGTCGCCACCGTCGCCGTCCGCGATCACGGCGTCGGCATGAGCGAGGCCGAGGTGCGGCGGATCTTCGAGCCCTTCTCGCGCGTGGGCCTGTCGCGCGACGCCATCCCCGGGGTCGGCCTCGGCCTCCACGTGCTGCTGCAGCTGGTCCAGGCCCACGGCGGCACCGTCGACGTCGACAGCGCCCCCGGCCGCGGCTCGACCTTCCGCGTCCACCTGCCGCGCCGCGGGCCCGGGTGAGCGCCCCCGGCGATCGCATCACTCGATGCGATCCCTCGCTGTCACTTCTTCGGGGCCGGCTCGATCTCGGCGCTGGTCGTGCGCGCCAGAGTGCCCGTGGTGCAGGTCAGCGGGACCTCCGGGAAGTGGAACACCCCCGCGTAACCGCGCTCCTTGGCCGTCGCGTCGTCGACCGCCTTGAGCGTGCCGTGGTAGACCGTCTGCTGGCCGCGGCACACCTCGGGCACCTTGCTCGCGGTCAGCTCCTTGCCCCCGTTCTGCGACGGCGTCGGGTCGCCGGCCTCGCCCACCGGGCAGGAAAGGATCGCCAGCACCATCTCGCTGGTGGGCGCCGAGTCCAGGACGCCGAGGCCGAGGCCCCCCCGCTCGCCGGACAGCGGCCCCTCGCCCCAGCTGTCGCCGGCCTTGTAGACCCAGCGGAGCTGCTCGGCGAAGCTGCCCCGCAGCTGCCCCTCGGGGACCTTGCAGTAGGGCACGTCGATCACCTTGTACGATTGCGACGGGCCGCAGGCGACGACGAGCGACGACACGAGCAGGAGGACGCCTTGACGCATGGGGAGGACGTCTAGCACCGGCGCGCGGGCCGCCGCAATGCTCCGCGAAACCGCGCCGTCAGGTCTTGGCCGACTCGGTGAGCAGGTCGGGGGCGAACAGCTGCTGCAGGTCGGCGCCCTCGAGCTTGACGAAGCCGAGCTTCTGCGCGTCCTCGGCGCTGCGGATCAGGGCCGACTGCACCGGGTCCGACGTGAACTCGAGGTTCTGCCACGCGCGGTCGATGGTGGCCGCGGCCAGGGCCTTCCCGGTGACCTTCTTGATCGCCGCGTTGGCGACCTCCTTGGCCTCGCTCGCGTGCTCCGCGATCCACTTGTTGGCGGCCTCGTGGCCGCGCAGCAGCGCCAGGATCGTCGCTCGGCGGGCCTCTAGCTGGCCCTTGCGGGCCAGCAGGACCGTGGTGGTGTAGCGGCGGTCGGGCCACAGGTCGCGCTCGTCGACCAGGACCTTGCCGCCGCCCTCGAGGATGAGGCGGGTCGCCCACGGCTCGGGGACCCAAGCTCCGGCGATCTCGCCCGACTGGAAGCTCTCGAGCGTCTGTGCGTTCTCCTGCGGGGTGACGCTGACGTCGCCGCCGCCGAACTCGTCGATCTTGAAGCCCTGGCCGAAGAGCCATGTCCGAAGGGCCACGTCCTGGGTCCCGCCGAGCTGCGGCGTGCTGACCTTCTTGCCGCGCAGGTCGTCCGGGCCGGCGACCTCGGGGCGGACGACGAAGAACGCCCCGCCCGTGGCCGCGCCGGCGATCACCTTCACCTCGCCCTTCGACTTGACGTAGGCGTTGACGGCCGGGTTGGGGCCGACGTACGTCGCGTCGAGCGCCCCCGACAGCAGCGCCTCGATGGCCGCCGGGCCGGCGTTGAAGGTGAACGTCTCGAGCGCGGTGCCCTGGCCCGCCAGCGCCTCGCGGAACAGCCCGCGCTCGACCCCGACCAGCGCCGTCCCGTGGGTGATGTTGGGGAAGTAGCCGAGCCGCAGCGCCCCGGTATTCTCGTCGGGCGGGCGACACGCGCCCACGAGGGCGAGGGCGGGGAGGCTGGCGACGAAGCGGCGACGAGACAGCGTCATGGCGGAGAGATGTTTACCATAGTAGATCTTCTCCAGCATACTGAACTTTCCGCTCTGGCCCTCCTGGCCGCTCCTGCGCTACCTCTCGCCCTGCGCGCCCCCCATGCTCCATCTGCTCCTGTTCGCCGCGCTCGCGCCGGCGCCGACCCCGCCCGAACCTCCGCAGACCGACCCCGCCCGCTTCTACCCGCCCAGGCGGGAGCACCTGCTGCTGGCGCCGGCCCCGGTGGGCGACGGACCGCTCAAGTTCACCCCGGGCAAGGGCCTCGAGGTCAAGAGCAAGGACGGCCGCTACGCCCTGTCGCTCAGCCTGCGGACCGGCTTCCTGTACAGCGGCCGGCGCCAGGCCGGGGCGCCGTACGACCACGCGTTCGAGATCCGTCGCCTGCGCCTGGTGCTGTCCGGCAACGTGTTCTCGAAGCACCTCAAGTACTTCGTGCAGCTGGCCCTGGCCCCGCGCGAGCTCAACTTCGTCGACGGGGTCGCGCGCTCGGGGCCGCTGCTCGACAACTACGTGGTGTTCGACCGCCTGCGCGACGCCAACCTGCGCGTCGGCCTCTACCGGGTCATGTACACCCGCGAGCGCAACATCGCCGACATCAACCCGCTGCTCATCGACCGCTCGCTGGCCAACGCCGAGTTCAACGTCGACCGCGACATCGGCCTCGACGTCCGCTCCGAGGACGTCGGCGGCCTCGGCAAGCTGCGCTACTACGCCGGCGTCTTCATGGGCGACGGTCGCGACCAGAACCGCTTCAGCGACCCCGGCCTGATGTACACCGCGCGCGTCGACTTCCTGCCGTTCGGCCTGTTCGACGACTACGAGGCCAGCGACCAGGCCCGCCTGCGCAAGCCGAGGCTCAGCCTCGGCTTCGCCTACGCCTATAACGACCGCGCCCGCAACAACCGCGGCGTCCTCGGCAGCCCGCCGCTCGACGGCGGCACCACCAACTATCAGAACCTCACCACCGACATGATGTTCAAGTGGGCCGGCTTCAGCCTCGAGGCCGCCTACCTGTGGCGCGACGGCCGGCGCAACCCCGGCCACGCGCTCGACGACATGGGTGTCGCGATCCCCGTCGAGGCCGCGCGCAACGGCCACGGCTGGATGGCCCAGGCCGCGTTCCTCATCCCGCGGACCGGCCTCGAGCCGGCCCTGCGGACCAGCGGGATCCGCGGACTCGGCGTCACCTCGATGCCGGACCGCAACGAGCTCGGCGGCGGCCTCAATTATTACTTCGCCGGCCACAACCTGAAGCTGCAGCTCGACTGGTTCCGCACCTGGGACCGCGGCGCCGTCGATCTGGCCGGCGACCTGGTCCGCCTGCAATTCCAGGTCGCGCTGTGAACCGCCGCGAGCCCGCGGAGCCGCTGCCGACGTCCGCCCGCCGGAACGCTGTCAGATTATCCGTCGGGCGTCGACGCACCTTGCAAGGCCAGGGTTCTTGCTCATTACCCACGTCGTGCAGTCGGTGCCGGGTGACCGGTCATTCGTAGCTCCTGTCCCTGAGGACATGTCGCAAAAGACTGCCCGCTCGGACGAACGTCCGAGCCCCGCGGCCGTCGGCCCGCGCGACCCCACCCTGGTCGCGACTCTGGAGACGCCCTGCCCGGGTCACTCGCCCCGGCCGCACGACCCGACCCTCGTCGCCACCCTGGAGACGCCGCGCCGGCGCGGCCGCCCGTCCTGGCCGCACGACCCGACCCTCGTCGCCACTCTGGATGTGCCCCGCCGCCGCCGCGAGCCCTGGCCGCCGAGCGAGGCGACGCCCGCCGGCGAGAGCCGCTACGTGTTCGGCGAGGTGTTCGCGGCCGGCGGCCTCGGCGTGGTCCGGCGCGCCCACGATCGCCGCCTCGGCCGCGTGGTCGCGATCAAGGAGCTGATGCGCGACAGCCCCGACGCCCAGCGCCGCTTCGCCCGCGAGGCCGCGATCACGGCCCGGCTGCAGCACCCGAGCATCGTCCCCCTGTACGACCTCGGCCGGCGGCTCACCGGCGAGCCGTTCTACTGCATGAAGCTGGTCGACGGCGCCAGCCTCGACGCGAAGATCCAGCAGGCCCCCGACCTCGGCGAGCGCCTGCGCCTGGTCGAGCACGTGATCGCGGTGGCCGACGCGATCGCCTACGCCCACGACCAGCACGTCATCCACCGCGACCTCAAGCCGGCCAACGTCCTCATCGGCCGCTTCGGCGAGACCGTGGTCATCGACTGGGGCCTGGCGAAGGACCTCACCCGGCGCCGCCACAGCACCGAGGTCGATCAGACCACCCGCTCGGGCGAGCGCAGCCGCCTCGACGAGGACCTCACCGAGGTCGGGACGATCGTCGGCACGCTGCGCTACATGCCGCCCGAGCAGGCCCGCGGCGAGCCGGTCGACGCCCGCGGCGACATCTACTCCCTCGGCGCGCTGCTGTACCACGTGCTCGCCGGGCGCCCGCCGTTCGCCGAGGCCACCGGCCCGGTGCTGGCGGCCCGGGTGATGGCGGCCGACCTCGAAGACCTGCGCGAGCTGGTGCCCGGGGTCCCGCGCGAGCTGGCGGCGATCGCCCAGCGAGCCACCGCGGCCCGCCCCGAGCTGCGCTACCCCACCGCCGCCGGCTTCGCCGAGGACCTGCGCCGCTTCCAGGCCGGCCGCATGGTCTCGGCCCACAGCTACACCCTGGCCGAGCGGTTCCAGCGGTGGATGAAGCGCCAGCGGATCCTGCTGGCGTTCGCCGGCCTCGCCGGGGCGGCCAGCTTCTTCGCCTTCAAGGCCCACGAGGCCCGCCTCGACCCCTGCAGCGGCGGCGCGGCCGAGATCGCCGCCGCGTGGGACGGGCCGCGGCGGCGGGCCGCGGAGGCCAACTTCGTCGCCGCCGGCCCGGCGTTCGCCGCCGAGGTGTGGCCGCGCGTGGCCGCCTCCCTCGACACCTACGCGACCGACTGGGCCGCGCAGCACCACGAGGCCTGCCTGACCCACCGCCGCGGCGAACAGTCCGATCATTTGTTCGACCGCCGCATGGCCTGCCTGTCCGGGCGCAAGGCCGCCCTCGCCGAGGCGGCCACCCTGCTCGGCGAGCGCGACCCCGAGGTCTCCCTCCACGCGCTCGAGCTGGTCGGCGGCCTGCCGGCCCTGGGCCGCTGCAGCGACGTCGCCGCCCTCGACGCCGCCGTCCCGCCGCCCGCCGACCCCGCGGCCGCCGCCCGCGTCGCCGCCGTGCGCGACGGCCTGGTCAAGGTCGCCGCCCTCGACCGCGTGGCCCGCCCGACGGCCGCGCTCGAGCTGGCCGATCAGCTGGTGCGCGAGGCCGAGGCGATCGGCGACCCGCCGACCCTGGCCGAGGCCCTGCTGCGGCGCGGCGAGCTGCGCCTGCACGACGACGCCGACGACGCCGCCATCCGCCTGCGGCTCGCCGAGGTCACCGCAGTGCGCGCCGGCGCCGACGAGATCGCCGCCGAGGCCGCCGCGCTGCTCGTGTTCGTGCGCGGGCGCCAGGCCGGCGGCACCGAGCGCGGGCTGGTCGAGCTGCCGATCGCCGAGGCCCTGGTCGACCGCCTGGGGCCGCACGACCGCCTGCGCGGCCTCCTCCTCAACAACGCCGCGGTGCTCGCCCGCTCGGCCGGCGACCTCGAGCGGGCCCGCCGGCTGCTCGACGAGGCGCTGCAGCTGCAGCAGGCCGCGCCCGGGCCGGCGCGGATCGAGGTGGCGTACACGCTGACCAACCTCGCCATGCTGATCGAGGAGCCCGGTCCGCGCGAGGCGGCGCTGCGCGAGGCGCTGGCGATCCTCGAGCGCGAGCTCGGGCCGGCCCACGCGCGGACGATCGAGCTGCGGGTGCTGGTCAGCGTCTACACCCTCGACCCCCGGGTCGCGCACGCCCTGCTGCGGCCCGGGTGCGACGCGCTCGAGCGGTTCTCGCCCGGCGCCTCGCCGGCGCGGGCCCGCTGCCTGGCTCACCTGGCCCATCACGCCGACGAGGCCGGCGACCACGAGGCCGCCACCGCCCTGCGCGTCCGCACCCTCGGCCTCCTCGACCCGCGCTCCCCTCTGGTCGAGGACATCGTCCTGCGGGCCCACCTCGACCTCGTCCGCGGCGCCCACGACGACGCGGTCGTCCGCCTGCGCGGCGTCCTGCTGACCGAGCTCGCCGGCGACGCCTGGTGGGTGCGCGAGCGCCGGGCCGACGTGCAGTTGCTCCTCGGCCTCCACTTGCGCGCCCGCGGGGACATCCCCGCCGCCCGCACCGCCCTGCAGAGCGCGATCGACGACTTCGTCGCGGTCGCCGCCACCACCAGCAGCGTCGTCAGCGACCAGCAGCTGGCGCGCGCCCGCGTGGCCCACGCCGAGCTGGCGATCGCCGAACCGCTCGACCCTCCGTGGCAGGCTCAAGCGCTGCACGACCTGGACGAGGCCGACCGCTGGTACGCGGCGGCCGGCGAGGCCTACGCGTGGCGCCGGCACCAGCTGCGCGCGCTCCGACAGCGCTTGACCGGCGCCGGCTGAGATCGCCCGCGGACGTCGATCGAACCCGCGAACCCTCCAGCTCGCCGCAATCGCGGCCCCGCGAGCAGTCTGCTGCCGCCCCCGACGCCCGAGCCCGCTCACGGCCGACGGGCCTCTCACCATCCACGCAGCGGTCGCCGGCCGCGCAGATCCGCGCTCTCCGCCGATCTCGGCCACAGGGCCCGCGCCCGGAATAATCATTCGGCGCTATAGTTTGGGCTCGATGACCGCCGCTCGCGTGACGACCCTCCCCGCCGGTAGCATTCGCTGGGCTCTGTCCGCCGTCGCCGCGGCCGCGCTCGTGGCCGCGACCACCGCCGACGCCGCCGCCGACGCGCCGAAAGTCTCCACCAAGATCACTCCCAAGGGCGAGGTCGTCGCCAGCGTGACCGTCGCCGCCGCGCCCGCCGCCGTGCGCGAGGTCCTCGGCAGCGCCGAGCGCTCGCACGGCCTCTCGCCCTTCACGGTGTCGGCCAAGGCCACGCCCGACGGCAGCTGCGAGCGGGTCAAGCTCAAGACCCGCGGCCTGCTCTCGCCCTTCGAGCTCGAGACCCGCCGCTGCCCGACCGCGAGCGGCTGGAAAGAGACCCTGGTCGCCTCGGCCCACTTCGTCGAGTACTGGAACGAATGGGTGGTCGAGGACGCCGGCGCCGGCAGCACGACGGTCACGTTCCGCACCCGCACGATGCCCAACGTCGCCGTCCCCGAGGCGATCATCCAGACCGAGACAAAGCGCGTCCTCGCCAAGCTGATGCACAACCTCACCGCGGCCGTCGCCGGCGGCTGAGCCAGGCACGAGGCCGAAGCCCGGCACGACCACCGACGAGATCGCGGCGGCACGGGCGCGACGCATGCTCGCCGACGACCGCAACCTCCTCAAGAGCACGCCGGTCAGCCAGCGCCAGCCGTCCGAGGAGCACGAGTCGAACAGGCAGCCGGCGGTGTCGCCTTCGTGCGCGTGGTCGAGGCGGAGCGCTTCATCGCCGCCCAGCAGTTGGGCCCAGGTCGTCGGTCAGCCGCGTCGCGTGCCACGAGAAGACCTCGGCGCGCGGCTCTTGCAGCGACCCCGCGGCCCCGATGGCGAAGCCGCTCGCTACCCGGTCACGCAGGCTGCTCCACGGTTCGAAGCAGGAACTCGGGTGCGGCGAGCGACGGGAGGTCGAGGCGAGGCGCTGCATCCGCGCCATCACGACCCGCGACCCCGCATCCCGCGAGCCAGGTGACCCGCGCCACGCAAGCGAGCGGCCGTCCGTGAGATCCTCGCCGCGTGCCGCAGCGGTCGATCTTCTCGCGCCTCGCTCCGTGGCTCCTCGCCGTCGTGCTCGTCGGCTGCATCAGCCGCGGCGCCCACCTCACCGAGAGCCAGCAGCAGTCGTTCGGCACCCGCACCTTCGCCGCGAGCTACGACGCGACCTTCGCCGCCGCGCGTGACGCCCTGCCGGCGCTCGGCTACCAGCTCAACCACGTCAACGCCGCCCAGGGCCGGATCACCACCACCCGCCGGCCGACCGGCGTGCGCGCGGGCCTCGGCCTCGGCGGCGCGATGACGGCCCCGCTGTACCGCCAGTACGACCTGCGGGTCGTCCGCGTCGATCCCGGTCACACCCGCGTGATCGCCACCCCTCGCCTGTACGAGGGCGAGCGCGACATCTCCCACGAGTCGACGTGGACGCTGACCGGCGAGCACGATCTCTGGCGCGCCCTGTTCGCCCAAATCGAGCAAGGTATCTAAATTAGCCCCAGAGGACATGTCCATCACGACATTTTTAAAAGGACATTGTCTATAGGACATGTCCAACAGGACATTTACCATCCAAGGCCGGCACAGCAGCAACAGCCTCGGCCAGACAAGCGGCATCGTCGCCGGCGCGCTCACCCCGACGCTCGGCACCGCGGCCCGCGGGCGACGTACGCGGCCGAGTGATTGCCACTGGCAGGTCGCTGGAAAGTCCCGGCCGGCCGAAATCGACATGTCCCTTCGGACATGATGTGGCCGAATTCGGCCCATACGACACTTCTCGCGGACGGACCGAGGGGCTTCACAGGGCCCCCGGCGCGTTTTTCCGCGACCTGCTGGCTCGAGTGCCCCTGGCGGCGCCTGCCGCAATGTCCATGAATACCTGAAAGGACATGGTTATCGGATCGGCCTCATGACACATGTCCTTTTGGACATCTCAACAGTATTGAGACACGGAAGGCCGGCACGCCGACCTCGCCTGCCCCGCCTTCCGGCCCGCGCAGTCTCACGCCTCCGGCAGCCGCGGCAGCAGGTGCCTCTCCAGCACGCGCCTCCCATCACGCGCGGTTGGACCGCCGGCGCGGGCTCCGGCGGTTCGCGGCCGCATCGCGGCGGCGCGCTCTCCTCGGGCCATGGACGTGAGCCTCGATCGTGGCACGATCTACGCGGCCGCGCGAATATCACGGCCTCGACCCCGTCCCTGGGCGCCAGATGCGTCGCGCGACCGCCTCCGTCCTCCTCTTCTCGCTCGTGGGGTGCACGCCCGAAGTCCAGCTCGAGACCCCGCCGGCGCCCGTGCCGACGCCGCAGCCCCCTCCGCCGTCGCCACCACCGCCGGCCCCCCCCGAACCTCCCGCGCTCGACGACGCGATGCTCACTTACCCGTGGATCCGCGGCTCCGTCGACCGCTGTGCGCTCGACATCGACGTGCCCCTGGTCCCGCTCGCAGCGCCGCTCGTGTCGCTCGCCGTCGTGGCCGGAGAGGCGGAGGTCCGCAACCTCGAGCCGGCCGACTGCACGTCGCCCGTGATGTTCGAGCTGCCGCGCGAGCTGCTGGCCGTCGCAGCACCCGCCACGAACCGCGAACCGGCGCGGCTCCGCGTGCGCATCGAGCCGCCGCTCGTCGCCTGCGAGAAGAAGTACGCGCTCGGCGTCTGCCTGCGCGACCAGAGCGGCGCGCTGCATCCCTCCCGCAATCCGAACGCCCCGGCCTCGGCACATCCCGAAGTATCAGTCGAGGAGACATGGCACAGCGGCCCGCGCCTCCTCACCCCTTCGGGCGAGAGCGGCGACTACCTCGCCATGAGACCCGGCCTCCAGCTCATCGGCGCCGACCCGACGACGGGCGACCGCGTGCGCGTCGACCTGCGGTCCCGGCAAGAGCGACGGTCGGCCACGATGGTGGAGCTCCGGCTGACGACGGGCGAGCGGATCGACATCCCGCCCAAACAGGAGCTCTGGCGCATCGATCAGGCGACGTGGGTCCGCGCGTCGGAGGTCGCCGCCGGCGATCGCCTGTTCGGCCTCGACGGACCGGTCGAGGTCCGCGAGGTGCAGACGAACAAGCGCTCCTACGGCGTCGATGTCGCCGACGTCAGCGCGCCCGACACCTACTTCATCGACCGCGTGCTGGTGCGCGACGGCCGGCCCACCCGCGGCGAGCCCACGCCGCTGGCTCCGGGCGAGGACCCGACGCAGCACCCCGCCGTCGAGCTCGTGGCCGCGAGCGAGAGCTACGACTGCTCACTGGGCACGACCCTCACGGTGCGCGAATGGCCCGCCGGCGCCGAGTCGATCGTCCTGCTCGCCGAGCGCCACCCGGGCCCGCCCGGCGCTCGAATCACGCTCCAGTGCGACCCGCAGCACGCGTTCTCCAGCGTCCCGCGGACGCTGTGGGACGCGTGGCAGGCCCAACCTGCGACCGCGGGCCGGCCGCTGACCCTCGCGCTCGAGGCCGGCGAGGAAGGCTGGGCGGCCGAAGAGCCGGGCTTCACCGGCGTCGTCGGCTGCTCCAGCGACGTCGCCCTGCTGGCGTGCGGACGCGCCGCCGACGGCACGCTCTCGCCGGTCACGGGCGCCGCGCGCTGGGGCCACTCGGGCGCGGTGTGCTTCGCCACCGGCACGCCGATCGACACGCCGGCCGGCCCTGTCGCGATCGAGGCCCTCGCGCCCGGAGCGACCGTCCTGTCCTTCGACGTCCTCCGCGGCGAGGCGCAGGTCGCCCACGTCCTGCGCCGCGCCTCCCGCGGCGAGCGCCCGGTCCTGCAGATCCGGCTCGCCGACGGCCGGGCGCTGCGAGTCACCGGCGAGCACCCGCTGTGGCTCCCGCGCGTGGGCGCCTTCCGGCCCGCGCAGGACCTGCACGTCGGCGATCGTCTGCTCGGGCGCGACGGCGCCGCGCTCCCGATCGAGAGCATCGTCCCCGACGGCACCAGCGAGGTCTGGGAGCTCTCGGTCGACGCGCCGGACACCTACTTCGCCGACGGCGTCCTCGCTCACAACTATTGATCCGGAGCCCGATCTCCCGGGCTTACTCGCGTTCTGGCGGGCGCGCGAGGCAGGAGCAGCCGCGAGCAGTCGGCCCGCTCGGCCCCGACTCGCCACCCGGCACCTCCGCTCGACCTGTCCGAGCGGACATCTCAATTCCCCCGAGCTCACCTCTTGTCGCGATCGCGCGATCGCCTCGCTCCACGCGACCCATCGCCGAGGTCCTCCCCTCGCCGCGCAAGCCTGCGAATCAAGCCGCCCAGCGCCTTACCGGGCGCCCCAGCCGGTGAAAGCCGAGAGAACCGCCGGAGCTGCGTGATGCTCGAAAGGACATGCCCCTTGGAGCGAGGTCCTCCCCTCGCCGCGCAAGCCTGCGAATCAAGCCGCCCAGCGCCTTACCGGGCGCCCCAGCCGGTGAAAGCCGAGAGAACCGCCGGAGCTGCGTGATGCTCGAAAGGACATGCCCCTTGGAGCGAGGTCCTCCCCTCGCCGCGCAAGCCTGCGAATCAAGCCGCCCGGCGCCTTACCGGGCGCCCCAGCCGGTGAAAGCCGAGAGAACCGCCGGAGCTGCGTGATGCTCGAAAGGACATGCCCCTTGGAGCATGCCCTCTTGAACATATCCTTTCGAACCTGCTCTCACGGACATGCGCCGCCCGCCCGGAGCTCCGGACGAACGGCGCCGCGCGAGTCCTAGCCGGCCTCGCCGGCCTTGCGCGCCGCGTCTTCGATCCGGCGCTGCTCCTCGGCGTCGATCACGTTGTCGCGCAGCGCTCGCTCCACCTCGCGGCGGACCGCCTCGCCGGCGCGGGCGCGGGCCCGCTGGACCCGCCTGGCTTCCTCGGCCACGCGGCGGCCCTCGGCCTGGGCGCGCCGCGCCTCTGCCTCGACCTGCAGGCGCTCACGGTCGACGCGCCGCTGCTCCGCCCGCGCCTCGCGCTGGACCTCGCGCTGGCCCATGTCGTGCTCGCGCTCGGCGCGACGTTGCTCGCGCATCGCCGCGCGCTGAGCCTCGGCCGCCGTCCAGTCGCGCCCGTGGCCGGAGGCTCGCAGCGAGCGCTCGACCTCGCGTTCGACCTCCTCGGCGATGCCGTCGACGTCGAGGTCTTCGAGCGCGTCGGCGAGGCCGGCGAGGTCGAGGTGTTCGACCTTGCGCTCGACCTCGGCCGCGATCTTCCCCGCGCGACCGGCCAGCTCGGCCAACTGCTGCGGGCTGAGCTCCGGCGCGCGGCGGGCCAGCGCCTCCGCGCGGGCCTTGAGCGCCTCGATCTTCGCCGCGTCGAGCTTGCTCGCCTGCTTGGCGATCGCCGCCGCCGCGCGCTCGAGATCGCGGAGCTGCTTGGCGTCGATCACCTTCGCCTTGACCGCCATCTTCGCGCCCTCGCGCACCAGCTTCTCCGCGCGCGGCCCCACGACCACCTGACCGTGGTAGACGCCGTAGTCGCCCGAACAGCTGTCGTCGTCAGCGTCGTCGTCGTCGTCGTCGTCACTCGCTACCGCGAAGCGATATGCAGGCGGCGACGGCGGCGTCGGCGGCGTCGGCGGCACCGAGAACCTCGCGTGCGGCGGAGGCGGCGTCGGCGGCACCGGCATCACGTGCAGCTTCGGCGCCGGCACCACGTGGTTCTCCGGCACGAACACGTGGACCGACGAGGCCGGCGGCACCTCATGCACGCGCAGCTCGACGGCCTTCTGCTCGTGCCGCTCGGCCCGCCGCAGCGCCCGTCGCTGCTTCGCGGTCAGCGACCCGACCGTCCCGGGAGCGGCCGCCGGCGTCGACGGAGCCGCGCCGAACGCGGTCGCCATCGGCGGCGTCGGCGGCACGCCGAGCACCGTCGTCGGCGGCATGGGCGGGACCGGAGCCGCGCCGAGCACCGTCGTCGGCGGCGCCCCGGGAGCCGCGCTCACGAACGTCGGCTCCGGCATCAACTCCGGCGGATCTGGCGGCACCGGCGGCTCGGGCACCTCGGCGCGCGCCACCGACAGCGACAGCCCCGGCGCGCCGAGCCCGACCATCGCCAGCAGCGCCGCGCCGAGCAGCCCGCGCCAGCGCCTGGCCCAGCGGCCGCGCTCGCGCGTCCGCGCGTCGAGCAGGCGCTCGACCCGGCGCACCAGCAGCGAGCTCTTGCCGGCCATCGGGCTGGCGAACTTCCCGGCCAGGTCGGTCCGGCCGGGCCACTGCGCCACCTCCGTCAGACAGCGGGCCAGGTGCAGCCCGGACCCGGTGTGGCGGACCGCCCAGTCGTCACACAGCTCCTCGGCCGCCTCTTGCATCCCGCGGCGGGCCACCCGGTTGAGCGGCTGGAAGAACAGCGCCGCCTCGAGCACCGACGCCAGCACCTGCCAGGCCGGGTCACGGCGCAGCACGTGGGCCAGCTCGTGGGCCAGCATCGCCTCTTGCTGGCGCGGCGCCAGCCCGTGCGCCCGCGCCGGCACCACGATCTCGCGGCTGGCCAGGGCCATCGGCGAACCTACCCTTTCGGACATGGTCAATCGGACACTGTCCTGAGGGACACGTACGTGCGCCATCAACCGCGCCAGCCGCTCGCGCAGCGGACCCTGGCGCAGCGGCGTGCGCCCGCGGAGGCCGCGGCGCAGACGGATCGCCGTCACTCCGAGCCGGCCGAGCGAGGCAGTCGCCCCGAGCGCGATCAGCCCGGCGAAGATCCACGCCGCCGCGCCGGCCTCCGACTCGCGGGCCCCCGGCGCCGCCGTGACGAGCGGGGGGGTCGGCGGCGCCGGCAGAGCCGCCGCCGGCATGAGCGCGGGCTCGGGGTACGCCGTCGAGTCGCCGAGGATCACCGGCTCGAGGAACGCCGCGTGCTCGACCCGCACGTGCGCGGGTGCGGCGAACACCGCCGTCACGCCCTCGTCGGAGACCACCAGCACCTGCGGCTCGCAGCCGACGCACGCGTGCACCTGCGGCACCGCCACCGGCATCGCCATCGCGTGGACCGGCGGGGGCGGCGGCGCGATCGCGGTGGCCGGCGCCAGCGGCGGCTCGCCCGGCGCCAGCGAGCCGGCCTCGACGTTCACGCTGCCGAACAGCGGCTCGACCCCGAGCCCTGTCTGCAGCGTCGCCGTGAACAGCCCGCCGACCAGCGACATCTTCCACAGCAGGCTGCGGGTCAGCGAGTCGAGCGGGAGGAAGCGGTTGAAGGCCCACACGCCGCCGATGAGCACCGTGCTGTGCACGAAGTACGTGCCCAGCCAGCTCACCACCGTATGCACCGCCGGGTCGGCGAGAGAGGCTGCAGGATCAAGCATCGTCGTCGTCCTCCGCTTCGCCGGATCTCTGGCCCAGGAGCTGCTTGAGGCGCGCGACGTCGTCCGGATCGACGTCCCTGTCCTCGACCAGGTGGCTGACGAGCGCCGACACGTCGCCGCCGAAGAAGTAGTCGGTGACCCGCGACAGCATCGAGCGCCGGACCTCGTCCTCGCTGACGAGCGCGCGGTAGATGAACTGCCGCCCCTCGACGCGGTGCGTCACCGTGCCCTTCTTCTCGAGCCGCGACAGCATCGTCGACACCGTGGTCGGCGCCAGCTCGCGATCCTGCTCGAGCAAGGCCGTGTGGACATCGGTCGCGGTCGCCTCGCCGCGGTCCCACAAGATCCGCAGCAGGCCGAGCTGCAGATCGCTGAGTTGGTGTGACTCGCTCATGAACGACAGTTGTAGTACTACCCATGTAGTAGGGCGTCAAGCACGTTTTCGCGCTCGCGCCGCCGCCCCCTCGAGCGGTTCGGGCCAGCCCCACGGGGTTTCCTGCCCAGCCGCCGACCGGAGGCGCGAATTCGCGCGCGAGACCGACGCCACGACCCGGCTCGATCTCTGCCCTCCTGGCAGACTGCGCGAACGCCGGGGATTCGCCTGACCTCGGCCGCGCAGATTCACTCGCCATCTGCCATCGAGGTCCGACGGCCGCGCGGGCGTCGAGCCGATGATTGTGCCCGACCTGTTCGCGCGCGAAGCCGGCGAATCGGTGCACATCGTCTTCGCCTATCGCGACCGAAGCCTCGCTGCTTCCAACTTTCGCCGCCGACATCGAGCGCCCTCACGTCCGCCAGCTCGCGCTTGTCGGGCTGACAGCGGGCGGATACGCTGGCGATCGTGAACCGTTCCGGCGCTGAATACGACGAGGTCGCCCTCGGGCTCAAGGCGTCCACCGGGCATCGGATCGCCGGCGGTCTGATGATCGTCAACGCGGTCCTGGTCCTGCTCGAGACCTTCTTGATGCCCGAGTCGAGCAAGCCCGACCTGCTGACCCCGAGCTTCCCCGTCACCGCCATCATCGACATCGCGCTCGGGGTCAGCCTTTTGAGCGGCAGCGCCGGCGCGGTCAAGCTCAGCGTCATCCGCATCGGCCTCGGCCTCGTCCTCTTCACTCTGGCCCGCGCGCTCGCGGGCGAGTGGCTGGCCGCCGGCATGCAGGTGGGGGTCAGCGCCGCCTTCCTGCTGCTGCTCGTGGGTCACCCGCGGCGGCTGCAGATCGGCCTCGCCTCCCTCCTCTTCGGCCTCTACCTCCTCCTCGAGGGGCTCGGCCTCTACATCCTCTTCTCCGGCCAGAACCCGATCGCCCGCACCGTCCTCAGCGCCCGCGGCGAGCTGTCGAGCGAGCCTGTCGGCGACGTCGTCGGCCAGATCGTCGACTATCGCCTGCGCTCGCCCTCCGAGCGCTGGTACCTGCGCACCGACGAGGCGGCCAAGCGCGACAACCCGCTCGCCGATCGCTGGCTCATCCGCCCCGACCTCGACGCCCACATCCTCGTCATCGCCGAGCGCGTGCCCGACACCATGGTCCCGCTCGCGCCGTTCGTCGACACCGTCGTCGGCAACATGCGCGCCGCCGCCAGCAGCTTCGAGCTGATCGACGCCGTCGCGCTGCCGGGCCACCCCGACACCGGCAAGCTGCTGCGCATGCGCGCGACCGTCGACGGCCAGAACGTCGAGTACCTCGCCGGCCTCGTCACCGCCTACGGCTCGGCCTATCAGCTGATCGGCTTCACCGGCGAGCGCAACTTCGCCGCTGTCGAGCCCGAGCTGCGCGCGGCGATCGAGTCGTTCGTCCTGCCCGCCAGCGCCGCCCTGCCGAAGGGGGCCGGGCGCGTCGTCGGCAACGCCGCGCCCTACGCCATCACCGCCCCGAACGAGCGGTGGATCACCGCCTCGGCCGAGCTCTTGGCGCAGCAGAACGCCGCCAGCGACCGCTGGATCCTCCGCCCCGACGTCGACGCCCACGTCACCGTCGTGCTCGAGCCGCTCGACGAGGAGACCACCGTCGCCGCCCTGATGCAGCAGGTGCCCGAGCGCATCCGCAGCAGCTGGCCCACCGCCAGCTTCCAGCCCGCCGAGCCGCTCTCGGGCACCCACGCGAGCGGCGAGATCCTCCACGCCAGCCTCGCCGGGGCCGAGGGCGCCTTCGAGATGGACTACGCCGTCTACGTCGTCGGCCTGCGCGCCTTCCACGTCATCGCCATGGCCCCCGCGCCCGCCTACCCCGGCGTGCGCGACGAGCTGCGACGGGCTCAGCTGTCGTTCGAGCCGCCCACCGACTGAACGACGACATATCTTTCAGGACATGTCTTCAAGGGCATATCGACTCGGACATGTCGTCAAGGACATGCCCGTTCACGCCTGCTCGCCCTCGCGAACATCTACAACTGCAGGCGCGCCGCTTGAATTCGTGCGCGCTTTCGAGTACCCCCGAAGCATGCACGCTCGCTTGTGTCCGTGGCTCGCGCTCGTCGTCCTCAGCACCGCCTGCGCCTCCGGAGGCGAGCCGCAGGCGAGCGACTCGGCGAGCTCGCCGTTCCTCACCACGGAAGGCGACGACAGCGACGGCACCGACCCGGGCGGCACGACCACCACCACCGGCGGCCCCGAGCCGACGTCGACCACGACGGGCACCACCGACCCGGGCGAGGCCTCGAGCACGACGGGCCTCGATCCGACCACCGGCGTCGATCCGACCACCGGCCCCGACACCACCGGCACCACCGGCGAGCCGCTCGACCCCTGCCCGAAGATCCGCGTCGTCACCCCCGGCGACGTGCTGAACGTCCGGCCGACCCCGTCGACGGCGATGCCGGCGCTCGGCACCCTGCCCGACGGCGCCGTCGTCGACGTCCTGGCGACGGTGCAGGGCGAGAACATCGACGGCACCGACACGTGGTACCAGGTCCCCGGCGACTGGCCCGAGGGCTACGTGTTCGGCGGCCTCGTCCAGTGCATCCCGGAGGAGCCGCCGCCGAACGAGGACGGCTTCTTCCTGCCGCTGCAGTGCGGCACCACCACCACGGTCACTCAGGGCAACTTCGGCGACTTCAGCCACCAGGGCAACTCGGCCTACGCGTTCGACTTCTCGCTGGCCACGGGCACCCCGCTGGTGGCGATCGCCGACGGCACTGTCAGTAGCCTCTACGGCGACACCAAGCCCGGCGACCCCTGCTACAACGGCGGCGGCGAGGAGTGCATCAACGATGCGAATTACGTGACCCTCCTGCACGAGGACGGCACCGGCTCGATGTACGCGCATTTGAGCGCGGTCCAGGTCAGCCTCGGCCAGCAGGTGATGCGCGGCGGCGTCGTCGGCCTGACCGGCTCGACCGGCTGGTCGACCGGCCCGCACGCCCACGTCGCCCGCCAGGAAAATTGCGGCGGCGGCTTCTGCCAGTCGATCGCAGTGTCCTTCGAGGACGTGCCCGACGACGGCGTGCCCGTCACCGGCGAGACCGTCACCTCGCAGAACTGCCCGTGAAGCGGCCATGTACCCGCTGGCCCCGTTCCAGTCGACCGACCGCGCCAAGCTGCACGCGGTGATGCGGGCCTTCCCGCTGGCCACCCTGATCTCCGCCGGCGCGCAGTGGCCGGTGGTGACGCAGGTGCCCCTGGTCCTCGACGACGCCCGCGGGCCCCACGGCGTCCTGCTCGGCCACTTCGACGGCAACAACCCCCACGGCGAGGCCCTGCGCGCCGACCCCCGCGTCTACGCCCTGTTCCACGGGCCGAATCATTACATCACCCCGTCGATCTACCCGACCGAGCAGTACCCGGGCTGGAATTACGTCACGGTGCACGTCCAGGCGCTGGCGCACCCGCTCACCGACCGCGACCGTGTCCGCGACATCCTGTTCCGCCTGGCCGAGCTGCACGAGCCGAAGGACTCCGGCTACCGCCTCACGAGCGAGCAACGCAACTTCGAGCGCTTCCTCGGCATGGTCTTCGGCTTCGAGCTCGAGATCGTCGAGATGCGCGCAATTTTCAAGCTGGCGCAGGACAAGGGCACCGCGCAGGCCGAGCTCGCCGCGGCCCACCTGGCGAGGGTGACGCAGGCCGACCCGCTGCCGCTGCTGACCGCCCTGCTCGGCCCGGATTCGACCTGACCCGAGAGACACGTCGTCGGCCTCGCGCTCGACCTGCGTCAGGGACAACAATTGAACTGCCGACACACGTCGGCGTGCGGATCGTTCAAACCCGGCGAGCAATGGGCCTCGACCTCGCCGCGCTCGAGGCAATCACAGGACCAGGCGTCGGCGCCGCCGAGCTTGCACTGGATCCGCGCGTCGCCCTGGTCGAGGACGCAGGTCGCGATCACGTCCTCGTCGTCGGCCGGGTCGCCGTCGCACACGCGGGGCTCGCCGCACTCTCCCGCGCCGAACACCGGCGCGCTGCAGCCGTTCGACCGGCACTCGTCGTCGCTCCGGCACGCCTCGCCGTCGGCCTTGAGGGCCGCGCACACGCCCGGCGCGGTCGCCCAGTCGCAGCGCGCTCCGGCCTCGCAGCGGTCGTCCGGGCACACCTCGCCGACGGCCGGCAGCTCCGCGCAGGCCCCCTCCTGCCACTGCGCCGCGCCGCGGCAGAACCCGCGGATGCACTCGCCGTCGCTGCGACACGCGCCGGCCGGCGACACCTTGCCCGTCAGGACCCGGCACGCGATCATCCCTGCGTCGTGGGGTCGAACGAGCGCCGAGTATTCGTCGCAACTCATCGCATTCAATCGTTCGACGCAGGCCGCCGCCGCCTCGCCGTCCCACTCGGAGCGGCCCTCCAGCGCCGAACCGGCGACCCCGCGCACGAAGCGGTCGAACTTGCGCGCGTGGAACTCCTCGCAGGCGCTCCGGTCGGAGACTGCCTCCTCGGGGAACGTCAGGAACAACCGCCGGACGTCGACGGGCGAGCAGCAGTCGAACACCTTGGCGCAGGCCGCCTGCGCGAACCGCCGACCGAAGCCCGCCGGCGACAGCACCGCCGCGCCCTCGGTCTCGCCGCCGGTGGTCTCGGCGCCCCCCGTCGTATCCACGCCGGCCGGTGAATCGGTGTCATGGTTCCGTTCGGCGCAGGCGGGCGACAGGAGGAGGAGTGCACCGACGATCGATCTCCGCGTCATGACACGGCAACGCTACGGCCCGCCCGCGGACCCGCAAAGCCGACTGCCATGATTCCCCGGATCGAGCCTCGCGCCGGCTCGACCGAATCAGCGGACTGAGCCGAGCCCCCGCCCGGCGCAGCCGACGGCCGCCCTCGCTGCAGCGACGGGCGAGCGACCGTTCACGGGTCTGAACAGCGCGAGTGTTCGTCGCTCGCGTACCGCAGCAGCGACGGCCGCGTGCCCCAGCGCCGCGGCGTTCATTAATAGTACTCGCCGCTCGAAACCTGCAGCCGCGACATTGCATGAGTCTGCGCGTCGACTCTCCTGGATCATGCTCCCCGCTCGAGCGCCGCGGCAGCCACCGCTGCTCTCCGCGCCGGCCGTCAACCTTCGCGTCGACTCTCACGGAGAGTGCTCGCCGCTCGAGCACCGCAGCAGCGACATCGGCTCTCCGTGCCGGCCGTGTGCTCGGCGCGGTCTGAAATTCCGCGGCGCCCCTCAGTGCGAGTGATCGTCGCTCGAGTACCGCGGATTGATGGCGAGCAGCAGCGACATCTGCTCCTCCGCGGCGGCGCTGTGCCCCAGCGCGGTATGGGCCTTCGCGGCGACGTCGTGCAGCCGCGCAGTGCGGTACGGCGACGCGAGCGCCTGCTCCGCGACCGCGAGCGCCTCGGCGGCCTGGCCCGATTGCAGGTACGCAGTCGCCAGCGACACCTTCGCGTCGCCACCCGGGCGCGCCGCGTGGTTGGCCAGCGCGAGCTCCAGCGCCCGCTCCTGCGGCCCGAATTGCAGGTAGTGCTGCAGCGCGTGGCCCATCGCCGCCTCGGGGAAGCGCGCGAGCTGCTCCTCCCACCGCGCAGCCGAGCGCGCGATCAATTCGTCGGCCCGCTGCTTCTCGCCGGTGTGGCGGTACAGGCCCGCGAGCGCGTCCATGTGCTGGGGCAGATCGGCGGTGCGCACCAGCTCCTCGTAGATCGCGATCGCCTGGGCGTGCTGGTCGCGGCGATGGTAGATCTCGGCGATGTGCTCCTGCACGAGCCACCAGCCGGCGAGCTCGGCCTCGGCCTCCTGCAGCTTTTTTAACGCGAGCTGCAGCTCCCCGCGCTCCATGGCCACGATCCCGAGCTGCAGCTTCATCCACGCCCGGCGCCGCGCATCGTTCGGGTTGGTCGCCCGGAAGGCGTCTTCGAGGAGCGCCTCGGCCTCGAGCGGTTTGCCGGTCCTGGCGTGCACGAGCGCGAGCTCGGCGGTGGCCACGGCCGGCTCCGACGCGGCCGCCGCGGTGAGCGCGGCGGACGCGTCCTCGTACTGGCCGCGCTGCACCGCGATCTCCGCCCGCAGCACGCGCGCGATCAGCTGATCGTCGCGCCGGGGCACGGCGCGGCGGTCGATCTTGTCGAGGTATTTCTCGGCCTCGCCCAGGCGATGAATCGCGAAGTTGAAGCGGGCGGCCACCACGAGCGGTCCGCTGCTCGGGGGGGCGATCGCGAACGCCTCGTCGAGGACGTCCTGGACGCGGGCGAAGTCGTCGATCTGATTCGTCAGACCGGCGCGCTCGAGCAGCGCCGCGCCGAGGTGCATCCGCGTCAGCCAATCGTCGGAGCGCTTGTTCGCGCGCACGCGCAGGCCGTCGATGCGCTGGTCGAGCTCGGCGAGCAACGACGCATAGCTCGCTCCCGTCGCTGCCGCCGCCGGTTGCCGCGCGACGATTGGCGCCGCCGCCGGTGCGCCGCGGAGGTCGATCTGCGAGAGGAGCGCCGAGAGTCCGAACGCGATGCCGGCCGAGACGAGGGTCGTTTTGCGGTCCATGACGGTCGGCTCGAGGTCTGCGAGGACCTCTGAAGGGCTCCCCGGGAGGCTAACACGCCCGGGGAGCCGTCCGTGACTTCCGCGAGGTCAGGGCAGGTGCGGCGGCGCCAGGAACGGGAACTCCGCGCCGAACGGCACGTCGTTCGCGGGCGGGTTCAGCGGCAGATCGGCGAACAGCGACAGCGGCTGCGCAGGTCCGAGCTCGAGCAGCACGGCCGCGAGGGTGATGTCGACCACCGGGTCCGTCAGCTTGCGGCCGTTCGGGTACGCGGTCGGCATGCTGGGATCGTACTTGATCGTGTCCGGCACGATGACCGGCCCCGCCTGCGCGAGGGCGATGTCGACGGTCGCGGGCTTCAGCTGCAGGGCCTCGAGATCGTCCGTGAACGCGTCGAGGAAGAACGTGACGCTGTTGGTGATCTCGGGCAGCCACTTGCCGTCGGCGTCCTCGCCCGGGTTGCTGGCGTTGTACTCGTCGCGGATCGAGATGTCCGAGCCCATGTTGAAGCCCAGGCCCTGCGCCGCGGCGATGCCGGCCGTGCCCGCCTCGACCGCGCCGTGGCGATCGATCTGCGTGTACGCGTCGAACGGATCGGTCGGGAACACGAACCCGTTGTCGCCGGTGGTCGTGTCGGTGGTGCTGGTGGTCGGGGGCTCGCCCGTCGTCGGAGGCTCGGCCGTCGTGGTCGTCCCCGGTTCGGTCGTCCCCGGCTCGGTCGTCCCCGGTTCGGTCGTCCCCGGTTCGGTCGTCGCCATCGTCGCGGTCGAGTCGGTGTCGGTGCTGGTGCCCTTGTCGTCGCCGCACGCGGCGAAGGAGAAGAGCAGCGCCGCGCCGAGAGCTGCGTGAATGGATGCGTACTTCGTCATGGCGACCTCCTACATCTTCCTCGCCGAGGTGGCCCACACCTGGATCTTGTTGCCGCCGGTCAGCACGTCCGTGTCGATCTCGATCGCCGCGGCGGTGACGTTGTAGCCGGCCAGGAAGTCGCGGTTGCTCATGAACGACACCGTCCCGGTATCGAGCGCCTCGAGGTACCCCTGGGCGTCGAAGAAGAACGGGTCGTCGGCGTGGCCCGTCCACACGCGGGCGAAGCGGCCGGCCTGGAAGACCGACTCCACCGGGCCGGACACTGCCGGATCGGCGCCGGGGATGCCCTCCCACTGGATGCCGATCTCGTCCTGCGCGTTGGTCCCGTAACGCCAGTAGAATTTGAGGTCGGCCACGTTGTCGCCGTCGTTGTCGACGTGGATGGTGTAGAGGGCGTTGCCGTCGTACACCCCCGAATCGTCGGGCTGGGGCCGGCTGTCGTTGAAGCCGGCCCAACAGACGATGATGGTGGTCTTGTTCGCACCGCTCTCGAACACGTACAGGTCGGTGATGTCCTGCGCGGCGTCCATTTTCACGAGCGGTGACTCGTCATGGTCGGATGCGAGGACGTTGGAGGTCCACCAACCTCCACCGCAGATCGCAGCCATGGCGACGACCGCAAGCCCAGTTTTCGCTCTCAAGTTCTTGTACATCGAGCCTCCTCGTCCGGTCGGGCGACCAGCGCCGCGACCGTCGTCGTGTCGAAGCATCCTACTCCTACGCGAGTCCTTTGGATCTGCGGCCGAGCGAGCACAGGCGGAATTCTGTGGGGCAGCGACGCGATCGCGCTCATTCACACGAATCATCCGAGGAATCGTCCGCGATCGCGCGCAGAGAACGTCCACATCGGCCGATGAAGCGCAACCGGGCAGTACGAACGAGGCGGACGCACGGATCGACGGCGGCGCATCAATTTTTTCGCGGGCTCTCACCGGCCGAATACGAGCATTCGATCGCACTCGCGGCAATCCGCGATACGCGGAGCGCGCGGCCCTGGGGCCGGCTCGGAGCGTGTAACATCGGCCGCGCAGTTACGATATCCTCACCGACCACACCCTGCGAAGGATGCTTCCTGATGCGTAAGGCAGCTTGGATTTTCACCGCCCCGATGATTCTCGGCCTCGTCGCCTGCGGCGACAACGGGGGCTCGACCACCGAGACGACCACCGACAACGCGACTCAAGCGACCACCACCGGCACCGACACCACCGACGAGACGACGACCGGGACGGCGACCGAGAGCACGACGACCGGGACCGAGACCGAGACGACGGCGCCGACGACCACCTCGCCGACGACCACCTCGCCGACGACCACGACGACCGACGATACGACCACCGACACGACGACGACCGGCGGGGAGCTCACCTGCGATGCGTACTGCGGCATCTACCAGGAGGCGTGCGTCGACTTCGCCGAGTACGACAACATGCAGGCCTGCCTCGACCAGTGCGGCCAGTGGCCCGTCGGCACGCCCGCCGACACCGCCGGCGACACGCTCGGCTGCCGCATGTACCACGTGACGGTCGCCAGCACCGTCGACGCCAACGAGCACTGCCCGCACGCCAGCCCGAACGGCGCCGGCGTGTGCGTCGACGCCGCGGCCCCGGCCTGCGCCGATTACTGCACCACGTACTTCGCCAATTGCGAGAACGACCTCAACCTGTACAACGACGAGGCCGACTGCCTCGATCAGTGCAGCCACTGGTACCCGGGCACCACGGCCGACACCGCCGGCGACACCGTCGGCTGCCGCCTGTACCACGCCGGGGTCGCGCAGACGGACGACGTGACCCACTGCCCGCACGCCGGCCCCGGCGGCGCGGGCGTGTGCGTGGTCCAGTGATCGCACGCCGCGCGGGCCGCTCCGCGCGAACCTGACGAATGACGCGAGCGCGACGACGATGTCGTCGCGCTCGTGCTTTGATCGGTGCCTTCAGACCCCGGGCATTCGCGCGATTCGAGCGAGCGCGACGACGATGTCGTCGCGCTCGTGCTTTGATCGGTGCCTTCAGACCCCGGGTATTCGCGCGATTCGATGCAGTCAATCATGCGACCGCGCGATCCGCAGCACCCGCCGCGGCGAGGACGCGAATCACGACAGCGCGCGCGACGATGTCCAGCGCGCACGCCGGGCTCAGCCGGACGGGCTGTCCGACCCCGCCGCGAGCTCGCCGACGATCCGGTAGCCCGCGGCCCCCAGCAGGGCCCTCGCCGCCTGCAGATCGCAGCCGTCGTGGGCCTCGCGCCAGGCGAGCGCCACCTTGCCGCGGGGCAGGAGCGTGGGCTGGTAGTCCAGCACCGCGAGGTGGGTGCGGCTGCCGGCGCCGTGCGGGTACTCGATCCAGTGGGCGGCGAACGTCTCGCCGTCCTTCTCGACGAGCATCACCACCTGGCGGAGCAGTCGCACGCGCGGGCTCAGCCTTCGCGCGGCACGAAGGCGGTGTCGGCCAGGTCGCCCGCTTCGAAGCCGAAGAAGATCCGCATCTGCTTCTCGAGGAAGTCGCGGCCCTCCTTCGACTGCAGGTCGAGGCGGTACGTGTTGATGAACTTGGGCGACTCGCGGATCCACATCTGCCAGGCCTGCAGGCTGATGTTGTCGTAGAGCAGCTGGCCGAACTCGTTGGGGAACGGCTTGAACGGCAGGGCCGGCAGGTCCTGGTCGAGCTTCTTGCAGTGGACGATGCGGGGCGTGTTCATGGCGTCTCCGTCAGGGCCTTGCGGACGGTGTCGACCGCGTCGGCGATCTTGATGCGCTCCTGGCGGCGGTCGTCGCGGTAGCGGATCGTGACCGTCTCGTCTTGCAGGGTCTGGGTGTCGACGGTGAGGCAGTAGGGCGTGCCGACCTCGTCGTGGCGGGCGTAGCGGCGGCCGATCGCGTGCTGCTCGTCGTACTTGGCGTTGACGCCGGCGCCGAAGAACGCCTCTACGACCTTGCGCGCGACCTCCGGCATGCCGTCCTTCTTGACCAGCGGCAGCACCCCGACCTTGATCGGCGACAGGCGCGGATGCAGGCGCAGCACCGTGCGCGCCCCCTTGCCGTCGGCGTCGCCGGGCTCCTCGTCGTAGGCGTCGCACAGGGCGGCCAGGACCCCGCGGGTGGCCCCTGCGGCCGGCTCGACCACGTGCGGCACGTAGTGACGGCCGGGCTTGCCGGTCTCGGGGTCGACGGCCTCGGGGTCGAAGTAGGTCAGCTTCTTGCCCGAGCCGGCGGCGTGGGCCTTGAGGTCGAAGTCGGTGCGGCTGGCGATGCCCTCGAGCTCGTCCCAGCCCCACGGGAACTTGTACTCGACGTCGTAGCAACCATCCGAGTAGTGGGCGAGCTCGTCGTCGTCGTGCTTGCGGAAGCGGAGGTTGTCGACCTTGATGCCGATCGACTTCCACCACTTCATGCGCTCGTTCATCCAGTAATCGAGGTACTTCGGGCCCTCGAAGGGCGGCACGAAGTACTCGCACTCCATCTGCTCGAACTCGCAGGAGCGGAAGATGAAGTGCTCGGCCGTGACCTCGTTGCGGAAGCTCTTGCCCATCTGGGCGATGCCGAACGGGACCTTGAGCGACAGGCTCTGCTGCACGTTCAGGAACTGCACGAACATCGCCTGCGCCGTCTCGGGCCGCAGGTACACCGACGACGACGCCAGCGCGCCCTCGACCTTGGCCCGCAGCGCCTTGTCGTCGGCGCCCTCGGCCATGGCCTTGCGGACGATGTCGACCACGTCGCCGATCGGGTCGACCGGGCCGAGGCTGGTGCGGAACATCAGGTTGAAGCGGCGCTCGTCGCTCAGGAACGGCGAGCCGCAGTTCGGGCACACGTAGCCGGCCGCGCCGGCCTTGGCCCCGGTGAGCGTGCTGCCGTCGCGGTGCAGCTTGATGCCCGCCTCGGTCAGCTTCTCTTGCGCCGCCTTGGCCCGGCCCTTGTCGCCGAGGCTCATCGGCGCGTCCTCGCCCTCGGCCTTGCGCGGGGCCTTGTCGGCCCGGAAGCGCTCGCCGCAGACCTTGCAGTCGACCAGCGGGTCGGAGAAGTTGGCGAGGTGGCCGCTCGACTGCCACACCTCCGGCCGCATGATGATCGACGCGTCGATGCCGACCACGTCCTCGCGGCTGTGGACCATGAAGCGCCACCACTCGCTCATCAGGTTGCGCTTCAGCTCCGCGCCCATCGGGCCGTAGTCGTAGGCGGAGCGCAGGCCGCCGTAGATCTCGGAGCTCTGGAACACGAAGCCCCGTCGCTTGCAGAGCGACACGATCTTGTCCATCAGGTCCGGTTTCTGGCTGTCGTCCATGGCGGCCGCGAGGTGTAGCACAGGGCTCCGGCCAGGCGCTACGGCCCGCCCGGGACCTCGCCGGGGCTGTCCGCGGCGGCGGCGGCCTGGCGGGCGACCAGCCTTGCGTAGACGCCGCCCCGCGCCAGGAGCTCGGCGTGGCGCCCGGTCTCGGCGATCCGGCCGTGGTCGAGGACGACGATCCGGTCGGCGTCGCGGATCGTGCTGAGGCGGTGGGCGATGACCAGGGTGGTGCGCCCGCGCTGCAGCACCTCGAGCGCGCCCTGGACCAGGTGCTCGCTCTCGGCGTCGAGCGCCGAGGTCGCCTCGTCGAGGATCAGCACCTTGGGGTCGCGCAGCAGCGCGCGCGCGATCGACACCCGCTGCCGCTGACCGCCGGACAACTTGACCCCGCGCTCGCCGACCACGGTGTCGTAGCCGAGAGGGAACTCGCGGATGAACCCGTCGGCGTTGGCCGCCCGCGCCGCCGCCTCGATCTCCGCGTCGGTGGCGTCGAGCCGGCCGTAGCGGATGTTGTCGCGGATGGTGCCGCTGAACAGCACCGGGTCCTGCGAGACCATCGCCATCGCCCCGCGCAGATCCTCGAGCCGCAGCGCCCGCAGGTCGTGGCCGTCGAGCAGGATCGCCCCCGCGGTCGGGTCCCAGAAGCGCAGCACCAGCCGGCCCAGGGTCGTCTTGCCCGAGCCCGACGAGCCGACCAGAGCGCACACCTCACCTGGCCGAATGTGCAGGTCGATGTCGCGGACGACGGCGACGTCGCGGTCGCCGTAGGTGAAGGACACGCCGACGAAGCGGATCTCGCCGGCCACCGCGGGGCTCTGCACCGGCGCAGGCGGATCGGCGATCTCGGGCGGGGTGTCGAGGATCTCGAAGATCCGCGCGGTCGCGCCGAACGTCGACTGCAGCCCGCCGAGCAGCTCCGCCAGCGCGCCGACCGAGCCGGCCACCATCAGCGTGTAGAAGATGAAGCTGGTCAGCTCCGCGGCCGTGATCTCGCCCTCGATGACCATGCTGCCGCCGAGCCAGAACAGGCCGGCGATCGCGGCGAAGGCGAAGAAGCTGATCACCGCCGCGAACCAGCTGCGGGCGATCGCCCGCTGGATGAACAGGCCGAAGGTCGTCTCGATCGCCCCGCCGTAGCGCCGGACCTCGAAGTCCTCGCGCGTGAACGCCTGCACCGTCTCGATCGCCGCCAGCCCCTCCTGCAGCGCCCCGCTCGCGGTCGCCAGCTCGTCCTGGGCCTTGCGGCTGATCTCGCGGATGATCCGGCTCCAATAGTTGGCGGCGATCATCAACGCCGGCACCACCGCCAGCATCGCCGCCGTCAGCTTCCAGTTCATGTAGAAGAGCACCGCGATCCCGCCGGCCAGCGTCAGCACGTTGCGCAGGAAGATGCTGAGGTCCTGGCCGACGGTGCTCTGCAGACGCGTGACGTCGTCAGACAGGCGCGACAGCAATTCGCCGGTGCGCGTGCGGTGGAAGAAGTTCTGCGGCATGACCGCCAGGTGGCGGTACAGCCCGACCCGCAGGTCCGCGACGACCCGCTCGCCGAGCCAGGTCATCAGGTAGTGGCGGAAGAACACGAACACCGCCTGCGCCAGGAACACCACCAGCAGCAGCACGGTGTTGTCGCCGAGCTCGCGGTAGGCCGCCTCGGTGTCGGCCGCGGCCGCGTTGGTGAACGCCGCCTCGGCCAGCGCCCCGAAGTAGTACGGGTACACGAGCCCGAGCCCCGAGGCGATCACGAGGCACACCAGCGCGGCGACGAGCCGCCCCGTGTACGGGCGCGTGTACGAGAAGACCCGTCGAAGGCGCTCGACGGGCTTGATGCGGTGTTCGGGGGCGGGCTCGCGCCCGTCGCCCGCGGGCGGCTGGAGCACGAGCGGGGGGCGCGGCGGCTGGGCCATGGACGGCCCGAGCCTAACACGTCGCGCGCGGGCTCCTGACGCCCGCGCGCGGGCCGCCGGTCACTTGCGCAGGCGCAGCTTGCCGGTGAGGCCGGTCAGCGTGATCTCGAGGCCACCCATGGTGGTCTGCATGAAGACGACGTGGTTGCCGTTGGCGAAGTCCATGGTGATCTGCTCGCCGCCCTCGGCGACGGTGACGTTCCCGGCCGGGAACGAGCCCGGCACGTCCACCAGCGGCGACTCGCCCGGCATCGCCAGCCCCTCGTTCGACGACTCCTGCACGTCGATGATGCCGTTGACGATGATGTTGTGGACCATGTCCATCATGCCGGTGATCGTCCCGCTGTTGTGGTCGTCGACGGTGAACGGGAAGCCGACCGCGAACGGGTCGGGCCCGGTGATCACGAGGCTCTTGATCACCAGCTTGACATTGACGATGAGCGGGATGTCGCACTCGAGCTGCGGCGTGTCGGCGATGTTGACGGTGGCCGCGTAGACCTTGCCCGTGCCCTCGTCGTCGAGCGTCACCTCGACCTGGCCGCCGGTCACGACCATGTTGACCGGGAACTGGCACATGGCGATGAGCTGCTTGGCGGTCGCGTTGGTGGCCAGCGTGTTGAACTCGGGCGGCGTGCCGTCGGCGATGGTGAACGTCAGCGGCGCGTCGCACACGTTGCCGACGCTGTTGCCGTCGAAGTCGAGCTGGTTCGGGTTGGCGTCGCAGCGACAGTTGTCGTCCTTGTTGGCGATCGTGTCGCCGTCCTCGTCGGCGTCGTCCGCCGGCGCCGCGCAGTCGCCCGGCATCACCCCCGTGGTCGTGCTCGTCGTCGGGTTGGTGGTCTCCGGCTCCCCCGTGGTCGTCGTCGTCGTCGTTTCGTCCGTCGTCGTCGTCGTCGTCGTCGGGTTGTCCGTCGTCGTCGTCGAGCTCGTCGGCTCGGTCGACGTCGGCGTGTCCGTCGTGCTCGTCGACGACTCAGTCGCCGAGGTGTTGCCGTCGTCGCCGCACGCGGCCCCGACGAGGATCAACGAGGAAAGCAAGGAGGTATGCAGGCGGGAGAGCATTCCTGCCTTTTATCACAAGCCCGTCGCGCGCGAAATTTCTCCAGGGTCCGCCCGGTCCGCGGCAAAACGCTGCGCAGGCCGGCCCTGGCCGATGCTGCCGCTGGACCGCACCCGGCAGCCGATCGCGGCCCCTAGACCCGTGCCTTCGGCCACTTTGCCTGGAGACGGCGATCGGCGCGGTTCTGCGAGCAGACGTCCGGCAATTCCGGTGCAACAGGGACGCGGCGAGGGGGGTACCTCGGGTGCGTCCGACCGTCGACCTTCGCGGGCTCGGGTCGAGCGTTCGCCGCGAGTGCCTCGACGACCCACGGTGAGCGGTCGCCGATCTCCCTGAGCCGGTCGACGCCGGGTCGCCTCGATCGAGGCCGCGAGCGTGCACGGCTGAGCGCGCGACCTCGCCGACGACGCCCGTCGCGCCGGTCGAGCGTCACCGCGTCGCCCGCGTGTCGGATGGCGACGATGGCGTGCCGAGGTGTCGCGCGGTTCGTACGGCGACTTACATTCGCGACGGGTCGCCAGCGGCCTCGCTTCCTCGCGCGGGGAGCGAACTGAAGCGCCTCCAGCGGCGCTTCCGCCGGCGCTGCGGGCGTTCCCGAATTTGTGGTTCTTGGCGCCCTGGCCACGACCGATGCGGTCGCCAGCAACTCGAGTAGCCACCTCTCCTGCCGCTCGTCACAACACATGTAATTTCGAAACGTTGCCGGTCGCGAAACCTGGCACATGCTTCGCTAGTCGAAGAGTCAAGTAAGGAGCCCTGTCATGGACGCACTCGCTTTTATCGCCCTCTTCGGCCTCATCCTCCCCGCGGTCGCGGCCGCGACCACCGAGGTCCGCGACCGGATCGAGAGCAACCGGCTCCACCGCGAGGTGCTGCGCACCTTCGCGGTCGCGAAGTCCGAGTGAGGCCGAAGAATCTTCCCACCCGCACGGGCGGCGTTCGTCCCCCCCTTGTTCGCCCCCGTGCATAAACCGACGCCCGCGCGCCACCCGGCTCGCGGGCGTCGCCCTTTCTCCACCACGCGCCGCGCCTTGTCCCTCGAGCGGCGCGCATCGTGACACTCCGGCGCTCGCGCCCCGCATGCCTCGCGGATGTCGCTTTGTCTCGCAGGCGCGCAGCCGAGTGACACTCCCGACGCGGCGCCCGCACGTCTCGCGGATGTCGCCTTGTCCCGCACGCGCGCCTCCGAGTGACACTTCCGACGTCCGCCCCGCATGCCTCGCGGATGTCGCCTTGTCCTGCACGCGTACCGCCGAGTGACACTTCCGACGCCCGCATGGCTCGAGTCGTTCCTCACTCGCCGCGCATCGTGACACTCCCGACGCGCGGCCTCTCTTCATCCTCCACCGCGCCTCGTGACACTGCGACGCCCGCGCGCCGTCGGGCTCGCGGGCATCCCTTTCCTGCTCGCGTCAGCTGGCCTGGCGCGCCGCCACCTCGCGGCGGTTGTCGCCCAGCACCGTCGAGATCGTGCGATCGATCCACGCGCCCACCGGGCTGTGGACCAGGCGATCGGCCATCCGCCGCACTTGCGGGATCTGCACCCCGCGGGCGAGCGCCTCGCCGGCCCAGAACTTGGGCAGCATCGACGCCGCCAGGCGGGTCCGGTAGCTCGCGCTCGCCAGCATCGACAGCCCGCGCTCGTGCTGGAAGTGGCGCGTGATCACCTCGGCCGCGATGCAGCCGCTCTCGAGCGCGAAGCCGATGCCCTCGACCGTGCCTGGAGAGACCAGGCGGGCCGCCTCGCCGACCCACATCGCGTGCGCCTCGGCGATCGGGCCGACGCGGTTGGTGATCACGGCCGGGTGTCCCATCCACTTGCCGACTTGCTCCGCGTCGCGGAGGCCGTCGCCCCAGTGCTCGTCGAGCAGCTCCTGGAACAGCGCCTTGAGGCGGCCGGCCTCGGGCGCGGTCTCGGGGATCGTCAGGCCGATGTTCACCACGTCGCCGGGTTCGGGGAACATCCACGCGTAATACCCGGAGAGCCGGCGGTCCCACACCATGTGCGCAGTGCGGCCGTTCCACGGCGTCCCGCGCCACCAGCCCATGATCGTGCGGATCGTCGTCTTCGGCTGTTCGTCGCGTGAGAACCGCGACGGCGAGCCGTCGGCGCAGATCACCAGGTCGGCCTCGATGTCGCCGGCCTCGGTCTTGACCCCGCGGACCTCGCCGCCCGGGTCGCGCAGCAGCTCGAGCACCTTCGTACCCTCGCGCAGCTCGGCGCCGTGCTCCGTCGCCGCGCGCACGATCCCGTGGTCGAGCTCGACGCGGGGCACCACCCACGCCTCGATCCCCGCGTGCAGGCTCTGCTCCCCGCCCTCGGGGCCGCGCACCAGCATCGTGTCGATCACCCCGTGTTGCGGCGCGAACCGCTGCCGCAGCCCGAGCTTCACCAGCACGTCGAGCGCGTGCGGCGACAGCCCGCTGCCGCACACCTTGACGCGCGGGTACTGCGACTTGTCGAGCACGAGCACCTCGAATGCGCCGGTGCGAGCGAGCGACAGAGAACAGGCGCCTCCCGCGGGACCGGCACCTACGACGATGACTCTTGGCTTTCGCATGTGGTTGGACGCTAATCCAATGCAACGCGAGGTGCGAGACCGGTCGCTGCTTTGAATGCGACCGACGTCACGGCAATGCAGCGACGAATGATTGTCAGATCGCCAGGGACCCTGTGCCTCGATCCCCGCCCCGCAATCCGCGATCCTCGCGGGGAGCTCAGCCTTGAGTGTCGAGGCCCACCGTCGGGGGCCCGCCTGTCGGCGCTTCGGGAGTATTGGTCGCTACCAGGGCCTCACGCACCCAACGTCCGACGTCACCTGGACCTACGGGGGGAAGTCCCTGGCGAGCTGCGTGCAGTTGCAAGGAGAGTGCCGTGAGGTCGACGAACCGTTCGGCGGGTGGCTTCGCCATGCTGCGGCGGAGCAGCGCCGGCAACGGGTCCGGCAGCGCCACCAGCTCGGGGTCGTCGGGCAGCGGCATGCGGCGGATGTTCTCCATCGTCGCCAGCGGTCCGGGGCCGTCGAACGGTCGTCGGCCGAGCAGCAGCTCGTGCAGCGTCACCCCGAGGGCGAACTGGTCCGACGCCGCAGTGACGGCCTCGCCGGCGACCTGCTCGGGCGACATGTACGCGAACTTGCCCTTGACCATCCGGCCCCAGGTGATGTCACGCAGCGCCGTCGCCTTGGCGATCCCGAAGTCGGCGAGCTTGATGTCACCTGTCCGTGAGACCAGGATGTTGCCCGGGCTCACGTCGCGGTGCACGAGCCCCAGCGGCCGACCGAGCTCGTCGGTCAGCGCGTGCACGTAGGCCAGCGCGTGCGCCACCTGCTCGGCGAGCCACAGCGCGAGCGGCAGCGGCAGCGGCCGTCGGGCCAGCAGGGCCGCCAGGTCGGCGCCGTCGACGTAGTCCATGACCACGAAATAGGCCCCGTAATGGAGCCCGAGATCGTGCACATGCACCAGGCCCGGGTGGCTGAAGCGCGCGCCGATCTTCGCCTCCGCGATCAGGAGGCGCTCGATCTCCCCGCGGCCGCGGTGCTCCGGGCGCAGCAGCTTGAGCGCCACCTGCTTCTCGAACCCGCTGGCCCCGTAGCGCAGCCCCAGCAGCACCTCGGCCATCCCGCCCTGGCCGATCCGGCGCACCACGCGGTACGGCCCGAGGGTCGCGGGGAGCGGCTCGTTCACGAGGAGCCAGACTACGCGATGTCGCGCCCCCTGTCGTCTCCTCGTCTGCCGGCCCGCTCTTCCGCGCCGGAGGCCGCTATGCTGCCCCCGTGAGCTCGACCGTCGCCACAGTCGCCCTCGGCCACCCCGACTTCCCGGGCGCCGGGGCTCGCCCCGCGCGCTGTCAGGTCGTCGTCGTCGAGGGCCCGGACATGGGCCGCGCGGCCGCGATCGCCCGCGCGCCGATCGTCGTCGGCACCGATCCCGCGTGCGACCTGGTCCTGCGCGACCCGCGGGTGTCGCGGAAGCACCTGCGCATCGAGACAGGTCCCGAAGGACAGTTCGTGATCGCCGACCTCGGCAGCAAGAACGGCACCCTCTATCAGGGCGCGGCCGTCGGCAAGCTGACCGTGCCCGCGGGCGGGGTGCTGCGGGTCGGCCACACGACCTTGCGGATCCAGCCGGAGCCGGCGGCGCTGGCGATCGAGCCCAGCCGCAGCCGCCGCTTCGGCGAGTTGGTCGGCGAGAGCCTCGTCATGCGCGAGGTGTTCGCGGTGCTCGAGCTGGCGGCCGCCAGCGACGTCGCCATCCTCCTCGAGGGCGAGACCGGCACCGGCAAGGAGGTCGCAGCGCGGGCGCTCCACGGCGCCAGCGGCCGCGCCCGCGCCCCCTTCGTCGCCCTCGACTGCGGCGCGCTGCCCGAGTCGCTGGTCGAGAGCGAGCTGTTCGGCCACGTCAAGGGCGCCTTCACCGGGGCGATGCAGGCCCGCCGCGGCGCCTTCGCCCGCGCCCACGGCGGCACCCTCTTCCTCGACGAGCTCGACAGCCTCCCGCTGGCACTGCAGCCGCGCCTCCTGCGGGCGCTCGAGGCCCGCACAGTCCGCCCCGTCGGCGGCGACGACGAGGTCGCGGTCGACGTCCGGGTCGTCGCCGCCAGCCAGCGCGATCTGGCCGCCGCAGTGGCCGCGGGCGCGTTCCGGCCCGACCTCTACTACCGCCTCAGCGTCCTCCGCGTCGCCCTCCCGCCGCTGCGCGCCCGTCGCGAGGACCTCGCCGTCACCGCCCGCGCCCTGCTGGCCGCCCGCGGCTTCGAGGCCGACGACATCGACGGCCCCGGCCTCGCGCGCCTGGCCGCCCACGACTGGCCCGGCAACGTCCGTGAGCTGCGCAACACCCTCGACCGCGCCCTCGCCCTCTCCCCCGCCGCCCGTCGCTTCGCCGACCTCCGCCTGGATGTCCCCGGGGACAGCTCGGCCCAGGACGAGCTCACCGTCCGCGCCGACCTCCCCTACGCCGAGGCCAAGCAGCGCCTGCTGCACGCGTTCGAGCGCAGCTACCTGCGCGACCTGCTCGCGCGCAGCGACGGCAACATCTCCGCCGCCGCCCGCACCGCCGAGGTCGACCGCAAGCACCTGCGCACCCTCCTGCGCAAGCACGGCCTCGTGCCCGACGGCGGTGCCGACGATTGAGTGACCTTTAAGACATGCTCGATCGCACATGCTCTCATCGACATGTGCAATCGAACATGCACTTTCGCTCCCCCGCCGTCAATCCATCACCGCGATCACGACCGCAGTGATGTTGTCGCGCGACCCGGCGAGGAACGCCTCGTGGACCAGCCGCTCGCACACCTCCTCGACCGGCCCCGCCGCGAGCAGCCCTGCGATCGCCTCGGGCGTCAGCGGCCCCGTCAGCCCGTCGGTGCACAGCAGCAGGCGGTCGCCGGGCCGCACCTCGACGCGGTGCAGCTCCGGCCGCTCCTCCTCGTGGGGCCCCAGCGCCCGCGTGATCACGTTCGCGTAGCCGAACTCCGCCAGCGGCGGCACCGCCACCCCGCCCTCGCGCAGCTGCTCGTACAGCGAGTGGTCGCGCGTCAGCTGCTCGAGCGCCGGCCCACCTGTCTCTTCGCGCAGGCGGTACACCCGGCTGTCGCCGAGGTGGGCCACGATCGCCGAGCCCCCCAGCAGCGACACCAGCGCGATCGTCGAGCCCATGTCGCGCAGCGTCCCCTGACGGCTCGCGCAGATCCGCCGGTTCGCCAGGCGGATCGCCGCGTCGACCCGGTTCTCCGCCAGGCTCAGCGACGGATCGAGCCCGTAAGGCCAGGTCGCCTCGGCGTCGGCCGCCACGTGCTGGAAGAACTCCGCCAGCGACTCGACCGCCAGCCGGCTCGCCACCTCGCCGCCCGCGTAGCCGCCCATGCCGTCGGCGACCGCGAACACGCCCTCGACCGGATCCAGCAAATAAGCGTCCTCGTTGTGCTTGCGACGACCGACGAACGTGTGCGCACTGGCGATGAAGGCATGCATGCCCTCCCCCTTCCAAGTCGCGCGCCGCGGCCAACCCCGCGACAAGTCATCCCCCCCTGGCGACTCCGCACCCCACCCCGCGCGCCCCTCCCCAGGTCGGGTGGAGACTCGCCACCTCAGCGCGGAGACCGCAGCGCCAGGTCATGCCCCAGCTTGTCGACCAGCGCATCCGCGAGCCCCGGCACGTGCACCTCGGCCCACCCCGCCAGCAGCGCAGTGAATGCCGCCAGCTCCGCCTCGACCGCCTCCAGCGCCGCGCGCAGCCGCTCCGGCGCGACCAGGCGCTCGGTCGAATCCTCATAGCCCAGCGCGATCGCCCCCGACCCCATTCGCGTCACCCGCAGCATCGGGCCATGCCCGCCCCACGGCTCCGGCCCGCCGTCGAGGAATTCGAGCCACTCGCGCCACTGCTCGAGCCCGCCGCAGCACTGGGGCGTCACCACCACCTCCCCGTCGACGCTCACCTCGATCCCCCCGCCGACGATCACCTGCTCGCAGTCGAGGATCCGCCGCACCGCCGCCGCCGCCGACGCCTCGACCTCGTCGTCGTCGGCGCGCCCGTACGCCGCGATCGCCGCCATCACAGTCCCGACCTCGAGTCGATCCAGCGCACCCGTCAGAGCGATCGTGCGGAGGAATTCCCCGCGTCGATACGGGTGGATCGACGTCGACTGCGCCACGAAGTCGGCGCGTCGCTCTTCCGTCGGCGACGCCCCGATCCAGTGCGGCCACGGCCACGCCTGGCTCACCGCGTCCGAGCGCACGACCACCGCGTGACACGCGAATTCCATCGGCCGAGGATAGGCGTTCGCGGACGACCGGTGAAGCCGCCGCCTTGCATGTGACGCCCGCGTCGCGACCACGCCGGCCGTCGATGTTATCCTCGCTCCCCGTGGCTTCCCCTCGCATCGTCCTCGCCGCCGCGTCCCTCGTGATCGCCTGCAACGACGCCGGACCCGCCGGTGCGTCCGCGAGCAGCACCACCGCCGAATCCACCACCACGACCTCGACCGACACCACCACCACCGAGCCCGTCACCACCGGCGCGCCCGTCACCACCGGCGACAGCGACGGCGGCACCACCACCACCGGCGAAGTCACCACCACCGCGCCCTCGACCACCACCGGCGACGACACCACCACCGGCGGCCTCACGCGCTGCCCCGCGGTCGCTCCGCCGGCGCAGGTCAGCATCGTCGCCGACGACCAGATCTACGAGACCTCCGGCCTGGTCGCCAGCCGCACCCAGCCCGACGTGTTCTGGCTGCACAACGACTCCGGCGACGAGCCGCGCTTCTTCGCCATCGACGCCGCCGGCACACGCCTCGGCACCTTCGAGGTCGAGGGCGCGATCGCCATCGACTGGGAGGACATGTCCTCTGGGCCAGGTCCGGACGAGGGCGAATGGTTGTACTTCGGCGACATCGGCGACAACCCCGAGGTGCGACCCAATGTCACCCTCTACCGCGTGCCCGAGCCCGACGCCGCGGCCGCGGCCGGCGCGACCGTCACGGTCACCGGCGTCGAGGCGATCGAGCTCGTCTACCCCGACGAGCCGCACAACGCCGAGACCCTGATGATCGACCCGCAGACCGGCGACCTCGTGATCGTGGCCAAGGGCGACCCGACGCGGATCTTCCGCCTGCCCGGCCCGGTCGCCGCCGGCGGCCCGTACACCCTCGAGGAGGTCGCGCCGATCGACTTCCCGGCCGTCGTCGCCACCGGCGGCGACATCTCGCCCGCCGGCGACTTCATCGCCGTCCGCACCTACGCCCAGGCGTTCCTGTGGCTGCGCCCGCCCGGAGCCACCATCGCCGACGCCTTCGCCGGTACGCCTTGCACGATCCCCCTCGCCCTCGAAACCCAGGGCGAGACCCTCACCGTCGCCCCCGACGCCTCCGGCTATTACACCATGAGCGAGGGCGACGCGGTCCCGCTGTGGTGGTACGCCTTCCAATAGCGACCCGCGAGTGAACGGCATGTCTCATGAGACATGCCCCATGAGACAGCCTCACCGCTTCCGCGGCGGCGGGAAGCCGGGCAGCTCGAAGCGGGGCAATGGCAAGACCACGTCCGTCGGCAGCCCCTCGGTGCGCCCATCTTTTAAAAATTCGTAGACCGCCTGCTTCGCGGCCGGCTCGGTCCTCAGCTGATAAAACGCCCCGTCGTGCCCCGCCCGGTGGACCTGGATCAGGTGGCCGTTGCGGAAGTACGGCAGCAGGCCGAGGGAGTTGTCGATCGGCGTGGAGGTGTCCCAGTCGCCGTGCACGAACACCACCGGGACGTCGCTGACGACCGGCCTGCGGACCTCGTCGCCCATGTCGCGGGTCGGCCAGTCGGGGGCCGAGGCGATGTTCGCCTCGAAGTTCCAGGTCCCGAGCAGCGCCAGCGCCGGGTCGGTGCGCAGCAGGTGCTCGCGCTCCGCGCTCACGCCGAGGCTGCTGTCCACCAGCGGGCCGATCAGGATCGAATCACCCGCCTGCCGCTCTTCGATCGTCTCCCGCGCCCAATCATCATAGTGCTCGTGATACAGCGACAGGATGAAGGCCGGCCAGCGCTCGCCCTCCTGCGTGTGAGACAGCAGCGCCAGCTGCAAGTCTTCCGCGCCCAGCACGACGGGCCGGGCTCGCCCGCCCCCGTCGCGCACCGGCACGCGCACCGGCCCGCGGGCGAATCGCGCCTGCAGGGCCCGCACCGCCGCCATCACGCCTCCGGGTGGCAGGTACGGCTGGAGCCCCGGATCGCGGTCGGCGTCGTGGGCGATCCGCTGCAGCGACGCGAACACGTGCGACGGCATGTCGTAGCCGTTGTCGAGCGGCTCCACCGACGACAGCACCGCGCGCGCGACGATCTGCGGGCGCAGCCGGATCACCGCCAGGCTCCACTGCGAGCCGAAGCTGCCGCCGAACAGGCTGATCTTGTCGTAGCCGAGCGCGCGGCGCAGGTCGTCGACGTCCGCGGCGAACTCGGTGATGTCGTAGCCGGACAGATCCTTGTCGGGGTTGGCCGCCACGGCAGCTCTGGCCCGCGCCCGCATGCCCTCCGCCTCCGCCTGCACCGAAGCGGGCTTGTCCAGCGGCCACGCCTCGCGCCGGCCCATCAGCATCTCGCCGCGCTGCGTGTAGCCGCGCTGCTCGAGCACGACCAGGTCGCCGACGGCGCGCAGGCCGAGCCACGTCCGCAGCTTGCCCATGTCGTTGCCGGCGAACGCCCCGAGCACGCTGAGGCCTGGCCCGCCCGGCAACCAGAACACCGGCGGCGCCCCGGTCGGCGCCGCCGCCTTGATCCGCGCGAAGCCGACGGCGATCAGCCGGCTGTCGGCCTTGCCGCGGCTCTCGGGGACGTACAGCGTCCCGATCTCGTACGGCACCGCGGCCTCGTTCTCGTCGCGGATCGTGCCGTGCTCGACGACGATCTTGCAGACCGCGGATGGAGCGGCAGCGCTCGCCGGCGTGCGGCCCTCGTGCGGACGCACCTCGACGTCTGTTTCCGGACCTACGCGGACAGGCGGCTCCGGAGTCTGCCTCGCCTCGGAGTCCGGCGGCACGGTCCTTGGAGAAGACACGGCGCTGCAGTGAACGAGCAGAGACGGAAGGGCGAGCGCAGCCAGGAGATCTCGAAGACGAGCGGACATGTCGTGCACCGGCATCGTAACCCGAGCCGATGGGCGTCCGACGGCGCGCGCCTCGTGAGACAAGCGCCAGGGGAGAGCATCCGACGCTACACCCAAAAACTTTGCAATACCCTCCGACAGAGGTCGACTCGGCCTATCCTGACGGCATGACCCATCGCGTTGAGCCTGGCGATGTTCGTTCTCCCCGCGACCACTGGCACCTGAAGCAGGTGGTCTACCAAGGCGACCCCGAGTCCTTTTCCGTCGCCACCGGCGAGTGGGACGGGAAACCGTGTCTGGCCTTGCGTTGGAACGCAAACGACTGGCGCCCGCTCGGCAATCCATCCTCCTCGGGACATCCGACTTGGTTCATCGTGCCGAGCGAGGTCGCCTTCGGGATCGCCAGTGACACGCTCCGATTGCTTGCGCACTCCGACGAGCCGGACGCTAGCGAACGCGCACGGTCCCTCGCCGAATGGGTCATCGGGATTGAGCCGCCGGTCGCGGGTCTGGACCGTTAGTCCACGGGACGCGGCACGCCCGGGCCCGGCAAGCTGTTCACCCGCGCGTCAGCACGAAGATGCGGTCGACGCAGGCCTCGCCGCGCCAGATCGTCTCGACCGCCGCCTCCTCGGTCATCCCCAGTCGCCGCGCCAGCGCCAGCGAGCGCGCGTTGCGGTCGTCGACGGTCGCCTGGATCCGCCGCACCCCGAGCCGCGAGAACGCGTATTCGCAGACCGCGCGGACCGCCTCGCCGGCCAGGCCGCGACCCTGCTGGGCCCGCATCAACGTATAGCCGATGTCGGCGGTGGTCGGCTCGCCCGCGATTACGCGCAGGCCGATGTCTCCGATCAATGTCCCTTCGGACAGCAGCGCCAGCGCGAACTGATACCACACGCCCGGCACCCCCGGCCGGCCGCCCTGCAGCCCGGCGATGAATTCACGCGCCCCGGCCTCGTCGAAGTTTGTCCACCCCTGATAGCGCGCCACCTCCGGGTCCGAGCGGTAGGCCGCGAGGATCGGCGCGTCCTCCAAGCGGAACCGGCGGATCTGCAGGCGCTCCGTGACAATGAATAAACCTGTCTCTTCAGTCATGTCTCTTGCCCCGCGGGGAAGAACAGACCGGCGGCGCGGAACAGCCGCTGCGCCTCGTCGGTCGCGCCCACCCGCCGCGCGGCCGCCTCGTCGACCGGCGCCGACAATTTCGCGTCGCGCCCGATCGCCAGCAGCGCCCCGTCGAACGCCCCGGCCAGGCGGGCCGCCGCCAAACAATGATCGCCGCGCAGGAGCGTCGCCAGTCGCGTCACGCTCGCCGCGTCGGCGCGCCATCTCTCCAATTGGCCGGCGAGGCGCGCCCGCAGCGCCGGCGTGAATCGCTCCGGCGTCACCCCGCGCTTTTGCCAGAGTCGCACGATCGTCTGCGCCCCCGGCAATGTCGGCACCAGCGCCGGCTCGCCCAGCCACGCCAGCGCTGCCAGCAATTCGTGCAGCGAAGCGCCCGCGGGATCGAGCGCGATCGCCAGACCGCCGCGGATGAGCTCCGCCGCCAGCGCGAGGCGGAACCGCCGCTCGCGCGCGTCCTCGCGGACGATCCCCGGGTACACCACGATCGCCGGCTCGCGCTCGTTGCGAATGGCCACTCCGCCCTCCGGCCCGCCGCGGCCGACGCGGACCGGCAGGCGCAGCCCCGTCGCCGCTCGCAGCCGGGTCAGTTCCGGCTCGACGAGCGCGAGCACCTGCGCCGCCTCGCCCGGGTCCGCCGACGTCAGCTCGCGCGCTGCGCGGATCCCCGCCGTCGCGCTCACCAGTTCCCGCAAGCTGCGACGAATCGCCTCCCGCGGCTCGCCGGCCTCGTCGCTCACCCACCACGCAGCATCGTCGGCCGGCGTCGCCTCGCCGTGATCGCCCGCGGCTCCCGGCGCAAGACTCTCCGGGAGGGGCGCCCCGTCCGTCGCCGTCGAGGACTGGTTCGCGCCCGCGAGCACGACCGCGTCGCCGGTCCTCTCCGTCGCGGAACCGAGCCCGAACTCCGCCGTCGCGCTCTCGCAGTCGCGCAGAGCCTCTGCTACCGCGCACCCCGGCAGCAGGAACCCCGCGACCTGCCGCAGCGCTCGCGCCCGCGCCCGCTCACCTGTCTCTTCGACCATCTCCGCCAGCGCCAGCATCGCCCCCGCGTCGAGCGAGCGAGCCGCGCGCGCCTGCAGCTCCGTGCGCACGCGCTTGCGATCGACGCGCCCCGTCCGCGCCGCGATCTGCTCGCCGAGCTGCGCCGGCCCGCCGCCCTGCGCCAGCCGCAGCGCCGCCTCGACGATCTCGCTGGCTGCCCGCTCGGCCTCGGCCACGTCGCGGCCGCAGCGACGACCGGCCGCGGCGACCCGCGCGTGCAGCTCGGCCTCCTCGCACCACGGCCGCTCGCACCGCGCCCCTGCGGCCAGCGCGGCCGTCATTGCCGCCTCCACCTGCTCGCCCGCCACCTGCGGATCGCCGGCCCGCGCGATCGCCAGCGCTCGCCAGGCAGCGGCCTGCGCCGCCGGCCCGCCGCTCCACGACATGTCCTCGAGGACAGCTCGCGCCCGCCCGCCCGCGCCCGGTTGCTCCGCCGCCCCCGCGCCCCAGGACATGTCCTCGAGGACAGCCCGCGCTCGAGCGCCCGAGCCGAGCTGCTCCGCCTCGACCAGCGCCCGCGCCGCCCGCCGCCGCAGCCGGGTCGCCGGCGGGGCGGGCATCCGCTCGAGCGCCGCCAGCCCCCGGACCACGCCCTCCGGCTCGCCCGCCCGCGCCTGGGCCACGATCACCCGCCACCACGCCTCCGGGTCGTCGGGCGCGGCCGCCAGCCACGCGCGCACCGCCGCGGCCGCCCCCGCGCGGTCGCGGAAGCGCAGCAGCTCGGCCTGCACCTGCGCCAGCGCCCGCGTCAGCCGGCGCGCGCCCGGGTGCGTCGGCGCCGGCGCGTAGCCGAGGGCCGCCAGCGCCGCCGCGCGGTCGCCGGCCCGCAGCGCCGCGCGCAGCTCGGCCAGCGGATCGTCGGGCGCTTCGGACATGCCCCTTGGAGCATGTCCATACATCCCGGTCTCTTCGGACATGCCCTTCCGCGCATGCCCTTCCGCACCTGCCCCATGCGCCATGTCGCCGAGCACCACCCGCAGCCCGCGGCCTTCCCCGCGCACGCGCGTCACCTGCAGCCCGCGGGTGCGCGGCGGGACGGCCCCGGACGCGCGGAACGCCCGGCGCAGCAGCCACTCGGGCCGCACCCGCAGCGTCGCCCCGTCGAGCGCCACCACCCCCTCGCGCCCGCGCGCCAGGCCGCGGGCGACCGTCTGCCACAGCGCGGCCCCCGACGGCGCGAGCGGCCCCGTCGCCCACACGCGACGGGCGCGCACGCAGATCTCTCCGGCCTCGGCCGTCGCGGTCAGCTCGATCTGCGCCAGCGCCGGCCAGCCGTCGTCGCGGGGCCCCGTGAGCGTGAGCACCGCGAACTCGCCGGCCAGGTCGACAGTGACCTGGCCGATCGGCCAGCTCCCGATCGGCGCCCCGCGCAGCGCCTGCGCCGCCGCCGTGAGCGCCTCTGCGCTCACCTCGAGGCGGGCCTCGAGCGCGCGCCAGCAGCCCTCGCGCAGCGCCGCCGTCGAGCGCGGCCGCGCCTCGCCGACCGGCTCGGCCACCAGCGCCGCCAGGCGCAGCCCGGGCGCCAGGTCGGCCGGGCCGGCGTGGAGCCGGACCCGCGGTCCACCTGGCCCCTGGGCCAGCTCGAGGCGGAGGCCGAGGCCGCCCGCCTGTCCGTCACGATCGGTCGCCGACGCCATGGCCCGTGCGACCTGTCCCTTCGAGCAGCTAGCGCCCGCCGCCGCCGGTCAGGGCCGCCAGGTTGAGCATGCCGCCGCGGTTGCCGACGCGGTCGCACATCACGTACGGCCGCAGGACCCGGTTACCCTTCTCGTCGAAGGCTTCCTTGGTGTCGTAGGTCATCATCCGCGACACGCGCTGGTCGTAGGGGACGATGTCGCCGCGGGCCTTGTCGCCGAGGCAGGTGTGGTAGGCGAAGCGGGCCGTGACCTTGGCGGCCTTGGCCTCGGACAGCTCGCGGTAGAGCCCGGCGCGGGCGGCCGCGAAGCCCTCGTCGGTGGCGGTCTCCTTGCGCTCGACCGAGGCGAGGAGGAAGCCGTCGGGCGTCTCGAACACCTGGTCGATGAACTCGGCCTTGGGGTCGGCGGCCCACGCGGCCTTGGTGATCTCGGGGTTCACGCCGAGGCCGGGGATCGGCTTCTCCTTGCTGAAGAGGCCGGTGACGCGCAGCTCGGGCTTGTCGTCGCCCGGCTTCGGCGCCGGCGTCGGCTCGTTCGGCAGCTCGAGCTGGTCGACGCCGCCGGCCGGCCCGCCGAGCGCGTCGGGCGAGCGGAACAGCTGCGTCATCGTCGCCCCGTCCTTGAGCGCCTGCAGCGCCTCGGCCGCGGCCTGCTTGGCCAGCGCCTTGCCGCGCTCGCGCATCAGCGCCTCCTCGGCCAGGTCGAGGATCGCCTCGTCCTGCGGCACGTCGCCCTCGCGCTGGCCCTCGACCTTGACGATGTAGAACGCCTCGTCGCTCTCGATCACCTCGGAGCGCGCGCCGACCTCGAGCTTGCGCGCCGCCTCGTCGACCGCCGGGTCGAGCCCGGTGCCGGTGCCCTCGAGCGTCACCCACCCGTAGTCGCCGCCGCGCCGGGCCGTGTCCGCGTCCTCGGACGTCGCCCGCGCGACCGCGCGGAAGTCCTCGCCGGCCTGCAGCTTCGTCAGCGCGCCGTCGATCTTGGCCCGCGTCGCCGCCAGGTCGGCCGCGTACTTCTGCTGCGTCGCCTTGTCGGCGTCGACCGCCGGCGGCTGCGGCTTCTCGACTTCGATGAAGCGCAGGCGGATCTGCTTCGGCAGCTTGAGGAAGCGCGTGCCCTGCGACTCGAACTGCTTGACCAGCTCGTCCTTGTGCGCGGCCACGTACTCGTCGAGGTCGGCGCGCGACAGGTCGACCAGGTCGGCGAACCGGCCGGACTCGAAGCGGCCGTAGCGCAGCGACAATTGGTTCTGCCGCTGGTCGTAGGCGTTGCGGACCTCGGCCTCGGACACCGTGATCACGCTCGCCAGCACGTCGCGCACGGTGCGGGCCAGCGCCTCCTCGCGCTGGTACTCGAGGTAGCGGCGCTCGCCGACGCCGAAGCGCGGCAGCCAGTTGCGCTCGAACGCGGCGTAGTTGAACGCCTGCCCGGCCAGCCAGTCCCAGGTCTTGCCGAGCACGATGAGGTGGCCGTCGGCGGTGATGTCCTCGGCGTCGCGGAGGTCTGCGACCAGGCCCATGCGCCGGCCGACCTCGCCGAGCACGCGGCGCTCGACGATCGCGTCGAGCACCTCCTCGCGCAGACCCAGCATCTCCTGCATCTTCGGGTCCTCGGGGATGCGCGTGGTCAGGGAGATGGCGCGGAACTCGTACTGGAAGTCCTCGTCCACCACGTTCGTGCCGTAGGTCTTGGCCAGCGGCTCGAGGCCGCAAGTGATCGCGTCGCTCGGCAGGCCGAAGCTGAGCCCGAAGGCGAGCGCCAGCATCCCGAGCAGGAGCCATGCGCCGATGGTCTTCATCGCGGTGCCGCGTGGGGCCGCGGTCGTCTCGTCCGTCATGTCCCCGCGAAGCTAGCGGTAAGACGGCCCCCGGGAAACTCCGGGCCGCCTGCGGGCCCGCGGAATACGCCGGCCGCCAGCCGCGTTGGCCGCCGCGGAGCCGGCGCTCCGCGCTCCTGGGCCCGAAGTTGGCGCTCGGCCGCCTATTGTGAGAAAAGCCGCAAGCCTCCCGCACAACGCCGCTGACTTGCCGTCGACTGCTTCGGCGGGTACACCCGAACGCCGCGCGCAGCATGCTCTTTGACTGGGTATACGGCCTGTTCTCCAACGACATGGCCATCGACCTCGGGACCGCCACGACCCTGACGTACGTCAAGGGCAGGGGGATCGTCGCCCACGAGCCCAGCGTGGTCGCCGTGCAGAAGAAGGGCAGCACCAAGCGGGTCGTCGCCGTCGGCAAGGAGGCCAAGGAGATGCTGGGGCGCACGCCCGGCAGCATCACCGCCATCCGGCCGATGAAGGACGGCGTCATCGCCGACTTCGAGGTCACCGAGGCGATGATGCGGCACTTCATCAACCGGGCGCACAACCGCCAGACCCTGGTCAAGCCGCGGATCGTCATCTGCGTGCCGTCGGGCATCACCGAGGTCGAGAAGCGGGCGGTCAAGGACTCGGCGCTGGCGGCCGGGGCGCGCGAGGTGTTCCTCATCGAGGAGCCGATGGCCGCGGCGATCGGCGCCGGCCTGCCGATCACCGAGCCGGGCGGCAACATGGTCGTCGACATCGGCGGCGGCACGGCCGAGGTCGCGGTGATCTCCCTCGCCGGCATCGTCGCCTGCAAGAGCATCCGCGTCGGCGGCGACAAGATCGACGAGGCGATCGTCCAGCACGTCAAGCGCAAGTACAACCTCCTGATCGGCGAGCGCACGGCCGAGCGGATCAAGATCCAGATCGGCACCGCCGCGCCGACCCGCAACTTCATGACGATGGAGGTCAAGGGCCGCGACCTGGTCGGCGGGATCCCCAAGACCATCGTCGTCGACAGCGAGGAGATCCGCGAGGCTGTGAGCGAGCCGGTCGCGGCGATCGTCGAGGCCGTGCGCCTGGTGCTCGAGGCCGCGCCGCCCGAGCTGTGCGCCGACATCGTCGACAAGGGCATCGTCCTCACCGGCGGCGGCTCGCAGCTGCGCAACCTCGACGTCCTCCTGTCCGACGAGACCGGCCTGCCGTGCTTCGTGTGCGACGAGCCCGAGTTCGCGGTCGTCCTCGGCACCGGCGCGGTCCTCGACGAGCTCGACCTCTTGCGCGAGGTCGCGCTCCAATAAGGAGCCCCGGAGGATGGCCGGCCTCCGCAGCGCCAAGAACGCGGTCCTGGTCGCGGTCCTGCTCGGGATCCCCGCGCTGATGCTGCGCGCCAGCCTGCAGGACCCGCGCGCCCTGAGCGGCTTCGACCGCATGGTCGTCAAGGTCGGCGCCCCGCTCGAGGCCGGCGTCAGCTACGCCGCCGGCAACGCCGGCCGGTTCTTCGAGCGCTGGCTGCTGCAGGCCCGCCTGCAGGACGACAACGAGGCGCTCGCGGCCGAGAACCGCAAGCTCCGGCTCGACCTGCGCGGCCTGCAGCAGGTCGAGGAAGAGAACCGCGAGCTGCGGCGTTCGCTGCAGATGCGCGACAAGGTCGCCGAGGACATGATCGCCGCCGAGGTCGCGGGCGTCGAGCAGTCGCCGTTCTTCCGCGTCGTCAAGCTGCGGCTCGACCGCGGCGACCGGGTCGTCCGCCCCGGCATGGCCGTGATCGCCGACGCCGGCGTCGTCGGCCGCGTCGACCGCGCCGCCGACGACCACAGCGACGTAATGTTGATCACCGACCCGCGCAGCAAGGTGGCGGTGGAGATCGCCAGCAGCCGCGCGCCCGGCATCCTCGAGGGCGTCGGCGAGGACCGCTGCGTCGTCCACGTCGCCGCCGACCTCGGCGTCAACGTCGGCGACCTGGTCCAGACCTCCGGCGTCGACGAGCTGTTCCCCCGCGGCCAGCCGGTCGGCCAGGTCGTCCGCGTCGACGACGTCGTCGGCGCCCAGCAGCGCGTCCACGTCGTCCCCGCCGTCCGCTTCGACCGCCTCGACATGGTGTGGGTCGTGCTCGCCAGCGCCCCCGCCCCCGACCCCGAGAGCCCCGGCCGCCTCCCCGCCCCCGCCAACGGCCTCGGCCCGCTGCAATAACTCACCTGTCTCGAAGACCATGCCAGCCCCGCTCGCCGCCCGCCCGCTCCGGACCTGTCCCCAAGGACAGGCCTTCGCGGGCGCGCGCAGCGGCCCCGGGGGCGCCGCGCGCGCGACATGCCGCGTCCGCGAAGGACAGGTCGTGATCGCCCCCGTCTTCGCCCGCCCGCTCCGGACTCGTCCGCGAGGACATGCCGGTCCACGCGCGGTGATCGGCCGCGTCACGATCACGACATGCCCCGAAGGACATGTCCGAGCGAGCGTGTCCGTCTCCGCTGCCTCGCTGCGAGCATGTCTGAAAAGACATGTCTCCACGGACAGACAAGGCCTCATGCCCCGCGGTTCATGCGCCCCCTGATCTACATCGCCCTCGGCTGGCTGCTCCTGGCCGCCGTCGGCGGCCTCGGGCAGACGCTCGGGCTCACGGTCATGCTGCCGGCCACCTCGGCGGCGCTGGTGGCCCACGTGGTGTTCGGGCGCGAGCTGTCGCTGCCGGCGGGCCTGTTCGTGGCCGTCAGCCTGGGTTACCTCGAGGACATGGCCCAGGGGACACCCATCGGCCTGCTGTCCCTCGCCTACGGCCTGTCGTGCTGCGCCCTGGTGTGGTCGAGCCGGCGCCTCGCGGTCGAGGGCCCGATCGCCCGCGCCCTCGCGGCCGGGGTCGCCGCCGCCCTCGTCGACCTCGTCACCTTCGCCCTGCTGTTCAGCGTCCGCCGCCGCCTCGGCGTCGAGACCGAGGCTTTGGTCGCCGGCCTGCTGCAGGCCCGCTGGCACGCCCTCGCCACCGTGCTCGCCGCCCCCGGCGTGTTCGTCCTCGCCGAGCTGGCCCTCGGCGCCTGGGACCGCGCCTTCGGCCGCCGGCCCCGCCCGGCCCGCCGCTCGCCGCTGCAGGCCCGCAGCGCCGGCCCCGCCCTCGAGGGCTCCGACCAGTCCGATTGGACATGAACGATTGGACATGACCTGATGACCAGCCTACGCGAGCCCGACGACCTGCGCGCCCTGCGGCCCCGGCTGCAGGCGATGGTGCTCGTGGTCCTGCTCGCGCTGCTGGTCCTGCTCGGGCGCCTGTGTCAGCTGCAGGTGCTCGAGGGCGAGCACTACGTGCGCCGGGCCGAGCGCAACTTCATCGACACCATCGAGGCCCCGGCGCTGCGCGGGCGGATCTTCGACGCCCAGGGCCGGCCGCTGGCCAGCAATCGCCCGGCCTACACCCTCTACGTCACCCCGCGGCCGCGCGTCGTCGTCGAGACCGACGACCCGGGCGCGCGCTCGCAGACCGGCTCGCGCGTGCCGCTGTCGGACGCCCAGATCGACGCGCTCGCCGACCTGGTCGACTTCGTCGACGCCGCCGACCGCGAGCAGTTCGTGGCCGCGATCGTCCGCCGGCGCGACCGCGACGAGGGCATCTATCCGTTCGCCGTGCGCGGCAACCTCACCTGGCAGGAGTTCGCGCGGATCCAGACCCGCAAGGACGCCCTCGGCGACTGGCTCGAGATCCGCGAGTCCGCCCGCCGCTTCTACCCCGCCGGCGAGCTCACCGCCTTCGTCACCGGCTACGTCGGCGAGATCACCCCCGAGGGCCTCGCCAACTCCGCCGGCTCGTACCGCCCGGGCGACCGCGTCGGCAAGACCGGCATGGAGCGGCAGTGGGAGAACTACCTGCGCGGCCGCCCCGGCAAGCGCTCGCGCGTCGTCGACGTCCATCACCACCCGGTCAAGGATCCGCCGCGCGACGCCCTCGCCGCCCTGCCGCCCGACGAGGACCCGATCCCCGGCCAGGACGTCTACCTCACCCTCGACCTCGACCTGCAGCGCGTCGCCGCCGAGGCGTTCGCCGACAAGCCCGCCGGGGCGCTCGTCGCCATCGAGCCCGACACCGGCCGGATCGTCGCCATGCTCAGCGTCCCGGCGATCGACCCCAACCGCTGGCAGCAGCCGATCGGCCGCGACCAGTACAAGGCGTGGAGCGACAGCCCGCTCAAGCCCTTCATCGACCGCACCGTCCAGGAGCACTACTTCCCCGGCTCGACCTATAAGGTCGTCTCGGCCCTGGCCGCGCTCGACGACCCGACCTTCGACCCCGAGAAGACGATCACCTGCGACGGCTACGTCAACTACGGCGGTCGCCGCTTCAAGTGCACGCACAAGCACGGCCCGGTCAACCTCGAGCAGGCGATCGTGCAGTCGTGCAACGTCTACTTCTACACGCTGGCGATCGACACCGTCCTGAGCCTCGAGCGCATGGAGCTGTTCGCGCGCCGGCTCGGCCTCGGTGAGCGCACCGGCATCGGCATCAACTCCGAGGCCAAGGGGCGCATCCCGACCGAGGCCTTCGAGGCGCGCGAGGGCACCTACCAGCGCGGCGTCCGCCTCAACAGCGCGATCGGCCAGGGCAACGTGACCGCCACCGTCCTGCAGGTCGCCGTGCTTTATGCCGCGATCGCCAACGGCGGCCGCGTCATGACCCCGTACATCGTCGACCGCATCGAGACGCCCGACCGCCGGCTCGTGCTGCAGAACAAGGCGCAGGTGCGGCGCGACCTCGAGCCGGTCCTGCCCGCCGACCGCGACCGGATCCACGCCGGCCTCACCGGCGTCGTCAACAACGAGCTCGGCACCGCCTACAGCGAGCGGCTCGGCAGCGTCGTCGTCGCCGGCAAGACCGGCACCGCCCAGGTCGGCGCTCTCGACAAGAAGACCAAGACCCCCAAGCCCGGCCCGATCCCCGGCTTCGACTTCACCCAGGACCACGCCTGGTTCGCCGGCTACGCCCCCGCCGACGCCCCCAAGATCGTCGTCGTCGCCTTCGTCGAGCACGGCGGCGTCGGTGCCGACGCGGCCGCGCCGATCGTCATGAAGGTCATCGAGAGCTACCTCGGCAGCCGCTCCGAGACCCCCCAGCCGCGCCGCCCCGGCGGCGTCCCCCCGCCCCTGCCCGGCCAGCGCAACAAGCCCGACGCCGCCGACAGCGCCGCCGCCCCCGACCGCACGGTCGCCCTCACCGGCGCCCGCCTGCCCGGCGACCGCCCGCTCGGCCCGCCGCCGCCAAAGTCCGAAGAGACAGGTCCCTCCGGACATGTCGCCAAGGCCAGCTCATCGCCGGGCCCGAGCCGGCCGGGCCCGAGCAAGAAGAAGAAGCCGGACCCGAAGCAGCCCGCGACCAAGAAATCGGCCGCCAAGAAGAAGCCCGCCGCCAAGGAGCTCCTGCCGTGACCGTTCCTCGCCGCCGGTCCAGCGCCGCTCGTGCCCTCCTCGCGCAGGAGGTCCTGACGTCGAGCGCTCGCCCCCGCCGATTCTGCGCCGCTCACCCCATCGCGCGTCCTGCTCGCGCAGGAGGCCCTGCCCGGCCGTCGAGCGCTCGCCTCCGCCGATTCTTCGCCGCTCGCGCCGGAGGTCCTGCCGTGACGAGTCGTCCCCCGCCGGTTCAGCGCCGCTCGTTCCGGCCTCGCGCAGGAGGTCCTGCCGTGCCGTCGCGCGCTCGCCTCCGCCGCAGCACCCGCGAGCTCCTCGCGCAGGAGGGATTGTCATGACGGCGATCGGTCGTCCGCGCTCGCTGTTCCGGCGGATCGTGCAGAACATCGACTGGGTGATCGTCACCCTCGTCGCCGGCATCGTCGCGCTCGCGCTGATCAACCTCAACAGCGCCGGCACGGGCGACTGGAGCGGCAAGATCCAGGTCCAGATCCGCTGGCTCGGCCTCGGCACGATCGCCGCCGTGATCGTCGCCGCCCTCGACTACCGCGTCCTGCACCGGCTCGCCTACGCCGCCTATCTGTTCGGCCTCGGCCTCCTCGCGCTCGTCCCGCTTATCGGCGTCATGCGCAACGACGCCCGCCGCTGGCTCGAGCTCGGCGACTATCAGTTCCAGCCGTCGGAGCTGATGAAGATCCTCCTGATCTCCGCGCTCGCGCGCTACCTCAGCGACCGGCCGAGCAAGGCGCCGCGCAAGGTCCGGCACCTGATCGTCCCGTTCATCATGTTCCTCGTGCCGGTGGCGCTGATCGTCAATCAGCCCGACCTCAGCACCGGCATCATCTGCAGCCTCGTCGCCCTGACGATCCTCGCCCTCACCGAGCTCAGCCTCAAGAGCATCCTCGCCCTGATGACCACGGGCGTGACCCTCTTCATGCTCGGCTGGGCCTTCTTCATGCACAAGTACCAGCGCTCGCGCATCGACGTGTGGCTCAACCCCGAGGCCTACGCCGACAACGAGGGCTACCAGACCATCCAGGCCATGATCGGCGTCGGCAACGGCGGCTTCTTCGGCCGCGGCGTCCGCCAGGGCACCCAAAACACCCTCGACTTCCTGCCCTACGGCGACACCGACTTCCCGTTCGCCGTCTACGCCGAGGAGTGGGGCTTCCTCGGCGCCGCCATGGTCCTGGTGATGTTCGCCGCCCTCGTGCTGTGGGGCCTCGGCCTCGCCTCTCAGGCCCGCGACCGCTTCGGCGCCCTGCTCTGCGTCGGCGTCTCGGCCCTGTTCTTCTTCCACGTCGTCATCAACGTCGGCATGGTCCTCCAGCTCCTGCCCGTCACCGGCATCACCATCCCCTTCTTCAGCGTCGGCGGCTCCAACGCCCTGGCGATGATGCTCGGCATCGGCATCCTGCTCAGCGTCAGCCGCTCGCGCCACCAGCGCGGGTGACGGCCGCCAGCGCCTCCTCGCAACGGATGCGGAACGGGCGAACGCCGGCGAGCATGAGCTCGTACGCGTCATCCCCCACCGATCCCGGCCGGAGGTCGCGCAGCAGCGCGCGACGGGCGAGGATCGTGCCGTGCGGCGCCCGCGGCGAGTCCCCGAGCCAGTAGTCGACGCCGGCCTCCCAGCAGGTGATCTGCTGCGATTCGCGCATGTCCTCGAAGCACGCACGGAGCCTCGCCTGGACCTCTTTCACGAGCGCGTCGGCGGCGGCACCGGCCTCGCGTCGCACCTGCTCGGCCCCGCGAGCGACGGCGACGAGCTCGTCCGAGCCCCTGTCGCTCGCCTCGACCCAGTAACGATCGAGCGCGACGGCGACGTGGGCAGGACGCACCCGGCGCGCGACGCTGGCGAGGACATCGTCGAGGAACCTGCGCCGCGTCGAGCGGACGAGATACAGCTGCTCCGCCAGCAGCTCGCACCGGAAGAACTCCTCGTCCTCGGGATCGTCGCAGGGCAGCTGCACGAGGAACAGCCCCGCCTCCTCCGCCGCGAGCACCCGCCCGATCGCCAGAGTGCTGGTCGGAAAGCAGACGACTTCATCCCCCGCCTCGAACTGCATCGGCTCGAGGTTAACACGGCGCGATCCGATCCCGAACCGAAGCCGCGCGAAGAGTGGACCGAGAGTCCCGGCCGCGCGCGGTCGCATCGCCCCGCGCTTCACATGTCCAATGGGACATCTCCATCCGCGCCGCGAGGCCCCGCCGGCCGGTCGCACGGCCACGAAACGTACCTGTCTCTCGGGACACTCGACCTCCGAATTGGCGCCCGCTCCCCGCAGCAGGTAAACCCAGCGCATGCCCTCCCGCCTCCTCGTCGCCGTCCTGCTCGCCAGCGCCTGCACCGCCCCGAACGGCCCGCCGGCGGCGCAGCCGGAGGTCCCGCGCGAGGAGGCGACGCCCGCGGCCGAGTGCCCGACGCCGCCGACGCTCGGCGCCCCGTTCGAGCAGCCTGGCGAGCCGCGCCAGCAGATCGATCACCTCACTGTCTGGGGCTGGTCACGCGACGGCCGCTACTTCGCGTTCGAGACCTTCGACGCCGGGCCGGGCGCTGCCACTTGCGAGGGGGCAGCGCGCCTGTTCGTCGTCGACTCCGACAGCGACACGCTCGTGCCCGGCGGCTACGTCGAGGTGCGCCCGAAGAGCCCCGACGCCGAGCCGTGCGACCCGCCCGACCTGCGGGCCGCGCTGGCGCCCCGGCGGACGGCCCTGCTGCAGTCGCACGGCATCGAGCTCGGCTACCTGCTGGCGCCGACTGAGCCGCAGGAGGCCGCCGCGCCGCGCCCCGGCACCAGGGCCTACGCGATCCTCCTGCCCTCCGGCAAGACCGCCTTCGCCTGGCTCGAGGTCCTGGGCGGCGACCGCGAGAAGGCCCACGAGGGCAAGGGCTCCGCGTTCCAGCTCGACCTCAACCTCAAGGGTTACGCCACCCTGCGGCTCGAGCCCGGCGTGCGCAAACGGCCGTACATCTGGAATTACGACCTCGACCGCGGCCTCGTGTTCACCAGCCCCGACGGCACGCACATGGCGATCATGACCGCCACCACCGAGCTGAGCTTCGAGGGCGACCGCACCTCGTGGATTGCCACCACGTTCCGGATCCCCGCCAACTGGTGAGCCCGCCCGCCGCGCTCACTTCGGCGGCACCGACAGGTTGAACAGTCGATACTGCGGATCGGCCGCGAACGCCTCCCGGTTGCACGCCGCGCCGGTGCGCCCGCGCAGGCGCTCGGGGCACTTGGCCTCGAGCTGCGCCAGCGTCGCGGTCTCGGCCACGCGGGGGTGATGCACGCAGAGCGCCCCCGCGGGGCCCCAGGCGGCCTCGAGCACGTACCCCGGGGCCTTGTCGAGCATCTGAATCTTCAGTCGATCGAAGATGTTGATCTGCGTCCCGTTCTTGGTGAACGAGGTGCCGTCGCCGCAATAGTCGGCGCGCACCATTCGCACGCAGGCCTGATGATAGTCCCACAGGCTGCTGCCGTCGCTCGCGGTCACCCACGGCTTGTAGCCGAAGCGCACGCACTTGCCGATCGCCCCCGACGTGCAGGTCACGTTGAACGCCCCGTCCGCGGCTTCGTAGCGCCCGTCGGCCATCCACGTGCCCGCCAAGGGCATCGCCCGCGCCAGGCCGTCGGGCCCCGGCGCGCACAGCGGCGCCCACGTGCTCGTCTCCGGGTCCTGCACCGAGAGCTCGTGGAGCGTGATCTCCGGGTCGCGCGGATCGGCCTCGATCTTCTCGATGCGGACCTTCCGCCACGCGCCCTCCTCGTCGCGCACCGTCAAGACCACCCCGATCATCTCGTTGTCCGAAAGGACATGTCCGTCGGGCAAGGTGATGCGGAACGCAGTGCGATCGATCTCGACCTTCGGCGCTCCCGCCGGCTCGGGCTCACGGCTGTCGGCAGGGGTCGGGGCCGGGACCGGCCGCGACCCGTCCTCGAGCTGCGTGGCAGGCCCCTTCGCCGGCACCGCCGCGAGCTTCGCCGGCGCCGGTTCGGTCGGCGCGCCGCAGCCGGCGATCAGCGAGAAGATCAGGGCGCGTCTCGAACCATGCCGCGCCATCGGCTCTCCTCCGCCTCAGGTCTCGAAGCGGCGCCCGTCGGGCAGCTCGATCGACGACACGGTCACCGCCCCGAAGTCGGGCGCCGGCGCCGACGCAGTTACGATCGCGGGCTTCGGCGCCTCGACCTCGACCTCCTCGATCACCAGCCCGCCGCTCGCCTCGAGCTTCATGCCGTTGACCACGATCGCGTCGATCCGCAGCCCGTTCGCGCCGGCCTCGAAGCGAACGCCGTTGATCCGCAGCGCCCGCAACCGGCCTCCGCGGGCCGCATACGCGCCGTTGGGCTCGATCGCGTGCGTCCCCGGCCCGTGGTTCACCGCGTCCTCGCGCGTGCCCTGCACCCGTGAGCCGTTGGGCTCGATCCCGTTGGGCTCGATCCCATTGGGCTCGATCCCGTTGATCTCGCGCCCGTTAGTCTGCAGCCCGCTCGTCCTCACCGCCGCACCGTCGTCACCCGATTCCACCGGCATCCCTCGTCCCTCCGCCTGCGCTGTCGATCTTGCGTATCGCGGCGGTCGGTCGGCCGCAAGTTGTCCCCCTGCGAGGTCGTCGCGCACGCGACCGCACGAGTTCGCTCCGAACAATGCCCGGGCGACCTCGCGCTCGCGCTCGGGATCACGGCGAACTTTGTTCGCAGCGATCGAGCAGTCTCCCGCAAGGATGGTTCACAAGCGGTCCACCTCGCGCGCCTTCGCGGCGCGCCGTCCTCGGCCGCACGCGCAGAGAGCCGACCTGCGCTCGCGCGCACGAGCCCGAGGCCGAGCGCTCGGCGATCTCTCGATCGCTCGGCCCGATCGACTCGACGCCGCGCCAGCGCTCGGTCGACGGTCGAGCACGGTTCTTTTTCTTTTTTAAAAAAGAACAATCATGCCAGTCGGAGTCGACGCGGCCGCTCGCCCGTCTCGACGACGGCCGCGCGGGTGCTATCGATGCAACGGAGGTCCGGTCGATGCATCGCCTCGTTCCGATCACCGCAATCACCGTCGCGCTGCTCTCGTGCAGCTACAGCTATCATTCGGGCAGCGCGCCGCGGTCGAGCGCCGGGGGCCAGGCGGCGGGCAAGCCGGCCCGGTCGGGCAAGGGCAAGCCGGCCCGACCGGCGAGCAGCGCGAAGCCGAAGGAGCCGTCCGCAGCGCGGCCGCCGACGACCTCGCCGAGGCCGCCGACTCGACCGGCAGAGTCGGTGACGGCCGCCGATCGCGTGTTCTACGGCGGCCCCGTGATCACCATGCGCGTCGACGGTGACGGCAATCCGATGGTCGCCGAGGCGCTGGCGATCCGTCGCGGCGAGATCGTCGCGGTCGGCGACCAGGCCGACATCATCAAGCTCGCCGACGCCGACACCGACCGCATCGACCTCGACGGCAAGGCCCTGTTGCCCGGCTTCATCGACAGCCACGGCCACCTCAGCGCCGTCGCCGAGCGCAGCGAGCAGGTCCAACTGGCGGCCCCGCCGATCGGCACCGTGCGCTCGCTCGCCGACCTGCAACGGGCCCTGCGCGCCGACATCAAGCGGCGCAAGCTGGCCGGCGGCGAATGGGTGGTCGGCTGGAACTACGACGATCTGCGGCTGCGCGAGGGGCGACAGCCCACGCGCGACGACCTCGACGCAGTCTCGACCCTGCACCCGATCGTCCTCTACCACGCCTCGCGCGACGTCGCGGTCGTCAACACGCCGGCCCTGCGATTGCTCGGCATCGACGCCGACACCCCCGACCCTCCCGGCGGCCTGATCGCTCGCAAGCCGCGGTCGCGCGAGCCGAGCGGCGTGCTCTCGGACAGCGCAGTCTTCCTCGTCGAGCGCGCGCAGCCGCGGCCGAGCGCCGACGACCGCGCGGCGCGGATCGTCCACACCGAACGGCAGTACACGCGCCGCGGCTTCACCACGGTGCAGGACGGCGCCGTCGGCCCCGACGAGCTCGAGATCCTGCGCCGGCTCGCCCGCGCCAACAAGCACGAGGTCGACATCGTCGCCTATCCGGTGGTCACCAGCGTCGCCGACGCCGAGCGCCTGGTCGGCGAGCGCTTCGGCGTGTGGGAGCGCGGCCTCAAGCTCGGCGGCATCGAGCTCGTGCTCGACGGCAACCTGCAAGCGCGCGAGGCCTGGCTCGGCGCCCCGTACACCACGCCGCCGCCGGGCAAGCCCCGCGGCTGGCGCGGCGAGGCCGAGATGGCGGCGACCGAGGTCGAACAGATCCTCGAGCTCGCCCTGAACCACGGCTGGCAGGTGCTCGCCCACGCCGACGGCGACGCCGCGGCCGACCAGTACCTCGACGCGTGGGAGCGGGTGCTCGAGCGACGCCGGGGCGAGGCCAGGCGCCCGGTCCTGCTGGGGGCCCAGACAGTGCGCGAGGACCAGCTCGATCGCATGCGCGAGCTCCACATGGTGCCGTCGTTCGCCAGCGCCCAGATCTACTACTGGGGCGACTGGTATCACGACACCGCCCTCGGACCGGCCCGCGCCGCGCGGCTCGACCCGGCCCAGTCGGCCCTGGCGCGCGGCCTCCTGTTCACGCTGCAGACCGACGCGCCGACGCTCCCCGCCGATCCGCTGCGGCTCCTCGCCAGCGCCGTGAACCGCACCACCCACGCCGGCAAGGTCCTCGGCCCGGCCCAGCGGGTCCCCGTGTTCGACGGCCTGCGCGGCCTCACCAGCAGCGGCGCCCACCAGTTCTTCGACGGCGAGCGCAAGGGCGAGCTCGCCGTCGGCCGGGTCGCGGACCTCGTGATCCTCGACCACAACCCCCTGTCCGTTCGGACAGGCGACCTCGCGACCGTGCACCCGCTCGCCACCTACCGCAAGGGCGCGGCGATCTTCCAGGCCCGACCGCCGAAGTGAGGCTCACGCCGTCGGCGAGCGCACCCACTCGACCAGCTCGACCACCACCCCGTTGGGGTCGGTGATCTGGAACAGCCGCTCGCCCCACGGCTCCTCGCGCAGCGCCATCGTGATCGGCACGCCCTCGGCCCGCAGCCGCCGCTCCTCACCCTCCAGATCTTCGACGACGAAGGCGACGATCACCCCCGCCGCCCGCTGATCGCGGAAGCCCGGCGGCAGCACCTCGATGCCGCGGCGCAACAACACCACGTTCATGCCGGCGTCGTCGCGGCGCAGCGACACGAACCCGTCGGCGGCCATCGCCTCCTGAAACCCGAGATGTTTAATAAAGAAGGCGCTCGACGCGCCGACATCGTCGACGGTCAGCGACACTGCACAGCCGGTGATCTGCATGAGGACTCCTTGAAACGGTGGAGGCGGGCCTCGCCGCTTTTCTCGTACTGTGTACTATATACTACGTATAAAATTATTCCAAGGCAAAATTGCCCCTCACTGCCGGTTTAACGTTCCAGCGCCGGACGCGCGAAGCAGCCGTATCCAACCGGGCTCATCGCGCCCTGGCTCGCGCGACATGTCCCTCAAGACATGTACGCTCGATCACCGGCGCCCGCTGCCCGATCTCCGCGCGACGTCTTCAGGACATGTCCCTCAAGACATGTCCGATCTGCCACCCGAGCTCACCGCTCACGCCCCGGCCAGCAACCGCCCGACGCGCGAGCCGAGCGCCACCATCAGCGCCCCGCCGCCGACGTGCAGCCCGAGCTGCCAGGCCAGCGGCGCCCAGCGGGCCTCGCCGGCCAGCTCGACCGTCAGCAGGGCGAACGTGCTGTAGGTCGTGAACCCGCCGAGCAGCCCGGCCACCGCGATCGCCCGCGCCGGGCCCTGCGGCACCAGCGGCGCCAGCACCCCGATCGCCAGGCAGCCGATCAGGTTGACCGCCAGGGTGCCCGCGTAGGGCAGCGCCTCCGCGGCCCAGCGGTCGATCCGCAGCGCCAGGACGAAGCGCAGGCACACCCCGCAGCCGCCGGCCGCGAACAGCCCGAGCCAGTGCCACCCGCTCGTCACGGCTCAGCCGGCCTTGCCGCTCGCGCCGACGGCCCCGGACACCGACGCGCTGGCCTTGAACGACACGTTGATGCTGATCGACGCGGTCGCCACCGCCGACGCCGACGCGGTGATGCACGCGATCGCCTGCTCGCCGGCGCCCTGCAGCTTGCCGCGCAGCTCGCCGCCGAGGCGGACCAGCGTCTGCACCTCGCCGCCGATCTCCCGCCCCAGCTTGACCTGCGCGGCGATCAGCACCGGCAGGTTGGCCGACAGCGACGCCACCAGCTTGCCCAGCGCCTGCGCGTTGCTCGACGTCTTGACCTCGAGCTGCGGCTTCGAGCACTGGGCCGAGAACTTCACGCTCGCCTGGCAGCTGGCCTTGCAGTCGGCGTCGACCTTCGGCGGCGTCACGTGGCCCTCGCACTTCGGCGCCTGCCAGGAGCCCTGGCACGACGCGTGGCACGTCGCGTCGCACTGGCCGGTGCAGGTGCCGTCGCACTTGCCGGCGCAGCGACCCTGAGCGTCCTTGACCGCGCAGTTGCCCTGGCACTGGCCGGAGCAGCGGCCGTCGCACTGGCCCTTGCAGGTGCCCTGGCAGCGACCCGACAGCTTGGCCGGCGTGCACTGGGCGACGATCTCGCCGGGGTCGACCTCGACCTTGCAGCGGCCGTCGCAGCGGGCCCGCGCCGACGCGTCGACGTCGCACTTCGGCGCGGTGTAGTTCGCCTCGATCTTCACCCCGCCCTTGAGCAGCCCCTGCACTTTCGCCGAGACCGCGCCGCAGGCGGCCTGCGAGGCAGTGGCGTTCTGGTTCGGCTGCATGGCCGCCGGGTTGACGCCGATGTCGGCGCCGATCTTGCGGCAGGCCGAGGTGACCTCGGCGTCCCACTTGACAGCCAGGCGCTGCAGGTCCTTGGCCGCCTGCACGAACGCCCCGACCTTGGCGTTGAGCTCGGCCTTGGCGGTGTACTTGACCCCGAGCGCGTCGCCGCCGCTCGCCAGCGCCGGGCAGGCGATCGCGCCGGCGACGTCGGCGACGTTGGTCGTCGTCTGACCTGCCCCCGAGGACAGGAAGTTACACGCGCCGGCGACTGCGGCCGCGGCGAAGGTCACGGTGAGGGCCCGCGAGGTCTGCGACATCGGCCGCGAGTGTCCCAGGTCGGCCTGGGCCGCGCAATCGCGCTACCGGGGCGTCAACGTCGTTCCGCGCGTGGACTCAGCACGACCCGACCGGGCAGCTGTGGCGGCCGCCGCCGCAGTCCGACGCCGGCTCGGTGCTGCCGTCGGGCAAGGCACAGCGGATGTCGCAGTTGCCGACGCCCTCGCACGTCACCTCGCCGCTCACCATCACCACGTCGCAGTTCGACAGGTTGTTGCAGTCGACCGCGCAGTCGGCCCCGCAGGTGACGTCGCAGTTGCTCACCGAGTGGCAGTCGACCGCGCAGCCGTCGCCGCACTCGAGGTCGCAGTTGGAGTTGTTGTGGCACGACAGGTTGCACATGTCGCCGCAGCCGGCATCGCAGTTGCTGACGTCGTGGCACTCGGCGTCGCAGCCGACGGCGGGGCAGTCGAGCACGCAGTTGTCGCCGCCGCTGCAGCCGCACGTCGGGCCGGCGCAGTAGCCCGGAGGCGGCGGCGGTCCGCACGACCCGAGGACGACCGACGAGACGAACACCAACGACCCGAGGAGCCAAGCGCCGCGCAGCATGAGCGGACCCTACCACGACCCCGTACGCCCGCGCCCGCTCGCCTCGCGCCGGCCCCGCGACCCGGGCGAGCGCCGGCGTCTCGAGCGAGCCGCGGAGCCACTGCCCCCTGTCGCCCCCGACCCGCTCGCCGGCCGCCTGCGGAGCGCCCTGAGCAACGCCCCTCACCCGCGCACCGGGCCGCCTCGCAGGCGCGCGGCTCGGCCGCGGCCGCGACCCCCGACGTCCGGCCGCGCCTCGCGGCCTCCAGCCGCTTGCACGACCGCGGCCCGGCGGCACAAAGCGGCCTTCCCCATCGCGCTCGCCGACATGTCCCTTCGGACAGCCTCGGTCGCCGCCCCCAGGAGGTTCGAACATGAAGAAGTTGACCGAGGCCGGCGCGCTCGCCTGCCTGATGTTGCCCCTCACCGCCGCGCCCGAGGTGCGCGCCGCCGGCTTCCGCCCGGCCGAGACGTGGGTCGAGGAGTTCGGCGTCAGCGGCGGCTGGCGCGTGGACAGGCACCCTCGGCTGCTGGGCGACGTCGACGGCGACGATCAGGCCGACGTCGTCGGCTTCGGCGAGCAGAGCGTCGTCGTCGCTCTGTCGACCGGCGAGCGCTTCGGCGAGCCGGAGACGTGGGTCGACAACTACTCGTTCAGCAACGGCTGGCGGATCGACAAGCACCCGCGCTTCCTCGTCGACGTCGACGACGACGGCAGGGCCGACGTCGTCGGCTTCGGCGCCAACGGGGTCTTCGTGTCGCGGTCGACCGGCAGCGCGTTCGAGCCGCCCAAGCTGTGGCTCGACGGTTTCACGATCTCCCGCGGCTGGCGCGTCGATCGCCACCCGCGCTTCCTCGCCGACGTCGACGGCGACGACCTCCCCGACATCGTCGGCTTCGGCCACGACGGCGTCTACGTCGCCACCTCGACCGGCGCGAAGTTCCGCCAGCCCGATCGCTGGCTCGACGACCTCGGCTACGAGCAGGGCTGGCGGGTCGAACGCACCCCGCGGGTCGTCGGCGACGTGAACGACGACGGCCGCGCCGACATCATCGCCTTCGGCGACGACGGCGTGTTCGTCGCCCGCGCCGGCGAGGCCCACTTCACCGCCGCCGAGATGTGGCTGACCGACTTCGGCCACGACCAGGGCTGGCGGAGCGACCGGCACGTCCGCCTGCTCGGCGACATCAACGGCAACGGCCGGCCCGACATCGTCGGCTTCGGCGAGGACGGCACCCTGCTGGCGCTGAGCCGCCCCGGCGACTTCGACCAGCCCGAGCAGGTCTTGACCACCTTCGGTTACGAGCAGGGCTGGCGAGTCGACCGTCACCCGCGCCACCTCGTCGACATCGACGGCGACGAGCTGGCCGACATCGTCGGCTTCGGTCAGGCCGGGGTGTTCGTCGCCACCTCGAACAAGACCGGCTTCCGCGCGCCGGAGCGGGCGCTCGCGGACTTCGGCCACGACCAGGGCTGGCGCGTCGGCGTCCACGTCCGCGCCCTCGCCGACGTCGACGGCGACGGGCACCTCGACATCATCGGCTTCGGCGACCACGGGACCGTCGTCGCGCTGGCCGAGGACTGACGCGCCGCGCCGACGCGCTCACTGCTTCGACCAGTGGATCAGCAGGTCGGCGAACTGGTCGACGAGGCCGGCCATGTCGGGCCCGAGCGAGTTGGTCTCCTCGTAGTGGTTGCCCTCGGCCTCGTTGATCCACGGCATCGTCTCGGCCAGCTGGAAGTCGTACTCGGGGATGATGTAGCCGAGCTCGTCGTTGCCGAGGCCGATGATCCAGCGGTACGTCAGGCCCATGCGGTCCTCGAGGTACGGCCCCTTCGGGGCGGCCTCGAGGTCGGGCGGGTTGACGTTGTCGGGCTTGATGAGCGGCACCCCGTCGGCGTTGACGTGCGAGCCGTCGTAGCCGCCGATCGCCAGCTCGGGCAGCAGCTCGCCGGGGACCGTCAACAGCTGGATCGGCCCGAGCTCGACCAGCGCCATCTCGGTCTCGATCTCCTCCTTGCCCGGCATGTCGGCGTTGAACACCTCGCGCTCGAGCACCTTCTGGTCGAAGAACAGCTTGAAGTTGGTGTTGCGGACCCCGGCGCGGAACCGCTTGGCCGCGAAGCGCAGCGCCGGGCCCGTGATCTCCTCGCCCATCGCCACCGCGTCGAGCGCCATCTCGCCGAGCATCTGCCCGACCGAGTCGGCCTTCTCGAAGCTCGACGCCTGGTAGGTCTCGCCGTCCGGGTTCTCGACGTTGACCCCGAGCGTCGTCATCATCCCGCCGACGGCCCCGTTGATGTAGATCGCCGGCCCGCCGAGGCCCGGCTTGCCCTCCGCCGTCTGCCACTCCGAGCCGGTCTCGACCGTGCGGCGCAGCGCGTGCACGAAGTCGGACGTCACCAGGTAGTTGTCGTCGGCCAGCGTCTCCGGGTGGCAGCCGTAGTTGACGAGGGTGGCGATCGGCATGCCCTCGGTGTCGAGCAGGTGCGCGGCCGAGATGGTCTCGTCGGCGATCCACGGGTCGCGCGAGTCGCGGAGCAGGTTGGCCATGCCCTTCGGGTGATACGTCGACACGTCGACCTCGCCGACCCGCATCGACCCGACCTCGCGCATGTCCTTGAAGCTGCCGACGATCGCCTCGACGATGGTCTCGCGGACCTGCTGGCGGTACTCCGGCGTGTAGCCCGAGGTGAACAGGTCCTCGCCCCACAGGCCCATCGTGTCGGGGCCCTCATGGTTGTGCGTCGCGTGCACGATCAGGTAGTCGAGGTCGATGTCCTGCTCCGGCAGCATCTCGCGGATCGCCTCGACGTCGTTGTTGAAGTAGCCGACGGTGTCGATCGCCACGATCGCCAGGGTCGACTCGCCCTGGCGGAACGCCACCGCCCGCGCCCACAGCCCGTCGCCGGCGCCGACCAGCCCGTGCGCCGCGTCGCGCACCCCGTAGGCCGGGCGGTCGTGGCCGAACCCGGCCATGAACAGCGGCTGCAGCTCGCCGTCGCCCTCGCCCGCGTCGGGCTTGGTGTAGCCGGGGTCGCCGGGGCACTTCTGGTCGCAGCCGCAGTCGAGCAGCATGTCGTCCTGCGGCTTCCACTCGTTGTCCATGTCGACGTCGACCCACTTCTCCCAGCAGTTGGGCACGATCGACAGCACCGCCGCGCCGGCCTCGAGCGGCGCGTCGGGCTGCGCGGCGCAGCCGCCCTGCGGGCCGTCGGGGCACCACAGGTCGGGCGGCTCCGGCGGCAGGTCGCCGGTGGTGCCGTCGGTGGTGGTCGGCTCGCCGGTCGACGTCGGCGAGGTCGTGGTCCCGGTGGTGGTGGTCGTCGGCGTCGGCGGGTCGCTCGTCGGCGCCGCGGTGCCCGGCGAGTCGGTCGTCCCGAGAGTGGTGGTGGCCGCGGTCGCCGAGGCGTCGTCGCCGCCGGCGGTGGGGTCGAGGCAGCCGCCGAGAGTGAGGCTGGACAGGGCGAGAATTCGGCTGCTTCCACGCAACTTCATGGGCGCTCCAGGTCGATCGTCGCCAGGATACAACATGCCCCGGCGCGTTCCCACCGGCCCGTGGTAAGGTCTCGGCGCCATGGGGACGCGGCACTACGGCTACACCGACGTCGGCCGGGTGCGCAGCCGCAACGAGGACGCCTTCCTCGCCGACGCACAACTCGGCCTCTTCATCGTCTGCGACGGGGTCGGCGGCCGGGCCCGCGGCGAGATCGCCAGCCAGGAGACGGTCGAGTTCATCGTCGACTTCGTCAAGGGCGACGCGACCGACATCGAGATCGCCCGCCACGGCGGCGAGCTCGATCAGGCGGCCCGCCAGCGCCTCGCGGCCCTGCTCCGCGGGGCGATCCAGAGCGCCTGCTACATGGTCCACACGATGGGCGAGATGGACCCTGACCGAAGGGGCATGTCGACCACCGCCTCGGTGGTGCTGGTGGCCGGCCAGGTCGCCACGGTCGCGTGGGTCGGCGACTCGCGGGTCTACCTGTGGCACGCCGGCGAGCACGTGCAGCTGACGGACGACCACACGCTGGTGAACGTGCAGATCCGGCAAGGCACGATGACGCCGGAGGCGGCCAAGCTGTCGCACCTCAAGCACGTGATCACCCGCGCGGTCGGCCACCGCGAGTTCGTCGAGGTCGACGTCCGCCAGCTCGAGCTGGCCCCCGGCGACAAGCTGCTGCTGTGCAGCGACGGCCTCCACGAGTACCTCGACGAGACCGGCCTGCTGGCCCGCCTGTTCTCGGCCGACCTCGCCACCGCCGCCCGCGAGGCCGTACGCCACGCCAACATCAACGGCGGCCGCGACAACATCACCGCGCTGTTCGTCGAATACACGGGTTGATGCATGTCCTGAGCGGCATGCCCGATGCGCCATGTGCATTCGAACATGTTCTGAAGGACATGCCCTTGAAGTCAGCCGATTCAAGGCCGGGCGTAACTCGGCGCGCGCGCGAGCAGCTCCGCCGGCGAGCCCGGGAGGCCGGCCAGGCTCGCGACGTAGAGGTACTCCGCGACGGTGCCGTAGCCGCCGTGATCGATCCGCTCCCGCACGTTCGCGCGGAGGAACCGCTCCGCGCGGTCTCGCTGCGGTCGCGGGTCGGCGGCGATCGACAGCGCCAGCTCGGCGATCGTGCGCGCCTTGGCCGGCACGAACTTCTTGTCGGGGAGGACGCGCGTGAGGATCTCGCTCGCCTCCGCCGCCCGCTCGGCCGCGCAGGCGAGCTGTACCAGCGGATAGACGCCGTATTGCAGGCTCGGCTTCTTCTTCGCGTACTTGCGGGCGAAGTAGCGCGAATCGATCCGGAAGGCCCGCTCGAACCACTGCGGCTGACGCTCGCCGGTGGCGATCCACTCCGCGAGCGCCTTGGTCTTCAGCCCGCACGTAACCTCGTAGAGGCCTTGCAGGGCGTTGATCGAAGTGTGGATGTCCTTCGCCGTGAAGTCGGCGTCCGGGGGCAGCAGCCGCTCGACGGCGTCGTCGGTCGCCAGCGCCTCGCCCAGGACGCGGCGGAACAGCGGGAGGAGCGACGTCCATGGCTCCTCGTCCGCGATGCCGACGATGTACGCCGCGGCGAGCTCGTCGAACTTCATGACCCAGAAATGGAGGTTGAGCGGCCCCTCCACCATCTCGGCCACCTGCACCGCATTGTAGTAGCGGACGAGCGACGTACGGAGCTGCGCGGCGTCGAAGGCCATCCCGCGCACCCTAGCATCGAGAGGACCCTGGCACCGCGCGACGCTCGAACGGTTCGTCCGTCACGCCCTCGTCGAGCGCGACCTGCCGCTCACTGCACCGTGCGCACGCAGCGGGCCGCCAGGGCCGTCTCGCCGCCGACCATCAGCTCGCGCCACGGCGCGTCCGGAGCGGGCGGCGTCGTGTCGTCGATCTGGACCGCCGCCCCGTCTTCGGCCCAGAACGGCCCCGGACCGCGGAACACCGCCGACAGCTGCTGGATCTCCAGCAGCTGCGGCAGGCGGAAGCCCGTCAGCGCCTCCGCGCCGTAGGGCACGCTCAGCGCGGCGCAGAAGCGGCGCGCCTCCTCCTGATTGACCGCCTCGACCACCCCGCCGAACAGCTCGAGCGACCCCTCGGAGCGGACGATGGGGATCGGCGCGACGGCGGCCGGCACCTGCAGCGGCTTGTCCTCCGGGCGCAGGTCGGCGGCGCAGCGGAAGCCGAGGCGGGCGTCGGCGGCGACGATGTCCCAGCCCTCGAGCTCGACCCCCGGGAACTTCGGCGGGCGGACCTCGCGGGCGCCCCGGCGCTGGCCGACGCTGCCGTACTTGTACACGTGGCGGACCGGCTCGCCCGCGGGCGGCCTGCAGGCCGCGTCCTCGCCGCAGAACGCCGCCTGCTCGAACACCCCGCGCGCGACCGCCAGCGGCCCGTCGGCGGCGCGGAACGACTCGCTGACGAACGGCCGCAGCGCGGCGTCGGGGTCGTAGGCGTCCGCGACCCACTCGAGCGCGTCGCTGCCGAGCCCGCGCACGCCGAAGTACGAGCTGTCCAGACGGACATGTCCTGCGGGATAGAGGCCCTGCGGGATGTCGTCCTTGATCGCGTTGCCCCACGGGTACACGCGCGCGTCGGGCCCGCGGGCCGCGTACTCCCACTCGGCCTCGCTGGGCAGGCGGCCGCGGGCGAAGCGGCAGTAGGCCTCGGCCTGCTGGTGGGTGACGCAGGTCTGCGGCAGCGCGTCGGCGACCTGCGGCTGGAGGTCCTTCGCCGTGTCGGCCTGGCCCTCGGGACAGACGGCGGGCGTGCACTCGTCGGCCGCCACGCACACGGTGTAGGCCTTGCGGGTGACCTCGTGGAGGTCGATCCAGAAGCTGCGCAGGGCCGCGTGGCGCGGCGGGTTGCCCGACCAGCGGACCGCCGGCAGCTCGCGCGACGGCGACGAGTTGAAGTGGTCGGGCACGTTGCCCATCACGAACACGCCGCCGGGGATCTGCACCCGCTGCACCGTGCCGGTGTCCCACAGGCCGATCGGCGCGCACTCGCCGTTCAGGTCGCGCCCGCTGCCGCGGCCGCACTCGGGCAGGTCCTTGGCCTGCTTCGCCTTCTCGGCCTCGGACAGCTCGGTCACCTTCTTGAACTCCGACAGCGGCCGCGCCTCGCCGACGGCCACCGGCGCGGGCGGCGGGGCGTCGAGCGCGGCGAAGCGGCGGCTCGTGGCCTCGCAGGCGACCAGACACAGGGGGACGACGAGGAGCGCGCGGGACGTCATGGGCTGCGGAACTCGAAGCGTTGCAGGTGGGACTGTGCCATGGGCGGGGTCGTCAGCGACAGCACGAACATGGTGATCGCGTTGAGCACCAGCCCGACCGCGCCGATCTGCAGGTCGAGCGGGTTACACCACGCGTACAGCCCCGGCGCCAGGATCTTGGCCAGGAACAGCGCGAACGCGACCCCGAGGCCGACGAACAGGCCGGCCTCGGCGGCCACGCGGTTGGCCCGCCGCCAGTACAGGCCGAGGATCACCGGCGGCAGGAACTGCACCGGCACCGCGTAGGCGAGCAGCAGCAAGTCGACGATCGACAGCTTGCTGGCGACGATCAACATGCCCAGGCCGAGCGCGAACAGCACGACCACGCCCATGCGCATCAGCCGGGTCTGGGCCTGCTCCGACAGCGGCAGGCCGAGCCCCGAGACCAGCACGTCGCGGACCAAGATCGACGCGCCGCCGTGGAGCAGCGAGTCGCCGGTCGACATCGACGCCGCCAGCACCGCGGTGCAGAACGCCGCGAACACCCACGGCCCGCCGACCTCGGGCCGGCTGACGAGCCACAGCAGCACGCCCTCGTCGCGCGGCGCTCCCGGCAGCAGCAGCGCCGCGTAGCCGAGGAACAGCAGCGGGATCAGGAACACCAGGAAGCTCGGGTACGTCACCGCCGAGTACTGCACCGCCCGCGCGCTGCGGCCGGTGAAGCACTTCATGAACACCTGCGGCCACATCGCGAAGCCGAGCGTCGACATCACGATCTCCGCCGTGTACTGGAACGACGACGTCCCGGGCGCCGGCCCGGGCAGCGTCAGGTACTCCGGGTGCTCGGCGATCACGCGGTCGAACATCGGCGCGACCCCGCCGAACAGCTGCCCGGGGATCGCCAGGCCGAGCCACCACACCACCGCCAGCATGGCCACGCCCTGCAGCACGTTGGTCCAGCCGACCCCGCGCATGCCGCCGAACATCACGTAGATCGCGACCGTCGCGTAGACCACCGCCGCGCCGAGCAGCGGCGACCAGCCGAGCGCGTGGTGCATGACGATGCCGGCGCCCTTGAACTGGATCGCCAGGTACGGGATGAACGCCAGCAGCGACGCCGCGCCCATCACCGTGGTGACGCGGCGGCTGTCGTAGCGGGCCCCGATCAGCTCCGCCTGGGTCACGAGGCCGAGGCGCGCGCCCATGCGGCGCACGCGGGCCCCGAAGTAGAACACCGGCACGAACGCCGCGGCCCCGTAGGCCAGCATGTAGAACGCGTCGGAGCCCTTGCTGATGACCCGCTGCGGCGTGCCGAGCAGCGCGTAGGCGCTGAAGATCATCGCCCCCATGACGAAGTACATCAGCACCGGCCCGAACGAGCGCTCGCCGGTGACGAAGTCGTCGGCGCCGCCCGAGCCGCGGCGGCCCGCGATCAGGCCGATCGCCAGCGAGGCCGCCAGGTAGGCGAACACCGCGTACGGCGCGACCGCGCCCATGTCAGCCATGGTGCTCGTCCTCGGCCTCGACGGCGTCGACGGCCCGGCTCAGGTACAGCCCCACCAGCACCGCGGTGTTGGCGAGGATCACGAGAATCACGTACGCCAGCGACCAGGGCACCCCGAACACGCGCGGTTCGATGTGGTCGCCCAGCAGCGGATAGAGCGGCCACACCAGCATCGCCGTCGAGGCGACGAAGTACAGCGGCGACAGGCGAACCCAGCGCATGGCCTTCACTGATACGAGAAAATTCGCGCCGTTTACAGGCCCTTCCGGCGCTGCGCGGCCGGCGGTACACTCGCGGGCGCATGAGTCGCAGCACCCAGATCGCCGTCGGCGACGTCGCCCCCGACTTCAGCCTGCAGGATCAGGAGGGCCGCACCGTCGCCCTCGCCGATCTCCTCAAGGAGCGCTGCGTCGTCCTCTACTTCTATCCCAAGGACGACACGCCCGGCTGCACCGTCGAGGCCTGCAGCTTCCGCGACAGCTACACCGTGTTCGCCGACGCCGGCGCCGAGGTGGTCGGCATCAGCAGCGACGGCGTCGCCGCGCACAAGGCGTTCGCGAGCAAGTACAACCTGCCGTTCCGCCTCCTCAGCGACGCCGGCGGGGCGGTGCGCGGCAGCTACGGGGTGAAGAAGACGCTGGGCCTCATCGACGGCCGGGTCACCTTCATCATCGACCGCGGCGGCGTGGTGCGGCACGTGTTCTCGTCGCAGGTCCGGCCCAAGAAGCATGTGGCCGAGGCCCTCGAGATCGTGCGAAGTCTCGCATCCGCTTGAGCTCGGTGAGCATGCTCCACTCGAGTTGACGCCTGGAGACCCCACCCCCTGGGGACCCCCCGGCGAAACGGGGAAGGTAGGCTGTACGGGGTGTAGGGGGGGCCTGGAACGATGTCCGGCCATCCCTCAACAAACCTTCAGTGTGATGCATGCCCGCAGGGCGCCGGTGGCACCGTCCCCCAAGACGGACCATGGTTGACCGAACGTCGAGCGCGGCGCCCGCAGCCCAGCGCGGCTCGACGCAGGAGACACAGCCATGAGCCTCTTTGCCAACATCGAACACCTGGCGGCCGCCCCGGGCGTCGTCGCCGTCACGATCGACTCACCCAACCACCCACGGGGATTCCGGGGCGTCGACAGCTGGTCGCCCGTCCTGGACGCCTCGCTGCAGCTGTTCGGCCAGACCGGGGAGGACACCATCCGCCTCGTCATCGGCCAGCACACGGTCATCATCCAGAAGGAGCACGGCGACACGGTCGCCGTCGTGTTGCCCACCGGGCACGCGATCGCCAAGTCGCTCCGGCGGATGATCCGGCGCCTCGCCAAGAAGGAGCGCGGCCCGGTCACGACCGCGCGAGCGCCGCAGGCGCCGGCCGAGACCCAGCCGGGGGGCACTACCGAGCCCTCTCCGCTCGATCGACCGGAGGCAGCCTGACAGGGGCCCTCTGGGCCTTCTGGACCCCACCGCGCGGGCCTTTTGGCGCGCGCCTCCGCTCGGAGTGCGTGATGGGCGCACCTGGAACGATTCGCCCTTCGAGCGGCGATCACGTCTGACGTGTCTCTTTCGACAGGTCGCCTGATCTGTCCCCAAGCACCACCGGACGCACCCCTGGCCGTCTGGATCCCGAGCCCACCGGGCCACTTCACCCTCCGACGCGGCGCAGCCCACGACCTCGTGGCCTGCGCCGCGCTGCTATGATGCGCGGGTGCGACCCCGCGTGCTCGCCCTCGCCGTGCTCGTGTGCGCCTGCGGTGCGCACGACGACGCCCCGCCGATCGAGGTCAAGCCGGACCCGAGCCTGACCCTGCCGCCGCAGGCCCGCGACCGCGACCCGACCACGCGCCCGCCGAGCACCGACCCGGCCGACGCGATGACGCTGCACTTTATCGACATCGGCCAGGGCGACGCGACCCTGCTCGAGTTCCCGTGCGGCGCGGCGCTGATCGACACCGGCGGCGAGAAGAACGAGCTGTTCGACGGCGAGGCCGCGCTCTACACCTACCTCGACGCCTTCTTCGCCCGCCGCGCCGATCTGAATCGCACCCTCGACCTGCTGCTCGTCACCCACCCGCACATCGACCACAACCGCGGCGCCCTCGGCGTGCTCGAGCGCTACACCGTCAAGAACGTGGTCGACAACGGCGCCGACGCCCCGCACAGCCACAACGACGGCACCGAGGACCCGGGCGCGACCCAGCAGATGGCCGTGCACGCCTGGCTGCGCAGCCACCCCGACAAGGACGTGCAGTACCTCGCCGTCGGCGCCGGCGACGTGCCCGCCGGGGGCCTCACCAACGCCGTGATCGACCCGATCGGCGGCTGCGCCCGCGCGGCCACCGACCCCAAGCTGACCGCCTTGTGGGGCACCGTCACCCACGACGTCGACACCTACGGCGACAACCCCAACAACCACAGCGTCGTCGTCCGCGTCGACTACGGCGAGGCCTCGGCGCTGTTCACCGGCGACCTCGAGCTCGTCGGCCTGTCGCGCCTGGCCGACCGCTACGAGAAGCACCCGGAGCTGCTCGACGTCGACATCTACCAGGTCGGCCACCACGGCAGTAAGAACGCCACCATTCACTACCAGATGGCACTGATGAGCCCGCGCGTGGCCGTGATCTCGATGGGCCCGTACGAGCGGAATATTCCGTGGACCGCCCGCAAGTACGGCCACCCGCACATCGTCGCGCTGGAGCACCTCGTGCACCCCGAGTACGGCGTCCGCGGCCGCCGCACCCCCGTGCAGGCGATGGTCGGCTTCCGCGGCGCCTATCAAGACAAGGTCACCGAGATCTTCCAGCGCCGCACGATCGACCGGGCGATCTACGGGACCGGCTGGGACGGGACGGTCGTGGTCGCCGCCAACGCCAACGGCTGGCTCGACGTCAAAACGCTCGGTCGCTGACCCCGCCGGGGTCACGGCCCGGCGTCCGGATCGCCGATACCCCCGCGGCCTATGCCCCAGACCACACGCCGCCGGGCGGCCGCCAGCCCCGCACGCGCGCCTTGCCGCCCGCCGGCCCGCTCGCGCATAGTCCCCCGCATGCCCGGCCACGAGCACGTCCACGGCCCCGACTGCGACCACGACCACGACCACGACCACGGCCACGTCCACGGGCCCGATTGCGACCACGACCACGGCCCCGCGCCCTTCGTCCGCACCGCCCCGAAGATCGGCCGCAACGACCCCTGCCCGTGCGGCAGCGGCAAGAAGTACAAGAAGTGCTGCGACGCCTGAGCGGCTGCGCTTCAGGACATGCCCCCTCGCGCATGTCCTGAAGAACACCCGAGCGGCGCGCTCGCCTCGCGCGCCGCGGCGCCCGAGCTCCGATGGCGCCTCGCCGCTCGCCTCGCGCCAGGGTTCTTCCCCGCTGCGCGCTCGCCTCGACATGCTCGTTGAGACATGTCCTGCCCGCCAGCGCGGCGCGCTCGTCTCATGCGAACACGAGCGGTCGCCCGCCGCCGCGCCGCGCTCGCCTCGATGAGCTGCCCTTCAGGTCACGCCCTCGCGCCGCGCTCGCCTCGACGTGTCCCTCGAGACATGCCCTCGCCCCCGCCTGGCCGCCGCGCCGCTCGCCTCGATGAGCTGCCCTTCAGAGTCACGCCCTCGCGCCGCGCTCGCCTCGACGTGTCCCTCGAGACATGCGTCCCCGCCTGGCCGCCGCGCCGCGCTCGCGTCGCCCGGCCCCTCGCCCGGCCGCGCCGCTCGCTTCGCCCCATCATGCTCTTCAAGACATGTCCGAACAGACATGCCTCGACAAACTCAGCCCACCGGCTCGTCCTCGTCGCCGGGCGGCTCGAACAGCATCGGCGCCTCGTCCCCGTCGATGATCGCGCGGCCGCGGCCGCTGCGCTTGGCGTCGATCAGCGCCGCCTCGGCCTCCGAGAACAGCACCGACATCTCGTGGTTGTCGCGCGGCCACAGCGAGCCGCCCGCGCTGAGGGACACGCCCATCCCCAGGGCCAGCGAGCCGACCCGGCGGGCGATCGCCAGCACCTGCTCGTGGTTGGTGTCGGTCACCAGCACCGCGAACGCGTCGCCGGTGAGGCGAGCCACGATGTCGTGCGAGCGCAGCGTCGAGCGCAGCAGCACCCCGACCGCCTGCAACAGCTGGTCGCCGGCCTTGTGCCCGCGGGCGAGGTTGACCCGCTGCAGGTAGTCGACGTCGAACAGCAGCAGCGCGCACTGCGAGCCGAGCCGCTGGGCCCGCGACTGCTCGTCGGCCATCCGCGACTCGAACTCGCGGCGGTTGAACAGCCCCGTCAGCTCGTCGTGGCGCGCCAGCGTCTCCACGCTCTCGTGCAGCCGCAGGTTCTCCGACGCCAGCGCGGCCGTGTCGAGCAGGAAGCCGATGAACTCGCGCGCCTGCGGGTCGATCGGCGCGGACCCGTACGGGTCGTCGGCGACCACGATCCCGAGCACCTTGTCGCGCAGGCGGATCGCCGCGACCAGGAACTCGTGCGGCGGCTCGAGGGCGGCCAGCGCCGGGTTGACCGGCTTCTCGCGGGAGAAGAGCAGCGGCCCGCTCGCCGCCAGCGCCTGCCCGATCTCGTCGCGCGGGTCGGTCGTCACGTCGACCGCGATCGTGCGCACGAAATTCTCGTAGCGCGGCTCCGTCGCCTCCACCTCGGCGATCCGCCGCTCGAGCTCCAACCCCGCGGTCACGCCCACCGCCTCGGCCGCGTCGGCCGGCCCGATCGCCGACTCGCCGACCAGCGCGCGCCCGTCCTCGTCGTACACGAACAGGGCCGCCCGGCTGAACCCCAGGGCCAGCCCCGAGGTCATCCCGATCAGCAGGATCGTCCGCAGCCGGTCGACGCTGTTCGTCTTGAGCATCGCCCGCGTCAGCCGGCGCAGCGCGTCCTGCCGCGGCGACTCGCGCACGAAGCGCTCGAGCGCCCCGGCGGTCTCGTCGGCGTCGAGCAGGCTCTGCGCGATCCGCCGCGCGAGCGCGGGGATCCCGTCGGCGAGTTCGGCTGTCCCGAGGACCAGGTCCCTGGTGCCGTGGACGAAGCGCACCTTCGGCCCCTCGGCGCTCGTGCGAACCCCTACCAGCCGCAACGACGAACCGTGGCCGGCGAGCCGCAACAGTTGCAGGACCAGCGGCGGCGCGTCCTCGGCCGGCGCCTCGACCTCGAGCGCGAGGGGCACGGCCAGCCGCTCGAAGAGCGTCCGGAGATCGTGCGGCACGTCGACCGCACGCACGGCCGTCGCCAGAGCCTCGGGGATCCCGCTGGTCGCTGGGTCGGACATCGGCCCCGCGATGCTGGCAAAAGCCCCGCAGGCCAGCAACGGGCGCAGGCGCGCATCTACGCTCCTCGGCGGCTCGTGCAGCGACCCGCGCGGATTTGTCCGCGCCCGGCCGCGGGCCGATCACCCCGCGTGACGTGCGCGCGCGAACGCCCGCAGGGCCTCGGGCGCCTCCCCGGTCACCACCGCCTCGGCCACCAGCTCGCCGATCGCCGGCGCGAACTTGAAGCCGTGCCCGGAGAACCCGCCGGCCACCCACACCCGCCTGTCCCCCGGGACATGATCGATCGCGAAGTCCGTCGACGGCGTGCAAGTGTAGAGGCAGACCGCCGCGTGCACGAACTCGCCCCGCCCCGCCGGCAGGTACTCGGCGAGGAACGCGTCGAGCGGCGCGAGATCGGCCGGGTGGATCGCGCGGTCGACCCGCTCCGGATCGACCCCCGCCTCGGCCGCCCCGACCTCCGGCGGCGGCACGTGACACGCCACCTTGAAGCCGGTCACGCCCTCGTGCCCGTACGGGAACCCGTACACGAAGCCCCCCGGCCCGAACGACGCCCACACCGGCATCGCCGCCAGGCGGTCGACCTCGCCCGGCTCGGGGCGCGTCCACGCCAGCACCCGCCGCAGCACCTTCAGCTGGCCCGGCATGAACCCCGGCAGCAGCCCCGGCAGGTACGCCCCCGCAGTCACCACCACGTGGTCGGCCGGCAGCAGCGCGCCGTCGTCGAGCAGCACCCGCGGCCGCTCGCCCAGCGCGACCTCGCGGACCCGCACGCCCGTCCTCCAACCTGCCCCGAGAGACATGGCCTCTCGTTTTAGCGCTTCGAGACATGGCCCAACGCGCAGGTACCCACCCGACGGCGTGAAGCAGGCCGTCCACCCCTCGGGCACCGCGATCGGGAAGCGCCGGCGGGCCGTCGCCGCGTCCATCAATTCGTGCTCGACCTCCGCCGAGACGCAGGCCGCGATCGCGTCCCGGTAGTCGGGGTCGCTCTCGGGCCCGAACTCGACCATCCCCGTGCGCACCAGCAGCGCCTCGCCGGCCCGCTCGCCGAGCGCCTGCCACAGCGCGTCGGCGCGGCGCACCAGCGGCACGTAGCCGGCGCCCTCGTGGTACGACTCGCGGATGATGCGGGTGTAGCCGGAGTGGCTGCCGTACTCGTGCACGTGCGAGAAGCGCTCGAGCACGGTGACCTCGGCGCCGCGGGCCGCCAGCGCCCACGCGGTCGCCGAGCCCATCGTCCCGCCGCCCACGACGATGACTTTCGGTCCGCGCATCGATCACTCCTTGGCCACGAAGCCGTACACGTCGGGCCCGCGCAGCGGCGGCAGGGCCGTCTTGCGGATCATCAACGTGCGCACCGCCCACAGCTCGCGGAACACCCGGTAACGCAGCGCAGTCTGCTCGAGATAATCGACGCCCGCCGAGCCGCCCGTGCCGGTGCGGCGGCCGATCACCCGCTCGACCATCCGCGCGTGCCGCTGGCGGAAGATCACGAACGCCTGCTCGAGCTCCACCAGCCCGTCGAGCACCTCGCGCGGCCAGGCCAGCAGCGGCAGCTCGCGGTAGCTCTCGATGAACAGCAGCGCCGCCCGCACCCGCGCCACCTGCGGCCGCTCCTCCTCGGGCACCTCCTCGGCCAGCAGGAACTCGCGCGCCTTGCTCCGCTCCTGCTTGTAGCGCTCCTCGATCCGCCGCCGGTCGGCCTCGCCGGGCGCCGAGTCGCGCACCAGCATCATCGCCTCCTCGGCCTCGATCGCCTGCGCCTTGAGATAATTCTCGACGAACCGGCGCACGTTCTCCGCGTCGCCCTCCTGCTCCGGCGTCGAGCCCTGGATCGGCGTGCGGTGCAACCACTCGTTGATCGCCTCGAGCAGCGTCGGCACGTCCTTGAGCCGCGCCTCGACCCGCTTCGACGCCGGCGACGGCCGCCCGTCGGGGTAGCGGAGCGCCCGCAGGTAGTCGTTGTCGTGGCCGAGCGGGATCCGGTCGGCCACCCGCAGGCCCATCAGGATCTCGATCTCCCGCAGCTGCGCCGACTGGAACCCGCTCGCCGGGCTCAGCTTGTCGCGGAAGCCGAGGTAGTCGCGGGTCGTCATCGTCTCCATCAGGCGGAAGTGATGCGCCACCTGGTCGAACAGCAAGGCGGTGCGGCGAATGCCGCGGACCGCGTCGGACAGCGACTGCTCGCGCACCTTCTCCTGCGCGAACAGGTTCCGGATCCGCACGAGCTCGCGGATCGCCAGCTTGAACCATAGCTCGTCGATCTGGTGGATGGTGATGAACATCACCTCGTCGTTCTCGAGCTCCGACTCGTCGGGCTCGATGCCCGTCTGCAGTCCGAGCAGCTCCTCGAGCTTGATGTAATCCCAGTAGAGCGTCGCCTTGCCGGCCATAGGCCGCGAAAGCTACGCCGTGTCGCGCTCGCCCGGCAACGTCCGGCCGCGTGAGGCGCCGCCCGCGTGCACCGGCGCCTCGAACCATCGCGCCGGCGGCCCGTCAAGATCGCCCGGCACCGGCAGCTCGGCCTCTTGCAGCTCCACCGTGCTCAGCACAGTCACGTGCGGCGCCCCGCGGGCCAGCAGCAGCGCGAACACCGGCCGCGCCCGCGGCGAACAGACCACGATCGGCGGCGGCCCGTCCTCGCTATCTCCGCCCGCAACGTTGTTCTGCGACATTATTCGCCAGCGCCAGGCCTGCCGCGAGCGGGCGTCGAGCCCGAGCCGCAGCCCGCGCTCACCGCTCACCGCCCGTGACATCAGCGCCGCCTCCGCGTCGGCCACCGGTCGTGTCCACGTCACCGCGCCGACGCGGGCGTGCGCCGCCACCACCTCGCGGACCCACTGCGGCGCCAACCGCTCGCGCAGCGCCGCCAACCAGCGCCCGCGCTCGCTCGCCTGTCGCAGCAGCGGCTCCGACGCGACCGCCTCGAGCAGCGCCGCGAACAGCGGCAACGGCACCCGCTCGCGCAGCAGCCCGCGCGTCAGCTCGAGCAGCTCGCCCGGCCCGACCGCCGCCAGCGCCTCGCGCGTGATCGCCGGCTCGCGCGTCCGCTGCAGCTCCAGCGCCGCCGCGATCGTCTCCAGGTCGACCAGCGCCTCCGCCCCCCGCATCACCGCCCGAAACACCGCCGTCACGATCCTGTCCTCTCGACCATGCCCCGAAAGACCTGCCCAATCGACCATGTCCCTTTGCACACCTCGCCGACGCCCGTCCGCCCCGGACGCCCCCAGCTCGCTCGACTCTCCCGACCCCCGTCTCTCTTCCCGCGCCCCCGGCTCGCTCGACTCTCCCGACACCCGTCTCTCTGCCCGCGCCCCCGGCTCGCTCGACTCTCCCGCCACCCATCTCTCTGCCCGCGCCCCCGGCTCGCTCGACTCACCGAACACCCGTCTCTCTGCCCGCGCCCCCGGCTCGCTCGACTCACCGGACACCCGTCTCCCTGCCCGCGCCCCCAGCTCACTCGACTCGCCGGACGCGACGCTCTCTGCTCCCTCACCCGCGTCGCTCGACTCTCCCGCCACCCATTCTCCTGCGCGCGCGGCCGGCTCGCGCGACGCACCCGACACCGCGCGCGCTGCCAGCTCGCGCGCCGCACCCGACGCCGCGCTCTCGGCTCTCTCGTCCGCCGCCACTCGTTCGTCCCCCGCTCGCGCCCCGCTCCCGATCCGCTCGCCCAGGTCTTCCGGCGCGCTCAGCACTCGCTCGCCGAGCCGCACCGCGAAGCTCGGCCCCGCCACCGGCACGATCGGCGGCACCTCGATCCCCAGCGCGCCCGCGCAGCGGCGGCGCAGCTCGGCCAGCGGGCGACGCAGCGCCTGCATGTCCTTTTCGTCATGTCCCGGGAGACAGACCACGATCCGCCGGCCCGGCCGCCCGCGCGAGCGTCGGGTCCACCAGGCCAGCGCCGCCAGCCCCGCGGCGGTGGTCCCGAACGCCGCGGCCGGCATCCCCGGCGCCAGCGCCAGCCCGGCCAGCAGCCCCGCGGGGGCCGCGAGCAGCCCCGGGCTCCACCACGCCACGCGCCGCGTCGCCGGCTCCTCGCGGTCGACCCGCGCCACCAGCAGCGCCCCCGCCAGCCCGACTAGCAGCGCCGGCACCTGGGCCAGCAGGCCGTCGCCGATCGCCAGGCGCCCGTACAGCTCGAGCGACGCCGCCAGCCCGAGCCCGTCGCGCAGCCCCACGGCCACCCCGCCGACCACGTTGATGCTCGTGAGCGCCACACCAAGGATCGCGTCGCCGCGGATGAACTTGGCCGCCCCGTCCATCGCCCCGTAGAAGTTCGAGCGCTCGCGCAGGCGCGCCCGCAGCCGCGACGCCTCCGCCGCCGAGATCGCCCCGGCCCGCAGATCGGCCTCGATCGCCGCCTGGTGCCCCGGCAAGCCGTCGAGGGCGAAGCGGGCCGCGACCTCGGCGATCCGCTCGCCGCCGCGGGCCACCACCACGAACTGCACCACGGTCACGATCGCGAACACCACCGCCCCGACCAGCAGGTCGCCCTGGATCACCAGCGTCGAGAACGCCGCGATCACCTCGCCCGCGTCGGCGTCGCGCAGGATCAGCCGCGTCGTCGTCACGTTGAGCGCCATCCGCGTCAGCGTCATCAGCAAGATCAGCCGCGGGAACCCCAGCAGCTCCGCGCTGCGCCGCGCCGTCACGCTCGCCACCAGCGCCGTCACCGAGCCCGCGAGGCTCAACGTCAGCAGCAGGTCGACCAGCCAGCGCGGCAGCGGCAACAGCGCGCAGACGATCGCCGCCAGCACCCACAGCACCAGCCCGTAGCCCGGCAGAACCGCCCAGAAATCGCGTCCGGAGCCCGCGGCTCGGCCGATGCGCATTGCCGCTCAGGCTAGCCGCGCGCGAACGCGCGCCAAGATCGGCAAGTGTTCAGTGCGATTTCGCCCCTCGCTCGCCGCGGATCCACGCAGTGCTGACGTCGCCCGCGAGAACCCGGCCCTGTGCGAGCACGGCCGGCGTCGAGCTCCTGCCCGACCACCACTGCGCCGACGGCGGGCGCGATCACTCGATCTCGATGCAGTACAGCCGGAACATCTCGGTGCAGTCGCGCGGGGCGCAGTCCGTCCACGACGAGTTGGTGGCGTTGAACATGCCGACCCGGCCCTGGCCCACGTCCGACTGCCAGTCGTTGCACGTGTACGAGGGGTCGACCTGGCCGCCGGCCAGAGTGCCGGTCCACGCGACGTCGCTCCCGGTCTCGCACGGCTGCATCGTCGCCGGGATCGACTCGCCCTTCTCGGTCACGTTGATCGCGGTCGTCAGGTCCGCGCTCTTGAAGGCCATCGATCCGGTCGCCACCGTCACGCCGCCGACCTGGGTGTACTCCCCCTGCCACTCGCCGATGCGGTCGATCGCGTTCGCACCCGCGTCCGACATCCAGGCCGTGAACATGCGCCCCTTGAGCGCCGGGTGTGCCGTCGGGCTGTTCGCCAGCGTGTTGCAGATCGCGTCGGCGCCCGCGAGGCCGCCCACGCTCAGGCCCGAGTGCAGCTCGCTGGTCAGGAACACGAACCGCTTCTGCTTGTCCGGCCGCTCGACCTCGCAGTCCGCGCTGCAGCCGTCGCCGTCGTCGTTGTTGCCGTCGTCGCACTCCTCTACCGGCATGTCGGGCGTCCCGTCGCCGCAGAAGGAGCCGGTGGTCTCGTCGATCGTCGTCGTGCTGGTGCTCGGGTCCGTCGTCGTCGTCAGCGGATCGGTCGACGTCACCGGCTCCGTCGTCGTCGAGGTCGTCGTCTCCGTCATCGACCCCATCGACGTCACCATCCCGGTCGTCGGCTCCCCCCGCGTGGTGATCGCCGTCGTCTCCGTCGACGCCGTCGTCGCCTCGGTCGTCCCGGAGCTCGTCTCCGTGCCCGTCGCGCTGCCGTCGATCCCGGCCGGCGAGAAGCACCCCGGAGAGGCGAGGACGACGACCCAAGCTCGCGACCGCACGAACGACATCGGCCTCACTCTACTCGACGCGCATCGCCCCGCACCAGTCGCGCGGGGCCCTTCGAGACCGGCTCGCACGCGGCCGTGGCCGCCGATTTGTGACAGGCGAGCAACGCCGCCGCCCGGGCGGAGATCGAGCAAGGCCGCTCGAGCAGCCGCGCCCGCAGCCCAGTCGCGGGCTCGCACCGCAGCCTCAGCCGCGCCAGACCCCGCGCAACGCCAGCGTCGCCGGCGGCTGGATCGCCTCGTGATGCAGCTTGCCCAACAGCTGGAACAGGTTGAACACCACCAGCGTCGCCAACGCGCCCAGCTTGCTCACCGTCCCGAACACCGGCGGCCACAGGCACAGCGCAGTGCACCAGGCCGCAACCACCAGGACGCCCACCACCAGCGCCGCGGTCAGCCCGACGACCTTGCGCCGCCACCCTCGCGGGTCGTCGTCGGCGATCAGCGGCCCGCCTGGCCCTTGGGACAGCCACACTCGATCACCTGTCCGAATGGACACCTCGACCGCGCGCGTCCAGCCGGCCGCGCGCGTCGCCGCCGGCTTGGCGGCCGCGAACGCCTCCGGCCCGGGGCAGGCCGCCGCCGCCCGTTGACGCGCTCGCCCGACCCACACCGTCCCGCCGGCCAGGCCGACCTGCTCGGACCCGACCGCCACCACCCCGCCGAGCACCTCGCCCTCGTACGCGCGGTCGTGGAACCAGATCGTCGCGTCGCCCTTCGAGCGGCCGACCTGGCGCACCCGGTGGATCGCCGCCTGTCCCTCGGGACCTGTCCCTTCGACCACCACGCCGACCCGCGCTCGCGCGCCCCAGCGCCGCAGCAGCCGGGCGCACTCGCCCCACCCGGCCGCCGCGATCAGCACCGTATTGAGCCAGAAGATCGCCAGCGCCGCGTACGCCAGCACCGCCGGGAAGCCGGTCACGTCGCCGCCCCTTCCGGCCCCGACTGCTCGCGCGCCGCCTGCTGCTCGGCCGCCGCGCGCCGCTCGGCCCGGGCACTCTGCTCGGCCTCGCCGCCGGCGCGGGCCCGCATCACCGGCCGGCGCCGCGGCAGCAGGAACGTACGCAGCAGGTACAGCACCATGCTCGGCTCGTCGAGGCGCGGCTCGATGCGCGGCGCGACCTCGCGGCGGTGGGCCTCGGCCAGCTCGGTCCAGTGCAGCCCGGCGCGGTTGTGGTGGATCGTGTGGTAGCCGTTGTTGCACATGATCCAGTTGAACCACCGGCCGACGAAGTTGCGCGAGTGGTCGTACTCGCTCGACGGGTCGGTCGCGTCGTGCTGGATCAGGTTGATGCGGAGGATGCAGCGCGCGCCGTACAGCTGCGGCAGGACGATGAACAGCAGCGCGCCCCAGAAGTCGTGCAAGAGCGCCGCGCCGGTCAGCCCGAACGCGACCGCCAGCTCGGTCGTGTACTGGCGCACGAACCCCTGCTGCTTCGTCACCTGGGCCCAGCGGCCGACCCCGGCGAAGGTGTTGGGCCCGGCGATGTTGGGGAAGTGGATCAGGTTGAGCAGGTGCCAGCGGAACGCCACGTGCGACGGGTCGGCCCAGTCGGGCTGGCCGTCGTCGGCGAAGTGGTGGTGCACCAGGTTGTGCGCCGGCACGTTGGCCGAGGCCGGGTAGAGCGCGCCGAAGCTGAGCACGCCGCGCCAGATCAGGTTGAGCCGGTGCGAGTGGAAGATCCCGCGGTGCATGTGATTGTGGATCACGACCGCGTTGAGGAAGCTGAGCAGGCACGCCAGCGCGAACGGCAGCGGGTGGCGCCACGCCGGCACGAAGTACATCAGCCCCAGGAGGCCCAGGTACGCGCCGACGATCCCGACCTGTCGCCACTCCGCCGGATGGCGCACGAGCCAGGTCTGGTGCTCGCGCTCGCGCCCGTGCGCAGCCGGATTCGCACCGGCGGCTTCGCCCTGAGAGGCCATCGCCGCGGCACCATACTGCGCGCGCCGGACGGCCTCAATCTTCACGCGCGTGGGGACAATCTCGACGCGCCCCGGCGCGCGTGATATCCCTGCCCCGCGCCCGTCCGCGCCCGTCTGCACCGTGACCGCTCACACCGGCATCGCCACCAACCTGTCCACGTGGCTCACCGCGCAGCCCTCGGTCCAGTACCGCAGGAACCCGTGGTTTTACTTCCTCTACGACGGCGCGTACCTGCTGGCCTTCCTCGCCCTCGACGCCTGGATCCTCGCCACCGGGCAGCAGCCGCTGCTCCAGTGGCAGTGGTGGTACCTCGCCCTGCTGCCGGTCGTCATCTACGTCCACATCCTGCTCAACGTCTTCATCCACAACTGCTGCCACGGCAACTTCCCGCGGCCGATCAACCGCCTGATCGGCGAGATCGCCGGCGTCCTGGTGATCACCCGCTACGCCTCGTGGGAGATCATCCACCAGCGTCACCACCGCTTCTCCGACGACCCCGAGCGCGACCCGCACCACGTGATGCCCAACTTCTGGCGCTTCCTCGCCCGGACGATGCTCGTCAACGTCGAGAAGCAGCTGCAGAACCAGGCCTACGACCAGTTCGGCGACACCCCCGAGATGCGCCGGCGCGAGCAGCTGCGCAGCGTGCTCAGCTTCTCGGTCATGATCCCGCTCAACCTCGCGTTCTGGCTGCTGCTCGGCCCCGAGGCGTTCATCCTGCTGTGGCTGCCCGCCCAGGCCGTGGGCTGGGTCCACGTCGCCCACTTCAACTGGGCCACCCACAACGCCCACTCGCCGACCGGCGACTACAAGCCCGTCAACCTCGACCACGGCCTCTACTGGCTCGGCAACCGCATCTGGTTCGGCCTCTACATGCACGCCAACCACCACAAGCGGGCCAACATCTTCAACCCTGCCAAGATGGACCAGGTCCTGGCCCGCCGCGCCGCCGCCCGCGTCCAGTAGCTCGCGGTCTTCACGGGCATGCTCTTCGGGGCATGCCCGTTCGCACATGCCCGAGCGGACATGCCCGTTCAGACATGTCCTTCAGGCCACGATCGGCACGCCGTGGTCGGTCGCGTCGGTCAGCACCTCGAAGGCCGCGCGATCGCTGCGCAGCTCGAGCAGCTTGTGCCCCGGCCGGCGCACGCGCAGCTCGCAGCGGGCGATCTTGCTGTTCAGGCAGGTCTTGACCCCCCCCGGCGGGTTGGCGTAGGCGAGCCCGACGAAGGCCCGCCGCGGCGCCGAGATCCGCGCCTCCACCGCGACGCCCCGCGTCTGCGACGCGAGCCGCCACTCGAACTCGGCCCCGCCGACCGCCACCTCGCCGCGGGCCCGCGCCGCCTGCCACAGCGAGTTGAGCGCGATCTGCTCGCCGCCCACGCGCAGCACCAGCAGCGTCAGCGGCGGCGTCCACAGCGGCCCGAGCTTCACCCGCGCCGTCGCGCACTCGAGGAAGCTGTCCGGCTCGCCGTCGAAGCCGGCCACCTGGCCCCACGCGTAACGGTCGGTGTGGCGAGAGCCCCAGTTGTGCGACTGGCTGCCGACCCACCCGTCGATCGCGTGCGCCTCGCCGTCGACCGTGATCGTGCCGGTGAACGCCGCGTTCGGCGAGCCGACCAGCGACTTGGCCTTGGGGAACCCGCCGCCGTAGAGGTTGGCCGGCAGGAGCAGCAGCGGCGGCTCCGGGCTGGTGTACGCCAGCTCCCACGCGAACGCGTGCGCCGCCCCGACCGCCGCCCCGCGCAGCCCGCGGTCGTCGAGCGTGGCCTCGCCGACGCGCACATCCAGGCGGTCGCGGGCGAACGCGCAGCGCTCCCACGGCACCACCTGCTTCGCCGCGGCGATGACCCCGCGCTCGCCGTCGAACCAGATCGCCCACAGCTCGCCGACCGTCGCCTCCGGCTGTCCTTTGGGACAGAACATGGTGTAGCGGATCCACCACGCCAGCGGCCGCGTCGGATGGTTGGCCCGCTGGAAGTAACTCTCGTAGTGCCCGCTCGCCGATGAAGGATCGAAGCGGCAGGCGTTCCAGCGATCGCGGTCGACGGGCACGGCGCGAGCGTGCCGCGAGCCTCCGCCGCTGTCCATCGTCTCGCTGAGAACACGTTCGCCGCGCAGCCGACTGCACTCACCGGGTCGCCGCCATCGCACCCGCCTCGTGCCTCCCTTCATCCTCGCCGCGAACACGTCCGCCGCGCAGCCGACTGCACCCGCCTCGCGCCTCCCTTCATCCTCGCCGCGAACACGTCCGCCGCGCAGCCGACTGACCTCGCTGCCATCGCACCCGCCTCGCGCTTCCCGACACGACCTCGTGAATTCCCTGTCGCACCTCGCCGCCGACTGCCGCGTCGCTGGTCAAACGCCGCGAATTTTGGCACTCCTGCGGCCCGTGGCCCTCGCGCCTCAGCTCGCGGTCGTCGCCTGGCTGGTCCTCGCAGCGGCCCCGCTCGAGCTGCACACCGACGCAGTCGATCACCGCCTCACCGAGACCGGCCTGCGCGCACGCGTCGGTGACGACCTCGACGCCTGGACGATCAGCGTCCGACCCGGCTCGACCGCCGACGCGCTCGAGGTCCGCCTGCGCGGCCCCGACGGCGCCACACGCACCCGCCGACTGGTCCTCACCGGAGCCACCCGCGAAGACCGCAGCCGCGAGCTCGCCGCCAGTCTCACCCTGCTCATGGATGAGGCCCCGAGCCCCCCGCGTGGAGGGAAGCCTGCGACACCCCCACCGCCCGCGCGCCGCCCTCCTTATTCAGGGTGGCTCGGCCTCGGCCCGCGCGTCGAGGCCGGCCCGAAGTTGGTCGAGGGCGGGATCGACGTCATGGGCGGCGCCTGGCTGCTCCGCGAGCACCTGCAACCGATCGCCAGCCTCGGCCTCGGGGGCGCCGCGCCCGAGGACGTGTCTCTGTTCCACCTCCGCTTCGGCGGCGGACTGGCCGCCGGCGCGCCGCTGTTCGATCGGCGAATCTGGCTCGGAGGACATGTCCTCGCGCACGCGCTGCGCTCGCGGCTCCGCGAGCGCGACCACTTCCGCGTCGACTGGACGTCCTCGACGGAGATCGGCGCGACGTTGCAATACCGCGGTCGGCGCCTGTTCCTCGGCGCTCGCACCGGGGTCGATCTCGTCCTGCCGGCGCGGCCGGTGCCCGGGCACGGGGCGCGGATCCGGCGCGGTCCGGCCCAGTGGATGTTGGGCCTCGTCGTCGGCGTCGTCTTCGGCTGAGCGGCCTTGGATTCGCGACGACCGACGCGGTCTATAGCTGCGTGCTCACCTCCGCTACACTCTGGCCGGCCATGACGTCGCGGGCCGCAGTCAGGGACGTGGAGAGCGCTGCCGTCCTGGCGGCGGCGCAGGACGGCGACAAGGCGGCCCAGGCGGCCATCTTCGAGGCCTACAAGGATCGGGTCGCCCGCCAGGTGTTCCGCATGACCGGCGACGCCTCGTCGGTCGACGACCTGGTCCAGGAGGTCTTCATCTCGGCCTTCTCGGCGCTCGGGCGCTTCCGCGGCGACGCCCAGCTCGGCACTTGGCTCTACACCATCGCCGCCAACCGCGTGCGCAACTGGTGGGACTCCCAGCGCCGCCGCCGACGCCGCGAGGACATCGCCTCGGCCAGCACCGGGGACGAACCCGTGGCCACCCCCGAGGCCGACTTCGAGGCCACGCAGCAGCGCGAGCGGCTCTATCGCGCCCTCGGTGAGTTGCCTGACAAGCTGCGCGAGTCCTTCGTCGCCCGCGCGATCGAGGGCATGAATTTGCACGAGGCGTCGGCCGCTCTCGGCGTCCCCATCAGCACTGTCTCTTACCGCACCCGGCGCGCCGAGCAGCTGCTCTGCGCGGCCCTGGGGCTCCCCTGGAGGGACGAATGACCCCCGAGATTCGCCCTCCCGACCTCGGCGAGCCCGCCGTCCGTTCGCCCGAGCTGCTGCGCCTGGTGCAGGCCGCCCGGTCCGCGCCGCCGCCTGTCCTCAAGGTCAGCTCGGACGCGGTCTTCGCCGGCTTCCAGGTCCGCCGCCGCGACCGTCGCCGCCTCGTCGGCGGCCTCGCCCTGGCCGCCGCCGCCGCCGTGGCGCTGGTGTGGGCGCGCCCTTCGTTCATGTCCTCCAGGACAGGCACTTTAGAACCTGTCGCAACGGTCAGCAGCGAGGCTTCCCACGTCGCCGCCCCGGCGCTGGCCGCCGCAGTGCGCGTGGTCGCCGAGGACGGGCCGGCGGCCGGCGTGCGCGGCGAGTGGCAGGTCGAGCTCGGCGACGGCCGCTACGACGTCACCGTCGCCGCCCACGCGGGCCCCGAGCTGCTGCGCGTCGACACGGCCGGCGGCACCGTCGAGATCGCCCAGGGCCGGGTCGTCATCGTCGTCGCCGGCACCCGCACCGAGGCCGTGTTGAGCACCGGCGTGGCCACGTGGATCGCCCCCGACGGCGCCCGCACCCCGCTCGCAGTCGCCCCGGCCGAGACCGGCCTCGACGACGAACCTGGCCCGAAGGCCAGCCCGTCCGAGCTCGCCCGCCACGCCGACGCCCTGCTGGCCGCCGGCCGCCGCGACGCCGCCATCCGCGTCCTCGACCTCCTCGTCACCACCCACCCCGACAGCCCGCCGGCCCGCGCCGCCCTCCTCGACCTCGCCCGCCTCCTCAAGGCCGCCGCCCGCACCGACGAGGCCCGCTGCGCCTACGCCCTCTACCTCGAGCGCTACCCCGGCAAGGAGCAGCTCGCCGACGAGGTCGAGGCCGCCCTGAACCGCCTCGGCCCCGGCCCCGCCTGCACCGGCCTGCGCCCGCGCTGAGTCCCGCGGCCCGCTCACACGACGCCGAGATCCGCCCCGCAGGCGGATCGACCCGCGATACGCCGCTGCCCGTCAGCGACATCTTCGGGCATGGCAGCGCGGGCCGCTCCGTGCCAGCCGCGCGCTCGGCCGCAACCTGTCCTGAAAGCCATGCGTCCGGACGACCCGCCCGCACGGCTCCCGCGACCCGCTCGCTACTCCTCGAGCTTCTCGACCTTGCCCCGCACGCCGTACGGCACGCCGAGGCGCACGCGGAAGCCCTCGATCTGGAAGAATTTGCGGATGAGCTCCTCGTTGATGGCCGCGCCGCGGTGGGCGATCGTCGCCAGATCTTTGAACATCGGCATCACCGCCTTGCCGACGCCCTGGAACTCCTCGCTGATCTTGCGCAGGTTCTTCACCGCCGCGCCGCCGTCGGCCATCATCGACTCGACCTTGGCCGGGTCGACCGCGTCGATGATCTTCTCGCCCTTGGCGAGCAGCTCCGAGCCGTCGTTCAGCAGGCTGTCGACCTTCGTCAGCAACCCTGGCGCCTTCTGCTCGAGGGTCGTCACCAGCGACGCCCCGCGGTCGATGAGGCGCCCGACGTTCGGGTTCTCGAGGTGAGCGCGGGTCGCCTTGACGATCGCGCGCAGGTCCTCGCGGTTCTCGGCCAGCATCGCCTTCGCGTCGGTCAGCATCGTCTCGACCTCGCCGAGCATGCGGTCGAGCCGCTCGCTGGGCAGGCCGCCCTCGTCGAGCGCCTTCGTCAGGGTGTCGACGCGCTTGACGATCCGGACCACGTGGCCGTAGAGCGCCTCGTCGCCCTCGACCACGCCGTTCATCGCGTTGAGCGCCTCGCCGATGTCGACGCTCGGATCGACGCACGGGATCTCCGAGCCCGCGGGCAGCGGCGTCCCGGTGTCCGGCTGGCGCAGCTGCAGGAACTTCTCGCCGAGCAGGCCCTTCATCTGCGGCGACGCGCACGTCTCGGCGAAGATCGGCACCTCCGGGTTGATGCGCAGCTCGAGCAGCGCCCGGTTGCCGTCGATCCCGATCTTCTGGATCTGCCCGATCTGCACCCCTGCGATGCGGACCGCGTTGCCCTCGACCAGCCCGCCGGCGTCGTCGAGGTGGAGGCGATAGTGGTGGCCCGCCTTGGGCAACGCGCCGAGCGTCCACGCCAGCCCCGCGAGCGCGGCCAGGGTCGCGGTGACGAAGATTGCCAGGGTTAGGTAGCGCGTGTTCATGGCTTCACCTCACAGGACCTGGATCGGCCCGTCCGTGGATCGGTCGAAGAACTGATTGATGGCCAGTCGGCTCGAGCGGAGCACCTGCTCCTTCGGTCCGAACTCCTGCAGCTCGCCCTTATAAAGCAGTCCGATGTAATCGGCGATCGTGCGCGCCTCGGCGGTGTCGTGGCTGATGACCACGAAGGTCATGTTCAGCGAGCGGTGCAGATCGAGGATGAGCTCGTCGAGCGTCGCCGACATCACCGGGTCGAGGCCCGACGACGGCTCGTCGCACAGCACGATCCTCGGCCGCAGCGCGATCGCCCGGGCGAACGCCACCCGCTTGCGCATCCCGCCGCTCAGCTCCGCCGGCATCTTGCGCTGCACGTTCTTCAGGCCGACCCGCTCCAGATCCTCCGCGACCCGCTCCGCGATCTGCCGCTCCGACATCTTCGCGTGCTGGCGCAGCGGGAACGCCACGTTGTCGCCGACGCACATGTCGTCGAACAGCGCCCCGTCCTGGAACAGCATGCCGAACTTGCGGCGCAGCGCGAACATCTGCTCGCGGCCGGCCGAGCGGCGCTCGTCGAGCGCGGTGATGTCCTGGCCCTCGACGAAAATCCGGCCCGAGTCCGGCTTCATCAGGCCGACCAGGCAGCGCAGCAGCACCGACTTGCCCGTGCCCGACGGCCCCAGCATCACCAGGATCTTCCCGGCCGGCAGCACCAGCGACACCTCGTGCAGGACGCGGTTGTTCCCGAAGGACTTGCAGACCCTCTCGAGCGTGATCGCTGGTTGCTGCTCCGCCATCATCACCTCACGTACAGCAGCGCCGACAGGAACATGTTGAGGACGATGCACAGCACCGCCGAGTGGACGATCGCGCGGTTGGTCGCCACCCCGACGCCCTCCGCGCCGTCGCGCTTGAGCGCGCGGTAGCCGTGGTAGCAGGACACGATCGCCACCAGCCAGCCGAACACCACGCCCTTGAACACCCCCGCGGCCAGGTCGCTCAGGTGGACGATGTCGCGGACCTGCTCCATGAAGGTCCCGCCGTTGACCCCCATCTGCTCGGTCGCCGCCCAGTAGCTGGCCGCCAGGCCGACCACGTCGGCGTAGCCGCACAGGAGCGGCAGCATCAGCGTCACCGCCCACAGCCGCGGCGCGACGAGCAGGCGCATCGGGTCGACCGCCATCACCTCGAGCGCCTCGACCTGCTCGCTGATCTGCATGTTGGCCAGGCTGGCCGCCAGCGTCGCGCCGATGCGCGCCCCGCAGATCACCGCCGCCATCACCGGGTACAGCTCGCGGATCCCGCCGACCCCGCAGAACAGCCCGAGCAGGTCTTGCCCGCCGAAGCGGACGAACGTGCCGTAGGCCTGCACCGACAGGTTCATGCCGGCGAAGATCGTCAGCAGCGTCAAGAGCGGCAGGCTGCCGACCCCGGCGTCGAGCGCGTGGCGCACGAACTCGTCACGCGGCGGCGGCCCGCTGAACTGGGCGACGAGCGCGCGGCGGACGAAGTGCAGGAACTCCACGCCTACACCCCCAGCCTCAGCAGCGCCATGCTGACGAAGTAGTCCGCGACGAGGATCAGCACGATCGTCATCGTCACTGTGTCGTTGGCCGCCTTGCCGACCCCGGCCGCGCCGCCGGTGGTGCGCAGCCCGAGGAAGCCGGCGATCAGGCCCACGGCTGTCCCGAAGGCCATGCACTTGCCGAGGCCGACCCACAGGTCGACCAGCGACACCTGCGCATAAAGGTTGGCGAGGAACGACCCGTGGTCGACCCCCATCACCGGCACCGCGAAGAACCACCCGCTGACGAGCCCGAGCAGCGTCGTCAGCACGCTGAGCAGCGGCGTGACGATGACGCAAGCGATGAGCCCCGGCACCACGACGTAGCGGATCGGATCGACCGACATCACCGCCAGCGCGTCGATCTGCCCGCGCACCTTCATCGTCCCGATCCGCGCCGCGATCGACGAGCCCGCCTGCGCCGCCACCATCACCGACGCCAGCGCCGGGCTGTACTCGCGGAAGATCGCCGTCGCCAGCAGCGACGACAGCAGGCTCTCGGCCCCGAACATGCGGAACAGCCCCGCGCCCTGCAGCGAGATCACGGCGCCCACCGGCGCCACCGCCAGACCCACCGGGATCAAGCAGCGCCGGACCAGCAGGTCCATCACCCGCAATGTCTCACGCAGGTAACGCGGACCCGTCACCAGACAACGACAAACAGCACAGAGGAACTCGACGAACGCGGCGCACGCTTCAAACCAGCGGAACGACCGGTTCAACACGGCCGCCTCCCCGGTTTGTGCTGCTTTGCCGACATGGTCCCTCGTGCTGTTTAACCGTGGACCAGGTCCCGAGCGCAACAAAATTCTCGACCTCCGCGGCCGCTATGAGCCCGCTGCGCAGCCGCATGCGCGACCGCTGCCCGGCGCTCCCACGGAGGCTGCCGCGCGCTCACCTGGTCCAAGAGCCCTGTCCTGCCGTGAAAATTGCCGCCAAGGCCGCGGCGCGTTTTCGCGCAGAGGCCTCCTAGCCCCCCCGGGGCGCTCGTTTCCGGCAAATTTGACTCCCTCCCCGCGAGCGGCCAATGTTCCCGGGTGAGGCCGGTGAACATGCGGCTCGTAACGGCAGCCGTCGTCGCATCTCTGGGCCTCGCCTGCGGCCCCGGATGCGTCACGCCCGGGCCTGCGCAACAAGCACAGGCCGTCCCCCCAACCGATCCCGCGCCTGTGACGGGCGGCGCGGCCGAGCCGGTGCAGGTGCACGTACCGCCGCCGGGGCCGACCCCCGCGCTCACCGACGCCGCGCGGGACGCCCGGCTCTGGGCCCAGCGAGCGATCCTCGGCGAGCGGGCGGCCTTGCTCGAGGACAGCGCCGGTCAACCCTTCCCTGTGATCCCGGTCGCAGCCGGGACCGAGCTCCAGGCCGCGATGATGCCGGGCGCGGGCCCCGGCAACCTCGACGCGCTGCCGGGCTCCGAGGGCACCGGCCCGGCGGGCACCGGCGTCGCCCCGGCGATCAACGGCAACGCCCTCGGCCAGTTCATCCTCCTCCAGCGCGGCGCCGACGACCCCCTGCAGCACTTCCACGACGCCCTCCGTCGCCTCGAGCAGGGCCTCGACGAGGACGGCAAGGTCCGCGTGCTGATCTACGGCGCCTCGCACACAGCCGCCGACATCTACCCGACCTACCTGCGCGCCTACCTGCAGAAGCGCTTCGGCGACGGCGGCCTCGGCTTCTACCCGCTGGCCAAGCCGAGCAAGTACACCCGGCCTTACGGCTGCACGATCGACAGCTCGCGCGGCTGGAAGATCGAGCACGCCCAGCGCTCGGAGGCGCGGGACGACGGCTTCTTCGGCCTGCTGGGCGCCAGCGCCTCGGCCACCAAGAAGCGCGACGTGACGCGCGTCTCCTTTAATCCGCCGCTCGACCGCAAGGCCGAGCCGCCCGCGCTCAGCCGCTACGACCTCTACTTCCTGCGCCAGCCCGGCGGCGGCAAGTTCCAGGTGCTGTTCGGCGGCAAGAAGGCCTTCACCGTCGACACCAAGGCCAAGCAGGCGGGCCCCGGCTACCACAGCTTCGAGCGCCCCGGCCCGCCGGAGGCCATCGAGGTCCGCCCGGTCGGCGACGGCGAGGTGCGCCTGTTCGGCGTCACCGTCGAGAACGAGGCCAAGGGCGTCGTCGTCGACACCCTCGGCATCGGCGGCACGCGAGCCTCGAACCACCTCAAGTGGGACGAGTTCGTGTGGGCCGACAACTACAAGCGCCGCGACCCCGACCTCGTGATCCTCGCCTACGGCAGCAACGAGTCGGTCGACGAGGACCAGCCGATCGGCGTCTACAAGAACAACCTCCGCGAGGTCCTCGCCCGCCTGCGCCGCGCCTCGCCCGACACCAGCTGCGTGCTCGTCGGCCCCGGCGACTTCCCGCTCAAGCGCCCCGACAACTCGCTCGGCCCGCGCCCGCGCGTCGCCGACATCGTCGCCACCCAGCGCGAGCTGGCCCAGGAGGCCGGCTGCGCCTTCTGGGACACCGTGCAGTTCATGGGCGGCGAGGGCTCGATGGCCTACTGGGCCGCCGCCCAGCCCGCCATGGCGATGTCCGACCACCTCCACCTCAACCGCCGCGGCTACACCCGCATGGGCATGGCCCTCGCCGACGCGCTGATGTTCGACTTCGACGGCGGCGCGCCCACGACCGCGCCCGGCGGCGACCCGGTGCTCGCGCGCGAGGCCCCGCAGCCCGACCCCACGGTGCCGCCCGACGCAGTCCCGGCCGAGCCCGCCAGCCCCGAGCCGACCGCGCCCGAAGCCCCGCCGCTGGCCGTCGTCCCCGCCTCGGCCCCGTGACGACGACGTCGCCGCCGCGACGTCCGCGAGCGTCACGACTCAGAACGCCACGCCGAACGACAGCCCGAACTGCGTCTGTCCGTTCGACCATGGCCGAACAGACATCTTGCGCTTCGACTGGTCGGCCTTCCACGCGCGGCGCGTGACGATCCCGCGACGGAGAAGGAACCCGCTCGCGACCGCGATCGGCACCGCGAACGCGAACGACAGCGAGCTCGACACCACCGCCGCGACGAACGGGTCGCCGCCGAGCGGACCGGTACACACGATCATCGAATCGGGGTCCGAGCTCGCACCTTCTCCCGAGCAGTGCGCGCGCACCCGAACCGCACGCAGCGCCTCGTGGGTGCCCACGCCGATCAGCGCGCCCGAGACCGCGGCCGTCACCGCGCCGAGCCCGAGCTCGACGTCGCCGCGCTCGCTGATCGCCGGCGGTGGGGGCTGACGCGGTGGCACGACGACCGCAGCTCCCTGCGCGCCGGCGCACCCGCACAGCATCACCACCACCGTCGCGCTCGCTCGCATCCTCCGAGTTTTCTACCCGAAACCAGGAGCCCAAGGCCACCGCAGATCGCTTACGATCGCCGCCATAGGAGAGTCCCATGGCTCAACGCGCCGAGCGCATCGCCTTCGCCTGCCTCGCTTCCACCTACTTGACCGTCGCCTGCGGTGACTCGTCCACCGCCAGCGGCACCGACACCACGCCGACCTCGACCGCGCCGACCGGCATCACCGTCGACCCGACCCCCGGCACCACGACCGGCCCCGACCCCGGCACCACCGACCCGACCGGCACCACCTCGACGGGCACCACGGTCACGCCGCCGACCTCGACCACGACGACCACCACCGATCCATCGGCGACCGACACCGACGACACCGACGGCACGACCGCGCCGCCGTGCATCGGCCTCGAGTGCCAGATCGATCCGTGCGACGGCAACAAGGACAAGACCACGCTGTCGGGCATCGTGTTCGCCCCCGAGGGCACCCTGCCGCTCTACAACATCACCGTCTACGTGCCGTCCGGGCCGCTCGACCCGGTGGTCGAGGGCGTCACCTGCGACACCTGCGGCGGCGCCCTGCCCGGCGACCCGATCGTCGCCACCCTCACCAACACCAAGGGCGAGTTCACCCTCGCCGGCGTGCCCTCCGGGCAGAACATCCCGCTGGTCGTCAGCGTGGGCAAGTGGCGCCGCGAGGTCGTGCTCCCCGAGGTCGTCGCCTGCTCCGACAACCTCGCCCCCTACGACCTCACCCGCCTGCCGAAGAACCAGAGCGAGGGCCACATCCCGAAGATCGCCATGGTCACCGGCGGCGCCGACCCGCTCGAGTGCCTGCTGCGCAAGATCGGCATCGAGGACGGCGAGTTCACCCCCGAGGACGGCAGCGGCCGCGTCAACCTGTTCGAGGGCGAGGGCGGGGCCGACCAGTACAGCAACGACCTCAACGGCGGCGCCGACTTCAGCGGCGCCAGCAACCTGTGGGGCAGCCTCGACAATTACAAGAAGTACGACATGGTCCTGATGGCCTGCGAGGGCGCGCAGAACGGCGGCGCCAAGTCGAACGCGATGCGCCAGAACCTGGTCGACTACGCCGGCCTGGGCGGGCGGATCTTCCTGTCGCACTGGCACAACATCTGGATCGAGGACGGGCCCGACCCGTGGCCGAGCACCGCCGACTTCGTCAGCGAGCCCGACCTGCCGAACCCCGTCACCGGCAAGATCGACACCAGCTTCCCCAAGGGCATGGCCCTGGCCGACTGGATGCTGCACGTCGGCGGCTCCGAGGTCCACGGCGAGATGCAGATCAAGGAGGCCCAGTACACCGTCGACTCCGTCAACGAGATGACCTCGACGCGGTGGGTCTACACCGACTCGCCCGAGGACACTGTGCAGTACTTCACCTTCAACGCCCCGGTCGGCGTGCCCGCCGAGGATCAGTGCGGCCGCGTGGTCGACAGCGACATCCACGTCTCCTCCGGCGACAACATCGGCGAGCCGTTCCCGACCGGCTGCGAGACCCAGGGGCTGTCCCCCCAGGAGAAGGCCCTCGTGTTCATGTTCTTCGAGCTGTCGGCCTGCCTGATCCCCGACGACGAGGACCCGATCCCCGGCTGACCCGTCGGGCGCCTGTCCCTCGGGACAGCTCGTCGAGCTCGTCGAGCGCGAAGGCCACGAAGCCCTCGCGCCGCGCGAGATCGACGAGCACTGGCCCGCTCTCGCCGGCACCGATCCACCGCCCGCATCACGCCCGCCGGCGCAGGTCGTCGCCGTCGAGCTCCCGGTCGAGGACGTGCGCGCCGCCTTCGCGGTGTTCGACGACTTCGTGGTCGTGCTCGACGCCCCGCTGCGCGGCGCCGCCGGAGAGGATCTCCTCGCGGCCGTCCGCGCGCACGCGCCCGACAAAAAGATCCGCCATGCGTGTTCGGCCATCACCACCCGCACTGCAGCGGAGGCCTGCGCCCGCCGCTCCACGCCGGCGCCCAACGTGCCCCTGATCGAGGACCTCGCGCGCAGGCCTCACGCGCTCGCGCTCGACGCTCTCGCCCGCGAGCCGCGCCCGCCCTGGCTCCTCGTCGTCGACGGCCGCCACGTCTTCACCGACGCCACCGGTCACGCGCCCTGGCTGCACGGCATCGGCGCGTACACCGAGCACACCGACTCGTATCGCGTCTGTTACTTCCCGCGCGAGCGCCTGCGGATCGAGGGCGACCTGGCTTTCTTCCCCGTCACGAACGAGGTCCCGCGCGCGCGGCCGGCGACTTTGGGGCTCGCGCAGGCGATCGAGACGCTCGACCTCGACGTGGCGAAGATCGTCCAGACCTTCTCGCTCGCCGGCCGAGCGAGCGCGGCTCGACGCGATCGTCGCCGGCGACAAGCCCTGAACCACGCGTCGCCGAAGCGAGCGTCTGCACCTGACTTCGGGGACATCCACCAGTCGCCGCCCGCGCACCCGCGACCGCGCGATGTCGCCGCGACGCCGGGATCTCGCCGCGAAATCTTCGCGGCGCGCGGCCTCGCGGAGGACCACGTCCCCACGCGCGCGAACCGGCCCTCGGGCCGGCCCCCACCAGTTCCCGCGCGTCCCCGTCCGTTGTGCGGCAGATCGCCGCGAGCAACGTTGATATGTCTTAATGGACAGGTTTACTCGCGCGATCGCGCTCGCTGTCGCGATCGTTCACGCGGGCGTGATCGCGCCGCGCGGCATGGCCCTTCGGACATCTTGCCGGCGCGGCGCACACAAGTAATCGCCGCGTTGTCGCCGTCGCGCCTCAGTGTCCTGTAAGATGAGACCCCTGATATGCCGCCCAACGATCCCAGGCCGCCTGCCAAACCGGCGCCGCGGCCACGTCCCGCCGCCACCGCCAGCACCGGCGAGATGAGGGCGCCCAGCAAGCAGCCGGCCTCGCTCTCCGGCGCTCCGGCCCCGGCCAAGGCGACCCCCGGCAAGCCGCCCGCGCGCACGCCGACGCGGCCTGGAACATCGTCCTTGCCCGGCGTCACGCCGACGCGGCCCGGCACCGCCGCGCCCGCAGGCAGCACGCCGACGCGGCCCGGCACCGCCTCTCCCGCAGGCAGCACGCCGACGCGGCCCGGCACCGCCTCGCCGACCGGCAGCACGCCGCGACCTGTCACTGGAACGACGGGCAGCGGCGCAGCGCCGGCGCGGCCCGCCCCCGCCAAGCAGCCGCCGGCGCCGATCGGGCCCGGCTCGGTGATCGACGGCCGCTACAAGCTCGAGCAGCCCCTTGGGTCAGGTGGCATGTCGACGGTGTACCGCGGCACACACGCGCGCACCGGCGGCAAGCTGGCGATCAAGCTGCTCGACCCGCGGCTGTCGGGCAAGGCCGACATGCAGCAGCGCTGCCTCGCCGAGGCGCGGGCCATGATGGACATCTCGAGCAACCACGTCGTGCGCGCGTACGACGTCGGCCAGACCCCGTCGGGGCAGGTGTACATCGTCATGGAGTACCTCGAGGGCGAGGACCTCGATCACATGCTCCAGCGCGAGGGCCCGCTGCCGTGGCACCGCCTGGCCAACATGGCCATCCAGATCTGCAGCGGCCTGAGCTCGGCCCACGCCAAGGGCACCTACCACCGCGACATCAAGCCGCAGAACTGCTTCCGCGTCACCCTCGATCGCAACCCCGATCACATCAAGCTCATCGACTTCGGCATCGCCAAGGACACCAACAGCGGCCAGGAGCTGACGCAGGACGGCGTGCTGCTCGGCACGCCGGAGTACATGGCGCCGGAGCTGATCGCCACCAACGCGACCCCCGACGCCCGCTCCGACATCTACGCCGTGGGCGCGACGCTCTACAAGCTCATCACCGGCACGCCGCCGTTCTCGAGCAAGAACGTCCTCGACCTGCTCTACCACCAAAAGCACACCGCGCCCGAGTCGCCGAGCCAGCGGGCGCCCGACCGTAACATCCCGAAGATCGCCGACCAGATCCTGCTGAAGACGCTGGAGAAGGACCCGGACAAGCGCTTCCAGAGCGCCGACGAGTTCGGCCAGGCGCTGCTCGAGTCGTTCGAGGCCGTGGTCGGCGCGCCGATCGTGCGGCACATGAGCCAGCCGTTCCTGATGGCGATCCCCGAGCGCTCGCGGCCGGGGACCACGCCGATCGGCACGCCCGCGCCGAACCCGACGCCGCAGGGCACGCCGCGGCCCGGCGCCACCCCGCTCGGCACGCCGACCCTCGAGGACGCCGAGTCGGCCACCCACTCGAGCGAGCCGGTCGTGCGCGACGAGATCTCGCGCTCGTCGCAGTTCGACACCGACGCGCCGCGCCCGATCACCCGCAAGGACGTCGTCGCCCGCGGCGGCACCCTGCTGTCGCTCGCGCTGGTGTTCGGCCTCGCCTCATGGCTCGCCGCCCCGGCCCCGGGTCCGAACGACGCCGTCGCCGCTGCCGCCGCTGCTGCCGCCGCCGACGACCTGCCCGAGCCCGAGCCCGTCAAGCCCGAGGAGCCGCCGGTCGTCAACCCGCCGCCGGTCGAGCCGCCGCCTGTCCCTTCGGACAGCACGCCCCCCGTCGCCCAGGCGATGAAGGTCGAGGCCCCGACTGTCCCCGAGGACACCAAGGTCGAGACCCCGCCGCCGGTCGCCGACACCAAGGTCGAGGCCCCGCCGCCGGAGCCGACCAAGGTCGAGGCCACGCCGCCCGAGCCGACCAAGGTCGAGACCCCGCCTGTCCCTCAGGACAGCAAGCCGCCCGAGCCGGCCCCGGCGAACGCCGGCGTGCCCGACCCCGACTTCGGCTACCGCAGCGCCGAGAAGGAGCTGCGCGACCAGCACAAGTTCCTCCAGACCTGCCTCGACGAGGCCGGCCAGAGCGCGGCCAAGCTGAAGTTCACCATCGAGGTCCGCAAGTCGGGCATGCCGCCGCACAAGATCAAGGTCATCTCGAGCAACGCCGCGGTGCGGAAGTGCGTGCGCGGCCTGTTCGAGCAGTTCCCGTTCGACTCCAGCCCGCGCGGCGGCGCCTTCGGATACACCTACACGAACGGCAAGGCGACCTTCGAGAAGCTGCCGCTGTCGACCCCCACCCCCTAGAGGTCTTCGGGACATGTCCTCCACGACATCTCAAGACAAGCCCCCCGCGATCGCGCGCTTCGGCGCCGGCGCGGCGCTGCTGCTCAGCCTGCTCGGCATCGGCGTCGGCGCGTACCTCACGGTGCTCAAGTTCCGCATGACCTACACGCCGTGCGCCTCGACCAAGGGCGCCTGTGCGATCGGCGGCATGTCGTGCGAGGACGCGCTGCAGAGCAGCTGGTCGACCCTCATGGGCCTGCCGATCTCGCTGTGGGGCTCGGCGTTCTACCTGGTCGTCGCGGTGATCGCCGGCGGCCTGTTCATGCGCTCCGACTTCCTGCGCGGCGCGGCCCGCCCGCTGCTGCTCGGCCTGGCGCTGTTCGACATCGCCGTCAGCGCCGTCTACGGCTCCTACGCCTTCCTGATCCTCAAGGCCCCCTGCCCGTACTGCCTGTCGCTCTACGTCATCAGCGCCCTGCTGCTGATGTGCGCCCTGTTCGCCGTCCACGGCGCCCCGCGCAACCTGTGGAAGCGCCTGACCACGCGGCGCCAGGCCGACCTGCTCGACGCGGTGTTCGTCGCCGGCGTCGTGTTCGTCGTCGGCCTCGGCGTGCAGTCGGTCGGCTTCCAGACCACGCGCCGGTTCGTCGACGCCCAGACCGGCTGCGTCGCCCCGACCACCGCCCTGCCGACCACCACGATCGTCACCGGCGCGGCCGATCCCAAGGTCGGCATCGCCCTGTTCCTCGACCTCAGCTGCCCGCACTGCTCCAACGAGTTCCGCAACGTCGGCCGGGCGATCCGCAGCAAGGACCTCGACGTGCCGACGCGGGTCTACGTGTTCCACACCCCGCGCGCCGCCTGCGACACCGAGGCCTTCCCGGCCGGCTACCCCAAGCACCACCCCGACGCCTTCAACGGCGGCGCCTGCCTCGCGGCCAAGGCCGCCGAGTGCGTCGAGAAGCTGCGGCCCGGCGCCGGCTTCGACATGATCGCCGGCCTGTTCGCGCTGCAGGCCGATCCGGACCCGAGCGGCGGCCCCTTGTTCAGCCCGGAGCGGGTCGCCAACAAGGCCGTCGACATCGGCCTCGAGATCGACCCGGACGACAAGGACAACGAGCTGTTTCACTGCATCAACAACGACAAGGACGCGCCCACGCGGATCACCGCGCACCAGAAGTACGCCGTCGACCAGGACTACAAGGTCCCGACCGGCTACGTGTTCCCGATCGAGAACGGCGCCCCGCGCCTCGACACCGTCAACCACCTGCAGTCCGACTACACCCCCCGCGCGATCATCAACATCGTCCGCGGCGTGGTGGTGAAGACGCCCTGATCCGAGCCGGCACTCATGGCCTCCGAGTTCGACACGACGACCAAGCTCCTGCTGGTGCTGACCGGCTTCATGGCCCTCATGGTGCTGCTCATCGCCTACGTGGCGATCTTCCGCACCGAGGACCCGCTGCTCGCCCAGGCCAGCGGCGAGGCGGGCCAGCCGACCGCGGTCGCGCCCGCGGCCGACTGCGACGCCAGCACGCCCGAAGGCTCGGCCAAGTGCCCGCCCGGGCAGTACTGCATGGGTGACAAGTGCGCCCCGATCGACGACCTGGCGATCTGCGGCGAGGGCGACAGCTGCCGCGACTGCGACTGCGAGATGCCGCTCGTGTGCCACCAGATGCGCTGCCAGGACCCCAGCAAGCTCGAGCGGGCCCCGCTCGAGTGCGCCCGCAACGAGGAGCTGGCCAAGGCCGTCCGCAACCTGCAGAACAAGTGCGCCAGCCGCGACAAGAGCCTCGGCGACCTGGTCTCGACCCGCTCGTGCACCCCGTCCGACTGGGAGCAGCTGGCGATTGACGACCCGCAGTTCGACCTGATCCTCGCCGCCTTCCCCGGCCGCTTCTCCGTCCACTACCCGACCGGCCTGCCGAAGAAGGGCACCAACTGGCCGACCAAGACGGTGCGCGAGCACTACAAGCAGCAGATCCGCCGCTTCAAGGAGCAGCTGTCGCGGGCCAAGCAGGTGTTCGTGATCGGCCGCGCCTCGCCCGACGGCGACCGCCAGGAGAACCACGACCTCGCGGTGCGGCGCATGGACATGGTCACCCAGATCATCGGCGAGATCGTCAACGAGGGCCTGGCGGAGACCGAGCGCAAGCAGATCCCGATCCAGCCGTTCGCCATGCGCGACGCCAAGCCGCTGAACCCCGAGCGGTTCAAGAAGAGCTACCTCGACGTCCAGGACAACCCGGGCGACAAGACCCCGTCGCCGGTGGTCGCGTGGGACGAGACCAACCAGAAGCGCATGCAGAGCCTCCTCGACGGCGCCATCGACCTCAAGGACCAGAGCTCGCGCGACTGGACCGAGCTGTTCAACGCCATCAACCGCGTCGTCCTGGTCGTCCCGATCCCCTGCGACGGCACCGAGTACAAGCCGCCCAAGACCATCCTCGACGAGTCCGCCGGCTGAGCCCCCGCCATGTCCAGCGCCCCGACGCCGCCCCTGCTCGCCTACAAGCTGGTCGCCATCCTGACGACCTTCATCGCCGGCGTCAGCCTGCTGGTCGCCGTCATGCTCATGCTCCGCGTCGGCAAGACCCGCGACCTGCTGCAGAGCAAGCTGCAGGCCTGCCCGTGCTGCCACGAGGCCCTGGCCGCCCCGCCGACGGGCGCTCCCCCGCCGCAGCCCGTCAACATGCCGGTCAATCAACCGGTCAACCAACCGGTCAACGCCCCCAAGACCTGACCGAAAGACCATGTCCGAGCCGACCCGCCTCGACCTCAAGGACACGGACCCCGCGCGGGCCAAGGCGCGGCTGTACGTCCGCTGGGCGGTCGTCAACGTCATGCTCACGACGCTCGCCTGCGGCGTCGCCATGCTGATCTGGCTCAAGGAGGGCGAAGTCCGGCGCCAGCTCGCGCGCGTGCTGCAGCGCGAGAAGCAGGGCTGCGTCGACACCACGCGGGTGCTCGAGACCAAGACCGCGCTGATCGTCGACCCCGAGGAGGTCGCGCCGCCGCAGGACCAGCCGCGCAGCGGCTACGTCGGCAAGTTCGGGACCCAGATCTCGCCGGCCATGCTGGTGAAGCTCGAGGCGATCCGCGACGCCACCAAGCCGCCCGTCGAGGTCCGCTTCGGCGCGCAGGAGGTCCTGCCGTCGCAGGCGGTCCACGTCGTCAACCTGTGGGCGACCTGGTGCGGCCCGTGCAAGGCCGAGATGCCTGACTTCAAGGCCATGTTCGCGCGCAAGGCCGAGCTCTGGAGCGACGCCGTCAAGTTCGTCCCCGTCCAGCTCAAGGACAACACCGACCCGCGCAAGTCGTACTCGGACTTCGCCGACGTCATGCCGCCCGCGGCCGTCAAGCTGGCCGACCGCAGCTACGACGAGCTGTTCGTCAAGGTGCTGGAGAGCGAGGAGCAGCGCCAGCTGTTCCGCGGCAACCTGCCCGTCACCTTCGTCCTCGACTGCAACCGCCGCGTCCGCTGGGCCAAGTTCGAGCAGCTCACCGAGGCCGACTTCGAGGATCTCGAGCGCCACCTCGACCAGCTGCACGCCGAGCTGTCCGACGACTCGCCCGACGCCTGGTGTAAGAAGCCCTGGCCCGGCAACGGCCGCTGCGAGGGCAAGGAGAACACGGCCGCCCACCACAGCCCCGAGGACTGCGGCGAGCTCAAGAAGCGCGGCCCCACCGTCGAGACCCCGGTGCTCCCGCCCGTCGAGCCGACCCCCGAGGCCTGTCCTCCGGGACAGTTCCGCGCCGGCGATGGCCGCTGCTCCCGCCTCAAGGGCGCCCCCGTCACCCCCAAGATCGAGAAGCCCCAGGGCCCCAAGACCTGCGGCAACGGCGTCTGCGAGCCCGCCCGCGGCGAGAGCAGCCAGACCTGCTGCCAGGACTGCCCCTGCGACGCCCCCCTCGTCTGCAAGCTCGACGCCAGCGACCGCCACACCTGCCAGGCCAAGGGCCTCAAGTAGCGGCTGGCCCCTCGAGCATGTCCTGTGGGACATGCGCAATAAGAGACTCGGCGTCAGTGCGACGCGTCGCGCGACGTACCCTCGAGGGCACGTCGCCGCCGCGACTCGATACGCCCGCCGAGCGCATCAGCGCGTCGCACCACGGAGCCGCGGCCCGTCCTCGCTCGATATGTCCCTGAGGACACATCACTACCCCCGCATCCGAAGCGCCTGCTGAGCGCCAGCGCCCTGGCCCGTCACATGCCACGACGCGTAGCATATCGAGGACACGTCGCCCGCCTGCGCCTCAGAAGCGCCCGCTGAGCATCGGCCCGAGCGTCCTGGCTCGACGCATGGCAAGACGCGCGACATGTCCTCAAGGACACATCGCCCGTCTGCGCCTCAGAACCGCCCGCTGAGCGTCAGCCCGAGCGCCCCGCGGCCCGGCCCGCCGCCAATCCGCAGCGCCTTCGCGTACTGCGACGTGCGCCCGCGCGACAGCCCGAGCCCGAGGGCCGACCCGGCCACCAGCCCCGCGCCGAGCCCCGCGGCCGCCGAGGACACCGAAAACATGGTCGCCGGCCCCTTCACCCCGTCTTGCAGCTCGGCCCACTTGGGAGCAGGCAGCGTCCCGTTGACGTCATTGAAGCTGTTCGCGGTGAGGACCAGCCCGACGATCCCGCCGATCACAGCAGCCGCGCCGACGCCGGTCTCGACGTACCAGGCGATCTTGCGCGCCCGCTCGGTGCGGGCGTACCACACCGCGCCGCTGGCGATCAGGCCGACACCTGCGCCGAGCACCCCCGTGCCGGCCGCACGCAGCGTCGCCCCGGCGCGCAGCTCCGCCGAGCAGCTCTGCAGCGGCGGCCCGTACGCGCACTCGGTCGCCTCGGCCTTGAGCGCCGGTCCGAACTCCTTGCCCTGCGCCACCCCGGTGATGACCCCGCCGACGATCGCCAGCCCGGCGCCGACCCCGATCGTCGCCAGGCCGATCTTGCGCCCGTCGAACTTCTTTTCGGTGTCCTGCGGCGCCTGTCCCACGGGACCTGTCTCTTTGGGCAGTGGCTTCAGCGCCAGCTCGGCCGTCAGCGGCGCCCCGGCGACCACCTTCACCTGGACCTCGGCGGGCTCGGCCCCGGCCGCCTCCGCGCGAATCACCCACGTCCCCGGGTCGAGCTGGATCACCCCGCTCTGCGCCGCCCCGCTGGGCGACACCGGCACCGGCAGGTTCGGCCGCAGGTCGGACGCCAGCTCGCTGACCCATCGCGCAGTCACCGTCGGCGCGCCCGCGACCCCTTCGGCCTGGACCTTGACCTGCACGCTCGACACCTCGCGGCGCGCGACCTCGAGCTGCGCCTTCGCCTCGTCGCGGTCGGCCCCCTTCACCTCGGCCAGCGCCAGGTACTCGTTGAGGTACGCCACCGCATGGGCATAGTGGCGGGCCGTGTAGCGGGTCACCGCCGCGTTGAACAAGAACCGCGGCTCCTTGAAGTCGCGCCACAGCGCCTCGAACTCGAGCGCCGCCTCGACGTGCCGCTGCTTCTCGAACTGCTGGTACGCCGCTGCGACCCGCTGTTCCTTCGACGAAGCCGACGCCGCTGGCGCGTCCGCAGTCACCATCGCCATCGCCAGCGCGACACCTTGCACGATCAGCATGCGCCCTCGTTCCCCGGCCGGGCCGCGAGTATAAGCCTCACCGGCCCGCGGGCCAAGCGAAGCGCAGCAGCGATTGCGCCCGATCGCGCCGTACCTGCTTCAACGGCCAGGCTCGCCCGCGCGCATCCGTTTCGCGGAGGGCCCTCGCCACCGCGCTCTGCGGCCCCGTCCGCTCCTCGAGCCCTCGAAGTCTTACGCGTTCTCCGCCGCGGCGGCGAGTTCGTCTCGCTAGCCTTGCAATCGCGACACACGAGCCTCGCGGCCGTCGTGCGCCGGTGTGTCTCTCGACTCCGCAGGAATGCTCCGCGGGTCGACCTCGAGGAGCTCGCCCTGATCAAAAATTGTGGGAGCTGCGGCCTTCGTGTGCCACCTTCCTGCGTCCGCGACCTCGGCTCCGACCTGCCGTGCGCGCGGCGTGCTCCTCCGAGGCTCGGGCTTCGTCTTCCCGCAGCCCGGCTCTTCGCCCGATGTTTGCGCGCCTCGCAGTCCCGTCTCGGCGGAGCGCGAGCAATTCCTGCGGCGCCCGAGGCTCCCGCGGCCCATCAGCCCCTCGCACGCCTTCACGCCGCCACCGAAGCGTGCAGCAGTGCACCTCTCTCCACGGCGCCGCTCGGCTGGCTCGACGAGCGCGCCGGGATCCGCGCGGCCACCCGCCTCAGGCTCGAGAAGGACCTGCCGTACGGCGCGACCACTCCCGGCGGCCGCTCCGCGCGTCCCGCAACAATGCCTGCGGCTCGCCCCGCCAGGCGCGACGGGCCGGCGCTGGCGTCGTGGCGGAACCTTCCCGGGATTTCGTGTCGTCGAGATCGTCGTTCCGCGAGATCTACCTGCGCGCCCCGGCGCACCCTTGCACTCCGCGGCGCCAGCGTCGACCATGTCCACAAGCGCACCGCCATGCTCGCCCGCTCCTCGCTCGTCGTCCTCGCCCTTCTCACCGCCGGCTGTCTGAAGGATCTCACTCAGTTCGACCTCAGCGGCACCGACACCGAGACCACCAACGGACCCACCACGGGCCCGGACCCGACGGTCACCACGACGATGACCACCGGCGACAAGCCGGCCTGCGGCAACGGCGTCCAAGAACCCAACGAGCAGTGCGACGACGGAAACGCCACCCCGGGCGACGGCTGCGAGGCCGACTGCACCACCACGCCGGGCGAACTGTGCGGCAACGAAATGGTGGACGAGGGCGAGGAGTGCGACGACGGCAACGACATCCCGATGGATGGCTGCGAGAACAACTGCACCGAGACGAAAATCCCGGCCTCTTGCGGCGACGGCGTGCCTAATGAAGGAGAGGAGTGCGACGACGGCGACAAGGACAACACCAACGCCTGCACCAACACCTGCAAGAACGCCTTCTGCGGCGACGGCCTCGTGCACGACGGCATGGAAGCCTGCGACGACGGCAACGACGTCGAGACCGACGACTGCCTTTCCTCCTGCATCGCTGCAACCTGCGGAGACGGCATGGTGCACGAGGGCGTGGAGGAATGCGATAAGGGTGCCGAAAACGACGATACCGCCTACAATGGCTGCACCGAGCAGTGCAAATTCGGCCCTCGGTGCGGAGACGAAGTTGTCCAGGCCCCCGAGGAAGAATGCGACAACGGCCTTCCTGACGAAGACGACCTCTGCAACGCCTGCAAGAACGTCCCCTTCCGGTACATCTTCGTCACCTCGCAAGCCTACAAGGGCGACCTCAACAAGCTTAGCGGCGCGGATATCAAGTGCACTTCGGCGGCCGACAACGCCAGTCTTCCCGATGACACCCCGAAATGGGCGGCATGGCTCAGCGACAACAACCAGGGCGCCTCTGCACGGATGGATACCGCGTTCGTCGGTTGGTACGTCCTCCCCGGCCCTGAACCGGTCCTCGTGGCGCGCGATTGGGCTGGCCTGACATCAGGAATGCTGAAAAACGCAATCAACCGCGATGAGTCGGGCAACCCCATCGCTGCAGACGCCCTGGCCTGGACCAACACCAAGACCGACGGCTTCATCCTCTCGCTCGACACGGCCTCGCACTGCGGCAATTGGGACTCGAACGCCGGGACCGGAAGCGTCGGCAACCCGAACGCCGCCGATGCGACGTGGGCGAATAACGCGGCCCTCGTCGACTGCAGCTCCATGCAGCACCTCTATTGCGTCCAAAACTGAGCTCAGGCGGTCCGGCCAGGACCTCCCAGGAGCTTCCGCCGCTCGGGACTGCGCCTATCGCAGGCCCCAGGAGACCTATGTCCTCTCGCCCCTTGGCACTTCTCGCTTTCTTCGCCGCGCACGGCTGCTTCTATACCCCCGAAGGCACTCCGCCCCTGCCGGATACGACCACGGGATACGACACGACCGACCCCACGGTGACCACGACGATAAGCACCGGCGACAAGCCGGCCTGCGGCAACGGCGTGATCGAGCCCGGCGAGCAGTGCGACGACGGCAACGCCACCCCGGGCGACGGCTGCGAAGCTGACTGCGCCTTCACGCCCGGCGAACTGTGCGGGAACGGTATGGTGAACGTGGGCGAAGAATGTGACGACGGCAACGACGTCCCGATGGACGGCTGCGAGAACAACTGCACCGAGACGGTCATCCCGGCGACCTGCGGCGACGGCACGGTCAACGGCGGCGACGAGTGCGACGACGGCAACGACGACAACACCGACGCCTGCACCAACACCTGCAAGAATGCGCTCTGCGGCGACGGCATCGTGTACGCCGGCATGGAAGCCTGCGACGACGGCAACGACACGGAGACCGACGAGTGCCTGTCCTCCTGCGAAGCTGCAACCTGCGGCGACGGCCATGTACTCGAGGGCGTCGAGGCCTGCGACAACGGCCGCGAAAACGACGACGCCGCCTACAACGGCTGCACGACCGATTGCCAGCCTGGCCCATACTGCGGCGACGGGATCGTCGAGGCCCCCGAAGAGTGCGACGACGGCACCCCCGACGGCGACGACTTGTGCAACGCCTGCGAGATTATCCCCTACCGCTACATCTTCATCACCTCTCAGACCTACAAAGGCGACATGAACAAGCTCAGCGGTGCCGACGCTCGCTGCGGTGTTGCAGCCGCCGATCTTCCGGTCGGGGAATGGACTGCCTGGCTCAGCGATGACAGCCTATCGCCCGCGGCGCGCATGGACACGACCTTCGCCGGTTGGTATATTCTCCCCGGACCCGAGCCGGTCCTCGTCGCGCGAGATTGGGCGGGTCTGATTTCGGGGACATTGGTGAATCCCATCAACCGAGATGAGGCCGGCAACCAGGTTCCGGCGAACGCGACCGCCTGGTCCAACACCAAGACCGACGGCAAGATCCTCTCGCTCGACACGGTCTCGCACTGCAACAATTGGGACTCGAATACCGGCACCGGGAGCGTCGGAGACCCGAACGCCGCCGACGCGATGTGGGCGAATACCGGAACCGTTGAGGACTGCAACTCCATGCAGCACCTCTACTGCGTGCAGAACTGAGCGAGCTTCCCCCGGGCTAATACCATGCATGTGCTCGACGACGCACTCGCCATTATCCGCGCCAGGCCAAACATGTATTTCCGCGACGCCCCCCAGCTGGCGTCGGGGCTCGTCGACGAGGCGCTAAGTCTCGGCTGCCAGCATGTCCACGTCTTGGCGCCCGGCGAACGGTGGATCGTCATGGCTTCGACGGACTGGTTCCAGTTCTCCAACACCTCCGTGCGCGCCCTGTTCGAGCGCATCGTCCCGTTCACTCAGAGTCCGCCGAACGGGATGTGGCTTGAAGTCGTCCTGACCGCCTTCTGTGACGAGGTGGCCACGTGGACGCAAACGGACGCCCTCGTGGTCCGCGGCGCCGAGGCGTCCTGGTCGCCGATCTGGGAAGACACACGGCGGTCGTTCCCGGACATGCGGAGATTCGTCGCCTTCACCTCTCCTCATCAGTAGAAGCGGCGAGACGAACAACCTCGGCCTACGCCCGCGGCTCAGTCCGCTCCTCGGCAGTGGGCGCCGGCAGCTCGTTCGCGGACACTGCCGCCCCCGCGACAATCTCGGCAAAAACCTCACCCTGCGCACGATGCAGCTCGAGCGAGCGCTCGAGCACCCACAGCAGCTCGAGCAGCTCCTGCGTCCGCGCCTCCGACCACGCCTCCGGCCGTATCGCGTCGAGCGGCGACGACGTGCGTCCGCGCGGCCGCAGCATCCGCCCCGCGAGCCAGGACTGCACCACTTTTAAACCGGACACCTCGTAGCTCCACACCTCCGCGGACACCGGCGCGAATTTCCCTCCGCCGACCGTGAGCACCTCGCCCGCGTACGAGAACTTCTCCGGCATCTCGCGCACAGGAGCCACGCAGCGGGCTACACCACTTCTCCCCCCTACCCGATACGTGTGCAACCCCAGCAGCTCTGCCCCGAGCTCCCCACAGCGCGCGAACAATTTTTCATCCCGCGTGATCGGCACCCGCGGCCCCGGCTCCGCCAGCGCCTCCTCAAGCGCCTCGACGTACCCCGGATGCGCCAGACACCCGTAGACGTACGCGAACAGCTCGTGCGGCGTTACTGCTCTATTGAAAATGTCCTGAAGGACATTCAACAATCCGCCCGTCACATTCGCCTGGCTCCCTCTCCTATCGCGCCACAGCGGGATCACTCCCTTGTCGCCGAAGGACCCACGGAAGTGGTGCAGGTCGGGCACCTCCGCGCAGGCCATCAGCGCCGGTCCGCGCGACAGCCCGCTCGACAGCAGCGTCGTCAGATAAATTTGCCCCGGCCCGTGCGCTCGCCACAACGCAGGCCGCAGCCGATCGCCGAGGCGCGCGTCAGCCAGGCAGTAGCGGCGGTCCAGCGAGCGCCAGGCGATCCGCTCGATGTGCGGCGTCGGAGCATCGACCTCCAGCGACGCCAACGCCGGCAGCGGAGCCCCATCGAGCAGGCCAAACCCTGGCCGAGCGATCGTCCACGCCTCCGTCTCGCGGAACGCCGCCGCGCGATCGTCCGCCCGCAACAATTCACGCCAGCGGCGCTCGAGCAGCTCGGGCGTCTCCGCGATCGGCCACGTCCGCTTCCACTGCGCCCCCGCGTGCTGCCAGGGGAACAGATCCACCAGTCGGGGCCAATCACCATAGTCCCCGGACGCCCCCGGCACGAACGGCGCCTCCCATCCGTTCGACGCGCGCGACCACTCGAGCTCCTGCAGTGATTTCAACGCTCCGAGCGCCCGCAACTTCTGCTCGCGGCTATCTCCATCCGGCAGCCGCACGTACCGCACTTCCGCCGGCCGCGATCGGTCGACCCCCCCGCGTCGCAATCCCACCGCGATACACACCGGCGTGCGAATCTTTTTAAAAACATTGGCGGAGCGGCGCGGGCCGAGCGCGTCGCCGCCGAGGTCGACGATCCACAACGCATCGAGCACCGCGCGCAGGTGGCGTCGCATCGCGGTGAAGCCCGGGCCGCGCAGATAGCTCGACGGCGTGATCAGGCAGACGATCCCCGGCCCCGCCTGCTCGCAGCTCCACCACAGCGCCCAGCGCCAGAAATAGACGTAGGCGTTATAAACATTCTTGGCGTGCTTGCCGACCGCCGCGTCGGGCAGGAAGTCAGCCAGCAGCGCCCGCTCTCCGCGCTGCGGATCGCCGTGGCGCACCCACCCGCCGCGGTCGCTCTCCGCCAGCTCGCGGCGGTCGTACGGCGGATTGCCGATGCACACGCGAATCCCCCCTTCGACCTCCTCGCCTTCCGGCCGCGCCAGCGTGTCGCGCCGCAACACTCGCACCCCTGACGTCGGCAACCGCCCCCCCGCGGCCCGCAGCGCGCGTGTGAGGCGAGCGTGCGCCGCCGCGAACGGCCCAGCGAGCACCTCGTGGGCCGTGAGATTCTCGCCGAGCCGGCTCGCGGCCGCCGCCACATCCCCGCCCGCCTCCCGCACCCGCCGCAGCGCATCTTCGACGATCGCCAGCGGGTACACTCCGGTGCCGCACGACGGATCGATCATCACCACCTCGGGCGCCGCCAACCCGAGCGGCGCCCCCAGCTCCCGCGCCAGCAGCTCCTGCACTGCCACGATTTGCGCGTGCACCACCGCCGCGGGCGTGTAGTACGCCCCGGCCTCACGCCGCAGGCGGTCGTCGTACGCCGCCAGGAACTCCTCGTAGAAGTACGTCCCCTCGCCCTCGCGCAGCGCCGCCAGCGAGTCCCCGTCGAGCCCCGCGATCGTCGCCTCGAGCTCTTCCAGCGCCGCGCCGATCTCCCCCCGGTGCAGCATCGCCGCCCGCAGCGCGCGCAGCAGCGGACCGGGCGTCTCGCGCAGGCGCGTGCAAGCGCCCGCGACCTCCGTCGTCGCCTCGGGGTGCGCCAGTCGATCGCTCCACAGCCCGTACGCGATCGTCGGCGCCAGCGCCTCGGCGAACTCGGCTTCGCCGCCGCAGGCCGCGAGCGTCCACTCGTCCGCCAGCGCCCGCAGCCCCGAGCCCGGCGCGGCCGCTGCCCGCAGCGCGTCACGCAGCGCCCGACAGCGCGCGGCCAGCAGCGCCGCGACCTCGCGCGAACTCCTCGGACCCGGCCGGCGCACGCGCGGAAACATAGCAGAGCAACATCGCGCGCGAGGCCCCGCGTTCGCGCGAAGGGCGGGTCCCCGCGCGGCCGGCGTGCCTTCGCGCCCGCGGGCTGACCGGCCCGCGGTGATATCCTCCTGGCGGCTCATGCTTCATATCGCCGTCGAACGCGAGGGACAGCCGCGCAAAGAGCTCCGCTTCGCCAAGGACGTGGTCGTCGTCGGCCGCGAGGCCGAGCACGATCTCCAGCTCAACTTCGAGGACGGCGCCTCGCGCCAGCACGCCCGGTTGAGCCACGAGCGCGGCCAGCACTACGTCGAGGATCTCGGCTCGCGCAACGGCACCAAGGTCAACGGCAAGCGGATCGCCGCCAAGACCCCGATCAAGCCCGGCGACGAGGTCGAGGTCGGCAAGGTCAAGATCTACCTGGTCGGAGAGGCAGGTGCGGGCGGCGGCCGCGGCACCGCGCGCGTCCAGCCGCGCGGCGCGGACGAGGATCAGACCGTCCAGCGCCCGCCCAAGGCGGCCGCGCCCAAGCCGGCCAAGGCGGCCGCGCCCGAACCTGCCCCGAAGGCCAGGCCCGCTCCGGAGCCGGCCAAGCCGGCGGCCAAGGCCCCGCGGCCGGCGCCCGAGCCCGAAGCTGGCCTTCCGGACAGCAGCATCAAGGTCAACCTGCGCCAGCCCGAGCCCGAGCCGGCCGCCGCGCCCGAGCCCGAGGGCAAGCCGACCGGGCCGGTCAACGACGAGAACGAGTCGTGCCGCAGCCAGATCGATCCGCTGGCCCGGCGCTGGCGCGAGCTCGGCAAGCCCGAGGGGCTGCTGCTGCACGGCCCGCTGCTGAAGCGCGGCCTGGCCTGGGCGGCCAGCGATCGCAAGCTGCGGCCGCGGCCGACCGAGCTGCACCGCGAGTTCATCTACGCCAGCCGCGGCGATCGTCGCCACCGGATCCGCGACCTCGGCCTGCGCGCCTCGGCGCTGACGGTCGCGCTGGTCGGCGGCTACGCGGCGGCGCACGGGCTGCACGACGACCTCGAGCTCAAGGACGCCCTCGCCGGTCGCGAGGCCGGCGCCGGCCAGTGCACGCCCGACAACCCGGCGGTGCAGCGCGCCAACCTCCTGGCCCAAAAGGCAGCCGAGCAGACCGACCTCGAGCTGGCGATCCTCGCCGGCACGCGGGCCGTCAGCGCCGCCGACGGCCCGTGCGCGCGCCAGTCCGACGCCGAGCGGGCGCTGCGGATCGCCCTCTCGCGCCAGCGCAGCCGCGTCATCGGCCGCGGCGCCTCGCCGATCCGCAACGCCGACGTCGGCCGTGACGAGCGCGACGTCGTCACCGTCGACGACACCGGCGCGGTGCTCCTCTACGACCGCACCGGCGCCACCCAGCCGAAGACGCTGCCCTCGAGCAGCGGCGCCGGCAAGGTCGCGGCGCTCGGGCCCGAGGGGCGCTGGCTGGCCGTCGGGACAGCCAAGGGCACCGTCGACCTGTGGGACCTCGCGCAGCGCACCGCGCCCAAGCTGACGAAGCAGCTCGAGAGCCACCGAGACCCCGTCACCGCGATCGCCTTCAGCGAGGACGGCCGGTTCTTCGCCACCGGCGACCGCCGCGGCAACGTCACGGTGTGGGACATGCGCGGCACCGACGCCGGCGCCAAGCTCGGCGAGCTGCGCCAGCACACCGGGGCCATCGAGCAGCTGGTGTTCCGCGACGGCGGCAGCCGCCTGTACTCGTTCGGCGGCAAGCAGGCGATCGCCACCGACCTGCAGGACGGGCGCAAGAAGGGCAAGCAGCTCACCCTCGCCATCGGCGGCGACGCCACCGCCTTCGCGGTCAACGGCGAGGGCGACGAGGTGGTGGTCGGCGACAGCATCGGCCAGGTCGTGCGCTGGCGGGTCCGCACCCTCGCGCGCGCGCAGCAGGACGCGCTCGCCAGCCACACCGGCACGGTCGTCGACCTGGCGTTCCTCCCCGGCGCGCGGGCCGTCCTGTCTCTCGGAGTGGACAAGCAGGTCATCGTCACGGAGCTCGACCAGATGATGCGCGAGGGCAGCGAGCCGCTGCGCGTCGGTCTGCGCGGCCTGCAGAGCGAGCCCAAGGCGCTGGCGGCCGACCCGACCGGGCGGCGGATCGCAGTCGCCGCCCAGGACCACAAGATCTACGTGTGGGACGCCGCTCAGCGCCACACCTCGGCCCAGCCGGTGGTCGTGTTCGACGAGCACGTCGACACCATCGAGTCGATGCTGCCGAGCTACGACGGCAACTCGCTGCTGTCCGCCTCGGCCGACGGCACCTTGCGCCTGTGGCCGCTGCAGAACGCCGACGCCGGCGGCGCGCTCGCGGTCCTCAGCGATCACCGCGGCCCGATCACCGGCCTCGGCCTCAGCAGCGACGGCGGCCGCATGGCCTCGCTCGGCCAGGACAAGGCCCTCCGCGCCTGGCGCCTCGACAACCGCGGCACGCCGCGGCGGATCCTCGAGCGGACCTTCGAGCAGGCCCCGCAGGCGCTGGCGGTCAGCCCCGACGGCATGTGGGCGGCCGTCGGCGTCGAGCGCCAGCTGCTCGTCTACAGCCTCGGCGGCGGCGAGCGCGAGCCCAAGCCGATCGAGCGCGCCCAGCACGACGACCTCATCAGCCACGTCGCCTTCAGCCCCGACAACCGCTGGCTGGTCAGCGCCGACTTCTCCGGCGCGCTCAACACCTGGCCGATGAAGCAGGATGGCCCCGAGGAGAGCCCGGCTCGCAAGGTCGCGCTCGGCCGCTCGGTCACCGCGCTGGCGCTCTCGCCGAACAGCCCGTACTTCGCGGTCGCGACGGCCGACAACCGCGTCAATCTGGGGCCGATGAGCGGCAACGGCGGCGAGCAGTTGGTCGTCCAGCACGAGAAGTCGGTGCTGTCGCTGACCTTCAGCGGCGGCGGCGACTACCTGGTCTCGACCAGCGACGACGCCCGCGCGATCCTCCGCACCGTCGACAAGGGCAAGACCGCCGAGATGCCCGAGCGCTCCGCGGTGGCCCACGACTCGCGCGTGCGCGCCGCAGCGTTCAGCCCCGACAAGCGCTGGCTGGCCACCGGCAGCGACGACGGCGTCATCAACATGACCGACCTCAAGAACATGACCGAGCGGAGCAAGCCGCTCAAGGGTCACGAGACGGCCATCACCGCCCTGTTCTTCGAGCCAGGCAGCGAGCTCCTGGTGTCCGCCAGCGCCGACAAGACCTTGCGCCTGTGGCTCGTCGACGACCTCAGCCGCGGCGGCGACGTGCGATCGATCCCCCTCACCGGCCACGCCGGCCCCGTCACCGCCATGCGTGTCGACGGCACCGGCCGCATCCTCGTCAGCGGCGGCGCCGACGGGGCGCTCCGCGTCTGGCCGCTCAAGCACGACCTCCTGATCGCGCTGGCCTGCCGCACCGTCGGCCGCGACTTCAGCGACGACGAGTGGAGCTCGCTCTACCCGGGCGAGCCGGTCGAGCCGCTGTGCGAGGGCAAGTAGTCGCTCGGGCTCGCGGGCTCACACGAGCCCGCCGTTGGCGCGCAGCGTCTGGCCGTTGATCCACCCGCCGTCGGGGCCGACGAGGAAGGCCACCGCGGCGGCGATGTCCTCGGGGTGGCCGAGGCGCCCGAGCGGCGTCGCCAGCGTCGCGCGATCGATCATCTCCTGCGACTTGCCCTGGAAGAACAGGTCGGTGGCGGTCGGTCCGGGCGCGATCGCGTTGACTGTGATCGATCGGCCGCGGAGCTCCTTGGCGAGCACGCTGGTGAGCGCCTCGACGGCCGCCTTGGTGGCGACGTAGACGCCGTAGAGCGGCTGGCGCAGGCCGACGGTGCTCGACGAGAAGTTGACGATCCGGCCGCCGGCGCGCAGGCGCGTGCTGGCCTCGCGCAGCGTGTTGAAGGTGCCGCGGAGGTTGACCTCGACCTGGCGGGTGAAGGTGGCGTCGTCGGTCTCGGCGATGCTCGTCATCGCCATCACGCCGGCGTTGTTGATCAGCACGTCGGTCCCGCCGAAGGTCGCCTCGGCCGCGTCGAACAGGTAGCGCACCGCCTGCGGGTCGGAGACGTCGGCCTTCACCGGCAGCGCGCGGCGGCCCGCGTGCTCGAGCTGGCGCGCGAGCGCCTCCGCCGGCGTCGGGTCGCTCGAGTAGTTGAGGACCACCTGAAAGCCGTCGGCCGCCAGCCGCGTCGCCACCGCCGCGCCGATGCCCCGCGACGCCCCGGTCACGATCGCCGTCCTTGGGTTTCTCTCGCTCATGCGCGTCTCGTAACACCCGGCCGCGCGCGCGCCGGGACGCGTGCCGGAGCCCGTAGCGAGCGTCACTTCTCGCGCCGCGGCTCGCCCGGCGGCCGCGCTGCGCGGGCGCGGCGCCGGATCACTTCGCGTTGCTGCACGCGGTGTCGGTCGGGTCGCACTTGAAGCGGACGTGGATGTGATGGATGTGCCCGTCGGAGTGCATCACCAGCGCGGGCGTGCCCTTGGGCCGCGGCCACTGGATCAGCTTCTTCAGCTCGGCCGGGCTCTCGCCCTCGGCGACCGCCGCCTTGTGCAGCTCCTCTTGCAGCCAGTGCGACAGGAAGATCTCCTGGATCGCCCCGGTCGAGTACAGCGCGCGGATGAACCGCCACGTCGTGCGCCAGTCGACCTCCTCGGGCTCGGGCCGGCAGCTCGTGGTGCTGCAGTTCTTGCAGCCGTCGAGGTAGCGCTTGCGCTTCACCTGCAGCCAGATGTCGGCGTCGCGACCTGACTGATGGGACTTGTGACGCCCGTAGCCGCCGCCGTCCTTGAGGCTGAGGTCGGCGATCATGACCTGATGATGGTGAAGCCCTGGGCGCGGAACTCGGAGATCCCGCGCAGCAGTTGCGACAGCGTGTGGTTGGTCGCGTAGGCGTGCGAGGCGCAGCGGACGTCGGCCAGCTGCGACGGCAGCAGCTGGACCGGATTGACGAGCGTCCCGCTGGTCACGCCGCCGACCGAGCTCGCGCCCGAGGGGACGATGAAGATCGGCAGGTCGTCGGGGTTCGGCGTCTTGGCCCCGAACTGACCGGCGTCGATCCACAGCGTCAGCTCCTCGCCGCCCTTGAGCCGGTCGGGCGTCTTCGGGTTGAACTGGCGCAGCTTGTCGACGCTGGTGCTGTACAGGTTGGCCACCGCCAGCCAGTCCTCGCCCTCGCCGACGGTGTAGTACTCCTGCACCAGCGGCGGCCGCGGCGGACGCGTCGTGCGGACCTTGAGCTGCATCTCCGGCACCAGCGTCGTCACCCCGCCGTTCCACTGCTGCAGCAGCACCGGCGACACCTCGTAGTAGCGGGCGATGTCCTCGAACGTCTCGCCCGGGCTGACCTGGTGCTCGATCCACTCCTCGCGCGCGCTCGGTCCCGAAGGACCTGTCCTTTCGACCACCTGATCTTCGACCGGCGACGGCGGCGGCGCGGTCGGCTCGGGCTGCGTCGCCTCGGGGCGCTTGAACAGGAAGATCATCAGCGCGCCGAGCAGCACGCCCGCGGTCGTGAACCCGACGGCCCGGCGGATCATGTGCGCCCGCATGCTCGCGCCGACGAACTCGCGCAGCAACGGCTCGGCCTCGACCTCGGCCCGCTGCGCCGGCACGGCCATCCAGCCCTCTGCCAGCGCCAGGTCGCGGCCGTGCAGCAGCAGCCGGCGCGCCCGCCCGTGGTCGACCCACTCGCGGGCGTAGCGGGCCAGCCGGCGCTGCTCCCCGGCCCGCTGCTCGTCCTCGCCGCGGGCCAGCGCGACCGGCTCGAACTTCAGCTTCTGCTCGAGCTTCCGGTCGCGGTCGTCGTCGGAGATCTCGAGCACGTAGGCGCCGACGCTGAGGCGGTCGCCGGGGCCGAACTCGGTCGGCTCGACGCAGCGGCGCGAGTTGATATAGGTGCCGTTGCGCGAGCCGCGGTCGGTGACGATGAGCTTGTCGCCCCGCATGGAGATCCGGCAGTGCTTGCCGGACACGCCGTGGCCGCCGAGGACGAGGCTGGAGTCGACGCTGCTGCCGAGCTGCATCTCCGGGCCCTTGAAGGCGACCCGGCGCTCGTCACCGTCCGGTGAGATGACCTTGAAGACAGGTCCGTCGGCCACCGCGTCCTCTCCTTCAGCTGGCCAGCAGCATGACCAGCAGGCCGATCAGGATGAGCAGGCCGCAGGCGACGTTGACGACGATGAGCGTCTTCTGCAGCGACCACTCGGCCGGCTTCTTGGCCACCGCCGCAGCGGTCGCGCCGTCGAGGGCCATGGTGGCCTCTGCCGGGCGCGCGCGCGACGAGACCGCGGAGGCCGCGTCGGGCAGCGCCATCGTCGTCTCGCCCTGCGGGATGTTCGGGTCGGGCAGGATCATCGTCGTGTCCTGCCGCGCCGGCGCCCCGCCCTGGTCGGACAGGATCATCGTCGACTCGCCGCGCTGCGCCGACGGGTCGGGCAGGATCATCGTCGACTCGCTCGGCGGCGGCGACTTGGCCTGCCCGAGCACGACCGTGCCGCCGCTGCCGACCGCCGGGTGGCTGTCGGTGCGGAACACGACCGTGCGGTCGACCGGCGCCTCGTCGCCCGCGCCGGTGGTCGGCGCCACGACGGTGCGCCCGGCCCCGGTGGTCGGCGCCACGATCGTGCGCCCCGGCGCCTGCGGGTCGACCACCGTCGCGCTCACCGGGCGCAGCGTGGCGAGGTTGTTGTTGGGCCCCGTGGTACCTGTCCTCGGGGACATGCTCGGCGCGATGACCGTGCGCTCGGCCGGCGGCATCGTCGCCTGCTTCTGCGGCACGCTCGGCCTCTGCAGCAGCAGGTTGGCGCCGGTGCGGCCGGGCCGCTTGGTCGGCATCAACGTGGTCGTCGTGTCGTCCTCGTCGTCCTCCTCGGTGACGGTGCCCGACGGGCGCGGCGTCTGGCCGCGGACCTCGATCATCGTCCCCGCGGCGGTCACCGGCGCGCCGGGAGTGACGCCGGGGAAGCGGCGCACGTGGGCGATCGCGTCGGCCATCGCCTTGAGATCGGCGAAGCGCTCGTCGGGCTGCTTGCCGAGCGCGCGACGGATGAGGCCCTCGACCCCGACCGGCACGCCGGCGTCGCTCGCCAGATCGGCGAACTTCGGCGGCGGCTCGCCCAGGATCTTGCGGGCGATCTCGTAGTACGACTGGCCCTGGAACGGCAGCTGGCCGCTGACCAGCGAGAACAGCACGACCCCGAGCGAGAACACGTCGGTACGCTCGTCGGTCGGCCGGCCCTCGAGCTGCTCGGGCGCGCGGTAGTCGACGGTGCCGAGCGCCGAGTCGACGCGCGTGCTGTCGCTCGAGACGATCTCCAGCTCGGCGGTCGCGTAGTCGAGGATGCGCACCTCGCCGCGGTCCGTGACGAAGATGTTGCTCGGCTTGAGGTCGCGGTGTGCTGTCCGCGTGCTCGAATAGACCGCGTGGAGGATCTCCGCCGTCTGACCGCACAGCTCGAGCGCGCGCATCCACGGCATCCGGCCGAGGCGCGCGCGCAGCTTGCCGACGTCGTCGCCGGTCAGCGAATCCATCACCACGATCGGCGGGTTGCGCGAGGCCAGCCCGAGCCCGCGCGGCAGCACGAGCCCGGAGTGGCCGGCGCGACCGGCAGTGGCGACCAACTTGGCGTAGCGGTCGAGCGCGTCGTCGCCGGCGCGCCCGGCCTCCAGGACCTTGAGCGCGACGGCTCGCTGGCCCTGGGTGTCCCAGGCGCGGAACACCTGCCCGACTCCCCCGCCTCCGAGGGACTCGCGCAGCTGGTAGCGGCCGGCGACGACGGTGCCGACCCGATGTGACGAAGTGACTGTCACCTGGCTAGGACTTGTCCAGCTTGCCGACGAGCGACAGGGTGAACTCGGCGCCCTCGAACTTGAGGTGCGGCTCGATGGCCAGGTTGCAGCGGTACCAACCGACCTGCCCCTCGACCTCCTCGACGATCACCTTGGCCTTGCGCAGCGGCTTGCGCGAGCGGGTCGCGGCCGGCGGGTCCGGCATGTCCGACACGTACTGGCGGATCCAGGTGTTGAGCTCGCGGTCGAGGTCGGCGCGGCTCTTCCACGTGCCGATCTGCTCGCGCTGGAGGACCTTCATGTAGTGGGCGAGGCGCGTGATCACGAACATGTACGGGAGGCGCGTCCCGAGCATGTAGTTGGTCTGCGCGGCCAGACCCTCGGCGGTCTTGGCGAACACCTTGGGCCGCTGGATCGAGTTGGCGGAGAAGAACGCCGCGTTGTCGGAGTCCTTGCGGAACACCATGCCGATGAAGCCCTGCTCGGCGAGCTCGTACTCGCGGCGGTCGTCGAGCGAAGTCTCGGTCGGGATCTTGCTCTTCAGCTCGCCGCCCTGCTCGTACTGGTGGAGCGGCAGGTTGTAGACCGCGCCGCCGCCCTGGGGGCCGATGATGTTCGGGCACCAGCGGTACTTGGCGAAGCTGTCGGCGATCTTGGCGGCCATCGCCAGCGACGCCGGGCCCCACAGGTACGCGTCGTGCTGGTCGATCACCTCCTCGGTGAAGTCGAAGGCCTTGACCGACAGCTCGCTCTCGCGCTTGCCGTACGGCGCGCGCAGCATGAAGCGCGGCATGCACATGCCGAGGTAGCGGGCGTCCTCGGTCTCGCGCAGGCTGTTCCACTTGGCGTACTGCGGGCCCTCGAACAGCGCCTGCAGGTCCTTCAGCTTGGGCAGGTCGGTGAACGACTGCACGCCGAACATCTTCGGCGAGGCGTTGCCGAGGAACGGCGCGTGCGACATGGCGCCGACGGCCGCGAACTGCTTGAGCAGCTGGATGTCCTCGGTGCCGGTGCCGAAGTCGAACGTCGAGCAGATCACCCCGTAGGGCTTGCCGCCGAACACGCCGAAGTTGTTGCGGTAGATCGTGTTGTAGAGGCCCGACTTGGTGATGTCGGGCGCGTCCTCGAAGTCGACCCGGAGGTCCTCCTTGGTCGCGTTGACGATCTCGAGGCGGACGTTCTCGCGGAAGTCGATCTGGTCGACCAGGTACTTGAGGCCGCGCCACGACGACTCGAGCTGGCGGACCTGCGGGTGGTGGAGGACCTGGTTGACCTGCGCGGTCAAGCGGCGGTCGATGTCGGCAATCATCTCGTCGATGAGGCCCTTGTCGATCTTCGGCGTGACCTCGTTCGAGCGCAGGAGATCGTCCATCAACTTGCGCGTACCGCGGCGGACCAGCTCATAGGCCTCGCCGTCGGTCGGGCCGAGCTTGGTCTCCGACAGCAGCGAGTCGAGTAGCGAGTCCTGCACCTCGGTCTGCCGCTGGGAGGCTGTCTGGGAATTCGTGTCCGTCATGTCCTAAAACTCCTTCTGCGATTCCGTCGCGGGCGCCTCACGACCCCGGCTTGTCCTCGATCCCCAGCTCCTTGATCAGCCGCGCGCGCTTGTCCGGGTCGCGCAGCGCCTCGACCAGCTTCTTCTTGAACTCCGGCACGTTGCCGCCGACCAGCGGGCCCTTGAGGGCCGTGAGCGCGTTGCGCAGCTCCATCAGCTCCTTCAGCTCCGGCACCTGCTCGACGATCCCCTCGGGGCGGAAGTCCTTCAGCGTGTCGAACTTGAGGTTCAGCGAGAGGTCGCCCTGGTCGCCGTCGGTCAGCTTGTTGCTCACGCTGATCGAGGTCTCGAGCTTCTGCGCCGACATGACCTTGTCGAAGTTGTCCTTGTCGACGTTGATGGGCACGCGCTCCTCGACCGGCCGGTCGTCCTGTCGCCCGGTGAAGTCGCCCAGCATGAGGATCTTGAGCGGGAGCTCGACGTCCTCCGCTGCCCCGTCCGTGGCCGGCTTGTACGTGATGTTCACGCGCTCCTTCGGCGCGACCGATCCCTCTTTACCCTTGCTCATGAAGGCACCATCCTCGCGGACACTACTGTTTTCCTCGCCCCGTCTGTCCCCGCGGTGCGCCAGACAGCGGCACCTCTGCGGCATGGACCATAGAACGGCGGGCCGTCCGGCGTCCAGAGCGTGCGACGAGCGCCGCGATCGCGCGCGCGCGAAATCACCGCAAGCTGACGCCGACGTAACGCAGATAAGGGCGCTCCGGACGTCGACTCGCGCTCGCGCGAACGCTCGCGCGAAAGTGACACCGGCGCGGATTCGAACCTGCGCGATTGTGCGAGCCAAAGTCGCGTTGAAGGCCGCGCAGGCGCGAAAATACCGGGGTTGTGCCCGTAGCCGGCCGCGGGGCCTTTGATAAGGTGTCCCGCATGGCTGAGACCGTCCATCTGTACCTGAAAGCGAATGGCCAAGACATCCAGGGCGAGAGCTCGCAGACCTCGCTCGGTCGCGAGAACTCGATCGAGTGCGTCGAGTTCCAAGACAGCGTCCGCACCGCGCGTGAGCACGGCAGCCGCGCCGCTGTCGGTCGCCGCGTCCACGCCCCCATCCGGGTCGTGAAGCGCATCGACAAGAGCTCGCCGCTGATCGCCAAGGCCCTGTGCCGCAACGAGAGAATCGACGCCGAGTTCAAGTTCTTCCGCCCCAATCCCAACGGCGACGGCACGACGGAGCAGTTCTTCACCGTCAAGCTGGAGAACGGCCGCATCGACTCGATCGAGCGCCTCTCGCCCAACGCCCTCGACCCGGCCGAGGCCAAGGCCCCGCCGCTCGAGACGGTGAGCATCGTCTACCACACCATCACGTGGATCTTCGTCCCCACGGGCGCCGAGTTCGTCGACTCGTGGTCGAACAGCGACGGCGCGTAAGCACCGTTCGTTGCACATAAAACGGCCTGGCGCGAGAGTTCGTCTCCGCGCCTGGCCGGCCTGCCTTTCTACTATAGCGCTCCCCCTCCATCCCCACCTTTCCCCGCGAGAGACCCCGCATGCGCGTCGACCCGAAAGCGATCGTTCGAAGGCTCAACCCGACCTGCACCTCGATGCTCGAGGCTGCGGTGTCCCACGCCGCCAGCTCCCGCTACTACGAGATCGTCCCGGAGCACCTGCTCGCCGCCATCCTGAACGGCGAGGACACCGACGCGGCGAAGATCCTCTCGCACTTCAACCAGGACGCGACGCGCCTGCGCCAGCGCGTGCAACGTGTCCTCGAGACCATGCGCACCGGCAACGCCGGCCGCCCCGTGTTCGCCGAGACGCTCTTCCAGTGGCTCGAGGACGCGTGGGTCGTCGCCTCGCTGCAGTGGGGCGCCACCGAGATCCGCACCGGCCACCTGATCCAGCAGTGGTGCGCCCGCGGCCACCGCTACAGCGCCGAGACGCTGGCCGAGCTGGCCGCGATCGACATCGAGACGCTGCGCAAGGACCTCGAGGGCATCACCGCCGGCTCGAAGGAGGCCGTGCGCGCCGCCTCGGCCCCCGCGGGCGGCACGGGCGGCGGAGCTGTCGCCGCCGCGCCTGTCGCCGCCGGCGAGCAGGCGCTGCGCCGCTTCACCTCGTCGTACACGCAGAAGGCCCGCGAGGGCAAGATCGACCCGATCTTCGGCCGCCACCAGGAGATCCGCCAGCTGGTGGAGATCTTGACCCGCAGGCGCAAGAACAACCCGATCATCGTCGGCGAGCCCGGCGTCGGCAAGACCGCGCTGGTCGAGGGCCTCGCCCGCGCGATCGTCGAGGGCGACGTCCCGTCCTCGCTGCACGACGTCGAGCTGCTCGAGCTCGACATGGGCCTCATGCAGGCCGGCGCCGGCGTGCGCGGCGAGTTCGAGAAGCGCCTCAAGGCCGTCATCGAGGAGGTCAAGTCCTCGCCCAAGCCGATCGTCCTGTTCATCGACGAGGCCCACACCATCGTCGGCAACAAGGACAACGACGCCACCAACATCCTCAAGCCCGCGCTCGCCCGCGGCGAGCTGCGCACGATCGCCGCCACCACCTGGTCCGAGTACAAGAAGTACTTCGAGAAGGACGCCGCGTTCGCCCGCCGCTTCCAGCTGGTCAAGGTCGACGAGCCGTCGGAGGAGCAGGCGCTCGTCATGCTCCGCGGCCTGCGTGACACCTACGAGAGCACCCACAGCGTGACGATCCGCGACGAGGCGCTGATCGCCGCCGTCAAGCTCAGCCACCGCTACATCTCCGGCCGCCAGCTGCCCGACAAGGCGGTCGACCTGCTCGACACCGCGTCGACGCGGGTGAAGATCGAGCAGGCGTCGCGGCCCGAGGCGATGCTGCGCCAGGAGCAGGAGCTCGCCGCCCTGAATCGAGAGATCGGCGCGCTCGAGCGGGAGGACCGCGAGGGCAACCTGGTCGACCTGGCCCACCTCGCCGAGCTGCGCGACAAGCTGCGCGCCGGCGAGGACGAGCGGGCCGCGCTCGACAAGCGCTGGCAGGAGGAGAAGGAGGCCCTGGTCGCCGTCGACAAGGCGCGCGAGGCCCTGCGCGCCGCCGGCGACGCCGCCGGCGAGGAGCTCCGCGAGGCCAAGCGCACCGCCGACGCCACGCTCATCGCCGCCGGCGGCGAGGAGCGCCTGATCCACGCCGAGGTCGACAGCGACGCCGTCGCCCGCGTCGTCTCCAACTGGACCGGCATCCCCGTCGGCAACATGAAGCGCGACGCCATGGAGAGCCTGCTGCGCCTCGAGGACACCCTCACCGAGCGCGTCAAGGGCCAGCCCAACGCCGTCAAGGTCGTGTCGGAGACGCTGCGGATCGCCCACGCCGGCATCCGCAACCCGAGCACCCCGATCGGCGTGCTGCTGTTCGTCGGCACCAGCGGCGTCGGCAAGACCGAGACCGCCACCGCCCTCGCCGACCTGCTCTACGGCGGCGAGCGCTTCATGACGACGATCAACATGTCGGAGTTCCAGGAGAAGCACACGGTGTCGCGCCTGATCGGCTCGCCGCCGGGCTACGTCGGCTACGGCGAGGGCGGCGTGCTCACCGAGGCAGTGCGCCAGCGGCCCTACTCGGTGGTCCTCCTCGACGAGTGCGAGAAGGCCGACCTCGACGTCATGAACCTGTTCTACCAGGTGTTCGACAAGGGCATGCTGTCGGACGGCGAGGGCCGCCTCATCGACTTCAAGAACACGATCGTGATCCTCACCAGCAACCTGGCCTCGGACGCGATCATGAAGCTGACCGAAAACGGCCTGGCCGCGCGCACGCCGGAGGAGCTGGTCGAGGCGATCCGCCCGACGCTGTCGAAGCACTTCAAGCCGGCCCTGCTGGCGCGCATGTCGATCGTGCCGTTCCAGCCGCTGCCGCCGCCGGTGCTGCGCGAGATCACCGAGCTCAAGCTCAAGGGCCTGCGCAAGCGCCTGTGGGACAGCCACAAGATCGAGGCCGAGGTGCTCGCCGAGGTCTACGACGCCATGGCCGCGCGCTGCAACGAGGCCGAGACCGGCGCCCGCAACGTCGATCACATCCTCCGCGGCTCGCTCATGCCGGTGCTCAGCCGCAAGCTGCTCGAGACGTTCGCCGCCGGACAGCAGCCGAGCAAGGTCCGGATCGGCCTCGGCAAGGAAGGCGAGGCCTGGGACATCACCTTCGACCCGCTGCCCGAGTGACGACGTTCGTCGCCCGGACTCGTCCGCGCGCGACGAGGTAGCTCCACCCCCGAAGATGCCCCATCTTCGGGGGATGCACTGTCACACTCGGATCTCCCTCGCCCTCACCGCCCTGGTCGCCTGCGGCGCTCCGGGCGACAAGAACACCACCGAGCCGTCGACGAGCTCGACCGCGACGACCGCCGCGACCACCAGCAGCACCGCGGACACGGGCACGCAGGGCGCCACGACGTCCGCGACGAGCTCGACCGCGACGTCCACCACCGGCAGCTCGACGAGCGCGACGACCACCGGCCCCACCACCGGCGACGCCAGCAGCACCGGCGGCGCGTGCTCGCAGCAGACCGAGCCGTGCAACGCCGGCCAGAAGTGCTGCGACGGGCTCACCTGCTGCGCCGGCGTGCCGGTCCCGCCCGGCGAGGAGTTCTGCAGCGACAACTGCCCGATAAGCGATCGCAACGCCAAGACCGACCTGCGCCCCATCGACCCGAGCGACGTCCTGAGCCGAGTGGTCGCGCTCGACATCTCGACCTGGCGCTACAGGACGGACCCGGTCGACGTCCGCCACCTCGGCCCGATGGCCCAGGACTTCAAGGCCGCGTTCGGCCTGTGGAACACCGATCGCATGATCTTCCCGCTCGACGCCACCGGCGTATCGCTGGCCGCGATCCAGGGCCTGCACCGTCGCCTCGTCGCCGCCGAGGCCGAGAACGACGAGCTGCGAGCGCGACTCGACCGCCTCGAGCGCCGCCTCGCCGCTCTGTCGCCCGCGCAGCCATGAGGCTCGCAGGAGACGTGTCCGACCTCACGGCGATGGATCCTTCGGACATGTCCTGAAAGATCTACGGCGTGGAATCTTGAGGACGCCTCGCACGTAGGGCCCGTCAGCATGGAACCGAGCAAGCAACCCGCCTCCCTCGATCTGCGACCCTTCGGCCTCCTCGGCGTCGGCGTCGCGCTGGTCCTCGCCACATACATCGCCAGCAGCACCTGGGAGCGCGTCAGGGTGCGCCCGCAGATCCGCACGATCCAGGTCACCGGATCGGCCAAGAAGCGCATCGTCTCGGACTTCATCGAGTGGACCGCGACCGTCGAGGCCAACGCCAAGGAGCGCACCGAGGCCTACCGCGTGCTCCACGACCACGCCAAGCGCACCGAGGAGTTCCTGATCCAGCGCGGCGTGCCGAAGGACCAGATCTGGCTGTCCTCGGCCAGCGTCGACGGGTCCTACGAGACGGAGTACCACGGCACCGGCGACAGCCGCATCGAGAAGCAGGTGCTCACCGGCTACGACGCGGTGCAGGAGATCAAGGTCCGCTCCAACGACGTCGCGCTGGTGGAGAAGGTGTCGCGCGAGGTCACCGAGCTGCTCGAGCAAGGCGTGACCATCAGCTCCGACGCGCCGGAGTACTTCTACACCAAGCTCGGCGACGTCAAGATCGAACAGCTCGCCGAAGCCTCGCGCGACGCCAGGACCCGCGCCGAGAACATCGTCGCCTCCGCCGGCGGCGCCGAGATCGGCGCCCTCCGGAACGCGGACATGGGCGTCATCAACGTCAACCCCGCCAACTCCACCGAGGGCTCCTGGGACGGCAATAACGACACCTCGTCGCTCGAGAAGGACATCATCACGATCGTCCACGCCACGTTCGAGCTGAAGTAGGGCTACGCGGGGTTCGGTTTTTTTTGCTGTTTTTGGGCAAGCGGTCCGCGAGAGGCGAGACCGCTTGCGGCGCGTGCCGAGCTCGCTCCAGGCTTCGTCCAGCGCGATCCCAGTGACACAACCGGGCGCCGGTCGACCGCACCGGCTTCATGAGCCGCTTGCTGCCTTACGCGGAACAGAACCCGCCCTCCAAGGAGCACGTCGACTTTCTCGTCGCCGAGGAGGACCTCGTGGCTGTCCACCTGCACCACGCCTGCGCGTCGACAAGCACGCGGCTCTTCCAGGTGACAGGCGGCCAGATCACCGAGCCGTGGGGCGGGGCCCTCGCATGTTCGGGCCGCGCGGCGAACCTTCGGTCGGTCGTACTCACAGGCGCGAATGAAGCCGCCCTGCAAGCCAGGGCGCACAAGGCGGCAAGGCGTCGGCCGAGGCGAGCCGTCCCCTTCGTGACCGTTGAGCCCGCCGTCTCGTCACGCCCAGTTCGCCTCCTGAGGGGCTCACGGAGTGGCCAAGCCAGGGGTCTGCCGCCGACACTTGTGAGCGATAACGCGCCGTGCGATTATGCGCTTGCCAAGCCACCCCGATCCTTGTGAGCGTCTCCGCGCTGTGCGAGGATGCGCGCTCTCGCCAAGCTGGAGCCCCATGAGCCATCGCCGCCGAAAACTCGCGCTCTTTCCCACGGGCGAGGGGCTGCCTCAGGCCGACGATCCGGCTCTTCCAGGGCCGGTGTCCGGCTCTGCGCACTCAGCGCTCCGATGGCCGCAGGCTTCGGCGTTGCTCGGCTCGACCTGGCCCGCCGCGCACACCACGCACTTCGGCATGACCGATCCGGGAAGGCTGCGCGCTCTCAACGAGGATGCCTTCCTGGCGGATGGTCGGCTCGGCCTGTTCATCGTGGCTGACGGCGTGGGTGGAAGGCCCTTTGGGGGCCTCGCTGCTGGCGAGGCCGTGTCCGTGCTCTGGGAGCGGATCTGGCGTGAGACCCCGGCGATAGGCGCCTTGATGTCCGGCCAAGGCTCGGACTGGGTGGGTAGCGAGGCTGTCGTGCAGATCGGAGGGGTCGTTCGCACGGCGATGCAGGACGCTTCTCAAAAGCTCCGCGCGATGGCGAAGGTGGATGGTCGTTATGCAGGGATGTGTACGACGGCCTCGGTCGTCCTCGTCGCCGGCGAGGTCGCGGTGGTGGGACAGGTCGGGGACTCGAGGGTGTATCACGCGCGCGGCGCAGAGGTCCGACAGGTTACTGAAGACCACACCCTGCTCAACCTGCAGGTCAAGCAAGGACTCATGATTCCGGAGCAGGCGCGCGGCCGAAGATCGCCAATCACCCGAGCGCTCGGCCTGGCCGACGAATTGGAAGTCGACATTTACGCCGTGCCCATCGCGCGAGGAGACCGGCTGCTGCTGTGCTCCGATGGCCTGCACGAATACTTCGATCGCGAGAAGGTCCTGCGGCACCTGTTCCAGCTCGACATCCGAGCCGCCGCTCCCGCCGCCGTTCGACACGCCCGGCGGCGCGGTGGGCGGGACAACATCACGGCGCTCTTCGTGGAGATCCTCGGGCCGGGTTAGCTGGCGCTGCGGCGCCGAGCCCTGCAGCGGCCTGATCGCGTATGTTGAACTCGCAATAGAGGCGCTTCACGCGGCTGAAGCCGTCGCGGAGCGTGGAGCTCGGACGGCGATGATCGTCACCGGCTCTCCACAGACCACGGGCTCGTGGGGCGCGGCGTGGTTGTCGTTGGGCTTACTCGATCCATCAGATCGCGGATGCGCGCAGTCGCACAATCGAGAAGCGCGTGCAATGGGGCCCAGGGATCCCGTTCTCGATGGGCGTTGAAATGATGGCGGGTCCATCTTACAAAAAGACCAACCTCAGCCGAGGCTGGCTCGCCTGAGCGGCGCTTCAGCCGGATGTCGCGGTTTGATATGGTCTCGTCGGCTACGAGGCGCCGATGGACACGGACCTACAGGGAGCGCACGATGAGGACGAACTCGTCGCGGACGGGCACGACGTCGAAGAGGTCGACGACAGCGACTCGACGGCTTCGCCCCGGAAGGGCCCTTCGAGTTCTCTCTGCCCTCTTTCCGAGTGACCGCCAAGCACCCGTACAGGAGCACCAATCGCACCACGCTCTCGCGTGCGACGGCGTGCGCATCAACACGGAAGAGCGTGCGATCACCCTGTTCTGGCGCACTGCGGCGCCGCTCGAGCAGGGCCTCCGGCGGCTGCTCCGGACCACGATACGACTGCTCGCACACCTCGCCCGGCCGCGGAGTGTTCGCCCGGAGCCGGATGGGTGGCGGTGCGCCCTCAGGAGCCCCGCCTCGCTGCGTCCACAGTGCAAATCACTCACGCACGCCGAGCGAGAGCAGGTGCGGAGCCCGCCGGCATGGCGTAAGAAGAGGTCGCCATGTCGACCTTCGCTGCGCTGTCCCGCGTCGTCCCGTTCACTCTGCTCGTCGCCGCGGCTTGCGGGCCCACCGAGCCCGGCGGTACCGGGGCGACGACGAGCGCCGGCGACACGCCGGCGACGTCGAGCGAGACCAGCGGCGAACCGGCGGAGAGCACCTCGACGAGCACGGGCGACGTCACGACGGGCGAAGTCACGACGGGTGAACCGACCACCGGTCCCGCGAGCACGAGCACGACCGGCACCACGAGCACGACCGACACCACGAGCACCACGAACACCACCGGCGATCCCGAGGCGCCGCTGCAGTGCCCCGAGGCCATCGACCAGGCGATCCTGGCCTGCATCGCCGATCTGCAGAGCGACCCCGAGCTCCCCGCGGGCAACTTCCTCCTCGACCTGCTGTTCATGTGCAGCGACGCCGAGCCGGTCGCCGACGACTACGACGCGCACTGCGCGAGCGCTCCCGACGACCCGATCTGCGGCCTCGAGTATCCGCAGTTCGTCGAGACCGTGCTCCCGGCGTGCATCGCTCGCGCGCAGACGATCTTGTTCGCCGACGTGTGCCTGTTGCCGGGGTCGTACGACGAGCTGTTGTTCGCGCCGGCGGTCGTGCTGATGGATCGGCGGCTCGTGACCAGCGCCGCCGAGCTCGATGCGACCGAGCAGGAGCAGCTCTTGCGGGCGAGCGCGGAGATCGGGGTCGCCAGCGCGACCGTCGAGGAGGCGCTGAGCGCCACCGACGAGGGCGGGGTCGAGCAGCTCACCGTCCTCGATGTCGGCACCGATCGCGTGCTCGTGCTGTATTCGGCGCACTACGACGGTGTACGCCACGGCCGCATGTTCTTCTGGCAGACCTTCACGATCGCCGGCGCGATCGAGGCCGACCTGTTCACCCGCTGCGGGGTGGAGCAGACGATCGAGGGTCGGCCCTGCGAGGACGCGCTCGCGTGCGGCGACGAGCACACGTGCTTCGACGTGCTCGAGGGCGAGGGCGGCGTCGTGCTCGCGGCGGGCACCTGCGTGTCGGAGGTTGCGATCCCGGGCGACGGTGCCGCTTGCAGCGCGCACGCCGATTGTGGGCCCAGCAGCGGCCTGCTCTGCCTCGACCGGCTCGAGGGCGACGGCGACGGCGTATGCCGACCGGGCTGGATGCGTCGCAGCTTCGCCGGTCCTGCCGGTGATTCGCAGCTCGTCGCCGACGGCACGCTGCTGCTCCCGATCCTCGCCTCCGGCATCGCTACCGTCCCGACCGCCGCGTATCTCGACGTGCAGATCGTCCAGGACGCGGCCAACAGCGTCGCCGTTCACCTCGTCAATCCGTTCGGGACCAGCACGCCCGTCACCATCTCGGAGGGGCCGGTGATCGATCTGCAGCTGTTCGAGGTCGGCGTGCCGACCGACGAGAGCGCCGGCGGTACCTGGCACCTCGCCGTCGAGGACCTCGGAGGCGCCGCGAGCGGCGTCGTCACGCGGCTGGTCTTGACCCTCGACACCCGCTTCGACTGATTCGGATGACGCGCAGTCCCATCAGCCATGCGCCGGCCCCGTGCACGACGGACAACAACCGTCCCGCGGCGCGGCCCAACGGTACCTGGCTAGCGAGCAGGCTCGCGCGCTGACGGTAGCGACGGCGCCTCCCATTCACCGGCGCCAAATCTCATGCTACGGTCAAACCTGCCTCGTCACCAGGAGCTTCCCATGCCGCGCCTCTATGCCCTTTTCCTCGCCCTTCCGCTGCTCGGTTGCGGAGGCCCGGACACGAAGGACGACCCACCGGAGAAAGACAGCGAAGAAGGCGCGGACGAGGAGCCGGACGACGAAGAGGAGCTCACGACCGCCAGCGCCTGCACAGCGACCTGCCTGAATGCCGGATTCTCCGGCGGTGATGCGAAAGAGTACGCCCTGGAGGTCTACTGCTACTGCTCGGGCAGTGGCAGCCTCGGAGAGGCCGCATGCAGCGCCATGTGCAAGTCCCTCGGCTGGGCGGACTCCAACGCCTTCGATGGAGATGCGTGCAATTGCTATAACTGACCAAGCGCTCTCCAGCGGCCGCCCGTGGTCGTGAAATAGGCCCAGAAGTTCGGGTCGCTCGAAACCAAAGCTGCGAGCCGACCCGGGGCCGGGGCCCCGCGGTCGGCGGGGTCCTCCGGGGCGAATGGCCGTCGGGCGCTACCCTTGCTGGACGAAGGAGCGCGGCGCGATGCCCCAGCGTGGGTCTCCGGCCAGCGCCGCGCGGCAGGTGGGGAAGTTGGTGGCTTGAGCGATCCGCGCGAACGCAGCCTCCGCGCCCTCGATCTGCCGATTCACGCACAGAGCGAGCGCGCACATCGCATATTCGAAGTAGTCGCCGCCGAACGCCTCCTTCACCGGCATGCCCTCGAAGCCGAGGTCGTCCCAGTTCGTGGCGTGAATGTAGCCGTCGTCCAGGTCGGGGCCGTTGGGGCGGCCGGCGAAGCGCTCGAAGGCGATCCCCCAATTCGCGTCGAAGGACGTCTGTTGCTGATTCTCGGGCCAGGAGAGCTCGCTGAGCGTCGGCGAATAGGCCTGGTAGGCCCAGTGCCAGCCCTCGGGGTTCGTGCCGTCCGACATGCGCCGGACGAGGCCCGAGCCGCACCACTGCATGAACGCGTCCGCGGCGGCCTCGTGGGTCGCTTCGACGACCTTCAGGTCGAGCACCCACGCGACCGAGCCGACGATGTAGTCGCTCATCCAGGTCCGCTCTCCGCCGATATCGCCCCAGTACATCTGATCCGGCTCGATGATGATGCCGAGGGCGTTCGTGTGATAGTCGCGCATCCACGCGAGCGACGCGCCCACTGCGCTGGCGTACCCGAGGCGCTCTGGGTCGTCGTCGGGCGTGATCGCGGCGGCCATGCCACAATTGCGGAGCTGCCAGGCGGTCCCGCGCGGCTGGATGCTGCGCACCATGAGGCCCGCGGCTCCCCCGCGCGACATGACGTCCGAGCTGAAGTGGACCCACTTCACGAAGTACTGCAATTCCTCGAGGTGCCACCAATCCCCGGAGACCAGATAGGCGACGTAGCCGGGCAACCATCCGTGCGAGATGTCCCAATCCGTGCCGTACTGGCCGGCGAAGTAGGCGCGCCCGCCGTACATGTCTCCGCTCGACTGGGGCAGCTTGAGGTCGGGGTACGCTGCGAACGTCGGCGGGGAGTTCGTCGACGCGTCACGAATGTGCACGCTCCACGCCCCTGCGGCGAACGAGTTGACCAGCACCGATTGCAACGCCCGCGGCGCGGCCGAGACGACGTACGTGGCGTCCCACAGCGGGAGCCAGCCGATCGACGCGCTGTCGCCTCCGCTGCCGAGGGCGTCGCCCGGCAGGTTGTGCTGCGCGAAGGGGACGTACTTGTCCGCGAGCTTGTCGAGGAGCTCCTGGCTGGTCGACTCCGCGAGGAAGGCGGGGACCGCCCCGCTCTGCTGCAGGTACGCGGCGTCGTGCGCGACGACGATCTGCGGATCGGCGTCGAGCCACAGCTTGCCGCTGTGCCCCGCGGTGCAGACGATGCGCGTGTGGTGTTTGATGTCGAGCTCGCTCGTCGAGTCGTAGAGCGTGTGGCCCTTCGAGGTCACGACGACGCGAGCGAGCTTGTTGGTGGCGCCGGCGTAGTCGAGCCAGCCGTTCTCGACGCTGACCAATGCCTCGACCGCGCCGCCCTTGTAGAGGCGGACGAAACACCAGACGACCAGCTGCTCGTCGACGTCGAGGCGATAGCGCCACTCCGACGCGACCGGGCCGGCGAGGAGCTGCTGGACGGGGCTGCCGAGCGCGGACGCCAGCGAGACGGTGCCGAGCATGCCGACCTGGACTGCGAGGTCCGGCGCCGCCGCGACGAGCTCCGCCTCGGTGATCGCCGGCGCCGGATCGGCCGCCTCGGCGACGCGCGAGAGCTGCACGCTCCGCGGCGTCCCTGCGGTGAAGTCGCAGCGCCCCGAGAGGACGGCGAACTTCACCGAGCCGTCCGGCCAGCGATTGCGAACCACGGCCTGGAACTCGTCGACGTCCGCCACGACCCGGGTCCCCGACGGGACATCTCCCTCGGCGAAGAAGTGACCGATCGTCCACGGCAGCAGCTCGCCGGAGGTGCCCGCGGTCAGAGTCACCGTGATGATGTCCTTGGGCATCAGGTCGGGACCGCCGGTAGTTCCCGTGGTCGGCTCATCGCCGGTGGAATCGGACTCTCCGCCGGTCCCGTCCGTCGGGGCACCGCCGGAGGTGCCGGAAGGTTCGCCCTGCCCGGTCGTCCCGTCGCTGTCGGTGGAGCCGGAGCCCCCTGTGGCATCGCCGCACGCGCCGAGGCCCCAGGCCCCGAACAGCGCGAGAGTGGACTCAAGAAAAGTTCGTCGATCGATCGTCATGGTCAATTTCTTTCCGCGAATGAGACGTAAATCGAGGGCCCGCATCGCTCAGAGCGGCGTGGTGGTGATGTCGCATCGCCGCTGGTGCTCGCCGTCGTGTCGCCGTCCTGACCGCCGCACGCGACGCCGAGGAGGCAGGTCGCGACGAGGAGGGTGAGCCGCGGACCGAAGAAGTTGCCAGGGCGCTCGTTCGCGCCGGCGGCCGCGCTCGCGTTCGACCCTGCGGGTCGCGGGCGCCCTCGCGTCGACTGCCCGTCGCATCGAGGGGTGCGCGCGTCCATGCGGGTCTTCGGGACGGGTCGTGTCGCGCCGCTCTCGGCGAGCACGAGGTCGAGACTCGCCAGGACGGTCGCTTCGCCGGCCGCGTCCTGGCCGCAGAACGGGCAGGTCGACGCGGCGCTCGGCGAGTGACGATGGCAACGAAAGCAAGGCTTCATGGCGGGGCACGCTAAGGGAGCCGGCGTCGGGCCGTCAAGTCGGCGAACTGTCGAGAATGAGCATTCACGGCACTCCGATCAATCGGGGGTCGCAGTCGACACGGGGCAAGAATGCGCCCAGGGTCGTCCCCTGTCTCATTGGCGAGACACCGGGGCGATTCCCGTGATCGTCGACGACGTCTCGCCGTGCGGTCATCCCCAGGCGTGCGCCTGCCCTGCACGCGCCGACTGCAGCTCGCATAGCATCGAGGGCGCCCCGATCCCGCGTCGAGGGACGCGTGGATCGACGTGGTCAGAGTCTGCCGCGACGACGCGAATGCTCGCATCGCCGCGGCTCGTCGGCGAACTCCCGCGCTGCGACGTCCATCTCGTCGAGCGCATCGAGCAGCACCGCGGCCGGGCGCGACGTCATGCCTCTGCGAGGAAATCGAGCACCATCGCGGCGAACGTCTGCGGGTGCTCGATGTTGGACAGATGCACCGCCGGCAGCACGACCAGCCGCGCGCCGGGCACCGTCGCGGCGATCTGCTCGCCGTGCGCCAGCGAGGTCACTGTGTCGTCGCGGCCGGCGATCACCAGGGTGGGCGCCTGGATCAGCGCGATGGTGCGGCGCAGGTCGGTGTCGCGCACCGCCGCCCAGGCGCCCGCCAGGCCGCGGCGATCGGTGGCCAGCAGCATCGCCCGGAACGCGTCGACGACTGGACCGCCGGCCTGCAGCATCGCCGGCGGGAACCAGTTGGCGAGGAAGATCTCGGCGGTGTCCTTCATGTCCGGCGCCTGCAGGACGGCGGCGATGCGCTCGTCCCACTGCCGCGCCGGGCCGAGATGGGCAGCGGTGTTGCTCAGCACGAGCTTGCCGAGCCGCTCGGGGGCGTGCACGCCGAGCCACTGGCCGATCAGGCCGCCCAGCGACAGGCCGAGGAGATGCGCGCGCTCGATGCCCAGCGCGTCCAGCAGCTCGAGCACGTCGCGGCCGAGGCGGTCGAGCGAGTAGGCGCCGACTGGCACTGCGGACGCGCCGTGACCGCGGGTGTCGTGGCGCAGCACGCGAAAGCGGCGAGTGAGCGGCGAGATCTGTCCGTCCCACATCGCCATCGTGGTGCCGATCGAGTTGGACAGCGCCAGCACCGGCGCATCGGCCGGACCGTCCAGGCGGTAGGCGATGCGGGTGCCGTCGCCGGCGGTGAAGAAGGAGACGTCGTTCATGGCATGGGTCCTGTTCGAATGCGTGGGCGGGAGCTCTGTCCCCGCACGGGAGTGCCGTGGGATCACGCTAGTCGCGGCCCGACTTGGAAAAAATTACAAAGTTCGCACAATCTCTGTAAGTTTCTCCGACATGACTGGATTCACCCTGCACGACCTCCAGTGCTTCGACACGGTGGTGAGCGCCGGCGGCTTCCAGGCCGCGGCGGCGCGGCTGCACCGCTCGCATCCTGCCGTGTTCGCCGCGGTCGCCAAGCTGGAGCAGCAGCTCGGCCTGCGCCTGCTCGACCGCAGCGGCTACCGGGTCGCGCTCACCGAGGCCGGCCGCTCGTTCCACCGCCGCGCGCAGACGCTGCTGCGCGAGCTGGACGGCCTGCGTCGGCACGCGGCGCAACTGGCGATGGGCGAGGAGAGCGAGCTGCGGGTGGTGGTCGGCGACCTGTGCCCGTTGCCGGCGACTCTGGGCCTGCTCGGCCGCTTCTTCGCCCAGTGGCCGGCGACGCGGCTGCACCTGCACTTCGAGGCGGTCTCCGGCCCCCGCGAACGCCTGCTCGACGGCGAGGCCGACGTGATCCTGCATCCGGTCGACAAGACCGACCCGCGGCTGGAATGGGTCGATCTGTGCAAGGTGCCGCTGGTGCCGGTGGCAGCGCCGGGTTTCTTGCCGGTCCCGAACGCGCGCGCGCTGCGTCCGGAGCAGCTGCGGGAGTTCACCCAGTGCGTGCTCCGGGACACTGCCCGGCACTCGCCGCCGCGCGACCACTTTTTGATCGAGGGCGCGCCGCAATGCACCGTGTCCGACCACGCGATGAAGAAGGAGATCGTGCTGCAGGGGCTGGGCTGGGGCCACCTGCCGCGATTCCTGGTCGAGCGCGAGCTGGCCGACGGCCGGCTGCTGTGTCTGTCCGGCCAGCACTTTCCGGGCCTGGTCGAGGACCTGGTGGCCGCGCGCTGCAGCGACCGCCCGCACGGGCCGGTGGCGACGCGGCTATGGCAATACTTGCAGGAGCAGGCGCCGCAGTTCCGCGCGGCCACCAGGAAGGCACCGGGCGCGCGCAAGCGGCGGGGGGCTCCTTCTCGCTGATCGAAGCTCGTGCGCGGCGCCCGGATCGTCGCACCCCGAACTGCCCGCTGCGCGCGTTGGCCCAGGCGATTCGTCGTCGAGATTGCGAATACCACGCCCCGCGAATCATGGCACCGGCGTGGGTCTCCACCCGGGGCCGGCCGCGCGGCATCACGCCGGGTCGGCCGGGCCGCGGAAGTCTCCGAATCGCCGCCCTTCCCGTCACCGCGGCCGAGCGGCGCGGGCAGAGCCACGAACGCGAGGATCATCGACCTACTCGATTTGTCCCACGACGCGAGGCGCCTAAAACATCCCGTTGGGAATTTCCCCGGCGGCGGGGACCGGCTGCACCACGTCCCAGTGTTCGACGATCAGGTCGCCCTCCAGCCGCCAGATGTCGACGACGGCGTCGCCGCGTCCGCCTTCGGGCGGGATCATGTGGTAGTGCACGACCACGTACTCCTCGTCGGCGATGACTCGCTTGAGGTCCAGGCGCGAGCCGGCGACGGGCGCGGCGGCGATGAACTCGATGAAGGCGGCCTTGCCCGAGGGGTTGCCGGGGCTGTGCTCGACGAAGTCTTCGCCCAGCACGATGTCCAGGATCTTCAGGTTGCCCCTGGCGAACTCGGCGAAGGCGTGTTGCACGATCTGCCTGTTGCGGGTGGCCCTGTCGGGCGCTGTGTCGGTCGTCGCTGTCATGCCCACGACCGTGGCGACATGCCGCGGTCCTGTCGATTACCTGCGAGGTCATGGCGAGGCGGTCGCGCGGGCGGTAGAATCGCGCGATGCACGACCGGCACGTCGGTGAGCTGCTGCGCGAGTGGCGGCGCCGCTGCAAGCTCAGCCAGCTGGACCTGGCGCTTCAGGTGGACATCTCGGCCCGGCACCTGAGCTTCGTCGAGACCGGCCGCTCGCTCCCGAGTCGCACGATGCTGCTGCGGCTCGCCGACCACCTGCGCGTGCCGCTCCGCGAGCGCAACCGCCTGCTGGTCGCGGCAGGGTACGCGCCGACGTTTCGCCAGCGGCCGCTCGAGGCGCCGGACCTCGCGGCGGCCAGGGAGGCCATCCGTCAGGTCCTGCGCGGGCACGAGCCCTATCCGGCGCTGGCGCTCGACAGCCGCTGGAACCTCGTGCTCGCCAACGACGCGGTCGAGGTCTTTCTCGAGGGGGTCGAGCCGGCGCTGCTGCAGCCTCCCGTCAACATGATGCGGCTCGGCCTCCACCCCGGCGGCTTCGCGTCGCGCGTCGAGAACCTCGCCCAGGTGCGGGCATTCCTGTTGCCGCGGCTCGCCAGGCAGGCGCTGCAGACCGGCAGCGCCGAGCTGAGCGCTCTCCACGAGGAGCTGGTCGCCTACGGCCCGCCGGGCGAGCTCCCGCCGCCCGATCTCGCGGAGGTGATGTTGCCGATCCGTCTCCGTCACCGCGGGGCAGTGCTGTGCTTTTTCAATACTGTGACGACATTCGGCGCGCCGTTCGACATCACTCTCGAGGAGATCGTGATCGAGGCCTACTTCCCCGGCGACGCGCGCACCGCGGAGCATCTCCGCGGCCTCGCGGCAGGCGTCGTGAACACAGAGTCACCCGGGGTTTGTCCTCGTTGTGGCGGGACGGCCGGAGCGACCTCGCCGCGTCCGGCAGGGTGATCGCGGGCGCGTGCCGAGCCCTCGGGACGAGAGAAGCGCCGCCCATGATTGTTTTCGCTCGGCCACGTTCGAGGGCCGGTCTTCGCCGAATTTTGTATCCTGCCGGTCATGAGACTCGGAGCATTCTTCGCCTTCACGGTGCTCGCTTGCGACGCTCCGGCGCCGACTTCACCGCCATCCGCTCCGACCGCGCCGACTCCCGCTCCGACCGCGCCGCCTCCCGCTCCGACCGCGGCTCCCACTCCGGCGCCGGCTCCGGCCGGCGAGCCCGCGCCGTCGAGCGCAGCGCCCGAGCCTGCGAAGACGAAGGTGGTGTTGATCGAGCCGTGGGCGCTGGAGGTCACCCTCCCGGACGGAGCGGCTCACGTCTTCGATCCCGCCAACAAATGGTTTCACACCGAGTTGGCCTGGGAGCAATCCGCCTATTTGAAGAAAATCAAGGCCGCGCCGCCCAGGACGGTGGCCCAGATGGCGAAGCAATGGAAGCAGGGGAATGAGCTGCAGGTCCTCGAGGAGAAGCGTTGGCCCGACGGCTCGCTGTCCTGTGCGTTCACCTTCGAGGGGATGGTCGCTACCGAAACTGACAAGGCCATGCTGCAGACCGTCACTCATCTGTACGTGAGCAAGCCGCTCGACGCCAGGAGCTACATCGAGTGCAGCGTCCGGATGGAGTTCAGGGCCAGCGAGGCGGTCATCGCCGCCAATCGAGACATGTGCATGTCCCTGCGGCCGGCGGGCAAGTGAGCGTCGGAGCGGGGTGATCGAGGCGCTCGCAGGGTAGAACGTCGACGAGGCGCTCTGATATTGCTGGTACTCGTTGTCGGGGCCGACGAGCGGCGTGGCGGGCCCGCCGCGTCGGCGGGGACGGTGACCTCGGTGTCCGCGCCTCCGATCTTCGTCGATCGCGGCGGCCTGAGCACCCAGTCGCTGGCACTTTACGCGGCGATCGCCCTCACCTCATTCTCGAGGACGAGTTCGCCGCCCGCCGGCTCAGCCTGGACCGAGCCGCTGGCGGACATCGTCGGCGTAGCGGCTGCGAGGGAAGCGGCGCAGGAACTCGGCGCCGGCCCGGGCGGCGTCCTGGTCGCGGCCCAGGCGGTGGAGCGCCTCGACGCGCCCGTGGAGGGCCTCCTCCGCGAGGGCGCCCTGCGGGGCGTCGCGGAGGTAGGCGTCGAAGGCGGAGAGAGCGCTGCGCGGATCGCCGAGCGGGCCGAGAGAGAGCTGACCGAGAGTGACCTGGGCGGTGCGGGCGAGCGAGGTGTCGCCGTGCTCGCGCAACAGGCGGCGGTAGAGGCGGGCGGCCGCCCGGTACTTGCCTGCCCCGCGGAGGGCGTGCGCCTCGTCGATGAGCTGCCCGGGGTCGCTCGCGGGGCGCGGCTTCGCGGAGGCGCCCCGCTCCGCCCGGCCGCCGTCGGCGGGGACGGCCTGCTCGCGGGGCTCGGCCGTCTCGCCCTCTGCGAGCGGGCGCTCGACGCCGCCCTCGCGCAGGCGGTGAGCGCCGCGCAGGGCGGTGATTCGCCAGCGCTGGGGCTCCGCGACGATCAGGAGGGCGCCCGGCTCGTCGCTGACGATCGCCACGCCTGCCACCTCGATCCAGACGATGCCGACGCCCACCGGCGCGACCTCGACGTGCACCCGGCCGCGCTCGACGGCGAGGACCGCCCCGCGCACGCGCAGCTCGGCCTCGCCCTCGGCGCAGGCAGTGAGCAGCTCGGCGGCGCCGACGCAACCGGCGTCGTCGAGTCGGAGCGGGCCGTCGGCGAGGGGCTGGTGGAGCGCGAGCGGAGCCTGCCCGGCGGAGCCGCCGCCGCGGAGCAGGCGCAGCGGGGCGGGGATGTCCTTCGGGACAGGAGCATCCACGGAGGGATCGTCCGCCGAGCGCGCGACGAGGCTGTCCTGCGGGTCATGTGCCGATTCGTCGCGGATGTCCTTCGGGTCATGTCCTGCTTCGGCGGCGGCGAGCGGCGACGAGATGTCCTTTTGAACATGTCCGAAGGGTCGAATGATCAGGAGCCAGGCGGCCGCCGCGGCGAAGGCGACGCCGAGGCCGATGACGAGGGCCGAGCGCCGGCCGGGGCGCGGGGCGCCGGTCACGGCGGGCCGGCCGGCGAGGAAGCGGTCGACCGCGGCGGCGACGAGCGCGTCGTCAGCGGGTTCGGTCGCCTCCGGTTCGCCGCGGCGGAGGGCGTCGAGCAGCTCGCGCTCGCGCCGGGTCGCCGGGCCGTCGCCGCGGTGCGCCGCGAGGAAGGCGGCGTCGTCGGCCGAGACCGGGTCGCCGCCGAGGGACGCGTCGACGAGCCGACGCCAGCGTCGGTCCTCGGGGGTGTCGTCGATTGCTTCGGGGTCGTGGTGCATCGGAGGCTCCGTCACGGGGCCGGACGGCCGAGGTTGAGGTCGCGGCGGATCAGCTTGCGGAGGGTGGCTTCGGCCTTGAGGATCCGCGACTTCACGGTCGGCACCGGCGCCGCGGTCAGCTCGGCGATCTCGGGCAAGGTGTGGTCGAGCGCGTGGCGGAGGACGAGGGCGATCCGCTGCGGCTCGGGGAGGAGCGCGAGGTAGTCGGTGACTGCGCGCGGGATGTGCTCGCGGAGGTCGTCACCGAGGTCGGGGGGCTCGCTGCCGAGGTCGTCCTCGTCCTGCGAGACGAGGGAGAGCCGGCGCCCGCGACGAAGCCAGCGGAGGGTGACGCGGACGGTGATCCGGCGGGCCCAGGCCTCGAGCGGGCCCTGGCCGGCGTAGGTGCGCGCCGACTCGAGCAGCTCGATGAGGGCGGACTGCGAGACGTCGTCGGCGTCGGTGCCGGAGCCGAGCAGCGCCCGCGTCACCCGGCGCGCGACCGGCAGGAGACGGCGGGCGAAGGCGGTCGCGGCCTGGCGGTCGCCGGCAGCGGTGGCCCGCGCGAGCGCGCGAGCTTCGGCGTGGTCCGCAGCGCCGTCGGGCGGGTCGTCCGCGGCGACGGCCACGAGCACGGATGCGGGGGCCTTGGCGAGCAATCGCCGGTAGGGTGGCCCGGCGGCGGGGCGGCGGATGAAAAAATATGCCGGCGCCCGGGCGGCGAGCGGGCCCTTCGAGCCCCCTGCTTCGCTCGCGGTCGGGCGCGCGCGCTGGGGCTGACGGTCGGCGCGCGGACGGTCGTGCCCACGGACGCGCCGCGGCGCCCTGGCGGACCCTGGCGAGGCCCAGGCCGGCGGTGGCGCCGACGGTCGGCGCGCGGACCAGCGGGGTCGTGCCCACGGACGCGCCGCGACGCCCTGGCGGACCCTGGCGAGGCCGGGCCGGCGGCGGCATCGACGGTCGGCGCGCGGACGGGCGAGGTCGTGCCCACGGACGCGCCGCGACGCCCTGGCGGACCCTGGCGAGGCCCGGGCCGGCGGTGGCATCGACGGTCGGCGCGCGGACGGGCGAGGTCGTGCCCACGGACGCGCCGCGGCGCCCTAGCGGACCCAGGCGAGGCCCAGGCCGGCGGTGGCGCCGACGGTCGGCGCGCGGACCAGCGGGGTCGTGCCCACGGGCGTGCGCGCGACGAGGTCGAAGTTGCGGAGCCAAATGTCGAGGCCGGCCGCGAGGACGAGGGCGAAGCCGCGCCCGAGCTCGAGGCCGAGGCCGACGGTCGGCGCGACGCCGACCCGCAGCCCCGCGCCCCCGCGCGCCTGCGAGCCCGCGCTCGGCCGCCAGACGAGCGCCTCGCCGCGCCCGACCACGGCCGGCTCGACGAAGACGCGGCGGCGGGCGCCGAGCGGGACGCGGTAGCCGAGCCGCACGGTGAAGGCGGCGCGGCCGAGCCGCAGGCGAGCGTCGTCGAAGGTCTGCTGGCCGAGCGCCGGCGTGAGCACGGAATGGAGGAGGCCCGCGCCGCCCACGGCGACGACCAGACCGTTGCGAGCGAGGAAGCCGAGCTCGAGGCCGAGACCGCTGGCCCACGGGAGCCGGGCGGCGTAGCTCGAACCGACGTAACCCAGGCCGAGCAAGAGGCGCAGGCGCGGCGCCGGCGGCGGATTCGGCGGGATGGCGTGACGCGGCTCTGCCGGGGCCGGGGGCGGCGGCGGCGGCGGCGGCTCGGCCACCGGCACTGCGACGACCTCCATGTCTGCAGGCGCCTCGCTCGCCGCGAGCGAGGCGACCAGGCCGCGGATCACCACGCCGAGGATCTCCCGCGTCTCGAGCGGATCGTCGGGCGTGTCGAGGTGCCGCGTGTAGAGCCGCTCGGGCGCGCCGAGGAGGAGATACACGGCGCTCCCCTGCCCGGCAGTGGCCTCGACCCAGACGACCGCGCCGGCCCCCTCCGCGAGGCGCTCGCGGGCCCACCCGAGCTGCTCCGCGAGCGCGGCGGCAGGTCGGACCTCGACCGCCGGGCCGACGCCGAGATCGGCGAGGTGGCCGCGCAGGGCCTGGACGACGCCGACAGCGTCGATGCGGCCGCCCTCGATCACGCCGACGACGATCCGCCGGGGCTCGGTGGCGGGCGCGGTCGCCTCGGCGGGCGGGCTCACGGGCGACGGTTCGCCGACGACGAGCGCGAGGGCCAGAGGGATGGCGACCACAGGCGCCGGATTTATATCCCGGCCCGAGAGCGCCGACCAGCCGGGGCGTCGCGGGTCAGCACTCCAGGCAGGTGCCCACCACCGCGGTGCCCTGCGGATCGAGCTCGATGTTGTTGGAGGCGGCGATCCCCCGCCACTCGAAGAGGCCGCCGCCGAGGTCGGCGGCGGTGTGATTCCAGCGGTCGACGACCGCGGCGTCGGTGGCGAGGTGAACCCACCACACCGCCCGCGCCGCGCCGGTGTTGGTGAGCGTGAGCTCGTAGCAGGAGCCGGTCTCCCAGTCGCTGGTGAGCACGCGAGCGACCGTGAGCGCGGCCGAGCTGTCGACGACGACGAGGCCGCAGCGGCCGTCGCCCGGCTCGCCGCCCGCGAGCTCGAGGACCTCGCCCTCGCCGCGGCAGGCGAGCACGAGCGCGACCGCGAGCAGGGCGAACCGAGGGCGACTGCGAGAGCGGGCACGCATGACCTCTTCTAGCGGGCGGACCGCGGGCAGGCAACGGCGAGCGAACGCGCCGCTGCCTCGCCTCACTCGGCGCGGCGGACGAAGTGCTCGCTCGCCGCCAGCTGGACGTAGAACTCGCGCAGGCCGACCTCGCCGTCCTGCAGCGCGGTGCGGGCCTCCTCGGCGAGGCAGTTCTCCTCGACGCCGTAGGCGAAGTTCGCCAGCAGACCGCTGACGCAGTCGGTCGTCTGCGGCAGCGCGGCGAGCTTGCTCGCCATGTCGGTCAAGCCGTCGAAGGTGATCAGCGGCGCGAGCATGGAGTCCACCGCCTGGCCGGTGGCGTCGATCGTCAGGCCGTTCTCGTCGGCGCGGAAGCGGCCCGCCCCGTTGAAGTGCTCGAAGCCGAAGCCGATCGGATCGAAGTATTGATGGCACGACTGGCAGGCAGGATCACCGGCGTGCGCGACCTCGTAGCGCTCGCGGGTGGTCTGCGTGCCGGGCATCGGCGGATCGATCGCCGGGATGTTCATCGGCGGGGGGATGTGCGGGCCGCACAGCAGCCGGTCGTAGACCAGGAGGCCGCGCTTGGTCGGCGACGAGCTGTCGGCGTGGGCCTGCCCCGCCAGCACGGAGCCCTGGGCCAGAAGGCCGATGCCCCAGTCGGCCGGACGCTCGACCACCGCGCTGTCGCCGGCGACCTGACCGAAGCCGTAGAACTGCGAGAGCGCCGCGTCGAGCACGGTGAACGACGCCGTCAGCAAGGCGCGGACGTCGCCGTCTTGCGCGAACACCACCTCGTCGATGAAGCGCCGCGTCTCGTCGATCATGCGCATGCGGAGGTCGTCGAACCCGTCGACGCCGATCTTCACCTTGCTCTCGACCTGCGGATACTTGGCCCACTGGCGGAAGAACAGGTGCAGGACGTCCTCGCCGCGCGAGGTCGAGAGCAGCGCGTCGGCCTCGGCCATGCGCGCCTCCGGAGTGGTGAGCGCGCCCTGCTCGGCCTTCGCCAGCAGCTGCGGGCTCGGCGTGCTGCCGCCGTAGGTGTACGCGAGCGCGGTCGCGACCTCGTACTGCGTCAGGGCGTGGCCGCCGTCCGTCGGCTCGCCGAGCTCGCTGCGGTACACCGCGTGCGGCGACTGGATCAGGCCGACGAGCGTCCACTTGAGCGCGACCGGGAACTCGACCTCGGCGGCGATCGCGGCGAAGTGCGCCTCGTAGCGCGCCCGCTCGTCGGCAGTCAGCGGGCGGCGGAAGAGTCTCTGGCCGTACGTGTCGATGAACTCGGCGGCGCAGGCGGAGTCGGGGCTCTGGGCCGCGCACGGCAGGATCACCGGCAAGACGTCGGGCGCGGTGACTGCGTCGCCGACTTCCTCGGCGGTGGCGAGCCACTCGCCCGCGGTCTGGTCGCCGACGAGCAAGGTCGCGGCGTCGTTGGTGAACCCGTGCTTCGAGGCCGGATCGATGCCGAGCTGCACTCCGGACCAGGTGGCTTCGATCTCGGGGAAGATGTCGCGCAGCGTGTGCTCGAGCTCGACCTGCGTCAGGCGCCGCAGCACCCGCGCGCCGAGCCGCGACTCCTCGCAGCGACCGGCCGGGTTCACGGGCGGCGGCGCGTCGCCGGTGTCGCTCGTGCCGCCGGTCGGTTCGTCCGCGGTGGTGCCGCCGATCGAGGTGCCGCCGGTGGCGGTGTCGGTGGCGTCGACGTCGGTGTCGCTGCCGGCCCCGCCGCCGCTCGGGCATCCTGTCCCAAAGGCCAGGCCGAGCGCGAGGACCCCATGTCGGGAGGAGAGATGGATGCGTGTCATGCCTTGAGCTCCTGGATCGCAGAGACCGACTGACCGCCGATCGTGCCGAGCGGGACGTCCATGGCGTCGGCGAGGGTCGCGAGCATGTCGATGTGGCTGCGCTCGACCTGCACCGCCTGCTGGGTCTTGAGGTAACCACCGCCGCCGCCGATCAAGATCGCCGGCAGGCTCGAGCTCACCGGCTGACCGTCGATCCACACGTCCGAGTGGTCCGAGTTGTGATTGGCGCCGTCGGACACCTCGCTGCACACGTAGACGAGGCTGTTGTCGAGCACCGTGCGGGTCGGGTCCTCGACGTCGAGCGGGTCGGGCTGGTCGAGCACCTTCAAGAATTTCTCGGCGAGGCGCTCGAAGAACCACTTCTGGCACTGCGCGAACTCGGCGCGGCCGGAGCCGTCCCACGAGTGCGAGACCGGGTCGTGGTGCCCCTTGGCGATCCCCGGGCCGCCCTCGAAGCCGAAGTTGAGGCCGGCGTTGACCCACATGTTCTGCAGGGTGATGACCCGCGCCGAGCCGCACATGAAGGCGTAGGCGCTCGCCTCGAGGTGCGCGTCGAGGATCTTGCCGAAGAAGCTCTGGTTGAGCGGGTCGAGCCCGGCGACCGCGTCGACGGCCGGCAGCGCCGGCTTGCTGTCGCAGCTGACCATCGGCGGCGGCGGCCCCTCGCCCGAGGCCTTGGCCTTGAGGTTGCGGACCGCGTCGAGGTGCAGCGCGAGCTTGCTCTCCTCACGGGTCAGGCCGGACACCGCGCTCTGCATCGCCTCGAGCTCGCCCTCGGTGAGCGCCAGCGTGGCGGCGCGGAACTTGTTCTCGTCGACGCCGGGCATCGGCATCGGCGCCGGACCGACGCCCTGGAACAGCTGCGCCGCGGCCTCGACCGGGCTCTCGATCGGCCGCACCCACGAGCCGTGCTTGACGAGGTAACAGTCGCTGTAAAAGCCGGCCCCCTTGTCGTACGGGATCGCGCCGAGCACGTGCGGAGTGACGCCCATGCCCTCGGCGATCAAGCGATCGATCGAGTCGCTGCCCTCGCCCTCGGGGAAGCCGGTCAAGGTCGCGCGGATCGCCACGTGGTTCGAGATCCCGCCGTTCATCGACAGGCCGCGGACGACCGCGACGCGGCTCTTGTACGGGAGGAGCGGGCTCAGCACGTTCGAGCCCTGCAAGAAGGCGTCCCCCTCGCCGTAGGGCTGCAGGTGCTCGGGCGGCATGCCGTGGGGGATGTAGAAGATGAAGAGGCGCTTCGGCCGGTCGCCTGGAGCGGCGACCGCCAGGCGCGACATCTTCGCCGCGAGCGGCGCGGCGATGCCGAGGCCCAGCGCCTTCAAAAAGGTGCGGCGCATCAGTCGTTGCTGCGATCGGTGCATGCGTTCCTCCGCGCGCGCAGGCTGCCCGCGCGCGATGTTCGACCAGGGAGAGTGACAGGAGCAGGAGATCGGGCGGCCGGACGTCGCACGAGCGGCGCCGAAGCAGTCATTCCTTGTGTGACCCAAAATTCATGTCGTTAAGTTCATGTCGTTAAGTTCATGAATACCCGCGAGCGTCGACCGCGCGACGCCTCACGCCCTCCTGTGGCGCGGCGGCGGCGGGGTGGATGAAAAATTTTCCCGGCAGCTCCGGCGCGCGACCGCGCGGCCAGGAGGCGCCCTCGCGTCGGCTGTGAGGCATGGGCGGCCCCGCGCAGCCCGCTCCTGTCGACCTTCGCAGCTCGGCGCCGGCGACCACCCCAAGGGAGCTCCGTCGATCTGCACGAGCGCCCCCGGAAGGCGCTTGTGCTGGACCTCGCGCCCCGCGTGCACTGCGGAATCGAGGTCTCCCTCGATCCACTGTCCGCGAGCGAGATGCTCGCCGGCGAAGTGCAGCGGGCCCTCGGGGAGCGCGGGATGTCGGGCTGGCACTCCAGCGTCGTACCCTGCGGCAATCGTCGGCGTGATGAGAGACCGCCGGGATCAACTCGACGGGTCTGACGTTTCCCTGGAGATCGGCCCATTCGTGGCCGAGCCAGGAGCACGCGTGAACCAGCTGCCAGTGACCCGGGCCGGGCTGAAGCCCAGTCCTCTACATTTTCTCCCAGTCTTCCTCCTCGCCTGCGATCCGGCCGGAGCGGTGCACGAGGAGCCGTCCATCCCCCATGCGCCCGCGGCGGCGCCGGACGAGCACGACCTGCGGCTCGCCCAGGAGGATCCCGCAGCGGGCGGCCTGCTATGCCTGCTGTGTATCCTCGGCGGCCAACAGGCGGTGTGCGGCGCCGACAACGTCACGTACGTCAACGAGTGCTTCGCGGTGTGCAACGACACGTCCGCGGTGCACACCGGCCCGTGCTCGTGCGGCGACGGCTACGCCGGCCCCGGCGAGGCCTGCGACGACGGCGACAGCGACGACCTCGACGCGTGTACCAACGCGTGCACGGTCGCGGTCTGCGGCGACGGCATCGTCCGCGCCGGGGTCGAGGCGTGCGACGACGGCAACGCGATCGACGACGACGCGTGCACCAACACGTGCACGGCCGCGGCGTGCGGCGACGGCATCGTCCGCGCCGGGGTCGAGGCGTGCGACGACGGCAACCAGGTCGACGGCGACGCGTGCACCAACGCGTGTACGCTGGCGGTGTGCGGCGACGGGGTCGTGCAGGCCGGGGTCGAGGCGTGCGACGACGGCGACGCCGAGACCGACGACGACTGCCTCCCGGGCTGCGTGGCGGCGAGTTGCGGGGACGGGTTCGTGTGGGCGGGGGTCGAGGCGTGCGACGACGGCGACCAGGACGACGGCGACGAGTGCCTGTCGACCTGCGCGCCGGCGAGCTGCGGCGACGGGGTCGTGCAGGTCGAGGTCGAGGCGTGCGACGACGGCAACACCCGTGACGACGACGCGTGCCTGTCGACCTGCCAGCCTGCCAGCTGCGGCGACGGCTTCGTGCAGGTCGGGGTCGAGGCGTGCGACGACGGCAACACCAGCGACGGCGACGCCTGCCCGACCACCTGTGAGGTGGCGGTGTGCGGGGACGGGTTCGTGCTCGACGGCGTCGAGGTGTGCGACGACGGTGACCAGGACGACGGCGACGAGTGCCTGTCCTCCTGCGTGGCCGCGAGTTGCGGGGACGGGGTCGTGCACGCCGGGGTCGAGGCGTGCGACGACGGCAACCTCGACGACGGCGACGGGTGCCTGTCGTCGTGCGTCGCCAACGTGTGCGGGGACGGGTTCGTGCACGCGGAGGTCGAAGCGTGCGACGACGGCAACCAGTCCGAGCACGACGCCTGCCGCGCTACCTGCGAGGCAGCGACCTGCGGCGACGGCGTGCTGTGGTTCGGGGTCGAGGCCTGCGACGACGGCGACCAGGACGACACCGACGCGTGCACTGCCGGATGCATCGAGGCGTTCTGCGGCGATGGGCTGGTGTGGACCGGGGTCGAGGCGTGCGACGACGGCGACGACGACGAGACCGACGAGTGCCTGTCGAACTGCGCGCCGGCCAGCTGCGGCGACGGCCACGTGCAGGCCGGCGTCGAGGCCTGCGACGACGGCGACGACGACGAGACCGACGCGTGCACCTCCACGTGCCAGCCGGCCAGCTGCGGCGACGGCCACGTACAGGCCGGCGTCGAGACCTGCGACGACGGCAACCAGGACGACGCCGACGCGTGCATCGGCTGCGAGCCGGCCAGCTGCGGCGACGGCCACGTGTGGGCCGGGGTCGAGGCGTGCGACGACGGCAACCCGCACGACTACGACGCGTGCCTGCCCGACTGCACCGCGCCGGGCGACCGTGCGCGGCAGGTCGCCCACGGCGGCAACCACGGGTGCGCCCTGCTCACCGGCGGCCGCGTGAAGTGCTGGGGCCAGGGCGACCTGCTCGGCAACGGCGACGGCGCCTCGCGAGGTTCCAAGCCGAGCGACATGGGGGCCAACCTGCCGTTCACGGAGCTGGGCGGGCCGGCGCTCGAGCTCTCCGTCGGTGCGAACCACGCCTGCGCCCGGCTCGCGGGGGGCGGCGTCAAGTGCTGGGGCGGGAGAACGGGCGCGAACTTCGGTCAGCTCGGCTACGGCAACACCTCCAACCGCGGCGCCGCGCCGAACCAGATGGGTGCGATGCTGCCGTTCGTCGACCTCGGCACAGGCGCGACGGCGACCCGGATCTCCGCCGGCTCGATGCACACCTGCGCCGTCCTCGTCGGCGGCGCGGTGAAGTGCTGGGGCCGCGGAGAGTACGGCCGGCTCGGCTCCGGCAGCACCGCGAACAAGGGCGACCAGCCGGGCGAGATGGGCGACGCCCTGCTCCCCGTCGATCTCGGTGCGGGCCAGACCGCCGTCGACGTCGACACCGGCAACACCCTCACCTGCGCCCTGCTCACCGGCGGCCGCGTGAAGTGCTGGGGCTACGGCAGAGACCTCGGCATCGGCACCACCCAGAACGTCGGCGACGGGCCGGGCGAGATGGGCGACGCGTTGCCGTTCGTCGACCTCGGCGCCGGCGCGGTCGCGCAGGCGCTCACGGTCGGCGGCCGACACAGCTGCGCCTTGCTGGCGGGCGGCAAGATCAAGTGCTGGGGCGACAACTACACCGGTCAGCTCGGCCTCGGCGACACGCAGACCCGCGGCGACGGTCCGGGCGAGATGGGCGACGCGCTGCCCTTCGTCGACCTCGGCGTCGGAGCGACCGCGGTCGCCGTCGAGGCCGGATGGGAGAGCGTGTGCGCAGTGCTGGCCGACGGCCGCCTGAAATGCTGGGGTCAGGGGTCGTTCGGCGCGCTGGGCCTCGGCAACGGCGACGACATCGGCCGCGAGCCGGGTCAGATGGGCGACGCCCTGCCGGCGGTCAGCCTCGGCACCGGCAAGGTGCCCGTCCAGGTGTCGATCGGCGAGGCCCTGTACAACAGCTGCGTCCGGTTCCAGGACGGGTCGATCAAGTGCTGGGGCGAGCAGTACTTCGGCGAACTCGGCGTCGGCGACAACGTGTACCACGGCGTCCAGCCCGGGCAGATGGGCGACGCCCTGCCGCTCGTGCGCCTGTTCTCCGCGGTGTGGTGATCGGGCCGGCGCGCCGCGGCGACCGGCCCGCGGCGCGTCGAGTCGGCGGTCGCAAGCAGTTCCGCCGGCTGCGGCTCTCCGGCGCTGCAGGGTGAGCAGACGATGCCATTCGCCCTGGAGCGAGAACTATGATGGGTGTCCTCGTATCCTGGTCGAATGAGGCGGGCCCGGATCATTGGCCGCACCGGGGCGCGGTCGACCAGCGCCAGGGCACTTCACCGCGAATGCGATTCGCGGACGCCTGACGAGCTCCTCGCCCGTCTGTGTGCCCTCATCGCGCCGGAGCCGGGCCGAGCGCGAATCCAGGCGCGGAAACGCCCGGCGGAATGCCCGATGCGCTTCTTCCACATGGATAGGCCGTATCGGGTGAATGCCGAGTGCGAGAAAGTCGGCCAGTTCCCTAAAGTTCTCTGGCTCATTGGATACCCATCGCATAAACCAAACCACGGCCATGGCTGTGGTAGCAAACGTGGCCTGGCCCGACCGCTCCTATCCCTCCAGAGACGAGGCGAACCTCATGCGCGCTTCCACCAAGATCCTTGTTACCCTGAACATCTCTCTCGTTATGGTCATATCCGGCGCCTGCGACGAGATCGCGGCAGACGACCTCGCCGGTCGGCCGGACGATCCCCTCTCCTTCCGCTGTGACGACCCCCCTCTTTGCCTCGCCAACTCCCCGTACGTGGGGAACCCGTACGTGGGAGGCTTCTCTTTCGCCAACATCAGGACCCGGGAGGGCATCCCGGCGCCCTCGCCCTTCGCGGGCTCCGCCGAGGACTCGCACTGGGGTTCGGGATACCTCCAGCGCGCCGACCACTCGTGGATGACCTTCGATTTCCTGGTCCCGACGGCGGAGGGCAGGCTGATCGCCCATGATTCGGCCTCTCAGACCTCGGAAGCCGTCGACGAGGGGCTCCAGGCGTTCTTCATGCTGACGATCACCGGCGCCTCCGACCCTCCGACCCACGTCCCGATCTGGATCAAGGACGTCTCGTCGAGCCCGGCCGGCCCTACCTTCGACGTGTGGAAATATACGATCGCCGCCAGGGTCGTGCCGCCGTCGAGCGACTTCCCGTCCGCGGGCAGCCCATCCAGCGCTCCGCCCCCGGCCGGAGTCCACGACTGGGGCGGCACGTACTACTCGATCTGCCCGCCTCCGCCGAGGCGAGCGGCCAGGCGCTGGTCCTGCAGTACGTCGCGCTCGGCTCCGACGGCGAAGCGGCCCGGCTCGCGGATGGCCGCGCGTCCGGGCCCTTCCACGCCGAGGACCCGTCCACTTCGGTGTTCGCCTGCCAGGGGCACGCCCTCGCCAAGCCGCAGGAATTCCTGGCGGTCACGCCCAATTCGTATGTCGATGCGAACGCCCCCGGCGAGCGGAGCTACGGCCTCGCCGGGTACGACGCCCTGGTCCATGCCTACAGGGCTTTCTATGCCGGTGAACCGAGGACGACGCCGGGCACGCCCGTCAACCTCAAGGACCTCGCGCACGACCCTCCGTGGTTCGACCAGACCGCCAGCGACTATCTCCCGCCCCCGCCGACCCTCGGCAGCTGGAGGTTCGTCCTCGAATCCGTGTACAAGGACGCCGATGCGCTCGGGGACCCGCTCGGCGCCAACTGCTATTACACCGACTCCGAGTTTCCGAACGGCGCACATCGCCGCTTCGACCCCCCCGGTGGAAACCCCGAGCTCCCGGGGTGGAGCACCATGACGAGCTGCGGCGGCACGTCGAGCGACTGGGCCGAATTCGGCCCCGTCGGCGTGTTCGTCCTCAAACACGTCATTCCCGGCGGCGGCAGCTCGTAGGCCTGTCCGCAGGAGATCGCGCCGCCACGCATCCGGCGCCCCTACGTCTTCCGCACCTTCGACGGGATCGGGTACAGCCCCACCGCCGGCCACGGGCGCCTACTGGGCGCGCTTCGCCGCGACGGCGCCGAGCGCCGATGAGGGAGCCGGCGCTCGAGGCCACTTCGCACCTCGTTCGTGCGGGTCGGGATCCCTGCAGGCCGCGGTGGAGTCCGGTAGTCGTGCGAGCTACCCGATCACGCCGCCGGTGAGCTCGGAGATGCTCTTGCCGGTCACGACGGAGACCAGGCTGAGGCCCCAGAGCACGACCAGCGCCAGCAGCAGCAGCGGCTTGTAGACGATGTACTCGCCGCGACGCTTGCGCATGATGACGATCTGCAAGCCGAAGCCCAGCAGCATCAACGTGGTGAACCCAAGCAACAGGTACGAGACATCGGCGGACATTGCTCGGTGCGTACCACGTTGCGGCGTGCGCGAAGGAATCGGCAGAGGGTGAGCTTATTCACGAATCGAGTGTGAGCAGACAGAGAGCTGGCGAGCCGCGTGCGGTTTGAAATCATCGCGGCCGCGGGGTCGCAAGAGGCGGGCACGCTTCGCAGACGGCGGCGCCGCTGCGCCGGAGCTTGCATCAGTCGTCCCCGCCGAGCTGGATCTCGCGGCAACTGCGGATCAGCGGACCGCCCGCGATTGCCGTGGCGCAGCAGCGGGCGTGCCTGCTCAGCGAGCCCCCACGCAATCCCGCGGCCCGCGCTCTCCGAGCCAACGAGGAAAGATCGCATATCACTGAAAAGAGCGAACGATGGGTCGCTCTATAAAACCAGGCGGACTCACACCATTCGTCGCCTCTTCGGCAGCTGCACGAAAGCACCGACGACTCGATCCGCCTTCTGGTGGGCCGACTCGCCTCACCGGCGGCCTGGCGGCCTCGTGACGCTCGCGCCGACGTTCGGGGTCTCCGCCGACGGCCGCGAGAGCACGGCGGAATTCCTACGAGGACCCCGCGACAGGATCGCGAGGTCCGCAGCCAAACCTCTGCGCCCACGGCCTCGGAGTCCGGCCGAAATCGGCCGCCTACGACGATCCCTGGGCCAACGAGGCCAGCGCGAATTCAACGACGTGCGCGTCCGGCCGGACGATGAACGAGAGGCCCGGCTGCCCGGCTCTACCGGGACCCGACCTTGATTCACATACTTGCTACAACGGCGGATCGCATTCCAGCGAGGTCCGAAAGGACATATTGCGTCAATCCTACGCTGCCGATCGGAGTCGGCGACCGCCGGTCACCCGTGTCCCGGCGGTCGCTCGTCGAGCCCGCGTCACATGGCGGCGAACAGCGACTCGTCGAGGTGGAGGATCTTGAACGGCAGCTCCGGCGGCTGGAACATGTAGAGCACCCGAAAGACCTCGCTGTCGATCATGTAGAGGCGGCCCTCCGCGACCGTCGCGCTGGTGAGGCCGGTCGGCACCGAGGTCGTCGTGCGCACCACCGCCTGGGTGTGATCGTCGCCGGAGAACGTCAGTTGCTGCACGCCCCCGTCGTAGATCACGTAGAGCTCCTCGCCGAGGAACTCCAGCCCGTCGGGGCCGGGGAACCGCGGGTCGCCGGGGACCGCGAATGGGTCGCCGGAGAACGTCACCTCCTCGATGTCCGACGGGTCGGCCAGCGACACGCGGTAGAGCGCCGGCGGCATCGTCTTGACGACCATCAGGTCCTCGCCGCCGGGCGCGATGTCGATGCCGTTGAGCCCCATCGCGCCGCCGGGCACGAACTGCGGGCTCGTGGCGAACACCTCGAACTCGTCGTCCTCGCCGATCCGGTAGACGTTGGGCAGCGCCGAATCGGTCGCGTAGACCACACCGTCCGCGTCCGTCGTCAGGTCGTTGCAGAACGACGGCTCGCCGAGGTCGATGCTCCGCACCAGCGTGCGCTCGTCGATGTCGAAGGCGACGACCTTCGAGTTGGGGATCGCGTCCGTCTTGACGTCGACCTGACAGACCCAAAGGAGGCGCCGCTCGCCGTCCACATGCGCCCCGCTGAACGACACCAGCGGGTCCTCCGAGGCATAAAACACCTCTTCCTGCCCGAGCGCGGACATCCGGGTGATCTCGCCCCCATTGATCGCGGTGGCGTAGAACGAGTACGTCAGTTCGTCGTAGGCGATCCCCTCAGGCAGGGAGCTCTCACTCGCCAGGGCATATTGCTCCGGCAGGGGAATGTCACACGAAGCGAGGACCGGGAGCGCGGCGAAGATGGACAGCAGGGCGATGTTCTTCATGGCGACCTTTCGTGGTCGGCGCAGATCCAACCAGCAGTTAGTGATCTGAAGGAGAGCACGGGATCACGCCAACCCGACTGTCCCGATCGCGGGGTTCATCACGCTCACCGTTGGCTCCACCCCGGGCCTCTCGCACCGCCGCAGCCGTCGGCTGCAGGGGCAGCGGCGTCGGCCGGGACATAGTTTCGGCGGCGTCATGATCACGCGGACGCGCGGCTCCTCGCCCGTGAGCCGGCGAATGGGTCGGTCGGCTCGCAGTCCGACGGGAGGCGCGTGCCCTGATCCGCCGACCCATTGCCTGCAACTGGGTCGCGCAGCACCCGAGGCCCGGACATGCCCGGCCCCACGGACTCGCGAGGCTGGAGCAGCGCTCCGGCAATCGCGCTGCGCCGGCGTTCGCGTCAAATGCGCGAGGCTCCTCGACGGAGCGCCGCGCGAGCCAGGGCTGAGCACGCTTGACTCTCACCGCGCGATCGGCCCCGTGAATGCCCGCGGGAGGTCGGCCCCGACCCGACGACGAGCCGCGGCCGTGCGCCGTCGAGACGCGAGGCAGAGGCGTCGGCGACCCGTGATACACCTACGAAGATACGAGCCCCGATTCGTCAGAGTCTCGAGTGTGCAGAATGAGCCGTCGAGGACGCCGCGAATACGACGGGCTATTCACCAGTACTATCATTGACCGCGAATCACCCCGCGGAGCTCCGCGGCGGCTGATGGTGACGCGATCGACCGGTTGGAGGTGCCGCGAGGCGGCATCTCCACCGGCCCCGGGCACCTCCTGTTCTTTCGGTCAGCTCTTGCGCCGCGCCGCGGCGGGCGCGGACTCAGGAGCCGCCGCCTCCGCCCTGCTGAAAGATGATGTGCGCGACGCTGTAGAACGCCACGTCGCCGTACTGGGACAGGTTGCCGCTGCACTCGGGCAGGCTGCTCCAGCCGGCGATCTGGGCGACCGGGGGATCGTACGCCGAGTTGCGGTGCTCGCCTTGCAGGCGGTACGCGTTGCCGGTGAACTTGCATCGCGCGCCGCGGGTGGCGGTGCCGGTGTCCTTGTACACCGACTCGAGGACCCACTGATACTGGCCGATGATCGGGGGCGGCAGCGGGATGGGGCCGAGGGTGTGGAACAGCGGCGGGCTGTGGGCGGTGTCGACGACCCCGACCGGCGCGCCGAGGAACGTCCGCGACTGGCCCTGAAAGACCGCCTGCCAGCCCTGCATGAGCGAGCTGTAGTGGTCGTACCCGTAGCTGCGGGCGTGGCCCGACCGCGGGACGACGTTGAGCTCCGTGACCCCCTTGGCCAGCGAGTGACCGTCGCACGCGATCGCGAACTCGGTGTAGTCGTAGTTGACCCAGCCGATGCTGCCGTCGGCGATGGAGTCGGCGTGCGTGTCGGAGAGGAGCACCGCCATGTTGGAGCCGTGGACGTTGGCCGGGCAGACGGTCCACCACGGGTCCTTCTCCGTGCCGACGAACTCGTGGGCGGGGCCGGGGTAGACGTTGGTGCGGATGTCGTAGCGCGTGACGGTGAAGCTGTCGTCCTCGTCCCCGGGCTCGGTGGTCACGCCGGCGAACCAGACCTTGCCGTTGGTCGTGGTGCCCCCGTAGTTGACCACGAGGTCGAGGCGGGAGCCGACGATCGGGACGGTAGACCCGGTCGAGAGCGACACTGTGGCCGTCCCGTCGACGGTGACGTTGATCGCGGAGATGGTGGCGCCGGACTTCGTACCCGTCCAGCTCATGCTGTGCTCGCCGTCGGGGCTGACCGACTCGAACCCGTGGCGGTACGTCAGGTTGGTGATGTCGTAGGAGCCGAGGTACGGCGAGTTCACGCACGGTATGCCGCAGCGGAAGGCGACCGGCTCGTCGGCGTCGACGAGCTCGAGGTCGTCGTCGCAGGCGGCGGCGAGCGCGGAGGTCAGTGCAAGCGAGAAGAGAGCCGGGGTACGCATGATGAAATCTCTCATTTTAGGATGTGTCTGCGACCAACTGGTCAGGTTCGCTCCATTTGCCCGAAGCTTGCTTCTGTGGGTGCCGCGAGCGTCCGGAACAATTGCCTGCCGACGACGATTCCCATCGCTGCGCGGCCGTGATTTCGTCCACGACGCGCGCAGGTTGGATCTGCGTCCGAAGCACCAGGGAGATCCCAGGGCTTGTCTCGCGGCGTCGCTTGCCGCCATCATGGCCATCCCGCGTCGAGGTCCATGGCGAGTGACGACGACAGCCCGGGCTCGCGCGTCTCCGCCCGGCCGAGGCAAATCCACGCCGCCACGGATGAAGATTCCGCGTCGGCCGCAGACACGCCGCAGCCACCCCCCGCGCGGCAGGACGTCGAGGACGGCGGCGCCGAAGCTTTCATGGCGCGGCCGGAGCCGCAGGACGATCCGCTCGGCAAAGCGCTGATGCGGCGGGCCCTGTTCCCGCGCCGGAACCAGCCGGTGCGGATCGGTCGCTACACGGTGCTCAAGCTGCTCGGCGAGGGCGGCATGGGCGTGGTGTACGCGTGCTTCGACGACCAGCTCGACCGCAAGATCGCCGTCAAGATCTTGCACCTCGCGCGCGTCCGCGACCCCGAGCTGTCACGCGCCCGCCTAATGCGCGAGGCGCAGGCGATGGCCCGCCTGTCGCACCCCAACATCGTCACCGCCTTCGAGGTCGGGCAGACCGGCGAGCAGGTGTACGTGGCCATGGAGTTCATCCGCGGCCTCACCCTCGACGCCTGGTGCGCGCAGCCCCGCAAATGGCGCGAGGTCGTCGCTGCGTTCGTGCAGGCCGGACGCGGCCTCGAGGCGGCGCACCGGGCCGGCCTCGTCCACCGCGACTTCAAGCCGCAGAACGTGATGATCGACGAGGACGGCCGGGTGAAGGTCCTCGACTTCGGCCTCGCGCGCGGCCAGGACAGCGCCGAGGAGGCGCCGCCCGAGCCGCCGCCCGAGAACTCCGGCGCGCTGCTGCAGCGCGCGTTGACCCGGACCGGCGTGATGCTCGGGACGCCGGCGTACATGCCACCCGAGCAGCGCGCCGGCCTGCCGGCGTCCGCCGCGAGCGACCAGTTCAGCTTCTGCGCGGCGCTCTACCAGTGCCTGTACGGCGGGCTGCCGTTCGCCACCGACGGCTTCGGGGTGCGCATCGAGGACGTGCTGGCAGGCAACATCATCCCGCCGCCGTCGCGCAGCCCGGTGCCGTCGCGGGTGTTCAAGGCGCTGCGACGCGGGCTGATGGCGGCGCCGGCGGACCGGTTCGCGTCGATGACGGAGCTGCTGGTGGTGCTGCAGCGCGACCCGGCCGCGATCTACCGCCGCGTCGGCGCGCTGCTGGGGACGGCCGCGGTCGCCGGGGGGGTCGGCATCTACTTCGCCGGCGGTTCGACCCTCGCGCCGTGCCCCGACGCCCACGCCGAGCTCGCGGGGATCTGGGACGAGGACCGCGCGGGCGTCGTACGCGAGGCCGTGCGCGCGACGGGCTCGCCGCGGGCCGACGAGGTGCTCGACCTGGCCCTGCCGGAGGTCGAGCGCTACGCGGACGAGTGGACGCGCATGCGCAACGAAGCGTGCGTCGCCCATGCGCTCGGCCAGCAGTCGGCGCAGCTGTTCGACCAGCGGACCTCGTGCCTCGACCAGCGCCGCGCCAGCCTCGCGGCCACGGTCGACGCGATCGGCGCGGCCGAGGCGGAGAAGATCGACGAGCTGCGCGCCGCCGTCGGTCGGCTGCCGCCGCTCGACAGCTGCGCCGACTTCACGGCCTTGACCGCCGCGATGCCGCCCCCTTCGGACCCGCTGCTGCGCGTGCGCGTGCAGAAGCACCGCGAGGCGCTGGCGCGGGCGCAGGTCTACGAGCACACCGGGCAGAAGGACCGCGGGCTAGAGATCGTCGGCGAGGTCCTCGCGGACGCCGAGGCGGTCGCGTACGAGCCGCTGCAGGCCGAGGCGTACCTGCGCCGGGGCAGCCTCGAGATGCAGGGCGGCGACTCGGCGGCGGCGGAGAAGTCGTTCGACGCCGCGCTGTGGGCCGCGCTGGCCACCGGTCACGGGCCGGTGGCGGCGCAGACGAGCTCGCGTCGCGGATTTTTGCACGCCGTTCGGCTCCAGCGGCCGGCGCAGGCGCTGGCCGATCTGCCGTTCATCACCGCGCTCAACCGCCGCGTGCAGCACGACGTCGAGCTGTACAGCGAGTACCTCAACTACGCCGGCGCGATCCACCTCAGCGGAGACGATTGGGCCGAGGCGCTGAAGCTGTCCGAGCAGGCCGTGGCGCTGCGCGAGCAGCACGGGCGGCTGGCGACGCCGCAGGGGATCGGCATGCTGTTCAACGTCGGCCTGATCCACCGCGAAGAGGGCCGCTACGAGCAGGCCCACCCGATCCTCCTGCGGGCGATCGCGCTGTCGGACGAGATCCTCGGCCGACAGCAGGCCGAGCGCACCCTCTTCGAGGTGGTGCTGGCGCTCAACTACCAGAACCTGGGCCGCCCGCGCGCCGCGCTCGAGGTCCTGCGGCCGGTCGTGAGGGACATCGACGGCATCGCCAGCAAGGAGTACCGCAAGCTCGCGCTCGCGGTCGCCGGCATGATCGAGCTCGCCGACGAGGACGCCGCCGCCGCGCGGCGCGACCTCGAGGCGGCGCGGCGCGCCAGCCCGGAGCACTTCAATTTCCTTTACTGGCTCGAGCTGATGCGCGCGACCGCGATCGAGGGCGACGCGGCGGCGATGCAGGCGGCGCACGACGCCGCGCTGGCCCTCGTCGCGCGGCCGCTCGACCTGCACGACTTCTACTACCAGGACTTCTTGCTGGCCCACGGGCGCGCGCTCGCCTCGCTGGGGCGCACGCGCGAGGCGATCGAGGCGCTCGAGACGGCGAAGGGCGCCCTCGTCGAGGCGACCGCGGCCCGCGACATCCGACGCCGCGCCGCGATCGCGCTCGAGCTCGGCAAGCGACGCGCGCGCCTCGGCGAGCTCGATCTGGCCGAGCAGGCGCTGCAAGCCGCGCGGCAGGACTACGACCAGGTGCTGTCCCCCCGCAACCTCGAGCGGGCCGACGTCCGCCTCGCGCTCGGTGAGCTGGCCCTGCAGCGCGGCAACTTCGCCACGGCCAGCCACTGGTCGGCGGAGGCCGCGTCGATCTACGGCGCGGTCGCCGAGCCCGACTACACGCCCCTCGCGCGGGCCCGCTTCGCGTCCGCGCGGGCGGCCACGGGCACTGCGGACTCGGCGCCGCCGGCGGCGCGCGAGGCCGCCGAGCAGGCGCTCTCGGCCCTGCGCGCGAGGTCCCGCGCGGACGAGGTCCGCGCGGTCGAATCGTGGCTGGCCGAACACCGCTGATCGCAGCTCGAGAGAGGCTGCGATCAGCCCGCCTGTCCGCGAGCTCCTGCGCCGGACGGCCGGGTCCGGCGGGCGTCCTTCGCCGGAGCTCGAGACCGCGGCCGTCGCTCGGTGCGCGCGCGAGGGCGAGGTCGATTCACGGCAGGCACATGTTCGCCGGGTCGAAGTTGTCCGGGCTGTAATCGCCGTTGCAGAACTTGCCGTAGTTCGGCCACTCCTTCATGTCCGAATCGACGTAGATCGCGTTGGTCGGGTCGTACGCGAACGGGCACAGGTCGCAGCCGTCGGGCACTCCGTCGTACTCCTGGTCCCACGCCGGCATCAGGCACAGGTACTGCCAGAGGTCCGTCGGCGCGTCGACGTGGCAGGCCTTCATCTTGTGCGCCTTGCCGTCCTCGCTGGCGGCGAGCGCCTCCTCGCAGCCGGGCGGGAGCTCGAGCACGCCGGGCGGCAGCGGCGGCAGGTCGGCGACGTCGATCGGCTCGCCGTCGGGATCGACGAGCGGCTGACCGTTGTAGGTCGTCACGCAGCAGTAGCCGTTGGCGCTGACGTCGTAGAACGCGAGGGGACGCGGGTTGTCGTGGTCGACGCAGAACTGCACCTGCTCGCAGGCCGCGCCGATGAAGTCGCGGTCGGGGTCGTCGTCGGCGTTCTCGTCGAGCTGCTCGGGGTTCGCGGTCCACGGGCAGTTGTCGCAGACGTCGCCGATGTCGTCGCCGTCGTGATCGGCGTGGTTGCAGATCTGCGCCGCGCTGCAGGTCGCGCCGCTCGGGCAGTCGTCGTCGCCGTCGCAGGCGCGGCGCTCGACCGGCTGCCGCGGGCAACCGTCGACGATGTTGGCCAGGCCGTCCTGATCGAAGTCGTCGCCGTCGAGGAAGCCGACCGGACCGGCGGCGCCGACCATCATCGCCCCTTCGCAAGCGTCGCCGATGAGGTCGATGTCGGCGTCGTCCTGGCAGCCGGCGACCTCGACGTCGGCGAGCTGCCCGACCACGTGCGGCGTGAGCCCGGGGCCGTCGCCGAAGCCCTGGCAGTTGGCGACCCGCACGCAGTTGTCGCAGCTGTCGCCGACGCCGTCGCGGTCGCTGTCCATCTGCGACGGGTTGCCGCGTACGCTCATGTAGAACGGCACGGGCACGTCCAGCTTGTTGTAAGTTCCGGGGAACCGCGAGCACACGTCGCACTCGTTGCCGACGCCGTCGCGGTCGGTGTCGCCCGCGTTCGCGGCGGTCGCCGTCACCGGGCACATGTCGTTGATGTCGCCGAAGCCGTCGCCGTCGATGTCCTCTTGCCCGGGGTTGGTGTACTTGGGCGCGTTGTCGCAGCTGAAGGCGACGCCGTCGCGATCCTCGTCGAGCTTGCACTTCGTGATCGGGTCCGTGCACCGCGGCGCCACCGGGTCGTCGCAGGCCGGCGGCACCGGGATCACCTCGTCCTCGCCGGTCGTGCTCGTCGACGGCTCGCTCGTGGTCGTGCTGGTCGGCTCGGCGGTGGTCACGGTCGGCTCGTCGACCGTGGTCGAGTCACCGGTGCTCGTCGTCGAGTCTTCGGGCCCCTGGCTGGTGGTCGAGGAGGAGTCCGTGGTCGCGGTCCCGTCGCCGGGGCACGCGGTCAGGGAGAACACGCCGGCGAGCGCCAGCGATAAGCGAGGACGAGGAGAGAAAATCATGCCGCTATAGTGGCCACCGACCGCGGATGAATTGCGAGGGCCTCGCAGAAAACCCGCAAAATGGCGCCTTCCCCGGGTTCTTGCTCCAACATCTCGCGCCGATGAGGCGGGGCCGGCAGACAACGTGGCGCCATACAGGGCTTGACAGCCGCGCGGAACTAACTGTCGGCGGGTCGAACCAGCCCGTCGCGGCCCGTGTGAGCCGCGGACGGCGAGCCCGGTGAGTCTTCATCGCGCCGGCGCCGAATCAATCGAGCTCGCCGTCTTGCAGCTCGACGTTGACGACGATACTGGTCGCCTCGAGGGCCGGTAGCTCGCAGCGGGCCAGCGCCGCCTCGATCGCGAGGCGCCAGTCGGGCGGGGGATCGTCGACCGGGCCGATGGGTCCGCCGAGGCCGAGGGTGATCCGTCGCAGCGACTGCGAGACGAGCCGCGGCAGACGGGCGACCTCGGGGCCGAAGACGACCAGCTCCTCGAGCTCCGGCGCGCCGGCGATCGCCGCCGGGAGCGCCGCGAGCGAACCGGCCTGCGCGTCGACGATGACGCGGCGCAGGCACGGCATCGGCGTCTCGGCGAGCGTCTCCAGCCACTCGACGTCGCACACGACGACCTCGGTGAGCACCCGCCAGGTGGCGGTCCGCGGCAGCTCGGGGTCCACCGCCCCGCCGAGCCATGAGCGCAGGCCCGCGGGCAACCAGCCGCTCGGCTCGCGCGGCTCGCCGACCTCGACGAAGGTCCAGCCGTGCTCGACGTCGAGGGTGGTGCGGACGATCCCCGCGCCCCACCGCACCGCGTCGCTGCGGCCGCCGTCGAGCAGGAACCGCTCGACGACCGCGATCGCGGCCGCGCGGTCGATCGCACAGCCGCCGTCGATCACCAGGGGCTCACCGCCGCCGTCGAACGCCAGCGCCAGGCCGTGGCCGCCGCGGCCGATCGCCGCCAGGATGCCGTGGCCCGACCGCTCGTGCCACTGGCAGAAGAACCCCTCCGCCCCGAAGCGGATGTGGCTGACCGCGAGCACCGCGTCGCCTTGCTCGATCCAGAACGAGCTGTCGAGCGTCTCGTGGCGCGCGATCAAGGACGCGGCGTCGTCATCCCCTTCCCCCTCGCCGTACTCGTGGATCCTGGCCATGCGCGCGCAGCTTGGCACGGATCGGGCCTCAGGTGCGGCGCTTGAGGTCGCGGTGGACGAGGTAGGCGAGCGGGCTGATCGAACCGAGGAACGGCAGGGCGACCAGGTACGGCCACGCCTCGATCCCGTGGTTCCGGGCGTCGCGGCGCAGCCAGCCGGCGACGAGGGACAGGGCGAGGACGAGGTCGAGCAACATCTGCAGCGCCCACGGTTCGCGCAGCGCGAGGCCGATGAAGCCGAAGTAGCCGTGGCGCACGACGACGACGGCGCTGAAGAGCGTGAAGACGACGAGGATCGGCAGCGCGAATTTTTTCATGGCCGGCCCACGATAGGCTCTACGCGGCCGCCGGCCCACCAAAAGAATTCCCGCGGGGACTCGGGGTGCGAGCCCGGCATGGCGGCATTGAAGGGGTTTGGGCAGTGCTTGGGGCAGTCCGAGCCTGAGCCGGCCCCCGCGCCTGAGCCGGCGCTCACACGCCAACCGTCCCCCAAGCCCCCAGCCAACCGCGCACCGAGCCGGCTCCTGTCCCGCTCCCCAGCCCGGGCCACGGCCGAGAGTGCGCAATGCCTTCGCGCCGGCGCGGGCATCACCTCGACATCTCAGTCCGCGATTTCGATCGTGCCAAACGGTTGCACGATCCCACTGCTCGCGCGAACATTCGCCTGGCGGCGGGCTCGCCACGGTAGGCGCCTCTGGCGTGTTGGAGTGCCGTGCCCCCCGAAAAGCGGGTTGCAGTCAGATCGCAATTGACCCTTGCACGGCTCGAGACATCTAGGCTCCATGCCCTAAAGGAGGGGCATATGCCATGCTCAAGCGCAAAAACGCACATTATTGGGACAAGAGTGGGCTCATCTGGGTTTTCATGACTTCACCGATACTCATCTCGGTTCTCGCTGTCTCGGACGTTTCGTTCGCCCAGGCCACCGGCTTTAAAATCCGATCCGCGAACGCGATGAATGGGGGAGCTGATCCCGAGACCTTCGATGACGAAGCGCGCGCCGAGGACGAGCTTCCAGCTCGTTCGACCACCCGGTGGTGTTACAGTCATGCAGACTTCGCGGTGGCGTGGAATCTCTGTGAGGTCGCCGGATATAACGGTGCATTGCAGGGCTTGTGGACAAACTGGGTCTGTGACAATCGAGCCGCGTTGTTCGGTTGCTTACCTGTTCCGGGCCAACACACCTTCGCCCTCGTGACCGACCCTTAGTCAGCGCGTGTCGGGCGCCTTGAGCTCGCCGACGGCAGCGGCGAAGCGTGAAGGATCGGCGACCGCTGCCGCGAATGAATGCGCCCTCGCGCTCCGACATCGCATGTCTTGAAAGACATGTAACGAGCGCCCGTTCGACGGCCAGGGCTGGCCGCCGAACAGGCGCCACTTATGGCGCGTCAGCTTACCGAGATGGTTCCGTGCCGGCCGTCGGCGGGCGCGAGCGCGCGCGCGCAGCCGCGTCCCCGCGCGCTCGCTAGCCCGGCATCACGGCATTGAACAGGCCGCCGCCCGTCATGTCCGAGTAGGTGTAGTGGTCGCCGGCGATCGGCACCTGCGTCTTGACGTAGGTGTTGGGGTCGATGCGGTAGGCCCAGCCGCCGTAGTCGACCATCCACACGAAGCCGTCGACGTCGATGCTGACGCCGACGGGCGTGCTGCACTGCTCGAAGGTGTGGAACTGGACCGCCGTCATGGTGTTGGTGTCGATCTGGTTGAGGCCGCAGCCGTGGGTGCCGCCGGCGTTGGCGGCGACCCAGGCCATGCCGTTCGAGTCGACGGCGATCCCGCGGTGGTTCTCGGCCGAGTTGGGGATCTGGTGGAACGTCTCGGACTGGGCGTCGAACATCGCCACGTTGCCGTTGTTGTACGGGCCGAACCACACGTTGCCCTTGCCGTCGACGGTCATGCCGTAGAACTGGATGCCCTCGCCCGGGTAGCGCTTGACCTCGAGCGTCTCGGTGTCGATGCGGACCAGCTCCTGGTAGACGTTGATGAACCACACGTAGCCGTTGCCGTCGGCGGCGGCGCCGTACGGGGAGATCTGGCTGGTCCAGCCGTCGAGCGGGATGGTCGCGTCCTGCACGCCGGTGGCGCCGTCGAAGCGGCCGATGATCGCGTGCGTGGGCGCGTCGAGCCAGCCGACCCACACCTTCTGATTCTCGTACTTGCAGGTCGCCGGGTTGAACTCACCGGGCGCCCACGCGGTCCCGCGCGGGCCGCCGTTGTAGCCGAACGGGGCCGGGCTGACCGGCGTGTTCCACAGCATGCACTCGTCGCTGCCCCACGGCAGGAGGTCGTCCTTGTTGGCCGAGGTCGTGATCATGCCGTCGGCGTTCTTGTCGACGCAGTCGCCCTTGTCGGCCGCGAACTTGGTCACGCTGTACGAGGCCCGGTTCGACACCACCACGAAGTGACCGTCGATGTTGACCGACGTGCGCGACGAGCTGGCCCCGGCCGGGTTCGGGTCGGCGTAGTAGCGGCCCTCCTCGACGAGCGTGTTGGTGTTGACCTTCGAGATGCTGCCCTGCGAGGTGTTGGCCACCCAGAGGTAGCTGAAGTCGAAGCCGCCGCGCCCGCCGCCGCCGCACGGGTCACCGGTGGTCGTGGTGTCGGGGCCGGTGGTGGTGAGGTCGGGCCCGGTCGAGGTGCTCGTGGTCGGCCCCGTGGTCCCGGTGATCGTCACGTCCTGCGTGGTCGTCGGCGCGGTCGTCGTCGTCGCCTCGCTGGCCGAGTTCGAGGCCGTGCCCGCGTCGTCGGTCGTCGCCTGCGTCGCGCTGCCGGTGCCGCCCGTCGGCTCGGTCGCGGTGACCGGTGTCGTCGTCGCCTCGGTCTGGCCCGCCGTCGCCGAGGCCGTGGCGCGCCCGTCGTCGCCGCAACCGACGAGCCCGAAGAGCGCGAAGATACCCCCTACCCAAGAACGCGTGGAAACCATCGACGACCAAGCTATCACAACCGCTTCGGAGAGCGTGGATCCATGCATCAGGCCGCAGAGAGTTCCCCCGACCCGCGCGCAACACCAGATCGATTATTCGTAGTTGCCCGCTCGCCTCCGGCGCTCGCCTTGACTCCCCGACCGCCCACGTCACGGTTCGGGCATGGACCCGCACAAGCGATTCAAGCCCTCCCACGACAACACCGATCGCGACCGCGGCGGACCGAACAGCGGCGTCAACCAGGTCAACCCCAACGACACGCCGCGCACGCGCGAGGACGGCGAGAAGGGCCACCAGGGCGGTGAGCCCCACGACGTCCGGCCGAGTCAGCTGCAGCCGAACCGCGACCGCCAGTCCGACGGCCACCGCGACCAGGGCTTCGACGCCTACGATCCGCGCGAGCTCCGCCGCCGCGGCAAGAACCCGCAGACGCGCGGCAAGCCGTGAGCGGCTGCCTCGCCGCTCCGCGCCGCGAGTGACGGGCGCGCCCGCCCGACCGCGCGCGCCCGTCCCGTCGCGCATCCGCGGACGGCCCTCGCCACCTCGCGCATGAACCTCGGCATGCGCGCTCGGTTCGGCGTCCCCTTCGCCCTCGTGCTCTGTCTGTGCGGCGACCTCGGCTGCATCAGCGCCGAGAGCGTCACGCGTCGCACCGTCCCCGCCGCGCTCGACGAGGGCCTCGGCTTCTTCGAGGACCCCTCGTCGCAGCGTCGCATCGAGCGCCTGATGCTCGACCCGCAGGTGCAGAGCGCGGCCCGCGAGCTCACAAAGACGCTGGTCGACGGCGTGGTCGAGTCGATGACCGACGACGCGCGCCAGGCCGAGCTGCGGCAGGCCTCGACCCGCTACGTCGAGGCGGTCGCCGCCGCCGCCGCGCGCAGCTTGCGGACCGACCTCGGTCCGGCCGCGGCCGAGGCCGCCCGCGACGCGGTCGCCCGCGTGCTCGCCACCAGCCTGTCCCCGGAGACACGTCAGGACATGCGCGCGCTGGCGCAGACGCTGACGCGCGCGACCGTCGACGGGATGATGGAGTCGGCCGAGCACGGCCTGCGCCACCAGCTCGGCCCGGCCCTGCGGGCGGTGATCGAGGACGAGCTCGGCCCCAGCCTGCGCACCGTGATCGCCCGGGACGTCACACCGAGCCTGCGGCGGGCGATCGCCGACGAGCTGACGCCCGCGTTCGGCCTGGTCGCGCGCGAGGTGACGCGGCAGATCGTGCTCGGCGGCCACGACGGCCTCGAGGAGCTGCGCTACCGCGAGCGCGCCGGCGCCTTCCAGGTCGACTTCTGGACCCGCCTCGACGCCCTGCTCCACAAGGGCATCCAGCTCAGCGCGATCATCGCCTGGGCGCTCGGCGGCGTGGCGCTGGTGCTGGCGATCCTGGTCGGCCGCGCGATCCTCCTCCGCCGCCGCCTCGACGAGGAGCGCCTCCGCAGCGAACGCATGCTGCTCGGGGTGATGCGCGGCCTGCAGCAGGGCAGCGACAAGCCGGACATCGAGGCCTTCCTCCACCACCTGCGCGAGCGCACCCCCGACCTCGCCGACGAGACCTTCATGGACGAGCTGGCCCGCCGCGTGTCCCAGCCCGATCGCCGCGTCAGCCGCCCGCCCCGCCGCCTGTGACGCGGGCCTCGACGAGCGGGCCGTCCCCTCGCGGCGGCGCGACCGGGTGCCGCGCTCGCGCCGGATCACCGGCGTTCGGCGAACGATGTCCCGAGATACATGCCCTTATCGCCATGCTCTCAAAAACATGCCCCGCAGAGCATGTCCCTTGCGACCTGGCCTTCAGAACCTGCCCTGAAGGACAAGCCCCGCGCCGCCGCGCAGCCAGGTCGGCGCCAGGCCGAGCTCGCGGCGGGCGCGCTGCTGGCCGGCCGCCCCGGCGCCGAGCAGGCCGATGCCGGTGACCACCAGCACGCCGCCGACCACCGCGGTGGCGATCGCCAGGGTGTTGGCGGCGGTGCCCTGGGCGAGCAGGTCGCGATAGACGGCGGGGTCGGTGACGCCGTCGGCCTTGGCGGCCTCGCCGTCGCGGTCGACGCGGGCGCCGCGGGCGAGGCCGTAGGCCATGACCCCGAGGGCGATCGCGCCGACGCCGGTGAGGGCGCCGCCGGCGATGGTGAGGCGGCGCGAGCGCTTCGCGTCGCGTTCGGCGGCCTCGCGGCGGGCCTCGGCGTCGCGCGCCTGGCTGGCTTTCTCGGCCGCGAGGCGGGCCTCGGCGTCGCCTCCACCGGCCTCGGTCGCCTCGGCGGCCTGCTTCTCGGCCTCGCGCTCCTCGGCGACGCGGATCTTCTCGCGCAGCTCGTCGAGCGTGCCCTGCACCTTGGCGGTGGTCGTCTTGTCCTTGGCGCTGATCGTCTTGAGGTAGTTGTCGAACAGCCGCTCGGCCTTGCGGAGGTACACGAGCTGCGGGTCGAGCGTGTACGCCTCGACGCAGGCCTGGGCGATCTGGTAGGCGAGCACGTTGCGCCGCTTGTCGTACGCGGGCTCGTTCGGCAGCGCGGCGTAGGCCTGCGTCCACAGCTCGATCGCGCCGGCGTAGTCGGCCGTCTCGAAGCGCGTCTGCGCCTCCTGCGCGAGGGCGCTGATCTTGGCGTTGAGCTCCTCGCTCCCCTTCGCCGGCGCGGCCGCGCGGACCTCGGGGATCGCCGGTGCGACGGCCAGCGCCGCCGCGAGCCCCGCGGACAAGCATCGCCGCCCGCGCATCGCCATCGCCATCGCCATCGCGCCGCGATCATATGCCGGCGATCGCAGCCGCCACAAGGCGCAGTTCCGCGCGCCGTGCCCCGGCCCCGTGACCCGAATGTCTCATGGGACAGGTCGGCGGACGTTGCACCGTCGGCACGTCCTCGCCGATACTGCCGACGATGGCGCGCCCGCTCCTCGTCGCCTGGGCGCTCGCGCTCAGCGCCTGCTTCACCGGTGGTTTCCTGTCCGGCCAGCCCTGCACCGCCGACAGCGACTGCGGCCCGAACCTGCGCTGCGAGGCGGGCGTGTGCGGCGGTCCCACAGCGCAGACGAGCCCGACGTCGACGACCACGACGCCGACCACGACGATGACCGCGAGCGACGCGACCACGGTCGAGCCGACGTCGACGTCGACCACGACGACCACGACGACCGCGGACCCGACGCTGCCGCCGCTGACGACCACGAGCACGACCGGCGAGATCGACACCACCGGCGAGGTCTGCGGGATCGGCCGGTGCAAGGACCTCGACATCCTGTTCGTCGCCGACAACTCGCCGAGCATGCTGATCAAGACCCTGATCCTGCTCGACTTCATCACCACGTTCGGCAACGAGATGATCCCCGAGCTGCGCAAGGCCTGCAGCATCCACCTCGGCGTGGTCACCGCCAGCGCCTACGCGCAGAACCCCCCCGAGTGCCAGAAGCTGGGCGCGCTGGTCACCGCCGACAACGACGGCGATCCGTGCACGCACATGGAGGGCCTGCCGTACGCGACCATGGCCGACCTCGACATGCCGCTGACGCTCGAGTGCCTGTTCAACATCGGCAATGGGGGCGACCCCGACGAGCGGCCGATCGACGCCCTGTTCTCGACGGTGGGCGCGCTCGACCCGACGCTGAACATGGGCTGCAACCAGGGCTTCTACCGCCCGGGCGCGTTCCTCACGATGATCCTGTTGGCCGACGAGGACGACGACAACAACGACGCCCAGGGCCACGACGGCTCGGAAGAGATCTTCGAGCAGTTCTGGGCCGGTTCGCTGACCAACGTCAAGCCGACCGGGATCGACGACCTCTACATGGTCGGTCTGCTCGGTGACCCCAAGATGGGGCAGCCAGCCTGCACCTGGGACCCGAGCGAGAACGAAGACGGATTCGGCACCGAGACGACCCCCAAGCTGCGCGCTTTCATCCAATCCTTGCCGGAAGATCGTTACGCGATCGACACGCTGTGCAACGTCGTGCCGGGGGGTAACGCGTACGTGCCGCTGATGCAGGAGATCCGGGCCGAGTTGCGCGCGGCGTGCGGGGCGTGACCGCCGCGGGCTCGCGTTGCGGTATCGTGGCGGCCGTGAGTGCCGAGGAACAACCCTTGCCGGAGCTCGAGGTCGAGGCGGACGTCGAGCTCGACGCCGAGCCCGCCGCCGCGCCGCGACCGGCTGCGAAGTTCCCCGCGCCGCCGCCCACTGTCTCTGCGCCGCCCGCCCTCAAGTTCCCCGCGCCGCCGCCCAGCGTCCAAAGCTCCGCGTCGCCGCCTTCCCTCAAGTTCCCCGCGCCGCCGCCCAGCGTCCAGGCTGCCGCCCCGCCCGGCCTCAAGCTCCCGGCGCCGCCGCCCGTCTTCTCCGCACCCACGCCCGTCGTCTCTGCGCCCGCGCCCACGCCTGTCTTCTCCGCGCCCACGCCCGTCGTCTCTGCGCCCGCGCCCACGCCTGTCTTCTCCGCGCCCACGCCCGTCGTCTCTCCACCTGCGCCCACGCCTGTCTTCTCCGCGCCCGCGCCCACGCCTGTCTTCTCCGCGCCCGCGCTGACGCCTGTCGTCTCTGCGCCTGCGCCGGCGTCCGTCCTCGACGCCCTTGCACCCGTCGTCGACGCGCCTGCCCCCGCGCCTGCGTCCGTCCTCGACGCCCTCGCGCTCGTCGTCGAAGCTCCCGCGCCGCCGCCTGTCCTCGACGTCCCGCTCGCGGTCTCTCAGGCAGCACCGACCGACACGCCGACGCGGATGTCGGGCTCCAACTCCTCGAGCTTCAGCCACCCGCCTGCGCCCGCGCCGGCGACCATCCACGAGGGTGAGGTCCTCGCCGACCGCTACCGCGTGCACCACCGCCTCGGCAAGGGCGGCATGGGCGAGGTCTACCTCGCCGAGCACATGGACATCGGCCGCAAGGTCGCCATCAAGACGCTCAACGCTCACCTGCAGGACAAGCCGGAGATCGCCGAGCGCTTCATGCAGGAGGCGCGGACGTCGTCGCGGGTCCGCCACTCGAACATCGTCGACATCACCGACTTCGGCAAGACCGACCACGGCGCGCCGTTCTTCGTCATGGAGTACCTCGAGGGCGAGGACCTCAAGTCGGTGCTCAAGCGCGAGCGCGTGCTGCCGTGGGAGCGCGCCCGCGACATCATCCTGCAGGTGTGCGCGGCGCTGGCGGCCGCCCACGCGCACGGCCTGGTCCACCGCGACCTCAAGCCCGACAACATCTACCTCATCCGCCAGGGCGAGCAGGAGCTGGTCAAGGTGCTCGACTTCGGCATCGCCAAGATCATCAGCGAGGCCGGCGACGAGATGACCCAGACCGGCGTGCTGCTCGGCACGCCCGAGTACATGTCGCCCGAGCAGGCCCAGGACGAGCCGCTCGACGGCCGCTCCGACATCTACGCGATGGGCGTGCTGATGTTCCGCATGTTCACCGGCCGCCTGCCGTTCCGCGCCAAGGCGTTCATGGCGGTGCTGGGGATGCACATGCAGCAGCCGCCGCCGCGGCCGAGCGAGGTCGACCCCAACCACCCGGTCAGCGAGCGGCAGGAGGCGATCATCCTGCGCTGCCTGGCCAAGAAGCCCGAGGACCGGTTCCAGTCGGCCGACGAGCTGGCCGCGGCGATCCGGGCGATCGACGCCGCCGGCGCGTTCGACATCCACTTCGAGATGGTCCAGGCCCCGCCGCCGCGCCGGATCCTCGGCCCCGCGCTCGCGGCCGTCGGCCTGGCCGCGGTCGTCGGCCTGGGGGTGTTCCTGGCCGTGCGGCCACCTGCCCCGCAGGACATGCCCGATGGGCCAGCCCCGTCGCTGGCCGCCGCGCCGGCCGAGCCGCCCGCCTCGGCGGTCGAGCCCACGATCGCTACCCCGCCGAAGGCCCCGCTCGAGCCGACGACGCCGGTGGCCCAACCTGTCCCCGAGGACACCTCAGCGCCCGCGGGCGAGCCCGAGGCGGCCTCGAACAAGGCGGCCAGGAAGGTGAAGGAGACCCGGGAGCCGAAGCAGTCGGCGGTCGCCAAGGCGACCCCGCCGAAGGCCCCGCTGGCCGCCCTCGGCGACGCCGAGATCAAGGCGGCCGCGGCCGGCCTGTCCGGCGCGCTGGTGGCGTGCTCGGAGCTGGGGATCCCCGGCACCACGTACAAGGTCGACGTCGAGGTCGGCACCAACGGCAAGGTCACCAGCGCGACCGCGCACAAGCCGGCCCGCGGCTCGGACCTCGGCAACTGCGTCGAGCAAGCCGCCCAGCGCGCCCGCTTCCCCGCGCTCGCGTCACCGCAGAAGGCCACCCTGGCGCTGCGGCTGTGAGCGCGGTGCCGCGTTCGGCATGTCTCCAAGGACATGCCTCATTGGACAGTCTTGGAATGGACAAGACCATGGCGATCGCATGAGCGCGTGGGGCGAGGTCGACGAGGCGTTCGCTCGTCTCGAGCGTCATCGCGTGCTCCATCCGACGCTGACGGCGATGAGGAAGCTGGCCGACATGGTCCGGCGCGATCCGCGTTCGCCGACGCGCGGCCGACAGTGTCGCACGCGGCGCTCGTGCTCGCTCGCGGCCAGGCGGCGCGGCGAGTCATGGTCGCGTGGGGCGAAGGCCTGTACGACGTGGCTTTCATCGATTCGCCGTTCGAGTTCTCGGAGCCGGCGAGGATCGACGAGAGCGCAGTGCTCCGAGTCGCCCGCGAGTATCTCGCCAGGCTCGTCGAGGCCTGACACCTGCCGGGCGAGGCCCTCGAGCTCTTCTGCCCCCGAGGACATGTCCCCGGAGACATGCGTCCCTCAGCTCTTCGGCACCAGCGCGGCCGCGCGGACCGGGTCGAGGCCGGCGAGGCGGGCCAGCGCCGCGTCGACGGCGGCCTTCTCGGCCGGCTGACCCTTCGGCGCGCTGCGGACGTGGCCCTCGAGGCAGCGGGCGGCCAGCTCCGGCTCCCACGCCTCGAGGTGTTGCCCGTCGATCTCGCCGACCAGCCCGGCGAACAGCGAGCGGGCCAGGCCGACCTCGCCGCCGTCGAGGCAGGCCTCCGCCAGCTCGACGCGGCGGAGGAAGCGGGACCGTCCGCCCACGGCCGACTGCACGCGCGCGGCTCCGAGGCGCAGGCCCTCCTCGCGCTTGCCGCGGAGCAGGCCCTTGATCTGGGCGATCGCTGCGTCGTCGATCCCGCTGGCGACCGGGGCCGCGATCACGATCTGCGCCGGCCCGCCGGGCGCCGCCGCGGCCGGGGCGCCGCCACCACCGCCGCCGCCCAGCGCCTCGCGCTCGAGCAGCGCCCGGGTCGCGTCGCTGCACATCGGCACGCCCGAGTTGTCCTTGAGCTCGAAGATCTTCGGCAGGCGCGTCAGCAGGGCGCCGACCTCGGCCAGCAGGCCGCGCAGGGCCGGGTCGTGGTCGGGACCCAGGTGCTTCAGCGCCTCGATGCTGTAGCGGTGCAGGTCGAGCGTGAAGCGGTTCATCGGCAGCAACGACTCGCTGTTCTCGACCAGCTCGGCCCACTTGCCGGCGTTCATCAGCGCCTCGAGGCGGTTGCGCTCGCCCTCGGGCAGGCCGTTGATCGCCGTGTTGCCGTCGGGGCGGATCGGCGGCGGCGCGGCGATGTAGATCCACAGGCCCGAGCGCAGCAGCCGGTAGGCCAGCGCGTCGCTGGTCTTGGCCCGGCGCAGCGCGTGCGCCAGCTTGACCAGCTCCTCGCCGGTGCCGCGCAGGAACTTGTCGACCGCGGCGAGGTCGGCGGTCGGCGCGGCGGCCACGGCCTTGGGCGGCTCGATCACCGCCGCGGGCTTCGGCGGGCTGGCCTGAGGGACAGGTTGCGGCGCCTGCTGCGGCGGAAGCGGCGGTGCTGCCTGCGGCGGCGGCGGCGGCGGTGCCTCGACCTTCGGCGGCGGCGGCGGCGGCGGCGGTGCGGCCGGCTTGGGCGGCTCGGGCGCGGGGATCGTCAGCAGCAGCTGGTCGATCGACTGCAGGAGCGGGCGCAGGTTGGGCGCCTGGTCGGCGTAGCGGGCCCGCACCACCTGCTGCAGCCGTGTCGTGTTCTCCTTGAGCTGCTCGAGCGCGGCGCGCTCGTTCGGCTTCGGCTGCCACGCGCCGAGCTCCGGCTCGATCTGCTCGAGCATCCCGCGCAGCGCCCCCGCGCGGCCGCGCAGGCGCGCCGCCGGCGGGAACGCGGTGTCCCAGAACGCGTCCGCGACCTCGGCGAGGATCGCCAGGCCGAGCGCGAGGCCGTCGATGCGCTTCGTCTTGAAGCGCGCCAGCACCTGGTGGCACACGACCCGCAGGTCCTTCGCCTGCGTCTTCAGGACCACGTCGGAGTTCTGGACGATCCCCGCCCAGTCGATCGCCCCGCCGGTCGGCGACTGCAGCTTGTCGATCTCCGCCAGGATCGTCTGGTACTCGGTCGACTCGGTCGGGTCGCGGCCGGCCGGGTTGGCGCCGGCGATCGGCGCGAGCCACGGCCCGGCGATGTCCTTCGGGGTCGGCTTCGCCGGCGGCGGCGGCGGCTCGGGCGCGGCGGCCGGCGCGGGTGCGGCGACCGGCGGCGGCGCGGCGGCGACCGGCGGCGCCGCGGGGGCGGCGGGCGGTGCTGCCTGTTGGGACATGTCCGATGCGACCTGTCCCGAAGGCGCTTCGGGCTGCAGCTCGGCCTTGGGCTCGGGCGGCAGGGTCGCCTGGATGCTGTCGATCAGGTCGGACCACTCCTTGAAGGAGGGCACGTGGTCGCCGAGCTTCTCGCGAGCGCGGCCGCGGAGCTGCTTGCTGGCGGTGACGAGGGCGGTGATCGCCGCGCGGTCGGAGACCTGCGGGGTGTAGCTCTGCAGGCCGGAGGCGGCGTGCTCGAGCAGCCACTTGAGCGCGGTGCCGCGGCCCTTGAGGCGGGCGACCGGGGGGTACATGGTGTCCCAGAAGCGGTCGAACAGGCCGTCGACGACGAGGACGCCGACGGCGAGGCCGTGGATCCCGCGGGTCTTGTGGAGGGCGAAGGCGGTGTAGGCGGCGACGAGGAGGTCCTTGGCGACCTTGCCGAGGATCTCGCGGCCGAGGCTCTCGACCCGCGGCCAGCCGACGGCCTCGCCGATCGGCGAGTTCTCCTTGTCGACCTCGACGCGCAGCTCCTGGTAGCGCTCGTCGGTGCTGGGGTTCTTGCCGCCGGGCTCGGCGGCGGAGATCGGCGCGAGCATGGCCTCGGCCTCCTTGATGAACACCTCGGCGATCGCCACGGCTCCCTCCTATCTCTCCCGGCTCACTCGCGCGAGCCCGTGCTCTTCTCCAGCCGCCCGAGCAGCGACAGCGTGAACGAGGCGCTGTTGTGCGTGAGGTGCGGCTGCAGCAGCAATTGGCAGCGGTACCAGCCGGTCTGGCCCTCGACCGACTCGACCTTGATCGAGGCCTTGCGCAGCGGCTTCCTCGCCCGCGTCTCCCAGTGGGGGTTCTCGACGTCGGACACGAACCCGCGCAGCCAGTCGGTCAGCTCCTTCTGCAGGGTCTGCCGGCTGTCCCACTGGCCGAGCCGCTCGCTCTGCACCCGCTTGATGTAGTGCGACAGCCGGCACACCAGGAACATGTACGGCAGCTGGGCGCCGAGCCGCTCCGACGCCTGGGCCGCGCGGCCCTCCTCGGTGTCGGCGTACTTGCGCGGCCGCTGGGTCGACGACGCCGAGTGGATCATCGCCCCGCCCGACGCGCGGTCGTAGACGAGGGCGATGAAGCCCTCCTCGCTGAGCATGTGCTCGATGCGGCTGGTGACCAGGCACTCGAACGGGCAGCGCGGGGCCAGGCGCGGCATCGACGGGAAGCCGATCTGCGTCAGCCCCTCGATCATCCCGCCGGCGCGCGAGCCGATGATGTACACGCACCAGCGCGTGCGGGCGAAGCTGTCGATCGCCCGCACCGCGAACGCGAACGAGGCCCGGCCCCACAGGTAGTGGTCGTGGTTGCCCTCGACGCGCTCGCGGTAGCGCAGCGGCATGAACGGGTCGCCGTCGACGCGGTACGGCACGCGCAGCAGGAACCGCGGCAGGCACAGGCCGACGTAGCGCGCGTCCTCGGTGTCGCGGAACGCGTGCCACAGGCGGTAGCGCGGCCCGCCGAGGATCGCCCGCAGGTCGCGGACGCGCGGCATCTGGTCCAGGCACTCGAGGCCGAAGAAGCCGGCCGCGGCGTTGGCGATGAACGGCGAGTGGGCCATCGCCGCGACCGCGGCGCACTGCCGCAGGAGCCCGAGGTCCTCCGCCCCGGGGCCGAAGTCGTAGTCGGCGCAGATCAGGCCGTACGGCTTGCCGCCGAAGGTCGCGTAGGCGCTCGAGTACACCAGGCGGTAGAGGCCCGACTGCGGGATCTCCGGCGCGTCGGCGAAGTCGTCGGCCAGCTCCTGCTTCGTCACGCTGACCAGCTCGATGAACGTGTTGTCGCCCTCGCGCACGTGCTCGATCACGAACCGCAGCCCGCGCCACGCGGACTCGAGCGCCTGCACGTTCGGGTGGTGCAGGATCAGGTCGAGCTGGTTGGTCAACCGGCGGTCGAGCTCGGCGATCATGCTGTCGATGTGGACCGCGTCGACCTGCTCCGGCGCGCGCCAGGCCGCCGTGCGGGCCAGGCCGGCCAGCACCGTCTTGAGCCCGCGGCGGACCCGCGGGCGGTCGCTCTCGGGCACGCCCTCGAGCAGTCCTTCGAGCACCGTCGCCACGGTCAGACGCCTCCGCAGGGCGCCATGTTGGTGAACAGCCGCTTGGGCGGCAGCACGTCGGCGGCGCGGACCAGCGAGAGGAACTGCTTGTTGCCGTTCGGCAGGCCGAAGAACGCGGTGCCGCCGCGGACCCGGCGCGGCCGCAGGCGCACGTCGAGCAGGCCCAGGTTGAAGGAGGTCATGTCGAAGCGGAAGCTGATGACCTCGTCGCCCTTGAACTCGGGGACCGAGCTCGGCGGCTTCTCGAGCAGCTCGAACAGGCCCCACTCGCCGGCCGACCCGAGCACCTTGTTACCCTGGCGCCCGTAGGCCTTGAGCGACGCCCCGTGCTCCTCCTTGCCGGGCCAGCGGAGGGCGGACGGCTTCTCGTTGCTGCACGAGAAGTCGACCTTCTTGCCCTCGATCGTGACCTCGACCTTGCTGACCTGCGGGTTGCAGGCGAGGATGAGCTCGAAGTCGACGCGCAGCTCCTCGTTGTAGAACATGACCGAGCCGATGTCCTGGGCGCGGTTGAGGAAGCGGATCACGCCGGAGTCGAGCTTGGGGCCGTCGTTGCGGCCGCGGTCGCGCAGCTCGACGGTGTTGCCCTCGAGCACCACGTAGCCGGACAGCAGCTCCTCGCGGGCCTTGCGGATGAAGCCGTTCTCGGGGTGGAAGAACTCCTCGAAGTCGGCCACGGCCGCGTCGCTGCGCGAGTCGGCGACGAACGGGTAGCGGCCGTCGAAGCGCTCGTACATCGGCTCGACGATGCGCGCGCACCAGTCGGCCACCGCGCCGGTGCCCTGGTCGCGGACCAGCATGCGCAGCAGCTCCTCGAGCGGCGTGACCAGCAGCTTGGTGGTGCCCGCGGTCCAGGTGTCGAGCTCGGCGTCCTGCACCAGCGACTTGGTGAAGTCGATCGCGCCGCGCAGCTGCTCGACCAGCGCCTTCTCCTCCTCCTTGTCCTCGAGCGCCTTGCCGATCGCGTCGCGCAGCTGCTTGAGCCGCTCGTGGTACTGGTCGAGCCCGGTGCTGCCCTCCTTGCCCTCGGGGGCGACGCCGAAGATCACCAGGCGCGCGAACTCCTTGCGCACCGCGTCGGCCTTGACGAGCCCGCCGCTGTTCTTGTCCTGCTTCTTCAGCAGGTCGATCAGCGACTTGTTGTCGCCGTAGTCGTAGTCGTCGGCGATCTCGGTGTGGCGCTTGAGCTCGGCGAACACCCGCGACAGCGGCAGGCGCGGGCCCTTGACCAGCTCGCCCATCAGCCGCTTGCCCTCGTCGAGGCTGGTCGGCGGGGCGATCCGCGTGCGCTGGATGAAGCGGCGCCACTCCTCCGTGTACATCTTGAAGTACTCGGTCCGCATCTCGGCGCCGCGCCGGCGCTGGCGCTGGCTGGCCTGGCTCTGGTCGAGCCCGAGCACCCACGAGTCGGCCTCGAGCGCGCTCGCCAGCTCGCGCTTGACGTAGCCCCAGCCCTCGATCGTGAACGCCGCCCGCACCTCGGTGCCGTCGTTCTCGAGGTCCGGCAGGCCGGTCAGCGTGCGCAGGTTGATCTTCGACAGCTCCTGGATGCCGTTGACCTCCTCGACGATCTTCTCGACCTCGGCCCGCACCGAGTCCTCGCGCTTGAGGATCTCCTGCACCTGCTCGACGAGCGTCGGCTCGCGCGGCAGGGTGAAGTCGCTGTCCTGGGCGAGGTCGATGTACTTGTCGACCGCCCGCTCGATCGCCCCGTACTCGGCGGTGCCGACCTGCGTGCGCGAGCTGCCCGACCAGCGGGTCCGCAGCGTCTCGCGCAGGAACTTCGACTCCTGCGTGATCGGCTGCATCTCGTAGCTCTTCTTGTTGCCGGTGACGAGCAGGTAGAACCGCAGCGACAGCCGGTTGCGGATCCGGTCCTCGATGTCGGGGATCAGCTCCGGCGACTCGAAGCGGGCCGCGAAGTCGCGCAGCTCCGCCTCGGCCTTGTCGCGCAGGGTCGAGGTCACGCCGGCGAACATCGCGTCCTTGTAGAAGGCGCGCAGCGGCGGCACGACCTCGCCGCGGAACAGGCCCCACTCGCGCACGTCGTCGCGGTCGTCGCCGCTCTCGTCCTCCCAGCGGGCCAGGAGCTCGCGCAGCGGCACGATCTTGCCGCTCTCGACCGGGACCCGCCGGCGCCCGCTGAGCTCGGCCGCGGCCGCGGCGCCGGCGTCGGCGGTCTGCTGGTTGAGGTCGCGGTTGCGCCCGGCCGCGCCGGCGGCGTCGAGCGCGATGTAGAGGCCGACCAGGCCGAGCGCCGAGCCGGCGACGATCCGCTTGACCGCCGACCGCTGCAGCGTGCGGGTGGTCCGGCGGGCCAGGCCGCCGGCGCGCAGCACGTGGGTGCCGACCAGCTCCTCGGCGAAGATCCGCTTGCTCGGCGTCGGGTCGGCCGCGGCCGGGGTGAAGTTGCCACGTGTCTTTCTGGCCAGGTTCTCGAGGACAGCGTCGACGACCGGCTCGCCGTCCTGCATGGCGCTGGTGAGGAACACGCCGCGCAAGCGCACCGGGTCGCCGCCGCGGGCCGCGAGCACGCGCTGGGCGATGGCGGCGAGCGGCTCCTGCAGGCCGGCGATCTGCTGCACGAGCGTGTAGATCCGGCCCTGGCGCGGCGGGTCGGGCTCGCGGAAGCGGCTGAGCAGGCGCAGGGCGCGGCGGTCGAGCCAGCCGCTCAGCGCGTCGAAGCGCGAGCGCAGCTCCTTGAGCGCGAGCTCCTCGCTGCGGCCGTCGGGCAGCTCGAAGCCCAGCGGCGACGTCAGCGTCTCGAACGCGCCGAGCACGTCGCCGAAGCCGGACAGGCGGTCGAGGCGGGTGACGACCAGGAACACGGGCGCGTGGACCTGCAGGTGCGTCACCAGGTCCGAGACCTCGGCGGCGAGCAGGTCGCCGATCTCGCCGGCGCGGGCGACCGGGTCGGCGGCGGTGACGAGGTCGTCGGCGGCGACGCACAGGACGATCGCGTGCAGCGGCTGGCGGCGCTTGGCGAACAGCTTGAGCTCCGCGAGCCACGACTTGCGCAGGTCCTCGCGGTGCGCGAGCGCGTGCGGGACCTCGACGAACACCGCCTGACCCGGCGCGCTGAACAGCCGCGGGCGGTCCTCCGGCGCCGCGCTGGCGTCGGCGCCCTTGACCGGGCCGTTGTGGTCGTACTCCGGCAGGCGCTTCGGGTGCGGCCCGCCGAGCAGGCGCGTCTTGCCCTGGCCCTGCAGGCCGAGCACCGCGACGTACGGCGTGTCGACGCGGGCGCTGACGAAGCGCGGCCGCGCCGACGCGGTGGCCCGCTGGTGGCGCTCGACGTGCTTCAACGTGGCCGCGACGTCGCGCAGCCGGTTGTCGAAGTCGAGCTGCTCCTGGCTGGCCTTCGGGTTGGCCTTGTCGACCGCCGCCTTCTTGGCCCGCAGGAAGTTGATGAAGGTGACGATGCCGGCGATGAGGACGACGACCGCCATCAGCGCCGCCGTCCACCACACGTACTCCTGCGGCAGCCTGAGGTAACGGACCGCGGCGACGACGGCGGCGATCGCAGCGCCGGCGAACGTCAGGACGTAGATCATCCCCTTCACGGCACGCCCTCCTGCAGCCGGCCGGCCAGCGCCTCGGCGTCTTCGGACAGCTCGCTCTCGTAGCCGCACAGCAGCGCGACCGAGAACAGCAGCGCGATCGCGCCGATCCAGACGGCGAGGTTACTCGTGCGACCGGGCTGCTTCCACTCGGCCTCGGCCGGGGCCGGCAGGCTCTCTTCGAGCGCCAGCCGGTCCTTCAGCTTGTCCTCGACGCGGCGGCACAATTGGTCGAAGCCCTTCTCGTTCGAGCGGGCGACGTACTTGCCGCGGAAGCCGAGGAACAGGCAAGTCGCGTAGACCTGCAGCACGTCGAGCGCGTCCTCGTCGTCGCGCCGGGCCCCGAGCAGCTTCTCGAGGTGGACGAAGAAGTTCTCGCCGGCACGGACCTCGTTGAAGTAGTCGCGCTGCAGCAGGTGGTCGACCCAGAAGTCGGCGACCGGCCCCGGCGTGGCCTGGGCGACCTCGTCGATGAAGGCGACCAGCGCGTACTTGATGAGCCGGGCGTTCTCGGCCCCGAACCCGACCTTGCGCGCGGCGGCCTCGGTCGACTCGACCTGGTCGACCGCGCTGCGGTGGAGCGTCGCCACGTCGGTGACGCCCTCGGGCTGGTTCAGCAGGAGCGCGTGGTCGAAGCAGACCCGCGTCACCTCGTAGATCCGGTGCATTCGCTAGTCCTCCCGCGCCAAGATCCCCATGAGCGTGACCTTGGCCCGCCGCGGGTCGTAGGGCGGCTTGATGTAGATGGCGATGGTCCGCTCGTTGAGGATCTCGCGCCAGTGCGGGTCGTCGGTCGTGACCATGAAGTAGACCTGCCGCGGGCGGATCGGGATCTCCGGCGGCGGGCGGTGGGCCGTCTTCAGCGGCACGCCGAGCACGTTGTTCTTCACGACCAGCGGGATGCGCTTCCAGCTGGCGATCTTGGCCAGCTCGGGCACCTCGTTGGCGACCTGCTGCTGCTCGCCCTCGGCCTCGACCGCCAGCACCCACTGCGTGCAGCGCTGCAGCCGGTCGTCGCGCAGCTCGCCGATCCACGAGTTGTCCTGGCGGGCCCGCAGCGGCACCGTCACGAACGCCTCCTGGATCACGAGGCCGAGCAGCCGCTTGATCTCGCTGGTCAGCTTGCCGAACGCGCCCTGCAGGTCGTTGTACTGGAACCCCGGCAGCTCGGCCGGGTCGCCCTCCGACGAGAACGTCATCAGCGCGCCGCACAGCCGCGACAGCTCGACGTAGACCGGCCACGGCGAGGTCGTCGGCGCCTCGCTGAAGTGCTTCAGCACCGGGATCGCGCCGCTCAAGGTCTGCAGGAACAGGTAGCGGGTGATGTCCTGGGCGTTGAACTCGATGCGCACGCCGTCGCGGGTGCGCCGCTCCTCGGCGAGGCGGCGCCGCTTGGTCACCGACAGGCTGAGCAGGTCCTGCAGCGAGGCGAGCAGCGCCGGCGCGGCGCCGATCGCCAGGCACGGCGGGATGTACTCGTCGTTGAGGCGGAAGCCGCCGGTCTCGTCGCGCACGACCTCGGCGACCTTGATCGCCGCGTAGTCGTCGCGCGGCTCGCTGCCGAACAGCAGCACCAGGTTGGGCTCGCTGAACTGCAGCTCGCGCTCGCTGCGGGCCAGCGTCAGGTCGAACACGTTGCGGGTGACGGTCTTGTAGCGCTGCAGCCCGGCCGTGACCTCGGCGCCGGCGTAGTTGGCCACGCCCTCGCGCAGCGTCGGCAGGGCCAGGAACACCTCGACCGAGCGCATGCTCGGCGGGAACACCGGCGCGATCGGCCGGCTCGCCGGGCGGCTCTGGCTGGTCGCCTCGAACATCACGGCTGTCCCATCGGGCAGGACGCCGCGGAAGGCGGTCAGCGCCAGCTGGCCCGCCTTGATCGCGCCGGCGTCGAACGAGATCGCCGCGACGCCCCAGCTCTGCGCAGTCATCACCCCCAGCCGCGCCGCCAGGTTCTGCTCGTGATACAGGTCCTGCTGCTGCATGTGCTGCGGGCACAGCAGCATCCCCTCGTTCCACACGGGTCGTCCGCTCAGCATCGCGTAATCCTCTCAGTCCTAGCGTCCGGGCAGCTTCGGGGCGGTCGGCGCCGTCGGCTTCGACGGCATGCTCGGCGTCGACGGGGCGCTCGGCGTCGACGGGGTCGACGGCGTCGACGGCGTCTTCGGCACCTGCGGCGTCTTCGGCACCTTCGGCACCTCGGCCTTCTTCTTCTTCTTCTTCTTCGGCTTCTTCTTGGCCGTCGACGGCGCCGCGCACACCGTCTCGAAGGTCGACAGCTCGAAGCCCGACGGCGCGAACGCCCCGCCGGCCAGCTCGCTGCGCTCGAGCGAGACGTAGAGGCACGGCAGCCGTGGCTCCTCGTCCTCGGCCACGGCGGCGCACTGGTCCTCGCGGGTGTTCGGCGGCACCGCCATCGAGGCGTACCAGGCCGAGCCGATCTTCTCGCGGAAGTGGGCCACCACGACCAGGTGCGTGGTGTTCGGCTTGAGCGCGACGGTCATCTTGTCGCGCGTCAGCTTGTCGGCCGTGGAGGGGTAGGCGACCAGCTCGCGCTTGTCGACGAACTCGTCGCCGAACACCTTCTCGCCCTCGGTCGCCATCGCGTCGGGGTCGAGCGGCTGGTCGAGGCTGGTGATGCCCTTCAGCTGATACACCACCAGCGTCGTCGGCCACGACTCGCCGCCCTCGCCGACGTTGACGACGTCCGACACCTGGACGAGCGCCTGCACGGCCGGCTGGGCCTCGCACGGCGGCTTCGACTCGTCACCGGCCCGGCAGCCGAGCGCCGCCGCAGCCAAGAACCCCAGCGCCGCGGGCCACACGACCGCCGACGGCACCCTTCCCTCGCGCCCTGTCACAGCGGCGAACTTAGCAGAAACCGTCGCAGCTCTAGCACAGCGATTCGCCGTGCTCGTTGCCGCTCACGGGCCGCCAGGGCGCGAGGGCGTCACACGAGCGAGGGTGTGACACCGGTCGACTGCAGCGGCGACTCGTCGTCGGCGCGCGCGAACAGCTCCACGAGATCGCCGCGCCGCAGCTCCGCCACCTGCGCGACGATATCGCGCCCCGACAGCGAGCGACGCAGCGCCACCACCACGTCGAAGCAGCCCGCCACGTAGGCCCGCAGGTGCGCCGGATCGGCGCCCGCCGACGTCAGCGCGAGCGTCGCCTGCATCCGCTCGAGCCCGACCTCGACGCTGTCGGCCGCCAGCACCGCGATCGTCGCCCCGCCAGGACGTCGGGCCGTCGCGCACAGCTCCGCGACCTCGACCCCGCCGAGGTCCTGCACGAACAGGAAGTCGGGTCGCATCCGCGCCGCGCTGCGCACCGCCGCCGTCGGGTCGCGCCCCGCGTCGAGGACGATCGCCCGGCTCGCCAGCCCCGCCGCCACCGGACCGCGGTGGACCGCGACCACCCGGACGTCGCCCGGGAGCTCCATCCCCATCGCCCCGAGCAGCGCGCCCGCGTCGCCGCGGGTCGATGCGCACACAAGGAAATTGAGCCGCTGCCGCAGCGCCGCGGCCAGGAACTCGGCGGCCCCGGGCGACAGCGTCTTGCGCTCGCCGAGCTGCGCCAGCGACAGCGTGTCGCCCGCCGACCGGCTGAGCACGAGGATCGGGCCGGCGGCGGCGATCGGTCGCCCGACCGCGTGCACGGCCACGCCGGCCTCGGTCACCCCGTCGACGATCGGCGCGCTCGCGCTGGTGCGGGTGCCGATCAACCGCTCGAGCGCCAGGCTCACCGCCTGCTCGCACGAGAAGCGGGCCGGGTGCCGCGAGCGCTGCTCGCCGCGGCGGACCTCGATGTGGCTGGCGCCGGCGACCAGCACCTCCGACACCGCGGCATCGGCGAGGATGTCGTCGAGCGGGCCGGTGCCCGCGACCTCCTGCGCCAACCAGTCGATCCACTGCCGGCGCTGGCGGGGGTCGGCCATCGTCAGCGTGCGCTCGACGATCTCCCGCGCGGCCGCGAGCGCGCGCACTCGCGCGCCGGGCCCCGGCGGCTCGCCGAGCAGCGCCTCCGAGGTCTGGCGGAACGCCAGCTCGAGCGCGTCGTCGAGCGTGCGCGGCGGCTCGGGGTCGGGCTCGGTGCGCCGCGGCGCGACCGCGGTGCGGCGCATATCCGCGCCGTAGGGCCGCGCCGGCGCGTCGGCGGCCTGCTCGGGGGAGATCCGGTACGCGCCGCTGCCCGCCGGGCCGACCGGCTCGACCATGCGCACGGGCACGTCCTGCGCCGCGATCGGATCGGCCGGGGTCGGCTCGGCCGAGCCGAGCAAGAGATCCGGCGGCTCGCCCATCGGCTCCGGACCGCCCTGGAACTCGTCGTACTCGGCCGGCTCCGGCGACTCGCCGTAGCCCTGCGGGTCCTCGAAGTCGGGCCCCGCTCCGTACGACTCCTGCACCTCGTGGCCCTCTTCGGCCCGCTCGAAGTGGAGCGTGAACACGCCGATGTCGACCGCGTCGTGCGGCGCGAGCACCACCGGGCCACGCACCATCTCGCCGTTGACGAAGGTGCCGTTGGTCGAGTTGTTGTCGACCAGCACGATGCCCTCTTCGTTCTCGATCACGCGGGCGTGGACGCTCGACACGCGGTTGTTCGGCAACACCACGTGGTTGCGGTCGACGCGACCGACGGTGATCTGCGGCAGCGTGAACTCGTGAACCTCGTCCTGGCTGGAGTCTTGGCGGCGGATCGTGACGCGGATCATCAGTGGTTGCTCCCGCGCGCGCGCGGCGGTCTGCTCGACATGATTGACTCGAGTCGGGCGGGAAGGTAAGGACCCTATGGTACCCATGAGCCAGGTGGAGCGGCACATGAATCTGCGGGCGCCTTCGAACTCCGACCTTCGAGGCAAGCTCGCCTGGTGTCGGCCCCTCGCGGTGCTCCTCCTCACGGCCACGGCGCTGGTCGCGAGCGCATGCGCTCGCCGGCTCGATCTCACTCCGGGCGAGCTCGGACGCATCAAAGAGAAGGACTCCGAGCTCAAGACCCTGCGCGTCGTCCCCAACAAGAAGCTCATCTCGATCTACCGCGAGTCGTCGGTCAATCAGAGCTACGACGTCACCAAACGCAAGATCACCGAGCGCGGCGCCTACCGCCCGCTCGAGCGCATCATCGGCAAGAACACCCCCGGCAAGGTCATCGGCACCACCGAGCAGAACGGCATGCCGGTGCTGTGGGTCAGCTTCGACAACGAGTGCGAAGACACCGCCTGCGCCTACGCCTTCGCCCAGACCGAGCTCGATCTGTACACCCTCATCAAGGTCCCCGACCGCGAGAAGTACGACGAGCCCATCAGCTACCGCCGCAACAACTTCAAGCGCAACCAGCTGCGCTACACCAAGCAGCGCTCGCTCGCCGAGGCCAACGAGGTGTTCGCGGTCGTCCGCAAGTCCGGCAAGGTCCTCACCATCGACCTGCAGATCCGCAAGGACACCTACCGCCCGACCCGCTCCGCCGTCGAGCGCGCCGGCGGCGCCGACTGATCCTGTCCGCGAGGACAGCTCGCTCCCGGCCCGCGCGATCACCTGACCCGCGAGTCAGGTGGCCGCGCGTCTGCGATCGCCCGGACAGTTGCCCGCGGCGACCCTCGCGCGCCAGATCTGCTCCCGCGCCGAAGCGCCCGTCCCGGTCAGGCGGCGAACCCAAGTTCGTCGGTCACGCGTCGTCGCGGCCGGGGCCGCTCCCCGCCCCGCCGCACGCCTCCCCGATCGTCCCCGTCCGTCCGGCCCTCCTCGAGCGAGGCGAGTGTCCTTTGCGACATGTCCGAAGAGACATATTTACTCTTCGACTTGAGCCTCCGCCTCGCCGGGCGAACGAGCGTTGCCCCGTCCGTCCGGTCCTCGGCGGGCGAGGGTGGTGTCTGTCGCTACATGTTCGAAGAGACATGCATGCTCTTCGATCCGAGCCCTCCGCCTCGCCGGGCGAACGAGCGTTGCCCTCGACAGGAGTCGCCGGTCGGCTCGACGTGCAGCTCGTGGGCGCCGCGCCAAACGCCGCCGGAGCTCCCGCCGCGATGAACTTCGACGTCGCCTCGCGCTGCGCTGCTGACCGTGACGCGCCCGTCACGGGTCGACACGGTAGCGATCGATGAACGGCCCGAGGTCGTCCGACTCGTCGTCCTCGGTGCCGCCGTCGTCGAGCCACAACGAGACCAGCAGATCGACCGTGCCGTCGTGCTGCGGGTCGGCGAAGATCCCCGCCGGCTCGAGGTCGAGCTCCAGCTCGACCGCCTCGGCTCCGAGAGTGCGCCCGACCTGCGGGTGCACGATCAGCTTGCGAGCCTTCGGCAGCGCGTACGCCAGCGCCGGGTAGCCGCTCGCGTCGAGGTCGAGCAGCACGAGGTGCACGTAGTAGACAGGGGGGCCGAACGGCGCCTTCGTCTGCGTCGGGCCCGCGTCGGTCCAGGCGGCGACCTGGGTGAACCCGCCGTCCGTCTCGCCGCGCGCGACGGCAAACTCCCCCGGCTGCTGCCCCTGCCCCGCCACGAACTTGGTCGCTGCGCCGGCGAGGTCGACGACTCCGTCGTTATCGACGTCCCGCGCGAGCACCGTGGCCACCATCGGCGGCAACACCGGCGCGTCGGTCAGCGTCCCCGGCTCGAGGACTCCTTGTGCATCGCTGTGGTGGGTCCACACGCGGCCCAGGCCGTCCACGAGCACGAGGTCGTCGCGCTCATCGCCGTCGAGGTCGACGACGACAGTGACGATGTTGCCCTGCGCCGCGAACGGCCGGAGGTCCAGTTCTTGATCGAGCTCCAACAGCTGACCCGGCGGCGCATCGGGCTTCACTCGAAATACGTACGCGCTGCGCAAATTGGTCGCGAACACCAGCTCCGCTCCGCCGTCGCCGTCGAAGTCGGCGAACGCCCCGTCGAAACGGCTCTCCGGGTCGTTCTCGTACTCCAGGTCGAACTCCCAGAAGAGGTACGACTCGTAGTCGAATTGGTAACCGGGCCGGTTGTGCAGCACGATGCCGCCGAACGCGATCGACTGGACATCGGAAGACCAGTACTCGTACTGCATCAGCGTGAGCAAGTCGGTGAGGCCGTCGCGGTCGAAGTCTCGCGCGCTCGCGCGGTAGACCGCATGTTCCAGGCCGTCCTCGCCGAGAAACTCTCCCTGGTGCAGTAGGTCCCACGCCTTGGGACGTTCCTCGACCACCAAGTAACGACCGCCGAGCCCGCCGCCATCGGCGTAATAGTCGCGCCCGCCGTTCCCATCGAAGTCGCCCGCGACGAGCACCCCTGCGCCGAATGCCGCAGGCTTCCGCTCCACCTCCAGACAGACTTCGCCGTCGACCGGGATGCCGTCACCGCAGTGAGGGAACGACGAGGGCGCCGCCTCGTCGCCGCAAGCGACGACAAGGACAAGCATGACCAGCGACCGTCGCGGAGACACCCGGTCACCAACCTAGCGCGCGTGTGGATGCCTGTCCAGGCAACGTCGGCGGCGACGACGGAGGGCCAGCGGCGCGAGACCCAGGAGCCACGCCCCGTTCGCGACACCCGTCGCGCAGCCACAGCCCGCATCGGTTCCGACGCCGCCGCCGCCCGCGGTCGCGCTGTCGGGCGCTGTCTCGCCGCTGCTTCCGTCCGCGCTCGTGCTCGTTCCTGTCGTCGGCGTCTCTCCCGTCGTCGGCGCCTCGAGCGGCTCGCACTGCGACGTATCGAACATGCAGTCCGACTTGCAGCCGAGCGGGCCGCCTGCGAAGCCCAGGTCTTTACATGTCTTTCCAGCCATGTCGTTGTGGTCGCACGCCTCGTCGCCGTCGGCTACGCCGTCGCCGCATAGCCCCGGGCATGGCGACGGCAACGTGTCACAGCTGAGCCCCTCGTGGTGGCACCAGACCGCGCGCCAGCGCGTCGCCAGCACGTCGCCGTACACGCACTGGAGATACATCTCGGCGTCGGTCAGGAACTTGCGGTAGTACGTCGAGTTCCCCAAATTCAGCGTGTAGAGCATCGCCTCGACGCCCGTGGTCGCGCCGAAGGACTCCTCGCCGAACGTGGCGCAGGTGAACGGCGCCCCGGCGTCACAGTCCTGCCCGTGGGTCCACTCCCACCACGCCTGCACCAGCGCCCCCTGCCGATAGCCCGAGCCTTCGCCGCACTTGCCGGTCGGCAGCATCCCGTCTTCCGGCGGCGTGACTCCCGGCTCCGTCGGCCGCTCGTTCAAGAAGCTGCGGATCTGGCTCGGGTTGACGACGCACGTGGGCCCGTGCACGGGCGTCGACACGCCCGAGTTGGCGATCGACGAGACCGCGCCGCACTTGCTGTCGTAGGTCAGCCCCGTGTACAGGCGCCCGATCGCGAAGATACCCAGGAAGTCGGCCACCGTCTCCTTCAGCGCCTCGCTCTCGTCCGTACTGTCGAGCACGCAGGCCTTCTCGCACATCATGTCCCCGGGCCCCGCGCAGCCGCTGCCGACGACGCCGAAGCCGATCGTGTTCGCAAAGCTGAACACATCGACGATGTGGCCGAACTCGTGGAACAAGACATCGATGCTGCGGAAGCTCTCGACGCTGGTGACGATCTTCCCCATTCCCTCGTCGGGCCCCGCTGGTGGGCGATGCGCCGGCAAGTCGGTCCATGGATGTTCGTCGTAAGTACCGGTCGGTACTTCATTGACCTTCACCGCGGGAAAGTAGCTCCCCGCACATCCCGACGCCCCGTCGATGCAGGCCGTGTCGAAGAAGTACACGACCCGCGGTACGAACTCGTCCGGGGGGAAGCCCGATAGAGTTTCCCACAGCGAGTCCCACCGCCCCGCCTTGAACGGCGCGAACAGCCTGAACGTCGCCAGCAGGCGATAGAACGCGTCCTGCAGCGCCGCCGCGCGGGTCTCCTCCGTGATCGGGTCGTCCTTGGTCCCGGGCGGCTGGGCCAGGAACGTCCCGCTCGGGCTCGTCGGCGCGAGCAGCATCGCCTGCTTGTCCGCGATCTCGTGCCCCCGGGCGTCGACCACGGCGACTTCGAGGTTGCCAAGCCGGGTCTGTCCGCACCGGGGCGACGCGCCCGGGTCCTCCTGGCACGCGAGCGGCATGTAGCTCGAGCCGAGCAGAGGTTGCCCGTCCAGGTGCGTCAGGTCGGCGACGAACTGCTTGCCGGCGTCGAAGATGTCGTACGTGTCGCTCTGGAACGTCCGGCTGCGCACCGTCACCGGCTCCGGGTCGAGCAGCGACGACGAAGAGTTGAAGGAGATGTCGAGCATCCCGCCGTCGGCGGCGCTCACGGTCATCACGCCGACGTCCTGCCCGTTCTTCAGCAGGCGCATCCGGTGGGCCATCGTCTCGATCTCGACGATCGCTACCAATTCCGGCTCGGCGACGGACCACGCCACCGGCTCGACCTCGTCGTCCTGCTGCAACCCCGCAAGCAGCTGCTCCGCCGCCGCGAGCGCCTCGCTCTGCGAGATCGGCGAGTCCCACCCGGCATAGACGTCGCGCGCGTCGGCGATCGCCCCGTGGACCGCGATCACGCCGTGCGCCGGCGAGAGGGTCAACGTCACCGTCTCGCCCGCCCCCATGACCTCGACCTCGCGGTACTTCTGCTCGAGCCGGATCGTCGACAGCGACCCGAACGTCCGCGGTGACATCGGCCACGGTGTGAGGCCCGCCAGCGGCGAAACGTCGGGCATCTGCGTCAAGCCGGCGACGCCAGGGTGCTCGCGCAGCCAGCGCTTGAACTCGTCCACCACCGCATCGACCCCCGCGGACACGGGCACTGCGATCGGCGCCCCTCGCCGCAGCCAGCCGACCGGCGCCCCGGTGCCGTGCACGAACACCTCGGTGCAACAACCCGCGCCGGGGCTGCACGGAGCGTCGCACTGCAGATCGGGCGCCTGGGCCTCGATCACCCTCGATACCGCCTCACCGGCGACCCCGTCACAACCCACGATTCCCGCGACCGCGAGCGCAACCCCGCAAATACCCGTCGTCGAACCAACCTTCGGCATATCCGCCTCCTGTGCCCCATTCGGGACACAGGAGTGGAGCACTCGTTATCCACCCCGGCCAACCTGCCCTCGTTGCGTTCCCACGCGAACTCGCGTTGGGTGTCCGCGACTCGCGTCGCCGGTCCTCGAGCTATTCGCCGGCGGGCACCTGGTTCATGTTCTCGGCGCGCGTGCGGGTCCAGGCGCTGCGGGGGGCGATGAAGACCCCGTCCCTGAACACCAGCGGGCGCTTCTCGGCGGCGTCGATGCGCTCCTCGCAGGGCGTCGCGGTGTTCTTGGGGTCGCAGTCCTTGCTGCGGATCGTCTCGTCGACGATCGGCACGCCCTTCTCGAACTTGAGCAGGCGGACCAGGTCGTAGCGGCGGATCCACCCGTCCTTGAGGGTCAGCTCGAAGTGGTCGGACAGGACGAAGCGGGCCGGGCCGATGTCGACGCCGTCCTCGATCATCGGCGCGCTGACGAAGCGCTGGTCGACCAGCGGCAGCAGCTGGGCCTCGCGCGAGCACTTGCCGGTGGCCTGGTCCTTGGGACAGATCTCGCTCTCGACCACCAGCACCTTGGCGTCGGGGCCGAGCGGCTCCAGGCGCAGGCGGGCGCGCTGGGCCGGGGCCTGCACGCTGCCGATCCCGCGGACCTCGAGGCCGCGCTCGACCCACCGGACCAGCGCGACCGGGCCGAGCGCGTCGCCGTTGCCGAGGTCCTGGATCCGCGCCCACACCAGCAGCGCGCCGTCCTCGCCCTGCGTGAACGTGACGTCGCCGTCGCCGAGGCGGCGCTTGTCGAGCGGGCGCGCGGCGGCCCGTGGGTCGTCCTTGAGGTTCTCGGGCCAGGTCACCTCGATCGGCCGGCCGCTGCACTCGCGCGGCTCGTCGGGCGGCTCCATGGCCATGCGGTTGAAGTTGCGGACCAGCACCGAGTACCACACGTCGACCGGCAGGGTCTGGGTGTCGGCCTCGCTGGCGCGCTCGGCCGCCACCATCGACGGGCAGATCGGCAGGTCGCGCTCCTTCGGCTTGCAGGCGCCGGCGGCGAGGAGCAGCGCCGTCCCGGCGAACATCGTCATCATCGACCTACGCATCTTCGTCCTCCTCGGCCTCTTCGTTCGCCTGCACGCGGATCCCGGCGCGCGCGAGCTCCTCCCGGATCGCCCGCCCGGCCGAGCTGCGGAACACCCGACCCAGGCCCTCGTCGCCGTCGCCGAACACCGACTCGTAGCGCTCCTCGAAGCGGCGCCACAGCGCCCCCGCGCGGGTCGGCCACGCCGCGGTCACCGAGCGCTCGATCTCCCGCGGCGACAGCGTCTCGCCGACCTTCTGCCCGCCGCCCACCGCCCCGCGCAGCGCCCCGCGCAGGTGGGCCATCGCCGCCGCGAACACCTCCGCCAGCAGGTGCGACCGCTCCTCGCGGGTGGCTCGCCAGTCGAGCAGGTAGCGCAGCAGGTCGTTGTCCGACTCGGCGATCAGCAGCGGGTTGTCCTCGCCCTCGATGCGCACCCCGAGCTCGCCGCCCTGGCGGTGCATCAGCTCCTGCAGCTCGACGGTCGCGACCGCGAAGGCCCGCAGCGCGGCGACGCAGCGGTCGAGGAAGCGGCGGGTCTCGTCGACGTTGCCGGGCGGGCGCAGGCCCTCGAGCACCTGCTCGGCCGCCTGGGCGACCGCGCCGAGCTCGGCCTGCTGGTAGAACTCGGCGCCGCCCTGGTCGAGCGCGGCCGGGCCCTCGCTACCTGTCCCGAAGGACAGGGGCGGGAACTCGCGCTGCAGCAGCAGCGCCTCGCCGCGGTCGCGCCCCGTCGACAGCTCGGCCAGCGCCGCCGCGAAGGCCGCGTCCCAGGCCGAGTGGCCCTCGCGGAGCTTCTCGTACAGCGGCCGCAGGCGGAGGATCGCCTGGTGCAGCCGCGACAGGTTCATCTGCTGCGTGCCGCCCTCGGGCATCAGCGACGGCGGCTCGTCGCCGTCGCCGAGCTCGCCCTGCGCCGACCGGCGGTCGCGCATGTGCAGCTCGTCGGGCGGCGTCGGCCCGGGCGCGGACCCGCGGGGTCGGGCGCCGCGCGGAGCTGGCTCTTCGAGCAGGTCCGGCGGGCCCTCCTGTTGCTGCTGCTGCTGGGCGCCCTCGACCTTGTGTTCGAACAGCAGCTCGACCGGGCCGATGGCGATCTTGATGCGGCCGCGGACCTCGACGCGGCCGCCGGAGGCGACTCGCTGGCCGTCGACGCTGAGGCCGTTGGCGCCGCCGAGGTCCTCGACGCGGGCGCCGCGGGCGTCGAACTTGGCGACCGCGTGCCACGACGACACGAACTTGTACGGCAGGTGGAGCTCGTTGCCGGGGTCACGGCCGATCCGCACCGGGCCGCGCTGGAACTCGTGGCGCTTCGAGCGGTGCTCCTCGGTGTCGATCACCGTGACGACCAGGCTGAACTTCGGGACCTGTCCTTTATTCACGCAGCCCCCTCGCGCCGCTTGCCCATCGGCACCGCCATCCGGGTGGTGAGGCCGGCTTGCTTGCTGCGGGCCAGCCACAGATCGTCGGCCAGCCGGCGCTCGCCGAGGCGGGCCGGCGGGTAGGTCATGTCCTGGATCTCGAGGATCATGTCGAGGTGGAGCGGCTCGTCGAGGAAGGTGTCGAGCACCTCGGCGGCGCGCTCGTAGGCGCGGCCGCCGGGCGTGAACTCCTTGTAGTTGTCGCCCGACAGCGGGCCGACGACGACGCGCGCGGCGCCGGAGCGGTGCATCACGCTGGTGCCGAGCACCGAGGTCGCGCCGACGGCGGCCGTGCCTCCGCCGAGGCGCGACCACTCGGCCGGGTCGATCGGCATCCACTCGCCGGTGAACGGCTCGCAGCGGATCGCCGCGGTGCCGAGGCAATCATCGAGCGCGATCCGCAGCGCCGCCTCGAGCATCTGCGGCGAGCGCACCCCCGACGCCAGCACCGGCGCCAGGCGCAGCAGCTGGCCGATCGACAGCGCCCGCGCCCGCTCGCCGACCCCCAGCAGCGCCAGCACGCGCAGCGTCCACGGGTCCTTGCCGTCCTCGCGGAAGCCGCCCGGGTAGTCGAGCTGACGCACCCCGCGGTACAGGAGGCTGAGCAAGCGGTGGTGGAACAGGCCGAGCACGCCGCGCATGACCTCGCCGTGGTCGTCGTCGCGATCTGCCTCTTCGGCCATGTGCAGCGGCAGCGGCGTGGCTGCGCCGGTGAGGCCGAAGAAGTCGGCGACGAGGCGGGCGCGCAGGCCGTCGGGGCCGCGCTCGAGCGCGACCGACTCGACCTCGGCGCGCAGGAACCCGAGCCCCGGCGCGTGGCCGAGCAGCACCCGCTCGTCCTGGAAGCGCTCGCCGGCCCCGAGCTCGCCGCCGCGGGTGGCGGCCGTCAGCACGTCGACGGCGGTGAAGAAGTCGACCAGACCTGGCGCTTCGGCCAGGCGCTCGGCCCACGACTCCGCCGTCTCCTTTACAGGCCGATCTGCACGGGCCACGCGAACTCCGCCTTGGAGGGGACGAGGGTGATGACGACCTCGCTGGCCGCGTTGAGGCTGACGAGCGAGCCGAACAGGGCGTTGAGCACCCCGCCGAACACGAACGCGTTGCCGGCCGAGGGGAAGCCGGTCTCGTCGAGCTCGATGCGGGTGCGGACCGCCCGGATCGGGATGCCGTAGACCAGGCGCGTCACCGTCTCGCGCTGCAGCCGGCGGACCGCCTCGATCTGGCGCTCGTTGCCGCGGCCGATCTGCACGTTGCCGAGGCCCTGGAGGTTGTAGAGCCCGAGCAACGCGCGCAGCGCCTCGACCTCGACCAGGCCGCGCTGGCCGATCGCCAGATGCGACAGCATGCGCCACAGCGCCTCGGAGCCGAGCGGCACGCGGATCGGCGCGGTCACCTGGGTGATGTTCTCGTAGCCGCGGAACATCGCGCCCGGGGTGGTCTCGGTGATCTGGCCCGGCTGCAGCTCGCGCGGCAGGCCGCGGTTGGTGCACACCAGCTCGATCGACACCGACTCCTCCTGCGTCGGCGCCGAGCCGGCCGGCTCGTCGAGCGTGATGTACGTGTCGACGCCGTCGTCGATCGCCTCGACCCGGCGCAGCGAGTAGTGGGGCGTCGAGCGGGCCGCGCCGGCGTGGGTGAAGCGGTAGAACGGCAGGAACGAGCGCCGCGTGTTGGTCGCGCGGCCGACCCCGGTCACCCCGCGGACCTCGTAGATCTCCATGTGCCTGGGGTCGACGCCGTCGGCGCGCAGCAGGTGCTCGCGCTCGAGCGGCGAGTACTGCACCGGCTCGGCCGCGACCTCGAACAGGTTGACCGCGGGCGTGCAGTGGAGGCGGAACGTGTCCTTGCCGACCTGGGTCGGCAGCGGCGGCGGCCGCTCGAACTCGAGGCGGAGCGTCAGCTCGTTGGTGGTGAGCTTGACCTTCTCGAGGCCGAGGAGGTCGAAGAAGTGGTACTTCTCGGGCAGCGTGAAGTACTCGAGGATCGCGCGGTAGCCGGTCGGCGCGGTGTCGGGCCACGGGAACACCGCCGTGTCGCGCGACAGCCCGACCAGCTCGACCGCCTTGGCGCCCAGCTGGACCGTCCCGCCCTCGCCCTCGCCGGTCTTCGCGGTCGCCCCGGTGAAGTGGCGCGACAGCCACATCATCAGCGTCGCCGGCAGCGACGGCTCGCGGTGGTGGAGGAAGAACCGCAGGCGCTCGCACTCGGCCAGCACGCCCTTGCCGGTCTCCGACAGCCGCAGGGTGATGCGGATCGCCGGGCGAGCCGCCACCGAGTCGTCGAGCGACGCGTCGACCACCTCGACCGGCGCCAGGTCGACGTCCCAGCACGTGCGGAACTTGCAGGCTGTCCCTTCGACCAGGCGAGACTGCAGCACCCGCCCCTTCGCCACCTTGTGGCGGTTCCGCAGCGCCCGCATGTTGGGCTGGAACTCGACGATCGTGGCCGCCGGCAGCGGCCGCAGGTAGTGCGGCAGCAGCAGCTCGGCGAGCCCGTGGACGATGCTCGGCGCCACCGCGTCCATGCGCGCGCGGATGCCTGCGGCCTGGAACGCGAACGCCTCGATCAGCCGCTCGACGTCCGGGTCGCTGCTGCGCTCCTTGAGCAGGCCGGCGGTGGCGGGGTTGGCCTCGGCGAACGCGCGCGCCATCTCGGTGATGAACGCGAGCTCGCTCTTGTAGTAGTGCGAAAAGCTCATCGACGCCTCACCGCCCCGAGACCTGGATCTTGCCGGTCGACGTCATCTCGGTGCGCACGCGGAACACCCCGCGCTGGGCCCCGCTGGCCAGCCGGGCCGACACCTCGAACGCGATCATCAGCGTGTCGCCGCTCGGGACCGGGTGGACCGAGACGTTGCGCAGACGCGGCTCGTACTTGAGGATCGTCGCGCGGATGCTCTGCTGCAGCACCTGCGTCGCCTCGGGGAAGTTGTGGACGACGTCGGCGAAGTCGACGATCCCGAAGTCGGGCGCCGACAGCGACTCGCCGGAGCGCGTGTTGAGCAGCTCCTGCAGGTGCGTCACGATCGACTCGAGCTCGCCGATCCGCTGCCCGCCCGTCGACAGCCGCGCCAGCAACCCGCGGCGCGGCGCTCTCGGGCCCGACCCCTGGCTCGTGGAATTCATCGGCCTGCTCGCTCCCCCCGTGCGCGCGACGCCGCGCCTCCCGGCCCGGCGGACTGCGACGATAGCAGGCGGGCGGGGCCGTGGACCAGACGCCACCCGCGTCGCTCCTCCGCGCGTGCGCGCGCATGCGAGCGCGCGCGGCGGACGCCCGCCCACATCACATGACCGATCGGACAGGATTGATCGGACATCCGCCAGCCCGGGGCCGAGCCGACGCTGCGCCGCGACTCTGGAGAACTCGCAGGGGCGCGGGCCCGCCCCGATCTGCGTCCGCGCGTCCTCGCGGCGACGACGCGGACGCGGCGGCGCGCCTCGGCGGGGCGTCCCTGCGGATCTCCTCGCGCACGCGGCCTCGCGCCTCGGCCCGGGGCGAGGGCCGCGCTGGTGCGGGTCCACTGCTTCGCCGCCGCGATCTCGGCCGGGGTCCGCGGGTCGTACGTCGGCGTCGCGATGGCCGACCAGCCGGCCGCCACCAGCAGGGCGACGATCTCGGCCGCCTCCGCGTCGCTCGTGCCGCGCTGCGCCGCCTCCCACACCGGCCGGGCAGGCGTCGGGCGTGACCCCGTGGCCCAGCGCAGCCTTCACGAACGCCTGGCCGCGGCCGACCAGCGCGCAGCGGCGGCGCGACGGCTCGCGGGGAGCCCTCCGCTCCCGCGGCTCTTCGTTTCAACATGTCCGAAAGGACACATAACATGTCCGAAAGGACATCCGGTGATTCAGCGCCGCCGCGGCCCCAGCGTCGGCGCCCCGTAGTAGAACCACACCGCCAGCAGCGCGTCCGTGACCGCGCACTGGGCCGACGACGTCGGCAAGAACGGCATGATCGGCCGACCCCACAGGTGATGCGCCACGTCCCAGCCGACGTGCATCAGCCAGGCCGCGGCGATCCAGCGGTACGACGCGAGCCCGCGCCAGGCCGCGTAGGTGGCCCCCGCGACGTACACGAACTCCCACCCGCCGAGGCCGCCGCTCAGATAGGCCGAGCCCGCGCCGGCGACGAAGATCGCCATGAACTGGCGGCGCGTCGGCTCGCGCAGCCGCGAGACCAGCAGCACGAACGCGAAGGCGACCGCGACCGCGAGGGCCGCGTCCTGAACCGTGAAGTCGTCGGTCATCGCCGCCAGAGTGCTCCCCGGGCCGGTTCGAGTGCCAGCCGCGCCGGCGCCAACGATCGCCCGGTTTCGGCCACGGTTGACGGCCGGCGGCGAACCTCTACTCTCGATGCTGGTGGATCCGGCCTCCGACCGCGAGCTCGTCGACGCCTGGCGCAGGGGCGACCGCGCGGCCGGCCACGCCCTGTTCGACCGCTACTACGAGCCCGTCGCCCGCTTCTTCTTCAACAAGGTCGACGGCGACGTCGCCCGCGACCTGATCCAGCGGACCTTCCTCGGCTGCATCGAGGGCCTGCCGAACTTCCGCGGCGACGGCGAGTTCCGCAGCTGGTTGTTCGGCATCGCCTACCGCCAGCTGTGCCGCCACTACCGCGGCCGCGCGGGCGAGCGGGCGGTCGTCGACTTCGAGCAGCTGTCGGTCGCCGACTGGCAGCCGTCGCCGAGCCAGCACGCCGCGTCGGGCCAGGAGCTGCGGCTCCTGCTCGCCGCGCTGCAGCGGTTGCCGCTCGACTATCAGGTCGTGCTCGAGCTGCACTACTGGGAGAGCATGACCACCGACGAGATCGCGGCGGCGCTCGAGCTGCCGCCGGGCACCGCGCGCTCGCGGGTGCGACGCGGCCGGCAGCTGCTCGAGGACAGCCTCGCCGCCGCAGCGGCGACCCCCAACCTCATCGAGAGCACTCTGGCCGGGCTCGAGCGGTGGATCGCCGCCGTCCGCGCGCACGTGCGCGGGGCCGGCAGATGAGCGCGGACGCGCCCGCCCGGGCCCTGAAAAAAAATCGCCGCGACCTTAAGCAAGACCGCCTGCTCGCGGAACCACCGCGCCGGAGACCGACATGGCCCTGGCAGCGACTTCCCAGCAGCGACTTCTTCTCGAGATGGCCGACGTGACCGCGCACGACCCGCGCGACCTGTCCGGCGAGCACGACGCCGAGCCCGCGCCGCGCCTGCCGCGGCCCGACCTCGCCAGCGACCCCGGGCATCAGGTCCACAAGGCCGCCCTCGCGGCCGAGCTGTTCGATCTGCCGGCCGAGGTGGTGCGCGTCGCTCACTACCGGATCCACCGCCGCCTCGGGCAGGGCAGCATGGGCACGGTCTACCTCGCCGACGACGATCGGCTCGGGCGGCAGGTCGCACTCAAGCTGCTCCACGAGGAGCAGCACCAGCCGCGGCTGCACCGCGAGGCGCACGCGCTGGCCCGCCTGTCGCACCCCAACATCGTCCAGGTGTTCGAGGTCGGCAGCACCGGCGGCCGCGAGTTCGTGGCGATGGAGTACGTGCCCGGCCGGACCTTGCACGCCTGGCTGCGCGACAACCCGCGGCCGAGGCCGTGGCGGCAGGTGCTGGCGATGCTCCTCGACGCCGGGCGCGGCCTTCAGGCGGTGCACGCCGCCGGCCTCGTGCACCGCGACTTCAAGCCGAGCAACGTCCTCCTCGGTGAGGACGGCCGCGCCCGCGTGCTCGACTTCGGCCTGGCCCGCTCGTTCGCCGACGGCGACGACGCCCGCGCGGACGGCCCGCTCGGCGAGCAGCCGCTGACCGCCCTGACCCAGACCGGCATCGTCGTCGGCACCCCGGCGTACATGGCCCTCGAGCAATTCCGCGACCACGTCTACGACGCCCGCGGCGACCAGTTCAGCTTCTGCGTCACCCTGTTCGAGGCGCTCCACGGCGTGCGCCCCTACGACGGCCCGACGATCGCCGACCTCTATCGCGCCCTCGAGCGCGGCCGGCCCATCGATCCGCCCGCAGGCTCGCGCGTGCCCGCGTGGCTGCACGCCGCGGTCGTCCGCGGCCTCGCCCGCGACCCCGGCGCGCGCTGGCCGTCGATGGCCGCCCTGCTCGCCGAGCTCGGCCGCGACCGCGACGGCGCGCGCCGCCGATGGATCGCCGGGACCCTCGTCGGCGCCTCCGCGCTGGTCCTCGGCCTGCTCGCCCCGCTCGCCCAGCAGCACCGCCACCAGCGCGCCTGCGAGGCCGCGGCCGACGCCGAGCTCGCCGAGCTGTGGGGGCCCGAGGACCGCGCCGCGTTCCTGCGCAAGCGTGGCATCACCGCTGCGCAGCCGCTGGGCCCCGAGCTCGCTCTCCTCGACCACCAGCTCGACTTCGAGGCCGAGGCGTGGCGAGACCGCCGCGTCGAGGCCTGCGTCCGCCCGCCGTCGCGTGTGTCCGAAGCGCCATGGCTGCAAGGACAGATGCAGCGCTGCTTCGACGCCGCCCGCCGCGACCTCGAGACCGACCTGGCGGTCGCCGGCGAGCTGCCGTCGTCGCGCCAGCTCCACCACTTCTTCTACCTGCCGCGCCCCGAACGCTGCCTCGATCCCGGCCACCTCACGGCCACCACCTGGTCGGACGATCCGGCGGTGCAGCGCCACGAGCAGGTCGTCCGCGCCCAGCTCCTCCGCGCCGAGCAGGCCGCCGCCGCCGACGACCTCGCGACCGCCGAGAGTCGCTTCACCGCGGCGGTCGCGGCCGCCTCCGCCGGCGAGACCGCGCTCGCGCTGGCCGGCCGCGAGGGGCTCGCGCGCGGGCGATTCGCGGCCGGCCACCGACGCCGGGCCTGGCAGGCCCTCGAGGAGGCCTTCACTGCCGCCGCGGCCGCGTCGGTCAAGATCCCTGCCTACGGACTCGGCGCGACCGACCTGCAGATCCTTCTCGGCGCCGCCGGCGGTGCCCCGCGCCAGAGCCACCTGGCTCTGCTCGAGAACCGCGAGGCTCTGCCCGGGCGCAACCTGCTCGAGCACGTGCGCCGGGCGTCGTTCGCCTCCCAGGAGAGTCCATTGTGGCGCAACGAGCCCCTCGGCGTCGGCTCGGACCTGGCGCGCCTGCTGCTCACGCCGTACGCCGTCACCGCCGAGGCGTGGCTCGAGCTCGGCGACTACGAGCTCGCCGAGGACGCCGCCCGCCACGCCCTGGCGCTCACCGCCGCCCACTCGCGACGCCCAGCAGTCACCCTCGACCTCGCCATCGTCCTGGCCCGCACCTACGTCGGCCTGGGTCTGGCAGACCGCGCCGAGGAGGCCCTGGTGGCCGCCCGCACGCTCCTCCGCGGCACCTCCGACCCGGCCGCGCACAACCGCCGCGGCTGGCTGCAGCTCGCGTTCGTCGAGCTCCGCCTGGCCCGCGGCGACCGCGACGGCGCGGCCCGCGAGCTCGCGGAGCTCGAGGACATGTCCAAAGAGTCATCCGATCTCGACGACCGCTTCGCCCCCGCGCTCGCCCACGTCCGCGGCCGCCTGCTGGCCGCGAGCGACGATCGCGGCGGCGCCGCCCGCGAGCTCGCCCGCGCCCGCGAAGGCCTGGCCGGCAGCCACGGCCTCGCCCGCCTGCGCCTGGCCGACGTGCTGTTGGACGAGGCCCGCCTCGCCCTGGCCGAGGGCCGCTACCCCGACGCCGAGGCCCACCTGCGCGAGGCCCTGCGCGAGCGCGAGGCGCTGGTGGGTCCCGATCACGTCTCGCAGCTGACGACCGTCGCCCTGCTCGGCCTCACCCACCACGCTCTCGGCGACCTCGCGGCCGCGCGCGACGACCTCGCCCGGGCCCGCGACCTCCTCGACGCCCGCCTCGCCGCCGCGCGAGCCCGCGAGGCCTGGCCCGATTCGCTCCCCCGCGCGCTCGCCCAGCTCGAGCGAGCGCCCGACCACGGCTGGGCCTTCCGTCCTGTCCGCACCGATTCGGAAATGCGCGATCGGGAGCTTCACCGGCTCGCCGCGCTGCTCGACGCCAATCCCTGATGCGGGGCCCGATCGGAGGGGGTACGAATCGATCGTATCCTCGCCGACACTGAACCATGCACTGCAATGAATGCGATGACCCTCGCCCGAACTATTCATCTCTACTTCGCGAGCCTCGTCCTGCTCGCCGGCTGCGGCGACGGCAGATCCGGCGACACCGACACGTCCGCTCCGCTTCCGGCCGGCTGCGAGTGCGAGCCGGGCGACCCTTGCGACACGCCGCTGTGTACAGCGGTGAGAACGTGATCGACCCGGCGTTCGAGGCCGCGCCATGACCCGCACCCTCGAGGCCCTGCGCGATCGCAGGATCGGGAGCGTGCGGTGGGAGGAGCGGCTCTGCGAGACCGACGCGTACCCGCTGTTCGTGTCGCTGGGTGACGGCACCGCCCGTCGCACCACCGGCGGGTCGCTGGATCTGTGCCAGTGGAACACCGAGGAGGTGATCGTCGGCCCGCTCGCCGAGCCGGCGGTGTTCGACGCCTGCCGGCCGAGACCGACGTGAGCGAGCGAATCGACCGCTTCAGAAATGCGGTCACCGAGGAGACCCCAGTGTGCCAGGAGGGCGATTACGCGTGCAGCGAATGACCGCTCGCGGCTGCCCTTCGTGAACTCTCACGAATGAAGTCACGCCGCCGGTCGCCTCGGCGGCGCTACGCGCTCAGGCGGCCCGCCCGCGGCGGCGACCGAACAGCCCCCTGACCAGGATCCCGTAGCGGCGGGACGCCAGCCCGGAGAGCCGGCGCGTCCCCGAGCTGGAGCTGTCATCGGGCTCGTCGTCGGGCGGATCGGTATCGTTGGCCGCGGCGAGGAGCTTCACCACCGCCGGCACCTCGTCCGGCGCCGCGATCTCCGCGATCTCCGGCGCCGCCTCCAAATCTCGCGCGGGCGCGTCGAGCTGCCACCATTCACTGTTCTCGGCCTCCACCGCCTCGACCACCGAATCCTCGTCGGCGACCGCTCCGCCCGGCGCGTACCATTCGTCCGCCGCGTACGCTTCGTCCGCCGCGTACGCTTCGCCCGCCGCGTACGCTTCGTCCGCCGCGTACGCTTCGTCCGCCGCGTAAGATTCGTCCGCCACGTACGATTCGTCCTCCGCGTACTCTTCGTCCTCCTCCTCGCAGTCGATCTCTACGATATCCTCGAAGTCCAGGACTTCCTCCGGCTCGCTCACGTCCTGGGCCCACACCGCCTCGTACACTCGCATGTCGGTGCTGCGGATCGTGAACTGCGTCTTCTGCCACTTGCCACGCGTGTCGGACAGCGCCACCGTGATGTCGACCTGGTCGAACAGCTCGCCCAGATCGAACAGCGCCGCGAACTCCTCCGCGGCCTGTCGCGCGCTGTCGCACAGCAGGTACTTCTCGATCGGCCAACTCGCGGCCGAGACCCGGTAGTACCGCGCACGCTTCATGTCTGGCTCAGTCATGTCTTCTCTCCGATGTCGAGGTGTACAAACGGATCCTTGATCGGGGCGCGTCCTTCGCCGGCGAGCGCGCATGGAGGGCACACTTCGCGCGATCAAGAAATCGTTGGAATCATCGCAGCACGGCCTGTCTCATCGAGCTGCACTTTGACACATTTCAATTGTGGCCCAGACTTGTCAAGTCATTCTTTGCACTGGTGCCCAAAAATCAGCGGCCGCGGCGCCCACTACGCATTCGCGCACCGACCGCCGACTCGTAGCACCGCCCTGGTGCCCACAAACAAGGCCTCACGGCCCTGAATGTCGGACGGGGTGCGCGCAAGACCTCGATCGCACGAGGATGAAATCGACCACGAATGCACCGGTCACGCGTCCGACATTCTCGCGCCTCGTGACCTGCGTGAAATCGCCGCTGCAACGGGTTTCACCTGCCCGCGCGAGCGAGCGGAGCTCCCCCGGCGAGTCTACGCCGAGAGCGTCCTCTCGATCGTCCGCGGCGCTCGCTCCCGGTACGAGCACCTCGATTCACTGCAGCACGGACGCACGATTGACTCCGGCAAGGAGCGCCCACGGCCCGCGGACGTCCAGGCGAGTGATGTCCGCACTGCCTCGACGTCGCGGGCCACGGGCCGCCCTGGTGAATGGCGCGCGCGAATCGACCACTCGAGCGAACGAACACGCAGCGCTCCTCCCTGAGACGCCGTCGTGACAGGCGGGCGCTCGCCCCGGATACCGGGACGAGCGCGTCCGTCGTTCGCCGCGATCGATCAACGCCGATCGCCGCGGCCGCCCTGGCCCTGGTTCTGGCCCTGCTGGGACCGGGACCGCCGCGAATCGTCGTCGTCGCGCTCGCTGCGGGTGCCCTCGTCGCGGCGCTGGTTCTGACCGCCGCCGTGCGAGGCCTGACCGCCCTTGGCCCCGATCTCGGCCATGTGCTCGCGGTCCTGGCTCACAGCCTCGCCGCCCTTGCGACCGGCCTCGCGCGCCTCCTCGGACGTGAACTCGTGCGCGGTGCCCTTCTCGTGCGCGACCCGGCCGCCCATGCTGGCGATCTCGCGCTGCTTGTCCTCGTCCATGCCGGCGAAGCCACGGCCGTCGCCGCGGCTCTGGTCCCGATTCTGGTCGCGGTTCTGGTTCTTGTTGTCGCTGTTGTTTGCCATGACGTCTGTCTCGCTTTCCGTGCTTGGTGTGTGTCTTTTTTTTAAAAGGATCGAGCCGTCGACGGCCCGGCGCGTCGCCACCGGACGGGGCGCCGCGAATCGTGGCAGCGGCGAAACCATTCGCCGTACTGCACCTCGTCGCGGCCGACCGTCGTTCGGTGGGCCCGCGAGCATGGTGAGCGGAAACGCGAGACGGGCAAGTCCGACGAGTCATGATCCGCTCGAAATCGCCTGCGACGCCACTCTGCGACCCTGAACACGAACTGTCCTCAGCAGAGGCCGCCCCTGGCAAAACCCTTGCTCCCCGCCAGGGCGTCCCGCCGCGGGCCCTCAGCGCAAAGGGCGCTCAGTCGGCGGCCCCGCGCATTCTCTTTGAAGAGAGCGAGAACAAGAGCTCCGAGTATTTCCTTGCGGCGCACGAGGCTCCATCGGCGCCGCTCCCACGCGGTCCGCGGCCGCGACCTCGCCGCCGCTGCAGTCGGCCGCTCGCCCGCGGCCCCTCCATTTCGCCTGCAGCTCAGCCCGGCTGCGCCGCTCACGGCCCGCCGTTGGCGGTCCAGCCGGCCAGGATCCCGTGGTCCTCGAGCGTGGTCGAGCGGTACACGGACACGTGCGTCCAGGTGTCGTGGCCGCTGCCCTGGTACGCGACGCCGTCGGTGCTCCACCCGGAGGAGTCCGACCAGTAGCGGACATTGACGCCGTCGTACGAGCCGATCACCTCGGCGATGCCCTTGATCTCGTCGCTGGCGATGTTGGCGATCAGCCACTTGAGCCAGTCGCGCGAGGCGGGCCAGTCCATGCCGATGTCGATCGCCGCCGCGTGCCATTCACACACCGGCACGTTGGCCGGGCCCTCGAGCGAATAATCGTCGGCGGGCAGGTTGGCGGCCGGCACGTGAAAGCCGTAGGTGTGATTGGCGTCGCCGCAGATGCCGAGGAACGAGCCGCCGATGGTCGCCAGCCGCTGCTTCTCGATCAGCAGCGCCGGCGGGGCCGTGCACGGCGGTTCGCAGGCGTCGTCGACGTCGTAGCCGCACACCCCGGCGATGCACAGCAGCGCGCCGCAGCAGTCCTCGCCGTTCGGCGTCGCGCATCCGATCCCCTCCTGCCCGCAGCACACCTGCCCGAGCGACGTCGTGCCGCACTCGAGGCCGGCACAGCACTCCGCGCCGTCGGTGCACGGCGCGGTCGCGGCCAGGCACATCGGCCCGCCGGAGCCCGTGCTGCTGACCTCCTCCATCGTCGTCGTCGGCTCGGCCGCGCCGGTGCTGCCGGGTCCGCTCGTCGTCACTCCGCCGCTGCTGCTGCTGCTGCCGGGGCCGCTGCCGGAGCTCGTCTCGTCGGTGTCGCCCGGCGTCGAAGCATCGCCGGTCGGGCCCGCGCCCGTCGCGTTCGGGCCGGGCATCGTGGCAGTCAAGGGGTTGCCGGTGTCGGCGCAGGCGCTCGCCAGGACCGTGGCAAACAAGAGCCTCTTCATGAGTCACCTCCACGCGCAGGAGACCACGAAAAGCCGCCACCTGCCCAGAGGCCTCGCGCACCCCTGCGACGCGCGCATGGGTGCGCGAGGCCTCGAGCGTTCGCCGCGCGCGCGACATGCCTGCGACGGACGAGGACACCGGAAGCGCGGTGCGTCGTCGCCTCTCGACGCGTTCGAATGTGACAGTGAACCCTAGCTCGGCGGTCCACGGCAACCTGCGCGCGGCTTCACCACGCCAGCCCTTCGCACCTGAAGCGCGCGCGACATGCCTGCACCTTTGCTGCGCCGCAACATTCATCTCCGTGAATGGGCGTCAATGCCGGCCAGCGCCAGGTGCTGCATCTTGCACCGCAAAAAACATCGCGCCCCCCTGCGCGTGCAGGTGGCCCGCGTGACGGCGAGCGTGCGACCCCAGGGAAGCGCGCACGCAGATCATCGAGGTCGTCCAGCCGCGGCGAGTCGGGTCTCGAGCGAGAGAGTGCTGCGCAGAAGGGCAAGCAGCCGCTCCACCTCCTCGAAGACGGCCTGGGCTTCGTCCGTAGGGGTTGCTCGAAGGCGTTCCAGCGCCTCTACGAGGATCCCCCACCCGCTCGAGCGCCGCGTTCGCCCCGATCCCGAGATCGAGCCATGCGCGCGGGCGGCCGCCCGGCGTGGGTGCTCGTGGCCGCAGCGTCGCCGGGGCGCCCCGCGCTCGCGGATGAGCTTGTTCGCGATCACGCTATCCGGCGTCCCCGTATTTATGTTGCAGCGCGAAAGAAATCGCTTGACCATCCGCGGCTCCCCCGACTAACGTCCCCGCCTGTCCGGTCATTGAGGAGAAGTGTCATGCGGTATTTGCTGTCCCCGCTGTCGCACCTGTTCATAGCGCTCTCTGGCCTCGGTCTGGCGATGTCCGCCGGCTGCGCCGACTTGCCCGACGATGCGGGCACCGTCGACGAATTCGACGGCACGAGCGACACGAGCGACGCCGTGCCGATCGCGCGCAACTTGCCCGCTCCGGGGGAGCCCATCCCGGCGCAGTTCGCCGGGTACTTCGATCCGCCGGCCGACGGCGTGTACGAGGATGGTTATCGGGTGGTCGGCGAGCTCACGCCGCCGTCCTGGTCGTGGGGGAAGATCGAGCTGCTCGAGGGGCTCCAGGCCTACCGCACCGAGGGCTACAATCTGCGGACGCAGAAACCTCGCTGGCAGGATACCTACCAGGACGGCACCTACCCGCTGCAGACCTACTTCGGCGCGCTGAACCAGCAGCTCGTGGACGGGTTCAACCTCCATTACAAGAGCGCGTGTGCCGGGAAGGTGGGCTCGACCTCGGCGCCGTCGTGCCCGTCCGTCGGGCCGACCCGGCCGGAGGCCCGCTTCGCGCTGCTGCAGCACGGGCCGAAGACCGGCAAGGACGCCTGCGATCACGAGAAAGTGCCCGTGCTGCTCGTGCACGGGGCGCTGCAGAACGGCAACGTGTGGCTCTTCCCCGGCGGGCGCGACGGGTCCGGCGCCGCGTACCCGGGCACCACGCAGAAGACCGGCTTCGTGCAGGCGCTGGAGGCGACCGGCCGGTGCACGTATGCGATCACCTTCGGCAACTTCCACGGCGACAATTACAGCCAGGCCACCAACGTGGCGAACGCGATCGACCGGATCAAGGAGCTCACCGGGCAGCCGAAGGTCGACGTGGTCGCGTGGAGCAAGGGGGTGCTGTCCGTCGATCTCTACGCCGGTGACGTCGCCGCGTGGGACGACTTCGGGCCGAAGCACTTCGAGCGGCTGGCGGCGGAGCAGGCGAAGCGCGTCCCGGCGTTCCGCGAGGACGTGCGCGTCTACGTGCCGCTGTCGGGCCCGCACCTGGGCATCGACCTCAATTTCCGCCATCCGTACGACAACCTGCTGATCTACAGCACCCTCGAGAACGCGCCGATCGGCCAGGGGCCGGTGACGTGGGGGTGGATGAGCGCGCTCCAGTGCGTCAACTGGGGCTACGGCGGGAGCCCGCTGTTCCCCAACCAGTTCGCGCAGTCGGTGTGCGACGGCCGCGGCGGCACGTGGCCGGACTTCTTCTCGCGGATCTACAGCTCGAACATCACCGGGCTCGACGCGCAGGGGCGGCCTGTCTCTTCGAGCAGCCTCAAGGCGCTCAACGAGGCGAACGGGGCGAGCCAGTTCAGCTTCGACAAGTACAACCTGGCGATGTGGGGCTCCGTGAACGAGCAGGGGAAGCACGTCTCGGCGTACCTCGGCCAGCTGCAGACGGCGTATGACCTGCGCCCGTATTACCCGATCCCCGACCGCCAGAGCGACGGGGAGGACTGGTCGGAGCTCGACACCGACGAGACCAAGTGGCGCACGTGGCTGTCGTACAAGCTCACGTACATGTTCGGGGGCTATCTCGACGACGACGACGGTCACATCATGTGCCGCGAGACGGCGTTCGACCCGGCCGGCTCACCCTGCCAGGCGGAGCACGTCTATTACGACGAGAACGCGGACGACTACTGGTGGGGGTACGGGACGTATCGCCTGATGGACGGGATCGGCATCCAGGCCGTCATGGAGATGGGCGGCAACTTCATCGAGCGGCTCCGTCATCACGGCCTCAGCAGCGAGCTCGACTTCCTGTACGTGGTCCACGGCACGACGGGCGGCGCCGACGTCCCGTTCGAGATCGACGGCATGAGCTGCCCGGACTGCGCGGTGCACGGCGATGGCGTGCTGTTCGATGTCAGCGTGGCGGCGCGCGATCAGCTCACCCAGGGCTGGCCGGGCGCCGACAAGGCCGCGCGCTCGCGGCAGGAAGGCGTGCCCTTCGGGCACCTCGAGGTCGGCGTCACACCTGCGGTGTGGACGAAGATCATCAGCCAGTTCGACGCGGTGCAGTGAGCCGGCCGGGCTCGACGCGGGCCCTCGCGAACGCCACGTCCCATCGACTCGCCGGGTCGCCCGGACTCACCGCGGCGCACCACTTCCCGAGGGCGCGCGCACGCTCTCCTCGTCGCGCGCCCGGCGAACGGCCCGTTCGCCGCACGTGCCCGGGCGCGGGAGGATTTTCGCGCGGCGGCGTTCGGGCGTACATTCGGGCGGTGACCGACGCGATCGACCTCCCCCGTTACTTCCAGCGCATCGACCACTCCGGGTCGACCGAGCCCACGCTCGCCACGCTCGCCGCGCTCGTGCGGGCCCACGCGGCCGCGATCCCGTTCGAGAACCTCGACCCGCTGGTCGGGCGGACGCCGGCGCTCGACCTCGCGGGGCTCGAGCAGAAGCTCGTGCGGTCCGGCCGCGGCGGCTACTGCTTCGAGCACAACCTGCTCCTGTCGCACGTCCTGCGCGCGCTCGGCTACCAGGTCCGCGGGCTGGCGGCCCGCGTGGTGTGGAATCAGCCCGAGGACCGCATCACCCCGCGCAGCCACATGCTCCTGCGCGTCGAGCTCGACGGCCAGGCGCACATCGTCGACGTCGGCTTCGGCGGCATAACCCTCACCGGCGTGCTGCGGCTGGTCGCCGACGTCGAGCAAGCGACCCCGCACGAGCCGTTCCGGCTGGTCGAGGAGGGCGGCTACTTCCGCATGCAGGCCCTCGTCCGCGGCGAGTGGCGCTCGCTGTACCGCTTCGACCTGCAGGAGCAGCTGCAGCCCGACTACGAGGTCACCAACTACTTCCTCTCCACCAACCCGGCCTCGCACTTCCGCACCGGCCTGTCGGCCGCGCGCGCCCTGCCCGACCGCCGCCTCGCCCTGAGCAACCGCAACTTCGCCGTCCACCATTTGGGCGGTGAGACCGAGCGCCGCGTCCTCGACACCACCGACGAGCTCCGCCGCGTCCTCGGCCACGAGTTCGAGATCGCCCTGCCCAACGACCACGAGCTCGACCAGGCCCTCGCCCGCCTGCCGCACTGACGGCAGGTCTCACGCGTGTCGAGCTCCTACGACGCCGCAGTGCTCGAACTATCCGGCAGCATCAGCGGCGTGACTTCGCCCGACGACGTCGATGTCGTCGGCGGCGCTCCCCCAGAACCTGATGAGAGCCTCCTTTCGGCCGAGCCGTCCGCCTCGACCGCACGGTCGAGGAGAGCGGCGCACGCCCAAGGAAGTGCCGGATCGATGGCTTCGGCTGAGGGCTTGGCTGGAATGGAGGCATCGTCGTACCCTCCGCGCCCATGGACTCCGCGACCGCCCTCGAAATCCTGCACGACGTCTTCTCCGAGCGCGTCGAGGCCGCCGTGTCGAGCTGGAGCGCCCTCGTGCAGCTGTCTTTCTACGACGGCGAGCCCGCGACGGCGGTCATGGCCCTCTACCAGGACGACGAATTGGGCATGCGGGCCGAGCAGCCGGTGGTGCTGGTGCCGCGTGGCGCCGGGGTCACGCCCGAGCGCTACCGTGCCTTTGCCGAGGGGGTGCGGGAAAGCATGGGTTTCCAGATCGCGCGGTACGAGGGTATGACCGGGCCGGCGGAGTTCTTCCTGAGCGACCTGCTGCGTGACCCGGCGCTGCAGACGGCCGCCGATTTTGCCCGCGCATTGAGGGACGACGAGGTCGCGGCGCGGGTGCTGTCGCCGATCCAGGTGGGCGACTTCGCCGAGAAGCACGCGTTGCCGACGATCGCCGATGCGGTCACCTGTCGGCTCGTCTGGGACCTGCTGCGGGAGCAGGCGCACGCCGAGGCGTCGGCCCGCCGGCTCGCCGAAGAGGGGCGGGTCGAGGCGGTTCCGCACCTCGTGGCGCTGGTCGAGCACTGGGTCGAGCGGGGCTACACCTACCAGGGCCAGTGGTTCGTGGAGGGGATCAATGCCCACCTCGCCTGCACGCGGCAGCTCGAGTCTCTGTTGCGCCGGGCGGAGGGGCCGGAGGTCCGCCGAAGGGTCGGCGCGCTGGCCGAGGCGGGGTGCTTCGAGGCGGACTGAAGGGCTGCGAGCGGCTCGACCGTCAGCTTGAGGCCGAGCTGGTCCCAGCTGAACAGCAGCTCTCGCAACTCCTCGGCGGCGGCCGCTGGCAGACCGTCGAGCGCCTCCTTGTCGCCCGCGCTCGGGCGGAGCGAGACCTCGGTCGAGACCACGTGCCAGGCACCGACGCTCGCGCGACATCGATATCGCCGCGAACGAACACATCCGCGCGGCCGCCATCGCGCGCCGCGTGGACCGCTCAACTCAAGCGGCCCCGGGTAGCCATCGCTCAGTCTCGACCTCGGCGCTCCGCGATCGCAGCGCGAGCTCGACTCATCTCAAAGAGACCCGCCTGCCCGCAATGCCGCCTCTCCCTCGATTGCCCTCAACGGCGCTCGAGACGGCGGCGACTCGCAAAAATGGTCGAGGTGGACGGCGCGGCGTGCTCCACCTCGGCCATCGCCGAGCGGAGCGTCGACTCCGGGACCGCCTCCCGGCCGTCGAGCTCGTCGAGGTGATCGTCCAACCACGCCAGCTCGCGCGCGGCCTCGTCGTAGGCGCGGGCGCGGATCAACGCCTGCGCGTAGTCGAAGCGCAGGCCCGCGTCGCGCTCGCGGCCGGCGTACACCAGCATCTGACTGAGACGTCCCAGCGACGTGCGGCCCTCGTCGACGTCTTGCAGCCACAGCAGCAGCTCCTCGGGCCGGCGGTTGCCTGCGCTGCGCTCGAACTCCTGGCCGTCGCGGTACGCGACCAGCACCGGCGCGGCGTCGAGGCCGAGCGCCTCCCGGAGCGCGACGTCGCGGGACACATCGACCACGAACACCGCGCCGCGGCGCCCGAACCATTCGACCACCGCCGCGTCGCGCAGGACGTTCCTGCGCAGCTGTTCGCACGGCTCGCACGTCGTGCCGACGGTCACGACGAGCAGCACGCGCTGCTCGGCGGCGGCGCGCTGCTGGACCTCCTCGAATTGCGCGCGCGTCTGCGGCGGCTCGTCGGGCCGCACGGTCGAGCTCCCGGGGTGACCGGCGCACCCGGCCAGGGCGAGGACGGCGAAGGCGAGCGAGCAGAGGCGGCCCATGACGATCGACGAGGGACGCATCGCAGTGTCGTGAGACCGCGGCCAGGTGGCGCAGGTGTTCGAGGAGCGGCGCATCGTGGTGGCGCGGGACCGCGGCCGGATGGCGGGAGCGGGCGAGAAAAGGTGGCGCATGGCGGTCTCCGGTCAGGGCGAGGGCGGGGCTGCGGGCGCGGGCGAGTCGGACGGCGCGACCATGGGGGCGAGCGCCGGGGTCGCGGACGCGGGCGGGGGTCCTTCGAGCGGCGGAGCGGCGGGGCGCGGACTCAGCAGCTCGGGCTGCACCGGCCGCGCCTCCCAGGCCTCGGCGGCGCGACGGGCCCGGTCGGCGGCGGCCTGCTGTTCGCGCTGGTACTGCTCCTGGGCCCGCTTCTGGCGGCGCTGGTACAGCGCGGCGTTGGCCTTGTTGATCGGGAAGCCGAAGCCGATCGAGGTGATCACCGACAGCCCCTGGGTCGAGAAGTCCGGCACCTCCGCCAGCCGCTTGCGCGCCGCCCATTGTTGCTGGATCTGCGCCGACGCGAAGAAGTAGTTCGAGATCCGCACCTCGAGCCCGGCGTGCACCTCGAAGCCGATCCGCGCGCTGGTGTTCACCACGTTCGCCGCGGCCTCGCGGGCGTAGTCGACGTGCAGGATGTCGAAGCCGAAGCCGAAGCCGGCGTACGGGCGCAGCGGGAACCTGCGGAACAGGTGGAAGTTGCCGCCGAGCCACAGCGGCACCACGAAGTAGTCGAGCTCCCGGGCCTGCGTCGGCATGAACCCGGTCGCCCCCTCGGCCGGCGAGAACTGCACGCTGCCGCGGTTGAAGCCGGTGCGCACGAAGCCCGAGAAGCGCGGGAAGCGGTCGCCGCCGAGCTCGAAGGCGTAGTAGCGGACGTCGAGCCCGCGGAACGGCGAGGCCCAGGCGCGGCTCTGGTCCGCGGTGACGCGGTCCGAGGCCAGCGTCGCCGGCCCCGGCTCGCGGAACGGCGAGAAGATCACGCCGACCGACATCGCATTCCAGTACTTGTCCTCCCACTCGACCTCGGGCGGGCCGGTCGGCGTCGGAGTCACGGGCGGCGGCGGCGGCGGCGGGCCGACCATTCTTTCGTGCTCGGCCCGCGCCTCGACCGACTGCCACGCGTCGCCGGCCCACTGGTCGTGCTCGACCGCCAGGAGGCCGGTGCGATCGGTGTAGCCGACGTAGTAGCCGCGGCCGTACGGGACCGTGAAGAGCCCGCCGCGCAGCGCCTGGTCGAGCGCCCCGCGCTCCCCGCGGGCGGCGGCGGCGAACTTCAGGCGCGCCGCCGCGATCGCGGTCGACTGATTGGCGGGCACGCGCGCCTCCTCGGGCCGCTGCGCGCCTGCCTGGGCGCCCTCGCCGGCCGCCTCGCGCTCGCGGACCACGAACAGCTCGCCGGGCGGCAGGCGCAGGTAGCCGGGCAGCTCGCCGCTGCGGCGGAGGTCGGCGAGGCGGACCCCGCGGCTGTCCTCGACGGTGTAGCGGTGGGCGTCGCCGGCCGCGAACACCAGCAGGCGCTGACCGCCGAGCTCGTGCGCCAGCAGCGGGCGCCGGACGTCGCGGCGGGGCGGGCGGACGACCACGCGCAGGCGCCCGCGCGGGTCCTTGACCCCGCTGTTGGCGGCGGCCACGAAGGCGCCTACCTCGGAGTACTCGAGCCGGCCGTCGCCGTTCACGTCGCCCGCGCCGCGCAGCGCGCTCAGCAGCTCGTGCGTGAAGATCCCGCCGCGGTAGCGCTCCCACTCATGGGTCTGCTGGTCGGCCGAGCTGGCCAGCAGCACCCCGGTGTTGGGGAAGCGGTCGAGGTGCAGCCCGTCGAGGTACTTCTGGACCGCCTGCCCGTCGCCCTCGACCCGGTCGGACTTCCACCCGGCGCGCGAGCCCCCGCGCGACAGCACCAGCGCCTCGCTCTGGCAGGCGTCGAGCACCAGGTGGTTGTAGTCCGCCGGCGAGCCGGCGAGCAGCCCGGCGAACAGGTCGTGGCGCGTGAGACGTGTCCCTTCGGACATGGCCAGAAAGCCCTGTCCGTCGGGACCGATGTCGCCGTGGCCGGAGAAGTACACCAGGTACTCGACGGCGGCCCCGGCGGCCCGCGCGGCCTTCATGCGCGCGACCAGGGCGGCGTGGGCCTGGAGCGCGCCCTCGCGGGTGGGCGGGCGCAGACCCGCGACCTGGGCGCCGTGCACTGCCTGGGTGTCCTGGTCGAACTCGGCGACCAGCTCGACGTCGACCCCGGCTTCGCGCAGCAGCTCGGCCACGCGGGCGGCGTCGTCGTCGGCGAAGCGGAGGCCGGGGGTGCGCTCGTCGGGCGCGGCGTTGCTGCCGATCACGAGGGCGAACCGCCGGGCGGGCGCGGCCGGCGAGGTCGCGGTCGCGGTCGTCGCGGTGGAGTCGGCGGCCCCGGCGGCGGGCGCCGCGAGGGCGAGGGACAGGAGCAGGATCGCGGAGGTCATCGTCCGGACTCGCGCAGGGTGAAGACGGCCTCGGCGCTCGCGCAGGCGTCGGGGTCGGGACACAGGCTCTCGCCCGCGGGCACGCGCTCGTGCCACGGCGGGTCGCCGGGGGCGGCCGCAGGCGCGGTCCGCAGCGCCGCGGCGAGGCGATCGATCTCGTCCAGGGTGGGCGGGCGCGCCGACGTGAGCGCGTAGAGCCGCACCGGCCCCGGACGGTGGTTGACCGCCAGAGCGACGCGGAACGGCGCCGGCGTCCACCGACGCCGCTCGACCGGCACTGCCTCGTCGTCCGGGGTCGGGGCGTAGTAGAGGACGCGGCCCTCGCCGTCGACGCCGAACAGCGACAGCCAGGTCCCGGGCTCGCCGCGGAACGCGAACGCGAGCTCGTCGCCGCCGCCGCAGTCCGCCGCCGCCGCGAACGCCTGATCGGGCCCCGGCGCGCCGCACAGCGCCTGGATCGCCAGGGCGGCGCCGTGGTCCGGGCCGCGGGCGGTGAACCCGTCTTCGGAGGATGTCCTCGGGGACAGCCGAACTGCGAGCAGCACCGCCGCCGCGACGGCCGCGAGCCCGCCGCTCCACGCCAGCCAGCCGCGCCACCACGGCGCCGGCGCCTCGGCGGCGAGGTCGGCGAGCAGCCGCGCCTCGACCAGCTCGAGCTCGAACTGCGCGACCTCTTCGGGGCGGCCCTCGAGGCAGCGGAGCGCCTGCACTGCGTCGTCGTAGGCCCCGCGCGCCTTGGGATCGCCGCGCAGGGCCGCGAGCGCCCGCGGAAGCGCCCGCGGCGCGAGCCGGCCGAGCACGAGGTCGCGGATCGTGCGGGCGGTCATGGCAGCACCTCCGAAACCGAGACGTCGCCGACGATGCCGGCGCTCTTCGCCGCCCCGCGGCCGCGCTCGCGGTCGCAGATCGGTCGAGTCATCGCAGCACCTCCGCGAGCAAGACGTCGCCGACGATGCCGGCGCACTCCGCCGCCCCCGCTCTCGAGGTCGCAGATCGGGCGAGTCATCGCAGCACCTCCGCGAGCAAGACGTCGCCGCCGATGCCGGCGCACGCCGCCGCTCCCGCTCTCGAGGTCGCAGATCGGTCGAGTCATCGCAGCACCTCCGCGAGCAAGACATCGCCGCCGATGCCGGCGCACTCCGCCGCTCCCGCTCTCGAGGTCGCAGATCGGGCGAGTCATCGCAGCACCTCCGCGAGCAAGACATCGCCGCCGATGCCGGCGCACTCCGCCGCTCCCGCTCTCGAGGTCGCAGATCGGGCGAATCATCGCAGCACCTCCGCGAGCCACGCCTCGGCCAGGGCGAGCAGGACCACTCGCTGCACACCGATCAGGCCGCGCTCGCCGCGGCGGTCGAGGTGCTCGAGCAAGCGCGCGCGCAGGCGATCCTCGCGGCTGCGCACGACCTGCCGGCCGACGCCGAGGCGCTCCGCCACCTCGCGCTGGGACAGGCCCTCGGTGAAGCGCAGGCGCAGCAGCTCGCGCTCGTCGGCGGCGAGCCCCTCCAGGAACGCGGCCACCAATCGCTGCACCTGGGCGGCGTGCAGCTCGGCCTCGGGATCGCCGGGCCCGGGCGAGGTGTCCTCGACCTCGAGCAGCGCCACCGCGTCGCCCCCGACCCGCGGGAACCGGGCCTGCTGCCCGCGGAAGCCGGCGAGCACGATGTTGCGGGCGATCGCCCGCAGGTACGGCCCGTACGGCCGCAGGCCGTCGTACCCCGACCGCGCCCGCGGCTCGAACGCGCGGCGGAAGGTCTCCTGCAGCGCGTCGTGCAGCTCGCTGGCGCGGCCGAAGCCGACGAAGCGGTGCACTGCGTCGCCGGCGCGGAAGCGAAAGCCCTGGCGCAGGAAGCAGGCGACCTCGGCCGCATGCAGCCGGTAGACCTCGGTCAGCGCGTCGCGGTCGCCCCCGCGGAAGCCCCGGAGGAGGCTCCAGGGCCACCCGTTGGGGGCCGGTTCGGCAGGCGCGGGGCCAGGAGCGGGGTGCACGCCCAATCCTTATGCGAGCCGGCTCCGCCTGGGTTGGCCTCGCCGACGAATTTTTCGCCCGCTCGCAGCCGGCTGCACGCGACGACCTCGCACAGGCGCTGCCCGAGGGGGTTGTCGGGTTTTGAAACGGGGGTGTTCAACATCACCCCGACGAGGACCTCCCCTCCGACCTGCGAGGCGAGGCGTCACTTCGGCGTCGAGTCGCTCGGGTCGGAGGCATATCGGCGCGACGTGAATGCGGTCCTCCATCCATCGACATCACTCTACCGAGCATCGCCCCTGCGACCCGCGAAGCTCCGCGTCGAGTCGCTCGGGCTCGCCGGTATCGTGAATGCAGCCACACCCCCTGACGACAATCTCCCTCTCGGTGCATTCACGCCGGCATACCCCCTTCAGGCCCGGTGCAAGCGGAAGCCCTGCTGCCCCGCGCGCTCGAGCCCTTCCTTCAATTTCATCGACGGGATCTCGTAGTCCCCGCCGTTCTGCCGCCGGTAGGCGATCGGCGCCTCGGTGAACAGCCCCGCGAGGCGGCGGTCGAGGTCGGCCGTGATCGCCTCGAAGCGCGCCGCGTCGGTCCGCTCGGCGCGGTAGACCACGAACGGCTCGAGCACCGAGAAGCCCGGATAGAACAGGATGCCGTGCTGGATCGGGAACAGCAGGTCGTCGATCGGCCCGTTGATCCCGCGCTCCAAATAATGCTCCGCCCAGCCGCCCGTCGTGACCACCAGCATCGCCCGCTTGCCCGCGAACACCCCCTCGCCGTAGCGGTCGCCCCAGCGCCGGTCGGAGTGCTCGCCGACCCCGTAGGCGAAGCCGTGCGCGTACACCCGCTCGACCCAGCCCTTGAGGATCGCGGGCATCGAGAACCACCACAGCGGGAACTGCAGGAGGACCGCGTCGGCCCACAGGAGGCGCCGCTGCTCCTCGGCGACGTCCGGCGTCTGGGCGCCGTCCGCGAACGCGCGGTGGGACGCGTCGATGAGGTCGAGGCGCGCGCCCGGGGGTTCGGTCGGGAAGTCGGCGCCGTCGAGCGTGGCCTTCCAGCCCTGCGCGTAGAGATCGGAGACGACGACCTCGTGCCCGGCGGCGTGCAACGTGGCGACCATGCGATCGCGGAGCGAGCCGTTGAGCGAGCGCGGCTCGGGGTGCGCGTGGACGATGAGGATCTTCATGCCGCGAAACCTACGCCTCGCCGGCGCCGCGTTGAAATCGCCGCGCTTGTGTGCTGCTATCATCTGGGTGGATAGCAGCCGCCTCGACCTCAACCTGCTCGTCGCGCTCGACGCCCTGCTCGCCGAGCGCAACGTGACGAGGGCCGCCCGGCGGCTGCACCTCAGCCAGCCGGCGCTGTCGGCCCAGCTCCAGCGGCTGCGCGAGCTCCTCGGCGATCCGCTGCTGATCCCCGCGCAGCGCGGCATGACCCCGACCCGGCGGGCGCTCGAGCTGCAGGCGCCGCTGCACGAGGCGCTCGAGGGCGTGCGGGCCGTGCTCGCCGCCGGCGCCGGCTTCGACCCGGCGACCGCGCGGCTGACGATCACCATCGCCGCGTCCGACTACATGCAATACGCGCTGCTGATGCCGCTCGCGTTTCAGCTCCGCCGCGAGGCCCCGGGCGTGCGGCTGGCCTGGCGCGCCCTCGACGACGCCCAGCTCGCGGGGCAGGCGGAGCGCGGCGAGGTCGACCTCGGCCTCATCACCCCCGAGACCGCGCCCGAGCAGCTGCGCAGCCGGAAGGTGCTCGACGAGCGCTACGTCGTCATCGTCCGCCGCGACCACCCGCGGGTGACCGGCGCGGTCGACCTCGACCTGCTGTGCGCGCTCGACCACGTGGTGGTGAGCCCGCGCGGCGGCGGCTTCACCGGGCCCACCGACCTCGCCCTCGCCGCGCACGGCCGCGAGCGCCGGGTGGTCCTGTCCGTGCCCTCGTTCCTCATGGTGCCCGAGCTCGTCGCGCGCTCGGACATGGCGGCGCTGGTCCCCGCCCGCCTCGCCCGCGACCGCGCCGACCGCCTCCAGCTGCTCGAGCCCCCCGTCCCCGTGCCCGGCTTCGCCATCGCCATGGTGTGGCACCGGCGGATCTCCCGCCACCCGGCGCTGACCTGGTTCCGCGACCGCGTGCGCTCGTTCGCGCGGGGCCTCGATTGACATGCCCCTCAGGACATGTCTCGAAGGACCTATGATCGGACGAGCGCCGCGGCCGGCGTGGCGGAGAGCGAGCGAGGGTCGAGGTGACGCGGCGCCGGGCGCGGACGCGCCTCTGGACCCCCGCTGGTGGGCCCGCGACGGACCGGAGTAACATCGACGTCGTGCACGGCAAGTCACCCGTCGTCGAGGGCATTCGCTCGATCCGCGCCGCGCGGCGGATGTGGAGCGGCGTCGAGGTCGCAGCCACCGACTATTACTCCGTCGACGAGGGCCGGGTCATGGTCGAGCTCACCGGACCGCGCCACCGGCTCGCCGTCCTCCTGCAGCAGGTCGGAGGCTTCTGCGAGGCCAGGACCGCGCCCCGAAGGCCCGGCGTCCCCCGCAACCCCGGCGCGCGCTACCTCGCCTCGACCCCCGGTGGAATGCCGATCTGGGGCTACAGCGACCGGATCTCCTACACCCACGAGCTGACGCTCTTGTTCGACCCGGCCGAGCTGTCGGACCGTCTCGGCGAGGTCTTGCGCGACGACATCGACCTCGCCCCGCGGCCCTGGCTGTCGAACGAGCGGATCTTCGCCCTCTCGGAGCTCCTCGCCGCCGAGGTCACGGGGGGCGGCGAGTTCGGCCAGCTGTACGGCGAGAGCCTCGTGCTCGCGCTCCTCGTCGAGTATCTGCGGGCGGTCCGCGTGCGAGCGCCCGCCTCCCGCAAGGGCGGCCTGACGCCGCGGCAGCTCCGCGAGGTGTGCACGTACATGCAGGAGCACCTGTCGGCCCCCGTCGGCCTGCGCGAGCTCGCGGCGCTCGGCGGCATGTCGCAGGCGCACTTCAGCCGCGCGTTCAAGGCCTCGACCGGGGTGCCGCCGCATCGCTGGCAGCTGAACGCGCGGGTCGAGCGGGCGCAGCAGCTGCTGCTCGGCGCCGAGGTCCCGCTCGCCGACATCGCCCTGCGGCTCGGCTTCGTCGATCAGTCGCACCTCACCCGCGTGTTTCGCCGCGTCGTCGGCACCACGCCGAGCGCGTGGCGACGGGCGCACGCCCGGCGGGGACGCTGATCCGGGGCGCCGGCGTCGAGCCTCGCCCGGCGAGCTAGCCGCGGCCGCCGGTGCGGAGCAGCTGCATCTCCCACGCGAAGGCCACGCCGGTGCCGCCGCCGTGGACGGACAGCAGCTCGGCGAGCGCCGGCACACTGGCCTCGCGGGCCCAGTCGCGCTGCAATTCGGCGCCGAACACCATCCAGGTGATCGGCGCTGCGCCGGCCTGGACCATGCGACGCACCGCCATCTCGTGGGCCTCCGGCGACACGCCGCCGGACGCGTCGGTGACGATGTAGACCTCGTAGCCGTCCCCGAGCGCGTGGATCGCCGGCATCGCCAGGCAGACCTCGGTCCACAGCGCGGCCATCACGATCTTCTTGCGACCGGTCGCTTTGACCGCCTCGACGACCCTCGCGTCCTCCCAGGTGTTGATGAACGTGCGGTCGATCGGCTTCTGCTCGGGGAAGACGTCCTGCAGCCCCTTGATCAGATAGCCGCCGCGCTCCTCGAGCACCGTGGTCAAGATCGTCGGCACCTTGAAGGCCCTGGCCGTCTTCGCCAGGCCGATGACGTTGTTGACGATCGTCGCGGGATCATGGCTGTTCAGGTTGGCGAACTGGAACGGCTGGTGATCGATCAACACGAGGACGCAATTGTCGGGGGTGAGCAGCGCGTCGAGCCCGAATTTTTGGCTGGTCATGGCATCTCCTGACGAGCCGCACGCGGCGGCTCGCCCGGCGAATCTAGGGAGGAGGACCGCGCCGTTCTTGGACGATCGTGCCGCCCTGGTCGATCCGTGACGCGGGCCGGCCCGACCCCTCGCCCAGCGCCGCTCCGATGGCCCGTCTGCCGACCGGCGGCGGCCGGCCCCGTGCGGCCGCTCGGGCCCGGCTGTCGCCGCGGACATCGTCACGCCCGCGACGGCGGCACGAATGACGGCACCGCAACGATGACGGCCTCGCAACAATGACATCACTGCAACGATGACCCGGGCGCGACGACCGGCCGGGTGCGGGCGCATCCTCCGCCACGAACCCGAATTTGTCGCACTCTTTAAAAAAGACCGCTGCAATCACGCGAGGCGGCCTGCGCTCGCTCACGTCGAAGAGCGTCGCCGATCTGCGCCGCGCGGCGCAGCCGGCGAGGCCCGCGGCGGAGGCGCGGCGGTCATGCCACGACGTCGAGCGGGAGTTCGGCGCGCGGGTCGACGCCGGCGATCGGCGCCTCGGCCAGGAGCGCGTAGGCACGCGGGCCTGCGCTCGGTTCGAGCGCCGCGGGCAGCGGCAGCGTGAATTCTCGCGCGATCCGCTCGCCGCGGCGCAGCACCGGCGCCGCGAGGGGCAGCTCCACCGTGGCCACGCGGCGCCGGCTCAGGCGGTCCGGCGGCGCCGCGGCGCTGGGCAGCGTGTGCGTGAGATGTTGCTCGTCGAAGTGGAGTAGGACACGCTCGATCGGCACCTCGTAGGTCCCGCCGTGCAGCACGAGGGTGCCGCGGAGGACGTCGCCGGCCCGCACGGGCCCGACGACGCCCTCGATGGCGAGGGTGGGAGTGCCGATTCCTACCGCGCTCTGCAAGAGGTGGATGAATTTCATCGTGTCGCGACTATACTATGATCATGCATCATGCGAGGCGAGCGAACGGCTGCCACGAATGCAGCCTGCCGCCCGCGTGAACCGGAATGGCTTCTCCGCATTCCATAGACACGAAACTGGACGATGCTGACCCTCTACAGACCCGAATCGATCTTCTCGCCCCGGCACGCCCCGAGCTGGCTGCTGTTCACCTTCGCGGCCGGCGCCGTGAACGCCTCGGCGCTGCTCGCCTGCCAGACCTACGTGACGCACGTGACAGGCACCGTCACCCGGCTGGGCATGGAGGTCGTGCACCTGATGCCGTTCGTCGACTTCGCCCTCGTGCTCGGCTGCTTCATCGCCGGCGCGATGCTCTCGGGCCTGCTCATCAACGGCCGCGCGCACGCGGGCAAGCGGCCCCGGTTCGCCACGCCGCTGTGGATCGCCTTCTCCCTGGTGCTGTTCACCGCCGTGGGCGGGCACCTCGGCCTGCTCGGCGACTTCGGCGGCGCGGTCACCCAGCCGGTCGACTTCTTGCTGCTGTCGATCCTCAGCTTCGCCATGGGCCTGCAGAACGCCGCCATCGCCACCAGCACCGGCCTGCTGGTCCGCACCACCCACCTCACCGGCCCCGCCACCGACCTCGGCATCCACCTGGCCGAGCTGTTCTTCTGCAAGGACGAGGCGCGCGCCCACGCCAGGCGCCACGCGGCCCTGCGCGCCGGCAAGATCGCCGCCTTCGCCGCCGGCGCCGCGGTCACCGTCCCGCTCGCCTACCGCCTCGAGTTCCTGGTGTTCCTGATGCCCGCGTCGCTGATGCTGGTGGCGATCACGCTGAGCTTCTTGCCCGAGCGGATCGCCCGCGAGGCGCGCGCCCGCCGGCGCGAGCAAGCGGCCGCCGCCTCGGCCGCCGTCGACGGCGCCTGCCCGTAGCGTGACATGTCCCCGAGGACAGGAAATCGGCGGCCCGAAAATACGACCGCACTTCACCGCGCGAGCGACATGTCTCTCAAGACAGGTCGCGCCCGGCGCGGCGCCTGAATCCACGGACAGGCCGCCTCGGACGCGGCGCCTGAATCGACAGACAGGCTCCAGCGGCGAGCCTGAATCCCGCGACAGGTGGCGCCGGGCGCCGCCCCTGAATCCACGGACCTCACGCCCCGCCGCCCAGTGATTCACCCGACCTCGAGCGGCCGAGAAACGCGTATGAATCGGGCATCCTGGCGTCGGGGACAGGTCCGCGTCCTGGGACCACCGACGCGGACGTCTCGCCTCTGCCGCGGAGCAGCTCCGACCGCGCGCGAGGCCCGCGCAGCGAACGGGCCGCCCCGTTCTCCCTGCGCAGTGCGAGCGTGAGGGCGACCCGCGGCCCCTCTGCCGCGACTCGGCTAGCATCCCGGACTTCTGTCGGAACCCTGCATGTCGTCCCTCGCCCTCGCCCTCGCCTCGTTCCTCGTCCAGGCCGCCCCGTCCCAGCTCGCAGCGCCTTCGCCCTCGACCTCGGCTGCGCCGGTGCCCGCCACCATCGACGCCAGGACGCGCGCAGCGATCGAGGCCGTCGCCTACGACTACCTCGACGGCCAGCTCGAGGGCGACCCCCAGCGAGTCGCCCGCGCGCTGCACCCCGACCTGGCCAAGCGGGCCGTCGTGGGGGCAGGGCCGACCGCGCGCGAGGTCTTCCCGCTGCGCCGGATGAGCGCCGACGAGCTCATCGAGCTGACCCGCCAGGGCGCGCTCAAGACCCCGAAGGAGCAGTGGAATCGCAGCGTGCGCGTGCTCGACGTGACCGGCACCGCGGCCGTGGTGCGCGTCGAGACCCCGTGGTTCGTCGACTACTTCCACATGGGCCGCTTCGGCGAGCGCTGGCTGATCGTCAACGCCCTGTGGTTCAATAAGCCCCAGCCCGCCTGACGTCCCCCTCGCCTACGGCACGATGTCCCAGGAGAACATCATCGCGTGGTCCTCGTGGATGAGGTTGTGACAGTGGGCCACGTACTTGCCGGTGAAGGTCCGGAACCGGCGGAAGATCACCACTTCTTCGCCCGAATCGAGCGCCGTCGTGTCCTCCTTGGAGAAGTCGGGGCTGCCCGGCAACACCGGCTTCCCGTCGCGTGAGAGCGTCCGGTGCTCCTCCTGATGAATGTGCATGGGGTGCATCCAGCCCCCGCCGCCGTTCTTGAGCGTCCAGACCTCCCCGCTGCCCTTCTTCGGCAACGCGAGCGGCACGTGGTGATCGAAGAGCTCGCCGTTGATGGTCCACAGGCCGCCCTTGCGCTGCAATTCGAAGGTGCGGTGCACCAGCCCGTCGAGGTTGGCGGGGATCTTCGGGAGCTCCCGCAGGACGGGGGGGATCTGGCTGAGATCCGGCGCCAGCTCGTCACCGTCGATCACGAACTTCAACACCGGCACGTTCTCGTTCCTGAGGCCGTCCGGTTTGCGCCCGTCCCTCATGGTCAGGATATTGGTAAGGTAGATCTCGTCTCCGTCCCCCGTCGGACTGCCGTCCTGATATCTCGTGAAGTCGACGATCACCTCCCGGCGCTTGGCCGGCGCGATGGCGATCGAGTCCTGCACCAGCGGCGCCGGCAGGAGCCCGCCGTCGCTGGCGATCAGCGTGAAGCGCATGACCTGCTCGGCCCCGCCGAGCAGATATTGCCCCTGGACCCCGGACTTCAGCTTCGGCGTCCCCTGCATCAGCATGAACTCGTACCACCGCGAGACCGACGCATCGAGGAAGCGGAACCGGTACTTGCGCCGCTTGACCGCCAGGAACGGGAAGGCCTTGCCGTTGACCGTGAAGATGTCGCCCACGAAGCCGTCGCGGACGTAGTGGGCGAAGAACGTCTTGCCCCAATTCTCCGGGTGAGCCAGGCCGTCCTGGCCGTGGCCCGCGTGCGGAGTGACGCCGTCGTCCAGGGCGAAGTCGGCGAACACCAGCGGGATGTCGAACGCGAAGCTGGGTAGCCGCAGCCCGACCGTCTCGTCGCCGCCGTCGAAGCCCGGGTCGTAGATCGGGTAGATGCCGACCATGCCCTTGTAGACGTTCTCCGAGGTGTGGTCCATGACGTGGTCGTGGTACCAAAAGAACGCCTGCTTCTCGCGGGGATCGTTGTCCGGTGGCCAATTGAGGTAGAGGTTGTCCACGAACATGCCGGGCTCGTAGGCCAGCGGCGAATGGTGGGGGTTGCCGTCGCTCTCGGGGGCAGTATGGCCGTTGTGCAAGTGGGTGAGGAACTTCAGCTCAGGGTCCCCGAAGTCGCCCCGCGGCAGGTTCAACGGGTTCTTGTCGAGGTGGTTCTCGAAGCGCACCAGCGCCGGCCGGCCGTAGAACGCCCGGATCATCGGGCCCGGGAACACTCCATTGAAGCCGTAGATGGTGCTGGCCGGGAGCGAGGGCTTGATGGTCCCGTCGCGCGCGTCCTTCACCGGCGAGGAGGTGAAGCTGTGCGAGCCCACCTGCAGCTTTATCTGATAGATGATGGGATCGACGAGCGGGAACCCCGGCAAATTGGCGGCGTTCGTCCATATTTGGTGCGTCCCCTTGCGGCTGCTCTGTTGACCGACGCCCGGCCCCGGCGGGGGAGCGCCCGGGAGAGTGGTCCAGGTCGCGGGATTGGACGGGGCCAGCGGCTGCGGGATCGGCAACGGTTCGTTGAACGGGGCCAGGATGAGCGGGCTTATCGGCATGGGCTCCCCGCCGGTGCCGCTGCCCTTGGGGCCCTTCCCGCCCTTCTCCGCCAGCGCAGGAGTCAGCCGCAACCCGGCCGCGCCCCCCGCCGCCATCCCCAATCCTTGGATGAATTTTCGTCTGTGCATGCCTACTCTCCTTAGTTCGATGTGCTGGGTGCAAGCCATGTCGATGGACGATGTACGTGCATACCCAGCCCCTCACACCTCTGTATCGCATCCCCGGCGGATATCCGTGGCCTGCTAAAATTTTTATGCGCGGGGTGATCGACGGTGACCGCAAGTCACGGCACCAGTGCGGCGATCGCCGCCAGCGAAACATCGTCCGTGATCACCGCCACCCGGGCGCGCGAATTGGGCCACGCGTCGATTCAGGCCACGATCTCGAAGCCGGGGAGCGCCGGCTGGCCCGGTGACGCGGCCCGCTTTTCGTCCGACGAAGCACCAGAAATCCAGGCCCCGCTCATGGTGGTTTTTCCTGCGGGGAATGTCGCCAGTCCTCTCGCCAGAGCCATTGACGCGTGAAGCGGCGCCGAGGAGCTCCCTTCTCGGCGGAGTCGCGAGATTTCTCGCCCTCGAATTCCTCGAATCAGCGCCCGCTCGTCGCGGTGAGCCCAATCACCTCACAGCGATCAGCCCGCCGTTCCGTCGCACCGGCGCACATCAGCCGCGCTCCGCCGGAGGACATCTCGGCCTCACGAATCCCGACGCCAGAGTCACCCGCGTCGACCGGGACAGGATCGCGCCGACGCGCTCGGGCGGGGCGCGATGAACCGGCCTGCACGGCCGAGATCGCGCCCCCATGGCCCTTGCCAGGCGAGCCGGGCGCGTGAAACCCTGGCCCCCGGGGAACGAAGCGCATGCGCAACGATCGGGCGAACTCTCGCGGTATGTGGCTCGTCTCGCTGGCCCTCGCGGCCGCGCAGCAGGCCGGTTGCGGCGACGAGGGGCGGCCGCAGGGCCAGACCTCGCCGACCGTCGGCGCCCCGACCACCGGCACCTCGACCACCACCGGCGGCTCCACGACCCCGGAGCCGACCACCGCGCCCACCACCTCGACCAGCGCGAGCGGCAGCGAGGGCGCCAGCGTGACCGCCACCGGCAGCGTGCAGTTCGACGTCGGCAACGGCGACGACACCGACAGCGGCACCACCGGCGCGCCGAACCTGTGCAAGGTCGCGGTCGACGGCGACGCCGGCAATTGCCGCACCAAGGCCCCGCCCGACGCCTTCAGTCCCGAGGTCCAGTGGAGCTGGCCGGGCGTCGGCGAGGACGTGTTCAGCGGCGTCTCGCCGCTGGTCGCCAACCTCACCGACGACAACGGCGACGGCGAGATCGATCTGTGCGACATCCCCGACGTGGTCGTCGTCGCCGGCCCGGGCGACGGCGTCGAGCCCGACACCGGTCACGTCTACGTCCTCGACGGCGCCACCGGGGCCCTCCATTACACCATCCCCGACCCCGTCTACGGCTATTCGAGCCCCGCGCTGGGCGACATCGACAACGACGGCGTCCCCGAGCTCCTCGTATTCGCCCACGGCGACGTCGTCCGCGCCTACGAGCACGACGGCACCCCCAAGTGGACCTCCGCACCGGTCAGCGGCGCCGCCATCCGCGGCGCCGTCGCCATCGCCGACCTGAACGCCGACGGCAGCCCCGAGATCCTCTTCTCCGACTCCGTCCTCAGCGCCACCGGCGAGGTGCTGTGGAGCGTCCTCGACGGCGCATGGGGCTACGCCACTCCTGTCGCGGCCGACCTCGACGACGACGGCTTCCTCGAGGTCATCTGGGGCCATAGCGCCTACCGTCACGACGGCACCAATTATTACACCAACGACGCGGTCTCGGTCTCGTCGTTGCCGCACGTCGCCGACCTCGACGAGGACGGCCTGCCGGAGATCCTCCTGTCGACCGGCAATGGCCTCACCGTGCTCGAGCACGACGGCACCACCAAGCCGGGCCACCTCGACCTGCGGCTCACCGGCGCCACCCCCGATCACGTGTTCATCTGGCTGCGCCCTGCCGCCATCCACGACTTCGACGGCGACGACCTACCCGAGTTCTCGCACAGCTCCGCCGCGCAGTACGCCATTTACGACACCAACCCGGCCGCCATCCAGTGGCAGGCCGCCGTCCTCGACCAGAGCGGCGCCGCCGGCGGCACCGCCTTCGACTTCATCGCCGCCGGCGCCGCCCAGGCCATGTACGCCGACGAATACAGCCTGTTCGTGTTCGACGGCGCCGGCGCCCCGCTGCTCGAGGTCCCGCACACGAGCCTCACCTACATCGAATTCCCGGTGGTCGCCGACGTCGACAACGACGGCTCCGCCGAGATCGTCGTCGTCTCCAACCAAAGCCTGCAGGGCCCGCCCTCGCCCACCGTCCAGGTCATCCGCGACGTCGAGGACCGGTGGATCCAGGCGCGACGGATCTGGAATCAACACACGTATCACGTCACCAACGTCCGCGAAGACGGCACCATCCCCGCCGTCGAACCGAAGAGCTGGCAATTGCTCAACACCTTCCGCACGCAGGCGCAGATCGAAGGCGGCGCAGTGTGCGACCCGCCGGGCTGACCGCTGGTTTCACCCGGCTGGACGCGGGAACGAACGCCGTGATCGGTCGGAGGCCGGCTGTGCAACCGGGCGTCCTCGATGGTAGCTTCCCGCCATGCCCATGGAATCCGCCCTGTTCATCGCTCGCCGTGGCTGGTCATCGGTGCTCAAGAAGACGAGCCATGTCTACGTCGCGTGGTGCGAGGCGTGTGACAACGAGTTCGTCGATTACGAAGAGGAATGGCGCCCGTTCCCCGAGCTCTTGCCGTTTCTACGGTGGGAGTCCAGCCTCCAGGACACCGAGTTAGCGACGCTCGTCGCCTTGGTGCGGGGCGAGCCGCCGCCTTTCGACAAATTCTACGAAGGCGGGGACAAGGAAGACGAAGACGAAGACGAAGACGAAGGCGGGGACAAAGACGAAGAAGCTTGCCGAGCTCGGCTGCTGCCGGCGCCGAACAAGCTGTCGGACGCGCAGCGAGCGTTGTTCAGCACCCTCGATTACGCATACGTGGCGGTGTGGCCGGACGACGTGTCTCAGAAGCTCCTGGCGCTCGACGAGGCCGCGCTCCGCGCGCTCGCGGCCCGCTGGGGAGAGTCCCCCGGTTCGGTGGCCGGAAGCTCGCTGGACATCGGTCGTCGGCCCGACTGGCTCGCCGAACTCACGCGACTGCGAGCCTTCTTCAAGGACCTGCCCTCCTCAAAGGACGAGGACGGGGGACCGCTGTTCCTGGTCATTCGATCCATGAACTGACTGTGAGGCGGGCTCTGGACAGGGGCCATCCACCGGGGATACTGCCCATACATGCCGGTGCATGGATTCACGGGACCCGGTCGCCGACGTGCCCCCTGCCGTCCAATTCAAGGGCGAGCATCCCCCCAATCCGTGGACCATCAGCGGCTCCGACCCGCGACCCATTGCGGAAATTCCCGCCCTGAAACGCTTGAACGCCGAGAACCTCGTCGAGGTTGCTCGGGGTGACGCGATCACCCGATGCGATCCACCGCTTCTTGAACGCGTGGACGCGGGTCCGTAGGGTGCCGCGACCATGGCGGAGCTCCTCGAGATCGCTGGCGGAAAAACTCTCGACGTGCCGGGCTTGAAGAGGTCATGACGGGTTACAGTGGGGGCGATGTCCATCGAGCAAGCACGAGCTGCGTTCGACCGCGCCGATCCTCCTACCGGGCTCGCCCATCTGCTCGAGGCGTGGCGCACGCTGCGACTGCCGCGGATCGCGGAGCTGATCCAGCACGTGTCGGACGCGCTGGTCGCCGCCGCCCCGCCGATCGAGGGCAAGACCGACATCGCCTACGTCGAGGCGTTCGAGGCGCTCGCGCCCGGCGATCCGGTCGATCTCGGGCGATTCCTCGCACGGCCGTGGCCGTGCAAGAGCACGCATCTCGCGAACCTGTGGCTCCGCGCGACGAGCAGCCGGCCCGACGATCCGCGGCTCGTCGCTCCGATCACCCGGTTCCTCCTCGCCGATCCGACGGCGGACAACGCCGTGGCGTCGAAGGCCACGCGCCGGCTCGCCGCTCTCGGCGACGTCCGGGCGATCCCCGATCTGCGAGCGCTGGTGGCGCGCCATGGCACCCGGTACTTCGAGGCGACGCTCGCAGAGCTCGAGAGGCGCGAGGTGCATGAGCCGGCGCCGAACGAGGTCGCAGACATCGCCGCGATCGAGGCTCGCTACGCCGCGCAGATCGACGAGGCAAGGCGAGCCGCCGAACGCCGCGCGCAGCTGTTCGCCGCGTTGCTCGCGGATCCGCTCGATCCCGGCCTGAAGCGCGTGTACGGCGACTGGCTCACCGGGCGCGGCGATCCACGCGGCCAGCTGATCGCGCTCCAGCTCGCCCGCGGCGCCGACTGGCCGGCCACCTACGCCGCGGATCTCGCCGAGCGCGAGCTGCTTCGCGTGCACCGCATGGCGTGGTCGGACCCGATCGACCGCTGGTTTCGCAGCATGGAGTTCGTCGACGGGTTCTTCGCAGGGGGCATGTTCGGCCACCACGGTTTCGACGAGCTCCCCGACGCGCTCGACGAGCCGGCGTGGCGATTCGTGCGCACGCTGGAGGAGTACCAAGACGGCGATGAGCTGCTCGCGCTCCTCGACGATCCCCGGCTTGCCGGCGTGCGCACCGTCGGGTTGCTCGCCGACGCCGCGACGCTCGAGCTGCTCGTCGACCGCCCCCGCGCGCTGACCGAGCTGCGGCTGTACTGGACCGGCGATACCGACGTTGCGATCGACGGACCGCTCGCGCGCGGCACGAACCTGCCGGGGCTGCGCACGCTGGCGATCGACGTCGATCATTACCGGTCGCTGCCGGCGCTGGCGGCATGGCTGCGCGGTGCGCCAGTGATCGAGCGGCTCGATCGCATCGCGCTCTGCAATGTCCAGGCCGACGAGATCGCCGCGGTCGCGAGTCGTCGCGGTCCGCGTGTCCTCGACATCATCGCCGGCGACGGGGGCGAGCTCGCCGGATCCGGATCTGGAATTGGCTGGACGATCCGGCTGACGCGGGAGCGCGACGCTGGACCTTTCCGCTCGGCAGTCGCGCGCGATCACGTCGAGCATCTGTGGCGCGAGCCGGCGCGCTGGGGCGAGACGCTCGTGGAGGCGCTCGCCCGGCTACCGCGCGGCACGCTGGCCGACCTTCGCATCGAATCGTCGATCGAGCGGCTCAAGCTGCCGATCCGCGAGCAGCTCACCGCACTCGCGCGGGAAATCGCGCCCGCGATCGTGGTGCCGTGGGAGCAACCCGAGGCGCAGGCGGAGACCCCCGCCAGGCCGATGTTGCCCGTCCAGCAGCACCCGACCCGTCTGCATTTCGACCCCACTCGCCACACCTCCGCGGTCGCCGACTTCGTCGCCGACAAGAGCGTGTACCTCGCCGACGTCGACGACTACGACATGTACCGCTCGCTGCTGTACGCGCTCGGGGCCAAGAGCGTCGCCAACGAGATGACGGCGCCCGTCGACCTGATCGTGCACGGCAAGGCGGCCCCGCCGCAGAAGGCCCGCGCCAAGTATCCCGAGGGCGAGTTCGTGCGCGCCGACGCCGTGCTGCCGCTGTTCCATTCGAAGGTGAAGTCGTTCGCCGAGTTCGTGCGCGCGCTGCAGGCCCACGGCTTCCGGGTGCGCAACCCGAGCGACGAGGGCGACCCCGACTTCGACTTCTTCGAGCTGCAGCTCGTCGACGACTCGCTGCACGCGACGCTGCTGCGGTACCTCGAGACCTCGTCGTTCATCAGCGGCTTCATGCACAAGCAGGGCTTCCCGATCGACGAGCGCGCCGAGGCGTTCATCGACTTCACGCTGCCCGGCCGCGACTACTCCTGGTACTACCTGTGGACCACCGACGGCTGGGCCCGCGTCTACGCCCAGCGCGGCGAGGACGACTTCCCGCTCGAGATCAAGGGCTCGCAGCTGCTGCGCGTCGCCCCGATCCTGTGGACCCAGAGCACCGGCATGTACTTCTACGAGTACCCCGAGAGCGAGAGCGTCGACGGCCTGTTCATTCAGGCAGGTATCGACGCGCGCACCGGCAAGGTCACCGGCGCGGCGATCTCCCGCTCGTGGACGTAACCACTCGGCCGGGCTCGCGCACCGCCCGGCCACGCCCGTCTGCGCCAGCGAGACACTGTGAGCGTCGCCCCTCTGCACGATCATGCGATGTCGAAGGGCACAAAGCCGCGACCGCGTCCGGGCGGCGGCCGCGGATCCTTCAGGCCCCGAATCGCCGATGCTCACGCCCACGATCAGGTCGTCGACGGCGCTACGGGGGGACAGGTGAGCTCGAAGCAGCCGTCCTCGGCCGGCAAGCACGGCTGGGCGCACGGGAGGCCCTCGATGCAGCTGCAGTCGTGCGCGGCGCAGTTCCATGGGAACCTCTCGCACTTGAACGTGCTCGCCTCCCCTCGGGCCGCGGGCAGCATCTCAGCGCAATACCCCACCGGCTCCGCCTCGCAGTAATTGTACCCGCACGGGCGCAGCCATTTCGGCACCTCGCAGCCGCCGCCGGCCGCGACGTCGACCCCGTGCTGCTGCGCGGCGCATTCGTTGCCGTACACCTTCCCGTCGCACGCGCAGGTGTACCGCAGAACCAGGTTGCAAGGCGGCGGCCGCGGCCGGCACGTCCCGCGCCCGACCCCCTCGCCGCAGCGGTCGTCGGACCAGTCGCACCACTCATCCGGCCCACACATCGCGCAATCGTCGTCGTTCGCCGCCGCCGAGGTTTCCGTGAGCTCCGCGGAGCGATCGTTGCACGCCGCAACGATCGCCATCGTCATGAGCGCCTTCTGGACCCGCACTGGTAGATCCTACCCTTCCTTCGGTCTTGCCGAGTACGGCTGTTGCCCCGGAGGAAGGGCAGGACCCCCGTTCAAACCGTGCATGCGGATTTCCCGCACACGGCTTACCGGTGGACTTTCGGGCCGTTGCATTACGCTGCCTCCGGGTACTGCACGGTCCCCCGCAGACGATGGAGGCCGTGGTTGTGGAAGAAGTCGCGTGTCCAGACCTTGGCCTCCCCCGCGTGGAGATGTCGACCTTTGCGCTTCACCATGAAGGCGCGGAGTCGACTCCATACGTAGGTGTCGATCTGGTTGAACTTCGCGGCGGCGTTCCCGGTGAGGAAGTAGTTGGCCCAGCCGCGCAGCACCGGATTGATGTCGCGGATGATCACCCGCACATCTTTGACCCCGTGGCGGTTACGACCGGTCAGCTCCTTCACACGCTGTCGCACCCGCGTCAAGCTGCGCGTCGAAGGCCAGCGCTGGAGGAAGTACGCCCTGCGGCGTTCCTTCTCCCAGATCAGACCGGACATGCGCTTACGCAGGTGACAGCCGAGGAAGTCGAAGCCTTGCCGTCCCCGGCTCAGCTCGACGCGCCTCGTCTTCTCCGGATGCAGCTCGAGTCGAAGTCGACGCAGGATCTCGCGGACCCTGACCTCGGCCTCCTCGCACGCCTTCCTGGTCCTGCACAGGATCACGAAGTCATCGCAGTAGCGCACGAGCTCGCCCAGGTGGGCGTGCCGTCGCTGCCACAACTTGTCGAGGACGCCGAGGTAGATGTTCGACAGCAGCGGTGAGATGACCCCGCCCTGGGGTGTCCCCGAGAGCATCGCCGTCACCTCGCCGTCTTCCATCACGCCGGCTTCGAGCCATTGCCGCACCAGCTTGAGGACCCTTCGATCCGAGATCCGCATCTCGACGAGCTTCATCAGTCGCTCGTGATCGATGCTGCCGAAGTAGTCGCGGATGTCGGCGTCGAGCACATGGTTTCCACCTCGCGCTCCCAACACGCGCAGTCGCTCGAGCGCCTGCGTCGCGCTGCGCTTCGGCCGGAAGCCGTACGAGCACGGAAGGAAGTCCGCCTCGAATATCGGCTCCAGCACCAGCTTCGCCGCCATCTGCACCACTCGGTCCCGGACTGTCGGGATCCCCAGCGGCCGCTTCTTCCCGTCCGCCTTCGGGATGTACCGCCGCATGACCGCGCTCGGCCGGTACGTCCCCGCCTCGAGCTCTGCACCGATCGCTTCGAGGAAGCGATCGACGCCGAGCTCTTCCACCTCGGCCAGCGTCTGGGCATCGATGCCCGCTGACCCCCTGTTCTTCTTCACCCGCTTCCACGCCTCCTTCAGGACGTCACGCCTGAAGATGCGGTCGTACAGCGCATGGAAGCGTCTACCCGGATGCCGCTTGGCTGCGGCCCACAGTCGGCGTCGAAGTTCTCGCACTTTGTCACGCGGCCTGCGCCGCGCGGGGTTGTTGGGACCTGTCCTGCAGGCCATGCCCTCGCGCTTACCTTCTTCTCCGACACGACCACCCCAGGGGCCCTTCCCTCCGGCGGCGTTGTTCTGCGCCGCCATCGCCGGTACTACGACCCCCTCGGACTCCCGCTGCACAGCGCTCGACTTCGCCTTCGGCTTATACGAGCCACCTTGCCCCGACACGGACCGTGCAGACGGGCCTCTCCTGTTCCGCATCGCTCCTTGAACGCGTGCTGCGCCCCGTACCCCGGGAGGACTCATCGCGCTTTCTATTCCGGACTCGTGCGCGGTGGACGTGGCCTTCGCCGCGAAGTGATCGGCTCGGCTCCCCCATTGTTTCTCTGACGAGGCTGCAGGCTTCACTTGATGTTGCGGCCCGCGTTCTTGCTCCCTCCGTAGAGGCTCTTGACGCCCCGCTCGGGCCACGAGGATCTCTCCTCGCACCTGGGGCCTGCTACCGGGCGCTCCGGCGCTTACCCGGGCGGGACTCTCACCCGCTGGAACGGTGCAGCATGACGCGGCCGACCCGCCCCCTCCGGGGTCCTGCTCGTCCGTGTCTTCAGGACGCACCACCCCGCCAGTATAGCTCGGCGAACGGTCGACTCCGGACACAATGCTCGCCGTAACCGACAGGTCGCCAGCGTGAGAGGAGCGTGTCCACCCGGCGAGCGTGATGCTGCCCGTTGTCCATGGCGTTGCGTTGCCGCTCGGGGAGCGACCGCCTCCCGACTCGCCCGGCGTTGGTCGGCACGCCGACAGGAGGCTCGTCCGGACGCGGTCCTCGAGGGCGGTCATGGCCCCCCACTCCACACGGGCCGCGCTCTTGTAGACTTCGCCGGTGATTCGCCTTTCGCTTGGCCTGCTGTTCGTGCTCGGCTGTGCGTGCAACGCCGAGCTGCCCAAACCCGAGCCGGAGCCGGCCCCACGCCCGGGGCCATCGTCTGCAGCGATGTCTCTTCGTGCGAAGCAGCGTGCGAGAAGGGGGACGTCCCGAGCTGCGTGACAGCCGGAAAGGAGATGCACCGCGCACCGCTCGAGATCGACGTGACGCGGCTCGTGAAGGTCCTCGAGCGCGCGCGCGCCGGCGAAGCAGCCGGCGCTTGCGTCGAGTTGACCAATCTGCACCAGGTGTCGGGGGCTCTCTTCCGGTCGCAGTCGATGCATCGGGCGTCCCCCCGTGCCACAGCCCGCGGGAGGCCCGCGCTTGCCGACCCCCTCGCGCGTGCACTACTGTTGGCGTGATGCACCGGTCGTCCTTCGCTGTGTCTGTCGGCGCGCTGCTCGTCGTCGCTTGCGGCCCCGAGTCGGCCACGGATCCATTGTTCGAGGAGATCTGCGGCACCCCTGGCCCGCATCGGCTGTTCGCGCTCGAGCCCGGAGAGAGGCTTCATCCACTCGGCGACGTTCGAATCGGCGAGCGCCTCTACTTCATCGCCGGCACGGGTAAGACCGAGTTCCCGGGTTCGCCTGCGCCCGCGACCGCGACCGTGTCCAGCGCCGGTCTGTGCGGCGAGGAGCGCCGCTTCATCGCCGACGACATCCGCAACGTGTTCGCGCGCGAGCAGTTCCCTGGGGCGCTGTTCGGCTGCCGCGGCGAGGTATCGGGCGACCTCTTCGTCCTCGATCCTGCCGGGGTGACCCCTCCGCGGCTCCTCGTGTCGGACGGCTGCGACAGCGCCGTCTGGACCAGCCATGGCATCGTCCGCAAAGTCGAAACCACCGACGACGCCGCCCGCCTGCTCTTTTACTCCTACCCCGCCGATCTCGACGCCGGACCCATCGAACCGACCGTCCTCGTCGATTCGATCGATCACCGGGAGGTTGTCGTCACCGACGAGGACGAGCTCCTCGCGCTCGACCTCGACGGCAACCTCCTCCAGATCGACCTCCCGGACGGCGAGCTCTCCGTCGTCCAGGCCGCCGTCACGCGCTTCAACGCCGGGGTCGACGGCCGCTATCTCATCTGGGAGGACCGGCTCACCGGTAGCGACGACCCCGAGGGTCCCCCGGGCGACCTCGTCCTCCGCGATCGCCGCTCGGGTATCGACACGGTCCTCGCCGAGGCGCCCCACGCCTTCGCTGCGCGGTTGTATGAGTACGAGGAGCGCGTCGAGCTCTCGGCCGGCCGCTTCGCCGGCGGACGCACGGTCGCCCTGCCGTCGCTCACGGAGACCGAGATCCCGGCGGGCCGGCGCCTTGTCTCCCTATTCTCCGAAGACCGCTGGCTGATGGAGGGAGAGGATGGCGGCTGGTACATCCGGAACCCTGTCGCCGGCACGGAGACCCTCGTCACCCGCGACCCCGGGAGCCTGTACAGCCGGGGCTCCGACGGCATGCTGATGCTCCGCGAGCCCGCGTCCGGGCCCGACGGACACCTCGAGCTGTGGCACTACCCCTTCGACGGCGGCGAGCCCGAGCTACGTGCGGCGCGCATCACCGCACCCCCGGGGCGCCTCGGCGACGGCCGCACCTACACCGTCGTCGACGCTGATGCCGAGGGGCTCGGCGAGCTCGTCCTCGTCGATCCGCTCACCCTCGCCGAGCATCGGCTCGACGACCGCGTCCACCTGCCGCACCCCCTGTTCGGCTGGTTCAGCCCGCTCGTCGACCGGGACACGATCGCCTACCAAATCTTCGACGGTGAACGCTCGGGCGTGTGGATTGCCCGCCCTGCCGCCGAATAGCGGGAGACAAGGGCTGGCTCCCGGAGCCGCGTCTCCGCCATCCTCCTCTCTGTCTCTCAGGTCATGTCCAATCGGACATATACAACGTCTCAATAATAAGAGACCGCCCGGAGATGTCTGCGGCGACGCGAGTCAGAGAGGGCGCAGATCGCCGTCGACTGCGAGCGGCCGGGCCTGGAAGCCCGGCGAGCACGCACACGAGCGGTCCCCTACCGCCTGCCGTGGATGAGCGTCCGCACCTCGTCGTCGAACTCGACCTCGATCTTTCCGTCGACCACGCGGATCACCGAGCCGGCGCCGAACTTCGGGTGGTCGACGACGTCACCGACCGCGAACACCTCCGAGCTCGCGTAACGCCTGCTCGCCCGCGGCGGCACGGTCGCGTCGCGCTCCGGGTGCTCGGCGATGAACACGATCCTCAGCTTGGCGACGCGACCGAGCGCCTTGCCGACGAACACCGGGTACAGGCCGTCGCCGTGGCCCGAGAACGCGAAGGCGCCGAGCCCGTGCACGACCCCCTCGACGTGGAGCTCGGTCTGCGCCGGCTCGGGGCAGGTCCGGTCGAATACACCAGCCATGCCGGCGTCGACGCCGATCGTGCCGATCTGCTCCGCTGCGACGACGTCGACGCCGTCAGCGTGGATCACCGCGAGCTCGGCGGTACAGTCGGCGTCCTCCCCGACGCCGGCACGCACGAACACCTGCCACGGCCCCGCGAGCGCCTCGACGGTGGACGACAGCGCGAAGATGCTGGCCGGCATGCGGCTCGCCTTGCGCAGGTGGCACGGGTCGGCCACATCGAGCACGCCGCTACACCTGAACGCTCCGAGATACTCATAGCCGCCGATCGGACGCGGCGGCACGAGCGGGAACTTTCGGGCCCGCACTGCGGCGAGCACGGCGCGGGCGGACAGGCCGAACGGCGCGCCGAGCTCGTGGAAGAACGCCTCGCGGTGCCACGCGGCGTGCTCGCGGGCCCGGGGTTCGAGCGACCCCGACGCGAACAGGGCGCGCCCCTGAAGCGGCAGCGTCTCGGCGAGCGCGAGGCCGCAGAGGTGCGAGGTCCACTCGACGATGAGGACGGCCGTCGACAGCGGCGGCAGCGGCCCGTCGAAGCGTCGTTCGACGAGCGCCTCGATCAGCCGGCCCGCCTCGGCGCGTGTCGTGGGCGATCGTCGCGTCATGGTGGCCCGCATCGTACCCGAAGGCCGGGGCGCGGTCGCCCCGGGGCTCGGGCGCTCGACGAAGCGTCGACGCTCACGTCGACGCTCACGTCGTCGGCGACGCTTCGGGGGCGCGCAGGATCGCGTTCGCGTCGCGCGCTCACCCCGGCGCGCCTCGTCGCGGGGGCGGACGCGTCACTGAGGCGGCAGCGCCTCGCGTAGCTCCGCAGGCACGTCGAGGAAGTCGACGTGCCCCGTGGTGATGTCGTACACCGCGCCGACGATCACCATCTGCCCGCTGTTGACCATGTCCTCGAGGATGCGGCTGCCGTGACGCAGGTGATCGACCGCGTTGCGGACGTTGGCGCGGATCGCATCGCGGAGCTGAAGCTCGGGCGAGCGACCCTTGCCGACCTCGAGCACCGTCTGCGCCGACGAGCGGATGCGGTCGACGATGTCACGGATGTTGTCGCTGGCCACCGTGCTCTCCCCGCGCAGCACCTCGAGCGTCGCCGTCACTGCACCGCACGACGAGTGCCCCATGACGACGACGAGCCGGGTGCCGTAGGTCGCCGCGGCGAACTCGGCGCTGCCGATGCCGGACGGCGCGACGATGTTGCCGGCGACGCGGATCACGAACAGGTCACCGAGCCCCTGGTCGAACAGGATCTCGGCCGGCGCCCGCGAGTCCGAGCAGCACAGCACGATCGCAAACGGGCTCTGACCCGCTGCCAGCCCGCCGCGCTGCAGCTGGCTCGCCAGCGCGGTGACGCTGCGGGTGTCGTTCTTGTAGCGTTCGTTGCCGGCGATCAGCCGGCGCATCGCTTCAAGGGGGGACGGGGGAGTCTGTGGCATGGTCGGGCTCGGTGCTTCGCGGTCGGCGAAAATGCGCGGGCAGAGTGCGACGAATCGCCGCCACCGGCAAGCGACCTCCGGGTCGCAGTGGGCGAAGCGCACTCGCGCCTGGCCTGCCTGCGGCGGCGGAGCGGTGCGCACGAAATTTCTGAGCGGATTCCGCACGGTCGAGCGGTATCGGAGAATCCTCTGGATGCTGTGTCCCGTGACCTGGCGCATCCTGGAACTCGCCTTCGCTCGCGGATGCTCCTACGAATGGACCGAAGCGTCGCCGGTCGGCGATCGTGCGGCGCGACAGCTGCTTGAAGAGACAGGTTCCTGTGCGTCGCGCTTCAGCAGTTCGCCGGTAGAGTGAGAGAAGCAGCCTGTCCTCCGGTTCATGTCGGGCGCCTGGCCTGGCTGCCGACCGAGTGCCCACCGCCGAGCGTGATGTCGAGTCCGTCCCTACTTCGATTGTCTCGACAGCCCGGCGACCGGGTAGTGGCGAACCTCCTGCTCGTAGTGCGTTGTCCATCGCGCGCGTCGATCTGTCGGCCCCTGTCATGGTTGCGGACAGGACGGAGCTCGGCACGCGCCGTCTCGACTACGAGGTCGTGCGCGTGCTGTCGGGCCGATCTGTCCTTCAAGACAGATGGTGCCCAGGCAGCGGTTTGCCGCGGCAGCGTCGCACGGTCGTCGGCTCGCCGCGCTCACACCCGGCCCCTGGATGTCCTCGCAGTGCCGGCGCGTAGCGAGCGGCCGGAGCCCGGCGCACGCTTCGGCGGCGGCGCCGCGTGAATCAGGCCCCGCGCCAACATGTCGCCCCCGAGCGCACAGAAGTAGAGGTAGCCGCGACGATCGCCGAAGCGCTCGACGTCCAGCGGAGCGTCCGCGGCCACGCGCGTCAGCGTGCGGAGGCCGCGGGCGACCCCGACGTCGCCCGGCGGAAACACGTCGAGGCGACCGAGGCCGCGCAGCAGCACCAGGGCGGCGCTCCACGGGCCGATGCCGGGCAGCTCGCCGAGGGTAGCGAGCGCGTCGGGCGTGGTCAGGCCGGCGATCGTCGCCTCCGCCAGCTCGCCGGACGCGATCGCCCAGGCCAGGTGGCGCAGCACCTCGGCCTTGCGCGCGCTCAGACCGCACGCTCGCAGCGTGTCGAGGCGAGCCGCGGCGACCGCCGGGGCGGTCGGGAAGGCATGAAAGCGGCGACCCGCGTGCTCGATCGATCTGCCGAAGCGCTCGACCAGGCGGGCGACCACCGCGGCGCCGGCGTCGAGGCTCACCTGTTGGAACGGCACCACATTGGCGAACACCTCGAACCATTCGGCGAACCGCGGCGGCCGCATGCCGCGCAGCGCCAGGCCGGTGGGGCGGAGCCTGCGATCGGCGGTGGTGAGCCGCAGCAACGGCGCGGGCTCGACGTCGAGGCCGAGCACCTTGCGCAAGGCGGCCGCGAGCTGCGGACGCGCCGCCGGCGAAACGTCACCGTGCGACACCACGTATCGCAGGTCGGGCGCGTCGACCGTCCCGCGGTCCTCGACCTCGACCAATACGAGCTCTCCGGCGACTGTCAGCACCCGTCGATAACGGCCGTCGTCCCACACGTCGACGCGATTGATCGGCCGACGCTGCAGCACCCGGACGGTCGCCTCGAGGTGGAACGGCGCGGGTGTGGGGAGCGGCCCGCCGCCGTCGCGCTCGCCCGGATAGGTCACCCGCGCGCCCTCGACCACCGCGAAGGCGGTCATACGATGCGGCGAGGAGCGCGAGAGGCCGGTGATGTGCTCGACCTGGGCCCCGCGGGCCATGAGCGCGTCGGCGACGAGCGAGCGGTGGCAACGCCACGGCACCGCCTCCGCGCACATCAGCGCGACGCGACCCTTCGCCGCCCAGGCGCGGAGCTCGGCCAGCCCGGCCGCGAATTCGTCGGTCTGCATATAATCGGCGTAGCCCCTGAAGCTCTGATTGCGCCACGCGCTGTTCGTCGCGTCCTTGCCGGGGCGCCGCAGACCTCCGAGACGCGGGAGGTGCACGTATTTCAGGCGCCGGCGCCGAAGGGCCGCCGGCAGCGCGTCGCCGTTGAATTGCGGGTTGTGCCGCGAGCGAGGGATCGTGCGGATGTCCGCGACCACGGCGACGTCGAACGCGCGCAGCAGCGCGACCAACTCGTCGAAGGTCCGCGTCGAGTGGCCGATCGTGTAGATCCGCACCCCCCTCCAGCGATTGCTCGCAGCCGTAGGCATCGCCCCTCGGGCTCGCGTCGGCGGGCCTCGCCCGGGATCTAGCCGAGCTGGCGCTCGACCCCGGCTTGCCCGGCCGTCGCGCCCTTCACGCTGAGCGGAGCGCCGCGCCCGAATTGGCGAGCTGCAGCGGCGCAGGGCGCGCAATCGCGCCCCGGCACGTGCGGGCCAGCGAGCGTGCTGTCCGCGCCGAGGCGGTCCGCGGGTACTGTCGTCACGTCATGGGCGTGTGCCACGATGCCGCCCACAGGCGCCGATGAAGATCCACTGGCCCGACCTCGACATGATCAACCTGGGCCTCGAGCTCAACGACGCGTGTCGGCTCGATCCGACGACCGGCCGCTTCACGATGGAGGAGGTCGGCTACCCGTTCCTCGCCGGCGTGTCGCCGAGGTCCGACGAGCAGCACCTGTGGGGCGCGAGCATGGATCGACCCGAGCGCGGGACCCTCGTGCGCGCCCGCTACTTGATGCGCCGCCTCAGGGCCCGGCGCGCCTGCGCGAGCGGCCTCGCCGACCCCGCGCAGGCGGCCCACATGCTGCGCGTGCTCGACGGGGAGGGCTCGCCGGAGCAGCGCGCCGCTTTTTCGAATTACATCGAGGCGCTGCCCCCCGGCCCGCGCCGCCGCACGCTGGCCGCGCTCGTCGAGCGCGTCGAGCAGGATCGCGACGATCGCAACGACGCGCTCCTGTGGCGCGACGCGTACGCGCTCGACGACGACATGCTGACGCACCTGCGGATCGTCGCGTTCGACCGCGAGCTCCGCCGCGTCGACGGCGAGGCCCGTGACGCCCTGATGGAGTCGCAGTACCTCTTTCACCTCGACGCGATCTGGCGGTGGGCCGAGCGGCTGCCGGAGCCGCCCGACGAGCCGCCGCCGTGGCTCCCCGAGGTGCTCGCGTGGCGCGAGCGCGAGGCCGCGGCCCAGCGCGTCCGCGTCGACGGCCTGCTCGCTCGCCTCGAGCGCTGGCTCGCGACCCATGCCCCCGTCGTCCACGCCGAGCTGCGGCCCGGCGCCGACCCGGCGCGGCTCGACGCCTGCGAGCGCGAGCTCGGCCGTCCGCTGCCGCCGGCGCTGCGCCAGCTGTGGGCCTGGCACGACGGCGGCGGCGAGTTCATGCCGATCGCGTTCGTCTACTCGCTCTATTCGGTCGACGAGGCCCTGGCCCGGCGCGCCCAGGGCCGCGAGTGGTTCGCCGACGAGCCCCAGTGGTGGAACCCGGCCTGGCTGCCGTTGCTGCACGACCCGTCGGGCAACGACATCTGCCTCGACCCCAGCGGCGAGTTCGGCGGCGAGGCCGACGAGCTCGTCGGCTTCTGGCACGACGACAACGACCGCGAGATCGTCGCCTACGACTTCGAGTCGCTGCTCGACACGCTCGTCGCCCTGTACGAGTCGGGCGAGATCACGGCCGACGGCGAGGACCTCGACGGCGTCAGCCAGTGGGAATGGACCGTGTGGTCGCGCCGGCGCGCCGGCAGCCGCCCGCCGACCTTCGAGGTCGCCAGTCCTCGCTGACCCGCGCTCACAGCCACGCGCGGAACGGCAGCCCCGCTTCGTGTCGCCGGCGACGTCCAACCGCGCGTTCACGCTCCACGGGTCGCTGATGACGCTCGTGTTCGCACTGCCGGCGATCCCCGCCGCACTCGGCCACGCCGCCGTGCGTCACCTGCTCGCAGAGACAGGCTGTATGCCGGCGTGGCTCGGGCCGCTCGGGCTGCCCCTGTTCGTCGCGTCGGCGCCGCTGCGGGCTCGTCGGCTCGACGACCGCGCCGGCCGACGCGACGGAGTTCTCGACGCCGGTTCACCACCAGCGCGCGTCGCTGGCCGCGGCCCGTGGCTCCGGACATGGCTGGGGACGTGGCGGGTCAAAGGTTCGCGTCGCGCCGACGACATCGGCGCTTCGCGTGTTGTAGGATCAGGGCGTGGTTGACACGTCCTTCCTCCGCGAGACGCTCGGCCTTCGCTCCCTCGCCGACGAACGCCTCGGCGACGACGGTGAGGCGCTCCGCGTCATCTATGGCCCGACCTTTCACGCGAACGTGGCGATCACCGTCCGGCGTGTGGGCGACCTCGCCGAGCTCGAGGTCCTGGTCGAGGGCGCGGCGCCCGAGCGGGTGATGCTCACGTCGGTCGAGAGCGCTCCACCGCTTGGCCTCCTCCGCCAGCCGATCGACGCCTGGGATGTCTTCTCTCGCGACGGGATCGCGGCCCACGGCGAGCGCTGGGACGGCCGCGAACGGGTCCTCGCCCACATCGGCAACCCCATCCCAGCGGCCGAACCGGCGGCCTATCAACTCCTCGTCGAGATGCTCGACTTCGCCGCGGCTCGCCCCTGGAGTCTGCGGATCCAGGAGGCCCTGGCGTGCGTCCGTCGCTACCTCGAGGACGCGGACGAACTACCCCCGCGACAGGCACGGCGCAGGCGCCAGCTCGCTTCACAGCGCGGCTGGGAATGACGCGCTCGCCCGCGGCTCTGCGGGTGGTGTCGCGTTCGCGTCGCACATCAGAAATAGTGAGTATAGAGCTTCCCCGGGATCGCCCGGACCGGGGTGAGCGCTTCCTCGTCGAAGCGCCAGATCCGGGCCTCGATCGTCGAAGACTCGTCGACGGTGATCCAGTGCAATCGTCCGTCGTGGACGAATGCGAGGACCGGGGACGGGTTGGAGTAAGGGATCCCGCAATTCCGCTCGCGCACGAAGGGCGAGTCGAAGACGCGGCGATCGGCGGTCCGGACCCATGAGGTCGGCGATCCCTCGGGGTCGCCGGCGAAGACGTCCCACTGGGCCTGCCGGTGCGGCAGGCGGCGATCGACCGAGTAATAGACGTGTACCGGCGGGTGCTCGGGCGCCCCATAATGCACCGTCAGCGCCCGCCACCGCCGCGCCTTCGAGCTCGGCACGCGCCGGGTGAAGTGGCGATCCATCGGCGCGGGCGCGGCCGTGAGCGGGATCTTCCCCCTGTGCGCACCGTTGTCCGGGTCCATCTGCCAGCAGAGCCCCTCGACCCGGACCTCGAAGCGCATCGCGATCACCGACGGCGACCGGACGTGGCGGGGGAGCGCGAAGAGGAAGCCCCGCTCCCGGTCGTGGTCGCCGAGCGAGAGCGGCGCCGGGATGCCGCTGGGGAGGATCGGGTCGCAGACGAGGGGCTTGGCGGTCACGATTGCCACCGCCGGGACGCAGGGGTCGCCGTCGCCATCCTCGCCGTCCTCGCGCTCGCCCTTCGCGACCACGGCCGCCTCCTCCGGCGGGACCTCGTCGCCGCATCGATCCAGGCGTCGGCCGGCGACCGCCTCGACGACGCCGCCGGCATTGGTCATGATCCAGAGCGGCTCCCCCTCCGCCCATGGCACGACCCCGGGGCCGACGACGAAGGGACCTCGGTGGTCGTCATAGTCCGAGGCGAATTCGCCGCAGCTCCCGAGGAGCACCGCCGACGGATCGAAGTCGATCGACACCCTTACTTCGGGGGCCGGCTCGATCGCCTCGGATGGCCGCGGTGGAGGCGCGATCGCCTTCGGCGGCGCGGCGACCGAGTCATTCGTCGTCGCCGAGATTGAGCGCGACGTACAGCCGAGGAGCACGACGCCGAGCAGCACGACGTGCGCTGCGCACTCTCGCGCTCGCCGCTCCGGCGTCGTCGGGAGAGGCTCGCTCATGCCACCCCGAGCATATCGATCACCCGCGAGCTCCGCCACACCCTTCGCTCGCAGCCTCGCGGGCCCGGCTCGGCCGAACCCGTGGGGTACAGAGTCACAAACGCCCCCCCGCCGCGCGGACCGGGCTCGTCCGTCGCCGGCGATTCAGCGACGAGCTTCACTAGGCTATGTCCGAAATCGCGCATGAAGCAGACAGACGCAGGTAGCGGTGGATAAACGCTAGTTTAACCATCGCCCCGAAGTTGATGGCTTTCTTCTCGAACCGGGTAGCGATCCGGCGTGACTCCTTGAGCCAGCCGATGAGGCACTCGATGATGCTTCGACGTCGGTACGCGGCCTTGTCGAATGCGACAGGCCGAAGGGAGCGGTCCTCGTTCTCCTTACTCGGGATTATGGGCTTGATGCCGAGCTCCAACAGGTACTGGTCGACCCAGTTCGCTCGGTAACCCTTGTCGCCGGCGAGCGCGACGGGCCAAGCCATCGGTGTCCCGTGCTCGTCGTGCAGAGTCTCATCGGCGCCGCAGAGCAAGGTGTCGACCATCGTCTGGTCGTGGATCTGGCCGGCGCTGAGATGGAAGTGGAGGGGGTGTCCGTGTGCGTCACACAGGATGTGGATCTTCGTGCCCCAGCCACCCCGGGAGCGCCCCAGCGCGTGATCCTTCGGTTCTTCTGGGTTCGTCGATTTTCCCCCCGCCGCTGCTGCAGCGAGCCGCGCGGATCGACGTGCCGTCGATGCACCAGAGCTCGGCGGGTGGGTCGTCATGCGAAACCACGCAGCTGCGGAGTCGTCGCAGCACCTCGTCGAACGTCCTGTCTTGGTTCCACTTGTTGAAGAAGTCCCACGCAGTCGACCATGGACCGAACTCGATCGGAAGATCACGCCACGGCGCTCCTGTGCGGAGCACCCAAAAGATGGCGTTCAGTATCGTCCGGCGATCTCTCGCGCGCCGTCCCGTCTTGCAGTTGCGAGTCGGAAACAGGTCCGCGATCAGGTTCCACTGGTCGTCCGTGAGCTGGTGGCGGGGAACGCGGGGCGTCATGTCCCCGACCAGATCAAGAAATCCCGATGTCTCCAAGAAACTGGCGTTTTCGGGATTTCGGACATGGCCTAACCGATCGGGTGGTCACGTTGCGCGTCCCGCCGCTGGCCGAGCGCACCGACGACATTCCCGCCCTGCCTGAGTTGCCGCTTCAACCTCCCCGTCGACGCGTAACCCTGGCGATCAAACCGCCCCCGCGGGCCAGCCCCGAACGTCCAAGGTGAACTCGCAGGTGCCCGCGCAATCAACCTACCAAGATCACCAGAATCATGAGCCTCCGTACAATGCGTATCAGGCGCCACCCCGCGGTACAGCTTCAAGATCTACCGATCGTGCGCTGACCCGCGACGACGCCACCAGTCCGGATTTCTCACCACCGACACCTGGCCGCGCTCGGAGTGTTACGCGTATCATGGCCGCCGGAGACCGGCGTGCCCCCTGCGATCATCGACATCGGCGTCAACCTCACCCACCGCTCGTTCGCCTCGGACCTGCCGGCCGTCCTCAGCCGCGCGCGTGGGGCGGGGGTGGCCCACATGGTGGTCACGGGCACGAGCCTATCCGGGAGCATCCACGCCGTGGAGCTGGCGGTGGCGCACCCGGGGCTCTTGTCGGCCACGGCGGGGGTGCATCCGCACGACGCCAGGCACTGGGAGGGCGACGCGCCCGCGCGGCTGGCGAAGCTCGCGGAACGGCCGCAGGTGCTGGCGATCGGCGAGTGCGGCCTCGACTTCGACCGCGACTTCTCGCCGCGACCCGTGCAAGAGCGGTGCTTCGCGGCGCAGCTCGAGCTCGCGGCCACGACCGGCCTGCCGGTGTTCCTGCACGAGCGCTCGGCGCACGCGCGCTTCGTGGAGATCCTGGCCGAGTACCGCTCGCGGCTGTGCGACGCGGTGGTGCACTGCTTCACCGGCACCAAGGCCGAGCTGCATCGCTACCTCGACATGGACTGTCACATCGGCATCACCGGGTGGATCTGCGACGAGCGCCGCGGGCTGCACCTGCGCGAGCTCGTGCGATCGATCCCCGCGAGCCGCTTGATGATCGAGACCGACGCGCCGTTCCTCGCCCCGCGCGACATCAAGCCCACCCCCAAGCGCAACGAGCCGGCCTTGCTGGCGCACGTGGCCGCCGCCGTGGCCAAGGCCCGCGGCGAGACGGTCGAGGCGCTGGCGACCAGCAGCACCACCACGGCGTGCGCGTTCTTCGGGCTGAAGCTCGCGGCGAGTTAGGTCCGCACCGGCAAAGTGACAGGGGCTCGGGCGAGTCTGGGTATCCTCCGGGGGCTGCCATGGGGTGGCCGAACCCGGAGGCTCCGCCTGGCAATCTCAATAGTATCGCATGATGATCGGAAACACCCTGTACGCGACCACCGCGCCGAGCGCGTACGGCACCACGTACCACAGCGCCGGCGGCGTCGCCGACGGCAGCAGCGCGACCACGACACTGGCGGTCGCCCCCATCGCCAAGAACAGCATCCCCACGATCTGCATAAATTCGCAGCGCAGGTCGGCGCCCGCGATGACGCTGCCGCGCGGCGCGTAGCCGAGGCTCGGATGCAGCGCCAGGAGGACACAGAGCCCGCCGGCGATCATGGCGAGCACGCGCAGGACCCGGCCGAGTCGCCTCCAGCGTGACGGAGCCGCGGCCTCGACGACCATGGCGACATGGTAGCCGTCGCCCTGATCAGGCTCAACGGCCATCAGCCGGGTCGAACAGCTCCGCCGGCGCTCCGGGCCTGCCACAAGCGCCAGTCGACAGCGAGGTGTTCGTCGGCGACGACGATCCGCGCACGATCACCCCAGGCCCTCGAGTCGCCACGCAGGCGCAGTAACGGCCGCTCCGCCGGCGGAACACGCGGGCGCGGCCGCTGCGTTATGCTGGGCCGTGCGCAGCGGTCCTCGTACGACGCTCGAGTTCGCGCTCCGCGCCCTCGGGGCCGCGCTGCTGGGCGTCGCCGCGCTCGACTACCTCGCCTACGAGTTCGTGCTCGTCGATCTCGCCACCGGCGAGCGCGGCTGGTCGGACGGCGTGTACTTGTGGCCGGGACTGCGGTACTCGCTGGCCGGCCGGGCGCTGATCGTGCTGGCGGCGATCGGTGGCATGGCGGCGTTCGGCGCGTTTGCGCTGGCGCGGGTACGCCGGACCGCCGGCGTGCTGCTGGCGCTCGCGGCGATCTGCGCCGCGCTGCAGCTCGGCGCCGCCGTCGCGGCGGCCGCGGTCTTCCGCGAGGAGCTGCTCGCCCACCGCGTCACCGTCGATCCGGACACGTCGATTCGCTGGCTCGTGCACCGCGACCTGTCCGGCTATGCATATCCGCTGAGCGTGCAGCGAATCGTCGGAGCGCTGGCCTCGCTCTCGATCGTGGCGACCGCGCTCGCCGGCGTGCGTGTGGCGCTGGGCCGCGGCTGGCCGCCCGCCCGCGCGTGGCTGACGGCTGCGCTCGCCGTGCCGCTCGTGCTCGCGACCGGCGCGCTCGCCTGGCTCTGGCAGGAGTTCGCGGTGCCTCGCCCGGGAAGCGGGTTCGAGGCGCACCACGTCGCGTTCGTGCAATCCGTGCGGTGGGCGATCGCCGCCGCCGCGCTCGCCATCGCCACCGCCGCCGCGCTGCTGCTACGCGGGACGTCGCGCGCGCGGCTGGTCTTCGCGGCCGGTCTGTGTGCGCTCGGGCTCGCCGCCGCCGTCGCCACGGCTCCGCACCGCCGCGCGATCGACACGCTCGCTCCACCGCCGCGCCCCGCAGTCACGCCGCGCCTGTCCGTGTGGCTGCGGGCGCCGTGGGACTTCGACGCGCGCGTCACCGGCGCCTGCGTCGAGAGCCCGTCCTTCGACCACGACGTCGTCGTCTTCGTCGACGATCGGACCGGCGGCTTCGCGGCGAAGATCGACGGGTTCCCCGTGCCGTTGGCCGACGAGCCGGACGACCTGCGCGCCGAGCTCGCGCGCCACATCCATCCGAACGAGCGCCTCGTGCTGTTCGCCGACCGCCGGGTCCCCGTCGCCGCGCTGATGCCGTTGTTGGAGCGGCTCCCACCGACCGAGATCGGTCGCGTCGTCGTCGCCGGGATCACGGTACGCGCGCTGCTCTCGGCCGAGGGTCCGACCATGGCCTGGCGCGGCTGCACGATCGGCGCTCTGCACCTCCCGACCTTTCTTCGCACCGAGTTCGCGCCAGGCACGACGTGGGGCGCGATCCTCGACGATCCGGCGCTGGTGCCCGGCCCGGAGGCGCGGTGAGCGATCGCGCCGGCGAGGCGGTGCTCACCCGCGACGAGCGATTCGTCGTGTTCCTGCTGTGGCTCGGCTTCGCGTGGATCCCGTCGCTGACGCTGTGGGCGCTGACCGGCTACTTCGGCACTTTCTACTCGCCCCTGCTGTGGGTGGTGACGCTCGGTGCGAGCACTCCCGCGATGTCCCGCGTGCTCGGACAAGTCGAGCCCGTGGAGGCGCTGCCGCCCGCGGAGCCCGCGTCACCGCACCTGCCGCCCGCGCTCGCTCGCCTCGTCGAGGAGGCCGCGGCGATCCGCGACGAGCTCGCGGCCGGCGAACTCGAGACGGCGCTCGAGCGGGCGTGGATCCTGAGCAACGAGCTCGAACAACTGCCTCACGCCGGCATCGCGCTCGAACGCAGCCGCGCCGCGCTCGCCGCAGTGCACGAGTTGCTCGAGCTGCGCGCCCGCCCCGGACGGACACGGGTGTCCCGCGACCGGGTGCGCGCGCGTCTCGACACCGCGCTGGCGCAGTTCATCGCGTCGCTCGTCGAGCAGACGCGAATCGGGTTCCGCTGAGGTCCGCATGCAATACGTCCCTCGGGGCGACCGCAGCGCGACGCGCTGTTCGAGGCGGTCGAGCACGCCCGCCGGCCGCGGCTCGATCGCGCGGGCGCCGAGGCCGTCGACGAAGCGCCGCCGCGAGCGAAAGCACATGTCCTGACGGACATGTCATTCGCCGGCCGACACTCACTCCCCGGGCGCGACGGCCTCGATCGGCGGCTCCTGATCGAGGATCGGCCGCGAGAGCAGGCAGCCGATGCCATCGTCGAGGTACGGGCACTCGGGGCCACGCAGCGCGTCGAGGACGGCGACCACGGCGTCGACGCGCGTCGCCCGGGTCACCCGCACGTGGATCGTGCCGTCGCGGTGCGGAGCGGCCCCCCGCCACTGCGCGGCAAGTGCGGTCAGGGCCGCGCTCGCGTGGACGGACAGCGTCGTCTCACTCGCCCCGAGCGTCACCGACACCACCGATTCATCGATCGTCGCGACCGGTCCGTCGAGCACGTCACGCCGGGCGTGCGACGACGGGAGCCAGGCGCGCGGCGTCGCCACCGGGATCGTGACCAGGGCGTATTTGCCTCGACCGATCAACGCGAACTCCTCGACGCCACCGCGAGTGGCGGTGTACAGCGCGTCGATCACGATCCCGAATGCGAGCCCGCGATCCGGCGCGACGGCGAGGCGCTCGCGGTCCTGCTCGCCGCGCCCCGTGGTCCATGTCGCGACGGCCGTCGCGAGCGGGACGATCCCGTGGCCCTCGACGTCCGCGGCCGGCAGCGCGCCGCGGTCGTGCTCGGCGATCGTCTCGCCGGTCCAGAGCAACGCTCGCGGACTCAGCAGCAGCCGCGGCTCCTCGCGCAGGCCGTCGCGCATCACGGTCGACGGCGCCGGATCGACGCCTGCGAGCTGCAGTAGCCGCGTGCAGGCGTCGGAGCCAGGCAGTTCGGCGCACCGGCGCCGGGCGACCGGCAGGGGTGCGACACCGGTCATCAGAGCCCGTCCGAGCCGGCGCAGGAGCGCTCGCTCGACGCCGTCGCGGTCGAGCGTCGCCACTACGAACAGGACCTCGTTGTCGTCGCCGAGCAATTGCTCGCCCTCGTCGAGCACGCCGAGCCGCGCGAACCCGCACGCGTCGAACACGATCCGCGGGCGTCGCTCCGCGGGAGCGACGGGGACCTGTCCGACCCACGCCTCCGGATCTGCGCAGACCCGCCTCCTGGCCCCGGGGAGGCCGTCGTAGACCGCCAAGGACTGGACGCGCTCGTACACATACCGGTCGCGCAGGCTCTGGACGAAGCCGGGGTCGAGCCGGGGACACGCGGCGGCGAGCGCCGCGATCGCCCGTGTCTCGGCGCCAGGGGTCGACGCCTCGCGCTCGAGCGTCTCGGTCAAGCCGACGATCGCCGACTGGTCGCACGACGACGGCGCCGGGCCGGTGCAGCCGGCGACCGCGACCGCGAGCGAGGCGAGGGTGCGGATCACCGATCCATCTTGACCCGACGGCGACGCGGGATCCAGCGGCTCCACGCCGAAGTGGAACGGTACTCCAGTCGTACGGATTCGACCCATTGCCGGGCGGCGCGCGTCTCCATCGCGGCCGGCGTGTTCACCTCGTACACGGAGGCGCGACGAGGCCCTGACGAAGCGCTCGACGAGCCGTAGGGCCGCCCGACGACACCGAGAGTCGGCTGAAGCCGCTCGACCTGCAGCTCGCCCCGGCCTCGACGGCCGTGAGGCAACGCCGATGAGCCCGCGGTGGTACAATGACGCGTGCTCCGTGCAGCGCTCGCGCTCGTCGTCACGGCCGTCATCCTGGCAGCGCCGCGGAGCGCCGCGGCGTGTAGTTGCGACGCCCGCGAGCGCAGCCCCGAGGCGATCCGTCGCGCCGCCGCGGCGGCCGACGCCGTCTTCGAGGGTCGGGTGATCGGACGCGTCCGCGTCGATGGGCCGCCGTACGAACGCGACGTGCCGGGGTTCGAACGCGAGTGGCAGGCCGCGTTCGCCGTGCAGCGCAGCTGGACCGGCGCGCCTGGCCGTCGCGTCGTCGTGCGCACTCCGCCGGATCTTCCTGGGTGCGGGATATCTTTCCACGCGGGCACCCGGCACCTCGTCTTCGCGTACCGCCGCCGAGACGGCCAGCTCGAGGCCGACGCGTGCAGCCTGACCACGCGCCTGCGCGACGCCGACGAGTTGCTCGCCGCGCTCGGTGACGCCGAGCCGCCTCGTCTCGACGCTCGCGGATGCGCGGTCGTCGATCGCCCCGGCCCGCTCGCGCTGTGGACATTGCTCGCGCTGCGGCGACGCCCCCGACGTCCCGGCGCACCAGCCGACGCGTCGTCGAGTAGCCGGAGCTCGACGCGTTCGCCGTGTGGGAACGCGGCGAAGTCTCGCGCCGACGACGAGCTCGCGCAAATCATCGACATCCCGGGCGCGCAGGCTCGATCGAAGACCACGCCGATACGAGCGAAAACGGCGCCCTACCCCGCGAGGCGGGGCGGGTGTACGAAACAGACATGAGCGAGTTCTGGGAGAACGCCTTCGTCCGCATGCAGATGATGTGGGGCGAAGCGCCCACGCGAGCCGCGCTGCTCGCCCGTGACGACTTCGCCGCGCGCGGCGTGAAGCACGTCCTCATCCCCGGCATCGGCTACGGCCGCAACGCGACGCCGTTCATCGAGGTCGGAATGAGCGTGACCGGGATCGAGGTCTCCGGGACCGCCATCGATCTGGCGCGCTCGAAGATGGGCCTCGAGATCCCGATCTTCCACGGCTCCGTCACCGACATGCCGTTCGACGAGCGCCGCTACGACGGCATCTTCTGCTTCGGCCTCATCTACCTGCTCGACGCGGCAGAGCGGGCCAAGCTGCTGCACGACTGCGCGAACCAGCTGGCGCCGGGTGGGACCATGATCTTCACCGTCGTGTCGAAGGCGGCGTCGATGTTCGGTCAGGGCACCAAGATCGGCGAGGACCGCTACCAGATGGAGTACGGCGTGCGGCTCTTCTTCTACGACGCCGACTCGATCCGCAGGGAGTTCGGGGCGCACGGCCTCGTCGACTTCTTCACCGTCGACGAGGCGATGCCGGACGGATCGCTGCGACCGTTCCTCCAGGTGGTCTGCCGCTCCGGCGCATGAGCGCGCGTGTACCTGCCGCGCGGCCGTCAGCGCCCCGCGGCCAGGGCCAGGGCGACGCCGCGCTGGAGCGTGCTGCAGGTGGTGATGCCGCCGAGGTCGATGCCGTGCGGGCGAGCGGCACCAGTGGGGTCGACAGCGCCTGCAGCGTCGCGCACTGGGCCTCGATCACCTGCTGCTGCAGCGCGGCGCTCTCGGCCGCGGCGACCTCGAGCGCGGCGGTCCGCTCGTGCATGAACGACTGGCGGGACGACCAGCGGACCCACCCGCGATCCCACCTCCCGGACCGGAGCAGAACATCATCCCGCCTGAGCGCCTCGTCGACTGGACCCCGGGAGTGACGGTCAGCGTGCCGGGCGGCATCCCCGACCGCACCACGATCTGCGCGACGGTCCAGCGCGCCCCCGACGCGCCGCAATCGACGACGGCACCGGCACCGCCGGCTCCAACCAGCGGACGCGGGCTCAACCCGGGGCGGACATCTGCAGACGCAACTTGCGCAGCAGGCGCGCGAGTTCGGCGCGTTCGGCCGCGCTCAAGCCGGCGACGGCCTCCTCGGCCTGTTCGAAGCGGGTGACGATCGCCTTGTCGATCAGCCGGATGCCCGCGGCCGTGAGCGCAGCCGCCAGCGAGCGCCGGTCGCCGTCTTCCGCTCTGCGCACGAGCAGCCCGCGCTCCTCCAGGCGATTCAGGCAGGCGGTCATCGCCCCCGAGGTGAGCAGCACGGATTTCCGGAGTGCGGTCGGGGTCAGCCGGTATGGCGCGCCCGAGCGTCTGAGCGTCGCCAGCACGTCGAGGTCGGTGTAGCTGATGCCCGCTGCGCGCAGGCGCTCATTGGCGCCCGCTTCCAGCAACCGGCCCAGGTGCAGGATACGGCCGACCACTGCCATCGCGGACGCATCCAGTTCAGGACGCTCGCGGCGCCAGTCTTGCAACAGTTGGTCGACCACATCGAGCTCTGCACCGACGGAGGAAGATCTCTTGGGCATACCTGAAGTATATCCAGATAAAGTATCTTGACATGAAGATACTATGATGAGAGCATGGGATACAAGCCGGTGCCTCGCATGCGTAAGAACACTCACACCGCGTACACGTCTCATGGCGACCATTCCCCGCGGCGCTCGGCCGCATCCATCTTCCCCGGCCTATTGCTGGCGATGCACGACAAATGGATGGGGCGAGTCTCGGTTTGGGTGTTGTTGGCGCTGGGTGCAGCGGGTTGCGGGGACGACGGCGCCGGGGTCAGCGCGAGCGCGAGCGGCACCGACTCGATCACCGGCATCACCACGGTTGGCACCACCACGGGCGACCCGACGACCACCGCGCCGACCACCACCGCGACCACCGGCGTGTCGGCGAGCGACAGCGAGTCCGGCACCACGGCGGTCACCGGCAACACCGTCACCGAGAGCAGCTCGACCGCCGGCGACGACCAGTGCGAGGGCGGCACCCTGTGCGGTCAGCCGGCCAGCTGTTGCCCGGCGGGCAACGAGTGCCTCGCCGACAACTGCATGCCCGAGTGTGACAGCGGCGTCCACTGCGGCCCGAGCCTCGAGTGCTGCGCGATCGGCCAGATCTGCTCGGGCGCCGAGTGCGTCATGCCGACCGGCCCGTGCCAGGACTCCTACGACTGCAAGGCCGGTGAGTACTGCGAGCAGACCCTCGGCCAGTGCCTGCCGCAGCCCGATCCGCTGACCTGCGAGATCATCCCCGAGTTCGACTCTTTGAACGTGTTCCTCGAGTGGCAGTGGACCGAGCAAGACGTGCTCTCGAGCCCCGCGGTCGCCGACCTCGACGGCGACGGCGTCCCCGAGGTCGTCGTCAACGCCACCCAGTTCGACTACACGACCGGCATCGTCGTCGTCCTCGACGGCGCCAGCGGCCTCGAGAAGTTCCGCATCGAGCACGACCCCGTCAACCAGAAGTACGGCACGCAGGGCCGCAGCACCCTCGCCGTCGGCGACGTCAGCGGCGACGGCCTGCCCGACATCGTCTTCGCAGGGCGCGAGGCCGGCGGCAAGAGCCCGATCCACGCCTACGACCACGCCGGCGCCTGGCTGTGGACGTCGCACGACGCCGACAATGCGCAGGTCAGCACCGGCGTGCAGAACGGCGGCGCCACCCTGGCCAACTTCGACAACGACCCGCAGGCCGAGGTCGTCTTCGGCGCCACCCTCATCGACCACGACGGCCTCGTCGTGTGGAACCTGAACAACAACGGCGGCCTCGTCGGCGCTCCGCCGAACTACCCCGGCGGCCTCTCGGCGGTCGCCGACGTGACCGGCGACGGCTACCCCGAGATCGTCAGCGGCAAGCAGGCCTGGAAGGTCGCCTGGACCGCCGACGCGCCGCCGACGGTCATGGTCACTGAGCTGTGGAACAACACCGACGGCACCGACGGCTGGCCCGCGATCGCCGATCTCGATCAGAACGGCACCCCCGAGGTCGTCCTCGCCGCCTCCGGCATGGTGCGCGTCCTCGACGGCCTGACCGGCAAGCTGTGGTGCGGCGTCGATCCAACGGGCGTCATGTGCGAGGGCAACGACGCCCTGCGGACCCAGCCGCACACGATCCCCGGCGGCGGCCTCGGCGGCCCGCCGACCGTCGGCGACTTCGACGGCGACGGCCGCCCCGAGCTCGCCATCGCCGCGGCCTCGCAGTACACCGTGTTCGACCTCCACCGTGAGGGCGAGGAGATCGTCAAGCCCGACAACGATCCGATGCCCGCGCTCGGGGCGATCTATCGCCGCTGGTCGAGCATCACCCAGGATCAGTCGTCGAACGTCACCGGCTCGTCGGTGTTCGACTTCCAGGGCGACGGCGCCGCCGAGGTCACCTACAACGACGAGTGCTACGCGCGCGTCTACTCCGGCATCGACGGGTCGATCCTGCTGAAGATCGAGAACTCGAGCGCGACGATCCACGAGTACCCGCTGGTCGTCGACGCCGACGCCGACGGTAACTCCGAGATCCTCATGGTCGCCACCCTCGTCGACGGCTGCGACGATCCCGGCTACCAGCAGCGCAAGGGCGTGTTCCTCTACGGCGACGCTGGCGACGGCTGGGTGCCCACGCGCCGCGTCTGGACCCAGCACACCTACCACGTCACCGGCACCACCTCGGCCGGCAACGTGCCGATGGTCGAGGACAACAACTGGACCACCCCCGGCCTCAACAACTATCGACAGAACGTCCAGGGTGAGGGCGTGTTCAACGCCCCCGACCTCACGGTCGAGCTCTCGATCGGCCTCGGCTTCTGCCCCAAGCAGCTCGAGCTCATCGCCACCGTCCGCAACGAAGGCGCCCTCGGCGTCCCCGCCGGCGTCGATGTCGACTTCTACCTCGGGCAGGACGCCACCGGCATCTTGCTCGACAAAATCGACACCACCGTCGCGCTGCTGCCGGGCGGCAGCGAGAAGATCAAGCTGGTCGTGGACGCCCCGCCGCTCGACATGACTGCCGACTTCTACGTCGAAATTGACCAGGCCAGCGCTGGCGACGGCGAGATCCTCGAGTGCAACGAGGACAACAACAGCGACCTCACCACCGCCGCCGCCTGTCCCCCCCCGCCGCGCTGACTTGCGGCCGAGCTGGCTCTGCCCGCAGCTCTCTCATCCACCCTCTCCAGCTTGGTGCTCGAAACACGTGTTCCCATGTCGATGCCTCGCCTCCGCGTCCTCCCGCTCGTCTGTCTCTTCCCCCTCGGCTGCGGCGACAGCGTCGGCCGCCAGACGGGCACCGCCAGCGACTCCGGCGCCATCGTCACGACCGTCCCCGGCGGCCCGACCGACGGCACGACCACCGGTGACGACTCGATCACCGGCGGTGTGCCGACGACGGGCACGACGGGCACGAACGGCATGAAGTTCGATCTCGGGGCCGCGCCGGACATCGACGGCACCACCGGCGAGTGTGCGGCGCAGATGCTCGCGCCGGAGACCAAGTCGATCGGGGTGGACATCGTCGTCGTCGTCGACACCTCGCCCTCGATGGAGTCGGCGATCGAGGCGGTCGAGGCGAGCATCAACGACGACTTCGCGCAGATCCTCGAGGCGAGCGCGATCGACTACCGCGTGATCGTGCTCGGAGACTACCCGCCGGGCGGGGAGCTGACGATCTGCATCTCCGCCCCGCTCTCGGGCACGGACTGCGTCGATCCGCCGGAGGTCCCGGCGGTGACCGAGCGGTACAAGCATTACGACGCGGAGACCGGCTCGGGAGCGTTCCTCGACAACATCCTCGCGTGGTACACCACGCCCGACTGGCACGGGCTCGCGCCGAGCGGCTACCGCGACTTCCTGCGGCCGGACACGCGCAAGGTGATCCTGGCGATGACCGACGGCACGAGCGCGCCGACCGAGACCGACGTCGGCGACGCCTTCGACGCCTCGCTGCTCGGCCTGCAGCCGCCGCACTTCGGCACACCGGGGGACCGCCGCTACGTCTTCCACTCGATCACCACGATGGATCCGAACAACCCGCCGTCGGCCCCGTGGCTGCCGATGGACCCGATCCAGGGCCAGGGCGAGTCGATCCAGCAGGTCAGCGTGCTGTCCGGCGGCTGGCGCTTCCCGCTCGAGCAGGTCGATGAGTTCGACGTGCTGTTCCAGGAGATCGCCAAGGACGTCGTCGAGGCGACGCCGATCGCCTGCGACTTCCCGATCCCCACGCCCGACATGGGCACGATCGACCCGAACACGATCGAGATCGACTACACCCCCGGCGGCGGCGGCCCGCCGCAGCCCTTCCACCAGGTCGTCGACCAGGCCGCCTGCGGGGCGAACGCCTTCTACATCGCGGGCGGCAGCGTGTTCCTGTGCCCGCAGGCCTGCGCGCTCGTCCAGGCCGACCCGGACGCGAAGCTCGACGTCCGCTACGGCTGCGACGTCGGCTTCGTCCCCGGTTGAGCGGTCTAGCGCGCCAAGGCCGTCGATTGGCTGCTCGCCGACGCGAAGAGCCCGTGGAAGCAGCAGCGCTGGCCGGCCTGATCGCGGAACGAACATGTCCCGAAGGCCATGTCGGAAGCCGGCGACGAGCGCCTCGCCGACTTCGAGCTCGGTCGTTTCGGGCGCGTCGAGCTGGACCGTCGTTGCCGCCACGAGCGGCCCGACGACCACCGCGCCGACCACCACCGCGACCACCGGCGTGTCGGCGAGCGACAGCGAGTCCGGCACCATCCTCGAGTGCAACCAGGACAACAACAGCGACCTCACCACCGCCGCCGCCTGTCCCCCCCGCCGCGCTGACTTGCGGCCGAGCTGGCTCTGCCTGCAACTCTCCCATCCATCCTCTCCAGCCTGGTGCTCGAAACACGTGTTCCCATGTCGATGCCTCGCCTCCACGTCCTTCCGCTCGTCTGTCTCTTCCCCCTCGGCTGCGGCGACAGCGGCGGGTGGCTCAACCGGGAACGTAGCTCGCCGGATGCATACCGAAGCGCTACGTCTGCGTCACCGCGTCAGGTGATGCTCTCCACACGAACACGGATCGCGACCGGGTGTACCGCATCCACGAGCGCGCGGGACTGCCGCTAAAGAAGCGCGGGCACTTCCTGCGTCTCTGCGCCGCGAGCCGCGTGGCGCACCACCCCAAGGCGGGTGTTGCGGACGCGCAGGGACTCCTGCGGCACAAGAACATGACGACCACGGAGATCTACCTCCAGGAGATCCGTGGCACCGACACGAGCCGCCGTGCGGCTGCCATCCTCAACCTCGTCGAGGAGGAGGAGACTGGCACCGCGTTGGCACCGGCTGGCACCGAGCTCCAGCTCTCGCGTGCGTTGCTGAATTGAGCCAAAACGGGTGATGTCGAGGATCACCGTCCGGGCGCGGTTGGCGGCGATCCCCGACAGCAGGGTCTCGAGGATCTGCTGCGCTCGCCTCGCGTCGATCTTCCCGATCATCGGCATGACCATCACGACGTCGGTGATCGGGATCAGCGGCGTCGAGAGCTCGGCGAGGATGTCGGCCTGGGCCTGGATCTCCTGCTCTTTCGCGCGCAGTCGCTCGGCCTCGGCGCGCTTGACCGCGGTGATGTCCTCGTACATGCCCAAAACGGCGAACACTGCGTCGATGTCGTCGTGGAGCGGGATCTTGGAGGTCCGGAGCCAGCCCTCGGTGCCGTCCGGCAGCGGGACCGGCTCCTCGTAGTTGAGCTTGGGTGCGTCGGTCTCCATCACCCGGCGGTCGTCCGCGCGGTACAGGTCGGCGAACTCGGCCCACGGCATGTCCCTGTCGGTCTTGCCGATGATCTCCGCGGGGGAAGGGACTCCGTTGTGTCTGGCGAACTGCTCGTTGCAGCCGAGGAACACCGATTCCCGGTCCTTCCAGAAGATCGCCTGCGGCAGGTTGTCCATCACCCTCTGCAGCAGCTCCTGCGTCCGCCGCAGCGGCGCGAGCTCCTGCTCGAGCGCGGCGACCCGCTGGCGCAGTGCGAGCACTTCTTCCTGCAGAGCATTGTCCGATCCAACCGCGGTACTCACACCATCTCCTGCTCTGCGGTGATGCCGATCCTATCCACACCGCGGAGGCAACCACCGTGGCATGTACAGAGGCTGGCGGTCAACTGTGGGCGCCGCGGCACCGGGCACAGCGGGCCGCCGAGGGCTCCGGACTCCAGGTGCTCGGAGTGAGACAGGTGACTGACTGCTCGCCGAACTGCCCGCTTGATATCGCGCCGTGGACTCGGAGTCTGCGACAGGTGAAGGCTGCTCCAGGTCAAGCCCGGCCGTCCGTATCGACATTCGCCCATCACCGGCCACACCGGGCTCACGGTGTCAGCGGCGTCGCTCGCGTCGGCGACCAGCATTCACAGTCACTTCGACTCATGTCCTGGGCGATCCTGTCTTGCTGGATCCGTGGCACGCGCCTCCGTCAGGATCGCTTCGATGACCTCGGTCTTGGCGTCGGCGTAGTGCTGGACGTGGGTCCAGGTCCGAGCCGCGAGTTCACGCTTGGCCTGGGCGTAACGATCGCGCGCCGCGGGATTGGCCCGGAGATGATCGCGGAAGCCGAGCATGCGAGGGGCCTCGGCGGAGCCGGGCGAGAAGACGTGGAGATTGATGGGAGTGTCGGGGCCCTTGAGCAGGCGGTGCTGGTGCCAGTCGGGCTCGCGGATGCGCAGGATGTACCCGGCAGCCTCGAGGTCCGGGACATAGGCGGGTTCGTCGCTCGAATCGGGCACGACGAGCAAGATGTCGAGGATCGGCTTGGCGAGCAGCCCGGGGACGGAGGTGGAGCCGACGTGCTCCAGGGCGAGGGCGCGGTCACCGAGGACGGCGGAGATCCGGGCGTGCTCCTGGGCGAACATGACGGGCCACTGCGGATCCGGGGCCACCAAAGTGATCTGGGCGTTGAGGGGCACTCGCTCCCCGATGGTCACGGCGGCCAGGTATTCCTCGGAAGATGAATTCTGGGAGGGGGTGGACATCCTGCGACTCCTGCGTTCCGAAGGTAGCCCGAAATCGTAGCAGCATCAGGTCCGCGACCCGGTGAACAATTGCGAGCTCGACGGCGCACGCGCCGGGCTGCTGCCCCTCGAGGCCGCCGCGTCCCCGTCACTCGCTGAGCAGCTTCATCAGCGTCTTGATGTCCACACCGAGCGCGCGGGCCGCGTGGGCCTTGACGCCGCCGTTCTGCGCGACCGCCCAGCGCGCATATCGCCGCTGGATCTCCCGCAGCGGCAGCACTGCGTCGCCGAACGGCCCGGGCCCGCCCTCTTCGGCGTCGGGGCCTTCGCTGCCGAAGCCGCGGGGGAGGTCTGCCGGCACGATCACCTCGTTGCGCGACAGCAGCACGAGGCGCTCGATCAAGTGGGTCAGCTCGCGGACGTTCCCGGGCCAGCGGTAGGCGAGGAACGCCGCCATCACCTCGTCGCCGATCCGGCGCGGCACCGCGGTCGGGTAGCGCCGGCGCGCCGACTCGAGGCCCTGCTCGACGAGCAGCGGGATGTCCTCGCGGCGGTCGCGGAGCGGCGGGATCTCGAGCACGACCAGGGCGAGGCGGTAGTAGAGATCCTCGCGGAACTCGCCGGCGCGCACGGCGGCGGCGAGGTCGAGGTTGGTCGCGGCGAGGATGCGGGTGTTGACGCGGCGCTCGCGGGTCCCGCCGATCGGTCGGATCACGCCGCGCTCGATCACGTGCAGCAGCTTGGCCTGCAGCGCCGGCTGCAGCTCGCCGATCTCGTCGAGGAACAGGGTGCCCTGGTCGGCCTCCGCGAACAGCCCCGGGCTCGCCTGCGTCGCGCCGGTGAAGGCGCCGCGCGTGTGGCCGAACAGCTCGCTCTCGAGCAGTTGTTCGGGGATCGCGGCACAGTTGACGGCGACGAACGGCGCCGACGCGCGCTGGCTGCGGTCGTGCAGCGCCGCGGCGATCGTGGTCTTGCCGGTGCCGGTCTCGCCGGTGAGGAGGACCGGCACGTCGGTGTCGGCGATCCGGGCGACCACCTCGAACACCGCGCGCATCGCCGTGCTGCGGCCGACCAGGCCCTTGGGCGCCGCGTCGTGAAGGCGCCGGCGCAGCTCTCCGGTCTCGCGGCGGAGCCGGCGGTCGTCGAGCGCGCGGCGCAGGAACAGCACCAGCTCGTCGACCCCGAACGGCTTGGTCAGGTAGTGGAACGCGCCGCGCCGGATCGCCTCGATCGCGGTGTCGATCGCCCCGTAGGCGGTCATCACGATCGTCGGCAGCTGCGGCACCAGCTCCTGCGCCTGCACCATCAGCGACACCCCGTCGCCGCGCTCCAGTCGGAGGTCGGTGACCAGCGCGTCGATCTCCTGCGACTCGAGCAGCGCGAGCGCGGCCGCGGCGTCGCGCACCACGTGCACCTTGAAGCCGCGGCGACCGAGCTGCTCGCCGAGCGCGTCGCCCCACTCGGGCTCGTCGTCGACCAGAAGCACGTGCGGGCGCAGGACCTTGTGTTCGCTCGTCATGGAACCTCCCTGGGCAAACGCAGCGTGGCGATCGCGCCGCGTGGCGACCGCGGCGCGAGGGTGACGGACCCGCGGCTCATGCGGGCGATCTCGTTGGTGAGCGCGAGCCCGAGACCGGTGCCGTAGGCCTTGCGCGAGAAGAACGGCTTGATCAGGCGCTCGCGGTCCTCCTCGCGCACGCCCTCGCCCTCGTCGAGGACCTCGAACACCACGTCCTCGCCCTCCTGGCGCACACGCAGCGTGACGAGGCCGCCGCGCGGAGACGCGTCGCAGGCGTTGACGAGCAGGTTGACCAGCGCGTGCTCGACGAGCAGTCCGTTGACCCGCACGTCCGGCATCTCGGGCGCGCTCTCCACCTGCAGCTCGACCTCGGCGGCCTGGAAGCGGTGCGAGATCAGGTCGCGCACCGCCTGGGCCAGCGTCGCGGGGGCCACTCGCGCCTGCTCGGGCATCCTGCCGCGAGCGGCGCGGAGGAACCCCTGGACCACGTCGCGCAGGCGGTCGACCTGCCCGAGGATCGTCTTTGCGTCCTGCTCCTCCGGCGAGTCCTGCAGGGCGTCGCGCAGCGCCTCCGCCTTGACGCGGATCAGCCCGAGCGGCGTGCCGACCTCGTGGGCGACCCCGGACGCGAGCGTCAGCATCGTCGCGGTGCGGTTCTCGCGGGCGAGCACCTCTTCCCCGGCGCGTCGCTGCTCGGCGAGCTCGAGCTGGTGGCGGGCCATCACCTGCGCGCGGAACTCACGGAACGCGAAGTAGCCGAACACCAGCGTGGTGATCCCGGTCAGCAGCACCTTGATGATCACGCGCAGCATGCCCCGCCGGTCGCGCTCGACCTCCTCGCGGGTGCTGCCGACGACGGCGACGCGCCAGCTGCCGAGGACGCCGCCGTCGGCCGCGGCGACGCTGACGAACGCGGGGTACTCGGGCAGCCCGAGCTGCAGCGCCTGGGCCGCGGACAGCATGCCGGTGTCCTCGCCGCGCGCGACCAGCTCCGCGAGCACACCTGGCCCTGCGGACAGGCCGTGCAGGTCGAAGAACTTGTCGGCGCCGGGCGGCTGCATGAAGATGCGCTCATCCGCCGAATCGAGGTGATCGGCGGCGTGGAACAGCTCCCCGATCTGCACCCGCACGGCGAGCTCGCGGCCATCGCCGCCGGCGACCTTCGCGGTCCAGGCCGCGGAGTCTGTTGTCGGGGGGTCCGGGGTCTGCGGCAGATCGCGCGCGAGGTTCGCCAGCTCCGCCGCGAGCTCGACGGCCAGCAGCGACGCGAGGTTCCCCAGGCGCCGCTGCTCGCGCTGCATCGCCAGCTCGGACTCCGCGTCCTCGAACCAGATCCCGACCAGCGCGACCGCCGCGACGGTGAGCACCGCGCCGAGGAGCAATACGAGGCCGCTGATCCTTACACGGCTGCGTTCGGCGGGGGCGAAGGGTCGTCGGGTCACGGGCAGGCGTCCTCGGCGAGGATAACGCGGTTCGTTCCGGCGGCTGCAATCCGCGCGCCACACCGGAGCACGCCGCTTGCATTCCGGTGAAACCCTCGCCGCGGGTGGATGCGGCGCACGCCGCGGCGATCTCGCAGACGGGCGCGCGGGGACGAGGATGGGAAAGGCTCCCATCGATCGCTTGGAATTTATCCAATCGGTCCCCGTACCCTCATGATTTGATCAAGGATCTCCAACCGATACGGCCCCGGCATCGCACGTGTAACGACGTGAACCAGGCTCGCAGGCCGCGGCCCCTCAATGGAGGGCGCCGCGCCTGGGCCCGTGCGTGAAGACCTCGCGCGCGACAGGCGAACCTCGATGAACAACATCATTCCAATCGCGCCGCGGCGGCCTACCTCCATTTTCCTGGCGATCCTGCGCGTGCTGCTCGGCCGCAATGATGAGAAAAAATTCATGCCTCGAATCATCTCACTAGCGGGCGGACTGGCGGTCCTGCTCATGTCTGCGTGCCAGCATCCGCACGAGCATCACGCGGAGGAGGGGGTCTTCGCTGTCACGACCCCGCTCCGGCAGGACGTGGAGCTGACCCGCGAATACGTCGCCCAGGTCCACGCAATCCAGCACATCGAGGTGCGCGCCCAGGAGCGCGGCTATCTGACGGGGATCTTCGTCGACGAGGGCCAGCTGATCGAGGAGAACACGAAGATGTTCCAGATCATGCCGCTCATCTACCGAGCGGACCTCCACCGCGCCGAGGCGGAGGCCGACATGGCCTCGATCGAATACAAGAACACCAAGATGCTGGCCGACAAGGACATCGTGTCGTCGGCCGAGCTCGCGCTGGCCGGGGCCAAGCTCAATCGCGCCAAGGCCGAGCTGGAGCTCGCCCAGACGCACATGCGCCTGACCGAGATCCGCGCCCCGTTCAGCGGCCTGATGGACCGCTTCGTGGTGCGGCTCGGCAGCCTCGTCGAGGAGGGCGATCTGCTGACGACGCTGTCCGACAACCGGATGCTGTGGATCTACTTCAACGTGCCCGAGGCCGAGTACCTCGATTACAAGGCGGATCCCGAGCAGAAGATGGTCGTCAAGTTCCAGATGGCGAACAACAAGATGTTCGACCAGGAGGGCAAGGTCGAGACGATCGAGGCCGACTTCGACAACACGACCGGCAACATCGCCTTCCGCGCGACCTTCCCCAACCCCACCGGCCTGCTGCGGCACGGCGAGACCGGGAACATCGTCGTGACGACGAAGTACCCCAACGCCCAGATGATCCCGCAGAAGGCGACCTTCGAGATCCTCGATCGCCGCTACGTCTTCGTGGTCGGCGACGACGGCATCGTCAAACAGCGACCGATCTCGGTCGCCGCCGAGCTCCCGCACTCTTTCATCATCGACGGCGGCCTCGAGGACACCGACCACATCCTCCTGGAGGGCCTGCGCAAGGTCCAGGACGGCAAGCACGTCGACGTGAAGCTCGAGGAGCCCGCCGAGGTCTTCGCCCAGCTGAAGTACCACGCGGAATGAGGAGGCCGACATGTTCGCACAGATTCTCCGCCGCCCGGTCCTCGCAATCGTCATCTCGGTCCTGATCGTCCTCCTCGGCCTGCTGTCGATCGGCACGCGCCCGGTCTCTCAGTTCCCCGAGATCGCGCCGCCGCAGGTCCAGATCACGGTCGCGTACCCGGGCGCCAGCGCCGACGTCCTGATCCAGTCGACGCTCATCCCGCTGGAGCGCGCCATCAACGGCGTACAGGGGATGCGCTACATGATCACCGACGCGACCAGCGCCGGTGAGGCGACGATCCAGGTCATCTTCGACCTCGGCACCGACCCCAACCAGGCGATCATCAACGTCAAGACCAGGATCGACCAGGTGATGCCGCAGCTGCCGAAGCTGGTGCAGCTCGAGGGCGTCATCCTGATGCGCGTCATGCCGAGCATGTTGATGTACGTCAACGTGTACAGCACCGCCGAGGGGGCGGACGAGAAGTTCCTGTTCAACTTCGCCAACGTCAACGTCCTGCCGGAGATCATGCGCGTCAAGGGCATCGGCCAGGCGCGAATCCTCGGCAGCCGGCAGTACGCCATGCGCATCTGGCTGAACCCGGACCGGATGCGGGCCTACAACGTCTCGCCCGAGGAGGTGCAGGACGCGATGGCCGACCAGAGCATCATCGGCCGCCCCGGCCGCGTCGGCCAGGCCACCGGCAAGACGGCCCAGTCGCTCGAGTACGTGCTCGTGTGGGAGGGCCGCTACAACAAGCCCGAGCAGTACGAGGACATCATCATCCGGGCCACGCCGGACGGCCACATCCTGCGCCTGAAGGACATCGCCAAGGTCGAGCTGGGCAGCGAGTTCTTCAACATCTACTCCAACCTCGACGGCAACCCCTCGGCGGCCATCGTGCTCAAGCAGACGCTCGGGAGCAACGCGCAGGAGGTCATCGAGAACGTCAAGTCGACGCTCGACGAGATCAAGGCGACCACCTTCCCACCAGGGATGGACTACGCGATCAGCTACGACGTCTCGCGGTTCGTCGACGCCTCCATCGAGCAGGTCACGCACACGCTGGTCGAGGCGTTCGTGCTGGTGGCCCTGGTCGTCTTCGTGTTCCTCGGCGACTGGCGCTCGACGCTGATCCCGACGCTCGCCGTGCCCGTGTCGCTCGTCGGCGCGTTCATCTTCATGGCGGCGCTGGACATCAGCATCAACCTCATCACGCTGTTCGCGCTGGTCCTGGCGATCGGCATCGTGGTCGACGACGCCATCGTCGTCGTCGAGGCCGTGCACGCCAAGATGGAGACGACGAACCTGTCGATCTACGAGGCGATGAAGGCGGTCCTGAACGAGATCAGCGGCGCCATCATCGCCATCACCCTGGTGATGACGTCGGTGTTCGTGCCGGTGGCCTTCATGCCCGGCCCGGTCGGCGTGTTCTACCGCCAGTTCTCGGTCACGATGGCCTCGTCCATCGTCCTGTCCGGCTTCATCGCGCTGACGCTCACGCCGGTCCTGTCGGTCCTGATCCTCAAGCCGGTGCACGACCACGGGAGGACCCGCAACCCGATCACCCTGTTCATCCGCGGCTTCAACCGGGTGTTCAACTGGGTCACGTCGATCTACGTCCGCCTGATTCGGGCGACCCTGGGGCGGTTCTACCTGACGATCCTGGCGATCGGCTTGTTCGTGTTCGGCATCATGCAGGTCAACCAGGTGCTGCCGGCCGGCTTCGTGCCCAACGAGGACCAGGGCATCATCTACGCCATCATCCAGACCCCGCCGGGCACCACGATCGAGCGGACGAACGCGGTCTCCCGGGAGCTGCAGCAGATCGCCAAGGAGCTCCCCGAGATCTCGTCGGTCTCCGCCCTCGCCGGCTACGAGATCCTCACCGAGGGGCGCGCCTCCAACGCCGGCACCTGCCTCATCAACCTGAAGGACTGGTCCGAGCGCGACAAGTCGGTCACCGAGGTCATCAAGGAGCTCGAGGAGCGGGCGAAGGACATCGGCGCGGTCGTCGAGTTCTTCGAGCCGCCGGCGGTCCCCGGCTACGGCGCGGCCGGCGGCGTGTCCTTCCGTATGCTCGAGAAGACCGGCAGCACCGACTACTACGAGTTCGATCGCATCAACCAGGAGTTCATGGCGGCGCTGCGCGAGCGGCCCGAGCTGACCGGCCTCTTCACCTTCTACGCCGCCAACTACCCGCAGTACGAGCTCGTCATCGACAACAAGAAGGCGATGCAGAAGGGCGTCTCCATCCGCAAGGCCATGGAGAACCTCGATCTCATGATCGGCAGCAACTTCGAGCAGGGCTTCACCCGCTTCAACTTCTTCTACCGCGTCTACGTCCAGGCGCTGCCCGAGTACCGCGCGCTGCCGCCGGACGTGCTGAAGATGTGGGTCAAGAACGAGGCCGGCGAGATGGTCCCCTATTCGGCGTTCATGACGCTCAAGAAGCGGCAGGGCCCGAACGAGATCACCCGCTACAACATGTACAACTCGTCGGCCATCCGCGGCAACAACGCCCCCGGCTACACGACCGGCGACGCCGTCAATGCCATCAAGGAGGTGGCGGCGAAGACCTTGCCGCGCGGCTACGACATCGCCTGGGAGGGCCTGTCGTACGACGAGGCGCGGCGCGGCAACGAGGCGGTGTACATCTTCGGGATCGTGCTGGTGTTCGTGTATCTGGTGCTGGCGGCCCAGTACGAGAGCTTCGTCCTCCCGCTGGCCGTGATCACCTCGCTCCCGGCGGGCGCGTTCGGCTCGTTCCTGTTCCTCCAGGTCATGGGCCTGGCGAACGACATCTACGCCCAGGTCGGCCTGGTCATGCTGGTCGGTCTGCTCGGCAAGAACGCGGTGCTGATCGTCGAGTTCGCCGTCCAGACCCGGCGCGAGGGCGCGACCGTGTTCGAGGCGGCCGTCGCGGGCGCGAAGGCCCGCTTCCGCGCGATTCTGATGACCTCGTTCGCGTTCGTCGCCGGCCTGTATCCGCTGGTCGTCGCCAAGGGCGCCGGCGCCGTCGGCAACAACACCATCGGCTCGTCCGCGCTCGGCGGCATGGTCATGGGCACCGTGTTCGGCGTGATCCTCATCCCCGGCCTTTACTTCATCTTCGGCCACATCGCGCGGCTCGAGAAGTTCCTGCGGATCGGCGCGCCCGCGGAGGAGGCCGCGCCGCCGCCGGCGCTGCCGCTCTCCGAGATGTCGCTGGCGTCGGTCCTCATCGAGACATTGGAGGACGCCGGATCGGTGGCGAAGACGCACGCGCCGGACGCCGGCGAACCACAGGAAGCGACCCCTCATGCGACCACCGAAGCGCGAGCGCGTCGCCCGGAGGAGGTGTCGGGTGAGTAAGCGTCGGAGTCCGATCCTCGCCGTGGCGGCCGCCTGCGCCCTGTCGCTCACGGTCGGCTGCGCCAGCCTTCTGGGGGACAACAAGGCCAGGGACGCGAACAACGCCGTCCCCGACTCCTTCGGCGCCCTCACGGGCGAGTCCGGCCCGAGCATCGCGGTGCAGAAGCAATGGGACGTCTTCTTCGCCGACGCCGACCTCAAGAGCCTGATCGCGGAGGCGATGGAGAACAACCAGCAGCTGAACATCCAGCTGCAGGAGATCATCATCACCCAGAACAACGCCGCGGCGATCCGCGGCGACTACCTGCCGCGCCTCGACGCGGGCGTCGGCGCGGGCCTCGAGAAGCCCGGCAGGTACACCGCCGAGGGAGTCGAGCACGAGGCCCACAGCTTGCCGAAGCCGCTGGCGGACTTCCGCTTCGGCTTCGTGGCCTCGTGGGAGACCGACATCTGGAGCAGGTTCCGCAACGCCAGGAAGGCCGCGATCTTCAATTACGAGGCGACGATCCAGGAGCGGAACTTCCTCGTCACCGAGATCGTGGCGGAGATCGCCAACTCGTACTACGACCTGGTCGCGCTCGACCTCCAGATCGAGATCCTCGACAAGAACATCGAGCTGCAGAAGAACGCCCTCGAGGTCGTCAAGCTCAAGAAGCTGGCCGCGCGCGGCACGGAGCTCGGCGTCCAGCGCTTCCAGGCCGAGGTGCTCAAGAACCAGGGCCGGCGGTTCTCCCTCGAGCAGCAACGGATCATCGTCGAGAACCGCATCAACTTCCTGGTCGGGCGCTTCCCGCAGCCCGTGGCGCGCAACTCCCAGAACTTCATGTCCGCGCAGCCCGACGTGGTGGCCACGGGCCTGCCCTCGGATCTGCTGGAGAACCGCCCCGACGTGAAGGCTGCCGAGCTGCGGCTGGAGGCGTCGAAGCTCGACACCAAGAGCGCCAAGGCGCGGTTCTATCCGTCGCTCCGCCTCGACGCCGGCATCGGCTTCGAGTCGTTCAACCTGGCTCACCTCATCGACCCGCGGTCGCTGGCCTTCAACGTGGCCGGCGGCCTGATCGCTCCGCTGCTGAACCGCACGGCGATCAAGGCGGATTACCGCTCCGCCAACGCCAGGCAGGTCCAGGCGGTCTTCGACTACGAACGATCGATCCTGCAGGCGTACACGGACGTGTACAACCAGCTGACGGCGATCTCGAACATGAGACAGCGCTATGAGCAATTGTCCGATCAGGTGGACAGGCTCCGAGCGGCCATCGAGGTGTCGAAGGCCCTCTATCAGTCGGCGCAGGCGGATTACAACGAGGTCCTGATGACGACGCGTGACTCGCTGGAGGCCGAGATGGATCTCATCGAGGCCAAGAAGGCTCAGATGCAGGCCGTCGTCTCGATCTATCAGGCGCTGGGCGGCGGCTGGCGGCAAAACCAGTGATCGGCGCCTCGGCGCCGGCGGGCGCGCGCCGAGGGCCCACCGGCAGGGGCACTCCACGGGGTTCACGGTTCATCCGCATCAGGGACCGTACTCGCCACGAGCGGCTCGATGCTGGCCGAGGTCTCGGCGCCGAGGCGGGCGCGCAGCTCGGCGAACGCTTCCGCGGGGCCGCGCAGGTCCTGGGCGATCAGGGCCCCCTGCCAGGGATACGTCGTCTTGCCGATACGTTGCACGCCCCGCCGTCGCCAAGCGCGCAGCCAATCCGCGACGGCACGCTCTTCGGACGATCCCGCCTCCACCTGTACGCGCACCCGTACCGTCTTGCTGCTCGCCATCCTGAGAGGCCCCGGCGACAGGATCGCAGGTCATGGCGAAATCATCCATCGAGTGCTGCGTGTCTGCCCGCCTCACCGGAACGGTCGCCTGGCGCGATCGCGGCCCGCCGCGTGGGCGAGCGCTCGATCGAGCACCGCCCACGCCCGCCGTGGGGTCGTGCGCCCTGGCTGACCCAAAGGTCAGCCGAAGCGCAGCGGGCGGAACACGCCGAGGCCGCCGGTCTTCAGCTTGAAGCGCGTCTTGCCGAGGACGAGCATGGCGATGCCGCCGGCGAGGGCGGCCGCGCCGGCGACGATCACCCCGACCGGCGCCCCGTACTTCGGGTCCTCGCGCGGCTTGTCGTCGAAGATCGCGTCGCGCTTGGCGTTGTTGTTGGCGATGAGGATCATCGCGCCGCCGACGGCCATGAGGCTGATGCCGACGCTCATCGTCACGATGCCGCCGATCCGCAGGCCCCTCCTGCCAGGCTTGACGGTCGCGGTGACGTCGCCCCGCGCGTCCGCGAGGTTGAACCGATTCGAGGTCGTGAGGCCGTCGCCGCCGAAGAAGAACGAGCTGCCGCGGCTCGTGTCGATGACGCTGCCACACGGGGCGCTGCACACGGAGCGATAGGAGATGCCGTGGACGGTGACGTTGGCGCCGTGGGCGATCATCTCGCCGGTGATCTCGTACAGCTGGACGTTGGCGGGCTTGGTGGTCTCGATATGCAGGCGCGGACCATAGACCTGCGGCGCCGGCTCCTCGCGCGCGACGGGGGCCGGGGACGCGACGGCGCCGAGCTCGACGCGCTGGCCGCCCTGCTCATAGGCGGCGATCTCCGACCACGAGAAAGTCTTGCGGTCGCCGGTCGCCGCCGAGACGATCGTCAACGAGTCATTCGGTAAGACCTCGAGGATCGAGCCCTGGACCATGCCGCCGTTACGCAGCTGGACGCGATCGGCGGGCTGCTCCGCGGGCGCGGCGGCGGCTTCTACAGGCTGGGCGTGGACGGGGAAACTGGCGGAGAACAGGGTGAGGACGACGAGCGACGCGCTCGTCCGACGTAGGCATGTCAACATCGGCGGATGATACCGGGGCCATCAGGCCACGCAAGACGGTCTCGCCGGTCCTCCGCGCGAGCGACCAGGTCGAACCGCCGAGCGCAGCGAGGTGCTACCTCCGCCACCTCCTGCGCCTATTGCCCACCTGGCCGCTGCGGCCGGCTATGCCTCGACCTCGCCGAGGAACCGCGCCGGCAGAGCCTCGCGATAGGGGTAGTACCGGAACCACGGCCGCGCCTCGGCGAGCACGCGCTGGTTGCTCGGGCGCGCGAGCAGCCGCTCGAAGTAGGCCGCGAGGTTGGGGTGCGTCGTCTCGAACGGCACCAGCGTCGCGGCGTAGAAGAGCGCGGGTGCGGCGGCGCAGTCGGCCACGGTGAAGGCCTCGCCGATCGCCCAGGTCCGGCCCGCGAGCTGCCGTTCGATCATGTCGTAGGCCTGGCCGAGCGTCGCCTTCGCCTCGGCGACGCCGCGAGGATCTCGCTCGCCTTCCCCGCGCAGTCGGTCGGCGACGATCTTCGCCATCGGCGTCATCACGTAAGCATCGAACAGGCGGTCCCACAGGCGGGCCTCGAGCGCCTGCGCCTCCTCGCGCGGAAACAGCGGCCGAGGACCGGGATGATGCCGGTCGAGGTACTCGATGATGATGCTGGTCTCGATGACGGTGCGGCCGGCGGCCTCGTCCGTCAGCGCCGGGATCTTCAGCATCGGCGAGAGCTCGCGGTACCTCGCGCGCTCGTCAGCATCGCCGAGATCGACGATCCGGGCCGCGAACGGCGTCTCGTTCTCGTACAGCGCCAGCAGCACCTTGTGACAGTACGAGGACAGCGGATGGAAATAGAAGGTCAGCGCCACGGCCCGTGCTCCTGTGTTCGTTTTCGCGCCGGGACGGTAGCCGCGAGGCGCCGGGGAGTCCAGCCCCGCGCGGCGACCGGGCCGCGCGGTCGGATCGTCGCCCCGGAGTTCGCTCCATCACAGCACTCGTGCAACGGAGCGCCAGGGCACGTATCGACGGTCCGGTGTCACAATACCGGGTCCAGCAAGCCGCCGATCGAGACGCGCCCCGCGCGTTTTCGAGCGTCCATGCTCGGAATCGGACGCTATCAACTCGAAGATATCTCCCAAATTCGCGCTATCCTGCCGAACATGAGGATCCCCGTCCGTGCACTGGTTCTCGCCTGCTGTGCCCTTCAATGCGGAGGGCCGGAGGATGTCGAGGTCGACAGCGACACGGAAGTGGGCAGCACCACGGACGCCAGCAGCACCGCGGACGCAGCCAGCACCACCGACGCCGGCAGCACCACCGACGCCGGCGACGACGCGAGCACCGACGACGGCGGCTCCAGCACCGAAGGGCCGATGGAGGAGCTCCAGGGCGCGTGCGAGGAAGAATGGGCGAAGCACTACTGCTCGACCGACGAGGTCGCGGAGGGCGTCCAGTTCTGCGGCGTCATCGACGAAGTGATGCAGTGGGGCCCGTGCGTCCGCACCATCGCATGCTGGCCCGGCGACTGGCGCGAGTGCATCCCGTTCAAGGAGACGAGCAACCAGGAGTGCGTCCTCGACGGGGACGGCCTCCCCGAGTGGGTCGACGATTACGACACCGAGTCGTGTTTTACCCCTCTCGTGCTCCGGTTCGACGAGGCCCGGCCGGCGCTGTCGCGGGCCGGCAGCCACGCCTTCGACATCAGCGGCACGGGGGCCTGCCTGACCACCGACTGGCCGAGCGCCGCGACCCCGTGGCTGGTGCTCGACCGCGACGGCGACGGAGCGATCGCCGACGCGCGCGAGATGTTCGGCAGCGCGGTCGTCCTGCGCACCGGCGAGCGCGCCCGCGACGGCTTCGCCGCGCTCGCGGAGCACGACGGCGACGGCGACGGGCGAATCACCCCGCGCGACGCCGTGTGGCCGGACCTGCTGCTCTGGAGCGACCACGACGGCGATCGCCGATCGACTGCGTGGGAGCTCGAGCCCGTCGCCGCCCGGGGCCTCACCGCGATCGACCTCGCCTTCCGCGTCGATCCGCGCTGTGACACCCGCGGGAACTGTGAGATCGAGCAGGCCGACTTCACGTGGCTCCGCGCCGATGGTCGGCCGACCACCGGCACCGTGATCGATCTGCACCTCGCGTGTCAGTGACTTCGACGGTCGTGACACTCACGGCTGCTGACCCCAGATCCACTCGATCTTCGAGTCGGCGCGTCGCTCCGCGAGCCACGCCTCGAACAGGCGATCGCGGACCGCCCGGCGGGTCGCGGCGTCGAAGGTCGCGGGCTCGATCGCCCGGATCACGAGGACCTCGTAGCCCGCCGACGTGCCCTCCGGATCGAGCACGGCGCCGGGCGCTGCGCCGAAGATCGCCGCGGCCCGCTCCTCCGGCAGCGCGCCGCGGCGCACGCGTGCGAGCAGCGGAGGCGGCTGCTGCCACGGCAGATCGGCCCTCTGCGGGGCTCGCAGCGCCATCGCGGCCGCGTCGAGCAGATCGACCTCTCCCGCGCGGAGGCTCGCGCACAGGGACAGCGCGCGCTCGCGGCCGGGGACGACGATGCGGGCGATCACCGCCTCGTCGAACTCGGCCCGGTGCGCGGCGAAGTACGCCTCCTCTCGCCCCGCGGTCACGCTGTCCCGCAGCTTGGTCGCGCGCGCGAAGCCGTCCACCAGCTTCTCCAGGCTCTGCACCGTGGTGCCGTGCTGCTCCAACCAGCGCATCGTCGCCTCGGCGGTGAAGAGGCCGCGCCGCTTGCGGAAGCCGTCCACGGCGGTCTGCAGCTCCTCGCGCGTCGGCTCGAACGCCGCCGGATCGCGCTCCAGGACCTCCGCGACCAGTGCGGTCTCGACCAGCCGATCGGTGAGATACGGCGTGTCCCACAGGAAGTCGAGGAGCGCGACCACGTCGGCGATCGTCATGCGCTTCTCGTTGACGCGGAGCATCTCGTTCTCGCTCCAGCGGAACGCCCCGCGCAACGCCCACGGGACGCCGCGGTCGGGGCAATAGCCGATCGACACCGTGCCCTGGCCGGGCGCGCGGAGGAGCGCGTCGTAGTGGACGCCGCCGTTCATCGCCTCCTGCTCCCAGAGCACGTCCACCTGGACGCCCTGGTTGTCGCGGGCGACGGCCCGCAGGCGCCGTTCGCCCTCCTGCGGCGAGAGCCGCGCTGCGGCGAGCCGGACCATCTCGTCCAGGATCTCGATCGTCGTCTTGCTGATTTCGCTGTTCACGTCGTCCTCCTGCGCGCTCAGGCAGCCGCCCGCGCCTCGCGTTCCATGAGCAGGTCGCAGATCGCGTCGCTGATCGGCAACCCGGTGAGCATCTCGATCCACAGGTACTGGCCGTTGGGGTTGATCTCGAGGAACACGTATCGGCCGTCGGGGGTGAGCACCATGTCGATGGCACCGTAACGCAGGCCGAGCCGCCGCACGAGCTCGAGGCAGCCTCGCTGGACGTCGTCCGGCAGCGTGTGCGGGTAATGGGGGGTGTGGGTCATGTCATAACGCCGCCAGTCCACGCGCGTGCGGTTCGCCTTCTGCGAGTGGATCTCGGCCGCGAATACCCGCTCTCCGACGACGGTGATTCGCAGCTCCACGCGCTTCGGCACGTAGGCCTGGAAGATCACCGGCGCATGACGGATGGTGTCCGCATACCCGACGTCCCGCCGGGTGACGCGCTGCGTGAAGCGGGCCAGCTGCGAGTCCTTGAGCGCCTTGGTCATCGCCGTGCCGAGGAGCTTGCTCACCAGATCTCCGTTGTGCTCCCGGTAGAAGTCGAGGAACGCCTCCGGATCGCTGGTGATGAGCGTCGGCGGCAGCTCGAGCCCGAGCTCGCCCGCGAGCTTCAGCTGCAGCGCCTTGAGATCGGCGCGGCGGAGCACCGAGGTGGGCGCGGGCAGCCACCGGCACGGCAGCGAGTGCCACACGGCGTTGAGCATCGCCTCGCACTCCAGCTCCACGTAGGTCCGCCACGAGGCGTCCTGGACCGCGGGGCCCGCCTCCGGCGGCGCCGGCCGGCGCCTCCAGATCGCCTGGACGCGCTCGAGCTCGAGGGTGCGTCCCTGCGTGCGAAGGAAGTTCGAGACCCGGCCGTCCGACGAGCAACGGAACGACAGGCTCGCCCGGCTGGGATAATCGGCTTCGTCGAACCGGAGATATTCGGCGCCTCTCCGCTCGAGGCGCTCGATGACGGCGTCGGCGTGGGGATCGGTCGGCCCGGTGAGGATGATGATCATGACTTTACTTTTTAAAAGAGCCTCGGAGATGAAGGAGAGGGGGAGCGGCCTGTCGCGCCGCTCCCCCTCCCCTCGCCCGCGAGCCCGCGCGAGGCGCTCGCGGGACGCGTCGACCACGATTCGCGGGTCGCCCATGCAAGATGGGGTGCGTGGGCGAACCGCTGCGCCTCAGTTGTCGTCGGTCTCGCCGCTCGCGGAGCTCTCGATGGAGGTGTTGGGCCCGGTGTTTTGCATCCCGCCCGTGACGAGCTCGAGCTCGTTGTCGTTCAGCTCGCGCCCGTCCTCGGTCTCGGTGATGTCCTTGATCTCGATCGTCTTCATGGTAATTCCTCGTTCAGGGGTCGATTCAAAGGTTCGTCCGGCGCGATCACGCGTAATCGTCGGTGTCGCCGCCGCCCTCGTTGGTCTTGGTGGCCGGCGCCTGGCCGCCCACGACGAGCTCGAGCGCCTCGTCGCTCAGCTCGCGCCTGTCCTCGTTGTCGCGCAGATCCTCGATCTCGATCGTCTTGTTCATGACTGATTCCCTCATTCCGGGGCCTACCACGGCCGTTTGGCGCGGACGTGCCATTCGCCGGTATGTTTTTGTCTGTAGGGCGCCCCAAGCAAGAAAGGAAGCTCGGTCACCCCGCCCGGGCGCACAAGAGGATGACCGTCCGCTAACTCTGACTTGCCGCTCGCTGCATGCAACGAGGAGAGGTTGTGCCTCGGCGCCAGGCGCTTTCGAAATCACGCCGTCGCGCGTGCGCGTGCGTCGGCCGCCCGCGCTCCTGCGCGCCCCGAGCGTGTGGGTGGACGGCTCACCGCCAGCGGCCCCTGGAAGGACTGCACCGATCGCCCGCAGGGAAGTTCCCGCGAGCGCTATCCGCGTTGCGTGAGGATGCAACGCCGCGGCGACCCGATCGGCCGGGAAGACTCGAACGAGCCCGCGGCGTCCTTGCCGGCATGATGATTCGTGCCACTGCCAAGCAATCCCTCTCCGCCCTCCTGCGTCCCCTCGCGCTGGCCGTCCCGGTGCTCGCCTGTGCGGCGGCGCTGCCCGGCTGCGACGACGGTGTCGCGTCCCGGCCCGCCGACAGCGAGGCGTGGCTCATCGAGCAGATCGAGGCGGTGCGCGACCTGACGCCGGAGGAGCAGGTGCAGCACGTCTCGGCGATCGCCGATGATTTCGCGGTCGCGCGCTCGCACCTCCTGCGCCCGGGCGCGCCGCAGCTCGATCTCGCCGGCTCCGACGAGACCCCGGACTCGGAGCTGCTGCCCGCGCCGACCTGCGAATGGGACGACGGCTGCATCCAATGGGACATCAGCAACGGCTGCGTCTTCCAGCAGCTGTGCTACGCCTGCAGCGACGGCGAGTGGGGCTGCGTCATCCACTGAATTCGCCCCCCCCGACCGCTCCGTTCGTAGCGAGCTCCGGCGCCGTGGCCGACTCACCGGCGAATGGCCACACCGCAGTCGGCGGATCCATCCTCGCGGCCACGAATGCGAGAAAAGCGTCATGGCCCTCGCTACTCGTCGCGGCGGGCCGCGCGGGCATCCGCCCCGGATGCCCTCATTCGTGGCGGAGTGCCACCAATGGGTCGATGCGGGTGGCCCGGCGCGCCGGGATGAACGTCGCCAGCAGGCCGACGACCGCGAGGCCGAGCGCCACCGCGGCGTACGTCCATGGGTCGGCGGCGGCGACCTCGTCGGTCAGCAGACGCGTCATCAGGCGGGTCAACCCGAGCGCGGCGATCGTGCCGACCAGCAAGCCGACGCCGACCAGCGTCATTCCCTGACGGACCACCAGCCTCACCACCGCGCCCGGCTGGGCTCCGAGCGCCATGCGCACGCCGAGCTCGCGGGTGCGCTGGGCGACCGCGCTGGCCATCACCGCGTACAGGCCGAGCGCGGCGAGCAGCAGCGCGACCCCGGCGGACATCGTCAGCAGCTTCACCGCCAGCCGGCGCGGCTTCATCGACCGCTCCAGCCCGGCCACGAGCGGCTCCGTCCCCCACGTGGGATCTTGCGAATCCACCGAGACGATCGCCTCGCGGATCTGCGGCGACAGCGGCAGCGGGTCGCCGTCCCCGCGGACGAGCATGTGCATCGTGATCCCGAAGCCCTGCGTGTCGGGAGGGATCTGCCGGTACGAATAATACATCTGGAACGGCGTGCGGTCGGGCGCGTCGAGCCCTTCCTGACGGATGTGACCGACGACCCCGATGATCTCGACGCTCGGCTGCCCGCTCAGGCGGTCCTGCAGGCGCTTGCCGACCGGGTCCTGCCCGGGGAACAGCTCGTCGGCGAGCCGCTCGTCGATGACGACGACCACCGGCCCGCTCGCATCCTGCGGCCCGAACGTGCGCCCGGCCAGCAGCGGGATCCGGACCAGCTCGAAGAGGCCGACGTCGACGCGGTGGACCGTCGCCATCCTCGCGTTCTCCGCGGTGCGACCGACGCCGAGCGGGTAGAACGTGTCGACCGCGCTGCCGATATAGCCCGGCAGCCCCGAGCACAGCGACACCTCGACGATCCCCGGGATCGCCGCCACGCGACGCTGGGCCTCGGCCCAGTACTGATGGACTGCGGCGGCCGTCCTGTAGCGATCCGCCGACGGCGAGACGACGGACGCCACCACGTTGTCCGGATCGAACCCGGGATCGACCCGCTGGATGGCGCTCAGGCTGCGCGTCGCCAGCACCGCACCGACCGCCAGCGCCAGCGCCAGCGCGACCTCGACGATCACCAGCAGGTCGCGCGCGCGCCGGTGCCGGCTGCCGGCCGAGGCGTGATGGTCGGCGTCCTTGAGCACCTGCGCGAGCTCCTCGCGCCACGCCGAACAGGATCCCCGTGCCGAGCGCCACGATCAATGTGAAGACCAGGACGTGCCGGTCGATCTCGACCGCGCCGTTCAGCGCGAAGATGAAGTCGAAGGGCATGGAGACGCGGATCAGGTCGACGCCCCACACCGCGACCAGCAGCCCGAGCGCGCCGGCCACCAGCGCGAGCAGGACGCTCTCGACCAGCATCTGGCCGACCAACCGCGAGCGGCCGGCGCCCAGCGCGGCGCGGATACCCAGCTCGCGCCTCCGCGCCATGGCCCGCTCGAGCGTCAGGTTGGCGACGTTGGCGATCGCGATCAGCAGCACGCAGCCGACCGCGCCCAATAGCAGCAGCAGCGTCGTGCGATAGTCGCGGACCAACTCCTGCTGGAGCGGCACCACCTGCGGCCGGCTCGCGCCGACCTGCTCGGGGTAGTCGCGCTGAAACCCCTCGGCGATCGCGTCGAGGTCGGCCTGGATCTGCGCCAGGGTGGTGCCCGGCTTCATGCGGCCGACGGTGGTGCCCTCGATGCGGACCCCGCGGTCGGCGAACGAGGCCTCGTCGGCGCGGGTGCCGATCGGGATGGCCGCGTGGAACGGGAAGTGGGCCCGATGCCCGGCCGGGAGCACGCCGACGACCGTCCACTGGCGGCTGTCGAGGGTGAGCTCGCGGCCGACGATCTCCGGGTCGGCGCCGAAGCGGTGGGTCCAGAACGCGTGGCTCAGCAGCAGCGACCGCGGCCCGTGCGGCAGGTCCTCCTCGGGCAGGAACAGGCGCCCGAGCACCGGCTCGACCCCCAGCATCGCCAGGTAATCGTGCGACTGCATCTCGAGCAGCAGCTTCTCCGGGGCCGCCTCGCCGCCCGCGCCGGTCATGTTCATGACGTGGAGGCCGGTCATCCCGAGCGCCTCGAGCGTGGTGTTGCGCGCCCGGTAGTCGAGGAAGTTCTGGTACGGCACGGTCATCCGCTCGAGCTCGGGCCGGCTCTCGTGGACGAGGACCAGCTCGTCCGGGTCGGCGTACGGCAGCGGCCGCAGCAGCAGCAGGTTGACCGCGCTGAAGATCGCCGTGTTGGCGCCGATCGCGAACGCCAGCACGAGGACCGACACGAGCGAGTAGCCCGGGCTCTTGCTCAGCATCCGCAGGGCGAACCGGACGTCTCTAAGCAGGCCGCGCATGGCCGCTCTCCTCGACGACACGGCCGTCGAACAGGTGGATGGTCCGCTCTGCCTGGCGGGCGTACTCGGGGTTGTGGGTGACCATCACGATGGTCGTGCCGGACCGGTGGAGCTCGTGCAGCAGGCCCATCACCGCGTCGCCGTTGCTCGAGTCGAGGTTGCCGGTCGGCTCGTCCGCGAGCAGCAGGAGCGGCTCGCCGGCGACCGCACGGGCGACTGCGACGCGCTGCTGCTGGCCGCCCGACAGCTGCGCCGGCAGGTGGCGCGCACGGTGAGACATGCCGACCCGCTCGAGCGCGGCCTCGACCCGCCGGCGTCGCTCGGCCGCCGGCATCGCGCGGTAGGTCAGCGGCAGCTCGATGTTCTCGGCGACGGTCAAGTCGCCGATCAGGTTGAAGCTCTGGAACACGAAGCCGATCCGCTCGTTGCGCACGCGGGCGCGCTGCGGCGCCGACAGGCTCGACACCTGTCGACCGTCGAGCGAGTAGGTGCCCGCCGTCGGCGTGTCGAGCAGCCCGATCAGCGACAGCAGCGTGGTCTTGCCGGAGCCCGACGGCCCGGCGATGCACACGTACTGCCCGCGCGGGATCTCGCAGTGCACGTCGGCGACCGCGTGTGTCTCGACCTCGTCGGTGTAAAACACCTTCTTGAGGCCCTCGAGGCGGATGATCGGCGTCTCCGATGCTTGCATGTCAGGTCGCTCCCGTCGTCGTTCGCGCTCGATCTGGGCCTCGGCCCCTCTGCTGCAGTGCCGCGGCGGCGCCGAACCCTACGGGCCGGACCAAACTTTTTCGGGGCCGACCGTGGTTCACCGGCGGTCGTGGTGTTCGGGCGCTCGAACGCGACCATGGGCGCCTCTCGCGAAGGGGAGCGGTGGCACAGTCGGAGCTCGCTCTCTCGGGAGCCCGGCGCCTCGCCCAGCGGGCCATGTCGTCGCCATTGCGAGTATTCCCGGGCGGCGGCGTGAGTGCGCGGAGCATCGCGGCGCGTGGCACGCTCGACCGCCGCCGCGTATCTTGCCCCAATGTCGCGTCGCACCGTTGCAGCGGCCACGATCGTCGCACTCGCGCTCACCGGAGCGCCGGTCCGGGTATGGGGGCAGGAGCCACCGCTCGTCGAGGGGCCACCCCCGCCCCCGACCACGCCCAGCCTGAGCGCGGACGACACCGTGACCTTGCGCGACGGCACCGTGCTGCACGGGAAGATCGTCGAGTTCCGCCCCGAGCGAGGCGTGACCATCACCCTCACCGGGGGCACGCGCACGATCGCCTGGCAGGACGTCGTGTCGACGAGCTTCTCCGGCGCGCCGGCGAAGGCGGCCGAAACCCGGGCGCGAGCGGACCCGGAACCGGGGCCTGCGAGCGGCACCCACGAGGTCGTCCTCGACGTCAAGGACGAGCTGCCGCCGGGACCGAGCCGGCCGCGGATCTTCATCGAGTCGACCGGGCGGCCGGGTCGGGTACTCCTGCTCGAGGCCACCGTACCGATCGGTGACGGGTTGGCGCGGATGAGCCGCAAGGGCGGCGACGGGACCTCGTGGTCGGTATGTCGAGCCCCGTGCGGGCGGGTGATCGACGGCAGCGCCGGGAATGCTTTCTACTTCGGCGGCGACCGGATGACGCCGTCGCGAGACTTCTTTTTAAAAGACCTCGAGGGCGAGTACGTCGCCCGCGTGCGGCCGGGTCGCCCGGGCCTTTTGTATTCAGGCCTGTTCGTGACGATGTTCGGCACGGTGGGCACGGTGGCGGGCACGATGTTCCTCGGGCACGAGAAGGCCGACGGCAAACATACGGTCGGCGGCACGTTCCTCGGCGTCGGCCTGGCGCTGCTGGCCGCCGGCGTGACGATGCTCGTCCACGGCACCACGCGCTATCGGCTGTACCGCCGCCGCTGAGGCCTCACGAGGCCGTGGGCGCCTCGTATGCTCGCACGGCAGTCGCGTTGAAAATGCGACGAGCGCGATCCAGCAACGGGCGGTCATGATGTCGTTCGACGTCGCCGGCACGCTCCTCTCGGAAGCGAACCGGGCTGTTCAGCTCTGTGGCCCGCGACCCATCGCGGCGCATCCGTGCGCGCTCGAGGTCGTCTGATTCTATTCCCGCGCTTCACGACACCTGCCTCGCTCGCACGGCGCTCGCCCGTTCGTCGCACCCGACGGCGATCGACGAATGCGGCGACGCGCGCGGCCGCGGCCGGCCTCCTCGCGCACTGCGAGCGAGCGGTGGCACAATCGGTGCCGGTCCGTCGTCCGTCGCCCAGGGCCACGTCGACGCCACTGCACGTATTCCCGGGCGTCGATGTGAGCGGGCGGAGCGTCGCGGTGCGTGGCACGATCGCGGGCCACCACGTATCTTGCCACCGATGTCGCGTCGCACCGTTGCAGCGGCCACGATCGTCGCACTCGCGCTCACCGGGGCGCCGGCCCGGGCTTGGGGGCAGGCCCCACCGCTCGTCGAGGGGCCGGCCCCGCGCCCGGCCACGCCCAGCCCGACCGCAGACGACACGGTGACCTTGCGCGACGGCACCGTGCTGCACGGGAAGATCGTCGAGCTCCGCCCCGAACGAGGAGTGACCATCACCCTCGCCGAGGGCACGCGCACGCTCGCCTGGAAGGAAGTCGTGTCGACGAACTTCGCCGGCGCGACGGCGACCGCGACCGAAGCACAGGCGCGAGCGACCGCGGGACCGATGCCTGCGAGCAGCACCCACGAGGTCGTCCTCGAGGTCAAGGACGAGGTGCCGGGGCCGAGCCGGCCGCGGATCTTCATCGAGTCGACCAGGCGTCGGGGTCAGGTCCACCTGCTCGAGGCCTCCGTCCCGCTCGGTGGGGGGTTGGGGCGGATGGGCCGCAAAGATGACGGCGGGACTTCGCGGTCGGTATGTCGAGCCCCGTGCGGGCGGGTGATCGACGGCAGCGCCGGGAATGCGTTCTACTTCGGCGGCGACCGGGTGACGCCGTCGCGCGACTTCTCTTTGAAAGGCCTCGAGGGCGAGTACGTCGCCCGCGTGCGGCCGGGTCGCCCGGGCTTTTTTTATGCAGGCTTCGGCCTTACGGTGCTCGGCGCCCTGGGCACGGTGGAGGGCGCGTTGTCCTTCGGCGAGAAGAACTTCGGCGACGATCGGACGGTCAGCGGCGCGCTCCTCGGCGCCGGCCTGGCGCTGCTGGCCGCCGGCGTGACGATGATCGTCCACGGCACCACGCGCTATCGGCTGTACCGCCGCCGCTGATGCGTCCCGCGCCGCGGGCGGCGCCGAATGCTCGCACCGCAGTCGCTCTCAAAATAAGAGGAGGGCGGAGCATACAGCTTTGTCCGGAGACACCGCCCATACGCCGACCGCGAGGTCGAGCCGCTTCACGAGCACGAGAACGAGAAGGCTGGCGCACGGGCGATGACCAGGGATGAGATCGAGCAAGTCGCCCACGCGCCGGGAGCTCGAAGCTCAAGTTGTCCGCTGTGTCGGCCGCCCCATCGCGGGCCGTGCTTGACGGCCATGCTCCGACAGGTAAGATACCCTCCGTATGCTCTCGGTTCTCGCAAATGGGGGGCCCGATCATTCACTCCGGGAACGTCCCCTGTTGCATCTTGTGCCGGCAGATCCTATATCTGACCAACTACTTCGACAGGACGTGCAATGAACGCGAGATGGGACGACATCCGCGCCTTCATCTCGCGGCGTAGCCCCGAGCGCGCCCGTGCGTTCGTGGGAGTGCCGCGCGAAGAGATCGCGCAATTCGAGGCTCGATACGCCATCGCCCTGCCCGCCCTGTACCGCGACTTCCTGGCGACGATGGGCAAGGATCATGGGGATTTTTACCCGTTGGGCGATCATTACGCGTGCGACCTCGATACGCTCGTCGAACAACTCCCTGGCTCGAATTACCCGCACGATCAGTACCACAAGATCGGCCATGAGGCCGATCCGGAGGCGATCGCCGAGTACGATCTTTTTCTGGATCTCCGCCGCAGCGACGGCTCCGACGCGCCGCTGGTTCGGTTCGAAGACGACGAATGGTTCAATCTGGAGGCTGTGAAGGAGGTCGGGTTCACCCTCGCCGATCAACTCGTGAGGAGCGCCTTCGCACCCTTCGAGTTGCGACGCCGCAGAAAGGTCAGGGAGGTCTCGATCTTCTTCGAGTCCGCTGAGGAGTTGGGTCCCGCCATGCGTCAGATCGCCGCTCAAATGCACGCGCTCGGCCTCGTGGACGTCATGCCTGGTACGCAGAAGGTCGCATGCCTCGGTGACGACACCGTGAGCCTCTCGATCCAGGAGTACACCCAACTGTCGATCCTGTACGTCAGCATTGGAGCGATGGCGGCGAAGAGCGCCAACAGGATCGCCGAGGGCCTGCTCGACCAATTCTCTCATGCGTCGGTGAAGGGCTAATCTACGCGTTCACCTCGCCGGACCCCTACCGAGCACCCGTTGACCCTCGCCCAGGCGTGCCGCTGCCGGCGCGATACAACGACGCCCGCAACCTCGTGCCCGCGCCCTCATTTTTCGACGAAGTCCACCTCGCCCACGGCCCCGACGCGCAACGCCGCGAGCGACTCGTCCTCCAGCCGCGCCTCGGCGAACACCAGCCGTGTTCCTGCATCGATCTCCGGCGCGATCGCGGTGACCTCGCCCATCGCCTTCAGGCCTTCGTCGACGAATTTTACGCGCACCGCGGCCCCCAGCCGCAGCGCCTCGCTGCGCTCCTCGGGCACTGCGAATCGCACGACCCGCGCGTCCGAGATGAGCTGCACCACCGGCTTGCCGAGCTCGAGCGTCGCGCCCGCGTCGACGTAGCGCCGCGAGATCGCCCCTGCGAACGGGGCGCGCAGCTGGGCCTCGACGATCTTCGCCGTCGCGTCCTCCACCGTGCTGCGCTGCTGCCGGAGCGAGGCGCTGGCGCTGCGTTTGCGGGCCGCGGCGAGCCGCTCGGCGTAGCGGTGCTCGCGGAGCTCGGCCCCCGAGACGACGCCTTCCAGCTGCTCGGTGTCGGAGCGCGTCTCTCTGGCCTTTTGCAGCTCGAGCTCGAGCCGCTCGAGCTCGGCCTTGCTCGCCTCCCAGGACGCCGTGGCCGCGGCGAGCTCGTGACGCTCCTCGCGGACATCCAGCGCGGCGATCACCTCGCCCTCGCGGACATGGTCGCCGACCTGCACGTCCAGTCGCTCGAGCCGGGCGAACTCCGGGGCCGTCAGCACGACCTCGGCCTCGGGCACGAGCACGCCGACCATGGCCTCGGCCGAAACAGCGGCGGATGCGGGCGCCTCGTCCGTGCGCACGTCGACGCGCCGGGGCTCGGTCACCTCGGGGGCCTCGCCAGGATCGCACGCGACGAACGCCGCGAGCGCGAACCCCCACGCGAGCCGCCGTGCAGCTCGCAAACCATCGCGCTTCATGACTCCTCCCTCTCGTACAGCCGGCGGTACACGTCGCCGTGGGACAGCAGGTGGCGGTGGGTCCCCGACTCGACGATGCGTCCGCCGTCCATGACCAGGATCAGGTCCGCATCGACCACGGTGGACAGCCGGTGCGCGATGACGACGCGGGTGCAGCGGAGCGAGGCCAGCGAGCGCTGGATGGCGGCCTCGGTCACGGTGTCGAGGTTGCTGGTGGCCTCGTCGAGCAACAACATCGCCGGCTTGCCGACCAGCGCCCGGGCGAGCACCAGCCGCTGCCGCTGCCCGCCCGACAGCGAGGCCCCGCGGTCGGCGAGGATCGTGTCGTAGCCCATCGGCAGGGCGGCGATCTCGTCGTGGATCGCCGCCCGCTTGGCCGCGTCGATCACCTCGTCCAGGCTGATCTCGGGGCGCCCGAGGGCGATGTTCTCCCGCACCGACACGCCGAACAGATCGCCGCGCTGGGTCACCACTCCGAGCTGCTCGCGGACGCTGCGCAGATCGAGGCTGGCGATGTCGAGGCCGTCGTAGAGCACCCGGCCGCCCTGCGGCGAATACAGGCCGACCAGCAGCTTGGCCAGAGTGGACTTGCCCGCCCCCGACGCCCCGACCACGGCCACGAACTGGCCCGGCTCGACCCGCACCGAGACCTCGCGGACCGCGGGCGGGACTGACTCCGAATAGCGGAAGGTGACCGACTCGGCGTGGATCCGCCCCGACAGCCGCGGCGCCCGCTTGACCCGCGTCGCGTCCTGCTCGGGCTCGGTCTGCATCACGTCCTCGATGCGCTCGAGGTAGCTGCCGAGCACCTGGAACTTGAGGGCGACGCCGACCAGAGTGCTCATCGGCCGCAGGAACCCGGAGCCGAGAGCCGACAGGCCGAGCATGGCGCCGAGGCCGAGGTCGCCGTCGAGCACCAGCTTGGTGCCCACGCCGAGGATCGCCAGCGGCGCGGCCATGCTGAACGCGTCGAGCAGCGACGAGAGCATGGCGTCGAGGCGACCGCGGCGCAGCGACACGTTGAGCGAGTCGACGAACAGGTTGGACCAGCGATCCACCGCGCGGTACTCGGCCCCCATGCTCTTGAGGGTCTCGATGCCGGTCAGCATCTCGACCTCGTAGCTCGACGTCTTGGCCTGCACCGCGAGGCCCTCGGTCATCAGCTCGCGCTGGATCCGCCGCGTCGCCCAGTACAGCGACAGCTGCAACGAGGCGAGCAGCAGCACCACCGCGCCCATCAGGGGGCTGATCCAGAAGATGAGCACCAGGTACACGCTGACCAGGGTGCCGTCGAGCAGGGCGGACATGGCCCCGGACGTGAGGATCTCGCGGACCGTGGCGTTGCTGCCCAATCGCATGAGGAGGTCGCCGGCGGACCGCTTCTGGAAGAACGAGTACGGCAGGTCGATCAGGTGGTCGAGGAAGCCGATCGTCATGTTGGCGTCGAGCAGCGTGCGCAGCTGCACCAGCAGGTTGGCGCGCACCAGCGAGCTGACGAAGGTGAACGCCACCATCATGACGAGGCCGGCGACGAGCACCATCAGCAGGTCGGTGTCGCGGCGCGGGATGATGCGGTCGACCAGCAGGGTGGTCATCAGCGGCAGCGCCAGCGCGAGCATCTGCACGAGCACCGACATCAGCAGCGAGCGGCTCCACAGCGCCGGGTAGGCCAGCAGCTGGCCGAAGTAGCGGCGCAGCAGCGGCGCCCGGCGATCGCTGGGCTCGAACGCCTCGCCGGGCTCGAGCAGCAGCGCGACCCCGGTGAACGCCTCCTCGAACTCGGCCCGCGGCACCCGACGGCGGCCGTGCGCGGGGTCGAGGATGAAGAGGCCGCGGCGATCGGCCCGGTCGAACACCACGAAGTGGTTGAACTCCCAGTGGAGGATCGCGCCGGCCGGCAGCATGTCGAGCTCGTCGAGGTCGTCGACCCGCACGCCGCGGCCGCGCAGGCCATAGCTGCGAGCGGCCCGCAGGATGCCGAGCGCGCTGACCCCATGGTGGTCGACCCCCATCGCGTCGCGCAGCTCGTCGAGCGGGTGGGTGCGGCCGTGGTAGCGCAGCACCATGCTCAGGCAGGCCGCCCCGCAGTCGGTCGCGGTCATCTGCTGCACGTGCTCCAGCTGGCGCGAGGCCTTGATCGCGCCCAGACGCTGCAGGGCGGGGAAGCGCCGCGAGAGCGCACGGTCTTGCTCGGTGTGGCTCATGGCATTCACAGGTGTTTGAGGGCCGGGACGAGGGCCTCCAGCAGGGTCGCGGAGCGGAGCCTGGCCTCGAGCACGCCCTGCATGCCGTCGTACACGCGATATTCGGTGTCGTCGGCGACGAAGGTGTCCGAGGGGAGCTCGGTCTCCACGACCACCACGGGGCCCGCGAGCTCGAGCGCGCCCTGGCGGTCGCGCCCGAGGTAGCGCATCGCCTCGGCGGGGCCGACCACCTCGTCGGCCACGGAGCGCACCGAGACCTCGTGGCGGCCGTCCGGGAAGCCCTCGAGCTCGAGGAACAGGCGGCTCTCGGCCGCGCTCAGCAGCGGCCGGTAGTGCCCGGGGAACAGGCCGATCACCACAGTGCGCGCGGTGTCCTGCTCGACTGCGATCACCGCGTCGCCCGGAGCCACCGGCTGACCCGGCCGCACGCGCACGTCGGAGACCAGCCCCGGCTGCGAGGCGACGATCTGCCGCTCGCGCACGCGCGCCTGGGCCAGCTGCAGCTGCGCCCTCAGGGTCGCCAGGCGCTCGCGCTTGGCGTCGTCGGCGGGGGTGCGCAGCAGCTCCACCAATCGCTGGCGATACTCCTGCTCCACGCGCGAGAGCTCGGCGCGCGGGGCCGCGTCGTCGAGCTGCACCAGCACCTGACCGGCCGCCACCCGCTGGCCGGTCCGCACCTCGATGCTCTGCACAGTGCCGGGGACGTCCGAGGTCACCGCCACGCGACCCTCCCGGCGCACCACCGCGAGGCCCTCCGCGTATTCGCCGACCCGCGCGGTCACTGCGAACACCACGCTCGCGGCCATCAACAACAGCGTCACGCCCACCGCCCAGCGCGTCCAGGTGGCGACGATGTGCAGCGGGCGGCCCGGACCGGCGCCGCGGCGGTGCGCGAGGACGGCCTCCTCGCGGAAGATCGCCCGCCGGGCGGGCCCGTGCGCGTTCGCGGGCGAATCGGCGGCGCTCGGCTCGCTCATCGGCTCCCCGCTTTCGCCGCCGGCGCCACGTCGTGGTGCGCCGGCGTCTCGCGGCGCAGGACGACGAGGCCGTCGAGGACCTCGTGCCACGCGGCGCGGTGGAACTCGTGACCCATGGGGCGAGCGTCGACGGAGCCCAGCGCGCGCAGCTGCTCGGCGTCGAGGTAGCGGAGCGGCTGCTCCGCGGCCAGGACCCGGCCCTCGAGCGACTCGGGCGGCGCGATCGAGAGCTCACGAATGGGGCGACCCCGGCGCCGGCTGGCGCCGGACCAGGCGGAGAAGCCGATCGCCGCGGCGCGCTCGCCGTATTGCTGGTGGATGTATCGCCCAAGCGGCGAGAACCCGCGGTACGCCTCGACCTCGTCGAGGCCCTTGGCCGCATGAATCGTCGCACACCACACGATGGCCTTGCCCCGATCTCCCGACCGCTGCCTCTGCCACTGGAAGTTGTCGAACATCGACCGGTCCCGGGTGTTGAAGATCGCCTGCCTCTCGGCGACGAAGTCGCGCGCCACCCAGCGCGAGAGGTTGCGCGCCATGGCGAGGTCCTCGGACGTCTTTGGCGACGGCGCCTCCTTCGCGACCGCAGCCTGGATCTCTTCCAGGCACGATTGCAGCGTCGCCTGGCTCTCGGCCGAATGCGGGTGAGCCTCGTCATACGTCCACTGGACGTGCCGCGCGATCCGGGCCCCGCACTCGTCCCTGCGCGCTCCCGGGAGATGGGCCGCGAGCGCTGCGGGCAATTCCTGTTGTGCGTAAAAGGCCGTCGAATGGATCTGGTCGTCGAGGCCCATCACTTCCAACCTGTCCGCGGCCGCGGCCTCGTGGACGTAGGCGATGAACGGCTGCGTCTCGCGGGCCTCCGCCCAGACCGCCCCGATCGCGCTGGCCACGTCCTGGGAGGTCGCGGTGCCCGCGGCGTGGGCCCGGTCCAGCGCGAGGAAGTCGTACAGGCCGCTCTCGATATACAGAGAGTCGAAGCCGCACGAATCCACCAGCGCGCGGACGACCTCGGTCTTGATCTCCCAGGTGCGACCGTCTCCGTGCTCGCTCTCGCCGAGCAGGACGACCTCTTTGTCGCACAGATCGGCGACCAGGCGCCCCAGCTCCCGCTTCACCTCGCGCGTCTCCTCGCTCTGGCCCGCGGGGGCCGAGACGTGGCCGAGCCCCGGCGCGCAAGCGGCGAGGGCCAGGAGGGTGATGGGTGGGAGCTTCATCGTCGTTTTGCCTCGGAGCGATCGACTACTGCAAGATCGGCAGGTGCACGCGCGCCTGATAGCGCGTCAGGGTGGCCGCGGCGTTCGGCCGGGCCCGCCAGTCGGTCCAGGAATCGGTATAGGGGTCGTAGCCGCACTTGAGCGGCTTGCTGTCCCCGGCGTCGGGATCTTCGAGCAGCGCGCGGCAGCCGGTGCACGCGTAGCGGTACGGACAATCGCGGCAGACCTGGATCTCGTCGTTCCTCGCCCGCCAGACCCGGCGAAAGTCCTCGCGCGAGACCACGTCCGCGAGCGAGACGGCCCGGTGGTCGCCGAACGACCCGCGCATCGTCGGGCAGTTGCGGACCTCGCCGCCCTCGTCGATCGAGAGCTTGCGATTCAGGCAGCCGTTGAAGTGGTGCAGCTCGTTGAAGGTCTGCGTGCTCGGCGGGAGGAGCTGCCGCCTGGCGATGTGGCCGCAGTCGAGGTGGGACTCGAGCGGCTTGACTGTCAGCTGGATCTCCATGGTCACCAGCCCCGCCGCGGCTCCGCGCGCGCCGTAGTCGACCACCAGCTGGCGGTCGCCGTCGGCCGAGTGGACGACGAGGCTGGCGATGATGCGGTTGGCGCTCACGACCGCCACGTAGTCGTCGTCGCGGACGGCGGGATCGTGGGCCAGGACCGCCTCCAGGGTCTGGATCGACGAATCGCGGCACAGGCGAGCGAGCTCGGCGAGCTCGGTCAAGCCGAAGAGCTTCGAATAGCCCCGCACCTGGAGGTGTTGGCAGCCGAGGGCGTCGAGCTCCGCGATGATCTTGCGGTAGTCGTGGTGCCTCTCACGAACATCGACGATGGCGTTGTGGATCTTGCAAGGCGCGTCCCACGACTGCGAGATCTCCGGGAACGACGCCGCGTCGTCGACGACCGCGACGTACTCGTGCTCCATCAGAAAATCCAGGAACTCGACGAAGTCGTCGCGCTCTTCGGGGGCCAGGGCGTCGACGATCTCCCGCAGGCGTCGCGCCCGGAACAGCTCGAAGAAGGGGAAGTACGCCGACGGGAAGGTCGAGATCAGCCCGCGGGTCAGATCGTAGACCGCCGACGCCGCGTACCCCTCGACCGGGACGCAGTCGGGGTTGAGGAACACGTACCTGTCTAGACAATCCCGCAGCAAGCTCTTGGCGTCCATGATCACAGCTCCAGCTTCGAGATCGGCTTGCCCGCGCGGCGGACGTGGATCACGGAGTGACGGTACTTCGGCAGCTCGAGCGTCACCCGCTTCGTCGTCTCGTCGTCGATGATCGCGTCGCTGGTGAAGATCCGGGCGTACCCGAGCGGCCGCCCCCCCTGCTTGAGGGCGGCCATGGCGGTCTTTTCAAGGTCAGCGCTCATTTGCGATCAGCCTCTCTGCGATCATTCGCTCGATCGCCATGTTGCACTTCTCGGACAGCGGGCCGAACTGCCCGACCGGGTTCACCTCGAGCAGGTAGTACTCCCCGCGCCTGTCCACGATCATGTCGAACGAGCCGGTGTTCAGGTCGAGCCGGCGCGCGAGGAGCGACAGCTTGTGCTCGATCTCCTGGGGCAGGCGGAACGGGATCACCCGATTCGGCCGCTCGTTGTTGTACTTGCGGTAGTCGACCTTGGTCTTCTCGTCGTTCTGCGAGAAGATCGCGCCCGCACGGAACTGGTCGTCGAGGAAGAAGATCCGCAGCTCGAAGGCCTTTTCGACGTATTGCTGATAGAACGACGGGGCCAGGCGCGTGCCCACGTCTTCGAGGCTCTGCGGGCCGAGCGCCTCGGTATATGTAAAATACCCGGTCTTGCTCTCGGTCGTGTCGAACAGGTAAAGGCCGTCGGACATCGCCTTGGTCACGTGGCCGCGGTCCGACTCCGCCAGGCTCTGGGCGTGGCTGCGCAGGTTCGAGACGCTGAACGGCGGGATGCTCAGGCCGAGCTCGCGCGCGTGCTCGAGGACCACCAGCTTGTTGGGGGTCGAGCCGTGGGCGCTCCCCAGCACGGCGCAGCGCTTGCGCAGCACGTAATGAAAGTGGTCGCGCAGGGTGCGATTCTCGCGCTCGAGCATCTGGCTCAGGTGCCGCGTCAGCGCCGGGCGCCCCTGCGCGGTGATGGCCGGGAACAGGCCCTTGAACCAGAAGCCGCCCTTGCGGAGCCACGCGCTGGACACCTCCGCGAGCCGGAATTCGTCGTCGTTCACCCGGACGAGGAAGTCGTCGTCCGCGAACGTCAGCTCGACGTGGTACTCCTCGTCCGCGTTGATCCGCACGACCCTCGCGGGGCTCAAGTGGTGGATCCACCGCATCACGTCGAGGGTCGAGGGATCCCCGGATTTGCTGAAGACCAAGATCATGGGTGGCCTCGCTCGGTTCGCGCGCAGATCGTCGCCCCAGCGGCCTCCACCGGCGAGCGCCGGTGGAGGCCACTGTCACCTGTCGAGCTAGTAGTCGTCGTCCGAGACGCCGTCCGTGCTGCAGATCGATTTGGTGCTGGTGGTCTCCGGGGGCATCCCGCCCTGCACCTGGCACAGCTCGTCGGCGCCGAGCGTGTTGGCCTGGAACTTGGGGAGCTTCTTCTGGTTGTCCTGCTTCTTCATGGTCTTGTTCATGGCTATTCCATTTCTTTCCCGTCCGTACGGGAACTCGTCCAATGTTCGCCCCGCACCATCGGGGGCGAGGAGTCTAATCTAAGCCAAGGTGATCGTTCGCACCGATTCAGGCGACGCCGCCGCCGCCGTCACCGTCGTCGACGCCGTCGGCGTGGCACATGGACGTGGTGGCGCCGGTCTCCGGCGGCATCCCGCCCGTCACCTGGCACAGCTCGTCGGCGCCGAGCGTGTTGGCCTGGAACTTGGGGAGCTTCTTCTCGCTGTCGGTCTTCTTCATGGTCTTGTTCATGGTCTATCCATTCTTCCCGTTCGTACGAGAACTCGTCCACCGCTCGCCCCGCACCAATCGGGGGAGAGCATCGATGCTACATGGCACCATCGCAGGTACCGTCGACGTGGCACACGCTCTGCGTGTTCGCGGTCTCCGGCGGCATCCCCCCCTTGATCTGGCACAGCTCGTCGATACCGAGCGTATTGGCCTTGAACTTGGGGAGCTTCTTCTCGCTGTCCTTCTTCTTCGCGTTCTTGAGCATGTCTAATCCATTTCTTCTCGTTCATTAATACGAGAGCTCTTCCACCGCCCGCGGCCTTGATGAAGGCCGCCGCTACGAGGGGCGCGGCGGCCGGCCCACGGTGTGCCTCCGACCCGCCGCGGGCGCCGCGGGTTTCAAGCCCGTGGCGTCGCCCGAAAAATCATTCACCAGCACCTCGCCGCCGAGCCCGAGCCCGTCGCGCCGCCCCGTGGCGCGCGCGTCGGAGCTCGCAGCTCCGGGGCACGGCCTCGCCTCGGGGCATCGGCGCGACGAGATGTTGGCAGGAGAGCGCATGATAGCTTCGTAGACCCACGTTCGGGCGGATACGTCGGCTCCCGCAGGACCACTCGCCTGTCGGACCGTCGAGTGAGCGACGGGAGGGAGCCGAACGGATCACGATAAAGTGATCCGGCCCGCATTCTTGTAGCAGCGTGGCCCGATCTTGCCAACAGTCCCGCCGCGAAAAAATCTCATGAGTCGCGGTGAAGGACCCGCGCACACCGCTGATTTGCGTCCGTGCGACGGCGCTTTCGAGAAGACGCCAATCGACGCCCGCGAACGCCCGTATGCAGGGACTACTCCGGCCGCGTCCGCGCTATGCCCATTCATGACCGGCGGTCCTCCTTACATTCGCAGCGACGCCGATGACGGGCGGCGCGTGGGCGCGGGCCTCGGTCCCTCGCAGGTGTGACCACCCGCGCCGCCGAGTTCACCGCGCTCGCTCACTTGCCGCCGGTGAAACCCGCCGCAGGCCGACCTCCTGCGCGGCCTCGATCGCGCACAAGGCCGCGACGTGGCCGGGATTGCGGTGTGATCGCGCCGTCACGCGGGCGACCCACGACCTCGACTTCGTCGCCGCCGGGATGGTCGTGGCCGAGCGCCGACATCGGGGGTCCGAGTGCGCAGGCACGGACGCACCTGACCTGAGAGACAGGAGGGGCTCGGATGCCCGGGGTGGGGCTTTGGCGCGACACGGGTGATCGCGGCCACGAGGGATCTACCTCGGCGGCTTGCGCCCGCGGCGCTCCGTTGACAGCGCGATCGCCTGGCGTTAATCGGCAGGGTCGGGGCCCGGCGGCGACACCCGCGGCGGGCCGGCGAGACGTCGCATGCAGCCAGCGCAGCAGTTGTCCGCGTTCATGACGGCGCCCGTCGGTCTCTACGTCGCCGCGCGCACGTTCGTGTACTGGTGCGCCAGCGCGGAGCTCTACGGGTTCGCGCTGTGGGGCCGGCCCGACGTCGCCGACCTGCGGGCCCTCACGGCCATCCTCGACGTGGAGATCCGCCCGGACGTCGTCGCGCACGCGTCGCTGGTCGACCTGCGCCGGCTCGTCGGCGTCGACGAGGGCGCGTACGAGATCCTGGTCGCGTTCCTCGGCGCGCGTCAGTCCACCTACCAGGGCGTGGTCACCCGCCAGGCGCTGCTGCGACCGGCCGGGCTGCCCGGCGCCGTGGTGACCGGGTTCTATCAGGTGATGCAGCCGTCCTATCCGACGCAGGTGTACGAGCAGCCGGAGCCGGCCCTGTGCTGGCTGGGGCTCGCCGAGCCGGCCGCGCTCGTCGCGGAGCTCGACGCGATCGTGGCCGGGGCGATGGACGAGGGGATCGTCGCACGCTTGGGCCGCGTCCTCGTCCCGCCGTTCGCCGGCGTCACGCTGGAGAAGGCGGCCGGCGCCCTGGGGATGTCGCCGCGCTCGCTGCAGCGGCGCCTGCAGGAGGAGAACACGACCTTCCAGGACGAGTACAACGCCGCCCAGGTGCGCGCGGCCCAGGCTGCCCTGCGCGACACCGACATGAAGCTGACCGCGCTGGCGCTCGAGGTCGGCTGCGCGTCGCTGGCGAACTTCAGCGCGATGTTCCGCCGCGTCACCGGCGAGTCGCCGAGCGACTACCGCGCCCGCCACCGCACGAGCGAGCGGGACAAGCGGCGCTGACGGTCGTGATCTCGCAGGCGCCCGGCGAGGACCGATGAAAGGTCCTCGCCGCGGCTCGTGCATACACCATTGGTAATCGTACGACGGCCCTCGACGATCGCGCGGCTGCGCGTCGGGTCCGCGAGGGACACTGGCATGATCGATCGCACGACGCCCGCTCGCGGCCGATTCGTCGGTGCGCCCCTGATCGGCGCCGTCTCGGCATTCGCGTGAGAGGGACGCATCGTCCGCGCGACCTCGCGGGCGTGGACCTTCGCCGCATTGATGAGACAGCTACGGCCGGGCGTCGAGCAAGCGGCGCCAGCGCGGATCGTCCTGCAATCCTCGCAGCCGCGGGTCGATGCGCAGGCGCTCCTTCATCGACGCAGGCGCGCGCGTGCGGGCGAGCGCGCGGGCCACCGCAGCGAGCGCCTCCTCGGGGCGAGCGCGGGCGGCCGCGACCTCGGCGATGAGGACGTCGAGCTCGGCGAGCCGCTCGGAGCGAGCCTCGCCGTCGCTCTGGCGCAGCGCGGCCGCGGCGTCGAGGTCTGCCGCGGCCTGCTCGAGGTCGCCCGCGGCCTGCCACGCCGCGGCGCGCAGGGTCAGCAGCTCGACCTTGGTGTCGAGCTGGGCCGCGTCGGCGGTCGGCAAGCTCTCGACGTCGAGGGTCTGGCTCAGCCACACCTGCTGCAGCTCGGCGTCGAGGTGCATGCGCGCCGCCTCGGCCAGCGCCTCGCGCAGCAGCTCGGCGTGGCGCGGACCGAAGGCGCCGCGCATCAGCGGCACGAACCGCGTCGGCTGCCCGCGCAGCAGGTGCCGCAGGTGCTTGCGGATGACGGGCCGCTCGAGGTCGAGGGTCGCCAGCAGGGCGAGCGCGTCGTCGAGTCGGCCGAGCTCCGCGGCCGCAGTCGCCCGCCACAGCGGCGCGAGCTCCCCGTCGGCCGGCGAGGCCGCCGCGGCGCGCCACTGGCCCGTGACGAGCGCCCGCGCGAGCTCCTGCCCGGGCTCGGCCGGCGCCGCCGCAGCCGACAGCCGCGCGCCGACCAGCGAGACGCGCCGCAGCCTGGCCCGCAGCTGCTGCGCGCCGTGCTCCTCGACCCCGCTGGCGCGCAGCACGAGCAGGTGGGGGCCCGGGCGCAGCGCCTGCCGGAGCGGGAAGGTGCGCCGCTCCGCATGTTCGCCGCGCTCCTCGACGTCGATCATGCCCTGGTGCGGCAGCAAGCGCGCCTGCAACAAATGACGCGAGGGCGCGCTGGGGTCGTCGGTCGGCCTGCCGGCGATGTCGAGGCGCCGGGGCAGGCTCGGCGCGGTGAAGCTGCCGTGGCGACGCAGATAGCCGCCGCCGCCGCCCGCGGCCACGCCGAGCGACATGACCTCCTCGCCACCCGGCGTGCGCACTGCGACGGCCAGCTGCGCGGCCCACTCGGCGCGCTCGACGTCGACCTCGACCTCGAGGCCGAGCGGTCCGCCGGTGAGCTCGATCGGCAGCGTCATGAGATCGCCGGTGTCGGCGAAGGCGTCGATCGCCAGGCTGCCTCGTCCCCGATCGACGCGCACCGCCAGCGGCTCGTGCAGCTGCCACGACTGCGCCAGCGGCTGGTCGAAGCGCAGCTCGAGCACGTCACGGGGCTCGACCGCGGCGGCCAGGCGCTCGCCGGCGGCGCGGGCCTCGTCGCGTTGCGACGGCGTCGGCGCGTCGCTCGCCAGCACCGCCCGCGCGACCCGCAGGGCGCTGGCGAGATCGAGGGCCCGCTCGTAGCTGGCGATCGCCGCCAGGGCCGCGCCCACGTCGCCGTCCTGGGCCAGGACCGCGTGGCTGGCGGCCGCCCGCGCGTGGTCGCCGGCGGCCTCGTAGAGCGCGGCGGCCCGCTGCTGCGCCGCGCGGCCGTCCTCGTGCGACTGGACGAGCGCGCTGCGACGCGCGAGCGCCTCGGCGGCCGCGGCGTAGAGGCCGAAGCCGACCAGGTCCTCGGCGCGGGCCCACGCGCGCGCCAGCGACGGGTCCGAGACCGTCGGCGGCGTCACGTTCACGCGCGGCGGCAGGACCGACGCGAGCGGCTCGCCGCCGGCGCCGAGGATCGCCAGCGCCTCGCCGTCGCCGCGCGGGGTCGTCACCAGCAGCTCGTCCGCGGGGTCGTCGTCGAAGTTGCCGACGGCGTGGGGGACGACGTGCTCGAGCGACGCCGACACGAAGCTGCCGTCCTCGCGCTGGCGCCACAACAACGTCGCCATGGCGCTCCGCGACGGCGCCCGGTAGCGGAGGATCAGGTCGTCGCGGCCGTCGCCGTCGAAGTCGCCGCGCTCCATCGTGCGCACGCGGCCGACCTCCTGCGCGCCGTCGGGCGCCGGAAACGGGGCGAAGAACACGGTCGTCAGCGCCTCGCCGTCGCGCCGCACGACGTACAGGCCGGGCGGCTCCCCGTGCGGCGTGTCCGGCGAGAACGCGCCCTTGCTGGCGGCCTCGTTGTCCTTGGCGATCGCCAGCAGGGTGCCGCCGTCGACCCCGCGCAGGCTCGTCAGCGCCCGCACGTGACCGATCCGCCGCCGCGCCCCGAGCTCGAGCGCGCCGTCCGGCCCCGCCTGCAGGACGCGCACGTCGTAGGCGCGCCACGGGCCGACGGCGACCGCCAGCTCGTCGCGGCCGTCGCCGTCGAAGTCGCCGGTCGCCAGCGCGTTGATGTCGCTGCCGAGCTCGTCGGTCGGCGGGTGGGCCGGGCTGCGCTGCCAGGTCCCGCTCGCGTCCGGCGTCAGGCGATACAGTCGCCGCGTGTAGGGCCCGGTGCCGACGTAGAACTCGCGCAGGCCGTCGCCGTCGAGGTCGGCCGCGGCCGCCGCCTGCAGCTGGTCGTAAGGCCAGGTGTGCACAATGTGCGGCGGCCCCGGACCGAGCGCGTACAGCACCGCATCGCCGTCGACGCGGCCGAGTAAATGCGAGGAGCCGTCGGCGCTGCGGTGGAGCGCGCCGAGCTCGGCGCCGACGCGGCCGATCGCGTCGTCGCCGGTGAGCTCGAGCACCGGCGAGAGCGCGCGGTCCATGCGGCGCAGGCTCACCGGCCCGCGCTGGCCGTCGCGGGGGAACACGGCCAGCTCGCGCCGTCCGTCGCCCTCGAGGTCGACCACGACGACGTGCTCGCCGCGGACCTCGGGGAAGCTCGCCGCGTTGAGGGCGCGCAGCACCGGCGCGACGTCCTCGCGCTCGCGCCCGGCGAGACCGCCGTCGACCTCCGCGAGGAAGCCGCTCACGTCGCGCAGGCCCAGCGCAGCGTCGGCGCGCAGCCCCGACCAGGTCGGCGTGTGCACGGCCTGCGGCGAGCGCTGGCCGGCGGTGCGGGCCAGGGTCGCCAGCTCGGCGAAGCGCCACTGCAGGCCGAACAGCCGGGCGATGCGCAGGAAGATCGCCGCCTCGCGCGGGTCCTTCGCCGGCAGGCCGGTGTACGCCTCGACCAGCGCGGCCAGGCCGGCCTCGTGATCGCGGGCCTCGTCCATGCGGTCGGCCCACAGCAGCCAGGCGTCGAGCGCCGCCCGCGACGCGCGGTGCTCGGGCTCCGCGACGAAGGCCCGCAGCGCCTCCTCGGCCTCGCCCCGGCGGCCGCGCGCGAGCAGGCGATCGACGCCGCCGATCACGACCTGCAGGCGCTCCGCCGCCGCCTGTTCGGCCTGCTCGCGCGCCCGGCCGAGCTGCCACTCGCGCGCGGCGAACACCAGCGCGGCCCCGCCGACGACCAGGAGCGCGGCGTAGAGCGCCCGCCAGCCCCGACGCGCGCGCGCCTGGCCCTGCTCGGGCGTGAGCGCCGAGAGCAGCGCCGAGAGCGACGGCCAGCGATCGGCGGGCCGGGCCGCGAGGCCTCGCTGCATCGCGCGGTCGAGCCAGCCCGGCAGCCGCGACGGCTCGCTCGGTCGCCGCAATTCGCCGGCGCGGATCGCCGCGACCAGATCGTCGGGCGTCTCGCCGGCGAATGGTCGCAGCCCGTGCAGCGCCTCGTGGAGCGCGACGCAGAAGCTGAACTGATCGCTGTGCGGGCCGACCCCCTCGTTGCCGTGCTGCTCGGGGGCCATGTACGCCGGCGTGCCGATGCGGGCGCCGCGTCCGACCACGGTGGCCATCGTCCGGCTCGCGCCGCCCTCGATCCGCGCGGCCTCGTCGGGCTCGCGGTGGCGGGCCACGCCGAAGTCGGCGACGCGCACGCGACCGTCGTCGCCGACCAGCAGGTTGTCGGGCTTCACGTCGCGGTGCACGAGGCCGACCGCGTGCGCCGCCATCAGGCCGCGGCCGGCCTGCACGAACACCTCGACGATCGTCTGCCACCCGCGCGGGGCCTCCTCGAGCCAGCGCCTGAGCGTGCGCCCGGCGACGAACTCCATGGCCACGAACACCTGCCCGGCGTGCACGCCGACGTCGTGGATGGCGACGATGTTGGGGTGCGAGAGCTTCGCCAGCGCCCGGGCCTCGCGCAGCAGCAGCGCCTGGCTGCGGCGCGCGCCGGCCTCGCTCTCCTCCGCGTACATCAGCTTGATCGCGACCTTGCGGTCGAGCTCCGGGTCGTAGGCGGCGTAGACGACGCCCATCCCGCCGGCCCCGAGGCGGCCGAGGATCACGTAGCGGCCGATCCGCGACGGCACGTCCTCGAGGCCGCGCGCCCGGCCGCGGTTCACTGTCACAATCGAGTCGGACCCGGGCACCAGGGTCACCTGCGACCCGTCGGTTGGAGCGTCGTCCTGCAACGCGCGCTCGTCTACCACGGATCGACGGGCTATCGCGCGCGACCGAGGCGCCGCTGGATGCCGCGCAGCGACACGCCGAGCGCGCGCGCCATCATCGTCACATTACCGCCCGACGCCTCGTGCGCGGCCGCAAGCTCCTCGTCCGAGAGCGCTCCTGCGAGCGGGATCCCCAGCTCGCGCATGCGGGCGTAGAGCGTGTTGGGCGCGACCTGCAGCGCGCGCGCAGCCCCCCGCACCGAGTGCTGGTGAGCCGCGAGCGTCGCGCGGATCGCCGACTCCGTCAGCGCTCGCGCGGGCTCCTCCGCCGCCGCGTTTGCGACCGCCGACGTCGACCGCGACGCCGACGCGGGCGCGGGCGGTGAGCTGGTAGCGAGCACGATCTTCGGCTGGTTCGCGCCGAGCAGCGCGGCCTGGCTGGCGACCGCCCGCAGCTCGCGGGAGTTGCCGGGCCAGCGAGCGTTCAGCGCGGCCTCGACGGCCTCCAGATCGAGCCACGGGCTGTCGGTCCACGAGCGCAGGCGCAGGTGTTCGCGCCGGCCGAGCCCGTCGAGCGCGCGGTCGAGGAAGTGGACCAGCTGCACCGCGATGTCGGCCGGTCGATCGCGCAGCGGCAGCAGCTTCAGCGTCTGGCCGCACAGGCGGAACAGCAGCGCCTTGCGGAAGCGCCCGGCCGCGACCGCGTCATCGAGGTCGGCGTCGGTGGCGGTGATCAGCCGGACATCGACGGCGCGGACGCGGCCGCCGACCGGCTGGATCTCGCGCTGCTCGAGCGCCCGCAGGAGCTGCACTTGCAGGCCGATCGACGCGTCCCCGATCTCGTCGAGGAACAACGTGCCGCCGTCGGCCTGGAGGAAGTAGCCGTCGTGGGCCCGGGCCGCGTCGGTGAAGGCGCCGCGCGCGTGGCCGAACAGCTGGCTCGCCGCGGTGCTGTCGGGGATCGCCGACAGGTTGACCGCGACGAGCGGCTGTTGACGTCGCCGCCCGAGCGCGTGGATCGCCTGGGCCGCCAGCTCCTTGCCGGTCCCCGTCTCGCCGCTCAGCAGCACCGGCAGCTCGCTGCCCGCGGTCGCCTCGATCTGCTCGCGCAGGCGCGCGGTCGCGGCGCTCACCCCGACCAGCCCGTGCTGCTCGCGCGGCGGCGCCGCGCGCAGGCCGAGCTCGATCAGCAGACCGACCCGCCGCCGCAAGCCGACGTACCACGCGCGCCCCTGCGCGCCGTGCAGCGGGCGGATCTCGCTCGGCGCGTGGGCCGGATCGGTCCAGACCGGCATCTCACCTGCCTTGAAGGACAGGTAGATGGGCGAACGACTGAGGTGAGGGTCCTCGAGCGGGCGCCCGGGCTGACCCGCGGCGGCGAACAGGGGCTCGCGGCGCGACAGCGGCACGCGCTGGCGGGCGTCGAATTCGACCGCCGCGGTCTCGCCGACCCGGCCCGGGTCGGGGTGACCCACAATCGTCATCGTCACCCCCGCGACGTCCTGTGCACAATCGTCCCCCGGCGCGTGGGCCGGGGTCAATGTGGCGATGCTATCCACGGGCGGCGAGCCTACGGCATCGCCCCGGTCCGTTCAAGCGCCGGCCGGTGAACGTTCAGTGAACGTCCGAGGCCACAAACGCGCGCCGCCGGGGCGCAGGAAGCCGAGGCGTCGCCGCGTCGCGCCGTGGCACGTCGCTTGCTGAACGGCGCCGCGGAGCAGAGCTACGAATGCCGAACAACACTCAGTACGATTTCATCATCGCCAAGGTGCGCGGACCGAACAATGAGGTCATGGCCCTCAGCGTGGACGTCGTCCACAACGACGTGGTCCTGGCGGTGCATGATTATCGTGACACCAAGCAGATGTGGGAGAAGCGGCTGCGCAACGCCAACGACGAGAAGATCTTCGGCCTGGTCAACCGCTCGACCGGCAAGTGCATCGCCCGCGCGTCGGCCGACAACGGCGCCGCGCTGCGCCTGGTCAACGCCGGCTCGCTCGGCACCGACGACCTCGCGGCCTGGCAGCACGACAACGTCCAGGGCACCTACAACGCGCTGGCCTCGGTGCAGGACTGGGAGCAGAAGGTCAACGCCGCCGGCAACGGCCCCTACCCGGCCGGCTCGCGGGTCATCTCGTGGGGCTGGGACGGCGGCGACGACAACGAGCTGTGGCGATTCCTCTCCGCCAACTCGAGCAACGTCCTCAAGCGCATCGACTTCGACCTGAACGCCGGCACCATCGCCGACCTGGACCCGAGCATCGTCACCCAGCAGCTCATCAACAACGACTCGGACGTCGACCAGTCGCAGACCCTCACCTACGAGACGAAGGAGTCGAAGACCGAGACCTACGAGGCCTCGGCCGCGCTCGAGCTGAGCGTGGTGCACACGGTCGAGGTCGGCGCCCCGGTGGGCTTCAAGACGTCGCTCCAGCTCGGCGCCAAGGTCACGACCTCGATCACCTTCGGCCAGAGCAGCACCAAGGAGCAGACCGTCTCGCTCACGACCCCGGTGGTGGTCCCGAAGCGCACGTCGGTGACGGTCAAGGTCCTGGTGCGGCGCGGCCGGATCGACATGCCGTTCACCGCGACCTACGAGTGCACCTACCCGGACGGCACCGTCGTCGAGGTCAAGAAGACCGGCATGTACCACCAGGTGTCCGCCTACGACGTGCACACCAACATCGAGACGCCGCTCCCCGTCAAGCCGTCCGTCCACGTCGGCTCCACCCTCGAGATCACGAACTCCACCCACCTCAAGCAGCTCGGGATCCGTCCCGACATGTCGATCTACGTGCACCCCAACCGGGACGTCTGGGAGCGCTGGAAGGTCGAGGACGCGGGCAAGGGCCAGGTCTACCTGCGCAGCGCGGCGCACGGCACCTTCCTCGGCTCGCGCCAGGACGGCTCGGTCTACGGGACGGTCAACCGCGACCTCTGGGAGCGCTGGTACATCCTCCCCGTCGCCCCGGACCTGGTGCTGATCCGCTCGGCGCAGTGGGGGCTGCACCTCGGCGCGCGGCCCGACGACAGCATCTACACGCACCTCAACACCTACGAATGGGAGCGCTGGCGCCTGCGCAGCGTCTGATCGCCACGAGGACGCGGCCGCCAAGATCGCCCAAGTCGAGGCGGCCGCGATCGGCTACGATCGCCCCATGGGACATGGCTCTGCCGGGGCTCTCGAGGGGACGGCGCGGCGGCGCTCGCGGGACGACGGGCCGTGCGTCGAGCACTGGCGACCCGAGGGCATGGAGGGGCTGCGGATGTTCCGCGTCGAGGACTCGTCGCGGCTGCTGTCCTCGTACTCGGAGCTCTACGGGGTCGTGGTGGTCCTGCGGGGCGCGGTCGAGGGCTGGTACCGCGGGGCAGTGCGCACGCTCGCGGCGGGCGGCCTCCGGCTCAAGGAGCCGGGCGACGTGCACCGCGACCTGCGCGTGCACTCCCCGATCACCCTGCAGGGCGCCGGGTTCACCGCGGACATGGTGGACGAGGCCGCGCGCACTCTCGGGGTCCCCCGGCCGGTGCACTTCGTCGACGTCGCGCCAGGGCGCGCGCCCCGGGCCGCGGCGCTGGCCACGGCCATGCACGCGGCGCTCGCCAGCCGCGGGCCGGTCACGCGCGAGCTCGAGGCGCTGGTGATCGAGACGCTCACGGAGCTGCTGGCCACCTGCACCGAGCGCGGCGAGGTGCGCGTTCACGAGCGGGCCCCGCGGGCGGTCCGCCTGGCCCGCGACTACCTGCGCGCGCACCTCTGCGGGCCCGTCAGCCTCGACGCCCTCGCCGCCCACGCGGGCGCCGACAAGTTCCACCTCATCCGGGCCTTCCGCGCCGAGCTGGGCATCCCGCCCTACGAGTACCTGACGCACCTTCGCGTGGCGCGGGCGGCCGAGCTGCTGTCGGCGGGCATGACGGGCGCCGAGGTCGCGCACGCCGTCGGCCTCTTCGACGAGAGCCAGCTCCACCGCCATTTCCGCCGGATCTTCGGGGTGACGCCCGGCAAGTTCGCGCGCTCGATGCAGCGCCAACATCGCCCAAGTCGCCTTCGCATGTCGGGGCTAGCTTGCGGGGCATGAGCGACGACCTCACGCAGAACAGCCGCGACTTCGCCAGCTTGCCCGCCACGATCCGCCTCGGCGATCTCGAAGTCACTCGCCTCGGCTACGGCGCCATGCGCTTGCCGGGCAAGGACGTCTGGGGCGAGCCCGACGATCCCGCCCGCGCCCGCGCGGTGCTGCGGCGGGCGCTCGAGCTGGGCATCAACTTCATCGACACCGCCTGGTTCTACGGCCCGCACGTGGCGAACCGGCTCATCGCCGAGGCGCTGCATCCGTACCCGAAGGACCTCGTGATCGCCACGAAGCTCGGCGGCAGGCGCACGCCGGACAAGGGCTGGGTCGCGTTCGCCCGGCCCGAGGAGCTGCGCCAGGGCTGCGAGGAGGACCTGCGCACGCTGCGGCTGGAGCGCTGCGACGTGACTCATTTCCGCTACATGCCCGGCGCGGGCGTGCCGTTCCGCGAGTCGCTCGACGCGATGATCGAGCTGCAGAAGGAGGGCAAGATCCGCCACCTCGCGCTCAGCAACGTCGGCACCGCGGAGCTCTTTGATGCGCTCGCGCGGACGCCGATCGTGGCGGTGCAGAACCTCTACAACATGACGGGCGGGCTCGGTGCGCTGGCCCACGCGACGCACGCGGCGGTGGAGTCGCCGGACGCGGTGCTCGCCGCCTGCGAGGCGCGCGGCATCGCGTACCTGCCGTTCTTCCCGCTGGCGACCGGCGACCTCGGCAAGGCCCATCCTGCCCTCGACGGGGTGGCCGCGAGGCACGGCGCGACGCCGGCGCAGCTCGCCCTCGCGTGGCTGCTCGCGCGCTCGCCGGTGATGCTGCCGATCCCCGGGACCGGCTCGCTCGCCCACCTCGAGGAGAACTGGGCGGCGCGCACGATCGCGTTGACGCAGGACGAGGTGGAGGCGCTGGCCCGCGAGGCGCGGGCGCTCGCCTGAGCGGCGCGTCCGCGATGCGCGGAGCCATCGGGCTCACGCTCCGAGCGGGAGCTCGACGGTGAAGGTCGAACCTCGACCCGGCGCGCTGGCGACCTCGAGCCGACCGCCGTGCGCCTCGACGATCGCGCGCGCGATGAACAGACTGAGCCCCAGGCCGCCGTAATGGCGCGCCGGGACGGCCCGGCCGAAGCGCTCGAAGATCCGGTCCCGGGCCTCGGGCGAGATGCCGATCCCCTGGTCGGTCAATGTCAACAGCGCAGTGTCGTCGGTCCGTCCGACGCGGATCTCGATCGGCCTGCCCTCGCCGAATTTCACGGCGTTCGACAGCAAGCCCGTCACGATCTGCTCGAGCCGCGCGCCGTCCCACGAGCCGACGACCGGCTCCTCGACGTGCAGCGTCCATGTGCAGCCCGAGCGCGCGAGGTCCTCCGCGAGCTTGCCCGTCACGGCCTCAACGAGCACGCCGAGGTCGACCCGACGTCGATGCAGCTCGAGCCGGCCGGCGCGGACGCGGCCGAGGTCGAGCAGCAGCTCGACCAGGCCGCCCATCCGCCGGGACTGACGCGCGCAGACCTCCAGCGCGCGCTTCACCGGCGGCGACCCGTCGGGGCGGAGCTGGCGGGTGAGCCGCTCGAGCGCCAGCTGCAGGCTCGTCAGCGGCGTCCTGAGCTCGTGCGAGGCGACCAGCAGGAACTCGTCGCGCAGCCTGACCGCCTCCTCGGCGGCCGCCCGCGACCGCCGCTCGTCGAGCAGCGCCCGGTCGCGCTCACGTTCCGCGCAGACGCGCGTGGTGATGTCGGTGGAGATCAGGCAGATCGCGCAGGTCCGGCCCGCCGGGTCCGCGACCGGGAACTTGAGCGAGAGGTACGTGTGCAGCCCGTCGTCGAGCTCCAGGTCCTCCTCGAACTCGAGCGGCCGGTTCTCTCGCAGGACCCTGAGGTCGCTGGCCCGGAACACGTCGGCCTCCTCGCGCGAGAAATAGTCGTAGTCCGTCTTGCCGCACATGCTCTCGGCCTCGAGGTGCAGGAGCTCGGCGTACCGGCGATTGACGAGCAAGAAGCGCCCGTCCAGATCTTTCAAGCAGATCACCGCGGTGGTGTTGTCGACGATCTGCTGCAGGCGCGCGCGGCTCTCCGCGAGGAAGGCCTCGGCGCGGCGGCGCTCGACGTTCTCGTGCTCGAGGCGCGTGAACAGCCGGACGTTCTCGAGCGCGATCGCCCCCTGGGCCGCGATCAGCTCGAGCACCGTCAGCCGCTCGATGGTGAAGGCCCCGGCGACGCGCTCGCTCTCGAGGTACAGCATCGCACACACCTCGGCCTGGCGCCGGATCGGCAGGCACAGCAGCGACCGGGGGCGGCGGGCGCCGAAGTACGCGTCGTGGGCGTACGAGCCGCCCAGGCCGACGTCGTCGAGCATCACCAGCTCCCGAGTGCGCTCGACGAATTGCACGACCGACGTCGGCGCCAGCCCCGAGCTCGCCAGCGGGAGCGAGGAGAACAGCTCGGTCCGCACGCCCCGTTCGTCGACCCTCGCGTCCGCCGCGACCACGAGCTCGCCTCGCTCGACGCAGATCAGGCAGCCGCGGTCCGCCCCGCCCTGCTCGAGGCCGACCTCGAGCAAGCGCCGCGCGAGGCGGTCCCAGGTGACTTCTCTGGAAATCGCCTGCGACGCCTTGACCACCGCGATCAGCGCCACCGGCACCGCGAGCGCCTGAGAAGCGACCGTGTACGCCGGCTCGCCCACGCCGAAAGATATAGCGCAGCAGCCCGCGAGCGGCGCGGCGAGACCGCCGAGGATGATGCACGAGCGCCCCCGGCACGGCCTGTCCGCCGCACGCTCGCCGAGACCGAGCCCGGACGCGAGCCGCTGTCGCCGCCGCCCGTCGAGCGCAGCGGGCGAGCGGTCCGCTGGACTCTATCCATTGCAATCGCGTCCCCCCACGGCGCAGGCCGGCGTGATCGCCTCGCATACCAGGATGGATGGCCAGCCTTGCCCCGAGGTTGACCCTCACCTCGTCCCGGCCTGGAGAATGACGCGGAGCGAGCCCACGGCGCACATCACTGGTCGCGGACAGGTCGCCGGCGCCGCGCGAATCCCACCACCAGCGCACCGAATACGATGAGCATGGGCGCGTCCTGTACGTTCGCTACGACGCAACCATTCTTCTGCAGCGGCGGCGGCTCGGACGATTTGGAAACCCCGGGCGCGGGAGCGGGTGGCCGCGCCGGCGTGTTCGGGGGTCCGCTCCCGGGCTGCTCCGGTCGACCACAGCCGAGCTCGACCTCTGCGGCCGCGTTCGCGGCGTGTCGTCCGTCCGGTGACCGTATTTCGACCCGCACACGATGTCGCCCGGCCGCGACGCCGCGGCCGAGCCCGCGAGCCCCGCTGCGCGGATCGGCCGGACATTCGCTGAAGATCCGGTCGGTCCCAGGCTGCCTCGTCCATGTGCGACCGGGCTCGTTCACTGCGCAGTCGCCCTCCGTGTGCTGCCATTCGCGGTCGTCGACGAGGGTCCTGTAGAGCAGATAATCACGGAACGGCTCTGCCTCGGGCGGCAGGTCGACCGAGAACGCGAGCGTGTCGGCCTGGATCGCGCTGCTGCACGCTCCGGCGTCCGCCCACTGGCTCTGCACGGGGCGCTCGATGTGCTCGGTCGTCCGCAGGGTCGGATCCGTCAGCACGAGGCCCGTCGCCGTGACGGTGACCCTCGCGGTGATCTCGGCCGGCGCGATCGAGCTCCCGAACTCGCGCTCGAGCTCGGGACGCCGCTCTTTCATCGTACGCCAGCGATCTTCCCGCACCGTCACCGTGTACACGTCACCGGGCCTGAGCCCGGTCCGCGGCACGATCAGCACGATCTCGCCCTCGCGGACGAGCTCGTGCTCCACCACGACGCGCCGGCCGCCGGCCTCCCGCGTCAGCCGAACTTGATCGGGAGCCATGTTCGGCGTCCCGGACCACGGGATCCCGGTCGCGTCCGCGGGCAACGTCCCGCCTGTCCCAAGATACAGGCGACCCGGACCGATCTGTCGCCTCAGGCACGAGCACGCCTGCGCGCGCCCGACCTCGACCAGCGAGAGCCCCAGGGCGAGCGCCGCGAGGGAGAGCCAGCGCGTGAGCGGCATGCCGCGCCAGCGTACCAGATCGCCCGATGCCACGACCGTCGATCGCGCCGCTCAAGCGTCGCGGATTCGCGGGTGGAGGTTGTAGCCGCGCTCACCGAAGGGCGAGGTCTGCTCGATCCACACCTGCTCCAACAGCCACAGCTCGTCCTCCTGCGGGCCTGCCTCCTCGTCCTGCGGCGTCACCACGTCGGCGATCGTGAACTCGAAGGCGTCGGGGCCGAGACGCTGCCAGTCCGCTTGCAGCGCGCGATTCGGGTGGCCGCCGATCGAGAGCATGAAGCGGTGGCGGTTCAGCGGGCCCTGCAGATTCATGCTGCTGCCGAGCAGCAGCTTGCCGCTGACGGTGTTGCGAATGAGGTAGATCCCGGCGCGCCGCGGCTGCTCGCGGTATTCTCGCTTCTGCTCGGCGCGGGACCGGGCCGGCGTGGAAGTCGTCATGATTCGTCTCCTGGGGGAAATGCGCGTTCGACCATGCGCGCGAGGTGATCGCGGATGTCCGCCGGCCAGCGGCGGATCTGCTGCGCGAAGCGCTTCGCGTCGCGCGCGAACAGGGCCCGCGCGGCCTCTTCGTAATGGGGCAGGTCCCCGGCGAGCGCCGTCATCACCCGGTGCGCGGCCTCCCGCGCCAGACGGCTCCGCTCTTCGTCCGGGTCGCGCCGGATCGCCTCCTCGACGAGCCGGCGCAACGCCGCCGAGATCCCGCTCGGCTGCTGCTCGAGCCATTCCCAGTGACGCGGGAGCAACGAGACCTCGCGCGAGACGACGCCCAGCTTCGGCCGGCCGGGACCGGCGCGCACCGGCGGCTCCTCGGCGGCCAGCCGCGGGTCGAGCTCGACCTGCTGCCCGCTGGCGTCGTCGAAGACGAGGACGGGACCGCCGCCCGCGCCGACCTCGCGGAGGCGCAGCAACACCTCCCGCGCGCTCCCCGAGGCGAGCCGGCGGGCGCCGGCAAAGGCGGTGTAGGTGCGCTCCGGGTCCATGCGGAGATAATACCCGGGGAATATTCCCGGTCAATACTCCCCGGGTAAAATTATCCGGCGCGACGAGCGCAACGGTGCCGTGTCGGCTTCGACCTGTGTCGTGGAGACGCTCGAGTCTCGGACAAAGCCGCTCGCCTTTTCGCTGACCACTGGCATACAGATCCGCACGAGAGAACGCGTAACAGAACTCGTGGAACAAGTTCTGACCCATTCATGCCGAAAACCCCTCCGCTGCCAATGCCGCGAATCTCCACACGGAGGGCTTTTGCGAGATGGACGACTTGCCCCTGGTTGCCTCTGGTTGCCGCAAATCTGCCCCAAACCCGGACGAGTTCGGGTAATCGTCTGGGCCGGCGGTCCCTACTGTCGTCGCTCGCGTTCGCGGCGGGCGGCTGAGAAACTACATCCCCGGAGCAGGCGGCGAGGGCGAGGAAGTTCGGCAGGTGGCGCCGGACGGCCGCGGGATGTAGACGCTTGGTCTCGCACACGCGGGCATGGCGCCCGCCCCTGCACCCGCGACCCAATCAAGTCGGCGAGATCGCGGCCGAACCCGCGCGCCGCGGGCGGGGTGGGTGATTTGTTTTTGGGACGACCGCGACGGGGCCGCTGCGGCCCGCGCCACACAGCTGCCGGATCGATCCCGCGCCGCCGCAGAGTCGGCGTTGGCTACCTGCGCCGCAACTTCCAGCCGCGACCGTAACGGACCGGATCCGGCGGTTTGACTCGTGTGCTGGGGCGGGTCAGACTTTTCCCATGAGAGACCGGAAGCCAGGCTTTGCAGCCGCGGTGGCTTGCCTGCTCATAACGGGTTGCATACTTCGCGGAGAAGCTTCACTGAACCAGAATCCCCTGACTCGGTGGGCCGCCGATACCCTCGGTGACGACGCCAAGGTGCTCTTCCGCCAGGACCACGCGGAGGTCAAGATCGCCGACTCTTGGCAAAAGAGAGCGCTCGGCCCCGGTTTCGACGCGTCTCACGAGGCCTGTGAAGGGTTCGACGCCGGCGAGATCCCGAACGAACTGGGGAAAGTACACGATACGCTGCATGTACGGCGCGAGGACTCGGGCAGGCCCGGATCGGACTGGATCGAGGTCTCCACTCTGGCGGACGGACTCGAGGTCGCGCTGCTGGCCAACTCCGTGGGGGCGAATCTCAAGGTCCAGCCTCCAGCCGACCTGCCACTCGAGGTGGGGATGAAGTTTCGCTCGGACGTGACCAAGCTGTCGCTCGCCCGGGTAGCGAGACGGCTGGACCTCAGCTCGCAGGCCCGCAAGTGCATCGAGGCCACGCTTTGTCGCCCGCTGAACGATGAAAGGGTCCCCGCTACGGTGCGGTACGTGGAACGATTGTATTACGGTAACCTCGTCCGGCTGGATTTCGGCGAACAGGTGTTCACGCTCAAGAACAAGGGGACGATCGAGGGTGCGACAGCCACCTTCTCCGTGAAGGCGACGCGGGTTCGCCTCAACGGGACGATCCTGGGGCGGATCGATTCGAGCCGGGCAAAGCCCTTCGACCTCCCGCAAATGGTCGACTTGCTGGCCGACAGGAACATCCTGACGATCCAGAACGAGATCGCAGCTCGTTCGGTGAACCACGAGATCGTCGGATATCGGTTCGCGGAGGTCGATTGTCGCGACTGAGCGCGGCTGTTCGGCTGCTCGCGCTCGCCTTGTCGGTGCTGGGCTTCCCGGTGCCGGCGTCGGCCGCGGTGATCGTGATCTACGGGGACGCGCAGGCGGCTCGCCCCGAGCTCGCAGAGCATTGTCTGGTGTTCCCGCGCCACAATTCGAAGTGGGCGCCGAGCAGCCTGGAGAAGATCGAAAATCACCTCAAGATCCCGCGGTTGCCGAAGAGCTGGTCCGCCACGGCACCTTGCTCCGGGGAGATGCGCGGGACGAAGTGGTACGACTGGGTCTACGACGAACAGGGGGGATCCTGTATCGTCACGAGCAGAGCGGGCTCGTCGTGGCGAGCACGCAGCGCTGGCTGTCCCGTAGCGACGTCGAAGTCCGTACGAGCTACATCGGGGACATCGTGCGTCGCTGGAGTACCGATGGAGCTGTGCGCAACGTGGTTCTCCTCTCGTGCAAACCGTGTCGTGCGTACCACCGGGCATGGGTGGCCGAGAAGCGGGAGCGAGAGGCCGCGCTGGCCCAGATCGCATGGGTGACTGCGTTGCTGGGCGTGCGGGCGGATCCCATCGAGCTGCTGGTGAGCACGTATCTGGGCCAGCCTGCGCGCCTCCATAAGGGCATCGTGTTGGAGTATCAGGGGGAGGCGTGGCACATGCGGGGGGACGAGCCGACGAGTCCCCGCCAGAAGCTCGACGACACGGTCAAGTTCTTGCTGTACGAGCATCCGCGGAAGTGCTTCCTTCGCCAGCCGAACGTCTCCGCGTGGCCGACGACGACGGGGTGGCTTGCCGCGGTGGTGGTGAGCGCTCCTCCGGGGGAGATCCCGTTCGAGCTCGAACCCACGAGTGGAGGGACGTGTGCCGCCAGCGACGGGGACGTGATCCTGCGTGAGCCCGAGCAACTCGCGGGTGTACCCACGATAGCGAAGGAGCACCAGTCGATCGCGGACCTGCTGTTGCGCTGGCCGAGGGCTCACCTGTCGGGCTTCGTCGCGGCCTTCGCGTGGCTCAGGCTTCGTCGGGGTCAGGACGGCAAGTGGAAGGAGGTCGAGCACCGACGCGAGGTACGGGTCCGGGATCCCGCGGTACTGAAGCCGGCCGTCGCGTGTCGGTCGAAGCCGGACAGCGGGACGACCTGGTCCGTCATGCTGTGTCCGGCCGACGTCACGCTCGCGGATTTCGAAGGGGCGTTTCGATGGTACTGAGTCGCGGCGGTCTCGTGGCGATGGTGGTGTTCGGCGGCTGCGCGCGGCCGCAGTACGCGGCAGCGCCTCCCGAGCCTTCGGCGCCCTGGCCGGACAGCGACGAGATGGCGCCTTTCCCGCCCCCACCCCCGCCCGAGCCTGGGGATACAACGGCTTGCAAGGACGCCGCGCCCGCGCTCAAGCTCGACGATGCGCTGGTACGCCCGGGAGATGCTTGCCCGGTGCTGCCGTCCGAAGGCGACGCGTCGTACAGGGTGGAGGGCGGGCCCACGACGTTCTGGATCCGCCTCGAGGCCCAGGCATGGGACGCGGCGTTCGTCGATTGCTCAGGGGGCACGATCACCGCCATCACCATTTATGCGCCTTCGCTCGCGCCGCCTTGTCTGGCCCCACTGCTCGACCCGCGAATGGGGGTGGCGTGGCGCGATACCGTGGCGACGGAATTCGGCTCCGAGCCAGGGGATCCCCGCGAGCCAAACGTCGTCGCTGCGTCAGCACCCCGGGGCATGCGGCTTTATGTCGTTCCGGGTCCGAACGGGAGCGTCCCGGTGCTTCGCCTCGTCCGCCCTCATCTTCCTGTGAGCGACGGCTGAGCAGCTGCCAGATGCACGGCATCGAGTCCCTCGGCGACCTGCCCTCCTGGCCGCGCGTCTGCTCGAGGACCTGCAGTCTGCCGTGGAGACTGAGTACCGGCTCGGGCGATGATCCGCGGGCGGAAGCGTAAGGTTCGGCGAGCCGCAGAGCGCCCGGGATCCCGCGGCGCGTACCGGGAGCCGCGGTCGGTCACTCCGCGCCGCACTGGGGTGTCCGGAAGTGGGACGGCTGGTGCCGGAACCGGACAGGCTGCCGGCGGCGCCGCGGCCAAGGCTGCGGGATCCTTGGCGGCACGGACATTGTATAAAATGTCCGCGGCGCGGCGAGGCGGGTCGTCCGATCTGACCCAAGGGACACACCTCGAACTGCGCCGGCGTGAACAGCGAGGGGACCGCGGAATGCCAGTCAAGCTCGAGAGCGCGCCGATCCACGGCTTCGACATTCATCCGTTCGAGGGTCGCCTGGCCACGGAGGTCCGCCATGTCCGCGCTGCTTAGGGATCTGCGCTTCGCGCTGCGCATGCTGGGCAAGAGCCCGGCCTACGCGTGTGTGGCGATCTTCACTCTGGCGGTCGCGATCGGCGCCAACACGGCGATCTTCAGCGCGATCAATCGCGTGCTCCTCAAGCCGCTGCCGTTCGCCGACGCCGACCGGCTCGTGTTCGTCTACGAGAACCATCCCGAGCTCGGTCCGATACCGCCGTCGTACCTCAACTACCTCGATTACCGCGCCGGCAACAGCTCGTTCGACGCGGTCGCGGCGTGCGCCCTGTCGACCATGACCGTGACCGGATACGGCGATCCCGAGCAGGTCCGCGTGGAGTGGTACTCCGACGACTTGATGCCGACGCTGGGCGTCGTGCCCGCGCTCGGCCGCAACTTCCTGCCCGACGAGAACGTGCCGCACGGCAAGCAGGCGGTCCTCCTGTCGCACGGCTTCTGGACGCGCCGCTTCGCCGCCGATCCGACGATCGTCGGCAGTCCGATCACACTCGACGGCAGCGACTGGACCATCGTCGGCGTGATGCCGCCCGAATTCCACTTCCTCTGGCCCAGCGACGTCGTCGCCCCGCTCGGCACGCGGGCCGACGAGCAGCACTTCCGCGATCGCTTCACGCGCACGAACCTGTTCGCGGTCGCGCGCCTGAAGGACGGCGTGACCGTCGCCGAGGCCGCGGAGGACATGAACGCGATCGGCGAGGGCCTGTCGCGCAGCTTCCCCGAGCAATACGGCCAGGTGAGACCGCTGCTCCAGTGGATGCGCGCGGAGGTCACCGATCATCACCGCGGCTGGCTGCTGATGATGATGTGCGCGGTGACCTTCGTGCTCCTGATCGCGATCGCCAACGTCGCCAACCTCATGCTCGAGCGGGCCATGCAGCGCCAGAAGGAGATGAGCGTGCGCGCGGCCCTGGGCGCCGGGCGCTGGCGGCTGATCCGCCAATTGCTGGTGGAGAGCTCGCTCGTCGCGCTGCTCAGCGGCGGGCTCGGGCTCCTGCTGGCGCTGTGGGGGGTCGACCTGCTGACCGCGGCGCTGCCGCCACACCTCGGGCTCAAGATCTTCGGGCCGATCACGGTCGACCGGACGGTGCTGACCTTCACGCTGCTGGTGGCGCTCGGCACCGGGCTCTTGTTCGGGCTGGTGCCGGCGGTCTACGCCTCGCGCCAGGACCTCGCGACAGCGATGAAGGACGGCGATCAGCGCGCGACCGCCGGCTCCCGCCACCTGCGCGGACGCAGCTCGCTGGTGGTCGGCGAGGTGGCGCTGGCGCTGATGCTGCTGGTCGCCTCCGGGTTGACGATGCGCGCCCTGGCCCGCTTGCAGGCGGTCGACATCGGCTTCGATCCGACCAATGTGCTGACCGCCCTCGTCCCGGTGCCGCCCGAGCGCGTCGCCACGTCGGGTCACCTGCAGTCGTTCGTCAGCGAGCTCCAGCGCCGCCTCGCGGCGCTCCCCGGGGTCGCTGCGGCGAGCGTTCGCATGGGCGCGCCGTTCATCGGCGGCCATCACGACAACTTCCTGCCGCTCGACGATCCGCGCTCGATCCTCGCCGGCTCGCTGGCGGTCGCGTACTTCGTCGACGTGGGCGGCATCGAGATGCTGGGGACCCGGCTGCTGGCGGGCCGCACCTTCGGCGTCGAGGACACGCCCGACGCGCCGCCGAAGCTCATCATCGACAGGGTGATGGCCGACAAGTTGTTCCCCGGCCAGGACCCCGTCGGGCAGCGGCTGCGCGACCGACTCAGCGAGCAGCAGAGCGTCGAGATCATCGGCGTCGTCGATCACGTGAAGCAGTACGGCCTCGACGACCGGGAGATCACGCCCTACCAGATGTACTACCTCTACTCGCAGATCCCCGAGAAAGGCCGGCGCTCGCTGATCTCGCAGATCTCGCTGCTGGTGCGCACGCAGGGCGAGCCCGGCGACCTCGCCCCGCAGCTCCGCGCGGTGATGGCCGCGGTCGACCCGACGCTGCCGGTCCACAGCGTCGACACCTACGAGAGGCTCATCGGCGGGACGCTCGAGTCGCCGCGGTTCGTCCTCCGCTTGCTGGCGCTGTTCGCCGGGCTCGCGCTGCTGCTGGCCGCGATCGGACTCTACGCGGTGATGGCGAACGCAGTGGCCCAGCGGACGCATGAGCTCGGCGTGCGCCTGGCCCTGGGGGCGCAGCCGCAGGGGGTGGTCGCCCTCGTGGTCCGCCAGGGCGCGCGGCTGATCGCCATCGGCCTCGTCGTCGGCATCGTCGGCGCGCTGGTGGGGACGCAGGTGCTGGCGTCGACCCTGCCCGACCTCGGCACCGCCGACCCGCTGACCTTCGCCGCGGTGACGCTGATCCTCCTGGTCGTCGGGCTGGCGGCGACCTACGTCCCCGCGCGCCGCGCCACCCGCATCGATCCGATGACGGCGCTGCGCCACGAATGAGCGGACGACTCCGAATCCACGGAGGATTGCGGGCTCAGCGGGAGATCGGCGGGACCTCGCGTCGCAGGCGCGACGAATCGCATCGACCGACCTGAATGCCGCGAATACGTCTGTGCCCGATCCCGAAACGCTCGGGGGGCGAAAGTCGCTCGCGGAGCTCCGGGTCGAGCCGGCCCGCGGATCTCCCGAGGCCGAGTCTCACGCGGCCGCGGTCGCCTCGGCGAGGGGCTCGGCCTCGCCGAAGCGACCTCGTCGAACTTTCTGCGCCCCGCGCTGCGACATCCGTCCGGGCCGCCTGTCATGTCCACAGGAGGGCGTTCGCTCGCGCGTGAGGTGCGGGCGGGACGTCGTCCGCCACCCGTCGCGCTCGCGCGACCGACCTCGAGGTTTTGCCATGTCCAGCTCCGTTGCGCTCCCCTCCCCTCGAACCATTTCTCGCTGCGCCCTCGTCCTCGGCGCCCTGTGTCTCTCGGCCTGCGTCGAGGACGAATTCGAAGATCTCGACGAGCTCGTCCTCGCCGAGGACGACGAGGAGATCGACGAGGAGCTCGTCGAGGACGCTCCACCGGCCTCGGCGCTCGTCGGCCCCGAGGATCTCCAGATCAGCGAAGATCCGTCGCTCTACTGCATCCCGCAGACGTGGAGCACCTGCGGATCGCAGCACGCATACAACTGTTGCCCGCCCGACGCCCCGTTCGGCGCCACGTGTTACTGGAGATCGTGCCATCAGTACATCCTCGACGAGAATTGCGTGGTCCACTCGACCGGGTACACCGATTACTCCGGCTGCGCCACCGGCTGAGCGGTCGCGCCGCGACGGCCCGGCGCGTCACGAAGGCTGCACGGTCGCGCCTCGCTGCAGTCGGGCCGCGATCGCCTGCAGCGGCGCGACGAGCTCCGCCGGCTCGAGGAGCGTGAACTCGAGGCCCGCGTGGACGATCAGCGCGGCCAGGGCCTCGGCCGAGTCGGCGCCGATGACGAACACCGAGCCGCTCGCGTCGGAGGACTCCCGCAGGCCGATCCAGGGCGGGACGCGCTCGGCGATCTCCTCCGGAGACGCGTGCAGGCGCACGCGTGCATGGTGGCGGTACGGCGCCACGGCGATCGATCGCGACACGTACGTCGCGATGTCCTCCGGCAGCTCGCGCGGCGAGAAGCGGGCGCCGCGGGTCAGCTTCGGCGCCACACGGTCGACGCGGAACGTCCGGAAGCTGTCGCGGCCGAGGTCCCAGGCGACCAGGTACCAGACGCGACCGGTGTGCACGAGGCGCAGCGGCTGCACCCGGCGCGCCGTCGCCTGGCCCTGCCGGTCGCCGTACTCGAAGCGCAGCTCGACCTGGTCGCGACACGCGGCGGCGATCGCCGTCAACACGCCGAGGTCGGCCGCGGTCCGCCTGTCGAGCAACGACAGGGTCACTCCCGGCAGCGCGCCGAGGCGGCGGCGCAGACGCGACGGCAGCAGCTGATCGAGCTTGGCCAGCACGCGCAGCGCGACGGCCTGCAGGTTGGCCACGGTGCCGGCGGCGGCCCCGAGCGCGACGGCCACCGCCACCGCCTCGTCGTCGTCGAGCAGCAGCGGCGGCGTCCGCGAGCCCGCGCCCAGGCGGTAGCCGCCGCCGGGGCCCGAGGACGCCTCGATCGCGTAGCCGAGCTCGCGCAGCCGATCGACGTCGCGCCGGATCGTGCGAACGTCCACCTCCAGCCGCTCGGCGAGCTCGTCACCGGGCCACTCGTGCCGGGCCTGGAGCAGGGAGAGGAGCCGCAGCACGCGCGTCGAGGCCTTCACCGCGCCAGAATAATCGAGGACCGATCCTGTCCTCAACCCCTGCTACCACTGGCGGCGCGTCGCGGACGCGAGAAAGGCAGAACGATGAGCGACACGACCAAGGAAGCGGGCCACGGGTCGAAGCGGACCTACCACGGGAGCTGCGTGTGCCGCAGGGTGCGTTTCGAGGCGGACATCGACCTCTCGCAGGGGACGGGCAAGTGCAACTGCACGAGCTGTTGGAAGCGACGCTGGTGGAGCGTCAAGGTCCAGCCGGGCGACTTCCGCGCGCTGGGCGGCGAGGAGGAGCTGAGCAAGTACCGGCCCGGCGCCGCGAGCGGCCACGGCGGGCACTGCAAGCACTGCGGCGTCACCCCGTACGGCTTCGTCGACGCCGCGGAGTGGAACGACGGCGCGTACGTCTCGGTCAACGTCGCCTGCCTCGACGACCTCGAGCCCGCCGACCTCATGGCGGCGCCGATCTTCTTCATGGACGGCCGCAACGACAACTGGTGGCACCCGCCCGCGGAGACGCGCCACCTGTGAGAGCGCGACGCGACGCGGCGGCCTGTCCTTCGGGACATGCCCGTCGGGCGGCCGCGAGCCCGCGAGCTCGGCGACCGACCTGGCCTCCGGGACAGGACCGTCCGGAAAAGCACGCCCTCGCCTCGCCTCGCGCTCGCCGGCGGGCTTGACAGCGCCCCCTCGATGCCGTGTCCTCGCCGCGCCCATGGCGAAGCACTCCGACGACGTGTTCGAGCAGGTCCTCCAGCTACTCGGCCGACGCTCCGACGACCCCGAGGTCCTCGCCTTCCACGCGGCGCGCGGCCTGAAGCCGCCGCCCACCGTGACGAAGACCGGCATGCTCCACGACGTCCGCGACCGAGAGGCGGGTTTCACCCTGAATTACCAGGCGGAGCTGCGGCTCCCCGGGTTTTATCCGCCGCACAAGGAGAACGGCAAGTACGTCGCCTATCTCTGGTCGGCCGACTTCGGCCCGAACTACGCGGGGAGCATCGCGGGTGAGCTCGACGTCTCGCTGCCCGAGAAGGACGCGGAGGCGCTGGCGAAGCGGGTGAAGGACGGCACGTGGAGCACGCCGATGTACCGCGGCCACGTCGTGCGGCGCGAGGGCGGGCGCGAGGTCACCTTCGTCTACGACGCCGACGACGACACCTTCGCCGAGGTGCGACTCGGGCTCGAGCAGCTCGACGAGGACGACCCTGCGCTCGCGAAGGCCGCGCAGGACGCGAAGGCGAGCGAACCTCCCCGGCCGCCCCGCCAGCTCCCGCAGCGCCCCGGCGAGGCGCCCGCGAACGAGCCGCTGCCCGCGCCGCTCGCGGCCCTCCACGCGCTGCAGGACAGCGACGGCCTCGGCGACATCGACTTCGAGATGCTCGCCGAGCTCGAGACCGGCGGGCCCTCGGCGTGGACCGGCAACCCCGCGGCGGAGCACGAGTTCCGCGTGTTCGCGCAGGACGGCTCGGGGGGCCTGGTCGCGTTCTGGCTCGTCCACCACGAGGACGGAGTGACGCGACCGCTGACAGATCAGCCGGTCGTGTTCCTCGGCTCGGAGGGCGAGGTCGGCGCGGTCGCCACAGATCTCGCAGACTTCCTGCACCTGCTGGCGGCCGGGATCGGTCCGTACGAGGTCGTCGAGTACGGACAGACCGAGGGCGAGGCGCCGCAGCCGGCGATCGCCGAGCTGGCGCGCAAGTTCTTCCCCGACCGCGGCGAGCGCGACGCGACGACGATCATCACCGAGGCCCAACGTGACTACGGAGACCTCGGCGACCACCTCGCGGCGCTGCAGCCGTCCTGAACCGCCACCGGCCGAGCTCTGCAGCCACCGCCGGCTCGCGGCGCTGCAGTCGTCCTGAGCCGCCGAACCCGCCGCAGGCCGAGCTCTGCAGTGGTTCGGCGAGGTCCGCGAAGTCGACGCCTCACCCGTTGGGCGGAGGCGGATAACAGATGAAGCAGGCGCCGCACTGCGAATACTGGGTCTTGCTGCCCCAGGCGACCTTGTTGTTGCAACAATCGTAGCCGTACTGGCCCACGACCGAGGAGTGGGCGGCGTCGCTGTAGTAGGTGCAGTTGCTCGCCGCATCCGCCGAGGGAGCGGAGAGCAGCGCGCCCGCGGCGAAGGTGGCCAGGAAGAGGACGATGAGTCCAGCTTTGTTCATGGGATCGCTCCTTTTTACGCATGCCGGACCCCGTGTCCGACTCATTCATCTTACCGCAATTTAATAAAAGGCGCTCGCGTGATGATGGGTTCGCCACACCCCAAATGTGGCCACCCTCGGGGGCTTGCGTTGGCACGTGCGGCGACCCCGAACGGGCCTCCCCCCTGCGCTTGCAGCGAGCTGGCACGCGCTGACCCGCGAACGCACGACACTTCGGCGATCTCGCGCCGTCGCTCGCCGAAGTGCGCACGATCGGCCACCACTCGTGATTCCTGCAACACCGGGTGAGGTCGCCTGCGGTTTGCGCCGTGCACGCTCACGTCGCTGCCGATGATTCCTGCGGCATCGGTGAGCTTGCCCGCGATTTGCCATCGCCGGGCACACTCACGCCGCCGCTCGAGATTCCCGCCAAACCGGCGAAGTTGCCCCCGGCGTCGCTCGCCGTGCACGCTCATGCGCAGCTCGTGATTCCTGCGACGCCGGGTGAGGTTGCCCGAGGTCTGCGCTCGCCGGGCGCGCTCACCTGCCTTTCACAGGTCTTGATATTCGGGTGATTGCGGGCGCGAAGGGCGTACGGGCATATCTCATTAAAAAAGAATGTCTGGTCCCGCCTTTTGCGCCGCGCACACTCGTCAGCGCAGCACCTCCGCGAGCCAGCCGAGCAGCGCCCGCACGCGGGGCACTCGCTGCTTCGAGCGGTGCACGACCATCCACAGGTCGCGGGGCGGCACGCCGTCGTCGCCGGCCGCGCCGATCTGCCACGACGCGACCTCGACGAGCGCGTGCAGCCGGGCCGCGAAGCTGCGCGGCAGGATCGCCACCCCGAGCCCGGCCTCGACCGCGCGCCCGAGCGCCTCGAAGTCCTCGACGAGCAGGCGCGGCGGCCGGTCGGCGAACGCCCGGTCGGCGTGGCGCTGCTCGGGGATCTCCGCCAGCGAGCCGGCGAGGCCGAGCCACGGCACCGCGGGGTCGAGCGCGAGCGACTCGGCGGCGAAGTACGCGTAGGTCTCGGTCCGCAGCCGGCGGGCGACCAGCTCGCCGCGCTGCGGGCGGACCATGCGGAGCGCCACGTCGGCCTCGCCCGCCGCCAGGCTGCTGACCCGGTTCGTCGCCAGCACGCGCAGGCGCAGCCGCGGGTGCGCGCGGTAGAACTCCGGCAGCCGCGGCGCCAGGCTCCACCGCAGCAGCTCGCCCACAGTGCTCAGAGTGACCTCGCCGTGCAGCTCCGGCGTGTCCTCCAGCGCGGCCCGGGCCGCCAGCGCGGCGTCGACCATCGGCAGCATCGCCGCCAACAAGGCCGTCCCCCGCTCGGTCAGCCGCAGCGGCGCCTCGCGCAGCACCAGCGGCGAACCGGCCGTCTCCTCCAGCCGCGCCAGCTGGCGGCTGACGGTCGACTGGCTGACGCCCAGCGCCTTCGCGGCGGCGGTCAGGCTCCCGAGGCGCGCCAGGGCCTCGAACGTGCGCAGCAGCTCCCAGTCCATCGGACCTCCATGCTAAAACGGATGGCTGGCATGCGAATCTAGCAGTTTCCATCCGCCGGTGCACCGCCTAGCTTGCCGGCGGGACACGCCGATGAAATACCGCCACCTGCGCAACGCCACCGCCCTCCTCACGCTCGGCGAGCACCGCTTGCTCGTCGACCCGATGCTCGCCGACGCGGGCGCGCTGCCCGGCTTCAAGCTGTTCGGGGCCGGCCGGCGGAGAAACCCGCTCGTCCCGCTGCCGGCCGGCGCGCCTGCCTGGCTCGACGCGGCCACCGGCGTGCTCGTCACGCACGAGCACCCGGACCACCTCGACGCCGCCGCGCTGCGGTGGATCCGCGCCCGCGGCCTGCCGGTGTGGAGCAGCCACGTCGACGCCGCCAGCCTGCGGCGCAAGGGGCTCGCCGTGCGCGAGGTCCACGACGGCTCGCTCGGCCTCGACGTCGAGGTCGTCCCGGCCCGGCACGGCCACGGGTGGTTCGCCTGGCTGATGGGCCCGGTGTCCGGCTATTACCTCGCGCACCCCGACGAGCCGAGCGTGTACCTGACGTCGGACGCGGTCCTCGCCGACGCGGTCCTCGAGGCCGTCGACCGCCTGCAACCCGACGTCGTCGTCGCCCCCGCCGGCGCCGCCGACATGGGCGTCGGCGGCCGGATCTTGTTCTCGGTCGACGAGCTCGTCGCCCTGGTCCGCCGCGCGCCCGGACGCGTCGTGCTCAACCACCTCGAGGCCCTCGACCACTGCCCCACCACCCGCGCCGACCTCCGCGAGCGGCTGCGCGCCGAGGGCCTGCAGGGGAAGGTCGACATCCCCGAGGACGGCGAGGAGCTGCAGTTCACGCGCCCCGACGACCACGCCCGCCCCCATCCGCGCGTCGGCCCCGGCCCCCGCCCGGGCCTGCAGAAATGGCTCACCGCGCGCATGGCCGCGACTTGAGCCGAGCTCGCAAGGATGACCGTAAGGACATGTCCTTACAAACACATATCTCATTCATCACGCGCCGCCGCGTAGCCACGGACAACTCGGCCCAGGACGATGGGCCCTTCGTTCCCGGCGATTTCTACGTCCTCCAAAGTGGCGGGCGGCGCGGCTCGCTTCGAGAGCGGGACCGGGAGGCGGGGTGTGAACCTCGTGTCGGGCACGGTCGTGTGGAGGACCCCCACGAATTCGAACACCACGATCACGCAGCTCCTGTCGACGCCGCCGTATTCCCTGCGACCTGACGGCGGCCGCGACGGATCGACCTCGCGACGTGCACCGCGAGCGCGGCGCCCGCTGCGTTCGAGCGGTGACCGCCCTCGACTGTCGTGATGGGCCGGCGGCCGGGAACGATCCCGCGAATCGTGGTACCGACATCGCAGCGGGAGCGGCGAGCGCCGAGCGGCCTCGCCCGGCGGTCGAGGCCGATCGTCGCTGCCGATCGCAGCGAGCCGACACATTATTGATCCTTACCCCTCGGGGTCGCGTCCGGGCAGGGCGATCGAGTACATGCCGAGCCAGCGGGTGATCTGCTTGCGCTCGCACTCGTAGTGCTTCGCGGTCGCGCGGATGCTCCAGGCGTTGGCTTCGAGGGTGGCGATCAGCGCCTCGCGGCTCGGGCGCGGACGCGGCGCTCGCGGGATGGTGCGGGCCGGCGGCGTGTCGCCGGACACCGCGGCGGGCGCGACCGGGGCGGCCGCCGGACCTGCCCCGAAGGACAGGAGGCGCGCCGACCAGTCGTCGGGCTCGACCTCCCCGCCGGCCGCGCCGTAGGCGTGCACGAACCGCTGCAGGCCGCGCAGGTTGTCGGGCCACGGCTGCAGCAGCAGGGCCTCGGCGAGGGCGACCGGGAGCTCGAGCGGCGGCGGCTCGGCGCGGCTGCGCGGGGCGTGCCAGGCGCGGTGGAGGCGATCGACCCACGCGAGCAGGTCGGCCCGGCGGGCGCGCAGCGGCGGCGCGTGGATCTCCCACAGCGCCAGGCGGGCGTACAGGTCGCGGCGGAACTTGCCCTGCTCGACCTCGGCGGCCAGCGAGCGGTTGGTGGCGGCGATCAGGCGCACGTCGACGCGGTGGCTCTGGGTGCTGCCGACGGCCACGACCTCGCCGAGCTCGACGGCGCGCAGCAGCTTGGGCTGGAGGTCGAGCGGCAGCTCGCCGAGCTCGTCGAGGAAGAGGGTGCCGCCGGAGGCCGCGCGGAACATGCCGGGCTGCTCCCCGGTCGCGCCGGTGAAGGCGCCGCGGGTGTGGCCGAACAGCTGGCTCTCGACGAGCTGCGGGCTGAGGGCCGCGCAGTTGACGGCGACCAGCGGGCCGCGGCGGCCGCTGAGGCGGTGCAGCTCGCCGGCGATCCGCTCCTTGCCGACGCCGGTCTCGCCGAGGATCAGCGCGGGCGCCAGGTCGGGCGCGGCGCGGGCGATGGCCACACGCAGCTTGCGGGCCGCCAGCGACTCGCCGGGGACCGCCTCGCACGACACCTGCGGCGCGTCGCGCAGGTCGGCGTCGCGCCGCTCGTACACCGCCAGGACGTCGCCGAAGCGCAGCACCGCCTGGTCCTCGAGGTAGACCGGCAGGGCGTTCACGGAGCGGCCGTCGACCCACGTGCCGTTGCGGCTGCCGAGGTCGGCGACCGTGTGGCAGCCGGCCACCGGGTCCCAGCACAGCGTCGCGTGCCGGCGCGACACAGTCTTGTGGGCCGCGACGAGCTGGCCGGCGTCGCGCTGGCGACCGAGCACCACGGGGGCCTCGCCGAGCACCTGCGCCTCGCCGAGGCCGCGCGGGTGGACCAGGACGAGCCGGGCGATGCGCGGGACCGCGCAAGTCCGCGCGGAGCGCTCGGTGGAAGCGGTCTCCTCGGCAGACCGCTGCTCGAACGGCGTCTTTTCGAACTTGCGCTGGCCCATGGGGCCGGTCGATGGTGTCCCATGCGGCCGCACGACGGCAAGCCGAGAAAGCGCTGGTGATATCGCGCGTGGGCCTCGGCGATCCTTGGGAAAACTCGCGGCATGTCAGTTGCTGAGGGAGCGACCACACAGCTACACGGCGGTGCATCTCGGCCGCCTCTTAGCCCTTCTTGGAGTTTCACATCATGTCCGCCGATTTTGCTCCCGTCCTGCCCCTCTCCGTCGCTCTCTTCGCCGTGCTCGCCGCCGCCTGCGCGCCCGACACGGAGGAGCAGATGTTCCGCGACACCGGCCAGCCGACCTTCAACTCGCCCGAGATCGACGACGCGCCGTTCCCCGAGCTGTCGCTCTCGGGCGTGCCGAACTCCGCCGGCGTGAGCCTGGTCGGCCTGCGCGGCCCGGGCAACGTGATCCATCCGCTCAGGACCAACGGCCGCGACGAGTTGGTCGTCTACGACGAGGACGAGACCACCATCCTCTACCACGGCGCCGATCTCAACGGCTGGGAGCTCGTGCTCGAGAAGGACGGCGTCCAGGTGTCGGGCTGGATCTCCAACTACAACGGCAACGCCCCGGCGTGGAACGACGAGGGCCGGCCGCTCACCACCTACGTGATCTGGTTCCTCGAACCCGGCACCAACATCACCAAGAACGTGTGCCCGGAGACCGTGGATTGGCCGACCGCGCCGGTCGTGACGCTCATCGTCGGCGAGACCTACGATCGGGTGGGCAAGCAGGTCGACCTGATCGACGGCGACTGGGTGACCTTCGCCTGCTCCGGGCAGGCCGCCTACAAGACCAAGGCCCTCGGCTACGAGCAGGGCGAGCCGTTCGGCGACACGATGGTCCCGGCCACGCGCGACCAGCAGACCGCGACGCTGAAGATGATCACCGCCGACTACTGCGGCACCGGCCACAGCTTCACGGCGCAAGGTAAGGCGATCCAGTGGGCGAACACGGCGGGGACGGTCACGATCCCGTTCGGCACCGTGCTCGGCAACTTCGAGGCGGTGTGGGACCACAACGGAGCGATCTGCATCGACATTCCGCGCCTCGCCTCACGCGCCGAGATCGAGGCCGAATGCCCCGGCCAAATCCCTGATTGCGCCGACATCGACTGGGAGAACACGCCCCACGAATGGGTCACCTGGACGCCCCTCCAGTGATTCGCGCATGACCGGCGACGACGGCCTGGCCTCCCGGCCCCCTCTTGAACCTTCTTGGAGTTTCACATCATGTCCGCCAATTTTGCTCCCGCCCTGCCCCTCTCCATCGCTCTCTTCGCCGTGCTCGCGGCCGCGTGCGCGCCCGACACGGAGGAGCAGATGTTCCGCGACACCGGCCAGCCGACCTTCAACTCGCCCGAGATCGACGACGCACCGTTCCCCGAGCTGTCGCTGTCCGGCCAGCCGAACTCCGCCGGCGTGACCCTGGTCGGCCTGCGCGACCCGGGCAACGTGATCCATCCGCTCCGGACCAACGGCCGCGACGAGATCGTCGTCTACGACGCGAGCGAGACCACCATCCTCTACCGCGGCGCCAATCTCGTCGGCTGGGACCTCGTGCTCGAGAAGGACGGGGACGAGCTGTCGGGTACGATCACCCACTACAACGGCGACGCCCCCGCGTGGAGCGACGAGGGCCGACCGCTCACCACCTACGTGATCAAGTTCGAAGGCGACGAGCCCGGCAACTTCAAGAACGTGTGCCCCGACGTCATGGGCAGCCCGGACGCGCCGGTCGTGACGCTCATCGTCGGTGAGACCTACGACCGGGTGCTCAAGAAGGTCGACCTGATCGACGGCGACTGGGTGACCTTTGCCTGCTCCGGGCAGGCCGCCTACAAGGCCAAGGCCCTCGGCTACGAGCAGGGCGAGTTCTTCGCCGACACCATGGCCCCGGCCACGCGCGCGCAGCAGGACGCGACCCTGAAGATGATCACCGCCGACTTCTGCGGCACCGGCGACAGCTTCACGGAGGAGAACACGCCGATCCGCTGGGAGAACACGGCGGGGACGGTCACGCTCCCGCAGCCGGGCGAACCAGGCTACGTGCCCACCATCCTCGAGGCGGTGTGGAACGATGAACGCGCGCTCTGCCTCTCGAACCCGCGTAGAGGAGACCTCGGAAAGGTCGAGGCCATATGCCCCAACCTCCTCCCCCACTGCGACGATATCGATTGGGCGACCGAGCCGCACGAGTGGGTCTCCTACAAGCCCGTCCAGTGATGCGCGCATGACCGGCGATGACGGCCTGGCCTCGACGACCGGCTCACGGGCGTCGAACAGCGACGAGGTGACGGCGGACCCGTCGCCCGCGCGCGGCGCCGCGGCGCGCTCGCTGCCGGCCCGGCTCGGCCGCTACCACGTGCTGGGCCAGCTCGGCGAGGGCGGCATGGGGGTCGTGTACGCGGCCTACGATCCCGACCTCGATCGCAAGGTCGCGCTCAAGCTGCTGCGCGCCGACGGCCACTCCGCCAGCCCCGGCCGCCTGCTGCGCGAGGCCCACGCCCTGGCCCGACTGTCACACCCCAACGTGGTGCAGATCCACGACACCGGGGCGATCGACGGCCGGATCTTCATCGCCATGGAGCTGGTCCGCGGCGTCGACCTGCGCACCTGGCTGGCGCAGCCGCGGACGCCGGCCGAGGTGCTGCGGGTGTTCCTCGACGCCGGGCGCGGCCTGGCCGCGGCGCACGAGGCCGGCTTCGTCCACCGCGACTTCAAGCCCGACAACGTGCTGGTCGGCGTCGACGGGCGGGCGCGGGTGGCCGACTTCGGCCTGGTGCGCCAGCACGACGAGCCGGAGGCCCCGGCCGCGGTCGAACCCGATCGCGGGACGCTGTCGCGCTCGCTGACCATGACCGGCGCGCTGCTCGGCACGCCCGCGTACATGTCGCCCGAGCAGCACCGCGGCGGCACTGCCGACGCGCGCAGCGATCAGTTCAGCTTCTGCATGGCGCTGTGGGAGGCGCTGCACGGTCAGCGGCCGTTCGCGGGCGACAGCGCGGCGGCGATCGTCGCGGCGATGCAGGCCGGGCAGCTGCGGCCGGCGCGAGGCCCCGGCGTGCCCGGCGAGCTGACGCGGATCCTCGCGCGCGGCCTGGCCCACGACCCGGAGCGCCGCTACCCGAACATGCCGGCGCTGCTCGCCGCGCTGGCGGTCGATCGCGGGCGCAAGCGGCGGCGCTGGCTCGCGGGCCTGGCCGCCGGCGGCCTGCTCGCGGGCCTCGTCGCGGCGCTGACGAGCGGCCCCGAGCCGTGCAGCGGCGGTCACGAGGCCCTGGCCGGCGCGTGGAACCCGGAGCGCCGCGAGGCCGTGGCGGCCGCGCTCGCGGGGGCGAGGCGCGACGCGTCGGCGCGGGCGCTCGCGGGCCTCGACGCCTACGCCGGCGCGTGGCTGGTCGGCCACCGCGACGCTTGCCTCGATCACCGCCGCGGCGAGCAGTCGAGCGCGCTGCTCGACGCGCGCATGCGCTGCCTCGACCGCCGGCGCGAGACGCTGGCCGCGGCGGCGCGCCTGCTGGCGGGCGAGGCCGGGGACGACGCCGAGCCGGACGTCGCCCCGCTGGTGGCCGGCCTGCCGCCGATCTCCGCCTGCGCCGAGCAGGCCGTGGTGCTCGGCGAGGCCAGGGTCCCCGAGGACCCGGCGCTGGCCGGCGCGGTCGCGGCGATCGACGCGGGGATGATCGAGGCGCGCGTGCGCCACGACGCCGGCGACCTCGACGGCGCACTGGTCAGGGCCGACGAGGCGGTCCGCCGGGCCCGCCTCGCCCGCTTCGAGCCGCTGCTCGCCGAGGCGCTGCTGGTCCAGGCGCGGGTCCTGTTCAGCCGCACGCGCTGGAGCGCGGCCCGGCCGGTCCTGGTCGAGGCGTTGACGCGGGCCGTCGAGGCGCGGCGCGACGACCTGGCCGCCGAGGCGATCGCTCGCCTGCTCTACCTCGACGGGGCCCAGAGCGACCGCACCGCGGAGGCGCTGCGCCTGGCGCCGCTGGCCCTCGCCATGGCCGGGCGCGCCCCCGAGCCGCACCTGGCCCGCGGCCTGGCGAACAACAACATCGGCGTGGTGCAGCTGGTCGCGCGCGACCGCCAGGGCGCGGCGGCGTCGATGCGGCGCGCGGTCGAGGAGATGCTGGCGGCGCCGCACGCCGACCCGATCGAGCTCGCCAACGCGATGTACAACGCCGCGGTGACGACCGCGGAAGGCGAGGTCCGCCGCGCCGGCCTGGCCCGCGCCAACGCGCTGCTGGCCACGCACCTCGGGCCGCGTCACCCGGTCACGCTCGACCACCGGGCGGTGGCGGCCCGCTTCGAGCCGGAGCTGCGCGCTGCCGTCGCCACGCTGGTCGAGGTGTGCCCGGAGTACCTGGCGGTCGCCGGCGGCGCGTCGTCCAGCTGCGGGTTCTGCTTCCAGAACCTGGCCTACCTGCAGCTGTTCGGCGGCGAACCGGCCGAAGCCCTCGCCAGCGCCGGGCGGGTGCCGGCCTGCGCGTCCGATGCCGGCTCCGGCGGGCAGGAGGCCTACCAGCGGGCCAAGGCGCGGGCGTTCGTCGCGGCCCACACCGGCCGCCCCGCCGCCGCGCTGGTCGAGGTGGAGCAGGCGCGCACGTGGACCGACGGCCTGCGCGGCGCGACGTGGATCGCCGGCGAGGTGGCCGAGCTCGAGCTGCTCCACGGCCGAGCGCTGCTGCTGCTGGATCGCCCCGCCGAGGCCGCGGAGGCGCTCGAGCGGGCCAGCTCGGGGTTCGCGGACGCGGCCGGCGGGACGGAGCTGCTCCCGTCGCTGTGGCTGGCAGAGGCGCAGACGCTGCTCGCGCGGGCGCTGCTGGCCCGGACGCCGCCGGACCGCGAGAAAGCGGCGACGCTGCAGGCCGCCGCCGCTGCGACGCGGGAAATGCTGGGAGCGGACGCGCCGTGACGAGGGCGAGCGGCCACGGGCGCTCGTATCCGTCGAGCGATCGGACATGACCTCGAAGCAATGTCAAAAACACATGTTCCAAAGAACATTCTATAATCAATGATGACCCGACCCATGTCCTTCTGTAACTATTTACGATGAATGTCCCAAAGACACGTCCAAATAGAGATCTATCGATGATCCATCGCTCGATGCACGCGCAGGTCGCTTCCCGCGGCCGGAGCGGAGGTCGGCGCGCGGCGCTCCGCGACGAGGTGGCCGGGTCACGACGACCGGCAGGAAGCGCCGTCCTGCATGGCGCCTGTCCCGACGCGCTGCTCTCTCGCCGCCGCGACCAGCCTCGACCGCGAGGCTGCGCCCTTCCGTGACCACAAGGCACCATCGAGACCGGAGAACAGCTCGGTCGCGACCCGGGCGGAGGGCAACCCCAGGGCCGTTCGTTCGGGAGCGTCGGCGGTGACTGCCACGTGGGCCGCGAGCGCGTCCGCGGCGATCTTCCGCGCCTCGACCATACGCACCCGGCCCTCCCCGTCGAGCTGACCGGAGAGCCAGGCGTCGAGGGCCCACGCCAGCTCGGCGTGCCGGGCCTCGTCGTCGGCGATCGTGCGATAGATCGCCCGCACGCTCGCGAGCGTCGGTGTCGCACAGGCGCTGAATGACCCCCGTGCACGCCGCGGCTCGTGCCTCCGGCGAGCTCGCGCGCCGACGTGCTCCGCGAAGCGTCGCCCGGTCCTCGCACGCTCGCGAGCGTCGGCGTCGCGCAGGCGCTGCCTGACGACCGTGCACCCCGCCGCGCGTCCCCCTCCGCCACGGAGACGCGCGATCAGCCCGCGCCGCCGGGCAGAGTCAGCGTCGACGTCGCGCAGGCGCTGCACGCCGCGCGTCCTCCCTCCGGCGCGCTCGAACAAGCCCGCGCTGTCGCACGCAGGGAGAAAATCGCAACCCTGCGACCGGCCCTCGCAGAACTGCGACGACGACCGAGCCTCGCGCCGCCTAGACTCCCCGCATGAAATTAACACCTCGACTGCCAGCATTGTCCACGCCCCGAGACCACCGTCCCCCCTCTCCTCGACTGCTCGCCGCGCTTGGACTCGCGCTGGTACTCGCGTGCGGAGAGGCCGGCGGCTCGGACACCTCGGCGGCCTCGGAGACCTCGAGCGCCCAGACCACGGCGGGCGACGCGAGCAGCGAAGCAACGAGCGACGGCCCGACCACCGGCGGAACGAGCGCCGGCTCGACCACCGGCACCGACGACCCGGGCACCGACTCGAGCACCGCTGCCACCACCGGAGAACCCCGCACCTGCGCCGCGCTGTGTCAGCGCACCCACGATTGCGACGTCCCCGTGTCGCTCGAGCAGTGCAACAGCGAATGCGAGGCGGCCGACGCGGCCCTGCGCGCCTGCCTCGTCGCCTGCGACCAGCCGGTCTGCGACGACCTGCTGATGTGCACGACCGCCTGCGCCCACCAGGGCGACCCCAACGCCCCGCCCTATGCCAGCTGCGAGGGCAGCAGCGCGACCTGCCAGCCCGGCGTGGTCGTCTGCATCGCCAGCGCCCACGACGGCCTCGAGTTCTCGGTCTGCGCCCCGTACTGCGGCGACGACGACCCCTGCCCGCTGCCCGCCAGCGGCACCGCCACGCCGGTGTGCGACCTCGACAACCAGCCGAGCGTGTGCTCCCTCGATTGCAGCCAGGGCCAGCAGTGCCCGGAGGACATGGTCTGCGATCTTCAGGGCACGGGCTTCTGCATGTGGCCGATCGGGTGAATCAGCCCGCCTGCAGGCGCTGGCGCCGCCGACGACCCCGCGCGTCCGCGCCCCGCGCCGGTGAGGCGCCGTCGATGCCCCTCGCACATCGCCTCACGCGAGATCTGTCCGCGGGTACCATCGATCGGTCGACCGCTGGCAAAAAGAGCGTCGACGTCGGCGCGTCCCTCGTCGCGCCGAGGTGTCGTCGATCGCAGGCAATCTCATAACGGCGACGACGCCGAGCGCTCGCTTCCGACGGTCCGAAAACCGCCGTTGAACAAAGTTCATCATGGTACCTGCGACGAGAACGTGTTTCAGTCAGGGCCACCATATGATCGAGCGCGCGACCCTGGGTGGACTCGAGTTTGAATACGACACCGACCGCGGAAACATCCGAATGGGTGGTAACCCGGCGATCTTCATCTGGACAGAGAGCACGCTGGCCGGCCTCATCTCCGGGCTACAGCGCATGGTCGGCACCGACCGCTTCCGGCTCGCGCTGCACGGCGGCGGCCGCGACGGCGTGGCCGACGACTGGGCCTACATCTCGCAGTATCCGACCTTCGAGGCGGGCTTCACCGCGCTCACCCAGGTCGCCGCGACCTTCGGGTGGGGCCGCTGGGAGCTCGTCTCGCTCGACCGCCAGGCGCAGCGGGCCGTCGTCCGCGTGCACCATCACTGGGAGACCGCCATCCAGAAGGTGCTGAACGTCAGCTGGGGCTCGAGCTACCTCGGCGGCAAGTTCGCCGGCATCTTCCAGCGCCACTTCGGGGTCGCGCAGTGCTGGGCCGAGCAGGTCGCGTCCGTCGTCAGCGGCGACAAGTATGATGAATTCGTGATCGCCCCGTCGAACGCCAGCCTCGAGGACCGGCTCGAGCGCATGCTCGCCACCGACGACGCGACCCGGGCCGACCTCGCGGTCGCGCTCGAGCGCGTGCGCATGGAGGTCGAGGAGCGCGCCGAGACGGAGAAGCGGCTGCTGGAGAAGCTCAGCCTGATCGCCCGCCAGGAGGACGCCATCCGCGCCCTCGCGGCCCCGATCATCGAGGTCTGGGACGGCGTGCTCACCCTGCCGCTGATCGGCGTCGTCGACAGCCAGCGCGCGGCCGACACGATGGGCCGCCTGCTCGAGCAGATCCTCCAGAAGAAGGCCAGCTACACCATCATCGATCTGACCGGCGTCGATCTCATCGACACCGCGACCGCCGAGCACCTGCTGAAGCTCGTGCTCGCGGTCGAGCTGCTGGGCGCGCGCTGCATCATCACCGGCATCCGCCCCGTGATCGCCCAGACCATGGTCTCGATCGGCATCGACCTGTCGAAGCTCACCACCCTCGCCAGCCTGCGCGACGGCCTGACGTATTGCATCGACCAGACGCGCAAGACCAGGCGCTGAGCCGCGAGTGCGAGCGAGCGGGACTCCGGCTACGATCTGCGGGTGCTCTCGTCTTATCGCTTCTCTTCGACTCGCCTCTTCTGTCTCGCAGTCGCCCTGGCCGGGTGCTCACCCGGCCGCGACGCGACCACCGACGCGACCACCTCGAGCACGAGCGACGGCTCGGGCACCGCTGCGACGACCGGGCCCACCACCGGCGCGGTCGAGCCGCCCTTCGCGGCGGAATTGGTCGGGGCCTCTCTGGATTCGATCTACGGGTGCGGCGTCTCCACCGACGTCCACCTCCGGGTCCGCGTCACCGCCCCGGACGAGCGGGCGATCGACGCCGCGACGCTGACCTCCGTGCGCTTCACCGACTGGTGGAGCGCCGACGAGCTCGCAGTCGTCGCCGAGGATCTGCCGATCGCTGCCGGCGAGACCGCCGAGCTCGGCTTCCGCCTGTCCTTCGACGAGGGCGTCGTCGGCGAGGACTGCTTCAGCGAACCCCTCCCGAGCCCCCCGGTCGTCGCCACCTTCGAGATCGCCGGCGAGAGCCTCGAGCTCGCGGCCGTCGGTAGCCTCGGCTGCGGATTCGACGAGCCCCCCGACGGCGGGTGCTAGCCGGAGCTCACCGGCGGGGCGGCGCGGGCGCGCAGGGCCTCGATTCGCCACTCGAACTCCTCGCGCAGGTGACGGGTGTAGCCGAATCCGCCGTCGAAGCGGCGCCGGCCCTCGGGGTCGAGGAACCAGGTGGTGGGATAGCTGCGGACGCCGACGCGCTCGGCGTAGCCGTCGTCCATCAGCACCGGGAACGGCAGCTTCTGCTCGCGCACCCACGGAGCGACGTCGCCGAGGCTGCCGCCGTAATGAATGCTGACCACCGCGACGTCCGGATCGCCGGCGTGGGCCGCCGCGAACGCCGAGAACTCGGGCATCTCCAGCAGGCAGCCGGCGCAGGTCTTGAACCAGAAGTGCAGCACGACGATCTTGCCGCGCAGCGACGCGAGGGTGACCTCCCGGTGGTCGGTGCCGCGCAGCGAGAAGTCGGGCAGCGGCGCGGCCGATTCGTCGTAGGCGGCCAGCGTCTGCCGCTTGCGCCGCTCGGCCGAGCGGGCCTCGATGGACTCCATGTATTGCGAGAGGCCGCGGGTGCTGCCGGTGCGCGCGCGGTAGAGCTCGACGAGGGCGCCGCGGCAGCGCTCGCCGTCCTCGCCGGGGAGAGAGGCGCCGGCGACGAGGTGGAGCTCGGCAGCGTCGAGATCGCCGCGGCGACGGGCGACCTCGGCGAGGCCGAGCTGGAGGTCGACGAACGGGCCGAGGGTGTTGCTCTCGGCCCGCCGGAACGCGACCTGGGCGGCGTCGAGATCACCTGACTTCAAGGCCAGGTTGCCGAGGATCGTGCTGCCGACGGTCACGTGATCGCGGCGCAGCATGTCGACGTGGAGCGAGCCGGCGTCGCGCCAGGCGCGGGCGTAGGCCTCGCTGGCCTCGATCCCCGCGCGCGCGAGCTCGCCGGCGCGGTCGTGGTACGGGGTGCGGTCGAGCAGCGCACGGGCGCCGACGAGCTGCGGCGACGGCACCACCGGCTCGTGGGCGATCATTGCTTCGACGGCGGCGAGGATCGCCTCGGGGGTGGCCGAGGGATCGGCCATTTTTGCCTCGAAGCGCCAGCGGGCGACGTCGGCGAGCTTGTGCGGATCGTGGTGGATCGGGCGCGCGAGGAAGGCCGCGAGCATGGTGTCGCGCAGCAGCGAGGCCTCGGCGTCGCCGCGCGTGCCGGCGGCGTCGCGCAGGTCGAGGCGGCGGTACAGCACCGACTCGGCCTCGGGGCTGTCGGGGTACTCGGCGAGGATCCGCTGCTCGAGCGGCCCGGCGTGGCCGGCCCGACCGACGGCCCGCGCGCCGTCGACGGCCGCGAGGAGCACGTCGGGGCGATCGGGCCAGCTGGCGACGACGTCGTCGATGTCCGCGACCACTGCGTCGGCGTCCGCTCGCTGCTGCATCAATTGCCAGCGCCGGCGCAGCAGCGACGGCGCGCTCGGGGCGTGCGCGAGCGCGGCCTCGACCCATTCGAGCGCCTCGACCGACCGCTCCTGCAGGCTGAGCAACCCGGCAGCCGCCACCGCCACCGCGACGAACTCCGGGTCGTCCGGGGCCACGCCGCCCCCGACCGACAGCGCCTCCGGCAGGCGGGTGGGGTCGCTGCGAGCGGCATCGAGGAGGGCGTAGACCCGCGCCGAGGCCGGCGTGCCCGGCTCGGCCGCCGCCAGGGCGAGGATGTCGGCGCTCCGGTGCATCGCCAGCAGCAGCCACGCGCGGGCGACCACTGCGTCCGCGTGATCCGGCGAGTCGGCGAGCAGCGCCTCGGAGCGGCCGAGCAGCGCCGGATCGGTGACCGCGCCGCCGAGCGCCGCGAGCACCTCCGCCAACCTGGCCCATGGGTCACCTGGCTGTTCGGACAGCATCGCCCCGGCCAGCGCCGCGGCCTCGCTCCGACGCCCGGCCGCCGCGACGCAGCCGATCCACCACGCGCGCAGGCGCCGGCTCGCAGGGTGCTGCCGCACGAGGGCCTCGCCGTCGCGCGCGCAGCCGAAGGCGTCATCGGCGGTGAGGCGAGCCCGCAGCCCGTCCGCGGCCGCGTCCGCGGGATCGACGACCGCGGGGGCGAGCTGCTCGTGAGCGTGAGAGGGAGCGGCGGGTGAACAACCGACCGGCGTCAGCGCGATCGCAATGCACAGGGTCGATCGGACAGCTCGGGAGCGGGGCATCATCGGCTCGTACGCGGCGCGCGGGGCGGCGATCTGCGCCCCGAGATACCACTGACGCGCGCGCGCCGGAGGGACCCGCGCGTGAGTCGACGCGGCCTAGTACATCCGGCCCGAAGTTCTCCAGGGGTTGCTAGGCCCTCTCTGCAAGGGTCCAGCCGAAGTTGCCGAGGAGCAGCTCGAGCAGTTCGTCGCGAGAGGCGCGGAAGGGTGTTGGTTCCCAGCGCCCGGTATGGGTAGCCATCTCCAGCTGCCACAAGTTGGCGGCGAGACGGCGCAGGCGCGCGTGCGGGATCGGATCGTGGGTGGGGCCGGACTCGAGGGTGATGAGCGGGGCGCGATGCCGGACACGGATATGTGCGAGGCCCTGGTGTTGGCGCAGGAACTGCTCGACAGCGCGAGCGTCATCGTCCGATTTCGCAGCGGCGTTGCGGGTGGTGCGTGGACGGCTCATGCGGCGTGGTGCCGCTGAGTGTGGACGAAGTGACCGCGGAAGGTCCAGTTGAACGGGTGCGCTTCGTCGCTGTTCCAGCGCCGGATGAAGCTCATCACGGCGCGGGGCAAGGCTCCGGCGCAAGGAAAGTCGGCGTAACGAAGGACGCGGCGCTGCAGCAGCGAGAACCAGATCTCGATCTGGTTGACCCACGAGGCATGGATCGGCGTGTATACGAAGTGGAAGCGGTCGCCGTGACGCCGGTTGAAGCGAGCCCAACGCTGGTCCGCACCCTCATAGTGGATGTTGAGGTTATCCCAGACGACGTAGAGCTGGCCGGTAGGATATTTGCGGGCAAGGCTCTCCATGAAGTCCAAGAGGTCCTCGGCCCGTCGTTGCGGCTTGCACTCGCCCAGGACTTCACCGGTGCGGACGTCGAAGGCCGCGAACAACGACCAGGTACCGCGGCGGACGTACTCGAACTCGAAACGGCCCGCGCGGCCGGGCGCGGGGAGCTTGCTGGGAAATCTCCGTCCGAGCGCCTGCATGCCGGTCTTCTCGTCGACGCAGAGCACATGAGCTCCGTCCGGGGGATGATGGTAGAGATCGCAGATGCGCTGAACCTTGCGACAGAAGTCGGGGTCGGGGCTGTGCAGCCAGAGCCTCATCTTGTGCGGCCGGAAATCCTCGTTGCGCAAGATTCGCCCCACCTCGGACACGCTGAGCCCGACACCTGTCTCATGAAGCAGGCGCCTTGCCAACGTCGCATATGTCCACGTCGAACGGGTCTGCTGGCCATGCCTGGCAGGCTTGTCACAGGCGAGTTTGATGAGCTTGCAGCGTGTCGCCGGCGATACCCGAGGAGGTCGCCCACTTCGCGGACGATCCTCGAGCGTCACGACTCGCCCATCACGCGCGAAGCGCCCACGCCACACCCTCACCGTGTCCACGTGGCAGCCCAATCTCCGCGCAATCTCCTGGTTTGAGTGCCCTTCGGCAGCGAGGAGCACGAGCCTCGCCCGGAGTACGAGGCGTGCCTCGGCGCGGCCACTCCGGGCCAGCACCTCCAGTTCGTCACGGACCGAAGGTGCCAAACGAAGCCGTTGTGCTCGTGGGCCTGGCACATCGACGAGATCGTTTTCGCGCCTCGCCTATTCCACCGCCTATACCGCCCTGGCGATGGATCCAGGACAGAACCCCTGGAGAACTTCGGGCAGGCAGTACTAGGCGACCCCGGCGTCGCCGCGCCGCCCCGTCTTGCTCGCGGCCGCCTCGAGGAGGGCCCGCACCTCGTTCAGCAGCGCCGCCTGCGAATAACTGCCCTTGCGCAGCACCCGGTGCACGCCCGCGTGCAGGAACGCGGACTCGTCCGCGGTCAGCTCGCAGGCGGTGATGACGATGACCGGGACGTCGCGCCAGTCCGGCGAGGCGCGCATCGTCTGGATCACCTCGAAGCCGTCGACCTCCGGCATCATGAGGTCGAGCAGCACCACGTCGGGGACGGCGCTGCTCAGGGCCTCGATCGCCTCGCGGCCGTCGGCCGCCTCCCGCACCGACCACTGGGCCCGCTCGCACAGGCGGCGCAGCAGCTCGCGGACGTCGGGCTCGTCGTCGACCACCAGCACCGACGCGGGCAGGCTCGGCCGCTTGTAGCGGGCCAGCGTCGCCAGCAGGCGGTCGCGGTCGATCGGCTTGAGCAGGTAGTCCGCGGCCCCGAGCGAGAAGCCGACGTCGCGGTCGCTGACGATCGTCATCACCACCACCGGCACGTCGGCGAGCTCCGGGTCGCGCTTGAGCGCCGTCAGCACCGCCCAGCCGTCCATCCCCGGCATGATCACGTCGAGCGTGATCACGTCGGGCGCGAGCTCGCGGGCCAGGCGCAGCGCCTCGGCGCCGCTGCGCGCCCCGATCACCCGGTAACCCTCGCGCGCGAGGAAGCGGGCCATCAGCTCCTGGACCACCGCCTCGTCGTCGACGACCAGGACGGTCGAGGCCCCCTCGGCGGGCGGGCCGACCTCGGCGAGCTCGGTCCAGTCCTCGGCCTGCTCGAACACCGCCGGCACGAACCTGCGCGCGGGCAGCGTCACGGCGAAGCTCGAGCCCTGCCCGAGCACGCTCTCGACCGTGATGTCGCCGCCGAGCATGCGACAGAAGCGGCGCGTGATCGCCAGGCCGAGGCCGGTGCCGCCGAACCTTCGCGTGGTCGAATCGTCGGCCTGCGTGAACGGCTCGAACAGCACGCCGAGCTTGTCGGCGGGGATGCCGATGCCCGTGTCGCTCACGACGAAGCGGAGCTCGTCGAGCCCCGCGGCGACGTCGACGACGCGCTCGGCCCGCAGGCGGATCTCGCCGCGGCTGGTGAACTTGGCCGCGTTGCTGAGGAGGTTGTACAGGATCTGCCGCAGCCAGGTCCGGTCGGTCTGCAGCACCCCGACGCCGGGATCGACCTCGGCGATGAACACGCTGCTGTTCTTGTGGGCCAGCGGCGCCAGCGCGACCGTCACCTCGGCGGCCAGCTCGGCGAACACCACCGGCTCGATGTGCGCCTCCATCTTGCCGGCCTCGATCTTCGACAGGTCGAGGATGTCGCTGATGACGGCCAGCAGGTGCGAGGCGGCCCCGTGGATCTTCGCCAGGTCGCGGACCACCTCGCGCTCGCCGGCCGCTGCCGCGTCGTCCTGCAGCAGCTCGGTGTAGCCGATGATCGCGTTGAGCGGCGTCCGCAGCTCGTGGCTCATGTTGGCCAGGAAGGTGCTCTTGGCCCGGCTGGCCTCGAGCGCGCGGTCGCGGGCGGTCGACAGCTCCTCGTTGAGGCGCTGCAGCTCCTGCTCGCGCTGCTTGCGGGTCGAGATCTCGACGTGCAGCTCGGCGGTGCGGGCGTGGAGCCCCTCGATGAGCACCCCGAGCTGCGTCGCCATCGCGTTGAAGGCCCGCGTCAGCTCGCCGATCTCGTCGTGCGAGCCCTCGTCGGCGCGCGCGGTCAGGTCGCCGGCGCGCATCCGCGTCACCGCGGCGGTGAGCCCGAGGATCGGCCGCGACAGCACGCTGCCGACCCCGAACGCCACGCCGGTCACGAGCGCCGCGATGAGCATGGCGACGAGCGTCGCCTCGCGGTCGCGCGAGGCGATCGGGGCCAGCAAGGTCTCCGACTCGATCGTCGCGGCGATCTGCAGGCCGCCGAGCCCCGGCGGTCGCAGCCGCATCACCAGGCCGTCCGGCGGCTCGCTCGCGCGGACGACGGCGCGCGTGGCCGCGTCGGCCCCGGCCCGCAGGAGCGCCTCGCCGTCGGCGCCGAACACCAGCACGCCGACCCCCTCGCCGCCGATCGCCGCGACCTTGTCGAGGGCCTCGCGCAGCGCCCCGCTCGCGTAGCGCACGCGCAGCGCCGCCCCGCTCGCGCCGCCCCGCGCGACCACGGGCGCCTCGACCTCGAACCCGTCGGCGCGCAGCCCCACGCGCAGGCCTGTCCTGTCCCCCGGGGCAGACGGCCCCAGCTCCCCCGCCGACGCCCACACCTCTCCGCCTTCGCCGACGAGCGCGGCGCCGGCGGCCGGCCTGAACTCGCGCCGCGTCAGCGCTGCGACGGCCTCCGCGGCCTGCCGGCGATCGCCCGCGTCCGCGGCCGCGGCGACGACGTCGGCCTGTCCGGCGTCGCTGGTCGCGAGGGCGCGCACGTCCGCGATCGCGACGTCCAGCAGCTCGGCCGCGGCGGCGGCGACGTGCTCGAGCTGCGCCTCGACGCGGGCCTCCACCTCCTCGCGCAGGCCCGCCCCGCTGATCCGTACGTGCAGCACGACCCCGCCGAGGGCGACGAACAGGAACGACACCTGCAGCTTGGTCGTCAGCGGGTACTGCTTGAAGTCGCGGACGACCAGCAGGACGAGGCCGATCATCCCGGCCGACGTCATGATGTACAGCCACGTCTGAAACAGCGGGAAGACGGCCTGAAACGGCGGCTCCAACGCATCGGCCGCGATCAGCGCGATGCCGATCAGCGTGACGACCAGCATCGTGCCGTTCACCTCGCGGAAGGACAGCACGCCGGGCGCCAGCGCCAGCGCGGTGATGAAGCCGGTCAACGCCAGGCTCGCCGCGGTGCCGCCCATGAGCATCGAGCACACGATGACCGCGACGGTCATGACGCGAATGGCGATGCGCACGGCGCTGTCGAGCTCGCCGGCTCGCGCGCGCGGGATGACCACGCGCGCGTACGCGGTGACGAGGGTGAGGAGCACGACGATGATGCCGTCGAGCTGCCACACGTGCTCGAGGAGGATCGTGATCCCCGTGTTGCCGGCGGCCGCGATGAGGCAAGCGACGACGAGGACCTGGGCGCTCTGGACGATCCGGCGCTGCAGCTCCTGGGCGCGCGGGCCCGTCATCGCGCGGGGGGTATGATCATTCATCGCGATTCATCCGACATGCGGGCACAAAGGCCCCCTGCCCCTTGCGACCACATTCACCGCAGCGCGCGTGAATGTCGCGGCGGTGACCGACGAATTGTCTTGGCGGCAGCACCGCCGCCTTGGTACGTTGATCCGCGCAGGTTTGCGGCCGAGACGAGCCAGTCGGCGACGCCACCCGATCGCGGGTGTCGTCGCCGACGGCGCGGCCGCGACGAATGATCGGAGGGATGGAGTGATGACAGATCGCAAGCAGGCGCGGACGCGCGAGACTCGGGCGGTAGGAGCATTGATGGTCGCGGCGGCGGGCCTTTTGCCCACCTCCGCCGAAGCCGGATTGCTGTCACCCAGCATCACGATCAGCAAGCGTGTCGACTTCGAGGTCACGCTGTCCGACGACCAGGACTACACGGTCGCCGGGCATTTGTCCATGAAGGTGGGCGGCCACTGCGGGCTCTTCCTCGACCGGACGCTGCAGGTGCTCCTGCACGGGGGGACATACGACCACGAGTACTGGGACGCCCCACAGATCAACGGTGAGCGCTACTCATACGCCGACTACATGACCGACCGGTGCTACGCGGTCCTCGCCCTCGACATGCTCGGCGCCGGCGCGTCGAGCGCCCCAGCGGGCGACCTCGCCGATCTCGCAGAGAGCGCCAGCGCCCTCGAGCAGGTGCTGACGCGAGTACGCGCCGCCGACCTGCTGTGGGAGCCCGTGTTCGACAAGATCGTCCTCGTCGGCCACTCGATGGGCACCATCACCTCGGTCTACGCCCTCGGCAACTACGGCCCCATCGCCGACGCGCTGGTGGCGACCGGGTGGGCCCACGCCCCGCGGATCATCCCCATCGACCCCGCGGCCTTCGAAGGGCCGCTGCAGCAGCCGTACGTGGTCATGCCGCCGCCGGTCCGCGAGCTGCTGTTCTACTACCCGCCGACCTCGGACCCGGACGTGATCGCCTACGACAACGCCAACCTCGTGTCGGGGCTGCCGCGCGGGCTCATGCTCGACGTCCTCGACATGATGACGGCCCTCGCCATCGGCGACCCGGAGGGTATCAACGGCCTGTCGCTGGTCGACCAGGTCGAGGTCCCCGTCCTGTCCCAGCTCGGCCAGTACGACATCATCGCCACCGCCGACGTCGCCGCCCAGGAGGCCGCGTTCTACAGCAGCTCGCCCGACGTCACGGTGCAGGTCCTGCCGGACATCGGCCACGACGTCAACCTGCACCTCAACCGCGAGACCGGCTGGGCGCAGATCGACGCCTGGATCGCCGCGAAGGTCGGCAAGTAAGCGGCCGCGTCCCGGCGTTCGCCGGGGCGGACGAATCACCGGTCCGCGATTCGCCGCACCGGCGGGCCGCGCGAGCCCGGAGCCGACGCGCGGCGCTCGCTCGCCGATCGCGGCGAACAGCGCGCCGCTGCGCTGCAGCGCCTTCGATTCGCCGCACCGCGGGCCGGGCGCAATGTCCATTCGCGCTCGCCGGGGACACTTCCGGCGGTCGCGGCGTCCTGGGCGGGCGAGGCCTCGCGGCGCACGTCAGCGCGACGCCGGCACCGCGTAGCGCAGCTCGATCATCCCGCGCGGGAATCGTGTGACACAGGTGAGCTCGAGCGGCCCCGGCAGCGCCGCCGGCAGGAGCGGCGCGCCGGCGCCGAGGACCACCGGGATCACTGCCAGCCAGATCTCGTCGAGCAGGCCGCGGCGGGCGAACTGCGCCGCCAGGTTGCCGCCGCCCATCATCCAGACGTGCTTGCCGGCGGCGGCGCGGACCATCTCCTCGTGCACCGCGCCGACGTCGTCGGCGGTGAAGCGGATGTCGGCGCCGGCGATCGTCGGCAGCTCGCGGTGCGTGAACACCCAGGTCGGGAGGCCGGCGTACGGCCAGGCCTCGAGGTTCTCGCCGAGGAGGAACTCGTAGGTCGCCGCGCCCATCGCCAGCGCGCCCGCCCCGGCCTGGAAGGCCTTGTAGTGGGCCTCGACCCCCTCGACGTCGTTGAACTGAAACAACCATTGCAGGCCGCCGCTCGCGTCGGCGATGAAGCCGTCGATGCTGGCCGCCACGAAGTACTGAGTTCGCGTCATGCGAAGAGCGTGGCGCAGGACCCTGACAGGACCTGTCAGTGATTTTCCGGCATCATGCGCGGGTGCGGTCGAGCCGGCTCCTCGCGTTGCTCCTCGTGCTCCAGCGGCGCCAGCGGGCCACCGCGGCCGAGCTCGCCGAGGAGCTCGAGGTCTCGGTGCGCACCCTCTACCGCGACGTCGCGGCGCTGGTAGCCGCCGGCTTCCCGCTGTGGACCGAGCCGGGCCCGCACGGCGGCATTCGTTTGGTCGAGGGCTGGCGCACGCGGCTCGACGGCCTCACCGCCGCGGAGGCGAGCGCGCTGTTCCTCTCGGGCGCGCCGCAGGCGGTCGCCGACCTCGGCCTCGGGGCGGTCGCCCTGTCGGCGCGGGCCAAGGTCGACGCCACGTTGCCCGCGGAGCTGCGCGACCGGGCCGGGCGGATCCGCCAGCGCTTCCTGCTCGACGCGCCGGCCTGGTTCGCGCGACCCGAGCCGCTCACCGCGCTGCCGACCGTCGCCGCCGCGGTGTGGGAGAGCCGCAAGCTCGAGCTGCGCCACGGCGGGCGTGAGGCCAGCCGCCGCGTCGAGCCGCTCGGGCTCGTGCTCAAGGCCGGCACCTGGTACCTGGTCGCGCGCTCGCGCGGCGAGGTCCGCACCTACCGCGTCGGCCGCATCGACCACGCCGAGCTGCTCGCCGAGGCCTTCGCGCGACCCGACGACTTCGACCTCGCCGCCTGGTGGGCCGCGTCGTCGGCCGCGTTCGACCAGTCGCTGCTCGTCTACCGCTGCCGCGTCCGCCTGTCCCCCTACGCCCAGAAGTCGCTCCCGCGCCTGGTCCCGCACGACGCGGTCCGTCGCATGCTCGCCGAGGCCGGCCCGCCCGACGCCGAAGGTTGGCGCGAGCTCGACCTCCTGCTCGAGAGCGAGGAGGTCGCCGCCGACCAGCTCACCGGCCTCGGCGGCGGCGTCGAGGTGCTGGAACCACCGGAGCTGCGCCGGCGCCTGCACCTCGTCGGCCTCGAGATGACCCGCCGCAACCGCCCGCGCGCCGACGCGAACGATTGACCTGTCCGCGACGGCGCGCTACGTATCGCCGCCGAGGTACGGGCCTTGGCCGATACACAGACTCAGGAGACGGACGTGGATGGTTACGCGGCCGGGACCGCCCGCGGACTCCTCCAATTCATTCGCATGTGCGTCCTCCGCCTGCCCAGCGACCCCTACTCGCAGAATTTGGTGAATGCGTTCAATCAGCAGCTCGTGGGATCGTGAGCAACTGGACGTTCGGGCAGATCTCGGACGAAGACTGTTACAATCAGGTGAACGCCATTAGCGCGAGGCGCGGCCGGGACCTGCTCGCGGGCCGCGTGTGATAAAAGAGGAGCTGCCGATGATCGACAGGGCCGCCATCATGTCCCCCGCGCTCGCTGCATTCCACGCCTTGCACCGCTCCGGCTGCTTCGTGCTGCCGAATCCGTGGGACGTCGGGACCGCGGTGGTCTTGCAGCACCTCGGGTTCGTCGCGCTGGCGACGACCTCGGCCGGCGTCGCGTTCTCCCGCGGGCGGCCCGACGCCGTCGTCGCGCTGCCGCTGGGCGACATGCTCGCGCACATCCGGGAGATCGTCGAGGCGACCCCGTTGCCGGTCAACGCCGACTTCCAGGCCGGCTACGCCGACGCGCCGGAGGACGTCGCGCGCAACGTCGCCGCGTGCGTCGCCACCGGGGTCGCCGGGCTATCGATCGAGGATGCGACCGGCGACTCCGCAGCGCCGCTGTACGAGCGCTCGCTGGCGATCGAGCGCGTCCGGGCTGCGCGCGCGGCGATCGACGCAACCGGCGTCCCCGTGGTCCTCACGGCGCGCTGCGAGGCGTGGCTGGTCGGAGACCCGGACGCCTCGAGGGTGGCGCTCGACCGCCTGGTCGCGTTCGCCGACGCGGGCGCGGATTGCCTCTACGCCCCCGGGGTGCGCAGCGCCGCCGAGATCTCGGCGATCGTGCGGGCCGTGGCGCCGCGGCCGGTCAACGTCCTCGTCTCCGCGCCGGTCCCGGGGCTCACCGTGGCCAACCTCGCCGACTTGGGGGTGCGCCGGATCTCAGTCGGCTCGGCGCTCACGCGCGTGGCCTTCGGCGCGTTCATCCGGGCGGCTCGCAGCATCGCCGAGACCGGCACCTTCGACGCGCTCGCCGACGCGAGCCCGTTCGCCGAGCTCGACCGCGTGTTCTCGGCGCGGACGTGAGCGGCGAGGCCCGAAGGCCGAGCATGAGGCCCGCCGCGAACTGCGACGCCGTCGCTCGTGCGCCGCGCCCGCATGACCGCCGATCCACGCCTGGAAGACGAGCGCTCCGTCGCTGACTCGCGGGCGATCTGCGACCGGCCCGCAACTCTGCCGGCGTGACGGAGTACGCGTCGAGGGAGGCTCCAAAGGCCTCCGCGCGCTCGACTGCAAATCGTCGCCTCGCCGAGTGCGACCGCGCAGGCGGCTTGCTACCCTCGCGGCCCTCCGGGAGGACAGACGCATGGGGAACTTCGACATCGATCAGGCGACCGCGGTGGAGACGGCGCGGGCGGTCGCCGACGGCACGATCACGGCGCTCGCGGCCTGCGAGGCGGCGATCGCCCGCATCGAGGCGCGGGACGGATCGATCCACGCGGTGGTGGTCCGCGACTTCGCGCGGGCGCGCGAGGCGGCGCGGGCCTTCGACGCCGCGGGCGACGACAAGCGGCGCCTGCCGCTCGCCGGCGTGCCGATGACCGTCAAGGAGTCCAACGACGTCGCCGGCCTGCCGACCACCTGGGGCTTCGCCGAGTTCGCGGAGCTGCCGATCCGCGCCGACTCGGTCGCGGTCGCGCGGCTCAAGGCGGCCGGCGCGATCATCCTCGGCAAGACCAATGTGCCGGTCGCTCTCGGCGACTGGCAGTGCGCCAACCCGGTCTACGGGCGCACCCTCCACCCCGACGATCCGGCGCGCACGCCCGGCGGCTCCTCGGGCGGCGCGGCTGCGGCGCTGGCGGCCGGCATGGTGCCGCTCGAGCTCGGGTCCGACATCGGCGGATCGATCCGCGTGCCCGCGCACCTGTGCGGCGTGTTCGGCCACAAGCCGACCTACGGCCTCGTGCCGATGACCGGGCACTCGTTCCCGGGCATGGACGGCGCCGAGCCCGAGCTCGCGGTGCTCGGACCGATGGCCCGCAGCGCGGTCGACCTCGCGGTGGCGCTGGCCGCGATCGCCGGCCCGGGCGACGACTCGGCCTATCGCCTGGCCCTGCCGCCGCCGCGCCACCTCACCCTCGCGGAGCACCGCGTGCTCGTGCTCGACGCCCACCCGGTCACGGCCACCGACGCCGGCGTGCGCGAGCCGATCGCGGGGCTCGCCGACTCGCTCGCGCGCGCCGGCGCGACCGTGCTCCGCCGCCACGAGGCCTTGCCCGACCTCGCCGAGATGCACGCCGCTTACCGCGACATGCTCCTCACCATCCTGACGCGCGGTACGCCGAATCCGAAGCCCGTCCACGCGCACGCATGGATGGCGCTCAGGGACGTGCAGGCGCGCTTCATCCGCCAGTGGCAGGCGCTGTTCGCCGACGTCGACGTGGTCCTCGCGCCGCCGTTCGGCGTCCCCGCGTTCCCGCACGACGACCGCCCCGACTGGGCCGACCGCCGGCTCGTCATCGACGGGGCCGAGGCCCCGTACGGCCCGCAGATCGGCTGGCCGGGCGTCGCCACCTTCCCCGGCCTGCCGGCCACCGCGGTCCCGCTGGCGCGGACGCGCGAGGGCCTGCCGACCGGCGTGCAGGTGATCGGCAAGCAATTCGCCGACCTGACGACGATCGCCTTCGCGGGCCTGCTCGAGCAGGCCGGCCTCGCCGCGGCGCCGCGGCGGTGATTGTACATATGTCCCTCGGGACATATGGTGAATGACGCCCGCGACGCCGTCGCGGGCCGGGCCTCGCCGATCTCACACCGCCCGCGACGGCGCGGATGCCGACCTGGCGTGCAGACGTCCCTGAACGCGGCTGGCAAATTCGCGCGGTCGATCTCGGCCCGCGAGGATCGTGAGGAGATGTTCACGCCGCTCCCCGACGCGCTCGCGCCCCGGCGTGGAGCGGCGCGAGCGCCTGCCGGCCGGGCCCGCGCAGGAGGATCCCCGCTCCGCTCCGTCGCGCTTCTGTTAGGCTGCCTCAGGGCTCGTCCGTCGAGCGCGACAGCAGGCGCAAGCGATGTTCAAGATCCGCGCTGAACAGGCCGACACGCTCGCCGACGACGATCTCGTCCGCCGGATCATCGCCTACTTGCAGGTCCGCATGCCGGACAAGATCGCCAGGCACGACCCGCTCGACCTGCGCGCGGTGGTCCTCCACAGCTTCGAGATCGCCCGCTCCTACGCGATCCACAGCGAGCGCGGCCTGTTCACCTTCGTCATGGACATGCTGGCCGTCGGGCCATGTTTTCACCTTCAGCCGAAGATCCAGGCGATCCTCGATCAGCACGACCTCGGCGAGCAGGTCCGGCTCGACCGGATCGTCGACGACGTCGACGACGCGGCGTGGGAGGAGGCCGCGACGATCACCAACCCGGCGACCTACTGGGACGAAGTGCTGGCCGAGGCCGACAAGAAGAGGGAGTGAGGGATGGGAGCGCGGGACACTGCGAGAGGGGTCCAGGGCGAGGCGCAGGCGTTCCCGGCGGCGCGGCCGGGCGCGACCTGCCCGTGCCAGAACCCGGGCCGCAAGCTGCGGGCCGGGGTCTTCTTCGACGGCACCGACAACAACCGGGCCCGCGACGAGCCGCGGCAGAGCCACACCAACGTGGTCCGCCTGTTCAACGTCTTCAAGGACACCGCGACCGCCGAGGAGGTCTATCGCAAGCAGTACATCGACGGCGTCGGCTCGATGGACACCGACGCGCGCCAGCGCCAGGCCGAGGCCCAGCGGGCCGCCGCGTCCAACCGGTGGTTCGGCGCCCGCTGGGCCACCGCGGTCACCAGCCGCGGCTCGCAGATCGCCGACAGCGGGGCCAACCTCGCCGGCATGGTCGGCGGCCTCGGCGGCGAGGAGCGGCTCAACCGCGCCTACTTCTGGCTGCGCGACCGCTGCGGCGAGCTGCCGCTGCAGGCGTGCAAGACCGTCGACGTGTTCGGCTTCTCGCGCGGGGCAGCGCTCGCCCGCACCTTCGTCAACCTCGTCAACATGGCGCTGCGCAAGCGCCAGCCGCACGTCACGGTCCGCTTCGTCGGCATCTACGACTCGGTCGGCTCGTTCGGCCAGGCCGGCGACGACTCGAACCCCGGGCAGAACCTCTACATCGACGCCACCGACGCGATGGGCATCACCCACTACACCGCGCGCCACGAGTACCGGGAGAACTTCCCGCTGTCGATCATCCCCGGCGTCGACAGGGAGTACCCGGGCGCTCACTCCGACGTCGGCGGCAGCTACCCGCCCGAGGAGAACGGCAAGCTCAACCACCTCGCGTTCATCCCGTTCCGCGACATGTACCAGGTCGGCGCGAGGTGGAACATGTGGAAGTCGAGCTGGACCACCCAGCTGCACCGGCTCGCCGCCGGCGAGGTCCAGCCGCTGAAGGTCCGCTCGGACCAGCTCGCCGGCCCCGCGACCAAACCTCTGCCGTCGCACGAGCGCCTGTCCGCCGATCAGCGCGCGTTCTTCCAGCGCTACATCCACGAGTCGGCGGTGCGGCCGCGCGGCTGGGTCTCCGGGATCTGGAACGACGGCGTCGGCGGCCACCTGACCAAGGTCGGCAACCAGTTCGACCCGTCGGGCCGGCGTCGCCGGTTCACGCATCGCCGGCTGCGTCTGACCGCAGATCCGCCGTCCTTCCGCTGGCGCTGAGCCGCACGACCCCGCGGGGTTGTGGCGGACCCGATGGCGACAGGCGCGTCGGTGAGACCGATCGTCGAACCACTCCGAGACATTGTCGGCGACGCTCGTCGACCTGGGGTCGACTGCGCCCTGCCCCTCGATCATCGCGGCGGCGCTCTGCGGGTCTTGCCGAACTCGACGCTCGTGCCGGGGCAGGCTGCGCAGGACGGGCTGCGCGGCTTCTTCGCCAGCCAGATCCGCTCGTCGAGTGGTTCGGCGGCGCCGGTCGACAGGCCGTGACGCGCGACCAGCCACGCCGGCAGGCGCGCGAGTGGGTCGGCGGCCTCGACGACGAAGCCGGCCGCCTCGAGCCGCGACTTGAGGTCGCGCGCCGCGTAGATGCGCACGTGGTCGCCCTGGCCGAAGTGCGCCAGCCGCTGGTGAGGGTCGACGATCGTCGGGTCCTCGTAGGTGTGCATGCGGCCGGGCTCGAGCGGGACCTGCACGAGGGCGAGGCCACCCGGGCGGAGCACGCGGTACATCTCGCGGATCGCGGCGTGGTCGTCCTCGATGTGCTCGAGCACGTGGTAGACGATCAGAAGGTCCCAGGTCGCGTCGTCGAGGAACAGCAGCGCGGTCAGGTCGAGCGAGAGGTCTTCTTTGCCGCGGATAGAATCCGCGGTGCGGTAGCGCCAACGAGTGCGCCGGCGATAGGCATCCTTTTCGCCCGGCATCGGCGAGAAGTGCAGGACGTCGAAGGCTCTCGCCGGCAATGTGGTCTCGTTCTCCAGCCAGTGAAGCAGCAAACGGTGGCGTTCGCGCGACTTGCAACGCGGGCAAGCAGCGCCGGGACGGCCGCCGGCGGCGTCGAACCGGCTTGTGACGCCGCACAAGTTGCAGGTGTGGACGTCGGGATCATGCGCTCCGGGGCGAGCGGCGACCAGACCGACGACTGCGGTCGAAGCAGCGAGCAGGGCGAGCAGGGCGAGGCGTCGGTTCGCACGCATCGGCGCCTCACCTGCCGGCCCACGCCAGGGCGAGCAGCGGCTCACCGGTCAGACGGACGCTCCTCCACAACGACCGAAGGCCGCGCCGGATCGAGTCGTCGTGGATGACGTGACACGGCTGCAACGCGGTCCTCCGCGCCGTCAATCCTCGGTGTAGAGCCCGCTCCGCCCGAGCTTCTCCTCTGCCTCGGAGAAGCTGACGGTCAGCGGATCGCTCAGGTTCGGATCGAGGTGGTAGTTGTCCTGCAGGAAGCGCTCCGCGATCACCCGGGTCTCGAGCTCGCGGATGTAGTCCTGGGCGAGCTTCTTGGCCTGCACGACGCTCGCGGCGTCGCCACGCGCCAGCAGCCGGTGCAGCTCCAGGCGCACGCCCGCCAGCCTGCCGACCGGGCCCATGATGCGGAAGTTGCTCTCCACGCGCTCGACGGGGATGGAGGCCTGATTGAACGCCCGGGCCCGCGCGAGCTCGGACGCGAGGCTCGGCCAGTAGCGCGTCGTGTAGAACGCGGCGTCGTCGCGGTGGTACCACTCCTCGGAGCGGGCGATCGACGACGAGACGGTGTTGTGGAGCTTCCACAGGAACAGCCGCAGCGACGGCCCGTCGGACACCGCTCGCAGCTTGTCGTCGAGCGACACGTTGAAGCTGGTCGCCTCGAGGTCGTGCCCGAGCAGCAGGTACTCCACCGGGTACATGTCCACCTCGCGGTTCTGCACCACGTAGGCGTTGAGGTGGTGCCGGCAGTACGGGCACGGATACATGGTGGCGAACAGCTTGAAGAACCGCTTGAACAGGACGGCCAGCCGCTCCTGCTCGGCGGCCGGCTTGTCACACACGATCTCCGCGACAGTGTGGAGGAAGCGCCACACCGCCGGGCCGATGAAGTACGGGAAGCTGACCCGCATCTGCGCGTCGCGCACGTCGTTGCGGCCGACGTACACGTCGATGAAGGCCACGTACTGCGAGATGCTGCCCGTGTCGCGCCCGAACTCCGCCCGCTCGCGCCGCTTCTGCACCCCGTTCAAGTAGTGCCGCGACAGCCACCAGCTCTGCATCAGGCGCAGCTTCTCGGCCGGGCTGCAATTCGGGAACGCCGCCACCAGCTCCTCGCCGTAGACCTCGAACTCGCCGGCGTCGTGCATCCACTGGAACCACCCGTCCATCACCGCGTGGGTCGGCGCCTCGCAGGTGGCGACGTGGGTCGCGTTGCTGACCGAGAACGCGCTGAGGAGCTTCGGCATGAAGTCCTCGTAGAAGTAGCGGACCGGCATCATCGCGCCGTCGACCGTCTCGAGCGCGTTGTCGAGGATGACCCGGTGCCACCGGTCGAGATAGGCCTTCGGGTCGCCCGCCGCCTGGGCCTTCGCGGGCGCGTGCTCCTGCGCCAGCTCCTCCGCGCGCAGGCGCCTCAGCTCGTTGAGGGCCAGCACGCCCTCGACGACGTCGCCCAGGCCGAGCCGCTGCTTCTGCATGCTGATGGCGAACTCGACGCCCGCCGCGAACTTCTCGCGCGTGTTCTCCGACCGGCTGCGCGCCTCGACCATCGCCTCGTGCTCGACCAGCATCTCCGCGGTCTTCGGGACAGTCTGCCAGTCGACGATCCGCTCCTGCAGCCGCGCGTACTCGGCCTCCAGCGACTCGGCGACCGCGTCGAGCGTCGGGTGGCACACCTCCTCGACCACCCCGAGCCCCTTGTACAAGTCCATCGCGGCGCGCACGAACGCGACGAACTCGGTGATCCGGTACGGCAGGTTGCGCACGCGCAGGTGCGTCTCGTGGTTGGCCGAGAAGCTCTCGCGGAAGCTGCGGTACGCGGCGCCCTGGATCAGGCGAAACAGGCCGATCTGGAGCTGCAGGACGGACGTCCCGCGGACCTTGCCGGCCTGCGATTCGCGGGCGTTCAGCTCGCGCAGGCGGCCGATCTCGACCTCCACGGTGGCCTGGGGTTCGTCCGCAGCGGGCGAGGACTCGAGCCCCGCCTCGGCCCGCTCCCGCGCCTCGACCGCGCCTGCGACCGCCGCCGCCGTCGCCGCCGCGCTGGCCAGCGGTGCCGCGCTCTCGAGCGCCCCCGGCGCCCGCGTCGGCACCGCCTGCGCCAGCTGACAGAACTCGTCGAAGCCGATCGAGCCGTCGCCGTCGGCGTCGACCTCCTTGATCATCTCGTCGAGCTCGGCCGCCGTCAGGCCGACCTGACCCATCACGCCGCTCATCTCCTCGGCGGTGATGCGGCCGCTGCCGTCCCGGTCGAAGATGGCGAACGCGAGCTCGAGGCGGCTGCGGCGGTCGCCGTAACGCGCGAGCATCAAGGTCGTGAACTCGCCGAAATCGATGCTGCCCGAGCGGTCGGTGTCGACCTCCTCGATCAGCCCGCGCAGCTGCGACTCCGTCGGGCTCTGGCCCAGCGAGCGCATCACTGCCCCGAGCTCGTCGGCGGAGATCGTGCCGCTGCCGTCGGTGTCGAAGACCCGGAAGGACTCCCAGAGCCTGTCGACCTCGCGCTTGTCGAGGGAGAGCTCTGCCGCCAATGGACTGCTGACTGACGTGGTCATCTTCGTCCGCGACTATAGAGCACCGAGCATTGCCTCTGAAGCGAAAAGAGACCCGCGCGGGCCCTCCCCGAGATCCACGCGTGAAGCCCCTCGGCGCGCCACGCGGAGCGCCTGCAGGCAGCTCCGAGGCGAGCGGATCGTGAAAGAATGGCGCGCGCGCCTCATGAGACGGCCCTCACCATCCGTCGTGACGGGCGCCCACCGGGCGCCCACCGGGCGCCCACATCGATTCCCACGAGCGTCGGCTCGGGGACCCGCGGCGCGACTACGGGCAGCGCGACGCGACGAAGCTGAATCCGGTCCCGTTGGTCGGGTTGTCGTCGACCCACTGCCCCTCCAGGTGGCACAGCTGGCCCCGGACCTCCGCTTCGTCGATCGAGAAGATCTCGAGGGTCCCGCGGAGCTGGCCGCCGACCGCGCCGTCGCACGTCTTCTTGCCCGACAGCGCGAGGGTCGACAGCTCCTCCAGCGCGTAGAGTCCCGGCGCCTGGATGGCCGCGGGGATGCCGATCCGGACGAACCAGTCGCCCTCGCGCGTCAACGACTGTTGGTCCGGATTCTCGCACGTGAGCGGATCGCTGCCGAGAGTGAGGCTGATGTCGCTCGGCTCCTCCATGGAGGGCTCGGCGATGACGCCCGCCCCCAGCAAGAGGCCCTCATCGCCGTCGCACGGCAGCGGCCCTTCGACCGTGGAGTCCTCGGTGGTCTCGCTCGTCGTCGGCGCGCCGTCGGTGTCGGTGCCCGTGGCGCCGGCCGTCGTCGTGTCCGAGTCGCCGCCGGTACCTGCGGACGAAGGGTCGGGCAGGCACCCGAGCGCAAGCGCGAGCGTCAGGGCGAGACAGGGCACGGTTCGGTCCGCGAGGTTGGGGAACTTCATGGCAGGGGTAGAGTCGCCGACCGCCGGCGAGAAATTGCGACGAATCCGCGAAGCGACGGCGCTGGTTCACAGCGGAGGGCGCGCGATCGATCCGTCAGGGAACGACGGCATCGGCGCGTCGCTGCAGTGAAACGACGCCGTCGTCGAGTCCACGAGGTCGTTCACCGGTCGCGGCCCCTCGACCCGCGCGGCGCTGTCTCACAGGTGCAGCGAACGGCCTGTCATTCGCCGAACCAAAACTGGCACGGGTGCCGCTCGCTCGCCCGCTCGGGCGCGAATCCGAGGACCGCGGCGAAGGCCTCGTGTCGCCTCGCGGGCCACACCGCCGCGGCCCACCCACCCTCGACCGCGAACAGCGCGAGCCCGGCAAAAAAGTCCGAGCTCGCGTCCGACTCCTCGTCGAGCTGCTCGTGTGTGAACTGAAGGCCGGCGACGATCCAGCCCGGTCCGGCGAACCAGTGACCCGTCACCCTCGCGTTCCACGTGCCGAGCAGCGGGGCGAACACGGGCAGGCGCGCGAGCCGTCGCGGATCGGCGAGGACCGCGAGTTGCGGCTCGTCCACCTCGAGGAGGGCGCAGTGCGGCGGCCGTGTGGGCCAGATCTCGAGCGCCTCGAACGCGAACGCCCTGCCCGCACCATCCACCGACTGCTCGCGCGGCTCGCCGCTCCCGAGGGCCGAGAACGCATCGAGGCAAGCCGCGAACGGCCGCACGGTGAAGGCGTCGGCGAGCTCGGCCCTCGCATGGCCGGGGACGCGGTGATCGGTCGGTGCGTCGATCGTCATGTCGGTGCTCCAGCCGCGCCGGTCGGCCCGACGCGCACGCCACTCCATACCCGAAGCGCCCCCCGGAGGCGCCGCCGCGTCCGTCGCACGGGTGCGAGATGCAATTGCAAAATCGCGTGGCGCCAATCGAACGCCTGCCATCATTCGCACGCGCCGTCGCTCGCGCGCCGCAACCGCGCCCCGGACGCCCACGGCCCACGCCGGCGTAGGAGCGGTGAGCGATCCGCCACGCGCGGACGGCCGCGGGCGAGCGGCGACCGCCTCACCTCGCGCTGCCCTCGAGCCTGCGCCTTGTCCCGCCCTTCGCGCCACGAAAGTCCGATCCGGGTCGGACGAATGACGAATCCGCGCAGCGATGCAATGATCAGCCTTGCCCTCGCCGGCTGCGCGCCCGTCGCTCGGCTCGAGCCTTCATCAGCCTCCGCGACGGCCCCGCTCGAGTGAGTCGCGCAGGGTGGCTGTGACTCGCGAGCGGTAGCGTTCGCGCGGACCTCTCCGCGGGGTGACGGATCTGCCTCGACGCGGCAATTAACACCTTCGAACCCAGCAGGCGACGGCGTCGTGACCTCGACCGGACCGACGCCTCGCTGCGTCCATTTCTTCCACCCTCGAGAGATTCGCATGACCAGGCTGCCTGTACCGTCGTCGCCGCGGCGGCTCGATCTTCACCTCGACTCCCTCGTGCTGACCGTCGGCCTCGGGCTGTTCGCGGCCTGCCCCGGCGAGAGCCCGGGCGACACGACCGCGACGGCGGGGCCCACCGGCTCGACCTCCACGTCCGAGGGCGAGCCAGATCCCGCAACCACCGAGCCGACCTCCACCACGACGAGCACGCAGAGCACCACCGAGGAATCGACCTCGCCGCTAGCGACGGACTCCGAGTCGAGCCACGGCAGCGCCACCGGCGACACCACCACCGGCACTTCCACCGGCGACACCACCACGGGCACCTCCACCGGCGACACCACCACCGGCACCACGGGCACCACCACCGGCGACACCACCACCGGCACCACGGGCGAGCCGATCGACTGCGCGCCCGACCTCGGGGTCCTGCAGGGCTCGTACTCCATCGAGAATCAGCTCGACGTCGAGGCTCTCGCCGCCTACAAGGAGATCACGGGCGCCTTGACGATCCACGCGCCGGGTCTGGCGAGTCTGGCCGGCCTGCAATGCTTGCAGCGGGTCGGGGGCGACCTCGAGATTCGAGAGACCGCGCTCACGAGCCTGGACGGCCTCGACAGCCTCGAATCGGTCGGAGGACAGTTTCTCATCGAGTTCAACGCACAGCTCGCCAACCTCCATGCGCTCGGCAACCTGGTCTCGGTCGGGGCCACCCCGCAGGGGTTCGGCTACTTCACGCTGAAGGCCAACGCGTCCCTCAAGGACCTGACCGGGCTCGGCGCGCTGACCTTCGTCGGCTGGAGCGTGATCATCTCGAGCAACGGCATCGAGACCCTCGAAGGGCTCGGCTCGGCGAGCATCGGCGGCGAGCTCCGCCTCGAGCACAACTTCAACCTCGTCGACGTCCTCGACGTCGCCGCGTTCCTCCCCAAGAGCACCGTCTATTTCGGCCACAACAAGAAGCTGTGGTGCGGCAACGCCGAGATGGCCTTCACCCTGATGAAGGCGAACGGCTTCAAGGGCGGCATGACGCTCTACGACAACCTCAACGGCTGCGGCGATTTTTGACGCACGGCTCGCCGGCTCCCTCCGTTCCGCCCCTGGCGCGGGCCTACGTGGCCATATCCAGCGACCCGCCGGGCAGGAGCCGACGCCCCGTGAATCATGCCAGCGGGGGCGCCGACCCGCGACCTCGCGGTCGCAGCCGCCCGAGCGCCACGGAACGCTCGGGTCGGCGAGCGAGCTCGAGACGCAGCGGCGCATTCGCAGCGTCGACCACCGCGAATGCGAGCACCGTCACCGGCGATTCGCGGGGCACGACGCGTCAGCGCGGCAGCTCGGACGAGTACCAGCGGACGACGTCTTCGCCGCGATCGTAGCGCTCGAGCCACCGGGCCGCGAACTCGGGCAGCGGTTGGTCCTCGGGATCATGGTTCGGCATCTGCGACATCCAGATCCGCCGCGTCGCCGCTGCTCGCGCGCTCGCGGGCACGCCCGCGAAGCTGTCGGGGAAGGTCTCGCCGGTGCGCCCGAACGGCACCAGCGAGCGGAGCGCGTGTCGGATGCGGAAGGCCGGGAGGAGCACGCGCGCGTCGATCTGGCGGTCCGCGAGCGGCACGTGGTCGTTGAAGCCGCCGAGGATCACCTCGAGCACCCGGTTCATGTGCAGGACCACCGACGGCAGCACGGCGAGGCGGTACGCCTCGCCGCCGCCGAGCGCCCGGTAGACGATCAGGGCCGAGCTGCGGTGCTCGACCTCCTCGACGAAGTGCCACAGAAACATCGCCGCGACCCGCTCGTCGCCCGGGCGGAACAGCTGCTCCTCGTGGTCGAGCAGCAGCTTGAACGTCGGCGTGAACGTCGCCTCGAGGTCGGCGATGTAGGCCAGGTGATACTTCGACGACCGGGTCGCGAGCAGCTCGTCGAAGCACGCGGTCGCCCGATCGACCGTCTCTTGCAAGCCCGGGTACGTCCGGATCAGCGCCTTCAAGTGCTGCCGGTGGACCCGCGCGTGCTGGGCCTCCTGGCGCAGGAACGCGTCCGCCTCGGCGGCGACCGTGGGCTCGCCGATCTGCGGCATCACCTGCCGCACGGCCTGCACGATGTATTTCTCGAAGGCGATGGCGATGATGCTGATCATGTTCGTCATCAGCGAGAACGCCGGGCTCTCCGGCTGCCACAGGAACGGGATGTCCCCCTCGAAGTCGAACTGCACCTTCCGCACCTGCAACGTCGTCATGGCTCTCTCCTCCGCTCCCCGGCGTATCGAGCTCCTCCGCCGGGCGGATGCGCGACCCCGTCGACAGCCCCACGGCGCCGTCGTCCGGGGATCAGAGTACGCCGCGCTCGTGGGAGCGACAATGCAACATCGAAGCACCTCACTGGAGCGCCGATGCTCCGGTACAGTGACGCTCATGGACGCTCTGCTCGCCAACCTGCCCACGCTCCTGGTGCTCGCTCGCACCCACTCATTGACCGCCGCCGCGGCCGAACTCGGCGTTCCACGCAGCACCGTGAGCCGCCGACTGGCGCGGCTCGAACAGGAGCTCGGGGTCGTCCTCGCTGAGCGCAACACGCGCAGCTTCACCCTGACTGAGGCCGCGCGACGACTCTCGGCGGAGGCCGGGGGCCTGCTCGCCCGTCTCCAGACGGTCTCCGAGACGGTCCGCGCCGAGGCCGGCCAGATCCGCGGGCACCTGCGCTTCGCCACGCCGCCCGGCCTCGCCGGTTCGTTCATCGGCCGCCTGCTCGCGCGATTTCAGGGCCAGCACCCCGCCGTCGAGATCGAGATCGTCGTGACCGAACGGCGCCCTCATCTGCTCGAGGAGCGATTCGACGCCCTCGTCACCTCCGAGGCCCCGCCCGAGCTGCCGTGGACGCGTCGCAAGCTCGGCCACTTGTGGTTCGTCGCGGTCGCCAGCCCGGCCTACCTCGCGCTTCACCCCGCGCCGACGAGGCCGCAAGACCTCGCCGAGCACGTGGTGCTCTCGGGCCCGCGCAGCCCGGAGGGCCTCATGACCTGGCCGCGGCTCCGCGGCGCCTCCCTGCCCGTGCGCCCCTGGTTGGTCACCAACGACCTCCCCACGCTGCGGATCACGGCGCTGGAGGGGCTTGGCATCGCGCTGCTGCCGATCCACCTGGTATGCGAAGACCTCGCCGCGAACAAGCTGGTGCAGGTGCTCCCGGAGCACATCGGCGCGACCGTCGACATCGTCGCGCTGTTCGTCCCCGAGCGCGGCAAGAGCCCCGTCCTGCGCGCCTTCTTCGACAACCTGGCGAAGTACACCGCGGAGCTCCGCGAGGTCGTGTAGCGTGACTGTCGGAGAGCCATGATGAATCGATCGTCCGAGAGCATCCACGCCGTCGGCAGCGCGGCGGTCCCCGTCATCGACCTCGCGCCGCTCCGCGGTCCGGACGCTCCGTCGAAGTACGCCCCGGAGACTGGATCGCAATTTCCTGCGATGAACCTCGCTTGAGGCCTCATGGCGCCCACGTACCCGCGACAGGACGGCACGCTGACGAAGGGCGGAACCCCGATCTTCGCAGTCGCGCTCGTGGCCCTGACCCTCGATTGTGGTCACCGCCCCGCCGAGGACTCGACGATGCCAAATCACGGGCCGACTGCGAAGGAAGCGAGGGCGACCGGGCCGGTCCTCGCTCCCGAGATCGCCGACGGGGCGGTTCCGGGCGCAGCTGTGACGCCTGCGGGCGATCCGCGATCCCGCGAGTCGGAGGCGCGTTGCAAAGAGGGGCGACCGCGCTGCCGTCCGGAGTACGCGTGTGGGGATGGTGGAGCCTGTCTCGCGGGCTCGCAATGCATCTCGGGCTGCTGCGCGCCGCTCGAGCTCGTCGGATGTCGCGTCGAGCTGCCCGCGCCCATCGCCTGGAAAGGGCCGCGAAGCTGGGAGCTCGCGCCGGAGAGCCGAGCGATCCTCGACCGGGTGGCCGACGCTCTGCTCCGATTCGAGGACGGACTGGTGGCGATCGACGTCCACGACGCGTCGACAGGGCCGGCAAGTACGCGCGGGTTGCGACCCACAAGCGGGCGAACACGATCCGTGATTATCTGATCTCTCGCGGGCTCCCGCGCGAGCGGCTGGTGGCGCGTGGCTGGGACGCGGAGAGGCCCGTGGCCACCAACAAGACAGAGGAAGGACGGGCCAAGAACCGCCGGGTCGAGATCGTACTGTCGACTCCCCCCGAGTGCGCCCAATTGCTGGGCCCGCCGTGCGGACCGATCGAGCAGACCTATTGATCGCCGCCGCCCCCCCGCCAAACAGCCCGCGGCCTATCTGCACAGCACGAAGGTCAACTGCTCATCGTTCGTGTAGGTCTGGCAGGAGTCGACCGGGTCCTCGCTCGGATGAGCGACGGCCCAACAGCAAGGCTCGCGGTCATCGACGAGATCGTGCGGAGGGAGCGGGCTATAAGGACAGTCTGCGCCCTTGGCGGTGCAGCAGGTATCCTCGTCGCCATTCACGCGTACGAAGCCCTGGCAGTCGGCGGTGCATCCGACCGCGCACTCGACCGCGAAGTTACCGCCGCACACTTCCTCCTGGCAGAACTGACGCGACGCGGTCTTGTCGGCGAGCGTGTTGCCCTCGGCGTCGAGATCGCACTTCTCGGCCACGTGCTTGACCTGCCCCGCGAAGTCGACAGCGATCTCCTCGCTGTCCTCGAGCATGCCATTGCCGCAGTAGTTGCAATCCGACCGGTCCCAGCGGCAGCCGGCCGTGCACTTTCGGGTCTTGCCGCCGCCATAGGGCCGGCTCCCGCCGTAGGGCGACGGCAGCCCGGTACACAGGATATCCTCGTCCGCGTCACCGAGCGCGGTGTCGCACTCCTCGTTGGCATCGACCTTGCCGTCGCCGCAAGCAGCGGCGCATCCCGAACGGTCGATGGTGCACTGACCCGTGCAGATCGCCTCGCCCTCCCCGAGGCAGGCCGGCCGGCCAGGAGCCGCGGGGTCGCACGATTCGCCCTCATCGACCACGCCGTTGCCGCACAGCGAGCAGTTCTCGAGCTTGAGGGTGCAGTCTTTCGGGTCGCACGGCGTGCTGTCGCGGGCCACCTTGCCCTCGGCGAGACAGCGCCCCTCGTAGCTGGCCGGGACCGCCGGGTCGCACTCTTCGCCCGCCTGCTCGTCGACGTAGGCGTCACCGCACACGCGCCGCTCCTCGAGATCCACCAGGCACGCCGCCGCCGCGCCCATCGACACCGCCAGGCCCAGCGCGAGCGACAACCTCATCGCAGATCGACCCTAGCACGCGGCCTCGGTGAGGAGCAACGCGAGCCGGATGGCCATGCCGTCGCAGGACTGCGCGCACCTCGGCAGTCGGTGTCCCCTGCAGGCCGCACTCGCGTTCAGGAGTCGAGCCCGCGACCCACGACGCTCGCAGCTCGGCAGGCCCCCGATCGCCCGGAGCTGCAGAGCAAGCGACGCGGGCGGCCGCGCCACCGGCGCGACCCGAGGCCGTCACATCCTTGACGGCCCCTCGAAGTACGCGGGCGCCGAGCTTCGATCGTACATGTCCTAAAAGACATGTCGCAACGATCAGCCCCGGCCGTCAGGACGATGAAGAGCTGGATGTCCAGGCGCGGCCAGGACGTCCTCGGCGAAGTCGCGTCCTCCGTCGACATGTCCCTCGGGACATAGGACGCCGGCGTGTACGCGGCCAGCGATCCATCGACCGGCGAGCGTCGCACGCGACGTCGCGCCGCGCAACGCCCTGGCGGCCCGGGCGAGCATTCGGCCCACACGTGCGAGACGAACCCACCGACCTGCCGAGCGCGACTCCGCCTCCTTGCGAGGAGGGTCGCCCCGGATGGTTGACAGCTCCAAGGTGTCCTCATAGCGTCCCACCTGACCGCGCTTCCATTTCCAGGAGGATCGAACCATGACCACCTCGACCCATACGATTCACGCCATGCGAGACAAGTTCAACCCGAACGCCGCCGCCGGCCTGGACCTGGTGTTCGGCTTCCGCATCACGGACGAAGACCAGGACTTCGCCCTCGTCGTCAAGGACGGCACCTGCGGCCTGCAGGAAGGCAAGAACCCCGACGCGAACGTCACCCTCGTCCTGGACAGCGCGACCTTCCGGGCCATCGTCGACGGCGAGACCGACGGCATGCAGGCCTTCATGGGCGGCAAGATGCGGGTCGAGGGCGACATGTCGCTCGCCACGAGGCTGCCCCAGCTCTTCCCGGCCTGAGCTGCGCCCTGCGAAGAGAGCGAGCGGAACCGACTGGCCGCTCGCTCGACGATGAGCGCCAGCCGAGCTCGACAGCAGGCCCGCCGGGGCGACCCGGCGGGCCTCTTGCGTCCGACCCCGATTCATGCCGCGCAGCGCGAGCGGAGGTCGCAAGTGACAGCAGCCCCGAGGCGACGGCGTCCCAGCTGCGCCTCGTGGGTCCAGGATCCTCGCCTGTCGTCAGGGCGCCCATCGCCGGAGGCCGGCGAGGATCCCGTGGCCGACGACGATCTCGCCGCTGACGAGCCCCGCCTCGGGCTCGCTGAAATGCATGGTCACGTCGTCGAGGCCGCGCCCGTACGACCGCGGCAGGGTGCCGGCCTCGATCACGTTGAAGTGGACCAGCAGGCGCTCGAACCAGTCGACGGAGCGGGCGAAGTCGAAGGCCATGACGACGTTGGCCCCCGAGGCCCGGCGCAGGACCGCGGACAGCGTCGCGTCGTCGTGCAGCGACGCGCGGCCGTCGCGGGCCGCGAGCGCGCGCCGCAACAGCGGCTCCTCGGCGCCCGGGGCGACGGCGAAGTGGACCTGACCCGCGGTCTCGAGGCGGTCGATGTTCAGGCCCTCGGTGACGAGGACCGGCGCGACCTCGCCGAGGTCGTCCGCGGCCTCGGGTCCGAGCAGGCCAGACAGGCGGATCGTCCAGCGATCGACCGGGACGCCGTCGATCGAGTACGCGGCCGGCGTGAAGGTCCACGGCAAGAGCTTGCTCAACGTCGCCCCGAGGACCGACTCGGCGGAGAACCGGCGGGTCCACGCGAGCCAGGCCGCGCGCGCGTCGGCACCGGGGACGAGGCGGTAGGTCGACAGCATCCCGAGGCCGAGCGGCGAGCCCGGCTGCTCGAGCAGCAGGTGCGCGATGTGGCCGTCGTACAGCGCGACGTCCTCGGCGACCTCGCGCCCGACGCTCTCCAGGCGCACCGGCGCGCCGCGCAGCGCCGACAGGGCGTCGGCGGTGGCGCGCAGTCGCTGCTGGACCTCCGCCTCGGTCGCACCGCCGGCGCTGTACATGTTCCAGGCTCGCCCGCTGCGCAGCTCGAGGTTCTGGGCCACCAGCGCCAGCGCGCCGGCCGGCAGCGCCTCGACGAACCCGGCGTCGAGCTTGCGCCCGCGCGACAGGCTGGCGCCGGGGAAGCGCCCGCCGGCGACCGGCACGAACTGCCAGGCCAGCGACGCCCCGGGGTCGCCGACGCTGAGGGTGAAGCTCGCCTGCTCGTGCTCGGCGAGCTCGCGCACGTTGAGGCCGTCGAACTCGCGCTTGGCCAGCTCGAGGATCTCGAACGCGCGCCCGATCGACGCCGGCGCGCCCGCCAGCATCTGCTCGAGCCGCTCCTGCTTGCGCGCGTCGGGCGTGGTCGCCCACGCCTCGATCGCCGCACCGTGGCGGCCGAACACGTCGCGCGTGAACACCACGGCCTCGATCCCGGCGCTGACCTCGGGCGCGCGCGCGACGACGTTGCCCGCCAGGTACGCCCGCGTGCGGGGGAAGAAGTCGCGGGTCCCGCTGATCACGACGTCGCGGCCGAGCGCGTCGAGGTAGAGCGCGGTCTGACCGGTCAGGAGGGCGCCGGCGTGCCCGTCGGCGTCCGTGCTCGCGCCGAGGTCGCGGACGAGCCCCGCGGCCCCGCCGACGTAGCCGAACGTGCAGGCGAAGTCGCCCGGGTGCCGGCCGAGGTCGCCGACGACGCAGCCGAGCGGGCGCTGGAGGTCGAACTGCGCGGCGACGCGGGGATCCAGCCGGAATCGCCGCACCGCCCATTCCGCGATCACCTCGGGCCGAAGCCTCGCCGCCATGTTCACGGGGGCCACGTGCGTGCGCAGGTCGGCGAGCAGCCCGGTCGCGCTCGGGATCAGCAGGTGGCCGAGCACCGGCGCGCCGTCGCGCTCGAGGGCCCGAGCAGCCCGCGTTTCGGACCCGCGGGCCGGTTCGGCCGCCGTGGACCCGTCCGCCGGCGCGACCGAGGCGCTGTCATGGCGGGTACAGGAGGGACAGGCGAGCGCTGCGAGGACCGTGAGCCCGGCGAGGAAGCGCGACATTGACAGCAGGATCCTTTCAGGGCTGCGGCGGAATCGATGCCGGCCCGATCGATCGTGTCGCCAGTGACCTCGGCGGATCACGGACGGCACATGCGCAAACCCGTGTCAGCGCCTGTCATCGCCTGTGCGACGCCGGGCCCGAGCGGTGTCTCCCTCGCCCGGCGCCGCGAAGGCGCGTGCCGGTCACGCGTCCCGCTCGTAGCCGTAGAACATGTGCAGCGCGAAGGTGTTGACCAGACCCTCGAGCACCAGCTGCTCGCCGGCGGCGAACGGGACGCCCGGATCGAGGTCGAGGTGATGGTGCAGCTGCCCGGTCTGCCAGAGCCGGTTGTAGGCGATCCTCGTGGTGTCGCGCCGCAGCCACACGCTGATGGACTGAGGGTTGATGCTGTTGGCGTAGATCAGGGTCCACGCGGTGAGCACGAACACCTTGTCGGCCGGGACTGTATACACCACCTGATTCAGGGTCGAAGTGGTGATGTGATAGATGCTCCGCATCTCCGCGGGCGTGACGCAGCAATGCTCAATGGGCATTTTGTCTCCAATCGTCGACGAGAGCGCGCGGCATGCGGCTCTCCCCGTCGTCGCATCATGACACGCCGGCGCATGCGGGACAACGCGTGAGTCCGAGCCAGCGCGCGCCGGACCGGCTCGATCGCCGAGCGCACGACGGCTCGCGCAGCGCGCAGGTCACTGCCGTCAATGGCGCTCCGAGACCTGCCGGAGCCGCGCCGCGCCGTCATGCGCGCGGGCTCGGCTCGGGCAAAGGTCGAACCATCCGCCCGCAGGATTCGCCCCCGCGGGCGCAAGCTCGGTGGCCGCACGCACCGACGCGAGCGCCGAGTTCGCGAGAATCAGCACCCAGGACCGGCCGACGAGCCAGCGACGCGAATCCTCGACGGCGAGCTCGATGCAGCCGTCGCGGCGAGGCGCCGCGCTGCTCGCCGTCCTCGGCGGCCGTGAGTGGACGGTCGATCACGGTGGACGCGAACGACGCGGCATTCCGGTTCTCGCCGTCGGGGGCTGCGCGCGTGAACCTCGCGGGCGAGGGCCCGGCGGCTTCCGATATACTCGCCGCGAGGACGTGACTGTCGAGACCGACAACGCCGAGCTTCGCCGGTCACGACGATCGCAGGGAGCCACGACATGCACGAGACGAGCGATTCACCGCGCACCGTCCTGATCACCGGCGGCGGCCGCGGCATCGGGGCCGCGACGGCGCGGCTGGCCGCGCGCGCTGGTTATCGCGTCTGCATCAACTACGCCGCCGACGACGCCCGCGCCCGGGAGGTCGTCGCCGACTGCCGGGCCTGCGGCGTCGAGGCGATCGCGGTCAAGGCCGACGTCGCGTCACCGGCGGACGTCGAGCGCCTCTTCGCCACCTGCGAGCGCGACCTCGGCCCGCTCACGCATCTGGTGAACAACGCCGCGATCATCGGCGCGCCGGCGCGGGTCGAGGAGGTCGCGGCCGCGACGGTGCACAGCGTGCTCGCAGTCAACGTGGCCGGGGCGATCTTCTGCACGCAGCAGGCGATCCGGCGCATGTCGACCGAGCGAGGCGGGCGCGGCGGCGTCATCGTCAACGTCTCGTCGATCGCCGCCGTCACCGGCAGCCCGGGCGAGTACGTGCATTACGCCGCGTCGAAGGCGGCGCTCGAGACCTTCACGATCGGCGTCGCCCGCGAGGTCGGCCCGCTGGGGATCCGCGTCAACGCCGTCCAGCCGGGCACGACCGACACCGAGATCCACGCCCGCTCCGGCAACCCCGACCGGCCGGCGATGGTCGCCAGGATCGCCCCGCTGCGCCGGGTGGCCGGCGCGGACGAGGTCGCCGAGGCGATCGTGTGGCTGCTGTCCGACCGCGCGTCCTACGTGTCGGGCGCCGTGCTCAAGGTCACCGGCGGCCTGTGAGCCGCGCGAAGACCTGCACGAGAGGACATATCCTTTCGAACATGTCCTATCACGCAGCCGGAGACCTGCGGTCACACCGCAGACGGGCCGCTGCGCTCACGAGTCCTCCGCGGCGGCACGTCGACGCGCGCGCCGTCACACGCGCGCGTCGGAGCTGACGGTCGCGCTCACGCCTCGCGCGTGCGCGAGGAGCTGCCCGTCGTCTCGGTCTTGCCGCGGGTCGTCTGCCCCTGCTCGCCCTGGACGCGGCCGGACTGGCCCTGCTCGCCCTGCTCGCGGCCGGGCTGCCCGTGGCTGACGCGGATCTGGTTCTGGATCTCGCGGACGCCCGAGATGTCCTCGCTGAGATCCTCCACCAGACGCTTGGTGTCGCGGTCGTCGACGGTGCCGCTCAGGATCACCACGCCCTGCTGGACCTTCACCTCGACCTCGCTGGCGTCGACCGACGGCTCCCGCGTCAGGGTCTCGCAGATCTCCTCGGTGATCCGCTCGTCCGAGCGGCGGTAGCCCTTCGGCCCGCGGCCGGTGAAGCGGCCGCGCTCCTGCATCCTGCCCATGCCGCCCATGCCGCCCATGCCGCTCATGCCGCGGCCCTCCTCGCCGAAGCTGCGGCGGCGAGGCATCTCCTCCCCCTCGTAGCCGCGATATCCCTCGCGACCGTACCCGCCGCCGTAACCCTGGCCCATCCGCTGACCCTGGCCGTACTGGTGCGTACCGCCGTACTGGCCCTGCTGCCCGTATTGTTGGCCGTACTGGCCCTGCCCGCCGTAACCCTGCTGGCCGTATTGACCCTGCCCGTACTGACCCTGCCCGTACTGGCTCTGCCCGTACTGACCCTGCCCGTACTGGCTCTGCCCGCCGTAGCCGCCGTAGCCCTGCCCGCCGTACTGGCCCTGCCCGCCGTACTGGCCCTGCCCGCCGTAATGGCCCTGCATGCCCTGCATGCCCTGCCCGCCGTAACCCTGCTGGCCGTACTGCCCGCCGTAACCGCCGTACCCCTGTGAACCGTACTGGCCCTGCCCGCCGTGCTGGCCCTGCATGCCCTGCATGCCCTGCCCGCCGTACTGGCCCGGCATGCCCTGCATGCCCTGCCCGCCGTACTGGCCCTGCATGCCGTAGCCCTGCTGCCCGTACTGGCCGTGCTCGCGATACTGGCCCTGCCCGCCGTATTGCGAGCCCTGGCCTTCGTATCGGCCGTAGCCGCCCTGCTGCATGAATTCTCCGCCGCGCGGCTCTTCGAACTCGGCGCCCTCGTCGTCGTAGCGGCGACGGGCGAGTCGCTCGTCGCGCTCGCGTCCTTCGTGCTCGTGGGACGACTGCCGCGTCCGGCGGCCGTAGCTCTGCTCTTCTTGCATGTGACGACGATCATCCTGTCTCATGGGAACCTCTCCTTCTCTCTCGGTTGAACCTGGAAATGTGCGACCTCGACGGTCGCCTCGACGCGCGCACAGAATGGGAGCATCCCGGCCTCGAGCCACTCGTGGGGGATGAAAGTGGTCCTGCGGCGACGAACGACGCCTACCCCATCCATTGCGCGCATGGACCGCCGCTAGTCGTTACCCTTGTCGAGGCGAGCATGGCCTCGTTTCGAGACAACTCGACTCCGGCCGCCGATCATGGCGAGCGACCTGAGCCGAGCTCGACATTCGCCGAACCGCAGGCACGGTATGTGCAGTTCGTATACGTTTTCTTTACACGACACGGGCCGAGGCCTGGACGAGCCGCGACAAATGGCAGGGGACGATTCCCCCCGGCCAGCGGTGGCGAGAGCGCCGGCCACGTCCCGGGAGCGGCGCATCGCTCGCCGCGTGGGCGGGTCACCCGGCCACGAGGCGAACGGGAGGCCGATTCAGCGAGGCCTCGACGATCCTCCGCGCGAGCTCCGACCCCGCGCCCGCGAATCACTCCCAGGGCTTCAGCCCGAGCGTCGCGGCGGCTCAGTCACAACTCGCGCCGTAGGTCAGACAGTCCTGGTACTCGCACGTACAGCGCACCTGGTCGCCGCCCGGCAGATCGGTGACCCAGCCGTCGGTGAGGCAGCTCTGGAAGTTGCACCGCGTGGTCGCCGTCCCGACGCCGGGGATGTCGGTGGTCCACCCGTCCTTGGGACAGTTGCTGAAGCTGCAGCGGGTACTCGCGCTCTGCCCGTCGGGCAGCTCCGTGCGCCAGCCGTCCTTGAAGCAATCGCTGAAGTTGCAGGAGGTGCGGGCGCGGTCGCCATCCGGGAACTCGGCCACCCAGCCGTCCTTCAGACAATTGCTGAAGTTGCAGCGCACCTCCACCTCCCCCGCCGGCGTGGCGACGGACCAGCCGTCCTTCGCACAATTATTGAAATTGCACTCACCGGCCGCGAACACCGACGCTGCGACGTAGTATGCGTCGACGCTCGCCTCGGGCTCACCGTCCGGACAGCACGACGGATCGTCGGGGTCGTCGGTGCAATCGCAGGCCTCACCGCCCGGCTGCGAGCTCGAGCCGCCGACGACCTCGCCCGGACCGGTCCCGTCGGTGCCCGTGGGGTCGCCCGTGGGATCGCCCGTGACGACACAGGCGGGGGCGAGCGCCAGAGCGGCCAGGAGCGCGACCTCGTGCAGCGAACGAGCCATGGTGAAAGCTGGCACGCTCCGCGCAGAGCGTCAAGGCGCCCCCACGACGGAGCTCTCGCGCGACCTCTCGCCGCGGCATCCCCCTGGGAACCCCGCATACGAGGCGTGCGGTTCGGCGCGCGGTCCTGTCGTGACGGGCTCGAACTGCCCGCCGATCACGCGCGACCATGCATCGTCATCGTCGACGACGAGCGCATGCGCGGCATCGAGGCCGCGGTGCCGAGCGACGCGTCCACGCGCCGTCAGCGACGAGGAGAGCACGACGTCGAGCAAGCCCGTCGCCGCGGAACCATCGACGGCTCGTCCGCGAGGACGTAATATTCGCGCCACACTGCATATCGGGCGAACATCTCTTCGGTGGGAGGTTCATGAGAAACCAGGACATCGCCGAGACGAGTCGACCCGGGGCATCGCCCAGCTGTTCGGCGTCCAGTCGATCCGAGGGTCGTCGCCGTCTCCCGCGGCCGCCCGGTGGATGCGTTCGCGGGCCTTCCGAAGCAGCCGGAGCTCCGGGCAGTCGCTGTCCGGCCTGCTCGACGCATCGGCGCAACAGGCGCGGCACATCACGACACCCTCGAACTCGCCGAGCACGTCCGCCAGGGGGTCCGCGCCCCGCGCCGCCCACCACGGGGGCTTGGCCTCCCTCGTCCGCCCTGCCGTGTTGCTGGCCTCGCTCGACCCACGCTGCGACGACGAGCTCGTGTCGGACGGCTCGCGGCGGTGGCTCGAGTTTCTCGCGTCTGACACAATCACCCGCCGTCATGCCACAGACTCGGTACACCACGCTCATCTCCGCGGACAATCTCGTCGAACGGCTCGCCGCCGCGCCCGCCGACGTGGCGGTGTTCGACTGCCGCTTCGATCTCGCCGATACCGGCGCGGGCGAAGCCTCATTTCACGCCGGGCACATCCCGGGCGCGCACTATCTCCATCTCGACCGTGACCTGTCGGGCCGCAAGACCGGCACCAACGGCCGCCATCCGCTGCCGTCGCGCGACGCGCTCGTCGCCACGCTCGCCGATCGCGGGCTCAGGCAAGGTCAGCAGGTCGTCGCCTACGACGCGCAAGGCGGCATGTATGCAGCCCGGCTGTGGTGGCTGCTGCGCTGGCTCGGGCACGATTCGGTCGCCGTTCTCGACGGCGGACTGCAGGCGTGGCAAGCGGCCGGCCAGCCGCTGACGAGCGAAACGCCACAGCCGGCGCGTGGCGATTTCCGGGCGTCGACGCCGCTCGAATCGCCGGTCGACGTCCATGCAGTGCTCGCGAACTTGACGTCGCGCGCGCGGACCGTCGTCGACGCGCGCGCCCCCGATCGCTATCGCGGCGAGAATGAAACGATCGATCCTGTCGGCGGCCACATCCCCGGCGCGATCAACCGCTTCTTCAAAGACAACCTGGCCGCCGACGGTCGCTTCAAGGCCGGCCCCGAACTGCACGAGCAGTTCGCCACGCTCCTGGCCGGCACCGAGCCCAATCGTGTCATCCTCCAGTGCGGCTCCGGCGTGACCGCTTGCCACAACGCGCTCGCGCTGGAAATCGCCGGCCTGCACGGCGCGTCGCTCTACCCCGGCTCGTGGAGCGAATGGAGCGCCGACCCGGCGCGGCCGGTCGCGACCGGCCCGAACCCGTAGGACGCGCCGCGACACCGCGGCGTCCTGATCGCACGATCGAGCCGAAGCTGGCCGGCCTCGCGGCTGCGGTCGCCCCGGGCGACGAGTTTCACGCGGGCGACAGCGGCGAGGAGAGCTCGACGTCGAGGACGCCCGTCACCCCGGAACCATCCGACAGCTCGTAGCGAACGGGCAGGAGCTCCGACGCCGGCCGGCCGAGCAGCCGCGCCAGTTCGTCCAGCGCGCTCCGATTGTCGTCGGCGAGGACATCGCGGGTCGACAGCAGGACCTCGGGGTGAAAGATCGTGCCGCTCGTCGCCTCACCGTCCACGAAGGTCAGGTAGCCGGCGAAGATCTGCCCCGCGACGAGGAAGTTCGCGGCGACGTCCATGTACATCGTCGGCAGCGAGGCTCGCGTACCGGACAGGACATACCAAACATCTGCGCGCTCCAGCCAATCGAGCACGTTCTCCTCGATCCATTCGTCCGTGGCCCCGTGCTCGCGCATGGCCTCGAGCTCCGCCGGGGCGTAATACTCGCGCCATACTGCATATCGAGCGAACATCTCCTCGGTGGGAGGTTCATGGGAGACCACGACATCGCCGCTGCGACGGAGGCCGGGGGAAGGGTCGGTCATCGGTCCTCTCCTGAAGTCGCGCGGACAGACTGCGCTGCAGCCTCAAGTGTATGCGCCGAGCGAGTTCTGCGGGCGCACGAACTAGCGCCGCCGCGGAGGCGGCCTGCGCGAGGGACGCTCGTCGCGCACGACCCGTCGCGCCGGATCCTCGCCTGTCTGAAGAGTCAGCTCGCGCCGAGCCCTCGCGTTCCGTGAGGTTCCCGACGTAATCCATCATCGCGGCGTGTCGACGCAATTTTCCGCGACCGAATGGTTACTCCCCCGCCATGCATCTCTCTTCGCGTCCTTTCGCGCACGCCTGCCTCGCCGGAGCGCTCGCGCTCACGGCCTGCCCTTCCGACCAGCCGACGACTTCGACGGCGGCGGACACCGACGGCGCCACCGACACCTCGACGTCGACCTCCGAGAATTCGCCCACGACGGCCGACGCCACCTCGACTTCCAGCACCTCCACGCCGACGACCGGCGACACTTCGACCTCGACGGACGACACGCCCGACACGACCACCGGCTTCAACCCCGAGATCGAGACGGCTTGCCATCCCTACTGCGAGAAGTTCGTCGAGTGCAAGATCTTCTATGAGAACGTGGAGGACTGCATCCCCGACTGCATCGACCTGTTCCCGGTCCCGACGGAGGAGTGCCTGGAGGCGAGCCTGGTCTCTCTGGCCTGCGTCGGCGAGCTGACCTGCCGGGAGCTCATCATGGAGGGGGCCTGCGGCGCGGAGTACGCCGCGCAATACGAGGTCTGCCCGTTCCCGAGAAAGCACGCGAGGACGCCGGCGCCCGCTCACGCGGCTGCCTCGCCTCGCCCGTGATCGACGCACGGACCCCGGGCGAGCTCACGAGCCGTGAGGGAGGTCGCCCGGCGGGACGCGCAGGAACACCACCTGCATGCGCACCGGCCCGAGCGGCTCGACGTGGTGCGGGAGCTCGGGCGGGATGATCGCCTGCTCGCCGGCCGTGAGCACGCGATCGACGGCCAGCGCCGGCATCACGAAGCGCAGCCGCCCCGCGAGCACCTCGACCCGCCCCCAGGCGCCGGCGCGAATCGTATGAGCGCGTCGCAGGCCGGCCGGGAGGTTCGTCTCGTCGAACAGCTCGGTGGTGCGATAGGCGGCAGCGCCGTCCGGCAGCTCGCCGCGCCCGCAGCGCCCGCACTCGATCGACGCGCCGACCCGGGCCGCACGCGCCGCGGCGTCGGCGAGCCACGGGTACTCGGACAGCGGCGGGCGGTGCCGGACGTGCCGGCGGTGCCCACAATCGAGGTGGACGATCCACTCGTCGGCGGCGTCGCGCTCGAAGCCGAGGATCCGCCGCGGGACCGCGAGGCCCGCGCCGCCCTGCGTGTTCGCGGAGTCGGTCACCGCATCATTCTATCGCCGCCGCCCGGCGGGGCCGCGGAAAAAGCTGCGCCCGGCCGCGCTCGCGTGTCCGAGCTCGCACGCCGTGCGAATCGACGAAGACCCCTCAGATCCAGATCAGCGGTTGGTTCGGGGTCATGAGTTCTTGCCAGATCTCCCTGGCCGAGAGGTCACTGTTGAACAACTGCGCCCAGCCTTCGAGCGGATCTTCCCAGGCCTGCAAAGTGAGCCTGTCCTGAAAGGACACCGCGGTGGAGCCGAAGCTGCCGTCGGCCACCTCCCACTTCAGCGTCTGGCCGACCGGCGCGACGCCATACACCCGCGTGGAATCCTCGAAGATCTCCAGCGAGAGGTCGGCGATCGCGCTGAAAGCCGTGCCCCCGGGCTTGATCTCGAAGCGAGTCACGTAGTCATGGTCCGGAAACCCGTCCGGCATGTTCGGGCAGTTCTCCGCCGGGATCTGGATCGGCGCCTTCGTCTTGACCTTGACCAGGTGTTCGCCGGTCGTGATCCCGATCCACGTGAAGAGCCCGATGTCTCCGAACGCATTCGGGTCATCGGCCCCAGCCGGCCCCCTGTTGTTCCGATCCCACGCGAGCATCACCCCGCTCGCGCCGACCCCGACGGAAACGCTCGCCACGTAGAACGCGATTTGTGGCATGCACCCTCCTCGCTTCAAGACGTAGCATCGAACGGCGTTGTCCTCGCCGTCGCGCGACCGGCTCCGGCGGGCAGCCGGCGTGGACATCGTTCGAACGCGCCTTCGAGGCGAAATCGTCGGAATGCGCGGCCACCGCTCGCGCGCCAAATGATGCGAGGGCGAACCTGCGCTCTCGGGTCGTTCGGCCGGAGACGAATTGGGGCCACCGCTCGAACCGACGGCGCCGAGCTCGCTCTCGAGCTGCGGCGCACGCCGGTGCGATCGCTGCGCGCGCGCCGATCGACGGATCCGTCAACACGGCACACAGGGCGAGTAGTACGGCCCCCAGGAGCCGCACTCCTTCGGGCACCAGGCGCCGGTGCCCCAGCAGGTCCGCTTCATGATGTTGTTGATCCGGCCGTTCGAGCAGGTGCCGCAGGCCTGGTAGGCGTAGCTGTGCTCGATGTATTGATCGCTGCAATCGTCGGCCGCGGGCTCGACGGGCGCCGCGAGATCGTCGAGCTCGGGATCGATGGAGATCCGCGCCTCGGCGTCCTCGTCCTCGTCGCTCGCCTCGTCACGGTCCGCCAGCGCCGCTTCCTCGGCCAGCCGCGCCTCCTCGGCCAGCAGCGCCTCCTCGTCGCAGCCGGCGAAAGTCAGCGACAACATCATCCCGCACAGGCCCGTCAACATCTTCTTGGTCATGGGATCGATCTCCTTCTCGGTGGGGTTTCACGGCCCTCCCCCGCGTATGGGGCAGGACCTCCTGTTGGGGATGACAGGCGCCCCAATTCGATGTCGCATCCCATGATCAAAAAATCGTATCGCGCGCCCCCGCGCCGCGGCCGGCCCCGACAGTATCGGCGGAGCAGGCGAATCGCCGAAGCCGAGTTCGTGGGCGGCCGCCGGTCACGCCGCAGGGAGGACCCGGAGGTCGACGAGGATCTTTCGCAGCTCCTCGACGCGCTCCCTGGCCAGCGGCCGGAGCGGCGCCCGCAGCGGGCCGACGCGGGTGCCGGTCAGCTCGAGCGCCGCCGCGATCGCGCGCGGCAGCCCGTGGGCGACGATGAATTGCAGGAACGGCAGCTGGCGGTAGAACGACCGCCTGGCGCCGTCGAGGTCGCCGCGCCTCACCGCCTCGTAGAGCTCGAGGTTCAGGCGGGGGATGACGTGGGGCGCAGCGGTGCACCAGCCGCGCGCCCCGGCGACCAGCGCCGCGAGGGCGAGCGGGTTGCTGCCGTTGTAGAACGCGACGTCCTCGCCGCACAGCTGCACGAGGCGGTGCATGCGATTCACGTCGCCGGTGCTCTCCTTGACCATCGTGACGTTGGGGATCCGCAGCAGCCGGGCGATCGTGTCGGGCCCCAGGTCGAGCCCTCCGGTCGCGGGGTTGTTGTAGACCGCGACGGGGATCGAGATGGCCCCGGCGACCGCGTCGTAGTGGGCGACGATCTCGTCGTCGGTGAGCTTCCAGTAGCTCATCGGGATGATCATCACCGCGCTGGCGCCGACCCGCTCCGCGTGCCGCGCGTGATGCACTGTCCGCTCGGTGGTGAGGCTCGACACGCCGACGAGCGTCGGCACGCGGCCGGCGACCCGCTTCACCACGATCTCCGCGACCGCCTCGCGCTCGTCGTCCGTCAGGTACGGCAGCACCCCGGTGCTGCCGAGCGGCGCGAGCGCGTGGACCCCCGCCGCGAGCATGTCGTCGACGAGCTTCGCCAGCAGGCGCTCGTCGACGCGGTTCGCGTCGGTGAACGGAGTGATGGGATACGCGACGATCCCCCGCAGCGGCGCGCTCATCGTGCACCTCCTTCGGCCTCGTGATCGCGGTCGAACAGCTGGTCCCCGCGCGCGGGCACCTCCTCGCGCAGCGCCACCCCGCCCATGTTCTGCAGCATCGGCGCGTTCTCGCAGGCGAGGTAGCGCGCCCGGCCCGTCCCGGTGTTGACGTGGTTGTGCCAGGCCCACACCGGCACGTAGACCGCGTCGCCCGCCTTCCACTCGACGCGCCGGCCGCCGACGTACGAATAGCCCTCGCCCTCGAGGACGTAGAGGATCGTCTCGTAGGTGTGGCGATGCCGGTTGGAAGATTGCCCGACGTCGAGCCAGCCGATCGTCATGCTGATCGCGTGCGACGGCAGGTCGACGAAGAAGACCGGGTGCCTCCTCGCCTTCGAGTAGTCGCCGTGCTGCCCGGCCGCCTCGACCGCCGGGTGGGCGAGCCGCTCGGGCATCACGACCCGCGGCCGCGGCGGTGTCTTGTCGAAGTCTGCCGAGTGATACCTGTCCGTCATCGCTCTCCTCCTTCGCCGCCGACGCGCCGCCGGCTTGCGTGGTGAAAGAGGTAGCGCCAGACTGGACCCGTGGGAGGAGCCAGAACGAACATACCGAGGGGTCCAGATCGACGCCCGTGGCGCTTCGACCTGATGCTCGATTCGGCGGCCGCGGTGCCGCGGCAGACCCAGCTGGCGCGGGCGCTGGTCGCGGAGATCCAGCGCGGACGATTGGCGCCCGGCTCGTTCCTCCCGGGCAGCCGCACGCTGGCGACGCAGGTCGGCGTGAACCGCAAGGTGGTGGTCGCGGCCGTCGACGAGCTGGTGGCGCAGGGCTGGCTGGAGGCGCTGCCGGCTCGCGGGGTCCGCGTGGCGCTGAACCTGCCGCGCTTCCCGGTGGGCGACGTCGAGGCTCGCCGCTCGCAGCTGCCGCGAGCGGCCCCGCCAGGCCCCGCGCCCGTGCGCGTGAGCGACGGCCTGCCGGACGCGCGCATCGCCCCGGTGGACGCGCTCGCCAGGGCCCAGCGGCGCGCCCTCCGGGCCCACGTCCGGGCCGCCGGCCAGGGCTACGGCGACCCCGCCGGTGACCCAGTGCTACGCGACGTGCTCGCCGGATTCGTCAACCAGGCCCGCGGCCTGTCCTGCTCGCGCGACGAGCTGGTCCTCACCCACGGCAGCCAGGGCGCGCTCAGCCTGTTCGCGCTCGCCATGCTGAAGCCGGGCGACGTCGTCGCCGTCGAGCACCCCGGCTACGCGCCGGCGTGGCGCGCCTTCGGGCTGGCCGGCGCCTCGGTGGTGCACATCGGCGTCGACCACGAGGGCCTGCGCACCGACGAGCTCGCGGCCGCGGCGACCAGGCTGCGCGGGCGGCTCAAGGCCGTCTACGTCACGCCGCATCATCAATACCCGACCACCGTCGCGCTGTCTCCGGAGCGGCGCATGCATCTGCGGCGGATCTGCGAGAAGCACGGCGCAGTCCTCGTCGAGGACGACTACGATTACGAGTACCACTTCGACGGCGCCCCGCTCCTGCCGCTGTCCGCGACGGCGTCGCCGGACGGCCCGCCCTTCGTCTACGTCGCCTCGCTCTCGAAGCTGCTCGCCCCGGCGGTGCGGCTCGGCTACGTCATCGCCGGCGCGCCGATCGTCGCCCGCCTGCGGGCGACCCGCGAGTCGCTCGATCGTCAGGGCGACGTCGTGCTCGAGCGCGCCATCGCCGAGCTCATCGAGGACGGCGAGCTGCAGCGCCACGCCCGGCGGGCGCGGCAGATCTACATGCAGCGGCGGGACCACCTGCTGCAGCGCCTGGCGGCGAGCCCGACGCTGTCCGCCAATTTCGAGTGCGAGCGCCCGAGCGGGGGCCTCGCGCTGTGGGTCCGGATGAAGGGCCCGACCAGCGTCCACGATCTGGTGGCGCGAGCGGGGGCGCGGGGCCTGGTCCTCGCCCCGGGCTCGGTTCACCTGGCTCACGGGGACGCGGCCGCGTTTCGCTTCGGCTTCGCCGGACACATGCCCGAGGAGCTGTCGGCGATCTGTGACATTCTGGAGCGGTGCTTGAGCCAGGAGCCTGCGGCGAGGCGCCGCGGCAGATCGCGTTGACCATGGTTCAATGAGTCGCGGTCGGTCGACACACGCTATTCCTGCGCGGTGCGTGGCTCCCCTCGATGATGGAACGAGTTCGATCCCCCGCGATCGAGACCGCGCGCTCGATCGCCCCGCGGCCGCCGGCCACATCGGCGTGAACATATGGTCACGCCGCCGATCCCGATGATCGAGGACGTGCGCGCCCACACCTGCTCTGTGATGGTAAGTGCGGTCACGGTTCGTGACGCGCTCGCGACTTTCGGTGGATGCTCCGTTGAAGTCCAGGGAGCACGCGTCGACCGCCGGGCGCGGCGGCGCTGGGCGGGGGCACGATTCGGGCCTGCGATGCCGGAGCGTGGCGATTGGCGTGCGCATATAGAGGTCGGCCCGTCGGTGCCTGCGTCTCCGCGGCGCGAGAGATTTTCAACATTCGGCGTTGCCATGCTGCTCACCTCTCCCCACCCGACGGCCGAGAAAACACTGCCGCGAGTGCGAGCGCCGAGTGAGTAGTGAGACTCGTTTCACGGCAGGCGCCGCGGCCGCCGGCCGCGACGCTCTGCTAGCGCCGCTCGCGACTGCCCGGTAACATGGCTCCCCATGTTCGATAGCAAAACCGAGACTGTCCTTGCACGAGTGGTGGCGAGCTTCGGCTTGCTGATGATGGCCTGTGGTTCCGACGGCAACGACTCCGCCGGAGTGACCGAAGGTGCGACGAGTTCGACCAGCGACACGAGCGAGACCGGGACGCAGACGACGACCGACACGACGGTCACGCCCACGAGCACGAGCGGCGACTCGGTCTCGGCCACGGGCACGACCACGACGACGACCGACGAGCCGACCTCGTCGACGACGGACAGCGAGACGACCCCGGTCGACCCGAGCGCGACGACCACGACCGACGCCACGGCGACGACCGACGCGACCACGACCACCACCACGGACGGCACGTCCACCACGGACGGCACGACGACGTCCACCACGGACGGCACGTCCACCGACACCTCGGGCACGACCGAGCCGCCGCCGCCCGACTGCGTGCCGACCGAGGAGGTCGAGGTCTCGTGCGACAACATCGACAACGACTGCGACGAGAACGTCGACAACGTCGACGCCGGCAACGACGGCATCTGCGACTGCCTGAACATCGGCATCCTCGGCGACTCCGGCTACGCGCCGAGCTCGAACTTCCAGGCCTGGCTCGAGGACCAGGGCACCGCCGTCACCCGCACCAAGCTGCTCAACAACCCGGGCGTGGTCACGCCGGCGTTCCTCGCCAACTACGACCTCGTCCTGATCGACCGCATCGAGCGGCAGCTGAGCCCCGAGGAGGCCGCGGCGCTCGAGGCCTTCGTCAAGGAGGACGGCCGCGGGCTCATCACCCTCATCGGCTACAACTTCGACAACTTCAACCCGGCCCCCGAGCGCGACCGGGCCAACTCCGCGCTGGCGCCGTTCGGCCTGGCCTACCAGGGCCCGTACTTCGGCAACAAGGTCCTCCCGAACTTCGATCAGGCCCACCCGATCTCGATGGGCATCATGGACGTCAACTTCGACGGCGGCATCCAGCCGGTCGACGTCGAGAACCAGGGCGTCTCGGAGGTGTTCGCCACCATCCAGGCGACGACCGCCGGCATCGCCCACCAGACCGACATGGAAGGCGGCCGCGTGGTCGTGTGGGGCGACGAGTGGATCACCTTCGACAGCGACTGGGTCGGCTACGCCGACGTCCAGCAGTTCTGGGTGAACATCGTCAGCTGGGTCAAGCCGAAGGATTTCTGCGGCGCGCCGCAGTGACCCGGACTGCGCCGATACGCGAGCGTATCGGCGCAGTCCGGCGCGCGGGCTATTGCGCCGAGTCCGATGATTCGGCCGCGCTCGCGGCCGGCGCGAGGATCGTGCGAAACGCCCGCAGCGCCGCCGCGTGGAAGATCGTGCCGTGGTGCTCCTCGGGCATGGGCTCGTGGTGCCAGCGCACCCCCGGCGCGGCGGCCTCGCGCAGCGCCTCGGCGACCAGCTGCACCTGTCGCTGGGTCTCCGGCACGTCGGCGGTCGCGACGTACAGCGTCCGCGCAGGCTGCCCCGATCTCTGCAGGTGAGCGGCCGCCTCCCGCGCGAGCGCCCCGCGATTCCACCACGCGCTCGGATCGATCGCGATGTACGTATCGAACAGGTCGGGCTCGCGGAAGAACGTCTCGAGCACGAACAGACCGGCCAGCGACTCGCCGACGATCGCCGCCTCGTCGGTGGTGGCGTAGCGTCGCTGGATCTCCGGCATCAGCTCCTCGCGGATGAAGCGGCGGAAGTCGGCCGAGCCGCCGACGCGCGGCGCGATCTTCCGGTCCTCCGGATCGTCCGTCGGCCCGGTGAGGTCGCGGCGGCGCTCGGTGTTCTCGATGCCCACGACGAGGAACGGCCGCATCGTGCCGTTCATCGTCGAGACCTGGACGATCCCGGTGATATGATGAAAGTCCTCGTGGACGCCGCCGTCCGGCATGTAGAGCACGGGCAGGGGCGGGCCGCCGGCCTCGTGTCCGGGCGGCGTGTAAATGTTGATCCGCCGCGTCTCCCCGAGCACCCGCGAGTCGATCGTGATGAAATGGCCGATGACGAGCTCCGCCGGCGCCGCTGTCGGCCCGGACCGCGCCGCCGCACAACCGCTCAGAGACAGCCACAAGCAGGCGAGCGAGACGGTCCGGGTGCAGCGAAGCATCGATCCTCGGGTGCGGACCAGACCACGGAACCCGCGCGCAGGTCAAGCCGCGCGTCCGCGGCGCAGCTCCGGCACACGCGGCACGCGCGGGTCATGGGACGCTCACGTCGAATCGATCGCGGATGTGATCATTGAAGTACCGCCCCTTCGACGCCGCGTCGCACAACCTCTCGAACAGGCGGCGCGGGACGTCATGGTAGACATAGGGGCCGCCGGTCTCGACGAACCATATTCGCAGGGTCTCGGTCCTGTCGTCGTACTCTGCGCGGCGAATGGCCGTAGACGTGAAGGACGGCATGGCCCGGAGATAGATAGCACCGCGAGGCGCCCGGACCGGCCGCAGCCCGCGGCGGGCGGATACCATGATATGGTTGCACGAATCTATATCGTTGCATGAACCTGCGAGGTCCCCCCCATGATGAGACAGGGGGAGCCGGAAGTCTCCGCCGAGCTCAGGCGTTCGCCGGGCCGTCCTTCGGCAGGTCGAAGTGGCCGCGCGCCAGCGCCTCGGCGCAGGTGGCCAGGTAGACCTCGGTGAAGCGGGCCCGCACGCGCGCGCGGGTGGCCTCCACCGCCTCCGGCGCCCACTCGAACGGCCAGCCGAGCACGTCGCACAGGGCCTGCGCGGCGCGGCGCGACTCGCCCGGCTCGTACGAGTTCGCGGTCCGCACCTCGGGGTCCTCGAGCATCGCCACGAGGCCGGCGATCGGCGTCTCGTGACCGAGCGCGGCCAGGCCCCACAGCGCGAACACCCGCGTGCGCGCCTCGGGGTGGCTCAGGTTGGGCTCGAACACCAGGGCGGCGATCGGGTCCTTGAGCTTGCGCAGCGCGTCGAGCAGGACGAACGGCGTCTGCTGGCCCGCCGTGTGCGCCATGAGGACCTCGGCGCTCCCGCGGTCGCCGAGCTCGCCGAGCGCCTCGACGGCCCACGCCCACGCTGCGTCGTCGCGGTCGCGGGCGATCGCCCGCAGGTCGGGGATGAACCGCGGCCGCCGCTTCATGCCCTGCACCAGCCAGCTGCGCGTCTCGTCGTCGCGCGCGCCCAGGAGCTCGCGGACCTCCTGATCGGCCGGCCCCGCGGGCGCCGCGTCGCCGAGCGCGAGCAGCACGTCCACCCGCCGGCGCGCCCGCGCCTTGCTGCCGCGCGCAGCCCGGCGCAGGACCGCCAGGCCGTCGCTGCCGAGCTCCGCCACCGCGGCGAGCAGCCGGTCGAGCCCCTGCGCCGACGGATCGGCGAAGTGGGGCAGCAGAGCGAGGACCGCGGGATCTTGCCTGGCCATCGCGTGAACTTCAACCCGACCCGCGCGAGCCTGTCAACAGGTAGCGACGCACGCACGTCCGCTGATTGATCCTCTCACCCATCATTCGTCCGCGACGAGGCCCACCGACGAGCTCGAGCCTCGATTCGCGCGACGCACTCCGGAGAATTCCGGGGCGGTCCTGCGAGCGCGCCCGACTCTTATGATCGGCGCCGCGGCCGCCGCCCGGGGCGCTGTCCTCAGCGTGTTAGGCTCGCCGCGTGCGCATCTTTCGACCCGGCGCGAGCCTCTTCGTCCTGGTTCTCGCGGCATGCTTCTCGCCTGAGGGCACCTCGCCCGTGACCGGGACCACGACCGCGCCGGCCGGGACCACGACCGTCGCGGACCCGACCCACGAAACGACGACCGTGCCCGGCACCAGCGCCGACCCCACGACCTCGCCGACCGCCACCTCCGACGCGCCCACCACGACCACGACCGGCGACGACTCGAGCTCCACGGCGTCGACGACCACCGGCTCGACCTCCACGAGCACCACCACCGACACCACGACGACCAGCACCACCACCGGCGACGGCTCCACCGCCGCGACGACCCTCGAGCAGGAGTGCCTGCTCCATTCGGACTGCCCGAACAACGGCGGCGAATGCCTGCTGCCCGCCTGCACCGACGGCAAGTGCACCTTCAAGCCCTTCCCGGCCGGCACCTACTGCAACGGCTTCCAGGATCAGTGCGACGCGCTGGGCCAGTGCATCGACTGTGTCGACAACGGCGGCTGCGAGGAATGCTGCGTCTGCGCCGGCGGGACCTGCATCCCCGGCTGACGCCTCGCAGTGACTCGCACGTACGGCGCGGGCGAGCCCGTCCGGCCCTGTCGACATTCGGGGCGAAGCCTGCGATGAGCATCACGAACCGGTCGGCCGGAAAGGCCGGGGCCGGCTCGGCCGCGATCGATCGATCGCTCGCTCGGGCGGCTCGGCGAGGCCGGTGCGGGCGCGCGGCGGTCGGATGACGCGCCGCAACTGCCCATGGGACGGCCGTTCCACCGCGCGTCCCGACCTCGGACGTCATAGCGACCGAGCTTGCTTGCTGCTCCCTCCTTTTCGGAGCAATGTGCTGCGGGTACAGGAGGAGACTCGATGTCGCTCGAAAAGCGTGTATCGTCGTCCGCTCGGACGTCCCTATGGGCCGTCTCTGCCGCCTTGGCGTGCGACGCGCCGGGCGAGGCCGCGAATGAGCCACTCGCGGTCGACACAATCCAGGAGACAGACCCTGACGGGACCCTGTCGTGGCTGGCTGGCCATGCGCTCGAGCGGGATTTCACCCCGCTCCACGTCCGCGAGGACCTCCGGCTCGGAGCGGTCGCCTATGTCCCTGGCGACTTCAACGCCGACGGCATGACGGACCTCGTCGTCACTGACGCGACCGGCTCCTCCTGGTATTTCTCGCGGGGCGACGGCAATTTCGACGTGCCCTCCACCCGCGACGACCTCCGGCTCGGAGCGGTCTCCTACGTCCCCGGAGACTTCAACGCGGATGGCAAGACGGACCTCGTCGTCACCGACGCGACCGGCTCCTCCTGGTATTTTTCCAGGGGCAACGGCACATTCGACGTCCCCTCCACCCGCGACGAGCTCCGGCTCGGAGCGGTCTCCTACGTCCCTGGCGACTTCAACGCCGACGACAAGACCGATCTCGTCGTCACCGACGCGACCGGCTCCTCCTGGTATCTTTCAAGAGGAGACGGCAATTTCGACGTGCCCTACACCCGCGACGAGCTCCGGCTCGGAGCGGTCTCCTACGTCCCTGGCGACTTCAACGCCGATGGCATGACCGATCTCGTCGTCACCGACGCGACCGGCTCCTCCTGGTATTTTTCAAGAGGGGACGGCAATTTCGACGTGCCCTGCACCCGCGACGAGCTCCGGCTCGGGGCGGTCTCCTACGTCCCTGGCGATTTCAACGGAGACGGCAAGACCGATCTCATCGTCACCGACGCGACCGGCTCCTCCTGGTATTTTTCACGTGGAGACGGCAATTTCGACGTGCCCTACATTCGCGACGATCTCCGGCTCGGAGAGGTCTCCTACGTCCCTGGCGACTTCGACGGAGACGGCATGACGGACCTCGTCGTCACCGACGCGCTCGGCTCCTCCTGTTACATCTCCAACGGAGACGGCACCTTCAGCGAGCCCTACGACCGCAACGAAGATCTCCGACTCGGCGAGGTCTCCTACGTCCCTGCGGACTTCGACGGCGATGGCAAGACCGATCTCGTCGTCATCCACGCGAGCGGCTCCTACTGGTATTTCTCGGTCTTCTAACAGGATGCCAGGAGAAGTCGCGGGCGATCGAGACACCTGGCCCGAGCGGACTCTCGCCTGGCGTTTCGAGCTCGTGCTACCCACGCCGCCGCCGCAACAGGAGCCCCGCCCCCGCCGCGACGAGCAGGCACACCCCGCCGTAGACCAGCTCCGGGTCGAGCGCCGGCGCGTCCGCCTCGTCCTTCGCCGCAGGCGCCGCGACCGGCGCCGGCTTCTCGACCTCGACCGCCTTCGCCTCGCTCACCGCCTTCGCCTCGACCGTCGCCCCTACGGATGCCGGCGCCTTCTCGACGCTCGGCTCCTCCGCGCCCGCCGCCCACGGGGTCCCGACCAGGCTCCCGGCGAAGTACCTGGCCTCCACCTCGTCGTCGAGCACCTCGTACGGATCGATCACCTTCACGTCCCTGCGCGACGGCTTGCGCGGGTCCTGTACGCGCCCGCTGCCCCACGTCCAGCGCACGGCCTCGATCGCCAGCCCGGTGCCCTCGCGCCGCACCTCGTACCTCACCACCCGCGAGCGCTCCGTGAACAGTTTGACCACGCCAGGCATCGCCAGCGGGACGCCCGTGCGCAGCAGCGACGGATCGCGCGAGAACAGCCGCCATCGCTCCTCGTGCGTCATCGCGTCGAGGCGAGCGATCGCCCCGTCCAAGGCCGGGAACTCCGCGCGCGGCAGCCCGAAGAAGTAGCAATTGGCCATCGGCCCCTCGTAGCCGGTCGTGCTCTCGAAGCGCTCGCCCTCGCGGACGACCAGGTATCCGCGCTTCTCCTCCTCGGTGTCGTCGATCGCGACCTCGAGCTCGACCTTCCCCTTCGCGCCCTCTCTCACCGCTTGCTCAAAGCGCTCGAAGTCTCCCCACGTCTCGCACGGATACGGGTACACGACCAGGACCACGTCGCCGAGCGCCGCCACCCCGAAGACCTCGATGCTCGACTCGGCCTCCATGTACTTCTCGGAGTCGAACGGCACCCCGTCGGCCGCCGCTTCTCCCGCGACGCACGCGAGCACGAGGCCGACGCACCGCGCCGCCGCCCGGCCACTCGACGCCCGTGGAGTCTTCGTCATGCGCCGAGCCTTTCATCGTCCGCGCGCCCCCGCAACCTCCGACGAAACCGCGCACAGAGTCCGAGGGTACGAGCCCCGAACTCGCACCAGCCGGCGAATCTGACCGGCCGCTCGCAGCAGCCCCGGAGGCCGTGCATCCGGCCCGAGCCCGCGTCCGGGCCCGCGTCCGACGCGGACCTCCCCCACCGCGTCGAGGCCCTTCAGCGTCGCCCGTCCGACTCGCCTCCCGGGCCCCCGCCGAGGCGTGACAGCAGACGACGTGCGAGGCCGTCGCGGGAGCGCCGGCGCCCTCGTGCATGGTGGCCGACACGGAGGGCCGGCCCGACCCCGATCGCCGCTCCACCCATCGCCCGCGGAATTCCGATCGGCGAGCTGCAACCATCCCGTGATGCGACCGCTACCTCGGCCACGAATTCAGCGCACCTTCACGCCTCCGTCGACCCTCGAGTCCGCCCGGGCCGACTCCGGCGAATCGCATGCACGAATCCTGACGACGGTCGCTACCGGTACACTCGAGCTCGCTTGAATGCGCAGACAGCGTCCCCGCAATGGACGATCGAGCCCCCGGTCGCGAGGTTCCGGGACCTCGCCTGGGCCCCGCAGCTCCGCCGGCTCGCCGACCGCGAACGGTCATGAATCACGAGGGCCAAAAATCGCAGACCTTCGAGGCGATCGCGCAGCCACCGCCTGATCGGCACCTCACGAATTTCCCGCGCCGCGCCCCTTCACGACCCATCACGCGCGGCGACGCGGCGAGCCATCGCCGCAGCCTCGGCCGTTCCTGCGACTCCGAGCAATGTCGACTTCACACCCCAGCGCCCGCGATTGTCCGCATGGAGACACGACCGCTCGAACGCCGGTCGCGTGGCGCGAGGCCTGCTTTGCACGCAGGCGGGCGCGTATCGGGGGCAGACTGCGAAGAATGGGGTGTACGCTCCCCCGATTCACGCCACCGGGCGCGACCGCAGAGTCTGCGGCCGGACGGCGCGAGACGGCCTCTACTCCCCGGATAACACCGGTTCGCACCCCACGCCGAATGTGAGCCGGGCCACCGTTGTCGTTTGCCCGGGCCGGCCGGGGCACCCATCCTAAGCCCACCAATGGCCGCGGATACGCCGCGGGTATTCACCGGACCCGTCGATCCTATCAATGTCGACGGCGCCGGCGACGAGAAGGGATTCCCATGTCACGCACCATTTCCACCGTCCTCACCGTCTTCGCGTTCTCTGCCACCGCGAGCGCGGTCACACCGGCCAACGCCCTGATCGACCTGTGCCTGCTCGGCTGCGGCGGCGGCGGCATCGACATCGACCTCGACCTCGACCTCGACCTCGACCTCGACCTCGGCGCCTGCTTCGACCTCGACCTCGACCTCGGCGCCGATTGCGGCGTCGTCGTCGACGTCGACGCCGCGCTCGCCTGCAACCCGCTGAGCGTCGAGGCGATCTGCGTCGCCGAGCTCGGCCTCGACGCCGACCTCGAGCTGTTCGCCGCGTGCCTCGCCGAGGTGACGGCCCACTGCGAGGCCGAGATCGAGGCCGGCGGCGCGCTGTTCTGCGACGGCCTGTTCGTCGGGGCCGACATCTGCCTCGGCGGCCTGCTCGGCGTCGACCTCGACCTCGACGCGGCGCTCGACGTCGACCTCGGCGTCGACGTCGACCTCGAGCTCGACGCCTGCATCGACCTCGACCTCGACCTCGACGTCGAGTGCGAGGTGGCGCTGGGCCTGGAGTGCGTGGCGAAGTGCAAGCCCCTGGCGGTCGAGGCCGCCTGCATCGCCGAGCTCGGCCTCGACGCCGACCTGCACGCCTTCGCCGCCTGCGAGGTCGAGCTCATCGCCCAGTGCTACGCCGCCTGCGAGCTCGACGGGGCGCTGTTCTGCGACGCCGACCTCTACGTCGGCGGCTGCGGCTGCCTGTGACGCCGCGATCGGCGTCGTGACACTCGCCTCGGAGGAGGCCCGAACCTCCGAGGTTCGCAGCCGGCGCCGCGTCGAGCTCGATTCGTTACATGTTCTCGAGGACATGTACTAGGATCGGGTTCACGCGACGACTCGCGGTCGCGCGGCGCCGAGCCGCAGGCCTGGCCCCTGAAGCTCGACGCCCCCACGCGCCGCCCCTGGGCGCGGATCGTACGAATGCGAAGCTCGAGCTCGAGTCGACACCACGCCTGCCGCCGCTCGCGTTCTGCTCACGCCCAGGCCTCGAGCTCGGCGATGTACGCCAGGAGCTCGGCCTCGCACGCCAGCCGCGGCGGCTCGACCGGCTCGAGCGCGGGCGGCTCGGTCGGCAGGTCGAGGTCCTCGAGCAGCTCGGTGCACACGCGCAGGTCGTCGACCCACGCGTACCCCGGGCCGTCGGCCCACGCCTCCACCAGGCCCGCGCGTGCCAGCGACTCGGCGGCCTCGATATCGTCGAGCACCCGGTGGGCGGTGCCGAGGATCGCCGCGATCCGGCTGCCGTGTCGCGCCGCCGCCTCGCGGGCCGCGGCGATCGCCGCCCGCGCCTCCTCCGGTCGCTCGAGCTCGGCCAGGCAGACCGCCAGCCACGCGTACGCCCGGGCCGCGTCGGTCCCGGTGCGGCGCGCCAGGCCGGCGCGGTCGGTCGAGGGGCGCGCACTCATGCGGTGCACCATGAACAGGCTCACCGTCTCCGCGGCCACGACCGCCCGAGAAATCGGCCCACCCACCGGGCGCATCGACGGGCTGCGCTCCGCGTCTGCGGCGCTTCCTCGCGGGCGGCACCCTCCCGCTGCAAGTGTACGAGGCCGGGACGCGAGAGACGCTGGTCGAGCTCGAGGTCGACAAGATCCGCTTCTGGCTGTCGATCTTCGCCGCCGACGCGCACCAGGCCGAGGCGCTCGCCGTCGCCGACGCGCTCTGCGTCCGCTCCGCGACGCTCCAGTGAGGCCGCGGCCCGGCGTCGGACGCGGTCGACATCCTCGTCGTGTAAGCCGCGTGTCGAGGCCTACGCGAGCACGAGCCGAATCACGGGACCTCGTCCGCCCGCGCTCTCGCTCGTCTCGACATTCCCGCTCGCGCCTTCAGCGGAGGCGCCCGCAGTCACTTCGCCCCGCTGCGGACCCACTCGATCACCGTGCAGAGCTGCGCCTCGGTGAGGACCTTCCCGATCGGCATCGGGTTGCCGCCGCCGCCGACGACGTTGGTCTGCTGATTGAGCAGCTTGAACAGCAGGTAGCTGCGGTCGACGTCGCCGGCCGTGACGATGTCGATCGTCGCCATCGTCGACGGCACGCCGAGCATGCTGTCGCGGAAGCTGCCCGCGTCCTTGAAGATCAGGCTGGTGCCGACGCCCTTGCCGTGGCAGCTGCACGACCCGGCGACGGCCTGCCAGGCCTGCGCCGCGCTGACCGACGCCGGCGCGCAGTCGTGCGGCATCAGCGGCAGCGGCGGCACGCAATGCTGGTCCTTGCACACCGCCTGGTCGCAGTCCTGGTTGTTGAAGCACTTGGCGCCGAGCGAGCACTTTCCGCAGTAGGGGCCGCCGCAGTCGACGTCCGGCTCGTAGCCGTTGGCCACCCCGTCGGAGCAGGTCGGGGGCACGCACGTGGTCGTGCACTGGTCGTTGTCGTCGTCGTCGCCGTCGTCGCACTCCTCGACGCCCGCCTGCACGAAGCCGTCGCCGCAGCGCGCGTCCTCGCAGGTGCCGAGGCAGTCGTCCTCGTCGCTGTCGTTGCCGTCGTCGCAGGCCTCGCCGGGCTCGACGTAGCCGTTGCCGCAGCCGCCCGGGACGCAGTCGTTCGGGCACCCGTCGGACTCGATGAGGTTGGCGTCGTCGCACACCTCGACCCCGGCGTACACCAGGCCGTCGCCGCAGACGGCGAACTGGCACGACAGCGTGCACGGGCCGTCGTCGGCGTTGAGGTCCCCGAAGTCGCAGGTCTCGGGCGACTCCACGATGCCGTCGCCGCAGCCCGGCGGCGGCTCGCCCGTCGAATCGCCCGGCGGCTCGCCCGTCGCCTCGCCCGTCGCCGCCTGCCCGTCGGTGGTGCTCCCGGGCTCGCCGGTCGCGGTCACGGCCCCGACGCCGCTCTCCCCGGGCTCGTCCGTGGCGACGCCGCCGTCGGTGCTACAGGCGACCACGGCGAGGCAGAGCGAGACGACGAGCGTGCGCATGCGGACCCCGAGAGTGCCAACGGGCCCGCGGTCCGCCAAGCCACAAGGCCACCTCGAGCCCACCGCGCCAGGGGCGCGGCGAACGGCTGCGAGCGCGCACGCCCGACGCCGTATGGGCGGAGGTCGCCAGCGAGCCAGGCTCCCCCGGATGCGCGGCCCTCGGCCCCCGGGCAAAACCTCCGCGATCGCAGTCGCGATCGGGTCGAGAGATTCCCCCGAGATCTCGATCGCCGATCCGTCACCGCGCGGGACGCAGCACGCACGAGCCCGTCGACCTGTCTCCAAAGACAGCACAGAGGCCATCCAAAAAACCTGTCCCTCGAGACATATCCTCACACGGCGACGTCCGGCTCGACACGAAGGGCCGCGGCGACGACCTGTCCCTCGAGACATCTCATCGCGGCCGAAGCTCGGCTCCACGCTCACAGGGGCGCTTCGTGGACCCCGGCCGCGCAATCGTCGGGCACCGACCACCGCTCCCGCACCTTCGCCAGCCGGCCTGCGACGATGGTCACCCGGATGGGCGGGCACGCCAGCGGGTACCTCGAGGGGTCGCGCTCGGCGTTGCAGTCCGCGCCGGCGCAGTGGACCAGCTCGACGGTGTATTCGCCCGGCTCGAGCCATCCGCCACGGCTCACCCCGCCCGAGCGCACACAGCCGTCCTCGGCGAATACGGGCTCCCCGCCGGCGGCCGAACGCGCGGTCGAACTCCAGCAGTAACCGTCCGACGGGGCGTTCTCGGCGGGAGAGACCTCGATCGCCAGGTACCCCATGCGCGGCTCCGGCGGCCTGGCCTGCGGCGCCGCCGCGGTCGCGCACGCCGAGACCAGCGCCGCGAACGCCAGCACCAATCTCCGCACTTGCGTCACGATCCGCCGCGAGACGAAGAGCGTGCATGTGTCGGCCATGTGTCAACCCGCGATGCGGCGCGCGTTCAAGCTGGCGAACGTGAACCTGTCCGACTTCGGTCACGCTATCGGCTCGAGATCCGGCTGGCAAGCGCGGCCCGTCCGGCCGCGGCCCGGCACGCCTGCCCGGCCCGCCGCACGTGACGGCGAACGACCGCACGATCCGTGCCCGTGGCGGGGGACCGATCGTGAAAGAATAGGCTCCACCTGGCCACCGCTCCTGCCGAGGGCGCCGACCGATGGACACTGCTCGCGACGATTCGAACCTCCGGAACCTCGACTTCGCTCTGTGGCTGGCCGTCACGGCCGTGGCGGCGCAGGTCGGCTGCGGCGACGGCGACACCACCCCGGACTCCGGCGCCACCTCGAGCGGGACCGCGGTCTCCCTGACCGATGCGGACGGATCTTCGACCACGCCGACGAGCGCACCGCCGCAGACCGGCACCACCGACACGACCGGCACCACCGGCGACCTCCTGCCGACCGGCACTTCGTCGACGGGCACGACCGGCGACCTCTCGACGACCGGCACCGCCAGCACCACCACGACCACGGACGGCGCCACGACCTCCACCACGACGGACACGACCTCGACCACCGGGACCTCGACGGACGGCGGGACGACCTTCGAGAGCACCACGGCCACCGACGAGGAGGCCGTCTGCCTCGCGCTCACGGACTCGGACACCGCCGCAGATCCCGCGCTGTGGACCCGCGGCCACGGAGTTCCTGGCAAATACACGGCGCCGTGGGAGGTCGCCGTCGCTCCCGACGGCGCCGTCACCTCGCACCTCACCTTCGTGGGCGCGCTCGATCTCGGCGACGGCACCGTCGACACCCAGGGCCAGAGCTATCACGCCCTCGTCCGTTACGCCGCCACCGGCGAGTTCCAGTGGAGCGCCCACGTCGTGCCCGTGGTGTTCGACAACACCTACTCGCAGATCGTGGAGACGGCCATGGCCGTCGATTGCGCCGGCAATGTCGTCGTCGGCGGCAGCTTCACCGGCCGGATCGCCATCCAGAACCAGATCCTGACCGCCGTGCCCGGCACCGAGACGCAGGACGACCTCGTCTTCCCCACCGAGGACATGTTCCTCGTCAAGTTCGGCCCGGACGGCGCGCGTCACTGGGCGCGCCGCTTCGGCGACGACGACCACCAGCGGATCCACGACCTCGTCATTCAGGCCGACGGGACGATCGTCGTCGGCGGGGCCAGCAGGGGCGACCTCGACCTCGGCGGCGAGCCGATCGTCAGCGACGACTACGTCGGCCTGCTCGCGGCCTTCGATCCCGGGGGCTCCCTCGTCTGGCAACGCACCTACGAGGCCGCCTCCGACGTCGCGGTGCAAGCCCTGTCGGTCGGCCCCGACGACATCCTGTCCGCCTTCGGTCACGCCGGCGGCGACACCGACTTCGGCGGCGGCCCGGTGGTGTTCACCGGCGACCCGACCTTCGTCGCCCAGTTCGAGGCGGACGGCGCCCACCGCTGGAGCGCCCGCTTCTTCGACGACAAGCGCTCGCCCTATCGCCTCGGCACCGACGCCGCCCGCGGCGTCGTCTTCACCGGCAGCTCCGGCCTCGACCACTTCGTCGCTCGCTACGACGAGACCGGCCAGCTGGCGTGGAACCACGACATCTCGCCCGGCGACACGCACCTCAACGTCCACGCGCTGGCGGTCGACGACCGGATCGTCCTCGGCGGTTCCCTGCGCGGCAGCTTCGACTTCGGCGGCGGCGCCTTGACCACGCCTCCGGACGAGCTCCGCCCGTTCCTCGCGCACTACGACCTCGCGGGCGCCCCCCTGACGAGCAGCCTTCATGACAGCAGCTGGGGCTACTTCACCGCCGCGGACCGCGGCCCCGACGGCGAGCTCGCCCTGCTCGGCCGGTTCTTCGGCACCCTCGATCTCGGCGACGGCCTGCTCGAGAGCGTGGGCGAGATGGATCTGTTCATCCACCGCGCCCCGCAGTGACTGTCGGGCGTCGACGCGGCGCAGACCAGGGCGCGGTGCGGGCACGCGATGCAGAGCGCCGCCACGGAGCGCGCTCAACGAGCAGGGCTCGAGGCCTGGAGGATGGACAGGAGCGCGAGGTCGCGGGCGGTCCCGCGGGCGCGCTTCGAGGCGAGCACTGCGTCGACCGCGGCGACCGTGACGCCGTCGACCGGCGCGGCGCTGCGGAGCTGGGCGACCAGGCCTTCCTCGCCGAGCTCGTGGGTGAGGTCGAGGTCGGCAGGACCACGAGTGGCCCGGAAGTAGACCTTGCCGGCGAGGACGCGCGGGTCGACCGGGACTGCGAGCGGGACACCCCACACCTCCAGCGCGTGGCCGGTGGCGGCGAGGCGTTCGGCGGCGCGGCAGGCGACGGCGAGGCTGCCGTCGAGGAGGAGGTCACAGTCGGTGAAGCAGTACCCGCCGAGATCGACGCCGCGCAACAGCAGAGCGAAGCTGCCGATCACGCATACCGGGACGTCGACCGCGAGGAGGTCGCGGATGGTGGCGAGGTACTCGGCGCGCAAGGTCGCCGGCAGCGGCTCGCAAGCAACCGGCTCGTCCGTGGGCGCGATCGTCGGGTCGTCGACGCGGGGACGCTCAGACATGCGGCGGGCTCCCGGGGCAGAGGACGGCGTGGCGCTCGGGATCGTAGTCGCCGCATCGGTCGTGGAACACCCGCTCGTGCACCACGCAGTCCGCCCGAGCCCGGCGCACGGCCGCCCGGACGTCGAGTCGACGAGCGGCGACTCCGGATTCGTCACGGGCGGCGAGAGCCGACATGCTCACACGATAGCCCGCTCCAGCCGCCTGGGGGAGATGAATTACCGGACCGTGACTGCGCTGGCAAGCCCGCGCGCATGGTCCATTCACACGCGCCCGCGAGCTCGCCGACGGCCTGCCGGAGAGCGGCGCGATTGACCGCACGCGACCGCGGCGGCAAGCTGCGCCGATGTTCGAGTACAGCCCAGCATGGCCGCACGGGGAGTTACAGGCCGCGTTCCCCGAGGTCTTCTTCGTCGTCGGCACCAACCGGACGCACCACGCCGGCGTCGACATCCAGACCAGCCGGACGATGACCGTCGTCCGCGAGGACGGGGCGCTGACCCTGCTGAACACGGTGCGCCTCGACGACGACGGTCTGGCCGCGCTCGAGCGGCTCGGGCAGGTCCGCCACGTCGTTCGACTCGGGGCCTTCCACGGCCGCGACGACCCGTTCTACTGCGACCGCTACGGCGCCGAGCTGTGGGCGCTCGCGGGGGCGACCCACGTCGACGGCCGCGAGACCGGGCGGACGCTCGCGCCCGGCGGGCCGTTCCCGCTGGCCGACGGCCAGGTGTTCGAGTTCACCTCCGCGCGCTTCCCCGAGGCCGCGATCCTGCTCGCCCGCGAGGGCGGAATTCTCATCACCTGCGACGCGATCCAGAACTGGACCCACGTCGACCGCTTCTTCTCGCCGCAGTGCGGCGAGCTGTTCGCGACCCAGGGTTTCATCCGCCCCGCCAACGTCCCGGCGACGTGGCGTCACGCCTGCGAGCCGAGCCCGGACGACTTCCGCCGGTTGCTCGCCCTGCCGTTCCGCCACCTGATCAGCGCCCACGGCGAGCCGCTGCGCGACGAGGCCCACGCGCGCATCGCCGCCAGCGTGGCCGAGGCGTTCCCCGCGTGAGGGCCGAATCGGCCCAGGTCTCCATGGATTGCCTCAAGGACATGTTCTTTAGAACATGTCCTTTGTGAGCTGCGCCGCCGCGGCTATTTGCGCTTCGTCTGCTTCGCCTTCTTGCCGGACGGTCGATCCGCGGCCGGCTCGGCGCGCAGCGTGATTTCACTGAAAAATGTGACGCGGCCGTGCAGCAGCGTGAAGTCGCCGGGGGCGCTGGTGGCGAGCGGGAGGTCCTTCTCCTTGCCGGTGAGCACGAACTTGGCGGTGCCGCGCGCGGGCAGCTCGACGACGCGCACGCCGCCGATCGGCTCCACCTCCACGCGCTCGGCCACGCCGCCGACGACGCTGAGCCACTCCATCTCGAAGAACCGCGGAGCAAAAGTCTCCGCGGCCTTGCCCCGGTTGGTGACCGTGAGCTCGAGGCCGCAGGCGGACGCCTCGGTTGGGCGAGCGCCTTTACGGAGCGCGGCCAGCCGTTCGCCGCACACGTGCGCGGTGGCCTGGATCGCCAGCTTCTCGGCTCTGGCCGCGGCGCCCGGGGGCGTGGCCTGCTCGCGCAGCGCGGTGAGCCAGGCGACCAGATGCTGGCGCCACGCCTGCTCGACCTCGGTCGTCTGCTGCAGGAGCGCGCCGACCTCGGGGTCGGTCCAGCCCATCCACACTGCGGCCTCGCCGATGGCCTCGCGCGCTCGCTCGAGCGGCGGCGGCCCGAAGCTCCGGGGGCGGATCGCTCTCACCCCGGACAGCTCCTCGCCGGCGCGGGTGAGCGCGTCGGCGACGAGCGAGCGCGCGACCTCGCGGGCGACCACGTGGCAGATCAGCGTCTCCTCGCCCGCCCCGCCCTGGAACGGCGAGGCGCCGGTGTACTTGGCCTTGACGAACGAGTCGCTCGACGCCCGGCCGCGCTCGTTGTTCGCTTGCACGGCCACGGCGAGCTCGTCGCCCGGGGCCAGGCGCACGCCGGACAGCAAGAAAGTCGCCGGCTCGCTCCTGAACCCGGGGCCGTCCTTGCAGCGCCCTGCGAGCCGCACCCGGCTCCAGCCGCCCTGCGCGAGCCGGGCCTCGCACGCGATCACTGCCGACTCGACCGCGCCCGGCTGCCACGGTCCGCCCATCCGTTGCATGTCGACGACGACCGCCGCTTCCGCCGCCTGATACCAGCCCGGGGCGCCGGGGGGCGGCGAGAACCGCGAGCATTCGGGCCAGCGGCGCACGCACTCGAAGGAGTCGACGCTGCACTCTTCGTGGCTCCCGCAGCGCTGCGAGGCGACGCAGTCCTCGTCCTTCGCGGCCACGCAGAAGCCGTCGTACATCGAGCACTTGCCGTACGTCGCGCAGACCTGGGCGGCGCGGCAGTCGGCCTCGTCGACGGCCCCGCACTCGAGGCTGTTGTCGGCGCCGAGGAAGCTGCGGACGATCAGCGCCCCGCAGTTGCCCTTCTCGCGGCAGTCCGGAGCGGCCCGACACTCGCGGTCGAGCGCGACGAAGTGCGGGCTCCGGCAATAACCACGCAGGCAGGTCTCGGGGGCGTCGCAGTCGCCGTCCTCGTCGCAAGGGTCGGCCGGTTCGAGGCTGCAGCCGCGGCTGCAACCGGCGAGCGCGAACAAGGCGACCACGAGCGCGGTGCGGTACGCGAGAGCGGGGTGAGGCATGCCGGCGAGGAGGATACACATTCCGGCCGCTCGAGGCCCGCGGCGGCGCATCGCCTCGGCGGCGCGAACCTGCGCCCGCCGAGCTCGCCCGCGCCGACGTCGACCTGCGTGGCCGCGCTGCGACAGTGCGGGTCTCGCCTTCCTGCCGCCCCCGAGAGTCGACGCGCGTCGCCTCGCACGGCCGTCGATCGCTCGACCTCGACGCTCTTCCGGACGGGCGGCGCATCGCCTGCCGGCAGAAATGCTCCATATGTCTTTCAGGACATGTCTTGCTCGCACCGATGATTCACCTGTGAAGATTTCGCCGGTTCCTCCAGCCTCGTCGGACCGGTCATGAACTTCGTGGATCGGCGCCAGCCGGCCGCGCAGGGCCCGCGGAGGGCCGCGGGACGTGGTTTGCGGCGTCGCGGCGGGGGTTGCTTGCGCGGGGAGAGGCCGGCGTGCACCTTCAGCGGGCTCATGGCGCCTCGCATGGTTCGGCCGCTCCGCTCGCGCTCGTTTTCGCCCCATGCGGCGAGCATTGCGCTGGCCCTGGCGGCGGGTTGTGGCGACGATGGTGATTGTTGGCCGCTCGCGGCGTTGTGCACGGACGAGCGCTGGCTCGACCTCGCCACCCGGGTCGCGGACGCGGCGGCGGTCGACCTCGACGGTGACGGTGAGGACGAGATGGTCGCGCTGACCGGCGACACCTCGCGGCAAGTCGTCGTCGGCGGCCGCACCGGCTGGCGCTCGGCGATGCTCTTCGCCGAGGTCCCGCTGGCCGTCGCGCCGCTGGACGGCGAGTTCGCGGTGCTCTTCGACGGTGTGCCGCTGGCGGCGATCTTCGGCGTCGACGGCGACGGGCGGCTCGAGCGAAGGCGGGACATTCCGCTGCCGGACGTGTCGCTGGCGCTCGTCAGCGGCGATCTCGACGGCGACGGGCGGCGCGAGCTGATCGCCGGGTTGCACAAGCTCGGGGAGGTCGCGGTGATCGATCCGCGGACCGGCGCGGTGCGGACCTATCCCGCGGGCAAGGGTCCCAGCAGGCTCGCTCTCGGGGACGTCGACGGCGATTCGCACCTCGACGTCGTCGGCGCGAGGGACGGGGCGCTGCAGGTGCTGCGCGGCGCGGGGGACGGCGCGCTGATGCCTGCGAGCACGAGCACGGCCCGGACCTTCATGCTGTCCGTGGCGCTCGCCGATCACGACGGCGACGGCGACCTCGACGCGCTCACGCGCGGGCTCTCGGAGAGCGTCGAGCTGCACCGCAACGACGGCACGGGCCGGCTCTCGAGCCCGACGTCGCTGCCGTTCAACAGGATCTGGCTGAGCGGCCAGGGGCTGGCGGCGGCGCCGGTCGCCACCGGCGGCCTGGCCGGGGTCAGCGTGCCGGGGGGCGAGGTGCTCACCACGTGGTACGGCAAGGGAGCGGCGTGGCTCGGTCGCACCGAGGATCCGCTGCACCGGGTCTCGACCTGGGTCGGCGGCGGCACGGACAGCGGAATGCTCGTCGGCGGCGAGGGGTTCGTGACGCGGTACGCGTACGCCCGTGGCATGGCGCCGCTCCAGATCGGCAGCGCCGGGGGCATCACGGGCGACTATGGCGAATCGGCGCTGGTGACCGGCGATCTCGACGGCGATCATCTGCTCGACGTGGTCGCCTCGGGGTCGGGGCAGGTCCGCGTCTACCGCGGTCGCGCCGAGCCCGGGCTGCAGGCGCTCGCCGCCTGGTCACAATCGTCGGCGTTGTCGCTGGCGATCGCCGAGCTGACCGGCGACGGCTTGCCGGACGTCCTCGTCGCCGGCGAGCAATCGCTGTCCGTCGCGCTGGGCAGCGAGGGCGGGCCGCAGCCGCCCGGCTCGCCGGTGCCGACGAACGTGACCTCGCGCGCGTTGACGCCGCTGCGCACGGGGCCGGACACGCCCGCAGTCGTGGTCGCAGTGCCCGCCAATCATCACACCTTCCCGCCGGAGCTCGCCCCGGCGGCAGTGCTGCGATTCGCCGCCGACGGCAGCCTCCTCGAGGAGCGCGTCCTCGGCGAGGGGCTCGCCGCCGCCATGGTAATCGCGGTCGATTTCGACGGGGACGGCGTCGACGAGCCGCTGATCCTGGGGACGCGCGACGAGGCGCCCGTGCTGGTCCACGCGAGCCCCGACGGCGAGGGCTACAGCCTCGGCGTCGAGCACGACCTGACGACATTGTCGGGCGTATCCGCCGAGGACATCCGCCTGCATCGCCTGGCCGCGGGGGACATCGACGACGACGGCGCGCCCGAGGTCCTGCTCATGACGAATGGCGGCGCGATCGTGGTGTCGGGGATGCTCGACGACGCGCCCGTCGCTCTCCTGTCGCCCGACATCGGCGGCCCTTCCCACCTGCACGACATCGACGGCGACGGCCGGCTCGACGCAGTGCAGCTCGGCAGCTTCAACTTCTACTACCAGCGCGGCCTCGGCGCCAAGCGCTTCGAGACCGAGGGGTCCTTCGCCCGTCTCGCCGACGGCATGGTGCTCGCGCTGGCGTCCCGGCCGGACGCGCAATTCGACCTGGTGTCGCTCGGGGAGGAAGGGGTGCAGATCCATCTGTTCCGCGACGTGGTGCGGCCGGTCGAGGCCGAGGACCCATTCAACTTCCACGGCGACGTGGCCGAGCTCGCGGCCGCCGACATCGATCAGGACGGGTACGACGACCTCGTGACAGTGTGCCGCCGGGAGGGCGGCGGCCTGTCGGTCTTGTGGGGCAGCGAGGACGCGGCGCTGACCCGCGCCGACGGCGTCAACGGCGACAACCCCAACGGCGGGATCGCGATCGGCGACCTCGACGGCGACGGCGCCCCCGAGCTGATCTCGGCGGTCAACGGTTATGCCATCGAGCTCCACCGCCTGGGCCCTGCAGGCGGGCAATCCCTGCTCCTGGATCTGCTCGGCTCGCTCGAGAAGGTCGAGGATCTCGCCATCGACGACGTCGATCACGACGGCCTGCCCGACGTCCTGGCGCTCGCCTACATCCTCCCGCCCTGGGACCAGCTGACCCTGTACGTCGCGTATGGCACCGAGCCGCTGAGCTTCGGCCCGTGGACGCAGGCGGCGGCGGTGGTCGGGCTCGAGCGGGGCGCGCTCGAGGTCGGCGACGTCGACGGCGACGGCGCGTTCGAGCTGCTGATCCGCCCGCCCTCGCAGCGCCCGGCGCTGCTGATCCGCCCCGACGGGCCCCGCACGTGGGCCGAGCCCGAGACGATACCGGGGACCACCGCGCTGTTCAGCCCGCGCGGCGCCGACGGGCGGGTCGAGCTCCTCTCGCACGAGGGCACCACGGTCTACCGCCACGTCGACGGCGACCCACAGCAGCGCGTCGCCCTCGTGCAGCACGAGTCGCTGGTCGAGGGCGCGCTGCGACAGGTCGGCGACGCCGACGCCGACGGCCGCTACGACCTCGTGACCACCGAGGATGCCGGCACCTTCGTGTGGCTGCTCGGCGACGACCGGCCGGCCAAGGTCCGCGTCAGCGAGCACAAGCTCGCCGCGGTCCAGTTCCCCGACATCGACGGCGACGGCCGACCCGACATCGTCGGCGTCGGCAATTACAACCTGCTGTTCGTCCGCACCACGCGCCGCTAGCTGTCACGAAGGACCTGTCTCGTCCGACATGTCCTTCTCGACCTTCTCGGCCTCGCTCGCCGCGCCCCGAAGTCGCGCCCAGAACATGTCACGCGACTCGAGCATATACTCGGGCAGCACCTCCATCATCCGCTTCGTCGAAGGCAGCTCCGTGGAGCCGCCGGAATCGAGGGCGGCCGCGAGGACCGCCGCGAGCGTCCCGTCGATCACCTCGACCTCGTCGAGCGATTGACGAGAGCGGCAGTTCTGGGCGGGGTACGACAGCTGTTCGGGCGGGCCGGGCTCGAGGGCATCGATTCGCCCGCGGAGCAAGCATTCACCCGCGCCGAAGCTCGTGTGCGCGACGAAGGTGCCGTCGGGCAGGTCGAGGAATCGCAACGCGTCGATCGTCCGGTCGTGAGGCGACGAGAACTCGATCTGCTGGTGCTCTGCGATCGGGCGGATCCGCCACGGACGGGTCGCGGCGAACAGGGTCGCCTCGCCGATCTCCCGATAGAGGCCGATGAAGTCGGCAGGGCCTTGAACGCGACCTTCGAGGTCGCGGTCGAGCGGGGGCGCGGGCGTCGACGCGTGCTCGGCCCGAATGCGCTCGACGACCATGGCGATCGACGGGGCGGAGCGTAAAAACCACCCGCAGACCGGAGCCAGCCGGCCCTCGCTGTCCTGCGCGACCGCGAGTACGCCGCCGTGCAGCGCGAGGTCGCGGCGCTCGTCGTGGACGCGATCGACCACCTGGACGCGCGCGACGCACGGCCCCGTGGAGACCGAGCGCGAGGTGATACCGGGCCCCCAGAACCAGGAACCGTCGTCGGGACCCAGGTCGCGGGGCTCGTCGATCGGCAGGCCGAGCAGCGGATTGACGTACGACTCGGTCCCTGCGGAGCGAAGATAGGGGTAGAGGCGAGCGATCCAGCCGGTGATCAGCTCGCTGCCGTACGAGTCGCGGGGCTTGTAGATCCGCCGCCAGAAGGTGATGTCCGGATCACCGGACGCGGCGCGCACGAACTCGTCGGTGATCAGCGCCAGCGAACGCGTCCAGAACTCGAGGTCGAGCTCCGCGAGCACGTCGATCCGCTGCCGGATCCGCCGCCAGTCGTCGGGCGTACCGAGCAGGGTGATCTCGGGGATCCCGCACACGCAATAGATATAGAAATCGAAGTAGGCGCTGTAGACATCCATCAGCGCGATCTGGCTGGCGACGAGCTCGACCTCGGTGCTGGTCGAGAAGTCGCACTCGAGCAGGCGCGCACGGCCCTCCCCGAGCTCGTCGGCGAGGCGGCCGCGGAAGGCCGCGACGACGCTCGCCCATGCGGCGGGGTCGGCCGGCATCGGGCCGTCGACGTCGATGCTGAGCTGCTTCTTGCCGGCGTGACGGACGAGCCGCGGGCGCAGGACCTCCGCGCTCCGCCGGACATGCTGCGCGACCCCCTGCGCGATCGTCAGCCACACCGCGTCGGGCGACAGGACGAGCGGGCGATGCTCGGCGAACGCGACGTGCACCGCGCCGAGCAGCGGATGCGTCGATCCATGGTCGATCACCGCGAGCCCGGGATCTCCGCCGAGCGCGAGCGCCTCCCCGAGCGCCTCGGCGAGCGTGCGAGTGGGGCGCCGGTCGGACGCGCGGTCGACATCGTCGAGGCGAAACGTAACGGCCATGAGCAGGTCCTCGGCCGAGTGTTTCAGACGCGGGAGAGACGCGTCAAGCGCCGTCGCCGAGCGCATCGGTGCGGTGACGGCTCGAAACGTCGTCCGCGCGGCCGCCCTCCGCCGTCGACGCCGGTTCTTCACGAGTCCTTCGATCGAGCGCTCCGCCGATTTCGCCGGCGCTCACACGAGCGCCCGAGGTCCTGCGTCGACTCGCCTGCGCCGATTCGTGATCCAGCGATTCGCGCTCGAGCTCACGCGAGTGCGCGACGCAGCGCCGCGATCTGGCCGGCGAGGAACTGCTTCGAGACGTTGGCGCGGCCGATCCTGTCGAAGGCGTGGAAAACCCCCGGCACGACCTCGAGCTCGACCGGGACCCCGGCGGCCGTGAGCCGTCGCGCGTACTCGACGTCCTCGTCGTGGAACAGGTCGAGCGTGCCCACGCCGATCCACGTCGGCGGCGATCCGGCGAGCGCCTCGGCGCGCGCGGGTGCGGCGTAGACCGGCACCTCCGCCCCGCCCGGCTCGCGCCCGAGGTACGAAGTCCAGCCGAAGCGGTTGCTGTCCGCGGTCCAGAGGCGGTGATGCTTGCCGTCGATGGTCCGGCCGACAGTGCGGTCGTCGAGCATCGGATACACCAGCATCTGAAACGCGACGGGCACCTGCTGGCGGTCGCGCGCCAGCAGCGTGAGCCCGGCCGCCAGCCCGCCGCCGGCGCTCGCACCCGCGACGACGATCCGGTCGGGCCGCACCTGCAGCGCGTCGGCGCTGGCGTGCAGCCACGCGAGCGCCGCGTACAGGTCGTCCATCGCCGCGGGGAACGGGTGCTCGGGCGCCAGGCGGTACGTCGGCGCGACCACGGTCATCCCCAGCTCGCGCGCGAAGGTCGTCGCCAGCTCGTCGTCCTGCGCCGGCGAGCCGATGATGAAGCCGCCGCCGTGGATCCACAGCATCGCCGGTGTCGGCCGCGTGGCGCCCTCGGGCACGAACACGCGGACCTTCCCGCCGCCCGGGATCGTCCGCAGCGACGCGCTCACCCCTGGCGAGCTGCGCGGCGGCGACGGCTCGGGCGTGAGTCGACGGGCGAGCTTCACCAGCCGGCGACCGACGGCGAAGCGGGGCAAGAAGCGCGCGAGGAGGGCCAGGTCGGGGTGGAATGCGCTCATGGCAGTTGCGACGCGGGTGCTGGCGACGCGCGGGCCGGCGACGCGGGCCTGCGCGCGCACATGGATGGCTGCGAGGGGCCTCTTCGGCGGACCGCAACTTTCCGTTGCCATCAACCTGTCACGCGCTCGGCTCGACCGCAACAAAAATTTGCGATATACCCACGCCGACCGAGAGCGCCCGTGGGCGCGCCGGAGGGCGATGAACGCGAAGGTCGCGAAGGTCCAGCGGAGGCGGAAGACGAAGGCGCGGGCGCTCGTGCGGGGCGAGCCGGTGGTCCGCAGCGTCCTCGCCGCGACGCTGACCGAGGTCGCGCGCGCGGGCTACCACGGGCTGCGGATCGACGACGTCGCCGCGCGGGCGGGCGTCAACAAGACGACGGTGTACCGGCGCTGGCCGACCAAGCAGGAGCTGGTGCGCGACGCGTTGCTGTCGATCGCCACCGAGACTTTCTCGACCCCGGACACCGGCTCGCTGCGGACCGACCTGCTGGCGTACGCGCGCCGCAACGCCGAGCTGGCGACCAAGCCCGAGCACCAGGGGGTGTTCCGGATCTTCGTCGCCGAGGGCGACGACGCCGAGCTGATGGCGATCGTCGGCTCGCTGCGCCAGGCCTTCGAGTCGGTGCCGCGCGAGGTCCTCGCGGCCGCCCAGGCGCGCGGCGAGATCGCCCCGGGCGTCGATCCTTCGCTGCTGTTCGCGGTCCTCGGCGCGGCCCTCAACTGGTGGCTGCTGTTCGAGCGCGCGCCGGTCGACGAGGTGTTCCTGCAGCGCACGATCGACCTGCTGCTCGACGGCGCGCTGGCCCCCGGTCGGCGCGACAGGCCCGCTCGCCCGGCCAGCTGACGAACCCTTCTGCTGCTCGCTCTTCCGCTTCGGTCCCACACTCAGGAGCCACTGCCATGAATCGTCGTGATGCCTCGAAGGTCCGCGCCCGCGCGGTGCACTCTCTCCCCGCGCCCGTCCACGGCGCGCCGGCCGGCGAGGGGGCCTGAGCATGCAGATCGCCGGCCCCGGCTTCTTGCAGTTCCTCCACGGCGTGCGCACGCGCGGCTTCCTCGACTATGCCGGGGAGCTGTGGCGCAAGCACGGCGACGTCTTCCAGGTCAAGCTCGGCCCGAAGCGGCTGATCTTCGCCATGCACCCCGACGCGGTCGAGCACGTCAACGTGTCGCACCGGCAGAACTACGACAAGCGCGCCAGCTACGACGCGGTCCGCAAGTTCTTGCTCGGCGACGGCCTCGTCGTCAGCACCGGCGAGCTGTGGCGGCGCCAGCGGAAGCTGATGGCGCCGTTCTTCACGCCGAAGGGCGTGCAGGCCTACGCCGATCTGATGATCCGCGACGGCGCGCGGCTCGTCGAGCGCTGGGAGGCGCTCGCGGGCGACGGCGCCGAGGTCGAGATCGCCGAGGAGATGACCCTCGTCACCGCCTCGATCATCCTCAAGGCGATGTTCAGCTCGGAGACGATGGAGTCGATCCATCAGATGAAGGACGCGGTGTCGACGATGATCACCTTCGTCGACACGCAGATGATGGGCCTGCGGCTGCCGGTATGGGTCCCGACGGCCAGGAACCGCAGGTACCTGGCGGCGAGCGGGCTGGTCAATCGCTCGATCTCCGGCCTCATCGCCCAGCGGCGCGCCACCGACCAATCGTCGTGGCCCGACGACCTGCTGTCGCGCCTGATGAAGACGCGGGACGACGAGACCGGCCAGGCGATGTCCGAGAGCCTGCTGCGCGACGAGTCGATCACGACCTTCTTCGCCGGCCACGAGACCACCGCGCGGACCATGACCTTCGCCTGGTACGCGCTGGCGGCCCACCCCCAGGTGGCCGAGCGGCTGCACGCGGAGCTCGATCGCGTGCTCGCCGGGCGCCTGCCGACCGCCGAAGACCTGCGCCAGCTGCCGTACACCCTGCAGGTCGTCAAGGAGGTGCTGCGGCTCTACCCGGCGGCCCCGTTCTACGTGCGCGACGCAGTGAACGCCGACACGATCGGCGGCTTCGAGGTGCCCCCGGGCGCGGCGGTGATGCTGTCGCCGTACTACACGCACCGGCACCCGCAGTTCTGGGACGCCCCCGAGGTCTTCGATCCCGATCGCTGGACCCGCGAGCGCGAGAACGGCCGCCACGGCCACGCCTACCACCCGTTCGCCGCCGGTCCGCGGATCTGCATCGGCAACAACTTCTCGCTGCTCGAGAGCCACCTGCTGCTGGCGATCCTCGCGCAACGCTTCACGCCTCGCCTGCGCACGGGCTTCAAGCCGCGGTGGGTCATGCAAGGGACGCTCGGCTTCGCCGAGGGGCTGCCGATGACGATCACCGCGCGCTGACGAGTGCGCCCCGCGGTCGGTCGCAGCCGATCGCTGGCTCGATTCCGTCGCCATCTTCAGCCGCGGGGACGGCGGCGCCGCCCCGCGCGAAGAATAGCGGGTCGGAGCTCGTGGGCTTGTCCAGGGCATCATACCAGGAGTCCGCGATCGTCTGATTCGCGGGGAAGACCCAGCCCGAGAGCATGCTGTACACATTCGCACGGGCAATGGAGCTACCCCTGGCGACCGTAATGACGCCGCCATCCTGGAGAGCGCGCACCTGCCCGCACAGGTCCCAGTTCAGGCCCACGAGCTCGAGCACCTGGGCGCCGAAGAAAAAGTAGGCCTCCTTGACGCCGTCGATCATCGCGCCGGCGAACACCGTTCTCGTTGCATAAAATGTGATGACCGGCCGGTAATTGTCGTCGAGCATGGAAAACGGGCCCCATGAAGCTCGTTGGTACCTGCTGCCAGCGGCACTTCGTTGGACCACGGCCGCCAGCGCCCGGGCGCTCGGGGCGGCGCAAGAGGCCTTCACGGAGGGGTGCTCGTTCATGCGCCTTAAGGTGTCACTGATCCCGAGCGCTGGATGGTGAGTCCGGCCACGCCAGTGTCGCGCGGAATCGGCTTTGCCCTTCGGTTCGCTTTCGGTCGAGTGCTGCCGATGACGCTCCTCGCGCGCTCGTCGCCTCAGGAGTTGTTCAAAGAACGGGCCGGCGGAACGGCCGTGAGGGCGGAGGGGGCTTGATCGACGAGCAGTGATTCGGCGTCCGGCGTCGGCTCGAGCACATGTTCGCGGTCGCGGGCCCCGATGCCCCCCAGGGCGTTGTTCATGACATGACAAACCCCGGCGGCCATGGAGGTCACGATCGCCGCGGCGACGCCGAGCGGGGTGAGGCGCCGCTTCAGCGAGGCGGCGGGTACCAGATCGCGAAAGCGCTCGGTGCCGTCGGCTGCGCGGTCGATACGCACACAAACGCCTCGCTCGCGGCGCGAACGGATGAACGCGCGGGCCTCGGCCTCGCTCATCATCGAGAGGTTGTGGACGTCCCGCTGGCAGATCGCGCAGTGCTGGAGCTCGGGCGGTCCGCTCAAAATCTCGGGGGTCGCGGTGCAGGGATGGTCGATCTCGATCGGCACGCGGCCGGTGCTGCAAGCCATGCGCCAGGCCGAAGCGCCCTGCGATGCAGGGTCGTCGATACGCGGGCTGTCAATCTGGCATTTTCTCGCCCTGCCGAGGACGATCACGACGCGCCGAGATGGCGAGCGCCACTCGGTAGATCCACGTTGCAACGTCGGCGGCCCTACGGCGGCAGGCAGAGGGCGACATTCACGAGCTCGTGCTCCTGGCATTCGGAGCCCGGCAGCGCGTCGCATGCGCCGGGGACGCCGAGCTCGCAATACGGCACGCATTCGAACGAGGGGGCGAACGCGCAGGTGAATCCCGGCAGGCAATCATCGTGGCTCTCGCAGGGGCTTTTCAGCCCCCCGGCGTTCGGGTCGAGCGCGGCGCACCCGAGCAACCACTCCGGTCCCGGGAGGATCGCGCAGGTCATCCCGCGCGGGCAGTCGTCGGCGAGCGGCTCACAGTTCTTGATGCACACGCTCACGACCCCGCCGATCCGCAGGGGCGTCTCGCTCTCGTCCGGGCATTCGATGCCGTCGCCGAGCTCGCAGATCCGCATGCACGTGCCGAACACGTTGTCCTCGTCGACATACGCGCAGAACAGCCCCGGGCCGCACTCGTCGCGTCCGCCGCAGACGCCGTCGAATCGCCGGCAGCGCGCGCCGAGCCCGACCGGCGCCTCGAACAGCGGCACGCACACGAACGGCTCGTCGAGGCAGAGGTCTTCGCCGAGGCCGTCGAACCTCGGGGCACACTTGAACCCGGCCGCGCAGTTTTGGGCGTAGAAATCGCAGGACTCGCCCTCTCCGCCCGTCGACGTGACGCTCGAGCCGGTGCTCGCGGCCTCCGTCGTCGCATGCTCCGTCGTCGTCGCCGGCGGTGGCGAGCCCGTCGTGTCGGAGTCGCCGGCCGGCTGCTCCGCCGTGGTGTCGGAGCCGGTGGTCGTCTCCCCGCTCGCGCCGTCACCCGGCGCCTGTCTCGGGCCGCAGGCGGTCAGCCACGCGGCAGCACCCACAAGCACGCGCCAGCTCGTCCGCTCCCTCGCAAGCATCGTCACCGGCATCGTCGCACGACGCGCCCCGAGGTGAACAAGCTCCAGCTCCGAGAGCGTGTCGTGGGAGCTCGATGCTGTCACAGGCGCCACGCCTTCCTGAGCCCGTCGAGAACACGGTCCCGGCTGGCGAGCGTCAGCTTCTTGATCTCGCGTGGCTCCCAGGGCTCGGCGTGTCTCCCGAGGGTGTTCTCGTTGAACACGCAGGCCACCTCGTCGCCGACCTTCGGCGCCGGCCTCGTGCACGAGAAGGGGCCCTCGAACTCCGCGAAAGGAGCGTCCTGCTCCAGCGCGATCCGGAAGATCTGCTTTTGCAGCGTCACCGACACCACCTCACCGACGTGGACCACGCGCCCGACGCCGAGGAGATTCCTCGGCGCCCGGTAGCGCGCCAGCACGTCGGCCTCTTCGGAAGGATCGAAGTAGTGCAGTGAATACTCGGGGGGCCCGTCGTGCTTGAGTTTCCAGCCCTGCAGCGACAGCTCGACGGCGCGGGGGCCGACCCAGACAGTCCGCTCCCGGCTCCCGACATCGGGCTTGAAGTCCGACGCGTACACGAGAGAATTCTCGAAGCTCGCCTTGATCCACCGGCCGAGCGCGTTGAACCACGTGGTCATCGCGCGCGCAGTCTTCGGGTTCGTCGCTGGCGCCCCTTTCCAGCCCGTGGCGAGCGCAATCCGGCCCACCGCGATCGAGGTGTCTCGGACCGGAGAGCGCAGGAACTGGATGAGCGACTCGTCCGAGCCCAGGTAGTAGTCGCCGCACGCAGCGACGTGCTCGACCCGCGGTCGAGGGAGAATGGCCGCGTCCCACAGCATGCAATTCAGGCTCTGGATCCCCCGGACCTCGCGCGTGTGGGGGATCTCGGGGGTCGGGCTCCTCACGTCGGTGATCAGCGAGACGGTCGATCGCTCGAACACGAAGCTCAGGAAGGCGGCTTCATCCTCGGGCGCCATGAGCGTGATGAGCTGCGAACGCACGCCCGCCACTTTGCCACGGCCAGGGCCGGGAGCGACGAGCTCGAATCGCGTCCACGTGGTGAGCTATTGCACCCGTCGCCCCTTCCGCGCGCTCGCTCGCCGCGGCCGGTTCATGGGCAGTTCGCGCTCGTGTGGCTCTGTCGAAAATACTCGCCCGGGTACGGCGCGAGGAGCTGGCCGTTGAGCCAGATGTCCTTGCCCTCGCCGTTGCGCAGCTCCTCGAAGTGCATGTGCGGCCCGCTGCTGGCGCCGGTCGAGCCGACCACGCCGATCTGCTGGCCTTGCTGGACGTAGGTGCCATCCTCGACGGAGTACGCCTGCAGGTGGAAATAATAGGTCTGCCACCCGCCCCAGTGGTCGATGACGATGTAATTGCCGGCCCCGCCCTCTTGATAATGGCGGGTGGCGACGCCGGCGAGCGCGGCGATGGCCGGCGCGCCGTCGGTGTTGCCGGCGTTGTCGATGAAGTCGAGGGCGCGCCGGACCTCCGCGTCGTGATGCGAGTAGGTCCAGGATTGACCGCACGGGTACGGCGCCTGGAAATTGGGCACCGCGTCGGGGGCGATGCACGTGCCGCCGACGCACAGCTGATCGCCGCAGCAGTCCTCGCCGTTCGGCGTGCCGCAGCTTGCCCCTTCGAGGCCGCAGCAGACCATCCCCAGAGTGGTCGTGCTGCAGGTCAGCCCGGCGTCCGCGCAGCACTCGGAGGCGTCGGCGCAGGGCTCCGTGGCTCCCAGGCACTGCCCAGGCAGATCCGGCATCGCCGACGACGTGGTGGTCACGGACGAGCTGGCCGCGCTCGTCCCGGTGGTGGAGAGGTCGGTGGTGGTGGTCGGTTCGGCCTCGGAGGTGCCGCTCGTCGGCCCCGTCGTGCTGGGCTCCGCGCCGCTGGTCCCGGGAGCCGGGCCGGAGGCCGGCGAGGTGCTGCTGGCAGTGATCGTCGCGCCGTCCGGCTCCGCGAAGTCCTGACACGAGACGGCGAGCACGCCTGCAACAAGAACACGAACACGGATCGTCCTGATCATCGTACCCTCCACGATCGCCAGGCCGGGCGCGTCGCGTCAACCTGCGCCTTCGCCGCGGCGAGATCGATATCGCGGGAATCATCGTTATGTGGGCAGACGGTGATTGCAGCGGGAGACGGTGCCCCAGCGTTCTCGACATTCGGAGCCATGACCCGCGAGGAGGCCCCGGTCGATTCGACAGCACCGCACGTCCAGAACGAGGCCGGTGCTCGGCGCCCTCACTGGCAGCTGGCATTCGGCCGTCCGCGAGCGAGAGCGGCCCCCACAGGATTCAGGGGTGCCGCTCCAGCCAGCTCCGTAATCCGAGCGCCAACCGTTCGGCGTCGGGTCGGAGCGCCGACTCGCGGGCCATCGCCTGCTCACAGAGCGCGCAGAGCTCCCCGGCGGCGCGGTGCGTCTGCGTGGCCAGGGCGACCGGCAGGGGAGCCTCCCGCGCAAGCCGCTCCAGCGCCTCGGATGGCGTACCACCATAGGGTCGGCGCCCGGTGAGGATTTCGTAGAGCATGCAACCGAGCGAATAGATGTCCTCGCACGGGTCGGCGCTCCGAGCCGCATGAAGGCGCTCGGGCGAAATATAGCCAGGGGTCCCCGTGAGCCCGCGTTCGGCCTCCGCGAGGTCGACACCCATCCGCGTCGCCAGCCCCCAGTCCAGGACCAGCACCCCGCCGTGGTGATCGATCATGATGTTCTGCGGCTTGAGATCGCGGTGGACGACGCCGTGCCGGTGAGTGAAGGCCACGATGTGGCACACGGCGTGTAGGACGCGGATGAGGGGCTGAAGACGGACCCTGCGGTCCTCGGCCCGCTCGTGCGCGACGATGAGTTCGCCCAACGTTCGTCCGCGCACCTCGTCCAGGGTGAACCAGGGCCGGCCGTCGCTCAGCCAGCCTTGCTCGTGCACGGCGACGATCCCCGGATGCTGCAATTCGGCGGAAATACTGGCTTCGATGAGGAAGCGGCGGCAAGCCTCCTCGTCGAGGAGGGGCGACCAGCGCAAGATCTTCATCGCCAGGGTGCGCTCGAGCCGGCGATCCCAGACCCGGCGAATCTCGCCCATGCCGCCCGCGCCTATCAGGCCGTGGTCGAAGTAGCGCTCGGTGAGCAACGGCGGCGCGTCAGCGCCGGCCGGCGCCCGCCACGGGAGTGTCGGCGCGTGGGTGAGCATGGTATCGCCGCGCACGTCAGCTTCTCTCGATGCTCAGCGCGCTCTGCCCGATGCGCAGCAAACCGGTGCCCCGTCGCCGCTCGACGACGTGCTGGGCCTGACGAAAGCCGCGCTCCGCGAATTGCTTGCGAATGCGGAAGATCATGAGATTGAGCGCCGTCTCCTCGACACGCAACAGGCGCTGCAGCTCCGTGACCAGCATCCACCCATGGTTATGGACGTCCGTCGGGGCGCGAGCCCGATCGGCGAGGCGACGACGCGCGAGCGTCAGTAGCAGGTAATTGTGGGCGCGAGCTTCCATCGGGAACGCGACGCCCTGATACACGGCCGTCAACGCCACGTGCTCCTCGTCGGGGCTGACGCGAAAGCTCAGGTGCAGCTCGCAGACGCTGGCAGAGGCCGCCGACTGCGGAGGCGTCCGCGAATCGAGATCCGGCAGATCGAGGTCCCAGTACTGCCCTCCCGCCAGGACGCCCCGCTCGTCGGCCACCGCCCGGAGCCCCTGCGCGCTCTCCAGGCACCAGGTGCCGGTCTCGTCACGAAACAGCAATATCTCCGACAGCGCCGGCGTGGGGAGCGAGAGTACGCCCCCTATCTCCGTACGAGCCGGGCCGCCGTCGCATGGGAAAGCCCGAGCCGGCGGCGCGGCATCTGACACCATTCGCCAGCGCAGGTCTGCGCGGCCGAAGGCCAGGAATGCGCCAACTGCCACGGGACGGTGATCACCCGCAGGGATACGCCGTTCGTCGAGCCAGGTGCCGTTGCGGCTCCCGAGATCGCGGAGCTCCCACCCGCCCCCGCTCCACTTCAGGGCAGCGTGGAGGCTGGATACCTCCGGCTGCTCCAGGCGCAGATGACAGCCGGCGCCGCGGCCGATAACATGCAGTGTTCGTAGATCCACCATCGACGATCCATCCTCACGCGCGATTTGTCCCATAGGAATGTACCCCCGCTCAGCTCGGCCACCCCGCCGCGAAATACACCGAAATATACATCGACCACGGATCGCCATACAATCCGGATGTCTCGCGCAATCACGCGCGAGGAGCACGACATCGAGCATAAGCCTGGGCTCGCTATCACGAACATCATGTGAGCACGATCCCCGGATGATGATACTTATGGTGCGCCGCGCGCCGATCGGCACGAGCGCACCGGCCGACGACGCGCCCCCGTCGCGGCCGCGGGCGCGTCTGAGCGCTCGCCTGCCCGGCCTCGGAGCGCGCGCGTATCACGTGACATGAACTGAATGAGGTGGTTCGAATGGACGCGCAAGAATTCAACGAGCTTGAGATTTATCGTCATCGCCTTGACCTCGCCCAGGTCGCCCACCTCCTCGAGCTCGGGGTGCGGGAAGTACAGCGGGCGTGCGGCCTGGCCGTCGACGGCAAGGCGGACCCCGCGACGCTGAGCAAGATCCCGTGCGCCCTGAACCCCGGCGAGGTGGCGCCGAGCGACAGCGCCGCGTTCGTCTACAACCAGCAGATGCTCGCCAGCGGCGCCGTCTCCCCGGATCGACAGTCGTTCCTGATCGAGGCGGGCGCGCAGGCGGTGCAGCACGCGAGCGGCCTGCTCGTCGACGGCAAGGCGGGGCCGAACACCCGTGAGGCGCTCGACGCCCTCAGCCGCGACCAGCCGCGCGTCCAGGGCATCGATGTCTCGTTCTATCAAGGCAAGATCGACTGGCCGAGGGTCGCCACCGCGAACGCCTTCGCGTTCATCCGCGCCACCCAGGGCGTCACGAAGACGGACTCTCAGTTCTCGGCCAACTGGGCCGGGGCGCGGGCGGCCGGGGTCCTCCGCGGCCCCTACCACTTCCTCGAGGCCGGCGCCAACCCGGTCCAACAGGCCGAGCACTTCGCGGGCGTGCTCGCGGAAGCCGGGGGGCTCGGAAACGGCGACCTCCCGCCGACCCTCGACGTCGAGCCACGCGAACGCGAGCACCCGACCCTGCAGAACGTGCTCACCTGCCTCGAAGTGCTGGAGAAGCGCCTCGGCTGCGTCCCCATCGTCTACATTCAGGACTGGTACTACGAGCTGGTGCTCAAGGGCGCCGCGGAGCTCCACCGCTACCCGCTCTGGATCGCCGGGCGATTCAACACCTACACCGGATGGGCCCCTTCGTTCTGGCAGTACGGGAAGAAGGCAATGTCCGGGATCAGGTCGGAGGTCGACGCAGATCGCTTCCTCGGTGACATCCAGGAGCTCCGGCGCCTCACTGTCGATCTCGGCGGCGCCCACGGCGTCGGATGAGCGCCCGGGCCTGGCCGACCTCGCCCGCCGGCGTCGTCCGCGACCGCAAACTCGTCCATTCGGCGTTCAGGAGCTGCTACGATGAATATTCGACTGAAGGTCATCAATCGGTCCGACGACGAGCACAGGCCGAACATCGTCCTGTTCCAAAAGAACGTCCTGGCCGACCTCGAGGAGCTGACGCTGGCGTGGAAGGTCATCCGCAATTGCGGCCGAGATTGCTACCACCCCTTCGTCTACCCGACCGACTTCGAGGTCGCCATCGGCGACTCCCATGGCAACTATTCGCCCCGCGCGCCGGTCGCCAATGGCCAGGCGCTGGTGGTGAGACCCACGCCCTCGGGGCGGCGGCTGGATCGGGACCCGAACGCGGCGCATTCGGCGGAGATCGAGGTCGCCAACGCGCTGCCGCGCGGCTCGGTCGACGTCAACATCTACAAGGCAGGCCTGCTGGTGTCCCGCAAGACCGCGGTCGCCCCGGGACAGAAGGCGGTCTTTCGCTTTCAACCCACCTTGTGGATCGGCGTGGCCTCGCAGGTCGTTCAATCCGCCGCCCTCGAGTCGGCCGTCCTCGAGCGCATCAACACCCGCCTGTCCCTGGTCGGGATCGGCAGCGCCGACATCGTGATGACCGGCGGAGGCCCGGGTCCAGACGCCCGGCCGCACGCGTTCACACTCGAAAACATACAACCGTACTGAGTAGCGATTCGAAGAGAGGGAAGAATCATGGACATCAAGCTGAACTTCATCAACAACTCGAACGACGCCAACAACTCCCAGATCGTCATCTTCCAGAAGAACGTGGCGACGACCTTCGACGAGCTGGCGGTGGCGTGGCGCGTCATTCAGTACTGCGGGCAGGGTGACAACCACCCCTTCACCTTTCCCATGCAGATGGCCGTGTCCGCCAGCGACAGCTACGGCAACTTCACCCCCCAGTTACCCGCGCAGAATGGCCAGCTGTTCAACATGACCCTCACGACCTCCGGCGATCGGCTGGCGCTGGCCGGCTCGGGCACGAGCTCCAGCGAGGTCCAGGTGCTCAACGCGCTGCCGCGCGGGTCGATCAACGCCAACATCTACAAGGGGGGCGCTCTGCTCGCGACCAAGACCTCGATCTCGCCCCAGCAGAAGGCGGTCTTCCAGTTCAAGCCCACCATCTGGATCGGCGTGGCGTCCCAGGTGGTCCAGGGCCAGGTGATGAACTCCGCGATCGTCTCGAGCGTGAACACCGAGCTGTCGCTGCTCGGCATCGCCAGCGCCGACATCGTCATGACCGGCGGCGGCCCGGGGCGCGACTCCTCGCCGTTCACCTTCCGGCTCGAGAACGTGGTCATGGGCTGATTCACGGCCGCCTGCTCCGTCGGGGAGCGGGCGACGACACATCGGGTCGCATATGAACGAGATGGTAAAAAGAGTCTGGACAGGCCTCGACGGGCGGTTGGTCTTCGATTTTACCATCAGCCGCGATCCGAGCGATGGTCTCCCTTCGACCGCCAGGGTCTCATGCGCCCAGACGCCGTGGGACGAGCGCCTCGTCACCATCCCCGAGGCCCGGGTCGAGCGGATCGACCTCGGATTCCGCTCGGGCTGCCGCGTGCGAGGCACCCTCGAGCAGCGCGCCCATATCCATATCGACGGGGTCGAAAACACCGGCATTTTCGCCGATATCTACTTCGGCCTGGACTACGAACAACACTTCGAGGGCCTGATGGTGGCGTGCCCGAGCCGCAAAGGACCTGCGCCCTGGATCCCGCCCCCGCCCACCCCCGGATCCGAGGCCCCGACCGCGGCCGGCAGCCCGCTGCCGGTCATCTCGGCTCAGCCCAATTCCCTGTTCACCTACGTCTACGTCCGCCGCTGGCCCCGGGTGCCCGAGGACGACCAGAGGTACGGCTTCATCGAGTATTTCGCCAGCAGCCCGCCATCGAGCAGCTTCTATGAGGACCTCGGCGCGGCCCGCGAGCAAGGGCGCGCCGCGGCCGAGGATCTCGCGGTGAAATTCATCGACGGAGATTCACCGTACGAGGGCCAATTCATCGGCGACGTGCGCGACCTCGCGGGCCCGATCGGTGATTTTGCCGCGCTGGCAGGTCGCGTTCAGCGGTCCCCGGACGTCTCGATGGAGCGGCTCCTCGAGGAGATCGAGGCGCTGCTCGAGCGGCACGGCGAGCCGGCGATCTACTTCAGCGGCGCGGACTACCGGGCGAAGCTCGACCGGATCTGGCAGAGCTACTTCGCGCTGGTCGTGACGCTCGGCTACGACTGGGCCCTGCTCAACGATCTCGCCCAATCGCTCTGGCTCGGTCACATCATCGGTCTCGTCATGACCACGACCCGGGAGTCGACGGTCCCCGAGCTCGAGCCGAGCCAGCTCGCCGAGCTCCTCGACGCCAGGGTGCTGCTCCCCGTGAGCATCTTCCCGCTCCCGCCCGCGACGACCCGGCCCGGCGCCCCGGCGCCCGCGGTCGCGGCGGGTTGGATCGAGCCCTACGCGATCGGTGACCTGCAGATGGTTCGCCACCGGCTGCTCCGCTATATGCCCGGGGAGATCGCACGAATCGAGAACGTCATGCGCGGCGAACGCAGGGAGTCCTCCAGACGCCACATGACGCGACGAGTCGACGTCCAGAAGAATCAGGGTAGCGAGGAACAATTCCTGCAGAACGACGACTCGGACGAGCGCAGCAGCTTGCTCGAGGAGACCCGTAGATTGGTGGCGGAGAAGTCGGTCGCGGACAACTACTCGAACTTCAACACCAGCTACGGTCCGCCGACGCTGGCCACCCTCAATGGGAGCAAGAATCGAACGACCACCCAGGGGCCCAACCCCGGCGTCGACGACGTCACCCGTTTCGCCCGCGAGACCCTCAACAAGTCCGTCAACCGGATTCGCCGCAAGATCGAGGTGGCGAGGACGACCAGCACCACGGACCAGGTCGAGGACGTCGTCACGAGCGTCATCGACAACACCGGCGGCGAGATGAACATGTGCGCCGTGTTCCGCTGGCTCAACAAGGTCTACCAGGCGTCCGTCATCAACTATGGGAATCGGCTCATGATGGAGTTCATGATCTCGCGGCCGGCGGCCCGCCATATCGCGCAGGCGGCGGCCCTGACCGGACACGCCCTCGCCCGCCCGGTCCCGCCCGCGGCGCTCGGCATACTCTCGTTCAAGGATATCGACCCCGACAATTACGCGCAGACGGGGGCCGTCTATGGTGTGACGGAGCTCGAGCCGCCGCCGCTGGCCCACAAGTACGTGACCGCGACGCTGCGCGCGGGCGAGGTGCAACAGATCGCCGTGCCTACCGGGTATTGTGCGACGAACGCCTTCGTCGACTGCGTGTCGACGCCCGCCGGCCTCCCGCCGCCGGTGGTGCTGGTCGGCCGCCAGGCATTCAACGCGGGCAGCGCCAGCGCCGCGTTGCGCCCCTACGGCGAGGACTCGACGATCCCCGTGTCGGTGATGGGCCTCGAGGCCGGCCTGTCGCCGCCCTCGGAGGCGCAGGTGCTCGTCAACGTCGAGGTCGAATGCGAGCCCACGATCCGTACCACGGACGAGTGGCGCATCGGCGTCTATCGGTCGTTGCTCAAGGCGCATCAACAGCGGCTCGCGGAGTACTACGCCGAGCTCGGCGCCGGCGGGCAGACCCCGTCCGCCCGCTCGTCCCTGGCCAACCGGCAGATCGAGCGGGGCGAACTCATGCAAGCTTGTACGCACCTGCTGCTCGAGCGCATGGCCCGGTTGACCGGGGCCTGCGACCCCGGCGCCGTGAGCTCGCCGCCGTCGCCGTCCATCGTCGATGAGCCCCGCTATCTCCAGTTCCTCGACGAGGCGCTCGAATGGAGCGAGATGGCCTACAGCTTCCATGTCAGCCCCCGCGCGAGGCTCCTGCAGGACCCCGCGGGCGCCGAGACTGCGGAGCGCAACGACGATCCTCTGTTCACCAGCTTCCTGCAGGCCGAGCGAGCGCGGGTGCTGCTGCCGGTCCGGCCCGCTCACGTGACGTCGTTCCTGTACGCGTTCTCGTCCGGCGGGCTGTGGGGCGGCATGGAGCGGCTGGTCCCGGTGCTGGCGGGGGACCTCGCGCTGGTCAACGACCTCGAGCGCACCGTGCACGCCGAGCGATCGGAGCGCGAGGTCGGGCGGTCCTGGGAGATCGTGGTCCCGACGTCGATGCAGATCCTCGACGAATCCCTCGTCGCGGGCCCGAACGTGCCTGTCTCGACCCCGGAGGACGCGTGATGCATTTCGCGGGCGAGCGTCCGCTGGGGTTCGGGTCGACCCCCTTCGGTGAGGTACCGGTCGGCGCGCTCGTGGCCTTCGCCGGCGCCCTCGCGCCGACGGACGGCGATCACGTCACCCGCCCGCTCGAGGGCTGGGGCTGGATGCTGTGCGACGGACGCTCGCTGAGCGTCGCGCAATATCCGGAGCTGTTCTCGGTGCTCGGCTATGTGTATGGCGGCAGTGCGGGGAGCTTTCGCATCCCCGACTATCGCGGCTATTTCTTGCGCGGCGTCGATGCCGGGGCCGGCGTCGACAGGGACGCCGCCACGCGCACAGACCCGGCCGGCGGCGCGGCCCGCAACAGCGGCGTCGGTTCGATCCAGCCGTTCGCGACCCAGACGCACGAGCACACCTATCTGGCCGCCAGGACCACCGCCGCCCCGGCCAACAGCGGCTCCGCAGCGGGTGCGCCGGTCGGCGAGTCCCAGCTCACGAGCGGCGGCCCGGTCACCGGGAACGCCGCGCCGAGCCCCGTCCACGTGAGCCAGTACGAGACCCGGCCGTCGAACATCTACGTGAACTACATCATCAAGTTCACCTCGGGCCTGCGCGCCAGGCCCTGGTGATGTCATCCCTCTCGCGATCCGCTCAGAGAAACGACCATGCCGTACACGCACGTTCAATTCATCGCTTACGAGATCGGCACCGCCCCGGCCAATACGGTCTGGGATGACGACGTGATCGACAGCGGCACGTACTTGGGCCTGAAGCGACTGGACCTGGACGTCGAGACACGGTGCCGGCTCATGCTGCGCGCCATACAGACCGCGCGCGACAACCTCCCGCACGGGTCCTCGCCGCCGACGGCGCCGGAGGACGACGGTACGACGCTCACGGTGTTCGTCGCCCCGGAGTTCTTCTTTCGCGGCCCCCAGGGCGCGTACCCGATGGAGGACGTTCAGCGGGCGATCGGACTGCTGCAGGCGATGGTCGCCGAGGACCGCTGGAAGGATTGGATATTCTGCTTCGGCACGATCCTGGGGGTCTCGGCGCCCGCGATCGGCAGCCCGCCCGTCATCGATCCGACGACCGTCAAGGAGGTCTACAACTTCTCGCTGATCCAAAAGGGCGGCACCGCGGCCCGGGGCGACGCCGGCGCGCGCGTGGTCGTGAAGGAGCTCAAGTCGGGGATCGACTTCATCGCCGGCGCTGCGACCGACGACGGCCTGCTCTGGGCGGCGGTCGAGCACCTCGATCCGAGTCGCGCACCCGGGCCGGGCCGGGAGCAGCAGCGCGTCAACTATGACGGGGCGGGGATCTTCGACCTCGACGGCATCACGTGGGGGCTAGAGATCTGTCTGGATCACGACGGCGAGGCTGGCGGTCGGCTGTTGAACTCGCCGCAGCTGCCGGGCGCGGCCGAGGTGCAGGTGCAGCTCGTGGTCTCGTGCGGCATGAGCATCGTGGAGGAGAACGTCGTCGCCAAGCAGGGCGGCTATGTGTTCGGCTGCGACGGCCTCGGGGACGCGAGTTCGAACCTCGAGCGCGTGGAGGCATCGATGAGCGAGATCGGGGCGCTCTCCCGCCATGCGGTCGGCGATGAAGACCTCTCGGTCGACTCGGTATCTCCGGTCGAGAGCGTGCGGGTGAATGAGCTCTACCCGGACGGGGCCGGCGAGGTCGCCATCTACCCTGCCCAGCCCTTGCCGGCCGCGAGCACCGTGCCGGGCTCGGTGGTCCCGCTGACCTGGCGACCGTGCGAGGACTACCATTTCGAATTTCGCCTGATCTACGACCAGGTGGGTGTTTTCAAGGCGGTCCTGGTCGAGCCGATCAGCAGGAAGGCCAGGTTTTACGGCAAGGACTTCATCCTGCCGGTCTCGATCGAGATCTTCTCGAGCGAGGCCGTCGAGGCTGGCTACGAGGATCCGGACGTCCGCATCAGCATGAAGTTGGTCACCGGCACCGACAGGTTCACTCACGGGGTCTGGTGTGACATCGATCTACCGGGCTTCGACTTCCATGGGAACGCCTTCCTGTTCCACGGCAGAGCCGCGGACGGAGCTCCCGAGACGATCTGACAGGAGCCGAACCCATGATCTCGATCGTATCCGTCCATGACCGTCGCTTCCATGTCCATGCCGGTGGAGCTCACCGCAAGTTCTGGGAGCGCGTGAACGCCGGGCACTGGGAGCCTCACACCTTCGACGTGTTCGATCGCTTCCTCACCCCGAATCGCAGCTGCCTCGACATCGGCGCGTGGATCGGGCCGACGACGCTCTACGCCGCTCAGCTCGCCCGTCGGGTCCACGCCATCGAGCCCGACAGCGTCGCCCACGCGGCGCTCGCGGTCAATGTCGCGGAGAACCCCGCGCTGCGTGAACGCATCGTCCTTCATCGCCAATGCATCGCGCCGCGGTCGGGGCCCGTCGAGCTCTATGCCGGGGGCATGTATCACGGCGAGGCCAGCGCGTTCGGCGACAGCATGTCGGGCATGGTGGCGACCGCCCATCGTCCCGGGCAGCCGAGCTGCCGCGTCGACGGGGTCGCCCTCGCGGAGTTCTTGGTGAACCATGCCATCGACGACTGCGGCTTCATCAAGATGGACGTCGAGGGCGGAGAGTATTCGCTGATCCCGGGCCGCTGGCGGGAGCTCGCCGCGTTCGGCATGCCGACCGCCTACGTGTCGTTCCACGCCCCCGCGCCGGCCCTGCGCCAGGCCCATATCGGCGCGTGCATCGAGGAGTTGCGCCGGTGCTACCGCTACCTCCACGGCGCCGCGGGTCGCGATCGCGACCGCGTCGACCAGCGCCTCTCGGAGGTGCGGGATTGGACCGACGATTCGCCGGACAGCCCGTGGCGAGCGCTGGAGCACCTCCTCGGCGACGGGCTGGTCGCCAGCGACGAGGTGTGGTGATGCAGAGCTCGACGCGTCGGATCCTGATCGGCGTCCATGTCACCTCGGCGCACACGGCGACCGAGACGCTCCTGGCGCTCCACGAGACCACCGCTCACGCCTTTGAATTGATCGTGCTCGTCGATCCTGCCCCGGGCGAGGCGCAGCCGCTCGCGCAGGCGCTCGCCAGCTGCAACGTCGCCCGGCTCGCGGTGCCGGGGCCAGGGGGGGCGGCGGTCAGCTTCAACGAGCTCGTGGCGCACCCCGCCGACATCTACGTATTTCTCGAAGATGGCGCGAGGCCGGGCCCCGACTGGCTCGAGCGGCTGTTGCGAGCGCTCGACGCGGATCCGGGCAACGGCCTGGCCGGACCTTCGACCAACCGCTGCTGGAACGAGCAGGCGGTGGCGGCCGAGTGCGGTGATTCGGCCCATGATGTCGAGCGCGAGGCAGAGTCGCTGGTGCAGCGATTCGGCGAGAGTTGGCGGTCGATGGCGCCGTTGCACAGCTTGTCCGACTTCTGCCTGGCGGTCCGCAAGGAGGTCGTCGCCGCGATCGGGGCCGCGGATGCGAGCTACGGGCGGGGCCCGTGCTGGGAGATGGACTACGGCGTCCGTGCGGCCCGCGCGGGGTTCAGGGGGGTCTGGGTCCAGGCTGCGTTCGTGCGGCGGGGGCCGATCACGAGCTGGCGCATCGCCGACGAGCTGGCGCTGTTCGAGGTGAACAAACGTCTGTATCAAGATCGCTTCTGCGGTCGCCGGGCCGGACCCGGCGGCGATGATGCGCCCTACCACGCTCATTGCCACGGGGACGCCTGCCCTGATTTTGCGCCCGCGTCGACGACCCGCGTCCGCTTGCCGCTCCGCGCTGCGCCCGGCGCGGCCGGCGAGCGCTGCGCCCTGCCGCTCGTCAGCTGTATCATGCCGACCCGGGGCCGGCCGGAGTTCGTGGCCCGATCGATCGCCTATTTTCGCCGACAGGCCTACCCCAACCGCGAGCTCATCATCGTCCATGAAGACGACGCCGATCTGCCGGGAGCCATCGAGGGCCCGGACGTTCGCGCGGTCCGGACCACGCAGCGCAGCATCGGCGGCAAGCGCAACGAGGCGCTCCGCGCGGCTCGCGGAGAGATCATCGCCCATTGGGACGACGACGACTGGCAGAGCGACCAGCGGCTGACCCGTCAGGTCATGCCGATCGTCCGCGGCCTCGCGGACATCACCGGGCTCAGCGATATCCTGTTTCTGGTGCTCCACGCCGCGGAGTTTTGGGCGGTCACGCGTGCCCTCTTTCGCCGGCTGTTCGTCGAGAACGTCAGCGGCGGGACGCTGGTGTTTCGCCGGGAGGTCTTTTTGCGCAGCGGACCCTATCCCGCGACGTCTCTGCGCGAGGACGCGGACTTCATGGTCAACGCAATGCGCGACGGCGCCCGGCTGTGCCGCGTGCCCGGGCGGGATCTCTACGTTTATGTGCGCCATGACGGCAACACGTGGAAATTCAAGGAAGGCCGCTACTTGCAGCAGAGCGGCTGGTCGCAGGTGCCCGAGCCCGACTTCATCGGGCCGGATCGGGAGTTCTACCGCGCGCCGGCAGCTCTCACGCCGCCCTCGCCTCGCTCCGCGCGGCCGCTGGTCTCCTGTATCATGCCCACCGCCGATCGCCGGGCCTTCGTCGCGCAGGCCATCCGGCACTTCGTGGCCCAGGATTATCCGGAGCGCGAGCTGATCGTGCTCGACGACGGCGGAGAAGGCGTCGAGGACCTGATCCCGCGGCTGGACAACGTGCGCTACCGCCGTCTCGACCGCCGCGTCAGCCTGGGCGAAAAGCGCAATTTGGCGTGCGAGATGGCGCGCGGCGCACTGATTGCCCACTGGGACGACGACGACTGGATGTCGCCGCAGTGGTTGAGTTCACAGGTCCGGACCCTCCGGGCCGAGGGGGCCGACGTCTGCGGATTGAACAAGGTGTTCTTTTATGCTCCGGAGAGCCGCCAGGCCTGGCGATACGTCTATGACGGCGCCCGGCCGTGGGTGTGCGGCGGCACGCTCTGTTACACCCGGCAGCTCTGGGAGCGGGTCCGGTTCCCGAACGTCGACGTGGGTGAAGACAACGCGATGGTCTGGAGCCCGCATCCGAAGCGACTCGCGGTAAACCCCCACACCGACCTCTACATAGCCACGATCCACCCGCGCAACACCAGCCCGAAGCTCGTCTCCAGCGCGCGCTGGCACAGCTTTTCCGCCGCCCGGCTGGAGCAGCTCATGCGGGCGACGAATGCGACCTGACGCGGAAGATCGGGCGTTGCCTTCGGGACAAAGACCGTGATAATGTGGTTTCATGGCATGACTCCGGGCGACTCGGCCGCGATCCTGCGAGCCGCATCTCGGAGCTGAACCGCTCGATCGGACGTCGCTGACGACCCATCCTTCGAGCAAACTCGCCAGCGTTCAATTCATGGCACATCTGGCGTTTCACACGAAGAGGAGGAGACGATGCCCACGATCACCTTGCGCGACAATGCTTACCACGACGCCAACGCGATCATTCTGATGACTGCGCAACCGATGAAAATCGCCCTCACGGCCCTCACCGGCCAGGGTGTCCGATTCCAGTGCTCGAACGCGTTGGCGACGATCCAGGGGGCCACCAGCGTGGATATCACCTTCGACGCGGCGCACCATTCGGAGCACCAGAACGTCCAGGTGAGCTCCGTGCAGCCTTGAGGCGAATGCCCTCGAGTGTACTGCTCGTGAGCGGCGACGTCGGCGGACGTTTTCGCAGCTCGCGGGCAATCGCAGGGACCCCCACCGTCACGCCGGCGCTGGTCTGACGGAGGACCCCTGGTTCTCCACATCGGCCCGTCGAGCGCCCCATCGCTCAAGACGGGCCGCGTGCCGCCGCGGCGATCACTCGAACTTCAAGAAGTTGTCGGCGAGGGTGCGCACCCCGTCGGCGAACTCGATCTTCGTCTTGCCCTCCGCGCGGACGAGCACGCGGCCGCGGCCGAACTTCGCGTGCGTCGCCCAGCGCTCGACCACCGGCGGCGGCTCGATCGCCAGCTTCAGCGGCGCTGCGGGGCCGGGGCGCAGCGGCTCGTGGCGCTCCGCGAGGTACTGCGCCAGCGAATACGGCTCGCCGTTCGGGCCCGGCTTGCGCAGGTCCCACCGCACCAGCCGCGCCTCGCTCCGATCGTCGGTGCGCTTGAACGCGGCGAAGACGGGCTCCGCGGTCCAGTCGCCGGCCGTGCCCACGAGCTGCGCGAACGCGACGTGGGGGAACCGCATCCCGCCGCCGCTCGTCACGTAGTAATCGTCGATGTCCCGCGTCCACGCCGCCAGCCAGATCGGGTAGCGATTCTCGACCGCCAGCACTGCGAGGATCTCGAAGGGGATCGCGGTGCGGAGCTCCGCCTCCACCTCCTCGACGAGCGCGGGATCGACGGTCACCGCCGCCGGGCGCCCGAGCTGCGCGGCGAGCCGTCCGAGCTGCGCCTCGACGTCGGGCGCGAGCGCGACCGGACCCCGCGGAAGGTTGGTGAGCTTGGCCATCGCCGCGATGGTCGCGGCCTCGACCTCGCAACGCAAGCGCCACGGGACCGGCTGCGCGAGACGCGAGCCGCGACCGGAACCCACGCGTCCTCGGCCCGGGTCCGCGAGCCCGCGACGGTATCCCTCGGTGCATCCGCGCTACGCGGAGCGACCCGGCCGGCCGGGCTCCTGCCGGCCACGCAGGCCTCCGAGCAAGAACTCCGTGGTCTCGGCCACGACCACCTCGACCGGCTCGCCCGCGACCACCGAGCGCCGGGCCGCGTGCATGACCCCGACCATCATCTCGACCAGGCGCCGCACGTCCGCGACCGGGCGGAACATGCCCGCGCGGATGCCCTGCTCGACGATGCCGGCGACGATTGCGAACACCGGCTGGAAGAACGACGCGATCGCGCCGCTCACCTCGGCGGGCAGGATGTTCTCCAGGGCGTTGACGATCGAGAGCCCGTGGACGCCCGGCACGAGGGCCGCCAGGTGGCGCCGCACGACCAGGGCGAGCCGCGCCTCCGGGTCGTCGATGCGCGCGCACTCCTCGACGATCGCGGCCACGAACGGCTCGACCTGCGCCTTGACGACCGCCACGAGCAGCGCGTCCTTGGTCGGCGCATAGTTGTAGATGGTGTTGCGGGCGATGCCCGCGTGCCGGGCGATCGAGGCCAGAGTCAGCGCGCCGTAGCCCTCCTCGTCGACGGCCTGCAGGAAGCCGTCGTGGAGGCGCTTCCAGATCGTCTCCCGATGCTCGGCGAGGGTGGGCGCGTCGATCTTGGGCATGACATGTGATAGCGGAGATCAGTCGGCGAAGTCGACGTTCATCGGCCGCACGAACCACTGCTCCAGCGCGGTCGGCTCGTTGTCCTTGCTGCGCTTCGCGCCGAGGCGATTGAGGCCCTTGAGCAGGAAGTGCATGACGGGCCCGCTCGGCGTGAAGACCTGCGACTTGAACAGCGCGGCCCGCTGATGCTGACGGGCGAACGGCATCAGCCGCGCCTCCCAGGTGCGCAGCGCGGTCTCGAGGTCCTCGCCATGCCGCGCGACCAGCCGCCCGAGCAGCGAGCCGCCGGCCAGGCCCACCGACGCGCCCATGCCGGAGTACAACGTCATGCACCACGCCGCGTCGCCGACGAGGACGGTCCGACCGGAGCGCCACGAGGGCATGTGCACCTGACTGACGGAGTCGAACAGCCAGTGCTCGGCGCGGTCGAACTGCTCGAGCACGTGGCCGAGGATCTCGCCGAGCGGCTCGGGCCCGTAGGTGCGCCGCAGCACCTCGCGCACGGGCCCCTGGAACTGCGCGTCGATGTCGCGGGTGCGGTACGAGAACAGCGCGGTCGGCGGGCAATCCTCGAACGGAAACACCCACAGCGACCGCCGCGGCTCGGCCAGGACGAGGCCGTGCTCGGCCGGGAAGTACGGCACCTGCGACTCGAGCTGGAAGGCGCAGATCATCGCGTGGAGCGGCTTCACGTAGCGCTCGTGCGGGCCGAACACGAGGCGCCGGACGGTCGAGCGCACGCCGTCGGCGCCGACGACCAGATCGAACTTTTCGCACCGCTCGTCGCCGGTCGCGGCGTGGCGCGTGGTGACGAGCGCGCCGCCGTCGACGTCGACGATGCTCGTCGGCACCGTCGCGTAGCGCACCTCGACATCGCCGAGGTGCTCGAACAGCGCGGCCTCGACGTCGCCGCGCAGCACGCCCTGCGGCTCGCCCGGCTGATCGAGGAAACCATTGGTGCGGCTGCGGTCGCCGGCGCGAGTGACCGCCCAGGTCTTCGTGCTCTTCGGCGTGCGCATGTGCACCGCATCCATCACCCCGAGCCGCCGCGCGGCGCTGAGGCCGGTGCCGAACAGGCCGATGAAGTAACCACCGAGCCGACGCTGCGCCGCCCGCTCGATCACGGTCACCTGCCACCCCGCCTGCCGCAGCCCGATCGCCGAGGCCATGCCGGCGATGCCGAGTCCGACGACGAGGGCTCTACGCTGCGTGCTCATACGATCTCCCGCGCTGGTGGTCCATGGTTTACGACGGTCCGTCGCAAAAACAAGAGCCCGGAGCGCGATGGCGCGCACGAATGGACGTTTTCTCGCCTCTGAACCCCGTTCAGGTGGTCCCGCTCGAACCCTCGCTGCGCCTGCGTTTTGGCCCGACGGCACGGTGCTACCTTGTCCGTGCGTGACGCCGTCGCTGTCCGACATCGCGGCGATGATCGCCGGGCGCTACGGCTGCCACGCAGTCCTGCTCTACGGCTCGCGCGCCCGCGGCGACCACGAGGCGGACAGCGACCACGACCTGTTCGCCCTGCGCGACGCAGGACCCTCGCTGCATGAGGTGTTCACCTGGCGCGGCGCCGCGATCGACGTGTTCGTCGAGTCGGACGCTGCAGTCGCCGGCGAGCCCGCGCCGGCGCTGCTGCGGCTGCACGGGGCCGTGGTGCTGCGCGACGATCACGGCCGCGGCGCCGCGCTGCTGCAGCGCATCGCCGCCGCCCACGCGAGGCCTCCCGCGACGACCGCCGCGACCGAGGTCGCGACCCTGCGCGCGTGGGCCGACAAGATGCTGGTGCGCCTCGACGATCCCGACCCGGTGCTCGCCGGCCTGCGCCGGGCCGAGCTGCTGACGCAGCTGCTCGAGATCCGCCACGGCCTGGTCGGGCGCCGGTGGTCGGGCTTCAAGGAGGGCGTCGCCTGGGCGCGCCTGCACGACCGCGCGGTGTACGACGCCTATCGCGACGCCGTGGCCCCGAGCGCCACGCGGACCGCATTGCAGCACCTCGTCGACCTCGTGTTCAGCCCGGCTGACAGCGGCGGATCCGCGGGATGAGCCAGCGCAGCACCTCGCGCTCGACCGCCGTCAATGCCGGGTGCCAGAAGTCGAACAGCAGGACCACGCGCTCGTGGTCGCTCGCGTTCCAGGCGCGGTGACGGAACGTGTCGTCGAAGATCAGGCAGCGACCCGCCTGCCACGCGCGCGCCTCGTCCTCGGCCTCGAGCCCGCACGCGTCGGGCACCTCGAGCGCGAGGTGGCACGTCAAACACAAATTGTTGAGGCCGCAGTGCGGCGGGATCTCCGAGCGACCGGCCAGGATCGAGAACATCGCGTCGCCGAGCCCCAGCGGCGTCGCGTCGAGCGCCGCCGCGACCTCGGGGCAGCGCCGGCACGCCTCCGCGCGCACGCTGCCGTCGCGGACGAAGAAGTACGCGCGCCAGCCCTCCTCGGGCGGCGCCAGCCCGGCCGCGGTCGTGCGCGTCGGGCCCTGGTCGCGCGGCAGGTAGTGTTCGACCCCCGCGCCCCCGGCCCGCACCGAGCGAAAGGCGCGGTGGATCTGCGAGGCCCGCTGCTCGAGCGCCGGCACCCACGCGAACTCTTCGGCCTCGTACCACGGCCGCGTCGGCAGGCCCGGGAACACGAAGTCGGCCACGTGCTGCCCGGGCGCCGCCGCCGGCTCGCCGCGCCCCGTCATGCCGACCAGCATCGCCTCGACGCGCGCGCTGGCCCGCGGCCCGTGGCGCCGCTCGACCTCCTTCCACAGGAGGAACATGTCCGCGTCCGACAGTCGCCACATCACAATGCCTGCAGGGCGACCGCGACGGGCGGGCGATCGGCGCGGGTGCTCCGGGCCTGCTCGGCGAGGAAGATCTGGCACAGGTCGAACAGGTGGCGCCCGCGCGCGGTGAACATCTCTTGCCATCCCGCGATCTCGCGGATCGACGCGGCAGTGGCGATGCAATCGGCGAGCAACTTGGGCGACGCCGGGTGCAGCACCGGCGCGTCGGGGTGACCGAGGACCTGGGCCCGCAAGGCGAAGATCTCGACTGCCACCAACAGGCTGTGGAACACGCAATAGAGCGGGCGCGGGGTCCGGCGGATCGCCGACGTCGCCCCGCCCTCGCGCACGCTGAACGCGGCCGCGCTGGCGAAGTGGCCGTGCGCGCGGTCGTCGACGAACAGCAGGTTGTGGGTCAGCTCGTGCATCAGGAACTCGACGCGGTCGAGCGCCGGCGTCGACTCCGGCAGGTTGATCCACACCGCGCCGACCGAGCGGTGCGTCGAGCCGCCGAGGTTGTGGGCCAGGCGGGCGCAGAACAGGCGGTTGACGATCAGGCCGAACACCGCGCCGCGATCCGGGTCGAGGTCGTACAGGCGCTGCGCCGCGGCGATCGTGGCCGCGCGGGTGAAGCCGATGAAATCGGGGTCGCGCGCGTCGATGGTCGCCGCCACGACCTCGGGGGTGATCGCCGCGAGGATGTCGTTCTCGGTCGGCGCCTCGACGAACGCGGCCAACAGGCGCGCCTCGTCGACCGGGTCGTCGACGAACTCGGGCCGGCCGCTGCGAGTGCAGGCGGCGTCGCCCTGCAGCTCGGCGAGCAGGGCGTTGTACTCGGCCTTGAGCGCCAGCAGGTCGCCGTCGCCGCGGCCGCCGGACCGCCGCACCCACGACCGCACGCTCTTCACACACTCGGACGGACCCAGCAGGCTGTACATCGTCGTCGTCTCCTCAGAGCGCGGCCATGACGTCCGCGCAGCGGTCGATGAGGTGGATCGCGCGGTCGGTGAGGAGCGCGTGGTAGTTTGGCATCGCCCGCAGGGCGGCGATCGACTCGCCCGCGCTGGCGGCCAGCTCGCGCGTGGGGCCGTGGACGCGGGTCTCGCCGTCGTGGCCGAGGCCGTGCTCGCGGTGCAGCAACACCTCGGTGGTGACGAGCAGGCTGTGCAGCACCTTGTCGAGCGGCCGCCGCAGCCCCGACATCACCGCCCGGCACCAGTTGTCGGGCTCGGGCAGCGCGCGGTAGCTGCGGTAATGGCCGTAGATCCGCTCGTCGAGGAAATAGATGTTGTGCGTCGACTCGTGCACGAACAGCTCGTAGAGGTCCTGCGGCGCGAGGCCCCGCGGCTCGCACATGTAGATCACGCCGATCGCGTCGGAGTCGGCGCCGCCGCGCGAATAGCGGGAGCGCGGGCACAGGACGAAGTTGACGAGCAGGCCGAAGAACGCCCAGAACTCGGGGTCGCGCGCCGCGAACTCGTCGAGCGCGACCCGCAAATAGGCCGCGTCGGCGCGGATCTCCGCGCGCAGGTGATCACCGTGGTCGAAGAACGTGTCGTCGCGGTAGCGCGGCAGGTCGTCGAGCGACGACTCGCTGTAAAACCCGCGGATGAGCCGCTCCTCGAGCGCGTGGTCGTCGACCAGCTCGGGCCCCCAGCCGCGCCGGCGCGGGATGTGCGGCTGCAGCGACGACAGGTAGCGGTTGTAGGCGTGCTTCCACGCCGGCCGGCCGGCGCGCGCCGGGTCGCCGTCGAGGTAGGGCACGGCCAAGCGACAAATGGTCGTGTGGCTGGCGTCGTCTCCGAGCAGGTAATACATGCGGTTGGCTCCTCTCGTCGTGAATCGTGGCCCGCCGGCGCGCGCGCAGCAGCCCGCGCGCCGGCTGGCCTTTGGGTCAGCCGCCCTTCTTCTCGAGCGTCTGCTTGACTGCGGCGTCGATGGCGGCCATGCGCAGGCCCGCCTTGGCCGCCTCCTCGCCGAGCGACGCCATCCGCAGCCCGGCCTTCGCCACCTCCTCGAGCGACGCCATTCGCAGCCCCGCCTTCGCCGCCTCGTCGATCGACGCCATCCGCAGCCCGGCCTTCGCCACCTCCTCGAGCGACGACATGCGCAGCCCGGCCTTCGCCGCCTCCTCGGCCAGCGAGGCCATGCGCAGCCCCGCCTTCACCGCCTCCTCGCCGAGAGACGCCATCCGCAGGCCCGCCTTCGCCACCTCCTCGAGCGACGCCATCCGCAGCCCGGCCTTCGCCGCCTCCTCGAGCGACGCCATCCGCAGGCTCGCCTTCACGCCCTCCTCGAGCGACGCCATCCGCAGGCCCGCGGCCATCGCTTCCTCGCCGAGAGACGCCATCCGCAGGCCCGCCTTCGCCACCTCCTCGAGCGACGACATGCGCAACCCGGCCTTCGCCGCCTCCTCGAGCGACGCCATCCGCAGGTTGGCCTTCACGCTGTCGTCGAGCGACGCCATCCGCAGGCCCGCGGCCGCCGCCTCCTCGCCGAGAGACGCCATCCGCAGGCCCGCCTTCGCCACCTCCTCGAGCGACGACATGCGCAGCCCGGCCTTCGCCGCCTGCTCGAGCGACGCCATCCGCAGGCTCGCCTTCACGCCCTCGTCGATCGCGGCCATCCGCAGGTTGGCCTTCACGCTGTCGTCGAGCGACGCCATCCGCAGGCTCGCGGCCGCCGCCTCCTCGCCGAGAGACGCCATCCGCAGCCCGGCCTTCGCCACCTCCTCGAGCGACGACATCCGCAGCCCGGCCTTCGCCGCCTCCTCGAGCGAAGCCATGCGCAGGTTCGCCTTCACCGCCTCGTCGATGGCCGCCATGCGCAATCCGGCGGCCGCAGCCTCCTCGCCGAGAGACGCCATCCGCAGCCCCGCCTGCGCCACCTCCTCGAGCGACGCCATCCGCAGCCCCGCCTTGGCCGCGCCCTCGAGCGACGCCATCCGCAGCACCCCCTTCACGCCCGCGTCGGCCATCCGCAGGCCTGCCTTGCCCAGCTGATCGATCGACGCCATCCGCAGCGATTGACGGATCCCCTCCGCCATTCGCAACCCCGCCGCCCGGGTCAGCCCCTGCGGCGCGCGCACCCCCGCCTTGCTGTCGGCGCGGCGCAGCACTGTCCCGTCGGCGTCGGGCGTCGCTTCCGCCGCCGCGCCCGCCTCCTCCGAGAACGACGCGATCGGCTCCCAGCCCCCGACCGCGGCCACCGCCTCCGCGGGCGACAGGGTCACCGAGTGGCCGAGCAGGTAGCGGATCATCCGGTCCTGATCGACCGCGGTGTCGAAGCCGAAGCGCTCGGCCAGCAGCGCCCGCAGGTTACGCGCCGCGAGGACGCCCTGGACCATCACCGAGGCCGTGCGGGCCGCCAGCGCCTCGCCGCCGGCCGCCAGCGAGAAATCGAAGCTGTGGAGGATCGTCAGGCGATTGGCCGGCGACAGGCCGAAGCTCCACGTCGCCGCCACCTGCCGCCCGAGTCGCAGCAATTCGACGGCCCGCTCCTGCACATCGCCCTCGCCGAGCGGGCTCGTCAGCGGGAACTCGAAGCTCAGCGTGGCCGTCCCGCCGCTCTCCTCGTAGCACACGCGCGCGGTCACCCGCGGCTCGCACGCCATCCATTGCACCACAGTCGTGCCGCCGCCGGCCCGGAACCGCTCCATCGCCTCGCGCGGGAGCTCGACCTCGCTGAAGTCGGCGAATGCGCTGATGTTGAAAAGGACCGCGTCCGACGCCGCGTCGATCGTATCGTGTTGCACCCCTCACCTCCCCTTTTTGCTACCAAACAGCAGACCATGCCCGGCGCGCGCCCGCGCCGCGACGGACGGTGATGCTAGCCAGATCGATATTGCCGGTCAACCTTCACCGCGGCGCGGACACGAGCGAATCACGGCTCGAAATCATCACATCGCGATCGCTCGCTGCAGTGCAGATCGAACGATTCGCCGCTCTAAACATTGCACGCCGGGACCTCGCCCGCGATTCGGCCGGTGACGCCTCGCCCGAGCAACACCGTAAACCGCACGAAGAACCAGCAGGAACAGCGGCTGCGACAGATCCTCCACACCGCGCCGGGGGTCGACCTCCCCCCGCGACACGCTCTCCGAACCGCACGGGCGCTCGTGCGCGGCGATCATGAATCAGCGCCGAGAGGAATCATCACTCGTAATCCGCGATCGGGAATTGACCATAGTCGCGCACGCATGCAGCGAATCGATTCGCCAGACCTGCAGCAGGGCGACGACGCGTCTCGCCCCTCTCCTGGTTCGAGGCTCGCGCACCTCGGACCGCGACGCGGCGATCGAGCGCGGCACGTCGAGGATGAGCCCGCGCGGCCGCAGCATCGAGGCTCACGCACCTCGGCGCCCCGCCGCGATTCGCTCCCTGCGGCGGCGAGGCGCTCAGCGCAGGATGTAGCGGAGGATCGGCACGGGGCCCTTGGCGGCGTCGGCCGGGCGGGTCTGGCCGTCGGAGCCCGTGACCCAGTCGGCCGGGATCGCGCCGCGAGCCATCGCGGGGCCGTCGCCGGGCGACGGCGGCTGCATCGGCTGCGTGCGCGGGTCGCTGGCGGTGTCGACCGAGTCGGGCGCGGCGACCAGGGCGTCGAGGGTCAACGTCGGCGGGCGATCGCCCGTCTCGGCCGCGTCGACGTGGCAGCTGCGGCAGAAGGTCACGCCGCGGGTGTCGACGCGCGGCTGGTCGTGCACGAGCAGCGGCGTCCCCTCGTGGAGGATCGGGTCGCGCAGCCACGTCGTCAGCTCGGGCAGGCGATTGCGGCCGACGCCGACGTCGTCGGTGTAATCGACGGCGCAGGTGACGATGCCCGCCGCCGCGTCGAGCTGGATCCCGAGCCGCTCGGCTCGCACGCCGGCGAACGGGAACCGCTCGGCCCGCTCGCGCAGCGGCGCCTCGGCCGGCACGGCGACGGTCGTGCCGCGGGCGTAGTTGCACAGCAGCTCGACCGAGCCCGGCCCCTCGAGCTGGCCCGCGGCCCCCTGCAGCACCACGCGCGCCTCGTCGTACCAGCCGCGGACGCCGTCGAGGCCCTCGTGCGCCCCGCCCAGGACGAAGTCGCCGGCTGCCAGGCGGACCGCGGTCGACAGCCGCACCTCGGCCAGCGGGTTGCCGTCGAGGAAGGCAGTCACTGCGCCGGCCTCGCCGAACAGGACGCCGACGTGATGGAAGCGGCGCTTCCAGCTGGCCACCCCGCACGAGACGTCGAACGACGCCGCCTCGCCGCCCGGCCGGCGCACGTGCAGCAGCAGCCCGTCCTCGATCGTCACCGCCACGGTGCCGGCGTCGGACTCGAAGTGGAACAGGTGCCTCTCGCCCGCCAGCGAGTCGCGGGCGTCGACGAACACGCCGGCGTAGAAGCTCATCGGCTCGACCTCCGCCGTCGCCGCGGGGAAGCTGAAGCGCGCGCCCGCGTTCTTGCCGAGCCACAGGCCACGGCCGCGCACCCCGCCGAGCGCGACCGGCTCGACGCGCCCGTCGCCGGTCAGCTTGCCGTGCGAGGCGATCGGGTAGACCGCCGACGCCGCCGCGTTCTGCAGGCGGATCGCCGCGGGGTCGTGGACGTAGGCCCCGTTCTTCTGGCTGAAGCCGTCCTGATAGCGGCCGTTCCGCGCCGAGCCGTCGAGCGGCGTCGCGGCCGCGGTCATCTCGGCGAACAACACCACATGCGGGTCGAGGAAGTCGTCGAACACGATCTCGTCCGAGGCGAGGCCGCGGCCCACGTTCCACACCACGTCGCGCGGCGTGACCGGCAGCGACCGCAGGTGCATGCCGAGGTTGTTCTCGAGCGACTCGAGGTGGTGGTTGTTGTTCTTGACGTTCTTCAGCCCGAGCTGGTCCGCGCCGTTCTTGCCGCCCGCGTTGGCGCGCACCGCCAGCGGCCCGTCCGGCGACGAATAGAGGCTGACCCGGTGGGTGTCGTCGGCCGCGAACCCGTAGTCCTCGTTGTTGATGATCCCGTCGAGCAGCACGTGCTTGCCCTGCGTCCACGAGCCGATGACCGAGAAGCCGCGCGGCGAGCTGCCGACCGACTTCACCGCCCCGGCCTCGCGCGCGATCGGGTAGCGCGAGTATTCGCCAGAGCCGTCGATCGGCATCGGGTTGGTGTACGAGAAGATCAGGTTGTTGACCTCGCGGTCGAGCCACGGGTACGAGCCGGCCAGGACGTCCTTCTCGCCGAGGACGTCGCCGTTCATCGCCCGCAGCGGCTGCGCGGCCAGGCCGTAGCCGCGATCCTTCATCCGCTGGTCGTACGCGGCCGCCGGCACCGGCCGCATCGACTCGAACACGCCGGTCCCGTTGCGCTTCATCCACTGCGTCACGTCGCAGGGGTCGTCGGCGTAGGCGTAGAACAGGCTGAACTTGGCCTTGTGGGTGCCGCCGCCGTTCAGGCGGTACTCGGCCTCGATGCCCGGCTCCTCCTCGCCCTCGTCCTGGACCGAGAGCACGCGCCCGGCGACGACGCGGCCGTCGGCGCTCGCGACCATCTCGGCCATCAGGGTGACCGGGATCGATGCGGTCACCTTCCACTCTGCGTGCGGGGCGACGTCGACCGCGACGACCTCGGCGTCGACCGTCTTGGGGTTGTTGACCCGGACCCTGACTGGGATCGACTCGAGCACGACGCCGTTCTTGCCGGCGGACACGTCGACGGTGGCGATCAGGTCGAAGTCGTAGCAGTCCTGGGCGGGGAAGTTGGGGCACACCTCGGGCTGGGCGAGCTTTCGCTGGCACAGGAACGCCGCCGACGAGCTCTTCACGGTGAATTCCTGCTTCACGCTCGGGTGGACGATGTCGCCGGTCGGCAGGCCCGGCCCGAACAGCTCGCCGCTCAGCTTCGGCGCCTGGTGCAGCAGCGGCTGATTCTTCAGCTTCTCGAGCCGGAGCGCGACGAGGTCCCCGCGCAGCAGCGCGACGCGGCCATCGGCGCTGGTGCGGAACGCCGGCACGACCGGCCGGAGGTACTGGCCCTGCTCGCCGAGCCGGACCTTGCGCGCGAGCACCGGCACCGGCGGCCGCACGACCTTCGGCGCCTCCGGCCCGCCCCCCGCGGCCTCGACGATCTCCGCGTTCGGCGTGAACGCGTCGCACTCGTCGCCCTCGCACGTCACGACCTCGCACGCCGGCTCCACCGGCGCCGGCACGTCACCTCCGGTCGCCGTCGACGTCGCGGTCGTCGACGTCGTCGGCTCGGCCGCGGTGCTGCTCCCGGTGTCGCTGCCCTCGCCGTCCCCGCTCGAAGCAGCGCCGCCGGTGGTGCCTGCGGTCATCGCCCCCTCGCTCGCGCCCTCGGTCGCCGGGTCCTGCGTGGCGTCCTGCCCGCAGCCGAGCAGCATCATGAGCGGAGCGAGGAGCCTGAGGTGCCGTCGAACCATCGAACCGCGACGGTATCACGGCACCACGGGATGTCCTTGCGAGATCGTCGACACACTACAATCGCAGATGTCGCTGCAGTTCGTGCTTCACCGCCGCCGCCGCGGCGACAATCACGACACCCTCTCCGAATGCGAGGACCCACCTCTGCCGAACAGGCTCAGGTCCTCGCCGTCGGCGACCTCGAGCGGATACAGCGCCTCGCACGCCTCGGTGATGCCGGCGAGGCGTCGCAGCTCCTGGTGCACGTGCTTCGGCTCGATGTGCACACCGCGGTCGCCGACTGCGAGGCTGCCCGGCTCGACGCGCAGCGCTTCGCACCGCTCGCTCGTCGCGCCGACGACCCGGCCGCCGGTGATGCCCTTGCCCATCGCCAGCACGCTCGTCACCGGCCAGTGGTCCTTGCCGCGGAGCGCGTTGTACTCGGGGGTGCGGCCGAACTCCGAGCCGACCACGATCACCAGCTCGTCGGCCACGCCCTGGCGCTCGGCCTCCTCGCCGGCGAAGTCGAGGGCCGCGAGCAGCCGCGCCAGCAGCGGCACGTGCTCGGCGTCGTGATCGACGTGGGTGTCGAAGCCGTCGAGCTCGAGGTTGACCGCGACGGTGACCCCGGCGCGGTACGCCGCCAGCGCGACCTGGATCTGCCGGATCAGCGGGTTGGGCCCCTCGTCGAGCGCCGGCAGCCGGCGCTGCAGCGCCCGCAGCTCGTCAGCGCCGGTGCGCGCCGCGTACACCGTGCCGAGCTGGTCGAAGCGCACCGCGTCGTCGGCGACGCGGTCGAAGTTCTCGGCGCGGGCCGGCGCCCGCGAGTCCGCGCCGCGCAGCCGCGCGACCATCCCCGCGGTCTCGTCGTAGCCGCCGAAGCTGAGGTAGCCGGTCTCCCGCGCACCGCCGTGGACCGCGGTGACCAGCGCCGCGAAGCTCGGAGTGTCGTCGGCGAGCCGGCCCGACCACGTGTGGCGAGCCCCGTCGGCGTGACCGCGGGTGCCGACCTGCACGCCGTTGATCACCAGCAATCGACGGTCGTGTTTCTCGAAGAAGCGCCGGAAGTCTGCCAGCGGCGCGTGGCGGATCCCGCTGGCGGTCGCGGCGATGTCGCGGGTGAGGAACGAATCATTGACCGCGTCGACGTCCGCGCCGCCGGCCGACCCCTTGGGATCGCACAGCAGGGTCGGGTCCCAGCCGCCGCGGGCGTTGATCGTCAGGAACAGCGGCCCCCTGTACGTCTCTGCCAGCGGCAGGAGCCCGCCGCGCGACCCGGGGCGGGCGAGCGCGTCGAGGGAGGCGACCGAGAGGCCGGCGAACGAGGCGAGTCCGAGGAATTGGCGACGATCCATGGTGTGCTGATTCCTTTCGATGATGGCGGATCGTCAGATCCCCTTGTAGCCGTTGAGCTTGTTCAGCGGGTGGGCCGGGTTGAGAATTTTATAGGAGCCGTCGGTGCCGGTGTGGCGGCGATCGAGCTGGAAGTAACGCTTGGTCCCGAGGCCGGAGATCGAGCTGCCCTCCTTGCCGTTGGCGTTCCACCAGATGTAGCCGACGAAGTTGGACCAGGTCTTGAGCTCCTCGGTGATCCCGCCGATCCACGCCGCGCGCTTGCTGCCGTCGGCGTCGAAGGGCAGGCCGACGTAACCGATCTCCGGGAACAGCTTCTGCCGGCCCTTCGAATCGTAGGCCTTGACCTTGGCGAGGAACGTCTTCGGGTCGACGTACGACGTCGCCGCCTTGCCGCCCGAGCCCCACGAGTTGCCGTACATGTCGACGCCGAAGAAGTCGCCGACGCCGGGGTCGTAGGTCGCGTAGGTGCCGAGGCCGCCGGAGTTCTCGGTCGCCTGGCGGGTCAGCACCGGCCCGCACTGGACGCGCGCGCGGATCGCCGCCGGCAGGCCCTTGATCATGTCGTAGTAGAGCTTGAAGTGCGCCTTGTACTGCGACGCAGTGAAGTCGCCCTCGGGCTCGTGGCGATCGGTCAGCCACAGCGTCGAGATCCAGTCCGGCAGCTCCAGCAGCCGCGTCCGCAGCGCCTTGATCTTGTCGGTGTCGCCGTCGAGCTTGGTCGACGCGAACGGCTGGCCGCCGACGTCCTTCATGTACACGAACCGCGGGTCGCTCCACGACGGCAGCATCCCGTCCGAGTTGGGGAAGATCCGCATCCACTCGTTCTTCGCCAGCTTGGGCTTCCAGTACCCGATCTCGTCCTTGACGATGGTCGCGCCGATTTTCATACGTCCACTCCTTTCTCGCTGAATCCCTCGAGGTCACCCGTAGAGCGCCCGCAGCCCCGCGACGTCGCCCTCGCCGAGCGTCGACTCGCTGTCCTGGCACGGCCCGTCGATCGTCGGGCTCATCGTCAGCCGGCCGTGCGAGCCCTCGCCGACGTGGCCGAGGCCGAAGGTGTGACCGCGCTCGTGGGTCATCACCGCCCTCACGCTGAACTGCTGCGCACACGTGGCCGAGCCCGGGCTCGTCGTCCACTCGTGATCGGCCTTGTTGAGCTGCACGTCGCCCTCCTTGGCCACGCCGCCGCTGAACCACACGCACGCGGTCGCCAGCGTCCCCGCGGGCAGGTCGCCGAACGAGACCACGTTGACGCCGTCCGCCGCCAGACAGTTTCCGCCGGTGCTGATGTTCGCGGCCTTGCTCTTGCGCCCGAGGTACTCGTGCGACGCCCCGACCTCGTCGGCCAAGCCGCAGCTGTTGTGGCTCCCGGTGATGTTCGAGGTCGCGGCCTTGATCGCCTTCTCCGCGTCGTCCGCGGTCAGCTCGCTCGGCGTCGAGCCGGCGTGGAAGTACCAGCGCAGCTTCGACTCCCACCGCCAGCCGGTCAGGATGTAGGCGTCGTCCGAGCAGGCGTCGAGCGCGGTCGACTCCTCCGGCGGTCCGGCGGAGATCCGGTCCTCGACCAGCTCCTCGAACACGACCTCGCCCTCGGGCGTCGTGTGGAGCATGAATTGCCGCGTCGAGCCGTCGTCGTACAGCGTCTCCGACCACACCGACGTCCCCGGCGGCGGCGGGATCGCGGCCAGACCGTCGAGCTCGCCGCCCAGCTGTCCTTCTTCATCCTCTTCGACGTCCACTCCCACGTCGATCGGCGCGTCGTCGTCATCCGGCACGGCCTCGCCCTCCTCGACGCAGCCGATGGCGAGGAGCATGGCGAGCAGGGGCAAGTCGAGAGTCTTCGTGGTGCGCATTCGAGTCATCGCGCTCTCCTGATGACGCTGGAGTTCCCGGCCCCGCCCGGCTTGTCTCACCGGCACAAAGATTTTTTTTCGGACCCCGCGCGCGCCTCTTCGCCCGCGCCGGCGCGTCCGCGCGTTCACACGCTTCACCCGGCGCGCGCCGGACGTCCCGGAATCACTGCATCGCCACGCGCCGCGCCCACCACCTGCGCTCGGCGTAGTTGCCGTACTTCTCGCTGCCGACGAGGGTCAGGCACGCCGCGTCGGTCGACGCCGCGATCGCCAGCGCCGCACCGGAAGACGTCCCGCGCTCCATCACCCACTGCTCCGCGCCGTCGTCGGCGTAGCGCGCGGCCCACGGCTCGCGATCGACGGTGCCGGCCGCGATCACGCCGCCCGGCGCGGGCATCAGCGCGAACACTGCGTCGCGCACCAGCTCGGCGCGACCGAAGTAGGTGTCCGCCTCGGCGCCGGGGATCGACTGCTCCCACGCGATCGGGCACGCGGGCGCGCAGGTCGGTTCGAGGCGGGCGATCCACGCCGCCGAGCGCATGGACCGATCTTGGCGATAGCCGGCGACGAACAGCCCGCCGTCCTCCGCCGGCAAGAGCGCGACGATCCCCGCCGCCTCGACCTCGCACGCGCACGCGACCGCCCCGTCCGCGAGCGCGACACGACGGACCCACGCGGTGTAGGCGTCGCCGTCGGGCAGGTTCCAGGTGCCGCCGACCGCGACCTCGTCGCCCACAGACGACAGGGCGATCGCCTGGGCGATGGCCGGCGAATCGAAGTCGGCGTCCGGCGCGAACGGCTCCGGCACCGCCGGCCACGCCGGCGACCACACCCCGCCGAGCAGCGCCGCGCTCTGGTACCAGACGTCGTCCTGGCGCTCCCCCGCGAGCAGCATCGTCTTCGCGTCCGGCATGCTCACGCCGCGCAGCGATTGAGTCTGCAGCGCCAGCTCGTCGGCCTCGCCGATCACCGCGCCGTCCTCGGCCGCGAGCCGGCGCACGTGCGGCCCGGTCTTGACCGTGATCGTCACGTCGTCCGGATCTCGCCGCGAATACACCACCACCAGCTCGTCCGCCTGATGCACGAACAGGCGCGCCCACAGATCGGTGTCGTCGTCGACGCTGGGGCTCTCGGTCCCGTCGACCGCGTGTGACCACCCGACCTCGCCGGCGTCGTCGAGCCGCAGCGCCCGCAGCTCGAGCGGCACCTCGCTGGTGAAGCCGACCACGTACGCCCCGCCGTCGTCCGCGAGCGCCACGCCGGTCGCCTTGCCGCGGATCGCCAGCGCCCGCTCCCACGCCTCGCAGCTCGCCGCGCCGCCCGTGACCTCGCCGCCGGTCGGCGCAGTCGTGCCCCCGGTCGTCGTCGACGTCGCCTCGTAGCTGCACCGGCCCGCCTCGCAGCGCCCGCCGGGCATCAGGTCGCAGGCGGCGTCCTCGCCGCACTGGAACGGCGGCGGGACGCAGCCCGCCACGCTCGCGACGATCGCCCACGCAGCGGAGCCCCTGCGCATCCGCGGCAGTGTCGCACGGGCCTCGCGGCGCTCACAAGCCGCGCGCCGGCGCCTCGCCAAGGCTGAGCTCGGCGATCGACGCGACCCAGCTGTCGAGGCCCTCGAGCAGCAGGGTGCGGTGACGATCGAGGCCGGGGATCTGCGCGACCGCCCGCTCCAGCGCCTGGCGGGCCCGCGACACGCGGGTCGTGACCGTGCTGAGCGGCACACCGAGGGCGTCGGCGATCTCGCGGTTGCTCAGGCCCTCCCAGTAGAACATCTGCAGCACCATCTGCGCCTCGACCGCGAGCAGCTGCATCGCCCGCAGCAGCAGCCGCTGCTCCTCGTACATCGCGACCACGCGGCTCGGCGTCGCCGCCGGGTCGCCCGTCTGCAGGTCGTCGAAGTCGAAGGTCGGCGCGGCGCGGGACCGACTGCGGATGTGGTGCAGCAGCTGGTTTTTGGCGATGCCGAACAGGAACGCGCGGAAGCTGACGCGCTCGCGCATGTTGGCGATCGCCGTCGTGCACGCCAGGAAGGTCTTCTGCGTCAGGTCCTCGGCGTGGCTCGCGGCCCGCAGGTCGAAGAAGCGCAGGACGCCGCCGTAGTGGCGGCGAGCCAGCGCGTCGCCGGCCTGGGAGTCGCCCGCGCTCCACGCCTCGAGCAATTCGAAGTCGCCGAGCTCGCGGCCTCGCATGCGACCGGCATGATCGCCCATCGCCCCGCGCCGCGCAAGGCGACCGGGGCGCCGCGTTTTCGGGTAACCTCCATTCACGACCAGCGGGCACATCGCGGGCAAGTACACGATGATCCGGCGCCTCGCGGGCGGCGGCATGGGCGAGGTCTACCTGGCGGCCGCGAGCGGCCCGGCGGGCTTCAGCAAGCCGGCGGTGATCAAGCGGATCTTGCCGCACTTCGCGAACGACCTCGAGTTCGTGAAGATGTTCGTCAAGGAGGCGCGCCTCGCCGCCGCGCTCGACCACCCCAACATCGTCCGCGTGTACGACTTCGGCGAGGCCGGCGGCAGCTTCTTCTACGTGATGGAGCACCTGCACGGCGACAGCCTCGCGGGCCTGCTGCCGAAGCTGGCCCAGGCCGGGCGGCGCCTGCCGCTGGTCCACGCGCTGACCGTCGGCCTCGGGGTGTCGGCCGGCCTGCACTTCGCCCACGAGCTGCGCGGCTCGGGCGACGTCCCGCTGGGGCTCGTGCACCGCGACGTCTCGCCGGCCAACGTGTTCCTCACCCGCGCCGGCGAGGTCAAGCTGCTCGACTTCGGCATCGCCAAGGTCCTGTCCTCGACCGGCGTCACGCGCGACGGGGTGCGCAAGGGCAAGGTCCCGTACATGTCGCCCGAGCAGTGCATCGGCGCGCCGCTCGACCGCCGCAGCGACGTGTTCTCGCTCGGCATCTTGCTGTACGAGCTGACGACGATGACGCGGCTCTATCGCGCGGACAACGAGTTCGCGACGATGAACATGATCACCGCCGGCGAGGTGCCGCCGCCGTCGAGCCGCGTCGCCGACTACCCGCCCGCGCTCGCGGCGGTGGTGCTCAAGGCGCTCGCCCGCGACCCCGAGCGCCGCCACGCGACCGCGCTCGAGTTTCACGAAGACCTCGAGCGCGTCGCCGACGAGCTCGGCCTCCGCCCCTCGCCGCTCGCCCTCGGCCGCTTCGTGCAGGAGCTCGTCGGCGACGAGGCCGCGCCGTCGTTGCCGGCCGTCGACGCGCAGACCGTCGTGTTCTTCGACGCGCTCAACGACGCCCTCACCGCGCGCGACGGCCCATCGCCCCAGCCGCCGCCGCCGGTCGCAATCACGCCGACGCCCGCACCGGAGCCCGCGCGCAGGAGGCCGCCCGTGGTGCCGCTCATCCTCGGCATCGCCGCGCTCGCCGGCCTCGCGCTGACCTGGCGCCCGCCGGCCCCGGAGCCCGCGCCGCTCGCCGAGCCCGCGCCCGAGAAGATCGAGCCCGCACCCGAGAAGGTCGCCTCCGCGTCGACGCAGACCACGCTCGTCGCTCCGGTCGCCGCCTCGCCGACGCCTCCGCCAGCGGACCCAGCCGTCACGACCTCCGAGCCGGCCCCGACACCGCGCCCGGGCAAGCGCGGCAACAAGAAGAAGCCGGTCAAACAGGACAACGTGCTTGACGCGCTGCGGCCGAGCAAGTAGTCGAATCCCGATGCGCTGCCTCGCGGCCGGACTCGTCGTGGCGCTCGCGTCCGCCCCGTGTCGCGCGCGCGCCGGCGACGAGCCGTTCCTCGTCGATCGGGCCGCGCGAGCCCACTACGACCTCGCGGGCCGCTACGCCAGCAAGGGCCACCTGCGCAGCGCCGCCGCCGAGCTCGACGCCGCCTACGCCATCGAGCCGCACCCCGAGCTGCTGTTCATCCGCGCCGAGGTGCGCCGCCAGCTCGACGAGTGCCAGGCCGCAGCGTCGCTGTACCGCGAGTTCATCGCCACCAACCCGTCCGAGGCCGCGACCCGTCAGGCGCGCGACGGGATCGCCGCGTGCACGCCTCCCGAACCGAACCCGCGCCAGAGCCCGCGCCAGAGCCCGCGCCGAGCGTACCGCCCGGGCGACCGCCGTGGCACCGCGACGCGGCCGGCGGGGTGCTGCTCGGCCTCGGGGTCGCCAGCGTCGTCGCTGCCGGCGCCCTCGCCGGCGCGGCAGGCTGGGCCCACCAGGACGCCGCGCGGCAGGACCTGCACAGCGAATATCACCAGCGCCGGGGCCAGACAGTCGCGCTGCAGTGGGCCGCCGGCTCGGCCGCGTTCGTCGGCGCCGCCCTGCTCGTCGGCGCCGCCCTCCGCTACCGCGCCGTCCGTCGACGCGAGCCGCCGCTCGGCGCCTGGCTCTCGGGACAGGGCGCAGGCCTGGTCGTCCGCGGCCGCTTCTGAGCGACTGTCGCCATTCCGGTGGCTGCCATGATGCGGCCGCGACAGCGAGATCCCGGGCCGCTCGAGGTACCATCGCCTCGATGCACGTCGTCGACCTCGCCCACGAATCCCTCGAGCTCGCGGCGCTGCGCGACCTCCCGGCGCTCGAGCTGCGCGCCGAGGCCGTCGAGCCCGACGAGCTCGCCGCGGCGCTCGCCCGCCTGCGCGACGCCCGGGGCCTCAAGTCGCTGCGCCTGCGCTCGCGAGTGCGCGCCCTGCCGCCGGCCCTCGCCGAGCTCCGCGGCCTGCAGCAGCTCGACCTCGTCGACGACACGCTCCCGGGCCTGCCCGCCGCGATCTCCGAGCTCACGCGCCTGCGCAGCCTCCGGCTCGAGCTGTTCCACCTGGCGTCCCTGCCGCGCAGCCTCGCCGCGCTGACGCGCCTGCGCGCCCTGCACGTCGACTCGCACCATTTGTGCGGCCTGCCGGATTGCCTGCGCGAGCTGCAGGAGCTGCGCGAGCTGACCCTCCTGCTGCGCCACCTCTACGTCCACGATTGGGAGCGCCCTGCCCACTTCCGGCCGCGCTTCGAGCAGCCGCTCGCGGCGCTGTTCCTGCTCCTCGCCGACCTGCCGGCCCTGACCTCGCTGACGCTCGGCGAGCCCGACAACGCCTCGTGGCCGGACGTCGTGTTCGACCGCCTGCCCGCCGAAATCGCCGGTCTGCACGCCCTCGAAGCGCTGACCCTGACGTCCTTCGGCCGCGCGATCGCCATGCCGCACGACGTCGTCATGCCCTCGCTGCGGCGGCTCGACGCCCACCTCTCCCGCTTCGACGCGACCGAGGCCGAGCTGCGGAGGATGTTCCCCAATGCCGCGCTCGACCGCGATCCCGGGTGACACACTCCTGCCATTGGCCGCCCGGCAATGACGTCACCGAGAAAGATCCTGACGATCCCCCATCGCCGAGCGCAACGGACAGCGCCGCTTATTCACCTGGCACGGCGCCCCTCCGGCGGTCGCCAGCGACCTGCACTTCAGGTCAGGTCTTCTGCGCACCCGCACCCACGAAGCGGCGGTCTCAGGTGGATCGTCCTGCTCGCGGCGTGGATATTCCGTCCGGGAATCCGAGTCGCACGACCCGGGTACCGTCGCTGCCTCGACCTCGATCCCGGCCGGCTTCCCCGTCCGATGGAGAACCTCCGATGCACGCCCCGTCCATTCGCAGCACCGGCCCTCGCCTCCTGCCCTCGCTCGCGCTGCTGGCAGCGGCGCTGTCGCTCGCGTGCAAGCAGCCCGCGGGCAGCACCACCGGCACCGACGCCACCGGAGAGCCCGACGGCTCGACCTCGCGGACCAGTTCGACCGCGCCCACCGGCACAGCGACCACCGGAGAGCCGCCCGGCTCGACCTCGACGACCGCTCCCGGCGCGACCTCGACCGCCGGCGCGCCGACGACCGACGACCTGCCGAGCAGCACCGGCGCCACCGCCGGCGACGCCACCGGCAACTTCGTCGCCATGCCCGATCTGCCGCCCCCGACCGCCTGCGACGCCTGGAACGACACCTGTCCTCCCGGACAGAAGTGTCAGCCCGGCGCCCTCCCGCGCGGGCCCGGCTGCGTCGACATCGTCCAAAACCCCGACCAAATCGGCGACCCGTGCGACGCCGGCGAGCCGATCGATTCCTGCGACAAGGGCGCGATTTGCCTCGGCCAGATCGGCGACGGCCAGTGCCTGGCGCTGTGCGAGGGCACGCCGGACGCAGCGACCTGCGCCGACGCCTGCTCTCCGTGCTTCGTCGACGCGCTCGACACCTACGGCACCTGCAAGGCCCTCTGCGACCCCCGCGCGCCCGCGTGCCTGGGCGGTGCCTCGTGCAGGACCCTCACGCACGCCCCGTACTTCTTCTGCATCCCCAACGACGCCAGCGTGCCGCCCGGGATGCCGTGCATGTCCGAGCCGGCCTGTCAGCAGGGTTCGGCGTGCATCCACAAGGACTTCCTGCCGAGCTGCGCCGGCGACTTCTGCTGCGCCCCGGTGTGCGACCAGGCCGGTCCCGACACCTGCGACGCCGCCCTGCCCGGCACCGTCTGCAACCCGTGGCCGCAGTGGAACCCCGAGTTCAACGAGGCCTGCCTGCTCGATGGCCTCGGCCTGTGCGGCGCCCCGCAGTGACGCCGCCGTATTGTTAACCTGTCCCCGTGGACATGCCCTCGGGGACATCAAACTCGACGGCGTCAGTGAGCGCCCGCCGCGTACAGCGGCAGCAGGGCGATCGTCTTGGCGAAGCCCGCCGGGTCTTCGACGAGCGCCCTGCCGAGCTCGAGCGCGACCTGCTTGCCGTCGGCCACGATCGACTTGGCCAGCTCGATCGACACCGCGCCGCGGTCGAAGCACCGCTCGGCGCGCAGCTCCCCGCTGACCACGATGTCCTCCTCGCCCTCGAGGGTGAAGGTGCAGTCGGCGCTGAACTCGAAGAACCGCGCCTCGTAGTCCCACTCGCCCAGCTCCAGGAGGCAGCCCTCGGCCGGGCGCCAGCCGTCCTTGCCGCGCGCGTGCAGGCCGATGTCGGCCTGCCACACCCCGTACTCGGCCAGCTCGATCGCCACCCCGAACGCCAGCGGCTCGCCCTCGTTGGCCGCCATCGCGAACGCGAAGCTGCGATTGAACGCCCCAGTATGTTCATTGTCCGTCCCGTCCATCTCGCACGACGCGGTCGGGTCGGCGGCCCACTCGTCGCGCTCGGCGTCGAACTCGAGCGCCTCGCCCCCCGCGACGATCGCCAGCGACGAGGTGACGATCGCCGGCTCTCGCTCGTGCTTGAGGTCGGACACGATCTGGCAGGCGACGAGGGGACAACAGAGCAGGGGAACGAGGGACTTCATGGCGGCTCGTGAGGGCAAGGAGTAAGGCCGGAGCGCGCAGACTGCCGCCCGGCCTGCGCAGCATAGGCGACGCCGCCTGCCCTGTCACCTTCGGTCCGCCTGCCAGTCTACGGGCCCGATCTCCGGCTCTGCGCGAGGTTGCACCGTGACGCGACGCGCCGCCTCCTGCCCCCGAGCCTCACGCGCCCGCAGTCGACGCACCGAGCCCCTCGATCTCACCGATCCTCGGCCACCTCGTCGCGCTCCAGGGCGACTGCCACGAATCCCACGAATGCCATGACGTCGGATCGCCGCGGCCCACGATTCGTCGGCGTCGTCCCCCTCGATTCACCCGACCCCGTGCACTCGAGGAGCGGTTTTCGTCGAGCACGCTCCGCGTCGCCACCGACGAGCTCCCGGCGCGAATTCGCGGCTCTTGAGCGCGGCCCTTGCGCGCGCTCCTGCGGCGCCTACGCACCTGGGTCCGGGTGGCCGACGCTGCATCAAAACGACAGGCAACATTCCCCCATCGGCCGGGTTTCTCCCCACCACCGAGCCTCAGGGCGATCCTGCGCTCGGGGGCGCCCGAATCGCCGCTTCATCATGATGCGCCGGAGGAAGTCATGAGCATCCAGAATTACATCGGTCGAGTCCTCGGCGTGGCGATGGCCCCAGCCGCGTTCGTCGCCAGCGCGCTGCGCCGCGACCGGATCGTGCACCCCGACGGGGTGATCTACCGGGCCGACGTCGATCCCGCCGCGCAACACGACGCCCTCAAGCCGCTGGCCAAGCGGATGGCCGGGACCGCGCTCGTGCGCCTGTCCGGGGCCCTTTGGCGCTGGCCGCAGGGGCGCCGCCGCCCGGACCTGCTCGGCGTGGCGCTGCGCCTCCGCGGCAACGACGAGGTCACCCTGCGCCTCCTGCCCGGCGACCAGGACCTCTCGTTCGCCACCTCGACCTCGCTGATGCGCATGCCGATCGCCGCGCTCGCCACCGACACCGGCGACTTCCTCGACAACTCCTATCATACGATCCTGCCGTATCGCCTCGAGGACATCGGCCGCGTCTATCTCCGCCTCGTCCCGCAGCACGCCTCTCCCCCCGGCGCCGATCGACGCCAGCGCCTCGAGCTCGCGGTCGGCAAGAAGCGGGCGATCCTGCGGCTCGAGCTCCAGGCCGAGGCGCTCGGCGACACCTGGCACCTGCTCGCCACCGTCCACCTGCGCGAGCGCCTCGAGGTCGACGAGAACGACTTCGAGTTCCACCCGGGCACCTCGGCGATGGGCCTCGTCCCCGACGGCCTGCTGCAATCGGCCCGCGTCGAGGTCTACGCCGCCAGCGAAGCCGGCCGCCGCCTCACCGAGGATTGACGCCGGCCCCGTCCCTCGTCCGCGCCGCCGCGGCGCGGTCGAACCCGCGGCCACCGCGGCGCTGACGGCCGCCGGCCGCGTGGTGTAGAACCGCGCCGCGCATGCGCCTCGCTCTCCTCGCGGCCGCCCTCCTGTCGCTCCTCGCCTGCAACCGGGGCGGCCCTCCGCCGCGCTCGCCCGACGCTCCCGCGAGCGCCTGCCCGATCGGCACCGACCCGGAGATCAGGGCGCTGGGCGCAGCCTTCGTGCAATCGGCGCCGGCGGTCGGGGTGTCGATCGGCATCCAGCGCGCCGGCGCGGCCGAGTGCTACGACTTCGGCGTGATGAACCGGGCGACCGGCGCACCGCCGACGCCGCAGACCGTCTACGAGATCGGCTCGCTCACCAAGACCTTCGCCAGCGCCCTGCTCGCGCGGGCAGTGCTCGAGCAGCGGCTGCAGCTCGACGACGACATCCGCCGCTTCTTGCCCGAGCCCTACCCCGACCTCGAATTCGCGGGCCAGCCGATCCGCGTCGTGCACCTCGCCAACCTCACCGCCGAGCTGCCCAACTGGCTGCCCGATCGACCCGAGCTGTTCGCCGACCTGAAGCCGGAGGAGATCCCCGCCGCGCTCCTCGCCGTGCACCGCGATTACAGCCGCGCCGACTTCTACCGCGATCTCCACCAGGTCCGCCTCGCCGCCGCGCCCGGCAGCCGCCCCCGCCACTCCAACGTCTCCGCCCAGCTGCTGTCATTCATCCTCGAGCGCGTCTACGGGCGCCCCTACGAGGCGTTGCTCGCAGAATTCATCCTGGGCCCGCTGGCCATGGACCGCACCGCGTTTCACGCCGGCCAGCCGCCCGCCTCGCTGGCCCGCGGCTACGACGCCTCGGGCCGCGAAATGCCGTATGTGGACATGCAGGACCTCAAGCTCGCCGGCGGCCTGACCTCGACCAGCGCGGACATGCTGAAGTACGTCGCTTTCCAGCTCGACGAGACCCGCGAGGAGGTCGCGCTCGGCCACCGCGTCACAGTCGAGGCCGAGGGCGACGCCATCGGCCTGAGCTGGCACATCGACCGCGGCGCCGCCGGTGCGCCGACGATCTGGCACACCGGCGGGACCTTCGGCTTCAGCAGCTACCTCGTCCTCCACCCCGCGCGCGAGCTCGGCCTGGTGCTGCTCGCCAACGAGTCGGACCCCCAGTCCCAGACCCGCCTGGTCGAGCTCGCCGACCGAATCGCGCAGCACCTCGCCGCCCGCGATTGATCGCCTACGCGCGCCGGCGCCGGCGCGCCCACGCCAGGGCGAAACATGTCCACAAGGACATGCCCCATGCGCCCTGTCCCTCCGGACTCACGCTACACAGCCCGAGGAAGCCGTCGGCGTCGTCGAAGTCGTCGGTCTCGTCCTCGTCCCACGCGATCGTGGCGAGCTGCCCCAGCGCGCGCGCGTTGCCGGCCGCGTCGTGGGCGACCAGCGCGAACACGTAGTCCGAGCCCGGCCCGAGCCCCTCGATGAACACCGACGTCTGGTCGGGCGGGATGAACCCGCTGCAAACCCGGCTCCAGTCGAGCTGCTGCATCTCCCGGCTCACGCACAGCTGACAGTCCGCCCCGCACAGCCCCTCGTCGGAGTTCTGATCGCCGTCGTCGCACTCCTCGCCCGCGTCGACCCGGCCGTCGCCGCAGAAGCGGGGCGTCCCGTCGTCCTCGACCTTGACCACCGTCAAGGGCTCGCCGCCGCACACGCTGCCCGCAGTGTAGTAAGTTGTCCCGTCCGGGACCCCGTCGCGCGCCGGCGCCGGCACGTCGAGCTCCGCCGAATATTGCCAGTCCGTCTCGCACAGCACCCTGAACCCGGCGATGTCCGGCGAATCGGGCGAGCTCCAGCTCAGGAGCACGCCGCCCGCCCGCGACTCGGCTCGCAGGTCGTACGGCAGCTCGTACGGCGGCTCGAAGTCGTAATGCAACAGGCCCCGCGCCGATTCGGGCGCGACCACGAAGTCATCCTCCTGACAGCCGGCGACCCCGTTGGCCTCCGGGTCGCACAGCCACGCCCCGCCGTCCCCCTCGCCCTCGCAGCCGCGCGCCAGCGCGGTGTACGGCGAGCCGACGTCGCGCCCGGCCGAATCGACGTGGCTGCCCAGGAACGCCGGGTGAAACAGCGCCGCGAATCCGTCCCGGAGGGCCGCCGCCGGCTCCTCCGCCAGCAGCGCACACAGCCCGTTGCGCCCCTCTGCGGCCTCCCGATCGGCACAGCGGCTGCCGACGAAGCCGAGGATCGTCCGCGCCACCTCACCCACCCCGCCGGTCGCCTGAAACTCCGCCTGGATCGGCGTCCCGCACTCACAACGCGCCCGGTTGACGAAGCGCGCGAGCGCCTCTCCTTCGAGCGTCCGCGAGGCATCGCCGTCTTCGTCGAGGATCGAGTAGCGCACCCCGACGTCCAGCGATTCCTCGGCCGCCCGCGCCGGGCCGGCCGCCCCGAACATGCACACCCCACCGACCAGCAGCGCGAACGACCGCTGCATCCATTCAGGATGGTTCTGAAGCATGAGCGTCGAACCACGATCGCCCTGCGAATATTTCCACTCACCACCCGCCGCGCCGCCGACGTCGGCACGGGGCCGCGGACCCCCTTTTCCTGCGCGCTCTGGGCCCTTGCACGCAGCCGCGTCGGTGCTATGCGAGCCAATGCTCGTACCTCGTGGCGAGGCCACCGGCGAGACTCGACCGGCCGGCGCGGGATTGTCGTCAGTTCACCGCGTGCTCGCCCGGCCAGCGCCGCTCCTCGTCACGGGCGCGCGCCGATCGAGCGCCGCTGGGCCCCCGCCGTCGACTGCATGGCGTGGGCGATCCCGTGCTCGAGGCTGGGCAGCGTCCGCGCCCCGCCGAAGTCCGCCCCGAGCTCGACCAGCACGCGCGCGACCTCCGGCTTGATGCCCGTCAGCACCATCTCCGCGCCGAGCAGCCGCACCGCGCGGACGACGTCCGCCAGCGCCCGCGCCGCGACCTCGTCGACCCGCGGCACCCCGGTGACGTCGAGCAGCACGAACGCCGCCCGCCGCGCCTGCACTCCCTCGAGGATCGCCTCGAGCAGACGGCCCGCGCGATCGGCGTCGACGTCGCCGACCAGCGGCACCGCCACCACGTGGCGGGCGATCGGCACCAGCGGGGTCGACAGCGCCAGCAGCGTCGCCCGCTGGGCCTCGATCACCTGCTGCTGCAGCCCGACGTGCTCGGCCGCCGCGACCTCGAGCTCGGCCGTCCGCTCGCGCACGCGCTCCTCCAGCTCGGCGTTGAGGCGCAGCACCGCCTCGCGGTCGCGCTGCTGCTCGGTGATGTTGCGGACGACGATGATCAGGTCGTCCGCGCCGATGCGGATGACCCGCGCCTCGTACCACTCGCTGAGGCCGTCGAACTCGAGCATGTACTCGAGCCGAGCCTTGCCCGCAGGGCCCTCCGCCTCGCGGAACGCCGCCACGAACTGGGCCCCGACCGCGGGCGGCAGCACCTCCTGCATGCGCTTGTCCAAAAACACCTCGGGCGGCACGTACAGCGGGCTCGTCGGGCTGGCGAGGTAGTGCGTGATCGTGCCGTCGAGCCGCAGCTGAAAGAACAGGTCGGGCACCCCGCGGTAGATGTTCTCGAGCGCCGCCGCGAGCTTGAGCCGCTCCTCGTTCGCCTGCCTCGCCTCGGCCGCCTCGCGCTCGAGCCGGGCGATCCGCCCGCGAAGTTCCTCGTTCTGGGCGCGCAGCTCGGCGACGGTCGGTGCTTCTTCCATCATGTCGGGGGACGCGACCATACCCGAGCCGCGCGCAGGCACCTGCCCGAGGTTGCGGTCGGTCGATGCGGAGGTCATCACACCGGCGCGCGCGCTCCCGAGCCTCCGTCCCATATCCTCGCACGACCACGGGCTCCCGAACGTGCCGGAGGCGAAGGACAGCTCACGGAGGCGGCAATGCTCTGCGTTTGCCGTGACCTCGCAATCCGTCGCAGAGCGCCTCTGCGACCCTGCCGACCGCTTCGGGCTGCTCACCCGCGATGAAGACCATGAACGCCGGCGACTCCGGCAACTCGTAGACGATCGCCGCACAATCACCACGCTCATGAAGCGCATTGGCCTCGCTGGTGACCCCGAGCCTGCCCAATCCCAGTTGTGAGAGGATCCTGTCGAGTTCGCCCCGACGAGGAGCCTGGCGAGGCTCCGCGAAGTCGGCGGACGACCATGTTACGGACTCTCGACACGGCAGCGTCAGCATTCGGACCTCGCGGAAGCCGGTGGCGAAGAGCATGTCTCGCAAGCTCGAATATTCGTCGCGCCCCTGGCCGAAGGACAGGCTCCCGGACGGGAAGCTGACCACCCTACCATCGCCCGCGCGCGGCGCCCTGGAGACGTCCAAATAGTAGTCCGACATCGGCTGCACGTCGTTGACCGCGATCGGATAGATATGCGCGGGCATCGTATCCCGCTTGAACTCCGCGAGCTCGATGACCTCGTCAAGGTCGAAGGTGACCTCGTCGACACGAAAGCCGAGGTTCGCCGCCGCAGTGGCCAAGAAGTCACGATAAGCATTCGGCACCGACCGGCCCAGGGCGTGCTCGAGCTGCGCGATCCGAGATTCTGGATAACCCCGGACAATTTCTGCATACTTGGGTTGGTAGGCAGCGAGGAATTGAATGAGGTCTCGCATGGTGCTCTCAGGGGCAAGGGGGTTGTCCTAGCCTACATACCATCCCGGTGCAAATAACCTGGCAAGTAGTGCAGGACGGCACCGTGTCTCCGTCGCCGAACTCCTTGTTCTTCATCCACTCTCCGGAAACGGTCGGTGGAGTGGTAGAGCGATCAGCCACCAGTCCGAAGATGGATGACACAGCCACTGTCGAGTCACTCTTCATTGAGACCCAGATCTCGATCAGAGTCCCCGGCTTGTGACCATCCGCGAGGCACTTCTGAATCATCTTGGGCGCGGCGCAAAAGAGCGGTGGATTGCCCCGACCACGCTCGTTGTGAGCCTCCGCGACTCGCTGCAGGGTATCGCTCCATTGAGGTTCGGAAATGGTGCCAAAACCGCTCGGTCCAGTGGGCGAGGCAAATCCAGTTCTCGGGGGTGGAGTCGGCATGGTCACCACCGGAACCAGCCCCAAGTTGCCCGCCTCGACCTCGAACGCGTCCGCCGACAATTTATACTGACCGTCGTCGTATTTTCCACCCGCCAACCCTGCGTACTGCTTGCGAGCCTCGCATTGACATGACAAGACTCCGATCATGACTCCTTTTTTGAGCGGCGTCGCCGATCCCGATTTCGTCACGAACGCTTTCGCGAAGGCGCCATTCTTGTCCTGCAGCGCCGCGCGCAAGTCGTTGGCTTTCTTCACCACGTCGTCGGCCGGCACCAACTTGTGTTTGCTCTTGGCCTCCTCGCAGATGATACATTCTTCCCCGTCGATTGGATCGTCGCCATAGCCCACCTCACCTTTGGCGACGAGCGACGTATTGAAAGTGTTGCCGTTGTGGTGCGTCACATCCATGAACCGCGCGACGCCCTTGCCCTCGAATTTCACGTCGATACTGGAGGACCCGAAGGTGAGCTTGCCCTTTGTCTTGGAAGACATGATGCCGCCACCCGCGGTGCCAGCCTCGTCGCCTGTGCTGGTGCGGAGGTTCGAGCCCTCGTGAGCGACCGGATTGCCGCCGATCTTCACCGCCTTGGTAGCCTGGGCCAGATCGCTGTCCATGGCGATGTTGGGATAGGGGATCGGGACGGGCCCGCCCGGCGACGGAGTCTTGCAGACGTCGGGCGGCCCTGAGATCTGCGTGAGCCCGTCGCCCTTGTGTAAAATCGATCGGCCGTTGGCGTGAACTTCGCTCATCTTCGCCTCCCCTGAGCCACAGTCTCGATGATACACCCTCCCACCGCTCCATCGTCGGACTCGCCGTAGACGAGCGCCGAGCGATGCCGGGGCGGGCGGCCGGGCACAGGTCCAGCTTGCAGCCCTGCGACCGCGACGACAAGCGCCATGGCGCCCGCCCCGGCGCCCGCGTCCCCGAGCGATGCTCCAAGAGTACTGACGCAGAGGGGTTCCGGCATCAGGGCCGTATTGCGCAAGTACGCGTACGAGAACCCGCGTCCGTAGCACCCCTCGCCTGTCTGGGCCGAGATCACGACATCCACCCGGTCGCGGCGTTCCTGCCGCAACTCTCGCAGAATGTCCGTGAGCCCAGCGGCCACGTAAGGTCCGCCTAGCCCTCGTGGATGCGGTTCACGGGCTAGGGCGCAGTTCGTCACATGCCCGAGCGCCGGGACGCTCGAACCCTGGTGTGCCCGCGTCAACACCACGAAAGCCGCGCCCTCGCCGGGCAGCAAGCCGTCCGGGTTGCGACGGCCAAGCAAACGGTTCGCGTCGCTCAGAGCTCGCAACGTGGCGGGATCGACGCAGGAGTCGAACGCTCCCACCAACACCAAGGGGCACCCGCCGCGTGCGAGCAACTCGAGAGCCGCGTGCAAGGCGATGAACGCGCCTGCTCGTCCTGTGGCCGCCGGGCTCGACGTGTGCCATTCGAGCGCCAGAGTTCCACCGCCACGCCGCGCGACATCCGTGAGACTTCGATGGACGACCCTCAGGTCGACCGCCGGCCCGAGACCAAGCTGCGGCGAAGCGACGAAACAAGGGACGGCACTTATCCCTGACGAGACGAGCGTGGGAACGACCTCGCTGAACGCGCGCCGGGCCCAAAATTCTGCCCGCTCGGTGCGCGACAGCACTTGCGCAAGCCGGCGAAACAATGAGGCCCGGACGGGCTCGCCTGTAGCGTCGAGCACCATCTCGGACTCGGTGAACCGGTTGACGCCGGCATACATGGCCGCCAGTGCAGCGTCCGCGCGGAGCCCCAGCGGGCAAGCCATGCCATAAGCGATCACACGGGCCTCGGTTGCCATCATCCCCGCTCCCACGCATCGAGTTGCCGAACCACAATGTGTTCAAGTTCAAAAGGATCCGGCTCAACTGCCATCGCAGCCCGCCAATAGAGTGTGAAGCTACCATCTTCAGGCTCGAGCCGTATGCCGTCGAGTTGCATGCGCATCCGGCTGCTCCCGCGCCGCATCATGAATTTAGCTTGCAGGGCCAATCGTGGCAAGGAAAACATGATCGCGCCGTCGGGGTGCATGCCCAACAGCCGCACCACCTCTCCCCCTTTCAGCGCCGGATTAGCCACGAGCCCCGAAGCCGCCGCGTTCATCAGCCGAGGGTCCACGTCCTTCGGCCACAATGGTGCTCGCATCCGGCACCATGCATCATCATAAGTGCCAGCATAATCGCGACGCGGTCGCCAATGACGAGAAATGGGGCCGAAACCCGACGGTCGAGGATGATCGGCCAGCGACCCGATCTGTTGGCGGGGGTCCTCGATATTTGGCAAGGGCTGGTCGATCGCATCCTTCGCCCGCAGGTAGAGCCCCTGACCGACAGGGTTCCGTTCAGACGCGAGCGCTGCCGAACCGGTGACGTTGCCCGGAGCGCCGCCGAAGCAACGCTCGTAGACCAAAGGTACGGATGTGAAGGGCAGCGGACTGGAGACCGCCGGTGAACCCACCCCGGAACGCCAAACGCGATCTCCGAACACCGTTGCGACCTTGTGACAAGGGCCGACCGATACACTGACCGTGGCGCACTCGGTCGGTCGGCCGCCCGGAGCCCATGCCAGCCCCTCGACATAGATGTCCGTACCGGGCCTGATATGGGTGGTTTGACCTTCACACCGCAAGCTCGAGGCGCCAGGCATCCCCCAGTATTCGTCGGCGAGCGGAACCGGCCGTTGCTCATGGGCCAACACCGGCTCGTCGGGCGCGTCCGAGCCAGGCAGTGGCATGTAGAACCGCCCTGCGACCACGACGACCACGAGCCGCTGATCGTCAAAGCCGAGCGACGGCAAGCTGGTCGCGGCGAACGGTGACAGGTTCTCGATCTGGGTCATGCGGAGGCGCCTGCAAAGATACGCGGCGACGGCCGGACTGGGAAGCCGCGTGTGATGCCGCCGACCGCGGCGTTCGGCCACATGCGCGATTCCGTCCCCCATGTTCGCGGATCACCGTCGAATGACCCGGCAGCCGATTTCCGATGGCCTCCCCTCACGTCGCGGCATGACATGTTGACATCAGCTCGATACATTCGCCCTCTCTCGCGTATCCCGACGCGCGCGGCCGCGCCGCGAATGTGGGCACTCGCTCGCGCGCAGAGGTCATCAAGTACGCCGCCCCGCGCGGCGTTGCCCTCAGCATCTCGCCCACGGGAATCGCGACCCTCGGCAAAACTCCCGGCCTCGCGCGCCGCTCCGCCGTTCACGCGCGGGCTCGCGTGATAATGTCGCTTTCGTGCGCAACTTGTCGACGATCCAGCGATCGCTCCTCTTGCCGGTGCTCGTCGCGCTCGGCTGCCCGCAGGGCGGCGATGTCGCGAGCGACGGCGGCCCGGGCACGACCGCCGACGCGAGCACCGGCACGGCCACGGGCACCGACGTCCCGACCACCGGCGCCAGCGGCCCGGGACCGACGTCGAGCGGGACCAGCGCGACGGGTGACACCGGCGACACCGGCGACACCGGCGAGCCCCCGGGCGAGCCGTCCGGCAACGCGCTCGATCAGAACGCCCTGTTCACATGCGACGACCGCCCGGCCCTGCCGCCCGCCGACGTCCGGCTGCTCGACCGGCAGGAGTGGACGCGCAGCGTCGGCAGCTGGACCGGCACCAACCTCGCCAACAACCCGCTGTACCCGCGGGCCGCTCACCGCTATTCGACCTACAGCGACGGCGAGGCGCTCGACCCCAGCGTCCTGTCGCTCTACCTCGACGTCGTCGGCGGCTCGGGCACCTCGTGGACGATCGGCAAGTGGGACGCCGGCCGCGTGCGCACGGTGATCGAAGATCCCGAGTGCCAGTGCTTCCTGAATGACGCCGCCCCCTCGCCCGAGTGCGTCGATTACTTCGTCCGCCGCTACCTCGAATACGGATCGGTGTACCGCCCGGCGAGCGACGAGCAATTCGCGTCGCTCCGCGAGTTCGCGCAGTCGGTGCTGGCGGCCGAGGGCGGCGTCGAGTCGCGGCCGGCGACGATCAAGCGGATCGCCGCCGCCGCGTGGATGACCACCGCCGCGCTGCACCGGCCGGAGCTCGGCGCGGGCGAGCCCGACGAGCACGGCCGCCTGCGGCTCGGCGACTGGGAGCTGGCGCAGTCGATCGCCTACGCGCTGACGCGGGCCCCCGCCGGCACCCCGAGCGTCAATCGCAACTACGAGGCCGGCTTCACCAAGGGCGACATCGACGGCGACCTCGGCGACTTCCTCGACGCCGCCGCCGACGGCACGATCAAGGACCCCGAGGTGGTCGCCAACCTGGTCCGCGCGCACTTCGGCGGCCTCGACGAGGAGCGCCGCGACCTCCTGCTCGAGCCGCACGACGGGCGCTGGTGGGAGAACCAGGGCGAGTACTGGATGGCCACCGGCGTGCGCGCCTTCTTCCGCGAGTGGCTCGGCTACGGCGGCCTCGCCGACAAGCCGGAGAAGGTCGAGGTCGCCAAGACCTCGGGGTGGATGGGCGGCATCGTCGAGTTCAGCTACCAGAACACGGTCTCCGGCATCTACGGCTACGAGAACACCCTCGTCACCCAGCTCGACGACATGATCGCGCGAATCATCGCCGGCGACCAGGACGTCTACACGCAATTGCTGACCTCGCGGATGTTCTACACCCCGGCCACCGGCGGCTATCAGGAGGGCGAGACCTCGATCTGGAAGTCGACCGCCGAGATGAACCGCGTCTACAACGTCCCGACCGTGACCCCGCAGACCCGCGAGGCCCGCTGGAAGGAGCTGCCGGAGGGCGAGCGGTCGGGCGTGCTGACCCACCCGGCGTGGCTCGGCGCGCACTCGCTGTCGTTCGAGAACGACCCCAACCTGGTCCACCGCGGCAAGTGGATCCGCGAGGAGCTGCTGTGCCAGGACATCCCGGACCTGCCGCTCAACGTCGACGCCATGCTGTCCGAGGAGTCGCGCGAGCAGTCGGCGCGCCAGCGGATCTCCGAGCAGATCGACGCCGACGCGTACTGCAGCGGTTGCCACCAGATGATGAACCCGCTCGGCTACCCGTTCGAGATCTACAACCACGCCGGCTTCCTCCGCGTCGAGGATCACGGCGGCCCGCCGAACGGCACCAGCGTGCTCGCCAACATGCCGGCGCCCGAGCTCGACGGCGCGGTCACCAGCGCGATCGACCTCAGCCAGCGCCTCGCCGGCTCGAAGTACGCCAAGCGCTGCTTCATGCGCCAGGCCTTCCGCTTCTTCGCCGGCCGCGAGGAGACCATGCACGACGGCTGCACCCTCGTGGCGATGGAGACCGCCTACGACGAGAGCGGCGGCGCGTTCAGCGAGCTGCTGATCGCCCTGTTCAACAGCGACAGCTTCCAGTACCGCGTGCCCGAGTGAGCGGCGACGACCAGGAGACCCACCATGTTCACGCGTCGTAACTTCCTCACCACCGCGGGCCTTCTGACCGGCGCCGGCCTGTTCGGCGGCGCCGCCTTGACCGGCCGCAGCACCCGCGCCGCCGACGGCGACCCGCGCCGCGTCGTCATCTTCCTCGAGGGCAACGGCATCCGCCCGTCGTGCGTGCGCGACCCGCTGACGCTCGAGACGCTCGAAGGATTCGCCGGCAAGCCGATCGAGAGCAGCCGCGATTACGGCCACGACGATCCTGTGATCATTCCCGGCGCGCCGCTCAGCGAGGCGCGCTCGCTGGGCGCGCTGGCCGGCCTCGACGAGGACATCTCGCTGGTCGAGCGCGCCTGCCTGGTGCTCGGATTGTCGGCCGCCTACCTCGGCGGCGGCCACTCGACCGACTTCGGGGCCCTGAGCGCCTCGCGGGCCGCCGGCGGCCCCGCCGGCCCGACCATCGAGACCGTGCTGTCCGCGATCCCCGAGGTCCGCGGCAACACCCCGTTCGACGCCATCCGCATCGGCGTCGGCGCGGCCACGACTCCCCTCAATTACGCCAGCTGTGCCTTCGACGCCGGCAAGCCCGCGCCGCTGCTGCTCAGCCCCTCGGCCGCGTTCGCCTCGCTGTTCGGCTCGGTCGCCAGCGGCCAGGCCGGCGAGGAGTTCCAGACCCGCAAGGAATTGCTGGAGTTCGCGCTCGACGACGTCACCCGCGAGCTCAAGAACTTCGGCGGCTCGAAGCGCGGGCGCGACAAGCTCGAGACCTATGAGGCCTCGCTGCTGACCATGCTGGCCCGCAACGACCAGATCCTCGGGATGAAGGGCGCGCTGCTGAACGTCAAGCCGGTCGGCCCCGGCGAGACCGACCCGGACCCCTACGCATCGGACGACCCGCTCGAGCAATTGCGCCTGCAGGCCGACATCGCCACCGCCTCGCTGATCGCCGGCCTGACCAACGTCGCGGTCGTCTCGTTCGGCGCCGGCAGCTACTACTGGTCGCTGCAATACCCCGGCCTCGTCGACCTCTACCCCGGCAAGCAAGTGATCGGCGGCCACGACCTGCGCCACGGCGAGAGCCCCGCGTTCTACGAGGTGCTGCACGAGGTCACCAGCCGCGGCGTCGCCGAGATGGCGCGCATGGCCCGGGCCCTCGCCGCCGTCCCCGAGCAGGGCGGCACCATGCTCGACAACACCCTCCTGCTCTACATGTCCGACAACGGCGAGAAGCACCACTCCAACTCCGAGGAGTGGGCCATGCTGCTGCTCGGCGGCAACAACATGGGCTTCAAGACCGACGGCCGCAGCGTCACCTATCCGAAGAGCGGTCACGAGAACAATCGTCAGACCTCCAACATGTTCAACTCGCTGCTCCACGGCGCCGGCTTGCCGACCGACGACTTCGGCCACAGCAACCCCGCCACGCGGGTCGCCGAGGGCCCGCTCGCCGAGGTGTGGGGCTGACGGTCACGGCTTCGGCGGCCACGGCAACGTGATACCGCCGAGCTCCGCCTCGAGCGGGACCCGGTCGCGGATCCACAGCAGCAGCGGCAGGGTCGGCGCCGACGGCAGGTAGTACGCGAGCGGGCCCCCGCCGGCCAGCGGGTCGCACGCCTCCAACACGGGCGCGACGAACAGCGCGTCCCGCAGGGCCCGCAGCTCCGCCGCCAGCTCCGGGTCGTGGATGGGCCGCGTGGCGACCGGCTCGATCACGGTCTTCCCGTCGTGCGAGATGCTGGCAGGATCGAGGTCGAACGGCCACGGCACCGCGCAGGTCCACGTCTCCGTGACGGGCAGGTCGCCCTCGACCTCCGGCGCGATGAGGTCGACAGTCACCGGATCTGCCGGCGCCATCGGCTCGCCCGCGTCCCACAGCGACTCGAACCACGCGGCGGCCACATCGTTCAAGCCCGCGAGCTCCGGCGGCGGATCTTGCCCCCCCGAGCAATCATGCCCGCAGCGGACGCTCGCCTCGCCGTCCGAATAGAAGTAGTTGGCCGCCCCCTCGTCGTTATCGCCGTAATCACCCGCCCGCTCGGACCATCGATCGAATAGTAGCGACTGCGACAGCTCCTGCTCGAGCTCCGGCGTCAACACGCCCGTGCGCGTGACCTGCCAGTTCACCCGATCGAACATCCCGGGCAGCTCCGGCCGCGACTCGCTCGCCACCCAGTAGCGGCAATCACCGCGGACGTACAAATAACTCGCGCCGAGCTCGACGCCGATGCTCGTGATCAACTCGAACCTGCCGGTGAGCCTGCGCGCCGCCAGCCGCAGCTCCTGCGAGCCGTCGCAGATCCGCCGCCACTGGGCCTCCCCGGTGGTCGGCCCCGCGCCCGACGACGCGCTCTCGGTGGCCTCGCTCGCGCTCGTGGACGTCCCCTCGCTCGCTCCGCTCCCGGAGCTGGTGCTCTTGTCGCCGCCGCAGGCGCCGAGCAGCCACCCCGCCGAGACGACCCCCATCACTCTGCTCGCGTGACCTCGGCTCATTCCGGCGATGGTACGATCTCGCGGCCCGCGTACAGCGGCCCGCGCCCTCAATCCTTCAGCCGCCGGCCCGCGCCCCGGCCGACCCGCGCGGCTGGCCATGGCTGGCGCTCCCGGGCGCGCAGTTCGGCGGCCCCGATCGCCAGGGCGCTCCGCGTCGAGCTCAGGCGCGGCGGCGGCGAAGCAACCAGCCCGTGAGCACGATCAGCGAGGCGAACGCGGCGCCCTCGCCCGGATCGCGGCCTTCGGTGCGACACCCGCAGCCTGCGTCGGAGTCGCCGGTCGCGGGCTCGCCTGCCGTCGCCGGATCGGTCGTGCTGGCGGCCGTCGCAGCGCCGGTGAGGTCGCCTGTGGCATCGTCGCCGGTCGCGGCGCCGGTCGGCCCGTCGCTCGTGGGGTTGCCGGTCGGGCTGGTCTCGCTCGCTTCGCTGCTCGAGCCGTCGTCACCGCCGTCGGTATCGCCGCCGGTGTCGCTGCCGGTGTCGCTGCCGGTGGTGTCCTGGGGGGCCGTACCGGCGCACGGGGCCTCGGCGCGGGTGGGCTCGAAGTCGGGGCAGGAGGCAGGGTCGGCGCCGAGCGAGAGGAGCGGGAAGCCGAGCGTGCCGGTGGTCGGGTAGAGGCGCTCGACGCCCTGGCCGTCGACGATGTGGAAGAAGTAGCGGTGACAGCCGGGGCCGGGCGAGAGCACTGCCTCGTAGGTGCCCTGTTCGGGCTGACCGTGGCGCAGCGCCAGCGGCTCGCACACGGGCGTGACGCCCTCGGTGTAGTGCACGACCTGGGCGACCTCGGGCGGGCCGCCGCCAGGCAGGGCGTAGGTGATGCCGAAGGTCGGGGTGTCCTCCGGCTGCATCTTCGGCCCGGAGGCGCCGTGGATGATGTCGCGGAAGTGCACGCCGTCGCCGACGACCGGGTAGGTCCCACCTGCTCCGAAGACCAGGTGGTACACCGGCTTGCCGAAACCCTGCGCAGCGCCGGTACCGAGCGCGGTGGTGCCGGCGCCGTTGATCGAGCCCCAGTGGGCGTCGGACCCGATCCACCCCAGCATCGCCAGTTCGGGCGAGCCGTGGCCCTCCGCACCGTTCTCGCCGTGGGCCCGGTTTGAGAAGTGGGTGAAGCGCTCGACCATGCTGGTGACGCCGCAGTCGGTCACCGGCCCGTCGCAGTGGGTGTCGTCGTCCATGCCGGCGAGCGCGCAGCAGGTCGAGTGGTCCACGCACAGCGGACAGTCGGTGGTGGCGATGTGCGTCGATTGAAAGCGAGCGGCGCGTGCGAGGTCGGCGACGAGCTCGAGCGGCGGCGTGGCCGGCGGGATCGGGCGTCCCGACGGCGTCTTGCCGTCCATGCTCGGCAGGACGTCGGCGGCGGCAGGGTCGGCGCGGATCCGGTTGGTCATGAAGCCGAGGACCCGCTCGTTGTGGGTCGGTAGCGAGCCGACCGGCTCGCCGATCGGCACCGCGGCCGAGGCGAGCGTCGGGAAGAGTACCGCCGCGACGATGGTGGAGCGCTCCAGCGAGCAAGCGAAATAGGACATGCGCGACGCTACCACGAGGCACCGCCGCCGAAGCGCGACCGGCTCGAGAAGAGTGCGAAGCTGCTGCACGTGGAGGTGTCGAAGGTCCTCGCTTCCGAGACCCGCGACGTCCTGTTCGTCAATGTGCATTGTCTTGTCACCGACGAGACTTTCGAGGCATGCGGCGCCGACGTGCGCTTCCTGCACGCGGCCATGCTCGCCTGGTCCACGATATTGTCCTGGCCGTCGAGCGCCTCGCCGGCCGCCGACGCACGGCGAGGCCGACCTCGAGTTCGGCTACGACGTCCCGCCCCGCGTACACGCGCGCGGCAGCGTCAGCGTGAAGCGCGTGCCGGCCTCCGCCGACGACTCGACCGCCAGATCGCCCCCGTGGCCCAGCGCGATCTGCCGTGAAATGTGCAGACCGAGCCCGAGGGACCCGCGGGTGTTCGCGTCCGGGTCCGCGCGGTGGAACGGCTCGAACACCGAGCCGAGCTGCGCCGGCGGGATCGGGTCGCCCCAATTGTGCACGGTCACCACCACCCGATCGCCCGTCATCCCCGACTCGACCCGCACCACCGAGCCAGTCGGGCTGAACTTGAGCGCGTTGTCCAGCAAGTTCGTCAGCACCTGCGAGATCCGGTCGGGGTCCCAGCAACCCACCATTCGCGTGTCCGGGCCGCTGCGCTCGATCGTGCGGTCCGGGTGCGTCAGCATCGCCTCGTCGATCACTTCCCGCAGCAGCAGCCGCATGTCGGCGGCCGCGGGCTTGACGGGGATCCGCCCCTGATTGCGCTCGAGGGTGAAGTCGAGCAGATCGCCGATCAGCCGCATCGCCCGGTCGGCGTTGTTGCGCAGGCGCTGCAGTTGGCGGCAGACCGGCGTCGCCAGGTGCTCGGTCCGCCGGATCAACTCCGCGCACTGGACGATGATCGACAGCGGGTTGCGCAGGTCGTGCGACACCACGCCGATCAGCTGCCGCTCGTACTCGCGCGCCTGCAGCAGCGCCTGCTGGGCCGCGTTCACGTCGGCCTCGCGCTCGGCCGAGAATTGATCGACCGCGGCGGCGACCCCGAGCGAGACCGCGTGGACCAGCACGCGCGAGTTCCCGGGGTCGATGCACTGCATCGACTCGGCGATGGTCTCGAACAGCACGTCGAGGAGGATCCCGTATTCGTCGACGACCGCGCGGATGTCGAAGCCGTGGCGGTACCGCTGCGTCCCGTGCTCGCGGGCCACCGTCGCAGTCGACCACGGCGGCTCGCCGCCGGCCTCGCCCGCCTCGTCGTCGGACGCGCCGCGGCGCAGCGCCGCGGCCAGCCGGGCCAGGAACTCCGGCAGACTGTCGACCAGCTCCGGCGTCGGCAGCGGCAGCTTGGCCGGGTCGGACACCTGCAGGCGGTGCAGCCAGCGGTCGATGATCACCTGCTGGTCTCTCTCCAGCCGGCCGGCCAGCACCTGCGCCTGCTGCGAGCGCGTCGGCATGTCCGGCCAAGGGTAGCGGAGCCTCGTCGGCGCGGCGCCCGTCCGCACGGCGAGCGGCGCCTCACGGGCGCGCGCGGGCGAGTCCGCGACCTGCCGGACCGCGCGTGTCGCCCGGCGAGGTCGGCGCCACTGCGCGCTTGTCCGCCGTCGCCGCTTCCGCCACCATGGCGCATCGTGCCACGAATCCTCCACGACCTCGCCTGCCTCGACGATCGCCGAATCAGCCCCTATTGCTGGCGCAGCAAGTTCGCGCTGGCCCACAAGGGCCTCGAGTTCGAGGCCCGCCCGCAGGGCTTCCTCGACATCCCGCGGCTGTACGGCGGCGGTCACAGGACCGTGCCGATCCTCGACGACGACGGCCACGTCGTCCCCGACTCGTGGGCCATCGCCGATTACCTCGACGCCCGCTACCCCGATCGCCCGCGCCTGTTCGAAGGGCCAGCCGAGCGCGCCCTCTGTCGATTCACCGAGGCGTGGCTGTTCGGCGCCTTCGTGTCCGAGCTGTTCCCGATGGTCGCCCTCGACATCCACGATCACGCGCGGCCCGAAGATCGCGCGTACTTCCGCGAGAACCGCGAGCAGCGGCTCGGCCGTAGCCTCGAGGCCGCAACCGAGGGCCGCGAGGAGCGGCTCCCCGACCTGCGCTCGCGCCTCCAGCCGCTGCGCATCACCTTCGCGGTCCAGGGCCAGCCGTTCCTGTCCGGCGAACAGGCGGGGTACGCCGACTACATCGCCGCGGGCGTGCTCTTCTGGGTCGCCTCGGTGACGACGCTGCCGCTGCTGGAGCGCGACGATCCGGTGGTCGAGTGGTTCGAGCGCATGCGCGACCTGCACGGCGGGCTCGGCCGCACCACTCCGATGTATGCAATTGCGGCGTGACGATCGCACTGGCGCGAGCTCGGTGAGACCACGACGAGCCCTGCGCACCCGTGCGCGGCCTTCTCTGGCATATTCGCCGCATGCCACGCACGCGATCGATCTGCGCGGCGGCGCTGCTCGCCGCTTGCAGCAGTGAGCCCGTCGACACCGCCACCGACACGACGACGACCTCGACCACGACCTCGACCACGGACACCACGGGCACCTCGACCGCGACCGCCGGCGACGACACCACCACCGCCGCCGACGACACCACGTCGACGACCTCGACGTCGACCTCGCCGACGACCACCGGCGACGCGCCGACCACCGGCACCACCACCGCCGCCGACGACACCACGACGACCACCGGCACCACCACCGAGGCCATGCCGAGCGGGCCGAACGTCGACGTGTCCGACCCGCAGCTGTACGAGTTCTCGTTCAAGCCGGACGAGGCCGACCCCGCGGCCGCGCTCGCGCTCGGCGCCCAGCTCGCCGAGCTCGACACCACGGTGCCGCTGCAGGGCCGGCTGGTCGTGTACCTGCACGGGGCCGGCCAGCCGACCACCTGCGGCTCGCAGGCGCACGGGGTCGTGCTCGCGCGCATGGGCTTTCACGTGATCCACCCGTGCTACGTCAGCGACTACGGCGTCGGCAATTGCGGCGACGACATCGGCGGCTGCCGGCTCGAGGCGTTCGAGGGCGTCGACCACCACGACTTCATCGACATCCCGCCGCCGGACAGCATCGAGACGCGCGTGGTCAAGATGCTGGGGCACCTGCAGACGCTGCACCCCGGCGGCGATTGGCAGTACTTCATCGAGGACGGCAAGCCGCGCTGGTCGGAGATCGTGATCTCGGGGATCTCCCACGGCGCCAGCAGCTCGGGCGTGATCGGCATGAACCGCGCGGTCGAGCGCGTGGTCATGCTGTCGGGCCCGCTCGACAGCAACCAGGCCTGGCTCGAGGGCGACCCGCTGACCCCGATCGACCGCTTCTGGGGCTTCACCCACACGGGCGATGACCAGCACCCCGGCCACCTGCAGAGCTTCGCCGACATGATGCTGCCCGGCGAGCCGGTGGTCGTCGACGGCGCCGCCCCGCCCTACATGGATTCGCACCGCCTCGTCACCTCCGCCCCCACCGGCGACGGCCACGGCTCGACCCAGGCCGGCGGCTCGTCCCCGAAGGACGCCGACCTGTACGTATTCGAGCCGGTCTGGCGCGTCATGTACGGCGCCGACTGAGCGGCGTTCCCGCATGTCCCCGGGGACATATGATATGACTCTCGGGACACGAGCGACGCGCGCACACGCGTGCCCCCCGCGGCCCGCACCTGGGGTCGAGAAGGCCTCAGGAAGCGGCCCTGGCCCCGATCGCGCCGCGTCTCCCACGAACGGGGAGCCTTGACGTCGGGAGGTCGGACGGGCACACGAGAGGCCGGAGTTCGACCCATGCGTACACCTTTCAATTACGCGCACCATTCGACCGCCGCGGCGTGCGGCGCGGTCTTCGGCCTGCTCGCGCCGTCGCTGGCGCTGGCCGCCACCCTCACCGTGGGCGCCGACAAGCAGTACAAGGCCGTCAAGGACGCGGTCGCGGCGGCCAAGAGCGGCGACGTCATCGAGATCGATCCGGGCGAATACATCGACGACATCTCGTCGATCAAGGTCGGCGACCTGACGATCCGCGGCGTCGGCGACGCGCGGCCGCACCTCAAGGCGACGGTGCCGCCGCCCAACAAGAAGGGCATCTTCGTCGTCGAGCTCGGCGTCGGCCCGGTCACCGTCGAGAACCTCGAGTTCTCCGGCGCGAAGATCAGCGAGGGCGACGGCAACAACGGCGCCGGCATCCGCGCCCAGGGCACCGACCTGACGGTCCGCAACTGCTACTTCCACGACAACCAGAACGGCATCCTCGCCGGCGACGGGTTGATGACGATCGAGTACTCCGAGTTCGCCTACAACGGCGAGGCCGGCTACGAGCACAACGTCTACATCGGCACCGCACCGAAGTTCGTGTTCCGCGGCAATTACACCCACCATGCCAAGTCGGGCCACGCCCTCAAGTCGCGCGCGCTCGAGAACCACATCGTCTACAACCGCCTGATGGAGGAGGCCGACGGCAACGGCTCGGCGCTGATCGACCTGCCGCAGGGCGGCCTCTCGTACGTGATCGGCAACCTGATCCAGAAGGGGCCGATGGCGGAGAACAAGTACCGCATCGTCTTCTACAAGGGCGAGGGCGGCACCAACCCCGACCTGCGGCTCTACGTCAGCCACAACACCTTCGTCAACGACGGCGCGCCCAACGCGACGTTCGTCGAGGCCCCGGCCGGCACCGAGGTCAACGTCTACAACAACCTGTTCGTCGGCCCCGGCACGCCGATCAAGACCGGCGACCCCAACACCAAGATCGTCGACCTCGGCAACCTGCAGACCGAGGACGCCGGCCTGGTCGACCGCTCCGGCTACGATTATCACCTGCTCGAGGGGGCGCCCGGGATCGACGCCGGCGAGGCCCTCGACGCGCTGCTGATCCCCGATTCGCAGTACCTGCACCCGACCCAGACCGAGTCGCGCCCGGTCGTCGGCGCGCCCGACATCGGCGCCTACGAGTTCGGCGTCGACGAGGGCACCACCACCGACGACTCCACCACCGGCGACGATTCCACCACCGGCGACGATCCCGGCACGAGCGGTCCGACCTCCGACGACCCCACCACCGACGGTCCGACGACCGCCGATCCGACCACGGACGGCCCGACCTCCGGCAACGTCGACAGCGACGGCGAGACCGAGACCAGCGGCCCGCAGCCGACCACCGAGGGCGGCCTCGGCACCACCGACGCGACCGGCGGCGACGCCACGGACACCGACAGCGACACCGGCTCGGCCGGCGACGACGACGGCGGCTGCGGCTGCCGCAACGACGCGAACGGCGGGGCCGGGGCCCTGCTGGCCGGCCTGGCGATCCTGGGCTTCACCGGCCGCCGCCGCCGTCGCTAGTACTGCCTGCCCGAAGTTCTCCAGGGGTTCTGTCCTGGATCCATCGCCAGGGCGGTATAGGCGGTGGAATAGGCGAGGCGCGAAAACGATCTCGTCGATGTGCCAGGCCCACGAGCACAACGGCTTCGTTTGGCACCTTCGGTCCGTGACGAACTGGAGGTGCTGGCCCGGAGTGGCCGCGCCGAGGCACGCCTCGTACTCCGGGCGAGGCTCGTGCTCCTCGCTGCCGAAGGGCACTCAAACCAGGAGATTGCGCGGAGATTGGGCTGCCACGTGGACACGGTGAGGGGGTGGCGTGGGCGCTTCGCGCGTGATGGGCGAGTCGTGACGCTCGAGGATCGTCCGCGAAGTGGGCGACCTCCTCGGGTATCGCCGGCGACACGCTGCAAGCTCATCAAACTCGCCTGTGACAAGCCTGCCAGGCATGGCCAGCAGACCCGTTCGACGTGGACATATGCGACGTTGGCAAGGCGCCTGCTTCATGAGACAGGTGTCGGGCTCAGCGTGTCCGAGGTGGGGCGAATCTTGCGCAACGAGGATTTCCGGCCGCACAAGATGAGGCTCTGGCTGCACAGCCCCGACCCCGACTTCTGTCGCAAGGTTCAGCGCATCTGCGATCTCTACCATCATCCCCCGGACGGAGCTCATGTGCTCTGCGTCGACGAGAAGACCGGCATGCAGGCGCTCGGACGGAGATTTCCCAGCAAGCTCCCCGCGCCCGGCCGCGCGGGCCGTTTCGAGTTCGAGTACGTCCGCCGCGGTACCTGGTCGTTGTTCGCGGCCTTCGACGTCCGCACCGGTGAAGTCCTGGGCGAGTGCAAGCCGCAACGACGGGCCGAGGACCTCTTGGACTTCATGGAGAGCCTTGCCCGCAAATATCCTACCGGCCAGCTCTACGTCGTCTGGGATAACCTCAACATCCACTATGAGGGTGCGGACCAGCGTTGGGCTCGCTTCAACCGGCGTCACGGCGACCGCTTCCACTTCGTATACACGCCGATCCATGCCTCGTGGGTCAACCAGATCGAGATCTGGTTCTCGCTGCTGCAGCGCCGCGTCCTTCGTTACGCCGACTTTCCTTGCGCCGGAGCCTTGCCCCGCGCCGTGATGAGCTTCATCCGGCGCTGGAACAGCGACGAAGCGCACCCGTTCAACTGGACCTTCCGCGGTCACTTCGTCCACACTCAGCGGCACCACGCCGCATGAGCCGTCCACGCACCACCCGCAACGCCGCTGCGAAATCGGATGATGACGCTCGCGCTGTCGAGCAGTTCCTGCGCCAACACCAGGGCCTCGCACATATCCGTGTCCGGCATCGCGCCCCGCTCATCACCCTCGAGTCCGGCCCCACCCACGATCCGATCCCGCACGCGCGCCTGCGCCGTCTCGCCGCCAACTTGTGGCAGCTGGAGATGGCTACCCATACCGGGCGCTGGGAACCAACACCCTTCCGCGCCTCTCGCGACGAACTGCTCGAGCTGCTCCTCGGCAACTTCGGCTGGACCCTTGCAGAGAGGGCCTAGCAACCCCTGGAGAACTTCGGGCCGGATGTACTAGGAGCCTCTCGACCCGCCCTCGCGCCGGGCTCCGGCGAGGCGCGAGGAGGCCCCTGTCGGGCAATGTCCACGGTTGCCCGCAGCCCGCCAGGGGCGCGGCGGTGACCTGTCGCGGTCCCGGGTGACGGTCGACAGGAGCCCGCCCATCACCTCGCGCGCGAGCTCGAGCGCGTTCACGCGGACGTAGGTGGGTCGCGCCCATCTCTGCGTGACGCGCGAACGCCTGGAGCGCGTCGGGCTCGCCACCGCGGAGCGGCCCCCACGAGACACGGCCGAGCGACGTGGTAAGCTGCGCGGATGGCGATCCTCCGGCGGCTCCTCGCGTGCGCGCTCGCGGCCGGGTGCACGTCGAGCACGGGCCCTGTCCCCAAGGACAGCTCGAAGGAGGACCAGGCGCCGCCTGTCCCCAAGGACAGCTCGAAGGAGGACCAGGCGCCGCCTGTCCCCGAGGACATCCCGCGGCCCGCCGGCGGGATGTACCTGGCGGCCCTGCACGACGATTCGCTGGCGCTGGCGGTGATGGCCGACGAGGGCGTGGCGGTGTACGGCGACGCGGTCGTCGCGTTCGCGCCGGCCGGCGAGGGCCCGCTGCGCAGCGACCCGGCGTGGGCCCGCGGCTGGCCGGGCCGAATGTCGGGGCCGATCGGCGGGCGCTGGCCGGACCTGGCGTTCGTAACGGGGTTCACCCGCATGACCCGTGCCGCGGTGTACTTCGCGGCGTGGCGGTGGGACGGCGCGGCGTGGACGCGGACGCCGCTGGCCGGCGCGTCGGTGCTCGACGAGTACCACAGCGCCTATGCGGCGCTGCCCGACGGGACGCCGATCGCGGTGCGCGGCTTCGCATTCGACTACAACCTCGGCGAAAGCGACATGGGGTTGAGTTGGTTGCAGGAGCGGGGCTCCGTGCCGCGGACGACGGTCGATCGCCTGGACGGCGGCGCGACGCAGTGGCCGCCGCTGCCGCCGGGGGCCGTCGCGGTCGACCTGCTGGCGTTCGCCGACGGGTCGCTGGTGGTGCAGCGGGGTGAGCCGTCGCTGCTGCGCTGGTCGCCCGGCGCGAGCGAATGGACGGAGCTCCCGCGCCCGCCGGACCGCGAGCGACCGGACTTGGCGGATCGCGATCGGCCGATGGTGGTGGGCCGAGATCCCGCGCGGCTCTACGTCGCCCGCTGCACACAGGAAAAAGTGCCGTCGCTCGATCGCCTGACCGACGGGGCGTGGCAGCCGCAGGCGCTGCCGGACGGCGCTTGCGTGACGTCGCTGACCGAGGCGGTCGGCGGGACGCTGTGGCTGACCAACGATCGCGGACTGCACCGCCGGCCACCGCCCGCACAGGAGACGGCCGGGCAGTGGGAGCCGGTGCCGCTGGCGCCGATCGAGGTGCCGGAGCCGAAGCAGAGACTGGCGAGGCCGGAGCCGCTGACGCCGCTCAGGGTGGTGGCGCTCGGCCGCGACGAGCTGTGGCTGCTGGCGAGCCTCGGCGAGCCGCGACCCTCGTGGGATCTGCAGAGGAGCCGGCGCATGGCGGTCCTGACGACGCGACCGATGCGCGCGCCGCTGATGCTGCAGGCGGTACATGTCCGCGCAGAGACAGGTGATCCGAAAGAGTGAGGGGCCGACCGCCGGCCCTCGCCGGGTCAAAGGCGACGAGGTGACCGCCCGCGTGGGTCGACGTGATCCGAAGCTCGCAGCTCACCTCGCTCGCGCTCGAGATGGGCGGCAGCCGCTCCGACCGCTGGCGCCGGAGCTCGTATGAATGACCACAAGGACATGTCCTCGGTGACATGTCCTTAAAACTCATCCTCGCGCGGCTCACTTCACGCGCACGGACACCGCGTCGATCCCCCACGCCTCGTCCTCGGGGCCCTGGTCGAGGGTGCTCGAGAAGCGGACCGTCGCTGCGTCGCCCGGCAGGTCGATCATCCCGTTGAGCTCGAGCTTCCCCTCCTTGTAATTCGGGTCGCCGCATTGACTGTCCATGTTGCCGCAGCTGCCGGGGATCCCCTGCGAGCACACCCCCGAGGCCACCGCCTGGCCGTCGATCTCGAGCCGGAGCGTCTCGGCCTCCCACGAATCGACGATGATCGCCTGCGCGATCACCCGCACCGCCATGTGCGGCACGCCCATGAGACTGAAGGTCTTCTCGGTGGTCGCGCCGGCGCCGAACTGGCCCGCGCCGCCGAGCAGGTGGTCGCTCAGCGCCCCGCAGCTGCCCGCAGCGCCCGCGCTCCAGCCGCTCGGCGCCTCCATCGTCTCGCGCGCGACCTCGGTCCAGCCGCCGCCGATCATGTCACACCAGACCTCGACCGCCACGCCGTCGCCGTCCGGGTCGATGCCGTACATCCCATCGGGCAGGTTCGGCTGCCAGCCGTGCAGCTCGAGGCAGCTGGCGTAGAGTCCGACGCAGGTGCCCGCGCACACGCCCGAGGCGCAGTCGGCCGCCTCGTGGCAGGTCGAGTCGTCGGCGCACGGTGAGCAGTCGCCCCCGCAGTCGACATCGCTCTCGTCGCCGTCCTTGAGCCCGTCGCTGCAGCTCGGCAGCGCGCAGGTCTGCGTGCACGCGTCGTCGTCGGCGTCGTTGCCGTCGTCGCACGCCTCGCCCGGGTCGACCTGGCCGTCGCCGCACACGCCGCCTGCGGTCGACGTCGGCGCAGTGCCTGCCTCCGAGTCGCCGCCGGTCGCCGTGCCCGCGTCGTCCGTGCCCGCCGTCTCGGTGGAGGTGCCCTGGACGGCCTCGGGGGCGCAGGCGAGGGCGAGGCAGACGACGACGGTGAGCGGTGGACGCGGCACGACGGAGCCTTCATACCGCGAGCCACGCCCGCCCGCGCGCGGGAATCCCCTCGGGGGTGTCCGCCCCCGCACCCGCGGCCGCTCGGCGCGACCATGTCTCCAAGAACATGCCCAAAAGGGCATATCGCGACAATGGCTCACGACATCGTCATTCGCACTGATCGGTCCCGTAATCGCACCAGTTGAGCGGCTCGGCGATGCAGACGTGGGCGCAGCCGTTGCAATCGAAGTCGCCGCCGAGCGCCAGGCCGACCTGGCTGCAGAACGGCCGCTCCGGCTCGTCGCACTCGCTGTCGACCCCGCCGATCTCGCCGTCCGGCGTACACGGCTTGTAGCACTCGCCCTCCTTCGTCACCTCCTGGCAGCCCCAATCATGGCACACGAAGTCACCCGGCTGGCACTCGCGCTCGTAGTTCGGGTCCGCGGTCGTGCTGCCGGTCCCGGTCGGCTCGCTGCTCGCCTCCGACGTGCTCGCCTCCGTGCTGCTCGCCTCCGACGTGCTCGCCTCCACCGTGCTCGCCACCGTGCTGCTCGAGCCCGTCCCCGTCCCGCTCGTCGCCTCGGAGGTCGCGTCGCTGTCGGAGCCGGTGCCGGGCTCGCGGGACGTACAGGCAGAGATGGACACGAGGAGAGCGGCGAAGAACGAGGCGAAGCGCATGCGGCTCGCCGTGCAACCGGCGTACCGCGGCCGCGCCCCCGCCCAATCACGGGTGAGCGCGCGAGCCCTGCAGACGCAGCCGTGACGTCCGCGTCGCGCTCATCCGCCTACTGGCACTCGTCGGCCGCGAAGTCGCACCAATTCTCCGACTCCGCCTTGCAGATGTGCACACACGCGTTGCAGGCGAAGTCGCCGCCGTCGGCCAGGCCGACCTGGCTGCAGAACGGCCGCTCCGGCTCGTCGCACTCGCTGTCGACCCCGCCGACCTCGCCGTCCGGGGTGCACCGCTTGTAGCACTCGTCGGGGATCGTCACCTCCTCGCAGCCCAAATCGTCGCACACGAAGTCGCCGGCCTGGCACTCGCGGCGGTAGTCGGGATCGGGCATCACCGTGGTGCTGCCGGTCGGCGCAGTGCTGCTCGCCGTCGCCTCGGTGTCGTCGCCCGTCGTCGTCTCGGTGCCGCCACCGCTCGTCGTCGCCGCGGTGCCGCCGCTCGTCGTCGTCGTCGTCGTCGTGTCGCCGTCGGTGTCCTTGCCCGTGTCGGAGCACGCCGCCAGCAGCGCGAGCGCGGCCAGGAATGGGTGGAGTCGCAAGCCACTCATTCGCCGACGGTACCCCGCCGTCGGCCGTACCACAACCAGGCTCATCCGCGGAGCGAACGCGCGAGCCGTGGCGGACGCGAGCGCGCTACTCCTCGTCCTCGTGGCTCATGCGGATGTGCTTCCGGCCGTCGTCGACCGGCGCGTTGGCCCGCGCGGCCAGGGCCTTGGCCGCGCCGTCCGGATCGCCGACCAGCAGCACCGCCTGGCACGTGCCCGTGCGCGCGTACTTGGCCTTCTTGCGCAGCACGTACGACACGCACTCCTTCAACTGCTTCGGCGCCTTGCCGACCACCTTGGCCTCGCGGAGCTTACCGTCCTCGAACGCCCAGCGGACGGCGATCGCCGCGCCCTCCTTCGCGCACGAGTCGAGCGAATCCTTGCTCTTCGCCACCCCGGCGATCACCTTCGCCAGCGCCGGCACGCCCTGCTCGCTCATGCGGCACGACACGTCGCGCGTCTCGAGCCCGCCGGCGCCCAGCTCCGCCGCCTTCGTCGTCAGCTCGAGCTCCACCGGCTTGCCGGCGGCCTCGGCCAGCTGCTTGACCACGTGGCACGAGTCGTCGTGCTGCCACTCGCACGCGCGGGCGAAGTGCTGTTCGGCCTTGACGACGTCGCGCTTGGTGCCGGTCCCGTCGTGGAACGCGAGGCCCGCCTTGAAGCAGCCGTACGCGCTGTGGCCGATGCACGCGTTGATGTAGGCCGTCACCCCGCGCATCTTGGCCTCGGCCGAGCTGTCCGGCGCGAGCAGGATGTCGCCGACGCCGGTGCAGCCGTCGATGTCGCCGAGCTTGCAGCCCTGCTGATACAGGTCGATCGCCTGCGTCTGATCGGCCTCGACCCCGCGGCCGGCGCTCAGCTGCTGGCCCGCCCGCGTGCACGCGGCCGGTCGCCCGCCGGTGCACGCCTTGATCGCGTACTCGAGCTCGATCGCCGGCGTCCCCGTGCCGTCGCGCGCCATGTCCGAGCGGCGCTCGCACGCCTCCGGGTAGTCTGCCGCGCACGACTTCTCGTACACCTCCGCCGCCTTGGGCAGGTCGACCGGCCCGCCGCGCCCGTTCTGGTACAGCTCCGCCAGGCGGAAGCACTGGAACCCGTCGTTCTTCTCGCACACCGCCTTCAACGGCTCGCGCGCGTTGTCGTAATCCTTGTAGAACATGGCCGCCTCGGCCTGCTCGACACACTGCGCGCCGAAGCACGAGTCATCGCTCGGCGGCGGCTGCGACGACTCCCTGTGACAGCCCGCAATCGCGAGCGAGAGCATGAATGCGAAGCGGAGACAGCGACCCTTGCGGCGCACCCCGCCATAAAAAGGCCAGGTCCGCGGCCACGTCAACGAAAATCTCGCAGCGGTGCGCCACGGCGGCCTGTATGTCGCTCGGCGCCCAGCGGATACCGGCGACGCAGCGATGAATCTGTCGCCCTCACACACTCGCTCGCTCGCGCCGCCGTGCGCTGGATCGCGCCCTCGCGGACGTGCTCGCCGAGCCCTCGCGATCGCGGCCCTGCGCGGCCCTCGCAAGCCACGCGGCGCCGATCGGCCGGGCGCGGCGCAGCTCCGGAGATGCGAGCTTCGCCCCCTGCGCGGCCCGCGATCCACGGCGAGCCGCGCTCCGACGAGCGTCCGGTGTGACACCTGTCCGCGCCTCGCGAGGACGACCTGCACCGCTCATCCTCTCATCGCATTCGCGGCTCATCAATGTGAGCACCACGCGGCGCTCGCCGCCGCGTGTCTGTCGATGATGCAATGAACGCCGGCCCCGCGGACCACTGGGGGACCGAGACCACAACGACCATTTTCCCGCCAATCCCCCGCTTGCGGGCGAATGGGCGGCCATGCGCGGAGCCTGGCGTAGACTCGCGGGCGATGCAGAGGCACACGGCGATCGGGGTGACGCTGGCGGGGTTGGCCGTCGCGGCCTGTCCTGGCAATCAGGGCATGATGACGACGGACACCAGCGAGCCGCCCGGCGATCCGACCGGCGGGCCCGCCGGCGATCCCACCGGCACGAGCGCCACCGCTGCGACCAGCGGCTCGACCACCGCCGCCGAGCCGACCACCGGCCCGACCGCGACGACGACCGCCGGCGTCACCGGCTCCACCACCGGCGCCACCGGCGACTCGACCGGCACCACCGCCAATCTCACCACCGACGATTCGACCTCCGGCACCACCGCCAATCCCGGCACCACCGGCGAGCCCGTCGATTGCAGCGACGAGCCGCCGATCCCGGCCGGGCCCGACGTCGTGCTCGCGCCGGAGTTCGCCGAGTTCTACAAGACCTACGAGCTCGGCCAGGTCCCCGGGATCCCCACCGACTCGCGCCTCGGCGGCTGCGCGATCTCCAACGAGAACCCCGACATCCTCCTGATCGCCGGCGACTCCGAGGCCTCCACGGGCAAGGTGTGGGCGATCGAGGTCGTGCGCGGCAATTGCGACCACATCGTCAACTTCAAGGGCATCGCCCAGGTCGTCGCCGAGGCGCCCTACGTCGACGCCAACCTCGCGCTGGTCGAGTCGGGCCTGATGTTCTACACCGCCTGGCCGATCAACCAGATCGGTCAATTGCTGCCCGGCCAGATGATGCCGGCCGTCACCACCGACATGACCGCGCTCGGCGTCGAGAGCTCGGTCAGCGGGCTCGGCTTCGTCCCGCCCGGCTTCGTCGACGAGGGCGGCATGCGCACGATCACCTGGTCCGGCGGCAAATGGTATCACCTCGACCGCGCCGCCAATGGCAACACCTTCACCCTCGCGGGCGCCCAGCACGTCGCCACCCTCCCGTTCGGCCCCGGCGGCTTCGCCTACGTGCCCGACGGCTCGCCCGGCTTCGAGGTCGACCATTTGATCGTCTCCGAGTGGTCGGCCGGGACCGTCGGCGTCTACCAGGTCGACGACCAAGGCGACCCGCTGCCCGAGTCGCGCAAGGACTTCTACCTCGACTTCCCCAACCCGTGGGGCGCCTACTTCGAGCCGCTCACCGGCGACTTCATGTTCCTCACCTGGGGCGCCGGGCAGGATCGCGTCTACATCGTCCAGGGCTTCGAGCCGCCGCCGCCGATCCCCCAATGAGGGCAGCGCCGCCGCGCCGGCGATAACGACGATTCGCACCGGCCTCGCTCCCGCGTTCGTCCGCGCGCGGCGCCCCTGCGCGCAATCGCGGCTTGACGCGCCCGCCCTCGCCGGTCGCATCATGACGCGAGGGGGAGCTCTGCATGAGTGATCTTTTCGGGCTGGTGGAGAGCGCCGCGGCGGCGCGGGGGTTCGACACCAACGTCGTCGTCGCGCCGGACGTCGCGCGCAAGTTCGTCGCCGACGGCTATCGCTTCTGCGTGCGCTACGTCAGCCACAGCGCCACCGAGGGCGAGTCCGACATCTCGCGCACGGAGGTCGAGGCGATCCTCGGCGCCGGCCTGGCGCTGATGATCGTCCAGCACGTCCGCCGCTCCGGCTGGTCGCCCACCGCGGCGCTCGGCAGCAGCGACGGCGCCCTCGCGGCGCGGCACCTCGCCGAGCTCGGCGCGCCGCCGCGGCTCACCGTGTGGACGGACGTCGAGGGCGTCGACCCCGACGCCCCGCCCAACAACATCCTCACCTACGGCAACGCGTGGTACGCCGCAGTCGCGGCGGCCGGCTTCACGCCCGGGCTCTACGTCGGTCGCCTGCCGCTGACGAGCGCGCAGCTGTACCGCGGCTTCAAGTTCCGCAACTACTGGAAGTCGGGCATCACCCAGGTCGACGTCCAGACCCGCGGCTATCAAATGTTGCAGCTCGGGCCGCCCAACGACCTCGTCCACGGCATCCACGTCGATCACGACGCGATCCAGGCGGACAACCTCGGCGGCTTGCCGACGTGGTGGACTGCGCGCGAGGACCTGCCCGTCAGCTGATCGCTCACTCCTGGTCCGGTCGCAGCGGCGCCTCCACGCGCGGGTGCGGGCCCGTGCGCGCCGGCGCCGTCGTCCAGCCGAGGCGATGCGACACCACCCGCAGCGCGAACGTCACCGCGATCGCCACCGCCGCCGCCCGCGGAGCCGGCCACTCGAGCGCCACGGTCAGCAGACAGAACAGCGACGCCCCGGCGCCGGCGACCAGCGCGTAGTACTCGCCGGGCTTGAACAGGAACGGCTCCTCGCGCACCAGCACGTCGCGCAGGAGGCCGCCGCCGACGGCGTTGAGCACCCCGACGAAGCTGGCCGCGCCGACGCCGAGGCCGAGCGCCAGCGACTTCTGCACCCCGACCACCGCGTAGGTGCCGAGGCCGATCGCGTCGACCACGAACAGCAGCCCGCGGATCCGGTCGAGCGCCGCCGCGAAGAAGTAGCCGGCCACGCTGGCGATCAGCACCACCAGCAAGTAGCGCCCGTCCTGCACGCACACCGGCGGGCCCTGCTGCAGGAACAGCCCGTCGCGCAAGAGGCCGCCGCCGACCCCCGTCACCAGCGCCACCACGAACAGCCCGACCGGGTCGTAGCCGCGGCGCGCGGCCAGCAGCGCCCCGCTGAGGCCGAACAGCAGCGTCGCGCCGAGGTCGAAGTAGAGCGGCAGCTGGAAGAACGCCTCGGGGTGGACCGCGACCACGTGCCCGAGCATAGCCCTCGAGGCGCGGGCGCGGATCCGCAAACAACTCCGCCGCGTCGCCCGCCGGCGCTCGCTGCTACCATCCGTCGCATGGCCACGCAGTCGATCGACATCGTCAACAACCCCGCCAACCCGGCCAATCCCGGCGCCGAGCAGCTGCTCGCGCTGCCCGCGGGCGGCACCGTCGAGCTCTACGGCGACAAGCCGGGCGCGGCCCTCCTGGTCCGCGTCACGGGCCTCAGGCGCGAGGCCGAACACACCGGCCAGTTCCTCCTCGAGGGCTTCGTCCGCCTGCCGAACGAGACCGAGGAGGCGCGCGTCGAGAGCAGCTTCTACAACGCCGCCACCGGCCGCGGCACCCTCAACGTCGAGGCGCGGTTCGCCGAGCGCTACCAGGCGCTGTCCGACGCGATCGCCGACGTCACCTACGTGACCCGCCCGCGCTGAGCCTCGCTACGTCCGCTTCGCGCCGCGAAGCCTGCAGCGAGCGGGACGTCCGTCGCGCGATGCACGGCGATCCACGCGTGTCCATCGGGATTCACCGCGCATCGCGGTGTGATCCGGTCGGCATCGCCGCGCGCGCCGGGCCTCTAGACTGCGCCGGCCATGTCCACCCCAGACACCATGTCCACGAGCGACCGGGTCATCATCGGCCTGCTGGCGTTCTTCCTCTGCATCGCCTTCTCGCTCGAGCTCTACTGGATCGTCTACAACGACAGCCTGGTCGCCCGCGCCGACCACGAGCTGTTCGCCCGGCTGTTCCAGATCTACGGCGACGCCGACCGGGCCTACTTCGACCGGGTCACGCCGATGGCGATCGGGCTCGAGCAGATCAACGTGTTCATCACCCAGATCGTCAACGTCTGGCTGCTGTGGGCGATCGTCCAGCGCGTGTACTATCGCCACATCCTGCAGCTCGTGGTCGGCTCGTACCTCGCCTACTCTGTGGTGCTCTACTTCTGGGCCGCGCACGTCACCGGCTACCCGGACATGCGGTACCAGTCGCCCTACACGTTCTTCCTGTTCTACGCGCCCAACCTGCCGTGGCTGCTCGGCTACGCCTACATGGCCTGGGACTCGTGCCGCTACCTCGCCGCGCGCCTGCGCGGCACCAGCACCGCCGCGTGATCGCGCGGCGCGGGCGCGCGACGGCGCCGCGACTTCGCCCGCCGCGGCGCACCTCGGGCCCGTGCTAACGTCGGCGGCGGAGCACCCGCGTGACCACGTTGAAGCCCTTCCGTTACGGGGCGAGCCGCGAGCTGGCGACCACCCCGATCTTCCGCCTGCAAGAGGTCGAGGCCGAGCACCCGCGCACCGGCAGCCTGCGGCCGTACGTCACCCTCGACGCGCCCGACTGGGTCAACCTGATCGCGCTGACCCCCGAGGGTCAGCTCGTCCTGGTCCGCCAGTGGCGCCACGGCACCCGCCGCTTCGAGCTCGAGCTACCGGCCGGGGCGATCGAGCCGGGCGAGACGCCGGAGCAGGCGGCCGCCCGCGAGCTGCTCGAAGAGACAGGTTACTCCGCCGCCTCGATCGTCCGCCTCGGCGAGGTCGCCCCCAACGCCGCCTTCCAGGCCAACCGCTGCTTCACCGTCCTCGCCGAGGGCTGCCGCCGCACCGGCGAGACCGCCTTCGACGAGGGCGAGGACATCGAGATCGTCCTGTGCAGCCCCGCCGAGCTGCGGCCCCAGCTCGGCGACACCGTCCTCAACTCGATGGTCTTCTGCGGCCTCTACTGGTGGTTCGAGCGCCAGGGCCGAGTCACATGGCCTTGAGAACATTTCTCATAGGTCATGTCCTCTAGGACATGCCGCGGACCCAGGAGCGCGTGATGGAGATCCCGTGCTCGGCGCCGACAGCCGCGACGACGGCATCGAGCACGAGCGGCGGATGATGATGCTCGTGGCGACGAGGATCTTGAATTGAAAGCTCCCCGCCTCGGGCGGCCCGCTGCGCCCGAGCTCCCGCGGACGGGGCCCGCGAGGCCCCGAATCAGCGCCTGTCCGCGCCGCCGGAGCGGCGCCCGGCGACCTCGCCGTCGTGACCCTTCGGCGCCGAGGCCCCGTGCACGGCGGCCAGTCCGGCGTGCGCGCACTCGAGGTCCTGTTCGGCAGTCCCGCCGCTGACCCCGATCGCGCCGATCGAGCGATCGCCGCTCACGATCGGCAGCCCGCCGCCGACTGACGAAAATCGCGGCAGGCGCGACACCCCCGGCGGCAGCGCCTCGGCGTCCGCCGGCGCCGACGACCCGAACAGCGCGGTGAGGGCCTTGCTCCGCGCCGTCTCGATGCTGACCAGCGGCGCCCCGGCCATCCGACACAGCGCCAGCACCAGCCCGCGAGCGTCGAGCACCGCCACCGATTGCGGCACCCCGAGCGCTCGCGCACGCTCGATCACGGCGTGCACGACCGCCTGCGCCGTGAGGTGCGAGACGCTGAACTTGACGTGGCTCGATTCCATCATCGTCCTTTCGTTTGCCGCGCGATCGTTCGTAACGCTCATTGGCCGCAAGTCCGCGATCCCATCGGTCGAAACGACGCTCACGACGCCCCGCTCACCCGCCGACGCAGCGGCGGCGAATCATACTCGCCTCACGCGGGGCCAGCGCGGCCGTCTGCGGCCGGCCGGCGTGGGGGTGAACCGGCCGCAGCGCCGCCGGCCTCGCGCCCGCGTCCGCCGGCGCAGGAATGCGTCGATGGCAGGCTGGGCCTGGCAGTACACATGTCCGCGATTGCGACGGCGCCAGCGCGTGCGGACCGACACATTTCAGTCGCGCGACGTATCATCGTCAACCACCCTCTCGCTCCTTTTCCGACGGCTACGCCATCGCGTCGTCGTGACGCGCCCCGAGGGGAAGCACCGGCGGATACCACGAGCCGCGGCCGAATACGCCGATCGCTCCCGGTGCCGTCGGTGACGCCCGATCGCCGACAATGCGCCGACCGTCGATTGCGCCGACCGCTTTCGATCCTGTTCCACCGGACACCGATCGGCGCCCGCCGTCGGTCCGCCCGCGCAACCGCCTGCGCAGCCCCTACCTCGGTCGTTCAGCGGACCTGCAAAGCCGCCGAGCCGCCCACGAGGCCCTTTAACGATTTCGACGCCGTCGTCGAACCGCACGATCGTCCGGCTCTCCACCCAATCGGACACCTGGTCGCCGACGTCGCCGTCCGGCTCTCCACCCAATCGGACACCTGGTCGCCGACGTCGAACGCTCGGACGCTCGCACGATCCGGATTGATGGCATCGCCGCCTTGACGCGAACCATTCTCGCGCCGTCGTCGCGGCCACCTCCTCACTCCAGCGACTGGCATGACATGGCGCAGCAGGCAGATCGATCTCGCCCGAGACGCCCCGCGATCTCACGATCGGGCGGCCGAGATCGTGTCGCTAGCCGCACCGGGGCCCGGCTCGCGAGCGCGTCGCGACGCCGTCATCGTCGCGCGACCACGACTGCGGGCCCCCGCCTGCGATCGCCGTCCTGTTCCGCGGCGGACCGCCGGCCGGCGGCCACACCTCGCTGTGGTAGCGTCCGCGCGATGCATTCCATTCGACGCATAGCTCGCTCTGTTTCTCGCCCCTCGGCGCCGCGGCGCTGGAGCTTCGGCCTGGCCGGCTGCCTGTGGCTGACCGCCTGCCCGAATACACCGTCCACCAGCGGCACCGAGACCGACACCACCAGTAGCAGCGGCGGCACCGAGACCACCACCGAATCGCAGACCACGACCCCGCCGACCACGACGATCCCCACGACCACGACGACCACCACCGGCGAAACGGCGACGACGACGACCACCACCACCACCGGCGAACCCGACACCACCGGCGGCGACGGCGTGTGCGGCGACGGGACGCTCGACGCCGGCGAGGAGTGCGACGACGGGGTCGACAACGGGCCGGGCCAGCAGTGCAGCGCCGCCTGCGTCCTCAACGTCTGCGGCGACGGCGACGCCGGCCCTGGCGAGGAGTGCGACGACGGGGCCGACAACGCCGACGGCAACAGCTGCAAGGCCGACTGTACCAACAACGTCTGCGGCGACGGGGCCAAGGGACCCGGCGAGGGCTGCGACGACGGCAACGACGTCGACGACGACGACTGCAACAACATGTGCGCCCTCGCCTCGTGCGGCGACGCCATCGTCGGCCCGAGCGAGGAGTGCGACGACGGCAACATGGACAGCACCGACGAATGCACCGAGACCTGCACCCTGGCCGCCTGCAGCGACGGCCACCTGCAGGCCGGCATCGGCGAGGAGTGCGACGACGGCCCCGACAACGCCGACGCCGCCGCCTGCACCAGTGAATGCAAGCTCGCGGTCTGCGGCGACGGCCACGTCTTCGCCACCGGCGACGGCGACGAGGAGTGCGACAACGGCGGCGACAACGGCCCCGGCAAGGCGTGCAAGTCCGACTGCAAGCTCAACGTCTGCGGCGACGGCGACCAGAGCCCCGAGGAGGCCTGCGACGACGGCGACGTCGATCCGGGCGACGGCTGCTCCGCGAGCTGCACGCTCGAGGCCTGCGGCAACGGCGTGCTCGACCCCGGCGAGGCCTGCGACGACAGCCAGAACGGCGACAACGACGACGCCTGCACCGACCTGTGCAAGCTGCCCGCCTGCGGCGACGGCTTCGAGCAGCCGAACGAGGGCGAGGGCTGCGACCTCGGCCCGCAGAACAGCGACACCGGCGCCTGCACCCTGCTCTGCAAGGACGCCGCCTGCGGCGACGGCCTCGTGCAGGCCGGCGTCGAGCAGTGCGACGACGGCGCCAACAACGGCCCCGGCAAGGCGTGCAAGGCCGGCTGCCTCGCCAACTTCTGCGGCGACGGCGACAAGGGCCCCGGCGAGGGCTGCGACGACGGCAACGACGACGACGACGACGCCTGCACCAGCGCCTGCAAGCCCGCCACCTGCGGCGACGGCTTCAAGCAGCCCGGCGAGCAGTGCGACCTCGGCGTCGCCAACGACAACACCGGCGCCTGCACCCTCACCTGTACCCTCCCCGCCTGCGGCGACGGCTTCGTCCAGGCCGGCGCCGGCGAGCAGTGCGACGACGGCAACCTGTCGAGCAGCGACGCCTGCCTCGCCACCTGCAAGTCCGCCGCCTGCCACGACGACTTCGTCCACGCCGGCGTCGAGCAGTGCGACGACGGCAACACCGACGACACCGACGCCTGCGTGCTCGAGTGCGTCGACGCCAGCTGCGGCGACGGCCTGCTCCACGCCGGCGTCGAGCAGTGCGACGACGACAACAACGTCGCCACCGACGCCTGCACCAACGCCTGCAAGCCCGCCACCTGCGGCGACGGCATCGTCTGGGCCGGCCACGAGCAGTGCGACGACGCCAACGCCAACAACGACGACGCCTGCACCAACAGCTGCACCCTCGGCCTGTGCGTCAACGGGATCCAGAACGCCGGCGAGCTCGGCGTCGACTGCGGCGGCCCCTGCCCCAAGCAGTGCCTGGTGATCAACGAGGTCGACTACGACCAGCCTGGCACCGACACCGCGGAGTTCGTGGAGATCTTGAACGTCTCGAGCGGCCCGGTGAGCCTCGCGGGTTATCACCTCGTGCCGATCAATGGTGCGAACAAGCAGTCCTACTCGCCCGTCGACCTCGGCGCGGCGTTCCCCACCCTCAACGCGGGGCAGTACCTCGTCGTCATCTGGGGCGACACGACCGTCCCCGGCAGCCAGCTCAAGCTGATCACCAGCGCCATCAGCAACATCCTGCAAAATGGCGCGCCCGACGGCGTCGCGCTGGTCCACGTGCCGAGCAAGCAGTACATCGACGCCCTCTCCTACACCGGCTCGATCACCGGCGTGACCTTCATGGGCGTCGGCCCCTTCGACCTCGTCGAGGGCATGCCCGCCAACCTCGCCGACTCCAGCAACAACCCCGGCTCGCTGAGCCGGATCCCCAACGGCATCGACACCAACCAGATGGGCGTCGACTGGAAGTTCGTCGCCACCCCGACCCCGGGCACCGCCAACGTGCCCTGATCGCGCGGGCCGCGTTCAGACGCGGCGCTGCCGGTCGACCTCATCGATAGCGCCGAAGGACATGGCGAAATGTCCATGTCCTTCTGTACTATACGCATTCAATCCGCGGGCGCCGACCCGGCTCGACGCCGATCGTCGCGTACTTGCCGAGGTTGCTCGCGTCGAACCGCTCACGGATCGAACACGACGACGAAGCCGTCCCGGCCGCCCTTGGGGGCCTCGACGCCGCTGCCGAGGTCGATGCCGCCGTAGAAGGTGCCGGTCACGGCGACGGAGCCCCCGGCCGACCCGGCGACATTGGCGGTGAATTGGTCCTGAGCGCCCCCGAGCCGCTTGCTCCACCCGTGTTGCCCCACCGGGCTGAACTTGCCGACGAACACGTCCCACTTGTCGGCCGACACGAGCGGGACGCCGCCGAGCTCGCACGTGTTCCTGAAAGTACCCGTGACGAGGATGTTGTCGAGGCCGTCCGTGGCCACGTCCTCGGCGAGCGAGCTGTCGACGCAGAGCTCGCGGCTCCACAGATGCGCCCCGTCGCTGTCGAACTGGGCGAGGTAGCTGATGACCGAGGGTCCGTCCAGCAGGCCGCCGCCGAAGTCGACGTCATCGGCAGCACCCGTGATCGTGACGCGCCCCTTGCCGTCGACCGCCACGCCGCGGGCGTCCTGGGCGCCCGCGTCGCCGAAGCGCTTGCCCCACACCGCGTCGCCTGTGGGGTCGAGCTTGAACAGGAAGATGTCGTCGGAGCCGGCGCAGACGAGCGGACCGCTCCCGGGGTCGATGGTGCCGTGGAACCACCCGGTCACGTAAGCATTGCCGGTCGCATCGACGTCGATGCCGGAGACGACCTGGTCCGTCGGATCGCCGACGCCCCGGCTCCACACGTGCGCGCCGGCGGACGTGAGCCTGCCGACGAAGATGTCTGTCTCGCCGGCGCTGGCCAGAGGGCCACCGCCGAGGTCGAGGGAGGTGCGGAAATTGCCGGTGACCAGGATGTCCCCATTCTTGGCGACTGCCAGATCGGACGGCCCCGCTCCGCCCCCGGAGTGGAACGACTTGCTCCACACATGCCCGCCGTCGCCGTTCAACTTGACGAGGAAGAGATCGCTGAACTGCGACGGGTTCTGCAGCGGACCGCCGCCGAAGTCGATCGCGCCGACGAACCCGCCGGCCAGGACGATCTCACCGGTGGGCGTGGTCGCCAGGCCGTAGTTGGGGCCGCCCTGGGCGCTCGCGTCGCCGAAGCGCTTGCCCCACAGGAGGTCGCCCGCGGGCGAAAACTTGGCCAGGAACACGTCGTGGCCGGCGTTGACCAGCGGACCGCCGCCGAAATCGATCGGGCCGTCGCCCCACGCGGCGAGCACGAGGTTGCCGGCGCCGTCGAACACGACGCGCTCGCCCTCGTCGTTGCCGCCCTCGCCGAAGGTCAGACCCCACGCATAGGCGCCGTCGCCCACGCACGGGTCGGCGCCGTCACAGTCCTCGTCGCCGGCCTCGTCGCAGGTCTCGGGCGCCGGCACCACCTCGCCCTCGCACGGCCCCCAGGTCTGGTCCGGGAGGCACTGCCGCTCGCCGGCGATGCACTTCCCGACGCCTTCGGTGCCGCCCGGTCCGCTGTAGCAGGTCTGCGAGTCGCCGGGGACGCAATCACCGGAGACGCCGGTGTCCGTCGTGTCCGTGCTCGTGCTGGTGTCCGCGACGGTGGTCTCGCCCGTCGTGGTGTCGAGCGTCGTCGTGCTGCTCGACGTCGTATCGAGCGTCGTCGTCGTGTCGAGCGTCGTCGTCGTGTCGAGCGTCGTCGGATCGACCGCCGTCGGGTCGTCCGTCGTGGTCGACTCGACGCTCGTCACGCTCCCCTGGGTCTCGGTGCCCGGGTTCGTCGTGGTCGGCTCGTGCGCCGTGGTGGATGGCGTGCTCGTCGTATCGGCGGTGCCAGTCGTCGTCGAGGCCGTGCCGTCGGTGGTGGCGGTCGCGGTCGTATCGCCAGGAGCCCCGGGACATGCCGCGAGCAACGCAGGGAAGAGAACAAATGGAAGCTGTCGCATACGCCGGCCTACAACCCGCGCCGAACCTCGATGTCGCTGGGGCAAGAAGTCGAGCGCGCAATCTCGGCTCGAGCCGAGAGTGCGCCGGCGCGCAGAGACACGCCTTCGGCCGATCAGAGGCGCCGGCGCGCGCGTCCGTCGCGACGGACAGCCCGTTTCATGCGACTTGAGGCGTGCTGACGCCGCAGCGTGACCCGTCGAGGAAGATCTGTGCGGCGAAGGCGTCACGCCTCGCCACGACCCCGGCCGTGCATTGCTCTCGAGCCGACCTGCTGTCAGGCGTCTGTCACGCCCCCGCGATCAACCGCGCCGTCAGCTCCGCCGCCGTCGGCCGCTCCGTCCACGCCGCGAAGCTCCCCGCGAACGCCGCCCCTGCGGCCGCGAGGGCCGCCGGCTCCCCGCCCGCGAGCCCGATGGCCCAGGTCGACTCGCCCGCGCGCAGCGGTCGCGGGTACGGCCGCACGCGCGCCCCTGCGTCCTCGAGCGCCAGGAGCAGCCCCATCACATGTCCTTCGAGCCAGCCGATGCATTCGGCCGGTTCGTCTCCGGCGCCCGTCAGCGTCAGCTCGATCCGCCGCTCGTGCGCCGCCGGATCGACCGCGCTCGTCAGCGCGGGGTCGCCCGCGCTCGCCAGCGCGTGTCCGCGGCGCAGCTCCTCGTGCAGCAGCATCAGGGTCGAGCGCGTCACGTGGCGCGCCGAATTGAACGACGGCGGCGTCGGCGTGTAGATCGGCCACAGCAGCTTGCGCCCGCCCCTGGTCTCCGGCGGCGGCGCCAGGGCGATCGGCGCCCCCGGCGTGCGGGCGGCCAGCAGCATGAAGAAGTGCCGCAGGAGCGCCTCGGGCTCGGCAGCCACCCCCGCCTCTCCGGCCGCGCGCACCGCCCAGGCCGCCACGATCGCCCACGTGTAGCCGCCGAGCAGCCCCCACGCGCCGGCGTCGAGCTGGCGCGCGCGGGCCCACCGGCGCACGCGCGCCAGCGTCTCGCGGAACACCCCGGAGTCGAAGTGCTCGCTGACCAGCCACACCAGCGCGTCGGCGTCGATGCAGCCGAGCGCCGCGCGGCGGCTGGCCTCGTCGAGGGTCGCCAGCTCGTCCGGGTCGAGCGACCCGAGCACCCGCGTCTGCAGCGGCGGCGGCAGCCCGGCGTACTGCAGGTCGACCGCGATCCCCTCGAACCTGCACTTCAGGACAGGCAGCCCGGCGCTCTTCACGGTGCGCACCGCCTGCAGCTCGCCGGCCGCGGCCAGCCGCTCCGTCACCGCCGCGAACAGCTCCTCGCGCCGGACCCCGTCCTCGCCGGCCCACACCAGGTCGAGGTCGCCGTCCGGCTGCGCCACTCCGAGCCGCGCCGAGCCGACCACGTGCAGCTGCGAACCATCGCGCACCGCCGCCGTCGCCCGCTTGAACGCCTCGGTCACCCGCTGGTGCGTCGGCGACGGCCAGCGGCCGAACGGCGGCAGCGTCCCCCACGGCCCCTCCGCCTCGACCTGTCCTTCGGGACTGGTCGGCACCGACGCCCGGATCGCGAACGGCTCGTCGTCGCGGCGGCTGATCAGATGCACCGCCTCGACCGTGAACGACAGCGGGCGCCAGCTCGCCTGCCAGCGCGCGATCGCGGCCGCGATCTCCGCCTCGCCGCCAGTGAGCCGCGCGATCGTCAGGTGCGGCACGAACCCGGGCCCGCGCGACGACTGCTCGTCGCAGCCGGGGAACAGCGCCGCCGCGGCCGCCTGAAGGGCCATCAACGCGCCGGGCGGATCGCTGATCGGCTCGATCCACACCGTCGTGCTGCCGCGGTGGTCGAAGCGGCGCAGCTCCTTCAGCTCCACGCGCAGCGGCAGCAGCCCGCGCAGCGCCGCCGTCAACGCCGCCGCCGCGTCGGCGAACAGCTCCTCCGGCACGAACCCGTAGACCAGGTTGATGTGCGGCATCCAGCGCCCGTGGCTCGGGTCGTGGCCCTCGCGGATCGCCTCGATCGGCGGCCACGCCTGCGCCGGCGGGATCACCACCAGGGCGCTGCGGTGCACCGGGCTCGCGTCCGCCAGCCGGGCCCGGCGCGCCGCCGCGTCGGCATCGGCGACCACCTGCAAGAGCGCGCACACGCCGAAGTGGTCCGACGCGAACATTCCCTGTCCATCGGGACCTGTCGCAAAGGGCATGTCCCCGAACAGCGTGGCGTCGATGGCCGCCAGCGCCCCGGCCGGCGAGCGCAGCAGCGCGCGGTCGAAGCGGGCCGCCCTGCCGGTGCGGGTCGCCAGCGCCGCCAGCGGGTTGGCCACCGGGTCGAAGGTGAAGCCCGGGTGGTGCGGGTGGACCTCGCGCCACACGTCGACGAGCCCCGCGCGGCCCAGCTGCTGGTCCTCCTCGCCGTCGCCGAAGTTGAAGTCGCCGAGCACCAGCGCGTCGTCGACGTCGGCCCGGCCGAGCCGCTCGACCAGCACCGCCACCTGCTCGGCGCGGCGGTCGTCGGCGTCGGCCTTGCGGTTGCTCGTCAGGTGCACCGCCGCGATCGCCAGGCGTCGCCCCGCCAGCGCCAGCCGCCCGACCACCAGCCGCTTGCGCGCCGAGAACTCGTGCAGCTCGAGCGCCAGCGGCCAGCGCGACAGCAGCACCTGCCCGTACGGCTGCAGCCCCTCGGCGTCTGGCCCTTCGGACACGTAGTAGCTCTCGCGCAGCCACGGCGCCGCCAGCAGCTCGGCCCACCGGTCCGGCGTCACCTCCTGCAGGGCGAGGATGTCGGCGTCGCGCCGGCGCAGCAGCTCGAGGCACGCCGGCGTGCGCGCCTCGGTGTACAGCTGCTCCGGCTCGTAGAGGTCGAACAGCACGTTGTAGGTCGCGACCTGCAGCGCCTCGACCCGCGCCTCGTGCAGCCCCGCGGCCGCCACCGGCAGCCAGTCCCCGCGCAGCGGATCGAAGCGGAAGCACGGCCGGCTCACGAACGCCGCCGGGCCCGCGGCGCGTGACTTGCCGCGCCGCGTCGGCGTCGGCGCGACCACCGGCGCCGGCGCGCACGCGCGGGCGATCGCCGCGTGATCGGGGGCCGGGCTGTCACCTGACCCGAAGACCAGGTCGACCCGCGCCCGCCGATCCCACACCACCAGCTCGCCGGCCTTGATGAAGAAGATCCGGTGCCACGGGATCTCGTTGTCGCCGGCGAAGAAATCGGCGAGCGGCGCCTCGCGCACGCCGGCGAAGCGCTCCTCGTAGCCGACGACGAACCGGCGCACGTCGAACGTCGCGTCGAAGCGCAGCCGCCCGACCACGTCCTGCACCGGCCGGAGCCCCTGCCTCTCGCGCTGCTTCGCCATCGCCGGACCTCCCGGCAGCCTTCCGCCGGGTAGAGGAGGCTAGTGCCCAGGCCGCGGCATTTCAACCGGCGCGCGCTCGGGCTCCGCCGGCGCCCGCGCGCATCGCTCGATCGCGCTCTCCTCGCGCCGTGCCGGCTCGGCTCGCCGGCGGTCCACCGGTCGCATCCGCGCGCCATGACCGCCGCGCGCCCATGAACATGTCTTTCACGACATGTCCGAATCACCATCACGACAATCGCGCGGCTCGGGGCCCGCGGTCGCGAACGGTGGGGCTCGGAGGTGACGAGTAATTTCACGGACCCGTCAGCGAACGCGCGTCGGCGCGGTGTTACCGTCGCGCCATGCATCGCTTGCGCCTCGTCGTCTCGTCGCTCCTCGTCACCGCATTGGCCGGCACCACGGCCCGGGCCGCCGACGTGCCGGTGGCCGACGTCGACGCGCTCCTGCAGGCCATCGCCGCCGCTCAGCCCGGCGACACCATCGTCCTCGCCGCCGGCGAGTACGAGGTGCACCAGAGCAAGATCGCCTGCGAGGCGGCCGGCACCGCCGACGCCCCGATCGTCGTCCGCGCCGCCGAGCCGGGCGCGGCCAAGCTGCGCTTCGACGCGGTCGAGGGCTTCCACGTGCGCGCCCCGTTCTGGCGCTTCGAGGGCCTCGACATCGAGGGCATCTGCGCCGCCGACAGCGACTGCGAGCACGCCTTCCACGTCACCGGCGCCGCCAGCGGCACGCACATCGTCGGCAACCGCCTGCACGGCTTCAACGCCATGATCAAGGGCAACGGCGAGCCGATCGGGCCGAACATGGCCTACGAGCACCCCGACGACGTCGTCGTCGAGTACAACGAGTTCTTCAACGAGGCCCCCCGCGACACCGGCAACCCGGTCACGCCGATCGACGTCGTCGGCGGCCAGCGGTGGATCGTCCGCGGCAACTTCATCCACGACCACGCCAAGGGCGGCGGCGACGGCATCAGCTACGCCGCCTTCCTCAAGGGCCACTCGAAGGACGGCCTCATCGAGCGCAACCTGGTCGTGTGCGAGCTGCTCCACAGCGGCCAGGTCCGCCTCGGCCTGTCGCTCGGCGGCGGCGGCTCTGGGCCCGACATGATCTGCGAGGACGGCGCGTGCAAGCCGGAGCACGAGCGGGGGATCGTGCGCAACAACCTGATCCTCAACTGCCCGGCCGACGTCGGCATCTACGTCAACGCCGGCGCCGACTCGAAGATTCTCAACAACACCCTCTACAACACCGGCGGCGTCGACATGCGCTTCGCCGAGACCACCGGCGTCGTCCACAACAACCTGATGAACGGCAAGATCCGCGACCGCGACGGCGCCGTCACCGACAAGCAGAACAACCTCGTCGAGGCCACCCTCGAGCAATTCGCCGCGTGGTTCGCCGACCCGGCCGCGCAGGATTTCACCCTGGTCGACGGCGCCGCCTTCGTCGACCTCGGCCTCGCGGTGCCCGAGGTCACCGACGATTACTGCGGCAACGATCGCAACGACGGCGCGCCCGACATCGGCGCGATCGAGTACGACGGCGAGGGCTGCAACGGCGGCCTGCCGGTCCCCGGCGGCAGCGGCGGCGAGACCACGACCACCGGCGATCCGACCGGCGGCGACCCCACCGGCGATCCCACCACCGGCGGCGACACCAGCGGTGATCCCGGCGAGCCGACCGGCGGCCCGACGACCGCGAATCCGAGCGGCACGAGCGGCGAGACGTCGAGCGGCGAGCCGACCGGCGGCGCCACCACGCAACCAGGCACCGACGGCGGCAGCGCCACCGCCGGCGACACCTCCCCGGGCGTCGACGACGACAGCGGCTGCGGCTGCCGCAGCGACGCGCCCGCGAGCGGCCCGCTCGCCCTGCTCGCCCTCGCGGGCCTGCTCCGCCGCCGTCGCCGTCATTCGTAGCAGCCGCCCGCCGCCCGCTGCGGCCGTCCCGGCCCTCGCGGGCCTGCGTCGGCCTCGAAGTCATTCGTGGCAGTCGCCCGCCGGGCGTCGAATCATTCGTAGCAGTCGTCCGCACGACGGCTGCTGCGCCGCCCCGGCCGCGCCCCGTGAGCGAATCGTCGCGGCGCTCGCCGACGTCGCCCTCGCTCCTGTCGCCGTTCGCCCGCCGCGAGCGGCCCGTCCGCGGCCCGTCCTCACCGCCCTGTCGGCGTCGATGCATTCGTGGCAGACCTGAATTTGCCGGGCCCGGTTGCCGCCGATCTGCCGCGTGCCATCCTCCTGCGCTCCGCGATCCTCACAATCGCCGGGCGAACGACCGGCGTCGCGGCGAACGGAGCCCGCATGCGCGCAATCATTGTCCACACCTTGACCTTCGCCGCCCTCGCCCTGCCCGCGACCCCCGCCGCGGCCGCGGAGATGGCGACCGCCATCGGGCCGATCGTCGGCGGCAAGGACGGCATGGTCGTCTCGTCGAGCAGCGAGGCCGCGCGGGTCGGCGCCGAGGTCCTGGCCGCCGGCGGCAACGCGGTGGACGCCGCGGTCGCCGTCCAGTTCGCGCTCGGCGTCGCCGAGCCGGGCTTCTCCGGCATCGGCGGCGGCGGCTTCATGATCGTCTACGACGTCGACGCCGACGAGGTCACCGTCATCGACAGCCGCGAGCGCGCCCCGGCCAGCGCCAAGCCGAAGATGTTCCTCAAGAAGAACGGCGAGCCGATCGCCTTCGCCAAGCGGCGCACCCTCGGCGTCGCCGTCGGCGTCCCGGGCGCGCTGGCCGGGGCCGAGGCCGCGCGGGCCAAGTTCGGCACGCGGCCGCTCGCCGAGCTGATCGCCCCCGCCATCGAGCTGGCCGAGCACGGCGTGATCGTCAGCCAGCTGCTGGCGGCCAGCGTGCGCGAGCACGAGGAGGTGCTCGCGGCCAACCCGGCCGCCAGCGCCCTGTTTTTGCCCGGCGACCAGCCGCTGTCGATCGGCGACCTGCTGGTCCAGCCCGAGCTCGCCGACACCCTGCGCCTCATCGCCGAGGATGGCATCGACGCCTTCTATCACGGCCCGATCGGCCAGGCCTTCGTCGCCGAGGTCCAGGCTGCCGGCGGCGGCATGAAGATGTCCGACCTCGACAATTATCAGGTCACCCTCGACGAGCCCGTGCGCGGCGAGTACGGCGATTACGAGATCGTCACCACCGCCCCGCCGAGCTCCGGCGGCCTCACCGTATTGCAGATCCTCGACCTGCTCGAGGTCCTCGATCCCGGGCAATACCCCTTCGACTCCAGCCTCCGCTATCACCTCGTGATGAAGGCGATGCACCTCGCCTTCGCCGACCGCAACGCCTACCTCGGCGACCCCGAGTTCGTCGACATCCCGCTGGACGACTGGCTCGACCCCAAGTACATCCAGAAGCGCGCCGCGCTGATCGACCTCAAGGAGAACACCTGCCCGCTGCCGTCCGGCGAGCTCTCCGGGGCGCCTGCGCCGGCGGCGACGGCCGAGCTCTCGAACGGCCACCCGCAGACCACCCACGCCAACGTCGCCGACCGCTGGGGCAACCTCGTCGCCTTCACCGTCAGCATCGAGCAGCACTACGGCACCGGCCGCCTGTTGCCGGGCTACGGCTTCTTCCTCAACAACGAGCTGACCGACTTCAGCCCCTTCCCCGGGCGGCCCAACTCCGTCGCGCCGGACAAGCGGCCGCTCAGCAGCATGGCCCCGACTCTGGTGTTCCAGGGCGGCGAGCCGGTCTACGTCATCGGCTCCCCCGGCGGCCCGCGGATCATCGGCGCGGTCGCCCAGGTCCTGCTCAACCTGCTCGAGTACGGCCTCGACCGCGAGCACGCGATCGCCATGCCCCGCGTCTACAGCGCCGTCTGCAGCGAGAAGGCCCGCTGGGAGAGCGACCTCTCGCTCACCATCCGCGACGAGCTCGAGGAGCTCGGCCACCGCTTCCTCGACGAGCCGGCCGAGGTCGGCGACGTCGGCCTCATCGCCATCGAGGGCGACACCTACGTCGGCGTCGCCGACCCACGCCGCGACGGCGTCGCCGTTGGCATCACCCGCGCCGAGTGAGCCGCGCGGACCGCGAAGGGAAATCACCTGTCCTCAGGTGCATGTCCTCGCGGCTGGGTTCGCGCGCGTGCGACCCCGCCATCGAGCTCCGGACAGGCGACCGCACCGAAAACGCGCCCACGCTCGCGCCTCGTGTGTTGAGTCGCCCGCCTCGCCGCCGCGCGACGCGGCCTGCGCCGCGCGAGCGAGCCGGCGGCCGCTGGTAGGATGGCGGCATGACGATGGCTTCGCTTCGCCCGTTCGTGTCCCGCGCGCCCCTGTTCTTGTCGGCGATCCTCACCGCTTGCAGTGATGATGGCGGCCCGGTCGCCAGCGAAGGCAACAGCGCGCCTACCTCGGTCTCGACCGCGCCGACCACCGACACCGCCAACCCTGGCACCGAGACCGGCCCCGGCCCCACCACCAGCACCAGCACCAGCACCAGCGGCGACTCGATCACCGGCACCACCGGCACCACCGTCGACGACCCGACGTCGACCACCGGCACCACGTCCACCACCACCACCGGCGACACCACCGGCCCGGTGAACACCACCGGCACCGACAGCGACGCGACCACCGTCGATCCGAGCCTCGGCACCACCACCGACACCGGCGGCACGTGCATCAAGTGCACCGCCGACCTCCACGGCATCGAGACCTGCACCGGCCAGCCCGTCGACACCTGCGAGGGCACCGACGGCTGCGACGCTGAAATGGTCGCCTGCATCAACGCCTGTCAGGCGGCCGAGAACAGCAAGCAGTCGGTCGGTTGCGAGTACTACGCCACCTTCATGCAGCACCACGACGGTCCGCAGTCGCGCTGCTTCGCCGCCTTCGTCGCCAACACCTGGAACACCCCGGCCAAGCTCTCGGTCACGCGCCAGGGCCAGAACCTCGACATCGCCCAGTTCGCACGGATCCCCAGCGGCATGGGCCCCGCCCTCACCTACGGCCCCTACGACCCGAACGCCGGCCTGCCCCCGGGCGAGGTAGCGATCCTCTTCCTCGCCGGGCCGAAGGGCAACCCGATGCCGGGCTCCGCCCCGTGTCCGGTCGACAGCGCCGTGCCGCAGGGTGCCGCGGTCGCCGGGACTGGCCTCGGGGACAGCTTCCGGATCAGCTCCGACGTCCCGGTGGTCGCCTACCAGATCAACCCCTACGGCGGCGGCAGCGCGGCCGTCACCGGCGCCTCGCTGCTGCTGCCGACCAGCGCGTGGGACACCAACTACGTCATCATCAATTCGCTGCCGGCCTCGGTCGGTCAGCCCTCGGCCAACATCGTCGCCCATCACGACGGCACCAAGGTCACCATCGAGCCGGTCGTCGCGCTGAACGGCGGCGGCGGGATCCCTGCCGGCCAGGCCGGCGTCCCCGTCGAATTCATGCTCAACGCCGGCCAGCACGCCCAGCTGACCCAGGGCGCCGAGCTCACCGGCAGCGTGATCCAGTCCGACAAGCCGATCGGCCTGATGGGCGGTCACACCGGCATGCAGGCCCCTGTCGGCACCTCGTACTCCGACCACGCCGAGCAGATGATCCCGCCGATCCGCGCGCTCGGCAGCGAGTACGTCGGCGTCATGTACCGCCCGCGTGTCAACGAGCCGGCGATCTGGCGGGTCGTCGGCGCGGTCGATGGCACCGAGCTGACGTGGAGCACTGACGTCGGCGGCCCGGCCACTCTGGCCCGCGGCCAGAAGGCCGAGTTCATCAGCAGCACCCCGTTCGTGGTCAAGAGCCAGGACGAGGAGCACCCCTTCTTCCTGTTCACGTACATGAGCGGCTCGGGCTGGCAGCCCAACCTCAACGGCCACGGCGACTCCGACTACGTCATCAGCGTCCCGGTCGACCAGTACCTGCCGCGCTACGTGTTCTTCACCGACCCGACCTACCCCGAGACCAACCTCGTGCTCGTGCGCAAGAAGACCGAGGCCGACGTGTTCGAAGACGTCACGCTCGACTGCAGCGGCGTGGTCGGCGGCTGGCAGCCGGTCGGCGACTACGAGTGGACCCGCGTCGACCTCAGCACCGGCGACTTCCAGCCGGTCGCCGGCTGCTCGACCGGCCGTCACGAGATCACCAGCGAGGGCCGCTTCGGCATGTGGATCTGGGGCTGGGGCAGCCCGAAGACCTCCATCTTCACGCAGAACGTGTCCTACGGCTACCCCGCCGGCATGAACGTCCAGCTCATCAACGACGTGATCATCATCCCGCAGTGACGCTTTCTCATGACCGAACGGACATGCCCTATCAGTCATGTCCTTTCAAACACTCGGTCGATTGCGCGATCTCTCAGCCCTCGAGGCGCGGCCACTCCGGCATGCCCTTCGGATCGAGGTCGATCGCCACCGGGTGCCCTGCCGTCAGCTCGTCGGCGGAGAACAGCAAGGTCGCCTCGCCGGCGGCGTAGACCGTGACCGCGTCGAGCCGGAGCGAATCGCGGACCTGCGCCTCGGAGCGCGTCGCGCCCGCCGCCCACAGCGACACTTTTTTGAAGACCCACGCCGCGAGCATGTGCTTCGCCGTCTCCAGGTGCGCGCGGACGCGATCCATCGCGCCCTGCACCGTCCCGACCAGCTCCGCGTCCTCGACGTCGACGACCAGCAGGCGGACGCCGCTGGTGTCCGTGCCCTGCCAGCCGCGCGGGCTGGAGGTCAGCGCGGCGACGCTCTCGACCACGACCTTGCGCGCCCCCTCGGCGAGGATCTTCTCCAGCTCGACGAGCTCCTCGGCGCTCAAGATCGTCCACGACGACGAGCCATCGGCGTTACGGATCCGCACTTCCCGCTCGCGGACGGAGAATTCTATGCCGGCGCGGATCCTGGCGGCGATGGTCTCGGCTCTACGACGCGCGTCACTCATACCACCGTCAGTATTGGCGACGACGCCGGCACTCTCAAGGAGAGCCGCGTGCCGGCTGCCTCGGCCTTGCCGCTCCGCGGCCGAGGAGGGGCTCAGCCACGAGAGGCGCGGAAGCCGGCGGCGCCCCACGCCTCGCCCGCCATCCGCGCCGAGGACTCGCCCTGCGACACCCGGTCCTCGTACCCGAGCGCCTCGTCGGTCGGGCCCCGGAAGCGAGCGCCATCCTTCACGCCCTCGAGGCGGGGCCGCTGGCAGATCGGCGTGGGGGGCGTGCTACAAGCGCCCCGATGCCCGACGACGCGCCCCTCGACGGTACGCTCGCCGCGCTCGCGCGAGGGGGCCTGAGCGACGTGCTCGTGCTCGGCCTCCGCCATTCCGACGATCTCCCGCTGCCCTTCTACCGGCCGTTCCTCCTCGCGGGGTTCTGGCTCGAACTCGGCGACGGGGTCGTCTGGTTCGAGGCCTCTCAGGGCTTCCTGGCCGCGACCCCGGCCGCGCGCCCGGAGCTGCCCGTCTGGGTCGATCACGACGGCGCCGAAGACATGTGCATCCTCAGCGGCGCGGGCTTCACCCTCGACCCCGCGCGCGAGCCCGCCCCGATCTCCGCGCTCGAGCTGGTCGCCAGGGACGACGACGCCCTGCGCGAGGCCAGGATCGCCGCGGTGTTCCTGCGCTGCACCGACGGCGCCGAGCTGTTCGCGCACGCCTGGTCGTTCGACGGCGTCACTTTCGGTCGCGCGCCGGAGTACGCGACCTGGCGCGAGGAGAATTCGTACTTCGCGGGCTGGGGACGCTTCCGCTGGGAGGCCGGGGACCTGCCGTGGACGTGGGCCTCGCGACGGACGCTCGCAATGCGCCCGTGAACACCGACGTGGTCGTTCGGTTCGAGCACGACCACGTCGACGACGCTCAGTCAGGGCGAAGCTCGCGCTCAGATGTGCTTGCGCGTGACCGCGACGGTGAGGCGCTGGTACAGCGCCGGCAGGAGCCGGACCATCAGGTCGATCATGTACGCGTCGGGGCCGACGAGCACGCGCCGCTTGTCCTTCGCGACCCCGCGCAGGATCGTCTCGGCCGCCGACTCGGCGCTGGTGATGAAATTCTTCTCGAACTTCAGGTTCGCGCTCTTCGGGTCGGCGCCGAGCGTGGCGATGCTGGGGTCGACGCGGCCGGCGCGGGCGATGTTGGTCTTGATCCCGCCGGGGTGGACGCTGGTGGCCGAGACGCCGCAGCGGAGGATGTCGAGCTCCTGGCGCAGCGACTCGGTGAAGCCGCGGACCGCGAACTTGGCCGCGTTGTAGGCCGACTGCGACGGCACGCCGATGAGGCCGAACACCGACGACGTGTTGACGACGTGGCCCTCGCCCGCCGCCTTGAGGTGGGGCAAGAAGGCGCGCGTGCCGTGGACCACGCCCCAGAAGTTGATGTTCATCAGCCACTCGAAGTCTTCCAGGCGCATGCCCTCGACCGTCGCGCCGAGGCCGACTCCGGCGTTGTTGAAGATCAGGTTGACCTTGCCGTGGTCGCGCACCACCTGGTCGGCCCACGCGTAGATGGCCTCGCGGTCGGCCACGTCGACGCGCTGCGTCGTCACCTCGACGGCGCTGCCCTGCAGCAGCGCCGCGGTCTCGGCCAGCCCCTGCTCGTTCACGTCGCTCAGCGCGAGGTGGCAGCCGCGCCGCGCCAGCGACTGCGCCAGGGTGCGGCCCATGCCGGAGCCGGCGCCGGTGATCGCCGCGACCTTGTCGGTGAAGCTCTTCATGCCCGGTGGATAGCAGCTTTGCCGCCGCCGGCCCAGCTCATTCATCCTTCAGGAACACCGCCTGCACCCACCCGCACGTGCCGCCGTTCTGGCACGGCGCGCACGCCCCCGGGTCCTGGGCCGAGCAGCCGCCGCCGGCCCCCACGCCGTCGCTCGCCGGCGTCAGCGTCGGCGCGCCGCTGGCGATGACCTCGACGAAGTCCCACAGCACGCCCTGCGCGTCGCGGGTATGATAATAGGACTGCACGCGGTCGCCGTAGTGCAGCCAGTGCTTGGTCGTGCTGTTCTGGGCCCAGTACAGATAGGCGCCGAACGGGTACACCAGGAAGAAGTCGGGGTCGTTGCCGTTGGCGAAGCAGGCGATCGACGGGTGCGGCACGTCCTTGCCGCACGGGTGCGTCCCCGCCGGGTAGCTGACGATCTTGCGGTGGGCCGTCGGCGTCAGGGCGCCGCCGCTCATGGCCCCGCACTCGAGCCGGCCGCAGTCGTCGGCCCCCTCGCTGCACGGGTTGGCCGCCCCGCAGGTGATGTTGCCGCCGGCGCACGCCATCGGCTGGCCGCACGCCGCGCTGGCCTCGTAGTCGAGCCCCGCCGGCCCGCGCGCGCACGGGTGCGCCGGGTCGAACCCCGCGAACACCATCACCGCCGGGTCGTAGTAGATCCACCCCTGCATGTGGCTCGCCCCCGAATACGCGTACCCCCAATAGAACCCGCCGATCCCGGCCCGCAGCGGCGGCGCGCTGTCGGTGCAGGCGGCGATGCCCGGGTTGCCGCAGGTGTCCCCGCTCTGGCAGTCGCCCGCCGGCATGTACCACGGCCCCGTCGTCGACAGGCCGATGTACGAGCCGGCCGGGATCGTCTGCAGCACCACGCCCTTGCTCGTCGGCCCCGGCGCGAACACCTGATTCGGGTCGCCGGAGAAATCACCGGAGTACTGCAGCACCGGCGCGACCGCGCGGAACGGGTAATAGCCAGCGTTGATGCCCCTCGCGGTCCACGCCTGCGAGAGGTCGCCGCAGCGCCCGCCGCCCTCGGTCGTCACCGCCTCCGCCGGCTTGCACGCCGCGGCCCCGCACTGGTTCGGCGCCACGCCGTTGCCGCACACCTGGTCCCCGGGACATGTCCCACAGTTCAGCGTCCCGCCGCAGCCGTCGGCCAGCTCGCCGCAGACCGCCCCCGCCGCGGCGCAGTCGGTCGGCACGCAGCCGGTCGGGTCGGGCGGGGCGGTCGTCGTCGCGCTCGTGGTCGGCGCGCTCGACGTCGTCGCGCTCGTCGGCGACGTCGTGCTCGCCGTGGCGTCCGTCGTCGCCGCGGGGTCCGTCGTGACCGGCTCGTCGGTGGTGCTCGCGCCGCTGCTCGCCGGGCCCCCGCTCGCCGCAGTCGTGGCGCTCGCGTTCGGCTCGCCCGAATCACCGCACCCGGCGAGGACGACCGCGAGACCCATCATTCCGTGACAGATCGACATCACACGCATCACTCGCGTATGCCAGAGTTCGCGCCGCCTGCCAACCGCGCGAATGCAGGGTCTTCCGCGGCTACGGCGAGCTCAGCGTTTCGCAGGCCGCGGTGCGCTCCTGCGGGCCGACGCAGACCTTGAACAGTCGTTCGGGCGCGAGCACGCGGGCGAGCAGCCCGGCGATCGCGTCGGCCGTGGCCTCGACCACCTCGCGCGCCTCGTTGCGATAAAAGTCGGGCGGCAGGCCGTGGCCGGCGAGGAAGGTCAGTCGATCGGCGATCGCGCTGCTGTCGGACGCCTGGGCGAGCAGGCGCGCCGCGACCGGCCGCTGCGCCGCCGCCAGCACGCGGGCCACACCCTCGGGCGTCCGCAGGCGCGCCAGCGCCTGGCGCAGTTCGGCGATCCCCTGGTCGAGGTGCGCCGCGTCGATGTCGCCGCCGATCAAGATCATCTCGGCGTCGCACAGATCCTCGCGGGTGACCCAAAAGCCATACGAGACCCCGAGCCGCTCGCGCACGTCCTCGGCGGCGTCCTCGAGCAGCTGCCGCACCAGCGCCAGAGTCCCGCTGTCGCGGCGCAGCTCGCTCGGCACCACGAATCCGAGCAGCACCCCGATCTGCCGCCCGCCGCCCCCCGGGTCCACTCGGACGACCGCCGGGTTCACGTTCGGGGCCGGCCGACTCGCGCGGCTCGGCGCCTCCGCGGCGGCGCCCCACGGCGCTTGCCGGCCGCCGAACGCCGCCTTCACGTGCTCCCGTGCGACCGCCTCGTCGAACCCGCCGGCGACGACCAGCGTGGCCCGCCCGGCGCGGAAGTGCTGCTCGCGGAAGGCGACGATCGCCGCGTCGTCGAATTGGTCGGGCTCGTAGGGATCGCCCACCAGCTCGTCGCAAGTGTCGAGGCGCTGGCGGGCGATCTGCCGCCGCACCGACTCGGCGCGCCGCATCTCGTCCACCCCGTCGCGCACCCGCTCGAGCGCCGCCCTGCGCTCCTTGAAATCGTACTCCCCGGCGACAGCCACCGCCGCCAACCCGCGCAGCAAATGATCGGTCTCGCTCGCCAGCCCGCGCGTCTTGAACACGGACACGTCGAGGTTGAAGGACCCGTCCAGCTCGGCCCCCCCGGCCCTCAGCCGCGCCATTGCCTTGGCGTGCGGGCCCTTCTCCGGCGGCTTCAACAGCGCCATTGCCATCGGCGCCAGCAGCGGGTGCTCGCGCGGGGCGTCGACGATCCCGGCCGCGATCATCAGGCGCACGTCGACCATCGGGCTCGACGACGGCGCGAGCACCACAGTCAGCCCGTTCTCCAGGGTGTAGCGGGTGCTGCGTCGGCTCGCGGGGATCTCCGCCAGGAGCCTCGCCGCGACGTCCGGCCGGGCGGTGACCGGCTGGTCGTCGTCCGCCAGCCGGGCCACCGCGGCCAACCCCGTCCCGGCCTGCGTCCGCCCCGGAGCGAGCTCGAACTTCCCCACGCGCTCGCGGGCCAGCACCTGCTCCGCCACGCGCGTCAGCGCGGCCGGAGTGAGCCGGTCGAGCGCCCGCAGGTCGCTCGCCAGCGCTCCGAGCCGCGATCCGTCCGCGACCTCGACCAGGCGCTCCGCTCGCGCGTCGAGGCGTTCGTAGCGCGTGGCCGCCGCGAGCCGCTGCCGGCCCCGCAGCGGCTCGACCACCTTCTTGTCGGCGACGTCCTTGCGGACGTTGCGGATCGCCTCGTCCAGCACCCGCTCGGCGAACTCCCGCGCGTCGATCGTCGCGCCGGTGATGGCGAACACCACCGAGGGCGCGGCCTGTCCGCCGATGGGACCGACCTCGAACTTCGGAGACCCGGGCTCCCACTCGAGCAGCCGGCGAACCTCGGCCTCGACCAGCTCGACGAGGATCTCGGCGAAGCGCCCGTCCTTGCTGCCTGCCGGCGGGAGGTGGAGCACCAGCGCCATGCCCCACCCTCCCGGCAGCCCGACCAGCGTGTCGCGCCCGCCGACCCCGGCCACCGGCGGCACCACGACCTCCGGCAGCGACGGGCGCGACGCGACCCGCTGCAGCGTCGTCTCGGCGGCCGCCAGCGCGGCGGCCTCGGTCACGCCGCCGGTGATCACGACCGACGCGTTGCCCGGCGTGAAGCGACCGCGCAAATAATCACACGCGTCTGCGACAGTCAGCGCCGACACGGTGTCCGGCGTGCCGCCGATCAGGTGCCCGTAGGGGTGCTCCGGCGAATAGACGCCGGCCACCAGGTCGTTCAGCACGCCCGTCGAGCCGCGCATGCGGAACTCGATCTCGCTCAGCACGACGTTGCGCTCGCGCGTGAACACCTCGGGGCTCACCTCGCACGAGCCGTCGAGCGCCGACGCGAACAGCCCCAGCACCGTCGGCAGGTGGGCCGCCACCGTCCGCGCGGTGAAGTCGACGAAGTCGGCGTCGGTCGTCCCGCTGTACAGCAGCGCCTCCTCCCCCATCGCTGCCAGCAGCGTCCGCCCGTCGGCCAGCGTCCGCGCGAACGCCAGGTGCTCGCTGAAGTGCGCCAGCCCGGCCTGCGCCCGCGCCTCGTTGCGGCTCCCCGCGCGCACGCGCATGTGCACCTGCACGAGGTCGCCGGACGAATCGGGGGCCACGTACAGCCGAAGGCCGTTGGCGAAGCTCCGCCACGCGCCCTCGGGCCCCCGCGCCGCCCGCGGCAGCCGGGCGGTCCCGCAACCTGCGAGGATCCACGCCAGCAGGACCAGCCAGCGGCCGCCCCCCCGCGCCATTGCCCGCAGCGGCCAATGCCTGCACCCTCGCCGGCTCGTCGATCGAGAATCACGGGCGGGTCGCTGCGGCGCGCGGGTCAATGCAGTGACTGCGTATCACAGCCGCCTGGGCGGCACACCCCGCAATCGCGACGCACCCGCGCGGGCGGAATTCCCCCTGACTCCAGCCCGCGGGATCACAGCAGCAGGCACGCCGCCGTCGGCACCTCGCTGTCGACCGCGAGCAGGCACTGCGCGCGCAGGCTGATCTGCACGATCTCGCGCGCCTCCCCCTCGCTCGGCTCGCGACCCGCCGACGCCAGCGCTCGCGCCCGCGCCAGGTCGGCCTGCAGGCGCGGCCGCGCGAGCCCGGTGAATTCGTCGGTCCCGCGGGCCCCGCCCTCGCCGAGCCCGGCCGCCAGCAGCTCGGCGAGCACGGCCGCGTCGGCGGACCGCACCGGCTGGTCGCGGGCCCAGGCTGGCCGATCGGGCATGTCCGCGAGGACACGTACGTGCGCCTCGACCACGTCGACCGCCGCCAGCATCTTGTCGTACTTCAGGGTCTCGGGCGTGTCGGTCGGCTGGTGGTAATGCGGCGAGCGCCCGGTCGAGACGAACAGCGACGGGATCTCGCCGGCGAAGAACGCCCCGTGGTCGCTGAACGCCTGCCGCCCCTGCGGCAGCTCCTCGACCAGGCGCAGGTGCATCGCCCGCACCGGCAGCCGCGGGTCGTCGGCCAGCGCCGGCTCGGGTCGCTGCGCGAAGGTCTCGCGGCCCATCACGTACAGCGGCGAGCGATGGCCCGCCCACAGATCGCCGCCCATCAGGTCGAGGCAGACCACCGCGACCAGCTGCTCGCGCGCGATCGTCGGGTGCGCCACGAAGTAGTTCGAGCCCATCGTCGCGGTGCGGTAGTCGGGCGGCTCCTCGGCGTCGAAGGCCGCCAGCAGCACGCTGCGCGCCGGCGGGTCGGCGGCCAGGCGGCGCGCCACCGCCAGCGCCACCGCCACGCCGCTGGCGTTGTCGTCGGCCCCGGGATGGACGACCCCGTCGAGCTCGCCGAGGTGGTCGTAGTGGGCCGCCAGCACCACGTGCTCGCCGGCCCGCGCCGGGTCGCGCCCCGGCGCCCGCGCCAGCACGTTGGCGCCGCGCGGCAGCGGCTGCTCGAAAGACCCTGTCTCTCCGGCCATCTCGAGCCCGTACGCCTGCAGCCCGGCGACGATCGCCGCCCGGGCCGCCGCCCCGCCGGGACTGCCGTTGTCGCGCCCGGCCAGCCCCGGCCCCGCCAGCAGTCGGGCCCAGCAGCGCAGCGCCGCGGCCTCGTCGCGCTCGCCCGCGCAGGAGGTCCGCGGGGTCGCGACCGCGGGCGTCGCCGGAACGTCGGGCGCCGGGGCCACCCGACCCGCGCCCCCGCGCTCACCGCAGGCGACCAGCAGGCAAGCGGCGACGAGCAGGCGGCCGGGCGACATCCGCGCCAGGGTAACACGGCGCCCATTCGCTGCGCGGGCGAGCGCGACGTCTCACCGGGGTCGGAAGACCGCACATCGCGTAAAGGATCGGGCTGCCCCCTGCGCAATGACCCGCACCGCGGACGAGCCGCGGCGTCGACGCGGTGAATTGTGCGCCCGTATACCAAAATTTCGTGTTGCCCAACGCCGCGCCGCTTTCTACATTCCTCCCCTGAATCGGAAGGTCGGTATGATCAACCGTCATTTCGCCCCCTCCCGGCTTTCGAGCCGCCCGCCGCACGACACGAGAGGGGCGCGATGCTCGACGTAGACATCGACGTCGAGGTCGAGGTCGTCGCCCCGCCGCCGAACGGCGCGCCGCTCGACTTCCGCGAGCGGCTGGTGCTGGCCCTCAAGACGACCGACGCCAGGGTGCTCGAGGCCGCCGAGCGGGCCTTCCGTGGCGTGTGGCCGAGCATCCACGACTACATCGTCGAGCGGGTGGCGGCCGACCTGCCGCCCGGGCTGGGCTGGGTGCTCGGCTGTTGCGACCCCCGCGGGCTGCGGCGCGGCTACGAGGCCGGCGTGCGCGAGTTGTGGGCCATCCCGCTGGGTCAGGGCCAGGCCATGGTGTTCGAGAGCGACCAGGCCCCCGCCGAGGCGTCGGGCATTTGGCGCGCGTTTTAGATGTTGATCGACTGCGGGATCTGCGACGGCAGCAGATAGCGGTACGCCGGCCGCCGCAGGTTGCGCTCGGAGATCGTCCGCTCCACCTCCGCCAGCCTGCGCCCGAACGCCGCCTCGAGCTCTCTGCCCGCGTCGGGTCCGAACCAGCTCGCGGGACCCCGCGAGTACTGGCCGAGGCGGCCGTGGTAATGCGTGCCCAGCAATTTTAAAATAAACAGCTGAATGTGCGCCGATTCGTGGTCAGGCAGCATTTGCATGTACTCGGCCTCGGACACCGCCGGCCCGGCGGGCAGCGGCCCGTGCAGCGCCAGCGGGTAGTGCGGCGAATAGACCATCGGGTCCGCCTGCGGGAAGTTCACCGCCGCGTGCTGGGCGCTGCCGTTCCACACGATCTGGGTGATCATCTGGATCAGGTAGCCGCGGGTCCGGACCTGCGCTCCGTCCTCGCCGACGCCGCGGATGCCGCCCCCGACCTGCCTGCCGGCCGCGTCCGTCGCCCCGTGGACGCCGACCTGCCGCACCATCGCCTGCAGCTCGCCGTCCAGGGCGACCTCCTCGTCGCTGCGGTAGTGATGCTGGACGTAGCCGGCCACGAACGACTCGATCGCCGCCCACACCAGCTCGCCGTCGTCGCGGTACGGATAATCGCGCAGGACCGCCGCGTCGTCGACCCCGCGGGCCGCCAGCTGCCGCGGGAACATCGACGCGTTGAAATCATAAGACTGCACCGCCTGCGCGCACAGTTGAATCGCCCCGCCGATCGTGGGCAGCAGCAGCTTGTCGACGTAGCCCGCCGGCGACACCAGCGATTGATCCGCGCCGGCGTTGATCGACAGCGTCCCCTCGAAGTGCGGCACCAGCAGGCGATGCAGCGGATGGCGCGCCGACAAATTGTTGTGCACCGCCAGGCAGAACGCCTCCTGGACCAGGTGCGTCAGGCCGAGGTGGCTCACTGTCTCGTGGACAGTGCCGTCGGCCGCGTGGACCGCCGCCTTGGCCGCCGTCCACGCCAGGCCGTCGCGCGGGGTGAACACCGGGTAGCGCCGGCCGCGATGGCCTTGCGGGAACAGCTGAATCGCGATCGGCACCAGCCGCCCGCCGATCGCCGAGAACAACGCCAGCGGCGCGACCAGGGCCTTCGCCCGCCCGCCCTCGGCGTAGGCCGCCTCGCGGGCCTTGTAGGCCGCGTCCCAGCCGACCGGGTCGGTCGCGTAATCGATGGTGATCCCCGCGGGCACCGGCACCGAGCCGGGCTGCAGCGCGAGCAGCTCGCGGTACTCGCAGACGAACAGCCGGCCCTCGGCCGCCGCGGCCGCGAGGGTGTCGGCCTCGCCGGCGGCCGCCGCGTAGTGCTCGGCGGTCACCGCGAAGTCCGGCGGCAACCCTGCCCGCGGGTCGACGCGGCGGAGCCACGCCGGGTTGGGCCCCGCGAGGCGCATGCGGGCGAACGTCGAATCGAGGTGCAGCTCGGCGACCTCCGCCGGCTTCTCCCACTCGTGGAACAGCCCGGCGTAATCGGCGAGGCGGGAGATCGCCAGCCCCGGCTCGCCGGCGACCACCACCTCGCCCACCTCGCGCAGCGCGCCGGACAGCCCGTCCGCCTCGACTGCGCGCAGGAGCTCCGCCACCTGCGACCGCTCGGGCAGCCCCGACACCTTCACCGCATTGACCACCAGGCGCGCCGCCACGCCCGTCAGCCCGCGCCGCCAGCCCGGCTCCGGCCGCTCGTCGTCGGCCAGCGCCTCGCACATCGCCAGGCCGCGGATGTTCGCCTTGTCGTAGCTGTAGCGATACGCCTCGCGGGCGAGCTCGAGCCTGCGCTCGCGCCCGGCCGGGTCCGGATCGTCACCCGGGAGGCTGAGCTGCGGCGGCAACAGTTCGAAGGGCGGCGCGACGTCGGCGAGCGGATTCATAGGACCTCGATTCGAGAATGCTGTCACACGGGCCGGCGCCGGGCTGGCCGAAGTCGGACAGCCGGTGGCCACCGGTCGGCCACCGCGCGAGGACCTCGGCGCGCAGCGATTGCCGGCTCGCGAGTTCGCCGACCTCGCGCGACCGGCCGTCCGCGATCGGCCATCAGGATGCGGACGGCGGGGGGCGCGAAACCGCGCAAAGCACGCACACGCGGCCCCCTTGCCGGATCTGCCGGGATTTCCGACCATGCCCCTTCAGCAGTGTCCTTCATCAACACCAAGGCCGGCGAGATCGGCGTCAAGGTCGTCTACTTCGGGCCCGCGCTGGCCGGCAAGTCGACGAACATCCGCACGCTCCACCGCAAGACGCGGCCGGCCCTGCGCGGACGGCTCGACGAGATCGCGGGCGTCGAGCCGATGCTGTCGTTCGACTTCGCCCCGGACACCTTGCCGCGGATCGCCGATCGTTACCGCGTGCGGCTCCACCTCGTCACCGTGCCCGGGCCGGTGCTGAGCCCCGTCTCGCGCAAGCTGGTGCTGAAGGGCGTCGACGCGGTCGTGTTCGTCGCCGACACCCAGGAGGAGGGCGGCGAGCTGGTGCGGTTCGAGGACAACGTCGAGTCGATGCAGCAGCTGCTGACGCTGCTCGACGACCTCGGGGTCGACAGCGCGGTCATGCCGATGGTGCTGCAGTACAACAAGCGCGACCTGGTCGAGGGCACCGCCCTGCTGCCGCAGGAGTCGGGACATTCGCAGCCGATCGTCCTGTCGACCCTCGAGGCGCTCGACGAGGCGATCAACCCCAACGGCCTGCCCACGGTCGAGGCCGTCGCCACCGAGGGCGTCGGCGTGATGGACACCCTGCGGATCGTCGTCAAGGACCTGCTCGAGCCGCTGCGGGCCGAGTACGAGGGCAGCGGCGACCGCTATCCGATCGCCGCCGGCAGCTCGGGCGGCTGGCCCCGCGTGTGATCGCCACGGACATGTCCTCGGGGACAGGCGTCGGCCGTGGGGGGACGGCGGCACCTGCCCCGAGGGACAGCCGCGATCAATCCTCCTTGTTCGCCTTGTACGAGTCGATCAGGTGCTTGTAGTTGGGCACGTGGTCGACCATCAGCTTCTTGAAGCCGGGCTCGTCCTCCCGCCAGTCGCGCATCAGCTCCGACGCGACCGCGAACCACGACATCGGGCAGGCGCCGGCGTGGACCATGCGGGCCAGCGCCCCGGCGGTCGAGCCGATACAGAGCGAGCCGGACGCGTCGGTGACGACGTAGACCTTGTAGCCGGCCTCGAGCGCCGACAGGGTCACGAATGCGACGCACACGTCGGTCGTGATGCCGGCGACGATAAGCTGCTTTCGGTTGGTCTTCTTGACCGCCTTGACGAACTCGGCGTTGTCCCAGGCGTTGATCTCCCCCTCGCGGCGGACGATCTTGGGGTTCGGCAGGCGCTCGCGCAGCACCGGCATCAGCGGCCCGTTGGGGCCGTCCTCTTTGCTGGTGGTGGCCACCGTCGGCAGCTTGAACAGCTTGGCGATGTCGGCCAGAGCGCAGACGTTTTGCTCGAGGTCGACGGGGCTGTGGTCGTGGACCAGCTGAAACAGGCCCGACTGGTGGTCGATGATCAGGAGGGCCGCCTCGTCCTTGTTCAGGCGGTCATACTTGGCTTTTGCGCGTTCGGTTTCCATGAGGTGTCCTTTCGAACATGTGCGCAGGCGAGCGGTGCATCCCGCCGCCTGCGACCGGACACCATAGCCGCCGCCCGCGGCGCGCCAGCCTCCGCCCACCGCGCCCGCCTGCCGCCCCCACGACCGCATCGGCGGCCGGGGCTGCGCGATCGGCCGCGGCCGGCGCGGCGCGCCCGTGCGCGCGGGCGTCAGTCGACCTGTCCGTCGAGACAGAGCAGATACGCCACCAGCGCGGCGCGCTCCTCGTCGTCGAGCGCGCCCGTGACCCCGTGGAGGTCGTCCGGGTTCTCGCCGCCGATCACGTCGAACAGCGTCGCCGCCGAGCCGTCGTGCAGGTACGGCGGCGTCCGCCACAGCCCGTGCAGGCTCGGCGTGTCGAGCCCCGTCAGCGGCATCCCGAGCCGCTGCCCCGAGCCCGGGCCGATCGTCCCGACGTCGTGCAGCAGCGGCACGCCCGGGTCGACCCACTGGCTGTCCGTGAGGCGCTGTCCCTTGTGACATGTCGTACAGGCCAGCTCCGCCGACTCGAACAGCGCCCGCCCGAGCTCGGCCTCCGGGGTCAGCTCGCCGAGCGGCCCGCGGAACGGGCTGTGCGGCTCCTCGGTCAGGGTCGCCAGGTAGGCCGCCAGCGCGTCGAGGTCTTCGCTGAGCCCGGCCTTGGGGTCGCCCAGGGTCTGGCTGTGCGTCCCGGCCTCCCAGTCGTCGTCGGTCAGCAGGCCCGCGCCGCCGAAGCCGCCGCGGATGTCGTTCTCGAAGTCCTGGACCTCGTCGAAGTTGGCGCTCCAGTGGATCGGCCCGTCGCCCGCGCCGGCGTGGCCGAGCAGCGCCGCCGTGTCGCGCAGGCCCTCGCCGCGCTCGCTGAAGTCCCACACCTGCAGGTCCGACTCGCCGTCGAGGTGGCAGTGGGCGCAGGCGATGTAGTCGTCCTTGCTGAGGCGGTCGTCCTCGCTGTCGTTGAACAGCTGCTTGCCGCGCAGCACCGCCGGCGCCAGCGGCTCGGCGCTGGCGATCGGCAGCCGCGCCTCCTCGGGCCCCGGCTCGTCGAACCTGCGCGTGTCGTAGACCACCAGCTCGCGCGCCAGCGACGCGTCGACGAACAGCCACCGGCCGTCGCGCGACGCCGCCAGGCCCTCGGGCGCGTAGCCGACCTTGAACAGGTTGCCCGAGTTGTCGCCGCTGAACACGTCGATCCGCTCGACCGTCTGCGGCCCGCGCGTCGCCACGTAGAGGTAGTCGCCGTGCGGGCTGAACACCGCCGCCGACGCCAGGCCGCGGTTGTCGAACTGCTTGCGCCGCTCGAACTGCTCCGCCCCGCCCGGCAGCGCCACGTAGGCGACGATCGCCCGCATCACCTGGTCGGGGTCGAGGGTGTGCCCGTTGAGGAACAGCCCCTGCATCACGTTGACCTGCAGCGCCGGCAACGCCGCCAGGTCGCCCGTCGGCGACACCGCGATCTGCGACAGATAGCTCGGCACCCCGCCGACCTCGGTGTCCGAGGCCAGTTGCGGGTCCAGCTGCAGCGGCCACGCCTCGACCACCGCGCCTTGCGCGACGTCGACGACCGACACCACCCCGCCGCTCGTCGGCGAGCGCCAGCGCGTCACCGCCACCCGCCCGTCGGGCAGGATCGTCACCCCGCGGGCGTCGAAGCCGACCTCGATCATGTCCTCGAGGACAGGCGGGTTCTGACCGTCGAACCCGATCACCGCCAGCCGCCCCGGCCCCTGCAGCGCCGCGTACACCGTCTGCCCCAGGCCGACCACCCCGAACGGCCGCGACCCGTGGCCGAGGTCGAGGCTGAAGCTCTCGCCGCCGCGCCCGGACAGGCGGTGGAACTCGATCGCCCCCGCGTCCTGGGCGGCGACCGCGATCCACCCGCCGATGTCGGTGAGCGTACGCGGCCCGGCCGCGGTGGCGATCCACCGCTGGTCCCAGCCCTCGCCCTGCTCCTCGCTCTTCCGCGCCGCGACCATCACCTCGTTCGAGTCGGCGCTGACCACCGCCACCGTCAACGGGTCGCTCTCGCGCCAGATCGCCACCGTGCTGCTGTGCCGCGGCTCCCACACCGCCTGCCGCGTCGCCGTGATCGTCACCGACGCCGCCAGCTTGCCGCCCTGGCCGTCGTGGACCGTCAAGATCGGCTTGTAACGACCTGGCTCGGCGTACATGACCGTAAAGACAGGGTCCGGCGACGGCTCGCTCGCCGGCGAGCCGTCGCCCGGGTCCCACTGGAACAGCACCGCCCCGGTCGACGCCGAGCCGTCGAGCACCACCGGCTCGCCGATCCGCACGTAGCGCGGCTCGCCCGGATCGGGGTGCAGCGGCCCGACCGGCCCGGTCGTCCCGGTCGTCGGCTCCCCCGTCGTCGGCGCCTCGCCGGTCGCGTCGCCGGTGCTCGCGCCGCTCGAGTCACCTGTCCCGGAGGACACCTCGTTGCCGGTCGCCCCGTCGCTCGTCCCGGTCGACGCCGCCGGCCCGGGGTCCTGGCAGCCGGCGACGACAAGACCGGAGAGACATGTCCGAAGTACCATGCAGCGCGTCATCACCCGCCCGCCGTGGTGAAGGTGATCGTGAACGGCTCGGCGATCGCGTTGCCGTTGTAGTCGTGGATCCCGCCGGCCGGCACCTCGAGGGTGTACTGGGTGCCGGGCTTGAGCGGGGCCCCGGGCGAGAAGTTGACGATCACCTCCTGGGCGCTGACGTGGCCGTCGACGCGGGTCAGCGCCGGGTCGGTCCCGGTCTCGTACAGCCGCACCGACCCCGCCCACGCGCTCTTGGTCGCCACGAACTCGTTGAAGGTCAGGCCGAAGCGCGACGTGAGCGGCAGGTCGGTGGCCCCGTCGGCCGGCCAGGCCCACGTCACCCGCGGCGGCGTCGTGTCGACCTCCTTGGCCCACGGCACGATCGTCGACCCCCGGTCGGCGTCGGCCTTGTCGTCGACGCTCAGCACCGCGACGTTGCCGATCGGCGTGATCGTGTCGAGGTCGCCGGTCAGCGTCATCGTCCGCACCGGCGTCGGGTCGGACGGGTCGGTGAGGTCGTAGATGTTGGCGAACTCCGACTCGCCGACGAACGCGAACTCGTCCTTGACGAACACGTAGCCGCCGTTGCCGCCGCTGGCGAAGTCGCCGACCAGCGCCGGCGCGCCCGGGTTCGAGATGTCGTAGACGATCAGGCCGCCGCCGCCCTCCTTCGGCGCGTAGTAGGCGTGGCCGCCGGCCAGGTTGCTGAAGTACGCCTCGCGCGGGATGGCGAACTCGCCGCCGGCGATCGGCTGCGGGAAGTCGGGCTTCGACACGTCGAGCAGCGCCGTGCGCACCCCCTCGGCCGCGCTCGTCATCAACAGGTTGCCGACCACCTGCACCTGCCCGGCGCGCAGGATCGGGTCGAACTTGTGCTGCGCCACCAGCTCGGGGCTGTACGGGTCCGACGCGTCGATGATGAAGATCCCGTTGTCGGCCCCGGCCACGTAGAGGTACGGCACCTGCCAGAACACCGACAGGGTGACGCGCTGGTAGGCGTCCGGGTAGAAGAAGTTCGGCACCTCGACCTTCGACACCACCTCCATCGCCGTCGGGTCGGTGATGTCCCAGATCTCGATCCCACCCCCGAGCAACAGTCGCATCTGGTCGACCGCCATGTACCAGCGGTCGCCGTAGTTGGCGAAGCCGAGGCTGTGGCTCTCGCGCATCTCCGGCGATTGATGCGAGCCGATCGCCTTCGGCGCGCAAGGGTCGCTCACGTCGTAGAACGTCACCCCCGCGTTGACCCCGTACTCCGGCGCCCACGGCATCAGCAGGTAGCCGTTGAACATCTGCACGAGGTTGTGGTGCTCCTCGGTGTCGTGCAGCTCGCCGTTGCCGACGTCGCCGTCCATCCCGCCGTCGAGCGTCGCGCACTCGACCCCGAGCTGCGCGTCGGTGAAGCCGACCTGCGGCCCGCCCGGGCCCTCGTCCGGCGGGAACGCCCCCGGCTCGGGGTACGGGTTCGGCTCGGGCGCCTCGGTCGTCGCCGCCTCGCTGGTCGCCGCCTCGCTCGTGCTCGTCGGTGGCTCGCCCCCGCTCGCCGTCGACGCATCCCCCGAGCTCGTCGTCGTCGCCGGAGCGCCGGTCGTCTCGACGTCCGTCCCGCTCGACGTCGCCTGCGTGGTCGAGTCGTCGGTCGCGCTCGCGTTCGGCGTCGGCTCGCCGCAGCCGAGCACCGCCGCCGCCGCCGCAGTCATCACACGCATCCGCCTCATGGCGCGGTTATGCGGCGAAAGCCGCGCCCGATTCAATCCTCGCGCACGTGCCCGAGCGAGGGGCCTGCCAGGGACACCCGGCGGTCCGTCACGGCTCCTTGGCCGCCTCGTGCGTGCGCCGCCACTGGCGGACCGCCAGGTACACCAGCGTGTACGACAGCCCTGCGAGCGTCGGGATCGCCACCGCCGCCCCGAGCGCGAACGGCCCGAGCATCGACGTGAACAGGTCCCACCAGCCGGCCGCGTCGAGCGCCCGCAATTGCGCCCACGACGGCAGCGGGCGGCCCATCACCGCCAGCCCGAGATAGAGCTCGCCGGCGTAGAACACCGCGCCGGTGACCGGATTCACGACCGCGGTGCCGAGGTACGTCGCCGGGATGTTGAGCTTGAGGGCCGGGGCCAGGGCCAGCGCGATCAGCATGCCCGCGAACGGGATCGGGATCAGCGACAGCCCGACCCCGAGGGCGAACCCTCCGGCGACCCCTTGCGGCGTGCCGTTGAGCGCCAGCAGCTCGGCGACCCAGGTGCGGACCCGTCCCACTACTTCTTCTCGTCCTTCTCGAGCTCCGCGTTCGCGGCCTCCGCCCCGGCCTTGGCCGCGTCCTTGATCTGGTGCATCTCGGCCTTGCCCTTCTCGAGGGCCTCGCGCGCGCCCTGCTCGACCTTCTCGGCGCCGTGCTGGATCCGCTTGGCGGCGTCCTCGGCCCCGTCCTCGATCTTCTCGCCGGCCACCTTCGCCCCCGACTCGACCACGTCGACCGCCTTCTCGGCGCCCGAGCGGACCTTCTCCCCCGCCGCCTTGGCCGCCCGCGAGGCCGCGTCGATCGCCTCCTTCGTCTCCTCGGACGCGCGCTTGCTCGCTGCCGAGTCGCCGCAGCCGGCCAGAAGCCCCGAGAGCACGACCGCTAGCGCCTGAATTCTGTGTCCGCGCATGGCTTTCTCCTCTGAATCGGCCCAAGCGTGATCGCTAACCCGGGGCCGGACAAGCGGCGCTTGCATATCTACTCGGGAGTAGATATGGTCCTCGGCGATGGGTCGACCGGCAGCAGGGAGCGTCACCACGGCCACGCCCGAGCGCCTGCTCGACGCCGCCGACGCCGTGTTCGCCCAGCACGGGTTCCGCGGCGCCCGGCTCGAGGACATCGCCGCCGCCGCGGGCATCCGGCGGCCCTCGCTCCTCTATCACTTCCCCTCGAAGGAGCTGCTCTACAACGCGGTCGTGCGGCGCACCTTCCAGCGCCTGGGCGCCGCGCTGACCGAGGCGATGCTGCAGCCCTCGAGCTTCTCGGACCGCTTCGACGCCATCATCGACACGTACACCAACTTCCTCGAGGAGCACCCCGAGCTGGCGCGGATCCTCGTGTGGGAATTGCTCGACGGTCAGGGCCCCGGGCGCGTCGTATTGCTCGAGCAGGTGGTGCCGCTGCTCGACCTGACCGAGCGGTTCGCCCGCATCGAGGGCCGCCGCTACATCCGCCCCGACCTGCCCGTGCGCGCGGCGATCCTGCAGATCGCCAGCGACCTGGTGCTGCGCACCTCGGCCCGCGAATTCAAGAGCGCCCTGTGGGGCGATCAGGTCCACGCGCGGGTCCTCGCCCGCGCGCTGTTCTTCTCGAGCAACAGCGGAGAGTAACGATGCACGTCAAGGAGCTCCTCCACCAAGCCAGCGCCTACAACCCCAGCACGGTCCTGCAGAAGGTCCTGCGCAGCGGCAACGTCAAGGTCGCGCTGAACCTGCTGGGCCCGGCGATCCGCGGCCTCGTGCTCCACGGCGGGCGCAGCAGCACCAGCGAGATGCAGGCCAACCACAAGGCCCACTTCGACTGGACGTATCAGCGGACCCAGCCCGAGATGGCGCGCCTCTACGAGATCGCCAAGACCTCGCAGTGGAACGCGACCACCGACCTCGACTGGTCGATCGACGTCGACCCGTTCGACACCCGCAAGGAGCTGTTCCCCGAGCAGCTGTCGCCGCTGCCGAGCATCCCGGCCTACCGCAAGCTCGACGAGCGCGGCCAGCAGATCCAGCGCCACGCGCTCCTGGCGTGGATGTTGTCGCAGTTCCTGCACGGCGAGCAGGGGGCGCTGTTCGCCGCCTGCCAGGTCACCGAGGCGGTGCACTGGGTCGACGGCAAGCTCTACGGCAGCACCCAGGTGGTCGACGAGGGCCGCCACGTCGAGGTCTTCTACCGCTACCTCAACGACAAGCTCGGCAAGCTCTACACCGTCAACGACAACCTGTTCACCCTCATCGACGCGCTGATGACCGACGGCCGCTGGGACCTCAAGTTCCTCGGCATGCAGATCATGGTCGAGGGCCTGGCCCTGGCCGCGTTCGGCACCCTGCGCCAGACCAGCCGCGAGCCGCTGCTGCGCGAGCTGCTCAAGTACGTCATCACCGACGAGGCCCGCCACGTGCACTACGGCGTGCTGTCCCTGCGCGACTTCTACCACCAGCTGCCCGAGCCCGAGCGCCGCGAGCGCGAGGACTGGGCCTTCGAGGTCGCGGTGCTGATGCGCAACCGCTTCCTCGCCCACGAGTTTTATGATGAGTTCTACGGCCACGCCCTGTCGCGCAAGCAGTGGGACGAGCTGATCCTCAGCTCGACGTACATGCAGAACTTCCGCAAGACCATGTTCCGCCGGCTGGTCCCCAACCTCAAGCGGATCGGCCTGCTCACCGACCGCGTCCGCCCGCACTACGCCGCCCTCGGCCTGCTCGAGTGGGAGAACGAGCGCGCCGCCCCCGACATCACCGCCGGCGACCTGATCCGCGACTCCGACACCCCCGCCACGCTCAACTGATGGCGTCGCCCGATCCGCTGGACCTCGCCCTCGCCGACCTCCGCCGGCTGGCCCAGGCGAACGGGCGCCGGTTGACCGGGTGCACCGAGGCCGAGCTCCGCGAGCTCGAGGTCCACGCCGGCGGCCCGCTCCCGCGCGCCTATCGACGCCTCATGGCGCTCGCCGGCTGCGACGCCGGCGGCTTCATGCAGGGCACCGACTGGCAATACCCGCTGGTGTCCGAGTTGCGCGCCGAGGCCGACGAGCTGCTCCTCGAGCACGGCCTCGGCCCTCTACCCGCCGATCTGTTCGTGTTCTCGATGCACCAGGGTTACGCCCTCTGCGGCTTCCACCTCGGCGCCTCCGACGATCCTCACGTCGTCGCGTTCGTCCATGGCCTGGACCGCGCGCTGCGGCGCACGCCGCGGACCTTCTCGGCCTGGCTCGCGGCCAGCGTCGCGCAAGAGCTCGCCGCCCGTTGCAGGTGAGCGGCGCGCGCGCTCGCCTGTCTTCGAGGACATATCATCGATCGGCGCGCCGTCATCGACATGTCCTGAAGGACATCTTCATCAAAGGCCACCTCGCCCGTCCTCGACCCACCGGCGCGCAGGCGTCCAGCCCACGCCTGACTGCCGGCACCTCGCTCCTCTCGTCCGCCCGCCGGCCATCGTGGGGTCGCCCGCACCCGTCGTCGTCGCCACTCCGCTCGCGCCGTCTCGAGAGCCCCTGGCGCGGTCGTTCGCAGCAGCCGCTCGCCCGCGCGAGGCTCACAGGCTTGAGCGCCGCCTCGACCGCGCGAGGCTCACGAGCTCGAGGCCGCCTCGCCGGCGGCCAGGGCCGAAGCACCGCCTGGCGAACAGCGCCCAACCTTCGAGCGCACCGCTGCAGTGCCACTCGCCGTCACCGCTGCGCATGGCCGTCGAGGCTCCCTCATGGCCGCGGCCTCGTGGCCCCGCGCGCATTCGCACGCGACGACCGCCGCGACGTCGGCGCCGGCTCCAGGCATCATGCGCCCGTGACCGTCCCCCAGCTCCGCCAAATCGGTGCGGCCAAGGTGCTCGTGCTCCCCGACTCCGGTCCCGACATCGGCACCGTCGACGACGCCATCCAGCTGATCGGCGACACCGCCAGCAGCGGCGCCGACACCGTCGTCGTCCCGGTCGCCCGCCTGCACCCCGACTTCCTGGTCCTCCGCACCCGCATGGCCGGCGAGTTCACGCAAAAATTCGTCACCTACGGCCGCCGCCTCGTCCTCCTCGGCGACCTCTCGCTCGCCCTCATCGACAGCGACGCCCTCCGCGACTACGTGCGCGAGGCCAACCGCGGCGACAGCGTGTGGTTCTTCGCCGACTGGCCCGAGCTCGAGCGCCGCCTCGCCGGCGACTGAGCACCGCGGCCCAATCGCGCGCCCAGACCCTCGATCGCACCGCTGCCAGCGGACTCGTCGTGACGCCCGCGCAGCGCCTCACGGCCACCGCTCGCGTCGTGCGACAGCGGCGAGCGATTTCTCGGCGCATGCCCGCCACACCCCACCTCGCGCCCACCGCTCGCGCCGTCGACCCTCGGCGAACGATCGCTGCGACCACGCCGGCGCAGCACCTCGCGCCCACCGCTCGCGCCGTCGCGCATGCGACCCGACTCTCGCCGGCGACTCGCAGTCACAGCCACGCGTACGCCCGGCGCAGCACCTCGCGCCCGCCCGTCTCGACCATCGGCCCGTGCGACAGCACGATGCGGTCGAAGTCCCACGCGAGCATGCGACCGATCTGCTCGCGGGCACCCGCGCGGTCGCGGATCATCAGACGCTCGAGCCACGTCGCCCCCGGCCGGCGGGCGGCCATCACGAGGGCCACGAGGCGCGTGAACCACGAAGGGTGCGCACCGAGGTTGAACACGATGTCGGCGCAGATCAGCGTGCGACTGGCGCGATGATGAAACACGACCTCGTTCTCCAGCGCCCTGGCTTCAAAAAAGACCTGATCGAGCTCGCCGGCCCACTCGGGCTCGGGCCTGTCGCCGAGCACGCGATCGAACCGAATGTCCGGCCGCTTGCGCCCCAGCCCCGGGCAGGCGCCCGTGACCGCGTGCGGGTAGGCGTCGATCCACGAGCGCAGCCCCAGGTGATGAAACAGGCTCGGCGCGACGATCGCCCGCACCGACCCGAGCGCGTCGACCTCGGCGCGCAACTCGGCCGCCAGCGGCGCCGGGCTGTGGACGAACAGCCCGTCGCGCAGACGGACGATCGTCATGCGCGCCCCGGTCTCGACCCCGAGGAAGCGGAGGCGGCGTTCGTGAACCCAAAGTTCGTCGGCGAGCGAGCGCAGCGGCATGCGCAGATGAGTGTGCCGACCCGCGACGCCCGCGTCGAGCCGCGCGGCGACACCGGCGATGCAGATCTTACGACCCCGAAAAACGGCCGCGCTCGCCATCCTGAAGACGGCGCTCGACTCGAACCGCCGAGCACCCGCCAACCCTTCACCGCGTCGCGACCTCGGAGCCATCCTATGAATATAAAATATTCATCAGATCGATGAACAGCCGTAGCCGTCGATTTCTCGCACCACGTTGGCTCGAACCGCCGAGCTCCCGCCAATCCTCGCCCCATTGCGGCCTCGGCGTACGCCTATGAATATCTCCGCACCCGACCGACGAGCCGTCGCAGCGAACGATGTCCCGCCACCACGAAACCGGCGCCCGCAGCGCCACCTGCGATCAGACGAGCCGGACTGTGGCCGCCCGCAGGCGCAACGAGAGCAGAGCTCACCGTCGAGCCCACCGCCTGCTCACGGAACGGGCCCTTCGCAGATGAATTTGAACCCGCCATCGCACATATTATCGGCCCATTCGCCGGGATCACCGGGATATCCAAACACGCCGGTGCTGTCGATCAATACCACGCAGTCGGCGTCTTCCCACTCCAACCACTCCTTGTCGTCCGGCTGCATGTTGCTCCACCCGTCTCCGGCCATGTCCGTCCCGTCGGACACCCATTTGAAAATGCCTTCGGTCATGAGGTCGTTGCCGCCGATCCACCACATCCCCGTGTCCCCCATCTCTTGCAGCAGAAACTCGCGCTCGGCGCCGCCGTCGTCCTTGGCGAGATGGAGGCCATGGGTCACGCAGAACTGCTCCGCCTGCTCCCACTCGCGGGCAATCGTGCAAAAATAGTAGAGGGTTCCATCGCGCAGGCTGTATTGACAACCACCACAGCTCTGGTTGTTGGTCTCCCCGTCGAATTCATCGTACATACCGTCGCAATCGTTGTCGATCGTGTCACACATCTCGGTGATGCCCGGATGCGCGTTGGCCGACATGTCATTGCAGTCGGTGTTGTCGTGCACCCACCCCGGTGTCCCTTCGCACACCCACGCCGGCATATTCGGGTCACCGTAGTTGTCATTGTCGAAGTCCTTGTAGCCCATCATCAGCGGGCACGACTCGGTCGTCGACGCCGCTTCGCTGGTCCCGGTGGTCATCGCCTCGCTCGTCCCCGTGGTCGTCGTCGCCTCGCTCGTCGCCTCGCTCGTCGTCACCTCCGTCGTCGGCGCCACAGCGCCGGTCGACGTGGGTTCGCCCGTCGTCGAGCTCGTCGACGTCGGCACCGCCCCCGTCGTCATCCCCTGCCCCCCCGTCGTGCTGCCGGACGAGCCCGTCGACGTATCCAGCCCCGGGTGCCCGATCGCATCGAAGAAGCATCCACCGCCGAACGACATCGCGAAAAACGCCGCGCTCCATCCCCCGACCCGCCTCCGCGCGTCCGCCCTCGTCCTCGTCACCATGACCTCCGCTCCATCCGACCGCGCCCATCATCCCGTCTTCGCGCCCACCCGTCCACGACGCCCTCGCGCCCGCGCGCCCCTCTCGCAACGCGCGCAGATCCGCGCGATTTTTGTCACTGTGCTGCGCCCGGCGCACCTGTCGGTTCGGCGCGCAGCGATGCTCTAACCCTTCCTCATGAGCGGCGCTCTCCTCTCTCCGATTCGCCTGCGCAACGGCCTCGTCGCGCGCAACCGTGTCTGGCTCGCCCCCCTGACCAACCAGCAGAGCGAAGCCGACGGCGTGTGTTCGCCCGCGGAGCAGCGCTGGCTGGAGCGGCGGGCCGAGGGCGGCTTCGGCGTCGTCGAGACCTGCGCCGCTCACATCGCGCCGGACGGTCAGGGCTTCGACGGCCAGCTCGGCGTGTGGGGCGATCATCAGCTCCCGCGGCTGCGCGAGCTGGCCGCCGGCATCGCGCGAGCCGGCGCCATCGGTCTCGTCCAGCTGTATCACGGCGGCGTCCGTTCGCCCTCGCGGCTGACGGGCCGGCGGCCGTGGAGCGCCAGCAGCTTCACCGAGGCGCGGCCCGAATTCGAGGTCCCGCGGGCCGCCGACGTCCGCGACATCGAGGCCGCGATCGACGCCTTCGAGCAGGCCGCGCGTCGCACCGCCGCCGCCGGCTTCCACGGCGTCGAGCTGCACGGCGCCCACGGCTATCTGTTCGGTCAATTCCTCAGCAGCACCATGAATCAGCGCACCGACGAATGGGGCGGCTCCTTCGCCAATCGCGCTCGCCTCATTCGCACGGTCGCCCGCCGCGTCCGCGCCGCCACCCCCGCGGGCTTTCTCGTCGGTGCGCGGATCTCCCCCGAGGATTTTGGTTACGCCCGCGGCCTCGACCTCGACGAATCGCTGCAGCTCGCCGCCTGGCTCGCCGAGGACGGCGTCGACTTCCTCCACGTCTCCCTGTGGGACACCACCCGGAACACCGCCAAGCGGCCCGACCAGCACCCCATCCCGCTGTTCCGCGCCGCCTTGCCGGCCGACGTGCCGCTCGTGGTCGCCGGCAACATCTGGACCCCGGCCGACGCCGAGCTCCAGCTGGAGCGCGGCGCCGACTTCGTCGCCCTCGGCAAGGTCGCCATCTTGAATCCCGACTGGCCGCTGCGCGCCGCCGACCCGTCCTACCAGCCCGAGCGCGGCCCGCTGACCCCCGCCCAGCTGCACGACCTGGCGATCAGCCCCACCTTCGTCGACTACCTGCGACGCTTCAAGACGATCGTGCGCGACGCCTGAGCCCGGCGAGGCCGCGACCGACCGGCCCTCCCCGACGAGCCCTGCGCCGCGCCCTTCACCTCGGTGCACGCATGTCTCGAAAGACAGGTCGACTCGCCATGGGCTCGTCGAGCGACAGCAGAGACGAATGCCGAGAGCACCGCGCTTCATCCCGAGGCTCGCTCTCGTCTGCCCGCTGGCGGCCTCGGTTCCGGCGCGCGCGGACGCATCCGCGACCGGCGAACACGGCGCTTGCGAGGATCGCGTGGCCATCCGCGAATACCTCGATGGCCCCGCCCGTGACAACCTCGACAAGCAGCAGTCATTCGTCGTCACCGACAGCGTCGGCGGCAATTACGTGTGGGGATACCGGAAGAGCGACAACGTCCACGACTGGGTGCTGCCCGACCCGCTCGACGAGTCCTGCCTGCGCGACTGAGGGCGAGCCGCGCACGTTTACGCTCGCTCGACGCGGCCGCTCCGCGGAGAAGCGCTCCTGCGAGCCGTCGAAGCGCCGACCACCCCGTGCCCCTCGCCCCGGCGGGGCACTATCGCCCCGCCGCCTGGGGCAGTCGTCGCTTTCGCTTGTGCGATCGCGGACTCGTCTCGTATGAGCGAAGCATGCGCAGCCTCCTCGTCGTCGCCTCGCTCGCGATCGCCTGCACCTCGGAGCCGCCACCGGCCCCCGCGGACAGCAAGCCCGCCGCCGAACCACCTGCGGCCGCGCCCGCGACGACGACGCCCGCGCCGGTGACCCCGCCCGTCGCCGCGCCGACGACTCCGGCAGTCCCCGCGCCGGAGCCCGAGCCCGCGGCTCCGACCCTCCTCGCCGGCCCCGACCGCTACCAGCTGCCCAAACGGGTGTACTGCCCCGACGAGGAGCCGGGCCCGTTCTGCGGCGTGTACATCCTCGACGTCGCCGGCGCCCCGCCGATCACCTTGCTTACCCGCGACGGCACCGCGTGGTTCGTGCGCGACGGCAAGACGGAGACCCCGACCACAGTCGAGTTCGTGAAGATGCCGCGACCTCCGGAGCTGCTCGCGCGCTTCGACGTCCCCAGGTCGGACGCGGGAGCGACGTTCATCCTCAGGAAGCCTCATCCGCTCGTGCCCGAGTCGTTCGCGCTGGCGGACGTGCGCGGCTTCCAGGGCGACTTCGTGGTCCTCGGCGACAAGCTCTACGGAGCGGGTCTCGTCAAGGACACGGCCCTCTTGCAGATCGATCCGTCGACGAAATCCTTCGTGAAGCTCGACCTGGGCGACAAGACGCCCCTCGAGGTCCTGCCGGCCGGCCCGAACCTGGCCCTGTACCTGTCCGGACCGCGCAAGAAGACAGTGGCCACCTTCGATGTCGCCGCCCGGAAGATCGCCCGCGAGCTCGAGATCCCCCGCGACCTCGAGCCCGAGTGCAAGCGCACCCGTCACTACTACGGCGAGGACGAGATGTACTTCGTACCGGCGACCGGGCGGTTCTACGTCGGCTTCTCGTGCTTCCCCGACGCGTGAGCCGCGCGAGGCGCATGGGTGCGTCCGGGTGCGCCGACGGGGCCATCACCCGCTGACGCACACCGTTCCTCGCCCGCGCCCTCGCTGGCGCCAGGGCCGACAATTGTTTGCCCCGCGGCGGGCACTGTCCCTCACGGGGGCCCCGCAGCAGCAGTGAGCACGCAGCGTTCACGACGTCCTCGCGCGCCCGCGCCCGCGACCTCCGGCGAGCCCGTGACTCGGGCGCGGCCGGCTACATGTCTCTTGGGACATCCCCCGCTCGCGGCCGCCGGCGCCCTCCCAACCTCGGCGTGCGCCTCGTCATTCCTCCTCCGCACGCCTCGCGCCTGCGCGCCCACGCACGCGCCTGGCCCGGACGTCCGCCTCGCAACCCGGGGCTCGCTCTGCTATCTCGTCTTCTGGCTCGAACTATTCCGGCGCCTCTGTTTGCAGCGCTGGGCCCTCGCGCCCGGCCACCCGAATACCGATATGGCCAACCCGTCGCGTATCCTCCTCACCTCGTCGTTGACAATGTGGATGCTGGCTCCCGCCTGTGGCGATTCCGTCGCCGGCAGCGAGGGCTCGCCGATGTCCACCAGCACCGGCGACACCGACCCCGAAGACACCAGCCCCGACGACACGACCACCGGGACGACGACCGGTACCACCGGTGAGACCACGGACCCCGGCGCGAGCGAGCCGACCACCACGGACTCGACCACCGGCGACACCACGAGCGGCGAGGACGTCCAGCCCGAGCCCGAGGTCTGGGACGGTGAGAAGCTGCCGTGGGACGACTACGGCCGCTGGAACTGGATCCCCTTCCCCGACTCGCAGTGCCGCGACGGCAGCCGCGCGGGCATCTGGCTGCGCTACGGCAAGGGCCCCGGCCTCGTCATCTTCTTCGAGGGCGGCGGCGCCTGCTTCAATGCCCTGACCTGCGCCAACAACGCCGCGAACTACGAGGACACTTGGTGGTTCAACTGGGACGGCGACGGCATCTTCGACGACACGTGGACCGACAACCCGGTCCACGACTGGAACTTCGTCCACGTCCCGTACTGCACCGGTGACGTCCACGCCGGCAGCCGCACCGACGTCGAGATCCCCGGCGTCGACGGTCTGCAGCAGTTCGTCGGCTACCGCAACATGACGGCCTTCCTCGACCGCATCGTCCCGACCTTCAAGGCGGCGCCCAACGTGCTCGTCACCGGCGCGAGCGCGGGGGGTTTCGGCGCCGGCATCCACTACGACCGGATCGCCCGCGCCTTCCCGGACGCGCGCGTCACCCTGCTCGACGACTCCGGCCCGCCGCTGCCCAACAACGTCCTCGCCTCGTGCCTGCAGCAGCAGTGGAGCGATCTGTGGGGCCTCGAGGACGCCCTGCCGGAGGGCTGCGACGACTGCTTCCCGAGCGCGGGCGGCGGCCTCGCCAACCTCGCCCGCTACCTCGGCGAGAAGCACCCGAAGCAGCACCTCGGCCTGGTCTCCTCCACGCAAGACCTGACGATCCGCTTCTTCTTCGGCTACGGCGAGGACGAGTGCATGCCGAAGACCATCAACGTCCCCGCCGGCGACTTCGAGGCCGGCCTCGTCGACCTGCGCGACAACTACGTCAACAAGCCCGCCGGCGTGTGGAGCACCTACTTCGTCGGCGACAGCGGCGACCACGTGTGGACCACGGACACCCGGTTCTCCTCCACCTGGGTCCACGGCGTCCGCTTCGTCGACTGGTTCAGCGACCTGCTGGTCGGCAAGGCCGGCCACGTCGGGCCGTGATGGCGCTGCCCCTTTGGACATGCCCGATCGGTCATGTCCCTTAAAACATAGCCGGCTCTCACCCGCCGCCCGTGCGCTTCGCTCCGACCTCGCCGCATCGGTGGCGACCCGATCGCGCGCGGCGCCGTCGTTCCTGTCCCGGCCGCGACGTCGCACGTGACGAACGCCCCGCGGCTGGATCGGTGAAGGCGCACGGGCGTCGCTGCCGGCCGCCTCGAACGGCCCGGCCGCATCTGCTACAGCATGGCGATGATCGACCTCTACACCGCAGCCACGCCCAACGGGCACAAGGTCTCGATCGCGCTCGAGGAGATGGGCCTCCCCTACGAGGTGCACGCGCTCTCGCTCACCCGCGGCGACCAGAAGCAGCCGGAGTTCCTCGCCCTCAACCCCAACGGCCGGATCCCCGCGATCGTCGACCGCGACGCCGGCGACTTCGCGGTGTTCGAGTCGGGGGCGATCCTCATCTACCTGGCCGAGAAGACAGGTCAGTTCCTGCCCACCGAGGTGCGCGCCCGCAGCCGCGTGATCCAGTGGCTCATGTTCCAGATGGGCGGCGTCGGCCCGATGATGGGCCAGGCCAACGTGTTCTTCCGCTACGCGCCCGAGAAGATCCCCTACGCCATCGGCCGCTACCAGCGCGAGGTCCGGCGCCTGTTCGAGGTGCTCGACAGGCAGCTCGCCGAGGTCGAGTACGTCGCCGGCGACTACTCGATCGCCGACATGGCGACCTGGCCGTGGGTCCGCGGCCACGACTGGGCCGGCGTCGCCCTCGACGGCCTCGACAACCTCCAGCGCTGGCTCCGCGACATCGGCGAGCGCCCCGCCGTGCAACGCGGCCGCAGCGTCCCGCCCGCGGAGCCGCAGCCGAGCGACAAGACTGTGGACGAGATCCGCAAGAACATCCTCGTGTGAGCCGCGCCCGGGCCCGCAGCGGTCGGCCGCGACCGCTGCGTCCCCTTCGGGTGCCCGTATCGACATGTTTTTTACGACATGTCCTTTCATTCTCTCGACTGATTCGATCGATCACCTCGGGCCGGCTCAGGCCAGCCCGTAGAGCGCGTCGACCAGCTTGTCGAGGCGGGCGCGACCGAGGCGTCGCCGGCGGACCAGCGGTCGACGAGCGCCGCGATCTCGGCGGCGGTCTGCGGGTCCCAGTCCGCGGGCGCGGGCACCGGCAGGCCGCGCAGCTGACGGGGCCCGATCCGCAGGTAGCCGCGGGCCAGGCGGTCGCCGCCGTGCACGTGTTGATAATAATCGTCGAGCGCGCGGCTGTGGAGGATCGCCGCCAGCACGCGCAGGTCGGCGGGCCACCAGCAGATCGTCGTCGACTTGCCGGCCAGGACCTCGCCGCGGGCGTCGATCATCGCCTCGAGCGAGCGCGTCATCCCGGCCACGATCAGCTTCGGCGTGCGCGCCTGGGCCAGGCGGCGCGGCGGCAGCCGCTCGGGCGCCGCGATCACCGGGCGGAGGAAGCTGCGCCCGAGGTAGCGCAGCGGCGTCTTGCCCCACAGCTCGGCGCAGCGGTCGATCGTCCCGCTGTTGACCACGCGCAGGCCGGCGTCGCCCTCGACGATCAGCTCGGCGATCGCGTAGGCCTCGCCGACGGTGGCCGCGCCCCACACGTCGGCCAGCTCGCCGAGCGGCCGGCCGACCGCGCGCATGTGGGCGACGCAGGCCGCGTCGCCGCGCCCGGAGATCGGCCACGGCCCGTCGCCGTCACCTGTCCCGAGGGACATCTCACACCATTCGTCCCCGCGGCGGATCGTCACCGGCGCGGCCTCGCCGGCGCCGCGGCGGGCCACGAACGCCAGCGGATAGACCCCGGCGGCGAACGGCGGCGCGCCGCTGAGGTCGTGCAGCGCCACCAGCCGGGCCTCGCGCGTCAGCAGCCGCCGGGCCGCCGCCGCGTAGTCGGCCGACGCCAGCTTGTTGGGCACCACCAGCGCCACGTAGCCGCCCGGCGCGCACAGCCGCAGGCCGAGCTCGATGAACACGCAGAACAGGTCCCAGTTGCCGCGGGCCGCCTCGTAGCGGCCGGCGCAGTAGCGGCGCAGCGCCGCGTGGTGGCGCGTCATCGCCTCCGCGCCGACGAACGGCGGGTTGCCGAGCACCGCGTCGAAGCCGCCGGCCGCCTGCGGGAACTCGTCCGCCCACACGAACGGCGGCCCCGCCTCGGCCGGCGCGCCTTCGCCGACCACCGCGTTGCCGACCTTGATGTTCTCGGACATGTCCTCGGGGACAGCTCCTGCCAGCTCGGCCACCGCCGCGCGCGCCAGCCCGACCGCCGCCGGGTCGACGTCGACGCCGAAGATCGCCGCGCGCAGCAGCCGGAGCCGCTCGGCCGGGCCGAGCTCCGCACCTGTCTCTCGGGCCATCTGCTCGCCCCGGGCCAGCAAGGCCCGCGCGGCCGCGACCAGGAACGCCCCCGCGCCGCACGACGGATCGACCACCCGCACCGTCGCCGCGGCGGGCGCGGCCGCCAGCGCCCGCCCGAGCGCGTCGTCGACCAGCCGGGCCACCAGCGGCGCCGGCGTGTAGAACACCCCGTCGATCTTGCGGCGGGCCGGGTCGAGGCCGCGCTCGTGCGCCCGCGCGGCCTCGTTCATGCCGGCGGTCCCGGGCGCGCGGCGGTCAGCAGCACCAGCGCGGCCGCCAGCGCCAGGCCGGCGCCGATCGAGAACGCCGCCTGGGGCCCGAGCGCGGCCCAGAACACCCCGAACAGCAGGCTCGCCGGCAGCGCGGCCAGGCCGACGGCGCCGTGGTAGATGCCGAACGCGGTGCCCCGCTGCGCGCTCGGGGTGAGGTCGGCGACCAGCGCCTTGGCTGCCCCTTCGGTCAGGCCGAAGTAGAGCCCGTAGGCCAGCAGCAGCGCCCACAGTTGCCAGGCCGCGTCGGCGCGGGCGAGGCCGAGGTAGACCAGCGCGTAGACGCTCCAGCCGATCAGGATCGCCGCGCGCCGGCCGAGCCGGTCGGCGAGCAAGCCTCCGGGCACGGAGCTCGCCATCTTCACCAGGTGCAGCGCGATCCACAGCGCGATCAGCTGCACGAGCCCGTGGCCGAACCGCTCGTGCGCGTAGAGCAGCAGGAACAGGTCGCTGCTGTTGCCGAGGGCGAACAGCGCCGCCGCGGCGACGAACCCGTAGAACCGGCGCGGCAGCCCCTCCCCGCGCGAACCCGGCCCGCTCGTCGGCGGCGCCGCCGGCACGATCTCCCGCACCGCGAACACGATCACCGCCAGCGCCAGCAGCCCCGGCACCAGCGCCGCCGCGAACACCACCCGCAGCGCCGCCATCTCCTCGGCCGCCGGGATCGCCCGCTCGCCGCGCCAGAAGCCGTAGCCGAGCAGCACGTGCAGCAGCGCCAGCGCGACCAGCGGCCCGAGCACCGCGCCGGCGTGGTCCATCGCCCGGTGGAACGAGAACGCCAGGCCGCGCCGCGCCGCCGGCACCGCGTCGGCGATCAGCGCGTCGCGCGGGCTGGTGCGGACGCCCTTGCCGACCCGGTCGACGAACTTCAGCGCGACCGCGTGGCCGCCCGCGGTCGCCAGCGAGAACAGCGGCCGCGCCAGCGTCGACAGCCCGTAGCCGCCCAGGATCAGCGCCTTGCGCTTGCCCAGCCGATCGCTCATGCGGCCCGACACCAGCTTGAGCAGGCTCGCGGTCGCCTCGCCCAGGCCCTCCATCAGCCCGAGCGTGACCGCCGCCGTCGACGCGGGCACGAGCCCGGCGACGAACACCGGCAGCAGCGGATTGATCATCTCGCTCGACAGGTCCGTGAGCAGGCTGACTACCCCGACCGCGAGCACGTTGCCGCGGACCACCGCGCCCCATCCGGGCCGGGGCTCAGGCGACCTGGCGTCCGCGCACACCCCGGCAGTTTACCCACGCCCGCCCGACTGTGCTACCACTCCCGCGCGGCCGGTCGGCCACATGCCCGGAGAGACATGTCTCAACATACAGCCCCGTCCGAACGGCTCGCGCCGGTGATCGCCCCCTCGCTGCTCAGCGCCGACTTCGCCCGCCTGGGTGAGGAGGTCGTCGCGCTCGACCGGGCGGGCGCCGACTGGATGCACGTCGACGTGATGGACGGCCGCTTCGTCCCCAACATCACGATCGGCCCGCTGGTGGTCGACGCGTTGCGGCCGCACACCTCGCGGGTGCTCGACTGTCACTTGATGATCGAGGAGCCCGAGCGCTACGTCGGCGCCTTCGCCGACGCCGGGGCCGACATCATCACCGTGCACGTCGAGGCCTGCCGCCACCTGCACCGCAATCTCCAGCAGATCCGCAACCTCTCGCGCAAGTCGGGCGGGCGGGTGCTGGCCGGCGTCAGCCTCAACCCGCACACCCCCGTGTCGGTGCTGGTCCACGTGCTCGACCTGTGCGACCTCGTGCTCGTCATGAGCGTCAACCCCGGCTTCGGCGGCCAGCAGTTCATCCCGGCCGTGCGCCCGAAGATCCGCGAGCTGCGGGCCATGATCGCCGCCGCCGGCCTGCCCACCCGGATCCAGGTCGACGGCGGCATCACCGTCGACACCATCGCCGACGTCGCGGCCGACGGGGCCGACGCCTTCGTGTCCGGCACCGGGGTCCTGCGCAGCCCGCAATTCGGCCGCGACTACGCGGCCGCCATCGCGGCCCTTCGGGGAACCGCCGATGCCGCCATGATCTGGCGCACCTGACCGGCCGTCCGGACTGCCGGACACCCCACCGCGGCTGCGCGGGAAGTTGGCTGGCGGAGCAATCGGTGTCACAAACGAGCGCGCCGATTCCGCCATGCCGTCGCCCGCTCGTTGTCCCTCGTTCGTCGCGTTCGCCCTCGTGCTCGCAGCCGCGGGCGACGTCGCCGCTCAATCGCCCACCCCCGCCCCGCCGGCCCAACCGGCTCCCGCCGAGGAGGCCGAGCCGGCCCCTGCCCCCGCACCGGCCCCCGCACCCACCGGCACCGCCGCGGCCGCGGGGCCACGGGCGGCCGGCACCGTCGGCGCCCAGGCCCCGGCCAGCACGGGCGCCACGAACCTCGACGAGAACAAGTTCGCGACCACCGGCACCAGCGAGCCGATGGACGCGACCGAGGCGGAGATCTCGGCGGGCGGCCTGTTCACCTCCGGCAACGCCCGCTCGGCGGCGCTGACCGGCGGCGGCCGGTTCCGGATCCGCCGCAAGATCCACGAGTTCCAGGCGCAGTTGGTCGGCAACTACGCGCAGGCCGCGATCCGCCAGCCCGACGGCGCGCGCACCGGGCAGCTGACCGCCGGCAACGTCCAGGGCCGGGTCCGCTACGACGTGTACTTCCACCCGCGGGTCACGTTCTTCACCATGTTGACCGCCCGCTTCGACCCGTTCCTCGGGCTCAACATGCGCATGCGCGTCGACCCGGGCTTCGCGTTCTACATGGTGAACCAGCCCAAGCACCGCCTGTGGGCCGAGGTCGGCTACGACTTCCTGTACGACCAGCGGCGGGTCCGCCGCGGCGCCGACAACTCGCAGTGCCCCGCCGGCACCACCCTGGTGCTCGACGTGCCGAACACGACCTCGGCGATGCCGACCTGCGCCGCCCGCCCGAGCGTGGCCACCCACTCGGGCCGCATCTTCCTCGGCTACAGCAACCTGCTGTCCGAGTACGTCACCTTCACCACCGGCATCGAGTACATCCAGGCGTTCGCGCCGTTCCGCTCGAACCCGGTCGAGACCGACGGCGGCAAGGCGCGCGCCAAGTCGTGGGTCAACTGGGACGTGGCCCTGACCACCGCCCTCGGCAAGCGCTTCGCGTTCGCCACCAGCTTCACCCTGCGCTACGACAACGCCCCGCTGCCCGGGATCAAGAAGCTCGACACGATCACCTCGTTCAGCCTGGTGTTCAAGTTCATCTGAGCTGTCCCTCGGGGCAGGTTTTCGACCTGTCCCCGGGGACATCTCCGCAGGACCCGAGCCCGCTCACTCCGGCACGTCGCACACCGGCTCGGCCTCGGGTTCGACGCAGCGGTCGCCCGCGCCGCACTGCAGGTGGCCGATGCAGCGCACGTAGCCGGAGGCTTCGCCGCAGTCCGAGCCCTCGCTGCCGAGGGCGACGCAGACCAGGGAGCCGGACTCGCCCCGGCACTCGGCGTAGGGCAGGCACTGGTAGTCGGCGCAGGCCTCGTTGGGGCCGGGCAGCTTGGCGCACTTGCTCGACGCGTCGCAGTAGTCGTCGACGCGGGCGCACGCCCGGTAGTTGTGGTTCGAGCAGCTCTCGCCCTCGTTCGGCAGCGCCCGGCAGGTGCGCCGGTCGTCGTCGTCGGCGTAGCAGTCGAGGCCCTCGGCGCACTCGACCCAGCCGGAGGAGCAGTCGTCGCCCTCCTGGCCCCGCGCCTTGCAGATCGAGGCGTCGAAGTCGCAGTAGGCCGCGGCGACGCACGAGCCGCCGTCGTCGGCGCACGACTCGCCGGCCTCACGCCGCGCGGTGCACACCGTGGGCACGAAGGTGTTCGGGTCGCGGGCGCAGAAGGCGTCGTCGGCGCAGTCGGAGCCGGTGCACGCCTCGCCGATCTGCGGCCCCGCGCCGGCGAGCACCCGACACGCGCCCGCGCAGCACGTGCCCTCGTCGCAGCCCAGCGGCGAGAACCCGCACACCGCCTCGCCGGCGCACTCCTCCGAGTTGAGGCACGGGTCGTAGTTGCGGACCTTGCCGACGAACACGTCGGCGCACACCGCGGGCGCCGCGGTCGGGCCGGCGAAGAACAGCACCCGGTCGAGCTGGTCGCGGTCGCACGCCTGCGCGCTCACCTGCTCGAGGCAGGCCTCGGCCGCCTCGGCGTCGAACGCCACCCGGTCGGCCTCGAGCGCCGCGAGCAGGTACTGGAAGCGCCCCGACGTGTCCCACACCAGCGCGTCGCGGCACTGCCCGCGCGACTGGAACACCGAGCAGCCGGTCGCCCAGGCGCACAGCGCCTCCTCGTACTCGCCGGCGAAGTTCTCGGGCGTGGCCTGCTGGGCGCACCCCGCAGCCGCCGCGCCGAACCCCAGCACCCACCCGCGGATCGTCTTCTTCATGATGTCCTCCAAAACATGTCCTAAGAGTTATGGCCCTTGAGGCAGATCATCTTCGCCCGGCACCGCGCACACGCTGGTGACCGCCGGCGCGCGGCAGCGGGCCTCGCTTGGGTCCCAGCCGTCGCACTGCAGCGCCCCGGCGCAGCGCAGGCTGTCGCCGCACGGCTCGCCCTCGCGGGCCAGGGCCACGCAGGTCTGGGTGTTCCAGTCGCAGCTGCTGGTCAGGCCGCACCCGCCGGACGGGCACGCCTCGCCCGGCCCGGGCCCGACCACGCACTGCTCGGCCTGCAGGTCACAGAGCGATCCGAGCGGCCCGCAGCCGAGGTACCAGTCGGCGAGGCAGGCCCCGCCGAGCGGCGAATATTCGTAGCAGCGGCCGTCGCCGACGTAGCCCGGGTCGGCGCAGTACAGCCCCGGCTTGCAGCCCTCGTCGCCGAAGTCGGCGCACGGCTCGCCCACCCCGGCCAGCGCCAGGCACTTGCCGGCCGCGAAGTCGCAGTAGGCGTCGGCGCCGCACTCGTCGAAGCCCTGGCAGGCGCCGCCGATCGGCTGCTTCGCGGTGCACACCGTGAACATCCCGGTGTTGGTGTCGCGGCCGCAGTAGCTGCCTTCCTCGCAGCGGCTGTTGAAGCTGCACGGCGTGCCGATCGGCAGCGCGGCCAGCGGGCGGCAGCCGCCGATGCAGCAGCCGTCGCTGCAGGTCGGGTCGAAGCCGCACACCATCGTCCGCCCGTCCTGCGGCGCGCACTCGACCGACAGCAGGCACGGCCCGTTCTCGACCGTCGTCCCGCGCAGGATCGCGTCGCAGGCGGCCTTGCCGGCCAGCTCGGCCTCTTCGACGGCGTACGAGCCCGGCACCCCGCAGCCGCGCGCCTCGACGTGGGCCAGACAGGTCGCCGCCGCCTCGGCGTCGAACACCAGCCGCCCCGCCTCCGCCGACGCAAGCAGGTACTCGACCGCCTGCCCGCCCTGACCGACGTCGAGCCACGCCTCGGCCAGCAAGCGCGGCGGATAGATCGTCTCGAAGAACTCGACCGCGCGGCAGTCCGCCGCCTCCGCGAACGCGCCGCAGCGGACCGCCCACCCGCAATATGCCTCTTCGGCCAGGTCGAAGAAGTCCGCCAGCGCGATCGCCTCGCCGGTCGTCCCGGTGCCGGTGCCGGTGTCGGTGTCGGTCGCGCCGGTCTGGTCGCTGCCGCACGCCATCGCCGCGGCCAGGAGGATCACGGGCCCGAACCGACGCGAAATTAAGCGCATGCCCCACGCTACGGGCCCCGCGCGCGGCCTGTCAACGCGCCTGCGCCAGCGGACGCGCGGGCGAGCTCGCGGAGCTCCGCTCGGCCAGGGCCTTGCGGGCGCCCGCGGCCTCGCCCGCGCGGCCTGTCAACGCGCCTGCGCCAGCGGACGCGCGGGCGAGCTCGCGGAGCTCCGCTCGGCCAGGGCCTTGCGGGCGCCCGCGGCCTCGCCGATCAGCAGCGTCGCCGCGCAGCTGGCCGACAGGCTCGAGCGGGCCCGCAGGGCCGCCTTGCGCACGCAGCCCGCCAGCCTGGGATCGGCCCCGTCGACCCGCACCAGCGCCGCCCGGCCGCCGCGGTAGGTCCAGGCCACCGCCACCGCCGCCCCGGCCGGCGCGCAGGCGTCGAGCGCCGCCTTGTGGGCCGCCACACCCTCGAGCGCCTCCGCCAGCGCCAGCGGGTCGGTCTGCGCCATGCGGCACGACAGCTCGTGCACGGTCAGCCCGGCCATCGTCAGCGCCGGCGCGCGGCTCGTCAGCGCCACCTCGATCTTGCGCCCGCGCGACTTCTTCAGCTGCTCCGCCAGCCCGCACGCGTCGCCGTCGCCGCCCTCGCACGCGCGCGCGAACAGGCTCGCCGCCTTGTTCGCGTCGGCGGCCGTCCCGACCCCGCGCAGCGCCGCCAGCCCCTGGCGCAGGCACCCGGCCGGCTGGGCCCCGTCGCACGCGCGGGCGAACAGCTCGACCGCCCGCGCGTTCTCGCCGGCCCCGCCCGCCGCCTCGTCGTACAGCAAGATCCCCGCGTTGAAGCAGCCCGTCGCGTGGCCGAGCCCGCACGCCTGCTCGAACGAGCGGGTCGCGCGGGCCGGGTCGCGCGCCGGCATCCCGCGACCTGTCTCGTAGAACAGCCCCGCAGTGAAGCACGCGAACGCGTCCTGCTTCGCGCACGCCTGCTCGAACATCCCCAGCGCCCGCGGCGGGTCGGCCGGCACGGCTGTCCCTTCGGACAGCATCGTCCCGACCGTCGCGCAGGCCTCGGCGAAGCCCAGCCGGCACGAGCGGTCGTACAGCCCGACCGCCCGCGGCGGGTCCTTGGGCGCGCCGCCGACCCCGCCGCGGTACACCCCGGCGAGGTTGGAGCAGCCGATCGCATGTCCCAGGGAACATGCCCGATCGAGCAGGCGCAGCGCCTCGTCCGGCCGCTGCAGCCCGAGCGCCTGCATGCCCTGGGAGTTGCACTCGCTGGCCTCGCACAGCGGCGGCGGCTGCAGCTCGGCCGGCGCGGTCGCCTGCGTCCGCCCCGAGCAGGCGGTCACGGCCCACAACAAGCCCGCGGCCACGGGCGGGAGACGCCGGTCCATCCGCATATTTGCGCGAGCGTGGCCCACCCCCCCGGGAGCGTCAAGCCTCGGCGGGCGCGGGTCCGCGGCCTCGCGCCTGGAGTCCGCCATCGTCGCGACGCGAGGGCGCGACGGACCGAGAATCCGCGAGCATCCACCCGAAATCGTGGCGGCCGCCGCGAGCGAGCGAAGCCAGACACGAGGTCGAGTGCGAGCGATCCAGGATCGCAACCTCGCGGTCGTGATGCACGGGGCCAGCGGCGCTCTGCGGCCGCGAGCGAGCGAGGCCAGGAACGAGGTCGGGTGCGGGCGAGCCGCCCGGGAGCGCGGCCTTGTCGGGGTCGTGGTGCACGGAACCAGCGACGCTCTGCGGCCGCAGCTCGAGCTCAAGGCGGGTGCGAGCGATCCCCGCGCCCTAATTTGCCTCGCGCCTGAAGACCCCGCATGCAGCTCCGCCGCAAGCTGGCGATCTGCGAGCTCGCGCCTGCACCTGGTCGAGCGAAGCCCATCGACGCCTGCACCTGTGCGACTGCCTCTCGCCCTCACCGCCCCCGAGCACACTCCCTGCGAGCGCATGCGAAGACCCGGCATGCAGCTCCGCCGCAAGCCTGGCGCTCCGCGAGATCGCGCCTGGCGTGGTGGAGCGAGGCCACGGCCCATCGACGCCGACGCCTGCACCTGTGCGGCTGCCTCTCGCCCTCACGCCCTCACGCATCCTCCTGCGAGCGCTCGCGGCGACCGCCGCCGGCGCCGACTTCGCCCGCGACGATATGTCTCTTCGGGCATGTACTATCAATCGCGCCCGCGCGCGCTCGCGGCCCCACATCCACGACCTGCGGCGGCCGATGTGTGCGAACGCGACGTCGTCGTCGCGGACGGGGCGAGCGCCTCGCGCTCGGAGGGTGGCCGGGGGCAGCGCCTCGTACCGCCGTAAGTCGCGGGATATTCCCAGTTTTTTCGCTGGCATCGCGGCAGACGCGCCTTTCACGGCTGACATGATCGAGGGGGACGCCGCGTGTGAAGCTGCGTATCCTCCTGGACGCGAGGCCGTCGGGCCTGTCTGCCTGTCTGACGAGGAGCACTGGGACATGACCATCACGGACGCGACGGAAAGCGGGGCCGGCCTGACCGGCATCGGCACCCCCGAGCAGCGGCAGCTCTTGCGCGTGCTGCAGGCCGTGCGCGACGGCGACTTCTCGGCCGAGCTGCCCGGCGACTGGACGGGCCTGGGCGGGAAGATCGCCGACACCGTCAATCAGATCATCGTCGCCAACCGGACCATGGCGGGCGAGCTCGAGCGGATCGGCGAGGTCGTGGGCAAGCGCGGCCAGACGCGCCAGCGGGTGCGCGGGCACAACCGGGCCGGCGCGTGGGGTGCCATGGAGGACTCGGTCAACACCCTGATCGACGACCTCCTGTGGCCGACGGCCGAGGTGAGCCGGGCCATCGGCGCCGTCGCCAAGGGCGACCTGTCGCAGACCATGCGGCTCGACGTCGAGGGCCGGCCGCTGCAGGGCGAGTTCCTGCGCTCCGCCACGATCGTCAACACGATGATCGACCAGATGAGCGTATTCACCAGCGAGGTGACGCGCGTCGCTCGCGAGGTCGGCACCGACGGCAAGCTCGGCGGCCAGGCCCAGGTCGCCGGCCTGTCGGGCGTATGGAAGGACCTCACCGACAACGTCAACTCGATGGCCGGCAACCTGACCGCGCAGGTGCGCAACATCGCCGAGGTCACGATCGCGGTCGCCAGCGGCGACCTCTCGCGCAAGATCACCGTCGACGTGCGCGGCGAGATCCTCCAGCTCAAGGAGGCGATCAACACCATGGTCGACCAGCTGCGCTCGTTCGCCTCCGAGGTGACGCGCGTCGCTCGCGAGGTCGGCAGCGAGGGCAAGCTCGGCGGTCAGGCGATCGTGCCGGGCGTCGCCGGCACCTGGAAGGACCTGACCGACTCCGTCAACGCGATGGCGCTGAACCTGACCTCGCAGGTGCGCAACATCGCCGAGGTCACCACCGCCGTCGCCCGCGGCGACCTCTCGCGCAAGATCACCGTCGACGTCAAGGGCGAGATCCTCGAGCTCAAGAACACCATCAACACGATGGTCGACCAGCTCAACGGCTTCGCCGCCGAGGTGACGCGTGTCGCCCGCGAGGTCGGCACCGAGGGCAAGCTCGGCGGCCAGGCCCAGGTCCCCGGCGTCGCCGGCACCTGGAAGGACCTCACCGACAACGTCAACTCGATGGCGTCGAACCTGACCGCGCAGGTCCGCAACATCGCCGAGGTGGCCACCGCGATCGCCGGCGGCGACCTCTCGCGCAAGATCACCGTCGACGTGCGCGGCGAGATCCTCCAGCTCAAGGAGACGCTGAACACGATGGTCGAGCAGCTGCGCTCGTTCGCCTCCGAGGTGACGCGCGTCGCTCGCGAGGTCGGCACCGAGGGCAAGCTCGGCGGCCAGGCCCAGGTGCCCGGCGTGGCCGGCACCTGGAAGGACCTCACCGACAACGTCAACGGCCTCGCCTCGAACCTGACCTCGCAGGTGCGCAACATCGCCGAGGTCACCACCGCCGTGGCCCGCGGCGACCTCTCGAGAAAGATCACCGTCGACGTCAAGGGCGAGATCCTCGAGCTCAAGAACACCATCAACACGATGGTCGACCAGCTCAACGGCTTCGCCGCCGAGGTCACCCGCGTCGCCCGCGAGGTCGGCACCGAGGGCAAGCTCGGCGGTCAGGCCCAGGTCAAGGGCGCCGGCGGCACCTGGAAGGACCTGACCGACAACGTCAACGCGATGGCGTCGAACCTCACCTCGCAGGTCCGCAACATCGCCGACGTGACCACCGCCGTGGCCCGCGGCGACCTTTCGCGCAAGATCACCGTCGACGTCAAGGGCGAGATCCTCGAGCTCAAGAACACCATCAACACGATGGTCGACCAGCTCAACGGCTTCGCCGCCGAGGTGACCCGCGTCGCCCGCGAGGTCGGCACCGAGGGCAACCTCGGCGGTCAGGCCCAGGTGCCCGGCGTGGCCGGCACGTGGAAGGACCTGACCGACAACGTCAATTCGATGGCGTCGAACCTGACCTCGCAGGTGCGCAACATCGCCGAGGTCACCACCGCCGTCGCCCGCGGCGACCTCTCGCGCAAGATCACCGTCGACGTGAAGGGCGAGATCCTCGAGCTCAAGAACACCATCAACGTCATGGTGGACCAGCTCAACGGCTTCGCCTCGGAGGTGACCCGCGTCGCCCGCGAGGTCGGCTCGGAGGGCAAGCTCGGCGGTCAGGCCCAGGTGCCCGGCGTGGCCGGCACCTGGAAGGACCTCACCGACTCGGTCAACGCGATGGCGTCGAACCTGACCTCGCAGGTGCGCAACATCGCCGAGGTCACCACCGCGGTGGCCACCGGCGACCTTTCGCGCAAGATCACCGTCGACGTCAAGGGCGAGATCCTCGAGCTCAAGAACACCATCAACACGATGGTCGACCAGCTCAACGGCTTCGCCGCCGAGGTGACCCGCGTCGCCCGCGAGGTCGGCACCGAGGGCAAGCTCGGCGGCCAGGCCCAGGTGCCCGGGATCGCCGGCACCTGGAAGGACCTGACCGACAACGTCAACTCGATGGCCTCGAACCTGACCTCGCAGGTGCGCAACATCGCCGAGGTCACCACCGCCGTCGCCCGCGGCGACCTCTCGCGCAAGATCACCGTCGACGTCGAGGGCGAGATCCTCGAGCTCAAGAACACCATCAACACGATGGTGGACCAGCTCAACGGCTTCGCCGCCGAGGTGACCCGCGTCGCCCGCGAGGTCGGCACCGAGGGCATCCTCGGCGGCCAGGCCCAGGTGCCCGGGGTCGCCGGCGCGTGGAAGGGCCTGACCGACAACGTCAACTCGATGGCGTCGAACCTGACCTCGCAGGTGCGCAACATCGCCGAGGTCACGACCGCGATCGCCCGCGGCGACCTGTCGAAGAAGATCACCGTCGACGTCAAGGGCGAGATCCTCCAGCTCAAGGACACCATCAACACGATGGTCGACCAGCTCAACGCGTTCGCGGCCGAGGTGACCCGCGTCGCCCGCGAGGTCGGCACCGAGGGCAAGCTCGGCGGTCAGGCCCAGGTCAAGGGCGTCGCCGGCACCTGGAAGGACCTGACCGACAACGTCAACGTCATGGCCGCCAACCTCACCAACCAGGTGCGCGGCATCGTCAAGGTCGTGACCGCGGTGGCCAACGGCGACCTGCGGCAGGAGCTCACGGTCGAGGCCAAGGGCGAGGTCGCGGCGCTGGCGACCACGATCAACAACATGACCGGGACCCTGGCGATCTTCGCCGACCAGGTCACCTCGGTCGCGCGCGAGGTCGGCGTCGAGGGCCGCCTCGGCGGCCAGGCCAACGTGCCCGGCGCGGCCGGCACCTGGAAGGACCTGACCGCCAACGTCAACCTGCTGGCGGCCAACCTGACCACCCAGGTCCGCGCCATCGCCGAGGTCGCCACCGCCGTCACCAAGGGCGACCTGACCCGGTCGATCCAGGTCGAGGCGCGCGGCGAGGTCGCCGACCTCAAGGACAACATCAACGCGATGATCGACAACCTGCGCGCCACCACGGAGCGCAACAACGAGCAGGGCTGGCTCAAGACCAACCTCGCCAGCTTCACCCGCATGATGCAGGGCCAGCGCGACCTCATCACGGTCGGCCAGCGCCTGCTGTCCGAGCTGGTGCCGCTGATCGACGCCCAGCAGGGCGTCATGTACGTCATGGACGGCATCAACGGCGAGTCGGCGCTGAGCCAGCTGGCCAGCTACGCCGACGCCCGCGACCCCAAGAACCCGCGCCAGTACGCCGTCGGCGAGGGCCTGGTCGGCCAGTGCGCCTTCGAGCGCCAGCGGATCTTGCTGTCGCAGGTGACCGACGACACCGTGGTCATCAGCTCCGGCCTTTTGTCCGCCCGCCCGCGCACGGTGATCGTGCTGCCGGTGCTGTTCGAGGGCCAGGTCAAGGCGGTCATCGAGCTGGCGTCGCTGCGCGAGTTCACGGCCTCGCACCTGGCGTTCCTCGAGCAGCTGACGGGCAGCATCGGCATCGTCATCAACACCATCGAGGCGACCATGCGCACCGAGGGCCTGCTGCAGCAGTCGCAGCAGCTGGCCGGCGAGCTGCAGGCGCAGCAGAAGGAGCTGCAGCAGACCAACGAGGAGCTGGCGCAGAAGGCCAAGCTCTTGGCCGAGCAGAACGCGGAGGTCGAGCGCAAGAACCAGGAGATCGAGCAGGCCCGCCGCGCGCTCGAGGAGAAGGCGGCCGAGCTGGTGCTGACCTCGCGCTACAAGTCCGAGTTCCTCGCCAACATGTCGCACGAGCTGCGCACGCCGCTCAACAGCATCCTCATCCTCGGCCAGCAGCTGGCCGACAACATCGAGCACAACCTCAGCGAGCGCGAGGTCGAGTTCGCCAAGACGATCCACGCCGCCGGCACCGACCTGCTCAACCTGATCAGCGACATCCTCGACCTGTCGAAGATCGAGTCGGGCACCGTCACCGTCGACTCCGAGGAGCTGCCGTTCTCGAGCCTGCGCGACACCGTCGAGCGCAACTTCCGCCACGAGGCCGAGAACCGCGGCCTCACCCTCACCACCGACTTCGCCCCCAACATCGGCCGGGCGATCACAACTGACCCCAAGCGCCTGCTGCAGGTGCTGAAGAACCTGCTGTCCAACGCCTTCAAGTTCACCGAGCGCGGCGGCGTCCGCCTCGAGGTCAAGGTCGCCGCCAGCGGCTGGAACCCCGAGCACCCGGTCCTCAGCACCGCGCCCGGCGTGGTCTCGTTCTCGGTCAGCGACACCGGCATCGGCATCCCGCCGGAGAAGCAGCGCATCATCTTCGAGGCGTTCCAGCAGGCCGACGCCGGCACCGCCCGCAAGTACGGCGGCACCGGCCTCGGCCTCGCCATCAGCCGCGAGCTCGCCAGCCTGCTCGGCGGCGAGATCAAGCTGCACAGCGCCCTCGGCAGCGGCAGCACCTTCACCCTGTACCTGCCCCTCCAGTACCAGGGCCCGGCCAACAGCAAGGCGCCGCCGACCCCGCGCAATCACCTGGCCGCCCCCGCGACCGCCGTCCCGGCCCGGCCCGACCAGCTCGTCGACGACCGCGACTCGCTGCGCCCCGGCGACATGTCGCTGCTCATCGTCGAGGACGACCCGCACTTCGCCGTCCTCCTGCTCGAGGTGGCGCGCGAGCGCGGCTTCAAGGGCCTGGTCACCCTGCGCGGCGCCGACGCGATCAACCTTGCGCTCCAATTCCGCCCGACCGCGATTTCGCTGGACATCTTCCTGCCCGACGTGCACGGCTGGGCCGTTCTGAGCCAGCTCAAGCAGAACCCGGCGACCCGGCACATCCCCGTCCAGATCTTGACGCTCGACGACGAGCGCCAGCACGTGCTCGAGCGCGGCGCCTTCACCTACCTCAACAAGCCGCTGTCGCGCGACAGCCTGGCCGCCGCCTTCGACCGCATGAAGCGGTTCGCCAACAAGAAGCCGCGCGAGCTCCTCATCATCGAGGACGACGACGTCGAGCGCATGAGCCTGTCCGAGCTGCTGCAGCACGACGACATCCGCATCACCGCCGTCGACAGCGGCTCGGCCGCCCTGGTGGCCCTGCGCGAGCGCCCGTTCGACTGCGTGGTCCTCGACCTGCGCCTGCCCGACATGACCGGCTTCGAGCTGCTGGCCCGCCTGCAGCACGAGCCGGCCATGCGCGACCTCCAGGTCGTCGTGTTCACCGGCAAGGAGCTGTCGCCCGCCGAGGAGACCCAGCTGCGCAAGGTCGCCAAGAGCATCATCCTCAAGGACGTGCAGTCGCCGGAGCGCCTGCTCGACGAGACCGCGCTGGTGCTCCACCGCGACATCACCGCCCTGCCACCGAACAAGCAGCGGATGATCGAGCGCCTCCACGACAACAACGAGGTCCTGGTCAACAAGCGGGTCCTGGTGGTCGACGACGACGTGCGCAACATCTTCGCCCTGTCGTCCCTGCTCGAGCGCCAGGGCATGCGCGTCATCAGCGCTTCGACCGGCCAGGAGGCCATCGACATCGTCAAATCCACCCCGGATTTGGCGCTGGCCCTCGTCGACATCATGATGCCCGAGATGGACGGCTACGAGACGATGCGGCGGATCCGCAAGGACCCGGGCCTGAGGCGCCTGCCGATGATCGCCCTCACCGCCAAGGCGATGAAGGGCGACCGCGAGAAGTGCCTCGAGGCCGGCGCGTCCGACTACATCGCCAAGCCGGTGAACACCGAGCAGTTGCTGTCCCTGCTGCGGATCTGGCTCCACAGGTGACGGAGGTGTCGTCATGACCGCGCGCGAACGAGTCAACATCCTCCTGGTCGACGACCAGCCGGCCCGGCTGCTCAGCTACGAGGCCATCCTCGCGCCGCTCGAGCAGAACCTGGTGCGCGCGTCGTCGGGCGTCGAGGCGCTGCAGAAGCTGCTCAAGGAGGAGTTCGCCGTCATCCTCCTCGACGTCAGCATGCCCGAGATGGACGGCTTCGAGACCGCGGCGATGATCCACCAGCACCCGCGGTTCGAGCGGACCCCGATCATCTTCGTCACCGGCCACAACATCACCGACCTCGACGCCCTCCGCGGCTACGAGCTCGGCGCGGTCGACTACGTCTACGTCCCGATCGTCCCCGAGATCCTGCGCGGCAAGGTCTCGGTGCTGGTCGAGCTCCACCTCAAGCGCCAGGAATTGGTGCGGGCCAACCGCGAGCTCGGGCAGGCCAACGCCCAGCTCGCGCTCGCCAACTCCAACCTGCAGGCCGAGAAGACCCGCGAGCTCGAGCAGCTCAACGCGGTGCTCGAGCGGGCCAACGCCGGGCTCGCCGAGGCCAACCGCACCCTGGCCGCCGAGGTCGCCGAGCGCCAGCGGGCCGAGGACGCGCTGCGCCGCACCCACGAGCAGCTGCGCGAGGCCGACCGCCAGAAGGACGAGTTCCTGGCCATGCTCGCCCACGAGCTGCGCAACCCGCTGGCGCCGATCCACAGCGCCGTCGAGCTGATGGGCGTCAAGGAGATCGAGGACCCCGAGGTCCGCTGGTGTCGCGACGTCATCGAGCGCCAGACCGAGCAGCTGCACCGCCTCGTCGACGACCTGCTCGACGTCTCGCGGATCACCCAGGGCAAGATCAAGCTGCAGAGCGCGCCGCTCGAGGTCGCGGCGGTGATCAGCCGCGCGCTCGAGACGACCCGCCCGCTGATCGACGCGCGGCGCCACCAGATCGCCGTCAACGCGCCGGAGCAGGCGATCTGGATCGAGGGCGACCGCACGCGCCTGACCCAGGTCGTCGGCAACCTGCTCAACAACGCCGCCAAGTACACCCCGGAGGGCGGGGAGATCCGCCTCACGGTCGAGCTCGCTGCCGACACGCACGTGCTGATCCACGTCTCCGACTCGGGCACCGGGATCTCCGGCGAGATGCTGCCGAAAGTGTTCGAGCTGTTCACTCAGGTCGACCGCACCGTCCACCAGGCCCAGGGCGGCCTCGGGATCGGGCTCGCGCTGGTCCGCCGCCTGGTCGAGCTGCACGGCGGCTCGGTCGCCGCCCGCAGCGACGGCCCGGGCAAGGGCAGCGAGTTCACCGTCCGCCTGCCCCTCCTGCGCAGCGAGGCCGCCGCCCACCCGAGCCCGGCGGCGCGCGCCGCCACCGAGCCGAGCCCGACCGCCCGCCGGGTGCTCGTGGTCGACGACAACGTCGACGCCGCCCTCAGCCTGGCCGGCCTGCTCAAGGTGAGCGGTAACATCGTCGAGACCGCTTACGACGGCCAGCAAGGCATCGACGCCGCCGACCGATTCCGCCCCGAGGTCATCTTCCTCGACCTCGGCATGCCGAAGCTCGACGGCTTCGGCGCCGCCTCGTGGATCCGCTCGCAACCCTGGGCCGAACACGTGCTCTTGATCGCAGTCACCGGGTGGGGCCAGGAGGACGTGCGCACGCGGACACAGCAGTCCGGCTTCGACGCCCACCTGGTCAAGCCGGTCAACTTCGCCAAGCTGACCCGCCTGATGACGCAGTCCCGCGGCGCCGGGCGCAAGAGCGTCGGTTAGCGGCGACCCGCGCCCGCGCCGCGAGGCGCCTCCTGTCCCAAAGGACAGGCTCTGGTTCCTGTCTCCGGAGACAGACTCGGACGCCCGTCCGCCCGCCTCCGGCCGGCGCGGCCGCGCCCGCGTCATTGGCGCACTTCAGTACCGTGTTTTCACGACTATTGAGGGATTTCATTCTCCGAGGTAGCAATCTTGCGCATGGCCGCACCGCCTCGCCCGCCACGCGACGACGATCCGCGCTCGGAGCCGTGGGCCTCGATCGACGAGGTCGCCGCGCACCTCGGAGTGCGCAAGGACTCGATCTACCGCTGGATCGAGCGCCGCGGCCTGCCGGCGCAGAAGATCGGCAAGCTGTGGAAGCTGAAGCTGTCGGAGGTCGACAAGTGGATGCTGGCGGAGGGCCAGCGCCGGTCGGAGACGCCGGGGCAGCACCCGGCGGCGGCGACGCCCCGCGACTACGTGCTGGTGGTCGACGACGACGAGATGGTCCGCGAGTCGCTGCGCGACTTCCTGGTCGACGAGGGCTACGGCGTGCTGGCCGCCGCCGACGGCATCGAGGCGTTCGAGCTGCTCGCGGCCCCGGCGACGCCGCTGCCGGCGGTCATCGTCCTCGACCTCAAGATGCCGCGCATGGGCGGGCAGGAGTTCCGCGCGGCTCAGGCCCGCGACCCTCGCCTCGCGCCGATCCCCGTGCTGCTGGTGACGGCCGAGCGACGCGTCGAGGCCGGCGGCGCGATCGTCCTGCGCAAGCCGATCGACCTCGGCGCCCTGCGCGACGCGCTCCGCAAGCTGCTGGAGCGCCGTTGAGGAGCCACGCATGAGCCGCAGCACCGCTGATGACGACACCGCCGCCGAGCGCCGCTTCGCCGCCCTCGCGCAGGCGACCGGCCAGGTCGTGTGGCGGCTCGCGCCCGACGGCGCGCGCCCGCTCGAGGACTCGCCCGGCTGGCGCGCGCTGACCGGCGTGAGCCGCGAGCAGTGGCTGGAGCGCGGCGTCCTCGCCGGCGTGCACTCCGACGACCGCGAGCGCGTCGAGGCGGCCGTGCGCGCCGCGGTGGCCGCCGGCGTCGCGTGGGACGTCGAGCTCCGCCTGCAGCGCCCCGACGGTCATCACGCCTGGACGCAGCTGCGCGCCGCGCCGGTGCTCGGCGCCGGCGGCGAGCGGCTCGAGTGGGTCGGCGCGGCCGTCGACATCCACGCGCGCAAGGAGGTCGACGCCTTCCGCGAGATGGTGCTCGGGATCCTCGGCCACGACCTGCGCAACCCGCTGAACGCGATGATGGTCTCGGCCCAGCTGGCCCTCCTGCGCGCGCGCGAGGAGCCGGTCCGCACCCCGCTCGAGCGCGTGCTCGCCAGCGGCGAGCGCATGGGTCGGCTGATCGAGCAGCTGCTCGACCTGACGCTCGTGCGCCTCGGCGCCCGCATCGCCGTCCACCCCGTCGCCGTCGACCTGCGCGAGATCGTCGAGCAGGCGATCGAGGAGCTGCCGAACGGCAAGACGCGGATCCGCTTCGACGCCGTCGGCGACCTGCGCGGCACCTGGGACTTCGATCGCCTGCTACAGGTCGTCACCATCCTGCTCGGCAACGCGGTCGACCACGGCACGCCGGGCACGCCGATCTCCGTCCGCGCCGTCGGCGAGGCGGCCGACGCCGTCGAGCTGATGGTCCACAACCTCGGCCCCACCGTCCCCGAGAGCGTGCGCGAGTCGGTGTTCGAGCCGTTCCGCCGCACCGACCCGGCCCGCCGCCACGGCGCCCGCGCCCTCGGCCTCGGCCTGTTCGTCACCCGCCAGCTGGTGCTCGCCCACGGCGGCACGATCGCCTTCGAGTCGAGCGAGGCCGGCGGCAACCTGATGCACGTGCACCTGCCGCGCCGCGCACCGGCGTGAGGCGGACGCGAGAGCACGGGCGACGCGACGTCCCGTCACCCGTGCCTCTGCCACGACGCGTGGTCGCGTGACGCGGACGCGAGAGCACTCGCTACGCCCCGTCCGTCACCCGTGCACTGCCACGACGCCTGCCCGCGTGACGCGAACACCACGGCACTCCCTACGCGCCGTCCCGTCACCCGTGCACCTGCCACGACGCATGCCCGCGTGCCGCGAACACCACGGCACTCTCTACGCCGTCCCGTCACCCGTGCACCTGCCACGACGCCTGCCCGCGTGCCGCGAACACCACGGCGCTCCCGACGCGACGTCCCGTCCCCCAGCTGCGGCCCTGCGACGCCTCTCTCGACGCGCCCGCATCCTCCCGCCGCGCCCCGCAGACCCGCCCACCGCTCGCCGGCCTCGACTGCTCCGCAGCGCCCTCCCGGCCGAGCCCGCTCGGGGTTCGCGGACGGAGAACGACGATTCGGAAATGTGCTGACTCGCGACTCGCCGCCGCGACCTCACCGACGCCGAACCATGCTTTCTCGACTCATTCATAATACTATTTTAAGGTTTAACCTTATGCACAACCCGGTTTTAGCCCTATTTTTGGTCACCACGAAACGCGGTCTCAGTCGGACAAAGTCGAGTAAAGTCGAAGAAAAACCGCGCATACACCGCAGTTAACAGCGTTCTTTATGCGATCTTGATGCGGACACGCTTCCTCTTTACGTCCTCTTTATCCGATCATTGCGAATCTATTGGAGGTCAGACGAGGGGTCCACAATGCTCAATCGAATCACCAACTCCGGGAACGATTCCACCTACAATGCGACGACCATGGGTGGCGCGACGACCGCGCGCTACTTCCGTGAGCTCGCCGATGTGACGGTGATGGGGAAGGACGAGGAGATGACCGCGGCGACCCGGCTGGTCGAGCTGCGCAAGCAGATGTGGGCGGCGTTCCTCGGCTACCCGCCGTTCGTGTCGGCGATCTGCGGCCTGGTGGCCGAGCGGCTGTCGGCCGAGGCGGTCCCGCCCGCGGTGCTCGAGGCGGTCGAGAAGACCTCGCGGGCGCTCCGCGACCGGGTCCTGAAGAGCCACGAGGAGGCCTTCAACGCCGCCCGCACGGCCCTCATCGACCGCCTGGTGTTCGCCGACGTCGACAGCGTCGTCGCCGACTCGATCCTCGCCGACCTCACCGGCCTCGAGAGCAACCGCGGCGTGGCCACCAACATGAAGGTGAAGCCGCCGTACCGCGACAGCGTCCCGTTCATCCGCTACGTCACCGCGGCGCGCCGGGCCCACGACGCCGTGATGCTGGCCAAGAACGCGTTCGTGCGCTGTAACCTGCGGCTCGTCGTCGCCATCGCCCGCCGCTTCGCCCGCAGCGCGATCCCGCTGCAGGACCTCATCCAGGACGGCAACATCGGCCTGATGAAGGCCGTCGACCGGTTCGACCCGGCCCGCGGCTGCCGCTTCGCCACCTACGCCGCGTGGTGGATCCGCTACGCCATCACCCGCGCCATCGTCGACACCGACCGCAGCGTCCGCCTGCCGCTGCACATGATCGACGCCTGCAAGAAGGTGAACCGGGCCCGCCGCGAGTACGAGGTGATGTACGGCCGCACCCCCACCGACGAGGAGCTGTCCTCGGCCACCGGCATCAGCATGGAGCGGATCCAGCGGATGAGCTGGTCGCTGATCGACCAGCCGCTGAGCCTGTCGCTGCCGGCCACCCGCGACGGCGAGAGCAGCCTCGCCGACACCCTCGTCGACGCCAGCCAGGTCGCCCCCTACGAGCTGATGGACTCGGCCCTGCTGCAGGACGCCCTGCTCGAGGTGTTCGACAAGCTGTCGCCGATGGAGGCCGACATCCTGCGCAAGCGGGTCGGCATGGACGGCGAGCCCGAGCTCACCCTCAAGGAGATCGGCGCCACCTACTCGCTGTCGCGCGAGCGCATCCGTCAGCTGCAGGAGCAGGCGCTGCGCAAGCTCCGCTCGGAGTTCTCCCGCCGCCAGCTGATGTAATCGCCCGCTCCGACGACGACCTCGACCGCGAGCCGGTCGCCCCACGCGGCGATCGGCTCGCGTCGTATTTTGCGATCGCCCGCCGCGCTCGCCGGTCGCCGCGCGCCCGCTCGCACGCGGTCTCGTGATCCTGCACGCACGAACCTCGTCGCCGCGATCTTCACGGCGTCGCACCGTCGGTTCGCCGCGCCCCTGAGCCCGCTCGCAGCGAGTCGGCGCCGTCGCCGATCTGCACGAGGCCGGTCGTGACATAGCCGAGCCCGGTGACCGAGCTTTCGAGGTTGCCGCTCGCACGGTGGTCGCCCTAAACTGCCCATTGCGGATCGGGCGCTCGGCGCGTCCGCGAGACGCAAGCATGACCGCAAGCACCGCCAGCCCACGCGCGAGCATCCCCAAGGCCCCCACGGGGATCCACGGCCTCGACGACATCACCGGCGGCGGCCTGCCGCGCGGCCGACCGACGCTGGTGTGCGGCAGCGCGGGGTGCGGCAAGACGCTGATGGCGATGGAGTTCCTGGTCCGCGGCGCCACCGACTACGACGAGCCGGGCGTGTTCTTCGCCTTCGAGGAGACCGCCGACGACCTGACCGCCAACGTCCGCTCGCTCGGCTTCGACCTCGAGGACCTGGCCGCGCGCGACAAGCTGGTGGTCGAGCACATCCGCGTCGAGCGCAGCGAGATCGAGGAGGCCGGCGAGTTCGACCTCGAGGGGCTGTTCATCCGCCTGGGCCTGGCGATCGACACCGTCGGGGCCAAGCGCGTGGTCCTCGACACCCTCGAGACCCTGTTCGGCGGCTTCGACAACGAGGCGATCCTCCGCTCCGAGCTGCGGCGGCTGTTCCGCTGGCTCAAGGATCGGGGCGTCACCGCCGTCATCACCGCCGAGCGCGGCGACGGCACCCTCACCCGCCAGGGCCTCGAGGAGTACGTTTCCGACTGCGTGATCCAGCTCGACCACCGCATGCACGACCAGGTGTCGACGCGGCGGCTGCGGATCGTCAAGTACCGCGGCACCACCCACGGCACCAACGAGTACCCGTTCCTCATCGACAGCGACGGCTTCTCGGTCCTGCCGCTGAGCTCGCTCAAGCTCGACCACGTCGCCTCGACCGAGCGCGTGTCGACCGGCATCGAGCGGCTCGACAGCATGCTCGCCGGCGGCGTGTACCGCGGCACCAGCGTGCTGCTGTCGGGCACCGCCGGCACCGGCAAGTCGAGCATCGCCGCTCACATGGCCGCCGCCAGCTGCGAACGCGGCGAGCGCTGCCTCTATTACTCGTTCGAGGAGTCGCCGCAGCAGGTGCTCCGCAACATGCGGTCGATCAACCTCGACCTCGGCCCCTGGCTCGCCAACGGGATGCTCCACTTCGTCTCGACCCGCCCGACCTTCCACGGGCTCGAGATGCACCTGGCGACCATGTTCAAGCACATCCGCGAGTTCGACCCGCGGCTGGTCGTCATCGACCCGATCAGCAACTTCATCACGGTCGGCACCGCCGGCGAGGCCCAGTCGATGCTGCTGCGCCTGGTCGACTACCTCAAGAGCCGCCAGTGCACCGCCGTGTTCGTCAGCCTGGTCAGCGGCGGCAAGGGCCTGCTCGAGGCGACCGAGCAGAACGTCTCGTCCCTGATCGACACGTGGATCCTCCTGCGCGACGTCGAGCTCGGCGGCGAGCGCAACCGCGGCCTCCACGTGCTGAAGTCCCGCGGCACCGCTCACTCCAACCAGGTCCGCGAGTTCGTGCTCACCAGCCACGGGGTCGAGCTGCGCGACGTCTACGTCGGCCCCGAGGGCGTGCTGACCGGCTCGATGCGGCTGGCGCAGGAGGCCAGGGAGCGCGAGGCCGCCGAGGCGCGCCGCCACGCGATGGCGCGCAAGCGGCGGGAGATCGAGCGCAAGCGGCACGCGCTCGAGGCCCAGATCGCCTCGCTGCGCGCGCAGGCGGAGAGCGAGGAGCTCGAGCTCGAGCTGCTGCTGTCCGCCGAGGAGGCCGTCGACCGCCGGCTCACCGACGACCGCTCGAGCATGGCGCTCAGCCGCCGCGCCGACGCCGACAACGAAGAGGAGGAGACGGCATGAACAGCGAGCACGAGGTACCCGCGGAGTCCGACGACCCCGACGTCTGGGAGCTCCGGCTGTACGTGGCCGGGCAGACCCCGAAGTCGATCCAGGCGCTGCAGAACCTCCAGCGGCTGTGCGAGGAGCACCTGCGCGGCCGCTACAGGATCGAGGTCATCGACCTGCACAAGCACCCGAAGCTGGCCAAGCAGGACGAGATCGTCGCCATCCCGACGCTCGTCCGCAAGCTGCCCGACCCGATCCGCCGCGTCATCGGCGACCTCTCGAACGTCGAGAAGACGCTGCTCGGCCTCCAGCTGGTCCCCGCCAACGCCCCATGATCGCCCGCCCGATCGCCCTCATCGCCGCGCTCGCCAGAACCTGTCCTTTCGGCCAGATTCGAACGCCCGCGGCCCCCTCCCGGCGCTCCGGGATCACCTGTCCCTTCGGTCACGTGGGTGCCGCGTGCGCCTGTCCGTTCGGCCAGCTCGGCGGCGCCGCCCGGGGCGAGGTGGCGCCGTGAGCGACGCCCTCGCCGCCGCCCAGCGCGAGCTCGAGGAGCTGCGGCTCCGCCTCGCCGAGGCCCAGGAGACCATCCGCGCGATCCAGGGCGGCGAGGTCGACGCCCTCGTGATCAGCGACGCCGAGCCGCCGCGGGTGTTCACGCTCGACGCCGCCGACAAGCCGTACCGGCTGCTCGTCGAGCAGATGCACCACGGCGCCGCGGCGCTGGCGATCGACGGGGTCGTCCTCGCGTGCAACAACCAGTTCACGCGCCTCCTCCGCTGCGAGCAGCAGGCGGTGCTCGGCCTGCCGCTGCAGCAGCACATCGACCCGCCGGGCCTACCGGTGTTCGAGGCGCTGCTGCGCGACGGTCTGGCGGTCCTGAGCGAGGGCGAGGTCATGCTGCGGCGCGGCGACGGCGAGCGCGTGCCGATCGTCCTCGGCGTGCGGGCCTTGCACGAGGGCGTCGCCGGCGTGTGCCTGCTGGTCGTCGACCTCAGCGAGCAGAAGCGGCGCGAGCGGCTGATCGCCGACGAGGCGACCGCGCGGGCGATCCTCGAGCAGGTCGCCGACGCAGTGGTCGTGTGCGACATCGAGGGCACCGTCCTGCGCGCCAGCCGGGCCGCGCACGACCTGTGCGGCACCAACCCGCTGTTCCAGCGGTTCGACCGGGTGTTCGCGCTCACCCGCCACGACGAGCCGGGCGCGCGCGTCGACCTCGCCCCGGTGTGGCGCGGCGAGCCCGTGCGCGGCCTCGAGGTCCGCTGCGACCGGCCCGGGGGCAAGCGGGCCGAGTTGATGCTGGGCGCCGGCCCGCTGGTCGTCGCCGGCGGCGAGCGGCTCGGGGTCGTGATCACCCTGACCGACATCACCTCGCTGCGCGAGGCCGAGGACGAGCTGCGCCGGCGGGCCAGCGAGCTGCAGGCGGTCGATCGGCGCAAGGACGAGTTCCTGGCGATGCTGGCCCACGAGCTGCGCAACCCGCTGTCGCCGATCCAGTCATCGCTCGAGATCATGAACCTGCAGGCGCTCGACGACCCGCTGGCCAATCAGTGCCGCGACGTCATCGAGCGCCAGGTCCAGCAACTGACGCGGCTGGTCGACGATCTGCTCGAGGTGTCGCGCATCAACACCGGCAAGATCCAGCTGCAGATGGAGCGCATCGAGCTCGGCGCCGCGGTCATGCGCGGCATCGAGACCAGCCGCCCGGCGATCGACGCCAAGGGCCACCGGCTGCAATTCGCCTGTCCGCCCGACCCGGTGTGGGTCCGCGCCGACCCGACGCGGATCGCCCAGGTCATCGGCAACCTCGTCAACAACGCCGCCAAGTACACCGAGATCGGCGGCGACATCGGCGTGCGCCTCGAGTGCGAGGACAAGCAAGCCGTCATCCGCGTCCGCGACAGCGGGATCGGCATCCCCCAGGAGATGCTCGCCGAGGTGTTCGACCTGTTCACGCAGGTCCACCGCTCGCTCGACCGCTCGCAGGGCGGCCTCGGCATCGGCCTCGCCCTCGTCAAGCGGCTGGTCACCATCCACGGCGGCCAGGTCGAGGCCCACAGCGACGGCCCCGGCCTCGGCAGCGAGTTCGTGGTCCGCCTGCCGCTGCACGACGGCGAGCGCGTCGGCCCCGAGGCCCCGCGCGCCGACAAGGCCGCCGCCACCGGCCCGAGCCTGCGCGTGCTCGTCATCGACGACAACCGCGACGCCGCCGAGCTGCTCGCCGCCCTTCTCGGCATGCTCGGCCACAAGGTCGAGACCGCCGCCGACGGCCCGACCGGCATCACCACCGCGCTCGCGTTCGCCCCGCAGCTGGTGCTGTGCGACATCGGCCTGCCGCTGCTCGACGGCTACGGCGTGGTCGCCGACCTGCGCGCCCGCCCGGAGTTCGCCGCCACCCGCTTCGTCGCCCTCACCGGCTACGGCCGCGCCGAGGACCGCCAGCGCTCGCAGGCCAGCGGCTTCCACGCCCACCTGATCAAGCCGGTCGGCCTCGCCAAGCTCAAGACGCTGCTGCGCCCGCCGCAGACCGGCGACGTGGAAGCATGACCGTTCGGACAGGTCCCTCGAGACCTGTCCGAACGAGCATCTTTTGAACGGCGCCGCCGCCCGGGACGCCGCCGCTCGCCCGTCGGGCTCGGCTCTTTCGAGCCTGTCCGAACGAGCAGGTTTCGGTCCCGCGGACCCGCTCGGAACGCCGCCCTTCTCGTCGGTAGAAGTCCTTCAAGACATGTCCAAAAGAACATACTAGAGCTCGCGGAGCGGCCCGGCACGCCGTCTCTGCCCGTCCAAGGCCAGGTGTCTCGAGACCTGTCCGAACGACCATGTTTGACTCGCGGAGCCACGCCGGCCCCCACCACTTCCCCCTCACCGCTCAGGACTTGCACCTGTCCGTTCGACCTTGTTTTAAACCCGCAGCGCCGCACCGGACCCCGCCATTCCCCTTCGCCGCTCAGATCGCTTCCTACCTGTCCGTTCGACCTTGTTTTAAACTCGCAGCCCCGCGCCGGACCCCCCATTCCCTTCGCCGCTCAGGACCTGCACCTGCGACCTTGTTTTAAACCCGCAGCGCCGCACCGGACCCCGCCATTCCCCTTCGCCGCTCAGGACCTGCACCTGTCCGTTCGACCTTGTTCAAACCCGCAGCGCCGCACCGGACCCCCCATTCCCTTCGCCGCTCAGGACCTGCACCTGCGACCTTGTTTTAAACCCCCCGCGCCGGACCCCCCCATTCCCTTCGCCGCTCAGGACGCTTCGTACCTGTCCGTTCGACCTTGTTTTAAACTCGCAGAGCCGCGCCGGACCCCGCCGTTCTCATTCGCCGCTCAAGTCGCTTTCGTACCTGTCCGAACGACCATGTTTCGCTCTCCCGGAGCGACTCGGGAGGCCGCCCCATGACCGGCGGCAGCTCACGCGCTCGGCTCGGCCGCGAGCGGCAGACCGAGGGCGAGGGTCATGCCGCCGCCGCCCGGTGACGGCTCGTACCACAGTCGGCCGCCGTGGGCCTCGACGATGCTGCGGGCCACGAACAGCTCGCTCGTGGTGCGGCGGCGGGCCAGCGACGGACCGCCCAGATCGGCGATCACGTCGCTGACGCGGAGCACCACCTCGCTGCCGACCACCTCCCCGCGCAGCGTGACGACTCGGTCCCCGCCGGCGGCTCGCAGCGCCGATTGCAGCGCGCTGCCGAGCGCCCGGACCAGGCGCTCGTGATCGCCGAGCACCGTCACCCCCGCGAGCTGCAGGGATTGCTCGATCCGCGCCTTGCGGGCAGCGGCCTGCGGCGCGCAGCGAGCCACCGCGTCGACCACCAGCTCGGTCGCCGCGATCGCTCCCCGCTCGAGCAGCTCCGGGCTCCCGCGCAGGTCTGCCACCTCGTGCAGCCCGCGCGTGAGGTCTTGCAGCCGCTGCGACGCGCTCTGCAGCATGTCGCTCACCATCTCCTGCTCGGGCGAGCCGCCGCCGAGGCCGGCGAGGTAGTCGCGGCACAGGCAGATGTTCATCAGCGGGTTGCTGATGTCGTGAGCGACCATCTCCAGCAATTGCGCCTCGCGCTCGCGCAGCAGCGCCGCCATCGCGGCCGCGTACTGGCGGTCGAGCAGCTCGTGCAGCGCCTCGCCGACCTCGCCCTCGCGGTCGGCCGGCTCGAGGTGTCCGGCCACGGCTCGACGCAGCGCCGCGAACTCGCCGGCGAGCATCTCCGGGCTCGCGTCCTCGCGCGCGCGGCCGGCCCCGTGCCCGCTCGCCGCGTCGGCGGCCGCCAGCTCGTCCGTCCCCTCGAGCAGCTCGGCGAGCTCTTCCACCAGCATCTCCGCGCCGTCGAACAGCTCGACGAACGCCGGCAGGCGCTCGCGCAGGCGCTGGGCCACGTGCTTGCGCGACGAGGAGGAAGAGCGCCGTTCCGGCATCGTTGGCCGCGCAATATGGCACAGACGCGAGCGGCGCGTGAAGCTCCGCGCGGCGTTCGCCCGCTCCCTGCGCCTCAATTCCTCCGTGAAGCCTGCTTCAGACGGGTGATTTTCGCGCCTCGTCGCCGCCTCACGCCGCGCCTGCGTGCGCTCGTCGATCGTCGACCTGCGCGACCACCCACAATCCGTGGGTCGCTCCGGCATCTCCCACACGTCGCTGCAGAGCGCCACAAGCTCCCCCGCCGCGGTCGTCGTCGTCGTCCACTTCCACGAACTCGCCCTGCCGCGGCCACTCTCGCCTGTCCCTGAGGACATCTACGGACGTCGCCCGGCCGAGGTCGTCCGCATCCCACCATCGCCTCACCCGCCGAGCGCCGCGCCGCGCGCATCTCGCCTGTCCCGAAGGACATGCCATCGTGGTCGACCGAGGTCGTCCGCATCACGACTCGGCCTCACCCGCCGAGCGTGGGGCGGCACTCGCAGCACCTCCTCGTCCCGACCGGCGAGCCGCGCCGCCGGAACACGATCGGCGAACTCGTGGTCGGACGAGCCCGGCACCGTCGCGCCTGCGGCCAGCGACGGCTCTGCCAGCGCCTTCGACGTACGCCGATCCGCCGATGCCAGGGCGCGCGTCCATTCGCACCGCCGCGCCTGCGTCGGATCGAGCTGGACCGCGACGCCGAGGCATCCGTCACGAGTCCCCGGCGGCCAGCGGCCCGAGCCGCTTCGGCGGCCCCGGGGCAACGGGCCAGCGGCGATGGTGCGAAGAACCTCGGCTCGCCTCGCCGGCGCGGCGAGGACGCGGCCGGACCCTGGACCTGGCGCACACAGCCGGTCCGAGCCACCAGCATCACGCCGGCCGATCGGGGAATCGCTCGGCGCTGCCCGCGGGGAACGTAGAGCGTCCCGTAATCCCTCTCTATACGGGCACACTTCCTGGACCACGGGCGTCGCGGACCCGCGCGAACGCATCGGCGCTCCGCCATCTTCACCAGCCTCAGCCAGGCTCGCTGCCGCATAATCCCAGCGACATCGACGATTCATGACACACGCGCGCCCGAACTGCGCTTCGTGCCCGCGCTCGGCGCCGACTTCGCAGCGACGACTTGCGGCGATGTACGACACGCGCGGAGCGGCAGTCGCTGACGTTGCGAGCGCTCCGTTTAGCGACGACACTGGCGATCCGCATGCACGATCCAAGTAGCAAGGATCCGCTCGAGCAGCTGGAGGCCTCGCGCGCGCGCCTGGCCGCGATCGTCGACAGCTCGCACGACGCGATCGTCAGCAAGACGCTCGAGGGCATGATCACCTCGTGGAACACCGCGGCCGAGCGGATCTTCGGCTACACGGCGGCCGAAGCGATCGGTCGGTCGATCAACCTGATCATCCCCGAGGACCGGATCGACGAGGAGAAGATGGTGCTCTCCAAGATCCGCGCCGGCCAGCTCGTCGACCACTTCGAGACCGTGCGGCGGCGCAAGGACGGCCAGCTCGTCGCCATCTCTCTGACGATCTCGCCGATCAAGGACCGGACCGGGCGGATCATCGGCGCCTCGAAGATCGCCCGCGACATCACCGAGAACACCCGCGCCGAGCGCGAACGGGCCCAGCTGTTCCTCGACCTCCAGCGGGCCAACAAGGCCAAGGACGAGTTCCTCGCCATGCTCGGCCACGAGCTGCGCAACCCGCTGAACGTCATCACCGTCGCGCTCGACGTCCTCGAGCAGGACCCGGCCGCGTCGCCGAGCGCGCGCGGCATCATCACCCGCCAGGCCGCGCACCTGAAGCACCTGGTCGACGACCTGCTCGAGGTCGGCCGCGTCGTCGCCGGCAAGATCCGCCTCGACCTGCAGACCATCGACCTCGGCGAGCTGACCCGCGAGCACGTCGCCTCGCTGCGGGCCGGCGGCAAGTTCGTCCAGCACACCGTCACCTGCGACGCTCGCCCCGCGCTCGTCCAGGCCGACCCGCAGCGCATCCGGCAGATCCTCGACAACCTGCTCGGCAACGCCCTCAAGTTCACCCCGCCCGACGGCATCATCTCGATCCGCGTCGACGCGTCCGACGACGTGGTCGGGCTCGAGATCGCCGACAGCGGCATCGGCATGAGCCCCGATCTGCTGCGCAGCGCCTTCGACCTGTTCGTCCAGGGGCACCGCGGCTCCGAGCGGGCCGAGGGCGGCCTCGGCCTCGGCCTCACGCTCGTGCGTCAGCTGGTCGAGCTCCACCGCGGCTCGGTCGAGGCCTTCAGCCAGGGCGCGCATCAGGGCAGCCGCCTCCTCGTCCGCCTGCCGCGCTTCGTCGCCGGCCCGGTCGTACGCCCCGCCCTGCGGCTGGCGCCCCGCAAGATGCCGCCGCAGCGGATCGTCGTGGTCGAGGACAACAAGGACGGGCGCGAGATGCTGCGCAAGTTGCTGCAGCTGTCGGGGCACGAGGTCGAGGAGGCCGCCGACGGTCCGTCGGGGGTCGAGCGGATCCTGGAGTTCGCGCCCCGCATCGCGCTGATCGACATCGGCCTGCCGGGCTTCGACGGTCACGAGGTGGCGCGCCGCGTGCGAGCGCGGCAGTCGAGCGAGCGCCCGCCGATCCTCGTCGCGCTGACCGGCTACGGCCTCGAGACCGACCGCGAAGCGACCAAGGCCGCCGGGTTCGACCATCACCTCACCAAGCCGGTCGGCCTCAAGGATCTGGCCAAGGTGTTCCACGCCCACGACCTCGGCGGCGACTGATTCGCCCGGTCGTCACGTAGCGCTGCCGGTCTCGAGCGGCGCCCACCACCACCAGTGCGCGCGCGGGACGTCGGCGTCGCGCTCCTCCTCGCGCAGGTAGCCCTCGCGGGTCGCCACCTCGCGCAAGTACTCGTCGAGCCCCGCGAGGTCCTCCTCCAACCGCGTGCCGTCGAGCTCCGCGCCCGCCAGCTCGACGAAGAACGCCAGCGCCGAACGACCGCGACACAGCCCCTCCCACCCCTCGGCCTCGAGCCGCGCCGACGACTGCCGCGCCGCGAATATCTGCAGCTCGAACGGACCTTCGTCCGCGAAGTGCCGTCGCACCGGCGCGAGCCGAGCGAACACCTCGCCCCGCAGCGCCGGCTCGCGCGACCACGCGAGGCCCAGCCTGTAGACGTCGCGCATCATGGCCGCGATGAACCCCCGCCGGCGCTCGTCGCGGATCGGCGCGCGCGCGACGGCCTCGAGGTCGGTCAGGATTCGCTCGATGCAACCAGTGAGCTCCGCCGTCGCGCTCATGTCCAGGCTCCGCCCTCAGGTTGCCACACCGCGCGCCGCCAGCCCAGACAGGCTCGTCAGCGCCGGCAGGTCGTTCAGCACGATCTCCCGCGCCGCGACCACGTCGGACAGATCCAGCATGGACAGGGTCGCCAGGCCGAGCACGTGGAGCCGGTCGAGCGGGGTCGACCAGGTGAAGCCGGGCAACGCCGGCAGGTCGTGGAGGTGGATCTCGAGCGGGGAGATCGCCGCGAACACCGAGAGCGCCGACGCCCGGCGAGCGCCGGCATGTCGCCGATCGACAGCACCACCCATCGACCATGTAACGACAATGACGGTGCTCCGTACGACATGTCTCATGGGACATCCACGCCGCCGCGGCCTCACTCGCCCCAGCGGCGGCGGTAATCACCGACCAGCAGGGCCGTCGCCCTGCGGCTCCGCGTGCGGCCGCGCCGACACCGGCGCCGCACGCGGCGGGGTGGGTGACGTCGGGTCGTGCAGAGTGAGCCCGTGGCTGGTGCCGACGATCAGCGAGCCGTCGGCGAGGAACGCCAGCGCTCGTGGCCCGGCGGCGAAGCTCCGCAGCGCGGGCGAGCGCGGAGCGGCGGCGAATCGGACAATCGGCGCGGTAGATCGTGGGTTTACGGCATGGGGTGAGGCCGGAGGTCACCAGCGCGCCCGGTCGCCCACGTTCGCGATCGTCACTTCGGCGCGATCGATCGGACCGCGAGGGACACTTGCCCCGCGTGAGCCGGCCGCCGACTCGAAGCCTACCTTCTCGTGACGGAACGGACCGCCGCCGGAGACATCGGTCCGAGGCTCGTCGGACGTCTGCGACGGGCGGATCGCCCTCGACTTGCTAGGCTGCGCTCCTATCCCATGCTCGTCGAGATCGTCACCAGGAACGACTCGCGCATACCTCGGAGGAAATGATGCATAAGCTCGCCCTACCTATGACCATGCTTTGCGCCGCGCTCGTCGCGGGTTGCTCCGGGCCGGGAATCGGAGCCACCGAGACGCCGACGACGGCGGAAGACCCCTCGACCTCGACCGCGACCTCGCCCTCGACCGACACCGACACCGATGGTTCGACCACGGTCACGCCGACCTCCAGCGGGTCGACCTCCAGCGGCAGCGACACCGTCGACCCCCAGACGAGCGTGACCGACGGCGAGGAGTCGATGTGCGACCCCTGGATGCAGGACTGCCCCGACGGCTACAAGTGCATGGCCTTCGCGCCCGAGGGCGAGCCCGCGTTCACCGGCACCATGTGCACGCCCGTCGCGCAGAACCCCGGCAAGGTCGGCGACCCGTGCAAGGTCGAGGGCGGCTGGTGGACCGGCATCGACGACTGCGACTACGGCCTCGCCTGCTGGAACATCAACCACGCCGACAACACCGGCCAGTGCGTCGCCCTGTGCACCGGCAACCCCGACGCCTACGATTGCCCCGGCTCGGACGACATCTGTGTGTTCTGGGTCGCCGGCCTGGCGCACGTGTGCCTGCAGGGCTGCGACCCGCTGCTGCAGGACTGCCCCGAGGGCCAGGGCTGCTTGCCCGACTGGGCCAGCAACGGCCAGCGGTTCGTGTGCCTGGCCGAATATTCGTTCGAGGAGGGCCAGGAGTTCGACCCGTGCGAGTTCAGCAACGTGTGCGACCCGGGCCTGCTGTGCTGGGGCGCGGAGTCGGCGATCGAGTGCGGCGAGGACGTCCCCTATTGCTGCATCTCGTTCTGCGACACCTCCGATCCGCAGTGCAACGGCGAGGGGGCCGAGTGCGTGTCGTTCTACTCCGACGTGGGCGGCGACGCGCCGCCGGAGTTCGCCGACGTCGGGATCTGCGTGATCCCCGGCTGAACTGCGGATAATCAAAAAAAACATGTCCTGTTGGGCATGTCTGACAGGACATGTTCGAAGGGACCGGCGCGCACCGACGAGGCCGCGCGCCTCGGCCGGAGGCCGCGACCTTCCCGCACGACACGCGCGAACCGCCCGCGACGCGGATGTCGCGGTGTCGCCTGGCGGCGACTGTCCCTCGGGACAGGTCCGTGACACTGTCTCCCGCCGACGACAGCGACAGGACGACCGACCCCATGCGGCACGCGTCGGCGCCCGCGAGCACCGTCGCTGTCGGGACGCGCCGACTCCGGCGCATGGAGACCGCGGGCCCGACGGGGCTGCCCGGCGATGCTTCGCCGGGGTACGCTGCGGGCATGCGCGCGGCCGTCGTGGTCTGTCTGCTCCTCGCCTGCACCCCTCAAGGCGGCTCGCCCGCGGCCCCGACCCCGCCTCCTGCGCCGGCGCCCGCGAGTGCAGAGCCCTCTTCCGCGCCGGCGCCCACGAGCCCTGCGCGTCGCTGCCTGCCGGTCGTCGCCGCCGACTGCGGCTGCGTGTATTCGTGCGGCCTCGGTACAGAGCAGGAGCCCGGCCGCTGGAGCGTCGCGCACGAGCACTGGGCGCCGCAGGCGATCACGGCCCGCGTCGATCGCTGGTGCGTCGACGGACGGTGCACCGAGGCCTTCTTCGGCGAGATCGTCTGCAGCGGGATCTGCCCGCCGAAGCCGGCGGAGCCGAACTGCCGCCTCGTCGACGATCATTGCGAGACCTCGTAGAGCGACTCCCCACAATCGAGTGTCGGGACGTCGCGCGTGCAGGAGCGCCCCGAAGCGCTGGCGATCGCAGACGAGGCCCGGGCATCGGGTCTGCACCGATTCACGGGAGTCGGGCCCCCGTGCAGGCTGGAGAACGGAGGACTCTGCCCATGAGCGTATCGGAGCCGATCGATCCCGCCGAGCTCGCCGCCCACGACCCGTTCGACTTCGAACGGATGGCCGATCCGTACCCGTTCTACGCCGCGGCTCGACGGGCGACCGCCGCGTTCTTCAACGCGCCGCTCAACAGCTGGTTCATCACCCGACCGGAGGACATTCAGGCGATCTGGCGCGACCCGACGCGCTTCTCCTCGAAGTACATCATGAGCGCGCACCGGGAGATGCCCGCCGAGGTCCTGGAGGTGTTCGCCGGGCGCGCGCCGTGGTTGCCGACGCTGCTGACGACCGACCCCCCCGACCACACGCGCATGCGCGGCCTCCTGGTCAAGGGGTTCGCCCCGCAGAGCATCGCCGCGCGCGAGCCGGCGATCCGGCGGCTCGCCGACGAGCTCATCGACGGCTTCATCGCCGACGGCCACGCCGACGTGGCGCAGCGGTTCGCGTTCCCGTTCACTGCGACGGTCATCGGCGACATGCTCGGCATGCCGCGCGCGGACATCGAGCGGCTCAAGCGCTGGTCGGGCGACTGGTTGCGGCTGATCTGGTGCGTCGAGCCGATCGAGCGCCTGGTCGAATCGGCGCACGGCCTGCTGGCGTTCCAGCGCTACTTCGCCGAGGTCATCGCCGAGCGACGGGCGCGCCCCGGCGACGACCTGCTGTCGGTGCTCATCCAGGCCCGGCTCGACGACGGCGATCGCCTGAGCGAGGAAGAGCTGGTCGCGGTGCCGATGCAGCTCATCGTCGGCGGCCACGAGACGACCATGTTCGCCATGAGCAACGCGCTGGCGCTGCTGCTGCAGCGCCCCGCCGACCTCGCGGCCGTGCGCGCCGATCCGACGCTCTTGCCGCAATTCATCGAGGAGGTGCTCCGCTACGAGACGCCGCTGCTGTTCAATCAGCGCCAGACCACCGCCGAGCTGACGATCGGCGACGTCACGATCCCGGCCGACAGCTCCCTGCAGCTGCTCGTCGCGGCCGCCAACCGCGACGAGTCCCTGTTCGCCGAGCCGGACCGGTTCGACCCGCGGCGCCCCCACCCCGATCGGCACCTGTCCTTCGGTCGCGGGATCCACTTCTGCCTCGGCGCGGCCCTGGCCCGGCTCGAGCTCCGCGTCGGCATCGAGCAATTGCTGGCGCGCTTGCCCGACCTGCGCCTGCGGACCGACGCCCCGCTGGAGCGCGCGCGCGTGATCCTGTTCTTCGGCTACGACCGCCTGCACCTGACCTGGGGTCCGACCCATGCGTGAGCGCGCGTGACCGCGAACGACGCCGAGCGACTGCGAGCCGCGACCACGCTGCCCTTGCGGAGCCCGATGCGGCCCGCGTTCACGCTCACCCGGCGCCCTGCCGCGGAGCGCGGGTCCGATGGCGGACGGATCGTCGGGGCGCTCGCCGGCTTCATGCTGGTCACGATGACGCGCCGCCATCCGCTCCCGCTCGCTCGACCCTGTGACGCCGACTGGTCCGCGATGCCCGGCGACGAGGTCCGCCGGTTCTGCAGCGCATGCGCGCGCGAGGTGATGGATCTGTCGCGCATGAGGGCCGAGGAGGCGCTCGCGGTGCTCGGGCCGCAGCTCGGCGAGCGCGTGTGCGTCCGCTACGAGGTCGATCGCCGCGGCGCCGTCCGCTTCGCCGATCCGCCCGCGCCGCCGCGACGGAGCCCGCTGCTGGCTGGCGCGACCCTGGCGACGGCGATCGCCGCGGGGTGTACGGGCCACGGCGAGGACGGGCGCGAGACGGTCCCGCCCGACGCGGCGAGCGAACTCGGGGAAGATGTCGACGAAGGCTGCCCGCTGCCCGCGCCTGTACCCGTCCTCGAACCCGCGACCGCGGTGGCCGAGGAGGAGCCGCTGCCGGCGGAGACGGACACCGATCCTCGCGCCGCGCACGGCGTCGTCGATGCGGTGCCGGTACCCGAGCGCGTCCCGCCGGCCGTCCCCGCCTCGTCGGGGAGCTTCAGGCTCGGCGGCGTCGCCATCAGCACAGCCACCCTGCGGTACGTCCGCCGCCAGGCTCGACGCGAGGCCCGCGCCCGCCGACGCGAGGCCGGGCGTCGAGGATGAATCATGTCTCCAAAGACATGCCTTATCGGGCATGTTCTAAACGACATGACTCAAAATTACTACTCGGCGCTCGCGCCGAGCCGCGCTCAGCGAGCCCTCGCCTGCACCCCTCGTGCCTGCAGCAACGGGCCGTGGTCGGGCTCTGCCGTCGTGACGTAGATCGACTCCGCCCGGCTCGCCCACTGCACCGCCTCGTCGACGAGCCCGCGCGCGAGCGCGAGTTCGCCGAGGGCCAGCATGGCGTCGGCGAGCTCCAGGTTGCGCGGCGACAGGACCGCCTCGAATTCCGCCAGCGCCGTCCGCAGCTCGCTCTCGGCCGCCTCTTGCTCACCGAGCTGCCCGCGGAGCCGGCCGAGCTCGAGCGAGAGCTTGCCCCGGCGCATGGCGTGAATCGGGTCGTCCGAACCGACGAGCACCGACCGCGCCTGGCTCAGAGGCTCCAGCGCCTCGCGCAGCCGGCCGAGCGACGCCAGCGCTCGCCCCTGTCCGAACAACACCTCCTGATACGTGGTGCCGCGGACATCACCGTGCTCGTCGAGCCGGGCGAGCGCCTCCTTGCGCGCGTTCTCCATCGCCGGGACATCCGCCGCCACCGCCGCCGCCCGCATCAACCAGGCCCACTCGCGGCTCCTGAAATTCTCGGGGCTCGTCCGTTGCGCGACGGCAAAGTGCTGCAACGCCGAACGACCGTCGTCCAGGGCCAGCGCGGCCTGACCGAGCCCGATCAGGGCGCTCATCCGCGCGACCTTGTTCTCGCTGCTGCCGATGCGCTCCTGCAGCTCCTGCATCCGCGCGAGCGCTTCGCGCGGCCGACCGAGATTCGTCAGACCGTAGGCGAGCATGCTCTCGTACATCGCGCGTTCGGGATGGTTCGGGCCGGACAACGCCTCCGAGAGCGCGATGACGCGGTGAAAGATCGGCGCTGCCTCCTCGTATCGACCGTTCTTCAGCAGATGGGCGCCGAGGTTGAACAAGGTGCCGACGCCGAGCGGCGTGTCGAGGCGACCATGCTCCTCGCGCAAGGCTACAGCCTCCTCCCACCTCGCCCGAGCCGGGGCCCACTCTCCGACGAGCGCATGAACGGCCCCGGCGTTGTTGAGGAACTGGCTGTAGATCTCCACATCCCGCTCGACCTTTCGGTTCAGCGCCGCGATGAGTCGCAGCTCCGCTCGCGCCTGTTCGGGTCGTCGGAGTTGATAGGCCAGGAGAAGCCCGCGCCGCGAGCTCGTCAGCGCGGCGACGGCCTCGTGACCCACTCCGATCGCCGTCCACAGCGCCTCGTCGAAGGATTGCAGCGCCGCCGTCGGCGCGCCCTCGAGCACCTGCAGGCTCCCCTTGCGCAGGTACGCCTCGGCGAGCAACGGCTCGTAGCGGATCGCCCTCGCGTCGGAGAGCACGCTCTCGACCAGTTGGAGCCCGAGACGGGTCTGCGCGGTGTGCTCGTGGACCTCGGCGAGAGCGAGGGTCTCGCGGTGCTTCTGAACCCGCGCGCGCAGCGGCTCATCGGGCGGAGGGAGCGCGGCCATCAGCGCCTCGGAGTCCGCGCAGGTCGCGAGCGGAGGCAGCCCGGCGACCGTCTGGACCAGGTTGTCGAGGAGCGTCGCGTCGGCGAGGGCGAGGGCGAAGGCGTCGACGGTCGCGTCGAGGGCGGCCCGCCGCTGATCGAGGCACGAGGTCTGCAGATCGAACAACTGCGGCGAATGTCGCCCCTCGGCGTGGGCCCGGCAGGCGTCGTTCCGCAGCTGCACCCAGGTGGCCGCATATCGCTCGAGCCGCGGCTCGATCGCGGCCAGGATCTCCGCCGCGCGCGCCGGCGCCACGGCCCGCACCGCCGTACGGACATCCGCCGCGCGCTCCTCGTCCCACACCCCCGCGAGCTCCGGGCGCGCGTCCGGGCACTGCTCCACCGCGACCTTCCCCGTGGTGGCGAGGACGCCGCTCACGCCGGCAATGACGGCAGTCGCGACCAGCGCGGCGACGCGCCGAATCAACACACCGGGGTCACGCTCGAGCTCCGCCAGCAGGTCCGCCATCGACGCGAAGCGAGCCGCGGGCTCGGCCATCATGCCGCGGCGGAGCGCCTTGAACACCCGCGACGGCACCGGACTGCCCGCCGGCGGCGGCGCGACGCGACCGTGCACCGCGTCCTCGCGCAGCGCCTGGAACGACTCGGTGGAGAACGGCCAGCCGCCGTACAGGCTCTGATAGAGCGACACGCAGAAGCTGAACTGATCGCTCTCGGCGGTCGTACGCCGGCCGAGGTGCTGCTCCGGCGACATGTAGCCCGGCGTGCCGAGGACCGCGCCCGTCCGGGTGAGCGGCCGCAGCAGCAGCCCGCTCTCGCAACCCGCAGGCACCTCGGCGGGCGCTTCCTCGCCTGGATCGCCGTCGCGCAGGCGCGCGAGGCCGAAGTCCAGGACCTTCACCTGTCCCTCGTCACTGATCATGACGTTCTGCGGCTTGAAGTCGCGGTGGACGAGCCCGGCCCTGTGCGCCGCCGCGAGGCCGCGACCCGCCTGCAGATACGCCGACAGGATCTCCCGCCACGAGCGCGGCTCGTGGACCCACACGTCCAGGCTGACGCCGCGGACGAACTCCATCGCCACGTAGACCAGGCCGTCGGCCTGCCCGACCTCGTGCACGGTGACGATGTTGGGATGCGACAGCCGGGCCATCGCCTGGGCTTCCCGCAGGAGCCGCTTCCGCGACGTCTCCTGCTCCCGGACGACCTCGCGGTGCAGGACCTTGACGGCGACCTTGCGATCGAGTCGGTCGTCGTAGCAGGCGTACACGACGCCCATCCCGCCCTGGCCCAGGAGCTTGAGCACAGTGAACCGCCCGAGCTGAACGGGCTGCGCTCTGCGGGGGAACAGCGCCCGCTTTACCAGCTGCTTGCCGAGCGGATCGCCGTCCCCGGGAGGCGGTGCCGGGATCGGCGTCGCCCGGTCTCCGTCCATGGCGGCCCGCTCGACGGCGGGCGTCGCTTCCGCCTGCCCGGGCGCGTCGGAGCGGGCAGTCGCGGCGATGGACGAAGGCCCGTCATCGCGCGCGAAGGCGCCTCCCTCACCGGCCAATGCTCTCACACGGAGCTCCGGCTCCGGATCGTCCGGCGAGCGATTGGCCGGACCCTGGTCTTTCCGTGGTATCAATCGCGTGGACTCCAGCCTATACGCGTCGCCCGGCCCGGTTTTGAGTCGGACCGAGCGCGCAATTTCCCGTCCCTGAGCGACTTCACGCCTGCTTCCTCACACGTGGCAGAGCGGGTGAAAGCCGTGCGCGACGCCGAGAGTCACCCGCACGCGAGCAGCGAGGGGGGGAAGAACTTGGCTCGGCGCGCAATTGGTTCTGGACCGCCGGGTACTACTCACATAGACAGCATAACAGCTATAGGCCCCGGATCCACCCTCACCGGACCGGGGGCCGAGGCTCCAGCTCCGAAACGAACCATCAATGCGACCTTCCATCAAAGCACTTGTTGGCCTGAACTTCTCCCTCGCCGCCGCCGCCGGCGCCTGCGACGAGGTCGCAGCGGACGACGTCGCCGGCTGGTCGGACGCGCCCGTCTCCTTTCGCGACGACGACTGTGTCCCCCCCGACTGCATCGGTAACTCTCCGTTCGTCGGGGACTACCCGTGGTCCAACATCCGGACCAAGGAGAACGCATCGGCGCCCACGCCCGTCGTGGGCGTCTCGACCTGGTCGCATTGGAGCACCGGGGCTCTCCAGCGCAACGACGACACCTGGATGTCCTTCAATTTCCTGGTCGTGACGCCGGAGGGCCGGCTGTACGCGTACAATTCCACGACCCTCGGCATGGAAGCCATCGACCAGGGCAAGCAGGCCTTCGTCAAGTTGACGATCGTCGATTTCTCCGTCGACCCCGTGACCGTGGAGGATATCGCGATCTGGATCCGGCACTCCGCGACGAGCTCCCCGACGCCGACCTTCGACGCGTGGAAGTATGCGATCGCGGCGAGGACCGCGCCGCCGACGAGCGATTACCCGTCCGCCGGCAGCCCGCCCGACCTTCCGGGCGGGCTCACCCCCAGCCCGTGGAGTGGCACCTACTACTCGATCTGCCCCGTCTCGGAGGAAGAGAGCGGCGAGGCGCTGTTCCTGGAATACGTCGAGCTCAACTTCGAGGGCCAGGCGGCCTGGCTCGAGAACGCCTACGGACTCGGGCCGGATGACTTCGAGATCCCTTCCACGTCGGTGATCGCCTGCCAGGGCCACGCCTTCTCCAAGCCGCAGGAGTTCCTGGCCGTCACCCCCAATTCGTACGTCGACGCCGGCGCCCCCGGTGAGCGGAGCTATGGCCTCGCCAATTACAACGCCCTGGCCAACGCGTACCGGGCCTTCTACGCCGGCGACGCGCGAACGGTGCTGGGCACGCCCGTCCACTTCAAGGACTTCGCCCACAATCCCCCCTGGTTCGACCAAACCACCAGCGCCTACCTCCCGTCCCCACCCATCATCGGCAGCTGGCAGTTCGTCCTCGAGTCCGTCTACAAGGACTTCGATACGAACGGCGACCCGCTCGGCGCCAATTGCTATTACACCGACGCCAACTCCCCGAACGGCGCTCACCGCCTCTACAATCCGCCCGGAGGCAACGCCAACCTCCCCGGGTGGAGCAGCATGACCAGCTGCGGCGCCACCCAGGGCGACTGGGACGACTTCGGCCTCGTCGGCGCCTTCGTCCTCAAGCACATCCTCCCGGGCGGCGGCAGCTCGTAACACCCCCTCGCCGCGCCTGCCCGCTCGAACAGCCCGACCTACCTCCAGGCGCGCCGCTCGGCGAGCCTGGTGAGGCAGTACTGCAGCGCGTCGCGCAGTTTGGCGTGTACCGTCACGCGCGTGAGGTCGACGCCGAGCGCCACGACGGTCTGGGCGATCACGGGGTGGATGCCGGTCAGGATGCCTTCGGCGCCGAGCAGGCGGATCGCCTGGATCATGCCGATCAAGTGGCTCGCGGTGCCGGTGTCGACGACCTCGACGCCGGTGAGGTCGAGGATGGCGAAGCGGGCGCGCGTGCGGGCGACCGCTTGCAGCAGGCTGTCCATGATCTCCGCCGTGCGGACGCTGTCGATCAGGCCGACGATCGGCAGCGTGATGACCCCGTCCCACACCTCGATGATCGGCGTCGAGAGCTCGCGGATCACCTCCTGCTGCGATTCGATGAGCTGCAGCTTGGCCTCCAGCTCGGCGGTGCGCGCCTGGACGGCCTCCTCGAGCCGGCGGTTCTGCTCGCGCAGCTCCTCCTCGCTCTGCTTGAGCTCGCCGACGTGCAGGTGGATCTGCAGGACCTCCTCGACCGTCCCCTCCGCGCTCAGGACCGGCGACATCGCCGACGCCACCCAGGCCGCCTGGCCGGCGCTGACGAGCTCGTTGACGCACGGGTCGTAGCGGACCGACGGCATCTGCGACGAGACTCCCTCGTGGAACACGCGCTCGACGAGCGGCATGATCCCGAACGCGCGGATCTGCGGGTCCTGGAGGACGTTGTATTCGGCCACCTGCGCGGCCGTCACCCGCCACAGCTGCTCATAGGCGCCGTTGACCTCGGCGGAGCTGCCGTCCGGGCGGTAGACCTGGATGCTCACGGCGCTCGAGTCGACCAGCGCCCGATAGCGTCGGGCCTCGCCCTCGACCTGGGCCAGTCGCTGGCGGAGTTGCAGGAGCTCCTCCTCCGCGCGCGCCAGGGACAGTGATAGCTCGCCTTGTTCCGACAAGAGACCTCGCGGGGCCGATAATCAACGTTCCTCGCGGTCCCAGGAATCTCCGCAAAGGCAGCTCTCGCCAATCGGCGCCACGACCGCACAGCGCTCGCCCCGCCGAATCGCGTGTGCGGGAATATCGCCAGGAGGTCCTAATATACGGAGTACGAGCGGATATCCCGTCGTCACGGGGACCTGGTCACCGCCTGCGCCCGGAGGGCCGCGTGGCGCCGACCCGGCCGCCTCCGATCCCGGCGCCGCGGATTCGCGCCGGTGGCTCGGTGCGACCAATGATCGGCGACCCGCGAATACGCGTTCGCCCACATCTCTCCGACGAGCGGTGGCTCGCACGCCGGCGGGCGAAGTCGGCGCGCGCGTCGCCGTCTCGAACCGGCTCAGCCGGGCGTGCAGGCCGCGAGCGGCTGGGCGTCGCCGATCTGGAGCGCCTCGACCGACGGGGCGAAGACGTCGACGAAGTCCTCGCGCGTGAGCGTCCCGCTGCCGTACAGCAGGGCGATGTCGGGCACGGTCTGCTCGATCGACAGCAGCTTCTCCGGCGAGGTGCCGATCTCGGCCGCGGCGAGCTCCTTGGTCAGATTGACGCGGAGGAACGCGAAGTCGGCGATGCGGATCGGCTCGATCAGCTGGCCGTTGCCGGCCTCGATCACGTGCGGCACCGCGGCCGCCTCGAGCGCTCCCATGAATCGGTTCGAGTCCTTCTGCTGGATCTCGATCACGTTCTCCTCCGGGTGCAGGTTCTGCACCCCGACGATGATCGACTGCGGCGTGTAATCCTCCATGTTGCTCTCGACGTGGGCGCGGATCTCGTCGGCCTTGACGATGATCCCCGAGGAATGGCAACCGATGCAGGAGATCCCGTTGACCACCGCGTACGCCACTTCCTGGTTGTCGGGGTCCTTCACCACGGCGGTCGGCGCCGCCTCGATCCGCTGTCCGAGGCCATCGACGATCATGTAGCCCTGGAACCCGTTCGGCAGCGAGAAGATCACCTCGCCGCCGTCGGCCTGGAAGTCGAGCGGGTGCGCGAAGATGTCGCGTGGGCCGTCGTTGTCGCCGAAGTCGAAGCTGTGCCAGAAGTACCCGGCCTTCTCGCCGGGCACTCTCTGGCGCTCGATCATCCGGTTCGAGTCCGACACCCCGGAGACGTAGAAGCCGGCGCGGTGGACGATGTCCTCGATCTCGTTGTTCTGCTCGGCGAGCGCGTTGCCGGCCAGGTCGACGATGCCGCTCTTGATCAGGGCGAGCTGGGCGAGGGTCTCCGGGATCTCGAGGATGTCGTGGTAAAGCGGCGGGCGCGTGACGATGTTGATGAACGGCCGCCCCGGCTGGACGAACAGGGCCACCTCCGTGCCCTTCTCGTTCTTCAAGGCGTCCTGGATCGCCGCGGCGACGGGGTAGGCCTCGTTGACCCCGTAATCGATCGAATAGGGGTTGGCACAGGCGATCCTGTCCCAGAGGTCTGCGTTCCAGCCGTAGTCGCGCAGGTCGACGCGGAAGATGGCGTCGTGGCTGCCCGCGACCGCGACCGGGAAGCCGAGCTCGGTCTGGTCCGACAGGCTGTTGAGCACCTTGGTCAGCGCGTGGTGATACGTCGTCAGTTGGCCCGGGCAGTAGCCGAAGTTGTAGAGCTCGATGAAGGAGACGTAGCGCTGGAACTTCCAGTCGTTGGGGTCGAGGGTGAGCAGGTCCGCCTGGATGGCGTTGAGCCACTCGCCCGTCGTCACGGGCGCCTCCGGGGCGCACTCTGGCGGCCTCTGTGGATCGCCGCTCTCCTGACCGATCGGGGTGCTACATTCGCCGATCCACGCCTCGAGGACGGCCTGCTCGTCCGCGGGCACCGGAGCATTCGGCGCGGGGGGCATCTCGCCCTTGACGATCCGCTGATAAAGATAGGAGTCGGCGGGAGCCTTGGGCGTGATCTTGCCGGTGGCGATCAGCGCCTCCAGATCGGTGACGTTGCTGAAGTCGCCCTTGCCCTGATCGCCGTGGCAGCCGCCGCAGTGCGCCTGCAAGATCTCCTGGGTCTGATTGCGCCGGGACTCGCAGGCGACGGCCTCCGGCGGTCCGCCCGTCGTCGGCGCGTCATTCGCGGGGGTGACAGGATCGCCCGTGGTGCCGCTCTCGGTGGCCGAGGTCATCGGCAAGTCGTCGGGAGGCGGGCAGCCGGCGGCGGCGAGGATCGCAACAGTGAATGATAGGAGGGTATACGGGCTCGGTGGTGGGATGAAACAGCGCATAGTTCGCTCCTGAAGGGATCGAGGTCCAACGAAGATCGACGGTTTCGATGCGAGCAATCCGCGGCGTCGCGGCCTACGGGCGACGCGACGCGACGTCGGCTCAGAAGCGGGCGACGAAGCCGAGGCTGCCCAGACCGGGCCGCACCGTGAACGTCATGCGTTCGCCGGTCCTGCGGCCCTCTCGCCGATCGCGGGCGCCGAAGACCAGCAGCGGCACGCCGGCCGCGAGACTTACGACGGTGAGGAGCGTCCCCGCGAGGATCATGCGCGAGCCCTGATCGTAATAAGAATCCCAGGCCGACGTGTCGTAGAGGTGCTCCATCCCTTCGATTGCGCCGAGGGTCTCGTGGTACCTGCCGAGCTGGGTGGCGCCGCCGGCGATCAGGCCGAGGCCCGCGACCCCGAGCGACAGCATCGCCCCGCCCACGAACATTCGCTGCGTGCCGCGCCTGGTCCGCTTGCGCTGCGCCTCGCGGCGCGCCCTGTCCGCGCGCCGCTCCGCCACGGCGGTCCGGATCGCCTCGCACTCGGAGCGCACCTGCGAGACCTGTCCCGCCGCGATCCGGACCACCGGTGGGGCCTCGGCGAGGAGCATCGCGTCCTCGATCAATTCGAGGACACCCGCGAGCTGTTCGTCGCTCGCCGCCGCTTCGAGCGACGTCTCGGCGGCCATCATGTAGACCATCGGATCGCGGGTCGCCTGCGCCTGCACCGTCAGCCAGCGAGCGCTCGCCTGCAGGCCGTGCTTGCCCGCGATCTCGGCCGCGCGCGCGGTGATGTCGACCCGCTCGCGGGCGGCTTCGGCGAGCGCCGCGGCCTCCTGCTGCTCGAGCTTCGGCGGCGGCTTCCTGTCCTGGTGCTGTTTTTTCGCCTTCGACGGCTTGGCGGGTGCGGCCGCTCCGGTCGCGTGCGTCGGGTCCGAGGGGGCGGATTGTGGCGATGCGGTCGCGGGCAGCGGCGCAGCGACGAGCGCGACCGCGGCGCCGAGCCCGAGACATTGGGCGAGGGGCAGGGCGAACATGACTTCACCTCGAATGGACGGAGTACAGGGCGGTGCTGAGCCCTGGACCGCGCCGGGCCGACGCGGCGCCCCCAGCATGGCGCGAGGTGGGTCCCGTGCGCACCCGCGACGCAGGGCGCCCTCGCTCGCGGTCCGCCCACGCACCAGCGGATCGCCCGCAGCGCGAGGCCGGCCGAGCACATGTGCGAGCAGACACAGGAATGAATGCTCGATCGCCCCGTGGGCCCGGCGCCGAAAGTGCGGTGTTCTCGCCTGTCGGAGTCGCGGCACTCGTCACGATGGGACGGCCGCTGCCGAAACGATGGATTATGGCGGACGTCGACCTCGGCGTCCGCTGTCCCGGAAATTTTCGCGGCGAATCGGGCCGCTCGCGCTGCGAGGACAATGGCCGCGCTGCGACGCAGTCCGCAGCCGGGGCAGGACGAGAATCGCGACGGCCCGGTCGACGTCGCGGTCGGTTTCGACGCGTCGGGAGCGCGCCGATCACCGACGTGCGGCGAACGGCGTGGTCCTCACATACGTCTCGCCTGCGCCCTGCTCATTGTGCCGTGCGACACGCCCGGTCACGGCGAACCCGAGCGGGCCGCACGCGAGCCTCCTGCGAGGAAGGCCCGTGCGTCGTGAAGGCGGCGTCAGATACAATCGGCGGCGCCCCCGCAATACACGTGGTGTTCGTCCGCATAAATTGGGAGCTCGCCGAGGGTGCAGAACTCCTCTCCGAGGCAGAGATCGAAGTCCAGGCCCATCCCCATCTCGCAGTGGGCCGGGAAATCGGCGCAGTACGGCGGCACGTCGACGAAGTCCGGCGGGTCCAGCCGGTAGTCGCACCACGGGCCCGGGTTGACGCAGAGTTGGTCCGGGCCGCAGCCGAGATCGGCGCACAGGTTGGCGGGAAACTCCGGGCCGGTGGTCTCCTCGCCGCCGGTGAAGGACGTGACTGTCTGCGGCGGGGGATCCTCGGGGTCGAAGGTGGTGTCGGTGCCCGCGGTCCCTTCGGTCTCGCCTGGGCTCGCGGTCTCGGTCGAGGGGTCGAAGGTGGTGACGCCTCCTCCGGTGCTCGCGCTGTTGCTGGTGCTCGACGCGCCGCCGGTCGAGGTCTCGGGGGTTTCGCCCGTGGTCGAGGGGTCGAAGTCGGTCAGCAGGCCCTCCTTGCCGGGGCAGGCGGGGAGGAGCAGCAGGCAAGGCACGAGGGCGAGGGGACGAAGTCGGAGTAGATCAAGCATGGTGCGCTGGTTTCCCGCGCTCCCCTCAATCCGTCACGACATTCGACGACTCCGGGCAGATCGTCTGCACCCGCGCAATATGCGTCGACCCGGGGTACGCGCGCAGGAACACCGCCGCCTCGGCCCGCGCCTGGCGCCCCTTGCCGAGCGCGCACAGGGCCTCCATGCGCAGCAGCAGGCGGTCCTGCAGCATCTGCCCGGCCGCGAAGGCGCGCTCGTGGCCGGCCAGGTCCTGCAGGGCGCCGGCCGCGTCGCCGCCGTCGAGGGCCGCCCGCGCGCGGCGGAGCAGCTCCAGCTCGGCGGCGAGGCTCGACTGTCCCGAGGAACCTGTCTCATTCGACATGTCCTTGTCGACCTGTGACTCGATCACGCCGCCGCGGACGCGCGGGCCGACGCGCGGGCCGCGGGGTCGGGCCGGGGCGTCGTTCGCCTCCGGGGCGACGGACGCGGCGGTGGCGGCCTCGAGCTCCGGCGAGGTCGGCTCGGCCGCTTCCACTTTCGGCCGGCTCGATCGCTCGAGCTCGCGTGTTTCGCCCGCGCCCGACGCCGCGTAGGCGGCCGCCTCGGCGTCGTCGCCTCGCCCCGACGCGAGCAGTCCCCGTCGGTCGCACACGAGCAGCAAGATCGCCGCGGCCAGCGAGACGATGACGACCGCGGCCGCCATCTGCCCGCGCGGGCGGCGTGCCGGCGGGGCCTGCTCGATCGGGCAGGTCTCGATCGAGCCCTCGAGGCGCCGCCACACCCGCGTCCGCGCCGGAGCGTCGAGGCCGGCCTCGACACGGTACTCGCGCAGCAACTCGTGAGCGCTCCGGTCAAGCTCCTCCATGGGGTCCTCCTCGCCCGCGTTGCAGGCGGTCGACGGTCGCCTTGAATTGTTGACGGGCCAGACGCAGCCGCGAATAGACGGTGTTGAGCTTGACGCCGAGCGCCTCGGCGACCTCCGGCGCGCTCATGCCTTCGATCTCGATCAGAGCGAAGACCATACGCCGGTCCTCGTCGAGCTCGTCGAGGAAGCGCTGCACGAGCGAGGCGGCGTGGTTCCGGGCCAGGCGCTCGTCCGGACCTGGCCGCGGCTCCGGGTCCGGCAGCAGGCGGAGCCGCCGCTCGGCGCGGGCCTGGCCGCGGAGGCGGTGCAGCACCACGTTGCGGGCGATCCCGTACAGCCACGCCCGCGGCGAGCCGCGGCTCGCGTCGTACTCGTCGATGCGCCGGTGCACCACGAGGAACACGTCGTGGACGACATCCTCGAGCTGCGCCGCCGGGGCTCCCAGCTGGCGGCTGATGCGGACCACGAAGTCGGCGTGCGCCTGGTACAGCGCCCCGAGCCGGGCCCGCGCGCCCTCGCGCGCCCCTTCAGGGCCGGCGGCGGACTCGGGAGGCGGCGGCATGTTCGGATTTCCCACCGAGGTCCCGATCCGTCACGGCCCACGCGGACGCGCGGGAGCGCCCCCGAGGCGGAACTCGACCCCGAGCAGGCCGCGGACGTCGACCGGGCCGAGGCGGTGCAGCGGCGGGAGGCCGCGGATCACGAACTCGTGGCGGAGCAGCGGCGCCGCCAGCTCGACCTGCAAGCCCACTGCGAGCCACGGGCGGGGCACCCACTGCACGCCCGGCGCGGCGGTGATCGCCGCCCACACCAGGCCGACGCGCCCGGGCACGGCCAGGCCGACGCTCCGGGCGAGGACCTGCCCGACCTCGGCGCCGGCGCACAGCGGGAACTCGAAGGTCCGCAGCGACGGAGCCGGACGGGAGACGCGCGGGACCGCGCAGCCGCGGACACCCACGGCCCAGAGAGAGAGGTCGGCGCCGATCGAGGGCTGGTCCGGGGCGCGCACCCGCGCGGGCAGGCGGCCGTGGGCCACGACCTCGGCGCGCCAGCGCGCGCCGAGCAGGGCGACGCCGAGGCCGAGCTCGTTGCTCACGGCCGGGAGGGCGACGCCGCTGATGCCCTCCGTCAGGCGGATCGCCGCGCGCAGGCGTGGTGGCCGGCGCGCGACCGGTGCGACGCCGGCCGGAGCCGCCTCGGGGCCCTCGACCGCCTGCGGACTGCCCGACGCGCCGGCGGCCTCGGACGGCCCGGGCGCCGCGGGAGCGCCCACGAGCGACCCGGGCGGCGCGGTGGCGCCCGCGGGCGACCCGGACGGCGCGGTGGCGCCCGCGGGCGACCCGGGCGGCGCGGTGGCGCCCACGGGCGACCTGGACGGCGCAGTCGACCCGCTGCGGCTCGGCGAGGGCTGGAGCGGTTCCGCGCTGCCGGGCTCGGGCACGAGCGCGGAGTCGCGCTCCGGGGCGGCCGCGGGCGGCGGTTCGCCGGGCCCCGCCGCCGGTTCATCCCCGCTGGCGGCGGCGATCGCCTGGGCGACGACGAAGGCGGCCGCGTCGAGCACGGTCTCGCAGCTGTCTGCCTCGAGGTGACGGGTGCCGGTGGTCGCCGAGGTGGCGGCGTCCAGGTCGAGCGACCAGCGCCCGGGCCCGTGCTCGCGGACCCGCACCCGCACGGACAGCGGCGGCCCGTCGCCGGCGCGCGGGCCCAGGTAGCGCTCGACCGATGCGCTGAAGCTGTCCGCGGGACAGCTCTCGGGCCCGTCCCAGCGCAGCGCGACGCGCTCGCCGGCGGCCCGCGCGGTCGCAGCGGACCCGGCGAGCACCAGCACCGCGACCGCACAGGACAGGGGGCGTGACACCGGCGGAGGATGGCGCACGGCTCTCGCAGCCGCAACGCCCGCGAGCGCCCTTCACTCGGCGGCTTTCGAGCGCCTGCACCCCGAGAGAAGTCGGGTCCTGCGCGACGAATTCCACGGCTCGCGAATCTACGCGCGCGAGCATCCCGGCGCGTGCGTCACGCCTGCGGCGCGGCGAAGCGACCGACGATCGCGGGCCGGTCGCTCACCGCGATGACGACGATCTCCTCGTCGGTGGCGATGGCGAGGCGATCGGCGGCGGGGCTGAAGGCCGCGGCGAGGATCATCGCGTCGACGCGGAACCACAAGCGCTCGCCGTCGCTGACCACGCCGGTGCCGTGGAGGAAGCGGAATCGCTGCTGCGGGGTGAGGCCGAGCGCCGTCGCGGCCTCACCGGCGTCGGCCTCGTCGCGGACGTCCGGAGCATCCGGCGAGAGGCGCACCACCGGGTCCTCCTCGTCGACGCGTGATTCCATGACCGGGTCGAGCAGCGGCAGGCCGGTGTCGAGATCGAGGACCGCGGTGGCGTCCTGTTCGCCGACCCACGCGAAGCGCCCGTCTCGCGTGGTGGCCAGCGTCCCCGGCCGATCGCCGCCCCAGCGCAAGGGGCCCGAGAGCGCGTCACCGTCGACGCTGACGGGCACCAGCTCTTCCGGCTGATCGTGCTCGAGCGAACGCAGCGGCAGATCGGCGGGATAGGTGTCGAGGTACTCGCCCGTCTGCAGCTCGAGCACAGCGACGCTCGCGCGGCCCGACTTCGCGTCCCAGTACTCGTCCTGGCCGAACCAGTCCCATTCGTGACGGATCCACTGCGGCATGCGCAGGCGCGAGCCGTGCACGCTGGTGGCGATCCGCCCGCACGTGGGGAAGCGCGCGAGCACTTCGCCCGCGAGGTTGACGAGCCAGGAGGCCTGAGGTCGCTGGACGAACAGCCGCTCCTCGTCGACGAACAGCAGACCCACGACCTCCGAGCCGACCTCGTCGGGGAGGCGACCGGGCGGGCCCATGAGGCGCACCGGCGCCACCAGCGGTGCGGGCTCGGGCCACGGGCGCACGCTCGCAGGCGGCGACGCGGTCCACCGCACCAGCGCCTCGAAGCGCTCCTGCACCCTGCGCTGCGCGTGCATGTCGATGATGGGCGGCACTCCGATCTCGAGCAGCCGGAGCTGCTGGTTGGCGGCGAGCAGGAAGGTGCGCCAGGCCTCGTTGAGCGGACCGATCCACGGGTCGACCATCGCCGGGCCGAGATCGCCGGCGAACGGCCGCAGCCCCGGAGGCGGCACCGGGACGGCGCGGGTGATCGCCAGCTCGACCAGCGCCGGATCGGCGCCGACCCGCTCGAGCGCCGCCACGAGCGCGACGAGACCGGTCGTCTCGGGATCCTCGCAAGTGTCGGTGTCCGCGAGCGCGTGCCAGACGTCGCCATCGAGCCAGGCCTGACAGCGAGCGACCGCGAGGACCTGCTCGGGCGCGAGCCGCAGCGCCTGCGCGACCACGGGCGCGAGCGCCGGGTGCAGCACGCCGGCCACCTCGAGGTGGCCGTGTCGACGCTGGCGCGCGTCGGCGGCGGTGCAGAGGACGCCGCAACGCTCGCACGTCACGCCCGCGTGCTCCGCCCCGCACACGCGACCGCACGCGCAGCAGAACTCGTTCACCGGGCCGAAGATCCGCTGGCAGAAGATGCCGCCGCGGGCCGGCCTGCGCCCGCTGCCGGACCAGCGGTGAAACAGCTCGTCGCTGGTCACGCGCCCGTGCGAGCGCTCGTCGTCGGGCGCCGCGGGATCGAGGAGGCGCCCGCGGACCCATTGCAGATCGGCGACGACGTCGGCCGGGGTGTAGAACCGATCGCGAAGAGACATGACAGCGAGGATTGTAGGCCATACCGACGCGCGGAGGCCAGGACCTCGCGCCGGGCGATGCATCGCATCGCGGAGCTCACCGCCCCGCGGAGCCCGGCCCCCGTGCGAACGGATCACACGCCGACGAGCGAGCGCAGCGTGCGGTAGACGATGTAGACCAGGGACACTCCGTTGATCATGAACGCGATCGCCATCCCGGGGGACCGGAGCAGCGGGTCGCGCAGGTAGCCGACCCAGAACACGACCCGGCCGAGGATGAACACCGCGGTCAGGATGGGCAGCAGGTGCATCGAGCCCGCGTCGAGGTACGTGCTCAGCGCCCCGAGGACGATCACGAACAGCACGAGCTGCTCGAGCGTGTTCTGGGTGTAGCGGGCGTGGATCTGCATGACCCGCGGCTCCCGGCCTGCGCCCGCGAGGGGGTCGATCGCCTCGGACTTGCCGCGCTGGCCGGCGACCGCCTGGATCCCCGCGAACAGGGTCAGCGCCGCCACCCCGGCGCAGCGCAGCGCCACGACCATCCGGTCGGCGAGCGTGTCGACGTCGCGCAGCGGCGGGACAAGAGAGTACAGGAGACCGACCATGCCCAACCCGAGGGCGAGCCCGATCGGAATCAGTCGAATAGTGGCGGCGCGCTTGGCCTGAAGCTCGGAGTTCATGACGCGACGATACGCCATGCTTCGGCGACGTCCTGCAACGACGAACAAGACGTCTCGGCGCGCGCACGCGCCCGCGCGCGACGGCACGCGGCCGCACACGAAGAGGCCGCCGATCGAGGGCGCGTGCTAAAAGCTCGGGTCATGCGCTTCACTTCCGCACGGCTCTCGCTCGCCCTCGCCCTCACCGCCTGCGGCGACGACGGCGGCGACACTGCCACCGACGCGGCGACGACCGCCCCGAGCTCCCGGATCCTCGTCCCGCGCCTGCTCGCCGACACGATCGAGTTCCACTACTTCCAGGGCGTCTGAGCGGCCGGGGCCCGGAAGCCTCGGCCGCGGCGGAGGCGGCCGCAACAGAACGAGCGCTCGCAGCGGGCCCGCGTCCCCGTGTCTAATGGCACTGGAACCATGCGGTGTCCGTAAACACGTACATGATCCCCATGTCGCCGAGGTTGAGCTCGGAGATGAAGGATTCGTCGAATTGCAGGACGAAGGAGTGCGGCGGGCGGGCCCCGTCGTCGTCCTCGTCCTCGTCGTCGCCGTCGCCCTCGTCGCCGTCGCCCTCGTCGCCCTGCAGCCAGATCGGGTCGCCGCCGACAAAGCTGTGCTTGTAGAGCTCGCGCTCGCCCATGCCGGCGGCGTTCTCGCGGCGCACGCTGGCCGGCGCCACGGTCTCGACGCCGGCCAGCGCCACGGGCAGCGGGTGCTCGCCGCGCTCGAGATCCGCGTCGGTCAGCAGCAGCACTCGCGTGTGATCGTTGTACGGGGTGTAGGCCTCGTGCTCCATCGGCGAGCTGACGAACAGCGCCAGCGCGCGCACACCGGGCGGGCAGTGATAGGGGTGCTCGCGCAGGTCGAGGGTGAGCACGTGGTGCATCGGTTTGCCGTCGAACTCCGGCCACTCGCGGATGCCGCGCGGCAGGCCGCCGATGCGATCGATCTGCTCGGGGCGGGGCGGCGTCTCGCGATCGGCGCGTAGCACCTGCGGCCCGAATCCCGCGCCCGGGCCCTGCACCGGGCCCGTGGCGATGTCGTCGACCGCGACGCCGAGCGTCCGCAGCTCGCGGCGCAGGAAGTCGAGGATGTCGTCACCGAGCGCGACGAAGCTGTCCGGCGCCGCGACTCCGATCCGCCCGATGCCCTCGGCGTGGCGCCACACGAGCAGCAGCGCCTCGCCGCGGCCGCCGACCACCACGCCGTTCGCGAGCGGCCGCCGAGCCGCCTCCGGATAATTTTCGGCCTGCGGCGGCTTCCAGCCGTGCTGCTCGTGGCGCGCGACCAGGAACCGGCGGTGATCGCCGGCGACGATATGCGCGAGCCAGGAGTCGCCGGTGTGCGCCGCGACGGCGCCGCGCAGCAAGCTCGTACGGGCGCGCTCGAGGATCACGCTGCTGTAGCTCCACGGGCCGGTGTCCTCGATCGGCGCGGCCGCGGCGGTGCGGCGCAGCGCCTCCGGGTCGCCGCCGACGTGGGCGGCGAGACGGGCGAGCAGCGCGTCGACCTCGGCGACGAAGGGCGGCAGCTCGCCGCGCTCGGGGGCGCCGTGGGGCACCCCGCGGGCGCTCAGGAGGGCGAGCACCGCCGTGAGCTGCGCGTGGCGTTCGAGCCGCTGCGGACCCTCGTACCCGGCCGCGCCGTACCAGGCGATCGCCGCCTCGTGGACCTCGAGGACCGCGGCGACGAGGTCGCGGGCGGTGCAGCCGGGCGCGAATCGGACCTGCGGGACCAGGCCGCCCCCGGGAGGCGAGCAGGCGCCGACGTTGAATTCGCTGGCGGCGGTGACCTCGTGGCCGAGGTCGCCGCTGCGAGCGAGCACCGGCGCGAGCAGCTCCGGCGTCCCGTGCACGGCGACGATGTGCAGCGCCGAGAGACCCTCCTCGCCGGGGGCATCGACGCTGGCGAGGTGGGCGAGCAGACGCTCGACGATCGCCGCACGCTCGGGGTCGCGGACGGCGGCCGGCACGGCGATGTGCAGGGCCGCGAGCGCGGCGGCCTCGGAGGCGCCGAGCCGCAGCAGCGCGTCGGTCTCCGCGAGGCCGACGTCGGCGGCCTGCTCGAGCGCGCTGGTGCGACCGCTGCGCTCGTTGGGATCGGCGCCGCGGGCCACCATGCGCTCGATCAGGGCGATCACCCGCGCGCTGTCGGGGGCGCCGATCAGCGCCGCGATGCAGGGATATCCGTCGTCGCTGGCCTTGACCCGCGGATCGGCGCCGCGGGCCAGCAACAGCTCGACGACGTCGAGGCGGCGCATCTGGGCGGCGTGCGGGAGGAACCGCAGGCCGTCGAGCGTGGTGATCGCGGCGGGTGAGGCGTCGAGGACGGCCGTGAGCTCGGCGACGACGCCGGCCTCCTCGGAGGCGTCGCCGTCGCGGACGAGCTTGAGCAGCTTGCGCAGCGCCTTGGTGGGATCGACTGGCTTGGGGGTGCGGGCCATGCCGCAGACTATCGTCCTGCTTCACGCGGTCAAGCGCGATCGGTGCACGCCGAGACCACCACAGGCAGCCGTGACATTCGCACGTGCGACCGGCACTGATTAATCGGTGCGCACTGTCCCAGCTTCGTCCGGGGCCGCGGCGAGGACTGGATCACGAGCGGCTTTGTCGCCGACGGCGCGCTGCTCGTCGATGTGTTCCTCGAAGACGAGGACGAGCTGGCGGGGCACCGTGTGCTCCACGCGGACGGCCGCACCGTCGCTGCGCCAGGGCCCGCCTGGCGGGTATACGCGAGGCTCCCCGGGGGCGACGTGCTGTTCACCCGCGAGCGTCGAGCAGGGCCGCGTCGATTTGTCGACGTTCACGGTCGAGGGCATCCGGAAGCGAGGCGATTTGGCGCCGGTGCTCTGCGTCGCGCAGGGCCTTCGTGTCAGTCCTCGGCGACAGGTTCTCCGGATCGAAAGCGCTGCCCCAGCGCCTCGACCTCGCCGAGGCCGACGACGGCGTTGAACTGTTCGAAGCTCGGCAACCGCTCGAGGCAGCCGACGGGAGTGCCGTGGGCGCGCAAACATTGCAGGTACTCGCGTAGTCCGGCGACCATCGCCAACACCGAGCCGATCGGGAACAGCACCAGCGCGAAGCCGAGCTCGCGGATCCTCTCGATCCCGATCGGCGGCGTGCGACCCTGCTCGAGCCAGTTCAGCAGCACCGTGTGGCCTTCGAGCCGGACGGCGATCCGCTCGAGCTCCGCCTCCGTCGTCGGCGCCTCGACCCATAGCACGTCGGCGCCCGCGTCCGCGTAGCGGCAGGCGCGGTCGATCGCCGCCTCGACCCCCTCGACCGCGAGGGCATCCGTGCGCGCGATCAGGACGAACTCGGGATCGTCGCGGGCGGCCACCGCAGCACGCACCTTCGCCAGCATCTCCGCCGTGGGGATGACGCGCTTGCCCGTCATGTGCCCGCACCGCTTCGGGCTCACCTGATCCTCGAGGTGAATCGCCGCCACCCCGGCCCGCTCGTACTCGCATACGGTGCGGATCACGTTGAGCGGATTGCCGTAACCGGTGTCCGCGTCGGCGATCACGGGCAGTTCGACGGTCTGAACGATCCGTCGGGCGTTGTCGATCATCTCCGAGCCGCCGAGCAGGCCGACATCCGGCCGACCCAGCAGCGATGCCGTGGTCGCGAAGCCGCCCATGTACACGACGTCGAACCCGACCTGCGCCACCAGCCGAGCCGAGAGCGCGTCGTGACAGCCCGGCGCGAGCACCGGCCTACCGTTGCGGAGCAGGTCGCGCAGCGACCGACGACGGGTCCCCGAACGCGGCAACAGATCAGCCATGGCGAGGACTCCTCCGCAAGCCCGTCATCCCCACGCCATGCGACCGGCGCGCGAGGCGAGCGCCGTCCGTGATGGCCCTCGACTGCACCATGGCGAGCGCTCGACCGTGGTCACGAATTCCTGTCCGCTCCGACAGCCCATGAGGGTCCATGAAAGAGGAATATCCAGCCGTCAAGGACGGGCTCCGCCCGCGTGTGGCCCATGTCATTCATGCTCGGCGGCATGTCTCTGGCGCGAGGAGTCGAAGGCCCCGCGCGGGCAGCTGACGGGGATCGTCGAGTACTTCGGCTCGTCGCCATGCAGAAGCCATGCTCGGCCCCTGGGCGCAAGAATGGTCGACGAATCGCGATGAGCGTCCCCGCGGAGACGCGCGTCGCGACGAGAGTCGTCGTCGACGCTGAACGGACGGGCGAGCGCAGTAGCCAGCGCTCTCCGGGTCGAGCCGCTTGCGGTGGCGACCGGCTCGTGCCAGTCGGTGCCGAAGCATGGCCCCCCGGTCTCCAGGGGGCTCTCGGGGAGCCACAGGACGCCGCTCGCGTGAAGTCGGTCGGGCCGAGGAACGACCTCAGCAGAACGGGCACTCGCAGACGATCCCGGGCGTCTGGTCGTGGCACTCGGTGTGGGGCGGCAGGGCGTCGCAGATCTCCTGGCCGCACTCGCAGTCGATCTCGGGCGCGTCGCCGCAGGCCACCGGCTTCGGCTCGCACACGTGGTAGGCGCCCTTCTGGGCCTTGAGCACGCACACCAGCGGGTCGGGGTCGGTCGTGCAGGCCTCGCAGTCGGGCGCCCAGTTGCAGGCCTCGACGGGCGCGCACTTGCCGGTCCAGCACTCGCCGGCGACGCTCGGCAGGGTTCCGGGGCCGCAGTCCGGCGGCGGCTCGTCGCAGGTCACGCCGGTCGGGTTGCAGGTGACGTCGGCGAAGGTGCAGCGGCCGAACCGGCACACGGGCGGCTGCGGGCTGAGGTCGTAGGTGCCGCACACCTCGACGAAGCACTCGGGGACGTCGCACGCGGGCGGCTGCTCGCCGACGGCGATCACGTCGCAGGTGCAACAGTCGGTGTAGATCTGGCAGTCGCTGTCCTGCTGGCAGGTGGCGCCCATCGGCTCGCCGGTGGTGCCCTCGGAGGTCTCGCCGGCGGTCGTCGTCTCGCCGGAGGTCTCGCTGGTGACCGCGGTCGTCTCGCCGCTGGTCTCGCTGGTGGTCGCCGACGCCGCCGTGGTCTCGGTCGCCGGCCCCGTCGACGTCTCGGGCGCGGTGGTGGCCGTCGTCGACGTCGGGCCCGTCGAGGCCGAGGTCGTCACCGCCTCGGTGGTCGCGGTGGTCGTGGTGGTGGTGTCGGGCGGCGAAGTCTCGGTCCCGGTGTTGGGGCCGGACGACTCGGTGGTCGCCACCGTGGTGGCCGTGGTCGTCGCCGTCGAGTCGCCGCAGGCCGGGAGCGAGAGCAGGAAGATCGCCGCGAGGGCGCCGGAGAACCTTGTATGGGAAGCCATGGCCACTCCTCTACCACAGGCCCCCGGGCCCACCAGGCGGCGGCAGCGAACCGCCCGCGACTCGCGCAGCTTCGCCGTCCTGGGCGCTTTGCGGCGCTTTCGGGCCCCGGCGCCGGCGCGTGCGGAGGAGCCCGCTGCGCCGGCTCACATGTGCCGGCGACGGCGCGCTTGCCTCCCGCCCGACACCGCCCGACAATCCCCGCGCCATGGACAAGACCTATCCCAGCGCCGACGCGGCCGTCGCCGACCTGCGTGACGGCATCACCCTCATGAGCGGCGGCTTCGGCCTGTGCGGCAACCCCGAGAACTTGATCCAGGCGATCCATCGCAAGGGCATCCGCGACATCGACCTCGTCAGCAACAACTGCGGCGTCGACGGCGTCGGCCTCGGCATCCTGCTCGAGGCCGGGCAGGTGCGCAGCATCACTGCCTCGTACGTCGGCGAGAACAAGACCTTCGAGAAGTTGTACCTGTCGGGCAAGCTCAAGGTCACGCTCGTCCCGCAGGGCACCCTGGCCGAACGGATCCGCGCCGGCGGGGCCGGCATCGGCGGCTTCTACACGCCGACCGGCTACGGCACCCCGATCGCCGAGGGCAAGGAGGTGCGCGAGATCGACGGCCGCTGGTACGTGCTCGAGGCGCCGCTCAAGGCCGACTTCGCCATCGTCAAGGCCTGGAAGGGCGACACGCACGGCAACCTCGTGTTCCGCCGCACCGCCAACAACTTCAACCAGGCCATGGCCACCGCCGCCAAGGTGACCATCGCCGAGGTCGAGGAGCTCGTGCCGGCCGGCGCGCTCGACCCCGACCACGTGCACACCCCCGGCATCTACGTCCAGCGCATCATCCAGGGCGAGCGCTACGCCAAGCCGATCGAGTTCCGGACCACCCGGAGCGCCTGACCTTTTCGCCAGGTCCGAAGAGACAGATGCACGGCGGCCACCAGCGCATCGACGTCGAGTGGCTCGCGCTCGCCGCGGGCCTCAAGCCGGCGATCCGGATCGCCGCGACCGCGCTCGAGGCGAGCGCGATCGCCGGGCGCTTCCAGGCCCTGGGCGCCGCCGTCGTCACCGCCCGCGGCCCGGTCGGCGTGCACCGCCACGAGCACACTCTGGTCTACGTCGCCCGCGACCCGGCCGACGCCGCGGCCGTCCGCGCCGCCGAGCGCCCGCTGCTGGCCAGCCACCTGCCGCCGAAGGACAAGGCCTACTACGCCGGCGAGCTCGGCCGCCGCCTCGGCTACCCGCGCTGCTGCGTCGACGCCTTCACCGCGCGGATCCTCCGCGGCCCGGGCAAGCTGCGCGCGGGCGACCGCGACAGCGTCCACGAGGACTACGTCGCCGCCCACGACGCCTCGGTCGCCAAACCCGACTGGCGCCTCAACAACCTGCTGCTGCGCCAGCACCTGCGCCTCGTCACCTTCGAGCCGTGCCGCTACGACTGCGGCCTCGCCGTCGCCTTCGCCGCCGAGGTCCTGCGCCTGTGCCAGGCCAGCGACGCGCCCTCCGCACATGTCCTCACGGACAGGTTGCAGCGACCGCTGGTCCTGACCGCCGCCGGCGCGCGCGCGTGGGTGAGGCTCGAGCGCGGCGCGTCGCCGCGGGTGGTCGCCGCCGAGGCGCCGCGCGCCGGCGACCCTGCCGCGCGCCCCGACCGCGACGACGAGGTCCTCGCCGCTCGCCTGCCGCGCGTCGCGCTCGCCGACCTCGGCGACCCGCCGCCGCTGCTCCTCGACTTCTCCGCCTGATCGTCCCGCCCCTCGAGCTGTTACCCTTCACCCCGGAAACCACGCCATGCCCCTGTCCCGCGAGCAGATCGTCCAGCGCGTCGCCCGAGAGCTGCGCGACGGCTACTACGTCAACCTCGGCATCGGCATGCCGACCCTCGTCGCCAACTACATCCCGGCCGGCATGGACGTCGTGCTCCACAGCGAGAACGGCCTGCTCGGCATGGGCCCGTTCCCGCGCGAGGAGGAGGTCGACCCCGACCTCATCAACGCCGGCAAGCAGACCATCACCTTCCAGCCCGGCGCCTCGTTCTTCGGCAGCCACGACAGCTTCGCCATGATCCGCGGCGGCCACATCGACCTGTGTGTCCTCGGCGCCATGGAGGTCAGCGAGCGCGGCGACCTCGCCAACTGGATGATCCCCGGCAAGAAGGTCAAGGGCATGGGCGGCGCCATGGACCTGGTCGCCGGCGCCCGCCGCGTCATCGTCTGCATGGAGCACAACAACAAGGACGGCGAGCCCAAGCTGGTCAAGACCTGCGCCCTCCCGCTCACCGGCAAGGGCGTCGTCCACGAGGTCGTCACCGACCTCGGCTACTTCAAGACCGGCCCCAGGGGCCTCGTCCTCGCCGAAATCGCCCCGGGCCACACCCTGGAAGAGGTCCGCAGCCGCACCGGCTGCGAGGTCCACGTCGAGGGCGAGCTCGCCACCGTCGCCGCGAACTGAGCGGCGTAGCCCGAAAGAACATGCTCTCCTGGACATGCTCGAAGGAGCATGTCCTTCGCAGCATGTCTCGAAGCGCTAGCCCTGTTCAGCCCGCGATCCTGGACATGCTCGAAGGAGCATGTCCTTTGCAACATGCCGCCGCGCACGGCCACCCGGCAGCGCCCCGCCGCGCCCGGACGTCTCGCCTCTCGCACCGGCGGCGCCTCAGTCGCAGGCCTCCGCCGGCGCCTCGCACTCGTCCCCCGGCGGGAGCATGTCGCCCAGGCCCTGCATGACGCACTGCTGACAGGGCTCCTCGCCTGCCATGCAGGCCGTCGCGCACTTGGTCTGCACGCATTCGGTGAGGTCGAACAGCTTGAGCCACTCGACGTTGCTCAGGTCCTCGGCGCAGCCGGCCAGGACGCAAGCCTGCCAGCCCTCCTCTCCCGGCGGGGGCGGCTCCGACTCGACGACGCACTGGGCCGCACAGGCGACGGCGTCGCGGCAGGTCGCTGGACCCGGGCCGCCGGTGGTGGTGGCCTCGGCCGTCGTACTCGCGGTGCCCGTCGTCGGCGCGTCGGCCGTCGTCCCCTCCTCCGCGGTCGTCGACGTGCCTCCCCCGGAGGTCGTCGCCGGCCCCGCCGTGGCGGACGAGCTGGATTGCGGCTCACAGTCGCCGATGCAGTGTTCGTTCGACCCGCAGCCGAGCGGCGCGGTCGCCAGGAGGAAGAGGCAAGTCAGGCGGTCGAGCATGTCGAGTGTGTGCCCGGGCCCCCGGCATTCCGTTCGCCGATCTTCGGCGTCCCAGGCCGTCCCCGCCCCGATTCCGCGCGCGCTCCCGCGCCTCGGGCCCGATCCGGCGCGGCGCGGTGCGGTGCGTCGCGGCGCATCGAAAAACATGTCTTGAGAGACATGTCTCTACAAGCATCCTCGCTCGGCCGAGGGCGCTCGGGCCCCGCGGGACGCAGCCCGAGCGCACGGGCGATCGCTGACGGATCGCCCGACATCCGGCGCGCCGTCGACTGCCTCGCCGCGCCCGCGTTCCGGCCGCTCCGGGCCCCGCGAGCTCCCTTTCGCCCGCCGCTTGCGAGCCGCGCAGGTCGTGCTCTACGGTCGCATGGTGGTGGATCGATCGCTCCTGCTCGCCGTGTCGGTCTTGCTCTTCGCCTGCGGCGACCCCGTCGCCGAGGACAGCGCCACCGGCACCGGGAGCACCGGCAGCAGCACCGGCGCCTCCGAGTCGGAGAGCTCGACCGGCGGCGGGACGGGGGGGCCCTCGACCACGGGCGAGCCGACGAGCAGCGACGCGAGCACGACCCTGCCGACGACCACCGACCCCGGCGAGAGCAGCTCCACGACCGCCGGCCCGGCGATGAACTGCTACGAGAGCAGCATCGTGTCCTCGGTCGCCGAGCTGACCGCGGAGCGCCTGGAGGGTCACGACTGCATCCTCGGCGACGTGTGGCTCTCGCCCGGCACCGGCCCTGACCTGTGGTTCTTGAGCGAGATCCGCTCCATCGGCGGATACTTCAAGATCCTCGGCACTCACGAGATCGTCAGCCTGCACGGCCTGGAGAAGCTCGAGTCGATCGGCGGTCATCTGCTCTTCGAATCGACGCCCGAGCTGGAGGACGCCAGCGCGCTCGCGGGGCTGGTGTCGGTCGGCACATACCTCGAGATCCGCGACGCGCCGAAGCTCGCGTCGCTGGACCTCGGCGCCCTCGCCACCGTGGGCGGCGACCTGAAGCTCTCGGCGCCGCTCACCTCGCTCGACCTGACCGCGCTGACGGACCTCTCCGGCGACCTCGAGCTCGAGCACACCCGGTTGACGAACCTCGCCGGGCTCGCGGCGCTCACCTCGCTCGCGGGCCTGCGGCTGGCCCACAACTCGGAGCTCGTCGACCTCGCGGGCCTCCACGCGATCGTGCGACCGAACGGTCGCCTCGAGATCGAGTACAACCCAGAGCTGGTCAGCCTGGCCGGCCTGGAGGGCCTGACGACGCTCTACCACCTGGAGGTGCGCCAGAACCCCGAGCTGACGACGCTGGCGCCCCTGGCCGGCACGACCGTGGAGGGCAACTTGATGCTCGTCGGCAACGCGATCGAGTCGCTGCCGCCGCTGCAGGGCGAGGTCGGCCTCCTCGACGTCAGCAGCAACACCGCGCTGGTCAGCCTCACCGGCCTCGAGGAGGTCGTCATCAACTCCCAGCTCGAGATCAACTCCAACGAGGCGCTGCTCGACCTACAGGGGCTCGCCGGCCTCGGCGACGCGCTGAACTCCGTGACCATCAGCCACAACCCTGCGCTCGAGACCCTCGCCGGCCTGGGCGAGGCGACGAGCGTGGACTACGTGCAGATCACCGACAATCCGCAGCTCGCATCGCTGACGCCGCTGCAGAGCCTGCAGTCGACGACGTCGCTGGTGCTCGCCCAGACGAAGGCGCAAGCGCTGCCGGACCTGCAAGGATTGACCAGCCTGGACACCCTGTACATCGCCGACAACCCGGCGCTCGCGTCGCTGGCCGGGCTCGAGAACCTGGCCGGCGTGGGCAGCCTGCAGATCGCCGACAACCCGCTCCTGACCACTCTGGCGCCGCTGCAGGACGGCGCTCTGGTCGAGGTGAACGAGAGGTACGACGTCTCGGACAACCAGCAGCTGCCGAGCTGCGTCGCCAAGGCGCTCTACGCCTCGCTGCAATCGCCGCCGGACGACTTTTGTTACGACAACATGGTCGACGCGTGCAGCGGGCTCGGCGGCTGCGTCCGGCTGCCGATGCCGTGAGTGTCCGACCGCCGCGAGCGCCCCCACGGCGCGAGCGAACGGCAGATCGCGCGCCCTCGCGCCGCTGTGGACTCGCCGCAGGCGCGAGGAATCACCGGTCGCCGGCTCTGCGATCGCGGTGGACCTATCCCCGCCGAACCCACGCGCCGCGACCTCTGCTACCGTCACCCGGTGCGCGTGTGTCTCGCCGTCCTGCTGGTGGCCGCGTGCGCCTCCCCGTCCGCGAGCAACCTGTCTCTCGGGACACCTTCAAAACAACCTGTCCCTTCGGACAGCCAACCGACGACGCCCGCCCTGCCGGCCGACCCGGTCGAAGCGCTTCGTCGCGCGCTCCCGCCGGCCGACCCCGACCTGCGCGAACCTGACGCCCCGGCCGAGCTGTGGCGGGCCCTCGAGCAAAGGTTGACCGAGCTCCCGCCGGGCCGCGAGCGCGACGAGCTGCTGCGCCGCGGCCTCGCGGCCGCCGACACCTGGCCCGACCAGCTGCGCCGTGAACCACGCGACTCCAAGGAGTGGTGGGCAGCAGGCCGGGCGCCGATCGGCTGGCCGCTGGTCCGCTCGGTCCACCTCGACAGCGTCGCCGAGGCGCGCAACCTCCTCGACCGCGGCGCGCTCGCCGAGGTCACGATCCTGCGGATCCACCCGCTCAGCTTCTCCGACATCTGCGAGCGCACCGACGAGTTCTTCGCCCTCCTCGCCGGCTCGCCCCAGCTCGCGCGCGTCCACACGCTCGAGCTCACCCTGCCGTCCTGCGGGTCCGCCGGAGCTGCTCCTCCACCTCGACCGCCTCCAGCTGCCCGCGCTGCGCCGCCTCGTCCTGCGCGGGTGGATCGGCCCGCGCGAGGCCGCGATCCTCGCCGAGCGTCCGCTGCTGGCCCGGCTCGTCGAGCTCGACCTGACCGACAGCAAGCCGCAAGCCGCCGGCATCGCCGCCCTCGCTCGCAGCCCGCACCTCCGCGGCCTCGAGATCCTCCGCCTCCACCACAGCTTCGACACCACCGCCGTCAGCGCCGCCCTCGCCGACACGCCCGCGTGGACCGGCCTGCGCGAGCTCGACCTGTCGCGCAACATCTTCACCCCGGCCGCCCTGCGCCAGCTCGGCCGCAACCCCGCGCTCGCCGGCCTCGAGGTCCTCGACCTCGGAGGGGCCATCGGCGTCAACGCCGACACTTTCCCCGCGTTCGCGCGCGCCGGCGGTCTGCCGCGGCTCGCCGTCCTGCGCCTCGCCGGCGACCGGATCGGCGACGCCGGCCTCGCCGCGATCGTCGGGGCGAAGCAATGGTCCGGCCTGCGCGAGCTGTCGCTGCGAGGCACGCATATCGGCCCGCGCGGCCCCGCGGCCCTCGCCGGCGCGACGCACCTCGCATCCCTCGAGCGGCTCGATCTGTCCCACAACGACCTCGGACCCGAAGGCGGCCACGCCCTCGCCAACGCCCCTCATCTGGCCCGCCTGCGTTACCTCGACCTTTCGCGCTGCGATCTCGGCGAGCAGGCCGCGACCGCCATCCTCGCGCGCCTCACCGACCCCGAGACGCTCGCGCTCGACGGCAACCGGATCGGCGACGCCGGCGCGCGAGCGATCGCCGGCCGCACTGAATGGCGCCGCCTTCATACGCTCGGCGTCGGCGGCAACCGGATCGGCCCCGACGGGATCGTCGCCCTCGCCACGGCGCCGCAGCTCGCGTCGTTGCGTCGCCTCGACGTCTCGATGAACACGCCCGGCGAGCGCGGCTGGCGGGCCCTGGTCGAATCACCCTACCTCGCCCGCTTCGTCACCCGTCACTGGCGCCGCGCCAGCGAGATCTACAGCACCGTCCTCGGCCCCGAGGACGCGGCGCGCACGATCGCCGCCGACTTCGAGCTCCGCCTCGACCGCCGCGGCTGCTTCGGCAACTGCCCCGTCTTCACGATCACCGTCCGCGCCGACGGCGGCCTCGACTACCGCGGCGAGCGCCACGTCCGCGAGAAGGGCCCCGCCTCGGACCGGGTCGCCCTCGATCGCGTCAAGCTGATCCTCGCTGCGCTCGCGCGATTCGAGGCCACCGAGCCCGGCAAGCGCGGCCCGTGCGGCGTCCGCGTGTTCGACGACGAGACCTTCGCCGTCCGCGTGCGGCGGGACGGCCGGACCGTCGAGTACGACAGCGAGCGGCTGTGCCCGACTGCCCCGGCCCACGCGGCGATGTTCTCGCTGGCCTACCGGATCTCCGCCCTGCTGGACACCGATCGCTGGACCACCATGAATTGATCGTCGTCGCGCCGCAGCCGACGCGTCAGAGGCCACTGCTCATCTCGTAATGGACCACGCTCGGCGCGTCGCAGGTCAGACGGGCGTCTCCCGCTCGCCAGGCGATCAGGCAGTCGAAGCGCCGCGACAGATCGGGCTCGGCCTTGCAGCCCTCGAAGTAGGCCCTGGCCTTCAGATCGTGGACCTCCGCCGCCGACTCCTCCTTCGATTCGCCGTCGAGGTTCGAGATCGAGGTCCAGTCGCGGCCGAGAGCGGTCCGCGACTGCATCACCTGGATGAATCCGCCCCAGGCGAATTCGTGGGGGAACTCCAGGGCGTCGCCGTCGTCCCGCGGCGCCGTGTCCTCGTAGAAGATGAGCCCGGGGCTGCCCGCGATCATCTGCTCGAGGGCGCAGTTCAGCGCCGCCTCGCTGACGTGGAACTCGCCCCATTCGCCGCAGACGGCGTCGCCCTGCTCGTCGCCGGCGAGGCAGGCGCGCTCGACGAGGTCACAGGGGCGCTGGTCGAAGCAGCTGGCCGACTCCTCCGCGAACGCCTCGGGCTCGACGCACTCGCAGGCGGACTCGGCCACGACGGGCTCGCCGACGCCGCTGGTCGCCCCCGGCGAATCGGGCTGCGGGCACCCGCCGCTCAGGCAGGCGATTGTAAAGACGAGACCGGCGGCCGCGATTCGAAGCATCGTCGCGTCTTGTGACGCGGCCCGGCGCGCGCGTCCAGGCGCTCTCGCCCCGGCTCGCGTGGAGCGCTCGCAGACGCCAGCGACCCGGACGGCGCCGGCAGCGACCGTGACGCCGCGTCCGCCGCAACCGTCGCAATCAACAGCTGCCGGGACATCCACCGCCGCGATTCCGCCGTTGTCATCCGAGCGTGCAGCCGGACGGGGACGACGCGCGAAGGTGACGCACCGTCGCCGCAAGTGCGGCGGACGCATGCGCATCCTCGAGGTCCTCGATACCTCCCCACTTGAGCCCGAGGGCGGCGCATTCCGAACATGCCCGAATAGACAGGTCGTGAGTGTCGCGGTCTTCGGAGGCGCGACTTTGCGCGACGATCCGTCAAAACTAACCCATGTTTTCTAATATTGACGACCGCCACCGTGAAGAAACATGATGTATGTTAGTTTTCAACCGTGCAGCCCGCGGGCCAGAGGTTCTGCTCTTTCATGCAGGTTCTTCGGGACATGTCCGGACGATCAGCCTGCCTGCTGGCGCTCGCGTGGCTCGGCGGGTGCGGCGAGCCGAACGATCTCGGAGGAGGCGAGAGCGACGCGGCGACGGCGAGCAGCACCATCGAAGTGTCCTCGACGTCGAGCGGCTCGGTCGACGAGCCGACCGCGAGTACGACCTCCGGCGGCGACGGCGAGAGCGGCTCGGTGTTCATCGCGCCGCCGGACGCGGGCGGCCCGGGGCGCTGCGATCCGTGGATGCAGGACTGTCCCGAGGGACAGAAGTGTAACGCCTGGTCGGGCGACGGCGACAACTGGCCGGAGAGCCACAAGTGCGTCGATGTCGTGCCGGAGCCCGACGGCCTTTACGAGCCGTGCGAGGTGTTCGGCTCGGCCGTCAGCGGCGAGGACAGCTGCGAGGTCGGGATGATCTGCTGGGGCGTGGTCGACGGGGTGGGCCGGTGCATCGGCTTCTGCACCGGCAGCCCCGAGGCGCCGGACTGCGCCGACCCGCTGGCGAGCTGCGTGATCACCGGTGACGGGGTCGTCACGCTGTGCCAGCCGGTGTGTCATCCGCTGCTGCAGGACTGCGCCCCCGACGATGTCTGCATCCCCAACCCGGTGGCTCCGGACGAATTCACGTGCGTCCTCGACGCCAGCGGGGACGAGGGGCAGGTGTTCGACCCGTGCGAGTACACCAACGCGTGCGACCCGGGCCTCTACTGTCTGGCGCCCGAGCTGGCGGACGAGTGCGATCCGCGGGTCGTCGGCTGCTGCGCGCCGTTCTGCGACACCTCCCTGGCGAACGCGTGCCCGGGGCAGGGGCAGGAGTGCGTCCCGTGGTCCGAGCCGGGGACGGCGCTGCCGGGGTTCGAGCACGTCGGAGTGTGCGAGGTCCCGCAATGAGATGGCCTGATGGACATGTTCGAATGGACAGGGCGCTCACTCGCCTGCTCCCGCTCGTCCTCGCCGCCTGTACGCCGGGGCAGCCGGGCGAGACCGACGGCGGGGCGAGCGGCGGCGAGGCCATGGGGAGCTCGACCACGACGGCAGGAGTCGAGCCGACGACCGCCGGGGTCGACTCGACGGCGGCGGACACCGGGAGCGCGACGAGCTCGCCGTTCATCATGCCGCTGGACGGCGGCGCCCCTGGCCATCCATGCGACCCGTGGGGGCAGGACTGTCCGCCGGGACAGAAGTGCACGCAGTACTCGGCCTACGGCGACGACGCGCCGGACAGCCTGAAGTGCGTCGACGTGGTGCCCGAGCCCGACGGGCTCCACCAGCCGTGCGAGGTGTTCGGCCCGGCGGCGAGCGGCGAGGACAGCTGCGACGTGGGGCTCCTGTGCTCGAGCATCGACGACGTGAGCGAGTGCGTGGGTCTGTGCAGCGGCAGCCCCGACGCGCCCGACTGTGTCGACCCCGCGGAGACGTGCGTGCCGACGGACGACCCCGCGTTCACGATCTGCGGGCCGATGTGCAATCCGCTGCTGCAGGACTGCCCCTACAACGACGTGTGCATCCCCCGGCCGGGCAACCCGAGCGAATTCATGTGTGTCCTCGACGGCGGTGAGGAGGGCGATTTGTTCGCTCCGTGCCAGTACCTCAACGAGTGCCAGGCGGGGCTGCATTGCGGCGAGCCGGAGGCCGCGGTCGAGTGCGAGGCGCGGGCGCCCGGCTGCTGCGTGCCGTTCTGCGACGCGTCGGCGGCCGAACCGTGCCCGGGGCAGGGGCAGGAGTGTCTGCCGTGGTACGGCGACGGCGAGGCGCCACCCGGGTTCGAGGACGTCGGCAGCTGTGCATCGCCCTAGAGATGGTCGAAAAGACATGTCTCACGAATGATCCCTCTCGCCTTCGTCCGGGCGCGACGCGCCGGCAGCTCCTGCACTCACCACCGATTCGTCCGTGGAGGCCAATCGCGGTACCGCGAAGCTCTCACGCTCCCCGTGTCGGCGCACGGCCGCCGCGGTCTCCGGCAGAAACCGCCGGCCCGAGCCGGCAGAAACCTCCGGCCCCCCTCGCGCCCGCCTGCAAGCGCGCGAGATCACGAGGCTCCGCCGCAGGGCACGGGGAGTGAAGACGGGGCTGGCCGAGGAGACGACGCGAGGTTCGCCGCGCTCGCTCCCCGGAGACCGCCATGAGCCCCAGCACGTCCGTTCACGAAGGCATCGACCGCACCTACGCTCGCTTCGTCCGCGAGCTGCCCGAAGACCTCGTCGCCGTCGCGCACGACCTCCCGCATCGACTCGGCCTCACGCCGAACCCCGGCACGCCGTGGAGCCGCGTCTTCAACAACCCGGCGGTGCTCGGCCTGCCGATGCTGCTCCTCGCCGATCGCGCGCGCGTGTCCGACGAGCTCCGCAGCGTCGCGGGCGCGGCCCACCTGTTCGCCATCATCGTCGCCTTCGGCATGGACCGCATCGACGACGGCCAGGTCGTGGTCGGCCTGCGCGAGCGCGCCATCCTCGAGCGGCTGGAGCGCGCCCGCGACGCGGCGCTGGCCGCCCTGCTCGCCGACACGCCCTCGTTCCTCCGCGACTTCGCGTGGGCCCGGCGCATGACCGCCGAGTCGGTCGCCGAGGAGCGCGCGACCGCGGCAGGACGGGCCCCGGCGACGCTCGAGCGCTACCTCGCGGTCGCGTGGAAGAAGCAGGGCTTCGCGTTCCCGGCCGCGCTGGCCGCTGCCGCCGCCGCCGGCTTCTCCGCGGCCGAGCAATCGCTGGTCGAGGCCGTGGTCGCCGGCGCGGCGCTCGGCCTGCAATACCGCGACGACGTGGTCGACTGGGAGGACGACCTCGCGCAGGGCTTCGCCTGGGCGCCTGCCCTGTTCGCGCCGCCCCCCGCGGAGCCGGCCGGCCTCGCGCCCGTGGCCGCGCGGCTTCACCTCGGCGGCGGCCTCGTGCGCCTGCTCGGGATGGCGAGCGCGGCCTTCGGCTCGGCCGCGAACGCCGCGGCCGCCCTCGGCGCAGAGGCCCTGGCAGCGTGGGCGCGCGAGCAAGCCGAGCTCACCGCCGACCTCGCCCGCCGCGAAGCCGCCAGCCCCGGCCACGCGGTGAGCTGGGAGCGCGAGCGCAAGGCGCGACGCGAGCGGCAGCAGACGCTCGCAGCGGTCGCGGCGGCATGAACGCGAGGCATCGCCGCGTCACGCCTACCGATCGGCCACCTCGAGTCCATGCAAGGACATGTCTCTCGAGACATGTCCTTGCAGCTCGATCTCCCGCGATGATTCGCTCAAGGCGCCGTCTGAGCGCAGCGGAAGCCCGCCACCGCCGGATTGATGTCCTGGAGCAGCGGCGACGCCCCGCTGCGCAGGGTCGCCCGTGACGCGGGGCCGGGCGCGTAGACGAAGGTCCCGAACGAGCGAGCCGAGCGCCGGGTGCCGTCGACGGGCCCCATCGGGTCGACCGCGGGCGACTGATAGTAGTAATCCTCCTTGTAATAATCGGCGCACCACTCGACCACGTTGCCGCCCATGTCGTGGAGGCCGTAAGGCGAGTCGCCGAGCGGCTTCGACCCGACCGCCACCGTCCCGGTCGTCCCGCAGTCGTTCGAGGCGACGTGGTCGCAGGTCGGCGGCTCGTCGCCCCACGGATACATCCGCCCGTCGTCGCCGCGGGCCGCCAGCTCCCACTCGGCCTCGGTCGGGAGCCGCTTGCCCTTCCATTCGCAGTACTTCTTGGCCTGATACCAATTGATGCCGTTGGCCGGGTGCTTCTCCTTGCCCGCGACGCCCCAGTTGAGGTTCGGCCCCTGCATCGGCAGCTCGCAGACCTTCAGCGCCCAGCATACCGAGTAGTCCTCGACCGTGACTTCGGTGAGATCGATCCAGTAGGACTTGGTGATCGTCACGGTATGCGCCGGCTTCTCGGTCGGGTCGGTCTGCCAGCCGCCGAACATGGCGAGGTTGGTGCCCATCTCGAAGGTGTTGGCCGGGACGCACGCCATGTCGGCCGGCACATCGCCGCAGCCCGGGTCGACGCCGCCCGTGGTGCCGCTCGTGATGGTATCGGTGGTCGTGTCGCCGGTCGTGGTGTCAGTGGTGCTCGTGCCCTCGCTCGCGCTGCCGGTGTCGCTCGCGGTCGTCTCGCCGGGGTCGCCGGTCGACGTCTCGGAGGTCTCGGTCCCCGATGGGTCCGGTCCCGTCGTCGTCCCCGGGTCGGAGCTCGACGGACCCTCCGTCGTCAGATCGGTCATCCCGGTGGTCCCGGGCGGGTCGGCCGTCGAACTGTCGCTCGTATCCATACCGTCGGTGCCGCTCAGCGGACCGAGATTGACCGTGGCCTGACAGGCAGAGAGCGCGAGATAGCACAGTAGAACTGGAAAGCGGTGTGAAAGGGTCATGGCGCCGCTTGGTGCCGTGGCGCCCGCCGATCCATCACACGATCTGCGCGGGCCGGAACGATCGGGTCCGGCTATAGTGCGCGCGGTGCTGGGGGCGCTGCTTTCGACGACTCTCTATTTACTCGCCGGCGCCGCAGCCCCTCCGCCCGCCGCCCGGGGCGTCGAGCTGCGCTGGGACGCTCCTGCCGCGTGTCCCGACGAGACGGCCCTGCGCGGCCGGATCGAGGCCATCCTCGGCGCGCCGCTCGACGCCCCGCGGACCCGACCGCTGTCGATCGTCGCCGTGGTCCGCGACGACGGCGGGACGCGGTCGCTCCGGATCTTCACCGTCACGGCGGAGGGCATGCGCGAACGAGCGTTGCGCTACGACCGTGACTGCGCGCTGCTGACCCAGGCGGCCGCGGTGCTGATCGCCATCACCGTCGACCCGACCGCCGTCGGTCGCCTCGATCCGGACGCCCTGGCGCTGCTCCAGCCGCCGCCTCCGGACCCCGCGGTCACGCCCGTCCCCGCGACCGCGCCTCCGTCTCCTGCGCCCGCCGAGCCCCCGCCCGCCGCGAACGCGGCTCCCTCGCCTGCACCCGCGCCGGTCGAGCCCCCGCCCCTGACGGCCGCGACGCCCTCGCCTGCTGCTGCCACGCCGGTCGAGCCCCCGCCTCCGGCGAACGCGACGCCTCCGCCCGCCCCGCGCCCCACGCGATGGCAGCCGCGCGGCGCCGTGCGACTGCTCGGCGGCCTCGGCGTCGGCGACCTCCCGGCCGCGGGCGGAGGCCTCGGCGGCGCCGCGGCGCTCGTGTTTCGCCACCTGCGCCTCGAGCTGGTGGCAGAGCTGTGGCCGTCGCGTCGCGCTCGCATCGCCGGCACCGAGTCCGGCGCCGACTTCCTGCTGTGGACCGTGGGCCCGCGCCTGTGCGGCGTCGTGCATCCGCATCGCCTGGTCGAGCTGCCGCTGTGCGCGGGCCTCGAGTTCGGCGGCGTCCGGGTCGCCAACGTCCGCCTGCAGAACGACGGCGACGACCGTACCCGCTGGATCGCCGCCGTCCTCGCCCCGTCGCTCGCCGTGGTGCCGTCGACTCGCCTCGCGGTGTGGTTCGCGCCGGAGCTGATCGTCCCCGCCACGCGCCCCGAGTTCGTGGTCGAGGGCCGCGGCACGCTCCATCGCGCCGCGCCGGTCGCGGGGCGCTTCATGCTCGGGATCGAGCTGCGCTTCCCGTGAATTTCGCGTGATGGAAACGGCCCCGCCCGAGGAACCAAGCGCGTGACCGCCCCGCCTGCCGCCGCGCCCAGGCCCGCGTCCGCGGCTCGACCGCCGGACGGGCTGGCCGAGGTCTACCGCGAGCACCACGACTTCATGTGGCGTTCGCTGCGGCGGCTGGGCGTCGACGAGGCCGACGTCGAGGACGCGGTCCACGACGCCTTCCTCGTGGTCGCGCGGCGGCTGGCGGACTTCGAGGGCCGGTCGAGCCTGCGCACCTGGTTGTTCGCCATCGCCATGCGGGTCGCCCAGTCGCGGCGCCGCGACCATCAGCGCGAGGTCCACCACCTGCGGCGGTACGAGCTCAGCGTCGCCCCGCGGAGCCCCGCAGATCCGCAGACTCGCCACGAGACCGCGGTGACCCTGCACCAATTGCTCGCCGGGCTCGACGACGATCAGCGCGCGGTCTTCATCATGATCGAGCTCGAGAACATGACCGCGCCGGAGATCGCCGCGGCGCTCGACCTCAAGCTGCCCACCGTCTATTCGCGCCTCCGTCTGGCCCGCCAGGCGATGCAGCGGGCCGTCGCCCGTTACCTGGCCCGTACGAAGGAGAAGCCCCGGTGACCGCCGTCGACGACGAGCTGCGTGCCATCATTCGCCGCGAGGCCGACGGCGTGGTCCCGCCGGACGGGGCGCGCGAGCGCGGCTGGGCGCGCCTGGCCGCGGCGCTCGCCGCCGACGATGTCGTCACCGAGCCCGCCGCACCCGCCCCCGCACCGCGCACGCCGTGGCTGCGCGTCGTCCCGCTGACCACGCTGATCGTCGGCGTGCTCGCGACCGTCGGCGTGGGCCTGGCCGGGCGCGAGGTCGCCGAACCGGCGGCGATCGCCGCGACGGTCGACCCCGAGCCGCGGCTGTTCCCGCTGCCGCTGGTGCTCCCGCCGGCGCCCGCCCGCGAGGCCGCGACCCCACCGTCGCCGCCGCCCGATGCAGCCCCTGCGCCGCCCGAGACGGCCCTTGCGGCGCCGCGACGACCCGCTCCCTCGCGCCCGCCCGTCGCTGCCGACGAGGACGCTTTCGCCGCCGAATTGCAGCTGCTGGCGACCGCCCAGGCCGCGATCCAGCGCGGCGACCTGCGCGAGGGGCTCGCAGCCCTGCGCCGCCACGCACAGCTCTATCCCGCGGGCCACTTCGCACAGGACCGCGACGCCCTGCGGGCGATCGCTCGCTGCGAAGGCGAGCAGGCGAACGCGCCAGCCGCAGGCCGCCGGTTCCTCGCCGCCAACCCGACGTCGATCCACGCCGAGCGCGTCCGCGGCGCCTGCGGCCTGTAATCGCCGCTCGCCGAGGATCAACATGTCCTCGAGGACAGCCATAGTAATCGACGGACTGCATGTCACGAGACACGAGCTGTCTCTAAAGACAGCCACGCCGACCTTGCCCCGCGAGCACCGGCGTCATCTCAGGACGCCCGTTCACGAGCTGTCTTAAAAGTCAGCCAACGACGACCTGGCCCCGCGAGCGCCGGCGGCATCTCGGGACACTCGTTCACGAGCTGTCTTTAAAGTCAGCCACTCGCGACCTGGGCCCCCGCGAGCGCCGGCGGCATCTCGGGACCCCTGTTCACGAGCTGTCTTTAAAGTCAGCCACCGATGACCTGGCCCCCGCGAGCGCCGGCGGCATCTCGGGACACCCGTTCACGAGCCGTCTTTAGGGTCAGCCAACGACGACCTGGCCCCCGCGAGCGCCGGCGCCGTCCTCGAGGGACCTCGAGCGTCACGCCGCGCATCACCGTCCCGACCCCCTCTGCGATCGCGCCCACAGCCCCCTTTTGAAAGCCCCTACAGGCGCCGCGCGATTTCGCGCCGAAGAAATACGAAACTTTTCGTTGACACTACGAAACCCGTCGTACATCTTCTCGAGCGATGTCTCCGCCGCCTCGACCGACCGACGCCGAGCTGTCGATCTTGCGGGTGTTGTGGTCGACCGGGCCGGCCACCGTGCGCACCGTCTTCGAGGCGTTGCAGGCCGAGCGGGCGGTCAACTACACCACCGTCCTCAAGCTCCTGCAGATCATGACCGACAAGGGGCTCGTCATCCGCGACGAGTCGGCGCGCAGCCACATCTATGCGCCTGCGCAGGCCGAGGCCGAGACCCAGGGTTCGCTCGTGCGCGACCTCCTCGACAAGGCCTTCGCCGGCTCGACCTCTCGCCTCGTCATGCGCGCGCTCGAGGAGCGGCCGGCCAGCGCCGACGAGCTGGCGCAGCTGCGCGAGCTCCTGGCGCGGCTCGAGCGAAGGGGCAACCCATGACCGCCGCGCTCGCCATCCTCGGGGTCCTCGTGCTGCACGCCGCGTGGCTCGGCCTCGCCGCGGCCGCGGTCGCTGCCATCGCCTTGCGGCGGCTCGGCGCCGCCCGCCCGCGTGAGCGCTACGCGGTCGCCCTCGCGGCCTTGCTGGCGGTCCCGCCGGCCGCGCTGCTGTGCGGCCTCTACCCGCGCCTCGCCACCGAGCCCGCGGCGGCCGCCTCCGGGCTCGCCGACCTCGGCGCCACCGTCGCATCCGCCTCCTATTCGCTCGCGCCCGCCACCCCGTGGATCGGCCTCGTCTGGGCCCTCGGGGCCGCCTGGGGCCTGCTCGGTCTGGCCGTCGCCTCCGCTCGCCTCGCGCGGCTGCGGCGACGCGCCCGGCTCTTGCCCGCCGCCGCCGCCGAGCCCCGCCTCGCGCGGGCCCGCGGTCAGCTCGCGTACACCGGCCCGATCGACCTGGCGATCTCGCCGGACGTCGGCGTCCCCACCGTGCTCGGCTGGCGGCGCCCGCTGTGCGCCCTGCCGGCCGCCGCCCTCGCGAGCTGGCCCGGCGACGACCTCGAGTGGCTGCTCGTCCACGAGGTCGCCCACGTCCGTCGCGCCGACGTCGCCTGGGGCTGGGCGCAGAACCTCGTCGAGGTCGCGCTGTTCTTTCACCCCGCCGCGCGCTGGCTGGCCCGCCAGATCCGCCACGAGCGCGAGTGCTGCTGCGACGCCGCCGTCCTCGCCCGGCCCGAAGCCCTCGCCCCCTACGTCCACGCCCTCACCCGCCTCGCCGCGTCCGCTCGACCGTCGCTGCGGCCGGCCCTGTCTGCCACCGGAGGAACCCTCGTGTCTCGCATCGAACGCCTCGTCGATCCCACTGCCCCCATTCCCGCCTGCTCGCGCGGCCTGTGCCTCGCCCTCCTGTGCGGCGCCCTCGCCGGCGCCGGCGCCCTCGCGGCCTGCGAGACCGAGGAGGACGACGCCCCCGCCGTGCCCGCCCTGGCCGCGCCGGCGCCCGCCGAACAAGGCGACGCCTGGCAGCTCCCCGCCGAAGCGCAGGCGAAGCCCGCCGCCGACGAGGCCGCGCCGACGCCGAGCGACGCCGAATGCGATTATCCGATCCCGTTCATCGCCCCGCCCGAGCCCGAACCCGAGCCGGCCGCAGACACCGACGGTTGCTGAGCGGCAGGGCGCCGGGGGCGCGCCAGCGGTGTGATTGTGTAGAGTGTGGAATTTGGGATAATGGCCGCGGCCGTTATTGGGTGATCTACAGGACATGCCCTCATAAACATGTCCTAAAAGCCATCATCCCAACTTCGTCGAGCGCGACGCGACCAGTGCGCACGTCGCGGCGCGATTGCACTCGCACTCTTCCGTGACGAGCGCGGCCCAGCCGTGGACGCCCCGCCATCCTCGCTCGAAGCGCATCGACGTCCGCGAGTTCGCCGGGCGGCCCCTCGCGCCGCGCGCCCTGGGCAGCTGCGCCGGCCTCCGTTATCGTCCGCGGCGATGACCGCCGACGCCCGTCTCGCCGACTTCCCCGTCGTCCGCCGCTGGCCGGTCGCGTGGGGCGACCAGGACACCTTCGCGCACGTCAACAACGTCGTCTATTTCCGCTGGTTCGAGTCGGTGCGAATCGCCTTTTTCGAGGAGATCGGCTGGACCCGGGGCGGCCACACCGGCGGCGTCGGCCCGATCCTCGCCTCGACCTCCTGCGTGTTCAAGGCGCCGCTCACCTATCCGGACACGGTCATCCTCGCCGCTCGCGCCGAGGACATCGGCGACGATCGCTTCACCATGCGCTACCGGATCGTCAGCGAGCGCCTCGATCGCGTCGCCGCCGAGGGCGAGGGCCGCATCGTCAGCTTCGACTACAGCGCCGGCGCGAAGGCCCCGCTGCCCGCAGAGGTCCGCGCCGCCCTCCTGGCCCTTCACCCGTGACGCGACGCGCGCCGCCGGATCGTCCGCGAGCACCTCGATCGCATCCATGCCGGGGCGAGGCCCGCATTGTCCGCTTCGATGCCCGCACCGGCGCGGAGCCCCGCGATCCGCCGAGGTCCGCGCGGCGCTCCTGCCTCCGACCGTGACGCGACGCGCGAGAAACCGCGAGCGCGACCATCGGCCGTGACCGACCTCAGCGACCGCCCGCCCCCGGGTTCGGAGGTCCGGCCGGAGCCGGAGCGAACAGCGTGGCCGCGAGCGATGGATCTCGCACCCCCGACCCGGCGGCGAACGAAGCGGCCGCGGCACCAGGAAGATCCGAGACTTGATACCGCCCGTCGCGATGCCACACCACCCAGCTCCCGTCGGCGAACAGCGCCAGACGGGCCAGCGGCTCGGTGCCTCCGCCCTCCCACAGCTCGAACAGGCCGCTGCTGCGCCGTACGAGCACCTGCGCGCCGTCCAGAGTGAAGGATGCCTGCACCGGCCCCGATGCGAGGACGGCTGCGGGCCGCTGCGGATCGCGGAGCACCGTCGCCTGGTCGGGCCGGCGCATGTCGATGAGCACCGGGTCCCGACCGTCGTCGACGACGAGGAGCCGGGCCTCGAGCCGACTCCATGCCAGCCGGCTCCCCTGGTGGAACGGATGGTACGGCCGCAATCGATGCCGCGGCGAAAGCTCGAGCCGCTCGAGTCTCGCGCGAGAAACCGTCCCCGCGCTCACCTCACCCGAGCAATCGACCGCCGCGAGCCACTGTTCGTCGGCGGAGATCTCGAGCGCCTCGATGCAGCCTCGAGCGCTCTCGGGCAGCCGCACGCGTCGACGTGCGCGACCCCCCGGTCCGAGCTGCTCGATCGCCGAGCTGCCGGCTCTGTGCACATAAACATCACCCGAGCGCGGACCGAGGCTCACCGCCGCCAGCCGCGGCCCCGAGAAATGCACGTCCAACCGTCGCTGCAGACCCTCGCGCGTCCAGACCCGCAGCGCCTCGGCCGAGGCGGCCAGGGCCATGCTCGCGGACACACGGACCTCGCGGCCGGGGCCGCTCCAGGGCAACGTCCCCAGCTCCCTCGCCGCCGCGAGCGAAGCATCCAGGCCGTGCATCGCGGTGCCGCTGCCGCCCTCGACCAACCACAACAGCCCGTCGCCGGCCGGATCGACCAACAACTGCCCGCTCGCGGCGCCCTCCGCCAGTTCCTCTGAAAGATCTCTCCGCCGCGCAGGCCCGGGCGCGCCGGGCGACCAGAGAGTCAGGCTCAGGCCGTCCGACACTGCGAGCTGGCCTCCCGCCACGAACGCCTGAAACGCCCCTCCGGGCGCCAGATCCGCGCGCGGCAGCGCCTTCACGAGGCCGCCTGCGCGGGGGTCGTACAGCCAGGAGCCCTCGTCGGCCGCGAGCAACACGCGACATCCGTCCTCGATCCAGGCCGCGCTCGAGATCGACGCTCCGGGGTGAGACCAGGCATGAAGCCGCAGCGCCGGCGCGATCGACCACAGCTCGGCGTGCTCGGCCCCGAAGAACACCACGTAGTCGCCGTGCTGCGCCGCGCCCTTCGCCGCGAATCCGAGGTCGAGACGGACCTCGCCGGCGGTCGCCTGCTCGCCGAGCAGCCGCACCTCGCCGGCCTGCGCCCAGATCCCCGCCGGCTCGGTCGAGAACCCGAGGATCCGCTGCTTCGAATGCGCGGACAGGACCTCCCCCGAATCGCTCGACCGGACCTCGGAGCCGAGGTTGCCGACCACGGCGATCCGCGCCCGCGACGGATCGTTCACGAAGGACACTCGCACGGCCCCGAGGAACGATCGCTCGTCCGAGAGCGGAGTGACTGCGGCGGCCGGCACACCCCACAGACGCTGTCCCGTGGTCGAGACGACGGTGAACTCCTCGGAGCCGTGGACGACGAGGACCTCACGCGCCCCCGCGAGGTACTCGACCGCGGTCGCGTACGGCACCGTCGCGCTCGGCTTCACGGCGCCGTCGACCACGTCGACACTCACGAGCATCATGCGCGGCAGGACCTCGCCGCTCCCACCTCGCGCGAGCCCGGGCACCGCGACCTCATTCGCCGCAGGGAGCCACACTCGGGCCAGGAGCGTGCGCGGGTCCAGCCAGCCGAGCGCGCCGACGTCGGCGAGGAACGAGCTCTGCACGCCGGTGCGAGCGTCGACGAGCGCAGTGCCGCCACGACCGACGATCGCCGTGCGCGGCCCACCACCGGCGAACCCGTATCCGCCGGCGCGAAGGTGCATCGGCGCCGAATCCGGCGCCTCTCGCTCCGGACAGCCGAGACGCGCGAGCAGCCCCTCGCGCCCGATCGCCGGCGCCGCTCCACCGCCCTCCCGCGCGCCAGGCACCGCCACGGGCGCGGTCCGCCCCGGCGTACACGCGAGGAGCGCGACCCAGACGACGCCGCACCTCCGAACGGAGCGCACCCCTCGATACTAGGACAGGAGCATGAGCCCCGCCAGGGGCGGCCCTGAACTCCCCTCTGCACCACCGCCCGCAGGAGCACGCGCCGCCGCTTTTCTCGCGTCGTTCTTCGAACTCCCCGTATTCACTCCGCCTCCGCTCGGGCACGGTCGGCGGAAGAGAAACACTCCTCGGTGCGACGCGAATGGCGTGAGTGCCTCGCCAGCCCGTCGCTCGAAGCCCCTGCGAATCGATCGTCTCCGACGATATCGAGCTGCCCGAACTCCCAATCATGCGCGACGAGAGTTGCCCTGAAAATGCGAGCATTCACTCGACGGCAGGAATGATTCGGCGCACCGGGCGCACCTCGGGCCCCGCGACGCCATCCCGACAGAGCCCTCTCGAACGACGACCGAGCCGGGCGCTCCGCGGCGCGCCCGGCTCGCCCCGCGCTCACGACTGCACGTGGCTCGGGTCCATGAACACCACCTCCCAGTGGTGCCCGTCGAGGTCATGGAACGCGCGGTAGTACATGAACCCGTAGTCCTTGGGCTCGCCGATGGCCGATCCCCCGCCTTCGATCGCCGTGTTCACCAGGCGGTCGACCTCCTCGCGGCTGCCGGCCGACAGCGCGAACAGGCCCTCGACGTGCGTGCGGGTGTCGCAGATCTGCCGCGACGTGAAATCCTTGAAGCGCTCCTCGGTCAACAGCATGAAGAACGCCTCCTCGCTGACGATCATGCAGGTCGCCTTCTCGTCCGTGAACTGCGGGTTGAAGGTGAACCCGAGCTTGGTGAAGAAGTCGACAGTGCGCTTGAGATCGCGGACGGGCAGGTTGACGAACAGCTTGCGCGAGTGGGTGCTTGCCATGGTGGTTCCTCCTTGAATGTTCTGGACTACAGACCGAGGCCGCTTCCTCGACTCATCGGTCGCTCGCAAAGAATTTTAAAAGATAGAGTTCTTACGGGTCGAGCGCCGGCGGCAGCCCGAAGCGCGGGAACAACGCCGCAGTGTCGAGGAACGAGTTGAGGCCGACGATCTGGTCGCCGGCCGTCTCGAGCACGATGAGCGCCCACGCTTTGTGGCCCCCGTCGGGGTTCGGCCGGTACTGCCCGAACGCCAGCGAGCCCGAGGCCGCGGTCGGGACCAGCCGCGACCCGCGACAGCCCGCGCCGCGGCCCGACAGCCACGTGCGGATCGTCGGCAGCCCGCGCAGCCACAGCGAGTACGGCGGCATCGACAGCGTCGCGTCCTGGTGGAGCAGGCTCGACAGCGCGTCCATGTCGTAGCGCTCGAACGCCTCGACGAACCGCTCGAGCAGCTGCGACTGCGAGGCCGAAAGCGGCGCGCCCCCGAGCTCCGCGCCGCGGCTCGCCATCGTCGCGCGGGCCCGCTGCAGCGCGCTGTTCACCGCCGCCACCGACGTCTCGAGGCTGCCCGCGACCTCGACCGCCGGCCAGCCGAGCACCTCGGTGAGCAGCAGCACCGCCCGCTGCCGCGGCGGCAGGTGCTGCAGCGCCGCCACGAAGGCCAGGCGGATGCTCTCGCGCAGGCTGGCGCGCTCGTACGGGTCGGCGTCGGCGGGCAGCGCCTGCGCGTCGGGGATCGGCTCGACCCACCGCTCGCCCGGCATCGACACCAGCACGTCCTCGACCGTGCCCACCGGCCCGAGCTCCATCGGCCGCGCCCGCCGCGAGCGCCGGCTCAGCGCGTCGAGGCACACGCGCGTGGCGATCCGGTACAACCAGGTGCGCAGCGACGCCCGGCCCTCGAAGCGGTCGAGCGCCCGCCAGGCCCGCACCAGCGTCTCCTGCACCGCGTCGTCGGCCTCCGCGGCCGAGCCGAGCATGCGGTAGCAGTGGCCGGTGAGCGCCGCGCGGTGCAGCTCGAGATCGTTCGCCGTCGCGTGCGGGCTGGCGACATCGTTCATCGCCGCCGAGGTGTACCAGGCCCGCCGGCCCCAGCAAAGCGCCCTGAAGCCGCCGGAGCCCGCAACAGAGTAGCGGCCTCCGCACGCCTCGCACTTCCGACTCGACTCCCGGCCCCGAGCTCGCGGGCGAGGATGAGTCCCGTCGTACCTCTCCCGACTCGCCGGTCGCCGATGGATCGCCACACCGGCGCACGAGTCGCGGCGCCAGGCCGAGGCCGCCGCGTAACCCGAGAGTCCACGGCCCCTCGAAGTCACCGCGAATCCACGGCCCTTCGAAGTCCACGACGAAAGCCATCGAGCCGGATCCACGACCCTTCGAGGTCGCGACGAACCCGTCCATCGCATCGCGTGACCTGAAACAACCGCCGAACCCGCGGGGCCGCCAGCCAGGGGCCGGTCGCGCACCCGGAGCATGCGGACCACGAGCGAAGCCATGCGGGCTCGACCACGCGCCGGAACACGATCGCGCCCGCGAGCGCTCCGCCTCCGCGTCATGGAGGCAGCAGTCGATCCGCGCGGTGCCCCTCCACTGCCGAGCCCGCCACGCGGCCCACCCCTCATGACGAGCCGGTCTCCGTCCTCGCGTCCCTCCGACCTCGTACATGTCTCTCGGGACATCTCCAGCCCTGCCGCGAGCATCTGTCTCTCGGGACAGCCCGCGCTTCGCGCCCCGACCCTCGTCCCGGGCGCGTCCTCGCGCCTCCGCTGGAGGGCCCCCGGCCCGCGGAGCGGGGCGCCCGCACCTGCCCGGGCTGACCGCGGCGGACAGGCCGGCTAGAGTGGCCGCATGCGCCTGTTTGGCTTACTGCTGTGCGTCTCCGCCTGCACCCTCGAGAACCCCGCGTTCTTCGTCACCGACGGCGCCAGCGCCACCGGCGACTCGAGCACCGACCCGACCCGACCGACGAGCAGCACCAGCGCGCCGACCAGCACGACCGCCGCGTCCGCGGCGACCACCGACGAGTCCGGCACCACCGACCCGGCCACCACCGCGAACGTCAGCAACAGCGACGTCACCACCGACCCGCCGGCCACCTCGTCGACCACCACCACCGACGCGACGACGAGCACCACCGACTCGCAGCCGATGACCGCGACCAGCAGCGACTCGAGCGGCGTCGACACCGGAATGTCTTGCGGCTTCGTCGAATTCACCGAGCCGCAGCTCCCGCTCCGCGTCGTCGAGGACAACGCCTGGCCGGACACGGCCAAGTGCAAGGAGTGGCAGATGCAAGAGCACGTCGGCAGGCTCGAGGCCGCCCCTTACGGCTTCAAGGTCGTCTCGGACATGGAGTGCGGGCTGCCGCTGCCGGGCGGGGGCTTCGTCTTCCAGCTCGACCTCGGGCAGGAGCTCCCGGCGCACAACTTCGAGTGCATCAAGTTCCGCTTCGTCGTCCACGAAGGTCCCGCGTCGTGCCTGGTCTCTGCCCTGTCCGTCGCGCACGCGGGCATGCCTGTCCTTCTCGGCACCTTCGGCCGGACCGAGGCGCTCGATCCGAACATGGCCTACAAGATCGGCTTCAAACCGGTCGACATGTGCGGCGACTGCCCGGACTGCTGCACCCCGTCCCCCGGCAACTACGCCTTCGAGCTGCAGGGCGAGCAGGTCGCCCAGGGCCAGGACGAGTCGTTCATGTTCGACGGCAAGGAGCACAAATTCCGCAACCTGCGCTCGCACGTCCACGACGAGTGCGAGGCCCCCGCCCCCGACTGGCTGCACTTCGACTGGCTGGTGCTCCGCCTCCAATGAGAGCGGCCGCTCCGCGCAACGCGGAGCGCTCGCCCGCCGCGCGGATCAATCGATCGGGTGCATCGCCCCGCGGATCGTCTGGTGCACCACCTGGGCGCCGACCTCGAGCCTGCGGGCGATGTCCTCCATCACGTGCAGCTCCTCCTCGCTGACCGAGCCGTCGGCGGCGGCGACGATCGTCAGGTGCTGCACCAGCTGGGCCCGGTTGCGCAGCGGCACCTCGAGGGCGGCCTCGATGCGCCCGTCGAGGTCGCCGAGCAGCTTGGGCACGTCGGTCGGCTCGTCGGCGTGGTCCGAGCCGAGCAGGCGGCCCAGCGCCTCGAGCTCGGCCGGCTCGACCCCGCCCGACGCGGCCGCCACCGCCAGCCCCGCGGTGTAGAGCAGCCGCCGCAGCGTGTCCGACGTCTGGTTCTTCTCCTCGAGGTACGACGGCTCCATCAGCTGCAGGTCGCGCTCGATCACCTGCTCGACGTCCTCGAGCGACCAGGCGCTGTCGGTGCTGCGGCCCAGCGCCTCGAGGTACGGTTCCGAGCGGCTGAACGCCCACACCGCGCGCACGCGCACCGGGTTGTACGGGTGCGTGCTGAAGCAGTCGAGGGTGTCCTCGTCGTACTCCTTCTCGCGCGCCTCGGGGGCCGAGGCCAGGCTCTCGACCTGGCGGGCGAAGGTCGCCAGGTCGGGCCGCACCCGCTCGCTGGCCATGCCGCTGGCGAGCTTGAAAAAGCCGCTCGCGGCCGCCTCCGGGTCGCCCGCGCACAGCAGGCCGATGCGGTCGGCCGACAGCTCGGCGCTGCGGCACCACGCGTAAAGCCGCAGCGACGTCGGCCGCGAGACGAACGGGATCCCCAGCTCCTCGATGGTCGCGGTGATCGGCATCGGCAGGCCGTAGTGGTCGAACACCGCGTGCCCGAGCTCGTGGCCGATCACGAACCGCAGCTCGGCCGGCGTGAACGCCTCGAGCAGCCGGCTCGACAGCGTCAGGACCGTCGGCCCCTTGACCTCGCGGTGGCACGTCGCGTTGAACTGGTGCTCGGGGGTCACGTAGACCTCGACCGGAAAGTCGTAGCCGAGCATCTCCTTGCACCGCGCCACGGTGTCGGCGATCTCCGGCGACATCGACCGCGTCAGCCGCAGCGTCGAGCTGAGCAGGTTGCGCCGGTAGCCGTAGCCCTTGCCGCCGCGCCACTCGCGGAGCTTGGCCAGGGCCTTCTTCACCCCGAAGTCCTGCATCACCTCGTCGCGCAGCTGCTGCTCGCGCCGGACCTGGAACTGCCGCGGATCAATGCGCATCGGTTCACCTCTCGCGTCGCACCCGTCTCGAAGCTCACAAACGGCGCGCGCCGCCCCGGACCGCCGAGCGGCACCGGGTCGGCGCGCCACACTGCCCGCTCACGCGATCACGCGCGGGCATACTTCAGCGTCAACACCTCGAGGATCTTGGTCGCCAAGCTGTCCTCGACGTTGAGCACGCGCTGCATCGCCTCGAGCATCGCGTCCTCTTGCTCGTCGACGTCGCCGCTCGACATCGCGATGTCGGCCGCCAGCAAGTAGGCCTTGTTCTTGACCAGCTGCGACGACAGGTCGCCGAGCGCCTTGACCGAGTCCTTCAGGTTGGGGAAGCGCTTCAGGATCTTCACCGCCTCCTGGTACACGTCGCCGAACTCCTTGCCCTCGAACTCGGGCAGCTGGGCGAAGTAGCTCTCGACGGTCGGCAGCTCCGCCTCGTCGAAGCTCCCGTCGGCGCCGCACATCAGCAGCATCCCGTGGAGGAGCAGGGCGTCGTCGGTGGGCTTCTTCTGCGGCGTCACCTTGCCGGTCAGTTTGGACAGCAGACCCATGAGGTAGTCACTCCTTGATCCCGCAGGTCGCGGGCGCAGGAAGTGTCGGCGAGGCGACCGCCGCGTACAAGGGTCAAACGGCGCGGCCGCACCGCCCCCCGCCGTCGCATCGAAACAACGTTTCACGGCCCTCCAAGCCGCCGACGAGCGACGCCCCCGGCGACGCGGGCGGCCGTCCCCGCGTCCCCGCGCGACGGGGGTGACGACCGCCGCGGAGCCCCGTGCCGAGGCCGCCGGCCCCGACCTCTGCACACACAACGACCTCGGCAGGGGGGCGCAGATCTCGCCCCCTGCGGAGGGTGATCCGCCCCCACGGCCATCCTCTCGGACCGCAGTAACCGGATGGTTCGCCTCGGCAACCGCGGCCGGGCGGGCAGCGCCCCCGCCGGGTCGTCCTTCGCAAGCCTCCCGGCCCTCTGCGTGCGCCCTCGCGGCCACGGACGCGCAACGCCGACGCTCGCGCGCTCGACGCCCGGACGCTGCGTAAGCATCCGTTCATCTTTCTCTGCCGCCCGGCCGCCCGCCGCGAGCGCCGCTCCGCCTGGTCGAGCGACGAACGCTGCGACGCGTCCCCGACGGCCGTGCGCGGCTCCTCGACGCGCTCGCAGTGCCCGAGCGCGTCACCGACCCACGCCGACGCGCCCGCGCTGCGAGCGTCCGCCAGCGCGCTCCACCGGCAGAGAAGAACTCGCGGAGCGTTCGTGGCGCCGCCGCCTCTGCAGCGGCGCGGAGCGCCTCGCGCTCATTCTGCCAGCGGACCTGCGCCGCCGAGCGCCCGGCGATACGCGGCATCGCGGGCTGAATTGCCGCGTGCGACGCGAATGAAGCCGCGCTCACCCGACTGTGAATTCTTCGTCATGCGCTCGTATCGAGCCCTGTCTGTGTGCACCCTCGAGTCCACGGGCCCCGTCCGGGGCGCGCCGTTATTGGCCGGCGAACATCGCTGCATTCGTCACACGTCGGCCAGGGAGACCGTCGACAATGACCACATCAGACGCCGCGCTCGCGCACGGCCCCCGCGATCGCCTTCGTCACGCGCTCGAGCGGGCGGCCCAATGGTTGCCGATCCAGGCCCCGCTGGAGGTCTTCGTCCACAACAACCTGCTCGTCGCGTTCCAGCACCTGCCGTTCCACCAGGCCATGCTCGCGGCGCGCCGCAAGCTCGGCGTGCGCGGCTACTTCCCCGAGGAGCGCTACCGCCACGAGCACGCGGCCGGGCGGATCACCGAGGCCGACCTCGACGCGGTGTTCGCCGACGAGCCGCTGTCGGACGAGCCGCTCGTCCCCGGCTTCCCGTCGGCGCGGACCGCCGCCCGCGTCGTCACCCGCTACAGCATCGGCGCCGAGACGCCGGCCGACTTGCACTGGAAGATCGTCGAGGAGCAGGCCACCACGTACTTCGCCGCCGACACCACCGACGACGCGCGCAACGCCATCCTCGCCGCCACCGCCGACTGGCTGCAGCCGCAGCTCGCCCACCTGCAAGGCCACGAGGCCGAGCTGACGGCGCAGATCGTCGGCCGCCCGCCGTTCCGCACGCCGATGGCCGAGCTGACGGCGCTGCTCGGCGACCGCCTGCACCCGGCGGCGTTCGCCGAGCGCCGCGAGCCGGTGGCCGTGCGCGCGCTGTGGACCGCCTGCGTCGACGCCTGCGCCCACTACGCCGGCATGCCGGTGATCGGCGCGCGCAAGCTGTGGACCCACCGCGAGCTGCTGCGCGCCTGCACCGACATCGACGCCAACGACCTGGTGCACCCGGTGCTGATCCCGCTGTGCGCGGCGTTCCTCGACCGCGGCCAGTCGCACTGGTCGATGCCCGACCGCGCCGACGGGTTCTTCCAGGCGTGGCTGCGGATCAAGCAGGCGGGCGTGTCGATCCGCCCGAGCTGGCTGGGGGGCGCCGGCAAGCGCATGAAGGACTGGCAGGCCCGCGGCGTGACGGCCGAGGACGTCGCGCTCGAGCTGCTGGCGGAGCTCGGCGTCGAGGCCGACGAGGTCGAGGCCTACGTCGAGCGCACTCTGCTGCAGCTGCCCGGCTGGTCCGGCATGTTCCACCGCCTGGAGCACGCGCCCGGCCCGATCGGCCGCTCGCGCGCGAAGATCGAGCTGCTCGACTTCCTGGCGGTGCGCCTCGCCCTCGACCTGTTCGCCTTCCGCGACATCGCCCGCCAGGTCGGACACACCGGCCCGGCCGCGCAGCTCCGCCGCGTCTGCGCCGGCCTGCCGCAGATCGCCCCGCCACAGGTCCGCGGCCCGCACGACACCGCCTGGCCGCTGTTCCAGCTGGCGCAGCACGCCGGCGTCGGCGCGCCGACGATCCGCGCCGCCAGCCGCGGCGAGATCGACACCCTCGTCGCCTTCCTCGACCGCCACGACGACATGACTCGCATGCGCCTGTGGCACGAGGCCTACGAGCGCCACTACCGGGTCGAGCTGCTCGACGCGGTCGCGGCCAACGCCCGCCACGCCCGCATGCCGGAGGTGCCCCCGCGCTTCCAGGTGATGCTGTGCCTCGACGACCGCTTCGAGTCGTCGCGCCGCTATCTCGAGGAGATCTCGCCGGAGGTCGAGACCTACGGCGGCCCGGGCTTCTTCGGCGTCGCGTTCGCCTACCAGGGCATCGACGACCCGCGCACCTTCCCGTTGTGCCCGGTGATCGTCACCCCGCAGCACCGCATCGACGAGGTCGTGCTGACGCAGCAGTTCGACCTCGCCCAGCTGCGCAAGCAACGGATGCAGCAGATCGCCAGGGCCAGCGCGCTGTTCGGCCGGGCCTCGCGCTCGCTGTGGCTCGGCCTGTTCGTCAGCATCGTCACCGGCGTGTTCTCGGTGGTGCCGCTCCTGCTGTCGATCTTCTCCCCGCGCGCCGCCGGACGCCTGCGCCAGGCGCTGCGCAAGAAGATCCTGCCCGAGCCGAAGACCCGCCTCACGCCGGCGCGCATCGGCCTCGACAAGGCCCCCGGCGAGGACCTGCTGCCCGGCTTCTCGGTCGACGAGATGGCCGCCCGCGTCGCCTCGCTGCTGGAGAACCTCGGCATGACGAAGCGCTTCGGCAAGCTGATCGTCGCCCTCGGCCACGACACCTCGTCGGTCAACAACCCGCTGCTCGCCGCCTACTCGTGCGCCGCGTGCGGCGGCCGCAGCGGCGGGCCCAACGCGCGCTACCTGGCCCACATCGGCAACCGCCCCGACGTGCGCGAGCGGCTGGCCGAGCGCGGCATCGTCATCCCGCCCGACTCGGTGTTCGTCGCCGGCGTCTACGACACCAGCGCCGAGGCGATCTCGTGGATCGACGAGGACCTGCTGCCGGCCTCGGCCCGCAGCGAGCTCGCCGACCTCAAGGTGATCCTCGCCGAGATGTGCCGCCGCAACGCGATCGAGCGCTGCCGGCGGTTCGTGACCGCGCCGAAGCTGAACGGCCCCGACGCCGCGTGGAAGCACGCCGAGGCCCGCTCGGTCGACCTCAGCGAGCCGCGGGCCGAGCTCGGCCACTCGACCTGCGCCTGCAGCATCGTCGGCCGGCGCGAGCTGAGCTACGGCCTGTTCCTCGACCGCCGCTGCCTGCTGATCTCCTACGACCCGACCTCCGACCCCGACCACAAGATCCTCGAGCGCACCCTCGCCGCGACCTCGCCGGTCGGCGCCGGCATCGCCCTCGATTACTACTGCTCGAGCGTCGACCCCGAGAAGCTCGGCTCCGGCACCAAGCTGCCGCACAACGTCACCGCCCTGGCCGGGGTGATGAACGGCTCGTCGAGCGACCTGCGGACCGGCCTGCCGACCCAGGCGACCGAGATGCACGAGCCGATGCGCCTCGAGGTGATCGTCGAGGCCACCCCCGAGGTGCTGCAGGACATCCTGACCCGCCAGGCCGCGGTCGCCGAGCTGGTGCTGAACGAGTGGGTGCGGGTCACCGCGATCCACCCCGAGACCCGCGAGATGTGGACCTTCGACGCCCGCTTCGGCTTCCGCAAGTACGAGCCGACGCCCGTCGAGCTGCCGGTGGTCCCGCGCTCCGAGGACTGGTGCGCCGGCCGCGTCGAGTGCCTCAAGCCCGCGCGCGTCGTCACCCCCAACGAGGTGAAGCATGCTTCCTGATCTGCTGTCCGCCGGCTTCGCTCTGGCGCCCGTGTGGCCGGCGCTGGGCGCCATCGTCATCGCCCTGCTGCTGCTCCCGCGCGCCCGCCCGTCGGAGCGCCTGGTCGCCCGCATCACCACCGTCGCGGTGTGGCTGAGCCTCCTCAGCGCCGCCTGCGGGCTCGCGCTCCACCTGTCCCATGGGCCAGTCGACTACCGACTCGGCAACTGGTACGACGCCGCCGAGTACAGCTTCCCGCTGGTGATGCTGTTCGACGGCCTGGCCGCGGTCATGTCGGCCTTCGTCGCCCTCATGGTGGTGACCACGGTGCGGTTCTCGACCACCTACCTGCACCGCGAGCCGGGCTTCGTCCGCTTCTTCGTGCTCACCCTGTTCTTCGCCGCCGGCATGCAATTGCTGGTTCTGGCCGGCAGCGTCGAGCTGCTGTTCATCGGCTGGGAGTTCGTCGGTCTCAGCTCGGTGCTGCTGGTCGCCTTTTTCCACGAGCGGGCCATGCCGGTGCAGGCCGCCCTGCGCGTGCTCGTCACCTACCGCGTGTGCGACATCGGCCTGCTGCTCGGCGCGGTCGGCCTGCACCACTGGCTCGGCACCACCGTGTGGGTCGACATCTTCGCCCGGCTGCCGGGCCACGCCGGCGCGGCCGCGGGGCTGGCGATCGGCCTGGCGCTGGTGTTCGCGGCCATGGGCAAGTCGGCGCAGTTCCCGGTCGGCGGCTGGCTGCCGCGAGCGATGGAGGGCCCGACGGCCTCCTCCGCGGTGTTCTACGGCAGCCTCTCGGTCCACGCCGGGGTGTTCCTGCTGCTGCGCGCGGCCCCGCTGCTCGAGCAGTCGCTGACGACGCGGGTCGTCCTGATCGTCGTCGGCCTGACGACCGCGGTGATCGCCGCGCTCAGCAGCCAGGTCAGCGCCGACGCCAAGTCGGCGGTGGCCCACGCGACCGCCAGCCAGGTCGGCCTGATGTTCGTCGAGTGCGGCCTCGGCTTCTACACCCTCGCCACCGTCCACCTGATCGCCCACGCGACCCTGCGCTACTACCAGTTCCTGCGCACGCCCACCGCCCTGCACGACGCGCTGTGGCAGCAGGCCGCGCTCGGCCGCACCGACTCCGACGAGGCCGCCGCGCGCTGGGAGGGCGTCGCCCTGGTCCGCCGGCGCGCGCTGTACCGCCTCGCGCTCGAGCGCTTCGCCGTCGAGCCCGCGCTCGACCGCCTCGTCACCCGCCCGATCATGAACCTCTCGCGCCTGCTCGACCGCCTCGAGAACGGCCTCCTCGCCCTGCACGGCCGCCAGCCCGAGGCCGGCACCGGCGCCCCGCTGCCGGTCATGGCCCCCGACCTCAACGGCGACCGCGCGCCGGCCCGGCCCGCCCTCTCCGACCTGCGCGCCGACCACGGCGCGCCGGAGGCCCGCACATGACCCACGACCTCGTCGCCCTCGCGATCCCGCTGCTGTGGCTGTTCCCGCTGCTCGCGGCGTTCGTGGTCCAGTTCCTGATCCGCGAGCCCACGCGCCAGCGCGACGTCGCCATCGGCGTCGCCTGGGTGGTCTTCTTCGTCGCTCTCGGCGTGTTCCTGCTCAACGGCTGGGACTCGCACTTCGACCGCGACGACCTCGAGTCGGGCCTGTTCATGTCGCTGCGCTTCCACATGGCGGTCGACGGCCTCAACGCCCTGCTCCTGCCGATGACCGCCGCGATCGCCCTGGCCTCGCTGCTGTCGACCCCGCGCTCCGACCTCCGCGGCAACACTGCCGCGCGGATCCTCGCGGTGGAGGGCACCCTGCTCGGCTGCTTCCTCGCGCTCGACGCCGCCACCCTCGCGCTGTTCTGGATCGGCTCGATGCTGCCGCTGTGGCAGGACACCCGGCGCAGCAAGTCGCGGCCGCTGCACCTCGTCATGACCCTCGCCATCGCCGGCACCACCCTCGCGCTGGTGACCGCGCTGGCGATCATGGCCCAATCCGGCGCCGCCGGCTCCGCCTCGCCGTTCGACCTGCACGCGCTGGCGCAGGCCAGCACCTCGCTGCCGCCGGTGGTCGGGTGGTTGTTCCTGTTCGCCGCCCTCCTGCGCATGGGCGTGTTCCCCGTGCACTTGTGGCTGACCGCCGCCGGCTGGCGCGCCCCTGGTTACTCGGCGATGCCGGCGCTGTTCACCTCTCTCGGCTCGTTCGCCCTGGCGCGCGTGGTCATGCCGCTGTTCCCGCAGCTGTGCGAGCAGGTGTCGACGCCGCTGGTGATCCTCGGCGCGGTCACTGCCCTCTACGGCGCCGTCCTCGCGGTCGGCCAGTACGACCTGCGGCGCGTCATCAGCTACTTCTGGGTCAGCCAGATGGGCCTCGTGCTCACCGGCCTGGCCACCCTCAACGCCCCCGGCGTGTCGGGCGGGCTGCTCCAGTCGATGTCGTCGGTGGTCGAGGTCTGCGGCCTCATGCTCATCGCCCTCGAGGTCGAGGCCCGCGCCGGCACCACCGACATGCGCCTCCTCGGCGGTCTGGTCCGCCGCGCTCCGCGGCTCACCACCGGCTTCTTGCTGCTGTCGGCGTCGGCCGTCGGCTTCCCCGGCACGATCTCCTTCGTCGCCGAGGACCTGGCGATCCAGGGCCTCCTCTACGAGCATCAGCTGGCCGCCGCGCTCATGCTCGTCGTCACCGCGATCAACGGCGTCGCCCTGTTCAAGGCGTTCAAGCAGACCTTCCTCGGCCCCGGCTCGCAGCACGCCAAGGACCTGCGCTCGTTCGCCGACCTGCGCGGCTGGGAGTACCGCGCCTCGGTCGCGCTGATGGCCACCCTGCTGATCGGCGGTCTCATGCCGCAGCCGCTGCTGGCGGTGCGGGCCGGCGTCGTCGACGCGCTGCGGAAGCTCGAGCCGGCCAACGCCGTCGCGCACGCCGCCCCGCCGCACGACGACGACGACGATTGAAGCCCGGGATCGCGAGTGAGATGTCCCCTCGGACATCTCACTCGCGACGCCGCGACCCACCGGACTCCATGTCTCTTCAGACATGTCGCTCGCGGTGTCATTTCAACGCTGTCCCCCGCAGCGCGCGAGCCGCCTCGGCGTGAGCCACACGAGCCGGCGGACCTGACGCGCCGCTCTCCTCGCGCGCCGCTGTCGCGACGGATGTCGCACGCATCACAAAATCGGCGCACCGCCACCGGCGGTGGAGCCGCAGGACCGGATGGAGACAAGCCCAACATCGTTCACGGCCGCCAGTCATCGCTCGCGGCCGGCGTGCTTGTGCCTGTCCGAAGCTCGCGCAACTTCGGGAGCCCTCGCCTTCGAGCGCCCGGAGTGAGAACCATGTCCACCGCCGAAATCTCCGACAACAAGTGGGAACTCGAAGCCTCCAGGCCGCCGATCGGCACGACCACCGGGGTCCTCCAGATCGTCGTCATCGCCGTCTTCGCCGGCCTGTTCGTGTGGATGCTGTCCTTCGCCCTCCGGGGCATCTTCGGCGCCCAGCGCGAGACCCTCGCGGATCAGTACGGTCGTCTCACCGTCGACGGCAAGCCCGCCGCCGCGCCCGCCCCCCGCTGAGCGGGCGCCGGCCATTCGCCGGATGTCCCCGAGGACACTTCCTTTAGAACCTGTCGCAACGGACAGCTCAGAAGCGCAGCCCGAGCTGCAGCCCGCCGCCGGCGCGGGTCCACAGCGGCCCGCCGGTCCACTCGACGCGGCGGCGCGCCGCCAGCTCGTAGTAGTGCGTCACAGCCCGATCGCGCCGGGTCTGGCGCAGCGCGAGGCCGCCGAGGATCGCCGCGGTGATCGACAGCGCGACGCCGGTGCTGAGCGCGACGACCCCGCCGATGTCGTTGTCACGGTGGCCGAACGCGGTCGGCTTGTCCGACGGCGTGATGCCGATGAGGAACGCGCCGGCCCCGATCCCGGCGATGCCGAGCGCCGTCAGCACCATCGCCGGCGCCCGCAGCCGCCGCCGCCGCGACTCGATCTGGGCCGCCTCGCTGGCCTGGAAATAGAGCGCGTCGATCCGCCGCTCGAGCTCCGGCCGGTCCGCCACCGTCTGCTCGAGCTCGACGACGTACGCCAGGTCCTGCGCCTCGGCCCGCAGGAACGCCGCGCTCGGCGCATGAGCCACCCCCAGCCGGGCGTAGACCTCCGCCCGCAGGCGATACGCAGCCGCCCAGCTCGGCGCCGCCGCGAGCACGTAGTTCAGCTCCGTCAGCGCCTGCTCGAGCTGCCCGGCCGCGAGCGCCTGCTCGGCCCGCGCGTGGGCCTGCTGGACCTCTCCGTGCTCGTGCGCGGGTGCCTCGGTCGGCGCGGTCGGGACATCCTCGGCCGGCCGCTCCTCGCTCGCCGAGCTTTCGACCCCCGCCGGCGCCGCAGGAGCCGGCTCCGACGCCCGCACGGGAGCCGCCACGGCGCACGCCAGCGACACTGCGAGGAGTTGCGAGAGCGTGCGGCCCATGGACGAAGCGCAGCCTACCTCGATCGCCGTGGATGCGGTCCTCGGGCGCCTGCGAGAGAAATCCAACATCTCAAGCGCCGTTCGCGCGATTCGGCCATGCTCGCGCAGTCGACTCCGGCTGACTCATGGACCGCGGATCGACCGCCGGCCCGGCCTGCGACCTCGTCAGCGCCGGGTGGCGGGGTCAGCCAGCGGTTCGGGCAGGCGCCGCCGCACCTGATCGTCCGGAGCTGCATGCGAGCCCGTCGCGCAGGGCATGGCCGAGGTGGCCGAAATCGAAGTCGATGAGGTAGACCGCCTCGCGCGAGTCGTGTCGAACTTCGTCAGCAACGCGATCCAGTACGGCCGATCTCCGAAAGTCGTCGAGCTGCGAGAGTCTTCCTCACCGTGAGAAATCGAGGCCGGCTCCACCTCGAGCGCTCTCCCGAGCTCGGGATCGCCACACGCGCAGCGCGATCGCGGAGGCGCAATTCACACGCGAGCGCTCCTTCGCGCGCGGCCCGGCGCGACCCGCCCGAATCCGCCGACTCGCGATCTACGCGTCTCGACGCATTATAAACCGCGTTCACGCGCCACTATCCACCGCGATCGAGCGAACACCGATACGCCGAAGCGGTCGCAACCGCCCATTGCCCCGCGCCATTTCTCGCTCGACGTCCGGCCGCCGCTGCGCTCTGTTGATGGACAGCAGCCACGCGCATCCGCGCGGACCGTCGTCATTTTCGGTGCCCCGACGCTCAGGAGGAATCCATGCCCACCATCACCAATTCGCTGGTTCTCGACGCCACCAACAAGGCTCTCCACGATCTGGACAAGAGCTTCAGCCTGCCCTCGCTCTCGAGCGATAAGAAGAGCAATAAGGACTGGTCCTGCAACTTCTTCGCCGGGGCGAACCTGGAATACGTGGAGACCGCATCGCGCGGCACCCAGGCCCAGAATAACTACGGGCGAGACGCCTCTCAATGGCCCGACCGATTCGCCGAGCAGACATTCGTCAACTTCTCGATGGCCTTCAAGGACTCCGGGGCCAATCACAACTTCAACGTCTTCTTCGACGCCGGCGGCTCCGCCTTCCTCATCCAGACCTACCTCAACAACTCCGTCCGCATCAGCACGCCGCAGCGCGCCGACGATTTCATCCGCCTGTGGAAGCAACTGGCCGGGACGAATTGGGCGACCGCCTATGAGGCCCTGTTCTACGTGAGGCCGCCGACGCAGAACAACGAATACACGAGCCAGTGGGTGACCGTGGTGACGGGTTTCTGAACGGGCCCATCGAACGCCGAGGCTCGACGAACACCAGCGACGGCCGCATCGCTCCCAGCCACACGCGCCCCGCCTCGCCGTCCACGGCGAGCTCCGCGAGTCGGGGCAGCCGCTCCCCGGGAGCCGATCCACCCGGAGAAGCCGTGTGGGGCGAGCCGCTCGCTGGCAGCGTAGAGGGCGGTGGTGTCGAAGAGCGGGGCGCCGGCGTCGTCGCTGCTCGCCAGCGATTCATGGGTGTCGGGGGTGACGAGGTCGGCGTGCGAGACGTGCCACTTGCCGCGGTAGTAGGTACGATCGCCGGCGGCACGGGAGTAATGGCCCATGGTCGGGACGGTGTTCGGATCGAGCCAATACACGTCGGGATCGCGGGCGGCCTTGGCGGCGCCGTCGGTGGCGCGGACGCCGTGGAGGGTCGGATAATGGCCGGTGAACAGGCTGGCCCGGCTCGGCGCGCTGGCGACGGAGGCGGCGTAATGACGGTGGAATTCGGTTGCGACGTTGGGACGCCGCGCCATCAATTGCTCCTCCGGGCGCGACGATATCACGACGCGGTCAGCCTGCGATCCGCGCGGCGATCTCTCGCTACCAACGCTGAGGCTCGGCGACGGACCACGCGACGGTGTCCTCGCCGGGGCGCTGTTCGTCTCCAAAGGTGCCGCCGCGGGTCGAGGGCGCCGTCGTCCAGGCCGACAGCATCCCGGGTAGAGCGCCTCGCCCCCCGGAGAAAGTGAGAGCCCGCAGGGCCGGACAACCAAGGGAGTCGAGCTTGGCGGCCATTTGTGAGCTGCGGAGGTCGTCGAACTCTCACCTGTCTCGGAATTCAGATAAAGAGCCGTTAACGATTACGTCACTCCGAAAGCCGCAAAGCGCCAGCTGCGCCTCGATCGGGGCGCTTCCATCCTGCATGCTTGTTCGGAAGTCATGGCCGTTGCGTCCTCGCTCTTCCGCCGACTCCGCAAGTTCTTCCTCGGCACCTTGATGGCGCTCGCGGGGCTCGCGCTGCTCGGCGCCAGTTTCCAGCAGATCGGGCAAGCGCTGGATCGACACGCCCTCCATGCGCCTGGCCGGCTCGTCACCGTGGACGACATCTCGATGCACCTTCACTGCACTGGCGAAGGCGGACCGACCGTCATCCTCGAAGCCGGGGCGTTCGGCTTCGCCCAGGCGTGGGCGTGGATCCAGCCGAAGCTGGCCGAGCACACCCGCGTCTGCTCGTACGACCGCGCCGGGCTTGGTTGGAGCGAAGATGCAGCCCCCCACGACGGCGTCGCCGCGGCCAGGCGTCTGCACGTGCTCCTGCGGAACGCAGGCGAGCCCGGACCCTACGTCCTGGTCGGTCACTCGCTCGGAGGCGCGCTGATCCGGATCTTCGCCACCCATTACCCCGACAACGTGGTCGCGCTCGGCTTCATCGAGCCCTCCCACCCCGATCAGCTGGAACGGTTCCCGCCCGAGGCCCGCGAGGCGCACGAGCGCGTCGTCCGAGTCCTGTCCGTCGCCGCGGACCTGACGTACGTGGGCCTGCTGCGGTTGGCAAACCCTCTCGGCCAACTCCACGCCGGGTTACCCGCCGACGACTACCGGGCCGGATGCATGTTCACCTCGGCGGCGACGCACGTGCGAGCCTCGCAGAAGGAGTTCGCCGCCTGGGAAAAGACCATGGCCGCCGCGCGGTCGAACATCTCCCTCGGCGAGCGGCCGGTCGTCGTCGTCAGCGGGACGGAGCCGATGGAAGGAATGTCCGCCGACATCCTCGCGCTGAATCAGCGGCTGCACGCGGAGATCGCGGGCCTCTCGAAGCATGGCCGGCACGTGACGATCGAGGGGGCAAGCCACATGTCCCTGCTCACGCAGCGAGAACACGCCGAGCAAGTCGCACAACTCTTGAACGAGCTCGTCGACAGCGTTGCACACTGATTCAGTCGCTCGTGGCGCCTTCGCGGGCTGCCGGCTGACCGCCACCCGTCATGCTGGCGGCTTCTGTACCCCCGGTCCCCCCACCGACGGGCTCGTGCAGCGGCGGACATGGGCCAGCCACCAGGTCGATGGCCCACACGACCCCGTCTCGCACTTCGACGCCAGGGCCGGCGAACGCGTCCAGCAGCAGGTCGGCGGTGCGAGCGAGCTCGACCCCTTCAGGACGCGACGGCTCGCCTTCGCCCGGAGGTCCATCGGGCGTCTTCGGCCGCTCCACGCACGCGCGCGTCCCGCTCGCATGGCGTCCGACCGCGAGTCCGCGGGCCAGCGCACCGAGAAACTCGTGCGGCGGGAGGCCCTCCGAGCTCCACCTGCCCGTGAGGACAGGTTCGGTCCGGACTGCGACCGACTCACCGAGCGCGAGACCCACGAAGTCGGCCAGCAACGCCTCCCCCGCTGCGCCGAGCGCCGGACCCTGATGACGGATGCGGAGGGTCGGTCGCTCCGCTCCGAACTCCAGCTGCCAGCCTTGCAGCGCGCCGCCGACCTCGGGCCAGTGGGCCGCGAGCGCCTCCTCGATCGGCTTGCGGAGCGACGACGGTCGCGGCTGAGGCGCCGGCGGCGGCGTGGCCGGCGGGGGTGGCGTGACCATGGACGCGGCGATCTTCTGCAACGAGCGCTCGTCGGCCACCGCCGTGACGTCGACCTCCGGCTCGAGCCCCGCGGCCGTGGCGATGCGCGACCGGAGCTGCGTCTCGACCGCGTGCGCCTCCTCGGGCGAGCCGATGAGCGCCAGGCGCACGCTCACGCCGCTGGACTCGACGGCGAGCGCGGTGCGGAAGGAGCGGTCATCGGGGGCGACCTCGGCGAGGATACGCGTCACGGCGTCGCGGACGCGGATCTTCCACGCCACTTCGCCGAGCGCCGCGCGCAGCGGGACGTACACGCTGGCGAGCAACAGCGCGGGGAGCACGAGACGCCACATCACCCCGTAGCGCGCGCCGAAGAAGCGCTGCAGGCGAGTACCGACGCCGGACGCGCCGTCCTCCGCGAGCACCACGTGGTTGAAGCCGAGCCCGATGAACAGGAGCGCCGAGCAAAAGATGATCGCGCAGAAGTTGGCCGTGAACAGCAGCAGCGCGCCGCCGGCGATGTTCCACTGGCTCACGCCGAGCCCGTAACCGGCCACACACAGCGGCGGCACCAGCGAGATGCCGATCGCCGTCCCCGCCGCGGCGCTGGTGGTGTCCGCGCTCTGGCGGGCCGTCGTGAAGCCCGCCGCCAGCGCGCAGAACGCAGCCACCGCAAGGTCCAGCACGGTCGGCGAGGTGCGGGCCGCGATCTCCGTCGTCGTCTCGTGGAACGGCAAGCCGACGGTCAGCCCTGCCGCCAGGAGGACGACCCACACAATGCTCGCGGCCACGCGGAACATCGATCGCAGGGTCAGCAGCGGCGAGCCCACCGCCAGGCCCATGCCGAGCCCGACGATCGGCGACATCAGCGGCGAGATCAGCATCGCGCCGATGACCACGCCGGTGCTGCTGAGCACGAGACCCAGCGTGGCGATGCCGGTCGCCAGCACCAGCTGCAGCCAGTAGCTCACCGCGTCGGCGCGATGGCGGGAGTACATGTCCCGCACGATCTCCGCGCGCTGCGCCGTCGGCACCCCCAGCCACCGAGCCAGCGCGTCTTGAAGCGGGTGCTCACGGCGGGCCTCCTGCGCAGGCCTGGGTTCGTCGCTCATCGGCGCAATCGTAGTCTCGCGGGGCCTGCGCTTGAAGGAAGCGGAAATCGTCGTTCTCTCCGAGAGCAGAGGCGACCCGGACGCCGCTCCGCGCCTCTAAAGCACCGTCGCCAGGCCAGGAATCATTGCAGTGATGAAAGATTCTTGCTTGATGCCGCTCTTGTCGGAGAGGCTCACGCCGGATATTAATTTTTACACGTCGGTCAGGACCGACGTGGGGTGTGGCGGCGACCCCGCCACAGGTTCCTGGAGCGGTCGGGCCGCCGCTCTGCGGGTCGCTCACGCGATCGCGGAGGACGACAGATGCCACGGCTATTTTCGGCGCCGGCCCGTACACCCCGCAGTCCGCCCACGACCTCGTCGAGAGGTGGGCGCTCATGCTGAAGCTCCTGGTCGTCGAGGATAACAAAAAGCTCTCCAGCTTCCTCTGTCGCGCCCTCTCCGAAGAAGGTTACAGCGTGGACGAGGTGGACGACGGCAGTCGAGCGATCGCGGCGTGCATGAAGTGCGACTACGACATCGTGGTCCTCGACTGGACGCTCCCTTCCGCGGACGGCCTCGCGGTCTGTCGCGCCCTTCGAGCTCTCGGTCATACGGTGGGCATCCTCGTGCTTACGGCCAAGTCCGACGTGCAGGAGCGGATCGCTGGCTTCGACGCCGGGGTCGACTTCTTCCTGTCGAAGCCCTTCGACGTGAGCGAGCTGCTCGCCCGAGTGCGCGCTCTCGGTCGCCGCTGCCGGGCCGCCCGCTACCTCGAAGTCGGCGGCATGCGCATCGATCGCCTCGAACGCGTGGCCGTCCTGGATGGCCAGCCGCTCGAGCTGTCGCCCCGAGAATTCACGGTCCTATACCTCCTCATGACCGAGGCCGGTCGTCCGGTGGCTCGTAACGAGCTCCTCGAGAAGGTCTGGGCCCAGACCGCGGACACCGCCGGCAACATCGTCGACGCCACGGTGAAGAACCTGCGCAGCAAGCTGGGTGAGCACGCCCGACTCCTCGAGACGGTGCGCGGCGTCGGGTACCGGTGGCAGCTCGACGCCTGAGGCCGCTGCGATCTTCGCGCCGAGCTGGCCGTCCAGCGGCCTCGAGCGTTCGTGCGCGACATGTCATACGCGAAGGGCACTGCACGCTTTTTTCTTGTCAGAGGTCGCTACTCCCACGATATAGTCTCCAGGCAAGGGTGCACCGGCGTACAGTTCGTCGGGAGCAGGATTTGGCTCACCCGGTCGTCGAGGTGAGCGCTGAAATGGTCGGGCCGCCATTTCGCATGCCGCCGTGTGCGGCTGCGGAGGCGAACCCGTGCAACAACAGAATACCCCCGACCACGCACCTGCTCCGGCGGGCTGCGCACTCCGACTGTTTTGGATGCTCATCGGCAACGCGGTCGTGTACGCGTCGCTGGCGGTGATCGCCATGAACGGGGACGCGTTCCCCTCGGTGCTCGACGGCGTCGTCTGGCTCACGGTCGTGCTGACGATCGTGGCCCGACGCGTGGACATCACCCGATGGGCGGGGAAGACGGCCAGCGGCGAGCCCGCCACGCTGGCGCACTGGCGACGCTACGCGATCACCGTGGTCTTGGTGACCGCGGTCGCCTCCGTGCTCGCCCACGTGATCGGCGGTTCGCTGGGCTCGTGACCTCCGAGACCACGCGGCTCAGTCCTTGCGCACCGCGTGGAATTTCCCGTCCGTCAGCGTCGGCCTTTCCTTGTCGGGTCGCGGCGTCCACTGGAACCCCCCGTCGATCGCCACCTCGGAGGCGGCGCTGGCGACCCCCTGTACGTCCAACAGGCTCACGTATTTGCTGCCGCGGATGCTGGCGGCCCGCATCGTCGAGTCAGCGTCATGGCGGGCCGCGCGAATCGATCGAGCGCCGGAGACGACCGCGACTGAGAGTCCTCGCCGCTGCGGCGGACCTCGTTCGAGCACGTCCCTCGACGCATGGGTTCGGCCTGCCGCAGCCGACCCCGGCGCTGCAGTTCGGCGCCACGCTGCGCTCGAGCGAGCCGTCGAATTCTGATGCAACATCGCATGAAAAATGCTTCGCGCGTTCCCGGCGGCGCTGCAAAGCACCCGGGAGACCAGACGCAACATTGTTCATTGTAGTCGAGTCTGCTCTATCTGCTGCCCCTTGTTCGCGGGAGACGCTCGTGCAAGCATCAGCTGTGCTCGCGTACGGGCGCCAGGAGTGAAACCATGTCTACCGCCGAAATCGCCGACAACAAGTGGGAGCTCGAAGCATCCAAGCCCCCGGTCGCCACCGCCGGGGGGATCCTCCAGATCCTCGTGATCGGCTTCTTCGCTGGTCTTTTTGCATGGATGGTGATGTTCGCCTTCCAGGGCATCTTCGGCGCCAAGCGCGACACCCTCGCCGACCAATACGGTCGCCTCACCGTCGACGGCAAGGCCCCTGCGCCCACCCAGTGAAGTGGGCATGGCGTGCAGCTGCACGCATACGAAGCGTGATCGCCGTGGATGAGCCGGCCTGACCTATGCGGTGTCGCTCCGCAATGCTCGAGTCTGCCAGCTGCGGGCGCACCCGCCGCCCCGAGCGTCCGTCGCGGAGCCCCAGCGCTGCGGGTGGTGATTCATGGGCGTGGCAGACGGATCTGCGCGCGGCGTTTGTAGCGTCCTCGTGATTGGCCATGCTTGCAAACATCGACGGGAGGCTCTGATGTCGTTCCACACTCTGCGATTGCTCGCGCTCGGCGCCATCCTCGCCTGCGACACCGGCGAGCACGACGAATGTATGGAGAGCCCCGAGTCGGACGTCGAGTTCATCGACGCGATGGTCCCGCATCATCAGGCCGCCATCGAGATGGCGGACATGGAGCTCGAACGCGGCGACAGCCCTGCGGTCAAGGCGGTGGCGAGGATGATCAAGGAGGCCCAGGCGCCGGAGATCTCGCAGATGCGAGCGATCCGCGCGCAGCTGACGGGCTACGACATCGTGCCGGAGCGGCATGACCCGCACTCGATGGCGGACATGGAGAAGCTCATGGCGCTGTCAGGTCCGGCGCTGGATCGCGGATTCCTCGAGGCGATGATCCCTCATCACGCCGACGCGATCACGATGTCGCACCAGAGCCTGCCGTACCTCCGGCGCGCCGAGCTGCGTACGATGGCGGACCAGATCGTCCTGACCCAGGCGCGGGAGATCGGCGAGTTCGTGGCGATGCTGACGATGTAGCGGCTGGCGAGCCTCCTTCGCTGCCGCGTGTCGTGTCGCGCGCGCTCAGAAGTGGAACGCCCCGCCGAGGTACACGTACCAGTCGTCCTTGACGAGCTGGTTCGCCCTGTTCCTGAACACAGCGTCCTTGTTCGCCCCGTAGCGCCCCTCGACGCGGAAGGTGAGCTGCGGCAGCGGCAGATATTCGAGGGTCAACGCTCCGCTGTGGCTCTGCCAGCCGTTCGGGGTGTTCGTCCGCAGCTCCGGGACGATGTCGGCCTTGTTGTACAGGTACTCGTACCTCGCGGCGATGCCGACCTTCTCCGTGATCGCCAGCCGAGCGGAGAACGCCGGCGCGACGACGAAGTCGTACTTGTCCTTCTCGTTGTTCTTCTGCATGACGAAGTCGAACATCGGGAAGATGAGCCAGCGCTTCCCGAGCCAGATCCTGTAATACAGGTTCTGGTAGTGCCTGAAGATCGGCGTCTTCTCGCCCGCCGGGGCCTCGTTGCCCCAGTACATGGTCCAGTCGCCGACGATCTTGAAGGGCTTGAAGACGCTCCAGACGAAGCCGAACCCCTTCCTGCCGTTCGCGTCCCGGATCTCCTGCCAGCCGTTCAGGACCATCACTCGCAGGGTCATGTCCTTGCGGACATGATAGTGGAGCCTGACCCCCGCCTCGTAGTCGGGGGTGAAGTCCGCGATGTACGCGCGCGTGGCGTGGAGGTTCTCCTTGTTCAGGACGATCTCGGCGCCGTAGTAGGACGGCAAGATGCCGGCCTCGACCGCCAGCTTCGGGTGGAAGAAGTAGTAGATCGCCGCCTCGCGGATCAGCTGCAACGACTTCGGTTCTTCGTTGTACAGCGACTCGACGATGTGTCCGGCGTGGAGCGCGAAGCGGAACCGGATCTTGTTCGGGATCTCGTACTGCCCCTGCACGAATCCGTAGGCCATCGCGAATTGGTTGGCGTACAGCGGATAGCTCGTGAAGTCCCGGCGGCCGACGTCCTCCACCTCTTGCTTGGTGATGTAGTCGTAGTACTGGTGCTTTCCTTGCGGCCCGAAGGCGTAGCCGAAGTCGCCGTACAGGTTCAGGGAGAGGATGCCCCGGCCGACCTTGGTGCTGATCGCAGGTACGACCAGAGGGCGCTTTTCCTTGCACCGACGAGACAGACAGGCGAAGGGCCCCCGCGCCGAAGGGGGCGCGGCCCAGGCCGACGGGGCGCCCTCCACGACAGCGCCCTGGGGTGTGGGAGGGACCGCCGCTGGGGCCTGGGAGACGGGCCCTGGCGCCACCGGGTCCGGGGGAACCGTCTCACCGGGCCGGGGCGTGATTTTGGGTCGAATGGCGCGCTTGAGCTCGGCGACCTCGGCGCGCAGGACCTCGAGCTCGCGCCGCAGCTCCTCGGTTTCACCTTCGGTCGCAGGACCCTCGTGCGTGGCAGGTGGAGCGGAGGGATCGGGAACAGGCACCGAATCCGGCGCGGAGGTCGACGCGGACGGCTGGGTCTGCGGGGCCGCCGGCGACGCAGGTGCGTCGGGCGTGGTCGAGGGCGTCGAGACCTGCGAATCGGATGTGGACGGCGAAGGTGCAGGCTGCCAGGCGCCGACGGCGAAGGGGCTGACGCCCGTAATCTCGAGGAACGCTGTAAGAGCCGTGAGCGCGACGTTCAAGAACAAATCCTCGGGCCGGGGAGCATACCGGAAAACCGGGACACCTTTCACGTGAGAAAGACAGAATTCACGAGGGACATTAAATCTTTCGAACGTCGTCGCGACCGTCTTGAACCGTATTGCAGGGATAATCCGCACAGCCTGTTGCACGAAACGAAAGACACCTTTCAATCGAGAAAGCAAGACACCGATCCGGAGAGGGTCTCTGTCTTTTGCCGTTACGCCGATTGTCCACGCAGCAGGCTCGCGGCCTTGCCCGCATATGCGGTCATGGTCCATGGCGAAATGTGATTCGCGGCATCGACTGTCACGTGCCGCCGCTGGCCAGCTCGACGAGTTCAGCGCGGAGCGCGAGGCCGCTGGAGAGCTGCGCGGCCTGCTTGCAGATCTCCCGCGTGACCGGGCCTCAGCCGCCCTCGGTGGCCTCGATCCGGCCGGAAGCCCTGAGCACGGCGACCTCGGCGTGCATGACGTTCTCGACCAGGTTGATGCGAGCCAGCTCGAGCTCGAGGCGAGCGCCGACGGCGTCGGCGAGGTCGCGGAATTCGACCTCGCCGTTGCGGAGAGCGTCCTCGGTCAGCCTTCGCAGCTCGACGATCTGGCCGGCGAGGACGGGCTCGTATTCGTCGAGGATGGCGCGCTGCTCGGCGAGCGCGCGGACCTTGCGGGTGAGTTCGGCGTGGGCCTCGGCGGCAGAGTCCTCGCCGAGTCGGTCGCGGGTGCTGGTCGACAGGCCGAGCGGCTTGAACTCGCCGACGACCTCCGGCTGCCACATCGGGTCGCCGACGAGGACCGCGAGTCGGCTGGCAGTATCGCGGGTCTCGGAGGCAACTTCGTTGCGACGAGCACGCCACGAGGCGCGATCGCCGGTGGGCCACAGGTCGTGCTTGCCCTGCTCGCCGGCGCCACGCCCCCCGACCAGGATGTTGAGTCGTTCGAACTCGGCGAGCACGTTGTCGAGCGTCAGGAGGCGAGCCTGATCGGCCTGGAGCGCGACGAACAGGTCGCGGACTTCGTGCGCGAGCGCCTCGTACGCCGCCTCGGCGCGCGCGGCCCTTATTCTCGTGAGCCACTGGCTGGCGAGGATCAGCGGCGAGGCGATGCTGGCGCAGCGGGCACCAAAGCCGCTCCGGCTGGAGCCGCCCTTGCGATGAACGGCGGCGAAGTCGAGGGCCGGCTTCGGCAGCATCCACGTCTGAGCGCCGTCGTTCTCGGCCTGAGACGCAGGGGGCCGCGGGCGCAGCGACCTGAGCAGCTTGAACAGCTGCGGCAAGGCGACCGGCTCGTGGATGGCGTGCCGCTTGCCGAGACGGCGAGGGCTCGGAGGGGCGTGGGGTCTGCGACGCGCTACCGAGCGAGCGACGGCTTTCGGCAGGGTCAGCTCGACCGGCGGGCGAGACGGCGTGTGCGTCGGCGGGAACGGACCACGCGGGTTGGGAATGCCGAACATCGCCTGCTGAACGGCCACGACGAACGCCGTCAGGACGATGAACGGAGCGCTCACGCGTCGAAGTGTATCACGCCGCACTGCAGCCCATGGAGCGGCCGCCACATTCACTGGCGCGTGACGACCGCCGCAGGTCGTTGGGCTCATGCAGCCCTTCGCCGGTCTCCATAGTTTAAACGTATCATTAATTCATGAACTTTGCGTCGTGTTTATCAGGCCATCCTCACACGCGAGCCGACGCGCCTCTCCAGGTATCTCGCACCGGCACGAATCACACGACCGGTCGAACCAAGGCTGCAGGCCCTCGCCTCGACCGGCGACCCGACCTCGATGACCACGACCGGCCGGGCACCACGACGAAGCGCTGCCGCGTTGTCTATAGAATCAACCTCGACGGCCCGGCGCCCCGGCGCACGTGCGCGGAGCACCTTGACGAGCGACGGGCATGCCAAAAGGCCGCCGGCTGTGCTGCGATCCGCAAGTGCGGCCAGGAGGCTCACTGTCCGCGGAATCGACGACCTCGGCCCATGCGGCGACGTCACCCGCATGAACGGCGGTCCGTCCGGCCTGCTCGCCCAGGACATGGCGCCTGCGTCGATATGCGCTGCCAGGGCCCAGGCGGCGATGCGATGCAGCAATACATCGACACGGTCGACCCCGGTGATCCGAGCGGCGAGGTGGGTGCAGAGGGTGCCTCGACGACAGGCAGACATACGAAGCGGGCGCCGGCTGCACTGCAATCCGCGAGCGCAGCAAGGAGAGCCGGCTGCAGCGGAATCGACAGCACCCGGCCCGTGCGGCGACGTCATTCGAATGAACGCGGTCCGTTCGGCCCGTCCGACACGCTCGCTCGAAACATCGGCGCCTGCATCGACATGCAATGCCAGGGTCAATGCCCTGTCGGTCAGCACTGGCGTCGGCTTCATCGCCCTCCTCGGACAGGTACATCGCGGACTCGACCCACGAGGCAGGGGTCCGGCTGTACTCCCCGGTCGCGCCGAGAGCGCACCTCGAGGAGTTCACCTCGCGCAATAGGCGCAGCCGATCGGTCGCGCGCATCTGATTTCGTGCATTTCATTTGCTGCGCAAAAGCCGCCGGCCTAGCCTGCTACCCCGTGAAGCGCCTGGTTTTCGCCTCTCTTCCGCTGGCGACGGCTCTCCTGCTCGCCTGCTCGCCCGCCGCTCCCACCACCGTCGCCGCCGTCGAGCAGGTCCCGGGCGCTCCGCTGGCCGACCCCGACATCCGCCACGTCACGATCCCCGAGCGCTCCCAGCCTTACGTGCAGATCGAGCAGGCCGTCCTCGAGCCCGAGCACGCGGCGATCCGGGCGCCCGCGCGGGTCGCCTTCCGCGACGGCGCCGTCTCCACCGTCGGCGCGCCGGCCCCCGGCCGCGTCATCAAGCTGCTGGTCGAGGCCGGCGAGAAGGTCGAGGCCGGCGCGCCGCTCGTCACGATCGCCAGCCCCGAGGCCTCGGAGTACGCGATGGACCTCGCCCGCGCCCGCATCGAGGTCGACGCCGCCAACGACGCCTTGACCCGCCAGGAAGAGATGGCCAAGACCGGTGTCGGCCGCGAGGTCGAGCGGATCGCCGCCAAGCACCGCCTCGCCGAGTCGAAGGCCGCCCTCTCCCACGCGCAGAAGGCCGTCAGCATGCTGGGCCCCAACTCCGGCGGCATGGTCACCGTCACCGCCCCGATCGAGGGCACGATCCTCCGGCGCCTCACCACCGTCGGCGCCCAGGTCGAGCCCGGCGGCGACCCGCTGCTCGAGATCGGCAACCCCGAGGCGCTGTGGGTGGTCGCCGAGGTGTTCCAGGACGACCTCCAGCTGGTCCACGAGGGCTCGAAGGTCACGCTCGAGTTCGCCGGCCGCCCCGGCACCGTCGAGGGCCACGTCGAGGGCATCGGCGTGCTCGTCGACACCGGCCTGCGCCGCGCCCCCGTCTACGTCAGCATCGACGCCGCCGTCACCGGCCTCACCCCCGGCAGCTACGCCCGCGCCTCGATCCTCGCGCCGGCCGAGCAGGGCGTGACCCTGCCGAAGACCGCCGTGCTGATCAAGGACGGCACCCACTCGATCGTCTACGTCGAGGAGTCCGAGGGCCAGTTCGCCCAGCGCGCCGTCGTCCTCGGCCACACCTTCGGCGAGCACGTCCAGGTGATCTCCGGCATCAAGGCCGGCGAGCGGGTGGCCGTGGCCGGCGCCCTCCTCCTCGACGCCGAGGCCCAGCAGCTCCTCTGAGCTGTCCCAAAGAACAGTTGATTTCGGACACGCCGCGCGGGAGCCCTCGATGATCGCCGCCCTGATCCGCCTCTGCATCCAAAAGCGCCTGGCCGCGGTCCTGCTGACCGTGATCGTCGCCGCCTACGGCCTCCAGGCTTACTTCCACACCCCGATCGAGGCCTACCCGGACGTCACCAACGTCCAGGTCAACGTGGTCGCGCAGCTGTCGGGCGCGGCGCCGGAGGAGATCGAGCGGCAGGTGACGATCCCGCTCGAGCGGGCGCTGAACGGCACGCCGGACATGATCCAGATGCGCAGCGAGAGCCTGTTCGGGCTCTCGATCCTCTGGCTGGTGTTCGACGACGAGGCCGACGCCTTCAAGGCGCGCACGCGGGTCGCCGAGCGCCTGCTCAACGCCGAGCTGCCCCACGGCGCCGAGGTGAGGCTCGCGCCCGACGCCACCCCGCTCGGCAAGGTCTACTACTACCGCCTCAAGAGCGACCGTCACTCGCTCTACGACATCCGCTCCGAGCAGGAGTGGACCGTCACCCGCGTCCTCAAGCAGGTCCCCGGCGTCGCCGACGTCGTCGGCATGGGCGGCTACCTCAAGGAGCTGCACGTCGAGGTCGACCCCCAGCGCATGGCCGCCTACGGCCTCACGCTGTCCGACATCACCCACGCGCTCGAGGAGTCGAACCAGACCGTCGGCGGCGGCTTCAAGCGCAACGGCGACCAGCAGCTGGTCATCCGCGGCATCGGCTACCTGCGCACGCCCAAGGACGTCGAGGACGTCGTGCTCGAGAGCGAGGGCGGCACCCCCGTCACCGTCGGCGACGTCGCCCGCGTGATCCAGGCCTACACCCCGCGCCAGGGCACCGTCGGCTTCAACGAGGAGCGCGACATCGTCGAGGGCATCGTCCTCCTGCGCCGCGGCGAGAACCCCGACACCGTCCTCACCGCTCTCCACCGCAAGGTCGACGAGCTCAACGGCGGCCTCCTGCCCGACGGCATGACGCTCGAGCCGATGTACGACCGCAGCACCCTGACCGGTCACACGCTCGACACCGTCAACCACAACCTCGTCCACGGCTTCCTGCTGATCCTCGGCGTGGTGTGGCTGTTCCTCCGCAGCGTGCGCGGCTCCCTGATCGTCGCCGCGGTCATCCCGCTGTCGCTCCTGACCGCGTTCACCGGCCTGTACCTGCTCGGCCTGCCGGCCAACCTGATCTCGATGGGCGCGATCGACTTCGGCATCCTCGTCGACGGCGCCGTCGTCCTCGTCGAGAACGTCATCCACGAGATGCGGCTGCACAAGCCGACCAGCAAGCGCGAGGTCCTGAGCCTGGTCGCCAGCTCGGCGATCGACGTCGCCCGGCCCACCTTCTACGCCATGGCGATCATCATCGCCGCGCTGATCCCGGTGTTCACGCTCGAGAGCGTCGAGGGCCGGATCTTCCGCCCGCTGGCGCTGACCTACAGCTTCGCCCTGATCGGCGCGCTGGTGTTCGCGCTGACGGTCGTGCCGGCGCTGTTGGCCCTCGCGCTGCGGCCGAAGGACGCCGAGCTGCGCGACCCCAAGTTCCTGCTGGTGCTGCGCGACGGCTACAGCCGCGTCTTGCAGGCCGCCCTGCGTGCGCGGGTGGTCGCCCTCGCCGTCGCCGCCGCCCTGCTGACCGCCGGCGCGCTGGTGATCCCGCGGATCGGCACCGAGTTCCTGCCCGAGCTCGACGAGGGCGACCTCTACATCTTCGTCGAGATGCCGCCGTCGGTCTCGCTCGAGAGCGGCCAGAACATCCTCGCCGAGGTGCGCCGCAAGATTCGCGAGTTCCCCGAGGTCATCGGCACCCCCTCCGAGCAGGGCCGCCCCGAGGACGGCCTCGACAACGAGGGCATGAACATGGCCAAGGTGTTCGCCCGCCTCGCCCCCAAGGACCAGTGGCGCCCCGGCCTGACCAAGAAGAAGCTCATCGACGACATGCGCGCCAGCCTGTCGCAGATCCCCGGCGTCGGCTTCAACTTCTCGCAGCCGATCAAGGACAGCGTCGAGGAGGCCGTCAGCGGCGTGCGCGGCAAGATCGTCGTCAAGGTGTTCGGCACCGACCTGACGGCCATGCGCGAGACGCTGATGCGCGTCATCGACACCATCGAGGACGTGCCCGGCGTGGTCGACCTCGGCCTCTACCGCGACTCCTCGGTGCCGCAGCTGCAGATCGTGCTCGACCGGGCGGCGCTGGCCCGCAGCGGCATCAGCGTCGCCACCGCCGACAGCGTGATCGAGACCGCCATGGCCGGCCACGTCGTCACCAACATGTTCCAGGACGAGCGCATCGTCCCCGTGCGCGTGCGCCTGCCCGCGGTCGAGAAGGCCGACGTCACCCACATCGGCGAGATCCTCGTGCCCTCGCCCGCCGGCGCGCGGATCCCCCTGCGCGAGCTCGCCGACATCCAGATCGCCAGCGGCCGCGCCTCCGTCATCCGCGAGGCCAACCGCCGCTACCTCGCCCTCAAGTTCAACGTCGAGGGCCGCGACATGGGCTCGACCGTGAAGGACGCGATGAAGGCCGTCGACGCCCAGGTCACCGTCCCCGAGGGTCAGAACCTGACCTGGGGCGGCGAGTTCGAGAACCAGCAGCGGGCCATGGGGCGGCTCAAGGTCATCGTCCCGATCGCCCTGCTGATCGTCCTCGGCCTGCTCTACGGCGCCCTGCAGTCGGGGGTCAGCGCCGTGCTGGTGATGCTGTGCGTCCCGTTCGCCCTGACCGGCGGGATCTTCGCCTTGTGGTTCACCGGCATCGCCCTGTCGGTCAGCGCCGCCGTCGGCTTCATCGCCCTGCTCGGCCAGGTGTCGCTGGCCGGCCTGCTCGTCGTCAGCGCCATCGACCGCCTGAAGGGCGAGGGCGTCGGCGCCTTGCGGGCCGTCATCGACGGCGCCACCTCCCGCTTCCGCGCGCTCTTGATGACGGCGCTGCTGGCGATGCTGGGCCTCATGCCGATGGCCATTTCGACCGGCATGGGCAGCGAGACGCAGAAGCCGTTCGCGGTGGTGATCATCGGCGGGATGGTCACCACCCTTTTTGTGGCTCTCTTCATTCTCCCGGTGATCTGCAGCTTTCTCACACGAAAGGCGGCCCCCGCCCCGGACGACGAGGATATGCTCCCGGGCCGAGGACACCCTTGAACGCCCCGCTCACGGCCCTTACAGCGTTCTTCGTGGCGATCCAGCTCCAGGCGTTCGGCGTGCCCAACCCGCGGGGCCCGGTGCCGCCGGTGCAGCCGCAACCCCGCCCGCCGGTCAAGCTGACGCCGCCGAAGACCACGCCGCCGCAGAAGAGCGCGCCGCCGCCGTCGGTGCGGACGACGACGCACGCGGCCCCGATCCCGCCGCGGCTGCCGACGCAGGTCGAGACGGAGACCGCGCCCGCGAGCCCTCCCGGTGAGATCCCGCCGCTGCCGCCGACGATCGTCAAGCGCTACCGGCCGGCGCCCGACCAGGTCACGCTGCCGCAGCTGTTCGAGCTGCTGAAGTCCCGCAGCCCGCGCTATCAGGCGGCGCAGGCGGAGATCGACGTCGCCGAGTCGGAGGCCAAGGCGGCGCGGGTGTTGCCGAATCCGATCCTCAACTTCGCGATCCTCTACCTCAACAGCGGCTTCAACCAGAACGGCGTCGGCACGTACTACGCCAACCTCACCTTCCCGGTGCTGATCGCCGGCCAGCGGCGCATGCGGATGAAGGCCGCCAACGCCGGCGTCGAGGTCGCCAAGGGCACCCTCGAGAACGAGTTCGAGACCCTCGCCGTCGAGGCGCGCAACCTGTTCGTCGAGCTGCAGGCCGACCAGGCCCGGCTGACCCTGCTCGACAACGTGCTCGCCGAGCTCGAGCAGCTGCAGACCCTGGTCGAGGCCCGCCGCGGCGCCGGCGTGCAGAGCAAGTACGACCAGGTGTGGGCCACCATCGACCGCTCGTCGTGGCGGACCCGCCGGGCCGAGCTCGCCTCCGAGACCGACGACACCGCCGGGCGGCTCGCCGTCCTCGCCGGCGACCCGATGTGGCAGCCCGAGGCCGTCGGCGAGTTCAGGCCGCTGGGCCTCGCGCCCGACTTCGAGCGCACCTGGCCCGACGCCTTGCGGGCGCGCCCGGACATCGACCTCGCGCGGCGGCAGGAGGCGTTCGCCAACCGCAACATCGACATGGCCAAGCGCGAGGCCTGGCCGGTGCCCTCGATCACCGCCGGCACCGTCGTCATCCAGAACTACTTCAGCGCCTCGACCTCGGTCGGCATCACCGTCCCGATCCCGATGTTCGACTGGGGTCAGGGCCTCTTGGCCCGCGCCCGCGCCGCCAGCAAGCGGGCCCAGCTCGACAAGGACGCGACCGTCGCCGAGGCCCGCGCCGAGCTGGCCCGGGCGGTGCGGCGGCTCGGCAACCAGCGGGCCATCCTCGATGACTACGAGCGCGACGTCTCGTCTCAGTTCACGGAGCTGCGCAGGATGTCGGAGGACGCCTTCCGCAGCGGGCAGGTCGAGTTCCGCGACCTCGCCGACGCGATCAAGGCCCGCGTCGAGCTCGAGCTGACCCACGTCGACCTGATCGAGTCCGTCATGCTCGCCGAGGTCGCCGTGCTGGCCGCGTCCGGCCGGATCGAGGCCACGGAGGGGTTCTGATGGACCGCGCCGCGACCGAGAGATTGCCCCGATCTCTCGCGTCGGGGGCGGCTGCGCTGGCGCTGGTCGCGGCCGCGGCCGGCTGCGGCAAGGGCATCTGGTACGAGTTCACCGAGGGCTTCAAGTACGTCGAGCCGTTCGACCACATCGACCTCGACGTCGACCGCGGCAGCCTGACCTTCGTCGCCTGGCCGCGGCCGGACGCGACGATGAAGCGCCACACCTCCGGCTTCGACAAGCAGTTCGGCCCCGCCGAGGCCGGCGTGGAGGACGGCGTGCTGGTGATCACCGCCGCCTGCAAGACCGACGACCGCTGCTGGTACGATCACATGCTCGAGTTCCCGACCGGCGTCAGCGTGGCGCTGCGCATGCAGCTCGGCTACGTCGAGATCGGCTACGTCGACCGCGAGCTCACCGCCGAGATCGACGAGGGCGGCTTCGCCGGCGTGCAGCTGGCCGGCCCCGTCGTCGATGTGTCCCTCGGGACAGGTGACATCGACGTCGAGCTGGTCGCCCGGCCCGAGCGCGTGACCCTGCGGTCGACCGCCGGCGACATCGCCCTCGTCGTCCCCACCGGCAGCTACCGCTGCGAATTCGCCGCCCCGAAGGCTCCGGCCGTCGACGGCATCACCTGCGACCCCGCCGCCGACGCCGTCCTCGACGTCACCGTCGACGACGGCGCGCTCACCGTCACCGGCGCCTGACCATGCCCGCCCGTCGCCCCCTCGGCCTCGCCCTCGCGCTCCCGCTGCTGCTCGGGCTCGGCTTCAAGCCCGGCACCTGCGGCAGCATCCTCGACTACAACGAGATCGACATCGTGCTCGAGCCGGTCACCAAGCTGAGCGTGTTTCTCGAGCGCGGCACCTTCAAGACGATCACCTTCGCCCGCAACGGCGTGCGGATCTGGGAGCACGTGTTCGGCTTCCAGGTCAGCCTGGGCCGCCAGGAGCACTGGGTCGAGGGCGACACCCTGTTCGCCCACTTCGACTGTCGCGAGGAGACCGACTGCCTCGACGACATGAACTTCGAGCTGCCGCTCGGCACGGCGATCGAGCTCGACGCGACCGAGGCCGACGTCGACATCGGCGCCCCGGACGCCGACGTCACGGTGGCGGTCGAGATCGGCGAGGTCCTCATCCACGAGATCGCCGGCCCGAACACCACCGTCGAGGTCGGCGAGGGCGGCGCGACCCTGACCTTCGCGACCGTCCCGACCGCGGTGGTCGTGACCGTCGACGACGGCCCGGTCGACCTCGACCTGCCCGCCGGCCCGTACCGCTGCGACTTCACCGTGGAGGACGGCGAACAGACCCTCGACGGCGTCACCTGCGACGACGCCGCCGCCGCCAGCCTCACCGTCCACATCACCAGCGGCGACCTCACGGTCCACGCCAGCTGAGCGCCCGGCCCAAACTTCCAGCGGGGCACCGCCTCGACCTGACCCGAGAGACAGCCCCCCGCGCCGACCCCGGAGACAACCTCATGACCCGCCTCGCCTGCAGCGTCTCCCTCGCCGCCCTCGTCCTCGGCCTCGCCGCTCCGGCCCACGCCCGCGCGCCGCTCCTGCTGCAGGACGGCGACGACGGCCTCGAGCGCCTCTCGCCCGGTCTGCCCGCGCTGCTGACCGGCGCTCCCGGCCTGGTCGATCGGGCCGCCCCGCCGGCCGCCCGCGCGCTCGCCGGCGCCGACGACGGCGCGCTGCTGGCCGCCGACGACCGCAGCCTCACCCTCTTCGCCGCCGACGGCCGGGCCCGCTGGAGCGCCCCGCTGCCGGGCGCCCCGCAGGCGCTGGTCGCCGCCGACCCCGGCCGCGCCCTCGTCCTCGTCGACGGCCGCGTCCTGGCGATCGCCGACGGCCTGGTCGAACAGACATGGTCCTTGGGACATGGCACATGGACCAGCCTCGCCTTCGACCCGACGCGCCGGTTCGCGCTCGCTGGCGGCCACGGCGACGCGATCGCCTGCGACTCGCCGCTGACCGTCGCCCGCGTGGTCGCCACCGACCTCGCGGGCGCGCCGCAGTGGCAGGCCTACGGCGAGGCCCACGCGGCGATCCGCTGGACCCGCTGCGAGGCGCTGACGAGCACCCGCGTGGTCGCGCTCGCGCAGGCCGGCGGCGACCTCCTGGTGGCCGCCGCCATCGACGCGGCCGGCGACGACCTGTTCCGCCACGAGCCGAACGGCGCCCCCACGCGCCTGGCCGTGTTCGACAGCGCCACCGACCCCGACAGCGCCAGCGGCCCGCACGCCTGGTACGCGCGCCTCGGCGGCGACGACGGCCGGCACCTGCTCGGCCAGTACCTGCTCGCGCCCGAGGGCGCCGCCGAGCTGCAGCCCACGGCGATCGCCGCCGACCGCTTCGGCGCGGTCTACCTCGCCGGCGTGGTCCGCTCGCACCCCGCCGAGGACGAGGCCCCGCCGCCCGGCGCCGGCGAGCTGGCCTTCGTGCACGCGGTGGCGCCTGACCTTTCGGCCAGGTCGCTGTGGTGGACCTTCGCCCCCGCCGTCGACCTCCCGACCGCTCGCGTCGACCTGCTCGTCGGCGCCGACCAGGCCCTCGCCGTCGCCCGCACCGACGCCGGCTCCACCGCCGGCGTGCGCTGGCAGCCCGCGCTGGACCTCAGCGACGCCGTCCAGTGGGTCGGCAAGAAGGAAGACCGCCCGCACCCCGACACGATGGAGCTGTTCGGCTACGAGTCCGGCGCCTCGGCCTCGAGCGACGACTGCTTCTGCAGCACCGAGCCGCGCCCGCTCTCGGCCGCGTCCCTGCTCGGCGTCCTCGCCCTCGCGGGCCTCCGCCGCCGCCGCCGCTGACGCGGCCCCGCGAGCTCGGCGGCCCGCGCTGCGAGGCGGGACCACCCAGCGCTCGCCGGCGCTCCGCTCAGTGCGCCGGGACCGGCTGCCCGCCGCGCCAGACGCCGCCGGTGCGGCCGATCCGGCGCACGCGGAAGGCCAGGAAGATCAGCGCGAAGCCGACGAACAGCGCCCACACGCCGATGTACACCATCATCGCCAGCGCGCCGGCCCCTGGCATCGTCATCATCAGGACGCCGAACAGCACGCCGGCGAGGCCGCTGAGGGCCAGCCACCATTCGCCCTCGATCTCCTTGCGCAGGCGGATCGCCATGACGATGCGGAGCACCCCGGTGATGACCGCGAACGCGGCGATGTACATCAGCAGCACCAGCGTCGTGATGCCCGGCACGCGCAGCGCGAGGAGACCGAACGCCACCCCGCACAGGCCCTCGAGCAGCATCAGCCACCAGTGCTCGTTCTCCTTGCGGCCGGCGAACGCGCCGCCGATGAGGAACGCGCCGTCGATCAGCACGAACACCGCGAACCACAGCGTCAGCGCCGTCAGGGTGATGCCGGGAGCGGCCAGCGCCAGACAGCCGAACAGCAGCGCCACGATGCCGCGCAAGAGCAGCGACCACCACGCGGTCGAGAGCGATTCACAGAGCATGGGACCCTTCCTTCGGCCATGTACTTGACGCAATCCCGCACCCCGTCCAGCGGACCCGGCCACGATTCGCGCCCGCGCCCCGCCCCGCTACCCAGTTGCGCCCGTCGAATCCGCGGACCCATCCGTCGCCCGACCGGCAGCCCCGACCGTCGCCCCGCCGGCGAATCGGCCGGCGCGGCCGTCCTTCGTCGCTCGCCGGCGAACAGCAGCCTCGCCCGTCCCTTCGGGCGAAATCAGCGGCCCCGACCGTTCCCCTGCGAATCCGCGGACCCGGCCTTCGTGTGCCCGCATACCCTGTCGCCGCTCCACGCGCCGCGGACCGCCCGGCTGCCGCTGCCGGTCTCTCATTGCTCGATCTCAAGTTCTTTTGATGCGAGATCGCCGGCCGATGCGTCTCGCTCACTGCGGATTGATCACCTCGAGCCGCGTTCCGCCGGGGTAGGCGTACGACGTCACCTCCGTGTAGCCGACGTTGACGATCCCGAACGGCTGGGCGCTCTCGGCCAGGTGGGCCCCCTCGGCGATCGGCCAGTCGGCCACCTCGAAGCCGCCCACGGCGTAGTAGCCGCCGACCGGCGCCCCGTCGACGAGCACCTCGGCTCCCCCCCTGGTGCGGACGATCTGCGCGAAGTGTTGTGAATAGCCGGTGCCGGTGGCGAACGCGTAGCGCGCCAAGAATTGCTCGACCGGGATCGCCTGCACCATCGCCGGGTCGCCGGTGCCGCTGCCGCCGTCCTGGCTCTCGAGGTATTGCACCGGCAGGAACGGCTTGTCGCCGGAGAAGATCACGCTGGTGCCGTTCGCCACCACCAGCTCCTGCCATTCGCCGCGGTTCAGCAGCAGCGGCGTGCCCGGCAGCGCCGGCTCGGTCTTCACAGTCGTCCCGTCCGCGCCGCCGTAGACGCGCCAGTAGTGCTTCTCCTTGCCGCGGACGGGCGAGTGGGCGCCGACGTACTGCAGGCCCCAGTAGGCCAGCGGCAGCATCTGCTCCTCGACGTGATCGCAGTACGACACCTGCTTGCTCGGCACGTTGGCGCACTCGTTGGCGCCGACCACCCAGATCGGCCGGTCGGCGCTGACGATCGTCCCGGACAGGTCGCCGGCCGGCCCGGGCGCGATCACCTGCAGCGTGTCGAAGCGGTTCATCACCACCTTCCCCGTCTGCCCGGCGAACACCTGCGGCACCCCGGCGCCCGCGCTGGTGGTCACCGGCGGCGTCCACGTCACCGTCGTGCCGTCGGCGATCGCGATCACGTTGAAGTAGCTCGGCGAGCCCTCCTGCGTCTGCCGGTACGACGCGATCACGTAGCTCGCCTGCAGCGCGTGCTCGGGGAACAGCATCGACGCGTCGTTGGTCGCCTCCGCCCCGATCGGCGAGTGCAGGTACGCCACCACCGGCACGTCGCTCTCGATCCGGTACGACCCGCCGACCCGCAGCGCCGACACCTTGTCGATCGGCGGGTTCGACAGCGTGAACGTGTGCGTCGCCCCCGGCGCGATCGTCACCGCCGCCCCCTGCGGCAGTTCGACGTTCTGCCCGGTCGGCGCCAGGTACAGCTGCACGTTCGCGGTCGCGCTCGCGTGCGTGTTGCCGACCACCAGCGAGTCGTTCTCCTCGTCGTAAAAATTGTCCATGCGGTTGGCGAAGAACGAGCAGCCGACGGTGCTCGGCGTCGACTCGAGCAGGTCACACAGCGAGAAGCACGTGTCGGCCACGCAGGTCCCGCCCGCGCCGCAGGCGGTCGGCCCGTCGTAGCCGCTGCCGTGGGCGTTGCACTGCAGGTAGTGCTCGTCGTCGACGCACTTCGTGCTGCCGGGCTGGCACACCGGGGCCGCGCAGACCCCGTCGACGCAGGTCTCGCCCGGCCCGCACGGCTCCGGCGCGAGCGACACGCAGTCGGCCTGGCACACCAGGACCTGCGCCCCCTCGCACGCGTCCGCGACGCCCGGCGTGCAGTTGCAGGCCAGGTCGCCGGTGGTGGTCGTCGTCTCCGAATGTGTCGTCGCGCCGCCGGTCGGTTCGGCCGTCGTCGCGCTCGGGGTCGTCGCGGTCACCTCGTCGATCGTCACCGTCGACCCGGTCGCAGGCGGCGCCGACGTCGTCCCCGACGCGCTCCCCGCGGGCACGTCGTTGCAGGCGGCGAGCAGGCACAGCAGCGAGGGACCGGCGAAACGTGGACGGAGCATCACGCGCGAAGTTCGCCAAAACTCATTGCCGGTGCAACTCGGGCCCCGCCTTGTTGCTAGCGGAACCACCTTCGGCGGCCCCGGCCGGGTGCGCCCGACTCACACCCCGCGCAGCGTCACCGCGCCGGTCTCGACGGTGATGTCGAGCACCGCAGTCGCCGCCTCGTCGCAGGTGATGCCCTCGAGCTTCGCCGCCGGCGCGACCTCGCAGCGGTAGGGCCCGGCCGGCAGCGTCAGCGTCACGTCGCCGGTGCCGACCGCGATCGTCACCTGCTCGGGGGTCGCCGCGAACTCGATCGCCACGTCACCTGTCTCATAAGACAGGTCGACGATCGGCGCCGCGATCGCCCAGCCGATGAAGCGGCCGACCCCGACCTCGGCGTGGATCTCCGCGTCGAACTCGCTGAGCTCGATGTAGCCGTCGCGGAACGTGAAGCTGAGGGACGTCCCGGGCGGCGCCTCGATCATGTGGTCGTACCAGCACTCGTGGGCGATCGCGCAATGGCCGGTGAGCTGCATCTCGTCGCCCTCGACCGCGTGGCCGAATTCGCCGACGCCCGCCTCGAAGCCCGACGTGTGGCGCTTGATGTAGACCGACGGCCGCGGGTACATCGTCCCGGTGATGCTGCCGTGGTGGACGTCGAACGCGACCCGCGTCACCGGCTCGAAGAACTGCAGGTTCTCGGTCTGCTCGATGTAGACCCCGCAGCGATTGGTCGCCATCAGCAGCGGCGCCGCGGCGAGCAGGGCGAGCAGACGGACCGGGGCAGCGCGGGAGGGCATCGCCGAGTACTCGTCGCTAGAAGCGGAGGACCAGCCCCCCGCCGCCGAACTGGGGGATGCCGCGCCGGGCGTAGCGCGGCTCGAACAGCGCCCGGGCCCGCTGGTCGCGCGCGTACTGCTTGCGGGCCACCACCCCGAACGCGATCGCGGTGACCACCAGGCCCACGCCGACGCCGAGGAACGTGCCCGAGTACGCGTTCATCACGTGCACGGTCTGGTCGTTGCCGACGTTGGTGTTGGCGAGGATCACCAGCACCGTCGACGCGATCGTCATGCCGCCGCCGATCACCCCGAGGCTCATCGACGCCGGCAGCAGCTTGCGCCGCCGCTGCTCCTGCCTGGCCGCCCGCGTCGCGTCGGCGTGGGCCGCCTGCAGCTCGCGCATCGTCTCGTCGTCCTTCGCCGGGTCGGGCTTCAGCGCCAGCACGTGCTCGAGGTCGTTGGCCCGCAGCGCGTGGAACGCCGCGCCCGGGCCGTACTTGTGGGCCAGCCGTCCGGCCACGTCGGCCCGCAGCTGATAGGCCTTCACGTTCGACGTGTCGAGCGCGATCACCTCGCTCAGCGCCTGCATCGCCGCCTCGTCCTCGCCGGCCTTCACCTGCTGCTGGGCCTCTTCGAGCACCGTCGGCGCCGGCGGCTCGGCGCGGGCGGACAGCGGCGCGAGGGCGACGCAGGGGGCGAGGACCGCGCCGCACACGCGCGTCGTCCAGGCCGAGCGACTCTCCAGGCGAGGCATGGCAGGATGATAGGAACGGCGTGCTGGCGAGGGCAAGTGAAGCCCTGAACATGTCCCGCCGCGCATTTCCCCGCAGGGGTCAGAAAAATCACGCTTCGCCGGTTCGCGCACGGACTGTCCCGAAGGTCAGGCGGACACGCGACCGGCGGCATCGTCGACCTGCAACGGGGCGGCGGTGGCGGCGACGATGGCCTCGACGGTCACTCCCGGCGCGCGCTCGACCAGGCGCAGTCCGCCCTCGTCGACCGCGATCACCCCGAGGTCTGTGATCACGAGGTCGACGCAGCGCATCGCGGTGAGCGGCAGGGAGCAGCGGCGGACCAGCTTCGAGCCGCCGTCGCGGTCGGTGTGTGTCATGACCGCGATCACCTTGCGCGCGCCGGTCGCGAGGTCCATCGCCCCGCCGATCCCCGCCACCTTTTGGCCCGGCACCATCCAGTTGGCGAGGTCGCCGTTCTCGGCGACCTGCATCGCCCCGAGCACCGCGACATCGACGTGGCCGCCGCGGATCATCGCGAAGCTGAGCGCCGAGTCGAACGCCGACCCGCCGGGCACGATCGTCACCGTCTGTTTGCCGGCGTTGATCACCTGCGCGTCGACCTCGTCGTCGTACGGGAACGGGCCCATCCCCAGCAGCCCGTTCTCCGAGTGCAGCAAGATCCCCGAGTCGGGCGGCAAGTAGTTGGGGATCAGCGTCGGGATCCCGATCCCCAGGTTGACCACGCTGCCCGGGCTCAGCTCCCGGGCCGCTCGCGCGGCCATGTCTTCGCGGCTCCACGGCATGGCGGCCGGATTTTGGCCGGGGAGCGCCGGCGAGGCAATCCGCAGCCGGCGCGTTTACGCACCTCGCGGTCACGACCCGGCAACCGCTCCACATTGCCCCCGCCGGCGAATTGCGGGCACCCTTCGCGGGCATGCGCGTCGTCCTCCTCGCGCTCGCGCCCCTCCTCGCCTGCGCGCGCCTCGGCGGCCCGCGCGACGACGGCGAAGAGCGCGAGGTCCGCGTCGCCGGCGAGCCGCTCACCCCCGAGCAGCAGGCCCGCCTCCTCGACCACGCGCGCGCCGGCGGCCTGCTCTGGTGGCGCCTGCCCGGCGAGGGCGGCTTCCGCTGCGAGCCCTGGCGGCTCGTCCCCGACCCCGGCGACCCCGAGCGCGGCCGCCTCGTCCTGGTCCCGCCCACGGCTGTCCCTGAGGACATGTCTCTTCCGCCACGACTACCTGTCCCCGAGGACAAGCCCGAAGGCGCCGACCCGAGCGGCGCCGCCCGCCCCTCACCTGTCCCCGCGGACATCCTCGGGGCCGCGCCGCCTTCTCGCCCCCCCGCCGTCCTCGCAGCCGCCTCTGCCCCGACTGTCCGCCCCGCCGCTCTGCTCGCCTGGCCGCTCGTTCCACCTGCCCCGTCGGACAGCCAGGGCGTCTCGCAACCTGCCCCTTCGGACCGCCAAGACCTCGCGCCTGCCCCTGCTCCGACAGACATGTCCCTCGGGACACCCACCCTGAGGTTCGGCTATCGCCTGGCCGAAGGCCACCTCACCCTCACCGCCCCCGAGCACGAGCGCCCGGTCGCTGCCCCGCCGGGCACGCAAAAGGCGGTCGGTCGCGCCTTGACGTGTGTCTTCACCGGCGTCGCCCTCGGCGCCCCGGCCGGCGCCGCGCGGCGGCTGATCCTCGCCGCCCGCGAGCGCTTCTTCTTCAGCGAGGAGGCCTGCGCCGGCGCCGGCTTCGCCGACGATCCGCCCGGCCCCGACGAGCTCCGCACTCTCGGCTGCGCCGGCGCCCTCGCCGATCCGGCCACGCGGGCGCGCCTCGAGCATCCGCCCCCGGGCGACGCCCCGAACGCCGCCGCCCGGCTCCACCGCGCCCGCGCGGTGCATCACCTCCGCCGCGGCAGCGACGGCGCCCTCGTCTGCGACGTCTGGCGCAACCGGCCCGAGCGAACCCCCGGCCACGGCCGCCTCGAGCACCGCGGCCGCGACGAGCGCGGCCGCTTCGTCCGCACCTACGCCTACGACGTCGGCCCCGGCTACATCACCCTGCAGGGCCCCGCCGAGTTCCGCCGGGTCCGCCTCGACGACCAGCGGACCGACGTCGTCCGCGCCAGCAGCTGCCTCGTCACCCGCGGCGTCGCCGGCGTCGACAAGAGCGCCCTCGACCTCGGCGGCGAGCGCTGGTACCTGTCCCGCAGCGCCTGCGACGCCGCCCGCCTCGCCGGCGCCCCCGCGCCCACCGGCGCCGCCCCGCTCCTCGTGTCCGGCTGCGAGTGAAATCATCACCTGTCCCGAAGCACAGGTGACGCGGTCCCACCTCTGTGACCGCCGCCGCACTCGCATGCCCTCGAGGACATGTCGCCTCGTCCGCCTGCGCGCCCGCGGCGGCGCGCGCGACGGCGTCCCTGGGTCCCACCAGCCCCGGCATCGCGCGGCAGCCGGCCCGGCGACCTGTCCCGAAGTTTATGTGATCACCCTCGCAGTCCCGGCGCACTCGCGCCCCTGGAAACTGGCCCACAACGGCCGTACGAGGGCGAAGGAGCGCGGGCGCCGTGGCGCCGGCGGCGCGGGTCCGACCCGGACAGGCGTTCGGGTTGCTCCTCCGACTTGATGATTTTTTGGTGCGCCAGATCGCGGATGGCCGCGGAGCCCGCTGCGCCGGCGGTCGCACCGCGACGGACTTCGCTGCCGATCCTCGGGACCCGGCCGTGCCTGCCCCGAAGGACAGCTGCACCATGATCACCCGCGCTATCGACATCGGCATGGACGTCTCGCTGCCGGAAGACCTGGCGGATCTGTGCACTACCCGGCGCACCTTGAGCCCTGCGGAGCGCGAGTTGTTCGGCACCCCCGCCGACTCGCTCGGTCGCTACTCTTTGCTCGGCAAGCTCGGGAGCGGCAGCATGGGCGTCGTCTATCGGGCCTACGACCCCCGGCTGCAGCGGCCCGTGGCCGTCAAGGTCCTCTATCCGACCGGCAAGAAGACCGCCCATCTCGTCTCGGTCGGCGACGCCCGGCTCCTGCGCGAGGCCCAGGCGATCGCTCGCCTCTCCCACCCCAACATCGTCGGAGTCCACGACGTCGGCGTCGTCGGGGACCGCGTCTTTCTCACCATGGAGTTCGTCGAGGGCCCGACCCTGCGTCAGTTCTGCGACACGCCGCGCACCTGGCGGGAGGTGCTCCCGCTGCTGATCCAGGCCGGGCGCGGCTTGGCGGCGGCGCACCGCGGCGGCGTCATCCACCGCGACATCAAGCCCGACAACATCCTCGTCGGCGACGACGGTCGCGTCCGCGTCGTCGACTTCAGCGTCGCCCGGCCGCAGGGCTTCAGCGCCGAGACCCTGATCGGCAAGTTCCGCCTCACCGACACCGAGACCAACGTCCTCGTCGGCACGCCCGCGTACATGGCCCCCGAGCAGCTGCGCGCCGCCCCGGCGTGCGCCCGCTCCGACCAGTTCGCCTTCTGCGTCACCGCCTACGAGTGTCTGTTCGGCGAGCGGCCGTTCGCGGGCCCGACCCTGCGCACCCTGATCGACAACGTCCTCGCCGGCCCGCCGACCCAGCCGCCGCCCTTCACCCAGCAGATCCCCCGCGCCCTCTATCAATGCATCGTCCGCGGCCTCGCCCTCGACGCCGACGATCGCTGGCCCGACATGGACGTCCTCGTCGCCCACCTCGAGAGCCTCGCCGCCCGCGGCCAGCGCCGCTCCTCCCTGATGCTCGCCGCCTCCCTCGGCGCCGCCGCGGCCCTCACCGTCGGCGCGGTCGCGGCCCACTACACCGGCACCAGCTGTTCGCACACCGAGCTCGCCGCCCACATCGGCACCCGCTGACCCGCGGGCCCGTCCGCGGCTTCCCCCGAGGACATGTCGCACAGGACATGTAATTCTCGGCGCCGTCGCGGCCCACTACACCGGCACCAGCTGTTCGCACACCGAGCTCGCCGCACACATCGGCGCCCGCTGACCCGCGGGCCCGTCCGCAGCTTCCCCCGAGGACATGTCGCACAGGACATGTAATTCTCGGCGCCGTCGCGGCCCACTGCACCGGCACCGGCTGTTCGCACGCCGAGCTCGCCGCCCACATCGGCACCGCCGATCCGCGGGCCCGTCCGCGGCTTCCCCCGAGGACATGTCGCACAGGACATGTAATTCTCGGCGCCGTCGCGGCCCACTACACCGGCACCGGCTGTTCGCGCACCGAGCTCGCCGCCCACATCGGCACCGCCGATCCGCAAGTCATTAGCGAACGTCTTTCAGGACATGTCTCATTCGCCATGTCCTTTCGGACCTCCTCCCCGCCACGCGCTCACTCGCGCCAGATCGGCTGCGTCCACGCCTTGCGGCCGTCGGCCCCGCGCACGCGCGCCCGCAGGTACGGCCCGGGCGTCTCGGCCAGAGTCATCGTCGCGCGCGGGCCCGGGGCCGTGCGCAGCACCTCGCCGCCGGCCCCGACGAACTCGATCGTCACCCCCGCCTGCGCCGCCTCGACTGTCAGCGCGCCGTCCTCGCGCGACACCGAGTTCAGCAGCAAGCCCGTCGACGCGTAGAACTCGCCGGCCAGCAGGGCCGCGCGGATCGCCGGGACATCGCGGGTCGCGTGCACCACCACGAACCCGCGGTCGCCGGTGTACGCGGTCTCGCCGCGGGCAGTCACCGCCGGCGCGTCGTCGTAGTGATGCGCGTCGTCGGTGGCGACCGCGAACAGCCGCGCCCCGTTCGTCAGCGCCGCGTCCCACAGCGCCTCCGTCGACGGGTGCTTGGCGTCGCCGGCGTTGTTGGAGTCGATCGCCTCGTTGGCCAGCTCGAACAGCCGCAGCCCCGACGCCGACAGCGTCGTCAGCAGCCCCGCGTCGGCCGCGTAGTGGAAGTTCGGGTGGTTCAGCATCGCCACCCCCTCGAGCTCCTCGCTCGCCCGCAGCGCCCGCGCGAACAGCTCGTCGCGCCGCGGCGAGCTCGCCGGCGGGAACGAGAACCGCCCCGCCCGCGACTCGGCGACGAACAGCGCGTTGACGTGCAGCAGGCAGGACAGCCCCGGCTCGGGCGGCGGCTCACACTGCTCGACGTTCTGCGTCAGCTCGATCCCCGGCGCCACCAGCATCCGCCCCGCGCGCTCCGGCGCGGTCACGAAGTTGTGGTCGGTCACCACCGCGAAGTCGAACCCGTGCGTCTCGTACCACCGCAGCGCCGCCGCGGCCGGCGTCTCGCTGTCGCCCGAGTTGCTGGTGTGCAGGTGTAGCTGCCCCTTCAGCCATGTCTTCTCGACCATGACCTCGGGGACATCTTCCTCCGCAACCTCCGCCACGACCGGCTGGGCCGGCGCCTCCGGCCGGCTGCAGGCCAGCCAACAGGCCGCCGAGCCGACGAGCGCGCGTGTGCGACCGGACCTCCGCACCTGGACCATCTTGCCAGGTTCTCGCCGCGGACGACACCGGCGGAAAACTTCGGCCGACCACGTTGTCAGCGCCGGGCCTCGGGCCCTACCCTGACGCGATGCATCGCCCCCACAGCTTGATACCGTCCGCGCTCGGCCTGCTGAGCCTGGTGAGCGCTTGCGGCCTCCCGCCCGGCGCCGACACCGAGACTGCCAGCGACGGCTCGACCGCGACCACGACCGACACGACCTCCGGCGGTCCGACCGAGACCACCGCCGTCGATCCGACCACGACCTCGACCACCGACACCGGCGTCACCACCCTCGACCCGCCGACCGGCACCACCACCACGACCACCACCACGGGCACCAGCACCACCATGCCCGACTGCCTCGCCGAATGCGGTGACGGCGTCGTCGAGTGCGACGAGGCGTGCGACGCCGGCCCCGACAACAACGACATCGAGCCGGGCGCCTGCCGCACCGACTGCACCGCCGCCGGCTGCGGCGACGGCGTCGTCGACCTCCTCCTCGCCGAGCAGTGCGACGACGGCAACCCCGACGACGGCGACGGCTGCAGCGCCACCTGCCAGGTCGAGGTCGGGGCCGCCTGCGGCGACGGCGTGCTCGACCTCGACCAGGGCGAGGAGTGCGACGACGCCAACGCCGACCCCGAGGACGGCTGCGGCGCGAACTGCCAGCTCGAGCCCCCCGGCGACGGCTGCGGCGACGGGCTCGTGAACGCGGTGCTCGACGTCTGCGACGACGGCAACCTCGCCAACGGCGACGCCTGCAACCCGACCTGCAACCTCGCCAACACCACCTCGCTGTTCGTCGGCACCCAGGGCAACCTCGGGCTCAAGGACGGCATCGGCAGCGACGCGCGGATCTCCGGCACCGGCGGCCTCGCCGTCGACCTCACCCATCTCTACCTCGCGGACGCCCAGAACAACTGCATCCGCCGCATCGACATCGAGTCCGCCGCCGTCGAGACCATCGCCGGCTCCAACACCGGCGTGAGCGGCTACGCCGACGCCGCCGACGGCCTCGACGCCCGCTTCGCCAGCGTCGACGCCATCGCCACCGACGGCAAGACCCTGTGGGTCAGCGACGGCATGAACAAGCTCCTGCGCGCCGTCAGCCTGACCCCGCCGTTCGCCGTCACCACCGTCGCCGGCGACGGCACGACCGGCGTCGCCGACGGCATCGGCACCGCCGCCACCTTCGACGACAACCGCGGCCTCACCTACTACGCCGGCCACGTCTACATGGTCGACGCCAGCGCCGCGGTGTTGCGCCGCTTCGACCCCGTCACCCAGGAGGTCGTCACCCTCGCCGGCCTCGCGTACGAGAACGGCAGCGCCGACGGCGTCGGCGAGGAGGCGCGCTTCACCAGCCCGCGCGACCTGACCTCCGACAACAGCGGCATGCTCTACCTCGCCGACACCAACGGCTTTGCGATCCGCAGCTTCAACACCGTCACCGGCCACGTCGGCACCTTCGCCGGCACCGGCAGCGCCGGCTACGTCGACGGCGTCGGCACGGGCGCCGCGATCCACCGCCCGCGCGGCCTCGCCAGCGACGGCGCCAGCCTCTACTTCGGCGAGTTCGGCCAGCACACCGTCCGCCAGGGCATCTTCGCCACCCGGGAGGTCTCGACCAACGCGGGCCAGCACTGCGACGGCGTGACGCCGTGCCCCGGCGACTACATCGAGGGCACCGGCGTCGAGGCGCGCTTCAACGCCCCGTTCGCGCTCGCCTATCACTACCCGAGCAAGTCGCTGTTCGTGCTCGACAGCGCCAACCGGGTCATCCGCCGCGTCGAGTGATCACTCGACCGAGTCGAGGAACTCGTCGACCAGCTGGTTGAACAGCGCCGGGCGCTCCCAGTAGATCGAGTGCCCGGTCTCCGGCACCTTGATAAAGCGGCCGCCGACCAGCATGCGCGCCAGGTGGGCCACCGAGTCCGGCGCGCACACGAAGTCCTCGTCGGACGTCATGCACAGCGTCGGCACCTCGAAGCCCTCGAGGTCGCGCGCGGTCACCGTCCGCATCCCCAGCAGGACGTCGCGGATCGCCCGCTTGTCCGCGCCGCCGAGGATGTCCATCCCGCGGTAGAGCTCGTGCATCGCCGGCTGGTCGCGCACCATCCGCTCGCCGGCGGCCGGGTGCACCCCCTTCATGAACGCCGCGGTCGCCCGCCCGCGCAGCCGGTTGATCGCCGCGTCGATCTCCGGCGTCGTCACCTGTCCCGTCGTACAGGCCATCACCAGCGCCCGCACCTTCTCCGGCCGCCGCAGCGCGTAGCCGAGGCAGCTCCACCCGCCCATCGACTGCCCCACCAGCCGCACGTCGTCCACGTGCAGGTGCTGCAGCAGCGCGTCGAGGTCGTCGACGAACCTCCGCGGCCCCTGTCCCGACCCATCGCGCGACGGCGCGAACCCCCGGTGCGAGAACACCACGCAGCTGAACCGCTTGCGAAAGTGCGGCACCTGCTGCCACCACGACAAAAACCCGCCCCCGAGCCCGTGGGCGAACACGAGCGGCGGCCCGCTGCCGTGCACCTCATAATAAAGCTCGCCGTCGGGCAGGTTCAGCAGCGCCATGAAGCCACCCTATCGCGCCCCGCCCCGCCGCGAAAGCCCGCGCCCGCGGGCGTCGGGCCCGCGCACATCCTCGCAGCCCGCATCACCCGGCGCGCCCCTCGCGGCCCCGCCGCCGGCCTCCGCGCGCGTCTGTCTCTCGGGGCATCTCCCTGTGTTCGCAGATGTCCCGAAGGACACGTGTGCCGCCTCGCTCCTGGTCGAGAAGTCGACCGCTTCGTCGGCGCCGCGACGCCAGCCGGCGTCCAGCGCGTCGCAGGAGGTGTGCCGATCCAGGCGCAGCCCCTGCACCGCCGAGCTCGACGCCGAATCAACGCCCCTGCATCAGGACGAGCGCGCGCGTGCCGGTGCGCCGGCAGCGAGCTCGCTGCATCGCGACCGGGAGCCGCGCGAGTTCTGGTAAGAGACGGCGGGTCCGACCATGACGCGCTCCGGCTCGAAGCTCCTGTTCACCGCGGTTGTAATCCTCACGGCGTGCGCCGCCCCGCGCTCGGCCCGCGTCGTCCGCGACCACCCGGGCGTGTGGCAGTCGCAGGGCTACGGCTACGTGCTGACCGTGGCCCGCGGCCGCGTGCGCCTGTTCGACGTCGCCGGCGACGTCTGCGTCGAGCAGCGCGACCTCGACGCGTCGGTCTTGCCGTTCTTCGACCAGGTCCGCCTCGAGCCGAGCGGCACCACGATGGTGCTGTCGAGCGCGCTCGATCCCTACGAGTTCCGCTTCACCCGCCTGACCGCCCTGCCGCCGGCCTGCACGCCGCCGACCGCCGACACCCCGCCCGCCAACTTCGCCGCGTTCGCCGAGTTCTTCGCCCATCACTACGCGTTCTTCTCGCTGTACGGCGTCGACTGGCCGAGCCGGGTCGCCGCGGCGCGCGAGCGCGTGAGCGACGCGACCGACGACGCCGCCCTGTTTGCGATCTTGCGCGAGCTGGTGCAGCCGCTGACCGACTCCCACATCAAGATCGAGGCCGAGTTCGCCGGCGCGACGCACGTGCACGACGGCGACGAGGGCCCGCTGGAGCGCTTCCTCGCCGCCGATGCGGCCCGCCGCGGCGCCGACCCGCGGCAGGCGCTCCAGGAGTTCCGCCGCACCTACTGGCTCGACGGCATCGGCCGCGAGCTGCTGGCCGGCGGCGGCACGATCGCGGCCAATCAGCGGATCCAGTACGGCATGCTGCCGGGCGGCGTCGGCTATCTCGCCGCGGTCAGCATGGGCGGCTTCGTCGACGGCGACTACGATTCGCTGCGCGCGGAGCTGCCGACGCTCGACGCGGTGATGAACGACGCGCTGGCGCTGTTCGAGGCCAGGAACGCGCGCGCGGTGATCGTCGACGCCAGCCTCAACATCGGCGGCTACGACTTCATCGGGCTCGCGCTCGCCGGTCGCTTCGCCGCCGCGCCGGCCGTGGCCTACACGCGCCGCGCGGCCGACGACCCGCAGTCGCGCGGCTTCGCTGTCCGCGTCGAGCCCGCGAAGGGTCGCCGCTTCACCGGGCCCGTCTACGTGGTGACGAGCGCCGAGACGGTCAGCGCCGGCGAGATCCTCACCCTCGCGCTGCGCGCCCTGCCCAACGTGCGCCACGCCGGCCAGTCGACGCGCGGCGCCTTCTCGACGGTGCTGGAGAAGCGGCTGCCGAACGGCTGGTTCGTGGGCCTGTCGAACGAGCACTACACCGATCCGCAGGGCGAGAACTGGGAGGGCCGCGGGATCCCGCCGCAGCTCCCGCTCGCGGTGTTCGGCCCCGAGGGGCACGACGGCCACGTCGCGGCGATTCGCACCCTGCTCGCGCAGATCGCCGACGAGGTGCAGTGATCGAGGGTGCCTTCGTCGACCAAGCGCGCCGGCGACTCGCCCTCGCGCGTGACGATGAGCCCCCCGGAACTCGCAGTCGGCGCGGCGAATGAGCCGGCGCCGCACCGACACTCACGACTCGAACCGCGGGCTCACCCGCCGAACACGCGCTCGAAGAACCACCACAGCCCCGCGAGCACGATGGCCCCCGAGATCCACCGCGCGCCCTGCAATTGTCGGTACGCCGGCAAGCGCCCGAGCGCCATGAGCAGCGGCAGCACCAGCGCCAGCACTGCGAGCTGCCCCGCCTCGACCCCGAGGTTGAACAGCAGCAGCGCCGGCGCCACCTCGCCGGCCGGCAGCCCGAGCTCGGCCAGCACCCCGGCGAACCCGAACCCGTGAATGAACCCGAACGGCAGCGTGATCCGCCAGCGCCCGGCCGCGTCGGGGACGAAGAAATTTTCGACGCCGACGTACGCGATCGACAGCGCGATCGCCGGCTCGACCCACGCCCCGCTCGGCGTCCAGATCCCCAGAGTCGCCAGCGCCAGGCTCAGCGAGTGGCCGATCGTGAACGCAGTGATCACCGCGACCAGCGAGCGCAGCCGGCCGCCGACCACCACCAGACCGAGCAGGAACACCAGGTGATCGGTCCCGATCAGGATGTGCTCGACCCCGAGCTCGAAGTAGGCCGACACCGGCCGCGCCGGCGCCTCCGCCTCCCCGCCCGCGAGCGCCACGGTCGCCGCCGGCGCGCGCGCGTGCAGCACCGGCTCGGCGAGGATGTCCTCGGGGCCAGCTCCGGGTCGGACGAACTGCCCCAGGTGCCGGTGCCCCGTCGACAGCGCGTCGAACAGCGACCACGTCAGCGTCAGCGACTCTGGCGGCTGCGGACAGGCGAAGCGGATCGCCAGCGAAGCCCCGTCCTCCTCCGTCAGCGACGCCCGCGTCAGCGTCCCGACGCACGCCTCGCCGTCGCTCGCCACACCGATCCCCGCGACCACCGGAGCCAGCGCCGCGCCCCCCGCCGCCACTTCGGCCTCGCTCAGCGTCCCGTCCCCGTCGCCGTCGAGCCCCGGCGCCAGCGCCCGCAGCTCGCCCCGCGCGAACGTCAAATCGCCCTCGACCACCGCCCCGTCGACCGTGTAGACCCCGCGCGACAGCCCGACCTGGTGCGCCTCCGCCAGCCGCGGGATGGCCAGCCCCAAAAGACATGTCCCAACGGCCATGCCCATCGCGACATGCCCCAAGAGCCCTGTCTTATCAAACACCTGCTCGGATCCGGGCTCGCGCGGCGCGTCCATGGGCCTGTGCCGCGAGGATACCCGACGCCCCGCCGGAGCCCGCCCTTTTAAAAAGCGGTGATGCCGGCCGGATCGACGCGCCCGGGCTGCGGCCGCGGCGCTCTGAGTGGTTCCAGGCCCCGAGCGGACCTCGCCGATGCCGAGCGACCTTGCAGATCTTCTGCACCGCGCTCCGCGAGCGCGAAAAGATCCTCGCCGGAGATCTCCCCCGCCTTTGTTGCGAGACCGCTCCCGACCCAAGGCCTACCGGGCCTCGCTGCGCACGGCCTCTTCGGTCCGCCCGATGATTCTGGTCTTCGGGACAGGCCACAAGCCCCCCCTCGACCCGCTCGCCCGCGACGGCCGCGTGCCAGAGACAGCCCCTCGACTCGTCGCTCGGTCGCTCCGTGCGCAACGCGCAGAACGGCACCGGGTCGACCTCGCAGGTTCGCAGCCCCTGGGCCGCTAGGCCCTGCTGCGGGGCCGGGTCGAGGCCCTCCAGCCCGGCCTGCCGCCGAATTAAAAAAGGCTTCAAAGCCTGGTGAGGGCCTGAAGCGGCGAACCGGGGCGACCGGGGAGGGATACGTCGCGAGGATAGTGTGCGTGCTGCCGGCGCGACTCCGGCATCACGGTCCCGCGGAGGTAGTCGCCCGCCGTCGCCGATCCGTCACGGCTCGATGCACAATTTTTTCCTTCGCGTCCGGCCGGTCGGCCTGCGCCTCGCCGGGCTGGTCGAAATCGGGGCCGAACACCGCCGCGCCCTCGTGGCGGATGTCGGCGGTGATGGTCGGGAAGTCGGCCTGGGTCACCGTCGTGCCCTCGGCGAGCGGCATGGGGAAATTCTTCGGCCGCCACTTGCCGAACTCGAACTCGACGCTCGCCAGCTCGGAGATCTCGCGGTCGCCGAGGCGGTGGTCGATGACCAGCGGGAGCGGGGGCGGCTGGCCGGCGCAGCCCTCGCGGACGGCGGGGTCGCGGACCAGCCAGGCCGGGATCGGCGAATCGGTATGGATATAGCGACGCGTCACCAGAGTGAACTCCGGCACGCGCTTGCTCGAGTCCCACCACAGGCCGTCGACCGCCTGCATCGCCGCCCGCGCCTTGTCCTTGGGCACCGCGCCGAGGCGGCGCAGGGCCTCGCGGATCCACGCCTGCATCGCCACGTCGTACTCCTCGCGCGAGCGGATCTCCCCGTCGAGGATGAGCCCGGCCGCGAGGTTGATGCCGAGCACGTTCGAGTACACGTCCTCCGGCGAGAACGACGACAGCCGCTCCGACACCCCCGGCACGCTCTCGAAGCCGTACCACGTGACCACCTCGTGCCACGTCGACAATTGATAGACCGCCCAGCTCGCCAGCGCCGTCGCCGTCTTCCACCGGCCGTGGCGCTCGAGCAGGCCGGGCGGCAGCGGCTTCACCACCACCCGCCGCTTCGTGCCCTCCTCGGGCCATTCGACGGTCGCCCCCTCCGGCAATCGTCGCACCAGCTGCAGCGTCAGGAAGAGCGTGCGGTCGGCGGTGTCGCGCACGTGGGCGATGTCGAGGAAGCCGCCGCGGCAGGTGTACACCAGCCCGTTGCGCTCGCGCGTCAGCTCGCCCTTGTCGTAGCCGTGCGGCCCGATCTCCTCCGGCGAGCGGATGTTCTCGTTCTTGTAGAGCGGCACCGGCACCGGCCCGACCTCCGCCCGCAGATCCTGGCCGAAGGCGCAGCACGGCCGGAGCTTCTTCGGCGGGTCGAACACCGGCACCGCGGCCGGGTCGAAGTCGGTCACGACGTCGGCCGGGTCGTTGAGGGCGCGCGCGACCTCGCGGCTGTCGACCGTCAGCGGCGCCTTCCACGTCGGCGCGCAGGCCGTGATCGCCGCGACGAGCGGTGCCAGCAATCGCCGCGCGGCGGTCGTCGGCGGTTCCCTTCGATCGTCGGCATTCGCGTGGGCGCTCCGCACGGTCCATGCTCTAACTGAGACATGACCGTCCGGCAATGCCTGGTGCTCCTCCTCGCCTGCAGCGCGCTCGGCCTGGGCGTCCCGCTGCTGCTGGGAGTCACCTACTCCGCGCGGCTGTCGTCGCACGCCACCGGCTTCTTCGCGGTGCAGGTCGAGGACGCGATCGCGCCGGACGCGGAGCCGCGTAGACCGCGCCGCAGCGTCCTCGTGGTGGTCGACGGGCTCGGGCACGAGGCCGCCAGGACCATGGGCGCGATCGCGCTCCTGCGCGAGCACGGCCAGTGCCGCAAGACCGCCGTCGGCGTGCCGTCGATGTCGCGACCGGTCTACGCGACGATCTCCACCGGCCTCGAGCAGGACCGCACCGGCGCCCGCGGCAACGACGACGAGTCGCCCCTGTTCGCCCAGTCCGTGTGGAGCCTGGCCCGCGGCGCCGGCCTGTCGGTCGCCGCCGTCAGCGAGCTGACCTGGTGGCGCGAGCTGTTCCCCGGCGCCTTCACCAGCTACGACGTCCTCCCCCTCGACGTCGACTACTTCGCCGCGGTCCCGCCGGCCGACCTCCAGCTGGTCCACCCGCTCTACGTCGACGAGGCCGGCCACGAGTTCGGGGCCGCCTCGCGCGAGTACGCCGAGGCGGTCGCGCGGGTCGACCGCGAGCTCACCGGCTTCTTGCGCACCGTCGACTTCTCGCGGGACCTCGTGATCCTCACCGCCGACCACGGGCACTCGCCGCGCGGCGGCCACGGCGGCGCGCAGGAGCCGATCGCCAATGTCATGACCTGCCACGCCGGCCTCGGCGTGCGCCGCGACCCCGAGTACGGCCATTTGCAAATCACCACAGTCGCGCCCTCGCTGGCGCTGCTGCTCGGCCTGCCGTTCCCGGCCCACATGCGCGCCGGCGACGACGACCTCGACGCCCTGTGGGACCTCGTCGACCCCGCCGCCTTCCCGCCCGCGTATTTCGAGGATCGCCGCGCCGCCGTCGAGCGGTTCCGCCGGGCCAACGAGGCGGCCGTGCGCGCGTGGCTGCCGGACAGCGACGGCAGCTGGGACGCCTTCTACGAGGCCCACCGGGCCGGCCACCGCCGCGGCGCCCGGGTCCTGGTCGCCGCCCTGGCGCTGGTGTTCCTGCTGCAGCTCCACCTCCACCGCCGCCGCGAGCGGCAGGGCGAGGCCCGCAGCGCCGCGCTGTTCGGCCTCGGCTTCGTGGCGGTGTTCGGGGCCGTCACCTACGCCCTGCAGGTCGGCCTGCGCGGCAGCTTCGACCTCAGCTCGGTCGCGGGCCGCGGCGAGTTCATCGGCTTCACCCTCACTCTCGGCCTCGGCTGGACCAGCCTCGCCGCGCTGGTCCACTGGCTGGTGCGCCGCGATCGCTGCGCCCTGATGCTCGACCTCGCGGCGATCTTGCTGGCCGGCGCGGTGCTCTCCGCGGCCCACCCGCTGGTGCTCGGCTGGCACCTCGGCTTCCCGGTCCCCTCGCCCACCGTCTACTTCTTCCCCTACTTCGCCGCCCTGATGTTCCCCGCGGTCGCCGGCGTCGCCGTGGTCGTCGCCGCCCTGGTCGGCCTGCGCCCGCTCCGCCGCCGATCGGACATGCTCTCTCGGACATGAACCATCGAACATGCCCGATCGGGCATTATCCTTAAAACATGTACTTCAGCTCACCCGGCGGATCCGGAACGGCAGCATCGTCTGCACCAGCGGCGAGCAGAAGCGCGACAGCGACAGCGACTCGTGGACCGCGCGCACCGGCACCTCGCCGACGCGGGTGGCCACCTGGGTGCGCGCATAGAACGGCGTGTCCTCGAGCGTGCGGATCACCGTGGCGGGGGCGCCGTCGGTCCGGGTGGAGCGGGCGATCCACCAGCGCGTGCGGCCGAGCTTCATCGCGTGCGCGGCGGCCAGCGGCTCGACCCGGCCGTCGGCGTGGAACACCCGCCCGAGCTGCAGCTGGCTGCCGTCGCAGCGGTGGGCGTCGTACAGCACCACGGTGCGGTCGGACAGCGCCGCGCGCGACCAGCTCCACTCGACGAAGCCCGCCTCGAGCGGCTCGTCGCCGAAGTTCGCGTCGTGGTAGCCGGTCCCGCGCAGGGTCAGCGCCGGCGCCGTCAGCTCGGCCACCACGTGCGCGTGCGGGGCCGCGGGGAACCACGTGTGGCGGCCGTGGGCGTCGATCGGCTCCGGGCGGTCGGGGAACGCCGACGGGTACAGGCGCACCGTCCCGGCCACCCGCTGGCCGAGCACCGCCGTGCGCTCGTCGAAGCGGACCACCAGGCAGTCGCCCTCCCAGGTCAGCGAGCTGCCGCCGACCTGCAGCTGCTCCGGCCGGCGCTCGACCTCGCTGGCGCCGTACTCGGTGAACACCCACGCGTCCACGCCGGGCCCGTAGAGCGCCACGTTGATCGCGCAGTGGGCCATCGGGTCGGCCGCGCCGGCGGGGGCTCTGGCGCGGGCCCTGGCGTAGTACGGCGAGAACACGCTGCCGACGAAGGCGATGATCGTCAGCCCGTGGGCGCCGTCGTCGCTGAGCGCGTCGATGTACCACCAGCCGTAGCCGCCCGGAGGGACCACCCGGTCGAACAGAGGCCCGCGCACGCCGTCGCCGCGGCGAACCGCCCGCTCAGCGTCGCCATCGGCACCCCCGCCCCCGGATGCACGCTGCCCCCGGCCACGTAGAGCCCCGGCAGCTTCGTCGCCGCCGTCGGCCGCCCCAGCGCGTCCAGCAGGCCCCGCGTCGCCGTCCCGTACAGCCCCCCGCCCGAGCCGGGGAACCTCGCCGCGAAGTCGTCGGGCGTCGTCACCCGCGGCGGCTCCGCCGGCGCCATCGACAGCCCGCAGCGCTCGATCACTCGCCATGTCGCTCGTTCGCATGCCTCGATCTCCCTCGCCGTGAGCCACCCTTCGCCGCCGCGGGGCGGCGCGTTCACCAGGACGAACAGGCGCTCCGCCGCGGCCGGTGGGGGACCGCCGCGGCGATCCGGCGCGCAGACGTAGACCGTGGGCTCGGCCGGGAGCGCCCTGCGGTCCATCAGCGCCGTGAATTCGGCCGCGTAGTCCCGCGAGAACAGTACGTTGTGATACGCCAGCGGCCAGCCGCCGGCCGTGCCGCGCAGGCACCACGTCATCGCCGACAGCGAGCGTCGCGACTTCGGGGGCGTCTTCACGGCCCGCGCCGGAGCCGCGCCGAGCAGGCCGCCGGCCAGGGCTGCCAGGTCGCCGGCGAAGATCACCGCGTCGGCCGGCAGCCGCTCCCCGGACGTCAGGCGGACCGCCCGGACCCGGTCGTCGGCCTCGATCGCCGCGACCTCGGCCCCGCAGCGGATCTCCGCCCCGTGGCGGCGGGCCAGCTCGGCGATCGCCCGAGTCAGCGCCGACATCCCGCCCGCGGGGGCCCACACTCCAGCCTGCTCGACGTGGGCGATCAGGTTGAGCGTGGCCGGGGCCTCGAACGGGCTTGAGCCGTAATACGTCGCGTAGCGGGCGAACAGCTGGCGCAGCCGCGGATCCTGGAAGAAATCGCCGAGGGCCTTCCACATCGTCCGGTGGAAGTCGAGGCCGAGGGCGCCCGGCAGCCCGCGGAGGCCGAGCGAGCCGACCAGGGTCGCCAACGTCGGCTGCGCCGTGCGGATGAACGGACCCTGGACTTTCTGGTAGATCGCCTCTGTGTGGCGGCAGAACGCGAGGTACCCGGAGGCGTCGGCCGCCGAGGCGAAGCGGGTGATGGCCGCCGCCGTGGCCTCGCGGTCGGCGTACAGGTCGAGCCGCTCGCCGTCTTGCCACGCGTGGCGCGCCAGCACCGTCAATGCTTGCAGTTGCACGTGCTCCGCCAGAGCCGCGCCCGCGTCGGCGAACAGCCCCTCGAACACCCAGCGCATCGTCAGCACCGTGGGCCCGGCGTCGATCGACTGGCCTCCGACCCACTCCTGGCGCACCTTGCCGCCGACCTCCGCGCCGCGCTCGAGCAGCACCACGGTCGCCCCGCGGCGGGCACAGTCCACGGCCGCCGCCAGACCTCCGGCCCCGCCACCGACCACCACCACGCGGGGGCTCTGCTTCGCCACCACCATGACTGTCGCCAAATTATCGCGACCACTCCAGGTTTCAAGTCTTTGTCCAACGATCAGCTCGATTCATTGACAATGCTTGAACACGCAGGCACACTTTTGCGCCTATCTTTGTTGTATCGGCGGCCCGGGCGGGCCTGAGAGCAGTCATGGATTCGCGACGGCGCATCGACCGAGCCCTCAAGAGCTGCCTCGACCAGGCGACCGCAGCGCCCTGTCCCCCGCGCCTCGGGGAGGCCATGCGCCACGCGGTCTTCCCGGGCGGCGCGCGATTTCGCCCCGAGTTCTGCCTGGCGGTGGCCGAGGCGTGCGGGGACGCGCATCCTGCGCTGGTGGATGCGGCGGCGGCCGCAGTCGAGCTGCTGCACTGCGCCTCGCTGGTCTACGACGATTTGCCGTGTTTCGACGACGCCGCCGTCCGGCGCGGCCACGCCACCGTCCACGCCGCATTCGGCGAGGAGCTGGCGATCCTCGCCGGCAACGCCCTGATCGTCCTCGCCTTCGAGACCCTCGCGCGGGCCGGCGGGCCGCACCCGCACCTCTTGCCCGGCCTCTTGCGGGTGGTCGCGCGCGGCGTCGGCGGGCCTGCGGGCATCGTCGCCGGCCAGGGGTGGGAGTCCGAGGTCGGCCTCGACGACCTCGGCCGCTATCACCGGGCCAAGACGGGCGCCCTGTTCGAGGCCGCCGTGATCGCCGGGGCCATGACAGGCGGCGGCGACCCCTTGCAGTGGACCGGCCTCGGCTATCGCCTGGGCGAGGCCTACCAGATCGCCGACGACATCCGCGACGCCTACGGCCGGCCCGAGCTGCTCGGCAAGCCGGTCGGCCAGGACCGCACCCATCACCGGCCCTCGGCCGTCCGCGAGCTCGGGCTCAGCGGCGCCACCCTCCACCTCGGCGAGCTCGTCGACCAGGCCGCCGGACGGATCCCCACCTGCGCCGGCCGCAACGACCTCCTCGCCCACCTCCGCCGCTGGTCCGAGCAGCTCCTCGCCGCCCCCCCGCCGCTCGCCGCCAGCCTCCGCTCGTGACGTCGGCGAGGCCAAAGGAGCGGCTCGCATGGCCCATCCACGCGCCCGCGAGCGATTCGTCCGCAGCCGCCCTGCACAAGCCCTCGTATGCCCCGCGAGGCCCGCGGTCCCTCGCTCTCCGTCGCGCCGGCGCCGAGCCCCGCATTCGAGCGCCTCTCGGGGCCCGAATGCCCGTCGCGGGCCGCCCAAACGTCGCCTCCGGGCGCGCCTCACACCCGCACCTGCATTCCGGCCACCCGCTCCCGGCGAGGCTGCGATGCCTCGATCGTCTCGCCGCGATTCGCCCTCGCTCGAGCTCGATCCTCGCGCAGACTCTCTCCACCACGGGCCGATCGCCCGGCTCGTCCTCACCCGATCCAAGCCATGACTCGACCGCCGCCGTCCCTGCGCGCGCAGAAGCAGGCCGTCCCGCACGCCTTCGACCGCGTCGCGGCCCGCTACGACCTCCTCACCGGCATGAACCCCGGCTACCACCGGCACCTCGAGCGCAGCGCCGAGCGCATGCGGGTCCCGGAGGATGCTGCCCTTTTGGACCTGTGCTGTGGGACAGGTTTATCCACCCTCGCGCTCGTGCGCACCTATCCGCGCGCGCGGATCACCGGCCTCGACGCCTCGGTGGGCATGCTCGACCTGGCCCGCAAGAAGCGCGAGCTCACCGGCGTCCGCTTCCTGCAGGGCGACGCCATGGACCCGGCGGCGTACGGCGCGAGCGGGCCGTTCGACGGCATCCTGATGGCCTACGGGATCCGCAACATGCCCGACCCGGACCTGTGTCTGCGGCGGCTGCTCCCGCTCCTCAAGCCCGGCGGCGTGATCTGCTTCCACGAGTACAGCGTGCGCGACTCGCTGCGGGCCCACCTGGTGTGGAACGCGGTGTGCCTCGGCATCATCATCCCCGCCGGCCTCGTCACCTCGCCGGGCTCGAACATCTACCGCTACCTGCGCCGCAGCGTGAACGCCTTCGACGGCGCCGCCGCCTTCCTGCGCCGCCTGCAAGCGGCCGGCTTCTGCGACACCCAGTCGGCCACCATGGACGGCTGGCAGGAGGGCATCGTCCACACCTTCCTGGCCCGCCGCCCGGCCTGAGCCATACCTGAAGGAGCCGCGAGGCGCGCCGACGCCGACGCCGCGCACCACCTGTCCCCCGGGACATCCTCCCTGCGCCCGCGGCGGCTCACCTTCCTACCTGTCCCCAAGGACATCCTTCGCCCCCGCGGCCATTCGCCTGTCCCCAAGGACATCTCCACCCTTTCGCCGAACCTGTCCCCCGGGACATCCGCCATCCGCGCGCCTCACCCTTCTTTTTTAAATAAACACCATGCTGGGAATCTCCCGCCGACCTGCCAACACCCCTGACCGGCGCGCGCCGGTCGCCCTGCCGCGGCCGCTCGACGTCCTCGTCGTCGGCGGCGGGATCGCCGGGCTCGCGGCGGCCACGATCCTCGCGGAGCGGGGCGCCCGCGTCACGGTGCTCGAGCCCGAGACCTACCTGGGCGGTCGCGCCGGCGCGTGGACGGACACCCTCGCCGACGGCACCGAGTTCGAGATGGAGCGGGGCTTTCACGCCTTCTTCCGCCAGTACTACAATTTGCGCGAGTGGCTGCGGCGGATCGATCCGGAGCTCGGCTTCTTGCGCCCGGTCGAGGACTACCCGCTGCTCGGCCCCGACGGCCTGCGCGAGTCGTTCGCGGGCCTGCCGAAGCTGCCGATCTGGAACCTCGTCAGCCTGATCCGGCGCAGCAGCACCATGACCTGGCGCGACGCCTTGCGGGTCGACGACACCTGCGGGCGCGCGATCATGGCCTACGACCCGCTCGCCACCTACGCCCAGTTCGACCGCGAGGACGCGCGCAGCTTCCTCGACCGCCTCGGCTTCCCGCCGCGCGCCCGGCAGATGCTGTTCGATGTCTTCGCCCACTCCTTCTTCAACCCCGAGCAGGAGTTCAGCGCCGCCGAGCTGCTGATGATGTTTCACTTCTACTTCGTCGGCAACCCGGAGGGCATCGTCTTCGACGTCGCCCGCGGCCCGTTCTCGACCACGCTCTGGCGGCCGATGGCGGCCGTGCTCGAGCGCCGCGGCGTCCGCTTGCGCCTCGCCGAGGCCGCCGTCAACTTCGACCGCGGGCCGGACGGTCGCCATCGCGTCACCAGCTCCAGAGGACAGGTCTATCACGCCGACGCCTGCATCCTCGCCGCCAGCGTCCCCGGCCTGCAGCAGCTCGTCGCCGAGTCGCCGCATCTCGGCTACCCGCGAGGCGTCGCCCCCGAGGATCCTTGCATCGGCCACTGCTGGCGCGAGCAGGTCGCCGCCCAGACCGTCACCGCTCGCTTCGCGGTGTGGAGGTTGTGGCTCGATCGGCCGCCCGCGCCTGGCCGCGCCGCGTTCGTCGGCACCACCGGCCTCGGCCTCGTCGACAACATCTCGCTCTACCCGTTGTTCGAGGACGAGAGCCGCGACTGGGCCGCGCGCAGCGGCGGCAGCGTCGTCGAGCTGCACGCCTACGCCCTCCCCGACGAGCTCGACGAGGCCGAGATCAAGGCCGACCTGCTGCGCGCCCTCCACGACCTCTACCCCGAGACCCGCGACGCCGCCACGCTCGACGAGCGCTTCCTCCTGAGCCAGGACTGCCCCGCCTTCCGCCCCGGCACCCACCCCCTGCGCCTGCGCGTCGACACCCCGGACCCGACCCTCTACCTCGCCGGCGACTGCATCCACACTCCGTTCCCCACGGCCCTCATGGAGCGCGCCGCCAGCACGGGCATCCTCGCCGCCAATCACATTCTTCACCACCATGGCGCCGCCGAGGAGCCGCTGTGGTCCGTCCCGCCGCGCGGCCCGCTGGCGCGGCTGATCCACCGCAAGGCCCTGCGCGACCGCGGCTAGCGGGCCTCGCTGCGCGATCGGTCGCCATAAAAGACCCTTCTCGACCTGGAATATCAATTCGCGCCCTCACCATCGAACGGTGGTAGATCGCCCGTCGCGGCGCTTCGGCGCGACGATCGACAGCAATCCGCGCACCACCGCGATGCGTCGCCGCCTCGCCGCATTGCTTGTCGGTCGCGCGCGACAGGACGAATCCCCGACCCCGCCGTCGCGGACGCGCGAGCGCCTCGTCGCTCGCGCTCGCCCCGGCGCGTCGCCGGTCGCGGCCGCGCCGAGACGGCCCGAGAACGCCGCGAGACGGCGATTTTTGCCGCGATCGAGCAATCCTCCGCCGCGCCGTCGATGCAGCGCAGTGTGGCATGATCTGCGCGCGGAGCTGCGGGCTATACGCGCGCTCGCAGGTATCGATCTCGAGCGAGGGTCCATGAACCCCGTCCGGAGGACGAGGAAAGCGGCAGGTACAATCCGGCTAGCGCGCCCGGTCGACCTCACTATGCTTGCACTGATGCTTGCGCGAATTAACCATTCATGCGGGACAATGTGGGCAATGGTCGCGGTGATGGCCGGCTGCGGCGGCGTCGGTGGCACTCCCGGGACCGACACGGATACCGGCAGCAGCACCACCGGCATTCCCGGGGTCACCAGCGTCAGCGCCGGCGCGACCGAGACCGGGCCGACCACTGGTTCGACCACCGACGAGGCCGTCAAGTTCGACCTCGGGGGCGGTCCCGGCAGCGCGACCGACAGCGAGGGCGCCAGCGACACCAGCGTGTGTGCCGACGCCGACGTGACCTTCGAGCCGCAGATCCCCACCGTCCTGCTGCTCATCGATCAATCGGGCAGCATGACCACCCAGTTCGGCAACACCGACCGCTGGGAGGCCGTCTACAACGCCTTGCTCGACGAGGACGACGGCCTCGTCCCCCACCTCGAGGGCCAGGTCCGCTTCGGCATGGCGCTCTACACCAGCTTCGAGGGCGACCAGGGCGGCGAGTGCCCCGTCATCACCGAGACCCCGCCGGCGCTCGACAACTACCAGGCGATCGCCGCCAGCTGGGACGCCAGCCAGCCCGAGGACGAGACCCCGACCGGCGAATCGATCGCCGCGGTCACGCCGACGCTGGTCATGGACCCGACCGAGGGCAACAAGATCATCGTCCTCGCCACCGACGGCGAGCCCGACACCTGCGCCGAGCCCAACCCGCAGAACGGCCAGGAGGAGTCGGTCGAGGCCGCCGCCGCCGCGTTCGCCCAGGGCGTGCGCACCTACGTGATCAGCGTCGGCAACGAGGTCAGCGACCAGCACCTGCAGGACGTCGCCAACGCCGGCGCCGGCGTCGGCCCCGGCGACCCCGACGCGCCGTTCTACAAGGCCGACGACGCGCAGGCGCTGGCCGACGCGTTCGCCGACATCGTCGACGGCGTCCGCGACTGCAAGCTCACCCTCGACGGCACCGTCTCCGAGGGCGGCGAGGACCAGTGCACCGTCTACGTCAACGGCATGGTCGTCCCCTTCGGCGACGAGGACGGCTGGCAGCTCAACAACCCCGGCGAGGTCGAGCTGGTCGGCGACGCCTGCGACGCCATCCAGAACGGCGAGGTCCAGGTCTCGATCAAGTGCGCCTGCGGCGTGGTCGTCCCGCCCGGCTGAGCGCCACCGCGAGGTCCCACGTCGAGCCTCTCTGCCTGACGAAGGCGACCTCGCAGCGCATGTGTGTGGGTCGAGCCGCCTCCCAGCGCGCATGTCCGCATCCGCGATCCGGAGCGAGCGCTCGACTCGCTCCGGTGCGAATGGCGTCTCACCGCTGAAAGAAAGCCAGCCCGGACCGACGGCGGCTCGCCGGCTCAGGTCGGCGCGAGTTGACGACGGATCGCCTCGGCCCAGCCGTCGAGGTTCGACAGCGTGCTCTCGAGCTCGGCGGGCGTGGCCTCGAGGGTGCGGATCATCGCCTCGAGCTGCAGCTTGGCCCGGCGGATCCGGCTGCGCGCGGTGTCCTCGATGACCCCGAGGAACGCGCCGATCTCCGGCCCCGTCATCTGCTCCCAGAAATAAAGCTCGAGGATGATCTGCGACGCGACGGGGATCCGCCGCAACGCGTGCAGCAGCACCCGCTCCTCGGCATGCGCGGCCAGGAAGGACAGCGGCGACGCCCCGAGGTCGACCACCGAGACCTCCTCGAGGTCGAGCTGCTCCGCGGCCCGCTTCTTCCGGCGCAGATGGTCTCGCAGCAGGTTGTGCGCGACCGCGAACAGATACGTCCGAAATGAGGACTCCTCCCGGAACCTCTCCCGCCCCTCCACGCAAGCGACGAAGGTCCGCTGGACGAGGTCCTCGACCTCCCCGTCGACCTTGTTGCGGAAGAACCGGTAGATCGAGTCGAAGTGCCGCGCGAACAAAACGCTACCCGCCTGACGCTCGCCAGCACGCCAGGCCCGAAACAGCTCGATATCGCTCGCCATCCGTACAAAGTTAGCACGACCTCGCGAAGTCGCTAACGGATCCCGAAACCGGCGACACTACCCCAAGTACACCCAACCAGACGGAGGACACATGAACGACTCGACCTCGACCACCGTGGATAGATATGAAGATTTGCCTGCAGGCGAGCTTCCCACCATAAGATACGATAAGGGCGGGTACGTCGAGAGATCTTTCGATGTCGCCGGCGCCCGTGTATCGGCTGTGAAGCTCGAGCCTGTCGCGCCAGAACATGCACAGCAGGCGAAAAGTCTGCAAATCACCCCGGTCGAGGGATCGGGGTGGGTCGAATTGGGACATGGAACAATCTTGGTCTTCTTCACTCATCCTCCGCTCGGGCAAGAGCACGCGTGGCGCCTTTGCTTCTTTGATGGTACGAAACCTACCGGCACCAAGATCACAGTCAAGATTCGCAAGACCCGCATCGGTGACAGGGACCTCGAGAGCAAAGACTCCTGATCTTCGATGTTTCCACCGCTCCCGACCGAAGACATCGCGTCGACCCTCCCGCAGCTCGCCCGAACTCGTCCGCTCGACGCCGAGGCGATGCGACGGAGGATCGGCGCTCGCCTCTTCGGCGAGGACACCGCGCCGATGCAGCTCGGACGATTCCGGATCCTGCGCTCGCTCGGGGTCGGTGGCATGGGCGTCGTCTACGCGGCCGAGGACGACACCCTCGGCCGCGTCGTCGCATTGAAGATGATCCGGGACGACGTCCTCGTCTCGGACGCCGATCGCCGGCGCCTCCTCCACGAGGCCCGGGCGCTCGCGCGTCTCTCGCACCCCAACGTCGTCCAGCTCCACGAGGTCGTCACTGCCGGCGAGGCCGTCTGCCTCGTCATGGAGTACGTCGCCGGTACGACGCTGTCACAGTGGCTGCGGACCGAGCCCCGTGACGTCGCCGCGATCGTCGACGTCTTCGTCGCCGCCGCGCGAGGTCTGGCAGCGGCGCACCGGGCCGGCATCGTGCACCGCGACGTCAAGCCCGGAAACATTTTGGTCGGCGACGACGGACGCGTCCGGATCGTCGACTTCGGCCTCGCTCGCGGCGCCGCGGCAGTCGACTCGCCGACGATCGCCGAGCTCTCGGGTTCGACCACCGATCCCGGCGCCCGCGCCACCGATACCGGCACAGTCGCAGGAACCCCGGCGTATATGGCCCCCGAGGCCTTCAGCACCGGCCGTGTGGACGCCAGCAGCGACCAGTTCTCCTTCTGCGTCGCCCTGCATGAGTGCCTCTACGGCGACCGCCCCTTCGGACCCCGGAGCGTTCCCGGGCGTGAGCTGGCCTACCGAGCGATCGAGCTTCCGGCCGGCGCCGGGCAAAGACGGATCCCGAGGGCGCTGCGCCGCCTCCTCGCCCGCGGCCTCGCCGTGCGCCCTGCCGATCGCTTCACCTCGATGGACGTGCTGCTCGGTGCCCTCGAGAAGCAATCCTTCCGACTGGTCCGCTCGCTCCTCCTTCCGCTCGTGCTGCTCCTCACCGGCGGCCTCATTGCGGCCGCGATCATACCGTTCGACGCATTTTCCCCCGGCCTCTGCCCCGAGCCCAGGGACCAGCTCGAAGGCATCTGGGACTTTCAAACGAAAGCAGCAGTCCGCACGGCCATCCTCGCCACAGCGCAGCCATTCTCCCTCCAAACCGCCGATTTCGTCCAGAGTCGCCTCGATGCGTATGTCGAGGAGTGGCTCGACGCCCACGTCCAAGTCTGCGAGGAGATACAGGGCCGCAACGAACAAGCACTGCTGCTCTTCGAGCGTAGCGAGCTCTGTCTCGCGCACCGGCGAAGCGCCCTGGATGCTCTGATCGAACAGCTCCGTCATGCGGACGCCGCCCTGGTCGCCTCTGTCCCGGAGCTCGTCCACCGGCTGCCCGATATCCGTGTTTGCCGCGACCGCGAGGCTCTCCTCGATGGGTCCTACAAGCGCCCTCGCGATCCACGCCTCGCGCCCGCAGAGGCCGCGCTGGCCCACGCCACGAGCCTTCACGCGGCCAGGCTGGGAGTCGAAGCGCTCGCGCAGGTAGACGCCGCCCTCGCGGCGATCCGAGCTGTCGGCGATCCGCTGCTGGAAGCAGACGCCTTGCGCCTGCGCGGCGTCCTGCTCGGCCACCATCTCGGCGACGTGCGCGGCGGCCTCCAACACCTGCACGCCGCCGGCGTACTGGCCACGGGATCGGCCCTCGACGGCTTGGCCTGGCGGGTCTGGAACGATCTCGCTGTCTTCGCGGCACGAGTCGAACAGGACGGAGAACGAGCGCGCCAGTACCTCGAATACGCCCGCGCTGCCGCGACCCGCCATGCTCGTCTCACTCCCAACGACCGCGCCGATCTCCTGGATACCGATGGTCATATCCTGTTTCTGGAGGATCAGAACCTTGAGGCGCTCTCACGTCATCGAGAAGCCTACGAGCTGCGCCGCGATTTTCTCGACGCCCGCCATCCTGAGCTGATCTGGGCCGGCCTGCGCCTCGCCAACGCGACCGCGAACGCGGGCGAGCCGGAGCTGGCCATGAAGCTGTTCGACGAGCTCAAGCGAGACGCACTCGAGATTTTCGGCCGCGAGCATCCGGCCGTCGTGCGGGTCGAGCTCGCCGAGGCCCAGCTCCTCGCCGAGCTCGACCAGACGGGGCCGGCACGCAGTTGCTTTGCGGATGCTCGACCGATCTTGCTGCGAACCTACGGTCCGGACACCATCCTCCTCGCGCGAGTCGAACTCGAGCTCGCCCATATCGATTTCGCCGAGCGTCAGTTCGCACTGGCGACGGCCCGGGCCCGAACGGTCCTCGGATATCCAGAGTCATCCGTGCCCGCGCAGCACCAACTGCGTGTCGAGGCCCTGGCCCTGCTAAGCGACATATTCCTCGAGGCCCATCAACCCTCCACATCGGTGGAGGTCTACCGAGCTCTCCTTACCTGGCACGATGATGGCCGCGTGGAGCTCGATCTGGAGGCGCTACTCTACAGCCTGGGCGCCGCTCTCTGCGAGCTGCAACGCTGTGGCGAAGGATTCGGCTATTTCTCACGCCTGAACGCGCTCTATACCAATAATCCGCCCGAACACCCCGAACACAGGGCCTTTGTCCTCTACGGCCTCGCCTCTTATCATTTGGAGAATCGGCAACCGGAGATCGCCCTCCCGCATCTCGAAGAAGCGCGCCGCCTGACTGAAACCGACGACGCCGATCGATACGTGCGCATGGACGTCGCACGCCTGCTGTCGCGTTGCCTGACCGCCCTCAAGCGTGAGCCGCAGCGTGCTCGGCGTTTGCAGCTCGAGGCCGATGCTCTCGCGCGTCGGTCGAGCACAGCTGCCTCCCTTGACGCCCTCAGCCGCGATGGACCCGCGGCCGCAGCCAGCGGTGTCGCACCGGCACCACCGGCACCACGAAGTCCTTGAGCGTCACGCGGCGCTCCTCGCGTCCGCGGCGGAGCGACTCGGCGCGACAGGCACGGTCGCTGAGCACTCCGAACAGGCCGAAGCCGAGGAACAGCAGGAGCAACAGGACGAGCGGAGTCATCGTGTGTAGCCTCCTTCGCCTCGAGCGTGGGACCGAAAGCTCCGCCGCGCCCTCGTGATCGCGCGATCGCCCACACAGGCCCCCCTTCGCGGCCTCGTACCGTCGTGCTCGCCGGCGTCGCCACGGGCGCCGGCGTCCCGCTCCGCGCCTCGGTCGATCTGCGGCCGCGGCGGCCTCGACCGCTGTTTTGCACCGCCACCGCTCCGCGGCCGCCGCGCGCTGTATGCTGGGCACGCATGTCCGACCGCCCTGTGCGTCACCCCTGGTCGAAGAACCTCCCGTCCGGCTTCGCCGCGCCTGTCCTCTGGGACAGCATCGTCATCGGCTCCGGCATGGGCGGCATGACCTGCGCCGCGCTGCTCGCCGCGCTCGGCCAGCGGGTCCTCGTGCTCGAGCAGCACTACGTCCCGGGCGGCTTCACCCACAGCTTCAAGCGCGGCAAGTACCACTGGGACGTCGGCGTCCACGCCGTCGGCGAGGTCACCGAGCGCAGCATGCCCGGGCGGCTGCTCGCCGGCCTCACCGGGCGTCGCCTGCAGTGGGCCTCGCTGGGCCCGGTCTACGACGCCTTCGCCTTCCCGGACGGCCTGCAGCTCGGCTTCCCCGACAACCCGCAGGCCTTCCGCGCCCTCCTGCACGACACTTTTCCTGAGGGTCGGCAGGCCGTCGACGCCTACTTCGCGCGCGTCCGCGAGGTCTCGGCGGCGATGCGGTCGTACTACCTGGCCCGGCTCGCCCCACCTTCCGCACATGTACTCACGGACATGTTCACGAGGACAGCCCGTCGCGCCTTCGGCGAGACCGCCCAGCACGCGCTCGACCGGCTCAGCGGCGACCACCGGCTCAAGACCGTCCTGGCCGCCCAGTGGGCCTACCACGGCGCCACCCCGAGCCGCGCCTCCCTGGCGATCCAGGCGCTCGTCACCAAGCACTTCCAGTGGGGCGGGTATTACCCGGTCGGCGGCTCCTCGGCGATCGCCCGCGAGCTGCTGCAGACAGTCGCCGACGCCGGCGGCTACACGCGGATCTCGGCCGACGTCGCCCAGATCTTGCTCGAGAAGGGGACCGCGGTCGGGGTGCGCATGCGCGACGGCGAGGAGCTCCGCGCTCGCCGGGTGATCAGCGCCGCGGGGGTGTCGTCGACGGTGCAGCGGCTGTTGCCGCGCGAGGTCGCCGACACCCGCTGGGCCGCCAGCGTCCGCGCCCTCCCGCCCGCGCCGGCCCACGTCTGCCTCTACCTCGGCTTCAAGGGCGACATCCGCTCGGCCGGCGCCGGTGCCTACAATCAATGGTATTATAATACGTGGGACACCGAGATCGACGCCTGGGACATCTCGGACCCCGCGCGGCTCGCCGAGGCCCCCGTCCTGTATTGCAGCTTCCCCTCGCTGAAGGACCCGGCCTACGACCCCGGCCCCGAGCAGCGCCACACCGGCGAGGTCGTCACGTTCGTCCCGTGGGACCGGTTCTCCGGCTGGCTCGGCACCCGCTGGAAGCGCCGCGGCGACGACTACGATCAATTTAAACAAAGCCTGCAGGACAGCCTGCTCGAGCAATTTTTTAAAAAGCTTCCAGGGCTGCGGCCGCTCGTCGACCACGTCGAGCTGTCGACCCCGCTGTCGACCGACACCTTCGTGCGGCCGACGCAGGGCTCGATCTACGGCATCCTCCCGACCCCCGAGCGGTTCGCCAACCCCTACCTGCGCCCGCGCAGCAAGATCGCCGGGCTCTTCTTCGCCGGCAGCGAGGTCGCCACCGTCGGGGTCATCGGCGCCATGATGGGCGGAGCCCTCGCCGCCGCGGCCGTCGACCCGGTCGGCGCCGCCCGCCTCCTCCGCAGCCTCTGACCCTCATGCCCCGCGCACTCGCTCCAGACCACGCACCGCCCGGGCCGCGGCGCCTGCTCCTCGTCCTCCTCGCCGCGTGCGACGCCGGCGACGCCTCGACCGCCGCCGCTGTCTCCGGGGGCTCACCACCTGTCCCCGGAGACATTTTACAAGGCGCCCCGGGCACCGCGGACGCCGGCGGTACCCCGACAGAAGCCCCTGTCTCCGGGGACACATCACCTGTCCCCGGAGACATTTCACAACTCGCCCCGGGCACCGCTGGCGCCGGCAATGCTCCGATCGCCGTCCCTGTCTCCGGGGACACATCACATGTCCCCGGGGACATCTATCGATTCACTCCGCCCACCGCACATGTCCCGGCGGACACCTCTCTCGCCGCGAGCTCCGGACCTGGTCGCCCGGACACATCACCTGTCCAAAAGAACATCTCCACTCGTCCCCCGCCCGGCCTGGTCGACCTGCGCGCTGCCCTGCCCGGCGCCTGCTTCGACGTCCGCTACGCCACCGCCGACAACTTCACCGGGGCGGTCTTGCCCGGCTACGAGGCGCCCGGCTCGTGGCTGCGGGCGCGCCCGGCCGAGGCGCTCGCGCGGGCGCAGGCCGCCCTCGGCTCGCAGGGCCTGACGCTCCTCGTGTACGACGCCTATCGCCCGGTGCGAGCCAGCCTCGCCATGGTCGAGTGGGCCGAGCGCAGCGGTCGGCGGCGGCTCGTCGACGACGGCTACATCGCCCGGCGCTCCGGTCACAACCGCGGCGACACCATCGACCTCACCCTCGCGCGCGCCGGCACCTGCGAGCCGCTCGACATGGGCACCGCGTGGGACCACCTCGGGCCCGAGAGCAACTACGCCCGCGCCGCCGGCCCCGCGCTCGCCAACCGCCGGCTCCTGCGCCGCACCTTGCAGGCCCAAGGCTTCACCCCGTACGACAAGGAATGGTGGCACTTCACCTTCCGCGACCCGGACGCCGCCCCGCTCGACATCCCCTACGCCGCGGCCCTCTGATCTTTGCCCCAGGCGTTCGAGCGGCCCGATCTCCCGCCGCAGCGCCCGAGTTTCTCGCCGACGACGACGACCTCGCCGACAAACCCTGTTCTCTCCCCGCCCTCGACAATGTCGACCGCCTCACCCCTCCGGGCGCCGTTTGACAGCGCCCGGGCCCGCTGGGAGCATCGCCGCGGAGGTACGAATGCGCCCACTGCTGTCTCTTTCCATCCCCGCGCTCGCGCTCGCGGGCGTCGCTCTCGCCTCGACCGAGGCCCACGCCGGCAAGGGTATCCTGTTAATCACCCACGGCGAGAGCATCCTGCATTATGACGATTTGGCCGGCGAGGCCAAGCAGTTCGCCGACGACACCACCGGCCACGACGTGAAGGTCGGCTATCTCTACAGTCAGTTCGGCGTGTTCTGGCTCGACCTGTGGACCTGGGACGGCAAGTATTGCCTTTACCACGGCGACAACGTGTGGGAGCTGACCCCGGAGGACGCCGCCGGCCTGCTCGGCGTGAAGGTCGACGACCTCGGCAAGCCGCTGCTCTACCGCATCCCGCTGGGCATCCTGATCCTGCTCGGCCTCGGCGTCGGCTTCGGCCTGTGGCGCCGCTTCAGCCGCGACTAGGGCCGCACCGTCCCGCTCGTTCTTGCACGGCGCTCCGTGGCCCCGTCGAGCGGAGTCCGATGTCCTGGGTCGCGAACCATGCGACCCTCGAGGCGTGCGTCCGCGATTGCGATCGACCTCGCCGCGTTGGCTCCTCGCCCTCCTCCTCGCGCCCGGCCTCGCCTGCCGCGCGGAGGAGGACTTCCCCGCCGCCCAGAGCTTCGAGCTCGACGGCTTCCACCTCTACACCGACTTCGACGAGGCGGTCTGCGCCGGCACCTTGCCGTACCTGCAGGCCCAGCGCGACCGCATCGTCGCGATCGTCGGACGCGACGATCCCTTCAAAATGTACTGGGCGCGCGACGGCTATCCGGGGTGCCCGTTCGGCAGAGACGATTGCACGACCCGCAGCGACGACGGCATCGCCATCTACAGCGATTTGCAGGCCGCCAGCCACGAGATGGCGCACGCCCTGCTCGCCCGGCTCGGCACCCCCGCGCCGTGGCTCATCGAGGGCACGGCGACGATGCTGGAGGACGGCGAGCCCTACTACATCCCTCCCAAGGGGACCGAGGACCCAGGGGCGCCCGACGTGCTCTTCAGCGCCGCCACGAGCGACGACGTCTTCTACGCCGACGCCGCGCGCTTCACTCGCTACATCGCCCAGAAGCTCGGACTCGCGGGATTCCTCGAGCTCTACGCGGCCAGCAACGAGGGAGGCGAGGATCCCTGGGCCGCCGGGCGGCGGGCGAGCGTGGTCGCCGAACACCTGGGCGTCGACGTCGAGACGCTCGAGGCGGACTATGCCGCGGCGCGGCCGACCTTCGAGCGTCACCCGAATTTCGCGTGCGCCTATTCGCCGATCGCGTGGAGCTCCGGTCCGGCCCCCGCGCTCCACTTCGAGGCGACCGGCGCCTGCGACGAGCCGTGGACGGTGGGCCCGATCTTCACCGACGCCGGCGGGACCGCGTACATCATCGGCGCCCGCTTCGACGTCCCCGAGACTGCGAACTACGACCTCACGCTCAGCGACGAGGTACGTCTGACCGCTTGCACCCAGGACCCGCTGGAGCCGCAGCCCGGGTTCAACGGCACCCTGAGCCGCGGCGCTCATACCATGCAGCTCACCGCGGGCGCCTGGCAATTCACGTCCCGCGTCGGCGGGCCGGTGGACCCGGCGCTCACCGTCGACATCGAGCTCGCAGGCCCGTGACCTCGGCGATCGTCGCGCGGGTCACAGCTTGGCGCGGATCGATCTCACGATGTGCCACAAGATCCCGTAGGCCGCGAGCGTCGTCAGCAGCGAGCCGATGCCCGAGCTCATCATGATGTAGAGGTCGGCCACCGGCTCGGGCAGGTGGAACCCGCCGCCCGCCTCGAACGCCGCGTACCAGTCGCCGCCGTCGACGCGGCTGAGCTGCGCCCTCAGCCCGCGCATCACCTCGTTCACCATCTGCACCAGCCACGCCAGCCACCACACGGTCACCATCAGGCCGGCGCTCGAGCGGACCACCGCCCGATAGGCCCCGCCGACGATGAGCGGCGGCATCACCATTTGGGCCACCGGGATCATCCAGCCCGCCACCGCCATCCCCGGCCCGAACGGCGTCTGTCCGCGGCGCGCGTCGTACACCTTGTACAAAAACACCACCAGCGAGATCCCGATCCCAATAGACAACAGCGTGTACAGCGGCCCGATCGCCGGCGCCAGCTGATAGCCCAGCGACGGCACCGTCTTCCACACCGCGTACATCACCAGCGGCAGGCTGAAGCGCAGCAGGAGCAGCACCTCGAGCACCGAGCCGGGCTTCGGCCTCGCCGGCTCGGCCACGCGCCGGATCGTCGAGCGCCCCCCGCTCGTGCGCGCCGCCCCGGCCGCCACGAACGCCGCCGCGGTCACCGGCTCGAGGCTGCTCTCGAGGCCCGCCAGCGAGACGCCGAGGATCTTCTCGAGCTGGGCCTTGAACGACTGCAGGTCGAGGCCCTCGTGGAACCCGTAGTTGCTGCGGCTGCCGTCGGGCCGCGTCTCCGCCAGCACCGCCTCCTTCGGGTGCACCGTCCCGGTGCTGAGATCGGCGCAGCGCTCGTAGAAGAACACGCTCGGCGCGCCTGCCCGCCGCACCAGCGCCAGGAACATCGCCTCGTTGGCGTTGAGCGCCGGCGGCATCGAGATCACCACGACCTCGGTGTCGCCCGCCGTCACGTGACCGACGACGTCGAGCTTCGCCATCTCGAGCCCGCCGGGGGCCAGCCCCACGTGCGGCAGCGCCTCGGCCAGCCCCTTGCCCGACTCCGTCCACAGGAAGAACAGGAAGGCCTCGCGCTGCGGACCCGTCAATTCCGCGAACATGCGGTCGGGCGCGCGGAACGTCTCGGCGGGGATGACTTTCTTGGCGAACGAGAAGTGGTGCTGGCGTGCGGACATGGGGGGCTCTCAGGGCTGGGCGATCTTCGCGAGCGGCACGGAGTAGTCGTTTTGGCAGATCGAATGGAACTCGAGCGGCCCGAGGCTGGCGCCGACCTCGAGCATGCGCACCGGCGGCCTGGCGGTCTGCGAATAGTCCGGGTCGTCGGGATTCGCCAGCACGCAGCCGGGGCCGATGCCGAACAGATCGTTATCTTCCGGATCGGGGTCGTCCGCGAACACCAGGGCCGCGTCGCCGGTCTCGAAGCCGCGCGGCACCCCGGCGATCGCCAGCAGCCGCACCCGCGCCCCGCCGGTCTTGCTCGCCTGAATGTCGGCCAGCAGATCGGTGTAGCGCGACACCGGCCACAGCACCGCCTCGTCGTCGGCGACGCCGGGCTCGCCCTCGATGTTGTAGTTGGTCGCGGGGCAGGCCTCATACGCCGGCCCCGCGCCCTCGCACTGGACCCCCGCGTTGAAGCACACCGCGCTGGTCGGGGCCGGCCAATCCGGGTCCTCCCAGAAGATCATGTTGGTCTCGAAGATGTCGTCGAACGCCGGGTTGTAGCTGCAATCGACCTCGTCGGTCAGGATCACCACCACCAGGTCGGCCTCGCGCCGCAAGAACCCGTACTCGGGCGAGCTCGCGTCCATCGCCCGGGCCAGCGCCATGCGCATGCTCTCGAGCGGCGACTCGAAGCCGCAGCCCGCCACGCCCCGCGGCAGCGCGCACTGCAGCGCCTGCACCAGGCTCAGGCCCTCTTCGGCGAGGTTGGTGACCCCGCCGGTGCGCTCGAACCACGGCCGCACCTCCGGCTCGGGCTCCTCGGTGGTCGGCGTCGGCACGACGTCGATCGATGCGAGGGCGCAGACATCGGTGCACGCGTACGAGAAGTCCTCCATGTTGAACGAGAAGTCGCCGAGCGCGGCCGCCTCGACGCAGCTCCCCGTCGCCATCGCCCCGCGCTCCGGCGTCGTCTGTGCCTGCGGGCAGCGCGGGTTGCCGACGTCCGTGGTGGTGATGCCGATCCGCAGGTCGCGCTCGGTGTTCACCAGCGCGGCGATGTTCTTGGCCAGCAGCGATTGCTCGTCCGCCATCGAGCCGGTGTTGTCGATCACGAACAGCACGTCGATCGGACCCGTCCCCGGCGGCCCGCCCGACGTCGGCTCGTCGCCCGTCGTCGCGCCCGTCGTCGCTCCGCCCGTCGGCTCGTCGCCTGAGTCGTCAGGCTCACCCGAGGGGCCGTACGACGGATCGTAGGTCTGCCCGGCGGTGGCGGTCAGCTCGTCCAGGATGCTGCCCTTGCCGCCGCAGCCGGCCGCGGCCAGCGCGAGGGCCCACGTCACCTGCGTTCGCACGACGCGACTGTATCAAGCTTCGCGCGGGCCCGAAGGCGCGAAATCGCGCCTCGCTCTCGCCCTGTCAAGGGGCCGCGTCGCTCGGCGTGTCGGCCTTGACCGGCTGACTCCCGCTCGCCGGCGCCTCGCTCAGCGCCTTGACCGGCGTTCCGGCGATGCGCTGGCGATAATCGGCGTATCCCTGCATCAGCGAGCGGTACAGCATGGAGCCGACCACCTTGTGGCCGTGGTGGGTGAGGTGCGACAGGTCGCCGGCGCCGAGGGCGGGAGACGAGCGGACCCACCGGCCCATCGAGCCCGAGCCGCCCATCGCCTCGTAGGTGTCGAAGAAGGCGCAGCCCTCGGCCTGGGCCACCTCGCGCTGGGCCTGGACCAGCTTCGTCACGATCGGCCGCGTCACGATCTTGCCCGAGCCGTCGCGTTCGCCGTGGTCGAGCGGCGCCATCACCAGGCACGGCAGCTGCGGGTCGCCCTTGCGGAACAGCTGGATCACCGAAGAGTACTCGGCCCTGTACTTCTCCATCGTGCCCTGCGTGTTCATGTCGTTGCCGCCGAACATGAGCACCAGCAGGTCGGGGTCGCGGCGGGCGAGCTGGCGCTGCAGGTGCTCCGCGTCGAAGTTGAGCAGGCGGCGGGTGAGCGCGCCGATCTGGCTCATCTCGTCGTAGACCACGCCGGGCACGCTGCGCTCCATCGCCACTCCGTACGCGCGGACCTTGCCGCCGCCGGCCGCGCGGACCGACAGGGTGTGTTCGCCGTCGTCGGTCTCGATCACGTGCCAGCGGTCCTCGAGCTGGTCCGCCGCCGTCTCGAGCTCGACCGGCTCCTGCTCGTCGAGCTTGAGCCGCAGCTTGCCGCCCTTCGGCAGCCCCGCGTACCAGACCTCGTAGCGGGCCACCTTGCGGCCCATCGGGCCCTTCTGGGCCGTCGACAGCCGGATCTCCGCGCCCCCGGCCGACTCGAAGGTCGTCCCGCCGAGCCCGTAATAGCCGTCCTTCTTGCAGTCGAAGATGATGAAGCAATGTTGCCACTGGCTGCGCTCGTCGAAGCGCACGCCCTGGTGGCGGTAGCTGGCGTTGGGCTGGCCGAGCAGGTGGAAGCCGTGGCCGGCGTCGCCGAAGCGGGCCTGCAGCTTGCTGCGGATCGCCCCCGTGATCCCGTCGTTGCCGATCGCCGAATCACCGTAGTGCATCGCCCGCGTGATCGCCCCCGGCAGGCCCAGCTGCGTGCGGGTCAGCGCCGCGTAGAAGCGGTCGAGCGCCTCGGGCCGCTCGAGCGGCACCTCGACCGGCTCCGCGTCGTCTTCGTGCGGCGCGAGCGGCGGCACCTTCTCGTCCTCCTGCACCGGCGTCGCCCGGACCTCGACCTCCTTGAACTCCTCGACCTCCGCCTTCTCCGCCTCCGCGCGGGCGACCGCGATCGCCTCCTTGACCTCCGCGTCGGCGACCTCGGCCTTCTGGCCCATCCCCAGCAGCTCGCGGCCGATCAGGTTCCAGAACGGCACGTACTTGTACTCGCCGGTGTCCGGGTCGGTCGCGAGCGTCCACGGCCGCGCCAGGTGCAGGCAGCTCGACCCCGCCAGCCCCGGCTGCGCCGCGAAGCAGGCCACCAGCGCAGCGGCGAGGCTCCCCTTCTCCGGCTCCTCCGCGGCCGTCGAGACCTGCGGCGCCGGCACTGCGTAGGTCAGGCCGATCGCCAGGCCCAGCCCGACGATCGCGCCGATGACCTTGCGGAAGGTCCCGGGCGGGTAACTCGCCGCGTGCTCCTCGTCGCGCGTGAGGTCGACCTTGACCTTGCGCTCCTCGCCGTCGAGGAGCCCCTCGTGTTCGTCCGCGGTCGCGGTCCTGCTGGTCATCGGGTCATGTCCCTCAGAACTGGAAGTAGATGTTGGCCCGCGGCCCGCTGGACAGCAGCAGGTGGACTGCGAGGCCCAGCAGCGCCAGCAGCAGCCCGATCACCGGCCCCGGCAGGCGGCGGAACACCGCGTACGACTCGCGGTCGACCAGGCCCTTCGGCGTCAGCAGGTGGTAGCCGATCCCGAACAGCAGCACCGCCCACACGGCCGGGGTGATGAGGCCGTCGCGGATCCCGTGGGCGTCGAAGCGGAGCAGCCCGGCGATCATCTTGCGCGAGGTGTCGAGGTCGTCGGCGCGGAAGAACACCCGCGACAGCACCGTGAAGTGGAACGTCAGCAGCACGTGCAGCGCGGTGTTCCAGGCCGTCCCCGTCTCGGGCAGGCGGGCCACGATCAGGAACATCAGCACCGCGAAGCCCGCGAGGCCGAGGCTCTCCGGCTGGCCGAGCTGCAGCACCGACGACGACAGGCCGACCACCGCGCCGAACAGCAGCAGCATGCCGGTGACCCACATCGCCCGCGTCTTCGCCGTCGCCGCGCCGCGCTTGCGCAGCCGGTTCCAGCGGTTGAACACCATCGCCAGCGCGTGGATGTTCGAGTACAGCACGAAGTTCCAGCTGGCCCCGTGCCACATGCCGACCAGGAACATGGTCAGCCACAGGTTGAAGTACACCCGCCCCGGCGAGCCCTTGCTGCCGCCGAGCGGGAAGAACACGTAGTCGCGCAGCCAGGTCGACAGCGTCATGTGCCAGCGGCGCCAGAACTCGCCGAGGTTCTTCGCCTGGTACGGCCGCTCGAAGTTCTCCGGCAGCACGAAGCCGAGCATCAACGCCACGCCGATGGCGATGTCCGTGTAGCCGCTGAAGTCGGCGTACAGCTGCAACGTGAACGCGTACAGCGACAGCAGGATCTCGAGCGACGTGTAGTTCTCGGGCGCGTTGAAGACCGCGTCGGTGAACTGCGACGCGATCCAGTCGCCGAGGATCGCCTTCTTCGCCACACCGATCAGCACGCGGTACATCCCGCGCGTCATCGCCTCGGCCGACAGGCGCGGCGGGCGGTGCAGCTGCGGCAGGAACTCGTGCGCGCGCACGATCGGCCCGGCCACCAGCTGCGGGAAGAACACCACGAACAGCGCGAACTTGCGGAAGTTCGGCTCCGGCGTCAGCCGCCCGCGCCACACGTCGATCGTGTAGCTCAGCGTCTGGAAGGTGTAGAAGCTGATCCCGATCGGCAGCAGCAGCTCGAGGTGCGGCACCACCACCGACATCCCCAGCGCGTGGGCGACGTCGGAGAACACCCCGAGGAAGAAGTTGGTGTACTTGAAGTAGCCGAGCAGGCCGAGGTTGCCGACCAGGCTGACGCCGAGCCAGAAGTTGCGCGTGCGCGTCGCAGCCGTCTTCGCCCGCGCGTCCTTGCCCTCGAAGGCCTCGCGCTGCTGCCAGATCTGCCGCGAGCACACGTAGTCGAGCACCGTCGACAGCAGCAGCAGCCCGACGTAGTACCAGGGCGGCTGCAGCGGGTCCGTCTCGGGCCCGGCCATGTAGAAGAAATAGCTGGCCGCGATCAGGAACAGCACGCGCAGCACGGGCACGTGCGACAGCCCCCACGAGATCAGCAGCACGGGGACGATGAAGAGCAGGAAGTCGAAGCTGACGAAGAGCATCGGTTGCCGGCGACGTCGGGCGCTCACGCTACCCGCGCGGCCCGAGAACGCGAAATTTCCCCGAAAACTTCCGAGGGCGCTTGGCTCACGCTATATGCGCAATCCGGGGCTTTTTCCGCTTCGTCTTCCCCGCCGTTCAGACGGCGGCGGAGACGGCGGCTCGGGCGGGCGGTGATCGCGTCCACCGCCCTCCCCGCCCGAGCCGATCCACGTGTGGTACCGCGTGGTGTCTCCCGTGCGCCGGGCGGGGTGCTTGAGGGCTCGCAGAGGCAGACGCTGCTCCGGCGAGTGACGCCGGTCCGTACCCAGGAAGACCGGCTGCGATCTCGAGTCGGCCGGGTCGCGGTCGTCGCTCCGGAAGCGCTCAGGTTCGGGTTCGCGCCCGATGCGCCGAGGGAGAACCCACGTCGCGTCCTGCCCTTCCTCCCCCGAGCGCCTGCAGCGCGCCGACGAGCCCGGAGGTGAGCGGGACCTCCGCATCCTCCGGCGGCGCTTCTATCCCTCGTGGGTCCTGGTCGCGAACAGCACGTCCGCTCGGGCAAGGTGTGAGGCGCACGCTCCTCGACGCTGGCGAAGTGATGTGCGGCGCTCGGCTGCCAGCCGGGCGACCTGATCGTCTACGAGCCGGGCGAGTCGGATCTCGCCGACAGCGACGACGACGGCGATCGACGCGGTGGTTCGAGAGGCGCGGGGATCTTTCTGTCCTGCCTGCTCCCGTCGTCGCCGCGGCGACCCCGGACGTGACAGCGCCTCTCGGACGTGTCGAGCTCGACGACGCCGCAGCGCTTGAACCGCAGCGTCGGTGCTAGGCTCGCGCCGACGCAGGTTGTCTCGCCGCCTCACAGGCCAAACGCACGGAGGGCGGCGGTTTTGAGCGCGCGCTCGCGGTCGCGATCGAACACGCCGACCGTCTGCCCGAGCTCGACCTCGTCCGCGTAGTCCGGTTTGAGCTCGCGCAGCTCCGCGCGATCGATCTCCGTCGCCGGGTCCTCCACCACCTCGACGAGGCGCTTGTACACGCACACGCCGAAGTCAATGAGCTCGACGTTCGGTGCGGGCGCGTGCGCCATCGCGTCGAAGGCGAGCGACTTCTCGTCCATGGTGAGGAGCGAGAGGGCGGCCCAGTCGAGCGCGAGATACGGGTCGAGCACCCTCGGGCTCCGGAGTCGGGCGCGCACCACCGCCTTGTACGCCCCGAGCGAGCCGAGCGCGGCCTTCTTGGCGAGCGCGGCGAGGAACGCGTCGACATAGGGCGCGAAGCGCCCGACCTCGGCCTCGAACGCGGCGTCGCCAGCGGGCGCGGGTGGGCGCGGCGCGAGCGACTCGAGCGCGGGAAAGAGGGCGGGGCACGCGAGCGCGAGGCCGTCGAGCTCGCGGAGCCAGCACGCGCGCGCCGCCTCGTCGCCGGCACCGATCGCGCCCGCGAGCGCCGCCGCGAGCGCACCCGGCTCGATCCGCTCGAGCACATCGGCGGCGCGATCGATCGCCGGGTCGCCGCCGGTGACCCGGAACCGTTTCGCCAGCGCAGTGACGATCGGCGCGACGTGGGGCACGAGCTGCTCGGGCGGAACGCGCGCGAGGGCGCGAGCGGAGTCCAACGCGAGCTCCGGACCCTCCGCGGGGCAGCCCAGGTCACGCACAAACCGATCGACGATCTCCGAGGTGCTCTCTGCAGTCATCGCACTCCTCAATCCTGGTAGCAGGTCGACGCTCCTGCAGCGCCGAACCTACCACGGCTCGGATGCGTCGAGTGGAGATCAGGGAAGAGCGCTGCCGCGGGCCGCTGTCCCCGGAGCTCGCATGGATCGACACGACCATCGGTGCCGACCCGGCAACCTCACTCGGCCGATCGCATCAAGACGCGTGGAACGTGCAGTGAGGCCGCGCGTGTCCGCTCGAACATCGACGGGGCCCGCTGCGCACGTTCGCCGCATCACCAACATGTCCTGACGGCCATGGTCGATCGGACAGCGGGTGAAGCGAGGCCGGGGCGGTGCGGCCGAGGTGACGCGCAGGCCGCATCACCCGGACGACGCCGTCGCGAGCGCATCGAAGATCGCCGCGACGGCGACGGCCCCCGGATCGGGCACGCCACGCAACGCGCTCTCGGGCACGTAGCTCGCGCGACCGGCGTGCGTCCGCGTCATCGTCCGCGTCGCCTCCGCGCCCTGCTGCGCCGCTGCGGCGGCCGCTGCCAGTCCCTCGTCGGCCTCGAGCGCCGCGATCGCCGGGAGCAACGCGTCGAGCATCGTCCGGTCGCCCGCCTCGGCGCCGCCGACCTGCTGGATCCGCCGCACCCCCGCGCGCAGCGCCGCCGGCCAGTCCTGTGACGCTCTCACCGCGACGCCCATCGCCGACACCCCGATCGACAGCAAGATCCCGCTCGAGCCGCCCATCACGCTCGACAGGCGCCCGGCGATCGCCGCACACAGCGCCCCCGCGTCGGCGAACGGGAGGCGATCGAGCTCGGCCAGCACGGCGCGCGCCGCCGTCGCGAACGTCGTGCCGGTGTCGCCGTCGCCGACCTTCGCGTCGAGCGCGTTGAGCTCGGCCTCGCGGGCGACCAGCGCCTCGCACACGACCTCGACCACGCGTCGGCGCGCCACGTGCACCGACGGCGAGAGCGGCTCGGGCCGCAGGCCCGCGGGCAACGGGACCGGCGCGACGCGGGCGACGCGACGCCCGGGCACCCACGCGGCCGGGCCGACTGGGGACAGCAGCGCGCGCTCGAGCTCGGGGTCGAGCGCGAGCGCGGACAACGACAGGCCCTTCATGTCGAGCGACGTCATCAGCCGCGCCGGGCCGAACACCAGACCGACCTCGCGCCGCATCGACGCGAGCAGCGACCCCGTGGCGACCGCGATCTCGATCGGCGGCACTCCGCCGAGGTCGTTGATCAGCAGCGCGACGGGCGAGCCCGCGTCGCCGAGCCGCGCGTGGAGGCGTGACACGAGGACCTCGGCGAGCTCGCGCACCGGCGCGTAGCGGATCTTCTCCGCGCCGGGCTCGCCGTGGATCCCGAGGCCGAGCTCGACCTCGTCCGGGCCGAGCCGCAGCTCCGCCGGCTGGCCGGGGATCGTGCACGACGTGAACGACAGGCCGAGCGAGCACACCGCCCCGGCGACGCGCTCCGCGGCGCGCTTCACCGCCAAAAGCGGCGCCCCTTCGCGGGCCAGGTGGCCGGCGACCTTGTGCACGAACAGAGTGCCGGCGATGCCGCGCGGGCGCGGCGCCTCGGGGATCGCGATGTCGTCGCCGACGACGACCATCTCGACCTCGAGCCCGAGCGCGCGCGCCTTCTCGGCCGCGAGCCCGAAGTTGAGGCGGTCGCCGGTGTAGTTCTTGACGACGAGCAGGCAGCCCGGCGCGCCGGTGACGGCGAGGATCGCCGCGAGCACCGCGTCGACGCTCGGCGAGGCGAAGATCTCGCCGCTGACCGCGGCGGTCAGCATGCCGTCGCCGACGAAGCCGACGTGCGCCGGCTCGTGTCCCGCCCCGCCGCCCGAGATCACCGCGACCCGGCTGCGGTCCCAGTCGGCGCGCACGACGACCTTGATCGCGGGGTAGCCGTCGAGCCGGGCGAGCTTGCCCTCGCCGAGCATCACCGCGGCGTCGATCGCCTCACGGACGATGTCCGCCCGCTCGTTGATGAAGTGCTTCACGCGGCGATGGTCGCACAACCACCGGCCGTGATCAGCCCCCACTGGCCGCGCGCAGACGAGGTTGCGGCGGTGCTCGTCTCGGCCGACGGCACCGAGCCAGACGAGCCGGCTGGTTGTATCGGCTCAGCGTCGATGCAACCGGGCAGGTCTCACCGGGATGATGGTGGCTTGATGTTGGCGAACAAGTTCTCGGCGGTGGCGGCGGAGCGCTCGAGCGGCCTCGAGCTCGCGGTCGAAGCTCGCAGCCTCGTCGACCGGCGCGACGTGGCCGATGGCGCAGTGGAGGCGACCGGCGTCGTGGTGCTCGAGCTTGCCGTGCCGTCGAAGCGTCGTCCGACGGGGCGCGCGCATCCTTGGTCGCCACATGCCCACGTGAGGGACATGCGGGGGTCCAGGGCCCCGCGCGCTATCCTGGTCTCGGGGACAGGTCGCACGCATCGGCGTTTTCGCGCATGAGACGTCCTCGTCGCCAGCGCCCCCGGGCTCACCGTGACTGCGGCCGTGCCGATCGCATACCCTGCGAACATGTCCCTGATTCGAAGCGCGTTGATCTCGACGCTGGCGGTGATGGCCGCGTGCGGCGGTGACGGCCAAGGCGACGACACGAGCGCGAGCTCCGGCAGCATCGGCTCCAGCGGTGGTTCCGAGACCAGCTCGAGCAGCGTCGGCGAGACCGTGGACGTGACCGGCCCCGGCACGCCGACCACCAGCAGCGGCCCCGACGAACCGACCACCAGCAGCGCGGGCACGACCGAGGACAGCGGGCAGGTCAATCCGAACCCGACCATCTCCGCCTACGTCGGGACCAATGTCTCGGCGGATCTGTGGGCCGCCGACTTCGGCCGCCAGCTGAGCGGCTTCTCGGGCACGCTCGACGCCAACGGCCTGCCCGGCGCCGGCCAGAGCGGCACCTCGCAGACCGATGTCGGCTTCCTGTTCCCGACCGGCACGTACGAGCTCGTGTGGGAGGGCAGCGGCACGGTCAGCGTGGGCGGCATCGGCAACCTGCACGATGTCACCGACGAGGGCGATGTCCACCGCGGCCTCGTCGACCTCACGCAGACGCCGGGCGTGTTCGGTCAGCTGCTCAGCATCACCATCGCCAACGGCCCGGGGCAGTCGGTGACCAGCCTGCGCCTGTACCCGCCCGGCGTCGAGCCGACGGCGAGCTTCTATCCGGCGTTCCTCGCCGCGCTGACCCCGTTTCGCGCGCTGCGCTTCATGGACTGGGAGGCGACCAACAACAGCCAGCTGGTGAGCTGGAGCGACCGGCCGACCACGGCGCGCTTCGGCGCCCAGGACGGCGTGCCCTACGAGCTCATCGCCGAGCTGATCAACGAGACCGGCAAGGACGCGTGGCTGACCGTGCCCGAGAAGGTCGACGACGACTTCATCGCCCAGATGGCGCAGTTCTTCGCCCAGGAGCTCGACTTCTCGCGCATCCAGAGCGCCCGGGACGCCGCCGGGTTCACCACGCCGTTTCGCCTGTACGTCGAGAACAGCAACGAGACCTGGAACGGCGGCTTCTCGGCCTACGGGACGTTCCTCGCCGCGGCCAACGCCGACCCGGGGCGCTACACGGGCGAGACGAGCGGCGCCTACGGGCCCGACTGGATGAACGGCAACCTCGATCTGATGAAGGTCGGGCAGTACAACGCCGACCGCCTGGTGAAGATCGGGGGCGCGTTCAAGGCCGCGTTCGCGACCATCGGCAAGGAGGACGCGGTCGCGCCGGTGCTCGCCGGGTGGGCGCTCGGGCCGGCGTTCAGCGACGTCGGCCTGCAGTTCATCACCAAGAACTACGGCGATCCGAAGACCCACGTGGCCGCGGTGGCGCAGGCGCCGTACTTCGGGCCGCCGAACGACGACTCGACCGGCGCCATGGACTCGCTGTTCGCGGCGATCGATCAGGACATCGCCGGCAAGGCCGCGACGTACGCCGAGTTCGCGCAGCTGGGCGCCGAGTACGGGATCCCGATCGTCGCGTACGAGGGCGGCCAGGGCCTGAGCGGCGCGACCAACCTGCCGATCAAGCACCTGGCGCAGCACGACGCGCGCATGTACGCGGCGTACACGAGCTACCTCGCGCTGTGGAAGGAGCACTTCGGCACCGACCTGTTCATGCACTTCAGCCTGGCCGGCGCGCCGGGGATCCCCGAGAGCTTCTTTCAATACGGGTACTGGGGCGCGCTCGAGGGGATCGGCCTCGACCTGGCGACGTGCGGGCAGGACCTGCCGACGTTGAACGGCGACGAGCCGATCGCGACGGTCGCCGGCAACTGCCCGAAGTACCGCGCGCTGGCCGAACAGGTGCCGGGTGACTGAATCACCCCGGGCCGTCGGCTCGCACCCGACGGCCGACGAGCTGCGCTGCGCGCGAGCATGAGCCCGCGCTCGGCGAGCTCGAATCCGACGGGCCCGGACTCGCGACTCACTACGGGAGGCCGCAGAAGCCGACTGTCTCGAGCGTCGGCGGGGCCAGGCCCTCCGGGAACCAGGGGATGCACTCGAGGCCCTGGCCGGTGCACGTGTTCGGCTGGGTGATGTCGCAGTAGGCGAGGCAGCAGCCGAGGATCATCGGGTCGCACTCGCCGGCCAACACCGGCGGGAGGCAGAGGTTGCCCGCGTCGCACTCGTTCACGTACTCGCAGGGGTCGAAGGTCTGGCCCTCGGGGCCGCTGACATCGGGCGCGCAGACGAAGGACTCCGGGTCGTCCGGGTTGGGGATGCACACGTCGCCGTCCGGGCAGGGTTGATCGAGGGGGTCGCAGCCCGGGATGCACAGGATGAGGGCGCCGCCCCCGGAGACCGCGCAGTGGGTCGAGGGATCGGCGCAGACCGGCTCGTCCGGCGATCCGGTGCACATGGCGACGCACGCGCCCATCTGCGTGTCGGCGTCGACGTCCCAGCACATCAGGCCCTCGTCGCAGCTGTCCAGGCCGCTGACCGGGCTGCCGACCACGGTGCAGGGCTCGCCGAGGCCGTCCGGGTCGGGCGCGACGTCGACGCACTTGAGGGCGTTCCACGACGGGCCGCCGTCGCCGGCGTACGGCATGCACTTCTGTCCTTCGGGGCAGTCCTGCGTCCACGGGTCACACTCGGGCCCGGGGTCGTCCGGCAAGACGCCGGTGCTCTCGGCGGTGGTCGAGCTGGTGAGCTCCTCGGTGGTGGCGAGCGTGTCGCCGGTGAGCGGCCCGGTCGTCGGGTCGACGGCGGTGGTCGACCCGGTGGTGCTGCTGCTCGTGTCCGCGACGGACGTGCTGTCGGTGCTCGTCGTGTTGAGGGTGCCGTCGCCGGAGTCGTCCGGCGGTGACGCGCAGCCGGCGAGGGCAAAGAGGGCGAGGGTCCACGTGCGCGCGGCGGTTGGGATGGAGTAAGAAACTGACATTTCGCTGGCGGTTAAACCCGGACCCTCCTGAAAAAGAAACGAATCAAAAGTTCGTTTTGACTGAAAATCGATGAATGTCGGATCACGGTCCGAGGCTGGCTCAGGCCATACCCGAATTCTTGCTGGTCGATACCTGCACCGTCTGGCGCGCGTACGCTCTCGCGTGGAGCGGAGCACGGTGCGACTCTCCACCCACGGCCTCTCCCCACGGCATGACGACGACGCGCGCGCTGATCCTCCCTGGCAAGACTCTCCGCATCTGGAAGGCCGAGCTCGACGGCACACGCCTGACGATCACCAGCGGCACGACGAAGAAGCCGGCGACCAGGGAAGAGACCTTCGAGCGGCCGCACGAGGCCGAAGAGAAATACGTCGCCGAGCTGATCAAGAAGCTCCGGGCCGGTTACGTGCTCGACGGGGCCCAGGGGGGCCTCGTGGCGCAGTTCCTCGTATCGGACGGGAACGGCGCGAGCAGCGTGTCGCCCGACGGCGAGACCGTGTGGGACGTCGAGAATCGCAACTTCGTGCCGACCGCGACGGTCTACGCCCGCAGCGGCGAGCTGCTCGCCACGCACGACCTCCGCGCGCTCGGCATCCCGCAGGACCTCGTGTCCGACGTCGCGGCGCTCTCGCGCGACGCGGCGCTGATCGCCTGCGCATCGACCGAGGTCTGGAAGCTCGAGGCCTCCGGGCTGCGGGTGTTCGCCAGGGCCGAGGGCTGCACCGGCCGCCTGCGCGTCGGCGGAGACCGCGTGCTGCTCCGCGGCCACCGCGACCGCGCCACCCTGTTCGACCTCGACGGCGCCGTCATCGTCGCGCTGGAGAACGTGCAGCACTGCGCGCTGAGCGATGACGGCCGGTGGCTCGCCACCTGCGCGAAGGATGCGGGCGAGCTCATCGTGTGGGACGCGAAGGACGGCAGCGAGGTGCGGCGCTGCTCCTTCGGCGCAGGACGGGGCGTGCACGACGTCGCCATCGACGGCGAGCACGTGGCCGGCCTCGCCATCTACTTCCCGGGCTCGGGCCGTCGCTCGATCCAGGCCTTCTCCATCGCCACCGGAGAACCCGCGCGGACGAAGCTGTTCGCCGACGCCCGCTTCGTCGGCGGCGTGGAAGCCTTCACCACCACCGGCTTCGCCGTCGGCTCCGGCACGTTCTACGCGGGTGACGACGCCGCCCCCGTGCAACAGCACCTCGAGCTCTCGCGCCTCGAGAGCTGGCGCTCGCTGCACGTCGCGTCGGGCGGACGCTTCGTGCTCGAGCGGCTCACGAAGGGCGTCGTCGCGGTGTGGGACACCACCCGGGTCCCGCGTGAAGCGCCGAAGGTGGAGCCGCCGCCGAAGCCGAAGCTGCCGGCGCCGTCGACCGACTGGGTGGCGCCGAGGACGCCCGCGCCGCAGGTCACCGACGACGCCCTCGTCATTCCCTTCGAGAACGAGCCGACGGGCACCCGCGTGCTGCCGGGCGGCATCATCTACAGCTCGTACGTCGACGAGGTGTCGATCTTCGTCGACCTGACGTCGTGGCCGCCGCGCACGTCGGCGCGCATGCTGGTGTTCTGCGCCGCACGTTCTCCGGGCGGACTGTTCGCGCTGCAGCACCGCGACGGCCTGTGGCTCACGCGCGACTTCTCCGAGCGCGGCGAGCACCTGCCCACGCCCCGCGACGCCGATGTCGTCGGGTTCCTCGGCGAAGCGCCGATGCTGTTCGACTTCGACGGTCAAGCGGCGCCGCTCATCTGGCTGGACGGCGCGTGGAAGGAAGTCACCGGGCTCCACGCCATCGACGCCACCGGCGGCACGGGCGCGCACAACCTGAGCGACGGCTTCGCCTTCATCACCTTCCGCGACGCAGCGTGGCGCGTCGACGCCCAGGCGCGCGCGACCAAGCTCTTCGACATGACCGGAGTCAACCCGTCGTGGACCTTCCCCACCCTCGACGGCCGCGTGGTGTGCCCGCTGCCCGCAGGGAAGCTCGTCTTCTATTCGCGCGACGGCCGCAAGAGCGTCCTCGACGTCACCGAGAAGAAGAAGTTGAGCCTCGGCGTGCAGCCCATGCCGGGCCCGAACCGCTCGTTGCTGGTGACTCTCGGAGGCGGCATCAGCCGCAACAAGACCGAGTTCATCGGCGCACAGGTGCCGCTCTCGGGGGGCAAGCCGACGCTGCTGACACGCGCCGACTTCGGCATCACCGCCGACGGCGTGTCGGAGCTGTTCATGTGCGGCGACGAGGTCCTGGCCCACGTCGAGGGCCAGGTCTTTCACCGGCTGAAGAAGCGGGGCTGATCCTCACTCGGCGGTCGCGGCGGAGCGCAGGAGCCCGATCGCCGTCGTCCAGATCGACGCACTCCTGGGTCGCCCGGGCGGCTGCTATCTTGTCGCGGCAGGGCCGAGGTCGCGAGCCCCGGCGCGCCCTCAGCCCGCGGCACTCTCGGCTGCGAGGAGCTCCTTGTAGCCCCCGTTCACCACCTGCGCGCTGGCGTGGCCGCTGGCGGCCAACTCTTCGGCACGGCGAACTGCCGTGGCGTCCTGCGGTCAAGCGCAGTAAAAGATGACTCGCTTGTTCGGGGGCGGAGCGCCCGCCCGCGTGAAGTCCATGAACGACGTGGCCCCCTGAACGCGGGTGTTCTGCCACTTGGCCTCGTCGTCGTACGCGTTGACCAACATCGCGTCTCCGCGGTCGACCGCTCGGCGTGCCTCTTCTGCGCTGACTCGGGTGTACGCTGCCATCCTTGCCTCCTTCGCGCTGCGCGCCCGACAACCCTACGACCGCCGCGAATCGGTTCGAGCGAGAACGAGACGCCGCGAGCGGAGGCCGTGGAGCTGCCGCGAGCGTCACCGCCGCACGTGCGTCCCGCGAGCTGGCGCAGCCGACGCCGCTGCCGGCTCCTGCTCCGCTCGCCGGCGAATCACCTCATGGGTGAGGATGCTCTTCGACCCGCGCTCGCTGTGAATGCATACCCAGCGATCCACCGCGCCGACGTCGTTCGGCGCGCAGAGGCGCCGGTTCAGTCGTCGTCTTCGTCCTCGTCGCTGCTCCGGAGCGCGCGGGTGTCGGACTCGATGCGCTTGCGCGTCGCGGGGTCGAGCGCGAGGGCCTTGGCCAGCTTGTCGAGGAAGCGCTTCGTCTGCTTTCGCATCGCCTCCGCCCCCTCCTCATCCCAGAGATCGCTGTCGACGATCCGGAGCGTCACCCAGTGAGGGCAGGCGTAGAGCGCCTCCTGGGCCCTGGCGGCCCACGCGTCGGCGCGGACCTCCTCGAGCAGCGAGCTCAGCGAATCGACGGACTCGTCGAACACGTCTTCCAGCAAGATCTGCAGCTCCTCCGAGGAGATGCCCAGCGAATCGCCGAGATCGTACCCCAGATCGGCGAGCGCCTCCCGGTCCATCGGCTCGTCCTCGCCGTTCTCGATCGCGTTGGCGCGGGCCGTGAGCGCGAGGAGTCGCTTCTGAAAGTGACGCCGCTGCGACGCCGGCAAGGCGTCGAGGGCGGGGGCGTAGTATTTGTTCACGACGACTTCCATGAGGTCGGCAGCCTGTAGATCGGGGCACCCAACCTACCACGGGCCATCCTCCGTGCACAGTCGACCCCGTCGAGGCGGGCCCGGACGATGCCGACGCTCGCCGCCGCCGTCGACACTCGACGTGGTATCGGCGCCCACGCACGAGCATGTCGCGTGTTCCCCCGATCGTCGAGGCACCGACCACCCGTCGCATCGATCCTCGCGCTCGAACGGCTCGAGCCCCACGTCGCGGGTGAACAGTGAACACATCGTGACGTGCACCTCCAGGGCGATCGCGCCCAGGCTCGACTTCGCCGCCTGATTCTCGTGCGGACAGCGATCCGTCACCTCGCCCGTGGCAGGCCGCCCACAGCCCGGCGGGACGGCGCTCGCGGGCCGGTGTGTTATGCTCTTCGCCGTGGAACAGGCGCGGTCCCGCCTCTACGACTACCTGAGCCTCGAGGACGAGCGCCCCTTCATCCACAAGGCATTCGGCAATGCGCTGAGCGACGCCGATCGGCTCGCGTATGCGCAGCTCGTCGAGGAGAGGGAGCCCGAGCGCGCCGAATGGCTGCGCCTCGAGGTCGCCCTCCATTCGCACGCCGCCGACGATCCCGCAGTGATCGCGCGGTTCATCGAGCTGTCGCGGAAGATCGGGTTCGACTACGCGAACGTGCTGCTGCGCGACGTGATCATGAACTGCGGCAGCCAGGGCGCCATGCAGGAGCGCCCGAGGGTCCGCTTCACGTTCGCCTGCACCAAGCGCTGGGAGACGCTCGCCCCGACCGACGCCGAGTCCGTCCGCTTCTGCCAGCAGTGCAAGGAGCGCGTCTATTATTGCGACACCGTCGCCGACGCCGAGTCGCGGGCGCTCGCGGGCCAGTGCATCGCCATCCCCAAGCGCCTGTCGGACGGCGGCATCGAGAGCCAGGATGTGCTCGGCAGGCCCGACCCGGTCGGAACTTGGGCCGCGCACCTGTTCTCGGGCGGACGAGGCTCGACGGCCGGCGCCCGGTCTCCGGCAGGCTCGTGCTTCCTCGCCATCATCTACTCGCGCAACGCGGAACTCCTCGGTCAGCTTCACGCGCTGGAGCCCTCCTCCGCGCCGATCACGGTCGGCCGCGGCACCCACAACGCCATCGTGCTCCCCGGCGACGCCGTCTCCCGCAGCCACGCGCGCTTCGAAAAACGCGCCGACGGCTGGTGGGTGATCGACAACGGCAGCACCAATGGCGTCTACGTCAACCAGGATCAGGTGCAGGAGGCGCTGCTGCGCCTCGGCGATCGCGTATGGATCGGCTTCACGATCTTTAAATTGGTCGATGTGCCGCGGATCCCCGAGCCGAGGTATTCCCTGTCCCAGTTCGACGGTCTGACGGGGTTGCACAACCGCCATCATCTCGTCGGGCAGATCGACCGCGAGCTGAAAGACGCGAGAAACATCGGACGACCGCTCACGCTGGTGCTGTTCGACCTCGATCGCTTCAAGCGGGTCAACGACACCTACGGGCACCCGGCGGGCGACGAGGTGCTGCGACAGGCCGCGCAGCGCTTGCGGCAGCACGTGCGCCCGGGCGACGCCCTGGCGCGCCACGCCGGCGACCGTTTCGCGCTGCTGCTGCCAGGGACAGACGCTGCGGGCGCCGCGGCGCTGGCGGAGCAGATCCGCACGGAGCTCGCGGCCCACACTTTCACCGCCGACGGCCGCACGTTTTCGGTGACCATCTCGGCAGCGATCGCGCAAGCGAACCAGGACAACTACACCGCCGACCGCCTGATCGACGCTGTCGAGCAACACCTGTACGCCGCGAAGCTCGAGAGCCGCCGTCAGCCTGACGGGCGCTGAACGAGCCCTGTCACACTCACATGTCCATCAGGACATGTTCCAAGCTCCTCCTATCCCCTCCTCTCGAGCGCGCGAGGGCAGCCGCCTCGCGGCGACCGCCCTCGTCCGTCCGCCTCGCCTACTGCGGCTTCTTGCCGCCGTGCTTGGCCACCACCGCGGCGATCAGCGTCTTGCCGGGCTCCTCCGCGCACGACTTGAACAGGCGATAGCCCATCGCCGAGCGGTTCTTGTCGTAGCACTCGAGCACGTCCTTGTGCTTCTCCGCGAACTTCTGCGCCTCGCACTCGGCCGTCACTTCCGCGTTGAGCGTCTTCATGATCTCGGGCGAATCGCCGGTCTCCTTGGCCTCGAGGATCACGATACCGGCCAGCGGACCGGCGGCCTTGGCACACAGCGAGTCTGCGCCGCCGCCCGAGCAGGCGGGAGCGACGAACGCCGCGACGAATAGCGCGGCCAGCGAGAGCTTGATCGACAGGGTCATGACATTCTCCTGGGGGTGAGAGGAAGCGACGCCACACGCCGTCGCATCCGCGGGCAGCATCGCACGAGCGCGCCTCCTCGCCTATCGCCGATCGCCGCAGGCCCTCCTGACGCTCTGGGGTCTCGCGGCCTCCGGTCCCCCGACGCACGCGTGCCAGGGCGAGACCGGGTCGCGTGCATCGGCAAGGACCGCCATGTTGGCCTACGAGGCCCGCGAGGCCCCGCCACCCGGCCTCGTCGTCGCAGCGGCGTCAGCCGTTCGCAGGCCATCGTGCGGCGGCCCCATCTGCCAGCGCAGAGCCGTCCCGGCGCAGTCGACCCGCGGAAGCACTCCTCCCGGCCCGGTCCTCCCCGCGGATGACGGCCCAGGTCAGGAAGCCGTCGCTCACCCCCGCGACATCCTCCTCCCGGCGGATCTCATCCGGCCGATCTCGACGCCTCCACCAGCACAGTCAGCTCGTCGGCTTCCCCAGCTCCGCGCGCACGGTCTCGGCGGCCACCAGATCGGCGGCCGCCTGCTCCACCACCCTCACGAGCTCGTCGCGCAGCGCCTGCGCCTGCGCGTATGGCCGCGACTTGTTGTTGATCGTGTCGATCACCAGCGTCAGCGTCTCGATCTGTCCTGCGAGCCAGGCCTCGTCGAACTCGCGCCCACGAGCCAGAGACTCCATCTCGGGGAACGCTCGCTTGGCCGCGAAGCGCAGCCCGTCGGTCGTATCGCCGCCGACGTTCTTGACCTCCATCTTCCGGACCAGCGCCGCAGTGCGGTGCTGCCCCACCCAGGCGTGGTGCACGATCTCCTCCGCCAGCGCCTGCACCCGTGGGTCCTTCCCCCGCTTGCGGCCCGGCTCGGCCGCCGCGCGATTGACCGCGTGGATCGTCGCCAGCACCCCGAGGAGCTCGGCGTCGGACGCCGGCGGGCGCGGCACCGCCACGAGCGGGAGCGACGGGGCGGGCTCCGCCGCGCCTGAAGCTCCGCCGGCCGCGACCATCATCCCCAGCACAACGGACCTGCAGATCGACATGGCATTACCGTGGACCGGGCCCCCGCGCCGGCGCAGTTCTCCGCGCGAAAGTCCGAGTCGCGTCCCCGCGCCCGCGCCTCGTCGCGCCCCACCGTCCCTGCGCGGGAGCCACCGACTGCGCCGAGACTCGAGCACCCGAGCCCACAATGTCCCTCACGACATTTCTCTTGAGACACCTGGCGCGAGCGAGCGTCCGGCCGGCGCATCGGCGGGCCGAGCCGTGTCGACGTCCCCACGGCCCCGCGCTCTCCTTGCCGCCCAATCGCGAGAGCTGACACCCCTCGCGAATTAAGTAAAACCACATCGCCCGTCGCCAGCGCGAAAGGCTTTGAAATTAGCCTGTCCTTTAGAACACATTTTGCTCCCGACAGCCACGAGCAGGCCCTTTTCGCCCGTCCAGCGCGACGCGTCCCCGCCGTCCTCGCCCCGGCGCGCGGCTTGTCCGTCCGGGTCCGTCGTGCCACCTTCCGCCCATGCACTTACGTACCCTGAGCTGCGCGATGAGCGTGTCGTTCCTGTTCGCCTGCGGCGCCGACAAGAGTGACTCCGCCACCGAGGCGTCCGGCGCCGACGACGGCACCGCCCTCACCGGCGGCACCTACGACCCGACCGAGGCGCCGGACACCACCGCCAACAGCGTGACCATGCCGCCCGACACCGACACGACCGGCGACGAACCGCTCGACCCCGCCTGTGCCTGCCTCGCCGACGAGGCGACCTGCGGCGCCGAGCTCTGCGCCGGCGCCGGCCTGAACTGCGAGGAGACCTGCCCCGACGACCAGCCCGTCGAGGACGAGGCCGCCTTGCAATGCGCCCTCGAGGCCCTGCGCGATCGCACTCCCGGGCGGATCTCCTGGTACTACCGCGAGTTCTTCGGCCAGTGGGCCTACAACACCCAGGTGTACATCCAGGCCGACGGCAACGCGATCGTCACCCAGTCGGGAGGCATGGACCTCTGCGACTACTCGGGCCCCGACACCCGGCACAGCCTCGAGGAGCCGGCCTACTTCGAGGCCTGCCTCGCCCTCGCCACCAGCCGCGAGCGCTACGATTGCCTCACCGAAGGCCTCGCCGACGAGCTGGTGGTCTGCGTCCCCGAGGCGCAGAGCTGCGAGAGCTGAACCTCCGACCCCTTGCGCCGATCACTGGGGGATCAGGCAGCCGCACGCGTCCTTGTCGCCGTCGTCGGGCGCGTAGTCGAAGCAGGTCGCGTCGTAGGCCTCGCACAGCCAGGCGTGGCCGTTGCCGCAGAGAGTGAGGACCGCGTCGGGCAGCATCGGCGCGCCGCCGAGCAGCGGCGCCTCGGCGAGGCCGAGCTTGGTGGCCGGGGCGACCACGCCGCCGAGAGGGTCGATGATGGCCGCGCGGGCGTCGGGGGCCGTGCTCATCACCAAGAAGTTCTCGCTGCCGGCGATGAGCGCGATCCCGTCGAAGCCGGTGATGCCGACCTGCCCCGGCATGTCGACGCGGCGGACCTCGCTGAGCCCGTCGCGGGACAGCACCACCAGCTCGTTCGTCCCGTAGCTGGCGATGTAGAGGTTGTCGTCGAGGCCGAGCGCCAGCCCGGCGCAGATGCTCATGCCGAAGCCCAGCTGTTGCGGCGGCTCGAGCACCGCCAGCGTCACCGGGTCGACCTCGTTGAGGACGCAGTCCTGGTTGATCAGCAGCCCGCGCTGCAGCTTCGCGTCGTACGTGGCCCCGTCGAGCTTCGGCAGCGCCTCGGGCGGCACGTCGAGCACGTCGCCCTTGGGCGTCCCGTCGGTGGTGAAGCGGCGGGCCTTGCCGCTGAACGACATGATCATGACCTCGTCGGCGTCGCCGTTATAGAACGACGCCTGCAGCACCTTGTCGGGGATCCCCGTGTCGAACTTCTTGACGTAGCTGAAGGCGACGGTGTCGGCCACCGCCTGCGGGTCGCAGAAGTTCGGCTCCGTCGTGCTCGTCGACGGGTCGACCGTGGTCGCGGAGGTCGTCGTCGACGTCACCGCCGTGGTCCCCGTCGGCTCGTCGCCGGTGGACGTCGTCGGCGCCGCGCTGGTGCCGGTGGCGGTCCAGTCGCCGGAGCTCGAGCTCGACGTCGGCGGGTCGGCCGTCGTGCTAGTCGCGCTGCCCGTCGAGGGCGCCGTCGTCGTCGCGGTCGTCGTCGCCGACGCCCCGCCATCCGGGCGCCCGGCGTCGCCGCAGGCAGCGAGGACGCAGGAGGTGAGCGTGAAGACCATTCGTCGCACGAACATGGATCGACCATAGCGCAGAGCCCTCCCCCGCGGGGCTCGATCGCGCGCGAACCGAGCAGCAGCGAGCGACGCTCGCCTCATGCATTCCCTGTCTTCCATCTGCGAGCGCCCGTTCGACCACGAGCTCGCCACGAGCCCCTGACACCTCGCCCCGCGACATGTCCCGAAGGACATATCCATCCGCCCCTCGACCCCCGCGGATCACTCGCACTGTCGCCGCTCATCTCCGTGCGAGCCGCCCTTCGCACCGTCGCCACGACCTCGCCGGGCCCACGGAGCCGCGGCGACACGACCGCCGCCCCTCCCCGCCGCGCCCGCCGCATGGATGGACTTCCGTATCAAAATTCCCGCCGCGCCCAGCCGCCCGCGCCCCCCGCCCCCCGACTTTGCGCCGCAGATCCCCGTTCCGGGCCCGACCGGCCGGCCCCGGCCCCCTTTCGCCGCGGCGCGGCCTGGGATATCCCTCAGGCTTGAGCCGCGCCATGACGAACGACCTGCGCTTCCCTGCCCGCAGCTACGACTTCACGCCCTACGTCCCGTGCAACAACTGGATCGGCGGCGAGTGGACCCCGTCCGCCGCCGGCGACAGCTTGCCGATCGACAACCCGCGCCACGGCAAGTCCTTCGGCCAGGTCACCATGTCCGGCGCCGCCGACGTCGCCCGCGCCGTCGAGGCCGCCAGGGCCGCCTTCCCCGGCTGGCGCGACACCCCGATCAAGGAGCGGGTCCAGGTCCTGTTCCGCCTCAAGGCCCTGCTCGAGCGCGACCTCGAGGAGCTGGCCTGGCTGGTCTCGCACGAGAACGGCAAGGTCATCGGCGAGGCCCGGGCCGACGTGCTCAAGGGCATCGAGTGCCTCGAGTACGGCATCAGCCTGCAGAACATGGTCGCCGGCGAGCAGCTCGACGTCAGCCGCGGGATCAACTGCAGCATCACCTACGAGCCGCTCGGCGTGTGCGCCGGCATCGTCCCGTTCAACTTCCCGGTGATGGTCCCGCTGTGGATGCTGCCGCAGGCGCTGGTGTCGGGCAACACCTTCATCCTCAAGCCGTCCGAGGTCGTCCCCTACGGCGCGATGAAGCTGGCCGAGCTGCTCCGAGAGGCAGGTCTGCCCGCGGGCGTGTTCAACACCGTCAACGGCGGTCAGGCCGCAGTCGAGGCCATCGCCGACCACCCCGACATCAAGGCCGTCGGCTTCGTCGGCAGCACCCGCGTCGCCAAGGCGGTCTACTCGCGCAGCGCCGCCGCCGGCAAGCGGGCCCTGTGCCTCGGCGGGGCCAAGAACCACCTGCTGGTCGTCCCCGACGCCGACATCGAGCTGACCAGCACCACCGTCGTCGCCTCGGCCTACGGCTGCGCCGGCCAGCGCTGCATGGCCGCCTCGCTGATGATCGCCGTCGGCGAGGTCGACCCGATCGTCGACGCGATCGTCGCAAACGCCAGGAAGCTGCGCCTCGGCGAGGACATGGGCCCCGTCATCCACGGCGGCGCCGTCGAGCGGATCACCAACTACATCGCCGACGCCGAGCGCCGCGGGGCCAAGGTCCTGCTCGACGGCCGCGGCGCCAGGGGCCCCGGCGGCGTCGGCCACTGGGTCGGCCCGACGATCCTCGACCACGTCAAGCCGGACATGCCGGCCGGCTGCGAGGAGATCTTCGGCCCCGTCCTCTCGATCATCCGCGCCCGCACCGTCGACGAGGCGCTCGCCATCGAGAACGCCAGCGCCTACGGCAACGCCGCCTCGATCTTCACCCAGAGCGGCGCGGTCGCCCGCTACTGCGTCGAGCGCTTCGAGGCCGGCATGTGCGGCGTCAACATCGGCGTCCCGGTCCCGCGCGAGCCGTTCTCGTTCGGCGGCTGGAACCAGTCGCTGTTCGGCGCCGGCGACCTGACCGGCTGGGACGGCCTGCGCTTCTGGACCCGCGCGCGCAAGCTGACCACCCGCTGGCAGCTCAGCAAGGACGCCACCTGGATGTCCTGAGGGACATGTCCGAACAGCCCTCCGAGCCTCACGAACCCTCGAGGATCTCCGCCATGGACAGCCGCACCATCGTCGAACTCTGCAAGCAACACACCATGTGGTCGTGGTCGAAGAGCGGCCCGCTGCAGCCGCTCGCGTTCGAGCGGGCCGAGGGCGTGTACCTCTACACCCCCGAGGGCAAGCGCTACCTCGACTTCAACAGCCAGCTGATGAGCGTGAACATCGGCCACAGCCACCCGAAGGTGCTGGCGCGGATGAAGGAGGCGATCGACGGCCACATGCTGTTCGCCGCCCCGAGCGCGGCCACCCCGGTGCGGGCGCGGCTGGGCAAGCGCCTGGCCGAGCTCGTGCCCGGCGACATCAACAGCTTCTTCTTCACCCTCGGCGGCGCCGAGGCCAACGAGAACGCGATCAAGGCCGCGCGCCTCTACACCGGCCGGCACAAGATCCTCAGCCGCTACCGCAGCTACCACGGGGCCACCCACGCGGCCATGCAGATGACCGGCGACCCGCGCCGCTGGGCCAACGAGCCGGGCGCGTCGGGCTTCATCCGCGTGATGGACCCGATCCCCTACGACTACTCCTTCGGCACCACCGACGCCGAGCGCACCGCCAATCACCTGCGCTACCTCGAGGAGGTCATCCAGTACGAGGGCCCGCACACGATCGCGGCGATGTTCGTCGAGACGGTCATCGGCACCAACGGCATCCAGTCGCCGCCCGAGGGCTGGCTGCCCGGCCTGCGCGCCCTGCTCGACAAGTACGGCATCCTCCTCGTGTGCGACGAGGTCATGTGCGGCTTCGGCCGCACCGGCAAGCTGTTCGCCTTCGAGCACTTCGGCGCCCAGCCCGACATCCTCACCATGGCCAAGGGCCTCACGTCGTCGTACGTCCCGCTCGGCGCCATGGGCGTGACCGACAAGATCGCCGCCCACTTCCGCGACAACGTGTTCTGGGGCGGCCTCACCTACAACGCCCACCCGTTCTGCCTCGCCGTCGCCGAGGCCGTCCTCGACGTCATGCTCGAGGAGGACATGGTCGGCAACGCCGCCCGCATGCAGCACGTCATGCTCGCCGAGATGGCCGCGCTCAAGGCCAAGCACCCCAGCGTCCGGGACTTCCGGGCCATCGGCCTGTTCGGCGCCATCGAGCTGCAGAAGGACCGCCAGGGCACCCGCATGGCCCCCTACAACGGCTCGCACCCGGCCATCGACCGCATGATGGCCTTCTTCAAGCAAGAGGGCCTGTTCACCATCTCGCACTGGTGGACCCTGATGTGCAACCCGCCGCTGTCGATCACCGAGGCCGAGCTGCGCGAGGGCTTCGCCATCATCGACCGCGGCCTGCAGATCACCGACGAGGCCGTCGAAGGCTGACCGTATGGACATGGCGCGAAGGCCCTGTCGCTTCGGCCCTGTCCTCTCGGTCCTCCTGTCCCTCGCCGCCTGCACCGCCCCGCCTCCGCCGCCCGAGGCCCAGCCCGCGCCTCCGCCCCCGCCGGTCCAGGTCCGCGTCGGCGTGGCCAGCCCGGGCGACCCCGCGGACGAGCTCGAGGCCTCGGTCGCCGCGCCGGTCGAGGCCGCCCTGGCCCGGCTCCCCGCCGTCCGCCGGCTCTACACCCGCAGCCTCGAAGGCCGCGTCGACGTCGTCGCCACCCTCACCGACGCCGGCGCGCTCGAGGCGGTGCACGAGGCCCTCGGCGGCGTCCTCTCGCTGCTCCCGCGGTCCGCCGAGCCGCCGGTGCTCCACCGCCTGGGCGGCGCCGAGCCGGCCCTGGCGATCGCCACCCTCCCCGAGTTCGCCGACACAGTGCGCAGCGGACTCGAGCGAGTCAGCGGCGTCGGCCGCATCGACGTCTGCGGCGTCGGCGAGCGGCGCGCCGCGGTCGTCCTCGACCGCTCCCGCCTCGCCGGCGTCCCGCTCGACCGCCTCGTCGACGCAGTCACCGCCGCCCTCGCCGACGACAGCGCCGCCCCCCTGTTCGAGCGCCTCGCCGCCCTCCCGATCGCCGGCTCCTTGCGGCTGCGCGACGTCGCAATCCTGCAGGACGGCCTTCGCCCGCCTCCTTGCCGGGCCTGGACCGCCCGCGGCCCCGTCGCCCTCCTCACCGCCTTCACCCAGTCCGGCGCCGACCCGCGCGACGTCTCGACCCGCGCCCGCCCGCACGCAGTCGACCTCGTCTCGCCCACCGTCGACTTCTTCGCCGACCCCCTCCCCGACGACGGCGACCTCGCGGTCCTCACCGCCGAGCTGCAGCCCCGCGACGACCTCGGCACCACCGTCGCCGCCTGCCTCGCCGCCCTCCCCGACCTGCCCGCCTGGGCCCTCACAGTCGCCGAGCCCGCCCCCGGCGAGCCGCTCGCGCGCGTCCGCCTGCAGCTCGGCACCTCCGTCACCTTCCCCATCGAACATGCCCGAAACGCCATGTCCCGTTGTACAGGTTCTCCGCGCGTCGCAGCGATCGCCCCGCGGGCCCGCGCCGATCACGGCCTGAGCCTCCACGTCCAGGGGCAAGATCCGGACCTCCGCGTTGGGCTGGCCCGCCGCCTCGCCGAGCGCCTCGCCGGCCTGCCCCGAGTCACTGGCCTCAAGGTCCGGGCGCCGGAGCCCGGTTCGCTCAAGGTCGAGCTGTCCCGCGACGACCTCGCGGCGCGCGGCGTCCCGGTCGCGGCCGCCGCTGCAGTCGTTCGCCTCGCCGTCGGCCCGGTCACCGTCCGCGGTTCGCGAGCCGACGGCCTGCGCCTCGGGCCCGAGCTCGCGGTCGACATCGACGTGCTCGATCGAACAGGTCCCATCGAACAGCTGGCGCGCGAGCTCCACGTCGGTTCGCCGACCGGCCCGATCCCCCTGAGCGACCTGGTCCGCGTGCAGACCACCACTGGCGGACCGCTCTACCGAATCGATCGTGTCGCGGTCGCCGCCGTCGAAGTTCGCCTGCGCAGCGCCGCCGACGTCGAGGCGGTCCGCCGCGCGATCAACGACTTAGAGCTGCCGGTGGGCATCGCCGTCGCGCAGGCCGGCGAGTTGCCGGAGATCGATCCGTAGCCGGTGGTCACACGCGTGTGCCTTCTTGTGCGACCGGCTGCCGCTGGTCAAGCTCCTTGGGCCATGACAGAGTCCCACGCTTCCAACCCCTGGCCGCGGCGCGTCGGCATCGTCCTCTCGGTCCTCCCGGTCCTCATGCTGCTCTTCAGCGCATCGGCCAAGCTCATGTCGAACCCCGAGGCCGTCGCGGGCTTCAAGGCGATGGGCTACCCGGACGGCGCGCTGCTGAAGATCGGCATCGTCGAGCTGCTCGTCACGCTCCTCTACGCCATCCCTGCGACCAGCGTCCTCGGCGCGATCCTCGTCACCGGTTACCTCGGCGGCGCCGTCGACGTCCACGCCCGCATGGGCGACACGCTCGGCAACATCCTCTTCCCCGTCATCCTCGGCGCCATCGCCTGGGGCGGCCTCTACCTCCGCGATCCTCGCCTGCGCGCCCTCCTGCCGCTGAAGCGCTGAGCCCGGCCGCGCGACTGCAGCCGCGCAGCGGCACGCAACTCTCGACGCACACGAGCCAGCGGCGGCTCCTCGGAACAGCGACAGCTACCCGATGGGCCGCAGCGTACGAGCGACACCGGGCCGCGACTTCGAGTTCGTCTCTTCTCGGGCCCGGCGACCGCGTCACGGCGCTTGCGTCATGGCCGCCGCGACCTCGAACTGTGCGCACGACAGGCCTGTCGCGGCGCCAGCGCCCGGCCCCCGGCACTCGGACGATTCTTCAATGATCTCGCCATGGCACGAGCCTCGCTTTCCCGGCCAGGCATGCTGACCCGCACCGCTCTCACCGTCGCCTCGCTCCTGCTCACCCCCGCCCTGATCGCCTGTGACAGCAAGCCCGAGCCGGGCGACAGCAACGTCGCCGCCAGCGAGGGCACCGAGAGCGAGGGCGTCGACTCCGAGGGCACCGGCACCGCGAGCCCGCAAGATCCGACCGAAGGCGGCGAGAGCGAGACCACGACCACCGGAACTCCCGAGGAAGCGGAGTGCAACCTGGAGATCGTCGGCACCTCTCGCGCCTGCGAGGGCGGCATCCAGTACTGCGCCTCCGACTACGGTGTCCCCGAAGCCAAGTACCACTGGGGCGTCTGCCTCGCCGAGCCCACGTGTGAGCCGGGCGAGGAGCAGGGCTGCCTGACCTGTGAGCTCGACGCCAAGGGCGAGCCGTGGTGGGCCGATTACTGCGAGGAGGACGGCACCTCCACCCCGCTGGTCTTCAACTTCGGCGGCGACCCGGTGCGTTACCACAGCACCGCCGCCGCCTTCGACCTCGGCCCGACCTGCGGCGCCACCGACTGGCCGACCGCCGTCACCCCGTGGCTCGCCTTCGACCGCGATGGTTCGGGCGCCATCGAGGCCGGCCGCGAGCTGTTCGGCAGCGCCACCGTCCTGAAGAACGGCGGCCTGGCCGACAACGGCTTCACTGCCCTCGCCGAGCTCGACACCGACCGCGACGGCAAGATCTCCGCCAGCGACCCCGGCTTCGCCCGCCTGCTCCTGTGGGCCGACCACGACGCCGACCGCCGCTCCACCAGCTGGGAGCTGACCCCCATCACCTCCGCCGGCATCGTCGCCATCGGCCTGACCTACCGCAACGACTCGCGCTGCGACGGCCGCTCCAACTGCGAGATCGAGCGGGCCGCCTTCACCTGGCGCGACGCCGTCGGCCGCGAGCGCTTCGGCGAGGTCGTCGACGTCCACCTCTCCTGCCAGTGAGCGCCGCCGCGCACGAGGGCCGCGCCGGTTCACCCCGGCGCGGCCCTCGCTGTTACATGCGCAAAAGGACATGTTCCAATGAACATGTCCTTTTATTCACCCTCGAACCTGCCGCCGCCCCGCGCCGGCGAGGTTCACGACCTCCGCGAGCCTGCCGCCCCGCGCCGGCGACGTTCACGACCTCCGCGAGCCTGCCATTCGTCCGCGACCGGCGATGTTCACGACTCCGCGATCCTGCCGCTTGCCGGACCCGCGATCCTGCCACCTTCCGGGGCCGGCGACGTTCACGACTCCGCGATCCTGTCGCTCGTCCGGGGCTGGCGACGTTCGCGACCTCCGCCATCCTGCCAGCGTGGATCTCCCTGCACTCCGTCCGAGCCGCGGAGGTCGGTCCGGCTCTCGTCGAGGGCGCGGGGCCGCGGTCGAGTCCGCCAACTCCGGGTCAACTTCGGGTCCTCGCGACCTGCGCGCCCCCGCGCCCCCGCCGCTCACCTGTCCGAAGAGACATCTCCCGACCTCCTGCCGAGGCGGCCCTGGGCGGTGGGCGGTCCGCGCGGCCTCCGCCGTCGTTGCACCGGTCCCCGGGCGGGCGTAGGCTTTGCGACACTCCACCATGTTTCTCGGCATCCGACGCGCGATCTCCCTGCTCCTCGTGAGCCTCTACTTCTGGAATTTCCTGCTCGTCGCCCTGATCGGCCCGGAGGACGTGTACGCCTGCTACCTCGCTCTGGCGACGGTCTACGGCGTGGCCTTCGTCGGCGTCGCCGCCGAGTGGTTCTGGGCCCGGTGGTTCGCCATCGGCCTCGGCCAGTTCGGGGCGTTCTCGCTGCTGGCGCTGCCGCAGACGGGGCCCGAGCCGTCGCTGCTGGTGTTCGGCATCTCGCACCTGCTGGTCGCCCTGTTCCTCGGCGGCGAGGGCATGGCCGCCCGCTACGAGCGGAGCGAGGCCTGCGTCGAGCGCTACAACTTCCAGGAGGAGTCGCTGATCCTGCTGCGCCGCTCGATCAAGTCGGCCGGCATGTCGATCCCCTTCCTCATCCTCTTCACGCTCGCCCCGCGCGAGACGGCGCTGCACCTCGTCGCCCTGGGCCTGGGCGTCGCCGCCCTCGTCGGCCTGATCCGCGGGCGCACGTGGAGCCTGTTCGCGGCCGCCGGCGCGGGCGCGATCGCCCTCGGCGACGGCCTCGGCCTGTTCGGCGCCCCCACGCATGGATACTTCCTCACCACGCCGAGCGGCAGCCTGATCCTCCACGGGCCCGGCTTCGCCCTGCTCGCCTCGTTGATGCTGCTCATCCCCCTGACCTACGCCCGCCCGCTCGCCCGCTGGTTCCGCGCCTGAGCGCCCGCCGGCGCCCGTTCGCGCGAGCGGGTCTCTTCGGCCATGTCTTTTGGGCCAGGTCCTTCGGGGCCTGGCCTTTTGTACAGGGTGCGACAGCGCCCACGTAGACTGCCCGCCTCTGGGGGCGAGGGCCCACGAGACCTCTGCCGACCCCGTAATTCCGCCGCATTGATTCGCGAGACGCGCGCCGCTACCGTGTGCGGCCGTGGGCGCTCGTTTTCCTTTCCCTTCGTTTCCGCGTGGTTGGTTCGTCATCGGCTTCCCCGAGGACGTGGCTCCCGGGCAGGTCAAGACTCTCCGTTACTTCGGGCAGGACATCGTCGTGTTCCGCACCGAGTCCGGCGTGCTGTCGGCGGTCGACAAGACCTGCCCGCACCTCGGCGCGCACCTCGGCGGCGGCCACGTCAAGGGCGAGTGCCTGCGCTGCCCCTTCCATGACTGGGGCTTCCGGCCCGACGGCGCCTGCGTCGACGTCCCCTACGCGCCGAAGATCCCGCCCAAGGCGGCGGTCAAGACCTGGCACATCCGCGAGCAGAACGGCGTGATCTTCGCCTGGTACTGCGCCAAAGGACAGGCGCCGACCTACGAGGTCCCCGTACTCGACGAGGAGGGCTGGACCGGCAACAAGACAGTGCGGTGGGTCGTGCGCTCGCACCCGCAGGAGGTCGCCGAGAACACCGTCGACTGCTCGCACCTCGGCCCGGTCCACCACGTCGGCCGCACCGACGTGCTCTCGGTCGAGCAGGAGGGCCACTTCATGCGCGTCGTCCTCCACATGGAGGCCTCGGGCGCGCCGATCGACATGCCCGACGAGTTCAACGACGTCCAGCTCGACGTCAAGCTGTACGGCATCGGCCACATCGTCTCGTCGACCACGGTGCTGACCTCGGACATGCGCACGCGCCAGCGGATCTACCCGACCCCGATCGACGAGGACACGATCGCGATCTTCGGCGTCAGCAACATCAAGCAGATGGCGGACGAGGGCTACACCCGCGAGATCGAGGACATCTTCTACAAGGCGTTCCTGGTCGACTTCCCCAAGGACTTCCCGATCTGGGAGAACAAGGCCTATCTCGACAAGCCGATGCTCGCCGGCGGCGACGGCCCGATCGGTCGCTACCGCCGCTGGTGCCGCCAGTTCTACGACTACCCCGAGGCCGCGGCCCAGCCGGCCGCCGCGCCCGCGTCGGCCTCCGCTCAGCCGACCACCGCGCTCGGCAAGCTCAAGGGCTGGCTGCGCACCCTGGCCCAGGCCCCGGCCGCCAACAGCAACGGCGGCAGCAACAACAACGACGGCAACAACAACAACGACGCCGGCCTCGACGCCCACCTGATCGACCTCGGCCCGCGCAAGCCGCGGCCCGTCGCCGCCACCGGCAAGTTCGCCTCCGTCTGCGACTACTTCGAGACGCTCGAGCGGCGCTTCAACCCGGCCGCCGCCGGCGACCTGCAGGTCGTCATCCAGTGGGTGCTCACCGGCGACAAGGCCTGCGCCTACTTCGCCGAGATCAAGGGCGGCAGCGTGCAGCGGGTCGCCGGCACCCACCCCTCGCCGACCATCACCATCGAGATGTCGGCCGAGGACTACCTGCTCATGATCAACGGCGAGCTCAACGGCGCCCGCGCCTTCTCCACCGGCCGCGGGCGCCTGCGCGGCCCCGTGCGCCTGGCGATGAAGATGCAGCGCCTGTTCCCCCTCGACGCCGCGGTGTGAACATGGACGAGTTCCTGCGCTGGCTCGTCCTCGCGTTCTGGTCGATCGTCGGCGGCCTCGTCATCGTCTGGGGCGTCGGCGGCTACTACCACCTCCGCTATTACGTCCTCCGCCGCCACGAGCCCGAGGCCTGGAAGTGCCAGCCGAAGCGCTGGCTCCGGCCCGAGCAGCAGCGGCAGGCGATGAAGCTCAGCACGATGAACATGACCATCGGCGGGCTGTTGTCGGGCACCTTCATCTGGGGCCTGGACCGCGGCCTGCCGACCGGCCTCTACTTCGACTTCGCCGAGCGCGGCTGGGCGTGGTTCCTGTTCAGCACCGTCGCCTTCTTCTTGCTCGTCGACCTGCTGGCCTACTACGCCCACCGGGCGATGCACCACAAGCTGGTGTTCCGCCAGGTTCACTCGTGGCACCACCGCTACGTGGCGACCACCCCGTTCGTGGTCACCGCGATGCACCCGGTCGAGTTCCTGACCTTCCAGGGCGTCACCTTCATCCCGATGTTCTTCCTGCCGATCTACTACCTCACCGCGATCACCGTCTTCGTCTACATCCTCGTCTTCAACATCATCGACCACTCGGGCGTGCGCCTGAGCTCGCGCTGGCCGTGGCAGGGCCCGACCACGTTCCACGACGACCACCACGCCCACTTCCACTGCAACTTCGGCCAGTGCCTCCTGCTGTGGGACCGGCTCCACGGCACCCTCCGCCGCAAGAACCGCCGCTACGGCGCCGACGTCTACGGCGGCCGGGGCCTGGCTTCACGCCCCTCCGGGGCTGAGGGCGGCAGCAGCGACGACGACTTCGTCCGCTACAAATGACCCGCTCGCGGCGAGCTCGTTCGCCGCGCATCTCATCGCCCCGACGACTCGTCCGCCAAGCATCCCATCGCCACGATCGGCCCCGCATGCACGCCCCCTGGGACCTCGCCCCGCACCTCCCCTGGCACGTCTTCACCAGCCCCGCCGACAAGTGGGCGACCATGCCGTCGTTCCTGCTCGGCGAGTATTTGTTCTACGCCTGCGCCGCGCTGGCCTTCACGCACGCGTGGAAGCAGGGCGCCGAGCGGCGCAAGCACCTGCTCGCGTGGTTCGGCGCGCTGCTGGCCGGCACCGCCAACGACATGATCTTCATGGCCCTGCCGCTGGTCGACAACTTCTGGCAGGCGCAGGGGACGATCATGATCACCCCGCGCCTGCCGCTGTACATCCCCTGCGTCTACGTCTGCTTCATGTACTTCCCGACGGTCTCGGTGTGGCGCCTCGGCCTGCCGCCGCTGGCCCGCGCCGCCCTCACCGGCCTGGCCGGCAGCCTGTTCTACGCCCCCTACGACATCACCGGCGCCAAGTTCCTGTGGTGGACCTGGCACGACAGCGACGCCCCGATCGCCAGCCGCCTGCTCGGCGCGCCGATCGGCAGCACCATGTGGGTCATCACCTTCGTCGCCGCGTTCTCGTGGCTGCTCGGCAAGGCCACCGACCGCGACCCCGCCGTGTCGGGCAAGACGATCGCCAGGGGCCTGGCGCTGGTGTGCGGCCTCAGCACGCTGCTGATGATGCTCCAGCTCAACGTCCTGCAGCAGCTCGACGGCGGCGTCCCGGGCCCGATCGGCCTCGTCACGGTGATCGCCGTCTACGGCCTCCTGATCTGGCGCGGCCGCCAGCGCGCCGACCCGGCCGAGCCGCGCCGCGCCGACCGGATCCTCCACGCCGCCGCGGTCCTCTACTTCACGAGCCTGGCCGTGATCATGGCGGCCTTCACCCCCGAGCGCCACGTCAGCGCGAGCATGCACCAGACCTACGGCCAGTGCCACGTCGAGGCCACCGACATCACCGGCCACACGCGCTGGCTGTACGTCTGCGCCGAGGACTTCGAGGAGGACTACACGTTCGCCTGCACCACGCCGCCCGCCGACGGCGCCGAGTGGTACACCGTCTGCGGCCGCCCGCACACCAGCTTTTTTAAATGGGTCGCCGGCGTGTCCGGCCTCGGCGTCGCCGGCATCGCCCTCTACTCGTTCCTCCTCGGCCCATTGCGCCGCCGTCGCCGCTGATACCTCTGGTCGCAAGGGCATGACTGAAAAGACATGTCCTTGCGAACATCTCGAGAATGCGACCTTTCGGTGGCAGTCGAAGCCGGCCGACTCGATCTCCGCCACCTGCTCGCCGGTCCGTCACGCGCCCGCAGGAACGAGGCTTCGTGCCCGCGCCCTGCGAGCGACGCGCACCGAGTAGGTGCTTTTCCTGTCGCTCGCTCGGACCACCTCGTAGCGGCCGCCCGTCCTACCTGTCGCAGGTCGACGCTCTCCCGGCCGCGCGAGGCGCTCGCGGAACAACCGTGAACCCGGCAAAGTTCCGCAGTCATGTCTGACGCGTCGTATCGTTCGCGCCTCCTCCCGCTATCCATCCTGCTCGCCTCCCCGTGCCTCGCAGCCACCGCGCGGGCCGAGCTACCCGAGCCGGCAGATTTCACCGTCAGCTGGCACATCACCGACGAGGCCGGCGAGAAGGTCCGGCCGATGACCGAGCGCGACCAGCGGCAGTTCTTGAACCGCGCCCGCTGCGAGTGCGGCCAGCAGGTCGGCGCCGACATCCAGTTGAACACCAAGCTGGCCAGCACCGCCGACCAACTCCAGGCCATGATCGGCCAGGAGTGCGCGGTCGCCGAGACTGCGCTCGCCGGCGCGTTCCGGCGCTGCGGCATGCTCGCCGCGGAGCTCGTCCCGACCTACATCTACGGCCTCAGCAGCACCTTCCACCCCGCCTTCCTGGCCCACGGGCTCCTGCCGAAGACTCCCACTCGCCTCGCCCACGATCCCCTGGTGATGGTCGCTGGCGGCTGCGACGGCGCCGGCGAGGCCGGCCTGTGGATGTGCAAACCGAACGAGAACTCCATGGCGAACTGCCAGGAGCCCGAGTTCTTCGTCCGCGCCGACGAGGCCCTCTCGGCCCTGTCCGGCATCCCGTCGCTCGCCTTCGACTACCAGCCGCCGCTGATCCAGCCGACCGACCTGTCCGTCGAGCCAGGCAACGGCGCGGTCCAGCTCCACTGGGAGCTGCCGAGCTCGGGCGACATCGCCGGCTTCCGCGTCCTGTGCGAGGAGGCCGACGGCGGCGCCGCGCCGGGCCAGGCCTTCGCTACGCCCGATCCCACCGCCGAGCACGACGGCACCCACTACTTCACCGCCGGCAACCTGTGCGGCGACCAGCCCTTCTCCACCGTCCAGCTCGAGCCCGCCGCGGTCACCGACCCCGACACCTGCGGCAACGGCGTCATCGAGGCCGGCGAGGCCTGCGACGACGGCGAGGACAACGACCCCGACGGCCTGTGCGACCGCGACTGCCGGCTCCGCGTCGGCCCCGGCCTCCACGCCCTGTCCTGGGACCACGTCTGCAGCGACCACGTCGACTTCAGCGACGACTCGGTGGTCGTCGGCGGCCTCACCAACGGCACCGCCTACAACTTCGTCCTGGTCGCCTACGACCTCGCCGGCAACCCCCGCGCGTTCGCCCGCGTCGTCAAGGCCACCCCCGACGCCAGCCTCCCCGACCTGCTGCCCGCCTCCGACGAGGGCTGCGGCTGCACCACGAGTCGCGAAGGACATGGCCTCCTCGCCATGTCTCTCGGGACACTTGTCATGCTGCTCCGGCGGCGCCGCCGCTAGTCCGGAAGGGCATGCTCCAAAAGACATGCCCTTTCAGACACCTCTGTCCAGCAGCGCTCGGCGAAGCGAGCCGGCCTTTCGCGTGAGACCGACCCCGCGCGCTCGCCGGGCGCCACGCAGACCCGGGCCAGGCTCAGCCTTGCGTCTCGCCCGCCTCGCTACGGCCTCGCAGACCTCGCGCGTCGGACCAGGAGTCCGCCTCCCGGCCGGCCCACCTCCCCCCGGGGACCGTCGACCGTGCCGCACCCGCGGCGCCGCACCCGCGGAAACGTGGCACTGTGCGCGCGCGCATCGCCGTCCGGGCGCTCGCCGACGAACGGGTTCACACCTTCCGCCATGGCGAGCCGCGTCGTCGCCGACGAGCACGACAGCACGGACAGGCGGAGCGAGATCGGCGACGCGCCCGCTGCGACCCGCGGATCGCCGGGACCCTCCGCCGCGCCGCCACGAGCGGCGGGCTCTGCGAGCGTCCTCGAGCCGCGCCTGCTCGCCTCGATGTCGCTCCCCTTCGTGGCGCTCACCCTGCAGCTGCTCCTGTGGCGCCTCATCCCCCGCACGTGGTTCATCTGCTTCTACCCGGCGGTCTTCTTCGCCGCCTCGATCGCGGGCCTCCGCGCCGGCCTGGGCGCCACTGCCCTGTCCGTCGTGCTCGTGTGGTGGTTCTTCGTCCCCCCGTCGCTTCAGCTGCGCAAGTACGACCCAGCCACCATCATCCCGATGGCCGTGTTCGTCGGCATGGGCATCGCCTTCAGCCTCTTTCACGAGCGACTGCGACGGGCCGAGCGACGGCTCGCGGATACCCACCGCCAGCTCACCTCCTCGCTGGTCGAGGAGGCGCCCGACGGCATCCTCATCACCGACTTCGCGGGCCGTCTCACCGAGGTCAACCCGGCCGCCTGTGACATGCTCGGCTACTCGCGCGCGGAGCTGCTGGGCAAGTCGCTGTCCGAGCTGCTCCACGCCGGCGACGCCGACCTGCGCGACCTGCCCGAGGCGCTCGAGTCGACCGTGCGGCGCAAGGACGGCGCCGCAGTGCCGGTGGAACTGCGCGCCCGGCTCCTCTCCGATGGCCGCTGGCAGGCGTACGTCCGCGACGTCTCGGCCCGCCGCCGCGTCGAGGAGGTCCTGCGCGAGCGGCAGTCCGACCTCGATCGCGCCCAGTCGGTCGCCGGCGTCGGCAGCTGGCGGCTCGACCTGCGGCGCGACGAGGTCTACTGGAGCGAAGAGAGCTACCGGATCTTCGGCGTCCCGCGCGGCACGACGCTCACCTACCGCGGCTTCCTCGAGCTCGTGCACCCCGACGACCGCCGGCACCTCGACCGCTCGTGGCGAGCCGCCCTCGCCGGCGCGCCCTTCGACATCGAGCACCGGATCGTCCTCGGCGGCGAGGTCAAGTGGATCCGCGAGCGGGCCGAGGTCGACTTCGACAGCGCCGGCGTCCCCTTGCGCGGCATCGGCACGTGTCAAGACATCACCCTGCGCAAGCGCGCCGACGAGGCCCTCCAGCGGGCCCACGACGCCGAACGGCGGCTGCGCGCCGAGCTCGAGGACCTCACGCGGGCCGCCGCCGCGGTGTCCGAGGCCGTCGCCGACTTGCCGCGCTCCGACCTCGCCGCCGTCTTGCAGGTCATCGCCCGCCAGGCCCAGACGCTGACCGACGCGCGCTACGTCGGGCTCGGCATCGGCACCGACCCCGCCGTCCCGTTCGACCCGTGGATCGCCCTCGGCGTCGCCGACGACGTCGCCCGCAGGATCGCCCGCAACCCGCGGCCGATCGGCCTGCTCGGCGCCGTCGCCCGCGACAACCGCATCATCCGCACCCGCGACCTCCACGCGCACGCCGCCTTCGGCGGGTTCCCGTCGGGTCACCCGGACATGCACAGCTTCCTCGGCGTCCCGATCCGCTTCCACGGCCGCTCGGTCGGCAACCTCTTCCTCGCCGACAAGATCGGCGCCGAAGAATTCTCGATCCAGGATCAGCGGCTCATCGAGCTGCTGGCCGCGCGCGCCGGCGCGGCCATCGAGATCGCCACCCGCTACGTCGGCGAGGCGTTCCAGCGCGCCTGGTTGCAGACAGTCATCGACCAGCTGCCCGAGGGCATCATCATCGTCGACAGCGAGAGCACGATCGTCCTGCGCAACCGCGTCGCCGCCGCGCTCGCCCGCCGCTCGGGCCTCGTCGGCACCCCCGACGACCGCCTCTACGACATCCGCGAGCCCTCCGGCGCCCCCGTGCCTTTCGACCGCACCCCGGCCCGCCGCGCGACCCGGGGCGAGACCCTGGTCGGCGTCGAGTACGGCATCGTCGGCCCCGACGGCCGCACCGTCCCGGTGCTCGTCAGCGCCACCCCGCTCGTCACCGTCGGCGAGCCCGCCGGCGCCGCGATCGTGTTCCAGGACATCCGCACCCTCAAGGAGATCGAGCGCCTGCGCGAGGAGTGGACCTCCGTGGTCGCGCACGACCTCCGGCAGCCGGTCGCGGTCATCGAGCTGACCATCGACGGCCTGCTGCGCTGCAGCCCCGACGCCGCGCCCGAGCGGACCCTCCGCGGCCTCGAGCGGATCAAGGCCTCCAGCCGCCGCCTCGGCCGCATGATCGACGACCTGCTCGACGCCTCGCGCATCGAGTCGCGCCGCCTGACCGTCCAGCCGCGCCTCGTCGACCTCGCCGCCCTGGCCGCCGGCGCGGTCGAGCAGGCGCGCGAGACCCTGCCCGGCGCGCCGATCCGGGCGGCCGCCGCGGGCCCGCAGCCGGCGTGGGTCGACCCCGACCGGATCCAGCAGGTCCTCGACAACCTGCTGTCCAACGCCGTGAAGTACGGCGAGCCGGGCCGGGAGATCCGCGTCGACGTCGCCCCGCGCGACGACGCCGTCGAGTTGGTCGTCACCAACCACGGCGAGGGCGTCCCGCCGGACCAGCAGCGCTCGCTGTTCTGCCGGTTCGCCCGCACCCGCGAGGCCCGCGCGGGCTCCGTCCCCGGGCTCGGCCTCGGCCTCTACATCTCGCGCGGCATCGTCGAGGCCCACGGCGGCCGCATGTGGGTCGAGAGCACCCCCGGCGAGACCACCAGCTTCCACTGCCTGCTGCCGCGCCGGCCGCCGCCGGAGTGAGCGGTCCTTTCGGGCATGCCCTCTCGGACATGCATCAAGGGACATGCCCGCGAAGGCATGTCCCTCGAAACATGTCCCTCGGGATCACTTCGCGTCGGCGCCGTAGCCGGGGATCACCTCGGCGAGCGCCTTGGCGAGCACGTCGAGCTCGGCGTTGGTGCCGACCCCGACGCGCAGGCAGCCGGCCAGGCGCGGCAGGGCCGAGGCGTCCTTGACGAGGACCCCGCGCTGGGCCAGGGCCTCGGCGACGCGGGTGGCCTCGCCGGCGGGATCGAGGCGGACGACCGCGAAGTTGGCGTGAGCCGGGAACACCTTGGCCCTGGGGATCTTGCCGAGCAGGCCGACCAGCTTCTGCCGGGCCGCCAGGCTGCGGGTCAGCATCGCCTTCTGCACGCCCTCGAACTTGGTCAGCACCAGCTCGGCGATCGCCTGGCTGGTGGCCGACACGTTGTACGGGTTGCGGACCACGTTGAGCGGGCGGCGCAGCGCCGGCGGGGCCACGCAGTAGCCGACCCGCAGCCCCGCCAGCCCGATCTTCGACAGCGTCGACATGTAGACCACGTTGTCGGGCAGGCCCGCGCGCCACAGCGTCGACCCCGGCGCGTACGAGGTGTACGCCTCGTCGAGCACGAACACCGTCCCCGGGTGCTGCGCGATCAAGCGCTCGATCACCGCCGCGTCCCACAGGCTGCTGGTCGGGTTGTTCGGGCGGGCCAGGAAGCACAGCGCCGCCCCGGTGGCGACGTCGAGCGCCTCGTGCATCAGCGGCTCGTCGAGCTCGAGCTCCTCGGTGAGCGGCACCTCGAGCACGCCGATCCCGCGGCAGCGGGCCGCGTGGCCGTACATGTGGAAGGTCGGCGTCGGCACGACGAGGAAGCTCGGCTCGCTCGGGCGCCCGCCGAGCGCCGTCAGCAAGAAGCCGATGAGCTCGTCGCTGCCGCAGCCGATCACCACCGCGTCCGGCTCGACCCCGTGGCGCTGGGCCAATAGCGCCCGCAGCTTGCGCCCCGACGTGTCGGGGTAGCGGTTGAGCTCGATCTGGGCGACCCGCTTGCCGATCTCCTGCACAACCTCCATCGGCCACGGCTCCGCCAGCTCGTTCGCTGCCAGGCGCGCCTTGGCCGGCAACGGCTCGATGTCGTACACGTCGAGTCCCGCAAGCGCGGGCCGTAAGTGGCGGGTCCACTGAGATGTCGTCATGAACATGTCCTCCGCGTCATGTCGTAAAAGCTATGTCGTTTCGCGCAGGCGCAGCTCGGCCGCGCGTGCGTGGCCCTCGAGGCCCTCGGCGCGGGCGAGGCGGGCGATCGCCGGCGCCTGGGCGGTCAGCGCGGCGCGGCCGAGCCGCAGCACGCTGGTGTGCTTGACGAAGTCCCACACCCCGAGCGGCGAGGCGAAGCGAGCCGCGCCGGCCGTCGGGAGCACGTGGCTGGGGCCGGCGGTGTAGTCGCCGGCGGCCTCGGGCGTGAACGGCCCGACGAAGATCGCCCCCGCCGTGACGATCTGCCGGGCCACCGCGTCCGGCTCGGCGAGCAGCAGCTCGACGTGCTCGGGCGCGTAGGCGTTGACGGCCGCGACCATCGCCGCGACGTCGTCGACCAGCACCGCCGCCCCGTGCTCGCGCAGCGCCTGCGCGGCGATCTCGGCCCGCGGCAGGTCGCCGAGCTGGCGGGCCAGCGCCGCGCTCACTGCGGGCACCAGCGGCTCGCTGTCGGTGATGAGGATCGCGCAGGCCAGCACGTCGTGCTCGGCCTGCGCGATCAGGTCGGCCGCCACCAGCTCGGGGTCCGCCTCTGCGTCGGCGACGACCGCGATCTCGCTGGGCCCGGCGATCCCGTCGATGGCGCACAGGCCGAATACCTGGCGCTTGGCCGCGGTGACGTAGGCGTTGCCGGGCCCGACGATCTTGTCGACGCGGGGCACCGTCGCCGTCCCGAGCGCCAGCGCGGCGATCGCCTGCGCCCCGCCGATCTGAAACACGCGGTCGATCTCCGCGATCTCGGCCGCCAGCAGCACCACGTCGGGCGCGCGCGGGGTCACCAGGATCACCTCCGGCACGCCCGCGACCTTGGCCGGGATCCCGGCCATCAGCACCGACGACGGGTACGCCGCGGTCCCGCCGGGCGCGTACACGGCGACGCGGCGCAGCGGCGCCACGCGGCTGTACAAAGAGACATCTTCGATCTCGAGGCCGGTGTCGCCGCGGACCTGCGTCTCGTGGAACACGCGGATCCCGTGGGCCGCGGTGACGAGGGCGGCCCGCAGGTCGGGCGACACGCGCGCGGCCGCCTCGGCCCGGGCCTCGCGGGAGATCTCGAACTGCGCGGGCGTCAGGGTCCGCTGCTCGAAGCGGCTCGTCAGCTCGCACACCGCCGCGTCGCCGCGCGCCCGCACGTCGGCGATGATTGCGCGCGCGGCCGCGTCGGCCTCGCCCTCGAGGCCGGCCGCGCGGGAGCAGAGGCTCCTCCAGGTCGCCTGCTCCTCGGCTCTACCCCCGCCGCGGAGGTCGAGCGTGCGAAAGCCGAGGTCTCGCATGGCTCGCAAGGTACAGCGCTCACGGTCCTGACGGAAGTGAAACTCGCCCGGATCTTGGTTATCCTGCCTGCTGCGCAGATGTCGCCCGCCGCGTACCGCACAGCTCGCGTCCTCGCGCCTGCACGCGCGACCTTCGGCCTGCTCGCGCTCACGCTCGCGCACGCGGCCTGCAACGGGCCGGGCGCGGAGACGACCGAGGGCGGCGGCCCGGACGACAGCAGCACCAGCGGCGTGTGGGCCGAGGCGCCCGCGCCCGCCGACGCCTGCGACGACGCCCTGCTGGTGTCGCACGGGCGCTACTTCGGCAACCTGCGGCCGATGAAGGTCGACGCGGCGATCGGCGGGGCCTGCGGCGGCGGCGGCCCGGACGGCTTCCTCCGCGTCGAGGTCCCGGTGCGGGCCGACCTGCGCGTCGCTGCCCGCGGGGTCGGCTTCACCCCCGTCCTCTCGCTCGCCCCCGACGACTGCCTCGGGGGGCGAGAGATCGCCTGCGCCACCGACGCTCCGCTCGAGCTGCGCGACCTCGCCGGCGGCACCGTCCTGCGCCTCGCCGTCGGCGTCGACCCGACTGTCTTTTCGGACCTGTCTGAAAAGCCAGCCCCCGAGGACGCCCTCGATCCCCTGAGCTACGAGCTCGACATCGGTCTGACCCGGGTCCTCCTCGCCGGAGAGGTGTGCGAGCCGGCCTCGCGCGGGCGCTGCGTCGCGGGCACCCTGTGCATGGCCGCCGCCCCGGGCGAGGCGTCCGAGTGCACCACCTTGCCGGCCGACACCTGCAGCACCGCTCTGCGTACGCCGGTGGTGCTGAGCGAGGGCCAGGGCGCGCTGGTCGTCGATCCGGCCCTGCCGCAGACCGACGCGCACGCCCACAGCTGCGGCGGCGCCGGCCTGCGCGAGCGGGTGTTGCAGCTCGACCTGCCTGCGGTGCCGCCGGCGCGGGCGCTCGAGATCACGGTCAGTCGTCCGGACGTCGGCCTCGCCGTGCGCACGCCCGGCTGCCTTGCGACGGACGAACTGGCCTGCGCGGCCGGCACCGGCGGTCCGGCGCGCGTCGTGGTCGATCGCCTCGCGGCTCGGCGGGCGGCCGGCGTCGCGCCGTATCTGTTCATCGAGTTGCCGCCCGACAGCGAAGGCGATCCGGCCTTCACGCTGAACCTGCGCCTCGTGCCCGAGCCGACGTCCTGGGGCATGCCTGCTGCACCATGACGCCCTCGTGCGGGGCGTGTGAGGGTTGGCAGCGGCCTGCGTGACCAGCGGGCCTGGCCCGCGTGAGATCGCCGCGAAAGGGCCGCAAAGCGCTTGCCCTGCGCAAAAGGCGCGCATATGCTCGCGCCGCGCCCGCGGGTGCCAATCCTTACGTCAACCGCCGTTCAGGCCACCGAGAGTCCACATGGCAAGCCGACTGTTCACCAGTGAGTCCGTCACCGAAGGTCACCCCGACAAGATGTGCGACAAGATCAGCGACTCGATCTTGGACGCGATCCTCGCCCAGGACCCCCGCGCGCGCGTCGCTTGTGAGTCGCTGGTGAAGACGGGCTACGTGAACGTCGCCGGCGAGATCACCACCAGCACCTACGTCGACATCCCGCGGATCGTCCGCGCCACCGTCCGCACCATCGGCTACACCAGCTCGGACATGGGCTTCGACGCCGACAGCTGCGGCGTCCTGGTGGCCATCGAGGGTCAGAGCCCCGACATCGCCATGGGCGTCGACGAGGGCGGCGAGAAGGAGCAGGGCGCCGGCGACCAGGGCATGATGTTCGGCTACGCGTGCACCGAGACCGACGAGCTGATGCCGCTGCCGATCAGCCTCGCGCACAAGCTGACCCGTCAGCTGACCGAGGTCCGCCGCGCCGACAGCAGCAGCTTCCTGCGCCCCGACGGCAAGAGCCAGGTCACCGTCGAGTACGACGGCGGCCGCCCGGTCCGCGTCGACACCGTCGTCATCAGCACGCAGCACGGCGCCGAGGTCTCGCAGGCGAACCTCCGCGAGTACGTGATGGAGAGCGTGATCAAGAAGGTCGTCCCGACCAACCTGCTCGACGCCAAGACCAAGTTCCACATCAACCCGACCGGCCGCTTCGTCGTCGGCGGCCCGATGGGCGACAGCGGCCTCACCGGCCGCAAGATCATCGTCGACACCTACGGCGGCATGGGCCGTCACGGCGGCGGCGCCTTCTCCGGCAAGGACCCGTCGAAGGTCGACCGCAGCGCCGCCTACTACGCCCGCTACATCGCCAAGAACCTGGTCGCCTCGCGCCTGTGCAGCCGCGCCGAGGTCCAGCTGGCCTACGCGATCGGCGTCGCCCGCCCGGTCAGCATCGCCGTCGACACCTTCGGCACCGGCAAGCTCTCCGACGAGAAGCTGGCCCAGCTGATCGAGGCCCACTTCGACGCCCGCCCGGCCAAGCTGATCAAGGAGCTCGACCTCCTGCGCCCGATCTACGCCCAGACCGCCGCCTACGGCCACTTCGGCCGCAGCGAGCCCGACTTCACCTGGGAGCGCACCGACCGCGCCGAGGCCCTCGCCGCCGCCGCCGCCCGCTGAGCCTCCGGCTCCTCGTCGCAGCGCGACCCCGGCCCCGTGCCGCGGTCGCGCTTCGTCATTTAAAACATGTGCGTCGGGGCATGTCCATTCGAACATGTCTTTGACGACATGTCCATGACGCCTATCGGTCCCGCGAGTCGAGCGAAGCGCCCTCGCGAAGACCCGGCCTCTACCAAACAAACGCGCACGGTCGAAGCCATCGCGGCGCCTGCGACCGCTCCGCTCGCCCGATCTCTTCCGCACTGCAATCCGTCCTCACCGCCCATCCCGGCTCCGCACTTCCATCCGGAAGGGTCCGCCAGCTTCGATCCTCATCCCGCCGCGGCCAACAGACCCGACGGTTCCTCATCGCCCCGGAGTGAGATTCGAATGCCGCCGCGCCCTCGGCCCGCTCCCCCATCCTGGTCGGCGCTCGTGCTCGCAGGCGCCGCGTGTTCACCTCCCGCCGCACCAGAGCGGGCCGAACCGCCGCCTCTGCCGCCGACGCCCGCATCCGTCGAGCCGCGCCTCCCCCCAATTTCGCGGCGGCCGCATCCGTCGACCCGCCGCCCGAGCCCGCCGAAGCCGTCCCTCGGCCGCCGCGGGCCCTCGATCACGAGCTCGACCACACCGCCTGGCACTGCGGTGTCTTGACGGCCTGGGCGTTCTGGGGCGACTCGCTGGTCGAGGTCATGGGCGATCCGGCCCTGCGCGCCCTCGGCCAGCGGCGGATCTACAAGCGCACTCGCTTCGCGCTGACCTACGGCCCCGCGGGCGGCTTCAGCCTCGCCCGGCGGCACACCGAGTGGCCGCACGGCCAACACGCCCCGACGGACCACGACGACCTCCCCCGTCCCCATGACTATCGTCTGAAGCGGGGCAAGCTCGTGATCACCTCCGAAGACCTCGACGAGCCGCTGGAGTGCACGCCGAACTGCGTCGATCAGGGCCTGGTCGACTTCATGGATCGCTACCTCGGCACCGCCACTCCGCCGGAGCTCGCCGCCCGCTGGATCACCGCCCACGCGGGCGCGTGCGAGCCCGACAAGCCGCGGAAGCGGTGAGCCGCCTGTCCTGCGGGACAGGCCGCCCTCACACCGCGAACACGCCAAGCAGCCGCGCGTTCGGGCGATCCGCCGCGTCCCTCCGCCGATCGCTCCAGCTCTCGGCAGGACCGCCGCGATCTGGCCACTACTTAGATCGCCGCACCAGCGAATCACTCGTGGCCCCAGCACGATCTCGAGCGCGGTCGCCGCTGGTTCGATCCCGCCCTCCTCCTGCACGCACCCTCGGAGTCCCGCGAATTGTCGTCCGACTGGCTCAGAATTACGCGCCTTGGTAGCCTGTCTGCGATGGTCGCCTCGCCGTCGCGCCGGCTCTCCACAGCCGCCCTCGTCCTCGCCCTCGCCGGCGCCGGCACGTGGGCCCACGCAGCTCCCGCCCCGAAGAAGGCCAAGGAGCCTGCCGCTGCGGCCCCGACCGCGGCGCCTGCGTCTGCCGATCCGGCGCCGGCCCAGCCGACCGCGCAGGCGCCCACCCCGGCCAAGAGCGAGGGCAGTCTGCTCGGCGAGGACCCGGCCGCCAGCGCGCGCACCTCGGACCTCTACGGCGACCGCCTCGACGGCATCGAGGCCGAGGTCAACAGCCTCAAGGACAAGATCTTCCGCAGCAAGGCGCGGCTGGCTGTCCTTCGGGACACTGTGATGGCGGGCGTCGCCGCCGGCGGCCGCGTCGTCCTGGCCCACCGCAACCTCATGGGCGTCGGCTTCCGCCTGGTGCGGATCGTCTACACCCTCGACGGCGCGCAGATCTTCGCCCGCAGCGACGAGTCGGGCGGCCTCGACGCCGAGGACGAGATCCTCGTGTTCGACGGCACCTTGCCGCCCGGCCCGCACGAGGCCCGCATCGAGCTCACCTACCAGGGCCAGGGCTACGGCGTCTTCACCTACCTGCGCGGCTACACCTTCAAGTCGCCGCAGACCTACGGCTTCAACGTCACCGAGGGCGGCAACTTCAAGCTGGTCAGCAAGGGCTACGAGCGCGGCAACCTCACCACCGAGATGAAGGACCGCCCCGCCGTCGAGTTCCAGGTCGTCGGCCAGGACGGCGCCGCCGCGGCCGCGGCCGCACCGAAGGCCGAGCCCGCCGCGGCCGCGCCCGGCAAGTGACCCCATGTCGCGCGCCCTCGCCCGCCTGGCCCTGGCCTGCGCCCTGCTCGCCCCCGCGGCGGCCGCGGCTGCGCCATGGGACATGCCCGTAGGAGCAGGTCTCTTCGCACCTGTCCCTTTCGGCATGTCCCTGCGGTCACCCGTGATCGCCGCCCCGCCCGCGCCCGCCGCCGCCCTCGCGCCTGTCCCGGGCGCCATGTCCCTCCGGACATCCGCCCCCTCGCCGGCCGCGCCCCTCGCCCCGGCCCCCGCCGCCTCGCGAGCACCCGCGCTGGCCGCCCAGCTCTCGCCGGTCGCCGCCCTCTTGCCTGTCCCCGGCGCCATGTCCTTTCAGACATCCCCGCCGCTGCTCGCCGCGCTGGCCCCGGGCCCCGCGGCCCTGCGCTCGCCCGTGCTCGCCGCCCCCGGCCCGCGCGTCCAGACCGCGGCCGAAGGCCCCGCCCCGAGCGGCGACGCGGCCCGCCTGCTCAGCGACGCCGAGGACGCGATCAAGGCCGCCGAGCAGGTGGCAGCCGCCGCCGCGACCCCGAGCACCGCCGAGCTGGCCGAGCGCCTGGTCGCAGGTCAGGTCCAGCTCGAGGGCGGCGACGCCGAGGGCGCCGCGATCGTCTTCCTCGACCTGCTGGAGAACGCCCCCGGCACCCCGGCGGCCGTCCAGGCCCGCTACTACCTCGGCGAGGCGCTGCTGCAGCTGCGCATGCGCCGGTGGGCCAGCGAGTGCTTCTCGCTCACGCTCGCCGACGCCGGCCCCGAGGCGCGCCGCCTCCACCAGCGCAGCGTCGCCCGCCTGCTCGAGCTGGCCGCGCCGGCGCGAGCCCGCGGCCACGCGCGCAAGCAGGGCCTGTCCGTCATGCCCGAGCTGCGCGCGCGCATGCAGTCGGTCGGCCTCGACGGCGACCGCGGCCCCGGCAGCGAGCTCAGCGCGCTCGACGTCACCCGCCTGCGCGGCTGGGTCGCCGCCGTCCCGCCGGACCAGCGGATCGCCGAGCTGCGCTACGCCTGGGGCCGCTTCCTGTTCCTGTCGAAGGAGTACGCCGAGGCGCTGGCCGAGCTCGACGGCCTCGTCCCGGCCGACCTGCCTCTCGGGACATCCGCGCCGGCCTGGCGCAGCCTGCTGCGCGCCACCTACGTCGCCGGCGCCGCCGCGGCCGCGCTCGGCCGGCTCGACGACGCGATCGTCCGCTTCGACCGGATCGTCGCCACCCGCAGCCTGCCCGGCGCGGCGGAGCAGGAGATCCGCGAGCTGTCGTGGATGGCCCGCGCGCGGATCTTCCACGACCGCGGCGACTTCGACGCGGCGTTGCTGTCGTACCGCTCGATCGGCCGCGCCTCGCCGCTGTACTCCTCGGCGCTGTACGAGATCGCCTGGACCCTGCTCCGCGCCGACCGCCATGAGGCCGCCCTGGCCGCGCTCGACCAGCTGCTGCGCGAGACGCCCCACAGCCCGGCCGCGGCCGAGGCCAAGTCGCTGCGCGGCAAGCTGCAGATCCGCCGCCGCAACTGGAAGGCCGCGGAGGACGAGTTCGCCGCCCTGCGCCGCCACTTCGACGACCAGTACAAGGCCGTCGCGCCGGCCCTGGCGGTCGGCAGCGACGCCCTCGACTACGTCGGCGCAGTCATCCGCTCCGACCCGCGCCACTTCGCCCTCGACACCCTCGTCCCTCGCGCCGCCATCCCGCTGGCCCGCAACCTGCCGCGCGCGGTCCAGGCCGAGCGCCTGGCCCGAGAGACAGGTGAGACCGAGCACCTGCTGCGCGAGACCATGGCCCTGCTCGAGCGCATGGAGATCGCCGCGGCCTCGCCCGAGCGCGCGCTGCTGTTCACCGACCTCGGCGCCCACTGGCAGGCCCTCGACCGCGCCGGCCGCGACCTCGGCGAGGCCGGCGAGGCGCTGCTGACCGCCGTCGGCCGCAGCCCGACCCGCCCGCTCGCCGACATGCGCCGCGCCGTCGACGCCCTGTTCGAGCGGCCGTCGAAGCAGCTGCGCCGCGTCAGCGACCTCGCCGATCCGCTGGCCGCCGCCCGCGCCGGGACCACCGACCTGCGCGCCCGCCTGGCCGGCCTCGAGTACATGCACCGCGAGTCGTCGCGCCGCGGCTCGCCCGACCCGTTCTTCCAGGAGGCCGCGGCCCTGCGCAGCGAGCTCGGCGCGCTCGAGGACAGCCTCGAAGACGCCCAGCGCGGCCTGCAGGTCGCCCGCGCCACCCTCCGCTTCACCGACCCGCTGCCCGGCACCCGCCGCGACGCCATCACCGCCCACAACGTCCTCGTCGGTCAGCTGTGGCCCGGCGGCGGCAGCGAGGGCGTGCGCGAGCAGTGGCAACGCCGCCAGCGCCTGCTCGTCCGCCTCGACGCCGCCCGCAAGCGCCTGGTCGCCGCCGCCCAGACCCGCCTCGCCCGCGCCGTCGTCGTCCTCCGCGAGGAGCGCGACAACCTCGCCCGCTACCGCGACGAGCTCGAGGCCCTGCGCCCGCGCGCCGACGTCACCGCCGCCGAGGCCGTCCACGCCGGCATCCGCGACGTCGCCGCCGACCTCCGCTACTGGACGATCCGCGCCGACGTCGGCCTGCTCGACGTCGCCTGGGCCACCAAGGAGGCCGAGCTCGAGCTGGCCCGCGACCTCGAGCGCACCCGCGACCGCAGCGTCAAGAACATCGACCGCGCCGTCACCGAGGCGCTGGAGGACAGCGAATGAGACGCCTGTCCTTCCGGCCATGGCTCTTGGCACCTGCTCTTTGGGCCCTGTCTTTTGCGACAGCCACACCGGCCGCCGCCCTGCCGCGCGGCGAGCTGCCGCCGCCCTCCGGCTGGCAGGGCGTCCTCGGCGAGCCGGGCTCGGGCGTCGCGCGCGAGCCGACCGGCGCGGTCGACCGGCGCGCGCTGTCGGTCCCGCCGGCGCGCCTGCCGAAGACCGCCGAGGACGACAAGGCGCTGGCCGACCTCGAGCTGATCTTCGCCCGCTACCGCCGGGCCACCGCCGTCGCCGCCGACACTCTGGCGATCGTCACCGTGGTCGAGGCCGAGCGCGGCCGCGGCAAGCTGCAGAAGCAGCTCGACACCGAGATCGCCGCCCACAAGGCCAAGGCCCTGCAGCTGCGCGAGGCCGCGATCGCCCGCTACGACGGCTTCCTCAAGCAGAACCCGTCCGACCCCAGCTGGACCCCCGAGATCCTGTTCCGCCTGGCCGAGCTGCACTTCGAGGCCGACAACGAGCGGTTCGCCCGCGCCGAGTCCGAATACGAGAAGGCCTTGCTGGCGTTCGAGGACCGCAAGGACAAGAAGCAGACCGACGTCCCGCCCGAGCCGCCGAAGGTCGACTACTCGCGGAGCGTCGCCCTGCTGCACGACCTCAACGCCCGCTTCCCCGGCTACGTCCACGCCGACGCCGCGCTGTACCTGATGGCGATCCTCCGCTTCGAGGAGGAGCGGTTCGACGAGAGCCGGCAGACCATGCTCGCGCTGGTGTGCGCCGACCGCTACGGCGTCCCCGGCCCCGACGGCAGCGGCGTCGTCCCGGCCCGGAACTTCCGCGCCGGCGACTACAACGGCTGCAACCCGCGCAAGCCGGGCAGCAAGTACATCGCCGAGACCTGGCTGCGGATCGGCGAGATCCACTACGACCTCGACGAGATGCGCCCCGCGCTCGAGGCCTACACCGAGGCCGCGCGCGACACCCAGGGCCCCTACTTCGACGAGGCGACGATCCGGATCGCCTGGACCCTCTACCTCCAGCGCGACTTCCCCGGCGCGGCCGCCCGCCTCGACGAGTACGTGCGCCTGGCCGAGAGCATGAAGGCCGCCGGCGACGACTCGGCGATGGCGCTGCGCGACGACGCCATCCGCTACATCGCCAAGTGCTACATCGAGGACGACTGGGACCTCGACGGCAACCCCGACCCGGCCGTCGGCTTTGTCCGCCTCGAGCGCGACTACAAGGCCCGCGGCGGCGAGAAGCACGTCCCCGAGATCTACGCCGCCCTCGGCGATCTCTACGCGTTCCAGACCGACTTCAAGCTGGCGATCAAGATCTGGGACGCCGCCCTCGCCCGCTGGCCGACCGCCGCCGCCGCGCCGCTGCTGCAGAAGAAGATCCTCGACGCCTACGTCGCCCTCGGCGACAAGAACGGCGCCCGCACCGCCCGCGACGCCCTCGCCAACAACTTCTTGCGCGGCACCCCGTGGTTCTACGCCAACGAGGCCGACACCGAGGCGATCGACGGCGCCATGAAGCTGGTCGAGGAGGCCCTGGTCGCCAGCGCGGTCGAGCGCCACGCCTACGCCCAGAGCCTGCGGGCCGCCGGCGACCCGCGGGCCGAGGAGGAGTACAAGAAGGCCGCCGCGGCCTACGCCGCCTACCTGCTGCGCTACCCCGACACGCCGTCGTCGTATCAATACCGCTACGACTACGCCGAGAGCCTGTACTACAGCGGCCAGTACCTCGAGGCCGCGCGCGAGTACATCACGGTGCGCGACAGCAACACCGCGGCCAGCCGCCAGGTCGACGCCGCCGAGGGCGTGGTGTTCTCGCTCGAGGCGTACGTCGAGGGCGAGCAGAAGGCCGGCAAGCTGACGCTGCCGGACATGCCGAAGCAGGACGCGGTCAAGCCGCCGTTCGACCCCAAGCCGATCCCCGAGGCTCTGGTGGCCCTGCAGTCGGCCTACGACAAGCTGGTGGCGATCAAGCCCGACGCCAAGGCCGCGGGCAGCCTGGCCTTCAAGTCAGGCGCGATCAGCCAGCGCTACTTCCACTGGGACGAGGCCGAGACCCGCTTCACCCGCGTCATCGACGACTACTGCGGCGAGAACGTCGCCATCAACGCCGGCTTCTCGATCATCGACGGCAAGGTCATCCGCGGCGACCTCAAGGCCGCGCAGGAGTGGACCGAGAAGCTGCTGCAAAAGGGCTGCGGCGACGCCGAGCAGAGCGAGAAGTTCGCCGGCGACCTCAAGACCCTCGGCAACGCGGTCCGCTTCCAGGAGGCCAACCAGCTGTTCGAGGCCGGCGAGTTCGAGGCCGCCGCCGACCGCTACACCGCGCTGGTCGACCAGGCCCCGAAGGACCCCAACGCCGACCGCGCGCTCAACAACGCCGCCGTCGCCTACGAGAAGATCGGCCGCTTCGGCAGCGCCTCCAAGACCTACGAGCGCATCTACAAGCAGTACCCCGACAGCGAGTTCGCCGACGACGCCCTCCTGCGCTCCGGCCTCAACCACGTGCGCTTCTTCGAGTTCGACGACGCCGTCGCCAGCTACCTCGTGCTGGCCCAGGACGAGCGCTACAAGGACTCGGAGCACCGCCTGCTCGCGCTCAAGAACGCCGCCGACCTGCTCGACAACCTGCAGCAGTACAAGAAGTCGTCGGACCTGTTCGTCCGCTACGCCGCCAAGACCGCCGACCCCAAGGAGGCCGCGGACGCCAGCTTCCGCGCCGCGTCGGTGCTCGGCAAGACCGACGACCACAAGGCCGCAGAGACCGCCTTCGTCGCCTTCCTCGGCAAGTTCGGCGCCGACCCGACGCAAGCCGCCAAGTCGGTCGAGGCCCACCTGCGGATCGGCGAGGCGAGGGCGGCCCGCGGCGACCGCAAGGGCGCCGAGACGGCCTACCGCGAGTGCGTCGCGCTCTACACCGCGCGCGGCCTGCAGGCCGCCTCCGACGCGGCCGACTTCCCGTCCGAGGCGCAGTTCCTGCTCTCGGAGTACAGCCTGTCCGACCTGCTCGATTTCAAGCTGAACGGCACCGGCAAGAAGTTCGCCGACAGCGCCAAGGTGCTGTTCGACAAGGTCGTCGCGGCCAGCAAGTCCTACGACTCCGTGTTCCCGTACCGCCGGATCGAGTGGGTGCTGGCGGCGATGTTCCGCCGCGGCTACGCCTTCGAGGTGACCGCGATCAAGATCCGCGAGGCCCCGGTCCCGCGCGAGCTCAAGGAGTACAGCGAGCCCTGGTTCGCCTACAAGGACATCGTCGAGACCGAGGCGTCCAAGTTCGAGGCCAAGGCGATCCAGCTGTACGAGGAGACGATCAAGCGCGGCAAGGAGTACGGCGTCGCCAGCGAGTGGACCCGGAAGGCGCTCGAGCGGATGAACATCTACAAGCCCGACCAGTACCCGCTGCTGCACGACGCCAGCGTCGACCTGCAGCTGGAGGACCGGCGCCGATGACCTCCCTTCGGGACATGTCCCTTCGCACCTGCCTCTTCGGGCTTATCACCCTCGCCGCCTGCGACAAGCCGGCCGGCGAGTCGACCCCGCCCGACAAGAGCGCGTCGTCCGGGCCCGAGGCGAGCTGGCAGCCCGAGCCGGTGGAGAAGCCCGCCGAGGCCGCCGCGGGCGACAAGTCGGCGGCCAAGAAGAACCGCGACCGCGACCCCGAGGAGGAGCGGCGCAAGCTGGCCGCCTCGCACCAGCAGAGCCAGCAGGCCGGGCAGTCGCTGCGCCAGGGCGACCTGGCCCGCGCGCTCGACCTGTCGCGCGAGGCCCTGCGGATCCACGAGCAGAACGTCGACGCCATGCTCGTCATGGCCGAGGCCTTCCTCAAGCAGGGCAAGCACGAGCTGACCCAGACCGTCACCAGCTCGGCGCTCGCCGTCGACGCCAAGGTCATCACCCCCGAGGAGACCTCGCGCGCCTACAACCTCAAGGGCTTCGCCTACCTCGCCGCCGACAAGCCGACCCTCGCCACGCAGTCGTTCCGCAAGGCCGCCGAGACCGACGCCGGCAACGCCACCGCGTGGAACAACCTCGGCGCGCAGTACCTCCGCACCGGCAACTTCAAGACCGCCGCCGAGTGCTTCGTCTACGCGCTCAAGCTCGACCCCAACTTCTTCAAGGCCCACCTCAACCACGGCAGCTCGCTGCGGGCGCTCGGCGACGTCGTCGGCGCCGAGAAGGCCTACCAGACGGCCCTCCGCCTGCGCACCGACTACCCCGACGCCCACTTCGACCTCGGCGTCCTCTACCTCGACGCGCCCGAGTTCCCCGGCCTCGACGTCACCACCCGCCTGCAGCGCGCGCTGATCCACTTCGGCAAGTACCGCGACCTCGCAATCGCGACCGGCGGCGGGGCGGCCAAAGGAGATCGCTTCACCGACGATCTCGCCCGCGTCAAACGCGAGACCGGCGCCAATAAACCCCGTTCTACCCCGGGCAAGGAGTCGGTGAGCGTGGCCCAGGCCGACCTCTACATCGACCTCGCCAAGAAGGGCCTCGAGCGGGAGAAGCGACGCCTCGAGCGCGAGGGCAAGGCGCCACCTGCCTCGAAGGACAGCCCCCCGGGCGGCCCCGGAGCCCCGGCCGCACCTGGCCCCAAGGACAGCCCGTCCCCCGCCGGCGCGACCCCGGCCGCGGGCCCGGCCGCACCTGGCCCCAAGGACAGCTCCCCCGGCAAACCCGGCGGGCCCGGCGGCGCGGCCAATCCAGGCGCTGCGCCCGCGGGTCAAGCGACCTCGACCTCGCCGGCCGGCAGCACGCCAGCCCCGGCCGCCGGCTCGACCGCCACGCCGTCCGCCGGCGCGCAGCCGGGCAAGCCCGCCGCTCCCCCGCCCGCCGCCCCGGGCGGAACCCCGCCCGCCGCGTCCCCGCCTGCGCCCGCCAAACCGGGCGCGGCGGGCCCCGCCGCCACTCCGCCCGCGACCGCCAAGCCGGGCGCGGCGGGCCCCGCTGCCACTCCGCCCGCGACCGCCAAGCCGGGCGCGACAGGTCCCACCGCCACTCCGCCCGCGGCCACCAAGCCGGGCGCGACAGGTCCCACCGCCACTCCGCCCGCGGCCACCAAGCCGGGCGCGGCACCTCCCCCGACCACCTCTCCTGCCCCGCCGCCCACGACCAAGCCGGGCTCGGCCCCTCCGCCCGCCGCCTCCCCGCCGGCGACCGCCAAGCCGGGCGCCGCCACGCCTCCGCCCGCCTCCCCGCCCGCGACCGCCAAACCGGGCGGAAACGCCGGTTCTCCGCCTCCCACGACGGGGCCCGGCGCCGCCGCTCCGCCGTCGGCCCAGAAGCCCGGAAGTGCGGCTTCGCCCACCCAGAAGCCCGCCGGCAGTGGGGGCGCGAGCGCCCCATGAGAAAATCGGCGGGAGTGATCTCCGTCGCCCGGAAAAAATTCGCGAACCGGTGTCGCCGTCCGAGACCGCCGCTCCGCCCCGCCCGTTTGCCGTCTACCGTGGCGATGAACCCCCGCAGCGAGACGATGGCCGGCGAATCGAGCGACCTCGCGGTCCTGGTCGCCATCCGCCCGGCCCTCCGCTGCGCCGCCCGTCACCCCGGCACCGCTCATCCGGCCCGGACCACGCCGCCAACTCGTTGGTGGAATTCTCCGCGGCATTCACTGTATAACGCGGTCGTGCTCCGCTCACACCGTTCTGCTGCCGCTCGCCCCCATCCGGGCTCGAGCTGTGCGCGGATGTGGCGGCTGCTCGTCTTCCTGCTCGTGCTCGCACCCGTCTCGGCTCCGGCCGCGGCGATCGCAGCACCGCCGCCGGCGCCCGCATCAGGGTCAGGCGCCAAGGCGGCCAAAACCCCGGCGAAGGCGCCCGAGCCCGCCGGCCGCACCACCACCAACAACAACAACCCCGGCGGCAAGAAGGTGATCTCGCTCGACGACGAGTTCCTCGTCGAGGGCCAGTTGGAGAAGCCGAGCGCGTTCTACGTGCTGCGGCGCTCGTCCACCGATTACGACTGGGCGCGTCTCGACGCGACCATGACTCCGCTGGTGCTTGAAAGTGTCTGGGATCCTTTGTTCTAATCGACCCTGAAAAAGCTTCAGGCGCCTGCGGGCCTGAGAAGACAACGCGGGTCGGGCGCTCTCCGCGCGCGAAAGCTCCCGCACCCCAGTCCGAACCCAACAACAACCACCACAGCCGGGGACGACCCGGTCGACGAGCGACACAGTCGGGACTCACACCCCGGTCTCTGAGGAGGATAAGCGGCCATGGATTTTGCGCAGTTTTACCAGGAAGGCGGCGTCTGGATGCACCCCATCGCCGTTTGCGCTGTGCTCGGCGCCGGCGTCATGATCGAGCGCTTCATTTTCTTGTTCTTCCGTTTCAACATCAACGGCGCCCAGTTCTTCAACCAGATCCAGAAGCTGGTGATGGCGAACAACATCGACCGCGCCATCAAGCTGTGCAACGCGGCTGACAAGGCCGCGCTCGCCCGCGTGATGAAGGCGGGTCTGACTCGCGCCAACAAGAGCGAGTCGGACATCGCGGCGGCGATCGAGGAGGCGATGCTCGAGGTCTCCCCGGCGATCACCAAGCGCATCTCGATGATCGCGGCGGTCGCGAACATCGCCACCCTGCTCGGTCTGCTCGGAACGATCTTCGGCATGATCGACGCCTTCACCGCGGTGGCCGTGGCGGCCGCCGACCAGCGGTCGCAGGCGCTCGCTAAGGGCATCTCGATCGCCATCAACACCACGGGCTTCGGCCTCATGGTGGCGATCCCGCTGCTCTCGGCGCAGGTCTTCATCCAGGGCCTGGCCAAGAAGATCGCGGACGAGGTCGACCTGTACGCGGTCAAGCTCGAGAACCTCCTCGCCGCGCGGGTGCGTCAGGGGTAACGCGGGTCCGGCTCGACGCCTGTTCCCAAGGGCATGTTCTTTGAGACAGACAGCGAGCCGACCGCGCGACCAACACTCCACCCGAACGAAAGAAAGGAGGTGAGCGATGCCACGTAAGAAGATGGAAGAGGAGGAGATCGAGGCGAACCTCTTGCCGGTCATGAACGTGATGTTCTTGATGATCCCGGCGCTGCTGATGGCGATGGAATTCGCCCAGATGGCCTCGATCAACGTCTCGCCGCCGAAGTTCGCGGCCGCTGCTCAGCCGAAGGACGAGCAGGAGAAGAAGGACGAGAAGCCGCTCAACCTCAAGGTCTTCGTCATGGAGGACGGCTTCCGCGTCAGCGCGGACGGTCAGCAGGAGGGCGCCGAGGCCGGCAAGTCGCAAGACTCGAAGGCCCCGACGATCGGTCTCGCCAAGCAGGGCGCGCCGCTCACCGACTATGAGCGCTATGACTACGCCCAGCTCGAAGCCAAGGCGAAGGGCTACAAGCAGCTGTTCCCGAACGAGCAGGTCGTCACGATCAGCGCCGAGGCCAACATCCCGATGCAGACCATCATCATGACGATGGACGCGTTGGCGGGGCGCACTTGCAAGATCGCCAAGGCCCTCAAGGGCGGCGAGAAGATCCCCGACGAGTGCCTGTTCTGGCAGCCGATCGTGGAAGGGGGTGCCAGCTGATGACTCCCGAACAGGAGGCATTCCTCGCCAAGAAGAAGGAGAAGGCCGCAGCTCGCCGGGCCAAGCCGGAAGAGAAGGCCAACCTCGGCATCACCTCGCTGATGGACATCGTGTCCATTCTCGTGGTGTACCTGCTGAAGAGCTACGCGTCGGACCCGATCGTCATCAACCCGACCGCGGGCCAGAAGATCCCGATGTCCACAGCGGACGCGCCGATCCAGGACGGCATCCCGATCTTCGTCACCACCCGCGGCATCACGTTCGACAGCAAGAAGATCGTGACGATGACGCCCGACGGCGACATCGACCCGTCGCAGGTGCAGAACCACCTGATCGGGCCGCTGTACGACCAGCTCGCCGAGGAAGTCGACAAGGCCAAGCAGTTGGCCGAGCGCCAGAACAAGCCGTGGACCGGCCGAGTGATCCTGGTCGGCGACCAGGACCTCAAGTTCAGCGTCCTCGTCGACGTCATGTACACGACCGGCCGCGCCGAGTTCTCCGAGTACTCGTTCTGCGTGATCCGGAAGAGCTGATCGAGCTCGAGCCTGGACGAGGGCCGGCACTCCTTCGGGAGCCGCCGGCCCTTTGTTTTTGCTCGTGGATCGGGTCTGAGCGTTCGCTTGGCCGCGGCCCGCGGAATCCGTCGGCGTGTCGTGTGAAGTCTGGGCGACGTCACTCGCGCGGCGGTCCGAGCAGTTTTGTCCCCAGGTCCGATCGCGGTAGGACCCGGGAAAATTGGCGCGAGCACCACAAATCAACTACATCCGCTAGACTTTCCACGCGTGGTTGCCCGGTCCAAGGTCCTGCGGATCGCCTCGATTGTCGACGGCCTGGTCTGCGACGAGCTGCATCAGAGCGCAGCCGAGGCGGTGACCGCCGGCACCGACGTCGGCAATCAGCTGCTGTGCTTCGGCGCTGCGGTCCCGAAGCGACACGTCCTCTTCATCGTGCAGGAGGGCCGCTACGTGCTCGACCTGCCGCCGCGCGTGGGCGGGCAGCTCGTCATGCGGGGGCGCTCGGTCAACCTCGGCCAGCTGTGGCGCAAGCGCCTGCGCGAGGACCCGCGGGCGCGCAGCGTGCGGGTGGTGCTCGACCCGAGCGCGCGCGGCAAGCTCGACCTCGGCGACACCACGCTGCTGTTTCAGTTCGCGGCGCCGCAGCCCGTCCCGCCGAAGCCGCCGTTCCCGGTCGAGTTCAAGGCGCGTCCGTCCAACATGTGGACGCGCTCCGACCTGGCCACGCTGACGGCCGCGTTCTTGATGTTCGGGCCTTACTTCATCTGGGCCTCGAACAAGCACATCGACTACACGATCGAGCCGGAGATCGACGAGCGCTTCTTGCGGGTGATGAACCTCGACAAGCCGAAGCAGAAAGAGCCCGAGGAGGAGAAGAAGGACGACGAGGAGCAGCTGCTCGCCAAGGAGGACGAGAAGCTGACGCCGAAGCCGGAGAAGGTGATCGACAAGCCCGTGATCACCCAGAAGACCTACTCCAAGGAGGCGATGGACAAGGCGCGGGGCGTCGGCATCGCGCGGGTCCTCGGCACCTACGGCGGCGACGGCCCGGGCACCGTGTTCGACGTCATCCAGAGCACCGAGAACAACCTCGGCGAGCTGTTCGCGGCCGGCATGACCGCCACGGTCCTGCCCGACGGCACGGTCGTCAGCCCCTACGTCCCCGGCGGCGAGGGCATCAGCGCGCAGGGGGCGATCGTCGGCACCAAGGGCTTCGAGGCCCAGGGCCCGGAGCTCGCCGAGCTCGAGAAGAAGGAGCGGAAGATCAACTCCTCGGTGAAGAGCTCCGGCGCCGATGTCTACGGCGACGCCGACAAGAAGGCCGTGCAAGCCACGATCCGCCAGCGCACCGGCGCGCTGCAGGCTTGTTATAACAAGGCGTTGCAGACCAATCCTGGCCTGGCCGGCAAGATCTCCTACACGATCACCATCAGTGTCATGGGCACCGTCACCGAGGTCCGGATCAACGACGACACCCTCCAGGATGGTGGTGTACAGACGTGCACTGTCGCCAAGATCAAGGGGTGGCGGTTCCCCACCACGCCGGGGGCCGAACAGGCTTCGGACGTGACCTTCTCCGTGGTATTTTCTGGAGGGTCATGAGCACGTTTTCAAAGCGCGTCGTCCTTGCCTGGGGGTCCGCCACGTTGCTCGCGGCGAGCCCCGTCGGAGCTGCTCCTTCGGCCAGCCCCGCACCTGCGCCCGCGTCGCCCGACGCGGGCGTTGCTGCATCTGCACCGGCCGCCGCCGACCCGTTCACCGCCGACTCGGCCGCGCCCGATCCCGCGGCGGCCGCCGCGGCGCCGTCGCCGGCGGTGACTGCCGGAGTCGGCAGCGCGCGCGGCACCATCGAGCGCGGCATGACCGAACTCGGCACGCTCCTCACCCGCGCGCGGCAAAGCGGCGACATGGGCCGCACCGCGTGCGTCCAGGACAAGCACGACCGCGCCGAGATCGTGCTCGAGGTCGCGACCGGCGAGCTCTTGGTGTTGCAAGATTCATCGGCCGATGGGCAGAGCCGCGCCTTCGCCGGCGAGAAGCTGGGCGAGGCCGCCGAGCGCATCTCCGGCCTCGTCGGCCAGGCCAGGGCGTGCCAGGGCGATCAGGAGCAGAAGCGCAGCGACGCCCAAAACACCGCCAATCAGCCGAAGACAGTCATCCCCACCGACCCGACGTCGACGAGCTCCGGCGTCCAGCGGTTGCCGCCGCGCATCGACCCGCGGCCGCCCGTCGCCAGCCCGGTGATTTGACCTCGCTCGCGCCGCGCGACCGGAACGACTGGCCACACGCAGGTCGGTCTGTCTCGTCGGACGACCACGGCGCGGAGGACAAGCCACACGACGCGCATGGTTCGGACTTGGCGCTCACAATTCTCGCCTCTGGGCTGAGATTCGCTAGGCTGTAGCCTCTCGCCTTCCCCTTGCGTCGACTTAACCAGCCAGCCCCCAGGTGGGCGCTCCACTGCCTCGTCGCCGTGGGGACGATCTGCGCGGCCCTCTGCTTTCGGGTCGCGCATGCAGCCGGCTCGAACGCCACCGGCAACCTGATCGGCAGCGTGCCGCGGACCGAGGACGGCGCGGGCATCAAGCTCGGCCCGCGCTCGACGTTCCACCCCGGCTTCGCGTTGATGGTCGGCGGCGACAGCAACGTGTTCTGGAACCGCAAGGGCGACCACGGCGGGGTCCGACCGGCGGCGCTGGTGATGCCTGTCGCGTGGCTCGGCATCGGCAACCGCGACGTCCGCGACGGCGTGCTGCAGAGCGAGGTCGAGGCGCAGCAGGACCGCAAGATCGACTACAACATCCGGCTGACTGCGGGCTACCGGGCCTTCATGGCCCGCGCCGAGGAGATCCGGCGTCTCCCTCGCTTCAGCGTCGACCTCAACGCGCACTTCGTGATCGCCCCCGGGCGCCGCTTCAGCTTCAACTTCACCGAGTTCTTCTCGCGCTTCGCCGACCCGCGCAACTACGACGCCGGCGTCGGCTACAACTACAACCGCATCGACCACCGCCTCTCGCTCGGCTTCATCTACCGGCCCGGCGGCGGCCGCTTCAGCATCGGCGCCAACTACCTCAACGAGGTCCTGTACTTCGAGGCACCCGACGTCTACAGCGGCGACCGCTACATCCACGGCGCCGCCACCGAGGTCAAGTGGCGGATCGCCCCGCGCTCGGCGATCCTCGTCAACTACTCGTTCGCCCACACGTATTACTTCAGCTGCAACGCCAACACCGATCCCGACTGCAACGAGGACAACAACGCCCACCGCGTGTACCTCGGCTTCCGCGGCCAGATCGCCAAGCGCTGGACCCTCGACGCCATGGCCGGCTACGGCGCCGGGCTCTACTACGACGACGAGAACGGCCCCAACTTCCGCGGCTTCATCGGCGGCGTACGAGCGGCCTACTTCCCGACCCTGCGCACGCAGTTCTTCGCCCAGATCGATCGCCAATTCAGCGACTCGCTGTTCGGCAACTACTTCCACGACATCGCCGGCCGGATCGGCGGCCTGCACACCTTCCGCTGGAAGATGTACGCCGAGCTCGGCTTCTCGGTCGTCGGTCGCCGCTACGCCGGCCTGCCGATCCCCGGCCGCGAGACCCGCATCGAGTCGTACGAGAACGCGCCCGGGTTCGTCCGCTCCGACACCCTGTTCGCCCTCAGCGCCCGAGTGGAACAGCCCTTCGGCCGCCTGTTCGTGGTCGGCGCGCGCTACGACATGATCGTCGACCGCACCGACTTCATCGCCCACTACACCGGCGGTCTGACCGACTTCGGCGGCTTCGCCAAGCATGTTGCCATGGTCCTCGGCGCCGTGAGATTCTAGCCTCCGCGGCGTCTGCTCATGCCTGCACGTCCTCGCAGCGCGCTCATCCGGCTCGGTCCAGGCCTCGGCATCCTGCTGTCTTTGGGGACAGCTTGCGATCGCGGCCAGGCCCGCGTCGAGGCCCCGGTGATCGCCCCGAGCGCCGGCCTGCGCCCCGGCGACGAGCTCGACATCCGCGTGTTCGACGAGGACCGCTTCAACGGCACCTACGCGGTCGCCGAGGACGGCACGATCGACTTCCCGATGGTCGGCGGCGTGGCGGTCACCGGCCTGACCAAGGACGAGGTCGCTCGCCAGCTCGAGACCAAGCTCGCCGACGGTTACCTCAATCATCCGCACGTGGTCGTGCAGATCAAGGAGCGCGGCAACCGGGAGATCAGCATCCTCGGCCAGGTCAACGAGGCCGGCTCACTCGGCTGGCGCGACGGCCTCACGCTCGTGCAGGCCGTCTCGCTCGCCGGCGGCCTCACCCCGTACGCCGCGCCTGCGCGGGTCAAGCTGACCCGCCGCACCGGCCGCGGCGACGAGACAGTGACCTTCGAGATCTCCCTCTCGGCGATCGTCGACGGCCGCGCCGAGGACCTGGTCTTACGGCCAGGTGACATCGTGTTCGTGCCCGAGACCCGGATGTAAGCGAGGCCCCGTGAACCAAGTGCGCACCGCCCGTGTCGAGCGAGTCACCCGCGAGACCCAGATCACCGTCGATCTGACGCTGCCGTGCGACGCGCCCGCGCGCCACCACATCGACACGCCGGTGCCGTTCCTGTCGCACATGCTCGAGGCGCTCGCGCGTCACGGCGCGATGCAGCTCGAGGTCCACGCCCGCGGCGACACCCACATCGACGACCACCACACCGTCGAGGACATCGGCCTCGTGCTCGGCAGCGCGTTCGACCGGGCCCTCGGCGCGCGGCTCGGCATCTTCCGCTACGGCCACTTCTCGCTGTGCATGGACGAGGTCCTGGTCGACGTCGCCCTCGACCTCGGCGGCCGCCCCTACCTCGTCTACGACCTGCCCGGCGTCGCCGGCAAGCGGATCGGCAGCTTCGACTGCGACCTCGTGCGCGAGTTCTATCAGGCCTTCGCGGTGCAGGCGCGGATGAACCTGCACATCCATCAACGCGAGGGCGGCAACGTGCACCACCTGGTCGAGGCCAGCTTCAAGGGCCTCGCGCGCGCGCTCCGGCAGGCCTGCGCCCCCGACCCGTACGTCGGCGTGCCCTCGACCAAGGGCACGCTCGGCTGACAACTCGCCGAGGCCAACCAGCGTTGGGTGGGCCCAAGTCGAGTCCGCGAGATCACGCGAATCGGCCGCGTCGTCGAACGCCTGGTGCCGGCCCATCCCACCAACTACAGTCCCTCTGCGCCCACTGAAGCGGCGCGATGACTGCTCGGGGCGCGACGCCACCGCGCCTTGACCGGGACTACCCATGCATTCCGCGCGCAAAATCATCCTGGCCGTCGTCCTGGTCATCCTGCCGGGCCTCCTGGCCTGCGAGCCCGACATCCCCGAGCCGATCTGGAAGGGCGAGCGCCTGCACCACGGCACGACCACCAGCGAGCCGATCTGCCGCGGCTCCTTCCACCGCCAGGAGCAGCACGCCGTCCAGCTGGCCGAGCTCGTCGGCGTCGAGCTGGACGAGATCATCCGCTACACCCGGGTCGCCGACCGCGACGAGCTGGCCGAGTACTGCGAGGGCATGAAGGCCGACGGCTGCGCCCACGGGGACGAGCCGTACGCCTTCAGCATCCGCAGCTTCCACTTCCACGAGATAACCCACGCCGTGATGAACTCGGCCGGCATCGAGGGCCCGCGCCCGTTCGCCGAGGGCTTCGCCGAGGTCTTCGCCGACGGCGCCGGCTACCGCACCGAGCACACCCTGCTCGACCAGGTCCTCCACAACTTCAAGTTCGACGCCAGGGACTACCAGACCGCCGGCCTGTTCGCGCGGTTCTTGCTCGACCGTCACGGCCTCGACCGCTACCTCCTGTTCCTGCGCGCGGCCGACTCGCGGGCCACTTTCGTCGAGTTCTCGGCTGTCTTCGAGGACATCTTCGACGAGCCCATCGAGCAGGCGATGGCGGACTTCGAGGCTTACCCGTCGTGCCGAGAGATGAGCAACCGGATCGCCCTGGTCGACTGCAGCCTGCCGCTCGCGCCGTGGGACGGCCGGGTGGTCACCCTCACCGCCGACGTCGCCTGCGACCAGGACGATGTCCTGGGCCCCGCCCAGGACGACGTGATGTTCACGACCCGCGGCTTCGAGGTCACCGAGGCCGGCAACTACCTGGTCATCGCCTCGCAGCCGGAGGGCTGGTCCGGCTTCCGCGTCGTCAAGTGCGGCTCGTGCCTGGACAGCTTCGACGAGGAAGTCCAGCCCGGCGAGATCACGTCTCACGACCTCACCCCGGGTCGCTACTACGTGCTGTTCGGCCGGAGAACCGACGAGCCCGCCACGCTCGGGCTCGCCGTGGGCCGGCAGTGACCGCATGCCGGGAGCGAACCACTGCGCAGGGCTCAGCGCACGAGCCGCGAGGCGATCTCGCAGCGAGCCGGGCGACGAGCCCCGGGACACCGAACCGGCCGCGGGTCGCTCCCCGTTAATTCTTGCTCATCTGCGTCTTCTTCGTCCTGGCTTCGCCCTTCTTCTCGAAGCCCGCCGCCAGGCAGTCGCCGGGCGAGCCGGCCTTGGTGCAGGCGTCGGCCAGGGCCGCCTTGCAGGCCTCGTCGCTGCTGGCCTCCGAGAACGCCTCGCCCTCGAACATCGGCGCGATCGCCACCAGAGCCAGCGTCGTCGAGTGCGAGGTCGGCCCGCCGCCGCTGGCCGACATCGACGACTTCGTCACCGTCCACTTCGTCTCGTCGCGGCAGGTCGCGCGCTCGGCCTCCGGCAGCTTCGCGCACACGTCCGTCCACGCCGCCTCGTCGGCCTTGGCCGGGTCCTCGCCGTTGCCCTTGCCGGTGAACTCGCTCGCCGTCTTGCTCACCTGAATGCTGCAGCGGTACTCGGTCTTCGGGCTGGCCGGCTTGCTCGGGGCCGCCTCGCTGCCGCTGCCGCCGCCGCAAGCCGCGAGGCAGGCCGCCAGCCACAACGCGGACGCCACCGGGGTGCTCTTGCGCTCTTCTCGCATGCCGCGCGCCATACCACATCTGCGCGCGAGCCCGCCGCGATTCCTGCTATTTTCCGCCCCGCCATGTCCGACGCACCCAAGCGGCCGAGCACCCCCGACCCGCGCGCAGCCCTCGAACAACGCGAGCGGCTCGCCGACAGCTACGCCGGTCCGAACCTCCTGGCCGGCGGCGACAAGGACCTGGCGGTGGCCGAGAAGGGCGCCGCCGTGGCCGTCGACCGCCTGCACAAGAGCGGCCGGCAGACCGCCCACGAGCGCATCGAGCTGCTCCTCGACCCCGGCAGCTTCGTCGAGCTCGACCGCTTCGTCACCACCCAGTGCCCCGACTTCGACATGCCGGGCAAGAAGGTCTACGGCGACGGCGTGGTCACCGGCCACGGCACCGTCGAAGGCCGCCCGGTGTTCGTGTTCGCCCAGCAGGCGCCCGTCTTCGGCGGCAGCCTCGGCTGGGCCCACGCCATGAAGATCTGCAAGGTCATGGACATGGCCACCACCGTCGGCGCGCCGGTCATCGGCCTCAACGACAGCGGCGGCGCGCGGATCCAGGAGGGCGTGGCCTCGCTGGCCGGCTACGCCGAGATCTTCAAGCGCAACGTGCTGGCGTCGGGCGTGGTCCCGCAGCTGTCGCTGATCCTCGGCCCGTGCGCCGGCGGGGCCGTCTACTCGCCCGCGCTCACCGACCTCGTCCTCATGGTCGAGCAGAGCTCGTACATGTTCATCACCGGGCCCGACGTCATCAAGACAGTCACCCACGAAGAGGTCACGAAGGAGGCGCTCGGCGGCGCCGCGACGCACAACGAGAAGAGCGGCGTGGCCCACTTCGCCTGCCCCAGCGAGGCCGCCGCCGCCGCCATGACCCGCGAGCTGCTCGGCTACCTGCCCTCCAACAACATGGAGGACCCGCCGCACCGCCCGACCGCCGACGACCCGAACCGCTCCACCCCCGAGCTGGCCGACTTCGTCCCCGTCGACGCCTCGCGCCCCTACGACATCCGCACCATCATCCGCGCCGTCGCCGACGACGGCGCCTTCCTCGAGGTGCAGGAGCACTTCGCCCGCAACATGGTCATCGGCTTCTGCCGCATCGACGGCCGCAGCGTCGGCGTCGTCGCCAACCAGCCGCTGGTCCTCGCCGGCTGCCTCGACATCAACGCCTCGGTCAAGGCCGCCCGCTTCGTCCGCATGTGCGACGCCTTCAACATCCCGCTGTGGACCCTCGTCGACGTGCCCGGCTTCCTCCCCGGCACCGATCAAGAGTTCAACGGGATCATCCGCCACGGCGCCAAGCTGCTGTACGCGTTCGTCGAGGCGACCGTCCCGAAGGTCACCCTCGTCACCCGCAAGGCCTACGGCGGCGCCTACGACGTCATGGCCAGCAAGCACATCCGCGCCGACGTGAACCTCGCCTACCCGACCGCCGAGATCGCCGTGATGGGCGCCGAGGGAGCCGTCAACATCATCTACCGCCGCGAGCTCGTCGAGGCCAAGAACCCCGCCGCCCAGCGCACCGAGCTCCTGAACAACTACCGCGACCTGTTCGCCAACCCCTACAAGGCCGCCGAGCTCGGCTTCATCGACCAGGTGATCCGCCCCGAGGACACCCGCCGCCACGTCTCCCGCGCCTTCGCCCTGCTCAAGAACAAGCGCCAGGAGAACCCGCGCCGCAAGCACGGCAACATCCCGCTGTGATCCGGGCCGGAGGCCACCTGCCCTGAAGGACAGGTTCTTCGGCCGCCGCATGCGCCTCGCCAAAAGTGTCCTGTCTCAAAGGACAGGCTGAACCGGGTCGGAGGCTACCTGCCCCGGAGGACAGGTTTGACCCCCGCCCGCCGCGCCTCGCCCCCGCCCGCGACTCGCCGGCAACTCCCTGTCCCGAAGGACAGGCTTGACCTTCGCCGGTCGAGCGTGGTCGCCGCCCGCCGGAGACATCTGTCCCAAAGGACAGGTCGTCGCCCCCGCCGCGACCGCCCGGGCGAACCGCCGCGCAAACGCCTGCTCGCCCCCTGAGCGTCAGCACGCGGGCGAGCGCGCGCTGGCTCACCTGCGTCGCGTCGCGCGTCGCGCGACGCCGGGCCCCCCATCCTCACGGCTTGTGCCCACGAAGCCGCCCACCTCGTGACGAGCGCGGCCGCCGGCGCGCCGGGCTCATCCCACCTGCGGCCCCGCACGGCCCGGAAACACCGGCGTGAACCCGCGTCGGCGCGAAATGTGTCAAGCTCTCCGCATGTCCCTGCCCCGAGCCGTCCTCGCCCTCGCGCTCGTCAGCGCGTGCGCGCGGACGGGCCCGAGCTCGCGGACCCTGCACTACATCGACAAGACGCTCGTCAGCAGCTCGCCGGTCGACCACCGCGCCTACGCGGCCTACATCCAGGCGAGGGTCGCCCTCGACGCCGAGCCGGCCGACCTGGCCCGCGCGCTGCAGCAGATCGACCTCGCGCTCCGCTACGACCGCGACGACCCGCACCTCTGGACGACCCGCGGGGAGATCGAGCTCCGCCTCGGCGACGTCGACGCGGCGCGCCGCAGCAGCGCCCGCGCCCTCGCGTTCGGCCCCGAGTACCCGCCCGCGCTCCAGCTCGCCGCCCAGCTCCAGCTCCCCGGCGGTCGCCAGGTCGCCGAAGCCCGCCGCTGAGCCCCGCAGGATTTACCTGCCCGTCAGGACATGTCTTCATCCACATGTTCTAATCGACATTTCGAATAGGACATGTCCTTTCGCTCACTCTCGCCTCGACGAGCGAGGCGAAACGGAGCCCACGTCCCCACATCCGTTTCGCTCGCCGACGCCGGCCCGCTCGCGGCGAGCCAGAGACGCATCCCTCCGCCTCGCCATCCGCGGCCGGTCGAGGCCCGTCGTCCTCGCCGCCCCGCCGCTCTGGGCGCTCTACCCCCACGCGCCGACGAGAATCCCCGCCGCGTGCAGCTCGGTCAGCACCTCGTCCGCGCCCCACGGCCCTGGCGCCCCGGCCAGCGCCGCCTCGATCGCCGCCATCTCCTCCTCGGTCGGCGTCGCCCGACAAGCGTCCAGCTCGCGGTCGCGCCACACCACCACCGCGCACTCGCCCGCCTCCGGCTCGGCCGCCCACTGCTCCTCGGCCAGCCAGCTCGCCACGTCCCACGCCCCGCGCAGCACCACCACCGACGCGGCCGCCCGCAGCGGCCCTTCCGAGCTGTCCCGAAGGTCATCCAGCCCGCTCTCGGCCCGCCACGTCGCCCACTCGAGCGCCGCCAGCTCGCCGAGCCACCCCGGCGCGCCGACCTGCGCCGCCGCGAAGGCGCCGAACCCGGCCGCGTTCTCGTTGAGCTCGAAGCACCTCGCCGGCCGCTCGCGGAAGTACGCGTCGACCAGCCGCGCCCACCGCTCCTCGCCCAGCCGCGCCGTCACGGCCGCCCGCGTGCCCGCGTGGATGACATCGACCGTGTCGCGCCGCAGCTTGTGACACGCCTCCGCGTACACCTGCAGCCCCAGCCCCAGCCGCGGCGAAACCACCTCGCCCAGCGACTCTGCCACCGAACGCGCGTCCGCCGTCCCGTCGATCAGCGGCCGCAACGCCGAGAACAGCGCCGACAGCCGCATCAGCGCCCCTCCAGCGCCAACGCCGACTCGCTCCGCGCCCGCGCCACCTCGGCCAGCAGCGCCTCGACCGGCGGGATCTCCGTCTCCCACTCCACGATCGTCGGGATCGCCCGCCCCGCCGCGCGGATCGTCCGGCGATACAGCGCCCACACGCTCTCCGGCACCGGCCCCGTGTGATCGTCGAGCAGCAGCGGCCCCCGCGGTCGATGACCGGCCACGTGGATCTCCCGCACCCGCGTCAGCGGCAGCGCGTCGACGTAGGCCTCCGGGTCGAGCCCGTGATTGTGCGCGTTGACGACGACGTTGCCGACGTCGAGCAGCAGCCCGCAATCGGCCTCCTCGACCACCGCGCGCACGAACGCCGGCTCGGCCAGCGCGTCGACCGGCAGGCGCGCATACGTGGCCACGTTCTCGAGCACCAGCTCGCGCCCCAGCCGCGCCTGCACCTCCTTCACCCGCCGGACCACATGCGCCACCGCCTCCTCGCTGTGCGGCAACGGCAGAAGCGCGTGCGTGTAGCCCCCGCCGATCCGCCCGAAGCACAGGTGATCGCTCCACCAGCCCAGCGTGGGCGAGAGCGCCGCGATCATCGCCAGGAATTCGCCATCGATCGGCTCGGGTCCGCCGACCGACAGCGAGATGCTGTGCGCCACCGCCGGCCAGCGCTCGCGACAGGCGTCGAACAGTCGCCGCCGCCGTCCGCCGAAGCGGGCCCAGTTCTCCGGCATCACCTCGATGAAGTCGAGCGCCGGGTCGGCCTCGAGCAGCGCCTCTGCATATTCGTGCAGAAGCAGCACGCCGACCCCGTCGGCCGCGATCTTCGCATTCATCGCCTCTTCACCCAATGATCATACCGCTCGCGGCACCGACGAACGACGCGCCGCCCTGTCCGTGAGCGGCGGTCCGATCCTCCCTCGCGCGAGCGTGCGGCGCCGCCGGCGTGGCGGAGAACGAGCGAGGGAGCCCGGAATTCCCCGATCGCGCAGCTAGCCCTTGCAGGAGCCGGCGCGCACGTTCGTCTTGACCTTCACCCCACTCTTGACACCCTTCTTCTGCTGCATCGATATCCTCCAGTAAAAGCCTGAGAAAGCTAGCTGAGGCCCATCACACGGTCAAGGCGCGCGCGCGCTCGACGGCAGGCCGCATCCGCGCTGCTGCCTGTTATCGTCATTGTCCATGTCCGCCTTCGTCGTCTCGCTGCGCGAGCCCCGGTTCGGCAACCCCGTCGCCGCCGAAGTCCTCGGGGACATCACCGTCGCCGCGGTCGCCAGCGCGTGGGGCTCGTGGTCCGGGCTCGAAGCGGAGGTGCCCGCAGTCGTCGGCGCGCGGACCTCCCTCGTCGCGGACGCGCGCGCGGGCGAGACCGACTGGCGCGCCGCGCTGCTGCGAGCATTCGCCGTCGCCGCGGTCCACATCGATCGCGTGCCGCAGCAGGAGGAGGACGACGAGTGGACCCCGCTCACCTCGATGACGTGCGCAGTCGTGACTCCTGAGCGCATCCACATCGGTTGGCTCGGCGGCGTCACCGCCTGCGTGCTCGACGACCGCCGGCTCGTCCGCGAGACCGAGCCGCACACCCTGATCCGCCAGCTGCTCGCCGAGGGCAACAAGACCGCCGCGCTGGCCGGGATGGCCCACAGCCTCGGCCACATCATCGTCCGCAGCGTCGGCCCCGCCAGCCGCGGCGCGCCGTCCCCCGAGTTCGCCGAGTGGCCCCCGCTGCGCCCCGGCGAGCGGCTCCTGCTGGCCCCGCGGCCCACCGTCGCCGCCCTGCGCGGCCACCTGCCGCTCGCGCCCGCCGGCGGCGACCCGTGGCTGCAGGCCGCAGTCTCGACCTGCGACGACGCCGGCCACCGGATCGGCGTCCTCGTCGAGCCCTGATCCCCTCGTATTGCATAAAGAACATGTCCTTACAGCCATTACCTCTTAGACATGTCCATGAAGACATCCTCCACCCTCCGGCCGCCTCGCCCGCGAGGATCACCACCGGCGCCGTGGTGGCGATCGTGCGCGACAGCTCGAGCCCGCGAGCGCGAGCGGCCGCCGCCACCTGACACCGCTCCCGCCGCCTCAACCTGTCTCTTCGAGCAGCAGCTCCCGCAGCCACGTGCGGTGGCAGCGGCGCTCGTCGACGCAGCCTGACGAGCACAGCAGCGTCACCGTCTCGCCCGCGGCCACGCGCTCGGCCAGCGCCTGCACCTGCGCGCGCGCCGGTTCTTTGCGCATCTCGTTCAGGTACCGGCGGCGGAACATGCGATCGCTGATCGGCTCCTGGTCCTTGCCGTGGAACGCCGCCAGCAGCTCCGGGCTCGGGCTCACGTCCTTGAGCCACTCGGCCCACGTCTCGTCTTCGTGCCGGACCCCGCGCGGCCGGTAGCGGCACACGAGGATCCGCGTCCCGTCGCCGCGTCGCGCGGGATCGTTCCACCGCCGGGTATGGATGTCCCCGATCCCCTTGCGCAGGTCGACAGCGGCAGTCATCGCCCCCCAACCATGGCACGCGCGCGCTGAAGCGCCCGTCAAAACCCACGCACTGTCCAGCTTGCCGACCGCCCGCCGGCCCGTCACGATCAGCTGCCCCCATGCGGTCGACCTCGCTCGCGCTGCTCGCAGTCCTCCTCACCCCGCCCGGCCTCGCGCGCGCCGCCTCCCGCTGCGAACTGACGGGCCCGCCCGCGCTCCTCGGCCGCGTCGCCGGCAGCGACGCCCTCGCCGGCGAGCTCGACGTCCGCAGCGGCGTCGCCGTCGACGTCCATCTCGTCGCGCCCGGCCGCCTCGACGGCAAGCCCGTGCTGTTCGCCGACACCGGCGCCGCCCGCCACGTCTCGTGGTCGGCCTCGGGCTGTCCCAAAGTACAGGTACACTGGCGCCGCGTCGAGCCGCGCATGCAGCACGTCGCCACCCCGCCGCCCAACGCCGCCATCGCCATCTACGCCAACGCCGTCGTGTTCGGCCCCTCGCACGGCACCTGGCTGGGCTACGATCGCCTCGAGTACTTCGAGACCGCCGTGCCGGCCGGTGACGACCTGTGGACGCTCACGGTGCGCGACGCCAGGCCCAGCGAGGCCGCCCTCGCCGACGCCCGCCTGCCGGAGTACCGCGACCTCGGCACCATGCGCCTCGCCGCCACGGTCACCGGCCCCGACGCGGTCGCCCGCGCGACCCCCGACGCCGACGACGTCCCGCGCGGGCAGATCGCCGACGACGTGTTCCGCTACAGCGTGCGCAGCGGCGACGGCCTGTTCGGCTGGCTCACCTCCTACTTCAACGTCCCGTACGTGTTCGGCAGCGCCGGGGTCGGCGCGAAGAGCCAGGCCGAGCGCCGCGTCGGCGCCGACTGTGCCGACCTCATCGTCGCCGGCCTGCGCCGCGCCGGCCGCCGCGACCTCGCCTACTCGAGCGTCGGCGGCCTGGTCCGCGAGCTGGGGCGCGTCACCGCCCCGCTCGAGGTCCGCGCCCGCGGCGACGCCCTCGATCCCGCCGCCTACGTCCCCCGCCCCGGCGACATCCTCGCCCTCGACTACCTCGACGTCGCCGCCTTGCCGCGCCCCTGGGACCACATCGTCGTCCTCGCCGTCGACCGCGGCCCCGGCGGCGGCCCGGCCGACGGCCGCCTCGGCCCCGACGACCTCGTCGCCGACATCGGCGACGCCCAGGGCCTCAAGTTCGCCCCGCTCGGCGACCAGGGCGACGTCCGCGTCCTCGTCCTGCGCGCCCGCGGCGTCGAGGGCTAGCACGTTCGCACATGTCCTCACGACATTTCTTGCAAGGACCCTCCGTCGATTCCGCATCCGCTTCGAGCGTCCGAATGAAGGTTCTGCGCTGCATCATCATCGTGGCCGCCTGCGCCCCCGCTCGACTGGACAGCTCGAGCTCGGACACGTCCGCGGCCGTTCCATCTCCGGAAGTGACCTCCGGCGCCACGACGACCACGACGAGCGGCGCGTCCAGCACGAGCTCCGAGGGCGGCTCGTCGGTCGAGCCGACTTCGAGCGCGCCCGTCGACCTGCCCGGCGCCCCCTGTGACATCTGGGCCCAGGATTGCCCGCCGGGGCTGAAATGCGCGCCGTTTACAGTCGGAGACTTCCTCGACGAGACCCATTGCGTGCCTGTCGACCCCGACCCTCGGCAGCTGAACGAGCCCTGCCAGACGTCAGGGACGATGAAGGAGCCGCTGGACAATTGCGACGCGGGGCTCGTCTGCGGGTACACCGACGAGAGCGGCGCCGGGCACTGCATTCCGCGCTGCTCGGGGAGCCCTTCCAGTCCCGAGTGTCCGGAGCCGGGCGAGACCTGTTTGACGTTGAACCAGTCGGGGACCGTCAACGTGTGCCTGGCGGGCTGCAGCCCGCTCGACCCTGTCTGCCCCGAGGGGGCGGCGTGTGCCATGATTGGAGGCGTCGACGACCGGTTCTTCTGCGTCGATGCGACCGATCCGGTGCGATCGGAGTACGGCGCGGACTGTCTGTTCGAGCATCAGTGCGGCCCGGGCCTGCTCTGCGTGGCGAAAGCGCATGTCCCCGGCTGCGCGGGCGAACGCTGCTGCACGCAATTCTGCGATCTCGCCGAGATGGAAGGTTGCCCGGCGGCGCCCGAGCAGGTTTGTTCACCGTGGCCCGGACCCTATCGCGGCTGGGAGCCGCCCCCAGGGCTGGAGAACGTGGGCTTCTGCAGCGCCGCGACGTAGCGCGTCGCCCGGGCCGCCCGCTGCGATCGGACACGGCGAAGCGCCGCGCGCCCGGAGCTCCCCGGGCGCGCGGCGCCATCACACCGGATCGGCCGACAGCGTCACCCCGAACGCCGAGGCGAGCGCCAGCAGCTGCTGGGGCGACGAGCAGCCGAGGTGCTCCGGCGACAGCTTGCCGGCGCGACGGCGCAGCAGCCACGAGCCGGCGGGATGCGCCGCAGCGGCCCGCCCGAACTCCTCGCCGGCGGTCTCGGAGATCCGCGCCACCTCGGCGTCCAGGCACTCGCGCAATTGCGGCAGCGCCCCGCGGAGCGTCGTCACCCACTCCTGCACGCGGTCCAGCACCGACGGGTCGAGCTCGGGGTCGCGGAGCGAGCGGATCTTCTTCTCGATCTGCTCGAACGTCATCGTCTGCCACGGCAGCGTGCGCAGCACCGGCGCCTGCCACTCGCGGCGCACCTGCTCCCAGTGATCGGCCCGCGCCGGCACCGACACGAGCTTGAACTGCGGCAGCAGCAGGCCCGTCAGCCGCATCCCGTGGCACACCCCGGTGTCGAGGCCGAAGATCCGGTCGCGCAGCACCAGCGGCTCGGGCCCCACCACCGAGTGCCCGAACACGACCGGCTTGTCGTCGGTGTAAAACTCGTACCAGGGCCGGTCGCCGAAGCGCTCGCGCAGCCGCGCGTCGCCCGACGTCGTGCCCGCGCGCACGTCCTCCGGCACCTCGTCGAGCGGCACTCCGGGGTAGAGCCCCCAGTGGACCACCCGCACGTCGTCGCGCTCCCAGTGGTAGGGCAGCGTCGCCATCCAGCGCACGTGGTCCTCGTAATCCGCCCCGAGCTGCAGCCTGGCGACCTGCTGTGAATACGACAGCACCCCGCGGATGTGCTTGCGCTCGTGGTTGCCGCACAGCGCCAGCGAGCGCGGGCGCCGGCGGAACAGCTCGACGACGGCCGTCGGGTCGGGCCCGCGGTCGACGAGGTCGCCGACGCTGACCACCAGATCGTCGTCGCCGATGCCTGCGCGATCGAGCAGGTCGAGCAATTCGGCGTGACAGCCGTGGATGTCGCCGATGATGAGCGTGGATTGCATGACACGTTCTCCTCCGGGCGGTCGCCGATGCGCTCGCCGCCGCCCCCGCGCCGCCGTCCCCGGCGCGCGCGCCTGAGCATCAAAACCGCGCGGCGAGACTCCGTCGCCGCGTCGGGTCCGGGTATAAGGGCACCCTCGTGGCCGCGCGAGGACAAAATTCCGGACAACCCACGTGGGCCGTCTATCTCGACGGTCTGGTCGAGGAGCACGGCTCGCTCGCCGCGGTCAGCGAGCGGATGGCCGCGCTCCACGGCTGGCGCGAGGATGTCGACAGCATCACCCGCGCTCTCCGGCGCCTGCGTCAGCGCGGCAGCCTCCCCGGCGGCAAGTGGGGCGACCGCCTGCTCCGTACCTTCGGCCTGCCCGCCAGCGTCGACGCTCGCCTGCGCTTCATGGGCAGCTATCACTCGCGCTTCGTCGACCTGCCCGTGCCGCTGTGCACCGACCTGGTCCAGCTGTGGGACCGCCCGCCCACCAGCGAGAGCCGCGCCGGTCGCCTGTGGCTGTCGCTCGCGCGCGCCACCCTGGCCCTGCGCGCGCGTCAGCCCGACGAGGCCGCCACGCACCTGCAAACCGCCAAGCTCCTGGCCGCCGACGACCCCGCCGCCCAGGTCGAGCTGGCCCTCGGCGAATCGCTGCTCGACAGTCGCACCCGCCCGACCGCCGTCTCCTCCGCGCTCGCCCACGTCCCCGAGCTCTTGCACTCCCTGACCGGCCCCGACGCCGACTGCCTGCGCGCCCGCTACGTCGGCCAGGTCAGCCACGCCCTCAACCACGCCGGCGACATCGACCGCGCCGAGGCCCTGCACGCCGCCCTGCCCGACGACCCCGGCACGCACCCCTTCGCCCGCAGCCGCCGCGCCAACGGCCTCGCCTACGCCCGCTTCCGCCACGGGGACATGGCCGCCGCCCTCGAGCACGCGCGCCTCGCCGCCCGTCACGCCGGCGACGCCGGCCACGTCCGACTGCGCGCCATGGCCCTGCTCATGGTCGTCCGCGTCGCCGCCGGCACGCCCGAGGCCGCCGACGCCCTCGCCCGCGCCCGCGCGATCGGCCAGGCCCTCGCGGACGCCACCCTGCTGTCCCGCTGCGACGCCGCCTCGCGCGGCCGCATGCCGTGAAGCAGGTCGCAACTGTGGCCATTCCCCGCCTTCCACCATTTCCCACCGACCTCGTCCATTCGCCGCTCCCCTGAAATTGCCTACCCCCACGCCCGCGGACGGTGCATCCTCCCCCTCGACATGAACACCTCACGCGCGCTCCTCCTCGGCCTCGCCGGCCTCCTCGGCGCCTGCGCCGGCAAGTCGAATCCCCCGCCCGCCGACAACCCCGACGGCCAAAAAGTGTGCACCATGGAGGCCAAGCTGTGCCCCGACGGCAGCGCCGTCGGCCGCACCGGCCCCAATTGTGAATTCGCCCCGTGCCCGGGCCCCGCGAGCGAGGGCACCGAGGCCACCGAGTCTCCTGCTCCGCCGCCCGGCGAGCCGCAAAACGCCGCCCCGCCGTCGCCCTGAGCGCCCGGGCGCCGCGACGCTCGCGTTCGTCGTCACGAACCATCTGCGCCGCGCCGCGCCGACTCGACGACAGACGTCGACCATCCCTCGGAGCGAACTCGTTCCTCACCGGCGCTCGGCGCGGGACAGCGTCGACGGTCGACGGTCGCCCGCGAGACGCCCAGCGCCTCGCACGCTCGTTGCAGACCTGTCCGCTCGGACAGCTCGCCTCGCTGGCATGGTCGGTCTGTGCGAGGATCTCCGCTTGTAGGCAGGCGTGAAGCCGCGAGGAGTCGCTTTCTCGGCGGTCTCGGGGGTCGGGCTCTCGTGCTCGAGCCGCGATCGGATCCAGGCCTCACGCGCCCCGATCGCAGGCTGAACTCCACCCTGGAGTGCTCCTCGGGCCCTGGGAAGTCCCGCGACCCCGTCATTCAAGAGCTTTCATCCAGGCTTCATCTGCGAGCTCAGGGGCGCTCCAGGGCGCGTCGTGGATGGCCCGCTCGCCCAAAGCTGTTACCACGTCCTGTGTGTCGTCATCGCCGCGAAGATGATGGTGGAGCATGTGCTCCTCATAGCCACCATTTCGGGCGAAGAAGTAATCGTACTCATAGGCAACAGACACCAGCCGGGTGCCACGGGAAGGCGCGAATGCTCCCATCTGGACCTCTTCCCGCTCGGCGGCGACGAGTGCGACCAGATCGAGAACGGCCTGCAGCGGCTCGCGGCTCCAGATGCAGGCCAATTCTTCTGCTGTCGGGATAATCGGCGACTCCATGCCGCCGTCCCTGCTCCGAAAGAACAGCCGATAGAAATCCTCGTCCTTCACGTTTCCGTGAGGGCCGTATCGCGTGGATATTCCAGGATCGAACGCCTTGCGGAAATCGGAGAGCACCGGGCTAGGGGCAGGGCAGCCTGAGGCCGGGCCGTACCGACAGTCGCTGTAATGCCACGGGCTCTCCTCGGGGGGGACCGCCGCGAAGAGCATCGCCGCGGTGGTGCCGTAACGCCGATGCATCGACTCTCCGCCGTTGAGGAGCTCCTCCTGCACGAGCTGAACGACCAACCCACCCATGCTGTGCCCCCCGACCACGTCGACGCGAAGCCCCGCGCCGAGCAGGTCGCCAGGCGCGACGTCGACGTTGTTCTGCAGCTTGTCGAGCGCTGAAATGATGGCATCCCGGTAGTCATCGAGATCGACGCTCGAGTACCGACCTGCCCATCCGCTCTCGGGAAGTCCGGAGAAGGGGTCGCGATTACGCCCGTGGCCGGGGAGGTCGACCGCGACCACGAACCTGACCGACGCACTCCAATTGAAGAGCAGCCGCCGAGCCATCGGCTCCCAGAAGAGGGCGTTGTGGCCGAACCCGGATATGAGGACGACATCCACACCTCCGGGCGGGCTCTCGTGATTCTTCCAAAGCCAGGCGTTGATGGTGAAATGCTTGCTCGGGTGACTTGCGACCGCGACGTTCATCACTTCAAGCCGCACTCTTTCGATCGCGGCATCCCGCCCGAATTCCACCCCGCCGTCAGAAGAGCGAGGATCCTCCTCGGCGGCGCAGTCGTCGACCTGCGACCCTCCAGGCACGGGCCCATCGAGGTCGCCCGCGAGGCAGGCAGCTCCGAGAACGGCGAGCGCGGTAACGACACAGGAGAATGTTTTCACAGCCACTTGCGGCATGGAATTTATCGCCTTTGCGACGAGGTCGAACAGGCTGAATGTGGCCACTCCTGTTCCATCTTCCGCCCACGACGTTCGCTCGCATTTCGCGCCGAACATGCGCGATATGGCCAGAATTGGCCAATTGTCGCGCGTCTCCGCCGTGAGGCGGGCACGGCGGCTGCGCACCCGACGTGAACGTCGAGGTCGGAGGATCCCGTGAGTATGCAGCGCTGCCAGTGCACCCCCGGGGCGGCGCGTTCGACCCCTCGCCCGGCGCTGACATCACATGCACGACTCGGGCGGCGCGGGTGCACCCGAGCGGGCGGCCAACACGCGCGGATGCACGGCTTCGAAGTCGCCGATGGTCCCGACGCGGTCACCCGCGCCCGGCATGCCCGTCCACGGTTTTCAGCCGCAGGGAGCGCGCAGGCGGCCCCCGCGGCTGCCTCGCGCGGCCGCGCCCCGTCCACCGACACTGGCCCTTCGCCCCCCGTTCGCACCGCCCCGCGGCGACCGGCCGGCACCCGGCCCAGACCCGTTCGGACGGAGGTCGACCTCGTGAAGCGAAACCTGCAGCTGTCGTGCGCCCTCGCCTCCGCGGTGCTGCTCGCCGCCGGCCCCGCCCTCGCCTACTTCGTCTGCCCCGAGGAGCGCGCGTCGCCGCCGGAGGCGGAGCCCGCCTCGTTCGGCGTCACCAATCACAGCGCCGGCGAGGTCTACCTCTACTGGCTCGACCTCGACGGCCAGCGCCGGTTCCAGGCCACCATCTACGCCGGCGGCTATCACTCGCAGCAGACGTACCTCGGCCACGTATGGGTCGCCACCACCGTCTACGAGGATTGCCTCGCCACCTTCGTCGGCGAGCTCGACCACGCCGAATACGACATCTGGTGATCCGCCCGATCACCACAGTCATCCCCGTCCTCGCCCCGCCGCGAGAGACCTCGTGGACATGTCCTTTCGGACACCTCCATCTCGCGCCCCCGGCCGAGCCCGCCACGCGGTCGCCGCCACGACCCTGCCCACCGCCGTCGCGCCGCGCGAATTCAAGCCCCAATCGCCGCCGCCGCCGAGCTGCGCCGCCGCCCCGGCCACGCGCGCTACGCTGCCTCGCGCCGCGATGCGCGACCCGCTCGTCGAACTCACCGAACGCGGCCTCTACTGCCGGGCCGGCGATTTTTATATCGATCCGTGGCAGCCGGTCGACCGCGCCGTCGTCACCCACGCGCACGGCGACCACGCCGTCGGCGAATGTGAGCACTACCTCACGGCCGCGCCCGGTCGCGACCTGCTCGCGCTGCGCGTCGGCGCCAGCGCGAACATCCAGGCGCAGGCCTACGGCGCCCCGATCGTCCACCGCGGCGTCGGCCTCTCGCTGCACCCGGCCGGCCACATCCTCGGCTCGGCGCAGGTCCGGCTCGAGCACCACGGCGAGGTGTGGGTCGTGTCCGGCGATTACAAGCTGAGCGCCGATCCGACCTGCGCCCCGTTCGAGCCGGTGCGCTGTCACTGCTTCATCAGCGAGTCGACCTTCGGCCTGCCGATCTTCCGCTGGGCCCCGCCGGCCGTGACCATGCAGGACGTCGCCGCCTGGTGGCGCGGCAATCAACAGGCCGGCCGCACCTCGCTGCTGCTGTGCTACGCGCTCGGCAAGGCCCAGCGCCTGCTCGCCGGCGTCGATCCCGAGATCGGCCCGATCTACGTCCACGGCGCAGTCGACCGCTGCACCGCCGTCTACCGGGCCGGCGGCGTGCCCCTGCCCGCGGCCCCGCCGGTGCTCGAGGCGGCCCGCGGCGCCGACTTCGAGCGCGCCCTGATCCTCGCCCCGCCCTCGGCCCAGGGCACGCCGTGGACCCGCCGGTTCAAGCGACCGGTCCGCGGCTTCGCCTCCGGGTGGATGCAGATCCGCGGCACCCGCCGCCGCAAGGTCGTCGACCGCGGCTTCGTCCTGTCCGACCACGCCGACTGGAACGAGCTGCTCGCCGCGATCGCCGCCACCGGCGCCGAGCGGGTCTACCTCACCCACGGCTACGCCCAGGCCATGGCCCGCCACCTGCGCGAGCGCGGCCTCGACGCCCACCCGCTCGCGACCCGCTTCGTCGGCGAAGCCGGCGGCGACGAATTGTCTCAAGAACCCGTCCCCTCGGACATGCCGGAGTCACGCGAAGAATCACCCCCGCAACATGACTCGGAGGACATGCCCGAACAACCAGCAGACGACGAGGCCCCGGAATGACGGCCGCGCTCGCGCCGTGTCGCCTACGACATGGTTCTTTCGCCATGTCTGCATCGAATCGACATCTCCAATCATATGCCCCATCGGTCATGTCCCATCGACCATCCTCTCTCGGAGCCCGGCCATGAGGGCGTTCGCCGCGCTGTACGCCGCGCTCGACGAGACCACCCGCACCGGTGAGAAGGTCGCGGCGATCCGCGCCTACCTCGCGGCCGTCCCGCCGGAGGACGCCGCCTGGGCCGTCTATTTTTTGATCGGTCGCAAGCCGCGGCAGGCAGTGTCGACCCGCAAGCTCCGGGCCTGGGTCAGCGAGGCCGCCGGCGTCTCCGAGTGGCTGTTCGACGAGTGTCACGAGGCCGTCGGCGACCTCGCCGAGACCGCGGCCCTGCTGCTCCCGCCGCCGACGCGGACCACGAGCATGCCGCTGCACCGGTGGGTCGAGGAGCGCCTGCTCCCGCTCGCCGGCAAGGACGAGGCGGCGCAGAAGGCCGACCTGCGGGCCGCCTGGGACGAGCTCGACCGCAACGAGCGGCTCGTCTTCCACAAGCTGATCACCGGCGCCTTCCGCGTCGGCGTCTCGCAGCGGCTCGTCATCGCCGCCCTCGCCGAGCTCGGCGAGCTCGCCCCGGCCACCGTCGCGCACCGGCTCATGGGCGCCTGGCAGCCCTCGGCCGCGCAGTTCCGCGGGCTCGTCGCCGCCGAGTCCGACCAGCCGACGACCTCGCGGCCCTACCCGTTCCTGCTCGCGCACCCGCTCGAGGGCGACCCGGCCGAGCTCGGCCCGCGCGACGACTGGCAGGCCGAGTGGAAGTTCGACGGCATCCGCGCCCAGCTCGTCCGCCGCGGCGGGCAGCTGTTCGTGTGGTCGCGCGGCGAGGAGCTGATCGGCGAGCGCTTCCCCGAGCTCGCCCCGGTCGCGGGCCGCCTGTCCGAAGGGACAGTCCTCGACGGCGAGCTCTTGCCGTGGCGCGGCGCCGACATCCTCCCCTTCGCGGAGCTGCAGCGGCGGATCGGCCGCAAGAACCTGTCGCGCACGCTCCTCGCCGAGGTGCCCGTCACCTTCCTCGCCTTCGACGTGCTCGAGGCGTTCGGCCGCGACCTCCGCGAGCGCCCGCTCGGCGAGCGCCGGCCGATCCTCGAGCAATTGCTCGCCCCCCTGGTCGGCGACGTCCTGCGCCTGTCCCCCGTCGTCGCCGCCCCGACCTGGCGAGAGCTCGCCGAGCTGCGCCAGGGCAGCCGCGCCCGCAACGTCGAGGGCCTGATGCTCAAGCGCAAGGCCGCCCCCTACGGCGTCGGCCGCGTGCGCGGCGACTGGTGGAAGTGGAAGCTCGACCCGCTCGCCGTCGACGCCGTCCTCGTCTACGCCCAGTCCGGCTCCGGCCGCCGCGCCAGCCTGTTCACCGACTACACCTTCGCGGTGTGGCAAGACGGCGCCCTGGTCCCGTTCTGCAAGGCCTACTCCGGCCTCACCGACGCCGAGCTGGCCGAGGTCGACCGCTTCGTCCGCGGCCACACCCTCGAGCGCTTCGGCCCGGTCCGCGCCGTCACCCCCGAGCTGGTGTTCGAGATCGGCTTCGAGGGCATCGCCCGCTCGCGCCGCCACAAGTCCGGCGTCGCCGTCCGCTTCCCCCGGATCCTCCGCTGGCGCCGCGACAAACAGCCCGCCGACGCCGACCACCTCGAGGCCCTCGAGGCGCTGCTCGGCGCCCGATCGTGACATGTTACAGAGGACATGCTCAATAGAGCATGTCCCCAGCGCCAGGACCACCGAGTGGCGGATCGTCACCGCCCCCGGGGCCTCGCAATCGAGGGAGTACGAATCACCCGAACGGATCTTCGCCGGCGGCCTCGGCCACCTGGTCGAGCCAATCGACGACCGCGCGGATCTTCGGCGCATCGGCCAGCGCCTCCGGCACCACGCGCCACAGCGCGCGCTCCAGCGGCGGCGCGTCGCGGTCGAGTCGCACCAGCTCCGGGTGGCTCTGCGCCGCGGCCAATGTCAACACCCCGAGCCCGACCCCGGCGCGCACCAGCGCGTACGACGTCGGCACGCTGCCGGTGGCCGCCGCCACGCGCCCGCGCGGCACCAGCTCCCGCATCCATCGCATCTCCGGCAGCCGGCTGTCGGGCGGCCCGAGGATCACCAGGTCGGCCTCGGCCTGCGGCGGCAGCGGGTCGAGGCCGTGGCGCTCGACGTAGCTGCGCAGTCCGTACAGCCCGAGCGACACCTGCGCCAATCGCCGCGCCCGCACCCCCGCCTCGGTCGGCCGGACCACCCGCAGCGCCACGTCGGCCTGCCCCGCAGTCAGGTCGAGCACCTGCTCGGTGCAGCGCAGGTCGAGCACCAGCTCCGGGTGCCGCTCGCGCAGCAGCGGCAGCTTCGGCGCCAGGAAGGCCGACGCGATGTAATCGAGCGTCGTCAGCCGCACCGTCCCGACGGCCCGCTCCGACGCCGCCTCGAGGTCGCGCGCGAGCTCGCGCACCTCGGTGGCCATGCGCCCGGCCGCCTCGACCACCCGCCTCCCGGCCTCGGTCAGCCGCCAGCCCTCGGCGTCGCGCACGAAGAGGGCGCCGCCGACGATGGCCTCCAGCGCGGAGATCCGGCGACTGATGGTGGTCGGATCGAGCCGCAGCGCCCGCCCGGCCTCGCCCAGCGAGGCGTGTCGCGCGAGCGCGAGGGCGATCCGGAGGTCGCGCCAGTCGAGGTGGTGCTGCATGGATGCAGTTTGAGACTGCATCATACTGCGTTGGCGCAGCCGCCGGTAGCCCGTACGGTTAGCGGACCCGGAGGTCCGCATGCCGTCGGAAGACTTCACCCTCAAGGCCCTCGACGGGCGGCCGCTGGCCGCCACGCTCCACACCCCGCGCGAGGCCCCGCAGGCGGTCCTGGTCGTGCTCGGGGCGCTCGGCGTCCCGCGCCGCTACTACGCCCCGCTGGCCGCGTGGCTGGCCGAGCGCGACATCGCCGTCCTGAGCTTCGACTACCGCGGCGTCGGCGGCTCGCGCTCGGTCCCGCTGCGCAAGGACCCGGCCGTCCTGCTCGACTGGGCCCGCCTCGACGCCGCCGCCGCGATCGATCTCGCGCGCGAGCGCTGGCCCGACGCGCCGGTCTGGGGCCTCGGCCACAGCTTCGGCGGCCAGGCCTTCGGCCTCACCGCGCGCGGCCTCGACCTCGCCGGCATCTTCGTCGTCGCCGCCGGCTCGGGCGACATGTCGCTCTATCCGAGCGGCCAGCGCCAGAGCTTCAAGGTCCGCCTCGGCATCGCCACCAACGTGATCGCCGCCCTGTTCGGCTACGTCCCCGGCCGCCTCGGCCTCGGCGAGGACCTGCCCGCCGGCGTGGTCCGCCAGTGGGCCCAATGGTGCGACACCCCCGATTACGTCCGCGGCGCCCTCGGCACCGAGTCGACCTTCTTCCACCGCGTCACCGCGCCGATGTGGTTCTACGACTTCACCGACGACAGCTACGCCCCCGCCCGCGCCGCCGCGGCCCTGCGCGGCTGGTACACCCGCGCCAGCACCAGCCACCGCACGATCGCCCCCGCCGACCTCGGCCTCCGCCGCGTCGGCCACTTCGGCCCCTTCCGCCCCGGCGCCCCCGAGCGCCTGTGGGACGAATTGCTCGGCGTGATCACCGGCGACCCCCGCCCGGTCCTGTCCGCCGACAATTATGCGAATACCGCCACCCGCGCGACGACCCATTCATAAGTCATCGCTCGTCCGCCCTCGCGGCCGTCGCCCGCCGGGGGCGGCTCGACCACGGCTCGACTCGGCGCCAGGCCGAGCATGAATGAATGCTCGGACTGCAGCCGCACAGTTGCAGATCGACGAGTCGTCCGCTCACGGAAGATCTCCTTGTCGACAAGATCTCCGCGGCCCAGGGCTCACGCGCCTCGCCGACGAACCGCGCGGCCTCGTCCTCTGTCTCTTCCGCCATGTCCCCAAGACCAGCCACGAGGCGAGCCCCGCGCCGCCGGCCAGGCTACGGCCCCCGCCCCGTCAACCGCGCTCGCTCCCCCACCTGTCTTTAAAGCCATCCATCCCCCGACCGTCTGCACGCGTGAGCCGGTGCGGGGCCCCGGGGCCGCTGGGCCTGCGGGCCCGTCCTGGCCCGTCTGGCCGCGAACCCGGGGCCCGCGCGGCCGCTCGCGCACTCGCGGCCGCCCCGCATCTCGACTACGATGGTCGAGCGATGGACGTCCACCGCCTGCGCAACCTGACCTTCCTGATGTCGCTGGGCGGCCTCTCGGCCGCGTGCTTCAACGACGAGGGCCCGCACGAGGACGGCGCCGGTCCGGGCGGCACCACGGACACCACCGGCACCACCACCACGGGCGGGCTCGACGGTGACACCACCACGACCTCCGGCGACGCCCTCAGCACGACCACCGCCGCCGACACCTCGACCGGCGAGCCCCTCACCAGCACGACCTCGACCGGCGAGCCCGACACCACCACCACCGAGGCCACCACGATCGACGGCGCCACCACGACCGACGGCGCCACCACCGGCCCCGGCCCGGACGGCCAGGTGTGCTTGCAATACGGGGCCAAGTACGTCGAGTGCTACCCGCAGTACGCCCGGTTCGCCGAGTCGGTCATCGAGGGCTGCGAGTCGCTGGTCGAGAAGGGCGAAGAGGTCGACGGCCCCGCGTGCGGCCAGGCGTTCGAGGAGTTCTTCGCCTGCATCACCTCGCTCGAGTGCCGGCAGATCGACCAGGAGTTCAACACACCGATGTTCTGCGTCGGCCCGCTCGGCCTGATCGAAGAGTTCTGCCCGATCACCGGCGAAGACTTCTGAGGCGCCGCCATGCTGTTCGTCTCCGGCACCAAGCGCAGCGGCACGTCGATGTGGATGCAGGTCCTGCGGGCCGCCGGCTTCCCCGTGCTCGGCGAGGCGTTCCCGCGCGGCTTCACCGAGGCCCTGCACCAGGCCAACCCCGCCGGCTTCTACGAGTCGATCCTCCGCCACGGCGTCTACTTCCGCACCAACCCCCATCCGGTCACCGGCGAGTACTTCCTGCCCGAGCACGTCGAGGGCTACGTCGTCAAGGTGTTCGTCCCCGGCGTCATCCGCAGCGAGCGCGCCTACATCACCCATCTGATCGCCAACGTCCGCGAATGGCGCGAGTACGAGGCCTCGATCCTCCGCCTCTACGCGCTCGAGCGCGAGGGCCTCGCCGCCAAGGGCCAGCCTGTCCCCGAGGACAGCTTGTACTTCCCGCCCGCCTACGAGTGGTGGATGGAGAACTTCGCCCTCGTCCGCGACATCAGCCTGCGCCGCTACCCGGCCCGCCTCATGACCTACGACCAGGTCCTCGACGACCCCGTCGGCACCCTCTCCGGCGTGCTCGACTGGCTCGGCCGCGGCGACCTGGCCGCCGCCCTCCCGACGATCCAGCCCGCCTACCGCACCCAGACCCGCCCCCACTCCGACAGCGTCCCGCCCGCGCTCGCCCGCGTGTTCGACGACCTCTACGCCGGCGTCGCCGCCCAGAAGCCGTTCCCCGAGTCGCTCCTGCGCGACCTCAACGCCACCAACCGCGCCCTGCTCCCCGAGCTGACCGAGCTCCAGCGCAAGGTCGCCCTGGCCCAGGCCCGCGCCCCGAGAGGCCCCGCCCCCGAGCGCCCCACCGGCCTGCCCGACCTCGACTGAAGGACATGTTCCAAGGGGCATGTTTTAAAAGACATTCCCCTTCGCACATGTCTCGACGAGCGCCCTCCGCGTCCGCGAGGCCCTGCCCTCGCCGGGCCCCGACCTCGCCTCGCGGGGCATCGCCCCCTGCGGGGAACCTCGCCCTCGCGTGCGTCGTCGCGGGCCGCTCCACCAGCGGCCTCGACGTGCTCACCACCGAGGCCGGCCGACGCGAACGCGCGCGATCACGCGCCGGTCGAGGCCGGTTGCGGCGAGGCGCGGCGGCGGTCAAGCTGGGCCACCTCGATGTCCGCGCTGAAGCTCGCCACCTACAACATCAACGGCATCCGCACGCGCCTGCCGGTCTTGCTCGAGTGGCTCGCCAAGGCCCGGCCGGACATCGTCTGCCTGCAGGAGCTCAAGGCCGTCGACGCCGACTTCCCGGTCGCCGAGCTGCGCAAGGCCGGCTACGGCGCGCTGTGGCACGGCCAGCGCTCGTGGAACGGCGTGGCGATCCTGGCGCGGGACGGCATGCCGCTCGAGAGCCGGCGCGGCCTGCCGGGCGACCCTGACGACACCCAGAGCCGCTACCTCGAGGCCGCGGTCCACGGCGTCCTCGTCGGCTGCCTCTACCTCCCCAACGGCAACCCGCAGCCCGGCCCCAAGTTCGACTACAAGCTCGCCTGGTTCGATCGGCTGATCGCCCACGCCGCGACCCTGTGCAACGCCGGCATCCCCGCCGTCCTCGCCGGCGACTTCAACGTCGTGCCGACCGACGCCGACATCTACAACCCCAAGTCGTGGCGCAAGGACGCCCTGCTGCAGCCCGAGAGCCGCGCCCGCTACACCCGCCTGCTGTCCCAGGGCTGGCTCGACAGCCTGCGCCACCTCCACCCGGACCAGCCGATGTTCACGTTCTGGGACTACTTCCGCCAGCACTGGCAGCGCGACGCCGGCCTCCGCATCGACCACCTGCTCCTCAACCCCGAGCTCGCCCCCCGCCTCCTGGACGCCGGCGTCGACCGCTGGGTCCGCGGCCTCGAAGGCACCAGCGACCACGCCCCCACCTGGATCACCTTCACCGGCTACACGGTGCCCGCCATCGACGATTGATGGCTTCCCTTTCAGACATGTTTTTATGAACATGTCTTGATAGACATTTCCCATAGAACATCCGTCTCATGCGACGCGGTCGGCCCCCCATCTCGGTGGCCGACGAGTGACGGCAGGCCTCACGCGCGTCGAGCTTCGACGAGACCGCGGCGCTCGACCCAGCCGGTGATCATGTCGATCGTGTCGCCCGTGCCGCACGCGGGCGCGTCGAACCGGGCTTGTGCGCCTCACGGGCGAGCGCCCCGTGCAGCAGCAGATCGACGATGCGGACCAGCGTGGGCTCGTCGAGCCCCCCTGGGTCGGAGAGCAGGCGCTGCTGGATCGCCGCGCCGAGCACGGTCAGCAGCAGCATCGGATCGACGCCGGACGCGAGCTCGCCCCGCGCCGCCGCCGCCTCGAACATCGCCGTGAAGGCGGTCGCATAGGTCTCGCGGACCGACTTGGCGATCGCCATCAGCTCCGGGTCCGCACCCTCGGCGGCGATCACCCGGCCGACGCCGCGGAACACCGGCGACCGGCCGAGCGCCGCGACCCGGCGCGCGATCTCGAGGAAGTCGACGCGCAGCGAGCCCTGGCTGCTGATGTTGAGCGACTCGCCGGGGAGCGCCACGATCGCCGCCCGCACGAGCTCCGGCTTGCTCGGCCAGCGGCGATACACCGTGGTCTTGTTCACGCCCGCGCGCGCCGCGACGTCCTCGATCCGCAGGGCGCGGTAGCCGACCTGCCCGAGCTCCTCGAGGGTCGCCGCAAGCACGCCCTGGACCACCGGCTCGCCCCGAACGAGCGCTCGCGCCTTCGACCCTCGCTTGCCCTGTCCGCTCGCCTTCACGCGCCGAGGGTAGCAGCCGGCGGGCAATTTCTCCCATTGCGCGCCGCTTACCGTCTGGTAAACAACCATCGCAACTTTTTAGTTGCGATGAACCGGCCAGCGAGCAAAAGGCATGACCATGGCAGACACGACCGCGCTCTTCTCCCCCGCGCTGATGGACGACCCCTACCCGCTCTACGCCCGCCTGCGCGACCAGGCGCCGGTGTTCAAGCTCGATCCGCCCGGGCTGTGGGTGGTCAGCCGTTACGAGGATGTGCTGTTCGTCCTGCGCCATCCGGAGCTGTTCTCGTCGAGCCGGCGCGCGGTGCTCGAGACGCTGCGGGACCCGCGGCTCGAGGACAGCGTGAAGACGATGTTGAGCGGCTCGATCATCGGCGCCGACCCGCCGGACCACGCGCGGCTGCGCAAGCTGATCAACGCCGCCTTCACGCCGCGGGCGATCGCCGCGCTCGAGAGCCGGATCCGCGACCTCGCGCGCGAGCTCATCGACGAGGTCATGCGCGGCGAGGACGAGTTCGACCTGATGGAAGCGCTCGCCGTGCCCCTGCCGGTGATCGTGATCTCGGAGCTGCTCGGCGTCGACACCGCCCGGCGCGCCGACTTCAAGCGCTGGTCCGACGACCTGCTCGCCGGCTCGAACTTCGTCGAGCGGCTCCCCGAGGCGGAGATCGAGCGGCTGCGAAAGAGCCACGCCGAGTTTTTCGACTACTTCCGCGAGATGATCGACAGCCGCCGCAAGGCGCCGCGCGAGGACCTGATCAGCGACCTCGTCCGCGCCGAGGTCGAGCGCGAGATGTTGACCGCGGACGAGGTGCTGTCGATGGCCCTCATCCTGCTGATCGCGGGCAACGAGACGACCACCAATTTGCTCGGCAACGGGACGGCCGAGCTCCTGGACCGCCCCCACGACCTCGCCCGCCTGCGCGCGGACCCGACGCTGATCCCCGGGTTCGTCGAGGAGGTGCTCCGCTTCCGCTCGCCGGTGACGATGATGGTCCGCACCGCGAGGGAGGACGTCACGCTCGCCGGGGTGACGATCCCGAAGGACCAGCCGGTCGCCGCGTTGCTCGCCTCCGCGAACCGCGACCCGGCCCAATTCCCCGACCCCGATCGCTTCGACATCTCGCGCCAGCACGCCGGCCACGTCGCGTTCGGGCACGGGATCCACTTCTGCGTCGGCGCGCCGCTGTCGCGCCTCGAGGGCAGGATCGCCTTCGAAGAGATGTTCCGCCGGCTGCCCGCGCTCACCCGTGTCCCGGGCCCGCTCGACTGGCACCCGAGCCCGACCCTCCGCGGCCTCAGGACCCTGCGGCTGCGCATGCACCGGGAGGCTTCGACCTGACGGCACGTCCGTCGCTGTTGGAGCTGCACGCTCAGCCGCGAGCCCGCCGCCGCCATCGTCCCAGGACGAGCGCCAGCCCGCAGAGCGCCAGAACGCCCGGGCCCTCTGCATCATGCACGTCGCAGCCGGCCCGGCCGTGAGCGGCCGGCGGCGGCGGCGGCAAGGCCGGTGGCTCGTGCGGCGGCCCGCCGCCCCAGCACTGGTAGCACGACAGCGCCGCCGGCGGCACGCGCTTGCTCGTCTCGGCGCGCGCCTCGTCGGACACGCGAAATGCAAACGCGGCCGGCTGAATCACATGATACGCCCCGGGCGACAGCGGCTGCTCGAGCTCGAACCGGGGCCACCCGAGGCACGCGCCCTTCTCGCGGAAGGCGGCCTGCATCGGCACCAGCGACCGCTCCTCGCTCGTGCGGCTCAGCTCGATCTGCGTCGCCGGCACCGACACGACGCAGCCGCCGGCGTCCCGCTCCCTCGGCGCCGACGAGTCCTCCGGCGAGTGATGCCCGTCCCCGCAGGCCACCACCAGGCCCACCGGCAGCTCCGCCGGCCACACATCGTCCGCGGGGCTCGTGCAATCGTCGAACACCATCCGGACGTCGCAGCGCGTCAGGCACGTCGCCCGCGCGACAGACGGCGCGTGGAACAGGGCGAGCGCTCCCAGGACCGCGAGCTGCCAGCGCATGCCGAACGTGTACCACGCCGCAGCTCGGGCGAGCACGCGACCGTCGGCGGCCGGCCGTCAGGGCGCGGGATCGACGAGCCGCAGCTCGACGTCCTGAACGGCGCGAGAGGTGGAGCTTGCCGGCGCGAGCAAGGTGTAGAGCCCGGCGTCGAGGTCGAGCTCGACGTCGGTGTCGAGGCTCGGTAACCCGTCCGGCGGGCTGACACAGGCGCCACATCCCCACAGCTCGACCTTGCCGGAGGAGCGGAGGCGATAGCGGCCGGCGCGCTCGACCCGGAGCGGCATGGAGGTCCACATCCCCGTAAAGAGCACTTGCGGCGACGGGTCCCTGACGCCGACGTAGCCGGGGTCGTCGCAGGAGACGACGAAGCTGTGCGACCACACGTCGGCGACCCGTTCGGCGCCCTCGGCTTCGCAGAGGTCGACCGCATACGTGCAGCCGAGCGGCGAGGCGAGGTATTCGGCCTCGAGCTCGGCCAGCGACTCACCGTAGACCTCGAGGAAGAGCGCGCGGATGTCGTCCTCGGACCAGCTCCGGGCGCCCTGATACATGCGCCGGAAGGCGTCCAGGCCGCGCGTGTCGATCAGGAAGCGGGTGAACAGCGCCGCGGCGCCGTAGTCGAGCGTCCCCGTCGTCAGGGTGAGTTGATCGCCGACGGGAATCGGCGCGCTCACGAGTACGGGCCCCTCCAGCGCCGCGGCGATGCCCTCGGCGAAGAACGAGACGCTGGGCCCCCACGCCTCCCACGTGATGGCGTGGACGAGCTCGTGACGCAGCGTGGCCAGCGGCAGATCGAAATCGGCGAGCGATTCGAGGTACGACGTGTTCGGGTCCGCCAGGTAACACGCATGCGCCGCCGGCGAGCACACGGAGATGTCGCCCACCTCCACGAGCGCGACGAAGTCGTCGGGAACCGGCTCCCCGAGGAAGGCGAACGCGCGCTCGATGAAGCGATCGAGGCTCTGCACGCTACCGGCGCACAGCTGCTCCGTCTCGACCGTGGTGTCGATGGTGAAGTGCTCACCGACCCACGCCGGACGGGGCTCCTCGGCGTCGGGAGCCGGAGGCGCGCAGGCCACGAGGAGGACGAGGACGAGAAGATGAGCGCGCATTCAGACTCCGCAGCCGTACGGATCGACGAGGCACAGGCCGGTGCCCGGCTCCCCGTCCGCGTTCTGCTCGCCGTCGCAGACGGAGTCGTCGGGCCACGGACACGGATCGAGCACGGTGACCTGGCCCTCGTTGTCGCCGACGCGAGGCTCGTCATCATGCTCGACCTCGGCGAGCAACGCGTCGACGGCCGCGGGCGGGAGCGCGGCGTTGCCGAAGATCCACACCTCGCCGGCGCGGGACAGCGCCGGCAGCCACGAGCGGAGCTCGGTGAGGCTCGCGTTGTGCTCGATGCGCAGGCCCTCCACCTGCGTGAGGCCCGTCCAGGGGGCGAGCTGCGCGAGCGCGCCGTTGTCGGTGAGGACCAGCCAGCGGAGCTCCTCGCCGTCGATGGCGCAGTCGATCCGCGTGAGCGCGGCGTTGTGGATGATGAAGACCGTGGCAGTCGTCTCCGGGACCGGGGTGAGGACCGCAGCCAGGCGCTGCAGGCCCGCGTTGTCGCGGACATTGAGGGAACCAAGGGTCCAGCCGGTGAGATCGAGCTCGGTCATCCGCGGGTTGTCATGGATGAAGACCGACCCGACGCCCTCGAGCGGGGAGAACCCGACCAGCCCGTCGAGCCCCGTGGACGCGACATTCAGACGCCCGAGCCGCACGAGCCCGGAGAAATCGACGCTGCGCAGGTTCGGCAATGCCACGAGGCCGAGCGCCCCATCGACCCGCGCCAGCGCGGGGAACTCGAGCGTGGCGAGCCGTTCGCTGTCCTGGACGATGAAGTCGCCGGCCAGGGACTCGACGCGCTGCAGGCCCGCGATCGCGGCGAGCTCGGGGTTGAGCGCGAGCTGGAGGCCGCCGATCTCGGCGAGGCGATCGCCGAGCTCGACGGACACGAGGCGCGGGTGCTCGCCGACGTAGAGCGTCCCGCCGATCCGCTCGAGCGCGGGAAAGGCGTCGATTGTGGTGAGCGCGGGGTTGTCGGAGATCGACAGGGCGCCGCCGATCTCCCGCAGGGACGCGAAGCGCGGCAGCTCGGTCCACTCGGGGTTGGCGAAGACGAGGAGCGAGCCGGCGATCGATTCGATGCGCTCGAGGCGGGCGAGCTCGGCGGCCGTCCGATTGTTCACGACGACGTCGCCGAGGACGCACAAGGGCCCGGAGACGCCGGTGTCCCACAGCTCGAGCCCCTCGACCTCGGCGCAGGGCTCCGGCGCGCAGGCCAGGAGTCCGGCCCCGAGGACCCCGGCACGAACTCTTCTGGGGACCATTTAATGAATCGTAACCGCGCCCCCTCCGCGGCGATATCGGGCCTCGCCTGGTTCGGCGCGCCGCGCCGCCGCTTCGAGGGCAAATCGATGCGCGCGACGCCACCCGAGAGGACCCGCTCGCAGTCCCCCGCGTCCGGCGACAAGAGCGCCGACAACAACGGCCCGCTTGACGATTTCTGGATCGTCAAGCTGCAATGATCGTACATATCCTGAAAAACATGCCCTAAAAAGCATGTCCTTGAAGACATATCGTCGCCTTTTTGTCTCGACTGCGGCCGTGTCCGGCCTCGCGGCGCACGAACACTCGCCGCCCGCCCTCACCCGCCCCGCCGCAGCCGCCGGTACAGCGTCGACGGGCTGATCCCGAGCTCCGCCGCCGCCCGCTGCTGATGACCCCCGTGCCGCTCGAGCGCCGCCGCGATCGCCGCGCTCTCGAGCTGCTGCAGCGACCCACCGCGGGCCGCAGGCGGCGCGCCGATGTCCTCCGGCAAGTCACTCACCTCGACCATCGGCCCGACGGCCAGCGCCGCCGCGCGCTCCATCGCGTTCTCCAGCTCGCGCACGTTGCCGGGCCACGCGTGGCACAGCAGGCGATCCTCCACGTCTGTCCCGAGAGACATCTCCTCCCGTCCCATCCTCGCGCACGCCGCCGCCAGAAGCGAGCGCGCCAGCGGCAGGATGTCCTCCCGCCGCGCCGCCAGCGACGGCAGCCGCAGCTCGACCACGCGCAGCCGATAATAGAGGTCGCGGCGGAAGCTCCCGTCTTCCACCGCCGCAGCGAGGTCGCGATGGGTCGCCGCCACGACGCGGGCGTGGATCGGCCGCGCATGGTTCTCGCCGACTCGCCGCAGCTCGCGCTGCTGCAGCGCGCGCAGCAGCTTGACCTGCATCGCGGGCGACATCTCGCCGACCTCGTCGAGGAACAGGGTGCCGCGCCCCGCCGCCTCGAGCATGCCCACGCGGTCGCGGCTCGCCCCCGTGAACGCCCCACGCGCGTGCCCGAACAGCTCGCTCTCCAGCAGCGGCTCGGCGATCGCCCCGCAGTGCAGGGCCAGGAACGGCGCCGACGCGCGAGCCGAGCGGGCGTGGATGAAGCGCGCCAGCCGATCCTTGCCCGTGCCGCTGGCCCCGAGCAGCAGCACGTTGCTGTCGACCGCCGCCACGCGCCGCGCCAGCTCGAGCACGCGCCGCATCGCCGGGCTGCGCGTCTCCCACTCGTCCGTCACCGCATCGACACCCGGCGGCGAATGCACCGAGCCGCGCGAGCCCCACGCCTCGCGCGGGCGCGCGAGGAAGCGGCACGTCGGATCGCCGCGACCGACGCAGCGATCCTCGAGCACGACGATGTCGCGCTGCTCGACGCAGCTGAGGTACCCGCTGGCGAACCCGGCCAGCGTCCAGCACACCGGCTCCTCGGCCTTCCCGCAGTGCAGCAGGTGCTGCTCGGCCTCGTACGAATCATCGACCGTCGCGCCCTCCGGCGTCATCGGCCCCGTGCCCGGCGCCAGCCGCAGCATCCCCTGCAAGATGCCCACGCGCCCGCCGGCGTCGCGGATCGCGTGCTCGCTGTCCCACTCGAAGCGGCTGCGCATCGCCTCCGCCGCGCGCCACCCCTGCACGTGTCCGAAGCGACCGAGCAGCGCCCGCGCCCCTGCAGTCCCCAGCGCAGCCAGCAGCTCCCGGCGCAGTGCCCCCAGGGCCGCGGCGTCGACGATCACCGCGCGCTGCCCGGCGAAGTGCAGCGCGCCGACCCGATCGTCCGCGGCCAACAACGTGTCGATGTCGAGATCTTCCGCCCGCATGGTCCGGTCATTGTGACCGACCGCGACCGGTCGGCGTGACCGAACCACGCCGCCCCGTCCTTGCAAGTCCGCGGACCCACGCGTGGCACGCGACCTGCGAGTGGCGGCGTATGCGAACCAGCATCGACATCCTCGCCCCCGAGGTCCGCGCCGATCCGTACCCCCACTATGCGGTCCTCCGCCGCGACCATCCCGTCTGCCTGGCCGAGCCCGGCGGCATGTGGCTCGTCAGTCGCCACGACGACATCATGACCATCCTCCGCGATCCCGCGCGGTTCTCCTCTCAAGGCTTCCGCGCCGTGTGGGAGCCGCCCTGGCTCGGCTACAACCCGCTCGCGCGCTCGATCCTGGCGATGGACGGCCCGGCCCACACCCGCCTGCGCGCGCTCGCCAGCCGCTCCCTCGGCCCGCGCGCAGTCGCCCGCCTCGAGCCGGCGATCCGCGCACGCTGCGAACGATTGCTCGCCGGCATCGACGGCGACGTCGAGCTCGTCGCCGCCTACGCCGCCCCGCTGCCGGCCTTCGTGATCGCCGACTTGCTCGGCCTCGACGAGTCGCTCGGCGCCCGGTTCAAGCGCTGGGCCGACGACTTCCTGTCCGTCACACCCGAGCCGCTCGACGCCGATCACCCCGCGCGCGTGAGGACCACCATCGCCGAGCTGTCCGCCTACTTGACCGCGGTGATCGCCGACCGCCGCCGCGCCCCGGTCGACGACACCGTCAGCGACCTGGTGCGCGCCGAGGTCGACGGCCAGCGCCTCGGTGACGGCGAGATCCTCGAGTTCATGGTCGCCATCCTCCTCGGCGGCCTCGAGACCACCACCCACCTGATCGCCACCTCCGCCCTGTTCCTCGCCGCGCGCCCCGACCTCTGGAGCCGCCTACGCGCCGACCCTGCGGCGATCCCCGCGTTCGTCGAGGAGATGCTGCGCTTCGACGGCCCCACTCAATCGCTGCCGCGCTTCACCACCTGCGACGTCGACCTCGCCGGTGTCACCATTCCCGCCGGCTCCCTGGTGCTGGCATTGCTCGGCTCCGCCTGCCGCGACGAGCGTCGCTTCGTCGACCCCGACCGCTTCGACATCGACCGCGGCAGCTCGGCCGGGCTGAACTTCGGCCACGGCGTCCACTTCTGCCTCGGCGCCGCCCTCGCCCGCATGGAGGCCCAGATCGCCCTCGACGCCCTGGTCCGCCGCTTCGCCCGCCCAGGGCGCCTGCCGGGCGAGATCACCTACAACCGCACCATGACGGTCCGCGGCCCCGTCACCGCCCCGCTGCGGCTGCTCCGGAGCTGACCGCGGCGGGCGAATGTCGACATGTCCCTCGGGACACGTTCTCACCGCGGCTCAGAGCGGCGGCGGCGGCAGCGGGATGTGACCGTCCTCGTCCTCCAGCGGCAGCGAGTCGCGGATCCACATTTTGAACAGATCCGGCCCGCCGTCGCGCTGGAACAGCAGATAGCCGTGTTGGTACAGGCTGTTCGGCAGGTCGGCCGGCAGGTCGTCTTCCCGGTACTGCCGCCTCAGCTCGCGCAGGGTCGCAAGATCGTCGCCGCCGTCGATGCGCACCGTGGGGTACTCGGAGGTCGGCCCCTCCACGGCAGCGATCGCCGACGGATCGATCGTCAGCGGCCAGGGCGCTCCCGACATGCCGGGCGCGCCGCCGGGGACGACCACCACCGACACGCGCAGCGCCCCGAGCAGCGGCTCGCCCTGCTCCCACAACGTATCGGTCCAGGCCTTGCTGAGCGGCCCCAGCGCCTGCGCCGCGGCCGGCCCCTCCTGGCAAGCGGCGTAGCACGACATCGTCGCCACGCCGTCGGTGACCACCAGGGTGGTGCTGTCGAAGTCGCCCTTCGTGGTCCAGTGACCGGCGATCTCGGCGAGCCCGCCGTAGTCCATCTCGCGTGACAGCGCCTCCTCGGTGGCGACGTCCATCACCCCCTTGCGCGCGTCCGACCACTGGACCCCCTCGAGTTGCGCCAGGGCGTAGTACTCGCAGGTCCCGAGCACGTAGAGGTAGCGGAAGCCGAGCGCGCGCTCGAGCTCGTTCTCGATCGATCCGCCGCCACCGACGACCATGGCGAGCCGGATCGCGTCCGAGCCGTCGCAGATCTTCGCCCAGTCGTCGCCCCCGGTGCTGCTGCTGGTCGGCTGATCGCCGGAGCTGCTCGTGGCGTCCGAGCTGTCGGAGCTGCCGGACCCGGAGCCGCTGGAACTATCGCCGGAGTCGGTCTCCTGCGCGGGATCGTTCGGGCGGCACGCGAGCGCGGAGAAGACGGCGACTGTGATCAACGTTCGTAAGTAAGCCATGAATCAAGATGGACCGCCCTCCGCGAGCGGTCAAGCGACGGGCGAGGAAACAGAACTCGGTCCATGCGGCCATGGCGTGAGCCTCTGTCGCCGACCGCTCTTCCTTCGCGATCGAGCGTCGCATTCATCGGCGCGACGGCTCGCCCTCATCGCGGCAGCCCCGCGAGCTCCCCGTCGTGCCCGATCACGCGATACGTCGTCGCCGCCGCCGCCGTCATCACCACCGCGTTGCCGGCCAGCAGCAGCAGGTCGTGCAGGCGCTCGCCGTCGTCGGGTACGCCGAGCGCCAGAGTCAGGCCGAGCCACACGATCAGGCGCACGAACGGGTACGCCATCGCCAGCCCGAGCAGCTGCCTGCGACCGACCTCGTCCGAGTCGGCCAGCGCGGCCATCACCCCGATCAGCGCCGACGCCACGAAGTTGCGCGTCGGTCCGCCGAAGTCCTCGGCGAGCATCGGCCCCCCGACCAGCGCCCCGGTGATCGCCGCCGACGACACCGTCAACACGAACGCCACCGCCAGCACGCGCAGCGCCTGGCGCGTCAACTCGGTGCGCCGCCCCGCCACCCCGAGCGCCGTGCTCAGCACCAGCGGCGAGAACGGCGTGAAGATCAACGCCCCCACGGCCAGCAGCGTGTCGCTCTTCAACATCGCGTAGGCCAGCAGCGCCGCCGACACCCACGTGCGCGCCACGAAGCTCGCGGTGATGTGGCAGTAGCGCCACAGGTCGTGGTGCACGTCGGTCAACGGCACGCCCGCCGGCACCGTCACGCGCCTCGCCGACTCCTCGTTGACCAGCGCGAGCACCTCGTGGGCCGAGAACCTGACCGTGCGCCGATCGAACAGCGGCGAGCGCAGCAGCTCGCGCAAGAACGTCCGGATCTTCGGCGCCGACGACTTCAGCGTCATCTCCTCGGCGGTCGTCTCGCGGCCGAGCACCCGCACCTCGTGCACGCTCGCCTCGGCGATCCCGGCCGCGCGCGCCAGGTCGAAGACGGCCTCCGCGGAGCCCCGCGGCAAGGTCAGCCGGATCTCCCGCATCGCCGCGAAGGATGGGCGCCTCGCCTCGCCCCGGCCAACCTGCCCGTCCAGCACGCCGCCCGCCGCTCCTCGTCCGCTCCGCCGAGAAACGGCGCAGGCCACGCCTTCGAATCGCCGCCCGCCGGCTCGCCACCTGTCCCCGGGACATGACAGCCGCACCGAACCACCGGCACCCGGGACAACATGCCCCGAGAGACATGTTCCCACGGACATCGACAGCGAACGCCGCCCGGGCCCGACGCAGAGCTCGCTCGAGCTCGCAATAACAAGATGTCCGTTCGGACATGTCCATAAGACCTCCTCCTCGTCTCCTCTGCCCGCCTGCTTGCGGTCGGGCCCGTCTCCCTTCAAGAAAAGGGCCGCAGCGGGGCCTCGATGGCGAGCTCGACCATGGTGAGTCGCGACCACGCAGTCACGGCGCGGCTCGTCCTGCTCGCGGCCGTGCTCGTGCACGGCTGTTCGGCCGAGCGCAAGGACCCGCACGCCGGCCAGTTTCAGGGCGTCGTCGAGCTCGACGAGCGGGTCCTCGCCTTCGAGGTCCCGGGTCGGGTCCTCGCGATCGCCGTCACCGAGGGTCGCTGGCTCGCGGCGGGCGACGAGATCGCCCGGCTCGACGACACCCTCGAGCGGCTGCAGCGAGACGCTCGCGCCGCCGAGGCCCGCGCCGCGCGGGCCGAGCTCGACCTCGTGCGCGTCGGTCCGCGGCCCGAGGAGATCGCCAGCCTGCGCGACGCGGTCACGGCCGCGCGCGCCGAGGAGGCCCTCGCCAGCAGCGAGCTGAGCCGACAGCGACGACTCGCCGCCACCGGCACCATTCCTCCCGTCCAGCTCGAGCGGGCCGTCGCCGCCGCCGATCAGTCCGCCGCGCGCCGGCGGGAGGTCGAGTCGCGGCTCGCCGCGCTGAAGAAGGGCGCGCGCAAGCAGGAGCTCACCGCGGCGCGGGCCCGGGCCGCCGCCGCCGCCACCGAGGTGCGCGCGGCCGACGAGCGGATCCTCCGTCACGTCCTGCGCGCCGACCGGCCCGGCCTCGTGCTCGACGTCCACCTCCGGCCCTACGAGTTCGCCAATGTCGGCACTCCGGTCGTCACCGTCGGCGACGTCCGCCGGCCCTACGTCGACATCTTCGTCCCCCAGGCGCGCATCGACGAGGCCGTGCTCGGCGGCCGCGCGCGCGTCGAGGTCGAGGCCGCAGCCGCGCCGCTTTTCGGTTGGGTCGAGTACATCGGCAATCGCATGGAGTTCACCCCGCGCTTTCTCTTCAGCGAGCGCGAGCTGCCGAACCTCGTCATCCCGGTGCGCGTGCGCGTCGACGACCCCGACGCCACTCTGCGCGCCGGCGCGCCCGCCTTCGTCACCTTGCAGGACGCGTGATGCCCGACTCGAACGAGCTCGTGGTCGACGCCCAGCACCTCTCGCGGCGCTTCGGCAATTCGGTGGCGGTGCGCGACGTCAGCCTGCAGGTGCGGCGCGGGGAGATCTTCGGCGTCCTCGGGCCCAACGGCGCCGGCAAGTCCACGGCCCTGCGCATGCTGTGCGGCGTCCTCGACCCGACCGGCGGGCGGGCGATCGTCGTCGGCCACGACGTCGCCCGCGAGCCCGAGCAGGTCAAGGCCAGCATCGGCTACATGACCCAGAGCTTCAGCCTCTACACCGACCTCACGGTCGCCGAGAACATCGGCTTCTACGCCAGCCTCTACGGCCTCGGCGGCGCCGAGCGACGACGACGAATCGACCACGTCCTGCGCGAGTCGGAGCTCGACGCGCGCGCGCATCAGCTGGCCGGCGAGCTCTCGGGCGGGTGGAAGCAGCGGCTCGCGCTCGTCTGTGCCACCATTCATCAGCCGCCGCTGCTCTTCCTCGACGAGCCGACCGCCGGCGTCGACCCGCTCAGCCGGCGCGAGTTCTGGGAGCAGATCCACGGCCTCGCCACCGCCGGCACCACCATCGTCGTCACCACCCATTACATGGACGAGGCCGAGCGCTGCCACCGGCTCGCCTTCATCTTCCACGGCGAGGTGTTCGACAGCGGCCGGCCCGACGAGATCGTCGCCCGCGCCGGTCTGTCGATCGCCGAGTTCGTGGTCGACGACGTCGACCAGGCCACCTATTTGTTGCAGGACATGCCCGGCGTCGAGGAGTGCGCGCATTACGGGCACGTCCTCCGCCTCGCCGTCCACGGCGGCGCCGAGGCCGTCGCCGACGCCCGCGCGCGCCTCGAACGCGCCGGCCTCGCGCTCCACGACGTGCGCGAGACCCGGGCCACCGTCGAGGACGCCTTCGTCGCCATGGTCCGGCGGGAGCGGCGAGCATGAGGCGCCTGCTCGCAGTCAGCCTCAAGGAGCTGCGGCAGCTGCGGCGCGACCGCCTCACCCTGGCGATGATGATCAGCATGCCCGTCAGCGAGCTCCTGCTGCTCGGGTACGCCATCAACACCGACGTCCGCCACATCCAGACCGTCGTCCTCGACCGCGACCGCTCGGCCGCCTCGCGCCGGCTCGTCGTGCAGATGCAATCGACCGGCTATTACGACATCGTCGGCGACGTCGAGAATTACGCCGACGTCGCCCGCGCCTTGCGGAGCGGGCGCGCGACCGTCGGCGTCGTCGTCCCGGCCCGCTTCTCGTCCGACCTCACGCGGCGACGGCCGACCCGGGTGCAGCTGATCGTCGACGGCTCCGACCCGCAGCTGCTCGGCACCGCCATCGACACCGCCAGCGGCCTCGCGGCCGCCCGCTCCGCCGAGCTCGCCACGCCCGGCCTGCCGCAGACGCACGCGCGACCGACCCCCGCGCCGCTGAGCTTCGAGCCGATCATTTTGTACAACCCCGAACAGCGGACCGCCGTTTACATCGTCCCTGGCCTCATCGGCGTCCTCTTGACCATGACCATGGTCATGCTGACCTCGATGGCGCTGACCCGCGAGCGCGAGCGCGGCACCCTCGAGGCATTGATCGTCTCGCCGGCCACCCGCCTCGAGATCGTCGGCGGCAAGATCGCCCCGTACATCGCCATCGGCTACGTGCAGATGTCGCTGGTCCTGCTGGCCGGCTGGTGGTTCTTCGACGTCCCGACCGCCGGCTCCGTCCCGCTGCTCTACCTGCTCGCCGCCCTCTTCATCGCCGCCCACCTCGCCCTCGGCCTGCTGTTCTCGACCGTCGCCCGCACCCAGCAGCAGGCGATGCAGATGTCGTTCTTCTTCCTCCTGCCCAACATCCTGATCACCGGCTTCGTGTTCCCGTTCGAGTCGATGCCGCTCGCGGTGCAGCACCTCGCGCAGGTCCTGCCCCTCACCCACTTCCTCCGCGTGGCCCGCCGGATCCTCCTCAAGGGCGCCCACCTCGAGGACATGAACGCGGAGGTCGTCTGGCTCGCCGCCATCGTCGCCGTCTTCATCGTCAGCGCCGCCGTCCGCTTCAAGAAGAAGCTCCTGTGACGGGGAACCGCAGCCCCGCGACCACCCGGTGGAAGCTCGCGCGCCCGGCCGCGAACGCGTGCGGCGGCGCCATGTACTGCAGGTCGAACAGGCAGCCGTCCTTCTTCACCACGTACAGCTCGAGCTCGGTCTCGACCTCGCCCTTGAGCGAGGCCCGCACGACCGTGTGCAGCGCCTCCCGGTCGATCAGCTGCACCACCTCCTTCGACGCGACCTCCCAGCGCTGGAAGTCGATCGCCAGCTCCTGCGTGAACGCCTCGAGCGAGGCGTCGCCGTGCCCCTCGCATTGCGAGCCGAGCGCGATCACTGCGTCCAGCTGTGGGTGGTACCACGCCACCTGCGCGCCCTCGCGGGTCAGCGGCCGCCACCCCGGCCCCGGCAGGCCGAACCCGTACGTGGCGTCACGCCGGCCCTTCCGCCCCGGCTCGGCGTAATACGTGTCACCGAAGTCCGCCCACCCGTAATGGCAAGACGTCGACAACGCGGCGCCCATCGCCCATGCGATCGCCCGGCGTCTCAATTCGCAGGCACCGGCGGCGGACTCGGCGGAATCGTCGGCGGCGGCGGGATCGTCGGCAGCGCCTGCGGCACGGTCACCGCGGGCTTCAGCGGCTGCAGCTTCGGCGGCGGCGGCGGCTCGGGCGGCTTCGGCAGCGGGGTCATCGGATCTGGCGGCGGAATGGGCGGCTCCGGCGGCGGCGGCTCGAACGACGGCGCCGGCGGCTCCGCTGAATCGGCGGCCGCCGATCGCTCGACCCCGACCACCGCCAATAGGAGGAGAAGACCGAGCCCACGATTCCGCATCCGCCGAACATATCCCGATCGCCACGCCGCGCAACTCCGCGCGCCGCCGATTCACGGCCGTCCGCACGCCGGCCCGCGAATGTGTAGAGTTGTCGCGGCCATGAGCGCGTTTTCGCCCGAGCGCAGCATGCGCGGCTTGGACCGTCGATTCATCCTCGCTACCCTGCGCTTCGCGCGATCGATCGCATGACCGAGCCTCGCACCCACGTCGTCGGCGCGCGCGTCCTGATCCGCGACGAGGAATGGCTGGTGCGCGGCGTCCGGATCACCGCCGGCGGGGCCGCCGAGCTGCACGTCGTCGGCCTCTCGCCGCTCGTGCGCGACCGCGAGGCGATGTTCCTCGACGACCTCGACGCGATCGAGACCCTGCGGCCCGAGGACACCGAGCTCGTCTTCGACGACACCCCGCATTGTCGCCGCGGCCGCCTGCAGCTCGAGGCCCTGCTGCGGCGGAGCCCGCCGACCGACGCGCGGCTGTACCTCGGCCACCGCGGCGCCATGGACCTCGCCGAATACCAGCTCGAGCCGGCCGCCCTCGCCCTGGCCCAGCCGCGCCCGCGCTTGCTCGTCGCCGACGGCGTCGGCCTCGGCAAGACCGTCGAGGTCGGCGTCCTGCTCGCCGAGCTGATCCGCCGCGGCCGCGGTCGGCGGATCCTCGTCGTCACCCTGCGCAGCGTCCTCGCCCAGTTCCAGGCCGAGCTGTGGGCCCGCTTCGCCATCCCGCTCGTGCGCCTCGATGCCGGCGGTCTGCAGCGGATCCACCGCTCGCTCCCCGCCGGCATGAACCCGCTCGATCGCCTGGACCGCGTCATCGTCTCGATCGACACCCTCAAGCAGGACGAGAAGTACCGCCGCGACCTCGAGCAGTGCCGCTGGGACGTCGTCGTCATCGACGAATGTCAGCACGTCGCCGACCGCAGCGCCGCCCGCGGCGAGCGCTCGCGCCGGTCCCGCCTGGCCGCCCGCCTCGCGCGCACCTGCGACGCCCTCGTCCTCACCTCCGCCACCCCGCACGACGGCCGCCCCGAGAGCTTCGCCAGCCTCGTCGACCTCCTCGACCCGACCGCGATCGCCGACTCCTATCATTACACCCGTGACGACATCGCCCGACTGTACGTCCGCCGATTCAAGAAGGACGTCGCCCACGAGGTCCGCGGCGCCTTCCCCGAGCGCTCGCTCGCCCTGCACTCGATCGCCGCCGGCCCCGCCGAGGACGCGGTGTTCGCCGCGCTCGCGGCCGCCGAGTTCCGCACCGTCGACGGCGACGACCGCGGCGTCCTCCTGCGCACCCTCCTGCTCAAGGCCTTCCTCTCCTCGCCCGCGGCCCTGCGCGCCAGCCTGGCCGAGCGACGCGGCCACCCCCGCGTCCTCGCCGACGACCCCGCCGCCGCGCACGACCGCCACATCCTCGACGACCTCGACCGCCTCGCCGCCGCCGTCACCCCGGCCCGATTCGGCAAGCTGCAGCGCCTCCTCGAGCTGCTGCGCGACCTCGGCGATCGCCGCGTCGTCGTCTTCTCCGAGCGCATCGACACCCTCGAGCAGCTCGCGATCTTCCTGCCCGCCGCCCTGGGCCTCGAGCCCGCGGCCGTCGGCGTGTTCCACGGCGCGCTCGACGAATCGAGCCAGGAGGCGCTGGTGCACGCATTCGCCGGCGAGCGCGGCCCCCTGCAGCTCTTGCTCGCCTCCGACGCCGCCAGCGAGGGCCTCAACCTCCATTACGTGTGCCACCATTTGATCCACTTCGATCTGCCGTGGTCGCTGATCACCCTCGAGCAGCGCAACGGGCGGATCGATCGCTTCGGCCAGCGTCACCCGCCGCGCCTCGATTATCTGCTCACCGTCCCCGGCGACGCCCGCCTGCGCGGCGACCTGCGGGTGCTGGGGCGCCTCGTCGACAAGGAGCGCGCCGCCCACGACAACCTCGGCGACGTCCGCTGGCTCATGGGCCTGTTCGACCCCACCGCCGAGGCGCGCCGGATCGCCGAGGGCATCGCCGCCGGCGAATCTTGTGAGAAGATCGTCCCCGACGCCGTGAAGGATGCGCTCCCGGCCGCTCGTCCCGCCGCTCGCGCGGTGCGAGCCGAGCCCCTGTCGCTGTTCACCGACGACGCGTTCGCCCGCAAAGCCTTCGCCGAGCTGCACCGCGCCGATCCGGAAGTCCCCCTGCCCGACTACGATGGTTCGCAGGCGCTCCTGCGCGTCGTCCCGTCCGCCGACCTCGCGCGCCGCCTCGAGCTGCTGCCGCCCGAGGCCCAGGCCGCCGCCCTGCGCCTGTCCGCGGAGCCCCGCGCGGTCCAGCGGGCCCTCGCCGAGGCCCGCGAGCGCGGAGACGGCTGGCCCGACCGCTCTCTGGCGTGGGAGCTGCACCCCGTGTTCGACTGGCTCGTCGAGCGCCTCCTCGCCGGCCTCCCTCGCCAGTGCGCCCCCGTCCTCCGCGTCACCCGCGGCCTGCCCGCACAGGTCGCCTTCGTGACTCAGTCGATCGCCGTCGACGGCCACGGCCGCCCGCTCGTCGTCGACTGGTCCGCAGTGCTGTTCGCGGCCGGCGGCCCCCCGACCATCGCTCCACTTCAGGACATGATCCATGGGACATGCTTCAATGAGCATGCTCCATCCGACATGTCCATGAAGACATTGCTCCCCCTGCGCGAGCCCGCCGTCGCCGCCGCGCGGCGCCACGTCCGGCAGCTGTGCCAGGCCCGCCTGCGCGAGCGAGCCGCCGCGCTCGCGCCCGAGCAGCGGCGCCTCGAGGATTGGGCCGCGCGCGTCCGGTCCACGCGCTCCGCCCGCCAGCTGCTCGAGCTCGACGCCGAGCTCGCCGCTCGCCGCCGCTGGCTCGCCGACAGCCTCGCCGTCTCGCCGGTGCCCCACGTCCGGATCGCCGCAGTCCTGATCGGGCCGGAGGGAGCGAGCGCATGAGCCTCGAGCTGGCCGGCATCCACAACGTCGGCGAGTTCTATTCGCAGCACTACGTCGACGTCGTCCTCGCCGCCGACCTCCAGCCCGCCATCGACGCCTGGCCCGACGAAGCCCACGCCCCCCATCGCCGCCTCGCGGCCCTCGCCGGCGACTTCTTCAAATCCTATCACCGGGCCGGCGAGCACCGCGGCGCGCGGCGCCTGCAGCAGGCCCAGGAGTTCCACGCGCGCCTGCTCGCCGCTCTCGGCTACACCCCTGCTCCGGCAGCGACCGCCCTCGGCCGCGACCTCCTGCTCCCGACCGTCGCCACGATCGATCACCGCCATCGCCCGTACCTGTGGCTCGTCGAGGCCCCGTTCCCGCCGGACCGTGATCGCGCCGACCCATTCGGAGAACATCCTCGAGTCGAGCAATACCCCGAGGCCTCTCGCGCGGGCGCGACCGTCGATCGCAGCTGGCGCGACCTGTTCGACGGCCCGCTCCTCCGCGCCGAGGACGCCCCGCGCTGGCTCCTCTTCCTCGCCGGCACCGACGTCTTCCTCATCGACCGCGACAAGTACTTCGCCGGCAAGCACCTGCGCTTCGATTTGGTCGAGCTGTTCCGCCGCGGCGATCGACGGGCCCTGCAGCTCGCCGCCGCCCTGCTGCACGCGGACGCCCTCCGGCCCGACGGCGCCACCTGTCGCCTCGACCACCTCGACGACCATTCGCACCGGCACGCCTTCGCGGTCTCGACCGACCTCAAGCGCGGCGCCCGCGAGGCGATCGAGCAGCTCGCCAACGAGGTCGTCCATTTTCACAGCGGCGCCGCGCCGTCGCTCGTCGAGCAGCCCGGGTTCGCCGACCGCCTGGCGCGCGAATGCGTGGTCTACCTCTACCGCCTGCTGTTCCTGTTCTACGTCGAGGCCCGCGGCTCCGAGCTGCGGATCGTGCCGATGCACACCGACGCCTATCGCCGCGGCTACTCGCTCGAGGCCCTGCGCGACCTCGAGCTCGTGCCCCTGGACTCGCCGGCCGCCCGCGACGGTTACTACTTCGATGCGTCGCTGAGGGCCCTGTTTCGCCTGATCCAGCGCGGCTATCCCACCGCTCCCGCACGGCCTCACGACGGCGCCGCCGGCTTCGTCCTCTCCGGTCTCCACGGCGAGCTGTTCGACGACGCCCGCACCCCGTTGCTGGCGAGCGCCCGTCTGCGCAATCACGTCTTGCAGGACGTCCTGCGGCGATTGTCCCTGTCGCGCCCGCAGGGCAAGCAGAGGCCCGGACGGATCTCCTACGCCCAGCTCGGCATCAACCAGCTCGGCGCGGTCTACGAGGGCCTGCTCAGCTTCACCGGCTTCTTCGCCCGCGAGGACGTGCTCGAGATCCGCGCCGCCGCCGACCTCGCCGACGACGACGCGCGCACCTGGTTCGTCGCGCGCTCTCAGCTGTCCGCCTATTCCCGGGACGAGCTCGTGCGCGACGAGCACGGCCAGCCCGTGCTCCACCCGCGCGGCAAGTTCCTCTATCGCCTGGCCGGCCGCGAGCGCGAGAAGAGCGCCTCTTATTATACGCCCGAGGTCCTGACCCGCTGCCTGACTCGCCACACCCTGGCCGAACGCCTGCACGGGACCAGCGCCGACGAGATCCTCGAGTGGAAGATCTGCGAGCCGGCGATGGGCTCCGGCGCCTTCCTCAACGAGGCCATCGATCAGCTGGCCGACGCCTACCTCGCGCGCAAGCAGGCCGAGCTCGGCCGCACGATCGCCGCCGAGCACTACGCCCACGAGCGCCAGCGCGTGAAGTACCGCCTCGCGGTCCACAACTGTCACGGCGTCGACCTCAACCCGCTGGCCGCCGAGCTCGGCAAGGTCTCGCTGTGGCTGAACGTCCTCCACGCCGGCGCCACCGCCCCGTCCTTCGCCCTGCGGATCGCCGTCGGCAACAGCCTGATCGGCGCCCGCCGGGCCGTGTTCGCCGTCGACGCGCGCGGCCGCATCGACGAGGCCGAGCCGACCGCGCTCTCGTGGGCGAGCGAGCGCCGCGAGCACGACATCTATCACTTCCTGCTCCCCGACGCGGGCATGGTCGGCTTCGACGACGACAAGCCGCTCCGCTCGCTCGCGCCGGAGGTTGTCACGCGGATCAAGGCGTGGCGCAGGCAAATGCTCGCGGTCGACCTCGCGTCCGAGCTCCCGCGCCTGGCGGCGATCTGCGCCCGCGTCGACGCCCTGTGGTGCGCCCACCTCGCCGAGCGACGATCGGCGCTGCGTCCGCCGCTCTCGGTGTGGGGCCAACCGGAAGCCCCGCTCGAGTCCGTCGACACATACGAATCGTCCGCCCGCGCGCTCGCCCGCGCCGACGCCCCCGGGCGCAAGCTCGCCGCGATCATGGATGCCTGGTGCGCCCTGTGGTTCTGGCCCATCGACCATGTCGATGCATTGCCGACCCGCGCCCAGTGGCTCGCCGACGTCGAGCATCTGCTCACCTCGGGCGACCTCGACGCCGACACCGATCGCCCCGCGCTGGCAGTCGTGCGAGGCGTCGCCCGCGAGCAGCGCTTCTTCCACTGGGAGGTCGCGTTCCCCGAGGTCTTCGCCGCCGGCGGCATGGACATCGTCCTCGGCAACCCTCCGTGGACCAAGGTCGTGTGGGAGGAGGCCAGCGTCCTCTCCGACCTGCAGCCGCGCCTCGGCCTCGACAAATCGGCCGCAGCGGTCACCCCGGAGGTGCGCCGGCGCCTCCTGGCCGACCCCGCCGCGCGCCGCCTCTACTGGCGCGAGCTGACCACCAATATCGGCACCCGCAATTTTCTCAACAATCGCCGGCTCTACCCGCTCCTCGGCGGCACCGCCTCCAATCTTTACAAGGCGTTCCTCGTCCGCGCCTGGTCGCTCGCCGGGCCGCGCGCCGTCGTCGGCCTGTTCCATCAGACAGGTGTGTTCGACGACCCCGCCGGCGGCCCGCTGCGCGCCGAGCTGCACCACCGCCTGCGCTTCGCCGCCCGCTTCCAGAACAAGCTGATGCTGTTCCCGGAGGTCCTGCACACCCGCCCGTACGCCTTCACGATCTGCGGCGAGCGGCGGGATGCTCCCGACTTCCGCTACGTCGCCAACCTGCTCCACCCGCGGACCCTCGACGAGTGCCTCGCCCACGACGGCAGCGGCGAGGTCCCCGGGATCAAGGGCGACGACGGCGAGTGGGACCTCCGCGGCCACCGCGATCGCCTCGTCCGCGTCGACGCCGACGCGCTCGCCGTGTTCCGCGCGGTGTTCGACGCCCCCGACACCCCGCTCGCCGAGGCACGCCTGCCGATCGTCCACGGCGCCGCGCTGCTGTCGATCCTGCGCAAGTTCGCCGCCGCTCCGCGGCGCATGCTCGACCTCGCCGACGAATACACCGTCAGCGAGCACTTTCACGAGACCTATCAGCAGCAGGACGGCACGATCCGCCGCCTCACCCGCAGGCCCGACGACCTCGCGCAGTGGATCGTCTCCGGTCCGCATTACTACGTCGCCACCCCGTTCGCCCGCGATCCCAACGAGGCCTGCCGCAGCCACATGGACTACACGACGATCGACCTCACCGCGATCGCCTCCGACTACCTCCCGCGCACCAACTACCTCCCGGCCTGCAGCGCCGACGTGTACGCCGCTCGCAGCCCGCGCTGGCGCGACGCCCCGCTGGCGGCGCGCCACCGGTGGATCGCCCGCAAGATGCTGTCGCCCTCGGGCGAGCGGACCCTCATCGCCGCCGTCCTCCCGCCCGGGCCGGCCCACATCGGCGCCAGCGTCAGCCTCGCCTGTAGCGACGACGCCACCATGATCCACCTCGCCGGCCTCACCGCCTCGCTGCCCTACGACTTCTGGCTCAAGATCACCGGCAAGTCGAACCTCAGCAACGACGTCGTCAAGCACCTGCCCTTACCCGACGCCGGCCGCGCCGCGATCGTCCTGCGCGCCTTGCTGCTCAATTGCCTCACCGAGCATTACGCCCGCCTGTGGCGCGACCTGTTTTGCGAGGAGTTCCGCCGCGACCGCTTCGCCGCCGTCGATCCGCGACTGCCCACATTCACCGGGTTAGGTCCGCGGTGGACCCCGGACACCCCGCTGCGGACCCCGTTCGCGCGCCGGCAGGCGCTGGTCGAGCTCGACGTCCTGGCCGCGCTGGCCCTCGGCCTCTCGCTCGCCGAGCTGCTGTCGATCTACCGCCTGCAATTCGCGGTACTGCAGCAGAACGAGCGCGCCACCTGGTACGACCGCCGCGGCAAGGTCGTGTTCTCCGACAACGTCCTCTTGGCCGACCTCGGCGTCGACCGCCGGCGATGGCCGCAGATCGCCGACGCCCGCGCCGGCGACGCCCTGCCCCCGTGGGCCCGCGACGCCCAGGGCCCGTACGTCCCGCCGTTCGACCGCCGCGACCGCGAGTCCGACCTGCGCCGCGCCTACGAACATTTCACGGCGCGCCTGTGAACAATCAGGCGCACGCGCTCGGCAGGCGAGCGACCGCTTGTCATTCGCAGCACCGCGCCCTCACGCGGCCGCCGCTGACGGCGTGTCACTGTCACTCGACGCGTCCGAGCTCCACGTCCGATTTCATCAAAAAGTCGCGCGCGGAGCTCCTCGACATCGACGTCACTTCGCCTCTCCGGGCGGCTTGCAGGACGCCACGTGCCCGAGCGTGCAAGCCCGCTTGCGCTGCGAGTCGAGCGTCCCGACCCCGAGCGCTGCAGCCTCCACGCACAGCTCCGCGTGGCCGCGGTCGCACCCGAGCTTCGCCAGAGCGCGCCGCTTGGCCAGCGATTCGGGGGTGGGCAGGCCCGCCTGCGCATCGGCGACCTCCAGCATGAGCAGCGCGGGGGCGCAGCAGACGGTCTCGCCCGCGTTGCAGGCGGCCACCTGGGCCCCGACGGCGGCGGCGGAGCAGGTCCCTGTCGGCGCGCAGCCCTCGGGCCCATCGTTGCGCATCCCGGCCGGACAGCCCCTCGGCAGCGGCATCGGCTGACAGAATTGCTGCTGCACGCAGCCGATCGCGCCCTGCTGCTTCGCCGACAGCGAGCTCGTGTCGCGGGTCTGACGCAGCAGCTTGCACATGTCGAGGTCCCCGGCGCGGGCGAACAGGGTCATCACCTCGATCTTGATGTCGAGCCGCTCGCGTCCGCCGTGCGGCAGCTGCTTGCCGCGGGCGACCAGCGCCTCGGCCGCGGCCTGGAGGTCTTGCTTGCTGCCGGCGAACGGCGGCAGCGGCTCGCACTTCGTCGGCGGGATCGGCGAGGGAGCGAGCACCGCGGCAGACGAGGAAGCGGGCGGCTCGCTCCGGGCCTGCGACGAGGAGGCGAGGACGGCCGTCCCGACGGCGACGGTCGTCCAGAGCACTCGCCAGGAGCAGCGAGCAGAGCCGTGGGCGGGGGTCGGCCGGCGCGGCGACGGCGAAGTCAGAACGGGGGCGAGCGGGTGTGTCATGAGGATCCTCCAGCGCCGGGTCGGGCCCGGACGGGTTCGTACCCGCTTCGTCCGGCGACGCGGCGGATCAATTGGATTTTCGTGCGCCGGCCGGACCGGCCCCGCCCGCGCGAAAAAGATCCAATTGATCCGCCGGCCTCGCGGGACCCAGGGAGTGCGGCTCGTCGCCGTGGAGTATCGTCATGCCCTCTCCCGCCCCCCACGTCGCCCTCCTGCCGCGGCGCGGGCCCTCCGCCAAGATGGACCACGCGGACATCGAGCTCGCCGATCGGCTGCTGCAGCGGCGGGTGAAGGCGCGGCTGTTCGGCGACCTCGACGACGCGGAGCCGCCGCGGATCGGCGAGTACCGGCTCGACAGGAGGTTGGGCGCCGGCGGGATGGGGGTCGTCTACCGGGCTTACGATCCCGCGCTCGAGCGTCGGGTCGCGATCAAGTTGATGCACCCCGAGCTGCGCGGTGCGGCCGGGCGGATCCGCAGCGAGGCGCGGGCGCTCGCGCGGCTCACCCACCCGAACGTGGTCTCGGTGCACGAGATCGGCGAACACGACGGCCAACTCTTCGTGGTGATGGAGTACGTCGACGGCGAGACCCTGACGCGGTGGCTCGCGCGCCACCCCGTGCGTCCGCCCCCGGCGTGGCGTCGCGCGCTGCCGGGCCTCGCCCCCGTCGACCGCGGCGGCCCCGACCTGCGGCCGGTGCTGAAGCGCTTCCTCGAGGTCGCGCGCGGGCTGCGGGCGGTCCACGCGGCGGGGCTGGTCCACCGCGACTTCAAACCCGACAACGTGCTCGTCGGGAGCGACGACCGGGTCCGGGTGGCCGACTTCGGGATCGCCAGCCCGATCGACGCGGAGGTCGCCGAGCTCGCGGTCACGGAGGACATCGAGTCGTCGCTGTGGACCCGCGCGGGGGAGCTCGCCGGCACCCCGGCGTACATGGCCCCCGAGCAATTCGCCGGCGAGCCGGTCGACGCCCGCGCCGATCAATTCGCGCTGTGCGTCGCGCTGTACGAGGCGGTCTGCGGGGCGCGGCCGTTCGTCGGCGCCGACGCGGCGAGCCTGCGGCGGTCGGTCCTCGCCGGGGACGTCCGCGCGGCGCCGGGCTGGCTGCCCGCCTCGCTGCGCGCCCTGCTCGCGCGCGGGCTGGAGCGCGAGCCGGCGCGCCGCTTCCCCGACATGACCGCGCTGATCGTCGCGCTCGAACGGCTCCTGCGGCCGCGCACCGGGCGATGGGCGGCGGCAGCCGTGCTGACCGCCGCGGCCGTCGCTGCCGCGCTGGCGAGCGCTGCCACGAGATCTCAAGAGCATGTGCATGAGGACATGTCCCAATCGACAGATCGAACCACCCTCGTGGAGCGGTTGTGGGCGGCGGCGCCGGCGGTGTGCGTCCCGCGGCTGCCGTTCATGGGCGATCGGGACGCCCTGACCGCCGCCAACGCGGCCGCGCGTGCGCGGATGAAGGCGCACCCGACGGACAGCGCGCCGTACCTCGACGCCCGGATCGAGGCCATCGCGCTGCTGTTGCGCGCCGGCGAGACCGCCGCGTGCAAGATGCTGTCTTCGACTCGACGGAGCCCCCTCGACGACCGTCAGGCGCACGCGCTCACCTGCCTCGAGCGGCAGTTCTGCCGGGCGCGAGCGACCGCCACGCCGTGCCCCGAGGGCACCCGCAACGGCGGTCCGGACGGCTGCGAGCCGATCGCCTCGTGCGACGAGACGGGCACCGAGGCGCAGACGCGGGCCTGTCTCGCCGGCGACTCCGACTGCTGCAAGCACGCGCTGATCGTCGGCGAGTACATGGACCTCGAGGCCGGGATCGCCGGCACCCCGGCCTCCAAGGCGCGTCGGCGGGCCCTGGCCGAGGCCGGCTGCGCGCGCGGCTACGCCTGGCTGTGTGAGCAGGCCGCCTTGCTCGATCCGGACGGTCCGAAGGCCATGCGCGCGCGGGCCTGCTCGCTCGGCCTCGCCGAGGCCTGCGCGGAGGCCCTGCCGTGAAAGGCCGCGGCGACGGCGAGCTGCTCGCGGCCTGGCAGGCGGGCGAGCGCCGCGCCGGCGCGGAGCTGTTCGATCGCCACTTCCGGGCGGTCGCGCGGTTCGTCCGCGCCAAGGTCTGGTCCGAGGACGAGGTCGACGATCTCGTCCAGTCGACCTTCGTCGCGTGCCTGGAGGCGCCCGCGCGCTTCCGCGGCGAGGGCAGCCTGCGCGGCTACCTGCTCGGGATCGCCTATCACAAGTTGCAAAAGCTGTACGCCGAGCGGGCGCGTCGGCCGGTCGACGTCGAGGAGGTCAGCGTCCACGACCTCGGCCCGGGGCCGAGCACCGCGGTCGCGCGCCGGGCCGAGCATCGCCTGCTGCTGGCCGGCCTGCGCCGGCTGCCCCTGCAATTCCAGGTGGTGCTCGAGCTGTCCTTCTGGGAGGAGATGACCGCCGGAGCGATCGGGGAGCTCCTCGGCGAGCCGGAGGGCACGGTGCGGACCCGCCTGCGCCGCGCCAAGGAGCTGCTCGCAGTGCAGCTGCGGCGGATCGGCGCTGCGCCGGCGCTGCTCGAGAGCACGCTCGGCGACCTCGCCGGCTGGGCTCGCTCTCTGCGAGCCGAGCCGTGACCGTCGCGGTGGGTCGAGCGCGCGTATCGATCGACCCGTCGCCGGCGAAAGCTCGCCGAGGGCATCACGCTCGAGTGCATCGGTGGGTCGAGCGCGCGTATCGATCGACCACGTCGCCGGCGAAAGCTCGCCGAGGGCATCACGCTCGCGTGCATCGGTGGGTCGAGCGCGCGTATCGATCGACCACGTCGCCGGCGAAAGCTCGCCGCTCGCCACCCCGGCGCGCGACGCCCCGAGTGCACGCGACATTCAGCGCGGCGCGGCCGGGTGGAGCTGCCCGCGGATGTCGCCGAAGTAGGTCTGCCCGGTGGTGTGCAGATTGAAGTACAGCTCGCCGTCGCGGGCCAATTGGGCCATGCCGGCCACCGTCGACACCTTGACCGGCGCGACGCTGCCGAGCGACGGGCTCGGGATCACGCAGCCGGAGGTGAACGCGCCGACCAGGCCGTGCGCGTGCTCGACGGTCTGGACCAGGTGCTCGTTGCGGATCTCCACCGAGAACACGCTGTCGGCCAGGTTGCTCTGCAGGTCGGTCGCGTGGGCGAAGTCGACGAGGATCGGGCCGAGGATGCCGGGCTTGCCGCAATGGATGTGGAACATGTTGATCGTCTTCGGATCGATGCCCTCGATCTTGACGTCGATGAACGCGCGGCTGAAATCGTTGCTGAAGCGGACCTGCCCGTGCGCGCGGTGCCCCGCGGCCTCGCGCGCGGCCCGGCTCTGCGACGGCGTGCTCGAGCGGAACTGCTTGGGCGTGGTCGCCGGCGTGTTCTCCTCCTCGTCACCCTCCTGGTGCGGGGTCAGATAGGCCTCGTAGACCGCGCCGATCTGCGCCCCGCGGCTCGGGTCGAGCTCCCCCGCGCTCGCGGCCGTCGCCGCCGCCGCAGCCGGCGTCGGTGCAACCTCCGGCGCCGCCGCCACCGGCGCCGCCGCCTCGGGCGCAGCCGTGGTCCGGCCCTCGCCCCGCGCGTCGCAACCAATCAGCAAGATCGCACCCAGGAACACTACGCGTCGTCCGTCCATCGCCCGCCAGACTAGCGGACTCGGCCGCGCCGGGATGGCGACACGTGGACACCGGGTGGTCCGAATTTGGACTCGAGCGCGCCCGCGAGGAGACGTCGGCGCCGGAGCGACCTCGCGCGCGACCGCGGGTCAGCTCGCGCGGCCTCATCACCAGCCCGACGAACGACCCCGAGGGCAGCTCGCGCCGACGTCGCTTCTACGCCGAGCAGGCGCGGACTCAAGCGGGATAAGCGGCTACGGCGCGAGTCGAGCCAAGGCCTCGCGGATCTCCGGGCTTGGGTCTTCCAGGAGCTCATAGTCGTCCGCCGTCAGTGCGGACCGAGGGAACGGGGGGTCCAGGCGCGCCAGCTTGCGCACGAGCGCCGCAAAGGCGACGGCGTTCTTGTTCTCGTCGTAGATCTCGAGCGCGTACTCGAGGAGGTCGCGGTTGGTCGGTTCGCGCCGGAGCGCCGCCTCCACCAGCGCCTCCGCTTGCTGTCGGAGCATCGCGGCCGCGCCGAGATCGCCCCAGGTCTCCTCGAATTCGGCCATGCTGCCCAGCAGCATGGTCTGCGTGCCCAAGATATCGGCATGCACCTCGAGCTCTGCCGCTCGCGCGCACGCGTTGAGGGCAGTTCGGTAGTAGCGGCGGACCTCGTCGGGCGCACCGACCTCGATGAAGCTCTCGGCCAGTTCGTGCGCGCAGCCGGCCCAATCGAACCAATACTCGCCGTTGTCGCTTGCTTCAGCGAGGGCGCGCTCGTAGCGGTCGGAGGCTTCCCGCAGGATTGTAATCTTCCGCCCAGGATCATCGACGAACGTCTCCGCGTAGGCCTCGCACGCTTTGGCCCAACCGACGTGGATGCTGGCGCCCGGCTCGATGGCTTCGGCGCGGCGAAGCAGATCGAGCGCAGCGGCATAGCTGGCTGCGGCAGCACCGTCGTTCGCTTCGATCCGCGCGACCTTGGCGGCGGACCATTCGAGCAGCGCCTCCGGATCATCGGGGGCGGCGGCCAGGGCCGCCGCGAATTTCTCGTCGGCCCGGTCGAGCAGTTGCAGTCGCAGTCGGCCCTCAGTCGCGTCTGCTCGCAGAGTCAACATCGGCCCCCATTGTTGCAATGTCGCGGCGGCGTTGCCGGGCAGCATGGCGGCAGCCGCGAACTCCTCGTCGGCGAGCTGGTAGTACGCGGCGCCCGCCTCCTCACCGCGGTTGCAGGCCTCCATGCTGAGCACGCAGGCCATGGCCTGGCGAAGAACGTCGAAGCGCAGACCTCCGGCGAGGCGGGCCCACTGCGGTGCGTCGCGGGTCTCGGTGTAGGCGCGCCAGCCCGCATCGAATTGAGCACGGGCTTCGGGCGTCTCGCTCAATGATGCGTCAAAGGCCTGCAGCAATCCGAGCAGGAACCGACCCCGCACGTCGCTCGGGTTCGTCGCACACATGGACTCGGCGCGCTCGACAAGGACGGGCAACTCGGCCTGGAAAACGCTCCACTCCGCGATCCCCTCGCGGAGCGAGTGCGAGAGCGCGGTCAGCCGAAGCTCGTAGTTCCGCGGCTCGATCTGCTCGGCGCGCTGCAGTAACGCCGCAGCTTCTGCCGCGCTCGCCGGTTCACCCGCAGAGGCCAGCGCGAACAGCACGCGTGCCGCGTTGACCAGCGACGGTACGTGGTCCGGGTCGCGTTCGAGCGCCTTACGGAACCCCTCGCGGGCGCGTTCGAGGCCTGCTGTGCAGGCCTCGCCCGTCTGCCGCTGGGCCACGAGCGCTTCGCCGTAGGCCGCGTTGTACAGCGCGGCGAGCAGATCGGGCTCGAGTCGCAGCGCGTGCTCGAGATCGACCCGCGCGCGTGCGGCGAGGTCCTCTGCGGCCTCACCAGTGAACGCCTCGAAGGCGGTCCATCGCACCGCCCCGCGCTCGCAGTGGAGCTCCGCGAGATCGGGCGCCAGCGTGATCGCTCGATCGAGATCGGCCAGCGCAGCAGTCAAGCACGGTAGCGGATCCTGAAGCTCGTGGACCGCCTTGCGCACGCGTTCGTGCGCCGAATCGGCCCGCACGCCGAGGGCGATCGCCACCAGACGATGCAATGGAGGCGGCACCTGTTCGCCCCCGTGGGCGATCACCGCGTCGTAATCGCCGCGGAACAGGTGGCCCTGCATCACCAGGCGCGCCAGCTCCACGTCCGCATCGCGTCTCGGCTCGGGAATGCCGCCATCGATCAGCACGCGCCTGGCGTTTTGGCACAGGCTGCGGGCCGGGACGGTAAAGTCCTCGCCGCCGAGGTCGGTGGGGAACGGCGCGAACTGGTCGAGCACCTCGAGGGTGTGCGTGAACGGATCCTTCAGCAAGGACGGCAGCTCGAGCTCGAGCGCGCGAAACAAGGCGATCATGAAGGTGTCCGCGTCATAACCGGCGACGTGGAACGCCTGGCGCTTCTTGCCCAGCAGCTTGCTCGTCACCGCTGCCCCGGGTGGCGATTCGCGGTAGCCGATCCAATAGAGGCCGTACGGAAAGACCTTGACCCGGCTCAGGCACTCGAACACAGGATCGTTGTCGCCGCTGTAACCGAGCACGATCCACGGTCGACGCACGGTCGCATCGGCGAAGATCGGCTGCAGGCGCCGCGCATTGCTGGTGACGTCGTCGCGGGCGTGGAGTTGCACGAACCCGCGGTGCTGACCGTGGAGGAACAGGATCGCGGGGTCGCGGATCAGGCTGGCGTCGAACTTCGCCAGCGCGGTAACGTCGTAAACCGCAGGGTACACGCCGTAGAGGCCGGTGCAACGCAGGGCCAAATTGTCGAAATTGGTGGTCAGGATCCGTCCGATATAGCCTCGCTGTACGAGCACGCCGAGCAGGACATGCGCCCAATTGAGCCGCGCGCGCTCGACGTATCGAGCGATGAGGTCGTGGCGCGGACCGACGTCGAGGGCGGCCATCACGTGGGGATAGGTCTTCTCGAGCGCCCGCGCATAGGCCGCTGGATCGTCACGCTTTACCGCCTCCACAAACCCTTGCGCGAGGGGGATGCCCGCCGACACGGAGACCCCGGCGCCCATCAGGATCGAGGCCGAATCGCCGCGCTCCCGGGCTTGCCGGAGCGCGCCGGCCACGTCCTCGATCTTGCGGAGAAAATCCTGCTCATCGCGCATAAGTCCCCTGCGAACGACTATAGTCGCTCGCAGAGGGGATTGGGAGGGTGAGCCGGCTGGTGTCGCGACGCTGCGGCACGGACAGGGGAGGCACCGTCGACGTGGTCCCGCGACGCTCGGTCTGCACGCCCGTCGCTTCGCCGCGACTCCCCCCGGCCAGGGTATGACGTCGCGCACCCTGCGACCGCGATCGGAGAAGCGGGCCGGCGCCACCCGCCGCTGCAACGGGTCGCGCCGCGCCTCGTCCAGCTGCGTCGGCGAGCCGGCTTGCAGCACGCTCACTGTGCCGTCGTTCAGGTTGGCGGTGTAGTTCGCCCATTCGTGCTGTCGGTCGCGGTTTCGTAGGGGCCCGCGCCGATGTTGCTGCTCGGATCGAAGACATGCAATTTGTTGTGGAAGTATTCCCCGACGTTCATCTGGTTCAGGCTTACATTGATGCTGGGGCCGTAGGCGCTGGAATTGAAGGTGGCCGTGGTCTTGTGGGTCGAACCGTCGATCACGGACGTCGGGGGCCAGGGCGACTTCGGCGCTGGACAGCGACGCGGTCGCTTCTGTGGGTCGCGGCTCGCCGGCGCTCGCAAGAGACAGGTGCGCCACGACCCCGAGGACGACCGCTTCGTCGGGCGATCAGCCCTTCACCTGGGGCGCCGTCGGTGGGAACACGATCCTCTCGCTGCTGTCGGCCCACTCGGCCTCCACCCCCTCCGTGCCCAGCCGGCCCTCGAGCGACCGGATCGCCCCGTAGAGCACAGGGATCTGGATCCCGGTGCCCACGTAGCGACCGAGCACACGGAATTGCCAATAGACAGGCCTCTGAACGTACACCACGGGGTCGAGCCTCACCTCGATGTCCGCCCTGGCCATCAGGCCGCGGACGACCAGGAAGTATGTGTCGGTGTCGGGGTCGAGCACCACGTGGGCCTCGGCCCGGACACCCTCCACCGTCCGCTCGAGCGGGAACCACTCATTCGACCGATGACCTTTACCATTGCTTCCCATGACATTTCTCCGAATTGCCCGAATGTTGAAGAACAGCCGCGGTTCAGGCGCGACGCACAGCCGACTGATCGAATCCAGTCACGAAGCCTAGCCAACCTCCGAACGGACCCCAGCGGGCGCCAGAGCCGCTTGATCGGCGTCACGAACACGGCCATGAAAGCGCGCCGCGCTGCGGCCGCGACCGTCGTTCATTCGCGGCTCGATCGCGGCGCGAGGCGAACTCGTCATTCCGACGATGGTCGATTCGCGCAGCGATCGGGCTCGGGCTCTCCGGGGCACCCCCGGGCACGATTGCGCGTCGAGGTCGACGAGGGCGCGAACGCAAAGACGCGCCTGACCCGAGGTCACGTGCAGGCGACGCCAACGCCCGCCTCGAGCGAGCCGGTCTCGCGGCACGCGATCGCGGATTCCGGCCCTGACTCGGGCATCGTGCGAATCGTGCCCATCATGGACTTGACAGGCACCACGTCATCAAAAAACGGGCCCGCGAGGCGTGCTTGAGGTCGACGTGCGACGAGCGCGATGACACGGACCTCGACACGCGCTGCGTCACCGACTGATTCGTGCCCGCGACGGGAGCCGACCCGGGAGTCGTCGTCAACGGTGCATCCGCTGCGATTCACGGGCCGCTCCGCAGCACTCGCGTACGCGCCAGGCGTCGCGCGAATGCTCGCAGGCGCCGCCCGCTCCTCCCATTCACAAGAGATCCACCGGGTAGTTCAGGGTCGCGGGCAAATTCCCGCTCCGAGCGTCCAGGAAACTGCCCCCGAGGACGGGATTCACTGTCCGACCTTCGCGTCGAACGTGTAGCCACGCGAGCTGTCGGCCGTCTCGCTGCTGTCGAGAAAGCCGCCGTGCTCGGTGGCCCGGATCCCGATCTGGATCGAGGGATTCTCCACGAGCCGGAGGTCCGCCGGGCCGCGGAAGGTGCTGCTCCGCGAGTTCGCATGGACGATCTCGCGGCAGTCCTGACCGAACACCAGCGCGCGATCCGCCGGGAGACGGCCCTGGGGTGGATCGCGGAGAGTAGCGAGGAGCTCGGGCCGACCGACGAGTCTCTCCTTCAGCTCGAAGCTGAAGTGCGGCTCGTCTACACCGGCCTCACCGCCTCACAGGAACGTGGCCATGTAGACCACGAGGCAGTACCACGGCGTGCCGGCGAGGATGATCGCCCGGCGGCCGCGGCTGAGATCGCGGCGGGAGCCGCCGGCGATCAGCAGGCCGAGGGCGAGGCACCAGACCACCGCGGCGATCGCCACTGCGAGGGCGAACGACTTGAGGATGAACGGGGCCAGGCCGGGGACGAACAGGCCGGCGGCGGCGACGACCGTGAGGAGCATGGGGACGTAGGCCAGTGCGAGGACCGCGCGCGACAGCCACGGCCGGGAGTGGTCGCTCGCGCGGCGGGCGTGCGACAGGGCCCACGAGGCGATGAACACCAGGCTGCCGAGCAGCGCCAGCGCCACCCCGCCGAGCACCAGCAGCTCCTGGGCGCGGCGGAAGATCTCCCGCAGACGGTCGAGGCCGCCGAAGGCCCGGTCGAGGCCCTCCAGGAGGGTGGAGCCGAACACGGCGAGCGGGAGGAGCAGCGCGAACGCGGGGCGCATCGACGACCAGTGTACCACCCCGAAGCCGGGGCCCAAGGCCGCGGCTGCGGGTGGGGCCGGCGTGGACCCGGCGCACGCGCACCCGGCGAGGGGCTTGCAAGCCGTCCCCTCCTGGGGTAGAGATCCCGTCCCCAACTTGCGTGTGTAGCTCAGTTGGATAGAGCGTTGGCCTCCGAAGCCAAAGGTCGCAGGTTCGACTCCTGCCACGCGCGCCAGCCCGAGCGCCGCCCGGACCCCGGGCGGCGCTCGTCGCTCTCGGGTCCCGACGCCGCCATCACCTCGTAACATGTCCTTTCGGACATGCTCGAAGGTGCAGGCTGCCCCGAGCCAGGCACGCGGGCGGTGCGTCGGCTGCGGTGATCTCCGCAGCCCCGTGCCCGCGGCTTCGCTCCTGTCCGAAAGGACAGGCTCTCAAGCCCGCTGCGGTCGAGCCCGGGCGCCGACGCCGACCGCCCGCGGAGCAAGCGAGCCTCCCGCTCACTCGGGCGTGTGGCAGACCGCCTCGATGTTGTGGCCGTCGGGGTCGAGGACGAACGCCGCGTAGTAGTTCGGGTGGTAGTGCACCCGCGGCCCCGGCCCGCCGTTGTCGCGGGCCCCGGCGGCCAGCGCCGCGGCGTGGAACTGGCGCACCTGCTCGCGGTTCTCGGCGCGGAAGGCCAGGTGGATCGGCTGGACCTCGGGGGCGGCGGCCAGCCACAGCTGCGGCGCGTCGGGCCGGCCGAGGCCGGTCGTGGAGGCGTCCTCGTGGCACACCACGGCGCCGAGCGGGGCCAGGGCGGCCGCGTAGAAGCGGGTGCTGCGAGGCAGATCGCGGACGATGAGACTCAGGTGGTCGAGCATGGGCCGGGGTGTAGCCCCGGACGTCGCGTCACACTTGGCGAATCTTGCGATTGTGGTGCTGCCGGCGCCAGCGGCCGGGCGACAGCCCGACCAGGCGGTGGAACGTGCGCACGAAGTTCGACAGGTCGCCGAAGCCGACCTCGAACGCCAGCTCCGTCACCGGCACCTCGCTCTCGCACAGGCGGGCCGCGGCCCGCTCGACGCGGGTCTGCACGAGGTACTGGTGCGGCGTCACCCCGAACACCGCGCGGAACAGCCGCAGGAAGTGGAACGGGCTCAGGCCGACGTGGTCCGCGACGTCCTTGAGCAGCAGCGGCTCGCTCGCGCGGGCGGCGATGTACTGCGCCCCGGCGACGGCGCGGCCGCGGTCGCTCGCGCTCGGGCGGGGCTGCGGGGCCCGGCGCGAACCTGTCTGAAGGGCCAGCTCGCCGAACACCTCGGCGGTGAGCGCCAGGGCCAGCGCCTCGACCTCGGGCGCGCGGGCCTCGTCACGCGAGTCGGCCGCGCCGGCGAGGGCCCGCGCGAGCGCGGAGATCCGCGGGCGCGGGGCCAGCGCCGGGGCCGCGAACAGCCGGCCCGGGGCCGCCGAGGTCGAGGCCGCCGCTTCCAGCAGAGACGGCCTCAGATTGACGCACAGGCACACGTCGCCGACCCCGTGTTCGTGCGAACACACGAACGCCTCGTCGACCTCGCCGAGCATCACCGAGCCGGCCACCAGCGCGTGGGTGCGATCGCGGCAGCGGTAACAGAAGCTGCCGGCGAGCACGACCGCCAGGGACGCCTGCCGATGCTGCTCCGGGAACGGGCGATCGCGGGGCCCCGCGCGACACACGTGTCGCGTGACCGTGATGTCGGGCAATTCGGCCAGCAGCTCGACGCGTGGCAGCGCGGCCGCGGGGTCGGCGCGAGACGGCGTGGGGCCTTCCGCCACCCGACCGGGTGTACCGACACCGCACCCGCGGGTCAACCGCGCTCTGGCTGGCCCGCGCGAGTTGCGATACGGTCGAGTGCGCCAGGACGGCCATGGAAATCGCAGCGAGCGTCACCCTCGGACTCTTGTTCCTGATCTCGGGCTTCGTGTCCGTCTTCCTGATGTTCAAGCTGTGGGGCTGGCCTGACGGGCATCAGGACGGCATGTCCCAGGCCCCGAAGCACCTGGTGCGCCTGCACGACATCTTCAAGGTCGTCTTCGTCGCCCTCTACGTGGTGATGATGAGCGTCATGGTCCCGCGGCTGTGGAACTACCAGGTCGAGCTGCCGCCGCGCTCGGCCGTCCACGTCACTCTCGGGTTTTTGATCGGCGTCCTGCTCCTGGTCGAGCTCGCGTTCTACCGCGTGTTCCGCCACATGAAGGACTGGGTCCCGCCGCTGGCGACCGTGGTGCTCGGCTGCTCGGTGCTGCTGCTCGGCCTGTCGGTCCCGAGCGCCCTGCGGGAGTTCGGCCTGGCGCGCGGCCAGGTCGGCGGCGGCGTCTACAGCGTCGAGAACCGGGCCCGCGTGGCCCGCCTGTTGCCGCTGGCCGAGATGCCCGCGGACGCCCCGCTGGCCGACCTCACCACCGTCGAGGCGCTGCGCCACGGGCGGGAGATCCTCGCCACCAAGTGCGTCGTCTGCCACGACCTCAAGACCGTCCTCGTCCAGCCGCGCGCGCCGGCCGGCTGGTGGCGCACCGTCGAGCGCATGGCCGACAAGCCGACCTTCGAGGACCCGCTGACCGAGCGCGAGCTCTACGACGTCACCGCCTACCTCGTCGCCATCACCGGCGACCTCCAGCGCTCGGCCCGGCAGCAGCGCGAGCAGAAGCTGAAGCAGCAGCAGGCCATCGCCCCGGTCGACCCCGCCGCCCCGCCGCCCAGCTACGACGCCGCCGTGGCGCAGAAGGCGTTCGAGACCCGCTGCAGCGAGTGCCACGAGCTGGCCGAGGTCGACAAGAAGCCGCCCGCCTCCGCCCGCGAGGTCAAGGAGGTCATCGAGCGCATGGTCGCCGACAACGGCATGGCCGCGCCGTCCGGCGAGCTCGACCTCTGCTACGCCTTCATGATCCGCAAGTACGTGCCGCACGAGGTCGCCACCGCGCCCGCCACGCTCGGCGCGGCCGTCGGCGCCGAGGTCCAGGCCGCCGTCGCCGTGGCCAGCGCGCCGCCTGTCCCCGAGGACAGCAAGCCTGCCCCTTCGGACAGCAAGCCTGCCCCTTCGGACAACCCGCCGCCCGCCGCCGAGCCCGACGTGGTCCTCGACGACGCCCCGCCCGCCGGCACGCCCGCGCCGCCCGCCGCGCCGGCCGCCGCCAAGCCCAAGCCGGCCAAGGCGATTGACGCCCGCGGCCTCTACGTCAAGCACTGCGCCGCCTGCCACGACGTCAGCGGCAAGGGCAAGCCGGGGCTCAAGAGCAAGGGCATCCCGGACATGACCGACAAGAACTGGCAGAAGAAGCACGGCAAGGCCTCGGTCGCCCGGGCGATCAAGGTCGGCATCCCGGGCACGATGATGAAGGCCTTCGCCGCCAAGCTGAAGCCCGAAGAGGTCGACGCGGTCGCCGCCTTCGTCAAGAAGCTGCGCTGAGGCACGAGGCGGCCGGTCCGCCGGCCGCGGCGGAGCGAGCGCGACGGCGGCTGGACGCCGGACCACGGCCGCTGCGTCGCCCGCCGCTGGGGCACTCGCCCGGGCGACGCATAGTCGAGGCGGGGCGATGACTCCGGCGAGCACCACCGGCCACCGCGGCTTCAAGTTCGACGACCTCGAGCGACTGGCGCCGCTGCTGTTCGCCTTGCTGGAGAACGCGCCGGAGTACGTGGTCCTGCTGTCGCCGACCGGGGTCATCCGCACCATGAACCGAACGGTCGCCGGCGTGTCGATGCTCGAGTCGATCGGCCGCAGCCTGTTCGATTACCTCGAGCCCGAGTCGCGCGAGGTGGCGCGCGCCTCGATCGAGCGGGCGGTCGCCACCGGCGAGGCGCAGACCTACGAGTGCGTCGGCTGCGGCCCGCACGGCCGGCCGACCCGCTACGAGTCGCGCGTCGGCGCCATCCGCGAGGACGGCGAGGTCGTCGCCCTCCTCCTGATCGCCCACGACATCAGCAAGCGCGTCGCGATGGAGGCCGAGCTGCGCGCCAGCCAGGAGCAGCTCGAGCTCGCCGTCGCCGCCAGCGGCCTCGGCCTGTGGGAGTGGCACCTCGACAGCGACACCGTCGTCTGGGACGAGGTCATGCGCGAGCTCCACGGCCTCGCCCCCGGGCAGGTCCCGCGCAACTTCGCCGCCGTCGTCGAGACCCTCCACCCCGACGACCGCGCCGGCCTGGTCGCCCGCGCCCGCGAGGTCGCCAGCGTCGAGGACTTCGTCGAGTTCGAGTACCGCATCCTCAAGCCGGAGGGCGCCATCGTCTGGCTGCTCGTCCGCGGCAAGCCGATCAAGGACGACCACGGCCGCGTCATCAAGATGATGGGCGGCGTCGTCGACATCACCGCCCGCAAGCAGGCCGACGAGGCCCTGCGCCGCGAGGAGGAGCGCTACAAGTCGCTGATCGCCACCCTCGCCGAGGGCATCATCGTCGTCGACCTCTCCGGCCAGGTCATCACGTGCAACCCCAGCGCCGAGCGGATCCTCGGCCTCGGCCGCCGCCAGCTGTACGACCCGATCGGCCTCTCCAGCCCGTTCCGCGCCATCCACGACGACGGCAGCCCGTTCCCCGTCGAGAGCTGGCCCGCCGTCCTGGCCCTGAGGACAGGTGAGCCGCAGGTCGGCGCCATCATGGGCATCTACCGGACCGACGGCGTGCTCGCGTGGATCTCCGTCAACGCCCAGCCGCTCTACCACGACGGCTCGCCCGCCCCGTACGCCGTGGTCGCCTCGTTCTTCGACATCAGCGACCGCAAGCGCGCCGACGCCGAGCGCGAGCGCCTGTTCGGCGAGGAGCAGCGGGCCCGCCGGCGCGCAGTCATCCTCGCCGAGGCCGGCAAGCTGCTGGTCTCGCAGCGCGACATCCACGCCGCGCTGGCCGAGTTCGTCCACCGCCTCGTGCCCGAGCTCGCCGACCTCGCCGCCGTCGAGCTGCTCGACGAGGACGGCCAGTTCGGCCTCTCCCGCCGCGTCAGCGTCGCCGCCGGCGACCCCGAGCTCGAGGCGCGCTACGTCGATTTGCGCCGCCGCCTGCCGCTCGCCGCCGACGGCCCGCTGCTCGAGGTCCTGCACCGCGACGAGGTCCGGCTGTCGTCGACGCGGCCCGGCGCCCCGTTGCTGCCCCTGCCCGGCATCCCCGCGACCGACGACTACCTGGCCCCGCGCCTGCGTTACCGCGCGATCGCCCTCGTGCCGCTGATCGCCCGCGGCCGTCCGCTCGGCGTCCTGCTCGTGGCCACCCGCGGCCGCGCGCTCGGCCCCGACGAGCTGTCGCTGATCGAGGAGCTGGCGCTGCGCGCCGCCCAGGTGATCGAGAACGCCCGACTCTACACCGAGATGGAGGTCGCCCTGGCCAGGCGCGAGGAGTTCATCGCCGTCGCCTCGCACGAGCTGCGCACCCCGCTGACCCCGATCGTCCTCCAGGTCGATCGCCTGATCCGCCGCGCCCGCGGCGAGGGCGAGTTCTCCGCCGCCGCCTGCCTGCCCAAGCTCGGCGTCATCCAGCGCCAGGCCGACCGCCTGCACCGCCTCATCGAGGAGCTGCTCGACGTCTCGCGGATCACCGGCGGCCGGCTCAAGATCGAGGTCGAGGACGTCGACTACGCCGAGCTCCTGCGCGCCACCGTCGAGCACTTCGCCGAGCCGCTCGCCCGCGCCGGCTGCGAGGCCCGCGTCACCGCCCCGCTGTACGCCTCCGGCCGCACCGACCGCACCCGCTTCGAGCAGATCGTCAGCAACCTGCTCGCCAACGCCATGAAGTACGGCGGCGGCAAACCGATCGAGATCGATCTGTCCCAGGACGGCGAGACGATCACCCTGTCGGTCCGCGACCACGGGATCGGCATCTCCACCAAGGATCAGGCGCGGATCTTCCAGCGCTTCGAACGCGCCGTGTCCGAGCGCCACTACGGCGGCCTCGGCCTCGGCCTGTGGGTCGCCCGCCACGTCTCGGAGGCCATGGGCGGCGGCATCAGCGTCACCAGCGCCCCGAGCACCGGCTCCGTGTTCGTCGTCAAGCTGCCGCGCCTCGTCGCCGAGGCGCGATGAATGACGTCACCTCAATCCGACGAGCCCGCCGGGCCATCGCCCTCCCAATCCGCCGGCGCCGCCAGCTGCATCCGCGCAGGCGAGGTCGCGCCATTGATTTGCCGGAGCTCCCGCCGCTGCCGCGCCCCCAGGCCGAAGGACAGCAGGAGCAGCCCCGCGATCGTCGAGCAGAACACCTGCCAGGCCGGGTGGCACAGCGCCATGAACACCGCGAAGTCGAACGACAGTTGAACGACGCCCGCGGCCCGGCCGAACGTCCGCGCGAACGCGTGGTCCCAGTATTCCGCGGTCGCCACCACCGGCAGCGCTCGCCGCGGCGCCGGCGAGGGGACGAGCGCCTGCGAGGCGAACGCGCGCCGCTGTCGCCGCGCCAGCGCCCTCCGACTCCATCGCTCCACCAACCCGCCATAGACCGCATAGAACAGCAGAAACGCCAGGGCCTTGTGCCACCATACCCAGGCGAACGAATGGACCCACAGCAGAAACACGGCCGCCCCGGCCCAGAAGACGAGCGAGATCGGCGTCACGAACGCGAGGGTCCAGAATTGGTTGGTCGGCAAGAGACCCCACCGCTGCGCCGGCAGCGGCTGGCAGGAAGGAGCGATTCGCAGCGACGCCACGGTCCCCTCCTCCGATCACTTGTTCTGCGCCCCGTTACACTTGTCGGCGATGTAGCCCGACACCTTGTGAAAGGTGCCGTACCCGGCGCCCAGGCAGCTGGGGGCCTTCAAAAAGACGCCGCAGATGGAGGCGACCATCACGGCCGCGGTGCCCCCGGCGAGGCCGCTCGCGACCGAGCATTTGAGGTCCCGATCGTCCGGCGGCACGAGGCCGAGCGCCTCCGTCACGTGCTCATCGTCCCAGACCTGCAGGATGCTGGCGCCGACGACCTGCGCCTGCGCAGGCTCGAGGGCGGAGAGATCGGTCCTCTCCCACACGACCTCGCCGCCTGCGAACTCGACCTCGCCCACCACCGCGTTCGCTATCGTGACCACGCCGAGCCCCGAACCATCCTCTGCGCCGTGCAAGGCGACCGAGACATGACCGATATCCTGGAGATCGTAGTCGATCTCGAGCTCGATCCCGCCATCGTGCTCGAGGCGGGCGCGGACATTCTTCAGCGGTATGGGTGCCTGCAGGCCGACCAGAAACTCGTCGGCAGCGGCGGGAGGCGTCGCCGGCACGAGCGCTGGCGGGGCGCTCGCTCCGACCGCGGAGAGCAACAGAGACGCGAGGACCATGGTGTGAGGCATGCCCCTCCATGTCGCGGGCGCTCGGACGCTCCGCGCGCGCGCCACGAAATGCCGCCGCAGCGGGCCTGCAACGGCCCGCACCGGGTCCCCCGGGCCAACAGGCGAGGCCGCCGCGCGTGCTGGACCATGCGGCGGCGAGGCCGGAGCTGGTCATCGCGACCTGCACTCCCCCTCGCGACACGGGCGAAAGCGGGTCGTGCCCGTTCGGTCGGGGGGTTGTCCGCCACGGTCACGGCAGGCCGCAGAGGCCGACGTTCTCGAGGCCGGCCGGGGCCTGGTTGATGGGGTAATAGGGGAGGCAGGTCTGGCCGGCGCCGGGGCAGGCGGGGGCGTCGAGGTCGCAGAGCGGGGTGCAACAATTCGTGTCGGGGGCGCACTCGACGGCGGCGGCCTCGGGCTCGGCGCAGAGGAGGCCGGCGGCGCAGTTGGTCTTGCTGCACGGGTCGAAGGCGGCGCCGATCGGCGCGGAGGTGTCGGGGACGCAGGCGAACGCCTCGGGGGCGTGCGGGGTCGGGTGACAATGATGTCCCACGGGACAGGTCGGCTCGAATGGGTCGCAGGTCGGCAGGCACAGCGGCGCGTCCTGATTGTCGTGGACGAGCACGCAGGTGGTGCCGGGGGCGTGAGTGCAGTCGGGGGCTTCGGGCGAGCCGTGGCACAGGCTGACGCAGGTGCCGGTCAGGGTGTCGGGATCGACGAACCAGCAGGTGGCGCCGATGTCACAGTCGTTGCGGCCGCTGAGTGGGCCCACCTCGGAGGTGCAGGCGCCGCCGAGCGGGACCGGCTGGCGGGCGAGATCGTCGCAGCGCGTCACCTCTAGTTCGTCGCAGCCGCCGCTCGAGGGCGAGCACTTCTCGCCGGGGGCGCACTCGTTCTGCGACCACGGATCGCAAGACGAGAAGGCCACATTGGCACAACCATAGCCCCCATCCGGGACGATGATGAATTCCTTGCCGGTGGTCCCGGTCGAATCGCCGCTGTCCTCCGTGGTGGTGAGATTCGCGGTGGTAGGATTCGCGGTCGTGGGACTCGCAGTGGTGGGATTCGCGGTGGTCGTCGAGGTGGTCTCGACCAGCGTGGTGTCGCCGGTCGTGCCCGTCGGGCCGGTGGTGGCCGGCTTGGTGCCGGTGGTCTCGGCGGCCGGCTCGGGACCGCAGGCGAGGGCGCAGGCGAGGGCGGTACAAAAGACTCGGCGGCAAAGCTGGGAAGCCACGCCGCCGAAAATATCACAAAACTGTCGAGCAAAAATATAAAAACTGATGGTGATGGCCATCGGCTGCGCATTATCGCTCATTTTACACGAGAAGACCATCGGCCGAGCAGCACTAGAACCCGAGCCGCGCGAGCACCTTCTCCGTGACCTTGGGGATCCCCCCGCGCGGCCGCTCGCCGGGCGCGATCCACATGCGCCCCGGGGTGTCCCCCTCATCTGTCTGATGGGACATATCGACGATCGCCGCCTCGCCGCGGCACGGCCACAGCATCCACACGCGGTGGGTGAACACGTGCTTGACCGGCTCGGCGAGCGCCTCGACCGACTTCACCTTCACGCCGGTGACCTCGGCGATCGACCGCGGAGGCGCGCCCGCGCGGTCGGAGATCTTGCGTTCGATGAGCGGCAGGCACCACAGCCCGGCCAGCAGCCCCTCGGTCGGGCGCTGCTCGAGCAGCACGCGGCCGTCGCGGCGGACCGCCACCGCCCACAGGTCTTCGCGGGGGGACGGCGCGCGCTGCTTCGGCGCCGGGATCGCCGTCTGCAGCCCCTTCGCCAGCGCCTGGCACTCGCTGCGGACCGGGCAGCCCTCGCAGCGCGGCGCCATCGGCGTGCACACCGTCGCCCCCAGCTCCATCAACGCCTGCGCCAGCACCCGCGGCGAGCCGGCCTGCACGATCTTCTGCGCCATCGCCCAGTGCCCCGCCGAGCTGGCGTCCTGCAGCCTCGGCTCCTCGATCGCCTGCAGCCGCGACAGCACGCGGGCCACGTTGCCGTCGACCAGCCCCGCCGGCCGGTCGAACGCGATCGAGGCGATGGCCCCCGCGGTGTATTTGCCGACGCCGGGGATCTTGCGCAGCTGATCGGGCTCGTCCGGCACGACGCCGCCGAGGTTCTCGGCCACGTGGCGGGCCCCCGCGTGCAGCAGGCGCGCCCGGCGGTAATAGCCGAGCCCGCTCCACGCCGCGAGCACGTCCGACTCGTCGGCCGCGGCCAGAGTGCCGACGTCCGGGAAGCGGTCCAAAAATTTCCCGTAATACGCCTCCACAGTGTCGACCCGCGTCTGTTGCAGCATGATCTCGCTGACCCAGATCGCGTACGGGTCGCGGGTCCGCCGCCACGTCAGGTCGCGCTGGTGCTGGAGAAACCAGGGTTCGAGGTGCTTGGCGATGCGATGCGCGAAGTCGAGCACGCGCCCCATATAGCATGTCCACCGCCAGAATGCCGGCCCGAATCACCGAGCGCTGTGAGGCTTCGCATTCGCCGGATCGACCCGGACCGCTCGCGCTGCGCCGAAGCTCCGACGTCCGCCGACGCGGATGACCTTGCATGCGCAAGGAGATCCGGCCAGAGCGCCCGGATTCGCCGCGCCATCGCTGCGCCGCCGCCCGCACGCATTGTCGACACCCGCGATCCCGCTGCCCCCGCCGTCCCCTTCGGACACTTCTCGGCCGAGACCGCATGCTCATTCGAACAGAATTTTCATGCTCGAATGAACATGTCTCAATAGACATGCCTGAACAGACATTTCCTTTCGGACATGTCTTCAAAACCTGCCGCTGAGCGACAGGCCGGCCTGCCCGGGCCCGCCGTAGGGAGCGACCTGGAGGGCGCGGGCGTGCTTGCGGCGCACCAGGAGGGCGGTCAGGCTGCCGCCGACGAGGCCGAGCCCGGCGCCGAGCATGAACGAGGCGAAGGGCCGCCGGAGGTTGCGCGCGTCGATGTCGGCGAGCGGGCCGGTCTCGAGCTGGCGATGGAGGAGGACCGAGTTGCCGATCAGCCAGGCGCTGCCGCCGACGACCAGCCCGCCGCCGATGCCGAGCTCGACCCACCAGGCGGTGCTGCCACGCGCGCGCGTGCCGGTGATCCCCGCGGCCGCGACGCCGAAACCGGCGCCGAGCAGGCCCGTACCGGCGGCGGCGACGTGGATCCTCGGCGTGATCGCCTCGGCGCACTCGACCCCGTAGCTGGCGCAGTCGGGGCCGTCGCGGTGCAGGCGGTAGCGCATGGCGCCGGAGAACGTCATCGCCAGGCCGGCGACGAACAGCGGCAAGGCGACGAGCGTGAGCCCGAGCAGCGGCGCAGGCGGGCGTGTGGACGGAGCCGGGCCGGCGGGCAGCGGGGGCGCGACGACATCTGGCTCGCGGGGCGGGTCGACGCCCTGCCGCTCGGCGTCGCCGACCAGCGGCGGCCCTGGTTCGCGGGCGAGGGCCATCTGCGGCGTCCCCCCGAACCCCACCGCCAGCGCGACGACGGCCGTCCGACTCGACCCGAAGAGCCGCGCCGGCCCGGTCCAATGCTGTTCGATGTCGTGGCGGCGAGCGTGAATGCGGGCCCGGATATCCATGATGATTCACCGCAGGAACGCTCCCCGAAGCTCGCCATTACATGTGCATCGAATCGCGGCGCGGAACTGCTCGCCTGAGGTACCGCCCCAGGTCGTCGAGCGTCCGCCCGCACCCCGGGGTGCAGCCCGTCGACGGACCACAGTCACGCAACGGCCCGGGGCGAAGCTCGACGCGTCGATACCATCAACATGTCCTTCGGGTCATGTCTATGGATTCGCAGCGATCCGCGACGCCCCTGCTCGCCTGTCCTGGAAGCCACGCATGCCTCGTCGGACCGGCCCTTCGCGGCGCGACAGTCCGAGCACGGACCTCCGCGCGCCGGAATTTTGCCGGTGCCGGCGACCTCGTGACGCGGGCCCCACGCCGCTGAGCCCGCTCCGGGGCCCCCGCAACGGACCTCCCCGGCCCAATCGCCGCGCATCGCGCGCACGAAGACCCCCCTTTTAAAAACCCTCTGCAGGCCCGGTTCTGGCGGCGTTTTCAACCGGAAATAACCCGCCTTCGCCGACGCGTTGACGATCCTGGCCGCCTCGCGCGCCTCCCGCCGCCCACGGGGTCTTTTTGTGTCCTTTTACCGGCGAACCAGTACACTCGCCCGCCAGCGTTCCCCGCATGTTCCGCAAGAGCGACACACACATTCACTTCGTCGGCATCGGCGGGATCGGGATGAGCGGGATCGCCGAGATCTTGCTGGACCTCGGCTACCGCGTCACCGGCACCGACCTGGCCGAGAGCGAGACCACCCGGCGACTGAGCGAGCGCGGCGCGATGATCCACCGCGGGCACGACGAGGCGCACCTGGGGGACGCCGACGTCGTCGTCATCTCCTCCGCGGTGCGCGCCGACAACCCCGAAGTCGTCGCCGCGCGGGCGCGGAAGATCCCCGTCATTCCGCGGGCCGAGATGCTCGCCGAGCTCATGCGGCTCAAGCAGGCCGTCGTCATCGCCGGCTCGCACGGCAAGACCACCACCACCAGCCTCGTCGCCACCGCCCTGCACGCCGCGGGCCTCGACCCGACCGTCGTCATCGGCGGCAAACTCAACGCGCTCGGCAGCAACGCCAAGAACGGCCGCGGCAACCTGCTGGTGGCCGAGGCCGACGAGAGCGACGGCAGCTTCCTCCTGCTCACGCCGACGGTCGCGGTCGTCACCAACATCGACGACGAGCACATGGACCACTACGGCAGCATGACGCGGCTGCAGGACGCCTTCGTCGGGTTCGCCAACCGCGTCCCGTTCTACGGCCTGTGCGTGGTCTGCCTCGACGACCCCAACGCCGCCGCCATCCTGCCGCGCGTGTCCAAGCGCTACGTCACCTACGGCTTCTCGCCCGCGGCCGACTACCGCGCCGTCGACGTCGTGCACGACGGCCCGACCACCCACTTCCGCGTCGTCGGTCAGGGCCGCGACCTCGGGCCGTTCACCCTGCACATGCCGGGCGTGCACAACGTCCTCAACGCGCTCGCCACGATCGCAGTGTGCGAGTTCCACGAGCTGCAGATGGCGGCCGTGGCCAACGCTCTCGCCGGCTTCGACGGCGTCCAGCGGCGCTTCACGGTGCGCGGCACCGCCGGCGACGTCATGGTCGTCGACGACTACGGCCATCACCCGACCGAGGTGCGAGCCACCCTCGCCGGCGCGCGCACCAGCTACCCCGACCGGCGGCTCGTCGCGGTGTTCCAGGCCCACCGCTACACCCGCGTGCGCGCCCACCTCGACGGCTTCGCCGCCAGCCTCGACGCCGCCGACCTCGTCGTCCTCACCGACATCTACCCCGCCGGCGAAGTGCCGCTCGCCGGCGCCACGGTCGAGGCGCTCGAGGCCGCCGTGCGCGCGCGTCGGCCCGACCGCCCGGTCGTCGTCCACAAGCCGGTCGCCGGCCTCTCCGAGTACCTGGCCCGAGAGTCCTGTCCCGGAGACCTCATCATCACCCTCGGCGCCGGCAGCGTCACCCACGTCAGCCGCGAGCTGGCCGCTCACCTCGAGGCCCCGCGTCACCTCGCCGGCGGCGAGCCCACCGCGGCGTGACCGCCATGAGCCTCACCCGCGGCCAGCGGCTCCTGGGCGAGCTCGGCGACCTCGACCTCCCGCCGGGCGCGCTCGAGCTGCGGCCCGACGAGCCGATGGCGCGGCACACCACGTTGCGGCTCGGCGGCCCGGCTGACCTCTGGGCCAGGCCCGCCGACGCCCGCGCCCTGCAGGCGCTGCTGGCCGCCTGTCACGCGCGGGGCGTCGGCGTCAGCTTCGTCGGCGGCGGCTCCAACCTGCTCGTGCGCGACGCCGGCATCCGCGGCGTCGTCATCAACCTCGCGCGGATGAACCGGGTCGAGCGGCCCGACCCCGCCGACCTCGCCCGCGTCGACGTCGACGCCGGCGCCACCACCGGGCGGCTCTTGCAGCACGTCACCACCTGGGAGCTCGGCGGCCTCGAGTTCCTCGGCGGCGTGCCCGGCAGCGTCGGCGGCGGCCTCATCATGAACGCCGGCACCTACCTCGGCGAGTTCACCAGGGTCGTCGTGCGCGTGCACAGCCTCCACCGCGACGGCCGCGCGCGGACACGGGAGCACGCCGAGTGCGGCTTCCGCTACCGCGGCTCCGACCTCCCGCCCGACGAGATCGTCGTCGGCGCCGAGCTGCGCTGCTGGCCGCGGCCGCGCCCCGAGATCGAGGCCGACGTCGCCGGCCTGCGCGAGCGTCGGCGCCAGCGCGAGCCGACCGGCGTGGCCAACAACGGCAGCACCTTCAAGAACCCGCCGGGCGACTTCGCCGGGCGGCTCATCGAGTCGGTCGGCCTCAAGGGCACGCGGATCGGCGCCGCCGTCGTCAGCCCGGTGCACGCCAACTGGCTGGTCGTCGAGCGCCCGGCCCCCGGCGTGCCGGAGGCGCGCGCCGCCGACCTCCTGGCGCTGATCGAGCTCGTGCGCGAGCGCGTGCTCGCCGAGACCGGCGTCCGCCTCGAGCTCGAGGTCAAGATCGCCGGCGAGGGGGTATAACACCGCCCATGAGTCACCACCCGACCAACTTCCAGGGCTCCGTCATCGACGCGATCCGCGAGGCCATCCTCGCCAAGATGCCCGCCGACGACGTCCAGGTCTCGGGCGGCGGCGGCCACTACACCATCGTCGTCGTCTCCTCCGAGTTCGCCGGCAAGACCATGGTCGCCCAGCAGCGCCTCGTCTACGGCGCGATCGCCCACCTCATGGCCGGCGACATGGCCCCCGTCCACGCCGTCGACAGCCTGCGCACCATCGTCCCCTGAGCCCGCTCAGCCGAGGCGCTCGAGCAACCCGTCGTAGACGTCGGTGAGCGGCAGGCGGCACGAAGGCGCCGCCAGCTCGAGCACCGCCGCGGCCCCGGCCTCACGCCGGTAGTGCCAGCCCTGCGGCGCGCGCACGAACACCTCGACCGACAGCGCCTCCTGGCTCACCAGCAAAAACGCCTGCAAGCCGGCGAGCTGCTGGTACAGCGCCCACTTGCGCCCGCGATCGAAGCTCTCGGTCGACGGTGACAGCACCTCCACGATCAGCGCCGGCCGCTCGACGAGGTTGCGCTCCAGCTGTTGCGGATCGCAGCTCACCACCACATCGGGATAGAGCACGTCGGAACCCACGCGCACCTTCATGCCCTCGTGAAAGATGAAGCAGCCGCGCGGCCGCAGCTGCTGACGCAGCGCGGCGGCGAGGTTGACGCCGATGTGCGCGTGGAACGTCGACCCCCCGGCCATCGCGAACGCCTCGCCGTCGACGAGCTCGTAGCGAGACTCCTGCCTCTCCTCCCACGCGAGAAACTCCTCGAGGCTCATGCGCTGGACCGCGGACATACCCAAGCATACCCACGACCGAGCGCGACAACCTTCGCTCGCCGCCTGCGGGCGCCGGCCTCGCGTTCGCGGGCAGCGGCCCCAGGCGAGGGACCGGCGATGGGCGCGGGCGCGGGCGACGAGGCGGCGACCCTCGCTCGAGTGATTGACAGCGAGGGGCCTCGGGCCAGCCTTGGCGAGTGGAGCTCTCGTCCATTCTTCAGCCCGGCGCCCGCGCCCCGGAGTTCGCGCTCAAGACCACGCCCGACCAGAAGCTCGCCCTGTCCGACTTCCGCGGCAAACCGGTGGTGCTCGCATTTTATCCGGCCGACTGGAGCCCGGTGTGCAGCGACCAGATGGCCGTCTACAGCCAGATCATCGACGAGTTCCGGCGTCACGGAGCTCAGCTGCTCGGCATCTCGTGCGACGGCGTGTGGTGTCACCTCGCCTTCGCGCGCGACCGCAAGCTCGCCTTCCCGCTGCTCTCGGACTTCGAGCCCAAGGGCGACGTGGCCCGCAGCTACGGCTGCTACGACGACGCCGCGGGCGTGTGCGGCCGGGCCCTGTTCGTCATCGACGGCGCCGGCAAGGTCGCGTGGAGCTACCTCGCGCCGGTGGGCATCAACCCTGGCGCCGACGGCATCCTCGCCGCTCTCGAGGATCTGAGCGAGTCATCGTCGCGGCCGCGGCCGCAGCAAGGAGACCGATCATGAGCACCCTCAAGCCGTCGCTCGGCCCGCGCGATCATCTGCGCGGCGAGCTCTCGCGCCCGATCCACCTCGTCGAGTTCGGCGACTTCGAGTGCCCGTTCTGCGGCCAGGCGCAGATCGTCGTGCACGCGCTCGAGCGGGCCCTCGGCGACCAGCTCTGCGTCGGCTTCCGCAACTTCCCGATCGTCGGCGCCCACCCGCACGCCCAGCTGGCCGCCGAGGCCGCCGAGGCCGCCGGCGCCCAGGGCCGCTACTGGCAGATGCACGAGCTCCTGTTCGAGAACCAGCACGCGCTCGAGATCCCGCACCTCGATCTCTACGCCGAGCAGGTCGGCCTCGACATGCGCCGCTTCGCCGCCGACCTGGACGACCACCGCCACCTCGAGAAGATCCGCAGCGACCTGCACAGCGGAGCGATCAGCGGCGTCGCCGGCACCCCGACCTTCTTCATCAACGGCATCCGCCACGAGGGCCCGTTCGACTTCGACTCCTTGCTCGCGGCCATGACCCTCGCCGCGCGCTTCCCCCGGGCGGGCTGAAAAAAGATGGTCCGGCTGTCCGTCAACGGCGAGCGCCACGAGCTCGACCTCGATCCGCGCACCACCCTGCTCGACGCCCTGCGCGACCACCTCGGCCTCACCGGCACCAAGAAGGGCTGCGACCACGGCCAGTGCGGCGCGTGCACCGTCCACGTCGACGGCCGGCGCGTCCTCTCGTGCCTCGCCCTCGCGGTCGCCCAGCAGGGCCGCGAGATCGGCACCATCGAGGGCCTCGCCCGCGGCGACCACCTGCACCCGATGCAGCTCGCCTTCATCGAGTGCGACGCGCTGCAGTGCGGCTTCTGTACCCCGGGCCAGATCATGTCGGCGATCGCCATGCTGGCCGAGGTCGAGCACCGGCGGCAGCTCGACGACGTCGCCATCCGCGAGCGCATGAGCGGCAACCTGTGCCGCTGCGGCGCCTACCCCAACATCCTCGCCGCGATCCGTCGGGTGCGCACATGAGGCCGTTCACCTACGTCGAGGGCATCAGCGTCGCCGACGCCGCGGCCGCGGTGCACGCCGCCCCGGCCGCGATGTTCCTCGCCGGCGGCACCGCGATCGTCGACCTCATGAAGCTCGGCGTGCTCGCGCCCGCCGCCCTCGTCGACGTCCAGCGCCTGCCGCTCGGCGACATCGAGCTCGACGACCGGCGGGCCCGGATCGGCGCCTGCGTGCGCAACGCCCAGCTGGCCGAGCACCCGGAGATCCGCGCCCGCTGGCCGGTCGTCCGCGAGGCGCTGCTGTCCGGCATGTCGGCGCAATTGCGCAACATGTCGACCGTGGCCGGCAACATCCTCCAGCGCACGCGGTGCCCCTATTATCGCGACCCGCACAGCGCCTGCAACAAGCGCGTGCCCGGGTCCGGCTGCGCCGTCCAGACCGGCTGGGACCGCGACGCCGCGGTCCTCGGCGGCAGCCCGCATTGCCTCGCGGTGTTCCCGTCCGACCTCGCCACCGCCCTGGCGATCCTCGACGCCATTGTCTACACCCGCCGCGGCGACGGCGGCGCCCGGCGCCTGCCGTTCGACGGCTTTCACCGCCTGCCCGGCGACACCCCCGAGCGCGACACCGTCCTCGACCACGGCGAGCTCGTCACCCACCTCGAATTGCCCGACCTCGCCATCGCCCGCCGCTCGCATTACTTCAAGGTCCGCGACCGCGCGAGCTACGACTTCGCCCTCGCCTCGGCCGCGGTCGCCCTCGACCTCGAGCGCGGCCACGTGCGCGACGCCCGGATCGCCCTCGGCGGCGTCGCCACCCGGCCGTGGCGCTGCACCGCCGCCGAGCAGTCGCTGCGCGGCAAGCGGGCCGAGCTCGCCTCGTTCCGCGCCGCCGCCGACCTCGCCCTCGCCGACGCCGTCGCGCGCACCCACAACGGCTTCAAGATCGAGCTCGCCCGGCACGTGGTGGTCCGCGCCCTGTCCGAGCTGGCGGCCCGCCCCGGGTGACGACATTCGCAGGAGGTCCTCGCCTTGTCGACGACGAGCCCACGGATCGGCCGACCCGCCGAGCGCATCGAGGCCCGCATCAAGGTCACCGGCCAGGCCCGCTACGCCGCCGACGTCGTGCTCCCCGGCCTCGCCCACGCCGCCTACGTCGGCAGCGCGATCGCCTGCGGCCGCGTCCTCGCCGTCGACACCGCGCGCGCCGAGCAGGCCGGCGGCGTGCTCCTGATCCTCACTCACGACAATCGCGGCCCGCTCGGCGACCTGCCGAACGGCGACGGCACCGGCCTCACCCCCGACCCGCGCCCGCCGCTCGCCGACGATCGCATTGATTATCGCGGGCAGATCGTCGCCATGGTCGTCGCCGAATCACCGGAGCAGGCCGCCCACGCCGCCTCGCTCGTCGAGGTGCGCTACGAGCCCGCGCCGTTCGTGGTCGACATCGACGACGGCGCCGGCACCCGCCTGAGCGACGTCCCGCGCCGGGGCGACTGCGCGGCCGCCCTGCGCGCGGCGCCGGTGACGATCGACGTCCTCTACTCGACGCCGATCCAGCACCCCTGCCCGCTCGAGCCGCACGCGACCGTGGCCCACTGGGTCGACCACGACCTCGTCGTCTACGACTCCACGCAATGGGTCCTCGGCGACCAGGCCGTCCTCGCCCGCGCCTTCGGCCTTTCGAACGAGCGCGTCCGCGTGCTCGCCCCGTTCGTCGGCGGCAGCTTCGGCTCCAAGGTCTTCACCGCCGCCCACACCCTGCTGGCCGCAGTGGCCGCGCGCCGCCTGGAGCGGCCGGTCAAGTCGGTGCTGCGGCGCTCCGAGGTGCTCACGACCGTGGGCCCACGCGCCGCCACGCGCCAGCGGATCCAGCTGGCCGCCGAGCGCGACGGGCGATTGATCGCCCTGCGCCACCACACCCGCAGCCACTGCGCCACGGAGCGCGACGTCGCCGACCGCGACCCCTTCTACGAGCCGACCAGCGGCATCACGCGCGTGCTCTACGCCTGCCCCAATTACGAGGCGGTCCACGACGTCGTCCCGCTGCACCTGGCCAAGCCCGGCTGGATGCGCGCGCCCGGCGAGGCCACCGGCCTGTGGGCGCTCGAGGGCGCGCTCGACGAGCTCGCCTGCGAATCGGGCCTCGACCCGCTGGCGCTGCGCATGCGCAATCACAGCAGCCGCGACGCCCACACCGGCAAGCCGTACGCCAGCGAGCACCTGCGAGAATGCTACGAGCGCGGCGCCGAGCGGTTCGGCTGGTCGCGCCGCGAGCCGCGGCCCCGCAGCATGCGCGACGGCGACGCGTGGATCGGCTGGGGCATGGCCACCGCGGCGCACCCCGGCAACCGCGACCCCGCCAGCGTGCGCGTGCGCCTCGACCGCGAGCGCGGGGGCGTGCACGTCACGGTCGCGACCGCCGGCATCGACCTCGGCACCGGCCTCTACACCGCGCTCGCGGTGGTCGTCGCCGACGCCCTCGACCTGCCGGGCGAGCGCGTCACCGTCGAGCTCGGCGACACCCGCCTGCCGCCGGCGCCGATGACCGGCGGCTCCAACCTCACCGCCAGCGTCGCCCCGGCCGCCCTGGCCGCGTGCACCCGGCTGCGCCGGCGACTGCTGGCATTCCGCCGCGCCCCCGACGAATCGGCCGACTGGGCCGAATTGCTGGACCGCGCCGGCCTCGGCGACATCGAGGCGATCGGCACCACCGACGCCCGACCTCCCGGCGAGCGGCACGCCCATCACTCCTTCGGGGCCCAGTTCGTCGAGGTCCGCGTCGTCCCCGAGCTCGGGCGGATCCGTGTCACCCGCGTCGTCGGCGTGTTCGACGTCGGCCAGGTCGTCGACGCCACCACCACGCGCAGCCAGCTGCTCGGCGGCGTCCTGTTCGGCGTCGGCCAGGCCCTGCTCGAGCAGCAGGTCCACGACCCGGTGCACGCCTTGCCCGTGCACGCCGACCTCGCCGGTTACCTGCTCCCGTGCCACGCCGACGTCCCCGACATCGACGTCGAGTGGCTCGACGCAGTCCCCGACGTCACTTTCAATGCCATCGGCTGCCGCGGCGCCGGCGAGATCGGCATCACCGGGGTCGCCCCCGCGATCGCCAGCGCAGTCCACCACGCGATCGGCGTCCGCCTGCGCGACCTCCCGCTGACCCCCGACCGCCTGCTCGCCGCGCTCGCCGAGAGCCCCCGCGAATAAGCTGTCCTCGAGGGTGTCAGGCTCCTCGTCCTCGCGTGTCGCGCCCTTCGCCTGCCCGACGGCCGCGAGCTCGCCGACGTGCTCATGGACCCGAGCTCCGGCGCGTTCCCGGAGCGACCTTTCAGAATCATCCACCGATCCCGGCCCCGCCCGGCCTGCAGCTCGACTGCACCCGCACCTGGTCGTTCCCGTTGCAGCGGCTCGTGTGATTCAGCGCGGCGCTCTCGGTCCGACGCCCGCCTCGGCGCGCCGTGAATGAGCTGTCCTCGGGGACATATTTCTTAATAAAGCCCGCGCGCACGAACCAAGGGAGTCACGATCCCCGCGCCTTGTGGAGCTCGACGCCGAGGCCGCGCAGCGCGTGGCGCAGGCCGCCGGCGAGGTCGGCCAGAGTCGGCGCGCGGAACGACACCCCGCGCGCGCTCATCGACTGCGCCACGGCCGGCTGGATCCCCACCAGGATCGGCGTCGCCCCGAGCAGCTCGATCGCCTGCGTCGCGCGGGCCAGCAATTGCACCGCTTCGTCGGTGTCGAGGCTGGGCACGCCCGACAGGTCGAGCAACGCGTACGCCGCCGAATGCTGGGCCACCGCCGCCAGCAGCGCCTCGGTGATCTGCTGCGCGCGCTCGGCCCCGAGCTCGCCGAGCAGCGGCAGCACCACCACGCCGGGGTACAGCGGCAGCACGCGCAGCGACAGCCGGACCAGCGCCTCGGACTGGGCGCGCACCACCGCCTCGCGGGCCTCGAGGTACGTATCGGCCAGCACTGCTGCGCCGGCGTAGGCGATCTTCGCCCGCGCTTGCTCCCAGCCGAGCCGGAGCTCGATGTCGTCGGGCCAGAGCGCGGCGAAGTCGTCGGAGACCGCCTGGAACCCGAGGTTGAGGCCCGTGACGACGTCCATCACCGCGACCCCGCGCTGCGAGCGGACGATGGCGATGTCTCGCATGCGTTGCAGCAGCGCGTGCGGCTCGCCGCGCTCGACGTCGGCGGCCGCGGCCTCGAACGCGCGGGCCAGAGTGGCCGACAGCTGGGCGTCGGTGAGGCCCTCGTAGAACGGCAGCTTGGCCGCGCGGATCCGGCTCGCCGACTCCGCCACGTTGTCGTTCAACCGGGCCCGGAATGCATCCACCAGCCGCTGCATCTGCGGTGAAGATGCATCAACCCCGCGCGCAAGTAAACGCGTGCCACGAATCGGTCGGCACCTCCGCCGGCGCCCGCCCCGCACGCGCAGACGCGGCTGTGCGCCCCCGGCTCGTGCCCCCGGCCCGGCTCCATGACTGTGACGTCGAAGCTCCTGTCCGAAGGGTCATGCGCCCCAGGAGCCGCGCTTCGCGGCCGCGCGAGGCCCAACGGGCCTCATCCCTTGGACGCCACGACGCCGAGCGCATCGAGTCTGGCGAGGATACCTGTGGCCAACTGCTCGAACGCCTTCGTCGCGCGGGCGACTGTCTGATATTGCGAGCCGACCACGCCGTCGGCGTGAGCCAGCTCGAACAGCGGTTTATGGGCTGCCTGCGCCAGCGGCACCAGGCTGGCGAAGTGGCGGAGGAAGCCGAGGCAGTAAAGGTCGTCCTGGACGGAATCCAGGGCTGGAGCCGGCCGATGCAGCACGTCTTCGGCGAAGCTCGCCGGTATCTGCTTCAACCACCGTTGGTACGCCCGCACCGGTACGTCTGCGACGGCGAGGTGCTGCTGAACGATGTAACCGAGCGGCTGCATGAGACGCTGGGGCAACGAGGGCTGAGGCTCTCGGCGACGGTTGGCGCTCTGAAGGTTCTTCACGCGCGCGGTCTCCCACTCGTCACGCCACTCGTGCAGCACCTCGCCGACGTTCTGCAGACCACGAAGGCTGAACAGGTCGGGCGCGAGGGGGACGACGACGGCGTCGGACGCGAGCAACACGGCGCGGTTGAGGGCGCCCAGGCTCGGCCCGACGTCGAAGAGCACGATGTTGGCGTCGACCTGATTGGCGAAGCTCACCGCGAGACGATCGAGCGCGGTGACGGCATGCAGCGCCATCTCGCTGTCCTCCGCCATGATCTGCGGCCAGTCGCGGGCCAGCCGCGGCTCGAAGCGACTCAAGCGCAGATCACCGGGGAGGAGGTACAGATCGTCGGCGAGCTCGCAACCGACGGGCTCAGCGAGCTCGCCCCGGCCGACACGGACCTTCTCGACGCAGGAGGCGACGGTCCGCCCCGGCTCGGTGTCGTCCCAGATTCCCTCGAGGACGTGGTCCGGCAGCGCGAGCGCCGACAGGTTGCACTGCGGGTCGAGATCGATGAGCGCGACCCGGCGACCCAACCTGGCGAACATGTGCGCGAGGTTGAAGGTCAAGGTCGTCTTGCCGACCCCGCCCTTGTTGTTGAACAGGACCAGACTCTTCGGCCCGCGCGCGACCAGCCTCACCGCAGGTCGCTTCATTCGCGGCGCCTCCGCACGGTCACGGTCGTGTAACCGTTCGTCTCGATCTCGAGCGGAGGATGGCCCTCGCGGGCGAGCAGCGCCTCCGCGCGTCGGACCCCGCGACCCGCCCGCTCGACGTAGCCCTCGTCGAGGAGCAGCTGCGTGACTCTCGGGTTGCGGTACTCCGAGTGCTCGCCGAATTTGCCGAGCGCGGCCTGGCCGTACGGTGCGCCGGGGTTGGACAGTTCGATGCGGTCGTCGAACCACGCGACGCGGCTCGGCGCGCGCGTCGCCGCGTAGTCCCGGTGCTGGACCATGTTGCGGACCAGCTCCTTGAGCACCGGCGCCGGGAACATCGACGTCAGCGTCGTCTGGATGCCGCGGTCCTCGCCGGCGACGTCGAGGTTGAGCGCGTCGAGGACCGTCCATGCCTGCTTCAATTGCTCGAGGAGCGGCCCGGTGATCGTCTGGCGCACGCTGATCGGCGCGTCGTAGTCGTTGCCGGCGTAGCGCACCAGGTCGACGTAGGCCCCGGAGTAGAAGCTCTGGGGGCTGAGACCGTATACCAGCAAGGCCGCGTTGTTCGGCGTCCACGTCCCGTTCGCGGGCCGCCCCAGCTCCTGCTGGGTCAGCCAGCGCTCGAAGGGGAGGAAAGTGTCGGGGTCGCCGTCGAGCTCGCGCGCCGCGCGGTACTTCGCCGACAGCAGCGGGACGTCGAGGTCGTCGGCGCTCGCGCCGTCGCACGGGCGAATGTCGAACGGCTGGAGATGGATCGGCCGGCGCTCCTCGAGCCGCCGCAGCTGCGCGTCGTTGGCCCGCTGCGTCACGGTGCCGACCCGCACGTAGGGCGTCCCGTTGACCTTCACCACCGGCGGGACGGCGTACGGCTGCACTCGCAACACGAACACCAGCTGGTCCTCACGCTCGAGCGTCTCGATCTGCACGACCGGATGGGGGATGATCTTCGTCGAGCTGATGAGGCTCACCAGCGCCTGCTGAACCTTGTCGGCGTCCGTCGTCGCCCGCGGATACTTGCCGCACGGCCTGCCGGTCCGCGCGTGCACGCCGAGGACCACGGTACCCTCGCGCTTGCTGTCGGCGAGGTCGTTGGCGAACGCGCACACGGCGTCGAGCACGTCCTTGGCGTCGTGAGACTCTTTCCACTCGACGTGAGCGGTCTCCTCGCGGAACAGAGCCTCGACGTCCTCGGGCGTCATGCGCCCCGAACTTACACGCGAGCGCCGTCCCCGGCAACGGCGGCGCCTGCGAGATCGGGATACACCACGCTCGCTCGCCCGCGCGGCCCCACGGCCCCCTCGCAGCGACGGCTCGCGGAGAACGATGCTACCCTCGCGCGCGCGATGCCTGCACGCGGTCGACCGCAGCTGGCCCCGGCCGAGGAGGCGCTCACGCCGGCGCCGGTGTTGCGCGAGGACCTCGCGCTGGGGCATCGCGCCGCGCAGGCGGGGCCCGACGAGCTGGTCGACAATCGGCTGATCCGCGGCGACAACCTCGCGGTGTTGCGGGCGCTCGAGCCGGAGTTCGCCGGGCGGGTGCAATGCGTGTACATCGACCCGCCGTACAACACCGGCCAGGTGTTCGCGCACTACGACGACGGCCTCGAGCACGGGCGCTGGCTGGCGCTGATGCGCGAGCGGCTGGTCGTGCTGCGGCGGCTCCTGACCGACTCGGGCACCCTGTTCGTGCACATCGACGACAACGAGCTGGCCTACCTGATCACCGTCGCCGACGAGGTGTTCGGGCGGGCCAACCGGATCGCGGTCATCACCTTCAAGCAGAGCTCCGTCTCGGGGCCGAAGGCGGTCAACGCCGGGTTCGTCAGCACCGCCAGCTTCATCGTCGTCTACGCCCGCCAGCGCGGCGCCTGGCGGGCGGGTCGGGTCCACGCCGCGACCGCGCGCGACGCTCGCTACAGCCGGTGGATCGACAACATCGACGACTCGCCGGAGCGCTGGCGGCTGGTCCCGCTGCGTCAGGCGTTCGCGCGGGCCAGTGGCCTCGACCTCAGGAGCCTGCGCGGCGGCGCCCTCGAGGCCGAGCTCGAGGCGTTCGTGCTCGACTCGCCGCACCGGGTCGTCCGCACCGCGCGGATCGCCGCCCGCGACGTCGGCGAGCCGGCGCGGCAGGTGCTGGCCCGCTCGGCCGCCGAGCCCGGGGTGGTCCTGCGCGCCGAGCGACCTGGCCGCGAGGACATGTACTTCCTCGGCGGCGAGCAGCTGATCTTTTACTCCGCCAAGGTCCGCGAGGTCGACGGCCGGCGGGTCACCGCGCAGGCGCTGTCGACGATCTGGGACGACCTCCTGCCCAACAACCTGCACAAGGAGGGCGGGGTCGAGTTCTCGCACGGCAAGAAGCCCGAGCTCTTGCTCAAGCGCTGCCTCGACGTCGCCACCGCCCCCGGTGACCTCGTGCTCGACTGCTTCGCCGGCTCGGGCACCACCGCCGCGGTCGCCCACAAGATGCGGCGCCGCTGGCTGGCCGTCGAGCTCGGCCCGCACGCCGAGACCCACTGCCTGCCGCGCCTGCGCGCCGTGATCGACGGCGACGACCCCAGCGGCGCGACCGCGGCCACCGGCTGGCGCGGCGGCGGCGGCTTCCGCTTCTTCCGCCTCGCCGCCCCGCCCGGCCCGGACGCCGGCTGACGGGCCCGGCCGGTCGCCTCGCCGCGCAGGCTTCCACCTCGTCCCTCTCGGCCGTCCCAGGCCGCCGCTCCGCCGAGCGGCCGGCACCTCCGCCCCGCACGCGCCGACACCGCCTCCCCGCGCGCCGCCGACACCCGCGGCCCGGCCGACGCCCCACCGCGGCAAGCCCGTGTTGTTCGCCCGACACTGCGCGCGCCCCGAGCGACACCAGCGCGCTGCGAGCCACACCGCCCCGCACGACCCGGCGGCCGTGCGTTGTCCCGAGCGAAACCAGCTCGCCGCGAGCAATGCCGGCGGATGTCGCGCGCCAGCGACACTCGCCGAGCAACACCAGCGATCGCGCGCCCGCGCACCCCACCGGAGCAACACCAGCTCGCTTGCGCGTGGGGCACGGAAGCGTAGAGTCCCGCAGTGGTGGTCTCGACCTGCGGAGCTGGGCGCGAGACTCGGGGACGACCCCGCCGGCTATGGTGTGACGGAGTCGGGCGTGTCGAGCCAATGGGGGGATGCGATCTTGGACGTGTATGAGGCTGTCAGGAGCAGGCGGTCGGTGCGGGGATTCACCGACCGGCAGGTCCCGCGGGAGGTGCTGGAGCGCGTGCTGTCGGCCGCGGCCTGGTCGCCGTCCGGGTCGAACATCCAGCCGTGGCACATCTACGTGCTGACCGGCGAGCCGCTGGCCGAGCTCAAGAAGCGCGCCGGCAAGCGCGTGGCCGCAGGCGAGCCATGGGACGAGCGGGAGTACGAGATGTACCCGTCCGCGCTGAAGCCCCCGTACGGCGAGCGCCGCTCCGCGTTCGGCAAGGAGCGCTACAGCGCACTGGGTATCGTCCGCGAGGACTGGGAGGCGCGCCAGCGGGCCGCTGCCGCGAACTGGGACTGTTTCGGCGCGCCCGTCGCCCTGTTCTGCTACATCGACCGCGACATGGGCCCGCCCCAATGGGCCGACGTCGGCATGTATCTGCAGACCGTCATGCTGCTGCTCCGCGCCGAAGGGCTGCACAGTTGCCCCCAGATGGCGTGGTCCGTGTATCGCAGGACCGTCGCGGAGCTCCTGTCACCACCCGACGATCTCATCCTCTTCTGCGGCATGTCGATCGGGTACGAGGACGTCACGGAGAATTACGTCCGTACGGGCCGGGCGCCGCTCGACGAGACGGTCACGTTCGTCGGGGGTTAGTACGCTGGCCCGTGCGCGCCGCGCTCCTCGCCCCGGGCGCAGCGGCGCCCGTAACGATGTCCCTCGAAACATGTCTATTTAGACATGCCTTTTCGAGCATGCCCCTTCGGACATGCTTTTAAAAGCATGCCCCTCGGGTCAAACGATCCACATCGCCTCGACGCGCTGGGCGACGACGCGGCGGACCTTGAGGAAGCGGGGGTCGGAGCGGACGGAGGCCAGGGCCGGGCACAGGTCGAGCCACTCGAGGTCGATCAGGCGGGCGTCGCAGGCGCGCTCGATCACGGTCAGGGCGTCGTCGTGGAAGCCGCGGATGGCCATGATCTCGGCGGTGACCTGGCAGGTCGACGTGACCATGCGCGGGCTCGGGCCGCCCTTGAGGAACTCCTCGAAGCCGGCCCACATCTCCTCGCGGGAGTAGTCGCCGAGCAGGCCGTGGGCGGAGAAGCTGACCGCGTTCTCGCGCTCGCTCTGGGCCATCGAGCGCGAGCGCTCGAGGCAGGCGCGGACCGTGTCGAGGTCGCCGAACCAGCCCGCCACGCGCACACGGGTGATGAGGGCCTGGAACTGGAAGTGCGGCTGGTGCTCGAGCTTGTCGATGAACTCGTGGATCGCCGCCAGGTCGCGGCGGAGCGCGTGGACGCGGGCCACGTGGGCGTAGGCCTGGAGGAGGCTCGGCTCGAGCGCCGCGGCCAGGCGGGCGCGGCTCACCCCGTCCTCGATGTTGCCGGCCTCGCACTGCAGCTGCGACAGGTACTCGTGGGCGTGAGCGTAGGTCGGCGCCAGCTCGAGCGCCTTGACGAAGGCCTTGACCGCGTCGCGCCACTCGCCGACCTGGACCTCGTACATGCCGCGGGCGAAGTGGGTCTCGGCGAGGTCGGGCGCCAGCTCGAGCGCGCGGGCCACCGCCGAGCGCGACAGCGCCGCGAAGTCGCGGGGCGAGCCGAGGCGGTCGGCGAAGAACCACGCGCGCGCGCAGGCGACCGCGTAGCTGGCGAGCGCCGGGCGGAACATCGGCGACGCCTGCAGCGCCTCCTCGAGCAGCTCGATCGCCCCGTCGGGGCCGACGATGTGGCCGCCGGTGATCTTGCGGCGGGCCCGGCGGTACAGCGCGATCGCCTCGGGCGTGCCGGTGCGGCGGTGGGCGTAGGTCGTCAGCTCGACCCGCAGGCCCTCGGCGATCTTCTTGCTGACGATCTCCTGCGCGTCGAGCAGGTCGTCGGCGCGGGCCTCGAAGCGCTCGTTGTAGACCTGCAGCCCGGTCTGCACCTCGACCAGCCGCGCCTGCACGCGCAGCAGCGTCGGCGTCACCTGCAGCGTCGCGTCGACCACCATCGCCGCGCCCAGCTCGGTGCCGACGGCCCGCGGGTCGCGGGCGTCGCGGTAGCGGGCGGTCGCCCCGCTGCCGAGCACCCGCATCCCGCCGGTCTGCTGCAGCACGTCGATCACCGCGTCGGTCAGCGCCTCGCCGAGGTACGCCGTCGCCGGCGGCCCCTGGTAGCGCAGCGGCAGCACCGCGACCATCGGCGGCGTCAGCGTGCTGGTCGGCGTGGTCGCGTTCGGGTGGTGGCGCGTCGACGCCAGCGTCGACAGCGGCCCGGCGCCGCTCGAGATCGTCTCGCCGCTGCCGATCAGCCACCCGCGCAGGCGCTCGGCGATGACCGCCGCGCTGGCCGGGCGCTGAGCTGCCTCTTGGGACAGGCAGTGGCGCACCAGCTCGGCCAGCGGCTCGGGCGCGTCGGGCCGCACCGCCAGCAGGTCGAGCGGCGGCTCGGACAGGCGGGCCAGCGCGGCCGCGAACGCCGTGTCGCCGGCGAACGGCAGGCGCCCGGTCAGCATCTCGAACAGCACCAGGCCGACGGCGTAGAGGTCGGTGCGGGCCTCGACCGGCGCGCCGGCGACCTGCTCCGGGGCCATGTAGACCGGCGTGCCGAGCAGGCCCTGAGTGTGCTGGCCCTCGTCGAGCGGGCGGGCGATGCCGAAGTCGGTGAGGACCACGCGGCCCTCGAGCTCGAGCAGGATGTTGGCCGGCTTGAGGTCGCGGTGGACCACCCCGGCCGCGTGGGCGGCCGTCAACGCCTCGCACACCGACAGGGCGATGCGGGCCGCGCGGGCCGGCGCCAGCCCGCCCGCGGCCGAGTCGTTGCGCAGCACGTCCTGCAGCGTGGTGCCCTCGACGAACTCCATGATGAGGAACGGCACCCCGTCGTGCTCGCCCATGTCGTGGGTGCGGGCGACATTGGGGTGGCTGATCCGGCGGGCCAGTCGGACCTCGCGGCGGAAGCCGTCGATCTGCTTCGGCGTCACCGACTTGCCGAGCACCTTGAGCGCGACCACGTCGCCGACCAGCACGTCGACCGCGCGGTACACCTCGCCCATCCCGCCGCGCCCGGCGAGGGCTTCGATCCGGTAGCGGTTGGCGTAGAGCTCCCCGCGCGGCGTCTCGTGCGGGGCCTCGTCGCCGCGCAGGGTCGGATCGACCTCGTGAAGCGGCCTGGACACGGACGCGAGCTTAGCAGGTGCCCCCCCGGACGCGCCGCGCACCTCGTGACGGTCGCGGCCGCAGCGCACCTGGAGCTTCCGCACCTGCCCGCGCCGGCGAGCGCGGCGTCACCCCGGGAATAGCGACGGCTGGCGGAGTCCGTGCTCCAGGGCAGCAGCGTTCCGCGGCCCCGGGTCGCAGCCCGTGAAACTTTTTCCCGGACACGCGGCGGACTCATGCGCTGCTGCGAGATCTACGGCGCCCCCTTCACCCGCGCCCCGCGAGCCGCCCGCAAACCAGAGGTCCGCGGTCGCCAGGACGGCTTCGGTCGTCGAACCGGCGCTCCATGACCTGTCCCACAGGACAGCCCGCATCGAAGCCCGCGACGGGTGTCGGCCCCGGCGCGGCTGCAGCCGTGTCGGGGTCCTGGATGGGCATGAGGCGCGGTCCGGATCGATCTTCGGCGACCCGGCCTTGCCCCCTCCGAGCCTTCACGCCGCGCGCGCTGCAGCCTCGGCGCAGAGCTTCTCGCTCAGCGTCCACAGATCGGCCGCGAGCTTCGGGTCGGTCGCTTGCCTGGATGGGACCACGGGGCGTCGATTCGCGACGAATTGTCCCTTGAGCGCCGCCGCTTCCGGCGAGGTGGCGAGCCAGACGAGCGAGTCCGCGCCTTGCTCGGGCGTCCTCGCAAACGGCTTTGCGAGCGCGTAGATCACGTTCTGCAGGACACCCATGTCCGACCCGAATCCCCCGAATTGGGTCCGGACCATGCCCGGCTCGAAGCAGTTCGCCGTCGCCGTGGTCCCTTCCAACCGCCGCTGGAGCTCCTTCGTGAAGAGAACGTTCGCGAGCTTCGAGGTCGCATAGGCGCGCCAGCCCGGGCCGTCCAGCGACGTCGGCGTCCTCTGGAGGTCGAGCGCCCCGCGGGCCTGCATGGCGCTCGACGTCGACACGACCCGCGCCCCTGACGTCTTCCCGAGGAGGTCGAGCAGCGCCGTCGTCAGTTGAAAGTAGGCGAGGTGGTTCAGCGCGAACGTCAGCTCGAACCCGTCGGGGCTCTTCATCGGCGACTTGAAGGTCGCGCCGGCGTTGTTCACCAGGACGTCGAGCCGGTCGTGCTTGGCCTTGAACGCCTCGGCGGCGCGCTTCACGTCGGCCATCCGGGAGAGATCGCAGACGAGCAGGTCGAGGTTCTGGTTCCCGCTCGCGCCCTTCAGCGCTGCGAGCACCTGCGCGGTCTTCTCCCTGTCGCGTCCGACGATCGTCAGCGTCGCTCCGCGCCCGGCGAAGTCCATCGCCGCGGCCTTGCCGATGCCATCGGTCGCTCCCGTTATCAAAATCACCTTGCCTTCGAGGTCGCGTGCCATGAGTTGCTCCGTGTGGTGCGGTGAAGAGAAGCGCCTGGACGACGCGCTGTACGTCGCGGAGGCCTCAAGAGGGATGGCGTCGCGCGCGGGCCCGGGCGAGCGCGGCGATCAGCAGCGAAGCGACGAGCAGCCCCACGAGGATCGGCCACGCGTCGACTCGAAGCTGCCCCGACGCATCGAACATCTCGCCGCCGAGGTAGCTCACGAGCAGCAGCGGCGGCGCGTAGCCGACGAGCGAGCCCCAGAAGTGGGTCCAGAACCCCACCTTCGAGACGCCGAAGAAGGAGTGGAGCACCTGCGGCATCCAGAAGATCAGACGGAGGACCACGACGGTCTGGAACGAGTGCCGCTCGAGTGACTCGTCGTACTTGCGGAACCGGGCGGGGATGCGAGCCGAGACCCAGTCCTTCGCCACGAGGCGAGCGAACGAGAAGCCGACCACGCTGGCGCCCATCGTCCCGATCATCGAGAGCGTGAAGGCCGTCTGCCACGGCCAGATCAGCGGCGCAGCGACGACGAAGATCGTCCCGGGGACGCCGAACGGCTGCAGCACCGTGTACGCGAGGATGAACGCGAGGTAGCCCCGAGCTCCCATCTCGACGAGCGTCGCGGCCAGGGTCCTCGGCTCGCCGAACCACGCGAAGATCCCGAAGTGGTAGGCAGCGGCGAGCGTGAGGACCACCAGAACGACGACGCCCAGCCTGGCGCCGCGCAGCGAGCGAGTCGTCGGGCTCATGCGCCGACCCTGTTGATGTCGGCCGACTCGAGGATGAACCGATCGGCCCGTCCTTCGACCACGCGAAGCATCGCGCGCCCGAGGACCTCGGAGGTGGTGAACAGGGCCGGGAAGACCCGTACGAGCAACGGGACGAGCGCGAAGACCGGCTTCAGCAGGACGATCCCGACCTGATAGAGGCGCGTCCGGCTACCAATGCCCGTCCCGGGCCGGATGAAGCCGGGGCGGACGGCGCCGGCATGTCGGAACGGCATCGACTTCAGCGCGCCCTCGACGCGCTGGCGAACGCGCGCCCACATCGAACGGCCGCCGGCGCCGGCTGCGGAGCAGTAGCAGAAGGAGAAACGCGGGTTCAGCCGGAGGAGCGCGCGCCCCCAGACGAGCGTCAGCTCCTCGGTCACCCGGGCGTAGGCTGCCTCGTCGAGGCCCACCGAGCTGACCCCCACGGCCCAGATGCACGCGTCGTGGCCGACGAGCTGGCTCTCGACCGCGGCGAAGTCGAACAGATCGGGCAACAGGAGCTCGCGCAGCTTCGGGTGCGTGACGCCGCACGGGCGCCGTCCGACGCTGAGCACGGACTCGACCTCCGGGGCGTCGAGCGCCTCACGCAAGGCCCCTGCGCCGACCATGCCGGATGCGCCGAAAAGGATGAGCTTCATCGGAGTACCTCTCGTTCTTGCTGTTGCCACCAATGCGATGAGTGCAGCCGTCGTCGCCGACGCCGTCACCACGAGATTTGTCGACACCTGGCTTCGATCGTGAGCCCCGATGTCCCGGGCTCAGAGCGCGTACCGAACCCCTGAGATACGCTCGAGCTCCTCGAACAACACCCGAGCTGCAACCTCGTCCCTGGCGAAAGGCGCCGGCTCGGCTTCGACGGGGTGACCCCGCCACTCGAGAAATCCGCCCGGCCCGAAATGACTCCCGGGCCGGGCATCCTTCGCCGTCGCCGCCATGAGCGTCGGCTCGGCCCCCATGGCCGCGCTCTGAATCAGAGGATAGATCGCCAGAACCATGAGCTTCATGCCGAGCGTCGTATCCGCGCCGAGATTGGTGCGCGCCGTACCCGGATGGCAGGAGGTCGCCAGGAGACGATCGCCGGCGCGGCGCTGCAATTCGCGGGTGAAGAGGATGTTGGCCAGCTTGGTCGTGCAATAGACGCGTATGGGCCGATAACCGTCCCGGGAGTCGAGGTCCTGGATCGGCACCGGCCCACCCGCCTTGTGAGCGTTGGAAGAGACCGTGACGACGCGCGGCGCGGCTCCCTGCAGCAGGGCGGGGAGCAGCAGCCCTGTGAGGCGGAAGGGCCCCAGGACATTGGTTGCGAACTGCAGCTCATGGCCATCGACGCTGATTCGCCGCTGCGGGAGCGCCATCACCCCGGCGTTGTTGATCAGCACGTCGATGGGCCGCGACAGCGCGAGCTGGCTGTCGGCGAATGCTCGAACCGACTCGGGGTCGGACAGGTCGAGCACGCCCGTCCGCAGCTCCGCGCCGGGCACGACGGCGCGGATGCGCCTGGCGGCGTCCTCACCCTTGACTTCGCTGCGGGCGGTGATCGTCACCTCGCCGCCGGCGCGAGCCAGCTCCAGCGCCGTGTGCCAACCGATGCCGCTGTTGGCGCCCGTCACGATGATTCGCCGTCCCGCCTGCGACGGAATGTCTTTTGTGGTCCACGCAGCACTCATCGACGAGCCCTCCGACCGGTCGTAGTCGTCCCCGACCGCCTCGCTTTCGCCTTCGCCGGCTGTACGAATCGTTCTGCGAGGATTTGGAGCCGTCGTTCGAGCACCGAGATCGCCGGGAGATCTGCGAGGAGACCATCGAGTGAGAGCAGGAAGACCTCGGCTCTCTCCTTGTCCCCGAGAATCGCCCCCACGCACTCCAGCGCGACCTTGCGGTGCTCCGCGTCGGTGGCGGGATCCAGCCGCTCGCAGACGTCGAAGAATTCGCTCCCCATCGGCGCCCCGACCATGTCTGCCCAGGGCTCGAGCACCATCAGCCTGCACACGTCGAGCAAGCGCTCGTACGGGCTGCCCGCCGCGGCCGCCGCCTGTTTCGCCGCAGGATGTCGCGACACCAGCCAGTCGACGAAGACGGCCCTGTAGATGTCTTCCTTGTCCTTGAAGATCCGGTAGAGCAGCGTGCGCGAGAGGTTCGCGCGCCTGGCGATGTCTTCGAACGAGGTCTTGGCGAAGCCGAAGTTGAGGAAGCACCACCGCGCAGCCAGCAGGACCTTCGAGCGGCGCGCGGCTGCCTCGTCCTCCTTCATGGTCGCGGTCATGCGGACACTTTGACATTCAGCGCATCATTTGTCAACTCGTTCCGAAGCCGACGTGCAGGCGCGCGCGAGCCCGGCTCCCCCCGTCCTCGCCTCACTCCTTGCTGTTCTGGCCGCCTGCCGCTAGGACGGCGCGGCTCGACCGCGATCGTCACCGGCGTTACGCCTCGCCTCGGCCAGGGCGCCGCCGCGACGACGCCGGTCCCGCGCGTCCGGTCTCTTCCCGCCGCGCCTCAGCGCGTGTGCTGCGTCAGCGAGAACCAGTTGCCGGAGTCGTCCTTGAACATCGCCTCGATGCCGTAGAACTGCTCCTTCGGCGGCCCCGCGAACTCCACCCCCCGGGCCTTTAGCTCCTCGTAGGTGCGCTTGCAATCGGCGGTGGCGAACACCCCGGCGCCGAAGCTGCCCTTCTCGATCAACCCGCGGAAGCTCGCCACGGTCGCCTCGTCCATCATCGGCGACGGCTTCAGCGGCATCAGCACCAGCTCGAGGTCGGGCTGGCCTTTGGGGCCGACCGTGAGCCAGCGGAACTCGCCCATGCGCGCGTCGCTGCGGACCTCGAGGCCGAGCTTCTCGGTGTAGAACGCGAGGGCCCGGTCCTGATCGAGGACGTAGATGGTGGTGTGGGACAGGCGTTGGATCATGGTGCGGAGAAGCTGCCACGGGCCCGCTGCCGGCCGCTTCTCCGATCTTGCGAAACCGCGCGGACCGGCCCACCATCGCCGCGTGCCCCGGCCGCTCCCGCCCGACGACGTGTTCCGCCGGCTGGCCGCGCTGCGCGACCGGCTCCACGCCGACCCGGCCGCGGCCCCGCGCCAGGCCGAGATGGCGCGCCAGGCCGGCCTGTCGCAGTTCCACTTCCTGCGCCGCTACAAGGAGGCCTTCGGCGTCACGCCGCACCAGGACCTCACGCGCCTGCGCATCGATCGGGCCAAGGCGCTGCTGGCGGCCGAAGTCGCCTCGGTCACCGAGGTCTGCTTCGAGGTCGGCTTCTCCAGCCTCGGCTCGTTCAGCGCCCTGTTCGCCGAGCGCGCCGGCTGCCCCCCGAGCGCCTGGCGGCGGCGCTTCTGGCAGGTCGCCGGCCTGCCGCAGGGCCGCGCCCGCATGCGCGTGCCGTGGTGCTTCGTCGTCCACTTCGCCGGCGCCGACGTCGTCGACGCGGCGACGCTGCTCTGACCGAGCCCGCGCTTGCGACGTGGCGTCCCCTGACGCCGGGGCGCCGACAGGTCGAGCCGCAGACCCTTCGAATTGTCGCCGCCCCGCTCACGAGAATCACCGCAGGCGGGAAATCACCGGCATGACAGCCCGCCGCCTGCCCCGCCGCTCACCGCTATTCGTCAGCCTCGTCCTCGCCGCGTGTCCGCAGCAGGGCGAACTCGGCGTCTACACCGACACCGATCCGCCCCCTCCCGGCAGCGGCACCGATCCCGGTGACACTGCCGGCACCGGCGCCCCGGACTCGGTCGGCGAGCCGACGGAGACCACCGCGCCCGAGGGCCCGCCCGCGTCCACCGGCGAGCCCGTCGACGACACCACCACGACCACCACCGGCGAGGACGACACCACCACCGGCGAGCCCGTCGACGACACCACCACGACCACCACCGGCGAGGGCGACACCACCACCGGCGCTCCGGTCGACTGTGCCCCGGCCGAGCCGGGCTTCGACCACAGCGCCGCGGTGATCTTCGAGCCCTGGCCCGACATCGTCGGCAACGAGCAGTCGTTCGCGGGCGACTGCACCCTGATCGAGGTCGTCCAGGACGTCTCGTTTCAGATCGTCCTCGACTGCGGCGACCGCGAAGCCACCCTCGACGTCCGGGTCGAGCCGGCCGAGTTCGCCCTCGGCCTCGCGCCCGGGCAATCGCTCGAGCTGCGCTGGCTCGCGCGCGGCGGCTCGTGGTGGACCAATCAATGGTTCACCCTGCGCGACCTCGCCGTCGAGCCGTCGCTGCTGCTCGCCGGCCTCGAGTCCGACGCCGTGGAGCCGCAGGGCCTGCCCGACTTCTTCGCCCCGCTCTCGCTGGCCTACAGCGGCGGCTCCTGCGGCCCGCCGACCGACTGCCACGATCCGTTCGAGCGGCTCGTCGTCGAGTTCACCCACGGCGAGACGGTCCCGATCGCCGACGCGACGCGGGCCGACGTCGGCGGTTACCGGGCGCTCGTCAACTTCGCCGGGCGCTTCCACGACCTGCACACGATGGCGCGCGAGTGTAAACAGTGGACCGACTGGATCCCCGAGTACTTCCAGGCCATGGCCATCCGCCAGCCGCGCTGATCCATCCGCCGGATCGTCGAGGCCGTCGCCCCGCGCCTACAGGTGATCGGCCGCGGGCGACCAGCCGGTGCGATCGGCCCACAGCGAGGCCGCCTCGTAGATGATGTGGAAGATCGGCTCCTTGACCCAGAGGTAGCCGTCGATGCTCTCGGGAAACAGCTGCGCCGCTCTGCGCTTCAGCAGCTCGTACTCGGACCGCACGACGTCGGACGCCCGGAGGAAGTCGCGGAAGAGGAGCGCATACCGCTGGTTGAAGCGTCCGAGCTCGCGGATGTGCAGGTGAGTCCGCCGCTCGCCCTCGGGCTCGCGCATGTAGAGCTTTCGCAGCTCGGAGCCCCCCTCCGGCAGCCCGTGGAACAGGTCGGACACGAACGACTCGCCCTGACGGAACCCGGCGGCCTTGAGCGGGCCCGTGACGTCCGACGCGGCGTCGAGGTCGGCCACGGTGATCTGGACGTCGATCACGTCCTTCGCGCCGAGCCCCGGGACCGCGGTCGACCCGATGTGGTCGATGCGGAGCGCCGCCCCGCCCACCGCGCTGCGAACGCGGCGCCCGAGCTCGCGGAACTCGGACGGCCACTCCGACCGGTAATCGTTCACGATCACCGGCCGGGACTCTCGTATCTTCGCATCGCCTGGCATCTCGATCACGTCGCGGGCGCGTCGCCGCGGTCACTCTCGGCGCGCCGCCTCGGGATACCCGCCCCTTGCCGCCCCCGCAACCGCAATGCAGGGATCCACGGCGCGGTCTCCGTCCGCCGGCAGGCCGGCCGCAGCTCGCGTCCTTCGCCGCGTCGACGCCCCTCTCAGCGGACGAAGATCTGCCCCGGCTTGCCGTTGAGGTCGCCGCCGACGCAGGTGTCGTAGCACGTGCGCCAGCCGCTGGCGGTCAGGCCGAAGCCGTTGCCGTCGACGTCGCGCATGTGGAACGTGTCGACGTTGCTGGTGAAGCCCATCCACGCCAGCATCGACGCCCCGGTCGGGCACGCGCCCTGGATCGCCGTCGGCTCGCCGATGTAGTAGTGCGAGTTCAGGTGCACGTCGACGAAGTTGGCGACCACCGTGTGGCGGTAGATCGTGCCGGCGAACGCCTTGCTGCCGGCGTGGTCGCCGAACAGCACCTGCGTGAACGCGACGGCCTTGCCGGCGACGTCGAGCGAATAAGCGTTGCCGTCGTCGGCCAGCGCGCCCTGGGCCGCGCGCCAGCCGAAGCTGCCGCCGCCGTCGGTGTCGGCGCAGCCCGGCGCGCTCGGGGTGTTGCGCGAGCGGCCGGCCAGCGTCCAGCCGCCGCCGTCGATCGTCATCTCGCAGTAGACGTCGAACGGCATGCGCGGCCCATCGCCGTCGACGTCGATCTGGTAGACCCCGTTGGGCGTGCTCGGCAGGCCGCTCTTCAGCTGCTTGCAGTTGGTCGGCAGGTTGCACGAGCCGTTGACGCAGGCCCCCGTCGAGCAGTCGGTGTCGGCCGCGCAGTTCTTGCCCTTGTTGCAGGTCTTGCAGGCCCCGCCGCAGTCGATGTCGGTCTCGCTGCCGCTCTGGATGCCGTCGCTGCAGGTCGAGGTCTTGCACTCGACCGTGCAGTCGTCGAGGTTGCTGAGGTTGGCGTCGTCGCACTCCTCGACGCCGGCCTGCACCGCCCCGTCGCCGCACTCGGCGGCGAGGCAGGTGTTGAGGCAGGCGTCGGTGTCGACCAGGTTGCCGTCGTCGCACTCCTCGTTCGGCTGCAGCGCTCCGTCGCCGCAGGTCGCGCTCTTGCACATCGCCGTGCACGCGTCGGCGTCGTCGTCGTTGCCGTCGTCGCACGCCTCGCCGGGCCCGACGATCCCGTCGCCGCAGACCGCCAGCGCGCAGGCGTTGGTGCAGTCGTCGGTGTCGGTCATGTTGCCGTCGTCGCACGCCTCGCCCGGCCCGACGATCCCGTCGCCGCAGCCGGCCGCCTGGCACGCGATGGTGCAGTCGTCGGCGTCGTCTTCGTTGCCGTCGTCGCACGCCTCGACCCCGTCCTGCACCAGGCCGTCGCCGCACACCGCGAGCCGGCAGCCGGCCGTGCACTCGCCGACGTCGTCGTTGTCACCGCCGAGGTCGCACTCCTCGTCGCCCTCGACCTTGCCGTCGCCGCACACCGGCACCGGCGGCTCCATCCCGCCGCTGCCCATGTCGTCGCCCGGACCGCCGGTGGTCGGCGCGCTCGTCGACACGTCCGTCGGCGAGGTCATCGTCGCCGTCATCGTCGCCGTCGCCGGCATCGTCCCGAACCCGGTCGTCGGGTCCTCGCCGCTGGCACAGCCGAGCAAACATGACGCAGCGACGAGGAGGCGCGAGACGACGGGGCGGTTCACGGCGGAGCACGCTATCAGATGGGGTCGATATCCCTCAAGGCGCGCGAATTCGCCGCCGCGCAGCCTTCGATGCACCTGCAGGCGCCGCTCTACCCCCGCGCGATCGCGCCCGCCGCGGCCCGGCCGCCGCCTCGCGGCGAGTGCCACCAATGGCGCGTCGGCGGTCTACACATTCTCCTCACAATCCCATGTCCGCGGAGTCACGTCAATCACCGCACCGCGACAGCGGCGCCACGACATCCGCGTCGTGGACACACGCACCGCGCCCCGCATCGCGGCGCGCTGGCGGCACCCGCTCGCATCGTGCATCCTCCATTCATGGCCTGGCTTATGCGGCGAAGCATGACGATCTGGGGCGCGGCGACGTGCCTCCTGGCGGGGTGCGGGCCCAGGACGCCCGGTGAGACCGGCAGCGACTCGAGCCAACCCACCGGCTCGGCCTCGGACGCCACCGACACGAAGCCGGGCACCGGCACCCCCGCGAGCGAACCCGGTCCCACCGATCCCACGCCCCCGCCCACCACCACCGCGACCTCCGGCACCGACACGGACGACGCCTCGGAGGACACCTCGGTCACCGAGATCCCGCCCGAACCGGTCATCCCCCTCGATCAGTTCACCTGCGCCGGCGCCCGCTGGCGCTTCGTCGAACCGAGCCCGAGCCTGGCGAGCAACGCCCACGTCGATTCGCGCGGCCACCTGCGCCTGACCAGCGGCTGGGACGTCCTCGACTTCGACCCGACCGGCGACCTCGCGGGCCTGATCGCCCCGCCGAGTCCGTGGGGCTGGGGCGGCATCGACGCGGCCGACGACCTCTATGTCACGTTCCGCGACGAGAGGGCCGCGCGCAAGGGGCTGCGCAAGTTCGCGGCGACCGGCGAGGTAGTCTGGGAGATCGATCGCGGCCCGTCCCCCACGAAGGAGTTCTCGGGCCGTGTGACGGTCGGGCCCGACGGGACGACGCTCGTCGGCACTCACAGCGAGAGCCGCCTCGAGCGCTACGACCCCGCCGGCGCGCTCCTGTGGGACAAGACGATCGCCGACAAGCGCTTCACCGACGTGGTCGCCCTGAACAGCGCCGGGGTCGCCGCCGCGTTGCGCCACGGCCGCGACGGCGCAGTCATCGCTCTGGCGCCCGACGCCTCCGTGCTGTGGGAGCAGCCGTTCTCGACCCATCCCAGCGGCTACGCCGACATCGACGAGAACGGCGAGGTGGTCGCGACGTCGAGGCACGGGCAGCCCCATGTGGCCCGCCTGGCGGCCGACGGCTCGGTATTATGGGACAAGCTGGTCGAGCTGCCGCAGCTCACCGACCCCTCCGTCACCGCGCTGGCCACCAACGAGGCCGGCGCGACCGCCCTGTCGCTCCACGCGACCCTCAACGGCGAGATGGTGGCGCTCGCGCTGCGGCTCGACAAGAACGGCGAGGTCGCTGCGCTCCACGCCTGCGACCCCACCAGCCAGGGTCGCGCGATCGCCATCGACGAGGCCGGCGTGGTCTACCTGGCCGGCGTCGTCTGGGCCGAAGACGGCGAGCACCTGTTCGCCGTCGCGCTCGAGTGAGCATCAGTCCCATCGGATTGTCCTCGACCTCGCCTCTCGCGCGCGGACCGAAGACTGGGCCCTTTGTACACAGCGCGCTCGCGACGGCGCGCCGTCCTGCAGCCATTGTCGACGGACAGGCGACGTCACGGGCCCATGAATTCCTGATCGGTGGCTCTCGAGCACGCGCTGGCGAACCGCCCGATGCTCGGGCATCGTGGCTGGCGATGCATGCACTTGGCTTACGAATCCTTGCGAGCGCGGCGGCGATGACGTCGATCGCCGCCTGCGGCCCCGGCAGCCCGCCCGCGGACACCGACGGAGGCACCGGGGACGACACCTCACCGACGTCGACCGCGAGCAGCGACGCTCCGCCGACGAGCGCTCCGAACCCCACCATACCCGGCCCCGACGCCACCGACACGAACGCGACCGATACCGGCGTCCTCACCACAGATCCCGTCACCACTGGCGTCCTCACCACCGGCTTCGAGACCGACACCGACACCGGCTTCGAGACCGACGGCGACACCGGCGAGCCCAGCGAGCCCGCTCCGGGCGTGCCGCTCGACCAGTTCGTCTGCGGACCGGCGGCGCGCTGGCTGACCTTCGACCTCGAGTCGGCCGGCGGCTCGTGGGCCGTCGCCGATTCGCGGGGGCATCTGCGCGTCTCGACGCTCGAGTTCGACTTCCTCGACTTCGACGAGGCCGGCGTCCTCGTCGAGCAATTCGCGGTGCCGCAGCAATGGCACCTGGGCGGCCTCGACGGCGCCGACGAGCTCTACCTCCCGTTCATCGACACCGGCATCCCGCCCGAGCAACGCCACCGCTGGCTGCGAAAGTTCAGCCTCGACGGCACCCTGCTGTGGGAGGTCGATCGCGGGTTCTCGTTCGGCCTGACGAGCCTGGCCGGCAGGGCCGCGGTCGCGCCCGATGGCACCACCCTGCTCAGCCAGCGCGACCTCGGTCGCGTCCAGCGATTCGCCGCCGACGGCTCGCTGCTCCTCGACAAGGAGCTCGGCGACAAACCGTTCGACGAGGCGCTCGCCATGAACACCGCCGGGGTCGCGGCGGCAGTGCGCTACGGCGAGGCCGGCGCGGTGCTGGCGCTCACGCCCGACGCCGCCGTGGCGTGGGAGCACCCGTTCGAGCTCCCCGACCGCGCTGTCGCGGAGATCGACGAGTCGGGGCGAGTGACTGCGGCTCCGGTCGAGGCGCCGCTCGAGGTGCTGCGATTGGCCGCCGACGGCGCCGTGCAGTGGCACCAGACGCTCGGCACCCTGCCGAAGTTCGCCGTCTCCACCCAGACCGCGATCGCCGTCAACGAGCTCGGCGAGACCGCCGTGTCGGGAACCGGCTTCAGCGGCGACTTCCAGGCCGCGTTCGTCGTCAAGTTCACTCCCGCCGGCGAGATCGACGCGATCCACCAGTGCGACAACACCAGCGCCGGCCGCGGCGTCGCCATCGACGAGGCCGGTGCCGTCTACCTCGTCGGCCAGGTGTGGGACACGGAGGGCCCCCACCTGTTCGCCGCGGCGTTCGACTGACACGTTCGCCCACGACATGCTCTACTGGACATGTCCATGAGAGCAGCGCCGGTCGCGGCGCCGCCATCGAGGAGGCGGGGCCGTCTACATGACCTTGAGGACATATACGGCCGTACCTGTTCGCCGCGGTCGCGCCATCGACGAGGTCAGCCAGGTGGAGGACGTGCATGTGCCCGCGCGCGGCCCTCGGACCGGCGCTCATGAACATGACTCAAAGAACATGTCCACATGGACATCATCCTTCACGCCAGCGCGCGACGCAGGTGCTCGACGAACGCGCGCACGCGCGGCGTGCCGCGCAGCTCGACCCGGTAGAGCGCGGCCACCGACGCGCCGGTCGTGCTCCACTGCGGCAGGATCGCCCGCAGCTGGCCGGAGGCCAGCTCGGCGGCCACCAGCCAGTCGGGCAGCAGCGCCACCCCGAGGCCGGCGACGGCGGCGTCGCGCAGCACCGCCAGCACGTTGCAGGCCAGCACCTCGCGCACCGGGACGGTCTCCTCGCGCGGCGGACGGCTGAAGCGCCAGCGGGTCGCCGGCGCGCCGGAGCCGTAGACCTGGACCAGCGCGTCGTGGCGGGCCAGCGCGGCCGGCTCCTTCGGCTCGCCGCGGCGGCGCAGGTAGCTCGGCGCGGCGACTGCCACGCGGGGCACCGTCACGAGCGGCACTGCGATCAGCGCGTCGGAGGCCGACGGCAGCAGCGTGGTCGCGCGGATCGCCACGTCGATGCCGTCGCCGACCAGGTCGGTCAGGCGGTCCTCGAGGCGCAGGTCGACGCGCAGGCGCGGGTGCGCGGCGAACAGCGCCGGCAGCGTCGGCGCCACCCGCAGCCCGCCGAACGTCACCGACGCCGCCACCACCAGTCGGCCCTCGACCGCGTCGCGGCGGCGCGCGCCTGCCTGGGCCTCCTCGACCTCGCGCAAGATCTGGACGCAGCGCTCGTAGTACGCCCGGCCCACCTCCGTCACGGTCAGCTGCCGCGTCGTCCGCAGCACCAGCGTCGCGCCGAGCTCCTCCTCGAGCGCGCGGAGCTGGCGGCTGATCGCCGGCGTCGACAGGCGCAGGCGGCGGGCCGCGGCCGACAGGCTGCCGCCCTCCACGATGCGCACGAAGGTCGCCATCTGGGCCAGGAGGTCCATCCGCCGAGGGTCCCCGATTGTTGCGTGCGACGCAAGAGTGCCTTGCGATCGTCGGCTCTACTGCCTGCGCCCGCCTGCCGTCATGTTCTGCCGCGGAGAGGCAAACACAGCATGACGAATTTCACGGACAAGGTCGTACTCATCACCGGCATCACCTCCGGCATCGGTCGCGCCGCCGCGCGGGCGTTCGCCGCCGCCGGGGCCAAGCTCGTGCTCGGCAGCCGCGACGCGGTCGCCGGCGAGGCGCTGGCCGAGGAGCTGCGCGGACGCGGCGGCGAGGCGCTGTTCGTCGCCACCGACGTGACCGCCGCCGGCGCCGTCGAGGCGCTGGTGGCCGCCGGCCTGCGGCGCTTCGATCGCCTCGACGTGGCCATCAACAACGCCGGCGTCGAGGTCACCGGGCCGCTCGAAGGCGGCGACGAGGCGGCCTTCGACCGCGCCTTCGACACCAACGTGAAGGGCCTGTGGCGAGCGCTGCGCGCCGAGATCCCCGCGCTCCTGCGCGGAGCCGGCAGCGCAGTCGTCAACCTGAGCTCCGTCGCCGGCATGCGCGGCATGCCGGGCGCGAGCGGGTACGCGGCCACCAAGTTCGCGGTCGAGGGCCTCACGCGCTCGGCCGCGCTCGAGCTGGCGCCGCACAAGGTCCGCGTCAACGCCGTCGCCCCGGGGCCGGTGGCCACGCCGATGCTCGACCGCTTCACCGGCGGTCACCCCGAGGTCATGGCGCAGCGCGTCCCCCTCGGCCGCCTCGCCGCGCCCGAGGAGATCGCCCGCGCGATCCTGTGGCTGGCCTCGGACGAGGCCTCGTACGTCACCGGCACGACCCTCGCGGTCGACGGCGGCTTCCTCGCCTGACACGCTGCCTACGAAGGGACGCCGGACCGGCTGTGCGCAGCTCAGAACGTCAATTTGAGGCCAGAGGTCCCTTCAAGTTGCACCGACGACTGCGCTTCACCGGGCACGAGCTTCACTCCGACCGCAAGCTCGCCCTGCGCAAACAAGTAGAACCGCTCCTTGATTACGGCGAACGAAATCCCGCTGGTGAGGCTGACCCCCGCGGCCGTGGACACCACGGGATCACCGGTCTCATAGTCCAGCTCGAACATCGCCTGCAGGCTCGCATCCAGCTTGATCGGACCGCTCTCGACTTCCTTCTCGTACTTCCCGATCACGCTCCCGGCACCCGAGAACGTGTACGGACCGTCGGGCGATCGTACGCTCACGGCGCGCCCGATCTCGCCTCCGACGCTGAGCGCCAGCGAGGTAGGGGACTGGGGGTTCTTGATCACCCAGGCCGCCTCGAACTCCAGCACGTACCGGAGCCTTGCCGGCGGAGGCTCCCAGGGGTTCAAGGTCACCTTGAACCCATTCGTCAGCGCGTACTCCGTGGTTTGCGTGGGCCCCGCCCCCGGCCCCCCCGGCCCGGCAACCTGCGGCGGATCGACGTCGACCGTGTACGCCGCCGTGAACTGGCCGATTGTCATCAACTGCGCCCTGGTGTTCAGCCCGACGATACCGTCCTGAGTCAAGCCATTCTGGTTCTGGAACGAGATGACGCGGCTCGTCGTCGCAGGCCCGAATACCCCGTCCACTGCGAGGACAGGGTCGATCCCAGGCACGCGGTGATAATTCAACACGGCCTGGAGCATTTGGACATCGGTTCCGCTATCGCCTTCTACAAGTGTTCGGCCCACGGTTGCCTCCAATCTCGCCCGTAGCGGGAACGGCTCAGCATCTGCCGCCCGGGGTGAGATGTTGATTTCATACGCTGCGGACCTAGGGTCCCGCAACCCGAGCGTGCTTCGCTCCCGGCCCCAAAAGGACGAAATCCCGCAGTTGACCCTGTCTAGCGCCTGATTGCCCCACGGGTGCGGGGGCGCCGCCGATTCGAGCGGGCGACAGTTATCGGCGCCGAAGTAATCTGTCGGTGGCGGCGGTGCGCCACGACAGGGCGCGGGGTCGCGAGGAAGCGGCTGTGTTCGTGGCGAATGCGAGGAGTCCCAGGGCTCGACTCGTGCCATTCGCCGACGGGCGACCCGTGAATGCATCGTCGCCGGCGCGCCGACTCATGCGATTCGCCGGCCTGCCGGACGTGGCCGCCTCACCGCGCTCGCGGGCCCGGCTCGTTCCACTCGCTCGCGCGCGCCAGCAGCAGCTCCCACAGCACGCGCACCCGCGGAACCTCGCGCAGGGCGCGGTGGGTCACCAGGAACAGCTCGTCGGTCGGCCAATCCTCTCGCTCTTTGCGCAGCCGGGCGCTGGTGGCCACCGGGACCAGGCCGAAGTGTCGCGCAGTGGGGGCGGGCACCAGGCCGACGCCGAGGCCCTCGGCGATGGCGGCCAGCTGCACGCGGAAGCTGTCCGAACGGACAGCCGGTTCGTCGTCGCGCAGGTGCGCCGCCAGCCAGCGCGCGGGCGCGACGTGGGCCAGGCGCTCGCCCCAGCCGACCCACGGCGCCTCGGTCCACGCGCGCAGCGGCCCGAGCTGCCGCGCCAGCGCGGGCGCGGCGGCGGCGATCCAGCGCACCGCCCCGAGCCGCACCACGATCAGGTCGCCGCTGCGCGGCCGCACCGTCCGCAGGGCCAGGTCGGCCTCGCGGCGCGCGAGGTCGCGGACCGCCTCGCCCGGATCGAGCTCGACGCGCAGCTTGGGGTGCGCGGCCAGCAGCTCGCCCAGCAGCGGCACCACCAGCACCTCCGCCGCGTCGGGCGGGCACGTCATTCGCACCCACCCCGCGACCTCGCGCTCGAGCCCGTCGGTCGCCGCCGCGAAGCGCAGCATCGCCTCCTCGATCTCCTCCGCCGCCGGCCGCAGGTCCTCCGCCGCCTTCGTCGGCCGGATCCCGTCGCGCCCGCGGTCGAACAGCGTGGTCGCCAGCGCCTCCTCGAGCGCGCTCAGGCGGCGCGACATCGTCGACGCGTCGACCCCCAGCGCCGCCGCGGCCGCCCCCAGCGTGCGCGCCCGGCTGAGGGCCAGGAACAGGCGCACGTCGTCCCAGGCCAGCGGTGCGCGCGGGGGGGGTGGCCTTCGTTGCATCAATGCATGGATACCATGAATCTATGCCCGTGGCGATGCATCCGTGCACGACGCACAATCGGCCCAGGAAGAGCAACGGAGACGCGATGCAGAGCACGAACGACATCACCCTGATCCTCGGCGGCACCGGCAAGACGGGCCGCCGCGTGGCCAAGCAGCTGACCACCCGCGGCGTCGCGGTGCGCACCGCGTCGCGGTCCGGCGACGTGCGCTTCGACTGGGACCAGCCCGCCACGTGGGCCCCCGCGCTGACCGGCGCGACCTCGGTGTACCTCGCGTATCACCCCGATCTGGCGCTGCCCGGCGCCGCCGCCCACATCGACGCGTTCGCGCGGCTGGCGGTCGCGCACGGCGTGCGGCGGATCGTGCTGCTGTCCGGCCGCGGCGAGCCGCAGGTGCACCCGAGCGAGGAGGCGGTGCGCACGTGCGGGGCCGAGTACACCGTCCTGCGCGCCGCGTGGTTCGACCAGAACTTCAGCGAGGGCTACCTGCGCGAGCCCGTGCTGGCCGGCGAGATCGCCTTCCCCGGCGGCGACGCGGCCGAGCCGTTCATCGACGCCGACGACATCGCCGAGGTCGCCGCCCTCGCGCTGACCAGCGACGGCCACGCCGGGCGCACCTACGACCTCACCGGCCCGCGCCTCCTCACCTTCGCCGAGGCGGCCGCCGAGCTGACCGCGGCCGCCGGCCACGCGGTCCGCTACACGCCGATCTCCTCGCAGGCCTACGGCGAGGTGCTGGCCAGCTTCCTGCCCGCCCCCACCGCCGAATTCATGCGCGACCTGTTCGCCCAGTTGCTCGACGGCCACAACAGCCACGTCTCCGGCGACGTCGCCCGCGTGCTCGGCCGCCCTCCGCGAGACTTTCGCGACTACGCCCGCGACGCCGCCGCGGCCGGCGCCTGGCGCCGCTGACCGACGATCCAGTTCGCCCAGCGCGGCGGCGCCGATCGGCGCCGCCGCGTCGGCCGTTTCTGCCGGCGGATCCCGCGGACCGACCTCGCGTCCTGACGGACCGGACCGAGAAATCACGCGGCACGCGGCCTGCAACACCGTCCTGCGCCGTCCTCCACGCGCGTCCCCGGGCCATCGCCGCGGACGCGCGCGGAGGACCGTGGACGACGCACATGCTGGACCTCCTCGACTTGTTGACCCACCACCGACGCGCGCCGCAGCTCGACGGGGCGCGCGATCACCTCGCGGTCATGCGCCGGGCTTTCTTCCGCGACTTCGCGCCGGAGATCCGCCTCGGCGCGGCGCTCGCCCTGTTCCGGGTGTTTGCGATCCCGCGGCTCTCGGCGCTGCTCGCCCGCACCGGCGGCTGGACGCACGCGCCGACGAGCCGTCTGGAGCGCACGGTCGATCTGCTGAGCACGTTGATCGAGGACGGGCCCGACGGGCCTCGCGCCGCGGCCACCCTGGCGCGCATGCACGCGGCGCACGCCCGCCACGCGATCGCCAACGACGACATGCGCTACGTCCTCACCACCTTCGTCACCGAGCCGGCGCGGGTGATCGATCGCTTCGGCCGTCGCCCGCTGCGGCCCGACGAACGCGAGGCTGCGTGCCTGTTCTGGCGCGAGGTCGGCCGGCGCGTGGGTATCCGCGACATCCCCGGCAGCTTCGCCGGCATGGTCGAGGCGGCGCGCGACTACGAGGCGAGGCACCGCCACGCCGCCGACTCCAACCGCCTCGTCGCCGAGGGCGCCCTGGCGGCGATGCTGCAGGTCCTCCCGCCCCCGCTGGCCGACCTCGGCCGCTCCGCAGTGGCCGCGCTGCTCGAGCCCCCGGTGCGCCGCGCCTGCGGCCTGCCCCCGGCCCCACGGCCGCTGGCGTGGGCCCTCGCCGGCGTCGGCGCGGCGCGCCGCGGCCTGGGGGCGCTGGCCCGGGCATGACCGCAAGGACATGCCCTCATCGACATGTTTTTAGAGACACTCCAGGCGCCACCGCAGGTCGGCCCGGCGTCGGGCTAAAAGCCGAGCTGGATCAGCTTCTCGGCGACCGCCGAATGGGAGTCCACGCTGCCCGGATTGTAGTTGTCCCGGGTCAGGAGGACGATGACCGCCTTCGTGGTCAGGATGCCGAGAAGCGAGGTGGCGCCCCGGCGCGCGACCAGGCTCCCCTCGGGCAGGCGGGTGACGAACAAGAACTTGTTGCCGCCGGCGGTCACGCCCGCGGACAGGTTCGCCTTGTCACGCAGGCCGGCGACGATGTTCGTGACCTCCGGCGCGGTCAGCTCGAAGCCGTCGCTGGCGCCCCACGTCGCCCCGTCCTGCCCGAAGATCCCGGCGCACTTCACCCCTCTGTCCGCCAACAACCACTCGAGATACGGCTTCCAGCTCGACATGGACACGGCTCCGGTTCGTCGCTCATCCGCAGCGGTCGCTGGGTGAGATTCGATCCGGACCTTACCACCGCGGGCGAACGTCGTGTAGGGCGCGGCTGCAGACCGCCCACGCCCGCGACCGGTGACGCAAGGGAATCGCCGACGGCAGCGACGCGCTCGCCCGCGCAATTGCCTGCCGCGAGACGCCCGGCCGCCGTTCGCCCGCTCGCCCGAGGTCGACGGTCTGCGCGTCGAGGCCATGCCCGTATTGAAACATGACCCAATAGACATACAGCTCCCGACCCCGGCACGCCCCGACCGAACACCTGTCCGGATGAATTTGCCGTCAGACTCGCAGCCCACGCGCTCGCGCCGCCGCCGCTCCCGCAAGCGCGTGCGCGGGACAACCCACGCACCTCGATTCGCCGCTCGCCCGGGCCTCATCCTGTCCTCAGGAACATGCCCCGCGAGTCATGCGAGAGAACATGTCCTTAACCGCATGACTCAAGAGCCATGCTCCATCGCCCGCGTGCCCGGCCGAGCTCATGCTCGCACGACGCGCCCGACAGCCGGACACGCCTCATGAACATGCCCCGCGAGCCATCCGGAGCTCGTGGCGCGCGCCGGAGAGCACGTCTTTCAACACATGACTCAAGAGACATGCTCCATCGCCCGCGTGCGCGACCGAGCTCCTGCTCGCACGAACATACCCCGCCAGCCGGACCGTCGCGCGACTGTCCGCATGGACATGACCTTCAGGACAGGCCTATCGCATCCCCCGCCGCGCAGCTGCGGCAGCGCGCCGCTCCGATCGGCTGCTCCTGAGAACATGCCCCAAAAGCCATGCGAGCCCGACCGCGCGGCGCTGCCGCGCACGAGCGTTCCCAAGCCCTGGCCCGCGTTGTAGACTGCGGCCGTGCGCCTCGCTCCCGGCCTCTCGCTGCTCCTCCTGTGCGCCTGCGCCGCGCCCGTCGCTCGCGCCGGCGCCTCCGCCCCGGCGGGTGTCGCGTCCGCCCCCGCTGCCCCGGCCGAGGCCCCGGCCGCCGCCGCGAGCCCGGCCGAACCGGAGGTCAGCGTCAAGCCGGGCATCAACGACGACTGGCGCGGGCGCGACACCCGGCGGCTGGTGCGGCGCCTTCAGTCCGAGTCGCGGGAGATCTGGGTGCAGCGCGAGCGGGTCGTCGAGGTCGTCGCCGCCGGGCCGGGGACCGTCGTGGCCGACATCGGCGCCGGCTCTGGCTTCCTCACCCTGATGCTGGCGCGCGCGGTCGGCCCGGGCGGCAAGGTCTACGCGCTCGACATCAACGGCGGCCTGCTCGCCAGCATCGCCGCCGACGCGCGCGCGGCCGGGCTCCACAACGTCGAGACCCTGCAGACCCCCGAGGCCAGCACGCCGCTGGCGGCCGAATCGGTCGACCTCGTGTTCATGTGCGACGCCTACCATCACTTCGAGTACCCGCGCAGCATGATGAGATCGATCCGCGACGCCCTGCGGCCCGGCGGCCAGCTCGTGCTCGTCGAGCTCGAGCGGATCCCCAGCAAGACCAGCCAGTGGATGCTCGACCACGTGCGCGCCGGCAAGGACGTCTTTTTAAAAGAGCTGCTGGCCGACGGCTTCGAGCTGGTGCGCGAGGAGGCGGTCCCGGAGCTGAAGGAGAATTACGTGCTGCGCCTGCGCAAGCCGGCGAGCCCGCCCGCGACGCCCTGAGCCGCGTGCGCTCGCCCGTCCGCGGCCGTGCGACCTCGCCGGGCCTGCGGGAGAGGGTGTGTGCATTCGCGAGAATGCCTTGAGCCGCTCGACCGGACCCTGGGACGAGGGTCGTATCCACTCCGCCGCGAGACTTCGGCTCGCTCGCCCACCGAGACTTCAGCGGAAGAAAGCGGAGCGGCCAGCGCTCCTTGCTCACGGGCGGGCTCGTGGCCCTGGGCATGTCTCGATCGGCTCGCCGCTCCAGCTCGTGGCGCTCCTCGGATCGCCGGGAGCTGCAGTCCCTGAGCCAAGAGTCATGTCCCTTCGGACAGAGCTCGCTCGCATTCGTCCGCATGCGCCGCTGCTCGAGCGGCGCCGGGCGGCTTCGTCCGGCGCCGGTGCGATGCCTCGGCGACCCGCCAGCGCTTTCACCGCGCCCCCGCGCATCGGCGTGGGCGAGAGCAGCCTCGCGGCCACCGGCGGACGCTCCGGGCAGCCGAGCTCGTGCGTCGCGTGGACATGTCAGCAAGGATCCAGGCATGACCGCCGCGCCGACCGAAGACCGACAGCGACCGCGCACGCGGTCGCCTGCGGTGAGCCAGTCGCTGCGCGAGTACGGGCGCGGGATCGCGGGCGGCCTGCTGTTCAGCCTGCCGCTCCTGTACACCGGGGAGATCTGGCACGCAGGCGAGCTGCTCCCGCCGGAGCGGCTGCTGCTCGGCCTGGCCGGCGTGTTCGTCCTGCTGCTCGGCTACAACCGCTACGCCGGGCTGCGGCAGGACGCCGGCGCGCTCGAGGTCGTGCTCGACTCGGTCGAGGAGCTCGGCCTCGGCCTGTTGCTCTCCGCGGCGCTGCTGGTCCTGCTCGGGCGCATCGACGCCGGCATGGCGGGGCCGGAGATCCTCGGCAAGGTGCTGGTCGGCGGGCTGGCGGTGGCGATCGGCGTCTCGGTCGGCACGGCGCAGCTCGGCGGCGGCGACGACGACGACGGCGGCATGAGCGGCGAGCGCGAGGACCTGAGCTTCGTCGGCCAGATGGCGCTGTCGCTGTGCGGCGCGGTGCTGGTCGCCGCCAACATCGCCCCGACCGAGGAGATCCCCGAGATCGCCGGCACCCTGGACGAATGGGCGCTGCTCGGCCTCACCGGCGTCACCCTGGCCATCGGCGCGCTCGTGCTCCACTACAGCGACTTCGTCAACACCGCCTCGGGGGACCGCGCCCGGATCGCCATGCTGAGCGGCTCGCTCGCCAGCTACATCGCCGCAGTGACCGCCTCGGCCGCGCTGCTGTGGTTCTTCGACCGCTTCACCGGCTGCGACCTCCCGGCCTGCCTCGCGCAGGTGATCGTCCTCGGCCTCCCCACCGCCATCGGCGCCTCCGCCGGGCGCCTGCTCCTCCAAGCGCGATGACCGTCCGCAAGAATTGGCTCGAATGGAGCGTGTTCGCCGTCGGCCTGGCGCTGGTGCTCGGCATCGTCGGCTTTTTGCTCGTCCACGCCCTGCACCACGAGGACCGGCCGCCGCGGCTCGGGGTCACCGTCGGCGAGGCCTGGCGCTCCGAGGGCGTCGAGCCGCCCCACTTCGTGGTGCCGGTGACCGTCACCAACCACGGCGACCGCACCGTCGCCGACGTGCACGTCGAGGTCACCCTGGTCCGCGACGGCGCCCTGCTCGAGCGCACCGAGCTGACCCTGCCCGAGGTGCCGCGCCGCTCGGGCCGCGCCGGCGCCTCGACGCTGCAGCACGAGCCCGCCCCGGGCCAGCTGCGCGCCCGCGTGCTCGGCTACAGCGAGCCCTGAAGGCCACCCGGATCGAGCTGTCCGAAGCGACAATTCATTCCAACGCCGGAGTTCGTCGGCCCGACATGAGTCGATGCCGCGGTTTGCTTTTCGGTGACTCAAGACATGTCCGAAGGAGCATGTCCGTGCGGTCGTTCCGGCAACCATCGACATGGCCGAACGGCCATCTCATCCGACCTGCGGAACCTATCTACATGACCCAAGAGACATGTATAATCTTTCTCGATCATCGACCCGTCCGCGCGTCGGTCAGCCCGCACGCGCCTGCGCGCCCAGCTCCGCGAGCGCCTGTTCGACCTCGGCGTACTCCTGCGCGCGGCCCGGGTCGCGCTTCAGCAGCGCGCGCGCCTGCTCGAGCGCCACTCTCGCGGCCCGGCCCTCGCCGGTGCCGTGCAGGGCCTTCGCCTTGTTGCGCAGCAGCAGCAGCAGCAGCTCCTCGCCCGCCTCGCCGGCCCCGCGGGCGACCGGCTCCGCGGCTGCGAACAGCGGCAGCGCCTCGGCGTGGCGCTGCAGCGCCACCAGACTCTCGCCGAGGTTGCTCTCCGTGATCGCGCGGTGCAGATGTCCAGCGGGCAGGCTGCGCTGCTGCAGCCGGAGCGCCTCCGCGTAGGCCGTCACCGCCCCGGCGAACTCGCCGCGCCAGTGGAGGATCGCCCCGAGGTTGGCCAGCGCGGCCGCCAGGTCGGGGTGCTCCGCGGGCAGCTGCTGGCGATAGATCGCCAGCGCCCGGCGGGCATGGTGCTCCGCGCGACCGAGCTCGCCCGCCGCGCTCGCCTCGCCCATCAGCGACGAGTGGCCGCGCCCGCACTCGACGCACTCCGAGCCGTACGCGTCGATCCAGATCGCCAGCGCCGCCTCGAGGAGCTCGCGCGCCCGCGCCGACTCGCCGGTCCGCAGCAGCAGCGCCCCGAGGTCGTTCGCCACCCGGGCCCGCTGCGGGTGGCGCGGCCCGAGGTGCTGTTCGCACAGCGCCAGCGCCTCGGTGAAGCTCGCCAGCGCCTCGTCGCGGCGGCCGAGGGCATCGAGCGCGTTGGCCAGGCCCTGCAGCGAGCGGATCGACTCGAACGCCGGCCCGCCGCTGAAGCGCAGCCGCTCGTGGGCCTCGCGGTGCAGCCGCACCGCCTCCGCGTGGCGGCCCTCGGCCACGGCCGCGACCCCGAGCGCGTTGAGCAGCGCGGCCCGGCGCGGCCCGCTGTCGCCGATCCGGTCGAGCAGCGCCTGGGCCCGCCGGGCCCGCTCGCGCATGCGTTCGGGGTCGACTTGCAGGCGCGCGGCCAACGTCGCCAGCGCCACCCACCCGCTCGCGGTCGTGTCGTCGAGCCCGTTCGCCTCGGCGACGTCGATCGCCGCCAGCAGGAGGGTCTCGGCCGCCGCGATCTCGCCGTCCTCGGCGCGCAGGCGCCCGACCGTCAGCAGCGCGTCGGCCTCGAGCGCCGGGTCGCCGACCGTCTGCGCCCGCGCCCGCACCTGCTCCGCCAGCCGCACCGCCTCGCGCCGGCTGCCGCTGGCCGCCTGCGCCCGCGCAGTGACCAGCGCCCGCCGCAGCGCGTCGACGAGACCTGTCTGTTCGGGCAGGTCGCGTTCGGACCCCGGCGCGCGGCAGCTCTGGACCCGCGGCAGCGCCTCGACCACGCCCATCGCCTGCTCCGCGTCCGCCCCGCCGGCGAACGCCAGCACCGCGGTCGCGCGCTCCAGCCCCTCGGCCGCGCGCTCGAGGCAATCGATCTGCCGGTGCAGCTGCGGCGCCGAGCTCGGGGACAGCTCGGCCGTCGCCTCGCACGCCCGCAGGCGCGCCTGCTGCCACTCGTCGGCGTAGTCGTCGAGCGCAGCCTCGACCCGGCGGCCGAGCACGCGCGCGTACTCGCCGGGGGCCGCGAAGCTCGCCGCCAGCGCCTCGCGCTGCGGGCTCCCCCACGCCCGCTCGATGCGGCGCGTCGCCGCCTCGCACGAGGCCGACAGCGGCGCGGCGCCGCCCTGCATCGTCAGGCCGACCAGCCCGCCCGCGCCCACCAGCGCCGCCGCCACGCCGACGCGGCCCCACCACCGCGCCGGGTCGCGCCCCAGCGCGGCGATCAGCGGCTCGAACGTCGCGTAGCGCCGGGACGCCGCCGGCGCCAGACCTCGCGCCAGCGCGCGGTCGACCCACCGCGGCACGTTGTGCCCGCGCGGGCGCGTCGCCGCCGGGTCGTGCCGGTACTCCGGTCGGTGCCCGTGCAGCGCCTCGTACAGCGACACGCAGAAGCTGTAGATGTCGCTGCGGACGTCGGGAGGCCGGCCGGCGCGCTGCTCCGGCGCCATGTAGGCCGGCGTGCCGACCACCGCCCCGGTCCGCGTCAGCGGCGAATCGGACGACGACGGGGCGGCCGCTCCGGCCTCGCCGCCGCTCTCCACGGGGACGCCGGTCGGCCGGGCCAGCCCGAAGTCGACCACGTAGACGCGACCGTCGTCGCCGACCAGCGCGTTGTCGGCCTTGAAGTCGCGGTGCACCAGGCCGGCCGCGTGGGCCGCCTGCAGGCCGCGCGCCGCGGCCACGTACTTGGCCACGGTCTGCCGCCACGACCGGCTCTGCTCGCGCTGCCAGTCCCGCAGCGTCTGACCGTGGATCCGCGCCATCACGATGTACACCTGTCCGCGGAATACGCCGACCTCGTGGATCTCCACCACGTTGGGGTGACGGACCTGCGCCAGCAGCCGGGCCTCGCGCAGCAGTCGACTCTCGTAGGCCAGCGGCGACCCGGAGCCGTCGACGCGCGCCAGCTTGATCGCGACCTCGCGCCCGAGCATCGGGTCGCGCGCCGCATAGACCGTCCCCATGCCGCCGGCGCCGATCCGCCCGAGCACGCGATAGCGGCCGATCGTCGGCATCTCGCCCGTCTCGGGCCGCGGCTGGGCGAGCGGCTCCTCCCCCGCGTCGACCGTGTCGCGGTCTTCGAGCGACTTGCTCTCGCGGGTGGTCGGCTCCACGTCAGCCCTCGCCACGCTGAAAGCGCGCGATTCTCCTGCAGATGCCGGTAACACGCGGTCCGCTGCGTGACAAGGTCCTCACGCGGGCGGTCTCACGCGACCGCGCCTGCGTCCGCGTCAGGGCCCTCGTGAACCCCGCGCCGTAGCCGGGCCGCGCGCCCTTGATATAGAGTCCGGCCCCGATGGCGAACTACACATCGACGATTCCAGTCCTGTTCACCGAGACGACCGACCCCGCGGGCGCCTATGTGTTGCTACTCGACTCCGACGCCGCCGCGGCCACCGCGCCCCAGATGAACCCCCGCGACGAGGTGACCGCCACCACCACCGCCAACTCGGTGCACTGCACGGTCGACTCGACCGGCGGCGCCCCCGACATCACCGGCGTCACCGCCACCCCGATCGGCAGCGCCCCGTCGGTCAACTTCACCGGCAGCGGCGGCGTGTTCTCGGCCGATTTCCCGGCCAGCGTGGCCACCGACTACTCGTGGCGCGTCGAGGTCACGATCGACGCCGAGGAGCGCTTCGGCAAGCGGATCGTGCTCGACCCGATCCTCATCATCCGCAAGGCCAACTGAGCCCGCGCCCGGCCGGCCCCGGCGCGCAAGAGCCGCGAATCGCGCTGTGGCGATTGTCGTTCGCCGACCGGATGTTCGATAAGACATGCTCCTTCGGACATGCCTCAAAAAGCATGTCCGCCGCTCTTGAGGCCGGCTCGTGCTACGTTGTCGGCGATGATCCCGAGCGACCCGACGCGCCTGCCGATCCTCGCGGTCGGGGTCATCGGCAGCGTGCAGGACGGCAAGACCACCCTCGCCGCCGCCCTCACCCGCGTCACCGCCGGCCCGCCCCGCAGCCGCGAGCAATTGCTCGATCGCTGCGAGCGCTTGCGCGGCGTGACGATCCTCGGCAAGTGCCTCGAGTACTGCACCGAGCAGCGGCGGATCTTCCACTGGGACTGCCCCGGCCACCCCGACCACGGCAAGAACACGATCAAGGCGCTGTCGCAGGTCGACGTCGTGATCCTCGTGGTCTCGGTCGCGGAAGGCGTGCGCGAGCAGACCCGCGAGCACCTGCAGTTCGCGCGGGCCCTCGGGGTCGCCCACGTGATCGTGTTCCTCAACATGTGCGATTTGCTCGACGTGCCCGAGCTGCTCGACCTTGTCGAGCTCGAGACGCGCGAGCTCCTCGGCGCTTGCGGGTTCGACGGCGACGCGGCGCCGGTGATCCGCGGCTCCGCCGAGCTGGCCGCCCGCGACGAATGGCGCGAGCCGCTGTACGCCCTGCGCGACGCCCTCGACGCCGCGCCCCTGCAGCTCCGCGACGCCGCTGGTCCGCTGGTGCTGCCGGTGGTGCGCACGTACAGCCGGTGGTACGCCCGCTATCAGGGCATCGCGCCGGTGCCGAGCACCGTGCTCGCCGGTCGCATCGAGCGGGGCACCCTGCGTCACGGCGACGCGCTCGAGCTCGTCGGCCACGGTCCAGTCCGCCGCGGCCGCGCGGTGCAGGTGCGATCGTTCGAGCGAGTGGTCACCGAGCTCGCGGCGGGCGAGTCGGCCGGCTGTCAATTCGCCGAGGTGCCGCCGTGGGACATCGCGGCGGGCATGGTCCTCGCGACCCCCGGCACCCTCGCCACGCATCGCCGCTTCGTCGCCCGCCTGGCGCTGACGCGCAGCGACGCCCGCCCCCGCAGCACCTGGCGGCCGCCGTTCGCGCTCGCCAGCGGCTACCGGCCCCACCTCTACGTCCGCGCCGCCGACATCACCTGCACCGTGACCTTGACCGATGCGCCCCGCGCCGAACCGGGCGAGCGCGTCACGGCGCTGATCGAGCTCGACGTCCCGACGGTGCTCGCCGGCGCCGCCGGCTTCATCCTCCGCGACGCCCACTGGACCGTCGCCACCGGCGAGATCGCCGAGCTCCTCGATTGACTTCTATTTAAACATATAGATGTCTTAAAAGACATGTCGTGTGTTTCTTCTGAAGACAGATCCCTTCGCGCGATCGGCATCGACAGCGCCGGGTTCGGTTTCGAACGCCTCGAGTGAGCTCGCCGACGAGACCCGGCGCGAATGTCCGGGCCTGGCCCACACCGCGGCCGCGTTGCGGCGAACTGCGAGATCCATTCGCACGCGGGTGACGCAACCACGAGCAGATGACAACACTGCGCCGCACCTTCCGCGTCGCCGCCTCGCCGGAACAGATCCTCCAGTTCGTCCAGCTCAAGCTCGCCGGCCCGAACGACCGCGTGGCGAGGGTCCGCCTCGACCGCGTCAGGGCGCGGGGCTTTCACCTCCTGCGCACCGCACAGCGCCATTCGGAGCGCGCCGAGTGGGTCGCGGGGGCGCGCGTACGCCTCGTACGCACGGAGGACGGGACGGACGTCACGATCGACTACGCCGGCACGGTCCTGCGCGGCAGCGCCGGCGCGATCATGGCGTTGACCTTCGTGATGGCGGCGCTGCTCCTGCCGGCCAGCTTCCTCCGGGACGACGACCCTGAATCGCTGCTGTTCGGCCTCCTCTTCTTGACGATGTTCGCGGGCTTCTCCTGGCCGATCGTCACCAACCGCCGCCGCCGCGACGCATACTTCGCCGAACTCGCCGACGCACTTCAGGAGGTCCTGGCCCCGCTCTCCGACCCCGAGATCGCCCCGATCGCCCTGCGCGTCGCGGCCGAGTTCCACAAGGAGACCGACGACAGGATCTTCGAGCGCGCGCTCGAGAACCTCCGCCGCGTCCCCGCGACCCTCGCGCTCGGCACCTTCCTCGTCGCGATGTTCGCGCTCGCGGCGTGGTGGGGCGACACCACCCACATCGAGACGCTGCACCGGATGGGCGGGCTCCGCGGCGAGGACCTGGCGCTCGGCGAGTACTGGCGCCTGCTCTCGAGCGGCTTCGTCCACGCCGGCATCAAGCACCTGGGCGGCAACCTGCAGCTGCTGTTTCTCTGCTACTTCGCCGAGATCGTGCTCGGCTCGCGCCGATTCGTCGTGCTGTTCACCCTGTCGGTGCTCGGCGGCTCGCTCGCCGCCGCCCTCGTGACGCCGCCCTCGGTCGTGGTCGTCGGCGCGTCCGGCGGCCTGTTCGGGCTCGCCGCGGCGATCCTTCTCCTCACCCTCCGCGAGCCGCGACTGCTGCCCGGCGAACACGCGGAGAAGCTGCGCGGCGCGTTCCTGGCGCTGATCGGGCTCAACCTGCTCTTCTCGCTGCTGCCCGGGATCAGCCTCGCGAGTCACGTCGGCGGCGCGCTCGTCGGCGCCGCTCTGGTGGGCACGCGGGCGATCACCTTCGGCCAGACGCGGATCTGGCGCGACGAACAGCCGCGACCGGAGGTGACGCGCGTGTTCGGGATCTGCGCCGCGATCTGCGGCCTCGCCCTCGCCGGCTCGGTCGTCCTGGCCCTCGCGCACGGCCGGCCGTGGCTGCTCGCCGGGCCCTGATCGCGAGCCGTCGCGCCGGGCGATTGCGATACTCTCGCAAGCACGGAGGACGACGATGCCCTACGACCACGGAGTGGCGACCCGGCTACGGACGGCCGTGATGCGAGCGAGACCGCAGGCGCACATCGACGAGCGCAAGATGTTCGGAGGCGTCGCGCTGCTGCTCGACGGCAGCATCGCCTGGGGCGTGCTCGGGAGCGATCTGATAATCCGCGTGACCGACACCGACGCGGCGCTCCGGCGCCCGCACGCTCGCCCGTTCGACTTCACGGGCCGGCCGTCACGCGGCCTCGTGTACGTCGCCCCGCCGGGCTTCGCCGCCGAGGCCGACCTCGACGCGTGGGTCGCCCTCGGGCTCGCGGGAGCGAGTGCGTTCGCCCGGACGAAGCGACCGGCGCGCCGCACGAAGCCCCCGAAACCGCGGGTGCGCGCGCGGACGGCCGCGAGCTAGGACAGCCGCTCCGAAGTTCTCTTCGCGTTCCACCTGGATTCGCCGGGTGACACTTTGTGACCCTCGCGGTGTTGGATCCGCGATGCCCCACCGAGCCATCTTCTCCACGCTCTCGCTCCTCGTCGCCTGCGGGTCCCAGGACAGCGACAGCACGACCACCAACGCCGAGGAGCCGAGCGTCGCCGAACTCGCGGCCTGCGACGAGCACGACCTCGAGCTGATCCCCTTCATGGGCCCCGCCTTCGATGACAACGGCGCCCTCCTCGCGCCACTGCCCGTGCCGCACATCGTCGCCACCACCGCGGGTTGGCACACCCCCGAGAACCGGGACGCCGTCGTCAGTTCCAACGCCCCGCCGATGATGGATGTGTTCACCCACGAGGGCCTTCTCGGGGCCAGCTTCGCCTACTCCGAGGCTTGTCACAGCGCGCGGACCGTGACCCTCTGGCGCGACGAGGCCGCGCGGAAGAAGTTCGTGTTCGGCGAGGTCCATAGCGCCGCGATCAAGAACGGCCTGAAGTACACCAGTGGGTGGGAGACCACCCACTGGACCGAGTCCACCGCCACCGAGCCCCCGAGCTGGGACGCCGTCAAGGCCCGACTCGCCACCGTCCGCCACGAGTAAGGCGTGCCTCGACGGCCAGGCCCGGCGAGGAGGCCGTCGGACCGCGACGGAATGCGACGAGTCGATGCGGCGAGCACTCGTGAGAGTACGATGATTCGTCCTTCGCCCGCTCGTCATTCAAGGCTTCGCCAGGCACCGGCGTCCGCGAGCTCCCGATCCGCCCGGCCCCTGCGCCCATCTTCTTTTTCTTTAACAGAAGCAGAAGTCGCGAAATAGGTCGTATCGCCGCGGAGTCTCCTCCCCCTCCGCATGGCGCTCACGGCCCGGCTCTCCCTCGCCTTTGTAATTCTCTCGGCCGCCTGCGCCGGCCGCTCGCACGAATCGCCGACGACCGAGGCTGCTCTGCGCGCCGGGCTCGACCGCCACACCTGCGCGCGCTGGGAGCCCGAAGTGCGGCAGTGGAGCCTGCTCCTGTTCGACGCCACCTGCGACCCCGCGTCGGCGTCCGGAGGCGCCGCGGCGCTGGTCCGGGCGGTCGTCGCTCGCCTGCGCCCGCTGTCGCTCCTCGCCGGCGCGGCCTACGATCGCTTCTACGAACGCGCCGGCGGCTCCCCGCCGCCGCGCCCCGCGGAGGCCCAGCGGCTCGCCGACGCCGCAGTGTGGTCCGACTCGCTGCTCTCCGGCGCGATCTGGCAGGCGGTCGCCGTCGAGCTCGCCGACCGCGGCCTCGCTTGCCGCGACTGTCCGCCGCGGCGCGAGCCCCCGCAGGCCACGATCCCCTGGGCCGAGTTCTCGCCGTACCTCGCCGCCCATGTCTGGCCGGTGCAATCGTCGGCGGACGCCCCCGTCGAGATCTTCACCTGCACCGGGATCAACGGCGCCGCCGCCCTGCCCGCCGATCCCACGCTGCTGCGAGCCGGCCAGCTCGTCGCGTTCGCCTTCGCCGACGACGAGGCCGTCGGTCGCCGGCTCCACGCGCTCGCCGGCCAGGGCTCGCTGGCCGAGGTCTCACGAGGCGTGCGCAGCTACCTGGATTCGCCGAGCGGCCGCGAGTTCGCCTGCGCCGCGCTGACGCGCGTCGCCTGGTTCACCGGCCTGCACATCTCCGACTGCTGAAGGCCCGCGCAACATTGCGGGCACATGCTCCGACGATTGCACGACCAACGACCGCGACGAGTCGTAGGAGTCCGCGGCCCTCCCGCGGGTGCGCGGCGCTCGCCGAGCGAGGCGGCGCTCCTCTTCACTCGTGGGCGAGCGCCGCCGACGCCGGGCGAGCGAGCGACATCGAAGCTCCTCATGGACATGTCTTCATGGACATGTCTTACTGAACATGTCTCATCCATCATGCCCCATGGGCCCTTCGACCCCACCGGTCAGGGATTCTCCGATCCACGCAGCCGAACAACGTGTATCCAGCCCCCAGGGCCCGGCGCGGACCCGCGGGGTTGGAGGTCGGGCCATCGAGATCTCGGCCAGGGCCCGGTCGCTCGCGTCCGCGGGTTCGCGCGCCGCACCATGGGGGACTCGTACGACCTGCGCACACCGTCTGCGGCGAATGTCCGCAGCGACTTCTGCTCGCGAGGATCGCCGCTCGCGGCGCGCGCCGCCCTCGCCCGAAGGCGCGTGCGTCGCCGGCCCACCCGGCCGCGGGAGACGTCGGCGTGCGCTGCGTCGCGTGGAGTCGCGGCCGCGCGGCGAAGAAAGATTGCCAGGCTCTCACGGCGGCTCCTATCATCCACTCCGATGGCAGAGCTGCAGGACCCGTCGATCACGGTGGAGGGCGTCGAGTTTTCGTGGGACTTCGAGCGCGGGCTGATGCTGTGCTGGGGCCAGCCGGTCGTGTTGATGTGGACCGAGACGACGATGGCGGGCTTCATGAACGGCCTGCAGCGCATCCTGGGCACCGAGCGCTTCAACCTGGCGCTGGAGGGGTCCGGCCGCGAGAGCACCGAGGGCGAGTGGCGCGACATCATCCAGCGCATGCCGACCGTCGAGGAGGGCCTCTCGTTCGTCGGCCGGGCGATGCGCACGGTCGGCCTCGGCGAGTACGAGCTGGTCGAGCTCGACCGCGAGGCCAAGCGGGCCCGCTACCGCGTGAAGCAGAGCTGGGAGGGCATCTATCAGCGGGCCCTCGGCGTCGACTGGGGCACCTGGTCGATCGCCGGCAAGCTCGCGGGCTACACCGAGCGGATCTTCGGGGTCCCGTGCCAGATCGTGCAGACCAGCTTCACCGCCCGCGGCGACGCCTACGACGAGTTCGAGGTGACGCCGACCGAGCAGACCTACGCCGCGCGGCTGGCCGCGATCGTCGACACCGAGTCGGCCACGCGCGAGGACCTGCGCAACGCGCTCGCCCGCGTGCGCGACGAGGTCCGCGAGCGCCAGCGCGTCGAGACCCGCCTGCGCGAGGAGATCACGGAGCGCCAGCGCGTCGAGGACGAGCTGCGCGCCAAGCTCGAGCTGATCGAGCGCCAGGAGCAGGCGATCTCCGAATTGTCGACACCGATCCTGCAAGTGTGGCCCGGCATCGTCGCGCTGCCGATCGTCGGCCCCGTCGACGGCGAACGCGTCGCCCGCATGACCGAGAACCTGCTCGCGCGGATCTCCCAGACCCACGCGCGCTACGTCATCCTCGACCTCACCGGCGCCGACGCGCTCGACGAGTCCGCCGCCGCCAACCTGCTACGAATCGTCAGCGCGGCCCGACTGCTCGGCGCCGGCTGTCTGCTCTCGGGTATCTCCCCGCGCATGTCGGCGACGCTCGTCGCCATCAATGCGCCGCTCGCTGGAGTGAGCGCGTTCGGCACGCTCGAGGCGGCGCTGCAGTCGGCGATTCGCAACCTGGGCTGAGGTGCAACCACGCGGCACATCGCCGCAGCACCCTGTCTCGCTCCGCGGAGGTGGCGTCGCGCGACGAGCATCGCCTATCGTGGCGATGATCGAGGTGCATCATGTTGGAGCGTGGACGCGGGAGCGTGGGTACGGTCAAGACATTGCGGGCTGCGGCGCTCTTCGGCGCCGCGATGCTGGGTTGTGACGAGCAGACGGCGGCGCAGCCGGAGCCGGAGCTCTTCGGCGTGCCGTGGGGCGGCGGCGACGACGACGACGCGGAGCCGATCGGCCTGGCGATCGACCTCAAGAACGGGACCTCCGCGCCGCTGCGGTTGCACGCGGGCGCGCGGTTCTTCCTCGAGCAGATCGATATCAGCACCGTGGTGACGAGCGCCGTCGACGAGGGCGTGAAGGGCCTCGCGCACAGCGGCGACTTCGCCCACGCGCCGTGGCTCGGGACCCACTTCGTCGAGCAGGAGACCGCGCAGCTGCCCGACGCCGAGGGCAAGTACACGCGCAGCCGCTTCTACCAGGGCGCGCTGTGGATGACCCTGCCGAGCTTGATCTTGCTCGGCCAGCTCGACGACGACGGCCACCCGATCGGCCTGCCGATCACGATGTCGATCGGCAGCGACGGCCAGCGCCGCGCGAGCGACCACTTCTTCGTCCGCCGCCTGCGGGCGATCCAGCGGACCCTCGGCTGCGCCACGCCGAGCGACTGTACGGGGTCGACGCAGTTCGAGGAGGAGGCGGTCGTCGAGCTGCGCAACGCGCTCAAGCAGACGCCGTCGTTCGCGCTGCACCCGGCGACCGCGGCGCTCGAGCTGCGCTGGACCGCCAACCCGCTGCAGCGCTGGGTGATCCCGGTCGAGCAGGAGACCGACCCGGAGTACGCCTACGGCTTCCAGATCGACGTCGACGTCCTGACGCCGCCGGGGCCGGACGGGTGGTTCCTGCCGGGCCAGGAGCTGACCTTCCGCGTGACCCTGCGCGACGGCGAGGGCAACCGCCTCCACCCCGAGGGCTCGCTCCCGAGCTACAACGACGTCATCTTCGGCGCTAATGAAGCCGGCTTCCAGTATTACCAGGGCTTCTTCGACCCGACGTGGGTGTTCTGGCGCCGCAAGCACCGCGAGCGCACCTTCATCGCCCACTTCATGGGCCCGGCGCAGAACGTCCGGCCGATCCACAGCATCGTCCCGCTCGAGCAGATCTTGACCGAGGACGTGCAGCAAGTCGCGACGCTCGAGCAGGACGGCCTGTTCGACGTGTGGAAGGTGTTCCCGACCACCGACGGCGTGTTCGGCGGCGCCTTCGACCCGCAGCACCTCGGCTGGGCCGAGCCCGGCAGCGACACCTTCTCCGTGCAGCTGCCCGCGAACGCCCCGCCCGGGACCTACCGCCTGACCACCAAGGCGCGCCGCGTCTACCACGGCGAGGACCTCGCCTTCACCCGCACGATCGAGGTCCAGGTCGGCACCGCCGCGCCGACCTCGAAGACGCTCGAGACCGGCAACTGTCAGACGTGCCACACCGAGGGCGGCTCGCTCTCGGCGGTGCTGCACCGCAACCCCAACCGCGGCACCTGCTACGGCTGCCACGCCCCGCTCGGGGTCGAGTACGACGCGCCGATCCACACGCGCGTGCACTTCATCCACTCGCGCTCGAACCGCTTCGACGCCGAGGTCAAGCAGTGCGACACCTGCCACCTGACCGCCGCGAGCATCCAGCGGACCAGCAAGTCGGCGTGCCTGTCGTGCCATACGAGCTACCCGCAGAGCCACGTCACCGCGTTCGGGCCGGTGAGCAGCATCTACGTCGGCGGGCAGGCCGAGTCGTTCTCCCAGTGCACGTCGTCGTGCCACAAGACGCACCCCAGCAGCGGCCTGTGAGCCGCCGACAGGACATGTCCATGAGGACATGTACGAATATTTCGGGCGGCGCCTCCCGCTCGCCGGGAGGCGAAGTCATCCTGTCCAGAAGTTCAGATGCTCGCCGGCCCCGCGCGCGCGACGAACGATGCTAGGCTGGAGCGGTGAAGCCACGAACACCCCTCCTCCTATGGGCGCTCGCGCTCGCGGGCTGCAGCGAAGAGGCCCCGAACACGGCCACCGGCGAGACGGGCGGGCCGGCGCCCGACTGGACGCTCGTCGACGTGAACCCCGACTCTGCGACCCACGATCAGCCGCGCGGCCCCAGGGACTACGCGGGGTCGGTGTCCGGCTGGTACTTCGCGCACGCCACGTGAGGCTACTGCCGTGGCCAGTTCGGCTACCTGAACGACCTGCAGCTCGAGCTCGACGGCGAGTTCCCCGACCTGGGGATCGCGCTGCTCGGCGTCAACGGCGTCGGCTACGAATCCGGGGTGCCCCAGATCGTCGCCGGCCGCGTCATCCCGCTCCTCCAGGACGTCGCCGACGTCGACGCCTGGGCCCGGTGGGAGGTGGTCTACCGCGACGTGGTCATCCTCGATCGCGACGGCGCGCCCGTCGGCGTGTTCAACCTGACCGAGCACGACCTGTCGCGGATGGGCGAGTACGAGGCGCTGAAGGGCATGCTCCTCGACGCCGCCGAGATGTGAGCGACGCCCTCGACGCTCCTCGCCTCGCCGCGTCGGCGTCGTCGACGCGGCGGCGTCGCCCGTCCATTGCTAGATCCCGCCGCCCTCCACCGACATATACGGCTTGCAGACCGCGGTCTCCTCGCCCAGACCGTCCTCGAGGCAATTCAGCCGATCCTGCGCCGCGGTCATCGCCAGGCAGCCGTCGTAGTACTCCGGCTCCTTGAGCGGATGCAGCGTGTGAGGCCCGCGGCTGGACTCCAGGTCCTGGTCCCCGGAGCGCTCGACCACCGCGGTGGCGTCGGCGCGGATGTATACGGCGGTGCGATCGCTGAACTGACCGCCGAACGACGAGTCGAACCAGCCGATCTTGCCGGGGGTGCGGTCGCGCAGGGCCGTGAGGGCGCACTCGAGGCCCTCGTCGACGAGCGACTCCTCCGGGCTGCAACCTTCCTCGGGGCAGCTGTTGCCGACGCTGGGGCACAGCTCGGCGCCGCAGCTGCCGTCGTCCAGGCACGCGCAGATCTCGGCTTCCTCGGGGGTGAGCGCGTCGGTGCCGCTGTCGCTGTCGGTGCCGGCGACCGTGTCGGTTCCGGTGCCCGCGTCGGTGTCGGTCTCGCCGCTCGGCTCCGAGCCGCAGGCGACCAGCACACCGATCATGAGGAAATAATGGAGTCGTTTGATCATGGGCGCGGATGGTCCCATCGCCGCCTGACCGCAACAACCGGGGCTGCCGTGACCTCCGGCGAGGGTTCGACCGGACACGCAGGTGAGGGACCGCGGGCCGCCGAGCGCCAGCGCTCGTCGCCGCGACGTGCGCCTTCACCTCGACGCCCTGCCGTCACGGCCACATGGCGATGAAGAAGAAGTCGCAGTCCAGGTTCCCGCGCTGGTCGGTGAACCCGGTGCACACGGTGACGCCCCCGGGCCCGTACTCCTGCACGCGCACCGCCGCGGTCGTGTACGCGTTCCCGGGCATCGCCACCACGATCGGTACTTGCCCGTTGGTATCCGGGGTATTGATGAAGTAGGTGCCGGTGGAGAGCTTCTGGACCGTGAAGCCGCCCGAATCATTCGCCACGCTGCCGTCACCACGAACCTGTCCGAACACTTGTGCCATTCACTGACTCCTCACAAAGATTCGCTCTCAACATAGTGAAGTCGCCGGGCCGACGCAAGCCCGAAAGATCGCGCGGTCGACCCGTTGCCCCGGAATGGAACGAGCACACGGGGCGCCCACGGGCGCGTCTGGGCGCCCACGGGCACCCCGGGCGCCCACGGGCGCGTTCCGGGCGCGTTCCGGGCGCCCGCGGCGGATCGACGTATCGCGCGCCGGCGATGACCGCTCCTCGCCATCGGACCTCGTGAGCGCATTTGCTGTCGTCTCCCATGATTGTTGCGACGCGACGCGCTCCGGCGGACGACCACCTCCTGAGCGCTCGCCTCGCCGCAATCGAATGAATAGAGGGCCCCCACAAGCGACGCCCGCCGAACCCGACCTGTTGCAGCTCGATGACCACGCGGCTCGCGGCGATGCGCCTCGACATCGCCGTGCGGTGAGCGGCGCTCGCCGGTCCGATCGCGGTAGGGGTCGGACCTCGCGGCGCTCCGCTATCCTGTCGAACCATGGCGTCGTCGAAGCGGCTCGCATCGCTCGTGACTGCGGCGGCCCTCGCCTGCGCCCCCGCGCTGCCGGGCACCGGCCAGCCGGGCCTGGCCGACGGGACCTGGCCGGCGAGTGCGAGAAGATCGCGCTGGACCGCTGCGAGGTGTGGACGGGCGAGGCGTTCGTCCGCGGCGCCCCGCTGCCGGCGGCGTTCACCGGCGAGGACCACCCGGTCGTGTGCGCGACGTGGGCCCAGGCGGAGACGTTCTGCGCGTGGCAGGGCAAGCGGCTGCCGACCGAGGCAGAGTGGGAGCGCGCCGCCCGGGGCCCCGAGGCGCGCCACCAGTACCCGTGGGGCGACGCAGCGCCGACGTGCAAGCGGGCGCAGACGTACGAGTGCGGCCAGGCCACCGCCCCGGTCGGCCGGCACCCCGCCGGCGTCAGCCCCGAAGGCGTCCACGACCTCGCCGGCAACGCCTCGGAGTGGGTCGCCGACTGGTACCACCCGAAGACGTACTTGTGGACCCCCAGGCACAACCCCGCCGGCCCCGACCGCGGCCAGGTCCGGGTCGTCCGCGGCGGCAGCTTCTACGACGGCCCCGGCTACCTGCGCGCGTCCTACCGCTACGGCCTCAGCCCCCAGTGGGGTTACGGCACCGTCGGCTTCCGCTGCGCGCGCTGACGATCCTCCGCAGCGAGCGCGAATCATAGGATGTCCTACGGGACATGTCGCGAACACGGCGGCCCCTCCGCGCGAACGACGGCCGCCCGGGACGGGCCCTCGCTGCCGCACCACGAACGGAGATCTCGACCCGTCCCCATGTGAGCCCGCCACTTCCGCACGAGAGCGTCGTGAGCCGCGTGGCCGACGGCCGATCCTGCGCACGACCGGCGCGCTCGAGAACATCCACGTCGTGACGGTCGCTCATGACCTGCGGCTCGAGAGCGACATGCGGGGGGACGCTTCCGTGCTCGCGTCGGCGAGCACCTGACGCGGCGACGAGTCGCGAACGCCGACGCGCACGAAGCCCGAAGTCGTCGACGCTCGCGACGAACCGCGCAAGCGCGATCGCAACGGCCTCGCCCCTTGCGACCTCGGCGCCCACCCGAGGCGCGACCGCGACACGAGCTCGAGTTCGCAATCTCGGCGCTGTCGCCGGTGAACGAGGTTCGTTACCCTGTGTGGATGAAGCCTACCCCGACGTTGCTCTTGTGCTGGGGTCTCGCGCTCGGCGCGGCCTGCGGCGACGATGCCCGCGAATCGGCCACGGACGGCCTCGCCACGACCTCGCTCACGGCTCCCACGACGGGCGGCGCCACCGTGCCGACCGAGGCCGGCACCGACGGGGGCACCGGCACCGCCAGTGATTCCCAGACGACCTCGACCACGCAGGCGGACCCCACGGACAGCACCGAGGGCACCACCGCGGAGCCCGTGTGTCCGGCCGACTGCGCCGACCACGGCGGCGTGTGCATCGGCGGCGTGTGCTGTCCGACCGAGGACCAGGCCTGCGGCGACACCTGCTGCCCGGAGGGCGGCTTCTGCTCGTTCAACACCTGCGTCACCCCCGGCGGCGCCTGCATCGACGCCAGCGAATGCGGCGACGAAGAATATTGCGAGTACTCGCTCGGCGAGCCGGAGATGATGGGCGGCATGTGCCAGGGCGGCGTCACCCCGGCGACCGGCAAGTGCCTGCCGTCGCCGCCGGTCTGCCTCGACGGCCAGGACCCCGGCGACCCGCCGACCTGCCTGTCCAAGTGCGAGTACAAGCCGCCGCCCGGCACGTTCGCGCCGGTGGTCAAGTATCACTGGGACAAGGGCGACGTCATGATGACGCCGATCGTCATCCAGCTCGACGACGACAACTGCGACCTGATCGTCGACGAGCGCGACATCCCCGAGATCGTGTTCTCCACCTTCGACAACGGCGACTACCAAAACAATGGCACGATCCACGTCATCTCGACCGTCGACGGCCAGATCGTCGAGAAGTGGACCTACTTCGACGCGGTCGACCCGATCGCGCCCGGGTCCGAGCTCGCGGGCGGGGACATCGACGGGGTGCCCGGCAACGAGGTCCTGGCCAGCACCACGACCGGCAAGATCGTCGCGTTCCGGGGCGACGGCAGCATCCTGTGGAGCTCGCCGGGCCCGGGCGGCGGCTCGTTCGTCTCGATCGCCGACCTCGACCAGGACGGCGCCCCTGAGGTCCTGACCCCGGGCGCCGTGCGCGACGGCAAGACCGGCGCGATCAAGACCATGCTCCCCGCCAGCTATATCAACACCGCCGCCGATCTCGACGGCGACGGCCAGCTCGACATCGTCCACGCCCGCGGCGCCTACAACGCGGCCGGCGGCGTGATGGCGGCGACCGGCCTCGAGGGCGTGTGGAGCGCGGTCGCCGACCTCGACCTCGACGGCAAGGCCGAGGTCGCCACGATCGCCAACGGCGGCCCCCTCCTGCCGCATCACCTGATCATCTGGCGCCACGACCCGCTGGCCGCGAACGGGGTCCAGATCCTCCGCGCCGGCATCGACATCAATGGCCCGCTCTCGCCGGATCTGTGCCCGCCCGGGTCCGCCGGCACCACCTCGGGCGGCGGCCCGCAGACGATCGCCGACTTCAACGGCGACGGCACGCCCGACGTCGCGGTCGCCGGCGGGGTCGGCTACGCGGTGTTCGACGGCAAGAAGCTGATGGACCCGAACGTGCCCGACGCGGAGACCTTCCTGTGGATCAAGCAGACCCAGGACTGCTCGTCGGCGGCCACCGGCTCCTCGGTGTTCGACTTCGACGGCGACGGCTCGGCCGAGGTCGTCTACTCCGACGAGACCACCCTGCGCGTGTACAAGGGCAGCGACGGGACGGTGCTGTGGAGCACCTGCAACACCACCGGCACTCTGGTCGAGTACCCGCTGGTCGCCGACGTCGACGGCGACGGGCACGCGGACATCGTCGCCGTCTCCAACGATTATTCGGGCATCACCTGCGACGGCACCAAGCAGACCGGGGTGCGGATCTTCGGCGACAGCCTCGGCAGCTGGGTGCGGACCCGCCGCGTGTGGAATCAACACACGTATCACGTGACCAACACCGAGGAGAGCGGCGTCACCCCGAAGGTCGAGGCCACCAACTGGAAGGTGCCCGGGCTCAACAACTTCCGCCAGAACGTCCAGCCCGAGGGCGAGTTCGCGGCGCCCGACCTGATCGTCGACCTGCGCCTGCAATGCGCGCCCGAGGCGTACGGCCTGGTCGCGCGCGTCCGCAACATCGGCGAGGCGGCGGTCCCGGTCGGCGTGCCGGTCTACTTCTACGACGGCGACCCGAACAACGCCGGCGTCCTGCTCGGGATGGGGGTGACGACCAAGGTGCTCTACCCCGCCGAGGCCGAAGAGGTCGTGCTGGTGCTGCCGAATCCTCCGCCCGGGATCGTCGACGGCACCTCGGTGGTGTGGGTCGTCGTCGACGACGGGATGCCGATGCACGCGTGGCACGAGTGCCGGACGGACAACAACCGCGCCTCCGGCACCGGCAAGTGCCCGCGCCCGCCGGGCTGAGCCGCCGTGGCTGAAACCGAGCAGGGCCCGCTCGACCTGCTCTCCCCCTCGCGCGCTCGATCCGGGCGCGCAGTCGCTCGATCTCCATCTCGGCCCCGCCGAGCGCCGCGAAAGACGGCCTCGCCGGCGCCGGGGCGGCGCGCTGCTGCAAGACGGCGGACAACGTGCCCTCCGTCGGGTCGCGCCGATCTTCCGCTCGCAGCGCGAGCTCGCCGCCAGTTCGGGCCGATCGCTACTTTTCGGATCGCCGCCGCAATTTTTCGGCCCGCTCCGGCGACTTCGAAGGACGAGCGAGACAGCGCCGGCGCGCTGCTCTCCCGAGGCGACCATGACGACACGCTGGCTCCCTGCTCTCTTCTCCCGACCCGAGCTGTACCCGGCGCGGGCGCTCCTGACCGGCGCCTGGCTAGCCGCGCTGGCCGTGACGGCGAGCGCGTGCAACACCGCGGGCGACACCGAGGGCATCTTCGTCGGCCAGCCGAAGACGTCCGGATCGCCGTCGTCGCCGCCGACGACCTCGTCACCGTCTTCGCCTGCGACGGAAGCTACGACTACCTCGGCGTCCGCGCCTGGTTTCACGGTCCGCTCGACGACGGCGCCGGCACCTTGACCAACGCCGACGGCGCCACCCTCGAGCTCGATATCGAAGGGGGCAAGTTCAGCGCCGAGCTCCGCGGCGAAGGCGTCACCAACGGGCCCTACGAGTTCACCGGCGCCCAGGTCGAAAGCGGCCAGGCCGGCCTCTACTGGGGCCAGATCGACGGCTGGGTCGGCGGCTGGATCGTCGACGAGGCCGGCGATCAGCGCGGCGCCGCGATCAAGCGCAGCACGGACGACGTCTCGCTCGTCGTCATCGACCCGTCCCGGACCGAGGTCGTGCTCGAGGATCAGGTGGACGGGCCCGTCATGCCGATCGCCCGCATGACCGCCCCCACGAAGGTCGAGTGACATGTTCAGGGCGGCCTGACCGAAGGACGACCTCGCGCCGCGAATGACGAGAGTCCAGCCAGGTCGGCCTGCGGTCATTCAGGTCGCTCTCGTCGGACTCATCATCGTCGACAGCGCGGCGGTCCCGGCAATCACGGCATCAGCGGCGGAGGCACTTCGCATAGCCGCCGTCCTCGCTGGCGTGATGACTGCAAGCCGAGCCGACGCAGCAGATGTCCATGCACGTCGTGCCGCCGCAGCGGCACCCGCTCGCCAGGAAGTCGCCGTCCTTGCACGCGCGCGGCTTCTTCTCGGCCGCCGGTGGCGACGCCTGGAGGATGCAGGCCGACTTGCCACCGGGCTCGGCCGGATGGCCGCACAGGGCGTCCGCGCCGCAACAGATGTCGAAGCAGGCGACCCCGTCGCTGCAGGTGCAGCCGGTGTCGAGGCGCTCGCCGGGCCCGCACGCCCGCGGCTCGCGTGCGGTCGCCGGATCGCTCGCGGGCGACAGTTCGGGCTTCGACTCCACCGGCGCCGGTACGGGCCCCGACTCCGCGGGGGCCGGCGCGGGCGCCGATGCCGGGCTCGCGGCCTTCGTCTCGGCCGGCGCCGTGCTCGCGGGCTCGGGCGTGCGACAGCCGAGCGCGAGCAACACGACGGCCTCGAGAATTCTCCTCATCGCTGCACCTCCGCGGACATGCCTGCCCGATCGGTCATGGCCGTCCCCGCATTCATTGGACGGTACCATCCAGGGACCGCGCGGTGCACGCGGCACGGCCGCGCCCAACAACCTCGTCCACGCTCGTGCTCGCGCGGCGCTGTCAGGCCGCGCGAGGCGCTGGGCGATGCCGCGAAGGGCGAGGGGATCTACCTCGTCGCTCTCGACGGCGCGCGCGACCTTGTGGCGGACGACGACAGGCTCCTGGCCGAGGAGCCAGGCGTCGAGGTCGACCTCTTCGCGTCCTTCTTCGCCTTCCATTCGCATGGGGACAGCAGCGCGCTCCAGTGGGCTCCGCGACCGCGGTCGGCGTGAGCGCCCTTGAAGCCGCCGATCCGGCGCGTGTACGCTTCAGCGTCGATGACGGAGCGCCCCGCGTTCGCTTTCTTCTCGCCCGAAGTGCAGCAAGACCCGTATTCGCGGTACGCCCTGGCGCGCGCCGAGGAGCCGATCTTCTTCTGCGAGGATCTGGGCATGTGGGTGGTCACCCGGCACGCCGACGTCGCGGCCATTCTCCGCGACACCGACCGCTTCTCCTCGCGGGTCACCACCACCAACGTCAAGGAGCCGCCGCCCGAGGTGATGGCAGTGATGCGGAAGGGGTTCCCGCGGACCGGCCCGATCGTCCAGCTCGACCCGCCGGAGCACACTGCGGTGCGACGAAAGATGAACGCCGCCTTCACCGCCGAGCGAATCGCCGCGCTCGAGGGTACCGTCGTCGCGCTGGCCGACGGCCTCGTCGACGCCTTCGCCGCCGACGGTCGGGCCGAGCTCATGGCGCGCTTCTGCGGCCCGCTGCCGGTGGCGGTGATCGCCGGCATCTTGGGCGTCTCGCCGGCCGACGCCAGCAAGTTCGGTCAATGGGCGGACGACGCGGCGCGCCTGTTCATGGGCGGCCAGCTGCCGACCGGCGAGTGGGTGCGAGCGGCCGAGAGCGTGGTCGCGATGCAGCATCACCTCGCGGAGTTGATCACCGCGCGAGCGGGTGCGCCGTCGACCGATCTGCTGACGACCATCATTCAGGCGGCGACGGACCCCGGCGGTCGGCTCGACATGGTCAAGGCGGTCACCCATGCGACCACCTTCGTGTTCGCGGGCCACAAGACCACCACCGACCTGCTCGGCAACGCAGTGCGGCTGCTGCTCCTGCACCCGGACCGGCTCGCCGCGCTGGTGCGAGATCCATCGCTCGCCGCCGCCGTGGTCGAGGAGACCCTTCGCCGCGACTGCCCGGTCCCGGGGACGACCCGCGTGGCCCGCGTCGAGGTGAAGCTCGGCGACGTCACGATCCCGCCGGACGCGCGGGTGTTCCTGGCCCTCGGATCCGCCAATCACGACGAGCGCGTGATCGCGGACCCGCTGCGGTTCGACCCCGAGCGCGCCGACGTGGGCGAGCACCTCGGCTTTGGTCGGGGTGTCCACTTTTGCCTCGGCGCCGCGCTCGCGCGCCTTCAGGGGCGCGTGGGGCTCTCCGTGCTCACCTCGCGCCTGCCGGGGCTGCGCCTCGCCGGGGACGAGCCGCTGCAATTCCGCCAGGTCGTGATGTTCCGCGGCCTCGTCTCGCTCGAGGTCGCCTGGGATGCGCCGGCGGTCGATCCGCACAGCTCCGCCAGCCCCTCGACCCGACCCGCGTAGCCGAGCTCGCAGCGCCGTCCGTCGCCCATTGATCATTGTAGGGAGCGCCGGCGGTGAGAGCGGACAGAAGCGGACGCCCACGCGGTCTCGCGATCGTCGCCGCGCCGGCGATGTACCGTCCGGCCTCACCGCGCCTTGACGCGGCTGCGCAGCGCTTTCGCGGCCTCGGGGAAGCGCTCGGTCCAGTGCTGTAGGGCGGTCGACGTCGCCTCCTTCACCGCCGAGTACAGGCCCGAGCTGGCGAGCCTGTACTTGGTCTGCACGCGGTAGCGGGAATCGTCGAAGCGCACCGCGACCGCAGCCACGAGCCCCTCGAGGCCGCGGTCGCGGCGGATCCTCAGGAAGTCGCGGACGCCCCTGAGCAGGCCGGTGAGGTGCGGGCCGTCCTCGGTGCGCTGGAGATTGGTGAAGCCGAGGATCTGCGGGGGCCGTCCGCCCGATTCGGTGGGCCAGGCGAGGGCGACCTCGACCGCAGTCGGGCCGTCCTCCGTCACATATTCGCCCTTGTGATACGCGACGTCGCCGAGCGGTCCGCGGAGCTCGGCGCGGAGGCGTTCGACGAGACCCGTCGCGCGCTCGCCCGCGAAGCTCCACGACAGCGCCATCGCGGGCAGCAGGAACGCGAGGTCTTCGAGACGCTGCGTCAGTTCGGCTCGTGGCTGGCGCGTGCACTGGAAGATCTGCGGATCGGGACGAAACCGGACGCGCGTGCCCGACGGCCGCGACGCTGCGCTCACCCGCATGGGGCCGCGCTGCAGGCCGCCCGCGTATGCGACGGTCGCCTGCTCGCCGCCGTGGACGGTGTCGACCTCGAACGGATCACTCACCGCGTTGACGATCGCCAGGCTCATGCCACGGAACGCGAGGTGGACGCGCGGGCCTTGAACGTCGACCGGCTGCTCGAGAAGGTCGGCCAGCGAGCGCGCCGGGACTCCCGGGCCGTCGTCGGTGACGGTGACGAAGTCGTCGGCGTCGACGCGGACGTCGACGCGGGCGCAGCGGCCTAGCAGGATCTGCTCGACAGGCGTCGATACGACCTCGAGCAGCAAGCTCAGGAGGCCCGCGCTGTCGTCGGTCGAGCCGATGTACATCCCGGGCCGCTTGCGCACGCTCTCGCGCAGCGTGAGGACCTGAATCATGTCCGCGGTGTACTCGCTCTCCATGCGTCGACGTTAGCGCAGGGCGTCGCCGCCCGTCACGACATTCCTCGCTACCGTCGAGGCCCGCTCGGGTCGCAGGCGCAGGCGATGGCGCCGTCGCGGGTGAGGACGATCATCTCGGCTCCGGCCCAGGCTCTTCGCGTTCCTGAGCCTCGCGCCCGCGGACGCGGTACCGCGCGATCGAGACGATCTCGGCCGGGCGACCTGCTCCCCTGGCGTCGCTTCCGCTCGCGGCTGCCAACGAGGCCACGGCCGTCGCCGACCTCGCCCGGCTCGCGCCCGCGGGCCCGCGTCGAGCCGGTTCGTGGTCGTTGCCCGGCGCCCGTGGGGCTGGTATCTCGTGGAATCGAAGGAGCACCAGGATGGCCGCGAAATCGTACTTCCGCGAGCGTTTCGACGCGATGGTCGCGACTCTGCGCGCGCACCCCGAGGTCGAGGTGTACAAGGTCGTCGTCCGCCCGCCGGCGACGGCGGCGGCGATTCGCAAGGCGGAGAAGGCGGTCGGCTCGCCGCTGCCGGACGACCTGCGGGCGTTCTACCTCGCGCACGACGGAGTGTTCCTCGAGTGGGGCCTGCGCGAGCACGATTACGACGCGCGCACCAAGCCGTTCGACGGGCCCGACTACGGACAGCCGCCGGGGTGCATCAACCTGTTGCCGGTCGCGCGCGCCATCTCACCGGCCTGGGAGAAGAACTCCCACGTCAACGAGATCGACGACGACCACCTGCGGCGGATGTTCGGGAGGAAGCCGCACGAGCCCCCGGCGGTGCGGGCGGTGTGCATCGACAGTTATTCGAATTACAACCACGCCGACCTGGTCTTCGGACCCGAGCCGGTGATGATCGTCGCCACCGATCACGGCGCCGACATGGAGTCCTCGGATTTCACCAGCTTCTCCGTGTACCTCGACGTCACTCTGGCGCTGTTCGGCGTCGACCGCTACGAGCACGGGCTCGGCGTCCACTCGTCGCGCCGGCCCAGGCGGATCGCCGAGTGGGCCAAGACGCCGAAGCTGGACCGGCTGCTGAAGAAGCTCGACGACGCGTGACGTGACGGCCAGGTGCCGCCGCGTAGCCGGTGGTCGACCGATCGGGGCGGCCAGGATTCGGCGTGCCCCGATTCGCGCTCGTTCAGGCGTCGTCCTGCTTCTCGGCGAAGTAGCACATCGTGTGCGTCGTGACTCCGGCCGCCGTCACGTGCTGTTTGACGAGGCTGACTTCGGCACAATTGCCGCCGAGGGTCGTCGCGGGGGCCTCGTACGCGACCATCGATTTGACGTCGTACGACGAGTCGCCGCGCGTGGCGATCTGCGCGCCGCTCGACGAGCAGAGACCGTTGGCGTCCGGGGCGAGGATACGCACCCGCAAGTCGATGTCGCTGATGTCGGACTTGTTGGACAGGTCCTCGCTCATCGTCATCACGCACTTGACCACCTCGACGCCGGCCGGCATCGGCGAGGTGCCGAACGGGAAGTACGTGCTGCTGGTGCTGGCCGACGTGAACGACCACGTGCGGAAGTGATTATAGAACAGCCCGAGATCGCCGCCCGCGCCCAAAAGGCGCATCGTCATGCGGCCGAGGCCGTACCACTTGTCGGCGCCGGTGAACCGCTGCGCGGTCGCCTGATCAGGGTCGGCGGGGGCGGCGCTGAAGTGGCGGTCGGTGTGCGCGAGCACGATCGTGTGCAGGCGGCCGGGGTTGTTGATCCACGTCAGGCCGCCCGCGAGGTACTGGTCCTTGATCAGCGCCGCGAGGCCGGAGACGTGCGGCGCCGCGTGGCTCGTCCCGCCGACCGCCGTGGTGGTCTTGACCTCGCCGAAGTCGCCCTGGCCCTGCGTCGCCGACGTGATCTCGGTCGGGGCGACGACGTCGATCAGCGACAGCGCCTGGGTCCGGGTGATCCCGTTGACGATCGCGTCGCCACCGCCGCGCGAGGCGCCGGGCGTGTCGAGCAGGCACCATTGATGGTAGTCGCTCGCGCAGTCGGGATCCGACGCCGTGAAGCCGTTGACCGCGAGCGTCTTGAGGCCGTCGGCGGGCGAGTAGATCCCGCACGACGTCGCCGACGCGCCGCTCGTATTGCCGGCCGCCACGACGACGAGGATCCCGTCGTCGTACGCGTTCTCGGCCTCCTCCTCGAACGCTTGCAGCGGCTCGGGGTTGCACGCCGTGCCGAGGTCCCCGTCGTCCATCGCCACGGACATGTTGACGATGTCCACGTGGCTGCCGATCGCGTCGAAGAGCGCGTCGTCCATTTGCGCCGAGATCAGCGCATTGGAGCTCTCGTCGGTGATCGCGAAGAACACGAGCCGCGCCTCCGGGGCCATCCCGGTCGCGCGGCTCTCGAACGCGGCGCTATGACAGCCGGACACCCAGAGCGGATCACCGACCGCGACCCCGCACGCCTGATCGTCGGTGTAGTCGCCGAGGATCACGCTCGACACGCTGGTGCCGTGGAAGTCCTCGTCGACCTCGAGGAAGTTGATCCCGGCGACCAGCGGCTGGCAATAATTGATCGGGGTGTTGGAGCACTTGAACCGCCGGTGGATCCGCGAGGTCCCCGTGCAGTTGGCCCCGTCGTAGAAGGCGCACGCCTCGTCCTCGAGGCCGTTGTCGATCACGCCCACGGTGATGTGACCGACCAAGTGTCGATCGGGGTTGGCTCGCCCGCCGTCGAAGCCCTGCGTCCAGAAGCGATCGGCGTCGAGGCGTCCGGGCTGGCGGCCCTCTCCGAGGTGCCACTGCAGCGACCACTTACCAGCGGCGAGGGAGAGCTTCGAGATGTCGGGGTGCTCGGCGAGCCCCGGCAGGCTCGACCAGGGCGTGCGCAGCGTCAGCCAGCCGACCGACGGCTGCCGCGAGACGACCACGCCGCCGAGCCCCTCGAGCTCCGCGACCAGCGCCACGGACATGTCGTCCAGCAGCTCGGCACGCGCCGCGATCGCGGCCTCGCGCTCGACGATCACCCGCCGTGCGTCGGCCTCGGAGAACCCGACCGCCGGCGGCAGCAGGGGGACATCCCAGTCGGGAAAGTCGCGCAGACGCACGGACACCTCGACCATCGTCTCGGGCGCGCGCCGCATGGCGTCGTCCGCCAGGAGCGCCGTGAACGACGGATCGATCCTCGTCGGGGTCAGGTCCGGCTGCGCGACGACCGGGCTCGGGTTGTCCTCGCGCACGATCTCGTGGCCGTGCTCGCGGGTGCCGTCGGCGAGCGAGCGCGTCCACGCGACCTCGTGATAGAGGTGTTCCTCGTCGAAGTAGGACCACGGACGGCCGGCGCGCTGGAACACCTCCGGCGTCAGCGCCCCGCGAGTGCGCGACGCGACCGTCTCGCCGTTGACGTCGACGGTGCGGACCGCGACGTGTACACTGCGGTCGCGCCGTCGACGGCGCGCTCGCTCACCTTCTCGTCGATCGCCTCGGGTTCGGCGTCACAGGCGGTGATTGTCAACAGGCAGAGCAACAACTCGGGCGTGGTACGCAGGATTAATCGATTCATTGCACCACTCTACCGCGTCCTCTGAAGCTCGGCGCCGCCGTCTCCTCCCGACCTCCCCCGATACAAACCTCACAGCGCGCTCTCCTGCGCTCCTGCTCGGGCCCCGGCAATGACGTTCCTCGAACGCGGCGGTCGTTCGGCGAGCGACTCCTACCAGGGGAGGTGTGCCGTGATTCGCCCTTTCTCCATGGGGCTCCACGGATCTACTCGCGCGCAACGGCGACCCCGGCCCGCGAGCAGCCACTGTCGACCCCCCCGTGAATCGCGCGATGATTTCCTCGCCCTCGTCTCCCAGGGGCACCTCGAGGTGCCCTGGACAGGCAGCGGCGAATCGCATCGGCTCAATCGCGGTCGTGTCGCCGCGCCCGCGCTCAGCGACGCGGGAACCAGGGGATCAGCCGCGACGTGGTGCGCTGATAGTCGGCGTAGGTCGGATACTTCGCCCGCGACAATTGCTCGGTGAACGCGGTCGACCCGTGGAACAGCAGCGTCAGCACCACGGGCCCGGCGATCGACACGTTGACGAGGCCCGCGCCGGACGCCACCGAGAACAGATAGAACGTCCACCACATCGACACCTCGCAGAAGAAGTTCGGGTGGCGGGAGTAGCGGAACAGGCCGCGGGTCAGGAACTTGGGCCCGTAGGCGTCGCCGCGGGCGCGCTTGGCGGCGTGGAACCGCCACTGCTGCTGGTCGGCGATCGTCTCGCCGGCGAGCAGGAGCAGGAACACGATCGTCGCCACGGTATCGAGGCAGCCCCACGGCGCCGCCGTCGGCGACGCCGCCACGTAGGCCGGCAGCGCCAGCAGCAGGAGCAGGATGTTCTGGATGAACGCGATGAACACCAGGGCGAACACCGCGAACACCGGCGGCGGCAGGCGGCGGCGCAGCTCGATCCAGCGGTAGTCCTCGCCGCCGGGCGCGTAGCCGCCCTTGCGCGCGAAGTTGTAGGTCAGCCGCGCGCCCCACAGCGCCGCGAGGATCGTCATCGCACGCAGGCGCGGGTCGTCGCAGCCCGACTGCGACGCGAACCATGCGACGTACGCGGGCGGGAGGATCGACCACAAGCGGTCGACCCACGAGTACTCGCGGGTGAGCGTGCCGAGCAGCCAGCACAGGGACGCGGCGCCGAGGCAGGCGAAGAACGCGGCGTGGAGTGGGTCCATGGCGGCATCGTATGTCCAAACGACAGGCCGTGGCGACCAGCGCGGCGCGCGGGCGGGCCCGGACGGTCGTCCGTACATGACCCCAAGACCATGCCGCGCCGGCGCGCGAGAGCTGCGTCCTGCGCGGCCCCTGACGGCCTCGCGTGGACGCGTCGAGATCTCTCCGCTATCGTGCCGTCGCGTATGCTCGACATCTCGCTCCCCCGGCCGCTGCAGGGCCCCGGCAACATGCTGCACCTGGCCTTGCGGCCCGAGCAGTTCATCGCCCGACACACCGCGGCGGCGCCGATCCACCAGGTCCGCATGCTCGGGTTCTCGCCCTACTTCGTCGCCGACCCCGACCTCATCGACGAGGTGCTGGTCGGCCGCAGCAAGCTCTTCATCAAGGACCGCTTCACCCGCGACCTCTCGCTCGTCACCGGCAACGGCCTGCTCGTCAGCGACGGCGAGTTCTGGCGCCGCCAGCGGCGGCTGGCCCAGCCCGCCTTCCACCGCGAGCGGATCGCCGGCTACGGCGCGGTCATGGTCGAACACGCCGAGCGCCTCGCGTCCACCTGGCGCGAAGGACAGGTGCTCGACATCCACGCGGCGATGATGCGCCTCACCCTCGACATCGTCGCCGCCACCCTGTTCTCCTCCGGCGTCGACCGGGCCATCGCCGAGACCATCGGCAGCTCGCTCGACGTCATCATGGCCCGCTTCTCCGACCCGACCTACGCCTTCGCGCCGTGGCTCGCCCGCGTGCCGCTGCCGAAGAACCGCCGCTTCCACGAGGCGCGCGCGCGCATCGACGGCGCCATGCGCGGCATCATCGCCGCCCGCCGCGCGAGCGGCCGCGACGAGGGCGACCTGCTGTCGATGCTGCTGCGCGCGCGCGACGACGAGGGCGGGGGGATGACCGACGAGCAGCTGCGCGACGAGGCGTTCATCCTGTTCGTCGCCGGCCACGAGACCACCGCGCTGGCGCTGACGTGGACGTGGATGCTCCTGTCGCAGCACCCGGCGGCGTGGGACCGGCTGCGCGCCGAGCTCGACAGCGTGCTGGGCGACCGGCCGCCGACGCTCGCCGACGTACCGGCGCTGCGGTACACCGACTGGGTCGTGCACGAGAGCATGCGGCTGTACCCGCCGGCGTGGAGCATCGGCCGCGAGGCGCTCGAGGATCTCGAGCTCGGCGGCGTCGCCGTCCCGCGCGGCGCCCAGCTGTGGATGTTCCAGTGGGCGGCGCACCGCGACGCGCGGCACTTCCCGCGGCCGGACTCGTTCGAGCCCGAGCGGTGGGACGGCGACCTCGCGCGACGGATCCCCCGCTTCGCCTACTTCCCGTTCGGCGGCGGCCCGCGCCTGTGCATCGGCAACAACTTCGCCTTGCTCGAGCTCGTGCTGGTGCTCGCCACGCTCGCTCGCCGCTGGCGCCCGGTCGTCCGCCCCGCCGATCGCCCGCGCCCGCAATTCTCGATCACGCTGCGTCCCGCGGGCGGCATGCGGGCCACCTTGCAGCGGCGGTGAAAGGGCGCGGGCCTGCTCGCGGCGGTGGGCTCGCGGACGGGGCCTCACGCGGGCGGAGGCCGCGCCCATGATCCATGAGCCCCGCCTCGCGTCGGGACACGCACATCTCCCGCGAAGATCCTCCGCGCCCGCACGAGGCGGCTTCTACGCCTGTCTGCGTGTGGTTGAACGCCCGTGGGCCTGCCCCATGGTTCTACCGTACGTCACCAGTCCCCGGGGACAGGCGACGAGAGGGGAGGTGCCATGGCAGCAGTTCGCGTATTCCACGTCCGTCGGCCTCGTTGGCGCCGTCCCGTGGCGATCGCCGCCATCGCGCTCGCCGCCGCCGTCACCTTTGTCGGGCTGATCCCGTGGTCGTGCGCCTCGCGCCCGGGCGACAAGGCCTCGCTCAACCATGAGGTGGCCTCGGCCGCGGTCGACGCCGCCGACCTCGCCCGCGGGCGGCGCGACTTCTACGGCGAGGACTTCGGCAACGAGGTGTTCTTCAGCGACGTGATGGGGGTGCTGAGCGGGCCGCTGCGGGCGTGGCCGGCCGCGCGGGCCCTGTTCAAGCTGCGCGGCGCGGGCACCACCGACCTCGAGATCGAGCTGAGCGAGGACGTCACGATCGGCGGTCAGACCTACGCGCGCGGCAGCAAGATCGGCACCGGCCTCGACGTCGCCGCCGGCTCGTTCTTGCCGCTCGGCGTGGTCGTGCACATGACGCGCTACGAGGTCCGCGTCGGCATCACCTGCGCGCTGTGTCACTCGACGGTCGATCCCGAGACGCGGCAGGTGATCCACGGCGCGGCCAACAGCGACCTGCAGGCCGGGCTGCTCCTCGCGCTGGCGCCGAACAGCGCGGCCTTCCGCGCGCACACCGAGGTCGGCCCCGGCCCCGAGCCCGTCGAGGTCGAGGCGGCCGTCGATCGCACGCTCGCCGCGTGGCCGCCGGGCAGCTTCGACGCCACCCTCGACGGCGCCGCCAACCCGACGCGGATCCCCGACGTCTTCGTCCACGAGGAGGCGCCGTATGGTTGGACCGGCTCCTCGCGCGCCGGGCCGCTGTCCGGCCTCGCCCTCTACATCAACGGCCCCACCGCCTTGCACGCAGTCAGCGCGCCGTACGTCGAGCCGCCGGAGTGGGAGCGGATCGTCGCCATGGCCGCGTGGCAGGACGCGTTGCGTCCGCCCGAGGTCGTCGTCGACGCCGCCGCTGCGGCCCGCGGCCGCGAGGTGTTCGCCCGCGCCGGCTGCGAGCGCTGTCACTCGGGCCCGGCCTACACCACTCAGTCCGTGCTCCCGCACGCCCGCGTCGGCACCGACCCCGCGCGCGCCAATGGCCAGAGTGGGTACAAGATCCCCGGCCTCGTCGGCTTGTGGTGGAGCGCGCCTTACTTGCACGACGGCGGCGTCGCCGTCGCGCCTGGCGAGAGCGTCGTCGGTGTCGGCAACATCCGCGCCCGCGGCTTCCCCCTCGACCCGCGCGCCAGCCTCCGCGCGCTCCTCGACCGCGAGCTGCGGGCCCGCGTGATCGCGGCCAACCACGCCGACACCGCGCGCTGGGAGCTGCACGTGCGCGGCGTCGGCCACGAGTTCTGGGTCGACCCTGGCGCCGGCTTCACGCCGGCCGAGCAGAGCGCCCTCGTCGAGCACCTGCTGTCGCTGCGGATCCCCGGCGGCTGAGCCGGTCACGACCGCGGCCACGCCGACCGTCATCGTCATCGATGACGGCCGGCGTCTCCTCGCCACCCTGCTCGCTCGCGGGCGATAGAGCTGTCCTGTAGGACATGTCTTATCCGACATTCAACGAACGCGGCCGCTCGCCCGCGAGCTCCGCGAGCCGGCGCATCCGCGGCCGCGCTGCGGCGATTCGGCTCAGCACTGCGACGCTTCGACCTCGGGGTAGCAGGTCTCGCCGTCGTCGCAGGGGTTGCCGCACAGGTCGTTCTGCTTGGTGCACTCGTTGCACGCCGCCAGGTCGTCGGCCTTGCAGCCAGGGCTGCCGATGAAGCGGTCGACGCCGTCGATGGTGCAGCAGCCGAAGCAGTCGCACCCGTTCGGCGGCGCGCAGCTGCCGGCGCAGTTGTCCCGGTCGCCGTCGACGCACTTGCCGTAGTTGTCGGGGTCGTCGGGGAAGGTGTCGAGGTTCGGGTTGTACTTGCAGAGCGGGCCGCCCGGCTCGAGCGGGTCGCACTTGAGGTTCCACTGGCAATCGCCGCCGCCCTGGCCGGCGTTGCCGTCGAAGTAGCAGTCCTGCTTGCAGGGGTCCTTGTCCTCGAGCGGGGAGCCGAACTCCTCCTCGCTGTCGTCGCACGGCCCGAAGCACTCCGTGTCGGTGCAATCGACGTCGCCGTCGCCGTCGTTGTCGTCGCAATCACCACACTGGTGGATCTTGCCGTCGAACTCGCACACCCGCGGCGAGCAGTCCAGCGGAGTGTCGTTCTCCGTGTCCGACGCGCTGTCCGACGCGCTCGCGCTGTCCGACGCGCTGTCCGACGCGCTGTCCGACGCGGATACGCTGTCCGATGCGCTCTCCGACACGCTCGCGCTCTCCGATACGCTCTCCGACACGCTCGCGCTCTCCGATACGCTCGCGCTCTCCGACACGCTCGCGCTGTTCGACGCGCTATTTGAAGCGCTCGCGCCGTCCGTCGCGCTCGCGCCGTCCGTCGCGCTCGCGCTGTCCGTCGCGCTCGCGCTGTCCGACGCGCTCGCGCTGTCCGTCGCGCTCGCGCTGTCTGTCGGCGACATGCTGTTGCTGGCGGAATCGCTCAGCGAATCGCTGCCCTCCGCGGAGGTCGAGAGCCCCTGTGAATTCGACCCGCCCGTGGTCGGAGCATCCGCCGTGCCGGAGGGCGACGAGTCGCCTCCCGTCACAATCGACGTACCGCCGTCGCTCAGCGTCGCCGTATCTGCGTTCTCCTGCCCGCAGGCCGCGAGGAATAGGCCCACTGCGATGACCATTTTTTTCGCCATGGTCCGTTCATGCGATCGGCGTCACGAAGCGCCATCAAGAGCGCATCAAAACGGCGGGTCAGGCGCCATCTCGTATCAGGGCGACCCCCGCGCCGGCCGCATTCGCGTGCGGGAATCACCTCGATCAAAAATGCGGAGCCGGCGCCGGCCCGACACCGCCGTTTCCACGCCTCAAAGGACAGGTGAGTGCGGCGATCACGCTCCTCGGACCCCGGAATGACCGGTGTCCATCGCCCCCTGAATCGCGGAGCCGGCGCCGGTGTAGATCTTCTGTTCCATGTCTCAAAAGACAGGTGCGCGGCGGCGATCACGCTCCTCGGACCGCGGAATGACCGGTGCTCGTCACCCCCTGGGAATGACCAATGTTCGAGCGGTGATTGCCGCGCATGTATGCTCGTTCACACGATTTGCTCGACTCTCCCCGCCTCCGCGATCGCCGACGCGCACCGCGAAAGCGCGCAGCGGTGGGGCTCCGGCCCTCGGGCCGGCCGCGACCTGAACACCCGCTCTGGTCGTTGCATCGGCAAGTTCACCCCAGCGGCGCCGGGCGTCTGCAGCCGGGTTGCGGCGTGTTCTGCCTCATGCGCGATTGCGCGCCCCCCGCGGCAAAGTCGGCGTATTCTCGCGCCGAATGCTTCCCCGAGCGCGCCGCGACGACACGACCCTCGAGCGCCAGCTCTGGCTCGCGGCGAACAAGCTCCGGCATCACCTCGACGCGGCGGCGTACAAGCACATCGTGCTCGGGCTGGTGTTCCTGCGCTGGGCCTCGGCCTCGACCGGCTGGCCGGAGCTGGCGGCCGCGAGCAGCAGCCCGGAGCTGGGCGAGCACCTCGACGCCGCCCTGCGGGCCATCGAGACCGACAACCCCTCGCTGAAGGGCGTGCTCACTCCCCGGTACGAGCGCTCGGGCCTCGAGCCCGCCTGTCTCAAGGAGCTGGTCGGTCTGGTCGGCAGCGTCGACATCGCCGGCGACCGCGACCTGCTCGGGCGGATCTACGAGTACTTCCTCGCCGAGTTCGCCAGCGCCGAGGGCCGCAAGGGCGGCCAGTTCTACACCCCGCGCGGCGTCGTCCAGCTGCTCGTCGCCATGCTCGCTCCGCAGTCCGGTCGGGTCTACGACCCGTGCTGCGGCAGCGGCGGCATGTTCGTGCACAGCGCCCGGCCCGACATCTGTCTCTTCGGACAGGAGTCGAACCCGACCACCTGGCGGCTGGCGAAGATGAACCTCGCGCTCCGCGGCCTGCAGGGCGACCTCGGCCCCGGGCCCGGCGACACCCTGCGCCGCGACCTCCATCCTGACCTGAAGGCCGAGTACATCCTCGCCAACCCGCCGTTCAACGCCAGCGCGTGGGGCGAGCCGGAGCAGAGAGATCCGCGCTGGCGCTTCGGCCTGCCGCCGTCGCGCTGCGCCAACTTCGCGTGGGTCCAGCACGTGCTGCATCACCTCGCGCCGCGCGGCGCCGCCGGCGTGGTGCTCGCGTGCGGCAGCCTCAGCTCGCGCCGCTCGGGCGAGGGCGACATCCGCCGCGCGATCGTCGAGGCCGACAAGCTCGACTGCGTCGTCGCCCTGCCCTCGCAATTGTTCTACGCCACCTCGATCCCGGCCTGCCTGTGGATCTTCGCCGACGACAAGCGCGGCGGCGACGGCCGCGACCGTCGCAACGAGCTCCTCTTCATCGACGCGCGCAACCTCGGCACCATGGTCACCCGCACCATGCGCGAGCTGTCGCCCGCCGACATCGACACGATCGCCGGCACCTACCGCGCCTGGCGTGACGAGCCGGACGTCGCAGCCTCGTCCGAACAGCCGAAGCGGCCGGTGGAAGTGCCCGGCTTCTCGCGCGCCGTCGACCTCGGCGAGATCGCCGGGCAGGAGTTCGTGCTCACGCCGGGGCGCTACGTCGGCACCGCCGCCGAGCCCACGCCGACCGAGCCGTACGCCGACCGCATGCGCCGGCTCACCGAGGCGCTCGACGCTCAACTCGTCACCGCCGCCGAGCTCGATCGCCGGCTCCGCGACCTCGTCCGGGAGCTCGACCGTGAGTGAGCGCCGCGTCAGCAGCCTCGGCGCGCTCGGGCGGATCGTCATCGGCGGCACCCCCCCGGCCGACGATCCGGCCCACTTCGGCGGCCCCGTCCCCTTCATCACGCCCACCGACCTCGATGGCCGGCGCACCATCGACAGCGCCGCCCGCACCTTGACCGAGCTCGGCGCGCGCCTGATCGGCGCCTCGCGGGTGCCGAAGGGCAGCGTCCTCCTGACCTGCATCGGCGCCGACCTCGGCAAGACCGCCTGCGCCGGCGTCGACGCTGCCATCAATCAGCAGTTGGCCGCGCTCGTCGTCGATCCGCCCAATTGTCCGCGCTATGTCTATTACGACCTGCGATCGCGTCAGCGCGAGCTGCGGGCCTCCGCCGGCGGGTCGGCCCAGCCGATCCTCACCAAGTCGGGGCTGGTGCGGATCCCGATCGTCCTGCCGCCGCCGCGCCGGCAGGAGGCGATCGTCGACGCGCTCGGGGCCCTCGACGACAAGGTCGAGCTCAACGACCGCCTGTGCGCGACCCTGGCCGAGCTCGCCGGCGCCCGCTTCCGCGCGCACTTCGTCGAGCGCCCCACGCCGCGCGACTGGAAGCTCGTCCGCCTCGGTGACCTGTTCGACCTCGACAAGGGCCTGTCGTACCGCGGCGAGCTGCTCGGCGACACCGGCATGCGCCTGCTCGGCCTCGGGGACTTCAGCGCGCGGCCCGAGCTCGACCTCGAGGATGTCCCGCGGCGCTACGGCGGCCGGCATCAATCGCGCCACATGGTCGTCCCGGGCGACCTCCTGATCGCCAACACCGACCTGACGCAGCGCCGCGAGCTGCTCGGCGCGCCGCTGCGGGTCCCGGACCTGGGCGAAAGTCCGGTGCTGTTCTCGCACCACGCCTTCGCAGTGCGGTTTTTGCCCGGCCGCGAGTGCTGGCGCGAGTTCGTCTACTTCGCCTTGCAACAGCCCGAGTTCCGCGCGCGCGCGGCCGGCTTCGCCTCCGGCACCACGGTGTTGGCGCTGCCGCGCGACGCGGTGCTCGACCACACCATCGCGCTCCCGCCCGAGCGGCTGCGGCTCGCCTTCACCGACGTGACGCGCCCGCTGCTCGCGCGCATCGACCACGCCCGCCAGGAGTCGCGCGCCCTGGTCGAGCTGCGCGATCACCTGCTCCCCGGGCTGGTGTCCGGCGCCCTCGCTCCGCCGCGAGTTGGCGGCCAACGGGCCGTCCCGTAAGCTCATCGGTGATGAGCGCTCGCAAGCAGACAATCAAGGTCCGTACCAACCTCAAGGCCGGCGACGTGTACATGCAGTACCCGAAGGGGAGCAACTAGCCCGGCCGCGATTGACGGCAGGGCAGATCGGCGATGAAGCGATCCGCCCTGCAGCGCCGCGCCGGCGTCGAGGTCGGTGATGATTCGATGCACGGCCCGCGCGGCAGAAACTGACACCGCGCGCGCAGTGTGCGGTGCCGCCGGCGACCGCCCCTCGCGGGACCCCCCGCGAATCGACCGTATCTACAGTAGCTGCAGTCGCTGCGATTCTTGTACGCGCCCGCGATCAGCGCCCTGCGACTCGCGTCACGGTCTGCGCGCAGCTCCGCCGCCTCGGCCGACCTCACCGCGACCTGTGCGAGCTGCCGCGAGGCTGCGACCGCTGGCGCGATGACGAGAAGGCAGCCCGCCTCCGCGAGCGCGCCCCCCGCAGGACGGCGCCGACGGCGGCCGTGGCCTGGCCGACCCGGTCTCTGGCGCCCCGCGGCGTCGAGCGCTCGCAGCGGCCCTGGCGACCTCTCGGGCGCGACCAGCGACTCGGCGTACCTTGAGCGGCGGAAGCTGTCATGTCTCGAGCTCGAACGATCGCCGTGGTGGCCCTCTGCGCCTGTGGTCGGCACGTCGGCGACCCGGCCGCCGATCCGCCGGGCAGCGGCGGTTCAGGGGCCGTCGGTACCGGCCAGGCGAGCGACCCGGGGGGCGGCGAGTCCTGGACCCTGAAGTCGCTGGCGCGGGGCGCAGAGCTGCTGGGCGACCTCGGCGACCACACCCGGCGGGTCACCACGCAATCACCACAGGCCCAGGCATTCTTCGATCAGGGCCTGAATCTCCTCTATGGATTCAACCACGACGAGGCGGCGCGCTCGTTCGCCCGCGCCGTCGAGCTCGACCCCAGCTGCGCGATGTGTCTGTGGGGAGTCGCCTACGCGCTCGGCCCCAATTACAACATCCCGATGCTGCCGGACCGGGCGCACGCCGCCTGGGACGCGGTCACGCGGGCGCAGGAGCACGCGCAATACGGGCAGCCGGTGGAGGCCGCGCTGGTGGCCGCGCTGGCGCGCCGGTTCAAGGGCTCGGAGTACGCGCCGCCGGCCGAGATGGAGACCTATAACCGGATCTACGCCGGCGAGATGCGCGACGTCGCCAGGCGCTTCCCCGACGACCTCGACGTCCAGACGCTCTTCGCCGAGGCGCTGATGAACGTCAACCCGTGGCGGCTGTGGAGCAACGAAGGCGAGGCCGCGCCGGGCACCCTGGAGATCGTCGAGACCCTCGAGTCGGTGCTGGCGCGCGACGACTCCCACCCTGGCGCCAATCACTTCTACATCCACGCGGTCGAGGCCTCGCCGCGGCCGGAGCGGGCCATCGAGGCCGCCGACCGGCTCGCGGCGCTGATGCCGGGCGCCGGCCACATGGTCCACATGCCGGCCCACATCTATCAACGGGTCGGCCGCTACGGCGACGCCGCCGAGGCCAACCGGCGCGCGATCCAGGTCGATCAGCGCTACCTCGCCCGCGTCGAGCCGATCGGCTATTATCCGCTGTACCTCGCCCACAATTACGCGTTCCTCGCCTACGCCGCCGCCATGCAGGGGCGCAGCGCCGAGTCGCTCGAGGCCGCGCGCAAGTCGGCCGAGCACATGCCGCGCGACATCGTGTGCGGCATGCCCGGCATGGACTTCTCCCTGTCCGAGCCGCTGCTGGTGATGGTCCGCTTCGGCCGCTGGGACGAGGTGTTCGGCGCCTCCAGGCCCGACCCGAAGCACCTGACGCTGGTCGCGCTGTGGCACCACGCGCGGGGCATGGCGCTGGCGGCGACCGAGGAGATCGAGGGCGCCTACGCCGAGGCGATGCAGATCCGCGACATCATGCGGCAGCTGCCCGAGGACCAGCTCGCGGGCCAAAATCAGGGCAGGCGGGTGCTGCAGCTCGCGGCCGACATCGTCGACGCCCGCGCCGCCCAGGCCGAGCGCTCGCCGGAGACGGTCGCCCGCTGGGAGCGGGCCGTCGCGCTCGCCGACACCCTCGCCTACAACGAGCCCGCCGATTGGTTCTATCCGGTCCGTCACTACCTCGGCGCCGCCCTCCTCGACGCCGGCCGCGCGCGCGAGGCCGAGGCCGTGTACCGCGCCGACCTGGCGCGAAACCCCAACAACGGGTGGGCCTACTTCGGCCTGTGGAAGTCGCTGGCGGCGCAAAAGAAGAGGGCCGCCGCGCGGAAGGCCGAGCGCGACTACCTCGACGCCTGGGCGTTCGCCGACTTCGAGCTCGAGCGAACCGCCTTCTGATCGAAGGTCGGCAATCATCATACCTCATCCGGTGCGGAACCGCGCCGGCAATGCGGCGCGGCAATGGACGAATGGGCCGTTGACCACAATGGAGTCATTCGCGGACACACGCCCCGCGACCGATACGTGCAGCATCTGGAGGCCTCGTCTGGTCGATCGGACAGCAGCGGACACATGCTCGCCGCAAGTGTCCGGCGACGGCCATCGGCATCACTGTCTCGTACGATTGCGATGGATGTTTCTACACGGATCGTGTAACCTCGGAGTGTGACCACGTTCGAGCAGATTCAACGCCAGCTCTGGGACTCCCTGATGGACCACGAGCGTCGGGTGTTCCTACAGCTCATTCAGGACGAACTACCCAGTCTCACCTTGCGCGAGCTCGGCGAGATCCTCACCAGCCCCGCCGCACGCAGCGTCGGCGCCCTCCCGGTGTCCTCGCTGCTCGGCGGCACCGCGGCCCCGGAGGTCACCCGGCCGGCCGAACCCGCCGAACCCGCCGCCAGAGGCCCGCGCCGCGCCCGCGTCGCCGACAGGTCCGTCGATTCGCCTGCGGCGCCCCGCCCGCGATTGCGGTCGGTGTCCGCTCCGCAATCGCCGGTCTCGCCCCGCGGCCTGGCGGAGGCCCAGGCCGCCGCCGTCGACGCCGCCAGGGCCATCGAGGCGCCCGAGCTCGACGCGCGCCGCGAGGCCCCTGCCCCCGACCTGGAGGCGCCGCGAGCGGCCCGCAGCGAGGCCCCGCCGGCCCCGCGTCGTCCCCGGCCGGAGCCCGCCCAGCTCGAGATCGCGCCGGTCTCCGATCGCAGCAATGTCGATGTCGTGCGCAGCGCCATGAATCGCACGCTCGCCCAGCACAATCGCTTCGACCCCGACACTCTGGTCATGAACGCCCTGCGCACCACCAGCGAACCGATCCGCGCCAAGGATCTGCGCCCGCGGGTCGGCCTGCAGCCCGACGACCTGCGGGCCGTGCTCAATCGCCTGGTCAAGGCCGGCGCCATCCGCCGCGAGGGCGAGGGCCCCGACACCGTCTATCAGGTCTTCGCCGCCGCCGCCTCCGTCTCCGCCTCCGCCGAAACCGGCGCCCCGCTGGCCTGAGCGTCGCCCCCAGCACCCAGACGCGGCCGTCGTGCCACGCATGATTCGGCCCTCGGTAGATTCCTCGCGCACCTGTCCTTAGAGCTATCTCCGCAGTCGCGGTCCCTGCGCGCTGTCCGGCCCCCGCGCCGCCTGTTACGCTGAGCCATGCACCTGCGCCCCCAGGTCCTCCGCGGCGGTTTGGTGTTCGACGGCCTCGGCAACCCGGCCCGCGCGCTCGACGTATTGGTCGACGGCGGCGCGGTCGCGGCCCTGTTGCCACCGGACTCGGCCGTCGGACAGGACATCGAGGAGGTCGACGCGCGCGGCTGCTGGGTCACCCCCGGGTTCATCGACATCCACACGCATTACGACGCCGAGCTCGAGCTGTGGCCGGCGCTCGGCGAATCCGTGCGGCACGGGGTCACCACGGTGTTCCTCGGCAGCTGCGGTCTGAGCCTGGCGATCGGCGCGCCGGACGAGCTGGCCGACATGTTCTGCCGGGTCGAGGGGATCCCCCGCGCCTGCGTCGCGCCGATGCTGGCGCGCGTCAAGGATTGGGACGGGCCCGCGAGCTATTTACAGCACCTGGAGCGCCTGCCGCTCGGGCCGCACGTCGCCGCATTGCTCGGTCACTCGGCGATCCGCGCCGCCGCGATGGGCCTCGGCCGCAGCCTCGACGCGCGCGCCGCCGCCCGCCCCGACGAGCTCGCGCGCATGACGGCCCTGCTGCACGAGGCCCTCGACGCCGGCTACCTCGGCCTGTCGATCAACACCCTGCCGTGGGACAAGATGGACGGCGAGCAATTCCGCAGCCGCCCGACCCCCTCCGTGTTCGCCTCGTGGTCGGAGTATCGGGCCCTCGCCGCGGTCCTGCGCGCCCGCGGCCGCGTCCTCCAGGGCGTGCCCGACGTCTCGACCAAACTCAACGTATTGCTGTTCGCCGCGCTCAGCACCGGCATCGGCCGCGCCGCCCTCAAGACCACCCTGATCGCCATGATGGACGCCCCGCCCGCCCGCGGCGTCCACCGCGTCGCCGGCGTATTGGCGGGACTCGTCAACCGTTTGTTCGGCGGCGACCTGCGGTTTCAGGCCCTGCCCAATCCGTTCGACATGTGGGTCGACGGCATCGAGGTCCCGGTGTTCGAGGAGTTCGCCGCCGGCACCGAGGCGCTCCACCTCGAGCGCCCCGCCGCCCGCGCCGGCCTCCTGCGCGATCCCGAGTATCGCCGGCGGTTCCGCCGCCAGTGGCGCGATCGCCTGCGCGGCCGCGCCTACCACCGCGACCTCCGCCGCACCCGGATTCTCGCCTGTCCCGAAGACCAGCTGGTCGGCAAGTCGTTCGCCGAGGTCGCCGCCGAGCGCGGGCGCGACCCGATCGACACCCTCCTCGACCTGGTCGCCGAGCACGGCACCGCCCTGCGCTGGCAGACGATCGTCGCCAACGACCGCCCCGACCGCCTCGAGTGGATCGTCCGCCACCCCTACGCCCAGATCGGCTTCTCCGACGCCGGCGCGCACCTGCGCAACATGGCCTATTACAACTTCCCGCTGCGCCTGTTGCGAATGGTCCGGGCCGCGGCCGCGCGCGGCCGACCGATCATGAGCCCCGAGCGCGCGGTGCACCGCGTCACCGGCGAGCTCGCGCGATGGTTCGGCCTCGACGTCGGCGTGCTCGCCCCCGGCGCCCGCGCCGACCTCGTGGTCGTCGACCCCGAGGCCCTCGACGACCGCCTCGACGCCCTCCACGAGCAGCCGGTCGCCCCGCCCGCCGCCGCCGGCCCGTTCAGCGAGCTGCGCCGCCTGGTGCGCCGCAACGACGCCGCCGTCCGCCGCGTCCTCGTCGCCGGCCGCACCGCCTGGCACGCCGGCGCGCTCGCCCCCGAGCTCGGCCGCGAGCGCTTCGGCACCGTCCTCCGCGTCAGCTCTTGAGGACATGTCCCTTCCGACATGTCATCACGGGCATCCTCGCGCGCAGCTCCGCGCCTCGGCGTCAGCATGTCTCGAAGGGCATGCTCGATGGACCTGGGCGAGCACGAACGCGATTGCGCGCACCCCCGCTGATTCGGACGCACGCCGACTCACCGCCGTTCGCGGCCCGCGAGAGCCTGTCCCTTCGGACATCTTCTCCGAGCGCCGTGCCGCCGATTCGCCCACCTCATCGCTGTGCACAAACGCCCGCGAATACCTATCCTTTCGGACATCTCTCCCGAGCGCCGCCCCACCGATTCGCCCACCTCACCGCCGTGCGCGAGCGCTCGTGAGTTCCTGTCCCTTCGGACATCTCTCCCGAGCGCCGCCCCGCCGATTCGCCCACCTCACCGCCGTGCGCGAGCGCTCGTGAGTTCCTGTCCTTTCGGACATCTCTCCCGAGCGCCGCGCCGCCGATTCGGCCACCTCACCGCCGTGCGCGAGCGCCCGCGAGATCGCCTGTCCGTTCGGACAGCTCACTTCTTCTCGCACTCGCCCGGGTGCGCGAGGCCGACCCCGGCCGACAGGCGCGCGCAGTCGTTGCCGTAGGTCTTGCCGTCGCAGCCGCACACCGGGCTGTACTCGAACGTGCACGCCTCCGGCTTTTGCCGGCAGGTCCCGCCGATGTCCGCGCCGCCGCACTGGCTGGGGTCGCAGAACTGGCCCTCGCCGCACGAGAGCCCGCGGATCCCCCCGCACTCGGGGTTCGGAGCCGGGGCCGCCGCGCCCGCGCGGGTGTAGAACTCACTGCTCACCAGCGCCTTCATCGTCCCGTTGGGCCCGCTCACCTCCGACGGCGTGGCCGCGGCGAGGATGCCCTCGGGCGTCTCGTACATCGCCTGGCTGGCGGCGTCCTGGGCCTCCTGCGGCGCCCCGCTGGCCGCGAGGTCGACGCTTGCGACCAGCGCGTCCCACCCGGTGTTGAGCCGGAGCGCGTGCGCCGACGGGCACGGCAGGCCGGAGCACTTGGCATGAATGCCGCGCAGGCGATAAAAGTGCCCCTTCGGCTGCGTCCCCGCGCGCCCCGTCCAGCCCTCGCTGGCCTGAAGCACCCCGACATCGGCGAAATTCGGATCTGCCTCGCGCCCGATCGTCCCGCGGACGAGCGCGTGCCCGTCGGCGAACGCCGCGAGGAACGCGTTCTGGCCGTTCGCGTCGAGCTTCAGCGCCGCCAGATCGACGGTGCCGACATAGCACTCCTTGTCCGACTTGCCATCCGCGCAGGTGGTGCTGTCCTGATTGACGCGCTGGACGTAGAAGCCGCCGCAGGCCGGCGCCGCGCACTTGCGGACGTCACGACGGGTCACCACGTAGAACGTCTCCTGATCGGCGGCGCTGGGCCCGCTCTGATCGTGGTCCTCTTCCGGCTCGGGATTCTTCGGCGGGGGGCTGTCGCAAGCCGGCGAGAGCGACAAAACAGAAGCACAGGCGAACAAGACAAACGATGAAATGCGCATGGTGATGAATGGCCCCGGTCCGAGGCGCGGGAGTTCTATGCCATGAGTCCCGTGATGCAATAGCCCCGGCGCGCCGCCCGTCCGTGACGAAACAACCCATCGGCGGCGCGATCCGTCGCCCCGCTGCCCGACGCACCCCCCCCACCCGCGGCGCCGCGGCCCCCACATCGCCGCCCCCGGACGCGTGACCGCGGCGACATGTCCTCACAAACATGTCACGCGAATGTCCCACGAGGCCGCTCGGGACGTCCGAGCCCGCGCCCGCCGCCGGCCTCGCTTCGACTCCCAAGGACATGTCCCATAGAACATGTCCCATCAACTCAGGGCATCACGATGCGCTCGACCCGCGCCGCGTGATGGGCTTCGCCGGCGGCGGAGCCTTGCACGCGCCCTCGTGGGCCCGCCCCGTGCGTCCGAGCCAGCGCGCCCCGTCGTTCGAGTAGGTCTTGCCGTCGCAGCCGCACACCGGCGCGAACTCCACGGTGTGCAGGCCGCTCGCACCGCTGCAGGTGCCGCGGTCGATCGCGTCGCACTGCCCGGGCGGCGTCTGACAAAACTCTCCCGGCGCGCACATGCCCCCCGCGCACGCGACTCCGCCCGCGGGGATCGCCCGCGCGTAGATCTCGCTGGCCACCAATTCCTGCATGCTGCCGTTGGGCCCGCGGACGAACCGCGTCGTCCCTGCCACCAATACCCCGTCGGGCGTGCCGTGCATCGCCCGCCGGGTCAGCTCCTCGAGGGCCGGCGAAACCCCCGTGCCCGCGAGGTCGAGCCCCGCGATCACCATGTCCCACCCGGCATTGAGCCGATACGCGTGCGCCAGCGGGCACGGCTCGCCCTCGCAGCCGGCGTAGATCCCGTTGAGGCGATAGAAAGCGCCGTTCGGCTCGGCCCCCGTGCGACCGAGCCACCCCTCGCTGACGAGCAGCGCGCCGGGCCGCGACAGCGTGCCGCGGACCAGCGCCCGCCCGTCCTCCACTGCATCGCGCAGCTCCTGCTCGCGCCCGACATCCAGGCCGAGCGCCGACAGATCGATCACGCCGACCGGGCACTCCCGCCGCCGCGATCCGTCCCCACATATTGCAGTGTCATGATCGACGCGCCGGGCGGAGAAGCCGCCGCACACGAGCCCCTCGCACTCCCGCTCGTCACGACGCGTGACGCGATAGAAGGACTCCGGATCGGCAGCGCTCGCCGCGCCCTCCTCGACCCCGGCGCTGCCCTTCGGCGGCGCCAGCCGACCGCACGCCGACAGCGACAAGAGCACGCAGAACATCCCGGACGCGACGCGCATGACGAGCGGACCTCGCAGGTTCTATGCGATGAGACCCACGCGGCAAGCCAATCGCATCACCCCCACTTCGTGACGAAACCGCCTCGCGCCCCCGTGATCCGTCACCACCCCGCACGCCGTGGGGGTCCCTCCGAGTACACCCCGCGCCTACATGCGCATCCCCGCGCAGGCGGCCCTGGCGCTGCCCCCGCTTGACATCTCGAATGACACTCATCATATTACAGGCGTCATCCCAACCGTCCGCGAGGAGGCCCGCCGTGACCGTCCGAACCGAACAGAAAGAGCGCACCCGGCAAGACATCCTCGCCTCGGCGACCCGCCTGCTGCGCGAGCGCGGCATCGGCGGCGCCAGCGTGGCCGAGGTGATGAAGGGCGCCGGCCTCACGGTCGGCGGCTTCTACGCTCACTTCGAATCCAAGGAGGCGCTGGTGTCCGCCTCGCTGCGGCAGTCGCTGCGCGAGCTGTGGGGCGGCATGGTCGCCGGCGCCGGCAAGCTGCGCGGCGTCGAGGCGGTCTCCTTCGTGGTCCGCCGCTACCTCTCGCGCAGCCACCGAGACAACCCCTGCGAGGGCTGCCCGCTCCCGGCCGTGGTCGCCGACGTGGCGCAGGCCGGCGAACCGGTGCGCGAGGCCCTGGCCCACGAGCTCGGCGACTACGCCGACGCCCTCGCCGAATGCATCGCCGACGACACCGCCCCCAATCGCCAGCGCGCGCTCGCATTGCTCGCCCTGATGGTCGGCGGCCTCAGCCTCGCGCGCGCCCTCAAGGGCACTCCCACTTCCGACGAGATCCTCAAGGCCTGCCGCGACTTCGCGCGCCAGGCGTTCACCAACGATTAGTCCCGGAGGACATGAATCATGGGCAAGGCACTCATCCTCGACGCTGTTCGCACCCCCCGCGGTCGCGGCAAGGCCGGCAAGGGCAGCCTCAGCGCCATTCACCCGCAAGAGCTCCTGGCGCAGGCCCTGAACGGCCTGGTCCAGCATACCGGCATCGCCGCCGCCGACGTCGACGACGTGGTCGTCGGCAGCGTGTCGCAGGTCGGCGAGCAGGGCGCCAACATCGCCCGCAACGCGGTGCTGGCCGCCGGCTGGCCGCAAGAGGTCAGCGGCGTCTCGCTCAACCGCTTCTGCGGCTCGGGCCTGCAGGCCGTCGCCATGGCGGCCTACGGCGCCGCCTCGGGCTTTCAACAATTGATCGTCGCCGGCGGCGTCGAGAGCATGTCGCGCGTCCCGATGGGCAGCGACGGCGCCGGCCAGGACGGCAACAACGCCCGCCTACGCGAGCGCGTGTTCCAGATCCCCCAGGGCATCAGCGCCGACCTCATCGCCACCCGCGAGGGCTTCAGCCGCCAGCAGCTCGACGCCTTCGCCGCCGACTCGCACCGCAAGGCGACCATCGCCGTCGAGCAGGGCCGCTTCACCCGCGCGCTCGTCCCGGTCGTCGACCCCGCCACCGGCCAGGTCGCGCTCGCCCGCGACGAGCTGGTGCGCCCCGACACCAGCCTCGCCGGCCTGGCCAAGCTCGCGCTGTCGTTCGTCGAAGTGGGCAAGCTGACCGTCACCCCCGACGGCCGCACCCTCGACCAGATCGCCCTGGCCCAATTCCCCGACACGCCGCGCATCGAGCACCTGCACACCGCCGGCAATTCGAGCCCGCTGACCGACGGCGCCGCCGCCGTGCTGATCGGCTCGGAGGAGTTCGCGCGGGCGCACGGCCTGAGGCCGCGGGCGATCGTCAAGAGCATCGCCACGATCGGCAGCGACCCGGTGCTCATGCTCACCGCGCCGGCCCCGGTGTCGCGCAAGGCCCTGAAGCAGGCCGGCATGCAGGTCGGCGACATCGACCTGTGGGAGATCAACGAGGCCTTCGCCGCGGTCGTGCTCGAGACCACGCGCAGCCTCGGCGTCGACCCCGAGCGCGTCAACGTCAACGGCGGCGCGATCGCCCTCGGCCACCCGCTCGGCGCCACTGGGGCCATGCTGCTCGGCACCGTCGTCGACGAGCTCGAGCGCCGCGACCTCGCCACCGGCCTCGTCACCATGTGCATCGGCGGCGGCCAGGGCATCGCCGTCATCGTCGAGCGCGTCTAAAACCGCAGGAGCTCCAGTCATGTCTTCGACTGCCACCAATCCACCGCCGAAGAGCGACGCCCCGGTCATTCACCCGCGCGACTGGTTCGCGCGGGTGATGGCCGGGGAGCTCCCCCACCCGCCCATCGCCCGCCTCGTCGGCATTCGCATGATCCGCGCCGAGGACGGCGCCGCGGTCGCCGAATTGCAGGCCGACCCCGAGCGCCACGCCAACCCCATGGGCACCCTCCACGGCGGCGTCCTCTGCGACCTCGCCGACCTCGCCATGGGCACCGCCGTCGGCTCGATCCTCGAGCGCGGCGAATCGTTCACCACCCTCGAGCTCAAGGCCAACTATTTCAAACCGGTTTGGAATCAGCTGCTCACCGCCAACGCGCGGATCGTCAAGCGCACCCGCACGATCTGCTACATCGAGTGCGACGTCGTCGACGACAAGCAGAGCCTCGTCGCCCGCCTCGCCAGCACCTGCATGATCCTGCGCGGCGACATGGCCGCGGGCCGCTAGCTCGACCCCGCGATGCTCGACGACAACGCGCGACCTGAAGTGGTCGCGGCTGTTGGTGACCGGCGGCCCCTTCGGCACCGAAATCAGAGTTTAATGACAAAAATCACGCAACTCATGCGCGCCAGCCGCCGCCAGCTCTGGGGCCTGTCCCCCATCGCGGATCTGTTCGCTGCAGAGGCCTAATTCACGGCCTTCCAGGAGAAATCTTTCCTTCGAACTGTGTGTTAGCTATCGTCAGGCTTCCCGACACATGGCCGATCCGAAGACCGATCTGCAGACCTTTGTCACTCACGTCCTTAAAGGCGCGAGGTTTGAGGGTCATTCGGTCCCTCTGTCTGTGTTGCCCGATTTCACGGCCTACAGAGACCTCGTGCTGGAGATCGCGCGAGCGTTGTTCTTCCGCGACCACCCTGAACGACAGCGTGTACCGAAGGGGTTCGAAGAGAGCTTCGATCTCGTGCTACGCAGCATCGGTGAGGGTAGTGCAGTTGCTCCCCTGGAGCGCCGCATAAGGCCGAATCTGTCGGTCGTTCCATCGCAGCTTCCTCTGCTGAACGCGCGCGCTCCAGATTACTTCGAGCAAGCCCGCGACGTGGCGAACAAGACGATCGAGGCGATGCGCACAAATACGCCGGCACCCGCAAACTTTCCTCTCGAGGCGGTTCGATATTTCAACAGTTTCGGCCGAACATTGCGCGACGATGAATCCATCGAGATCCTGGGTCCGGACAAGAGCAATACCGCCATTTATACAAAGAAGGTTCGGAAGCGGTTAGTGCTTCTTCGCGAATCCACATATGAGGACGCAGTAGAGATCACGGGCCATATCGTACATTTCGACACGCAAAAACGAACCTTCGGACTTCTCGACGGCGAGCAAACTATCACGGGCTCTCTGGATGGACTGAGCGAAGAACAGCTCCGGACAATCCGGACGGCAGCAGTACATACCGAAGTTCTATCCGTCCGCGCATCCGGCACGGGGGCTTTCGACTCGTTGGATCGGCTCGTTCGACTCGTCACCATCAAAGACCTGACATTCGCAGAAGATGAAAACTTGCGAGAAGAGCTTGATGTCGACAAGCGTCTGGCCGAGCTCGCCGATCTTGGCGAAGGCTGGTTCGACGGCTCTGGCGCTCCAATCCCCCCTCGCTCGCTGGAATGGCTCGCTTCTTCCCTGAAACGCGCAGAGGCCGGGGGACTCCAGCGCCCGTACCTCTACCCGACTCCTGAAGGGATGGTGCAAGCAGAATGGTCATTTCCGGGTGCAGAGGTTTCCGCGCTCTTCGATGCTGATTCAAACAGCGTCTCTTGTGTGGGAGTACATACGAAGAGTGGGGCACACCGCGATGAGGACATTTCCCTTCTCGACACCAGCGGTATTGAGAGACTCATTTCGTTCGTCGGTCGATTCACGCCATGAATAAGATTCCAGGTGCTCAACTCACGGATCCTACAGAGCAAGTGTTTCGCCAGGTGCATCCAAGCTGGATACAGCAAGGGCGCCCCACCAGCCAAGCTTTCAAGCCCACCCCGAAGGATGCAGGTTTATTATCGGTTTCTCGCGCCGCCAAGACCACCGCGGCGGCCTCTTTTGAGTTGCACACGCAGCAGAAGGGCCTGGCATCGGTCGGAGTTTGGGCGTTCTCGGTCTCGGACTGCACCGAAGCAGCTCTTAATGTTTTTGAAGACCCGGTTGAGACTCCGGTTCCCGATCCAGCGCACACTGTCGTCGATTTCCGCCATCTAGACGAGAAAACATCACGCGCCAAGGCTCAACTCCTCAAGTCCAAGGCCGAAGCCGTATACGCACGGAAGGGCGAGGAATATCGTTGACTCGCTCCCCTTGTGAAACGCAGTGAGCCTCACCGCCGGCGCATCACCGCGAACAGCTCCTGGCGGTGGCGGATCAGCGTCGACCCCTGCGCCACCTCGAGCTGCTCGATGGCGAAGCGCGGCGAGAAGCGGCGCTCGACCTCGGCGCGGTCGGTCGTGAACGGCGGGCCGCCTGGGCGGCCGTGGGCGTAGAACAGGCCCACCAGCATCCCGCCGGGGTGCAGCGAGTCGGCCACCGCGGTCACGTAGTCGTCGCGGCGGGCCGGGTCGATCGCGCAGAAGCAGGTGTGCTCGACCACCAGGTCGAACGCGGGCTTTTGACCAATGCGTGCGAACAGGTCCTGGACCGCGAACGTGATCGCCAGGCCCGGCGGCGTCATCGCCTGCGCCTGCGCGATCGCCGTCGGCGCCAGGTCGATGGCAGTCACCGTCGCCTCGAGGGCCGCCAGCAGCCGCGCCTCGTGGCCGCGGCCGCAGCCGGGGACCAGCGCCTGCATGCCCTTCGGGACATGTTCCGAGAACCAGGAGACCAGCGGTGGCGCGGCCCGCCCGAGCTCCCAGCCGCCGGCGTCGGCCGCGAACAGTGGGTCCCAGAACCTGGCCTCGCCGGGCCCGGCGCCGACGACGTCGACGGGGCGCACGTACAGCTCGCCGCGGATCGCCCGGGCCACCGGGGCGACCACGTCGATGAACGCCTCGAACTCGACGGTCGACAGGCGCAGCCCGGGGCGGGCCGGGTCGGCCAGCGACAGGGTCGCGTGACGGGCGAACGCGTCGACCGCGACGGCGCGGACCTGGGCGCCCGCGTGGCGCTCGAGCGCCGCCCACATCGGCTCGGCGACCGCGTCGACGCGGGAATAGGCCTCGCCTTCGAGGTCGCGGCCCTGTTCGCCGCGGGCGCCGACGACGACCGCGCGCACGTGGCGATCGGGCCGATGGAGCTTGAACGAGCGGAGATCCACGCGCGCGAACTTTGGCGCGTCCACGCCGCCGCCGCAAGCGCTATCCTCGCCGGCATGGAGCTCCGCGACCTCCTCGATCGCCTGAGGCGCGACTACGCCGCCCTGAACCCACAGGTCGACCGGATCGACGCCCTCCTGGCCGCGGCCGGCGAGCGCGTCGTCGACGACCACGTCGCCCTGCGCACCTGGGCCGATCCGCGCTGCGACATCGACGTTCTCGCGCGCCCGTTCGTGCGCGCCGGCTACCGCGCCGCCGGCGCGTACCGCTTCCCCGGCAAGCGCCTGGTCGCCCGTCACTTCGCCCACGACGACCCCGCCCTCCCGCTCGTGTTCATCAGCGAGCTCGACCTCGGCGCGTTTTCGCCTGCCCTTCAGGACAGAGTGAGAAGCCTCTTGGAACAGGTCCCCGAGGACATGTTCCAGGCGCCAGACCTGTGCGCGCTCGGCCGCCCGTGGCGGGTCGCCCACGCCGAGGTCGAGGCGCTGCGGCGCGAGAGCGAGTACGCCGCCTGGCTGGCCGCGTTCGGCTGGCGGGCCAACCACTTCACCGTGGCCGTCCACGCGCTCGTCCGCCTGGGCGACCTCGCGCGCCTGGGCGAGTTCCTCAAGGCTCACGGCCTGCGCCTCAACGGCGAGGGCGGCGAGATCAAGGGCTCGCCGGCCCAGGGCCTCGAGCAATCGTCGACTCTGGCCGACCTCGTCGACGTCGAGTTCAGCGACGGCCGCTTCGCCGTGCCCGCCTGCTACTACGAGTTCGCGCGCCGCTGGCCCGGCCCCGACGGCCGGCTGTTCCGCGGCTTCATCGAGGGTTCGGCCGACAAGATCTTCGAGAGCACCGACCGGAGGCTCGCCACGTGACCGCCGCACCGCCGCCCGAGCTCGTGATCTTTTGCGGGATCCAGGCCACCGGCAAGAGCACCTTCTTCCAGCGGCGGCTGTTCCACAGCCACCTGCGGATCGGCCTCGACCTCGTGCGCACGCGTCACCGCGAGGCCACCCTGTTCGACGCCTGCCTGCGCTGCGGCCAGTCGGTGGTCATCGACAACACCAGCCCCACGCCCGCCGAGCGGGCCCGCTACATCGCCCCGGCGCGGGCCGCCGGCTTCGTCGTCGTCGGCTATTACTTCCAGTCGCGCGTCGCCCCCGCGCTCGCGCGCAACGCCGGGCGCTCCGAGGCCCAGCGCGTGCCCGACCGCGGCGTCCTCGGCACCGCCGCGCGGCTGGTCCCGCCGCGCCGCGACGAGGGCTTCGACGTCCTCCACTACGTGCGCATCGACGACGCCGGCGAGTTCGTGGTCGAGGCCTGGCGCGCCGACGAGGCCCCGGCGAGCGAGGAGGCCCGATGAAGAGCGACGACCTCTCGGGCCGCCTGCGCCCGTTCGAGACCGCGAGCGACCGCCGCGTCCCGCCGGGCTTTCACATGGTCGCGCGGCTCGACGGCCGCGGCTTCAGCCAGCTCACCAAGGAGCGCCTGCCGGAGCTCGCGCGGCCGTACGACGTCCGCGTGCGCGACATGATGATCGACACGGCGCGCCACCTCATGCAGTGCGGCTTTCAGGTCGTCTACGCCTACACGCAGAGCGACGAGATCTCGCTGCTGTTCCACCCGCGCGAGCGCGCGTTCGGCCGCCTGCTGCGCAAGTACCACTCGATCCTCGCCGGCGAGGCGAGCGCCAAGTTCAGCCTGCTGCTCGGCCAGGTCGTCTGCTTCGACTGCCGCGTCGCCGAGCTGCCCGACGTCGATCGCGTGGTCGACTACTTCCGCTGGCGAGCCGACGACGCCGCCCGCAATTGCCTGAACGCGCACTGTTACTGGGCCTTGCGAGCGGCCGGCCGCAGCGAGGGCGAAGCGACCGCCGCGCTCGCGGGCCTCGGGCCCGACGCGCGGCACGAGCTGCTGTTCCGCGCCGGCACTCACTTCGCCGAGTTGCCGGCGTGGCAGCGCCGCGGCGTCGGCCTGGCGTGGACCCGCGACGCCGACGAGCGGCCGTGGATCTCCCCCGACCTCGAGCTGCCGATGCGCGCCGACTACGAGGCCTACGTGCGGGCCAAACTGGTCGAGCCGCGGCGTGAGGCGCCCGCTGACGCGACTCACGAGCCCGGTGAGCAGCCGCAGCGATGAGCCATCGCACGCCCGGCGGGCTTCTGCGCGGGCGCCGAGCGGTGCCAACCTTTGCTTCGACATGGAGCGACTCGCCTCGGACCTGCTGTTCAACCCCACGGAAGAGCACCGCATGCTGCGGCAGATGGTCGCCGACTTCGCCGCGCGCGAAGTCGAGCCGCAGGCCGCCCTGCACGACCACAAGGGCGAGCTCAACGTCCCGCTGTTCCGCCGCCTCGGCGACCTCGGCCTGCTCGGCATCACCATCCCCGAGGCCGACGGCGGCGCCGGCATGGACGCAGTCGCGGCAGTCATCGTCCACCACGAGCTCGCCAAGTACGACCCCGGCTTCACCCTGGCGTACCTGGCCCACTCGATGCTCTTCGTCAACAACTTCTACCACTGCTCCAACGCCGAGCAGCGGTCGCGTTATTTGCCGCGCGTGCTGAGCGGCGAGTGGGTCGCCGGCATGGGCATGACCGAGCCGGGCGCCGGCACCGACGTGCTCGGCATGGGCACCACCGCCGTGCGCGACGGCGACGGCTGGGTCCTGAACGGCACCAAGACGTACATCACCAACGGCTGCGAGGGCCACTGCTTCCTCGTCTACGCCAAGGTCGAGGGCCGGATCACCGCCTTCGTGGTCGACCGCGACTGCCCCGGCTTCCGCACCAGCAATCACATCGACAAGCTCGGCATGCGCGCCTCGACCATGTCGGAGCTGATCTTCGAGGACTGCAAGGTCCCCTGCGCCAACGTCCTCGGCGAGGTCGGCAGCGGCCTCACGCACATGATGCGCAACCTCGAGATCGAGCGCACCACCCTGGCGGCGATGAGCGTCGGCATCGCCGACCGCTGCGTCGACATCATGGTCCGCTACGCCGAGGAGCGCCACGCGTTTCGCCAGAGCATCAACCGCTTCGGACAGATCCAGCGCTACCTGGCCGACGGCTACGCGATGACCGAGGCCGCCAAGTGCCTGGTCTACAACGTCGCCCGCGACATCGGCCCCGACGTCCGCAACCGCGTCGGCTCCGACGCCGCCAAGCTGTTCGCCGCCCCCGTCGGCAAGCAGGTCGCCGACTACGCCATGCAGGTCATGGGCGGCGCCGGCTACTGCAAGGAGTTCCCGGTCGAGCGCCTGTGGCGCGACGCCAAGCTGCTCGAGATCGGCGGCGGCACCATCGAGGCCCACCAGAAGAACCTCACGAAGGACCTCACCGCCCTGCTCGCCCGCGGCTGAGCGGATCTGACCTACGGGACATGTCCCGCAGGCTATGTTCAATGAGGAGCCGGGCCTACGCGCCGGCCCCCGGCACGGCATGTCCCGCAGGACATGCCCCTTCGGTCACGTCAACACACGCGCCCCGTCGGCGGTGACGCAGATCGTGTGTTCGAACTGCGCGCTCCACTTGCGGTCGGTGGTGACGACCGTCCAGCCGTCCTTGAGGACCTCGACCTCGGCGGTCCCGACGGTCAGCATCGGCTCGATCGTGAACACCATCCCCTCGCGCAGGCGCAGGCCGGTGCCCGGGCGGCCGACGTGGGGGATGTGCGGCGGCTCGTGCATGTGCCGGCCGATCCCGTGGCCGCCGAAGTCGCTCACCACCCCGTAGCCGCCGCGCCGCGCGACCTCGACGATCGCCGCGCCGATGTCCCCGAGCCGCGCGCCCGGTCGCACCGCCGCGATCCCGGCGTCGCGGGCCGCCCGCGTGGTCGCCACCAGCGTCTGCGCCTCCGCCGACACCGCGCCGATGCAGAACGTCGCCGAGGTGTCGCCGTGGAACCCGTCGAGCTCGGTCGTCACGTCGACGTTGACGATGTCGCCGTCCTCCAGCACCACGTCGGCCCGCGGCACCCCGTGACACACCACCTCGTTGCGGCTCGTGCACACGCTCGCCGGAAACGGCCCCGGCCCCGCCCCGCGATAGCCCAGCTGACTCGGCCGCCCGCCGCGCCGCGCCGTGTCCTCGCGCACCCACGCGTCGATCTGCGCCGTCGTCACCCCCGCCCGCAGCCGCTCCGCCACGTACGCCAGCGTCCCCGCCGCGGCCGCCCCCGCGCGCTCGATCGCCGCGATCTCCCGCGGCCCGTAAATCGTCACCGACATGCCACGAGCGTGCGCCCGACCGCCGGGGCCGGTCCAATACCATTTCGGTATCAGCACGAGAACGAGCGCCACTGTCTCATGATTTCCACCAGTCGATCGAAGCTGTACGGCTTCTGCAACACTGGCCGGCCGCGATCGGACTCGCGCAGCCCTGCTTCTCCGTACCCGGTCATGAAGACGAACGGTAGGCCCCGCTCGGCCAGGACGTCGGCCACGGGATAGACCTCCTCGCCGGCGACGTTGATGTCCAGGCCTGCTCCGTCGATCCGCGCCTCGCGGGCCAACCGAAGCGCGTCCTTCATGTTCAAGGCCGGGCCGATCACCTCGCAGCCGAGGTCGGTCAGGGCGTCTTCGAGGAACGCGGCGAGCATCGGTTCATCTTCGACGATGAGGACCCGTAGTCCCTGCAGCACGCCCGCGTTCTGGAGCTCCGAGTTCGTCATACGGCTACGCGATCCAGGGGCAGGTCCATCACGCAACGCACTCCCTCGGGCAGGAACTCGAGGCGCACTGCGCCGGCGAACTGTCGCTCGAGGTCCCGTTCGATCAGGCGCGAACCGAACCCCTTGCGGCGTGGCGCCTGCGTCGGCGGCCCGTGCATCTCGTGCCATTCCAGGTGGATCCGCCGTTCGGCCGCGCAGGTGTTCACGTTCCACGCGACATCGACGTGGCCGGACGGCACGGACAGCGCTCCGTACTTGGCCGCGTTGGTCGACAGCTCGTGGAAGACCATGCCGAGCGTCACCGCCGCCTCCGGGCGTAGGCGCACGTCCTGGCCGGCCAGGCTGAAGCGGCCGGCGTCGCCATCGGAGTACAGCGCCAGCTCGGCGCCGACGATGTCGCGGAGGCTGGCGCTCTGCCAGGAGGCCTCGTTCAAGAGGTTGTGCGTCTGGGACAGGGCCAGGAGCCGGGCCCCGAAGGCCTCTGCGAAGGCCCTGGGCGAGTCCGTCGTGCGCAGCGTCTGCGCGGCGATCGCCTGCACGATCGCCAGCGTGTTCTTCACCCGGTGGTTCAGCTCGTTCAGCAACAGCTTCTGGCGCTCCTCCGCCTGCTTGCGCTCGGTCAAATCGAGGCAGAACGCCACCCCCTCGCTCGCCGACCCGCCGAATCGCGCACCGCCGAGGAGCACCGGGATGCGGCTGCCGTCCCTCCGGAGATACTCTTTCTCGAAGGGCCTGAACTCGCCCGTCAAACGCATCTCCTCCAGCGCTCGCTCGTCGGCCGCGTGAAATTCCGGCGGCGTGCACTTCGTCCAGTAGACGCTCCCGGAGACCACATCCTGCCGGCTATAGCCAATGAAGCGCAGAAATGTGTCGTTCGCGTACGTGATCCGGCCATCCAGGTCCCAGAACGCGATGCCGATGATATTGGAGTCCACCAGGCACCGGATCCGCGCTTCCCGCTCCCGCAGCGCCAGCTCCGCCCGCTTGCGCTCGCTGTTCTCTCGCTGCAGCTCGGTATAGAGGCGGGCGTTCTCCAGCGAGATGGCCGACTGCGACGCCAGGAGCTCCAGCATGGCGATCCGGTCGGCGGTGAAGACGCGCGGGGTCAGGTTGTTCTCGAGATAGAGCACTCCCACCAGCGTGCCCTGTTTCACCAGGGCGAGGCAGAGCACGGAGCGGGGGCGCCGCTCGTGCACATAGGCGTCGTCCGAGAACAGGTTGGGCGCGGCGGCGTCGTCGAGGATCACGGTCTCCCGCGTGCGCATCACATAATGCAGAATGGCAGTGGGGAGATCGGCCGGGGTGATGGGAGCTTGGCGCAGGCTGACCTCGACCCGGTCGCGCACGACGACGACCTCGGCCTCGATGTCGCATTCGGCGCCACGAGGGCGGAGCAAGAGGCCTCGCTCCGCGCCCGCGGTCTCGACCGCGATCGTCAGCAGCGTCTCGATGAGCCGGTCGAGGACGAGCTCGCCGGAGACCGCCTGCGAGGCCTTGAGCACGGTCGCGAAGTCCATCTCGACGTGCCTGGCCGCCCGCCGGTGCGTCGCCTCGCGCCGGAGGAGGCGCGGGAAGTCTCTCTCCAGGCGCTCCGCGATCCGAACGGCCCCCCAGCGCGCGTACAGGCGATGCGCCTCGGTCATGTAGGCGCACGCCAGGAATTCTCTGCGGAGGTCGAGGTAATGGCGCGCACACAGCTCGCTGGCCAGCGCCGCATCATGCAGGAATCGCCCCTCCCGCGCGGCGGCGATCCCACAGTCGTAAAGAGCGCCCGCATCCTCGCGCCCCTCGACCCGGGCGAGCTCTGCCTGCAGGATCAGGCTGCGGTGGCCGAAGCTCGCCGGGCCGAACCGCGCCCACAGCTCCACCTTGCGCGCGCACTCCCCGAGCCGCGCGAGGTATGCTTCTCGCAGCGCCGGGGCGGCGGTCCCTGCGGCGCGCGCGAAGGCCAGCCCGCCATAATAATAATAGCAGGGGCTCGCGTGCCACGCCGCGAGCATTCCCAGGCGCCCCGGGTCGGTCGAGCCCCAGATCCGCGCCACCTCTTCGTACGCGCCCTGGAACACGCCGGCGAGGACGTCGAAGATGTTCAAGAAGTAGAGGGACGCCTGGTTGTTGATCCTGCGGGCCTCCGCGGTCACAGCGTCGAGGTCCGCCCACGCCGCGTGCGTCGGCTCGCCTTCGGCCGGCGCGCCGAACTCCTCGGCGTACCGCGCGACCGCCCCGACCATCCACGTGATCGCGTTGAACTTGTCGAGCTTGCAGAGCGGCAGGTACAGCTTCGCCTCCTCGAAGACCTCGCGCAGGTGGGTCCCGCGGAGCAGGCTGTTCATGCACGCGTTGCACGTGTTGTAGAAGGCCCAGATGTATTGCCCCGTCTCGATGCCCGCGTGGATGCCCTTGCGCAGGGACGCCTTCGAGTGCTCGTAGGTGTCCTTCCAGTGCTGGACCCACGCCCCCCACATGTTGCACAGCATGGACTCGGACTTCTTGTCCGGATGGAGCTCGTTGAGGCGGACCGCCGCCCGCCCGAACTCGTGGCCCTTCTCGATGTCGAGCCTGGCGCACAGGATCGTCCCGAAATTCACGTACGCGTAGATCGAGTTCCGCGAGATCCCGTGCTCGATCGTATTCTGCAGGATCCGCATCACCGTGATCCCGAAATTGTTGGTCCCGAGCTGATAGGTCGGCGAGAACATCTCCTGCAGGACGTCCTGCAGGACGGCGATCTCGGGATCGTCCAGGGCGGGCAGGTCGACGAGAGATGCGACGGGACGGTCGCCGATGATGGCGATCGTCCGCTCGAACTCGGCGGCGAGCATGCTGTCGTCGGGGTAGGGCGGCAAATGGATGTCGAACGCCCGAAGGGCCGCGAGCCCCTCTTCCAGGGCCGCGGGCAGATCGTTCTTGAGGATCTCCACGCTCGTCTTCAGGCGCCGCACCTCGGTCTTGTGGAGGCGCCCCTTCGCATGATCGAGGCAGCCCGAGAGGGTCGCCAGCGCGTCGTCGTGCCGCCCGCAGAGCGACTCCATCAACCCCTTCTTCGTGTGATACACGAACGCCAGCTCGTACTCGGAGGCCCACGCGTCCGCGGACAACATGGTCATGCCGTGCTCCAGGTACTTCAAGGCCGCGGTGAAGGCCGCCGACTCCTCGGCTCGCCTGGCGGCCTCCAGGTTGAGCCTGGCCGATTGCATGCGCTCTTGCGCGGCCTGGATCAGGTCGCCCGCGCTGTTCAAGTGATTGACGATATCGAACAGGTTGCGCCCCGCGCCGGGGTCCAGCCTGCCGAGCAGGAGCTTTGCGATCCGGTAGTGAAACGCCGGTCGGTCTGCCGCCGGGATCAGCGAGTAGGCCGCCTCCTGGATCTTGTCATGCGCGAAGCGGTACTGCCCGTCGGCCCTCACGATCAAACCTTCACCGAGGGCCCTGTCGAGGCTCCCGTACGTCTCCTCGGGCGGGTGCTCGCTGACGGTGTTCAGGACGTCCAGGTCGAACATGTTGCCGATCGTCGCGGCCAGCCGCAGCACCTCCTGCGTCGCCTGGGGCAGGCGACGAATGGTCTCCGCCATGAGGCTGAGGACGTTGTCGGTGTACTCCAGCCGGGCGATTTGCAGCAGGTCCCAGCGCCAGCCCGCCTTGGGCTCGAAGACGAGGACCTTCGTCTCGTAAAGATGCCTCATGAACTGCTTGACGAAGAACGGGTTGCCCCCGGTCTTCTTCAAGACGGCGCTGGCGAGCGCGCGTCCGTCGGAGATCTGCAGGCTGTCGTGGATGAGCTCGAGCAGGTGGACCAGCCGGAGGGGTCCGAGGACGATGTGCACCACCTCGAGGCCGCTCTTTTGCAGCGCCTCCAGCGCGACGATGAACGGATGCGTCGGGGCGACTTCGTTGTCGCGATAAGCACCGCAAAAGAACAGCGACTCCATGCCCTCGCTCCCGAGGATGGCCGTGATGAGGCCGAGGCTGGCCGAATCGACCCATTGCAGGTCGTCGATGAACATCGCGAGCGGATGGGCGTGCCTGGCGAATACCGCGACGAATTTCTGGAAGTATAAGTTGAATCGATTCTGGGCCTCGACCGGGCCGAGCGCGGGGACCGGCGCCTGCTCGCCGAGCATGTGCTTCAGGCACGGGAGGACGTCGCAGATGACCTGCCCGTTGCTCCCGAGGGCGTCCAGGATGGCGCCCCGCCACTTCGTGATCCTCTCCTCGCTCTCGGAGAGGAGCTGCCTGACGAGCGAGTCGAACGCCTGGACGATGGCGCTGTAGGGCGTGTCGCGGTTGTGCTGGTCGTACTTCCCGCTGATGTAGTAGCCCTTCTCGCGCGCCAGCGGCTTCAGGATCTCCTGCACGAGAGACGACTTGCCGATGCCCGAATAGCCCGAGACGAGGACGATCGCGCGCTTCCCCTGGAGCACCCTGTCGAACGACTCGATGAGCGTTCGGATGTCCTCTTCGCGGCCGTAGAGCTTCTGGTGGATCTCGAAGAGGTCTCTCCTGTCGTATTGGCCGGGGCTGAACGACCCGATCCGGCCGTTGCGTTCCCATTGCCTCCGGCACTCTTCCAGATCGGCCACCAGGCCCCTGGCGCTGTGATAGCGGTCTTCGGCGTTCTTGCTGAGGAGCTTCATCGTGATGGCAGAGAGCGCGTCCGGCACCTGCGGGTCGATCTCCGCCGGTGGCACCGGCCTCACCGCCATGTGCGCGTGCATCAGTTCGAGCGGGTCCGTCGACTCGAACGGCTTTCGCCCGGCGAGCATCTCGTAGAATACGACCCCGAGCGAGTACATGTCGGTGCGGTAGTCCACGCTGCGGTTCATGCGGCCGGTCTGCTCGGGCGATATGTACGGGAGCACCTCCGAGAGCACGCGGGGGCTATAGATCTCCTCTTTCTCGCGCGTCACGTCGGAATCGACGCCGAACCCGGTGAGCTTCGCCTGACCTCCCGCGCCGAGCAGGATGTTCGGAGGCCTCACGTCGCCGTGGATGAGACCGCGCCGGTGAATGTCGGCCAGGGCTTCGGCCAGCGAGACGGCGGCGTCCAGGAACGCGCGGACGTCGAGCTCGCCGCGGCTCTTCACGGACAGAGCGTCGCCCGGGAAATACTCGGTGATGAGCACCAGCCCATCACCGTGCTCCTCGACATCGAGCACCTTGACGACCCGCTGCGAATCAATGCGCTTGATGATGCCGTAGGCGTGCTTCAGGCGCGTGATGTCGGCGATCCGTGTATAATCGGTGTGCAGCACCTTCATCGCCACGCGGGCCCCGTCGGCCTCGCGGTAGGCGCGATACGTGGCCGAGCCTGCCGTCTCGCCGGTCTTCGCGAGGACGTGATACCCTTTGATCTGAACCGTTCCTTGCTCCATCGAAAGGTGGGTCATGGGTATGTCCTCCGCATGCCTGACGTCGAGCAGGCGCCCCGCCCCGGGGTGGCGGATCGGGCAGGCTCTGGAAGAGCCGCCACGACTCTCGGAGCCAACCATCCTAGCAGAAGCCGCGCGTCTCGGGCTGCTCGGGAGCGGCGCCGCGCCCGAACAGCCCGAGACGCACGGCGCGCGCGGCATCCGAGACGCGCGGCGCTTCGAGCGGCGAGCGGCAGAGCCTCGGGCCACCCTATCCAGCTCGATCACCGGCGGTCCTCGTCCGCTGCTGCCGCGGGGCGCGCCCGAGGCCGTCGCGGCGCGAGCGGTCTGAACCGCAGATCCGCCACTGAGTCGGCGTTCTGCGAGCCCCTGGGCGTACGCGTCGCTCTGCGCCCGGGTGCCCGCGCTCGCGCCTCCGCGCCGCGGCGTGTGATAGCCTCCGGCGCATGCGCAACTTACTTATTCTCGCCACGAGCGCCGGCGCGTTGTCCCTCGCGTGCGGCCCCTCGAGCTCGACCAGCGAATCGATCACCGACGGCGGCACCGAGACGACCACCGAAGGCACCACCGAGCCCGGCGAGACGACGACGACGACCACCACCACGCCGACCTCCACGACCACGCTCGACGAGCCGACCACGACCTCCACCACGACCGTCGATCCGCCGCCGCCCGCGTGCGACGTCCAGGTCTTCCCGGGCGACCACGCCGCCGCCGTCTGCCCCTCCGGCCAGTGCCCGATCTCCGCCGACGTCGAGCTGCGGTGCGCCGACTTCGACTTCGGCTCCCCCGGCGTCCGCGTCGCTCCCACGCCCGACGTCACCTGGGTCGCCACCGCGAGCGGCTCCGACAGCATGCTCTTCCGCGTCACATCCGACTCGGCCCAGCGAGTCACCCTCCCGGCCCGCTTCGCGCGCAGCACGATTCACCTCGCCGCCGGCCCTGGCGGCGACCTGCACGTCGCCGCCGAGGTCCGGGGCATGATCGATCCGATCGACGCGGACATCGCCTACCTCGCCGAGACAAATGATTGGACGGAGGAGACCGCCCACGTGGGAATGGCCGGCGAGCCGCTGGCCGGGTTCCAGGTCCTCCCCGACGGCCGCCCGCACATCTGGCACTTCGGCGACGGGCCCGACGATTTTCGCGAGCTCGTCCGCGACGATCAGGGCGCATGGACCGGCACGCCCGTCGCCTTCCCGGCCGGCGGCTACGGCACCCCCAAGTTCGGGCGCGACGCCGGGGGGCGCCTCCTCGCCGCCGACATGCGAAAGGACGACACCCTTTACTGGCTCGACGTCGAGGTCGACGGCGCGGTGCAGCGCCTCGGCAAGAACTTCAACTCGTCCGATTGGCAGCACTACTTTCTGGTCCCGAGCGCGCAGCCGACCCCGCCGGTCGGCGCTCCGTTCGCCGCGCTCATCCAGGACGAGAACCTCCTCGAGGTCGCCTGGCCGATCGACGACGAGACCAGCGCCGCCGCCCAGCTCTCCGGCTTCGAGCTGCTCGAAGGCCAGTGCGAAGGTACCGAGTTTCCCGACGACGAGATGAAGTGCCCGGGGCCGTGCACCACCACCGCCACCGGCTTCGAGGACAGCACCGCCACGCTCGCCCGCACCCCGGACGGCCTCGCCTGGGCCGTCGTCGTCACCACCCAGCTCGACACCACCTATGAATACACCCTCGATTGCCAGGACCGCCTCGGCTGCTTCTGCCTGCCCTCGGTGGTCAGCGACGCCACCACCTCGACGCTGCACGTGTTCCGCGTGACCATGGACGACGCCGATCCGCTCGAGGTCCTCACCCTGCCGCTCCCGCGGCTCGCTGTCGACGGCGCCTGGTCCGAGTTCGGCAACACCCTCGTCGCCACGCACGCGCAGGCGTTCGGCGACTCGCTGGCGGTCGGCCTGCGCCTGCATGGCGCCCTCCCGGGCGAGATCGTCGTCCGCGCGCTCCGCATCGAGCTCGACGCCCTCGCGCCCTGAGCCGCCCGGCGAGCGCGACGAGGCGATGCACCTGAAATGGTGGCTGCGTCGAGCGCTCGCTTCGACTCGTCGCGCAGCCGAGGGTCGGCGCATGCGCACGCCGCCGGCGAGCGCGAGGGATCCGCATCGCACTGTGGTGGACGCCACAGCACGGCGGTGCCGGACGGCCGCACGTCCTTCGCCGACGAGGCGGACGGGTGAGCATACGAGGGCACGGCGTGAACACCGATCCTCGGCCGTCGAGCCGCAGATCGCTGCGACCCGCGCGAGCGAACGGCCAGGAGATTGCCATGAGTGGGCAGGCGCGGCTCGCCTGCCGGATCCCGGCCGAGCTCGCTGCCTCTGACGGATGGCGCCTGCGCTGGCGTCCATCATCCTGGGCGAGTCGATGCATGGACGCCGCACTCGCGGCTCGCCGCACCTCGCAGGAGATCCTCACAATGGCAGCGAACAGGCGAATCGGACCATCGTCATGGTGGGTGTTGCTCATCGGCTGCACGGCAGGCGAGCGCGCCGCGGAGCCGGGCGGCGGACCCGAGGCGCCGGCGGCACAGGGCAAGGTGGTGGCGGTCGAGTCCGAGGCGCCGCCGACGCAGCCCGCCGCGGCGAGCATGTCCGCGGAGCTGCCGCGGCAGACGTACATGCCGGTGGTGCTGCCCGAGAGCTTCGAGACGCTCCACCAGCGAGAGGTCGCCGACAAGCCGCGGGTCATGAGCCGCCAGAGAGCGCTGCTCGAGGCGCGCTACGACCTGCGCGACCTCCCCTCGGAGGTGATGATGTCGGGCGGGCGCAAGGCCGTGCAGCAGGGCGTGCGCGTCAAGCTGCCCGCGCGGGTGAACAGCTGGAGCGCTCTGACCGACCTGACGCCCGAGCAGATCCGGGCGCAGAACTCGTTCCCGATGGGGTTTCGCCCGCTCCCGCACGTCAAGCACCTGAGCGGCGGCCAGGTGTTTCCAACCAACCACATCGAGGCGATCCTCAAGGCCGAGAGCCGCAACCTCGAGCGCTTCGACGTCGAGTTCGACCTGCCGGACCACCTCACGCCGGAGTTCCCGGCGCCGATCTTCCTGTCCTCGCGACCGGACCTCGGCGACGTGTCTCGCGGCCAGCTCCTCACGCGCAACAACTATTACGAGCTCTTCGTCGGCATCCTGACGCCCGTCCAGATGGAGGGCCTCCGCCTGCTCTTGACCCCGTTCCCGCAGCAGCAGTTCAATCAGACCGAGGACCGCCGGAGCGTCGAGCAGAGCCTCGGCGTGACGTGCCTGGACTGCCACCAGAATGGCCACACCAACGCGGCGTTCCACCAGAACCCCGACACCCGACCGCAGGCGGCCCGGTTCCGCCTCGACACCGTCTCCCTGCGAGGAATGTTCAATCAGCGCATCCACGGCTCCAAGCGGTCGCTCCGCTCGATCGAGGATTTCACCGAGTTCGAGCAGCGCACGGCCTACTTCGACGGTGACCACGTCATCGCCGCCAAGAAGGGCGTGAACCTGCCGGACCGCGCCAGTCAGGTGGTGATGATGGCCCAGATGCAGAACATGTTCGACTTCCCGCCCGCGCCGAAGCTGGACGAGTTCGGGCGGCTGATCCCGGCCAGGGCCTCCGAGTCCGAGCTCCGCGGCGAGAAGGTGTTTTACGAGAAGGGCCGGTGCGCGGAGTGCCACCCGCCGCCGGTCTTCCTCGACGACAAGATGCACGACCTGCACCTCGAGCGCTTCTACACGCCGGAGACGATCGGCGACCAGTTCAACCTCGCCGAGGGGCCGATCAAGACGTTCACCCTCCGCAGCATCAAGGACAGCCCGCCCTACGGCCACGACGGCCGGCTCCTCACCCTCGAGGACACGGTCGAATTCTTCAACCTGGTGCTGTCGCTGAGGCTGACGGAGCAGGAGAAGACCGACCTGACCGCCTTCCTGCGCTGCTTGTGACGACATGTCTCTTAGGACATGAATTTTGGACGATCCGTCCCAGCCTCGAAGGCTGACATCGGTCGACGCCCCTCAGCGGCCCCACTCCGGGTGCCGCGTCAGCGCCTCCGCCACGAACGTGTCGAGCGCCTCGCGCTCGAACTCGTAGCGCGCTTCGAGCTCCGCCGCGTCGAGCACCCCGACCCCGTACTCGTTGTACGAACGGAAGCGCGCCAGGTCGATCGTCACCCGCTCGACCAGCGCCCCGTAGACGTCGTCGACCAGGAACGCGTGCAGGGCCGCCAGCACCACCCCCTCCGCGTCGCCCTGCGCGCCCGGCTTCCCGCGGTCGACGAACAGGCGCAGGTGGCCCTTGTCGTAGCGCACCTGCACCATCTCGCGGTCGATCGCCGGCAGCGCCGACGCCTTGATCGCGCGGCCAGTGAGCACCCCTGCCAACAGCCGCGCCTCGGCCTCGGGCCCGGCCTTGCGCCGACCGCTTCCGGCGTCGTCGCGGGCGTGCCGCGGCGCCGCCGCGCGGGTGTACGCCGCGACCATCGGATACGCCATCGACGCCAGCATCTCGCCGGTGAGGTCGATGCCCCACGTCGATCCGTGATGCTGCCGGCGCTTGCGGCTCCACGGCTGATTGCTCCACGCCGAGTGGTCGAGGTGTTCGCGGATCAGGCGATCGCTCGGACGCAGGACCGGGAAGCCGAGCCGCTCGGCCAGGGCGATGAATTCGACCGCCTCGCGCGGCGCGGCCCGCATCGCGTCGCGCCGCCGCGAGCCCAGGGACGTCGTGTCGAGGAACACGATCAGCATGCCCGTGTCGCGGCGGATCGCGTCGAGCTCGGCGAGCCGCGCCAGCTGCTCCGCCTCGGTCAGGGTGTCCTGCAGGAAGCGATCGGCGAGCGAGTAGACCTCGAGGAACGCGACGTCGAACGGCAGCCCCTGCTCCTCCGACTCCGCGATCGTCTGGACCATCTTCGCCAGCGACGCGCCCGGGCTCGTGCGCTGATACAGGTCGAAGCCGACCCGGTCGCGATAGCCGAGCTCGGACACCAGCTCGTGCTCGATGCGCCGGCCGATCGAGTACTCGCCGAGGATGTCGTGATACGCGCTCTTCGACGAGCCGAGGATCAGCCCGAGGTACGGCCCCCGCCGTGGCTTCCGCTGCCACCGCGCCGCGATGTGCTTGTGCGGGTGCATCCGCGCCTGCACGAGCCCGGCCATCTTGCCGCCGAACCGGTCGGGCTGCTTCAACTTCGCCGCGTTGCCGCCGAAGTGGCTGACCTTGGCCGCGCCGAGCAGCCCGTCGTCGACCCGGTAGAGGCGCGAGCGGGCGTGCTCGACGTAGAACAGCGACGCGCTGGCCTGATCGAGCGCCATGCTCCCCTGATGATACCCCGACACCAGCGACTCGGAGCTGTCGTTGTACATCAGGTACGATTGGCCATACACCTCGGGCTTGATCCACGGGAAGATCTTGCGCTGCCGGAGCTCGAGGTAACGCAGGTGCACGTTCTCGGTCAGACCGACCACCGGCACCCTGGGCGCCTCGACGACCTGGACCAGGAGGCCGCCGTAGCGCTCGACGAACGCGATGTCGACGATCTCGTCGAAGCGGATGTCGTCGAACGCGAACGGGAACCGCTTCTTGCGCTCCTTCGGCAGCAGCCCCGCGCCGGAGTTGGCGAACACGCGCTCGAGGCTCAGCCGATTTCCTTCCTTCGGCCGGCGCCCGGAGAAGATCTGGTTGCTCTTGCTGACGACGAAGATCCGGCCGTCGCGGGCGATCGTGAAGGTCCGACCGATGCTGCTCTGCGCCTCGCCCGCGAACGTGTAGCTGGCGATCTTGCCGTCGCCCGGGTCGTACGCGCGGAGCTCCCGGCCGACGAGCAGCCACACCCGCTTGTTGTGGCAGCGCAGCGCCGCCGCGTCGCGCGTCCGCGGCGAGTCGATCGTGCGCACCTTTCCGCCCTCGAGCACGCGCAGCCGTCGCTGCGGGCCGTCGAGGAAGTAGACCGAATCGCCGAGGAAGCACGGTTGCTGCGGCCCGTCGAGCCGGGCCTCCGGACCGGGGCCGTCGACCGAGCCCGCCTCGCCGGGCGTCCCCGCGAGCAGCTCCGTCGTCTCGAGCGAGCCGCGGAGCCGCCGCAGCACGTGGTTGCCGGTGTCCGCGACGACGATCTCGCGCGGCTTGGCGCGCACCGCCAGGCCTCGCGGGTGATCGAACAGCGCCTGCCAGCTCGCACCCTCCGCGTAACCGGTGTCGACCCGCCCCACCAGCGTCTCGTGGGGCCCCTCGGCGCGGATCATCTCGAGCGGACCGGGGCGGCTCGCCAGCGGCACGTCGAGCGCCTGCAGCAGGTTGAGCGCGAGCAGTCGATTGCCGTCCGGGCCCAGGTGGCAGTGATCGAGGAACAGCTCCGGCACGAACAGCGGGTGATCGAGCTGGACCAGCGTCGCCGGCGCCCGCGAGTCGTGGATGCGCTCGGCCAGCGCGGCGTAGCGGCCCCCGATCTCCGCCTCGCTCGCGACCTCCGCCACGAACGTGTCTCGCAGCGGCGTGGTGAAGAACACCGCCTTGCGCCCGCGGGCCCGCAGGCGCGCGAGCACGCGGTCGAGCGCCTGGACCTGCGTCGATTCGCCTTCGAGCGCGCTGTCACGGTAGTGCTCGGCGATCCGCGCCGCGCCCTCGTCCGCGCGCGACTGCAGCGCCTCGCCGCTCCGCGCCACCGCCAGTCGTTCGCCGAACCCGGCGAGCGACGAATCGAGGTCGACGCTGCGCTTGTGACGAAGGACCGGCAGCCACGGTCGCAGCTCGGCCGCGACCCACGCGAGCGGCGAGATCGCCAGCTTCGTGATGTCCTGTCTGCTCGCGTCGGCCCCCCCGAGCTCGCACAGCCACGACCGCGTGCAGCCGGCCTCGTCCGCGTAGTGGCGCGAGAAGTGACGCAGGTTGAGCTCGATCACCAGCGGCACCTTGCCGCGCGGATCGTGGCGATCGAGCTCGGCGACGAGGCGGTCGACGTCCGCCGGCAGCAGACCATCGAGCGCGACTTGACGGAAGCGCACCCCGTCGGCGGCCGCCTCGTCGGTCGAGGGCGCCTGTTCGCTCCGCAGGTAGTCGAGGACGCGGTGGTGCTGCCAGCCCGGCACGCGCCCCGCCATCGCGTCGCCCGCGAGCACCGAGTCGCCGAGCAACAGCCACGCGCCGGGGTCGGCCGCGGCCTCGGCGAGGATCTTCCGCGCGTCGGTGGCCGACAGCGCCTGCGCGTCGTCCGTCTCGGCCTCGCGGAGCCCCACCGCCAGCACTGCATCCGCGAGCGCGACGAGCAGCGCCAGCGCCATGAGCACGTGCCGCGGCCTGGCCAGCCGGGGCCAGCTGTCGGCGATCCTGCCGTCGATCCACGCTGCTGTGCGATCTTCGCCCGCCACCTCGCCCCCTCTCAGAACTGGAAGTAGATGAAGTCGGCGCCGCCCTCCTTGCCGAGGAGGATGCACGCGACGATCACGACCGCGTAGAACACCAGCGACAGCGAGGCGTCGCCGTGGATGCGGGCCAGCAGGTGATGGCGGCGATCGAGCGCCTGCAGCCCGACGAAGCCGAAGAACAGGGCGATGAAGCCGAGCTGCGCCGGCGCGGCCGCTCCCGGCGCGAGATAGGCGATCGACGCGAACACGCGCCCCGCGTCGGCCAGAGTGGGCGCGCGGAACAGGACCCAGCCGGCGATCACGAGGTGCAGGGTGACGAACCACGCGAGCGGCCCCATCACCCGCCCGAGGCCCGGCAGCGCCGCCAGCCGGGCCAATCGCGGGCGGGCCAGCGCGTGCACCAGCAGGAGCAACCCGTGGTACAGCCCCCACACCACGAAGGCCCACGCCGCGCCGTGCCACAGCCCCGAGAGGAGCATCGTGATCGTCAGGTTCGCCAGCGCTCGCGGGCGCGAGCCGCGATTGCCCCCGAGCGGGATATAGACATAGTCACGGAACCACTCCGACAGCGAGATGTGCCAGCGCCGCCAGAACTCGCTGATGTTGCGCGAGAGGTAGGGCTGGTCGAAGTTCTGCATCAAGTCGACGCCGAAGATCCGCGCCGACCCGCGGGCGATCTCCGAATAGGCGGAGAAGTCGCAGTAGATCTGCAACGTGAACGCATACGCGGCGACCAGGGCGCTCCAGCCGTCATACGCGGCCGGCGAGGCGAACAACCGGTCGGCGACCGCCCCGCAGTGGTCGGCGATGACCACTTTTTTGAACATGCCCCAGCCGATCATCTGCAGGCCGGCGACGAGGTTGTCGACGCGGAACCGACGCGTCGCCGCGTGATCGAACTGGACCAGCAGGTGACCGGCGCGCTCGATCGGCCCTGCGATCAATTGCGGGAAGAACGAGACGAACAGGAAGAACCGCAGGAGCGACGTCGTCGGCTGGATCCGCCGGCGATACACGTCGATCGTGTAGCTCATCGTCTGAAACGTGTAGAACGAGATCCCCGCCGGCAGGACGATGTCGAGGCGGAGCTCCGAGAAGTCGCGCCCCAGCACCGTCCCGGCGCTGTCGAGGAAGAAGTTGGCGTACTTGAAGTACCCGAGCAGGCCGAGGTTCGTGGCCAGGCTGAGCAGCAGCCAGCGCCGTCGCAGCGCCGGGCTCTCCGCCCTGCCGATCGCCAGCCCCGCGGCGAAGTCGACCAGCGCCGACAGGCCGATGAGCCCCAGCAGCGGCACGCTGAACGCCCCGTAGAACACCACGCTCGCCGCGACCAGGACGACGAGCCGACCGCGATAGCCGAGCCCGAAGAACAGGATCGCCGTCGTCGCCAGCAGCAGCGCGTATTCGAGGGAGTTGAAGGCCATGACAGCAGTCAGGGAGCGGCCGTCGCCGGCTCCGCCTTCGCCGGCTCCGCCTTCGCCGGTTCCGCCTTCGCCGGCTCCGCCTTCGCGGGCGCGGCCTGCTCGGCCCCGGCCGCCTCGCCGCCGGCGGGCTCCGCCACGATCGCGGTCGCGGGCTCCGGCTTCGCGGCCTCGTCGTCGGCTTCCGCGTCGGGATCGATCTCGTCCTCGGTCCCCTCGCGATCGGCGTCCGCCGAGCGCGTCGCCGCCACGCGGGTCGGATGGCCCTGGCTGCGCGTCGCGGGGGTGTTGCACTCCACCTGGGCCGCGCGCAGGTCGAACGCGATCCGCACCGCCCACAGCGTGGGCACCAGCAGCGCCGCCGCGAGGATGAGCGCGCGCGGGGTCCCGCGCCACGCGAACAGGCCGCCGCCGTCGAGCGCGGGCTGGGCGGGAGGCGGCTGCTCCGCCAGCGTCTCACACATCCGCGCGTACGCCTCGGCCAGCCCCTCCGCGACCACGACGGTCTGCGACACCGGCTCGGTGAGGACGAAATGGCCGTTCTCGGATCGTTGCAGGTGCAGGAGCGCAGGGTTCATGCGCGAGCTCCTCGGGGTCTCCGTCGCAGCCTCGTTCGACGCGTCTCGGGCCCGCCGAGGAGCGGGGCATCGCATCCGGCGCAATCGACCACGCAGTCACCGTCCCTCGCGGACGCCTCGGCCCCACGCGCGCGCGCGAGCCTCTGCGGGCCTCGCACGCCGCTGCGTTCGGTCGTCGGAACGGGTCGGAGAAGACAACCCACCGCTCTCTTTTACCCGGTTCCTTTCGCCCCTGAAATGCGGCGTCGCAGGCGCCTGGTCACGACAAATTTGTCCCGGGGCCTGTCACGAGTGACGCGGTCCGGCGACATACGAAATAGTCAGCGGCAATGATGGCTCGGAGGACGGCGACGAGCAGGAAATGCGACGAGCACGACTCCGGCTCCCGAGGAAATGACGACATGACGATTCGCGCCTCGCTCGTGACTGCGAATCGCAGACAGAAAAAACCGCGACCCTCGCCGGCCCGACGGACATCACCGAGAAGCAGCTCAGGACGACGTCGACGCCGACGACGTCGACGCCGTCCTGCCCGACACTTCGACGCCCGATCATGGGGTCTTGCGACGGCGAGACCTCCGCCGTGCGACCGCGTCGCCCTGCCGCTCCCGGCGCCCGAACCGCTCTGTGCGCCCCACCTCAGCGCGAGCAGCCCCCGCAGCACCTCACACACAGGTACCTCCGCGCGCGGGCACACTCCTGGGGGCCGATGAACGAGCGCACGCAGCGACTCCCCGCCGGGCCGACGAGCGCGGTCCGGCAGACCTTTCGCTATCTCCGCGATCCTGTCGGATCGATCCTCGACCTGGGTCGGCGTTACGGCGATCTCTTCAGCTTGCCGAGCCTCGGCGGCGTGCTCGTGGTCGCCAGCGCGCCCGAAGCGATTCGCGCCATCTTCTCCGCCGAGCCCGACACCTTCGCCCCGTTCGCCGCCGACGCCATGGCCCCGGTGCTCGGGCGCGGCTCGGTCCTCCTGCAGCACGGGGCAGCCCACCGGCGCGCGCGCAAGTTGATGCAGCCGCCCTTCCACGGCGCGCGCATGCGGGCCTACGGCGCCGCCATGCGGGACAGCGCGCGCGTCCACCTCGCCGCGGTGCCGCGCGACCGGCGGGTCCCGATCGAAGATGTCTTTCGGGACATCTCGCTCGACGTCATCATCCGCACGATCTTCGGCGTCTCGACCGGCGAGCGGATGGCCGCCTGCGCCCGCGGCGTGCGCGACACGATCGCCGCGTTCGGCCCGCTCGTCGCCACCTTTCGCGCCCTCCAGCGCGAGTTCGGCGGCTTCGGTCCGTGGGCCCGGTTCCGCCGGCACTTGACCGGCGTGCACGACCTCCTGCGCCAGGAGATCGCCGCCCGCGATCCGGCCCACCCGGGCGACGACATCTTGAGCCTGCTGGTCGCCGCGCGCGACGAGGCCGGCGCGGCGATGGACGAGCAGGAGATCGTCGAGCAGCTGTTCACGATGGTGATCGCCGGCCACGAGACCACCGCCACCGCGCTCGCGTGGGCGGTCGACGAGCTGCTGCGGCAGCCCGAGCTGCTCGCTCGCCTGCGCGAGGAGCTGCGGCCGCTCGACGGCGACCCGGACCGCGTCGCCCAGTCGCCGCTGCTCGACGCAGTGTGCGCCGAGACCCTGCGGCTGCACCCGCTCATCCCGCTGGTCTCGCGCAAGCTGTTGCGGCCGTTCGAGCTCGGCGGCCACCTCCTGCCGGCCGGCACCGGCCTGGGCGCCTGCTTGCTGCTCGCTCACCTCCGCGAGGAGCGCTACCCCGAGGCGCTGGCCTTCCGCCCGCAGCGCTTCCTCGACGGCAAGCACCCCACGCCGCACGAGTACCTGCCGTTCGGCGGCGGCGCCCGGCGCTGCCTCGGCGCCGCCTTCGCGCTGCACGAAATGAAGATCGTGCTGGCGACCCTGGTCCTCGAATTCGAGCTCGAGCTCGCCGCCGCGCCGGCGCGGACGGGAGTGCGCGCCGCCACCATCGGCCCCAAGGGCGGCGTCCCCGTCATCCGCCGGCGCTGACGCGCGCGGGCTTGCCTGGCGCGGCCGCCCGCGCGTAGCCTGGGCCCGTGAGCCTGACCCAGATCAGCTACTTCGTCGCCGTCGCCGAGGAGCAGCACGTCGGCCGCGCGGCGCAGCGGCTGCACGTGTCCCAGCCGCCCGTGACCCGGCAGATCCGCCAGCTCGAGGACGAACTCGGCACCCGCCGTTCGACCGCACCCCCCGCGGCGTCCGCCTCCTGCCCGCCGGCGAGCGCTTCCTCGCCCACGCCCGGGCGATCCTCGCCGAGGTCGACGCCGCCCGCCGAGCCGTCGCCGAATCCTTCTCAAGAGACATGCCTGAAGGGACAGGTCCAATGGAACATGTCCCAATCGCCACGCGCAGTCGGCCGTCCTGACCCTCCGACGCATCACCGCACCGAGGGACGACACCAGCGCCAAGACGAAGCGCCGCCCCGCCAGCCGTTCTGACCCCTCGAGGCATCCCCGCCTGGCGCCGAGGACGACACCAGCGCCAAGACGAAGCGCCGCCCCGCCAGCCGTTCTGCCCCTCGAGGCATCCCCGCCTGGCGCCGACGACGACACCAGCGCCGAGACGAAGCGCCGCCGCCCAGCCGTTCTGACCCTCGAGGCATCCCCGCCTGGCACCGAGGACGGCACCGGCACCAAGACGAAGCGCCGCCGCCCGTGAGGGCAGCGGCGCATCATGCACGTGACCCGCCGCGTGCGAGGGGTCCGCTCATTCGCCGCGCGGGCCGCGGTGCTTGTCGCCGTGGTGGGCCTGCTTGAACGCCACCAGCTCCTCGCGGGTCAGCTTGCCGTCGCCGTTGCCGTCGGCCTCGGCGAACTTCTCGGCCAGCTTGTGGTGCCCGGCGACCTCGTCGGCCGTCAGCGCGTTGTCGCTGTTGGCGTCGAGCTTGGCCATCATCATCGCCGCGCGCTCGGCCGGGTCCTTGGGCCCGTCGCCGTGCTTGCCGCCGCGGCCCTTCAGCGCCTTCAGCTCCTCGCGGCTGAGCTTGCCGTCGCTGTCGGCGTCGGCCTCGGCGAACTTGTGCGCCAGCGGCCCCTCGGTGACCTCGTCGCGGGACAGCGCGCCGTCGCTGTTGGCGTCGAACTTGGCGAGCAGCATGTTCGCCCGCTCCTCCGGGTCCTTGTGCCCGCCGCGGCCGCCGCGATGGCCCTTCATCGCCTTCAGCTCCTCGCGGGTCAGCTTGCCGTCGCCATCCGCGTCGAGCTCGGCGAACTTCGCCTCGAAGCGGTGGCCCTTGGCCTCTTCGCGGGAGATCGCGCCGTCGCCGTCGGCGTCGAACTTGGCGAAAAAGCCGCCCTTGTGGTGTCCGTCCTCGACCTGCTCGAGCTCCTGCTGGGTGGGCTCCTCGGTGTCCTCCTTGTCGCAAGCGACGAACAGGAGGGAAAGGGACAGGAAGGCGGCCTTGGTGATGCGTGTCATGGTGTCTCTCCTCGTGCCGGGGGCGGCCATCGCCGCGCGGGTCATGTCCCCGGCTCGCGTCCTGATATTGGTCGCCCCCGAACCCAGTGCACGCCGGATTACCGTCGCTTTACAGTCTCCGGCGATGCGCACCCTGCGATCGCTCTCTCACCCCCTGCTACGCCTCGCTTTGGCGAGGTTGTGCACTTCCGCGCTCTCTTTTCTTGCACTAGTCTTCATTATCTCTCCAGAAACCTGGATGCGACCTCGAAGTCGGGATCGGGGTCGAAGTCGAGGTTGGACAGCTTGGAAGCGACCATCCCCGTCGCCTCCACGTCGTCGTGGAGGTACTCCTGCAAGATGCGGAAGTCGGCATGCCGGTGATCTGGCGGATGACGTCCGGGGGCACCCCCGCGAGGCTCATCCGCTGGATCGCGCAGTGGCGAGGTGCGTGGGGACCCATCACCTTCAAGCAGCCGAGGCTCTTGAAGACGTCGTGATCCCACAGCGGCGGCTTGATCGGCCGCGGATAGCTCTCGGCTGGCTCCCGACACCAAGGGAACAGGTGTTCGGGCGGGTCAACGGGAGCACAGCGGCGACGGCTCGGCCTCGGACCTGCTGAACGAGATCGACGAGGACGTCGCGGGATCCTGCAAGGGCTGTCCGGATCCCCCAGCACATGCTCGGTTGCGGTGCTCACACCAGAGTTGATGATATCACAGCGCTATCGACCGTTCCGGCTCTCGTGCATCTGGATGAAGGCTTGGGCGGTGCCGTAGGGCTTGTGGTGCTGATGCTTGGGCGTGCCGAGCAGGCGCCGGATCACCGACAGCCGCTGTTGGATCGCGCCTGCGGCCCAGCGCCGAGTCCTGAGCCGGAAGCTCTCCAGCGTGTCGCCCTCGATCCAGAGCGCGCAGAACTCGATCCTGCTGGCGATGTCCTCGGGCTTCTCTTTGGGCTTGTGGGCGATCCGGGCTTGGGCGACCGCTCTGGCGAATCGTTCGAGACCAGCCTTCTGGTCGGCGTTGTTGGGGGCAGCACGTTCGTGTGCTACTCTTCGCTCCAGGTTTGGTATCGCTCTGAGAGTTTCTTGAGCGGCTGAGGCAGCCATGGCGGCGAGACCTCCGTTGAACTCACTCGAGTGGCGCCGAAAGCGACAAAGCCGCCTGCTTCCACGACGTGGCAGTCTGAACGCGTTCTGTGCTGCGAATCACAGGCGGGGGTCGGGCAGTGCATTCACCGTCAACGATCGGGAAGGAAGGTGAGATATGGCCAAGCAAATCGCGTTCGCCGGCCGGTGCTCTGATGGTGATAGTCTCGCTGTTCCGGAGGGCACCGTCGACAACTGGGTGATCATCGTTTCTCCCGAAGCCATGGGTCGCAACGAAGACGGCTCCGAAGGCGATAATGCGTTGCTCAGGTTCGAGTGCAGCGCTGTAGTCGAGGGTCCGTATGGCTGGACGGTGACCGCGAGGAGCAAGTTCCGAGGCATGAACGAACCTCCGGGAGGCTCGGGAACGTGGCATCCCTCTTCGGCTACTTACCTCATTGTGAGGAAGCAACTGGACTAGGCGACGGATATGTAGCTTGTAGTCTTCCCCCCGAGGTGCCCTTGAGAGCACCCTCGGGGTCCCTGTAGATCAGGTTCCCAGCCGGAGCGCAAATTCGCGCACTGCTCTTCAGAGCACTACGTCGCGGTCACGGCGCTAGCCGAAGAGCTTCGACCAGAAGCCCTTCTTCGGCTCTGCCCGTCCTGCCAGGCCCACGAACGCCGTCAAGCTGTCCTCCGGGCCGTTGGCGAGGAACTTCATCGCCTTGGCCAGAAGGAAGAGTACGGCGGGCTCGGAGTTGAACGTGCATGCGAATGCGAACGGGACGACGCCGGCCTCGTCCCGACGGATCCACCGCTCTCCCCCGGCCTGTCTCAGCGTCTCACCGGCGAACGCACCGAGGTCGAACACTGCCTTCCAGTACGTCGCCTCGTCGGCACCTCGGGCGTGGGCCAGCGCCTGCTCGAGCTGATCCAGGCCTTCGTACGAGAATTCCAGCTTGCGCTCGGCCGCGACCGTCCGCGCGATCCTGGGGAGGAAGTGCTCGACGAGGTCCTCGGGCGCGCGCCAGGGCTCGTCGAAGGGCACGTCCCTGGACGCATGAATCAGGTGACCGCCCGCGGAAGCGACCGCCTCACGCACCGGGTCCGGCGGCATCTCCGTGAACAAGTACATGACCCTGGGGCGACTCTCCGGCCTCGACATTCGCAATGGATTGAGCACCCTGATCAATGCGAACAGCGTCGAGTACTCCACCTCCCTCTCGATCTCGGCGGTCGAGCGTTCGTCCTTTTGTACGAACCATGTCCCGCCATCATCCGCCTGGAAACTTCCATGCGCCGTTTTCAAGGACGCGTACATGCGTGCTCCTGGTCGAGAGGTCTGCCTTCCAGGCGAACCTACCTCGCCGACGAGTCCGTGGTCCATGCGCTCTGGACGAGAAAGTTTCCCTGGCGAGCGGGCCGTGCGCTCGCCGGCTCCACCGAGTGAGGCCTCGAGGCAGGCTACACCTCCCCGAGACCCGCTTCAGGCCGATCGCTCGTATCCGCGCCCACCCTCTCGGTACGTTCGCCAACATTTCCGAGGCGTGGCCCGGTCACCTCCGCGCCTGAGCCCGGCACGAGCCGTGCGACGCGCTGGTCGCGGCCGGGTGCACGAGCGCGGCCACAGCCGCCATTCCGAGCTCACGGACCGCAGCCCGTGTCCTCCCATACCCCGCATTCGACGACGACGGTCCCGTCCTCCGCCAGGAAGACGCTCTTCACGCCGCCGAAGAAGCACTTGTCCTTGGTGCATTGGTCGATCGTCGCCGCGGGACACTCGGTCGCCGCGGCGAAGCATGCCTTGCACTTCGGGTCCCGCTCGTTCCAACACCCAGTATCTTCGCACGCTGGGATGTCCGTATCCACCCAGCTGCAGTATTGCCCCCGCCCGCACATCCCGCACGGATTGGCGCCCTGCGGCTCGAGCGTCCCCGTCTCCGAGACCGTGCCCGCATCGCTGTCCGTCGCCGTCATCGAGCCCGTATCCGCGGTCGACACCGTATCCGTCGCCGACGTCGAGCTCGTCGACGTCGACGTCGACGTCGACGTCGACGTCGTCGTCGACGTCGACTCACCCGTCGAACCGGTGGTCGTCGTCGACGAGGTCGGTTGCCCGGTGGCCGACGAGCCCGTGGGTTCGGCGGCCGACGAGCCTGTCTGGCCGGTCGCCGACGAATCCGTGTCCTGGTCCGGAGCTTTTTCCACGCACCCCACCAGCAGCAAACCACCTACCAGGTAAGACAAGGGACGCACACAAATCATGCGTCGCAAGTTACCACATTCCTGCCGCTCGCGACACAGCGCGAGCGAGGCAGGACGCGCTCCCATTCGTCGACCGCGTCCCGCATGTGCCCCAGGAACTGCGCGCCACGCGGCGTCCCGGACTTCGCCGCTCACCCGACGAGCAGCTTGCCGATCGTGCGGATCTGTTCGACCAGCGCGCCCACCACCGCGTCCTGCTCGCGATTCGTCAGCAGCTCCATGTGCAGGGCGATCCCGCCGCTGGGCAAGAAACACATCAAAAAATTGTTCTCTTGCACCCATGCCGCGATGCGCTCGCGGACCTGCGTCGCCTGGCCCCACATGCCGGGGCTGAACTCGAGCCAGATCGGCCCGGCCTCGTACTTGCGCCACAATTCGAGGTCGACCCCGAACCACGCGCCCGGCGCGTTGTTGCCGGCGAATTGTACATAGCGCCCGATCGTCGTCCAGCTGTGGGTCGGCCGCAGCCCGTGGATCGTCAGCACGTCCTGGCAGGCCTTCTCCACCGCATCCTGCACGATCGTCGCGTATTGCAGGAGCCGCGTCGGCACCTGCGGGTCGCTCAGCTCCTCGCGCACCAGCGGCCGCATCGCGTCCTCGTCGGCGGCCCCGCACACTCCTGCCAATTGCTCGAGATCGGCCAGCGCGCGCGGATCGTCGGCCGCAGCGACGCGGAGCGCCGCCAGCAGCGCCTCCCAGCTGGTGATCCCGAGGCGCACCTGGTCGACCGCCACGAGCTCGGCGAATTGCTGCGGGTTGCGCTCGGCCACCTCCGACCAGACCACGCTCGCGCCGCCCAGGCGCTCGCGGATCTCCCGCCAGATCCACGCGATCCGGGCCCTGGGCACCACCACCATCAGCAGCGACGGCTCCGGCCGTTGCTGCAGCTGCTGCAGGTACGACAGCGGTTGATGCTCGGTCAGCCCCGCCCAGAACTTGGCCTCGACGAACACGCGCAACGCGTCGCCGGCCTTGCCGACCATGTCGGGCCGGCCCCCCTCCGTCGTGAGCTGCGTGGCGAAGTGCAGCTCGGCCGTGAGCCCCGGCTGGGCCGCCCGCAGCAGCGCCACGAACTGCTGCCGGAGCGGCTCGAACTGCCGCAGCAGATACGCCAGCCCCTCGGTCGCCGCGTCTTCGTAGCGGCGCGAGAGCCCCCAGCCGACGAGGTGCCCGAGGATCGTCCCGTGCTTGTTCATGCGGCCTCCCGCGGTGCGCCACCCTGCATGTCAGGGTTCGACGCTACCGGCGCCCCCCGCCCCTCGCAAGCGCGCGCGCGCTGGCGGCCCGTCGCACGCCGTTCACGGGCAAACTCGCGCCGACGCCCGCGCGTCCGTGCGCGCGCCGGGCGAGGCCCGCGCGAATGAGGCCTCGTGCCACCACGCCTTCAGGACATGTTCTCTTGGACATCTCACCAGCGCGGCGTACGAGGCCAGCGGCGTCGGCTCGAACCGCCGCCGGTCGAAGAGACGACGTCTCGCTTCACCCCGCCTTCAGGACATGTCCTTATAAACATACCCGTCCTCCGGCAGCACCAGCCCGCGCGACCGCGCCAGCCCCTCCGACAGCTCCCACGTGCGCCGCGCCAGCGCGGGATCGAAACTCATCGGCGTCGGCTCGAAGCGCCGCGGGTCGAAGAAGATGGCACCGTTCGCGCGGCGGACGTCGGCCGCGGTGAGCAGCCCGACCACGTTGGCCGCCGAGCGCTCGGGCGAGGTCCCGAACAGGCGATAGAGCCCGCGGATGAACCACGGCCAGCCGCGCACTGTATCGGTGCGGGTCATGCCGACGCAGACGATGCTCGCCGTGACCGGCAGGTCGCGCCAGCGCTGCGCCGCCGCTTGCACGTGCAGGTAGCCGAGCACCTGCGACGACATCAACGCCGCCAGCAGCGACCAGCGGCGGCGCTCGAAATGCAGGTCGTCGAGGTCCGGCAGCAGGCCCTTCGGCGCCTTCGCCCCGACATGGACGATCCGCCCGTCGCCCGAGCTCGCCAGCGCCGCCAGCAGCCCGCGGTTGAGCGCGTACCGGGCCAGGTACTGCAGCCCGAACGCGCGCTCGAAGCCCTCGGCAGTGTCGACGCGCCGCATCGCCGCGGTCATCGCAGTGTGCACCAGCCCGTGCAGCACCGGACGCCACTCCCCGATCGCCTCGATCGCCTGCCCCACCCCGGCCATCGTCGTCAGGTCCACCGCGCGGAACACCGCCTCCTCGGCCCCCGCCGCCCGCACCTGGGCCGCCGCCCGCTCGCCCCGCTCGGCGTCGCGCCCGAGCAGCAAGATCGCCGGCCCGCGGCGGGCGATCGCCGTCGCCGCGGCCAGGCCGATCCCCGCGGTCCCGCCGCTGAAGACGTAGTTGTGACCGCGGAGCGGCCGCTCGACGTGCATCTCGTTCATCACACTTTTAAAAATATAAGCAATTGCTTGCCTCGTCAGCTTGCGTTCGCCACCCTGTCTCGCATGGCCGCCAAGCGCCGCATCGATCCCCGCCGCAGCCCCGTTCAGGCCCGCTCGCAGGCGACCGTCGACGCCGTTTTGCAAGCTGCAGCTTACATTTTGGTGCGCGACGGCTACGCCCGCCTCACGACCAACCGGATCGCCGAGCGGGCCGGGGTCAACATCGCCTCGCTCTACCAGTTCTTCCCCAACAAGGAGGCGATCGTCGTCGAGCTCGAGCGGCGCCACGGCGAGCGCACCGACGCGGCCATGATGGCCGCGCTCGCGCGCCCGCGCGGCGGCGGCCTCGAGTCGACCCTGCGCGCGCTGGTCGAGGCCTACGTGGCCGCGCAGACGATCGAGCCGGCCCTGCAGCGGGTCTTCACCGAGGAGGTGCCGCGCCTCCGCGGGCGGCGCTCGGCCACCGCCGGCGAGCGCTGCGCGGCCGACGTCACCCGCTTCCTCTCCGCTTCCGGCGTCCGCTCGCCGCGGCTCGACCTGGCCGGCTGGATGCTGGCGACGATCTGCAGGTCCGTCGTCTACCACGGCGTGCTCGAGCGCCAGGAGGACACCAGCTCGGGCGCCCTCGTCGACGAGATGGTCGGCATGCTCGCCGGCTGGTTGCGCGGCGACCGGCCTCGCGCGGCCACTTGAGGCCCGCGCATCAACCTGTCCTTCGAGGCAGCCGCTCGCGCCGACGTCTCCACGCACCGCCCGGCCCGACGCACGCCGCGATACCGAGCCTCGCCTTCGCGCCGGTTGCGCGACCCCGCCGCGGCCACCGGCCCCGCGTCCCACCGCGATTCCTCTCGCCGCCCTGGCTCCCCCGCCCGGCCCGCGCGCGATATCCTGGCTGTGATGTCTCGCGCGCGCTCGTTCGTGGTCACGCTGGTCGCTCTCACTGCTTGCAACGAATCGTCGAACTCGCCGACGACCGGCACCGACGCGAGCACCACCGCCGCGACCGACCCCGGCACAGCAGGCACCGACGCGAGCACCGACCCTCCCGCGACCACCACCTCGGCCACGAGCGACGAGCCGACCACGACCTCGCCGACGGGCACCACCGGTGGTGAGGCCGGCCCGACCTATTACCGCGACATCAAGGCGATCCTCGACGCCAAGTGCGCGACCTGTCACCGCCCCGGCGACATCGCCCCGTTCTCCCTGACGACCTACGAGGAGGCCGGCATGTTCGCCAAGATCCTCGGGCCCGCGATCGAGAGCCGGATCATGCCGCCGTGGCCCCCGGGCGCCGACTGCAATCAATTCGCCCACGACCGCGACCTGACCGACGACGAGCGCGAGCTGGTGCTCGCGTGGATCGCCGCCGACGCGCCCGAGGGCGACCCGAACGACGCCCCGCCGCCGCCCGACGACGACGCCCCGCCGATCGCCTACGACGTGCAGATCGGGATCCCCGAGCCGTTCACGCCGCCCCAGGGCGTCGCCGACGACTATCGCTGCTTCCTGCTCGACTGGCCCAAAGACCAGGAGACCTACGCGACCGCCTTCACGATCGAGCCCGGGGCGCGGGAGATCGTGCACCACGTGATCGCCTTCATCATCCCGCCGGACGAGCTCGCGGACTTCGAGGCGCTCGACGCCGCCGACCCCGGGCCCGGCTACCCGTGCTACGGCGGCCCCGGCGGCGAGGCCAGCCCGCGCGCGCAGTGGCTCGGCGCGTGGGTGCCGGGCGCCAGCTCCGGCGCGCTGCCGGAGGGCACCGGCATCCGCGTCAAGCCGGGCTCGAAGATCGCCATGCAGATGCACTACCACCCGAACGGCGCGCCGATCGCCGACCAGTCGACGATCATGGTCCGCACCGCCGAGACCGTCGCTCGCCCGGCCCTGCTCCTGCCGATCGCCCACCCCGGCTGGATGGTCGACGCCCCGGCGATGACGATCCCCGCCGGCGAGGCCGACGTCGTGCACTCGTTCACCATCGACCTCGGCTCGGTCATCCAGTACCTCTACAAGGACGAGGCCATCGGCGTCGGCAAGCCGCTGCTCGCCCACATGGCCGGCGTGCACATGCACACCCGCGGCGCCCGGGCCAGCCTCGTCGTCGAGAGCGGCGGCGCCCCCGAGGCCTGCCTCATCGACGTGCCGCGCTGGGACTTCAACTGGCAGGGCATCTACGAGTTCGCCGCGCCGCTCACCGTCGAGCCGACCGACACCGTCCGCCTCGAGTGCCACTTCGATAATTCCGCCGGCGACTCCTCGCTCAAGTGGGGCGAGGGCACCGAGGACGAGATGTGCCTCGGCATGGTCTACGTCAGCACCGACTCCCCTTGATCTGTCCATTCGCACATGCCTAAAAGGGCATGCGCGAAGAGACAGCCGCTCGCTCCGCGCGCGCGGACGCACCGAGCGCGCCGGCTGCGGCGGCGGGCGCGAGCGGTTATACTCGGCGGCGGCATGGCGAGCGAAGACACCAAGTCAGCCCGGACCCGCGAGCGGATCCTCGACGCCGCCGCGCGGGTGCTCAGCCGCAAGGGCTACGCGGGCACGCGCCTGGCCGACGTGGCCGAGGCCGCCGAGGTCCAGGCCCCGGCGATCTACTACTACTTCGAGTCGCGCGACGCGCTGATCGAGGAGGTCATGTGGGTCGGGGCCCACCGCGTGCGCATGCACGTCGAGGAGGTGCTGGCCGCGCTGCCGCCGGGCACCAGCCCCTTTGAGAAGATCCTCGAGGCGGTCGCGGCCCACCTCCGCTACGAGCTCCACATCTCCGATTACACGACCGCTTCGATCCGCAACGCCAACCAGGTCCCCGAGCAATTGCGCGTCCGTCCCGCCGCCGAGGAGGCCACCTACAGCCGCCTGTGGCGCGACCTGTTCGCCCAGGCCCAGGCCGCAGGTCAGCTGCGCCCGGGCCTCGACATCAACGTCTCGCGCCTGCTCCTGCTCGGCTCGATGAACTGGGCCGCCGAGTGGTGGAACCCGCGCATGCGCTCGCTCGCCGACCTCGTCAAGGCCACGCAGGACTTCGTCCGCTACGGCATGGGCCACCCGGCGCTGTTCGCCGGGTGAGCCGCCGGCCCTCTCCGCAGCGCTCTCTACCTACATGCAATGAGGCCGCTAAAGGCGGGGATTCTTGCGCCTCGGCATCAGGAGCAAGAATCACCTCGAGGATGTGGGGTTGCCACCTGCTACCTGTGAAGCCGGATGCCGGATGCCGTACGCGAGGCAAGTCCCTCCCTTCGACAGTGGGTAACGCCAGGTCTGGGTCTGGCTCGCGCCCACGATTGGCTCGTCTTGCGCGCCGTCGAGGTCGGCGAGGTGATTCCACAACCTGTATCCCAATACGATTACCCCCTGCGGCTCGAGATTATCGAGCACCTCGACGAAGGCGGCCTCACTCTCGGTCGACATCTCGGGCGTCGATGACGCTGTACGCCGCGTACGGCACCGAGCGGCTGAAGTTCGCCTCGTGGCAGCGGATGGCGCGGCGCCAGGGCTCGAGCGGGGCGCGCTCAAGGTCGGCGATGGCGACGGCGAGCTCGCTCTGCTGATCCGCCCGCCCTCGGAGCGCCCGTGCCTGCTGATCCGGTCTGAAGGCCGCGCATGTGGGCCGAGCCGGAGGCGCTGCCGGGGACCACGGAGCTTACGTTGTATCGGCGGAGGTGGCGAGAAAGCAGCGGCGCTTGGAGGAGCGCGCCGGACTTAATGTGACAAAGTTCACACGCCGACCTGTAGCCGACCTACGTTCGGATTTGCCGCCTTGCGGGCGATACGCGAGTCTTGGCCACGGAGGGTGTCAAATGCCAGATTTCCAGACTGAGATTCAGTGCGCGAATGTAATCGCTGAATACGCCAGCCGGATCGATGCGCTCTCCGAGGACTTGGCGCGGCGGTTCGCATCAGCAATTGCTGCTGAGTTTGTGACCATGCGGCTCCCCTCCCCTCGTCCTGGAACGTTCTCACTTATGGTTCCTGTGACCCGATGGGTGGTGCGAGATGATGACCTCAAACTGATGGATTCAGTGTGGGCTGCGACCGCGGCTGCGGCCAGTGTTAACTTCTTTGCCGGAACGGTGACGAATCAGGCTCTCGTCGGGATTGCAGCGGCTCTGTTCAAGACCGGACGTTCAATTATGAAGAAAGGAGTACACCTTGATCCGCTCCAATATAGGATTCTTTCGATTCTGCGGGCAGCCCCGGGTGGCCTGTCGATCGAATCTCTGCATGCCGCGCTGCTAGAGATCGACGCCAGCAATCCGCCGTTCTCCCACGGCGATGTGAGCGAATTTCTCACGATCTTGTCAAAGATACGACTTTCTGATGGTACGGTGGTATCGCTTGCGAGCCAGGATGGAGAGGGTCGATGGAGCGCATCGGGGGTGTAACAGAAAGTTCATGACGTCTTGATCCTCTGCGACAGGATCAAGCCCTGGCCACGGCTCGATGAGCAACTCTTGCTCCCGGGCCGTGGCCCGTCGCGCGACTCCGCCTCCCTGCGGCTGGGGCTCGACCGCCCCGTCTCTCGCCTGAGACGAAGCGTTCTACGGTCGCTCGTCCCACGCTGAAGGGCTCGGCGAGATGCTCGTAAGTCAGCCCTTCGCTCATACTTCTCGATGACCTGCACTCCGCGTGGGCGCCACGAGGGAAGCACTCCCCGACATCGTACCACGCAATCGCGGCCGGGTGACGACGATGCTCGGCGCTACGGAGTAGGAGCCTCGATGAGGATGTCCTCGCCGACGAGGGTTTGCAGCAAGATATCTTTTAAACGAGTACTTCGTTGATAGACAGCGATGGGATCCGTGTCCGAAGCGTGGTTCTCGATCCATTCTTCGACTCCATGCACAGTGAACCCGTCCACCATTGAGTCAGTGCTCCCTGAAAGTTCAATTTGCTCAAACGAAATCGGCAGGTCTTCGAAGTCGAGGATGTGTGCCGGCTGAAGCCAGTCTAGTTGACGTCCAGCCTCTATCCAGCAATCGCGTATCTCTCGGTCGAGAGCGGCGCTCTTCATCATACGATTAATGTAGTAATCCTCGAGGTCTGCGGCGGACCACGTCGCACGCGGGATGATGCCAGCGCTCATTAGATCGCCAAGGCTATACTCTCGCGTTTCCCGATCGATCTTAGCTGCGAGACAGGCCAGCCGGAGGTCGGGCGAGAAGGACACGCCCGCGAGCGCCTCTCGGCAAGAACTCAATTCCGAGGTGACGAGGTCAAGACTTCGAAAATCAACCGAGCAACAGAAGAACGCCACGACCACGATTTCGTTCTCTTCCAGCATGGAGCAGCGCGCGATCTTGTCAAACAGTTCGTATCCATCGCTATACGGGCCCGAGAGCAACGCAACATTGTGTCGGAACAGTTCGTCGTAAACCTGAGGGTATTCGCGCAGAAAGTCTTTGCACAGGCGCAAGCCGAACCAGGTGGCGATGCCTTCCTGGGTTCGCACCCAGAGGGAATTCATGACGCCGATTCGCTGACCGAGATCGAACAGCCTGCGCGCGCCGCGCTGGAACACTGGGTTTGCGCGCAAGCGTTCACGGATTTGTGCCCGGAAGCTTTTATCCTTTGCAAGTATCACGCGACGTGCGGCCGGCTGGATGGACCCGAAATGCGCTCGCTCGACGGCCATGATCTCACCAGAACGGATTAGCTGAAGAGGAAGAGTGTATTTTAGCTGAAGGGTGTTGAGGCGGCGTATCATTTCGCCCCAGTCTGATTTACCCAACTGCCCGTGAACGTACTCATGATATGTTGTATACAGCAGATCAAGACCTTGAATGCCGGCATCGACAAAGATTGAGGCCTCGCACGGATTGTAGGACCCATGAGCACCATCCATTCTTGACGTCACGCTCCTCCGCTCCAGCGTAAGCCTCGTTTTGCCGAACTGGCTCTCCAGGCTGTCGTCTTCATCTTCCATGTTCATCTCACTGCCTTGCTGGATGGTTGAGCGAAAATGCGCGCCGCAATGTGGCTCCAGCACCCACAGGATATCAAGTCGACCTTGCTTGGGCAAGGTGCCGCGTACCTCCACTATGAGACAGTCGCCGCGGCGTTCCCCCGTGCGGCGGTGCTCGGGGGAGCAGGGCCCCGAACTGCGTGCGGGCCTCGACGTCAACGTCTCGCCCCTGCTCCTGCTCGGCTCGATGAACTGGGCCGCCGAGTGGTGGAACCCGCGCATGTGCTCGCTCGCCGACCTCGTCAAGGCCGCGCAAGACTTCGTCCGCTACGGCATGGGCCACCCGGCGCTGTTCGCCGGCTGACCCTGGCCGGGCCATGACCGCTCTCCGGCCGCTCGCGTGCCCGAGCGAGCGCGGCGGATGCCGTGAGCTGATCGCTTCGCCTCCTCCCCGGCACATCCCGTACGGGCGACCTCCGTTCGGCGTCCGCTCGGGCCATGTCTTCGATCCCTCTTACTGTCTACCGCCTCGACTCCAAGGCGCCTCTGAAGAAACTTCTGACTGAGACCTCGGGCGTCAAAGTCTGTCAGCCAATTGCGCGAGAACCAGGCACCTTCTCGCTCTCCGACGCTCTCTTCGCCTACGATCGATCCGACCCCGCGGCGATCACATGGCTATCGCTGATGGGACAGCACTTCACTGACGTCCCCGAGATCGGCGGTCAATCGACGCGGGGCGTCCTGCTGTCCGTTCGCCTGGCTCGACGTACGCGTTGCCGTTCGGAGCAGGCGGCTCCTTCCTCATCGACTCGACCAAGATCTCCCGCGGCTGGGGCCGGCGAATCGCTCTCAACCTCCTGTACGACAGCTCGGGACAGCTCGTCGACAACGGCACCGCCCTGCGGCGGGGCCTCCGCTCCCATTTGGGCCAGGGCCTCGTCACCGACGTGCACGCTTCCAGGGAAGTGGCACTCGACGTCTTGGGCTTCGATTCCGCGCAGGAGATCCTAAAGTCCGTCACCGTCGCGGTACCTCCCAAAAGAGGTTGGGGAAGATACGTCGAGGGCGCGGATTCATTCCGACTGCGCTGGAACGGCCTCTCCTCGGCCCTACCGAAGCTCTGCGCCGAGCTCGACCGCATCTACGGCCTACCGCACTACGCGAACCACTTCGACTTCATCGATGATCTCCGCAAGGTCGACGACGGCAGGACCCTGCACGAGGCGTGGGCCGAGGCGGCACGCCTCATCATGCTTCTTGAGCGCGTTGGCGTCGAGGCCCGTGAGTGCGCGGAGAGACCTCAGTCGCTCGTGGTTGTGAGCCGCGCCCTCATCACTCGTAGCGCTCGCCCCGTTCGGCCTTGGCCACCAGCGAGTCCGGCGGGCTGAAGTGCGGCCCGTAGGCGGCCGCCAGCGCGCGGGCGCGGGCCACGAAGCCGCGCAGGCCGCCCTCGTACTGATTGATGTACTGCAGCACCCCGCCGGTCCAGGCCGGGAAGCCGATGCCGTAGATCGAGCCGATGTTGGCGTCGGCGGCCGAGGTGAGCACGCCGTCGTCGACGCAGCGGACCGTGTCGATCGCCTCGGCGAACAGCATCCGCTCCTGCATGTCGATGAACGGGATCTCCTTGCTGCCCGACTTGAACGCCGCGCGCAGGCCCGGCCAGATGCCGATGCGCTTGCCCGACTCGTCGTATTCATAAAAGCCGCCGCCGGTCGAGCGGCCCTTGCGGCCGAGCTCGTCGATCATGCGGTCGACCACCGCCTCGGCGCCGTGCGGGACCCACGTCTTGCCCTGGGCCTCCTCGGCCTTGCGCGTCTCCTGGCGGATCTTCTGCGTCAGCGTGATCGTCAGCTCGTCGAGCAATTGCAGCGCGCCCGCCGGGTAGCCGGCCTGCAGCGCCGCCTGCTCGATGGTCGCCGGCTCGATGCCCTCGCCGACGGCCGCGACCGCCTCGTTGATGAACTTGCCGATCACCCGCGAGGTGAAGAACCCGCGCGCGTCGTTGACGACGATCGGGGTCTTGCGGATCTGCAGCACGAAGTCGAACACCTTGGCCAGCACCGCGTCCGACGTGTTCTTGCCGCGGACGATCTCGACCAGCTGCATCTTGTCGACCGGCGAGAAGAAGTGGATGCCGATGAAGTCGGCCGGCCGCTGCACGCCCTCGGCCAGCAGCGCGATCGGCAGCGTCGACGTGTTCGAGCCCAGCACCGCCGCCTCGTCGACGAACGGCTCGATCTCTTTAAAAACTTTGTGCTTGAGCTCGACGCTCTCGAACACCGCCTCGATCACGAAGTCGACCCCGGCGAAGTCCTTCGGGTCCTCGGTCGGGTGAATGCGAGCGAGCAGCGCGTCGGCCTTCTCCTGCGTCGTCTTGCCGCGCTCGACCGCCTTCTGCTCGAGCTTGACCGCGTAGCCCTTGCCCTTCTGGGCTCCCGCCAGGGATACGTCCTTGAGCACCACCTCGATCCCGACCTTGGCCGCGACGTAGGCGATCGCCGCGCCCATCATGCCGGCACCGATCACGCCGACTTTCTTCGCCTGGAACTTCGGGAACCCGGCCGGGCGGCTGGCGCCCGCGTTGATCTTCTGCAGGTCGAAGAAGAACGCGCCGATCATGTTCTTCGCCACCTGCCCGGTGGTGAGGCTGACGAGGTAGCGGGTCTCGATCAGCGACGCGGTGTCGAAGTCGACCAGCGAGCCCTCGACCGCCGCCGCGAGGGCCGCCCGCGGCGCCGGCATCGGCGCGCCCTTGACCTGCTTGCGCAGGTTGCCCGCCATCGCCGGAAGAATGCTGGAGAGCGCCGGGCTCGACGCGCTGCCGCCGGGGATCTCGAAGCCCTTCCTGTCCCACGGCTTGGCGGCGTCGGGGTTGGCGGCGATCCACGCCTTGGCCCGCGGGATCAGCTCGTCGACCGAGGCGACGACCTCGTCGACCAGCCCGAGCTCCAGCGCCTCGCGCGGGCTGAACTTCGTGCCCGGCAGGATCACCTGCGTCAGCGCCTTCTGCAGGCCGATCATGCGGACGATGCGGGTGATGCCGCCGCCGCCGGGCAACAGGCCGAGAGTGACCTCGGGCTGGCCGATCTGGCAGCCGGGCACGTCGGCGACGATGCGGCGATGCGCGGCCAGGGCGACCTCGAGGCCGCCGCCGAGCGCGGTGCCGTTGATGGCGGCGACCACCGGGCGGCCGAGCTTCTCCAGCCGGCGCAGGTGGCTCTTGACCCGCTCGATGTGGGCCGTCTGCTCGGCCGCGCGCGACCTGTCGTACTTGCGCAGGCGATTGAGGTCGCCGCCGGCGAAGAAGCTCTTCTTAGCGCTGGTGACGATCACCCCGGTGATCGACGCGCGCTCCGCCTCGAGCCGCTCGACGCTGGCCGCCATCGACTCGGTGTAGGCGTCGTTCATCGTGTTGACGCTCGAGCTCGGGTCGTCGATCGTGAGGATCACGACCCCGTCGTCGTCGCGCGTCCAGTGGATCGCAGAGGCCTTGTGGGTGTTCGACTCGCTCGTCATCTCGGTGCCCTCGGAGTACGCGCTCACACGCGCTCGATGATGGTGGCGATGCCCATGCCGGCGCCGACGCACAGGGTCGCCAGGCCGTAGCGCAGGTCGCGGCGCTCGAGCTCGTCGAGCAGCGTGCCCAGGATGATGCAGCCGGTCGCGCCGAGCGGGTGGCCCATGGCGATCGCGCCGCCGTTGACGTTGACCTTGTCGTCGGGGATCCCGAGGTCGCGCTGCCACTTGAGGACCACCGACGCGAACGCCTCGTTGAGCTCGAACAGGTCGATGTCGTCGATCTTCAGGCCCGCGCGCGCCAGCGCCTTTTTGGTCGCCGGCGTCGGCCCTGTCAGCATGATCGTCGGCTCGCTGCCGGTGACCGCCATCGACACGATGCGGCCGCGCGGCCGCAGCCCCAGCTGCTTGCCGGCCTCCTCGCTGCCGAGCAGCATCAGCGCCGCGCCGTCGACGATGCCCGACGAGTTGGCCGCCGTGTGCACGTGGTGGATCTTCTCGACCCGGTGGTACTTCTGCAGCGCCACCGCGTCGAAGCCGCCCAGCTCGCCCATCTTGGTGAACGAGGCCGGCAGCGCCGCCAGCGACTGCACCGTCGACTCGGGCCGGCGGTGCTCGTCGCGGTCGAGCACCAGCACGCCGTTCATGTCCTTGACCGGCACGACCGAGCGCTTGAAGTGACCGTTCTGCCACGCGTGCTCGGCCTTGCGCTGCGAGCCGACGGCGAACGAGTCGACGTCCTCGCGGCTGAAGCCCTCGAGAGTGGCGATGAGGTCGGCGCCGATGCCCTGCGGCACGAAGTAGGCGTCGTACGCGGTGGTCGGGTCCTGATGATAGGCCCCGCCGTCGGCGCCGATCGGCACCCGCGACATCGACTCGACGCCGCCGGCCAGCACGAGGTCGTCCGACCCCGACGCGACCTTGGCCGCCGCAGTGTTGACCGCCTCGAGGCCCGAGGCGCAGAAGCGGTTGAGCTGCACGCCGGCGACCGTCTCCGGCAGCCCGGCCACCAGCGCCGCGGTGCGGGCGATGCAGCCGCCCTGCTCACCCACCGGCGAGACCACGCCGAGGACGATGTCGTCGATGCGGTCGAGCCGGAGCCCGGGGTTGCGCGGCACCAGCTCGTGGATGAGCCCGACGACGAGGTCGACCGGCTTGATGCTGTTCAGCGCCCCGCCCTTCAGCTTGCCGCGAGGGGTCCGCATCGCGTCGTAGATGAACGCGCTCTTGGCCATGCTCGGCAATCTAGGCGACCGCCGCAATTTTTACAACGAATTAAAAAAGAACGCCCGCAGACTTGACTCACAGCCGGGTTACGGGCAACCCTTGCTTTCGGGGCGCTTTATCATGGCCATCCGCTTCGACCTCGATCCGGAGCTCGCCGCGCTGGTCCAGCGCACCCGCGAGTTCATCCGCGACGTCGTCCTCCCCGTCGAGCTGGCGTGCAAGGGCTCGCTGCACGACGCGGCCGACGCCGAGGACATCCGCCGCCGCTTGCAAACTCGGGCGCGCGAGGCCGGCCTGCTGGCGCCGCACGTCGGCGCGCGGTGGGGCGGCCGCGGCCTCGACGTCCGCGGCCAGGCGGCCGTGTTCGAGGAGGCCGGCTACTCCTTGCTCGGTCCGCTGGCGCTCAACATCTCGGCGCCCGACGAGGGCAACATGCACCTGCTCGAGCGCGTGGCCACGCCGGCGCAGCAGCAGCAGTACCTGGCGCCGCTCGCGGCCGGGCAGGTCCGCAGCTGCTTCGCCATGACCGAGCCGCCGCCCGGAGCAGGCTCCGACCCGCGCGCGCTCGCCACTCGTGCCGCCCGCGTCGACGGCGGCTGGCGCATCGACGGCACCAAGTGGTTCATCACCGGAGCGCGCGGCGCCGCGTTTGCGATCGTCATGGCCCGCACCTCCGGCGCGCCCGGCGACCCCGGCGGCGCGACCATGTTCCTGGTCGCCGGCGACAACCCCGGCATGCAGATCGTCCGCGACCTCGACACCCTCGACCACGGCCTGTTCGCCGGCCACAGCGAGGTCACCTTCGATCATTGCATCGTGAGCGACGACGCGATCCTCGGCGAGGTCGACCGCGGCTTCGAATACGCGCAGGTCCGCCTGGCCCCGGCGCGCCTCACTCATTGCATGCGCTGGCTGGGCCTCGCGCGCCGCGCCCACGACCTCGCCCTCGCGCACGTGACGAAGCGCGAGGCGTTCGGCAGCCGCCTCGCCGAGCTCGGCATGGTCCAGCAGCAGATCGCCGACAACGAGATCGACCTCGCCGCCAGCCGCTCGCTGATTCTCCACACCGCGTGGGTCCTCGACACCGGCGGCGACGCCGGCACTGCCTCGTCGATCGCCAAGACCTTCGTGTCGGAGGCGGTCGGACGGATCGTCGACCGCGCGATGCAGATGACCGGCGCAGTCGGCACCTCCGGCGACCTGCTGCTGTCGCGCTACTGGCGAGAGGTCCGGCCGTTCCGGATCTACGACGGCCCGAGCGAGACGCACCGCTGGTCGATCGCCAAGCGCAGCGTCTCCGCGTTCAAGAAGCGGGGCGGCGCATGAACCCCCCCGGCCTCGACCTCGCCGCGCTGCACCGCTTCTTCGCCCAGCGCGTGCCCGACTACGGCGGCGAGCTCGACGCCCAGCTGCTCGCGGGCGGCAAGTCGAACCTCACCTACCGCCTGCGCGACGGCGTGCACGACTGGGTCCTGCGCCGGCCCCCGCTCGGCACGCTCACCCCGAGCGCGCACGACATGGCCCGCGAGTACCGGGTCGTCGCCGCCCTCGGCCCGACCCGCGTGCCGGTCGCTCCGGCCATGCTGCTGTGCGAGGACACCTCGGTGATCGGCGTGCCGTTCGCGGTCACCGCATTCGTCCCGGGTCGGGTGATTCAGAGCGCCGAGGACGCCGCGCGCCTGAGCCCCGACGAGCAGCGGCAATGCGGGGAGGAGCTCGTCGATCGCCTGTGTCAATTGCACGCGGTCGATCCGGCCGCCGTCGGCCTCGACAACTTCGGCCGCGCCGAGGGCTATCTGGAGCGGCAGATCCGCCGGTGGATGGATCAGTGGGAGCGCGTGCACACCCGCGAGCTCGCCGAGCCGGTCGAGCTGGCCGGGCGCCTGCGCCTGGCCCTGCCCACGCGCGGCGATCGCAGCGTCGTCCACGGCGACTACCGCCTCGACAACGTGATCCTCGCGCCCGACCGGCTCGAGATCGCCGCGATCGTCGACTGGGAGATGTGCACCCTCGGCGACCCGCTGGCCGACCTCGGCCTCGCCCTGGTCTACTGGGACCCGCTCACCGAGCCCGTCCTCGGCGTGAAGCACATCCGCAGCGGCGAGAATTTTTTCCCCCGGGCCGACGCGCTGATCGAGCGCTATTCACGGCAGTCCGGCCGCGCCCTCGCCGACCTCGATTTCTACGTGGCGCTCGGCCTGTTTAAATTGGCAGTGATCGCCGAGGGCATCCACCAGCGCTACCAGGCCGGCCTCACCGTGGGCGACGGCTTCGCCACCACCGGCGACGCAGTGCTGCCGCTGCTGCACGCGGGCATCGACCGGCTGTCGGCCTGAGCTCGTCGTCGCCCCCCCGTCGATGCGCAGGTGTATCCTGCCGGCGAAGCATGCCCGACCCCTCGCCCCCGCTCGGTCGCTCTTCCAGGCCGGCTGATCCGCTCAGCGGAACCACGTGAAGTGAAACGACATGCGGCTCCGCTGGCCGGCGGTGAACCGGCTCCTGCAGCTGTCGTTGGTATAATCCATGTAGTTGTCGACCGGATCGGTGCCGGAGCCGCCGCAGGTGTCGCGCTTCACGGGACAGCCGGTGGCGGCGGAGCTCTCGGAGGGCGTGTCGCCGACGAAGTCGCCGAACACGGAGCAACCGTTCTGGAAGGTGTGATAGAGGCCCAGCCAGTGCCCGACCTCGTGGACGGCCGTGATGCCGCTGTTGTAGTTCGTCGCGGTGCCGCCGGGCAAGGTGGCGCGGTCGACGACGATGCCGTCGGCGTCCGGATCGAGGCCGTACTTCCACGGAAAGGTGGCCCACCCGAGCAGGTTCAGGGCGTTGGCGACATAGATGTTGAGGGTCCCGCTGCCGCCGACCCGCAGGGCGCTCTTCGCCTGCGACTCGGCGACGCTGTCCATGGCCATGTTGTACCAGGCGGTCTTGCGGGTGCGAGTGATACCGGCGCGCGAAAAGTTGAAACCTGTGCCGGCGAAGGCCTGGTTGAGCACCTCGATCTGCTTGTTGACGCGCTCCTCCGTGACGTCGCCGACGCCGTTGTCGTCGCTGATCACGTGGACGTACACCGGGATCGTCGCCCGACCGAACGCGGGCGGTGGCGCGGCGGCCAGCCACTCGGCGAAGTCCTTCTCCAGCGCGACGACCTCGGAGGTCGCAGGGTGGTTGCCGCAGCCGCCGTCGTGCTCCGGCTCGATCGCCAGGCTCTCGGGGCCGCAGGGCTCGTCCTCGCCCTCGCAGAACCCACGCTCGTCGTCGATGACCGCGCGCGCCTCGTTGCCCTCGACATCTTCGGCCGCCTCGCACGCGAACACAGCCGCGCAGACGCCGATTCGCCACAGTCCCATGGTCTTCATATCCATCTCCCGCCCGCTCGGGGCTCAGGATCAGGGTTGGCGAGATCGTGCGCGAGAGCCAGCGGCGGACCGATCGCAAGGTCGAGCGCGCCACACCGTGCGGGGAGGTAGGCCCCGCGGCTCATTCATACCAGTCGAATGTGCGTCGTTTCGCAGCGCCGGATCTCCGGTGACGCCCGCCGCCCCGCGTACAGGCGGTCGAATGCGCTCGGCCGCTGCGGGAGTCGGCCGAGCGCTCCACCCAGTCCTGCACCGGCCCGCTGCCCGGTCGTCCGCGGCGTGTCGCTCCCCCTGCGACCCAGTGAGCCGATTCACCGCCGATCACAGTGCGCCCGCCGACGGTGCACGGCGCTCTTCTCCACGAGCCTCGCGGGCTAGCCGCCCATCTCGCGCTTGATCGTCTTGCGGGTCTTCTCGCCGTACGGCGGCTTCAGGCCCGCGAGGGCCGCGAGGTCGATCTTCGGCTGCCGGTACACCGCCTTCGGGTGGCTGAACGTCCTGAAACCGTCGAAGCCGTGGTAGTTGCCCATGCCCGACGGGCCGATGCCGCCGAACGGCAGGTCTTCGGGCATCGCGTGGAAGATGACGTCGTTGACCGTCACCCCGCCCGACACGGTGCGCTGGACCACGCGGCGCTCCTCGTCGGTGTCCTCGCCGAAGTAGTAGAGGGCCAGCGGCCGCTCCCCCGCGTTGACGTACGCGATCGCCTCCTCCGTGCGGTCGTACGTCAAGATCGGCAGGATGGGCCCGAAGATCTCCTCGCGCACCACTCGCATCTCGGGCGTCGTGTTGCGGACCAGGTGCAGCGGCATCTTGTTGCCGCTCGCGCTCGCGAAGTCCTCGTTGCTCGGGTTGACTGCGATCACCTCGGCGCCCTTGGCCTTCGCGTCGTCGAGCAGCCCCTGCAATCGCTCGCGGTGGCGGCCGTCGACCACCGACGTGTAGTCGTCGTTGCCGAGCAGCGTCGGGTACATGCGCGCGACCGCCTGCTGCAGCGCGGCGACGATCGCCGCCTCCTTGGCCTTGGGCACCAGCATGTAATCGGGCGCGAGGCAGATCTGGCCGGCGTTGAGCATCTTGCCGACGACCACGCGCTCGGTGGTGCGGGTGACGTCGGCGCTCTCGCCGACGATCACCGGCGACTTGCCGCCGAGCTCGAGCGTGGTCGGCACCAGGTTGTCGGCGGCCGCGTGCAGCACGTGGCGGGCGATGCCGGTGCCGCCGGTGAAGATCAGGTGATCGAACGCGAGGCCGGCGAACGCCTTGCCGACGGCCGGCCCGCCGAGGATGAACGAGAGCTCGTGCTCGGGGAAGAACTGCGCCGCCAGCTCGCGCATCGTCTCGGAGGTGCGCGGCGTGTGCTCCGAGGGCTTGACCATCGCCCGGTTGCCGGCGGCGAAGATCTGCGCGAGCGGGCAGAAGGTCAGGTAGACCGGGAAGTTCCACGGCGAGATCACGCCGACGACGCCCTTGGGCTGGTGCTCGACGTGGGCCCGCGCGCCCAGGAGGCCCAGCGGGAAGTCGAGCTTGCGCTTCTCGGGCCGCATCCAGCGGTCGACGTTGGCGAGCGCGTGCTTGAGCGACTTCACCGACGAGACGATGTCGGTGACCATCGATTGGGTGACCGAGCGGTGGCCGAAGTCGGCCGACAGCGCCTGCGTCAGGCGGTCCTTGTTGCCGACCACGAGGTCGATCGCCCGCCGCAGCCGGTCCTTGCGGATCGCCGCGCCGACCGGCAGCTCCGCCGTGAACGCCTCCCGCTGGCGTCGCAAGACGTCGCGCATGTGCGCGAGGGTCGCTTCATCGCTCGAGGCCTGCTGATCGTCCATGGTGGTCTCCTCGCTGCTGCTTGACACGAAAGTCGTCGATTCGCTGCAGTCATGATTACCGGCGAGCGCGACGACTTCAACACCGCATCGTCGCGGGCTGCTGCCCCCGGCTCGCCGCTCAGCCGACCGCTCGCTCGCGGTCTTGCCAGAACGGCGCCCGCAGCTCGCGCTTGAGCAGCTTGCCGGTGGGCGTGCGCGGCAGCGCCGGCACCACCGATACGCCGACCGGGACCTTGAACTTTGCCAGGTGCTGGCGGGCGAACGCCAGTAACTCCGGGGTGTCGACGGTCGCGCCCGGTTTGGCGACGATCACGGCGAACGGTGATTCGCCCCACACGTCGGAGGGGATCCCGATGACCGCGACGTCGGCGACGCAAGGGTGCTTCATGAGGACGTTCTCGACCTCGGCGGGGTAGATGTTCTCGCCGCCCGAGATGATCATGTCCTTCACCCGGTCGTGGATGTAGAGATAGCCGTCGTCGTCGAAGTAGCCGACGTCGCCGGTCTTGAGCCAGCCGTCGGCGGTCAAGCTGGCCGCGGTGCCCTCGGCGTTGCGCCAATAGCCGACCATGTTCTGCCGCGAGCGCGTCCAGATCTCCCCGGGCACTCCGACCGGCAATTCGGCCCCCGAGTCGGGCGCCACGATCTTCAGCTCGACGCCCCCGTGCGGCTTGCCGGCGGCGCGCAGGCGGTGACGATGCGCCCCCTGCAGGTCGTGATCCTCCGGCGGCAGGGTGACGATCGCCCCGGTGGTCTCGGTGAGCCCGTACGCCTGGGCGAACTTGCAGCCCATCAGCCGCACCGCGCCGGCCAGCACCGGCTCGCTGATCGGCGACGCCCCGTAGACGATCAGCTGCAGGCTCGAGAAGTCGCCGGTGGCCGCCGCCGGCACCTGTTGCATGAAGTGCAGCAGCACCGGCACGAGGAAGGCGTGGGAGATCCGGTGCTGGCCGATGAGTTTGATCAATCCCGACGGGTCGACGTCGCGGACCACCACCGACTTGCAGCCGTGGAACATGCCGACCATCGCCCAGCCGCCGCCGCCGACGTGGAACAGCGGCAGCGCGACCAGGTTGACCGAGTCGGCCGTCACGCCCCACATCTGCGACGACGTCGGCAGCAGGCCGAACACGTTGTCGTGGCTGAGCAGCACGCCCTTCGGGTTGCCCGTGGTGCCCGAGGAGTAGAACTGGAACGCCACGTCGCTGCCGGTGGTCGCCACGCCCGGGTCGACGTCGGCGCCCGCGTCGCGCCAGGCCGCGTACGACTGCTGCGATTCGCCGCCGCCGATCACCAGCGGCGTCTGCACCGACTCGAGCGCGCCCGCGAGCTCCGCCACCAGCGGCATGAACTCGGCGCCGACCACGAACACCCGCGCCTCGGCGTCGTTGACGATGAACCCCACCTCGCGCGCGGTCAGGCGGAAGTTGACCGCCACCAGCACCGCGCCGAGCTTGGCCGTGGCGAACAGCAGCTCGAAGTACTCGTTGCAGTTCTTGTCGAGGAAGGCGACGCGGTCGCCGAAGCCGACCCCGGCCCGGCGCAGCGCGTCGGCGACCCGGTTCGAGCGCGCGTGCAGCTCGCCCCAGGTGAGGCTCTGGTCGCCGCACACGAGCGCCACCGCGTCGGCGCGCTCGGCGGCGTGAGTGCGGATCACGGACGAGATCGTGGTCATGTCGATGCCTCCTCTACGGTGATTGCAGCCGGCGCAGGTAAAAGAACAGCGGCGCGGCGTCGCCCTTGCGGTCCATGACGCCGAGCACCCGCTGGTCGTCGAGCTTGCGGAAGTGATCGAAGATCGGGTGCTTGTCGTAGATCATGGTCGCGGTCGCGGCCCCGCGGTAGTGCACCAGCCGCAGCGAGGCCTTGCCGAGGACCGGGCTGGCGACCCGCCGCCCGTGCTCGTCGCGGGAGACGATCGGGTCGACGTCGTCGTCGTGGTGGAACGACTTGCCGACCCAGCCGATCGCCGCCAGCTGCTGCTCGCCCGGGTGGCCGGTGTGGAACACCCCGCCCTCCCACTCGCCGCGCATGAACGCGGTGTCGATCGGCGGCAGCGCGTCGTAGAGCGCGTGCAGGGCCTCGGCGGTCGTCTCGCGGCCGCTGGCGATCAGCTCGGAAAGCGCGTCGGTGGCGTTCATGGCAGTCTCCTCGTCATGACATTCGCAGGACCGGCTTGATGACCCGCCCGGCCAGCATGTCGGCCGCGGCCTCGTTGATCTGCTCGAAGGGATAGGTGGTCACGAGCGCGTCGAGCCGCAGCTCGCCGCGCCGGTACCAGTCGATGAGCTGCGGGATGAAGGTGCGCGGGTCGGAGTCGCCCTCGACGGTGCCGCGCAGGCTGCGGCCGCTCGCCATCAGGCGATTGAGGTCGAGGGTGAGGCCGGCCCCGCGCGCGCTGAGCCCGGCCAGCACCATCCGCCCGCGCGAATGCAAGGAGTTGTAGGCGGCCTCGATCACCTCCGGCCGCCCGGTGTTGTCGAACGCGAGCGTCAATCCGCCGAGCTTCTTGAGCGCGGCCCCGAGGTCGACCTGCGAGCCGTCGACGACGTCGGTGGCCCCGAGCGCGCGCGCATGCTCGAGCCGCCCCGCCCGGACGTCGACGGCGACGATGCGCGCGCAGCCGGCGACCTTCGCCGCCATCACCGCCGAGAGGCCGACCGTGCCGCAGCCGAACACGCCGATCGCGTCGTGCGGCTCGGCGCGCAGCACGTTGACGACCGCACCCGCGCCCGTCTGCACCCCGCACGCGAGCGAGGTCATCAACTCGGGGGGCAGGTCGTCGGCGAGCCGCACGAGGTTGTGCGCCGCGGCCACCGCGTGGCTGGCGAACGACGACTGGCCGAAGAAGTGCCCCGTCAGCGGCTGGCCTGCGCGAGAGATCGGCGACGAGCCGGCGAGGCGGCGCCCGAACAGGTTGAAGTCGCGCGCGTGGCGGCAATACGGCGGCAGCTCGGCCACGCAGCTGGGGCAGCGCCCGCACGCGCCGAAGCTCATCACCACGCGCTCGCCGACGGCGAAGCGAGTGACGCCCGCGCCGAGGGCGACGATCCGGCCGACGCCCTCGTGCCCGAGCACCGCCGGCAGCGGGGTGCCGTAATCATGCTCCTTGGCGGAGAGGTCGGTGTGGCAGATCCCGCACGCCTCGACCTCGACGAGGACCTCGTCGTCGCGCGGCTCGTCGAGCTCGACGTCCTCGATGCGGAACGGCTCGCGCGCGCGCGCGACTGCGGCGCGGATCTTCATGCGGTCTCACCGATCCGTCCGAGCAGCCGATCGGCCAGCCTGGCCCGCTGATGAGCGCCGTCGCCGTACAGCACCTCATTGTGCTTCTGCCGCTTGAACCACAGATGAATAAAGCACTCCCAGGTGAAGCCGATCCCGCCGTGCAGCTGCACCGATCGCCCCGAGCAATCCGCGGCCGCGTCGCTGGCCGCGGCCTTGGCCATGCGCGCGCACACCTCGGCCGTCTCCGGCTCGTGGTCGAAGGCGCAGGCGGCGTCGTAGACCAGCGAGCGGGCCGCGTCGATCTGCACCATCATGTCGACGAGCGGGTGCTTGACCGCCTGAAAGAACCCGATCGGCCGCTCGAACTGCACCCGCGTGCGCGCGTACTCGGCGGTGGTCTGCAGCTGCCACTCGGCGGCGCCGACCATGTCCGCGGCGACGATCGTCAGCAGCGCCGGCTCGGCCGCGACCAGCGCGCGCACGCCGTCCCCGGGGCCGGCGAGGACCTGCGCGTCCCTGACGTCGCGCAGCTCGACGTGGGCCTGGTCGCGCGTGAGGTCGAGGATCGCGTCGGGCACGATCGTCACACCCGCGGCGTCGACGTCGACGAGGTAGAGGCCGACGCCGCGCGGCGACCTCGCCTTGACGATCAGCCCCGCGACCTTGCGCGCGTCCTGCACGAACCACGCGGTCCCGCTGAGGGCGCCGGCCTCGTCGACGGCGACGTCGGTGTCCTCGGGCGCCCACGAGCCGCGCCGGTCGGTGATCGCCAGGCTGACCGAAAGGCCAGCCGCGATCCGCAGCAGCAATTGCCGGGCCGCGTCGGTGTCGCAGGCGGCCGCGACGTAGGTGCTGCACAGGGTCGCTACCAGGGGCGACGGCACCGCCGCGCGCCCGAGCTCCTCGACCAGGCCGGCGATCGCCACCAGGCCCATGCCGAAGCCGCCGGCGCGCTCGGGCACCGCGACCGCGGTCCAGCCGAGGTCGAGCATCCTGCGCCACAGCGCCTCGTCCCACACGCACTCCGACGCGCGCGCCGGCTCGGAGCTGGTCGCCACCAGCCGGTGCAGGGCCTCGGGCGCGCAGTGGTCCTGCAGCAGCCGGCGCGCGGTGTCCTTCAAGATCTGCGCGGCGTCGTCGAAGCCGAAGTCGTGAGGTCGAGTCATGCGGTGCGTCGCTCCGTTCACTTCGACTTGGCCAGGCCGAGCACGCGCTCGCCGAGGATGTTGCGCTGGACCTCGTTGGACCCGGCGGCGATCGTGAAGCCGTACGAGTTCATGTACGCGTGCGGCCAGCGGCCGCCGGCGGGCGCGCCGGGATCGGTCTGGTGCAGCGTCGCCGCCATGCCCTCGATCTCGCAGGCCAGCCGCGCGGTGTCCTGCAGCAGCTCCGAAAGCGTCAGCTTGTGCTGCAGCGGCAGGCGCAGCGGGTGATCGACCAGGGCCGGCACGGCCGCGCGCCGCTCGTTCTGGGCGAACGCTCGCTGGCGGATCAGCATCTGCACGATCGCGTCGCGCAGCCGCGGATCGTCGCTCGCCGGCCTGCCGTTGCGATGGGAGCGCTTCGCCAATTCGATCAGCCCCCCGGCCCCGAGAGTCGTCTCGCCGTCGTCGCCGACGCCGCCGCCCGACGACGGCGTGACCAGCGAGCCGGCGCCGCGCTCGTGCAGCAGCGTCGTCATCGCCACCGCCCAGCCGCGCCCGACCTCGTCGAGGCGCAGGTCGTCCTCGATCGGGTAACTCTCAAAGAACACCTCGTTGAAGCCGAGCTCGCCGGTCATCTTGACCAGCGGGCGGATCGCCACCCCGCGGCCGACGCCGTCGCGGATCGGCGCGACGAAGTAGGTCATGCCCTCGTACTTGCGGCTGCGGTCGGTGCGGCACAGCAGGATCATCCACGTGGCGAAGTGCGCGAGGGTGGTCCACACCTTGTGGCCGTTGACGATCCACCGCTCACCGTCGCGCTCGGCGAACGCCTGCACGTTGGCGAGGTCGGAGCCCGCGCCCGGCTCGCTGAAGCCCTGACACCAGATCTCGTCGGCCGCGAACAGCGGCGCGAGCAGCCGCCGCTTCTGCGCCTCGGTGCCGTGGTGAAAGATCGTCGGCGCGGCCATGCCGAGGCCGACGATGTTGGGGAAGAACGGCGCGCCCGCGGCCTTGAGCTCATGGTTGGCGATCCACTGGCAATCGCGCAGGCCGCCGCCGCCGTACTCGCGCGGGTAGTCGCAGCCGACCAGCCCCGCCGAATGAGCCGCCTTCTGCCAGGCGCACAGGTACTCGAGCTGCTCGATGGTGGCGATCTCGAGCGGCCCGAGCGGCAGGCGGAAATTCGGCCGCGGCGGCAGGTTGGCGGCCAGCCACGCCTTGCAGTGGGCGCGGAAGGTCGCCTGTTCGGAGCTATCGCTGGGCGCGGTGGTGGTCATCGGGTCAGCCTGCGTTCGTCGAGTCCCAATCGTCGACCGATGATCTCGGCCATGATCTCGCTGGTGCCGCCGAAGATGCGGGTCACCCGCGCGTCGCGGTACATGCGACTGATGCGGTACTCCTCCATGTAACCGGCGCCGCCGTGCAGCTGCAAGCAGTCGTCGATCACGCGGCCCTCGAGCTCGGTGGCCAGCATCTTGGCGCCGCTGGCGACCTCGGCCGACAGCGCGCCGGCGTTGGCCAGCATGACGCAGTGGTCGACGTGGCTCTGCATCGCGTCGAGCTCGGCGCGCATGCGGGCCATGCGGAAGCGCGGGTCCTGGAAGGTGCCGATCGGCCGGCCGAACGCGGTGCGCTGCTTGATGAACTCGAGCGTGACGTCGAACGCGACCTGGGCGTGGGCGATCGCGCCGATCGCGATCTGCAGCCGCTCGACCGCCAGCGCCTGCGCGAGGTAGCGGAAGCCCTGCGTCGGGTCGCCGAGCACGTTGTCCTTCGGCACGACGACACCGTCGAAGAACAGCTCGGCGGTGTCCTGCGCGTCGAGGCCCAGCTTGTCGAGCTTGCGACCGCGCAGAAACCCCGCCATCCCCTCTTCTACCACGAACAGGCCGATCGCGCGGTCCTGGCCCGGGCGGGTCTTGGCGGCGACGACGACCAGGTCGGCGAGCAGGCCGTTCGAGATGTACGTCTTCGAGCCGTGCAGGACCCAGTGGTCCGCGTGCTCCTCGGCGCGGGCCTGCATGCCCGCGAGGTCGGAGCCCGCGGCCGGCTCGGACATCGCCACCGCGAGGATCTTCTCGCCGCGGACCGCCGGCGGCAGCCAGCGCTGCTTCTGCGCCTCGCTGCCGTGCTCACCGATGTACGGCGCCACCACGCGCGAGTGCAGGGTGAGGCACAGGCCGGGGTCGCCGTGGCGGAAGTTCTCTTCCTGGACGATCTGCTCGTAGCGCATGTCCTCGAGCCCGAGCCCGCCGTACCGCTCGGGCGCCCACATCAACAGGTACCCGTGCTCGCCGGCCTTGCTGAAGATCGCGCGGTCGACGACCCCCTGGCGTCGCCAGCGATCGACGTGAGGGGTCGCCTCCGCGCGGAAGAACTTGCCGACCGCCGCGCGGAAGATCTCGTGTTCGGCCTCGAAGATCGTTCTTGGGGTCATCGCACCGCACTCACAGCGTCTTCATGTACTCGAGCAGCGCCCAGCGCTCGTCGTCGGTCAGCGACTGCGTGAAGTCGTGGCCGTGGTTGCCCATGCCGTAGAGGTGGCTGTTGAAGATCATGCGCGAGCGGATCTGCTTCTGCGTGATCGGCGGCGGCGACTGATAGGCCAGCGAGTTGTACTGCGCGACCGCGTTGGCGATGTTGGCGAACAGGACGTCGATGGTCGCCATCTCCTCCGAGCACGGGAGGAAGGTGCTGTTGCCCGGCTTGTCCTCGCACTGCAGCGCGCTGTACTTCCAGCCGAGCTTGTCGAAGTCGTAGGCGGCGAAGCTCGGGTCGTAGCCGGCGTTGGTGCCGAGGACGTTGGCGGCGGTGTACTGGCGCTTCCACACCGCCGGGCGCGCGTCGGGGTCGAGCACGCCCCACAGGTCGGGCACGCTGCCGTTGTGGAAGAACGGCGCGTTGCCCCACGCGCCGTACAGCGGCGGCGCCATGTAGCCGAACGGCTCGATCCACTCGTTGGGCCCGAGCGGCGAGAAGACCGGGCCCTGGCCGTTGTCGTAGGCCGCCCGCGGGACCCGGCGCACGGCGCTGGTGATCGGGTCGTCGAAGAAGCCGGGGTGGTCGGGGCTCATGTCGTTGTAGGCCAGGAACGAGGTGTTCCAGGCCCGCCGCTTGCGCTCGTCGGCCATCAATTCGAAGCGCGCCGGGTCGGTGTCGATGATCTCGATCGGCGTGATCACCCCGGCGACGCCCTTGAGCCGCGAGTCGGGCAGGTACGCCGGGTCGTCGGCGTACTGCGGCGAATAGACGCCGTGGCAGCTGGCGCACGAGCCGTTGCCCTCGGGCGCGGGGATGTCGGGGTTCTGGCCGTCTTCCCACAGGTCGCGCTCGTGGAACAGCTCGGCGCCCCACTCGGCCAATTCCTCGTCGATCGCGTGCGGGTACGCCGGCGGCGACAGCGAGAGGAAGAAGTTGTCGATGTCCTCGAACTCGGCGGTCAGCGCCCGCCGCTCCGACGCGCTGCGCAGCAGGTTGGCGATGCCGAACGCCATCTCCGAGCGGACGTTGTCGGAGGTCAGCGCGCCGTCCCAGAACTGGCGGGTCTTGAACGCGCGGTACCACCAATTGGGCGCGCGCGACATGCCGCCGGCGTGGGTCGGGAAGTACTCGAGCAGGCTCGGGACCATCGCCATGGAGTCCATGTCGAACAGCGCCGGCAGGAGGTCGACGATGCCGATCGCGTCGCTCGAACCGCGGCCGACGCTCCACGGGATCGGCGCCAGCAAGAGCACGTTGAGCAGCTTGTTGGCCTGGAAGAAGTCGGCCTGCAGGAGGCCCGAGTCGTTGGCGTCGTTCGAGCGGCCCCACACGAACGGCAGCTCGGCCGGGGTGCCGAGGCGCGAGTCGTGGCAGCCCGAGCACGACGACGAGATGAGGCCGGTCCACTTGCCGTTGGCGTCCTTCGCCTGCACGAGGCCGAGCGGCAATTGCCCGCTGCCGCCCTTGGTGAGGTTGGGGTTCTCCCACGGGTACGGGTACGGGTTGTCGAACGGCGCCTTGGCCATGCCGTAGCGCTTGATGACCTGCTCGTCGAAGTCGGCCGGGCGGAACAGGTACCCCCATTGCTTGTAGAGCTCGTAGTAGTTCTTGGCGGTCGAGAACGACTGGAAGTAGGCCCGCTCGACCAGGTTCTTGCGCCCGCGCTCGACGCTGGCCCGGAACTCGCCGCAGGTCTGCGGATTGGCCGCCAGAGTGGTCTGGAACGGCGCCGGCGGGTCGTGCAGGTCGACCCACCAGGCGTTGAACTGCACCGCGGCCCCCGGCGTGTTGACCCCCGGCACCACCAGAGTGCGCGGGTCGAGCGGGATCGGCGTATTGTCGGGCTTGCCCGCGCAGCCGGCCGCGAGCGGCGAGCGGACCGTGGCGGTGTCGAGCAGCGGGCTCGCCATTGCCGGCTCCGCCGTACACAGCAATGTCACCACCCCCAGCGCCCCCGCGCCCACCATTCGTGTCGTCCCCGTCCTCATGTGACCCTCCCTCTCCCCGAGTCGAATCAACCCGTCGCCTCGACCTCGCTCCGGCCCGCGCCCAGGTTGTTCGACGAACTTTGGTTCCTGTTTCCAGCCCATCATGGTGCAATGACAGCCCCTACCGTGGCACCCATGACCCCGAAATCGCTCGTGATTTCGTCGTTCGAACATTTACTTGCTGGTGACTAGCAAGTATACAGATCGTGCAAGAGACCGTCAAGCGACCGCGCCAGCGCGATTTCGCCCAGCGAGAACTCCGGCGGACGACGCATTTGTCGAGGCCGGTCTGCCCCGCCTGGCTCGCGTCGGGGCGGGCTGCGAATGCGGTGAATCGACGATTTCCAGGCGGGCGGCCCGCGGCTATGATCGCTCGACTCGATGGGCTTGCTCGACCCGATCCCGCCGCCGTACGACCCCCTCGAGTGGGCCGCGAAGCCGCTCCCCGACAAGAGCCGCATGGTGTGTCGCTCGTGGGCCCTGCAGGGCTACGGGACCCCGGTCGCGGTCTACTTCGCCTATCTGCTCAAGGTCGCGCTCTACGTCGGCGGGTGGATCTTCTTCTGCGGGTTCACCCCGGGTCTCGGCGAGCTCGGGGCGATCGGTCAATGGTGGCTCGAGCCGGTCGCGTTCCAGAAGGCGATCCTGTGGAGCCTGCTGTTCGAGGTGCTCGGCCTCGGCTGCGGCAGCGGGCCGCTGACCGGGCGCTACTTCCCGCCGGTCGGCGGCTTCCTCCACTTCTTGCGGCCCGGCACCACCAAGCTGCCGCTCCTGCGCGGCCTGCCGCGGGTCGGCGGCCACACCCGCACCGCCCTCGACGTCGTCCTCTACGCGGTCCTGCTGATCGGCCTGGTGCGCGCGCTGGTGGCCCCGCAGCTCGACGCGGCGCTGCTGGTGCCGCTGGTCGTGCTGGTGCCGCTGTGCGGCCTGTTCGACAAGACCGTGTTCCTCGCCGCGCGCGCCGAGCACTACTGGGTCATGCTGGTGGTGTTCGCGTTCGCCAGCCCGTGGATCGCCGGGGCCAAGGCCGTGCAGGCGGCGCTGTGGTTCTGGGCCGGCGTGTCGAAGCTGAATCACCACTTCCCGGCGGTGGTGTGCGTGATGACCAGCAACTCGCCGGTCACCCGCTTCGAGTGGATCCGCCGCCTCGTCTACCGCAGCTACCCCGACGACCTGCGGCCGTCGACGCTGGCGACGGTGATGGCCCACGTCGGCACCCTGCTCGAGCTGTCGGTCCCGATCGTCCTCATCCTCGGCGACGGCGGCGTCGTCACCACCGTCGGCCTGGTGATGATGGTGATGCTGCACGGCTTCATCCTCAGCACCGTGCCGATGGGGGTGCCGATCGAGTGGAACGTGGTCGTGCTGTACGGCGGCTTCTTCCTGTTCGGCGCGCACGCCGAGGTGAGCCTCGCCGGTCTGCTGAGCACGCCGGCGCTGGCCGCGTTCGTCGCCGTGTTCACGGTGGTCCTGCCGCTGTGGGGCAACCTGGCGCCGCACCGCCTGTCGTTCCTGCTGTCGATGCGCTACTACGCCGGCAACTGGCCGTATTCGGTGTGGCTGTTCCGCGGCGAGAGCCACAAAAAGTTGGAGCGCCTGCGCAAGTCGTCGAAGTGGCTGTACGACCAGCTCGACGTGTTCTACGAGCGCAAGGTGTCGGTCGGCCTGGTCGGCAAGGTGATCGCGTTTCGCCTGATGCACCTGGCCGGCCGCGCGCTGTGTCGATTGGTGCCGCGGGCGGTCGACGACCCCGCCAATTACGAATGGGTCGACGGCGAGCTGGTCGCCGGCCTCGCGCTCGGCTGGAACTTCGGCGACGGCCACCTGCACGACGAGCAATTGATCGCGGCCCTGCAGGCCCAGTGCGGCTTCGAGCCGGGCGAGCTGCGCTGCATCCTCGTCGAGTCGCAGCCGCTGCACCGGCAGACCATGCTGTGGCGGATCCACGACGCCGCCACCGGCGAGCTCGGCCGCGGCGAGATCGCCATCGCCGACCTGCGCGAGCTCCAGCCGTGGTCGTTCGACCCGCCGGGCGGAGCGCCGCGACCGGGCGGCGCTTGAGGCGAGCTCGCGCAGCGTGCGCGATTGGCTCCGTCGCTCCCTCCAGCGCAAACAGAACACCAGCCGAGCGGCCGCGGACGACCGGCTTCGCCGGGTCCGCGGCGATTAGTCGGAACGCCTGCGCACGCAACTGCAAATACAATCATGTCCGGGAAGCAGCCCCGATGAACCGCGAGCAAGTTCAAGGCGAGTGGGAGCAGCTCGGGCGCGAAGCCTCCGAGCTGCGGAGGGGCCTCCACCCGTAAGCCTGAGCTCGCGCCGCGCTCCCGTTTTTCGGCTCGGGGGAGCGCGTTCACGGGTGCATCGCGCACGAGCGCGGTGCGCCGGGCCGCGGCATCACGCGACTTCACCGCCGATGCCTCAGTCATGACGACACGAGAGCCATCACTTCGACGACGAGGATCACCATGCAGTTCCGTACACCCATTCTCCTGACCCTGGCCTTCAGCTTCGTTCCGGCCTTCGGCTGCGCGCAGACCAAGCTCGACCGCAAGGAGCGGACCGAGGGCGCGATGGAGCGCCAGGAAGAGCGGATCGACCGCCGGGAGGAGCGGATCGACGAGAAGCAGGCCGACCCCGACAACAGCGCCGCCAAGGACGAGCGCCTCGAGGAGCGCGAGGACCGGCTCGAGGAGCGCGAGGAGAAGCTCAAGGCCAACGACGGCAAGCCGAACTTGCCCTGAGCTGCGGCGAACCTGCGGAGGTGCGGCCCTCGCCGCACCTCCGCGCCTCCGCCCCAGCGGCCCCGGCTGTTTCGCCGGAGGGCCGGCGACGAGGACGATCATGTCTGACTTCCACCCGGGCAGCGAAACTTCGAGCGTCCACGTCTCCGAACCGCACTCCGAGCGGCCTCCCGGCGCCGACGAGGCGGAGCCGCTGGTCCGCTTCTATCGCCCCGATCCGTCGCACCCGGAGCGGCTCTTGCGAGTCGGTCCCGACGCCGACGGAGCCCAGGCCGATCTGACCGCGACGGCGATGCACGGGGCCTTTCGCGCCTTCGTGCTCGACCCTCATTACCCCTGCGTCGGGGCGCGCAGCGCGGTCCACAACAACAGCTATCGCCTCGGGGTCTACGACGCGCTCGGCAGCCCGACTGCGACCGCCGCGCTGGCGCGAGACCTGGCCGCGTTCACCCGCGACATCGACGCGATCGAGGGCGCCTTCGCCACCTTCGTGGCGATCTTCACCAGCCCGCAGGACGTCGACGAACAGACCTTCGAGCGCGCCCTGTGGGCCCAGCTGCAGGCGCTGCACGAGGCCGACGCCGCGCCGTGGGATCCGTCGGTCAGCAACGATCCCGACGACCCTCACTTCTCGTTCAGCTACGCCGGCACCGCCTTCTTCATCGTCGGCCTCCACCCCGGCAGCGCTCGCCTGAGCCGCCGGTTCCCGTGGCCGGCGCTGGTCTTCAACCCGCACGCGCAGTTCGAGCGCCTGCGCGAGACCGGCAAGTACGAGCGCATGCAGGCGGTGGTGCGCGACAAGGACCGCGCGCTCCAGGGCGACATCAACCCCGCGCTCGAGGACTTCGGCGGCGACAGCGAGGCGCGCCAGTACAGCGGGCGACAGGTCGAGCCCGACTGGCACGCGCCCTTCCACCCGCGCGGCGATGACACGGACGCGACCGCCGAGCCGACCTGCCCGCATCACTCCGTGGTGACCGCGACCCAGGTCCTGCAGCCGCGCCCCGGCGTCCGCTACCGGATCCCCAGGCAGTCCGGCGTGGCCTTTGCGATCGAGCGCGGCCAGCGGCTGCGCATCATCGATCCGGCGGGCCGACAGGTGTGCGACCTCTACAGCCTGGCCCGCGGCGAGCTGCGCGAGCACCTGAGCTCCGGCCGCAGCATCGACTACGCCGACAAGCTCTACCTGACCACCGGCGACGTCCTCTACAGCAACCGCGAGCGGCCGATGTGGACGATCGGGCGCGACGACGTCGGTCGGCACGACCTGGTGCTGACCCCGTGCAGCCCCGAGATGTACCGCAGGCTGCGCGGCGACGACGGCACCCACCCGAGCTGCTACGAGAACCTGCGCGGGCCGCTGTCCGCCTTCGGCGTCGCTGCCGACAGCATCGGCTCGACCTTCAACATCTTCATGGACGTCCGCTTCGATCCGTCGACCGGCAAGATGACGATCGCCCCGCCTGCGAGCGCGGCCGGCGACTGCATCGAGCTGCGCGCCGAGATGGACATGATCGTCGGCCTCACCGCCTGCTCGAGCGAGGTCACGAACGCCGGCAGCCTCAAGCCGATCGACTTCGAGCTGCTCGCCGAGTGACGGCTCAGGTCGGGGCCTCGGGCTGCCTGCCGAACATCGCCACGAGCTCGCGCTCGCCGGCGTCGGCCAGGACGTCGCGGCCCATCCGGCTCTCCTCGCCGAAGAAGGCGTTGGAGGTGCGGGTGTCGAACACGCTCGTCGCCAGCAACGCGAACGCGCTCTCCTCGTCGGTCGCGCCCTCGGAGGTGATGACCCGCCGCCGCGCCGGGTCCTCGTCCTCGCGCTCGAAGCGGCCCTCCCAGCGATCGCCCAGGGCCAGGCTGAAGTACTGCGCGGCGAGGTTGCCGGTGCGGTCCATGTGACCCGAGCCGACGACCACCCGCAGCTGCGACCATTGCTCGGGGGTCATCTCGGCGACCCAGGCCGAGAACGTCGCGTGCATCGTGTGCAGTTGGTCCCGCGCCGCGTCGGCGATGTTGGCGCGAATGTCGTCCATCTGCGCCCGCAGGAACCCGATCAGCGTCACCGCGGTGACGCCCCCCGCCTGCAGCACCTCGGCGATGAACCCGCGCGAGGCGTCGAGCAGTCGGCGCTGGCGCACGAGCTGCTCCGGGTCGAACCCGGCCTCCGCGAGCGCCCCGTCCGCGACCTCGGCGCGCCGGGCCAGCTCGACCAGGCGGCCGCGCGCGGCGTCGTCGAGCTCGCCGCCCTCGTCCCCGAGGATGCTCTGGAGCGCCAGCGGCACGTGGCAGATCGTCTTGAGCTGATGGTACAGGCAGGTCCGCGCCGGTCCGACCTCGCGCCGCCCGCCGATCCGCAAGTACAGCGAATCGTCGACGTGCGCCACCGCCGGGCCCATCCTGTCCAGCACAGCCCGCTGGCGCGCCGCGTAGGCCTCGAGGAAGGCGTCGTCGAGCTGCGCGAACGGGTCGCTCGGATCGAGCGCGGTCGGGACGGCGGTGGTGTCGGGCTGCGGCATGCGATTCGTCCCGAGTCATGGCACGGTTCGCTGGAGATGCACCCGTACCGCCGCGCGGCGGCGCCTTTCGGCCGCGGCCGCTAGCCCGGTCGTCCGACGCCCGCGCGACCGCGTCGACCGCGACCGCGACGCCACCGCGAGCGGACAGCGGCGAGACCCGAGACTCACCGCGTCGCATCCGCGCGAGGATCGCCGCGCGACGTGCGGGAAGACGTGGGGCCGTGCAGCGACATCGGCGCTCGGCCGACCCGTCGCGCCCGCGAGCGCGCCGAACTCGACCGTTGGCCAGCGGGCTCGCGAATGATATGCTTTGCAAAGCAAATCATCTTTGGGAAACAGATCGACGATGGCCGCCAAGAACCTCGCCATGGAGCTCGCGTCGCGGGCGCTCTCGCTGTTCCCGCGCTTCAACCGCTGGGCCTCGTCGGCGGTGAGGACGGGCGGGCTGGAGGGTCTGAGCCTGCGGCAGTTCGCCGTGCTCGCCGCGCTGCGGCGGGACATCCACTCCCCGAGCGACATCGCGGCGCGGCTCATGGTCACCCCTGCGGTGGTGACCGGCCTCCTCGCCCGGCTCGAGCGTCAGGGTTACGTGCGCCGCGAGGTCGCGGCCGACGATCGGCGGCGGCACTCGCTCCACCTCACCGACGCGGGCCTGAAGATCTGCCACGCAGTGCAACAGCGGCTCGCCCGGGAGCTCGGCGCCCAGTTCGCCGGCGCGACCGCGGCGGAGCTCGCCGAGCTCGGCCGCGCCTTCGACCGCATGGACGGTGTGCTCGCCGAGCTCGAGCAGGCCCTGGCGGCCAAGCCGGCGGGCAAGTCACCGCGGCCGCGCAAGTCCGGCGCCGCGTCGGCGAAGCCGCGAACGCGCGGCCCCGCCGCGGCGCGCAAACCACCACGGAGAGCATCATGACCACCGACCGAACGAGCGAAGACTCCGCGAGCCAGGGCTCGCAACGCAGCGGCTGCCCCGTCACGGGCGGGCACCGGGTGCCGCGCATCGACGACGTCGTCATCAAGCGCGACGACCCGGCCTTCCTCGCCCAGGCCTTCGAGATCTACACGCGCATGCGCGAGCAGGGGCCGCTCGTGCGCGCCCGCATCGCCGAGAACTTCATGAGCAAGCTGCGGAGCGGCACCGACGACGCCGCGAGCACCAGCGATCACCTCTTCGTCGCCCATTACGACGAGGTCGTCACCACCTTGCTCGATCCGCGGATCTCCTCCGATCTGCGCGCCCTCATGAGCCCGGAGCAGCGGCAGCTGCTCGAGCTCCTGCCGCGCGAGATCAAGCCGATGCTCCACAACCTCCTCTTCCTCGATCCGCCGGACCACACGCGGCTGCGCAAGCTCGTCCAGCCGAGCTTCTCCCCGCGGGCCATGGAGGCCCTGCGCCCGCGGGTCCAGCGGATCACCGACGCGCTCCTCGACCGCGCCGAGCACGAGGCCGCCGCGCGCGGCGAGGCGGCGGGCGAGCGCTCCGGCGAGCTGGTGGCGATGTTCGCCTATCCCATGCCGGTCGCGGTCATCAGCGACATGCTCGGCATCCCCGAGGAGGACCGCGAGCGGGCGCACGGCTGGGCCGAGGGCCTGGTCGGCGCCGATCAGCCGCAGGTCGTCGCGGACGTGCTGGCCGGCGGCAAGATGGCCGACTTCACCGCGTATCTCGAGGACCTGTTCGAACGCAAGCGGCGCGAGCCGGGCGACGACATGATCTCCGAGATGCTCCGGGCCCAGGAGGACGGCGATCGCCTGACGCACGTCGAGATGCTCTCGATGGTGTTCCTCCTCTACTTCGCCGGTCACCTCACCACCGTCAACCTGATCGGCAACGCGGTCGTCGCCCTCCTCACCCACCCCGAGCAGCTGGCGCGGCTGCGCGGCGACCTCTCGCTGGTCAAGAACACCGTCGAGGAGGCGCTGCGCTACTGGGCCCCCGTCGAGTTCGTGTCGATCCCCCGCGTCGTCACCGCGGACATGGAGCTCGCCGGCACGCCGCTCGCTCGCGGCGAGAAGCTCACCATCGGCCTGTCCTGCGCCAACCACGACGCCCGGCACTTCCGCGACCCCGACGCCTTCGACATCGCGCGGCCCGACGCCAATCGTCACCTCGCCTTCGGCAAGGGCATTCACATGTGCCTCGGCGCCCCGCTGGCTCGCCTCGAGGGTGAGGTCGCCCTGCGCGCCCTGCTGCAGCGGTGGCCCCGTCTGCGCCTCGCGGTCCCGGCCGAGGACCTCGAGTTCGGCGCCGCCGCCGGCCTGCGCGGCTTCAGCAGCATCCCGATCCTGTTCTGAGCCGCGAGCTCTACGTCCCGGGGCGCACCGGCTGCGCCGCCTTCGAGCTGCTGCGGATGCAGTGCTTGAGGGCGTCGCGCAGCTTGGCGTGGACCGAGACGCGGGACAGATCGATCCCGAGGGCGACCATCGTCTGGGCGATCGTCGGATGGATGCCGGTGAGGATGCCCTCCGCGCCCAGCAGCCGGATGGCCTGGATCATCTTGATCAGGTGGCTCGCAGTCCCGGTGTCGACGACCTCGACGCCGGTGAGGTCGAGGATGGCGAAGCGAGCCCGCGTCTGCGTGACCGCCTGCAGCAGGCTGTCCATGATCTCGGCGGTGCGGGCGGTGTCGATGAGGCCGACGATCGGCATCGTCAGCACCCCGTCCCACACCTCGATGATCGGCGTGGCGAGCACGCGGATCACCTCCTGCTGGCGCTCGATCAGCTCGAGCTTGTTGCGCAGCTCGAGCTCGGCGCGCTTGGCCTCGGTGACGTTGAGGGTCACGCCGACCAGGCGCACCTTGTTCGGGTCGTCGGCGATCGGGATGTACCAGGTGTCGAAGAAGTGCCCGTGCAGCTCGACGCCCCCGGTGAACTCCGGCTGGCCGGCGATCGCGGCGGCGATGCGGTCGTTGTTGCCGGCGGCGCCGTACATCTCGTAGATGCTGTGGCCGACGAACTGGTCCGGCGTCATGCCGAGCGTGCGCATCGACTTGCCGTCCATGTACAGGAAGGTCCCGCGCTCGTCGGTCGACCACAGCGAGACCTCGAGGTTGTCCTTGATCGCCGTCAGCATCGTCGACTCGAGCGCCGCGCGGGCCTCGGCCGCCACGCGGGCGGTGACGTCGTGGCCGTAGAGGACAGTGCGCCGCTCGCCGCTCGCCTCGCCCGCGACCGCCTGCGTCCACACCTCGAGCGCCAGCGTCGCCTCGCCCCGGCGGACCTCCCACACCTTCGGCTTCGCGCCGGTCTCGTCGGCCAGGTCGCGCCACGAGCCGCGGACGAGCGGCAGCACCTCGGCGAGGTCGCGGCCGACGGCCGCGGCAGCATCTGTCCCGAAGGCCAGCTCGGCGCGCCGGTTCCAGGCGACCACCGTGAAGCCGGCGTCGACCTCGATCACGATCAACGGGGCGTGCTGCAGGATGCTCGATTCACTCACAGACACTGTTTATCCGAGGTTCTGTCGCCTGTCCCCTTCCACATCCGACCGCGCCGGCGCGCTGGCGCGCGCTTGGAATCGGTTCTATCGCCCGCGACGGCCGGCGAGGTGCGATGAATCCTCCGCTCGCCCGACTCGCGACGCGGAGCGCTGCACCGTCATGCCCCGGGCACGCCCCGATCGGCCAGCGGCGGGGCCGGGGCGCTCGGCCGGCGCCATCGAGCTATTCAGGCGCTGCCGCCGACGACGACGCGATGGTGGGGAGGCTCGCAAAGAGGTTCTCTCCCGCAGCGAAGCGCTCGCACCTGCCATCGCCGGCCGCGAGCGCGAGCTCCAGGGCCGCCGTGAATTCGAGCAATCTCATGTCGAGCTTCAGCGCCCCGAGCGCGACGTTCGCGCTGGCGACGATCAACTTGTCGAACTGCCTGCGGACACGGTCGATCGGGAGGCCGCCGCGCGCCTTTCCGTCATCGCGGATGCTCGCGCACGCGTCCGCATCGAACGAGTGGAACATCCGGCAGTTGAACGGCCTGAACTCGTAGACCGAGCAGTTTCCGCCGACATTGAGCGGGCACAGGTACCCCCGCTGCGGGTCGCCGCTCTGCAGCGCGGCCTTGCGCTCCGCCATCCGCCGTTCGAGCCCCAGCCGGTCCTGGGCCGAGAAACTGCGGGCCACGACATGAGCGATGAGCACCGCCTCCGCGCCGACCACCCCGACAGGAGAATGGCAGCAGTGGTTGCAGCCCGGCTTGCACGCGAGGTGCATCTCCGTATCACCGAAGAGCAGCGCGCTCGGCCGCGATGCGGCGAGTCCGTCGTGGTGCTTGTGCCAGGTCTGGGTCGCCCAGAGCGCTCCGAGCGACGTCTGGCATCTGTCGTGGCCCGCGAGCACGTCGTTGAGGACCCTGAGATGGAACTTCTTTGTCTCGTCCGGGAGGTCGGCGATCGGCTCGACCCCATATTTGGCGAGCAATTGTTCAGGGCCGCTGTCACGCACGCTCGGCGCCCCGGGGCTGCGAGGAGTGGGCGCCTCTCGCTCTCGACGCCCCCGCGCCCGTTCTCGGCGAGCCCTGGACTCCTTGCCCATGCGCGGATGGTACGCGCGCGCGTCCGGGCCCGCAAGGCGCTCACCGCAGCGCCAGGGCCGCCAGGACCTCGAGCTCGATGTCGCCGCCGCCGAGGCGGCGCGGGTGCCACGCGTCGTGGGACCCCGCCGCCCGGTCCGCGCTCACAGCGTCTTGAGGTACTCGAGCACCGCGCGTCGCTCCCCGTCGTCGAGGTGATCGCCGAACGGGTGGCCGGTGTTCCAGTGGCCGGTGATCGTCGTGTCGTAGACGTGCTTGCGCTCGTCGTCGGGCGCGCCGTCCTGGCCGTACGGCAATTCGACCCACGGCCAGCCGACCGCCTCCTCGTCGTAGTTGGTGCTGTCGTAGTCGACGCGGCGCCACCACACCGGCCGCGCCTTGCTGTTCAGCACCAGCTCGATGGTCGGCACCGAGGCGTTGTGCAGGTACGGCGCGCTGGCCCAGATGCCGTCGAGCGGCGGGGCGACGTAGCCGACGAACGGGTCGCCGGTGGTGAGCTTGCCGATGTCGCCGTACCACGACGAGTTGAACCAGTCGGCGAACGGGCGCGCGTCGGCCTCGAACGCCAGCAGCGGGTCGGTGCCGATCGTGTCGAGCGGCAGCAGCATGTTCGGGTAGGTCTCGAGCGCCGGGTCGTCGGAGTAGGTGCCGTGGCAGCACGAGCAGTCGCGCGTGAAGATCTCCTGGCCCTGGGCCGCCAGCTCCGCGTCGATCGCGAACGGGTACTTCGGCGCCTCGACCGACTCGATGAACGCGCGGATGTTGTTGAAGTACGAGAAGATGCCCTCGGCCTCCTCGACCGAATCGGTGCACAGCGCGCTGGCGTAGATCATCGTCGCCCGGTGGTCGCCGCGCGACATCCCGTTCCAGAACAGGCCGTGCTTCTTCTTGGCGTGCCACCACGGCGGCGTGTCGACCGGCAAGATGACGTCGGGCACCACGGTGTTGGGCTCGTCGAGCCACTCGAGCGTCTTGGCGTCGTGCCGCGTCGACAGCACCGCGGCCAGCGAGTCGGCCGGGTTGGTGCCGACGGTGATCATGCGCGTGTAGTCGCCGACCGCCTGGTAGCGCTGGGCCATCCGCGTCATCTCCTCGAGCCCCGGGATCGGGATGCCGGGGATCGGGATCTCCGCCAGGAACCCGCCGATCTGCTCGGTGTAATCGGCGTCGGCCTTGCCGAGGCCGATGACGAGGTCGCCGTTGAAGTGCCCCGCGTGACACTCGAGGCAGTTGAGCGAGACGATCTCCGCGCCGCTGCTCTTCGAGGTGTGCACGGTCCAGTTGTAGGGCACCTGGGCGTTCTTGCCGGTGCGGCCCGGGAGCGGCTCGCCCTCGCCGAAGGAGCCGAGGAGGGGGGCGGCGATCGGAAACAGGGCAAACGGGATCCCGCACGACACATAGCCCTCGTTGAGCAATGCGTGGTAGCCGGCCTGAGCGTCGCCCTGGACCTGCTCGATGCCGGGGATCGGGTAGCCCATGGCGCAGGCGGCCGGCGGCGGGTCGCCGCCCGTCGTCGTCTCGCCGTGCGATGAACCAGTGGTGGGCGGCTCCACCCCCGAATCACTGGCCTCGCCGGTGGTGGGGCCGGCGGTCTCCGCCGTCGTGCCGGGACCGCCGCCGCCGCCGGTGCTCTCGCCGGTATCGCCGTCGCTGCCCTGAGCCGGCGGATTGTCCCCGCCGCAGGCGCCCAGAGCCAGACATGCCATTCCAATCAATGTTCGCTGCGTCATCGACCCCATCGCGTCACTCCTTCTCCTGGACCGTCGCGCCTCCTCTCGGAGCGACGACGGGCGAATCGCCACACCCCCGCCGGGACTCCGCTCCTGACGACCTCGGTCTGGACCTCTTCGCCCCCGCGCACCGCCGCGATCGCGGCCGGCCGGGCGCCACCCACGACGCCGCGCCGCCACCGGCCGCGCGCTGCGGCCTCGGACGATTGTACGGTGTTCGCGGTGAGACTGAACATGGAGAGTTATCTACATTCCGGCGCGCCGGAATGATCATTGGGGTGTTAACACCCCGATTCAGGCCTGGGCCGCTCGCAACGCGCGGGCGACGTGCGCGCGCATCAGCCCGTGCAATTCCTTGACGGGGATGTCGGGGTTGACCAGCCAGCGATAGAGGAGGCCGTCGACGACGCTGGCGAACAGCTCGGCCGCGAGCCCGGGGTCGACCTCGACCGCGATCTCGCCGTGCGCCTGGCCCTCCTCGATCCACCGCTTGAGCGCCCGGACGTGGGCCTTGTTCAGCTTGGCCACGTTGGCCCGATACTCGGCGCTCGGGTCGATGCTGGCGTATCGCAGCAGGTACATCGCCCGCAGCCCCTTCGGCTCGTCGACGATGAATTTGTAGAGCGCGTCGGTGACCCGCTGCAGCGCCGCCACCCCGGTGGCCCGACCGACGACCGCCTGCACCCGCCGCAGCCACTCGGCCGCGATGCTGTCGTGCACGTGGGCCAAGAGCCCCGCCTTCGAGCCGAAGCGATGCGTGACCAGGCCGCGCGAATAACCCGAGCGCTCGCCGATGCCCGCGAGCGTGGTGCCGGCGATCCCTCGCTCCACCAGCAAGCTCACGGCCGCCTCGGTCATCGACTGCTCGGACATCGCCGTTCGCTCCTCCTGGGTCCGCCTTCTTGCCTCGGAAATCATCGAGAAGTTTTTTTCTTGTCTAAGCCCGCAGTTGTCAAAGCCCTTCGGACCTCATCACACCTTACTTGCTGGCGACAAGCAAGTTATAAAATGGCGCTGCCCGCGTCAAGGCCTCTGCTCAGCGTTCTGCGGCCTTCGGGGTGCGACAGGGTGCGCGCTCGGCCGGACCTGCGGCCTGGTGGCCGGCGCGGACAGGTCGGCGTTCGCAGGCACGCACGGCCGCTCGATCGCGCCCGCCGCAGGATCGCGCTCGCGGGCGAACGACGATTTTTTAAGGTGGCGACAATGGCTGAGCCCGGCGGCGAATGCATCGAGGGTCCGAATCCTCGCATTCGCGCGATGAGCCCGCTCGCGCCGGCGTCCGCCCCGCCGCGACGCGAGTTGCGCAACGACGGACGAGGCCGGCGGAATTCGGCGCCCGGGCGAGTCGGCGAACTCCCGCTCCTGCCCGCCGCGATCCGCCGAAACCGGCGCCGCGGCGCCTCGGGTCGGTGGCGGGCGGCGAGCCGCGCCGGGGCGGGTGATCATAGTTGCAGCGTCAACCGTCGGCCGTGCGGGCTCGACGGTGCATCGATTCCTCCTTGCCTCGGCCTCAGGTGAATCATGTCTCACGATCTCGCGCGAGCCTCGGTCCTCTGCTTCGTCTCGCTCGCCCTCGCCGCCCCGGCGGCCTGCGGCTCGTCGAAGTCCAACGAGGCGGTGGCCGTCGCCGAGCTCGCCCCGCTGGGCGCGAGCGCGGTCGACGGCACCGTCACCTTCACCTCGAAGAACGGCGAGGTCCACGTCGAGGCGAAGATCAACGGCCTCCAGACCGGCGACCACGGCTTTCACATCCACGAGTTCGGCGACTGCTCGGCGCCCGACGGCAAGTCGGCCGGCGAGCACTTCAACCCCGACCACACCGACCACGGCGCGCCGAAGGCCACGCGCCACCACGCCGGCGATCTCGGCAACCTGGCCGGCGCGGGCAGCGGCAAGCAGACCACGCTCGACATGAAGCTCGAGGGCTTCACCCTCGACACCGGGGCGCGCGGGATCGTCGGCCGCTCGGTCGTGGTCCACGCCGCGCCCGACGACTACACCTCGCAGCCGGCCGGCAACTCGGGGGCGCGGATCGCCTGCGGCGTCATTCGTCTGAAGGACGGCGACACCCAGCCGGTCACCGCGCCGAAGTGATCGCGGAGGACGCCCCATGCGACGCCCCGAGATCTACGAGCTCCTGGCGCGCGAACACGAGGAGATCGGCGAGCTGCTCCACGAGCTCGTGGCGGCCAGGGGCAAGATCGCCGCCGAGCTGCTGACGCGGGTGCGGCTCAAGCTGGTGCCGCACTCCCGCGCCGAGGCGGCCGTGTTCTACCTGCGCCTCCTGGACGACGATCGTACCGCCGAGAAGGTCCGCGTGGGCCTCACGGAGCACCGGCAGGTCGACGCGCTGCTCGAGGAGCTGCTCGCCATGTCGCCGCGCGACGACCACTGGGCGGCCCGGGCGCGCGTGCTGGCCGACATGGTCGGGCGCCACGTCGACGAGGAAGAGGGCGAGCTGTTCCCGCTGGCCCGGCGCGTGCTCGAGCCGCAAGAAGCGCAGCGGCTCGGCGCCCTCTTCGAGACCGAGCGCGACCGCGTGTGGGAGTACATCCTCGGCGAACAGCGCGGCGCGGCCTGACGCGCGCGAGCGCGACGGATCCGCGGCTCTTCGCTTGACCTTCGCGCTCGTTCGTCAACATTCACGGCATGGCGCTCGAATCCCCCGTGGAAGGTACGAGCTCGCTGTGGCAGGCCACCTGCGACGTGCCGAGCTTCGCCCCCCTCACCCAGGACGTGGAGGCCGACGTGTGCATCGTCGGCGCCGGCCTCGTCGGCCTGACTGCGGCGCTGCGGCTGGTCCGCGCCGGCCGTCGCGTCGTCGTGCTCGACAGTCACCAGCCGGGCCGCGGCAACACCGGCCGGACCACCGCGCATCTGGCCAGCGCGCTCGACGACCGCTTCAGCGAGCTCGCCCGGGTGCGCGGCCTCGACGCGGCCCGGCAGGCGTGGGAGAGCCACGCCACCGCGATCGATTGCATCGAGGCGATCGCCCGCGACGAGGACATCGACTGCGACTTCCAGCGCCTCGACGGTTACCTGTGGCTCGCGCCCGACCAGGACCCGGACCGCCTGCGCCGCGAGCTCGAGACCGTGCACGCGTTCGGCTGGCACACGGTGCAGGCGATGGAGGAGGACCCGCTGTTCGGCCGGCCCTGCCTGCGCTTCCCCGACCAGGCCCAGTTCCACCCGCTGAAGTACCTCGCCGGCCTGTGCGCCGCGCTTCAGCGCAGCGGCGCGGTGATCTACGGCGACACCCGCGTCGAGGACATCGCCGGCGGGCCCGTGGTCGTCACCACCACCGCGCACGGCCACCGCGTGCGCAGCGGCGCCGCCATCGTCGCCACCTGCTCGCCGATCTGCGACCGCTTCGCCGTGCACAGCAAGCAGGCGTCCTACACCACCTACGCGATCGGCCTGCAGCTCCCGCCCGGCAGCGTGCCGCCGGGGCTCTACTGGGACACCATCGACCCCTATCATTACGTCCGCCTCCAGCCGGGCGGCGACGGCCGCGGCGACGTCCTGCTCGTCGGCGGCGAGGATCACAAGACCGGCCAGGCCGACGACGGCGAGCGGCGATTCGCGGCCCTCGAGGCGTGGACCCGCGCGCGGGTGCCCGCCGCGCAGGAGCGGCTGTACCGCTGGTCGGGGCAGGTGTTCGAGACGCTCGACGGCCTGGCCCACATCGGCCCCGACCCCGCCGGCGCCGCCAATGTCTACATCGCGACCGGCGATTCGGGCATGGGCATGACTCACAGCACCATCGCCGCGATGATGCTGTGCGCCCGGATCTGCGACGGCGAGAGCGAATGGTCGCAGCTGTACGATCCGCGGCGCCGGCCGCTGAAGGCCGGCGGCGAGTTCATCCGCGAGAACGCCAACGTCGCCGCGCAGTACGCCGATTGGCTGCGACCCGGCGAGGTCGCCTCGGTCGAGGAGGTCGCCCCCGGCAGCGGCGCGATCCTCCGCTCGGGCCTGTCGCGCGTCGCCGTGTACCGCGACGAAACCGGCGACCTCCACGCCTGCTCCGCCGCCTGCACGCACCTGCTCGGCTCGGTGACGTGGAATCATTTAGAAAAGACGTGGGACTGCCCGTGCCACGGCTCGCGCTTCGATCGCCTCGGCGACGTGCTCGCCGGCCCCGCGCGCGCAGGCCTGCGCGTGCTCGACCCGCGGACCCTGCGGTGATTTTAAATAAAAGACTCGCACGTTCGCCGGCAGCGCGAGCACGGCGGCGCGGAGGTCCCCGCGACATCGATGTCACGGGGCAAGTCACGCGGTGTCGCGACGCCTCGATGAGCGCCCTCGTTCTGCCACGCATCCGCCCCGGTCCGGCCGTTCTGCGCGTGGCCGCCGAAAGTCGTGACGGATGGAGGGGCGCTCGGGAAACCAGCGCATCATGCTTGATCTACTTCGCCCCCGCCTGCTGACGCGCGCTCTCGTACCCTGCCTGCTGCTCCCCGCCTGCCCCGGCGACGACGGCCTGCTGACCGACTTCGACCCCTCGACCACGACCGACCCGAGCACGACCGTCGAGACCTCCGCGCCCGCGACCGAGGGCGAGACGACCGCGGCGCCGAGCACCACAGTCGACACGACCGACACGACGGCCGGGACCGAGACTCTCGGGACGCTCTCCGACACCTCCGTGGACACTGCGGCCACCGAGGGCGACGCCGACACCGACGCCAGCACCGAGGGCGACACCGCGAGCACCGAGGGCGACACCGCGAGCACCGAGGGCGACACCGACACTGGCGCAGACGCCTGCCCCGACGGCGATCCGGAGCTCCAGGCCCGCATCGATCTGTTCGAGGTCGACGCCTCGCTCTTCGGCAAGAGCGCCGAATGCACGGTCGAGGCCGCCAGCAACGTCGGCGGCAAGGTGGCGATCGCTCTGCTCTGCAGCACCGACCTCGTCGTCGACGCGCCGGCCGACATCGAGCTGGGCGTCCCGCTCGACTTCAAGATCGACCTCGACGACCTTCAACAGATCCACGCCGACTTCCACTACGAGAGTTGGGAGCCCGAGATCCGGTGGTTCTCCCTGCACGATCCCGACACCGGCGCGCTCGTGCTCGCCGCGGCGGACAACTACCCGATCGCCGACGACGCGTTCGCGCCGCTCTCCTTCGAGGCGGTCGCCAGCTGCGGCGGCGAATGCGATAGGTACTACACCTACGAGTTCAGCCACACCTCCGGCCCGTCCATCGAGTTGTTCGCCCGCAACCGCGGGACGCTCTCCGCGGAGGGGCGTGACTACGACGTCCTGCTGGCCAGCTCCTGGGAGAACCTTTGCGAGGAGCACCTGGGCAGCTTCCTCTGGATCGTCGGCAGCTCGGCGAGCTGACGAGCGCGCTCGCCCCGTGCATGCCCGATCGCTGCTCGCTCCGCGAGCGCGCGCGGGCACCGACTACTTCGCCTCGCTTCGTCGCGGATCGCCAGCCCGGCACGTCGAACAATAGAGCTCGATCGGGTCGAACGTGATCGGCACTGCGTTCGTCCCGCAGCCCATGCAATGGCGGTGGAACGGCGCATCGTCGCAATAGGGGCAGAACAGCCCCTTCCCTCCCGGGGACAGCTCCGTTCGGCAGCGGCCTGGTAACCCGCCGAAGTGACAGCCGCAGATCTCGTCGCGCATGGCGGACGACGCTAGCACGACGTCGCCGGGTCGGCGCGCCTCCTGCCGCCGCTGACGGTCGATCCCGCGCCATGATCCGCGAACGAACGTCGAGCAGATCCGGGTCGTCCTGGCGAATCTTCACTTCTGGTAGCCTCGCCCGCGGGCGCGGAGCCCGCTGAGCGAGACGGATGGGCGACGGCGACACCAGGCGTCTGCAGTCGCTTCAGACATACCGCGCCGAACTCGAATCCTTCGAGCTCCGCCATCTGCGAAATCGTCAGGGCGTCAGGTGCACGTTCCGCGTGGGACCCTCGACATACCCGAACGACGTCATCGTACCGCCCGCCTCATTGCAATCATCGACGGAGGTGCTGTTATAGAGCGGATTGACATAGTTGTCTCCCCGCGTCACGCAAGCCGAGAAGCTGCCGTCTCCGTCCCAAACGCCGGATCCACCCACCTCTTCACATCGGTAGTACTCGACATTGGAGAACGTCCTGGACTCACCGAGCTCGATGAGGTACCAGTGATGAGTGACCCAGAAATTCGATCCCTCGTCCCAACGGACGATCGCACAATTGACCTCCGCCCGGTTGGTCTTGTTGTGGAGCGTCAAAGTAGCGGGCCCGGCGACCGCACGGGCGCTCGAGAGAAGGGTCATAAGCGTGGCCGTCATGACAATACAGTGCTTCATGATTCTTCCTTGAGGTGAAGTTCAGCGATCGTCGCACCGTGCGATCGTTCGCTGACACGAGACATATGATTCCGTAGGGCACTGCACTGCCAGCGGCAAGCATTTTTAAGAATGCGGTGCCAAGGCGGCCAGTTATCGACGACCACCGACGTTGTGCCTGGCAGCTAAACGCACGGGGGCGGCGCCCGCGACCGCTCTAGCCAGCAGATGGACAGCGGTCGCTGGACCCGCCGCACGATGCTGCGTCCCGTCGTCGCCGAGGTGCGCTGGGCGCCGGCGACCACGACCTTATCGCGCTCACCACAGGCGGCGGCCTGCGCCGCAGCCTCAAGTTCGAGGCCGCCCCTCCTGGCGAGGAGTCCGATTCGACCTCGTGATCTGCAGTTAGAGTTTCGCGGCTAACTCGCCCGCACCCCGCCGGCCCGCGGCAGCCGAGTCTCGCGGGCCACGCGGGCGAACGTCGACAGCGCGCGGTCGAGGCGGGCAAGTCCTCTCAGCGCGGGGTCCGACGAATCGGGGCGATCGATCGCCCGCGGCGACGTCGGCGGGTCGCCGGCGGCGAGCGCCTCCGCGAGGGTGCGGGCGCGGCCGGCCAGGCGGAGGGCGACCGTGTGGGCCCGCTGCACCGCGGCCTCGTCGAACGCGCGCGGGTCGAACATCAGCAGCGGGCGCGCGTGGAAGCACACCGCCGCGAACGCGAAGAACAGCCGGTCCGTCTCGCGGGTCGGGAGCAGCGGCACCCCGCCGGCGCCCTGGACCTCGCTGCGGACGTCGCGGAGCTTGCGGTCGAGCGCGCGTGCGGTCGCGCGCCGGCTGGCGCGGTCGGGGCCGGGCGATGTGTAGACCAGCTCGAGGTCGTCGGCGAGCAGGCGCAGCGCGTCGATCATGTGGCTGCGGATCGTCCCGCGCGTCGACACCGGGAACACCAGCATCGCCACGCCGGCCCCGACCAGCACCCCGACCAGCGTCTCGATCACCCGCAGGTACAGCAGCTCGTGCGAGAACATGCCGAGCAGGCTGTACAGCACCGCGATCAGGGTCGTGAAGCCCGCCACCATCCACGCGTAGGAGAACTGCAGCGTGTAATAGGCGATGAACATGCACGCGAACAGGACCACCAATTCGACGGCGACCAGGCCCTGGATCGCTTGCGCGACCAGCAGGCCGACGATCACCCCGACGAGGGTGCCGATCAGCCGCTGCCACGCGCGCACCAGCATCGCCCCGCGGGTGTTGGCGCGGTTGAACACCATGAACGCGGCCATCACCGCCCAGTAGGCGCGCGAGCTGGCGACCGCGTGCCCGGCCGCCAGCGCCAGGCCGGTCGCCAGGGTCGCCTGGGCGGCCAGGCGCAGCGACCACTTCCACGTCGGCGTCGTCGTCGGCGTCGCCGGCTCCGGCTCGCGCGTCACGTCGCGCGCGGTCGGCAGCCGGGCGTCGAGCTGCAGCGCCGCCAGCAGCGAGCGCAGCGCCCTCTCGAGGACGCACGCCCCGCGCGTCACCTTCGCCAGCGCCGCGATCGCCGCCTGCGCCGCCGCCTGGTCGCCCGTACGCACCGCCCCGCGCGCGGCCAGCAGCGCCGCCGCGATCGCCTCGCGCGCGGGCGGCCCGAGCACCACCGCCACCACCGCCGCGGCCGCGACCTCCTCGAGCGCCAGCTCGAGCGCGAACACCTGCTCGCGCAGCGTCGCCGACGTCGGGCTCGACGGATCGACGCGATCGATCTGCTCGTCGATCGCCAGCGCCGACTCGTTGATCGCCCCGAGAGTGCGGCGGAGCGCGTGGATCCGCCGCGGCGCCTCGCGCCCCTCGGCGACGATCGCCGCCAGCTGGCGCAGCGCCACCGCCACGGTCCGCCGCAGCGCCGCCAGCCGCAGCCGCAGCCGCGTCTCCGGCCGCTCGCGCACCACCCAGAAGCGGGCCGCGTAGGCCAGCGCGGTGGCGATGCACACGCTCGTGAGCATCAGCGGCAGGCGGGCCGCGTCGGCGCGGAAGTACAGCGCGAAGAAGTAGGCGAGGAAGCCGGTCATCCCCAGCGCGAGGCCGCGGGGGCCGAAGCGGCGGACCAGCACCGCGACGAACGCGAGCGTCAGGAACAGCCCGTCGCGCAGCCACGGGTAGGCGTGCACCAGAGTGCCGAGCACCAGCGCCGCGCAGGCCACCGGCGGCACCAGGGCCGTCGTGATCCGCTGCGCCCGCGGCGTGGGGTCGTTGACGGTCGCCACGCCCAACATCGCCACGTTGATGCCGACCAGGGCGACGCTGGTCGGCTGGCCGAGCGCCTGCGCCAGCGGGTGCAGCAGGGCCGCGGCCGCGATCGCAGTGAGGGTCACGCGCGCCGCCTGGCGCAGGCGCACGAGCTCGGCGTCGGCGATGACCACGACGTCCGCGAGGTGGGCCGCATCGAACCCGCGCCGGGTGTTCGCCTGCGCCATGGCCGGGTCGATCTATGGCGCGAAGCGAGCGGCGCGCAACCGGACGCCCGCGCCCGCGCCGTCGCTGGACCACGCCGCGGCCCCTCGCGCGCCGAGGCGGCCCGGCGCAGGTCGCGGCGCGGCCACGTGTCCCGAGAGGCTCGTGACAGAAACATCACAAGCTCGATCGAACATGTTCAATCGCTCATGCTCGATCGGACATGCCCTCGGGAGCATGTCCGCGAGGACCGAGCCATCACGCCGGTCGGTAGAGCACGTCGGTGCGCAGCACGAACTTCTCGCCGCGGGTCACCTCGCAGGCGCGGTGCATCACCCGGTGCTGGAAAAGCAGCGCGCGGCCGACCTGCGGCGTCACGCAGGCGCCCAGCTCGACGAAGTCGGTCGCGCCGCCCTCGAAGCCCTCGTTGAGGTAGAACACCAGCGTCAGCAGGCTGCGCACCCCGTCGGCGAGCTCGACGATCGTGTCCCAGTGGGCGCCGTGGCGCTCGCCCGGGCCGTAGCGGTACAGCCGCAGGCGGGGGTTGGCGCCGGCCAGCACCTGGCCCGACAGCCGCGCCGGCACGTGCGCGCCCACCCGCTCGAGCAGCCCGTTCGCCTCGTCGGCGTCGTCCCACATCACCCGCGTGTTGTTGCGCGTCTCCGGCTCGATCACCGGCCCGCCGCCTGCCCCGACGATCGGCGCCACCTCGGCCTGCCCGGCTCGCATCTTCGCCACGTACTCCGCACATTCTGCCGGCGACAGCGCCGCGTCGACGGTCCACCAGAGCGGGCAGGTCAGGTCGAGGAAGCCGGCGTACATCGGCAGAACGTAGCATTCACCCCGGCGGCCGCGACAGGCCCGATCGCGCTCGCCGGCAGACCTCCGTCGTCGCCTCCCTCGCAGTCGGCTCGCCGCGCGCCCGATAGGGTCGCAGTGACCTCGACGGTCCTCCGGTTCCAGGCGTCCGCGCCGGCAGCCCTCTCAGCGCCCCGCCCGAGGTGGAGGCCCGCTCCGACTGCCTGCGCGGCCGCAATCTCCGCGTCGCATGGGCGACCGGGCTGTCGCGGCCGCGACCGCGATCGAGCACAAGCGCGCCCTCATGCGCGGCTTCGAGGGAGGAACCGCCTGGTTCGAGTCGATCCGCCAGCCGCCGGCCATCATCCTGCTCGACCATCACGGCGTCATCCGCTGGCACTCGCAGAGCAACCAGCGCCCCGAGGGCGAAGCCACGATCGCCGGTAATGAAGATCCTACGCCCTGCTCCAGCCGATCGAGCTCGCCCGCCACGCCCTGTTCGCGGTTGACGATCGCAGCCGGCAGCGAGCAAGCTCGGCCGGTCATGTCCTCCGAGCACGTCGACATGTTCCTGCTGGTCCGGCGGATCTCCGCGTACACCGGCGCCGACGTGCTCCTCGGCGTCTTCACCAGCCCCGAGCGAGCCCAGGCCGCCCGCGCCGCCTATCTTTCAAAAAAATGCGCGGCCGATCCGGCCAGCGACCCGTGGCATGAGCAGGCCCATAAGGCCGACGGCCTGGTCGAGGACGACCTCGTCATCATCAGCCTCCCCGGTCCCGCAGAAGCGGTCGAGGTCTTCGTGGTCAGCGATTACGACGAAGGCTTCGGCCAGATCTGCCGAGATTTCGACTCCATCCACGATTCGGCGGTGACGGCCGAGCGTCGCATCGCCAGGCTGAATCGCACCCCACGCGAACACTCCCATTACGCACTGCTTCAGCGCGCGGAGCTCGACACCCCGCTGTCCGACGCCGAGGCCGATCAGCCCGCGCTTTAAGCGAGGCAGCGATACGGACGAGTCCGATTCCTAGCGGGCCCGACCATGGATCGTGAGAGCGCGGACCGCGAGGCCGCCGCGGTCGAGCTCGCCGGGAAAGGCTCGAGCCGGCGTGGAGCGCCGCTCCTGCGCCGCGCGTGTGCCCGCGCCGCCGGTCTGCTGCATACATCGTTTGCACCTCCACGAAAGGCCGGCGGATGACCCCGATAGGCATGAAGACGGTGATCGCCCTGTTCGACACGGCGGCCGACGCCAAGTACGCGGTCGACGCGCTGCTCCTCCGCAAGTACGACCGCACCGACATCAGCGTGGTCGCCAACGACCTCGCCACCTTGCACGAGGCGCCGCCGCACGCCGGCCAGATCGCCACCGGCGCTCTCAGCACGATCATCGGTCTGGCCGCCTTCGGCGTCCCCTACGCCGGCCCCGTGATCGCGGCCGGCCCGATCCTCGGCGCCCTCGGGGCGGTCGGCTCCGAGGAGGTCGACATCCCCGACTGGCTCGCGCCGGCGCTGGTGAAGATCGGCATCCCCGAGCCGGAGGCGCGCAAGTTCTCCGACGCGTTCAACCGCGGCGGCGCGGTCGTCACCGTGCGCACGCGGGAGATCGACGCCGACAACGTCGCCCGCCTGCTGTCCGCCTGCGGCGCCGTCGACGTCGACGAGCGCGTGCGCCCCGAGTCGCGCCGGCGCTCGACCGGCTGAGCGAATCCTCGCAGCTCACGCCCGCGGCTCGCGGTGCGAATGATCGTACGGGAAGCGGTCGTCGTGCGGCTCGTCGCAGCGGACGAAGCAGTGCCACGGACGCCGACTCGCGAGGGAACCGAAGAGTCGTTCTTGCTGGCGGCCCTGCTGCCGGCGCTTCAGTCGGGTAGAAGCCCAAGCTGCGGCGCAGGCGAGCGGCGCTCGAGGCGATATCAGAGCGATCAGGCTTCGTCGACGGCTACATCCGCCGAGCCCGTCGCACCCTCGCGGGGCGAGGTCGCACGGGCTCGGTGTGTCGCGCCCGTCGCCGCCCTTGCAACCGGCCCCGAGCTATGCGATGATACTCGTCATCCAACATGCGCTACCCTGACGACCACAAGGATGCCGTCCGCGGGCGGATCGTCGCCGCGGCCTCGCGGGCGCTCCGCGGGCTCGGGCTCACGGGCGTCGGCATCCCGGCTCTGATGAAGCGCGCCGGCCTCACGCACGGCGGCTTCTACCGGCACTTCGAGAGCCGGGACGAGCTCGTCGCCGAGGCCCTGCGCGCGGCCGCCGACGAGACCCTGCCGCGCATCTTCGGCAAGGCCGTCGGCGCCGCCGATCCGCTCGCGGCCGTGCTCGACACCTACCTGTCCGCCCCGCACCGCGCGGACGCCGAGCACGGCTGCGCGCTCGCGGCGCTGGGGGCCGAGGCGCCTCGCCAGACGCCCGAGGTCCGGCGCGCCTTCGCGGAGATCGCCCGGAGGTTCCTGTCCGAGATGGACACAGTGGTCCGTCGCGGGGCGCCGCAGGGCGAGCTCCACGACGACGCGCTGGCGATCACTGCCGCGATGATCGGCGGCATCGTGCTCGCTCGCCTGGTGCGCGACGAGTCGCTCGCCGACCGCGTGCTCGCGGCGACGCGACGCCTCGTGCGCCGCGCGACCTGAGCTCGGGCGCCCCGCGAGCCGGCGCCCGCGTCTCGCGCCGCAAGAGATGTCGATGATCATCCCATGATCGCTCTTCCCCTCGAGGTGACCATGCCCGACGACCGCCCCCGACGAACCCCCCTGGACGACCATCCGACCGTGCTCGCCGTGCGCGCCCGGCCGGCGCCGCCGGCCCCCGAGCGATTGACGCTGGCCCGGGTGCGCGAGCTGGCGCTCGCCGCCGGTGCCGACGACGCGGGAGTGGTCTCGATCGACGACCCCGCGCTCGCCGAGGAGCGCCCCCACGTCGAGCGGGCCTTGCCGGGCGTGCGCACGCTGGTGCCCATCGTCCTGCGCATGCACGTCGACGACGTGCGCAGCCCGACGCGCAGCGTGGCCAACGTCGAATTCCACCGCACGGGGCACGAGGTCGACGAGGTCGCGCGGGAGCTGGCCGTCGCGCTGTCCGGGCTCGGCCACCCGAGCATTCACCCGGCGATGGCGTTCCCGATGGAGATGGAGTCGTTCCCCGAGCGCTCCTGGATCGTCTCGCACAAGCGGGTCGCGGTCGCCGCGGGCCTCGGGACCATGGGACTCCACCGCAACGTGATCCACCCGCGCTTCGGCTCCTTCGTGCTCCTCGGCACCGTGCTGACGACCGCCGAGATCGAGGGTCGCAGCCCCAGGCTCGACTTCGACCCGTGCATCTCGTGCAAGCTGTGCGTCGCCGCGTGCCCTGTCGGGGCGATCGAGCCCGACGGGGCGTTCCGGTTCTCCGCCTGCTACACGCACAACTACCGCGAGTTCATGAGCGGGTTCACCGACTTCGTGGAGGAGGTCGCCGACAGCCGCGATCGTCGCGACTTCCGCGAGCGCGTGTCGCAGGCGGACAGCGCGTCGATGTGGCAGAGCCTCGCGTACGGGCCCAACTACAAGGCCGCGTACTGCCTCGCGGTGTGCCCCGCGGGCGAGGACGTGATCGCTCCCTTCCTCGCCGATCGCGCCGGGTACCTGCGCCGCGTCGTCAAGCCGCTGACCGAGCGCGAGGAGACCATCTACGTCGTGCAAGGCACCGACGCCCAGGCGCACGTCCAGAAGCGCTTCCCGCACAAGCGCATCCGCGTGGTGCGCTCGAGCCTGCGGCCGCGCTCCGCGGCGCACTTCGTCCGCGCGCTGCCGCTGAGCTTCCAGCGCGGCCCGGCACGCGGGTGGAAGGCGACCTTCCACCTCGACTTCCGCGGCGACGACGCGGCCATGGCCACGGTGCGGATCGACGACGGGACGCTCACCGTCACGCCGGGTCTGCACGGCGAGCCCGACCTCGCGCTCTCGTGCGAGGGCGCGGTGTGGATGGAGATCCTCGAGAAGAAGCGCAGCCCGCTGCTGGCGGCGTTGACCGGGCGGCTCAAGGTGCGCGGCGATCGTGGGCTCCTCGTCCGCTTCGCGCGCTGCTTCCCCAGCTGAAAGGCGCTCGCCCTCCGGCCAGCATCGTCTCGGCCGCGTCCACGCTGCGCGACACGGCGACCGCAGCTTCACGCCGGGCCCCTCGGACGCGAGCGGGCCCGGAGCTGATCCCGGTGCATCGCCCGCGAGGTCACGCCTTGCGCCGCTCGCTCGCAGCCGCGAACGAGCGAGCGACGGCGGCTGCCCCGCGCGGGCTCTCGCCGCGGTGACGTGGGTCATGCCATCGGCGAGGGTCGTCGCCGCCTCGGGCCGCTCCGCCGGGCGACGTGCGCCTCGCCCCGGCGATCGCTTGCGACGACGTGAATCACCGGCATAGCAGAGGCCCGCTCGCAAACGAGCGCCTCGCCGCAGCGCCGGAGAACCCGTTGGCCCAGCTCTTTCGCCCATCCGCGGACCGCCGCATCCGCCTGGTCCTGTGGGGCCTCCCCGTCGGCCTCACTCTGGTCGGGGGAGTCGGCTACGCGCTCTCGCGTTCGGGCTGGAGCACGGGCGTCGGCTGGTCGCCCGCGCAGCCGATCCCGTTCAGCCACGACCACCACGTCGGCGGCGCCGGCCTCGACTGCCGCTATTGCCACGAGACCGTCGAGCGGGCCGCCTTCGCCGGCCTCCCCGCGACCGAGACCTGCATGCATTGCCACGCCCACCTGTTCCCCGACGCCCCGCTGCTCGCGCCGGTGCGCGACAGCTGGGCCGACGATCGACCGATCCGCTGGCAGCGCGTGCACGACCTGCCCGACTTCGTCTACTTCGATCACAGCATCCACGTCCACGAGGGCGTCGCCTGCGAGACCTGCCACGGCCGCGTCGACCGGATGCCGCGGATCCGCCAGGTCGCCGACCTGTCGATGAAGTGGTGCCTCGATTGCCACCGCGACCCGACCCCGCACCTGCGCCCGCGCGACGCGGTGTTCGTCATGGGCTGGCGGCCCGAGCCCGACGCCCCGCCGGTGATCCTCGAGGACGAGACCCACGTCAGCTGCTCGGAGTGCCATCGATGATCGACGACGCAACTCTCGGCCGCCGCGCCTTCCTCGGCCGCATGACCGCCGGCCTCGCCGCCGCCGGCCTCGGCGGCTGCCTCGAGCGCGACCCGCCCGAGCGCATCGTCCCCTACGCGCGCCAGCCCGAGTACGTCGTCCCCGGCGTCCCGCTGTTCTTCGCCTCGGCCTTCACCCTCGACGCCCACGCCTACGGGATCCTCGTCGAGACCCACGAGGGCCGCCCGACCAAGATCGAGGGCCACGCCGAACACCGCGCCAGCCTCGGCGCGACATGTCCCTTCGGCCAGGCGATGGTGCGCGAGCTGTACGACCCGCGGCGCTCGACCGGCGTGCGTCGCGGGTCCGAGCCGAGCAGCTGGCCGGCGTTCCTGCGCGAGGCTCGGGGCTGGCTCGGCGCCGGCCGCCGCGTCGCCGTCCTGACCGGGCCCACCAGCTCGCGCATGCTCGCGGCCGGCGTCGCCCGGCTGGGCGCGCGCTGCCCCGGCCTGCGCTGGTTCGCGTGGAGCCCGGTCGGCCGCGACAACGTCCACGCCGGCCTGCAGCGCTTGCTCGGCGCCTCGCTCGCCTGTCACTACCGCCTCGACCGCGCCCACGTGGTCCTCAGCCTCGACGACGACTTCTTGTTCGTCGATCCCGGCCGGCTGCGCCACGCTCGCGCGCTCGCCCTGCGGCGCCGGGCCGAGCTGATGCCCGCCGAGGCCCTGCGCCTGTACGCGGTCGAGAGCTTCCCCGGCCTCACCGGCGCCGCCGCCGATCATCGCCGCGCCGTCCGCGTCACCGACGTCCCCGACCTCGCCCGCGACGTCCTGCGCGGCCTCCTCGGCGACCCGGTCGACGACCCGTGGCTGGCCGCCGCGGTCGCCGACCTCAAGACCGCCGGTGCGGCCGGCCTCGTCGTCGCCGGCCCGCACCAGCCGCCGCAGGTGCACGCCACCGTCCACGCGGCCAATCACCTGCTCGGCGCCGCCGGCCGGACCATGGTCTACACCGAGCGGCTCGAGCGTCAGCCCGACGGCCCCGAGCACTCTCTGGCCGCACTGGTCACCGCGATCGCCCGCCGCGAGCTCGACGCCCTGCTCATCCTCGACGCGAACCCGGTCTTCACCGCCCCCGCCGACCTCGGCTTCGCCGACGCCCTCGCCGGCGTCCCGTTCACCGCCCACCTCGGCCTCTACCGCGACGAGACCGGCGAGCGCTGCCGCTGGCACCTGCCGCTCGCGCACGCGCTCGAGGCCTGGGGCGACGCCGCCGCCGACGACGGCGAGGTCACCCTGTCGCAGCCGACCATCCGCCCGCTCTACGACGGCCTCACCGCGCCCGAGCTGCTGGCCGCGCTGGCCGACGACCCCGCGCGCGGGCGCGACCTGCTCGAAAGGACATGGAGCGACCGGGTCCCCGGCGACGTCGACCGCGAGCAGTGGTGGCGCGCCGCGATCCACGACGGCCGCCTGCCCTCGCCGGCGACCGCGGTGACCACCGCGATCCGCGGCGACATCCTCAGGACATTGCTCTCCGAACATGTCCCATCGGACACATCGTCGCCCGACCTCGTGCTGTCCTTCCGCCCCGACCCCGCCGCCTGGGACGGCCGCTTCTCGCTCGACCCGTGGCTGCAGGAGCTGCCGCGGCCGATCACCCGCCTCATGTGGGGCAACGCCGCCTTCGTCGCCCCCGAGACCGCCCGCGCCCGCGGCCTCGAGCACGACGCCTGCGTGCGCCTGCAGGTCGGCGAGCGCAGCGTCGACGCGCCGGTCTACGTCCTCGCCGGTCACCCGCCGGACCAGCTCACGGTCCACCTCGGTTACGGTCGCCGCGCCCCCGCGGCCGGCGTCGGCTTCGACGCCGCGCGCCTGCGCCCCGTCGCCGCTCCGTGGGCCGTCGCGGTCGCCATCGAGCCGCTCGCGCGCCCCGGCCATCTGATCGTCGATCGCCACCGCGGCGACGAGCACGAGCACGGCGACGAGTACGCCCGCTGGCTCCTCCGCGGCGAGCCGGCCCGCCTGCCCTCGCCCGACCTGCAGCCCGCCTCGCTGAACCCGACCCGGCCTCACGAGCCGCACGCGTGGGCCATGGCCATCGACCTCAACGCCTGCATCGGCTGCAACGCCTGCGTGATCGCCTGCCAGGCCGAGAACAACATCCCCACCGTCGGCCCCGTCGAGGCCGCGCGCGACCGGGCGCTGCACTGGATCCGCATCGACACCTACGCCGACGATCGCGGCGACGGCCCGCGCTGGCGGTTCCAGCCGGTGCCCTGCATGCAATGCGAGCACGCCCCGTGCGAGGTCGTGTGCCCGACCGGCGCCACCCAGCACAGCCACGACGGCCTCAACGACATGACCTACAACCGCTGCTTCGGCACGCGCTATTGCGCCAACAATTGCCCGTACAAGGTCCGGCGCTTCAACTTCTTCGACTACGTCGACCGCGACGTCGCCACCCTCCGCCTCCAGCGCAACCCCGACGTCACGGTGCGCACGCGCGGGGTCATGGAGAAGTGCACCTATTGCGTGCAGCGGATCCGCGGGGCCGAGATCGCCGCCCACCGCGAGGGTCGAGCGATGGCCCCGGGCGCCGTCGTCACCGCCTGTCAGGCCGCCTGTCCGGCCCGCGCGATCGAGTTCGGCGACCTCGCCCGCCCCGACGATCCGGTCACCGTCCTGCGCAAGGACTCCCGCGCCTACGCCCTGCTGCCCGAGCTCGGCACCCGCCCTCGGACCAGCTACCTCGCGCGCCTGGTCCAGCCCAACCCCGCCCTGCGCCGCGAGGCGCGGCCCGAGGAGGATTGACGTGACCCGCGGCGGCCCGGACGAGCGGTGGATCGACGGCGATCACGACGTCGCCGCGATCAACGACTGCGTGGTCGACACGGTGCAGTCGCCGCGCACCCGCAACGTCTGGCTGGTCGCCCTCGCCGCGGCCGCGCTCGGCCTCGGCGCCCTGGCCCTCGCGGTGTTCGGCGTGTTCTGGTGGTACGTCGGGATCTGGGGCGTACGCACGCCCGTCTACTGGGGCATCGCCATCACCAACTTCGTCTGGTGGGTCGGCATCGCCCACGCCGGCACCCTGATCAGCGCGATCCTCCTGCTCGCCAATCAGACCTGGCGGCGCTCGATCAACCGCTTCGCCGAGGCCATGACCCTGTTCGCGATCGCCTGCGCCGGCATGTTCCCGCTGCTGCACCTCGGCCGGCCCGAGTTCTTCTACTGGCTCCTGCCGTACCCCAACACCTACGGCTACTGGCCGCAATTCCTCAGCCCGCTGGTGTGGGACTTCTTCGCGGTCGCCACCTACGGCATGGTCTCGCTGGTGTTCTGGTACGTCGGCCTGGTCCCCGACCTCGCCACCATGCGCGACCGCTCGACCGGCCTGCGCGCGCGCGTCTACGGCGTGTTCGCGCTCGGCTGGCGCGGCTCGGCGCGCCACTGGGAGCGCCACCAGTTCGCCTATCTTCTGCTCGCCGGCCTGGCCACCACCCTCGTCGTCTCGGTCCACACCGTCGTCAGCTTCGACTTCGCGGTCGCGCAATTGCCCGGGTGGCACGCCACCGTGTTCCCGCCGTACTTCGTGGCCGGCGCGATCTTCAGCGGCTTCGCCCTGGTGCTCACATTGCTGATCCCGGTGCGCGTCTGGCTCGGCCTGCGCGACCTCATCACCGACCGGCACCTCGACCAGTGCGCCAAGCTCATGCTCACCGCCGGCCTCGTCGTCGCCTACGGCTACGCCGCCGAGCTGTACTTCGGCTGGTACAGCGGCGACCCGCACGAGCGCGAGTTGCTGGCCAGCCACCTCCACGGCCGCTCCGCCCCGCTGTTCTGGACCGTCATCGGCCTCAACGTCGCCCTCCCGCAGTCGCTGTGGTGGCGCGCCGCCCGGCGCAGCACCGCCTGGCTGTTCGTCCTGTCGATCGGCGTCAACCTCGGCATGTGGCTCGAGCGCTGGCTCATCGTCATCACCTCGCTCGAGCACGGCCTCTTGCCGACCACCGGCGGTCACTACTGGCCGACCTTCTGGGACTGGCTCACTCTGGCCGGCACCTTCGGCTTCTTCGCCTTCTTCATGCTGCTGTTCATCCGCTTCGTCCCGGTGATCGCCATGTCCGAGCTGCGCGAGCTCGTCGGCGATCGCCGCCCGGAGGGCGCATGAGCGCCCTTCAGGGCATGCTGGCCGAGTTCGCCGGGCCCGGCGACGTCCTCGCCGCCACCTGGGCGGCGCGGCGCGCCGGCTACGTCGCGCTCGAGGTGTTCTCGCCCTACCCGATCGAGGGCATGGCCGAGGCGCTGGCGTTTCGCACGCGCCTGGCGCGGGTCACCCTCGTCGCCGGCCTGCTCGGCGGCGCGGCGATCTTCCTGTTCCAGGGCTGGGTGCACGCGATCGAGTGGCACCTCGACATCGGCGGTCGGCGGTCCTTCGCCGCCCCGGCGTTCATCGTCCCGACCTTCGAGATCACCATCCTCTGCGCCGCGCTCGCCACCGTGTTCGCCATGTTCGTGCGCAACGGCCTGCCGCGCCTGCACCACCCGCTGTTCGCCGTGCCGGCGTTCGGGCGCGCCAGCCAGGACCGCTTCTTCCTGTTCATCGGCGCCGACGACCCGAGGTTCTCCGCCCCGACCGTGCGCGCCTTCCTCGTCTCGCACGCCCCGCTGGAGGTCCACGATGTCCCGCGGTGACGCGCTCGTCCTGCTCCTCGGGCTCGCCGCCTGCCAGCAGAAGATGCGCGATCAACAGCGGCTCGACCCGCTCGAGCCGGCGATGTTCTTCGCCGACGACATGGAGGCGCAGACCTTGCCCGCCGGCGTGGTCCCGCGCGGCCAGGCCCGCCTCGACCGGCACCTGTGGGAGGGCCGCACCGCCGACGGCCTGCTCGTCGCCACCTATCCGTTCACCATCACCCGGGCCGACCTCGCGCGCGGCGAGCAGCGCTACGCCATTCATTGCACCCCGTGTCACGGCCGGCTCGGCGACGGCGACGGGATCGCCGTGCTGCGCGGTTATCCTGCGCCGCTCCCGTTCACCACACCGCGCCTGCGCGACGCCCCGCCCGGGCACCTGTTCGACGTCGTCACCCACGGCCGGGCCACCATGCCCGACTACGATCACCTCGACGTCCACGACCGCTGGCGGATCGTCGCCTGGGTGCAGGTGCTGCAATTGAGCCAGCACGCCCCGGCCGCGGTCCTGTCCGCCGACGATCGCATGCACCTCGTGGAGGCCCGGCGATGATCCTCGTGCTCGGCGCGACGCTCGTCCTCGCCGCCCTCGCCGCCGCGGCCGGCTGGGTCTCGCCGGCGTTCCTGCACGCCTGGCTGCTCGCCTGGCTGATGTGGCTCGGCGTGGCCCTCGGCGCCTTCGTCTTCCTCTGCCTCCGTCACCTCATGCGCAGCCGCTGGGGCGTCGTCGTCTATCCGCTGCTGTCGGCCATGACGCGGACGATCCCCCTGCTCGCGCTCCTGTTCCTGCCGATCGCCCTCGACCTCGACGTCCTCTACCCGTGGACCGACCGCGCGTGGCTCTACGCCGCCCCGCTGCGGGCCGCCAAGGCCGCCTACCTCGACACCGGCTTCTTCCTCGCCCGCGCGATCGTCATCCTCGTCGCGTGGAGCCTCCTCGCCGTGCGGCTCGCGCGACCGGGGCGGCGGCCCGGCCTCGCCGCGCTCGCCCTCGTCGTCTTCTCCATCACCGTCACCGTCGCCGCGGTCGACTGGGTGCTCTCGCTCGACCCCGACATGAGCACCAGCGCCTTCGGCCTCGCCGTCGCCACCGGCGACGCCGTGGCCGGCTGGAGCGCGGTCATCCTCGCCGCCGCGCTCGTGCAGGGCCGCAGCGCCCGCGCCCCGCTGATCGCCCGCGAGCGGGTGCAGCAGCTCGGCACCTTGCTGTTCGCCGCGCTGATGCTGTGGGGCTACATCGCCTTCACGCAGTACCTGCTGGTGTGGGGCGCCGACCTGCCGCGCGAGGTCGGGTGGTTCTTGCCGCGGCTGCGCGGCGAGTGGGGCATGGTCGCCTGGTCGCTGGTCGGCCTGCACTTCGCCGTCCCGTTCCTGCTGTTGTTGCAGCGGCCGATCAAGCGCGACCTGGCGCGGCTCGCCGCGGTGGCGGCCCTGCTCCTGGTGATGCACTACGTCGAGCTGGTGTGGCTGGTCGTGCCCTCGCGCGCAGCGCCGCTCGGCTGGCTCGACCTCGCGGTGCCGCTCGGCCTCGGCGCGCTGTGGGGTCTCGCGTGCGTGCGCCTGCTCGGGCGCGGGCCCTTGCTGGCGGTGCCGGAGGAGGACATCGATCATGTCTGAGCGTCGCTACGAGCGCGAAGATCTGGCCGACCACGGCCGCGCCTTGAAGGGCGCCGGCGGCGTCGTCGGCGGACTGTTGATAGGAGGCTTCGTGGTCGCGACGATCGCCGCGCGGATCTTCGGGCCCGCGCCGAGCGAGGGCCTCGAGGGCGCGCTGCCGACCGACGTCCTGCGCCAGCTGCGAGTCACGCTCGAGGCCGAGTGGTCGGCCCGCGCGGTCGCCTGGGAGTGGCTCGACCGCGGCCGCGGGGTCGCGCGGATCCCCGTGTCGCGGGCGGTCGAGCTCTCGCTCGCGCGCGGCTTCCCGACCCGGCGCGACCCGCCGCGTCACGTCACTGCGAGGACGATCCGATGAGCACGCCCTTCGAGCTGCTGCCCGCGGCCGCCAGCGCCACCAGCGTCGCGGTCGACGTCGTGGTCCTGCTGGTGTTCGCGGTGATCGGCGTCGTCAGCCTCGGCGTGCTCCTGGCGATGGTCCTGTTCGTGGTCCGCTACCGCCGGCGACCCGGCAACCTGACCGGCCGCGGCCACGACCTCGCCACCATTCGCCGGTTCGAGTTCACCTGGTGCGGGATCACTGCGGCGGTGTTCCTCGGCCTCTTCGTCCTCGGCGCGCTCGAGTTCGATCGCGTCGAGCGCGTCCCGGCCGGCGCCGAAGCGGTCGACATCTCGGTCACCGCCAAGCGGTGGATGTGGTCGTTCCAGCACGCGAACGGCCGCCGCGAGCTGTCTCGATTGCACGTACCCGCCGGACGCGTGGTCCGCCTCCACCTCACCAGCGAGGACGTGATCCACAGCTTCTACGTGCCCGCCTTCCGCCTCAAGCAGGACGTCGTGCCCGGCTGGCTGCGCACCGCCTGGTTCCGCGCCACCGCGCCCGGCACCTACGCCCTGGCGTGCGCCGAGTACTGCGGCACCGAGCACGCCCTCATGCGCGCCGAGGTCGTCGTGATGGAGGCGCACAACTACGATCGCTGGCTCGCGCAGGGCGACGACGGGCGCCCGCCGCTGGCCGCCGCCGGCCGGGCCCTGTTCGAGCGCCTCGACTGCGGCGCCTGCCACGAGACCCGGCTGCGTCGCCGCGCCCCGCCGCTCGAGGGCCTCTACGGCCGTGCGGTCAGCCTGCGCGACGGCAGCAGCGTGCTCGCCGACGACGACTACATCCGCCGCAGCATCCTCCGGCCCGACGCCGAGGTCGTCGCCGACTACCAGGGCGGCGTCATGCCGACCTACGCCGGCCTCGTCGACGACGACGAGCTGCTCCTGCTGGTCGCCTACATCCGTTCGCTGGCGCACGCCGAGGGGGTGAGCCCATGAAGTCGTGGCTGACCACCACCGATCACAAGCGGATCGCCCTGCTCTACCTGGGGACGATGACGCTCTTCTTCACGCTCGGCGGCCTCGTCGCCACGGTCATCCGCGTCGAGCTGGCGACCGCCGCCTCCGACCTCGTCACCGCCGACACCTACAACCGCCTGTTCACGCTGCACGGCGTGATCATGGTGTTCTTCTTCCTGATCCCCTCGATCCCGACCTTCCTCGGCAACTATCTCTTGCCGCTGATGCTCGGCGCCCCGGACCTCGCGTTCCCGCGGCTCAACCTCGCCAGCTGGTACGTGTTCGTCGCCGGCGGCCTGCTCACCTTGACCGCGATGGTCGCCGGCGGCCTCGACACCGGCTGGACCTTCTACACCCCGTATTCGACCACCTTCAGCGACTCGCACGTGATCCTCGCGGTGCTCGGGGTGTTCCTCGCCGGCCTGTCGTCGGTGTTCACCGGCATCAACTTCATCGTCACCACCCACCGCCTGCGCGCGCCGGGCCTGGCCTGGCTGCGCCTGCCGCTGTTCGTGTGGTCGCTCTACGCGACCTCGCTGATCCTGGTGCTGGCGACCCCGGTGCTGGCGATGACGCTCTTGCTGGTGGCGATCGAGCGCGGCCTTCACGTCGGCATCTTCGACCCCGAGGCCGGCGGCAGCCCGCTGCTGTTCCAGCACTTCTTCTGGTTCTACTCGCACCCGGCCGTCTACATCATGATCTTGCCGGGCATGGGCGTCATCAGCGAGCTCGTGCCTTGCTTCTCGCGCAACCGCCCGTTCGGCTACGGCTTCGTGGCCGCCTCGAGCCTGGCGATCGCGGTGTTCGGCTTCCTCGTGTGGGGCCACCACATGTTCGTCGCCGGCCAGTCGTACTTCGCCAGCGTGGTGTTCTCGTTCCTGTCGTTCGCGGTCGCGGTGCCCTCCGGCGTCAAGGTGTTCAGCTGGCTCGGGACCATGCACCGCGGATCGATCTGGCTGACCACGCCGATGATCTACGCGCTCGGCTTCATCGCCCTGTTCACCATCGGCGGCGGCACCGGCCTCGCCCTGGCGATGCTCGCGGTCGACGTCCACCTCCACGACACCTACTTCGTCGTCGCCCACTTCCACACGATCATGGTCGGCGGCATGCTCATGGCCTACCTCGGCGGCCTGCACTTCTGGTGGCCGAAGATCAGCGGCCGCCTGTACTCCGAGCGCTGGGGCCGGATCGCCGCCTACACCCTGTTCATCGGCTTCCTGCTGACGTTCCTGCCGCAATTCGTGCTCGGCACCCAGGGCCTGCCGCGGCGCACCGCCTCGTATCCGCCCGAGTTTCAATTCCTGCAGGGCCTGTCGTCCGCCGGCGCGACCATCCTCGCCGTCGGCTACGTCCTGCCCGGCGTCTATCTGCTCGCGTCGCTGGTCCGCGGCCGCCCCGCCGGCGACAACCCGTGGGGCGCGACCGGCCTCGAGTGGTGCACCAGCTCGCCGCCGCCGCCGCACAACTTCGTCCGGCCGCCGGTCGTCACGGACGACCCCTACGATTATCCGCGCGCCCCGCAGCCCACGATCACCGGAGTCGGCGATGCCTGAAGCGGTGCGCGAGCCGTTCGCCGACCCGGCCCACCAGCGCGACGCGGTCGCGCTCGGCATGTGGGCGTTCCTCGGCCAGGAGGTGCTGTTCTTCGGCGTCCTGTTCGTGTTCTACACCAGCCTGCGCGTGCGCCACCCCGAGCTGTTCGCGGCCTTCGCCCCGCGCCTCGACTGGCGCCTGGCGACCGTGATGACCGTCGCCCTGCTGATCAGCAGCTTCACCATGGCGCTGGCGGTGCGCTTCGCGTTCACGCGCGCGCGCCGGAGCCTGGTGCTGGCGCTGTCGACGACGATGATCCTGGGCGCCGCGTTCCTGGCGCTGAAGGGCTGGGAATACGCGCACCACTTCGAGCACGGCGAGACCCCGCAGATCGATCTGGCCGGCCTCGGCCGGGGTCCGGGCCTGGCGACGTTCTTCGGCGTCTACTTCGTGCTGACCGGCTTCCACGCGCTGCACGTGCTCGGGGGCCTGGGCGCCCTCGGGTGGCTGGCGGTCGCCGCCTGGCGCACGCCGGCGAGCGACCTCCGCGGCTCGCCGGTCATGGCGGTCGGCCTGTACTGGCACTTCGTCGACATCGTGTGGCTGTTCCTGTTCCCCGCGCTGTACCTCGCAGGGAGGCTCGCGCCGTGAATCACGAGTCCCCCGCGCCGACGATCGCCGCCGCCTTCCTGGCCCTGCTCGCGTTGCTGGCGCTCACCGCGACCACCGTGGCGCTCGCGTTCCTCGAGCTCCCGCCCGCGGTCCACGTGGCGCTGGCGATGTCGATCGCGGCGATCAAGGCCGGCCTGGTGGTCGCAGTCTTCATGCACCTGATGCGCGAGGCGCCCGCGACCCGCCTGGTCGCGCTGGTGTCGGTGATCCTGCTGTCGATCCTCATGCTCCTGGTGGTCGTCGACGTCCGCCACCTCGGCGGCGGCTGAACTGCGGTGATTCGCTAGCGGCCCGTTCGGCGAATCCGCGGACTCGAGCACCTCCATTCATCGCATCAGCGCAGCGCGGGTTCGCGCATCAGAGCGAATTCGCCCAGCTCGATCTCGCGCGAGAGAAACCCGAGCCCTGTGGAGAAAATTCCTTGCGAGGCCGTGGACGGGGTGCCATGGTTGTTTGACTTCGTGACCGGATTTCTAAACCAGTCACTGAGTCAAAGGAGAGCGCCGAGGTGCCCGATCGTTCGCAGGAGAGCGTCAACCGCGCAGACCGCATTCTCGACGCCGCCGGAGTGCTGCTCCTGCGGCACGGCTATCGAAAGGTGACGATCGACGACGTCGCCAGGCAGGCCGAGGTCGGCAAGGGGACAGTGTACCTGCACTGGCGCAGCAAGGAGCAGCTGTTCACCGCGCTGGTGGTGCGGACGTCGATCGACCTGACCGAGGAGCTGCTGGCGCAGCTGCGCGCCGATCCGTCGGAGGTGCTGCCGCACCGGTTCGTGCGCTCCTCATTCCTCGCGGTGGTGCGGCGGCCGCTGATGCTCGCGCAACTGATGGGCGACAGCGAGCTGCTGGGGAAGCTCGGCGAGGGGCCGCTGCGCCGGCTGAAGGCGCAGTCGGGCGATCGCTACGGGCGAATGATGATCGAGCGCGGGCTGCTGCGCGGCGACATCCCGCACGTCGACTACGCCATGCGGGCCTCGGTGCTCGGCTTCTACCTGCTCGAGAGCATCGACCCGGGCACGCGCGAGATGACCGCGGAGACCAAGGCCGACGCGCTCGCGCAGGTCGTGCGCAACGCGTTCGAGCCGGCCGGCGCGCCGGACCCGGCGGTGGTCGCCGACGCCGCGGCGCAGCTGGCGGGCGAGCTCGAGAGCATGATTTCGACCTTTCGCGTGTGGATCTACGAAGGAGGGACACCATGACGAATGTCGCGGAACAGTGGGGCATCAATCCGCAGCAATTCTGGCTGCGCGGTCAACGGCCGGAGCCTGTGCGCTTCGATCCGGCCACCGGCATGTGGAACGTGTACGGCTACCCGGAGGTGGTGAAGGTCCTCGGCGACCCGGCCACCTTCTCGTCCGACACCATGCGGGTCGTGCCCGCGGGCGTCTTGCCCCGGGACAGGAACATGACCGAGGGCAACCTGGTCCAGATGGACGAGCCGGACCACAAGAAGCTGCGTCGGCTCGTCAGCGAGGCGTTCACGCCGAAGGTCGTCGCCGACCTCGAGCCGCGGATCGCCGCGCTCACGCACGAGCTGCTCGACGCCGCGGTCGAGCGCGGCCGGATGGAGCTGGTGGCCGACCTCGCCTACCCCCTGCCGGTGATCGTGATCGCCGAGCTGCTCGGGGTGCCGAGCAGCGACCGCGACCTGTTCAAGCAATGGGTCGACAAGATGCTCGAGTTCGCCGGCCAGTTCTCGCTGGTGAAGAAGAGCGCGGAGCAGGATCGGGCGATCGAGACGGCGCTGGCGCAGCGGAAGCACCTCACCGAGTACCTCACCGCCCACGCGACCGAGCGCGCCCGGCGGCCGCGCGAGGACCTGCTGACGAAGCTGGTCCAGGCCGAGGTCGACGGCGAGCACCTCAGCACCAACGAGGTCGTCAACTTCGCCACCGTCCTGCTGATCGCCGGCCACATCACGACGACGATGCTGCTCGGCAACACGGTGCTGTGCCTCGACGCGCACCCCGAGCACATGGCCCGCGTCCGCGCCGATCGCCGGCGGTTGCCGGGGGCGATCGAGGAGTCGCTGCGCTTCCTCAGCCCGTTCGCCACCCTCGGTCGAGCGACCACCGCCGAGGTCGAGCTCGGCGGCCAGCAGATCCCCGCCGACAAGGTGTTGATGGTGTGGATCGCCGCGGCCAACCGCGACGAGCGGCAGTTCGCCCGCCCCGACGAGTTCGACCCCACCCGCGATCCCAACCCGCACATCGGCTTCGGCCGCGGGATCCACTTCTGCCTCGGCGCGCCGCTGGCCCGCCTCGAAGGCCGCGTCGCGCTCGACATCCTGCTGAGCCGCTTCCCCGACCTGCGCGTCGACCCCGAAGAGCGCCCGGAGTTCATCCCGAGCCCGAACATGACCGGCGTGCGCAAGCTGCCGCTGCTGCTGTCGTGAGCCGAAGCCGCGGCGCTCGCCTGCGGCACCGCAGGTGAATGTCTCTTGGGACATGTTCTAGGACACTCGCGGCGCTCCGCGGTCCGTCGGTCGCGCCCTCGATCGCGTCGGCGCCGAACCATGGCGGAGCGTCTGCGGGCTCGCGGCAAAGCAGATCGCCGGACGCCCGTCAATGGTGCGGCGTCGCTGCCGATCGCCGAACCTCGGAACCTCGACCTGGAGCGAGAGGCACGAGGACGATGGAGTGATGAAGAAGCTCACGCCAAGGAATCGTCGGACTCGCGGTAAGAGGCGGTTCGCCGTTGCGTGCTCTGGCCCGCAGGCACGTCGACGGCGGACCCCAGGATGCACTCCTTGAAGCACCGACATCGTATCCCTCACGCGGCCGCGCTCGTCGTGGCCGGTCTCGGCCTCCTCTCGCTCCCCGCCTGCGGAGACGACAATAATCCGCTGCTGACGGCGACCGCGACGATCACCGCCGGTCCGACCACCAACAACCCGTCCGGCAACCCGTCCGGCGGCGACCCGACCGGCGATCCCACCGGCGACCCGACCGAGGGCGATCCCACCGGCGATCCGACCGAGGGTGGGACGGGGGACACCGAGGACCCGACCGGTGGGGAACCGGACGGGCCTCACGCGCTCGGCACGATCTTCCTCGGCGAGAGCCACCCCACCGTCGGGGGCAACACCGCGCCGGCCGTATCCGCGAGCTTCATCCCCGACGCCGAGGGCAGCGGGCTCCAGGGCTGCACCGAGAGCGTCGCCGGCTGCCAGCTGGCGGTCCTGCCCGACTGCGGCGGCGGCTGTGACGCCGACGAGTATTGCGGCTTCGACGACTCGTGCAACGCGAAGTGCCAGCGGATCTGCGACGCCCAGTGCGGCGCCGACGAGGTCTGCTACTTCCCGGCCCCCGACACGCCCGGCTGCAAGAAGATCGAGTCGTTCGACGCCGGCGCGTTGACCTTCCTCGGCACGCCGATCCCGATCACCCTGTTCCCGCCCTATTCGTTCTCGAGCGACGACAACGCGTCGCCCTTCGCCCCCGGCGGCACCGCCAGCGTCCAGGCCTCGGGAGCGAGCAACGCCGGCTTCGAGGCGTTCGAGAAGGACTTCACGGGCACCGACTTCATCCAGACCAGCCCGAAGCTCGACACCCTCGGCTTCGCCGAAGTGTTCGGCTCCGGCCCGCTGCCGGTGCGCTGGGTCCCGGGCGACGGCGAGGTCACGATCACCGCGACCGTCACCACCAGCGACTTCGTCACCGGCAGCATCACCTGCAAGGCCGACGACCCGAGCGGCAGCTTCGACATCCCGCGCGAGGCGCTGAAGGCGGCCGTCGACGGCGAATCGGCCGCGAACATCTCGGTGTCGATCCAGCGCCAGCGCACCGACCTTTACAAGGACCTGACGACCACGGGCGAGCTCACCGGCGTCACCGTGCAGCCGGTCGGCTACCTGCGGATCGTCACCAGCTCGACGGAGTTCCACGGCTTCCAGGGCTGCAACCCCGGCGAGGCCGTGTGCGACGACACCTGCGTCGACGTGCAGTACGACAACGCCAATTGCGGCGACTGCGGCAACGCCTGCACCGGCGAGGACACGTGCAACGGTGGCACCTGCAACGGCCCCGACGCGTGCAACGCCTGCGCCGCGGAGTCCGAGACCGGCGGGTGCAAGGCGGAGAACGACGCCTGCGCCGCCAATGCCGCCTGCAAGACGCTCGAGACCTGCATCAACGGCTGCGGCACCCAGACCTGCGTCAACACGTGCGCCATGAACGCCGAACCGGCGACCATCGACCTCTACAACCAGCAGATCTTCTGCCTCTGCGAGGAGGTCTGCTACGACGAGTGCCTCGGCCTGTGCGGCTGAGCCCCGCGCGTTCGTGAGGACCTGACGAGGGCGCGGCCGGTCCGGCCGCGCCCTCGTATCATTTGCGAACTCACCGACGACGAATCGCGGCGGCCGCGAATCAGCGCACCATCAGCCAGCGGGCCGCGCCGGCCTTGTGGCAGTCGTGGACCGGGCCCACCGCGTCGAGGGTGTTGGGATCGCTGGCGAAGGTGTCGGCCGAGGGCGAGACCACCGCCGCGCCCTTCCACGGGTAGTTGACCAGACCGCAGCCGTACTGGTTCTGGGCGATCTCGTCGATGTGCCACGCGCCGGCGCAGCCCTCGGAGGTGCCGACGTGCCAGGTGCAGATCGTCTTGTTCTGCACGAAGTTGCCCTTGAGGCTGGCCTCCTTGTAGAGCACCTGGGACCAGTTGAAGCAGCTGTTCGGCCCGCCTTGCCCGTTGAACAGGTTGGTCGCGGCGGTCAGCAGATAGTCGCCGCCGCGGCAGTCGATGCGCATGTCGGTCGACAGGTCGCGCAGCACCGTCATCGTCGCCTTGGTGAGGCGGTGGCGGGCGTTGGCGGGATCGGCCGCGTTGACCGGGACGTCGTTGTAGAGCGCCTTGCCGATCGTCTGCGCGCCGAGCGGGCTGCGCTCGAGCACGGTCCAGCCGCCGCCGGCGGTGACCATGTCGCAGAACACCGGGAAGCCCGGCTGGCCGCCGACGCCGTCGGGGTCGACGACGTAGACGTCGCTCGGGAGCATCGGCAGCGCGGCGTGCAGGTCCTCGCAGGTCTGCGGCACGGTGCACACGCTGGTACAGCCGTCGCCGTCGACCATGTTGCCGTCGTCGCACGCCTCGACGCCGAGGTGGAGCACGCCGTCGCCGCACTCCGCGGCCTTGCAATCGGCCAGGCAGGCGTCGCCGTCCTCGTCGTTGCCGTCGTCGCACTCCTCGACGCCGGCCTGCACGATCGCGTCGCCGCACTTCGCCGCGGTGCAATCGCCGAGGCACGCGTCGGTCTGCTCGTCGTTGCCGTCGTCGCACGCCTCGACGTCCGCCTGCACGTGGCCGTCGCCGCACGCCGCGGACACGCAGGTCGAGAGGCAGGCGTCGGTGTCGTCCGCGTTGACGTCGTCGCACTCCTCGACGCCCGCCTGCACGTGGCCGTCGCCGCACACCGCCGGCAGGCAGGTCGAGAGACACGCGTCGGTGTCGTCCTCGTCGCCGTCGTCGCAGCCCTCGCCGTCCTGCAGCTTGCCGTCGCCGCAGCTCGCCAGGGCGCAGTCGTTGGTGCACGCGTCGTCGTCGACCGCGTTGCCGTCGTCGCACGCCTCGACGTTGGCCTGCACGAGGCCGTCGCCGCACACCGCGTTCGCGCAGGCCGACGTGCAGGCGCCGTCGTCCGCGTTGTCCGGGCCGGCGTCGCAGGCCTCGCCGTCGTCGACGTCTCCGTCGCCGCAGAACGGCGCCGGCCCGGTGCTCGTGCCCGGCTCGCTCGTCTCCGCGTCGGTCGTCGCCGCCTCGGTCGTGCCGGTGGTCGTCGTGTCGCCGCCCGTGGTCACGTCGCTCGCGCTGCCGGTGCCGGCGCTGGTCTCGCTCGTCGTCGGCGCGCCCGTCGTCGGCGCCGGCTCGCTCGTGCTCCCGTCGCTGGTCGTCGCCTGCGTCGTCTCCGTTTCGGTCATCGCCTCGGTCGTCGCCGCGACGCCGCTGTCCCCGCATCCACCGGCGACGAGCACCGCCGCGAACGCGCCCCTTCCACCCCAAATACCCAGTTTCATGGAGCGGGATGGTACGCAGATCGTCGACCCTTGCGCGAGCCGTCGATGATCGCGGAGGCCGGCGCTCGCGTCGCGCCCGCGAGGTGATCGAGCTCGGGTCGTTGCTGCAAAATCATTCGGCGGCCCCCGGTGCGAACGAGGCCTCGCGCAGTAAATCGCCCCTCGAGCTCGATCCCTCGCACCCGCTCCGCGCCCGCAGACGGCGGCGGTGGAACCGCTGCGTACGGACAGCTGCCTCGATCCCGTGACGCGAGCGCGACGCGTGGAGCTTCTCCGTCGAAGAATCGGCGCGATGCTTCGCGCTCGCCGCCGGAGGCTCACGTACCGAAGTAGCGACGCGAGCGCGACGCGTCAATCGTCGCCGACGAATCGGCGCGACCCACGCTCGCGCCCGCCGCGAGACGCTCACCCGGACGATTCGCCCCGGCCCAGCGCGCGGCGCAGGAACGAGAGCACCCCCTCGATCGCCTCGCGCGTGGCGGCAGAGTCGTCGACCAGATCGAAGGCGTGCGGCCCCTCGAGGTGTTCGAGCACCGTCACGGACAACCCGCGCCCGCGCCCCGCGGCCACGAATCGCCGCAGAGTCGCGTCCAGGCCGGGCGTGGCGTCCCGGCCGGCGCGGACGAGGAGCAGCGGGACATCGCGCGGGAGCTCGTGGAGCCCGACCGGCGGGACCGCGAAGTAATACTGACGCGCAGCCTCGGCCACGTCGGTCGCGCCGTCGAGGTCGAGCATGTAGCCGTAGAGCAGGGCCGCGCCGGCGAAGCGCTCGCGCGCGAGCAGGCCGAGCGCGGTGGGCACGTTGCCGGAGCAGGCCCAGACCGCGAGCCGGGCCGGATCGAGGCCGAGTTCGCCGGCGTGGGCCCGCAGGTGACGCACGAGCGCGACGACGTCGCCGGGCTCGCGGTTGAGGTAGGTGACGCCGACGAGCCCCGCGGCCGCGACCATGCGCGCCCAGCCGACATACGAGGCCCAGTCCTTGAGCGGCTTGCCGAACAGGCCGACGACGCCCGGATCTGGCAACCCCGACACGAACACGACGGCCGGCGCAGGCACGTCGCGCCGCGGCGGGCGGTAGAGATCGAAGCCGAGCGGGCCGGCGTCGGTTTCGTAATGATGAGACTCGACGACGACGTCCGCCGCCCCGGGGAGGGAGTACACGAGCGGTTGATTGGTGATATCGATGGACATGGTTCTCCTGTGATTTGTGTGCGAATGAAGGACTGAATGCATGCAGGCGAAACGCGGCGCAGCGGGGTTCGCCGCGCCGGCCGCCGCGGTTCGAATCGCGGCCACCGGCGACGCCGAGGCGAAGACACAGCGGATCGACCCGGCCGAACGGAGCAGCCCGCAGGACGCTGGGGCCGCCGGCGGATGCCGAACGGACGACCACGCTCACGCCGGTCCGGTCGCTGCCGGAGAGGCGCAGAGCTGGTCAGACCGCCCGGCGGCGGCGACTACGTGGTGATGGCCGGCCCCACGAGGGACGCGGAGAGGTTGCGGCGGGCGATGGAGAATGTTTCGCCCAGCCCGGGCCGGCGGTCAAGAGCCGCAGGCGACCGGACGCGCAGCCCGTCGGTTAGGCCGCGCTCGAGCTCGCGCGGACCTTCGGGACAGGTCACGCGGCCTCACGGCCCGGACACGCGCCGCCCGTGAAGCCGCGCTCCACTGGCATCGACGCGCCCGACCGGAGACTACCCCGCGCACGGCCCCGGCCGTGCGCTGGATGTCCTCAGGGACAGGTCACGCATGGATTCGAGCGACCACGAGCCTGCGTCACTGGACGACGAGCTCGTACATCGTGAACGACGGCAGCGTCGGGCAGTCCGGGTTGTCCATCGTCGGCCCGGCCTCGAGCGAGAACTCGAAGGTCCCCGCGGTGGACGGCGTGCCGGCGAGGACGCCCGTCTCCGCGGTGAACTCGAGCCCCGGCGGCAGGTCGCCCATCAACGTCCACGACGTGTTGTCCTCGAGCCCGGGCACCGTGAAGGCGATCTCGACCGCGAGCCCGACCGTCAGCGGCTCGAGGGTCTCCGGCTGGATCGGCGGCAGGAAGTTCTCGCACGGGCCGCCCGTGGTCAGCGGCGGCATGGTCGTCGTCGTCTCCGCCGTCGTCCCGACGTCCTCCGTGGTCTCGCCGTCGGTCGCGTCCGTGGTCTCGCCGCCGCTGGCGTCCGTGGTCGTGCTCTCGCCCGCGCTGGTCGTGGGCTCGCTCGTGCCGTCGGTGCTGGTCGCGTCGGTCGTCGGGTCCGTGCCCGTGCTCGTGTCGGAGGTCTTGTCCCCGCCGTCGTCCCCGCACGCCACCAGCGCCAGGCTCAACATCCACGCGCACGCGCGCGGGTTCGCAATCTTCGTGAGCAAGTGAAGCCGATTCATGCGGGCGCATCTAGCACGCGCGCCCGGGGTCGTCGAGCCGCAACGCACGCATGTGCACCACGATCGACGATCGCACGCGCGGGAGCTCGGACGCAGCGCGTCGCTCCTCACGCATCGCACCAGGGCACGCGTGTCATGCCCCCGGCCGGACCGCGGCACCAGCCTCGGTGAGCACCTCATTGCCGCGTCACTCTACAGGTATTCGCAATCGTGGCTCGAGATCTGCGCCCTCGTGCCGCAAATCACCCGCGCTTCTTGCGGGGGACCTTGCGCGCCGCGCCGGCGTCGCGCAGCAGCGCCGAGGCCAGCATCCCTGCCAGCCATGTCTGATAGCGATCGGCCGGCCAGCCGCGCCCCAGCACCAGCAGGCGGAACAGCTCGCGATTGGTCATCGCCCACAACACGTCGCGCGCCGCCTCGACGTCGAGGTCGTCGCGCAACTGTCCCGCGGCCGCGAGCCCCTCGACGAGCCCGCGCTGGGCCTCGCGGCGATCGGCCTCGCCCTCGCGTTCGAGCGCCGCCAGCTCGGGCGCGACCACCCCGACGCCGCGCAACAGCTCGAGCTCGACGCGCTCGCCCTCGTAGACCGTGCGGGCGATCTTCGCCGCGAACGCCAGCCGCTGCGCCGGGTCCTCCGTCGTCAGCGCGGCCGTCACCGCGGTGTCGTACGCCGGCCCGAACCGGGCCTGATGGATCAGCTCCGCCACGATCCCGCGCTTCGAGCCGAACGCCGCGTACACCGTCGGCGCCGCCACCCCGGCCGCGCGGGCGATCGCGTCGATCGTCGTGTCCTCGTAGCCGTGCGCCGCCAGCAGCGTGCGCGCGGCCGCGAGGATCTGCTGGCGCGTCGCGTCGGCCTGGCGGCGCCGGCTCGGCGAGTGATACGGACGGGCTTCGGGCTTCGCCATCGCGTCGTCTCGCGGCCACGATACCGCAGCCGCGGCCTCAGTACGCGACCTCGACCAGCGTGCGGACGGTCGCGCGGTCGTCGAGGTGCGCCAGCATGTAGTCGGCGAGGTCCGCGCGAGAGATCGTCAGCGCTCGCGCCAGCGGCGTGTCGATCGCGTAGCGGTAGCGGCCGACCCGCTCGCCGTTCGTCAGCCGCGGCGGCCGCACGATCGTCCACTCGAGCGGGCTCTCGCGCAGCCTCGCCTCCATCGCCCGCAGGTCGTCGAACGGGTGGCGCAGCAGCGGCTGCAGCACGTGGCGCATGAACAGCCGCATCGGCCACGGCTGCAGCGCGCCGTCGCCGAGCCCCAGCGCCGAGACGCAGCTGATCCGCCGCACCCCGCAGCGCTCCATCGCCGCCAGCATGTGGCCCACGCCGTCGCGGCAGATCGTCGTCGGCGCCCGCGAGCTGCCCGCGCCGAGCGCCGACAGCACCGCGTCGTGCCCGGCGATCGCCGCCTCGACGTCGCCCGCGGCGAGCACGTCGCCGCGCCGCACGCTGAGCCGCGGGTGCTGCAGCGCGATCGCCTCGGGCCGGCGCGCCACCGCAGTGACCGTGTGCCCGCTCTGCAGCGCCTGCTCGACCAGCCGCTCGCCGGTGCCGCCCGTCGCTCCGAACACGACCAGGCGCATCACGACGCCCCTCCCGGCTGCAACGGCCCGCTCTGCACCCACGACTCGGCGATCTTGCCCTCGACCATCCGGTACATCGACATCGCCGGCATCACCACCGCCTCCCCGCTCGGCGGCGCGCCGCGGAACGGCCCGACGTGGCGCCCGAGCAGCTTCCACCGCACCGCCACGCGGTCGCCCTCGGCCATCGCGTCCTCGACCACGAAGCGCGGCGCTTCGAACGTGGTCCGCAAGAACCTCGCCCCCGAGGCCATCCCCTCGGGCCCGGCGATCCCCGTGTTCGTGTTGACGAACTCCGCCGCGATCAGCTCCGGCAGCACGTGATCGCGCCCGCCGTTCAGGACCTCGTCGAACAGGCGCAACACCGCCGCCTTGTTGGCGGCGGCCACTCGAGTCTCGGACATCGCAACCTCCTCGGTGCAGGCCGGCAGGCACAGCACGACCGCGAGGGCCTGCAGCCTCGCGGGCGTGATGAAGATGGGCATGTGGAACCATATTCAATATTGTTTACTAAAGTCAAATGTTCGATTTCGCCCGTCCGAGGCGCGCTTCCGCATCTTTTAATCCAGCAAGAATCTGTCCTATCGACCATGTCCATCAGGACATCCTTCACGACCCGCAAACCCGTGCTACGGTTCCAGCATGAGCCGCCGGAGCCTGCGCATCGTCACCTGGAACATATGGTTCGACGAGTGGGAACGCGCGCGCCGTCAGGAGGCCCTGTGGCAGACCCTCGCCGAGCTCCGGCCCGACGTGATCTGCCTGCAGGAGGTCCTGCCCGGGCTGCTCGCGACCCCGGGCCTGCGGGCGCTGAAGGACGCGGGGCCTGGATCAGCAAGGGCCCCGCCAGCGACTACGACACCCTCCTGATCTCGCAGATCCCGGTCCTCCGCAGCGAACGCATGCCGCTGTTCTCGTTCATGGGCCGCAACCTCCTGTCCGCGCGCCTCGACGTCGATCCGCCGCTCACCGTGGCCACGGTCCACCTCGAGAGCACCACGGACATGACCGCGTTTCGCGTGCGCCAGCTCGAGGACATCACGGTCCGGCTGGCGCGCGAGCCCAACGCCATCCTCGTCGGCGACATGAATTATCCCGCCGACGAGGACCGCCCCGAGAACGCGCCGCTCGCCGGCTGGCGCGACGCCTGGCTCGACTGCCACCCCGGCGAACCCGGCTACACCGTCGACTCCGAGGTCAACGTGATGCGCGCGCAGAGCAAGGGCGTCGCCGCCCAGCGAGCACGGCTCGATCGCGCCCTGCTGCATGGCGACGGCTGGCAGGTCCGCCACATCGAACGGCTCGGCACGGAGAAGCTCGCCGGCTCGCCTCCTGCCCACGTCTCCGACCACTTCGGCTTGCAGATCGATCTGGTCGCCAGCTCCTCGACCTGAATCTCAGCGGCGCGCCCAGACCCAGCTGATCGCCAGCAGCCCGACGAACACCGCGTCGCCCCACAGCTGATTCAGGGTGATCCCGCCGACCCGCGGCAGCCGGTCGGCGAACTCCGGATCGATCACCGCAGTCCCCGGAAACGCGAGCGCCGACGCCTGCGTCAGCCAGTAGATCGCCAGCACCGCCAGCCCCGAGGCGAAGCGTCCGGGCCGCCACAGCCACACGAGCCCGAGCAGCCCGAGGCCGGCCCCGAGCGCCATCGTGTGCGCGCTGTGGAACTTCGCGTGGCCGCTCCACGCCGGGTTGTAGAGGTGCGTCGCGTTCCAGTCGGCCGCGAACGGCAGCACCACGGTCAGCAGCGCGACCACGCTGGCCAGCACGCGCGGCCCCGTCGGCGTCGCTCGCATTGTTCGATCTGCCATGCGTTGAGCCTAACCGCGGCCCGCCTGGACGCTCCATGATAGTCTGTGCGTCATGGTTGATGCAGCGTCCAGCCTCGCCCCTGCCGATCCGCTCGCCGGCGTCCTCGACCTCGTGCGCCTGCGCGGCACGGTGCTCGGGGTGGCCGAGCTCGGCGCGCCGTGGGGCCTGCGCTCGCCCGGCTTCGAGGACCTCGCGGTGCACATCGTCGTCCGGGGCGGCGCGCACCTCGAGCTCGAGGGGCGGCGGCAGAGCATCGCCCTGCGAGCCGGCGACGTCGCCCTCGTCGCCGCCGGTCAGGTCCACGCGATCCGCGACGCCCCGCGCAGCGGCGTGGTCTCGTTCCGCCGGCTCCGTCGCGCCCCGCGGGTCGACAGCCGCACCGTCCGCTGGGGCGGCGACGGCCCGCGCACCACCCTCGTGGTCGGCTGCCTCGAGCTCGACGAGGCCGGCCGCGACCTCCTCACCGCCGCGCTGCCGCCGGTGGTCCACCTGCCGGCCGAGGCCGCCAGCGCGGGTCAGCTCGGCCTCGTGCACGCGCTCGCCGGCGAGGTCGCGCGCCCCGGCCTCGGCGCCGAGCCGGTGCTCACGCGCCTCGCCGAGCTGCTGTTCATCCAGGCGCTGCGGGCCTGCATCGCCGCCGGCGCGGCCGATCACAGCTGGCTGCGCGCCCTCGCCGACCCCGCCGTCGCCCGGGCCCTCGCTGCGGTGCACGCCGACCCCGGCGCCGACTGGACCGTCGCCGCCATGGCCGCGCGCGCCGGCATGTCGCGCTCGGCCTTCGCCCCCGCGTTCCACCGCCTCGTCGGCGAACCGCCCCTCGCCTACGTCACCACCTGGCGGATGCGCACCGCCGCCCGCGCGCTCGAGCAAGAGGCCACCACCAGCCTCAAGGAGCTGGCCGCGCGCGTCGGCTACGGCTCCGACGAGGCCTTCAGCCGCGCCTTCAAACATTGGTCCGGCCTGCCCCCGGGCCAGTACCGCCGCGCCGCCCGCGAGGCCGCCAAGCAGGTCCGCCCCCATCACCGCGGCCTCGGCCCCGAACCTGCGCGGCGCTGACGATCACCTGTCCCTCGAGACATCCATTCATTCACGACCTCGAAGTACCGAGACTACAGAATATAGACACTTCACATTCCATCTGGACCGTCCGGTCGCGAGCCCCGCTGTTCGCAAATGGGACTGGACCGTCCGGTTATGGGATCCTCCGCGCCCAAAACGCGACAGAACGAACAATTTCGCCTGCCCGCGGAACCGCCGCGAATACGCGCTGTCAGGACGCGATGTCTCCACGGTGGTTCCCATGCAACTGACAATCCGTGACCTCTGTAAGACCTATCCCAACGGTGTTCGCGCGCTGAAACACGTCGACCTGACGATCTCGACCGGCATGTTCGGCCTGCTCGGGCCGAACGGCGCCGGCAAGTCGACTCTGATGCGGACGATCGCCACGCTCCAGGACCCCGACAGCGGCGCCGTCGAATTCGGCGCGCTCGACGTCCTCGCCCACAAGGATCGACTGCGCGAGGTCCTCGGCTACCTCCCGCAGGAGTTCGGGCTCTACCCCAACCTCTCGGCCGAGACGATCCTCGACCACTTCGCAGTGCTGAAGGGCGTGACCGACCGGCGCGAGCGCGCCGCCCAGGTCCACGCCCTGCTCGACCAGACCAACCTCCTCGCGGCCCGCAAGCAGGCCGTGGGCGGCTTCTCCGGCGGCATGAAGCAGCGCCTGGGCATCGCCATCGCCCTCCTCGGCCGCCCGCGCCTCGTCATCGTCGACGAGCCGACCGCCGGCCTCGACCCGACCGAGCGCCACCGCTTCCTCGACCTGCTCGGCGAGATCGGCCAGGACATCGTCGTCATCCTCAGCACGCACATCGTCGAGGACGTGTACGAGCTGTGCAGCAAGTTCGCGATCATCAGCCACGGCGAGGTGCTGTACTCCGGCTCGCCCGCGGCGGCCGTGGCCGCGCTGCGCGGTCAGATCTGGCGCCGCGTCGCCAGCCGGCCCGAGCTGCCCGAGCTGCAGCGCGAGCTGCACGTGATCGCCACCCGCCTCGTCGCCGGCCGGCCGATCGTCCACGTCCACCACCCCGAGTCGCCCGGCCCCGGCTTCGAGCCGATCGAGCCCGGCCTCGAGGACGTGTACTTCTTCCACATCACCAGCAAGTCGCGGAGGGCCCCGTGAACCAGCTCCTGAGCACCGCCCGCCACGAGGTCGCGTATCACCTGCGGCGGCCCGTCACCTACCTCCACATGGCGCTGCTGCTGCTGCTGTCGTTCCTGTTCACCGCGACCGAGGCCGGCAGCGTGTTCGGCATCGGCGGCGCGGTGAAGCGCAACTCGCCGTGGGCGCTGAACAACAGCGTCATGCTCGTCACCCTGGTCGGCATGATCCTCACCTCCGCGATCGCCGGCACCGCGATCCTCCGCGACTTCGAGTTCAAGACCCACGAGCTGCTGTTCACCACCCGCCTGCGCAAGTCGAGCTTCGTGTTCGGCCGCTTCCTCGGCGCCTACGTCGTCGGCGTGCTGGTGTTCGCCTGCAGCGTGCTCGGCCTGTGGCTCGGCGCGCACATGCCGTGGCTCGACCCGGACAAGCTCGGCCCCCACGTCCCCGGCGCCTACCTCGTCCCGCTCGTCTTCTACATCGTGCCCAACACCCTGCTGCTGTCCGCGCTGTACTTCGCCGTCGGCGTGCTGACCCGCAGCTACATGGCCGTCTACGTCCAGGGCGTCGCCCTCTTCGTCGCCTACTCGATCGGCCTGGGCTCGCTGGCGAAGCTCGACAACGAGGCGTTCGCCGCCCTGCTCGATCCGTTCGGCATCGTCGCCACCGACGTCGCCCAGCGCTACTGGACCGTCATCGAGAAGAACACCCTCGTCACCGCGCTCGAGGGCCTCCTGCTCTACAACCGCCTGCTCTGGGTCGGCGTCGGCCTGCTGGTGCTCGTCGCGGCCTACTCGCGGTTCCGCATGGAGGCCGCGCGCGGCCTCCGTGGTCGCGCGCCGCGGCGGCTCGAGCAGGACGACGTCGCCCCGGCGGCGGGAGACCACGCGCCGCTGCCGGTAGTCACGCTGCGTCGCGGCCGCGCCGCCGCCCTCGCTCGCCTGCTCGCCCTGGTCCGCTTCTACTGGCTCGGCCTCGTGCACGACCGGACCTTCCTCGCCCTCGCCGCCGTCGGCCTGCTGTTCACCATGCACGCCGCGGGCTACACCGACGTCCTCTGGGGCACCACCACCTGGCCGGTCACGTACGCGATGACCGACGTGCTCCGCAACCACGGCCGCCTGTTCTTCATCATCCTCATCCCGCTCTACGCCGGCGAGGTGATGTGGCGCGAGCGAGGCGTCCGCGCCGACCAGATCCTCGACGTCACCCCGGCCTCGCCGACCGCGATCCTCGCCGCCAAGGTCGCCGGCTTCGCCCTCGTCCTCGCCACCTTCCTCGCGGTGATGATCGCCGGCGGCGTGCTGATCCAGACCGCCAAGGGCTACCACCAGTACGAGCTCGACGTCTACCTCGGCGTCCTCTACGGCTTCTTCCTGCCCGAGCTGGTGCTGCTCGGCATGCTCGGGTTCTTCTTCCAGATCGTCGCCGGCCACAAGTACGTCGGCATCCTGCTGGCGTTCTCGTTCTGGGTCCTGACCCAGGCCTTCGGCGCCTGGGGCATCGACCACAACCTGCTGCGCTTCGCCTTCAGCCCGCAGGTCGTTTACTCGGCGATGAACGGCTACGGCCCGCACGTCGCCGCGGCGACGTGGTTCAACCTCTACCACTTCGCCTTCGCCGTGCTGCTGCTGATCCTCGCCCGCCCGTGGCTCGTCCACGGCACCCCGGCCGGCCGGCGCGACCGCGTCCGCCTGGCGCGAGCGGCCATGACCCGCCGCTGGGCCGCCGCCGCCGCGCTCGCCTGCGCCGCCTGGCTCGGCCTCGGCGGCTTTATCTACTGGAACACCAACGTCCGCAACATCTACCTCAGCAGCGAGGACCAGGACGCCCTGCAGGCCGACTACGAGCGCAACTACGGCCAGTACCGCCGCCTGCCCCAGCCCAAGATCGACGCCATCGACGTGCGGGTCGACCTCTTCCCCGAGCGCGGCCACGCCGGCATCACCGGCCATTACGAGCTCGTCAATCGCGACGCCGTCCCGATCGACACCGTCCACGTCTCCATGCGCCCGGACCTCACGGTCCGCGCGCTCGAGTTCGATCGCCCCGCGACCCTCGAGGAGGAGGACGCGCGCCTCGACTACCGCATCTATCGCCTCGCCGAGCCCCTCGCGCCCGGCGGCGCCATGAGCCTGAGCTTCGACCTCGCCTACCTGCGCGAGGGCTTCGGCAACCAGGGCCGCGACCATCACGTCGTCGACAACGGCACCTTCTTCATGGGCGACTTCCTGCTCCCCCAAATCGGCTACAACCGAGCGCTCGAGCTCGACGACGACGACCGGCGCAAGGAGCAGGGCCTCCCGGAGCGCCCGCGCCTGCCGCCGATCGACGACCTGTACGAGCGCGATCGGTTCCCCGGCGAGCCCGACCGCACGTGGATCACCTACACCGCGACCGTGTGCACGTCAGGCGACCAGCTCGCCATCACCATCGGCGAGCTGCAGCGCGAGTGGACCGAGGGCGACCGCCGCTGCTTCGCCTACGCCCCGGACGGCAAGATCCGCCCCGGCCTGTCGTTCCTGTCGGGCCGCTGGGAGGTCCGGAGCGACGAGCACGAGGGCGTGGCGATCGCCGTCTACTATCAAAAGGGCCACGAGTACAACCTGGAGCGCATGATCACCTCGGTCAAGCAGTCGCTCGATTACTTCAAGCGCAACTTCGGCCCCTATCCGCACCGCCACTTCCGGATCCTCGAGTTCCCGCGCTACGAGCAATTCGCCCTGGCGAACCCGGGCACGATCCCCTACTCCGAGAACATCGGCTTCATCACCCGCGTCCGCCCCGAAGACCCCGAGGACAACGACTATCCGTTCTTCGTCACCGCCCACGAGGTCGCGCACCAGTGGTGGGCGTACCAGCTCGTCGCCGCCAACGTCCAGGGCACGACGATGCTGTCCGAGTCGCTGGCGGAGTACTCGGCGCTGATGGTGATGGAGAAGGAGTACGGCCCGCAGGCGATGAAGCGGTTCCTCGCCGTCGAGCTGCGCGACTACCTCATCGGCCGCGCCACCGAGCGCAAGCACGAGCTGCCGCTCGGGCTCGTCGAGGTCCAGAAGTACATCCATTATCAAAAGGGCTCGCTGGTGTTCTACGCCCTGCGCGAGTACATCGGCGAGGCGCGGCTCAACGCCGCCCTGGCCACCATGGTCGAGCGGTACGCGTTCAAGCCGCCCCCGTTCCCGACCACGCGCGACCTCGTCGCCCTGCTCCGCGAGCAGACCCCGCCCGAATACGCGTACCTCATCGAGGACATGTTCGAGACGATCACCCTCTACGACAACAAGGTCCTCGAGGCCACCAGCGAGCCGCTCGAGGGCGGCAAGGTCCGCGTCCGCTTCAAGGTCGGCGCCCGCAAGCTGCGCGCCGACGGCCACGGCCTCGAGAGCGAGGTCCCGCTGGCCGACTACATCGACGTCGGCGTGTACGCGGCCCCGCGCCCGGGCGACCACGAGCTCGGCGCGCCGCTCTGGCTCGAGCGGCGCAAGTTCACCGCGAACGAGATGGAGATCGAGGTCGTCGTCGACCAGCCGCCGCACCGCGTCGGCATCGACGCCCGCAACCTCCTGATCGACCGCAACCCGAAGGACAACACCGCCGCCCTGTGAGCCCCGCGGGCGGGCCCGAAGGACATGTCTTTACGGACACCTTCGGGCCCCACCGGGGCTCGCGCGGATTCGCGCATTCTGGCCCACAGCGGCACCTGGACGCCCTGCGGGCCCGAATGTTTTCGCGCTTGCAATATTCACCCATCTGGGTGAACATCTTCGCGCATGAGCCTCGACCACACCTTGTCGGCCCTCGCCGACCCGACGCGCCGGGCCATCTTTCAGCGGCTCAGCGGCGGCGAGGCGCGGGTGACCGACGTCGCGGAGCGGTTCCCGATCTCGCTGAATTCCGTCTCGAAGCACATCCGCGTGCTCGAGCGCGCCGGCCTCGTGCATCGGCGCGTCGCGGGCCGCGAACACCTCCTCACCGCCGACCGACGACCCCTCGACGAACTGGCGGCATGGGTCGAACAGACGCGCGCGTTCTGGTCCTCGCGGCTCGACGCGCTCGAGGCCCTGCTCGCCGCGGAAGACGACCCCGAATGCAAGGAGCAGCCATGAACGACCACGGACAGATCCTCGACCCCGGCACCGTACGCCTCGAGCGGGTGCTCCCCGGCCCCATCGAGCGGGTCTGGCGCTACATCACCGAATCCGACAAGCGCGCCCGCTGGCTCGCGGCCGGCGAGTTCGAGCTGCGACCCGGCGGTCGCGCCGAGCTCCGCTTCGACCACGCCTCGCTCTCCGCGGAGAAGGCCTACCCCGAGCGCTACAAGAGCGCCGAGGGGGCACAGGGCGTCGAGACGGTGCTCGCCTGCGAAGCCCCGCGGCTGCTGAGGCTCACCTGGGGCGGCCCGGACCAGCCCGCCGAAGTGTCCTTCGAGCTCACCCCGGTCGACGACAAGGTGCGCCTCGTCGTGACCACCCGGCGCCTCGCCACCCGCGACGACCTCGTCGGCACCGCCTCCGGCTGGCACGCTCATTTGGCGATCCTCGGCGACGTGCTGGCAGACCAGACCCCGCGCGGCTTCTGGTCGACCCACGAGCTCGCCGAGCGGGGCTACGCCGAGCGCATGCAGGTGATGGACGAGTACTTCCGCTGGTCCGCGGACGTCGGCCGAGAGATCCGCGATCACGGCGGCACCTGGTCGTCGCTGCTGCGCCGCCGCCTCGACGCGTCGATCGAGCGCGTGTGGGCGGCGTGGACCGACCCCGAGGTGCTCCCGAAGTGGTTCGGCAAGCCGTCCGGCACCTTCGCCGTCGGCGGCGCCGTCGTCCTCGACCTCTCGCAGCCCCACCCCACGACCTGCAAGATCGTCGCGTGCGAGCCGCCCACGCGCCTGCGCACCACCTGGCGCTACGGCGACTTCGGCGACAGCGAGGTCGAGCTCCGCCTCACCCGCGGCGACGCCGGCACCCTGCTCGAGCTCGAGCACTTCGCCTGCCGCACCGCCGACGAGGCCCGCGGCACCGGCAGCGGCTGGGAGGTCGCCGTCTATTACCTCGACGACTTCCTCCGGGGCCTTCCCCAGCCCAGCGACATCATGTTCCCGGCGATGGACCACGTCTGGACCACCGTGCCCGGGTAGCGCGGAATTAGCTGTCCGTTCGGACAGCATGACAAATGCGAGCACGTGCTCGCGCGCCCGCGGCGACGCGTGAACCCGCGCCCTCCGTTCGCTGCGAGCGATCGCAGCTCGCTTGCACCCCGCAGTGGCCGCCCGCTATCGTCGCGCTCGACGCATGGGCCTTCTGACCGACGACGAGCTGGAGGGCAAGGTCGCCGCCGCCGTCGCGGCCGAGGAGCCGGCGGCGCTGCTGGCCATCGCCACCGCTCACGCCCTCACCCTCGAACAGCTCGAGCGGGTCGCCGAGGCCCTGGTCGAGCTCAACGACGAGCTCGGGATCGACGACGACGATCCCGGCCCGCTGCTCGTGCGCGCGGCCATGGTGCGCCACGGCGGCGCCGTCCCGTGGACCTTCATGAGCGGCCGCGCCAGCTACACGATCGGCGGCGAGCAGCCGTGGTCGCTGCGCGACGCGATCGTCTTCGGCGAGGCCTGGGGCGACGGCCTCGAGCTCACCGAGCCCGTCTCCGCCCATCTCCCCTGGCCCCGGGCGCCGGCTGCCCGCCTCGCGCTCGACTACACCGCCGACCTGCTGAACGACCTGCGCCGCGCCTGCGACGAATCGGTGCACACCACCCTGCTCGCTAGCCTCGCCGACCTGCGCGCGGCCACCGAAGCCGGCGCCACCCGCCGCCTCGCGCAGATCGGTCAAGAGCTGCGCCGCCTGGCCGAGCGCTGCGACCGCGTCGCCCGCTGCGCCGCCGACGCCGCCGACGCCGCCACCACCGATTCGGTGCTCAACGAGCGCGCCTACGCCTGGGAGGCCGCGCGGCTCGGCACCCTCGCCGTCCTCGCCTGCGCGTTCTCCCCCCACGAAGCCCTGGGCGAGCTGTTCGAGCTGCGCCGCACGGCCATCTACCCCGTGCACGCCGCCGAGCACGACCTCGACCGCTGGTACTCGCGGGCGATGGCCGAATACGACGAGCTGCTGCACGGCGACGAGCTCGCCCCGGACGCGCTCGCCCTCATCGGCCAGCTCTTGCGCGCCGCGATCGACGCCTACGTCGCCACGCTCCCGCCCCTCGCCGACTCGCCGAGGGCCTGAAGCAGGCCGAGCGCCCGAATACACACATTCGTCGCCCGGCCGCCTCGGTCATTGTTCAATGCTGAAGACGCCGATCAATGGATGGTCCTCCACCGTCCCCTCTCACTCTCGTACACGAATCGAATAGCGCTCTGCTCCGAAGAGCGCCTGCAAGCGCCGGAGGAGCTCCTTGCCGGAGACCAGCTCCAGGCGCTTGTCTCTCCTGGCGAAATCGACAGCCCCCGCGGTGAAGTCCGAGGTCGTCACGAACAGACCGAAGTGGGCTTCCTGAGCAGAGACTGTCTCCGCGAACTGACGCAGCGTTTCCTCGTCGATCGCCTTGGAGCTGTAACGCTTGCACTGCACGACCCACTTCTGCAACATCTCCTCCCCCGAGGCGTTCTCGCCCGTCTTGTAGGAGGTCGCGTCGACGCCATCGTCTCTGCAGTACCGCTCGACTTTCACCTTCTTGTGCCCCGAGCGTCTCAACCATCGACCCACGAACAGCTCGAACGCCTCGGGGCGAAGGCCGAGGAGGTTGATCGGCCGGCTCCCGATCTTCTTCAGGGCCTCGAAGATCTCGCTTCGATGCGAGGGTGCGTCGGGGAGCGCGAGAAGCCCCTCGGCGGTGTCGACGTCCCCGAAGGCAGCCAGGAGCTCGATCGCCCGGCGACGGATGCGCTCACTCTCGTGCGTCAGGAACGGCTCGAGATCCTCCAGGAGCTTCTTCCCGGCGAGCCGGGGCGCGTGCTCACGCAGGCAGTAGAGCAGAGCATCGCACATCTTCTCATCAGAAGACCACTCGTCTTCGTATAACTTCAGCACGGAGAGCAGGCGTTCTGCCTGCTCGCCCACGGGGTGCATCTCTGCGAGGGTTCGGAACGCCGCGGCGCGTACTTCGGCGGGATCGGTGGGGTCCGTGGCGATGTGGAGGAGTAGATTGTGGGCAGAGGCGTCCTTGGCCGAGACGTGCGGAAGGGCCTGAATCGCCATCATGCGGCGCTTGGGCGAGAACCTTCCGGTGATGGATTCAGCGAGCAGCCTCGCCGCTCGCCCCCGCGTATCGGGGTCCGTCCGCTCGAGAATCCTCTGCAGCGCCTTGTCGACCAGCTTGAACGGTTTGTCGCCTTCGGTGCGCTCCAGAAGCGTCGGGATCAGCTCGACACCGTACGCGACGAGCTTGTCCCAGAGCGGCTCCCCGTCGATAAAATTCTGCCCGTGTATGGCGAGCTCCTCGAGGAGCTCGTCCAGGGTCGCGGGCTCCTTCTTCGCGGGCTTCGACCTCGGCTTGCGCGTGCTCATGCAACGCGCAGAGTCACTCGGCCCACACGCGTCGTCAACTGTTCGTAGCAGGCCGAAATTCGGCATAGCCTGGGCGATTCTTTGGAGGGACGATTTCGCGCCTCTGTCAATAGTCCCTTGCGGTATCGTCGCACCCTTATGGCCCCGGGACGGCCTCATCGGCGAGGCGGTGTCGACGCCGATTGGGGGTACCACTGCAAATGACGGTGGCTCGAGAGTGGGGAAGGTGTCCACTCGATCCCACCGGGTCGGACCCCGTCACGCGCCTGCCCTGCTCGTCGCCTCGCCCGGACAGGTGCGCACGATGTTGTTCTCGAACAGAGCGCGGCGCATGTACGCCAGCTTGAAGATCGCCAGCGCCTCGTCGCCGACCTGCGGCAGCCGGTGACGTCGCGGTACCGGTCCACACCTCGACGGTGATCCCGATCTTCCCGGCCAGGTCGCTGAGCGCGTGCAGCACTCCGCCGGCGACGTCGGCCAGCACTCCGCCGACGTCGCCGACGCGGTGCAGCGCCTCTGCGAGCTCCGAGCGCGGAGCCGATGGCTCGTCGTCGTCGCAGCTCGGCGTCGACGGCCGCGGCTCGCCCGCAAGCCGCTCCGCCGCCACGTGCTCGAGGAACTGCTCCCGGCAAAGGTATCGCCGCGTCGGCCCCGACCTGTGCGCCCTGCCACGCGCGCGTCGCCTCGACCTCCCCGTCGCCGCCGCGGGCACCCGCGCCAGTGCGACGCGGCAGCACTCCGCCGCCTGCGCATGCCGCCTCGCAGGAAGTACGCGCCGCCGAGCAGCGCAGCGGCGTGACCGCTCGCATCGTCCGCGGCGCAGCCGCTCAGGAGCGCCTCGGCGACGGCGTAATCGCGGCCGCGGAGCCGGGCCGCGGCCTCCGTGGTGAGCGTGGTGAGGCGATCGGGCCCGTGCCTCGACCGCTCGTGATGCGCCATTGATTTTCCGAAGCGGCCCCGAGGCTGCCACGCCGCCAGGGCGGCCGGCATTCGCCAGCGGCGCTCGCCCGCGCGCATGGCCGTTCGGTCAGGTGCAATTCCACCCGCGAGCGATCGCCTCGAGACGGTGTTCGGCCTACCATCTGCACATGCGCGGCAGCCTACCCCTTGGCCTCCTCGTCCTCTTCTGCGCCTGTGCCGCTGGGCCCCCAGCCGTCACCGACGGCGGCACGACGACCGGCACTGCCTCGCTCTCCGGCGCCACCGAGACGACCGCGAACCCTGGCACCACCGAGCCCTCCACCTCGACCGCGAGCGCGCCCACGACCTCGCCCACCGCCGGTCCGAGCGGCACCAGCACCGGCGGCTTGGCCAAGTTCGACCTCGGCGCGATGCCGGACATCAACGACACCGGCCCGGTCGACGAGAGCACCTGCGAGCTCGCGGCGATGAACCTGACCAGCGCCGGCTGCCTGTTCGCGCCGACCGTCGGCGACAGCGGCACCGACCTGCCGTGGGCCGTCGTCGCCGCCAACACCAGCGGCAACGCCGACGCCAGCGTCACCCTCTTCGGCGCCGCAGGCGAGGTGATCGAGGCCGCAGTGGTCGCGCCCAAGCAGCTGCACACCTTCATCCTCCCGGAGGACTCGGCCGCGCTGACGCAGCACGCCATGCCGGTGCAGACCGGCATCCTCAAGCAGGTCCTGCGGCTCGAGAGCGACGTGCCGGTGGTGGCCTATCAGTTCAGCCCGTACTCGTCCTCGCAGGTCGCGACCGCCGACGCCTCGCTGCTCCTGCCCGCGCACGCGTGGGGCCAGGACTACCTGGTGCCGAGCTATCACAACACCGACTTCTCGGCCAGCTGGGTCAGCATCATCAGCATGGTCGACGGAAACGAGGTGACCGTGGAGATGCCGACCGCCATGCAGGGCGGTACGGAGGGCGGCGGCGAGGTCCCGGGGCTGGCCGGCGGCGGCAGCACCACCCACACCGTCAATACTCAGCAGGCGCTGCGGATCGTCTCGCCAAGCGGCAGCGTCGCCGACTTCACCGGCATGCGCGTCAGCAGCACCGCCCCGGTCGCGGTCATGACCGGCTCGCCGGCGATGAGCCTGCCCGGCCCCGGCATGAACTATTACAAGGACTACCTCGAGGAGCAGGTCCCGCCGCGCACCGCTTGGGGCAAGGACTACGCGGTCGTCAAGTTCCGCCCGCGCAGCGACGAGCCCGACCTCTACCGCTTCATCGCCGACAAGGACGGCACCGTCCTCACCTTCACCGGCGACCAGCAGGGCGAGGTGACGCTCGACGAGGGCCAGTTCCACGAGCTCCTCACCGCCGCCTCGTTCCGCGTCGAGGGCACCGAGGCCTTCATGGTCGCCCACTACATGCTGAGCCAGGACCAGTCGCACGGGCCCAAGAACGACGACGAGTACCCGGGCGACTTCATCTCCAAGAACTGCGACATCCTCTCGCAGGACACCACCGAGCTCGGCGACCCCGCGATCACCTTCATCCCGCCGACGGCCCAGCACCGCAACAACTACACCTTCCTGACCCCCGAGACCTACGGCTGGGACATGCTCACGGTGGTCGCCCCGGAGTCCGGCTGGGACACCATCGAGCTCGACGGCGACGCCCTGCCGGCCCTCACCCCGCTCGGCGTCGGCGACCTCGCCTACGCGCGCTTCTTGATCCCCGACGGCCCGCACGACATCCGCAGCCAGTCGGTCAAGTTCGGCATCGAGGTCTATGGCTACGATTGCCGGATCAGCTACGCCTACCCCGGCGGCCTCAGCCTCGGCGAGATCAACCAACCCCCCGGCTGACGCCCGCGCCGAGAATCACTCGACCCGGGCGAATCGTTCCTTTGCTCGGCGGAGTCGAAGGAGACCTCAACTCGTGCGGGTCTCGTCGATTCGGCAGAGCAGCCCTTGCTTGGGGACCACCTCCCCGACCGCAGCGTCAATGGAGGTGACGACGCCATTGGTCGGCGAGGGGATCTCGGTGTCGGCCTTCGACGTCTCGACCTCCAGCAGCACCTGGTCCCTCACCACGTAATCCCCTTCGCGCACGAACCACTGCGCGACTGTACCCTCGGCAATATCTTCGCCCAGCTGGGGCATGACTACATCGATCATCGGCGCCGCCCTCCTGACGGCCCAACGTATACACTTGGTGCGACCAGGAGCGCAACGAAGGGCCTCGGCCCTTCGGCCTTTCCATCGCGGGTGGTGCTCACGCGCGGGCGCCCGTGGGCGCCCGTGGGCGCCCGCGGCGGGCGGGCGAGGGGGAGCGATGCGCGGTTCAGTGCGTCACACGGGTGACGCTCTCCGCCGACGACACGCGCACCCGATCACCGGCAGAGAAGACCTCCCCGGTATACTGTCGCGTGACGACGCGCAGCTCGCCGCCGTCGAGCCGCACCGTGATCTCGCGGCCATTCTGCCTCGCGGCCAACTCCACTGTGCTGACAGTCTCGACGGTACCCGATAAGACGCTCCGGGGATGGCCATGCTGGTCACCCCATTTCGTGGTGCTGCAAAATTGCAGACCGCCTCGGCGACTTCTTCGTCATCCTGCGACGTTCGGCAGGGCGGCCCGCTCGCGGTGTAGCGGCAGCGATCGCGAGGAGCGGACAGTCGCGCGTCGTCGCACGAACCTGTTACGAGTCGAGTCGATCGACCGCGCTGGCGCCGGCCGATCGGCGGTCGTCCGCGAGGCTGTTCAGCCGGCCGGGAGCGCCGTGGTCGAGCCCGGCGCCGCTCGGCCGGGCACGCACGAGGTCGCGCAGCTCGGCGCAGCGGCGTCGGAGCGCCGTCGCTTCCGCGAGCGCGCTCTGCTTCGCCGAGACAGGTCGGCCGTGCAAGAGCCCTCGCCGCAGCGCGGCCCGATGCCTCCTCGCGCGGCGGAGCTACACTCCGGGCATGCTCCCGCCCGCCCTCAGCCCGCGCTGGCTCGTCGTCCTCGTCGTCAACGCCGCGGTGTGGACCGGCCTGGCGCTGCTGGTCGCCTATCTCAACACCGGCCAGCCGCCCACGCTCGAGACGGTGCGCGGCGCCTCGTCGTTGCTGCTGCTGATCGCCGGACCGCCCCCCCCTCCTCGGCTTCCTCGGCGCCCGCCTGGGCTTCCTGTTCGCGCAGGTCGGCCTCCTGATCGGCTACGTCCTGATGCTGCGCGCCTTCACGACCGAGAGCAGCGGCGGCTTCGAAGACCTGGCCGCAGTCGCGACGTTCCTGGTGCTCGGCGCGATCGGCCTCGGCGTGGGCACGCTCGTCGACATCCTTCGCCACTTCCTCGCCAAGAAGAGCGCGCCTGGCTGAAGGGACAGCCCCCGGGCCCTGCGAGCTCCTCGATCGGCGGCCGCTCGTCCTGGCTCGCTCGACGCGGACACGCCGCGCCGGCCCGCGTTCGTGGTCTGCGCATGCGCCGGCGCGGTCCTGGGAGCTCCGAGCGGGCCGTATGCGTGCTGGTATGATTTCGCAGGATCCGGTGCATCGATTCCCGATCGATGCCGCGCCGGGCGTGGAGTGCCCGGGAGACGAAGCAACGCGCCATCCTCGCCGCGCACCGCCCCCGAGCGACCTCGCTCGCAATCGGACACTCGCGTGCGGACGTCGACGTCGCCGGCGCCCGCGGCCTACGATGGCGACGATGACAAGCAGCTGGCGCACGATCACGCTCTCCGCGCTGTGCGGAGCCACCTGGCTCCCTGCGTGCGGTGAGACCGACACCTCGAGCTCGCTCACCGAGACCTCCACCGGCACCGACACGACCGGCAGCGCCGGGACGACGGAGGCACAACCGCCGACCTCGACCGACGCGACGCCCCCGACCTCCACCGACGCGACGCCCCCGACCTCCACTGACCCGACCTCGACCTCGACCACCACCGACGCGACCACCACGAGCACGACCTCGACCACCGATCCGATCGACACCGACGGCACGACCATCGGCCCCTGTGAGGGGCTGGTCGACTGCGGCGGCGAGTGCGTCGACACCCAGACCGACGCCGACCACTGCGGTGGCTGCGATCAGCCCTGCGGGGTCATGGAGACCTGCAGCGAGGGCAGCTGCGTCGTGACATGTCCCCGGGGACAGGAGCTGTGCGACGGCGCGTGCGTCGACACCCAGACCGACCCGAACAACTGCGGCGGCTGCGATCAGCCGTGCCTCGACGGCGAGGTGTGCGGAGACGGGGCCTGCGCGCTCGAATGTCCGATGGGACAGGCGGACTGCGAGGGCGCCTGCGTCGATACCGAGACCGATCCGGCCCACTGCGGCGGCTGCGGCCAGGCCTGCGCGATGTGCCAGGTCTGCTCCGACTCGCAGTGTGAAGCGCCGCCCGGCCTCCCCGCGGCCGACGCCGTCGCGGGGCCGACGAGCGTGTGCGGCGGCGCCGAGGCCATGTTCACCGTCCCCGACGTGCCGGGCGCGGTCAGCTACACGTGGAGCGTGCCGGGCGACGCCACAGTCAGCGCCGGTCAGGGCACGTCCGCGATCACGGTGGAGTTCGGCGTGATGGCGGGCGAGGTCTGCGTCACCTACAGCGACGGCTGCGCCTCGTCGACCCCGAGCTGCATCGACGTCGTCCTCATGGGCGGCGCACCCGGCCAGAAGGTGTTCTCGCCGACCGGCGCGCTCCAGTCATTCGTCGTGCCGACGTGCATCAACTCCGTCAAGATCACCGCCTTCGGCGCCCAGGGCGGCTCGGACGTGGGCGGTCGCGGGGCCAGGATGAGCGGCTCGTTCACCGTCACGCCCGGCGAGGAGCTCGGCGTCGTGGTCGGCGAGCGCGGAGTGGTCAACAACTGCGGCGGCCCGTCGGCGACCGGCGGCGGCGGCGGCGGCTCGTTCGTGTGGCGGGTCGCCGACGCCACCGAGCCGCTGATCGCGGCCGGCGGCGGCGGCGGCGGCAACACCAATTGGAACAACGACCTCAATTGCCGCAAGGGCCTCGACGGCGTCGTCGGCATCCACGGCACCAACGGCAACGGAGCCCCAAGCGCCGCCGGCGGAATGAACGGCAACGGCGGCGCCGGCAATGCGCCCTCGGGCACCGGCTCGGGCGGCGCCGGCTGGAAGAGCGCGGGCCAGGACTCCACCTACGGCACCGGCTGCACCGGCGGCAAGCCGCCGCTCCTGTTCACCGGCGGCGCCGGCGGGAACACTTTCGGCCCCGGCGGTCAGGGCGGCTTCGGCGGCGGCGGCGGGGCCGTGTGCGGCGCGGGCGGCGGCGGCGGCTACTCGGGCGGCGGCGCGGGCGAGGGCAGCTCGTGTCGCGCGGGCGGCGGCGGCGGCGGCTCGTTCAACGCCGGCACCAATCAGGACAATCAACCGGGCGCGCGCCTCGGCAACGGCGAGGTGACGATCTCCTGGCCGTAATCATCGCACGATCATGCCCGGGTGATCGTCGTCGTCCAGCGAAGTGACGATCTCCTGGCCATCATCACCCCACGATCACGCCTGTGCTTCCCGGCGTGATCGTCGTCTCTCGGTGCCACCGGCTCCGCCCCTCCACGTCGGGCCTCTGCAGCGTCCCCGACCTCACCGAGGCGAGAACGCGGCCAGGCTCATGACATGTCCGATGCGGCGCTCCCTCGATCCGAGCGGCCCTGTCTACCGACCCGGCAGGAACGGCGCCAGCCAGGCCGCGTAATACGCCAGCACCTCGCGGGCGACGAACCACGGCTCCTTCAGCAGGCGCCGGCTCATCGTCGCCGGCACCGTGTATGCGAGCACTCCGGCGCGCTGGAACAGCAGCTTCACGCGCGGCTGGTGATAATAATGGCTGACCGCCAGCACGCGCCGCGCCCCGCGGCGCTGCAGCCATTCGGCCGTGACCTCGACCGTCGCCGCGGTGTCGACCCCGAGCTCGTCGAGCACGATCGCCGCCGCCGGCACCCCCGCCGCGATCGCCCTCGCCTTCATCGCCTCCGGCTCCGAGGCCCCGTGGTCCTCGTCGATCGCCCCGCTCATGATCACGATCGGCGCCAGCCCGCGGTGGTACAGGCGGACGCCCTCGTCGACGCGGTCGGCCAGCGCGTGCGACGGCCTGCCGTCGCGGTACACCCGCGCGCCGAACACCACGATCGCGTCGGCCTCGCGGGCGTAGCGGGTCGGGCCGAACGTCAGCATCAGCACCAGCGGCAGGGTCCACGCCACCGCCGCCGCGATCGTCAGGCTGCGCGCCACCTGTCCCGAAGACCACCTCCGCGGCGGCCCCGGCCGCGCCGCCGTCGCGGCCAGCGCCAGCGACAGGGCCAGCACCAGCACCGAGCTCGGGAACGGCAGGGGCGTGGCGATCCGCCCCTTCATCAGCAGCGCGAAGTAGACCGCGGTGTCCCACGCCGCCGCCGCCGCGACCGCCAGCAGGCACACGGCCGCCAGCGCCCGCGCCCACCGCCGCCGCAGCGGCCCGAGCCCGCGGGCGATCAGGGTCGCCGCCAACATGGCCTTGAAGACAGATGTACCTGTCCCCTCGGGCAGGCTGATCCACGCCGCCGTGACGTCGAACCCGTCGCCGACGATCAGCGCCCCGACCACGTTGAGGGCGACGAACACCCCGAGCGCCAGCCCGACGTCCGGCAGCCAGGCGCGGACGCGAGCGTAAAGGCCGTGGTGGTCCTCGGCGGGCATCGTCGTCCCCTACACGCCCCGGCGCGCGCCGACATTCCCGGCGCGGGCGCGATCGGGTGGAACTCCTCGTCTGCGGGTGACGGCGGTCGAGGACCGCGCGCGCCGGGCCCGGCAAAACGCCGAAACCTTCATGTCCCTTCGGACATGTCTATCGATTGATGCCCGCCGGCCGCTCGCGATCTCGCGCTTGGCTCCTGCGAGCGCCGGGGCGCGCCGAGATCCCCCCGCGAACGTCGAAAACCCTTTACGGGCGCGAGGGGCAGCCCCTACGCTGCCGCCATGACGAATCGCCTGTCTATGAACGCGTGTACCACGGCTGCCCTCGCGGCCTCGCTCCTGACCGCCTGCGGCGACGACGGTGGGAGCACTGCGACCAACGTCGCGACGATGTCCGCAGGGCCGACCTCGACCGCGACCGAGCCGGGGACGACCAGCCCGTCGAGCAACACCGACACGCCGACGACGACCCCCCCGACCGAGGGGACGGGGACGCAGGGCATGACGGAGACGGGCACCACGCAGGGCGTGACGACGACCGGTCCGGGCACCACCGACGGGCCGCTGACCACGACCGGTCCGGACACCACCACGACCACCGAGGGCACCACCACGACCACGCAGGGGACCACCACCGCGGTCGACACCACCACCTCGACCACCGGCGATTCGACCACCGGCGACGACCCCTTCTTCGGCGAGATCCCCGAGACCTGTGAGCAGGCCGAGCTGTCGAAGAGCACCGTCGGTTGCGCCTTCTACGCCCTCGACATGGACTCGCACGACTTCTCCGAGACCGGCCAGTTCGCGGTCGCGGTCGCCAACGTGCAGAAGGACCAGCAGGCCACGGTCACCATCGAGCGCAAGCAGGGCGGCGTGTGGAACATGATCGCCGGGCCCACCAACATCAACGCGCTCGGCCTGCAGACCTTCAACCTGCCCGACCAGCACACCGACGACAGCCAGCTCGCGCCCGGCTTCGCCTACCGCGTCAAGTCGACGGTGCCGGTGATCGCCTACCAGTTCAACCCGGTCGACGGCGCCTCCTCGTTCCTGTCCGACGCCTCGATGCTCTACCCGGTCACCGGCCTCGACTCGATCAACCACGTGATCGCGTGGACGTCGATGATGGACAACACCAGCACCTTCCAGCACAGCTACGCCAGCGCGGTCGCGGTGATGGACAACACCAAGATCAAGGTCACGCCGAGCACCGTGACCGCCGCCGGCGCCGGCGTGCCGGCCGGTCAGCCGGGCGTGCCGTTCGAGCTCACCCTCAATGAGGGCGACGTGCTCAGCGTCGCCGTGCAGAACCTCGGCACCTCGATGACCGGCACGATCTTCGAGAGCGACAAGGAGACCCCGTTCATGCTGTTCGCGGGCCAGGAGTGCGCGCTGATCCCGGCCAACACCTGCTGCTGCGACCACATGGAGGAGCAGATCAGCGGCGTGCGCCTGTGGGGCAAGCACTTCATCGGCGCGCGCACGGCGGTGCGCAACAACAACGCGCCGGAGCCGTCGCTGTGGCAGATCTACGGCGCCGAGGACGGCACCACCGTCACCCTCAACGCCGACGCGCAGGTCACCGGCCTGCCGGCCAACCCGATCATCCTCGACAAGGGCGAGGTCGTCGAGTTCTACGCCGGCGGCCCGACGGCCGAGCCGGGCGACTTCGAGATCAACAGCGACAAGCCGATCGGCGTGATGAACTACATGACCGGCGCCGAGAACCTGCCGGTCGAGTTCTTCAGCGTCGGCGACCCCGCGGCGGTCCAGATCCCCTCGGTCGAGCAGTTCCTGCCGCGCTACGTCATCCTCGTGCCCTCGACGTGGATCAACGACGTCGGCGTGTTCACCCGCGAGGCCGGCGCCACCGTCACCGTCGACGGCGTGGCGATCCCCGACGCCCAGTGGAACCCGGTCGCCGACAGCGACTACGAGGTCGCCCGCGTCCCGCTCGGCGACGGCGTCCACGTCCTCGACGGCGGCGACGTCCCGTTCAGCGTCATCGTCATCGGCTGGGACACGCACGACAGCTACTCGTACCTCGGCGGCACCGGCACCAAGATCGTCAACCCGACGCCGATGTGACCTCAGGACATGGCCTGAAGGGCATGGCGTATCAGCCATGCCCTTCAGGACATGCTCTTTCGCTCAGCCTCCCGAAAAGCGGCCCAGCCACGGCTGGTAGTTGGCGCCGTCCTCGCCGAGGAAGCTGCCGCTGACGACCGCGGCGCCGCCGCTGGTGAACGCCGCGGCGTTGCCGTCGCCCCAGCTGAACGGCGGGCCGAATTCGTGCTCGAAGCTCCACAGCAGCGCCCCGTCGGGCCCCATCAGCCCCGCCCACAGGTCGCGCCGCTGGCCCCACTCGTTGTCCGGCTGCGGCGGCTTGTCGGTGCCGCCGACCAGCAGCAGCGCCCCGTCGCAGCGGAGCGCGCCGCCGAAGCGGAGGTCGTCGGCGCCCTCGACCGGCAGCCCCTGGCTCCACTCGACCGCGCCGTCGCCGGCGAACTTGCGCAGCGAGAACGAGAGGCCCGGATTCGCGTCGAGCGACCCGGCCAGGTAGGCCCCGCCGTCCGCCGCCGCGAACACCGAGCCCGGCTTGAGCTCGTCGCCCTCGAACTCGACCGACCAGGCCGGGGCCCCGTGGGCGTCGAAGCGGCCGACCCACAGGCGCTCGGGGCTCTCGAGGGTGTCGGCGAGCGCCACCGAGCCGTCGGCGCCGACGTCGAAGCGGACGCGGTAGCTGTTGTCCGGCACCGCGAGGGTCACCTCGGCCTGCACGTTGCCGAACGCGTCGAGCCGCACGTGCTGGAACGGTTGGTTGTAGGCCCACTCGAGCACGACGATCGACTCGCCGGCGGCCGCCAGCCTGCCCTCCGGCGAGTACGAGCCCCACGGCTCGACGGGCGCGCGCTCGTGCTCCCAGCGCCACACGTGCGCGCCGTCGGGCGCGTAGCGGAGCACCACCAGGCGGGCGTCGAACGTCTCCATCATCTCGGCGACGGCGTGCAGGATCACCTCGCGCACCAGCACGTGGACGAACCCTTTCGAGTCGACCGCCACGTCGAGCGCGACGTCGTCGAGGCCGTGGACGCCGGCGTAGACGTCGCTCCACACCTTCGCCCCCTGGGCGTCGCGCAGCTCGACGAACGCGTCGTTCCCGGGCGCGTGGCCGGCGAGCACCACCGAATCTTCGGGCCCGGCCGCCAGCGACGGCACGAAGCCGGGCAGCGCCGCCGCGCTCTGCGACCACTCGAGCGCGCCGGGCTCGTCGCCCGGCGTGCACGCAGGCGCCGGCTCGTCGCCTGTCGGATCGCCGCTCGAGCTCGTCGGCGGACCGTCGGTGGGCTCCTCGGTGTCGGAGCCGCTGCTCGTGCCGCTGCTGCCGTCGGTCTCGGACTCGCCGCCCGCGCCGCCGCACGCCACCAGCAGGGACAGGGAGATGACCGCGATCTTCGCCGACGTCATGACCGGGCCCTCCGCCGCCGCGCCGCCAGCAAGAGGAGCAGCGCCAGCGCCGGCGCCCCCGCCCGTTCCTGTCCCAAAGAGCAGCCCCCCTTGCGCTCGGCCGCCTCGTGCGGCTCGCCCGCGCTGCCGGAGCCGCTCGAGCTGCCGGGCTCCTCGCCCGTCGTCTCGCTGCCCGTCGAATCGCTGCCCGTCGAGTCACCCGGGCCGGTGCTCGTGCCCGCGTCGGGCCAGTCGCTCGTGCTCTCCTCGGCCTTGCACGCGCCCTCGTGGGCGATCGCCACGTTCGCGCAGGTCTCGGCGTAGCAGGCGTTGCCGTAGGTCTGGCCGTCGACGCCGCAGACCGGCGCGTACTCGTCGCCGCAGCCGCAGTACGTCGGCTGGATCCGCGCGCACTCCTCGGCGGTCAGGCCGCTCTGGGCGATCCACCCCGACAGGGCCGGGTGGGTCATGTCGAGCAGGCGGGCGTTGTTCTCGCGCGCCGCGATCTCGCCGGCCACGTCGGCGAAACCTGACTCGATGACCAGGTGACCGACGGCGCAGGCGACCCCGTCCTCGTCGATGAAGAACGGCACGCGCTCGCCGATGAACTCCGGGTTGCGCGGGAACAGGCCCGCCATCTGATAGGTGTGCAGGCGGTCGAGGTTGCGCGCCCGTTCGGCTTGCAGCGCGGGCGGCAGGTGCGAGGTGTCGCGCGCGCGCAGCTCCGTCTCGACCGTCTCGAGGTGTTGTTGGATGCGAATCCGGTCGGCGTCGGCCTGGCCCGTGATGTCAATTACTGTAAAAAGAATAAATCCAAGCATTCCTCCCACAGGAAAGCACCCGCGAGGGCGGCCGTCAAGGCGACGGCGCGGCGGCGCCCTGGAGGGCCGCCTCGGTCGCGCGCAGCAGCGGCTCGGCGGCCACCGGCGCACCTGTCGCTTGGGTCATCCACAGGTCGGGCGTGAGCGCGCCGAGCGAGGCCATGCGCTCGAACTCCGGGCCGAGCTTGCCGGCCTTGGCGATGTGCTCCTCGATCTGGAACGCGATCAGGTGGCCGAGCGGGTAGTCGGTCAAGTACAGCGGGTACGAGATCATGTGGCTGTAGATGCCGAGCAGCGGCGTGCCGTTGCCGCCGAGGACCGGCGCGTAATAGCGGTCCCAGGTGTCCTGGGCGATCTTCACCACCGCCTCGCGCAGCTCGGCCGGGGTCGCCTCGGGGTGGTCGTACAGCCAGTGCCAGGTGGCGACGTCGACCAGGGCCACGCCGGCGATCTCGAAGGTCGCCCAGAAGTCGGCGAGCACGCGCTCGCGCTCGCTGGCGGCGTCGGGCTTGCCGACGCCGAGCAGCTCGAGGTCGCGGGCCTGGAACACGAACGCGAGCGCCTCGGTGAACGCGTTGTTGGGCACCCCGGCGAGCAGCGTGTGGTCGACGCTGTACAGCGAGAACACCTGCTCGACGTTGTGGCCGAGCTCGTGCACCGCGATGTTGTAGCCCTTGTAGTCCATGCCGCCGGCGCCGACGCGGGTGCGCAGGTGGGGGAAGTCGCCGCGGCGCAGCGACTGCAGCGCGTGCCCGGCCCCGCGCGACGGGTCGACGAGGATGTGCTCGGCGAGGAACTTGGCGCGCGGCGGCGCGAACCCCAGGCCCTGGAGGAGCCGCGGCATGTCGCGGGCGAACGCCTCGGGCGTCGGGTAGCGGGCCCTGGTGCGCTTGTCGAGCTCGGCCTCGGAGTGGGCCGCGTTGCCGCGGAAGCCGGCGTACCACAGGTCCTGCGGCCCCAGCTCGCGGCCGAGGCGCTGCTCGATCAAGGCCGCCGTGCGAGCGACCAGCGGCGAGGTGAGCACCTGCTCGAGCAGCGCCTTGACGCGCTCCTCCGGCAGCTCGCGGCCGAGCTCGAAGCTGCGGGCGATCGCCGTCGGGGCGATCGGCACGTACTTGTCCTCCTGGCGGGCCGCGTGGAAGTTGGCGAGCAGCTTGGCGTAGCGGACGTCGTCCTCGCGCGCGCCGTCGAGGCTGACCGCGCGCGGCGGGGCGTCGGCCTCGACCTCGCTCGCGGGCGCGGCCGACACCGCGTTGGTGAACGGGTCCCAGTCGACGTGCGGGTTGTCGATCACCGCCGCGGGGATCGTCTGGGTCACGATCCGCTCCATCACCTTGACGATCATCCGCTGCTTCTTCAGCCCGTCGGGGTCGGCGTAGCGGCCCTTGAGCTCGTCGCGCAGGTTCCAGTGGCTGATGAGGCGCAGGCCCGAGGGGAACGGCCGAGCACCTGTCTCATCGACCAGGTGGTGCATCCACACGTTGTATTGCGAGATGTACAGGTCGGCGTCGGCGGTGGCGCGGGTGACCGCCTGGCGCACCTCGGCGGGGACGCGGCGGCCGAAGCGGGCGCCCAGGCGGACCTCGGCCCACTCCTGGCGGCTGTACTTCGGGCCATGTTCGCTGCGCTCGGCCAGCGTCGTCAGCGGGAAGTTGAGCAGGACCACGAAGCCGACCTTGGCCTGGAACAGGTCCTCGGTGACGTGGGCGAAAGGATCGTAGGTCGCCAGCAGCGGGTCGACCGCCAGCAGCGGGCCGGTGTCGACGTCGGTGGCGCGGCGGACCTCGCGGCCGACCTCGTGGGTGTGGCCCTCGATCTGCTCGAACACCGACTCGAGGCGGGCGAACGTCGCCGCCAGCGCGACCGGCTCGCTGATGAACTGCTCGCGCACGAACGCCGCCAGGTCGCCGTCCTCCGGGCGCCACAGCGCCGCGACCTGCGCCAGGCCGCGATCGATCCGGGCGCGCTGGCCCTCTCCGTGGACGCGCAGCAATTCGGTCGTCAGCGCCGTGAGGTCGGGCGGGGTCATCGGTTGGTTCTCCGGCGTCGCGGTCGTCTCGGGCGCCGCGGCCACCGGCGCCGGTGCGGCGGTCGCCGGCGCGGCCTTCGTCGGCGGCGGCGGACCTCCCGCTGGGCCGCGGTCGCACGCGAGCGCGAGCACGAACGGGGCGAGGGAGCGGAGACCGGGGCGGAGGCGGACGGGGGCGGACACGACCGGACGAGTGTATCCGGACCGACGCGTCTCGCGCATGTCCCGAAGGACAGGCGTGCAGCGAGCCGGCGAGCTCGGCCGCGACGAGGTGCCGGGCTGCAGATCGCGACGAGCCGCGCGACCACGGGGTGATCGCGCGGCCTTCGGCGCGTGGGGACGTTCAGGCGACCACGTCGACCACGGCGCTGGCCTTGGGGTGGCGGCCGGAGGCCTGCAGCTTGGCGGTGACGCGGTAGCGGCGGTGGGTGGCCGAGGGTTCGAGGTCGGCGGGCAGGCGGAGGACGAGGGGGACCTGCAGGCGCTCGCCGGGGGCGAGGGAGCGGCCGAGGGGGATCGTCACGGCGGCGGCCTCGCGCCAGAAGTCGAAGTCGCCGTGGCGGGGGTTGTCGTAGATGAGGCGCTCCTCGTCGAGGCGCAGGAGCACGCCCTCGAGATTCACATCATGCTCGCCCCCGGTCAGCTCCAGGGTGGCGCGGAGGTCCTCGCCGGCGCGAACAGCGGCCTTCAGGTCGCGCAGCGCGATCCCTTCCCCGTTGCTCACGATGGCGTGCTTGATCCGTTCGATGAATCCCATGGCTACCCATGGCTCTGTAGCACTGCATGATGCATCCTTCATCTGAAGGAATCTTCCAGTATTTCTTATCGGTGGACGCTCTTCCGGATTCTTGCCATCACATTCCCCCGCATCTCGATTAAGCCAGCTTCATCCTCGATGTCACCATTGACTCCAGACAAACAGCCCTGGCACGGGCACCTGGCCGCGGACCTCCCGGCCTCGCTCGTCGTCTTCCTCGTCGCTCTCCCGCTGTGCCTGGGCATCGCCCTGGCGTCGGGGGCGCCGCTGCTCTCGGGGCTGTTCGCGGGGTTCGTCGGCGGCCTCGTCGTCGGCGCGCTGAGCGGCTCGCCCCTGAGCGTCAGCGGCCCGGCCGCCGGCCTGACAGTGGTGGTCGCCGCCGGCATCGGCGAGCTCGGCGCCTACTCCGCCTTCATCCTCGCGGTCGTGCTCGCGGGGGCGATGCAGCTGGTCTTCGGCCTGCTGCGGGCCGGCGTGGTCGCCCACTTCGTCCCGGTCGCGGTGGTCCACGGCATGTTGGCGGCGATCGGCTGCATCCTCGTGCTCAAGCAGGTCCCGCACGCGCTCGGCTACGACCTCGACTTCGAGGGCGACGAGAGCTTCGCCGGTCAGAGCGGCGGCAACACCTTCACCGACATCATCGCCGCGGTGCAGAACGCCGACCTCGGCGCCTTCATCATCTTCTCCGCCGCGCTGGCGGCCCTGCTGCTGTGGCAGAAGTTCGGCAAGAAGCTCGTCGGCTCGTGGATGCCGCCGGCCCTGGTCGCCGTGATCGTCGGCGCCGCCACCAACGAGCTGTTCAAGCTCTACGCGCCGGGCATGTTCCTGAGCGAGAACACCCATATGGTCGCCATCCCCGATCTGAGCGGCCTGTACGGCATTCTGTTCGCCCTGCCGTTCCCCGACTTCTCGCGCATCGGCGACCCGGCGGTGTGGCGGATCGCCGCCACCATCGCGGTCATCGCCAGCGTCGAGTCGCTGCTGTCGGTCGGCGCCTCCGACAAGCTCGACCCGTTCCACCGGATCACCCCGACCGACCGCGAGCTCAAGGCCCAGGGCGCCGGCAACATCGTCTCGGGCCTGCTCGGCGGCCTCCCTCTCACCGCCGTCATCGTCCGCTCGTCGGCCAACATCGACGCCGGCGCGCGCACGCGGATGTCGACGATCTTGCACGGCTTGCTGCTGCTGCTCAGCGTCCTGGTGCTGGCGCCGATCCTCAACCACATCCCGCTGTCGGCGCTGGCCGCGGTGCTGATCGTCATGGGCCTGCGGCTCGCCAGCCTGCGGGTGTTTCACGAGCAGTACCAGCGCGGCAAGAACCAGTTCGTGCCGTTCGTCGTCACCCTCGCGGCCATCCTGTTCACCGACCTGCTGGTCGGCGTGGCCATCGGCGTCGGCGTCGGCATCTTCTACGTCATCCGCAGCAACTTCAAGTCGGCGATCGTCGTCGCCCACGAGGGCCCGGAGTACCTGATCCGGTTCGCCAAGGACGTCTCGTTCCTCAACAAGCCGGCGCTGCTGCGCGCCTTCTCGGCCATCCCGGCCGGCGCCACGGTGCTGATCGACGGCACGCGGGCGCAGTTCATCGACCCCGACATCGTCGACGCGATCGACGACTTCCTGCTGTCCGCCAGGGCGCGCAACATCGTCGTGGAGCTGCGCCGCAGCGCCACCAGCCTGAACGTCCACTTCAAGCCAGAGGCCGCATGAACCCCGCTCGTCGCCTGCTCCTCGCCAACAAGTCCTGGGCGCAGGAGCGCCGCGCCATCGACCCCGAGTTCTTCCAGCGCCTGGCCGCCGGCCAGCAGCCCGAGTTCCTGTGGATCTCCTGCTCCGACAGCCGGGTGCCCGAGACCCAGCTGACGGTCACCGACGCCGGCGAGCTGTTCGTCCACCGCAACGTCGCCAACCTGGTCCGCGCCGACGACACCAACGTCCTGTGCGTGATCCAGTACGCGATCGAGGCCCTCGCGGTGCGCCACGTGATCGTCTGCGGTCACTACGGCTGCGGCGGCGTCAAGGCGGCGATGAACGGCGCCCCGCCCGGCCGCCTCACCCACTGGCTCGAGCCGGTCGCGGAGATCTACCAGCGCCACCGCAAGCAGCTCGACCTGCTCCCCGAGAACGAGCGCTGGGCCAAGCTCGTCGAGCTCAACACCGTCGCCCAGGTCCACCGCCTGGCCGAGACCGACGTCATCCGCAACGCCTGGGCGGGCCGCGACAACCCCTACCTGCACGCGTGGGTCTACTCGCTGCCCGACGGCCTGATCCAGCCGCTGCTGACCCTGAGCCCCAAGGGCCCGCAGACCTTGCTGTGATGACAGAATGTCTCCGAGGACATGCTCTGATGAGCATGTCCCGAGAGACATCTCATACACATGTCAGAGCGGCGTGACCCGCGAGAAGAAGGGCCAGGGAACAGAAGAGGTCGGCCCCATCGATGCGGCGCCGGGCCAGCCGATCCGGGGCGGCCGAGCTTCACGGTCAGCCCCGGAAGCGAGCCGCGGCGTCGCTGCCCGACGCTCGGGTTCGTGAACTGCGGGCCGAGTCAGGAACGCGCCGTCCCTCATGCCGCGACATGGGGAATCGACCGAGCCGACGACGATGTCATGACCATCCTCATGGCCACGGCGAAAATGGAGGGAATTGCACGCCACGCCGCTGGAGCGGGCCCTGCATGGCGCCGCGGCGATGGCCAGCACCCACTCGATCTTCACCACGACGATGTCCCTGTGCGCCGCGCTCGCGCTCGCTTGCGGTCCCGAGCAGAAGGAGACCGCGAGCGACAGCACCGAGCCGACGACCACCGGCACGACCGCGCCCGACAGCTCTCCGACGACCGGCCCGACCACCACCGACGCCACCGTCGGGACGAGCCTCGACACCACGAGCACCGAGGCGACCAGCACCACGGTCGCCACCACCGAAGCGACGACCGAGGCCACCACCGAGGACGAGCCGTTGACCGCCTGCGCGATCGACGAGTGCATGACGCCGATCCCGATCGAGTGCGACGACGAGGACATGTTCGACTGCAAGCCCACCTGCGTGTTCACTCCGTGGGATTGCGGCCTGCCGCAGACCTGTCCGCCGCTCAAGATCCAGAACACGGAGGAGTCGCCGGACAAGTTGGTCCTCAACTCGCCGGTCGAGGACGCCGTCTGCGTGCTCCAACAATTGCGCGACCGCACCGTCGGGCGTGTGACCGTCGAGTGGGGCGACCTCCAGGGCTTCTACGGCGACATCGCAGTCAACGTGCTGGCGAACGTCGACATCCTCGGCGACGAGGCCGTGCTGATGACCTGGGAGTGGGAATACTTCACCTGCTGCGGCGACAGTGCGACCCAGTCGCGGCGGGTCCTGCTCCAGCCGACGACCTACTTCGACGACTGCCTGGCCGATCCGTCCCCCGAGAACCTGGCGCTTTGCCTCGTCGGCGCGACCCCGGAGCCGCACAACCCGACCCCGCAGGGCTACTTCCTGCCGTGGACCCTCGGCATGTGCGACGAGCAGCCGCCCGCGTGCCCGTCGTGACCGCTCGCGGACCGGCCCGGGGCTCATGACCCTTGGGACAGATGGCGGGCGTCGCCCCTCGCGCCGCCGCCTCAAAAATCGTACGAGCGGCCTGCCGCCTCTCATGGAAATCCGCTTTGTTCACGCGCGGCTCGCGGACGCCGAGGACGAACATGGTGATGCCGGCGGCTAGCAGCGGGATGGCGACCAGAATTCCGGCTCTCCTCCGCGCAGCCTTGCTGGCACCAGAGCCTCCTCCGACCCCAGCGCGCCTCCTGCGCGGTCTCGCGTCTTCGGCCCCGCCGGCGCGACGGCGCCCGCTCGCTGTGACAGTCGGCCCTCGGGGCGCCGCGAGAACGGCGATTCGCCGCCCTCTCCTCCGACCGCGCGGCAGTGGCGTCGGGCCTGCGAGCGCGACCTCGCGGGACGCGATATCGTCGGGCGATGTTTGCCTCGCTTACGTCGCTCGTGGTCGCGTCCAGCCTCCTCGTCGCCGCCGCCGGCGAGCCGGCCGCCGCCGAGTCCACGAGCGCGCCGAGCTACATGCAACCGATCTACGCCGACCCGCCCGCGGGGTACTACGATCCGCCGCCCGGCTACTACGATCCACCGCCCGCGTACTACGAATCGGACACGCCCGGCGCCCCCCCCATTTTTAAAGATCCACCCGCGGGGTACTACGATCCGCCGCCCGGCTGGTACGATCCGCCACCCGGCTATTACCTCCCGCCGGCCGCCCTGCCCGCGCCGCTGCCGATCCCGAGCGAGCCGGCCGCGCTGGCCGACGACGCCTGGCGCAAGTGGGCCAAGCGCCACGATCAGCTGCGCGGGCGCCAGATCGGCTGGGGCGTCGTGCTCGGCCTCAGCGTCCTCACCCTCGGCATGATCGCCGCCTTCCCCCCGTCCGACTGCCGCGATTGCGGGATCTTCGGCCGCCCCGTGCTCGGCCTCGGCGCCCTCGTGCTCGGCAAGATCTCCCTGGTCTCGAGCATCATCAACGGCGTCGCCCTGGCCCGCCACAACCGCAATCGACCCACCGCCAATCTGACCTTCGGGGCAGGCTCGGTCCAGATCAATTTTTAAACAGCCGCCCGCCTTCCGTCTCGTGACATGTCCCACTGGACATGCCCTTCGAGACATTCTCCGAGTGACATGTCCCGGAGGACTTGTCTACCCGCGCAGGAACGCCAGGACGCGCGGACGCAGGCGCTCCTGGGCGCTGGCCGGCAGGTCGCAGAAGCTGGCGATCCGGCCGCGGCAGCCGGGCGCGCCGCAGGAGCAGGGCACGCTCCAGCCCGGCTCGCACATCGACGTGCTGTAGTCCCACAGCACCTCCTCGCCGGCGCGGATCGGTCGCAGCGCGTGGAGGGTCACCGAGCCGTCGACGAACCCGAGGTTGGGCTCGCAGCCGTGGTTCATGAAGTCCTCGATGTCCTCCGAGCCCGGCGGGCTGACCAGCCACAGCTCCGGGCCGACCTGCATCGCGTACAGCTCCTCGGCGACCGTCGCCGCCGCCACCAGCATCCCGCCGAAGGTCAGCACCGGCTCGCCGACGGCGATGTCGCTGCGGGCATAGACGCCGCGACCGTGCACCTCGGAGCCGCGGACCTCGAGCAGCTGTCGGCTCCGCGTCGAGCTCACCGCCCGCGGCGCCAGCGAGCGCCGCAGCGCCGTCTCCGCGTCGTCGCCGTCGTCTCGCACCCCGTCCATGTCGTGCATCGGCGAAAAATAGCAGCGTTCCGGACCACCTCTCTGCCCCATCGATCACACCTGTCACCGAGGCCAGCTCACATTCTTTTCTGCCTTTAAAAAAGAATGTACATATCGCACCCGGCCTCGCCCCGATCTTTTTACGGGGACACGTCCAGATGTCCGCGCCCGCGGCGCCGCATCGGTCACCCGCAAATCACCGCGGAGCCCGGGCGGTCACCACGCGACCGGCGTCGGCTGCAGACGGTCGTCGACCCCGCCGTCGCCCACTCCGCCGTAGGCGTTGCTTCCCCAGCACAGCACCTGGCCGTCGTCGGTGCGGGCGCAGGCGTGGAGCTGGCCGACCACCACCTGGCTCGCGCCGGCCAGCGGCAGCATCGCCGGCGCCGCGCAGTACGGCTCGGGCGGCGCGCGCCGGGGCGAGGCCGCGGCGTCCGTCACCACGTACTCGCGCGGCTCACCGCAATCGGGCCAGAGCATGCGCTCGGGGCCCCACTCGCGGCCCCAGCCGCGAGCTGTCCCATCGGCCAGGAGGGCGGTCGTCCGGTACTGCCCGGCCGACAGCTCCACCGCCTCGCGCAGGCCGGCCACCCGCGCCGGCGGTCCGACGGTCGTATCACCGCCGTCGCCCCGCTGGCCGAACGTGTCGCCGCCCCAGCACGCGGCTGTCCCATCGGCCAGCAACGCACACGCGTGATCGAAGCCGGCAGTCAGCGCGCGCGCCTCGGCGATCCCCGGCACCTGGCTCGGCGTCAGATGATCGCGGCCCGACCCGTCGCCGCACTGGCCGAGCTCGTTCCAGCCCCAGCAGAACACCTCGCCCGCGGTCGTGCGCGCGCAGCTGAACGCATAACCGACCGCGACCTCGACCGCCGCCTCGAGCCGGACCACCGCGACCGGACCGGCCGAGAAAAACCCGCCGTCGCCCAGCGCGCCATGGTCGCCCTGCCCGCTGCACACCACGCCGCCGCTGCCGACCACCGCGCAGTCGTGATCGAACCCCAGCGCCAGCTGACGCACGTCGCGCCAGCCGGGCACCGGCTGCGGCAGCGCGCGCGAGGGCGCTGCCTCGACCTCGAGCGCCGGGTTCTGCCCCCAGCACCACACGCTGCCGTCGGCCCGCACCGCGCACGTGCGCTCGCCCTCGGCTGCGATCTGCACCGCGTCGTCGATGCCCGCGACCACCACCGGCCGTTCGCTCCGCGCCGCCGAGCCGTCGCCGAGCTGACCGCTCGCGCCCATCCCCCAGCAGCGGACCTGCCCGCCGCGCAGGCGCGCGCACGTGTGGAACGACCCGGCCGCCAGCTCCTCGACCACCGGCCCGCGACCGTTCGCGGTCGGCTCTTCGCTCACCTCGACCGGCGCGCGGCCCCACCACCCCGGACCGCAGCCGAAGAGCGCCGCTGTCAGCACTACCGCAGGCCACCGCACGCGCCGGCAGGATACCCGATCGCCGCGGCCCTGGCGCGCCCGCCGACATGGTACAAGGCGCCTCGTGGACTCGCCGGCAGGACAGCTGCAACGCGCGCGCGAGCAGGCCCGGGCCCACCTCGGCGACGGCTACGCGCAGGACCTCATCGACCAGGACACCCTCGACGAGCGGCTCGAGGCCGTCGAGCGCGCCGGCACAGTCGCCGAGATCGACGCCCTGACCGCCGACCTGCGACCGGCCCCGACCGCCGCCCTCGTGCCCGCCGAGGCCGCCCTCGCCGTGCCCGCGACCTCCTCGCGGCTGCGCGCCCTGTTCAGCTCGATCGACCGCACCGGCGCGTGGCACGTCGCCCAGCGCACCCACGTGCGGGTCGTGTTCGGCAACGCCACCCTCGACCTGCGCCAGGCAGTCCTGCCGGGCGGGCCGATCGAGCTCGACCTCCACGTCGTGTTCGGCAACCTCGACCTCATCATCCCGCCCGGCTGGCAGCTCGACAACGACTGCGGCGCGATCCTCGGCTCCGTCGAACAGCTCAGCGGCCCGCCCCCGCCCGGCAAGGCCGGCCAGATCCTGCGCCTGCGCGGCCGCGTGATCTTCGGCAGCCTGACCATCCACGAGCGCCTCCCCGGCGAGAGCGCCTGGACCGCCCGCAAGCGCCGCAAACGCGAGCACAAGGCCCTGGCCCAGCGCAGCGCCCGCGCCCTGCCGGCCGGCGACGATTGATGCCACATGCCCCTCGGGGCATGTTCTAAAAGACATATCTCGACGGGCATGTCGCATTCGCCATGCTCATCAGGACATGTCCTTTCGGCCTGACCGCTCACCCGCAGGCGTCGACCCGCGGCGCGCACTCGGACAGCGTGGTCGTCACCGGCTCCTGCATGCAGCGGAAGCGGGCGAGTGGGTCGGCCTCGGCGAGGCAGCCGTCGAAGTCGGCGGCGTCCTCGAGCAGGATGGTCTCGTCGGGGCCGGTCACCGCGGGTGGGGCCGCCCTCGGGTGCGCCTGCGCGCGTTCGGGCAGGCGCCTGCGAGCGCAGCCCCTGTCTCTCGCGGGCCGTGGCCTCCAGGCCCCGAGAAATCTGTCTCTTTGGACATGTTGACGCCGCCCCGACGGTCGGGCGATCCTGGCCGGAAATGAAGCGAGTCATGCGCGAGGCAAGCGTGCGAGCGGTCGCCCTGGCGGGCGCGATGCTCGGCGGCGTCGGCTGCGGTCCGGCCGAGGACGGCACCGCCGGCACTGCAGGGGCCACCAACGTCACCGGCGTCACCAGCGTCACCCAGGGCAACACGCAGGGCACCACGAGCGCCACCGCCGGCACCGAAGACGCGAGCGGCACCGGCACCGAATCGGGCGTCCCGACCAGCGGCAACGGCACCGACGAGCCGACCGCGGGCGTCACGAGCAACGACTCTCAGGGCCCCAAGCTCGACCTGGCGATGGCCGACTTCGGCGCCCCGCCGAGCGGCGACGGCTGCACCAAGGTCGACTTCCTGTTCGTGCTCGACAACTCGATCTCGATGGGCGACGAGCAGCAGAACCTCGCCAACAGCTTCCCCGGCTTCATCAGCACCATTCAGTCGCAGGTGCAGGCGCAGGACTACCACATCATGGTGATCGACACCGACGACCAGGACAAGTGGGGCGAGAAGTGGGACAAGTGCCATAACAAGTGCATGACCGACGATCCGGGCGACAACTGCCTGACCGTCTATTTCCCGGACATCATCTGCGGCATGGAGCCGCCGCCGCCCGAGGCCTGCGATCAATCGCTCGGCGCCGGTCGCAACAAGGGGGCCGGCGGCCCGCCGCTGGCCTGCCCGATCGACGGCGGCCTGCGCTACATGACCCAGGCTCAGGCCGACCTGCCGGGCGCCTTCGACTGCGTCGCCGACATGGGCGCCACCGGCAACTCCAACGAGCGCCCGGCCGAGGCCCTGCTCACCGCCCTGGGCCCGCAGACCGAGGCCGGCGGCTGTCACCCCGGCTTCCTGCGCGACGACGCGGTCCTCGTCGTCACCATGATCTCCGACGAGCAGGAGAACGGCTCGCCCGGCACCCCGCAGAGCTGGTACGCCGACCTGCTGGCGCTCAAGGGCGGCAACGAGACCGCGATCGTCATGCTCTCGCTCAACGGCGACGCCGAGACCGCGGGCCTGGAGTGCACCCCGACCGCCAAGATGGTCGAGTTCGTCGGCTACTTCGGCGACCGCGGCATCATCGACAGCATCTGCGCCCCCGACTACAGCCCGTTCTTCCAGGAGGCCGTCGGCGTCATCGACTACGCCTGCGACGAATTCGTCCCGCCGCGCTGATTCGGAGGAGCACGCCATGTTCGACGCCCTCGCCCGGGTCGAGTCCGAGCTGCCGGCCCTCCTCCGCCGGGACGGCTGGCACAGCATGCACATCACCTATCACCCGCCCGAGGTCGAGCGCCTGTGGCGGCAATGGGGGGACCTGCGGATCAACCTCCACCGCATCATGCCGACCGCGGCATCGACGGAGGTGCTGTTCCACCCGCACCCCTGGCCGTCGATCATCAAGCTCCTCTCCGGGCGCTATCGCATGACCGTCGGCCACGGCCCCGGCGTCGCCGCCCCGCCGGTGGCGATGCGCCTCGAGCTCGCGCCCGGCTCGGTCTACGAGATGGGCGAGCCCGACGGCTGGCACGCGGTCGCGCCGCTCGGCGAGCCCTCCCTGTCGCTCATGCTCACCGGCAAGCCCTGGGATCGAGCGATGCCCGCCGCCGATCACCCGCCCCAGGGCCCCCTCTCCGCCGAGCGGGCCGAGCGGCTGCTGTCCGACTTCCGCGCCCTCTACGGTGAATCCGGCGCCGCGCACTGACGAATCGCCGGATCACTTGCCGGCGGTCGCGGCCTGGCGGTAGCTCTCCCAGCGCGCCAGCACGTCCGCGTCGAAGTAGCCGTCGGGCATCGTGTTGAGCGCGATCGACTGCATCTTGAACGCCTGCGAGAACGCCCCCTTCTTCGCCATCACGAACGCCAGGGTGTCGAAGCACTCGAAGCACGAGAAGTCGCGCACGGCCGTGCTCGCGTACGGCAGCGCCTCGTCGAGCCGCCCGCGCTCCCACGCCAGGTGCCAGGCGACCGCGTTGTGCGTGAGCGAGAGGGTGGCGCTGCGCTGCAGCGCGGGCAGGAGCGCGTCGGTGCGGCCGAAGTCGCGCTGGCCGTCGGCGCCGACGTCGAGCTGCGCGTCGTAGAGCCGGAACAGCTCGAGCAGCGCCCGCTCGTCGTCGGGTCGCAGCTCGAGCGCCAGCCGCAGGTTGCGCTCCGCCTCGGCGGGCTTGCCCTCGGCGACCTCGAGCCTGGCCAGCCACAGCCGCGCGTCCGCCGACCGCGGCGCGATCGCCAGCGCAGCGCCGACGTCGGCGCGAGCCTGGCGCAGCGCCGCCGCGTCGGTCCACGGCCGGATCGCCGCCCACAGCAGGTGCACCTCGTCGGCGGTCATCGTCCGGGCCGCCGCGGGCGGCTGCGCGGGCGGGACATAATCTGTCCGCAAGACCATGTGGGTCCGGTCGTTCAAGTAGCGCTGGAACTCCGCCTCGAGCTCCGTCCTCGCGACCGTGCCGAACCCCGCCTGCCACGCCTGCTCCGGGGACTCGCCGGCGCCCAGCGCCGACAGGAACGACGCGAACCTCGACTCGTACGTCGAGGTGCTCTTGAGGAAGTGGACGAGGGCCCACGCGCCGGCGTAGTTGGCGATCACCCGCCTCGCCTCGCTCTGCTCCTCGCCGGGCTGGTCCGCGCGGCCGCTGAAGTCCCGCGGACTGGTAGCGATCATCGTCTCGACGATCGGCACGCTGCCCGTGGGCACCCACACGATGGCCCCCTTCGCCGTCTGCTGCTGGTCCCACAGCATGCCGGGCCGGAAGCGGAGGCCCGGCGGGTGCCGGCCGAACAGCGCCTTGCCGCCGGCGAGCACCGCGGTCGAGTAATACTCGGCCAGGCCCTCGTGCACCCACCGCGGCGCGCCCGGGTAATAAAAGTTGGTGAAGCGGTGGGCCAGCTCGTGCAGCATCGTCACCTGCGCCGCCTCCGTCGGCCCGCCGTAGAAGTGCAGCGACGGCAACGCCGGGTCGAGCTGCCGGCGAAAGAAGCCCGCCGTCCCGGGCGGCGCGAGCAGCTCGTACTCCTCGCGCGAGCGGGTGACGAGCACGACCGTCCGCCCGTCGGGCCTGGCCTCGAACGGGAACGCGACGTCGGCGAGGAGGCCGTACCCCTGCTCGAGCGCCGCCACGACCTCCTGTCCCTGCGTCTCGGTGAGGTCGGTGCGGACCACGAAGTGCCGCGAGGTCAGCTCGGTCCACGGCGGCCCGCCGTCCTCGGGCGGCGTGAACGGCCGGCCCAGGGCGGGCGCGCACGCGCACGCGATCGTCCCCACCAGCCACGCGGCCACGCGCGCGACGCGTCGCCGCTCGTCACTCCCGTCGACGGCTACCATGCAGCGCAGACTATCAGACACCCGACAGACCGGTGACGGTCCCCGCACGCGGGTGTCCCGGACCTCGTCGCCGCAGTGGGCCGATTCGTACGCCGTTCTCTCGGCGAGGCACCACCGCCCCCGAACAACTCTCGGGACTGCGCCCGGCGATCGCCCCGCGCGCGAGCACTCGCAGCATTTCCTGCGCCCGGCTCGTCCGCCGAAATCACATGTCCCCGCGGACATGTCTCATCTCCCGCTTTTTCGCCGGGGCGGCTCGTGCTAGGCAAGCCGTCCGATGCTCGACCGCCTCGACACCGTCGACTGGTCCCGCGTACATCACGCCTACGGCCCGGCCACCGACACCCCCGACGCCTTGCGCGCGCTCCTCGACGGCGATCCCGAGCGCCGCCGCCGAGCTCATCGTCACCTGTTCTCGACCCTCCTCGACGATGGCCTGCGCAATCACGCCACCGCCGTCGCCGCGCCGTTCCTGGTCGAGCTCGTCGTCGATCCGCGCACCCCCGACCGCGCCGCCCTGCTCGGCATGCTCACCTGCAGCGTCGCCGGCCCCTTCAGCGTCGCCTCGCCGCCGATCCTCGACGACGGCGGCCCCGACGTCCACCCGATCCTCCGCGACATCTACCAGGCCGCCGAGGTCGCCGTCCCGCATTGCCTGCAGTGGGTCGAGTCGGACGACGAGCGGCTGAGCGTGGCCGCAGTGTACTTCCTCGCCAGCATGTGGCGCCGCGCGGACGAGATCGTGCCCGCCCTGCACGCCCGCCTGATTCGTTCGCCCGGCCCGGTGGTGCGGGCCATCCTCGCCTTCGCCCTCGGCCGCCTGCGACCCGACGATCCACGGCTCGCCGGGCTCCACACCGACGACCCCGACCCCGCCGTCCGCGTGATCGCGGCGGTCGGCCTGCTCCGCGGCGTCGGCGAGGTGCCGGAGCTCGCCCTCGCCACCATCCTCGCCGCGCTCGCCGACCCCGACGCCGTCCCCGGCCTCGAAGGCGTGCCGTGCGTCGAGCTGGGCGTCGCCGACCTCGGCCGCGTCCTCTGCAACCTGCCGCCCGCTCTCGGCGCGCGCGCCGTTCCACCGCTGTGCGCCGCGCTGCAACGTACCCACGGCTTCGCCGTCCTCGGCCTGGTCGAGCCGCTGCTCCACTTCACGTTCGGCAGCGCCGAACCAGCAGCGCGCGACCCGAACACGCTCACCCTCGAGCAGCGGCGAGCCCTCACCGCGATGCTCGAGAACCAGGCGCTGTGGCACCTGGGCGACCGGCACTTTCTCCTCCGCGAATATCACCTGCCGACCACGCGCGCCGCGATGGCCGCGTCGCTCGGCGTTCCAGAGCCCTGAGCGCCCCGCATACGGCTCGCACGCCGAGTCGTCCCGCGCCTCGGTGCACCGGCGTCCTCGACACCGCTCGTGCGACCGCATCAAGGCCGCGAACAGAGATCTCGCTCACCGCGGGCGGCGCAGGCGCGCGAGCACGTAGTAGCGACCTGGCCCCAAGACCATGTCGGCCCCGTGCGCCGCCAGCCACCCCGGCTCGAGCGGCGTCACCCGGTACAGCTCCAGCCACGCGCGCAGGCCGGCGGCGAGCGGGCGCGGCAGGCCGCGCAGGTCGGCGAAGTCGACCACGTAGACCTCACCGCCCGGGGCGACCTGGGCGAGCGCGTGCTGCAGCGCCTCGTCGCGCCGCTGCACCATCGACAGGCAGTACGAGAAGAAGATCCGCTCCGGCGGCACCCCGAGCACCGCGGAGTAATCGGCGTCCTCCGCGAACGCGCGCTGGAAGTGGGCCCACGGGCAACGCGCCGCCGCCCGCTCGAGCATCGCGTCGGCCGCCTCGACCCCGCCGTACAGCGCCCACGCCCGGCGGCGCTGCAACAGCTCGAGGTTGCGGCCGGTCCCCGGCCCCACCTCGATCAGCGACGACCACGGCGTCGCCAGCAAGTCATCGATCGCGCGGTCGCGGCCGAACAGGTAGTACTTCCGCGTGACGTCGTAGATCGGGCGGGCCGCCTTGTAATAGCGGTTGAGGAACACGCGGTGTTCGGACTGTTCGGGGGTCAATGGACGATCCTGTAGTAGTTGACGCCCTGGTACTGGCGCGAGCGGTCGAGCCGCGCCGCCGCGGTGCTGCGGGCCGACAGCGGCTGCAGGTGACGTCCCAGGCCGTGGCGGGCGATCAGCGAGTGCGGCTCGACGCTGCGGTACATCACGATCCCGCCGTCGCGGCTGGTGCGGAGGATCTCCGCGAACAGCTTGCGCTGCGCCGGCGCCGGCATCCAGTCGGGCGCGTCGCACAGGGTGTAATGCGACCACGTGTTCGGCCCGGCCTCCTTGAGCACGTCGAAGATGTTGCGCCGGTGGAACCGCGTCCGCGTCGGCGCGCCGAACGAGCGCGCGTGGCGATCGCGGCGCAGGTACGGCGGCACCGCGTCGGGCTCGTCGTGATTGTAGTGACCGGCGATCGCCGTCCACGCGAACCAGTTGCGGGCCAGGTCGGTGGCCGCCACGCGCTTGACGTGGTCGACCAGGAAGTCGACGATGCCCGTGCGCGAGGACTCGAGGATCCGGTCGCGCTGGGCGAAGTTGACGCCGATCGCCACCAGGTTGAGCGGGCTCTGCAGCACCGGCGCGACCAGCGGGTGGCGCATCACCGGCGTCAGCGTGGCGTCGATCATCGCCGCCCGCTGCTCGACCGGCGTCGCGCACAGCCGCCGCAGCCACGCCCCGTCGATCCCCGCCAGCCGCGTCAGCGCGGTGAACATCCGCGCCGTCAGGCCCTCGCGATAAAACGCCCGCTGGAACATGGCGTGCCGCTTCTGCCAGTAGCGCTGGATCCACTCCGGCAGCGTCCCGGACAACCACCGGATCACCGACTCGTGCTCGGGGTGCGCGCCGCGGCCGAGCAAGTCATAGAACAGCTCGTAGCTGCGCAGCCGCTGGGCCGCCGCGGTCTTGAGGGCGGCCAGCGCCAAATGGTGGGGGTTGATGTCGACCGCGTCGATGCTCCGCGGGTGGGCGCTGAGGTGGCCGGCGATCCTGCAACCTGCCCCGGAGATCCCGAGGACGGTGCTGGTCTCGTCGAGGTCGAGGAATTGCTCGTCGACCTCGCTGTCCTCCCACAAGATGTTGTAGACGAACAGCCGCGAGAAGATGTGCTGAAAGGCCAGGTCGCGCAGGTGCATCCGCGGCGCAGGAGACCACCCGCGCGTCACTGCTCGGCCGCATCGCCGCAAATCTTCGGCTCGCTCCGCGTGACGTCCGGGCCACGTGCTCGAGACGTCGTCGGCTCGCGACGACCGCGCCGCGCGGCTGTCGATCGCGCGTGACGCCGGTGCGCGAACGTGCGTGCTCGTGGACCTCTCACCTGTCCTTCACGCCTGGTCGCTGGTGTGCGGCGCCGCGCTCGTGTTCACCGGGGTCGCCCACGTCAGCACCCACGCGCTGCTCGGCCGGCGCGCCCGGCCCGGCGGCCCGCGACCGCCGATCTCGATCTTGCGGCCGGTGCGGGGCCTCGACGACGGCCTGCGCGACAACCTCGCGGCGCTGGCGGCCCAGGACTACCCGCAGTTCGAGATCCTCGTCGGCGCCGAGGACCCCGACGACCCGGCGCTGTCGGTCGCGGCCCAGGTCCGGCGCGACTTCCCGCGCACGCCGATCCGGATCGTCGCCGGCGGTCCGCCGATCGGTCACAACCCGAAGGTCAACAACCTCGCGCAGCTGCTGCCGCTGGCGACCCATCCTCATGTCCTGATCAGCGACTCGAACGTCCGCCCCGATCCCGGCTACCTGGCCGCGATCGCCGACGAGCTGGCCGACGCGCGCGTGGGCCTCGTGCACAACGTCCTGGTCGGCGCCGGCGAGCGCAGCGCCGGCGCCCTGCTCGAGAACCTGCACCTGGCCAGCTTCGTCGTCGCCGCGGTGTGCACCGCCGAGGCGCTCGCCGGCGTGCCGGTGGTGATCGGCAAGTCGATGCTCATGCACCGGGACGACCTCGAGCGCGCCGGCGGCCTCGCGGCGGTCAAGGACCTCCTGGCCGAGGACTATCAATTGGCGCGCCGGATCGCCGCCGCCGGCCGCGTCGTCCGCCTCTCCACCCACCCACTCACCACCATCAACGGCCACTGGGACCTGCGGCGATTCCTCAGCCGTCACCTGCGCTGGGCCCAGATGCGGCGCCGGCAGCACCTCGGCTATTACGCGCTCGAGCTGCTCGGCCAGCCGACGCCGCTGCTGCTGGCGCTGCTGGCCGTCGCGGCGGCCCGGCCCGAGCTCGCGGTGTTCGGCGAATCACCGGCGCGCCTGGCCCTGGCCGGGCTCGCGCTCACGTTCGTCGCCGACGCCGCGCTGTGGCAGCGCCTGCGCGGCGAGTCGCTGCCGCTGCGCGCCTTCGTGCTGGCGCCGGTCAAGGACCTGCTGATCTTCGCGCTGTGGTGGGTCGGCCTGTGGCGCCGACGCGTCGAGTGGCGCGGCCACTGGATGCGGATCGGCGTGCAATCGCGGCTCGAGTCGCTGCCGACCGACGCCCCGCTGCCGGCCGCGCCGGAGGCCTCGCAGGCGAGGTCGCCGTGACCTACGACCGCCGCCCCGCAGTCGTCGCCATCGACATGGGCTACGGCCACCTGCGGGCCGCCCACGCGCTCGCCGAGCCGCTCGGCGTCCAGGTGCTGCACGTCGATCGCGCCCCGCTGGCCGACGCGCGCGAGCAGGAGCGCTGGGCCCGCTCGCGCGCCTTTTATGAATTGATCTCGCGCGGCTCGCAGGTGCCGGTGGTCGGCCGGCCGCTGCGGGCGGTGCTCGACGCATTGACGGCGATCCCGCACCTCTATCCATACCGCGACCTCAGCGCCCCCGACCTGTCGATCCGCGCCCTGCGGCGGATGATCGACCGCGGCCTCGGGTCCGGCCTCGTCGAGGAGCTGAAGCGCAGCGGTCGGCCGCTCCTGACCACGTTCTACGCGCCGGCGCTGATCGCCGATCACGCCGGCCTCGACCGCATCGACTGCGTCGTCACCGACACCGACATCCACCGGATCTGGGCCCCCATCCTCCCGCGGCGCAGCAAGATCCGCTACCTCGTGCCCAGCCAGCGGGCCATGCGGCGCCTGCGGGTCTACGGCGTGCCCCCGGCGCAGATCGTCGTCACCGGCTTCCCCCTGCCGCCCGGCCTGCTCGGCGGCCCCGACCTCGCCGGCCTGCGCGAGCGCCTGCGCGAGCGCCTGGTCCGCCTCGACCCGACCGGCAGCTTCCGCGCCATGTACCGCGACGAATTGCGGCTGTTCCTCGGAGCTGTCCCCGAGGGCAGGTCGATCGCGCCGCTGCTCACCTTCGCCGTCGGCGGCGCCGGAGCCCAGGCCGAGATGGTCGAGCTGTTCCTGCCGCGCATGCGCCCCGCGATCGAGGCCGGCCGCCTGCGCCTCGCCCTGGTCGCCGGCGTGCGCAAGCCGGTCGCCGATTATTTCAAGGGCCAGCTCCACCGCGCGGGGCTGGACTCGCACGAGGGTGTACGAGTATTGCAGGCGGACTCGGTGCCCGCGTACTTCGCCGCCTTCAACGCGCTGCTGGCGGAGACCGACATTCTCTACACCAAGCCGTCGGAGCTGAGCTTCTTCGCGGCCCTGGGGATCCCTCTGGTGTGCGCGCGGCCGGTGGGCCACCACGAGCGGCTCAATCGTCGCTTCTTGCTCGAGGCCGGCGCGGGCTTCAAGCAGTGGGACCCGCGGCATACCGCGCAGTGGATCGACGAGTGGCTGCTCGACGGCACGCTCGCGGCCGGCGCGTGGTCGGGCTTCATGCGCCTGCCGAAGACCGGCACCTACCGGATCCTCGAGCTGCTCGGTTACTCCGTCGACGGCGACGGCCGCGCCCGATCGACGGGCGCGTGACCCGCCCGGCCCGTAACTCGCCTGAAATGATGCGCGCCCCGGCGCAATCGCCGACCTGCATACACTCGCGGCGCCATGCAGCTCCGCTCTCCCGCGTTCGAATCGATGGGGTCGATCCCCCGGGCTCATACCTGTGAGGGTGACGACACCTCGCCGCCGCTCGAATGGAGCGACGTCCCCGAGGGCACCCAGAGCTTCGCCCTGCTCGTGCAGGACCCCGACGCGCCCGACCCCGCCGCGCCGCGCCGCATTTGGGTCCACTGGGTCGTCGTCGACCTGCCGCCCGACCTGCGCGCATTGCCGCCCGGCGCCGCCGCGAGGCTGCCGACCGGCGCGCGCCACGGCAAGAACGACTGGAACAAGACCGCGTGGGGCGGCCCGTGCCCGCCGATCGGCCGCCACCGCTACTTCTTCGCCCTCTACGCCCTCGACACGCGGCTCGACGCCCTGCACGCGCCGACCCGCGCCGAGCTCGAGGCCGCGGTCGCCGGGCACATCCTCGCCCGCGCCGAGCTGGTCGGGACCTACGAAAAGGAGCTCGCGGCCCCGCGCCGCGTCGGCTGACGTCGCTGTTCACGAGCCCCGGCCTTCGACCGGGGCTCGTCGTCGCGGCCAGCCCCGACTATTGGTCCTCGAGGTTGCCGTTGCCGTACCCCTGGTCGATGTCGTGCACGCCGTCGAAGTTGGTGTCCATCAGCACGTGATTCTTGCGTCGCACCGCCAGGTTGTCCCGCCCGTCCCCGTCCCAGTCACCCACCAGGTACTCGTCCTCCATGTTGCCGTTGCCGTACCCCTGGTCGATGTCGTGCACACCGTCGAAGTTGATGTCCATCAGCACGTGATTCCCGCGCCGCACCGCCAGGTTGTCCCGCCCGTCCCCGTCCCAGTCACCCACCAGGTACTCGTCCTCGTCGTTGCCGTTGCCGTACCCCTGGTCGATGTCGTGCACGCCGTCGAAGTTGATGTCCATCAGCACGTGATTCCCGCGCCGCACCGCCAGGTTGTCCCGCCCGTCCCCGTCCCAGTCGCCCACCAGGTACTCGTCCTCGTCGTCGCCGTTGCCGTACCCCTGGTCGAGGTCGTGCACGCCGTCGAAGTTGATGTCCATCAGCACGTGATTCCCGCGCCGCACCGCCAGGTTGTCCCGCCCGTCTCCGTCCCAGTCGCCCACCAGGTATTCGTCCTCCGGGCCGCCGCCGCCGTACCCCTGATCGAAGTCGTGCACGCCGTCGAAATTGATGTCCTTCAGCACGTGATTCCCGCGCCGCACCGCCAGGTTGTCCCGCCCGTCCCCGTCCCAGTCGCCGACCTTGTAGCGGGTCTTGTCGCGTCGCACGCCACGCTCAGCCTCCTCGGCCGCGTCAGGAGCGGAGCCCGGGCCGCTCGCCAGCGAAAGGGCCAATCCAACAATCAGAGCGCTCTTCAGCATCGTTCGAACTCCTCCGTTTCGGGGAGCGAAGGTTTATCGAGCGCATCCGCTCCGTCGAGCGAGCGCTCGGACGCCTCGTGCTCGCACCGACAGCTCGGCGGCGAACATGCCCGCCGGGACATCGCGGACGTCGATAGATCCTGGTCCGGTTCACGCCGCATCGCTCGACCGGGCGCCCGGCCGTGCGACGAAGCGAGCGGCCGTCACTCGCGCGCGACGTACTTGCGCAGCCCGCCGACCGGGTCGCGCGCGTTCGGGTCGAGCGTCAGGATCTCGTAGATCCCGAGCGCGGTCAGGAACAGCTCGCCGCGCGGCGACAGGACCAGCTCTGTCAGCGACGAGTCCGGCGTGCTCTCGCGGTGCAAGATCACCCCGGTCTCCTTGTCGATCACCACCGCCTCGTTGCTCACCGACTTCGGCAGCGTCAGCACGCCGACGGTGACGGACGGCTCGACCTGGCTGAGCACCCCGTAGATCGCGTCGTCGGTCACGGTCAGCACCGTCGTCATCTGCGCGCTCGGCCCGAAGTCGCTGGCCCACTCGAGCTCGTAAGTGTCGCCGCGGTCGCGCAGCGCGTAGATCTCCTCGACCCGCTCCGCGCCGCTGGTGAACGCGTAGACCGTGCCGTCGCCGTCGAGCGCGACCGTGCCGAGCAGGCGCCCGCCCGGGTGCGCGAACACCCACGCCGGCGCGCAGCGGTCCGGCTCCGGGTCGGCGTCGGTGTTGTCGTCGCAGGCCGGCACGTCGATCATGTGGATGTGGCCGTCGCCGTCGCCGAGCACCGCCCGCTCGCCGTCGCTGCTGGCCACCACCGAGCTCGCGCTGCCCGCCTTCAGCGGCATCGCCCACCTGAACTTCAGGTCAGGTGCGTCCGCGGTCCCGACGATGTCGAGCGCCACCGCGGCGCCCGTGTGCTTGTCCGGCCCGCCGCCGACCGCCAGCACCTGCCGGCGCGCCGTGGTGCACACGGTGTTGTCGGCGAACCCACCCGAAGCGCCGAGCAGGCCGCCGAGGCCGGCGATCGCCTGGTCGTAGTGCTTGTCGCCGACCAGCCGGCGCAGGCGGGCGAGCACGTAGTCGGGCGCGCTCTCGATCGGCAGCATGGTCGGCTCGGCCGGCACGAACCCGGTCTCGCCGGCGACCGAGAGCTCGGCGAGGATCTTACCGCCTGTTCTTTCGACCATGTAAACTGTCCCATCGGACACCTGCGTCACCAGGTGACCGTCGGCGGTGAACTTGAGGCCGTAGCTGGCCCCGGCGGCGCTGGTGTTGGCCAGCGCGGTGACCCACCGGTCGGCGCCGGTGGCCGGGTCGAGCGCGCGCACGGTGTTGCCGGCGGTGAGGAACAGGTCGCCGTGCTCGTCGACGTCGATCGTCGAGGCCAGCGCCTCGAACGGCAGGTCGCAGCGCTTCCACACCACCTCGCCGGTGGCGGTGTCGACCGCGAACGCGTTGCAGCCGTCGTCCCCGGGGGTGGTGGTGAGGTAGGTGGTCTCGCCGTCGGGCGCGAAGGTGTTGGGCTGCGCCGAGGCGTGCGTCGCCAGGACGTGCCACTCGAGGTCGAACGCCCGCGGGCCGGCGCACGGGATCGCGTTGCTGTTCTCGCGCCCGGAGTGATTGCTCGCGTACGTGCCGGCCGGCGGATAGGGCGCGGGGTTGGCGAGCGTGCAGTGCTCGTCGGCCCACAGCGGCGGAGGCTCCGCTCCGGTCGGCGGCGTGGGCTCGGCGCCGCAGCCCGCGAGCGCGGCGACGAGGACGGACGTGTGCGGGGCGATTCGCATGGGACCTCCAGGTCCGCATAGCGGATCGGCCGCGCCCTTGGAAGCGGACCGCAGACCTCAGCGAGCCGCCGGCGGGACGGGTACGCCGACCTCTGCGCCGGCGACGCCATCGTCGAGCCCGCCCGCGGTCGCCGGTTGGACCGATCGGACATGTCCGATCGGGCAGCTCCGGCCCGCGGTCGCCGGTTGTACCGATCGAACATGTCCGATCGGGCAGCTCGGGCCCGCCGCCGCCGTCTAGCCGCCGATGAGGATCTGCGGGTAGCCGGCAGTGATCACGCCGCCGTGGGTCGTGGGGTCGCCCATGCGCGCGGCCGGCTTGCCGCCGACCATCACTGTCATCGAGCCGGTGGCGATGCTGTCGGCGCCGAGCAGGCACACGGCGGCGTCGCCGACCCGCGCGGCCGGCAGGAAGCCGATGAGCACGTTGGGCGCGCCGGCGGCGATCGGGCCGCCGACGTGCAGCGGCAACGGGCAGGTGTGGAGGTCGGTGACGCGGGCTGCCGGGGGCATTGGTTCCTCGTTTCTCAACCGGTGGGGGCCTGCTCGGCCGGGGTGGGCGCAGCGGGCGAGGTGGGCGTGGTGACCGACGGCGAGGTCGGCGAGGCCGGCGACGTCGCGGCCCCGCCGAGCGCCGCGCCGCCGCTGTTGAGCTTGACCATGACGCCCTCGACGCTGACGCCGCCGGCGTCGATGGTGATGAAGCCGCCCGGGCCCTGCAGGGTGATGCCGGCGGTCGCCTTCAAGACGAGCGTCAGGCCCTCGACCACCACCGCGCCGGTGGCCTTCAGGCTGGCGGCGCCGCCGACGCTGACGGCGCTGTTGGCGGTGATGTTGCAGTCGTGCGAGCCGCCGACCGAGATCCGCTGGGCCCCGGTGATCTTGAGGTCGAGGCCGAGGACGCCGACCGTCGCCTTCCCCGCGGCCTCGACGTCGACCGAGGAGTCGAAGCGAGCGCTCGCGACCCCGCTGACCCGGCTGTGCGAGGCGCCGACGACCTCGGTGTGGGCCTCCCCGCCGATCTTCGTCATCGCGTTGCCGCCGACGGTGCGGTGCTCGTCCTTGACGACCTGCGCCTTGCGGTCGTTCAGCACCTTGTGGTGCTCGTCGTGGCCGACCGTCTCGCGGCGATCGTTGCGCACGGTCAGGTCCATGTCGCGCTGGGCGTGCACGAACACCTGCTCGGCGCCCTTGGCGTCCTCGAAGCGCAGCTCGTTGAAGCCGCCGCCGGTGTACGTCTCGGTCTTGATCGTGCTCTTGGTCTTCTGGTCGGGCAGCGCGTACGGCGTGGCGTTGAGGCCGTGATACACGCGGCCGGTGATGATCGGCCGGTCGGGGTCGCCCTCGATGAAGTCGACGATCACCTCGTGGCCGACGCGCGGGATGAACATCGCCCCGTAGCCGTTGCCGGCCCACGCCTGGCTGACGCGGACCCAGCACGACGACTTGTCGTCCGACTTGCCGAGGCGGTCCCAGTGGAACTGCACCTTCACGCGGCCGTAGTCGTCGACGTGCACCTCCTCGCCGGCCGGGCCGACCACGGTCGCGGTCTGGACCCCGCGCACCACCGGCCGCGTCGTCGCCCGCGGGGCCCGGTAGGGCACCGCGCTGGGGATGCAGGTGAACTCGCTGCGGTAGACCATCGCCTGGTCGGCGGTGTGGTCGATGGTGCCGGGCTGCTCGCCGAAGTGGTGCACGCGCAGCACGCGGTACTCGCCGTCGAGCTCGACGCGCGGGTGGTCGGCCAGCTTGAACCCGAACCCGGGCGTGAGCCGCGGCGAGTCGCTGGTGCCGCGGCCGACCCGTCGCATCGCCTGCGCCGCCTCGAACTCGTGCTTCGCCAGCCGCTTGCCGAGAGCGACCTCCTGGAACTCGCCGGGGTAGTCGTAGAGCTCGAGCTCCGGCTGGGCCCCCGCGTGCTCGGCCTCGATCAGCAAGTCGGGCTTGTTCAGGTTGAAGTCGCGCAGCGTCACGTGGTCGGGGCGGATCTCCTCGCTCATGCGGAAGGTCCCGACGTGCTCCTTGTCGCGCACCATGTCGTCGACGCGGAACGGCAGGGTCGGCTCGCCGCTCATCAGCGGCGCGCCGGCGGCCCGGTCGCTGATCACCATCACGTGCCGCGTCGCCGCGTGGTCAAACCAGTACGTGATGCCCTCCTCCTCCATCAATCGGCTGATGAAGTGGAAGTCGCTCTCGCGGTACTGCACGCAGTAGTCGCGCGGCTCGTAGGTCCCGGTCAGCTCGAACTGCTGCAGCCGCCGGCGGATGCCGGACTCGTCGAGCACCTTGCGCACGATGTCCGGCGTCGACATCTGCTGGAAGATCCGCGAGTTCGTGCGCAGGAGCAGCTTGTACAGCTCCGGCACCAGGGTGATGCGGTACATCGCCCGCGGCCGCATCTCGCCGGTGTACTCGGCGCGGAGGATGATCCCGTGGACCAGCCGCGGCTCGCCGACGCCGACCACCTTGAGCAGCGCGTTGCAACCGACCAGCTCGCCGACCTCGATGTGGCGGGCGACGACGTCGAGGTGGAACTCGTACAGCGACGAGACGCCCTCGCTGCCGCTGAAGCGCACGACCCAGAAGTTGTCGGTCAGCCCCTCGATCTCGAACGTACACGAGCGATCTGCTTGACGTGCGACCAGCAGCAGCTCCGAATCCATCGCCGACCTCCAGTCCGGCTCTTATCACGCGCGCGCGCGCCGGTGCAACGCGCCGGGCCGCGCGGGCTGTTCCGCGCGCCGCCGGGCGAGACCGCGCCCCGCGGCCCGGCGGGCCCCTGGGCGGGGCTGTTCTTGATATGTCCTTCAAGACATGCCCCTTCGGACATTCCACATCGCGGCCCCCGCGCTGACGGGCCGCGGCGGACCGGCGAACACCCGACGCCCGCGAGCCCGAAGTCGTCTCGACCTTCCTCACGCACGCGCGGCCTCGAGGCGAGGCGAGCGGCGGCGACACGACGAGCTCCGCGCAGCACGAGCGAGGCACGCCTCGTCCGCACCACGCCGGGCCCGACGCGCCCCGGCCTGCCCCCCGAGGGCGCCCCACCTGCGGCTGCGGCGGCCCGGGCGCGCGCCTGCGGTTGTGCCATCATGGCCGACGTGCGCCTCGCCCGGAGCCGCGCCCCGCTGCTCGCCGTCGCCGCGTTCGCCGTCGCGGCCGCGGCCGCCTCGATCGCCGGCCGCCTCGGCGAACACCACCAGCGGCGGCGCAGCCACGACGCCCTGGTCCGCCACACCCCCGCGGTCGGTCGGGCAGGCTACGTCGGCTCGGCCGCGTGCGCCCCGTGTCACCCGGCCGCGCACGCCAGTTGGTCGGCCACTTACCACCGGACCATGACCCAGCGCGCCGGCCCGGGCAGCGTGCTCGCCCCGTTCGACGGCCGCGCGCTGGACGGCCCCGCCGGCCCGCACCGCCCGCTGCGCCGCGGAGACGAGTTCTGGGCCGAGCTGCCCGACCCCGAGGTCAAGCTCGCGCGCGCCGCCGACGGCTTACCTTTGGGACATGTCCCGACGGTCACCCGCCGCGTCGTCATGACCACCGGCGCCCACCACATGCAGGTCTACTGGGTCGAGAGCCCGCGCGACCGCCGGCTGCACGCCTTCCCCTCCGCCTGGCTGACCGACGAGCAGCGGTGGGTCCCGGTCGAGAGCACCTTGCTGCGGCCGCCGCAGGGCGACGTCGTCTACACCTGGAACCGCGCCTGCGTGCCCTGCCACGCGGTCGCCGGCCAGCCGCGGATCGACGACGAGCGCGTCGACACCCGCGTCGCCGAGCTCGGGATCGCCTGCGAGTCGTGCCACGGCCCCGGCCGCGCCCACGTCGACGCCCGCCGCAGCCCGCTCGCCCGCTACGCCCTGCACCTGTCCTCGGAGCCAGATCCATCGATCGTCCAGCCCGCGCGGCTCGACCACCGCCGCAGCGCCGAGCTGTGCGGCCAGTGCCACGGCGTCGCCCGCTTCCCCGACGAGGCGGCCTGGCTGGCCCGCGGCGACGCCTACCGCCCCGGCGAGCCGCTCGCGCCGCATCGCCAGTTGGTCCGCCACCCGGTGCGCGAGGCCCAGCCGTGGCTCGACGCGGTCCTCGACGAGGACCCGGAGTACCTCGCCGGTCGCATGTGGTCCGACGGCCACGTGCGCGTCACGGGCCGCGAGTACACCGCCCTGCTCGAGACCGCCTGCTTCCAGCGCGGCGAGCTGTCGTGCCTGTCGTGCCATCAGCTGCACGGAGCCGACCCCGACGACCAGCTGGCCGCGTCGGCGCGCGGCGACGGAGCCTGTACTTCGTGCCATGTCCTTCCGGACATCCAGGCGCACACCCGCCACCCGGCGGGCAGCGTCTCGTGCTACGACTGCCACATGCCGCGGACCACCTACGGCCTGCTCAAGGCGATCCGCAGCCACGTGATCGACAGCCCCGACCTGGCGGTCACGCTCGCCACCGGCCGCCCCGACGCCTGCAGCCTGTGCCACGTCGATCGCCCGCTGGCCTGGACCGCGGACCGCCTGCGGGCCTGGTACGGCCAGCCCGAGCCCGAGCTCGACGGCGATCAGCGGACCGTCTCCGCGGCTGTCCTTTGGGCCATCTCGGGCGACGCCGGCCAGCGGGCCCTGGCCGCCGACGCGCTCGGCCGCGGCGACGTCGTCGGCCCCGACTGGCGCGCGCCGCTCCTCGCCCACCTGCTCGCCGACCCCTACGACGCGGTGCGGCAGATCGCCGCCCGCGGCCTGCGCCGGCTGCCGAGCGCCGCCGGCGTCGACCTCGACGCGCTCGCGCCCCCCGAAGCCCGCGCCGCCGCGGCCGCCGAGGTGCTCACGCGCTGGCGCGCCGGCCCGCGCCCCGCCCCCGACCCCGCGCGCCTGGTCGACGCCGCCGGCGACCACGACGGCGCGGCAGTGCAGGCGCTGGCCGCCCGCCGCGACGAGCGGCCGATCGACCTGAAGGAATAGCCTCGATGCCGACCTCCGACCCCGCCCAGCAGTTGCTCGCGGCACACCGCGACGACATCGACAGCAACGAGCGGCCGAGGCCCACCTTTCACCGCGCCCTGCAATCGCTCGCTGCGCGCCGCGACGACATCGACAGCAAGGACAGGCCGCCGCTCACCTCCGACCTCGCCTTGCAATCGCCCGCGACCCGCTGCGACGACATCGACGTGAAAGAGCGGCCGATGCCCTCCGACCGCGCCCCTCGATCGCTCGCGGCTCGCCGCGACGACATCGACAGCAAGGAACAGCCGAGGCCCGCCTCCGGCCTCGCCCTGCAATCGCTCGCGGCTCGCCGTCAGCGCACGAGCGCTCTCGAGAAGGGGCTCGCGCGATCGATCTCGAGGAGCAGCGGATGACGACCCCCGACCCCGCGACCGCCCAGCGCTACGCCGCTCGTCACCTCCGCCGCGGCTGGCTGTGCCTCCTGGTGTTCCTCGCCGCCGGCCTCGCGCTCGAGTCGCTGCACGGCCTCAAGGTGGCCGCCTACCTCGACCTCGACCAGGCGGTGCGGCGGCACATGTGGACCCTCGCCCACGCGCACGGCGCCTTGCTCGGCCTGGTCCACCTCGGGCTCGCGACCACCGTCCGCGCCAACCCGTCCCTTGCGACATGTTCTCACGGGCATGTCGCATCGGTCAGCCTCGACCTCGCCAGCCTGCTGCTCCCGCTCGGCTTCTTCCTCGGCGGCCTGTGGCACTACGCCGGCGACCCCGGCCTCGCCGTGCTGCTCGTCCCGGTGGGCGGCGCGCTGCTGGTGGTCGCCGCGCTGCTGGTGCTGCTCGGCCTGCGTTCCGCACCGGAGGCGTGAGCGCGCGGCTGTGCTATGGTGAGCGGGTGTCGACCGCCCGCAAGCTCGCCACCTACGACGATCTCCTCGCCTACCCGAGCGAGATCAAGACCGAGATCTTCGACGGCGAGATCCACGTCCAGCCGAGCGCGCTCCCCGGTCACAGCCGAGCGCAGCGGTCGCTGAGCCACTTCATCGGCGGCCCCTTCGACGACGACACCCAAGGCCCGGACGGCTGGTGGATATTTATCGAGATGGACGTCCGCTTCGATCCGCACAACGTCGTCCGCCCCGACGTCGTCGGCTGGCGACGCGCGCGTCTGCCGGAGCCCTGGGACATGCGGCCGATCGACGTCGTCCCCGACTGGATCTGCGAGGTCCTCTCGCCCTCGACCGAGAAGATCGACCGCGTGCGCAAGCAGCAGCTCTACGCTCGCCACGGCATGCCGCATTACTGGCTGATCGATCCGGCCGAGCGCGTGCTCGAGGCCTATGTCCTCGACGGCGCACAGTGGCGCATCGCCGGCACGTACGACGACACCGCCCTCGCCCGCATCCCGCCGTTCGAGGCGATCGAGCTGCCCGTGGGCCGCCTGTTCCCGCCGCTGCCGTCGCCGCCCGCTTGACCGTCGCCGCCGCGGCTCGGCTATCCTCGGCGCGTGATCTTCCCGCTCGACCACGTCCGCTCGTGCTTCCCCGGCCTCGCTCGCGACGAGGTCTTCCTCGACAACGCCGGCGGCTCGCAGATCCTCGGCGGCGTCATCGACGGCATCGGCGCCTACTTGCGCGACTGCAACGTCCAGCACGGCGCCACCTACGGCGCCTCGCAGCGGGCCGCCGAGCGGGTCACCGCCGGCAAGCAGGCGCTCGCCTCGTTGTTCGGCGACGGTCCCGGCACCGTCGTCTTCGGCCCGTCGACCACCCAGATCGTGTTCAACCTGGCCGCCGCGCTCGGGCCCTCCTTGCGGCCGGGCGACGAGATCGTCGTCACCGAGGCCGACCACGAGGCCAACGTCGGCGCCTGGCGGCGCGTCGCGGCCCAGCGCGGCGCCGAGGTCCGGACGTGGAAGATCGACCGCGCCCGCCAGGGCCTCGAGCTCGACGGCCTCGCCGCGCTGCTCGGCCCGCGCACGCGGCTCGTGTGCATGACCCACTGCTCCAACGTGCTCGGCACGATCGTCGACGTCCGCGCCGCCGCCGAGCTTGTCCACCGCGCCGGCGCGCGTCTGTTCGTCGACGGCGTCGCCTACGCCCCGCACGGCCCGATCGACGTCGCCGCGCTCGGCGTCGACGGCTACGTCTTCAGCGTCTACAAGGTCTACGGCCCGCACCTGGCCGCCGCGTACCTCGGGCCCGAGCTGTTCGCCGAGCTCGCCAACATCAACCACGACTTCTACGACTGCGGCCCGTACCGCCTGCAGCCCGGCGGCGTCAACTACGAGCTCGTCGCCGGCAGCGCGGCGATCGCCGCCTACCTCGACGACCTCGGCGAGGCGCTCGGCCCCGGCCCCGACCCGCGCGCCCGGGCCTGGGCCGCCATCGCCGCCCACGAGGCCGACCTCGCCGAGCACCTCCTCGGGTTCCTTCGGTCATGTCCAAAAGTTCATGTCGTCGGGGACAGCAGCTCGAGCCGGGCGGTGCGCGTGCCGACGATCAGCTTCGTGGTCGACGGCGTGCCCTCGCCGGGCATCCCGGCGCAGGTCGACCCGCACGGCGTCGGCATCCGCTTCGGCGAATTCTGCTCGCGCGCCCTGGTCGACGCGCTGGGCCTGCGGGCGCACGGCGGGGTCGTGCGCGTCTCGCTGGTCCACTACAACAGCCACGACGAGGTCGAGCGGCTGATCGCCGCCCTGCGCCCGATCGTCGCCTGAGCGGCCCGGGACCTGGGGCCCGCCGCCGCACGCGCCGCGGGCCGTCGCCGGCACGGGGGCGATCCGTCACTGCCGGCGCGGGTCGTTCCCTCCGCGTCGCTCTCTTGGCGCTGCGACGCGGTCGGCCTAAGCTGTCCCGACAGTGACTGCCCCGCCCGGAACCGCGCCCGCGCCCGACCCGACCGGCCCCGACGAGGCCGACCGGGCGATGGAGCAGCTGATGCGCTTCCTGGCGATCTTGCGCCGGCGCTGGCTGGTGGTCGCGGTCATGACGGTGCTCGCCCTGGCCGGGGCCGCGATTGCGATCACCGCCCTGCAGCCGCGCTGGCGGGCCAGCGCCACGGTCGTGCTCCACCTCGGCGGCCCGCAGGTGCTCGACAAGGTCAAGAACGTCACCGAGGACACCGAGTCGCGGCTCCTGGCCTACAAGGAGTACTACCAGACCCAGCGCGAGATCATCAGCAGCCGCACCGTCGCCGAGCGGGCGCTCGCGACCTTGGGGCTGGCGCAGGACCCGGTGTTCCTCGGCATCGCCGACATCGGCTCGGAGGCCGAGCGCGTGGCCAGGGCCGCCGAGATCGACCCGATCGAGCGCCTGCGCGGCATGGTCTTCGTCGAGGAGGTCCGCGGCTCACGGGTGCTGAAGATCTCCGCCGACTACCCCGACCCGCAGATCGCCGCCGACATCGCCAACTCGCTCGCCGAGGCCTACCTCGCCCACGTCGACGCCTCGCGCGCCCGCACCGGCGACGCCGCCAAGGCCAACGTCGAGACCGAGCGCGTCAAGGCCCTCACCGCCCTCCAGCTGGCCGAGAAGGCCCTGTCCGACTTCAAGCAGCAGCACGGCATCAGCTCGATCTCCCTCGCCGACCGCCAGAACGTCATCACCGAGGCGATCATCAAGACCACCGCCAACCTCAAGGACGCCGAGGCCGAGTCGTTCGCCGCCAGCGCCGTCCACGAGGAGGCCGAGCGCCTGCACAAGGCCGGCAGCATCGCCGGCGCCAGCCTGCTCCCGCCGCTCGAGCGCCGCGTCTTCGAGGACATGCGCGCCGAGGAGCTCGAGGCCGAACGCGAGGTCGAGCAGCTCGCGATCAAGTACGGCGACAAGATGCCCGAGCTGCAGCAGGCCAAGAAGCGCCTGCGCGTGATCCAGGGCCGGATCGCCAACGAGGAGAAGGAGCTGCTCGCGGGCCTCAAGGCGCGCGCCAACGCGGCCCGCACGACCGAGGGTCGCCTGCGCGGCTCGCTCGACGGCGAGAAGGAGAAGGCCCTCGGCCTCACCCTGCTCGAGCGGCAGTACCGCGAGCTCGAGCGCGAGGCCAAGGCCGCCGCCGAGTCCTACGAATTGGTGTCGAAGCGCGACACCGAGATCGAGATGCTCGGCCGCGTGCAGTCGGAGGACATCGAGATCCTCGACCGCGCCACCAAGGGCCGCAAGCCGGTGTTCCCGCCCAAGGCGCTGCTGGTCGCGGTGGCGCTGGTCAGCGGCCTCACCCTCGGCGCCCTGCTGGCCCTCGGCGTCGACGTCCGCGACAACCGGATCCGCGGCCTCCTCGACCTCGAGCGCGCCCTCGCCGGCCTCGGCCTGCCGGTGCTCGGTCAGCTGCCGCTCCTGCCCGCCGACGCGCGCATCGGCGTCAGCAACCTGCGGGCGCAGCGGCGCCAGCGCGACCTCCACACCCTGCTGTTCCCGCAGTCGCTGATGGCCGAGCGCGTCCGCGGCGTGCGGACCTCGCTCGGCTTCGCCGCCGGCAAGGACGGCCTGCACACCCTCGTCGTCACCTCGCCCAACTCCGGCGAGGGCAAGAGCTCGACCGCCGTCAACCTGGCGATGAGCTTCGTCCAGGCCAAGAAGCGCGTGGTCCTCATCGACGCCGACATGCGCCGCCCCCGGCTGCATCAGGTGTTCGAGCCGCCGATCGGCCGCGAGGCCGACGGCCTCGCGCGCGTGCTCGCGGGCAAGTGCACGCTCGACGAGGCGCTGATCACCGGTGGAGATGTCCCCGAGGGCATGTCGCTGCTGCTGTGCGGGGAGATCCCGCAAAACCCGTCGGAGCTGCTCGAGAGCCCGCAGACGCGCAAGCTGCTGGCGGAGCTCGGCGAGCGCTTCGACCTGGTCGTCCTCGACACGCCGCCCGTCCTGCCGGTCAGCGACCCGCTGATCCTCGCCCGCATGGCCGACGGCGTGGTCGTCGTCGCCCGCTGCCAGGCCACCACCCGCGCCGGCCTCCAGCGCGCCCTCGCCACCCTGCGCCGCAGCGAGGCCAACCTGCTCGGCGTGGTCCTCAACGAGGTCGACGCCCGCCGCGAAGAGGCCGGCTACGGCGCCGGTTACTACTCGTACCACGCCGACCCCAACGCCGCCGCGCCGCAGAGCCCGGCATAACGTGTCCATGAAGACATGCCCGATGGGGCATGTCCTTCGAACCATCCTCGATCTTCGCCCCCGCTACGGGTCGGGCGGCAGGGCGCGGGTGTCGATCACCACGCGCTGGGGATCGCGCGGGTCGTAGCAGATCGGCAGCGTCGAGCCCCTGAGGTGCGGCCGCGGGTCGTACCAGAACAGCTGGCTCTTGACGATCCGCAGCCGCGGATCGCCGGGCAGCACGAACTGACACAGGATGACCCACGGGTGGGTCTCGACCTCGTCGTCCGACTTGTCCTGCTCGATCGAGACGATCGTGCCGTCGACGCGCGCCCCGTCGCGCAGCAGCGCCGCGATCGCCCGCTCGTGCCGGCGCGCCACGAGGAACCAGATCAGCGCCGAGAACACCAGCTGCGCGCCCGCGCCGGCGAAGATCAGCGGCAGCAGCCAGCGCGAGCCGAGAGTGTCGATGTCGGCCCACTCCTCGTCGTCCAGGTCGTAGACGATCGGCACCCGGGCGCCGAGCTCGTACGGCTGCTGCGTGGCGATGCCCGACTGATACAGCCGCGACTCGCCCGCGTGCGTGACGTAGGCGATGTCCGGCGCGTACAGCTCGTCGACCGGCCTCAGCGATACGACCTGCCCCTCGACCAGCTGCGTCTCCGCGAACACGCGCGAGCCGACGACGGCGAGGATCAGGCCGACGACCATGAGCACGACCCCGAAGAAGCCGACGGCCGTGGAACCCCGCACCTTCCCAGAGTGACGCGCCGAACGTCGTTGCACAAGGCGAATCCACGCGGCCCGGCGGCTCTGCGCGTGCGCGACCGTGCGGCTTCAGGTCCTCGCGACGGCACGTGTCACGCCGGTCGCGACCGCGGCCCGCGGCGCGCGTCCTCGCCCGCGCGCGCCGGGCCCCCACTCGAGGTCACGCGATCGCCACCGCGGGTATGACATGGTCTTCGAGACAGGTTGATTCACCGCGACGTGAGCGTCCCCGACATGCTTCATCCTGTCTCGCGCCGGCGAATGACGCGAGCACGCGGCGAGCGCGGACCGAGCCGCGCGCGCTCTCGCCGGGCGACCTCGTGGTACCTTCGAGACATGACGAGACGTTCGCAGGTGTGGTCGTTGTCGGTGCTGCTCCTCGGGGCCTGCTCCGGCTCCGGCTCCGACGACAGCTCCGGGGGCGATTCGACCGCGTCGGCGACCGGCACCGACACCGACGCCGCCACCGACCCCGGCACGACCACCGACGACGCCACCGACGGCTCGACCGCGCCGACCTCCACCTCTGCCGATCCGACCGCGGACACCACCACCGGCACCACAGTCGACCCGACCGGCGAGACCACCACCGGCACCACGGACGAGCCGGGCACCACCACCGAACCGTCGACCACCGAGGGCACCACCGGCGACATGGCGGTCCAGTTGCCGCCGCCCGACGGCGAGTTCGACTACCAGCTCGGCGACCCCTACGACCCACCGAGGACGGTGCAGATCCTCTCGCGCGATCGCAACGCTTCGCCCGCGGGCGGCCTCTACAACATCTGCTACGTCAACGGCTTCCAGGCCCAGCCCGACGAGGAAGACTTCTGGCTCGACGACCACCCCGACCTGGTATTGCGTGACGACATGGGCGACCCGGTGATCGACAAGGACTGGGACGAGATGCTGCTCGACACCAGCACGCCGGAGAAGCGGGCCGCCCTGGCCGAGATCGTCGGCGGATGGATCTCCGGCTGCGCCGCCGACGGCTTCGACGCGGTCGAGATCGACAACCTCGACTCCTACTCGCGCTCGCAGGACCTGCTGACCCAGGACGACGCGGTCGCCTATATGGCGCTGCTGTCGGCCGCGGCCCACGCCGAGGGCCTGGCGATCGCGCAGAAGAACTCCACGGAGCTGCTCGATCGCAAGGACGAGATGGGCACCGACTTCGCGGTGGCCGAGGAGTGCAACACCTACGAAGAGTGCGACGACTACATCGGCACGTACGGCGACGCGGTGTTGATGGTCGAGTACGTCGAGGCCGACTTCATGACCGGCTGCGAGCAGTACCCGCAGATGTCGATCGTCCTGCGCGACCTCGATCTGCTCGCCCCCGGCTCGCCCGACTACGTCCGCCAGGCCTGCTGAGCCGCGCCATCACAGCCCGCACAGGCGCTCGGCGAGCTGGCGCTCGTACAGCGACTCGGGCACGAGCCCGCCCTGATTCGTGCCCTCGATGTAGCCCTCGGGCTGGGCGAACGGCGCCGGCGGCTTTTGGCCCGAGAACGTGCCCGAGCCGCCGATCGCGTAGTTCTGGGCCGTGGGCGGGCGCTGGAGGACACCGACGCCGTCGCCGGTCGCGTAGTTCCAGGCGACCGAGTGCGCCGACGACCAGCCGTGGCCGGTGCCGTAGTCGCCGCGGTTGTAGAGGCCGAGCACCACCATTCCGTCCTTCGCTGGCGCCGACTCGACGATGTTGTCGTAGAGCAGCCCCATGCTCCACCGCCGGTGGCCCTCGCTCGACGCGTTGGGCCCGGTCGACGTCGAGCGGTGGAACACGATCCCCGAGGTGTACGACGTCCCGTTGGACACGAAGTGATGGCGGCCGCCCACGGCGTGGCAGTCGGTGAAGAGCACCTGCTGGGCGTTGCTGACGTCGAAGTTGTACATGCGCTCGCCCGTGATCTGCGCCACCGGGTCGAGCGCGCGCGCCTCGGCGACGGTGACCTGCACGCCCGTCTGGACCGTGACTGCGGCGTAGCCGAAGTGCAGCGCGGTGAACCGGCGCACCCACGCGTCCTCGACCCCGCGCACGGCGATCGCCGACCACGCGTGGTCCTCGTCGTCGCCGCCGAGCGTCTCGATGTCGATGCGCAGGTCCTCGACCCCGACCTCGGTCACCAGCCCCTCGCGGTCCGCCTTGTACACGTACGACTGCGACAGCCCGCGGTCGAGGTGGTTGAACACCGGCGCGTCGATCGTCAATGTCGCCCCGTCGATCGCCAGGATCTGCCGCTTGAACACCAGCGGCAGGATGTCGCCCGCCCACGGCTCGTCCGCCGCCGTCCCGCCGTGGTCGACCGCCGCCAGCCACGCCTCCGTGCACGGGTGCACGATCACCACGTGGTCGCCGACGGCGTAGAGCGACGGCTCTTCGACCTCGAACGTCCGCGCGCCGACCGGCACCAGCTCGCTGACGATGTCGCTGCGCGTGTTCGGCAGCTCGGGCTTCCAGCGGTCGTTGTCCCCGTTGCCGACCACCAGCACCGCCCGCTGGTGCGGCTCGTCGCCGATCGCCCGCAAGATCGTGCTGGTCGCCGGGTCGTCGCCGTCGCCCGCGCCGCGCAGCACCACCCCGCTGTGCCGCAGCAGCACCGTGCCGTGGATCTCGTACTCCCCGGGCGCCAGCAGCACCGCGCCGCGCAGCCCGTCGACCCCGAGCGGCATCGCCCCCACTTCGTCGATCGCCTGCTGCAGGTGGGCCGTGTTGTCGCCGGCGATCGGACCGACGCCGAGCACCATCGGCACGTCGGGGATCGGCGCCTCGCCGCGGTGGTAGCCGGCATAGCTGAAGTCGGGGATCCGGTTGCCCTGCTCGTCGGCGACGTAGGTCAGCGCGTCGCCCTCGACGGGGACGATCTGCGACGTCCAGCTGCCCGGCGGCTGCTCGAGCGGCGGAGGACACTGCGCCGCGCCGGTGGTGGAGTCGTCGCCGGTGCTGCTGTCTTCGGTGGTCACGCCGCCGAGGTCGGGCCCGGGCCCCTCCGTCGTCGGAGCCGACGTGGTGGGCCCGCCGGTCGGGTCCGTGCTCGTGGTCGGCGCGCTCGTCCCGGTCGTGGCGCCCGTGGTCGTGGTCGTCGACTCGCCCGTCGCCGCCGTCTCGCTGCCGCTCGCGTCGGTGGTCGCGCCTCCGCCCGCAGGACAGGCAGTGCTCCCGACGAGGAGAATGCTGCACAGCGCAGCGCAGCGACGCAGGCCGACCGCGTACGAGGATGCCATGCGGGCAAGCTATCAACCGCCCGCGGGCCGAACAAGGCGCGAGCTTGCTCGCGGAGGCGGCGAGCAAGGTGGCAACGCGTTCTTCCGGCCGCGAGGTGGGGGCACGCGTCTGCCGAGGTCGTCACCCGAAGCCCCCGAAGGCTGTGCGCGCCTCGCTCGCCTCAGGCCGTGACAGCGACATGTTCTTTACGGCATGCTCTTTAAAGCATGTCCCTTTGAACATCTAATTTTACCAGCGAGCCGAGGCCTCGTCCGCCGAGGTCCGCACCCGTGATGTTGCAACATGCTCTTTACAACATGTCCCTTTAAACATTCCTGTAGTGCCATGCCCTCTGAGGCATCCATCCGTCGACGGCGGCCCTGGGGGTGGTACGACGGGGTGCGAGAGGCGCGGAGGGTCGGGACCGCCCGTTGGTTGGCTCCCGGTGGCGGCTCCGCACCGGCCGATGCCGAGCGGGCGGGGGCCTCGCGGGCGAAATGCCGGCGAGGACTGTGGGGTAGATCTCTGCGGCGCGAGCACGGCAGCGGACCGGCCTGGCCGTGCATTCGCCCGGCAGGAGCGGGGTCCGACGCGGCCCGGCAGGCCGGGTCGGGCTCGGGCTAGTATCCTTGTCACGTGCGCCGGACCTCCGCCGACTCGACCTGACGCGCGTTCTTGCGACCTCCCTTATCGCGCCCGCCCCCCTCGTCGCGGCCTTCGCTGATGTCCCCTCCCAAGATCCCCTCCGTGGTGGTTCGCGGCCTCGAGCCCGAGGCCGCGGTCAGCTCGATCGCGCGCGACCGGCCGTCCCAGCCGCCGTGGTCGCGGATCTTGCTCGGCATGGCGATCGGCGGCCCGGCGCTGTGGCTGGGCGGGGTGCCGTCGATCGTGGTGCCTGGCTTCTGCGCGGTGGTGCTGGCGCTGTGGATCCGCCTGTGCACGCGCAGCGAGCAGCCGCTGCGCGTGCCGTCGGGCGCGTTCATCGGCCTGTTCGCCGCCGGGCTGACGCTGCTGCAGTGGATGCCGCTGCCGCTGTTCGTGCGCGAGCTGCTGGCCCCCGGGCTGACCGGGCGGGTGGCCGCGGCGCTGTCCGGCAGCGGCGCGACGGCCTGGCCGGGGCTCTCACCTGTCCCCGGGGACAGCGCCCTCGAGGCCGCGCGACTGCTCGCGCTCACCGGCCTGTTCGTCGGCGCGGCGCAGCTGTCGTGGCGCGTCAGCGCCGGTTTGGTCGCGCTGGCCGGCTCGCTGGTGGCGCTGATCGGCCTCACGCAGGCGGCGTTCGGCGTCGAGGCGATCTACGGCCTGTATCAGCCGCTGCAGGTCGACCCGACGGTCACGCCGGCGCTGCTGACGACCTTCGTCAACGCCAACCACCAGGCCGGCCTGTTCCTGCTCGGGATCTTCAGCGCCGGCGCGCTGGCGGTGCACATGCGGCTGCAGGGCCGCACTGCCACCGACCCGGCGCTGGTCGGCCGCCTGCGCGAGCGTCGGCTGGCGGCCCTGGCGGCCCTGGCGATCCAGGGCGCGGCGCTGCTGCTGTCGCTGTCGCGGGCCGCGATCGTCGCGCTGGCGGTGGTCGCCCCGGTGGCGCTGATGCTCGCCTGGCGCAACGGACCTGTCCCTGCGGGCAGGTCTCGCCCGAACGACCCGCAGGGCCGGCTGTGGCTGCAGCGCGGGGCGCTGGCGGTCGGGCTCGGCCTGCTCGCATTGGTGGTCGCGCGTCAGGGCGCGTGGGCCGAGCTGTCGACGCTGTGGCGCGTCAACGAGGCCGAGACCAAGTTCCGGATCGCCTCCGACGCGGTGGCGCTGATCGACCTGTCGCCGGCGCTCGGGGTCGGCCGCGGCGCCTTCCTCGACCTGTTCCCCGGCGTCGACTCGCGCCCGCTCGGCGTCGTCCACACCCACCTCGAGTCGGCCCCGGCGGCGATGCTGGTCGAGTGGGGCCCGGTCGGCGGCGGCCTGGTCGCGCTCGGCCTGCTGTGGTGGTGGATCGCCGCGGTCTACACCACCGGCAGCGGCCGTCACGTCAGCGCCCGTCGCGTGGCCCTGTGCGGCCCGCTGGCCCTGGCGATCCACAACCTCGCCGACTTCAACCTCGAGTTCCTCGGCGTCGCCGCCCCGCTGTGCGCCCTGGCCGGCGCGCTGTCGGAGCGCCGCGGCTACTTCCGCGTCCCGGGCCGCCCGGCGATCCTCGTCGGCGGCCTCAGCCTCGCCGGCGCGGCCGCGCTGGCGCTGTGGGCCCAGCCGTACACCTGGCAGAACCGCTCCCAGGGCGACGCGGCGATTGTCTCTGGGGACATGTCCCCGGAGGCAGCTCAGCGGATGCGCCCGCTCGACGCCTCCTTGCACATCCTGCTGGCCCAGCGCGCGCTCGAGATCGAGGACTGGGCGCAGGCGCGGGCGCGGGCGACCGTGGCCAGCGAGCTGCAGCCGGCCAACTCCGACGCGTGGCTGCGGCGGGCCCACGCGGCGCGCGAGCTGGGCGACGCCGCCGAGTCGGCGAGCGCGCTGGCGCGGACGCTGGCGACGATGAGGCACCCGCCCGACCTCGACCTGACGCGCTACCTGCTGGGGCGCTACCCCAACGCCGAGGAGCTGGCGCCGCTGATGCCGAAGGAGCTGGCGCCGTGGACGGTGGTGATGGAGTCGCTGATCGCCGAGGCGCCCGCCTACGCGGCGATCCTCGCGGCCGCGCGCAGCCAGGTCGACGGCCGCGAGCCGCCCGTCTTGCACATGCAAGTCCGCCTGGCCCTCGCCCTCGACAACCCGTCGCTGGCCCTCCACTACGCGCGCCTGCTCCGCGTGCTCGCGCCGCACGAGGTCCACAGCCACCTGCTGCTGGCCCGCGCGCTCGAGAGCCAGCGGGTCCCGCGAGAGCGCGAGCTGCAGCGCGACCTCGAGGAGGCGCTCGCCGGGGGCCTCATCAGCGAGCCCGCCGAGATCGCCCTCGTCGAGGAGAAGCTGCTCGGCTCGTACCTCCGCGACGGCCAACCCGACGCCCTCGCCCGCGCCCGCGACCTGATGCCCCGCCTGCTCGCCCGCCCCGGCGACCGCGCCGCCCTGCAGCGCCGCCACGCGCTCGAGCGAGCCCTGGCGCAGGCTGTCCGCTAGGACAGGTCAATCCTGCAGCTCGTCGAGCTGCTCGCCGCGATTGAGGCGCTCCCATTCGCTGGGGCTGTAGGTGAAGATGAACTCGATATCGACCCCCGCGCGCAGGCCGAACTGCTGACGGACCCGCTCCCACACTTGAAACTGCCGCTCGGCGTCTTCCATCCCTTCGAACCGCGGAGACACGACGTGCGCGACGAAGCGACCGCCATCCTCCTCGACCTCGGTGGTGCCGAGCTGCTCCAGAGCCTTCCTCAGTTCCTCTGCCTTCACGACGACCTCCTCACAGCGACGACAGCAGCTGTTCCCCAAACGTCTCCACCGTTGCCACCCAGCGCTCGGCGTCCTTGATCTTCATCACGTTCGTGAGCCGCGGAAACCGGGGGTTCCGATCGGCGCGGTGAGCGATGAGATGGCGCCGCTTCATCATCGCGGCCAGATCCGAGAAGTACGACTCGAAGGGCCTGATCTCGAGAGCCATCCGCTGAAGCGCGCCGACCACGTCTTGCTCGTTGTTGTAGTTGGACTGCTCGTGATGCTTCTGGAAGGCCCGGAGCAACACCTCGTTGACGGTCTGCCCGCGGAGCTGCGCCAGCTCGACGAGCGTCAACCGCTCCTTGGCCCTGTCCGCGCCTGGGAGCATCAGGCCGATGCGCTCGAAGGCCGAGGCCGGAGCGAGGGGGAGCCGCAACTCTTCCGTCGACCTCAGCAAGTCTTCCAGGGTTGCGTGCATGAAGACGACCGCGGCCCGCACCACGTCGGCATGCAGTTCGGAGGCTCTCTCGCCCCCGCGGTGGAGCGTGCGAAACACTTCGAGCAAGTGATGAGTCCGCTTGAGGTTCTTGTGGAACCGGCTGCGGATGTTCTCGGCGGCGCTCACCTCGAGAGGATAGTAACCGGCGCCATGCGCGTCAACGCGCACGCCGTTTAGGCCCCGAGAAAGCGCCGAGGGCGGCGCGATCGCTCGCACCGCCCTCGAATGTGCGGACCGTGATCCGCGTGGGCGTCAGCCCTTCTTGTTGCCGGCGTACTTCTTGATGAGCTCGTCCTGGACCTGGCGGGGGACCGCCTCGTAGCGCTCGAACTCCATCGTGTACTCGGCCTTGCCCTGCGACATGCTGCGGAGCTCGGTGGAGTAGCCGAACATCGTCGCCAGCGGGACGTGGGCCTCGATGACGCTGATGCCCATGCTCGACTCCGAGTTGATGATGTTGCCGCGGCGGCGGACGAGGCCGCCCTGGATGCCGCCCTGGAACTCCTCGGGCGTCTCGACGGCGACCTTCATGATCGGCTCGAGCACCTGCGGAGAGGCCTTGGGCATGGTCTCCTTGAAGGCCGCGCGGGCGGCGATCTGGAACGCCATGTCGCTCGAGTCGACCGCGTGGGCCGCACCGTCGTTGACCTCCATCTCGACGCCGACGACGGGGAAGCCGATGAGCACGCCGCGGTCGAGCGACTGGCGGAAGCCGTTGTCGCACGACGGGATGTACTCGCGCGGGATCTTGCCGCCGACGACGTTGTCGACGAAGCGGTAGGTCTTGTCGGGCGCGTCCTCGGGCAGCGGGCGCATCACGCCGCCGATCTTCGCGTACTGACCGGAGCCGCCGGTCTGCTTCTTGTGGATGTACACGAACGGGACCTCCTGCGTGATGGTCTCGCGGTACGCCACCTGCGGCTCGCCGACGGTGGTCTCGACCTGGTACTCGCGCTTCATGCGCTCGATGTAGATGTCGAGGTGCAGCTCGCCCATGCCCTGGATGATGGTCTCGCCCGACTCCTCGTCGCGGTGGACGCGGAAGGTCGGGTCCTCCTTCGAGAAGCGGTTGAGCGCCTTCGAGAAGTTGGCCAGGCCGTCCTTCTTGGTCGGGGTGACGGCGTAGCTGATGACCGGCGCCGGCACGAACATCGACCGCATCGAGTAGATGACGTCGGGGCCGGTGAAGGTGTCGCCCGACGCGCAGTCGATGCCGAAGAACGCCGCGATGTGACCCGCGCCGACCTCCTCGATGTCGACCATCTCGTCGGCGTGCATGCGCACCAGGCGGCCGACCTTGTTCTTCTTGCCCGTGCGGGTGTTGAAGATCGTGTCGCCCTTCTTGACGTGGCCCTGGTAGATGCGGATGTAGGTCAGCTGGCCGTACTTGCCCTCTTCGAGCTTGAACGCGAGGGCGCACAGCGGCGAGGCCTCGTCGCTCTTGAGCTGGACCTCGGTCTCCTTGCCGTCGCTGGCGATCTGGTAGGCGACGTTCTTCACCTCGTCGGGCGCCGGCAGGTACTTGACCACGCCGTCGAGCAGGTGCTGCACGGCCTTGTTCTTGTAGGCCGAGCCGCAGAACACCGCCGTGAAGTTGAGCGACAGGGTCGCCTTGCGCAGCACCGGCACGATCTCCTCGGCGGTGACGTTGGCGCCCTCGCCCTCGAGGAAGCGCTCCATGATGCCGTCGTCGAAGTCGCCCAGCGCCTCGACCAGCTTCAGGCGGTACTCCTCGACCGCGTCCTTGAGGTTCTCGGGGCACGGCTCGCGCCGGATGTTCTCGCCGTTGTCGCCGTCGAAGTACAGCGCCTCACGGGTGAGCAGGTCGACGACGCCCTCGAACCGGTCCTCGGCGCCGATCGGGTAGGTGACGAGGTGGGCGTTGTGACGCAGCTTCTCGCGCAGCTGACGGGTGACCTTGAACGGGTCTGCGCCCGAGCGGTCCATCTTGTTGATGAACGCCAGCCGGGGCACGTTGTAGCGCTTCATCTGCCGGTCGACCGTGATCGACTGCGACTGCACGCCGGCGACCGAGCACAGCACGAGGATCGCGCCGTCGAGCACGCTGAGGGCGCGCTCGACCTCGATCGTGAAGTCGACGTGTCCGGGGGTGTCGATCAGGTTGAGGAAGTGGTCCTTCCACTCGAGGAAGGTGGCAGCCGACTGGATCGTGATGCCCTTCTCGCGCTCGAGGTCCATCGAGTCCATCGTCGCGCCGACGCCTGACTTGCCCTTGACCTCCTCGATCTTGTGGATCTTCCCCGAGTAGAACAGGATGCGCTCCGAGAGCGTCGTCTTGCCGGAGTCGATGTGCGCGGAGATCCCGATGTTTCGGACCTTTGCGAGTTCCATGGTAGTGCTCTGCTGACCTTGCCGATGACGAGTGCAGGTGTCGGGGGTCCGGGTGTCCCGGCAAAAGGGTGCGGAGCGAGTCCGCCGCCCGGCCCTCCGAGCCTGTTGTGCTGCTCAACCCCGCGAGCCTCGAGCCTGGATGGCCTCGGTCGGGGGGTTGAAGTTTTGCCCTGGAGCCCGAAAGACAACCCCTTGGGGTGCTTTTGAGCGCGCGGAGCATGCCACAAGGTGCCCCGCTTGGCCGCTTGAGGCTGCCCGGCGGGGCGTGATCGTCCGCACCCGCCTTGCGCGCCGCAGGCGCCTAGGGGAGCTCCAGCCAGTGCTTCACCACCGCCGCCGGCGTGAAGCCGAACCGCTCGGCCAGGAGCTTGCCGGGGGCGCTGGCGCCGTAGTGGTCGAGGCCGTGCTGGTGGGCCGCGAACCGGTCCCACCCGAACGTGGTGCCCGCCTCCACCGACAGGCGGCGCGAGATCTCGGGCGGTAGGACGCTGTCCTGATAGGCCTTCGGCTGGGCGAGGAAGGCCTCCCAGCACGGCATCGAGACCACCCGCACGCGCTTTCCGTGATCGGCGTGCAGGGTCCTGGCCGCGGCCAGCGCAGTCGCGACCTCGGAGCCGGTCGCCACCAGGATGCCGTCGAGCGGGCCCTCGGGCTGCCACAACACGTAGGCGCCTTCGTCGATCTGCTCGCGCGTCTCCGCCATGATCGGCAGGTCCTGACGCGTCAGCAGGATCGCCGTGGCGCCGTCGGCGTGCCCGCGCTGCAGCGCCAGGCGCCACGCGGCGGCCGTCTCGCGCGCGTCCGCCGGCCGCACGACGTACAGGTCGGGGATCAGCCGCAGGCTCATCAGCTGCTCGATGGGCTGGTGCGTCGGCCCGTCCTCGCCGACCCAGAAGCTGTCGTGGCTGAAGATGTAGACCACCGGCGCCCGCATCAGCGACGACAGCCGCAGCGCCCCGCGCAGGAAGTCGGAGAACACCAGGAAGGTCGCGCCGTAGGCCCGCACGCCGCCGTGCAGCGCCAGGCCGTTGCAGACGCCGGCCATGCCGTGCTCGCGCACGCCGAAGTGCATCACCCGCCCGTCGGGCCGGGTGCGGCTCTGGGCCGGCAGCTTGAGCTCGACGCCGTTGGAGCCGGCGAGGTCGGCGGAGCCGCCGATCAGCGTCGGGTGGGCCTTCACCAGCGCCTCGAGGATCTTCTGGCCGGCCTTGCGGGTGGCCACTGCAGTGCCCGGCTCGAAGCTCGGGATCGCCCGCAGCACCTCTTCGGGGACGACGTCGCTCTGGAGCGCCTCGAACTGCGCGGCCAGCTCGGGGTGGGCCTTGCGATAGGCGTCGAACTTGGCCTCCCACGCCTTGCGCTGCTCGCCCAGCGCGCGCCGCTGCTCGGTCAGCGCGGCGCGGACCTCGTCGGGCACGCGGAAGAACTGGTCTTCGGGCCAGCCCATCGCCTTCTTGGTCGCCGCGACCTCGGCGTCGCCGAGCGGCGCGCCGTGGGCCCCGTGGGTGCCGGCCTTGTTGGGGCTGCCGGCGGCGATGACGGTGCGGCAGGCGATGAGGCTCGGCCGCGTCGTCTCGGCGCGCGCGAGGACCAGCGCCGCCTCGACCTGGGCCGCGTCGGCGCCGTCGATGCGCTGCACGTGCCAGCCATAGGCGGCGAAGCGGCCCAGGACGTCCTCGGTGAACGCGAGGTCGGTCGAGCCGTCGATCGAGATCTTGTTATCGTCATACAGGAACACCAGCTTGCCGAGCCCGAGGTGCCCGGCCAGGCTCGCGGCCTCCGAGGCGATCCCCTCCATCAGGTCGCCGTCGCTGCAGATCCCGTAGGTGAAGTGATCGACGATGTCGTGTCCCGGCCGGTTGTACGTCGCGGCCAGGAAGCGCTCCGCCAGCGCCATGCCGACGGCCGCAGCGAATCCAGTGCCGAGCGGACCGGTGGTCACCTCGACCCCGACGGTATGTCCGTACTCGGGATGGCCCGGGGTCTTGCTGCCCCACTGACGAAAGTGCTTCAGCTCCTCGAGCGGCAGATCATAGCCCGTGAGGTGCAGCAACGCGTAGAGCAGCATCGACCCGTGGCCGGCGCTCAGCACGAAACGATCGCGGTCGGGCCAACGCGGGTGCTCGGGGTCGTGGACGAGGAATCGCGTCCATAGCACCGACCCCATCACCGCCGCGCCCATCGGCATCCCCGGGTGGCCCGAGTTCGCCTTCTGCACGGCGTCGATGGCGAGGGTCTTGATCGTGTCGACGAGGAGCCCCGACAGTCGGGGATCGGGGTTCGAGGTCGCAGGGAACTCGCGAGGCGGCACGGCAGGCATGGCCGGGTGCTATCACGATTGCGACGGCGGGGGCCGGCCGGGCGCCAGTAGGGCGGCGTGACCGAACGCGGGACCGTCGGGCGACGCCGGCGAATCTACCGCATGGTCCGCGAAGTTCGACTCGCGCGGACAAACACGGGACCCGCCGGACGACCGATGGCCCGGACGACTTTACGGAGCGGCAATGGCGGACCCGGCGCAGCCCCGGCGGCCTCGAGCAGAGGGCTTAGGGCTGACGCCGGACCGGCGATTCCTCAGACGGCAGTGTAACGAGTCCCGCGAGCCTGGCCGGTCCACGACACGAGGCCGCGCTCGATGAGGCGCGCCAGGGCGGTGCGGACCTGCAGCGGGGTGCCGCCGACCACGGCCGACAGGTCCGGCGCGGCCTGCGGCCCGGGGGCGTTCTTGAGGGCGTTCAGCATGCCCTGGTCGTAGGCGTCACGGCCCGCGGGGGTGCGGGTGTCGACGACCGCCTTGGAGCCGCCACGCTTCGCAGCCGGCGCCGGCGCCTCCTTGGCGGGCGCGGCGGCGCCACGGCCCTTGCGGCCGGCCTTCTCGGGGGCCTTGGCCAGCGCCTTCGGGACCTTGACCGGCTTGCCGGCGCCGCCGCCGCGCGGGGCGGGGGCCGCTGCGCCGCCCTGGCCCAGGAGCTCACCGATCGTGATCCCCTTCAGGAGCGAGCCTAGCTCGCCCGTCGCGAGCTTGCCGAGCTCAGCGAGGCTCATCTGGGGATTTGAACGGATCTGTTCGATCATCACGTCGCGCTCGGCATTCGCGACGGCATTGCGGAAGGTCGTCTCGAACCTAGACATCGTCTTAGCTTTTTGCATGACCCGAGATCCGAGGTCAATCCATATTCGGCAGGTCGGGACAAAAATCTTCACTCCCCGCACTTTTTTGTCCCCCCCACTTTCCCGCTCCCCCCACTTTCCCCGCTTCCCCCACTTTCCCCGCTCCCCCCACTTTCCCCGCTCCCCCCACTTTCCCCGCTCCCCCTGCCTTTTGGGCCCTGTTCCCCGGGCCCTGACTTCCTTACCCCACTCCCTACGTCCTTCCCCCTGTCCTCGCGTCCTTCCCCGTCTCCTCAGTTCCCCCCACTCCTCAGTTCCCCCCACTCCTCAGTTCCCCCAACCGTTGGGGTCCCCCCAACCGTCGGGGTCCCCCCATCGGTGCCCGCAACCGATCGGCCCATGCGGAGCTATTGGATGTCCCGCGTTTACACGGCCGTTTCGTCTGCCCGCCTGCTTCGACGGACCCGCGTCTTTGCGCCCCCGGCCGCGCCCGCCGCTTTACGGCCGCGAGAGCGCTTTGGGGCGCTCGCCCGCCCGGCGACGGAAATCGCCGGCGGCCGTCCGCCCGCGACACTGTTCATATCGGCGGCACTGCCGACTTCCGACTCGTCGGCATCGGGCGGCTACCTGCGCGGCAGCCCGCGCGCCCCTGTGCAGTATCCCGCGAACGCGCGTCAGTCCGATGTTAGCTGCGTACGTACTTCGTTTCGCCGGACGCTCGTCCGCCCCGCCGCAGCGTATGCGCGGGCGCGCGCAGCCATTCTCAGGAGGCCGACTCGTTACTGACTACCTTTTAAGGGCCGCTGAAAGCGAAGAGGGGGACGGCCAAGGCCGCCCCCCTCGCAGTCGGGACATCGGCGCACCAGGCAGGCCCGGCGCGGCCGTCCGGGTCAGTACCGGTAGTGCTCGGGCTTGAACGGACCTTCCTGCGAGATGCCGAGGTATTCGGCCTGCTTGTCGCTGAGGCGGGTGAGCTTGGCGCCGAGCTTTCCGAGGTGGAGACGGGCGACCTCCTCATCGAGGCGCTTCGGCAGCACGTACACCTTGCCCCGCGCATAACGGCTGCGCTCGGTGTAGAGCGACAGCTGGGCGAGGACCTGATTCGTGAAGCTATTGCTCATCACGAAGCTGGGGTGGCCGGTGGCGCAGCCGAGGTTCACCAGGCGGCCGCGGGCCAGCAGGATGATCGCGTGGCCGTCGGGGAACACGAAGCGGTCGACCTGCGGCTTGATGTTGATCTCGCGGACCGACTTGTCGCTGACGAGGCCGGCGACGTCGATCTCGCTGTCGAAGTGGCCGATGTTGCAGACGATCGCCTCGTCCTTCATCTTCCGCATGTGCTCGAGCGTGATGACATCGCAGCACCCGGTGGCAGTGACGAAGATGTCGGCGACGCTGGCCGCCTCGTCCATCGTCGTCACCTGGAAGCCCTCCATCGCCGCCTGCAGGGCGCAGATCGGGTCGACCTCGGTGACCAGCACCCGGGCCCCGAACCCGCGCATCGACTGGGCGCAGCCCTTGCCGACGTCGCCGTAACCCGCGACGACCACGACCTTGCCGGCGACCATGATGTCGGTCGCGCGCTTGATGCCGTCGGCCAGGCTCTCGCGGCAGCCGTACAGGTTGTCGAACTTCGACTTGGTCACCGAGTCATTGACGTTGATCGCGGCGATCTTCAGCTCGCCGCGCTCGGCCATCTGATACAGGCGGTGCACCCCGGTGGTGGTCTCCTCGCTGACGCCGAGGCATTGCTCGAGCGAGCCGATGTGCTCCGGCCGGTGCAGCACCAGCGTCAGGTCGCCGCCGTCGTCGAGCAGGATGTTCGGCGGGCTGCCGTCGGGCCAGCGGATGGTCTGCTCGACGCACCACCAGTACTCCTCCTCGGTCTCGCCCTTCCACGCGAACACCGGCACGCCGGTGGCCGCGATCGCGGCCGCCGCGTGGTCCTGCGTCGAGAAGATATTGCACGACGACCACCGGACCTCGGCCCCGAGGTGCGTCAGCGTCTCGATCAACACCGCCGTCTGAATCGTCATGTGGAGGCAGCCGGCGATCTTGGCCCCCTTCAGCGGCTTCTCCGCCCCGTACTTGGCGCGCAGCGCCATCAGCCCGGGCATCTCCTTCTCGGCCAGGGCGATCTCCTTGCGCCCCCAATCGGCCAGGCCCATGTCGGCGACCTTGTAGTCGGGCGTGGTGGGCGGCTTTTCCTTCGACACAGTGCTTGCAGTCATCGTCTACCTTGATCCTCTCGCGAACAATGCGAATCCAGCGTCATCAAGCGCGGTACTCCGGCACCCAGCCCGCGGCGTCCTTGAACAGGCGCACGCAGCGGATCTGCCGCCGCTCGGTCAAAAAGAAGCGGTGATACAGGTCGGCCGGGACGACGATCAGGTCGCCGCGCTCGACCTGGACCCGGATCCACCGCTCGCCCTGGCCGCGGATGTCGAAGATCCCCTCGCCCTCGAGCACGAAGCGGACCTCGTCGTCGCGGTGCAGGTGCTCGTCCTTGAACTTGGCCAGCAGCCCGTCCAGGTTCGGCGTGTCCGGCCGCAGCTCGATCATGTCCTGCGCGACGTAGCCGCGGGCCGCCTTCAGGCGGTCGAGCGCGCCCTGGTAATCGTCGTCGGGCAGGCGCTCGTAGAGCACCCCGACGGCCGCGAGGTCGGCCAGCGTCGGCCCCTCGCTCGGCGCGTCCGGGCCGTGGAGTGAGTCCTCGAGCCAACCGAGCTGCATGATCCCTCGCCTCCGCGTCACTTCGCGCCGATCGGCAGGCCGAGCCGATGCGACTCGACCACCGCGCGGAACAAATAGTCGTAGCTCTCGGCCTGCGTCTTGGCCTGCACCCAGTCGCGGCCCCACACGTACACCCCGTGCCCCGCCACCAGCACCGCGTCGACGTCGGGGTACGCCAGCATCGCCTCGGCCATGCTCGCCGTCAGCTGCGACTCGCGCGGCGTGTTGGCGATGATCGGCACCCGCAGCGTGTCGAAGCAACCGAACCCGCGCAGGCCCTTCTGCATCTCGAGCCCCTGGCACACGAACTCGCCCGGCCCGCCCTGCGGCGCGAACAGCCGCGCCGCCAGCACCGCCCACACCGAGTGCGAGTGCATCACCGCGCCGGCGCCGCGCAGGCGATAGGCGTTGAAGAACAGCGGCCGGCACTCGCTGACCTTGAGCCCCGTCACCGGCCCGCGCACGACCTCGCAGTCGTGCTCGCCGGTGGCCTGGTCGCTCAGCAGGAAGATGTCCTCCGGCCGCAAGCGCTCCTTCTGCACCCCCGAGGGCGCCATATAAATGCCCTCGGGTCCGCGGATCGAGATGCCGCCGCCGGTGCCGCTGACCCAACCGAGCTGATAGAACAGCCGGCAGAGCTCGCAGATGAGCTCGGGAATCGACTGGTTCGACGCGTCTTCGCGGGGCGCTGCGGACATCGAGGCGCGCGGAGTCTACCCCGCGTCCCCAGGCCCGTCACAGCCGGCCGAGTGTGGATCCTCGCTTCCCGCGCCGACCCCCGCGAACCCTGGCCGACGCTCGCGCCGCCCGCCGCGCGACCGCCTGGAACCCCGCTCTCGGCGCGTCCCCCATCCATTGGCGGTCGCGGTGAATGTCACGCCCGCGTGGCACGGACGTCCGATCGCGCCCGCGATCGCGGTCCGGCCTCATTCGTCGCCCGCTCGCCGGCAGGTCCGAGCTCGCCGCGATGTACAGCTGTCTCTCGGGACATCTTATTTTTCAGCGCCGCCGGTCAATCCTCGCAGCCGCCGGCGCCGCATCAGCGCCAGCAGCCCCGCCAGCGCCCATCCCCCGCCGTTCGCGGCCGTCGCGCAGCCGCAGCCGCCGGCGGGCTCGCCGGTCTGCCCGCCCGCCGAGTCCCCGGCGCCGGTCGACGTCGGCTGCGCCCCCGAATCATCGCCGGTCGTCGGGCTCGCGCCGGTCTCGCTGTCCATGCAGGAGAGGAACGAGTTGTAGCAGTCCGGCTGCTGTCCCGGCAGGACCGTCACGAGGAGGTCCGAGTGGGCGCTGAATGTGCGTTGCTGCGGATCGGTGACGTCGACCCGCAACAGCACGGTCTTCTCGAGCGCCTCCGGCGGCGGCAGGAACGTCAGGGCGAACGTCTCGCCGACCAGCGGCTGCTCGACGAAGCCGTTCCACTCGTAGCTGACCCCGTCTTGCGGGTGGTCCGCCCAGTACGCGCGCAACGTCGAGCCCGGCTCGGCCCGCGCGCAGCCGGTCATCGTCAGTCCCTCGTCGGCGAAGAAGAAGTCGTCCGTGAGCGCCAGCGCGGCCGCCGGCGGCGCCGTCGCCGGATCGGGCCCGTCGACCACGTGCACGACTCGCGGGCGCGACCACGCGTTGAACGGCGGATGCCAGGTGTAGCCGCGGATCACGTAACCCCCGGCCGGCAAGCCCGTGGTGTCCCATGTCACCGCCTCGTCGGCCGCGGCGAACGTGATCGGCCGTCGGGCGTCGTCGGCGGTGATCCGGGCGAAGCAATCGCCGTACTCGCTGCTGGTCTCGAGGACATCTTCGGGGTCCACCACCATCGGCGACTCATCGAGCCCGACCTCCCACGCGTTCCAGGCCGCCACGTCGGCCTGGGAGATCCACGTCGGCAGCCACCAGTACGGATCGACGCGGCAGAGGCCGACGAATTGGTGGCGGCGGCTGCCTGGCAGCTCCTCCGGCTCGACGTACGTGTCCTCGTGATCGAGCCGGTAGGTGAATTGCAACACCGCGCTCTGGCTGCGATCGACCACCGTCATGCACGGCGTGTCGTCCGGCCACAGGGCGGGAGTGCGCGGCCAGATGCCGCCGTCCGCCCGCGCCGTCGCGGCGGCGCCCAGGCACCCGATCGCCGCGATCCCACCGACGACCAGCCGACTCGCCATCGCCTCGACGATATCACGAGCGGCGGCGCCGACGGCTCAAACCCACCACTGCGAGCAGGCCGAGCGTCGTCGGGGCCGGCGCGGCGTCGAACTCGCACGAGCACCCCCGCGCGCCGAGTCCCGAATCCTCCATCGGCGACCCGTCGGTCGAAGCCCCCGACGTCGACGATGAACCGGACTGCGGGCCGTCGGTGCTCGATTGCTCCGGCTCGGCCGGGCCGCTCGTGACCTCGCCCGCGCCCGTCTCCGCGTCCGTCGTGGTGCCGGAGTCATCCTCGCCGCAGTCGCCGAGGAACCCCCGCTCGCACGGCGGCGGCAACGCGGCCACCAGTTGCAGCGGGTGCGCCGAGAATGTCCGCTGCGCCGGGTCGGTGACATCGACGCGCAGCGCCAACATCTGCCCGAACGTCTCGGGCGGCGGCGTGAACGAGACCGCGAACGTCTCACCGATCAGCGGCGACCCGGCGGCGTCGGGCTGCCAGTCGAGCTCCATGTCGTCCGCGATCGACCACCAGACCCGGAGCTGCGAGCCGGGCATCGCCCGCGCGCAGCCCTCGAGCAGCAGCGGCTCGCCGGCGAAAACGTAATCCTGGCGGGTCATCACCGCCGCCGCCGGCGTCACTTCGAGACCTGGCCCATCGACCACGTGGACCACGCCCGGCCGCGAGCTCCAGCGATTGAACACCGGCTCCCAGGTGTAGCCCTCGATCACGTAGGGCCCGGGCGGCACCAGCGAGGTGTCCCAATCGACGCCCTCGGCCGCCGCGGCGAACGTGATCGGCCGCCGCGCGTCGTCGGCCGTGATGCGATGAAAGCACGGCGCCCATTCGCCGCTCGTCTCGAGCACCTCGGCGTCGCCGACGTCCTCGGGCGGCTCTGCGAGGAGCTGCGCCGCCGCCACGTCGGTCCACGACAGCCAGTTCGGCAGCGGCCGCTGCGCGCTGTGGCCGCGGCAGAACGCGACGAACTGGTGCCGCCGGCTGTCCGCGACCTCGGCCGGCGGGGGCGACACCATCGTATCCTCGAAGGGGATCGAGTAACTCAAGTGCAGCACGCTGCCCTTGCTGCGATCGACCACCGTCATGCACGGCGTGTCTTCGGGCCAGGTCACCGGCGTGCGCGGATGGAGCTCGCTCGTCGCCACCACGACCGCGAGCGCCGTCGCTGCGATCACGACCCACCTCGTCGCGCGACCGACCTCATCGGTCGAACGATATCACGCCCCCGCGCGCCGCCCGCGGGCGCCTTCGGAGCCCGAGGACCGGCAGCAGCAGCCATAACGCCGCCGATCCCGAGCGATCACTGCGGCAGCCGCACCCGCTCGGGTCGGATCCAGTCATCGGCGACGTCGTCGCGCTGTCGCTCGTCCCCTCGCCGCTCGAGCTCGACGCATCGGTCGCCGCACCGGTCGTCGGGCCGTCCCCGCTGGTCCCCGTGGTGCTCCCGCTGTCCCCGCAGGTCTCCTCGCCGCCCTGGGCGAGGAACGACCCGCTGTCGCTACAACCACCGGTCGAGGGGTCGCTCGGCGCGAGCACCGACAACAGCGACACCGGGTAGGTCGAATAGGTGCGCTGCATCGGGTCGGTGACGTCGACCCGCAACACCACGGAGTCGGGCGCGACCTCCAGCGGCGGCGTGAATGCCAGCGAGATCGCCTCACCCTCGAGCGGCTGGCTGGCGAACTCCTGCCACTCGAGACTGTCGGCCAGCGCCCAGTAACCGGTGAGCGTCGAGCCCGGCATCGCCCGCGCGCAGCCCTCGAGCACGTACGATTCGCCGGCCACCACGAACGCGCCCTCGGGATTGGTCAGCGCCGCCGCGGGCGGGGCCGCGGCGAGGTCGGGGCCGTCGACCACGTGGACCACGCCCGGCCGCCGCGACCAGCGGTTGAGCTCGGGCTCCCACGTATAACCGTCGATCCGCCAGGCGCCGGCGGGCAGCCCCGTCGTGTCCCACACCACCGGCTTCATCGCCTCGGCCTCGGTGATCGGCCGGCGCGCGTCGTCGGCGGTGATCCGGACGAAGCAATCCTTGTAGAGCGGGTTGGTCTCGAGAACATCGTCGTCCTCGATCAGCTCGGCGTCGATCATCTTCTCGGCCGCCCAATCGAGCCAGACATTGGCGTCGGTCCACGACAGCCACACCGGCGGCGGCGTCTGCGGGCTGTCGTCGCGGCAGAAGGCGACGAATTGGTGGCGCCGGCTGGTCGGCAATTCGTCGGGGGTCAGCTCGGTGTCCTCGTAGGGGATCGAGTACTCGAATTGCAGGGTGCTCGACTGGCTGCGATCGATCACCGTCATGCACGGCACGTCGTCGGGCCACTTCACCGGGGTGCGCGGGTGGCCGCCGTTGCCGGCGCGCGCGAGCCCGGGCCAGGCGAGGCCGACGATCACGAGCGCGACGCGAATGGGAGCTCGCACGCAGCCAGTGTACTCCGACGTCGCCACTGGCGCCGCGCGTGCAGCCGAGCCCGCTCAGCGCCGCGCGGGTGCGAAAACCCCACGTCGTCGCCGGCGCAGGCCCAGCAGCACCAGGCCGGTCCACGCCCACGAGCCCGCCAGGCCGCCGCTGTGACAGCCGCAGCTCTCGCGCGTCGGCAGCTCCTCGGAGGTCGTCGACGCCGACTCGCCGGTGACGTCGCTCGAGGTCGTGGCCCCGCCCGTCGAGGTCGCGTCCGGCGAGGTCGTCCCGGTCGGCGCCTCGCCGGTGCTGCTGGCGACGCCGGTGACGTCGCCGCCGCTGCTGCTGGCCTCGCCGCAGCTCTCGTTGCCGATGAAGGCGTTGGTGTCGCTGCAGTCGCTGCCGGTGGTGGTGGTGTCGCCGCTGCCCGGCAGCACGACCACCAGCGCCTGCGGAAAGGCCGAGAAGGTCCGCTGCATCGGGTCGGTCACGTCGACCCGCAGCGCCACCGTCTCCACCAGCGCCTCGGGCGGCGGCTTGAACGGCAGCTCGAGCGCCTCGCCGTCGATCGGCACGCCCTCGGCGAACGGCTTCCAGTCGAGCGTGTCGGCGCCGGTCACCGCCCAGTAGCCGCTCATCGTCGAGCCCGGCATCGCCCGCACGCAGCCGTGCAGCACCAGAGTGTCCTCGCCGAACAGGAAGTCCTCGGTGTTCATCAGCGCCGCCGCCGGCGCGACCGCGGACAAATCGGGCCCGTCGACCACGTGGATCACTCCGGGCCTCTTGCTCCAAATGTTGAAGGCCGGCTCCCAGGTGTAGCCCTGCAGGATGTAGGGCCCGGCCGCCAGCGCCGTGGTGTCCCAGTCGAAGCCCTTGGCCGCCTCGGCGAAGGTGATCGGCCGCCGCTCGTCGTCCCCGGTGACGCGGGAGAAGCAGTCCTTGTAGATGGAGTGCGTCTCGAGCACGTCCTGGTCGGTCGCGTCGGCCTTGTCGGAGATCCCCGCGGCGTCGGCGATCTCGACGTCCTTCCACGACAGCCACACCGGCAGCGGCTCCTGCGGCGTGTGATTGCGGCAGAAGGCGACGAACTGGTGCCGCCGGCTGTCGGACACCTCGTCGGCGGTGATCATCGTGTCCTCCGCCGGGATCTCGTAGTCGAAGTGGACGACCGCGCCCTGGCTGCGATCGATCACCGTCATGCACGTGGTGTCGTCCGGCCACTTCACCGGGGTGCGCTCGTGGATCCCGTTGCCCGCCCGCGCGAGCGCCGGCGTGAGCAGCGCCGCCAGCACCGGCGGCAGCCCGAGGATGCAGGGACGGACAGAGCGCATCACCGACAATCTACCCCTGCGCCGGGCCCGCGGGAACCTCCCCGGCGACGAAACGACTGCAGCGCAGCACCGGCAGGCGCGGATACTTCGGCCAGCTCGGATCGCGGTCGTGCTCGGCGCAGCGCCAGAACGTCGACCCCTTGGCCGAGTCGATGCGCCGCCCCGACACGCAGCCGGCGCACAACCCCGGCGACGGTGAGACGACGGTCACGCGCCTCCCCGATCGGCCGGCGGCAAGATGAGCTGCTCTTCATGGGCGAGGATCCCGAGCCCCACCGCGAGGCGGGCCGCGAGCATGGTGCGCCCGCTGACCTGCCCGCGCCGCAGCGCCGAGGCCCCGACCAGGAGGCCCACGCCCCAGACCAACAGCGCCGCCATCTGCGAGCCGCCCTGGAGCAGCGCGAGGCCGATGAGCCCGCTCGCCACCCAGATCAACAGGACCATGCGGACCGCGCCCTGCACCGGCTCGCTGGCGTCCGCGGCCTGCCCGGCCACGCGCAGTTCGAACTCGCCCTCGACCACGCGCAGGCCGATCGCGTCGGGCCCGATCCGCAGGAACCGCAGCATCGGCTTGAGGCTGCGCATCATCTCCTCGGCCCGCAGCACCGTGCGCCCGCGCAGCACGATCGCCCCGTCGCCCGGGTCGCGCTCCTGCAGGCCGCGGCGGAACCCCTCGGTGTAGAGGTCGATCGCGGTCTGCCCCGCCGGCAGCCCGGCCTCGCGCGCGGCCGCCAGCTGCAGCGCGTGCTCGTCGCCGCGCCACGGCCGGTCCGCGCGCGCCAGCTGTCCCTTTGGACCTGCCTCTTCGGACATGTCGTTCGAGTCAGTCATCTTCAGACATGTCCTCTCATTCATCCCCCATCCGCTCGCGCATGGCCGCGGCCACCGGGCCGGGGACGTAGCGGGCGAAGTCCCCGCCGTGGCCGGCGATCTCGCGGACCAGCGAGCTCGAGACGAACTGGTGGGCCGGGCCGGGGATGAGGAACACGGTCTCGACGGCCGGCTGGAGGTCGCGGTTGGCGGAGGCGATCTGGAACTCGGGCTCGAAGTCGCCGTGGGCGCGCAGGCCGCGGACGATCACGCGGGCCCCCTGCTGCATACAGAAGTCGATCATCAGGCCGTCGAACTTGGCGGCGCGGGCGCGCGGCAGGTGGGCGATACACTCGGCGATGAGGGCCACCCGCTCGTCGACGCTGAAATAGCCGGTCTTGGTCGGGTGGCGCCCGACGGCGACGATGACCTGGTCGAACAGCCGCAGCGCGCGCTCGACGATCTCGACGTGTCCGCTGGTGATCGGGTCGAACGAGCCGGGGTACACGGCCGTGAGCGGGCGCGAGAGTTCGGTCGACGAGCCGGGTTCGGTGGCTGACACCGGCGCAGTATACTCCGCCGCATGCTCCGCCCTGCCGTCCTCGTCGCCGCCCTGCTCGCCGCTTGCGGCGGCACGCCGACCCCGCCGCCGCCGACCAAGGTCGAGGCGTCGGCGCACCCCTCGGAGCAGCAGCCGGTCCCCCGCGACGCGCACAACCCGTTCCGCCGCGCCGATCGCGACCCGCCGCCCCCGCGCTCCGAACCGCAGCTCCCGCAGGCCGAGCTCGACCAGGCGCTCGCCGCCGCCGCCGCCGCCCGCGCCGCCGGCAACGACGTCGAGGTCACCCAGGTCCTCCTGCCCTGCGCCAACAAGATCCCCAGGAGCACCCGCTGCGAGGGCGAACTGGCGCTGGTGCTCGCCAAGTCCCCCGGCCACAAGGCCGAGACCGACTACTACCTCAAGCAGGCGCTCGCCGACGACGACCCGACCGCCGACGCCGATTTCTACGGCCGCCTCGCCCAGGCGCTGCGGGCCGCGCCGATGCTGCCCGAGGCGGCCGTCGCGCTGCAGCGGCGCATCGCTCGCCTGCCCGAACCGACCGCCCCCGACTGGGTGGCGCTGGCCGAGGTGCTGCAGGGCTTGCCGCGGCGGGAGGCCGACGCGGCCGAGGCGCTGCAGCGGGCCTTCGAGCTGGCGCCCGGCGAGTTGAAGTACCTGCACGACGCCGGCGAGCTGTTGTCGCAGGTCCCGGGCCGGAGTGCGGAAGCGCTCACGATCCTGGAACGCTACCGCGACTCGATCCGCACCACCGAACCCGACGCGCTGCCCGCCCTGGAGCGGCGGATCGCGCAGGTGCGCGCCGAGGCCGGGCAGGCGCCGGCGCCCGCGCCGACCACGGCGCCTGCGCAGGGCAAGAGTGCGAAGCGCGACACCTCGAAGTAATCGCCGCCAATCGCGGCAGCGGCCCCGCGGGAAGGCGCGTAGTTTGACCAGCCGCCGCGCGATGTGCGACCCTTGAGCGCCCCCGTGGACAATAAGCGCAACGGTTCCGGTCCTCCTCCGCCCCCGCGGAACGGAGGTCATAAGCCTCCGCCTCCGGGCCGACCGGCGACGTTTCAGTTCACCGACGACGACGACGAGCCCCCGCTGCCCGGTCCGCAAGGGCCGGCGGAGAGCTTCCCCGAGCTGGCCGCCGACCTCGTCGACGAGGCGCCCGTCGAAGACGACGATTTCGCCGACTCCGGCCTGAACCAGGACCCCCAGCGCTCGCCGCCCTCGCCCCTGCGGGAACGCCGCGGCGCGTTCCTCGACGACGGCGAGATCGCGCTCCCGCCCGGCCTCTCGCAGGTCGTCCGCAGCCAGGCCAGCCGCTTCCCCTTCCGCGACGTCGTCGACGACGACGACGCCGAGCTCGGCGCCGCCTTGACCCCCGCCGACGACGAGCCCGCCCCGCCGTGGGCCGACGACGACGACGACGCGCCCACCACCGCCATCCCCGTGCAGCGGCCGGCGAGCGCCAGCTGGCCCAAAGCACCTGTCTCGAAGGCCAGTCGTGACTCGGACGACGACTTCGACGAGCCGCAGCGGCGGCACCCGCTCGCGGACATGGTCGCGGCCCAGCGCCGGGCCTCGCGCGAGGAGGACGACTTCGGCGACCTCAACGAGCCGTCGCGGGCGTTCCCGGCCGCCAAGCCGCGGCCGACCGCCGCGCCGCCGGTCGAGCAAGACGCGCCGACGATGAAGCGCCGGGTCGACTCGGCGGCCGTGGGCGCCGCGCTCGACCGCTCCGGCCTGGCGCCGGCGCTCGAGGTCACGCTGCACCCGATCGACGACGAGCCGCTGCCGCCGCCGCCGATGGCCGCCGCGCTGTCCGACAGCGAGACCTTGCCGCCGCTGATCGCCACCGGCTCGGCCCAGAGCGGGGTCGCGTTCACCCGCGTCGACGTGGCGTCGAACCTCGACGACGACGAGCCGGCCCCGCCGCCCGACGAGGCCGACGTCGACCAGCCGCTGTCCGCCCTGGCTGTCTCTCAGGACAGGCCGCGCCCCGGCACCCCGATCCGCGTCAGCGACCTCGACGACGACGACGACGACGACGTGGACGACGCCGGCGACAGCATGATGGGGCCGCCGGTCAAGCTGGCGCCGGCGCCCAGCGAGCCGCTCGGCGAGCCGTTCCCGCTCGACCTGTGGAGCGACCCCGACGAGCTGATCGGCCGCGACCTCGAGCGCTGGCGCCTCATCAAGCCGCTGACCCACGGCATCACCACCCGCGTCTACGCCGCCGTCGACGAGCAGAGCGGCCGACACGTGGCGATCCGCCTGCTCGGCCCGACCCACTCGCCGGCCGGCCGCCGCGCCCGTCAATTCCTCTACGAGGCCCAGCAGCTGATCAAGCTGCGCCACGAGTCGCTGGTCGAGGTGATCGACGCCGGCACCACGACCGACCACCTCACCTACTACGTGATGGAGCAGGTCGACGGCGACTCGCTGAGCGCCGTGCTGCGGTCCGAGGGGCCGCTGCCGTGGCAGCAAGTGGCGATCCTCGTCACCCAGATCTGCGAGGCCCTGATCGTCGCCGCCGAGCGGGGCATCGTCGCCACCGACCTCAACCTCGGCAGCGTCATCCGCCTGCACACCCACGACGACGAGGCGCGGCGGCGCCAGCCGATCAAGCTGCTCGGCGTCGGCATCGCCCCGGTCGCCAGCATCTACCGCTCGCTCGACGGCAACCTCGTCGAGTCCAAGGGCACCCCGCCCGGGCACGCCGAGTACATGGCCCCCGAGCTGGCCAGCGGCGGCTTCCCCGGCGAGAGCACCTCGGTCTACGCGCTCGGCGTGATGATGTACGAGCTGCTCACCGGCCGGACCCCGTTCCGCGGCGACAGCTTCCTCTCGATCATCAAGAAGCAGATGTACGACGAGCCGAACGCGCCGCGGCTGGTCGTCCCGCAGCAGGAGATCGCCGAGCCGTTCGAGGAGGTGGTCCTGAGCGCGCTGGCCAAGGACCCGTCGAAGCGCTACGGCACGGTCCGCGAGCTGCACGAGGCCGTGCTGGCCGCCCGCGCCCGCGAGGGCGAGCTGCGCCGGGCCACCGCGATCCTCGCGCTCGACCCGACCTTCTGGGACGAGGAGGCCGCGCGCAACGCCGAGCCGCCGGCCCAGGCCGAGCCGCCGCCGCTGGCGACCTTCACCAGCGACCTGCGCCTGCGCAACCCGGAGCTGGCCGCCGCCGTGCTCGACGCCCCGCCGCCGCCCCCCGCGCGGCCGGTCCGCAGCACCCCCGTCCCGCAGCCCCGCGTCTCCGCGCCGTCCGAGCCGCGCGCCATCCCGATCCCCGCAGTGGTCAAGAACGCCGCGCCGGGCGTGACCACCTCCTCGTCGTCGCGGCCCGAGCCGAGCATGATCCTCGCGCACCTGGCCCCGCCGATCCGCGCGCCCGAGCCGGTGCTGCCGCGGCCGAAGACCGCGCCCCTGCCGGTCATCGTCGTCGCCCCGCCGACGGCCGCAGTGCCGGCGACCAACTTCGTCCGCAACGTCAGCATCGCCGTCATCCTCGGCGCCGCCCTGCTGTTCCTCGTCATCCTCGCGTCGCGGCGCCAGAACCCGCCGCCGCGCAAGGACGACGCGGTCGCCGAGGCCCCGCGCCGGACCAAGGAGAAGGAAGCCCCGCGCCCGCGCAAGCCGACCCGGGACACCCGCAAGCAGGCCGACGAAGAGCCCGAGCCGATCGTCGTCGGCGCCTCCGGTGCGGCGCCTCAACCTGTCCCCGAGGCCATCCCGCCTCAACCTGTCCCCGAGGCCATCCCGCCTCAACCTGTCCCCGAGGCCATCCCGCAGCCGACCGCCGTGACCCCGGAGCCCCCGCCCGCCAAGGTCGAGGAGCCCCCGCCGCCCGTGCCGACAAAGGTCGAGCCCCCGCCGCCCGCCAAGACCGAGCCCCCGCCGCCCGTGCCGACAAAGGTCGAGCCCAAGGCCGAGCCCAAGGCCAAGCCCAAGCCCAAGGCGCCCGACAGCGACCTGCCGCTGCGCATCGAACCGATCCGCCTGAAGTCCTACTTCACCGCGATGGAGCCGCGCGTCGTCAAGGCCTGCTCGAGCAGCCCCGGCGCCGCCGGTGCCCGCGTCAACGTCAAGATCACCGTCGACGTCCACGGCAACACCAAGGCCGCCGCGCAGGACAAGTTCAAGGGCACCCCCCTCGGCAACTGCGTCGAGAACTTCGTCGAGACCAGCCGCTTCAACGAGAGCCAGCAAGGCGGCTCGCGCCTCCACACCTTCGCGTTCTAGCGGCTCTCGCCGCGCCACGTCCAGGCCGCCGGGTCCCACACGGCGGCCTCGTCGTCGCCCGACGCCGGCTCGACTGCTCGCTGCCCAGGTGGCAGGTCACCACGAAGCGCTGGCCCCGTAGACGGCGCCTTCGCGCTGCGCGCCGGTCACCTCGGCGCAGGAGCAGTTCCGCGGGCAGCTCGCGAGTGGTCGACTTCAGCCTCCCCCGGATCACGGCCGGTCGCGGATCAGCCCGAATTCCAGGCGATGGCCGCGGCCGGACTCCGGGCGCCAGCCTTCGGCCAGCGCCCGCGCCAGCATCTCGCGCACCATCGCGGGATGGACGCCGGTGGAGTGCGGCCGGACGTCGTTGTCGCAGCGCGTCACCCGGAGGTCGACGACCAGCACCGCCGGCGAGAGCGGCTCGATCCGCTGGATCGCGAGGGTCATCCGCGTGAGGCCGGCGGCCTGGGCGTCGGTCGGGCGCGGGCGGATCGTCCACGCATAGACCTCGTCGCCGACGCGGAACTTGCGGCTGCCGCGTGACTGCAGGCTCACCGGAGGAGGATCGCCGAGCCGGCGCCGCCTGTCGATCCGCCGCTCAGCGCAGCAGCAGTTCCGCGCGCAGCTCACGGGAGGCCAGGGTCGCCTGGTGCAGCGCCCACTGGCCCTTCGCGCGGTGCAGGTGGTGTTCGCCCGCGGCCGGGAAGCGCTGCGGGTCCCAGCCGAAGTAGCGCTCGTTGAGCGCGTCGGCGGCGAAGCGGGCGGTCAGCTCGAGCGCGATCCACTCGACCCCGTGGACCAGGTTGCGGCGCTCCACCGCCTCGAGCGGGAAGCTCAGCGCCCCCAGCCAGCCGTCCAGCGCCGCCGCGAAGATCTCCGCGTCGAAGCTCGGCGCTCCCCGCTCCTCGCCGGCGGGGTTGCACCACGAGCGCCAGGCGTCGCCGAGCTCGTGATGCAGCGGCATCGGGGCCACCGAGTCGAGGTCGATCAGGCAGCGCGCGGCGCCCTGTCCTTCGGGACCTGTCTCATCGAACAGCAAATTATTGAACTTCAGGTCGCCGTGACCGACCCGCAGCGGCGCCGGCGCCAGCGGCGGCAGCGTCTCGACCGCGGCGAACACCGCCGCGGCCAGCGGCGCCACCTCGGCGAACAGGCGGTGCTCGCGGTGGTCCGCGACCGCCTCGGCCAGAGTGCGCAGGTGGGCCGGCGTGTCGTGGAGCGTGCGGCGGACCGTGAACGGGTGGTCGAGGTCGGCCAGCGTCGCGTGGAAGCGGCCGACCAGCGCCCCCGCCGAGCGCGCCTGGGCCGGGCTCGCCACCGCCTCGAAGCTCACCCCCGGCACGCGCGTCATGGCGCGCCAGATCCCAAGGTCGCCGAGGTCCGCCCAGCGGCCGCCGGTCGTGGTCGTCACCAGGCGCGGGCTGGTCTCGCCGCGGCCGCGCAGGTGCTCCGTCACCGCGGCGATGTTGTCGTGGATCTCCGGGGCGAAGATCGGGTGCAGGCGCTGCAGCACGAATTCGCCGGCGGGCGCCCGGACGGCGAAGGTCGCGTTGATGAGCCCGCCGGTGAGCGGGCTGGCCGCGCCGCCCGCGAGCTCGGGGAAGCTCCCCAGCGCGCGGGCGATCGCGGCCGCGTCGGGCGGCGGGCGCGTCATTTCAGGTACTTGTTCATGACCCGGCGCAGGCGCGGGAGCATCAGCACGATCAGCAGCGACGCGACCAGGGCGCCGCCGAAGTTGATCAGGAACACCGCCGACTTGTGCTCGAACATGGTGAACAGGCCCGAGAGGATGCCGGACAGCTTGTTGCCGATCGAGGTCGACAGGAACCAGCCGCCCATCATCAGCGCGGTGAGGCGGGCCGGGCTGAGCTTCGACACCAGCGACAGGCCCATCGGCGACAGGCACAGCTCGCCGACGGTGATCACGCCGTAGGTGCCGATGAGCCACAGGGCCGAGCCCTTGTCGGCGCCGTTGTGGGTGACGAAGGTGGCGGCGACCATCACCAGGGTCGACAGCGCGGTGATCGCCAGGCCGATCGAGATCTTCGCCGGCGTCGACGGCTCCTTGTTCTTGCGCCGCATCAAGGCGAAGAAGCCGACCACGAACGGGGTCAGGAACACGACGAAGAACGCGTTGACCGACTGGAACAGCTCGGTCGACACCAGCTTGGTCTGGGCCGCCTTGCAGCTGGCCTCGGTCTCGGGCGACAGCACCTCGGCCTTGCAGGCCGGGGCCGGCGGCGGCGGCCACTCGCTCTTCGGCACGTTGTTGAAGTACGGGTCGGGGCCGAGCTCCTTGGCCGGCTTGCCGTCGGGCCCCAGGACGGGGTTGCCGTGGTCGTCGGTGATGGTGATCTCGCGCAGGCCGGTGTCGACGCGCTGGACGCCGCCGACGCCCTCGAGCAGCGGGGCAGCGGCCTCGGGGATCTCGCGCCGCGTGTAGCGGTCGGCCCAGGTGGTCAGGGCGTCGCCGTTCTGGTGGAAGATCGCCCAGAACGCGATGACCGCGGCGAACAGCGGCAGCAGGGCGCCGATCCGCTCCTGGTCCTCGCCGTCGGAGCCCTTCCACAGCCGGTAGTAGAACCACGTCACCGGCACGCAGGCGAACAGGAACGCGTCGTTGGACTTCGAGCCGAACACCGTCCAGCCCTCGCCGCCGAGCAGCGGTGGGACGAACCAGCCGAGCGCGGCGAACACCGCCGCCGGCCCGAACACCGCCGCGAGGATCTGCCCGACCGGCTGGTCGCCCGGCTTGGTCGGCTTGAGCACGTCGGCCTCGGCCGTGTGCTTCATGCCGGTGAGGAACCAGGCCACGCCGAAGAACATGCCGATGCCGGCCGCCAGGAAGGCGTAGCCCCAGCCGTAGGTGTTACGCAGGTACGCGGCGACGAAGTTGCAGACGAAGGCACCGATGTTGATGCCCATGTAGAAGATGTTGAAGCCGGCGTCCTTGTAGTCCTTGTACTGCTCGTTGTTGTACAGGTTGCCGACCAGGGTCGAGATGTTCGGCTTGAAGAAGCCGTTGCCGATGATGATCAGCAGCAGCGACAGGAAGAACCACGGGCCGTAGCCGGGGATGGCCAGGCCCGAATAGCCGAGGCCCATCAGCACGCCGCCGATCACGATGGCGCGGCGATAGCCGAGGACCCGGTCCGCCAGCAAACCGCCGATGAACGGCGTCAGGTACACCAGCGCGATGTAGGTGCCATAGATGTCGCTGGCCTGTTGCGGCGCCAGCCCCAGCCCCGACTTCGCCGGCATCGCCGCGTCCGCACCCGCCTTCATGTACAGGGTGAAGATCCCGAGCATGAGGTAAAAGCCGAAGCGCTCCCACATCTCGGTGAAGAACAGGACCGGCAGACCGCGCGGGTGGTTCTTGAACATCGGGGCCACGATAGGGCCCGACAAGCCCGCGCGACAAGAGCGAATCCGGGGCCCGGCGGCCGGAGCGCGGCCCGCCCACACAGCCTCGCCACCAATCACCCGGCCTTCCCCGCCCGCCGCCCGCAGCGCCCACGCCGACTCACGCGCACGCCGTGTGAGGGGCCGGTTCGTGGCCCGCAAACCACTGCGCAGCCGCATGCACCACGCCGCGGCCGCGGGCTGCGAACGTGCATTCACCGTCGACCTCGCCGCGACTTTCTCCGCCGACAGCTCGCGCGGACGGACCGCTGATTCGCGGCCCGCAGCTGCGCGAAGCGACCGACGCTGGCCCTCGCCCTCTCCTCAGCGCCAGGCGAGGCCGGACGGACCGCTGATTCGCGGGCACGCAGCCACGCGAAGCGAACGGGCGAGGCCAGCCGGACCGCTGATTCGTCGCCCGCAGCCGCGCGAAGTGAACGACGCCTGTCCGGGGCGAGAGCCAGCCGGACCGCTGATTCGCCGCCTGGAGCTGGCAAAGCCGACGACGCCGGTCCCTCACCTCCCACGCAAGCACCAGTCGGACCGCTGATTCGCCGCCTGGAGCTGGCGAAGCCGACGACGCCGGTCCCTCACCTCCCACGCAGGGGCCAGTCGAGCCGCCGATTCGTCGCCTGGAGCTGGCGAGCCGACGACGCCGGTCCCTCACCTCCCACGCAAGCGCCAGTCGAGCCGCCGATTCGTCGCCTGGAGCTGGCGAAGCCGACGACGCCGGTCCCTCACCTCCCACGCAAGCGCCAGTCGGACCGCTGATTCGCCCCGCCGCTGCGCGAAGCCGACGACGCCGGTCTCCTTACCGCACCTCGCGCCGCGCAAGCACCAGCGGGACCGCTGATTCGCCGCCCCTGCGCGAAGCCGACGACGCCGGTCCCTGGCGAGCGCCGCGCCCAGCGGCCGCTTACTTCTGCGGCTGCGGCTGCGGCGCGAGGCGGGCCTCGAGGGCACGGATCCGGGCCAGCACGTCGGCGTGCTCGGACGACTTGGCCCAATTGGCCTGGATCGAGGCCATCTGCTCGTCGTACTGGCGATACATCACCCGCGCGCGCCGCAGCCGCTCCGGGTCGGGCGTGACCTCGTAGCTGCGCTCATAGACCACCGCGAGGTTGAAGATCACCGCCCCGAGCACCTCCGGCGCGGCCGGGTCGTTGCTGCTGCGGATCAGCTCGTAGGCCGCGCGGAACTTCTGGATCGCCACGTCGAAGTCGGTCAGCTCGTAGGCCTTCTGGCCCTCGTCGTAGAGCTTGCGGGCCTTGGCCATCGGGTCGCCGGGGCCGGGCGTGATCGTCGACGGCGGCGGCGGCAGGGGCCCGCCCAGCTCGGGGTTCGGCGCGGCCCCCGGATCGGTCGGCGCCGGGCCCGGCGGGGGGCTCGGCGCCATGCCGACCACGCGGGCCCCGACCACCTGGCCGGGCTCGCCGTCGCGGCGCAGGGTGATCTTCGCGTCGCGGTCGACGTAGACCTGCGCGGCGACCTCTCGCCCGTCGGGCCACTTCGCCCGCAGCGCCGTCGGGTCGTCGTCCGACACCGACCAGCGCTGGTCGCGGCTGGTCTCGCCGTTGACCGTGACCTCGGCGCCGGCCGGCTCGGTGTCGACGCGGATCACGTTGCGCGCACACCCGAGCGTGGCCGCCAGCGTGAGGCACCCGAGGGTCGAGGCGATCGCAGAGCGTGTGCCTGACATGCGCGGGGTCAGGATACACTCTCGCCGGCGATGGAGAAACCCGGCCCGTGGCCGCCCCGGCCCCAGCTCGACGCCCTCCACGCGCGCTACGTGGTCGAGGTCGTCGAGGAGCTCAGCCTGTGCCCCTTCGCTCGCAAGTGCCGCGAGCTCGGGCGCCTGCACCGGCCCACCTTCTTGAACCCGCCGAGCCCGCACGAGGCCGCGCGCCGGCTCGCCGACCTCGTGACCGCGCATCCCGACGCGGAGGTCGTGCTGCTCACCTTCATCACGCGCGGCGCCCTGCCCGGCACCCCGCCGGCTCCGACCGCGAGCGAGCGCGCCTTCGCCGACACCGAGCACTTTGAAGAGTTCGTCCGCGAGGTCCGCGACGTCTACGCCGGCCTGCCGCGCGCCCCCGCGCGCTTTTACATGGTCGCGTTCCACCCGGCCTACACCCGCGTCGACGCCCGCCGCCCGCTGACCCCCGACTCGCTGGTCCCGCTGCTGCGGCGCACCCCCGATCCGGTGATCCAGTGCATCCGCGCCGATCTCCTCGACCAGATCCGCCGCCAGGCCCAGACCGCCGCCGAGGCCCGCTTCCGCGAGGAGATGGCCCGCCTCGGCCCCGAGTTCCTGATCCTCGCCGAGCGCGCGATCAAGGCCGACCCCGAGCTCAGCCAGGACATCGCCCGCCACAACTTCGACAGCGTCGGCAGCGGCGCCGGCCGCGACCAGCTCGAGGCGACCATCGCCGACATCCTCGCCCGCCGCCGCGAGCTCGAGCTCGACTGATTAAAAAAATACATCGCCCGCCACGACTTCAGCCGTGGCCGCGAGGTCGAGGCCGCGAACCCCGACATCCGCCGCGAGCCCCGACTCTGTCGAGGACATCGCCCGCCGCAACTTCGACAGCGTCAGGGCCGACCGCGAGCGGCTCGAGGCGACCCGCACCAAGATCCCGCCACGAGCTCGAGCTCAGCGGACGAGCCCCTTCCAGGCCGACCCGAACTCGCCCAAGACATCGTCCGCCACAACTTCAGCGTCAGCCTCGGCCGCGAGGCTGGAGGCCGCGAGCACCGACATCTCGCCGCGAGCCCGGACTCTGTCGATGACATCGCCCGCCGCAACTTCGACAGCGTCAGGGCCGACCGCGAGCCGCTGGAGGCGACCCGCACCAAGATCCCGCCACGAGCTCGAGCTCAGCGGACGAGTCCCTTCCAGGCCGACCCGAGCTCGCCCAAGACATCGCCCGCCACAACTTCGACAGCGTCAGCCTCGGCCGCGAGGCTGGAGGCCGCGAGCGCCGACATCCGCCGCGAGCCCCGACTCTGTCGAGGAGCCCTTTCGAGCCCGAGCCCGAGCTCAGCCAGGACCTCGCTCGCCCCAACTCGACAGCGAATGCGTCGACGTCCCGCCGCGAGCGCGGGCTCGCCTCATGCGTCCTTCAGGACATGCCCTCAAGAGCATGCCGCTTCGAGCATGTCGATTCAGACATGTCCTCTAAGACATCAATCATGAGCACCGCCCGACCTCACGCGCCGGGCGCCTCGACGTCCTGCCCCGCCCCGCCGCCCTCGAGCTGCGCCAGGGCCGAGGCCGCCGCGCGCCGCACCACCGGCGTCGGGTGCTGCGCGGCCAGCTGCGCCAGCGGCCCGGCCAGGCTCGGGTCGCCGAGGAGCCCCGCCAGCCGGCACAGGGCCATCCGGCCGCGCGTGGCCAGCCCGGCGATCGCGGCGACGCGGCCGGCCTGCAGGTCGAAGTAGTGCTGGCTGACGAGGCTCGCCTCGGGCGGCACCAGCATCAGGTTGAGGGAGATCGACAGCTCGGGCGGCGGCGCCTGCTCGTGCACGTCGCGCGAGGCCCGGTACAGCATCACCTGCCCCGGCGCGAGCGTCGTCCGGCCGATGAACCGCAGCTCCACCGGCGCGCCGACCTCCTCCGCGAAGCTGCCCGGCTCGACCTCGTAGAGCGCCGTCTCGTAGCCGGGGCCCCGGTAGCCGACGGTCAGGAACGAGAAGTTGTGGTCGTGGCCCAGCGCGTAGAAGTTGACCCGGTCCTGCAGCTCCGGCTCGTCGTCCACCCGCGGCGTCCACACGTTGGCGCGCACGAACCAGCCGCGGCCGCGGGCCAGGATGAAGCTCGGCGAGATGTAGTCGTTGTCGGCCTGGAAGCGCGCCGGGTCGCGCAATTCTCGGCCGAGCAGCGCCCCGAGAAAGCCGCGGTCGTTGGCCAGCGCCGCCAGCATCGGCGCCGACGCGGCCGCGCTGTCGAGGTCGCGCACATCGACCTCGCGGCGCACGTGCTCGACGTACTCCGCCAGCGAGATCGTCCGGTCCGCGGCGGTCGCCAACAAAATCGGCACGCTCACGCCTCCCCTTCGTCGAGGCCCGCCAGCCCGCGCCGCGCCGCGTTGCGCACGTGCGGGTGCGGATCGGCGAGCGCTCCTCGAAGCAGCACCAGCCCGCGCTCGCGGTCGAGCCCTGACACCGCCCGGATCGCGCTCCAGCGGACGTGATGCGCCGGATGCGTCGCCAGCCCCGCGATCGCCTCCGCCGCGTCCGGAGGCTCGAGGTGGACCAGAGTGCCGATCGCGTACTCGAGGTGACTGGCGGCCAGGCTCGCCGGCGTGGGCCGATGCGGCCGCAAGCTCGCGCGCTCGTACGTCCAGCGCAGCCGATCGACCGGCGCCGACGCGAACACCAGCGCGTACGCCGGCGCCGACGCCGGCGCGAGCTCGACGACGTCGAACCACGCGCGCTGGCGCAGGACCTCGCCGCGCCGCAACGTCCGCGCCCCGAACGGCTCGAGCACGAGCGAGACATCGAACACGTCGCTCGGGTGCGGCCGCGGATGACGAAACAGCTCGACCTCGATCGCCTCGGGCCAGAACGCCCCGACGAGCCGGTGTCGCGGCGATCCGTGGAGGATCGCCGGCCGCCCGTCGTCCACCTCGGGCGCCGTCACCAGCGTCAGCTCGAAGGCCTCGCCCGCCGCGATCACCCACACGCCCTCGAAGCTGTCCTGAACATTGCGCGCCGGGTCTGCCACCAGCGCCGTCAACTCGCGCCGCACCAGCTCGTGCAGCCCCGGCGAACCCAGCAGCGCCGCAAACGCGTCCGCCCGGGCGAAGAACCCCTCCGCGTCCTCCGCGACGCTCGCGTCTGCCACCAACATCGCCAGCTCGGGCCAGCGTTCCAGGCGCTCCTGCAAGCGCTCGGGCGTCATCGCCGGCCTCCCCGCGACGACGCTCCTCGTCGACCGCGAATCCCGAGCGGCGACCTGCCCTCCGTCGCCGCCCGCGGACGCTCACACCTCATCGCTCCCCATCCTGCAATGCCACGCAACGCCTCGCCCCCACGCGACCGCGAGCGCTCCACCCGGGCCGTCGCTTGCGATCCTTAGCGACACGAAACATCGCTTCGCCCCCAGTCGAAGCCGGTCCATCCTGGATGACAGCGAGCGCCCCGCCGCGGGCCTCGTCGCTCGCAATCCTTCACGCCTCATCGCCAACCGCCACGAACACCGCCTCGCACCATTCGAACACAGGTCCATCCTGGATGACGGCGAGCGCGACGCCGCGATCCTTCGCGCCTCGTCGCCATCCGCCACGAACAACGCTTCGCGCCATTCGAACACCGGTCCATCCCGGATGACCGGTTCGTTCACGGCGTGTTGCTGCGATCGGTGCCGCCGGTGCCCTCGCCCCCGAGGTCGCCGGCGCGCAGGCTGGTGCGCACGTGGAGCACCCCGTCCTTGCGGACCTGCAGCGGCCCCTCGTCGGCCGCCAGCGGCGCGACGGACTGTTCGAGATCGGGGAGCCGCGGCGCCGCTGGCCGACCGCCAGCCGAGCCCTTGTTATTTCTATGAAAATTGAACATGTCGACCTCTCGGCCACACCGGGAAAGCACCGGCGTTCGCTGACGACGATACGAGCGGGCCAGCGGCGGGGCAACCGTGACATTCGAGTCGTGCCCCTGCGAGATCGGACGCGCTATCCTCCGCGCGCATGTCCGAACGTCACGTGCAATGCAGCGCCTGCGGAGTCATCCGCCCCGAGAGCGAATCGCACAACGTCCCGACCTTCGCCGCCGCCGACGAGCGCTACGTCGACGGCTACTACTGCAGCGCCCACGCGAGCGCCGCCCTCGACGATGCCTGCGCCCACGTCGCCGGGCTCGATTTCGCCGACGACGCGCGCGACGACCTGACGCCGCTCCTCACCCTCCACGCGCTGGTGCGCGCGCGCGGCCTGATGAGCGAATCGCTCGACCCTCCCGCCTCCGGCGAGGGCATGGATCGCGTGCGCAACGAGGCCCTGGCGCTGCTCGACCTGCTGAGGCACACCCGCCTGCCGATCGTCGAGCCCTCGGCGCTGTGTTCGGGCTGCTATCGCCTGGTGCCGGCGTCGCAGGTCCGCGTGATCCCGTGGTTCAACGACAGCGCCGCCGACTTCGTCACCACCTTCCGCTGCGGCGACTGCCTGGCCGGCTCGCTGGCCGACACGCGCGCCCGCCTGGACGGCGGCGGGGCCCGCGAGATCGCGCAGTTGGCCGAGTTCTTCCAGCGCCACGCGATCACGATCCTCGAGCACCGCCGCGGCGACCCCCCCGAGGTCGTCCGCCCGCTGGTCGCGCAGACTCTGGACCTCGTGGCCCGCGGCGAGCTCCGCCTCGAGATCGGCGAGACCGTCCCGCTGAAGGAAGCCCTGTCCGTCTCCGCTCCCGCGGCTCCGCCCGCTCCCGCGGCCCCGCCCGCTCCCGCCGCCCCGCCCGCCGCTTCGCCCGCCGGGCCCGAACCGCGTCCTGCCCCCTCGCTGTGGCAGCGGATCCGCCGGGCCTTCGGCCGCGAGGGGGATTGACCTTCAGGACATGTCCTATAAAACATTGTAAAAAGGTCATGTCCTGGAAGACATGCACCGACTTGCGCCCTCGACCCTGAGGCTTCGGAGCGACAACATATCGTGAGCCAGGCGACACGAGGTCGCACTGTCGTCGGCCCGCGGCGGCCGTCGGTCCGGCCTGGCCTCGCGTACACTGCGGCACGGTCATGGCACCGGATGAAATCGAACCGATGGTCGACGCTCCGCTGCTCGAGGCCGTGCGCGCCGGCAGCCTCGACGACGTCCGGCGGCGTCTCGCCGCCACCACGTCCGACCTCGACACGCGGAACCACGCGTACGGCTACACCGCGCTCGAGCTGGCGATCGCGCTGGGGCGCGTCGACGTCGCCCGGCTGCTGCTCGACGCCGGCGCCGATCCGAACGCCCCCTCGGCCAACGACACCGACGCCTTGACGGTGGCGATCGAGGAGTTCGGCGAGGAGGCGCACCCGTCGATCGAGCTGCTGCTCGCCGGCGGCGCCCGCCCGACCGACGCGGCGCTGCTGGCCGCGGCCCAGGCGGGCGACCTGTGGGCCGTCGATCGCCTGCTCGCGGCGCTGCCCTCCGAATCCGCCTCGGTCCGCGACCTCGACGCGATCGAGGGCGCCCTGCTGGCGGCGGCGGTCCGGCGCGGCGATCCGGCCCTGTTCGAGCGCGTGCGCGCCCGCAGCGACGAGGTGTCCGCGCACTACCTGCAATGGGCCTTCGAGGCCGCGGCCGACAGCGGTCAATCGGGCATGTGGGGGCGCCTGCTGCAGCTCGGCGAGCCCGACCTGCCGCGCGCGCTGCGTTCGGCCGCCCTGGCGTTCCTGCGCAACGGCACCCCCGCCCAGTACGACATGCTGCGGCGGATCACCCGCGCCGCGGGACAGGCCGCCGCCGGCCAGCTGTTCGCGTTCGCGGTCACCTGCGGGCTCGACGTCTCCGACCGCACCGAGGCCCTCCTCGCCCTCGCCCGCGAGTGCCACGGCGACCTCGACGCCCGCAACGCCGAGGGCATGACCGCCCTGCTGATGGCCGCCGACCGCCATCACATCCAGCACATGCGCCGCCTCATCGCCCTCGGCGCCGATCGCCACGCCCGCGACGCCACCGGCCGGGGCCTCAGCGCCTACGTCGAGCGCTGGCCTCAGAGCGTGCGCCTGGCCGAGGCCCGCGCCTACCTCACCGAGCTCGGCGTCCCGAGCGAACCTCCCGCGACCTCGCAGCACGCCGCCCCGCGCGACCCCACCGGCGCCGCCGCGCTCCTCGGCCTCGCCATCGCCGTAGCGATCGTCGCCGGCGTGCTCCTGCTGCACGCCCTCGGCCTGCTGTGACCGGGCGCCGGCCGACGCCGACGGCTTCGTCGCTCGCTCGAGGACATGTCCTCCAGGGCATGTCCAATTCGCCCTGTCGCGTGCATGTCTCTCGCCCCAGGATGTTTTTGGAGCATGTCTCTCGGAACATGCTCCTCGGAGCACCTGATTTCCCCTCGATCTGCCGCGCCGGGAGCGGCCGGGCGGCTTCATCGCCGCGCTGACGAGCGCGGGCGAGTCCCGCAAGCGCCCACCCGGGCCCCCGCCGGACGACAGGCTCGGAGTCCGCCGCACGTGCGCACCCGGACCCGCCGCGCGTCGTCCATGCTTTCGCAGCTCCGGCAACTCCGTCGCCACGCGATCTCGTCGGACCCGCACGACTTCGGCGCGGCGGCCGTGTACCCTGCACCCATGCTCGGCCGCCGCGCTTCATCGACCGCCGGGTGACAAACGAGCGCCCCCATGTCGAGCGACCGATCGAGCTTTTTTGGGCTGTCCCCTGCGATCCCTCTCGCGCTGCTGTACGCGGTCGGCCTGTTGCCCGCGTGCTCCGCCGGCACGAGCAGCTGCGAGGTCGTCGAGAGCAGGACCCTCGCCGACGACGAAGCCTCGCCGGAGGGCATGAGCGCCCTCGACGTCCTCGAGCTGACCCAGCCGCACCTGCTCGCGCTCTCCTGGCTGCGGACCCCCGACGGGCAGAACCCGACCAACGCCGATCCGGACGCGACGGTCAGCGTCGACGTGGCGATCGAGCGCGCCCCCGGAGCCGTCCGCCACGTCGTCACCGAACAGACCGGCAGCACCGAAGAGAACGCCCACTGCGGCGCCAACCTGTACATCCCGGTCCGCCTGACGATCACCACCAGCGACGGCGCCCTGCAGGACAGCTTCACGGGCGACCTCGTCCACGGCGCGGAGCGCCCGGGGGCCCCGTGGATCATCGCCCGGTTCGAGTTCGCCGATCTGAGCGGCACGCTGCGGCCGACCGCCGCCGGCGCCTCCGGCGAGGTGCACGTCGAATTCGCCGCCGAACCCCGCGGCTGGATCGCCGTCCGTGACGAGGTGCGCGGCCAGGACGCGGTCACCGAGTCGTGGGTCATGGCCGGCTCCTGGGGCGACGTCCCGCCGCTCGAGAACTGACGCGCGCCCGCGAAGGACATGTCCCATCGGTCATGTCTTATCAATCATTACCGATTGTTCATACCGCGCCGCCTCGCGCGGCTCCGCCCGGCCGCGCGCCTTCGAGCCCGGGCGCGGGCAACCGCGCCCTCTCATGCGGGCGGGTGGCGGCCGGGCGCGCGGGCTATGCTCGGGCCATGCAAGGCTCCGCGCTCGCGCTGCTCATCCTCGCCTACCTCGCCGCGCTCGGCGTCGCCGTGTGGAGCGACGTCTCGCCGGGCACGCTGCTGACCTGGGGTGCGGGGGGCGCCGCGCTGATCTGGCTGGTCGTGCTGGTGACCTTGCCGTGGAACCTGCACTTCCGGGCGCGCGAGGTGCTGGCGGAGATGCGGCGCTCGCGGGAGGCCGGGATCAAGGTGACCGACGAGCAGGTCGCGTTCGCCGAGCGGGTCAAGCGCTGGACCCTCTTCACCAGTCTGACGATCCACTTCGTCTCCGCCGGCGTCGCCCTCGCGATCGCCGTCGTCACCGGCTCCGACCTCGGCTACCCGTTCGCCGGCTTCTACCTGCTGTCGTGCCTCGTGCGCCCCGCCACCGCCTCGATGCAGCAGGTCCGCCGCCGCCTCGAGGCGATCGCCGAGGACACCCGCTTCCCGCGCGACGACGTCATGAAGCTGCGCGGCCAGGTCGGGCGCCACGAGACCGTCGTCGAGCAGCTCGAGGAGTCGCTCAAGGAACTGCGCGAGGAGCACGACGAGCTGGCGGCCCGCGCCGATCGCCAGCGCGTCGAGCTCGAGCAGAAGATCGGCGCCCTGGCCCGCAAGTTCGAGGACAGCCTCGACCGCCTGACCGACAACCGCGAGCTCATCTCCGGCATCAAGGCGTTCTTGCGGATGATCCGCGAGGGCGACGCCGACGCCAGGACGTGAGCCCGCCTGGCCGCCGCGCCTCGCCTCGCGCTATCCTCGGCGCCGATGGACGACCACGACCGACGCCTCCTCGAGGCCTGGCGATCCGGCGAGCGCAAGGCCGGGCAGGAGCTGGTCGAGCGCCACTACTCCGCGGTCTACCGGTTCTTCTTCGGCAAGGTCCGCGACGCCGTCTGTGAGGATCTGTCCCAACAGACATTCGAGGTCGTGTGCCGCCGGCGCGACGCCTACCGCGGCGACGGCAGCTTCCGCGCCTACCTGTTCGGCGTCGCCCGCTTCGTCCTGATCGGCTGGGCGCGGCGGCAGCGGCGGTTCGAGCCGACCGAGGACAGCCTGCCGGCTGACGCCGACTCGCTGCCCGGGCTGCTCGCCGACCGCGAGCTGGTCAAGATCGTCGCCACCGCGCTGCGCGGCCTGGCGCTCGACGACCAGCTGATCATCGAGCTCAAGGACTGGGAGCACCTCACCCAGGCCGAGCTCGCGGCGCTGTTCGAGGTCCCGCAGGCGACCGTCGCCCGTCGCCTCCAGCGGGCCCGCGCGCGCCTGCGCGCGGCCGTCGAGCGGCTCGTCGAGGACCCGGCCCTGCGCGACCGGACCCTGCGCGGCCTCGAGAGCTGCATGGAGAGCATCCGCGTCGAGGTCGATCGCCGCTTCGGCACCGCCCCGCGCGGGCAGGGCCCGGAGTGACCGGCGACGAAAAAAATTTCTCGGGCCCCGGGGATCAGCCTCAGGGGTCGCGGCACTTGGCGGCCACACCCCCGGAGTTCGTCATGCCGCCAGTCACCGCCCGCCCCGAAGTCCCCGCGTCGCACGTCGTCCGCGCCGCCCAGGCCCGCCTCCTCGCCCAAATCGGCGGAGGCGACGCGCAGTCCTCGATCTCACCGACCATGCCCCCCGCCGGCGGCCCCTCCGTGCTCGCCGATCCGACCGCCTGGCCCGGCCCCTCGCGCGCGCCCGGCCAGCCCGAGGACGACGAGCGCTACGAGTTCGGCGAGGCCTTCGCTACCGGCGGCCTCGGCGTCGTCCGCCGCGCCCGCGACCGCCGCCTCGGCCGCGAGGTCGCGGTCAAGGAGCTGCTGCGCACCGACCCCGCCGCCGAGCACCGCTTCGCGCTCGAGGCCGCGATCACGGCCCGCCTGCAGCACCCCGGCATCGTCCCGCTCTACGACATCGGCCGCCACTCGACCGGCGAGCCGTACTACTGCATGAAGCTGGTCGAGGGCCAGACGCTCGAGCACGAGATCCGCCGGCGCCCGCGGCTCGCCGAGCGCCTGGCGCTGCTCGAGCACGTGATCGCCGCCGCCGACGCGGTCGCCTACGCGCACCGCCACGGCGTCCTCCACCGCGACCTCAAGCCGGCCAACATCCTCGTCGGCGAGCTCGGCGAGGCGGTGGTGATCGACTGGGGCCTGGCCAAGGACACCCACGACTCCGGCCCCGAGCCGTCGGCGAACGCGCAGGCCGCCGGCACCGACGGCTTCATCTCGACCATGACCGAGCAGGGCACGATCCTCGGCACCCTGCGCTACATGCCGCCGGAGCAGGCCCGCGGCGAGGCCGTCGACGCCCGCGGCGACGTGTTCGCCCTCGGCGCGGTGCTCTACCACGTGCTCGCCGGGGCTCCGCCGTACGCCGACGTCGACAGCCGCGCGCTCGCCTCGCGCGTGGTCGAGGGCGCGGTCGACGACCTGCGCGAGCGCGCCCCCGAGGCCCCGCGCGAGCTGGTGGCGATCGCCCAGCGGGCCATGGCCCTGCGCCCCGAGGACCGCTACTCCGGCGCCGAGGCCCTCGCCGACGACCTGCGCCGCTTCCTCACCGGCCGCCTCGTCGACGCCCACCGCTACTCCGCCGGCGAGGTCGTGCGCCTGGGGCTGCGCCGGCACCGGGCCGTCGTCGGCGTCGCCGCGGCCTCGCTGGCCGCGTTGGCCGTCGGCGGCGCCTATGCCGTGCAGAACATCCGCCACCAGCGCGACGCCGCCGAGACCGCGCAGGTGCACGCCGAGGCCGCCCGCGGCGAGGCCGAGGCCGCCCTCGCGGTGGCCCGCAAGCAGACCACCGAGTCGCTGCTGGCCCAGGCCCGCGCCGCCCTCGACAGCGACCTCGTCGGCACCCTCGGCGCCCTGGCGCAGGCCGACCTGTCCGAAGAGACAGTCGCTCGCCGGGCCCGCCTGCTCGCCCTCGCGGCCGAGACCCGCGGCGCCCCGTCGCGGGTGCTGCAGGGCCAGGCGCGGCCGATCTCCCAGGTCGTCGGTCTGGCCGACGGCAGCCTCGTCAGCGTCGACCTCTCCGGCGACGTGTGGAAGTGGGACCCGCAGGAGGGCACCGGCGCGCGCGTGTTCGACCTCCGCGAGCAGGACGTGATCATCGTCGCCGCCCGCGACGTCCCGGCCTTCGCCGCCATCGGGGCCCGCAGCGCCCGCGTCGAGCGCGACGGCGCCGCGCAGCAGCTCGACATCGGCATGGTCGACCGCGGGATGTACCGCGCGCTGCACTACCGCTGGGACATGTCGGCCGGCGGCGAGACCCTGGCCGCCCTCACCGAGCCGGCCTCGAGCTACGGCGCCGCCGCCAGCCCGCCGGCCTACCTCTGGGACCTGACCCAAAAGCCAGCCACACTCGACGTCGTCCCCGGCACCCGCGGTCGCACCGCCGCCCTCAGCCCCGACGGCCGCGCCGTCGCCTACGAGGAGACCGGCTACAAGAGCTTCCTGCGCGCCGGCGGCGAGTCGAACCCGGTGCCGGCGATCGGCGGCCCGCTCCACTACTCGAGCAGCGGCGCGCACCTCGTCGCCTGGGCGGCCGACAAGCCGGCGCGGCACGTCACCTACACGCCGGCCACCGGGGAGGTCCACCCGCTCGGGCGCTGGACCCTGGCGCTCGCGCCGAACGACCGCGCGCTGGTCCTCGACCCCGACGACTTCACCGGCATGATCTCCCTGTCGCTGCGCTCGCTGGCCACCGGCGAGGCGCTGTGGAAGGAGGAGCCGGTCGAGTCGGGCAACCTCGTCGAGTGGGGCGACTCGCAGGAGTACGACGTCGCGGTCGACATGCACGGCGACGGCCTGGCCCTGCGCACCCCCGACCACTGGTTGCTCGGCTCGCAGGCCGACGGCCAATTCCTGCGCCGCCTCGACACCGGCGGCGACCGGCACGGCGCCTTCGCCGGCGACGGCCGCTTCGCGCTCGCCCACCACGACGACCTCCACGTGTGGGACGCGGCGTCGCCGAGCCCGAGCGCGCAGGGCCTGGCGACGCTGCAGGCCGCGGTCGTCTCCCAGGACGGCCGGCGCGGGATCGTCTTCTCCCGCGTCGACGGCAGCTCGCCCCGCCTTCGGGACATGTTCGAAGGGACATATCATGACTCCTGCGTCGACCGCCTGACCACCGAGCAGCTCCTCGACCGCGGCGCGCGAGTGGCCGTCGGCGGCAGCGGCCGGGTGCTGTTCGTCGACGAGGCCGGCCAGGCCTGCCTCAGCGACGCCGCCGGCCGCCACGAGTTCGCCGTCCCCGCCGGCATCAGCGCCGCGGCGGTGGCCGACGCCGGCGCCGCGCTGACGGTCGGCTTCCGCGACGGCGTCGTCCTCACCTGGCGCGACGTCGACGCCGCCCCGCGCAAGTGGGAGCTCGGGGCCGAGGTCGCCGAGCTGGTGCCCACGCGCAGCGGCGAGGGCGTGCTCGCCCACACGCGCACCGGCAAGGTCTTCGCGCTCGCCGACGGGGCCGACAGGGCGATCGAGATCGCCGCCGTCGATCCGGGCCCGGCGGCCAGCTTCTACCGGCCGCCGCCGACCTTCGTCCACCCGCAGGCCGCGGTCGCAGTGGTCCCGCTGCCCGGCCAGGACGCGCTCGCCGTCCACGACTTCGCCACCGGCGCCACCGCCCGCCGCCCGCTCGTCCTCCCGACCATGCCGACGGCCGCCTACAGCCCGAGCGGCGCGACTCTGGCCGTGGCGGTCGCGGGGCGTCGCGTCCTGCTCGTGCAGGGCATCGACGATCCCGGGCGCGAGCTCGCCCTGCCCGACGAGGCGCGCGGCCTCGCGTTCGTCGGCGAGGACCAGCTCGCGGTGCTGGGCGAGACCGGCGCGCTGATCCGCGTCGACACCGTGATCGGCGAGGCCGCGGTCATCCGCCGCAGCTGGACCGGCCCGCTCGACGGCCTGTCCTCCCGGACCCGCGTCGGGCTCGCGGCCGGCGCCGACGGCACCACCTTCGCGTTTTTGGAGATGTACAAGCGCGTCGCCGCCCAGCCCGCCGAGTCGGTCCCGCGCGACGCCGCGACCCTGACGAGCTGGCTGCAGGCGCGCAGCCGCCAGCTCGGCAGACAATGAACATGCGCAAACAGGCATGTCCTTGGCGACATGTCCAAAGAGACACCATGCGCCCGACCGCCCGGGGCGGGCCCGCTCTGCGGAGTTTCGCGCCCGGTCTTCGCTCACGCCGGCCCCGGGTCCATCCGCTAACGTACCCGTCGGAGGAGGTACCCGATGAAGACCAAGAAGAAGCAAGCGAAGCAGGTCCCGATCAAGTCCGGCATCCGCGCCGGCGACGAGATGTCGATGAGCACCATCGGCAACTTGCGCTGACGCGACCGCCGGAGCAGGAGCCGAAGCAGGTCCCCATCGCGTCCGGCATCCGCGCCAGCGACGAGATGTCGATGAGCACCATCGGCAACTTGCGCTGACGCGAGCGCCGGAGCCGAAGCCGAAGCAGGTCCCATCGCGTCCGGCATCCGCGCCGGCGACGAGATGGCGATGAGCACCATCGGCGACTTGCGCTGACGCGACCGCCGGAGCAGGAGCCGAAGCAGGTCCCCATCGCGTCCGGCATCCGCGCCGGCGACGAGATGGCGATGAGCACCATCGGCGACCGAGCCGCCGCCGCGGTGCCGCCCTCTCGGCGGCACCGCGGCGCATGTCCCCGGGGACAGATGCGGTCATCGGCGAGGCACCGCGACAGGCGCGAGTTCACGGGCCGTCGCCGGCGCAGCGCCCTCTCGCACGAGACGGTGCGTCACCGGCCCGCGCCCCCATGATCGGTCGCTTCTCTTGGAGCACCACCGGCGCCGAGTCACCGCGACGCCGCCGCTCACTTGCCCGGCTTGCGCTCCTTCAAAAAACGGATGTCGCCGCCGACATCGTGCAGCGAGGTGATGGGCACGATCACGGGCACGCCGGGCGTCGTCTCCAGCACCTTCGGGTTGCCGCCGGACCAGGTCATCCGGTTGATGCGATGCTGGATCCGCCACTTCCCCTTCACCTTGACCAGGCGGTCGTCGTAGTAGCCCTGGCCCTCCCAGAAGTCCCCCCCGGGCGTCCCGGGTTTGATCAGGCGAAAGTGCCCGTAGGTCATCGCCCAGCCCTCGTGGCCCTGGAGCTCCCACAGCGTGTTCGACATCGTGTGCTGCGTCCCGCTGTAGACCGCGTGGATGACCGCGAAGATCTGTTTAAAAGTTTCGAGGCCGGTCCACACCGCGCCCTCGCCGTAATCGGCGATCACGTCGCTGGTGAACACCTCGTCGAACAGGTCCCACTGCTGCGTGTCGATCGCCAGCGCGTAGAGATGGACCAAGGACAGGATCGTGTCGGCTTCGCTCTGAGACATCCCCGAGACCTTTCGCAAGTCGTCGACGTACACCACAAACGCGCCCGGACAGGCCGCACGGCCGTCAGGGCGCATTCTTCAGTTTAACACGGGGCAACGCCGTTTCGACGGGAGAATGCGCGCGCCGCCGGGTGTCACGATCGCCGACGTCGGGCGGCCGCCGACGTCTCTGCAGGAGCGCCCGATCTGCCGGCGCTCATCGGACGCCGGCCGGCGCCGGGCGCGGCGGTGAGACCGAGCCATGGTCCTGGGCGACGCGGGGAAGGACGGGCCTCGAGCAGAACATGTCCGATGGGACACATGAGCCGGCGCGCCTCCGCGGCAGCCGGGCGCATGCTTCGGCCCGAAATGCGTGTCTCTCGAGACGTCCGCGCTGCGCAGACATGTCCCGAGAGACAGGTATCACGCTTGTCGCGACTCCGTGGTCGAGGACGGGCCCCTCGACCTGGGCTCGCGCCGACGATGCGGCGCAGGCCGCCTCGTGCGGGCGCGCCGCCTCACGGAGGACGGGGACGCGCCGGCGTACTGTCCCGAGAGGCAGGCAGACGCGGGGACGGGGCGTGTTCACTCGCGCCTGTGTCCCGCTCTCCGCTCCACCCGGCGGCCGAGGACGGTCTCCTCGACCGGGACTCGAGCCGACGCAGGACAGGCCCCCCTTCGCTGGCCCGCTCTTGCCTGTGCGGCCCATCGGGTCGCTGTCGCTCTCCCGGTGTGACTTCATGAAGCGACCGAGCGACGGCTACCCGGGGCCGCTCGAGTCGAGCGGTCCAGCCCTCGTGCGGACGCGCGGCCTCGCGACGAGGACGCACCGGGACGTGTCCCGAGAGACAGGCGACCGCCGCGGCCGGCGACGTGCCCGTTCACGCCCCCCCGCCCTCGATCCGCTCGACCGCCCGCCTCCGATGACGGAGTCTCGCCGACACTGACCTTCAGGACATGTTCATGAGGACATCTTGATAGATCTTCACCGCTCGAGCCGCCGCGCCGGCCCGGCGGCGGCCTCGGCGATCCACCACAGCAGCGGCAGGGCGGCCACCAGCAGCGCCAGCCCGGTGGGGGCCCAGGCGAAGCGAACGGCCGCCTCGACCAGCGTGCGCAGCGGCCCGGCCGGCGCGGCCGTGGCGGCCACCTGCAGGCCGACCGCCGCCGCCGCCGCGAACGTCAGCACCTCGAGCGCGATCGCCGGCCCCAGCACCCGGCGCTCGCGGGCTCGCAGGTGGGCCAGGGCGTCGACCAGCGGCGCCCGACGCATCAGCGCCACCGGGTCGACCGCGCGCGGCCGCGGGAGCGGGCTGCGGGCCAGGCTGTCCATGAAGACAGCCACCGCGCGGGCGCGCGGGTCGTCGTCGGGCGCGCGGGTCGTCTCAGTCACGGGGGCCAGGGCCGCGGGAGGACGCGAGGGCGGGTGGGAACGCATGGTGGTCCTTGCTTTCGGTTTGCAGGAGGTCGGCCAGCCGCGCGCGGGCGCGGCTCAGCAGCACGCGGACGCTCGCCGGCTTGACCTCGAGGATCTCCGCCATCTCGGCGTGATCGTGGCCGTCGACGTACGCCAGCCACAGGAGCGCCGCGTCGCGCCGCGGCAGGCGGTCGAACACCGCCTGCAGCTCGCTGCCCTCGCCGGGCTCGGGCGCGCGCGGCGGGGCGGCCTCGTGCGCCAGCAGGAGCTCGCGCAGGCGGGCGCCGAGGCGGGTGCGCCGGCGGTGATGATCGGTGACCAGGTTGGTGGCGATCCGGTAGAGATAGGCCCGCTCGGCGCCGGCGCGGACCCGACCGGCGGGCAGCTGGAACAGCCGGCAATAGCTGTCCTGCACCAGATCGTCGGCCGCGGCCCGCTCACCCGTCAGGCGATAGACGTAGGCCCACAGGCGAGCGTGCGTCGCGGCGTAGAGCGCCTGGAATTGGTCTTCGTCCATGAAGTCCCGCGCTCACGCGCCCGCGACCTCGCGGCGGTACGGCGAGGCGCTGCGGCCCCGGCCTCGGTCCCCGAGGATCTCCCACCGCTGCGCCAATTTGTAGGCCACCGCCGCGCCGAGGAGAAGCGACCCGCCGAGGGAGAACAGCAGCACGCCCGGGATCACCATGTCGCCGTAGCCCTCGAGGGCCGCCGACAGCACCAGGAACGCCAGGCCGAGGCCCGCCAGGCCGATGCCGCCCTGGACGCTGCGCAGCAGCCGGCGCTGCAGCGGCGGCTCGCCCTGGTCGAGCAGGCGCAGGAACTCCTGCCCCGCCGCGCCGCCGAGGAATTTTTCGAGGGCCTCGGGATCGGCGAACCGCTCCAGCGTCCGCACGCCGAGCTCGAACCGCCGCTGCGTCTCGTGTTCGGCCCGCAGCCGGGTCTGGCGGACGATGAACCCGACGAGAAAGAAGAAGGTCAGCGGGATCAGGATGGCTTCGAGCTCGACTTCCATGGGCGACTCCGTTGCAGCCAAGACGCCGGCCCCTCCCCCGAGGTTAACAGCCCCTCGCGCCGCGCCGCGCTCGCCGGCAGCGCCGCGACGCTGACCGCATGTGCAGGGGCGAGCGGCGCGACGCACGCGTTTCACCTCTGTCTCGACGAACATGTTTTTTAGGACATGTCTATTCGAGCACCTGCGTTCTCCGTCAGTGTGACACCGACGCTCCGTCTCCGGCCGGCCCCGAAACCGCGACGCGCCTGCGTCCAGCGGCCGTTGGAGCCACGACGCCGCTCCCGAACAAAGTTCCTGAAGGCGCTCGCCGTCGGTTAGGCTGCGCCCCATGACCCTCGCTTGTCCTTCTCGCCCCCTCGCGTTCGTCCTCCTCCTGGCTGCGTGCAGCCCCGGGACCAACGGCGACACCACCGATACCACCGCCGGCACCGAGACGACCACGGAGACGGGCACCGAATCCGCGGGCACCTCGACCACCAGCGAACCCGACACCGACACCACCCCCACCACCGGCCCCACCACCACGAGCACCAGCCCCACCGAGACCACCGACCCCACCACCACCACGACCGACGCCACCACCGACGCCTCCACCACCGACGGCACCACGACCGAAGGCACCACCACCACCGACGGCCTCGTCTGCGACCTCGTCGAGATCACCACCGAGCGGGCGCACGCGCTGGGCGGCGAGGTCCTCGACTGCGGCATCGTCGATCCGTGGAACAACACCATCGAGGAGTGGGAGACCGCCCACGACTGCGCGTCCAAGGCGGCGGCCGCCGAGCAGCCGTTCCAGCTGGTGGTGTGGCTGCAGGGCATCGACAGCGACGTCGGCCGCGGCTACATCGGCGTCGCCGCCCGCTCGTACACGATCGAGGAGATCTGGTACGACTCCATCGGCGTCCCGATCACCAGCAAGGCGGACTGCACGTCCCTCGCCATGATCGACGGTTGTCTCGACTTCCTCGGCTCCCCCTGCTTCAGCTGCGAGGGCCTGAGCAACGGCGAGACCCTGTGCGACCTCCCGTGATCGCAGGCCCGCGCCCATGACGGTCCGTCGCCGCGCGACGCGACTGCCATGAATGGACCGGCGCCGCTCGCCCGGCGCCGGTTCAGCAATTCATCCCACCGCGCCTACGCGTCGCGACCGCTCGCGCCAGGATTCAGCCCGCGGCATGCAGCGACGCGCCGGCCTCGCGGGCGGCGCGTTCGCGCGTCGCCTCGACGTACCAGCCGAACTCCTCGACGAGCCGCGCCGGCGCCCCTTCGTGGGCGAACAGGACGCGGCCGTCCGGGGCGACGAACAGCGTCTGCGGGACGCCGCGGTAGCCGAGGTCGTTGAAGTAGCGCGCGCCGAGCAGGACCTCGAGCCGGAGCTCGCGCCCCGTCATCCACTCTGCCAGCCCGGCGGGATCGTCGTCGGCGTTGACCGTGGTGACCACGACGTCGGGCGAGCCGGCGAGGGCGTCGGCGAGCTGCTGCAGGGCCGGCATCTCGCGCACGCACGGGCCGCAATTGCGGCTCCAGAAGTTGATGATGCCCAGCTTGCCGCGCAGCGAGGCGCTGTCGCGCTCGCCGCCGCCGACCTTCGCCAGCACGAACGGGCGCAGCGCCTGCGGCTCGGCGACCGCGCTCTTCGCCAGCAGCGCGGCGCGCCGCCGCTCGACGTGCTCCACCTCGAGCCGCGCGCGGTGCTCCGCGTAGCCGCGCTCGCTGCCGTGCTGCCGGCGGTACAGCTGCCGCAGCGCCTCGCCGCAGACCGCCTCGCCGCCCCAGCGCGACAGGCCCTCGACCAGCCATTGCTCGGCCTCGTCGATATTGCCGTCGGCCTCGGCCACCGCCGCCAGCTGCACGAGGAACTCCGGCGCCTTGTACCGGTGCGCGCGCCCCCGGCCGAGCACCTCGCGCGCCTCGCCGTCGCGCCCCTGCGCCTGCAGCGTGGTCGCCAGCGCCGCGTAGAGCGGCGTCAGCATGGAGCCCGCGTCGACCTCCGACGGATCGATCCGCCGCTGCTCGGCCAGGCGCGCCTCGCCGTGCTCGAGGATCAGCCGCGCGATCGCCTCCGCCTCGGCGTCGTGATCGGTGCGCGCGCTGAACCGGGCGACCGCGTCGGCCTGCCCGTGGACGTTGATCCGGTCGTGCCGCGCCCACGCCTGCAGGGCCGCGAGCTGCTGCTCGGACGAGACCCCCTCGGCCTGGCTCAGCAGCCCGTAGCGCATGCGCGTCACGTCCGCGAGGAGCCGCGTGACGATCACCCGGCGGGCGAGGAACGCATCGAGCAGGCGCAGCTCCTCGGCGTCGGCCGCCGGGTCGACCCGCCCCTCCCGCCCGTAACGGGCCTCGTCGAGCGCGAGGATCTGCCCGTAGCGGGCCCAGTCGGCCTCGGCGCTGTCCGGGAAGCGCGCCAGCAATTCGGCGGTGAGCTCTTGATATGTCTCCGGAGCCATGTCCGTATAGACATATGCGGCAGCCTGCAGCGCCGCCGGGGCGTCGCCGCGGTGCCGCAGCAGCAGGGCGACGTCGGCGTCGATCGCCGCCCGCCGGTCGGCCGCCTCGCGCACCGGCGACAGCCGGATCGCCTGCCACAGCTTGCTGTGCAACGCAGGCGAATGCGGCGACAGCTCGAGCGCGCGGCGCAGCGAGGCCTCGGCCTCGCTCGCGCGGCTGTTCTGCAACTGCCAGGTCGCAGTCATGAACTCGGCGTCGACGTTGCCCGGATCGGCGGCGCGGACCCGGGCAGCGAGCTCCGACACCCGCGACTCGGTGGCCTCCGGCTGCTGGGCGGCGAACGCCAGCTCGAGCGCGACCAGGTCGGCCGGCGCCGGCTGCGGCCGCTCGGCGAAGAACGCGGCCGCCTCGTCGCGCGGCGCGTGGACCACGAGCGCCCGCCCGAGCAACCACACCGCGTCCGGGTGGTCGGGCATGGCCGCGAGCGCGACGCGGGCCGCCGGCGCGGCCTCCTCTGCGCCGCGACCGGGGTGATCGACGAGGGCGCCGGCGCGGGCGAACAGCGCCCACGGATCGCCGGGCCGCTCGGCCAGCATCGCCTCGGCCAGCGGCACCGCGTCGACGCCGGAGCGCGCGACGCAGAGGATCGTCCACGCCTGCAGCGGCGCGCTGTCCGGGTGCACGAGGCGCAGCGCGGCGCCGTCGCGGGCGCAGGCCCAGTAGTCGCGGCCGAGATAGGCGCGGCGGACCTGCGCCGCGGCGCCGTCGGCCGCTGCGGCCCGGGTGATCACCGCGGCGCGCGGCTCGGCCTCGCTCCGCTCGCCGCACGCGGCCGACAGCAGCGACATCATCCAGACGAGGAAAAAATACGCGAGATTGTGTCGACGGGATAAAGACCGGCGAGGCATACGAGCGATCACAACGTTTGATTAACGTCCCATATTCCCGGCGGGGTGCAAACTCGGCCCGCGAAAAAACCCGCGCGACGGCCGATTCGCGCGCTTCGACGCTCCCGCCATTTCGTCACGCCGATGCCAATAGGCCGGACATCGTGACACAGCGGCCGCGGCAGCTCGCGGCCGAAGCCACGATCGGGCGAGCACGTCGACTGTCACATGTCTCCAAGGACATATCCTCGCCTCGCCCTCGCATCCCGGCGCAGCCACTGGCGACTCGTCGGCGACGAGCCTCGCGCCGCCCGCTGCGCCCGCTTCCGTCGAACCGCGGCCCGAGTTCACCAGCCACCGCGTCCTCGTGCGTATTGACATGTCTCCAAGGACATATCGTCCGTGAGGTCGACCCGCGTCCGGGCCTCGCGGCGAAGCCCCTGACGACTCGCGCCGCCCGCCGCGCTCTCATCCGCCGCGGTCGCCCGAGTTCACCAGGCACCGCGTCCTCGCGCGTATCAACATGTCTCCAGGGACATATCGTCCGCGAGGCCGACCCGCGTCCGGGCCTCGCGGCGCAGCCCTGACGACTCGCGCCGCCCGCCACGCTCGCATCCGTCGCGGCCGCCCGAAGTTCACCGGCCACCGCCTCCTCGCCGATACAAACACGTCTCCACGGACATATCGGCCGCGTGGCCGACTCGCGTCCCGGGCTTCCCGGCGCAGCCGCTCGCGACTCGCTGGCGATGAACCTCGAGTCGCCCGGTCACGCACGCATCCATCGCTGCCGTGCCCGCGAGCGCGGCCCGGCCGCGCACATGTCTCGTGAGACATGTCCTTCACCGACCAGCCCGCCCCCGCGCGAGGCGGGGCACGCCGCCCCGCTCGCGCCCTGTCTCCGTCCCCCCCGACCGCGCGCTTTCGCCCCGCCCAGGCCCGCCAAACCCCTTCCAGCGCCGCGAGAGCGCCAATTTTCGCCCCTCGCAATTTTTCCGCCGGCTGCGGCGACTCCAGGCCCGGACGGTGACGCCCATCATGCACAGCACAGCGAACATCTCTTCGACGACGCGCGCGCGGACCCTGGCCGGGCTGGCCTGCGCGGCGCTGTTCGTCCTACCGGAGCGGCCCGCGGCGGCGCTCTCGTGCGACGGTCCGGCGTGGGAGGACGAGTGGGCGATGCCCGGCTCCCTGCGCAACCCGGACGCCGAGTTTCCGGTCGACGCCCAGTTCTGGGAGCTGCGCGGCTGCGCGTACGACTTCGTGGCGCCCTCGGGTTGCCGATTGGAGCGCGGCGACGACGTCATCCCCGTCGCGGTCGAGGTCGACGGCGGCGAGCACTGCAACGTCGAGCCCTCGTACGTCGGCGGCGAAAACTTCCCCGACGCGATCGTCCGCTACGTGCCCGAGCGCTCGCTCATCCCCAACCGCACCTACGTGCTCGCGTGCGACGCCAACGGCCCGGCGGTCAACGACGAGCAGGGCCAGTACACGGTCGTGCGCTCGCGCCTCGACCCCACGCCGGCCGCGGCCCCGGGCTCCCTGGACGACATCGCGCTCGAGTTCAAGCGCGGCGACGACGGCTGCTGCCAGGCCATCAGCTACCTCGAGCTGCAGCTCGACCACGTGCAGCCGTGGCTGCAGGAGGGCGGCTACGTCGAGGTGCTCTACGACGACGGCCAGGTGTTCGCCGTCCGCGAGCCCGAAGTCTGGACGACGAGGATCGAGATGCCGCCGACCAAGGGCGGCCTCGAGTTCACGCCGGTCGCCGCCGACGGCACCCGCGGCGAGACGCGCCGCTTCGACCGCGGCGACTACCACCGCGAGCTCATCTACACGCCCTGCGCGGTGATCGGCGACACCTCGCCGCTGGCGCTGTGGCTGTCCGCCCCGCTGCTGTGGATCGGCACGCTCGGCCGCCGTCGCCGCCGCGCCGCCGGAGGTGCGTCATGATCTCCCATGTTCTCTTCTTGACAATGTCCCTTTCGACAGGTCTCTTCGGTCAGCTCCAGGCGCCGCCCGCCGACGCCGGCGTGGCCGTCCCGCCCCCCGCCGCGCCCGCGCCCGCGGACGAGGCAGCCCCCGCGACGGCCCCGCTCGACGCGACCGCCGACCCCTCGGCGGCCCCGCTGCCCGCGCCCGCGCCCGCGCCTGTCTATCAGGACATGTCCGCCCCGCCAGCCTACCCGCCGGCCCCGGCGCCGACCCACAAGTCGCGGTTCGTGTTCGCGTTCCTGCCGGGGCCGACGTATGGGCTCCACTTCTTCCCCTCCGGCAACCTGCCGTTCTTCTTCGGCGCCCGGCTGAAGCACAGCCCGTGGGCGCTGGGCTTCCAGTTCACGCTGTCGGTCGGGTTCGCCGAGCGCTACTGGTCCGGGCTCCTCACCCACCGCTATCACATCACCGCCCTGACCAGCTTCGGCGCGCGCGGCCGCGGCTTCGCCAGCGTCGGCGGCGGCTTCGCGGTCCGCTTCTTCTCGCCGATGGTCGAGGCCGAGGGCCGGGTCGGCCTCCGCTTCGGCTCGCGCCGCCGCGGCATCGTCGCCGGGGTGGTCCGCCTCGGCTACGACTTCGCCCACCGCGAGGGCGCCCCGGTGCCGCAGGTCGGCGTCGTGGTCGGCGTCTGCACCTTCTGAGTCGGCGCCGGCCTCCGGGTCGGCGAATGGTCGAGACTTCGCAGCGACGCGGCGGGCCATCGAGGTCGATGGTCCCGCCGCCGTCACTGCTTCTTCGTGATTGCTCCGGCACGGGCCGGCTGTCTCGGCGACCTGTCCGTCCGGACATCTAACTCGAGATGAACCAGCCGCCGCCCACGACCGTGCGGATGAGCGCGGCGATCGTCGCCTTCGGATCGGGATCGCGCGACAGGCGGTAGCCGGGGGTGCGCATGGCGGCGGGCAGCAGCGGGCGCAGCAGGTTGTCGAGCTGGTTCTCGCCCTCCTCGACCAGCTTGCCGCGGAGCAGACCGGCGAGGACGCCGTCGCGCTCGAGGTCGAGGTGGAACGCCGCGTCGTCGAAGCTGTAGGACAGGCCGGCGAAGCGGTAGTCGAGCACCGTTGCGCCGTCGATCTCGAGCGGCGGGTCGGCGGTGAGGAGCAGGCCGTGCTCGCTGAGCCGGACCACCAGCATGGTGTCCGGCGGCAGCAGCACGCGCGCGAGCTTCGAGTCGAACAGCACCCGGCGGCCCTCGTCGTCGACCGGGAAGCGGTCGAGCAGCGCCGCGACCGCCGAGAAGTCGGAGCGCGCGGCGGTCGGCTCGTAGGCGACCAGGGAGCGGCGCACGATCGCCTCCACCAGAGCGTTCTCCAGCTGGCCGAACTCGCCGATCTGGACCTCACCGGACTCGAGGTGGTAGCGCGCGCCCTGGAAGTCGAGGCTGAGGCGCAGGCCGGGCATGTCCCACTGGAGGCCGCGCTCGCTGACGATCGAGATCTCGCGACGGTTGGCGGCGACGGTCAGGACGTCGCCGGGCTGCACGTGCACGCGCACCTGGGCGAAGCCGCCGGGGAGCTGGGCCTGCAGCACCGTGATCCGGCCCGGATCCGGCTCGGGCTCGGGCGGCAGCGGCAAGATCCGCAGGCCCAGCCGCTGCAGCCACGCCGGCACGTGCGGGATCACCAGCACGCGCAGCAGGTCGGCCAGGACCGCCTCGGTGCGCGCGCCGACGGCCACCGGCTCGCGGTAGTACCGCTCCTGGATGCCGGCGACGCCGATCTGCACCGAGCCGTCGGCGAACCGGTACGACGCCTCGTGCAGGGTGAACGACGGCATCTCCGCGAGCGCCGGGCCGCTCAGGCGCACCCCCGCGGGCGAGCGCAGCGCGACCCCCTCGGCGTCGACGCTCAGCTCGAGCGCGCCGCCGGGCTCGGTGCACAGCTCGATCGGGCCCCACGCGTGGTTGGCCCCGAAAGCCACCAGCACGTCCTCGCCCGCGGCGGTGGCGTGCCGCGCCGGCCAGAACCACGGCAGCACCCGCGCCAACATGCCCCGAACGACATGGCTCAAGAGCCAGCTGTCGAGCTCGCCGGCGGCGGGCCGGCTGGTCAGCTCGACGGTGAACGGCAGCAGGGTGATCGCGGCGCCGAGGGTGTCGACGTGGATGCCGAGGTCGGGCATGCGGGCGACGAAGCCCTCGCCGAAGTCGAGGCGGGCGCCGTCGCGGCGCAGCTCGACGGTGAGCGGGCGCTGGCGGTCGAGGTGGAGGGTCAGCGGGCCGACGACCGGCAGCTCGAGGACGCCGATCGGCGGGGCCGCGGGCGCGGGCGGCAGCGGCGGCGGCGGCCACGCCTGCGGCAGGCCGAGCCGCTCGGCCAGCGCGTGCAGCACCACCTTGGGGGTGAAGTGCGCGTGCAGGCGCCGGACCAGCGCGTGCAGCAGCGGGCCCGCCGGCGGCTGCGTGACCAGCTCGATCTGCTCGCCGTCGGGGCGCCAGCGGATCGCCTCGACCGCGAACTCGCCGATCAGCGACTCGCCCACCGGGCGCACCTGCAGCGGCGCGGTCGCGCCGAGCACCAGCGCCCCGGCGACCCGTGCCGCGGTCAAGGACGCACCTGGCGGGAGGGACAGGTCGACCGCGAGCCCGAGCTTCTCGCCGATGAAGCCCGAAAGGACATGTCGCAAGGGCCATGTCTCGTTGGGGTCGGCGTCCGGCCACAGCGGCACGAGCTTGCGCAGGGCCGGGACGACGAACGCATCGAGGGCCCCGGCGCCGAGCGCCTGCAGGTAGTCGCCGACCGGCGGCGAGGCGTCGATCACCAGCTCGCGGCGCGGCAGGTCGTAGCGGGCGCTGCGGAGCTCGAGCATCAGGCCGAGGTCGCGGGCGACCAGGAACAGGCCGCGCTCGCTGCGGACCGACAGCTCGGCCGGGCCGAGCGAGCCGCCGAGAGTGTCCTGCGGGTCCATGCGCAGCTCGAGCTGGCCGAGCACCGGCAGCGAGAGCCCGAACATCTCGACCGAGGCGCGCGCGAGGCGGTCCTCGTCGATCGTCGGCGCGCCCTGGCGGCGCAGGCCGAGCCAGTCAGGGGCGCCCCCGGCCGCGTGGCTCCGGAACATCTCGGTGAGCACCGCCTGGCCGAACTCGCCCAGCCCCGGGTCGCCGTCGATCTCGAGCGCGCCGTCCTCCCAGCGGTAGACAACCCGCCGCAGCTGCGCCGCCGGCAGGTGCCAGGCGCCGGGGAACGCGAGCGACAGCCCGGCCGGGGCGGTCAGCACCAGGGCGTCCTCGGTGTGCCGCAGCTCGACCTCGAAGCCGGCCCGGGTGTGCGCCACGATCGGCTCGCGCCCGACGGGCTGGCGCCACAGCACGTGGTGCTCGCTGCCCTGCGACGGCCGCAGCACGCCGCGGTCGCGCAGCCAGCGAGGCGGCAGGTGCGGCGCGAGGTAGCGGTCGGACGCGCGCTGCACCACCGCGTCGAGCAGGGGCCCGAGCGGCGGCTCGGTGTGCACGTCGACGACGGGGATGTCGTCGCGGTCGAAGCCGAGGCGCGAGCGCACCAGGCGGAGCTCGGCGAGCTCGGGGAATTGATCGGAGTAGAGGTAGAGCCCGCGCGGGGCGTCGAGGCTGAGGCCGTCCTCGCGCTTGATCACTGCGACGTCGCCGCCGCGATCGGTGGCGACCGCGAGCGAGCTGAACGGTCCGAGAGGAATTGTGAAGAGCTTGCGCGTGACCTCCGGCGGGTCGTCGGCGGAGATCCGCAGGGTCGCGAGGCCCGCCGCGAGTCCGGCCTTGAGGCCCGAGAACAGGCTGGCAGCGCCGCCCGCCCCCTCGCGCGCGCGCGGATGACCGGCGGTGCCGGCGGTGCCGGCGGTGCCGGCGGTGCCGGCGGTGCCCTCGGCGCCCGCCGGCTCGGCCGCCTCGCCCTCCTGCAGCGCCTTGTCGTCGGCCCGCAACCTGTGGACGAGGTCGACGAGGTGGTCGCGGCGATCGGGGTCGGCGAACAGATCGTAACCGGGCTCGGCCATGGCCGCGGGCAGCCGCTTCCGCAGCCAGCGAGTGGCCCGCTTCTCGACCGCGCGGACCACCGCCCGCCGCACCGGGCCGAGCGGCGCGCTGACGACTTCGAGGGAGGCGGTGGCGAACACGTAGCGGACCCGCAGGACCGAGACGCTGAGCCCGATGGCCCGCACGATCAGCGGCCGCGACACCGCGACCTCGAGCGCGTCGCCCCGCAGCTCGACCGAGAGGATGGCGAGCGGGTCGAGGGCGGCGACGACCCCGGGGAAGCGGCGCCGAAATTGGAGATGGCGCGCCTGCGACTCGCCGGGGAACAGCCGGGCCGCGGCCGCGTGCAGCATGCTCCCGCCCGGGCGCCAGCCGAGCGTGTGGCGCAGGACGCTGCACAGCGCGACCGCGAGCGCGCGCGGCAGGAAGGCGCCGAGGCCGTCGCTGTCGGTCTCGACCACGCCGTCGACGAGGTCGACGTAGAGCCGCCGCAGCTGCGCCGACGGCAGCTCGACCGGACGCACCTCGAGGCCGCTGCCGAACTGCAGCTCGATGGCGTCGGCGTCGATCTCCAGGCGCAGCGGCTGCGCCAGCCCGAGAGCGACGTCGACGTCGCCGACGAGCGGCATGGACAGCCGCCCGAAGTCCTCGCGCGGCAATACGGCGGTCACATACTCCCCGGATGTCCGGACCTCGTGGTGGACTGGCTGCGGCTGCGGTTGCGGCATGGCCTCGATGTAGTCGGCAATGTCGCGGACGCTCGTGTCGACGGCCACGTCGCGCCAATGACGGACGCCAGCACGCCTCCGCCCCGTCGCGTCCGCGACCGTCGCCGGGGCGTCGCAAGCTGCGCAGCGCCTCGCCTGCGGAGGTCCTGTCAATTCTCGCTGCAGCCCGCTTGCCGATCGCCGGAGATCGCCAACCATTGCTCGGCGGAGCCTCCGCCCGATGTGCCGCGAATGACGGAGATCGCCGACAAGCTGGCGCTGGTCCGCCGCTGCCTGCGAGCGTCGCGGCTGGCGGCAGTGCGCCTGCGCGGCTCGGACTGGTTCGCGTGGGCGACTGCCGGCGGTTCGAGCGTCGTGCTGGCGACCAGCGAGCGCGGGGTGGCCGAGGTGCTGATCACCGCCGACGAGGCGTGGGTCCTGACCGACGCGATCGAGCGCGAGCGCCTGCAGGCGGAGGAGGTCACGGAGCTGCCGCTGTGGTCGCACCCGTGGGCGGCGCCGGAGCAGCGCGAGCAATTCGTCGCCCGCTGCGCCGGCGGAGGCCGGGTCGCCTCCGATCGCCCCGAAGCGGACGAGGTCCCGCTGCCGGGCCCGCTGGCGCGCGCGCGCTGGTCGCTGACGGGGCCCGAGCAGGAGCGCTACCGCCGACTCGGTCGCGCGGCCGCGGAGGCGATGACTGCGGCGCTGCAGGCGGCCCGCCCGGAATGGACGGAGCTGCAGCTGGCCGGCGCAGGCAGCGAGGCGCTGGGGTCGCGCGGCATCGAACCGGCGCTGATCCTCGCGGCCGGCGAGCGCCGCCTGCCGCTCTATCGCCACCCGACCCCGCGCGACGAGCCGCTCGGCGCCCGCGCGATGATGGTGTTCTGCGCCCGCCGCCACGGCCTCTACGCCTGCCTGACGCGTCACCTGTACTTTCGGACACCCACGCCCGCGGAGCGCCGCGCGGCCGCCGTCGTCGCCGAGGTCGAGGCGGCAGCGTTCGCAGCGTCGACGCCCGGCGCGGAGCTGTCGGCGGTGTTCGCGGCGATGACCGCCGCCTACGCGCACGCGGGCCAGCCCAGGGCCGAGGAGGCCCACCACCAGGGCGGCCCGTGCGGCTACGCGGCCCGCGAGTCCCTCGTCCGCCCGGGGAACTCCCAGACCCTCGCGGACGACGGCGCAGTCGCCTACAACCCTTCCCTGCCGGGGATGAAGATCGAAGACACCGCGCTGCTCCGCGGCGGCGAGCTCGAGTTCCTCACGGTCGATCCGTCCTGGCCGACCGTGCCGGTCCACGGCCGACCACGGCCCGACCTGCTCGTGCGCTGAACCGACGCTCCGACCTGTATTATATATATATAAATATATATAGGCCACGGATCTCCGCCGCTCGGTCGTCACATTGCGCGTCCGCCCGGAATGCACGCTCAAGAGTGGAGCCGGTGCAGGTCAGGCCGGAGACGTCGCGCACCGTCGGCTGGCTGAAAGTGGCGGTGGCGCTGGCCTCGAGCACGCTCGCGCGCCGACTCGAGCCACTCGGCGACGTGGGCGTGAGTACGAAGAGGCCCGCGACTCCGCGGGAGTTCGTCCTCCGCTCGCGGGCCTCGTATTTCTGTATTTCTTTAAAAAACCGATCACGGGCGCCCCGAGGGAGCGCCCGTGATCGGACCCCCGATCGGACACAGCGATGGCCGATGGCGACTCGGTCCGTCGCCGCCTCTCATTCAAGCAGAGCCTCGCGCCCGCGCAACGACGCCCTGCGAGCCGCGATCGTCGCGGGCCGATCCGGCGCGGCGAATCGCCGTGGTCCGGCAGCGGCTGTTCCGCGCTGGGAAATACCCGCGCCGGCCGATTCGGCGGTGCGCCGCGCGGCGCGGAGGCGGCGCGGGTCCGCGACTCCTGCGTGGGAACGATCGCCGCCGACCTCGCCCGGCTCGCCACGATCTACGCGACCCTCGGCCTGGTGCCGCTCATGCTCGCGGTCTCCATCGATCTCTCTATCATCACCTCGCGCGTCACCAAGAGCGTGGCGCTCTCCCTGGCCCTGTCCGGCTCGCTGCTCGCCGTCTTCGTCGGACTCTGGCTGGTGTTCGCGCAGGAGGGCGAATCGCGCGACCGCGATCGACCCGCGGCGCCGCGAATCAGCGACTCTTCGGACGCGGCTCCGGCGGAGTCGGCACGTCCTCGCGCTCCTCCCGGTCGTCGTATTCGTCCTGATTGCGGCGGTCGTGGATCCACCGGCGCGCGCGCTCGTCACACGGCGACTGCTCATCCGGACGCGGCGGCCCTTGCTCGGTCGGCATGATTCTCTTGCTTATCTTATTAAAAGAAATGAGCCAGGTTCGTCGCGCGACAAGCGAGCCCTTGCGTACGGCCGACCTCCAGCGGACGGAACCTCGCGCGAGTTCATCGTCACGGCGGCATTCGGGCGGCAATTGCTCGGGCCGCCGGAGCGAGCGTCCGCCGCGGCCTCGCGCGCGAACCGCCGAAGGCCGATCCCGAAGTGCCGCCATTGCTCGCTCGCCCAAGCGCCGTGCCGACCTCGCCGGCTCGCCCTTGCCGCGGCCCTCGCAGCGCCTCCATTGCTCGCCTTCCCTGGCCCAATAGGGCCGCGATGGGCTGATTCGACCTCGCCGATCATGGCCCCCCGGGTAGCTCTCGCTGGACTGTGCTCACAGTCGCCAGTGCCCGTGAGACGCAGCGATTGCTCGAGCCGCCGAACGGCTCCCTGCCCCTCCGCCGAAGTCAGCCCGCGAGCGCCGCGTTCGGACCGCCGGGACCCTCCCGCTCAACGCGCCCGCCCCGACCTCGCGCGCCCGCGTGAGGACTTCGAAGCGTCCTCGTCGAGCTCGCGTTCGGCGGCCGCGCGCGCCTCCTCGGCGCTCTCCGCTTCCGCGCGGGCCTCCGACGCCGCCTGCTCCGCCTTGTCCGCCCGCTGTCTGGCCGCCTGCGCCGCGCGTTCTGCCGCTCGGGCCTCGCGGTCGGCCTCTCGCGCGGCTGCCTCGGCGCGCTCCGTCAGCTCTGCCCGGCGTCGCGCCTCGCGGGTCGCCTTCTCGTGGGCGCGGCGGAGCGTCGTCTGTCGCTTCCGCTCCACCTGTTCGGCGCGGCGCTGCTCGGCCTGCTCGCGCTGAAGCTCCGCCTTCTCGGCTGCCCGCGCCGCCTTCTCGGCTGCCCGCGCCGCCTTCTCGGCTGCCCGATCGACTGCGACCCGCCCGCGCTTCGGCTCCGCCTTCGCCCGCCCGGGCTTCGCTCGCTTCGCCCGCTCGGGGAGCGCCCGTTGGCGACGCTCCTTCGCGCCGCGCGTCGCCTTCGCTCGCCCGGGCTTCGCTCGCTTCGCCCGCTCGGGGAGCGCCCGTTGGCGACGCTCCTTCGCGCCGCGCGTCGCCTTCGCCCGCTTGCGCCTCGTCTCCGCTCGCTCGCTCCGCGCCTCCTCCGCGGGCTCCTCCTCCGCGCGCTCCTCCTTCGCGCGCTCCTCCTTCGCCTCCGGCGCCTCGATCGCCCCGCCGACTCGCCCCGCGAGCAGGTGCATCACGTCGGCGACGTCGGCCGGCTCGAGCTCCGCCGTCAGCATCCCGCGGCGCAGCAGCTCGCGCTCGTGCTCGCTCGCAGTCGGGGCCGATTGCAGGGTGATGCGAATGCCGTCGAGGTGCGCCCCGGGCGTGCGGATGCCGGCCTCTGCCAGCACGTCGGTGGCCTTCTGCAGCAGCTCCCACACCAGCTCGTGGTGGGCCCGCGTCGCCTCGCGCACCGCCGCCGCCCCGTGGGCCTCGCGCATCCGTTCACCCGCGCGCAGCAGCGCCTCGAGGCGCTTCGGCTCGCGGCGCGCCAATTGATTGATCGCCCACACCGAGGTGCTCGGCTTGCGCAGCGACTTCACCCGCGTCGCGCCGGCGCTGTCCCCCTGCGCCCGCAGCTGCTTGGCCAGCGCGTCGCGCACCGCGGTGAACTCGGCCAGCGGCGCCGCGTAGAGCTCGTCGAGCTCTGCCTCGTCCCGATCGGCGCGCCGCGTCATTCGCCCGTTCTCGTGGCTGAACCCGCCGCGCGGCGCCAGCCTCTCGCCGTTCGCGAGCGGTACCTCGCCGCGGAGCCCGGCCGAGCGCGCCCGCACGGGCGCCGCGGAGCTCGCGCGGCCTCACGACGAGGCGAGCAGCTTCTTGAGCTCCGCCAGCGACACCGGCTTGACCAGGTGCAGGTCGCAACCCGCCTCCTTCGAGCGCAAGCGGTCGCTGTCCTGCCCCCAACCGGTGAGGGCGATGATGCGAATGGCGGCGCCCCACGGCTTCGCCCGGATCTGCCGCGTCGCGTCATAGCCGTTCAGCCGCGGCATCCCCATGTCCATGAGGATGATGTCGGGCCGGAACGACTCCGCCGCCGCGAGCGCCTGGTGGCCGTCGTGCGCCGTCTGGACCTGGTGGCCGAGCAAGCGCAGCATCATCGCCATCGTCAGCGCCGAGTCTTCGTTGTCGTCGACGACCAGGACGCGCTGTCCTCCGCCGCCGTCGCGCTCGTTGCCGCCGCCTGCCCCGGTCGCTCGCGGCGCCGCCGCGATCACCGGCAGCGTCACGGTGAAGAAGCTGCCCTGGCCCGGCCCCGGGCTGTCGCCGGTGACCGTCCCGCCGTGCATCTCGACCAGCCCCTTGACCAGCGCCAGCCCGATCCCGAGGCCCCCGTTCGAGCGCTCGATGGAGCGATCGATCTGCGAGAACATGTCGAAGATGCTCGTCAGCGCCGCCTGCGGGATGCCGATCCCGTCGTCGCGGACCACCACCCGCACCTCGCGGTCGCCGAGCTCGGCGGACAGCTGGATGTGACCGCCGGGCGGCGTGTACTTGGCGCTGTTGGTCAGCAGGTTGCTGAACACCTGCGCGAGCCGGGTCAGGTCGGCGTCGAGGACGACGGGCCCGGGCGGCAGCGAGACCTCGAGGGTGTGCCGCGCCGCGTCGATGAACGGCCGCGCCGTCTCGATCGCGTTGCTCACCACGTCGGCGAGCAGCACCCGCGAGCGGCGCAGCTCCATCTTGTTGCGGCTGATCCGCGAGATGTCGAGCAGGTCGTCGATGAGCCGGACCATGTGCCCGAGCTGGCGGTCCATCACCGCCTGCGTGCGGGCCTGCAGCACCGGGTCGTCCGACAGCCGCAGCGCCTCGAGGCCGTTGCGGATCGGCGCCAGCGGGTTGCGCAGCTCGTGGGCCAGCAGCGCCAGGAACTCGTCCTTGCGCCGGTCCTGCTCGCGCAGCGCCGCGTACAGCCGGGCGTTCTCGATCGCCACCGAGGTGATGTGCGCCAGCTGGACCAGCACGACCTCGTCGCTCTCGTCGAACCCGCCGTCGCGCTCGTCCCACAGCTGCACCAGGCCGAGGTTCTCGCCGTTGCGAGCGACGAACGGCGCCGCCAACCACCGCCGCGGCCCGCCGCCGTCGCCGCGCGGGGCGGAGCCCTCGGCGGCCAGCCGCAGCGGCCGCTGGCTCCGCGATACCAGGTCGACCAGCACCTCGACGCCGGCGGGCGCGCCGTACTCGCGGCGCACGCCGTCGAGCGTGGTCGTCACGGCCAGCGCGGCCGACGAGTCGTCGATCGCGGTCAGGCCGGCGCAGGCATGGCCGGCGCCGATGATCCGCCGCGCCTGCTCGGCCACCGTCTGCAGCACGCACTCGAGCGATTGCGCCGAGTGGATGGCGAGCGACGCGTCGGCCACCTGCCGCAGCATGTGGGCCTGCGCCTGCTCGCGCGCGAGGGCGGCCTCCAGGCGCTGCTCGTCGCGCTTGCGCTCGGTCATGTCGACCGTCACCCCGTCGAAGCGGAGCGGCGTGCCGTCGGCGGCGCGGACAGTCCCGCCGAGCGCGCGGATCCACTTGATCGCGCCGGTGGCCGGGTCGACCGTGCGGTAGTCGATGTCGTAGGGCGCCACGTCGCCGATCGATGCCTCGATCGACGCCCGCGTCCGCTCGCGGTCCTCCGGGTGTATGCGCTCGTAGAACGTCTCGATGGTGACGCGCGCCGCGGGCGGCAGCCAGAAGTGCTCCTTGACCCGCTCGTCCCACTGCAGCTCGTCGAATGGCAGGTCGCAGTACCAGAAGCCGACCCCGGACAGCCGCACCGCGAAGTCGAGGCGCGCCCGGCTGTCGGCCAGCGCTCGCTCGGCCGCCGTCCGCTCGGTGACGTCGCGGCTGACCGCGAGGTGGTTCCAGCCGCCGCGGGCCGCGGGCAGCGGGACCGCGGTCGACTCCATGTGTCGCCGGGTGCCGCGCCGGCCGACCATGTCGAACGCGAGCGTGCCCGGCTCGCCGCGGCACACGCGGTCATGGAAGGCGCGGAACGCCGCGCGGTCCTCGGGGGCGATGGCCTCGTAGATGCTGCGCCCCAGCGCCATCTCGCCGTCGGTCTCGAGCATGCGCAGGCCGGCCGAGTTCATCTGCAGCACGGTGCCGTCGGGCGCGAGCAGGTCGACGCACTCCGGCGTGGCCTCGACGATCGCGCGGTAGCGGGCCTCGCTGTCGCGCAGGCGCCGGGCCGCGCGGGCCCGCTCGAGCGCCTCCCAGCAGCGATCGGCCACCGTGCGCAGGAGGGTCACCTCCTCCGCCAGCCAGCGCCGCGGCGCCCGGGTGTGGATCGCCATCGTGGCGATGAATCTTCCTTGCTTGTGCAAGGGCACGCAGATCCCGGCGCCGATGTGGGCCGCCCGGTAGGCCGAGAGGTCATGGCCGACGCGCGGATCGAGGTCCACGTCCTCGATCACGAACGGCTCGTGGGCCCACATCGTGTCCATCAGCGCCTGGCCGAACCCGACCACCGGCCAGCGGCCGACCATGCTGGGGACCCCGCGCGCGTAATCGCCGGCGATCACGAACACGTCGTCCTCGACCTCGGCGTAGGCGCAGCGGTCGGCGCCGACGTACTCGGCGAGCAGGCGCGCGGTGACGGTCAGGATCGCGTCGGGGTCGGTCAGCGGCTGGGTCGCGGCCGCCAGCTCGGCGAGGAAGCGGTGGCGGCCCTCGCTGGACCGCAACGCCGCCTCCGCCCGCTTCTGCGCCGTGATGTCGCGGGCGATCTTCGACGCGCCGATCACCCGACCTTCGGCGTCGCGCAGCGGCGACACGGTCAGCGAGATGTGGAGGCGGCGGCCGTCCCGGGCCACGCGCACGGTCTCGAACCACTCGACGCGCTCGCCGTGGACCAGCCGCGCCAGGATCCGCTTCTCCTCGTCGATCCGCTCGGGCGGGATGATCAGCGTGATCGGCCGGCCCACGGCCTCGGCCTCGGTGTAACCGAACAGCCGCTCGGCGCCGGCGTTCCAGGTGCGGATGACGCCGTCGAGGGTCTTGCTGACGATCGCGTCCTCCGACGAGGCGACGATCGCCGCCAGGCGGGCTTGCGCCTCCTCGGCCCGGCGGCGCTCGCTGACGTCGCGGAACACGAGGACGGCCCCGACCGGGCGCCCGCCGGAGTCGCGGATCGGCGCGGCGCTGTCGTCGATCGGGCGCTCGCCGCCGCCGCGGGCGAGCAGGCTGGTGTGATTCGCCAGGCCGACGACCACCCCCTCGCGCAGGGCCTTCAGCGCCGGGTTCTCCACCGGCGCGCGCGTGTACTCGTGGAGGATCTGGAACACCTCGGTCAGCGGGCGACCGACCGCCTCGCTCGCCGGCCAGCCGGTCAGCGCCTCGGCGACCGGGTTGAGGTAGGTGACGCGGGCCTCGACGTCGGTGCTGATCACCGCGTCGCCGATGCTGGCGAGGGTGATCTGCAGCCGCTCGCGCTCTCTGGCGAGCTCGTCGTCGTCACGCGTCATCATCGACTCGCGCGGACCGCTCCAGCACGGGCCGCGCGCGTCCTCCGGCCGTCGCGGCGCGCGGAGACTGCAGATCGCGGCGAGGAGGCCATGAGGGAGCGAGGCTAGGCCGAGGCCGCGGCCGTCGCAAGCGGGGCCCGCGAGCGGTCACGCACCCCGCAAGCGGCGGACGTACCGCCGCGCCGCCGCCGGCGCAGCAGGAAACGCGAATCAGGGCACTCGCGAAGGAGCAGGCCCGACCGGGAGCACCCGCGGCGCGTCGACCTCGCGATTGGGCACGGTGGTCGGCAACTCGAGGTGGTACACGCCGCTCGGCATCAGGCCGCAGCCGCCGAAGCGGGCCATGACCCGCAGCTGGGCCAGCACGTCCTCGCCGCAGTGTTCGCGCGGCAGCTCGGTCCAGAAGCCGAAGCCGCCGACGGCCCGCAGCTTGGCCGCGTCGTAGAGCACGCAGCCGCCGACCCACGCGACCTTGTAACAGCGCGTCGCCGCCGGCCCGAGCCCGAGCGCGCGCTGGACGTGCCACAGGTTGGCGGCGTTGTGCAGCTCGTGGCGCTGCCAGGCGTGGCTGCCGTGCTCGACCAGCTCGGGCTCGACGCGGCCGGGCCACAGCTCGACGCGCTGCTGATGCGGCCGCACCGAGTCGACCAGGCTGAGGCCGATGACCGCGCTGCCGACGAAGCCGCAGCCCTGCTGCGCGAGGGCGGCGGTCATCTGCGCGACCACCCACGGCTCGAGCAGCAGGTCGTCGTCGAGGAACAGCAATTGGTCGGCGCGGGCCTGCTCGAGCAGGAAGTGGCGCTGCTCGGCCAGGCCGCGCCGGGGCAGGTGGCGGTGCAGCACGACCTCGTGCCCGTGGGCCCGCAGCACCCGCACCACGGCGCGCAGCTCGCCGGCGTCGGCGACCGGCGCCTCGCCCTGGTCGGACACGACCACGCGGAAGGGCGTCCCCCCGGGCGCGGCCAGCGTCTGCGCGCTCAGGCTGGTCAGCGTGACGGCCAGCGCGGCCGGGCGATCGCAGGTCGGGATCAGGACGTCGAGGGTCGGCATGAACTTGACGACGGATGAGATTGCACGCGCAAGCTTTCGGGCGCTCCGACCGGGCGAGCAACCACCGCAGCCGCGGCTCGTCGCGCAAGCATGCCCCCGCGGGTCGATCGGGCAAGCACGAGGACGGCCCGCGGAGCCCGGCGACCCGCGCGAGACGATGCTTTCGGCCGCGGCCCGGCCCGCTCGCGGGTATTTACCAGACAATGCGCGGAGGGCGGACGACGCCGGCCCGGCGCTCGTGGTGCGGTGAATCATCGTCGCTCGAGGTGGTGTGATTGAGGCCGGGCCCCTGCTTGACGAGCAGGACGCGGGTGCTACCCATCGGGCCCGCAGGAGACGATCATGACCAAGACAGCCACCTCCCCCATCGAGCTGACGCACCAGCTCCGCGGCATCGATTTCCCCGTCACCAAGAAGGACCTGATCCGCCACGCCCGCGACAACAACGCCGGCGACGCGGTGGTGCGCGAGCTCGAGGCGATGCCCGATCAGGAGTTTCGCAGCATGAAAGACGTGACGCGGGCCATGGGCCAGACCGAAGAGGAAGACGAGCAGGGCGGAGAGCGCAAGCGTTCGCGGAGCAGGGAGCGCGAGGGCGGCGAGGCGCGCGAGGGCGGCGAGGAGCGTTCGCGCGGCGAGGAGCGCCGGAGCGACGAATCGGAGCGCGGCGGCGGCCGCGAGAGGCGCTGAAGGGCCCGCGAACGATCGCCGACCGAAAGCACCCATGACCCTCGCCCCCTCGGCCGACGCGCCCGCGATCTCCGTCCTGATGCCGACCTACGGCCAGGCGCGCTTCATCGCCGCCGCGATCGGCAGCCTGCTGGCGCAGGCGCGGAGCGACTGGGAGCTGCTCGTCGTCGACGACGGCTCGCCCGACGACACCGCGGCCGTGGTCGCGCCCTACCTCGCCGATCCGCGGATCCGCTACGAGCGGCTGCCTGCCAACCTCGGCCTCGGCGCGGCCCTCAACGTCGGCCTCGATCGCGCCCGCGCGCCGCGGATCGCCTACCTCCCGTCCGACGATCGCTACTGGCCCGACCACCTCGACGCCCTCGCCGCCCGGCTCGACGCCGAACCGGCGGCGACGCTGGCCTATTCGGGGGTCCGTCATCACTACAATCGCCGCGCCGACGGGGCCATCGCCGGCCATTCGTTGCAGCTGGTGCAGGTGATGCATCGCAGCACCGACGCGCGCTGGCTGGAGCGCGACGAGCTGGTCACCGACGACCTCGGCCGCATGCTGTGGGACCGCCTGCTCGCCGCCGGCCCGGCGGTGGCGACCGGGCGGGTCACCTGCGAATGGGTCGACCACCCCGGCCAATTGCACAAGCTCTTGCGCGAGCCGCTGGGCGGCCTCAATGCCTTTCGCCAGCGCTTCGCGGTGCCGCACCCGCTGCGGTTTCACAGCAGCGTCGGCAACGCGGTCGACGAGGTCGAGCACTACCGCCGCGCGCGCGAGCGGCCGCCGACGCCGCGGGCCCGCGACGGCCTGACGATCTTGCTGGTCGGCGAGCTGGCCTACAACGCCGACCGCGTGCTCGCGCTCGAGGAGCGCGGCCACTCGCTGTACGGCCTGTGGATGAAGGACCCGCACTGGTACAACACCGTCGGGCCGCTGCCGTTCGGCCGCGTGCGCGACCTGCCGCGGGACGACTGGCGGACGATGATCCGCGCCCTGCGGCCCGACGTGATCTACGCCCTGCTCAACTGGCAGGCGGTCCCGTTCGCCCGCGAGGTGCTGGCCGAGGGCACCGGCGTCCCGTTCGTCTGGCACTTCAAGGAGGGGCCGTTCATCTGCCGCGAGAGGGGCACCTGGGAGGCGCTGGTCGACCTGCACACGCGCGCCGACGGCCTCGTGTACTCGAGCCCCGAGATGCGCGAGTGGTTCGCCACGGTGCTGCCCGCCGGCGCCGCCGCGATCCCGTCGAGGATCCTGGACGGCGACCTGCCGCGCCGCGAGTGGTTCGCCGGCGAGCCGTCGCCGCGGCTGTCGCAGGCCGACGGGGCGCTCCACACGGTCGTGCCCGGGCGGCCGATCGGCCTGCACCCGCACCACGTCGGCGAGCTCGCGGCCGAGGACGTGCACCTGCACTTCTACGGCGACTTCACCCACGGCCAGTGGCGCGCCTGGATCGACAGCGCCCGGGCCGTCGCGCCGCGCCACTTGCACCTGCACGCGCACGTCGACCAGCGGCGATGGGTCGAGGAGTTCTCGCGCTACGACGCCGGCTGGCTGCACTTCTTCGCCAGCGGCAACGACGGCGACATCGGCCGGGCCGACTGGGACGACCTCAACATCCCCGCGCGCGCGGCGACGCTGGCGGCCGCGGGCCTGCCGATGATCCAGCGCGACAACGACGGCGCCCGGGTGGCCAGCCAGAACCTGGCCCGCCGCCTCGGCGTCGGCGTGTTCGCCCGCGACATGCCCGACCTCGCCGCGCAGCTGCGAGACACCGCCCGGATCCAGGCGGTGCGCGAGCAAGTGTGGCGCACCCGCGACGAATTCACGTTCGACCGCCACGCCGACGACCTGCTGGCGTTCCTCGGGGAGGTCGCGCGCCTGCGGCCGAATGCATAGACCCGGCGGCGAATGTTCATAGCGCCGATCTCGGCGCGGCCTACTCCTCCGGCCAGTCGGGGTCCGGCTCGTCCGGCTCGCACTCGCCCGGGCCGGCGGGGGTGCACTCGAAGAACTCGTCGAGCAGGCCGTCGGTCATGCAGAAGAAGCGGGCCAGGCCGTCGGGCTCGGCCAGACAGCCCTCGAAGTGGCCGGGCTCCGCGATCGCCACGCGCATCGTCGGGCCGCTCTTGCAGATCTTCGGGGTGCTCGATCTGCGGAGGACAGACCCACCGGGGAGGACCATCACGCGGACCACCTCGTCGGTCCCGGCGTGGAACCCGAACTCCCGCGACCACTCGATGAAGCCCGGCTTGCCGTCCCGCAGGCCCGCGATCGCGCACTCCAGCGCGGCCTCGTCGGTCACCGCCCACCACCAGGCAGGGTCGCAGGAGTCCGTCTCGCAATTGACGGTGAAGGCGTCGCACAGCGGCAGGTCGCACGGGCCCGAGCAGTCGCACGAGTTCTCGAACGGCTCGTCGTCGGTGGTCGGATCTGTGCTCGACGCGCCGGTCGTCGGGGCAGTGCTCGACACGCCGGTCGTCGGGGCAGTGCTCGACGCGCCGGAGGTCGACGTACCGGAGGTCGACGCGTCGGTCGCGTCGGTGTCGGTGCCGGCGCTGTCGCTGCCCGACTCGGGGCCGCAGGCGACGAGGATGCACAGGGCGAGACAAGGTAAGTAAGGCTTCATGGCTTGGATTGTGACCCCCGCGCGACGCGGAGGGCAAGCGATCTCGGCCCCGCAGGCGCTGCTGGAGCAGAACCGGAGGACCTCCGGCGGAGGACGACGAGCGGGTGCTCCGAGAAAATTCGTCCTCGACGTAGTAGTGCTCGAGCTCGCGGCTTCGATCGCGGGGCGAGTCACGGGCCCGCGCCGGCGCACCACGGCTCGCACTCCTCGCTGCAGGCGAGGGCCCGCTTCGGCTCGGCGCTGCGCATGCACGAGCGCTCGCACGCGATCAGGCAGTGTCCGCGCGCGAACGCCGGGTCGGCCTGTCGGCGCGGCGAAGTCCGGGCCCGGTCGATCGGCGAGCATGAACCACACCATCAGGCCGATCACGAACACGACGACGACCGCGGCGGCGACGAGGATCGCCACGGCGCGAGTCACTCCGAGGCTCCCGCGAGCGCGCGGTCGCGCCCACGAATGCGTCCCTCGCGACCGCTCGCGTTCGCCGGTCCACCGGCGAATGCGACCACTCGCTCAGCGCGGGCCGAAGCGCACCGACAGGCCGGCGAGGGCCGACACCACCAGGGTGCGGCGGGCGCGGCCGACCAGCGCGCCGACGTCGAGGGCGACTCTCGGATGGAGGTGCACCATCAGGCCGGCGTCGCCTGCGAGCTCGGCGAGCTCGGTGTGGGGGAAGTCGAGGCGGGCGTAGGCCTCGCCCCAGAAGCGCAGGCGCTGGTCGACGATGGTGCGCGAGAACGAGGCGGTGAACAGGTCGCTGATCTCGCAGCAGCGGCCGGTGTCGGCGGGGGCCGTCTTGATGCCGGCGTTGACGCTGATGTTCCACTCCCCGGGTTCGACGCTGAGGAGCAGGACGACGGCCGGCAGCGGGGCCCAGAACGTCTCCTTGCCGAGCGGCGACACCGGCAGCAGCTGCGGCTGCAGGCCGAGCGACGTCTTCGTCCGCGTGCCGCGCTCGAACAGCAGGATCTTGGCGCCGAGGGAGACTTCCTGCTGCTGGCGGGCGGCCGTCTGACCGAGCGCCCAGCGGAACGGGTCGCCGTCGAACACGCGCAGCTCGACGCGGTCGTGCAGGCCGATCCGGACGATCAGCGGCGTCGCCACCAGGAACTCGTCCTGGCTCGCGCGGCCGTAGACCTGCGCGTCGACGCCGGCCTCGATCTGGACTGCGCCGCGCGGCACGGTCGAGGTGGTGTTGGTGATCGTCGGCCGATCGGGATCGACGCGACGGGGCTCCTCGTCGCCGGCGAGGAGCCTCCAGAGGGCGAGGCAGAGTGTCCACATACCATTGCGCTCGTCAACTCGAGGTGTCGTCATTCGCTACGCGCGCGGCCCCGGGCCGGGGGATCACGGACATCTTGCCGTCCGACTCGAGCACCACCCAGCGCACCTGGGACAGCTCGTAGACGCCGGCCTTGCGCATCTCCGTGTAGATCTCCTCCGGCGAGATCCGCTCCTTGTTCATGTTCTCGGCCAGGAACCGGCCGTCGCTCACCAGCAGGGTCGGCGAGCTCGAGACGACCTTCTCGAGCGGGGGGACGTGGTGCATGAGCAGCGAGACCACGAACACCAGCGAGAACAGGGTGGTGGTCCCGACGATCGCGTTGGTGAGCGACGGATCGTCGCGCACCAGCGCCGGCGAGACGATCTCGGGGATGATGAGGAGCGTGACGAGCTCGGCCGGCGACAGCTGGCCGAACTCTCGCTTGCCGAGGATCCGCAGGCCGACGATGATGACCGTGTAGATGATGACGATACGGACGATGGTCTCCACGCGCTCACCTCGCGTTCACGGCAGCACCGTGATGTGAATCGGCAGCTCGACCGGGGCCTCGTCGCCGGCGCGCACGCGGATCGCCCCGGTGAGCTCGCCGGGTTCGGTGCTGCGATAGTCGAGGGTGACGACGCGGGCCTGGCCCGGCGGGATGTCGCCGAGCGCGACCACGTACCAGTCGCCGTCGATCCGCGCGAGCGGCGGCTGAAACGACGGCTGCCACAGCGGATCGAGCAGGGCGCGGGCGAACTCCGCCCGCGCGCCCGGCAGCGGCGCCGGCGAGCGATTGTCGACCGTGACGTGCATGCGGCCCCAGTCCTCGAGGTGGTCGCGCGGGGCGAACTCCACCCCGAGCCGGACCCCGCGCAGCTCGATCTCCTCGCGCACGCGCGGCCCGCCGAGCAGGCCCAGCAGCGCCATGATCGGCACCACGAGCATCAGCGGCAGCAGCAGCAATTGCTCGCGGTGGAATTGCAGGCGCCGCTCGATCTCCGGCGGCGACGGCGGATGGTCCGGCTCTCGCATGCAGGCCTTGGGTTGCACGCAATGCATGTCGCGGCCAATCGAGCGGCCGTGATTGCGCCCCCGTTCGCTCGTGCAGCGACGATTCCGGGCCCCGCGCCCCGGGAGCACGCCAATCGGCGCAGAAGGCGCGGTATCGCGCCTCGTGGCAATGGCGACGACTCGCCGCGCGGCAGCGGCGCGGGGCCGTCGCTCGTCGCAGTGGGGCTCTCGATGATTGGCGCGACCGGTGCGAGGATAATTCCTCGCACTCGACCCTCCCCGCCGGGCTCGACCGTCATGGTTCGGCGGGGGTCATGACGATCGCCGGGCGCGCGAGGGCCAGGGTAATTCCTCGCGCTCGGCCCCTGCGCCGGGCTCGACCGTCGACCTTCGGCGGCCCGGCGTCATGACGATTGACGGGTGCACGAGGGCCAGGGCGAGTCCTCGCAGTCGACCCTGCGCCAGGCTCGACGGCGCCTCCGCGTTCGCCGTCCGCGCCCCTCGCCCAACGTGGGGCCGGCGCGGCCCTGGCGGCGCGCGGCCCTGGGCGGGTGCGGGCTCGGATTTGACGCGCCGGCCACTGCCGCCCAGTTTCACCTCGGAGTTCGTCGTGCGCATTCATCACCTCAATTGTGGAACCATGTGCCCGTACGGCGGGCGATTGATGGGAAAGCCGGCGGACGACCCCGGCCCGGCGCGGCTCACCTGTCATTGTCTGCTGCTCGAGACCGACCGCGGCCTGGTGCTGGTCGACACCGGGCTCGGCCTCGAGGACATCCAGAGCCCGACCACCCGCCTCAGCCGCTTCTTCGTCGGCATGATGCGCCCGCGCCTGGACGAGGACGAGACGGCCGTCCGGCAGATCGAGCGCCTGGGCCTGTCGCCCCGCGATGTCCGCCACATCGTCCTGACGCACCTCGACTTCGACCACGCGGGCGGCCTCGCCGACTTCCCGCACGCCCAGGTGCACCTGCTCGCCGACGAGGCCGACGCCGCCCAGCAGCGGGTCGGGGCGATCGCCCGCGGCCGCTACCGGCCGCAGCAGTGGTCGACCGCGGGCTCGTGGCAGACCTACTCGCCGCAGGAAGGCGAGGCCTGGTTCGGCTTCGAGTGCGTGCGCGGGCTGGTGGGGCTGCCGCCGGAGCTCCTGCTGATCCCGCTGGTGGGCCACACCGCCGGTCACGCCGGGGTGGCGGTGCAGACCGGGGAAGGCTGGCTGCTGCACGCCGGCGACGCGTACTTCTACCGCGGCGAGCTCAACACCGACCGCGTCCACTGCCCGCTGGGCCTGCGCGCCTATCAGGCGATGATGGAGGTCGATCGCCGGGCCCGACTGCGCAATCAGCAGCGCCTGCGCGACCTGGTGTATCAGCGCCGCGACGAGGTCCGCGTCCTGTGTGCCCACGACCCGGTCGAGTTCGAGGCGTGGGCCGCCCGCAGCCCGCACGGCGAGCCGCCCCACCCGCACGCGCCGCAGTCGCCCGGCCTCGGAGCGAGTTGAACTGGCCCGATTCGCCGCCGACCGCCCGCCGTGATCGACCTCGCCTGAGCTTGCGGAGCGAGCCGCCCGCGGTACGTTTTCGTGACCGCGCGGGGACCCGCGAATCGGCCCCGCCATTGATGCGAGGAGGACTGTGATGATTCCGTGGTGCAATCAATCCCGCTGGCTGCTCACGCTGCTGCTGATCGCGCCGGCCGCCGGCTGCCAGAGCCGCCCCCGTGACGCCCCCGCCGACAAGTCGGACCGCTCTACGGTCTACACCCGCACGCAGGGCCCGCCCCGCGGCCTGAGCGGCCAGGGCGGCGCCGACAGCTCGAGCCCGACGCCCGCGGAAGGCGGCGCAGTCGGCGGCCCGAACGCGTCGCCAGGCTCGATGGGCACGCCGAGCTCGCAACGCCCGTCCGACACCGCCCCGGGCGACGTCGGCCTGGGCCGCAACGTCGAGACCCGCGATACGCCGCAGGGCTCGATGGGCCAGAATCCGCCCTCGGAGCAGAAGGGTACGCGGAATACCCCGACCGGGCAGGGCGCGATGGGCACCCCTCGGCCGGACGGCATTCGCGATCCGCAGGGCCCCAATCCGCCGGTCGGCCCCAACGGCCAGCAGGGCGAGATGGGCGTCGATCCGCCGACCGGCACCCGCAACCAGCAGGGCACGATGAACACCCCTCCGCCGACCGGCTCGCAGGACCCCAGGACGCCGAAGGAGCCCGAGCCGCACAAGAACAACCCTCCGGCGACCGGCGAGATGGGCGACCGGGCGCGCTGACGCGATCGGCCGCGATTCCGGGCCAGGTATCCGGAGCCGCGGCTATTCACAATCGACGGAGGCCGCCGCTACGCGTCGAAGCGCTCCATCTGCAGGTGCTCGAGCTCCCGGAACGGGCGCCCCACGAACGCTTCGAGCACTGCCATCTCGTAATCGTGCCCATGGCAGGGCGCCTGGGGCTCGCCCGCGACGCGCTCCCCCTCGTCGCCCGAGAGGCCGGGGCCGGTGCTGCGGAAACGGACCCGCGCGCCGTCGCGAAAGACCGAGAACATGTAGCTGCCCGAGGCGTCGTTGAACCAGAATACGAGCACCGCGCCGCGCTCGCGCGAGATGGCGGCGAGGCGCTCCACCAGCTCCGCCGTCTCCTGAGCGAGCGCGATGCCTGCGCCGAGGACGATCGTCTTGCCGCCGATCTCCCCCACCGCGTAATCCTCGAACGACGCGCTCGCCGCGTCGGAGAACTCGATCGGCGCATCGGCCACGTCCGCGCCGTACCCGAGGAGCCGCAGGACGAGCGTGCCCACGTCCATCAACGCCTTCTGCCGCCTCTCCTCGGGCGTCTCGCGGCCGTTGATGAATCGCCGGTCCGCCGGCTCCAAGAGCTCGTCGACCACGCTGCGAAAGTCGAAATCGATGACGACGCCGCCGAAATTCCAACCCATATCGATCCTCGCCTGCTCCGGCGGCCGAGCTTCGTCGCGCGCCCGGCGAAAGTCAACCCGTGGATTTCTGCAAGGCAATCGGGCGAAATCCGTCGACTGCCTCGGCATCATCGCGCCCATCCCGAGGTGGGGGCAGACCAGGCTGAAGGTCCGGCGGCGAGCCGACGTGGCGTCGAGCTTGGCGAGGGCATCGAGCTGCTCGTCGACCCCCCCGAGGTCGACGCAGACGGCCCTCGCGGCGCACGCCCTTCGCGGCGGGTGCGCTCAGTTCGACGTCTTGGCCGCCTTGGCGTACAAATCGTCGACCCATTGGATGGCGAGATCCATCTCCGTCTTCAGCTTCTCGAGACTACCAAGCTCGTGGGACTTGGTGTTCGTCCAGCCGCCCTTTCCCAGGATGCTATCGACGAACTCCTGCGGGGACAACTCCTTGGGCACCCAATCCCTACCACCGTTCTTCTTGGAGACCATCACGGTGGTGCCGATGGTCTTGTTCTGACTCGCCCACTCCGCGGCTTTCGCCCGCATCGCGTCCGGGTAGCCGGGCGCCGGGCACACGATCTCCATCCAGGGATCGACGATGATGGAGTCCTCGGGCCAATCCAAGAAATTCCCGGGATAGATCCCGTTGCCCGGCTTCGGTGGATCGATCGCGACGAACTCGTGGTCGCCCTGCTGGATCGAGTCGATGCGCGCGGTCCTCCTGTGCTGCAACAGGTAATCGACGAGTTCGCGCAGGACGGCCGTCGACATCTCGCCGCAGTTGCCGAGGCCTCGCCGCTCGTTGACGAGCGATTTGGCGACATGGCGTTTCGCGGCCATCATGAACCCGGCGCCGCGTATTTCACCGTCTACTGCCTTGTCTGCCGCTCCCATCGGCGGCCACCGCTCGACCTCGCCGCCGACCAGGATGTTGTCCGGCCTCAGACGACTCCGAACGCCCTTGCTCATCCTCTCGGCCGCGTCCATCAGCTCCCGCAAGGGATCGCTGCCGGCAGCGTTCTTGCTGTCATTGTCGTCGGCCTTGCCTTCCTCCTGCGTATTCGGAGCGGTTTGCCCTGATTTTTTCTCCGAGGTGGAAGTGGAGACGGTCGACCCCCGCTGGTAAGAGATCCGCGGCGTGGTACCGACACCCGAAGTGATCCCTTGCCCCATCGCCCATGCCCCGCCGGCCGAGGAAGGTTTCGCCGGCGCGAAAAGCGACAGCGGAGCGCCTTGCGACGACAGCGAAGCGGCTTGCGACGGTGGGCCGATGAGGGAGCTCGGGAGGGTCGATGCCGTGGCCCCGCGCCCGAGGCCGAGGAGTGATGGCCTGGGCTCCGTGGACCCGGGGTGCTCATGCCGTGACGCCGACGACCACGTATGCTGCGACGTCGTCGTATGCTGCGACGACGACGTATGCTGCGACGACGGATGCGTCGACGTCGTCGTATGCTCCGACGACGGATGCGTCGACGTCGTCGTATGCTCCGACGACGGATGCGTCGACGTCGTCGTATGCTCCGATGTCGGATGCGTCGACGTCGTCGTATGCGTCGACGTCGTCGTATGCTGCGACGGCGGGGTCGGCGGGGTCGGCAGGGTCTGAGAGGACGACGACGATTGCTGCGACGGCTCTGGGAGATCTGGTTTCCACCCTCCCCGATAAGTACTCCTCATGGTTCCCCCGGATCTGGCCCGACGTCCGCCGTTTGGTGGATCTGGCGTCGGCCCTCGTCGACTCTACATGATCGCCGCTGCCCGCTCCACGCGCGGTGTGGCGCATGGTACCTACGACCTGCGTGGACATCGCGGCTCGGCTCGTATCGACGGCTCGGCGGCCGCAGGCCGCGGAGCTTGGATCGACGGATGGTCCAGTCTCGCGCATGAGCTCGATGCGCGGCGACACGTCGCTCGACTTCATAAAGCGCCTGCTCGACGGCAGCATGCCGGCCTGCCCCGAACTGTGGTTCGGCATCGTCGACGTGCGCGACGTCGCCGACCTCCACCTGCAGGCCATGACCGCCCCCGAGGCCAGCGGTGAGCGCTTCATCGCCACCCAGGCCCGGCGGTGTCGCTGCTGCAGATCGCCGCGACCCTGCGCGAGCGCCCCGGCGAGCGCGCTCGCAAGATCCCGACGCGCAAGCTGCCGGACTTCGTCGTCAAGCTGATCGGCCTGTTCAACGTCGAGATCCGCGACCTCGTCCCGCTGCTCGGCAAGGCCCGCGACGCGACCAGCGCCAAGCGCCTGCTCGGCTGGCAGCCGCGCAGCTAGCAAGACGCGATCACCGCGACCGCCGAGCGCCTCATCCGACTCGACGCCGTCGACGTGAAGTGACGACCGCGAGCCGGCGCGCGGCCCTTCGATTCACGGCAGTCCGCGCGCTACAGGCCGAAGGTGCACTCGAGCCCCGCGCCGACGGCACACACCGCGAAATCACCGCACTTGTCGCCGGCGCACGACTTGAGGTCGGTGAGGGTGTCGGCCTGTTCGTTGGCCCGGCAGCGACCCAGCCGGTTCTGGCACCGCTTCTCGCACGCTTCGGGGCGGACCGCCTTGTTGCACTCGCTGGCCGTGGCGCAGTACGCCTTGCAGCCGGCCTTGATCTCCGTGAGGGTCGCGCCCGGCTTGTTTTCTTCTTCGCTGCAGGCGCCGGCGAGGAAGGCGCCGAGCGCCACGAATCCGAGGATCTTTCGCATCATAGCTCTCACTCCCTCGACCTTCGTGGGCGAGAACGGCCTTCGCGCAAGCGGACGGCCTTGGCGGCTCGCATAGGCGTGGCCGGCAATCACCCGAGTCCGCCGATTGGCCAATGATCCGACCGCGACGACCGCAGCGGATTCATGCGACCGTCGCTCGCTCGAATCGCTGGACAAGTCCGATCGGCCCGGCGCTGCCCGAGCTCGATCCCCCCTCGCCGGGCTCCGGTCGAGGGCGCCGCCTCGCTCGCCGAGACGCCGACGAAGAGGCCGCCATGGCCCCGTGCGCCGCCACCGCTCGCGAGCCCATCCCGCGCCGTGCCGCAGCGCGGAAGCATCGCCAGCCGCCTCGCACGCGTCGCGCGGCCCGACGCCGCGACTCCCTGCAATTCGAGGTCATGCGCAACTTCAAGGCCAGACCCGCCGGCGACCTCTCGACCTTCCGTCGCCTCGCTCTGGCCGCGTGGGACGACCCACGCGACCCGTCGATTCACGGCACCCTCGAGGTCGACGCCACCGCCGCGCTCGCTCACCTCGAGGCCCTGCACGCGCGCACCGGCGAGCGCGCGACCCTCACCCACCTGGTCGGCCGGGCGCTCGCCGTCGTCCTGGCCGAGCGGCCCGAGCTCCACATGCTGGCCCGTCGCGGCCGGCTCCACGCGCGCGAGCAGGTCGACGTTTTCTTTCAGGTCGCGTTGACGGAGGCGCGAGCCGGCGCGTGCGACCTGTCCGGCCTGGTCATCCGCGCCGCCGATCGCAAGTCGCTCGCCGCGATCGCCCGCGAGTTCGGCGAGCGGCTGACGCAGATCCGCCGCGACCGCGACCCGCAGCTGGGGGCGCTGCGCCGGCGCCTGGCCGCGCTCCCGCCCGCCCTGCTGCGGCCGCTCCAGGTCGCGCTGGACGTCGTGCAGTACCGCCTCAACCTGCGCGTCCCCGGGCTGCCGCGCGACGCGTTCGGCTCGGCCGCGGTCTCCAACCTCGGCATGTTCGGCGTCCGCTGGGCCCACGCCCCCCTGTTCCCCCCGGCGCACTGGCCGATCCTGCTGCTGATCGGCGCCGTGAAGCCGCGCCCGTGGGTGGTCGAGGTCGACGGCGTCGCCCGCGTCGAGGTCCGCCCGGTGCTCCCGCTGCACGCGACCCTCGACCACCGCGTCCTCGACGGCGTGCAGGCGGCCCGCCTGTCGACGCGCATGGAGGAGCTGCTCACGCGCCCCGAGCTGCTCGACCCGGGCGACGACGCGCCAGTCTGATTCGATGCTCTTTTACTAAATGTCCTTTACGACATGTTTATTAGAGAATGTCCTTTTGAACATAAATTTTACGACATGTCCTTTTGGACTCGTGATATGGGCCACCTGCTCGGCGCGGCGCTCGCCGCCTGCTGAAGCCGCCTGACGGAGGATGGCCCGCCCGGCGACGCGTGGCATGAACAGGGACGGCCCCGCGGTCCTGCGGTCGCCCGGCCGTCCGCTCGCGGTCCACGTCCATGTCGCTCGCGCTCGCACTGTTCCTGGCCACGACCCCGCGGATCGAGCCGATCGCGCCAGCCTCGCCGTTCGTCGAGGTGCCGCGGCGCACCGAGGGCGTCGCCTGGCTGGCGGCGGGCGGGCTGGCTGGCGTCGCCGGCCTCGGCTTCGGCCTCGCCGGCGCGCACCAGCTGGCCGCGCTGGAGCGCTGCGAGGCCTGCCCCCCGCGCCTGCCCGCGACCAGCCTCGCCGCGGTCGCGCTCAACACCGCCAGCCTGGGCCTCTTGACCGTCGGCGCCGGCCTGCACGGCCGTGTCCGCGGCGCCCGCGGCCGCTCGCGCGCGGCGGCCTCGCCGTGGATCTCCTTCGGCGGCCTGGCCACCGCGAGCGGCCTCGTCCTGATGGCGTCCGGGCTCGCCTGGCAGTTCGCCGAGGCCTCGCGCGGTTCGACCACGCCGTGGATCTTGCTGCAGGTCGGCCTGTCGAGCGTGGTCGCCGGCTCGAGCCTGCTCGTCTACGGCCTCACCTACCGCAAGTACGCGCCCGACCGCGAGCTCCGCCTCACGGTGGTCCCGGCCCTCGCGCGCGGCCACCTCGGCCTCGCCCTCGCGGCCCGCTTCTGACGCAGCCGGCGGCTCGCTCGCGAGCTCCGCCTCGAAGTTGTCCCGGCCCTCGCGGCCCGCTTCGGACCGCCTGCTCACTGGCTCGCGGCCGGCGGCTCGATCGGCAGGGTGAAGCGGAAGCTCGTCCCCCCGTCGCCGCTCTCGACCCAGATCCGCCCGCCGTGGGCCTCGACGAGGCCGTGCGCGATGTAGAGGCCGAGGCCCAGGCCCTCGATCGACCCGACCGCGCGCGAGCGGTAGAAGCGCTTGAACAGACAGTCGACCTCGGCGGGCGCCAGGCCGTGCCCCTGGTTGGTGGTCGACACCAGCACGTCGCGCTCGCGCGGCCGCGCGTCGACCACGATCGGCGCCCCCGGGTCGCCGTACTTGAGCGCGTTGGTCAGCAGGTTCTCGACGATCTGCTCGATGCGTCCGCTGTCGCCGCAGACCCGCGGCAGCTGCGGCGGCAGCTCGAGCCGCAGCACGCGGTCGGTGGTGTGGCCGATCCGTCCGATCACCTCGGCGAGCAGCTCGCCGAGGTCGAGCGACTCGTGCTGCAGCGACAATTGCCGCGCCTCGATCCGCGCCGCGTCGAGGAGGTCCTTGATCATCCGCTCGAGGCGGTTCGCGGCGCCGAGGATCCGCCCCACCGACTTCGCAGTCAGCGGATCGCGCTCGCCGACCCGCGCGTGCTCGATGGTCCGCGCGCACGCGTGGATCATCTGCACCGGCTGCCGCAGCTCGTGGGCGATCACCGCCGTCCATTGCTCGCGCAGCCGCTCGATCTCCTTGAGCGACGAGATGTCCCGAAGGACACATACCGCCCCGACCGGACGGCCGCTGTCGTCGCGCAGCGGCGACGCGCTGGCCAGCAGCGGGACCGGCTGGCCCTTGTGGTCGCGCGACGAGCACTCGAGGCCGATCGTCGTCACCCCCTCGCGCAGCGCCCGGGTCAGCGGCAGGTCGGCCTCGCCCAGCGGCGCCCCGCTCGTCTCGTACAGCAGCAGCCGCGACACCGCGGCCAGGCCGCCCTCGCCCTTCTGGTCCTCCGGCAGCAGCTCGCGCGCGGCCGCGTTGAGCGAGACCTCCCCGCCGGCGTCGACGAGGATCACGGCCTCGGGGATGCCGTCGATCGCCCCGCGCAACCACGACGTCGCCAGCGCCTCCTCGTGGTACAGCCGGGCCATCTCGAGCGCCGCCCCGGCGCGCGCCGCCAGCGTCTCGAGCGCCTGCTGGTCCGCGGCCGTGAACTCGCCGCCGTCGAGCTTGTCGGCCAGGTAGAGGTTGCCGCGGCTGCGCCCCTCGTAGAGGATCGGCACGCCGAGGAAGCCGTGCATCGGCGGGTGATTCGGCGGGAAGCCGATGTGCTCGGGGCTGTCCGCCATGTCGCGCAGCCGCACCGCGCGCGCCCCGACCGCGACCGCCCCGAGCAGCCCCACCGGACGCGGCCCGCGACCGATGGCCTCGGCCTGCGCGGAGGTCATGCCGGCGTAGACCCACCGCTCGAACGGCCGGGTCGGGTCGGTGCCGAGGCCCAGGGCGGCGTAGCGGGCGTTCGTCAGCGTCTGCGCCTGCAACACGACGACCATGAGGACGGCGTCGAGGTCGGTCTCGGGGATCCGCGCGACCGCGTCGGTGATGGCGGAGGTCGCCTGCGACAACGACTGCAGCTGGACCCGCAGGCCGCGCTCGGCGGCGTGGGCCTGTACGAGCTCGGCGTGGACCGCCCTGCGCAGCTCGAGGTCGCGGACGAAGCTCTGCACCCGCCCGTCGCCGAGCAGGACCGTCCGCACCTCGGCCTCGAGCAGGCCGCCGTCGCGCCGCCGCAGCGGGACCTCGCAGACCCGCGGCACCCCCGGCACCAGCGCGGCGCGGATCTCCGCCAGCCGCTGCGCCTGCTCCCCCGCCACGAACCCGGTCAGCGGTCGACCGACCAGCTCGTCGCGCGAGACCCCGAGCTGGCGACACCCGGCCTGATTGACGCGCACCAGCCGACCCTCGTGGTCGGTGAGGAACACCCCGTCGTCGGCGTGCTCGACCAGATCGTCGTAGTCCCGCTCGAGCTGTCGGCACATCGCCCGCAGGGTCTTCGTCTCCCGCACGTCGCGCCACAGCACCGCCGCCACGACCCACTGCCCGCGCCCGCTGACGATCGGCGCGATCGTCACGGCGACCTCGACGCGCGTCCCGTCCCGGTGCAGCCCGACGGACTCGAACGTCCCGCCCTCGCGACCCGCGCAGCGCGTCAGCCTCGCCGTCACCTCGGCGCGTCGCCCGGGGTCGACGACCTCGAGCAGCGAACGCCCCGCGATCTCGTGCCGAAGCCAGCCGTAGAGGCGCTCGGCCGCGGGGTTCCAGCTCGTCACGATCCCGCCGCGCGTCACGGTCGCCATCGCCTGCTCGGCGACCTCGACGACCCCGCGCCAGCGCCTCGCCTCGTCCGCGAACACCTCGCGCTCCGCCTCCGCCCGTCGCGCTCGAATCGTCGCCCCCAGCGCCGCGCGCAGGGCCAACGCCGTGCTCGCCGCCGCCAGCAGCCCGAGCACGCCCGGCGAACGGGCCACGAACGCCAGCAAGGCGAGCCCGATGGCCGCCGTCACGAGCAACCTCGACCGCTCGCCGATCTCGCAAGCGCACGGAAAGACGCGCGCATGCACGGGCCCGGGGCGAATCGACGGCGCAGACGATGCCATTCTCTCATTCCAGGGGGAAATGTCCCCTCAGTTTAAAACCACTCGCGACGAGACGCGACAGCGCGAGCCTCGCCACGCGAACGAAAGCCAGGTCGGCACGCGCGCACCAGCCCTCGTGCATCGACGGGGTCTATCTTGAGTCCGCTACCTGTCGACCGCCGCCCGCTCCCCGGCCCCGACTGCGCGCCGAGCAGGCGGCGCTGCCACCACCCGAGGCCCAGCGACAGGACGATCAGAACAGAATCGAGCAGCATGGAGGCGACTCCCTTCGCCCCCCGCTCGCCCGCCTTGGCCGCCGACACCCACCCGACCTGGCAATGTCGTGTGAGACACCATCATCTCGACATTCAGGCAGCGCTTCGGGCGGTCAGGTCCACGAGTCACGGGGAGCGCCGAGCACGTCGACGAGGCTGCTGCAGCTCGACCGATCATCCGCTCGGGGGCACGCCTGACGCAGCGCGTCGACGACGAATGCGTACATGCCCAGCTCTGCGAGCGACTCGAGGATTGCATCACCCGAACACCAGCCGCCGGGGGGCTGTCCGATCGGACATCCCTGTTCGAGGAGCTCGCGCGCGCGGCTCCGGAGCGACTCCGACAGCCGAGGATCCCGAGCAGACCAATATTTGGACACACCGAGGCACGAGACGTGATCACCGCCGGTGCAGGCCATCTGCAGGTACTCGTAGATCTCCTCTTTGCCCATATCTCGATAGTTCGAGCCCACAGAGAAGACTTGACCGCAGCTGCTCGCATCTCCCAGCTCGCATGCGCGGAGGAACAGCTTCTCCGCGCGCTCGGGCGAGCTCCCGGTCACGATGCTCCCGAGCGTTCGACACGACGACGCGACGCCGCGGTCGCACTCTGCGAGGAGGAGATAGTGATAGCGAGCGTCGAGCGCCCGGGCCTTCCTCCGCTGGCCCATCTCGGCCGAGGTGCGGTTCTCGCACCGCTCTACACCATAATCACCGCAGCCGGTGAACGAGTGTATCTCCTGGATCGCGTCGCACGCCTCCGAGGAGCTTCGGCAAGCCGCTTCGGATCGCTTCAAGACGACCCCGACGAGCTCGCTCGCCGCTTTCGGGTCGTGCCTCGCCAGGGCTCCGACGGCGAGGGAGCATCGATCGAGCTGTCCCCCTCGGCATGCCGTGAGCTCTGCGCCCAGGGCTCGGTCTCGGTCGAGCGCCTCGACTCGCTCGCAGCTCGGAGCGTGGCGCAGGGCGCAGGCCCGGTGGAACCAGCCCTTGCGTCGGAGCAGCTCGGCGTCGTCGTCGATGCTCGCCGGCATGCCGAGGAGCCCGGCGGCGTCGCAACCCTCGGCGTCTCCGAGGTCGCACGCGCGCTCGTACAGCGCTCGCGCCTCGTCAGGCGCACCGCTCGTGGCCGTCGCGCGGGCGTACGCCGTGCACAGCGCGGCGTCTCCCAGCTCGCACCCGTCGCGCCAGCGCTCCACGGTCTCCCCCGCGCGACGAATCTCCTCGCGCAGCAGCCCGGAGCAGCCGCGCAGCAGCCCGGCATCGCACGCGCGCTTCAGCAGGGCCTCGCGCTCGGCGGCCGTCCCCTCTCCGGTCAGCGCGTCCGCGCGAATCAAGCAACTCGGAGCATATCCCCATGCACATGCATCCCCGTGCAGCCGCTCCGCGTCCCCCGCGGGTCCCCAGGCGGCCAGCAACGCGCACGGCCGCGGTCGGCCCTCTCCGCATCGCTCGCGCAGCGCCTCCGTGAACGGCCGCGCCGCACCGGCCATGATCTCGCCATTGAGCGATGTCTCGCGAGAAGGCCGCAGGTCCATCACCTTGCACGCCCAGGACTCCTGCGCGCCACAAATCTCGATCGTCTCCAACCCGGCCGCGCATGCGTCGTCGTCTCCTCCCCCACATGCCGACGCGAGAGCCTGCGCGTCCACGGTGATGCTCGCGTCCCGCAGAGCCTCGCGGAACACGATCGTCCCGTGCTTCAGCTGGAGCAGGAAGATGCACGCGGTCGGGAGCCCGTCCTGACAGCCCGCCGTCATGGCCGCCAGAGCGCTCGCGGTCTCGTCGCTGTAGAGTCGCTGTCGCAGCGTCCACGTGGCAGCGTGGACGCAGCTGCGCGCATACCCGAGGTCGCACGCGCGTCGGTGCAGCGACAGGGCCTCCGCGACATCGAGCTTCGCCCGATCGCCGTGCTGGCGCCGCAACGCCGCCCTCGCGCACGCGCCTCCATCCCCCTGTGCACACGGGTCGCCATCGGGCGCGAGCTCGTCAGGGCCCGCCTTCGTCGACGGCTCGGCCACATGCCCCGGAGCCGGCGCTTCGCCATGTGCGCGCTCACAGCCGCCGTTCAGCGCGACCGCAAGGAGGCCCGAGCTCCAGAGCGACCCGACCGCCGCCCTACCGGACGCCTGCACTCCTGGTCCTCCGTTCGCCCGCCGTCGCCCGCTGCACTGGCCCCTCCGCGCGTCATGGTACCACCCGGCGACGACGCAGCGGCCGACGCCGCCGCCGCCGACCTCCCCCTGCGGGCCATGACCGCCCCCGAGACCAGCGGCGAGCGATTCATCGCCACCCAGGGCCCGGCGGTGTCGCTGCTGCAGATCGCCGCGAATCGACGAGGCGCGCCCGCGTCCCCTGTCCACCCACGAATCCGTGGCCCGCTCTCCCTCGGTCGTATTCACGCCAGCAGATACACGCTCACTCGAGGCGGCCGAGCAGCACTTCGCTCTGCGGCACGTGGTCGATCGAGCCGCCGGCCGAGTAGAGGGCGCCGGCGTGGAGCGGCGCCTGGTGGGCGTGCGCGCGCGTGAGCGACAGCGCCGGCAGCTCCTCGAAGGCCTCGACCGCGCCGTTGTCGGCGAACGGGGCCCGCAGCACCGTGTCGACCTCTCCGCCCTGCGTCTTCGTGGCGCCGGCGATCACGTAGAGCTCGTCGAGAAACACGGTGGCCGCCGCGGTCGCCCTGGCCTCGGGGAGGTACCCGGCCAGCGCCCACGACCCGAGCTCGCCGCCGGCGAGCTCGGCCCCGATGATCTCGGTGCGCACGCTCGTGCCGGAGATCCCGCCGACGAGGTACAGAGTGTCGTCGTGCACGACCGCTGCGTGATGCGTCAGCGGATCGGGCAGCGGCTGCAGGGCCTCGAAGGGGCCGAGCTCGCCGTCCGTCAGGGGAGCCCGCTCGACGTCCGCGACGGCCGCCTGGGCCGGCGGCTGAACATCGACGTTCTGCTCGAGGCCGCCGATCGCGTACACGTAACCGCCGTGCGCCGTCAGGGTCAGGTGATAGCGCGAGCGCAGCAACGAAGGACCCGACGTGAACGTCACGCCGCCGTCGTCGGCGATCACGCCGACAAAGGCGACCGTCTGCGAGTTGTTGTCCACACCGAGGCCGCCCGCGACGACGACGACGCGCCCGACCTGGGCGAGACCTGCACCGATCAGCCCCTCCGGCAGCTCTCCGGCGGCCCCGAATGGCCCGAGGACCCCGTCGGCGCCGATCTTCGCGCGCTCGATGCTCTTCAGCACCGCCACCCCATCGGTGCCTCCGGCGACGTAGAGAAAGACTCCGGCCGGGGTCTCGGCGACGAACGTCACGTGGTGGTCGCGCGCCTTGAGCAGCTCGCCCGCGGCGGTCCATCCCGTCAGTTCGGCCTCACATTCGCCGCTCTCGGCGGCGTGAGAGCCGGGGGGACAGATCGGGGGTCCGCCGGTGGTGCTCTCGTCGTCGGTGTCCTCCCCGCCGCTGCTCGTGGTCGGGCTCGAAGTGACGCCCGAGCTGATGTCGGAAGTACCGGTCGAATCCTCGCCGGTCGAGGCAGTGTCGGCGGCCGGGGGTCCGCCGGTGCAGCCAAGCAATAGCACCAGTGAAAGCGCCAGCGCGCTTGTCCTTTTGTTCAGAGTTCGCATGAGTGTGACGTCGCGTGGGGTGGACTCGCCGCGGGGTCGAGACCGACGCCGCACGAGGCTCGCCTTCGACTCGAAGGACGCGCGTCGGGTTTCTCGGGGATCTCGATGGTGTACTCGCTGGTGGTCTCCCCGGTGGGGACCTCGCTGGTGGTCTCCCCGGTGGCCCGATCGGCGTTGCGCGTCCCGACCTCGCGCACCTGGACGGGGACGCTGTCTTCAGTCCACTACCTGTCGAGCGCCGCCCCTGGCAGCGCCGAGCCTGCCTGCTCCCCGGCCCCGAGCTGCGCGCCGAGCAGGCGGCGCTGCCACCACCCGAGGCACAACGACAGGACGATCAGAACAGAAAACGCCCCGAACGCCCCGGCGACCTCACGCATGAAGACGTTCCGCTTTACGAAAGCTCACGCCTCTTCATTAAGGCGGGAGCGGATATCATTGATCGCATGTCGAATAGTTCGCCTTGTATGACGCTCGAGCTCTGAGGTAACCGATGAAAAGACGCCTGCGCGGATTATTCCGGCTTCCTCCCAGACAATCCCGAGGTGTCGCAACACCCGCTCAATCTCTTCCAAAATTCGACCTTGCACATACCGCCCTCCTGCTCCCGCCCATTGGTTCAAAAGCGTAGGAGATTCGTCAATGGATGATCTAGAAGCATTCAGGGGTAGGCGAGAAACCGCAGAAAGATTCATGAGTGCCCGACACGCCCCTATTGGCGCCACATGATTTGCAGCAATAGGAAGCCGAACACCATCCTGGAAAGCACTATTATCCAAACTCTGAAGGGCGGTCACTAATTGATTAAACAAGGATTCCAAGCGAACATCCTTTGCCCCACCCTTCTTTCGCAATCCACTCATTGCCGAGCGCATTACCATCTTTGCCTCAAGGCCACTAAACATATCTCTGCTCTCAAATACTTCCCCCCCTTCTAACGAGGCGATAGTGATCTGATCTTCCCCCATGGTCAGCGATGTGGCTGTAGCCGCATCGGAGGATCCATCCTCATCTTCCAAAGCGTAAAGATCCCGTTCTTGCATAAGTCGATTCTGGAGGGCCAAGTCCTCGTTATAGAGTTCGTCTCCGAGAACTTCGTGAGCCTTTGGCGCTGATGTAATTGACGTAACGGCATGGCCGTTCTCGACCAGAAAACCGTGCATGGAGCTCCATTCTATTCCTGCATTCAAATCGACAAGGTGACATGGAACCCAAACGATGAGTCGCTTCTTAGACCCCGAGAAATGAGATGCCTGGTGAATCTGCGAGATGTTAAAGTATTCGTCGAGAACAACGACGAGGGCGCCCGGCAGGGCGGTCCCGCTCGGAAAGAGGAGTGGGACGTCATATGCAGGCCAACGAGGGGCCCTTCTGTTTGGGGTCGTTCGACGAAGTCGTTCCAGGACAGTCTGGTGTACTTCAGTAAATTCGTGGAGCATTTTTTCGATAATAGCCTGATCGCCCGTGGTGCCTACTACCTTAGTGAGGTCGTGCTCCAGTCGGGGGTTTATTTCAACTTCAATGGACCGTGCGAACTTGACACCAGCGCTCACGGCATCCCAACTAATCCATCTTACCGGGGCTGAAACAAATCGGAATTCGCGCTTGAAGTAGGTCTCTAGCTCATGAAAAGAGATTGGATCTTTAAGAGTGAGACTAATCGATGTGCCAATCGGAGCCTCCGCGTCAATCTCTGCATAAGCCTCTCTCGAACCTGCCTCCAAGAACACGCGCCTCCCGAGATCGCTTCCATCATGAGGGCGAGTCCTAATCAAGACAGTCCTCGCCCGTGTAAGTATGGAGATAAATCCGATCCCGAACCGAGCGATAGAGTGAAAGCGAAAAGATCGGCCTGTTGGCCGTTTAGAATATCCTGAATCCGCCACAGTGAAGAGAAAGTTTTCTAAATCCGAGCGAGTCATCCCGATACCATTGTCAAATATTGCCAAGCTCATCCCGTTTGCGCTGCTAGTGATCGTGACCCGCGGGGTATAAGACGCCGATGGCTTCCACCCCCGAGGGGACTCGAAAGCCACAGAAGCCCCCGAATCCAAGAATAGACGCAGCGCCGTCGCATCAATTGCGTTCTGTAGCAATTCTCTTATAAAATCCCATCTGCCCGTGTATACAGATCTCGAAATGAGATCCCAAATTCTTCCTGTCTGATCAATTTCGAACTTTAGTCCCCAAACCTCATAGGTAGCCTGCGAAGATCGCAGAACCTTAACCTCGTCCGGCGGCGGAAGCCGAAAATCCTGGAAATCCCCTACGAACATATATGTATTGGCACGCTCGATCTCTTGCCGAAGATGAGATAGCCACTGGTGCCATCGATGATATTCAACTCTAGAATCATTTTCGACAACGACCCGAATGATCTCTGGATCAACGTATTGATTAATAATTCGGCTGGAGGCCGACCCTCCAAGACCCTGCATGCAATGATCTGGTCTTGCAGAGACAGTCATACATCGTCGCGCCAGTTTGCAGGATCTATCGGACTCGAGGTCGAGAAGATCGGCGATCCTCAGATATGTGACCAGCACATGTACGCGTACCTTCTGATCCCCAATCATATCCGGCGTAAGAAATCGCTTGTTTGATCGATTCTCGTCCCAATCGAGGCCGTGAGCGTGAACGACCGCTTGGACCGTAGTCGCAATCCGACTCGCATGTTGCGCCATGAATGCTAGCCGCGTCTTTAGATCGCCGGCTAAATCCTGTGCCCCATCTGGAGTCGCTGCGCAGCCGTCTTGTCCAGTTCCTTCTCTCTCGTGAAGAGACGCAGACAGAATTAAAATGAAGATTTCAAGGCTTGATAATTGGGAAATTACGGTCGATGATGCAAATTGCGATATTCTCTCCAAAATCTGCCATGCGTGTTGCTGTTTCTGAGCCGAGGTTTGCTGACAGTACAGAGTTGAATCGTTTAGTAAAGGTATCAATGCGCCCGCAAGCGTTGTTGAGACAGGGTCCGTTCTTGCTTGCAGAGACTTGAAAAGTTTAACATCAGTAAGGGATTGAATAAACATGATCCTAATCCCCCAGAGAGTACTGCGCCCCGGTTGCGGCTTCGATTTTACAATCTGGAGGTGGCAGTCGAAAAACCGCCAAATCGTCAATCAAAACATATGTGTTTGCAAGCTCGATGTCTCGGCGAAGGTAGCCGAGCCATTTTTCCCAGATGATGTGCTGTTCTTCGTTCTCACACTGTACATGGACGCGGATTGCCTTAGGACTCACAAAGTGATTGGAAACCAACTTGTGGCGCTCATGATGCTGTCTGGAGACGCGATCTTGGAAAACCTCAGGGATCATAGCAGTCACAACATCGCATGTTCGATCGGAGTCGAGATCAAGGAGATCTCCGATGCGTAAGTATAGGGCGAGAAGACCCGGCCTCATGACCTGATTCCCGAGCATGTCTGGTGTTGAGAACTCTTTTCGAGCACGCATATCCTTCCAGTCGAGACCGTGGGCCTCAATGATGAAACCAATATTTGATGCCAAGCGGTTCGTGTATTCGGACATAATTTTTAGTCGTTCATTGAGGTACTGTCGAAGTACTTCAGCGCTACGCTTCGGATGATGGTCTCGAACTGCGTCGGCCGAAATATTCTCAGTCGTGCTCGCTACCATTCCCGTATCGTGGAATACGGCCGCAAGGATAAGTGAAAAGAGCTCCAGGCTGGAGAGTTCCTTCAGAGCTTCTTCAGAGACGAAACAAGCGATCTTTTCCAAGATCGTCCATGAATGTTGAATATTGTGCCGAGTGTATGTCGGAAATGTTTTTGTGACATAACCCAGGTATTCTGCCGCATCTCCAGTAACGGGCACCAGTACACCAGTGAATGCCAGAGCCCGTGGGTCTGTCTCCGCTCTCCTCTGAAGGGTTTTGAACAGCTTAAGGTCGGTGAGCGACAGATGGAACATGTTGGCTCGTGTTCAGGGTGGTGACTTCTAGGTTGGCACGCGCCCAGTTGCTGAGTCAATGTCAGCAGACTCCCCTGCCGACGTGCCTTGGTAGGTCTTCAGATGAGGAAGGTCTGAAGCGGGCTTTGCGCCCGGCCGGTGCTTCGCCGTGATGGGCTTCGACTTTCGCGGCGGGATCGGTCGCCCCGGTTGCCCGGCACGCGCCGGCAACGGCGTGAGCGACGCCTACTGAATGCACGACACTCTATTCGGCAGTTCATGACACGTTCCGCATCCTGCGCTATTGTGCGTCCTCGTGCGCCCCGCCGCTCTTGCCGCCTTTGTCCTGATTGCCTGCCACGGTGACAACGGCCAAGAACTGGGTTTTAACTCGAGCATCACCACCGCGCCCCCGGCGACCAGCTCGACGAGTGCGGACACGTCCACCTCAACCTCGACCAGCTCGGCCGAGGACTCGGCCAGCTCGGTGGGGTCGAGCACCTCGACCAGCTCAACCAGCACGGGTTCCGGCATCCCGGATCTCGGCGAGATCCCCGACGCCGGCGACGGCCCGCCCCCTGGCTGCAAGGGCAAGGTCGACATCGTCTTCACGATCAGCTCCGCGTCGACCATGCTGGACCAGCAGAGCGCGCTCAAGGCGAGCTTCCCGAGCTTCATCGCCACGCTCGAGAGCCAGTTCGCCGACTTCGACTATCACATCCTCTCGACCAACACGTTCGGCTCGTGGGCCTTGCCGTGGTGCGCGGGCTGCAAGGACGTCTGCGCCCAGACGCCCGATTACCCTTGCAGCGCCGCGCTGGAGCCGTGCGACTCCGTCCAGGGCGCCGGCGTCACCTTCCCCCGGGGCGACAACGCGACCAACCAGCGCTGCGACCTCACCAGCGGCCGCCGCTACATCACCAGCGACGAGCCCGACCTCGAGAGCGCGTTCACTTGCATCGCGTCGATGGGTACGAACGGCGGAGATCAAGTCGCGGAGGCGACCGTCAAGGCCCTCGCCGGCGACATGAACGCGCCGGGCGGCTGCAACGAGGGCTTTCTCCGACCCGACGCGCTCCTCTTCGTCGTCGCCATCCAGGACACCTACGACCAGTTCAGCGAGGGCACCGCGGAGGACTGGAGAGACGCGCTGGTCGACGCGAAGGGCGGCGATGTCGACGCGGTGGTTCTCCTCGTGATCTCGACCGACGTCGACGACCCTGATGGGCTATGCGGTTACGATCCAGGTGTGGAACACGAACTCCGCACCTGGACCGAGCTCATGAAGCCGAACGCGCTGTTCGGTTCGGCCTGCGCGATGGACTACGTGTCGTTCTTCGATGCGGCAGCGATGATGCTCAAGTCGCAGTGCGACGTGTTCGTTCCGCAGTGACGGCGACAGCGAGGAAGCACGACTTGGTAGCCACGTGTGAGGGGCTACGGGTACAGGCGCAGCGCGAACGCTCGCGGCTGCAGCTCGTCGAACTCGCTGCCCGCGACGTACGCGTAGCCCCACGCATCGAGCGCCAGACCCGCGGCCTCGTCGGGTCCCTGGCCCGGCCCGTTGCGGATCACCTCCCACACCGGTACTCCCACCGGACCCGGGATGGCGAAGATCCAGGCGTTAGCGTCGGTCTTCGGCTGCTGGAGTGCGCCAGCGATGACGATCTTGCCCTCGCGGTCCTCGCCGATAGCGAAGCCAATTGCGTCATTTGAGGGGGTAGGCTCGATCCGCAGGGTGCCGGTCTCGTTCTCGGCCGAAAACCAGCGCGTCAGCACCTGGCGAATCGACCCCTTGTCGCGCCCCCACCCGGTCACGACGAAGCCCCCCGCGTGCAGCGGCGCGACGGCCATCCCCGCATCCTCGTCCAGCAGCTCGCCCGAGGAGGTCCACTCGGCGAGTGGTTCACCGCCCAGGCCATACTGCAAGACAATCGTCCGCCGGACAAGTTGATTGTTGTTGCCCAAGATCTGCCGCTCGCCGACCACGACGATCTCGCCGTCGACGATCGCCACCCCGCGCGCGACCTCGTCCCACTCGTTGAAAAAATCGTCTTCACCTGGTGCCGCGAACGTCTGCTCGTCCAGCACCTGCCCGCCCGTCGCCGAGAGCCACCAGACCTTGAGGTCATGCGTGCCCGCGTTGACCTCGTCCGCGCCGACGAGGATCAACACGTCTCCATCGACGGTTATCGCGTTGACCGAGCTCCCGAGCCCCCCGATCGTCGTCGGTTCCTTCCCCTCGCCGAACTTCACCCGCGACATGGCCCACCGCGTCGACCCGCTGTCCGGCATCGTCCACGCCACGAACGCCGCGTCATCCTCATCACCGACCGCGATCGCCGGCCCACGCCCGCCGCCTGTCACTGCGACCGAGCCGAGCTCGATCGGCTCGCCCTCCGGCTGTCCTTTCGTTCCATCGATGCGCACCGCCACCGCCTCGAGTCCATCCTTCGTCTCGAAGTAACCCGCGACGTCGATCCCGTTGCCGCGGATCGCCGCACTTGTAAAACCGTTGATCGGCCCGGCCTTCACGTAGGGCGGCCAAACGTCGGTCCCTCCGGGCTGGACGTCGATCGTCAGTGCTTCCACGTCCTCGCCGCTGACGCCGTCGGCCGCGTGTGCGACCGCGCGGATCGTGTGCGTGCCGTCGCCGGGCACGTCGTCGGACGTCACCTCGAACACGTGGACAGGGTTTTGCGGCGCCGCTCCGAGCACCAGCGGCGCGTCACCATTAAAAATGTCGACCGACGCGACCGGCCGCGACGTCCACACCGAGACCTGCACCTCGCCGACCTCGATCATCGGCGAAGGATTTAAAAAGGAGATCTCGACCTCGACCGGCACCGCCTTGCCGCCGTCGTCACCGGCGCCCTCCGAGCTCGAGCCTTCACCATGACTCGCGCTCCCGCCGGTGGTGCTGCTCCCGGGATCGGGGCTGCTCGAGTCGGGTGGCGCGTCGTTACTCGTGCCGCTGGTCGAACCGCTCGTGCCACCCAGATCTGGCGGAGCTTCGTCGCTGAGGCCGTACCACGCCGGCGCGTGGAAAGAACACGCTACAAGCACCAGCATGGCGCACAGGACCTTGAGTACGTGGTGGATCAGCATGAAAACGTCTTCCGATGTCTTTTAAAAGGAGTAAACGAGTGTACCGGGCTGCACGCGCAGGCGCGCGTGGCGAGTGTTTTTCGGCGGTGCGGCCAGCAATGCCAAACCTGTAAGGACGCTTACAATCATGACAGCGCCCAGGACCCCGGCCGCGATCGTGAGCCCTTGATATTTGCGATCGGCGGCCCTCGCCTCCGCCAGCTCTGCCTCCGAGAGCGCGCGGCCCTCCGCTGTGGCCTGCCCGTCGAGGACGACGATCGCCGCGTCGGCCTGCCGTCGCGCGACGAGGCTCGCAGCCATGCCTCCGGCCAGCCCGGCCCCGGCCGCCAGGAGGCTCGCACCGGCGATGACCCGCCCTCGCGGTCGACCCGACGATGTCGGATCGCCGCGGCTCGGCAACGGCGCGGGCCCCTCGGCGCGAGCCTTTGCGGGGATCTCCACGACGGCATCCGCATCGTCCTCCGTCGGCGGAGCCGGAGGCGCATCCTTCGGCGGCGCAGTCGAGCACACGATGCCCGCGCGCTCGCTCTTGCCGGCGTCCCTCGCCTCGATCTCGACCCACGCCGCGCGCTCCTCCTCGTCGGCGAAAGCGCCGCTGGCGAGCAGATCGCGGGCCATCTCGAGCGCGCTGCAGAGATACGCGCCCTGGGTCGTGTCGTCGTGCAAGGCGATCAGGCTGTCGTGCGCGCCGTGGAGCGCTTCGGGCCTGTGCACCTCCGGGTCTGCGGCGCGCTCGAGGTACATCTCGAGCGCCTCGCGATAATCACCGGCGTTGAACGCAGCGTCCGCGTCCTTCTGCGAGGGCGGCGCGAGCAGCGTGAGGGCGAGCGTGATGCGAGTCAGCATGGCGGTCTCCTACGGGGTTTCGAAAAAAGTGTGTCGACGACGGACATCGCGGAGGTCGAGGCCCGCGAGCGCATCGCGGAGGCACTGCGCGTGGACCGAGCTGGAGGACACTCCGCCGAACTCGACCGGCGCGCCGGGCGACAGCGTCACGACCACGCGACGCGGCTCCGCCCCCGCGGCGTCGAGGCAACGGCGCGCCCGGGCCTCGGCCTTGCGCATGCGGGCCTCCCAGCTGACGACAGGATCCTGCTTGCGCGACCGAGCGGGTCGCGTCGCCGTGCCCTGCGGCCTCGCGGTGCCTACCTCCGAGCTCGGCGTATCCGGCATCTGCTCGGATGACTTCCCCGGCACGGCTCTATCCTCATGTGTCTTTAAAGACATGTCTCTCTCGGCCTCCGAAGTCGACGCGTCCGGCGTCCGATCGAAGACAGGAACGTTCACCGGCGCGACTCCATCGCCATGTGTCTTTTTAAAAGACATGTCTCTTTCGCCGTGATGCGATCGTTCTCCGCGCTCAAGCAAGACCGCCGGCGGAGCCGCTGCTGCCTCGTGCTCCGCGGGAGCCTGCTCACGAGCGGGCGCGACGTGCATCTCTCCGGACCGGAACCACCACCACGCGGCGACGACACCGAGCGTTGCGACCAGCCCCACCGCGAGGCGACTCGCTCTTCGCAGCGCCGCAACCGGGGAAGTCCCTGTAGCGAGCGAGACCGTGCCGTCCGAGCTCGCCACTACCTTCCGTCCCGGAGCTGCCTCCGCCCGCGCCCCCCCGCTCGTCCTCACCGCCGTCGCTCGCGGCGCGCTCGCGGCCGCGACGAGCGCCGCTTCCTCGCGCTCCGCATCACGCTCCGCCTCGAGCTCCGCCTGCTCGTCCTCGAGGACTGCCTGCACCATCGCCAGCGTCGGGCGCTCACTCGGGTCGGCGCGGAGCATCGACAGCAACAAGTGCTCGAGGCCGGGCGGACACCCGCGACACGCCTTCCGTGCGGGCGTCGCCTCGACGGCTCCCGGCGGGAACGGCCGCAGCCCGGTGAGCAGGCGATACAACAAGTGCCCCAGCGCGAACACGTCGCTCGCCGCGGTGAATGCATCCCCCGCGCGCACCTCGGGCGGTGCGTAGTCCATGCGCTGCAGCGGCCGCTCGTTCGCCGGCTCCGCGCGATCCTCGGGCGGCGTCGCCCAGCGCTCCGTCACCCGGGCATAGAACACGGGCGACACCTGCGCCTGATCGAAGTCGAAGATCCACGCATGCGGGGTTTCGCCGCGCGCGATCAGAACGTTGCCGACGTGCAGGTCGCGATAGACGACCCCGACCGCATGCACCGCCGCGAGCGCGCTCGCGAGCTGCCGACCCACCGCCATCACCTCGTCGATTCGCAGGTGCTGGCCCGGGCGCGTGAACTCGGACGCGGGCGAGCCGCGGCACAGCTCCATCACCGCGAAGCGCTGCCCTTCATCCCGCGCCCGATCGTTCAAAAAATGGACGCCGAAGTGATGAATTTGCGGGATGTTCGGATGACGCAGCGCCGACAGGATCTTGGCTGCGCGACGAAAACGGAGCGTGTCGTCCTCGCTCGGCCTCGCGTCGCGCAGCACCTTGAGCGCGACCTCCCGCGACAGCTCACGATCCGAAGCGCGATAGACGACCGCGCTCGCGCCGACGCCGATGACCTCGAGGCGATCGTAGCAGCCGCCGAACAGCGGCCGCGGCGTCCGCGGGTGCGCCGCCAGGATCGCCTCGAGCCCGCGCCGCAGGTGATCTGCGGACGGCAGGCGCTCGGCCGCCTCCGGATCGATCGCGGCGCGAAGCAGCCGCGACAGATCGGCGGGCGCGTCGCTGTCGGGACAAACCTCCTGGATCGGCAGGATCTCCGCGAGATCGGGCAAGCTCCGCGTGCACAGCTGATACAGAGTGACGCCGAGCGAGTAGACGTCGAGACGCGGCTCGGCGCTGCGCAGACCGGCCTCGGGCGGCAGATACGCCGGCGTGCCGATCGCCCGGCCGAGCTGGGTCCTGTGCCGCTCCGGCACCTGCGAGGCGAATCGCGCGTCCTGGGCCTCGTGAAAGGGGGTCCCGACGCTTGCGAGCCCGAGATCGATCAGCCTGGCGACGGCTCGATCGGCGCCGGCTGCGATCATGATGTTGTCGGGCTTGACGTCGCGGTGAATCACGCCGGTGCTGTGCAGCGCGTGCAGGGCGCCCGCGATCTGGGCGCCGAACTCCACGACCTCGCGCCACGGCAAGGGACCGCGAGCGAGCCGCTGCGCCAACGTCTCGCCCTCGAGGTATTCGAGCGCCATGTACGGCTGCGCATCGAACATGTGCCCGAACGCGATCGCCCGGACGATGTGCGGGTGCTGGATGTTGCTGAGGACCTCGGCCTCGACCTCGAAGCGCCGCCGCGCCTCCGGCCCGGTCCGGTGCAGCAGCTTGAGCGCCACGTGGCACCTGCGCGACAGATCCTTGGCCAGGAACACATGGGCCATACCACCCTTCGCCAGCCGCTCGACGATGCGGTAGCGGTCGTCGATCACCTCACCGATGGGGTCGGCGCCGAACTCGGCGTGGATGGGCCACGTAGGATTCGTCCCCGGGACCGGCGTGGGCGAGCTGTCCATCACGGCTCAGGTTGCCACACGCACCTCACTCCAGGTTGTCCTTTGCGACCTGAACATACCATCATGTGCGTTCAGGCAGGTCGGTGGAATTGTTCAACAGGGCCGCGGAATCCTGCGCTCACTACTTTATTGCTCGCTACCTCGCGGCGCAGGGAAGTCGAGCAATGAAATAATGCGTCTGAGATGCCGCCGAGCCACCGCGCCGCCGGAGACCGCCATCCGCGGAGAACGAGCGCCCCGTGCCGTGCAGCCGCCATTCGTCGGTGAGGCCGGCCTCGGTCAGGAACAGCGGCGATCGACCGCGAGCTTCGAGGCCGCCATGATGCTGCGCCGACTCCCATCTCCCGCCCTCTCGCCACCGCCGCAGGACCCGCTGTCCAGCGGCGACCACGAATGAACAGCTCGGCGTCGCGGGCGAGCGACCGGCGAATGTGCACACCGCGGCCCGCTCGCTCGCTCTCACGGGCTGCCGTCGCGCCCGGTTGATTGCAATCGTGCTCATGTCATAGTGGAGTGCGTCGAGTTCCGCCGCGGAGGTACGCATGAGAGCACCCTTCATCAGCCTCGTATTCACCATGTTCGCCGTCGGCTGCGCGACCGCGCCGTCGAAGCAGGCCCTGTCCGACTCGGCCGCCTCGGTCAATACCGCCGAGCAGCTCGGCGCGGCGAACGTGCCGCAGGCGTCCAAGGCCCTGGAATACGCCCAGCACGAGGTCGCCTGGGCCAAGGCGTTGATGATCAACGGCCGGCACGAGCGGGCCCTGCTCATGGCGCTGCGGGCCGAGAGCGACGCGGCGCTGGCGATCGCCCTCGTCCGCGCGTTCAAGGCCCGAGAGGCGGCCGAGCAAGCGGCGACCCCGGGCGCGACTGCGCCGAACCCCTGATCTTTGCGGAGGTCCTCGTGTTGATGTCGACAAAAAGACCGCTCACGTTCATCGCAGCGTCCCTCGTCGTGGTCGCCTGCGCCCACAAGCCGCCGGAGGAGCTCCGCGAGGCCCGCGCCTCGTATCAACAGGCGGCGGCCGATCCATCGACCCGGCAGGAGACCCCGGCGGAGCTCGACGAGGCGCGCCGCTCGCTGGCGCTGGCCGAGCGCTCGTTCGTCGTCGAGGGCAACACCCCGAAGACGCGCGACCGCGCCTACATCGCCACGCGCAAGGCGGAGCTCGCCCGGGTGATGGGCCGCACCGCCGATTACGTCGAGACCGCCAGGAACGCGGAGCTGTGGCGCACGCGCGAGGCCCTCGCCGCCGAGCAGGCGGAGAACGCCGCCACTGCGTCCCGCCTGGCCACCGAGCAGGAGCAGCGCGCCGAGGCCGAGCGCCGCGCGGCGCTGGCGATCGCCGCCCTCGCCGAGATCGCCGCGGTCGCCGACGAGGCGCGCGGCACGGTCGTCACCCTCTCGGGCAGCGTCCTGTTCGTCAGCGGCAAGGCCACCTTGCTGCCCTCGGCGACCTCGCGCCTCACCCAGGTCGCCGAGGCTCTGGCCGCCGGCGATCCCGGCTCGACCTTCGTCGTCGAGGGGTACACGGATTCGAAGGGCAGCGATGCCTTCAACGAGAGGCTCTCGGAGGAGCGAGCGCAGGCGGTCCGCGACTTCCTGGTCGAGCACGGCGTCGCCCCCGAGCGGATCCAGGCCCGCGGCATGGGCGAGAGCGACCCCGTCGCCAGCAACAAGACCGCCGAGGGCCGTGCCAACAATCGCCGCGTCGAGATCGTCATTCAACCCCCGCCGCAGTGACGTTCGCTTCGCCCTTTTTGCCCGGAGACACCGCCATGTTCGGCTTCTGGCTCGTCCTCATCCTTGCGATCGCGCTGTTCGCCGCGCTGCCGGCGTTTCAGTACAGCCGGAACTGGGGCTACTACCCGAGCGGAATCATCGGCCTCGTGCTGCTCGCCGTGATCTGCTTGATGTGGTTCAAGTTCATCGCCTTCTCGTGGCCGTGGCCCGCGCCGGGGCCCCCGCCTTGACCGCTGCGCTCGCCGGTCGCGTGCGTGACGCGCCACGACACTGGGTACGCTGGGAGATTGCCCCACCCAAACACGATCTCCTACAATGATAAGTGATTCTCCCCTCAGTTGTAGAAGTCGACGACTCAGTCCGGCGAGTTCTCGCAACGCTCGTCGAATCACGTCCGAGTAATGAGGGGTCCGCCTCGCGGCCTCGGCGACGCTCGACCTCGCCGCGCGCCTGCAGTACCATCGCCGCGTGCTCGAGTCCGCCCGCCGCTGGCTCTCCGAATTGCGCGAGGGCGCCGACGCCGGGCGCTTCGCCTACCATGAGGTCGAGGACGAGGCTGACCCGGGGTCGCGTCGAGACGCGGCCGGCGAGGACCGGGCGCTGCTGCTGCTGGCGTTGCAGTACGACTTCCAGCCGGCGAAGGACGCTGCGTTGGCCCGTTTCCTGCTCGCCGCCCAGATCGCTGCCCACAGCCGCGCGCCGTTCCAGGGCTACGAGGACGAGCTCCGACTCGCCGCGTGGCTGGTCGCGCGCCTCGGCGACCCCGCCGACGTGTGGCAGATGAACGAGGCCAAGCACGCCAACTTCGACACGTACTGCGGGATGGACAGGACGTTCATGCTCGCGGCCGGCGTCGCCGCGACGCTGGCGTACGTCCGCGACAGTGAGCACCGGCTGCGAGACGACGTACTCGAGTTGTTGCTCGCCGAGGACGGCACCTGCCTCTACACGGAGGCCGAGGTCGCGGAGTGGCGCGCGAGCATGACCGCGTGGTTCCCCGCGCGCGAGGAGGACGAGGCGCTCGAGACGCGGATCGATCGGGCGATCCGGTTCGCGCCGGAAGAAGGGCCGGCGCTGCTCGACGCGTGGCTCTCGGGGCGAGAGCTGGACGACGCCGCGCTGCGCGAGCTGTGTCACTGGGCGAGCGCGCTCGACCTCCACGACCGCGCCGAGGCAGCCGCCCGCACGCTGCTCGCCCGCGCGTCCGCGGCCGAGGAGCTCGGCGCACGCGATCGGCTCGTCCTCACGCTCGTCGCCGCCGCGCGCCACAAGGAAGCCGAGGTCGAGATGCTCGCTGCAGCCGCGCTGGCCGCCGCACTCGGGCGCACCGCGTGGGAATGGCGAATGCAGCTCGAGCGCTGGCTCGAGCTCGGCGAGTCGGCGTGGGAAGCCGACGAGGTGGGAGTGAGTGCTCGCGCGTTCGCCCGCGCCGACGCACTGTCGCAGCAGGGTCACGGTCACTGCTTCGACAACTTCGAGCGACTCGCGGCGCTCGCCGGGCACGTCGGCGACGAAGAGGCGCGGGCCCGGCTCGCGGCGCTGCGCGACGCCGAAGGCCAGCGAATCTCCGAACAGACGCGCGCCCTCGAAGCCGCCGGGTCACAGTAGCAAGCTCGAGCGCTGTGCGCAGCGCACCCGCGCCCTCCAGGAGGGCTCGATGCACCCCGGCTCTACACTCATCACCGCCAGCAGGGCCGAACATCGGGAGTACGACCTTGGGCAGGTGCAGTCCTCGCCGACGCACTCGACGCTGAAGGCCCCCGAGTGAGCGAGCAACAGGGCCGCCGCGGGCAACGCCGCTCGCGGCCCCGCCCTGGTGACTTCGCTGGTATCGTCGGGCCGTGAAGAAGGCAGTGACGACGGTGGAAGAGTTCACCCGCGCGCTCGCGCAGCTCGAGGACGACTGGCGCCTCGTCGAACACATCGAGCGGGCGGGACACGTGGAGCCCGAAGTCATCGCCGGACTCTCGAGCCTGGGCGCATCGGAGCCGAGGCCGGTCCCTTCGCGCGGCCGGGGCGAGCGCGTGCTCGTCCTCGTCGGGTCCGCGTGGAACGAGCCGCCGTTCGGCGACGAGGCCGACCCGCTCGGCGCGCTGCGGCGAGAGGTCGCCATCTGGCCTGGCGTCGAGTCGGTCGGCGCCGCCACCCTCGATCCGCAGTTCGGCGTGTTCTGGAGCTTCCCCGTCACTCTCCGGCTGAGCCAGTGACGCGGCTGCCCGTCACTAACTCTGCGCCTCGGCGGCGACCTGCGCGTCGAGGGCCCGGGCCCACCACGCCACGCGCTCGGCCACCTGCTCCGCGGCGGCCTGGCCGGAGATGAACTCGAGCTCGAACGTGTACTTGCCGACCGTGCCGCGGACCATCTGCCCGAGCCGCCGGCCGGTGTTGGTGATCCAGTAGCCCTCGGCGAAGATCCGCAGCTCCCTGCCCGGGAAGCTGCGCCCCAGGCCCAGCGCCCGCCCGAACGGGTAGCGGCGGATCGTCCGCGCATGGAGGTCGACGACGAACATCGGCCGCCAGTACACCATGAAGAAGCCGGGCAGCCCGATCATCACCAATGCCAGGACCAGCTCCGCGGGCTCGATCGACACTTTGTCGCTCGGCACGCCGCCCCAGGTCTCCGTGGTGCCGCTCAGGATCACCGCGAACAGACCCGTCCACAGCAGGAACGCGCCGAAGCCGGCGATCATGAGCTCCACCACCGCGCCGAGGTCGCGCGTCCGCGTGATGATGATCGCGGGATCGCGGGGCCGCAGCGCCTCGAGGCCGAAGATCCGGACCCCGCTGATCACCAGCCCCGCGCTGATGAGCGAAAAATAAATCCACCCGGGCGGGTCCATGCGGAAGCTCCCGCTGAACAGCAGGAACCTGGCGAGGCCGGCGACGATGAGGAACGGCAGCACCGCCCGGACAGCGTCCCCGGAATGAAGGCCCTGGAAACCGCGGGTTCGCTCGCTGTCCGGCATGGCACCTCGGCGCCCGGGCGGCCCTGCGGTCGAGGTCAATGCCACGACTCGGGAGCGCCCTCGATCGCCCGCCGAGGATACACCACGACGCGCTTCGAAATCGCGCCTGGGGACGACCCCGAGACGTCGCCCCACTCCTGCGCCGGTGAATCCTCGTTCGCCGCGAAGCGCACCCCCGGCGCGTCGGCCCGCTCACGACATTCTCGCGGTCCCTCGCCACCGCCACGAAAGCGCGCGCTCGCGAACCACCGCTCCCGTGACGTACCGCCAATGTCACCGCCCTGCGGTTGGTCGCCCATGCGGGGCGTGCGAAGCTCCGCCCACATTTCGGCAGTACGAGGAGAGCGAGCGATGACCAGACGATCCAACAAGCGCCGCGGGCCCCAGGTCTCTGCCGGCGCCGTCGACCAGTTCCTGCAGCACGTGGAGATCCCCCACCTCGACGGTCCGGGCACCTCGTCGCCCGAGGCGTGGTTCCTCGGGTCCAAGGCGGAGAACGCGGAGGAGTTCGAGCGGCTGATCGTCGAGGCGATCCGCGACCAGGCGTTCTGGCGCCGCAACTTCCACCCCGGCGATCCGACCCTCGTCACCGAGGCGGTCAAGCGCCAGCCCGAATACGTCCAGGCGATGGGCGCGCTCACCGACAGCTACCGCTCGCTGCTCGGCTTCTTGAAGAAGTCGATGCCGTTCTTCAGCACCCGCTACCAGGGGCACATGAACTGGGACACCGCGATGCCGGCCGTCCTCGGCTACTTCGCGGCGATGCTGTACAACCCCAACAACGTCGCCTTCGAGGGCTCGACCGCGACCACGATCCTCGAGCTGCTCGTCGGCGACGATCTGTGCCGCATGGTCGGCTTCCCGCTGCCCGACGAGGCCGCGTGCAAGGCCGGCGCGGTGCGCCCGTGGGGTCACATCACCTCCGGCGGCACCGTCGCCAACATCGAGGCGCTGTGGTCGGCGCGCAACCTCAAGCTCTACCCGATCGCCATGCAGGCCGCGCTGCGCGAGGACCCGTCGCTGGCCGCGGCCGCCGAGCTGCGCGTGCGCTCGCCCGCCGGCGAGTCGGTGCTGCTGCGCGAGCTCGACGCCTGGTCGCTGTGCAACCTGCGAGGCGACGACATCCTCGCCCTCCCGGCGCGCCTCACCGCCGAGCACGGCATCTCGCCCGAAGTCATCACCGCCGCGCTGTCGCGGGTCTCGCCGCAGAGCCTGGGCATGCACGCCTTCTTCAGCCGCTACGCCCCCGAGCTGCGCAGCCCGCCGGTGGTCCTGGTCCCGGCGACCAAGCACTACTCGTTCCCCAAGGCCGCCGCGATCCTCGGCATCGGCGCCGCCAACGTGCTCGACGTCCCGCTCGACGAGAACGCGCGCATGAGCATCCCCGAGCTCGAGCGGATCCTCCGCGCCTGCCTCGCCGAGCGGCGGCCGGTCTACACCGTCGTCGGCGTGATCGGCAGCACCGAGGAGAGCGCCGTCGATCCGCTGCGGGAGATCCTCGCCCTCCGCGAGCGCCTGCGCGGCGAGGGCCTCGAGTTCACCGTCCACGCCGACGCCGCCTGGGGCGGCTATCACGTCAGCATCCTGCGCGACGACGACGACGGCCCGAGCCCCGCGCGCGGCGAAAGCCCGCGCGCCGAGGTCGGCTTCAGCCGCTTCACCGGCGAGCAGTACGCGGTGCTGCACGAGGCCGACTCCGTCACCGTCGACCCGCACAAGTCGGGCTACATCCCCTACCCCGCCGGCGCCCTCTGCTACCGCAACGCCGCCATGCGCGACCTCGTCACCTTCAAGGCGCCCTACATCCTGCACGCCGAGGACGAGCCCTCGGTCGGCATCTACGGCGTCGAGGGCTCGAAGCCCGGCGCCGCGGTGGCCGCGGTGTTCCTGGCCCACAAGGTCATCCGCCCGACCCGCAGCGGCTACGGCAGCATCCACCGCAAGGCGATGTTCAACTGCCGGCGGGTCTACGCCCGCCTGCTGTGCATGGCGCGGCCCGAGGACAACTTCGTCGTGGTGCCCGTGCCGCGCCTGCCGGCCGAGCTCACGGGCGGCGACGTCGCGGCGCAGATCGAGTTCATCCGCTGGCGCATCGACCAGCGCGCGCCCGACGAGCTGCTGGCCGACGAGGAGGCGATGGCGCTGCTGGCCGAGCTCGGGCCCGACCTCAACATCCTCACCTACGCCTTCAACTTCAAGCGCCCCGACGGCAGCATGAACGCGAGCCTGGCGCAGGCCAACCGCCTGAACAAGGCCGTCTACGAGGTCCTGAGCCTGCGTCCGGGCGAGGACCCGTCCGGCCACCCGCTGCTCGTCACCACCACCGACTTCGAGGACGCGCACTACGGCGAGGTGTTCATGTCGAGCTACAAGCGGAGGCTCGGCGTCGAGGGCCCGGGCCACGCGGTCACGGTCCTGCGCTCGACGATCATGAACCCGTGGCTGACCGACTTCGGCGACGACAGCTTCCTCGACATGCTCGAACGCGAGTTCCGCCGGGCCATCTCGCGGGCGCTGTTCCGCGACTCGATGGCCCAGGTGTTCGAGGAGATCGACGCCAACCACGACGGCAAGCTCGACCGCGCCGAGGTCGAGGCGAGGTTCCGCGCCATGGGCTACTCGAGCGAGGAGATCCACGAGTTCCTCCGCTCGAGCGACACCAGCCGCGACAGCGCCCTGTCGAAGCAGGAGTTCCTCGAGAGCTTCTCGCAGCTGCTCGTCCGCACGAGCCTCGGCACTCGGCGCTAGCACGCGCGCCGCTCGAGCTCGCGGCGCACCGAAGAACCGGTGCGCCGCGTCAGGACGCCGCGCGCAAGGGGCCCAGGATCTGCTTCATGACGTCTCGCAGCGCCTCGAAGACGCCGGTCCCGATCGGGGCGACCGCCTCGACGAACGGGCGGCCGCCCGGGTTGAGCGCTGCGTCGAGCTCGCCCTCGCTCGCCGCGATCTTTGCTAGCATCCGGCGCATGATGGATCTTTGGCTGGTCATCCCGCGCGAGGTCGGCGTGGGCGCACCGGAGAAGTACGACAGCGACGTCCTCGACCATATCGACCAGGAGCTGACGGACCGCGGCTTGCGGACGGGCACCACCTCGCAGCTGGTCCCGCGGATCCGCGAGGCCGGCGCGGCCAAGGTCGCGCGGATGCTGTGGTTCGACGCCGAGTATGTGTTCGATCCGGACGGCGAGCTCGACGACAGTCTGCGCGACGACGAGGACTACCTCCGCTGGCGGGGCGAGCAGGTCGAGCGAGCCAGGGCCGAGATCGCCGACGTGATGCGGATGGCGGCCCCGGGCGCCCGCACCTTCGACGAGCCCGAGGTACCGCGGGCGCGGAGGTTCCGGTGGACGGCGCACTGGCTGCTCCACCGCGCGTTCCCGGAGGTCTTCCCCGCGCCCGAGACGCCGGTGCTGACGTGGACGATGCAGGCGCTGCGGTCGGGGCTGGAGTTCCCGCGGACGAGCGAGTTCGCCGCGCTGGCCGAGATGGCCGCCATGACTCTGGCGGCCGGCGGTCACCCGTTCGCCGCGCTGGAGCAGCCGCGGAGCTGGGCCGACGACCTGTTCTACGCGGAGTCGCGCAGCCTCGGCCCGGGCGCGCCGGCCGACTGGGGCGCGCAGTGGCAGCGCCCTGGCGGCCCGCTCCCGCGGGTGGAGGTGCGCGTGTATCTGTCGACGCGACACGCGTGGCTACCCGCGGAGCCGTGGATCGCGGATCCCGAGTGGATGTCGCACGGTGATCTCTGGAAGGCCCTGTCGCTCGACTGACAGCGTCCCGCCGGTGGTACCATCGGCCGCGAAGCCGATGCCGGTCCACGCAATCATGCCACCGCCCTTGCGCGGCGCCCGGGGTGTCCGACGCTGACGGAGCCGAAGTCCAACCGCGCAGTCTCGGCAGGATGGCTGGCGCAGCTGCTATTCGAGGTGCCGCCCGAGCGGCGGCGCAGCATCGCCGCCGAGCTGGGGCTGAGCAAGCTCGAGGAGCTCGAGCCGGACGATCGCGTGCCGCGTCACGTCCTCGACGATCTGTGGACGCGGATCCCCGAGTGGAGCGGTGATGCCGACTTCGGCCTGCACTTCGCCGAGCGGGCCAGCCCGCGGGCGCTCGGCTTGCTCGGCTACCTCGCGCGTCACAGCGCGACCGTCGGCGACGCAGTCGCGCGGGTGGTCCGCTATCAGCGGCTCCTCATGGACGCCAGCGACGTCGACGCCGTCTTCGCGACCGACGGCGCGCTCACGATCGCCGACGGCCCGCAGGTCGGCACCGAGCCGTGGCCGCGTCACCTCGCCGAGGCGGTGATGGGCTGCTTCGTCACCCTCGCCGCCGGCTGGTCGGGCGCGCCGATCCGCGTCGAATCGGCCGCCTTCCAGCACGCCGAGCCCGCCAGCGTCGCCGGTCACCTGGCGCTGTTCGGCTGTCACCCGCGCTTCGACCAGCCGCGCAACTACATCGTCCTCTCGCCCGCGTCGGCGCGCCAGCCGATGCGCGACGCCGACGCGGCGCTGGTGGGTTATCTCGAGCAGGCCGCCGAGGCCCGGCTCGAGGCAGTGCCTCACCCTGACGAATGGGTCGAGCGATTGATCGGCGCGATCGAGGCCGAGCTCGGGAGCGGCCTCTCGCTGGCGAGCGTCGCCGAGCGGCTGCACGTCGGCCCGCGCACCCTGCAGCGGCGGATCGCCGAGCTCGGTCTCAGCTATCAGGGTCTGGTCGATTCGGTGCGGCGTCGCCAGGCCGAGCAGCTCTTGCGAGATCCACGGCTCGGCCTCGAGGAGATCGGCGAGCGGCTCGGCTTCGCCGATCCGAGCGGCTTTCGCCGCGCCTATCTGCGCTGGACCGGCACCACCCCGCGGGGCCGCGGACGCGATCCTCACCAACTTTGACGCCGCCGGCTCTGTCGGCTGCGAGCGGCGCCTCCTAGCTTCGGGCCCCGCCATGCGAGCCTCGATCCTTGCGCTTTTCATCCTGTCCGGGTGCATCGTCACCCGTCTCTCGGCCCCGACGGCCCGCCTCGCCGACCACGAGCAATCCCTCGCCGCGCCCGAGGAGCCGCCGCCGGACGAGCTGGCCGCGCTCGACGACGAGTTCGCCGACCCCGCCAGCCTGGCCGGCTGGCAGTCGTTCAGCCGCGCCGAGGGGTGGCCGGAGCAGGCCAGGCAGATCGACGTCGGCGCGACCGAGCCGGGCCACCTCACCTTCGTCCCGTACACCAGCTTCTGGCTGTACGACTATCACGCCCCGTTCCTCTTCCGCGAGGTGACCGGCGACTTCATGGTGACCACGCGCGTGCGGGTCACCGGCGCCGCCACCGAGGTCCCGCGGCAAAAATACTCGCTGGCCGGTCTGATGGCTCGCGCCCCGCACCCGGAGGGCGCGAGCGCCTGGCGGAAGGGACAGGAGCAGTGGATCTTCATCACCGCCGGCACCGGCGACGGCGACGTGCCGCAGATCGAGACCAAGAACACGGTCCGCAGCGTCAGCCGCCTGCAGCTCTCGCCCGGCAAGACCGGCTGGGTCGAGCTGCGGCTGGTCCGCCGCGGCGCGACGTTCTTGCTGCTCCGCCGCTTCGAGGGCGAGGCGTGGGTGCTGGCCCGGCGCGAGGAGAAGCCCGACATGCCGGCGACCCTGCAGGTCGGCCCCATCGCCTACACCGACTGGAACTCGTCGCGGTCCTACTTCGTCTTCAACCGCGTGCGGGCCTACAACAGCCGCGTGAGCACCGACGGCAAGCCCGACCTCGTGGCGCGCTTCGACTGGATCCGCTTCCGCCGCCCGACGTCGAGCCCGTGAGGGGCCGGGTGCAAATCATCATACATGACCTGAAAGACATTCCCACGAAGACATGTCCTGAAAGACATCCTCAAAGCCCTTCGACGTCGGCCGGCGTCGGATCGAGCTCGGGCCCGCCGCGACCGAGCTCGCCGCGCCGGTTGTGCCCGGCGCAGCGCACCTTCCCCGACGCCAGCAGCACGCACGTGTGCGACGTCGGCCCGAACTTGCCGGCGGCGACGTCGACCGCGTCCTCGACGTTCAGCATCGCCACCGGCGTCGCGCGGCGCTCGGTCGAGCCGTCGCCCAGCTGGCCGCCCTCGTTCGTGCCCCAGCAGTACGCCCGGCCGTCGTCGCCGATCGCACACACGTGCGAGACCCCGACCGACATCTGCCGCACCGGCGGCAGACCTTCCACCCGCAGCGGCACTGGCGAGAACCGGTCGTGCGGGTCGACGTCGCCGGGGAACACGGTTCGAGCGGCGATCAACTTCGACGCGTCGCCCACCCCGAGCTGGGCGAACAGGTTGCTCCCCCAGCAGTGGACCTCGCCGCTCGCGGTGCGGGCGCACGTCGCCCTCGGGCCGGCCTCGATCTGCACCACCTCGACGAGGCCGGCGACCGGCGCCGCGGCGTGATGCGCCTCGAGGTCGCGCTCGACCCGGCCGAGCTGGCCGTGGCGCGCGCTGCCGAGGCAGCGCACCGTCAGGTCGGGCATCAATGCGCACAGGTGCTCGCTGCCGATCGCGACCTGCACCGCGCCGTCGATCCCCGGCACCACGCGTCGCGGAGAATTTCTCCAGCCCGTGATCGGATTCACCCCCTGCTCGCCCGTGGCGATCGGGCCGAAGCGCGAGTCCTCGCCGGGCACGTGCGAGCTGCCGATCTCGCCCCAGCACTCGACCCGCCCGCCGGCCAGCACGCACGTCGCCTGCGGCCCGAGCACGCCGTCCTGGTCCACGCTGCCGTCGGGCGCGCGACGCAGCTCGGGTCGCGGATAAAACTGCCTGCTCGGCGGCATGGCGATCTGGCCGAACAGATCGTCCCCCCAGCACGCCAGCCCCATTCTCGTGACGACGCAATTGGCCGCGTCGTAGGCCGAGAGCGAACGAACCCCGAGGAGCCCGGGGACCGCCGCCGGCGCCGCCTCGCTGCGACTCTGGCCGAGAGAGTCGCGCCCCCAGCACCACACCGACTCGTCGCCGCGAAGCACGCAGGTGTGCCCCTCGCCGGCGGCGATCCGGTGGTCCGCCGGCGCAGCGATCGCGGGCGTCGTGGTCGAGCCCGCGACCGTCGACGCGGACGAAATCGGCTCGGGCGCCGCCGGCCGGGCCACGCAACCACCGATCGCCGCAGCGAAGCCGAGGCGGACGATGGGTGCGACAGGTCGAGTCAGTCGATGCACGGTCGCTCCTCGCGCGAGCAATCCGCGATCTCGCGCCGCAGATCGGGCTCGAACTCGGCCTCTTGCTAGCACGCTTCCAGGCCGCCTCCAAGGCGTACCGGAGCGCGGGAGGCCCGGACTTCCACCTCGTTGTTTCACCGACGACGGTGCCGCGATTGCGCCAGCGAGTCGACGTCGACGCATTCGCGCGCCCTCACTCGAGTGGCACGAAGCCGGGCTCGAAGGCTTGATACTCTCCCCGCCATGACGAATGACGGCTCCGCTCAGCCGCCCACCACCCTGCTCCGGCGCGCCCTCGAGCGCGCCGGTCGGGAGGCCATCAGCCGGCAGCTGCCCGCGGAGCTGCCCCCGTTGCTCATCGACGAGGGCATCTGGTCGCCGGCCGAGGCGCTGGAGGCCATCGACTTCGACGACCCGCGCAGCGTGGCGGCCCTCGCCCCGCGGCTGTCCCGCGAGCAGGCCCTCACCGCCCTCGCCCGCGCCGAGACCATCCTCGCCGGCGACCACTTTCGCGGCAGCTTCGGGCGCGTCGTCGGCGTCGTCGCCCTGCTGGGGCGCCTGCTCGACCTCGACGCCACGCAGGAAGTCTTCGATGCGCTGACCCGCCTGCCCCAGAACGCGCGCGGCCTGGTCGTCGCCCGCGTCGCCGAGCGTCTGCCCGCCGATCTGCGCGCAGACGCGGTGAGCCGCGGCCTCGCCGACTTCGACCTCAGCGGCGACGAGGACGCTTGCATCGCCCGCCTGCTGTTCGCGCGACTCGTCCCCGAGCGTCGCAAGGCCCTCATCAACGACGCCCTCTTCGCGCTCGGCGAGTTCCCGGTCGAGCCGCTCCACCTGCAGTGGGTCGCGCGGAGCGGCGCAGTCGCCCGCGCCATCGAGCTCGTGGACGCCGAGGACGGGCCCTCCGAGCGCGCGCAGGCCCTCGCCGCGGTGATCCCGTGGTGCCGTGGAGCCCAGCGCGCCGAGGCGTGGGCCACCTGGCGCGAGGAGACCGCGGAGCGCCTCGCCGCCGGCCGATCGATCCCTCACCTGCCGCTGCCCGCCGACCCCGACGAGCGCCCCGAGCTGGCGACTCTCGCTCGCGGTCTCGCCACTCCCTATCGACGCGCAGTGGCCTTGACGCACCTCGCAGCGCATCACCACGAGTTCCTCGACGAGGCGCTCGCCGCGGTGCGCCAGCTCGGCGACGACCTCGTCGTCGACCGCCTCCTCGGCCTCGCCTCGCTGCTCCCCGCGCTCGCGGGCGCCGGCCGCCACGACGCCGCCCGCGAAGCGTGGACCATCCTCGCTGCACCCGACATCGATCGCGAATCGATCTCCGACTGCTTCGACGCCTGGCCGCCGCCCGTCGACGAACCGCAGCTCGACTCCAGCCCGGGATCGCCGACCCCCGCCCGCCTGCGGGCACGAATCGCCGTCCACCTCGCGCCGGACGAGCGCCGGTCCGCGGCCCTCGGCCTGCTCGCCGCGGCCCTGCGCATCGACGACACCCACTACCGCGCGGCCGCCATCGCCGCTCTCGGCGCTCACCTCCCCGACCCCGACGCGCGCGCCCGCGTGCTCGCCCGCGCCGAGTCTCTCGCGCTCGCCAGCAGCCGCCCGTCGATCGCCCTCGGCTACCTGCTCGAGCACGTCGACCCCGAGCGTCGCCCGCAGCTGGCCCGCCGCGCCCTCGCCTTGCTCCCCGACGAGATCGACGGAGAGCTCATGCACGACCTCCCGCCGCTGCTCGCCGCGCTCCCGCCCGACGACGCCGGCGCGCTCGTGGCCCGCGCCGTCGCGGGGCCCTGGAGCTTCGTCAACCACGTGAGGGCGATCGTCGCCGCCGCCTTGCAGGCCGGCGCGGTCCGTCCGCTCGCCGAGCTGTTCCTCGGCGACAGCGACGAGGGGCGGCGCGCCGCCGAGTACGTGCTGCCGCTGCTGCTGCAGTACGCCGACGCCGAGCTGCACCCGCGGATCTCCGCCGTCCTGCTCGAGGATTTCGAAGACTCGCACATGTTCGACTTCCCCGACATCCTCGAGGCAGTGCCCTGGCTCTCGCCCGCCGAGCAAAAGTGGCTGGTCGAGCGGATCCCCAGGAAGCGCATGTACACCAAGCTCGGCAACCGGCGCGAACCGGTGATCGTCGCCCTCGCCCGTCCGCTCGCCGAGCAGGGCGCCTTCGATCTCCTCCGGCCGCTGCTCCAAGGCGCCGGTCGGCCGCACCGTCTCGCGGCCTTCGCCCACGCGCTGCCCTTCCTCGCGGCGGAAGAGCGCGAGCGAGTGACTCGCCAGCTCTTCGGCGACCTGCGCCGCGGCACGTACGGCGGCTGGCGTTGCGTACCGGCCCTCGCCGCCGCCGGTCTCGGCGACGCGCTCCTCGACGTGCTCCCGCCGACGGACATCGACGATCTCGCCCGCATCGCCCCGCAGCTCTCGCCGGAGGGACAATCGCGCCTCCTCGAGCGGATCTCGCGAAGAGTCGCCGACGACCCCGGCTTTTGCCTCCACAGCCACAGCCTGCGCCCGCTCGGTCCGCTGCTGCGCGAACTGCCGCGCGACGTCCTCGCGCACCTGTGCGAGCGAGCGCTGGCGGATGCGGGCCGCTCCGGCCGCCCCGACCTGCTGCGAGCCCTCGCCGTCGAGCAGCCCTACGACCGCGACTACGAAGACGTCGAACCCGGCCTCACGCGCGCCCTCGTCGAGCTCGCCGGCCCCGACCTGCCCGCCTGCATCGCCCTGCTCGACGACCTCGACCGCGCCCCGACGTCATGACCTGAATCGTCGCCCTGCCTCCTCGCCGAGGAGCACGACGACGGCCCTCGTCGAGCTCGCCGGCCCGGCCTGGCGTCCTCGACGACCTCGACCGACTCCGCCGTCACGACCTGAATCGTCGCCCTGCCCTCCTCGCCGAGGAGCACGACGACGGCTCTCGTCGAGCTCGCCGGCCCGGCCTCGCGTCCTCGACGACCTCGACCGACTCCGCCGTCACGACCTGAGTCGTCGCTCGGCCGCCGGGGTCGCTCCTCGACACATACGACCCCGACAGACCCCACGTCATGACCCCTGGCAAATCCGCGCTCTTCACATTGGCCGCGCCGGCCATCGCCCGAATCACACTTCGCATGCGCCCCTGATCATCGATCTCGTCGACGCATCGCGCTCCTGCCATTGGCCGATCGATCGCGCAGCGGGGCCGAGGCCGCCGGGCGACGCGTGAACTCCCGTGAGCTCGCGCCACCACCCCTTCGCCCGCCGCCAGACGGATAGCGCGCCTGCCGGCCATGACCACTCCACATTGCTGCCGGACCTCGCGGTGAGCGTCCATGCACTCTGGTCATCCGGCATCGATGCGGGCATCCTCGCCGCATGTCGATTCGATTTACATCACTTGGCATGGTAGCCCTGATGCTCGCCTGTCCGTCCGGGCCGGGCATGGAGGAGACCGGGGCCAGCGACACCGACAATGCGTCGACCACGGAGGCGACCGGGCCCGGCCCCGCCACCGCCTCCGAGACCAGCGGGCCCACGACCGAGCCCGACCCGCCGACCGGCACGACCACCGTCGATCCCGTCACCTCGACCACCGTCGACCCCGTCACCTCGACCACCGTCGACCCTTCCACCACCTCGAACTTCGACACCTCGACCTCCTCCACCAGCGACACCTCCACCAGTTCCGACACCTCCACCAGTTCCGACACCTCCACCTCGACCACCGCCGACACCTCGACCTCCACCACCGAGGGCGAGACCACGACCGGCAGCACCACCTCGCCGATCGACCCGCCACCCGGCTGCGACGAGGCCATCATCCACGTCGGCGAGCTCTTCATCACCGACGCGACCGACCTCGCTAGCCTCGAGTGCATCGTCGAGATCACCGAGAACCTCATCATCCAGAACACCCAGTCGCTGGTGTCCTTCGCCGAGCTCGCCAACCTGAAGCGCGTCGGCAACAACATCGAGATCGAGCAAAACGCCGCGCTGACCGACCTCTCCGGCCTCGCGGGCCTGGAGAGCGTCGAGGGCAAGGGCTTCAACGCTCGCGTCTACATCATCGACAACCCCGCCCTCACCGACATCTCCGGGCTGCAGGCCCTGCAGCACGTCGACCTGGTGATGATCGCCGACTGCGACGCCCTCACCGACCTCACCGGCCTCACCGGCATCGTCGAGCCGAGCTGGAGCCTCGAAATCTTCGGCAACGACAACCTGACCTCGCTCGCCAGCCTCGCGGGCATCACCGACTTCGCCGGCCGCCTCTACGTTCAGGACAACTCCAAGCTCACCGACCTGCTCCCGCTCGCCGACCTCGTCGCGCCGAACATGGAGGCCCTCATCATCGGCGGCCAGCCGCTCTTGACCGACCTGCAGGGCCTCGAGTCGGTCCAGACGGTCGGCTGGCTGCAGATCTCCGACAACCCCGGCCTCGTCGACCTGTCGGGCCTCGAGGGCCTGACCAGCGTGTCCGAGAGCCTGCGCGTGATGAGCAACCCCAACCTGCTCAACTTGGAGGGCCTCGCGGCGCTCACCCAGGTCGAGACCCTCGAGATCGACGGCAACCCGCAGCTCGTCGCCTTCGACGGCCTCGAGACCCTCACCCAGGTGAACGACCTCTGGTTCGAGGACAACCCGAAGTTGATCAGCCTCGCCGCGCTCGCCAACCTGACCGCGATCACCGGGACCCTCGAGATCGGCGAATGCGGCAACCAGGGCAACGACGCCCTGATCGACCTCCAGGGCCTCGAGAACCTGACCACCCTCAACGCCATCAACCTCTACGAGAACGACCTGCTGCAGACCATCGCGGCGATCCCCCAGGGCATCGGCCTCGAGTACCTGTCCGCGATCGACAACCCCATGCTGCCCACCACGATGCTCGCGGACTACCTCGCCGAGACCACCTGGGACCCCGAAGAGGTGCTGTGCAACAACGGCGGCGCGCCCGAGGCGTGCGAATGCCTCGTCATCCCGCCGTGACGCCCCGCGAAGCTCGAAGAGACCGCTTGAAGCGCGCGCTCGGTTCACCTCCGCTCGACCAGCACGGCTCCACGCCCCGCCGGCCACTCGACGCTCGCGCTTGGTTCCTCCTCCGCTCGACCAGCGCGGCTCCCCGTCCTGCCGGCCACTCGACGCGCGGGCGCGCTTGGTTCCCCCTCCGTTCGACCACAACGGCTCCCCCGTCCTGCCGGCCACTCGACGCGCGGGCGCGCTTGGTTCCCCCTCCGTTCGACCACAACGGCTCCCCGTCCTGCCGGCCACTCGACGCGGGGGCGAGCTTGGTTCACCCTCGCGGCATGCGCGTCGCCGTCATCGGGCATGTCGAGTGGATCGAGTTCGTGCGAGTTGCCCGGGTGCCGGCGCCGGGGGACATCGTCCACGCATCGAAGTGGTGGGAGGCGCCCGGTGGCGGCGGCGCGGTGGCGGCCGTGCAGCTCGCCCGGCTCGCCGGCGAATGCACCTTCTACACCGCGCTCGGCACCGACGCCCTCGGCACGCGGGCCCGCGCCGAGCTGACGGCGATGGGCCTCCGGCTCGAGGCCGCAGTGCGCCCGCTCCCGCAGCGCCGCGGCTTCACCTACGTCGACGACGCCGGCGAGCGCACGATCACCGTCATCGGCGAGCGACTCGCGCCGCAGGCCGCCGACCCGCTGGCGTGGGACCTTTTGGCCGAGGTCGACGCGGTCTACCTGACCGCCGGCGACGTCGACACCGTGCGACTCGCCCGCCGCGCGCGCAAGCTGGTGGCGACGTCGCGGATCCTCCCCATCCTGCGCGCCGCCGGAGTCGTGCTCGACGCGCTCGTCGGCAGCTCGCGCGATCCGTCCGAGCGCTACGCCGCAGGCGACCTCGACCCGCCGCCGCCGCTGGTCGTGCGCACCGCAGGCAGCGCCGGTGGCAGCTACGAGCTCGCGGACGGCCGGCGCCACGACTATGCAGCCACCCCGCTGCCGGGCCCGGTGGTCGACGCCTACGGCTGCGGCGACTCGTTCGCCGCCGGCCTGACCTACGCCCTCGGCGCCGGCCTGGCCCCGGACGAGGCCGTCCAACTCGCAGCCCGCTGCGGCGCCGCCGCCCTGACCGGCCGCGGCCCCCACGGCGGCCAGCTCGGCCGCGAAGATCTATCTATTGAAAAATCCCATCATTGAACGCTTTGCCGCGGGCCGGCACGTTCACGGCAGCACTCCGCACGAGCGGCCGCAAGCCGCTCGAGGGTCGCTCGATCTGCGCGAGACCAAGCGAGGGAAGTACAAGGCGCCATGCCCTCGGTCACCCGCGAAGACTTCGACCTGGAAGCCGTCGAGCGCTGCCTTTGCATCGAGGCGCTCGAGCTCGCCGGCAACATCGTCGACGCGGCTTATCGCCGCGGCATCACCCGGCAGGAGATGAAGCGACGGATCAAGAAGCACCGCATCACCTGGCCGCGGCCGGCCCAGCCCGGGCGGGGGTCGGCACCCGCGGGAGCCGAAAGCGACGGCGGCGAGACCTCCCCGGCGACTGCCTGAGGACGAACGCTTCAGCCCCTCCGCGAAGCCCTTCGTGTCGACGACCGCGGCGGCAGGGTCCACCCGCCGTGGTACGCCTGTTCGACGTCTTCAAGGACCGCGACCGCCGACGTCGACAACCTCGGCTCGATGGCCAGGGGCGCGCGCCAGCGCCAGGGAGCAGTGCGCCGCACGCTGGAGCGTCGCACTACCACAGAGTGTAGCTCCATTGTTCCCATGCATAGGTATTTGAATGTGTGTAGACATGATCGTCCAGGTTCGCCCCCAAGTGCGAGCCCGTGCGCCGCCGAGGTCAACAGAAAATGCTGTCCTACCGGCTCGATGAGCACCGCTTCCACTCCGCGCGATTTGAATGCACATAGACCGAGCCGTCCGGGCGCGATCTGAGCTGAGTGTGATGATAACTCACGAGAAAAGCCGCGCCACCGCCAGCATCAGCTCTCCATGACACAGGTCGAAGCCCGCGAGTCCTGGGGACTCGCGGGCTCTCATGTGTTCAAGTGGCTGGCCTCACTGCTCGAAGCAGTAACTACGCGGATTTTCTCAACCCGTTGATCGCGCTCGCAAATTCGCCGAAATCCGCGTAGACGCTCATGAATTCGCTCCTTCTTTGAACGCCCGCGAGTCCCCAGGGCTCGCGGGCGTCGACCTGTGTCGTGGAGAGATAATGGAGACGCTCCAGGAGCGCGCACAGCCGAGCGCAGACATTCTTGCCGCGCTCCGGTAGTTCACGACCCCAGTCCGCCTTCTTGCAGGAGCACCCAACGGTAGCCGTCATCGCCCAGGTGGCCGTCTCGCACGTATGACCCCACTGCCATCTTGGTGGCGCCGCCGTGGTGGGTCACCCGCGGGCGGCAACGGATCTTTACAACGCTCTTCGTGAATGCGTCATCGGTGGCTTTACTTGACCAGATGAAGCCTCGCCGGGGCGCAGAATCGACACCTTCTCGGGTTCAAAGGGAGTCTGCTTCGGCATCGGGTCCTCCTGTAGCGATGGGCCTGGAGATGTTCCCGTCAGCCGGGCAGAGCGGCTCACGCCCCGTCGTGCCGGTAGCTGTCCTCGACGTCCTCGACGCCGATGGCGTCGTCCGGCGTCCGCGTCTCGCTGGCGATCGCGTCGATGTGACGCCGGGCTTCCGCGAGGCGGCGTTTGACCGTCGCGGGGCCCTTCTCGGTGGCCGCGGCGATCTGCTCGATCGTCAGACCCTCGCAGCGCATGAGGAACATCGTGCGCTCCTCCTCGTCGAGGCGGGCGAGCAGGACGGACACCCGCAGGCGGCGATCGACCTTCTGACTGACGGTCGTCGTCGACGCCGCGAAATGCGACTGGTGGAACTCCTCGTAGGTCTTGAGCCGGGTCCGGGCGTGCAGCAGTTTCATGCGGGCAATCCCCCACAGGTAGCGCTCGACGTCGTCGAGCGGACCGTCGAGTTTGCGGAGGAACACCTCGAAGGTAGCCTGCACGAGGTCCTGCGCCTCCGCGCGCGGGACGCCGCTGCTGCTGAAGAAGCGGTGCAGGCGGTGAGAGTGGGCGCGCACGAGCGCGGCGATCTCGGTCGGGGTGGGTTTGGCCATGCTGCTCCTGTCCCGCGACGCGGGGTGTTCGGCTCACGGGCGCCGGTACGCCGCGAGGACGCCGGCCGCGAGTTGTTCGTCGCCGTGGCGGGCCGTGAACTCGCCGAAGGCGAGGTCGCGGCCGACGAGCGACCATACGTGTCGCACACGCTCGCGCGCGCTCCGTCCGCTCGTCAGCTCGATCTGCCACAGGCCGGAGCCGTCGACGCGACCCTTGCCTTCGAACGGGACGTCCGGGCGCTCGCGGTCGCGTGCCGACGCGATGACGAGGTCGCACCCCGCAGCGCCGAGCTCGACCTCGTAGGCGCGCTGCTCCCGGCTCATGCGGTCGCGCGCGAGGACCAGCCATCGCCCGGCGAACCCCCTGGCGTCGCGGCACGCGCCAGTCTTCGCCGGCAAGCCGATCGTCGCGGTCGGATCGGGCGGCGGGCAGGTAGGCTCCGCCCAGGGGTCGGCCGTGCACGTCTGGCGGCATTCGGCCGTCGCCTCGGCGCCCAGGCAACGCGCGCCGCACAGAGCCGTGCAAGGCAGGTCGTCTGTCGGCGCGTCCTGGACCGTCGTACGCGCGCCACGCACCACGCCGGAGAAGCGCTGCTTGCCGCTCGCCGCTTCCGCGTGGAAGTCGCCGTACAGCCGATCTCTGTCGACGATGAAGGAGAACTCGTATGTGTGATCAGCGGTGGCCTCGCCGTCCTTGCGGGGGCTGAAGCGCCCTGCAAAGCCGCCGGTAAAAGGCCGCGACCACGCGAGCTGGACGCGTTGGCGGTCGCTTCGGGGTTGCGGGTAGACGATGCCGTCGTTGCCGAGCTTGCGCAGGTCGACCCACAGGCCGCAGGGCGAACCATCGCGCGTCAGCTCGAGCGTGTACCGCCCGACCTTCCCGAGGTGGACAATCTGCTCAGCCCACTCGGCGGTGGCCGAGAATCTCCAGGCCCCGGTTACGGAGTCGACGTCGGGACACTCGGCGTCCATCGTCGTCGGCCGCGCCGCAGGGCTCTCCATCATCTCGAGCTCCTCGCTCGCCGTCGCTTCCTCCTCGGCCGCTTGCGGAGCGTCCCAGAACCCCATTGCCGTCAGCACGCCGCCGACCGACAGCGCGCCGACCGCCGGGAACGCCAGCCAGGGCGCGACGCTGCGGCGCGTCGATCGACGCACGGGCACGAGCTCGGTCGTCGAGTCGACGTCGATGCCGAGGGCAGGCGCGGGCCCGGTCGCCGACGACCTGCGCGCTGGCTCGGTCAGCGGTAGCGCGGCCAGCAGCGCCGGCATGTCCGGGAACCGACGATCGGGCACGGGGTCGAGGGCCCGCCGGAGCGCCTCCAGCACGGGTGCCGGGAGCGGCACCTTCGGCGCATGCAGCGGCCGGCGCTGCTCGGGATCGTCGGACTTGGGGTCGTAGGGCAGCGCGCCGCACAGCGCCTTCCACAGCGCGGCGGCGAACGAGAATTGGTCGCTGCGTGCGTCCTGCGGCTGACCGGCGAGCGCCTCGGGCGACATGAACGCCGGCGTACCGACGCGCGCTCGCCTCGCGTCGCCGCCGGCCGCCGCCGAGAGGGCGAGCCCGAAGTCGACGATCTTCGGCACGCCCGCGACGAGGACCACGTTGCCCGGCTTGAAGTCGCGGTACACGAACCCGGCCCCGTGGATCGCCGCGAGCCCCTCGCCGACGCGCTTGAACGTGGCGAGGATCTCCTCGTGGCTGCGGGTCGCCTCCTCCAGCCATTGCTTGAGCGGTACCCCGAGCTCCATGGCGACGAAGAAGCAGCGGTGCTCGCCCGGTACGAGCTTGAGGACGTCGAAGTCATGGACGATGACGATGTTCGGGTGCGAGACCCCGGCGAGGTCCTGCGCCTCGCGCTTGACCCCGCGGGCGAGCCGGTCGTCGGCCAGGCCCGGGAACAGCTTGAGGGCCACGCGCCGTTTGAGCTTGGTGTCGAGCGCCTCGCACACCACGCTGCTCGCCCCGTGATCGAGCACCCGGAGCACCTGGAACTTGCCGTCGCTGCTCGTGACCGCCGTGCGCGCGAGGTTCGCGGTGAGGACCTCTTCGCGGAGCCGCCGCTCCAGGGCCTCCACGTCCTCCAGACGGTGCATGAACGTCACGGTCGACACGACGCCCGCACGATACTCCAGCCGGCGCTGCGCGCGATAGCGCCGGTCCCGGGCGTAACATCGTTTGATCTACAAATACGCGGGGTCCGAAAATTGTTGCCGGGACCGTGAGCCGATCCGCCGGGCTGGCGGGAGAGGGTCGTGAGGAGCCGATACGACATGCCCCCGACTCGCCCCGTCTTTCGCCCGATACGCCGCGGCCTACCGCGAGGCCGCTGCGTCGACACCGCATGGCGGCGCCGCGTGGCTACCCGCTGTCAGCCGGTTCCGTTAGGCTCCGCGACCATGAGCGAAGTCGCGCCTGACAACTGGCAAGACGCCGTGACCCGCCGCCTGCGCACCCTCGTGCGCCTCGGACCGCTGCACCGCATCGAGGCGGTGAAGGTCCACCGCGACGACGACCTCGAGGGCATCGACCTTCGCGCGCTGTGCCTGCGGGCCCTCGACCTGACGATCGAGCGGATGGGTCTGGGCACGGGCATGACGCACGACGAGCTGTGCGACGAGCTCGAGCCGATCGTCGGCCGCATGCGCCCCGACCTGAGCCTGCCCGAATGCCGTGATGTCGCCGAGGCAGTCGTGCTCGACCTGCTCAACGAGCGCGACCGCCGACGCGAGTTCCGCGAGCGCTACGCCGCCTTCGACGGCGAGCGCGTGGTCCACCGAGAGATCTGCCTGCGGCTGCTCCGCGAGTCCGAGCTCGGTGACGGCACGATCGTCCTCAAGGCGACGACCGAGGCGATCAACATCTACGCGGGCATGCTCGAGTATCCCGTCGAGGACGCCCAGATCGCCGAGGAGGCGGTGCTGCGCTCGCAGATCCACCGGGGCCTGATCGCCGACGCGGTCAAGACGGCCCAGCGCTACCGCATGCGCAGCATCGAGTACGAGCAGAAGATCCAGGCCTACCTCGAGACCGCCCGCCGCGACGTCACGCAGGTCGACTGGATCCACGAGGTCCTGGCCTTCCTCGCCGGCGCGCGAGCCCATCTCGAGGACCGCCAGCGCCACGACCACGACCTCCTCCGCAGCATCGAAGACCGCCTCGATGCGGCCGGCGACAGCGACGCCGGCGCGCTCGCCCGCCTCCGCGACACCGTGGAGGAGTGCTACCGCCGCCACATGCAGCTCCATGGCCGCATCATCCCCGCCAACCAGGACTACCTGCGCGAGCAGGACCGTCAGGTGTTTCGCCCGCGCCTCGCGGCCTCCTACCCTGACCTCGAGGCCGACGTCCTCCGCACTGCGCTCGAGCTGCCGGCCGGCGCTCTGGCCACCCTCGCCGACGGCCTCCTGGCCCGGTTCCAGCCGCCCAGGCCGCCGCCGCAGCTCCGGCTCTGCACCTTGATCGACAAGCTGCTCGCGCCGCGGCGCGCCAGCGACGACACCGAAGTGACGCCCGAGCTGGCCGACCTCGAGACCGTCGACGCCACGCGCACCTACTTCACGGCCGACGACCACGCCGTCGTGGAGGACCTGCTGACCTCGCTCCCGCCCCGGGAACTGCTGCTGTCCACGTGGTTCGCCGAGCTGCGCGCCGATGGGGTCGAGGCGCGGTTGCTCCGCCTGCTCGGGCTCCGCCTGCTCGCCCTGTTCGGCAACCCTGACGACCCGCTCGCTCGCCGCTACAGCATCTGCAGCAGCGGCCGGCAATTCATCGATCCCGACTTCTCCGGCGACGACCTCGTTCTCCTGCGAAAGGTGCCGACCCCGTGACCCCCTTCCACTTCGAAACCATCGAATCCGCGGCGCGCCTGGTCGCCTTCGGACTGACCCCGGGCCTCAAGCCGGCGCGCGAGCCCGCCTATGCCCAGCTCATCGAGCGCTACCGGACCGACCCGACCATGCGTCACTGCACCGACGCGGTCGCGCGCGGGCTGCACCTCGCGGTCCTCGGGTTCACGCCCCAGGGGGTCGTGCTGGGCGCCAACGAGGACGGCCCGTTCGCCCACAAGCTCGCCGACTACCGCCGGACCACCCTGAGCGTGGAGGACCGGATGTGCCACGGCCTCGTGCAGCTGGCGATCGCCGCATGGTGCTTCCCGGCGGCCCAGGATCTCGCGGCCTCGGACGACAGCGCAGGCCTCCGCTTCTCGACCAACAAGGTCGTCGCCTACGTCGTCCGGCTGAGCGAGGAGCTGCAACGCCGCAGCCAGCACGACCCCGAGCTCGGCTCGCCCGAGCTGCGTGAGGCGTGGCGCGCGATCCTCCAGCGCCCCGAGACCCGCGCCACCCCCGACGGCCGCCGCGCCGCGAGCACGCTGCACGGCATGGTCGAGTACGCCCTCGAGGTCCTCGACAAAGGAAGCCTCGTCCGCCGCCTGTCCGACGACGACGGCGGCACCTGGCAGGCCCTCGCCGCCTACCGGATCCACGTACGCGAGCTCGCCGCGCACGACGCCTTCACCCTCGTCCAGAGCGTCCGCCCCGCCCGCGACGCCGCCGCCCAGGAGTAACGATCATGCCTCGCCTCATGCGCCTCCACTTCGCGTCGATCGGCCACCGCGACGCCCGTCTCTCCCCCCTGACCCTCGACTTCCGCGACGAGCACCACGGCACCGGCGTCGACACCGTGCTGTGGCTGCGCAACGGCGGCGGCAAGTCGTCGATCCTCAACCTGTTCTTCTCGCTGATCCGGCCCGGCGTCCGCGAGTTCCTCGGCAGCGCCGCCGAGGGCAAGAGCCGCCGCCTCGCCGACTACGTCAAGGACGGCGATCTCGCCTTCGTCGTCAGCGAGTGGGACCTCGCCCCGCGGCTCGACCTGTTCGCCTCGCCGCCGGCCCGCGTCCAGGTGCTCGGACAGGTGCTCAGCTGGAAGGGGCTGCAGCGCTCCCCCGACGAGTCCAAGCTGCGCAAGCTGCTGTTCAGCTTCCGGGCCGGGCCCGAGCTCGGCTTCGACGACCTCCCGGTCCGCGGCCTGGGCGAGCCGGTGGCCTCGTTCGACGCATTTCGCGAGTGGCTCGCCGGACACAAGAGCCGCAGCCCCGCGCGCGAGGTGTTCTACACCGACGCGCCGTCGCCCTGGCGCACGCACCTCGGGCAGCTCGGCCTCGACCCCGACCTGATGAAGGTCCAGATCGAGATGAACACCCGTGAGGGCGCCGCCGACGAGAGCTTCCGCTTCCAGGACCCCCGGGCATTCGTCGACTTCTTCTTGCAGCTCGCGATGGACACCGAGAAGGCCGGCGAGCTGTCGGCCAACCTCGAGACCTTCCGCAGCAAGCTGAAGCAGCGGCCGGTGCTCTTGCTCGAGCGCCAGCTGTTCGACGCCGCCCTGCCGCCGCTGCGCGAGCTCGCGGCCGCCGTCGATGCCCGCGAGGCCGCGCGCCGCTACCTCGCGGCGACGATCGACGCGGCGGCCGGCACCGCGGCTGCCCTCCGCCAGCGCGCCGAGAGCTTCGAGCGCCGCGCCGCCGAGCGCCGCCGCGACCACGAGCGCGCCCAGAGCCAGGCCCGCCTCGCCAGCAACGAGGCCGATCTCAAGCGACGCTGGGCCCTCGGCGTCGAGCGCCGCGCCATCCGCCTGCGCGCCGGCGAGGCCGAGGAGGCGCTCCAGCGAGCACGCGGGGCCTGGGCCCGGCGCCGACGGGACGTCGACAGCATCGAGGCCGCCCGCACCCTCGAGCAGCTCGAGGGGCTGTCCGCCCAGGTCGTCGCCAAGCAGGCCGCGCTCGACCGCAGCACGCGCGAGCTCGTCCCTCTGAAGGAGTCGCTCGAGCGCGCCGGCTCGCGGCTGCGAGGTGCACTCCGGGCCAGCGACGCGCTGCACGCCGAGCGCGAGCAGGATGCCACGGAGCACCTCCACGGCTGCAAGGCGGCCGAGCAGGCGCTGCGCGACGAAAAGAGCCAGGCGGACACCCGCATCGGCGGCCTCACGGCGGAGACCCGCACCTGCCGCCAGCGTCTCAAGGAGCGAGAGCACGCGCGCGAGATGCTCGCCCGCGACGGGACGCTCGACAGCTACGAGAAGGCCGAGGACGCGCTCGCCCGCTGGCAGGAGCTCGCCGCCCGCGCGACCGCCCGCGTCGAGGAGGCCGGTCGGCGCCACGAGCAGCGCACGCGCGAGCGCCAGGAGCTCGCCGCGACGTTGCGCCCGCTCGGCGAGGAGCGCGGCCGGATCGAGGCGCAGGTTAAGGCCGCCCGGGCGACGCTCGAGCAGGCGCTCGCCTGGCGCGACCGACTGCGCCGCACGCCGCTCCTCGGCGAGATCCAGGGCGTCGACGAGGCCGACCTCGAGCAGCCGCGCCTCGAGGCGCTGCTGCGCGAGCAGGCCGAGGCCGCCCGCCGCCGGATCCTCGAGCTCGGCGTCGACGCGGCCGAGGACGAGCGCTCGCTCGACGCCCTGCGCTCCGACGGCTTCCTGCCCCCGACCCGCGACGTCGCGGAGGTAGTGCGGACGCTGCGAGCGCGCAAGATCGCCGCGCACGCCGGCCTGCGCTACCTGGCCGAGAACCACGCCAGCGCCGAGGCCAGCGATGCCATCGCCCGGGATCCGGCCCGGCACGCCGGCGTCGTCGTCCTCCGCGCCGAGGACCTCTCCGTCGCCCGCGACCTCCCGGCGCTCGACATGCGCTTGCGGACGCCGATCCAGGTCACCTGGGTCGGCGCGGATAGCCCCAGCGGCCCCGCCCCCTGCGTCCTGCCGCCCGATCCCGCCACGTACGACCGGACCGCCGCCGACGTCCGCCGCCTCGAGCTCACCGAGGCGAACGAGGCTCGTCGACGCGTGGTCGACGACCTGCGCCGCCGTGAACAGACCTGCAACGCCGCCGCCGACGAGCTGGCCCGCTGGCTGGGCGCCTGGGGCGGCGGCAAGCTCGACGCCCACGAGTCCCTGCTCGCCTCGCTGGTCCGGCACGCGCAGCAGCTCGCCGAGCAGATCGCAGACGTCGAAGCGCGCCTCGGCCAGCTCGCGGCCGACATCGCGGCGGCCGCCGACGAGCGGAAGGCCGCCGAGGCAGAGGTCACGCGGGCGAAGCAGCACGCCGCACGCGTCGGTGCCTTCATCGAACAGCACGAGCGCCACTTCCAAACCTGGACCGACGAGCTCGAGCGGCTGCAGCGCGAGTCCGACGTCCTCGGTCGCCGGCTCGAGGAGCTCGCCGTGCTGATCGCCCAGGCCGGCGAGCGGTCCCACGAGGCCCAGCGCCGGGTCGACGAGCTCGGCCACCAGCGCCGATCGATCCGCCGCCAGCTTGATGCCGTCCTCTACCACGGCGCCGACGAGGACGACGACATCCCGGCGCTCGCCGAGGCCGAGGCCGAGTACGAGCAGCTGCGCGCCAGCTACGAGCAGAAGACCAGCGAGAACCGCCTGCAGTGGGAGCTCGAACAGTTGCAGCGGGACCTGGTCCGCGTGCGCACCGCCTACGCGAACCAGCTCGAACGCGGCCTCGACGAGCCGGAGGTCCGCGCGGCCCTCGCCCGCGCCGACTTGCCGGGCCAGCTCGCCCGCGCGCAGGCCTTCCTCGGGGACGCCGTCCGCGATCAGGCTCGGGCGGAACACACCCACGAGGCCGCGCAGCAGGCAGTCGCCGCGCTCTCACGCAAGCGCGACGCCGACGACGTCCCGACCGACGGCCGCCCGTTGCCGACCACCAGCCAGGACGCCGACGTCCTGGTCGAGCAGCTCCGCGACGAGGCGCAGGTCGCCGTCACCGCACACGAGCGCTGGCACGGCGAAGCGCAGCAGCATAACGACGCCGCCACACAGCTCGAGGCCAGGAAGGCCGCGCACGAGAGCGCCCTCGAGCTGCTGCTGACCGTCGTCGCCGACGAGCTCGACGAGCGCCCGCCGCGGGACCTGCCCGACGACGACGCCGCCGTGCGGTCGTCCGTCACGGACCTGTGCTCACGCCTCCAGAACGCCCGCACCGCCGACGAGCGGAGCGCCCTGCGCGTGCGCAACTGCAGCGACGCCGTCCGCAACATCGCCGCCGACGAGCGCTTCGCCAGCCTCAAGAACCAGGCCCGCGACCGCCTGCGGGCCGACGCCGCCGAGCTCGCCGCCGACGCGTCCAAGTTCGTCGATGAATTCGAGAAGGCGCGCGAGGTCCTCGACGCCGCGATCTCCGAGCTCGACGATCACCGCCGGATCCTCATCACTAACCTGATCGGTCTCGGCGAGGACGCCGCCCAGGTCCTGCGCCAGGCCGCCCGCGCCAGCGTGCTGCCCGAGACGCTCGGGGCGTGGGGGGGCCGCAGCTACCTGCGCGTCGACTTCCACATCCCCGACGGCGACGCCGACAAGCAGGCCCGGATCGCCCCGCTGATCGACCGCCTCATGGACACGGCGAACGTGCCCAAGGCGCTCGACCTCGTGCAGCAGGCGATCTTCGAGCTCGCCGGCGGCCGCCACGACGCCTTCAAGGTCACGGTGCTCAAGCCCGACGCGATCCTCCGCCCCGACCCGGTCCCCGTCGAGCTGCTCAGTACCTTCAGCCGCGGCCAACAGCTCACCGCGGCGATCCTCCTCTATTGCACGATCGTCCAGATCCGGGCTCGCCGCCGCGGTCGTGGCCGCGCCATCGTCGACGCCGGCACCCTCATCCTCGACAACCCGATCGGCACCTGTTCCAACCGCGCCCTGCTCGAGATGCAGCGGACGATCGCCCAGAAGATGGGCGTCCAGCTCGTCTACACCACCGGCGTCGAGGACCCGGACGCGATCGCCGTGCTCCCGAACACGATCCGCCTGCGCAACGCCCACCGTGACCGCCGGACCGGCGACCTCCACGTCACCGAGGACGACCACGACCCCGTCGAGGGCGTGCGGCTGCATGCGAGGACCGCGTGAGCGCCGCCGAGGCCCTCCTGTTCGCCCTGCGCGAGCGCGCCGGCAAGCGCCGGCGCCTCGCGCTCGACGACGTCTGGCACGTCTTCCGCAGCGCCCTGGCGATCGAGTACAGCGATCGCGGACGCGAGGCCCTCGCCGCCTACCTCACGGCCCTTCGTGACCAGGGCCACCTGCAGCTCCCGCAACAGCGCAACCAGTGGGACCTTACGCCCGCGCCCCCGCTCCCGCGCTGGGTTCAACTCGCGGCCTCCGCCCCGGCTGGCGCGCCGATCGACCACCGCAGCATCGCCTGGCCGCCCGAACTGGCGCGCCTGATCGACGAGCCGAGGATCGCCGCCGACGTGCTCGCGGACCTCCTCGAGATCAAGCGCTTCCTCGCCGACGGCGGTCGTCGGCGCGAGCCGGTGCCGCTGCGCGAGCGCTCGGTCGAACTCCTCGGCGACGAGAAGCGCCTCGACGTCCTGCTGCGCTCGCGGCTGGCCGCTCGCGTCGGACTCGGCCCGGAGCTCCTGCGCGTGCGCGCGGTCCCGGTCCCGATCGTATGGGAGCCCGGGCCCGCCGCCAGCGATGCCACCACGATCCTCGTGATCGAGAACCTGCACACCTATGATTCGTTCCGCCGCTGGAACGCCCGTGAAGGCGGCTACCTCGCCGTGGTCTACGGTTCCGGAAAAGCGTTCGCCGGCATGCTCGACGACCTCGGTCGCATCGTCGTCGAACTCGGCGCCTTTGAGATCCACTACTTCGGCGATCTCGACGCCGAGGGTCTGCAGATCCCCGCCGCCGCAGCCCGGGCGCTGGGCGCTCTGCCCCTCCTGCCCGCGGAGCGATGGTACGAACTGCTCCTCGAGCGGGGCGCAGGTCGCTCGCTGCCCGACGTCGAACCGAACGCTCCCGAGTCAGGGCTGCAGTGGCTCCCCGAGCGCCTCCGAGCCCAGGTGAGACCACTGCTGGTCACCGGTCGGCGCCTCCCGCAGGAGCTTGTCGGATGGGATCAACTACGGGAATGTCGCCGTCAGGAATGATCTTGAGGCCGGTAGTTGGCGGGCATCCTCACCTCCACATCCATTCCAGGGTTTCGATCTCCTCCGTCCGGTGGGGCCGCTCGTCGCGACTGACTGACCCTCCTCGTCGCGATCAGTCGACAGCGGTCAGAGGGTCCAGGTGGGTCAGCTCGCCGCCGTCAGGTGTCGGGTTCTGACCGCCACCAAAGCAAGGACATCACCGCGATCAAGAAGTCGCTGGTCAGCAAGTCGCACAATACGATATGCGAGGTGCTCAAGACCCTCCGCCGGCTGTTCAACCGGGCGATCGCGGAGAAGGAGATCAAGTGCGCTCCGGTGGACTTCGAGACCCCCCGCCGGAAACCATCGTACGCGGCAAGCTCGATGTCCCAAGGGAGGACCGAGGATGAACTCGCCTTGACTCCGCGCCTCGCCGAGGTTCTGCGGAGCCACCCGCGCCTCCGCCGAAATCCGCGTGGGCATTCATCCGTCCCGACGGCTGCTTCGCCAGCGACGCCCGCTTCACCTGGTGCGGCAACTTCCAGGACGGCCGCGTGACCGTCCGTAACTCGAGCGGCTCCTACCTCCACCTCACCCACGACCTGGCCCCCGCCTACGCCGCCGGCTGGCGCTACGCCGGCGACTTCCGCCACGGGATCGCCGTCGTCCAGGGCGAAGACGGCCGCTCCACCCACATCGACCGCGACGGCCATCTCGTCCACGGCCGCTGGTTCAACGACCTCGATGTCTTCCACAAGGGCTTCGCCCGCGCCCGAGACAGCCGCGGCTGGATGCACGTCGACCGCAGCGGCGAGCCGCTTTACAGCCGCCGCTTCGCCGCCGTCGAACCCTTCTACAATGGCCAAGCCCGCGTCGAGCACCACGACGGCGACCGCGAGATTATCGACGAACACGGCGATATGGTCCTCGTGCTCCGCCCGAAGTAGCTTCGCACTCGACAGCAGGTTTCCTACAAGAAACTGTCCCAGGGAACGTCGTTTCCGGGGTGGCCTAGGACTACCAAGAAACTGTCCGAGGAACGTCGTTTCCGGGGTGGCCTGGGACTCGGCCGACGATGCGACAGAAACCGCCGGTGCGGCGGGGTCGGAGCCTGTCAATGACTTTGAGACACGGCGCGGGTCATGTTTAGTGAATGTGAGGTTTCGCCATGGTAGCAATCCCGTAGAGGATCAGCGGTGAGGCATCTGTCCGTAAGGACATGGACGTCGTACTCGCGAAGACCGCGCTCGGGGCCGCGCGGGGGGTTGATGTAGACCGCGGCGGGAGGCCGGCGCGGCGTGGGCCGCCCGCGGACGAAGCGCTCGGGATGGGCCTCGTAGGCGGCGTGGAGGGCGGCTGTCCTGACGGACAGGATGGTCTCGGTGCGGCCGTAATGCACATCGGCGGGCGCCAGGAAGGCGATGCCGGAGTGGCGGTGGTGATGGTTGTAGCCGTCGACGAAGCGGACGCAGAAGGCGTGGGCGTCGTCGTAGGAGGCGAAGCGATCGGGGTAGTCGTGGGTGTACTTGAGGGTCTTGAAGTGGGCCTCCGAGTACGGGTTGTCGTCGCTGACGTGGGGGCGGCTGTGTGAGCGGCGGGCGCCCAAGGCGTCGTAGAGGTCGGCGAGCTCGCGCGACGTCGGGACGGCGCCGCGATCGGCATGGATGGTCAATTGGTCAGGTTGGATGTTCTGCTTGTCGCAGGCGGCGCGGATCAGGCGGGCGGCGATGTCGGCGCGCTCGCGGCGTGCCAGAGTCCAGCCGACGACGCAGCGGCTGTAGATGTCGAGCAGGACATACAGGTAATAGTATTGGCCCTTCGTCGGTCCTCGCAGCCAGGTCACGTCCCACGACCACACCTGGTTGGGCGCGGTCGCCAACAGCTCCGGGCGACTGTACTCGGGGTGCCGCCGCTGCCGCCAGCGCTCGCGGAGCTCGCCCTCGGCGGCGAGCAGGCGATACATCGTCCGCGCGCTGCACAGCCAGCGCTGCTCGTCGAGCAGCGTCGGCACGATGACCTCGGGCGCCTTGTCGACGAAACGCTCGCTGTGCAGCAGCTCCAGCACCTCCTGGCGCTCCGCCGCGCTCAGCGCCCGCGGCGACTGCCGTGACTTCGCCGTCCGCGGCGGCGGCGCAGGGCGGCGCCGCCGGTACACGGTCGCCCGCGAGACCCCGAGCGCCTCGCACGCCCGCGGTAGACCTGTCCTCTCGGACAGCTCGTCCGCCTGCGCGATCAAGGCTTCTCGGACGGATCGATCGTCGCGAGCGGGATCCCGAGCAATTGCGAGACTTTTTTTTGGACGTCGATGATCAGCTCCGCCGTCTCAAGCTTGTGCTCGAGCTGCGCCACCCGACGGCGCAGGCGCTCGAGTTCCTTCTGCTCAGGGTCCTGCTTCGGCTTCGGTCCGCGCTTCTTCGGCTTCAACGCCCCCAGCATACCCTCGTCCCGCTGCCGCCTCCAGGTCGACAACAGCGAGCTGTACAGGCCCTCCTCGCGCAGGATGGCGCCGATCTGCCCCTCGCTGGCCTGGTCCGTCTGCGCGAGGATCTTCCGCTTGTACGCGGGCGTGAACTTGCGACGCGTCGCCTTCTCGGCGGTCTCGGGGTCGGGCTCTCGTGCTTGAGTCGCCATCGGATCCATGCCTCCGCTTACTCGCCCGATTGCAGGCCGAACTCCACCCTCGGGTGCTCTTCGCCGGGCGTCGATCCTGGCGAAGCAAGAAGTTCGAAGGGACGAAACCGTTGCCGAGGCGTCGCATCCGTGGCCGACGATCTCCCCGCGCGCTCGCCCCGCCTACTCGATTGCTCCTCATTGCCGCTCTTTTGGAAGGTGCTCCTGGTGCTCGTGGTCGCCGCAGGCACAGCAAGACTTTCGGCCGGACTGCACCGTTGCTGACCCGCCGCATCGGTGGCCGACGACCTCGACGCGCTCACGCCCTGCCTACTCGATTGCTCCTCGTTGCCGCTCTTTTGGAAGGCACTCCTGGTGTTCGTGGTCGCTGTAGGCAGAGCAAGATTTTCGACTGGACTCCCTGTTTGCTGGCTCGTCGCATCGATGGCCGACGACCTCGACGCACTCACGCCCTGCCTACTCGATTGCTCCTCGTTGCCGCTTCTCTTGATGGTTGGGTTGCGCATGCTCTTGATTCACGGACTCGCCCTGCTCTCTAAACTTCGTGGGGGCCGTGTCTCACACGACATTGGCAGGTAGGGGTTTCCCCCCTCGCAGAGTAGCGTCTCGGGTGGTGGCTCTCATGGTGTCGGTCTTCGACACCCAAACCCACACCCCAACCACCGTAGTTGGGCTGCGCACTCCCCCAGTCGGAGCCTCGCCCTGCGCGTTCCCGCGACGCCACTCCGCGCTCCCTGGGGTCCCGCAAGCGGCAAGCGGAGAGGCTGGTGCTTCGTCTGAAGGTCATGCTTTCGTCTCCTGCTGCGTGCTGCCCTTCCACTCCGCGAGCGTCGCGTTCGCATCGTCGACATTCATCGTCTCGCGAGCAATGAGACCGTACTCGATCTCCGGCGGGAGGCAGGGCTGGAACTTCGAGACGCGCGAGCGCTGGTTGGAGTCGACAAGGCGCGCGGCGCCGTCCCATGTGAGCGCGCGGGCGGCGAGCAGGTCGATGGCCCGGCGGATCCCGACGGCGCTCTCGGCAGCGCCATTCGAGAACGTGATGAAGGTGTTGCCGGGCGAGACGCGCTCGCCGAGTTCCAGCTCAAGGAGTCCCGCGAGGACGCGGTTGCCGGCTCCTCCGCCGAAGGTCCACCAGCGGCAACGGCCATCGGGGTCTTCTTCGAGGGGCAGCGGGCCGTCGTCGAGAAAAGCGTGGGACTCGCGCTGGGCTTCGAGAGCGGTGATGGCGCGCTTGGACCACGACAGATCGGTCTCCTCGCTTGTGAGAACGCGACGCATCGCCTGGCAGAGTGAGCGCTCCAGGCTCACGGGCAGGCCGAACCAGCGCGGGTAGCTGCCTGCCTCGGCGGGCTCGACGGAACACGTACCGCCCTTCCAGTCGACGCCAACGATGCGCCAGGGACGTCCGGCGAGGACGAAGTTCGGAACCTTATGCTCCTTGTCCTGGAGGAACGAGGCGTCGACGACGCCGACTTCCGACTGGCCGTGCATCACGCGCAGAACGCGCGGCGTCGAGAACACCGCGTAGAGCTCAAGGAAGTTCCGCGCGCCGTAGAGCCGCTCGCCACGTGCGCCGAGCGCGAGCCTTGCATCGGCGTCGACGAGGATGTCGTTGTCGACCATGTGGCGGACGATGCTCTCGCGCTCCTCCGCTGAGACGTCGCGGTAGGCCGCACAGCCTTCGAGCCAGCTCCACCAGCCGTGCGAGGCCGAGCCCTGCTCCTGCATCGAGAGCGCAATGGCTTGGTGCGCGAGGACGTGGGGCGTCCACGTGGACGGTGCTGCGGGCTCGACGTAGCCATTCCTGAAGAGGTCGATGATGGCGGCGGCGCGCAGGAGCGAGTCGCCGTCGGTCGCGAGGAAGGTGCAGTTGGCCGTCGAGCCCGCGCGCCGGCCCGTGCGGCCCATGCGCTGGAGGAATGACGAGACGCTGCTTGGCGCATCGATCTGGATGACGTGATCGAGGTCGCCAACATCGATGCCTAGCTCCAAAGCGCTGGTCGCGACGATGACGCAGTTGGTGCCCTCCTCGAACGCCTTCTCGGCGGCGGTTCTCTCGGAGAGCGCCAAGGACGAGTGCGAGAGGTAGACGTCGACGCCGCGCTGAGAGAGGCGATGGCCGAGTTCCTCGACGCGTCTGCGGCTGTCGACGAACACCAGCCTCCGCGTGCCTGGGTACAGGCGGTCGATGAGGAGCGCCGCGTTGTCGAGGGTGCCAACGAAGTCGAGGTGCAGTTCTGGGGACTTCCGGGCACTGCCCGGGTCGACGACGCGCTGAGGCCGCATGCTGCTGCCACTCAGCCACTCGACGATGACATCGGGATCGCCGACCGTCGCCGAGAGACCGATGCGCTGGATGTCAGTCTCCGCGATGCGCGCGATGCGCTCGAGGAGCGAAACGAGGTGTGCGCCGCGATCGTCACCGGCAAAGGCGTGTACCTCGTCGATGACGACGGCACGTACGTGCGCGAGGAAGCGGCGCGCGGGCGTGCGCGTCGAGAGCAACATCGCTTCGAGCGACTCCGGCGTGATGGCCAGGACATCGGGCGGGTCGTCGATGAGTCGCTTGCGCGCGGGCTCCTTCACGTCGCCATGCCACTTGCCGGCACGCCGCCCGATGAGGCCCGTGAGCTTCGTGAGCCGCGCCTCCTGGTTGTTGAGGAGCGCGCGGATGGGTGCGACGTAGAGCACCGAGACATTACGCCAGTCCTCGACGTCCATCTTCGACAAGAGCGGGAGGAACGCCGCCTCGGTCTTGCCGCCGGCGGTGGGCGCCAGCACGACGCAGTTGGCGCCGTCCAAGACGGCTTCGGTAGAGAGCGCTTGCACCGGACGCAGACCGCTCCAACCCAGGCCGTTCGCTATCTGGTAGCGAACAGCGGGGCTTAGGCGATCGATGGCATCCGGGCGGGTCGTCACAGGTCGATCTCGATGTCGTCGGGCTTCTTGCCTGCGGCAGCCGCCTGCTCTTCGAGCGTGAGCTCCTCCGTGTCGATGCGGATGTTGAGGTCCTTGGCCGGGTCGAAGTCGGGGAACAGGTCGACGCGGTCGAGGATGGTTGCCACGAGCTTCCGCAGGAAGATGCGCGGAGCCACGCCGACCTTGCCGCCGAGCTTCCCCGCGACCTCGTTCGCCAAGCCTGCCAGCACCGCGTCGGTGACGCGCGCCTTCATACGCTCGGGGTGTTCTGTCGGGTACAGGTCACGCACGCGGCGGCCGACCTCGATGAGCCGCTCCTGGTCGAACGGAAACAAACGCACCTGGACGTCGCGCGGGTTGTCCCACTTCGCGTCGCCCGAGAAGTCGACATGTAGACGCTGCGCGAGGGGCGGCAGTCGCTTCACACCGTTCGGGCCGTCGAAGAACGCGGGGGTGCCGGTGATGAGGATGTAGAGCCCCGCGAAGCGCCCGCCGTAGAGGTCGTCGATGAGCTTGCGGATGGCCTCGAGGCTCTTGTCGCGGCTGTCGGAGCGAACGCGTTGGATGGTCTCGACCTCATCGAGCACGAGTAGGAGGCCCGGCCTCCCACACTGCTGCAGCACCGCGAGCAGCCCGCGCAGGAAACCGAGCGCACCGGTGTGATCGATCTCGCCCTTGATGCCGGCGCGCTTCTTGATGTCCGCGCTGACGTTGGGCTGGCCCATCAGCCACGCGATGAGCCCCTCGGCAAGCGCGTGGTCTTCAGCGACCGCGGCGGCGTGGTACGCACGAAGCACCGCGGCGTACTGCGGTTGCACCGCGCTCACGTCCTTAAGCCGCGCCTCCAGCAGGTTGCCGACGCCCTCGGCCAGCGCCTTCAAGTCGTCGGGATCGCGGAGCGTGCGCGAGACCTCTTCTTCGAGGCCCAGCAGCCACTGCGAGATGATCGCGCGGAACGCTCCCGTGTCCCACTCGGCGGTTCGCAAGCCTTCGGTTGCTCGGCGGTAGATGGTCTCGAGCCGGTGCAACGGCGTGTCGTTCTCCGAGATCTGCACCTCAGCGACCGCAAAACCGCGTGCGAGTGCCTGCTGCTGATACCAGCGCGCGGTGAAGCTCTTGCCGCACCCGAAGTCACCGCGCAACGCCTTGAACACTGCACCGCCCATTGCGCAGCGGTCCAGTTCCTCTCTCAGCGAAACAGAGAAACGATCGGTACCGACCGCGAACAGGTCGAGACCTCGACGCGGCACGGTTCCCCGGCGCAGCGCCTCGATGACGTCTTTGCGGAGGAGGAGGCTTGGCCCGCTCGTCTCGCTCATTCGGTCACTCCAAACTGAGAGAGCAGCCTCGCCTTATGCAGAACGATTCGCCGGCCTGCGACGTCGTGCTCGACGATGGCAAATCCGTCAGCGTTCAGAACACCCATGCGTGCCACGACACCGCCCACCTGGTGCGGGCGGACGCCGCAGAGCCACGCGAAGTCGGCGGCAGCTAGGCTGCCGCCCGCCTCGACGAGAACGGCGAGCCATGTAAGTATGCGTTCGGCGTCGGGCTTCGGCACACCCGCGACCTGTTGCGTGAAGAGCTTGGACGCGCGCAGTCGCCCGACAAGCGCGAGTTCGGTAGACGCAGGCGGCGACGACGCTGTGGGCATCTTCGCGGGCTCCTCGGCAATGAGCTTGAGCTGCGCCTTTGCGGGCGTGCTCGGCTCCTCCACCGGAGCGACGGAAGTAACCGCCGGGCGAGCGATCTTGAGCGTCCACCAATCGGGCTCGGGCAGCACGCGGCACGAGAGTTCTACGTCGTCGCCTGCGACGCGATCGAGCCATTCTGGCGCGATCAGAAACGCGGGTGCGACGGCCTCGGCGAGGGAGAGCCCGCCGTGCTCCCCATAGTGCGGCGCACGATTCGCTTGAGCCGTGTCCCAGAGCGCTGCGACACCAGCCGCTCCGCGCGGCTTCCACGAGGTCCGGGGCAGGAGCACTTCGCCGTCCTGGGGCTGCTCCCCTTCGGCCAGCGCGCGCCAGCGGGCGCCCCCCTCACGTCGAGCAGGGATGCGACCTGCGACGACGCGCATCGCATCGCCCGCAACGTGCCCGTGGTCCGCCACGAGCAGTACGGCGCGCTCGGCACCGTCGGCGGCAGAGAGCAACGCCTCGAGCGGAAGGATGGGCGTCTTGCTGTAGTCGACGGCGACCTGGAGGCTACCCTTGAGCTGCTCGTCGATGGCGTTCACGACGACTGCCACGACGCGCTGATCCCCCGCAATCGCCTGCTTCACCTCTTCGATGAGCTCGTGCCCGGCGTGGATCTCACGCCGGAAGAACACCTTGAGGGGCTCCTCGCCGACGAGATCGCGCACGTGCGGGTTCGACGCCCAGCGCGCCTCGTCTTTGTCGGTGCCCTGGTCGCCGAAGCGCGGATCAGCCACGCCTGCAAAGAGCGCGGCCCGGCTGACCTCAGTAAGCGTCGGCGCCGCTGCCAGCACAGGCGGGATCGGGAGTTGCCCGTTCCAGCCCGACAAGCGCCACGCGATGGGGCTCCACCGTCGCTGGTCGCGCAGACGTTGAAGGACCTGCACTGCCGCCGCGTAGCTCATGCCGTCCATCAAGACGAGGAGCAGGCGCCGATGCTCGCCGCCCTTGAGGAACTGCGCGACGATGCGTTTGGTGACGTGCTCGATGGGTAGCACCTCATTCGAGGGCTTCCCGGCGTCGACCCACGACACGTACGCCGTGGCGAAGCGCTGGTCGTCGGCACGGGCCACCGCGTCGACGGCCACGGACAGCCGGCGCACGGCAGCCATCAGGGCACCTCCCGCGCCGCGCATTCCGCGCAGACTCTGCCTCGCCCAATCGAGGAAGCCGCCCTCTTCGGTGTAGCGGCGCGCGAGCTCGAGCGCCGGCTGCCACGGCGAGCCATGCTCAGGGAGTTGCGGGCGCACCCGACGTGCGAGCAACCAGGCCGAGAGGCGCGCCGCCATCTTCCGAGCCTCGATGTGTTCGGAGCGACGAATGGCGTGATCGAGGCGGTGCGCGCTCAGGTGGTCGAACACGGCGAGTACGGCTTCCAGCGCCTCGGCGCTGGGCGCGTCGATGAACTTGGTCAGCGCCTCGGCAACAGCTGCTTCGCGCGAAGCGTGCCCGGCGGGCAGCCAGTCGCTCGCCGTGGCGAGGGCCGAGGCTCCGCCGCTCATCGCGTGCTGCTGGGCACCTTCGAGCAGCCGCCGGTCGGCTTCGTCCTCCACTGACAGCACCGTTTCGAGCAGCGACTGTGCGCTCCCGCTCGCGTACGCGCCGCGTACTTCGTTCGCCAGGCCGGGCGCGATGCTCGCTATCTGCCCGTTCACGAGCCCGCGCAGGTATGCATCCCCGTTTTGCTCAACTGCCGCGAGCAGCAGGAGCGCCTGGAGCGCGCGGTCGACGAGGCCGAGCTCCCAGGCGCGGAAGCCAAGCACTCCCACGGAGCCGAGTCGCTCCTCGAGCCAGCCGAGCAGCTCGTGCCGCACCGCCCGCAAGAGGTCGTCGCCCTCACACGCACGCGCGAAGGCCGGGCCCGCATCGGAACTGCGCGCCCAGCGGAGCCACGCCGCCCCTGAATCGAGCGAGCTTTCGGGGATGCCGAATCGGGCTTCAAGCACTCGCGTCCAGAGATCCGTGGTCGTGAGGCGAAGCCCCGTGATCTTGCGGAGCCCATCGACGCCCCCCGAGAGCACGAGCCGTGCGATCGCGGTTGACGCCAACCCTTGATCGACCTGCCGTGCTCCGAAGAGCGCGGCCAGTCGTGCATCGCGGGCGACGTGGTAAATGCGCCCGCCCGCAAGGCGGCACGAGATGTCGAGAGGCAGCGCGTCCTCGACCCAGTCGATCAGGTACACACGGCCCGATGCCGATGGGGCGCCAGGCGCGGGCAGCTTCGAGCGCAGTTCTAGCTCGCACGCCGTGGGGATGATCTCCCACTTCAGGCCATCAAGCTCGATGCGCCCGGGCTGCCCTCGACCAAAGAGCGCGAGCAGCTTGGAGCGGTGGTCGCGCCGGAAGAGGCGCTCCACCTCCAAGCGAACGTCGGCCTCCGAGAGCAGCGGCGTCTCCATCACTCCCGCCTCCGCTTCCACGCCGTGATGCGAATCATGATACGCGAGGCGTCTCGGCCCTCTGCTTCGAGCCGCTCGGCCAGCTCACGCAGCGCCTTGGCGGCCTCCTTGGCGTCGACGAGCTCGCTCGATGCCTCGAGCACGAGCTCTTCGTCAGCCGGCGGCTTCGGCGGCTGTGGCGTGTTCGTGGGGACTCGCAGCAGTTCGTCGGCGCGGCGGGTCAACTCGCTGAGCCCGTCGGCGAGCATTTTGTTCACCTCGTCGACGATGAGCAGCGCAGCGAGATCCTGCAAGAGCAGCTTCGCGCGCTCTCCCCGCTCCGCGTCATCCAAGAGCCCCTTCACCTGCCGCAGCACAATCCAGCGCGCGTCCTCCTGCAGGAGCCGCTTGCTCGCGGTCGCCGTCGTGAAGTTGCGGCCCATCGCCGTAAGGGAGGTCTTCGGCATGAAGCTCGCCAGGTCGCGGACGATGGACGCGCCATCGCTGCGCGAAAGCTGCTGGAGCAGCGTGGCCGAGGCCCGCGCCGTCACCAAGCGGGGTGCGTCTTCGGGCTCGGACCAGTCCCGAATCTTCGGCTCGAGCGCAGCGGGCAGCTCGATGGCGTCGCCGAACTCCTTCAGTTTCGCCTTCACCTTGTCGGCGAACGCCGAGAGGTTGCGCGCACCGAGCGAGCGACCGCCGATAGCCACGCCGAACAGCTCACCTGCGCGATTCAGCGCCTCGGTCCACTCGGCTTGCGAGGGCAGTTCGGGACGAAGCAGCTCCACGTCGTCGGGCAGCTGGCCCGGACGCGGGGGCGTGTAGCTCATGCCGTCGCGGCGGAACGTGCGCCCGCTCCATGAGGCGTAAAGCGAGATGAGCACGTCCTGCACCTCGGCGGGCAGGCCGCGCGTGCGCTGCGGATCCAGCCAGCCGCGGACATGAGCGACGGTCGGCGTGTCGATGCCGGCCTGCTGGCGCTGCTGCTCGATCTCCTTGAAGGGCCGCTCGTTCAGCAGTACCGCGACATCGCCCGTCTCGGTGATACCGAGCGGATCGGCGTACGCGCGCAGGTCGTTGCGCTCGCCCTTCTCAATGTTCATGCGGCGATCACGTTCGTCGAGCAGCCTCTCGACCAGCGCGCCGACCTTCTCCATGCGCGACACCGACACCGTCCCATCGAAGCGCGGGTGGTGCGGGTACTTCTTCGATAGGACCGTGTCGATGACCTGCCGAAAGCCATCCTTCATTGTACCTGCGAGCACGGCGCGGATGTCGAGGTCGCCGAGCAGCGGGATGAAGTGCTCGTCGACGCTGCGCGACTGGTCGAGATATGCGCTGTCGTTCACCATTGCGAGCCCGTAGGCCTGCGCCAGCGTGCGCTTCACCAGCGCCTCCTTCTGGGCGCGGAGACTCGCGAGGTCGGCGCGCGTCGTCGACTGGTCCTCTGCGCGTAGGTGGCCGAGGTACTTGCGCGCGTCGCCGTCGAGGATGTGCTCAAGGATGACCAACTCGCCGAGCTCGCGCTCAAGCGCGTGCGAGAAGAACGTCGGTAGCCAGACGACCGTGGGGTTCGGCGGCGCGGCAGCCGGGCGCGTGTCACGGTATCGCTCGACGGCGCGCAGATCCTCGTCGGGGCCGTGACCACGTTCGTCGAAGGGGTAGTCGACGATGAGCTGCCACTCGAACTCGCGCGGGCACGTGAGCGTGGTGTCGTCCATCTCGCGCACGTTGCCGTAGCGCACACGGCCCTTGCGGCGCGTGCCGTGGAAGGGCAGCTCGGTCTCGACGACCGTGCCCTCGCTGGCGAGCTCAAGGGCCTGGAACAGGAGCCGCCGCATCGTGTTCTTGCGCGCTCCGGCAGTGTCTGCCTCGGCGGCCTGCGCGAGGATCGGCTGGAGGTCGACGCCCGAGAGGTGGATGTTCACCTCTGGATCGGCCTGCTCTCCGAGGCGGAGCGCGCCGACCTGGCTCACCCAGTTGCGAAGGCGCTGCGCCACCACCTGCATCTCCGCGTCCGGGATCGGCGACGCGATGGTGCCGTGGTTCAGGTGCGCGAGCCGCTTCACTGTCAGCCCCTTGAAGGGCTTGGCCTCCGGTACGAGCGCCGCCATGAGGAGCGTCTTGGCGAGGCGGTTGTCGTTGCGGCACATCTTCTGCTGGCAGCCGCTGCAGCCGAGGCGACGGTCGTGGTCCTCCCGCAGGCGCTGACACGCGGTCGGGTGGTCGGTGTTGTGCTGGCGCCGGATGATCGGCAGGAAGCTCTCGCGGTAGAGGTCGCGGGCGCGATCGAAACGCGCTTTCATGACCGGGTCGTCGATAGGATCTTCGCTCTCGGCGAGGGCGTCGAATGCGTCGCCCACCGGCACCACTCGGCCGGTCTCGAGATCCGGCAGGTGGTTGACCAGCAGTTCCATCAGGATGCGGATCGCCGTGCGCTCACGTTGCAGGCAGTCTGAGAGCGCGACGAGCGCCTCGACGAGCGCGGGCGAGAACGGGTAGACCTTCCTGAAGTCGGCCTCGTCGCCCTCACTGCCGATGAGCACGCTCTGGGCTTGACCCGCCGCGCGCCACGTCTTAGCGAAGTCGTCGGCGAGCTTCTGCGCAGCCGATTCGTCCTTTGGGCGCACGACGCGGTGGGCGACGATGGCGGGCAGGTTCGAGTCCGCGAGCGTGACAGTCTCGAAGCGACCGTCGTGGTGCGAGAGATTGCGCGACAGCTCGGTGCGTACCGCTCCCTGCGCGTGCTCGCCCAGGAACTGCGAGAGGTCGCGCTGGCGTGCGATGAAGCTGACGATGGGGATCGCGCGGTCGGCGTCCTGTGCCTCCTTCAGCTTCACCATCTTCTGCACCTCGCGGCCGACGAAGGGCAGATCGCTCGAATTGCCCGCGAGCCACAGCACCAGCTCGTCGAGGTAGAGGACGATGGCGTCGAAGCCGAGCAACTTGGCATGGCGGCTCATGACGCCAAGCCCGGTATCCAGGTCAACGAAGCGCCCCTGCTGCGCCGTCCACGACTTGTAGAAGGTCCGCACCAGATCGCTGAAGAGCTTGGCGCGCGGGCTCTGGCTGTCGCGGTCTCCCTCACCGACATACTGCGCGGAGGCGGCCGCGTCGAACGTGGCAGCGTCCCACTTGCGCGACTCGGCGAGCTTGCCCCAGCCGCTCGCCGCCTTCTTCACGCCGCCGTTCAGCTCCTCGAAGAACTTGTCGTCGCCCATCCTTCGGCGCAAGTCGCGCGCGTCGTCGAAGAGGCCCTGGTCGGCGTAGACGGCGGGCGTCGGCGCGTCGGGGTGGTTTTTGGCGACCCATGCGACGTACGAGCCGAGGATCTTCGACTCCATGTCCTGTGCGCCGAGCATGTGGATCGGGAGCTGGAGGAGCTTCTTCTTGCCGATCCACTCGTTCTTGGAGCGGAGGGCGTGCAGTTCGCCACGGCTCCACGGGGCCGGGTGGTCGGCGAGCATCAGGTCGAGCACCGCCATGAAGTGGCTCTTGCCGGCGCCGAACGAGCCATGGAGATAGGCGGCCTGGCTGCGCCCGTCACGTAGCGCGCTGCCGATGATCGACAGGGCGTGCTCGAAGGTCTGCACGATCTTCCGCGTGATCGCGTAGTCCCGCACCGTGCGCTCGGGGTTCGAGATGCCCCCGGTGAGATCCTGAACGAAGTCGCCCTTGCGAACGGCCTCCGGCAGGTCGAGCAGATCGTGGATGCGTGTCATGTTGCGGCCTTCTTCACGACGGCGGTAAAGGAACTCCAGGGGGCTGGCTCGAACTGAGGCGTTGGAACGAGTTGTGAAAGCACCCACTGGAGCGCTTCGACGGGCCCGAACGCCGGCAGCGGGACGCGAACTTTCGGGCCGACATTGAGGCCAGGACCAACGTGGCAATGGAATGCTGCGTGACCGCAGGCACCTGTCCCCTTACGATCTCCTTCTGGGCGTTCCTTCGTTTCGCGGTCGTCCTCAAAATGCACAGCAAGCGACCATGCCGAGCCGTCTGCTCGCTTTCCCTCGACCATCGCGGTGAACTGGTGGAGGTGATTCTTCCGGTCGGCGAGTGCCATCAGTGACAGCTCCGCTGATGCGAGGTCAGCAATATTGCGGAGCTCTACCGGAGTGGTCGAGCCGCCGTCCCGGATCGACCACTCGAGTAGCTTGCCATCTTGCTTGTACGTGAACCGTCCCGCCACCGACCGATCGCAGAACCCGGCATCAGAGAATGTGACGAGGAGCTTACGAAGCTCGTTGCTCCATGAGTTCGAGCTGAGGCTGCGAGCCGTTCTTTGCGCCTCATAGAGGTCGTTCCAGGGCTTCACGACGCTTCCCTCCTCTCAATCATCATGGCGTCGTAGGCGATGCGGTAGTTCGGTCCCGTTTGAGGCAAGGCTCCTTCGCGCCACTGCCCGAGCCATTCCTCCGGCGTGAGACCGTGCTTCGCCTCAAACGTGGCGCGCTCCTTGGGTACGTCGATCTCGGCGAGCTCCTCGGGATCAGCGTCGCTTCCTCCGATCCAGCTCCGAAGACTTGGAGCCTCATTCGCGAGCGTGCGCTCACCATCGCCGTCGCGCAGCAGGAACAGCACGATGGGCTGAGTGCGCACGGGTTCCTGCAGGAGCCGATCACGACTCGCGTCGAGCTCAAGCACGACCTCCCGCTCGTCCCCCGGGATCAGTAAGACTAACCGTGTCGGCTCCGCGAGCGCCGCCTCTACGTCCGTCACACGAACAACGTTCAAACCGTCAGAGACGAGGCTCTCCACTTCTTCGACGAGCCAGTCACGAAGACCGAAATCGGGGCATAAGACGACTGCCACGCCGCCCGGGTCGCGGTCGATGGCGTTCAACAATGATTGGATGGCGTTACGCACGCGCACCTCCCGCACTGAGCGCGGCCTGGGCGAGAGGATGGATGTCGAGCAAGCGAGCTCCACCACGCAGGCGCTCAAGCAAGATGCCGTGCGCCATCAGGCGGATCTTTCGCTCCAGATCGAGCTCGCTGCCGCTCGTCCCGGCAGCACTGCGAATCGCGTCGACATCGCCGGGCAGGAGGAGCCGACGGAAGCTGTCGACCTGATCGGCGCAAGCATCGTTCAAGTCCTCGACGATCGGCCACGGGTCCGAGCGTCGAAGCTTCGCGTACGAGCCAGCGTCTGCGAGGAGTTGCAGGAACACACGCAGCAAGCCCCCGCTCCAACGAATCGCGTCGTTGACGAGGTCACGTCTCGCTGCGGCTCGTGCACGCGCCTCGTCGAGGCTCATGCCAATTGCGCCAACCACGGTGTTCGGGTCGAACTCCTCCTCGTTCGATTGGAGCCGCTGCGCCAGAACTTTGCGCAGGAACGCGCGACCAGGTTCGCCGTCCACGTCGAGCGCGCGCGCCACGACGAAGCGTTCACCTGAGCGAATCACGGTCTCGGCCTGCGGGCCAAAAGCCGCGTGCCACGGGATGATTACGACCAGCTCGACTTCTTCGCGCATTGAGGCGAGAGCCTCAAACAGGTCAAGGCTCTCGGGGCTCTGCGGGACCTTCTCCAACCCGTCGATTAAAAGAGTCACGCGTCCCTGTCTCGAGAGGCGCGCGATCTCGGTGAGGGTCAGGTTCAGCAGCATGGCCGGCGTTGTGTCGTGCGTGACGTCAACGCCCTGCAGATCGTCGTTCACCGTTGAGAGCGCTTTCCTGAGGCTTTCGGAGAGCGGTAGCCGGAGGATCGCTTGTGCGAGGTAGCCGACCTTCTGCACGATGCGCAGGCGCATTCGGTCGGGAGTGAGCCGCCGCATGCTCTCGAAGCGATCAAGCTGTACGAGGCATGCCACACGGTCCGGCTGCAGCAGTTCGGCGGCGCGCGCCAGCTCCGTGCTCTTGCCGACGCCCGCTGGTCCACCGACGAGCAACGGCGACCGATCGGCCAAAATCCACCGCGCGATCTCGTCGCCCGCTGAGCCAGTCCTCTCGACGAACTGCGCGTCGCCGGGACCGAGCGGAACATGGGGTTTGAGAGCCTTCCAGTCGATGGTCGTCATGTGTTGTCTCCAGTAGCCACGTACCGAGCAGGGCGCCCGCTGAGCTTCTCCACGAGCCCGTCGGCGATCAGCTTCTTCAGCGCTTTGGCGACAAGCGCCTTGGTGGCGCCCACGGCGCTGGCGAGCTCGACGTCCGTGGGGCCCTCTGGGGGTTCCGTCTCCTCGCCGTCTTCGTCCTCGTCCTCCTCGACCTCGGGCTTCCACGCCGCGAGCGCAGCGAGCACCTCGGCCGGGTCGATGGTCGTGCGCTTTGGCGCGGCGGGCGGCGTCCACTTACGTAGGTCGCCCGCGGCGACGCCGAGCGAGTGCGCCTCGGCCGCGACGAAGTCGCGGAAGAACTCGCCGAGCTTCATGCCGCCGAAGTCCGCCGACGGCTCGTTGTGCCACTGGAGAAGCCACGGCACGCGTTCGTCGATGCCGGCGAGGAGCGGCACGAGGCGATCCTTCGTCCAGCCATCATCGGTCTTCCGGCGCTGGTAGAGACCCGAGAGCGCCTGGGCGAACTGCAGATGATTCCAACCTGCCCAACCCACGAGCGGGGTCGTGTCCTCGTCGGTGTTGCCGCCGGGGATCGTAACGAAGCGCTCCTGTGGCACGTCGACAGCACTGCGCAGGCTCCAGTAGTGCCGGAGAAAGTCCTTCGGACTGTAGCTGTCGGGCAGCGGAATCGCTTTCAGCTTGAGGTGGTCGAGCTCCGGCTTGAGCTTGCCCTCGTCTTCGAGTCGCTGGAGGCGCCAGGTCTCCTCCCAGCTCGCGCGCTTCTCCATGCCGGTCTCGGCGTAGCGGTAGCCCGCGAGGAACGGCACGCCCTCGCTGTCGACGAGATCGGAGATGAGCTTCGTGAGATCAAGGCCGCTCTCTTCGGTGAGCAGTTCGTGCGCGGCGGCGACTGCGGGATCACGCCCGAGCTCGAGCGCGAGCTGACGCGCCGTGCGCAGTTCGGGCTGCGATTGGGCACGGAAGGGCGCCTCGATGCGATCAAGGAGCCACGCGCGCACGACATCGAGAAACGCCTTCGCGTCATCCGGCGGCGACCAGCGGCGCTTGGTCTCGGGCGTCTCGAGCAGGCGGAGCTGTTTGCCGTGCTCGGGATGGCCGAGGAGGCGCAGGCGCTGGCGATAGAGGTCAGCGAGGGGTCCGCCGACGTCAGTCGGGGCCTCGCGCTTGTGGACGCGGAACCACTCGGACGCCGAGATATCGGTCGCGACTTCGCGCGCGAGACGCACCTCGAAGGGGCGATGATTCGGTTCGACGGGAACGAGCACCGCGCCAAGGGTGGGCGCCTCGACGGTCGGCAGGCCACAGAGACCATAGACGCGCCAGTCGATCTCCTCCTGGAGCGAGACTAGGTTACCGCGCAGGCGCACCCGTTCGGCGAGACTCCTCGCGCGTGCTTCACGAAGCGCGGCGAGAGAGGGCGTCTTTGCGAGTGTACTGACGACGACTTGCTCGGGCGCTTGCGCGGCCATGTGCCGCACCGTTTCCTCGACGGCGATCACGAGCTCGCCCAGCTTGTCGCGCACACCATCAAGTGTCGGGACCGGAAGCTGCTTTAGGATGTTCCCGGATCGCTGAAGATGGCGCTGCCAGGGGGTTTTCGAGAGACGTGCTCCCTCTCCGACCTGGTCGCCGCCCTTCTGGAAAAAACACAGCCGGTCCCAGAAGCCGACGGTCGAGCTATTGAGGTACGCGCAGAGCGCCTGATGATCGGTCTCGGACCGGCCCGGCATCAGTTTGATGAGCGGGGCCGTCTGCTTGAACACCTTGCCTCCACGGTCGAGGACATAGTGGTTGTGTGTAGCGACCTCGCCGAACACGAGTGAAAAGTGGGTCCGGTGCTTCTCGATAGCCAGTTGCGGGATTGCCCAGTGAGGTAGACCGACGTCGGGCATTCGCGTGTCGCCGGACACGGACCGGATCGCCATCCACGTGCGGTGCGGCCAAAGGAACCTTGCGAGCCCGGGGACCGCGTCAAGACTGCGCCATAGCTCCCATGTATCGCGAGAGTAAGGCACAGGGATGTGAATGCCCGTGTCTTGAAAAGACCAATCGCGAACGATGTCCCCGTTCACGTAAGGCAGCAGCGTTTCGACTTCGACCCCCAGACGCCGGTAGTTCGCCTTGGTGATCTCGAGGAGATGGGATGCCTGCGTGATAGCGTCGAAGCCAATGCTCTTTGCGAACTGCCCGAGTCGCGATGGTGCTGCTTTCGTGAGCCGTTCGTGGAGAGACCTGGCACCACCGCCGGCGAGCAACCAGGGATGCCGTCTGGCTTCGAGCCGAGTGAACGACTCGACGGACACGTACTGACCTTCGAATCCGACGGATTCGTGGTTCGCAATGATCTCGGACCAGACCGGCGCGCGAGCCGGGTCCGCCGGAGGTTCCTGCTCTCCGCGCTTACCCAGCACAGCCGGAATCGGAGCTTCGGCGGGAGAGCGGTTCCTGCCAAAGAGCAACAGGGTCGGAGTTCCGTGACCGGGCAGGTAGCATCCCGACGTGTCGATGACCTTCTGCACATCGAATCGAGGAAGGACTTTTTCGATGAGGACCTTGCCGTAGTCCCGCTTCGTCCAAGCGCTAGTGTTGATCATTCCGACGAATCCGTCGGCGACCGCCAGATCGAAGAAGCGCTGGCAAAAGGGAGCGCCGAGAGCCCAGCGCCCAGTGATGCTGTCGTATAGTTCCTTTAGGCGGCGTTTCTTGGTCTTGTCCTTCTCTTTGATGTACGGCGGGTTGCCGACGACGGCGTGGAAACGCTTGCTGAGCACGCGCTCGACCGCCCCGCGGTTCTCAAGCCGGAAGAGCTGGTCTCCCCACGCGATGTCGTCCAGCGAGGTCTGCTCGGAGAACCGCGTCTGCATGTCCGACTCCGTCCCGAACCGATGCAAAAGGCTGTCGGCCACAACGACATTTGACTTGATGTTGGGTGCGCGTTCGAGCCGTTTGATGCCCACCGCGTCGAGCAGCGCGAGGAGGAGGCGGAAGCGCGCGATGGCCACCGCATACGGGTTGATGTCGACGCCGAAAACTTGGCCGAGTGCGCGGCGCGCGAGGTCTTCGATGCTCTTGGTCGGCGCCTCCTTCTGCCAGCGCCCGAGGAGCCGACGAAACGCGCCGAGGAGGAAGTGGCCCGAGCCGCAGGTCGGGTCGATGAGGCTCACGTCCTTGAGCCCGAACTCCGCGATGGCCGGATCAAGCGTCTGGTCGAGGATGAATTCCTCGACAAACTCCGGCGTCTGGAGCAGCGCGTAGCGCTTGCGCACCGTTTCCGAGAGGTCCTGGTACAGGTCGCCGAGGAAGCGTGTGTCCTCGCCTGAGAAGACCAAGGCGGGCGCTCCGCTCGCATCGCGCTTGCGGAAGAAATCGAGCAGCCCCTGCGCGCCCACGCTCGACGGCGAGAGCACCCAGACCGGGTTGTGCTTCGTATCGAAGACATCGCGCGCACCGGGGAGCTTCGAGAGCTCACGGAACACCGCGAGCAGGTACTCGCGCGGCCCGAGGAACGGCGCGATCTGGAGGTACAGCGCCTCGCGGTCCTCGGCGGCGCGCAGAGCCTCACCCGTGGCACCGGCCACGCGCGGATCGATGTAGCTGCGGTCTTCGAGCGTGCGCACGAAGACGACCGACAGGATCCAGGCGACGGCGAGCTGGGTGACGCGCTCGCGCCGCCACGGGTCGAAACCAAGCCCCGTCAGTCCGGCCTTCTTTTCATCCTCCCACGCCTTCTTCAGGCCGGCCTCGACGCGCTCGGTCTTCGCCCGCACAAGGAGGTCCTTCTCGAGCGCCTTGAGCGCGGGCGAAAGCAGCTTGGGCAGGCAGCTTCCGTGTCGTGAGTCCGCCGCCTTCTTGCACCAGCGGCACGTCGTTTCCGATGCGGTCATGGAGCCTCCGCGGCTTTGTGGGCGTTCGCCAGCCACGCGTCGGGCATGATGAGCCGCTGGCTCGGTAGCGGCGCGGGCACAGGTAGCCGACCGTTGATGGAGGGCGCGGCGCCGTCGGCGTGCGACGGAACCACGAGCAGGATAGCCGGGGCGTCACCGCGCTCCGCCTCGTGGACGATGCGCGAAAGCGCACCGGAGAGGCCGTAGCGCGCGAGCGCTCCGGGCCACGCGAGGACGAGCGTCTGCTCGCGTCGCTTCAAGAGGTCGTCGACGACACCGTCGGTCGCCCGGCGAACCAGCTCGAGGAGCAGCGGCCAGTCGGGGCCATCTGGTCCCGCGCGGTCGGCGGCCTCGATGTTCGCCCACTCGACGCCGAGCTCGGCGGCGGTCTTTTGAACGGCGGCGAAGAGCTCGAGGTCCAGCGACACAGCCTTCGTCTTGAGCGCCGCGGCGAGCGCATCCGTCGCGTGGCTGGCCACGTCGGCGCGCACTTGCACGACGCGGAAGCGGCCCGCCGCGACACCGCGATCGAGCTGGTCCTGAAATGCTGCCGCACGCTGCGCCTCGGGGCTGCGCCGCTGGGGCAGGCCGGGGGCCGTGGGCTTGCGCGAGGGCAGCGCCACCGTCATCGACGTGTGCGCTTGTGCGCCTGGGCGCGAATACTCGCCCGAGCCGATGTCCGGCATGAACACGAGCCCGTGCGGGGCGAGCAGCATGTCGAGGGCCGGCCGGTCGGGCAGCGGCGCGGCCTCGGGGTAGCGCGCAGCGATGCGCTTCTTCACGACGTCGGGCGTGAGGCCTGGGCCCGAGAGCGCCGCGAGGCTCAGGGCCAGGGCACGTGCCGCGTCCATGCCGCGTGGGTAGAGCTCGAGGCGCGCCGAAGCGGCGCCGTTCGCGCTTGCGCGCGCCGCGAGCGTGAGGCGCTGGTCCGCCGCCAGCGTCGCCAGCGGTGTGCCCTCGGCGACCTCGGCGAGCTTGTTGCGCACCACCTCGGACGAGGGAAGCGGCTCGGTGACCGCGAGGTTGTCGGCGGTCTCGGCCAGCGCCACGAGCGCGTCGAGCACCTCGGGGTCGCGCGCGACCCATGGCGTGCTGCCGATGCGTTTCCACGTGGCCGGAGGGTTCGGACGCAGCTCGAGGGCCACGCGCACGAGTGCGGCGGCGGTGTGCACGTCGTCGTCGGTGGGCGTGCCGTCGTTGCGGTCCTTCGCCAGTGCTTTCGCCAGGTCGAGGAGAGGTGCAGCAGGCGCGAGCGCGTCGAGGACCGAGGACAGCGCCTCGACCAACGAGGTCGCGGCCGCGCTGGCCACCCACCGCTTGCTGCGCAGGAACTGGAGGCTCGAGTGGACCTGCGCCGGATCGATGCCGAACGCGCCGGCCACCTCGGACACCGTGCGGGCAGCCGGAAGCCCGGTGTCGGGGCGCTCGTCGGGGAGCGGATCGAGGCCGACGAGGACGCGCAGGCGCTTGTTGGCCTCGCTCTGGCTGGCGCGGCCGATCAGGTCGTGCGCCCAGTCGCCGAGCGAGCCGGGTGTCGGCTCGGCGGCCGCGAGTGCCACAAGCCTTCCTCGCAGCACCTCCGCGCGCGGCTTGCCGAGCAACTTCTCGATGCGCGCCGCAGGGGCGAGCGCAGCGTCGACGGTTGTCTTGATGCCCGCCGCGGCGAGACGGTCGACCGTGCTCGCGTCGATTCCGGCCTCGGGCTCCTCGAGGACCAGGCGCGGGCGCGCGAACCCGGGCACGAGCACCGGGCGGTTCTCGACCTCGAAGCGGGCGCGAAGCTCGTCGGCGACTTTGACGATGTCGCGCGCGACCTGGGTGCCGACGCCGCGCACGACCGAGAGCTGGTTGCGTGGCAGGAGCAGCAACTCCGCGACCGTCGACACGCCCGCGCGGTCGAGCGCGTTGCGAGCGCGAGCCGAGAGCGGCAGCGCGTCGACCGGAGTCTCCGGGCGCACCTGATCGAGCGCGATGGCGGAAGCGCCGTCGTCGGTCTCGGCCTCGACGGAGAGCGCGTGGACCCACGCCTGGCGCATCGCCTCGGCGCTGGCGAAGCGAGCCTTCACATCGCGCGCGAAAGCCTTGCGAAAGAACACGGTGAGGCGGTCGCGCACGGCCGCGTCGAAGCGCTCGGCCTCGACGACGAGCTCGGCGGTCGCGTCGCCCTGCGGGAGCCGCGGACGGGCGGCCGTCAGCGCGTGGTAGAGCACCGCCGCGGCGGCATAGCGATCGGCCTCGGCGTCCCACGCGCCGCGCAGGTAGAGCCACGGATCGCGCCACTCCGAGGTGCCCGCGGTGATGGCAGTCGGGTCGGCCGACGCGAGCGAGAAGTCGAGCAGGAGCAGGTGGCTCTGCTTCTTCGAGAGGCTGGTGAAGCCGACGTTGGTGGGCTTGATGTCCCGGTGGGTGACACCGGCCTCCTCGAGGTACTGGACCGCCGACAGAAGGTCGTCGCCGTAGCGGCGCGCGAGCTCAAGCGGGAGCGTGCCCTGTTCGCGGAGCACATCTCCGAGGCTGCGATCACCAGCGAACTCGAGGAGGAGGCACGGGAGCCCGCCCAGCGTGACGACGTCGCGCAGCGCGACGATGTGCTCATGGCGCAGTTCGTCGAGCATCTTCGCTTCGGAGAGCAGGCGCTCGCCGCAGCCCGCGTCGTGCGGGACCTTGAGGGCGAAGTCGCGGCCCTCACGACGCACGTGGAGCACGAGCGCCGTACCTCCCGAGCCGAGGCGCCGCTCGACGCGCAGTCCCCCTTGGAGTGTGTCGCCCTTCTGCGCGTCGCGCGGGTCGGCGCCAGCGCCCACTTCGGCGACTAGGCGCGTGAGCGCTTCCAGCACGAACGCGTTGAACCAGTCGGCGACGTCTTCGGCACGCGCGTGGAGGTTCGGCTGCGTGGCGAAGGCGATGGCTTCGTCGAGGATGGCGAGGTCCGCGCGCACTGCCGACGGGCGCAGGCCCCCCTCGCCGTCCTTCACGCCCTTGATGCGCTGCTCCCGCTCCGGAACCGTGGCAGCCGGGTGTTGTCCGGTGAGCACGAGCCACGCGAGGCAGCCCACCGAGAACACATCGCTCTCGTAGGTGGCCTTCTCGGGGTCGGCAAGGACTTCGGGCGCCTGGTACAGGCGATCGACATCCTGCGAGAGCTGGTGGAAGTGCCGCGTACCGACGCTCGAGTGCTCGATCCACGCGGCGGTCTGGAAGCGATGCAGGCGCACGTGGAGACGACCGTCGCTGCCCCGCCGCACGAGCACCGAGGCGGGCGAGAGGTTGCGGTGCAGAACACCCGAGCGGTGGCAGTGCGCGACCGCCTCGACGATCTGCTGCAGGAGGCCGAGGCGCTCGTCGAAGGTGAGGTTCGGCTCCTGGCGAATGAAGGCGTGGAGCGGGAGCGAGTCTTCGAATGCCTCGAAGAGCACCGCCGGGCCGAGCGGCGCGTCGTCGACGAAGGAGCGGTACGCGAGGATGCCCGGGTGCTGGCCGATCTGCGCGAGAGTCTGCGCCTCGCGCTTGGCGGCGCGATGGAGCTGCGCGCGTCGCTCGGCCGAGGTGGCGGCGGGCACGAGGTAGCTGCGGACGCGCGCCTGGTCGGTCTTGACGACCGTGTTCACCGCGAGGTGCTCCTGGTAGCCCTCGCCGTCGTCGAGTAGCGAGCCGAGCTGGTAGCCGCCCACCACGCGCGCCGTGGTGCTCGGGCGAAGCCCGAGCTTGTACGCGACCTGAAGCAGTTGCTTCATCATCGGACGGTTGACGATGTGCCGCGCGTCGCGGCCATCGAGCCCGTTCACGAGCTTGCTGCCGACGTCGTCGGGGAGCAGCAACCACGGTGGTCGACCACCGTCGAGACGGATCTCGGTGACGTCGGAGAGGAACACCGCCGCGTGGACATAGGGGCGCTCGGTGCCGAGTTGTCGCTCGAGCAGGGTTCCGAGCACCTTGGCCTTGTGGTTCGCGCCGGGGTACGGGCACTCGATCGTGCGACGCCGCCCGTTCTCGGTGAACGTCCAGTCGACGATGTCACCCGTGAGCACGCCGGGGTGGCTCTTGATCTCGACGAGGAATAGGCCCTGCCGCGAGATGAAGAGGAGGTCGATCTCGTAGAGGCGGCCCGATGATGGATCGTAGAGCTCGTGAAGCTCCCACGCCTGATGCGGATCGGTGTCCGAGAGCGACGCGTGCTTGTAGACCAGATCGAGCGCCTGCCGCTCCCAGGGGAACGGGGTCGGTCGACCGCGATGGATACGTGCCTCGGGTAACGCCACTACTTGCCCCCCACCTTGCGCGCGAGCTTCGCGGATTCCGGCTCGGCGTCGGGTGAGACCACGGCCGCATCGAGGTGAGCGAAGCCCGCGGCGCGTAACGCGCTCTCGGCGCTTTCCGTCGGGCGAACGAGAGCCGTGCGACCGCGCGCGCCGAGCAGCACCGCGGCGAGCCCGGCGAGCTGGCGCCAGGCCGCCTTGTCAGCGACGACCACGACCTGGTCCGTCCACGACAGCGCCTTGTTCGCGGCGAATGCGTTGGCCACTGAGACGATAGCCGTGCCGCCCGCGACTACGAGCTTGGTTGAGGGCGTGACCGGCGGGACGGGAACGCTCGCCGCCTTCACGCCGAGGACGGCAGCGATCTGCTCGAGCGTAGCCGGCGGATCGAGCTCGGCGAGCAGACGCTTCGTGGTGTGGTCGTCGAGACCGCCCCAGTCGGGTCCGAAGGGTTCGTCGTCGGCGAGGCCGAAGAAGCCGAAACACTCCGACGGTGAGAATGCGGCGCCCCACGTCCCGGCGGCGTCGCGCAGCAGGATGTCGATGCGGTCACCCGCACCGAGCGCGCCGGCGAACTGCTTCCAGCGTTCCTCGGCGTCAGAGCCGAAGCGACGGGGCGTGCTCTCCCGAGCGTCGAGAGCGCGTAGACCGAGCACGGCCGCGTCGTAGAACGCCGAGCGAGCCTGTGTGGTTAGTGGGCTCGTCACTTCAACTCCTCTTCGTTAGTCCCGACCTCCGCGGCTTCCTCCACGGCACGACGCGGAACTGAAATTTTCAGGTTGATTTTTCTGAAAACGCCTTCCTTATACGCCGGGAAGGCCATGACGAACTCGACCCCGACTCCACCCCCTGGGCCCCCGGAGGCCACCCCGACGACCGCGCACCACACGAAGGCGTGAACGATGTTCCCCGAACGGGGGGAGGAAATAACGGGAGTCGTGCTGGGGGGGCGCGTCGAGGTCGAGAAGCGCATCGGACGCGGGGGGATGGCCGAGGTGTTCCTGAGCAAGGACCTGCTGCTCCACAGGCTCGCGGCGGTCAAGATGCTGCGGAAGGGTAACATAGACACGCGGTGCCGGTTTGCGGATGAGGGCCGGCTGCTGGTTAACCTGCGCGATCCGCACCCAGTCCGGGCGGTCGGGGAGGCGGCGGATGGGGCACTGTACATGGCGCAGGAATACCTGGACGGGCCGAGCCTGGAGGTCGCAGCGGGCGGGCCGCTGCCGTGGCGGGAGCTGGTCGCGGGCAGATGGCGGAGGCGCTCGCGGCGCTGCGCCGGGTCGGGTCATTCACCGGGACGTGAAGCCCTCGAACATCGTCCAGCTCGACGGGGCGACGGGCGGTCGGTGGCGAACTAAGAGGGGGACAATCTACCAGCTCTGCACGGAGGTGCTGCCGCTGCTGGGCGAGCTCCGGCCGATGCGGGAGCTCGCGCCGGAGGCGCAAATCCCGGCGGAGCTCGAGGCGCTGGTCGAGCAGGCGGTCGGGGTGCTGCCGGAGGATCGGCGGCGGGGTCATGCTAACTTCCGGCCCGGCTGCGATGTGGTGCCTGACGAACCGGACCCCGTTTGCGGCCGCGCGCAATTGGGTTCGCTACCAGGACGGGGTCCACTGGTGGCTCGTCGCAATTCGCGCCACCTACGACGTCGACCATCGCGGTCGGCTCACGCTACCCGACGAGCAGGTCCCTCCGGTCCTTGCGCCCGAGCACTTCGGCGAGGCGGGGCGTTCGAGCCTGCGCTACGACTCCGACTTGCTTGAGGTGAAGCCCAGCACCGACGTCCTCGTGCATGGCTCCGTCGTTGCGCCTGGAGAGCGACCCGCCGCGAGCGTCCCGGTCATGCTCCGGCTGGGCTCCATCGACAAGCGTCTCGTGATCCACGGCGAGCGGGTCTACCGTGACGGCGTCATGGGGCTGACGACCACCTCGCCACGTCCCTTCATCCAACAGCCGCTGCGGTACGAGTCGGCGTTCGGCGGCGGCGATTTTCGCGACCCCGACCCCGCGCGGTGGCGATTCGACGAACGCAACCCGGCGGGCCGTGGCTTCGCGGTCAACGCCGCCGATGTCGAGACTCCGGCACACACCATCGAGTACGCCTCGCGGCGCCCCGAGACGACCGGGCCCGCGGGGTTCGGGCCCATCGACCGCGGCTGGCTCCCCCGACGCGAGCTCGCCGGAACCTACGACGAAGCGTGGATCCGCGAGCGCAAGCCGCTCCTCCCCCGCGACTACGACCCGGCCTTCGCACTCGCGGCGCCGCAAGATCAGCGCCCTTCGATGCCGCTCGTCGGCGGAGAGCGGATGGCTGTGTCGAACATGACCCCCGAGGGCATGCTGGTGGTCGAGCTCCCCCGCAAGCGCTTCGCGCTGAGCTCCCGCTTCGGAACGACCGAGCATGAGCACGGCACACGGTTAACCACGGTACTGCTGGAGACCGACGAGCGCCGCCTCTCGCTGATCTGGCAGAGCGCGCTGCGGGTGCGTGCCAGCGACGTGGACTACCTCGACGAGACCTTCATCGAGGAGGCGTCGGCGTGATCGACCTGCTGGGTATCGGCGCCCGAACCCCGGTCGGTCTCACGGCGCCGGCCAGCGCCGCGGCGATCCGGGCGGGCATCAGTCGCCTCCGAGAATTCGCGTTCGCCACGATGCGAGGCGAACCGCTCATCATCGGCGCCGACGCCCGGCTGAAGGACGCCCTGCAGGGTCCCGCGCGCATGGTCGAGCTCGCCACGTCCGCCGTGGCCGAAGCCCTCGCCGACCTCGCTCTGGGCGCGGTCCCCGAGTGTGAGCTCTGGCTGGCCCTCCCGGAGCAGCGTCCAGGTTTTGACGACCACGCTGCGGCCACAGTGGCGCGTGCGAGCGCCGATGCAGCACGCCAGCGAGGATTTCGCACTCGAGCGACGATCGGCGGTCGAGGCCACGCCGGCGTCATGCAGTGCGTGCGACGGATCCTCTCCGAGGACGACGCTCGCCTCCATGTCGTCGTCGGCGTCGACAGCTACTGCGACGACGAGTGTCTCGTCTGGCTCGAGGAAGCGCGGAGGCTCGCGCAAGACGGCGTGCGTGGTGGGTTCGCGCCCGGTGAAGCTGCCGGGTGCCTCGTGCTCGGGCGACGGCGACTCGGCGCGCTGCTCAAGCGTCGGCCTCTCGCGACGATCTCCGGCGCCGGCGTCCACCAGGAGACGCAGCTGCGCGACAGCGAAGCCGGGTCCTTCGGGCTCGCCATGAGCAAGGCCGTGCTGGACGCCGCCGCGGGCCTGGACCTGCCCGCGCACGCGGCGGACGCCGTGTACTGCGACATCAACGGCGAGCGCTACCGCAGCGAGGAGTGGGGCCTGTTCGCCACGCGGGCTCACGCGGCGCTGCGGTCCCTGCAGTATCAGACCTTCTGCGGCAGCATCGGCGACGTCGGCGCCGCCTTCGGCGCGATCGCCAGCATCGCCGCCGCACAATCGTTCGCCCGCGGCTACGCCCCAGGACCCCGCGCCCTCGTGATGGCCGGCTCGGACTCCGGCACGCGCGGCGCGATGTTTCTGCACGACCCTCGCCTCGAAGGACGCCCATGAAGACGCTCGTCAACGCGCCCAAGACCCCGGTCACGAAGGGCAGCCAGGGCGTGGCCGCGGCCACGATCCCCAACGTCTGCAAGATGCCGGGACCGCCTGCGCCCTTCGTCCCCACACCGCTGCCCAACATCGGCAAGAGCGGGAACTCTCCCAAGGGCTATTCGAAGAACGTCACGATCGAGGGCAAGCAGGTCGCCGTCAAGGGCGCGACCTTCGGGTCGACGGGCGACATGGCCAGCAAGGGGACCGGCGGTGGTCTGTTCTCCGCCAATACGCACGGCCCCACGAGCTTCGTCGGCCCGGGCTCGCTCGACGTCAAGATCGAGGGCAAGAACGTGCAGCTCCTCGGCGACCCGATGCTCAACAACTGCGGGCCCAGCGGCAAGCCGCCCAACTCCGCCACGCTCGTCGGCGTGCTGCAGAAGGCGGGACTGGTCGCAGTGGTCGGCGACGAGCCCTGCCCGCTGTGCCGCAAGCAGCACGGCTTCAACGGCAAGCTCGAGGAAGACGAGGACACCAAGGGGGCCGCGGAGCAGCTTCAGGCCGCCATCGACCGGGCCATCGGGAAGGCGCGCGCGGCCAACGCCTCCCGGCTCGCCGCGGTGCAGGCCGAGATCGCGGCGCTGAAGACGGCGATGGCCGCGCTGCCGAAGAAGCAGCGCGCTCCCCTCAGGCAGCAGATCGACGCGCTCGAGAAGGAAGAACGCGGGCTCGCGGTCAACTTCACGGGCATGATGGGCGTCGTCAAGTGCAAGGATGACGGCCTCATCTTCGCCGGGACGAGCCTGTTCCAGTACTCCGACATCCAGGCCGAAATGCCCGGCGCGTGGCACTCGCCCACGCCCTCGGGCACGCTCGCCAACAAGCCGGACCGCAACGACTTCAAAACCGACGTCATCGACTTCGCCAGGTACGGCAAGGGCTCGCTGAGCTCGTGGCCCGTGGAGTGGGAGAAGCTCGAGCTACTCGCCAAAAAATCCTATCGAGGCGAAACCGACGAGATGTTCTATCCCCCAGGAAGCTGTGCGGCGCAGCAGATGGCGCTGCTGGCCATGAACCACGGCGACCGCCCCATGGGCCTCACCGAGCGCTACTACACCACAAATCCCGAGGCGAAGCTGTCCAAGCTGTGGATCCGCAAACCCGGCAAGGGCCCCAAGCGAGCCCGCCTGGCCACAGCTGAAGAGCTCGGGCCGGGAAAGCCGATTCCCCCGTGCGGCACGTGCCAGGTCATCCTCACCATGCTGATGTGCGCCGAGGGTGAGATGCATTGCGCACACAAGACCGCGCACCCCGGAGTGTGTCACAAATGCTAGAACCCGAGCTCGAAGCGCTGCTGCTTCGCATCGTCCCCAACCTCGCGCGCGAGTGGTCGGGGGCCTCGCCGGAGGATCTCGAGGAGCTCGAGGAGCGCGTCGAGCTCACCGGCCACGACTTCCCCCCTTTTTATCGGTGGTTCCTCTCGCGCCTGGCCGGCAGCGTGGGCGCGCTCCACCCCATGCTGCGAGGATTCACCGCCGCGAGCGTCCTCGAGGCCTACCGAACTGGCAGCGTCGACATCGGTCCGACGCAGTTCCTCATCGGGCGCATGCCCGACGCCCTGATGCCGCTCGACGTCTACTACGACCTAGCGCACCCTCTGCGCGACGACGCCGTCGTCTTCAGCGCGATCCTCGATGCGGGCCCCGAAAAATGCACCAGCGAAACCTTCCGCGAATGGATCGCAGCCGGGGCCATGACTAGGTTCTGCGTGATGACCGCGCCCCACCGATGCTTTGGCGCTTTCGTCGACCCGGGGAGAGCCGCCGCCGCTCAGCTCGAGACCGTAATGGCCGGGCTCGGCTTCACCAGCCCGATCACGACCGGTCCCTTCTGCCGACTTTACGAACGAGGCGACATGACGCTCGTCGCCGAGTCCACGGTCAAGCCCGAGAACTTAGGCATCCTCATCTACGAGATCGGCGGCCCCAGCGTCGCCGCCATACGCCGGCTCTTGGGGGAGATCGGGCGCGGTACCACGCTCCAGATCGACGCCGATCGCTGGGCGACGCGCTCCAGATGAGCGCTGCACCATGCCCCTGGCGCTGTTGAAATTTCAGATGGCGGCCTCATCGTTCGGCGAGTCGAGCAGGCCTTCATACAGTGAGAAGGTCGTGGCCTGGCCAGCCACGTAGCCGTCCCAGCGATTGCCTCAGCGGCGCGGCGCGTTCGCCGCGCTCCCCTCGCCGCGCTGGAGCGCATTGAGCTCGGTCAACGCGGCGAGCACTTCGGCGGTTGTGAACCCCGCCGCGCGCTGGTGCGCGATATAGCGCGCGCGCTCGACCGCCCAGACAGGGAAGCGGTTAAACACGCCCCCCGGTGAGCCCTGGGAGACCTTCGTCGGCGCTGGCAGAAGGCCCTGAGCCACCCACGCCGCCACGGTCCGGCGCGTGACCCCGGCCGCCCGCACGATGTCTTCGGTCGTGGCGAACGCGGGGTCCAGGCGGCGGGGCTGCGTCACGGTCGTGGAGTGTAAGCCGGGCCGGGGGCGGCGCGCCACTTGCGGGGCGTGTCGCTCGAGGATAGCTTTTGATTTCCCATCGAAAAGGACATTGAGTTCTCATGGATCGGATCCGTTCCACGCCTACCGTCACCCGCACCTCTGCCGGCCGTCTGTTGTTCTCCAGCGAGGACCGAAACCTCGCGGCCAACCTCGCGGCGCTCGTGCGCTACGCCGTCGAGTCCGCGCCCAGCGCGGAGAGCTGCGCGGCCCGGCTCGGGGTCTCGATGCAGAAGCTCCGCCAGCTCGCGCGCGCCGCGGGCGTGCCCCTCGAGTTCGGTGCGGGCAAGCCTGCCTCCGCCTCCTCGACGCCGGTCCCCGGCCGGCCAGCGGCGACGGCGCCCGCGGCGCGGCCGCGTTCCTCCACGTTCGCCAGCTCGGTGTCGCGGCCCGTCGCGCAGAAGGGAGGGAGGCGATGAAACCCGTCGCTGCCGGAGAGGCTCTCGCCTCGCAGCCCAAGATCCGGTGGAAGGCGTCTGGTCCCGCCATGCGCAACCGTGACGGCAGGGTGGACATGGGCGGGACGATCCACGTCGTGCGGCAGGACGACGGGCGCTACACCGTCAAGTACGCCGGGAAGGTCCGTGCCGAGAACCTCGACGACATCGAGACCGCGAAGCAGTGGGCGCGCGACCACGTGGCCTCGTGGGTGGAGGAGGCGGCAGCCGCGCGCAAGGTCCAGGAAGAGAACGTGGCGCGCAAGAACGCCGAGTACGCGGCGCACCAGGAGCGCCGCAAGAAGGTGGCTCGGGAGCTCCAGGAACTCGGTGTCCTCGCGCGTGCTGTGCCAGGCCTCATCGTCCTCGACACGTACGTCGCCGAAGATCTGGCCGAGCGGCTCCGAGACGAGCGCGCACGACGGGAGGCCCAGCCATGACGCTCGACCCGGCGACCGAGCCCGACGTCGACATCGTCACGGAGGATGCGCCGGCGCCCCCGCTCGGAGCACCTGCGGATTTCCGGGAGCGGTTGGCGCTGGCGCTCCGCACGACCGAGCCGAAGGTCCTCGAGGCCGCCGAGGCCGGCTACCGCGGCATCTACCCCTCCAAGCACGACTACATCGTCGAGCGGGTCGCCGAACACCTGAACCCGAGCCTCGCCTGGGTGCTGGCGTGCGCCATCCCCGAGAGCCTTCAGCGTGGCTACGAGGCTGAGGCGGTGGTCGTGTGGTCGATCCCGCTCGGGGAAGGCACCTGCATGGTCTTCGAGACGCGGCTGCAGCCCTGGGCCTGACGACCCGGGCCGCGCCTGGCGTACACTCCGCGGACCGTGACGCCGCCGCCACGCAACCTCGATCCGTCGTTCGCCACGACCGAAGACATCATGAACGCCGCCGGCATCACGCGGAAGACCGTGGCGGCATGGGTTGCTTGCGGCTTCCTGCCCACGCCGATACGGGTGTCGCAGGGCACCGTCGGCGGCGTGTTCAACCGCTTCCCCGCTTGGGCGGTCGAGCGGGCCCGCTTCGTCGCGCAGCGCCGGGCGGCCGGCTTTACGCAGGACGAGATCCTCGAGATGCTGGCCGAGCTCGACGCGCGACAGGGCCTCTCAGGCAAGGCCGCGACACCGCCCCGGAAGGACAAGGGGCGCAGCAGTGGCCGGAAGTAGCGCCAACGTCGTCTGGCGGCGTATCCTCGCCGAACCATGACCGAACGCCGCCGGCTGGACCCGTCGTTCGCCACGACCACGGACATCATGGAAGCCGCGGGCATCACCCGCCGCACCGTCACAGCGTGGATCAACGCCGGGCTCTTGCCACGGCCGATCAAGATCTCGCTCGGCAGCCCCGGCGGGGTGTTTAATCGATTCCCAATGAGCGCGCTCGGACAGGCGCGCTTCGTCGCCGCCAAGCGAGCCGAGGGCCTGTCGCTCGAGCAAATCGCAGAGTTGCTCACCGCACAGGCTGGTGCCGCTGCACGCTCTAAGGTACGATCGCGCGATGCCGCGCCCAAGTCTGCTCGCGCCAGTCGCCGCCGCTAGCCTGGCGGTCGCGTGCGGCGACTCGACGGCGACCACCGGCTTCACGACCACGCCGAGCACGACGATGCCGCCGCTCACCACGAGCGGCGCCGACAGCTCCGGCGGCAGCAGCAGCACGAGCACGAGCACGGGCTCCGGGTCCGGCGGTGAGGACAGCACGGCAGGCTCGAGCAACACGAGCATGCCTGGCGTTGCCGACGTCGGCTCGATCCCGGACTTCCCGACCACGCCCGGCTGCAAGGGCAAGATCGACTTCTTGTTCGTGATCTCGTCGAACGAGGAGATGGCCTACAAGCAGATCCAGCTCCAGGAGGCGTTCCCGGAGTTCGTCAAGATCCTCGAGGCCGACTTCGCCGACTTCGACTACCACGTGATGGTCGTCGATGCCTCGCTTCCGTTCCTCCCGAGCTGCGACATCTGCTACTCCTGCTCGCAGGTGATGTGTGAAGGCCCGGGCTGCTCGCAGTGGGACGGGCCGCCGGACTACCCGTGCAACGAGATCTTCGAGGAGTGCACGGGAGTCTATGGCGCAGGAGTGACGATCGTCGGGAACTTCGACGCCTCGAACACGCGCTGCCTGCCTGCAGATGGGCCTCGCTTCATCACCAAGGACGATCCCGATCTCAAGGGCACGTTCGAGTGCATTTCGAAACTCGGCGCCGGGCCGAAGGAGCCCAAAGCCGCCCGCTCGATGCTCAAGGCGCTCGAGCCGGAGATCTTGAGCAAGTGGGGCTGCAACAAGGGCTTCCTGCGACCGGATGCGCTCCTGGCGATCGTGATCGTGGCTGGTGAGGACGGCCTCACGCCTGGAACGCCGGCGGAGTGGCACGCCGCTGTCCTCGAGGCCAAGCAGGGCAATGAGGACGCGCTCGTTACCCTCGTGTTCTCCCACGATCGCGATCTGCCGGATCCAAAATGCGAGGGCCCGGAGGCTGGCCCGAACGTGATGCGCCTCTTCGCCGAAGCGGGGAAGCATGGGCGCTTTGCCAGCATGTGCGAGCCGAGTTACGTCCCGTTCATGAAGCAGATGGCGGGGACGATCCTCGAGCAGTGCTCGATCTTCATCCCGCCGCAGTGAGCATCAGCCGCGAATCATCCCCATGATCCATTGCACCGCGCCGTCGACCTCCTCCGAGCCGGTCCACGCGCACATGTACTCGCACGCCAGCCCGAGCACACGGTCCTGCCCGTTCGACATGCCGTTGCGCTTCATGTAGTCGACGCGGGGCGAGGACGCGTCTTCGACCGCGAAGATCCAGGCGTTATCACCGCCCAGATTCTCGTGGACGGTCGCGCCGACGATCGTCGCGCCCTCCATGTTCGTGCCGATCCCGTAGCACATCGCCGCGCCGGGCGTACTCTCGAGACGCGGGGCCTTCGCTTCCGACAGATCCTCACTCAGCCAACGGATCAAAATCTGCGGCTTGTTGGTCGGGATGTTGATCTCGTTCTGCGCGTAGCCGCAGAGTACGACGCCAGTCGTGGCCGGCGCGGCCGCGAAGATCGTGTCGTTCAGCATCGTGTCGCCCGGCGATGTCCACTCGCCAACGCGCTTGCCCTTGCCTTCGTACGCCAGCACAACTCCCCGGAGATAGAGCTTGTTCGTCACCGGATCTCGCACCTCGCGCCTGCCCGCCACGGCGACGCGGCCACTCGCCAGCACCGCGACCGCGTGTCCATACTCGCTGCGCTCCTCGAGCTCGTCCTCCAGATCCTTGAAGATATCGGGCCCGAATGCCTGCTTGTCAGGGCCGTAGACCCACGTCGCCATGTCCCAGACGTCGGGCCCCTTCGCCACGCGCATTGCGCCAGCGACGTAGATCGAGCCGTCCTTCGTGATGCCCGTGCCGCGCGCCTCCGTCCCGGTCGGCCCGAGCACCTCCCAGATCAGGCCGCCGCCGGATCCAAAGCGCGCGACGTACATCCGCGGTTCGCCGTCGACCTGCGCCGTGCCGACCGCGACGATGTTGCCCTCGCCGTCCACCGCAAGCGCGTTCAGGCCGAGGTGCCCGGTCTTCAGCTCTGCGCGCTGCGTCCAGTCCGTGTGCTGCTGGGTCCACCCGTCGCTCGTGGCAATCCATGTCCCCGACTTGTCGTAGCGGCGCAGGGTCGCCAGGATCTGGTTGTTCTCCCAGCGGACGCCGGCGCCGATGGCGTTGTTGCCGTCCAGCGCGACTGCCCCGCCGCTGCTGAACTGGCCGTCGTTCGGCTCGAGGGTGGTCCAGACGGTGCTGCCCGGCACCTTGATCAGGCTCGGCTGGTAGATCGACGCCTCCGCGGTCTGACCGGCAGCGTCGCGCACGACGACCGATAGGTTGCTGCCCGGGTTGTTCGCGGGGCCGCTCGTGACCGGGAAGACGAAGGGCGCTCCCGCGGGGCCCGTGGCGATCACCACGCCGTCGTCCAGAAGATCCGCCTCGACCGCGTCGGCGCTCGCCTTGTAGGTGACGACGGTCGGGCCGACCTCGAACGCCTCCGGCGGATCGCACGCGAGCTCTTCGATCCACGGCGGGGGCTCGCTCGGCTCGCCCGTCGACGGCGAGGTGCCGCCCGAGGTGTCCGTGTCCCCGCCCCCGCTGTCGCTGCCGGTGAACGCGTCGGACGTCATGATGCCGGGCCCCGAGCTGCTGCTGGACGTGCCGCCCGCTCCTTCTCCGGTGCTCCCGGCGTCCGCCTCGCAGTAGGTCATGGAGATGCCGCAAGCCGCCAGGTCCGCCCCGTCGAAGCACCCAGAGGTCAGCAACGCGGCAGCATGGATCACGAGCAGGGGGCGGCGCACGGTCCGGATCATGCCTTCCACAGTAGCGCAAGTTCGCCCGCCGTGTCAGCGGGGGCGGGCAACCGCATGTGAGATAATTGCCCACTGAAAACGCAAACGCGGCGCGTTGCTGACCGAAAGATCCGGTACCATCCGCGGTCATGATGCTTCTTCCCGTGTTCCTGGTGGTGGTGCAGTCGCCGGCCCCGGCCGAGGCCTCCGCCGGGCCGTGGCAGGTACACGCGGCCGAATGCCAGCGGCGCAAGGCCGCGGGGGAGCATGCCGAAGCGGGCGACGCTTGCCGCCGGGCGTTCGAGGCCGTGCCTGAAGGACCGGAGTCGTTCGACCAGCGCTCTCTGCTCGCGTTCTCCGCCGTCCGCCTCTACAAGAAGGCGCACAAGGCCAGCAACGACGTAGCACCGCTCTGCAGCGCCGCCACGCTTCTGCGAACGTTCGAGGCGCAGCTCGCCACCCTGCCGCCCGCCGATCGCCCAGGAGATCGGGCGGGCATCGCCGACGCCCTGCGAGAGATCGAGCCGCGGATCGCTGGGATGTGCACGGACGGATCCCCCGACGATTTGGTCGCTGTCGGTCGTCCGGACGGCAAGCCCAAGACCGACGCTCCGGCCTCACCCGCTCGAACGCCGGCGGTGGTCGTCCAGCCCGCGCGCCCCGAGAAGACCCCGACGACCGACCGCCCGTCGATACGGAGCGAGCGCCGCCCGCTCCCGATCGCCGGATGGACCACGCTCGGCGTCGGGCTGGCCCTCGGCGGCGGGGCGATCGCCATGCTCGTGAAGGGAGCCGCGATGGACGTGCAAGTGGACAGCCTGAACGCCACGTACCCGGCAGGCACCATGATCCCCCACGCACAAGCGCAGCGCTTCCATGACCTCACACGCCAGGGAGAACGCGCCAACGACCTGGCGCTCGGCCTCGGTGTCCCTGCGCTCGCTCTGTTCATCTCCGGGGTTACGCTGCTGGGGATCGATGCGCATCAACGGCGCACCGATCGCCGCTTCGCGGTGCATCCTGGCCCCGCAGGGCTCCGCCTCACGATGGAGTTCTAAGCATGTTCACGGAACCGGATCAGGGCTTCCGACCGCGCATCGCCCACGACTTCACCGGCGAGACTCTCTCGGAGGGCGATACCGCCTCGACTACCGGATCGGCTACGGCGCCGCCGCCTCGATCTACGCGGCGACGTGCAAGAACACCGGGGCGATCTTCGCGCTCAAGGTGCTCCACCCCGACCACGACGACGACGCGGTCGAGGTCCAGCGCTTCAAGCAGGAGGGACTGCTCGCCGCGCAGATCCGGCATCCGAACCTGATCCCGGCCTACGATGCCGGATGGCTGGGCGGGCGCCACTTCATCGCCATGGAGCTCGTCGAGGGCCAGACGCTAGCCAATGTGCTCAAGGGCGGGCCGATTCCGTGGGAGCGATGCGTCTCGATCGTCTGCGATGTGCTCGCGGGGCTCGCGGCGCTCCACGAGCGAGCGGTCGCGCACCGGGACATCTCGCCCAACAACTGCATCCTCGAGCACATCGGCGGATGCGAACGCGCCCGCCTCTCCGACCTCGGCTACGCCCGCGTGGTCGAGGGCATGTCCGAGGCCGAGGGCCTGAAGCTCGGCGTACCGCCCGAATCGGTGCCGACCATGATCTTCGGGACGCCGTACTTTATCGCCCCGGAACGCCTGCGCGGCAGCCCAGGAGACTTTCGGGCCGACATCTACTCGGTGGGTGCGCTGTGGTACACGATGCTCACCGGCGAGGCGCTTCCCGATCCGCGCGACTCGGACCCGGTTGCCGTCGCACAACGGCTCGATCTTCCGCCGACGCTGCGCGCTGTGCTGCTCGGCGCGGTCGAGATCCGCATGCGGCGTCACCACAGCGCCGCGTCGATGGCCGACGCGATCCGCAAGGCGCTCGAGGACATCCGAGCTCCATCGAATGACTCGATCGACAAGATGCTCTCGGACCTCCACGACCGACGCCGACGCGCGCGACGGTTGAAGGTGTTCGCGCCGCTGTTCGTCGTCCCGGTCTGGCTCGCGATCCAACCCGAGCCGACCTCGCCCGCGTGTCCCGACCCGAAGGCGCTCTTGGCATCGCCGGTGGTGGCTGCCCGTCCCGAACCGCCTGTGGCCACGCCTGTGGACCCGGAGCTCGCTACGCACCCGGAGCCCACGCCTTCAACCACGCCGACGCCAGAGTGGAAGTCCGACGCGCAGGTGTTGGTGGACATGCACGCCGACGAGCCGCGTACTGCCTCTCGCCGTGAGGTGGCTACCTCCGTGCGTGTATTCAACCTTCGACGCGCGCTGGCCAAGTGCAAGCCGCCCGGACCGATGTCGATCGAGATCGCCATCGTTCCTGGCGAGAAAACGCAGATCGACGGCGAGCCTGCGGAGGGCGAGCTCGGGCGTTGCGTCGAGGGCGTGCTTGCCTCGCACCCACCGAAACGTGCCGAGACGATCAAGCTGTAGATAAGCGATCGGTCTGAAGGTCACGAGGGACTTTCGCGCCGTGATGGCCGCGCGGGGTCCCGTGCCGATGGACATCGTGTTGCCCCCGGACGGCGAATGCCACGCGGGCTCTATACCAGCGTTAAACAACGTTCTCGCGCAGGACGCGAGCCCATCAACAGACTGGCGTCGAGCGGGCCTTTGGGCTACGTTCCCGCTCGCCGGCATGTCGTCTCTCTGCGTCTCCATGATGATGTTGCTGCTCGTGGCGCCAGCGGGCCCCACGGCCACGAACGCGGGCGCGCCCGCCGAGACGACCAGGCCGGCCGCATCGAGCGACAGGGCCGAGCGGACCGCGCGGGCGGCCGAATTCTTCGAGGGCGGCCGCTACGTCGAGGCTGCGCTCGAGTTCGAGGCGCTGCGGCGCGATTACCCCGACGAGCCCTCGCTCCTGTTCAACGCCGCCGCGAGCCGCGATGCGGCCGGTCATTTCGCGCACGCGGTCGCCTACGTGCGCGAGTACCTGGCGCGTACGGACATCGGGCCCGACGATCGCAAGCAGGGCGAGGAGCAGCTCGCGGAGGCGGTCCGCAAGGTGACGCCGGTGACCGTGACGATCACGTTGCCGCTCGAAGGCCCGCAGACCGTCACCATGGTCGCGCGGCACGTCTCCAGCAGCCCTGCGGATCTGCGGCCCGAGCTCTCGTTTCCGCAGGCGAACCCGCGGCTGCCGCTGAAGCTCGAGCTCGATCCCGGCGCGTGGATCGTGCGGGTGGAGGGTTCCGGCTATCAACCCGCGGAGCAGCAGGTCGCGGTCGGCACGGCGCCGCTGGCGATCTCGCTGCGACCCGAGCTGGCTCCCATCGTGCGACCCGAGCCGCCGCAAGCGCGCGTGGTGCCGCCCGAGGTCGTGAAGGGCACCGCGCGCGGGCTCTACATTGGCGGTGGTGCGGTGGCGGCGGTCGGGCTCGGGCTCATCGGCGGCGGCGTGGGGATGATCCACGGCCAGCGGGTCAAGACGTGCGACGATCCGACGCTCGCCGACTGCCGGCGCCGATTTGCCAACGCGTTCGTGGTGCGCAATGTCGGCTCGACGCTCCTCGGCGCAGGCGCCGGGCTTGCAGCGAGCGCCCTCGTGTGGCGCGCGAACGATGCGCGCCAGCGGATGATCGCATGGAGCGCACTCGCGGCGGTCGGCGGCGTGGGCCTCATCCTGGGCGAGGTGATGGTGGTCCGGGGACCAATCCCGTTCAGTCGCGACAACACGAATCCGGAGGGCACGCTCGCGGGCTGGTCCGAACATTGGAGGGAGCACCGTCATTCGGCGCTGCCGGCCCTCGGGGCGACCTTGCGCGGCCTCGGCGTCGGTCTGCTCGCGGGCGCGGTGACGGGGCTGATCGTCCAGCGCAAGCACCTCGGTCCGGGTGGAGCCCGGGCAATTCGCGTCGATCCTAGCGCCGGCCCGGGCCACACCGGCATCGTGCTCTCGGGCAGATTTTGAGTCGCCGACCCTCGGGATGAACGCGTCACGCGCCAACGATCCTTGCGGCCGCGCACGGGTGGCGCGACTGCGGCGTGCAACCATAATCAGGGCTGCAGGGCCGCGCGGCAGCGAGGTGGCTCGCTGGGGCGCAGGCTCTTGCATACGAACCGCTCGGCGCACGGGCAGTCCTGGCAGCAGCTGCTCCGGCTCTCATGGGGGTCGCAGACGCCGTTGCCGCACATGGGCGAGGAGGCAGGCGCGGTCACCTGCAGCTCGGGGAGCTTCTGAAGGCGAGAGCACTTGCCATTGCGGAGCCGGGTCTTCGGCGGGCACGTGGTCGGCAGGATCTCGGGGGGAGATGTGACGGCGACGGGCTCGGCGGGCTCGGGCTCGACGACTTCTGCGGTGCCGGGGAGGTCGCTGCTGCGCCGGCGCAGCGGGCCACAGTCCTCGAAGCTGTGATGCGCCGCGGTGCGCTCGATCGCCTCACAGCGGCCGTTTCCGGGCCATTCCTGGGTGCACCAGGCGCCCGGGCGCGTGTCGGTCAGCTCGGCGCGGAGCTGGTCGATCAAGGGCTCGAGCGCCGCGAAGTCGGCCTCGCCGAGCTGCTCGAACTTGGCCCAGCGGACCCGGCGGTTGCAGTCGAGGACCAGCGTGACCGGCAGGTTGCCGCGGTAGAGGCCGCCGTCGTCGCCCTCGGCCAGCGTCGAGGCGAGGGCGTCGCTCATCGTGCGATCGGCGAGACGGATCGGCGCTGGCGGCATGACGCCGGCATAATCAAGATAGGACCGCAGCGGATCGGTGTGGTCCTTGATCTGGATCGGCACGAAGCGGACATTATCCCACTCGCGGTGGCGTCCGAACATCGACTTGAACTCGGGCAATTCGGCGAGGCATGGATCGCACCAGGTGGCCCACAGGTTGACGATGTGGATCGTCCGCGGCGGCAGCACCTGCGGCGAGCCGAGGCGCAGGTTGTCGAGCGGGAGCTTGCCGACCTCGCCCGGGGACAGCGCCTCGAGGGTGAGACGCATCGCCGGCGAGATGTCCATGCCCGAAGCGCCGAGATAGCCGGACTTCGCGGGATCCTGGCGCGGCGGCGGTACCTCTGCGGGCTCGGGCGCCGCCGGCTCCTCGGCGCCGGCGACGGGAGCGCAGGCGTCTTGTCGCTCTGCCAACAATCGCACGAATTGCTGGTGCTGGTCGGTCCGGCGGCCCATCAGCCACACTGTAATGATAAGCCCCAGCCCCGTAAACACGAGGTTGATCGCGGTCCATCCGAGGAACAGGCGGGTGCGATCGGCGGTCACGTCACGGCTCCCGCTCGCAGGCGCCCGCGAGCCGGCGCACGAAGGTGTCGCGCTCGTGACGCCAGCGCACGCCCACGATCGCAGCGGCGAGGATGCTGGCCATGGCGAGTACACACGTGATCTGGGCGAACAGGCGCGCGCTTCGTTCGGTCACGGCGGGGCCTCCGCGGGGTCGACGGAGATCGGCGGCCTGTACTCGTCGCCGAGGCAGGGGATCGGGATCACGAAGACGACGCGGTTGACCGCCGAGAACAGCGCCTGCCAGGCCGGCGAGGTGCGGTCCTGAAGATCGATAGCCCCGTCGAGCGCGGCACGGAGCTCACGCGCGCTGGCAGGATCGGCGGTGACGAGCGGATCGACCGTCGGCGGCCGTCCGCTGGGATCCGTCAAATAGGTCTGGCGATAGCGAGCGGGCTCGATCGTCCGCGTGGTGGGCAGGCCGAACGAACGGATCCGCACGCGCCGCTTGTCGCGCTCGGTCTCGGGGATGCCCTCGTAGAGCACGAGGTCGAGCAGGTTCTCGACGAACTTGATCCGCGCCAGCGCCAGCCAGTGGTTGGCCTCGGCGTCGCCGTCGGGGCTGGCGCGACCGATGACGAAGATCTGCTTGGCCTCGCGCAGCGGGCCGGCGAATCGACGCACCTGGTGGAGGTAGTGATCGAGGACCTCGGGCGGCGGCCAGTCTTTGCGCTTCACTTGCGGCTGGCCGCTCGGGAAGTGGACGGCGAAGCGGTCGGGGAAGGCCGACAGAATGAGGTCGAACTTCTCGTCCTCGAGCGCGAGCTGCTCCCACTCGGCGGTGGTGCAGGCGCCGGCGGAGACGATGTCGGCGACGGTCTTCTTGCGGGTCGAGCACTTGAGCGCGAGCGTCTTGACCGCGTCCGCGAGGGCCTGGTTCTCCTCGCAGACGAGCGGAGTGCGATCGACGCTGGACGGCGAGACGCAGCGCAGGTTGTGACAGACGAGGTCGTCCTCGCACTCGCAGTCGCGGCAGCTGTCGCCCTCGCCACACAGGACCTCGGGCGGCACGGGGACGCAGGCATTCAGGCGACAGTACTGTCCCGGGGGACAGGTCGCGGTCGTCGGGCGCGAGAGGTCGCAAGTCGGAGCGGCGGCGCGGGCTGGGGACGGGATCTGTGCGAGCGTGAGGTCGGTGTCGTCGGTGACGAGGTAGACGACCGCAGCGACCGCGACCGCCATGGCGACGGTCAGCACGAGCATCATGAGGGTCGCGGGGTCGCGGGGCGCGGACATGGTCGGATTACTTGGCCTGGGCGGGCGGAGCGGCCTGCAGCTCGATGTACATGCCGAGGTCGTCGAACGGGGTGTTGGCGAAGATCCAGTAGGGAGGACGCTCGAAGTCGATCTCGCCGTTCAGAGCGGCGTACACGGCGATGGCGGGGACCGCGAGGTTCAGCACCTCGGCGTGCCGTTGGTGCGCCGTGATCGTAGCGAGCACGCCGCGATCGTCGTCGATGCAGCGGAATAGCGGGTTGTCGCGGTCGTCCGGATCGATCTCCATGCCGAGGTCGACGGCGCGATTGCCGACGCGCTCGGCGGTGAACAGCGGCTGACCCGCCTGGCGATCGTCGTGCAATGCGAACAGTCCGCCGATCAGGCGGTAGCCGGCGCCAGGCCGGAGCTTCTCCATGCACTCGGCGGCGCACGCGGCCAGGCAGGCGTTGTCGTCGCGGGCGCGATCGTCGGAGCGGGCAAACCCGGCGGGGAAAGCCGCGGGATCGCAGGCGTGACGCGGCGCATGGTAGACGCGCAGCTGGACCGGCTTCGGGAATTGATTGTTGCGCAGGGCGCTGGCGAGCTGCTTGAACTTGCGCTTGCACGCGCTGCACGACATGTCGAGATAGGCGGCGAGAATCACCGGCGCATCGGCAGGTCCGACGCGGATCGGCGCGACCGGCAAGGGCTCGGCCTGCTCGGGGCAGCCGTCGCGCACGCTCACCGTATGGCGCATGCCATGATAGGCGAGCGACTGCAGGCCGGTGGCGATCGTCAGCAGCATGCCGAGGCGGAAGGCGGCGTCGATGAGCGAGGCCCTGCGGTGGCGGAGCGCGACCCGCAGGCCGAATTGCTCGCGCGGGTCGGCCGCGCGCCGCACGGCCGCGGTGCACAACACGAGCAGCAGCGCGACGACGTAGAGCGACAGGCAGAACGGACAGGGCGATTGCAGGATCAGGAACGCGTACGCGGCGTAGGCGAGGCTGACGAGCGCCATCACGAGCGAGAGGGCCCACTGCAACGGGGCCGCACAGCCACCGAGGAAGCCACGGCGGACGAGCTGGCCGATTGCCAGCACTGCGATGCAGAGGTATGCCGCCGAGCCCCACGCGCTGATCGGCAGACCGCCGACGATCGACCAGGCCGCGCCCAGAGCGTCCTCGCAGCGCATCTCGCCGACCTGACAGCCGCCATTCGGGCCGAGGCACGGCGTGTAGGTCATGCGGAATTTCAGGATGGTCAAGTACGTGCCGATCGCGGCGCCAAACAGCCCAAGCAGGGCGCAGGCGATCAGCGCTTGCCAGCGCAGGCCGGCGGCGGCGAGCCTGGCGGTGCTCATGGCTTGCCCGCCTTCTCCGGGTCAAGCGGCACAGGCGCGAAATCGGCGCTCGAGTGCGTCACGGTGTACACGAAGGCGCCCCCGCGCGGACTCTTGCCGAACGGGAACGACAGGGCCTTGCGGAAGCACGCGCGGAGGTCACGGTCAGCGGAGTAGACGCGCACGTCGGGCGTGCCGTTGGGGGCGACGTCGACGCGGAACTTGACCTTGGGGGCGATGAGGCCGCCTGTCGTCATGCAGGTGGTCCGCATGAACTTGAGCTGCTGGGCGATCTCCGACCTCGCCGCGGTGTAGGGGAAGCCCGATTCAGGCCGTGGCTTCGGCCGCATCTCGTGGGCCGGCGGGGGCTGCTGAGTCTCGAGGGCCGGCGGCGGAGCAGCTTGCTTCGCCTCGGTGAGCTCGCTGGCGACGGGAGACTCGGGCTCCGCGGGCGCTCGCATGCTCGCGCCTGAGGGCGGTGCTTCGGCGCGCGGCGGAGGCGTCTCAAGGGGCATGTCCTTGGGTGCATCTTCTGCGGGAGCCTCGGCGTGCGGTGGAGGTGTCTTAAGGGGCATGTTTTCTAAAGCATCCCCTATGGGTGACTCGCGCTTCGGTGACTCGGGTTCGGGTGGCCCCGGGCTCGGCGGGGCGGTGCGCGCGGGGGTATCGGCCGAACCAGACATGGGCGTCGAGGTCGCGGTCTTGTCTGGCGCCTCGTCGTCCGGAATCACCAGTTGGGTGGCGACCACGAACATACCGATCGTGGATAACAACGTGACGACGCGGTTGGCGACAGCCCGCGGTGCGATCGTCTCGGCGGTCGAGCCCTGGCCCGCGCTGGCGCCGGGTCGCGGGTCGGCGCCCGGAAGATTCGCAGGCATGACGGCGGTCGCGGGAGTGCTGAACGCGGGGCCCGAGACTCCGGCGCGGCGGATCCCGAGGGTCGCGCAGATGGCCTGCGCCAGCTCGTCCGTGCTGGCGTAGCGGTCGCCGGGGTTCGCTGCGAGGGTGCGGAGGATGATGGCGTCGACGGACGCCGGAATCGCAAGGTGGGGCGCCGCGCGACTCGGGAGGATCCGCTCGCCGTGAACGTGTTTGCCCAGGACCTCGAAGGCGCTGTCGCCGCGAAACGGCGAGACTCCGGTCAATAGTTTATAAAGGGTGGCGCCGAGCGCATAGATGTCGGTGCGGATCCCGGCCCTGGCGTCGCCGGTGACCAGCTCCGGGGCGAGATACTCGGGTGTGCCGATGACCGTGCCCTTCTGCGTCGGGCCGGTGGGGGCGTCCATGTCGCGGGCGATGCCGAAGTCGATGATTTTAATATGATCGGGGTTGTCGTCGATCGTGAGGCGGACGCAATTGCTCGGCTTGATGTCGCGGTGAATGATACCCTGGCGGTGAGCGCTGCCGAGGCCGCTGCAGAGCTGCAGGGCGATCGGGCCCAGACGCGTCCACGGCAGCGGACCCTCGCGCCGGAGGAGCGCCTCGAGGTCCTCGCCCCGGAGGTATTCCAGCACCAGGTAGAGCTCTCCGTGCGGCAGAGCCCCCACGTCAATCGCATGCGCCACGTGGCTGCTGCGGACCTCCATCATGGCGCGGGCTTCGTTGAAGCACCGCGTCTGCAGCTCGGCGCTGGTAGCCGGGAGAGACTCGACCACCTTGATCGCCAGAGCGGCGCCGGTCCGGAGGTGCCGGCCGAGGTACACCCGCCCCATTCCGCCGGCGCCGAGCTTGCGCTCGATGCGGTAGCGGCCCTCGATCTCGAGACCGATGTATGGATCCGCCGGCGGCCGGCGCAGGTTGGGTGCCGTGGCCGCATCGTCGTCGAGGTGCGTCGTGCGCTGTTCGGGCGCGATCATGATCCAGTACGCCGAGGCGTTCTTGCGTGAAAAGCTGGGCCTTGGGAGGTCACGGCGAGCTCTGGAAGCAATAGAGGTGGAGGGACGTACCGCAGCTGAAGGGGTTGAGTACAGCGTCGTTCAGGTCGGCCCAGTCGGTGTTCGTCGCGGTGGTGTCGCCGAGGCGGCCTTTCGGGGCGAGCATCGAGTTCGACCAACTGTTGCAGTGCTCGGTGCCGGCCATCGCGCCGGCGGCAGTCGTGTTGGACCAGGCGTTGAGCGGGTCAACTGGGGTCGAGCCGGTTTCGGTGAGGTTGATGGCGGCCGCGAGGGTGCCGTCGGTGAGGTCGGACCAGCCCTTGGCGATGGGGGTGCCGTCGACGAGCTGGTACCAGCCGGTGAAGGCGGTATCGAAGCGTGTGGAGGGGGAGCCGCTGTCGTCGCTGAGCCAGGCGCGCCAGGCGGCGGCCGGGAGGTTGGGGTCGGCGGTGAGGCCGGCCGTGCCGCACTTCATGTCGGCGCCGGCGAGGCCGCCGAGGTTGCCCTTGAAGTCCGACGACGTGACGAAGACGAGGCGGGGCTTGACGCACTCGTTGCTGCACCCGTCGTCGTCGATCGCGTTGCCGTCGTCGCACTCCTCGCCCGGCTGCGGGATGCCGTTGCCGCACGTCGTGCAGTTGTTACGGCACTCGTCGTTGTCGATCATGTTGCCGTCGTCGCACGACTCTCCGGCGGCGGGGTTGTGTTGGCCGTCGCCGCACTCGACCGCGGTGCAGTCCGCGTCGCAGGTTGGGGTGGCCGAACCTTCGTCGCAGGTTTCAGGCGCGCTCACGATGCCGTCGCCGCAGGTGCAGTCGGCGCAAGAGGTATCCTCGTTCGACTCCTGACAGACTCCGTCGCCACAGTGGGTGGCTTTGCCCGTGCACGCGGTGTTGCAGGCGAGTTGCTCGGGCGTGTCGTCGTAGGCGTCGGAGTTGTCGGAGCCGTCATCGCAGGTCTCACCGGCCGCAGCGTTGAGGACGCCGTCACCGCACTCAACCGGCGTGCAGTCGGCATCGCAGGTCTGGGTGCCTTCGCCCTCGTCGCATGCCTCCGGCGCTTGCTCCGACTGGTCCCCGCACCAGCCGGGATAGAGGCCGTTGCAGGCCGCGTTGCAGTGCTTCTCGCCGGTGTACTCGTCGGAGTTGCACACGCCAGCGCTGCAGTCCTCGCCGTCGTCGCAGGTCTCGCCGGGGTCGACTACCGCGTTGCCACACAGACCCGGGCCGGTGGTCGAGGAGTCGGTGCTGGTCTCGGTGGTCGTGTCCGTCGTCGAATCGGTCGTGGTACTCGGATCGACGGGGGCCCAGCACACAGCGGTGATGCATTTGCCTGGGATGTCGGCGCAACCCAATGGGCCTGGGAGGACGGCGGAGAGAACGACGACTGACAGCGCGGCACGTCCGGAGGCGAACATCGGGCCCGACCTTATCGAACGAGACCCTACCGCGCAAGACTCGATCCGGTCCGAACGGCGTTCGGCAGCATTTCTCAGGACCTCGGAAGGCCCGTGTAGGGCGGCCGCCGGAGCAGGTCGTCGGGCCCGTGCCTGAACGTCCGGTTCGCGCATGGACGCGCTCGCGCAGAGCTGAGGGGCGAGGTAAAAATTGGTGGCCACGTGCCGAGGTGAGCGACGGCCACATGATCTTGGCGGCGCTCCAGGGCCACGTCGGCCGCCATGGGGATGAGCGCCGAGAGTGCCCCCGCGTGCGGGGCTCTGCTCGTCGCCACGCCTGTCGTCCTCTTGATGGTGCTGTTCGTGGATAGCGTCGTCGCTCTCCGCTTGGCGACGAGTGGCGCCACGTGTGTGGGGCCGGCGGCCGGCGGGGGCGTGGCCCTCGTGGTGGCCATGGGCGTAGCCCGCGAGCGGGGCCCTACAGGCGGCATCTGACTGCCATCTGACCCGCCCGGCAGGCCCGATCTCGCAGTACGATGCCGACCAACGACGGTGTCACCTGCCTGCAAGTCGGCGTGCGATCGATGGCCGGCAGGTGAGCGCCTATCGGCAGGATGAGGCGCGTCAGCTCGCCGCTCGCCTGTGCGTCGGCTCGTCCGCTGGCTGTCGGCTCCGCGTCGCTACCTGGCGTCGGATGTCGTCCGCTTGCTGCTCGCGCCGCGCGCTAGAATCGCCTGCCTGTGCGGCGCTCACCGAACAGCCGTCGCATGGCAGGCAAGTGCCTCCCGGCGCGGAGCCTCGACGGCGAGCGCGCGCAGCGTTCGCGGGGAGCACCAGGTGACCGTCGAACAGGGTTCGCGGGGATCCTGGCCCCGAGCGCCGAGCCTCCTCGAGAGCCATCACCGCGAGACCCAGCGTGTCCAACAATCGGCGCGCGCTCCATTCATGGCGCGTCGTCCTCGTGGGACGATTGGGCACGGTCGTGACGCAGCGCGCGTGAGACGATTGGGCACGATCGTGATGGTCCGCGACCTCGAGATGGGCACACGACCCTGGCGGCCCGGCGTATCCCTCATCAGGATGACAGCATGAAGACCATCGTCGTGTACAACAACAAGGGTGGCATCGGAAAGACCACCTTCTCCGTGCACCTCGCGCTCTTCGCCTCGGAGCGGCGGATCAGGACCCTCGTGGTCGGGCTCGACCGCCAGGGCGACATCTGCCGCTGGCTCTCCGGCGGCGACGAGCACCTCATGAATGGGCACTTCTTCCGCGTGAACGAGTGCCTCCAGGTTCTGTACAGCCCGATGGAGCTGCCGCAGGACCTCGCCAATTTCGACCTCGTGGTCGCGGACTGCCCGCCGCACGTCGAGGTCGTCGATCAGGTCGACGCGGATCTCTGGCTCGTGCCGATCGACGGGCGCCTGGCGATGGAGAACATGGGGAATGTCTACTCCGCGCTGCGGAGGGCCGAGGGCACGATCTTGATCGTGCTGAATCGTTGCGATCTGATCGGCAAGCGCGCGCTCGAGGGGCTCCGCGAGGCCGCGCACCAGATCCCCCAGGCGACGGTGCGGGACGAGCCGATCCCTTCGTCGGCGGCGATCGCCAAGGCGTCGGAGTACTTCCGCCCGGTGTGGAAGGTGCCCTACGGCAAGGACACTCAGGGCGACCGCGCGATGCAGGCGATGTGCGGAGACGTGCTGAAGATGTGCGGGTTCGAGGGGAGGCTGTGACATGGCGTCGAAGTCGTCCAAGACCAGCGGCCTCCGCTATGGGATGACGGGTTTCGCGCACGCCAGGCAACCAGCGGGAGCCCATCCAGTGGCCATCGTGGCGCTGAAGGAAGGCGGAAACATCCGGGAGGCGACGAGTCCCCTTGCCGAGTCGCTCGCCTGCGAGTCATCTGCTCTCGAATCCGTCGTTGACACCACCGCGACCGAGGTACGAACCGTCGCCCAGGACTCCGCTCGGGGGCTCCCGCCGCGACCGAGCCGCCGAGCCGATCGGAGACGCCCGCTTCAGCGACGAAGCCGGGGCAGGCGAGCCAGGGCAAGAGTCGACGAGCACGCCGAGCCTCCGATGACTACAAGCTGCCGCCTCGGGGAGCTGCGAAGCAGCGGCCGCGCTCGCACCATTTCCGGTTTCCGGAAGAGATCGACGCCTGCCTCAACACGCTCGCCGAAGCGTTCGACTGCACCCGGACCCACGTCGTTTGTTCGGCGATCCGTTCGGAGTGGCAGCGACTCCGCCGCAAGCAGGCGAAGGACGCGAAGAAGGCCTCAGCCTCTCACTGATCCTGGCGGTCGTCGACGCGGCCCTTGCCCGCGCGCGTCGCGAGTCGAGCGATGCACGCCGCGTTCGGTTCGCTGAACCACTCCACGTGGTTCTTCCAGTACGCGATCCGTTTGACGACCGCGCGCTCGAACAGCGGGGATCGAGCGGCGAGCCAGTGCAACGCGCCACGGCCGGCGCGCTCCTTCGGCGGGGCCCGCATGTCGCCTTGCTCGAGGACCCAGGCGAAGACTTCCGTGTGCGTGCCGACCACGGGAGTCCTGCGACCGCGCGCGTGCGCTGCCACGAGCGCCCAGACCAGGTGCCGCGCGTACTCGGTGCCGATCTCGTCCCGGGCGGCGCGCACGAGTGCCGCGAGGTGGTCGCGGATCGCCGGAGCCAGCTTGGGCTGGCGCGCGATCGCCTCGGCGACCATCTCGGGCGTGAAGGGTCGCGGCCGCTCGAGCAGCACGACCGGGACCTCGTCGGGGAGAAGCTCGAGGCCGTTCGCCTGGCTCGCTGCCCCTCGGAACAGGCACCGTGCGGCGCCGTCATCGCCGACGAGGACGAGGGCGACGTCGTCGTCACCCAGGAGACAAAGGTAGACCTCGCCGAGCGGCGTATGCACGTACCCGGCGAGTCCCGGGAGCCGGACGTACTCGAGTCGATGCTGCACGCCGCGGACGCGAATGGCGAATGGCTCGTCACCGTCGTGCAGGTCGCTCGAGAACTCGTTGGTCAGGTTGCCGCGCCAGTAGTTCGCTAGCGCCGTCAAGTTGTAGTCGGGCCCGAAACCGACCAACACGAACGCGCCCGTGGGGCTGACCAGGAAGAGAGCGTGGTCTCCGTGGAGGTCCGCTCCGAGCGGGCGCACGCGCGCCTCGTAGCCGGCGCCGAACCCCTGCGCGAGCGCGGTGTCGTGGGTCTTCATCCTCCTGAACTCCGTCAGGTGGAGCCGTCGCTGCGGGCGTCCAGGTCGAGCAGGCTCGTCTTCGGTGACGAACGGCGCGCCCTGGGGACCACCTCTCCGGCAGATTTGCTCCGCGCGAGCCTGCAGCGCCAGAAGCTCGCCGCGGCCGACGATGCGGGAGCCACCACGCGGCCAGCGGAACCGGAGCTTCATCTCGCGGCTCCGTGCACGCCCCGACTCGATCTTGATGTCGAAGTCCTTCCACCACGCGTAGTAATCGCTCCCGTGGCGTTCCCACTCGAAGGTGACGGCCTGCGACGTTAACAGCCGCCAGTACTGCTGCAAGTACGTGAACGGCTCCTCCGCGGTCGGGAAGTTGAAGAGCTCGCGGAGCCGTTGCTGGATCTCGAGCATCGTGGATGCACTCCTTCAGGGGGCGGAGACACGGAGATCTCGTTGTTGGCAACTATCTTGAAACTCTAGCATCACCAAGGCCAAGCTTGCCAGCTTGATCTACCTGTGCGCTCTGACGCGCAGATTTCTTGGGAATTAGGCTGGCAGATAGCTCCGCGAGCGAAAATAGACACTGGCAGACGCGGGTAGCCCGGGGATCGAGGTCCTATGCTCACCACATGGGAGGTTGGAGATGATGAGAGAGGAAGGCTTCAAGACGCTGATGGAGTACGTCCGCGGGATGATCCGAGGCGAGCGCCCGGACATCGACGTGGTGACGGCGCGGGCGCTGGAAGCCCTGCGCCGACAGCCCCTCGCGGTCCTTCTGGCCGAACTCGCGGCGTCGAACTGCAAGATCCGCGGCGCTCGCGGGAACACCTCCGGCGACGTGCTCGACCTGCTCGAGCAGGTGCGGGTGCAAACCGGCGTCTCGAAACAGGAGCTGTCGCGGCGCTCCGGCGTGTCCCGCGGGCACATCATCGCGTTGCTCGGCGACAGCGCCAACCCCACGCTCGAGACCATCGTCCGCCTCGCTATCGGGCTCGGCTTTCCGCTCGAAGTCGTCTCGCAGACCGAGAGCAACCTCGACGACGGCAAGGTCGAAGACGAGCTCCAGACGGGGATGGACGAAGCCTCGCCCGCGAGCGAGGGCGCCGCGTGGAAGCAGGTCGGTGCCTTCGGCGTGACGATGGCAGGCGCGACGTTACTCCCACAGTTGTTCAGAGACCCTCGCGCCGCGGTCTTCGGCTGCGGTGTGCTCGGGGCTGCATCACTCGGTGTCGCAGTCCTCGTCGAGGATCCGGCCGTGCGTCGCGCTTCCGGTCTCGTCGCCGCCGGTCTGCTCACTGGCGCGGCGATCGGGGGCCTCGTCGGTCTCGTACTCGCGCGTCGCAGCGCGCAGCAGCAAGGAGAGGCCTATGCCCGCTGAGACGACACCGCCGGAGTACATCGGGTCCAGCGAGGCCATGAAGATCACCGGGTTCTCGCGCACGACCTTCTACCGCCGGGTCAAGGATGGCGACATCCCGTGCGTCCGAGCGATCCATCGCTGGATCTTCCACCGCGAGACCCTCATCGCGTGGCGCGAGAAGCTGCTGGCGCCCTCGCGGTCCGCGCCCTGAGCCGCTCGTCGTCGTGCTTCTGCATCTGCTCGCCCGGAAACCAGCGGTCGAGCGTCAATCCGTCGAATCAGGAGGGATCCGTGTACAACTCTGATCCTTGCGGCAGGGGCTCGTCTCGAGCACGACATGTCTATTCGGACAGGCGCTCTGAGATCGCCCCTGAGCGCTGTTCACCCGTCGTGAGTTCGCGTGAGGCGCCGCCGCTCCCGCCGCCGCTGATGACGGTCGAAGAGCTCGCCGTACTACTCCACACGAGCAAGGGCGCGGTCTATGCCCGCCATGCCCGTGGCGGGATCCCAGGTGGCGTGCGTCTCGGCCGGACCTTGCGCTTCGACCCCCGGATCATCGCACAATGGATCTCGGCGAACAGTGCGAGCGCGGGAGGTCGGTCATGACGATCAAGCTGCGCCCGTGGAAGGGAAGGAAGAATGAATTTGAAGTCGACGTCATTGTCAGGAACGCAAGAGGTGACGAGCTCAGGAGCCGTGTCAAGGCGCCTGTCACCGGCAAGACCAACGTCGAGCGGTGGGCCAGGAATCTGGAGCAGGAGCTCCTCACGCGGCTGCTCGCGCCTGAGCCCGAGCCCGAGAAGCCGCCGCCCCCGACGTTCGAGGAGTTCGCCAAGACCTTCCTCGACCTGTGCCAGGCCGACCGGCTCGGGACCAACACGCTGATGAACTACGACGTCCATCTGCGCCTGTACCTGCTGCCGGTGCTGGCTCGCCGGCGGCTCGACGAGGTGACGCCGAAGGACATCACCGCGATCAAGAAGTCGCTGGTCAGCAAGTCGCACAACACCATGTGCGAGGTGCTCAAGACCCTCCGCCGGGTGTTCAACCGCGCCATCGCGGAGAAGGAGATCAAGGCCGCTCCGGTGGACTTCGAGATCCCCCGCCGGAAGCGCAAGCCCGCGGTCGCCTACGACGACCAGGAGCAGGTCGCGCTGCTCGCCGCGGCTCAAGCGATGGGGCCGATGTTCGTCGTCGCTGTCCTGCTCGGTCTCGACGGCGGTCTCCGACGCGGAGAGATCCTCGCGCTCAAGTGGACGGACGTCGATCTCAAGCGAGGGGTGATGACGATCCGTCACAACCTCGTGCGGGACAAGCTCGACCTCCCCAAGGGCAGGACCGAGGACGAGGTCGGCCTCACGACGCGTCTCGCCAACACGCTGCGCGGCTTTCCGAAGACCGGCCCGTTCGTGCTCGACAACCACGGGAAGCACTTCCAGGAGCACCACATCAAGTCCTGGATGAAGGCGCTCGTGAAGCACGCGGGCTTGCCCTGGCGCGGCACCCACGTCCTCCGCAAGTCGTGCGGCACGCGGATCGCTGAGGGCGGTGGTGGGGTGGCGGCCGTCGCCAGCCACCTCCGCCACAAGGATCTTCAGACGGCGAGCGACTACGTCGACCGTCGCCGCGGCAGCGCCGGTGCGCTCCACGCGCTGGAGAGATAGTGGAGACGCAATTTCGCCCACGGCCAAGTAGGCGAAATTACAGAGCGAATTCTCGACAATCTCACTGCTCGAAGCAGTACAGCCGCTGCATCGTGGAGCAGTTCGACGCGAACACGACGGACCTGGCGCTCCAGTTGAAGTCGATGGCGTTGTTGCGGCCTTCGTAGCCGATCACTGCGAAGCCGCCGGAGGCGGTCCAGCCGCTGCAGTCTTCGTTGAGCGAGGTGCCGTTCTCGGACGTGCCGGTCCAGATGTCGGCCTGGGGGGACATGTCGCCGAACTCGTTGATGTTGATCGGCGTGTCGATGGTGCCGTCGACGAGGTCGGCCCAGGTCTGGGCGACCTCCTGGCCGTTGAGGAGGGCGTAGCGGGTGGTCGATTTGATGAAGCGGCTGGCGGGGTTGCTGGTGTTGTTGCTGACCCATGCGTCCCAGGTGCCGCCGAGGCCGGCCGCGTTGGCGCGGGCCTGGCACTTGGCCTTGGCGCCGGCGATGCCGCCGAGGTTGCCGTTCCAGCTGGTGCTGGTGTTGAACACGCGCTTCGGCTTGGTGCAGTTGGCGTTGCAGAGGTCGCCGTTCGCGACGTTGCCGTCGTCGCACTGCTCGGCGGGCGCGGGGCTGGCCTTGAGGAAGCCGTCGCCGCAGGTGGCGGTCTTGCAGGTGTTGAGGCAGCCGTCGGTGTTCGAGCCGTTGCCGTCGTCGCACTGCTCGGTGTTCTGCTTGAAGCCGTCGCCGCACTTGGGCAGGAGGCAGGCGAGGGTGCAGGCGCCGGTGTTGCTGTTGTTGGCGCCGAGGTCGCACTGCTCGTTGGCCTGCTTGATGCCGTCGCCGCAGGTGGCCTGCTTGCAGGCGTTGGTGCAGGTGTCGTTGTTGATGGCGTTGCCGTCGTCGCACGCCTCGCCGGGGCCGACGAAGCCGTCGCCGCACACCTGCTTGGTGCAGTTGGCCTTGCACGCCTTTGTGTTGCCGTTGTTGGCGCCGTCGTCGCACTGCTCGACGCCGGTGCGGATGAAGCCGTCGCCGCACACGGCGTTCTTGCAGACGAGGGTGCAGGCGCCGGTGTTGCTGTTGTTGTTACCGAGGTCGCACTGCTCGTTCTTGCTGACCTGCTTGAAGCCGTCGCCGCAGACCGGCAGCAAGCACAGGTCGGTGCAGCCGTCGTCCTGGTTGCCGTTCTTGCCGTCGTCGCACTGCTCGGCGCCGTCCTCGATGCTGTTGCCGCAGACCTCGAGCACACAGGTGGCGCTGCAGCCGTCGTCGCTGACGTTGTTGCCGTCGTCGCACTGCTCGCCGGGGCCGGGGTCGCCGTCGCCGCACACGTTGGTCTCGCAGTTGGCGTTGCAGGCCTTGCCGGGGCCGTTGCCGGCGCCGAGGTCACACTGCTCGGGGGTCATGCCGAGGGTGTTGACGAGGCCGTCGCCGCACACGTTCTCCTTGCACGACGAGGTGCAGTCGCTCTGGTCGGAGTTCTGGTCGCCGTCGTCGCAGACCTCGCTGTTGACCATCTGGGTGAAGCCGTCGCCGCAGGCGGCCGCGGTGCACGAGGCGGTGCAGGCGTCGGTGTTGACCATGTTGCCGTCGTCGCACTGCTCGGTGGCGGCGACGATGCTGTCGCCGCAGGTGGCGAGGGCGCAGGCGTTGGTGCACTCGTCCATGTCGTCGTCGTTGCCGTCGTCGCAGGCCTCGCCCGGGCCGACCTTGCCGTCGCCGCACACGTTCGGCTCGCACTCGCTGGTGCACGGCTTGTCGTCGCCGTTGTTGGCGCCGTCGTCGCAGGTCTCGCCGGGGCCGAGGATGCCGTCGCCGCACACGTTGGCCTTGCACGCGGCCGTGCAGCTGCTGTCCGGGCTGCCGTTGTCGGGGCCGTCGTCGCACGCCTCGTTCGGGCCCTTGTCGCCGTCGCCGCACACGTTCGGGGTGCAGTCGGCCTTGCACGCCTTGCCGGGGCCGTTCTCGCCGCCGTCGTCGCAGCCCTCGCCGCCCTCGACGACGCCGTCGCCGCACACCGCGTTGTTGCCGGTGGTGTTGGTGTCGGTGCCCTCGGTGTCGGTGCCGCTCGCGGTCGTCGTGTCGGTGCCGCTCGCGGTCGTCGTGTCGGTCGCCGTCGCGGTCGTCGAGTCGGTCGCCGTCGCGGTCGTCGTGTCGGTCGCCGTCGCGGTCGTCGAGTCGGTGCCGGGGTTGGTGGTGCTCGTATTGGTATCGGTCCCCGGGCCCGCCGTCGTGTCGGTGTCGGTGCCCGGACCCACGGAGGTGGTCGGCACGCCGGAGTCCGAATCGGTGACCGGGGACGCGGTCGTGGTCGGCGAGCTGTCGGTCGACGGCGTCCCGGTCGACCCCAGGGTCCCGCTGCTCCCGGTGTCGCTGTCGGACTCGCTCGACGCGGTGGCCGAGTCGTCGTTGTTGCACGCGACGGTGAACAGATTCACGCACAACAGGGCCGTGGAGGTGGACAGACTATGTTTGAGCCGCATGCCGCGATGGTTACGCGGGGCCCCGCCAACCATCAACCGCAAAGCTGATTCATGCATCAGTGCATTTGTGCGCATGTGCCTGCTGCGCGGCCCGTCGGCGCGCTCGTACGCGCTGCGACGCGTTCATCACGCGATCACGCGGTCCGCTTGCGGAGACTTGCGCCGCAATTCTCGGGCGATCGAAGTGTGAATCGATCTGTCCGCGGAGACAGGTTGTCGCCTGGATGCCACGTTGACAGCGACGCGCCTTCTGTGGTGCCGTGGCGCGCGGTTTCCAGGAGTCCCCCGATGCGTCGCCTCGTCGCTCTCGCGCTGCTGACCCTCTCCACCGTCGCTTGTAACGGCTCCGGCGGCACGACCACCGCGACCGACACGACCACCACCACCAGCGGCGAGACCGCCGCGACCGCGGACACCGACGCGACGTCCTCGACCGGCGCGCCCACCACCGCCGCGCCGACGACCACCGAGCCCGGGACCTCGACGGGCGATGATACGACCGGCGCGGGGGCGGATGTCCCCGGCTGCGCCGGCGGCTCGTTCTTGCCTGTCCCGAAAGACACATCGCTGCCGGGGCCGTGGCCGGTCGGCGCGCGCACTGTGACGATCGGCGGCCTCACCGTCGAGGTGTGGTACCCGGCCGAGCCCGGCAGCGAGGCCGGGCAGGAGAAGGTCCGCTACGACATCCGCACCGGCCTGCCCGACGCCGAGAAGGACAAGGTGTCCGACGCCGACAACCCGTGGCAGGAATGCGAGTGCTGGCAGGACCTCCCGCTCGACGCCGATCACGGCCCCTACCCCGCGGTGATCTTCGTCCACGGCACGGCCGGGTTCCGCTCGCAGTCGCTCGAATACATGGTCCACTGGGCCAGCCGCGGCTTCGTCGTCCTCGCCGCCGACCACCCGGGCCTGTGGCTCAAGGACCTGCTCGGCTCGCTGTGCGGCGTACCGATGGTCCCGCAGCACCTGGCCGACGACCTCGCGCAGATGGTGGCGGCGCTCGCCGCTCCGGCGGGCGACCTCGCGTTCATCGCCGATCACGTCGACGCCGGGCGGATCGGCATGGCCGGCCACAGCGCAGGCGGCGGGGCGATCGCCGGCGGCGGCGGCTCCGCCCGCGTGCTGATCCCGATGGCCTCCGGCGGGGTCGAGGCCGGCGACGCGCTCGAGTCGACGCTGATCCTCGGCGCGCTGTCCGACAAGGTGGTGGCCTTCAACAAGCAGCAGACCGGCTTCGCCGACTCGCCCGCGCCCAAGCGCCTGATCGGCATCGCCGACGCCGGCCACCTCGCCTTCTCGAGCCTGTGCTCGCTGAAGAACTCGCAGGGCCAGGACTTTTTACAGGTCGCCGAGGCCAACGACGTCTGCGGGGCGCAGTTTGCCAGCTTCCTGTTCGACTGCGACCCCGAGTACACGCCGGACGCGACGAGCTGGGAGATCGGGCAATACGCGTCGTCGGCGGTGCTCGAGTCGGTGCTCCGCTGCACCGACGCGGCCGACAATTTTAATGAGCTGCAGGCGAAGTTCCCGGAGGTCGCGGAGTTCCAGGAGGCGCTGTGATGACGTGAGCGGACGACCCGCCACGTCCTGCTCCTTTTTAAAAAATCATCGCTCACGCTTTGCGCGGCGCCCGGCGGAGGCGTGCGAAAAGACCGGGCGGCGCGCCGACGCGGGTGGCGACGAATTGCTCGATCTGCTCGACGAGCTCGGCCCACAGGAACGGGCGGTCCTCGATCCCTGCGAGGATCCACTCTCGACCGGGGCCGACTGCCTCGTGGTCGCCGGCGTCGAGCAGCTGGGACAGGACCTCGACGAGCGGACGCGTCTGTCCGTCGCGCTCGAGCCTCCAGTCATGACAGGTGGAGTACGACGAGTCGACCTGCAGCGTCGCTCCCACCTCGTGCACATCGTACGGAGGGATCTGCTCGGTGACCCTCAGGCAGGCCTTCCCGCCGGCCAGAAGGTCGAGGAGCCGGAGCAACAGCTCGTACGCGGCGAGGCTCCGCGGGTCGTCGGCGCGCCAGCGACGGTGAGGGATGGCGTCGTCGATGAGGCCGAGCGGCTCCCACGGGACGTCGTCGCGCAGGAGCGCGTGCAGCTCGTGCGAGCGAATCGTCCCCTCGCCCAGGGGAAAGCAGATCCGGGCCTCTCGCCGCAGCTCCGGGGGACGCGTCGCGGGCAGCTGCGGGGTCGCGGCGGTGACGTGCGAGGTCACTGTCACCGCCGCCAGCCGCGCGGAGACCTGCGGGCCCCAGCCCGACGCGAACAGCTCCTCGACGTCGAGCTGGAGGCTCGCCGCCAGCTCCACGAGCGCGGTGCCCGGAGCGAGCTCCCCGGTCCGCGCCAGCAGCTCGCCCGGCGCGAGCGGGACGACGCGCTCGTACCACGGGCCGGGCGGGAGGCCGCACCACAGCTCGATCTCCGTCGTGGCGAGCGCGTCGAAGAACGCCGCGATCGACTCGCGCGGGTCGACGCGGCGGGCGCTCACGTACGCAGGCGCGACCAGGACGAGGTGACATGTCTCTGCGGACATATCATCATTGCTCGCCGCGCGGCGGTCGCGGCTGGTTGCGCAGGCGATCGCGGATGGCCTTGAGCTCGGCGGCGACCAGCAGGTCCTTGGGGCGGGCGACCGACTCCTTGATCGTGATCAGGTGATTGAGCGCGATGACCTTGCAGGTCGCGCCGAGGAACTCGATCGGCTCGGCGGCGGCGGCGACCTCGGCGACGCTGGCGAGCGGCGGGACCTCGCCGAGGACGTCGAGTCGGCCGCTGTCGGTGACGAGGTAGAGGTTGCGGTGGCGGGCGAGCTGCTCCGGCGTCGCGTCGATCTCGCCGAGGTCCGGGCGGGTCGCGTTGCGCGGGTGCAACGGGCGCAGCGCGGCGAGCAGTCGCGCCATGTTGTCGGCCGTGAACACCGCGGCGACGTCGAGGTCGTCGGTGTTGCGCGCCGAGCCGTGGACCGCCGCCGCGACGCCGCCGACGATCACGAAGTCGAAGCCGGCGGCGAGCAGCCGCTGCAGCAGGTCAGGCGTGTCTTGCACGAGTCAGTCCTGCGCGCAGCAACGCGACTGCTTGCTGCGTGCGATGCTTTTGCAAGATCCGCTGCTCGGGCGTCAGCGACAGGTTGCGCTCGAGTTCGGCCACATCGATCCCCAGCTCGATCGCGCGGTCCCAGTCCGGCCCGTAGCTGGGCCAGTGCGCGCGGAAGACCGGACGGAGGTCGATCGGGGCGTCCACTGCGCCAGCGTAGCACGGCGCTCAGGGCGCCAGCAGGCTGAAGGTCCAGCCGGCGCCGGCGCGGCGGTAGACGAAGCGCTCGTGCAGGCGGCCGTCGTGGCCGACCCAGAACTCCCATGCGTCGGGCTCGACCGCGTAGCCGCCCCAGTTGGCCGGGCGCGGCACGGGGCCGTCGCCGAGCTCGTGGGCGAGGTGCGACACCCCGTCGAGCAGCTCCTGGAAGTCGGCGATCGGTCGGCTCTGCGGCGAGATGATCGCGCCCAGCTGGCTGAGGCGCGGGCGGGTGGCGAAGTAGGCGTCGGACTCGGCGGCCGGCAGACGGGAGACCGCGCCCTCGACGCGGACCTGCACGTAGAGCGTCGGCCACCAGAACAGCAGCGCGGCGCGGGGGTTGCGGTCGAGCTCGCCGGCCTTGCGGCTGTCGTAGTTGGTGAAGAAGCGCAGGCGCCCGGCCGGGTCGAAGCCCTTGAGCAGGACCATGCGCGCCGACGGGCGGCCGCTCTCGTCGGCGGTGGCCAGAGTCATCGCCTCGGGCATCGCCATGCCGGTCCTGGCCGCCGCGGCGAACCACTCCTGGAACAGGTCGAGGGGCTGGAGCTCGGGCTCGGGCTTGCGCACGGACATCGCGCGAGGTGTAGCGCGAAACGCCGGCCCCGGCGCCCGCCCCGGCGGTGAGTCAGCGCTCGTTCAGGCCCGCGCTCGTCTTGCTCTTCGGACATGTCCCATCCACCATGTCCAAAAGACCAGCCACACGAGCCCGCCGCGACCCCCGCCGCTGGCACACCCGCAGCCCTCGTCGCCCTCCGCCTCGCCGGTGCCCGAGGCGCCGTCGCCCTCGACCTCGATCGTCACCGGCTCGGAGCGGGTCACGTGGCCGGCCGCATCCTCGGCGATCGCCACCAGCGTGTATGTCCCGGGCGAGAACTCGGCGGCGCCGAAGCGCCACGGCGGCTCGTCGTCGCTGGCCTGGACCGCGCCGTCGATCTCGAGCGCGACCTCGGCGACGCCCCAGCCGACGTCCTCGGCCGCGGCCACGACCTCGACCACGCCCGGCTGCGGGCCGGCGACGGGGCTCGTGATCGCCACCGTCGGCGGGGTGTCGTCGGCGGCGGCGTCGAAGGCCGGGCCGCAGCTGGTGCCCGCGGGCCCGGCCGGGGCGGCGGCGCAGAAGTCGGACCAGGTGCCGGCGCCGGCGCTGTCGGCCGGCGCGAAATCGCTGCAGCGGAAGTCGGGCCGCCAGGTGCCGTCGCCGGCGTGGCACGGAGTGAGGTCGAGCTCGGCCTGTTCTTCGAGCCAGGCGATCGCCTCGCGGGCGTAGGCGTAGTGGCCGATCCCGCCGCAGCCGGCGGCGTGCACCGAGGCGACGCCGAACACCCGCCAGGTGTCGTCGGCGGCGCGGAGGAGCGCGGGGCCGCCGGAGTCGCCGGCGCACACGCCCGCCTCGCCGAGGCCGCCGACCTCGAAGTAATCGGCGAGCACCAGCCGCACCGGCGCGGCCGCCCAGCGCTTGGGGCCGTCGCCGGCGCCCGACTCGGTCTCGCCGTAGCCGACGATCACGGCCTCGGCCTTGGGCTGCAGCAGCGCCTCCTCGCAGCCGAACGCGATCGGCAGCGTCGGCACCGGCGCGGGCTCGGCGAGGCGGCAGAAGGCGAAGTCGACGGCCTCGTCGCCGAGGCCTCCGTAGTCGGGGTGGACGCGGCAGAGTTCGGGCTCGACGACCTGATCGGGGGCGACCGCCGATTGGCCGAAGCCGATCTTCATGCCGGTCGCGCCGCAGTGAGCGGCGTACAGCACGAGGCGCGGATGCACGAGCGCGCCGGTGCAGCGGGTGCTGCCGTCGTCGAGCGAGACCACCCCCGGAAAGGCGCAGATCTCGGCCTCCGCGCCGGCGAAGATCGGTGTCGGCGGCGTCGATGCGGCCGTCCGCGCGCCCGCCGCTCGCGCGTCGCCGGCGAGCACCACGGCCACGCTCGCCGCCCCCGCGCAGACCCAACCCCGCCCTCGCCGATGCATCGCGCGAGGATGACACATGAGCTTACCGGGTTGCAGCGACGGCGCGACAATTGCTGCCGTCGCGCGACGAGCGAGCGTATCATCGCGCGGCCGGCCGCGTCCGGACGACCCCCCGACGCTCGGAGATGTCGATGCCCGTCAGCCTCTCGTGGCTCATCCTGACCCTCGCGACCGCCGCGGCCGCCGAGCCCGCGGCCGCGACCTCCGAACCCGCTTCCGCGTCCTCGCCTGCGTCCGCGCCCGCGCCCTCGCCCGCACCTGCGACCGCGCCGGCCGGCGACGCCGACGCCCGCGCCGAGCAGGCCGCCGCGCTGTACGGCCAGAAGAAGTACCTCGAGGCCGCGCAGATCCTCGAGGACCTGTGGGCCAGCGTGCACGAGCCGCGCGACCTGTTCAACGCCGGCCTGGCCCGCCTCGCCCTGGGCCACCGCGCGCACGCGATCCGCTACTGGGAGCTGTATCTGCAGCAGCAAGCGATCCCCGAAGACGGCCGCGAGCAGGCCGTCAGCCGCAGCAAGAAGGCCCAGGCCGCCGCCACCGGCGTGATCGTCCGCGTCGCCCCGTCGGCGGTCGCCGAGCTCGGCGCGACGCTGACCTTGACCCGCGTCGACGACGAGAAGGACAGCCGCCCGCCGCTGGTCTACGAGCTGCCGCCGCACGCCCCGGAGTTCACCGCCGGCGGCAGGACGATCTACGTCGACCCCGGCAAGTGGCAGCTGAAGATCAGCGCCCCGACCTACGCGGCCTCCACTCGTGACCTGTCCATCAAGCCAGGTGCGCCGGGCTTCGTGCTCGACGTGCCGCTGGCCAGCGATCCGGCCTACCGCTCGGCGTCGTTCCAGATCGGGCCGAACGAGGCGGTGGCGGCCGGCGCGACGGTGTCGCTGCAGAAGATGCAGCTGAACGCCGAGCCGCTGCCGTGCCCGCTCGACGGCCACGGCCGCTGCGCGGTCCGCATCGAGCCCGGCGACTGGGAGGTCACCGTGCAGGCCCCCGGCTACGAGCGCTACGTCGAGAAGGTCACTCTCGGCGCCCAGCCGACGGCCACCTTCGCGGTTGCGCTGGCGCCCTCGTTGACGGCCGCGCCGACGTCGACGCCCCCGCCCGCGGAGGCCGGCGCCGCGCCGACGCCTCCGGCTGCCGAGGCCGCGCCGCCGCCGGTGCCCGAGCGCGTGCCGAAGAAGACGCGCATGCGCCTGTCGACCGGCCTCATCGTCTCGGGCGTGCCGGTGTTCATCACCGGCCTCGCGCTCGCGGTCCACGGCAGCAACGTCTACGACGAGAAGAAGCTGACCAAGGTCGCCAACGGCGAGCTGGTGCCGGCGATCCGCCTGCGCTCGTCGGGCTCGGCGTTGATGGGCGTGGCCGTGGGCCTGTGGACCACCGGCCTGACCGCCGAGTACGACGTGAAGCCGTGGGTGTGGTGGACCGAGCTCGGCGTCGGCGCGGCCGCATTGCTGACCGGCGGCGTGTGGGCCGGCGTCTCCACCGGCCGCTGGAACGGCAACGACACCGGCTCGCTGGTGTGCACCAACAACGAGGGCGTCGACTGCTTCACCGCCCATCGCCTCGCCAGCGGCTTCTTCCTCGGCCTCGGGGCGGGCGTGGTCGCCGGCGCGACGACGGGCCTGATCGTCCAGCGCTTCCACATGAAGAAGCAGCGCGTCAGCTTCGCGCCGACGTTCGGCGGCGGGCAGACCGGCTTCGTCGTCCAGGGGCGGTTTTGACCGCGCGCGGCGTGTGAGTCTAGGCCGGCGCGGGCGGGGGGTTGTGCGACTCGCCGCCCTGTCGCGCTCGGTTAGCATGGCGTGATGCTGACTCCCGTTCGTCACCTGCTCGTCGCACCTCTCTGTGTCTGTGTGCTGCTGCCGGCCTGCGGCGACGACGGCGGCAACGCCGGGACCGACGGCGACACCGCGGGCACCAGCGAGGCCACGAGCGACGGCGGCAGCGACGGCACTGCGACCGACGACCCGACCACCGGCGCCGGCCCGACCACCGACGACGGGCCCACCCCGACCACCGGCGACCCGACCACCGGCGACCCGACCACCAGCGACCCGACCGACGGCACCACCGACGGCGCCACCGACGGCACCACCGGCGACCCGCCGCCCTCGCCGTGGGACGGCGAGCCGCTGCCTGACGCGCCGCCTGGCGAGTGGACGTGGGTCGACTTCCCCGACGCGCTGTGCCGGGACGGCAGCAGCACCGGCATCGGCGTCCGCCGCGGCACCGGCGACGGCCTGGTCATCTACTTCCAGGGCGGCGGCGCCTGCTTCAACGCCCTCACCTGCGCCCAGAACCCGTCCAGCTTCGACGGCGGCGACTTCGACGGCAGCAACAACGGCATCTTCGACCCCGGCCCGCAGAACCCGGTCGGCGACTGGACGCACATCTTCGTGCCCTACTGCACCGGCGACGTGCACGCCGGCGACCGCCCCGACCAGATGTCGGAGGCCGGCATCCAGCAGTTCGTCGGCTTCCGCAACGTCGCGGCCTACCTCGAGCGCATCGTCCCGACTTTCACCGGGGTCGGCCACGTGCTCGTCACCGGCGAGAGCGCCGGCGGCTTCGGGGCCGCCTTCAACTACGACCGGATCGCCGACGCCTTCCCCGGCTCGACGGTGACCCTGCTCGACGACTCCGGCCCGCCCCTCGGCTTCGAGGTCGCGCCCCTGTGCCTGCAGCAGAAGTGGAGCGACCTGTGGGGCTTCGACGACACGATCCCCGCCGGCTGCCAGGACTGCTTCCCCAGCCAGGGCGGCGGCATCGTCAACATCGGCGCCTATATCGCCCAGAAGCACGCCGATCAGCACCTCGCGCTCATCTCCTCGACCGGCGACTCGGTGATCCGCTTCTTCTTCGGCTTCGGCGCCGACGACTGCACGGCCCTGCTGCCCAACACGCCGCAGCCGGCGTTCGAGGCGGCCCTCATCGACGCCCGCGACAACTACTACAACGAGCCCGCCGGCGTGTGGGGCACCTTCTTCGTCGACAACAGCGACCAGCACACCTTCCTCAGCAGCAGCCTCTACACCGCCAAGGTCGGCGACACGCCCCTCATCGACTGGGTCGCCGACCTCATCGCCGGCCACGCAGTGCACGTCGGGCCGTGAACGGCGGGTGAATCACGGGACATGCCCTCTGGGACATGTCCCGAAAGTCATTATCTATAGACATATCCATGAAGACATGTCTGTAGATTCACCACTGTGTTCGGAGATTCAGGGCACCAGACCGAGCGCCGCCAGCTCCGCGCAGCGAGCGTCGTCGATGTCGACGGTCGCCGCCGGCTGGTCGAGATCTGCGCCGGACTCCACAAAGGACATGTCTTCATGGTCATGTCCTTTAAAACACATGGTCCGCTCTTGAAGAAATCAGGGCACCAGGCCGAGCGCCGCCAGCTCGGCGCAGCGGCCGGCGTCCACGTCGGCCATCGCCGTGGGGCTGGTCGAGATCTGCATCACCGCGCCGCCCTCCGCGTGGGCCGGCCACCCCTCGCCCGGCGCGCCCTCGCGGGCGAATCGACCCCACGCGTCGCGCATGAAGGCGGACACCTGCTCGTCGGCGGCGGTCGGGGCGACGCCCTGCGGCAACGCGGCGAGGTTGCCGAACACGTAGGGCACCTCCAGGGCGTGGAACGAGCCGTGGACCCCGGCCTCGCCGGCGAGGGTGTGCGCGAACAGGTACGACCAGCTCGGCTGCGGCGCCGCGGCGGCGAGGGCCAGGGCCGGGCAGACGAAGGTGCGCTCGCCGAGCAGGGCCGCCAGGGCCTGCCCCGGCCCGCCGAAGCTCGCCGGGGGATAGAGTTTTAATAGTGGTTCGGCGAGCTCGCCGAACAGGAGGCCGAGGATCGCCTTCAGGGCGGCCTCGTCGGCGACCGGCAGTAGCTCGGGCAAGGGGCCGAACTCCTGCGCGTTGGCGCCGACGAGCAGCGGGACCTCGGGCGCGGCGCCGGCGGCGATCCGCGCGAACGGCTGCTCGGGCAGGAGCTCGTCGCCGACCACGGGGCCGACGCTGACCGGCGCCAGCAGGTCGAACTCGCCGCCGGCGGCGACCAGCGCGTCGGCCGGGACGTCGCGCAGACAGGCGAGCGGATCGGGCACGCCGTCGCAGCCGACGGCGGCGACGATCTCCGCGCCCGAGACCTCGGGATCGCGGTCCGGATCGCCGAGCGCCGGCAGGCTGCTCGCGTCGCCGCCGCTCTGCACGATCGCCGCGTGGTAGAGGCCGTCGGCCGCCGGCGAGCCGAGCAGGCACGCCACCGAGGAGCCGCCGGCCGACTCGCCGAACAGCGTGACGCGCCCCGGGTCGCCGCCGAAGCCGGCGATGTTGGCCTTCACCCACGCGAGCGCGGCGATCTGGTCGCGCAGGCCGAAGTTGCCCGAGACCCCCGCGGCCGCCAGCCAGCCGAGCGCGCCGAGTCGATAGTTCAATGTAACGACCACGACCCCCTGCTCGCGCGCCAGGGTCGCGCCGTCGAATTGCGGCTCGCTGCTGGCCCCGCGCACAAAGCCGCCGCCGTGGAACCACACCATCACCGGATGACTGGCGTCGTCGTCGGGCGCCCAGACGTTGAGGGTGAGGCAGTCCTCGTCGCCGCTCGGCTCCTGCGCGCCCTCGGCGATCTGCGGGCAGCCCGGGCCGAATTCCAGCGCCTCGCGCGGCTCGTCCCAGCCCGGGTGCGGCGCCGGCGGCGCGAACCGCAGCTCGCCCACCGGCGGCGCGGCGTAGGGAATTTTCAAAAAGGTGCGCACGCCGGCCTCGACGCGGCCCTTCACCGCGCCGGCCTCGGTGTTTACCAAGGTCGGGTCGTCGGCCGGCCCCTCGTCGCCGCCGCACCCGGCGAGCGCGATGCACAACATGAGCCCGCCGAGTCGGCGCGCGGTCGCGGCGTTGGTGGTCGTCATCGCCGCTGAGCCTGAAGCGTCGAGCCGCGCCGCGCAATGTTGCAATTTGCCATACAGGGCCCTCCCGCGCACGGAGTGGGAGAACCACCGAAGGAGCTGTCCGACCTGGCCGATCGTTCAGGTCGCAACCAGGCGCCCCTCCCGACACGAGGCTCCCATTCACCCCGCGTCCCCCGACCTGGCCGATCAGTCATGCCGCCGCTCGTCTCCGCCCGATCGATCGGTCAGGTCGCCGATGGACCCCCCCTACACGAGAGGCCTCGTTCCCCGCGTCTCCGACCTGGCCGCTCGTTCATGTCGAAAATCGCCCTCGCGCCGGCGCGAGGACTTCGTCGCCCGCGTCTCCGATCGATCGGCCCGGTCGCAATCAACGCCCGCCCGACGCTCTCCGCGATCCTGCGTCTCCGACCTGGCCGATCGTTCGAGTCGCAAATCGACCCTCGCGCATCGGCGACAACCTTCGTTCGCCCGCGTCTCCGACCGATCAGCCCGGTCACAAGTCGACCCCGCGCCGACCAGAGGACCTTCGTTCTCCCGCGCCCCCCGCTCGACCGATCCGGCCGCAAATCAATCCTCGCGCCGGTCACTCACTGCTCGCCCGCGTCTTCGAACTGACCGATCGGGCAGGTTTCAAATCAATGCTCCCGCCGGAGGCTCTCTGCTCGCCTGCGTCTCTGGCCGATGGTTCAGGTTGCGAATCAACGGAGAGACGAGGACCGGCCCCGGACCTGATCGCTCGCTCGGTCGCCCATCGACGCGGGCACGGCCGATGAGTCTCGTGACGCTTCGCTCGTCGCTCGCGCATCCTCGAGACGCCGGCTCGCGTCGCCCCTGCGCGCCGCTCGGCCCGAGCGGCCGGACGCACGCTGGCGCGGCAGCGCCCCTCGGACGCCGATCGGACCTGGGAGCGCCGCCGTGCCCGCGCAGCCCCCAAAATCCGGGTTTCTTCGCGCATCCTCGCGACGCGCGGACGCCCGCCTGTCAGCGCCGGCGTCGCCGCGGGCAAGCCCGAGTCGAAGGGGTCACCTCCGTCCCCCCTCGCCTCGGCCCGCCGCTCGACATGCCTCTCCGGACATGCCCGAAAGGTCACCTATTTTTAAATGGGGACCGCGCCGGCGCCTTCACCGTCACGACAGGAACCGATCATGTCCCGCGCCCTCCTCGTCCTCCCGCTCCTCAGCCTGCTCGCCTGCCCCGCCGTCGAGAACGACACCGACGCCAGCGGCGGCAGCAGCAGCCCCGACGACACCCATGGCAGCGGCGTCAAGCCGACCGAGGCCATGTTCGACAGCTCCACCAGCACGACCAGCACCTCGAGCACCGCCGGCACCTCCGTGGAGACGGACCCCTCGGCGAGCGCGACCTCGGAGGACGACCCGGCCGAGACCGGCGAATCGAGCGAGACGGCGGCCGACTCGCTCGGCACCGGCTCCACCTCGACGACCGGCGAGGACACCACGTCGACGACCGCCGTCGACACCGGCGACCCGCCGGCCGAGTGCGATCCCTGGCTCGAAGACTGTCCCGAGGGCCAGAAGTGCGCCGCCTACGACGAAGGCGGCGACCAGCCGTGGAGCGCCTACAAGTGCGTGCCGATCGCCCCGCAGCCGGCGCAGCTCGGCGAACCGTGCACCGTCGCCGACCACCCGACCTCCGGCCTCGACACCTGCGACGAGCACCTTCAATGCTGGGACCTCGACGACCGGCTCGCGGGGCACTGCGTGGCGATGTGCGAGGGCACGCCCGTGTCGCCGAGCTGCGCCGACCCCGAGAACTACTGCTCGGTGGCCGACAACGACGTCCTGATCCTCTGCCTCCCCGGCTGCGATCCGCTGATGCAGGACTGCCCCGCCGGCGAGGCCTGCTACCCGCACCAATCACAGGAGAACGTGTTCGCCTGCGCCCCCGACGCCGGCGGCCGCGAGGGCCAGGCCTTCGACGCCTGCATGTTCCTCAACGTCTGCGACCCAGGCCTCCTGTGCGTGCTGCCCACCGTGGCCGCCGAATGCGACCAGGACGCGGAGGGCTGCTGCATGCCCTACTGCGACATCGGCGAGCCGAACACCTGCCCCGGCGTCGGCCAGGAGTGCATCCCCCTGCTCGACGACCCGCCGCCGCAGTACTGGAGCGTGGGCGTGTGCTCCGTCTTGGAGTGAGGCGCCAGGGTGATGACATGCCTGTTCGGGCATGTCCTTCGTGACATATCGTCGGACTCGCGCTCCGCGCAGCACTGCGCCTCGCGGTCCGACCGGGTCGCCGAAATCCGCACGCCGCGCTCACGAACGCGCCGCGCCCTGCTCGCCGCGCCCGCTGCGTTCGTGAACGCGTCACGCCGTGCTCGCCGGGGCGCTGCGATCACGAACCTGTCGTCCCTGCTCGCCGAGTGCGCTGCGTTCACGAACGCGTCGCGCCCCGATCGCCCGACGCGCCGCGATTTCCCGCGCGCTGCCCCCACGCCCGTGAACCCCTCGCCGCTCGGCGCGGTCATCGTCGACGCCGGGCCGGGCGAGCTCGGACGGCGCCGCCGCGGGTCGAGCAGACGCAGCCGCGGCGCCTCGCCCGAACACCGGCGGCAGAGGTGACCAGCACCGCGTCACCGAGGTCGGCCAGGCCGCTCCTGGCGATCGCCCCGATAAAACATGTCCTTCAGGACATGTACCATGAATGACGACGCCCTCCGCTACGGCAGCCGGCACACCCCGTAGTCGGCGTACATCGGCGGCACGTCGTCGCCGGTTAACACGGGCGCGCACACCTCGGAGGCGCTGCCGCACTGGGCCCCGGTGTCGCTCACGTCGCACAGCGGGCTGCAGCAGGACGAGCCGTCGCAGCCGCCGAGCGCGCCGGCCGGCAGGCACACGAGGCCGGGGCTGCACTCGCCGGCGGCCTGGCACGGGTCGCCGAGCCCGCCGTCGACGAACACCTCGATGCAGCTGAAGTCGCCGCCGACGAGCGAGCACGCCTGCCCGTCGGGACAGTCCTGGCTGAGCGGGTCGCAGTCGACCACCGGCGGCGGCTCCTCGTCCTCGCCGGTGGTGGTGCCGGCCTGACCGGGCCCATCGGTGGTCGGCCCGTGCTCGAACTGAATGCAACCGCCGGCGAGGAGCAGCGCGAGGGCGGCGACGAGACGCGGTCTGGCCATGGCCGCGAGGGTAACGCGAACGGGGTTGTCCCGGGCAGACGGCGATCCGACCTCGAGCCGTGGTAGTGTGCGCGCGTGAAGCACGAGACAGCAGGCCTCCCCGGCGACGGCGTGACCACCCACGTCCACGTGTGGACCCCCGACGACGGCCAGGTCCGCGGCCTGGTCCAGGTGCTGCACGGCCTGGCCGAGCACGCCGGCCGCTACGAGGGCCTGGCGGCCGGGCTGTGCGGGGCAGGCCTGGCGGTGGTCGCCCACGACCACCGCGGCCACGGCCACACCGCCAGCGGGCCCGACGAGCTGGGCTTCTTCGGCGACCGCGACGGCTGGAGCGCCGTCCTCGCCGACTCCGCGCGCGTCCGCGAGCACGCCCGCGAGCGCTTCGGCGAGCTCCCCTGGGCGCTGCTCGGCCACAGCATGGGCTCGGTGATCGCCCTGCACGACCTGGCGACCAGCGGCGCCCGGCCGGGCGCCGTCGTGCTGTCGGGCGCGACGGGCAAGGTCGGGGCGCTGCTGCGCATCGGTCAGGGCCTCATCCAGGTCGAGCTGCGCCGGATCGGCGTCCGGGGCCGCAGCAAGCTGCTCAACGCCACCGCCTTCGGCACCTACAACCGGGCCTTCCGCCCCAACCGCACCGAGTTCGACTGGCTGTCGCGCGACGAGGCCCAGGTCGACGCCTACGTCCGCGACCCCCTGTGCGGCTTCTTGCCGACCACCTCGCTGTGGCGCGACCTGGTCGGCGGCCAGGCCAGGCTGCAGACCGCCGAGTTCCTCGGCCGCCTGCCCCGCGTGCCCTACTCGGTCCTCGGCGGCGACCTCGACCCGGTCGGCGGCAAGGGCCGCCAGGTCGAGGCCCTGGTCAAGATGATGCGCAAGCTCGGCCTCGAGGTCGACCTGCACTTGTGGCCAGGTGGTCGCCACGAGATGTTCCACGAGACGAATCGCGCCGACGTGGTCGCCCAGACGACGCGGTGGATCTCCGAGCACCTCCCGCGCTGAAGGCGGGCGCGGCCAGGGCCGCGGTGAGCTGTCCTTCGAGACAGGCACTCCGCGGCCCGCTCGCCAGGGCGCCGCGGCGACGAGGCGATCGCCGGTATGGCCGTGGCGACGCTCGTGGAGCCCGCAGGCTGCCAATGGTTGGGAGGTGAGCGACGCCGCTCGAGGCGGATCCGGCTCGCGCAGGCCGTCGACCCGTTCGAGCCCAAGGGACGGAGCCGGGGCCTCATTCGCACGCCCCGCGGCTCCGAGCCCCGTGCCGACCTGCGCGTGCAGCGGCTCAGGTTTGCGGGTCGTGGATCGGGAGGTCGAACTCGAACTCTTCGCTGTGGATGCTCCACGTGTTCTGCTCCCTGTTCCGCTCAAATCGCAGGCTGAACCCGACCACCCTGGGGTTCTTCTGGAGCTCCGAGTCCATTACCTGCCGGAGGGTCGACTGACTGTTCGTATAGATCGTCTTCATGTCTTCATTCTCCCAATGACTGGAGAGCCACCACCCGGGCTCTGTCGGGCCGAGCCTCTCGCACGGCTGCGACGACTCTAGCCGCGATGAGCTCGACATCAAGGCCGGGGGCGCAGCCAGAGCGAACGGGAGCCTCACGCAAACTTTTTTCTGCACCCCGAGTCTATCCCGAGCAAACCTGGGCTGGCCACCTATGGAAAAATGGGCGAGGCAGGATAAAATGTCCCTTGGGACATGTCATGCGAATAAATTCGCGAGATGCCGGGGCGCCGCATTCGACGCGATCGCCCGCCGGCCGCGCCGTTGAGCCGCCAGGAGAGCATCGGCTCCCACGACCGGTCCCGTGCACCGGAGATCGGAGGGTTCGAAGCTGTCGCTGCGGTCCTACGGACCCGGTCCCGCACGCAATCCTGGTCTGGCGCGGGGGTCACTCGACCAGGCGGGAGTCGACGCGCACGCGGACCTCGTGCTGCAGCTCGCGGTCGGGTTCGAGCGCGAGCGCGGCGCGGGCGAACGGACCGCCGAACAGCACGCCGCCGAAGATCCACAGCCCCACCATCTGGAACAGCACGAAGCCGGACTCCAGCGCCAGGCGCTCCGGGCCCCCGTCGGCGACGGGCGGCGAGCCGAGCGCGACGGCCAGCATCGGCGCGGCGAGCACGGCCGCCGTCAGGCTCAGCAGCGGCCGCGGCGGCACGATGGTGCCGCGCCGCGCGTAGTGGCCCGCGGAGCCGAGCACCAGCGCGAGCGTGACGGCGCACGACACCTCGGCGGCGGAGTCGAAGGCGACCGTCCACAGCGCATTGACGATCAGAAGGAAGGCCAGGACGATCTGGAGCACCGCGACGAAGCCGACCAGGCCGAGGAACCACCGCACGCTCCCAGCATACCGCCGCCCCCCGCCGGTTCAAGCCACCCTGTCGTTCGGGCGAAGTCGTCCGTCCGAACGCAGTTCCACGAATCGACGCCCGTGCGGCCGGATCGCGCATTCACGCGAACCCGGGCTCATCCGCAAAAACATGTCTTTACGGGCATGTTTGATAGAACATGCCCTCAAGACCAGCAAAAATCTAACCTCGCCCCGCCAGCGGGTGCGCGGCCAGCCAGGTCTCGACCTCGCGCAGCATGTTGGCGGACTCGGGCGCCTCGCGGAAGGTCGCGGCGGCCTGTTCGGCGAGGCCGTGGGCGCGGGCCTTGTCGCCGCCGCCGTCCCACAGCGCGCGGGCCAGCTCGTTGCGGGCGGCGGCGAGGTAGCGGACGTCTCGCGGGCGGCGCTCGAACAGCGCGACCGCCTGCTCGAGCGGCGCGATCGCCTCGGCCGGGCGACGCAGCTCCGTGAGCGCGATGCCGAGGCCGGTGAGGTAGGCGCCGGTGTCGGGGTGGTCCTCGCCGAGGGTCTCGCGCTGGACCTTCAGCGCCCACTGCAGCTGCGCCAGCGCCTCGGCCGGGCGCGCGCTGTTGATGAGCAGCGACGACAGGTTGTAGGCGACCTTGGCGGCGTCGGGGTGCGGCTTGGCCTGCCGCGTGTAGATCTGCAGGGTCGCGCGGTAGGCCTGCTCGGCCCGCGCGAAGTCGCCGCGGACCGTCTCGAAGTTGGCGAGGTTGCCGAACGCCGCCGCGGTGCTGAGGTGGAGCGGGCCGTGGACGCGCAGGTCGATGGCGAGGGCGCGGCGCAGCTCCGCCTCGGCGCCGGGGAGGTCGCGCAGGTCGAGCAGCGTGGTGCCGAGATTGTTGGCGAGGTCGGCCACCGCCGGGTGATCGGCGCCGAGGTGCTGCTCGGCCAGGGCCAGGGCGCGGCGGTACTCGACCACCGCGGCCGCGTGCTGGCCGAGGTCGAAGAAGCTGCGGCCGTACTGGCGCAGCGCCGTCAGCAGGCGCGGGTCGGCCGGCTCGGCGTGCCGCGTCAGCGCGGCCACGGCCGCGCGCAGGCGGGTGTTGGCGCCCTGGAAGTCGCCGGAGCTGCGCTCGCCGAGCGCCGCCGCCAGCTCGAGCTCGGCGCCGAGGCGCGGGTCGTCGCCGGCGCGGGCGAACGCGGCGCGGGCGTGGGCGACCGCGCGCCGGGCCTCGTCCGGGCGGGCCAGGTCGTCGGCCAGCAGGGTGGCCACGCCGATCCACGCGCGCGCGGCCGCCCGGTCGTCGCCCGCCGCCTCGGCCGCCCACAGCGACTGATAAAACGCCTCCTCGGCCTGCGCGCCGTCGCCGTGGCCCTGGCGCGCCTCGCCGACCACCCGCTGGGCCGCGGCCGCGAGGGCGTGCCAGCCGCGGACGCGCGCCGTCGCGCCGGCGGTCTCGGCCCCGGCCTCGGCGGCGGCGAACCGGCCGGCCTGCACGAGCGCCGCCGCGCGGTCGACCTCGGCCCGGCCGCGGCGCGCGTCGTCGTCGTCGCCCTCGCCGCCCTGCGCCAGCGCGGCCGGGTCGCGGCAGGCCGCCGGCTCGGGAAGGTCGTGGGCGATGGCGACCGCCGCCTCGACCACGTCGCGCTCGCCCGACTGCAGCAGGCGCACGCGCTCGCGCAGGGCCGCGCGCCGCTCGTCCAGGCAGGCGGTCCGCCGCGCCAGCTCGGCCTCGGTCTGGTGGCCGTAGACGCGGGTCGCCTCGCAGGCCGCCCGCCGCTCGCCGTGCCAGCGCAGGGCCCAGGCGTCGAGGGCGCTCACCGTCGTGGCCGCGACCGTGGCCGCGAACGGCAGGTTGCTGGCGTGGAAGCCCTGCCGCAGCGCCCGCGCGGCCTCGCCGTCCCACACGCCCGCCAGCAGCGAGGGGTCGTCGCGGCACAGCTGCGGCGGCGGCGCGCCCTCGCGGCCCCACAGCAGCGCCAGCGCGGCCGCCAGCACCGCCCCGAAGGCCGCCAGCAACGTGCCCCGGCGGCGGTGCAGCCCGCGCTCGCACGCGTCGATCAGCGCCGGCATGTCGGGGAAGCGCCCCGCCGGCTCGTCGGCCAGGCCGCGCAGCAGCACCTGCCGCAGCCACCGCGGGAACGCCCGCCCGCCCGTCGGCGCCGGCGCGGGCTCGGGCGCCGGCGGGCCGCGCCAGGTCGTCTGCGGCAGGCGGTACGGCGCGCCCGACAGCGCCTCCCACAGCGCGGCGCAGAAGCTGTACTGGTCGGAGCGGGCGTCGACGGCCGCCCCGCGCCACTGCTCCGGGGCCATGTACGCCGGCGTGCCGACCAGCGCCCCGGTGGCCGTCAGCGACGCCGACGCGACCGGCCCGGGCGCCTCGGCCGGGCCGGGCTCGCCGGCGACCGCGAGCCCGAAGTCGACCACGCGCACGCGCCCGTCGGGCCCCACCAGCGCGTTGCCGGGCTTGAAGTCGCGGTGCACCACCCCGGCCGCGTGCGCGTGCGCGAGCCCGCGGGCGGCCTGCAGGTACATGTCGACGATCGCCCGCCACGGCCGCGGCTGCTCGCTCTGCCAGCGCGCCAGAGTCGGCCCGGGCACGAACTCCATGGCGATGAAGACCTCGCCGTCGACCTCGCCGACGTCGTAGATCGGCACGACGTTGGGGTGGGAGATCCGCGCGAGCACCCGCGCCTCGCGGGCCAATCGCTCGCGCAGGTGGGCCGCCCCGCCGAACGCCTGCGGCCGCACCAGCTTGAGCGCGACCTTGCGGTCGAGCTCGGGATCGTACGCGGTGTGCACGACGCCCATGCCGCCGGCGCCGCGCACGTCGAGCACGAGGTAACGCCCGCAGGTGCTGCCCCGCGCGCGCAGGCGCGGCCCCGCGGGCTCGAGCTCGTCGGCCGGGTGCACCACCCGGGCCAGCGCCGCCAGGGTCTCACGGCACGTCCCGCAGCCGTCGAGGTGGCCCTCGAACGCGGCCGCCTCGGCGCCCGCGAGCGCGCCCTCGAGGTAGGCGGCGAACGTGCTGTCGTCGGGGCATTCCACGCCGGCCGGCGCTTATACCCCGACGCCCCGACGGCGTGTAGCATCCGCTTCGCATGGCCCGGGCCCTCGACCAGCTGGTCGCGCGCTGGAGCGAAGTCCCCCCGCCGCTGCGCGAGCGGACCGACGCGGCCGCGCTGGCGAGCGCGTGGCAGGCGGTCGAGGCGGCGTGGCCCGACTTCGCCGACGACGCGCCCGGCTTCTTCGCCCGCGTGGCCCCCCGGCTCGCGCCCGAGGTCGACGTCGCCGCGGTCGCCTGGGCCGACCTCGCCCTCGCCGACGCCTGCCTGCGCGAGCTCCCGGGCGCCCTGGCGGCCTTCGAGGCGGCCCACGGCGAGGCCCTCGACGCCGCGCTGCAGGCCGTCGGCGTCGGCGCCGACGAGCGCGCAGAGGCCCGCCAGCGGCTGCGCCTGCGCCTCCTGGTCCGAGAGACAGGTGAGGCCGCGCGCCTGGCCGGCTACTCCGGCCGCGGCCCGCTGCGCGCGTGGCTGCGGGTGGCGACCGTGCGCGAGGCGCTGATGCTGGTCCGCTCGGCCCGCCGCCGGGCCGCCCACGAGGTCGAGGACGACGGCGAGCTGCTCGAGCACGCGGCCGTGGCCGACGACCCGGAGATCGTGCTGCTGCGCGAGCGCTGCCGCGACGAGCTGCGGGCCGCCCTGCGCGCCGCAGTGGCCGCGCTCGACAGCCGCGAGCGCACCCTCCTGCGCCTGTCGCTGCGCGACCGCCTGACCGTCGACCAGCTCGGCGCGCTGTTCCGCGTCCACCGCTCGACCGCGGCCCGCTGGCTCAAGGCCCTGCAGGCCAAGCTGCACGCCGACACCCGCGCCCAGCTGGCCCGCACCCTCCGCCTCGAAGGCGCCGAGATCGAGTCGCTGATCCGCGCGATCGGCAGCCGCATCGACATGAGCCTGGCCGGCTCCCTGGGGCCGCCCACGCAGTGAGGTCTTTCCGCAAATCTTCATCGACCTGAAGACATGCCCGGAAGGGCATGTCCTCTCGGACATATTGATCCCGGGCTCGATTCTCGCGCCCTGAAAGTGTCCCTGTCCCCAGATCGGCGGTCCTGAAGGACAGGCGACGCTCACCGCCGGCAGCGTCGATTCACCGGCGCGTTTCGACATGTCCGAAGAGACATCTTATCTTCATCGATCCGCCGCCGACCGTGCCGGTGCGCACTGCCAGGCGAGCGATTTTCACCCGTCCTCCCCGCGCCCCCCGGCGTTGAACGCCCTGCTCCGCTCGACTATGCTGCCCGCCATGGTCTTCGCTTATCCTGCCCGTAGGTCCGTCCTCGTCCTCGCCCTCGCCGCCTGCGGCCCGGGGCCGAAGGGCGACACCACCGATACCGACGCCACCACCGGGCCGGGGCCCGGCACCGAGGGCATGTCGTCCACCGACAGCCCGACCGGCAGCACCACCGAGGTGCCGGTCACCACCGCCACCGACGGCATCTTCACCACCGAGGTGCCGGTCACCACCGCCACCGACGGCGTCTTCACCACCACCGGCACCACTCTCGGGCCAGGCACCACCACCGACACGACCACCGGGGCGTTCGTCTGCGACCTCGTCGAGCTCACCACCCAGGCGGCCCACGAGCTCGGCGGCGAGGTCCAGGACTGTGGCGTCGTCGACCCGTGGAACAACACCACCCAGGAGTGGCAGGCGGCGCACGACTGCGCTCTGGCGGCGGCCGCCGCCCAGCAGCAGTTCCAGCTCGTTACCTGGCTGCAGGGCATCGACAGCAGCGTCGGCCACGGCTACGCGGGCGTGGCCGCCCGCTCGTTCGCGGTCGAGCGGATCCACTTCGACTCCCTCGGCTCGCCGATCGCCTTCGAGCAATCCTGCGAGGGCCTCTTCGCCGTCGATAACTGCACCGTCGCCCCCGGCGAGGTGTGCCTCGTGTGCGCCCTCCCGGGCCTGAGCCAGCCCCTCTGCGACCTCCCGTGAAGCCGCCGCGCCGCGGCTCGCCCACCTTCGGCCTGCTCCCCGCGTCGCACACCCGCGCGTACGCGACCTTGCGCAGCGAGGCCCACGGCGCCGACATCCATCTGCTCGACCCCCGAGGCGCAGCTTACGGCGAAGGCCCCGCGCGCCTCGAGGCACCGGCGAGTGACGGACGAGGACACGGAGGCGTGTATCCACCGCCTCGAGGGCGACGAGCTGGTGATGGACCGCCGCGCCCTCGAGGCACCGGCGCTCGGCGATCAATCGCCGAGCGCGGTGTCGATCCGCTGGAGCGCGACCTTCAGGGCCGCTGCCTTCGCCGCGAGGTTGCCCTCCGCCGTGCCGCCGTCGGCGTTGGCGCCGTCGCTGTCGAACGAGTGGCCGGCGTTCGGGTAGACCGTGATGTCGTAGAGGTTCGGCACCTTCATCTTGGTCGCCACCTGGCCGGACTGGATCTGCCGCGAGCCGGCGCCGAACTCGGTGCTGCAGTGATCGACCAGCGGGTCGTCGCTGCCGTGGAGGATGAACAGCGGCCCGCTCGGCAGGTACTTGTTCTCGACCGCCGCGTTGCTGCTGGTCGACAGCGGCACCGTGCCGTCGAAGCCGCAGCCGGGGTAATACGCGATCCCGACCAGGAACTCCGGCCGCCCCGGCTTCAGGTCCGGCATCGTGAAGTCGACGGTGTTGCCCTTGGTCTGGCGGAAGTAGGTGATCGCGTGCTCGAGCTGCCAGTGCATGCCGAGCATCGTCATCGTCCCGCCCTGGGAGAAGCCGAGCAGGCCCATGCGCTCGCAGTCGACCTCGGGGCGGTCACACAGGTAGCGCGACGCCGCGTCGAGGTCGTAGATCCGGCCGATGATCTGCTCGGTGTTGGCGTCGAAGGTCTTGGGCATCTTGGAGGCCTGGGTGTGCTTGTCGCAGAAGCCGCGGGCCGAATAGCTGGAGGGCAGCAGCACGGTGTAGCCCAGCTTGGCCAGGCGATCCGACCAGGTGGCGAATTGCGACTCCATCTGGTCGCTGCACGGGGCGTCCTTGGTCTTGCCGTCCTTCAGCAGGCCGCCGGAGCCGTGCATGACCAGCATCGCCGCCTGCTTGCCGACCGGCTTCGACCACTTCGGCCGCACCAGCTTGGCCGGAATCGCCAGACCCTGCGCATGCAGCGACGTCGGAATGGTGACATTGAGGGTCTCGACCCCCACCACCGTCGCCCCCCCGAGGTCGCCCTGGCCCCCCTCGTCGCCGCCGCTATCGCCGCCGCTGTCGCCGCCGCTGTCGCCGCCGCCGGGATTGTCGGAGAGGCTCAAGGGATTCCATTGGTGGGACTCCTCCGCGTCCGGCCCATACGCTTCGTTGACACAGCCGACAGCGAGCACAGCCACGCACATCGTCGTCTTCGCCAGGGTCCTTGCGAGAATCATCGAGACACCTCCTCGGCCCACAATCCCGTCGGCTCAAGGAAGCGTCAATGATGCGTGTCCTCCGCGCTCGCATTTGCGCGCTCGGCGGTGATTGCACATATGACTAAAAGGACATGTCGTTTCGAACAGGTCGCAAAAGACCCACCGACCGCGAGACATGTCTCCAGGTGCACGTGCGCCGGCGGTCGCCGCGCTGAGGAATGCGCAGTCTTCTGGAGCGGACCCATCAGACTGCGCGAGAGACGTGAGTTCACTCAGCCAGAAATCCCGGCCGTCAGCGGTCCGATCTGGCTGGGCGCAAAGGACGCGGCGGTAACCGGGGCGCAGGGGCCTTTCTGCGGGCATCTGGCGCTGGCCACGCGAACGAGTGTCCAGCGAGCTGTTCCTGAACCTGTCGTCTTGGACCCAGCGCCGGCTCCAGCGCCGCTTGACATGGTTCGCGGCGCCGTCGGTCGACCGCTCGCGAACGCGCCCGAATCCCCCGCAGACCGCAGGGACATTGTTCGCCGCGATCGCGCGCGACTTCGCGCAGCCCTGAGTGGGGCACCGGGGTCTCGCGCCCCCTGGTGCCCACATTCGCAAACGCAGATGGTGACATGCCCTTTCGGACATATCACCACAGCGGTTCTCTCAGCCGAACAGCGGCAGCACGTCGGTGACGATGCCGAACTTCTTGGCCGCCGGGCTCTCGGCCACGCCGGCCAGCTCGCGCAGGGCGAGGTGGACGTGCGGCGCGGTGAGGACGATCCCGTCCTCCGACTCGTCGAGCTCGAGGGTGTCGGGGTTGATGCCGATCGGCAGCTGCTCGGCCTCGGTGGTCGCGCCGATGACCCGGCCGCCGCCGCCGATCAGGCCCGGGTTGCCGCTGAGGAACAGGGCCGAAGAGACAGGCCAGTGGTCCTTGCCGGAGCCCGCATCCATGCCGTTGTAGCCCTTGCCGCGGCCGAAGTCGGAGCCGACCATGACGATCAGGTTGGAGTCGATGCCGGCCATGGCGGCCTGCGACATCACGTAGTCGATGCCCCAGTTCAGCTTGGCCAGCTGGCGCACCTGCACCGTGTCGTGGTTGGCGTGGGTGTCGAAGCCGCCGATCTCGAGGTTGACGCCGACGGCCAGGCCGGCGCTGAACGCCGCCATCGCCAGCTGCGTCTGCTGGGCCATGCGCTCGAGGTCGCCCATCTCGTTGGGCATGTCGATGAGCGTGTCCGGCAGCGCCACCGACGACAGCAGGTCGAGGTTGCCGCGCGCGAGGTACAGCTGCCCGGCGGCGGCCTCGATCTTCGGCAGGTTCTGCTTGGCCTTGAACGCGGCCAGGCGCTCCTGCTGGGCCTGAGCGATGCGGGCGAAGGTGTCCTCGTGGAGGTACGTGGTGGTGTTGTTGGGGTCGGCCGGGTTGACGCGGTTGGGCTGCGCCAGCTTGCGGAACGAGGCCACCGAGTTGAGGCGAGTGACCGGGATCAGGTTGCCCGTGCCCGAGTAGCCGCCGCTGGAGATGAACGCGAGCGGGTGCTCGGGCGCCCGCGTGGCGGCCACCAGCGCGGCGAAGTTGGGGTAGTTGCCGTCGCCGCGGCCCGACCAGATCGTGATCACCCCGCGGTCGTGGTTGTTGGTCGCCATGTTGAGGCCGTTGATCACGACCATCTTGCTGGCGTACTTGGCGAAGAAGTCGGCGTTCTTCATCATGTACGGCAGCGACAGCGGGTCGGTCACCAGGTTGGCGGGGACCGGGATGTCGGCGTAATGAACGTCGCCGATGGCCGTCGGGTCGGCCGGGTCGTAGTCGTAGTGGCGGTTGAACGTGCCCTTGGGCTTAGGGTCGCACAGGTACACGGGGTCCCAGCCGCCGCGGGCGCTGATCATCACGTAGAACGGGCCCTTGTAGGGCGGCAGCGCGGCGCGGGCGTGGCGCGGCAGGGAGACGGCGAGTCCGGTCCCGGCGGCGATCTTGAGGAAGCTGCGGCGATCCATGGTCGTAACTCCGATCTCGCTGGGTGGGCTCACTCGTACAGGAAGGCGAAGTCCGACAGCATGTAGGCGAGGACTGCCTGCCAGGCGCGGACGGTGTAAGCATCGTCGTTCGTCAGCTTCTGCTCGTCGGGCAGCGCCATGCCGGTGTTGGGGTCCTTGGTCGCCCCGCACGGCCCGAGGCTCTTGCCCTCGAGCGCGTCGGCGATGTTCTGCGCGCCGGCCAGCCACGTCTCGCGGTAGAGGTCGTAGGTGCGCTCCAGCTCGGGGTCGTCCAGCGCCAGGTCCTCGCCCAGGATCCGCGCGTGCAGGTACTGGATGTTGGCCTTGATCGCCGCCTCCTGGAAGTCGGGCGAGTCGGTCGCCTCGACCAGCGGGAACAGCACGCGCTGGTCGACCGGCTTGCTGAAGTCGAACGCGGTCGCGCTGCACGACACCTCGACCGCCATGCGCTGGGCCACGCTCGCCATCAGCTGATTGACGCTCGTCAGCCGCTGGGTGATCGCGTTCGAGTCGATGCCGCCGTAGAGCAGCTTGTACTCGCCGCCCAGCAGGTCGCCGGTGCCGCCCCAGCGCACGCCCGTGGTCGCCATCACCTTCTTCGCCAGCAGCTCCGGGGTCGACAGCCGACCGGTGCCGACGTGCATCAGCTCGGCCTTGTGCTCCTCGCTCGGCTCGTTGGCGACCTGCACGCCGCGGTAGTACGGGCTCAGGATCAGCTTGACGATGATCGTCTTGAGGTTGTGGTTGTCGGCCACGAACTCGGCCGCGACCGCGCGCAGGAAGGTGTCCTGGGTCTCCCACGCGGCCAGCTGCTGCGCGTAGTCGGGGGCGGCGGCGTTGGTCGGGTAGCGCGCCGGCTCCTCGCCGGTCAGCGCCTGGTACATCTTGTAGGTCGCCGACAGGGCGAAGCGCGGGTCACTCGCGACCTTCTGCGCCAGCCACTGCACGCCGGTGGCGGACTGGTCGGTCGGCATCAGCTCGAACTGGTAGCCCGGCGCGAACATCTCGGGGTACCAGGTCGGCTTCTCGAGCAAGAACTCCTGGTTGTTCTTGTCGAACATCTGGAACGCGCCGGCGATCGGGTCGACGGTGATGTGGCACTGGGCGCAGGTCGGGTCGTCGCGCGTCGGGTTGGCGAACGCGGCCCCGGCGTCGGGGTCGATCGCCTGGCTGGCCAGCGCGAGCACGTCGGTGGCCAGGAACTGGTCGTAGACCTTGCGCGCGCGGTGGCGGTTGCGGTTGGTCGGCGTGGTCGGGAACCGGTTCAGCCACATCGGCGAGGTCAGGATGCCCGCGTGCGGGTAGGTCATCTCCTTGCCGTTGCGGGTGACCTTGAGGGCGCCGGGCTTGAGCTCGGTCGGGTCGTTCGGGTCCTCGAAGCGGGCCGCGACGCCGTAGATGAAGGCCGAGTCGGGCGTGAAGACGGTGTAGTCGGCCGTGAGGATCTCGGTGAAGGGCCGGTCGTTGCGGACGATGTAGTTGATGAGGTCGAGCGGCTCGCGGGCCACCGCGCGGTGGATCCGCTGCTTCTGATCCTCCGGCATCGGGTTCATCTTGTCGAAGTACTTGGCCACGTTCGGCCAGTCGGGCGTGCCGGAGTTGATGTTGTTCAGCGAGCCGCCGCCGTAGTACATGTCCGTCAGGAACGTGTCGTTGAAGACGTCGGTGAGGCGGGCGTAGAACGCGTCCTCCGTCATCATGTCCTCGAGGACAGCCATGAGCCCGGGCTCGCCGTCGGCCTCGACCGCGGCGATCTCGTCCGCGAGCGGCAGGCGGCCGACCAGGTGCAGCGACGCCTTGCGCAGCGTCTCCACCGGGTCGAGCAGGATCACGTCCGGGAAGCTCTCGCCGGTGCTCGGCGGCGGGCACTCGATCGGGTCCTCGAGCTGCTCGAGCAACGTCTGGATGTTCTTGTACAGCTCACTGTCGGCCGGCAGCACCGCGCCGCCGCCGTGCTCGACCACGCCGCTCGGCTTGGCGAGGATCAGCGGGGTGTCCTCGAACTCGTAGCCGGCCAGGCTCTGGATGTTGGCCAGGTTGGCCTCGATGAAGCCGGGGTACACCGGCGTGAGCAGGCGGAACTTCGCCCCCTTCGCCGCCGCCGAGCCGGTCGGCTCGTGACACTGCACGCACAGCGTGCCCATGCCCTTGGACCACACCTTGTCGGCGAAGTAGTCGCGCGTCGAGTAGCAGTCGCCCGGCACGCCGGTGGTGTCGCCGCTGTCGTCGGTGGTCGTCGGCGGCGCGTCGGTCGTCGGCGTCTCGCCGCCGCTGCCCGTCGTCGTCGAGTCCGACCCGGTCGACTGCGGCCCCTCGGTCTCGACCTGCGCGTCGGGGGCGTAACACCCGAACGAGAAGAGAGCTGCCCCAAGAGGCAGGTAGATGATTCGTCGACTCAGCCGCGTGTTCTCGACCATCGCGCTCGCGCCTCCACCCCGTGCGCGGGCAAGGTAGACCGGTGAGCTCGCTGGAAACAAGCCGCGTGACCCCGACCGGACCTCGGGAGCCGCGACGGCCGCGGATGCAGGTCTGCATGCGATCGCGCGCGCGAGCGTCGGCGTCGCGCCGAAGGAGCCGCCCGCCGACCGTCGATTCGCCGCCCGCCGACCGTCGATTCGCGGTCGGCCCGCGCGTCCGCGGGCCCGGGGTGTCCCCGCGAGGTTCGGCGACCCCGTGCAATCGCAGCACGATCGCCTCGTACCGATCTCGCTGAGGTCCTCCCGCGCCGCGCACGCGGACGCGATTGTCCTCCCGCCGGCACTCCTGTCATTGACCCGTGACAATCGGGACAGGAACGAATGCGCGGATTCGTGTCCGACGCCCTCACGCAGCTCCCGTCACAGCGGCGAGGACGACCACGGCCAGCGGGCCGGCACCCCGTCACGGGCACGGCCGCAGTCGACTTCGTCGATCCCGCCGCTGCCGGCCGCGGTCGAGCAAGACCTGCGAGCCGCGACGGCGTGCCCGAATGCCGGCGTGACGTCGTGGATCCGCCGGCGCCGGCCGACCCGTCGAAGAGGCTCGTGGCCTGCGCCGACCACTCCGGCGCGGTACCCCGACGAGCGACCTCCCATTCACCACCCGAGCGACTCGGGCACGCGAGTCACCCGTTGGGCCGTCACCAGTTCGTTCGACCACGAGCGCTCGGAGGAGAACAATCCTTCGTGGTACTCGAACTCCAAGATCACGCGTCTCGCCGGATCGCTCTGATGGCAATCGAACTCGACTGCGCGGAGCTTGCCAGGGGGTTCGTCGACCATCTCCATCTCGCCGGCGACCGTGCCGCACTGGGAGAGGACCTGACCCACGGTGAGTCCGACCCACGACGCCGGCGCTGGCGTGCCGCCGCCTTCGGGGCCCTTCGGGGCGACAGGGGGAGAGGTCGAGCTGCAGGCGACGAGGGCGAGGAGGATCAGGGCAGGGCGCATGGCGCGAGCACGAACGCGCCCGACGCGGCCGACATTCACCTCGGCTTCTGCTGCCTGCGCCACCGGACATCGATGCGTGGCGACTGGAGCCGACCGGCCGGCAGCGCCGGCGCGTCCGCTAGGAGCCTGCCTGAGAAACGCGCGCCCGAAGGCGCGGGGCCATGGGGATCTGGGTGACGGCGGACCCGCGAGGCGCGAAGGCGCGGGCCCTGGCCGGGGCGGGGCTCGAGCTCGTGCCGGGCGACCTGAACGACCGGGCCTCGCTCGACGCGGCGCTGCGCGGCGCTCACGGGGTCTTCAGCGTCCAGACGAGCGCGGGACAGCCTCAATACGGGGTGACTGCGGAGGACGAGATCCGCCAGGGCAAGAGCGTCGCCGATGCGGCGCGGGCGGCCGGGGTGGAGCACCTGGTGTACACGTCGGTCGACGGCGCGGACGATGCAGGCGACGCGCCGCACCTGGCCACCAAGTGGCAGATCGAGGAGTACATCCGGACGCTCGACCTGCGCGCGACGATCCTGCGGCCGGCGTCGTTCATGGAGAACTTCGTGGCCGAGGGCCTCGGGTTCTCGCGCGGCAAGGTGGTGTACTTCGGCAGGCCCGCGGACCCGGTCCCGCTGGTCGCCGCCGACGACATCGGCAAGTTCGCGGCGATCGCCTTCGCCGACCCCGTAGCGCACGCAGGGACGGTGCTCCCGCTGGTCGGAGACGTGCTCACCGGCGCCGAGATCGCCGCCGCGCTCGGCCGCGCCGCCGGCCGGACGATCGCCTACGAGCCCTACCCGCCCGAGGTCGTCCAGCACAACCCTGCCCTCGGCCTGGTGATGGCGTTCGTCCAGCGCTATCGAACCAGAGCCGACATCCCCGCGCTCCGCCGCCTGCACCCGGGCCTGCTCGACTTCGAGACCTGGCTGCGGACGAGCGGGGAGGCGAAGCTCGCGTCGCTCTCGCGCGCATAGACGCGGCCGGACGCCCCCACCTCGCCGGCGCCCGTCGGCGATCTCGCAGGCCGCAAATGAGTATATGACCCGAAAGACATGTATGATGATTCCGTGAGAAACCCGAAGGCGCTGCTCCGCGCCCCCCGGTGGTTGCCGGGCGCCGGCCACCTCCGCTACCGTCGCCGCATGTCTCGCCCTCTCCTCTCTTATCGCCCGTCGCGGCTCACGATCGGCCTCGCGCTGGTCTCGATCCTCTCCGCCTGTCCGGACAGCGGGACGGTCGCGACCACGGACTCGACCGGAGGCCCGACGGGCGGCGATCCGTCCGGCGCCAGCGAGACCGCCGCTCCGCCGAGCTCGAGCTCCGAAGGGACGACCGCGCCGACCACCGGCGACGAGACCACGAGCCCCGGCACGACGAGCGTCCCGCCGACGAGCACCACCGGTGATACCACCGGCCCCGGCGACACCACCGGCGATCCGCCCGTCGATCCAGGCTGGAGCGCGCGCGACCACGCCCGGGTGTTCATCTCGGGCCACAGCCTCACCGACAACCCGCTGGCAGACTATATGCTCGAGGTCGCGGCCGGCCTCGGCGTCGACCTCGAATATAATCAACAGATCGGCATCGGCTCGCCGATCCGCGTGCGCACTCTCGGCGACAGCTGGGACAACCTCGACTGGCCCGGCTACAGGACCGGCAAGAACCGCGAGGGCAGCGACATGGACGTCATCGCCGAGCTCGCGGCGCCGCAGACCCTCGGCCCGGGCGAGCTGTACGACACTCTGGTGATTACCGAGCGGCACGACATCCTCGGCACGATCCAGTGGGAGGACACCGCGGGCCTGTTGCGCCACTACCACGATCGCTTGATCGACGGCAATCCGGCCGGGCAGACGCTCCTCTATCACAGCTGGCTCGACATCGACAAGGCAGCCCCGGAGGCGTGGATCACCCACGAGAAGAACGCGCTGGTCGCCTGGGAGTGCGTGGCGGCCAAGGTCAATCACACGCTCGAGGCCGAGGGCCGGCCCGACCGCCTGGCGACGCTGCCGGTCGGCGCCGCCCTGGTCCGCCTGGTCGAGGCGGCGCTGGCCGACGAGGTCGCGGGCATCGGTGGTGCGGTGAACGAGAAGATGGACCAGATCTTCAGCGACGACGTCCACCTGACGCCGCTCGGGGCGTATTACGCGGCGCTCGTCACCCACGCCGCGGTGTTCCGCAGCTCGCCGGTCGGCGCTCCGGTGCCGCAGGGCGTGCCCGCGGAGCCGGTCGCGGACCTGCAACAATTGGCGTGGGAATTCGTGCGCGCCTACTATACAGACCCCGCGAGCGGCCAGCACACGATGGAGGAGTGCCGCGCCTTCATCGCCGACCAGGTCTGCGCGTCGTTCTGGACGCTGCTGAACGAGCCCGGCAGCATCGACGGCTGCAGCGATCATTTTTCTGATGCGGACGCCGAGGGCAACCCGTTCCGCTGGCCCGACCCGCAGCTGATGCTCTGGCCGGCGCCCTGATTGACTCGAGACGCCGATCCTCGCGGCCGCGGGCGTGATACGTTCCCGGCCCGATGCCGAAGAACTCGTCGGACCTCCACGCAGTCGCCAGGCTGACCAGCGCGCTCTACTCTCCCCGCTTCGTCGACGCACACGCGCTCTACTGGTCGCCCGACGATCTCCGGTTCGCGGCGGCGTCGCTCGCCGGCGAGCGATCGTGGGAGGTCGAGGTCGAGGACGGGAGCCGGCTGGTGGGCATCTTCGAGGGTCATCCGGTCGTCCTGACCAGTCGGCTCGACCCGCCGTTCGCGCTCGCGCTCGTGTTCCTCGATCCGGCGAGCGGCCGTGAGGTCCGTCGCGTGGCCGCGCCGGAGGACACGGCGGAGGCGGCCCACTGCGACGGCGTGTTCGCGTTCCTGGCGGCCTCGAAGCGGCTCGGCCCGGCGAACCGGCTGGTGCTGGCCGACGCGACGACCGGGGAGCGCAGGACCCTCGTCGAGGGCGGGCTCGCCAGCGGACTGGCCGCGTTCGCCGGCGGGTTCCTGTTCACGCTCGACGACGTGGTACGAGCATATGACCCAAAGGGCAGGTTGATGTGGGCGACCGACAGCGTGGTGACAGCGTCCGGGTCCGTGGTGCTGGCGACCGCTCTCGGCGGCGAGCTGGCGCGACTGCGTCCGGAGGACGGGGCGCCGGTGTGGAGCTTCGCGTTTCCGGGAGCCCAGGCGCAGAGCCTGGTGCAGGTCCACGCGGGCGCGGACGCGGTCGCGGTGCTCGAGCCGAGGCTCGGCGAGCTCGCGCTGCTCGACCTCGCGACCGGCGCGCTGCGCTGGCGAACGAAGCGCGTGGCGGCGACGACGCACACGCCGCCGCTCGTCACCCGCGACGCAGTGGTCGCGCTGTCGGCGAGGAAGGCCGGCGGAGGGTGGCAGGCGCTCGCCGCCTTCTCGCGGACCGACGGCTCGCTGCGCGGTGAGCTGGCGAATCGACACGGGTTCGACCTGAGCGGCGGGCTGGTCGCAGGCGAGGTGTGCGTGCTCGGGCAGGAGGGCGGCGAGACGCTGCATATCGTGCGAGTGCCGCAGATCGGTGGAGAGACGTCGAGCCGCGAGGAGGCGACCTCGCCGCGGGACTCGTCGGTGAAGCGAGCCGCGGTGAAGCAGCGCGGAACTCCTGCGCCCGCGGGGAATGGCGCGGCGGCGAAGAAAACCGCGGCGAAGAAGACTCTGGCGAGCAGCGTGCCGGAGAAGACGGCCGCGGCGATAAAGACTGCGTCGAACGGCACAGCGGCGAAGAAGCGCGCGGCGGAGAAGCGTCCGGTGACCGGCGCGGCAGCGAAGAAGACCGCGGCGGAGAAGCGTCCGGCGACCGGCGCGGCAGCGAAGAAGACCGCGGCGGAGAAGCGTCCGGCGACCGGCGCGGCAGCGAAGAAGACCGCGGCGGAGAAGCGTCCGGCGACCGGTGCGGCAGCGAAGAAGACCGCGGCGGAGAAGCGTCCGGCGACCAGCGCGGCAGCGAAGAAGACCGCGGCGAAGAAGCGTCCGGCGACGAAAAGCGCCGGCAAGGGCAGCGCGACCCGCAAGCGCGCGTCCTAGGAGGCGCTGAAGCCGGGCCTGTCCATTCGGACAGGAAATGGGCCAATTGGCCACGTTCGCCACTCCTCGGGCGATCGGCTTGGTCGCCGACGTTGACGAGGACGTCGGCGGCGCTCTGCCTGAAGGACGTCGAGCTGCGTGCCCATGAGCACGGCGGGCCACTTGCGTCGCGGGGGCCGGTGCGCTTGGATGCGCCGGTGCTTCACGCCCTCGTCGGGACTCGCTCCGTGGCGGCCGTCGCTCTCCTCCTCCTCGCCGGCTGTGCCAGGTCCGAGCCCTCGCCGGCGGCTTCCGTGGCGCCGCCGGCGGAGGGCGGCGCGACCGCTCCAGGCGAGGCGCGCGTGCTCGCGGCCTTGCCTGCGCCGGACGATCGCGCGGCCAAGGAAGACGTGCCGCCGGGCTTCACGTGCCGCATCGGTTCGGACCGGCTGGCGACGGTACGAGAATACGGCCCGGTGCTGTTCCCGGCGGCGGATCGACTGTACCTGGAGGGCCTCGGCAGCTGGGAGATCGCCGATGCCCGGTCGGGCGTCGTCCTCGAGCGATTCGAGCTGGGGACGGTCACCGCCGGTGTCTCGCCGTCGGGCACCTGCGCAGCGGTGGTGGAGGGCGACGAGCTCGCGCTGGTCCGGATGCCGGGGCGCGAGCCGATCAGCAGGCGCCAGTTCCCGTCGGGCGCCGACAAGGATGTCCTCCCGGCCGACGACTGCTCGGCGGCGCTCCAGCGGCAGGGCTTCGGCCGCGCCTGCGTGAGTCTGTTCGGCGACGCGCTGCAGTCGGAGGGCGAGCTGTGCGCGGGCATGGAGCTCCGGGCTTCGGCCTTGAGCGGCGACGGGCGACGGGTGGCGCTCGCGCCCAGCCGGATGGGCGAGAGCGATTATCAGGGAGACGGGATTCACGTGTTCGACCGGTCCTCCCGGGCGGAGATCGCCTTCTTGAAGCGGCGAGGCGAACACCTCGGGGAGGTCGATCTGTCGCGCGACGGCGGGCTCGTGGCGTTCATCGACGGCGACCAACTGCGCATCGCCGCCGTCCCGTCCGGCGCCGCGACGTCGAGCTTCACGCTGCCCGCGGGGACGACCGCGCGCAAGCTCGTGTTCTCGCCGTCCGGGAAGCGGCTGGGCCTCCTGCTCGAGCGATCGCAAGCGGCCTGGGAGTTCGGCCTGGTCATCCTCGACGTGGCCGCCGGCCAGCCGCTGTTCACGCAATGGGGACTGCCGTATCCCGGGCACGTCGCCTTCTCGCCGGACGAGACGCGCGTCGCTCACGCGGTGCACAGCGGCGTACGCGTCGTCGATGCAGTCACCGGTGAGGACCGCGCGGTGCCCGGGCGGCTGTTCAAGATCGAGAGCGCGGCGCTCTCGCCGGCGGGAGACCGCGCGGTGCTGAGTTCGGCGGGCCACCTGTCGATCTGGGACACCCGTGATTGCAGCCGTGTGGCCACATTCCCCAATGTGCCCGCGCTCCTCGAGCTCACGGTCCTGGCCGACGGCACGAGCGCGATGGGTCTCGACCAGGGAACACTCTACCGCGTGGATCTCCGCACCGGCGCGCGCACGTCCGCGAAGATCGGGTCGCCGTCCGACTGGACGGTCTCACCCGACGGCCGGCACGCGGTCCTCGGGTTGATGGGCGAGGGCCGCCAGCAGACCGTCACGGTGCTCGAGACGGCCAGCATGAAGGAGGTCCGGCGCACGGAGATCCCCGGCATCGGATCGATCGAGGAGCTGATCTTCTCGCCCGACGGGAAGAGCCTCCACGCAGTGGCGCCCGGAGGGCTGGCGCACGGCGATTCGCCGACGGGGGACACGAGCGTGATCGAGATCGACCCGACGACGGGCGCCCCCGGCCAGCGCTTCACGATCGCGGGCGTCTCGCAGGTGTACCTGGGCGCCGCGCTCGAGCAGGGCCGGGTGCTCGTCGTCAACAGCGCCCTGATCGATCGCCGCACCCGAAAGGAGCTGCCGCGAATCGGACCTTCGCTGCGAGCGGTGGCGAGCGATCACGCGACGGCCCTGTGGGAATTAGATAATGGGGTCTTCGCCTGGCCCACGGACCAGCCGCTCCCCGCGTCGCCGGTGGTGGGCCCGCTCCTGCACCCCTGGGCCACCGTCGGCCGGGATGCCGTCCTGCAATGCAACAATCAATCGTGCCTGGTCACGCGCGTCGCGGCGCGGTGAGCGGGCCAATCCTGCGTCTGCGAGGCTCCCATGACGCGCGGGCGTCCATGCACGACCCTCGGGCTCCCCTCGCGCGCGCGATGCTTCGTCTAACGCGCGCGCGACTTCGCGGCGGATGATTGCTTCGCGGCCGGCTTGGTCGTCTTCGCCGCCGTCTTTGCCGTCGCCGCTTTCGCGGCCGACTTCTTCGCCGCCGGCTGCTTCGCCTCCTGCTTCGCGCGGTGCTCGCGGGCCTTGGCGATGTAGCTGACCGCGTCGGGCGTCTTGCAGTCGGTGTCGCCGTGGTCGACCTCGACCGGGCCGATCTTCTTCGCCGAGGCGGTGGCGAGGCGGGCCAGGGCGTCGCTGCGGACGCCGATGGCGATCAGGGCCCGGTTCATCGCCTCGCGGGTGCGGTTGGGCGCGCCGTGGATCTCGCGCTCGATGCGGGGCAGCAGATCCGCGAAGAAGCTGTCCTCGAGGTCAGGTGAATCTTGGGTCAGGTGCGCCACCAGCACCCAGCCGGCCCGCCGCTGCGACTCGCCGGCGGCGTCGAGCCACGGTCCGACCGCCGTGTGCGCCGCCGGCAGGCGCGCGCCGAGCTGGCCGATCAGGGTGTCCGACTGCATGTTGCAGGCGGCCTCGGCCTGCCAGCTGCGCAGGACGTCGAGGTCGAACGCGGCGGGATCGGCGATCATCGCCGCCAGCACGCGGGCGTCGTGGTTTTTGCTCTGCCACAGCGCCCGCGCCAGCGCCTGGTCGCGGCCGAGGCGCTTGCGCAGCTTCTCGAGGTCGCCGAACTTGACCCCGAACATCGGCTCGGTCACGCCGTGGCGGCGGTAGGTCTTGCGGGTCTGCTCGCTGCCGAGGGCCTCGAGCTCATGGAGGACGTCTTGGGCCGCAGTCACTCGCGGCCGAGGGTCGCAACCCCACCGGGCCGGCGTCAAGCCGGTATACTCCGCGCCGATGCCGACCGCCCCCTCGGCCCACGCCGCCCGCGCCGGCGCCTGGGCGCTGCTCATCGTCCTGGCCACCGACCTCGTGCTGGAGCTGTCGCGCCGCCTCGTCCCGCTGCTGGCCGACGACGCCGCCGCCGGCTCGGCGTTCGGGCTCGGGTGGTACCACTGGTTCGGGTGGATCGCCCGGGCCGAGGCGCCGCTGCGCGCGCTGATGGCGGGGCTCGCAGTGGTCGCGCTGCTGCGTCTGCGGCGGGGTACCGCCGACTCTGGCGCGAGGGCCATGTTCCTCGGGGCAGGTCTGTCGACCGCGCTCGTGGCCGCCTCGCTGGTGTCCTATCAGTGGATGATCCTGCGCGACGCCGCGGCGCTCGTGGAGGCGAGCCCGATCTTGCGAGCGGCCCTGGTGTTCGACCGGCTGGCCGCGGCCCTGCTGCTCGCGGCCCTGCTGCGGGCGCGGCGGGCCTGGGGCCACGGGGTCGGGATGGCGTGGTCGATCGCGGCGCTGCTCTACACGCTCCGGCTGGCGCTGATCGTCGGCTTCATGGTGGCGGACGCGCCCGTGGTCGACCACGCGGACTACGTCCGCCGCGTGTGGATGACCCTCGCGTTCTACGTCACCGACATCGGGGCGGCGATGGCGACGCTGATCGCGTTCGCCCGCGTCGCCCCGGCCGAGCCCGCGGACGACCGCTACGCCGCCGCGGCGTCGGGCCTCGACCTCTACTTCCGCGCGCTGGTCACCCGCGTCACGCTGCTGGTGGTCGGCGTCGTCGTCACTCTGGCGTTCGGCCTGACCTCGCCGACGACCCGCGGCAAGCTGCTGTTCGCGGTGCTGGCGGTGCCGCTGCCGGCGGTGGTCGCCCAGCTCGCGGGGCTCACCCGCTACGCCGACGCGCCGCTGAAGATCGGCCGCGGCGCGCTGGGCGTCGCGCTGGTCGCGATGGCCGTCGGCCTCGCGATCGAGGTGATGACTCTGGTTCTGTTCGCCGAGCTGCTGTGGTCCGACGCGGAGCCGGGCGGATTCAGCTCGCGCGCCGAGCCCCGGGTGATCCTGGAAGCGATGACCTACGCCGGCGCGGGCGGTCAGCTCGTGGCGGTGATCGGCGCCGTGGCGCTGGTGCTGTCGCTGCGTCGCGCGGCGGTCAGCCTCCAGGCGCCGGCGCTGGCGGACCGCGCCGCGTGGCTGGTGGCCGCGCTGCTCGGAGTGTCCGGCGGGACCTTCGTACTGCTGCGATTGTTCGGCGAAACGCTGGCTCGCACGCCGATAGCATTGTTCGGCCTCGGCCTCGCAGCGCTGGTGCTCGGAGTGACGGTGTTCGTGTCGTGGTTGCGGCTCGTCGAGGGCGTCGCGCAGGAGCTGCGCGCGCGGGCCAAGGTCGCGTGAAAGTCTTTCGGGGCGAGTGCGACACGGCCCGAGACGAGCGCCGATGCTGACGCGCTGCGCGTAAAAACAGCGCGCGCGATGTCGCTGCGCCGGCGTGGTCGCGGTCACCGTGGAATGTGCATCACGGGCACGCAGCCGGCGTTCTGCGAGCATAACGCCGATATTGATAGGTTCTTGAGATCAGGTCCCGAAGTCCTGATACCCACTTGATCATCGGTGCCCTTAGGCTTGAAGGCGTCGAGTTCGCCGTCGGCCGATTAATCTTCGGCCGACATTCGGGTCCAACCGCGACATCGCAAGTGTGGCCCGGACCACCCTCTCTTTCAAGGAAATGCTGCGCCATGAATCGACACGCTTCGACCGTCGCATTTGCCCGACCCACCGCCACTCGTCGGCGCCGCAGCGCGGCTGCCGCCGAGGAGCCGACGCGTCCGGCCGAACTCGAAGAGACCGTCTTGCCGACCATCCCCGTCGACGTGAGCGACGCTCAGGGCCTGCTCGCCGCCTATTTCCGCGGCCTATCGGCAGTCGAGGTGATGAACAAGGACGAGGAGCTGGCCGCCGCGGTGCGGATCGCCAGCCTGCGCGCCACTTTTTGGCGCTCGATCCTGAATTATCCGCCCTTCATCGACGGTATCTGTGACCTCGCCCGCGAGGTGTTGCCCGCAGAGGTCAGTCCGGCCGAGGCGCTCGACACCATGAAGCGCACCTCGAGGGCGCTCCGCGACCGCGACCTGCTCAGCCATCAAAAGGCGTTCGAGGCCGCCCGCGAGGCGCTGTCGGAGAAGATGGGACTGGCCGACGTCGACAGCCTGGTGTCCGACCGGATCCTCGCCGACCTCGCCAACGTCGAGCAGGGCAACAACGACGGCCTGAGCATGCGCGTCAAGCTGCCGCGCAAGGGCAGCGTGCCCTTCCTTCAATACCTCACCACCGTCCGCGCCAACCACGTCGCGCTGGTGGCCGCCAAGAACGCGTTCGTCAAGGCCAACCTCCGCCTGGTGGTGACGATCGCCCGCCGCTTCAATCACGGGTCGATGCCGCTCCAGGACCTCATCCAGGAGGGCAACATCGGCCTGATGAAGGCGGTCGACCGCTTCGACCACCGCAAGGGCTTCCGCTTCTCGACCTACGGCTCGTGGTGGATCCGTCACGCGATCAGCCGCTCGATCACCGACAAGGCCCGCAGCGTGCGCCTGCCGGTGCACATGACCGACGCCTACAACAAGGTCAAGCGAGCTCGCCGCGAGTTCGAGGCGCTGCACGGCCGTCGCCCGACCGACGAGGAGATCGCGACGCTCACCGGCGTCAGCGTCGAGCGGATCCGCCGCATGCGCTGGGCGCTGGTCGAGGCGCCGATCAGCCTCGACCAACCACTGTCCGACGAGTCGGGCCTGACGATCCTCGACACCATCGAAGACGACAATCAGGTGCTGCCGTCGGAGCAGATCGACAGCGCCCTGCTGATGGAGGGTCTGCAGGAGGCGTTCGCGACCCTGGCGCCGATCGAGGCCGACATCCTCCGCAAGCGCGTCGGCATGGACGACGAGCCGGAGATGACGCTGAAGGAGATCGGCGAGCGCTACTCGCTGTCGCGCGAGCGGATCCGTCAGCTGCAGGAGCAAGCGCTGAGCAAGTTGCGCAGCGAGTTCGAGAAGCGTGCGCTGCTCTGAATGGATGGGCCGCGGGTGAGCGGGTCGCGCAGGCCGTCGCCCGCGACACGGAACATTGATCCACTCGCGTCGCGCCGCGCGCCGCCCCCGAATACGGCGGCGAGCGCGGCGCGAGCGGGTGTCGATACCCCCTGGCCCGCTCCCCCGTGTCTGCGGCAAGATCGGACGACTTCGCGTATTCCTGAACTGCGCCGTCGCATGCGTCCGGCGATCGGCGTCTTGTCCGAGGACCCGTGACCACCCGCAACCAACCCCACGCGCGCCGTCCGTTCGTCCGTCAGGCGATGCTCGACGCATTGCGCGAGCTCGACCCACGCGTGACCGTGCGACGCCCGCTGCTGCTCGGCACGGCGCTCGCCGCCGCCCTGGCGACGGTGCTGGCCCTCCTCCGTCCCGACGGCTTCACCGTCGCGACTGCAGTGTGGATCTGGGTGATGGTGGTGGTGCTCGCGCTCGCGGGCGTCCTCGTGCGAATGGGGGCCAACACCCTCACGATTCGCCTGCAACACGACGGCGAGCTGACCGCGCGCCGCCTGCGAGAGCTGAAGCGCGACGCGCAGGCCGAGGTGATTCCGGCGTCGCGGCTGCGCCGCGGCGATCTGGTGCACGTGCCCGCGGGCGACAACATCCCCGCCGACGGCGTGGTGGTGGCCGGCAGCGCGGTCATTCGCAGCACCCTGAGCGGGCGCTCGGTGCCGCTGGTGCGCGAGAGCGGGGCGGACCGCCGCGCGCTGGTGGCCGGCTCGGCGGTCCTCACCGGCTGGCTGATCGTCGACGTGTGGAGCAACCCGGGCGAGGACTTTCGCCAGCGATTGCTGGCGCTGGCCGAGCGGGCCCGCCTGGTCGCGCGCCAGGAGCCGCAAGGCCTGGCGGTGCTGCTGCTGGCGCTGACCGCGATGGGCCTGGCGGCCGGCGCGGCGCTGCAGCCGTGGGTGGCGCTGATGGTGTCCGGCGACCCGGCGCCGCTGGTCAACCTGCTGGCGCTGCTGGCCTGCGCGGTGCCGGCGAGCCTGGCCGGGCTGCAGGCGGCGCTCGACGTGGCGGCGTTCAAGCGGCTGCTGCGGCACAACGTGGTGACCGGCTCGGCCGCAGTGGTGCGCGCGCTGGGCCAGGTCGACGTGCTCCTGCTCGAGCGCGCGAGCGTGGCGGTCCGCGGCAACTGCGAGGCCGACGAGCTGATCCCGATGCCCGGGGTCGCGGTCGAGGAGCTGGCCGGCGCGGCGTTCCTCGCCAGCCTGGCCGACGAGACGCCCGAGGGCCGCAGCATCGTCGCCCTGGCCGAGCGCCGCTACGGGCTGGTGCCGGCGGGCCTGCAGCAGGCGCGCTTCATGCCCGGCGCGGGCCCGGGGCGAGTGACGGGCGTCGACCTGCCGGGCCGGCACCTGCGCAAGGGCGACGCCGACGCGATCCGCCAGTTCGTGCGCGAGCACAGCAGCGTCGAGCCGCCGGACGAGTTCCGCGCCGCGGTGCAGGCGGTCGCCGGCGACGGCGGCGTGGCCATCGGCGTGGCCGACGGCCCGCGCATGCTCGGCGTGGTCCGGCTGCGCTGCCGCGTGCGCGAGGCGCTGGCGCGGCTGCGGCGCTGCGGGGTGTTCACGGTGGTGTCGACGGCGGACACGCCGGCGGCGGCGGCGTCGCTGGCGGCCGAGGCGGGGGTCGACGACTTCCTGGCCGAGGCGACGCCGGAGGGCAAGCTGGCGCTGATCCGCCGCCACCAGGCCGCGGGCCGCAAGGTGGCGATGGTCGGCGACGGCAACCACGACGGCCCGGCGATGGCCCAGGCCGACGTGGCGGTGGCGCTCAACGCCGGGCCGCTGGCGGCGCGCGAGGCCGGCGGCCTGGTCGACCTCGACGGCGACCCGACCAAGCTGGTCGAGGCCGTCGAGCTCGGGCGCCAGCAGCGGGCCATCGGCGGCACGATCGCCGCCTGGTGCCTCGCCAGCGACCTCGCCCTGGCGCTCGCCCTGGTGCCGCTGGTCATCTCCGAGGCGCTGGTCCGCGGCGCCGAAAATGTGTCCCTCGGGACATGTTCCGAAGGACTGTCGCTGCTCGACCCGCTGGCGCTGCACTCGCCGCGCAGCGCGGTGCTCGCCGGGCTGATCGTCCACACCCTCACGCTGGCCTGCGTGGCGCCCCTGGCGCTGCGCTGGCGGGGCCCCGCGCGCAGCCGCCTGGCCGCCGCCCTGGTCGGCGTCGTCGTCACCCTGGCGGCCGTCAAGTCGCTCGACCTGTTGCTGTTCGCCGCGTTCGCGCCAGACCTATGAGCCTGATCCACCCCATCGAGGAGAAGAGCGTGGCCGACGGGCGGCGCGGGCGGCTCACGCTGTATTTCGGGGCGGCGCCCGGGGTCGGCAAGACCTACGCCATGCTCGAGGCGGCCCAGCGCCTGCGCCGGCAGGGCGTCGACGTGGTCGTCGGCGCGGCCGACACCCACGGGCGGCCGGAGGTCGCCGACCTGCTGCTCGGGCTCGAGCGCCTGCCGTCGCGCACCGTCGAGGTCCGCGGCAAGTTCATCGAGGAGTTCCACCTCGACGCGGCGCTGGTGCGCCGCCCGGGGCTCATCGTCGTCGACGACCTCGGGCACGTCAACGCCGCCGGCTCGCGCCACAGCCAGCGCTGGCACGACGTCGTCGACCTGCTGGCCGCCGGCGTCGACGTGATGTCGACGCTGTGCGTGCAGCAGCTCGAGAGCCAGCACGACGTGGTCCAGCAGATCACCTCGATGCGGGTCCGCGACCCGGTGCCGGACGCGATGTTCGAGCGCGCCGACCACGTCGAGTTCATCGACCCGCCGGCCAAGGAGATCCTCGCGCGCCTGCAGGACGGCAAGGTCTACATCCCCGAGCAGGACGCCCGGGCGGCGGCGGCGATGTACCGCAAGAACAGCCTGCTGGCGCTGCGCGAGCTGGCGCTGCGCCGCATGTCCCAACGGACAGGTCGTGAGAACCTGATCTACCGCAGCGCGCCGCGGCTCGGCGCCGGGCCGGTGTCGGAGCGGATCCTCGTGTGCATCGACCCGAGCCCGCTGGGGCCGCGGCTGATCCGCGCGGCCTTCCGCATGGCCACCGGGCTGCGCGCCGAGTGGCTGGCGCTGTACGTCGAGACGCCGCGGCTGGCGCTGGCCGGCGAGTCGGCGCGGGCCCAGGTCGGCGAGACCCTGCGCCTGGCCGAGCAGCTCGGCGCCGAGGTCGTGCACATCAGCGGCGCCCGCATCGACCGCGAGATCCTCGGCTTCGCCCGCGCCCGCGGCGCGACCCGCCTCATCATCGGCAAGCCGCTGCAGCACCGCTGGCGCGACGTCCTGCGCGGCTCGCTGGTCGACGCGCTGGTGCGCGGCTCGGGCGACCTCGACGTGCACGTGATCGCCGGCGACATCGCCCCCCACGAGGTCGCGCCGGTGCCCGCGCTGCGCTCGCCGATCCGCATCGCCGCCTACTTCTGGGCCGCGCTGACGGTCGCGGCCATCGCCGCCACCCGCCTGCTCCACCTGCCGCTGTTCTACGTGATCCTGCTGCTGCTGGTCGGCATCTCGCTGGTCGGCTCGCGCTTCGGCCGCGGGCCGGCGGTCGGGGCGGCGCTGCTCAGCGTCCTCGCGGTCGAGACGTCGCTGCGGCTCGGCCCCGACGCCCACCACGTCGACGACCTGCAGCGGGCGGCGATCTACCTCGGCATGCTGGTGCTGGCGCTGTGGGTCTCGGGCCTGACCGAGCTCAGCCGGCGCCAGGCCGAGGCGGCCCGCATCGACGAGCGGCGGCTGACCGCCCTCTACCTGCTGAGCCGCGAGCTGTCGCAGCTGCGCAGCGAGGTCGACATCGCCGAGTGTGCGATCAGACATGTCAAAAAGACCATGTCCGCAAGGACAGTCATCCTCCTGCCGGGGCACGACGGCGAGCTGGCGCCGGTGGCCGGGACCGACGTCGAGCTGACCACCGACGCGCGCGAGGAGGGCGTGGCGCGCTGGGCGTTCGAGCACGGGCCGGCCGGCCGCGGGACCGAGACGCTGAAGGCCGCGCAGGCGCTGTACCTGCCGCTGACGGCCGCCGGGCGCACGATCGGGGTCCTCGGCGTCGCCCCCGACGACCCCGACAAGCTGGCCAGCCCGGCCGAGCGCCAGCTGCTCGACGCCATGACCGGGCCGGTGGCGCTGGCGCTGCAGCGGGTCCGCCTGGCCGAGGAGGCCCAGATCGCGGAGGTCCGCGCGCGCGAGGAGGAGCTGCGCGGCTCGCTGCTGTCGTCCGTCAGCCACGACCTGCGCACGCCGCTGGCGTCGATCACCGGGGCGGCCAGCGCGATGATGGACAGCGGCGACGCGATCGCGCCGGAGACCCGGCGCGACCTGCTGCAGACCATCTACGAGGAGGCCGAGCGGCTCGGGCGGCTGGTCGGCAACCTGCTCGACATGACCCGGCTCGAGGCCGGCGCGGTGGCGCTGCGGACCGACTGGGTGTCGCTGGAGGACCCGATCGGCTCGGCGTTGTCGCGCCTCGACCGCCGGCTGGCCGGGCGCGAGGTGCAAGTCACGCTGCCGCCGGAGCTGCCGCTGTTGCCGCTCGACGAGGTGCTGTTCGAGCAGCTCATCCTCAACCTGCTCGAGAACGCGTGCAAGCACACGCCCGCCGGCAGCCCGGTGCGGGTGGTGGCGCGGGTGCAGGCCGGGCGGGTGGTCGTCGAGGTCGCGGATCGCGGGCCGGGGCTGCCGGCCGGTGAGGAGGAGACGATCTTCGAGAAGTTCGTGCGCGGCAGCAAGGCCAACACCCAGGGCTTCGGCCTCGGCCTGGCGATCTGCCGGGCGATCGCCGCGGCCCACGGCGGCGAGATCACGGCCGAGAACCGCGCCGGGGGCGGCGCGGTGTTCCGGATCAGCCTGCCCGTCGGCACCCCCCCGCCGGAACCCGGCCCCGACACCTCGCTCGCGTCGATGAGCGGCCCTCAGGGCGTGCTACACAACACGGCGAAGATCCTGCTGCAGCAGGCGCCGAGCCTGGAGGCGGAGACGACGACATGAGCGAACAGGGGCCATTGGTACTCATCGTCGAGGACGAGGCGCCGCTCCGGCGGTTCTTGCGGGCGGCGCTGGTCGCCCAGAACTACCGCCTGGTCGAGGCCGAGACGGCCGCCGAGGGGCTGCAGCGGGCGACCGAGCACAACCCGGACATCGTCCTGCTCGACCTCGGCCTGCCGGACGGCGACGGGCTCGACGTCACCTCGCGGCTGCGCGAGTGGACGCGGGTGCCGATCATCGTGCTGTCGGCGCGCGGCCAGGAGCGCGACAAGGTCCAGGCGCTCGACGCCGGCGCCGACGACTACTTGACGAAGCCGTTCGGCACCAGCGAACTGCTGGCGCGGATCCGGGTGGCGCTGCGGCGGGTCGCCGAGCGCACGCCGACCGAGGAGCCGATCGTGTCGCTCGGCGAGGTCACGGTCGACCTGGCGCGCCGCCTCGTCACCCGCGCGGGCAAGCCGGTCCACCTCACGCCGCACGAGTACAAGCTGCTCACCACCCTGCTCAAGTACGCCGGCAAGGTCGTGACCCACAAGCAGCTGCTCAAGGAGGTGTGGGGCCCGCAGGCGGTCAGCCAGACCCATTACCTCCGCGTCTACATGGCCCAGCTGCGGCAGAAGCTCGAGGGCGATCCGGCCCGGCCGCGCTACCTGACCACCGAGCCGGGCGTCGGCTACCGCCTGCGCTCGGAGGACGACATCGCCGGAGGCGCCTCATGACGGCCGCCCGCGACCTGCACGCGTCGCTGTTCAACACCACCCAGGCCCTGCCCGCCGTCGCCGACGAGCTGCCGGTGCCGCGCCTGCGCCGGCTCATGCTCAAGGCGCTGGTCCTGCCGATCACCGTGATGCTGCTGCTGTGCGCCCTGCTGGCCTTCAAGCTGGTCGCCGCCGCCGAAGACGGGACCGAGGCCGCGCGCGCCCGCACCGTCATCGCCGAGGCCAACCGCGTGCAGCGGCTGGTCATCGACCAGGAGGCGGCCCTGCGCGGCTTCGTGATCGATCATGAGGACATGTTCCTTCCGCCCTTGCACTTGGGACATGTGATGGTCCCGCCGGCGCTGCGCCGGCTGGCCGAGCTGACGGCCGGCGACCCCGAGCAGGAGGCCCGCGCCGCCGCCCTGGCGGCCGCGTACGGGCGCTGGGCCGGGGCCACCGGGCTGGCGCCCGCGACCACCAAGTCGGGCGGGCCGCTGGTCCGCCCCGGCGAGGCGTCGCGCCTGCAGCTGGCCGCGCGCGAGGCCCAGCTCGACTCGGTGCGCCAGCTGGTGCGCCAGCTGGTCGACGCCGAGGACCAGCGGCTGCGCGACGACGAGGCCGCCGGCGGCTGGTCGCTCCCGGCGATGGTCGTCGGCGCGGCCGCGGCGCTGGCCCTGATCGGCTTCACCACGTCGGTGCTGCGCCGATCGATCCGCCGCATGGAGGGCATCTACGCCAAGGCCCTCGCGCTGCGCCGCCACAGCGAGGCCAACGAGCGCGCGGCCCGGCAGTCGGCCGAAGCCCTGGCCGCCGAGGTCACCGCCCAGAGCCGCGAGCTGCAGACCCGCTTCCGGGCGATGCGCGACGAGCTCGAGCTGGCCCGCGCGCACCTGCGGGTGGGCTGACTCTTCGGACATATTTTCTGTCTTTTGGGGCATGTCGTCGCCCCGTTCGATCGCCCGCCGAGCCGATGGGCCGCGGTGACCCCGGGACTTCCCGGCGTGCACATCGGAGATACTCGCATGCCGAACCGGTGATGCGCGGCCGACCCCTCCCATTCGCCGCGATCGGGTCGACGCATCGGGGGCTCGCGCACATCGCCGTCGCGGCTTTCGGGGCCGCTGCGGCCGCGGGCGCGCCGCGGAGAAAAAGAGGAGTCGGCGCAATTGAATCGTCCGATTCGGCCACTCTGCGATGAGGAGACGGACGTCATCGCCGACGCTGCAAACCCTGACATGGGCAGCTCGGGCCATCAGGCCGCGGAGGCCCGAGATCGCGGCGACGTGTCTGCCTTTGGCAGATCGATCGGACGTTCAAAAATCCGTCCATTGTGCGCAACTGGCCGAAATCAAGCCATTCGACAGGAGATTGACATGAAAAAGCTACTTCTCATCGCAACGACCTTCGCCAGCGCCTTCATCGTGGGATCTCCCGAGGCGGCAGCCGCAGATCAGCAGCAGACGGCAGTGACCGCGTGTTCCGTGACCGCCGGCGGCAGCCTCCTCGCCCTCAACAGCTACGTCGGGCTCTCCACGGGCACCGGGACCGCGAGCTTGCACTGCCCCGTGGACGTGAACCTCGCCAGCTTCGACACCATCCAGGTGTCGTACCGCGACTCCGACGGGACGGGCAACACCGCGCACGTGGAGGTCCTGATGGTGGCCGTCGACAAGACCAGCGCCGTGTTCGGGACCGCGTACGTGATCTTCCAGTCGAGCGATTACGCCACGACCCTGTGGAACAACAAGACGCAGGTGCTGGCGTCGACTTTCAACCTCGACCACGCCAACTACTACTATTACCTGAAGATCAACCTGAGCCGGACCAATACCTCGGCCTTCGCCCCGATCGGTCACGTGAAGCTGCTCACCACGCCCTGAGCGGGCGCAAAAGCCTGTCCCGAGGGACAGGCTCCTGCGGTGCGAGCTCGCCGGGGTCCGGGCCGCGGACCCCGGCGCGCTTCAGGGCACGTGGACGATGACGTCGCTGAAGTACCGGCTCGAGACCGACTTGTCCTTGCAGATCGTGCCGCTGATCAGGTGCTCGCCCTGGTCGAAGACGACCTGAACGTCGTGGGTGTCGGGATAGACGACGATCGCCTCGGGCCCCGAGTCGGTCGGGAACGAGGTGATGTTCTGGACCAGCACGGGCGCCTGTCCGGCGACGCCGCTCCACTTGTAGAGGCGGAACGGGCCGGCCGCGCCGTCCTTCGGGCCGGCGAGGATCAGCATCGCCGCGTGCACCGGCGACCAGGACATCCCGCGCACGCGCAGGCCGCCGAGGTCGAGGAGGATCGCCTCGCCGAATTGCGCGACCGCGCCGCCCAGCACCGCGTCGGCGTTGAGCAAGGTGACGAGGATCGCGTCGGTGCCCTGGAGCGGGTTGCGGAAGCCGACCACGAGCTGCTTCGGCCGCTGCGCCGTCGGCAGCCACGCGAGGCCCTCGATGTTGCTGCCGTTGACCTTGGGCGCGAGGTTGGCGTCGGTCGCCTTGCTCAGGTTGGCCGCGGTGGCGAGGGTGGCGATCACGCTGGCGTTCGGCGTCAGCCAGTTGGCGCTCTTGACCATGTCGTCGAGCAGCTTCGACGTGTACCCGACGGTGGTAAGCGACACGTTCGGCGCGGTCCCGGCGACGTCGACGGCGAAGAAGCGGTAGCGCATGCGCTCGAGGTTCCCGCTCTTGTCGCGGCCGTGCGAGCTGACGATATAGATCCGGTCGCCGATCCGCGCCGCATCCTCGAGGTCGGCCTCGTCCGAGGTCGACAGACTGATGCTCGCGGACACGTCGACGCTCCTGGCCGCGTTGGCGTCGGCGCCGCGTCGGTAGACCCGCAGGCCCTGGTCCTCGTCGTTGCCGTCGAGGAAGTACGAGCCGTCGAGGGCGACGCCGAACGAGCCGTCGCAGCTCTGCTTGTAATTGCCGGGGGTCGGGTCGAGGACGACCTCGCCGGGGTCGCCGCCGTCGCCGGTGGTGTCGCCCGCGTCGGCCTCGTGCCAGGTCACGGTCAGCTTGGGCCGCCTGGCCTTGGTGCCGTACTCGCTGGCGCGGAACTCGAGGCGATTGCTGGTACCCGCGCCGTCGAGGAAGAAGCCGCGGTTGCTGGTCGGGTTCGCCACCCACTGCTGCACCAGCGCGACGCCGGCGGCGTTGAGCGAGAAGGTCACGGACCCGGTCTCGGCCGCGGAGAACGAGCCGAGCGCGACGGTCCCGCGATCGCCGGTGCCGTAGCCGCCGGCGGTCTGCCAGCTGCTGCCGGTGGTCCACGCGTTCCAGGTCGCGTTCGCCTCGTTCCACGCGCGCCTGGCCTCGTACAGCGAGAACGTCTCGGGGCTCTTGTCGGAGATCTCGAGGGTGACGGTGACGGCCTCGACGACGGCGGTGGTCGGGATCGATGCGCTCAGGTCCCACGACAGCAGGGAAACGACCTCGGTCGCCTCCTCGACGGAGAGGCTGGTGTCGCCGCCGTTCTTGGTGCTCGGCGAGTCGCCGTCGAGCATGGTGTCGCGGGTGCCGGCGTAGCTGCTGGTCGGCGACTGGCCGTCCTGGAAGCTGACGATCACCGGCCCGCCGGCGCGCGCGGTCACGGCGTCGTCGCCGTCCTCGCAGCCGAACGGCACGAATGCGAGCGCACCGCCCGCGACGAATGAGAGGAGACGAATGGAGCGAGTGTGGAGCATGAGAGCGCGAACATCGGGCCGGACGGGCCCGCGCGCCGGCCAACCTACGCCCTCGGAGTCACGAACGCGGTGACATGTCGGTCACGGCCACGCTGCGTCCCGTCACGGCGGCGTGATCGATCGGTGACGGACGGTCCGCGAGCGCGTCGCGAGGTTGCAGCGAGCCGCTCATGCACACAGTAGATGGGCAATGGGTTCGAGCCAGACGTCGCACGGCGCGGTCGGGCCCCGGATGAAGCGCGGCGAAGGTAGCGAGGCCGGTGTCCGGGGCGACCTGTCCCCGACTGCCGGCGAGCGCATGTCCCGAAGGACAGGCTCGAGAAGGACGGTTCACGGGAGCTGCGCGAGCGGCAGCGTCGCCGGGGACAGGTCCTCGGGATCCGTCGTCAGGACGGCGATCGTGAGCGGGCGGCTGGCGGTGTACTCCGGCGCGCCGAAGACCTCGGCGATGTTGTGGGGGAGCGGGTGGTCCAGCTCCTTCAGGTAGCTGTCGCAGGCGAAGAAGACGCCGTCGAGCTCGCTGCGGGCGAGGCCGTCGCGGGTGCAGCGTTCGAAGTAGGCCTGTGCCTCGGCGAGGAGCGGTCCGCGGCGCGCGTCGAGGTCGTCGGCGTGGAGCCGGGCGGCGTCCTCGTTGAAAAAGCCGCCCACGGGCGTCACGCGGCAGATCGAGCGTGCGTGCGCCGCGGCCAGGATGCCGGCGCGCCACCAGGCGTCGCGCGCGAAGCGACCGCCGCCGGCGCGGTCGGCGAATGCGAGGAGGCGCGCTTCCAGGGCGTCGGCCTCGGCGGCGCGCTCGGCGAGGAAGGCCGGATAGCGCCGGCGCACGTCGACCTCGACCTGCGCCATCTGCCGCCGCAGCTCCTGGCGATCCTCCGGCGCGCTCGAGCGGTGCAGCCAGCGATCGGGGGCGAGCCGCAGATCCTCGGGGAGCTCACGCCCGAGGTAATCCTCCACCGCGGCATCCAGCGTCCGGAGCTCGGCGATCGCCAGCGCGGCCTCGAACTCGGGGCGCAGCGGGTCCTCGGCGGCGAGCGACACCCCGCGAGCGAGCCGGAGCGCGCGGTCGAAGTGCCGGATCGCCTCGCGGGCGCCCGCGGGATCGCGCCCAGCCTGCTCAAGCAGCGGGGTGCGGGGGGTGCACCAAGCGCGGATGGGACGCCGCTCCCGGGGGATGGGGGGCTCCGTCCGCTTCCGGGACAGGGTGATGTAGCCGCGGCCGCAGCTGGTGGCCCGGGGCATCCTCCATTGTAGCTTCACACACAGACCCGACCACCATTCAGAGCAGGAGTTGTCCCAGAGGATCTTGCCGATCGTGCTCTCGGTGATGGCGCGGCGCGCGAGACCGCCGGCCTTCGCGTGACGGCGGAGGTACGCGCGAGCGTGTGCGAGCTGGAGATCGTAGGGGTCGGGCGGGTAGTAGCCCGAGCCCCTGGCGACGCCCCACAGCGCGCCGAGGAGCCGCCTGTCGACGGCGCCGATCCATTCGCGCCGCCGCCAGAACCACTCGGCAGCCGCCCCGGGATCGTGGGCGCTGCCGCGGTCGATGGCGTCGAGGTCGGCGGCGACGAGGTCGAGCTGGCCGAGGCCGAGGCGGATCTCCGCGGCCTGCCACAGCCGCTCGAGCTGCTCCGCAGGGACTCGCCGTGCGCGCGGCTCGGACTCGAAGGCCCAGGCCGCCAGCTCGAGGCGACCGAGGTCGAGGCTGCGGCGGCCGAGCGCCACGAGCGTCGCGGCCGCCGAGGACGGTGAGGCGACGAGCAGGCGCTCGGCCCAGCGGCGGGCGTCGTCGAGCCGGCCTGCCGCAGCATGACAGGCGACCAGGCGCTCGAGCGCTGCGCCGACGCCGGCACCGTCGCGCGCGAGGTCCCGCCCCTCCGCCTCGCAGGCGAGGTCGACGCCCGGCTCGCCCGCGCCGGCGAGAGCTCGCTCGAGCTCGGCCGTCAGCGACTCCGCGGGCGGGGCTGCGAGGGCGAGGAGAGCGGTCAAGACGAGGCCGATCATGGTGTCTCCTGAGACATGTCCGAAAAACAATGTCCTTTTGGCAATTCTTTCAAAGACATGTCCTTAAAGACATTTTTTAATCTGCACTGGACGGGCGTCATGCGAGCGCAGGCGGTGGCGGTGACGCTGCAATCGGCGTACGTGCAGTATAAGGCAACCTGCCGAGGCAGGTCGTGACGACGCGCGCGGCCGGGCATGGGCGTCGTCGGCCGTCGCTCGTCGGTCCCGGGCTCGCCCGGCGACCTCCCACCTCGCGCCTTGCCGACCTGTCGAGGCTCGGAGAGAGGCGCCCTGCCGAGGCAGCTCACGGCGACGCGCGCAGGCGGGCATGGGAGCATCGTCGGCCGCCGCTCGTCGGTCCCAGGTCCGCCCGGCATCCCCCGTCCTCACGCCTTGCCGGCCTGGCGGATCTCGGCGGGAGGCCTCTCGAAGGGCAACGGTCACGGAACAAAGCGCACGGTCCCTGCCGACCTCCCCATGTCGTTCGGCCCCTGCGACTGCGACTCCACGGCCGCGACTTGTCCTCCGAGGCCTGGCCCCTCGCGCACGCCCCCGCGCTCGATTGACCCGCGAAATGCCCCTTCGCGGCGCCCCGGACGATGTCTTCGGAAGTCGAGAGCCGGTGCGGGCCGAGGATCGCCGGAGGCAACGTCCTCCCTCGCGCGCGGCCGCGCTCGCGGACCGCAGCTCAGGCGGGGTCGAGGGCGACGACCCGGCTCTCCGGGCGCGCGTCGACCTCGAGGCGCTGGCAGCGGACCGGGCGCGCTCTCCAGTCGATGGGGGTGAACTTGTGGCCGGTCTCGGCCTGCGCGGCGGCGGCGGCGGCCTGGATCTTCTCGGCCGACAGCGGCCCGGGGCCGTCGGCCTCGAGGATCGCAGCCGCCCGCTCCATCAGCGCGCGATCCTCGGGGCTCGCGGGCGGGCTGACGGCGACGCAGACCGTGTACGTGCCCTCGGCCACGTTGCGGAACAGGGCCGGCCGGGCGGCATCCTCGCCGCCGAGCAGGATCTCCTTGCGCACGCCCTCGCCGGGCTCATTCTCCAGCGCCACGAGGCTGGTGGGCGCTTCGGGGAGCTCGCCGGCGAACAGCACGTAGCGCGACTGCTGGGCGTCGCTCGGCACGGCGACATCGACCCGCAACATTTGTTCGGCGGCGAGCTGGTCGAGGAGGGCGCGGTCGACCTTCGCCTGCCCGAGCGCCCGAGACTCGGCGAGCCTCCCTCGCCTGGCCAACAACTTGGCGCGGTCGGCCTCCGTGCGCTCGGGCGCCGAGACGGTGGCGAGCTCGGCCGGCTCGGCGGGCGACCCGGTCAGGTCGTCGTCGCAAGCGGTGAGCAGCGCGGTGGACAGGAGGATGGAGGTGAGGAGCGGTCGGGGCGCAGACATCGAAATTTCCTGGTCGCAACCTCCAAGTTCCACGAGCCGGCCGATCAATTTCCGCGTCCTGAAAAAAATCGTCGGCGGCCGTCCTCGCGCGTGACCGCGCGGCGGGACCTGGAGCCCGCGATGCTCGGTCCACGGAGAAGCTGTTCGGAAGGACAGGAGGGTTCGACCCCTGGCGCGAGCGGCGCGGACGCGGCCATCAATTGATCGCCCGCCTCGCGTCACCAACCAATTGATGGCGACCGACGCCCCGCTCATTCATCAGCTCCTCGAGCAGCTCGAGCTCGAGGGCGTCTCGCACCTCTTCGGGGTGCCGGGCGGGCCGCTCAGCGCGCTGTTCGAGGCGCTGAAGGCCCGCGGGCGCATGCGCTTCGTGCTGGCGCGCCACGAGGCGGGCGCGGCGTTCATGGCCAACGCGCACGCGCGGGTCCGCGGCGAGCCGGCCGTCTGCTGCGTCACCTCGGGGCCCGGGGCCACCAACGCGCTCACCGGCGTGGCCGCGGCGCACGCCGACTCGCTGCCGGTCCTCTACCTCACGGGGCAAGTCGCGACCGGAATGTTCGGCCTCGGCGCGATCCAGGAGAGCACCTGGCACGGGGTCGACGTCGTCGAGATCTTGCGGCCGGTGACGAAGCTGTCGGCGATGGTGGTGACGGCGCAGATGGGCATGCGAATGCTACGACATGCGCTGCGCACCGCGACCACGGGCCGCCCCGGGCCGGTCCACCTCAACATCCCCGCCGACCTCGCGCGCGTGAAGGTGCCGTACGAGGTCCGCGAGCCGGCCAGCTATCGCCCGCAGCGCGTATCGGTGGCGCGCGCCGAGGACATCGAGCAGGCCGCGCGGCTGCTGGCGGGCGCGCGCCGGCCGACGCTGTTCGCCGGCCACGGGGTCGCGCTCGCCAGAGCCGAGCCGGCGCTGCTGCGGCTGGCGGAGCGGCTGCAGGCGCCGGTGGTGACCTCGCCGAAGGGCAAGTCGGTGTTCCCCGAGGATCACCCGCTGTCGCTCGGCGTGTTCGGCATGGGCGGCCACGCGCGGTCCGATCGCTACCTCGAGGACGACGACGTGATCCTCGTGATCGGCTCGAGCCTGGGCGAGTTCGCGTCGAGCGCGTGGAGCCAGCGGCTGCGAGCCCCGGTCGCGTTCGTGCAGATCGACGTCGACCCATTGCAGATCGGCAAGAACTACCCGGTGACGCTCGGCCTCGTGGGCGACGCGCGCGCGACCCTCGACGCGATCGCGGAGGCGATCCCGACCGGCGCGCCGCGGGCCGCACCGGAGGCGCTCGCTAGCCTGACGCGCGAGGTGCCGCGGTGGGAGCAGGCGGAGCAGCGGAGCTCCGAGGCCTCGCCGCTGTCGCCGCCGCGCGTGATCACCGAGCTGCGCGCGGCGCTGCCCGACGACGGCCTGTTGTTCGTCGACACCGGCAACTCGAGCCTGTGGGCCGGCCATCACTTCGAGGCGCGCCGGCCGGGCACCTACTTCATCGACATGGGCCTCGCGGCGATGGGCAGCGCGGTCGCGGGGGTGATCGGCGGAGCGCTGGCGGCTCCCGGGCGGCGCGCCGTGGCGCTCACCGGCGACGCGGCGTTCGCCATGCACGGCTTCGAGGTCCACACCGCCGTCGAGCTCGGCCTGCCGGTGACGTGGGTGGTGCTCGACAACGCGGGCCACGGGATGATCCAGCAGGGCGAACAGCTGGCGTTCGGCGGCGACGCGGGCTTCTACGGGTTCCGCCGCCGCATCGACGCCGCCGCGGTGGCGCGCGGGTTCGGGGCCGTCGGCGTCGAGGTCGACGACGTGCAGTCGCTGCGGGCGGCCCTGCGCGAGGCCCTCGCCGGCGCGCGCCCGACCGTGATCAACGTCCGCGTCGACCCGACCGTGATGGCGCCGACGCTGGCCCGCCGCGCCCGCGCGGTGGCGGAGTTCTTCGGCACCGAGCGCGCCCCCGGCCCGGCAGGTGCGGCGTGATCACGGAGGTCGGGATCCTCGGCCTCGGGCACGCGGTGCCGGACACGATCCGCCACAACGACGACCCGCTGTTCGCCGGGCTGCCGCACGCCGCCGGGTCGCCGTTCACCGGCTTCCGCGAGCGCCGCGTGCTGGCCCCCGGCGAGCGCGTCGAGGCGCTCGGCGTGCGCGCGGCCCGGGCCGCCCTCGCCGACGCCGGCGTCGCCGCAGGCGCGATCGACCGCCTGTACGGCGCGGTGTCGCCGGCCGAGCACGTGACGCCGAGCGGCCTGTTCGCGCTGCACGCCGAGCTCGGCCTGCGCCGCGACGCGACCGTGGTGCCGATCCACTCCGAGTTCACCAACTTCGTGGTCGCCTTGACGAGCGCGTGCGAGGCGGTCGCCGCCGGCCGCTGCGAGCGCGCGCTGGTGGTGGTCGCCGCCGGCTGGAGCCGCCTGGTCGATTACGCCGACGCCGGGGCGTTCGGGATCGGCGACGGGGCGGGCGCGGTGGTGGTCGGCCGCGGCGGCTCGCTCCGCTTCGTCGACGAGCTCGGCGAGACCTACAGCGAGCTGCGCGAGGCGATGACTGTGCAGCTCCGACGACCGCGACGCGCCGCCGAACCGAACCCCGACCCACAGCTCACCTTCGTGTTCGAGGCCGCCGCCCGCCGCGTCTACGAGGAGCTGGCGACCGCGGCGCCGCTGCGGCTATGGAGCACCCTGCTGGCCCGCCACGGCCTGTCGCCGGCCGACGTCGCGCTCGTCACCCACCAGCCCAACCGCCCCGTCCTCGCGGCCTGGCAACAACACCTCGGCCCGGCCGAGCTGCCGAGCGTGGTCGAGACCCTCGGCAACTGCACCCTGGCGACCGCGGCGATCGTCCTGTCGCTGCACGCCCGCTCGCTGCAGAGCCGCCACGTGGTGCTGATGGGCCTCGGCTGCGGCCAGAACTTCGCGGCGATGCTGCTGCGCCGTACGTGACGCAATGTCCTTAAGGACATATTACGGAACCATCCCGGCGGCATCGCTATGGCGAGGCGAGAGGGACGAGGGTGACGTCGAGGCGTGAGTTACTGGCTGCCTCATTGCCCCGAGCGCCACGGATCGACCACCTTGGGTCGGCCCTTGGTGGGGCGTTTGCGCGAGGGCTGCTTCGGCTTCTCGGGCGCCGGTGCGGCCTCGGCCTTCGAAGCGGCCTCGGACACCGCCGGGGCGCTCGCAGCTGGGCTCGCGCCCGCCAGCGGGTGTTCGGCCGGCGCGACGGATGGGCTCGGCGGTCCCGCCTCCGTGACGAGCGAGGGCGCCGCAGACACCTCCACGGTAGCGGGCTCTGGCACCATTTCTCCCCCCGTGCCCCCGTGAACGGGCTCGTCCCGCGGCCACGCGACCCATCCCAAGATCGCCGCGACCCCGAGGAGCGCCGCGCTTCCCAGGCCGTAGGCCATCCCCCACCTTCGTCGTGGAAGCACGGCGACAGGCTCCGTGGTCTGCACACGAACGTCCCCAGGCCGCGGCTTGCGGCCTCCGATCGTAGTCGTCGCGGTGACGGGTTCCGGATCCGGTACCTGTTCGACGGCGGGGGCACGCCGAAGGACGACGGTCACGTCGTCGCTCGTACTCTCGGGGCTGGGGACACCACGTAGAGCGGCGAGGATGTCGGCGCGCAGCGCGGTCATCGAAAGGGTCCTCGCCTCGCGCTCACGGGCGATCGCGCGGAGGATCAATGCATCGACCTCGGGCGGGATGAGCACGCCGGGGGGCGCGGAGCGGCTCGGGGGCGCAGCGTCGCGGACCGCGAGTTGCATGGCGACGTCCATGTGCGTACCGCGGAATGGAGCCTGGCAGCCGACCAGCCGATACATCAAGATGCCGAGGGCGTACACGTCCACGCGCGGGTCCGGCTGCTCGCCCCGGAACATCTCCGGTGCCATGTACTCGGCGGTGCCCATCCATACCCCGGTCGAGGTTCGTGGCGCATCCGCCCCCTCCCCCTCCGAGTCCATCCACTTCGCTATGCCGAAGTCCAGCACCTTGATGAAATCATCATGGCCGGCCACTGTCGTGCGAACGCAATTGGACAGCTTGATGTCGCGGTGAATAATGCCATGAGCATGGGCGACCTCCAGGGCGCTGGCGATCTGGTCGGCGATGGCCAGCGCCCGATCCCAGGGGATCGACCCCTCCCGGTACGAAAGATCGGCCAGGCTCTCGCCGGCGATCAGTTCCATCACCATGTACACGAAACCTGGGGCCGGCGCGGCGAAGTCCAGGACGCGCACCACGTTGTCGTGGCGGATCCGCAGCGCCGCTCTGGCCTCGCGACGGAACCGCTTCACCCACTCCGCGTCGTGAGCGAAGCGCGGACTCAACAGCTTCACGGCCACCTGTTCGCCGAGCTCGATGTGCTCGGCGCGATACACGGTCCCCATACCCCCGGCCCCGAGCACCTCGAGGATTCGGTAACGGTTGTCCAATACCGCACCGATCAAGTCCTCGGGTTCGTGAGCGCGCAGCTCCGCCCAGTCTTCCCCCGCCTCGACCATGTCAGGGCCCGATTTTCCTATACCCTGTGACGCCTCACAAGCCGCCTGTGGTCCCTCTCACGGTGCGCATATACGGGCAACGGCCGGCCGGCCGTCTTCGCGCGCGAAGACGTGCTGCTCGACGAAATCGAGGCACAGCCCACAACACCGCCATCGGCCGGGCCTCGAACACACATACCATTGGCTGTCGTCGGTCCTGACTCGCTCGCCAGCAGACACGCGCGCCGATACAGCGACATTGCGGCGCGCGGAGGCGCTCGCCTCGCGCGGCCTGCGTGAACGTACGGCCGCACGACATTGCCCGCCGGAGCTCCCGGCGGGAACGCGGGCGGCAGCTCCGGGCGCCCGAGCGGCGCAGCTCACTCGGTGTCGGCGACCCCGGCGAAGGCGCGCTTGTACAGCCAGGTCTTCACGTCTTCCTGGCTCATGCACCACAGCAGATAGGCGCCGAACACCAGCGGCACGGCCAGTTGCAGCTGCAGGGCCAGCGACAGGTAGCCGAGGACGGCGCCGACGGCGAACACAGCCAGGACGCCGATCAGGACGTTGAGCCCGCCGACCACCAGCGCCAGCGTCCGCGCGCTCTCGCTGCCCCGCACGAGGCCGACCACCAGGAACAGCTTGAGCGAGAGGTTGACGTAATCGCCGATGGTGTGGCCGCCCTCGGCGATGCGCATGACCTGCATCGTGGTGGCGAGGGCGAGGAGAGCGAGGGCGACGATCAGCTTGACGGGCATGGGGGTACGGGGACGAGACCGCACCCGCCGGGCCGGGTCAAGCGGTTTCTCGCCGGCGGCAGCCCGAGAAGCTTCGGAGCTCCCGGGCTCGCCGCGACGACCTCACGGCTCGTAGGTCAGGGCGATCGCGTGGACCCCGAACTGCGCGACCCAGTGCGAATAATTATAATAATCCTCGGCCCAGTATTCGGGGTGATCGATGTGGGTCAGCAGGTGGTCGAGGTACAGGTCGCGCAGGGCAGTATCACCGGTCGCGCGGTAGCCGGCGTAGAGGCCCCAGGCGCGCGAGAAGTTGAGGCCGCTGATATGCGCCGCCGCGGGCATGGCGATCGGCGTCAGCACCGGGTCGGCGGGCAGCCAGGAATCGAGCCAGGCGGTCGCCTCGCGCTGCGGCCACATGGTGGCCAGGGCCAGCGCGCGGTGCAGGCACGGCGGGAAGAAGTCGTCGGCGTCGGCCTCCTCCTGCGCGAATGGGCACAGCGCGTCGAATTGCTCGACCACCGCGGGGGGCAGCAGCAGCTCCTCCATCTCGGCCGCCAGCGCGGCGTCGCCGGTGAACTGCCCCCATTGCCACAAGTTGAGGATCGCCCACGACAGGTTTAAATAATCGTCGCGCAGCATCCCGGCCTCGAACTGGGCCGGCGTCCGGTCGAGCACATAGTCCCGCAGCTGCGTCGAGATCTCCGTCGCCAGCGGCACCAGATCGGTGGCCCCGGTGATCCGCTCGCGCGCCCGCGCCAGGGTCAAGAACCACGCGTAGCCGTAGGGGATCTCCTGCGGATACGCGACCGCCTTCACGTTGTCGAGCTCGGCCTCGAGCCCCGCCGGCGTCATCTTGGCCTCGGCCGCCTCGAGGTAGCTCGCGTCGCCGGTGTGCTCGTGGATGATGTGCAGGGCATAGGTGGCGTGGACCGACGAGTGCCAGTCGATGCAGCCGTTCCACACCGGGTGATCGGTGTCGACCTTGGCGATGCAGCTGACGATCGGCGGCGCCAGCGTCTCGAGCAGCGAGGCGCGCTGAGCCTCGAAGTCCTCCCACACGCCGTCGCCCGTGGTGCTCGTGCCGTCGCCCGTGGTCGTGCTCGTGCTCGTGCTCGTCGGCGCGACGGTGGTCGTCGGCTCGCCAGTGCCGGTCGTGGTGCTCGCGTCCGTGGTGCTCGCGTCCGTCGTGCTCGCGTCCGTCGTGCTCGCGTCCGTCGTGCTCGCGTCCGTCGTGCTCGTGTCCGTCGCGCTCGCGCCGGAGGTGTCGCCGGCCGAGGTGCCGCCGTCGTCGCCGCAGGCCGACAGCGCGAACGCGGAGATCAGGAACAGACGCTCGAGGATTCGCACCCTCGCAGCGCTATCCCGCCGTCACCCGGGTGTCAACGCCGCGCGCCCGCGCAGCAGGCGTGAGCCGCCCCGCGGCCGGCACCCCGCACGCGATTCATGGACCGCAACCTCATCATCAGCCCGATCGGGCCCACCGTCGTGCCACCGTCGCCACACCCGCGTCCGTGGCCAGCGGCTCGGTGCGCAGCGGCGCGAGGCGGCCCCGAAGCGCACCCGCGGTTCACGTCGACGTCGGGTACACTGCGACGGTGTTTTGGCGTAAGCGAGACCCGGGCCCAGAGATCGCCGACGTCGCAGCGGCCGTCGAGGATCGCGAATTGTTCACGCGACGGGCCCGGCAGGCGGCCGAGGAGTTCGGCGTGAAGGTGCTCGGCAGCGCACGCCCGTACTTCTGGAATCCGCCCGAGAAGCCGGCCCATCTCGCCGGCAAGTTCGAGGGCCTCGGTGACTGGATGTGGGCCTGCCAGGAGGCGATCTTCGAGATCTGGTTCCACCTCGGCCCGGCCGCGCTGGAAGACCTCGGCCGGGTGGCTTTCGGCGCGTACGACTGGACGCAGGCGCACGCGACCGACGCCCTGTGCCGCCTCGCCCTCGCCGGCATCGAGACCGAGCAGATCGCCGGCCAGATCGCGCAGGCGCTGCCGGAGTGGCGCTACGAGCAGGTCATGCGCGTCCGCGAGATCGTCGGCCGCCTCGCCGCCCGCTCGGAGGCGCTCCAGCGAGCGTACGACGACCTCGTCGCCCAGTACCGCGAAGACGACCCGGTCGACGCCTACGAACTCGTCGCCGCTCTGGCCCACGCCGACCCCGCTCACACGCGCGAGAGGTACCGCGAATTCCTGCGCGGTCTGATGGACGGGATCGGGCTCGAAGGCCGCACCGCGTTCGACGACGGGCACGTGGTCTCCACTCCCGACGGCGAGGGTGTCATCGCTCGCAGTGGCCCGACCCATCCCCTGATCGAGGCCTATCACCAGATCCGCGCCGCTCTCCTGCTCCACGAGCTCGATCCCGCGGACGAGGAAGTGACGCGCAGGCTGCAGACCTGGGCGGAGCAACATCCGGACGAAGCGGTGCGAAGCGAGCTTCGCGAGCTCCTCTCGCCGCCGAGCGACGACGCGAGCTCGCAAGGCCTCCCTTCGTAGCCGCGGCCCCGCGAGCTCGCTCGCCGATCGGGGCCGGCGTGGCCCCGACGAAATGCCCGAAGGAACATGTCCTCGGGGCCACCCACGGAGCGCGCCTCCGGCTCGGGCTCCCGTCGGGCCGGCGCTCACCGCAGGACCGCCGCTCGCTCGCGGAGGTTCGAAGCAGCCCCCGCCGCTCGGCCGCAGGCCGTTGATCGCCGGCCGGCATTCTGATATTGATAGTCAAAATCACACCGTGCAACCGTCGACCTCCCGCTGGTTCCGCCTGAACCTCCAGATCCACCGCTGGGCGAGCCTCGTCGCCACCCTGCCGTTCCTCGTGCTGTGTCTGACGGGCGCAGTGTTGGTCTTCCGCGAGGAGATCGACGCCGCGCTGGGGGTGGTGCCGGTCCGCGCGGCGGAGGGCGAGGCGCGGGTCGGCGACTGTCTGGCGACGCTGGGGCGCGAGTTCCCGGACCAGCGGGTGCTCAGCGTCGGGCTCGACCCGCTGAACCATCCCGGGGTGATGCTCGGGGTGGTCGCCGCGCCCGAGGAGACCGGCTTCGAGCGCGCGCGGCTGGCCTACTTCGAGCTGGCGAGCGGGCGCATGCTCGGCGACGACGAGGACCCCGACAGGAGCTTCACCGGCGTCCTGCTCGAGCTGCACGCCGAGTGGTTCCTCGGCCTGCCCGGGCGCCTCCTCGGCGCGCTCGTCGGCCTGCTGGTGCTCGCCTCGCTGCTGTCGGGCCTCGTCCTCTACGCGCCCTACGTGCGACGGATCGCCTATGGCGTCATCCGCAGGGGCCGCGGCGCCCGCCTGGCGCAGCTCGACCTGCACAACTTCATCGGCGCGGTGGTGCTCGGGTGGGCCGTGGTCGTCAGCCTGTCGGGCTTCTTGCTCGGCTTCAGCACCATCGCGCTGGGCGTGTGGCAGATGACCGACCTGGCCGCGATCCGCCAGGAGTACAGCGATGCCACGCCGGTCGACGCCCGACACCCGCCGGTGTCGGTCCCGCGGGTGATCGAGGTCGCCACTGCGCACGCGAGGTCCGGGTGGGGGGTGCGATCGATCCTCTACCCCGGCATGGACCTCACCACCCCGCGCCACTACGCGGTGCTGCTCGGCGGCACGGAGGGCCTCGAGGCGCGCATGATCGACGCGGTGATGATCGACGCCGACACCGGCGAGGTCGCCCGCGACGTCGAGCTGCCGGGCTACCTGCACGCGATGTTCCTGGCGGAGCCGCTGCACTTCGGCGACTACGGCGGCCTGCCGCTCAAGCTGCTGTGGACCGCGTGCAACCTGCTGACCCTCTTCATCACCGCCAACGGCGCGTGGCTGTTCTTCGACCGCCGCAGGGCCCAGCGCCTGCGGCCCGGCCGCGCCGCGGAAGGAGCCGGCGATGAAGGGGCGTGAGCCGTGGCTGGGGCTGGTGACGATCGCCGGCCTGGTGGCGATGCTGCTCGGCGAGGGGCTCGTGGACGCCGCGGGGCTGGCGGCCGCCGCCGTGCCGCTCGGCTACGGCGGGCAGGCGTGGTGGCGAGCGCGCCGCTCGCGGTCCTGAAGGACATGTTTTAAAGAGCATGTCCGTCTGGACATGCGCGAAAGAACATCCGGGCGCCTCAGAACTGCGACGCGCGCGGCCAGGTCTGCGAGGGTATGGCCTCGCTCAGGGCGACCAGCGACTGCAGCGGGACCCACGCGAAGTCGGGGCGGTAGTCGAGCTCGTAGGCCAGCTCGTGGTAGCTGCGCTCGATCACGCAGGCGCGCAGCAGCGGCGACGACTGGGCGGCGGGCAGCGGCGAGCCGGGCGTGGCGGCGGCGTCGTAGCCGGCCAGGAACGCGGCGGAGGTCGCCTCTTCCCAGGCGCGGCCGCCCTTGCCGACCAGGCTGGCGTAGGCGAACGAGCGCAGCATGCCGGCGACGTCGCGCTGCGGCAGCTGTCGGAGGCTGCGCTCGGCCAGCGGCCGGGTCGGCTCGCCCTCGAAGTCGAGGATCGCCCACGTATTGGCGGACGGGTCGTAGAGGACCTGGCCGAGGTGGTAGTCGCCGTGGATACGGATCTGCACGCCCGCGGCGGTGCGCAGGCGCTCCTCGGCGTCGGCCAGCAGGGCCTCGCTGCGGGACGCCGCGACCTCGGCGAGCGCGCGGACCTCGGGCGGCAAGCCGCGGTAGCGGTGGGCCAGGCGGCCGAGCGCGGCGGCGGCCGTCTGGCGCAGGCCGACCACCCAGCGGGCGCGGTCGGCCGCCACCACCGCGCGGGTGGCCATCCCGGTCGACTCGTCGTCGGTGGTCAGCGCCTCGTGCAGCGCCCGCGTGGCGGCCCCGAGCGCGCGCGCCGGGCCGGTCATGTCGGCGCGGGCCAGCGCGTAGGTCCAGCCGTCGACGCGGCCGGGCAGGAACGCGTGCAGCACCCCGGCCGCGGCCGTGCCCTCGCCGGTCTCGACCGTCAGCTCGGCCAGCAGCGGCGGCGCGTGGGGGAAGCCGCGGGCGGTGAGGAAGCGGCCGACCTCGATCTCCGGGTGGCGGCCGACCTCGATGCGGCGGAACAGCTTGAGCACCCCGGCCTCGCCGAGCACCGCGGCGGTGTTGCTCTGCTCGCCGCCGACCAGGCGCACGCCCGCCAGGGCGCCGGCGCAGATCGGGCGGCCCGAGGCGCGCGCGGTCCAGTGGGCGCCCTGGCCGGGGAAGCCGGCGCCGGCGCGCAGGGCCGCCGCCAGGGCGACGAACACCTCCGGCGCGTCGCTGGCCTCGACCAGCGCCAGCCGGGCGCCCTCGCAGGGCACCTCGATGCTGTTCTTCGGGACATGTTCGTGAGGACCTGCCCCATCGATCAGCTGGGTGCGCAGCAGCACCTGGGTGGTCCACGGCCGCTCGGCCTCGGCGGCGAGCAGGCACAGGGCCGCGTCGGCGCCGACGCGGGCGACGCCGACCAGCTTGACCGCGCGGGCGCCGGCGGGGAACCACCGCCGGCCGGCGAGGAAGGCCAGCCATGTCTCGGAGGACAGGTCGGCCAGGGCCGCGAGGTCGAGCGCGGGGCGGGCGGTCACGGGCCCTCCGGGCGCCGGTCGGGCGCTTGCAACGCGAACCAGTAGAACGCGTGCGGCGACATCGTCAGCAGGTAGGGCAGCTGGCCGATGCGGGGGAACGGCCGGTCGCTCCACATCTCGACCGGGATGAAGCCCTCGTAGGCGCGCAGGTCGAGCTCGGCGAACTGGGCGAAGCGTGACAGGTTGTGCACGCACAGCAGCAGCTCGTCGCCGTGGCGGCGGAAGAACGCCAGCACCGCGCGGTTCTCGGGGTAGAGCGCCTCGAAGCCGCCGCCGCCGAACGCCTGGAAGCGCCGGCGCACGCGGACCAGCCGGCGCATCCAGCGGAGCAGCGAGGTGCCGGTGCGCTCCTGGGCGTCGACGTTGATGTCGGAGAAGCTGTAGGGCGGGTCGACCAGCACCGGCGCGAACAGGGCCGCGCTGTCGGCCCGCGAGAACCCGGCGTTGCGGTCGGCGCTCCACTGCATCGGCGTGCGCACCCCGTTGCGGTCGCCGAGGAAGATGTTGTCGCCCATGCCGAGCTCGTCGCCGTAGTAGATCACCGGCGTGCCCGGCATCGACATCAGCAGCGCGCACATCAGCTCGATCTGCCGCCGGCCGTTGTCCATCAGCGGCGCCAGCCGGCGGCGGATGCCGATGTTGATGCGCATCCGCGGGTCCTTGGCGTACTCGCGGTACATGTAGTCGCGCTCCTCGTCGGTCACCATCTCGAGCGTGAGCTCGTCGTGGTTGCGGAGGAACATGGCCCACTGGCAGGCCTCGGGGATCGCCGGCGTGCGCGCGAGGATCTCGACGATCGGGGTGCGGTCCTCGCGGCGCAGCGCCATGTACATGCGCGGCATCAGCGGGAAGTGGAACGCCATGTGGCACTCCGGCTCGGTGTCGCTGCCGAAGTACGGCAGGACGTCCTCGGGCCACTGGTTGGCCTCGGCGAGGAACAGCCGCCCGGGGAACTCGGCGTCGAGCGCGGCCCGCATCTCTCGCAGCACCGCGTGCGTCTCCGGCAGGTTCTCGCAGTTGGTGCCCTCGCGCTCGCACAGGTACGGCACCGCGTCGAGGCGCAGGCCGTCGACGCCGAGCGCCAGCCAGAAGCGCATGACGTCGAGCACCAGCTTGCGCACCGTCGGGTTGTCGAAGTTGAGGTCGGGCTGGTGGCTGAAGAAGCGGTGCCAGTAGAACTGGCCGGCCAGCGGGTCCCAGGCCCAGTTCGAGTTCTCGGTGTCGGTGAAGATGATGCGCGCCCCGGCGTAGCGGGTCGGGTCGTCGCTCCACACGTAGAGCTCGCGCTCCGGCGAGCCCTTGGGCGCCCGCCGGGCCCGCTGGAACCACGGGTGCTGGTCCGAGGTGTGGTTGATGACGAGCTCGGTGATGACCTTGAGCCCGCGCAGGTGCGCCTCGGCGAGGAAGCGCTTGAAGTCGTCCATCGTCCCGTAGCGCGGGTTTATCGACTCGTAGTCGGCGATGTCGTAGCCGTCGTCCTTGAGCGGCGACGGATAGAACGGCAGCAGCCACAAGCACGTGACCCCCAGCTCGGCCAAGTAGTCGAGCTTGGCGGTGAGCCCCGGGAAGTCGCCGTAGCCGTCGCCGTCGCTGTCGTTGAACGACTTGACGTGGAGCTGGTAGATGATGGCGTGCTTGTACCAGAGCGGCTCGTTTTCGCTCATGTGACCTCCACGTCGATGTAATTGCGCACCAGTCGGAACAAGTGCCCGGGTTGACCCGCAGGATCGAGCCGAACGTAGTTTCGGCTGCCTCTCCACTCGTAGCGCGCGCCGGTGACCAGGTCCTCGACCATGTAGAGCTCGTCGGCGGCGATCCCGAGCACCTCGAGGGGCACCTCGACCCACCCGCCCTGCTCCTTCGACCAGTCGCAGTTGATCGCGACCATCACGTCGCCGACCGGACCGGGCGCGCGCTTGAGGTAGAACAGGATGTTCGGGTTGTCGCAGGGGTGAAAGCTCAGGTTGTCGTAGCGCTGCAGCGCCGGGTGCTCGCGCCGCACCCGATTGAGCTGGGTGATCTCGGCGGCCAGGCTGTCCTTGACCGAGTAGTCGCGGTGGCGCAGCTCGTACTTCTCCGAGTCGAGGTACTCCTCCGAGCCGGCGCGCAGCGGCGTGTTCTCACCCACCTCGTAGCCGCTGTAGATGCCGTAGGTCGGCCCGAGAGTGGCCGCCAGCAGCAGGCGGATCCGGAACGCCGCGCGCCCGCCCTTCTGCAGGTGCTCGGGCAGGATGTCCGGCGTGTTGATGAAGAAGTTGCCGCGGTAGTACTCCTTCATCGGCCCCTGAGTCAGCTCGGTGAAGTAGTCCTTGAGCTCCTCCGCGGTCGTGCGCCACGTGAAGTACGTGTACGACTGCGTGAAGCCGGCCTTCGCCAGCCAGCGCATGCGCTTGGGCCGGGTGAACGCCTCGGCCAGGAACAGCACGTCGGGGTGCTGCTGCTGCACCTCCTCGATCAGCCACTCCCAGAACGCCAGCGCCTTGGTGTGCGGGTTGTCGACGCGGAAGATCGTCACCCCGTGCGCGACCCAGAACAGGACGATGTCCTTGCACGCCTGCCACAGCGCCTCGCGGTCGTCGCACCAGAAGTCGAGCGGGTAGATGTCCTGGTACTTCTTCGGCGGGTTCTCGGCGTACTTGATGGTGCCGTCGGGCCGGACGAAGAACCACTCGGGGTGCTCCTTCAGCCACGGGTGATCGGGCGAGCACTGCAGCGCGTAGTCGAGGGCGATCTCGACGCCGAGGCTGCGGGCGGTGCGGGCGAAGCGGTCCCACTCGGCGAGCGTGCCGAGCTCCGACGCGACCGCGGTGTGGCCCCCGCCCTCGCCGCCGATCGCCCACGGGCTGCCGACGTCGCCCGGCTCCGCGGTCAGGCTGTTGTTCTTGCCCTTGCGCGAGGTCAGGCCGATCGGGTGGATCGGCGGCAGGTAGACCACGTCGAAGCCCATCGCGGCGATGCGGTACAGCGCCCGCTCGGCGTCGACGAAGCGGCCGTGCACCCCTGGCTCGCCGCACGAGCGGGGGAAGAACTCGTACCAGCTGCCGAAGCGGGCGCGCGTGCGGTCGACCCGGACGCGGAAGACCTGCGGGTACTCGGTGCGGTCGTCGGGCGCGTGGTGTCGCGCCATCAGCGCTCGCAGCTCCGCGTTCTGCGCCGCGACCGCTCGCTCGGCCGGCCCGCGCTCCGGGTCGCGTAATTCGCCCGCGATCCGCATGAGCAAGCTCCTGTCGCCGTCGCTCGCGGCGCGCGCGGCGGCGTCCACCATGGCTGCCCCTTCGAGCAGCTCGGAGTGGATCGCCTGACCGGCGGCGAACTTCTTCTCGAGCTCGACCCGCCAGGTCGTGAAGCGATCGGTCCACGCCTCGACGGTGAACTCCCAGGTGCCGGTGCGGTCGAGCAGGATGCGGGCGAACCAGCGGTCGCTGTCGTAGTCGTAGCGCAGCGGCGCGGTCTGCCACCCGCCTCCGGGGCCGCACCAGCGCGCCTGCGCGGCGAGCCGGTCGTGGCCGTCCTTGAAGATGTCGGCCTCGACCACCAGCTCTTCGCCGACGATGCGCTTGACCGCGTGGCGACCGTCGTCGAGGGCCGGCGACACGGCCTCGATGATGATCCGTTCAGGGGGGCGGGAGGAGGAGCGGACGACGTTCGGTGGCACGGCGTGGGTCGAGGGGCGAGTTGCCCGCCGGGGATGTAAGCGCAAACTCGGGACCATGTCACGCCTGCTCGTCGTCTCCAACCGCTTGCCCGTCACCGTGAGCGCCGCGCAAGGCGACGCGATCGTGACCCCGAGTATGGGCGGCCTTTCGACCGGGCTACGCGGACCCTTCGAGCGCTCACAAGGGCTGTGGATCGGCTGGCCCGGCGACCTGTCGAAGCTCGACGACGCAGCCCGCGCATCCGCGATGAAGGAGCTGCAGGCCCTGCGCACCCTGCCGGTCGAGCTGACCGCCGACGAGCTCCGCCAGTACTACGAAGAATTCGCCAACGGCGTGCTGTGGCCGGTCTTTCACTACTTGCTCGACCGGATCCCCGTGCACTCCGGCGGCTGGGAGATGTACCGCCGCGTCAACGCCAAGTTCGCCGCCGCGGTCGCCGCGCAGTACCGCCCGGGCGACACGATTTGGGTCCACGACTACCAGCTCCTGCTGCTGCCCGGCATGCTGCGCGAGCAGCTGCCCGACGCGCGGATCGGCTTCTTCCTCCACATCCCGTTCCCCGCGTCCGAGGTGTTCCGCATGCTGCCGTGGCGAGAAGATGTCCTTCGCGGCTTGCTCGGTGCCGACCTCATCGGCTTCCACACGCCGTCGTACGCCCGCAACTTCGCGTCCGCGGTGGTGCGCCTGCTCGGCCACGAGCCCGTCGTCGACGAGCTCAACGTCGCCGGGCGCAAGGTCCGCTTCCGGGCCTTCCCGATGGGCATCGACACCGAGACCTTCACCGCCAAGGTCCAGCCGAGCGACGAGGTGTACCGCCCGCGGCCCGGCGAGCACCTGCTGCTCGGCGTCGACCGCCTCGACTACACCAAGGGCATCCGCCGCCGCCTGTCGGCCGTCGAGCGCGTGCTGCTGCGCCGGCCCGACCTGCGCGGCAAGCTGCGCATGCTGCAGATCGCCGTGCCCTCGCGCGAGAAGGTCGTCGCGTACCAGGACTACCGCCGCCGCGTCGAGGAGATGGTCGGCGCGATCAACGGCCGCTGCTCCTCCCTCATCGACGCGCCGATCCACTACATGTACCGCGGCTTCCCGCAGGAGCAGCTGATCGAGCTCTACCGCGCCGCCTCGGTCATGCTCGTCACGCCCACGCGCGACGGCATGAACCTGGTCGCCAAGGAGTTCGCCGCCGCGCGGACCGACGGCGACGGCGTGCTGGTGCTCAGCGAGTTCGCCGGCGCCGCCGAGGAGATGCCCGAGGCGCTGCAGGTCAACCCGTTCGACGTCGACGGCATGGCGCAGGCGATCGAGCAGGCGATCGACATGTCGGAGGGCGAGCGGCGCAACCGCATGGCGGGCCTGCGGGCCCGCGTGCTCCGCTTCGACGTCCACCGCTGGGCCGAGGACTTCCTGGCCGCGCTGGACGACGCCGAGCTCGGCACGCCGAGCGAGCCGACCCCGGCGCTGGCCGTGGGCGCCGTCGCCGAGGCCGCCCGCGCCGCCGTCCTCGCCGGCCGCCGCGTCGTCGTCCTGCTCGACTACGACGGCACCCTGGTCCCGATCGCCCCCCGCCCCGAGCTCGCCGCCCCCGACCGCGAGCTCCTGCGGCTGCTCGAGCAGCTGTCCACGAAGACAGGTCTCTCGACACATGTCCTCTCGGGCAGGCCGTACCCCGACGTCGAGCGCTGGCTCGGCGACCTCCGCATCAACCTCCACGCCGAGCACGGCATGTACTCGCGCGTCGACGGCGAGTGGCGGGCCCGCGGCGCCGTGCCCGAGGACCTGCGCGAGAAGGTGCTGGCCACCCTCGAGCGCGTGGCCGCCAACACCCCCGGCAGCCACGTCGAGCTCAAGGCGGCCGGCCTGGCCTGGCACTACCGCCTGGCCGAGCGCGAGCAGGGCGCCCACCAGGCCCGCGAGCTGCGGCTGCACCTGCGCGAGCTGCTGGTCGGCACCCCGCTCGAGGTCCTGCTCGGCGACAAGGTCGTCGAGGTCCGCCCGCGCGGCGTGCACAAGGGCCTCATCGCCAGCGCGGTCGTCCGCCCCGAGGACCTGGTGATCGTCGTCGGCGACGACCGCACCGACGAGGACATGTTCGCCGCCGCCCCCGAGGGCGCCTTCACCGTCAAGGTCGGCCCCGGCGCCACCGCGGCCAGGTACCGCGTCCAGGACGTCGCCGGCACCCGCGCCCTCCTGCGCGCGCTCGGCGAGCGGCTGTGATGCTGCGCTGAAGGACATGTCCGCAAGGACATGGCCCAAGGGCCATCCATGGTGAGCTCGGTCTTCGGCGCATCCGGCTCGCACTGGCTCGCGAATACATGTCCGAGAAGCCATGCTCGTGCCGGTTCGATGACCCGCGAGCGTCGTCGCGGCCCACGCCGCGGCGCGCTCGGCGAGCTTCGGCGCGCACCCGCGAGGAGGCCCCGAAGCGTCGTGAGCCAGAGCTGCCGACGCAGCGCAGTCGCCTGGGGACTTCGACCCCGCACGCCTCGAAGCGGACCTCCGCCGCCGCACGAGCCCGTCGCCCTGGCGGCCGCCCCGCCGCGCGGCTGGGACGTCTACTTCCGACCTCGGCAACCTCGGCGGAGCGACCCGGCGACGACGCGGACGAGACCAGGTTCCCCTGGCGAGCCGTGACCGGCCCCGAGGCCGCAGGCAGGCTCGACGCACCCTCGCCCGACGAAGCGATCGCCTCGTCGCCGTCGAGCTCGAGCTGACACGGACGTCATCGTCCCATTCCCCGCGAGGGAGCGCGACGGAACCTGTTCACCCCGGCCCTGTGCGCAGCGAATGCAGCAGCCGGATCGGTCGCCGATTTCGCCGCCGTCATTCTTGACCCGGCGTCATCGATCGCAGCGGGCTCGGCCGGCCGCGATCGTCGCTGCGCGGCGTCCGACCTGTCGCGATCGGAATGCCGGCGCAAGGAGCTCCGCGTCTGCGACGCTCGCGCTCGCGCGTCGGGTGCGCTAAAACCCGCTCGCTCGTGACCCCGCGCGACCTCCCCGCGCCTGCGCGCCCGCGGCTGTTGCAGCCGCCGCCTCCGCCGCCGCGGATCCCCTGGCTGCTCGTCATCCTGTTCGCCATCGGCCTCGGCGTCGGCGCGCGCTGGTACGTCGACCGCGGCCAGGCCGCCAGCCTCGACACTGCCCAGGTCCTCATCGCCCGCGGCGGCCTCACCGACTTGCACGCCGCCGCGGATGGCTTTGCGAACATGTCCTCGAGGACACCCTGCCGCCTCACCGCCGAGGCGCTGGTGCGGGCCCAGGCCGCCGCCGAGTACGACGACGACCGCGACGGCGCGCGCGCGGCGATCGCCCGCGCCGAGCCCGAGCGGGCCCAGTGCAGCGACCTCGCCGTCGCCGACGGCCTGCTCGCCCTCGCCGACGGCGACCTCGACGCCGCAGCGACCGCGGTCACCCTGCCCACCACCTCGCTCTCGCGCCCGGCCCGGGCCTGGCTGCAGGGCACTCTGGCGCTGGCGGGCCGCGGCGAGCTGGCCGCCGCGATCGCCGAGATCGAGGCCACGATCGCCGCCCAGCCGGCCGCGATCGCCCCGCGGCGGGCGCTCGTGTGGCTGTACTTCGAGACAGGTGACTTCGGCGCCGCGCTGCAGACTCTGGCCCGCGCGCGCACTGCCGGCCTCGCCCACCTCGGCCTGGCCGCCGACGAGGCCCTGCTGCACGCGCTGCTGCGGCGCGAGCTGAGCGGCGTCGCCGACCTCGCCGACCAGCTGCTCGCGCTCGACCCGGCCGCGCTCGGCCCGCGCGACCAGGCCCACGCCGCGCTCGCGCGGGCGCTGGTCCACGTCCACGCCGGCGAGCCCGCGGCCGGCCTCGGGCGCGCGGCTGCGGCCTGGCCGGCCCTGTCCCCGTGGGACGCGCACGCCCGCCGGCTCGCGCTCGAGCTGTCCCTCGAGGCAGGTGACGCCGAGCGCGCGCGCGAGCTGCTGGCCCAGCTCGGCGTGCCCGAGCCCGAGGCGTCGATCGTGCGCGCCTGGTCGCTGCTGGCCGAGGGCGACGTCATGGCCAGCCTCACCGCGCTGTCGGCCTGCCCGCAGGACCACCCGCGCGTCGCCTACCTGCAGGGCCTCGCGCTGGTCGAGCAGCGGCGGTTCGCCGAGGCCGAGCCGTGGCTCGAGCGGGCCGACCGCATGCTGCCGGGGCGGGTGGAGGTCGAGGTCGCGCGTGCGCGCGTCGCCGTCCACACCGGCGACCCTGCGACCGCGGCGCGCAAGCTCGAGGGCATTGCCGCCGCCGAGCACTACGCCCCGCGCGCCTACACCGGCCTCGGCGAGGCCTACCTGTCTCTCGGGGCAGACTCGAAGGACCTCCGCCAGGCCCAGCGCGCCCTGACCCGCGCCGTCGAGAAGGAGCCCCGCCCGGCCGAGGCCATGCTGCTGCTCGGCGACGTGTGGCAGCGCCGCCGGCTCAAGGTCCCCGAGGCCGAGCGCAACGCCCTCGCCTGGTACGAGCAGGCGGCGGCCGCCGGCCTCCGCCTGCCGCGCTACCGCGAGGCCCTGGCCCGCTACCTCGTCGACCTCGGCGAGGGCGCGCGCGCCGAGGCGATGCTGCGCGAGCTGACCCGAGAGCCAGGCATCGACCCGACCACCCCGCTCGCGCTGCTCGGCCTGGCCCTGGCGCGGGCCGACGAGCAGGGCGCCCCGGTCCCGGCCGAGGTCGACGACTGGCTGGCCGCCGCCGCCGCGCTCGGGGCCGACGCCGACGCCCTGACTTGCGCCCGCGCCCGCCTGGGCCTGGCCCGAGGGACAGGTCTCTCCCGCTCCGGCGGCGAGCTCGACAAGCTGCTGCGGCGGCGCCCGTACGACATCGAGGCGCGGATCCTCGCCGCCCGCGTCCTGGTCGCCCTGCGCGACCTCGAGGCCGCCGAGACCTTGATCCGCCAGGGCTTCTACGCCGCCGAGCCCGGGCGCGACGAGGTCGCCACCGGCCGCCTCTTCATCGCCTGGGGCGAGATCGCCCTGAAGCAGCGCAAGCGCAAGCAGGCCGCCCTGCACGCCCGCGCCGGCTTCCACCGCATGCTCGGCGAGCAGCGCCCCACCGTCGAGCTGCTGGCCGCCGTCGAGTTCGCCACCGACATCTTCCTCCGCACCGAGCAGCACAAGCTCGCCCTCGGCATGACCCGCGAGCTCACCGAGGCCCTCCCCTTCCACGGCGACGCCTGGCGCCTCCACGCCCGTGCCCTGTTCGACGCCGGCGACAGCCCCAAGGCCGCCACCCGCGCCATCAACAAGGCCCTCGAGCTCGACCCAAACAACGTCCGCGCCCTCGAGCTACGCGCCCACGTGGCCGCCCGCGCCGGCGACCGCAAGACCGCCCGCGAGGTCCTCGCCCGCGCCCTCGAGCTCGAGACCCGCGAACCCGACCGCCAGCGCATGCGCGAGTTCCACCGCCGCCACCTCGGCGAGTGACGCCTGTTCATCCATGCCGCCTTCGCCGGTATGGTCGACCCCGATGTCGCCGCCGTTCGAAGATGGCCCAGGACGCTCAGACCGCCGGCGCGGGCCTTGTTCTCTCGTCCGGAGCGCACTTCTCTTGAGGAGATAGTATGAAGGAAGACTTACTCGTACGGCAGATCCTCGGGCGATTCGTCCCCGAGCTCGCGCCGGGCGTGGTCCCGGATTATCTGGAACCGTTATACGCACGCGAAACGGCGGTTCGCGCAGCAGGCTGCCTGTCCGAAATTTCACTCGAGATCGAAGCGGCCTTGCTCCGTGCGCTCTTCGCGGATGAAGAGGAGGACGTGAGAGCCGCCGCGCGCCGCGTCATCCTCGATCGCTGCGCGCATCTACGCCATGTCGTGCTTGTCTCGATGACGCAAGACGAAGACGAATGGGTCAGGGAGTCGGCCCTGGACGAGGTCGGCCCTCCCGCGGGAAACCCAGAGACGGCCCTTCTCAGGGCAAAGATCGCCGCCTTGCTCGGCCACGATCGCGACGAAAACATTCGCGAACGGGCTCAAGCGATACTTCGTGCGAACAGCGGAGAAGAGTCCGCGTGAGCTGAGGCTCCGACGTACGCGGCCGCTCCGCCGATCTAGCAAGGGACAACAAGTGAGCACCCATACCGACCCGGAAATCACGGCGTTTGTGCTTCACATCGGAGCGACGAACCCGTCTGGCGGCTTCGACCACCCGATATGGCCGCGGCTCTCTTCATGGGCAAATCATCATATGGATGGTCTGCTCCTGTATTTCTACGAGAGCCCTGAATTCCTCGCGCCCTTGGTTCAGTCACTGGGCCTGAATCCCGCGACAGAGACGCTACCAGAGCCAGACGCGCGGCTCTCTCACGTCCGAGTCGACTTGAAAGATGATCAGCCGGAGCTCCTCTTGCGGAGACTGTCTTTCGATCCGGACGCCGGCGTCACCCACCTCCTCGGCCTGAACGCATCCAGACTCTTGTTCAGCATCACCGTGGAGGATGATGAAAACTTCGCGGTCTTCTATCTGACGGGCGAAGAGGCGGTCGATCTCGGCAAAGCTCTGGACGGGCATCTCGAGGGAAATGCAGAAGTATGCACCGCCCATCGGCAGGAGATCCTGGCGATGCTCGACGGTCATTCTTCCTGGTTGCCTTTGCAGGATCCGAGCATCGCGCAAGGTTGATCTTCCGGTTCTGTCCGCACCCGCGCTACCTGGGCGCCGCACCGCATACAGGGTGTGACTGGGGTCCTCGACGAGCGCGAGGCTCACCGCTCGCGCTCGATGCGGACGAGCACGTGGACGTTGGGGATCCGACGAACCGCGAGCGCCTGGCGCTCGCTCCCCCACCACTGCGTGCCGTCGCCCGTCTCGACCCGTTCGAAGTGGACAGTGAACGGACCCGCCTGCACCGCGGGGAGGAACTCCGGCGAGGAAGGATTGAGCGTATGCACATCGGCGGAGGTGCCCTCGCGAGACCACACGTGCGGCGTCACGCGCCAGGCGCCGTCGCGCCGCTCCCAATCCGCGCCGGACGACAGACCCACGACGACCTGCTCCTCGCGGTTCGGCCCGTCCGCGAACACCACGTTGCGCACACCCTGCGTGCTGAGCCAGACGCGCCGGCTCTGACCGGGCTCCAGGCGCGGCAGGAACAGGCGCGGCCCGCAAGCGACGCGGTCGACGACGAGCCGCACCTCTCCGGTCTTGGCATCGAAGCGATCGACCAGCCAGCGGAACTCGCGGAGCCCGCCGACGACGTGCGCTTCGCTGCCGAGCCCGGAATGCACGTAGTTGTCGCTGTGGATCCCCTCCTGCTCGTAATCCGGCAGGATCGCCCCGCGTACGAACACTTCGAGGAAAAACCGCTCGGGCACCTGCCTTTCGTGCCCGCCCTGCGGTATCGAGGACTCGCCCGTCCACAGCTTGAGCTCCCCGACGCGCCGCTCGCTCCCCAGCGCGAACTCGTGTGTGCCGAGCGGCGTCGGCGGCGACCGCAGCTCCGCGGGCAGCTCGGTGACGTCCACGTACGTACCCGGGTCGCAGGCGCCGCGATCGTGCGACTCGACGGGCCGCTCCGCCGGGGCCGCGACCTCGACCCTCCCGTCGGCCGTCCGCGACGAGCAGGCGCCGAGCACGAGGAGTGATGCACCCGTGAGGACGAGCGAGCGTCGCGCCATTGCCGGCGTGTACCATAATCCCGAGTGAATCGGCGTCCTACCGCGATCGGACTCCTGTGTCACAGCGCGCGCTCAGGGAGAGTCCGCTCGATGAACCGGAGAGAATCCTGGCCGTGGGCGGCGATTCGACGCCCGCAGACTGCATGCCCTGCGGTCTCGGCTGCAGCAGCTCACGGCGGTTCAACCCGGCGACGGCGACGGCTCTCCAGATTCCGCACCAAGCCCCTCGCCGTGCCGAATCACCGCACGGGCGATCTTCGCGTCCACGAGGAGTGCCACCTCCTGTTCTTTCGCCCACGCGGCGAGGATCGCGGCCGCAGGACGTCGAACCCTGACGATTAGCCATACGACCGCACCGGCGAGCAGAATTCCTCCGGCCAGAGTAAAACTATCGACATCGAGAACCATGCCCAATAGCAGCACGGAAATCGATAGGACGAAGGAGATCCCCATCCCACGATCCTGGCGCTCCTGTTGTGCCTGCAGCTCGTGGCAGCTGCGACAGCTCGGCAGCAGCAGCCCCACGCTGGGCGATCGACGGCGCTCGATCCACCCCCCGATCACGAGCAGGCCGATCATGACCGCGACGAGCGTGACGAGGAGAAGGGCGTCGTCGTCGAAGAGTTGCCGCAGGACGCCAGCCAGCGCGGTGATGGCCACCAAGCTCGCGAATGAGACGGATGACGGTCTGTCCGTATCGAGAAGAAACGTCCGAGGATGATAGGTCAACCCTTCGGTGGCTCCGCAACGCAGGCAAACGCCAGGGAGGGCCGCTCTCACCGGGACCACCAGGTGATCATTCTCGATCCGGGGGCCATTCGTACTCACGGGGACAGTGTCTGCGATGGAAGATCCGCCCGCAAGCCCGGTTGCTCCCATGAGCGATTGTTCGGCGTGGACGCGGGACCCGGGAATCACAAAATTCCTCCAGAGCGTCCGACGCGCCGCATCGGAGAGACGGACGCGCGCAAGACGTCCGTCTCCTCCGAGCGCCAACGCCGGGCCCACGGCAGCGTCCTCGCCGTTCGACACACAGAGTTTTCTTCCCCATACTCCGTCCACCGCAAACAGTTCTTTCCCCCTCTCGACCCCCGTCATGAGCGACGACATCTCCGGCCGCGGCGACCCGCTCAAAACCCTCGAGCTGCTGTGGGGCCGTGCGCCTCGGACCTCGCGGGGCCCCAAGCCCCGCCTCACCGTCGCCGAAGTGGTCGCAGCCGCGATCGCTCTCGTCGACGCCGAGGGCCTGGCCGCCCTGACGACCCGACGCGTCGCCGAGGACCTCGGCGTGTCTGCCATGTCGCTCTACACCTACGTGCCCGGCAAGCCCGAGCTGATCGACCTGATGCTCGACGCTCTGACGGGGGAGATCCGCGCGCCAGCCGGCACGACCTGGCGCGAGCGCGTGGCCGACGTGGCGCGCCAGAACTGGGCCCTCGTGCTGCGCCACCCGTGGATGATCGAGGTCGTCACCCACCGCCCGGTCCTCGGCCCCAACTCGATCGCCAAGTATCACCTCGAGCTGTCCGCCCTCGAGGGCATCGGCCTCGACGACCTCGAGATGGACCGCGCCCTCACCCTCGTCCTCGACTACGTCGCCGGCGCCGTGCGGGGCGCCGCCCGCGAGCGCACCGTCAAGGAGCGCACCGGCATGACCGACCGCCAGTGGTGGGCCCAGGTCGGCCCCTTCCTCGCCGAGGTCTTCGACGCCGAGCGCTTCCCCCTCGCCGCCCGCGTCGGCCAGGTCGCCGGCGACGCCTACGGCGCCCACGACCCCGCCGGCGCCTTCGCCTTCGGCCTCGAGCGCGTCCTCGACGGCCTCGAGCTGCTGGTCGCCCGCAAGGCCCGCCGGCCCGCCTCTTGACCTATCCCCAAGGACAGCCGCCCGCCCGGCGCCGGCCCGGAGCCGGGCGAGATCTGTCCCGAAAGACAGCCGCCCGCCGGCCCGGCAATGACCGGGCGTGAACACGAGAATCTCCCGCCGAGCTCGCCGCGACGGGCGCTCCGGAGCCGGCCAACATCCCCGCCTGCCCGCGCACGCGCCCCCCGCATCGCCCGCCCACGCGACCGCCGCCCCGCTGCGGCCCGGGGGATCCGGCTGCGCGCGCATCGCCTCGACGGGCCAGGCGCCTCCTGGCATAGTCCCCGGCGCGCCATGGCTCCCCCTCTCGATCTCCTCGTCCGCGGCGGGACCTGCGCGCTCCACGGTGCCATCACCGCTTGCGACCTGGGGATCACGGGGGGTCGAGTGGTGGCGATCGGCGATCTCGCCGGGGCCGAGGCCGAGCGCGAGCTCGACGCTCGTCACCTCCACGTCCTGCCCGGCGTGCTCGACACCGGCGGTTATCTGCGCGACGAGGGCGGCAGCGCGCAGCTCCTCGCGGGCGTCACCGCGGTGTTCGACGCGCACCCGCACCCGACCACCGCGGCCGGCCTCGAGGACAAGCTCTCGCGCGCGCGCGGCCGCGCCCACTGCGACTACGCCTTCTTCATCGCCGCCGCCACCGACCACCTCGACGACCTCGACCGGCTCGAGCGGCTGCCGGGCTGCAGCGGCGTGGTCCTCTCGCTCGGCACCGACGACGAGCCGCTGCACCGGGCCCTGTTCTGCGGCCAGCGGCGGGTCACGGTCTCGTGCGAGCCCGACCCCCACCCCGAGCCGGTCGCCGCCGGCGCGGCGGTCGACCTCTACCGCGACGAGGGCGACGCCGCCCGCGCCCTGCAGCGCTTCCTCAACATGGCCAAACGGGCAGGTCGGCGCGTGCACGCCTCCAACGTCGACGGCGACGAGGCCCTGGCCCTGCTCATGCAGCACCGCGAGCTCGCCACCGTCGGCCTCGCCGCCGCCGACCTCGACCCGGCCGGCCCCGGCGCCGACGCTCTGTGGCGGGCGGTCGCCGGCGGCCTCGTCGACGCGCTCGGCAGCGGCCCCGAGGTCGCCCAGGGCGGCCCGCTCCTGCCGACCATGCTCGCCCACGTCCACGCCGGCAGGCTGGGTCTGCCGCAGCTGGTCGAGCTCCTGTCCTCGGGGCCAGCTCGGATCTACAACGTCGCCCGCAAGGGCCGGATCGCTCTCGGCTACGACGCCGACCTCGTGCTCGTCGACCTCGACGCCGAGCACACCCAGTCCGGCGTGCGCTACCACGGCTGGCCCGTCGCCACCGTCCTGCGCGGCGAGCTCGTCGCCCGCGACGGCCGCGTCGTCGCCGCCGCCAGCGGCGCCCCGGTGCGCTTCTCCGACACCCTGCGCATGGTCGTCCTGTAGGCACCTGTCCCGCGGGACAGCCTGCCCCCGGGGACATGTGCGCGCCGCCGCGCCCGACCCGTCGGCCGGATCGCCGCGCGCCGCCGCTCGCCGCCTGGACCGGGCGAATCGCGCGACATGTCCCGAAGACCATGTCATCGAAGTCGCCGCGCTGTCTGTCTGCAGAGACAGAAAGCCGACCCGGCCGAGGACGTCGCCACGCGGACCACGGACTTGCAGGTCGGGGCTGCCACGAGTCGTGGCATTCGCGCTGGCGCGACGATCGGCCCGCTGCGCGCCGGCGAGCCCGCGGGCGCGGGGGTTTGCTGTAGAGTCCCGCCGATATGCGTACACGGCGACTGACTCTGGTGGGGATGTGGAGCATCGCGGCGGCAGCGGCCGCCGGCTGCAGCGACGACGGCACGGGCCCGGGCACCGAGTCGACGGGATCGGTCCTCCCGACCGCCTCGACGACCGACGGCGGGACCGACGGCACCGCGAGCTCGACCGTCGCCCCGCCGACGAGCACCAGCGAGGGCGGCAGCGACAGCGACAGCGCGACCGAGTCGACCGTCGCGCCGACCGGCACCACCACCTCGAGCACCACCGACCCGGCCGTCACCGGCACCACGCAGACGGACACCGAGACCACCGACGGCTGCGACTGTCCGGCCAACTTCAAGTGCAAGTACGACACCTGCATCCCCGACCTCGGCACCTGCGTCACCTACGACGACTGCCCGGGTGACTCCTACTGCGACCAGGACGGCGAGTGCATCCCGTACGGCGTGCCGGACGGCGTGATCAACGACCCCGAGTGTCAGAAGGACGACATCCCCGAGGGCATCACCCCGGTGGTGCAGTGCGAGTGGAGCGCGGTCGCCGACCCGGCCAACGACCCGACCAAGAACTCGACGTACATCTACACCACGCCGATGGTCGCCGACCTCAACCTCGACAACGACCCCGGCAAGCTGCAGCCCTCGGTCATCGTCAACACCTTCGCCACCGTCGGCAACATGGGCCGGATCGGCACCCTGCGGATCTTCGACGGCCGCACCTGCGAGCTGCAGCTGCAGGCCGGCGGCGCCGACGAGCCCGACGACGCCAACCGCCCCGGCTACGCCGCGCACTGGGCCATCGCCGACCTCGACGGCGACGTCCCGCAGGGCGGCCGCCCCGAGCTGATCGGCTACCACCGCGTCAGCAGCCCCAACGAGAGCACCCCGCTCAACGTCTACGCCTTCCGCATCGTCGACGACGGCGACACGCCCAAGCTCGAGCGCATGTGGTACGGCCGCAACTGCGAGACCGACACGATCCTCAACTTCTCGAGCGCCACCAGCACCAACGGCCCGAGCGTGCACGACCTCGACGGCGACGAGTTCCCCGAGATCGTCGTCGGCGACCAGGTGTTCGACCGCGACGGCTGCGTCCTCACCACCTGGAACGCCAGCGGCGCCAACCACATGCCGCTCATCGCCGACGTCGACCTCGACGGCCTGATGGACTTCGTCAACCACCGCCGCGTCGCCGGCTGGGACCCGATCGCCGGCGAGTGGGTCGACAAGCCGTGGTTCATGCCGGCCAACCAGCCGGGCGGCTACCTCGCGATCGCCAACGCCGGCCACTACTCGGTCGTCGACGGCGTCGAATTCGAGCAGGCCCCCGAGGTCGTGGTCCTGAGCGTCAGCAACAGCATCGGCCGCCTGCGGATCCAGAGCCTCACCGGCGAGACGGTGTGGGGGCCGATCCAGCTGTACGCCAAGGCCAACGAGACGATCGGCCAGGGCGGCCCGGTCACGGTCAGCGACTTCGACGGCGACGGCCAGGTCGAGTTCGCCACCGCCGCGGCCACCTACTACGCCGTCTACGACCCCGACTGCGTCGCCGCGCTGAACGGCGAGAGCCCGGTCGAGCGCCCCGGCGGCAAGTGCGAGCGCTCGCCCGCGCAGCAGGCCAAGAACCTGCCCGACGGCGTGCTGTGGGTCCAGCCCTCGCAGGACCTGTCGTCGAACATCACCGGCTCGTCGATCTTCGACTTCAACGGCGACGGCGCGGCCGAGGCCGTCTACCGCGACGAGTGCTACGTCCGCGTCTACGACGGCAAGAGCGGCGACGTCCTGTTCAGCGCCCCGGCCTCCTCGGGCACCGGCAACGAGTACCCGTCGATCGCCGACGTCGACGGCGACTTCGCCACCGAGATCATCGTCCCGCGCACCAGCTACAACAGCTGCCCGGCGACGGACCCGCTCTACCCGATGGCCTCCAAGGTGTCGCGCCCCGGCTTCGTCATCTACCGCGACCCGCTCGACCGCTGGGCCAACTCGCGCCCGGTGTGGAACCAGTTCCAGTACTCGATCACCCACGTCACCGACGACGCCCGCGTCCCGTCCGCCGACACGTTCGTCAACAACTGGCAGACGCCCGGCCTCAACAACTTCCGCCAGAACGACCAGGGCTCGACCGGCAAGCTCAACATCGCCGACCTCACCGTCGAGCTGACCGACCTCGGCACCCTGTGCCAGAACCAGGGCGGCACCATCGACCTCCAGGCCGAGGTGTGCAACCGCGGCACCAACCCCGTGCAGGACGGCGTCGTCGTCCAGTTCCTCGAGACCACCGACCCCAACCAGCCCGTCGACCAGGCCACCGTCGTCTGCGAGGCCGTCACCACCAAGCTCCTCGCCCCCGGCGAGTGCGAGACGGTCATGTGCACCGCCGACCTCCAGGGCGGCGGCACCGTCTACGTCGACGTCGACCCCGCCGACAAGATCGCCGACTGCCACCCCGGCAACAACCTCGGCGCCGACGCCCTCGACATCTGCCCGGGCTGACGCACCCGCGCATGTCCCCGGGGTCCTATCATATGTCCCCGGGGACATCTCACTTCTCCGCCGGATCACCGCATCGGGCTTCGCCCTTCGCGCCTGTCCTCGCGGCCAGCCGCGCACGAGGCGCAGAAACGAACGCACAGGCCGACGTGGCCCGGGCCTGACCGCTGAAGTATCCTGCGGTCCGCATGCGAAGGTGGCTCCTCGGCGGATCTGCGGCCCTGCTCGCCGCCTGTCTGCCGGTCGAACCCGAGTACCTGATCACCGCCCCGCAGTTCCGCGGCGTCCGCCTCGAGGTCGTCGAGCCGGGCGGCTACGCCTCGCTGCTCAACGTCCCCGCGGGCCGTCGGCGGGCCACCTTCCTCCCGCTCGACACCATCGAGCTCACCGCCTTCTTCGCCGCCCCGCCGGGCGTCGACGTGCAGCCGCCGGTGTGGCTCGTCTGCGGCTTCGACTGCGTGATGAAGGGCCCGCTGGCGGCGATCGCCGGCGACGTGCCCGACTGCCCCACGCCGCTGCCGCTCGGCGTGCCCGAGCTGTGCCGCCTCGACGAGGGCCAGCAGATCCGCGTCGGCCTCGGCGGCGCCTTCACCGTCGCTCGCCCGGATCTCCAGCTCCTGATCATCGCCAGCCGCGACGCCGCCGTCACGCCCGCGGCGTGCCTCGAGCGCCTGAGCCGGCCCCCCCACACCGCGCTCGAGGCGTGCATCCTCGTCCAGTGGGAACTCTTGCTCGGCCCGCAGTGGGCCCCGCTCCCGTTCGGCCCCGACGCGAGCCACATCCCGCCGGAGATCCTCGCGCAAGACGTCGACATCAACCCGGACGTGGTCGAGTTCCGCGTCACGCGTCAGCGCGGCGCGGAGCGCAGCGAGCACCTCGTCGCCCCCGGCAGCAGCGTCGGCGTGCGCCGCCGCGATCGCATCACCGTCGAGCCGATCTTCACCGAGGGCTCGGCCCAGACCTACTGGCTCACCAGCGGCGACGAGGAGGGCAAGCCCTGGTCGGGCGAGCCGGTCAGCCGGGAGGAGCGCCTGCAGATCCGCGGCTGGTTCGACGCCCCCGTCCTTGACTTCGGCTGGGTCTCCTACACCGACTGGGATGACCCCACGATCGAGTTCGTCGTCCCCGACGACGTCGTCCCCACGCGCCTCTTCCTCGACGTCACGGACAACCGCAGCGGCCGCGCCAGCGCCGAGCTCCTGTTCGTCGCCGACGACGCCCCATGATCGCCCTCGGCCTCCAGCTCGTCCTCGCGGCCGCCGACCCGGCCCCGGTCGAGCGCCCCGCCCACGCCAGCGTACAGGGCCAGCTGCGCAGCGCCGGCGAGCGCCAGCCCGTCGCCGGCGCGCGGGTCTTCGCCACCCCGCGCCGCGGCCCCGCGTGGACGCGCGAGGCGGTGTCCGACCGCGACGGCCGGTTCGTCCTCGCCGACCTGCCGGGCCGCGACTTCGTATTGACGATCGTCGCCGCCGGCCACCAGCGATTCGAGCAACCGACCACCTCTGCCTATTGGTCGCGCCGCAAGCCGCCGACGATCTACCTCCAGCCGCAGGGCGCCGGCAGCTATCGCACCATCATCGAGCAGCTGCGCGTCACCCGGCCGAGCACTGTCAGCACGAAACTCGCGCCCGAGGAGATCGCCAACCTCCCCGGCAGCCAGGGCGACCCGCTCCGCGCGTTACAAAACCTGCCCGGGGTCGCGCGGGTCCCCGGCGGCCTCGGCCTCATCGTCCTCCGCGGCGCCGCCCCCAATCAATCGCAGGTGTTCTTCGGCGAGCACCCGCTGCCGCGCGCCTTCCACGTCCCCGGCCTCGCCAGCGTGGTCCAGACCGGCGCCCTCGCGGGCCTCGAATACGTGCCCGGCAACTTCTCCGCCCATTACGGCAACGCCGTCGGCGGCATCGTCCACCTCACCCCGCGCGTCGGCCGGCGCGACGGCCTGCACGGCCACGCCAAGCTCGACATCACCTCGGTCGGCGCCCTGCTCGAGGGCCCGTTCGGCAAGGGCGGCTCGTTCCTGCTCGCGGCCCAGCGCGGCTACCTCGACCTCGTCATCAAGGCCATCCCCGACGAGGCGATCTACGGTGACGTCATTCAGCCGCGCTACCACGATTACCAATTCATCTTCGACCACCCCGCCGGCCGCGGCGGCACCCTCACGGTGCGCCTCCTCGGCGCCTCCGACGACCTGCGGATCGCCTCCAGCGGCCTCCCCAACTTCCGCCTGCGCAGCTCCTTCGACCGCGTCGACCTCGCGTATCGCAAGCGCCACGGCCGCTGGGACTTCCTGCTCGCCCCCGCGGTGCGGTTCGACCGCTCGAGCTTCTCGACCCACATCAGCAACCGCCGCAACGACGTCGTCGGCCTCCTGCGCGCCGAGGCCAGCGTGCGCCCGCTGCGGCCGCTGCAGCTGACTCTCGGCTTCGACACCCAGCTCGATCGCTACATGAGCCATCGGGTCGCCCCTCTCAACACTCCTCCCGAGGACGAAGTCGACCGCGGCCTGCTCACCACCTCCGGCCTCTATCTGTCCTCGCAGCTCGAGCTCGGCCGCTACGCCGTCGTCGCCGGCGCCCGCGTCAACGCCTTCACCGCCGCCGACAACGCCGAGTTCACCGTCGACCCGCGCCTCTTGCTGCGCTACAGCCCGCACGAGCGGGTCCGCATCCAGCTCGGCGCCGGCATGTACTCGCAGCCGAGCCTGCGCAGGACCTTGCAGTCCGCCGGCTTCATCTACGAGACCACCCCGGGCGGCCCCCCGCTCGGCCTCGGCTATCTCGTCCTCCCCGGCGCCGCCCGTTACCTCGACCCGCAGCTCGAGTTCCAGCCGGGTCGCCGCGTCGGCGCCAGCCAGGCCGTGCAGTACAGCGCCAACCTCCACGTCGACCTCACCGACGCCCTCGACCTCGACGCCACGATCTTCTACCGCCGCGTCCGCGACCACCTCCCGCCCCACCCCGAGTACCCCGATCTGCCCGACACTGCATCGGCCACCCACGGCGTCGAGGTCATGCTGCGCCACGACCTGACCGCGCGCCTGTTCGGCTGGATCGCCTACACCTGGATGCGCTCCGACGCCCGCCGCCTGTGGCCCACGGGCGGTGTCACCCACGCCCCCGCCGACTTCGACCAGCGCCACAACCTCGTCATGCTGGTCGGCTACAAGCTCCCGCGCCGCTGGTCGATCGCCGCCCGCTTCCGCCTCGTCACCGGCCTGCCCTACACGCCCTTCGTCGGCGGCATCAACAGCATGGGCGAGGACACCTACCCGATCGCCGGTCCGCTCAACAGCGCGCGCATGCCGGTGTTCCACCAGCTCGACCTCCGCCTCGACCGCACGTGGATCTTGCACCGCTGCGTGGTCGGGGCCTACCTCGACGTGCAGAACGTGTACAACCGCCCGAACGCCGAGGGCTTGATGTATTCGAGCGACTTCGCCAGCACCCACGCGGTCATCGGCGTCCCGATCTTGCCGGTGCTCGGGGTCAAGGTCAGCTATTGAACGAGCTCCCTTTGCATATGTCCTAAAAGCCCAACAGCGCCCGCATGCCGGTGTTCCACCAGCTCGACCTCCGCGTCGACCGCACGTGGCTCTTGAGCCGCTGCGTCGTCGGGGCCTACCTCGACGTGATGAACGTGTACAACCACCAAAATGCCGAGGGCGTCACCTATTCGCAGGACTTCTCGCGCACCCGCACCGCGGTCGGCCTGCCGATCTTGCCCGTCCTCGGCGTGCAGGTCAGCTATTAGGTTTTGACATGTCCTAAAAGACACGTCAAAGAAGACCTCGCGCCGCCGCGCACCGGCGCGACCACACGGCACGACATGACCTCGGGGACATCTTTCCCATTCCCGGCCCGCGCTTCGTGCTTGCGAGAAAAATCGCACGACGACCAGACTGGTCGGCGCGGCCCCGGCGCGCTAGCGTGCACGGCGATGCGGCGGTGTCTGTTTGCGCTCGCCACGCTCCTGGGCGCCTGCGTCCCGGCCGAGTACGACTGGCTGGTCACGGGCGCGCGCTTCCGCGGGATCCTCGTCGAGGTCGTCGAGCCGGGCGGCTACGGCTCTTTATTAAAAGTGCCGCCGGATCGGAGCCGGGCCTTCGTCCTCCCGCTCGACACCGTCGAGCTCGAGTGGAAGGTCGCCGTCCCGCCCGGTAGCGAGCTGCAGCCGCCGATCTGGATCGCCTGCTCGTCGACGTGCTCGAACTCGCTGTGGGACCCGATGGACCCGGGCATGCCCGACTGTCCCGACCCGATGCCGATCGAGCTCGTCGACTCGTGTCGGCTCGGAGAGGGCCACCGGATCCGCGTCCACATGGGCGGCGCCTACGCTGTCGGCACCCCCTTCACGTTGTTGCTGGTCGGCAGCCGTCGTCCGGACCTCACGCCCGAGGTCTGCCTCGAGCGGCTGTTCGCGCCCTCGCGCGCGCAGCTGGAGCCGTGCATCATCGCCCTGCGCGATCCGCCGGTCAGCGACAGTCACATCGGCCTGCCGTTCTTGCCGGACTCCGCCTGGGCCCCGCCCGAGGTCCTCGCGGCGGAGGCCGACACCAACCCGACGGTGCTGGGATTCACCGTCACGCGCGAGCGCGGCGACGTCCGCGAGGAGCTCGTCGTCGACGTCGGCGCCGCGGTCCCGGTCCGCCGCGGCGATCGCATCGTCGCCGAGCCGCGCTTCGCTGCCGACGCCTCGCAGGAGTACTGGGTCGAGGTCGGCGGCACGCCCGGCATCCCGTGGTCGGGCGAGCTCGAGCTCGAGACCGAGCAGTTCAGCTACGACGTGTTGTTCAGCCAGCCCGTCGACTACGAGCCCCCCGACTACAGACCGCCTGGCGCCACGACCCCGCCGCCGAGCTGGGTCGTCCCGCACGACGTCGTGCCCACCACTCTCTGGCTCGACATCGCCGACGAGCGGGACGGCCACGCCTTCGTCGAGCTGCGGTTCGTCCCCGAAGACGACGCATGATCGCCCTCGGCCTCGTCACGCTCCTCCTCGCCGCCGCCCCGGCGACCGGCCAGCCCGCGGCCCGGGCCACCGCGCAGGGCCAGTTGCGCAGCGCCGGCGAGCGCCAGCCCGTCGCCGGCGCCCGCGTCTTCGCCAGCGCGCGCAAGGGCCTCGCCTGGACGCGCGAGGCGGTCACCGACGGCGACGGCCGCTTCCTCCTCACCGACCTGCCGAGCCGCGACTTCGTCCTCACCGTCGTCGCCGCCGGCCACCAGCGCCTCGAGCAACCCACGCCCGCCGCCTACTGGTCGCGTCGCAAGCCGCCGACGATCTACCTCCAGCCGCAGGGCGCCGGCAGCTATCGCACCATCGTCGAGCAGGAGCGCGTCAGCCGGCCGAGCCCCGTCAGCACCAAGCTACAGCCCGAGGAGATCGCCAACCTCCCCGGCAGCCAGGGCGACCCACTCCGCGCATTGCAGAACCTGCCCGGAGTCGCCCGCGTCCCCGGCGGCCTCGGCCTCCTCGTCCTGCGCGGCGCGGCCCCCAATCAATCGCAGGTGTTCTTCGGCGAGCACCCGCTCCCGCGCGCCTTTCACATCCCCGGCCTCGCCAGCATCGTCCCCGCCGGCGTCCTGCAGGGCATCGAATACGTGCCCGGCAACTTCTCCGCGCACTACGGCAACGCCGTCGGCGGCATCGTCCACCTCACCCCGCGCGTCGGCCGGCGCGACGGTCTCCACGGCCAGGTCAAGGTCGACCTCATCACCGCCGGCGCGCGGCTCGAGGGTCCGTTCGGCAGGGGCGGCTCGTTCCTCCTCGCCGCCCAGCGCGGCTACCTCGACCTGGCCCTCGGCGCCCTGCCCGACGACGCCACCAGCGGCCTGCCCGCAGTCACTCCGCGCTACCACGATTATCAATTCATCCTCGACCACCCCGTCGGCCGCGGCGGCACCCTCACGATGCGGCTCCTCGGCGCCGGCGACACCTTCAAGTTCCGCCACTCCTTCGAGCCCAACGAGGGGCTCGCCATGGACAGCAGCTTCCACCGCGTCGACCTCGCCTACCGCAAGCGCCACGGCCGCTGGGACTTCCTGCTCGCCCCTGCCGTGCGCTTCGATCGCACCGAGTTCGACGGCCGCTTCGACTTCCTGCGGCGGCGCAACGACGTCGTCGGCCTCCTGCGCGCCGAGGCCAGCGTCCGCCCGTGGCGGCCGCTCCAGCTCACCCTCGGCGTCGACACCCAGCTCGACCGCTACCGCTCGTTCCAGCGCGCCCGCGAGAGCGAGGATTCGCTCGTCGACTCGCGCGCGCGCGGCTTCCTGACGAGCACCGGCGTCTACTTCAATTCGCAGCTCGAGCTCGGTCGCTACGCGATCGTCGCCGGCGCCCGCCTCAACGCCTTCACCGGCACCGTCAACGCGGCGCACACCGTCGATCCGCGCCTGCTGCTGCGCTACAGCCCGCACGAGCGGGTCCGGATCCAGCTCGCCGCCGGCACCTACTCGCAGGCCAGCTATCGCCGCAGCACCGTGACCGCGGGCCTCTTCACCCAGTACGGAGTGCCCAGCTCCGGGCCCACTCTGGGCGGGCCGACGATCTACGCCGGCGATGCCATGACCGTGTTCCCGGCCGCCATTCGCTACCTCGACCCGCAGCTGGAGTTCGACCCGCAGGGGCGGATCGGCGCCAGCCGGGCCGTGCAGTACAGCGCCAACCTCCACGTCGACCTCGCCGATCATCTCGAGCTCGACACCACCCTGTTTCATCGCAGGTTCCGCGCCAACACCCCGCAAGATCCCGACGGTCCCGATGTGGCCGACACCCGCACCACCACCACCGGCGTCGAGGTCATGCTGCGCCACGATCTCACCGCCCGCCTGTTCGGCTGGATCGCCTACACCTGGATGCGCTCGACGACCGAGTTCTCCTTCCCCGAAGCGTCGGCGACCATTCGGGTCCCGTCCGACTTCGACCAGCGCCACAACCTCGTCATGTTGGTCGGCTACAAGCTCCCGCGTCGCTGGTCGATCGCCGGCCGCTTCCGCCTCGTCACCGGCCTGCCCTACACGCCGATCGTCGGCGGGATCGACGGCGAGGGCATGTATCCGGAGGGCACCCTGCCGCTGTTCGGCGGGCCCAACAGCGCCCGCATGCCGGTCTTCCACCAGCTCGACCTCCGCGTCGACCGCACGTGGATCTTGCGCCGCTGCGTCGTCGGGGCCTACCTCGACGTGATGAACTTATACAACCATCAAAATGCCGAGGGCGTCACCTATTCGCAGGACTTCTCGAGCACCCGCGCGGCGGTCGGCCTGCCGATCCTGCCCGTCCTCGGCGTGCAGGTCACCTATTAGGATCTCTCGTTCGAGCGCGAATCAGGCCCCGAGCACGAGGGCGACGATCGCCAGCGCCGCGAACACCAGCCCGAAGTAGGTGTACTTGTCGCGCCGCATCAGGATCGCCAGCAGCGCGCAGATCACCGCCGGCCCGGTGTACAGCATCATCTCTTCCCACCCGGCGCGGTGCCCCTTCATGCCCGCCTCCACGAACGCGATCGCGCCCATGCACATCGCCACGCAGGCGAGGAACGTCGGCGCGAAGCTCTTCTTCGCTGGTGTCTCGGCCATGAGCGAAGGGCTAACCGATCGACGCGCGGATGTCGACCCGCATCGCCTCGGATCCGTGCGAGCCGATCATCACAAGTGCGACAGAATCACCGCACTCCGTCGCGCCAGGCCACCACCAGCAGCAGCGCGGCCCACACTGCGCTGACGCCCGCGTTGACGTGCAGGTCCGCGGGCGCGAGCCCGACGCGGCCGCCCCAGTAGAGCCACTGAGTCGCCGCGTCCCACGCGTAGAAGCCCGCGTTGGCCAGCAAGATCGCCCGCCGGTCGGCCGCCCGCGTCATCCGCAGCGTCCACAGCGACACCGCCGCCACGAACACGTGGAAGCTGGCGATGCTGAACCACAGGAACTCGCGCGTCGGCACCATCGCCCCGCCGCGGTACTGGGCGTCGAGCGGTCCCGGGTCGAACATCAGGGTGTAGGCGATCAGCAGGTTGAACAGCGCGTAGACGACAACGACGATCTTGCTGAGGTGCGGCACGACGCTCCACCGTACTACGGATCGTTCACCCCGCGCGACGTCCCGTGACCGACGCCGTCCGCCGGGTGCTCGCGCACCCACCGACCTGTCCCATAAGACATCTATCTCGCAGCCCTCGAGCCTCCGCACACGACCTGTCCCAAAGGCCATCCAATCCTCCCCCGTCGCCGACCTCTCTCCCTCTTTCTTGTTTAAAAGAGGGCTTCGGGTTCGCGACGTGCCGTCGCGTCGTCTGCGACTCGCACGTGCGCCGACGCAGACGTCGCACCCGGGCCGTTCGCCACGGCAGCTCCTGTGCGCGCGTCCTCGCGCCGCGGATCGTCACGCTCGACCGCGTCAGGCGCCGGGCCTCGGCGCGTATACTTGGCGCCGACCTGTCCCCGCAGACAGGAGGGAGAGCCATGGACGCAGCAGTCGGCAACCGAGCGACCCTCGCGTGGTCGCGCATGGAGACCCAGTTTCCGGCCGAGCTGGCCTCGACCGTCGCCGGGACCTCGGCGGCGTCGCAGGTCACGCGCATCGACCCGAGCCGGCGCAGCCTCTCGGTGTTGCCGCAGGTCGAGACCGACATCGGCGGCCAGGTGCGGCTGGTGCACGACCCGCGCGACCGTTACCGCTCGCTGGGCGTGGTCGGCGAGGGCGGCATGGGCGTGGTGGAGCGGGCCGAGGACGTGGACATCGGCCGGCCGGTGGCGATCAAGCGGCTCTTGCCCGAGGCCTCGCACCCGCTGGGCGTGGCCCGCTTCGTCGGCGAGGTCCGGATCGTCGGCAGCCTCGAGCACCCCAACGTCGTGCCGATCCACGACGTCGGGCTCGACGCCGAGGGCCGCTACTTCTTCGTCATGAAGTACGTCGAGGGCCAGACTCTCGGCGAGGTCATCGACAAGCTGCGGCGCGGCGACCCGGAGGCGCACCTCGCGTGGCCGTTCGAGCGCCGGGCCGAGATCGTCATCTCCGTGCTGCGCGCGCTGGCCTACGCCCACGAGCGCGGCATCGTCCACCGCGACATCAAGCCCGACAACATCATGATCGGCCGCTTCGGCGAGGTGTGGCTGATGGACTGGGGCATCGCCAAGAAGATGGACGAGCCCGATCCGGGCGTGCCCACCGAACGCGGCGGCGACCCGATCGCCGGCCTCATCGGCACCCCTGCGTACATGTCGCCCGAGCAAGTCCGCTGCGAGCCGCTCGACGCCCGCAGCGACCTCTACTCGGTCGCCGTCGTGCTCCACGAGTTCATCGGCCTCAATCATTACCTGGCCCACCGCACTGACAACCTCGCGGTCCTGCTCGACGCGATCGAGAACGAGAAGCCCGTCCTCCGCGGCCCCGGCGCCTACGACGGCCCGCACCAGAGCCCGCCGCCCATCGAGCTGCAGATCGTCGCCGGCCGCGGCCTCGCCAAGGATCCGGCTCAGCGCTACCAGTCCGCCGCCGAGATGCTCGCCGGCATGCGCGCCTACCTCGAGGGCCGCGGCGAGGTCCGCTGCATGTATTCCTTCACCAAGCGAGCCATGCGCGAGAGCGGCCGCGTCATCGACCGCCACCCCCGCCTCGGCGTCGCCCTCTACTTCAGCCTCGTCGTCCTCGCCCTCGTCGGCCTCGCCGCGCTCGTCAAGCTGCTGCTGATCGGCTAGGCGATCCCCGCGGCGACGGGCCGCACCCGGCGAGACCGTGGGCCCCTAAAACCCTCCTCCGTAGGGGCTCGGCAAGACCTGGCCCCCGCTCAGGGCGCCGCGCATCTGCGTGCCTCCGGACTTCCGGTCGAACATCTTCCAGCTCCCTTCCATTCGACCCTTCTCGGCGCGCAGGACGAAGCGATAATGCCAGTCCGTGTCGCGCCGCAGGCCCGCCTTGTCGAGCGGCTTGCCCGGCCCCAGCCACGCCTCGAATTCGACCATCGTGGCACCGGCGACCAGTCGCGTCTCGACCCGGTCCTGATAGGGCTGCTTGTATTTGGACTTGCCCGAGTCGCCGGTCTTGCGCAAAATGACCGACACCCTACAATCGGCCTTCGGGGTCACGTCGATCGTATAATAGCCGCTCACGCCCGAGTACTTGGCGTCGGCCGCCCAATCGACCGAGGTCGTCACTTGCCATCGGCCCGCGATCGACGGCTGCTTGGGGCAGCTCGCCGAGCTCTTCGGGGTCGTCCCGGCCAGCCCGCCGAGGATGCCCGGCTCGGCCGCCGTGGCCCCGCGAACGACCTCCGGCGCGGTCTCCGGCTTGGTCTCCGCCTCCGCCCCCGATTCACGCAGCATGCAAACGGCCCCGAGCACGGCGAAGGCCAGGCCGCCCGCGAGGAGCGCCGTCCCCCGCGGGCTGGCCTGGAGCAGCCGCGGCGGTGCGTCGAATTCGGAGAGCGCGGAGAACGTCGCCCCCGCGCGAGGCGGCTCCGCGGGCGACGGATCTACCCCGAAAGACCCGCCTTGCAAGGACCCGCTCCACGACCCTCGCCCCGTGGCGCTCGAAGTCTCGGCCCTGGGCCACCCATCGGACGAGAGCAATCGCCGGAGGAACGGCGCCAGCTCGGCGTGGCTATTGCCGTACGCCAGCGGGAAGATCCGCTGCCCGGGCGGATGCTCGCGGCGCAGCGCCTCGACCTCGTGCGTCAAGCACAGACGGTAATGGCGCGACTCGGAGCGCGAGAACACGTCGCCTGTCCAGCGGAGAAAGGCGCCGAGGTTGGGATCTGACAACCCGGCTCCGCAGCCGACGAACACGAAGGTCCGCGCCGCGCGAAGGGTCGCGAGGACGGTCTGGGCGTGCGGGTCGCGCGAGACGTCCACGTAAGATCGAATGCCGAGGACGATCGAATCGGGGTCCTCCCACTCGCCGTGGAGGTGGAGGATCCGCGGCTCCACGCCCTGGAGCGCGCGCTCGACCACCGCCGGGCGGCGCCACGTGGTCGGCTTGAGCGCGGTCGCGGCCTCGAGGAGGTGATCGTAATTGGTGGTCGCCAGCAGGGCGCCTCTGCGGCCATGGGCAGCCAGCGCGTCGAGGACCGCGCTGTCGCGCACGTCGAGGTGAAAAGACCCGACTGTCTCGCGCAGCCAGCGGCTGTACTCGCCCCCGTGAGGCGCCCCGAGGCGGTGGCAGACGACCTCCGCCACGCCGAGCGCCGCCTGGGTGTCCGGGAGGGAGAGCTGCTGCCGGTAGAGATCGTGGGCCCGTCCATCCAGAGCGCCGAGGTCCCTCGCGCGCCGGAGGCCATCCTCGAGGAGTCCGACCCAACTCCCGAGAGCCGCACGCGGGCTCCCGCGCAGCGCCCCGACGCTGACCCCCGCACCCACGATAAAGACGACGTTTCTCGGCGTACTGGCCAGCGTTTGGCGGATATCCTCGAGGAGGCCGGACATACGACGAAGCCAGTGTACCACGGCAGGTCATGGCCGGGGGCCTTCGCCGCCCCGCACGGCGACTGCGACGGCGAAGGCCGGCTCCAACGTCGCGCGTTCGCAGCCCAGAAGCACCGTGCGAGCGCCGCGAGCTCTCCCATCCGACTCCGGCGTCCGGAGACGATCGACTGGACGATGGGATCGCGTCGCGCCGAAGTGACCCGTCGCAGCACAGCGCAAAGGGCGCTGACCGCCGGTTCGCGCTGTCACTTTGGCCAGGTGCTGGGGCCGCGGACGTCACGGCGACCTCAGCCGAATACGCGGAGGCACCTGCCGGCGAGGCAACCTCGACCTCCGAGTCGGGACTCGGTGAATGGCACCGCTCACGCTGCCTGTCCCCGGCGACCGCCGCGCCATTGCCCCGAGCCGCGGCTCGGCCCAAGGATCTGCGCATGGGCGGCCTGAATCTCGGAAGAATCTTCGGCGTGCGGATCGCGGCTGATTGGAGCCTGTTCATCGCCCTGTGGCTGGTCACAGTCAGCCTCGCCCTGGGCTTGTTCCCCGCGTGGCACCCCGGGTGGGGCGGCGCGATGCGCTGGGGCGTCGCCTTCGTCGCGGCGGTGCTGCTGTTCGCCTCGGTGCTGCTGCACGAGCTGTCGCACGCCCTGGTCGCGCGCGGCTACGGCCTCGAGGTGCGCAGCATCCATCTGTTCGTGTTCGGCGGCGTCGCCAACATCGAGCGCGAGCCGGAGACCCCGCGCGCCGAGCTGATGATGGCGATCGTCGGCCCCCTGACGAGCATCGGCCTCGGCCTGCTGTTCCTGCTGCTCGGCGGCTGGCTCGCCCGCCTCGGCGGCGACCCCGAGCGATTGATGCGAGACCTCGGCCCGACCGCGACCCTGCTGTTCTGGCTCGGGCCGCTCAACCTCTTCCTCGGCCTGTTCAACCTGCTGCCCGGCTTCCCGCTCGACGGCGGGCGGATCTTGCGGGCGCTGCTGTGGCGGGCCACGGGCGACCTGCAGGCGGCCACGCGCTGGGCCTCGATGTCGGGCCAGGCGATCGGCTTCGTGCTGGTGTTCGCCGGCCTGTCGATGATCTTCGGCGCACGCCTGCCGTGGTTCGGCAGCGGCATCGTCTCGGGCGTGTGGATCAGCGTCATCGGCTGGTTCCTCGCCAGCGCCGCGGCCATGAGCTACCGCCAGCTCGTGGTCATGCACCTCGTCGAGGGCGTCCCGGTGCGGCGATTGATGCGCCGCGACGTCGCAGTGATCCCGCCGGACATGAGCGTCACGCGCCTCGTCGACGACTACCTGATGCGCAGCGACCAGCGGGCCTTCCCGGTGCTCGCCGGCGATCGGCTGGTCGGCATCGCCTGCCTCGACGACGTGCGCACCGTCGACCGCGACGTGTGGAACGAAGTCGACGTCGGCACCATCATGACCCCGCTCGCCGCGCTCGAGACGGTCGGCTCCGGCGACGAGCTCACCGCGGCGATGCGGGCCTTCAGCCGCAGGGACGTCGAGCAATTGCCGGTCGTCGACGACGGCCGCCTGGTCGGCGTCCTGCGCCGGCGCGACATCCTCAAATGGCTGGAGTTGCAGGCGCCCCGCGGCGAGCGGCCGGTGCAGCCGCGACCGGCCTGATCCGCCGACCAGCGCGCGGCCCGGCGGCGGGTGGTCGGCGCGCACCCGGACATCCCCCGATCGGCGCACCTGCGATTGCGCCGCGCGGCGGGCCGCCGCGGCGCCGCGGTGGTGGCATTCGCGGTCGAGACGTCCAACGCTGCGGGCATGTCATTCACCAAGACCTCCCTCCCCCTCACCGTCGCGCTCGCTCTGGCGCTCCCGGGCGTCGCCGCCGCCGACATGCCGCCCGACCCGTCACAGCCGACGCCTCCGACCTCGGGCGCACCCACCAATCCGAATCCGCCCACCAGCCCGACGCACAACACCGACACGAACCCGACCAATGTGCAGGCGCCGACCGACAAGATGACCGATGAGGAGATCCTCATGGTGATCGAGACGATCAGCGACAAGACCGCGGATCACAACCGCAAGGTCCAGAAGACGGCCAAGAACCGCCGCGTCAAGAAGTTCGCCGAGAACCGGGCCAAGAACGCCAAGGCGGCCAAGAAGCGGCAGACCGCCTTGCACGTCCGGCACAAGCTGAAGCCGAAGCCGAGCCAGATCGACACCGCGACCCGGGATTCGATGGACCAGACCTACAAGGACCTCGACACCGCGGCCAAGGGCAACGAATACGACACCACGTACATCGACGACGAGATCCAGACGCTCACCAACACGCTCGACACGATCGACCGCAAGTTCATGCCCGCCGCCAACCTGCCCGAGCTGCGCGATGAACTCAACACCGTCCGCACCCAGGTCGACTCCGACCTCAGGGAAGCCGAGTCGATCCGCGACGCCCTGCGCTCGCAGCCGGCCGTCTGAGGCCCGCCATGCGCGCCGTCCATCACCTCGCGGCCGCCGCGGCCCTGGTCGTCGTCGGCCTCGACTGCCACAAGACCGACACCGCGCAGCCGGTCGCCGCGACCGCGCCCACCGGCCCCAGCGCCCGCTTCTACGGCGCGCTGGCGCCCTACGGCACGTGGATCGACGACGCGACCTACGGCTGGGTATGGATGCCCTCGCCGGCGATCGTCGGCGCCGATTTCTTCCCGTACATGACGGGCGGCCGCTGGCTGTACACCGACGCCGGCTGGATGTTCGACAGCAGCTATGCGTGGGGCTGGGCGCCGTTTCACTACGGCCGCTGGGCCTTCGACGCCGGCGTCGGCTGGATGTGGGTGCCGGGCGACGTGTGGGGCCCCGCGTGGGTCGACTGGCGGTGGAACGCCGGCTATGTCGGCTGGGCCCCGTTGCCGCCGCGAATCGCGGGAGTGCGCGAGGAGCCGCGCTCGCACTGGATCGTGGTCGCCGCCCGCGACCTCACCCGACCGCAGCTGGCCGGCCACATCCAGCCCAACGCGCGCGGCCAGGTGGTCTTCGCCGACAACGCCACCCACCCCGAGGCCCGCCCGGGCTGGCGCGTCGGCCCGCCCGGCGACGTCATCGCCGCCGCGACCGGACACCCGGAGACCCCCGTCCACCTGCCGCCGCCCCCGCGCAACGACGAGCTGGTCCGCTCACACGTCGAGGGCGACCGGGTCGAACATACGCCCTTCGCCGAATCGAAGCAGGCGCCGTCCGCGACGATGTTCCCGCACAACCCGCCCGAATTCCCGCTGCACACGATGCGCCCCCACACCACGCACGCGCCGGTGTCCGACGTCCCCCATCGCAGCAGCGGCGGCTTCCCGCGCAGCAGCCACCGCGGCGAACGCCTGCTGTGATTCATGTAAAAAAGAATCATTCATAAAATGTCTTCGAGGCCATGTCCTCGAAGACATCGTCACATATCCCCTCACAGCAGTGCTGACGACGAATACCCCGAGGGCCCGTGTCGTCAGCGCTCGGGACCACGCCACCTCCGTCATGGAGACCGAGGCGACCTCGGCGCTGCAGGGCACGACCGCGGACCCGGGCGTGACGACGATGGCCGGGTCATCGACCGAAACCGCGGGGAGGTCTCAGTCCTCCCACACGACCAGCACCTTGCGCTGCTGCCACCATTGCTCGAGCGTGCGGCCGGGGTCCACGGCGCAGGCGATCGTCAGCGGGCTGAGGCGGACGCTGATCGGGTGCGACGCCTTGCCGTCCCACGTGCCGATGTCGACCACCTCGGTGCCGGCCAGCTGCAGCCCGTGACGGCGCAGATAATCGCTGATCGCCGGGACCTGCAGGTCGACCCCCGTGGTCGCCTCCGCGTGCGGGTTACGCAGCGTCTTGGCCAGGGCGATCAGCTCGCGCAGATCTTCCGGGTGCGCCGCGAAGTGAACCTCGTAACTTTTATAATAGACCGACTCGAGCGCGTCCTCCTGGCGCACGAACTCGCCGTCGACCTCGTAGCCGATCGCCCACCGGTCCTCGCCGTACTTGCGGTCCCACTCGCGCTGCCGCGCCGTGCGCTGCTTGACGCCCCCGGCCTTGCCCAGCCGGCGCTCGACCACTCGCCACCCCATCAGCCCTCCTTCGCCCCGCCATCACCTGGCGTTTTGATCAGGTTCTTCAAGCCATGCCCCGAGGGCAAGAGCGCCTCGCCGACCAGCTCGAGCAGCGCCGGCTCCTTCGCCCCCTCGCTCGCGGCCGGTTCTGGCGCCACGAAGGTCACCGCGACCTCGAGCCCGGATGCGCTCGACGGCGCCGGCGACTCCGGGCCCTCGCCTTGCGGCGTCCCCGGCACGATCGACTTCGTAACCTTCGTCTCGGGCGGCTCGATCGCTCGCGTCGACAATGTCGACTCCGCCGCCCGCGTCACCGGCAACACGGGCGCCTCGTGCGTCACCGTCGTCCCTGCGGGCGCGCTGATGAACACGTGTCGAACCAGCTCCGGCGCCCCTGCCCCCGAGCCACGCAGGACGGTGCGCTCCGAGCTGCGCGGCGCCCCCGGCGGCGCGAAGCGAGGCACCTCCGCGGAGCGCGTGGCGGGAGCTGGCTCGCCCGGCAAGAGCGTCCGCGGACCCACCAGCGGCTCTCCCGGCGCCCGCCCTCCTGGCGGCATGTCGACCGCGAACAGCCCACGCCGCCCGCTCCCCGACTCTCCCGGCAGCAGCGTCGTCCCAGTCACCACCGGCCCTTCCGGCGGCAGCGTCTTCCCGCTCACCACGGGCCCTTCCGCCGGCAAGGTCGTCCCAATCACAGCAGGCCCTTCCGGCGGCAGCGTCCTCCCGCTCACCACAGGACCTTCCACCGGCAAGGTCGTCCCAATCACAGCAGGCCCTTCCGGCACCACGGTCCTCCCGCTCACCACGGGCCCTTCCACCGGCAAGGTCGTCCCAATCACAGCAGGCCCTTCCGGCACCACGGTCCTCCCGCTCACCACGGGCCCCTCCGGCACCGCTGTCCCACGCGCTGCCTCCATTCCCTCGAGCCGCTCGCTCACCGTCGAGCCGCCCGAGAGCGTCGGCCCCTCGACGGGCACCCATCGCTCCGCCTCGCCGGCGCTCGCGACCCGCACGTCCGCATCACTCTCCGACGAATCCTCACCCGACAAGCCCGTCGCACCCGCCGGCCCCATGCCGTTCGCCCCGACGCTCGGCTCCGACGACACAATCCCCGTCGCACCTCTCCCCTCTCGCCCCCCGGCCAACGCCGCCCCCCGCTCGCCCGCGCTCCGCCCCGCCGAGCCCCCGCCGAGCACCTCCTCGACCGTCGACGCCGGCGCGACCGCTCGCGGCGCCTCTGCCCTCACGGACATGTCCCCTGGAACATGCCCCGAAGGACCCTTCTCTTCAGCAATGTCCCCCGAGACATGTCCGAGCGGCGACACCGCCACCCCGAAGGCCACGCAGGTGGTGGCCACCGCCGCGAACACCAGCGTCGTCAGCGACTCCGTCCCGGGCACCGCGGCCGCGTGGGGCAAAGCGGCCAGGCCGGCCACCAGCATCCCGCGCGGCCAGCCCAGCGCCAGCGTCGAGAACGTGCGCTCGTCGACCCCGCGAAGCACCAATCGGGCCGCCAGCAGGCGCAGCACCACCAGCAGCAGCCCCAGCACGATCCCCATCGCCAGCAGGCCCCACGGCGGCCCGAGGTTCATGCCGAGGAACGTAAACAGCAGCACCCGGGTGATCTCGACCGTGCGCGCGTGGTCGTCGAGCGCCGCGCGAAAGTCCTCGTCGGCGGCCTCGACGACCGCCCCGCGCGGACGGAACAGCGCCGCCACCAGCGGCCCGGCGTTGCTGACGACCGCGCCGAACACCAGCACCGCCAGCGCCCCGATCCCGCCGAGCGTGTCGGTGACGACGTAGAGCGCCAGGATCGCCGCCAGGGTGTACGGGTAGACCCCGCGGCCGGGCCCGATCCGGCGGATCGCGGTGATCCACAGCAGCCCCGCGAACGTCCCGAACGCCAGGCCCAGGCCGAAGCCGGCGGCGATCGCCGCGTACGCCTTGCCCACCGGCACGCGCAGGCTCAGCAGGTCGATGCAGAACGCGGTGGCCGCGATCGCCAGCGCCCCGGTCAGCGCCGCCTCGCGCTCGAGCGCGGCCACCAGGCCCGGGTGGGACCGCCGGTACAGCGTCGGCGCGTACACCTCGGGCGCGGTGCACAGGAGCAGCGCGCCGAGCATGAACGCGTGCGTCCAGCTCCACACCGGCAGCAGCTGCAGCCCCGACAGCGCCTGGCTGAACAGCGCCACCAGCGGCACCACCAGCGCCGCGCCGGCCAGCGCCAGCTTGCGCGCGCGCCCGACCTGCTCGCTGGCTGCCCCGAAGACCATGTCGCGCCCGGCCTCGAACAGCACCATGATCAGCGCGATCGCGGCGAAGAACGGCGCCAGCGCGGCGATCGTCGCCGGCGGCACCAGCCCCGTGGTCCGCAGCACCACCCCGAGCGCGATCAGCCACACCGCCTCGGGCACGTTCGTGCGCAGCGCCAGCGGACGCACCGCCGCCGCGGCGGCCAGCAGGCAAGCGATGGCGACGAGGAATACGGTGACGGGCGCCATGGGGGACCGTCAGTGTGCCACAGCGCCCGCGACCCGCACTCGCGGCCGTCACTGCCCGCCGCGCGGCCTCCCGCGCTCCCGTTCGTCCGTCGGCCCCTGCGACCTCACCCGCACCGGCGAGTCACCGCGGCCCCGCTCCGGGCCGCGGCCCGGGCCCACGTGCGGCCCGGCTCACCGACTCAAGGCCCGCACTCGCGGCCCCCTCAGCGGTGCGCGGCCAGCTGGCGCGCGAAGTAGAGCCCCGCGTAGACCTTGAGGTCGATGTGCGCGCCGCGGGCGATCCGCTCGCCCAGCCACGCCTCGACCTCGGCGAGCGGCACCTCGAACACCGTGATCTGCTCGTTGCCGTCGCCGCCGCCCGGCCCGACCTTGCGCAGGCCGGTGGCCACGAAGATGCTGATGCACTCGCTGGTCAGCCCGGGCGAGCTCGGGCCGTGGGCGACCTGCTCGATGCGGCTGGCCTCGTAACCTGTCTCTTCGACCAGCTCGCGGTTGGCCGCCGTCGCGACCTCCTCCGACTCGTCGCCCGGCGTGTCGCCGACCAGGCCGGCGGGCAGCTCGACCGCGACCCCGCCGAGGGCCGGGCGCGGCTGCTCGATGAGCACCAGCCGACCGTCGTCGGTCACGGCCACGATCGCGGCGGCTCCGCGGGCCCCGGTCCGCTCCACGTATTCCCACTTCCCGCGGCGCACCAGGCGCAAGAAGCGCCCGTCGCCGATCGTCTCGGTCGCCGGATTGGTCGCGTCGTGCAGGCTCGACATCCCCCCGACTATCGCAGCCGCGCGGCCCTTTGGCCAGGGCTGCCGGTCACGCGCCGACCTCGACCTTCACCGGGCGCCCCCGTCCGGGTAGCCTCAAGCGACGTGACGGCCGCCCGCCTGCTCAGCCTCGACGCCCTGCGCGGCCTCGCCGTGGTGCTGATGATGGAGCAGCACATGGCGGTGTGGCTGTGGCGCTCCCGGCCGGACGTCTCGCCGATCGCGCAGGCGCCGGTGCTGATGGCCCTCAACGGCCTCGGGGGCCTCGCCGCGCCGACCTTCATCACCCTCGCCGGCGCCGGCACGACCCTCCTCGCTCGCAGCCGCACCGCCGGCCTCGACGCGATCCTCGTCCGCCGCGGCCTCATCCTCATGGGCTTCGGCTGGCTGCTCAACCTGCTCACCCCGAGCTGGTTCTCCGCCGGCTCGTGGTTCGTCCTCCACCTCATGGGCCTGGGCATCCTCACCGCCCCGCTGTGGCGGCGCCTGTCCAATGGAACATTGCTCTGCGGACAGGCGCTCCTGCTGCTCGGCGCGCCCGTCGTGCAGCACTGGCTCGCCACGCCCGAGCTGCTGGTCAACGACCGCATGCGCCGCCTCGACCTCGCCGGCGGCCCGCTGCGGCTCGCCTTCGCCGAGGGCCAGTTCCCGATCGTCCCGTGGCTCGGCCTGTTCCTCGGCGGCATCGTCGTCGGACGCTGGCTGCTGCAGCGCCGCACCGACGCGATCCTCCGCATGGCGAGTGTGCTGCTCGTCACCGGTGTCGCCCTCGCCGCCGTCGGCCTGCGGCTCGGGCCCCACGAGGGCGTGTGGGAGCGCCTGTTCCAGATCCGCCTGAGCTTCTATCCGGCCACGCCGGCGATCGTATCGTTGCTCCAGTCGGGCACCCTGCTGCTCCTCGTCGGCGCGCTGGCCCTCGAGCAGCGCGGACGGATCGACGAGCGCGGCTGGCTCATCGCCCTCGGCCGCGCCTCGCTCACGCTGCTGATCGTCCACGTCGTCGTGTTCCGCGAGCTGACGCGACCCCTCGGCGCATGGCAGGCGTTCAGCGCCGAGATCGCGCTCACCATCGTCGCGATCTGGGTGATCGTGTGCGCGCTCGCTGCGCGCCTGTGGCAGCGTGTGGGCTACCGCTACGGCGCAGAGTGGCTGCTCCGGATCTTCGGCGGTTAAACCGCTCGCGGCGATGCCGGCGCATGCTCTGGTCGCGCCTATGCAACCGGCTCAAGTGCTCGCCGCCGCCGCCGCCGCCGGGGAATCTTCGTCCTCGCGGCGCAAGTCGCGGTTCACCACCCTGCCGCCGCAGGTCCTCGACTTCGCGCTGTCGCTCGCGACTCAAGGCCGCGCCATCGTGCTCGTCAGCGTCGTGCTCGCCGCCGTCGTGGTCCTCGCCGCCGACCACAGCCCGGCCGCGGTGCTCGGCTGCCTCGCCTTCGTGTTGGTGCAGGCCGTCGCCTACTTCAACCCGGTCTCGTTCGACCGCGCCCGCACCCGCACCCGCGACCTCGTGCGCTACGCGGCCCTCGCCGTCCTGCTGGTGTTCTTGCCGAGCCAGCTCGAGCCCGAGGCGCCGGTGATGCTGCTCGGCCTCGCCGCAGTGTGCGCCGCGCCGCTGTCGTTCGCCCCGCGGCTCGCGGGGATCTGCGTCGCCGTCCTCGGCCTCGCCTCGGCCCTCGGCGTGGTGGTCGCCGGCCGCTCGCCCTCGGAGGCGCTGATCGCCGCGCTGACCGTCGCCGCCGCCGGCGTGCCGCTCAACCTCGTGCTGGCGCACCACGGCCGCAGCGGGGAGATCTTGCGCACCGCGCTCGGCCGGCTCGAGCGCGAGATGGAGAACCGCCAGCAGATCGAGGACCAGCTGCGCCGCGCCCACGACGAGCTCGAGCGCCGGGTCGAGGAGCGGACGATCGCCCTCACCCGCGCCAACCGCAAGATGGAGTCGGAGATCCGCGTGCGTCGTCAGGCCGAGGAGCAGGCGCTCGAGGCCAATCGCATCAAGAGCTCGTTCCTCGCCAACATGAGCCACGAGCTGCGCACCCCGCTGAACGCGATCATCGGCTACAGCGAGATCTTGCTCGAGGACACCGTCCGCCCCGACCTCCGCGAGCTGCACGACGACCTCGGCAAGATCCACGGCTCCGCCGAGCACCTGCTCGCGCTCATCAGCGACATCCTCGACCTGTCGAAGATCGAGTCGGGCAAGATGGACATCAACCTCGAGTCGTTCCAGCTCGGCGACGTGCTCGGCAGCGTGATGTCGCACCTGGCCCCGCTGGCCGAGCGCAACGGCGACACCCTCAAGCTCCGCTGCGCCCGCGACCTCGGCCAGCTCCACACCGACCGCACCAAGCTGCACCAGATCCTGAGCAACCTGCTCAGCAACGCCTGCAAGTTCACCCACAACGGCCGCATCGAGCTGTCGATCAAGACCCAGGCCGAGGGCGGCCGCTCGTGGTACCGCTTCGAGGTCAGCGACACCGGCATCGGCATCGCCCCCGAGGTGCTCGAGCGCCTGTTCGCCCCGTTCGTCCAGGCCGACTCCTCGACCACCCGCAAGTTCGGCGGCACCGGCCTCGGCCTCGCCATCAGCCGCCACTACGCCCGCATGCTCGGCGGCGACATCACCGTCCGCAGCCAGCCCGGCGTCGGCTCGGTCTTCACCCTCCGCCTCCCCCAAGAAGCCGTCGACCCCCGCAAGGCCGGAGTGATCCTCGTCTCGCATTTTTGACGAGCATGAAAAGACATGTCCTGATGGACATGTACTGAAGTGATCTCCGCCACGGGCGTCACGCCGGGTCCCGACGCGACGACACGACGAGCATCGAGCCGACCTCGCCCGTCGCCGAGCGCACCAGCCCCTCGTCGCAGCGGCCGCGCGAAGGCTGGAGGCCGGTTCACTGCCCGGCACGCCCCCGGCTCACACGCTCCTGCGTCATGCGGACGGTGCCGGTCACATCGCTACCCGACCTGCCCTCGCAGGCCTGCCAAGTTCGGTCCCACGAAGCCGGCTCAACGAGAGACCGTGGTCTCTCGTCCCTCGCCCCGCGCTCGCAAGCGACCCCGTCACCGGCCGCCCGGCTCGAGTCGCAGGCGCAGCGAGCCGCGCCGGCGGCGCGCCATCGCGCCTGGCGTCACGATTCGCTGTGAACACCCGCGCACCCGCCGAGGATCCCTCCGCGCGTCCGCGGCGGTGGGGCCGAGGCGCCGTGCGGATCCACCCGGGGCGAAGTGGACATCACTGTCCGTTTCGATCACACTCAGGGCGCCGAGCGGCCCACGCTCGTCGCCGAAGGAGAGTGCCCCATGAACCAGCCAGCGTTCCCGACCCTGCCCCCGAACGCGTCGTTCGTCACCCGCGTCCGCCTCAGCCTGCACGCGCTCAAGGTCCTGACGAACGACCCCGGCAACACGTACTACGGCCCGCTGGTCAACGCCTGCCTCGACAGCGAGACGTACACCAAGCTGGCCCGCATGTGGCGCACCAGCGAGGACGGGCGGCAGATGCTCGACGCTCGTCCGAGCCTGCAGGGCCGCGAGCTCGACCTCGAGACGCTGGAGAAGCTGCCCGAGGGCACCCTCGGCCGCGAGGTCGCCCGCTACTTCCGCGACAACGGCCTCGAGCCGTTCGAGACCACCTTCCCGGTCCACAACGACGTCGACTACCTCAGCAAGCGCTACCGCGAGACGCACGACCTGTTCCACGTGATCACCGGCTACGGCACCGACGAGCACGGCGAGATGCTGCTGCAGGCGTTCGTGCTCGGCAACCTCGGCGTCCGCCAGGCGGTGCTGATCCTCGCCTACTCGGTCCCGCGGCGGATCAAGGTCGCCGGCTGGAAGGACCTGGTGCCCTACCTCGGCCGCCTGCGCGCCGCCTACCGCCGCGGCAAGCGCTCGCGCGAGCTGCTCAGCGTGAATTATGAAAAACTGTGGGAGCAGCCGGTGTCGTCGCTGTCCCGCCTGCTGTGCGCCCCGGCCTGACGCCGCACGAGCTCCATCGGCTAGACTCTTCGTCGTCGTCGCACCCCGGCCCCGTCGCCTCCGCCCCGTCGCGCGCGCCGCCGGCCGTCGTGACGCCGCGCGAGGTCCACCTCGGGTCGAGCCTTCGTCGTCGTCGCACCCCGGCCCCGTCGCTCACCCGCCGTCGACCGTCGCTATGCCGCGCGAGGTCCACCTCGGCTCGAGCCTTCCTCTTCGTCACACCCCGGCCCCGTCGCCTCCGTCCGTCTCACGCTTCTTCGGCCGACATGGCGCCGCACGAGGTGCACGTCGGTGCGGGCCTCGTCGGACGTCGGCGCCTCCGCCCGTCTCGCCCGTCGGTGCCTCGCACCGCTCGCGGATGGTCACGGCCATCGCTTCGGTCGTAGTCCCGGCGGTCGCTTCCACCAGCGAGAGTTGGCCCCGTAGACGATGTCGTTGGCCCAGAATTCGGGCTCTTCGTGATAGCGGAGGTCCGTCTCGTCGCCGACGAAGTCCTGGCCGGACCACTGCCGGTTGATGCGCCCCACGGCCTCGTCGATGCAGCAGCCGAACAGCCCGACCATCCTCTTGACGATCTCGTCGCAGAACCACCGCGACCTGTCATCGGTCCTGAATTCATACGCATACCGCCGCTCGTTCACCCCCACGCACCCGAGCACCCGCTCGTCCGCCGCGAAGACCACGAACACCCGGCCCGGCGCCTCGAAGTGAAACAGCCCGACCTGCGCGTCCTCGGGCTCCGCGGCGAGGGCCGCGACGGCCTCGGCCAGACCGACCGCCACGATCCCGGCCCTCTCCGTCGTCCACTGGCGGATCCGCCAGTTCGACGCGGCGTCACGCGCGGACGACTCGCCTGTTCCGCTGAGACTCGCAGCGCCGCGCTCCAGCTCCGCGCGCAGCTCGTCCGTCGCGCCCGCACCGCCGCCGCTCCGGATCGCCTGAAGCACCCCATCGATCGTCATGCTCCCCTCCTCATGGACCTCGGGCTCGCTCTATCGAGAGAACAGCCCGAGTTCCTCGATGACATAAACACACGGACATGTCTCTCAGAACATGTCCGAGCATTTATTTATAAAACCTGTCCTTTAGAGCACCTGCCTCACGGCGGCGGCGTGTCGTCGTCCTCGCCGCTCTGGATCGGCGGCAGCGGGCGCTTGCCGGGCGGCGGGGGCGGCGGGGCCGGGCGGGGGCGGCTCGCCGTCGGCGGCGTGATCTCCTCGGCCACCGGGCGCACCGGCTGGGGACCGCTGGTGTTGTGGCGGGCGACAGTCGGGCCGCGGGGGGCGTCGAGCTCGACGTCCAGCGGGGGCGGCGGCGCCTCCATCGTGTCGGTCGTGCGGAACTTCGACGCGCGCGGGCGGGGCGTGTCCTCGTCGATCGGGCCGCCCGTGTCGGTCGACTGGCTCATGAAGATCGCCTCGGACACGCCCGACTGGGCCGCGCGCGGCGCCGGCGTCGTCTCCTCGAGGAGCGCGTGCGCCGGGATCGGCCCCGACTGACGGCTCGGCGGCGTCGTCCTCGGCGGCGCCGGGCGCCACAGCGGCCGCCACAACCCGCCCTGCGACGCGCTCTGCCAGCCCCACGGCAGCCAGCGGATCATCGACCACGCCAACCACAGCGCCCACGCCAGCATCAGCCCGCGGTACCACCACAGCGACACCGACAGCACCCACGGGCGCGGCATCAGGCCGCCGACCCCGTCGACGTACTCGACGCGGTCCTGATACCAGCGCAGCGAGCTCGCCCACGACCCGTTGCCCTCGATCTGCATGTCGGGCTGGCCGAGCAGGCCGGCGTGGACCGCCGCCAGCAGGGCCGAGCAGGCCGCCAGCGTCCACGCAGCGATCGTCAGCTGGCGCAGCGCGAACCACCCCGGCGCCAGGTCGACCCGGCGGCGGCGCCAGCCGAGCAGCAGGAACCAGCCGATCACCAGCATCGCCTCGAACACCGTCACCGTCGACAGGCCGAGCCCGAGCAGGAACCACTGGTGAGCCCGCAGCGGCGACACTGCCAGACGGCCGAGCACCGCCGACGCGATCAGCAGCACCACGATGTAGCTCCAGAACAGCACCGCCGGCCCGAGCCGCGGCCCGCCGAGCAGCAAGATCCACCGGCTCGGCGGGAACTCGACGTGCACCTCGGCGTTGACCGCAGGCGACCCGAGGTCGACCACCGGCGCGGTGTAGCGCTGGCCGAGCACCGCCGCCTCGCGCCACTCGAGCTGGACCCGCTGCACCCCCGGCGCCACCGGCAGGCGGACCTGCTGGCCCTCCTGGCCGATCGGCTGCTGCGCGCCGTTGATCAGCACCTTCTGCAGCTGCGCCTCGGCCGGCAGCGCCACGGTGTGATGACCGCCGCGAGACGAGCGCAGCTCGAGCTGCAGCTCGGCGTCGACCGCCCGCATACCTGGCCGAAGGGTCAGGCGCGCGAAGTCGAGGGTCAGCGTCTCGCCGGGCACGCCGGCGGGGCGCGAGATGTCCAATACGACCTGTTCTCCGGGCCAGGGCATCCAGACCTGCAGGCCCTCGGCGCCGCGGCGGATCGGCGGGATCCCGCCGGCCTCGACGTGCCACACCGGCCCGACCATGACCTCCCAGACCTCGCTCCACGGCGCGCCGCTGGCCGCCGCCAGCACGATCTGCGGCGAGATCGGCAGCACGCTGGTCCACTCGACCACGTCCTCGTCGGGACCGATGTTGACCAGCACCGCCCCCGCCTCGACCCGCTGCTCCGCCGTCGTCACCGACTCGCCGGACAGCAGCGGCACCTTGAGCACCACCGCCGAGCCGCGCGGCGTGGCGCGGATGACCCGGGTCGTGACCTCCCACGACAGGCCGAGCGTCAGCGCCCGCTCGACGCGGACGAACGGCGGCAGCGTGCCGACCTCGAGCGTCTCCGGCTGGGCCGCGTCCTGCTTGCTGATCCGCGTCAGCTGCAGCACCTCGTCGGCGAGGCCGTCCTCGTGCAGCCCGGCCACCGTCCAGCCCTCGGCCTTGGCGGTCACGCGGTGCGGCCCGACCGGCAGGCGCAGCTGGACCGTCTCGCGGTTCGGCAGCGGGCCCTCGAGCACGACCTCGTGACGACCTTGCTCGAGCGCGAGGCGCAGGCCGCCGTCGCTCGTGCGCACCAGGCCGCCGGCCACCGGCGAGCCGTCGACGGTCACCTGCGTCGGCAACCAGTGCTCGGCCGAGCCGGGCAGCGGCGCCTCCACGTGGGCCGCCGCGTGGATCTCCACCACCAATCGCAACGCCCCCTGGCTGGCCTCGAGGCGCATGCGCGGGCTCGTGACGCAGTCGGGCAAGCAGGTCGGCGGCTCGGTGAGGCGGGCCCGCAGCTGCTCGAGCGTGGCAGAGTCGGGCACCTGCGCCGCCGCCGACGACGGCACCAGCAGCGCGAACGCCAGCGCCCCCAACATCGTCGCGCTGACCGCCGGGTTGGGCCGCTGCGACGGGACGACCCGCCGCTTGCGGAACACGCCGAACACCGCCATCACCAGCGCGACCAGGAACAGCACGCGCACCCCCGCCAGCGCCAGGTTCACGTGCGGCGGCACCAGCATGAAGCGGACCTGCTGCGTGCGCTCGACCGGCCCGCTCCAGCGCAGCGGCACCGAGCGCCACGACCAGCGCGGCACGCCCGGGCCCGTCTGCACCACCGTGCCGGCGTCGTACTCGCGCAGCTTCTTCTGCTGGCGCTGGCGGTACTCGCCGCTCATGCTGGTCCGCGTCGACTGCACGATCGACGACAAGTTCTGCTCCCGCTCGAGCTCCTCGTCGACCGCCTCCTTCTTCCCCTTCATCGGCCGGCCCATGCGGCCCTCTTCGCCGCGGTGGTACTCCCCGCCCGCCCCGTCCATGTCGCCCTCGAACTGGTCGGCGGCGGCCAGGTCGCTCGGCTTGAACTCCATGTTGTTGGCGACCGCGGAGTCCTGCGCCGGCTCGATCGCCGGCGCCATCGGGGGCGCCATCTGACCTGTCGCAAGGACCAGGTCGAAGTCGTCGCGCCCGCGCTCCTCGAGCGCCGGGTACAGGCCCTGGCGGATCTGCTGGACCGCGAACACCGAGCAGATGCCGGCCAGCATCACCAGCGCGCCGAGGCGGTAGCCGCGGACCGCCGAGCGCAGCCAGCCCTCGGGCAACGCGCGGTGCAGGGCCTCGCCGACCAGCACGAAGATCCACACCGTCCGCGGCGCCATCCACTCGGGGAACACCAGCGCCAGAGTCACCACCGCGAGCACGCCCCAGGCCCAGCCGTACAGGCGGGCGATGGCGATCGCGATCACCAGCACCATGAACAGGTCGAGCAGCGTCCAGCGGCCGAGCCAGGTGTCGTCGACCTGGTCGACGCCGGTCGCGTGCAGCACCTTCCAGCCGGGCGGCAGGTGCAGGGTGCCCGACACCGACGCGAAGTCGTGGTCCCAGTCGACCGCGGAGACCGACGGGTGCAGCCCGCCGGCGGGCACGCGCAGGTCGGCGGTCAGCGACACGTTGGGGTTGCGCAGCTCGACGCCGGCCTTGTTGGGGTCGTCGCGGGCGGTGATGAATTGCGGCTGGCCGCTGACGGCGACCGCGCCGAGGCGGGCCGAGCCTTGCATCTCGAGCCGGCGGGTGCCCTGGACCTGGCCCTCGATGCGGTCCTTGACGGTGAACCCGCGGCCGTCGAAGTCGAGCCACCAGTCGCGGGCCAGCGACAGTTGATCGGGCCCGCGATCGGCCTCGCCGCGCTGCGTCACGGTCAGCTGCAGCGCCTCGCCGGGGCGGGCGCGGAACGCCGGGAACGAGCGCCACGCGTCGGGCAGCTGCGTCTGTTGCGGATCGACCGCGATGAGCCCGGAGAACTCGACGCGGCGCAGCTCGGGCGCCGGCTCGAACACCCACACCTCTTCGCCCGCCCACGGGCCCTCGTTGCTGGCGAGGGCGATCTGTTGCAGGTCGCCGGGGTGACGCGCCTCGACGCGGATCGTCCACGCGCCCGGGCGCACCTGCACGCGCACGCGGCCGTCGGGCTCGAGCCGGGCCGGCAGCTCGCTCGCCACCTCCATCGCCACGAAGTCGGGCAACAGCGCCTTGCCGAGCAGCTCCTCGCGGCTCTTGCCGGCCACGTGCAGCGAGATCTCCGTCGTCATCCGCAGCGGGATCGCGTCCGTCACCTTGCGGTGCACCACCACGTCGAGCAGGTTCTGCTCGCTCGCCGCCTCGATCTTCTTCTGCAGCCACAGCGTCCCGTCGTTGTCGCGGCGCGGGAACGACTCCGGCTTGCCGCGCAGCTTGAGCGCCAAGAGCCCCGTCTCGGCCGGCACGCTGAGCCGCTCCGGCATGCTGTCCCACAGGAACGCGCCGGTGATCCGGTGCGCGCCGGGGCCGAGCTCCACCGCCGGGCGCCCGCCCTGGTTGACCACCACCGCCGGCTGGCCGTCGACCTCGACGTCCTGCGGCCAGCGGCGCGCGTCGCCGGGCAGCGGCACCACGCCCTTGGCGTACAGCTGCCAGCGCTGCGCGAACGACCCGCGCTCGTCGGTCAGCTCGAGCTCCAGCTGCGACGGCCAGGCGCAGCGGCGCTCGCTGGTACTCGCATGTACGTACGGACATGACCGATCGGACAGGGGCTGGAGCACCCACGGGACCCACGGTCGCAGCACCTCGGGGATGTCGGCGGGCGTCTGGGCGGCCGGCTCGACCGGGGCCCGTGGCGGCGCTGCTGCGGCCTCGGCCGCGAACAACAGCATCATCAGCGCGAGGACCCAGTGCAGCGGCCGAGGCGTGGAGCGAGTCATGAGGGGGACCCAAGGGTACAGCGAGCCCATGCGACACGGACAGGGCGAGCTGCCCCCCGGCGAACTGGACCTCGCCCACACGGCCCGACCGTGGCACCCTGACTGCGTGTCTTCGCCCACCGACTCCGAGCTGCGCGAGATCCTGGCGCGCACGCGCACCGTCGCCGTCCTCGGCGCGCACACCGACCCCAACAAGCCCGCGTGCTACGTCCCCGACTACCTGAACGAGGTCGGCTACACCGTACGCGCCGTCAATCCAGTGTTCGCCGGGCGTCGCATGTGGGGCGAGCCCTGCGTCGCCGCGCTGACCGACCTCCAGGTCGCCCCCGGCGAGCTCGACATGGTCGACGTGTTCCGCCGGCCCGAGTTCCTCTTGGGCCATGTCCCCGAGATCCTGGCCGTGAAGCCCCGCCTCGTCTGGCTGCAGCTCGGCATCCGCCACGCCGAATTCGCGCGCACCCTCCGCGACGCCGGGGTCGACGTCGTCGAAGATCGCTGCACCCTCGCCGAGCACCGCCGCCTCGGCCTCCCGCGCCGCGGCGAGTGACGGGCGTTTTCGCCCATCGGACCGAAAGCGGACCTGACGGCCCCGCCAGGCCCGTCGGCGGCATCCTCGAACCGTGGACCGAAGCCTCGCCGTCGTGCTGCAGCTCGCCGCGTGCGCGCCGTACGTCGCCCTCGCCGACGGCGTCGAGGCCGTCGACCCCTCCCGCATCGACGTGGAGATCCGCGGCCACGTCCTCCACGCCGAGACGCGCGAGCCGATCACCGGCGCGCTGATCCTCATCCGGTGCGACTGCCTCGCCGGGCAGCGCGAGGTGATGACCACCGACGGCCGCTATCACTTCCGCGGCCTGCCGCCCGGCAGCTACACCGTCCAGATGCTCCACAGCGACGACAACGTCCAGAAGCGCCTCGAAGCCAGGCCGGGCCACCGGTGGCACGTCGGCTTCAGCGCCGCGCCGCGGCCGCGCTACAGGTGCGATTGATAGATGACCTCATGAACATGCCCCAAGGGACATGTCCATGAATGCACACGAACGAAGAGACCTGCGAGGCGAGCCTCGCAGGTCTCTCGCGCCGGGCGGCGCTCCGCTCACGCGATCATCGCGTCGATGACGCCGGGCTCGAGCTCGGGGTCGCCGAAGTCTTCGACCAGCTCGCCGGTGACCGCGCTGAGGATCGTGTTGTGGAACTGGTTGTGGGTCACGCCGCCGGCGTCGAGGTACTGGCCGGTCTTGAGGTAGCCGCCGCAGCTGCCGGCGCACACCCACGGGATGTTGTTGTAGGTGTGGCTGACGCCGGCGCCGAGGTCGTTACACCAGATCGCCACCGTGTCGTCGAGCAGCGTGCCGACGTCGGTCTGGAGCGCGGACAGGCGGTCGAGCAGGTGCTTGAACAGCTTGGCGTGCTCGCGGTCGATCACGTGGTGCTTCGACTGCGCGTCGGGGATCGGGTCGCCCTCCGAGCCGTCGGCGTAGATGCGGTGGGAGATCTGGTGGAAGCGGGGCAGCTGGACGCCGTCGATCCAGTACTGCGTGCCGTCGTTGCCGTCGCCGATCTGCAGCGTCGCCGCGCGCGTGTAGTCGCACGAGAACGCGAACGCGATCAGGTTCATCTGCAGGCGCGTGATCGTCTGGATCAGCTCGTCGGCGCCGTCGTAGTCCTGCTGCGCCTCCATCTCCATGATGTCGGCGTCGCTCGGCAGCTCGCACAGCAGCTCGATCTCGAGGTCGCGGATCGCGTCGAAGTGGATCTGCAGGCGGTCGCGGTCCTGCTTGCTCATGTCCTGCTTGGACATGAGCGCCTGCATCTGCTCGCGGACCAGGTCGTTGACGCTGGTGCGGCGGGCCTTGATCTTCATCGCCACTTCTTGCGGCAGCGCCGTGATGCCGACGATCTTGGTGTACACGCTCCACGGGTTGCGGTCGGCCGCGCGCAGGTCCTTGGGCCCGCGGTAGCTGAGCACCTCGTTGATGTAGCCGGCCATGCGGCCCGCGTAGAGCGTCAGCGGGTCGGGGTTCGAGGCCGGGTTGAGCTCGCGGGCGATGCGGTTGTCGACCGACTCGCCCATCGACAGCGACAGGTTGCCCGACGGGTCGTCGGACACCTTGGCCGCGGTGAGGCACTGGTTGCCGCCGCCGGAGTGGCCGCAGCCGTTGCCCGGGAAGCCGAAGCGGGTGCCGCGGACGAGCAGCAGCTTGTCGGCGTAGTCGGCCAGCTCGTTGACGGCCCGCTCGGCGTCGACGGTCGACAGGCTCTCGGTGGTGACCGCGCCGAGCTCGTTGGGCCAGAAGCGCTCCGGCTCGCCGTTGTCGGCCTGGGCGCAGCCGTTGGCCTGGCGCACGTAGACGCAGTAGCGCGGGCGGTCGGTGGCCGCCTTGACGTCGCGCGGGAGGAGGCTCGGGAGGAACGGCAACGCGACGGTGGCGCCGCCGATGCCGGTGATGAAGGCGCGTCGGGACAGGTTGCTGGGAAGTCGCATGGCTTACTCCTTCACCGGGGCGCGGAAGCGGAACGCGTCGCTCGTCGTCAGCTCGACGATGAGCTCCTTGATCGAGTACATGCCGTCGCGCGAGCCCTCGGCGAGGCGCTTGATCTCGGCGTTGTCCTGCAGCTTCGGCACGCGGCCGTAGCCGTACTCGAGCAGGTGCGACACGTAGCAGCGGTGGGCCTCGTCGCTGCCGGCGATGATCTGCGCCAGCTGGACGCCGCCGTCGAAGCTCTGCTTGCCCTGCACGAAGTTGAACGAGCCCGTGGCGTCGACCGGCTTGCCGGCGTCCATCGTCTGCCAGCGGCCGAGCGGGTCGTACTGCTCCATCGCGAACCCGAGCGGGTTGATGAGGTAGCCGTGACACGCCTCGCCGCAGGTGCCGATGCCGGTGTGACGGTCGATGAGCTCGCGCAGCGACTCGCCCTCCATCGCCGGCGGCGGCGGCGGCACGTTGTTGGGCGGCGGCGGCAGCCCGGTGCACAGGATCTGCAGGTTGAGGAACACGCCGCGGTGGATCGGGTCGTTCTGGGTCGAGCTCGCGTTGGCCGCCAGGAACCCGAGCTGCGTCAGCACGCCGGCGCGCTGGCTGGGGTCGAGGTCGGTCTTGACGTGCTGGTCGGTGAAGTTGCCCTGTGCCCCGTACAGCGGCGCCAGCGTCGAGTTGACGAAGCTGTACGGCGCCGACAGCAGCGTCGCCAGGTCGCCGAGCTCGTGCGAGAACACCACGTCGTCGACGAACATCATGGTCTCCTGGACCATCATGTCGCGCATCGACTCGGCGAACTCGGGGAACTTGTCGGCGCTCTTGTTGATCTTGCTGTAGCTGTCGACCTTGAGCGTCTGGAAGTGGAACGACGCCACCATGTCGTGGGCACGCTGGTCGTCGAGCATGCGCGCGGCCTGGGCCTCGATGCCGGCGACCGAGTCGAGCCCGCCGCTCTTCGCGGCGTCGAACAGCTCCTCGTCGGGCATCGTGTCCCACAGCATGTACGACAGCTTGGACGCGACCTCGTAGCTGTTCAGCGGGATGTTGCCGTCGCCGTCGGCCACGTCGCTGACCTCGACGCGGTACAGGAAGTACGGCGACTGCAGGAACGTCTGCAGGACCACGCGCACGCCCTCGAGCACCGGGTCGGCCCCGCCGAGCGCCAGGCCCTCCTGGAACACCTGCATGTGGCGATCGATCTCCTCGGCCGTCAGCGGGCGGCGATACGCCCGCGGACCGAACGACTCGACGAACCCGCGGCCGCGCGCGTCGCTGTCGCCGTCGGCCGGCACCAGCAGCGCCACCAGCTCGGCGTCATTGATCACCTGCTCGGCGATCTCTTCGGCCGCGCGCTGGTAGTCGGTCCACAGCGTCGCCGACACCACCAGCTTCTCGCTGTTGTTGTCGTAGCCGCCGCTGATCGGGTCGCCGATGAACAGCGACGACTTGCCGGTGGTCTGGTCGAGCAGGAGCAGGTCGCGGATCGAGTTCTCCCACTGGCGATGCGACAGCCGCGGCACCCGCGACGACTCCGGCAGCTCGGGGAGCTCGGTCCCGCCGGTGTCGGTGTCCGAGTCGGGGCCGCCGTCGGTCGGTTGATCGTTGGTCGTCGGGGTCGAGTCGCTGTTGCCACCGCCCTCGGTCGCGGCACCGGGACCGCCGCTCCCCTCGGTGGGATCGCCGTCGGACTGTTGCCCCGACATCCCCGAGTAACACCCGGCCGACAGGATCAGTCCCAAGGGCCAGGCCCCCACAGACCGCCACCAAAGCGCTCGTCGTCGCTGAGCCATACGGACGCAATGTCCCGGCAGCAGCCGGCGATGTCAACCGTGGGCGTTCCCCGATGGACTGGCAGCGACGCCGCGGGGGCCGACGGCCCCGCGATCTGCGTGTGTAGCCGCGCTGACGGGCGCGGTTACGACCGACGAAATTCGTGTCAGTGCGTGGGGCCTTGCATCTTCTGCAGGCTGCCGTCGGCGAGCATGCGCTCGACGTCCGTGAAGCCGCCGATCAGCGTGCCGCGCACGAACACCTGCGGGAAGGTCGGCCAGCCGGACCACAGCTTGATCGCCAGCCGCTCCTTCCACTGACTCAGATAGCTGCCGTACTCGAGGTACGTGAACGGCACGCCTGCGGCCTCGAGCGCCCGACGGGCCTTCTTCACGAACGGGTTCTGGGCCATGCCGACGACCACCACCGGGTCGCGGGCGATCGCGGCGACGATGGCGTCGACGACGTTGCGGTGATAGCTCTGGATCTTCTCGCTGACGTGCGGCGCGAGCGAGGACTCGGGGAGAAGCGGGCGGGACGACATGCGCGCGAAGGGTGAGCGCCGGATCCGCCCGTGGCAAGCAGTCGCGCGCGTGCGCCCGCTCGCGGGCCCGCGTGAGCGATCTGCCCGAAGGGCCCTGTAAGCGGCGGTCGCGGTCCGGCGCGCGCCGGACCTTCGCCGCGAGAACGGCATTCATCGCCGCCGCGTACGCCGGTCTCGGCCACATGCGCGGGAAGACCCGCGCCGCCGGCGATCGCGTTGCAGGCGGGCGAACGATACCCTCGTCAACACCGGAGAGATCATGCGCCGCCACATCCCGCTCGTCGTCTGCCTCGGCCTCGCCGGCCTCGTCGCCTGCACCGGCCGCCAGGGCCCTTCGGACTCCACCTCCTCCTCGCAGCCGCAGTCGACCGGTGAGTGCAAGCTCGAGTGGCGCGCCCCCGACCCCCAGCCGAGCGCCGGCGTCGCCCCCTTCTCGCTCACCACCCAGGACGGCACCGGCCTCAAGCTCCTCAGCGTCAAGAGCCGCGCCGTCGTCGAGGACCCGCTCGCCTTCACCGAGCTCCACCTCGCGTTCCAGAACCCCAACGACCGCGTGATCGAGGGCCGCTTCGAGATCAACCTCCCGCCCAACTCGGCGATCTCGCGGTTCGCGATGCTGATCGACGGTCGCTGGCAGGAGGCCGAGGTCGTCGAGCTGCAGGCCGCGCGTCAGGCCTACGAGGACTTCCTCCACCGCCGGCAAGACCCGGCCCTGCTCGAGAAGAGCGCCGGCAACCGCTTCAGCGCGCGCGTGTTCCCGATCCCCGCGCGTGGCGTCAAGGAGATCATCGTCTCGTACTCCGAGGAGCTGACCTCGAGCAGCGAGCCGTACCGCGTCTACCTGCGCGGCCTGCCGCAGCTGCAGGACCTCGACGTCGAGGTCGTCGTGCCGAAGGGCGGCGGCGTCCGCGAGAAGACCCGGATCCACGAGACCAACTTCATGCCGCAGCAGGACCTCGAGCTCGCCACCAGCCGGCGCGCCCCCGAGGTCGGCCTCCGCTACGACCGCCTCGCAGTCGCCCGCATCACCCCCGACGTCAAGCTGCCGCAGGTCCCCGTCACCGGCGTCACCCTGCTGTTCGACACCAGCGCCTCGCGGGCCCTCGACTTCAAGGGTCAGGTCGCGCGCCTCGGCCAGCTGGTCGCCGAGCTGCGCGGCGCCGCCGGCGTCGACTTCCCGCTCACCGTCGCCTGCTTCGACCAGGGCGTCGAGCAGGTCTTCTCCGGCAACGCCAGCAGCTTCAGCGCCGACGCCCAGAACGCGATCTTGAAGCGCGGGGCCCTCGGCGCCTCCGACCTCGCCGGCGCGCTGCGCTGGGCCGGGGCTCAGTCGAAGGTCCATGACCGCGTCATCCTCGTCGGCGACGGCGTCGCCACCGCCGGCGGCATCGAGCGCGACGTCCTGCGCACCGCCGTGCAGGAGCTCGGCCGCGCCGGCGTGCGTCGCCTCGACGCGGTCGTCGACGGCGGCCTGCGCGACGAGGCCGCGCTGCGCCAGCTGACCACCGCCGGCCTGCAGGACGCCGGCATCCTCGTCGACGCCCGCCTGCCCGCGCCGCTGGTCGCCTCGCGGCTGGTGCGGGCGACCAAGGCCGACGTCAAGGTCCATGTCCCCGGGGCCACGTGGGTGTGGCCGCAGTCGCTCGGCGCAGTGCAGCCCGGCGATCAGTTCCTCGTGTTCGCCGACCTCCCGGTCGACAAGCCGATGCGCGTCGAGCTCGGCGAGCGCGGCGAGGATGTCCGCGAGGTCAGCCTCGGTGAGAGCTCGCGGCCGCTGCTCGAGCGGGCGTGGATCCGCGCCAGCATCGATCGCCTGAGCGCGATGATGGGCCACGAGGCCGCCGGCGACGCCAAGGCCAAGGAAGATCTCAAGCAGCAGATCATCGGCCTGTCGACGCGCTACCGCGTGCTGTCCGACTACACCGCGCTGCTCGTGCTCGAGACCGACTGGGACTACCAGCGGTTCGGGATCGATCGCACCGCGTTGGCGGAGATCCTCACCGTCGGACCGGACGGCGTCGCCGTCGTCGACCGCACGCGCCTGCCCGACAAGCCCGTCGTCGACCAGCCGATCACCCCCGAGCAACCGGTCGCGCGCGACGGCGAGGCCGACGACGACGGCCCGCTCGACTGGTTCTTCGGCAACGAGAAGCGCAAGAACAAGAAGGAAGCGACCGCCACGGTCACCGCCGCGGCCAACGCCGAGCCGGCCGCCGAGGCCAAGAGCGAGGCGATGCCGCTGCCCAAGCCGGCCGACATGCGCGCCAAGGGCGACCGCGGCGGCAACGACCTCGAGCTCGAGAGGGGCCCTGTTTTCGAGCAGACCATCGGCGGCGCTCCGGGCGCCGCAGCCGGACCCCAACCCAACGATCCGTTCGCGTCGCCTCCGCGTGATGAAGCGGCGAGCGACCGCCCCGCGCATGCGGCTCCGCCGCCGCCTCCCGGACCGCCGCCCGCCGAGCCGGCCCCGCCCTCCCGGATCGCCGCCGCTCAAGAAGAAGTAGCCGCCCCCGACGCGGTGATGCGCGAGGTCGAGGGCTACCTCGCCGAGGACGCGCGTCGTCCCGCGACCACCCGCGCCGCTCATCGCCCCCCCGGCCACGACCACGAGGCGCCGCCGTGGAACCAGATGCCGCAGCCCACCTTCGAGCAGCCCAAGCAGGCCGACGCCTGGGAGGGACGTTTCGCCGACGTCATGTTCGAGGTTCGCGCCGGCCGCGCCGCCAACGGCCTCAGCAAGGCGTGGGAGTGGCGCGACAGCAACCCTGGTGACGAGCTCGCGCTGCTCGGCCTCGGCGAGGCGGCGGAGGCGGTCGGCGACCGCGCACTGGCGGCCCGCGCCTACGGCTCGCTCATCGATCTGTTCCCCGGCCGGACCGACATCCGGCGCATGGCCGGCGAGCGGCTCGAGTCGCTCGGCGACGTCGGTCTGCAACTTGCGATCGACACCTATGCGCAGGCCGTGTCACAGCGTCCCGACCATCCTGCCAGTCACCGGCTCTACGCGTTTGCGCTGCTCAAGGCCGGCCGGCACGCCGAGGCCTTCGCGGCCGCGCTCGCCGGCGCCCGCCGCAGCTACCCGAGCGGGCGTTTCGCCGGCGTGCAGCAGATCCTCGAGGAGGACCTCGCCCTGATCGCGGCCGCCTGGCTCACGGCCCGGCCGGGTGACGCCGCCGCGCAGTCGGCGATCGCCGCTGCCGGGGTCACCCCCGACCGCAGCCCCTCGCTCCGCTTCGTCCTCAACTGGGAGACCGACGCCAACGACGTCGACTTCCACATCTACGACGGCAAGGGCGGCCACGCCTTCTTCAGCCAGAAGCAGCTGCCGACCGGTGGACGGCTGTACGCCGACGTGACCACGGGTTACGGCCCTGAATGCTTCACGATCCCGGGCAACGCCGCCGCCTTCCCGTACGTGCTCCAGGCGCACTATTACAGCCGCGGGCCGATGGGCTACGGCATGGGCAAGCTGCAGGCCGTGCAGCACGACGGCAAGGGCGGTCTCGCCTTCATGGAACACCCGTTCGTCATCATGAAGGACCGCGCGTACGTCGATCTGGGCCGCGTCGACCGGCCGCTGTCGGAGCTGCAAGTCGTCGTTCCGCGCCTGCCCTCGGGCCCCGACCCCAAGGGCCAGCCTTACGCACCGTACACGCCGCCGCCGCCTGCTCCGCCGCCGCCTTCGCGCTATTAAAACCTCGCGCGTGCGTCGGCCTCGCGCCGGCGTGCGCGTGCGTTTTTGCTCCGTGACGACGCCGTGCCCGTTCTCGGGTACGGTTTCGTAATTCCGACGATCCAGACGGATCCACCGCGTCGCTACCACTGCTGCCCGTGAGTCTTTCTCCCGGGTCGCTACGAACCACCTGGTTTCTTCATCTCTCGTCTCCAATCGAGGCTCGCATGTCCCGCTCTCGTGCTTTCTTGTTGAAGCTCGTCGCTCCCCTCTGTCTGTCCGCCGTCGGTCTCGTGGCCTGCGGCGACAACAGCAACAGCACCAGCGCCGCCAACGCGTCGAACTCCGGCTCTGCCACCGACACGTCGACGGGCAGCATGACCGAGCCGACGGTCGGCGGCGTGAGCATGTCGGCCAGCGAGGCGACCGACGGCACGGCGGGCATCTCCGACTCGAACTCGGGCGTGCCGACCACCAGCGGCATGGGCATCTCCGACTCGAACTCGAGCGACACGATGCCCGACGACACGACCACGGGCATCGGCGGGGGCGGCTGCGGCGACGGCGTGCTCGACCCCGGCGAGGAATGTGACAGCGGCCCGAACAACGGCGGCGGCAACGAGTGCAAGCTCGGCTGCATGCTCAACATCTGCGGGGACACGTACATCGGCCCCGGCGAGGAGTGCGACAACGGGGCCGAGAACGGCGACATGAACGCCTGCAAGCCGGACTGCAAGACCGCCTTCTGCGGCGACGGCAAGGTCGGCCCCGGCGAGGGCTGCGACGACGGCAACCAGAACGACGCCGACACCTGCACCAACGGCTGCAAGCTCGCCACCTGCGGCGACGGCATCATCTCCGCCCAGGAGCAGTGCGACGACGGCAACGAGAGCAACGACGACGAGTGCACCAACAACTGCACCGCCGCCAAGTGCGGCGACAACTTCGTCCAGAGCAGCAACGGCGAGCAGTGCGACCAGGGCGTCAACAACTCGAACACCGGCGACTGCACCCTCGCCTGCAAGCCCGGGGTGTGCGGCGACGGCCTCCTGCACAACACCGGCAGCGGCGACGAGGAGTGTGACCTCGGCGCGGGCAACGGCCCGGGCCAGCAGTGCAACGCCCAGTGCCAGCTGAACACCTGCGGCGACGGCGACAAGAGCCCGACCGAGCAGTGCGACGACGGCAACAACCAGGGCGGCGACGGCTGCACCGCGATGTGCAAGCTCGAGGAGTGCGGCAACGAGGTCATCGACCCGGGCGAGCAGTGCGACGACGGCAAGAACGGCGACCAGGACGACGGCTGCACCGACTCCTGCGCCCTGCCGAAGTGCGGCGACGCGATCGTCCAGCCCAGCCTCGACGAGCAGTGCGACCTCGGCCCCGGCAACAACAACGCCGGCGCGTGCACCCTCGTGTGCACCGCGGCCAAGTGCGGCGACGGGCTGATCTGGCAGAACCACGAGGAGTGCGACGACGGCGCCAACAACTCCAACACCGGCACCTGCAAGGCCAACTGCACCAAGCAGTTCTGCGGCGACGGCTTCGTCGGCCCCGGCGAGGCCTGCGACGACGGCAACCAGAACAACAACGACTCCTGCACCAACGTGTGCAAGATGGCCAAGTGCGGCGACGGCTTCATCCAGCCGGGCGAGCAGTGCGACAACGGCGGCCTCAACAGCAACACCGGCACCTGCACCACCGCCTGCCTGACCCCGAAGTGCGGCGACGGCTACATCCAGCCGAGCAACAACGAGACCTGCGACGACGGCCTCAACAACGGCGACAGCAAGGCGTGCCTGTCGACCTGCGTGCCCGCCAAGTGCGGCGACGGCAAGACCTGGGTCGGCCAGGAGGAGTGCGACGACGGCAACAACGTCAACACCGACCTCTGCACCAACATGTGCAAGGCCGCCAAGTGCGGCGACGGCATCACCCAGCCGAACGCCGGCGAGACCTGCGACGACGGCAACGCCGACAACACCGACCTCTGCACCGCCTTCTGCGTCCCCGCCAAGTGCGGCGACGGCTACAAGCAGCCGCAGAACCAGGAGCAGTGCGACGACGGCAACAACGTCAACGACGACGCCTGCAGCAACGCCTGCAAGACCCCGACCTGCGGCGACAGCATCGTCCAGCCGGGCGCGCCCTACAACGAGCAGTGCGACAACGGCGCCAACAACGACAACACCAAGGCGTGCAACGCCACCTGCAAGAAGACCACCTGCGGCGACGGCGTCAAGCAGACCCCCAACGGCAACAACCAGAACGAGGTCTGCGACGACGGCAACCAGTCGAACGCCGACGCCTGCACCAACACCTGCGCCAAGACCGCCTGCGGCGACGGCACCGTCCAGAGCCCCAACGGCAACGGCCAGAACGAGGCCTGCGACGACGGCAACAACGTCAACACCGACGCCTGCAACGCCTGCGTCAAGACCACCTGCGGCGACGGCATCGTCCAGAGCCCCAACGGCAACGGCGTGCTCGAGATGTGCGACCAGGGCGCCCAGAACGGCACCCAGGGCTCGTTCTGCAGCAGCACCTGCCAGATCAAGCCGGCCTGATCCGAGCCGTCTGACCCGGCCCCCACGGGCCGCCTCCCGCGCGCCGCGGCGGACCTGTCCTCACGGACATCCGCTCGCGGCGCGCCGCCTTTGCTCCCGCCGCGGCCCGGCCTCACATGTCTCCAAGGACATCTCGAACCGGACCCCCGCCGACTTCATCGGTCTCTATCGGGAGCTCGACGAGGCCACTCTGTTCGCCGCGACCCGTCCGTGGTGGGTCCGCCCGCTCGCAGAGCACCAGCAGATCGAGTTCCTCTTGCCCCACGGCCGGAAGAAGAACGCCGTGCGATTCCTCGACCTGCCCGACGGCACCTTCGTCGCGCGCACCACCCTCCGCGAGGGTGAATGCTCGCTCCGCGGGCGGACCGATGCCCTCGAGCCCAGTCCGTCCGAAAAGCGACGGTACCCCCGCTCGGCGCCGCCGCTCTCACCAATCACCGGACGAGGTCGAGGTGATCGACGGGACGCTCGCGTCGCTCCTCGCGGCCGCCCTCGATTCCGGCGGCTCGACGGAGCTGCCCGCGACGAAGCGGATGGTGGACGTGCCGCCCGCGTATCTGCTCGCGTCGCCGCCTCCTCGCCCGTAGCTCGCGGATCCGGACGCCGCGTCCTCTACTGCTTCACCCGCTCGCCGGCGACGAGGCCCACGTCGTCACCGACGCTCATTCCGCCTCCGATCATTCGCACGGTACGGGCGACATCGTCGAAGTCGCACGCCGGGCGCGCATGCCGGGCGCATGCACGGCGGTATCTTCAGAGCATCGAGCCGGGGCCCCGAGCGGGCCGATTCGACCGCTGCACGCGTGCCTCGCCGACGCGACGTCAGGGCTTTCTCTCAATGCCCCATAAGGGCGCACCTTCAATAGGCATACGCCGAATCAGCGGCAGAGGTCGCTCGAACATGGTTGCGCGGCATCGGCCGGCGAGAGATCTCCCGGGCGCGGTTTCGCGGTGTGCACAATTAAACGCCGATTGCATCAAATCCCGTGGGCCGGTCCGTTAATGTTGGAATCGCCGATCGTTCTCTGCGCGCAAGTGATTGCTGCGCTCGTCTGCGAGCGAGGCGGCCCGCGAGTCGTGCGAAGAATCCCTCTATTGGCGGAGGACGCCATAATCTAGCCTCGCAATATGGCCGTCCGTCGTGGGATCAGCATCCTCGATCTGTTGCCGCAAACCACGGGAGTCGCGTTGCAGATCCCCGATGGTATCGTCGAGCGGATCGGCGTCCTCACGATCTTGGACCATCGGTCCACCACCAGCGACGACTACTTCCTCCACGAGGGCACGCTGCAGGCGCTCGCGGACGTGTTCGACCTCGACACCCAGAATTGGGCGCTGCGGATCCCCGGGTTGACGCACGGGCTGCCGTTCCGGCTGGCGATCGAGCGCCCCGCGGCGCCGCCGGCGGGGGAGCAGGAGGGGGCGCCGACCCTGTGGACAATCGACATTCAGGTCTGGGACGTCGAGATCCTCATCCCGGGCGCGGTCCCGGCGCAGCCGGTCGGCGGCACCGGCGTCACGCCGCTCACGCTCAAGAAGACCGGCGCCGGCAACGTGTACCTGGTCGCGCGCGGGGTCGTGCGGATCAGCGGCGGCGGCGGCGGCGACACTCAGGTCCAGGTCGTCGATTCACCGGACCCGCTCGATCCGACCGCCCCGACCGGCGCCGTCATTCGTCTGACCGCGCGGCCGCCGAGCTTCGTGTTCGGCGACACGAACTTCGGGATGACGCTCGATCAATTCGTCCTCGATCTGAGCAGCACCTTCACGCCGGCGGAGATCGCCGCGCGCGGCCACGGCGAGGAGTGGCAGGGCCTCGCGTTCCGCGAGACGACCTTCTATTTCCCGCCCGAAACGCCGCTGCTCAACAACCTCTCGGTCAGCGCCCGCGACGTGATCATCGGCGACCCGGGCGGCCTTCAGGGCGAGATCCGGGTCGAGTTCGGGCATGACTTCAACGACGTCTACAAGACCCGCCTGACGATCAAGGAGCAGCTGTCGGACGGCTCCGAGGTCGACGTCCCCGAGACCACCGTCGGCGGGGGGCCTCCTCTCGAGTACGCGATGACTCTCGGCCTCGGCGGGGTCAAGCGGCGCGTCCGCGCGGTGTTCGAGATCGGCGCCGGCGAGCTCATCCCCGGGCATACCGACCTCGCGGTGGTCGGCGTGTGGTGGAAGCTCCCGGACGGCTCCGAGGGCAATTCGTCGACCACTCCGTGGTTCGACGCGCCGACCTCCGAATTGAAATACAGCCTGCGGGTCGGCGCTCCCGGCACCGCGGGCCTCGTCGCGGAGCCGCCGAGCAATGTGCCGCCCGGTCAGACCCCGCTGGTCGAGGTGACCGTCACCTTCCCGCTGCAGGCCGGCGGTCCGACCGGCATCGGCCCGATCGTCGACGCGACGATCGACGGGGACACCCTCCGCAACGTCCTGCACCTCCGCGGCCCGCGAGATCGGCTGGCGACCGTCACCCTGACGTCGCGCGTCGGCACCGCGACCTGGACCCTCACCGGCGGCAGCGCGCCGTCCAGCTGGACGTGGACCTCGTCGATCACGCTGCCGCTCTTGCCCGACATCGGCTCGCGCGACCTCGTGGTGACGAACGAGGACGGCACCCGGCGAGTGCGGATCGACGTCGTGCCGACCGGCCCGATCGCGGTCGGCCACCAGAACACGGACGTCAACACCTCGCCGTCGCGGGTCACCGTCGTCGGCACCGGCGCGGCCACCCCGACCTCGGTCATCAACACCTTCCTCGCCAAGCCGTTCCACGAGCGCGCCGACCAGTCCGCGGCGCCGGCCCTCGCCACGATCGCCGGCACCGACGTCACCGTCCCGCAGGGCACGGACGCCGAGGTCGAGGTGCCGGTGCCGACCGGCGCGAACGATCCGCCGCCGCCGCCGGCCGTCCCGAACAGCACCCCGCGGGTCGTGCAGGTCCAGTACGACTGGGACCAGGCGGCGCCGATCCGCGTGCTCTACCCCTATTCCGGGTCGCCGACCGGCGACGCCAACCTGCACGAGGCCGACGCCTATCCGCTCGCGCTCGGGTTCACCGGCCGCTCGGGCCCGAACGGCAACAACGTCCAGCAGCAGCTGACCTCGTGGCTCGCCGAGCTCGGCGCTCCGAACGGGCGCAAGTACTACGTCCTCGGCCGCACCGACGACCTCAAGCTGCTCGGCAACAAGGCCGAGAACGACACCTACAACAACAGCCTGGCGACCCTGCGCGCCAACGCGGCCCGCGACGCCCTGATCGCGGCCGGCGCGACGCCTGCCGACATCACCGTGGCGATCGAGTCGAGCGGCTTCGGCTCGCCGCCGGCCGGCAGCCCGCCCGCGCGGTTCTCCGGGGCTCGCCGACTGGCGCTGCCGTGGCCGCAGTCGCCGGCGTTCGGCGCCACCGAGGCGCCGGTGTGGAACCGCAAGTGGAACCGGGACAGGGTCGATGATCGCAGCGCGGCGATCAACGACCCGAACCGTCGGCCGTACCGCTGCGCCGAGATCTACGTGGTCGACACCACCGCCCCGTCGGAGCCGCCGACGGTGCCGCCGAGCCCGGGCGTGCCGACGCGGATCCTCGTGCCGGGCCCCGACGGCCCGCCGCCTCCGGGGGTCAGCTCGACCACCGCCGGGCCGCCGCCGACGGATTACCGCGTGCGCCTGCGCGTCAAGTGGGACAGCCCGACCTACGTCGGCCCCGCCGACGCCATCCCGACCGAGGCCGAGGCGCTGTTCGCCTGGAAGGCCGCGGAGATCGAGCTGCCGTCGGGCGGGGGGCCAATTCCGCCGCCGACCGGGCCCGACTACTGGGAGATCCTGCTGCACTGGGTCTACGACGCGCGCAGCGGCCAGACCGAGGCGAGCGGCGCGCTCAGCCTGCCCGACGGCGCGCTGACCTGGCAGAGCAACCCGCTGGCCGGGGCGCTGGCGTTCGGGCCGGTGCTCGCGTCGCTGGTCGACGCGGCGGACGTGGTCCCCGACTCGATGCAGTTCGTCGCGGCCCTGGCGATGATCGCCGTCGGCGCGGCGATCGGCGAGCTGCTGAACTCCGGCGGTACGCCGAGCAGCGTCGACATCGACAAGTTCGCGATCTCGTACAAGTGGAACGGCGCGCCGCACGTCGCCGCGACCGTCGATTACACGATCGACCTGCGGGTCAACGTCAACGTCCTCGGCAACACGCTGGAGGGCCACCTGCGCCTGCGCTACAAGGGCGTCGGTCTGCGCTTCGACGGCCAGCCCGGGGGCGGCCTCGACGGCGTCGCGTTGACGTACGACGACATGAGCGTCGAGGTCGTCAGCACCGGCGCGTGGACCCTCGGCGGGCCGCTCGGCAACCTGATCCGGATCGCCGCCTCCCGCATGGGCAGCGGCTCGCAGTGGATGGAGTTCGACCTCGAGTTCGCGCTCGACCTCGGGGTCGTGCGGCTCGAGGGCGCGACCATCCGGCTCAAGCTGCCCGACGACAGCGCCCCGTTCTCGGTCGAGTTCCGCGGCCTCACCGCGACCGTCGACATCCCCGGCGCGCTCAAGGGCCGCGGCGCGGTCACGATCGGCGACGGCGGCTCGTTCCGCGCCCTGCTGAGCCTGGAGGTCATCCCCGCCAAGCTCAGCGCCTACGGGGCGCTGGCCGTCGACCAGGACTTCGTCGCGGTCGAGGTCGGCGTGCAATTGCCGGTCGGCATCCCGCTCGGCGCGACCGGCTTCGGCATCTTCGGCTTCATCGGCCGGTTCGTCGCCAACGGCACCCGCAACCTCGACGGCCTGGTCGCCACCGAGCCGGTGCAGAAGCAGCTCGAGTGGTACACCCGCTCGCCGGACCTGAAGTACAAGCGCAAGTCCGGCCAGTACGCCTTCGGCGTCGGCGCCGTGGTCGGGACGTTGCCCGACAGCGGCTTCACCTTCAACGCCGAGGGCTCGCTGACGATCGGCTTCCCCGACGTGTCGGTGATCTTCGGCATCGACGCGCACCTCGTCACCCAGCGCAAGAGCGCGGCGACCGAGTCGGGCACGCCCTCCGGCGGCGGCGGCCTGCGGATCCTCGGCATGATCTTGATCGAGCCCACCTCGATCATGATCGGCGTCCGCGGCTCGTACGAGATCCCGAAGGTCCTCAAGCTCGAGATCCCGATCTCCGCCTACTTCCCGCTCGCCGGCGGGGACGCGTGGTACATCCGGATCGGCTCCGACAACCACGCGACGCGCCCGGGCAGCCCGGTGACGATCACCCTGCTGCCGGAGATCCTCGACGTGCGCGCGTGGGCGTTCGTCATGATCGAGGAGCGCCAGCTCCACGGCCTCGGCGGCACTCTGGTCCCGCTCGACCTCGCCGACCCGCTCGACTTCGACGGCTTCTCGATCGGCATGGGCGCCGGCTTCGACCTCAAGTGGTCCGCGGGTCCGTTCAAGCTCGAAATCAGCGCGTTCCTGCTGGTCGGCATCGGCACCAAGCCGCTGCTGTTCGCCGGCGCGGCCGGCGTCAAGGGCGAGCTCGACCTGGTGCTGATCTCGGTCGGCGTCGACGGCCTGGTGCACTTCCACATCTCGCCCGGCTACAGCTACTTCGAGGGCCACTTCTGCGGCCACGTCGACCTGTTCTTCTTCGAGATCTCCGGCTGCGTCGACATCCGGATCGGCGACGACCCGCCGTCGAACATCCCGGTGCCGGAGTCGCCGATCGCCGGGATGGACCTGTGCGACCACCTCGCGGTCGTCAAGGGCACCGCCTCGCGCAACGGCGCCGGCGCGGTGCCGACGGTGTGGCCCGACACGATCGCGGTGCTCCGCTTCGCCCACTTCATCGCCGACGGCCTCGGCGCCTCCGACTTCGACCGCCGGCTGGTCCCGCCCGCCGCGCTGTCGCCGTGGAGCGGCTCGACCGAGCTCAAGTACGCCTTCCGCCTGAAGACCGTCGAGCTGTGGAAGCTGACCGGCGCCGACCCGAACAACGCGGCGCACTGGACGAAGGTGACCGGGCCGTTCGACTCGGCGTGGTGGCTGCCGTCGTGGCGCGCCTCGATCATCGAGGGCGGCGACACCACCGGCCCGAGCACCGAGGAGGGCCGCGAGCTCGGCCTGTTCAGCTGGGACCCGCGCGCCTGGTCGCGCTGGCTCGGCGAGGGCTCGCAGGAGGTCCCCGGCAACCCCGGCAACACGGTCGAGCACGTGTGCGACGAGGTCGCGCCGGCCGAGCCGTCGTGCGCCTACGGCCGCGCCCGCGAGTACGCGTACGGCACGCTCGGCCAGTTCAGGGCCCAGCCTCCGGCGAGCGCGGTGTTCCCGAGCCGCTTCAAGGCGTTCGCCAGGTTCCCCACCGGCCTCGACGCCGGCATGCTCGCGGCGCTCGGCGCCGACGTCGGCTGGACGTGGATCCCCGGCGCCGTCGCCCCGCTGCACGGAGCGATCGATCTGCACGGCACCTCGCTCGCCGAGGGCTGGCGGTTCCCGTCGTGGCGCGCCGTCGGCAAGATCGTCGGCACCGCGCCGATCGTCCTCCCGCTGTCGAAGCCGCTCCTCGCCGGCGAGCTGGTCCTCGAGGTCTGCAGCGACAAGGAGACCGAGGTCATCGGCAACGGCATCTGCGACGACATGCCGAGCGGCGACGGCATGATCGACGGCTTCACCGGCAAGTCGAAGACGAAGTACTCCGGCAGCTCGCTCCAGCCGTTCTTCACCAACAACGAGTGGGCCCTGCGCCTGCTCAAGAACGTGCTCGACGGCCAGTATCCGGCCCAGACCGACGCGGTCGCGGTCGAGGTCGACCCGGCGGGCGCCTCCGCGACGCTCACCGCGTTCGGCCCCAACAACGTGGTCCTCGGCACCGCCCAGACCGTCGGCACGGGCCGGCAGTGGCTGCGGGTCGAGGCGCCGGGGATCGTGCGGATGCGGCTCACCGGTGAGAAGCAGCCGGTCGTGTACGAGGTGTGCTGGGGCCGCAGGCGGCCGATCCTCGACCTCGTCACGTTCGAGCAGCTCGAGTGGCCGCGGGTGATCGCCTTCGACATCCACGACAAGTCGAAGCAGCTTCAGCCCGAGGTCCTGAAGGGCGAGGGCACCTGCCCGAAACTGCTGTACAAGCTGCCGGAGGGCGAGGGCTGGACCCGCGTCGAGGTCGCGCCGTGGAACCGCGGCGACGTCGCCCTCGTCGCGCTGTGCGGCGTGACCCTCGAGGCGAGGGCCGCCCAGCAGGCCGAGGTCGAGCACCGCGCCTCGCTGATCGACCTGATGCAGCAGTGGGTCGCCGCCGCGCTCGACAACAAGCCGACGCACACGACCTACCTCGACGACGTCTCGACCTACGAGATCCGGGTCGCGTGGCAGTACCAGGGCTTCCGCCCGGCCAACCCCGGCGACGAACCGGCGCCGCCGGCGTCGAACGGCTGGATCGATCCGCCGGGCATGCCCGAGCGCTTCCGCTTCACCACCGCGGCCTTCGGTCTGACCGCCGCGCCGCCGCCGGTCGAGGGCTCGAGCCTCGAGGACCCGGCCCAGGGCGGCCCAGGCTTCGACGAGCGGACCTTCGACCCCCGCGGCGTCGCCCGCTACCTCACCCGCGCGGCCCCGTCGCACGAGGACCCGCCGCACTTCCTCGACGACCACGCCGGCTTCTGGTTCATGGTCGATCACCTCGAGTCGCTGGTCGACAAGTACGACCGCACCTTGCAGGTCAAGGTCCTGCACACGCGGCCGCCCGCCGGCTCGATGCACGGGGTCGAAGCCCACCACCCGGGCGGCCTGCACCTCCTCGACGTGACGATCGCGGCCGAGTGGAAGGTCGACACCAGGACCTGGTTCGCGGCCGACCAGCTGCTCGTGGAGGCGGTCGCCGCGGCCCCGTGCATCGGCGGCACGCCGGCGGTCGGCTCCTCGTCGGTGTCCGTCACCGCCGACCTCGAGCCGCGCACCGAGTACGACCTGCTGCTCAACGCGGCGCCGAAGATCGTCGACGCGTTCGCCGAGGTCCCGATCGCCCGCAGTCACTTCCGGACCTCGCGCTACCGCAACCCGACGGAGATGCTGCGCGCGCTGGGCTTCGCCTCGCCGCTCGGCCTGTCGCCGCCGACCGACGCCCTGATCGCCGCCCCGCTCGCCGCCGGACCGCTGGCGATCGGCGACACCGAGCTCGACGCTGCGCTCACGACCCTCGGCCTCGACCCGTGGCCGCTGCCGCCCGCCCCGCGCACCACGGTGCTGTGGCTGCAGCCGACCGCGCCGGGTCAGCCGTGGCGAGTCGCCGGCGTCCTGGTCGAGGCGGACGAGCCGGTGTGGCGCGCCGGGCTCCGCACGGGCGCGCAGGGCGAGCCGGAGCCGCCGCCGCGGCTCGAGGTGATGAGCCTCCGGATCTTCCGCACCTACGAGCAGCTGGTGACCTTCCCCTTGCCGCCGCACTTCGTCACCACGCGGACGGCGCTGGCGAGCCTGAGCGAGCGGGTGCGCAATGCCTCGGGCACGCGCTCGATCTTCATCGCCAACACCCCGATCCCGATGACGGGCGGACGGATCTACGACCTCGAGGTCCGCTTCAAGGAGAACGGCAACCCGGGCGCCACCGGAGCCGCGCCGATGGTCGATCGCCCGTTGTTCGTGCTGGAGGAGGGCGACTGATGCCGAGGACCACGCTTCCCACCACCACGACGGAGGAGTCACGATGAGCAGCACCCAGGCCCCCGTGTGGGCGTTCCATGCCGAAGCGATCGACGGCGTCGGCGATACGCACCTCCCGACCGGGATCCACGTCCGCGCCCTGCCGTCGGCTCGCCTCGGCCTGCCCGCCGCGCCGCTGGTCGTGTACCGCGCGGTGCTCAAGGACGGTCAGCTGAAGGAGCTCGCGCACGACGGCGGCGTCACGTGGATCGACAGCCACGGCGTGACGCGGACCGTGCCGTTCGACGTCAGCCCGGAGAACCCGGTGTACGGCTACTTCCCGGCGCCGGAGGTGTTCTGGGCCGAGCTGATCGCCGAGGCCGAGGTCTTCGCACCGCCGAAGGAGCCGCCGCTCAAGGACATCACCGAGCTGGCCAAGGGCGAGTTCAAGGACGAGTCCGAGCTGAAGAATTTCGTCGACAAGCTGGGCGACATCCTCGACCAGCAGCAGAGCCCCGCGGGCGGGCTGCGCTTCGAGGCCCTGGCGAGCACCGGCGTCGGCTCGGCGCCGATCCTGTCGCGCTCGTCCCCCCGCTACGCGATCGCGGCCTGGACGATCCAGCGCGTGCGCGTGGTCGGCAAGGGCACCGTCAAGGGCATCAAGTGGCTCGACTCGGCGGCGCTCAAGAAGGCCCAGCTGGCCGAGCAGCTGTGGCAGCTGTGGAGCCTGCCGGTCAAGCCGGCGCCGCGCTACATCCCGACGCCGAACGCCGCGTCGGAGGCCAAGGACCGGGTGTACCGCGGCGGCGCGACCCGCCTGCCGATGTACATCGCCCACACCGCGGTCGCCCCCGTGACCGCGCCCGCGGCGAACCCCGGCGACGCCATGGACCGCGTCGACCAGGTCCGCAGCGAGATCGATCGCTGGCTCGAGCTCGTCCTCAACGACACCAGCGTCGAGACCTGGGAGGTCACCGACACGCAGGACGTCGACGGCAAGGACGGCAACGTCAAGGTGCCGGTCGAACCGTTCGTCCTCGCCGGCGCGGTCGACCCGGACGTCGGCCACTTCCTCGGCTTCGGCGACGTCGACATCAAGCCGCCCGCGGGTGATGGCTCGCTCGTGTTCTACCGCGTGCGCGGCCTGTGGCGCTGGCGGTCGAAGCAGTGGAACTCGGCCCAGCAGCAGTCCTTCTCCGCCGCCGTGCGCGCCGACGCCAAGACCGCGGAGGCCGGCTTCCCGGAGCTCAAGGGCCTCGTGCCCGACGAGAAGGGCCCGTTCGTCGACCTCCACGCGACCGCCGTCGCGTTCGTCGGCACGCCACCCGAGCTGCCGCCGGAGATGACCTTCGACAGCGCGGAAGATCGCGGCTGGCTCGCCGCACCGCCGCCGCCGGACGTCCGCCGCGCCCTGCGTCTCCTCGCCAGTCACTTCCGGCCGCACGCACTGGCCGCGCTCGCGGCGACCGACGTCCGCGGCGACCGCACCCTGCACGCGTTCCCGAAGTACGGCCGGATCGTCGTCGGCGAGCCGCCGCCGCCAGGGCTCCCGCTGCCGCTCGTGGTGTCGCGACCGATCGATCAAGGCGCCCCCGGCGAGGGCCGCTTCGAGGAGCGCGACGCCCCCGAAGGCGCCGTCTACTACCGCCTCGCAGAGGGCGACTGGTTCGGCCGGTGGTCGCCGTGGCGCACGCTCCTGGCCCCGGCGAAGGCCCGCACCCCGCCGATGCGCCCGGTGATCGAGATCTACCCGCAGCCGCCGACCGTCACCTCGCCGGTCCAGACCGGCCTGCTGCACTGCACCATCGCGCTGCGGATCCCGATCCCCCGCGACTCCGAGCTCCCGCCCGGCGGCGCCCAGCTCGCGCGCCTCGACCTGCTCGAGACCTTCGACGGCAGCCCGACCACGACCGTCACGATCAACCTCTCGAGCCCCTCGCCCGCGGTGATCGAGTCACTCCCGCCCGCGCCCGACATGCTGCTCATCACGCGCGACGGCCCCGACCTGCCGCGCTGCGGCTCGCGCAAGGTCAGCTACACCGCCCGCTGGTTCGACGTCCTCGGCCTCGTCTCGCCCGACGCCCTGCCGGCCGAGCGCACGATCGTCGACCCGCGCCCGCCGCCGCCCCCGGCCGTGATCACCGAGCTGCGCTGGACCGCTCGCCCCGACGCCCAGGGCTACGCGCGCGTCGACCTCGACTTCGGGACGACGATCGGCACCCGCTACCGCGTGTTCGCCAGCAACGAGACCCTGCTGCTCAAGGCGCTCGAGCAGGACGGCCACCTCGCCGCGCGCGACGAGATCCTCGCGGCCGAACCCGGCGCCCCGCGGGCCGAGAAGTTCAAGGACCACAAGGCGCTGTTCGGCTGGGACCACTTCGAGGGCCTGACGAAGCAGCCGATCGTCGCCACCTCGACCACCACCCGCTTCATCCACCGCGTGTCGGGCTCGCTCGAGACCTTGACGATCTACCGCGTGCTCGGCGAGGGCCCCTCGGGGGCGCTGTCGGAGATGTCCGAGGCCGACCTCGTGCCGTTCGCGGTGCCGAACCTCGGCCCCCCGACGCGGCCGCAGGTCGCGGTCGTCAACGCCGGCCTCGACCCGACCACCCAGGGCGTCAAGCTGCGCGTCAAGGTCCCGCGCAGCAAGGCGGTCCCGAAGGCCTGGCGCCTGCGGCGGACCAGCACGCCGACGCGCGAGCAGCTGGCGATGCGGATCGTCGACGCCGGCCCGGTGACGGGCGCGGAGGTCGACGGCGAGGGCACCAGCTTCGACATCCTCGCCCCCGCGCCGCTCAGGCCGTGGCGCGTCTACAAATTCGCGGTCGAGGTGCAGGCCGACGATCCGCCGGGCGCGCCGACGGTCGGCGTGATCCTCCCCGGCGAGTGGAGCGAGGCGAGCGCCCAGGCGACGGTCTCGGTGATCCCGCCGAACCCGCCCGCCGCGCCGAGCAGCGTCACGGTGCAGAACCTCTCCGGCGCGCTGCGGATCACGCTCAGCCACCCGAACGCCGACAGCCTGTACGGCACCCCGATCGGCCTGCACCGCTTCGAGGTGTGGCGCATCGAACCGAACCAGCGGCCCGCGCGGCGCGAGGTGGTCTTCACGCGCGACGCGGAAGACACATGGGTCGGCGCCGACCCCGGAGACGGGCCCGCCGGCACCTACGTGACAGTCTCGATCATCGACCCCGTCGGCCGGCGCAGCGACGCGACGCCCTCCAACCAGATCTGAGGTCCCGATGGCCATCACGCTGAATCCTCCGCTCGACAACCTCGGCATCATGGCCCCGGTGCTCGGGCCGTGGTTCTCCGACGACGCCGTCAACCTCGGCGTCCCGGTCCCCGCGCAGCGGCTCCGGCTGCCTGTCAACTTCGCCGCCGCCACCGACTGGTTCGCGCCGGCGACCGGCACCCTGAGCCTGTTCGTGACCGACGCCGCCAACCCGCCGCCGGCCCTCGACACGCTGCAGGACAGCAGCGGCGCCTGGCCGTTCGCCAACGGCCGAATCGTCGCCTTCTTCCGCCTCCTGCCGGAGGTCGAGGCGAGGTTGCACGCGCTCGTCGGCCTGATCCCCGCAGCGACCGCCGACCCCGTCGACGACCCGCCGACCGAGGCCGGGGTGCCGACCCGCCCGCAGGTCCGCAGCCTGGCGATCGTCCTGCCGGCCGCGACCCCGCTGACCCCCGCCGGCATCTACCCGTTCTTCGGCGGCGCGGCCGGCATCCCCGGCAGCGACGACGCCGAGCGGATGGCCGCGATCGGCCTCGCGATCGCCGGCGGCAACCTCGTCAACGCGGCCCTGCCGATGACGTGGTTGCGCCGACCCGGCGGGGAGCTGGCGGACCGCGACATCCTGTTGCAGGGGCTGGTCGGCCAGGTCGACCTGTGGGCGTTCGATCGCCGCGGCCGCGCGATCGACCCCGGCGCGGTCGCGTGCTGGTGGTCGTGGCTGCTCTCGACCGCGGTCGGCGACGATCCGGCGACCGACGACGAGGACATCCAGCTGCTCGCGCCGGACATCGACGCGGAGGACTACCCGCAGCAGGACGATCAGCCGGTGGTCGTGCAGTTCGCCGCCCAGCGGACCGCCCACCTGGTCGACGCGCACGAGGGCCCGCTCGCGGCGCCGTTCATCGGCGGCGGCAACCGCCTGGAGGTCGACGGCGCCGCGGCGGCCGGCGAGCTCGTGCAGGTCGGCGGCGAAGACCCCATCGCGTTGACGTTCGCGGCTGTGCCGCCGCCGGGCGCTCCGCCGCCGCTCGACAACCCGGCGCTCGACGACGCCCCGCGGGCCCGCATGGCCGTGCTGCCGACCGGCAACTACGGGGCCGAAGCGAACCTGTGGCCCGGCGGTCCGGTGCACGCCGGACTGACGCGAGACTTCGTGCGCGTGGCGGTGGTCGACGAGGAGCGGCACCTGGTCGGGGTGGCCCGCGGCGACAGCCGGGCCGGCACCACCCCCCCCGCAGTGCGCCGGTCCGCGGCCCAGAACCGCCCGAGCACGCGCATCAACGTCAGCCGCACCAGCACCACCGACGGCGTCCTGCTCGCCAACGGGCAGGCCACCGCCGACGCCTTGCTCGCGGTGCCCAACGCGAACGACCCCACGCGGCTGGTGCTCGGCCTCGGCGACGTCGCGTGGGCGGCGCGCCGAGCCCCGCGGCAGTGACCCCCGGCGCCGGCCCGCTGCCGCCTGTCCTCGCGGACAGCGGCACCGCGGACCCGAGCGAGGGCCAGTACCGCGTCCGCGCCCTCACCGGCGGCGGCGCCCTCGCGGAAGATCACCAGACCGTCCTCGTCGAGGTCAACCTCGGCCCCGCCTGCGCCGGCGCGTGGGTGCGGGCCTGGCCGCTCGGCTTCGACCTCTCGGTCGGCCTGCACTTCCGCACCAGCGGCGGCGCCGGGCGCGTCAACGGCGACGGCGTCGCCCACCTCACGATGGTCCTGCTCAACGGCATGCTCGGCGCCACCGGCCTGCTCGGCATGGACACGCTCGTCCTGCTCCTCGACGACGACGGCGCCATCGCGGCCCAGCGCCGCTACGCCGACCGCCGCTTCACTCGCCCCACCCCGATCGCCGGCGCCGCAGCGACCACGGTCACCGGCGACTGGGTCGTCTGCGAGACCGGGGCCACCGGCACCGGCGCCTTGCCCAACGGCGCGGTGCCTCCCGGCGGCCACGTGGTGCTGGTGTCGGGCACCCCGGCGATCGTCGACCGCACCGCGATCCCGGCCGCCGCGTGGGACGACAACACCCTGCGCAATCGCCTGCAGGCGACCGACATCGTCTCGCTGACGGCGCCCGCGTTCGGCTCGACCCCCGATCGCGCGGACGCCACGGGTCGCCCGCTACCGCGCACCCCGACGGCCGGCGGCGATCCGCAGGGCGGCATCGACACGATCGTCGGCGACCGCCTGCACCGCCTCGACCGCGACCTCATCGGCACGATCACCGCGTCCTCGATCCCGTACATCCTGCTCGACCGCCTCGAGGTCGCGGCGGCGACCTCCGGCGACGACGCCGCGACCGCCGTCATCGGCTCCTCGCCCCCGGTCCCGTGGGCGCTCGAGCCGGCCCGCGACTTCTTCCTCGGTCACCCCGGCGTGCCCGCGGCGATCGAGATCCACGGCACCGGCGTCAACCTCACCGGCGCGCCGGCGGTCGCGGTCGCGGAGTACGTGCGCGAGCGGACTGCGGGGCTGTCGTTCACCGAGGTGCAGGCGCTGACCGAGCCGGTCCGCTCGACGGCGATCCAGAGCGAGCTCGCGGTCGCGGCCGAGGCCTCCACCCCGCTGCCGACGATCGCCGACGGCGACGGCGCGGGGCCCGTGGTCGCCGTCCTGCGCACCTCGGCGCTGGGCATGGAGGGCATGCCCGGGGTCGCCCAGGCCGCGGTCGACAACGACATCTTCCCCCTCAGCCAGAACGAGGTCGAGCTCGAGGCCTGGCTCGACGCCAACATCCCGATCGGCGGCGGCGCGGGCACTGCCCTGCGCAACGCCGTCGGCGACGAGATCGACTCGATCACCCGCGCCCTCGACCGCCGGCTCCTCACCGCGAGGTGGGGCGCCCGCGAGGCGCTCACCGCCCTGCTGGCGGCGATCGACCGCGCCCAGGACTTCATCTATCTCGAGACCCCCGCGGTCGACGACGAGATCCTCGATCCGGACGGCGAGGCCGTGCATTGGTGGCAACGGCTGATCGATCGCATGACCCTCGCGCGCCGGGGCCTGCGGCTGATCCTCTGCGTCCCGACCCTGCTCGGACCCGGCACGCCGAAGCGGCTGCAGGAGGTCCGCAATCACTGCCTGCTCACGGCCGTCGACAGGCTCCGGGGCCTGGCGCCCGACCGCGTCGCGGTGTTCTCGCCCGGCGCCGGCGCCGACCGGTCGGTGCGCTTCGCCAGCACCTCGGTGGTGATCGACGACGCGTTCGCGCTGACCGGCACGACCCATCTCTGGCGCCGCGGCCTGACCTGGGACTCGTCGCTGGCGGCCGCGGTGTTCGACGAGCGGGTGATCGACGGCCGTCCTCAAGACGTCCGCGCGTTCCGGATCCAGCTACTCGCCGACCGCCTCGGGATCCCGACCACGCGCGTCCCCGAGGACGCCGCCGAGCTGGTGCGAGCGATCCGCGACTTCGACGCCCGCGGCAGCAACCGCCTGTCGGTCACCCCGATCGTGCGCCCGACGGAGACGCCGACGCAAACCGAGATCGACGCCTGGAACGCCGACGGCGCCAAGCCCGGCCTCAACGTCGCCGACCTCGCGACCCTGCTGCAGCAGTACCTCGTCTTCACCGACGTCGACCACGCGATCGTCGAGGGCTGACGCCCCACGAGGTCGAAGCTCACCGCCGACGTGCCTCGCCGCGAGGACCGTCGGCGGGAACCGAGGCTCGAGCCCACGCGCGACCTCATCGACCTTCGCCACCGAACACTGACCTGACGGCTCGCGGCGTCTCCGCGCGAAGCCGCCGGCCAGGGCGCATCCACGCGCGATGGAGCGAGCCAACCACGGCCGCGCACCGCTTCCGCGGCGTCGATGACGGAAACCGCCTGGGACGGGCACGAGGCCCACAGGAGGTCCTCCGTTTGCCTTTCTCTACTCGCACCCTACACGTCGCGCTCGCCGCGTTCGCCCTCCCTGCCTGCATCCCGTCGATCATCGTGGGCGACAGCCCACAGGACGAGGACAGCACCGCCACGACCACCGCCAGCCCCGACACCACGATCGGCTCCCCGACCGACGGCGATTCACCGACCGGCGCGTCGACGGACGACACCTCCCCGACCCTCACCACCGGCGAGCCGCTCCCCGGCGTGTGTGGCGACGGCGTCGTCGACGCCGACGAGGCCTGCGACGACGGCGACGCCGACCCGGACGACGGCTGCGCGGCCGACTGTACGCGCGTCGGCGTGCCGTTGTGGACGCACACCTTCAACGGCCCCGCGAACCTGCTCGACCGCACCAGCGCCGTCGCGTTCGATCCGTCCGGTCGGGTCATCGTCGTCGGCACCACCTACCTCGAGCCGGAGGTCAGCGCCGGGCTGATACTCGTGCTCGACCCTGCCGGCGCCGAGGTGTGGAAGAAGGTCTTGCCGGCCGGGCCCGACATCAAGTCCGGCCTGAGCGCGGTCACCGTCGACGACGCCGGCACGATCTATGCGGCCGGCTACACCACCGGGCTCGCGGCGTCGATCGACATCCGCGCCTTCGACCCCGCCGGCGCCGAACTGTGGACCTTCAGCGAGCCGGGCCCGGCGGACAACTTCAGCTTCGATTCGAACTTCGGCGACCTCGCGGTGACGGACGACGCCCTGTTCTCGTGCGGGTTCGAACGCATCAGCCCGGACAGCGTCGGGCTGGTCGCCCGGCGCCATCAGAAGGACGGCGGCTCGGTCGTGTGGAGGTCGACCACCACCGGCGGCGCCCCGCAGGCCGACGGCAAGGGCCTCGCGGTGGCGGGCGCGAACGTGGTCGTGGTCGGCCACGCGTTCGGCGGCGAGGAGGAGGGGTTTTTGCGCCCGATCGCCGCCGTGTTCGACGACGCCGGCGGACTCACCTCGGTCACTGTCGAGGAAGTGACCGGCTTCTGGCGCGCCGTCGCGGCGATCGGCGCGGGCGGCGACGTCGTCCTCGCCGGCAGCTTCGCCGACGCCGAGGACGACGACGTACGACAGCTCGTCGTCCGCCGGCTCGGCCCCGATGGCGGTGAAGTGTGGACGCGCTTCGATCCGCTCGACGTGCACGCCATCGAGGCCACGGGAGTCGCCATCGGCGCCGGCGAGGAGATCGTGGTGTCCGGCGCCTTCCTCACCCCGGAGCATCAGCAGGACATGGTCGCCGCCCGTCTCCGCGGCGACGGCGGCCTGGTATGGGCTGCCACCTACGACAACGCCGAGGCCCACGAGAACGAAGTGACCAGCGCGACCGCCTTCGGCCCGGACTTCGTCGTCGTCGCCGGGCACGAGATGACCTTGACCGAGGACTACAACGGGTGGGTGCGCGCGTACGCGATCGAGTGAGCCCGACGCGCTCGTCGAGCTCGATAACCTCGTGATCGCCTCGATCGAGGTCGCGGCGATCGAGGTCGCGTCAATTGACGCCCCGCTCGTCGAGCCCGATCGAGGTCGCGCCCCTCGACGCCCCGCTCGTCGAGCTCGATCGAGGTCGCGTCCCTCGACGTCACGCTCCCCTTTCGTCGAGGTCGCGCTCGTCGAGCTCGCTATCATCGAAGTCGCATCGATCGAGTCGCGTCGATCGAGGTCGCGGCGATCGAGGTCGCGTCGGTCGAGGTCGCGTCAATCGAGGTCGCGTCGATCGAGGTCGCGTCGGTCGAGGTCGCGTCAATCGAGGTCGCGTCGATCGAGGTCGCGTCGATCGAGTCGCCTGGTCGAAGTCCCGTCGATCGAAGTCGCATCGATCCAGGTCGCGTCGATCGAGGTCGCCATGCTCGAGGCAGCGACGTTCGAGGTCGCGATCCTCGACGTAGCGCTCGTCGACGTCGCGCTCGTGTCGCCGCCGGTCTCGCCCCGCGGTCTACCTCAAGCCACGACCGTCGCCAGGCTGCGATACCCCTCGGGCTCGCCGCGGACCACCGCCGCCCGCTCCTCGCCGGTGAGCTCGGCCCAGGTCGCGGCGTCGACCACCACCTGTTCGGGCGTCGCTCGCTCTTCCATGGCGAAGGCCGCCTCGATCGCCGCGCCCCACATGTCGTAGGCCAGCTTGTTGGTGCCGACCACGCCGGCGATGACCTCGCCGGTGCCGACGCCGATGCGCACCCGGATCCCGCGGGCCTGGCAGTCCTCGGCCCGCTCGACGGCCGCGCGCATGCGCAGCGCCAGGTCGACCGCCGCGCGGGCCGACGGCTCGCGCCCCGACATGCCCACGGCCGCCACGTACGCGTCGCCGACCGTCTTCACCTTGTCGGCGCCGCGCTCCTTGCAGACCGCATCGAACGCGCTGAACGTCGCGTTGAGCACGCGGACGATGTCCTCCGCGGCTGCCTCTTCGGCCAGGCGGGTGAAGCCGGCGATGTCGCACACCACCACGCTGACCTGCGCGTGGCGGCGGCCGACCCCCTCGCCGCCCTCGCGCAGCGTCGCCACGAACTCGGCCGGCAGCACCGCCCCGAGCAGCGCGTCGGTGCGGCGCCGCAGCGCCCGCAGCTCCTCGCGCGTCCGCGCCGTCACTCGCTGCGCGTAGTACGTCGCCACCGCCGTCGCCACCGCCACCAGCGAGATGTTGATCTGGAAGTTGCTGCGCACGCCCTCGGGCGCCATCGGCATCATCGGCGCCACCGTGAACGCGAAGCAGAAGCCGAGGAACGCCGCCGCGTTGAGGCTCGCCACCGCCAGCGCCGCCTGTCGGCGCTCGCTGGGGAACAGCATGAACGTCAGCACGCTCACCGGCAGGTACCAGTACTGCAGCCCGTAGCTCGGCCCGAACAGCGACGCCGCCCCCGCCGTCGACAGCAGCGTGTAGAGCACGAACAGCACCGCCGCCAGCGTGTGGTGGCCCCGCACCGACAGCCCCAGCGACAGCAGCGGCGGCACCACCCCGGCCAACAGCGCGTACGCCAGCCCGCCCGGCGACGTCGCCCCGTAGACGGCGCTGAGCAGCATCGTCATCCCCGTGAAGCCGCTCGCCAGCAGGCACAGGCCGTGGAGGAACACCACGTGCTGGCTCTCGAGCGGGGCGGCCTGCGGCGCCAGCCCCAGCCGCATCAGCCGACCGAGCTTCACGGCCCGCGCCCCGCCTTGCGAACGCCGCGGACGAAGTACGTCTTCATCGCGCCCTTGCCCTTGATCTCCACCCCCTCGCGCGCGCTGCACTCGAAGCGGTGGTTGACCTTGGCGAACGTCAGCGGCGAGATGTGGACCTCGCCCGCCAGCCCGTGCATCTCCATGCGCTGGGCCGTGTTGACGGTGTCGCCCCACAGGTCGTAGGTCGGCCGCACCTGCCCGATCACCCCCGCGACCACCGGCCCCGAGTTGACCCCGATCCGCACCGCGATCCCCGGCATCGCCGCGAACTCGTCGCGCAGCGCCAACGCCAGCGCCACCAGCACCTCCGCGTGATCGGGGCGGTACATCGGCAGCCCGGCCGCGGCGACGAAGCTCGTCCCGGTGGTCTTGATCTTCTCGGCCCCGAGCTCGGCGCAGCGGCGGTCGATCGCGGCGAACACCGCGTGCAGCCGGGCCAGGTACGCCTCCGCCGTCTGCCCCTCGGCCGGGCGGTCGAGCCCGATCACCCGGCAGAACAGCACCGACGCGTCGCCGTGGCGCTCCGCGATCTCCTGCTCGCCCGCCTGCAGGCGGCGCCCGATCTCCTCGGGGAACACGCTGCGGAGCAGCCGCTCCGACTTGGCCCGCTCGTGCTCGAGGTCGGCCTCGGCCAGCGCGTTGAACGAGCGCGAGCCGTAGCCGACCAGCAGGATCACCGCCGCCAGCATCCCCTGGTGCGTGTACTGGTTGGGCCCGTACTGGGCCACGCGGCGGGCCAGGTCGCCGTCGAGGTCCCAGCCGTAGACCAGCACCGCCAGGCAGATCGACGCCGCCAGCGCGGTGCCCAGCGCGGCCGTCTGCTCGCGGCTGGGGAACAGCAGGAACGGCAGCGCCGCGCCGAGGATCAGCAGAAGAAGTTGCCGTAGTCGAGGCCGATGGTCCACGAGCCCATCAGGATCGACGTCATGATCGTCCCGTGGAACACCAGCGCCGCGTCGCGCGGGCGCCCGCGGGCGTGCAGCGCGAACACGGCCGCGAGCCCGCCGACGGTCACCCCCAGGTGGACCAGCAATTCGGGGTCGAGCGGCCTGCCGGTGCCGAGGTGACCGGCGCAGCTCATCGCGATCCCGACCAGCGCCAGGCCGTTCTGCAGGCGGATCCGCCTGCCGTCCTCTCGGGACATGTCCTCGCGGACACCGACCGCGACGGCCCGCGACAACGCCGCTCGCACCCGCAGGACCGCGTTCGTCACGTCCATGGCACCTTACCGGAAACCCCTGCAGGCGTCTCACCGGGGCCATGGGGCCGCCGGCGCGGAAACGAGCCGCGCGCGCGGGGCGACCGGCCCCCGCCCGCGGACACGACATTCCTCTCGGGACATGTCCCAAAGAACATGCGGACAATTGTTCGCCGCGGCGGCTCGGCCCGCTCGAAGCGGCTCAGTCGGCGACCGTCACGCGGACCTCGACCTGGGCTCCGTCCGGGGCCTGCACGCGCAGCTCGCCGCGGCTCGGGTCGAGCGTGTAGCAAGCGCCCTCGGGCCCGGCCAGCGTCGTCAGTTCGATGTCGAGCGAGGCGCCGTCGAACCGGCGCTGCGGCAGGGCGATCTCGCTGACGCCGCCGTCGCCGGTCCAGCTGGCGGTGGCCGTGGTCTGGTCCCAGGAGAAGGCGCTGTCCGTGCCTGCGACCGCGCGCAGGTACGGGCGGACGAACACGTCGAGGCTGTCGAGCTCGCTGCCGTCGGCCGCGAGCACCGACAGGTCCTCCCCGTTCCACGCGACCTCGTTCTGCGAGCACTCCCACAAGGTGCCCGACAACCGGCGCGCGTCCATTTGGTCGAGCGCCCGGGTGAGCCACTCCTCGGCGCCGGTCGCCCCGTGGCCGTAGCCGAATTCGCCGATGAGCACGCCCAGCCCCTCCGCCGCCGCGAAGTCGGCGATGTCGTCGAGGTACGGCTCCGGCATCATCCCGACCGACGGCAGGCCCTTCACGAGCCCCGCGTCGTACATGTGCGCGGCGTACACGAGCCCCGAGCCCTCGGGCCGCACGTGCTCGATCGGCTGGAACCCGATCGCGTCGGTCCCCGGGTTGTTGAAGAGGATCAGCAGCTCGTCGCCGGCCAGCGCTCGCAGCTGCGCCACCGCCTCGGTGTGGAACGGGTTCAGCGTCTCGTGCTTCCACGTGGGGATGTCCCCCGCGGTGCCCGAGCCGGGCTCGTTGAGGATCTCGAGCCCCACCACGCCGGGGTGGTCGCCGACCCGCGCGATCATCTGTCCCCACATGGCGAAGAACTTCGCGTGCAGCCCGTCCTCGTCGGCCCAGAAGCGGTCGAAGGCCGCCCGCACGTCGCCGTCGAGCACGTACTTGAGCCCCCAGTCGGCGTCCGGACAGGTGTGCGGCTCGGGCGGCGGATCTTGCGGCAAAGTCCACGGCGGGAACCCGTCGCCGCAGTAGGTCGAGGTGTAGATGTCCTGGTGGAAATCGACGATCACCCGCAGGCCGTGCGACCACGCGACGTCGACCATGGCCGCGTAACGGTCGAGGTAGCGCGCGTCGTACTGCCCCGGGGTCGGCTCGAGCGCCTCCCACGAGAACAGCAGGCGCACCACGTTGATGCCCCAGCCCGGCAGCCGCGCGAAGAACTCCTGCGCCGCGGCCTCGAACGCCGCCTGCTCGATCTCCGCGTCGACCGGGAACGGCACGAACGGCGCCCACTTCGAGCGCCCTCCGGTGTTGACCCCGCGCAGCAGCACGTCGCGCCCGTGCTCGTCGTGCAGCCGCCCCGCGGCGTCGAGGCCGAGGCGCGCGCTGGCCAAAAGGACAGGTTCGATCGGGCTCGCGCACTCGCCCGGCGCGAGCGGCTCCCCCGTGGTCGTCGTCGGCGCCGCGGTCGACGAGCCCGTCGGTCCCGTGGTCGCCGGCCCGTCCGTCGTCGTCGCCGTGGTCGCCTCGCTCGCGCCGGTGCCCGGAGACGGAGCTCCGCCGCAGCCGATCGCCGCCGTCAACAGTACAAGCCCCCTGCGCATGCCCGGATAGTAGGCGGTCCACGCGCCGCCCGTCCACGCCGACGTGACCCGCGCCGGGGAATCGCGGACTACCGGCGGTAGCATGACCGGTGCGGCCCGGGCGAGCCCCTGCGCTGCCGGTTACATGTCTTTTAAAACATGTCCGAAGGTGAATCCCGAGACTCGCGGCCGCCGCCCTCGGCCCTCGCCCCTGCGGACAGCGAAGAGGACGCGCGGCGTGCACCCCCGCGAACCTGATGACACTCGCGGCCGGACTTCAAAGCCCGGGCTTCGCGGCGCGGTGCGAGGGCGGCCCGATGCTGCCCTGGCAGGAGATCGGGCGCGGAAGACCGATCGCGGTCATGTCGATATGCGGGTGCAGGTCGCCGGTGATGCCGAGCGCGCCGCGGGCGAACGCGTCGAAGTTACTCACCGCGGTCCGAGCCGTGGGCTCCCGCGCGCGTCGCAGTCACCGCGTGACGGCGCCGGCCGAGCTGGTTACCGTGAGCCCGTGGCGCTCACCGACGAACAAGCGTGGATCCTGACCTCGGTCGGCCTCATCAGGCTGGCCGATGGCTACCCGATCGACCGCACGGCAGCGAACATGATCTTCGCGGGAGTCAACGCCCGGCTGACCGACGAGGAGCAAGACTCGTGGATCGATCGCCTCGCCGACGCGCCGGCGCTGTGGGAGTACGCGCGCGCGCTGCCACGACCCCCGGCCGATCGGGTCCTGGAGATCTTGCGAGCGGCGTGGTCGATGTGGATGCGCGACAGCTATGCCAGCAGCGGGGAGGCCGAAGTGCTCGCCGGGCTCAGCGAGCTGTTCGGGGTCGGCATGTTGTTGTCGTGGCGCAAGACCTTCCTGCTGGAGTTCGGCGACCTGGAAGAGTACTTGGAGGCGTTCGGGCTGATGCTGGACCGCCGCGCCGACGCGGCGGCGCGCGGGCATCCGCTCGACGACCTGGGCCGCGCCGAATTCCAGGCCCCTGCTGGCCCGCCTGCCCCTCATCAGCGAGGCGTTCCGCGGCAGTACCTGCTCGACCCGGAGACGACGATCGACGAGCTCGGCGGCGCCCTCCTGCGCGAAGAGCGGGGCCTCCGCCGTCGGGCGCTCGAGGACATCGCCCGCCTGGTCCGCCTCAGCGACCACGTCGCTCTCGGCCGCCAGCTGTTCCTGGCCCTCGCCGCCCGCATGGGCGTCTCCGAAGACCTCGCGCGCGAGCTCCTCGGCTGACTTCGGCGATCGTTCGCGCTCGTACTCTGTCGGCCGCCGGCGCGAGCGCTGGCCGACCTTCGCCGCGTGAATCCGGTGCCCGGCGCAGCGAGGTCCCCGCTCACCCGTGCGGCGCGCGATCTCGACGCCCCTGCGAGTGAGCAGCCGCGCGGCTGGCCGCGGCAGCGGCGGTTTTCGCCGCCGCGGTCGCAAGCGTCTGCGAATTCGTTCAGCGCTCGCCCCGGCGCCGCGCGCTCGCCCGTCCTGCCGATCGGCGCTGGCCGGCGGCCTCGCTCGCGCGCTACCTTCCCGCGCATGAGCGTCATCCTCAGCGTCCACGGGCGGGAGATCCTCGATTCACGCGGCAACCCCACCATCGAGGTCGAGGTCGTCACCGACCAGGGCAGCCTCGGCCGCTTCGCCGTCCCCTCGGGTGCCAGCACCGGCGAGCACGAGGCCCACGAGCTGCGCGACGGCGATGCCAGGCGCTACCTCGGCAAGGGCGTGCGTCAGGCCGTCGAGCACGTCAACGGTCCGCTGGCCGACGCGGTGACCGGCTTCGACGCCCTCGATCAAGTCGGGGTCGACCAGGCGCTGCTGGCCGCCGACGGCACCCCGAACAAGTCGAAGCTCGGGGCCAACGCGCTGCTCGGCGTGTCGCTCGCGGTCGCCCGCGCGGCCGCCCTCGACGCCGAGCTGCCGCTGTACCGCTACCTCGGCGGTCCGCTGGCCAACGTGCTGCCGGTGCCGCTGATGAACGTGATCAACGGCGGCGCGCACGCCGACAACAACCTCGACTTCCAGGAGACGATGTTGGTGCCGCACGGCTTCCCGACCTTCTCGGAGGCGCTGCGGGCCGGGGTGGAGATCTTCCACAACCTCAAGAAGATCCTGCGCTCGCAGAAGAAGGTCACGGCGGTCGGCGACGAGGGAGGCTTCGCGCCCGACATGGCGAGCAACGGCGAGGCGCTGGCGGTGCTGGTGCAGGCGATCGAGGCCGCCGGCTACAAGCCGGGCGCGCAGGTCAGCCTCGCGCTCGACGTCGCCGCCTCCGAGTTCTACGACAAGCAGAAGGGCGTCTACGTGCTCGCCGGCGAGGGCGGCCGCGAGCTCGACGGCGCCGCGCTGGTCGGCCTCTACGCCGACCTGGCCGCCAAGTACCCGCTCGTCTCGATCGAGGACGGCATGGCCGAGGACGACTGGACCGGCTGGGCCCTCCTCACCGAGCGCCTCGGCAGCAAGCTGCAGCTCGTCGGCGACGACCTGTTCGTCACCAACCCCGAGCGCCTGCAGAAGGGCATCGACGCCAGGGTCGCCAACAGCATCCTGGTCAAGGTCAACCAGATCGGCACCCTCAGCGAGACCCTCGAGGCCGTCCGCCTGGCCCAGCACAACCGCTACCGCGCCGTCATCTCCCACCGCAGCGGCGAGACCGGCGACACCTTCATCGCCGACCTCGCCGTCGCCACCGCCGCCGGCCAGATCAAGACCGGCTCGGCCTCGCGCTCCGACCGCGTCGAGAAGTACAACCAGCTGCTCCGCATCGAGGAGCAGCTCGGCGACGCCGCCCGCTACCCGGGCCCCACCCTGTTCGGCCGCTGAGCCGGATCTGTCCGTGAAGACATGAGCGAACGGGCATGTCCGTTCGCTCATGTCCAAAAGAGCATGGCCCCGATCAGGTCCTCACGGGACGGCCGCCGAGTCGGCGATTCTTAAAAAGGCAGGAGCGAGCGGGCATGGCCGAGCGATCATGTCCGAAGGAGCATGGCTCCGAAGGGCGCCGTTACGCGGGCCCTCGCGGCTCGGCCGCTGAGTCGGGCGGCTGCAAGACATGAGCCATGGACATGACCGATCGCTCATGTCCGAATGACCATGTCCTGGACGCCATTCTCGATCGGGCACGCCCCGCCGCGGCCGCCTCGGTGATCACGGGTCCGCGAGCACGACGGCGAACGCCCGCGGCTCGGCGCGGGCGAACGGCGGGCTGAGCTCGTCGGCGGTCTGCGTCGGGCCGACGGACTCGAACAGCTGCTGGCAGCGCGCGGCCCAGGCGTCGACGTGGCCGGTCTCGACCGCGAGCGTGGCGCACAGCTCGAGCCGCTTCCACCCCGCCTCGCGCAGGTCGGTGGGCCGGCCGTCCTGGTGGCAGAAGCTGTGCTCGTAGCCGGGCGGATGCGCGTCGACGCGGCTCAGCTGCAGCGCGATATCCTGCGCGGCCAGGCTGCTGCGCAGCAGGGCGGCGAAGGCGGTCGCCGGGCTCACATCGTCCAGGATCTCGGCGTAGCGCTGCTCGAGCTCGGTGAACAGCGCCCACTTGCGATCTCCGAATTCCCGCAGCCGCCGCCAGGACTCCGTCCGAGCGGCGCGTTGCTCGGCGAGGACGGCGTGGTCATGGGGCTGGTCGCTGTGGGCGCGCCACTCGTCGGCCTCGAGACGCAGGCCCGGCGGGTAACGCACTCGCAGCAGCGCCTCGAAGGTCGACTCCGCCAGCAGCCAGCGGGCCGTCGACGTCGCGTCGCGCAGCTCGCGGGCGCGCGCCAGGGAGAGCGAGGCGCGGTCGATCCGCCTGGCCCGCCGCAGCGCCGCGGTCAGGAGCTGCCGGGCCTCGTCGGCCAGGGCCGCGTCGCGCTCGACGACCAGCAACGCCTCGCGTTCGACCCCGTAGCAGCCGTGTGGCCACTCGACGCGGGCGAGCGCGCCGCAGGTGCCGTCGACCGCCGGCACCGGGCACGCGCGGCGCCAGAGGATCTGTCCGACCTCGATCTCGGCGAGCACCCGGCGATCGGGGCCGCCGACGCGTGCATACCGAAGCAGGTACAGGCGCGCGTGCTGCAGGCGGGCGTCGTCGGTTTCGAGCAGCTGCCGCGCGTCCCAGAACAGCGCGGCGGTGGCGGAGGTCACCTGCTCGTGGCCGATCGCGGAGAGCAGGGCGCCCGGCCGCAGCTCGCCGAGGCCGACCTCGAGCAGCCCCGCGTTGAAGCGGGCGGCGATCCCCGCGGGGGTCGCCTCCGTGTGCTGGTAGAAGAATTTCGCGGCCGCCCGCAGATCGCCCCGTCGCAGCGCTCGATCGGCCTCGACCGCGGACGGCTCGTCGACGAGGGCGAGGCCCGGCGGGATCGGGTCGGCGACCAGCGCCTCGCGCAGCGCGTCGCTGCGGGCGGCGAATTCGACCCCGTTGGGCAACGGCGGCGCCAGAAAGACAGGCGCTTCGTGCAGTTGCTCAGGGGCGGCGAGGAGGAGCAGAGCAGCGGAGGCGACCGCGAGCATGCCCCGGCTAACGCGTGGGAGCGACGAACGCTCTGGTGGAACCGCTCGGTGCGACCCGCGCTCGTACTTGCTCCCCGAGAGCGAATACTTATTCATTGATTCGACTGTCACGCCACGAGTGAGAGCGTGCTTCGGATTCTCGAAGGGGCCTGTGACACGCTCGCGTGGCTCTCGCTGGACGAGCTCCTCGCGCGGGTCCCATGGTCCCCGCCCGACCCAGACTTGTTGGACGAGACTCTCGTCCTCCTCAAAATGCGGACGTCAAAGTCGACGAGTGGACCCGAGAACAGGTGTATCGAATCATCGTGGAGCGTGTCGATCGATCCGCTCAACCTGGCGCCATCCGCTTCTTTTGGCGGCATCCCTGGTCGCCATCGCGCGGCTTCCCGACACACCGCGCAGGCCAAACTCCATGCCGACCCTGCCTCTTCACCGCCTCGCTAGCGCTGCGCGACGCGTGGCGGATTCATTGGACACGGGCCGCGGGCGAGGGCGCGTGAGGCGGAGCGCCTCGCCTGACCGGGACAGCCACGCTGAAGCTCGGGTCCTGGGCGGGCCAGCGCGGCCGGATGTGGACCTCGCCGAGGCCGTCGCCGTGATCGTCGAACTCGATCGGACTGACCCACACATCGCGGTCGCAGCCGGACTCGCCGCACGGGACGTGCGCGAGGCGGTGGTGGACGAAGTACCAGCGCTCGCCGTCGGGGCCGAGCACGGCAGAGCCGTGGCCGAAGGCCTGGCCGTCGCTCGGGATCAGGAAGCGGCCGACGAGTCGCCCGGGGTTGGTGTACACCAGCGCCTCGACCGACTTCGCGGCGACCCAGTACACGTGATAATAGGGGGAGTCCCAGTTGCTGCCGCTGAGCAGGAGGTACACGTATTCGCCGCGGCGAAACAGGCTGGGGGCCTCGACGACGCCCAGGGAGACGCCGTCGCGCAGCATCTCCTCGCCGAGCGGGCCGCGGGTCATCGACAGCATCTGCTCGCAGCCGGAGCAGCTGGCGGCGAGGCGCGCGAGCGTCTCGGCGTCGTGGGGGTTGCCGGCGTGGATCTGGGCGACGCCGAGGTCGCACCGGACGGCGGACGGATCGTTCGGGTCGAGCTCGACGAGGTGGACGTGTTGGCCGAAGTTGTCGAGCTCCCACGCGACCTTCGGCGGGCTGTTGGTGTACCACGAATAGGCGAGCCACCAGCGGCCGGTCTGCGGATCGCGGAACACCGACGAGTCGACGCGCATGATGTGGTGGCAAAAGGTGCCCTGGCAATCGTGGGAGGCGAAGTCCAGGCTGCGCGGAAGGTCAGGTCGCAAGAGACAGGTCGAGAGGTCGGCGCCCGCCGGCAGCGGCTCCCACGGCCGGTCGGGCGGGGGGAACGGGCCCGCGGGGCTGGCGGACCAGGCGAGGTAGATGCCGCTGTCCTCGTCGTACGGCGGGCACGGCGACTGGGGTGCGGCGAAGCGCTGGGCGGTGAACGAGAGCATGAACGAGGCCACGCCGAGCTGGACGATCTCGGGGGCCCACCGCGAACAGTAGTGGCCGCCGTCGAGCGCGAGCGAGTGGCCCGGCGCGTTGGTGCGGCCGAACAGGCCCGGTCCGGCGTCGGTCCAGACGATCAGGTCGGTCGAGGTGAAGCGGGGGAAGTCGCCGGCGTTGTCGACGGTGGTGGTGAGGTGATAGGTGACGCCGTGAGGGCCCTCGACCCGCAGGACCCCGGGGTCGGGGTGGCCGGTCGGGAGCACGGGGTTCTGTCCCTCGAGCCAGACGAGCTCGGGCCCCGGCATCCCTTCGCCAGTCCCCGCGCCTTTGGTCGTCACCGATTCGGATGAGCCGCCGTTGCAGGCGAGCACGAGCGTCGCCAGCACGAACACGCGGCCCCACGCACCGCGTCGCTCGCCCGCTCCCCGCGGCTGCGCGGGCGGCCGGACGCGCAGCGCTTGCCCGCCGCGAGGAGCTGGTCGCTGCCCGCTGCGTCGATCGACTTCGTCGGCCAACGCGACAGCAGACCACGCAGGAGCCCGGGCGACAACACGTGCAGGTGCTCGCCGTCGCTCGTGCGCGTGGGCGCGCTCGTTCATGATGGGGGCGCTCGCGCGAACCGTGGTCTTGCCTCACCGTTTCGTGGACCCTCGCCCTCGCCTGTGAGGGCGACACGTCGCCGCCCCGACGTGGGGCTTCACGCCATCATCATGCCGACCACACATTCTCGTGGTCGATCTCGGCGGCGAGGTGCTCGCCATGGCGACCCGCAACGGCTCGTCCTCGTCGGCGTCCCGAGTGTGTGGTCGAGCGTATCCAGCACCTGCCACGACAGGTCGAAGGCGTCCGCCGTGCCGCGAACCGCATCGGATACGATGCCGCACATGGCCACGAAGAAGACCGCCACGAAGAAGACCGCCACGAAGAAGGCCACCACGAAGAAAACCGCCGCCAAGAAGTCCGCCGCCAGGACGGCCACGAAGACGACGGCGAAGAAGGCCGCCATCAAGAAGGCCGCCAAGAAGGCCACGAAGAAGCCGAGGATCGATCCGCTGCGCGAGCTCGCGTGGGACGTCCTGTGTGCCTTCGATGCCGAGGACGCCACCCCGGCCGTGCAGCTCGAGTTCGTCGACGGCTTCCTGGCGACGGCTGCCGACCGTGGGATCGCGGTCGATCTCGACGTCGCCTTGCCCTACTGCGCGGAGGTCCTCGGGCTCGAACCGGGCGAGCTGCGGGCCACCTACGAGGGCCACAGCCGCCAGCTCGCCGCGGTTCACCGCGCGTCCGGCCGGGCCGGCGAGGTCGACGCTCTGGTCGAGCTGTGCGCGAAGGAGGGCCGCTTCGGCGACACCTTCCAGGAGGCCGCCGCCAGGGCCCTCGCCGACGCCTGGCCGCGCCTCGGGGCCGCGCTCGGCCAGCGCCTGTTCGTCGGTCGCAAGGACCTGCGGCTGCGCAGGGCCGGTCCGTTCGCCACGCTCGCCGGCTTCGAGGCCGCCCGGGACGTGCGCTGGCTCGAGCTCGTCGTCACCCCCGACTGCGACCTCGCGCCGCTCGCCGCGCTGACGAAGCTCCAGAACCTGCATCTGAGCGGCAAGCTGGCGGGGTACGGCGTCCTGGCCCGGTTGGCCAGGCTGACGACGCTCCAGATCGAGGCCGACGCCGCGGGCCTCGCCGAGCTGGCGAGCCTGCCCACCTTGCGGGTCCTCACCCTCACCGTCGCCGAGGACGTCTCGCTCGCCGGCCTCCTCGACCTGAAGCAGCTCGGTCTCCTGAAGCTGCTCGCCGGCTCGCGGCGGCTCGACGAGGTCACCGCCGCGACCATCGCCGCGCTCGCCAAGAAGAAGACGCGCAAGCTCCTGCTGGCCCAGCACGAGGGCTGGCCCTTGCAGCTCACGCTGACGAAGCGCACGTCGCCCGGCTACGTCGAAATCAACTGAGCCGCGACGTCGCCCGGAGCTCGTCCGATCCTGGAGGTTCTCGGTGGAGTCGCGCACTCGCGGCGTCGCAACGGCCCCGACCGCGGGTCCGCTCGAGAAGGAGGACAAGGGCGAGCACCGCGTCGAGGCGACGGTACTCGGCACCCAATGAGGTCGGCCGCCGATATGACCTGTCTCGCGAGCCAGGTCAGCGACCCCGCCTGCGCGGCCGTCCACTCGCTCACGCGGCGGTCTCGGCGTGGCCGCCGTGAGCTGTCCGCGCGCGTGCTCGAGAGTGGCCTCGGCCGCCGACATGACCTGTCTCGAGAGCCATGTCGGCGACCTCGCCTGCAGCCGTCGTCGCGCTCACGCGGCGGTCTCGGCCGTGACCGCCGCGAGGAGTCCGCGCGCGTGCTCGAGCACCGCCGCGTTGTCGGTGCGGATCGCCCACTCCGCCGCGAGCACCGGGAAGGCCGCCCAGCGCTCCGCGGCGTGATCGACCAGGCGCGGCCACGTCGCCCCGCCCGCCTGCGCGAAGCGCTCGACCAGCCGCTCGAGCGCCGGCCGCCCGAAGCACCCGCCGAACACTGCCAGGTCGATCGAGGGGTCGGTCACCCGCGCCTCCGTCCAGTCGAGGATCCCGACCAACCTCCCGTCTGTCTCGAGGAGCATGTGCCCCGGGTGCAGGTCCCCGTGCACCAGCGCGACGTGCTGCGGCCACATCGTGTCGTCGGCGAGCCAGCGCTGCCAGCGCTGCCACACCGCCTCCGAGGGCTGCAGCGCCTCGCGGGTCGCCTCCATCGACCGCGACAGCGCCGCGCGTCCCTCCGTGATCGTCGTCGTCGGCACCCCCGCGCGGCTCGCCGCCTCCGGCGAGATCGACTGCAACGCCGCGAGCGCCCGCGCGAACGACTCGAGCAACACCTCGGGGGGCGCCGCCGGATCGACGATGTTCCACTGCGGGCCCTCCGCCGTCACCGTCACCGCCGGCGTGCCGGAGAGCCGCGGGTACGCGATCACGTCGGGGGCATGCACCTGCCAGTCGGGAGCCGCCACCGGCAGGTGCGGGCGCACCAGCCGGAGCACCCGCCCCTCGACGTAGGTCGACGCAGTCACCTCGGGGCGACGCGGCGTCCGCACGATCCACGGCGTCCCCGCCTCGTCGCGCGCGTGCACGACCAGGAAGTCGAGCCCCATGCGATCGAAGTCGGCGTCCTCGGTCTGCAGCTCGAGCCCGTGCCTGCGGACGACCGCGAGCAGCTCCGCCGGGCTCGTGATCGGCCGCACCGTCGACAGCAGGCCGCGCCAGCGCTCGAGCGCCGCCGGCAGCGCGCGCACCCGCAGCAGCGCCCCGGCCTCGGTGTACGCCTCCGCGAGCACTCGAGCGTGCGCGCGGATCTCCCCGAGCAGGTGCCCCTCCGCGAACGGCACCTCGAGCACATCGTCGACCAGCGACGCGTCGAACGCCGCGAGCAGCCCCGCCCGCAGGCGTGCGACGTCCTCCGGCGCGTGCGCGCAGACCTGCAGCGCCGCCGGCAGCTCCTCGGCCAGCGCCGCCCGCGTCGCCGCGTCGACCCGGTCGATCTTGTTGAGGATCACCAGCGAGGGCACCGCCGCCGCGCCGATCGTCGCCAGCGCCTCGCGGGTCACCGCGAGCTGCGTGCGCCACTGCAGATCTGACGCGTCGACGACGACGAGCAGGAGCCCCGCGTCGCGCGCCTCGGCGAGGGTCGCGTGGAACGACGCGACGAGCTCGTGCGGCAATTCGCGGATGAAGCCGACCGTGTCCGACACCAGGAGCCGCGGCGCAGCCTCGGGCGAGAGCGCCCGCACCGTGGTGTCGAGGGTCGCGAACAGCCGGTCCTCGACCAGCACCTCGCTCCCGGTCAGCGCGCGCATCAGCGACGACTTGCCCGCGTTGGTGTAGCCGACCAGCGCCGCGCGCGGCAGCTCCTTGCGGCGCGCCCGCTGCGTCTCCTCGGCCGCGCGCAGGCCCGCGAGCTCCCGGCGCAGCCCGGCGATCCGCTCGCGGAGCTCCTGCTTCTTCAGCATGACGTTGCTGTGACCGCGCTCGCCCCGGCCGCCGCCGCCGCCCTCGCGCCCGCCGAGCGACCTGTCCTCTCGGACACGTGGGAGCGCGTGCGTGAGCGCGGCGATCTCGACCTCGAGCCGCGCGACCCGAGTCCGCGCGTGCCGCTCGAAGATCCGGAGGATCACGCTCGCGCGGTCGATCACCTCGACGCCCGCGAGCTCGTCCTCGAGGGCGCGGAGCTGGACTGGACCGAGCGCGCCGTCGACGACGAGGAGGAGCGCCTCCTCCTCCTGGCCGTCGCCGCGGACCTCGGCGACGCGCGCCGCGAGCTCCGCGAGCTTGCCCTCGCCGATCGTCGGATCGGCGCTCCGATGGCGCTGGATCAGGGTGGCGACGACGCGGATCTCGAGCTGGGCGAGCAAGTTCTCGAGCTCGTCGAGGGACGCCTGCACGGACGCGTCGGTGTCGCCGGGGAACTGCCGGCCGAGCACGAGGGCCCGCGGCATGGAACGCACGGTGGACGAATGATTAGACTTTCTGGTCATACGATGGACTCCTCCGCTCGCGGCCCGTAGGCCCGAGCGAGCTGGGAAGCCCGTGCGCGCGGCTCATGTGCCCGGCGCGGCGAGACGACGTCTCGACGCGGCTGCGTCTTCCGGCGGCATGAGACGCCGCGCCCGGGCATTCCGTTGGACTGGAAGGACGGAAATGCGGGCACGGCACCGCAGCACGCACTCGCGACCTGCGCGCCGGATCTGCCGGAACACGCGGTCTGCGGGCGGTACTGCGAGGCTCAGCGCAGGCGGATGAACGCTACCATGTCGGGGGGCAGAATGACACGACTGCCCCCGGTCGCGCAAGTCCCGAATCTTTTTAAAAAATCGAGGCAGCCTTGACGCGAACTTGTTGGCCGGTTTGGCGCGACCGGCCCGCTCGCCGCCGAGTCCCCGTCGGCGCACGTGGTGGCGCCGCACCTCATGTCAGGATTTCGACATACCCATCCGTCCCGTTGACGCGGATGCGTTGCCCGTCGCGGATCATCTTGGTCGCGTTCTCCACGCTGACGACGGCCGGCAGGCCGTACTCGCGGGCGATCACCGCGCCATGGGTCATCAGGCCGCCCACCTCGGTCACCAGGCCCTTGATGGACACGAACAGCGGCGTCCAGCTGGGGTCGGTGAAGGTGGTGACCAGGATATCGTCCGCCTCGAGCTCCGCATCGGCCATGTCCAGGAGGACGCGGGCTCGCCCCTCGACGACGCCGGAGGAGACCGCCAGGCCGACGATGGCCCCGGCGGGCAGATCGGCTCGTTTGTACGCACCTGCCACGATTTCCCCATCGGACGTGATGACGCACGGCGGCGTCAGCTTCTTGTGGAGCTCGTGTTCGGCTCTCCGCTCGCTGACGACCTGCTCGTCCAGCCGATGCGTGCGCACGACCTCGCGGAGCTCGTCGAACGAGAGGTAGTCGATGTCTCCGACGTCGCGGATCACGCCGGCCTGCACGAGCCGCTCGGCTTCTCGCAGCAAGGCCTGCTTGTAGACGAAGAAGCGATTGATGGTGGCGTACTTCGGATACTCGCGATAGCCGGCGAAGTTCCGCAGCCGGTCGATCATCCGCCGGGCTTCGCCGGCCTTCTGCTCCCCGTCCGGCAGCTGCCCAAGCCGCTCCAACAACGCTTGCGCGTACTGCAAGGCCTCCTGCCGCCCCTGCTCGAATTTCCGCTCGCCCGCGCCCGGCTCGAAGTTCTTGATGTTGCTCAGGAGCAGCGGGACCAGGATCGTCGGCTTCTCGCTCCAGCGGGGTCTCGTGATGTCGATCTCCCCGACACCTCGCATGCCGTACTTGTCGAGGTAAGCCACGATGGCGTCCCGGGCCTCCTGCCCGCCTTCGAGCTCGGCCAGCTCATCGAGGAAGCCGTCGTGCTTCACGCGCTGCAAATACGCGACAACCTCCGGATGAGGGCGGATCGCGTCGGCGACGTTCAACAGCTCCAGGCCCATCTCCGACGTGATGTTGTTCGCCACCGACTGGGACAGCGTATCCGCGGCGTTCTTCTCGCCCAACCACGCCATCAGCTTCTCGTTGAGCCACGACGTGGCGTTCATCGAAGCCATGATCACGCCCATGTTCCGCCCATCGAACACGGACTTCTTGAAGTTCTGCATGTCCTCCGGGATGAAGTCGAACAGCGCAGTCCCGGCATGGGTCCCGATCTCGCGCTTCAGCTCCTCGAGCGCGGCCTGGCTGCGCGCGATCAAATCGGCGACGATCGCCGGATCGTCGTCGACCTGCGCGTCGAAGCGTGACGCCATGCCCTGCTTGCCCTGGTCGGGGGGCGCCGGTTCGATGAAGTCTCCCCGCTCGAGGATGGTGAGGAGGGCGTCCTTGATGCGCGGATGGGTGCGCCCCGCGACATCCAGGAAAACGTCCCGGCTGGCCGGTGAGGCCAGCTGCTGGGTGGCATCGGCGAACAGCCTGCCACCCGCTGCGCGCATCGACCCGGCAGAGAACAGCTGGAACACGGACAGCCCCAGGGGCTTCATGGCGTCGGTCATCATCTGTTGATGGCCGACGGATATATAGACACGGTTGCCGTGATCGGCCCTTGCGGGGATGGGGTACAGGGTCGTGATCGGCCGGCTCTGGACAATGTGGAATTCATCGTCGACAAGGCACCATTCGATGTCCTGGGGGTGGCCGAAATGCCCTTCGATCTGCCGGCCCAGGCGCTCGAGCCGCACGATCTGCGCATCCGTCAGCACCTGCCCGTCCTGCCGCTCGGGCTCGATCGCCCGCTCCTCGGTGCCGCCCTCCTCCAGCGCGACCGTGGCCAGCGTCTTGGTGGCGATCGCCTTCTCGACGACCTGGCCGTCCCGCACCTTGTAGCGATCGGCGCGCGCCAGGCCGGCGACCAGCGCCTCTCCCAGGCCGAAGCCGGCCTCGATCGACGCCACCTTCCGATTCGACGTGACTGGATCGGCCGTGAAGAGGATCCCCGCCGCCTGCGGGAACACCATCTTCTGCACCACCACCGCCATGTGGACCTTGCGGTGGTCGAAGCCGTGCTGGATCCGGTAGGCCACCGCCCGCTCCGTGAAGAGCGACGCCCAGCACCGGCGGACGTGCTTCAGGATCGCCTGCGTCCCCCGGACATTCAAAAAGGTGTCCTGCTGGCCTGCGAAGGAAGCCCCCGGCAGATCCTCCGCAGTCGCGCTGGACCGCACTGCATAAGCATCCTCCGCGCCGAGCCTGGCATGAACCCGGGTGAGCGCCGCTCGCAGATCTTCAGGGATGGCGGTGCCTTCGATGATTTGTCGCAGCTCGCCGCTGAGCTCCCGGATCGCGCTCCGGTCCTCCGCCGCGAGCGACGACAATCGGTCGAGCAACCCGCCGATCGCCGGCGTCTCTGCCATGATTCGCTGGAAGGCCTCGGTCGTGACGCAGAAGCCGGCCGGCACGCGGATCCCCTCGATCCTCGAGAGCTCTCCCAGGTTCGCGCCTTTCCCTCCGACCAACCTGGCATTCGTTCGATCGACCTCCTGAAGACCAAGCACATCGGTCCGCGTCAGGTCGGTCGGTCCTCTGTCAGCGAAATCCACTGCATGCTTTGTCGTCGTCATGGCCGAGGACTCTGCGGCATGACCCGGGGCTTGTAGCAAGCCCCCGGGTCTGATATAACCTGGAAGCGGAGAGAGACAGGAGTCCTCTCCTTTTTTCGTTCCGTGCGTGCCGTCCGCAATTGGAGACGGACGCCCCGATGCTCGCTCGAATACGCCTCGGCGTGCGGCCACGGACTGCGCCAGCGGGCGGCGAGATGTCCGAAAGGTCAGGTCGAGCGCGTCACGGCGAGCGCGTGCAGACGATCGGCGCGACCTGCTGCTCGCAAACATGGCAAGCTCGACCGCATGAGCAGCGACGCCACGTACGCGATCCGCCGTGCCGGGCGCGACAGCTTCTTCGCCGGTCGCTGGTCGGCGCCGCATATTGCCCACACGCTGCTGCGCGGGCCGGAGCACATCGACGAGTACCTCGGCCACCTCGACCCTCGGCGCGAGCCTGACATGAGCATCTGCCTGTGCGGCGCGGTCTTCATCGACTTCGACCGTCGCGCGCTGCTCTTCTGGACGTACGACCTGTTCGGGTCCGGGCCGCTGCGCCGCGACTTTCTCTGGCTATTGACGAAGCGGTGGCCGCAGTGGCGCCTGCGTCAGGCCGCGCTGCCGCTCCAGGAATTCGCGGCGGCGCTCGGGCGGACGCCGCCGGAGCTCGAGCAAGCGCGCGCCGACGCGACCCTCCTCGATGCCCACGACGATCTGTTCACCGCCGCGTGGCTCGAACATCAGGCCGACTTCGCGTGCGTCGCCGACGACCAGGCGGCGTGGATCGCCGCCGAGGGTGTCGAGGCCGTCCGCGCCTTCGCAGAGCGGGGCCTCGACGCCTGGGTCACGGTGCGCGCGGCCGACGGAGCTCTGTACGACCAGCGCTGCAACTCCGGCGCGCTCGGCAGCCTGCTTCGCCTCGGTCCGCGGCTCGCCGCGCTCGCGCAGTTCGGCGGACCACGGCCTGCGATGCTGCGACCGGGCCTCGAACGCGACGTCCGCGAGACGCTCTTCATCGACGAGGCGCGACGCAGCGTCCACTGGTGGCAGGCCGATCCCCCGTGGGCACACCCGGCGCCGGGGTGCGCCGCGCTGTGGCCGGGATGGACCCTCGAGCTCGACGAGGGCGGTCTGCGCAGCCACGTCGAGCGATCCGGCCGCTCCTTCGCGGCGATCCGGCTGACCCGCGACGAGCGGCTCGCAGCGCTGATCGATCAGGTCCCGCGGACCCTGCGCGGAGACTTCGCCCCCCTGCCGCGCTTGACCGGCGCGTCCGCCCTCGTCACTACCCATCCGGAGCTCCCCGCGGACGTCCTGGCCTCCCTCGTGGCGCTCGCCGAGCGCACCGACGATTGAGCCGGCCTCGTCGTGGCGCTCTCGGAGAGCGTCAATGCATGTGCGCGATGCCCCAGACCCGGTCGAATCGCCGCGCCGCCAGGTCGTCCTCGTGGATCAGGAAATAATAATACCCCCCGTCCTGATTGAGCAGATCGCCCGGCTCCGAGTCGATCTGCAGCAGCAGCCGCCACTTCGTCGCCTCGCGCAAGATCTCGCGCTCGCGCGCCCCGTCGCGGTCCCCCCCCTCGAAGTCCTGCCCCGTCGAGTACCTGTGCGCCTCGAGATAGGGGTCACCCTGCAGCTCGCTGATGTACCCGAGCAGGCGGTGGATCGGCCGCTCCGGGTCGTGCTCGCTGGTCTCCGCCACCCGCGAGAATTTAAAGAACCACGGGTTGTCGTGCGGCTCGTCGTCGAGCACGTCGTAGAACGGGCTCTCCATCGGCGGCATCATCCGCTCGCCGTCGAACCGCTCCACGGTGTAGCGATGGAACACCCGCAAGCGGTGGTCGTCCGGCCGCTCCGCGCGCACGAAGGTCGCCGGATCGCCCTCGAAGTGGATCACCCGCGCACCGCCGCGGTGGCGCGCCGGCCAGCACCACTTCCCGTCCGCGTCGTGGTTCGTGCGCCCGTCCGCGTCGTAGAAGAACAGCAGGAGCCCGCTGTCCGGCAGGTCCTCCGCGCCCGCCAGCCCGCGCAGGTCGGCGAGCCGGACCTGTGCCAGGAACGACAGCGGATGCTCCTCGATCGTCGGCCACGCGACCCCCGGCGGCAGGTCGGGCAGCCCGCCGATCTTCGAGATCCCGACCGGCGCGTCGTCCTCCTCGACGTCTTCGAACTGCCAGCCACGGTCGTCCTCGTCGACGTACTGCTCCGCGTCGACGACCAGCCGGATCGACGGCCGCCGCAGCGAGTACAGCTGCTCCGCGTGCTCGCCGACGCCGAGGTACCGCATCTCGTCGGCGAACACGTCCCGCTCGCGCTGCCGGCAGCAGCGCGCCAGCCACTCCGCCGACTCGAACAGCGCCGCGAAGTCCGCCTCCTCGCGCACCCCGGCCTCGGCGAGCGCCTCCCAGAAGAACAGGTCGAGCGGCATGAGCGTGTCGACCTCGCCGCCGTAGTGCCGCCCGATCGCCGGCAGCGCGCGGGCCCACGCGCGCAGGTAGGCCGTCGTCCGCGCCGCGTCGGCCCGCTCCGCCGCGTTCAGCAGGTACACCTCCTGCTCCTTCACGTCGCGGATATGTCGCTCGCCATCTGTCTCATAAGACAGGAGAAGCACCCGCACCTGCACCCCGCCGCTCTCGGTCTCGGACACCGGCTCCTCGCCGTCCGCGAGGCGCAGCTCGAAGTGCTCGCCCCCCGCGGGGAACATCGCGCGCAACAACTCCTCGATCGCCTGCCTCGACAGCGTCATGCCGCGCGAGCGTACCCCATCGGCCTCACCTGGGAGCGCCGTGACGCGCTCCGTCCGCGGCCCCGCCCGCCCGCTCCGACCGCTCTCCTGCAGGCTGTCCGGCCCGGCGATCCTCGACCTCGAACCGCGCCGCGACCCGGCCGAGCACGTACAGGCGCGGCTGCGCGTCGGCGAACAGCGGCTCCGAGCGCGCGCGCCGGCCGGGTTCGAACACCGCCGGGAGGCGACACGCGCTCGCCTCCTGGACAGTCGCCGCAGAAGCGGCGATGCTGGCGGATTCATGCGACGGCCGCAGAAGCTCGCAGTCGCGGCCGTCCTGGCCGTCGCCGTGGCTGGTACTGCCCGGGTCGCCGAGGCCTGTTCGTGCAGGTCGAGAGCGGCGCGGGATAGGTTCTACGCGGGCGCCCGTGGGCTGCTCCCGCGCGACGCCGTCGGCATCCCCTGGCATGGCATGAGCCTCGAGCCCTCCGCTCCCGATGACTCACCCAAGGTCGTCCTCGAGCGCCACGTCGGGCAACAGAGGGTAGCGACGCCGTTCACCCTCAAGAAGTCTTTTGCCTTCGAGTTCATCGTCCCGGAAGGCGGCCTCCGGCCAGGCGACCGCTTCAGCGTCACGATCGACCCGCCTGCCTGGCAAAGACATGAGGCCACTTCGATCACGGTCAGAATCGGTGACGAATCGATCGACCTGGGCGAAGCGAGGTTGACCCTCTCGGGCCGTCACAAAGGCCCGGTCTCGCTCCCTCCCCGCGGGCCCAACAGCGCGTGCGACGAGTACTTCGAGGCCGATATCGTGCGGGCGACCGTCGAACTGCCGCCCCGGCTCGAGCCCTACCGCGATTACCTGCTGTACCACTTCCTCGTGGACGGGGAGCTCTACGAGCCCGCGCCGAGCGGTCGCTGTGGACTCAGGAATAGACCCCCGCTCGGTCGTGGTCGGCGGGGCGCACCGGGTACAGAGGTCCTGTTTTCGACGTGCGATGGATCGGAGGGATTGACGCCCGGCACCCATACGGTCGCGGTCCGGATCTCGACACCCGACGACCGCAAGCTCACCACGCCCACGCAGACCTTCGAGGTGGATTGCGCGACCTCGCCGGCACCCGCTCCGCCGCCCCCCGAAGCGCGTCCACCCGAGCCCCCTGCAGCCGACGCACCAGCGATCGTGCCGGGTCCGCCGCCGATCGACCGGGGCTGCAGCCTCGTCCCACGTGGGCCACCGCTGCTCGTCCTGCCGCTGCTGCTCCGCCGCCGGCGTCCGCCGTCCGGCCCGCATCCGCTCGCACAGCGCGCCTGAGCTCGAGACGCTCGAACAATTACGGTTCCCCGCACCCGAACGCGGCCGTCCGGTGGTCGTGGAAGTACGGTTCGAATTCGGCCCGTAGCGAGGCCCCGCGCGGCGATCGTGGACGGACGACGTAATCGGTCCGACAGCACGTCTCGCGCGGCCCCAGCTCCTACGCGGGCGCGGCGCTTGGCGAGCGGGTCCGATGTGCCGCTCCGCGGAGCATCGCCACGACGACGGCCGCGACCAGGAGCTCGGAGACGGCGAAGCCGGCGAGAAACGCGGCGGTGCCGGGCGCGCCGTTCACCGTCAGGGCCTGATCGGCGACGTTCCAGCCGAGGTGCAGGCCGATCGCCGGCCACAGCGTCCGGCTGCGGAGGAAGGCCACGGCGAACAGCACGTGGCCGGAGCCGGTCGACAGCAGCGTGAACAGCATGGCCACCGGGCTGTGGAACAGCCCCCACTGAACCCAGTGATAGACACCGAAGGCGACCGCGAAGAGGACGATCGCCGCCCATGTGCCACGGCCGTGGACGAACCTCATGAAGGGATAGCCGCGGAAGAGCAGCTCCTCGACGAGGACGGACGAGAGCAGGAAGACGATCGGCGCCGAGAGATCGAGGTCGACGCGACCGCCGAAGATGCCGCTCACCGTGAACGCCCGGATCGCGACCATCGCCGCGCCGCCGAGGAGGCCGAGCAGCCCGAGGCCCATCCGCGCGAAGGTCGGAGTCAGTCCGAGCTCGGACATCGGCTCGCGCTCGAGGCGGTAGACGAGCGCCGTCGCGGCGAGCACGAGGAGCGGATACGCGAAGGGCACCCCGAACACACCGGCGAGCGGTATGAGCGCTGCCATGGCCAGAAGGTAGCGCGCGACGCGAAAGAAGAGCACATGCGACGGTAGCACGGCCTCGACGGGGCCGTGCGGGAGATGCGATCGCCGACGAAGAGCGCGCGAGCTCGGCCGAGTTCACCAGGCCATTCATCGCGGACGTCGAGGGCCTCCGCGAGCTCATCGGCGACATCGGCGTGCGGCGTGCAGCCGGCGCACCCGCGCGGCGACCTCCCGTCGGCGAGCGGGAGAGCCCGGCATCTGCCGGTGATATCCTGCCACCATGGCCCGGCCGCGCCCCCTCGAAGCCCGCATCGTCGACACCCGCCAGGTCCTGCTCGTCCTCTCGCCGCAAGGCGACGAACGCCCGATGCAAGGCTTCGCCGGCACGGTGGTCACCGATCCCTCGGCGGGCGTGCCCGACCTCGCGGGGAAGGCCGTCTACCTGTGCGGTGACGTGTCGAAGGCCGGCGCCCTCGACCTCTCGGCTGCGTCGCGGGTCTTTGCGATCCGGGAGGCCTCCCACGGCGACGCGGCGAGTGACCTCGCCCCCTGGCCGATGGTGGGCCTCGGCCGGGTCCCGCTCCACGTGCACGGGCTCGGCGTGTACTACCGGCGCTTCTTCGACCCTGACGTCGACTACGTCGGGCGGATCTGCGGCGAGCACACCTTCCAGTCGCTGACCGAGTCGACCAAGCCGGGGACGGCACACCGCACCGGAATCTACCTGACACCGGTCCGCCAGGAGCGAGACGAGCTCCACTTCCGCCTGCTGCGCTGCTCCACCAACCTGTCGGGCCCGACCGACAACTTCCGCTCCACCGACCGCCACATCGTCGACGCGCTGAACCAGGAATCAGCGCTGATCTTCTCGGGGGCGGCGCCGCTCAACCATGTGTTGGCGCAGCTCTATCACAACACCCCGGCCGACGCCGAGAAGAAGCAGGCGAAGGCCCGGATCTCGTCCCACGCCGACAAGACGAAGGACATGCCGGACGACGGCGTCATGGCCTTCTGCACCTTCTACGAACACCTCGATCGGCTCGGCCCCATGGCCGGCGACCCCTTCGACCGTGGTCACCGGGGGATCAGCGGACTTACCCGGCTCCGCTTCCGCCGCAAGGAGATCGAGGCCGCGGAGAGAGACACGTCTCCGGATCAGTTCACGATCACGCTGTATCCCAACTCGGTGTTCTTCATGCCGCTGTCCACCAACCGGCGCTACACCCACGAGATCGTGCCGTCCGAGCTGGAGGCCGCGCGGCTCCCGACCCGGCTGGGCTACGTGGTGCGCTGCTCGAAGACCGAGGCGGTCCACGAGGGTGGGCGCACCTTCCTGCGCCAGGACGGCGCGCGGGTGGAGCTGGAGGCTCCCACGCCCGAGGGGCGGATGGAGCTCCGCCGGCTCTACGCCGAAGAGAACAGGACGTCGGCCCCCATCGATTACGGAGCCGGCTTTCGCTTCAGCATGAACGCGGGGGACTACCGGGCGCCGATCTACGAGGCGTCCGACATGTTCCGCACCTATACCGTCCCCACCCGGGGCGACCTCTTCGCGGAGCTGTCCGCGTCGGCTCGGCTCGAGGAGCTCGGAAAAGGCCGGCGCGGCGCGGTGCTCGTGGCGACCGACGGCTCGCGCGGGGTCCCCATCATTCGCACCACCACCGCTTACACGCTCCCGGCTCAGTGTTTTCGCCCGATCCACACCAGGCTCGCGCGGCAACTCCACGCATACGCCTCGCTCGCGCTCCCCTTCAACAACGCGCTGCTCGAGGTCTACACCCGCGCTTACGCCACCATGGGCGCCCACTCGGACCAGGCGCTCGATCTCGACGATGCCGGGGAGATCGCCCTCTTCTCCTGTTATGAACACCCCGAGGCCGGGCCGTCGCGGCGGCTGATGGTGGAATCGAAGGAGTCCGGGGGGCCCTCGTTCGTCATCCCGCTCCTCCACGGCCGTGTCGTCGTATTCTCCGCCGACACCAATCGACGGTTCCGCCACCGGATCGTGCTGGACCCCGCGAATCCCGACAACCCATGGCTCGGGGTCACGTTTCGCACCTCGAAGACCTGGATAAACGTTCGCGACGGGCAGCCCCGCCTCGCCGACGGCACACCGCTCACCCTGGCCAACGACGAGGAGCGTCGCGAATTCCTCCGGCTCCGACGCCGGGAGAACCAGGAGACCGACTTCGTCTACCCTCGCCTCACCTGCACCCTGAGCCCGAGCGATCTCTGGCCGCCGGAGATGGCCACGGCAGCCACGGGCTGACCGCCAGCCCGAGCGACATTCTGTTCACACACCGCGCTCGGACCGCGACGCTCGCTCAGCCGCGGGGGCGGTTGGCGGCGCGGAAGAAGTCGAGGAAGCAGCGCAGCTTGACCGGCATGTGGGCGCGGTTCGGGTAGTAGAAGCTGAAGCCGGGGAACTCTGCGCTGTGGCTCTGCAGCACGCGCACCAGCTGCTTGTTCGCCAGCGGCGCGCGGACCAGGCCGGCGAACACCTGGGCCAGGCCGAGGCCGGCCACCGCGGCCTCGGCGATCGCCACCATGTCGTTCAGGACCACCCGGCCGTCGACCTCGAGCTCGAGCTCGGCGTCGCCGTCGCCCAGCCACCAGCGCTGGAACCGGCCGCTGGTGACGAAGCGCAGGCGGATGCAGTCGTGCTCCAGCAGGTCGCGCGGGGCGGTCGGCCGCGGGCGGTCGGCGAAGTAGTCCGGGGCGCCGACGATGACGAGCCGCTGCGGGCCGCCGAGCGGGGCGGTGATCATGTCGCGGGGGATGGCCTCGCCGAGGCGCACGCCGACGTCGAAGCCCTCGCCGACGACCTCGCTGAGGCCGTCGCTGAGGCCGAACTCGAGCCGGACGTGCGGGTATTCGCGGGCGAAGCGGGCCAGGTGCGGGGCGATGAACAGGGCGTAGCTGACCCGCGACAGCGCGACCCGGATCAGCCCGCGCGGGGTCTCGCTCTCGCTCTCGAGCGACTCGCAGGCCTCGGCGAGCTGCGCGAGGCCGGGGCCGACGCCGGCGAGGAAGCGCGCGCCCGCCTCGGTCGGACCGACGCTGCGGGTCGTGCGGCGCAGCAGGAGGACGCCGAGGTGGCGCTCCAGCTTGCGCACGGTCTGCGACAGCGCCGACGTCGACACCCCGAGCTCGTCGGCGGCGCGGGTGAAGCTGCAGTGGCGGGCGACGCACTCGAAGGCGGCGATGGCCGGCAGATCGGCGGGTCGTATTGTGAAGCGTCGTTTCACAGTCCGGGAATGATAAGCCCATTTTTCTTCACGCGGGAAGCTCCCATATTCCTCGACGTGAGCGGCCGACGAGGCGCCCGCACGGGGCGGGCGCCGGCCGCAAAGAGGAGCAGGATCATGGCGAAAGTTTGGTTCATCACTGGGGCTTCGCGGGGACTTGGGCTGGAGATCGCCGAGGCGGCGCTGGCGGCCGGCGACATCGTCGTGGCGGCCGTGCGTGACCCGGAGCGGGCGGCCGCGGCGATGGCCGAGCACCCGCGGCGGATGTTCGTCAAGCTCGACGTGCGCGACGAGGCGCAGGCGCAGGCGGCCGCCGCGGCCGCGGTCGAGCGCTTCGGTCGCATCGACGTCCTGGTCAACAACGCCGGCTACGGCCTCCTCGGCGCCGTCGAAGAAGGCGCCGCCGACGAGGTCGAGGCGCTGTTCCGCACCAACGTGTTCGGCCTGCTCGCGGTGACGCGCGCCGTCCTGCCGCACATGCGACGCCAGCGCTCGGGCCACGTGCTCAACATGTCCTCGCTCGGCGGCTACGCCTCGGGCCAGGGCTGGGGCCTCTACTGCGCCACCAAGTTCGCGGTCGAGGGCATCACCGAGGCCCTCGCGCAGGAGCTCGCGCCGCTGGGCGTTCACGCCACCGTCATCGAGCCCGGCTTCTTCCGCACCGAGTTCCTCGCCGGCGGCTCGCTCGGCCGGGTGAAGCGCGAGATCGCCGACTACGCCGCGACCGTGGGCACAGTGCGCGAGTTCGCCGACGGCCACGACGGCGAGCAGCCCGGCGACCCGAAGCAGCTCGCACAGGTGATGTTGAAGGTGGTCGCGGCCGAGCAGCCGCCCGTGCGCGTGCCGGTCGGCGCCGACGCCTTCGCCCGCGTCGAGAGCAAGAACGCCGCCGTGGCCGCCGAGCTGGCGCAGTGGCGCGAGGTCGCCGCGGTGCGAGGCTTCGCCGGGTGAGCTGCGCGCGAGCGAGGTCCCGGAAGCAAGGCCCCCGCGGGAACGCCCGCGCGGGTCGTGCGAGGGCGAAGGCTCGAGCCAGCGCCTCGAGGCGCTCCTCCTGGCCGAGGCTTGCGAAGAGACTCGACTCCCCGACTTCGAAGACTCCCGCCCCCAGAAGGTATCTACACAGGACAAACTAGGTCGGCCGGATCAACTGTGATCAGTCGGCGGCCTCGTCCACCGTCCGCGACGAAACACCCGCCCGCACTGTCATCCGCCCTCGCGGTGACAAGGCCCCACCGGCCCGCTCATCCTCGGCGCAGAGGACAACCTCCGCCACGACCCCCACGGCTGAGCAATGACATGTCTCTCGGGACACATCACATGTCCATTTAAACACATTCCCCGAAGGACATGTCCCTTTAGACATCCCACTCGCGCCCGACGCGGGCGCTTGTCACCCGCGCCGGCACCGGTCATCCTGGTCGCATGTGGACCCGCCGGGCCTTCACCAGCCTCGTCTGCGCCGGCCTCGCCTGCGCCGGCGGCGGCGAGCGGGCCCGGCCGTTGCGGCTCGCGGTCACCACCAGCGTGCACGACAGCGGCCTCCTGGGCGTGCTCGTGCCGGCCTTCACGGCCGCGACGGGGCGGACGGTCGAGGTCAGCGCGGTCGGTTCGAAGCGGGCGATCGAGCTGCTCGCGCTCGGTCAGGCCGACGTCGCCCTGACGCACAGCCCGGTCGAGGAGGCGCAGGCCCAGGCGAGCGGGCGGGTCGGCGCGCGCACCCCGGTCATGCGCAACGCCTACGTCCTCGTCGGTCCGCCGCGGTACACCGGCGTCGTCGCCGGCGCGGCCGACATCCGCGGCGCCCTGCGGGCCGTCGCCGTCTCCGGCCGGCGCTTCGTCTCGCGCGGCGACGACTCCGGCACCCACCAGCGCGAGCTGCAGCTGTGGGCGGCCGCGGGGATCCCGGCCGAGAGCGCCTTCATCCTCCCGTTCACCGGCGGCATGGCCGAGGCCCTCGGCCTGGCCGCGCGCGAGCACGCCTTCACCCTCAGCGACCGCGCCACCTTCCTCACCCGCCGCGGCGATCTCGGGCTCGCCATCCTGTTTCAGGGCGGCTCCGACCTCGACAACGTCTACGCGGTGCTCGAGCCCGCCCCGCAGACCGCCGCCGACGCCGAGGGCGCGCGCGCCTTCGCCGAATTCCTGCGCTCCCCCGCCGGCCGCCGCCTCGTCGGCAGCTACGGCGTCGAGACCGTGGGCGAGCCGCTGTTCACTCCCGTCGAATGACGCGAAAGCCGCCCCCGGGCGGCCTGAGGCGACAGATCCTTGCCCTCCACGGCGCCAGCGGATACCACCTCCTCAGCATGCTCGCCCCTCGCCGCCTCCGCGCCCTCGGCGCGGCGCTCGCCCTGCTCGGGCTGGCCGTCGGCGAGGCCCCGGCCCACGCCACGCCCGCCGCCGCTCCCGCCCCTGCTCCGGCCCCTGCTCCGGCCCCTGCTCCGGCCCCCGCATCGGCCCCCGCGGCCGCCCCGGCGCCGGGCCCCGCGGAACCTGGCCCCAAGGACAGCCCCGCCGCCGGCGCCGACAGCGTCCTCGACGTCGTCCTGCCGAGCGGCTTGCGGGTGCTCGCCGCCCGGGACCTCAGCTTGCCGGTCGCGGCCGTGGTCCTCGCCGTCGAGGTCGGCAGCGAGGACGACCCGCCCGAGCACCCCGGCCTGGTCCACGCGCTGGCCTACCACCTCCACCAGGGCAACCGCGAGCTGCGGCCGGGCGAGGCGATCGCCGCCGCCCAGGACGCCGGCGGCGTCCACCTCCTGTCCACCGGGCCAGGTCAGGTCAGGTTCGAGTCGCTGGTCCCGATCTCCCGCCTCGACGAGGTCCTGTTCGCCGAGTCGCAGCGCCTCCGCTTCCCCACCGTCGACGAGCGCCGCTGGGACATCAGCCTCGGCTGGGCCGGCGCCGACGTGCACAGCCCGCCCGGCCTGCGCCCCGCCGACCAGGCCGCCCTCCACGGCGCCCCTGGCCTCGGCCACGACGGCCGCGCGGTCGACCGCTCCCTCGCCGACATCGGCCCCCCGGCCCTCGCCGCCGCCCTGGCCGCCAAGTTCAACTACGCCCGCGCCACCCTGATCGTCGTCGCCCCCACGGCGCCGGAGGCGATCCTGGAGCAGGTACGGGCGCGTTTCCGCGACTTGCCGCCGGCGTCCCGCGCCTTGCCGGTGCGCTCGCCGCCGCCGGCAAGGGCCCCGGCCGCGCCGATCGCCGCGGGCGGCAAGCCGCCGCTGTTCGCCTGGCCGGTCCCGCCCGACGCCGCCTCCTCGGCCTGGGCCGGCGCGATCTGCCGCGCCCTCAACCGCCAGAAGGCGCTCCCCGAGGAGCCCCGCAAGTCGCGGATCGGCTGCGACTTCGACCCCGACCCGCGCCGCGCCGCCCTCGTCCTGCGGGCCGTCGGCGTCGACGACCCGGCCGGCTTCGTGCGCGCCCGCCTGGCCCGCCTCGGCGGCCCCGACCAGCCGCTGCTGACCGCCCAGGCCCAGTTCATGGCCCAGGCGACCCGCCTCTACGCCCGCACCGCGCTCGGCCTGGCCCGCCTGCTGGCCGCCTCGCCGGCGCGGCCCCTCGGACCTGTCCCCGTGGACAGCCCCGTGGTCCGCCGCCGCGACGACCTCCTCGGCCTCACCAGCCTCGCCGCCGGTCGCCCCGGCCTCAACCTCACCGTCGAGGACGCGCTCCTCATCGGCCCCGCGGAGCCCAAGCCGTGACCCGACGCCCCCGGCTGAGCGCCTGCCTGCTGAGCTGCCTGCTCCTGTCCCTCGGGACAGCTTGCAAGCGCAAGGACACCGTCAAGGTCGAGATCTTCGACGACATCGCCCCGCCGGCGCTGACCGAGGCGCTCGGCGCCCTGGCCCCGCCGTGGCCCGCGCCCGAGCGGGTGGTCCTCGCCGACGGCCTGTTGGTCCACTGGCTGCGCGAGGAGGGCACCCCGGCGGTCCACCTGCGCCTGGTCTTTCCGACAGGTGACCTCAAGCCCGCGCTGCAGGGCGCGCCCGCGCTGATCGCCGCCCGCAGCGTCGCCCTCGAGCTCGAGCAGCTCGCCGCGCGCCTGTCGATCCGGGTCGAGTTCACCCCGCGCGCCGGTCGCTACGAGATCGCGGTCCACGGCGTCGACGCCGAGCTGTCCGCCATCCTCGCCGGCCTCGGCGACATCTTCTCCGCCCCCGGCCTCGACGGCCCGCTCGCCCGCGCCCGCAAGCAGGTCGCCCACGACCTGCGCCCGCCCGACGCCGAGGCCCAGGCGCTCGGCGTCCTCACCGCGAGCCTGCTCGGCGCCGTGCCGGCCAACGAATTCATCACCGCGAACGCGGTGCAGGAGGCCCCCGAGACCGCCCTGCGCGACGCCTGGGAGGCCCTCACCGACCCGCGCAGCGCCCTGCTGGTCGTCCACGCCGGCGACCCCCTCGCCGCCCACGAGGCCGGCCTGGGCGACCTCGCCGGCCGCTGGAAGCAGCGCGTCAAGCTGATCGCCGCCGGCGAGGCCACCGAGGAGGCGCTGGTCCGCCTGCGCCAGGGTCCGCGCCCGGCCGCCCCGCCGAACCGCCACCTGAAGAAGCCGCCGATCGCCCCGCTCGAGCGGGTCGACCCGCCGCCCGCGAGCGGCCGCACCAGCCGCAGCCTGCTCGTCCTCGGCCGCTCCTTGCCGCTGGCGACCGTGCGCGACCGCAGCCTCGCCCGCCTGGTCCAGCGCCACCTCCAGGCCGAGCTCGACATCCGCCTCAGCATCACCGGCAACGTCGGCCTATTCACGATCCACGTCCCGCTCGGCGCCGCCGGCCGCGGCAAGCCGGCCGCCGACCCGCTCGAGGAGGTCGAGGCCGCCGAGCAGGCCGTCGACCCCGCCGAGGCCGACCCGCTGAACCGCCGCCTCCGCCGCGAGCTCACCGTCATCCGCGACTACCTGCGCGAGCGCCCCCTCGCCCAGGACCTCCTCGGCGCCGCCCAGCTGTGGCTCGGCGCGCGCATGGTCGCCGCCAGCGTCGGCGGCGAGGACTGGACGGCGCTGTGGAGCGAGGCCCTCGACCTCTCCGTCGCCGACGGTGAGATCGTCGCCGCCCTCGCCCGCGACGCCGAGACCATGCTCGCCGCCACCCCCGACGAGGCCGCCGCCTTCATCACCCGCTGGCTCGACCTCGAGAAGAGCGAGCCCGGCTGGGCCTGGGTCGCCGTCGGCAGCGAGGCCGACCTCAAGGGCGTCATCGCCGCCGAGAGCAACGGCATCCAGTTCGACCCGCCGCCCGAGTGAACCTGTCCCGAGGGACAGCGACGCCGAAGATGCCCCCGAGGACAGCAGCTTTGAATCTGTCCTCGAGGACGGCTCGCTCGCGAGGCCCGAGCCGGCCTGTCCTGCGGCCCAACGACGTCCAAGATGTCCCCGAGGACAGCAACGTCGAAGATGTCCTCGAGCCTGGCTCGCTCGTGAGGCCGCAGCCAGCCTGTCCCGCAAGCCAGCGACATCGAGCATGTCCCCGAGGACAGCCGCATCGAAGCTGTCCCCGAGGATAGCTCGCTAGCGAGGCCCGAGCCAGCCTGTCCCGCAAGCCAGCGACATCGAGCATGTCCCCGAGGACAGCTGCTTCGAAGCTGTCCCCGAGGATAGCTCGCTCGCGAGGCCCGAGCCAGGCTGTCCCGAGGGGCAGAGACATCGAGCATGTCCCCGAGGACAGCTGCTTGATGCCGCCCGGAGGACCGCTGCCCGTGAAGCCGAGCGAAGCTGTCCCGAAGACCAGCAGCGCACTCGCCGGCAGACCGGCCGCGATCACACGACGTCGAGCGGCTCGAGCCCCACGATCACCGCGACGACGAGGCGCGCCCCGGGCGGCGTCTTCTCCCACGAATAGTGCCGCGCCTCGCCCTTCCGCTTCATCTGCACGGGGCTCCCGTCCGACAGCTCGACCCGCGCGCGCCCCTTGCCGCCGAGGATCACCGCCGTGCGCGACAGCAGCGGCGCCCTCATCGTGACGTCGTGCTCCTCGAGCAGGGGATGCCGCACGCGGCCGCGCGGCAGCGGCAGCGGCAGCTCGAAGCGCTCGCAGCGCGGGCCGAGCAGCACCTCGAAGTCGGTGACGAGCTCCACGAGGCGGCCGCCGGCGTCGAAGCCCCACCACGAGCCATAGAACCCGTCGCCCCACCCCGACGAGAACATGACCACGTTCGCCGCCCCGACCTCGGCCGTGTGCCAGGTCCACGTGTCCACCGCCTTCTCCTCCATCGCCGCGAGCCAGGCCTCGCTGGTCGCCTCGTCGACGACGCCGCGCGCCTGCTCATCAAAAAAACAGCCCATGCCCGCGTCGACGCCGTAGCCCGGGATCGCGTCGCCGACCGGCGGCTTCTCCCCCTCGAAGACCGCCACCTCCCATCGGACCGCCGGCGCGGACGACTCGAAGCGCACGCGCGCACACGCGACCCGCACGTCGCCGTCCTCGAAGCGGGCGAGCGCGACCTCCACGGGGAACACCCCCCTGGGCGCAGCGAGCGTCAGCGGGCCGCCCGGCTCGTCGAACGAGGTCGTGAGCGGATCGGCCACGACGATCCGCCCGGACGGTACCTTCAGCTCGCCGACGACCCGCGTGCCGACCTCGACGAGTTCGCCCCGCTCCTGCGCGAAGCGGGTGCCGGGGGTGAACGCAGCGGTGAATGGGCTGTGCAGCACGAGCGAATGCCTACACCGTCCTGCGCGCTCCGAAAAGCCCCCGCGACGCCGTGACGCCACAATTGTCGGACCGCACGCCGGTCGATGGCCGGCCACCCGGCCCACCCTGGCCGAGCATCACTCGCGCTCACGGCTGCACGCCGCAAGCCTGCGGATCGTCCTGCCACCGGTCGCAATAGCGATCGGCCACCAGCCCGCCGCGGCCGGCGTCGAGGTCGCCACAACCGTCGACCTCGAGCAGCGCCGCGAGGCACGGCGGGACCTCGTGGGCGAGCCCGGCGTCGGCGACCATCGCCAGGCGCAGCTGCTCGCCGAGGCACACCGCCCCGTCGGGCCCCCACTCCGCCTCGATCCCCCAGCCCGGCGCGTCCAGGGTGCTCGCGCGCTGGACGGCGCGGCCGAGGCGGTCGAACACGTCGATCGGCGTGCCGTCGAAGGTGTGCGACCTCCCGTCGCCGCAGTAGTCGGCGCGGACCATGCGAGTGCAGGCCTGATGGTGATCGGCGAGGGACCTCGAACCCGCGGCGGCCCACGGCCGGTAGCCCCACTCCACACATTTGGCCAGCGCCGCCCCGCGGCAGGCGAACGTCACCGCCCCCGGCTCGTCGATGCGCGCCCCCGTCTCGAGGTCCCACCGATGGGCGAGCGGGATCGCCTGAGTGGGCGCCCCCGTCGAATCATGGCAGAGGCTGGTCCAACCGAAACTCCCCGGACCGCGCACCGAGACCTCATAAAAAAACACCTCGCCGGTCGGGTCGGCCGGATCGGGGTCGATGTCGTCGATGCGGAGCTGCCACGCCTCGCCCTCGACCTCGAGCTCCAGCTGCGAGCCGACCAGCTCCACGCCGACGAGCGTCCGCGAGGCCCCGGCCGGCCTGGCCCTGAAGCGGGTGCCCTCGAGCTCCAGCTCGCCCAGCCGGAGCCCCCCGAGGGTCCAGCCGTGCATTCGCATCCCGTCGAGGAGCGTGCCGTTCATGCGCATCCCGTTGAGGTCGCGCCCGTTGAGGCTCGCCGCGTTCGCCACGAGGCCGGGGCCCGTGCCGCTGCGCAGCGCGACGTGGGCGTCGATCGCGACGCTGCCCCCGTCGTGGGCCGCGCCGACACCGAGGATGGCCAGCCAGATCTCGCGCGGCAAAGTCATGTTCGACCCCTGCCCGCGAGGCATGATCGCATCGACCACGGCGCGCAACCCCCCATTGCACCGCCGGCGACGCGATCAAGGACGCGTCCGCTGAGTGTCCGCTGCTGCTCCTCGACGGTCGAGGCCGCCGTCCCCCCTGTCCGGCGGCCCTCGGCGCATTCGCCATACCGACGAATGCGTCGAGTCGACTCACTGCGGCTTCGGCAGCTCTTCGGTGCCCTCGCAGATCCGCGGCCCGCCGCACGACTCGTCGACCGCGCAGAACCGGGTCAACGGCTCCAGGGCGGCCGTCACGTCGAGGACGTCGCAGCGGGACCGGGCGCACGCCGCCAGGCTGGTCGACGCATCGGACATGCAGTCGAGCACGCAGCTGCACGAGCGCTCGTCCTCGCAGGCCTGGACCCCGTCGCAGCAGGCGATCCGGAGGCACGAGCGGCACTCCGGCTCCTCCTCCACCGGCTCGCACCCGCTGCCGCCGTCGTCGTAACCGCCGTCATCGCCCCCGGACGGCCCGTGCGGGCATTCTTGCAAGAAAGGAATGGCGAACACGAGGCTCGCCGCGAGGACGCTCGAAGATTGAAATAACATGGGCTTTCTCTCTCCTTCACGCCGGGCCGGATCCACCGTACGTTTGTCCGCCCCGCCGTCCTTGTGAACTCTGCTTCAGGCTGCGGTACCGTCAATCTCCGAATGTTGACATTTGCCACACGGTCCCACCTGTGACGCACTGCCCTGATCCTCCGACCCGCCGGCGCACGTGCGCTGCAGAACATCGGTCCGCGGACGATCGCCCCCGCTGCCCCGGCTCGCCCCGAACCGCCCGCACGCCACGCCCGGCGACGCCTGTGCCACCAGCCACAACCTTGAACACCATCCAGCCCGCGCGAACACCCGTTTCACCGTGCCCGTCCTTCCCCCGCGAACACCCGTCCGTGCCCGCTCCGACGCCCCGCAATCCCCGCGAAATCCCCGCGTCCCTCACGCCTCCCCGGCCCGAATGCCCGCGACGCGCAATCCACCGAGCTCATGCTTTTGCTCGCAATGCCGCCCCCGATCTCCCGCGCTCCTCGTGCGAGTGCCGCTCACACGAGTGCCCTCGTGCTGCTCGGGCGCTCCCCGTGCTCCGCACGCGCCCGCGACCGATGCCTCTCGTGCGACTGACACGACCACGAGCGCCCGCGCCCCTCGTGCGATTCCTTCATGCTCGCCCGCGACTGACGTTCACGCGACCGCCGATGCTCCTCGTGCGAACGACACGACGACGAACCCCCGTGCTCATCGTACTTCACGCCCGAGCGACGCTCACGCGACCTGTCAGTTCTCAGCAGCAATCCCCCCTTCGGGGGCGAAATTCTCACCACCTTTCCCCCTTTGGGGACCGAGTTTCTCAGCATCTTTCCCCCCTGCCGGGGGCTGAGTTTCTCACCACCTTTCCCCCCTGCGTGACCGAGCGGGTACCCCGCTCCCGAATCCGGCGAGGAAGCCGGGCGCGAGGAGCCCATGGCGTACCGAGAGGTCACGATGATCGAGATCAAGGAAGTTCTAAGGCTGAGGCTTCTGGGCGTCGCCAAGAAGCGGATCGCCGCGCAGTTGCGTCTCGATCCGAAGACCGTGCGGCGCTACCTCGAGGTCGGTGAGGCGCACGGCGTCGTCGCCGGCGGTGGCCGCGAGCAGCTGACGGATGCGCGGCTGGACGCCGTGATCGCCGAGCTGAAGAAGCCGGTGCCGCACGAGCATGGCGAGGCGTGGCGGGCATGCGAGCGCGAGCGGACCTTCATCGAGGGGCATCTCCAGCACGACGTGCGGCTGACCAAGATCCGCAAGCTACTGCAGCGGCAGGGAGTCGTCGTGCCGTACGCGACGCTGCACCGCTTTGCCACGCAGCAGCTCGGCTTCGGTACGCGCAGGCACGCGGCTTCGTGATCGACGTCGCGCGGGTGCGCAGGCCGCAGGACAAGGCGCGAGTCGAGCGAGCGGTCCGCGACGTCCGTGACGACTGCTTCGGCGGTGAACGGATCCGCGACCTCGCGGCCGCACGGGAGCGTGCCGAGCGATGGTGCCGGGACGAATACGGCGTGCACCGCCACAGTACCACCGGTCGGATGCCGCGCGAGCACTTTCTCAATGTCGAGGTGCCGGTGCTGCTGCCGGCGCCCGAGCAGCCCTACGACGTGCCGCGGTGGTGCACGCCGAAGGTCGCGCGCGATCACTTCGTCCAGGTCGAGCGCGCACTGTACTCGATGCCCACGCGGCTGATCGGTCGCACGCTGCAGGCTCGAGTCGATCGAAGCAGCGTCCGCTTCTACGATCGGAGCACGCTGATCCGGATCTGTCGGCGGCTGCCGCCCGGCGGCCGCAGCATCAACCCTGAGGACTTCCCGAAGGAGAAACGAGCCTACGCAATGCGTGATATCGAATTCTTGCAGAAGCAGGCCGACGAGCTCGGCCCCAACATCGGCGCGTACGTACGGCGACTGCTGTCCGGCCCGCTGCCTTGGACCAGCATGCGCACCGTCCACGGCGTGCGTGGCCTCGCCGAGCGCCACGGCGTCGCCGTCGTCGATCGCTGCTGCGGCATCGCAATCGCGGCCGACATGCTGAGCCTGAAGCGGCTCCGCGCCATGGTCGAGCGCGACGTGAAGCCCCAACCCATCCCCCTCGACCGGCCGACGCCGCCGGCGAGATTCCTCCGACCCGCGCAGATCTACGCGCTCTCGGCCAACACCAAGCATGGAGAACCGTCATGATCGATACCATCTCACCTGACCTGAAGGCCATCCTCAAGCGACTCAAACTCAGCCCCCTGCTATCGACGCTGCCCGACCGGCTCGCCCTCGCACGCCAGCAGAAGGTCCCGCACCAGGACTTCCTGCTGACGCTGCTCACCGACGAGGTCAGCCGCCGGGACAGCATCTCCGCCCAGCTCCGCGGCCAGAAAGCGCGTCTCGATCCCGAGCACCAGCTCGAGGGATGGGACAGCACCACTCGGGTCCACTTCGATCAAGAGCTGTGGGCCGAGCTCTGCTCGCTGCGTTTCGTCGAGGCTCGCGCTCACGTCGCGCTCGTCGGCCCCGTCGGTGTCGGCAAGACCTTCCTCGCGCACGCCCTGGGCAACGCCGCCTGCCGCCGTCAATACAGTGTCCTCGCCTACCGCTGTGATCGATTGCTCAAGAACCTCCGCCACGCTCGACTCGACGGCTCCTACGACGCCGAGCTGCGCAAGATCCTCGCCGTCGACGTGCTGATCCTCGACGACTTCGGCCTCGACGCGATGGACGCGACCGAGAGCCGCGACGCCTACGAGATCTTCACCGAGCGTCACCGCCACGGCTCGATCATCGTCACCTCGAACCGTGGCCCTGACGAATGGCTCGCAGTCTTCGCCGACCCCGTCCGCGCCCAGGCAGCGATCGATCGCTTCACCAGCAACGCCTACGACCTCGTCATCGAAGGCGAGTCGTACCGAAGCCGCCAGAAACCCTCGCTCACCCGTCCGCCGAAAACTGGATCCCGCTCGCGCACGCGAGCATGATCCCCCTCGTCACGCAGGATGGACCAGAGGGGGAAAGGTCGTGAGAAGGCCGGGGTCCCATGCTGGTGAAAACCGACACGACCGCCGATGCTCCTCGTGCGAGCGACGCGACTACGAGCCCCAGTGCTCCTCGTACTTCACCCGCGACTGACGCTCACGCGACCGCCGATGCTCCTCGTACGAACGACACGACGACGAGCCCCCGTGCTCCTCGTATTTCACGCCCGAGCGAAGCTCACGCGACCGCCGATGCTCCTCGTGCGAGCGACACGACGACGAGCCCCCGTGCTCCTCGTACTTCACGCCCGAGTGACGCTCACGCGACCGCCGATGCTCCTCGTGCGAACGACGCGACGACGAGCCCCGTGCTCCTCGTACTTCACGCCCGAGCGACCTCACGCGACCGCCGATGCTCCTCGTGCGAGCGACGCGACTACGAGCCCCCGTGCTCCTCGCCCGAGTGCGAGTGCCCGTGGTGCGAGTGCTCCTCGTGCGGGTGCGAGTGCCCGTGGTGCGAGTGCGAGTGCCCGTGATGCGAGTGATTCCCGCGAGCGGAGGGTCCGTGCGAGTGTTCCTCGTGGGAGTGATGCGAGTGCGAGCGCTCGAGCACCTCGTCCGAGGCATGCTCGTGCGAGTGATGCTCGTGCGAATGATGCTCGTGCGAGTGATGCTCGTGATGCCCATGCGCATGCGAGTGAGGCGCGTGCGAGTGCCCCTCGTGCCCGTGATCGTGCGAGTGCCCCTCGCGCTCCCACAGCCTGGCGAAGAACGCCTGCGGCCCCTGGCGCACGAACGACAGCAGGAACAGCCCGGCGAGCGCCCACGCGGCGGCCTCGGCCAGCGGCCCGTGCCCTGCCTCGGGCTGGACCCCTGCGACCCCGCGCAGCTGCGGCAGCGTCACGTCGACCAGCAGGCCGAGGCCGACGGCCAGCACCAGCATCGCCGCCGCGAAGCGGGCCGCGGTCGCGCGGCCGTGCTCCTGCGCCAGCACCCCGAAGGTCGTCGCATTGGTGGCAGGCCCGGTCAGCAGGAACGCCAGCGCCGCGCCCGGCGACAGCCCCTTGGCCAGCAGCGCCGCCACCAGCGGCGTCGCCCCCGACGCGCACACGTAGATCGGCACCCCGACGGCCGCGAACAGCAGCACCTGCGCCGGCCCGGGGATCGCCATCAGGGCCGACGGATCGATCCACGGCTCGATCAGCGCCGCCACCAGCAGGCCCAGCCCGATCCACGGCGCCGTGGTGTCGACCAGCTCGCCGAACCCCGTGCGCAGGCCGGCCCACAGCCGCGCCCCCACCGGCCCGCGCGGCCCCGCCTCCGGCTCGCTGCTGCCGCCGACCCGCCGCGCCCGACCGCCGACCCACCAGCCCACCAACCAGGCCACCAGCGCCGCCGCCACCACGCGCAGCACGGTCATCTCGGCCCCGAGCAGCGGCCACGACAGCAAGATCGCGTCGACCCCGAGCTCCGGCGTGGCGATGAAGAACGCCATCGCCGCCGCCGCCGGCACCCCGCGCTGCAGCAGGCTGCGGTACACCGGCACCACCCCGCACGAGCACAGCGGCAGCGGCAGCCCGACCGCCATCCCGCGCAGCGCCTGCCCGGCCGGCCCCCCGCGCCGCAGCCAGCGCACCGGCGCCTCCGGCATCAGCCCCGACACCAGCCCCGCCAGCGCGTAGGCCAGCAGCAGCGCCGGCGCGCTCTCCCGCACCAGCTCGCCCAGCGACGCCAGGGTCCGCGCCAGCGGGTCGGCCTCGCCGTGCGTCTCCGAGGCCAGCGCGACCAGCAGCCCGAGCCCGAACAGGCCGCCGCAGACCGCGCCGATCCGGGCCCCGCGGCTATCTGTCTCTTGGGACCTGTGCCCCACGACATGTAACAAGAGACCGCCGACCGCCGCGTGGAACAGCCCCAGCCAGCCGGCGTCGAGCCTTGCGAACGAGGCGTCGGCGAACACGTAGCCGGCCACCGTGGCCGCCCCGAGCAGCAGCAGCGCCCCCGCGGCCACCACGAACCCGGCCGGCGACAGCAGCCACCACACCCCGACCGCCACCGGCAGCTGATGGGCGATCACCGCCACCTCGAGCCCGTGCGAGTCGCCCTCCTCGAGGTGGGCCAGCGCCAGCGCCAGCCCGTCGGTGAAGGCGTGCAAGGCCATGCCGAGGATCGCCAGCGTCAGGGCGGCGCGGTGGGTGCCGCGGGCGGCCATCCGCAGCGGGCCCTCCGCGATCGCCGGTCCCGCCAGCCCCGCCAGCAGCGCCACGAACGCCGGCCATCCGGCGAGCGACAGTGCGCGCGGCACGATCTCGAGCGCCACCAGCCCGGTGACCGCCACGAGCACGAAGCTGTCGAGCGCCGCCATCGTCACGCGCTCGCGACGGGCCGCCGCGTGGAGCAGCGGACCGAGCACCAGCGCCACCACGCTGATCGCGAGGGTCCAGGTGCCGTGGGAGTCGCCGGGCATCGCGGGCGGGACCATAGCCTGAAATCACCGCGCGGCGGCAACTGGGCGGACGCTGTTTTCCGCCGTCCCCGGGCCTGTCGGCGCCGACCGGGCCGCGCCGGCGCACCGCGACGCCCCCCGCGCCCGCAACCTCGTCCGCACGCCCTGGCCGCCCTGCGCGCTGGGACCGTCGCGCGACATGCCGGCCCACGCCTGCCGTCGGCCGCGTCCGACGACCCAGCATTGTCACCCCGCGCCCGCGACAACGGCGGCACAATCGCCCGGGCCGGCGCGCCGCTGCATCCGCGTCGCCCGTCCGCCATCGCCTCGTCCTCACCATCCTCGCTGGCTCGCCTGGTCCTCGAGCTCGCGCCGCGTCCGAGCACACCTGATCTGGCGGAAGTGCCATGACCCATCCGCCATGTCCTTTCGCACCCGAAGCGGCGGGCGGCGCATCACGCGCGGCGAACCATCAGGCCCATCCGCCTTTGCCGTTCGCGGCGGCCCGGACGAGCGACGGTGCACGTTGACGGCCCCTGGCGCCGCCCGCCATTCTCCCGCCATGGCCTTTTTGAAGAGGTATTTCCTCGCGCTGTCGGCCCTCGCGGCGTGCGGCGGCGGCGACGGGGACGACACGGGAGCGACCGGCACCACCCCGACCTCGACCATGACGATGGCGTCGACGGCGGTGGACATGACCACCACGAGCGGCGGCGAGAGCACCACCACGACCGGCGGCGAGCCGACCACCGTCGAGCCGACCACCGCGGGCACCAGCACCACCATGACGGTCTGCTCCGACGGCCAGGAGGACTGTCCGTGCCTGCCCCTTGCGACATGTTTCCCGGGACTGATGTGCGTCGAAGGCGTCTGCGTCGGCATGGAGGCGACCAGCGAGCCGCCGCCGCCGATGTGCGGCGACGGCCAGCCCGGCCCGGCCGAGGTCTGTTTCAAGCCGTTCGTCCCGCTGGGCATGGGCTCCGGCCCGATCTCCGTCGCGGTGGCCGACTTCAACAAGGACGGCAACGACGACATCGCCTGCGCCAACAACATGACGAATAACGTGACCGTGCGGACCGGCAAGGGCGACGGCGGCTTCAATGCGCTGAGCGCCCTCGGCGTCGGCATGGGCCCGTACGCCGCCGCCGCGCCCGACCTCAACAACGACGGCGCGCCCGACCTCGTCACCGCCAACATCACCAGCAACGACGTCACCGTCTATCTCAACAACGGCGCCGGCATGTTGGCGCCGGCGCCGGCGATCCCCGTCGGCGCCCAGGCGCGCCACGTCGTCGCCACCGACCTCAACGGCGACGACCTCGACGACCTCGTGGTCGCCAACTACATGGACAACACCCTCACCATCTTGATCGGCGACGGCGTCGGCTTCCCCGCGCCCGCCGGGGTCGGCGTCGGCACCGGGCCGACGTGGGTCGCGGTCGGCGACATGAACGGCGACGGCTCGCAGGACCTCGTCAGCGCCAACTACGGCGCCAGCAGCCTCAGCGTCTCGCTCGGCAACGGCCTCGGCAACTTCGGCCCGCCGACCACCTCGCCCGCGGGCGGCCAGATCTACGCGGTCGCGGTCGCCGACCTCAACGGCGACGGCGACACCGACGCGGTCGTCACCATCCCGGCCGCCGGCCAGGTGTTCGTCCTCCAGGGCAACGGCCTCGGCGGCTTCGGCGGCGCGATCCCCTACCCCTGCGGCGCCGACCCGATCGGCCTCGTCCTCCACGACCTCACCGGCGACGGCGCCATCGACGTCATCGTCGCCAACCGCGGCGCCAACACCGTCAGCGTCCTGCGCGGCAACGGCAACGGCGGCTTCTCGGCCCCCGAGGCGTTCCCCGTCGGCGCCGCGCCCCACGTCGTCGCCGTCGGCGATTTTAATAAAGACGGCGCGGTCGACCTCGTCACCGCCAACAACGGCGACAGCACCGTCAGCGTCCTGCTCGCTGACCCATGAGCCATGCTCTCGGGGACATGTCCGAAGGGGCAATCAGGACTTCGCCTTCGAACATGTCCCTGGAGACAGATCGAAACGCGCCGCAGGGCCGCTCGCGCGACGCCTCCGAGGCGGCGATGTGCGGCCAGTGATACGACGCGCCACGAGCACCTCGCGAGCGAGCTCGCCAGGCTGCGCGAGCACTGCGCGCGCGGGCTACCGACACCTCGTGACCACGCCCTGCGCTCGCGCCTGAGCGTCGATGCGCCGCGGGCGTTCGAGCGCTCGAGTTCATCCTCTGGCGGCGGATCGGCCCTTCCGGCGAAGAGCTGCTGGCCGAGTTGGCCGAGCTCGCGCGGCGGCTGATTCGTGTACGAGCGGAGGCCGACGAGCCCGAATTCATCGCGCTCGCCGGCTGGTCGCCGCGCCACGAGGAGCGGCCGCGGGGACCTCCCGCGGCCAGCCACCCGCGCGACCGCGGAGCCTCAGCTGCCGGCCTTGCCGTTCGCGCGCAGCCACTGGTTGGTGTACTCGGCGGCCTTTTGATAGCTCTCGCGCATCGTCTTCTCGAGGAACTTCTCGACCATCCCGCCGACGCCGAACATCTTGACCTCGATCTCGAACTCGGCGACGCGGTCGGACTGACCGGGCCCGGTGCGCTCGAGCCACATCTCGGCCTTGATCGTCGTCTTGTCGGCCAGCTTCGACGGCAGGACCTTGGCGATCCACCGCGGCGCGTTGGGCCCGCTGACCTCGAGGCGGCCCTCCTCGACGTACGAGACCGAGTCGCCGAGCACCTTGCGGATCGCCGCCGGCGCGTCGATCTTCGGCGTCACCCGCACCTTCCGCGTCTTGCGGCCGTCGGGCGGGCTCGTCTCCTCGACGATGTCGAACGCCTCGAACTCGAGCCCCTTCTTGTAGAGCTTCTCGTTGTAATCGTGGTCGAAGAACACCTCGCGCCAGAACGGCTCCGGCTCGATCGCGTACGGGTGCCTGATCGTGAACTTCATCGCCCGGGGTTTTTTCACGCGCCCGCCCCCGCGTCAACCGCCCGCAGAGCCGCGCCGCACCGGCCCGCTCCGACCGCCCGCGCACCGCTCACGAGGAGCCTGCGGCATGCTCGCGGCGGAGAACCATGAGCCCCGCGCAAGCTGCGCGAACCGGCGGCCTCGTCGCGGCCGCGGGCCGCCGTCCGCCGCCGCGCCGAGGCGTCGACGCATTCATCCGATTCGATGCAGGAAGAGCGCTCTCGTGATTCGCGAGCCTCGGAGGTCTCGTCGTCGGCGAACGAGAGCGCCCGCCGATCCAGCACCCACGCTGCCGCTGCGGCCGATCGCCGAATTGGCCGTCGGGCTCGTTTCCGGGCCGGGGTGCTCGCTCCAGGCCGAGCTCGGACGGCGGCGAGCGAGCCTCGTGGTAGCCTGTGGGCGTGTCCTCGGCCCTGCGGCTCGTCTGGTCCTGGCGCGCGCGTGCGATCGCCTCGATCTTCGCCGCCGGCACCGCCGCGCTCGCGGTCTGGGCCGCGTACGATCCGCGGTCCGACGCATGGGTCACCGTCGCCACCGCTCTGCTCGCTACTGTATGCACGCTCGCGGCCGTCGAGACCCATGTGTTTCGCGTCGACGCCGACTCCGAAGGTCTGCGTCGCCGGTCGCTGTGCGGGACCGACACCCTCGCGTGGACCGCGATCCAGGCCGTGCGCCTCGTCGACACCCGCCACGAGGGCATGGCGATCGTCCACGCCCGCACCACCAACCTCGGCGCCGCCTTCCACGTCCGGCTGGTCACCGCTGGCCGGTCGCTGAAAACCGCGCCGGGGCCCTGTGAAGCCCCTCGGCCCGTCCGCGAGGAGTCTCGTACGGGGCCGAATTCGGCCACATCCTGTCCGAAGGGACATGCCGATTCCGGCCGGCCGGGACCTTTTCAGCGACCTGCTGGCGAGGGTGGGCGCCCGTGGAAATTTAACAGATGGATGGACGGCTTCGACGATCTGCTCGGGATCGTCGCCGAGCGCGGGTGGCCGCGGCTCACCGACCCACCGGCCCCGGACAGCCCGCTGCTCGAATGGGTGCTGTGGATCCTCCGGCGCTTCATCGAGCTCGGCCGGGAGATCGTCGCCGGCTTCGTCCTGCTGTTCTCGCTCTTCTTCGCCAGCACGTACATCGTCGCCGCCGGCGCGGAGCCCACCCGTAACTTCGGCCTCGATCTCCTCATCGTGGCGCTCGCGCTGCTCGCCGCAGCCTCGCTCGTCGGCTCGCTCGTCCGGAAACTCGGCGCCCGCCGCCTGCTGCGCGACGACCCCTCGCGCGCCGACTGGATGATGAGCACCGCCGGCCTCATCTTCGGCACCCTCGTGCTCGTCCTGTTCGTGCCGGAGGCGCTGGCCGGGGACCGGGGCGCCTGGCTCCTGATCGGACTGGGCGCGCTGGGGCTCCTCGGCGGCCTGTTGCGCTGAGAACGCGAACACAGCGAACCGAGCGACGTCTCGCCTCATATTCGGGGAAATGCGACCACGCCGAGCCCGCCCCCGAGGCTACGCCGGGCGCTCCGCGACCTCGAGTCGTCGCAGTATTGTGAAGCGCCCCGCTGCAGCGCCTCCGCCTCGCGCTCCGCGACCTCGAGTCGTGCCTTATTGTGAAGCGCCCCGCTGCGTCTCCGCGACCCATGACCGCGAGTCGTCGCAGTATTGTGAAGTGCCCCGCTGCGTCTCCGCGACCCATGACCGCGAGTCGAGCCTAATTGTGAAGCGCCGCGCTGCAGCGATCCGCGATCCGCGACCCCGAGTCGTCGCAGTATCGTGAAGCGCCGCGCTGCGTCTCCGCGACCTCGAGTCGAGCCTCCTTGTGAAGCGCCCCGCTGCAGCGTCCGTGATCTGCGAGTCGCGCCTTACTGTGAAGCGCCGCTGCGTCTCCGCGACCGCAGCCGCGAATCGGCCCTCATTGTGAAGCGCCGCGCTGCAGCGTCTCCGCCTCGCGGGCGTTCGCCGCGCAGCGGAAGCCGAAGTGATGGAACGGCTGATTGCTGGGGAAGTGCGGCCGGCGCCAGACGCCGGTCGCGTACGACGCGTCCCAGTACCACGACCCGCCGCGGACGATCTTGCGCAGCTTGCCCGGGCACTCGCGGGCCACCTCGCCGTCCTTCGCGCACGGCCCGAGCGGATCGATCCCCTCGCAGTCGGCCCCGCACTCGGCGTAGCTGCGGGTGAACCAGTCGGCCACCCACTCCCATGAATTTCCGGACATGTCGTAAAGGCCATATCGGCCCGACGGCCGCGAGCCGATCTCCCACGGCCGCCCCGTCTCCGGCTTACTGCCCTGCTTCTTCACCCCGCAGCCGCGCCCGGTCTCGTCCTTGATAATCGCCCGCTCGCAGGTCGCCGGCTCGTCGCCCCACGGGTGCAGCGCCCCGTCGGGTCCGCGCGCGCCCTTCTCCCACTGCGCCTCGCTCGGCAGCCGCTTGCCGCGGGCCTTGCAGTAGCCGTCGGCGTGGAACCACGCCACCCCGTTGATCGGCTGCTTCGGCCGGTCGAAGTCGGTGTACGCCGGCCCGCCTTTGGGGTCGCAGCGCTTGGCCTTCACGCACTCCTTGTACTCGGCGTACGTCACCTCGTGGATGTCGAGGTAGTACGTCTGCAGCCACACCCGCGCCTGCGGCCGCGCGTGCTCGGGCCCGGTGTCGCTGCCGCGGATGAACCACCCGGCCGGGATGCACGCCATCCCCGGCGGCGGCGGATCGAGGCAGGGTAGCGGCGCCGGCGCTCCCGCTGGCGGTGGATCACCGGCGATCGAGATATCTGTCCCTGCGGACATCCCGGCTCCCGCACCGCCTGTCCCTCCGGACACCCCACCAGCCGAACCTGCTCCGCCCGCCGAACCTGTCCCTCCGGACATCCCGGCCGCCGAACCTGCTCCGCCCGCCGAACCTGTCCCTCCGGACATCCCGGCCGCCGAACCTGCTCCGCCCGCAGTACCTGTCCCTCCGGACAGCTCAGCCCCTCGCCCGGCGCTGCCTGCCCCTTCGGGCAGCCCCGCGCCGCTCGCCGCCCCGCGCTCGGCCGTCCCTGCGGACATGTCCGAAGAGACAGCCGATGCCGGAGCCCCGGCAGGCGCCGCGGCTCCGGGCGCCTGCTCCGAGGGACCTGCCCGACAGGACAGGCCCACCGCCAGCGCCGCGATCGCCGCGGACGCTCTCACCCGGCCTTCTTCTCCGTCGCCGGGGTCTTCGCGTCGGGCTGGGCCGGCGTGGTGCCGGTGGCAGGCTGAGCGCCGCCGGCCTTGGCGCCAGCGGGCGTGGCCGGCTGCGCGCCGCCCGGAGTCGCAGGCTGCGCGCCGCCCGGAGTGGCCGAGCCGGGCGCGGTGACGCCGGCCGGCGGCGTCGGGGCCGGCTTGACCGACATCAGCTCGACCGTGAAGGTCAGGTCGGAGTTGGCGGGGATCCGGCCCTTCGCCCGCTCGCCGTACGCGAGCTTGGCGGGGATCTCGAGCTTGCGCAGGCCGCCGACCTTCATGCCGGCGATGCCGAGGTCCCAGCCCTTGATCACGCGGCCCTGGCCGAGCGGGAAGCTGATCGGCTTGCGCGTCAGCGACGAGTCGAACTCGGTCCCGTCCTTGAGCGTGCCGCGGTAGTGGACCGCGACCATGTCGCCGGCCTTGGCCTCCGCGCCCTCGCCCAGCTTGTAGTCGCTGATCTTGAGCCCGTCCTCGAGCGTCTTGGTCGACGCCGGCTTGCCCTCGAACGCGGTGAGCGGCTGCGGCGGCGGCGGCGGCGGCGTGAACGACAGCAGCTCGATGGTGAACACCAGCGTCGCGCCCGGCGGGATCTTCCCGGCCCGACGATCGCCGTAGCCGAGCGTCGCGGGCACGATGAGGCGCCGCTTGCCGCCCACCTTCATGCCGACCACGCCCTCGTCCCAGCCCTTGATCACCCGGCCCTCGCCGAGCGAGAACGTGAACGGGCGGTTGCGCTTCTTCGACGTGTCGAAGATCGTCCCGTCGGTCAGGTACCCGGTGTAGTGGACCTCGACCTCGCCGCCCTTGACCGCCTCCGCGCCGTCGCCGACCACGAAGTCCTCGACCGTCAGGCCGCTGGCGGTCTTCTCGCTGGAGAGCGGCTTGCCGTCGAACGGCGGGTCGTACTTGATGTCCGCGCTCGGCTCGAGCGGCAGCGGCGGCGCCTCGGCCTTGGCTGGCTCGGCCTTGACTTCGGCCTTCGCGGGCTCGGCCTTGGCCGGCTCGGCCTTGGTCGCATCGGTCTTGGGAGCCTCGCCGGCCGTGCAGGCGGCCAGGGCGGAGGCGAGGAGGAGCGCGAACGGAGCGCGGACGTGCATGGCGGCCGCGTCTATATCTCACTTTCGCAGCGGGCGCACGCCCCGGCCGGCCGCTAGGGGCGCGCGTCCGGCGGAACGACCAGCACGGGGATCGCCGCCCTGGCGGCCAGCTCGCTCGAGGTGCTGAGGGCGATGACCCGCTCCACCCGGCTGAGCAGCCGCGAACCGCACACCAGGAACGGCGCCCCCTGCTCGGCCGCGACCGCGAGGATCTCGGTGATCGTGTCGCCGTAGCGGACCACCACCGGCTCGCTGCGGCCCTGGTCGGCCAGCCACTCGGCGGTGCGGTCCTTGGCGGCCGCGATCGTCTGGCCCTTGAACTGCGCCAGGGCGTCGGTCGACCAGTAGATCTGCGTGTACTCCTCCGGCACGCTGACCACGCGCACGAACACCAGCGGCCGGCCCAGCGCCTTCGCCAGCGTCGCGCCGACCTCGACCGCGCCCGAGCTCGCGTCCGACGGCGTCACCGCCACCACCAAAGGGCCGCTGCGCAGCTGATCGATCTGCAGGTCGGGCGGCACCACGAACGTCGGCACCACCAGCCGCTGCAGCAGCCGCCGCGCCACGCTCCCCAGCCGCACCAGGTCGCGCCCGTCGCTCGCCGCCTTGCGCCCGACGATCATCCCGACCGCCGACCGCCCGGCCCGCGCGCTCGCCAGCGTCTCGGCCGGCTCGCCCGCCTCGACCAGCTCGACCTCCGCGTACGCCTCGCGCACCCCGGCCCGCTCCATCGCCAGCTCCGCCTCCGTCTTGAGCCGCTCGTGCACCCGCACGCGGCCCTCGAACTGGTCGAGTTGGTCCACCACCGCGCTCGGCGCGGCGTGGACCCCCACCAGCTCGATCGCCCCGCCCGTCTGTTCGCGCAGCCACGCCCCGAAGCGCACCGCGCCGTCGCTGCGGTGGCGAAGATCGACCCCGACGATCCACGTGTTCATGCCGCAACGATGACAGCGCTTCGGGCTCCGGCAACGCCGCCGCCCCACCGGGCTCAACCGCTCGGGGCCTGTCTCGCGCGTGGCCGCGTTCCTGTCCGTGCGCTCGGGCTCGCCGGACCGCGGCCGCGGCTCGTCGCAGTCGCGACCCCGGCCCGCATCGCGCCGATCCCGCCCAGCGAGGTCATTCACCCCCGCCCGCGCCGCCCGCTCGGCCGGACATGTCTCTTTGGACATGTCCTTTGCGACTAGGCGCCGAGGCGGCCGCGGCTCAGCACGTGTACATGGTCAAGCAGCTCGCCGGCTTGGCCGGGCCGTCGACGGTGGCCTGCATGAACGAGCACTGGATGCAGCGCACGGGCTTCAGCGGGGCCGCCTCGGGGTCCGTCTGGACCGGGCGGATCTCGATGGCGGCCTTGGTGAACGAGACCTCCTGCTGCCCCGCGATCGGTTCGCCCTCGGCTTGCAGGCAGCCCGGCTCCGGCGCGGCCGACACGAGATCGGCGTACGCGGCGGGCACGTCCGCGGTCGCCGAGATCACCACCGTGCCGGTGAGCACCACCTCTTTCGGCGCCGGTTCCACGCCGCCGGCGTCGCCGCAGACCGTGCTCTCCGTCCCCGTCGCCGAGAGCTTGAGCTCGTAGTCGCCGGCGGCGAGGCCCATGAGGTGCCCCGAGGCGGTCAGGGTGGCGCCGTTGTCGTTGAAGCTCGGGAGCTTCTTGACCGGCGGAGGAGCCGCGATGGCGATGGAGCCGAGCAGCGCGAGGGCACAGACTGTGATGAACGAATCTTTGCGCATAGTCGATTCTCTCCGCGGATAACCATGCCGCTCGCCGACGGCGCAGCGAGGCGAATCAGCGACCGCGGGGAGGTCCGTCACGGGGTGCGCCGAAACGGAGGATTGATTACCCGAGCCGTTCATCGGCGGGCGCAGCGGACGCGACGACTGTGTTTTTTAAAAATAATCAATGCACCGATCCGCCGGCCCGGCGCCGATGCTGGCAGCGCGGGCGTACGGCCGCGAATGACGGGGCTGTCCTTTCGGGAAGCTCGGAGATTCGTCGACCTCGCGGACGCGTCGGGGCGGACGCGCCGCGAGGCGGGCGGAGCGGGCGCGGAGCGAACCGTGCTCCGCCCGGCCGGTAGTACGAGCGTCCCGCGGCGAATGACATGGCTGCCCTTTCGAAGGGGTCCGAGATTCGCCGACCTCGCAATGCGCCGGGGCGGACGCCCCGCGAGGCGGGCGGGGCGAGCCGCGGCGACGTCGACGCTCCGCCCTGCCGGCAGCGCGAGCGTACGGCCGCGAATGACATGTCTGTCCTTTCGGGAAGCTCGGAGATTCTCTGCCCTCGATTGCGCCGGGGCGGACGCCCCGCGAGGCGGACGGAGCGAGCCGCGGCGACGTCGGCGTCCCGCCCGCTCGCCGGTCGGAGTTGGGTCGGCACCGACGGCTCTGCGAGAACACGCCATTCCCTGCTAGCAATCGCGGAGACGGGCCTCGCCCGATCGTCGGCCGCCGCGACGCCCGAGGCAGCCTCGCCGCGGGTGTTGCCTGCTCGACGACCTGGCCCGCGGGCCACCGCTCCTCGACCGACGAGCGGGCGCGCCCGCCGACGGCCCGTCGGACCGCGCCTGGTCCTGCGCGACGGCTTCGAGCAGGCCTTGCTCGTCGATCGCGACGCCTGCGCCACGGGACCTCTTCGTCCTCGCCCACACTCGCATCGCCTGCGGATCGCCGACCCTCGCGGACTCACGCGGCACCTCGCAATCCGGCGGTGATGCCGCGAAAGCGACCGGGGCGCCGCTGAGTCCGATTGCACGTACGGCGGCGAGGTCGCGCGCAGCGGAACCGCGCGCCGGCTCGGCCTTGACAGGGCCGCCCGCGTCGGATTACCCGTCGTCGTCGACATTGTGTGGAGGCGAGGAACGATGAGAGTACAGCTTCGTGGAGCCGCGGCGTGGGGTGTGTGTTTGCTGGTCGCATGCAACGGTGACAGCGCGACCACCGGGACCGGCGCGACCGATACGACGACCACCAGCACCGGCACCGGCACCGACGCGTCGACGGGGACGCCCACCGAACCGACCACCGGGCCGACCAGCACGACGACGGTGCCGACCGACGGGAGCGCCTCGGGCGACGCGAGCACGACCTCGCTCCCGACCACGACGGAGGACACCCCGGACACCGGCACCACCACCACCGGCACCACCGACGCCACCACCACCGGCACCGGCACCACCGATACCTCGGATACGTCCTCGACCGGCGAGCCCGAGCCGGTGTGTGGCAACGGGGTGATCGAGGCCGGCGAGGCCTGCGACGACGGCAACGGCGACAACACGGACACCTGCGTCGAGGGCTGCCAGGAGGCCAGCTGCGGCGACGGCTTCGTCGGGCCCGGCGAGGCCTGCGACGACGCCAACGACGTCGACGACGACGCCTGCAGCAACACCTGCGCCCCGGCCTCGTGCGGCGACGGCGTGGTGCAGCCGGGCGAGGCCTGCGACGACGCCAACGCCATCGACACCGACGCCTGCCTCGGCACCTGCGCCGCGGCCAGCTGCGGCGACGGCTTCGTCCACGACGGCGTCGAGGCCTGCGACGACGCCAACGCCGACGACAGCGACGAGTGCACCACCCAGTGCGCCGCGCCCACCTGCGCCGACGGCATCCAGAGCGGCGGCGAGACCGACGTCGACTGCGGCGGCCCCGAGTGCGACCCGTGCGAGCTCGCAGACAATTGCAGCGAGCCCGGCGACTGCGAGAGCGGCAGCTGCGACCAGGGTCAGTGCGTCGTCTCGGCCAGCTGCAAGGCGATCAAGCTCGCCCAGCCGAACGCGGCCGACGGCCTCCACGACATCGACGCCGACGGCGCCGGCCCGCAAGCCCCGTTCAAGGTCTGGTGCGACATGACCACCGACGGCGGCGGCTGGGCCCTGGCGATCCGCTTCGCCCCGTCGCAGGGCACCTTCGACTTCTACTCCCCGCACTGGACCACCGTCTCGGTCGTCAACGAGGCGCTGACCTCCCCGACCGACACCCTCGACGGCAAGTTCCAGGCCTATAACGTCCTGCCCGGCGGCGAGATCCGCGGCTGCATGCAGCACCCGGTCACCAAGGCCTACGCCTGCAAGCACTACGCCCTGCCGGCGACCACCACCCTCCTCGACCTCTTCACCAATACCCCGGTCGGCTCGGACGTCGCCATGAAGGGCCTCTACTTCGCCGAGGACCAGGCCGAGAAGCTCAAGTGGTTGACGATCCAGGGCCGCACCGTCGCCGAGGCCTCGATCGCCCCCAACTACGTCGCCGTCGGCATCAACGTCGACGACGACCAGTCGTGCTACGACGCCCGCGTCCGCTTCGGCCTGGTGCTCAACAACGAGAACAACATCAGCACCCTCAACGACGCCGCCGGTTTCGGCGCCCAGTCCTACTACACCTCCACTTGCGACCTCGCCCCCGGCGTGGACACGCCCTGGCGCACCCCGTGCGGCTTCGCTGCGGGTCCCGACATTCACAACACCGCCGGCCACATCTGGATCCGCTGATCGCCGCGAGCGACGCCCGCGGACAGGGCGTCGCTCGTTCGCGGGCGCGCCCCGGCGCTCCAATGTCCGTTTGAACATGTCCTATCGGGCATGCCCATTCGGTCATGCCACCATCACGCTCGACGCCCGCTTCATTCCCCCGGCGACCCGGCCGGCGCGTGGCGTCGCCGCCACGAGCTCGGCGGCTCGCCCACGAACGCCGCGAAGGCGCGCGAGAACGCGGCCGGGCTGGTGAAGCCGACCTCGTAGCCCACCTCGGTCACCTGCGCGCCGGGCTCGAGCAGCCGGGACATCGCCCGCAGCAGCCGCGCGGCCCGCACGAACGCCTCGAAGGACATGCGCGCCTCGGCGGCGAAGCGGCGCGCCAGGGTGCGCGGCGAGACAGCGGCCGCGCGCGCGACCGCGGCGATGTTGTGTGGATGGCCCGGACTCGCCAGCACCAGGGCCATCGCCCGGGCCAGCTCCGGGGTGCGCGCGGTCGGCAGGAACCACGGACGGCCGCGCGTGACCGCGTCGCCGCAGAGGTCGACCAGCACCGCGAAGTAGCGGGCGGCCTGGTCGCCGTGGCAACGACGCGCGTCCCAGGCGGCCGCGTGCTCGAGCATCGCGGAGACCACGGGCGGGACCGCGAACACGCGCGCGCCGGCTGCCAGATCGGGCGTCGGCGGGCCGAGGTAGGCGGTGCACAGGGCCGCGTCGGCGCGGACACGGACGCGATGGCGAGCGCCGGCCGAGATCCACGCCGCCTGCTGCGGCGGCAGCAGCCACTGCGCGTCGGCGGTCTCGAGGTGCATGAGGCCGGTGCTGGCGAACAGCAGCTGGTGGCGCCCGTGCGCGTGCCAGCCGGAGTCGGTCCCGGCCGCCAGATGATCGGTGAGCACGAAGCTGGCGGCCGGCGCTGCGTCGACGTCGATGCGAGGCGGCATCTCGCCGCCGAGGATACCGCATTCATCGCACCAGCGACTGGACGAATCCGTACACCCCGTAGGTGATCAGGTAGTCGAGGCCGCGCTCCGGGAAGGCCTCGCGCGCGGCCTCGGTGATCGCCGCGTAGTGCCCCGCGGCGGCCTCGCCGGTGAACGCATCCGGGTCGTCGACGCCGGCGACGTAGTCGCGGACCACGCCGTCGATGCCGACCAGGTAGTCCTGCTGGGAGACGACCGCGACGTCCATCGGCGCCGACGCGCCGCGCCCGCCGTACACCGTGACGTCGCCCCAGTCGCGCAGCTCGTCGAGCGCGGCCGACCACGCCGACAGATCGGGCCGCGGCGCGCCGTCGACGATCCCGCCCTCGAGCCACGCGTGCACCCCGTGATGCACGAGGTCGCCGACGATCAGCGCCCCGGCCGCGGGGATGTGGGCGACGGTCTGGGTGCTCGACACGCCCGGGTGCTCGAGGACCTGCAGCTCGATGGTCGCGTCGCCGAGCAGGTCGAGGCGGAGGGTGTCGGTGAAGCGCAGGTCGACCACGGCCTCCGGCGGGTAGCTGTCCTCGTCGAACGTCCCGTTGGCGATGAAGGCCGCGCGCTTGTAGGCGTGGACGCCGGGGATCGCCGCCGCGGTCGCCTCGCTGGCGACGACCGTGGCGCCGGCGGCCCGCAGCGGACCGACGCCGTTGAACTTGTCCGGGTTCGGGTGGGTGATGACGACGTAGCGGATCGGCGAATCCGTGTGCGCGCGGATGTCGTCCACCAGCGCCTCCGCGAGCGGCTCGGTGAACTGCGCGTCGAACACGACGACCTCGCGGCCGGTGTCGTAATAGAACGAGTGAGTGTCGAACCCGGCCGCGTCCGAGGTGAAGGTGTAGAGCACCCCTGCTGCCTCGGGCGCGTCACAGGCGACGAAGCAGAGGGCGGCGGTGAGAGCGAGAGCGGGGCGTGGCATGGCGCGGAGGATAAGGAGCCCCCTCGCGCGCCGCTTGCCCGTCCCGGCCAGCCTCTTGCTCGCGCCGGCCAACCCTCGCCGCGGCCCGCAGCTGCCGATCGGGTCGAGGTCGCGCGCGCAGGCGGCGAAGCAGGGCGACGTGAGAAGCGGGTCGCGCAGCAGCCGGCCTGCCGGAGCGATGCTTTACTGGTGATCGCGACAATCGTCGCTGCGCCTGCCAGGGAATCGTCTACGCGTTCATTTTGCTGAACGACCGCCAATGGCGCGACGAGCAATACCCGGTGACCCGCACAGGTACTCGGCGCATATCTTTCCAGCGGGGCGAAGGATGTTTCCGGGCCACGCGAGTCATGAGCGCAGGCGAGCCCGTGGCCGAGGTGCACAGACCACTGGGCCGCGGAAGCGGCCTATTTCCTGGCGTCTCGCCCGAAAGACGACCGTCGTCGCGATTTCTCGCTACGACGCAATTGTTCGCGGCTCGGGGCTCACTGTCCCGGCAAGGGCGTCGGTTCGGCGCTCGGAGTCGAATCCACTCACCGCATCTCACGGTCTGTCGCCGTGCGTAGCCCACGTCGAATCCAAAGGAGTATGGTCATGCGTTCCATTCGTTCGTTCTCTCTCGTCGCAATCGCTCTCTCGTTCGGCGCCGTCGCCTTCGGCGCCCGCACCGCCGAGGCCGCCATCTGCTGCGGCGCCCCGGTGTGCCAGTCGGACAACCCGCCGGCGCTCTGCAACTGGTGCACGCCGACCTGCGTCGAGGACGAGGAGCCGGTCGCCGGCGAGATCGTCTACGACGAGGTCGAGTCGCTCTGCTACGTCGCCGGCACCCTCTGAGCGCCACGCGCCTGCGAGCCGGGCTCCGCGCGGAGTCCGGCTCGCGCGCGTCGTCGCTACGGCGCGCCCGTGCTGCGAACCGCGGCCCCGCTCACGCGGGCGCGAACGCGGCGGCGTGCTCGCGCGCCCATTGCTCGTAGGTGCGAGCGGGCCGGCCCGTCAATCGCTCGACCACGTCGCTCGGCCGCGCCGCGCCGCCGGCGAACAGCGGGCCCTGGCCGTAGATGAGGAAGAACTCCTCGGCCAGCCATTCGGGCAGGCCGGCCCGTCGCAGCGAATCGACGTACGTCCGGCTCGGCATGTCCACGTATTCGATCGGCCGGCCGAGCACCCGCGACAGCGTGCGCGCCAGCTCGGCGTACGTCAGCGCCTCCGGCCCCGAGAGCTCGTAGGTCTCGCCCTCGTGCCCCGACTGCGTCAGGCACACCGCCGCGACCTCGCCGACGTCGCGCGTGTCGATCTTGGCGAACCGCACGTCCGCGACGCAGCCGTAGAAGCGACCCTCGGCGGCGATCGAGGCCGCGTCGAACAGGGTGTTCTGAAAGAACGAGTTCGGCCGCAGGTGCGTCCAGGCCAGCCCGGACGCCTCGAGCTCGCGCTCGCCGCGGCCGTGACCGCCGAGGCTGATCGACGGCTCCGACGGGTCCGCGCAGATCCCCGACACGTGGACGACGTGCCGCGCGCCGGCTCGCCGCGCCGCCGCGATCAGGTTGCCCTGCCACGCCTCCATCGCCGGCGCGTGAGGCGGCAGCAGCAACACCGCCTCGATACCGGCGAGGGCGCGGCCCAGCGCCGCGGGGTCGTCGAAGTCCCCGGCGACCACCTCGACGCCCGGCATCGCCGCCAGCGCCTGCGCCCGGCCCGGCTCGCGGGTCATCGCCCGCGCCCGCACGCCCCCTCGCACGAGCGCGCGCAGCGTGGCGCCGCCGCAATTGCCGGTCGCACCCGTCACCAGGATCTTCGGAGCCGTCACGGCCCCAGTCTCGCTCGCGCCGCGCCGCGCCGCCATCCGCGAGCCACCGAAGGGGGCTCCACCGGGCGGCTCGGCGAGCGCCCGAACGGCGGGCCGCGAACGCGCCCAGCCGGTCAGGCACTCGTTAAATCGACACTGATCAATTTGACAACCATCAAATCGGCAAGTATCGTCGCGGCATGTCCGACGACGCCGTCGATCCCAAGCCGGCCCTGGTCCAGCTTTTTAAAGGGCTCGCCGATCCGACCCGCCTGCGGATGATCGCGGCGATGGTCGACCGCCCGCGCTGCGGGCAAGATCTGGCGGCCGAGGTCGGCGTCACCCCGGCCACGGTCTCGCACCACCTCCGCGTGCTGTCCGAGGCCGGCCTGCTGCGCGAGACCCGGCAGGCGCCGTACACTTTCTATCAGCTCGACATCGAGGCGCTGCAGGGCGCGGTCAAGGCGGTGTCGTCGCCCAAGCGGGTCCGCGAGCTCGCGACCGCCTCGCCCGTCGACACCGAGACCCGCGACGTCCTGCGCGCCTTCTTCGACGGGCCGCGCCTGCGCGCGCTGCCGGCCCAGCGTCGCAAGAAGGAGATCGTGCTCGAGGAGGTGCTGCGCCGGCTGCCGCGTCGCCGTGAATACCGGGAGCCCGAGCTCAACCGCTTCATCGAGGTCGTGCACCCCGACTTCTGCACGATCCGCCGCGAGTGGATCATGGGCGGCTACATGGAGCGCGAGGCCGGGGTCTACAAGCTCGCGCCGCGCGGCCGGACCGTGATCGACGGCGGCTGATCCGTCGCGCAGTCATGCCCGCCGAGGGGGCCTCGTGCCTCGTGCGGACGGAGTCGTCCCGCTCTCGTTCACATCGAGCCGACAGCGTGACGACGGCGCCGCAAGCCCGCGAGCGCGACCAGAACGCCCAGCATCCCCGCGGTCGGGTCGACGTTGCAGCCCTGCTTCACGGCCGGAGGCTGAGACTCGGCGGACGTCGCCGGCGTCGACCCCGAGACCTTCGCATCACCGGCGGCGGCCTGCGCCGCGCAGCGGAGGCAGTCGTACTCGACCGACCTCGGCGGCGATCCTTGCGAATAATCCAGCTTCGAGCAGGTCGCCGGCGCGCATCGCCCGGACCCCCCCGCGTCGAGCTGGCACGCCTCGCCCTGCGAGGCCCCCTGGCACGAGGCGAACGAGGGCGGGGGCGGCACGTCGGCGCGCGCGGTCGCGGGGACGAGGAGGAAGCACGCGAGCGACCAGCGGCGGAGGTGCATCGGCGCGAAGGATCGCCGATCGCACCGTGAAAGGCCAGCGCGACGGGCGGACGTCGGCGATCGCGGGATCGCGCCGACAGGCTCGCGACCGCTCCTGTCGCCCGCTCTCCAGGACATGTCCCTTGGACCATTGTCGATCGCCGCCGGCCGCGGAGATTGCTGGCATCCCGCCCGCGTGATCCTTACGCTCGTATCATAGTAGTGCGGCGCCGGCGTCGATACGGGCTCGTCCGGTCGCGGGGGCATCCCCTCGCCGACGGCCTCCGCCAGCGCCGCAGCCGCGATCCGAGGCGCGATTCCGCTCGGAATCGACCAGCGCGGCGTCTCCGCACAACACGATCCGGGAGCTCGAGCCCCCGATCGTCGTTTCGGCTCGCGCCCTCGCTCTCGACATTTTCATCTCGGCGCTCGCGGCGGCGAGTCCCCGCGCGCCGTGCATGCTGTATCTTTTTCGCCCCGTGCGCACCCGCCATCAAGGCGACACCGACGTCGGTCGGCGCCGCAGCCAGAACGAGGACGCGTTCGTCGGCAACGACGAGCTCGGCCTGTTCGTCGTGTGCGACGGCGTCGGCGGGCGCGCTTGCGGCGAGGTCGCCTCGCAGACCACGGTGCAGCTGATCCTCGAGTGGGTCGACCGCGAGGTCGAGCTGATCCAGCTCGCCCACGAGGAGGCCCGGCTCGCGCAGCGGAGGGTCGTGCACGGGGCGCCGGTCGAGCCGCAGATCCGCGTCAGCCCCGAGACCGTCGCGCGCCTGGGCGGGCTCGTCCGCAGCGCGCTGCAGAACGCCTGCTATTTGGTGCACGGCATGGCCGAGGTCGACGCGCGCTACACCGGCATGAGCACCACCGCCTCGGTCGTGCTGGTCGCCGGCGAGCTGGCGATCGTCGGTCAGGTCGGCGATTCGCGGGTGTACCTCGCGCGCGGCGACGACGTCCGCCAGCTCACCGAGGACCACACCCTCCTCAACATGCAGGTCAAGCAGGGCCTGGCCAGCGCCGACAAGGCGCGCGGGCGCAAGAGCCAGATCACCCGCGCGATCGGCCTGCGCGAGTTCGTCGAGGTCGACATCATGGCCTTCCCGCTGCAGCTGGGCGACCGCCTGCTGCTCTGCTCCGACGGCCTCCACGAATACCTCGACCAGGCCGCCGACACCTTGATCGACCTGTTCCGGCTGCACCCCCGCGTCGCCGCCCCGGCCGCGATCCGCTACGCCAACCTGTGCGGCGGCAAGGACAACATCACCGCCCTGTTCGTCGAGGTCATCGAGGGCGGCCGCGACCGCTGAGCTGTCCCCGAGGACATCTCAGCGAGGCAGCGCGCGCGCGAACAGCTCGAGCAGCGTCTGCCAGTGGCGCGCGTTGCCGGCGGCGTCGTAGACGGGGATGTCGGCGAACACCCAGCCGTGCCGCGCCGGGTACGTCTCGAGCGTGTACTTCACGCCCGCGGCGTCGAGCGCCGCGGCCAGCCGCTGCTTCTGCTCCTCGGGGAAGGTCGGGTCGTCGCTCGCGGCCGCCACGTAGACCTCCGCGGAGATGTTCGCCGCCAGCAGGTGCGGGCTGTCGGCCGCGTCGTCGGCGAGGTTGCCGGGGTGATAGGCCGCGACCGCGGCGAAGCGGTCGGGATGATGACCGGCGGCGGTCAGCGCCATGCGCCCGCCCATGCAGTAACCGACCCCACCGACCGGTCCGGGGCGCACGTCGGACCGCGCGGCGATGTGGTCGAGGAACACCCGCGTGTCGCGCATGACCGCGGCGCTGGTGGTGGTCGCGCGGTGCCTGGCGAACCACGCGCCGCGCACCGCGGGATCGGAGAACAGCCTGGCCGGATCTTGCGGCTCGTACGGACCGGAGCGGTAGAACAGGTCGGGCAACAGGGTGTAGTACCCGGCCTCGGCGAGGCGCTCGCAGTGCTCCACGAGGATCGGACGGATGCCGACGCCGTCCATGAAGACGAGCACCGCCGGCCACGGCCCGGGCGTGCGCGGCACGTACTCGTGGGCGGGACAGACGCCGTCGTCGGTGGTGATCTCGATCTGCGTAGGGCTCACGCGCGCACGCTAGCCGATCTCGCCGACCCGCGACAAGGCGCCCTCACGACCCGCAGGCGCGAGCTCGCGCCCGCGCTCGCCGGGCAGGGGACCTGCGCCATGAGCAAGGACATGTCCCATCGGACATGTCCGAATATCTCTCCGCTCACCCGCCGCCGGGCTCGATCGACAGGCCGAGGTAGATCACCGACGGGTCGCCCGGCAGGAACGTGATCACGGTGTCGTGCCACATGTTGTGGGTCAGGGTGATCTTGTCCTCGCCGTAGTCGTAGCGGAACAGGTCGGTCCCGTAGTTCTGGTAGTTCGAGCCGAACACGAAGTAGAGCACGTCGGGGTCGGTCGGGTGCGGGAACAGGTGGTTGCCGTTGTACAGCATCGCCTCGTTGGCCTCGACGACGGCGGTGAACGTCAGGCCGCCGTCCTCCGAGCGGTAGACGTGGCGCTGGGTCTGGTCGTTGGGGTCTTCGAGGTCGAGGCCCTCGACCCACACGATGTCGCCCTGCACCGGCGAGACCACCACGTTGAAGCCGTTGGCGTTGCCGCTGCTGAGCCCGGTCGCGCTCTGCCAGCCCTCGCCGGCGTCGTGGGACACCAGCACGCCCTCGGCGAGCGCGCCGAACAATACGTGGTCGATGTCGTTGGGGTCGAACGCCGCGCGGTAGGCCAGAGTGCCGGCGAACGCCGGGATCCCGACCTGCTCCCACGTCATGCCGGCGTCGACGGAGTCCCACACGCGCCCGGCCGAGTCGCCGATCCGCACGTGGTCGGGGTCGTCGGGGTCGACGCCGAGGCCGACGATCCCCTCCTGCCCGGCCGGCGAGCTCAGCTTCTGGATCACCTCGTCGTCGACGCGCACGATCGCGTCGTTGTTGTCGCCGTACGCGTACGCCCGCGTCTCGCCGGCCGCGTGCAGGCGCACCGCCGGCGCGTTCGGGTTGCCGGCCATGCCGATCGAATGCCACGAGCAGCCGGCGTCGTCGGACGCCAGGATCTGCTGCCCCGAGCCCGCCAGCATCGCCCCCGGCTTGCCGAGCGCCACCAGGCCGAAGGTGTACGTGACCGGCTTGATCTGCTGATCCATCGGCGTCAGCGTCGCGCCCTGATCGAAGCTGAACGTCACCGCCCCGGTCCCGGTCACCAGCTCACAATTCGGCGGCTGCCAGCCCTCGCCGGGCCCGGTCGTCGAATCGGTGGTGTCAGGGTCGCCGGTCGTGTCGCTGGTGGTCGACGTGGTCGACGTGGTCGTGCTGGTGTCGTCGGTCGTCGTCGTCGTGTCGATCGCCGTGGTCGCGGTCGTCGGCTCCGCGGTCGTCGTGCTGGTCGGCTCCACCGACGTCACCGTTGAACTCGTCGGCGCGTCGGTCGTCGACGTCTCGGTCGTCGGCGAGTCGGTCGTCGGGTCCGGCGACGTCTCGCTCGCTTGCGTGGTCGCCGGCGCGGTCGTGTCGGTCTCGGTGTCGGTCTCGGTGCCGGTCTGGCCGACCGGCAGGTCGTCGACGCACGCGCCGAGCAGGCACGCGGGCCCGGCCAGCAGCAAGATCTGCAGGGAGGTCGAGGTTACGGGCAAGTAAGTCATGACGGGGTCCTTCTCAGCGAGTGTGTTTCCCGCCCGCGGCCCTCGCCATTAATCCGTCGTCGATTCTTCCGCGGTCGATGCAGCGGTCGGGCACGCCGCGCGGACCCGCTCGCGGTACGCCGATCGCGGGTACGTGCGCATGAAGACCGCCTGCGCGCGCTCGCCTCGCCCCGCCTCGCCCGCGTCGCACAGCGCCACCACGCGCAGCGCCTCGCGCTCCTCCGCCAGGCTGCCGCGGGCGAACTTCCGTGCATGCGCATCGATCGCCGTCAGCGCGTCCCCGGGCCGATCGGCGTCGAGGGCGTCCTTGATCTGCTGAATCAACATTAACTCTTCGAGCACCGGATCGACCTGCGAGCCGCCGACCGGCGGCTGCTCCGCCGTCACCGGACGCGGCTGCTCCGCCGCCACCGGACGCGACTGCAAGCGCGCAGGCCGACGCGGCGCAGGATCCGCCGCAGGCGGCTCGCTCGCCGCCGGCACCTCTCGCGCGGGCGCGGCCGCCTCCCCGGGCGGGCTCGCCGGCTGCACCGGAGCGACCGTCGCCTTCGCGCGGACGGGCTCGCCCGGCCTCGGCGTGACGCGCTCCTGCGATTCGTCGATCCGCTGCGGATCCATCAACAGGTCGGCGGGCCCGGTGGCCCGCTCGTGCCGTGCGCCGACCAGCCAATACGAGGACGCGCCGACCAGCGCGAGCGCGGCCGCGAGGGCCAGCCAGCCGATCGGCGTCGTGCGACGTCGCCGCGGCGCCGGCCGCAGCGGGATCACCGTCGCCGAGCGCGCGGCCGCGGCTGCCATCAATGCGCGGGCCATTCGCTCCTTCGCCGCGTCGGACGGGCGCTCGCGGTCGCGATAGGCGGCGACGAGCTCGGGCGTGGTCACGGGTTCGTCGCTCATACGTGCCTCCGTTCGCCGCGCGCGTGCAGCCGCAGGCGGAATCGCTCGAGTCGGGCCCGCGCCGCCCGCAGCCGCGAATACACCGTGCCCAGCGGGATCGCCAGCGCCTCGGCGATCTCGTCGGCCGTCATCTCCTCGATCTCCGTCATCTGAAACACCAGGCGCTTGTCGAGGTCGAGCTCGTCGAGGAACGATTGCATGAGCGCCGCCGCCTGGCGCACCCGCACCGTCGCGTCGGGCTCGCGCGCCGTCTCCTGCGGCTCGGGCAACCCGGCCAGGTGGCGCTCGCGGCGGGCGTAGCTGCGCTTGTCGTGCAGCACGAGGTTGCGGGTGATCCCGAACAACCACGCCCGCATCGACCCACCGGGCCGGAATGTGTGCAGTCGGTTGTGCACGCAGAGGAACACCTCCTGGGTGACGTCCTCCGCGGCGTCGGCGGGGATCCCCAGGCTCCGCGCGATCCGCCAGACGTAATCCACGTGCGTGCGATAGATCTCCATCAGCTCCGGCGCGCGCTGCCCGGCGGACGACGGCCCGTCCTCGGCGCGCGGCGGTTCAGGCAGGGGGATCATGGCCGCCTGCTTTCCCGCCGGCGGGCGCTGGCATTAATGAGAATGCAGCGCGATCTCGCACGGGTCGTCAAAAGAAGCGGACCTCCAGCTGCACCCCCGCGCGCACGCCCGCCGCCCCGGGGCGGAAGATGGGCTCGCGGTTATAGAGGAGGGTCGGTCGGTGCAGCGGGACCACCAGCTCGGCCTGGACCAGCAGCGCCCCGTGGCCCCGCAGCGCCCGCGGGGCCCAGGCCAGCCCGCCGCCGACCAGAGTCGCGCCCCACCACGTCCTGCGATCGAGGTTGACCTCGCTGCCGAAGCCCGCCGCGCGCAGGGCGCCGAACTCGAGCCCGAGCCCGGCCTGCAGCTCGACCGGCCCGACCCGCCGCACCGGCCCGGCCCGCAGCGTCGCCACGTGCAGCGACAGGTCGGCGCCGATCGACCGGTCCTCGCCCCAGCGCGCCGGGCTGCGGAACCACCGCGAATACCCCAGCCCCACCCGCAGCCGCGGCCACGCCAGGCCCAGCGCCGCCGCCAGCCCCGCCGTCGCCCGCGGCAGGACGCCCACCCCCACCGCCGGCCCGAGCTGTACAAATGCCCGCAGCCGCCTGGCCGAGCTCGCGCCCGCGCGCTCGCGCCCACTCACCGCCATCGCCCCGTTCCCACCCGCGCGATCGCGCCCATTCGCTCCGCCCCCGCCTGCGCGCTTGCGCCCATCCGTCCCCGTCCCCTCGCCTCCGCCCGCGCGCTCGCGCCCATCCGTCCCCGTCGCTCCGCCCCCGCCCGCGCGCTCGCGCCCGTCCGTCCCCGTCGCTCCGCCCCCGCCCGCGCGCTCGCGCCCGTTCGTCCCCGTCGCTCCGCCCCCGCCCGCGCGCTCGCGCCCATCCGTCCCCGCGCCGGCGCCGTTCGCCCTCGTCGCCGCCCCCGTGCCTGTGCGATCTCGCCCATCCTCCGACGCGCCCGCGCCCGTCGTCGCGTCCTCCGCCCTCGCGCCTGGCGGCCCGGGCGGGCGATCGCGCGCATCCGCCTCCGGCACCGGCACCGCCAGCGGGATTCCGCCGCCTGGCGAGCCGCCCGGAGCCCCGACCAGCGCGATGCCGACGAGCAGGGCCGTCGCGTCCGCGGTCGCCTCGCAGTCGTGCAGCGTCAGTCGGCGCTCGGTCGTCCCGTCGCGCCCCGAGAACACCACGATCAGCAGCCACCCTTCCCCCTGCCGCGCGACCCGGGCGCGCACCGCAGTCACTGCCGGGGACACCGGCCGCGCCCCCACGACCTCGCCGATCCGCGCCTCCACGCGCTCCGCCGCCGGGCAACCCGCCGGCGCCTCCCACCCGATCGCCGGCATCGCCATCGCCCGCACCGACTGCAGCCCGAGCAGCCCCCCGAACGCCCACGCAGCGCCTCGCCGCGCGCGATCACGACTCCTGGGCTGCTCCGGGCTGGGCACGGCGACCGTTCGGCGGTGATACCACCTGCGCCAGGCGAGCGCCGCGGGGGCCCTCACCCTTCGCGGTCGCCGCCGCCGCGCGCACGCGACCACTCGCGCGGGCGAGCCACGAATCGTCCGCCACGAATTCCATCATCACGACCAGGCCTCGATGCACTTCCCCGACCTGTCTCAATATTTCTACTCATCAAGGTTTACCCGCGCCGGCCTGCTCAACATCGGCTGGCTCGACGAGCAGCACCCGTTCCCCGTTCGCCCCCCCGAGGATGCCTTGCTCAGGGCGCTCTGGAGCCCCTGCAAAGAGGGCATGGCGCGAATGCGGGGATCTCACCGGTGCCAGTTCTGCCGGCCTTTTCCCTCAAACAATTCGGACAGCGTCTTCGAGACGTTCATGGGGGAGACCGCGAGACTGGGCTGCTCGGAGATCCGCGTCTTCGGGGCCGACGGCCAGGCATTCGCCGCCCCCAACTTGATCTTTCACTACGTGCGCGCGCATCATTATGCACCACCCCCATCTTTCGTCGAAGCCGCGCTCCACGGCCCCCAGCCCGGAACCGTTCGATACCAGCAAATCCTCGCAGACTATCTATAACAGGCCGGCATCCGCCCACGGGAGATCGACTGCCATGGCAGGGAGGAAATGGTCCAAGGAAACCGAGGCCGTGCTGCGCGCCGCAGGATGGCGCGAAGGGCGAGACGTCGGCGAGAAAATTTCGACGTGGGAGAGTTTATTGAAAGAGTCGGACAACTTCGAACTATTCACGGCAGCTCGGCGCGCTCTCCGGGAGTTTGGCGATCTGTCCGTACGCCGGACCGGTCCAGGCCGAGACCGCGCCAGGAGCTCCTTTCACCTCGATCCCTCACTCGCAGCAGGAGAAGGCGATCGCTTCGAGGGGTACGAACAAACGCTGGGCGAGAGGCTGTTCCCCCTCGGTGAGGTCGATGATGGCCACGCTTATCTCGTCATCAGCGAGTCCGGCAAGACGTACCTCTTGATGGACTTCCTGATCGATCTGGCTCCCACCTTCGGGGAAGCCATGGAAGCTCTGATCGAAGGGAAGCGCGGCGAGATGCTCATGTGACGCTGGGCCGAGACGTCGAGCGCCGCAGGTCGTCGGGCATCGCTGCCATCGAGCCCTGCGACGAACCACCAGCTCTCGCCGGCCGCACGTTTTCGCGCACCAGGCGCCATCGCGTGCCCTCTGTCGGCGCCTTCATCGCGCCAGCAGCGAGCCCTGCAGTCCGTGACCGGCTGCGCGCTCGCCTCCGGGTCTGCGCATTGACAGGCGGGCCGCGTGTGCCACGAGTCCCACGGCTCGCACGCACGCGACCACCACCGACCCCGCCGGAGGCGACCATGGGCAACGCATCGAAGCGCGACGAGAAGAGCCAGCAGCGGCCGGAGCAGACCCAGGAGCCGCCGGGGCACGAGGCCAGGATGAAGCCGCGGCCCAGGTATCGCCGGCCCGAGTACCGCGGCAGCGGCAAGCTCGCGGGCAAGGTCGCGCTGATCACCGGGGGCGACAGCGGCATCGGCCGGGCCACCGCCGTCCTGTTCGCCCGCGAGGGCGCCGACGTCGCCATCGTCTATTTGAGCGAGGACAACGACGCGCGCGAGACCGCGGCGCAGGTCGAGAAGGAGGGCCGCGCCTGCCTGGCGATCCGCGGCGACGTCGGCGACGCGGCGTTCTGCCGCCAGGCCGTCGATCGCGTCGTCGACCGCTTCGGCCGGCTCGACGTCCTCGTCAACAACGCCGGCGAGCAGCACCCGAAGGACAAGCTCGAGGACATCGACGAGGAGCAGCTGGTCCGGACCTTCCGCACCAACATCTTCTCGATGTTCTTCCTGACCCAGGCCGCCCTGCCGCACCTGCGCGAGCAGGAGGGCGCCAGCATCGTCAACACCACCTCCGTCACCGCCTACCGCGGCAGCGGCGGCCTGCTCGACTACAGCGCCACCAAGGGGGCGATCGTCGCCTTCACCCGCTCGCTCGCGTCCAACCTCGCGGGTGACGGCATTCGCGTCAATGCGGTCGCGCCCGGGCCGATCTGGACCCCCCTCATTCCCTCCACCTTCGATCCGGAGAAAGTCGCCTCGTTCGGCAGCGACACCCCGCTCGGCCGCGCCGGCGAGCCCGAGGAGTGCGCCACCTGCTTCGTCTTCCTCGCCAGCGCCGACGCCTCTTACATGACCGGCCAGGTCCTCCATCCGAATGGCGGTGAGATCGTCAACGCCTGAGCGGCTCGCCGCCGCCGCGTGGCTCGCCTGCAGCTGCGGCCTGCCCCGCGATCCCGAGCTCACCGGCGAGCGCGTCGGCCTGCACGGCGTCCGCGTCGGCGTCGTGCTCGAGCCGCCGTGGGCCTGCCAGCGCCCCGATCGCCCGCTCGCCGGCGCCGAGGTCGACCTCGTCCGCGAGTTCGCGCGCGCCCGCGGGCTCGACCTCACCTTCACGATCGGCGGCGAGACGCGCCTGCTCGCCGCCCTGCGGCGCTTCGAGTTCGACCTCGTGATCGGCGGCCTCGTCGCCGACAGCCCCTACGACGACGTCGGGTTCACTCGCGCCTACCACCGCACCATCGACGGCGAGCACGTGTTCGCCGTACCGCCGGGCGAGAACGCCTGGACCATGCAGCTCGAGGCCTACCTCGCCGGCGCCGACATCGACGTCGCCCTCGCGCGCGGGCGAAAGGAGTGCGGTGATTCATGAGCGAGCGCTGGGGACACACGCCGGCGCACGAGCTCCCGTGCGACAAGGCGCCGGCGATGCGCCTGGCCGTGCGGGTCGAGCAGGTCTCGCTGATCTACTTCGTCACCGCGATCGCCTTCACCGCCTTCGTGATGGGCGAGTCGCAGGCGATGAAGACGGTGTGGATCGACGACATGCTCGGCATGGTCCCGCCGCTGGCCGTGCTGGTGGCCGCGCGCCTGCGCCGGCGCCACGCCACCGACGCCTACCGCTACGGCTACCACCGCGCGGTCACCATCGCCTTCCTGGTCGCCGCCGTCGCCCTCCTCGGCTTCGGCGGCTACCTGCTCGGCGAGGGCCTCTACACCCTGATCCGCGCCGAGCGGCCGACGATCGGCAGCGTCACGGTGTTCGGCCGCGACCTCTGGCTCGGCTGGCTCATGATCGCCGCCCTGACGTGGAGCGCCGCGCCCACGGTCATCCTCGGCCGGATCAAGCTGCGCCTGGCCCACGACCTCCACGACAAGGCGCTCTACACCGACGCCCTCATGAACAAGGCCGACTGGATGACCGGCGCCGCCGGCATGCTCGGCGTCATCGGCATCGGCCTCGGTTACTGGTGGGCCGACGCGGTGGCCGCCAGCATGATCGCCGTCGACATCACCCGCGACGGCGCCCGCAACATGATCGCCGCCTTCGGCGACCTCATGGACCGCCGCCCCCGCGACGTCGCCTGTCAGTGCGAGGACCCGCTGCCCGACCGGATCGTCGCCGCGCTCCGCGACCTGCCATGGGTCCGCTGCGCCTCCGTCCGCCTGCGCGAGCACGGCCACGTCCTCATCGGCGAGGTCTACGTCGTCCCCGTCGACGAGTCCGCCCCCCTGCGGCGCATCGACGAGGTCCACACCCTCGCCCGCGCCTGCGACTGGCGCCTCACCGACCTCACCGTCCAGCTCGTCCCCGCCCTCACCCGTGAAGAGGACGACGACGACGACAGCTGCGAAGATTGACGCTCGCGCGGCAACGAGACGACCTGTCCCTCGAGACATATCATCACAGTCTCTCGCCGCCGAGCGGCCCGCGGCCGGCGTCGCTGTCCGGCTCGCCTGGCCAGCACGCCGGCGATCCGTGTCCGCTCGCCCGTGATTTCATCCGCCCCTCGCCCACCGCCCGCGGATGGACAATCCAGCGGTTCCCGGCATGATCGAATCATGCCCCGTCGACCGCTGCTCGCCCTCGCCCTCGCCCTCGCCTGCGGCCCGGACACTGCCAGCGAGGCGACGAGCAGCGACACCCAGGACTCCGGCGCCGGCACCGACCACCAGGGCACCGACGGCCACGGCACCACCGCCGACGGCGCCACCGACTCGACGCCGACCTCGACCACCACGCCCACCACCACCAGCGACGGCGACCCCACCACCGGCACCACCGGCACCACCGCCCCGCCGGCCGTGCCTTGCACCGAGATCGTCATCGCCGACCCGCTGCTCGAGGAGTACCTGCGACTGCGCCTCGACGTCCCCGAGGGCCCGATCCCGGTCGAGCTCGCCGAATCTCTGGACACCGTCTTCACCGACCGCGACGTCGCCGACCTGTCGGGCCTCGAGTGCTTCACCGGCCTCACCTCGATCGACTTCTACTTCACCGAGATCGCCGACCTGAAGCCGCTCGCCGGCCTCGGCAAGCTCACTCACCTCCGGATCCGCGGCGCCAACGTCACCGACCTGGGTCCCCTCGCCGGCCTCGTCGCACTGCGTGAGCTCGACGTCTCGCGGAACCCGATCACTTCGTTCGCCCCCCTCGCCGGCTTGCCGCTCGAGCTGCTCATCGCCCAGGAGACGCCCGCGCCCGACCTGACCGGCCTGGGGCAGATCGTCACCCTCCAGTCGCTCGACCTCTCCGACTCGGGCCACAGCGACGTCGGCGAGCTCGCCTCGCTCGTCAACCTCACCCACCTCAACCTGTCCGACAACCTGCTCGCCGATATCTCACCGCTCACCGGCCTTACCGCCTTGCAGAGCCTCGGCCTGAGCAACAACCAGCTCTCCGACCTCGCCCCCCTCGCCGGCCTCGACGCCCTGCAGGGCCTGAGCCTGTCCGAGAACGCGATCGTCGACCTCACCCCGCTCACCGACCTCGTCCTCCTCACCTCGCTGAGCGCCGAGCAGAACGCGATCGTCGACCTCGCCCCCCTCGCCGGCATGAGCGAGCTCGAGAAGCTCGACCTGTCCGCCAACCAGATCGTCGACCTCGCCCCGCTCTCGGGCCTGCTCGCGCTCGGCGAGCTCGACCTCGCCCACAACCAGATCGTCGACGTCGCCCCGCTCGCCCTTCCCGCGCTGCTCGACCTCGACCTCGACGACAACCAGATCGTCGACCTCGCCCCGCTGCTCGGCGCGCCCGTGCTCGATCGCCTCGACGTCTCGCGCAACCCGTTCGCCCCCAGCATGACCAGCCTCGCCTCGCACCCGGCGCTGCAGCACGTCTACGCCGACGCCGCCGGCCTCCCGGGCGTTCCGGAGTTCGCCACCGCCGAGCTCTTCTTCCTCTCTCTGCAGGACAACGCCATCGCCGACCTCGCGCCGCTGGCCGCCTATCAATCGCTCGAACAGCTCGACCTCACCGGCAACGACCTCACCCAGCTGGCCGCGATCCTCGACGACCCCTGGCTCAGCGAGTGCGACTACATTCAGGTGTTCGGCAACCCGCTCGACGACTTCACCCTGGCGACCACCGTCCCGCAGCTGTGCGAGTTCCCCGTCGACCTCACCGGCATCGAGGAGCTCACGCCCTGCAGGAAGTGCTTCGTCCACAACTGAGCGCGCGCCCCTCGCTCATCCTCCGGTCGACCTCTGCGCCCTGCCTCCTGCCGTCCTGACTCGAGAGCCATGCCCTCGAGCTCGCCCTTCCCTCTCGCCGAGTGAACACGTTCGCGCCTCGTGCCGCCGGCGCCGCCGTCGATCGCCCGGCCGCGCCGGCTTCGCCGGGCCGGCGCGCTTTCGTCCTTGGCCGCGATCCACCGGCCAAACAATCACCGCACACGGCTTTCGGGCGCGCCTTCCCGGGCAGCGAAAAAAGAGCGTGGAGGTCAGCCATGTTCCGCGGCTTCGCACATGTCTGGACGATCGTCGGCCTCGGCCGGGACCTGAAGCGCCGCGCGCCGCTCCCGCTGCAGGTCGCCGGAGAGCGGCTGGTGCTGTTCCGCGACGGGCAAGGGCGGGCCTGCGCGCTCGTCGATCGGTGCCCGCACCGTGGCGTGCGGTTGTCGCTCGGCAAGGTCGAGGACGGGTGCATCGAGTGCCCGTTCCACGGCTGGCGCTTCGCCGGCGACGGCAGCAACCAGCTCGTCCCGTGGAACCCCGACGCCAGGCGCGAGCGCCTCGGCGCGACGCCGGTGCCCGTGCGCGAGCGCGGCGGCCTCCTGTGGTTGTACACGGCCCCCGGGCTCGCCGCGCCGTCGGAACCCGACCTGCCCGACGTGCTGCGGCGCGACGGCCTCGCGCTCAGCGGCTTCACCACGCCGTTCGACATCCACTGGACGCGCGTCATGGAGAACTCGCTCGACTGGCCGCACCTCCCGTTCGTCCACCGGCGGACGCTCCGCGACGCCCTGCCGCTCCGCCCCGGCTCGCGTCTCGACATCTTCTGGGAAGATCGGCCGTGGGGCGGTCGGACATCGACCGCGATCGACGGCGTCCCCCGGCCGATCACCCTCGACTACCGGTTTCCCAACACGATGCACCTGCACATCCCCTCCGGGAGACGCACCTTCGAGCTGCTGTTGACGGCGCTCCCCGTCGACCACACGACCACCCGCGTGCTCATGCTGACGATCCGCGACTTTCTCCGGGCGCGCCTGTTCGATCGCTACTTCGCGGCCAGCGGACGAAAGATCGGCGGCGAGGATCGGGCCGTCATCGAGACCTCGTCGCCGCGCGAGGTCCCGCCCGCCAGCCAGGAGCGTTCGGTCCGCACCGACGAGCCGACCCTGCGCTTCCGCAAGATCTACCGCGACCGCCTGATGGGTTCGACCGCCGGGGAGCCGGACCGTTAGGCCCACCTGCCCGGACCTTCACGCGAACAGCCGCAGCAAGATCGCGTCGAGCAGCCCCCGCAGCCCGCCCGGCTCGCCGACCGCGAAGCTCTCGCCGTCCAGCACCCAGCGCGGCTCGCCGACCCGCACCCACGCCCGCGCCCCCGCGCGTGGGTCCTCCTGATGGGCCGCGAACACCACCAGCCCGCGCGGCGGCGCCTCCTGCCAGTCCGTCATCGTCGCCAGGGTCACCCGGCGGTGCGCCAGGTCGTCGGCCAGAGTCATCGCCATCAATCGCGCCTCCTCGTCGGCCGCCTCCGCGTCGGCCTTGCCGCTGGTGCGCCAGCGCAGGTGCAGCTCCGCGCCCGACGGACCGAACACCTGAATCATGTCGGCCTGCAGGCGCAGCGTCGCCGCGTCGACCAGCACCAGCGTCTGCGCCGCCAGCTCCGGGTGCTTGTGCCGCTGGTCGAGCGGTCGCTCGATCACCACGGTCACGCGGCGCCGTTGATCGAACAGCGGGCTCTCGTCGCGGGTGTAATACAGCAGCTCGCCCTGAGCGAAGCGGACGTCGAACAGATCGATCTGCCCCAGCTCCTCGCGCCCCGCGTCCACGTACGCCACCTCGCTGCGCACCAAATTTTCGAACCGACCGCGGGTGCTCAGCGCATCGAAGCCGCCGGCCGGGTAGTGACTCGCGTCCTCCTCGTCGACCGCCACCTCCTGCGCCCGCCGGCGCACCGCCATCGCCACGCCCGGGTTCACCCCGCCGATCGCCGCGGTCGCCGCGTGCAGCTCTCGCAGCGCCAGCCGGCTCGACTCGTTCGGCAGGTCGGCCAGGTGCGCCAGCTCCCACAGGTCCTCCGGCGAGAACAGCTTGCCCTCGCCGAGGCGACCCACGATCGCCGCCCGGATCGCCAGCGCCCACGCCCGCCAGTGCTCGTCGACCGGCGGCTCCTCCCACGCCCCGTGGCGGGCCGGCCAGCTCGCGCACAGCGCCAGCGCCTCGCGCCACGACGAGCGCAGGATCGCCGGGTTGCCCGCGTCGAGCTCGGCCCGCCGCGCGGCTGTCCCGAGGGCCAGGCCGATCGCGTGCGCCAGCGCCCGCGGCTGCAGCTCGCCCGACAGCGCCGCGATCGCCACGTGCGCGTCGCTCACGCTCGGGTCGAGGATCCACCTGCCGAGCACGCGATCCTCGTACTGCAGCCGCTCGGCCCGCTCCTCTTCTGGCCAATCGGCCAGGTCGCGGCTCGACGCGAACGCGAACGCCCGGCCCTCGACCAGCAGCGTCCCGAGGTCGTGAACCAGGTCGAGCGGCAGCGCGTCGTGGCCCTCCTCCCACAGCGCGCGCAGCCAGCCCAGCGCCGGCGGCAGTGACTCTGCCAGCGAGCCGCCGTAGCCGCTCACGTAGGCCCACGCCTTCAGCGCCGGCAGCAGTTCCTCGCGGCTGAGTCGCCGGGCCACGCGCTCACCCGCCGAGGCCCAGCAGCGCCTTGACCTTGCTCGCCACCACCGGGATCTCGTCGCGGCGGTTGCCCACGTAGGCCAGCAGGTTCAGGTCCGAAGTCTGCACCGCCCCGCCGTGGTTGAGGAACGCCTGCGTACGGATGACCTTGTAGAGCTTGACCAGCTTGCGGTCGCTGACCATCACCTTGTCCTCCGTCTCGAGCGCCCGCACGATCCGCCGCATCTCCGCGAACACCGGCCGCGGGAACCACTGCGCCCGGTCGCGGCCCGGCTCGCGGCCCATCCCGAAGCTCAGGTCCATGAACCGCTTCAGCTTCAGGAAGTCGTCGAGCGACGCCGCCCCGCGGGTCCACGGCTTGTGTCCGCTCGCGCGGTACGACTCGTTCATCACCCCCGCGTCGATCAGCTCCTCGAAGTGGCGGTCCTTCACCGGCTTCGTCTCGATCTTGAGGATGAAGCGGTCCGCCATCGCCTCGAGCTCGCTTTGGTCGGGGATGTCGTTGGTCGCCGCGAACAGCATCACCAGCCGCACCGGCGTCGGCTGCCCGTCCTGATAGAACTTGCGCTCGTTGAGGATCGTCAGCAGCGTGTTGAGGATCGCCGAGTTCGACTTGAAGATCTCGTCGAGGAACGCCACCCTGCAGTCGGGCAGCATCCCGCGGGTGCGCCGGAGGTAGCGCCCTTCCTTGAGCACCGCGATGTCGATCGGCCCGAGGATCTCGCTCGGCTCGGTGAACTTCGTCAGCATGTACTCGAAGTAGTCGCCGGCCCCGAGCCCCAGGCTCTCCGTCAGCTTGACGACCAGGTCGCTCTTGGCCGTCCCCGGCGGACCGACCAGCAGCAGCGGCTCCTGGGCCACCGCGCACAGGATCGCCAGATCGATCTCCTCGTCGCGGGCCACGAAGTACTCCTTCAGGCCCCGGCGGTGCTGCTGGATCCGCGCGCGGATGTCGTCGATCTCGGGCTCGAGCTCCTCTAGCGTCCACATACTGCGCTCCAGTCGGTGACGATGCGCCGGCGCAGGGCGTGCTCCTCCTGGTCGAGGAAGCCCTGCACGCGGTCGCTGTGGCGGGTGCGGCTGTCCGCCAGGCTGTCGACGATCGCCTCCAAGATCAGGATCTTGTGCGTATCGTAGTAGCGGCTGGCGGTGAAGGTGTCGCGGAACACCGCGAGCGCGGCGATGAAGCGGCGGAACCGCTCGACGCGCGTCATGTTGGGCCAGTGCCGCAGCGCCTGCGCCACCGCCAGCCCGCCCTGCGCCCGCGTCACATAGTCGAGCGACCCGGCCAGCACCTGCGCGCACAGAGTGTCCAGCACCTCGTCGGCCACGCGCTCCTCGCCGATCTGCACGAACCCCGTCGCCACCGTCGCCGACAGCAGGATCTGGTCGCTCGACGTGTACGCGTGCACCCGCGACAGCGCCTCGAGCAATCCGCGCGCCGGCTCGAGCCCGCCGAAGCGGCGCAGCGCCCCGAGCCCGCGCTGCGTCGCCCGCACCAGCTCACGCGCCGAGCCCAGCTTCTCGCTGCGGGCGATGTTCACCAGCGTCTCGAGCAGGCGCCCCACCATCGCGTCGTCGCCGACGCTCGCCGCCCCGTGGATGCACGCCGCCACCGCCTCCGCGCGGTGGCTCAAGATCTGGATGTTGCCGAGCCCCGGCTCCGCGCTCGCCAGCACCTCCGCCACCACCGCGTCGCTGCCGCTCGCCAGCGCCCGGCGCACGCACACGTCGACCGCCTCCGCGATCAAGTAGTCGAACGTCCGCGTCCCGATCGACACCTCGCGCGCCACCACCTCCGCCAGCCCGCCGACGTCCACCCCCTGCGGCAGCTTGTAGCGCGCCCCCTTGCTCGCCGCCGACTCCTCCTCGTTCGTCGTGCGCAGCCACATCGACCGCTTCTGCAGCCACAGCACCGCCTGCTGCAAGCGCGCGTCGCGGACGCTCTCGACGATCCGCCCGACCTCCGCCGCCCACACCTCCGGGCTGCCGCCCGAGCTCTCGTGGGCCAGGCGGGCCATGTACAGGCGGAACAGCGCGCGGTTGGGGATCTCGTGCACGTCGAGCTCGAGCTCGACCGGCGCGATCAATTCCTGCGCCAGCCCGCGGGCCCCGAGCCGCGCGAACCCGACGGCGAAGATCAGGCGCATGAAGGCCGCCGGCGCGTCCATCTCGGGCAGCCCCGCCTGCGACGCCTCGTGCCACATCGCCTCGAGCGCGATCAGCTGGCCCTGCTGCAGGCGATCGCCGCGGGCCTCGGCCGACTCCTCGTTCGCGTCCTCGCCCTCGCGCGCCAGCGCGTGTCGCACGAAGCGCGGCAGGTCGTGCAATTCGCTCAGCCCGCGCTCGTTGATCCCGCCGAGGATCGCCTCCTTCGCGCGGGTGATGCCGAGGCGGTCGCGCGCGTGGTGGTGCCAGCCTGCCAGCACCGCCCACGCCAGCCGGCGCGACACCGGCAGCCGCGGGTCGGCGAAGATCGGCAGCGCCAGCTGCATCAATTCGTCGGCCGGTGGCCGCTGCGCCGCCACTCGCGCCACCAGCGAAGCACCCAGTCGACTCGCCTCCGCCGGCGTCCGCCGCGACGCGACCACCCACTCCATCAGCGAATCCTCGGAGTCGTCGCCGCGGCTCGCTGCCATCAATCGCCCGGCGAGCCCCGCGTCGTACGGCGGCCCCGCGTGCAGCAGCGCCATCTCGAAGCAATCGGCCGCCTCGTCGCCGTCGCCGAGCTCCGCCTTGACCTCGCCGAGCTCCTGCCACACCTCCGGCTCGTCGCAGCCGCCCGCGATCACCCGCTTCTCGAGCGCGCGCACCTGCTCTCGCAGCGCCCGCAGGTGCGCCGCCGCGTCGACGTCGATCCCCCGCGCCGCCTCTTCCACCACCACCGGCTTCGGCGCCGGCGCCCGCTTGACCGGCGCCTCGCGCGTCGACGGCCGCTTCGGCGCCGGCTGCCGCGCCTCCTTCGGCCACTCGATCGTCACCTCCGGGAACTCGAACACGCTGCGCTCGAGCAGCTTGTCGAGCTCGAGCCGGCGGTCCGTCGCCACGTAGTCGATCCACCGCTGCAGCGGCTGCTCGTCGACCTCCGCGATCGTCACCACCCGCGGCCCGTCGCGGTCCTCCGTGAGCACCACAGTGTGCGCCCGCTCGAGCCCCAGCAGCGCCCGCAGGTCGTCGCGCCGCAGCACCGGCATCAATCGTCGACCTGTCGGAACGTACAGGTTGTCGGCCCCCGCCACCTGCGAATAACCCGGCACCCCGAGAGTGTCGCTGACCCGCCCCGCCATCCGCGGCGTCCCCGGCCGCACCCGCTCGCGCAGCAGGTAGACCGTCCCGTCCCCGCCGGTGAGTCGCGCCACCGTCAGGCGCGACAGCTCGTCGGCCGTGCTCACCTCGATCAGCGGCTCGAGCTCGAGCAATTGCTCCGGCGACAGCAACCACAGATCCGGATCGGTGATCGCCGCCGGCGCCAGGCGGATCGCCACCCGGAACCGCACCTCCGACTCCACCGAGCGCATCACCACCCGCGGCGCCTCGAGCTCCGGCGCCACCGCGTCGTGGATCGCCCGCACCCGCCACTCCGCCGGCGTGCGCAGCCAGTTGCCCTCGCGGTCGACCAGCGCCGCCTGGTTCATCCGCGCCAGCGAGGCCGCCGCCGGCCCCGGCGCCGGATGTTCGAAAGACCAGGCGACCCACAGCGAGCTGGTGCCGTGGCGCCCGTACACCGCCACCTCGCCGCCGCCGTCGCGCGCCGCCATCATCAGGTAGATCGGCGGCGCCTTCACCTTGACCGCGAAGCTGCCCGCGCCCGCCTCGTCGACGAAGCTGACCACCTGCGCGTCCGAGCGCCCGAGCAGGAGCAGCCGCTCGAGCAGCAGCCGCGGCGCCTCCGTCTCGGAGCGCATCACGAACAACGCCTCGTCGACCAGCGGCTCGCCCGGCAGCCTGCGCAGCCGCAGCGCCTCCACCAATCGCGGCGCGGTCCGCCCCTTCCACCAATTCCAGCGCATCGGCGCCCCGCCGCGCAGCGGCGCCAGCACCAGCGTCTCGTCCTGCTCGCTCGCCGTCGCCAGCGGCAGCCCGCGCGGCATCAACCTGTCCGCGAGGACAGCATCGAGCCCCTCGCAGGCGAGCGCGCTGGCCGGCCCGGACATGTCGAGCATCACCGACCATGTCCTTTCGGCCAGGAACGGCGCCGCCTCGAGCAGCACCGCCAGCGTCGCGCCGTCGCTCGCCGTCCCCGTCAGCAGCAGGCAGAACCGCACGTCCGGCTCACTTCTCCGGCTATTGGCCGCGCACCCCGGCCTTCTCGCGCGCGGCCTCCTCTGCGGCCGCCGCCCCGGCCTTCGGCGCCTTCTCGACCACCACGCGGTCGACCACCATCCCGCCGAGCACCTGCTCGAGCGGCCGGCCGATCAGCCGCTCCGCCAGCGCCCGGTGGTCGCGCTCGTGCTCGTGCGGCAGCGCGTCGCTGTCGGACTCGTAGTGGATCACCACCTCGCGCTCGCCCGTGCGCGGGTTGTGGCGCAGCCGGATCGTCACCTCAGCCATGGCTCTCTCCCTTCGTCAGCGCGCTCAGCTCGGCGCGGTCGAGCACCTTGCGCGAGAGCAGCGTCTCCGCCAGCGCCTCGAGCATCGCGCGGTGGCCGGTCAACAGCTCCTGCGCCCGCGCCAGCTCCTTCTCGAGGATCTCCGTCACCTCGGCGTCGACCCGCTCGCGGCGGCGCTCCGACATCGGCGTCCCGTGGCGCGGCGCGTCGTCGAGGCGCACCAGCACCCCCGTGCTCGCGCCCATCCCGTACTCCTCGACCATCGCCAGCGCGATCCGGTTGACCTGCTGCAGGTCCGTGTGCGCCCCGATCGACACCTCGCCGAACACCAGCCGCTCCGCGCACATCCCCCCGAGCCCGACGCAGATGTCCGCGCGCATGTCGGCCGCAGTGATCGCGTACGGCCGCGCCCGCGCCGCCCGCAGCACGTAGCCGAGCGCCCCTTCCATGTCGGCCGCGATCGAGATCCGCTCCGGCGGCGTCGCGTGCTCGACCAGCATCGCCAGCAGCGCGTGCCCGGCCTCGTGGATCGCCACCACCCGCTCCTCCGCCGGGCTCAGCACCACCGCCGCTCGCGTCTTGCGCTGCAGCGCGCGGTCGATGTCCTCCGGCGTGAACTTCTTCTCGCCGGTGCGGATCGCCTGCCGCTTCAGCGCCCGGCACACCGCGTAGATGTGGTCGCCCGTGAACGGCAGCCCGCGCGCCCGCTCCGCCAGCCCCTCCGTGCGCCGCACCAGGTGCTCCTGCAATTCACGCGACAGCCCCAGCTCGAGCTTGCGGTCGTAGATCTCCACGATCTCGCGCCGGTCCTGCACTCCGGGCGCCGGGATCTCGATCAAAAATTCGAACCGCCCCGGCCGCAGCAACGCCCCGTCGAGGCTCTCCAAAAAGTTCGTCGTCCCGACCACGAACACGCTCTCGCTGCCGCGGAACCCGTCCATCTCGGTCAGCAGCTGATTCACCATCGAGTGCTCGACCCCCGAGCCCTCGTACGTCCCGCGCGCGTGGGCGAACGCGTCGATCTCGTCGAAGACCACCACCGCCGGCGCGCTGCGGCGGGCCTGGCGGAACACCCGGCGCAGATTCTCCTCGCTCTCGCCGACCCACTTCGACTTCAGCTCCGGCCCCGACACGATGATGACCGTCGCGTCCATCGCCGTCGCCATCGCCTTGGCGAAGTACGTCTTGCCGGTCCCGGGCGGCCCGTGAAAGATAATCCCGCGCGGCAAGAGCCCCTCGAGCGCCTGGATCTCGCCCTCGCTGCCGAGGCTGTCCTTGCGCCGCAGCAGGTCGAGCAGCTCCTCGCGCAGCCGCAGCTTCACCTCCGGGTAGCCGCCGATGTCGCGCTCGAGATCGACGTTGGGCAGCTCGACGTCTTCGCTGACCGTCTGCCGCCGCAGCTCGCGGTACACCTGCGCCGCCTGCGAGCGGCCCGGCATCGCCTCGCGGCGCAGCCCGACCGCTTGCATCAATCGCCGCAGCCGCACCGGGTTCAGCCCCGACACATATTTATACAGCGCGAACGGGTCGAAGTTGTCGGCGTCGATCGCCTTCGCCTCGCGCTGCGTCACGATCTTCGCCAGCGACTCGCGCGGCACCCCGACGATCTCGCGGCGGACCGCGAACACCCCCTCGATCACCTTCGGCAGCTGGAAGCTCGGGTCGCGGAAGCCGAGCAGGATCGCCTCCGGGTTCTCGTACAGCAGCGGGATCGCCTCGCGCGCCTCCATCGTCAGGCTCGTGTGCGTCGTCGTCAGCACGTCGAGGTGCAGCAGCACGATGATCGTCCGCTCCACGCTGCCGCGGATCGCCGTCGTCAGCTGCGACAGCATCGACGCCAGGTTGCCGCGGCTCTCCTCGCCCTCGCGCGGGCGCCCGTCCACGATCACGATCTGCGGCCCGCGCCCGTTGCCGGCCCCGCGACGCAGCCGCGCGCGCACGGCCAGGTACACGTGCAGCGCCAGCTCCTTGTCGCACTCGACCAGCACGCTCATCCCGCGGCGCAGCCGCTCCTCGATGAACGTCACGTCCTGCGCGCAGGCCATCTCGACCGCGTCCTCGACCCGCACCTCACCCGGCAGGGTCTCGATCGGCACAGTGCGTCGCACTCTAGACCCGCACCTTGATCGTCAGCTCGAGCTCGCCGTCGGCCCCGCGGCCCTCGTGTACGCTCTCGATCTGGCCCATCGACGCCGCCTTCTGCCGCAGCGCCTCCACGTACACCTTCTGCAGCGCCGCCTGCAGCTCGCCGCGGATCTCGCCCTCCTGCGCCCCGAGCCGCCGCGCCACCTCCTGCGCCAGGTCGCGCTCCACCCGCTTGCCGGCCTCCTCCAGCCGCGACGCCGCCTGCGCCTCGCTCGTCGCCCGCGTCGTCACCTGCTTCGACGCCGCCGCGCGCGCGGTCACGGTCCGGCCGTCGGGCGCCAGCGTCACCTCGACCTCGCCGAACCTGCGCGACATCGTCCCGTCCTGTCCCTTGGACCAGCCGCTCGCCGCCAGCTCCTCGCGCAGCAGCGTCGTCATCGCCCCCTCCGGCAGGATCTCGAGCATCCCGACGTCCATCTCGATCGCGTCGGCCGTCTCGACCTGCTTCGCCGCGTCGTGGTACGTGACCGGCCGCCAGTTCGGATCTCTCATGCGAATGCGGTACCCTCGGCTCACGCTGCCTCCTCGCGGACGCTCATCCTAACCGACCCCTCCGCGCCCTGGCGAGGCCCGAAGCGCCGTTCGAGAGCGCGCCTGGGCCAGGACGCCCTCGTCATGGAGACGCCGGCAAGTCGACCGTCACGGGCTGCCAGAACAGGCACTCCGGAGCGCCGTCCCCTCGCGACTCGCAACCTCGGCCTGCCAGCGCGTCCATCGACCGGACCACGACTTCCATCGGGATCTCCGCGCCGAACTGGACCTCGACCACGGACTCCCGCGGGTACCTCGCCTTCAGCTCTCGAGCCGCACGCTCGAGCCCGTCATAATCCCACCTGGCGGGATCGTGCATCGAGGCCGACGCATCGGCCGTGACGAGCCGCGGCGGCAGAGGACGCGAGCGGACGGTGAAGCCATCGCCGTCGATGCGCACGGACAACTCGAGCGGGCCGAGCAATTCTCCCCGCATCGCCTCGACCGCCCACAACCGGGCGTGGGCGTCGGCGATGCGGACGACCCGCGAATCCCCGCGATCGAGCCCGAGATCGAGCGCCAGCTTCGCGCTCAGGAACTCGGACGCCGCCTGCCGCGCGACCCCCTCGTCGGCGCCGCGCAGCACCTCGGTCCCGCTGCAGAGCCGCGGGCCCCGACCGAAGCGGCCGCAGTATGCGCGCGCGCACGCCTCTGCGACCTGCAGCATGTCTCCCGGCCCCGCGAGTGAAGCGACCTCGCCGCACCCCGCGAACACCTCGGCCGCGCAAATCCTGGCCCCGGGCCACCACGCGGCCACGGCAGCGGCGCGCTCGCCGGGATGGGCGCTCCACACCCGCTCGACCTCCTCCGCACATCGCTCGAGCCGCGCGAGGGCCGCCTCCGACTCGCCCCCAACCTCTGGAGAGGTCGAACGATCGCCGCATCCGCCCGCGACGACGACCCCGCTCAGGACTGCGACCCGACAGCGTCTCATGCCCGACTCGCTCATCCTTTGGGCGCGTAGAGCGCGACGGGCAACGTGTGGACGTGACGCAAGCGCTCGTCACCGACCTCCCAGACCCGCGCCTCGATCTTCTCGCTCTCCATCCCGGTCACCCAGTGCAGTTTGCCGGCGTGCATGAACGACAGCACGGGAAAAGGCACGATGTACGGCAGACCACAATGGCGCTCGCGGGCCATGGGACTGTCGTGCCAGACGCGGTCCGCCTTCGCCACCAGCGACGTCACGCTGCCGTCGGCGTGCTCACGGAACACGAACCACTGCGAGCGCTTCACCATGTTGCGCGCCTCTGCCGTGTGCACCACGTGCAACGGTGGTTCGCTCGCTCCCGTGGAGCTGACGCGTATCGCCCGCCAATGCTGCCTGTCGAATTGCGAGACCTGCTGCGCGAAGCGGCGGTCGATCGGCGCAGCGGCGTCCTCGACCGGAATCTTCGCCCCGGGCTCGTCGAAGTCCTTGTCCGGGTCCTGGCACACCGCGTGGACGCGCACCTCGAAGCTCATCGGCACCAGCGTCGGCGGCCGGTGGCGCCGATGGACGGCGAACAGCAGGTTCGGCTCGGGCCCGGGGCGCTCGACCAGGCGCTCGGGCAAGCTGTTACGGAGCGGCTCCTCGCAACGGACAGGAGCCGCGGTCACGAGGGTCCACGCCGGCACACAGGTCTCCTCAATATCCGCAGACCCGGTCATCTCGGAGGACTTCAAGATGCCCCACCCGCAATACTCGAAGCGCTTGCCGGCAGCTGCCCGTACGGCCCCGCCGGCGTTCGTCATCACCCACAGCGGCTCCCCTTCGCTCCAGCCCTCCACTCCGTGCCCGACGACGAACGGCTCCTCGTGATCCGCGTCGATCGGACGGCATGGACCGAAGCTCAGCGCCGAGAGCTCGAAGTCGACCTGCTCGGCCGGATCGGGCGGGATGACCGGCAGGTCGCTCTCGGCGACGGACGGCCTCGTCTCGACCGCTACGGGCGCGGCCGAATCCTCGGCATGCACCGGCTTCGACGATTCGCTCGGTGGCCCCGACGAGGACCGGGGAGCACACGCCGACAGCACCACCCAGGCGACGACGCTCGCAGTTCGATGCTTGACTGCCGACAATCGCTCCGAGCAGCTCCGGCTCGCCGAATCGACCGACGACGTGATGCCATGGCTGCTCACCCCAACCGACCCGTCAGCACTCGCGCCAGCGCATCGAGCCGCGCGAGGTGCGGCCGGAGCACCGTGTCGTGCAGCTCGAGATAGAGCTGTGATTCCTCGTAGCGGCGGTCGCCGAACGCGTGGCGGGTCATCGCCTCGCGCAGCCCGGCCAATCGCTCGCCCAGCCCCACGAGCCGCGCCAGCGCCCGCCGCAGCGCGTCCTGCTGCGAGCGCAGCATCAGCCCCGAGTCCGCGACCAGCTGCGCCGACACCACGGCCGGCGGATCCCCCCACTCGCCCGTGGCGAGGCGCGCCAGCGCGCGACACAGCGGCCGCGCCAGATCGAGCCGGGCCCGGAAGTCGATCGCCTCGATAAATTGTTCGAGCACGCGCGCCGCCACCAGCAATCGCTCGGCCCGCTCCTCGCCCGGCGACCAGCGCATGCACCTCGCGATCTGCTCCGCCCACTGCTCCGCCAGCACCTCGTCGAGGCACTCGAGCAGCACCACCTGCGGCCCGTTCAGCAGCAGCTCCACCTTGCCCGACGACTCCTCGCCGTCGACCTGGCGCGACCAGTCCTCGAGCGCGAACAGCGTCGCCAGCGGCGAGCCGAGGCACAGCCGCCGCCCGAGGTCCTCGCGGATCTCCCGCGGCATGTTCATGCGCGCCAGGTGGCGCACCGCCAGCGCGTATACCAGCCAATCACCGGTGTCGGTCCCCGCGATCTTGATGATGCGACGGATCTGCCGCCGCGCCTTGCGCGAGCTGCCCTCGCCTTCCACCACCTCGGTGGGCCGGGCGATCTCCGCCAGCCGCTGCGTCGCCTGCACCCACAATTCGTAGGTCGCCTCGGTGAAGCGCAGGCGAAAGCCTTCGCTGCGAGCCGCGTCCCAGACCCGTCCGCGCACGCGACGACCGCGGCGCAGCACCACTCGCTCGCGCCGGCCCGACTCGACCAGCACCCGCAGGCAGGTCACCGCGATCCTGCGCCCAGCCACCTCGATCAGCTCCGGCCGCGGCTGCGACACCGGCTGCGAGGGCACGATCCGGACCGAGCGGCCGCGGATCAGCATGTCGAGCACCTCGAGCGCGTGCCCCTCGTCGACGCTGACCGACAGGCTCATCGCGCCACCCATGTGCGCGACCCGGGCACGGGCCAGCCGTTGAGCGTGCTCTCGCCGCCGCGGCTCCGCATGGCGAGCACCTCGAGCGCGTGCCCCTCGTCGACGCCGACCGACAGGCTCATCGCGCCACCCGTGTGCGCGGCCCGAGCACGGGCCAGCCGTTGAGCGTGATCTCGCCGCCGCGGATCCGCAATTCGACAGTGTTGCCGCCCCGCAGCTTCGGGTCGTCCGACGCGTAGCGATCCGTCAGAAAGTGCAGCACCTGATTGTCGGAGCCGATGAAGCGCCGCGTCTGCGAGCGCAGCTTCGCCTCGAAGCGCCCGTCGACCAGCAGGTCGGTCGCCGCCAGCAGCCGCGCCGCGGCCGGTCCTTGCGCCTGCAACTCCGCCAGGGAGTAGCCCGAATAAATCATCACCGAGAGGCCACGCGCTCGCACGCCCTCGGCCAGCGGCGCCAGCCCCTCCGCCTGCGCGAACGGCTCCCCCCCGAGCAGCGAGATCCCCTCGGCCCCCGAGTCACATGCCTCTTCGACCAGGTCCGCCGCCAACCGGCGCCTCGTCCCCTCGCCGCCGAACTCGAGCATCTCCGGGTTGCAGCAGCCCGCGCAGCGCAACGGGCAACCTTGCACCCACACCGCGTAGCGCACCCCTGGCCCCTCCGCCTCGGTCCGCGGCACGATCATCGCCACCTCGATCGTCGCCCCGTCCGGCATCGCTGCGCCCAGCGTAACACGATCGCCCGCGGTGTATCATCGCCGCCGCGCGCTGTCGCGCTCCTTCATGGCCACGCCGATCGACCGCGCGAGCCTCCTCGCCGACCTCTGCAGCGACCCCGAGCTCGCACAGCCCCGGCGGCTCGTGCACGGCGCAGTCCTGCCCGGCGCGCACCTCGACCTCGAGGGACTCGACCTCGCTGCCCTGCTCCCCGCCCTCGACCTCCCGGCCCTGCGCGGCCTCTGGCTCGGCGACTGCGCCCTCGGTCCCGACCTCGCGCCCGACCTCGCCGCGCTCCTCGCTCGCCACCCGCGGCTCGAGCACCTCTCGCTGTGCAATAACCCGCTCGGCCCGCGATCGCTCGCCGAGCTCCTGCCCGCGCTCGCCGGCCACCCCTCGCTGCGCGGCCTCGACCTCGCCGGCACCGCTCTCCCCCCTGCATCCATATGTCTCATCGGACATGCCTTGAAAGACACAAACATCACCGACCTCCGCCTCGGCGGCAATGAGCCGCTCGACGTCCCTGCCACCGCCGAGTGGGTTCGCCTCCTCGCCCACGGCCGCTGGCACCGGCTCGCGCTCCCGCCCTCGGCCGACCCCGCCGCCCTCGTCGCCGCCCTCGAAAAATCCAATTCCCAGCTCTGCGCCCTCGACCTCGGCGACCTCGCCACCGACCTCCGCCAGCGCCTCGTCGCCCGCCTCGCTCACAACGCCAACCGTCGGCCCGCGCGGCGGCCCTCGCCCGACCTCGCCCGCCTGCGCCGCGTCCTCCCGCCGCTCGCGCCCGTCCCCGAGCTCCCGCCCCCGCTGACCGACGCCGACCTCGCCGCCGCGCTGCGCCTCCTCTCTCACCTGTCCCTTCGGCCATCTCTCCTCCGCGGCGATCACCCGCAGCTCGTCGACCTGCGCCGCGCCATCTTCGGCTTTCACCGCGACGATCGCCGCCACGCCCGCAGCGAGCGCCGCCGCGACCGCCGTCGACGCGAGGCCCAGCAAGCCGAGGATCGCGCCCGCATCGACGACGCCGCCATTCGCCGGCGCCAGCTCGGCGTCGCGACCGCCACCTCCGAACCTCCCGATCCCACCATTCACGAGCTGCACACCGCCCGCCCCTGCTACGTGTGCAAGCAGCCCTACAGGCGCCTGCACTTCTTCTACGACCGCCTGTGTCCCGCGTGCGCCGCTCGCAGCTACGCCCGTCGCGGCGACCTCGTCGACCTGCGCGGCCGCGTCGCCCTCGTCACCGGCGGGCGGATCAAGATCGGCCATCAGGTCGCGCTGAGGCTGCTGCGCTGGGGCGCGCGCGTCATCGTCACCACCCGCTTCGCCCGCGACGCCGCCCGCCGCTTCGCCGACGAGCCCGACTTCGCCGACTTTCGCGACCGCCTCGAGATCGTCCACCTCGATCTGCGGCAGATCCCCCGCGTCGAGGCCTTCGCCGCCCGGCTCGACGCCGAGCTGCCCGCCCTCGACATCCTCGTCAACAACGCCGCCCAGACAGTCCACCGCCCGCCCGAGTACCACGCCGCCCTGCTCGCCGACGAGGCCCGCCACGAGGCCCTGCCGCCGGCGCTGCAGTCGCTGCTCGCCCAGCCACATGTCCCCGGGGACATCTCGCTCCCCGAGCACCCGCTGTTCCCGCAGCGCAGCGACGACGGCTTCGGCCAGCCGCTCGACCTGCGCGAGCGCAACAGCTGGCGCCTGCGCCTCGACGAGGTCGGCACCATCGAGATGGTCGAGGTCCAGCTGATCAACGCGGTCGCCCCGTTCGTCCTCAACGCCCGCCTGCGACCGACCATGGCCCGCGCAGTCGGGGCCGCCTTCATCGTCAACGTCTCCGCCCCCGAGGGCCGCTTCGACCGCGACTGGAAGGCCCCGTACCACCCCCACACCAACATGGCCAAGGCCGCGCTCAACATGATGACGCGCACCGCCGCCGACGACTACGCCACCGACCGCATCTACATGACCAGCGTCGACACCGGCTGGGCCTCCAACGAGAACCCCGCCCCCATCGCCGACGCCATGCGCGAGCGCGGCTTCATGCCCCCCCTCGACCTCGTCGACGCCGCCGCCCGCGTCTGCGACCCCATCGTCCGCGGCCTTCGCGACGGCGAATTCCTGCGCGGCATTTTTTTAAAAGATTTCGAGCCGATCAGCTGGTGAGCCCCGCGCGTCTCCACGGATCCGCCCCCACTCAGCGGACGCGTCCGTGACTCGGTAGCCGCGATTCCTCCGGGTCGGGCGCACAACCGCTCGCTTCGACGATTGGCAGGCGCTCGGCAGGACGCCGCCCTGGGAGCCGTCGGGCGCGACAGGACCGGCCGTGCCCGCGGCCATGTGGCTTGGCACTGTGCCGGCACAGGGCCGGCACCGACCACGGCCGCGTCGCCGCGAACCTCCGCTTCGAGGCGCGTCGGAGCAGGGCATCGCGCCGCGTGGCGTTGGCACGCCGTGTGCTGAGGAGGATGTCGGAAGGACGAGATCCATTATGAAGATTCGCATCCATCTCTCTCGCATCATCACCGTCACGAGCGTCGCGCTGGCGCTACCTCTCACGGCCTTTGTCGGCTGCGACCCGGGGGAAGAGTCCGCGGAGCACGAGGCGCTGGCCGAGGCCGGGCCGGGCCAGGACGCCGCCGTCGCCGACGTGTTCCTCTGCGACGCCGCTCCCCCCGTCGATGTCGACGCGGCGGCGGACCTGCTCGCCGCCCCGGAGCCGGAGCCCCTACAGGGCTTTACCACCCTCGGCCCCATCGACCCGGACCCCGATCTGCCTCTGCCCAAATACGGAACTGCGGTCAAGCGCTACTACCAGGAGGCGCCGCTGCGCTTCATCCGGCTCTGCGACGACAACGGCACCAAATGCTCCACCCTCACCAAGGCGAACGCGCAGAGCGCAATCGACTGGGCCAACGCGCTCCACTACCGCAGCGACAGCGCCCTGCGCTTCCGCATCGACGCCGAGAGCGACTTCGTCGGCCACCGCAACCACAGCGGCCTGAACAATCATTGCACGCCGGTGGCGAACCTCGCGTCGTTCGGCGCCGGGGCCAACCCGACGATGCTGTGCCCGGATACCTACGCCTACGGGGAGGCGAGCTCGACCGCCGCGCTGAACGAGGCGGACGGCGCGGTGACGGTGTTCTCCCGCAACGGGACCGGGGGCGTCGCGTGGAACGCTGCGACGCAGATGTGGAACACCTACACGATCTCGAAGAGCTCGTCCTCGTGCAGCGGCGACGTCCTCAACATGATCGGCAACTTCGGCGCAGGCACCTTGCTCGCCCACGAGCTCGGCCACTACTTCTGCGCGCCGCACACCTTCAATGAAGTCGCGACGCTCGCCGCCTTCGAGAGCCAGATCAAGAACCTCGTGAACACCACCCCCCTCGAGCCGCAGAATGTCGAGGAGATCCTCGAGGCGCTGTACGACCCCGACGCCTCCCTCGTCCCGCTCACCGGCGACTACGCGTACCTGGCGAGCTTCCCGATCGACGATACGCCGCCCGACCCGGGCCCCAAGCTGTTCGCGGCGGTCCACGGCAGCGCCTGCACCATCAGCGAAGACACCATCTCCGTGTCCATCGACTACCCCTCGCCCTACCCGACGGTCGAGTACTCGGTCACTCCCGACCGCCGCAACCTGATGAGCTACTTCAACGGTTGCTTCGGCGATTACCACCATCTGACCCCGCAGCAGATCGCGCGGGTGATGGCCACCACCACCGGTCACCGCGCCGAGGTGGTCAGCCAGGTCGGGGTCGACGGCTGGGAGAACCCGACCGACGTCACGATCCCGACCCGCGGCAGCCTCGGCCTCGGCCCGCTGGAGTGGGTGTCGAGCAAGATCACCACCCTCGGGACCGGCACCGCGAGCCGCGTGCGGGTCCACGTCGACATCAAGCACGACACCGGCAATCTGCACATTCACCTCGTCGCCCCCGACGGCGTCGAGTACACGCTGCAGAACCCGGCGGACAACGCCGGCAAGATCAGCGGCGACGTCAAGACGATCTTCTTCCGCTCCAACCTGCCGCGCCAGGGAGTGTGGGAGCTCAAGGTCGCCTCGAACATCACGCATCTCGACGAGGCCGACCGCCGGATCGACGACTGGCGCATCGAGTTCGAGTGAACCCGGCCCTCGGGCGCGGCCGAGTCCGTGACCGCCGTCGTCCCGAACAAGTACAAGCCGATGTGGCCGCTGCGCCGGTACGTGTGGCGGCCGCTCTCCCTCGTCGCAGCAGGTCGAGGTGCGCCGTCATGCGGCGCACCTCGGCCTTGCCCGGCTCACCAGCGCCGGCTCGGTGCGCAGCTCGCCAGGCTGCAGCCGCACTGGCGCATCGAGTTCGAGTGAGCCGCCCCGGCCGCGGCCCGACCGTGCGGCGGCCGCTCTCCCTCGTCCCAGCAGGTCGAGGTGCGCCGTCATGCGGCGCACCGCGGTCTTGCCCGGCTCACCAGCGCCGACCCGGTGCGCCGCACGCCAGGCTGCAGCCGCACTGACGCATCGAGTTCGAGTGAGCCGCCCCGGCCGCGGCCGGTCCGTGCGGCGGCCGCTCTCCCTCGTCCCAGCAGGTCGAGGTGCGCCGTCATGCGGCGCACCGCGGTCTTGCCGGCGCCTGCCCGGTGCGCAGTTAGCGAGGCTGCATGAAGGCAGCCCCGACGCCGCGGACCCGGGCGGGCGTCGGCGCATCTTCGAGCGCGACGAGTCCTTGCGAGGGTGCCAAGGCGATATGCTAGCCTGCGCCCCACGGCGGCCTGTCCTCCTCGACGAAGGGTGATGCTCATGAAGTGCACGGTGTTCGCCAACGGACGCGGCGTGGTCCACAGACAGAGCGGAGGCGCCAGCGTGGTGTTCCCCGACGTGTGCAAGACGCCGATGCCGGGCGGCCCGGTGCCGATCCCGTATCCCAACACCGGCAAGGCTTCGGACACCTCCAAGGGCCCCAAGAACGTCTCGGTCGACGGCTGCATGCCGATGGTCGAGGGCGCCCAGTACAGCCGCTCGTACGGTGACGAGCCGGGGACCGCCGGCGGCGTGATCTCGGGCTCCAACCGGGGCCCCTGCGAGTTCATGAACTTCTCCTTCAACGTCAAGTTCGCCGGCAAGAACGTCTGCCGCCTCGGAGATCCCCTGTTTCACAACAAGAAGAACATCGGCGGATGAGCGCAGATGGTGCAGATCGGCGAACCTGTCGGAGTCCCCGGAGCGTCCAGCCCTCCACGTGAATGGCAGGGCGAGGTGACCGAGGTCAGCTTTAACTCCGGCATCACGGCGGCGCGGGACAAGGCCGAAATTCGAGCGCCGCATTGGCGCATCGGCGAGGATCTGTCCGACCCCTGGGAGCTCGCCGAAAAGCTTCGCCTGCCCGAGGCCCCCTACTCGAAGAAAGCCGCCGTGTATCTCGTGGACGGCGCGGGCGGTGCCAAAGACGTCGAGATCAAGGTGCGGGTCAGCAAATGCGTGAACGTCTCCGGCACGGGGAAGCTGGTCGGCTCGATCGGACCCATCGTCATCGAGGGCGACTGCCCGCTCGCGGTCGGAGAGCACACAGTCAAGGCGCAGATCAAAGAACTGCCCGAAGCCATCAGCCACCTCCGCGGCCTGCTGCAATGGAGCATCGAAGCGGGTGACCTCGGCCGCTGGGCGCTGAATGCCAGCCTTGTCGAACTGTTCTTCATCCTCGCGCGCCCGATCTCGCCGTACAAGCCGGGCGTGTGGGTAGAAGCGCTACGACTCGTCTGTCAGCGCGGGCCGGTGATCGGCCTCAAACCGGACGAGGAAGCCAGAGTGGTCGCCAACATCACCCGCTACTGTCACGCCGACCACGAGATGGAGTACGATACAGAGGGCGGCGGATCGTTTTTTGGCGTCGACTACGACGGCGGTGAATTCGTACTCTCGGACTATCTCGCCAGGGCATCCTCGATCCTCAATTGTTACGATCAGGCAGGAGCCATCCAGGCGCTCGCAGGCGCGGTCGGGGCCAATGTCAAATGGATTTTCCTCACCCCCTTCGGTTTCATCCACCCGGCGAATCTCGTGGGTATCGGATTGTGTAATAGTCCGTTCTTCAAATTCTACGGTACCGAGAAGATTGTCGCGGCCGACGATCCTCTGCGGACGGGTTTCGGCAACCACGCCTTCGTCGAGCACGGTAAAATCCACGATGCGTGCGCGGGGCCGCACCTCGGGACCGAGTCGCGTCAGCAGTATATCGATGCTTCGATCGATGCGGCCGCCACGCGCCTGCGGGGCGATACCCCAGGCACCGTCGCGGACATGAAAATTTTCGCCGGTGTCACCATCATTACGTGATTCACCGCCTCACGGCGCTGGTGCTGCTGGTCTGCGTGCCTACCTGTGGTATATCCCGTCAGCCATGATCCGCAGCAGGAGAATCGAGGAGGTCGCTCGGTCATGAATAGAGACGAAAAGATCGAAACACTCAAGAGCAGGCTCGAGCTCGACATACTCGAGTTCACGGATCCCGCGCGAGGAGTGGCGCTCGCGTGGACGGCTGCGCTCGTTCAAGGGTTCCTACCAGGCGGGACATGGGACGTCCGAGGAGATACCACCTACCCCGTAGAACCCGGTGCAGCGGTGCACAAGTGGGTCTGGGGCAAGGGCGACGCTCGGCTCACCATCGAGGTGTTCGTGTCGAGCGAGGGACCGCTCGCCGCCCGTCGACGACTCGTCAAGCTCGCCACATCGAGCACGATGGCGATCGTGCCCTACGTTCGGGGTCCAGCTGATCTGGGTGACGTATCGACGATTTTCACCATTCCCCCCAAGTCCGCGCGGCTGATCTGGGCTTACAAGAACGTCTGCGTCACAATCAAAGCCCATGAAGCCCCCGGCATCGACGTGACGAAGATCGCCGGCGCTCTGCAAGAGCACCTCGCCAGCCACGTCGTGCCGCGAATCGACGAGGTGGTGCCACGGATCGAGCACGTGGAGCTCTCGGCCAAGAAAGTGCAGGTGCATGAACCGTTGACGATCCGGATCCGGATGCGGAAGGAGGACCTCGCCCGCGACCTGCTGGTCGACATCACGGATTCCAATTTCGCGCTCCGCTTCGGCGGGAACCTGGGCCTCGTCACGACGGTGAGCGCCGACACGCCGGGTCCGCGGAAGCTGACCATCCTGGTCACCGACAAGAGCACGCTCCTGTCGGCGTGGGCGACCGTGACGTTGGAGGTCACGCCACCTATCGAAGATCCGTCGCCGGATCACGACTGACCAGGACGGCCGCGCGAGGCGCTCCCTCCAAAGCGCACCACACGAGGCTCGCTCCGGGGAGCTCACCCCGCCGTTGCTAGCCTACGCCGCACGGCGGCGCGTCGTTCTCCTTGCCGAAACGTGATCTCATGATTCGCACGTCTTCGCCACGTTGGGACCGAGTCACGAAGTCAATACGTAGATGCCTCGATTGAGGCCGCTTCCAAGCGCGAGCGGAGGTACCTTCCAGGCACCGTCGCAGATATGAATTTACCGTCGTGTGACCGGCATCGCAATAATGCTCCGCTTCACAGCGCGGACTCTGCTGGTCTTCGTGCCCTCGTATGGTACACCCCATCATCCCTCGCCGCAGCAAGAGAATCGAGGAGATCGCTCGATGATGAGGAACGAAAAGATCGAACTACTGAAGAGCAGGCTCGAGCTCGACAAAGTCGAGCTCACGGAACCTGCGCGAGGCGTGGCGCTCGCGTGGACGGCCGAACTCATCCGAGGTTTCCTGCCGAGCGGGAATTGGGACATCCTCAGCGAGACCACGCTCCCCGTAGAGCCCGGTGGAGCGACGCACGAGTGGGTCTGGAAAAAGGGAGGCGCCTGGCTCACCATCGAGGTGTTCGTGTCGAGCGAGGGACCGCTCGCCGCCCGTCAACGACTCGTCAAGCTCGCCACGTCGAACACGATGGCGGTCATGCCCTACGTTCGCGGTCCAGCCGAGCTGGGCGACGTATCGACGATCTTCGCCATTCCACCCAGGTCCGCGCATCTGATCTGGGCTTACACGAACGTCTGCGTCTCGATCAAAGCCCACGAAGCCCCCGGCGTCGACGTGACGAAGCTCGCCGGCGCTCTGCAAGAGCACCTCGCCAGCCAGGTCGTGCCGCGAGTCGACGAAGTGGCGCCGCGGATCGAGCACGTGGAGCTCTCGGCCAAGCAAGTGCAGGTGCATGAATCGTTGACGATCCGGATCCGGATGCGGAAGGAGGACCTCGCGCGCGACCTGCTAATCGACATCACGGATTCCAATTTCGCCCTTCGCTTCGGCGGGAATCTGGGCCTCGTCACGACAGCGAGCGCCGACACGCCGGGTCCGCGGAAGCTGACCGTCCTGGTCACCGACAAGAGCACGCTGCTGTCGGCGTGGGCGACCGTGATGCTCGAGGTCACGCCCGCTATCGAAGATCCGTCGCCGGATCACGACTGACCAGAACGGCCGCGCGAGGCGCTCCCTCCGACGCGCACCACACGAGGCTCGATCCGGGGATCTCACCTCGCCTCTGCTCCATCGCTGCCAGCCCCACCAGCACGGGGCCCGACGCCGCACCCAGGTCGCCGAAGCAGTCGGCGGGATGGTTTAAAAGAAAGCGCGGCCCGCCACGAAACGCCATGCTCGAGCGAATCGCGGCCACGCCCCACTCCTTCGCACCGAAGCTCTCGCCGTTGAGGCTACAAAAGACGCTGCCGATCGAGCCATCCGGCGCGCCGGCGACGGCAGTGCGGACGGCATCGGCGAGCCCGTCACCGAGGTGCGGCTCCTCGCTATGGCGGTGCCCCCGCTCCTCGCCGAGGCCAGGCGCGGCGAGATAGGCCAACCCGACAGACTCCGGCGTCCTCCGCTGCGCCGAGAGCAGCAGAAAACCCGCCCCCTCGCCCGGCACGAAGCCATCCATCACGCCGTATGCATGCAGCCGGCCCGCCTGGTCCAGCAGCCCGAGCAGCTCCAGATCGGCATGACTGTCCACTCCGCCGACGAGCACATACGAATGTTTTTGCTCGTGCAACAGCCGCAAGGCGTGCTCCAGCGCGGCGATGCCACCCGCGCGGCCCTGGAAGGCCGTCGAGCTCCCCACGCGGCTGAAGTACACGTTCGATTGCACGCGAAGATGCGCGAGGAAGTCCGCCGCGATCGCTGCATTCTCCTTTTCATAAGACTCGGGGCCGACGAGCACGACGGGAACGGATTCGACCCGGGCGAGCGGTGACACGGCCTCTCGGAGGGCGCGGGTCGCCAGCCGCAGCATGCGTTGGTGTCGCTTCGACAGACCCTTCTCCCGGGCCAGCTCCGGAGCGAGCGGCGGGAGGTGCTCGTCCGCGAGGAACGCGACGATCATCGGCTCTCCGCTGCAAGTCCAGAACGAGCTCTCTCGCTGGCGGCTGATGCCCGCCCGCACGGCAGCGGCGGTCGCCGCGGCCTTGAGCCCCACGGACGTCGTCATGCCGACCGCGTGGACCCATGCGCCTGGTCGCCCGCGCCCGTCTGTCATGTCAGCCTCAATTCATCGAGCCACACCGTGGCCTGATCGATCTGCAGCACCTGCTTGTCACAGCGTGTCGCCGCGCGCCAGACCATGCACAATCGTCGCTCGTCCGGCTCGATCAGGATCGTCTCGAGCTCCGGCCGCAACGCTCTCCGGGCGCCCGCGATCCGTACCTCAATGGAGAGTCGGCAGATCGGGAGCGCCAGGTGCAGCGGCCCCTCCGACGAGGCGTTCTCGACCCGCACCGCCTCGCCGCCTTGCAGATATCCGCGGGCACGGAGGGCCTCGGGCGCGACGTTGAAGTACCGGGGATCGAAGTCATGCGGGAGATAAGGTGCACGATGACGACGCCATGCCTCGTCGTAGGTGCCTGCGCACTCTCTCCGGGGTGACCAGGCCGGCGCGATCGGTGCGAAACACGCCGGGACGGCGGCATCTCCCGCTTCCAGCACCGGTGACCGCGGGTCCTCGAGGTTCGGCAGCGGCAACCCCTTCATGTCCCTGCCGCGTGTCCCGCGGAACCCTCGCCCGACCGGGTTTCGCGGCTCCTCGAGCGCCCGACCCTCCACGGGCGCGTAGCAGCCGCCGAACGCACGCTCGTAGACCAGCGGCATGGCGACGAACGGCTCCGGGGCGGTCGCCCGCGACAGCGAGGCCACGCCCGTCCAGGAGCGGTCTCCGACGACGCGGACGGCCTGGCGCAGCTCGGCGACCGAGAGCTCGACCATCAGCTCTCTCACTGCCTTGCCGCGGGGCGCGTGGGCCTGACCGACGAGCAATACGTCGGTGCAAGGCTTGATGAGATGACGATCTCCGGGGACCTTGATGCTCGACTGCCCGGGCTCGCCCCAATACACATCACTGGCGTGCAGCGGCACCTGCTCCTCCGCGACGCGAAGGGGGCTGCCGAGCCAGAAGCAGGCCTTGACCGCGACATGTACGGTATCGACGCCGCGGACATCGGGGAAGACATCGAGCCCGACGCTGAACGGCGTGTTGTTGGTGATCTGCAGCATCGATTCTTGCCTCGCGCGCGCCGTGGTGCACGAGTCCCCAGTTCAGGCCCGCACGTCGAGCACCCGTCCCATGCCCGCGGACCCGGCCCAGCGCACCCGCTCGCCCGCCGGCAACACCGGCCCCTGGTTGCCGTCGCGCAGCAGGAACGTCATCCCGTTCTCGACATAGATCGGCTGCACCAATTCGACCGCCACCGTCGCCCCCTCGCCCGGCGCGATCGTCTCCTGGCCGAGCACGTCGAAGCGGCCCGCGACCACAGTCGTCCCGAACAGCAGCAGACCGACGTGGCCGCTGCGCACCGGCGTGCGGCGGCCGTGCTCGCTGGGCGCCAGCAGGTCGAGGTGGGCCGTCAAGCGGTGCACCGCGGCCTTCCCGGGCTTCACCAGCGCCTGGCCCGTGCGCAGCTCGCTGCGCCGCAGCGCCTGCCCGGGCCGCACCAGCCGCAGACCGACGAACTCGCCGGCCTGGGCTCGCTCGACCTTGCGTCGGCTCATCTCGAGCTTCGACACCTGCAGCTCGATCGGCTCGCCGAAGCCGACCACCGCCAGAGTGTCGCCGGTGCGCACCTGCCCGCGACGCACCCGTCCGTCGACCACCAGGCCCTCCTGCCCGGTCCGGCGCGAGTACACGTGATCGAGGTAGAGGAGCGGCGAGCCCTGCACCGCGTGCTCGGGGATCTGCATCTCCAGCTCGAGCACCTCGAGCAGGTCGGAGATGCACGCCTCCCACCGCTGGCGATCGCCCTCGACCGGCGCCGCGGCCCCGCGGATGATGCGGGTCCCGTCGCCGTCGAAGCCGCAGCGGATCAGCAGCTCGCGCACGTCCTGCTCGACCATGTCGAGCCACTCGAGCTCGACCACGCGGTCGCACTTGTTCAAAAAGACCACGACCTGCGACAGCCCGAGCGCGCGGGCCAGCAGCAGGTGCTCGTGCGTCTGCGGCTCCACCCCGATGGGCGCCGACACCACCAGGATCAGCGCGTCGACCACCGCCTGGGCCCGCGCCGCGTTCTTCAGCCACGGCCGCCAGCCGGGGCTGTCGACGTGGACGAAGTTGCGGTGCTCGGTCGCGTAGCGGACCTCGCTGGCTGCGATCGTCCGCGTCTCGATGCGCCCCTCGCCGGGCTGATGCACGTCGCCGTGGAACACCGACCACAAGCCGCCGCGTCGCTCGAGCTCGAGCACGGTCACCGGCCGGACCGCCCCCTGCGTGCGCCGCGACAGCAGCTCGGTGATCGCCACGGTCAGCGACGTCTTGCCGCTGTGGTGATGACCGATGGTCGCGACCGCGAGCGTCGGTCGATTCGGGGTAGCGTCGGCGGCGTCGGACATGCGAGCCCGCGATCATAACCTCTCGCCGGCCCCGCGGTCGCGGGCGTTTTCGCCCGCCCGCATGTCCCTATCGACATGTCCATTGAGACACATCGGAGCCGGAGTGATTTCGCCCGCTCGCGGCCCCTGTCACTGCATGTCCGAAAGGACATCTCACTGCTCGGCGAACACGCGCCCCGCCGCCTGTGCCAGCGGCTCATACGCCTCTCGGAGTCCGTCATAGAACACGTAGAACGGCTCCACCAGCGCGAACACCTCGCGCCACGTCGCGGCGTCGTCGAGGCTCGCCAGGTGGTGCTCTGCCAGCGAGTCGACGAAGCGCTCGTAGAACGCGCGGGCCCGGGCGATCTCCGGCGACGCGAGGCGCCCGCGATGCTCCGTCACGAAGCTCGTCAGGCGCGAGCGCGTCAGCGCCGACCCCGGCGCCTGAGGGAATCGCGCGAACACCCCGAACTGCCCGACCAGCCAGCGGAGGAACGCCCGCTCGCGCCGCTCCTCCCGCGACGCCGCCGCGACCGCCCCGCGCAGGACCGGCTCGACGCGCGTCGCCATCACCCGCGCGAACACCCGCTCGACCAGCGTCCCCGGCCCCTTCGCCACGTGCTCGGCGAACGCCTCGACCGTCTCGAGCCCGAAGTCCGCCAGCGCGCGCAGCGGCGCGGTGTTGGCCCACCAGCGCGTGAACTCGCCGGCGCGGGCAGTCATCGTCTCCCAGTTGCGCACCGTCCACCGCAGGTCCTCGACGAAGTACGGCTCGTACTTCTGTCGATAATCGCGGAGGGCCGCGTCGGAGGCCCCCGCGCGGGCCAGCAGCGCCCGCCAGCGCGAATCGTCGCCCTCCACGCAATAGCCGACGTTGGCCGCCAGCAGCTCGCGCAACCCGGCGGGCTCGGACGGATCGATCTGCGTCGCCATCAGCAGCGGGTGCGCGTGCCGGCGCGTCCAGTCGTACTCGACCCCGGAGCGGCGCAGCGCCTCGACGAACACCATGTCGGCGAGCACCAGAGTCACCGCCTCGGAGATCATGCGATACGCCACGTACACCTGCCGGCGCAGCTCGCCGGTCGCCCCCGTGAACACCAGGTCGGGCAGGAGGAAGTGCCCGAAGTCGTGCATCATGAAGGTCGCCTCGTGGAGCCCGTCCCGCTTCGGGGTGTAGGGGATCCCCGCGTTCAGCCCCGGCCACCAGTAGACGCGCTCGCGCCGGTTCTTCGCCGCGCGGAAGAACACGCCCTGATCGATCACCGCCGCCAGCACCCGGTCGACCCCGAATGGTGCCAGCGCCGGGCTGCCGAGCCAGGGGCTCGCGCGCACGAACGCCGCCACGTCGTCATCGAAGTCGATCGTCCGCCCCGGCTCGCGCGGCGTCGCCGACAGGTCGACCCGCTTTTTATAATAGACGCGGTCGAGCAAGAACCGCGAGATCGCCATGTCGCGGGACGACTGCTTGCCCGCGCCCGCGCGCATCTCGGCATAGGTCGAGCCGGTCGCGCGCAGGCGGAAGATCGCGTCCCACCAGCCGCCCGCCTCCTCGCACGCGCCGTCCGAGCGGTCGACGAAGCCCTCGGCGCGGTGTTGATATTGCGCCTCGCGGAGCTCGCCGTCCTCGATGAACCACGCGACGATCGCAGTCACGTGGTCGACCAGCTCGAGGTCGTGTCGCTCGCTGCGGACGTCGGTGCCGTGGACGAACAGGTCGCTGTCCTCGCGACACACCGCGATCACCCGCACCCCCGCCGGCGCCGCCTCGATCAGCGCCCGCGCGGTCTCGGCGGTCGCCGCCGCCGCGACCGCCCGCACCGCGATCCCGTAGCGATCGAAGTTGCGGCGCCACTCCTCGGCCTTGCGCCCGTTGGTCGTCAGCAGCACGAGCTCGAGCGGCATCGCGGCGAGCATACCGCGACCGCCCCGGCCGCGTCCGCGCGCACGATCGCCCGTCCTGTCGCGCAGCGAGGCGGGCGCGCACGCCCTGCAGCCACCTCGTGCGCGCGACGGCCCGGACGCTCCTGCTTGCCGCGAGCACGGACGCCGCCCCTCCCACTCCACCGCAAACTCTGCCATCCTCGGGCGATGAGGCACTCGCCGATCGTCCTCGCCACCCTCGCCGCGGCGCCGACGTCGAAGCGCCGGCGCCGGTGGAAGGGGTAGAGGAGCGATGCGGCACCTGTACAAATGCGGCGACGGCGTGTGCTATTGCTTTCAATGGGGCCTCGACGCTCGCCTGAATGCTCTGGGGTTTCCGCGGTCGGACGAACCGGAGAGCGAGGCACGCGACGACGTGGCGCGTGCCCGCCATCGGGAAGAATTCATCTATCTCTTCTCCGGCCGCTGGGAGCTGCGAGAGGAGGCTGCAGCCCTGCCCCAGGGGGCCCTGGAATCATTGCAGGAGCAGGCGCTCAAGGATACGCAGAAATATTGGTCTTCGCTCGATCCGGCCACGTGGGCGACGCGGATCCTGTCGGTGAGCACAGTCAAGGGTCGGCTGTCCGCCGTCGTCGAGGTCTGGGACGGCGAGCGTCAGCTCCACAAGGCCTACGTCGACTTTCCGCCGCGCCCCCCGCGTCGACGTCCCTCGTGGTATTTGTGAGCGGTCCGTCGATCGACGGACTTTGGCCCATGCGGAGCCGCGCAGTCGTAAGACGAGCTCGAGTCACGCGTTCGCGCGCGGCGCCCCGACCAGCCAGGTCACGCGCACGGGGCCCAGCGGCTCCGCCTCGATCTGCCACGAGTAGTCCTCGGCCCCGGGCACGGTCGCCAGCAGCTCGCGCAGCTCGTCCGGCGAGTAGACGCGCAGGCACGACACCACCCCGTCCCACGTCGCCACCGCCGGGATCGCCGGCACCACCCACGTCAGCGCCAGCCGCGACCAGCGGATCGGGCGGATGAACAGGGACGTCGCCAGCACGCCGAGGCTCGTCACCATGCAGGTGAAGATCGACGCCGGGTAGCGACCGACGCCCTCGAACAACGCGATGCCGCGCCGCTGCGCCACCGCGTCGGCGAGGATCGCCCGCGCCTGCGCGGGTCGGAAGTGATGGAAGGCGTTGCACAGCAGGCGGAAGCCGGCGAGCTCGGCCGGCACCGCCGTCGCGTCGACCGGTCGCGCCTCGTGGACGATCCGCCCCGGCACTGTCGAGGCCGCAGCGACCATCGCGTCGGCGTTGGGGAACAGGTCGGTCAAGCGCACCCGCACCGGCAGGTCGCGCCGGTCGAGCTCGGCGATCAGGGTCGGCAACGGCCCGGCCGAGCCGGAGCACAGGTCGAGGATCTCGCGCTCGCCGGTGACCCGCAGGGCGGCCGCGAGGGCGTCGCAGAAGCCCTGATACGGCCGCGCGTCGAGGTTGCCGAGGTAGTTGAGATATCCCGTCACACCGTCGCGGATCGCCGGCGGCAACCACGGCTGATCCTCGATCTCGAACACGTGTCGGCGCCGACCCAGCAAGCTCTGCCCTGCCATGACATCTCGGACCTCGACCGGGCCCATCCGGGTTCGCGCGTGATATGTCTCTGGGGACAGATCATCACACCCGCCCCCGAGGACCTCCGGCACCAGGTGGACGCCCGCTCGCTGCAGAATTCGGGCGCTTTCGCGCCGGTTTCACGCTCCTGACAATCGCGACCTCACCGCCCGGGGGTCCGCAGCCTCGAGGCGCGAGTCCGCCCGTCCGCCAACGCACGACAAGTCGGCTTTCGCGACGGCGCGCGGTTGTGTAGCGTGCGAGCGAGGCCGCACGCAGCGCGCCCCAACTTCCCGCGGAGAGACCATGACCATTCGTTCCCTTACTTCCTTTTCTCTGGTGACCGTCCTCGCGCTCGGCCTCGTGGCTTGCGGTGACGACGGCAAGCCGGTCCTCACGGCGACGACCGCGACCACGCCGGGTACCACCAACAACACCACCAACACCACCAACAACAACACGACGACCGACGGCACGACCACCGACGACACCGCGACCGAGACGGAGACCGACGGCACCGACGCCGGCACGGCGACCCAGAGCACGGCGACGGAGACGGTCACGTCCACGCCGACGACCACCGAGGGGCCGGTCACGACGACCACGACCGAGGGCACGACCACCGACGAGGCGACCACCAGCACGACGGCCGCGACGACCGAGGCAGAGACGACCGAGGGGACCACGACCGGCGGCGGCGGCAGCGAGTATGGCCCCTGCGGCCCGATGGGCGAGTGCCCGGCGGGTTCGGACTGCCTGATGCTCATGGGCCTCGATGGCAACTTCTGCTCGCCGATGTGCGACGGCATGACGTGCCCGGCGACCGGCGTCGATGCGATGGGAGTGTGCGCTCTCGCCATGGGCATGGGCGACCCGACTTACTGCGCCGCCCTCTGCCCGCCCGGCAACGACGCGGCCTGCCCCGAAGGCACGACCTGCAAAGAGGTCCCCGACCAGCCGAATCCGGTCGGCATCTGCACCGCGCCCTGAGTGCGCAGGGTCGCCCGGCGCGGCCGCGGCCGCGGCCGCTTGCGCGGGGCCACGAGTTGGCATAGCTTCGTGGCCTCGGAGTCGGCCCATGCGTGTCTCTCCACATACACGTGTCTGAGCTCCGGATCGCCTCGGCGGTCCGGTCCCGTGTGTGTGTGCATTGAGTCCGCAGAGAGCCCTCATGAATCGACATCGAGACCGCCGGCGCCGTGGCGCGTCGGCCAAAACTGAATATCCGCAGTCCACACAATCGCTGCCGGGCGACATCGACCCCGCCGCGCTGTTCGGCGCGGCCATGCCGGCGCAGACCCGGCGCAAGCTCGACCAGCTGTCGCGCCAGGTCGAGGAGCGCCTCGCCCTGGTGCTGGGCGGCGAGATCGACGACTCGCACGTGTCGGCGCTGACCCTGCTCGGCGTCGAACCCGAGCCCGGCAGCGGCAACCTGGTCGTCGTGCTCGCGCTGCCGGTCGGCGCCGGCGCCGGCGAGGCGCAGCTGGTGATGCGCCGCCTCGACGCCCTGCGCCCGTACCTGCGCTCGGAGATCGCCGGCGCCATCCACCGCAAGCGCACGCCGAACCTGGTGTTCCGGCTGGTGCCCGCGCCGACCGACCGCGGCGCAGACGAGGGGGTGGAGCCATGACGGCGACGATCCCTCGCTCCACCGCGGCGCGCCTTCAGGACGACGCGCCGCGTCGGTCGCCGCACGCAGGTGATGTCAGCACATCGGCGCGCGCCGAATCGCCGGCACACCACTCGGTGGCCCGCGTCGACTCGGCGCAGGAGGTGAAGACGCCATGACTGCGCTCCTCACCCGCTTCGTCGCCGAGCCGCCGCCGCGCGACGTCGCCGACGCGCTCGAGCGCCTGCGACACGTCGGCGACGTCGCTCGGATCGCTGTCATGCCCGACGTGCACCTCGCCGAGGGCGTGTGCGTCGGCACCGTCGTCGCCACTCGCACCATGCTGGTGCCCGCGGCGGTCGGCGGCGACATCGGCTGCGGCATGGCGGCGGTCGCCTGCGACGTCGAGGCCGGCGTCCTCGCCGACGCGCGCATCGCCGCCGCGGTCCTGGTCGGCCTCCAGCGCGCGATCCCGGCGCTGCGCCACCCAGGCGCCGGCGCCGATCATCCGCTCCCGCCCGCGCTGGCCGAGCGCCCGCTGTCCGCCCCGTCGCTGCAGTCGGAGCAGCGGCGGACGGCCGGCCTGCAGCTCGGCACGCTCGGCCGTGGCAACCACTTCCTCGAGCTGCAGGCCGACGACGACGACCGCCTGTGGCTGATGGTGCACAGCGGCTCGCGCGGGATCGGCACGGCGATCCGCGACCACCACGACGCCCACGCCGAGCCGCTCGGCGGCGGCCTGCGCGGCCTGGTCGCGGACAGCCCGGCCGGCGCGGCGTACCTCGACGACATGCAGTGGGCCCTCGACTACGCCGAGGCGAGCCGGGCGCACATGGTCGCCCGCGCCGCCGAGGTTTTTAGAGAATGTTTCAAGGGACATGTGCTCATGGACACGTGGATCTCCTGCCACCACAACTTCGTCCGCCGCGAGCAGCACGGCGACGAATCGCTGTGGGTGCACCGCAAGGGGGCCGTGTCGGCGCGAGGGGGCGAGTCGGGGATCGTGCCGGGCTCGATGGGCGCGCCGAGCTATCACACCTGCGGCCGCGGCGAGGTCGCGGGCCTGTGCTCGAGCGCGCACGGGGCCGGTCGCGCCCTCAGCCGCGGCGAGGCGCGCCGGCACATCCGCGCCGGCGACGTCGTCGCCCAGATGCGCGGCGTGTGGTTCGACCACCGGGCCGCCGACGCCCTCCGCGACGAGGCGCCGGCGGCCTACAAGGACATCGGCGCGGTCATGCGAGCCCAGCGCGAGCTGACCCGCGTGGTCCGACGATTGCGGCCGCTGCTCAGCTTCAAGGCCGCGTGACGAAGCGCCGGCTCGCCCCGATCGCCGCGGGCGAGCCGGGCCGCGTCACTCGCCGCCGATCATCAGGTAGCGCACCCACGGGTCGAGCCCGGCCCCGGTGGGGTCGTCGTAGAAGGCCAGGTGGATCTGCCCTGCGGTGTCGAGGCGGGCAGTGGCGCGATCGGTGAACACGTCGACCGCGGCGACCTGGTGCTCGTCGGGCTGGCTCCCGGGCCAGGCGACCCGCAGCTCGGAGCTGCGGTCCTCGACCTGGGTGTTCCAGTAGCAGAACGGCAGCGGGTTCTGCTCGCACTGCGACACCAGCGTCCCCTGGCGGCGGATCGCCAGGTACAGCGCGCGCACCTCGCCCTCCCCGGCCGCCAGCGCCAGCGGGTAATAGTCCCGGTAGTCGAACTCGCAGGTCACGCCCGCCTGCTGCGGCGGCGCGCCGCAGACCTTGTCGGCCGGCGAGTTCTCGCTCGCCAGAGTCTCGAGCGCCCACGTCGCCGGACCTGTCCGATGGGCCAGGACGATGTCGTGGTGGGTCTGGTCGGCCTGCTTGCGGGCCAGCAGCACCCACGGCGTCGCCTCGGCGCCGACCAGCGCCAGGTCGTGGTGCTGGCGCTCGATCGTGTTCGAGCCGAGCGGCGCCACCACCTCGGTCACCCCGGGCGGGGCGAAGTAGTGCAGCTTCCACGTCGCGTCGGCGGTCGCCCACGACGTCAGGCGCGGCGCGTCGGCGCCGTCGAGCGCCAGGCGCACGTGGATCTCCCCGTTCGTGATCATCTGCTCTTTCGACCATGCCCCATCGAACACCTCGTGCTGGACCGCGAAGTTGCTGTCGACGTGGCCGACGTGCAGGGCGCCGACGCTGTCGCGGGTCAGTTGGTGCGCGCGCACATGGTTCATCCCGACCAGCGCGCTGTCCTGCGTCCACTGGCCGTCGAACCGGCGCCACAGCGAGGTGCCGAACGCGCCGTTGTCGACCATCGCGAACACCGTGTCCGCGTCGGGGTCGGACGCGAGCGAGCCGGTCGCCACCACCATCGGCCCCGGCGTCGGCGTCGCCACCCACATGTCCGGCCCGAGGCGCTCGGCGTAGAACCCGTGGAAGCCGTTCACCGCCTCGGAGTACAGCACCACCGGCTCGCAGTCGCCGTCGAGCGCGAGCGCCGGCATGTCGTTGCGGAACATCTTGTTGGCGCTCACCACCTCGTCGCGCAGCGTCGCACAGGCCGGCCCGCCGTCGCCGCACAGCGGCACCTTGACCGGGAAGTCGGCCGACAGACAGGTCTCCGGCACCTCGACGCCGCCGGTGGTCGTCGTGCTCGTCGAGTCCGTCGTGCTCGTGCTCGTCGTGCTCGTCGAGTCCGTCGTGCTCGTGCTCGTGCTCGTCGCCTCGGTCGTGCTCGTGCTCGTCGTCTCGGTCGCGCTGACCGCGGTCTCGGTGCCCGGCTCGCTCGTCGACGTCGTGGTGGTCGTCGTCGACTCGTTCGAGGTGCCGGTCATCCCGCCGGAGGTCGTCGACTCGTCGCCGGTGGTGGTCGAGGTCGTCGGCGCGACCTCGGTGGTCGGCTCCGCGGTGGTCGAGCTCGTGCTGGTGCCGGGGTCGAGCGTATCGGTGGTGGCGACCGCGTCGCCGCAGCCTGCGAGGGCGACGCACAGCAGGGGGATGGAGAGCGAAGGCGAAGTCGAGCGAGCGATCATGCGGCGATCATACCCTCGCGCCTTCGCGCCCGCGTCGGCGCCCGCGAGTGCAAACGCGACCTCACGCGCGCGTCGCATCCTCGCCGCCCCGAGCGAGCGCTCGGCGGTTCACCGCAGCAGCTCGAGCAGCTCCTCGCGACCGAGGCCCGACACCTCGCCCTCGTCGACCGTCGCCTGCGCGAGCGCCCGCTTGCGCGCGTGCAGCTCGAGGATCTTCTCCTCGACCGTGTCCTCGGCGATGAGGCGGTGCAGGAACACCGGGCGCGACTGACCGATCCGGTGGGCCCGCGCGCCGGCCTGATCCTCGATCGACGGGTTCCACCACGGGTCGAGCAAATACACGTAGTCGGCCGCGGTGAGGTTGAGCCCCGTACCGCCGGCCTTGAGCGAGATCAGCATCACCGGCGGCCCGTCCTCGGCCTGGAAGCGGGCCACCACGCCGGCGCGGTCCTCGGTGGCGCCGTCGAGGCGCACGTGCTCGAGCTCGGCGGCCGTGAGCGCGTCCTCGACCAGGTCGAGCAGGCTGGTCCACTGCGAGAACACCAGCGCGCGGTGGCCCGCCGCGGTCACCTCGGCCAGCTGCGCCAGCAGCAGCTCGACCTTGCTCGAGCGCGTGGCCTCCTGCCCCGGCACCAGCGCGCTGTGACAGGCCGCCTGGCGCAGGCGCAGCAGCAGCTCGAGCGCCTCGAGCATCCCGCCGCCCGACTGCAGCTTCGGCAGCTCGAGCTCGGCCGCCACCCGCAGCCCGTCGTAGACCCGCCGCTCCTCCGCGTCGAGCGTGCAGCGCAGCACGATCTCCGTCAGCGGCGGCAGCTCCGGCGCCACCTCCTGCTTGCGCCGCCGCAGCACGAACGGCCGCAGCTTGGCCTGCAGCTCGGCCGTCCGCGCCGCCCGCCCCTGCTCGACCGCCTTGCCGTAGACCGCCACGAACTCGCGCAGCTGCCCGAGGAAGCCCGGGTTGAGGAAGTGCGACAGGCTCCACAGCTCGGTCAGGCGGTTCTGCACCGGCGTGCCGCTGAGCGCCACGCGCCAGCCCGCGCGCAGGCCGAACGCCGCGCTCGCGGTCGCGGTGGTCGGCTCCTTGATCGCGTGCGCCTCGTCGAGGACCACCGTGTCCCATGTCTCTTTGGACAGCTTGTCGCGGTCGAGCCGCAGCACCGCGTAGCTGGTGATCGTCACGTCGGCGGTGGGCTCGAGGCTGCGCTTCGGGCCGTGGTAGAGCGCCGCGCGCAGGCCCGGGCGGAACTTACGCGCCTCGGCGAGCCAGTTGTGCAGCGTCGACGTCGGCGCCACCACCAGCGTCCGCCCGCGCACCGACGTGAGCGTCTGCAGCGTCTTGCCGAGGCCCATGTCGTCGGCCAGGAGCGCGCCGATGCCCGCGTCGCGCAGGACGCTCAGCCAGTCGACGCCGCGGCGCTGGTAGTCGCGCAGCTTTGCGGTCAGGTCGGCCGGCAGCGTCGCCGCCGGCAGCGCCGCGAACATCTCCTCGCGCGACAGCGCCGCCAGCCCCGCCAGCTCCGGCGGCGGCGGCACCTGCAGCGCCTCGCACAGCGCCGCCGCGGCCGTCCGGGCCCAGCGCGGCCGCTTGCCGTCGGCCCGCCGCGCCGCCACGAATTGCTCGAGCATCGGCCCGTAGCGCTCGAGCCAGTCGCGCGGCAGCCACACCAGCCCGCCGTCGTCGGCCGCCAGCGCGTACTGCCCCGAGCGCCACGCCTGCACCACCCGCGCCGCGTCGACCTGCGTCTCGCCCGCGCCGCTCGGCGCCCGGAACGTCACCTCCGGCTCCGCCGCGTCCTGCTGCCCGTCCTGCGCCGGCGGGGCCTCCCAGCGCGGCTCGAGCGTGCGCTTCTCCGGCTCGCGCGCCTCCGGCGATTCCGCCGGCGATTGTGTAGAGTCCTCCGCGGCCGGCTCGACGCGCACCACGAATCGCAGCACCTGCCCGACCAGCGCCAGGAGCCCGCCGACGAACGTGCGCCCCTCGATCGCCGCCGCGGTGGCGACCCGCAGCGGCGCCGCCTCGACCGCGATCGGCGCCCCGTCGAGCGTGACGTCGAATGCACGCACCAGCCGCGCCACCACGAACTCGGCGATGTCGGGGTAGATCGGCAGCAGCTCCGCCCCCGCCGGCATCGCCGACAGCAGCGGATCGTCGGCGTCGATCGCCCCCTTCTGCACCGCCTCGACGCCGGCGCTCACCGTCACCACCCGCAGCACCAGCTTGTCGCCTTTGCTCTGCAGGCGATAGCCGATCTTCAGCGCCTCCGCGACCTGCGGCCCGATCTGCTCGAGCTGCGCCCCCGCCGTGTGCAGCACCAGCGCCGCCGCCACCACGTGCTCGCACGGCGCCGCCCCGCCGCAGTCGCAGCGCCACGCGTCCCAGGCCCAGCGCACCTCCGCCCGCACCCCGCTGCCGGCCAGCCGCGCGATCGCAAACACCCAGCCGCTCGCGTCACAACCCTGCACCCGCGCCGCGCCCAGCCGCGCCAGCTTCAAACCACGGTGCCACGCCGCCGGCGCCGCCGCGCGATGAAGAGGTTCGAGGAGCTCCGTAAACACGCGCCCACGGTGGTACCACGCCCCGTCAGGCAGGTCAGCGCGCGTTTTCGCGCCAAGCGTCCACAGCGCCGGTACCCGCCGGCTTGGCCCCGCACGCGCCTCCGAGGTCTCGACGGCGTCACCTCCGACAGCATCCGCGCCGCGGTGGAATCGCGAGGCATCCGCGGTTCGACGAGGATCGAGCTCTCGCGCCTCGGCGATCGCGGCGGCCATCGTGGCGTCGCCGCCTCGGCGTCCTCGCAGCGGCCGAAGCGGCGCTCGGTGCGAGTGACTGGCGATCGCGCGATGCGACGAGACCGACCGGGGACGCCCGGTGGTCGACGACGATCGCCGTGCCTCACGATTCGTCGCTGCCGCAGCGAGCCGCGCGACCATCGACCGCTTTCTCGCGAAGACGTTGCGGCGCGCGATCGTCGGCGCCCGCGAGCGCGGCGCCGTGGAGCTGACCGGTGGTCCCGCCATTCGCGCCGCCCTGTTTCGCGGCCCGCCAATCATGGCAGCGTGAGTCATGAGACGAAGGCCCCGCGGGCCCGTCGCGCCGACTCCTCACAATCCCGCCCGGCGAATGCTCCGCCCGAATCAGCGCCGCGGTCGCCTGCGCCGTTCGGCCCATCTTCGACCACACCGATGATCGACGTCACACCCGCCGCGCAGCGCGGACGACGTCGTCTCCGGGCCCGATCGGCCCGGACGGCGCATTCCTGCGAGTTCACGCGGTCGATGCGCCGTCCGGCCTCGCCTGGCCGCGATCGATCAGCCGAGAGATAAAGAACGCCTTCGGAGCGAAGCCACGCGCCTGGTCGCCCGCATGTCCGCAATCGGCCGGCGTGCGCCCGCGGACGTGCGCGCTCCAGGAGTCTTCGATGACCAAGCTGCCCATGATCCCCGCGCTGCTGAGCGTCGCCCTCACGGGCTGCCCGCCCGTGTACACCCCCGGCAGCGCCTCGGCCACCGACGCCGAGGTCGATACCACCGGCGACGACGTCTCGCACGACACGACCTCGACCGGCGGTCATTCCCCCGACGTCGACAAGCGCCCGGCCCCGACCGCCATGTCCACCGGCGGCACGGCGCCCCCCGCCACGACCGCGACCCCCGAGGTATCGACCAGCGCCGCCGGCGGCACGGAAAGCGGCTCCGGCAGCACGTCCGGCGACGCCACCAGCACCACCACCGCCGACGCGCCCGCCACCACGACCGCCGCAGATTCGACCACCGGCACCGCTACCACCGTAACCACGACCACTGACGACTCGACCACCGGGACCGACACGACCGCCGAGGACGCCGACAAGTACGGCAAGTGCGGCTGGCACAGCGAGAAATTTTACTACGCCTGCGAGAAGGACGGCGGCACCCCCGGCGAGGTCGCCCCGAACAATTTCAAGCCGATCGACTGCCCGATGAACCTGGTCGCCGGCAACGATTGCACGGAGGAGATGGGCCCTATCACCAACGTCGGCTGCTGCATGCCCGACGGCGTGCTGCTCTATTGCGAGATCGTCGAGATGAACAAGATCGTGCAGATCGACTGCGAGAAATGATCAGCGTCCGCCCGTCAGCGGATGTCGTCGCACTCCGGTGCTCGTCGATCAGGTCGTCCGGGGGACGAAGAAACCGCGGGGGTCGACCATATCGGGGTAATCCGGCGCGTCGATCTCGATCAGTTCGGCGGGGACGGCGAGCTCGATGCGCTCGAGAGCTCCGGCCAGGCGCCCGGCGTTGAGCGCCGCGAGCGCCGTGTTGTCGCGGACGTTACCCCACGAGAGGGGCGCATGGATATCGGCATTCAGCTGCAGCCGAAGACGGATGGGGTCGTCGGTCGTCGGATCGAGTTGTCCGTCGTCATCGAGATCGACGTCGATCCACAGGAGTGCGCCGCGGTCGATCTCGATGGGCTGCAGGTCGAGCCCCTCGCATTCGAGCGTCAGAGTGATACACACTTCTACCACGTCGCCATTCTGACGAATAAACTCTCGTGCCCGCTCGAGCGCGCCGGGCTCGTCCGCCTCCAGGGCAAGGGCGCCCTCGCCTTTCGACCGTGTCGACACCTCGAGATCGGTGGCCCGCGCGAAGCTACCCAACAAGGCGGGGAGGGTGGCAACGACGCGGGAGATCCAGCGGCTTCGCTGCTCCGGAGACACGAGCGAGTCACCGCCGGGTCCGCCGTTCGCGGCGGCGCGCGGGCGGTAGATCCAGGACGCCGACCCGCTCGCGCTCCGCCAAGTGGTATGTGCCTGGCTGCTCACCAGCCAGGACTCTGCATGACTGTCCGCCGCTGTCAAGCTGTATACCCCCGACCGGACTTCAGTGCCCGATGAACCTGGTCGCCGGCAACGACTGCACGGAGGCGGACGGCTTGATCATCAACGTCGGCTGCTGCATGCCCAACGGCGTGTTGCTCGACTGCGAGATCGTCGAGATGAAGCAGATCGTGCAGATCTCGTGCGAGTGAATCGACGAAGCCGCCCCGCACGCGCCGGGTCGGATCCCGGCCATTTCTCGCGCTATGGCGGGATGTCCTTCCGGACATCCATTGTCTTCGGGCCCATGCCTGGTTCGTCCGGATCGTTGTTTTCGCCCTTGTACTTCCACATCACCGTCACCTCCAGCGGGAAGAATCCGTCGCTCGGATTCAGGGTCGCCGTGACCTCGTATTTGAGCGTTCTCTTCTCCTCCGTCAACGCCTTCAGCGCCGCGCTCTCGTAGCGCTCCAGCCACTTGTTGAGACCTGCGCCTCCGGGGACGATATTCCTGGGATCGTTTCCCGGCCCGTTGAGGCTCGCGGGGAGCAGATGCACACGTCGCCAGAACAGCTTCCCGCCCCGCTTCGGGGACTGCTTCTGGATCCGCTGGTCCCAATCTGTGAGCACTTTAGTATCGGCCGCGCTCCCGACCGTGTTACCGGGACGGAGGGTCAGCGGGTCGGCGACGACCTGCTTGCTCGTGGGCGACGATATGAAATCGACGTGCGACGGCTCGATCCTTTTGTCCAGCGCACCCGACTTTACGAGCAGGTCGGCGAGCGCGTGGATCTCTTTCCTCTGCTCCAAGACCTCGGCCCTGAGCTCATCGAGGAGCGTCTTCCGGGCGCTCTTCATGCGCTCGGCCTTGTACTGCTCCCACTTGCGGCGCCGCTTGTTTACCGCGAGCCGACAGACTTTGTATTTCGCTTCGGCGGAGTTCAGCGCTTTCGCCTGTTTGCTCCCTGCGGTCAACTTTTTCCGGCGTTTTTTGATGAGCTCCATGACCAGGATGCGAACCGATTGGACCGAGATGTCCGGCGGGTCCTCGTCGGTCTCCGCCGTGATCGTGTGACTCTCGTTGTCCTGATCGACGAATTTCTCGGCGACCTCCTCAGGCACCGCCTCCTCTTTTCCCGGTTCCGCCTCCTTCTCCCCGCCGCGCACCTTCGCCAGCAGCGCCCGCGCCTTGTCGGCGAGGAAGCCGATCACCCTGTCGACCACCGCTAGCACGCGGTCTTGCAGCTTGCCGATGAACTCTGCGATCTTCTGCGGCAGGTCGCCCAGCCCGAAGTACCCGGCCACGAAGTCGATCACCGGGCCCACCATCCCGGCGAGCGCGCCTTCGACGGCGGTCGCCATCGCCGAGACCTTGCCCGCGACGATGTCGGCCATCCCGTTCACCACCGTCTCGACCAGGCTGAAGATCCGGGCCGCGTTCTCGAACACCCACTTCAGCACCCGGTAGATCGCCTCGACCGCCGCCACGATCGCCCCGGCCGGGTTGAACATGGCGATGACGCGGGCCACCACCTGCTTGATCACCGCGTTCACCATGTAGTCGACGGCCATCTGGATGACCATGTCGACCAGCTGCTGCGGATCCAGCTGTTCCTGGATCATCTGGAAGATGCCCTCGGGTCCCTGCTCGATCAGGGTCGAGACCAGCGCCAGCGCCTGCTCGATCAGCGCCAGGTTGTCCTCGCCGATGTGCTTGGCCAGGAGCGTGCGGATCCGCGGCCACGTCAAACCCATCAGCTGCAGGAACAGCGTCACCACGCTGCGCAGCGAGAAGTCGGGCGGGAGCGTCACGCCGACGCTGCCGAGGCCGGAGAACAGCCACGACAAAAAGCCCTCCTGCAGGTGCGTCCCGAGGTTGTCGAAGAAGCGCTGGAAGCCCTGGCCGACCCCCGCCAGCAGGTTGTTGGCGAAGCCCACCGGATCGTCGGCGATGTCCTTGACGACGTGCTGGACCTTGTCGACCAGCGCCCAGAACGACGGCGGCGGGATGCTGGCCAGAGTCAGCAGGCCGTCGATGATGAAGCGCGCCGGGTCTTCGAGGGCCGCCTCGATCGCTGCCCCGATGCGACCCACGATCCCACCGGCCGCCTCGCGCAGCGCCTGCACCTCGCGGCGGACCTCCTGCACCGCCGCGTCCGCGCGCTTCACCAGCTCGTCGGTGAAATCGTCGCGGACCGAGTTCGCGCGGCTTTGCAGCGCGTCGAGCTGGGCGTAGATCGCCGTCGCCTCGCCGGTAGCGAAGTCGCCGATCCCCTGCTCGATCGCCGTCTTCACGACCTTGTCGATCTCCGCCCGCGCCTCCGAGATCACCTCCTCGCACAGCCGGATCACCGCCTCGACATCGCGCGAGATGTCGAGGATGAGGCCGCAGACCGTGTCGCCGAACCGCGTCTCGGCCTTGTCGTACTGCTGCGTCACCCACTTGGGGTAACCGGTCCAGTCGTCGATCAGCTCGACGACGACGCCGACGGCGCCTTCGTGGCGCTTGGCGATCCACTCCTCGACCGACCTCAGCGTCGTTTTGAACTCGCGCGTCGCCACGGCGAGGCCGGCCTCCCACTTGGTCATCGCCGCTTCCATCAGGCGATCGAGGCGCGAGTGGACCTCGCTCTGCGCAGCGGCGAAGATCTCGCGCATCCGCTTGCCCGCCGCGGCGCGCATCTGCTCCTGCGTGCCGACGATCCCGCGCTGACGCCGGGCCCGCTCGCCGATCGCCTCCGAGCGCGTCCCAGCCAGCGTCGTCAGCGACCGGGTCTGCAGCGCGGTCATGTCGGCCTGCGCGCTCTGGATCGCCTCCTGTTGCCGCTGCAGCAGCTTCTCCGGCTCCTCCTGGCTCTTCTTCTCGAGCTCTGCATGCGCCGCTCTGGCGTCGGCGATCGGCCCGCTCTCGATCAGCCGCGCCGGCTCGGTGTCCATCCCGGCGTCGGCGATCCGCTGCTTCTGCGCCGCGACGTCCTCCGTGAGGCTCACGCTCTCGCCCGGCAACGGGTCGGGCGCCGCCGCGCTCGCGTTCACCTCCGGGCCCGTCACCGCCACGGGCGGCTGCTCGTAGGCCTTCGGCTGCAGCGTCGACTCGCCTGCCGGCGGCTTGTCCAGCGGCGCGTACTTGTCCGCGACCGACTCGGCCTCGCTCTTGACGTTGCCCTTCAGCTCGGCGCCGGCCGACTTCGCCGCCTCTTCCGGCTTGGCCTTGAGCAGCGCCGCGTCGTCGGGCGGCCGCTTCTCGCGGATATCCTTGCGGATCTTCTCGCACAGCGCCTGGAGCTTCGGGCTCGGCGGCGGTCGCCGGTCGAGCGCCTCGGCGACCGCGCCTGCGGCCCGTCCGCGGGTCTCGGCCTCCGGCTCCGTCACCGCCGCGGTCGCCTCGTTCACCGTCTTCGCCGCCGACGGCAGTGACGCATTCGCGTTCGCGGTCGCCCCGGCGGTCGCGCGGACCTTCTCGATCCGCGCCGCCGTCGCCCGCCCGATCGCGTCGGGCGGCTCGGGCATGCGCAGCCCTCCGCCCCGCGCCGGCGCCCCTGTCGCGGCCCGCGGCGCCCCGCCGTCGTTCGCGGCCTGCCTGTCCTCGGGGCCAGGTTCTGCCACGAGCCCGACTCCCTGGCCCTTCGCGGCCTTCGCCTCGACCGCCTCCGTCTCCGTGCCCGCGCTCGGGCGTGACGTCGTCACCGTCGCGGTCGAACTCGCCGTCCCGGCGGTCGTCGCCTTCCCGCGATCACTCTCATCGACCGTCGCAGTCGTCGCGGTCGAACTCGCCGTCCCGGCGGTCGTCGCCTTCCCGCGATCACTCTCATCGACCGTCGCAGTCGTCGCGGTCGAACTCGCCGTCCCGGCGGTCGTCGCCTTCCCGCGATCACTCTCATCGACCGTCGCAGTCGTCGCGGTCGAACTCGCCCTGCCGCTGTCACTCGCATCGACCGTCGTCGTCGTCGCTCGCGTCCCGACCTCGGGCACGCTCGCCGGCTGGCCCGCCACCGCGGCGATGTCCTCGAACCCGGTCGCCACTGCGCGCGGCTGCTGCGGTTCGACGGCCAGCAGCGAGTCGTCGAACTCCTGGGTCTCGACGAGCGGTCGAGGTCTGGGCGGCGCGAGGCTCGAGCTCGGCACCGGCGCTGCGGCGGTCGCCGTCGCCTTCACGACCTCACCCTCCGGCCCGAACCTCCGCCTGCGATCCACTCACCATTGCGCCGCAACATCGCTCGCCTCGCTGTCTCAGGTCCGCCTGACGCCCGTCTCGTAGACCGCGCGATACCTGCCGAAGTCGGCCGGATCGACCACGCGGCCCAGCTTGCGCATCTCCCGGCGCACCCCGACGAGCAGGTGCGCGAACCGGACCACGCGGGGATGCGCCTCCGCGGCCAGCATCGCCGCCGTCTGGATCGCGTTCTTGATGTGACCGCCGCTGAGCTCGAACCGCTGGGCCAGGAAGTCGAGGTCGATCTCGTCCTCGCGGGGCATCGCCGCCGGCATCAGCGACGCCCACAGCCGCCGCCGCTCCGCCGGCTCCGGCGGCGGGAAGTCGACCACCACCGCCATCCGCCGCATGAACGCCTCGTCGACGTTCTTCTTGAAGTTCGTCGCCAGGACGATCACCCCGTCGAACTCCTCGACCCGCTGCAACAGATAGCTGGTCTCGACGTTCGCGTAGCGGTCGTGGGCGTCCTTGACCTCGCTGCGCTTGCCGAACAGCGCGTCCGCCTCGTCGAAGAACAGCACCGCGTTGCTGCGCCGCGCCGCGACGAACACCCGCTCGAGGTTCTTCTCCGTCTCGCCGATGTACTTGCTGACCACCCCCGCCAGCTCCACGCGCAGCAGCTCGCGCCCGAGCTCGCGGGCCACCAGCGCGCTCGCCATCGTCTTGCCGGTCCCGGGCGGCCCGGCGAACAGCGCCGCCACCCCGTCGCCGTGCAGCACCTTCGACCGCAGCCCCCATGTCCCGAAGACCAGGTCATGGTATTTCAGGTGGCGCACCAGCTCGTGCAGCTGCTCGAGGCTCGCCTCGGGCAGGATCAGGTCCGACCATTCGCCGCGGGCCGCGATCGCCTGGGCCAGCGCGCCGAGCTCGGGGCGCGAGCGCGCGCGACAGGCCCGGACCAGCGCCGCCGGCATCCGCTCGCGCACCTCGCCGCCCAGGCTGCGCGCGTCGGCCTCCGCCATCTGCGCCGCGTCGCGGATCTCCGAAGCTCCCAGGCGATAGCGCCAGGCCAGCTCCGCGACGTCGACCTCGCCAGCCTCGCCCGCCAGCACCTCCCGCCACAGCTCCGCGCGCTCATCGGTGTCGGGCGGCACCACCCGCAGCTCGAGGACCGACCGCCGCTGGACCTCGCGACGGAGCCGCGCCGCCGCGTCGGCGACCACGATGCAAGGCCCGTCGAATTCCTCGAGCTCGGCCGCGAGCTCGCGGAGCGCCGGCTCGCGCTCCTGTTCGGCCAGCTGGGGCCAGCCGAGCACACACAGCAACGCCCCGCGCAACGTCGCCTCGCGGAACGCCTCACGGACCCGCGCCTCGACTGCGAAGCGCAGCCCGGCCGGGCGTGACAGATCGATCGCCAGGAACTGGACCCCGCGCTGTTCGGCGAGCTCGCCGGCGCCGGCGGCCAGGCCCTCGGCGTCGTCGTCGACGATCACCGCCAGCGGCCCCGGCCGCTCCTCGGCGTGCCACACCCGCGCCACCCGTGCCAGCGCCGCCCGTTGGCTGCGGCTCGCCGCGACCAGCGGCGGCACCATCGCCGTCGCCGCCACTACCTGCTCGGGCGCGTCGATCCCCAACAAGTGCCGCGCCAGCCGCGGCGTCGCCACGATCGCCCGCTCGAGCAGCGGCCCCGCCTCGCCGTCCTCGCCGACGCGCACGTGTCCGCTGCGCAGCAGCGGCCCCGGCGATTCACACCACCGCCGCACCTGCAGCGATTCGCCTCCCCCCAATAACCGCACCGCCAATTCCACCCGCGGCAGAGTGCGAGTGCGATCGCCCTGCAGATAGGCGAACACCGCCCCGTACTTGCGATCGAAGTGCGACGCGCAGGCCAGGACGAGCAGGCCCACGCCGATCCCGTCGAGGCCGAGCGCCCGGCACAGCTCGACCAGCGGCAGCCGCACGCCGTCCGCCAGCGACTCGCGGAGTCGCGCGCGGATCGCCGCGATCTGCCGCTGCAGCCCCGCTTCCGCCGCCTCCGGCGAATCGAGCTCCCCTTCGGGATCGAGCAGCCGCGCCAGCCGCTCGCGCTCGACGCGGACCGCGTCGCCGACCGGCCCCGACGCGTGGAGGTGCGCCAGCAGGATCAGGTCGAGGCGGCGTAGCTCCGCCTGCAGGTGTTCGTGTGCGTCCTTGAACATCGCCGGCCTATGAGCGGAGGACCTCGAAGTCGACCGCCTGACTGCGGAAGCGGTCGAGCCGGAGGAACACCTGCATGCGCCCCGGCTCGACCTCCTCGGGCACCGTCACGCTCGCCACGCCCGCGCGGGCCGAGTCGAGCGACGCTGCCACGTGGCCGCCGAACCAGAACTTGAGGTACGGCAGCTCGAGGTTGGCCCCGTAGATCTTGACCGCCTCGCCTCGCCTGGCGCGGACCGGCAGCACCGATTCGAGGTAGGGCACCGGTACGACCTCGGGGACCGGCGGGTGCAGCACCAGCGGCACCTCGAACCGCGGCGTCGTCGGCTCGATGAACACCATCGACACCTCGTACGCCGCCGACGCGCGCAGCAGCGCGACGTTGTTCCCCCAGATGTTGTTGATGCTCGCCAGGTCGAGCGATTGCAGGACCACGTGGACCTTCGGCGGCCGGACGTCGCTGGTGCGCAGCGTCCCCCGCAGGTCGTCCTCGGCGAGGTATTGATTCTCGTGCATCACCTGCATCGCCTCCCCGAGGAGCCGGTGCTCCGACAGGCCGTCGCTGGCGAAGGCCGTCAGCAGGTAGCGGAAGTCGAGCGCGAGCGGCTCCGGCACGAAGCGCTGCCCGTTACCTCCGCCGCCCACCGGGATCCTGCCCGTGTTGCGGCGAGTCGGATCCGGCAAGATCTGATAGAGGAACAGGTTGACCCGCGGCAGCTCGGTGTTCTCCTTGTGCGGCGAATCGACCGTGATCGTCGCCGCCTTGGGCACGGTCGGGTTCAGGCGTCGATCGAGGATCCCGCGCAAGGTCTCGCTGAGATCGTGGATGGCGTTGTACGTGCTCATGCCTCGCCTCGCGCGGCCGGGAGACCGCCGGTCCGCTCAGTCGCAGGTGATCTGGAGGTCGATGCTCGCGCCGACGCTGCACGCCTCGATGTCGTAGTCGATGGCGAACTTGATGCTGTACTCGCCCGGCTCGACCCCGCGGGTGATGAGGCTCATCGCCACCCAGCGGGTCTTGTCGCGCGGCAGCATGCCGATGTACGCCGAGTCGGGCACGATCTGCGCGATCGGGTGCCCCGACGGCAGCAGCGCGTTGACCTGGCAGCCGTCGTGATAGATCTGCAGGTCGTGGATCCGCACGTGCTTCAGGTGGAAGCGGCTGCAGTTGGTCACCTCCATCACCAGCACCGTGTCGTCGATCGACTCCAGCCGGCACTCCAGATTCCCGTTCGGCCGCTTGCCGTACACGCACCGGCCGCCGCGGTTCGAGCTGGCGATGAAGCCCTTGCGGAAGGTGAACTCGATCTTGAGCGTACCGCCCTCGGGTAGCTTGACCTCCGTGGCGATCGGCTCGAGCTCCTCGTGGTTCGAGGGTTGCGGCGCCGCGCCCTTCTTGTCCGCGGGCGCCTCTTCCTCGCCCTTCCGCGTCCAATTCACGTGTTCGTGCTTGCCGTAATTGCTGTTGCTCATCTCGTCACTCCCTTCCGTGTCCTCGTCATCGTCCGGCCACGCTTGAGACTCGCGGTCCTCGTCGTGGCGACCTGGCTGCTCCTCCGGCTCCACCGCTCTGGGCGGCGCCTCCGGCTCCTCGACTCGCTCCGGCCCGGGTACGCGGACCGGGACCTCCGCGACCAGCTGCACCGGGGGAGACACCGTCTCTCCTGGCGGCGGTCGCGGAGCGGGCTTCCATTCGCCGGGGTCCGGCGGCCCGACGCGGCCGGGCCGGCACCGGTTCCGGCCGCGGCCGCAGTCGTCCTGGACCTCGAGCTCGAGGCGCACCTGCGTCGCCGCGCGCGCCCGCGTCGAATACACCAGGTCGTAGGCGACGCACACGCGCACCGGGAACACGCCCGGCCGCGGCCCGCGGGCGATCGCCACGAACTGCAGGTCGACGTAGTGCCCCGGGACCAGGCAGCGCACGCCCTGGAACGGCGGCACGATCTCGATCAGCCGGTGCTTGTCGGACAGCGTCCCCAGGACCGCCGCGCAGCTCGGGTCGATCTCGACGTCGACGCAGAGATCCTCCGCGACGTAATGCTCGGAGGTGTTGATGACGCGCACCCAATAGAGGGTGTCGTCATGGGTCTCGAACACCTTGTCGCCGATCCACGCCTCGACCGCGATCGCCGAGCACGCGGTCGCGCGCTCGGGCGCGGCCGCCTGCTCGCGCGAGCCGGCCGCGCTCACCACGATCCGGCTGGCCTCCTGCGGATCGACGTCGACCGTGAAGCGCCACGGCATCTCGCCCTCCGGCAGCGGCTCCTCCACGGGCTCGTCCTCGGCGAGCCCGTCGTGGACGCGGAAGATCCGGGCGATCCGATCGATGACGATCTCGATCTCGGGCTTGTCCATGACGTCATTCCTCCCCTTCTGCGTCGATCCGCGTCGCCGGCAGCGAGCGGACGACCAGCGACCAGCGCGGCACCGGCACCTCGGCGCGCATCGTCCGCGACCAGATGCTCCGCAGCGCGACGGTCCGCTCGCGCTCGGACGCGTCGGACTCGGCGAGCGCCCGCAAGTCCTCGACCATGCCGTCCACCGCAGCGACGACCCGCTTGCGCGCGGAGCCGCGGGTCCGCGCCCCGTGGGCGTCGCCGAGCCGCGGCCAGTCGGCCACGAGTCGCTGCACGGTCCTGTCATTCTCGTGCTCGAGCACCTTCAAACTCGTGAGCGGCAGCTCCATGAGGCTCCACCGTCGATCGTCGGTCTCGCTCACGAGCGGCAGCTCGGGCGCCGTCGCCCCCACACCAGGCGCATCGCCCATCGGTCGCTCGGGAAACGCCGGCTCGATGGGCGGACCCACCGGTCGCACCGGGATCGGCGTGACCGGGAACACCGGCACGATCGCCGGCCCCGTCGGCAAGTTGGGAATCACCGGCACGATGTCCGGCCTGATCGGCACATTCGGGATCACCGGCACGATGTCCGGCCTGATCGGAACATTCGGGACCACCGGCACGATGTCCGGCCTGATCGGCACATTCGGAATCACCGGCACGATGTCGGGCCGCTCGATCGGGAACACCGGCACGATGTCGGGCGGCCGCGTCCCGGGCGGTCGATCCGGCAATTCACCCTCGGGTCCCGGCTCCGTCTCCGGCGGCCGCGGCCCGGACGGTCGATCCGGCGATTCACCCTCGGGCCCCGGCTCCGTCCCCGGCGGCCGCGGCCCGGACGGCCGCTCCGGCAGCCCGTGGTCCGGCTCGTCCTCCTCCTCGTGGTCACACGAATCGTCGGGGTCGGGCTCGGGCAGCCGATCGGGGCAGTCCGGCAACTGCGCGGGCGGCGGCGGCCGCCGCGGCCCTCCCTCGTCGAGCGGCAGCGCCGGCGGCCATTTGAGCGCCCACTCGAGCTTCTCGTCGCCGCAACAGCCGGCCAGCACGCTGGCTGCGACGGAGGCTGCTCGCGTCAATGCGCCCGCGATCGCCGCCAGCTCGCGATTGGACAGCGTCGGTGCGTGGCGCGTCTCGACCGTCGCGTGGGCCAGCGCCCGGAACGCCACCGCGAGGAGCCGGGCCTTCGTCAAGACCTCCGGCTTCACCGTCTCCTCGCTGCCCTTGTGCGTCTGCAAGAAGTTGCGCGCGAATCGATAGAGGCTCTCCGCCAGCCCCATCTGCCACCGGCGCCCCCGCCGGACGTTCGCCTGCACCCGCGAATAGCGCGCCAGATGGGCCGCCTGGCGCAACCACTCGGTGGAGTACCCCTCATAAAAGTACTCGGCCAGCTCCGCGCTCGCGAGCCGGATCTGCTCGAGCAGCGGCGACGGATCGAACGCCGCCGGCGTCGGACGCAGATCGTAGAACTGGTGCGGACGCTCCTGATCCCCGGGCACGATGAGCGCCAGCGGACACATCGCCGTCGCCATCTCGTCCGGCGCGGCGAACACCCGCGATTCGTACCAGCCGCCCACCCGCGCCGCGAACGACCACGAGTCGCCCGGCTCGAATCGCGGCACTGTCATGCCGCGGTACGTGAGGACCACCTCGAGCCCGCTGCCCAGCGAGATCGAACACTTCAGACAGCACACGCCCCCGGTCTCGGGGCAGCACGGCCACACCGCGTGGAGCCGCGCGCGGCACTGGTAGCCCGCGTAGCGCCGCACCTTGATCGGACGGATCGGCCGGACCTCGTCGCAGCAGCGGCGGTGATCGGCGGACAGCGGCCGCGCGAGCCGCAGCGTCATCGTCTTGTGGTTTTCACCGCAGCACTCGACGCTCTCGCCGCAGCGCTCGATCCACGCGATCGTGTGCTCCTCCTCGCAGTACAGCGGCTCCCGCGCGGGCCAGCACGCCTGGTCGTCGACGTCCGCCCGCGGCTTCGCGCACGGGTCGTCGGCGGCGACCTCGACCCGCCGGCCCGAGATCCACACCTGCATCCCCGGCTGCCAGCACGCCGCCTCCTCGACGACCACGCAGTTGTCGAGGATCCGCGCGTGGCTCATCAGCGGCCTCGCCTCGCCGCGGCGCTGCAGCGCCTGGGTGATCCCGAAGTGCGGCTTCAAGACGAGGGTGACCTCGTGCTCGACCTCGCTGGAGATGACCCGCTCGACCTGCCACACTGCGTCGCCGAACGGGATCTTGCGGCCCCCCTCGCTGCGCATCAGCTCGTGGACCAGATCGCCGGGCGACGCGATGCAGTCGCCCATCGTCGTCATGGTGATCACCAGCTCGGTCGGCACCTCCGGCCGCCCGCGGACCTCGTAGTCGACGATCACCGCGTCGCGCAGCGAGACCGGCGCCGCGCACGACACCCGGTCGAGCTTCAGCTTGCGCTCCTCGACCTGGGTGATCCTGTAGATCTGCCCGTCGACTCCTTCGGCCTCGATGCGGACGTAATCGCCGGCCTCGAACCCCGTCGCGTCGACCACCTCGATCTCCTGCGCAAGCTGCTCGACGTCGGCCGCCAGCGTCGTCACCGTCGAAGCCGCGCGGTCGTCCCACAACACCTCGACCGCGGCCGTGTGGCGATCGAAGCGCTCGGCCTCGCCCACCAGCTCCACGTGATAATGCACGTTCTCGTCGCCGTCGTACGACCCCTGCACTGTGAGGCGGACGTTCGTCGGCCGCCACCGGTCGTGCGGCAGATCCGGCAGCAGCTCGGCCACCGGCGGCAACGACCGCAGCGGCTCCGCCAGCCGCTCCGGCACCGCCGACGCGGCCGCGAGCTTCACCCGGCTGCGCACCACCTGGCGGAAGCTGCCGCGGTCGGATTGCAGCGCCGGATCGCGGAAGCCCGGCACGTCGGTCTCGTCGACCGTCTCCACCCGCGACTCCACCCACACGATCACCGGCTCCGTCTGATTCGCGTCGAGCACCGCCGTCGCCGCGGGCTCGCTGCACCACCCGGATTGTCGGTCGAACGATACGTCCTCGGGCCAGGAGACCGGGAGGCCGCCGCAATAGAATTGCGCAGGTCCGCCCTTGATCAGGAGGTCCGTCAACTGCGCGGGCGCACCGACGTAGACGGGCACGATCTGCAGCTCTTGCCCCGCGGTCCCGCGCAGCCCCGAGGCCACGATCGCGTCGCGGACGCTCGCCCAGGCGGTGTCGACGGATTCGTTCCAGGCCGCGTCCGTGAGCGGCGCGCCCTCTTGCAGGTATACGCCGAGGACGTCCTGGATTCGCTTGAATGTATTGCGCGAGCTTGGTTGCTTCATGATCGTTACCTCGCGGTGTGACCGGGGACCGGTGTGTCGCGGAAGACCACCTGCGCGCGTCGCCCCACCGGCACGGCGTGGGTCAGCTCTTCCTCGACGCGCGCGCGCAGCTCGTGCACGTCGTACGGGCGGTAGTAGCGGACCCGGATCGGTGCGCCGGCGTGAGCCGGCCCGACGCGGAAGCGTCCGTGACGCACGTCGATCTCGACCGTGTCGTCGGCAGGCGCCTCGCGCGAGAATCGTTCGACCAGTCGGATCACGGGGAACAGGTCCCAGCCCCACGCGTCCTCGACCGCGAAGTACCGCCGCAGACCGCTCGTGTCGAGCGGCAGCCCCGCCGCCAGCGCCGCCTCGGCGTCCTCGTGGCGATCGCCCGGCTCGAGCACCACGTACGGCGCCTCGCCGCGCTCCGCGGTGCACCCGCTCGACGACCTCGCCATGAGGATCCGCGTCCCGTGCAGGTGACGCAGCGACCCGCGGCACAGGCTCGCCGCGAACACGGTCAGGCGATGGGCCTGCTCGTCGGTGAGCCACACGTCACCGCCGTCGGCCGAGAACGTGTACACCCCGTCGCCGAGGTGGAACGCGTCCGCGGTGACCGGCTCGGCGAGCAGCGGCTCCCAGTAGCGCAGGCGATAGCGGCGCAGCTGCATCAACGCGCTGAGCGTCGCCGTCGGCCCGGCGATCCGGCCGCGCTCCGGGTCGACGGCCAGCGTCGCGTGCGGCACGTGAGGCGCCATGGAACCGCCGAGGTCGACGAACCGCGGTGTGAGCCGCCCGATCGCCGGACCGCCCTCGTCGGCGGCGACCACCTCGATCTCGAGCCCCGCGCCGACCAGCGCCCGCGCGTCGTCGCTGCGCACGATCGCCGTCCCGTCGCCGCACCGCAGCCCCACGTCCGCGTCCGCTCGCACCGCGTGCACCCCCGAGCCGAGCGGCGTCAACACGACCTCGCGGCGCTGCACCGGCCAGACCACGTCGACGATCACCTGCAACGCGTCGACCGCGGCCTTGCCGGTGATCTGTCGCGCGTTGCCGTGGACCACCGCGGGGCCGCTCCCGAGGATCCTGGCCGCGCGCAGCGGATCACCGAACACGTCGCCGTACGGCGGTTCGACGACCCGCGCCTTGAACCCCGAGAGGATCCAGACCAGCGCCTCGAGCTGCGCGCGCGTCCCCTTGTGCCGGCGCCAGTGCAGCGCCTGCTTGACCTGATAGCGCTGGCGGTCGACCGGCACCCGCGGGTCGAGCGTCTCGCCGACGAGGTCACCGATCAGCGGCACCAGCTCCGGCGCGCACGTGTCGACGAACATGTCGTCGCGCAGCCGGAGGACATCGGCCCGCACTGCGTCGAGCCCGACCCCGAGCGCGCGCACCAGGCTCTCGAGCACCTTCCCGTTCTCTCGGTCCTTCGCCCGCGTCCACCGCGGGATCAAGGACCACAGTCGGTCGCCCGACTCGAGCCGTCGTCGTCCCTCCGCGGTCACGCGACACCTCCCTTGATTCGCACCCTCAACGTGCCGCGGATCCCGTTGGGATCGCCGGCGCGATCGTTGTCGCAGCGGATCACCTGCGTCGGCCCCGGCCTGAGCACGTCGGGTACCTTCGTCGGCAGGTCGGTCGGCGGCACTTCGCGGCTCATCCAGCGGATCCGCGCCGTCGCCACCGCCGGCAGCGAGAACGCCTGCTCGTACACATCACCCGCGCGTAGCGGCGCGCCGATCGGCCAGCGCTCGAGATCGAAGAAGCCGTCGTCGTCGGCCGAGAACGCCCGCTCCAGCGCCTGCAACGCCTCGCCCTGCGCGAACCCTGCCTGCACGGTGATCTCGAGGACGAGGTGCACGGGCAGTTGCTCGGCGTCCACCAGCTCCACCTCGATACCCGCCGCCAACGGTGTCACTGCGCACACTCGCTGGCGGATCTCCAGGAGGTCGGACGCAGTCGCCGGACGTCGTCGCGTCAGCGCCACGACGGCGCGCAGCACCTCGGGCGGCGCCGTCGGATCGAGCCGCGCCTGACTGACGTTGGCGAGCGCCCGGACCGCGCGGACCAGATCGTCTCGCGTCACCACCCGGCCCTGCGTGAAGCTGCGCTCCATCAAGTGTCGCCGCGCCGCCGCCGGATCGTCGGCAGCCTTGCCACCGGCCGCCGGTGTCACGTTGCGCGTGCGCTCGACCGCGAGGTTGCCGTCAAGCAGCTTGTCGATCGCCCCGACGTCGAGGTTGCCGCGCGCGCCGTCGCCGGTCCGCAACACCACCACGATGTTGTCGAACCCCGCCGCCGGGATCGCCCCTTGCACGCCGTCCCCGAAGCGCACGTACGCCTCGCCGTCGGCCTCGAACTCGAGCCGGTAGATCCGGTCGCGTGGCCCCCTCCCCGCGAATTCGCCTACCCGCTCCCACTGCACGTCGTCGACCAGCAACACCACGCCCGGCGTCAACACGCCCTCGTCGTCCGACGAGAACAGGATGGTCTGACGATTGTTCAACGGCAGCCGCAACCCGCGGGTCGCACCGTCGCCGCTGCCGATCACCAGGCGCTCCGAATCGCCCTGCACCGCCTCGACCAGGTTGCCGAACAGGTACGACCGATCGAGCCGGTACGTGCGCTGCAGCGGGCTCTCGAGCGTCGCGCTGTAGGTCGCGTGATCGACCGTCTTCACCCCGACCACCTCGACCGGCTCACCCGGCTCGCCGCGCTGACTGAACGCCAGCGACGAGTCCTCGTCGAGCCCCTCCGTCTCGGAGAGGAGCACCGTCTCGGCACCAGGCGACACGGTCGGATCACCCTTCATCGACTTTTGATAAAAGTGCGCGTCGAGCACCCAGATCTCCGACCCGGGCACCTCGAACACTTCGACGCGCGCGAGAATCGCTGCTTGCGAAAGGTGCTCGAGCGTCTCGTAGATGTCGCCCGGCAGCACCACCGAAAGCACGCTCGCACCCGGTCGCAGCGGCCGCACCACCACTCCGTCGTATCCCGCGACCGCCTCGGCGTCGGAGATCCCCCGGAGCCGCATCAGCGTCCGCGCAGGGTCCCCTTCCTTCACCGTCTTCACCTTCTCGGGGATCGTCAATCCTGTCAGATCGACCTCGACGATCAGCGGCGCGCGCCATTGATGCTTCTCCCCGCGCGGCTGCCACGCCTCATGCACCGAATGCTCGACCTCGATGACGAGGTTGCGCTCGCTGGCCAGACTCCCGCTGACCCGCAGCGGCAGGCAATCGCGCCGGACGTCGCGGACCCGCTGCCGCGTTCGCGTCGGCAGGTGGCGGCACCAGGGCTCGATCTCCACCGGCCGGATGAACACGTTGCCGCGCCCGTTGGGCGGCGTCTGCCCGTGCACGCCGTCGCCAAAGCTGACGCTGACCGTGGCCGGATAGACCAGGGAGAGCTCAGTCGGCTCCACCGAAGGAACCAGCGGAAGAGGGATCGGCAGCGTCGGCAGACCGCCGAGGGGGAGAGGGATCGGCAGCCCCGGAAGATCGACCAATGGGAGAGGGATCGGCAGCAACTGCAGATCGACCAACGGGAGCGGGATCGGCAGCGCCGGCAGCGCGACTCCTTCCTCGCACCAGCACTTCTCCTCGTCCTCTTTCTCCTGCAGCTCCAGCCGAAAATCCGCGCATGGGTCGTCCTGGCGCTCGGGCCATTCGACCCCGAGGACGAACGCCTGGTCCTGCCTGCGAGCCGTATCGATGGCGCTGAACTCGGTCCAGCGCTCCCACCGACCCGAGGCGCGCTCCACGGTGAGCACTTCGATGTTGCTGGCCAGCGTCCCCGCCTGCTGGAGGGCAATGCTAGCGAGCCCGAAATCGCGCTTGGCGCCGGCGGTGAACCGAGCGAACTTGCTGCGCCGATCGCCGTCGCCGAGCACGATCAACTCGCGCTTGCCCTGGAACGGCTCACGGTAGAACGGTAGCGCCCGGAAAGCCTTCACGCTCGCGCTGGTCAGAACCATGTCGAGCTTGCCATCCTTGATGGGATACGCGACGCCGAACCGCGCGGGCAGCGGCTCCTCGAGCTCCACAAGCCCGAGCTTCGGCACGATCCGCTTGATCACCACTTCGTGCTGGCGCTCGGGCCAATCGACCCAGGCTCTGCCCGCGACCTTGGCGAGGCCCTTCTCGCGACGGGCGCGCCACGCGTCGCGCCAGCGCCTGTCCCACACCAGCAAGCGGTCGCCGGGCACCAGGTGCTCGAGCAGCATCTCATGCTCGAGCTTCTGCTTGGTCGTGTCATCCCCCTTGCCGGCCGGCTTCGGCTGGCTGCGGTCTTTGTCCTCCGTACCCTTGTCGCCGCCACCGGCCACGAGCTCCGTCTGCTCCGAAGGCGTCACGAACGGCTTCAGCATCAACCGGTTGCCGAAGCTCAGTCCGTCGAGCTCGGGCGGCGTCGTCGCCTCCGGCTTGTCCTCGCTCTGCAGCAGCTTGTAGTAATCCTCGTCCGGTGACGCCGCCCCGGCCGGCCGCCGGTACCCCGTGACCCGGTAATGATAAAACCCCCGCGGCTGAATCTTCACCGGCGGGTCGACGATCACCATCCGCCCGTCCACCTCGACCACCCGCGTCCACTGGATGTGGTCGCGCGACCGCTCCTCCTCGCTCTCGACGACCTCGGCCGCGCCCTCCGCGGCCTTGCACGGCGTCTCGCTGACCTTCGACACCCCCGCCGGATCGATGAAGATGTAGTCTCCCGCCTGGAGCTCCCCGGAGTTCATGATCACGAGCTGCCGCAACGGGTTCCACGGCAGCGGCCGCGTCTCGAATTGGTAGAACCGCGCCTCCTTCCAGCACACCTGTGTCTGGCCCTCGCAGATCGGATACGCGGCGTGATGCGTCCGCTTCGCCTCACCGGCGTCTATGTCCTCTTGATAGGGCTCAGCTGAGTAATAGACCTGAATGCTGACTTCAGGGACATGTTCTTCCTCGACCTCCCTGTCGATACGAAAATGCAGGGTAAATGTGCCCTCCGGCGTCTTGCCGAAGCCAAATTTCAATCTCTTTTCGCCTTTAACTTCAAGATCCGTAAAATCCGACAAATCATAACTATAATCCAACACATCTCCAGAATCGGCAGTGCTGGCGTCTCCCAGCGTGACCCTGATGGAATTTCTGATAATGAGCTCATCTGCATCGCTGTTGCCGAGGCGGACCGGAATGAAGTTGCCGGAGTTGAAGATGACAGAGTCGACCATAACCGTCGAATACGTCGGAATTCTCTCGCCCAATCTCCCGAACACGGCCAACTCCGCGTCTTCGCCGACACCCTTCTCTCTCGAGAACAAGATGAACGTCCCCGCGAGCGAGGCATCAGCGTCGATCTTGAATCGATCCACCTCTCCATTTGCATAGAGAAAATTATCATCATTCGTTTTGTTAACAGAGTACCAACTCTTATGCAAAACATCGCGCTTATCCTTGAACGCGTAGTATTTGCCGGGACTGTTCCCGCCCCCGAGGATCCACGCTACGTTCGTCTTGAATCCGGCAAAATCGTCGGACGCAGAGATGAGCTCGATGCTGTTGGCGTGAGCGGAGTCAGGATACTTGGCATACTTCGGGTCCGGCTCCGGCGTCGCGTGGGCCTCGGCGATGAAGATCGGGAATTCGGCGTTATCAACCACGGTCAGAGCTCGAACGGCGCGCAGACCATCCTCGCGCGGCGTAGCCTTCACAGCCGTCACATGAACTTTCTTGATAACCGCCGGGCGGCTCTCATTTCCGATCATTACCGCCCTAAACTTCCAATCGGCATCGGGTTCCCCGGGCTCATTGGGATCAAGCTTCATTGCTATGACGAGAGCCTGAGCATCTCCACCATTGAGGCTCACGATAGTTCTATCAAAATAGATCAACCCCCCGTATGTTCCATCGCCGAGGACCTTGAACTCGTTGCTCGGGACATTATCGAAGCTAGTTTCGACAATCGTCAACTCGACGGGGCTCGTCAACTCGGCCCAGTATTCCAACTCTTCCGGGCCGAGCATCTCGTGAATCCCCATCTTGGCCAAGTTTGCGGCGTCGACCGCACAGAGATGCGTCACGTAACCCTGACCATCCACGGAGTACGCCGCGGTCGTATTCACCTCCACGAGGTCCTTCTGGCTGAATATGTTCGTCATATCCAATGCCCCGACGTAGATCCCGCCGACTTTCATCAGCGTCGCCGCGGTCAACTCCAATCCGACGAACACTTTCCAGACCAGCGCGTTCTCGGAACCATCGGGTGCCACCATTTCAGGCATCTCAACGCCGTCTGCGACATTTAGCGTCCCAAAGAACAGATCCGCCCAGATCTCGTTGAAGGTCTTCTCGCTCCATCCGGCTGCTTCTTGCAGAGGCGCAGGGTTGAACGTGTCCAGGATCTCCACGAAGTCGCTCGGCCCTGACGCGCCCTGGTCGGGCGTTTTTACGTTCGGCTTCAGCTGCAACCGTTGCGTGAAGTAGTCGCCGAAGAAGACTGAGGCGACCTGAGGGACGATGATCAGTTCCGTGATCGGCTGCTGGATATTGTCCCCGACGCACAAGAAATCGACCACATAGTCGTACGTGACCGGCCACTTGAGGCGGACGATCTTCCCCTGCACTTCGACCGCTTGAAGCACCTCGGCCTTGATCCAACCCGGCCTGAAGATCGACTCGGGCTTGCCACCGGCGGTGACATCAAGGGCTGGGTCGATGTCCCGATACTCGCCTCTCGGGGAATGACCGCCCCCCGGGCCGAACTTCCGCCCGACGCCCGTACAGTCGAGAGCGTCCTCGCCGTCTTCTGCAGAATAGAAGCGCCTCACTCTCTTGCCGATCATGAAGTAATCGCCTGGCCGCACCAGCGACGTGTCCTGCACAATGATAAAGGTCGACCCTCTGGGAACAATGGTTACGGAGCCGATCGATGCCGACTCCGTATCGAGCCGCGCTTTTTGCCAGCGCTCGAGGTTTGGCGAGCTCTTCTTGTCCTCGGCCACGCCTTGCTCGAGCATGTCGCCGATGTTGTCGGGGTCGTTTGTTCGCAGCCTCCAGTCGAGGTTCTCGAACTCGCGGTAGAACTGGTCCCACAGATGATAGGGGCCGGCCTTGACCGCTTCGCGCAGCTGGGAGATCGACAGCGCATCGCCGTCCTCCCATCCTGGGACACGATCGTGCCGCTGAGGGATATCCTCGATGAAAAGCAGGTCATCCGCGATGTCGTGAGCGACACCGCGACCAGGCCGTACGCGATAGGGCAGCTCGTCGACCGTGAAGTCGAGCGGAAAATAGTGGCCGAATGTCTGGAGGAAGAGCCCCTTGCGCCAATCCCCATCGAGAAGGCGGTTCATGATGTCGGCCGCGATACGCTCCCACAGCGGCTCGGGCAGTGGATTATCGTCGATGGGCAGGGGCAACGGAAACGACGCCTCCGGCGCGTCCCAGCTGAGGTACTGCCCCGTCGTGCGCGGCCCGAGCGTCCTGATGAATTTCTCCTGCGTCGCCGAGTTCTCGATGATGATCTGCCTGCCCGGCAGCAGGTCGAGCGAGCGGTCGGTCACCACCCAGAGGGAGCCCTCCGTCTTCACGAACTGGCCGTCGACCTTCGGAAGCACCAGCGGGCTGGTGAAGTATTCGTCGTTGAGCTCGACCAGGTGACCTTTTGGCGCGACTGTATCGGCGTCGGTGATGCGGCCGATCGCCGGCGTGAAGCGGACGTACACGTTCGCCAGCTCCTCCGGGCTCAGCAGGTCCCGGTAGCCCATCTTGCGGCGGAGGATCGCGTACGTGCGCAGGCGGTCGTCCACGAACGTGCGGTAGTGGCGGTCGGCGGCCTCGCTCGCGGTGAAGTCGGGCACCTCTTGCCAGCGGCGGTCGGCCGTCCACTTCGCCGGGTCGTGGGGGTCGATGCCCGGCGGGAACACGTAGAGCTCGAGCGTCGATTGCAGGCGCTGCGCCCCCGAGGGTGAGGGGACGTGGAGGATCGGGCAATCGCACACCTCGAAGACGACCAGCTCGGCGGAGTCGTCGGCCTTCTCGGCGAGCGGCAGCGGATGCAGCAGGTGGCGGTATTCCGTGGCGCGGTGGATCCGCGTGTCGTCCAGGCCGTAGCTGCGCCGCAGCGGCCGCGCGACCGCCAGCGCCCGCGTGCGCGCCCCGGCCACGGGCACCAGCTCCAGGCCACGACTGCCGTTGATCATCGCCAGCGAGCCGGCGGCGAACTCGTCGAGCGGCGTGACGAGCTCCGGCGATTCTGCGGCGAATCGACGGATCACCGCCCGCAGCGCGCCCACCTGGCGGGTCACGTTCGGGTCGAGGGCCATGCGGTTGAACGCCGGGCCGATGACCAGCGAGCGCAGGGTCTCGAAGATCACCTTGCCCGGGACGTCGGGCGTCCGACCGGCGAGCTTGCTGCCGGCCAGGATCACGCCCACTGTGCGCGCCTCGAAGAACTGCAGCGTCTTCGCGGCCAGGGCGGGCCGCGGCGTGTAGCCCACGGTGTCGCCGAGCAGCTTCACCGACTGCAGTGATTGCGCCGAGCCGATCTTCGACTCGGTGAGGAAGCGGTCGTGATAGAAGCCGAAGATGTCGAGCACCGCCGCGAGCGCCTCGACGAGGGCGATGCCCGGGTCGGCGTGGTCGCGCCGGGTGTAGGACGGCAGCAGGTCGAGCAGCGCCTCGAGCATCTCGCTGCGGGCGCGCTCGTAGCCGAGCGGGCTGCTCGCCAGCAGCTCGCCGCGCAGGAGTTGTTGGACGCCCGGATCGCGCTTCATGCTCCGTCCTCCTCGGTCCCGATCGGGATGATCTGCAGGCTGCGCAGCAGCGGCACGTCGCCGGGGCGCAGCGGGATCCGCTCCACCCGGCGCTCGCCGACGATGAGCGCGCGCAGCTTCAGAACGAACCGCTCATTGCTGTATTGCCCGGTCGCCAGCAGGTCCTCCAGCGAATGGCGCGAGATCTCGGGCCACTCCTCGACCGCGGGGATCGATCGCGGGCCCGACAGCGCGCCGTACAGGGCGCCGTGGATCTCGACGTCGTCCGGCGAGGTGTCCGGGTCGTGCCGGTGATACTCGACCACCAGGCTGTATTCGCGGACGATCAACACCTGGATCTGCCCGGTCGCGGCCACCGCCGGATCGTCCTCGCACCGCAACACCTGGTCGGGCGCCGGCTCCACCACCTCGAGCACCTCGGAGTCCTCTCGCTCGGCCCGCCCGAAGCGGTACAGCTCGCAGGACTCGACCCCGATGACCGCCTCGACGATCGCCAGCAGCTCGGCCTTGCTGCACGGCACGCCCAGCTGCGGCTCGTCGCGCGGGCTGAAGCGCTCGCGCACGGCCGCCTTGCAGCGGCCCTGGACCGCCTCGGGGTCGGCCTCGGCGTGCAGCTGCACCGCGGCCGTGACGCTGACGTACAGCGGCCGCGCCAGCGACAGCCGCACCTGCGTCCCCGCCAGCCGCAGCGGCTCGATCCACTCCTGCAGCTCTGTGAGCGCCTGGGCAGGGCCGATCCGGTCCGCCAGTCGGAGCGCGACGCGCACCAGTCGCCGCGTCGTCGGCACCACCGCCGCCTCGATCACCTCGAGCCGCTGTGTGAACAAATCGACGTAGTCCCCCGCGGTCACGGGGATCGCCGGGATCGACAGCCGGTGACGCAGGCGGTCGGCGATGTCGATCATCTCGATCGGTCGAGCGCCGGTGGTGGGGAGCGGGTTGTAGGTCGGATCGCGCGGGTCGAGCCGGGCCGCGATGCTCCCCGCTGGTTTGATCAATGCGCGCGCGCCGAGGTCGCCGAGGGCCGGGTCGCCGAACACCCATTGTCCGAGGATCGGCGCACCCGGGGGGACCATGGCCCCGTGGACGCCGTCGCCGAAGCGCAGGGCCACGTCGCGCGCGTCGGCGAGCTCCACCACGTAATGGCGGTCGGTCGGACCGCTGCGCAGGAAGTCCTCGACCTCTTGCCATTCCTGCACCTGGCCGCCGACCAGAGTGCGCACCCCCAGGATCGGCCGGGGGTCGTCCCACACCGGCGCCTTCTCCGGCGGCAGCTTCACGCGCTGGCGCGGGGCGGCCACGAATCGCGTGGGCTCGAGGCCGGGTGGGAGCGCGACGCCGGCCGCCCGCGACAATTTGCGCAGCAGGTCGGCCGCCCGCGTCAGCCATGCTTCGATGCGATCGTCGTCCTCGACCGAAAGCGCCTGCGCCGAGATCGTCCGCAGCAGGCAGACCGCGCGCGCGACGGTCTGTTGCGCCTCTTCCCAGGCCCGCCGCAGATCGCCGCGAGCCTGCCACACCCCGCGCTGGCGCTCGACGTGCTCGCTGAGCAGTCGGAGCATCGCCACGCGCTGGCGGTGATAGTCGACGGGGGACTCGTCGCGGACCATGCCGCCTCGACCCAGGAGCTGCCATTCGCTCTGCTGACCGCGGCGGATCGGCACCAGGTTGCCGAGCACCTTGCCTGCGCGGTCGGAGTCGTCGGCGACGTAGGTCGCGCCGACGGGCTGCGCCAGGACCACCGCGCTGCCCTGCACCACGGCCACCTTCACCAGCTCGGCGCGGTCGCGGGACACCAGCGCGAGGAGCAGCCCCGGGCGCACGCCGATCGACCACAGGTCGAGCGCCTCGCGCCGCGGCCCGCCCAGCCACAGCACCGAGGTGCCCGCGCCGACCGACTTGCGCAGGGTGAAACCATTGTGGCGAGAATCGAGGAGCGCCGCCTCCACCGTCTCGAACACGTCGCGGTGCTCGCGGTCCTGCTCGCGCTCGAGCCGCGGATTCACGGTCGTCCGGGCGGGCAGCCGCAAGACGCCGTCGCGCACCGCGAAGTGTTGATAGCCCGTCGACGTCGCGCCGCGGTCGAGCACGTAATCGCCGAGGGCCGCGTGGAGCCGCACGGACTGGCGCTCCTTCGCGGTCCGCAGGAAGCCCTCGGCGGCCGCGCGGTCGCCGGCGTAGGCGAGGTGGTCGAGCGAATAGGCGAGCGCCTCGAGGACCACCATTCCGACGTCCGCGGCCGAGCGCTCGGTCCACGGCGAGCCGCTGCGGGTCACCAGCGCGATCAGCTGCTCGCGCAGCCCGCGATAGTCGCGCGTGAGGTAGTCGACGTCGGGGACCTGCCGGGTGCCTCTCGCGCGCGTCATTCCACACCTCCCAGCGGAATGTCGACCCGCAGCACCTGCGGGCTCAGCGGTTGATCGGAGATCTGGAACAGCAGGGAGATCGTCAGGACCGCGTCGTCGGCGACCACCTCGAGCTTGAGGATCGACACGTCGCGGGCCAGGTGCTCGTAGAGGTTCTCCTCCAGCGCGGTGCGGATCCGGTTGGCCAGGAACGGGCTGTTCGGGTCGAACACCGCGTTCTGGGCCCCGACGCCGAAGCTCGGTCGATTGGCCCGCTCGCCAGGCGCGGTGAACAGGATCTGCTCGATCATCGCGCGCACGCTGTCGTGGTATTCGAGCGTGGCGACGCCGCGGTCCGCGCCCAGGCGCGGCGGGTACGAGAATCCTCGGTCGCGCGTACTCATGGGCATGTCAATCTCCGATGACGACCGTCTCGCTGGCCTGCACGATCTTGCTCGTGCACTGCGACGGCGTGGTCCCCGGGAACGGCATCACCGGCGGCGTCGTCGCCCCGCTCCCGCTCATGTGCGTGTGGCTGGCCAGCCAGCCCATCAACATCGCGACCCAGTTCCAGAACACCGGGTCGTCGGTCATCGTCGACATCACCTGATCGTTGCGCCGGGCGGCGCCCATGATCCCGGAGTTGATGTTGACCCGCGGCGCGTCCGCGGCGACGCCGGCGGCGCTCATCTCGATCCGGTCGGTCCCGCCGAGCGCCTCGATGCGGATGCCGCCGCGGTCGAGCGTCACGACGTTCTCGTTGTTGTCGCGGATGACGATCCTGGCCCCGTCGGACGCCCCGTACAGCTCGATCGTCTGCACCACCCGCTGGTCGCGGTCGGTGTTCTTGAGCAGGATCGTCGGCGAGTCGCGGCGGGCGTCGAGCAGCACGGTGTTGCCGGCGAAGTCGGTGACCTCGATCTTCGCCTCGTCCGTCACCAGGTCGCCGTAGTCGACCTCGCTCGCGGTCTTGGCGGGGTTGCCGTCGGCGTCGCGCTTGGTCCCGTCGCGCAGCGGGGCGACCAGCGAGATCTTCTGGCCCGAGGCGTCGCGGAGGTCGAGGCGCTCCTCTCCGGGGCGATCGACCGCGATCAGCGAATGACCGGAGAAGGTGCGGAGGACGTGGGTGTCGATGTCGGGAGGATCCTCGTCGCCGTCGCCCGGCGGATCGGGCTCGCCGCCCGGAGCGCCGGGGCAGCAGCCGACCCAGATCGGGTATTGAGGGTTGCCGCGGTAGAACTCGACCCACACGCCGGTGGTGTAGGAGCCGTCGCTGCCGCGCGTGACCGGCGGCACGTCGAAGTTGCCGAAGTTGCGGCCGCCGCCGTAGGGGAAGCACGGCAGGGCCCAGCCGCTGGGCACCGCGCCGAGCACCTCCGGTACGAGCAATCGCAATCGACCGAGGCGCTTCGGATCTTTGTTGTCGTAGACGAAGCCGTGGTACTTGCCGACGTAGCGTTGCTCGACGCGGCGACCGATCTCGTCCCAGCGATCGTCCGTGCTCATGGCGCCACCTCCCTGCCCGGTTTACGCGTCTCGACGCGCTCCTCGCCGCCCTTGGCCTGGACCCGCGGCTCCTGCTCGCGCGGGGTGCGGAGCCTGCCGAACGCCGGCTCCTCGGTCGCGTTGCGCTGCACCCAGAAGCGCTGGCGATACTCCTCGAGGGTGAATCGGTGGACGACCTTGGTGACGTAGTAGTCGCCCGAGAATTGTCGCCCCGCGCCGCGGATCGGCACGATCGCCCGCGCGCGCAGGGCGGCGCCGTAGAGCTTGCCGTCGAGCTCGCCCTCGGCCTGCACGATCCAGTCGTGGTGGCGCCGCACGCCCTCGGCGAAGCTCTCCATCTCCTGCTCGCTGCCGAAGGCGATCGGCTGGGCGATCGTGGTCGAGCGGCCGGCGGCGCTGCGACCGGCGCGCTGGTCGTCGACGCCCTCGCGCCCGAGCTGCTGCTGCGGCGAGACGGCGACCTCGAGCGACTCGAAGGTCTTGGCGATCGGATCGATCCGGGCGATCCGCACCCGCGACGGCCGGTCGCCGACGATCTTCGGCTTGAAGCGGATCGCGTTGGCGGTGGCGTAGCCGAGGCCGATGGCGATGTCGCGCTGCGGCGTGGTCGCCAGCTTGGGCTTGCGGAAGTAGCCCTTGGCGCCGCGGACGAACAGCTCGTAGCCCAGCTGCGCCGCCAGCCGGTTGAGGAAGTCCCAGTCGGTCCCGCGCTGCATCAACAGGTTGTCGTCGAGCGCGTGCACCACCCGGCTGTCCTCGACCTCGTGCTCGAGGCCGTAGCTCTCGAAGATCTCCGCCGCCACGTCGCTGAACTTGCGGTCCTCCCAGGCGACGACCTTCTCCTCCTGCTGCATCGAGTAGCTGACGTCGTGGCCCCACACGAGGAGGCTGCTCTTCGATTGATTGGTGCCGAACTCGGGCTGCAGCCCGGCGATGTAGCCGTCGATGAGGATCTCGCTGCGGCCCTCGAACCCGGCCTCGACGGTGACGCGCTGCCACAGCCGCAGCGCCGTCGCCGGCCCCTCGCCGTCGTCGAGGTGCGTCCAGGTGCTGTCGGGGCGGCAGAAGATGCCGAGCTTGAGGGCGAACGTGCTCGGCTCGGCCTCGCGTTCGCACACCTCGAGCGCGATCATGTCCTCGTAGAGGCTCTCGATCTCGCGTCCGTCGACGCGGATGACGCAGACACGCTTGGCCATAAGTCCTTCACAGCAGGCGGTTGGGCGGGATCTTCAGGACGCGGCCGGGGACCATCAGGTCTTCGGGGAAGAAGGCCTGGTTGGCGTCGCAGATCAGCCAGAACTTGAGCGGGTCGCCGTAATAGCGGTCGGCGAGGTGATCGATGCGTTCGCCGGCGACGACGGTGTGGAGCCGCTCGGTCTCCGCGATCTCCCCGTGGTGCGGGCGCACGCCCTCGATCGGCGCCGACGAGCGGTCGGGGTCGATGCTCACGTAGGTGTCCTTTCGCTGGTATCGGCTGCCCTGATGGATCATGGCGTGAGCATGCCTCCCACGGCGCCGGCGACGACCGACGACATCGGTTCGATGATCTCCATGCTGATCGCGGCCTCGACGACGAGCGGGCTCAGGGTGGCCGAGAACAGCGACTCGGTGAAGGTGAGCGAGGTGACGAAGCCCTTCCACACGCGGTCGCCCCAGTAGAAGTCGACCTCGGGCGTCTCGGCGTTCTCCTCGAAGCCGCGCGTGCTGAGGGTGCCCTGGGGGAGCTGCAGCTCGGTCGGCTCGACCAGCGCCTCGAGCTGACGGATCGCCGCGGAGACGCCCGAGACGGGGCCGAGGCTGAGGCTGCCCAGGCCGGCGGCCCGCTGCGCCAGCATGAGGCCCAATTGCAGGGGGAACGCCCGCGACGCGTCGAGGCGGATGTCGAGGTCGATCTTCCACCGGCCGACCTTCATCGAGTACTTGCGGCCCGCGTTGCCGCGACCGGTCGTGGTGCCCTTGCCCTGATTCGTCGAGCTGTCCTGCAGCGAGACGGTGCGCGTGCGCTTGAGCGTCTCCGGGTTGAACTGGAACAGCAGCCCCTGCGGCTGGCCGGAGCGGTCCTTGTAGATGAAGAGGCCGGGGATCAGCGGGATTTCAAACGGGTTGCTCATCGCACCTCCAGGCGCTCACGAGCGCGTCCCGCACGGTCCTTGCGATCGTCACCGGCGACGCGTTCGGGTCGGACAGGCGCAGGCAGAGCCGCTCGACGCGGAGCACGCCGGGGACCGCCGCGCCGCGGCGGATGTCCCGCAGGCGCCGCTGCTGCACCGTCGCCAGCTCCTGCGCGAGCGCCTGCGCGACGCGTCGCCCCAATTCGACCCCGCGACCGGCCGGCCACGGCTCGCGGCATTCGATCACGAGCTCGTCGAGGATGATGCGATTGTCGATCATCGCCGCCTCCTGCTCGCGTCGTGCGCGGCGATCACCAGCGACCCGGTGACCGTATCGTTCGTCGCCGACGCCCCGGGCTGAGGCGCCGGCAGGCGGACCACCACGCGACGGATGACGACGCGGAGGTCGAGCGCCACCACCTCGCTCGGCGCTTTCATACGACCTCCTCCGAACGACGGCCCGCACCGATCTCGTCCAGCAACGAGCCGGCCGGCTCGAGCGCCGCGGCGTCGACCCGGGCGCTGCGGGCCGCCGGCCGCGCTCCGGCCGCGGCGCGCCCGTGGCCGTCGATCTCGACCTCGATCGCGCCAATCTCGATGTCGTGGATCCCTCCGCGGTATTCGGCCCTCGCGGTCGCGGCCCGCTGGGGCGCCAGCGCGGAGCCCTCGAGCGCGCGCGGCGTCCGGATGGGCGACGCAGCTCGACCCTCGCGCGTGGCAGCCCGAGCTGCGACGAAGCGGGGCTCGGGAGAGGTTCGCTCGCTCCCGTCCTCGGCGCGGCCCCGCGGCGTCGCGCGCAGGGGCTGGTCGCGGACGACGGATTCGCCGGCGCGCTCCGCCGCCGTCGCGGCCCTCCCGCGGGTGAATACGAATCGTTGCACCGGGGGTGGGCTCGTCGCCGGCGGCTCCGACGCTGATGATTCGCCCGCCTGCGGCGAACGCGAGGGGACTGCTCGCGGCTCCTCGCGACCGAGCGGCGATGAATCAACGCTGTCGACGCCGGCCCGGCCGCGCAGGAGGCTCGGCGATTCGCCGCGGTCCTCGAGGGCTGCCGAAACGTCCTGCGCCGCGGGGGCGCGCACGAGCGCTGCGTCGTCGAACCTCCGCGCGCGGATGGGCGACGTCGATCCGGCCGGTGTCGTCGTGACGGACTCGGTCCGGCTGCGGCTCGCGGCAAAACGCGGCTGACCGGGCACGATCGGCGCGTCGATCGCGGCGCCGACGTCAACGCGCGGGGGAGCGCTCGGCGGCGCCGGGCGGGGGACATCCGGTGTCTCGAGCGCCGGCCGCTCGCGATACGACGCCGATCCGTCCGGTGTCGTCGTGACGGACTCGGTCCGGCTGCGGCTCGCCGCGGAACGCGGCCGGGCGGGCACGATCGGCTCCTCGATCGCGGCGCCGACGTCGACGCGCCGGGGAGCGCTCGGCGGCGCCGGGCGGGGGACATCCGGTGTCTCGAGCGCCGGCCGCTCGTGCTGCAGCTCGCGCACGACCGTCCGCACGAGCTCCACGTCGATCGAGGACACCGCCGTCTGCGGCGCGTGCGGGGGCGCCGCCCGAGCAGGCGACGCACCCGGCGGCGCGGCGGTCATGGCTCGCGCCGCGGGCGACGGAGACGGAGTCGAAGCGGAGTCCGGCGGCGAGAGCGACGATTCGTTCTCGACGAGCAGCGACAGCAGCGACCAATCGTCGCCGCGCTCCGGCTCGCCCGGTGCGCCGAGGAATCGCAGCAGGAACGCCTTCCAGGCCGCGGGCGCGTCGTCGCCGACATCGACGAGCGAGAGCGGCTCGGGCCCCGGGGAGAAGGCGCCCTCGTCGGCCAGCACGTCTTCGGGCAAGGCGCGGACGACCAGCGGTCCTTCGCGGCCGTCCTCGCCCAGCGATCGCAAGTACACGTATTCCTCGTCGACGCGCTCGATCGCCCACTGCGCGGCCTCGGCGACCTCGTACTCGGTCCAGCCGTCGACGACGCGGACGGCGAAGGCCGGCACGGGCGTCGACACGCCGACGTGGGTGAGGTCGTCGACGGCGACCAGCGCCGCCCCGTCGAGCCACCCGAGCGCTCCGGACGGCAGCAGCACCACCGCGCCGCCGTCCGCTCGCACGCCGCCGATCCGCGGCAGCGGCACGCCCCGGTCGACCACCGAGCGCGCGAGCTCGTCCGCGCTCATGAGCTCCGCGGATTCGTCGCGGACGACCTGGATCGTCCGCCTCGCGGGCACGGCGCCCGGTCGCAGCCGCACGGGATTCACCGCTCGACCTGCCCTCTCGCGAGGCGATCGCGCTCGAGCAGGTCGAGGTATTCGCGCCGCAGCGAGCGCGGCAAGCCGAGGATCTCGGCCTGCGACCAGTGATAGTGGAGAGCCAGCCAGTGGACCTCCGTGAGCAATTCGGAGCGGGACCGGCGGAGCTCGCCGAACAGCCCGCGGACGGGCTCGTATTCGTGCGAGAACGGGCCGCCGCAGGTCGGGCACTCGAGGTCGAGGGCCAGGTCGAGCCGCGGCGCCGCGTTGCCGATGGCGAGCGCGCAGGCGACCTGCTCGGCGGCGTCCAGCGCCGCGGCGGGCTCGGACTCGCCGACCAGGCAGCGCGCCACCAGCAGGGCCGCGCGGGCGTCCGCGGCCGCGTCGAACAGCGCCTCCTGGTCGCCCGCGCAGGGCAGGCGCACGCGTACGGCCCGGCCCGAGGCGAGCGAGAGCTCGCGCTGGCGCGCGGGCGACGAGGGCGACGCGACGATCGTCGACAGATCGATCTCGATGTCCATGCGGCGCCGGCAGTCCGCGGCCGGGCAGCGGATCGTCTGATAGCGCCGGTTGCCGAACGTCAGTCGGTCGAGCTCGATCAGCAGGAAGTCGCGATCGATCGGCAACAATCGTCGCACATCCTCGACGTCGACCTCGGTCCGCGCGCCGAGGCGGCACAGGCAGCGGGCGAGGACCAGGTGCGCGGCGAAGAACGGGTTCGACTGGTCGGCGGCCGCGAGCTCGGCCGCGCCGTCCATCGCGGTGAGGGTCGCGCGGCGATGGAGGCCGTCGCCCGCGCGGGGCAGGCCGCACGGCAGCTCGACGTCCTTGCGTGGACCGTACGACCGCATCGATTCACCGCTCCTCGGGGGCGTAGGCGAGGCGCTCGACGGTGAACCCCTCGTTTTGCAGCTCGAGCGTCTCGATCGCCACCTCGCCCGCGTTGGCGTTGAGCTCGGGCAGCACGATCAGCTTCGACGGCCAGGCGTTGTAGATGCTGACGACCAGCACCTTCTCGTTGGTCAGGCTGTAGACCTCGATCTGGAAGTCCTTCCTGAAGTCGTGGAAGCTCTCCGACCCGGTCAGACCGCCGGCCTGGTACGAGTTGACGCGGTTCATCCAGGCGATGAAGGCCGGGTCGGCCGAGACGCCGCGTTCGAGCGTGATCGGCTCGTACTTGGTCCCCATCGGCAGCTGGAGGACCGTGGTGTTCAGGCCGCCGGCGCGCCAGGGCTTGGCCTCGACGCTCTTGGTGAGCGCCGAGACCTTGGACACCGCGGCGATGTATTCGTTGTCCCACTTCACCAGGAACTTGAAGTTCCGGTAGGGATCGTAGGTGAGCGACTTCGCGTTGAAGACCATCGTTGTGCCTCCGGATGCGCGACCGGGTTATTCCTTGCGCATCTGGGTGAGGTGAATGATCACGAACTCCGCCGGCTTCAGCGGCGCGAACCCGACGATGATGTGGACCTCGCCGGCGTCGATCGACGCCTGCGGGTTGTTCTCGGCGTCGCACTTGACGAAGTAGGCCTCCTCGGGCTTGCTGCCTTGCAGCGCGCCGGCCCGGAATTGGCGGAGCATGAACGCGTTGAGGTTGAAGCGGATCGCCGCCCACAGGGGCTCGTCGTTGGGCTCGAAGACGACCCATTGGGTCCCGCGGTACAGCGATTTGGCCAGGAACATGGCGAATCGCCGCACCGGGACGTAGCGGTATTCGGGGTCCTGGCGGGTGGCGATGGTGCGGGTGCCCCAGACGACGATGCCGGCGTCGGGGAACTGGCGGATGCAATTGACGCCGATCGGGTTGAGGATCTCCTGGTCGGCGTCGGTCACCTGGACGGCGACGCCGACGGCGCCGAGGATCGTCGCCTCGGTCCCGGCCGGGGCCTTCCACACCCCGCGGCGGTTGTCGATCCGCGCGTAGAGGCCGGCGATCGCGCCCGAGGGCGGCGCGAAGCGGGTGGCGCCGGGGATCTGCGAGTAGGGGTCGGGGACCTCGATCCACGGGAAGTACAGCGCCGCGTGCGAGTCCTTGGTCATGGCCTTGAGCCGCTTCGCCACGTCCTCGAGCTGCACCTCGCGCTTGCTGCGATTGCGCGGGTCGCCGGGGGGGTCGATGACGTAGATGAGGTCGCGTCGGTCGGCCACGTAGGCGACCCCTGTCGCGACGATGTCCGCCTCGTACTTCCCGGGGATGGCGAGGATGTTGACGTCGTCGAGGACGTCGAGCTCCTTGAACGCCAGCTTGAGCGTCTCGGGCAGGAAGACCTTGGCCGCGCTGCCGTCGTCGCCGCCCGCGAGCGGCGCCACGGCCCGCTGCTCCTTGCCGTCGGCGGTCTCGACCTCCTCGAGGGTGAACTCCTCCTGCGGGAAGTCTGCGGCCTCTCCCTGGTCGATGCGGATGTAGTTCGAGTCGCGGTTGATGATCGACGCGTAGAAGCGCTCGCCGTCCTCCTTGACGCCGACCCGCGGGATCGTCTCGAGATCTTGCGGTTCGCCGTCGACCTCCTCGAACACGACGAAGTCGTAGAGCACCGGCAGGTTCGGGTCGGCGTCCGGGTCGGATGGGTCGCGACCGGCGTTGCTCAGCCGGACCTTGACGAACAGGGTGCTGCTCCACGCCCCGCCGCCCACGGCCTCGACGTTCACCTCGCCGACGTCCCCCTCGGTGGAGAGCTTGGCGACGCCGACCGGCGCCTCGGGGTCGAGGAGGCGGACCACGTAGGCCCGCTTGCCGCCGTTGAGGAAGAAGTGATACACGGCGAGCGGCATGTCGGCTTCCTTTGTCATCTCGCCGAACAGCCGCTCGTAGTCGCTCCAGCTGGTGATGAATGTCGGGTAGAACGGCCTTCCTCGCGCCGCCGCGCCGACGAAGCAGGCGGTCGAAGTGCCGACACCCTCGATCGGCTTTACGCCGCTCGACTCCTCTTGCACGTATACACCGGGACTCAGGTACTCAGGCACGAGATCCCTCCCACCGAATTTCACGGGTGAATGCACGACGAATGATCGTCGGGCGCCAGTTTTGCGGCTCGAACCGAAACGAACAGCCAGCGAAGACGCGCGCGAGCCGATGTCGCGCTCGATCCGGGACCATGTCACGGGTCCGGGCTATGTCAAATCGGATACCGACGTTATATGAATTAAATCAAAGGTCCGCCGATTCGTCGCGTCATCGCGCGAGCTCTCGCCCCCGGCCCGCGGGCCGACGTTCGAACGCGCGCCGCGATTGCCGACCGCGATTCATCGGCCCCGCGGCCGCTCTATCATCATACTGTCCGTCTGCCTCGCCATATAGGGAGGGAGCCGCGGGCGAATGAGCCGTACGACGATATCGCCCGCGACCTCGGCCCGCATTCGTCGGACGCCGCCGCGCGGCCTGGCCCGGGCGGTCGCCGCGCCTGCTCGGCCGGCCGCCGCGCCGCGATTCCCTGCGCAGACTGCGCATTCGAGGCGCGCGATTCGACGCCGGGGGCGAAGCCTCTCGCCTCCCCATCCCATTCGACAGGGGCGACAACCCTCTCCGTGGCGAAACGCGATCAACCATCACACTCTCCCCACCGCGTAGCGAACTCGAACTGTGCGCGATCGGTCGGTCGCGGGCGAATGGAATGGGGGGTCGAATGGATAGCCGAGAGAAGGACCAGCAGGATTACGTCAAGCAGCTGCCTCACACACAGCGCAACGTGTTGGAGGCGCAGCGGGACCTGGAGCTCCAGAAGGCGAAACAGAAGCGACAGGAGGCGGAGAACGCGGCCGATGAGGTCTACGACGCCGCCATGGCGGAGAAGGAGAAGGCGGTCAAGAAGGCCGCGCTCGAGGAGGCGAGGGCCCTCGCCGTCAGGGATACGGCGCTCAAGCAGAATCAGGTGGCCTACGACACCAGCCTCAACGCGAGCGAGCCCAAGGTCTGCTCCTCGCAGGTCAAGGAGGCGAAGAAGGAGATGTTCAAGACCCAGCGGGAGAAGGACAACGCCCAGGCGAACGCCGAATACGACCTCGAGGTCCTGAAGCAGAAGAACGCCGTCCAGGCGGCCGAGGCGGCGCTGAAGACCGCGGGGGACACGAAGCAGCTCGCGTTCACCAAGGCCAAGGGCATCGAGAGCGTCGACAAGCTGCAGGCGGAGTACAACTACCGCAAGGCGATCAGCGAGGCGCTGGAGAAGCTCTGCAAGTGACGGCCGCGCCCGAGCGCCGGCGCGGCCTGGCGCGAGGCCTCACGAAGAGCCCGCCGGTTCACGAGGCGGACGGGACGATCCGCGACAGGATCTGGACCGGCCCGCCGAACGACAGCGTCACGCCCTTGCACTGCAGCCGCGTCTCGCCGTCGTACTCCCCGTCGACCTTGCAGTCCGCGAGCGCCTTCTTGGCGTCCTCGAGCTTGGTCTCGCGGGTCAGCCGGACCTCGCCCACGCAGTAGGTCTTGCCGGTCTCGACGTCGGTCGCCGGCGCCTCGGCGCCAGCCGTCACCTTCACGTCGCAGTTCGCGGCCGGGGCCGGCGCGTCCGTCTTCTCGGGCGCCTTGTCCGGCGCCTTGGCCGGAGCGGCGGCGGTCTTGGTCGCGGACGAGTCGGCGCAGGCGGAGGCGAGCAGCGCGAATGCTGCGAGGTAGCGGAGGCGCGGAATGAAGTGGGACATGCGGGGACCTCGCCGCGAGCGAACCATCACCTCCCGCCCCTGTCAATCAGGACTCGTCGCGCCTCGACCCGACGCGCTCGCGCTCGCGCCCGTGTCGCCCGACTGTCACGCGAAGACCCCGCCCCGGCTCGCCGCGACGACCCGCCGGCGCTCGCAATTCGTGCGCGACCGACGAGGCCGCGGCGGCCGCTCCAAAGCGGCCGCGGGCGTCGATCAGCGCGCCTCGTCCGGCCGACCGACGCCCGCGGGCATCATGCACTCGCAAGCGGCTTTGCGAATGCGTGCACTCGCAAGGCCGGCGCATCCTCATTGCGCGGACCTGCGAATGCGTGCACCCGCGGATCTCCGACCCGCGAGCGCCGCGTCGGCGGAGGCCGGCGGTCCTCGAGGCCGGCCTCGCGCGACGACCTCGTCAGCTCGCCGACTGGCGGCGGGCCAGCTCCTCGCGGAGGGCGTTCTCGCGGGCGGCCTCCTCGGGCGACAGCACCTCGGGCGAGAAGTCCTCGAGGTCGAACACCCGGCGGACCTCGACGCTCCACTCCTCGTTGCTCTCGGGGTCGCCGGGGATCTTCTTCACCCACTCGATCGCCTCCTCCTTCGAGCGGGTCTGGAACAGCCAGTAGCCGGCGATCAGCTCCTTCGTCTCCGAGAACGGCCCGTCGACCACGGTCGGCGACTTGCCGGGCCGGAACGTCACGCGCGACCCCTTCGAGCTCGGGTGCAGGCCCTCGCCGCCCAGCAGCACGCCCGCCTTGACGAGCTCCTCGTTGTAGCGGCCCATCGCCTCGATCAGCTCCTTGCTGGGCATCGCGCCGGACTCGGACTTCGCATCGGCCTTGATGATGATCATGAATCGCATGTCGTCTCGCTTTCCTCGGGAGTGTCTTGATGCCGGGCCCGCGGTCCGTCCGGACCGGGTTTCGCCCGGGCTGTACCTCCACGTCGAACGGCGGCCGGCTCGATCGACACGCCCCGCGAATTTTTTTGAAGCCCTGCCCCGCGCAAGGCGCGGCCCGCTATTACCGGCCGCTACCGCGACATTGCCCGCGGCGACCTCAGCCGCCGAGGCGCTGCGTCACCTCGGCCTCGAGCTCGGCGATCTTCACCTCGCCGGCGATGACCTTGGCGACCTTGCCCTCCCTGTCGATCACGTAGAGCGTCGGCATCTTCGGCGGCGACCACGACTTCGCCAGCGCCTGGCCCTCGTCGTGGATCATCGGGAACGAGACGGTGACGTCGCGCAGGAACGCCTCGGCGTCGGCGCGCTGCTCGTCCATGCTCACGCCGATGAGCTCGAGGCCGCTGGCCTGGTGCTTCTTGTAGAGCGCCTCGAGCTCGGGCAGCTCGCGGCGGCAGGGCTCGCACCACGAGGCCCAGAAGTCGACCAGCACCAGCTTGCCGCGCATCGCAGCGAGGTCGACGGAGGCGCCCGCGCCGGCCAGCGACGGGCCGGACAGCGCCGGCGCCGGCGCCTCGGCGGTCGCAGGGGCGCCGCCGTCGGGCGCCTTGGTGGCCGGCTGCGGCTCACAGGCGGACAGCAGGAACATGGCGAAGAGGACAGGTCGTGAACGCATGCGTGTGCTCCGGGGGGACGGCCGTGTCATCAATAGCGCCCCCCGAGCATGGCCGACAGCTCGAGGGCCCACACCCGCGACAGCCCGACGAAGTCGTCGTAGCCGATCCGCGTGCCGGCGACCAGCGCGCCGACCTCGATCGAGCCGCGCTTCAAGGGCTTGGTGTAGATGCCGTGGAGCGCGAGGCGCTGGCTGCCGAGCGACGACAGCTCGCGGTCGCGGGTGAAGTAACCACCTGGCCCTGGGGACATATAGCGGGCGCGGTAGAAGAACGCCGACGACTGGGCGTAATGCCGGTACTCGAGCGCCAGGGTGGCGCCGCGGGCCGGCATCACCGCCAGGTCGACCGACGCGGTGTGCGAGCGCACCTGCCACGAATCGTAGTAGAAGCGGTAGGTCGCGCCGAGCGAGACCTTGCGGTGCAGCGCCTGGCGGCCGCGCAGCACCCACGCGTGGCGGTTGCGGCGGCGCGGGTGCACCTCGGGCAGGCAGAATTGCGCCGCCTCGTTGCACAGCCCGTCGCTGTCGCCGACGGCGACGAAGCGGTACGGGCTGGCCATGTAGCCGAGCGCCCCGCGCAGCTCGTAGGCCAGCTGCAGCAGCGTCGTCTTGGTGACCACGAAGGTCGCGCTGACGAGCGCCCCGCCGGCGCGCAGCGGCTCGCGGAAGGTCGGGTCGCCCGAGCGGCCGACGCGGTCGAGCGCGCCGAACAGCCGACCGGCCAGAGTGATCGTCCGCTGCGCCAGGTCGACCTTGCCGCCGAGCGTCGCGCTGTTGGCCAGATAATCGGGCTCGTGTGAGAAGCGATACGACGCCGCCCACGCAGTGTTGCCGCGCTCGCGCTCCACCCCCATGACTGCCTCGTGACGGTTCTCGCGCACGATCGGCGTGGCCGCGGTGCGGATGTCCACCGACGCGCTGGTCCACGCGTCGAGGCTGTAGCTGATGTCGAGCTGCGTCTGCGGGCTGCCCAGCTGCTGCCGCACGTGGGCCCGCGGCGAGATCACGGTGGTCCGGTCGCTGTCGGTGCGCACGTAGATCCCCCCGCGGAGTTGCCCCCCAATCGGGGCCGGCTCGGCTGCGATGAGCAGCGCGACGCTCAGGGGGATCCACCTCATCGCCGGCGAATCAAACCGCGCAAATCGCGCGAACCCCTGAAATTAATTTTGAAATCCATTTTCAGATCAGAGACTATCCGGCGCGCCGTTTCCCGTCAACTCTGGAGTTTTAAGACATGGCCGATAGGGCACGTCCCCCGCTCGCACTGATCCTCGGGCTCGCCGCATGCGGCGGCCTCGGGAACGCCAGCGACAGCGACACCAACAACTTCACGACGGCCGTGCCGCCGTGGATGGGCAGCGAGAGCGACAGCGACAGCGGCAACGGCACCGTCGTGCCCGGCGGCGCGACCACCACGTCGACGAGCGGCGCCTCGGACAGCGCGACGACAGGCGAGCCGACGACGTCGACGTCGACGTCGACCTCGACCTCGACCTCCACGTCGACCACCGCGCCGCCGGACCCGACCGGCGCGCCGAAGCTCGACTTGCCGCCGAGCTTCACCACCGGCGACACCGACAAGGACAAGGACGACGACAAGGACAAGGACGACGACAAGGACAAGGACGACGACAAGGACAAGGACGTGGACACGACCACGTTGCCCGTGCCGCTGTGACCTTCGGGCCCTCACCGCGCAGCCCGGCCGCGCGTGAGGCCGCGACCTTGCTGCTCGCCGGGCTGTGCTTCGGCGCCAGCCAGCAGCTCGTCGTGCGCGAGCTCGTCAGCCTCCTCTACGGCGAGGAGGTGGTGTTGCTATTGGTCTCGGCCGCCGCGCTCGCGGCCGCGTCGATCGGCTACGGCCTCGGCGCCCGCCTCTCGCCGCGCGCGCTCGCCCGCCTGCTGCTCGCGTGCGGCGCCCTGTTGTTGCTCTCGCCCGCGCTGCCACGATTCGCGGTCGCCGGCCTGTGCCTCCTGCGCGGCGACTCCGGCCCCGAGCTGCTGATCGTCCTCGCCCTGCTGGCATTCGCCGCCGCCGCCCCGTTCACCGCGGTCGTCCCGGCCCTGCTCGATCGCCACGAACAGCCGGACGACCGCCTCGCCGCCCTCCGCCGCGGCTACACCGCCGAGCTGATCGGCTTCGGCCTCGGCAGCGCCGCCGCCCTCGCCCTCGGCGGCGCCCCCGGCCTGCGCTTCGCCGTCCTCGCCGCCGCCCTGGTCGCCCTCGTCCACGTCGCCCTCGACCGGCGGGTCATCACCTTCGCCTGCACCGTCGCCGCCGCCCTCGCCTGCGCCGCTCATGCCCCGCTGTCGCAGCTCGGCGCCGATCTGGTGTATCGCCACAAGCACCGCCTGCCCGGCGCGCAGGTGCTGTGGTCGGTCGATTCGCCGTACCAGCGGGTCGAGGTCGTGACCGCGCCGGGGCGCGGCCGCATGCTCTACCTCGACGGCCTGCGCGACCTCGACGACCGCGACCTCGGCGCGCTCAATCACTACCTCGCGCGCGCCCCGGCGACTCTGGTGCGGCCGAAGGACGCGCTGCTGGTCGGCAACGGCACGCTGTCGATGGTGCCCGAGCTGTCGCGCCTGTCCGATCATTTGACCACGGTGGAGATCGATCCGGCGGTGGTCGACGCCGGGGCGCGCTTCTTCACCCCGGGCGAGCCGCTGGCGCGTCTGCCCAATTGGCGCTTGATCCTGGCCGACGGCAAGCAATACCTCGCCGCCACTGATCGCCGCTTCGACCTGATCGCCGTCGACGTCCCGTCGCCGTTGACGCTCGGCGAGGCCTATCTGCACACCCGCGAATTCTACGCCCTGTGCCGCGCGCGCCTGAATCCGGGCGGGATCCTGGCGATTCAGCTGAGCGGCCCGCTCGGCGCCCCGACCCGCACGCCGGCCCGCCTGGTCGCCTCGCTGCGGGCCGAGTTCCCCGCGGTGGTCGTGGCCGACAGCGAGACCGCCGAACGCGCCTTCGCCTACGCCGGCGACGCCCTGCCGTTCAGCCTCGACGCCCTGCGCTCGGTCGCGGTCGCCGGCGAGCGCCGGCTCGAGCTCGTCAGCGGCCCCGAGCTCGACCGCCGGATCGCCGGCGCCGCCCCCTTGACCCTCGACGACCTCGACCTCGTGCTCCGCCGCGGCGCCGAGCGCCTGCGCGAGCGCTACTTCTGATCGCCATGCCACGCGCCTTGCCCTCCGCCATCCTCGTCGGCGTCCACCTCGGGCTGCTGCAGGCCGGGCTGCTGCTCACCCTGTCGCGCGCCCTGTCGGCCGCGCACACCACCTACGCGCTGGTGCTGACCGCCTGGCTGGCCGGCTCGGCGCTCGGCTTGTGGTCGCGCGCGCCGGCCCGCGACCTGCCGCGCGCCCTCGGCCTCGGCCTCGTCGCCTACGCCGGCGCCGCCCTGGCGCTCGGGCAGGTCGACTTCGCCGCCGCCAGCCCGTGGTGGTTCGCGCCGGCGGTGGCCGCGGCCGGCCTCGCCTCCGGCACCTACTTCGCCGCCGCGGTGGCCGGCGGGGCCGCGACCGGCCGCGTGTTCGCCCGCGAGACCTGGGGCTTCCTCGCCGGCACCCTGCTGGCGGCCGCGGGCTACGCGTTCCTCGGCCGACATGCACTTTTGACCATGCCCCTCGTGACAGGTTCGCTCGCCCTCGCCGGCCGCCCGCGCGCCGCCCTGGCCGCCGTCGCCCTGCTGTTCGCCGGTTGCGACGACCCGGTGCGGGTGGTCCCCGCGCCCGACCGGGCCCGCTTCGGCGCCGAGGTCTACCCGGTGCTGCTGCGCGACTGCAGCTTCCCCGCCTGCCACGGCGACCCGCGCCGCCCGCTGTTCGTCCCCGGCCCCGGCCGCACCCGCCTCGGCGAGCCCGAGTCGCCGCTCGACGCCCCGACCCGCGCCGAGGTCGACCTCGCCTACGACCGCGCCCGCGCCTGGCTGCTCGCCGAGGGCGACGAGCCGCCCCCGCTGCTGCACAAGCCCGGCCCGCGCGCCGCCCACGAGGGCCGCGACGAGCACGGCCGCAACGTCTACGAGGACCCGGACGCCCCCGGCCTCGCCGTCCTCACCGCCTGGGCCGAGGGCACGGAGGCCCCCGCGCCATGACCCACCGCCTCGTGTTCGCTCAGTTCATGCCCCTTTGGACATGCCCTCCGGAGCATGCCCCTTCGGCCATGTATGCCTGCACCGGCGCAGGTCCCCGCGACGCGGCCCGTCCTGTCGCCTCCGCCGCGCGGACTCGGCCGCTCGCGACGTCCCCGTCCGAGCATGTCTCTCGGAGCATGTCCGCCTGGACCGAGAGAGATCCCCACGTTCCCGTCGCGCTTCACTCGGGCGGGCACCCGCAGCGGTGGTGCCCCTCGACAGATGCCCTCGAGGACATTTCTCAAGAGACATGTCCCTTAGAACACTTCCGATTCGACCCGCCCGAACGGCCATATACACCCACCGACGGACCCCCCGAGGTGACCGCGTGACCCGCCCCGCCCTCGCGCTCGCCGCCCTCGTCGCCCTCGCCCCCGCGGCGGCCGCCGCCTACTCCTCGCCCGCGCTTTACACTGCCGACCCCGCGCGCACCGGCGGCGCGGGCGGGCGGATCTTCAGCGGCAGCCCGGGGGACGGCTTCACCTGCGCCGTCTGCCACACCGGCGGCCCGGCCCCGACCCCGGAGCTCCGCGGCGGCCCGGGCGGCGCCTACGAACCTGGCGCGACGTACATGTTCGAAGTGACATGGCCCGAGGACGTGTTCGGGATCGTGCTCGAGGCCACCGACCCGAGCGGCGCCCCGCTCGGCACCCTGCGCCTGCCGCCGCCCGACGTGCTGCAGGACGACGAGCGCTGCCCGGGCGGGCGCGCGGCCGAGTGGATCGAGTCCCCCGAGGGCGACCCGCGCCAGGCGGTGGCCGTCAACGTGTGCGGCTCGCACCGCCTGCGCGTACAGTGGACCGCCCCCGACAGCCACCTGCCCGGCGCGATCTACATGGCCGCGGTCGCGGCCGACGACGACGGCACTCCCGCCGGCGACGGCGCGGCCGCGTGGGAGTTCCCGGTCGGACCCGAACCAGCCGCGACCGGCTGCACCACCGCCGCCGGCGCCCCGCCGTGGTGGGCCCTGCTCCTGCTGACCCGCCGGCGCCGCCGCGCCGCCGCGCTGCTCGGTGTGCTGTCTCTCGGGACAGGTTGCGCCCGCGTCCAGCCCTACGAGCGCGGCCGCCTGGCCCAGCCCGACATGCAGCTCAACGGCGACGGCGACCTCTCCGCCGGCCCCGAGCACGCCCTCGACTACCGCGAGGGCTCGGCCGGCGGCCTCGGCGGCGGCGGCGGAGGTTGCGGATGCAACTGACTCACGATCCGCACGACCTCGCGGACACGACCTGCACCGCACGCCCGCTCGCTCGGCGCCCCTCGCCTCAGTGCGACCCCCACGTGCTCGCGGTCGACGCGGATCGACATCAACCTCGCGGTGAAGCAGTTCGGCTCGCCGTTCTCCCCACTCCGCCGGGCCCCGCCTCCCGTCCTCTTCCCCGCGCCATGCCTCGCCGCAGCCTCGCCCTCGCCCTCGTCCTCGCCTGCGCCCCCGAGGGTGGCGCCCGCTTCGAGTACCCGATGAGCAGCGCCGGCGGCAGCGACGGCGCCGGCTCGACCACCGCCTACACCACCGGCGACGACGACCCCCTGACCTCCGGCGGCCCCGGCCTCCCGCCGCCGCCGCCGACCACCGCCGACCCGAGCGGCGCCACCGGCGACAGCGACACCGGCGGCGGACCGATCCCCGCCGCGCTGATCCCCGCCAGGGCCACCTGGCGCTGGCAGCCGCTTCAGACCGCCGTCGACGGCGACTGGAAGGTCGTCGGCTTCGACGACTCCACCTGGTCCGAAGGACAGGCTGCGTTCGGCGACGGCCCCGGCGACGCCACCCCGATCGACGTCGCCACCGCCCCGCTCGGCCTGCGCCTGCGCCACACCTTCACCGTCCCCGCGGCCGCCGACGACGTCCTCCTGCGCGCCTACCTGCGCCGCGGCGACGGCGTCGCGGTGTGGCTCAACGGCGCCCCGCTGCTGCGCTCCAACCTCCCGCCCGACCCGCTGGCGGCCGACGCCCGGGCCCAGTCCGACCTCGAGGGCAACGAGCCGCTGCGCTACATCCGGGTCGCCGCCCCGCACGCCAGCCTGCTCGCCGGCGACAACGTCGTCGCGGTCGAGGTCCGCCGCTGGCAGGCGGGCGCCGCCGGCCTCGGCTTCGACCTCCAGCTGGACCTCTGGGACATGTCCTATGAGCCAGCCGACACCTTGACCGCCCAGGTGCGCACGCGGACCTACGGGGGCGAGTACGCCGACGAGCACGTCGGCGCCGCGTGGATCGAGGGCGGCGGCGGCCTGGTGCGCACCCTCGCGGTCTGGGCCGAGGTCCGCGAGCAGCACCTGATCCGCTGGCGCTCGCTGTCCGACGGCGACAACGCCGACGCCATGACCTCGGCCACCCGCGGCTCGCACCGCACCACCGACCTCTCGTGGGACCTCAAGGATCGCCTCGGCCAGCCGGCCGCGCCCGGGAGCTACAAGCTCGTGGTCGAGTTCACCGAGGACAACTCCAACGAGGGCGCCCCGCCCGGGCCCGTCCTCGAGATCCCGTTCACCCTCGGCGGCGGTCCTCACCTGACCGACATCCCGGCGCATCCGCAATTCGCCGACGGATTGCTCGTGGCCCCCTGACCCCTAAAACTCGCGGCTCTCCGGGGCAGACACGCGGGCCCGTCGGGCCCGTCCTGGAGAATGACAGGGGGCAACCATGAGAGCTCGCGTTCGGACATTTGTCCGAGCGCAAATCAGTGCGTCCTGCACGGGCGCAGGCCGGTTCGTTGCCGCTACAATCGGCGCGGATGGAGATTGCGACCAGCACGACCGCGGTGGCCGACTCCCGGCGCGCGGCCGTCGAGGCCTACGAGGCCCTGCTGGGTCGGCTCGGCGGGCCGCCGGACCTGCTGGTCGTGTTCCCCACAATCGGCCACGACATCCCGGCCCTCGCCGCCGCCCTGCGCGAGCGCGCGGGCGACGTGCCGATGCACGGCGCCACCACCTGCCAGGGCGTCATGAGCGAAGCGGGCTTCGTCGGCGACGCCGGCGTCGGCCTCGGCCTGCTCGGCATCCGCGATCCCGACGGCGACTACGGCGTCGCCGCGCGCACGATCGGCGACGACCCGCGCGGCGCCGGGCGGGCCGTCATCACCGCGGCGATCGCCGCCGCCGGCCGCGACGGCGAGCCGCCCGCCCTGGTGTGGCTGGCCGCCGACCCCGGCTTCGAGGAGGCCGTCATCGCCGGCATCCAGGACGTCCTCGGCGCCGACGTCCCGATCGCCGGCGGCAGCGCGGCCGACAACGACGTCGCCGGCCAATGGCAGGAGATCGCCAACGGCGAGGCCCTGCGCGGCGCCGTCGTCGTCACCGCCATGTACCCCTCCGGCTCGATCCACGTCGCCTTTCACAGCGGCTACTCGCCGAGCGACAGGAGCGGCGTGGCCACCCGCGTCGACGGCCGCACCCTCCACGAGATCGACGGCCGCCCCGCCGCCGAGGTCTACAACGAGTGGACCGGCGGCGTGATCGCCGACGTCCTCGGTCGCGGCGGCAACGTCCTGCGCAGCACCACCTTGCACCCGCTCGGCCGCGTCGCCGGCGAGTACGGCGGCCTCCCGTTCCACCGCCTGTCGCACCCCGACTCGGTCACTCCCGGCGGCGCCCTCACCCTGTTCACCGAGGTCGAGGCGGGCGAGCGGCTGATCCAGATGGTCGGCACGCGCGAGAGCCTGGTCTCGCGCGCCGGCCGGGTCGCACGCGCGGCGATGCGGGCCGGCAACCTCGGGCCGCTCGAGCTCGCCGGCGCTCTGGTCGTCTACTGCGCCGGCTGCATGCTCACCATCCAGAGCGAGATCGGCGACGTCGCCGGCGAGGTCGCGCGCGAGCTCGGCGAAAAGCCGTTCCTCGGCACCTTCACCTTCGGCGAGCAGGGCTGCTTCGTCAATCGCCGCAGCCACCACGGCAACCTCATGATCTCCGTCGTCGTCTTCCGCCATGGCGAACGCTGACGTCGACACGGCCCTCGCGGAGCGCGTCCGCGAGCTCGAGCAGCGGCTGGAGGCCGCCGAGCGGGCGCGGCTCGCCGCCGAGGAGGAGGTCGCCGAGCTGCGCGTCGAGCTGGCGCACACCGGCGAGCGCGGGCGCCTCGCCGCCGTCCACACCGAGCGCCTGCTAGAGGGCCTCGAGGTGCTCGGCGAGGCGCGCGACGTCCTGCCGCTGTTCGCCGAGGTCCTGCGGGTGCTCGGCGACGTGCTCGAGTTCGACGCCGCGTTCGTCGTCGGCTTCGCGCCCGAGGTCTCGCCGCAGATCGTCTCGGCCACCGACCCGCGGCTGTACGCGGTCGCCTGGCCCGGCGGCGCCTTCACCGACCGCGTCCTGGCCGGCCGCACCGTCGCCCTGTTCGACCTCGCCGGCAACCTCGAGTGGCAGCAGGTCGACCCGGCCCTGCGGGGCGAGTACGCCTCGGCGCTGCACGTCCCGCTGCACGCCCTGCACTCGCAGGCGATGCTGGTCTGCCTCCACCGTCGGCGCGGCTTCTTCATCGCCGACCGCATCACCCGCGCGCGCCGGTTCGCCGCGCTCGTGCGCCAGGCCTTGCGGACCGCCGAGCAGCTCGTCGACCTCGAGAGCGACCGCAACCACGCCGTCGCGCTCAGCCGGGCCAAGAGCCGCTTCGTCGCCGGCGTCAGCCACGAGCTGCGCACCCCGGTCGACGCCATCGTCGGCTATTGCGAGCACCTGCTCGAGGAGCCCGCCGCCCGGCAGGGCCCCGAGCTCGCCGAGGTGCTCGGGCGCATCTATCTCTCGGCGCGGGTCCTGTGCGACCTCCTCGGCAACATCCTCGACCTCAGCAAGATCGAGGCCGGGCGCATGGACCTCGAGCTCGGCACCGTGGCGATCGCCGAGACCTGCCGGCTCGCCCTCGTCACCGTCGCGCCGCTGGCCGCCCGCAACGGCAACCGCGTCCGCGTCGAGCTCGCCCCCGACCTCCCCGAGCTCCGCTCCGACGCCGGCAAGCTGCGCCAGATCCTCATCAACCTGCTCGCCAACGCCTGCAAGTTCACCGAGGCCGGCACCATCGACCTCCTCGTCCGCGCCGACCCCGGCGACGCCCCCGCGCTGGTGTTCCAGGTCCGCGACACCGGCAAGGGCCTCGCCCCCGAGGAGTGCGCCGCCCTGTTCCGCCCGTTCACCCAGCTGGGCCTCGCCGAGACCCGCCGCGGCGGCACCGGCCTCGGCCTCACGATCGCCAAGTACCTCACCGAGCTCATGGGCGGCACCATCGGCCTCGACAGCGTCGTCGGCGTCGGCACCACCTTCACCGTCCGCCTGCCGCTCGCCGGCAGCACCTAGCTCCTGTTCCTTACGACATATTCGTCAGAGCATGTCCATGGGGACATGTCCTTCGCGCCCGCCGAGGCGCCGCGGCGGCGAGCGCTCGCGGACCGTCGCCGGCTCTGGACCACGGCCGCGACGATCGCATCACCATCGGCAGACTCGACCGCCGACCCGCTCCCCGGCAGCTCGTCCGCGGCTCCAGGACAGCGGCGCTCTCCCCCTCGATGCCAGCCGCAGCGAGCTCGACTGCATCGATCGGGATATCGACAGCGCCACCGCCCCGGCCGCGCTCCGCCGGCGCGCCCGGCAGATGTCACATCGGACATGTCTCGACAGACATTTTATCCTGGACCTCGCGCCCGGGATCACAATTCGTGCGCCGTTTCGAGCGACGATCCCGCGTAACCAACGTGGCAGCAATGTGGGCACAGGTGATGCCTGCACCCCGATGTCGCGACCCCGTCCACCGGCGCCGACGCCCGCGCGGGCCAATCTGGGCAGTGGCCGCGGCCGGAGGCCGACCTGAATCCATGTCTCGAAGGTCCTATCAATAGTCCGCCTCGGCGCCGGCCTGCCGGCCCTTGACGCGGCCTGGCCGCGCGGGGCAGGCTGCGGAGCGCATGGCGGCTCGTTTTCGTCCCGACCCGACCTTTTATCCGTCGCCGACGATGGCGATGCAGGCCCCGCCGGAGCAGCTCGCGTACGTGGTGCTGCTCGACCCGACCGGCGCGAAGCGCCCCGACGCGATGGCGGTGGTCGACGTCGACCCGGCCTCGAAGAGCTTCGCCCAGGTGGTCGGCCAGGTCGACATGCCGAACATCGGCGACGAGCTGCACCACTTCGGCTGGAACGCCTGCAGCGCGTGCCTGTGCCCGTACGCCCCGCACCCGCACGTCGAGCGGCGCTACCTCGTGGTCCCGGGCATCAACTCGTCGCGGATCTACATCCTCGACACCCAGCCCGACCCGAAGCGGCCGCAGATCGTCCGCACCATCGAGCCGGACGAGGTGTTCCGCAAGACCGGCTACGCCAGCCCGCACACGACCCACTGCGGCCCCGAGGGCATCTACGTCAGCGCGCTCGGCAGCCCCGACGGCGGCGGCCCGGGCGGCATCTTCATGCTCGACCACGAGACGTTCGACATCCGCGGCCGCTGGGAGATCGATCGCGGCCCGCAGGTGCTCCACTACGACTTCTGGTGGCACCTCGGCCACGACACCCTGATCTCGAGCGAGTGGGGCACGCCGAGCATGGTCCGCAACGGCGTCGACGCCGAGGCCCTGCTCGCCGGCAAGTACGGCCACGCCCTGCACGTGTGGGACCTGCGCCGGCGCAAGCACCTCGAGCGGCTCGAGCTCGGCCCCGAGCAGCAGATGGTGCTCGAGCTGCGCCCCGCCCACAACCCGACCCGCCCGTGGGGCTTCGTCGGCGTGGTCGTCTCGCTCAAGGACCTCTCGGCCTCGGTGTGGTTGTGGTTCCTCGAGGGCGGCAAGTGGCAGATCAAGAAGGTCATCGAGATCCCCGCCGAGCCGGCCGACCCCGCCGTCCTGCCGCCGCTGCTCAAGGGCTTCGGCGCCGTGCCCCCGCTCATCACCGACATCAACCTCTCGCTCGACGACAAGACCCTCTACGTCTCGTGCTGGGGCACCGGCGAGTTCATCCAGTACGACGTCTCCGACCCGCACAACCCGAAGAAGACCGGCAGCGTCCACCTCGGCGGGATCGTCCGCCGCGCCGCTCACCCGAACCAGCCCGACGTGAAGCTCGGCGGCGGCCCGCAGATGGTCGAGATCAGCCGCGACGGCCGCCGAGTGTACTTCACCAATTCGCTGTACGCCCCGTGGGACGAGCAATTCTACCCGGGCGGCTTCGACGGCTGGATGGTCAAGCTCGACGTGCCGGCGGACGGCAAGGGCATGACCCTCGACCCGAAGTTCTTCCTGCAGTTCGAACCCGGCCTGCGCGGCCACCAGATCCGCCTGCAGGGCGGTGACGCCTCGTCCGACTCGTACTGCTACCCATGAGCGACGCGCAGGCATGGCTGGCCCTCCTGGGCCTCGGCGCCTTCCACGGCATCAACCCCGGCATGGGCTGGCTGTTCGCAGTGGCCCTCGGCCTGCAGGAGCAGCGCAGGGCGGCCGTCCTGCGCGCGCTGCTGCCGATCGCTCTCGGCCACGCCCTGTCGATCGCGGTCGTCCTGCTCGTCATCGGCGTCCTCAAGGACGCCCTGCCCGACGCCTGGGTGCGCTGGCCGGTCGGCCTCGGCCTCGCCGCCTTCGGCCTCTACAAGCTCGTCCGCTGCCGCCACCCGCGGTGGGTCGGCATGCGCGTCAGCTCGCTCGACCTGACCTGGTGGAGCTTCCTGATGGCCACCGCGCACGGCGCCGGCCTGATGCTCGCCCCGGTGCTGCTCGGCTGGCGCGACGGATCTGCTGTTGAACACGCTTCAATGCATGAACACATGCATCACGCGGGCCACCACGCGCAGCACGCAGTCGACGTCGCCGGTGGTCACGCCGGCCACGCCCAGCACCTCGCGGAGCTCGGCGCCTCGACGCCGCTGCTCGGCCTGGCCGCCACGGCGCTGCACACGCTCGGCTACTTGCTGGTGATGGGCCTCGTCGCGGTCGTGGTCTACGAGAAGGTCGGCCTGGCGATCCTCCGCAAGGCGTGGTTCAACCTCGACGCCGTGTGGGCCGTCGCGCTGGTCGTCACCGGCATCGTCACGCTCGCGCTGTGATGCGCGCGCCTGCGCCTCAGTCTGCTCGCGCACCGCGCACCCTCACGTGTGGAGTCGCGGCGGCGATGTCCGGCGGAGTATGATGCTCCGCGCACGGCGCACGTGCGCGAGGAGGATGACAATGGCGATCGACAGCGACCTGGCCCCCCGGCTGGCCATGCAGTACGAGCCCGCGACCTATCGCCGACGGATCGCCGGGCACGACGTCATCATTCACTGTCACCACTACAACGCGCGCCTGCAGCGGACCCTCGAGGGCGCGCGCGGCATCGACGGCAAGGGCATCATGGTCGGCGCGGCCGAGACCGTGTTCGCCGATCAGATCGCGCGGGCGCTGCGCCCCGACGACGACGAGGCGCGCCGCTGGGCCGTCGCCGAGCTGCTGTACCGCCACCTCGGCTTCGGCCGCATCGACCTGTCGAAGGTCGGCGCCGACGAGGTCACCGCCGACTCCTCGCACTTCGTCGAGGGCTGGCTGGCCGGCCTCGGCGAGACCGCCGACAACGTGTGCAGCTTCACCGAGGGCTACCTCCAGGGGGCCGTGCACGCGGTCACCGGCGCCTCCGTGCGCGTGCGCGAGGTCGAGTGCATGGCCCGCGGCGCCGCGCGCTGCCGCTTCGTCCTCGACCGCGGCGAGCGCCCGGCGGTCGCCCCCGACAGCAAGGACCCGCCGATCCCCGCCCCGCGCGAGCCCGGCGCCGGCTGGCTGCGCTCGCCCAACGTCGACGAGCAGGCCATCATCGACGCCGTCGTCGGCATGCCGATGATCGGCGACGACGCCGGCCTGATCCCCGCCTTCAGCGTCTACCTGGCCAACATGCCGGCCGACTTCTACAACCGGATCTGCATCGGCTTCGTCGAGGCCATGCGCGGCCTCGGCCGCGACAAGACCGCCATCCGCCTGCTGATCTCCGACGCCGAGCACTGCGGCATGAACACCTTCCGCGGCATCATGCACTCGCCCGAGTGGGACGGCCTCATCGCCCCCATGGTGCGCGACCGGGCCGACGCGCTGCACGCCATCATCGCCATCAGCAACGCCCTCGGCTGGGGCGACTGGCACGTCACCGCCCACACCCCGCGCTCGCTCGCCCTCGAGTCGCGCTACGGCTACGAGGCCGTCGGCTACCGCGAGTACCGCGGCCTCGCCGCCGCCCCGCAGTGCGCCATGCTGACCGGCGTCGCCGCCGGCGTCATGGAGCTCGTCTACGGCGAGGGCACCGTCGAGGAGCGCTACGGCACCTTCACCGCCCGCGAGGAGCGCTGCGTCAGCTGCGGCGAGGCCTCGTGCAACTTCGCCGTCGAGCAGGTGGAGTAGCCGCCGCATGCACCGCGAGAAGGTCCCCGCCTGCGTGCATCCGGAGACCTACAAGTACTTCCTCGACCGCGACGCGGTGATCCCGACCTGGCAGAAGCTGGCCGCTCGCTGGGGCGAGCCGCGCCACAACCAGAGCTTCCGGACCATGGAGATCGCCGCGCCGCGGTTCACCTTGCGGTCCACCGTGCTCGGCAACCCGATCACCGTCCTGCGACGCCGCGAGTGCACCGCCGAGGACGTCGCCGAGCTGCACGCGCTGCTGGGGTACGGCGGATGACCAGCGACCGCGCCGGCGCGACCTCGTGGGCCTACGAGCTCGAGCTCGACACCGAGCTGCGGATCGTCGCGGTCGACCCGCAGCTGTGCGCGCGCCTCGGCTGCGACAGCGGCAGCCTGGTCGGCGAGGGCCTCGACGAGCTGTTCTCTCCGCGCGACCGCAAGGGCCAGCGCCTCTTCTACGAGGCCCTGAGCCGCGCCGACGAGGCCGGCCTCGACCTCCTCATCACCTTGCACATCGGCGGCCAGGAGGTGCTCTCGCGCCTGCAGATGTACCCGCGCGAGCGCCGGTGGGTCGCGCGCATCGAGCCGCTGACCGCCGACGGCAACCTCGTCTATCAGCTGTACTCCGCGCAGGAGCGGTGGGCCCACATCGTCAAGCGCAGCACCGAGGGCGTGGTCGTGCTCGACCCCGAGGGCCGGATCGTCGACAGCAACGCCGCCTTCTTCGAGATCATGCGCTTCCGCTCCGCGCACGGCGTCATCCTCAGCGAGGAGGCGCTGCGCGGGCGGCCGCTGCGGCCGCTGCTGACCGCCCACGGCTCCGGCCTCGAGCCCCTCGCCGAGCACCTGCAGAGCCGCGCCGCCATGCGCGACCGCTTCGCCGCCGAGCTCGCCTCGGGCGACCGCTGGCTCGACATCGCGGTCACCCCGCTGCAGCTGCCGGTGCGCGGCTTCGTCGGCCTGTGCGTCACCCTGCGCGACGTCACCGAGCGCCGCCAGGCCGAGATCCTCCTGCGCCAGAAGGAGGCCGCCGAGGCCGCAAGCATCGCCAAGAGCCGCTTCCTCGCCAACATGAGCCACGAGCTGCGGACCCCGCTCAACGCCATCATCGGCTACAGCGACCTGCTGCTCGAGGAGGCCGAGGCGCGCGGCGACCACGAGAGCGTCGGCGACCTCAAGCGGATCGGCATCGCCGGCGTGCACCTGCTCGAGCTCATCAGCAGCATCCTCGACCTCACCAAGATCGAGGCCGGGCGCATGGAGGTGTGGCCCGAGCGCTTCAGCGCCCGCGCCCTCGTCCAGGGCGTCACCTCCGCGCTCGAGACCCTGGCGCAGCAGCGCGGCAACCGCATCGAAGTCCGGATCCCCCGCGAAGTCGGGTTCATGGTCACCGACATGCTCAAGCTGCGCCAGGTGCTCTTCAACCTGGTCGGCAACGCCATCAAGTTCACCGAGCGCGGCACCATCCGCGTCGGCGTGCGCCGCTTCATCGCCGCCGACCGCGACTGGATGGAGATCGCGGTCTCCGACTCGGGCATCGGCATCGCCGCCGAGGCCCTGCCGCGCCTGTTTCAAGAGTTCACCCAGGCCGACTCCTCGACCACCCGCCGCTACGGCGGCGCCGGCCTCGGCCTCTCGATCGCCCGCGAGTTCTGCCGCCTCATGGGCGGTGACATCACCGCCACCAGCGTCCCCGGCGAGGGCTCCACCTTCACCGTCACGGTCCCCACCGAGCTCGACGTCTCCGCCCCGCCGCCGGTCGCCGCCGCCCCGCCGCAGGGCCCCGTCCTCGTCATCGACGACGACCCCACCACCCTCGAGCAGGTCCAGCGCGGCCTCCACGGCGAGCACGTCCCCGTCATCAGCTGCACCAGCGCCGCCCAGGGCCTCTCCCTGGCCAAGACGGTGCGCCCGCAGGCGATCGTCCTCGGCATCGCCGTCCCCGACGACGACGCCTGGAACGCCCTCGTCCAGCTGCGCAGCGACATCGGCCTGCGCAGCGTCCCGGTGATCGTCGCGTCCCTGCTCGACGAACAGGCCCGCGCCCTCGTCCTCGGCGCCTCCGCCTACGTCGGCAAGCCGATCGACCGCGACCACCTGCTCACCGCCCTCGCCCAGGTCCGCGCCGCCTGAGCGATCCCGCGGGGAACTTCCTCGACATGTCCCGAAGGACATCCTGTTCGAGCCCAATCACTACATGTCCCAAAGGACACATGAATCATGGCGGGCGCCCTCACTCGCCGAGCCGCTGCACCGCCCATGAACCGCGCAGAAGCGCGATCGCGTGACGCGTGCCACGCCGACGAGTCAGCGCTCGCATCGCCCGCCGAGCCGCTGCACCGGCACGTGCACCGCGAAACACTGCCGCGCGAAGCGTGCCACTTCGACGGCTATCCGCGCCCGCCTCACCCACCGAGCCGCTGCACCGGTACGTGCACCACGCAACGCGAGCGCTCGAACCGCGACGCGTGCCACACCGACGGATCGAACAGCGTGACCACGGGCGCGAAGCGCCAGCGCAGCGCCGAGCCCGGCAACCAGTCGCGGAAGATCCACGTCATCAAGTCATGGATCCCCGCCATCGCCCCCTCGTAGCGGAAGCGCGCGAACCAGCCCGCCTGCATGCGCCACGGCGAGAACCCGGGCGGCGGCCTCTCGCCGTACCCGAAGCGGATGCAACGGTACTCGCGCGGGCGCCCCGCCGCCTTGTGATTAATAAATCCCCACGGAGGTGATGCGGCCGCCAGCTCCCACGCCGCCGCCGGGGACTCGAGCGCGTAGAGCCGGCGCCACGCCTCGGCGATCGCCGCGTCGTCGAACCGCGCCGCCACCACAGTCACTGCGGAAGAGAGCGGACCGAAGCGAACGATCTCCGGCGCGCTCAGAAGCCCCTCCGGACGGCCCTGCAGGCCCCCCTGCGGCCGCGGAACGGCTCCACGCAGCCCACGCGGGCGACGGCGCATCGCGCTCGGCGGCACCTCGAACGCGCGCACGAAGGCGCGGCGGAACGCCTCGTGCGACGCGTACCCGGACTCGGCAGCGATCACCTCGAGCGCCTTGCCGGGCGCGAACACCAGGTCGTGCGCCGCCCGCTCGAGCCGCAGCGTCCGCAACCACCGCAGCGGCGGCTGTCCGACCACCGCCTGAAACGCGCGGGCGAAGTGTGACGGATCGTAGCCCGCGCGCGCCGCCATCTTCTCGACGGTCCACGCCTCGTCGAGCGAGTCCTGCAGCTCGAGCAGCAGCGTCCCGAGGGCCACCCGCGCCTCCGGCCCCACTGCATACGGCCGGCTCATGCTCCGCCCCTCGCCATTCCCAGGACCGGTAGGGGTCGCGCGAGCGATCGCCGATACAACCGCTGCGCCGCGGCAGCCGCCGCGCCACCGAGGAGTCGTCCATGCCGTCCGCCTTCGCCCCCAGGGCCGCCTTCGCCGTGCTTGCGACCGTCGCCATCGCCTGCAAGCACTCCGAGCAATCGACCCCGCCTCCCGCCGTCGCCGCAACATACTACGTCGGCACCACGACCACCACCTCGCCCGACGGCGCCCAGCCCTACGGCCCGGCGAAGACCATCGCAGTGCGCCGCACCGTCGACTCCGCACACGACAGCATCGAGGAGCTCGTCGTCCACCCCGGCGAGCAATTCATCACCACCTTGCAGCGACGCCCCGGCGACGCCGCCGTGTTCGCCGCCGGCGACCGCGCCGGCAGCTTCACCGGCACAGTCACCTTCACCGGCCCCGAGTGGGCCTGGACCGCCTGGACCTACGACATCGCCATGACCGACGGCTCCGGCGAGCTGCAGGGCACCGGCCGCCTCACCGCCGGCAGCCTCGACACCGACAAGCTGTTCATCAGCCCCGACGGCCAGCCCCGCGCAAGAATCCACGAACACCTCGAACAAGTCGACGAGACAATTTATAAAAGCACGCGCGATCAGCTCCTGCCCCCCGCGCAGTGACTCCCGGAATTCGCGCGAGTCGAATCTTATCGCAGACATTACTCTCCCGCCCCGCAATGGCGTGAACACGTGTCTCGAGCGCAGAGATTCGACGATTCGATCGTCCAAGGTCTACGAGAGGGGTCTCTCCGATGGCTCTTTTTCCTGAGTGCGTGACATTGTTGAGCCGACATGGACTGATTACCGGTTGGTTCTTCGAGCAACTCGCCGCAGTTCGACCGTCGCGGAGGACGGCAATTCGAGCGCGCGTCGCCTGCCACATCGACGGCCTCCGGTACCCGTCGAGCCGCTGCACCTGCCCATGCACCGCGCAACGCGAGCGCTCGAGCCGCGACGCGTACTGAAGGCAATTCTCTCGCCCGCCGGGCCGCTGCGCCTGCCCGTGAACCGCGCAACGAGAGCGCGCCGCGGCGCTCCGCGCCTCACTCGCTGAGCGTCACGCTGAACCGGGGATCCGCCGATCTCCGACTGGCGACCGGCGCGACGCGGTGGCCAGGGCCAGCGGAATCCGTCCAGGCCGCCTCCTGATCCCGGCTCCGGCGCCCGGTGGCACAGGATGAGGTCACTCGCGTTGTCCCTTTCGTTATGACGGCTGTGCGTCGCCTCGCAAGTCGGTAAGCTGCCTGCCATGGTCCGTGTTTCTGTTCTCCTCGGTCTCGTCTCCACCATCGGCCTCGCGTGCGGCGAGCCCGACTCCGGCCTCACGGCCTCGATCTCGGAAGGGGGCACGGAGCCCACTTCGGACACCAGTGACCCGACCGGTGACGGACCCACCAGCTCGACCGCCGGCGTGCCGACCGGCAGCGATACCGGGACCGGGTCCGCTTCGATGACGGAGGGCTCCGAGACCGGCGTCACTCCGACGTCCACCACGACAACGACCGGGGAGTCCTCGACGGATGACCCTCCGGACACCACGACGACCGGCGAGACGACCGACCCTGGCACGACCGACACCGGCGAGACGACCGACACCGGCGAGACGACCGACACCGGCACGACGACCGACCCCGGCGAGACGACCGACCCCGACACGACCGACACCGGCAACGCCGACTGCCAGGCGCCGGCGATGCAGCCTCCGTGCGACGCCGACACGAACGACCCCTTCAAGGCGATCGGCCTCAACTGTTCGGATGACAAGTCGATGGCGATCCCGATCTCCAACCCGGTGATCATGTCGCCCGACGCCAGCGCCTGGCGCGTCGCCACCCACTACGGCACCGCCATGGACCCGATGAACCCCGGCTCACACATGTGGGGCCCGAAGGAGGGCGAGCGCCTGCTCGTCATCGGCACCGGCACCTTCCCCGCGCTCCAGCCCGATGGCGGCCTGACCGAGCCCGACAGCTTCGTCGGCGAGAACGTCGACACCCCGAACGGTAACCCCGACAACCAGAGCGACCTGCCGGGCGTGATGACCTGGCAGCAGGGCAGCAACAACGGCAACGGCGGGACGCCGGGCGTGGACTGCGACGGCGCTCAGGACTGCTCCGACACCCTCGACGCCCAGTGGAACATCTCCCCCAACAACAGGGCCAACGACGTCCTCTACATGTCGTTCGACCTCGAGGTCCCGCTCGGCACCCACGGCTACCTGTTCGACTTCGCCTACTTCTCCCAGGAGTGGCCGACGTGGGTCGGCGACTCGTTCAACGACATGTTCGTCGTCTGGTCGACGAGCGAGAGCTTCACCGGCAACGTCACGTTCATCAACGAGCAGCCGCTGACGGTCACCGCCCTCGACCCCTACATGGTGATTCAACCCGGCGACCCGCTGCTCGCCGGCACCGGCTTCCCCGACTCCTTCTTCGACACCGAGGGCGCCGGCACCGGCTGGTTCGTCGCCAAGGGCTCGGCTGTCCCCGGCGAGAACTTCACGGTCGCGATCTCGATCTTCGACATGGGCGACACGGCCCTCGACACGATCGGCCTCATCGACCATTTCCGCTGGGACTGCGAGGGCTGCATCCCGAGCGAGGTCATGTCCTGCGGGGTCGAGCCCGTGCCGATGTGATCTTGTAATGGGCCCGGCACGCCGACGGGTACATGCTCGTCGCTGCCGCTCGAGCGGGGTGGAGCCCCGCTCGCCGAACCACCGCAACCGAAGTTCGGTTCGCGGCTCGCCGGGTCATCGCAGGCCTCTATCCGCGCCTCCCGCGAAAGCGCAGCCACCATTCCGGCCAGGGCACCAGCACCACGGCCACCAGCAGGATCATCGGCCGGAAATCGATGTGCAGCACCTGATCGATCCCCACGTGCAACGTGACGAGCCCGGCCGCCAGCCACGGTCGCACCCGCGGCAGCGGCACCAGCAGCACCGTCGCCAGCTCGAGCAGGAGCGCAGTCGTCGCCAGCATCGCTGCCACGCGCGCGTCCGCGATCGCCCAGGAGCGCACCAGGCTGTCGGGATCGCCGAGGCGCCACAGCCACAGCTGCAGCGCCGTCCCGTCGGCCCAGCGCCAGCCGGACCCCAGCAGCTTATGAACGCCCGCCCCGGCGTAGAAGCAAGCCAGCACGAACACCGCGCCCTCGCGGATCCACCGCGGCGCGCGCCCTGGCTCCGAGCGTGCGTGTTCGCCGGCCACCAGCAGCACCAGCAGCCACAGCGGCGGCACGAACTTGTGGCGGAACCACGGCAGGTCTTCCCAGTACAGCGAGCCGAGCGTCAGCATCCCCACGGCAGTCGCCCAGGCCCCGGAGATCCTGGCCTTTCGCACATGTCCGAATAGCCATACCACCGCCCCGCCCCACAGCAGCGCGCGGCCGAACCACAGCAGCCACGGCGAGGACCACCACGCTGTCGGCACCAGCAGCCCTGCGACCGACACCGTCGCGTCCTTGGGCAGCGACGCCCAGCGCAGGTCGACCTCGAGCGACAGCCACAGCGCCGCCGCGATCGTCGCAGCTCGCAGGCCGGTCGCGAACAGCGCCGGCTCGCGCTCGAACAGCCTCGCCCAGAACCCGCCCTGCACCACGCGCAGCGTAGCCGACGCCGCCCCTCGCGCGGAAGCGCGCCGCGCACGCGGGCGCAAGCTGGGGCTGCGGTGATACCCTCCCGGCCATGCCTCGCGCCGCCCTCGCGCTGGTCCTGCTCCTCGTCGCCTGCAAGCACGGCGGCGCCACGTCTTCGCCGTCCTCGCGCCCTCCGCCGCCCGAGGTCGCCCCGGTCTACTTCGCCACCGGCTCGAACATCGTCACCTTCGACGACCGCCCGGCCGTCGGGGAGACCGCCGACGCGCTCCTCAAGGACCCCGACCTGCACGTCCTGCTGATCGGCCGCACGGACTCGCAAGGTCAGGCCGACAAGAACATGCAGCTCGGCCTCCAGCGCGCCCGCGAGGTGCGCGAGGCCGTCCTCCTCAAGGCGGACGGCAAGGTCGACCACACCCGCGTCCACATCGGCTCGCGCGGCCAGGCCGAGCCGACCGGCGACAACAACTCCGAAGAGGGCCGCTCCGCCAACCGCCGCGTCGAGTTCTACTTCTACTATCCTGACGGCACCCCCCTGAAGTCGCGCTTCACCGGCCCGATCGTCATCGAGGGCGAGGAGCCTTGAGGCCTGTCTTTCAAGTCATACTCTATGGGACATGACTGAATATTCATCTCAGATTCCGGCCCTGCCCGGCCATGTGCGGCGCCCTCGCCGCCGCGCTAATCGACGATGACGTACGAGCGGGCGAACGCGCGGGCGACCATCGCATCATGATCGTTAACTCCGCGCCCCCCGCTGTCGGCCCTGCTCCACCAGCGCTCCCCCGCTGTCGGCCCTGCTCCACCAGCGCTCCCGCGCCGCGCCTCGCCACCGCTGTTCGGACGTCCATCGACGCACCAGCAAGCAGCGGTCGAAACGTCCCGGCCGCGCCGCTATCATCGCCGCATGACCGGCGCGATCGCAGTGCTCGACGAAGGCGAGCCGGACCCGGGCGGCTGGCGGCGCGCGGGCCTGTGGCGGCGCGAGTGGCACGGCCCGCGGGCGTGGAGCCGCCGGCGCGGCGACACCCTGGTCACCTACGTCCACGGCGTCGCCCGGCGCGCGGAGCCGGTCATCTGGCCCGAAGGCCAGGCGAGACCCGCAGGCCGCGTGTTCGACGATCCCCGCACCCTCCGCGGCGACGACACGACCTGCTGGGCGCTCGCCACCCACCGCCACGTCGTCGTCGGCGGCGCCCTCGAGTTCAGCGCCGGCGCCCCCGCCCGCTTCACCGTCGCCGCCGACCAGAGCCTCGCCCGCAGCCACGATCCGTTCACCCTCGCCCTGGCCGCCGGCGCCGAGCTGGTGCTCGCGGCGCTCGACGAAACGTTCGCGCGCGCCCTCTACGACGCCCTGTGCAGCACCACGTGGATCGGCCCGGGCGACGCCCGCGGCGGCTTCACGATGCGCGCCGCCGCCCGGTACGTCGAGTTCCTGCGCGGCCCGGGCGCGCCGGCCCTCGACCTCCTGTTCAGCGGCAGCGAGGGCCGCGTGCAGGCCGACGTGCGCGCCGCTCTCGAAGCGCTCGGCTGGCGGCTGCGGACCGCCGTCGACCACACCGCCGACGTCCTCGAGCTGCAAGCTCGGCTGCACGAGTGGAGCGCCCGACCTGTCGGCCACGTCGTCCCCTGGTGGAAGCTCTCCGCCGACGGCCGCGCGCCCGCGACCCTCGTCGATCCCTCGACGGTCCCCGTCGCGCCGCCCCCCGACCCGGAGGCGCTGCTCGACTGGCTGGCGAGCTCGGCCCGCATCGACGAATGGGAGTACCTGCGCGCCGTCCACCTCGCCGACGACTGCCACGCAGGCTGATCACTCATCTACTCATGTCCACGAGGACATGCTCCATCACACATGCTCTATGGACCATGCTCTTTGGAGCATGCTCCAAAAAACATCTTCAGAAGAACACCTGCAGCCCGAGGCTCCAGCCGATCGTGTAGTCGCGGATGGGCGTGAACGGCGCTTGGATCGACCCGACCAGCGAGCCGCGGCGGTGGAAGTTGTAGGCGATGGCCATCAGGCCGGTGCCGCGGACAGTGCCGAGGTCGCGGTACAGCTCGCCCGCGCGGTTGCCCGGGCAGAACTCGCGGCCGCCCTCCGGCAGCGTACAGAAGGCCGCGAGGCGGGTGTCGAGCAGCAGGCCGAAGCCGAGGTTGACCTTGCCGCCGGCCAGGCGCGCACCGACCTGGCCGCTGACGCCGAGGTCGACGGCCACCCCGGCGCGGCGGATATCGACCGCCGAGATCGCCAGCGCCTGCCAGTACCAGGTCATGTACGTGCGCGTGAACACCACGTACGGCGCGACCGCCACGATCGGCCCCGGGTCGACCGTGAAGCGCACCGTCCGCGTCGGCAGCGACGCGTTGAGCCCGGCCGTCATCACCCGGTGGATCAGCTTGCCCGCGTGCGGCGTGAAGCGCACCTGCACCCGCGTATCGCCGTAGCCGACGCGGGTCTCGCCCTGGGTGTCGGCGGCGCGGAACATCAGCAGCGGCGCCTGCAGGGCGAACGACAGCCACGGCCGCGGCGCGTACTCGCCGACGATCGACAGCGAGTCCATGGTGCCCGGATTGAGGCCGAAGCCGGTGTAGACGAATTCGTTGATCAGCAGCAGCCGGGTGTTGGCCCGCCCGCCGGCGCCGTTGAGGCTGTTGATCGTGCGCACCCCCTCGGACGCGCCGTGGCCGGGCACGTGGTGGGCGTGCGCGGCCGCGGGCGCCAGCGCCAGCGCGGCTGCCAACATTCGCGCCGCTCGCCGACCGCGACGAATCACCGGTCCCCCTTGATCGCGTGGCAATCGACGCACCCGCGGCGGTCCTTGGCCATCCAGTCGGCCACCAGCGGCGGGCGGATGACCTTGTTCATCTCGACCATGTGCCGCTCGAGCACCGCCGGGTCCATGTGCTGCATCCGCTTCGCCATGTGCGACTCGAGCTCGTGGCACTTGAGGCAGGTCCCGCGCGTCGACTGCGACGTCATCGCCGCGTGGTGCTCCTCGCGGCGGATGTTGGGGGCGAAGGCGGTGATGCAGCCCGCGCTCGAGCCCGCCAGCGCGGCCGCCAGCAGCACCGCCACTGCCGCTCCGCCGAGGCCGATCGAGGCCGGCCGCTGCCGCTCGGAGACGCGAGACATCACCTTCGCCGTGTAACCGATCCGGCAGGCGCCCGGCGCCCGCGCGGCCTCCTGCGACATCGGGTCGCATCGCTCCGCGCACCGCGCTGCGTGCGACAGCACGACGCATGTACACGGCCGCGGCCTCGCGCCTATGTTGGCCGTCCTCGTCATGACCCGCGCCGTCCGCTCGCTCCCCGTCCTGCTCTCCGCCCTGCTCCTCTCGGCCGCCTCCTGCACCAGCGAGAGCAGCAAGATCGGCACCCCCTGCGACAACGCCGAGCAGTGCGGCGGCGACCTGATCTGCGACGTCCACGAGGGCAAGGGCACCTGCCAGGAGCCGCACGACCACGGCACCGCCGGCGAGACCGACGATCACCACGAGACCGAGACGCACGAGACCGACGATCACCACGAGACCGAGGCCTCGAGCTCCGGCACCAGCCCCACCGAGGCCACCACGGACCACGGTGAGACCGAGCACGGCGACACCGAGCCCACCGGCACGACCGCCGACACCTCCTCGACCGGCTGATCTTCTCTCCATTACCCAAGGGACATGTCCATGTAGACATGCCCATTACGACACTCGAAGAGATCGGCTCCATCGAGCGAATCGACCTCCGCGCTCCGGATCTCGCAGGCTGCTCCGGCCGACGCCCTGAAGCCGACGAGGTCGGGCCCGCCATCCGGGCCGACCGCCAAAATCGGGCCCTTCGCCGGGGCACACGCGGTCCGCCACGTCCCCTGCCCGCGAGTCCGCCCAACGAACTGCCGCGCGACGACGGTCCGCCGCGCCGCGGCGACCCGGCGATCGCGCTGTCGCCCTCTCGGTCACGGCACCGCGGCGTACGCGTCGTCACTCGTCGAAGCGCGCGCCGTCGCCTTCTCGATCACGGCACCGCGGCGTCCGCGTCGTCACTCGTCGAAGCGCACGCCGTCGCCTTCTCGATCACGGCGCCGCGGCATCCACGTCGTCACTCGTCGAAGCGCACGCCGTCGCCTTCTCGATCACGGCACCGCGGCGTCCGCGTCGTCACTCGTCGAAGCGCACGCCGTCGCCTTCTCGCTCACAGCACGGACCGCCGCGTGAATGGCGTTCCTCGTCGAAGCGCACGCCGTCGTCCTCCCGATCACGACACGGACCGCCGCGACGACCGACGCACTCTTCCGGATCTCTCCGCTGGTCGACGACGACCGCACCGCAGTTCGCAGATCTGCCTGACCCCGTCTGCACCCCGCCGCGTTCGCGCGAAAATCGCGGCGGCGGGCCCGCGGGGGTATGTTGCAAGGCCGTGCCGTCCGCTCGCGTCCTCGCCCTCGGCCTCCTCGCCGCGCTCTGCGTCGCCTTCCCCGTGCGGGCCCACGACTACTGGCTCGAATTCTCGCCGCTCGCGCCCGCGGCCGGGGACGCGCTCGCGCTCAGCCTGTGGGTCGGCGAGGACTTCGCGGCCGAGGCGCAAAAAGCGATGGAGCGCGCGCGGCTGGTCTCGCTGCGGCAGGTCACCGCGCTCGGCGAGCTCGACCTGCTGGCGCAGGCGCGCGACGGCAGCACGCCGTTCCTCGACCTGCGCCTCGGCGGCCCGGGCGGCTACCTGTTCGGCCTCGAGCGCGACGCCTCGCGCATCGAGCTGAAGCCGCTCAAGTTCAACCGCTACCTCCGCCACGAGGGCCTGAATACCGCCCTCGCCGCGCGCAAGCAGGCAGGCGAGCGCCGGCAGCCGGGCCGCGAGCGCTACACCCGCTATTTGAAAGCCTTCGTGCAGGTCGAGGGCCCCGTCGACGACGTCTCGACCCGCGTCCTCGGCCACCGCCTCGAGCTCGTACCCGACCGCGACCTCGCCGCAGTCCGCCCCGGCCAGCAGCTCGGCGTACAGCTGCGCTTCCTCGGCAAGCCGCTGGCCGGCGCCCGCGTGGAGGCCTTCGCGCGCGTCCCCCACGGCCGCGTCGCCGAGCAGGCAGCCACCACCGACGCCGACGGCCGCGTCACCTTCACGATCGCCGCCGCCGGGCCGTGGCTGCTGCGCGCCGTCCACATCCAGCGCTGCGACGGCTGCAAGGACGCCGACTGGGAGAGCTTCTGGAGCTCGTACGGCTTCGCGGTCCGCTGACTGAATGTCTTTTGAAGCATGTTCATGTAGACATGCCCGAAGAGACACGCAAGAACCCGCGCCGAGGCCACGCCCCGGCGTCCGTCGTTCGATGAGATGACCTGTCGAGCATGTCCATGTAGACATGCCCTGAAAGACACGCTGCCTCCGCGCCGGGGTACCGCTCCGCAGCGGTGCCCCGCGAGGAGCCGGCGAGACCCCAGGGCCGCGAGCGCGCCTTCGTCCGCACTCGCCCCGCCCCGTCCTGCGAGCGACGTCAGCACCGCCCATCGGGCGAGCGAACCGCCGCCGCGCTCACCCGCTGGCGCGCCAGCCGCGGAGCAGCGGCGGGTGGCCGCAGCTGGCCCGCGAGCGGTAGCGGAGCTTCCCTGCCACCCCGGCGATCGCCGCCTTGTGCGCCTCGTAGTCGTCGGCGGCCAGCAGCAGCCCGACCTGGCGCTCGCCCTGCGAGCGGACCTCGCCGAGCAGCAGCGAGCCGAGCGGCCCGGTCAGGGCGCTGCGCAGCTCGGGCGCGCCGACCTCCGGGCTGTCCTCCGAGACAGTGTACAATTGGACATAAACTTGAGGACAGCCGGCGTCGCCGACCCGCGGGCTGCGGCGCGGCAGCAGGTCCTGCTGGGCCGCGTGGATCTGGCCGTCGTCGTACAGCGCCAGCGGGGTCGCGGCCGCGCCGGAGCGCAGGACCGCGTGGTGCGGCGAAGCTGTCCCATCGGCCAGGAGCAGCTGCGCGCTGAGCCACAGCGTCCCCGCGGCGTCGTGGCCGATCGCGCGCGGCGACGGCGTGAGGCCGCCCGGCGGCGCCGGCTCGGACGCCCACGCGCCGGCCGCCTGGTCCCAGAACCACGAGTCGGTCAGCTGCACCGGCGGCAGCTCGACGCGCTCCCACATGTCCCAGTCGCCGCCGGCGTGGATCCGCCACAGGCTGTCGGCGGGCCCGTCCTCGTCGAGGACGACGAAGATCGCCGGCTCGGGGGTCTCGACCAGGGACACCACCGAGCCGCGCGCCGGCGGCGGGTCGAGCACGCGCCACGACGTGCCGTCGAAGCGGGCCACGTACGGCACCACTTCTTCATCGATCTCGACCCCCGTGCCGATCAGCACCTGCCCGCCGCTCTCGACCAGCGCCGCGACCTCCTTCGGCGCCCGCGACTCGAGCCCCGGCAGCGGCGCGAAGATCCCCGTCGCGTCCTCCGGGCCCCAGCGCAGCACCCCCGACTGCAGCCCGGGCTGCGCCTCCTTGTCGACCGGACCGGCGCCGACCGACGCGAACAGCTCGCCGCTCGCCAGCCCCGCGACCCGCGTCGGCCGCGGCGCCTCCGACAGCCCCGCGACCTCGAGCCGCGGCCGGGCCGGCCGCGCCCCCTCGTCGTCGAGCACCACCAGCGCCGTCCCACCCGCGCCGTCGCTGCGCAGCGCGATCGCATGGCCCTCGGGCCATGTCGCATAGTCCACGTAGTAAGCCCCCGGAACCTCGGGGGCGGGCTCGTGCGGCGCCCAGGTATTCTCACGCCGGCGATACACGCGGTGAGCGGGATCGTCCCCGTCGCGGGCGACCGTCAGCCACAGGTCGTCGTCCCGCCCGCCGATCGCGCGCACGCGCCAGCCCTCGCTCGGGTCGGCCGGGTGCAGGCCGCCCAGCCAATCTGTCTCTTGGACCATGTTGCCGTCGGCGCCCCCGCGCGCCAGCATCAGGCCGCCGGACGTCACCATCTCGCCGTCGCCGAGGCGGTGCAGCGCGATCGGCCCGCGGCGGGTGGCCACGGCCTGCAGCTCGAGCTTGACTGTGCGCGCGGCCGTCGGCGCGTCTTCCTCGGGCTCGGCGGGCTTGCCCGCGGCGGCCGGGCTCGGGGTCGGGGCGACAGCCTTGGCGGGCGCCGGCGCGTGGGTGTCGCAGGCGCTCAGGGCGAGCGCGGCGAGCAGGGCGGATCGCGCGGGGCGCGGGGGTGGCTGGGCAGGCATCTTCGGTCCTCGCCCATCGTACCGAAAAAAGTCGCGTGTGCGCGACGCCGGACCGGTCGCGGGCGACCGCGTAGTGGCCGCCTCGGGCGCGCGCGGATGCAATCAATCGGCGTGGAGGACCACGCGCTCCCAGTCGGGGGAGTTGTTGAGGTACGTGTTGTTCCCGCAGCGGAAGCCGCCGTTGATCGAGCCGCCGCTGGTGTGGAAGCACAGGCGCCGCTCCGGATTCACGTCACCGGTGTCGCAGCTGTTGCGGTTGATCGGGTCGCCCTCGGCCGCGAAGCCCCACGAGAACGCGTCGCTGTAGTACCAGCCGGTCCCGTTGGCGTTGGTCGGCACGTTGCTCTGGCCGGTGTCGGCGGTCACCGACGCGCGCGGGCCGTGGGCCAGCAGCGTGTAGGTCCCGCTGCCGCTCGGGCGGCACGCCAGCATCAGGTTGGCCTTCCCGCATTGTTGCAAGATCTGCGACACAGTCGTCCCCGAGTGGCCGAACTGGTCGACGTAGCAGACCTCCCAGCCGACCAGCGACGCCGACTGCACGTTCTGCTGCGGCCCGAACGCGGTGTACTTGTTGATCACCGTCTTCTTGCAGTCGGGCTCGCAGCCGTCGCCGGGGATCTGGTTGCCGTCCTCGCACTCCTCGGTGCCGATCCACAGGATCCCGTCGCCGCACACCGCGTTCTTGCAGCTGGCGGTGCAGGCGTCGGTGTTCTCGGCGTTGGCGTCGTCGCACTCCTCGACGCCCATCATCACGATGCCGTCGCCGCAGCCGGCCAGGGCGCACTGGCTGGTGCACGCGTCGGCGTCGTCGGGGTTGCCGTCGTCACAGGCCTCGAGGCCGACGTGGACCACCCCGTCGCCGCACTCGGCGCCCGTGCACATGTTGGTGCAGTCGTCGCCGTCGACCGCGTTGCCGTCGTCGCACTCCTCGGTCCCGGCCAGCACGAAGCCGTCGCCGCAGGCCGCGAACTTGCACGAGTTGGTGCACGCGTCGTTGTTGAGCACGTTGCCGTCGTCGCACAGCTCGCCGGGGTCGAGCTGGCCGTCGCCGCACTTGGGCCCGTCGGTGGTGTTCTGGCTGCCGGTCTCGCCGGTCGTGTCGGCGGTCGTGCTCGGGTCGTCGGTGGTCGAGCCGGTCGTCGTCGTCGACTGCGCCTCGGTCGTGCTCGCCTCGCCGGTGGTGGTGGTCGTGGACGGGCCCGAGGTCTCGCTCACCACCGCGCCGGTCTCGAGCGCGCTCCCCTTCGCGCATCCTCCCGCCGTCGCCGCGCCGACCACCAGCGCCCCAAGCCAATGCCTTCGCATGGTCCAACTAGACCACCCGGGGCCCGGCTTGACAACGTTCATGGCCGCGCCTGCGGGCGCGCGCGGGCGCGCAACCACATGTCCCTACGGACAGGAAACTTCGGTTACCACAGCCCTGCCGCGCGCAGGTGTTGCAGCGCCCGCTGTAGCACCTCCTCGGGCGGCCCGCCGCTGTCGATCTCCGCGGCGATCGCCGCGTGCTCGGGGCGCAACGGCTGCCACGCGGCGCGCGCCTGCTCGTACACCGACACGTCCGCGTCGGAGATGTCGCCTGTCCTGCGGGACAGGCGTTCGCGGACCGTCGGCTCGTCGGCGGTGCACACGAGGATGTGCGCCGGCACGCCGAGGTCGTCGGCCAGGGCGACGAACGGCGCGCGCTGCGAGTCGAGCTTGAAGTTGGCGTCGACGACCACGCGCTCGCCCTCGGACAGGCGGGCCTCGGCCAGGTCGCGGCAGACCGCGTAGGTGCGCTCGTTCCAGGCCGGGGTGTAGACCGAGGCGTCGGCCGACGCCTCGCTGGGCACGCCGGCCATCTGCTTGCGGACCGCGTCGGAGCGGACCCACGAGAAGCCCTCGCCGGCGAGCGCGCGGGCCAGCGTCGACTTGCCGGTCCCGGGCAGGCCCATCACCAGCAGCAGGCAAGGAGCCAGCGCGGGGGCCTGCAGCTCGCGCAGCGCCAGCAGCAGGAACCGGCGGGCCCGCGCCTGCGCGGCGGCGGCCTGCGCCTCGGGCACCTCCGACTCGCGCGCCTTGAAGGCCTCGACCTTGGCCCGCACCGTCGCGCGGTAGGCCACGTACAGCGGCAGCAGCGCGCGCCCCTCGCTCGCCTCGTCCTCGGGCGCCGCCGCGAAGTAGCCCTCGGCCAGCGCCTCGGCCAGGTCGCGCCGGCCGGCCTCGCGCAGGTCCATCACCAGGAACGCCAGGTCCGCCACCGGGTCGGCGCAGCGGAACTGCTCGCCGAACTCGATGCAGTCGATCACCACCAGGTCGTCGGGCGGCTCGCGCTCCGGGAACCAGTACACGTGCTCGAGCCGCAGGTCGCCGTGGGTGTCGCGCGGCACGTGCCGCCGCGCCCGCCCGTCGATCGCCGCGTGCCCGCGCGCCAGCGCCTCCTCGGTGGCCCGCTCGACCCGCGTCAGCAGCTGCTCCGTCACCACCCCGAGCCCGGCCAGCTGCACGAAGTTCTGGCGGCAGTTGCCGGCCACCGCGGCGAACGTCGCCCACGCCGAGACCGCCGGCCCCCGCCGCGCCCGCGCGTGGAACCCGGCGATCGTCGCCCCCAGCCGCTGCATCAGCGCCGCGTCGGCCTCGCCGGCGGCCACGCGCGCGCCGAGCCGGGCCGCGTCGGGCAGCCGCCGCATGTGCACCACCCAGTCGATCACCTCGAGGTCGCCGCCCTCGTCGAGCTCGCGGCCGACCCGCACCTCGTCCTCGACCTGTACGACGGGCAATGTCCCAAAGTACACGTCGGGCGCCAGCCGGCGGTTGAGCTCCACCTCGAGCTGGCAGAAGTGACGCCGGCGCGACAGCGTCGAGTAGTCGAGGAACTCGAGGTCGACCGGCTTCTTCAGCTTGTAGACGTCGTCCTCGACGAGGAACACCACCGAGACGTGGGTCTGGACCACCTCGACGCGGACGCCTTCGGCGCGCCCGAAAGCGCGGGGGTCCGAGAGGGCGGCGATCAGCGCGGCGAGCTCCATGGCGTCCTCGAAGGCTGCCACGGCCAGGCCCCGCCCGTCCATGCGCGAGTGTCACGGCCGCGCGTCGTCACGCCGACCGCGGACCACCGACCCGCGCGTCGTCTTCGCAGTGCATCACCCGAGGCGCCGCGCCGCCGCCGGACACCTGCGCCGCGGACGCCGGCCACGCGACGTCACGGCAGGAGCCGCAGCGCCTGGATCCGGCGAACCACCCGCTGATTGACGTCGGGCACGAAGCAGGTCGAGTGCTCGTGCGCCCCGACATCCTCCGCCAGCGCGAGCCGCGGCGGCGCCGCGCCGGCCCAGTGTCCGCTCACGCCGGCGTCGAGCCCCTGGGCGCTGACGATCGGCACGGTCCCGTCGCCGCCGCCGGCCACCGGCACCGCGCGCCGCCCGGGCGACAGGTCCCAGCGGTACGCGGTCTCGGTCGGCATCCCCGCGGCGTACAGCATGAAGGTGCGCGGATGCGCGTAGCCGGCCAGCAGCCGGTGAAACGACTGCGCACAGGCGACCCCCGACCGCAGCGACGCGCGGTAGACGTCCCACCGCGCCAGCGCCCGGGCCGCGCGGGCCCGGTCGGCGCGCAGGCGCATCTCGTGGAACTCGGGGAAGCGCCCGTCCCACTCGTCGTCGAGCTCGACGAGCCGCGCCTCCGCGGCCCGCGTCAACGCGTCGGGCGCGTCGCCGAAGCCCTCGTTCAGCAGCGTCTGCAGGTCGGCCACCGGCAGCTCGGGCACCACGCTGCGCGGCCCGCCGCTGAGGTAGTCGGCGTAGATCTCGGCCGCGGGGACCACCTGTCCCGAAGGACCGGTGAGCCAGCCCTCGTAGACGTGGTTGGGCATCAGCTGCAGCGGCCCCTCGGTGCCGCTCATGATCATCGTGTAACCCCACCAGGTGCCGCCGAGGATCCCGGCGAAGATCTTGCCCTCGAGCCCGGTCGCCTTCTCGTTGCCGAGGCCCTCGACGAACCGGCGGTAGGCCACCACCGCGCCGTTGCACGGCTGGACCACGTGGACGATGCCCTTGACCAGGCCCGCCACCCCGCAGCCGGCCGGCGCGCAGGCGTAGCGGGCGACCAGGCCGCCCATGCTGTGCGTCACCAGGATCACCTTGTCGACCCCGTGCTTGTCGAGGACGTGGCGGATCCGCCGGGCCAGCAGGGTCGCCCCGTTGGAGACGGTGCGCCGCCAGTCGTAGCCGAACGCGTACACGGGGTGCTCGCCGGCGGCGTGGGCCCCGCTGTTGAACGCGATCTCGAGCGCCTTGAGGATCTCGTAGTAATAGCCCTGCGACACCCCGCCCCAGCCGCGCTGGCGGCCGTAGAAGGCCGGGTCGCCGCTCGGGTCGACGGCGCGCCAGATCTTCTCGAGCTCCTTGTCCCACGAGATCGGGTCGCTGAGGATCTCCGCCATCCCGGTGCGCACGCTGAGCAGCTCGGCGGCCCGCTCGGCCGAGCGCATCGACCAGCCGATCAGGTTCTTCTTGCTGTCGGGGTCCCACAGCTCGTTGTGCGCGACGAGCCGCATGCGCGAGCCCATCACCCCCGGCACGAACACGATCGGCAGCGGCTTGCCGGTGCGCAGCGTGTTCTCCTTGCCCTGCTCGAAGATCCGCGCCGCCTCGATCTCGCGCACCGTCAGCTGGTCCTCCGCCATCCTCCCCTCCTCAGTGCCGCGCCACGCCGGCGACCATCGCCGAGAACCCCGCCTCGCCGATCCCCTCGACCTCGCGCTCGATCACCGCGAGCCGCAGCGACAGCCCCGGCGCCACCGCCACCCGCGCCCACGTCGACCCCAGCACCGTGCCGTACGGGTCGCAGCGGTCGAGCCGCCACTGCCCCCACGTCGCCTCCGCGCCGGCCAGCGTCGCCTCCCCGGCGCCCAGCGGGTGCACCACCAGCAGCTCGCCGGGGCCGGCTCGCCCCACGCCTCGAACTCTGACTCTCCGGGCATGTCCGAAGAGCCCTGGTCCAAGATACATCTGACGTCGCCGCTCGCGTTCGTGAACCGGTACACCCGCGGCGGCCGCAGCCAGGTCGGCAGCGCCAGCGGCGTGCCGTGGGCCCGCCGGTGGGCCCAGCCCGGCGGCAGCGAGCCGCCGCCGATCGCCGCCACCAGCGCGAGGAACACGGTGTCGGCCCACTCGCGCGCGCTCTCGAAGCGCAGGGTCCACATCCGCCCGCGGTCGTCGCGGAGGGCCGCGACCCACACGCCGCCGGCGATCTCCGGGTCGGTGATCGTCAGGGTGCGGGCCGGCCCGAGGCCGGTGTCGACCTGTCCTTCGGGCCACCCTGGATCGCCGCCGAGCGCCCGCGCGGCGCTCTTGCGGTTGGCGGCGATCATGTCGGCCGGGCGCACGTCGGCCGGCAGCGCCTCGACCTCGATCACCAGGCGATCGGCCTCGCCGCCGCCGGCCTCCTCGAACACGTAGCCGGTCCGATCGGCCAGGTCGTCGGGGACATCCAGTTCGTACGGGTCGCACAGCCGCAGCACGCGTCCACCTCACATCCCGTACAGCTCGCGCAGCTTGGCCTGCGTCGCCGCGTCGAGCTCGCCGGTCGCCGGCAGCCCCTCGCGCAGCTGCAGCCCCCACAGCGCCAGCGCCGTCGCGTCGTCGAGCTCGCCGGTCACGCGCCCGTGGTAGTAGCCGAGCTGCCCGAGCCGCGCCTGCGCCCCCGACACCTCCGACACCGGGTCGAGGTGCCCGAGCCGCAGCCGGTACATCCGCTTGCGCTCCGGGAACTCGACCACCGCCTCCGTCGCCTCGCAGCCGATCGCCTCGACCAGCCGCCCGTCCCCGTCGGTCCTGCCCTCTCGGACAGGTTCTTCCATACCTGTCACAAAGAACCTGTACGAAGCCCCGGCCAGCGGCTCGTCGCCCTCGACGAAGCGCAGCCGCACCTCCGCGCCCGCGGGCGCCAGCTTGAAGCGGTGCGAGGCGCCGGTCGCCCGCGCCTCCCACCGGGCCGCCGGCTCCGGCACGAACAGCGCGTCGCCCGGCAGCAGCGCGCTCGGGTCGCGCGCCCGCTCGCGCAGCGCCGCGTTGCTCGGGTGGTCCCAGACCTCCCGCCAGTCGACGCCGTGGCGGGCCGCGATGCTCCCCGCGCACTCTCCCTGCGCCACCCGGTGACTCGCCATCGCCCCGCCACGGTATCCGCCCGCCCCGGCCGACGACAAGCCGAACCCGCCGCCGCGCGCCCGTGCGCCTGCCCCCGCGGGCGCCTCCGCGCCCCGCGAAACCGCGCGGCCGACCGGAGACCGGGCTGTCCGACCGATCGGATATGTCCTATCAGACATATGCAACGAGGCCGCGCCCCTTCGATGCTGTCCGACCGACACGCGCCGCCCGCTCACCGCCTGCGATTCGTCTCGTGCCACGATTCCGGTCCACGAACGCGGTGCCCACAATCGCCGTCGTCCGCTGCCCACAATCACTCGGCCGCGGCCCACATGTTCGCGCCGCGCCGCGGGAAGGTGATCTTGCACGTCCCGGACGGCAGCCCGCGCACGACGGCCTTGCCGTCGGGGCCGAGCGAGCCGCGCAGCTGCCTGCCGTCGGGCAGCTCGATCACGTAGGGCTCCCAGGCCACGGCGGCGCCGTGCGCGTCGACCAGCTCGAGCCCGATCCAGTCGGTCTCGATCAGCTGCGTGTCGGCCTCCTCGGCCGCGCGCTCGGCGGCGACGCGGCCTGCCTGCCCGGACTCGCGCGCCGGCGCCTCGCGTTCGTGGACGAGTCGCCCGCGCACCAGCAGATCGACGAGCCAGCGCCGCAGCGCCGCGCGCTCCAGCCGCGACGCGTCGATCGCCGCCGCCGCGAACAGCAGCCCGCGCAGCGCCGCGGCTGTGTCCGATGTCAGCGCCAGCGCGTCGACAGTGCGCTCCGCGACCTCGCGCGACACGCCCACGCCGCGCCCGGCCATCAACCACCATTGCTCGCCGAAGCGCCCCGCGATCGCCACCTTGCGCGCCACGCCGCGAATCTACACCAGCCGCGTCGGAGCCGCCGCGATCGAGACCGCGCCGCGCTCTCGCGCGCCTCACTTCGACTCGCCGGCCGCTCGCACGCGTGCAACACTGCTGCCGCGCCGCGATGAACGACCACGCCTCGGACGACCGCAGCGGCCTGCTCGCTGCAACGCGCTACAGCTTCACGTGCAAGGGCACCCAGGGGGTCGTCTGGCACGTCCGCCGCTTCGACCTGGTCGAGGGGCTGTCGGAGCCGTACCGCCTGCACCTCGAGATCCTCACCGACGATCTGTCGGTCGACCCGAGCCACCTCCTCGGCGCCGAGTGCGACTTCTTCATCGAGCGCGACGTCGCCGCGCGGGCCGTCTACGGCGTCGTCGCCCGCATGCAGGAGCTCGGCGTCGTCACCGACCGCCTCGTCCTCGGCGTCGACCTCGTGCCCGCGCTCGCCCTGCTCGGCCAGGTCGTCAACACCCGCTTCTTTCAGGAGCAGAGCGTCCCCGACATCCTCCGCCAGGTGCTCGAGCCCGGCCTCGAGCTCGAGGGTCGGCGGCTGCGGCTCGACCTCGACGCCGCCGCCTACGAGCCGCGCGAGTACTGCGTCCAGTTCCGCGAGACCGACCTCGAGTTCGCCGCCCGCCTCATGCAGGAGGAGGGCATCCTCTACTACTTCGAGCACCCGGTGAACGGCGGCCCCGAGGTCCTCGTGCTCGCCGGCGAGAGCGACCGCTGCAAGCCGCTCCCGCTCGAGGGCGGGCGCGAGCACGTCGACTACCTCGCGCGTCAGACCGGCACCGCCCTGCGCCAGTCCGTCGACAGCCTCACCCCGACCTGGTCGCTGCGGACCACCTCGATCGCCCAGCGCGACTTCGACTGGCTGCACCCCAGCGATTCGCCGTACCAGCGCGAGCGGCGGTCGAAGGACCTCCGCGGCCGCGACCGCGAGGTGTTCGACCACGACGAATTGCGGCTCCACCGCGACGACGGCAGCAAGCGGGCCAAGCGCAAGCTCGAGCAGCAGGCGGCCCAGACCCGCGTGTACTTGGGGACAGGTGACGTCACCGAGCTCACGCCCGGCTACACCTTCTCGCTGGTCGGCCACCCGCAGCCGCAGCTCGACCGCGAGTACCTGCTCGTGCGCGTGCGCCACCGCGGCGCCGCGCCCGAGGAGGACATGTACGCCGGCTCGGGCGGCCAGAGCCGCTACGACAACGAGTTCGAGGCGATCCCCGCCGACCTGCCGTGGCGGCCAGAGCCGACGCTGACGCGCCCGCGCGCCCACGGCCCGCAGACCGCGATCGTCGTCGGCCCCCAGGGCGAGGAGGTGCACACCGACGAACACGGGCGGATCAAGGTCCACTTCCACTGGGACCGGATCTCCCCGTTCGACGACACCGCCTCGTGCTGGATCCGCGTCGCCCAGAAGTGGGCCGGCCCCTCGTGGGGCGCAGTCTTCATCCCGCGGGTCGGCATGGAGGTCCTGGTGGAGTTCCTCGACGGCGACCCCGACCGCCCCGTCGTCACCGGTTGCGTCTACAACGGCCAGAACCGGCCGCCGTACGACCTGCCGCTCGAGAAGACCAAGAGCACGATCAAGACCGAGACCAGCCCGGGCGGCGGCGGCTCGAACGAGATCCGCTTCGAGGACGCGGCCGGGGCCGAGGAGATCTACATCCACGGCCAGCAGGACATGAACACCGACGTCATCCGCGACACCACGCGCAAGAGCGGCCGCGACGACTCGAGCAACGTCGGTCGCCACCAGAAGGACGACGTCGGCGTCGACCGCACCGCCAGCGTCGGCAACAACGAGTCGCTGACCGTCGGCGTCGATCAATCGCTCACCGTCGGCAACAACCAGACGATCTCCGTCGGCAACAACCAGACCCTCACCGTCGGCTCGATGCAGAACGAGACCGTCGGCGCCAACCAGACGATCTCCGTCGGCGCCAATCAGACGTCGACCATCGGCGCCAATCAATCGACCACCGTCGGCGCCAGCATGACCCTCAGCGTGTCCGGGGCGATGAGCGTCACCGGCGGCGGCAGCAGCACCACCAGCGTCGGCGGCAGCAGCACCACCACGATCGGCGGCACCAACACCACCAGCGTCGGCGGCAGCAGCACCACCAACGTCGGCGGCGCGACCAGCATGACCTTCTCCGCGTCGCACGACCTCAACGTCGGCGCCGCGCGGACCACCAACATCGGCGGCGGCGACACCCTGAGCGTCGCCGGCACCCTGTCGATCACCGCCGCCTCGATCACCCTGTCCGCCGGCGGCTCGACCGTCGAGATCGGCCCCGGCGGCGTCACGATCTCCGCCGGCGCGATCGTGTCCATCACCGGCGCCATGGTCAATGTCAACACCTGACCGCCTCGCGTGGGCGCTCGCGCTGGCCGCCTGCGGCCCCGCAGCGCCCACCGAGAGCGCCGGCACCGAGGCCACGACCTCCGCCACCGAGGTCACGACCTCCGCCACGACGACCACCACCGAGGCCACGACCTCCGCCACGACGAGCACCACCGAGGCCGCGACCTCCGAATCGCCCACCGAGCCGACCACGACCGGCGGCTCGCCGCTCGACTGCGACGCGGTTTGCGACGAGCCCTGGACCTTCGACGGCGACCTCTCCATCACGCCCGGGCAAGATCCGGCGGACTTCGAGTGCATGCGCGAGGTCACCGGCCGCCTCGAGATCACGGGCTTCAGCGGCCCGTTGCCGGGCCAGCTACGCGCGCTGCAGCAGGTCGGCGACCTCCTCCTCATCGTCGAGAACGACGGCCTCGCCGACCTCGCGAGCCTCGAGTGCCTGCGGCGCGCCGACGAAGTGTTCATCCTGGACAACCCGGCCCTCGTCGACGTGAGCGCCCTGGCCGGGATGGAGACGACCGCGGCCCTGACCGTCGAGTTTTGCGACGCCCTCGTCGACCTCTCGCCGCTGTCGAACATCGCCGGCGTCCGACGGCTCAGCTTCCGCTTCGACCCGGTCCTCGCCGCGCTGCCCGCCTTGCCGGTCGGGACCTCGCTCGACCGGCTGACGATCGAGCAGTGTCCGGCGCTGACGACCCTCGACGCGCTGGCCGGCGTTCGCGGCACTCCTGCATCGATTCAGCTGCTGCGCTCGACGGGGCTCGCCAGCATCGCCGGCCTCGGCGGACTGTGGGACACGGGCGACCTGTCCACTGGCTCGTTGATCTTGCACGACCTCCCGCTACCGTCGCTCGCCGGCCTCGAGGCCATGCAGGGGGCCGGGATGCTCGAGATCGCCGGCCTCCCGCAGCTCGACTCGCTGGCGCCGCTGGGCGGTCTGCGCCGGGTCTCCCAGCTCCGACTGCACGACCTGCCGGCCCTGGCCTCGCTGTCGGGCCTGTCGAGCCTCGAACGCCTCGACACCCTCGAGCTCGGCCGTTGCGTGCCCGGCAGCGGACCTCCCATCGTCGATCTCACCGGCCTCGGCGCCGTCACCGAGATGCAGGCGCTCCACCTCGCCGACGGCCCCGCGTTGCAGTCGCTCGCCGGCCTCGACGCGCTCGCGACCGGCCCGAATGAAGTCATCGCCGTCGACAACCCCGCGCTCGACCCCGACGAATTCGCCGCCTTCGTCGCCGCGCACGCGGTGCCGGTGAGCTGCCAGGACCCGCCGGAAGCGTGCATTTGCACGTGGCCGGAGGTCATGCCCTGATTCGCCGTTCATCACCCGGACTCCCGCGGGAACCTCGGCGTGAAATGTCCTTTGAGACAGGTACGTCGGAATAATGGCACGCTCGAAGCATTGCGCGTCGTCCTGGCGCGCGAACCAGCGAGTCGTGACCGACCGGCGACACGACCTGCGCGACAGGCGAGGGCGGCCCCAAATACCCCGGTAGTCCTCGCCGCCCGCTCGCGCAGTTGCGCCGCGCCCCCCAGCCGCGTATCGTCCCGGCATGGCTTGGGAGAAGCACTGGCTGATTTGTCTCGGGGTGTTGTCGGCTTGCAATCCTCAGGGCGGCGACACTGCGACGGCCGGCGAGAGCGCCGGCTCGACGGAGCCGTCCCCCGGCGAGTCGTCGACGGGTGGCAGTGAGACGTCGACCGACGCGCCGACGACGAGCGGTGGCTCGGGCGACGAGCTGGGCTGCGCCGACGTGCGGTGGGCCCACGACGTGCCGAAGCTCCACACGCTCATGGACCTCGCCGTCGATTCGCGCGGGCACGTACGCGCGACCGAGAGCGAGCCCGGCACGTTCCGCGTCCTCGACCTCGATCCGCAGGGCGTCGAGCTCGCCCCGCTCGAGGTCTCGACCCCGGAGGTCTCGGCCCGCTGGGGCGGGGTCGACGGCGAGGGCAACGTGCTGCTGCAGGTCGAGCAGAGCACGCCGCAAGCTCAGCGCGACTGGGTGCGCAAGTACTCGGTCGACGGCGCGCTGCTGTGGGAGGTCGAGTTCGATCTGGCGAGCGACGGCGGCGTCCTCGGGCGGCCCATCCCAGGACCCGACGGCTCGACCGTCGTCACGCACACGAGCTCGCTGGTCGCGCTCGACTCCGCGGGCTCCGTGGCGTGGAAGCAGCCCAACCCCGACTTCATGCAGGCGTTCGCGCGCAGCTCCGCGGGAGTGACGGCCGCGGTGGTGCTGACGACCCGGAAGGTGCGAGCCCTGGGCCCCGACGGGGCCCAGCTGTGGGAGGTCGAGTGGGGCAAGGAGGCGCTCACCGAGCGCTTCGTCGGCGTCGACGCGGCCGGCGGCGTCGTCATCGGCGAGCAGCTCAACGGTCTGGCCCGCTTCTCGAGCGACGGAGCGCTCGAGTGGGAGAGGACCGAGGCCGAGGTCGGGGTGACCATCGGCGCGCTCGCCATGAACGAGGCCGGGCAGATCGCCGTGCTCGGCCATCCGATCGAGCCAAACGGCCCGCCGACAGCGGTGCGCCTCGGCCCCGACGGCGCCGAGGTCGGCCGCCGCGCCTGCGCCGAGCTCGCGAGCGAGCTGGTGGCGATCGACGACTCGGGCCGGATCACCGTCGCCGGCTACGACTTCGACGACGGCCAGTACGACTGGTGGGTGGTCGCGTTCGCCGATTGACGTGTCCCGGGCGACATGTCCTCGCGGACATTCACACGAGCGCGATTACACGACGCTTGCGAGCGCCCCTACTCTGGAGCGCATCTGCATCCGGACAGCCCCGTCGACAGCGGAGCGCTCGGCACGTCCGCCGGAGCGCCCGCTCCGGCGTCACATGCTCCTCAGGACATGTCCGAAGGAGCATTCAGCGTCCCGAGCAGCTCGCGCCATTCGGGCAGCTCGGGGCGGCCGGGTTTGCGCTCGCCGAACAGCAGGGCGATGTTGTCGCCCTGGGCGTCGAACAGCTCGAGCGAGGTGACCACTCCGTCGTCGGTCGGCTTGTCGACGACGAAGGCGCGGGCGACGTGGTCGCGGCGGAGGTGGAGGTTGAAGCCCGGATCGAGGACGTTGATCCACGGGCCCATGGGGACGATCTTGCGCACCGGGCCGGTGTGGATCTGCAAGCAGCCGGGGTTGCCGACGAAGATCATGATCGACAGGCCGCTGGCGGCGGCGGCGTTCAGGACCCTGTCGACGCTGTCGGTGCCGACCGGGCGGACGAAGCCCTCGGGGGCGAGGCGCATCGCCTGCAGGCGCGACACGCCGTGCTTGCGCAGCAGGCCGAAGAAGTCGTGGGTGTCGCGCAATTCCCGCCAACCGGCCTGAAGCGCGGCGACGTCGATCTCGGCGTCGGCCGGGTCCGCCTTGCGGGCCGGCCGCGGGGTCAGCTCGATCGCCTGGCGCTGGTCCTCCGCGCGGAAGATGTCGACCAGCATGCGGTACTCGGCCAGCTCGGTCTTCTCCTTGGCGTAGACCTTGTGCACCGCGTCGCCGTGGGCGTCGAAGAAGTGCAGGCTCTGCTTGCCGTCCTCCTCGACCGCGAACCCGTGGGCCCACTTGGACAGGAACAGCCGCAGGTCGATGGGGCCGCTGCCGTGGACGATCCCGTGCGGGCCCGAGATCTCCGGCTCCGTGTATTCGCCGATCTTCTCGTGCACCGCGCTCTCGTTGCGCGTGAGCGCCATGACCTCGCCGAGCAGCGGCAGCCGGCGCAGGATGGCCGGCCAGTCGTCGACGAGGCGGACCGTGGTGGTGCCGCACTCGGTCGCGCGCAGCTCGGCCTCGCTGACGCCGAGGCGGGTCGCGGCGTCGCGGATCCGCAGCTTCGGCTCGCTTTCGCGGAGGTCACGCCAGGCGTGGGCGAGGGAGGTCGAGGAGGATTGAGTGGCAGGTTGCATGGCGAGTCCGTCGCGGGATGTATGGATCGGGTTCAAGCAGCGGGCAGCTCGGCCCAGCGGAAGCTGACGTAGCCGGGGGTGCCGGCCTCGTCGTAGAAGCCGAGCATCTCCAGCTTGTAGTGATTGCCCTCGGGCGTGCGAATCACGTACACGCGTTCGGGCTTCGGCGAGAGGGTGTGGTCCATGATGTTGTAGTCGAACCAATTATCGAAGGCGTAACCGGGCTCGACGTTGGCCATCTCGCCGCCGGTGCCGGGGCCGCTGGCGTCGTCGCTGATCCAACCATCGGTCGGCACGGCGGTGACCGCCTCGAAGCTGGTGCCGTCGAGGATCGCGACTTGCGCGCCGCCCTTGCCCGAGGTGCCGCCGTTCGACTTGAGGTTGAAGCGCAGGGCCGCGAGGTCCCACACCTTGTCGTCGGCCGGGTCGGCGGGCTCGGCTGCCCCGCGCGACTCGAAGTCGAAGTAGGTCCACGCCTCCTCGTCGGTGGCCTCGATGACCGACTCGTAGCTGCCGTCGCCGAGGTCCTCGGTGACGACCGGGCCGTCGTTCGGCAGCTCGTCGCCGTCGGTGGTGTCCGACGGTGAGCTCTCGGTGCAGGCGGGGAGGGTGACGGCGAGCGCCAACGTGAGCAGCAGGGGGCGGGTCATGGCTTGCGTGTCCTTTTGGGCAGGTCGGTGCGGATCCGGGCCGAGATCCCGCCGTAGAACAGGCGGGGTACGAGCGGCAAATAGGCGGCGTCGCCGGCGTTGAGCAGGTTGTCGACGCCGGCGAAGAAGGTGAGCTTGCCGCCGAGGATGTCCTGGGCGACGCGCAGGTCGACGTTGGCGTACGGCGCCACGCGCAGCGGCTCCTCGACGCCGTCGCCGTCGTTGTCGGCGTAGTAGAACTGCTTGCCGAACACCGCGGCGCGGACCTGGGCCGAGGTGCCCGAGCGCGGGTGCTTCCACCGCAGGCGCGCGCTCGAGTGATGCGCAGGTCGACCCGGCAGGCGCCGCTTGAGCTCGAGGTCGCGGGCGTCGGTGAAGGTGTAGCTGACCTCGGCGTCGATCACGTCGGTGAACTTGATCGCCAGGGCCGCCTCGACGCCCTGGCTGCGCGCGGCGCCGACGTTGATGTATTGAAAGGCGTTGTCGGACCCGAGCATCAGGGTGGTCGCGTCGAGGGCGATCAGGTCCTTGAGCCGGTGGTGGAAGTAATCGAAGGTGAGGGTGCGGCCCGGGGAGAGCCGCCAGGCCACGCCGGCGGTGGCGCTGCGCGCCTTCTCGGCCTTGAGGTCGGGGTTGCCGGCGACGCGGTAGCCGGCGGCAGGATTGGCGAAGGCGAGGTAGAGCTCGCGGAAGGCCGGGGCGCGGAAGCCGAGGCCGGCGCTGGCGCGCAGGGTCAAGCTCTCGGCCGGGTCGATGCGGAACGCCAGCCGCGGCGAGCCGTAGCCGCCGAACTGCGAGTCGAGGTCGAGCCGCGCGCCGGGGACGATGATGACCAGCGGCCTGAGGGCGACCTTCCACTCGTCCTGGGCGTAGAGCGCGAACCGCTGGCGGTCGGACGCGGCGGTGGCGAGGCGCGGGGTCGAGAGGTACTCGAGCTGGGTCTCGATGCCGGCGCTGAAGAGGTGCCGCCCGGCGATCATATGATCGTACTGGGCGCCGAGCTGTCCCAGAGTATCCTTGGTGCGCTGGGCCTGGTCGAGGGCGTTCGACTTGCGCTGGTCGAGGGCGTAGTGGTCGTCGAAGTAGGCCAGGTGGGCGACGAGCCGCAGCCGCGCGGGCGCGGCCCAGGTGATCTCGGGGATGAAGCTGACCGACGCGGTCTGGGTCAGGTTGCTGCGGTCGAACACCGCGCCGGCGGCGTTGCTGTCGACGCCGTGGAGGTCGCGCCGCTGATAGTCGGCGGTGAGGCCGAGGTTGATGTCGCGGCGCACGCGGAACTCGGTCCGCTGCGAGGCATTGAAGGAGTGGCCGGCATTGCCGGTGGTCGAGGGCGTGCTGCGGTCGCGATCGAAGCCGGCGGTGTAGTGCCAGCCGCCGCTCCAGCGGGTGCTCCAGCGCCCGCGCGCCCCGCCGATGGTCGCGCTGAGGTCGGAGGTGTGGAAGCTGCCGTAGCGGGCCCGCGCGTCGAGCTCGAGCTTCCGCGCGGCCCGCCGCGTGATGATGTTGATGACCCCCGCGATCGCGTCGGCGCCGTACAGCGAGCTGCCCGGGCCCTTGACGATCTCGACCTGGGCGATGTCCTCGGCGGGGAAGCGCGACAGGTCGATGACGCCGCCGACGCGACCGGTCGCCCGCTGGCCGTCGATGAGGATCAGCACGTACTTGGAGTCGAGGCCCTGCATCTGGATGCCGACGCCGCCGGCCCCGGCGAAGCTGCGCAGCACCTGCAGGCCCGGCTGCTCCTCGAGCACGCCCGCGAGGGTCTCCGCCCCCGAGGCCTCGATCGCCGCGCGGTCGACCACCCGCGTCGACACTGCCACGTCGCCGATCGCCTGCTCGGTCCGCGCGCTGGTGACGACCACGGTCTTGATCTCCTTGGGCGGACGCACGTCGGGCGCCCGCTCCCGTCGCGGCGGAGCCCCATGAACAGGGGTCGCAGTGGTCGCAGTGGTCGCGGTCAGCAGCATGGCGAAGAGCAGCGGCGCCGATGGAAATTGAAAACTGATTTCAAATTGATCGACAGCCACGCCGAGGGCGTCAAGAGCGCGCGCCGTGATGTTTCTCAGCATTGAAAATCAAAATCATTTGGAGGAGAACGACCGTGTGGCCGGCGAGGCGGGGATGCAGCCCGGGGCGCGCTGGGAACGGTGGTTCGTGCTCAGCCTGGCCGCGTTGTTGCTGGTGGTGCCACCGATCGTACGCGAGCTGTACCCCTTCTCGCTGCCGTCGATGTTCTCGCGGGCGATCGAGCGGCTGGCAGTGTACGAGGCGAGAGACCCGCGCGGAGCGCCGGTCCCGCTGGAGCGCGTGCGGCTGCACGTCCCGGAGTGGCACGATCCGCCCGTCCGCACGCTCGGGCGCGCCGGCTACGGCCGCCGCAAGCCGGCCAGCGCGCACGTCCTCGGCGAGGTCGCCAGCCCCGCCGAGGTGCAGCGCGCGGTCCGCTGGGCGCTGCGACGCGACCCCTCCCTGCCGGCGTCGGTGACGGTGACCCAGACGGTGCTCGGCCGCGGCGAGCACGGCGCCGTGGCGGTGCTGTCGCGCGCGGAGTGGACGATCGCGCGGTGACGCGGCGAGCGCGAGGGACACGGACGCGGACGGCCCGGAGCCCGCGCGGGCCCGAGTTGTCGACGACGCGCTGCTGTGCGGGCTCGACGGCCGAGCAGCTCGGCCGTGCCGCTCCGTCGACCTCGCCAGCGCTCGCTTTGTCGGCCCTGCGAGTGGTGCCAGCGATACCTCGGTGAGCGTGAACTCGAGCTCCGGATGGAGTCGTCGCGGCGACCTGTCCAGGTGAGCGTCGACTCGGTCGCCCGATCGATGCTGTCGGCGAGGTCGTGCAGGAGCGGGCGTCGGCGATGGTCGGCATGTCCGAGTGGCCATGTCTTGAACGCCATGTCTGATGAGACATGTCTCACGAGACATGAGATCAATGGGCCGCGCGACGGCGGCGCACGTGGGCCTCGATGCCGTCGAGCAGGCGCTGCAGGCCGAACTCGATCTCGGGCGGCAGGCTGTCGGGGGCCGCGTCCGGCTCCGGCTCCGGGTCGGCGAAGACCCGGGCCAGCGTCGGGTACCGCGACAGGTCGATGACGGAGGTGAGGACGCGCTGATACTCGGCCTCGGCGCGCCGCCGGTCGGTGGCGTCCGGGACCGACCGGTGGAGGTCCTGCTGCACCTGGCTCATGCCGCGCACCGCGGAGACCGTGTACATCGCGGCGGACATCGCCTCGAGGCCGGTGAGGCCGCCGGCGGTCATCGCTCGCAGCAGGCGCTCGAGCCAGGCGAGCTGGTTGGGGCCGAGCGGCGGGTGGTCGAACTGCAGGCGCAACAGCCACGGGTGGGCCGCGAACACGCGCCAGATGTCGGCCGCCCACGCCAGCACGCTGGCGCGCCAGTCCTCGCCGGTGTCCGCGGGCGGCTGGCCCACGACCGCGTCGGCCATCGCCTCGAGCAGCAGCTCCTTGCTCGGCACGTGGTTGTAGAGCGACATCGTGGTGTAGCCGAGCTCGGCCGCGACCCGCTGCATCGACACCGCCGCCAGCCCCTCCGCGTCCGCCAGCGCCGCCGCGGCCTCGACCACCCGCTCGAGGCTGAGCTGCGCCTTCGGCCCGCGACGCCCCGGCCGACCCCTCCCCCACAGCAGGTCGGCGCTGCGCCTCATGTCGTGCGAGTCGTCGTCGTCCGTCGCCATCCCGGCCCCCCGCGGAGGGTCCCCTCTTTAAAACTATGTATACGATACATTAAATCGTGTATCATCTACATAGTTTTCTTCGAAACGGAGCCCCGATGCCGCCCAAGCCCCCTTCCTCGGCCGTCCGCGCCCGCCTTCCGCGCGGGCTGGTGCCGCTCGCGCTCACCGCGCTGGCGTTCCTCGTGTTCTCGCTGCCGCCGTACCTGTCGCTGGACCCCGCCCGCTCGCGGGTGCCGCCGCCCGCCGACGTGCCGCTGTACTTCCCGGCGCTGGTGGTGCACGTCCTCTGCGGGGCGGTGGCGATGGTGACCTGCTGCCTGCAGATCTGGCCGTGGCTCCGGCGCCGGCGCCCGGACGTCCACCGGCTCGCCGGCCGCGTCTACGTGCTCGCCGGGGTGCTCCCGAGCGCGCTCGCCGGGCTTTACGTGGCCTGGAACTCGCCGTTCGGGCCGGTCGCGGGCGCCAGCAGCCTGGTCCTGGCGCCGCTGTGGCTCGGCGTCACCGCGATCGGGATGCTGCAGATCCGGCAGCGCCGGGTCGGCGAGCACCGGCGATGGATGCTCCGCAGCTTCGCCCTGACGATGTCGATCGTGATCAACCGGCTCATCGGCGTGCCGATCATCGTCGCCCTGTACCTGCTGCTCGGCGCGGGCGACGAGCAGGCGCTGCAGCGCATCGGCGCGGCGATCATCACCTGGACGAGCTGGATCCTCGCGCTCGTGCTGGTCGAGCGCCACCTGCGGCGCGAGTCGGCCGGGTCACCCGCGCGGGATGTCCTCGCTGAACCGGCGCCGCGCTGAGGACGGCCGCCCGCTGCGTCGAGCGGGCGGAGGTCGGAGGCGAGGCGCCGCGCGGCGAGACGAGCGGGCGAGGCGGATCCTCGTGCGCTCGAGACGAGCGCCCACGATGACGAGCGCCCGCAGGGATGGGCCCCGGCTGCAGTGAGACGGGCCGACGGACGGCCGCGACGAATGCTCGCTCGAAGATCGACGCCGGGGACGGAAGATCCACAATCGGTCGGCGATGCCGGACGACCTCCGACATACGGCCGGCGGGCGGGTGCTGCGCCTGCGCGGGCTGGACTTCGCGCGCCATTCGGTCCGCTTCGCCTTCGCGGTCGACGGGCTGACTTTCTCGACCACGTATTGGTACGAGGACGTCGACTTCGACGCGCTGGCGGCCGCGCACTCGCGCGAGGCGCTGCAGCGGCTGATGTTCCACGTGGCGGCGCTCGAGGCGGCCAAGCTGTGCAGCCTGCGACCGCAGCGGCTGTGCTTCGGCGCGTGGGCCCGCTTCTGGACGCGCGAGCTGGCGGCGCTGTGGCGGGCGCTGTTCCGCGAGGTGTGGGCCCAGTGGCGCTACGAGAACGACGACCCGGGGTACCTCGGGCCCGAGGTCCTGGCCGACGAGGCGGACGCGGGCGAGCCGCTGCGGCCCGCGGTGGCGCCCCCGGTCGAGACCCTGCTGTTCTGCGGCGGCGGCAAGGACAGCCTGGTGGCGATGCGCCTGCTCGAGCGCGCGGGCGTGGCGTTCGACACTCTCGGTTATTCGTCGTCGATCTACGGGCCGGCGGCGCTGCAGCACGGGCTGCTCGACGGGCTGGTGCGGCGCTGCCGGCCGCGACGACACTTCCATCAGTGGATCCTCGAGGACTTCCTCGATTCGCCGGTGCTGCGGCTCCACCCCGAGCTGGCGATCCGCACGCTGTGCGCGGCCGAGACGCCGACGTCGATCTTCGCCGCGCTGCCGATCGCGCTGCAGCACGGGCACCCGGCGATCTCGCTCGCGCACGAGCGCAGCGCCGACCGGGGGCAGCTCGTCTGGGACCGCACCGGCGAGGAGATCAATCACCAATGGGGCAAGTCTGCGGCGGCCGAGGCGCTGCTCAATGATTATCTACAGCGCCACCTGCTCGCCGGGGTCGCGTATCACAGCGTGCTCAAGCCGATCTACGACCCGGTGATCTTCGCCATGCTGCGGCCCGACGCGGACGACGTCGCCTTCACGCACTCGTGCAACCTGCGCAAGCCGTGGTGCCTGCGCTGCCCGAAGTGCCTGTACGTGTGGCTGGGCTGCGCCGCGTTCCTGCCGCGCGAGGTGGTGCGGCGGACCTTCGGCGACGACGCGCTGCTGGCCGACCCCACGCTCGCGCCGGCGTTCCTGGCCCTGCGCGCGCGCGGCGGGCGGCAGCCGTTCGAGTGCATCGGCGGGCCGGAGGAGGCGACGCTGTTCCTCGCGGCCTGCGCGGCTCGCAAGCTGCGCGGCCCGGCGACCGCGGACTTGCCCGACGCGGCGGCGCTGCTGAGGTTGGTCGAGCGCTACGCGGAGGTCGACCTCGCCGGCTCGACGATGCCGCCGGCGCTCGGCGAGCGCGTGGCGCCGGAGCTGCTGGCGGGGGCGCGCGCGGCCAGGGTATACCTGCGCGGCGTGCTGCGCGGAGCGACAGAGGCGTGAGCGCGGCGCCGATGATCGCGCTGGAGCGGGTCCGCAAGGACTACGGCGAGGTCGTGGCGATCGCCGACGTCTCGCTCGAGGTGGCCGAGGGCGAGCTGCTGGTGCTGCTCGGCGGCTCGGGCTCGGGCAAGACGACGGCGCTGAAGACGATCAACCGACTGGTCGAGCCGACGGCCGGTCGGGTGCGGGTGGCCGGCGAGGACGTGCGCGCGCTGCCCGGGCCGCTGCTGCGCCGCCGCGTGGGCTACGTGTTCCAGCGCCTGGGGCTGTTCCCGCACATGACGGTGGCCGAGAACATCGGCGTGACGCCGTCGCTGCTCGGCTGGCCGCGCTCGCGGATCGACGCGCGCGTCGACGAGCTGCTGGCGCTGGTGGAGCTCGAGCCTGGGTCGTTCCGCGAGCGCTCGCCGGCGGCCCTGTCCGGCGGGCAAGCGCAGCGGGTGGCGGTGGCGCGGGCGCTGGCCGCCGAGCCGCGGGTGATGCTGCTCGACGAGCCGTTCGGCGCGCTCGACCCGCGCACGCGCGGGCACCTGCAAGCGGCGCTGATGAACATCCGCGCGCGGCTCGGCCTGACGATCGTGTTCGTGACCCACGACGTGGTCGAGGCGCTGCTGCTCGGCGACCGCATCGCGGTGATGCGCGCAGGCCGGGTGGTGCAGGTCGGCACCGGCCGCGAGCTGGCCCACGCGCCGGCCGACGCGGAGGTCCGCTCGCTGCTGACCGAACCCCTCGAGCTGGCCGCCGCCGCGCGAGCCCGCTTGCTGGCGGAGGCGCCGTGAATTCATTTAATCAGGGGCCGCCAGCGCGGGTGAGCGAATCGCGGGAGTCGCGGCCGAGCCGACCGTGGATGGCGGCAGGGCGCTGTGATTCACGCCTGCAATGGCGCCACCGCGGAGCGCGGGTGAGCGAATCTCGGGAGTACCAGCCGAGCCGCGCGAGGCGAGCGTCGGCAGGGTCCTTTGTCTCGCACTCAAAATGGCGCCACCGCGAAGCGCGGGTGAGCGCATCTCGGGAGTACCAGCCGAGCCGCGCGAGGCGAGCGTCGGCAGGGTCCTTTGTCTCGCACTCAAAATGGCGCCACCGCGAAGCGCGGGTGAGCGCATCTCGGGAGTACCAGCCGAGCCGCGCGAGGCGAGCGTCGGCAGGGTCCTGCGTTTCGCGCGCAAAATGGCCACGCCGCGAAGCGCGGTCCCGGGCGCCGACAATGCCCTGCGATTCGCGTCCGCAATGGCCGCACCGCCCAGCGTGGGCTCGGTCACCGACAATGTCCCGTGATTCGATTGCGACACACCACGCAGACCACCCGGAGGCGCGGTGAACGAATTGCTGCCGACCCTGCCCGCCTACGCCGCGGCCCACCTGCAGCTCAGCCTGGTGGCGCTGCTGGCGGGGGTGCTCGTCAGCGTGCCGCTGGGGGTGCTGGCGTCGCGGCACCCGCGGGCGGCCCGGCCGTTGCTCGCGGTGGCGAGCGCCCTGCAGACGGTGCCGAGCCTGGCGTTGCTGGCGTTCATGGTCCCGGCGCTGGCGGCGATCGGCGCGCCGAGCATCGGCTGGTTGCCGGCGGCGCTCGGGCTGTTCGTGTACAGCCTGCTGCCGATCTTGCACAACACGATCGCCGGGATGCGGACGATCGATGCGTCGATCCTCGAGGCCGCCGACGGCGTCGGCATGACGTCGGCCGAGCGGCTGCGTCGGGTCGAGCTGCCGCTGGCGCTGCCGGTGATCCTCGCCGGCATCCGCACCGCCGCGGTGTGGACCGTGGGCACTGCGACCTTGGCCACCCCGGTCGGCGCCCGGAGCCTCGGTCACTACATCTTCGGCGGGCTGCAGACGCGCAATTACTCGGCGATCCTGCTCGGCTGCGCGGCCGCTGCGGCCCTGGCGTTGCTGCTCGACGCGCTGGTCGGCCTGCTCGAGCTCGGAGCCCGTCGCCGTCGCCGCGGGCCGCTGGTGGCCGGCGCGCTCGGTCTCCTCGCGCTGGCGCTCGCCGCCGCGCTGCCGCAGCTTCGCGGCCTGGTGCGCGACGAGGTCCGGCCGCTGGTCGTCGGCGCCAAGCCGTTCACCGAGCAATACGTGCTGAGCCGGATCGTCGCCGATCACCTCGAGCGCGCGACGGGCACGCCGGCGACCACGCTCGAGTCGCTCGGCTCGACCGTGGTGTTCGACGGCCTGCGCAGCGGCGAGATCGACGTCTACGTCGATTACGTCGGCACCCTGCGCGCGGTGATCCTCGGGCGCACGGACGTGGTCGACTCGCGCGAGGCGGCGCTCGCCGAGGTGCGCGAGGCGCTGGCGCGCGAGGGGGTGACTGTCGCGGCGGCGCTCGGGTTCGAGAACACCTACGTGCTGGCGCTGCCGCGCGCGCAGGCGGAGTCGCTCGGCCTGACGCGGATCGGCGACCTCGCGCGTCACGCCCCGCAGTGGACGATCGGCGGCGACTACGAGCTGTTCCACCGCCCGGAGTGGCGGGCGATCGAGCAGGCCTACGACCTGCGGTTCGCGGAGGAGCGCAGCATGGACCCGTCGCTCCTGTACGAGGCGACCCGCACCGGCGAGGTCCAGGTGATCGTGGCCTACTCGACCGACGGCCGGCTCGACGCCTACGACCTGACGACCCTGGCCGACGACCGCGCCGCGCTGCCGCCCTACGACGCGCTGGTGCTCGCCGGACCGCGCCTCGTCGCCGACCACCCGGCCGCGCTGCCGGCCTTGCAAGCGCTGAACGGCCGCATCGACGCGGCGCAGATGCGGCGCATGAACGCGGCCGTCGACCGCGACGGCCAGCCCCCGGCCGCCGTCGCCGCGGAGTTCCTGGCCGCGATGAAGAACTAAATCTGTCTCTTAAAACATGTCATACTCGACCTGCGATACGAGCGTTGCGCGCGATTTCGCCCCCAAATTCCACCTTACCTAACCGATGCTTTATCTCTTTTGGCACTTTTAATCGGATAACATGGCTGAATGCTGAGTTTGAGCACCCCGCACAGCGCCGCCCTTCCCCGTACGACTTCCCCCGCGGCCGACCGCCCGACATGCTCATTCAGACATGTCTTTTTTAAACACATTACCCAAAGGTCATGTGCCGCGCTCACGGCGGTCGCCCTGAGCGGCTGCGTGTCGCGCCCCGGCGACTTCGAATCCAGCGCGACCGAGACAGTCGGCCCGTCCGGCGACCCCGGCGGCGGCCCGGCGACGACGGAGCCCGATCCCGGTACGACGACGACGAGCGCGACGACGCCGAACCCGACCACCGGACCCGGCGACGACCCCGTCACCTCGTCCACCACCACCGGCTCCGCCCCGTCGAGCACGACCCGCGACAGCGACGGATTCATCACGCCGCCCGACGGCGGCACCCACGGCCCGCACTGCGATCAGTGGGTGCAAGACTGTCCCGAAGGCCAGAAGTGCAGCCCGTTCGCCGACGACGGCGGCAACTCCTGGAACAACCTCAAGTGCGTCGACGTGGTGCGCGACCCGGGCGGCCTGTACGAGCCGTGCGAGAATTTCGGCGCGAATGCCAGCGGCGAGGACTCCTGCGACGTCGGCCTCCTGTGTTGGGAAGGAAAGTGCCTCGGCATGTGCACCGGCAGCCCCGACAAGCCGGGTTGCACCGACCCGGACGCGAGCTGCATCCTCACCTCCGAGGGCGTGCTCACCCTGTGCCTGCCGAAGTGCGACCCGCTGAAGCAGGACTGCGACCCCGGGCAGGTGTGCATCCCGTCCCCCTTCGACTTCGTCTGCGTCATCGACTCCAGCGGCGAGGACGGCCAGCTGTTCGACGAGTGCGAGTTCGCCAACGCCTGCGACCCCGGCCTCTTCTGCGTCGACCCGCAGCTGGCCAGCGAGTGCGACCCACAATTCGTCGGCTGCTGTCAGCCGTTCTGCGACATCACCCAGCCGAACACCTGCCCCGGCCAGGGCCAGGAGTGCCTGTCGTGGTGGGGGCAAGATCCGCCGCAGCCGGGCCACGAGAAGCTCGGGATCTGCGGCCTGCCCTTTTGAACATGCTCTTTAACACCTGTCCTCGGAGGCATATGTTCATGCCGCTCCGCACGCTCCCGCTCCTGGCCCTCGCCGCCTGCGCGCTGCGCCCGGCCGACGACTTCCAGGCCAGCGCGACCGAGGCCACCAGCACTTCGGCGGCCGCCACGTCGACCGGCCCCATCACGCCGACCTCCGAACCGGCCACCGGCATCACCGCGTCGCCGCCGCTGCCGACCACCACGGAGATCGAGCCGTCCACCGGCCCCTCGACGACCGGCCCCGGCGACACCACCTCGCCGTTCATCGTGCCGCCCGATGCAGGAGACTGGCTCGAATGCGACCAGTGGCTCGAAGACTGCCCCGCGGGCGAGAAGTGCATGCCGTACGCGAGCGAAGAGTCTGTCTTTTGGGACAGCACCAAGTGTGTCCCGGTGGCGCCGAACCCCGACGGCGTCGGCGAGCCGTGCGAGCCGATCGGCTCCTGGATCGGCGGCGAGGACACCTGCGCCGAGCACTCGATGTGCTGGACCGAGGACTTCGACGCCCTCGCGGGCACCTGCGTCGCCTTCTGCGACGGCTCGCCGGACGCGCCGACGTGCGCGCCGCCGGCGACGCTCTGCACCGTCTCGGGCTCGGGCGTGCTCAGCCTGTGCCTGCCGATGTGCGATCCGCTCGTGCAGAACTGCTCGAACGGCGACCTCTGCATCCCCGACCCGAACGGCTCGGGCGGCTTCATCTGCGTCCTCGACGCCAGCGGCGAGGAGGGCCAGGCGTTCGACCCGTGCGAGTACGCCAACGCCTGCGACCCCGGCCTCTACTGCGTGCTGCCCGAGCTGGCGACCGAGTGCGCGCCCGAGCTGCTCGGCTGCTGCCTGCCGTTCTGCGACCTCGCCGCGGCCAACACCTGCCCGGGGCAGGATCAGGTGTGTCTGCCGTGGCTCGAGGAGGGCCAGGCGCAGCCGGGCTTCGAGGACGTGGGCATCTGCGGCCTGCCGATGCCGTGAGGCGTGGAGGTGCCCGGCGTCAGCCGCGGCGCCTGGCCGCCTTCTTCGCGCCGGCGGCGGCCTTCGTTCCGGGCGCCTTCGCCGGAGCCCGCTGCTTCACCGTCTTCGCGCTCGCGCCAGACTTCGCGCTCGCGCCCGCCGCCTTCTTCGTCGCGCCGGCCTTCGCGCTCGCCGACTTCGTCGCCGCGCCGGCCTTCTTCGTCGCCTTCTTCCCGCCGCGAGCGCCCCCGAGCCTGGCACCCGCCGCCTGCTTCGCCCCCGCGCCGGCCTTCTTCGTCGCCTTCTTCGTCGCGCCGGCCTTCGCGCTCGCCGACTTCGTCGCCGCGCCGGCCTTCTTCGTCGCCTTCTTCCCGCCGCTCGCGCCCCCGACCTTGGCACTCGCCGCCTGCTTCGCCCCGCCGGCTCTCGCCGCTGCAGTGCCCGCCCCGACCTTCGCGCCCGCCGCCTGCTTCGCCCCGCCGGCCTTCTTCGCCGCCCCGGCCTTCGCGTTCGTGGCGTCCTTCCTCGCCTCGGCCTGCGCGGTCGCGCTACCTGGCCCTTGCGCCATGCCCTTTCGCCCAGGTCCCTTCGCACCTGTCCCCAGCGCCATGCCCTTCGGGCCACCTCGCTCCACCAGCGCCGACAGCTTCTTCGGCGCCACCGCGCGGTAGCTCTCCTCGAGCCAGTCGGCCAGCAGCGCGATCGGCAGCGCCGCGTCGACGGGGAAGCTGGCCGTCACCCACCCGCTCTTGCCGAGCCCGTAGCCGGTCGGCGAGGCGAACGGCAGCAGCAGCGCCGCGCCGTGCGACGCCGGCAGCTTGAGCGACAGCGTCAGCGTGCCCCCCTCGCCGCCCATGAACAGGAACGCCTTGCCGCGGACCTTCACGGCCGTGTGGCCCCACGGGAACTCCTCGACCGTCTCGGGATACGCGAGCGCGAGCGCCCGCATCTGCTCAGCCCCGGAACCGACCGCCTGCTTCGTCATGTTCGATGCTCGCCTCGCGCGCGTTTTCACCCCTGAGGTCTCACGCGCCGCCGGCCCTGTCAAGCGCCTGCAATTCGCTACCATCCGCGGCGACGGCCCCGCCATGCGCCCCAAGCACAAGTTCTACATCGACACTCACAAGGGCGCCAACGCCCTCGCAGTGCTGGCCCTCATCGCCTGGTACGACGCCTGGCACAACGAGACCGCGTGGATCTACCTCGCCCTCCACGGCACCTACGGGCTGCTGTGGATCTGGAAGAGCCGGCGCTTCCCCGACAAGCAATGGGAGCAGGAGGTCAGCCACGGCTACGGCCTCCTCACGTGGATCTCGCTCACCCTCTATTGGGTCGGCCCGTGGATCATCGTCCGCGACGACCTCCACGCCGCGCCGTGGCTGCTCGCGCTGTGCGTGGCGATGTGGGGCGTCGGCGTGTTCCTCCACTTCGCCGCCGACATGCAGAAGCACATGCACCTGAAGCTCGCGCCCGGCACCCTGCTCACCGACGGCCTGTGGGCCCGCTCGCGCAACCCCAATTACCTCGGCGAGCTGCTCATCTACGCCAGCTTCTGCCTGGTCTCGCGCCACTTTGCGCCGATGCTGGTGCTCGGCGCCATGTTCTTCGGCGTGTGGCTGCCCAACATGCTGAAGAAGGACGCCTCGCTGGCCCGCTACCCCGAGTTCGCGGCCTGGAAGGCGCGCACCAGCCTGATCATCCCCGGCCTCCTGTGATCGCGCGGTCGAGCCGACTGCCACCATTTCGCGCCCATCATGAATGCGAACACCGGGCCGCCCCCGCTCGGGTCGGCCCGGCTCCGCCCCGCCCCCGCGACTGACTACGGGTCGACCGGCAGCCCGCTCGGCACGCTGAGCGGGATCAGGTGCGAGAAGTCGGCGCCGTTGTCGTCGCTCAGCGAGTGCAGGAACTGCACCAGGTTGTCGAGCGCGAACGGCCCGCCGATGTTCACGGTGTAGAGCAGCGGGTCGACGCCCTCGGCGATGATCGCCTGCCGGTTCTCGAGGAACTGCGAGTGCATCGCCACCTCGTCCACGCTCTCGGTGATGTCGTAGCCGAGCAGCGCCAGCACCGGGAATCGGTAGTGGCGGAGGAAGTCCTTGATGTCGTTGTAATGGCTCTGCCGACCCCACGGCCCGGTCAGCATCACGTTGCGCAGCGGCGGCGTGCGCCACGCGTACTTGTCGTCCGGGTCGCCGGAGATCCGCATGCGCCCGAAGTCGTCGAGCCCGCCCGGCCCGTCGCCCGCCGGCACCGTGTCGCCCGGCCCGAATTGCGGCTGCAGCGTCTTGTGAAAGTCCTCGTCGGTGAACGCGTTGCCCGCGTGGCACGACGTGCAATTGCCCAGATCGGGGTCGAGGAAGCGGCGCGCGCCCGCCAGCTGCTGCAGCGACAGCGCGTCGTCGTCGCCCGGGATGAGCCCGCCGGTCGGGTCGATGCGGCCGACGAACCGGTCCCACGGAGTGTCGTTGGAGAAGAACGCGCGGAACTCGTAGGCCGCGATCGCGTTGCCGGCGTAGGCGAAGTGCATGTCCTCGAACGCGACGCCGGGGTAGGCCGCCTCGAACATGTCGACGTACTCGGGGATCGCGCCGAGGCGCTCCATCATCTTGCCCCACGCGCAAAGCATCAGCTCGAACGGCGGGTTGTCCTGCGGGCATTCGGTGGTGAAGTCGTTCTCGCCGGGGAAGCCGAGCATCTCCTGGTCGGTCACCTGCGGCATCATCGCCTGCCCCGCGGCGGCCTTCATGTTGGGGTCGAAGGCCTCGTCCTGCCAGTCGAACGGGACGAACGGCGCGCCGAGCGGATACACGTAACCATCGGCAGCGAGCGGCACCTTGTGGTCGACCGCCAGGCCCTTCTGCAGCTTGTGCAGGTTCCACAGCGGCTGCGTCGTGCGCCCGCCGACCGCCGCGCCGACCCGGTCCGGCCCGATACCGACCCCGTGGACGCCGCGATTCATCGTCAGGCGATCCGTGGTGGCGAGCCGCGGGTGGTGACACGTCGAGCACGACACGTCGAGGTTGCCGCTCAGGATCTTGTCGTAAAAGAGCGCCTCGCCGAGCTCGAACAGCTCGTCCGACACCGGCGCCGGCGGCTCGAGCGGCTCGATGCCGTTCTCGTCGATCAGGTCGCGCACCTCCGCGACCAGCAGGCTCTTGAGCAACGAGTTCGGCGTCGACCCGCTGCGGAACTCCTCGGCGTCGTCCAGCGCCACGTCGACGACCACGTCCGCGGTCTCGCTCACGTCCTCCACGTCGCACGCGAAAGCCGTGACCATCGACACCCCCAAAACCGCCACAACACGATGATTCAGCATGATGCCTCCCCAGGCAGGATTTCGCCGCGTCGCCATCCCCACAGGCCACGCGCCGATGTTCACTTGTCTGACACTGTTTCACCCGGCGAAAGCCGCCCGCGCGACCTTCACCCCTCGCGCTTCACCGCACACCCTCGCCGCGGCCGCCACCACCTCCCGCCTCGCACGACCCTCCGCGGCCGGTCCAGAGCCCGATCCTCACACGATCTCACGCAGCGCCCCCGCCGTCAAGGCACGCCCAGGGTGCTACCATTATTTCGCGCATTATTTCGCGCATTATGTCGCGGGAGGAGCGGCCTTTGCCCGAGCGCGCGCCCCGTCCCCATCCTCTTCGACGTCTTTATGGTCCTTCATGACGTCTTCGGAGAAATCCTTCACGAAATCTTTCATCAGGTGCGAGCCAGAGATTGCCTACATGGGCCCCGAGGACCCGCTGGCTCGCGCGAGCCATCCGTGAACACCTCATGGCAGGGACGAGCTCGGCCGCACGATCGGCGTTCTTCGGCGGCGTTTCTCGGGATCAAGCGGGGGAGCCCGCCTGACCCTCGTGTGCATGTCCCTCGGGCGAGCCATTGCCCGCATTCGCGACCTGCGCCTGTCTGACTCTCGCCGCTGTCATCTTGTCGGATTCAGCGCCGGCGGGCTCGCCCGCTCCCACATGACGCGCGATCCGCAAATGCTGGCATGACGTCCGACCTGCACGAATTCGGACCGTCGCTCGCGCCCGGCGCTCCCCGTCTCGCAACGACGCATTGGCGTCGCGGGCCGCCGAACGGATCTCGAAAAAAATCTCTCGGCTCTCTCGACTCGTCGGCATGAGTCACCGCCCTTTCTCGCCGCCTCGCCCGCGCCGGCGTACACCGTTTTTTTGCGCGCGAGCGCGACGTCGCGTCCTCTGCCCGCGCTGTGCGGCTTTTGGCGCACATCCGCACCTGGGACCGCTTCGCGGGAACAGCAGCTTGTCTCGCCGCCGACGGCGGCGCCACTCCAAATGAGACGAATCATCGATATCGGCGCAGCCTCGCGAAGGAACGCCGTTCGACCGCCATCACGACCCTCGCCATTCGCCGATTGCGCGAGTCGCGGGCCACTGTCGGGACCTCACCCAGCGCGATGTACGGGCTCAGGGTTCGAGGTCGCGATGTGTGAAGCGTCGCTTGCCGGGGCCATAATCGCCGGCGACCTGCCCGTGGCCGCGCAGCAGCCAGCGGTAGGTCAGCAGGCCCTCGGCGCCGACCGGCCCGCGAGCATGCAGTTTGCCCGTCGAGATCCCGACCTCTGCGCCGAGCCCGAAGCGATAACCGTCGGCGAAGCGGGTGCTCGCGTTCCAGAATACGTCGGCGGCGTCGACCGCCGCGAGGAACCTCTCGGCGGCCGCCGAATCGCCGGCGACGATCGCCTCGGTGTGCTTCGACCCGTATCGGTCGATGTGGGCGAGCGCGTCCGCTTCATCCTCGACGCGCCGGATCGCCAGCACCAATGCCCCGTACTCGTGGCCCCAATCTTTCTCACTCGCGGCCGCCAGCTCCGGGTGACGCGCCCGGGTCCGATCGCACCCGCGCAGCTCCACCCCGCGCTCGCGCAGCGCCGCCACGCAGGCGTCGAGCGCCGCCTCGGCCCCGCTCTCCCACAGCAGCGCCTCGATCGCGTTGCACGCCGCCGGATAGCCGCACTTGGCGTCGACCGCGATCGTCGCCGCCATCTTCGGGTCGGCCGAGGCGTGGACGAAGAGGTGGCACACGCCCTCGGCGTGGCCCATCACCGCGATCCGGGTGCTGCGCTGGACGTGGCGCACGAACTCGTGGCCGCCGCGGGCGATGACCAGGTCGAGCACTCCGTCGAGCGCCAGCATCGCAGTGATGTCCTCGCGCTGCTCGAGCAACGTGATCGCCGCCGGCGCGACGCCGTGGCGCTGCAGCGCCCGCTGCATGAGTTCGACCAGCGCCCGGTTGCTCTCGCGCGCCTCGCTGCCGCCCTTCAGCAGCGCCGCGTTGCCGCTCTTCAGGCACAGCCCGCCGATCTGCGGCGCCGCGTCGGGCCTGGCCTCGAACACCACGCCCACCAGCCCCAGCGGGCTCGGCACCTGCTCGAGCACCAGGCCGTCGTCGAGCTCGCGGCGCAGGCGAGGCCGCCCCAGCAGCTCCGGCGTCGCCGCCAGCTGAGCGAGCCCGTCGGCCACGCTGTCGAGCTTGGCCGCGTCGAGGCCGAGCCGCTTGAGGCGCGCCGGGTCGAGCTCGCCCGCGGCGGCTGCGGCCCGCGCCGCCGCCACGTCGGCCGCGTTGGCGGCCAGCAGGCGCTCGCGCTCGCCCGGGTCGGACAGCGCCGCCGCCACGTCGCGCAGGAGCGCCGCCCGGGCCGGCCCGCTCAGCGCCGCCAGCTGCCGCCCGGCCGCCCGGGCCGCCAGCGCCAGGGCCCGCACGTCCACCTGTCCCTCATGACCTGTCGCTTGCGTCATGTCCTACCCACCATGTTCTTGGGAACATGCCCTGATCGACCTGTCCAAGAATACATTCTCATCCCTCGGCCGACGCCGAGTGATCGGCCGAGGACGACCTGCTCTCTGCTCTGTCCTGGGGAACATGTCCCGATCGACCTATCCAAAAGAATCATCGTCAGACCTCGGACAGCGCCAGGTTGTCGCGGCCGACCACCGCGTCGTAGCCGCAGAAGCCGAGGATGCTGGCGATCTCGCTGCTGTGGCGGCCGACCAGCCGGCGGCACTCCTCGGACGAGTAGTTGACGAGCCCACGGCCGTGCACGCGGCCGCTGCCGTCGCGGAGCTCCACCAGCTCGCCGCGGGCGAACTCGCCGTCGACGTGGACCAGACCGATCGGCAGCAGCGAGGCCTTGCGCTCGCGCAGCGCCGCGATCGCGCCGTCGTTGACGACCAGGCCGCCTCGCGCCGGCCCGCCCGAGGCGATCTGGCGCCGATGAGCCGAGCGCCGCTGGGCCGGCGGCACGTAGGTCCCGCGGTCCTCGCCGGCCAGGGCGGCCACCAGCGCGCCGGGCAGGTGGCCGCTGGTGATGAGGACGCCGATGCCGGCCTTGCTGGCCAGGCGAGCCGCCTCGAGCTTGCTCGTCATCCCGCCGGTGCCGCCGGCGGAGGTCCCGGCCGTGCGCGCCAGCGCCTCCTCGCTGACGTCGGCGAGCTCGCCGATCCGCCGCGCCTCGGGGTCGGTGCGCGGGTTGGCGGTGTAGAGCCCGTCGACGTCGGTGAGGATGACCAGGAGGTCGGCGTCGATCGCCACCGCCACGCGGGCCGACAGGCCGTCGTTGTCGCCGAACTCGAGCGCCGGCCCGGAGGCGCCCTGGCCGCGGCGGTACTCGATCAGCTCGCGCACGCTGACGCTGTCGTTCTCGTTGAGGATCGGCACCACCCCGAGCTCGAGCAGGCGCATCAGCGTGGTGCGCACGCACAGCGCCCGGTCGCGGTCGGCCAGGTCCTCCTGGATCAGCAGCACCTGGGCCGCCTTGACCCCGAGCTGGCCGAACAGCTGGGTGTAGAGCGCCATCAGGTGGCCCTGCCCGACCGCCGCGCAGGCCTGGCGGAGCCCCAGCGAATCTGGCCTCTTGGCCAGGCCGAGCACGCGCTGGCCCATCCCGACCGCGCCGCTGCTGACCACGATCACCTCGCGCCCCTGGCGGTGCAGGTCGCACGCGGCCTCGACCAGGCTCGAGAGCCGCCCGAGCGCCAGCCCGGCCTCCGGATGGGTCACGACCCCGGTCCCGAGCTTGATCACGATCCGCCGCGCCGCGGCCACGTCCCGCCGATTCATCGCACCGCCCTCTCGCACCCCGCGCCTGCGCCGACAATGATCATAGCTCCGACGCGGCCCACGAGGCGCTGTCCAGTCATCGCCGGCGGAAGTTACCACAGCGGCCGCTCCCCGGGTCAGCGAACGCGCGACGCAACTCACGGCAGTCGCCGCCGGCGGCGAGCGCGACGCAGCAGCGCTCCTGCCTCCGGCGCCGGGTCCGTGGGCGCGCGTGAGCCCGCACGCCGTTCCCCGGCCTTGGGCCGCTCTCACGATGCATCTCGCCCGGACGGGACGTACCGCGCAATTTTTCCGGGGCCGGCGGTTACTCCGGCCGTATGCTCGCATCGATCATGCTCCGACGGCTCGTCCTCCTGACTTGCGCCGCCGCCGTCGGCGTCACCACGGCGACCACCGCCTGCGTCCAGGCCTGTAACGACGTCGGCTGCGCAGGCGGCTTCGAATGGACGGGCCGCCCCGCCGGGGACGCGACCCTGACCCCGGGCGCGTACGTGCTCACCGTCACGCTCGAGGACGACAGCTACACGATCGACTGCCAGGTCGGCGCGACCTACGAGGACAGCGACTGCGGCGAGCCGATCCGCGTCAGCGGCGAGGTCGCGTGGTCGCTGGAGCTGAGCCTGGCGCAGGCCGACCCCGACGAGTGGGCTCCCACAAGCCCAGTCGGCGGCTTTTACCTCCGGATCGCCGATACCTCCGGTAGCGAGGCCGATGGCAGCTACAGCGAGACGCGCGGGCCGCCCCAGGTGACGATCGCCATCCGCCGCGACGACGCGCCCCTGACCGCCGTCGACTACATGATCGAGTACGTCCGCGACGGCGACTATCGCGGCGATCCGGCCTGCGGATTCTGCGACGAGGCCGAGGCCCGCACCCACGAATGGTAGCACCGCGGCCTTCGCCATCGTCCCGTCACGGCACCGGCGTGTAGTACCAGGTGTCCTGCGCGGATTGATTGAACCGCCCGCCGTAGAGGAACGTGACGCCGCGGGTGGGCAGCCACAGCATCCCGTGGCCGAAGCGGGCGTCGGGCTCCCAGACCGGGCGGAGGAGGGCGGTCCAGGTGGTCCCGTCCCATTCGTAGGTCTCGTAGTCGCTGTCGCCGAGCGTGCCGGAGCGGCCGCCGAACATGATGATTCGGTCGCGCACGCCGTCGTGGACGATCTGGCTGGCGCCGATGCCGACGGGCGCGTCCTCGTGCTGTTGCCAGGCGCCGCTGCCGGGGTCGTAGGACCAGAGCTGCGCGCTGCCGTCCAGATTGGGATAGCCGGGGTCGGGCCAGCCGCCGAATACCATCATGCGACCGAGGACGGGGTTCCAGGTGGCTGCGTGGTGGTGGCGCGCGCCGGGTCCGCCGGCGCTGGGCAGCTCGCTCCAGTCGCTGCCGTCCCAGGCCCAGAGGTCGGCCATGACCGTCTGCGCGAGCTCGTCGTGACCGCCGTAGACGACGATCTGCGAATGCGCGGGGTCCCAGACCATCGTGTGCCCGGCGCGCGCGGTGGGGCTGTGCGCGGGCGTGCGCTGCGTCCATGCGCTGCCCTCGTAGGTCCAGGTCTCGGCGAGCGGCGGAGCGAAGCCGGAGTCGGGGTAGCCGCCGAACAGCACGACCTCGCCGGCGAGCGGGTCGTAGGCCATCGCGGCCATGTGATGGCCGAAGCCGCCGGGGTGGCCGGCGGTGTCGATGTCTCGCCATTCGACGCCGTCCCACTCGACGGTCATCTTGTAATCGCCCGGGGTGGGCAGGCAGGAGTACGGCTGGCCGACCTGCAGGCAGCCGCCGAAGCCGACCACCACGTCGCGCGCCTCGTCGTGGGCCCAGGCGCCGAAGATCCGCAGGCTGGCGTCGCCGAGCGACTTGGGGCGCAGCCAGATCGCGTCGCCCTCGGTCTTGTCGGCGTCGACGGGCCCGGGCATCGCGTCGACGTGCACGCACCAGCGCTCCAGCACGACCTCGTCCTCGGAGAAGCCGAGGTCGCGGACTCGCAACGTCCACGGGCCGCCGGTGTCGCGGCCCGCGAACACGCCGAGGTCGCCGTCGGGCTGCACCGTGCCGGTGATACCCTGTCCTTCGGGACAGGTGTCGCCGATCGCCTGGCCGCCGGCGGCGTCGAAGGTCGCGCGCACGTCGGGGCCCTGGTCGCACTGGCCCCCGGTGTAGAGAGCGGTGAATTTCTGGGCGCCGGCGAGGGTGAGGTCGAGCTGGGCGGCGTCGGGGGTTCGCACCTCCACCTCGACCCGCACCGCCGCGATCGCCTGCCCGCCGGCGAGCTCGATGGTGTCCTCCAGGCCGGCGAACGCGCCCGGCTCGACCACTGCGTCGAGGTCGTGGCAGATCGTCTGGTCCATGGGACCTGTCCCGGTGGACATGTCCTCGGAGGTCGTGCTGGCGGTGGCGCCGGGCTCGGTGGTGGTCGGGGCGGCGCCGTCGCTGGCGGTGCCGTCGCCGGAGCTCGCGGCGCCGGTGCTGTCGGCCTCGGGCAGGCAGCGGTCCTTGTAGCAGTGGAGGCCGGGCCCGCAGTCGGTGTCGGCCTTGCAGGCGCAGCCGCTGCCGTCGGCGGCGCACAGACCGGTGCCCTCGTCGTTGCAGGCCGGGACGAGGCTGAGGGCGAGGAGGGCGAGGCTGGCGGCGCGCATTGCGGGCGAGTGTGCCACGCCCGGTCGCGGTGCACCGCTCGTGCGGGTGTCTCTCGGGGCAGCTCGTCGCCGGCTCGCTGGAGCCGGAACCTCGTGGCTGTTCCAGGCAAGCCCGAGTCAGGTCGGGGTGCACCGGGGGGCACGTCGTGGATCCTCGGCGGTGATGTTTCTTCGCCCGTCCCCCGCAGAGGTGATGGTCGGCTGTGCGAGGATGCGGCGCATGAGCGCATCGCGGGCCGTCGTCCTGGGACTCTTCTCGGCGTTGATCGCCGCGACCTGCAACTCCGGCGGCGGCGACGAGTGTGCGGCCGGCAGCGACGGCTGCCCGTGCGACGCCGGGGGCGGGTGCGCGGCCGGGCTGGTGTGCGTGGCCGGATGGTGCCAGGCGGAGCCCGACGAGACCGGCGAGCCGGCGACGACCGGGACGAGCGCTGCGACGCCGACCGAGGGGGCCGGCAGCACCAGCACGGGCGAGACTGCGAGCTCCGGCGCCAGCGGGGCCACCACGAACGAGACGACGACCGCGACGGACCAGCCGACGAGCCCGAGCTATCGCTGGCACAAGCTCGTCGAGGCCGGCGAGGCGCGCGACGTCCAGCTGACGCCGGCGGGCGAGCTGGCGGTGGTGGGCTACGTCGAGCGGACGATGTACGACCGCGACGCGTGGCTGGGCGTGCACGCGGAGGACGGGGCGCTGCTGTGGGAGCGCACGTTCGACGGTGAGGACGGCGCGGGCGACGAATTCGAGGACGTGGCGATCGACGCGGCGGGCAACATCACCGCGACCGGCAAGCAGGACCTGTCGGTCGGCTGGGACGACGTGCTGACGATGACGTGGGGCGCCGGCGGCGACGAGCTGCACGTGCGCGGCTACGGCAACGAGTTCCACCGCGACGACGTCGGCCACGGCGCGGCGGTCGACGCCGAGGGCAACGTCTACGTGTGCGGCTATTTCACGTACATGGACAACTTCACCGGCACCAATCTGGCCTATACCACCCGGTACGCGGATTTCAGCGGGCAGGACTGGTTCCAGTATTCTGGGCTGCTGGAGGACGTGCAATACGACTGCGAGACCGGGCCCTCGGGGTACTTGATCACGGTCGGCCGGCGCGGCCCGTTCGCGTCGATCCAGCGGTTCGCGCCCGACGGCGACAGCGTGTACCGGGTCGAGTGGGGCGACGACGGCGCCGACTCCACGGTGCCGCGCGGAGTGACGATCGATCCGTCCGACGAGGCGGTCTACGTCGCCGGCTACAGCAGCGGCCTGGGCGTGGGCACCCGGCAGTGGATCGGCCGCTGGGACTTCGCGGGCGACAAGGTGTGGACGCTGGCGCCGGCGCCCACGGGAGCGGCGGCGCAGGCCCACGACCTGGTGATCGACGCGGGCGGCTGGCTCCGCGTGATCGGCTCCGACCAGATCGACGGGACATGGGCGGTGGCGATCACGACGCTCGGCCGCGACGGCGAGGAGCTCGACCGGGTGATCTGGAGCCCGCCCGAGGGCGAGGTGCGGGCGCTCGGCGCGGCGACTCGCAGCGATTCGCTGTACGTGGTCGGAGGGACAGGTGCGGACGACCAGGGATCGCAGATCTTGTTGGCCGAGTTCGGAATCTGACAGCACCCGCGCGGTGGCCTCGCGCCACCTCGGCCTGAACGTCGCCGAGCTCCCCGAGAGCGCTCCGCCACGGCCGTCGAAGACCGCGAGCCGCGACCGTTTGAATTTCGGGAGTCCCCGTGCGCGCGCGAGGACATCGAGCTCGGCGCTCTCCGAGGACGCCTCGCGATCGTTCCCGACCCTCGTGCTCGACCCGCGCCGCGCAGGCCGACACCGACGCCGCGTTCGTCACCGTCGTCGTCGCGCAGGCCGGCTCCGCCTTCGGCATCGATCCCGCCACGGACGTCTGTCGGACCGACACCTCGACATCGGACGGGGTCCGGACGCGTCCCGGCACGCCCCGCCCGGGCAACCTATCCCGAGGTCGCCGTCGACGAGCCGGCCGCCGGGTTCTCCGGGCGACGTCGCCTCGTTCGAGCCGGCGCCACGGAGCGGCCGCTGCGCAGGCCCTCGAGCCTCGGGTGCTGCCCCTGTTCGACGCGAGGCGATGCCTACGCAGTGATCCGCGCCCCATCGAGCGGCGGCGGCGGCCACGGCCGGTTGCGGGTACACCTTCGACACACCGGGCTCAGCGATTCGCCGAGCCCGTCACCCGACGCTCCCACGAAGCTCGACCTTTATCGGCCCCTCGCCTTCTTCGGCCCCGCTTCCTTATATCGTCAGCCTCGGCTCGAGGGGCGCCCGGCGAGTTCGGCACCCGCTGGCGCAGTGGGGCGTGTTCCTGACGCCCGCCGAGCACGCCACCCATTGGCTCGACCGTGAGACGCCGGCGACGGCGGACAGCCGGGCGGCAGTCCCGGCCGCATCGCGGTCCCGCCTCGAGCCGTGGACGAGGTCCTGCTCGAGCGGATGTGCGGCGGGCTGCGCACGTCTCACCTGCAGCCTCGATCAGCACCGTCCCGAGGCCGCGGCGATAGTGACACCGAGCGAGCGGACCGCTGAGCCCGCCGCAATGCCGGGGCGGGAGCGCGAAGCCTCTGGTCCTGCGGCTCGGCGCTCCCTGCACATACAATCCCTGCACATTAGATTTCCCTGCACATGCAATCAGCCCCTGCATTGAGGGTGACCGCTGACATGTGACAGGCGTCATTACCGACTGAAATTTTTGTTAGCCACTTCACAATTCAACAATGTAAACCCAGCCCCATCCCGCCGATTGAGAGACCCAAGGACGCCCGCCTGGGGTTTCACAGTTTGTGTTGACATGCAGCGGATGGGCAGGCTATGTGCGTGCGTAACCACCGACTTGGGTGTACGTACAAGCGTAGCCTCTCGAGAACGCTGTCAACCGCAGTCCCGGGCCCCCATGGGGTCCGAATACGGTGACGTTTGAATTTCGCGGCCGTTTCGCGGCTAACCCCGGGCAAGAGGGCAAAATGCGCAGGAGTGCTTGGATCACCATTTTGGGTGCCGTGGCTGCACAGGCGGCGGTCGTCTCGACGGTCGAGGCCGGGCCGAGCGACGCGGTGCTGGTCGGAGTCGTGCGAGACGCGAGCACCGGCGAGGGCATCGAGGGCGCTCTGGTCATCGTCACTGGTGAGAAGATCCAGGGCGAGCGCACGATGACGACCGGCGTCGGCGGCCTCTACCGTATTCCCAACCTGCCGCCCGGCACCGTGGACGTGACCGTGTTCGCCAAGGATTACGGGGCGGGCAACAAGCGGGCGGGCCTGCAGCTGCGCGCGGGCACGACGGTCCGCGTCGACGTATCGCTGGTCCGTTCGGGCACGCGCGAGGTCATCGAGGTCAACGTCGCGGCGCCGACGATCGACATCGGCAGCAGCGCGACCGGCCTGTCGGTCGACCGCGAGATGGCGCAGCGGGTCCCGATCGCCATTCCGACCGGCAAGGGCGCCGCCAATCGTTCGTTCGAGGCCATCGCCGAGGCCACTCCGGGCGCGCGCAACGACACCTACGGTACGAGCATCGCCGGCACCACCTCGCCGGAGAACAAGTACTACGTCGACGGCCTGTCGGTGAACGACCCTGGCTTCGGCCTCAACGGCACCGGCCTGTCGATGGAGTTCCTCGAAGAGGTGCGCATCGAGGCCGGTGGTTACATGCCGGAGCACGGGCGGTCGACGGGCGGTGTCATCAACGCCGTCACCAAGAGCGGCTCCAACGAGTTCCATGGCAACGTTTGGGCCTACTACACGCCCGGCCAGCTCGAGGGTCGGCGCGAGATCGCCCGCCGCGAGGGTGACGCCATCATCACCGAGCGCAACCTCGGCTGGATCGGCGACGCCGGCTTCGACATCGGCGGGCGCATCATCAAGGACAAGCTGTGGTTCTACGGCGGCGTCAGCATCGCCCGCACCGTCTACGACCTGACCAGCTCGTGGAACCGGGTGGTCGTCGACAACGACGGCAACGCGGTGATCGACCCCGAGACCAAGTTCACCGCCACCGAGCGCATCGCCGGCACCACCCAGCGGTTCAAGGCCCAGGGCACCACGGTGCAGGCGCTGGGCAAGCTGACCTATTCGCCCAACAAGCGCAACACGCTCGAGCTGCTGGCGATCTACGCCCCGAGCATGTCGGGCGGCAACGGCACCTTCGGCATGAACGCCCAGACGGGCCAGCCGGAGACCTTGAACCTCGTCGGCGACTACGGCGCGCTGGCCCGCAAGTACCGCGACAACTCCACCGACCTGCAGTTCAAGTGGAACTGGCGCGACGAGGAGGGCAAGTGGAACTTCGACACCATCCTCGGCTGGCACCATCAGCTCAACCAGCGCAACGCGGTCGACGGCAGCCGGGTCGGCGACACCACCGGCCTGGCCGGCACGCCGAGCGTCGTCTATCGCCAGACCAATAACTTCTACGACGCCGACGGCAACCTGCTGCAGCCGGGCATGCCGGGCTACCGCGAGTTCCACTCGCTGACGGACCTCACGCCGCTGCCGTCGGGGGCGCCGGCCGGGGCGTGCGACCCGATGACGTACAACTTCATGGATCCGACGACGATGGACGCGCAGACGCGCACCGTCGTCTGTCCGATCCGCCAGTGGACCGCGGGCGGCCCCGGCCTCCTCTACGACCGCCGGCTCGACCGCCTGCAGGCGCGCGAGATCGTCACGCGGCTGGCCCGCGGCGCCGGTCACCACGTCATCAAGTTCGGCGTCGACTTCGAGTACACGCAGTACAACAGCAACCGCGGCTACAGCGGCAACCAGATCTACCGCGAGGCGGCGAACGGCACCAACTTCGCCGACTTCCGCATGTACTCGTTCCTCAGCGCGCCTGACGAGGCCAACGTCATCCGCAACCTGAATTGGAACGTCATGTCGACCACGATCGGCGGCTTCATTCAGGACAGCTGGTCGATCATGGACAAGGTCACGCTGAACGCGGGCCTCCGCTACGACGCCCAGCACTTGTTCAGCGGCGACCGCACCCTGGCGATGGCCCTGCCGAACCAGTTCTCGCCGCGCATCGGCCTGATCTGGGACCCGACCTACAACGGCAAGGCCAAGCTGTTCGCCAACTACGCCCGCTTCTACCAGAGCGTCCCGCTCAACCTGGCCGACCGCGCCGGCACCGGCGAGCCCGGCCTGCAGTCGTTCCACAACGCAGTCGGCCCCGGGGCGTGCAGCGACCCGCTGGCCCCCGGCGCCAACGAGCCCGGCGGCGCCTGTACCAGCGACGCCAATCGCCTCCTGATCGGCGGGCCCACCGATCCCGACCAGCGGTGGGCCCTGGCCAGCGCGGGCAAGACCCCGATCGATCCGCGGCTCCGGCCGCAGTCGAGCGACGAGATCGTCGCCGGCGGCGAGTACGAGATCATCACCGACACGCGCCTCGGCGTGCAGTACACCCACCGGTGGATCCACCGCGCGATCGAGGACATGAGCCGCGACGAGGCGGCCACCTATTTCATCGGCAACCCCGGCTACGGCATCGCCAAGGACTTCCCCAAGGCGAGGCGCGTCTACGACGCCGCGGTCCTGTTCATCGAGAAGCGGTTCGCCAAGCACTGGATGATCACCGGCAGCTACACCCTGTCGTGGCTGCGCGGCAACCTCGCCGGCCTGTTCCGCCCGGAGACCGGTCAGCTCGACCCGAACACCACCTCCGACTTCGACCTCATCTCGCTGCTCGAGAACCGGACCGGCTACTTGCCGGGCGACACCCGTCACTCCTTCAAGGTCTTCGCCGCCGGCGAGATCGTGCTCGGCAACGGCCAGCTGCTGCGGCTCGGCGGCGCCCTGCGGGCCCGTTCGGGCGGTCCCACCAATTACCTGGCGTCGCACGTCCTCTACGGCTTCGACGAGTCGTTCGTCCTCCCGCGCGGCAGCGGCGAGCGGTTGCCGTGGAACTTCTCGATCGACCCGACCATCGGCTACACCAAGATCCTGCGCAAGGACCTGCGCATCACGATCTCGATGGACGTGTTCAACGTCGCCAACTTCCAGCAGGTCCTGGCCATCGACGAGCGCTACACGTTCGACGAGGTCAACCCGATCAAGGGCGGCACCGTCGAGGACCTGGCGAAGGCCACCACCACCGCCGGGACGCCGATCACGGTCAACCCGAACTTCGGCAACCCGACCCTCTACCAGCAGCCGCGGCAGTTCCGCTTCGGCATCCGCCTGTCCTTCTGATCGATGAGGTCTTCGATGCAGCCCAGCAAGCGCCCGCACCTCCGCGCCCTCGTCCCCTGCGCGCTCCTCCTCGTCGTCGGAGGCAGCTGCACGCAGCCGACGATGAACTGCACCACCGCGCACCTCCCGTACGCGGCCAAGTACGAGCTCACCTCGGGCAACCCGATGTCGCCGTGCGCCCAGCAGAAGGGCGACATCCTCGGCATGCAGACCTACTTCGCGACCGGCGGCATCAACGGCACCGCGAAGTTCAGCGACCCATCGGCGGCGATCCGCCCGCAGTACTCCGGGCTCCTCATCGCCGAGGCCCTGAACTACCCGGTCGACGTGCCCGGCTTCACCGGCGAGAAGGGCGTCGAGCACTGGCCCAACGCGCTCGGCGACTTCGAGAGCGGCTCGCCTGACGGCGACGACCTCTGCCACGTCCCGCAGCTCGGCCCGGCCACGTTCACCCGCCCCGAGCTGCCGGCGGTCGCCGACGACCCCGCGACCGAGGATGACGAGACCAAGGCCGTGAGCCCGCCGACCACCGTCTCCTACGAGTGGACCGACGTCCGCTGGCTCAACACCCCCGACGCCCAGGGCACGCAATTCGAGGCCGACCTCAAGTTCACCCAGGACGGCTGCACCGCCGAATACCACGTGGTCGCCGTCTCGCCCGCGGTCGAATGCGCCGCCGACGAGGACTGCACCCTCACCGGCAACGGCCTCAACCCGGACTTCGCGGTCGAGTGCGCCACCGACATCGGCCTGTGCGTCCTCGCCAAGCCGATCCCCTCCTATGAATAGCGAACGCGGAGCGACCACCATGCGACGTCCGTCGAATCACAGCACGATGCGCAGCCTCCAGATCGCCGCCACCGCCACCGCCCTCCTGTTCGCCCAGGCGCCCGCGTTCGCCCAGGCCCCGCCGGCGCCCACCAGCCCGGCGCCCCCGTCTCCGCCTGCGCCCGCACCCGCGCCGTCCCCCGGACCCGCGCCGGTGTCACCCGGCCCGGCCCCCGCGCCGGTGACCAGCCCGGCCCCCGCGCCGGAGCCCGCGCCCGCGCCCGGCCCGAGCCCCGACCCCGGCGCCTGGAACCCGACCGGCGAGCCCCCGCCGGTCGAGGCCCCGCCGACCGAGCCCGCCCCGCCGGCCGAGCCCGCCCCGCCGGCCGAGCCCGAGGCCGCAGCCCCGCCGCCGCCCGTCGGCCCCGCTCCCCCGCCCGCGGCCCCCGTCGACACCGCGCAGGCCAAGAAGATGCGCGCCGCCGGCGTCGGCACGATGATCGCCGGCGGGGTCATCTCGCTGGCCGGCTTCGCAGTGACCCTCGCCTTCACCTTGCGCGGCAACAAGCTCGAGAAGGACCTGGTCGGCGCCGAGGACGCGTATCAGCTGGGCGACTGCAGCCGCGTCGACTCGAGCGAATGCGCCGCGCGGACGGCCGAGCGCGACGACATCCGCCGGGGCATCCTGAACGCCGATCGCTCGACCGCGATCGGCGGGGGGATCCTCGCCGGCGGTATTCTGGTCACCGCGGTCGGTGGAATCATCTATCACGTCGGCGTCAGGCGGCTCACCAACGCCAACGTCTCGCGCCTGCGCGTGACCCCGACCTTCGGCGGCCTGTCGATCTCCGGCCGCTTCTGAGGCGCCTTCGAGCGTCCACACACGCCGGCGCGGTCGCGCGCGGTCGCGCGCGGGGGCACGGAGCGGGCATACTCGCGCCGTGCTCTACGCCATCCTTTGCTACAACGACGAGAAGGTCGTCACCTCGTGGACCCAGGCCGAGGACGACGCAGTCATGGCTCGACTCGCGGTAGTGCACGACCGGCTCACCGCCGAGGGCAAGCTCGGACCGGCGGTCCGCCTGCGGCCGACCGGCGCGGCGAAGACCCTGCGAAAGACCCAGCCGCCGGTCATCCTCGACGGGCCGTTCGCCGAGACCAAGGAGCAGCTGCTCGGCTTCTACGTCGTCAATTGCGAGACCCACGACGAGGCGCTCGCCATCTCGCGCGAGCTGGCGAGCGCCAACCCCGGCGGTTCGTACGAGGTGAGGCCGGTCTCGCTGTTCTTGCCCGGCCATGAGATGAGCTGAACGCGGTCCTCGCATTTGCTCGGTGCCGACCCCAGCCGCCGTGAATGCGCGGCGCGGGCGCGCGGGCTCTCGTCGCTTTGGCCTGCGGTGCCAGGGTGAATCGAGGCGGGTACGAGACGGCGGACAGCGTCACGCGCCGGGACCGAGCAGGTCCCAGCGATTGCCGGCGACGTCGAGGAACACGGCCACGCGACCATACGGCTCGCTGCGAGGTCGGGTCACGAATTCCACGCCAGCCGACACCATGCGCTCATACGTGGCGTCGAATTCCTCGACCCGCAAGAAGAAGCCCACCCGGCCGCCGCATTGCTGTCCGACGACCGGCTTTTGCTGCGCTCCGTCGGCGCGGGCGAGCAAGATCCCCGTCTCCGCTCCCGGCGGCCGCACGACCACCCACCGCTTCGGGCGCCCGTCATTGGTCTGTGCTCGCGAGTCCTCGACCAGCGTGAAGCCGAGGACGCCGACGAAAAATTCGATGGCGGGATCGTACTCGTCGACGACGATGGTCACGAGCTCGAGGAAGGGCATGCCCGGAGCATGCCCGTACGCAGGCAGGTCGCGCGTCCTTCGAGAGCGCCCGCACACGGGCGATAACTCGCGGACGGACTTCGGCTAGGACCTCCGGGTGCTGCGCACGGCCATGAACGTGAACACCAGGAACCCGAGGACGCCGCCGCCGATGTACGGGTAAGTGTTCGACTCCTGGCGGCGCGAGTCCCGGATGGAGTTCGTGTGGGTCTCCATTGTAATCATCGCCCATTCGAACCGAGAATTGTCTGCGACCACGACGTCGCCATGCTCGTCGTACTTCACCTGGGAGAGGTCGACCTTCGCCTGCTCGAGCTCGTCGCGGGAACGGGCGATGTTCTTCTGGACGCGCAGGTAATCGCTGAAACCGACGCCGGCGACGCCGAGGGCGACGAGCGCGAGCAATCCGGCGGCGAGGGTGGTCATCGTGAAGGTGCGACTGGCTTGGTTCGGGGACATCTCGCGGGAGAAGGACGATCGCTCCCGGCCCAGGTCGCAGCGAAAATTGCGATCGCCCAGCACCTATCGGCCTATCCACACATGCAGAACCGGCGGTCCCGGGGTTGCACCGCCTCGCGCGGCGACGCGGCTCCGGCGTCAGCGGACGATCTCGAACATCCCGTCGATCCGCGCGATGAAGATCGGCAGCGACCACTCGCTGCCCTCGGCGGCCCGGCCGCGCAGCGCGGGGCGGCCGTCGCGAGTGCGCGGCTCGACCACTCGTCCGTGGCAGCACAGGCGCAGCTCGAGGTCGTCGGGGCGCAGCGGCTCGACGGACCAGGCGCCGTCGGCCGCGAGCGCGGTGAACTGGTCCCTGAGCTCGGCCTGCGCGGCCTCCGGGGTCGTGTCGCACAGCGGCGCGACCTCGGCGAACTTGATCTGCTGGCGCGACAGCAGCGAGCTCATGTCGCCGACGGCGAGGTCGGCGTGGACGACGTCGAGGAACATCAGCAGCTCGGCGATGGTCGCGGCGTCGAGCTGCAGGCGCGGCGCCGACTGCCACGCCCAGGTCGGCCCGCTCGGCAGCCGGAACGGGTCCGACAGCCGCAGCGGCAGGACGAGCGGAGCATCGTCGGGGTGCGGGGTGAAGTCGATCTCGTCGAGGACCTGGTCCTCTCCGGCGGGGACGACCTCCCCGAGCTCGCCGACGCAGCGCTGGACGATGAGCCGCCGCGGCGACAGCGGGTCGCGGCAGGCCGTCGGCGGCGCGACCGCGTCGATGCGCACCGCGAGCTCGTTGTCGCCGGTGATCAGCCACTCGCTGATCGGCGGGGTGGCGGTATAGGGGTCGCCGAGGGGCGTGCGGGCGATCGGCGCGTCGTTGACGAGGATCTCGCACGCATACCCGTGGACGGAGATGTTGAGGTAATCGACGGTCGGCATGCCTCACCCGATGATGGTCCGGTCGATGAGCCCGTACTTGCGCCACATGGTGACGTTGCGGGTGACGCTGAAGAGGAGCCGGCTGCGCGCGGTGAAGGTGCCTTTCCCTTCGGACAGCTCGAGCTTCGTCTTGAGCTTGAAGGGCGCGAGCTCCATCTCGTCCTTGCCCTCGAACCCGGCGTTGATCCGGCCGACCACCTCGACCCAGTCGCCGAGCGCGCCGCGGACCCCGAGCTCGCCGCCGATCTGCACCCCCGAGCTCAGCGTCGCGGCCGGGCCGTCGCCGTCGGGCTCGGCCTCGCGGGTGGCGCTGAACTTGGACTCGCCGGTGATGGCCCCGTAGATCTGGGCCCGCGCGCCCAGCAGCTCGATGCCGAACGCGATCTCGAACTTGACGGAGACCACGGTGAGCGAGACCTCGAGCTTGTAATATTGAAAGACGGTGTGGTCTTTCTTCCACTCCTTGTAGCCCCATTCGTACTCGAGGCTCCCGCTGAACATCTCGGCCTCGACGGTGAAGGTCCAGCCGATCCGCGGCATCCGGTTGGCGAGCGACCGGAAGAACTCGATGAGGCTCATGATCTGCCGGCGCAGGTCGACGATGGTCTCGATGAACTCGGCGACCTTGATCGATTGCGACCAGTCCTGGCCATTGTGCGTGAAGGTGAAGCTGCGGACGGCGGTCGCCCCGGCGCTGCCCGGCGCCTCGCCCTCGCTGTAGCGATCGCCGCTGAGGTCGCGGCCGCCGAGAGTGGCGAGGGTCTGGGTCTGGGTGACCGAGCCGTGGCGACTGGCAGAGGTCTGGGTCTGCCGGTACATGTATGAGTTGTCGGTCGCGCGGGTCTCCTCCCGCGTCGTGTCCGAGGTCCGGCCGTAGGGGCTCGTGTTGGTGACCGACCGCGAGGTGCCCTGGACGCGACCCTCCCTGTAGTCGGACGAGGCCGTCTCGGCCCGGCGAAACGCGGGCAGGTTCAGCGAGAGCTTGAAGGTGTCCTTGGGATAGACGGCGATGGTATGGGTGAAGCGCCGGAACGCGTGCTGCTCCTGCCGCGCGCCGCAGGCGAGGATCTCGAGCTGCCACGCGGCGTGGCGCGGGAAGAAGAACTGCCGCAGGCCGGCGGAGAAGCCGAGGCGGTCGAGGTTGGCGATCCGGTTCTCGAACCAGTTGGGCTCGTAGTCGACCTCGACCTCGTGGGTCGGCCCGCGCAGCACTCGCGGCGGGCCGATCACCGCCGGCGGCGTGAGGGTCATGGCCGGGTGGTCGGGGTGAAAGCCGGGGCCGCCCGAGACGGTGAGCGTGACCTTGTCGCGCCCCGTCACCTCGAAGCGATCGGTGACGAACTCGCGCAGTCGGTTCGGCGAGCGCACGAGGTTGTTCGACCGCTGACCGGTGGCCGCGTCGAGCGTGAAGGTGACGCGCTGGATGTCCTCGCGCTGGTCGTAGACCCCGCAGTGCTTGCACTTGATCTCGACCTTGTCGTAGTCGCACGGCGGGTTCGGCGGCGGACGCCCCTGCTGGCAGGTCGCACATGGGGCCCCCGCCGGTTGCCCGGCGTTGCTGCGCAGGGCTGCGGGCTGCTGCGGGGTCGACGGGCGCGCCTGCGCGGGGGCCGGCGCGGACGCAGGTGCCTGCGCCGGCGCAGGTGCCTGCGCGGGCGCAGGGGCGGGCGCTTGCGCGGGCGCGGAGGCGGGCGCTTGCGCGGGCGCGGAGGCGGGCGCCTGTGCGGAGGCGGGCGCGGACGCGGGTGCTTGCGCCGGCGCGGGCGGACCCGCAGGGACCCGGGCGGGAGGTTGCGCCGGGGCCTGCGGGGGCACGGGTGCCTGCGCCGGCGCGGGCGGTGCCGCGGGGGCCTGGGGCGGCGCCGGCGGGGTCGGCGGCGCGGGCGGCTGCGGGGGGGCCGGCGGCCCGGCGGGCGGAGAACCTGCTCCTTGGGTCATGTCGTCACCGTGGCCCGGTGCAGGCACTCGAGCAGGGCCATGGGCTCGGGCCAGCGGCGCAGTCCGTCGAGGTCGTGGAGGACTGCGAGGGCGTCGTTCGAGTCGGCGAAGCGCTCGTCGAGGCGCGACGCGACCTCGAGGTGACGCAGCAGCGAGAGCTCCTCGACCAGGCCGAGCTTGAGGCCACGAACGATGCGCCGCTCGACCCATCCGTGCAGCGGGGCGTCCGCGACGGCCGCCCATCGCTCGGGGTGGACGCGACGGAGGTGCGCGCCGGCGTCGGCGGCAAAGCGCCGCCGCGACAGGGCCGCGAGGGCGTCGATCTGCGGGCGGCGGATCTTCAGCATGGTCGAAGAGACAGGTCGTCCCTGTCCGTACCAGACACGACGATAGCCGACGGCCTACAGGCCGCCTACGAGGGAGGGCCGGAGCAGCATGACAGGTCATCGCCGAGCGAGCGCGCGATCGTGTAACTTCGAACGGCCGCGCCGCACATGATCGCGCTCTCTCGAACGGAAGACCGAGGCCACGGCCCGTCGCCGTCGACCCCTCGAGAGGCCCGAGATCGACCCCGGGCCGGGCGCGCCGGCCCGCCCGGCGCCCATGCTCGTGACACCGACGAACCTCCGTGCCATGATTCATCATTCGCGGCGATTCGAATGTTCCCGCGAATCACCGTCGTCTCGCGCGAATCGAACCCACGCCCCGCGCTCGCTCCTCGTCGACGGTCGTACTCCCGCCTCACGTCGAGCGATCCGCTCGGAGAAGAAGCCCTCCCATGACGCATGCGAACGCTCGAGGGCCTCTGGGCCGCCGCTCCCTGACCGCTTGCCTCGCCCTCGTGGGCGTCTCACTCGCGGTCGCGTCGGCGTGCACGGAGCATAAGCGCCGACCGGACGAACATTCGCCGCCGCCCGCGTGCCCCGGCGACGGATGGTTCAAGGAGCGCGTCCCGCTGTTCCCCGGCACGAAGATCTGGACCGCTCGATGTACGACGAGGGGGCGCATGGACAGCTGCTCTCACGTGGGGGACGTAGCGGCGCCGTTCCGCCGCGTGCGCGCGTTCTATGTCCAGTGCCTCGGCAGCGAGGCGGAGGGCGACGAGCGGATGGCGCGATTCGTCCGTCCGGTGACCGGCTCCCGCTGGCAACCCGGCAGAGGTCCCCTCGTCGTGTCGACTCCGCGGGACATGGCGGACACTCTCACTCTCAGGGATGGCGGCGACGGCACCACGAGGGTGGAGATCAGCATCGCCAGCGCGGACGGGCGGTGAGCCCGCGGCGACGGAAGGATCGATCGGGCCTGCTCGCCGCGCACGAGCGGCGCCGACGCGGCCGGGGCCATATGCGCGATTTCGCCCGCGCGCCTCGACGCGCCTCGTCGCGAGTGACTCGCGGCGCCGCTTCCATTAAACGAGTGCCTGTCGTCCATGCCGCGCTACCTCGTCACCGCCGATCCGGTCGCCAGCTTTCAGCCGCGCTTCGACACCACCCTGCGGCTCATGGCGGAGCTGCTGGCGCGCGACATCGAGGTCGACTACTGCGACCTGCTCACGACCGACATGTCCCTGGGGACAGATACGTGGTTGGCGACCCTGCCGGTCCGGCCGGTGCTGTGGAGCGACCCGACGCGGCCCCCGTACGTCGGCACCGGCGAGCTGCGGGCCGCCGCCGCGCTCGACTACGACGTCCTCGTCCACCGCAAGGACCCGCCGGTCGACGGCCGCTACCGCGGCTGGGCCGAGCGGTTCGCCGCGCTCGACGGGCGGCGCCTGCAGATCAACGAGCCGGCCGAGGTCCTGCGGCACTCCGAGCACCTCCTGCCGGTGCGGTTCCCCGACTGTTCGATCGCCACCGTGCACTGCCGCGAATTCGCCGACCTGCTCGCGGCAGTGCGGGCGCAGCCGGTCGAGGCGGTCGTCAAGCCGATCGGCGAATGCAGCGGGATCGGCATCGCCTTCTTTCGCCCCGACGCCGCGGAACCTGTCCTTTTGGACTGGTGGCAACAATACGGCGAGGCCGTCGTGCAGCCCTATCAGGACGCGGTCACCACCCGCGGCGACCTGCGGATCTTGACCATCGGCTACCGGATCCTCGGCAGCGTCACCCGCCTCCCGCGGCCCGGCTCGCGGCTCGCCAACCTCCACCAGGGCGCCTCCTTCCACGCCTTCGACCCGACCCCGCGCCAGCTCGAGGCCGTCGCGGCCGTGACCGCCGAGCTGGTGCCGCGCGGCCTCTACTTGCTCGGCCTCGACTTCATCGGCGACCTGCTGTCGGAGATCAACTTCACCAGCCCGTCGGCGATGGTGCAGATCGGCGAGGTCATGCACAAGCGCCCCGAGGTCGAGCTGGTCGACGAGCTCGAGGCGCTCCGGAGCGGGTTCGTCGCCCGCGCGATCGTCCCCGCGTCCGCCCCCGCGTGAGCCGCGGAGCGGGTCAATCGGCCGCGATCAACGCCTCGAGCGTCGGGACGTGGGTCTCGCTGCGGCGCAGCAGGTCGCTGCGGATCATCGCCTTGACCTGGGGCGTCAGCGCCGGGTCGGACAGCGCGCGGCGGTACGCCTCGACCTGGCGCGCCTCGTCGTCGCGGAGGGCGTGCACTGTGGCTGCCAGGCCATGGTCGCCGGACACGTCGGCGGCGCGCGAATGGCTGGCGGTCGAGTCCGGCGCGGCCTCGCCGTGGCGGAGCAGCAGGCCGCGCAGGACCTGGACTGAACGGCTGTGGTCGACGCAGATCTGCCTCAGCTGTGCGCCTGCGGCCCTGTCGTCGAGCCGCGCCAGCGCGCCGCGGTAGGTCTCCACCGCCGACAGCTCGGCCCGCAACAGACGGGTCAATATCTCCGGGGGAGCACCGCGGTCGATCGTCGTAGATGTCGCCACGACGAGGCATTAGCGCGCGCGGCCGGATTGTCAAGACCACGCGCCGGAACGCGGATTGGCGGGCGCGACGACGCGGGTGGCCGGTCGCGTCCGCCAGTCTGTTATCAGCCGTCGACGATCACGCCGAGCGAGGCACAGCGCGCGGCGTCGATGAAGACCAGCCCGCCGTCCTCGTGCGGGGCGGCGCCGGGACTGGCCGGCTGCTCACCTCCGGGCGAGGTCCCGCCGGGTTCGGTCGGCTCGGTGCCGCCGCCGGGTTCGGTCGGCTCGGTGCCGCCGCCGGGTTCGGTGCCCGGCTTCTTGCCCGGCTTCTTGCCCGGCTTTTTGCCCGGCTTGTGGCGAGTGGCGCAAAACAGTGCGCCGTCATCGACGCACGCGCTGCGACACGCGGCCACATCGTCCGCCGTCACGTCGCAGGCCGCGAGGCAGAAGTCGCCGAACTGCAGCTCACAGGCGTGGCCCTCGGCCAGCGCCCTGGCCGTCGCGCACACGTCGAGCTCGAGCCCCCTGGAATCGTCACTGGGCTCGCCGCTGTCGGGCGTCTCGCCGGGCATCTCCCCCGGCTTCTCTCCCGGCTTCTTGCCCGGCTTCTTGCCCGGCTTCTTGCCCGGCTTGTGGGCGGACTCCTCGACCTGCGAGGTCAGCGGTTTCGCGGCCGCGACCATCGGCAATGCGAGCGCGACCGCGGGGAACAACACGAGAAGATTACGCAACATGGGAGGGTTCCTTTCTTGCGAGGCGCGGCGACAGGCCAATCCTGTCGCGCGCATCCGATGAAATCTTGGGAGTTCCACGGGAGTATGCAATGACCCCACTGCCGATATTCGTCGTACCACCCATCCACCCTGCCGAGCGCGCCGGCCGACGACCGTGTGCGCGGGTGAATCCCGGGCGCCGAGCGGGCGGCCTGCGGCCGGCAGCCCCGCGGCCGCGATCTCGTAGCGAGCGGCGGGGCGCGCGGCACAATCACGCGACGTCCTGCGAGCAATGCACGCCGCGATTCATCCGTCGCGTGCCGAGCCGGCGAGCGAGCATGCTCGCTCCTCGCCGTCGCACGCCGCGATTCATCCGTCGCGGCGCCGAGCCGGCGAGCGAGCATGGTCGCTCCTCGCCGTCGCACGCCGCGATATCTCCGTCGCGGCGCCGAGCCGGCGAGCGAGCATGCTCGCTCCTCGCCGTCGCACGCCGCGATATCTCCGTCGCGGCGCCGAGCCGGCGAGCGAGCATGCTCGCTCCTCGCCGTCGCACGCCGCGATTCATCCGTCGCGCGCCGAGCCGGCGAGCGAGCATGCTCGCTCCTCGCCGCCGCACGCCGCGATTCATCCGTCGCGCGCCGAGCCGGCGAGCGAGCATGCTCGCTCCTCGCCGTCGCACGCCGCGATTCATCCGTCGCGCGCCGAGCCGGCGAGCGAGCATGCTCGCTCCTCACCGTCGCACGCCGCGATTCATCCGTCGCGCGCCGAGCCGGCGAGCGAGCATGCTCGCTCCTCGCCGTCGGACGCGCCGGAGTCGCCCGCGCAGCTCGTCGCCGCGGCCTCGCACCATTCGTCGTCTCGCGGCTCGATCGCCGCGCCGCGGTCGTCGCTTGCACGTCCGGCGCCTCGCGTCATAGCTGACGTGTCGGACGCACGCCTCTCTTCGCGTCGACCCTCGACCTCACCGGTCGACGCAGCGGCGTGCCCTCGACCTTCATCCCGTGTTCCTTCGCAACAAGGCCGCGCCGAACTCTCTCGGCGGCGCGTGCCTCGCCCGGCGGGGCGGCCAACGAGCGTCTCCGCCGCCTGCTCCCTGACGCACCCTCCCAGACGGCCAGGAGAGACAGGCGGCGGAGACGACCTTATTCAGTTGTCGGCACCTTTCGGCAGGCCCGTGCACTCGCCCCTGGTCGACGCAGAGGCCGGCCTGCCGCGGCCGGGGCGATGGTCCACCCCGCGCCGCTCCTCCATCGCCACCCGTCCTTCAGAGCCGTGATGAATGGCGGCGGCGTCCATCACGGGCGAGCGCGGTCAGATCTCGTTGACGTTGAGCTCGAGGCAGGTCGAGGTGTCGATGAAGAGGGCGTTGTCGTCGAAGCCCTGGTCCCAGCCGTCGTCCCAGCCGTCGTCCCAGCCGCCGCCCAGGCCGCCGCCCAGCAGGCCGCCGCCCCAGCGGGCCTTGAGGTCGCTGGGCGTGCAGAACATCGCGCCCTGGCCGTCGCACTGGCTGCGGCAGGTCTGCACGGCCTCGCCGGCGACGTTGTCACAGGTGGCGAGGCAGCTCGGGCCGGCCAGAGTGTCGCACTCGTAGGCGCGGTCGTCGTCGAAACCGGTCTGGACCAGGATCTGGGTCTGCGTGCACACCGCGAGCAGCACGTCGTCGCCGAAGTCTTGACCGCCCCACTCCGACGCTTCGACGGGGATGGACAGCGGGCGGGCCATCGACGGGGTGGCCGCGATGAACGGCAGCGCGAACGCCAGGGCGGGGCACAGCATCAGGATCTTGCGCAACATTGGGAGTTCCTTTCGTTTCTCTCGGAGCGTCGCGGGGCTCGTCCCCGCGACGGTTGGAATATTCAGTGAGCCCCGAAAAGGCGCAATGCCGGATTGTGGCGAATCGCATCGCCGAGCCCGGCTAGTTCGGCCGTCCAGGGGCCGCAGTTCCGGCTCAGATCGGCGAATTCATCGTTTTCGCGGCATTGCGCGCATGTCCGGCGGCGGCGGCGTCTACGGCGATTCGACGCCTGCGATCGGCCAAATTTGTCGCCGCCCGCCGCGCGGCGCATTGTCCATAGCGCCCCGGATCGCCACGACGAGCCCGCCGCCGGCCCTCGCGGCCGCGCAAGTGCATATCATCATTGAAGATGCGTCGCGGCCGCGGCGGCCTCGACGGAGGGCTCCGCGCACGGACGCGGGCCCGAAGACGCGTCGACTCGAACTACTATGCACATATATCATTTCGACGCACAACGTCGCAGTGAATACGACGTCGGCGGCACTCTGCGGGCCGCCGAACGGCGGCCCCCGCCCCCCGCGACCGGCCCGCCCGCGATCGCTTTTCTGTTCTTTTTAAAAAAAGACATGTCCGCTCGGACACTCTCCTGATTCACCCGAGGCGCCGAGCGGCCGACAGCGAAGTCCGCCGCGCCCCGGCGCCCGCTCCGGCTGGCCCCGCTCCCGGTGCCGGCCGACCGACCCGCAGCCAGCCAGGGCGCCCCCGATCGACCGCGGCGCTCGCCAGTCGAGCTGCCCCGGCCTCGACGCTGCGCTCGCCGGTCCTCGAACAATTCTTACTTCGACGCTGCGCTCGCCGTCCCTCGAACAGTCTCTTACTTCGACGCTGCGCTCGCCGGTCCCTGAACCATTCTTGCCTCGACGACGCTGCGCTCGCCGGCCCTCGAGCTTCCATTTCGACGCTGCGCTCGCCGGTCCCTGAGCCATTTCTGCCTCGACGACGCTGCGCTCGCCGGCCCTTGAGCTTCCATTTCGACGCTGCGCTCGCCGATCCTCAGCCTTCGACGCGGCCCTCGCCGGTCCCCGAGCATCCAATTCGACGCTGCGCTCGCCGGTCCCTGAGCCATTTCTGCCTCGACGACGCTGCGCTCGCCGGTCCCTGGGCATTCAATTCGACGCTGCGCTCGCCGATCCTCCGCCTTCGACGCGGCCCTCGCCGATCCTTGAGAAATTCTGCGTCGACGCTGTGCTCGCCAGCCTCGAGCCTTTTCTGCTTCGACGCTGCGCTCGCCGATCTTCCCGCCTTCGACGCGGCCCTCGCCGATCCTCAAGCAATCCTGCTTCGACGCTGCGCTCGCCGGTCCCGAGCTACTCGCCTGGCCCGTGAGCAATTCGACTTCGACTTCGACGCTGCGCTCGCCGGCCTCGAGCCTTTTCTGCTTCGACGCTGCGCTCGCCGGTCCCTGAACCCTTCTTGCCTCGACGCTGCGCTCGCCGGCCCTCGAGCTTCCATTTCGACGCTCCGCTCGCCGGTCCCTGAGCCATTTCTGCCTCGACGACGCTGCGCTCGCCGGCCTCGAGCTTCCATTTCGACGCTCCGCTCGCCGAGCCTCCGCCTTCGACGCGGCCCTCGCCGGTCCTCGAGCATCAAATTCGACGCTGCGCTCGCCGGTCCCTGAGCCTTTTCTGCCTCGACGACGCTGCGCTCGCCGGCCCCCGAGCATTCGATTCGACGCTGCGCTCGCCGGCCCCTGAGCCTTTTCTGCCTCGACGACGCTGCGCTCGCCGGCCCTCGAGCATTCGATTCGACGCTGCGCTCGCCGATCCTCCGCCTTCGACGCGGCCCTCGCCGATCCTTGAGAAATTCTGCGTCGACGCTGTGCTCGCCAGCCTCGAGCCTTTTCTGCTTCGACGCTGGCGCTCGCCGATCTTCCCGCCTTCGACGCGGCCCTCGCCGATCCTTGAGAAATTCTGCGTCGACGCTGTGCTCGCCGGCCTCGAGCCTTTTCTGCTTCGACGCTGCGCTCGCCGATCTTCCCGCCTTCGACGCGGCCCTCGCCGATCCTTGAGAAATTCTGCGTCGACGCTGTGTTCGCCGACTCCGAACTGCTCGGCCTTCGACGCCGCGCTCGCCGGCCTCAAGCGATCCTGCTTTCGACGCTCCGCTCGCCGGTCCCGAGCGACTCGCCTGGCCCGCGAGCAATTCTCCTTCGACTTCGACGCTGCGCTCGCCGGCTCCGAGCCACTCGGCTTTCGACGCCGCGCTCGCCGGCTCCGAGCCACTCGGCTTTCGACGCTGCGCTCGCCGGCTCCGAGCCACTCGGCTTTCGACGCTGCGCTCGCCGGTCCTCGAGCGATTCTCCTTCGACGCTGCGCTCGCCGGTCCTCGAGCACTTCTCCTTCGACGCTGCGCTCGCCGGCCCTCGAGCTGCACGGCTTTCGCCGCTGCGCTCGCCGGCCTCGAGCTGCCTGGCTTCGCCGCTGCGCTCGCCGGCTCTCGAGCAAGTCTCCTTCGACGCTGCGCTGCCGACTCTGTGCTGCCCGGCTTCGACGCTGCGCTCGCCGGTCCTCGAGCAAGTCTCCTTCGACGCTGCGCTCGCCGGCCCTCGAGCGATTCTCCTTCGACGCTGTGCTCGCCGACTCTGAGCTGCCCTTCGACGCTGCGCTCGCCGATCCTCAAGCACTTCTCCTTCGACGCTGCACTCGCCAGCCTTCGAGCTGCCTGGCTTTCGACGCTGCGCTCGCCGATCCTCGAGCACTTCTCCTTCGACGCTGCGCTCGCCGGCCTTCGAGCTGCCCGGCTTTCGACGCTGCGCTCGCAGGTCCTCGAGCTACACGGCTTTCGCCGCTGCGCTCGCCAGCCTCGAGCTGCCTGGCATCGCCGCTGCGCTCGCCGGCCCTCGAGCAAGTCTCCTTCGACGCTGCGCTCGCCGGCCCTCGAGCAAGTCTCCTTCGACGCTGCGCTCGCCGGCCTTCGAGCTGCCCGGCTTTCGACGCTGCGCTCGCAGGTCCTCGAGCTACACGGCTTTCGCCGCTGCGCTCGCCAGCCTCGAGCTGCCTGGCATCGCCGCTGCGCTCGCCAGCCTCGAGCTGCCTGGCATCGCCGCTGCGCTCGCCGGCCCTCGAGCAAGTCTCCTTCGACGCTGCGCTCGCCGGCCTTCGAGCTGTTCTCCTTCGACACGGCGCTCGCCAGCCCTCTGCTGCTCGGCTTCGACGCTGCGATCCACGCGCCGCCTCACGTCGCCCCTGCGCTTCGCGCGGCAGCCCCGAATCCCGCGGTGAGCGCAGCGTCCCGGGCAAGCGACAGTTACTCGCCTCCGGCGATCCTCGCCGACTCGAGCGACGCGGCCCTCGCAAGCGCTTCGCTCGTTCGAAGCCGCAGCTGCACCACGAAGCAGGATGGTAGGCCGCGACGACGCCGAGCCGATGGGGAGCTCCGGGATACAAAGATAAAGGTACCACCGCGAAGCCCTCGCTACGCCGGGCATACGCGGCAAGAGAATCGAACTACAGGATCGAGATGAGTCGCGGCGCAAGAAGAACCATGGCGCCTCTCGTGGCAAGACGCGCGACCAGCGGCTCTGGCACCGCGGCGCCCGCTCTGTCATCGCCGCGCGCCGCGACACGAGCAACACCCATCGCGCGCCCTCGGGGCCCATCGCTCGGACCTCCTCCCCCCGGTACCGTGACCGAATGCTCGGCCCGGCGGTCTCGGTCGGCTCGCTCGCGCAGCATGAGCAGGCGCGCCCGCACGAGCTGCCGCAAGCTCGCCGGCACCACCGCCTCGAGTCGCACTCGATCACCGGAGCGCGCGCCTGCGCTCGATCGCTGGCGCACGCGCCTGCGCCCGAATTCATTGCGACAGCGAACGCCGCCGCGCTTGCGCTCGAGCTGCCGCGAGCTCCCCCCGCCCGACACGCCAGCGCCGCACCGGGGCGCTCGACCCATGCGCCTGCGCCCGACATTCCTCGCAGCCATAAATCGGCCGCGCTTGCGCACGAGCTCCCGCAAGCTCACCGCGCCCGACACGCCGACGCCACTCACCCGGTCGCTCTCCGCCGCCGACGGACGCGCCTGCGCCCGACATTCCTCGCAGCCGCAGATCAGCCGCGCTTGCGCACGAGCTGCCGCAAGCTCGCCGCGCCCCGATCCGCTGGCGCCGCCCCATCGGGTCGCTATCGACCGCCGACGAACGCGCCTGCTCTCGGCATTCCTCGCAGCCGCGAATCACCGCCGCGGCGTCGGCTCCCGCTCGCCGCGCCTCGCGTTCACGGCGCGCAACGTGGCCCGGCCCGTGGCGCGCCAAGGATTCGTCGCAGTCACGAGTCCGGGCCGCAGCCGACCTTCTGCGGCCAGCAGGCTGCGCCCCACGATTCGTGGGCGCCGTGCATCACGGTCGCTGCTCCGTGTCCTGCGAAGCGCCCCACGCCATTTGCCGCCGATCTGCCGCTGCCGCCTATTCCGGCCGCCGCGACCGTCTGCCGCGCCGCCGAACGCGCTCACGAGAATAGCGCCGGCTTTCGTCGGCCGACTCGCGCCGGAGCCGACCGCGCCCCTCGATTCGTCGCTGCCGCGGAGCACGACCGCTGCTCCCGCGTCCTGCGACGCGCCCACGCCGTCTGGCCCCGATTCGCCGCTGCCGCCTATCCGGCCGCCGCGATCGTCTGCCTCGCACGCCGGACGCGCTCAGGAGAATCGCGCCGGCGTCGTCGGCCGACTCGCACCGAAGCCGGCTGCGCCGCCGATTCGTCGCGCCCGCAGAACAAGGCCCGCGGAACAGCACCGCCGTCCTCGCCCCGGAGCCGGCTGCGCCCCTCGATTCCCCACCGCCGAAAATCAGCCCCGCAGCGGCCGATTCGACGCTCGCGCCGACGATCTCCGCTTGCACGGCCGACCCACCCCGCGCATAGCAGGGAGGTGTCGGATGTACGCCTTCCCGCGTCGACCCACGACCTCCCCGGCCCACACGGCGGGGCGCTCTCTCCGTGCGCGTCGCATTCGCATCCGTCGCACTCGGTGGTGAAAAAAATAGCCCGCGTCGAACTCTCGGCGACGCGGGCTACGCCCGGCGGGGCGACCACGAGCGTCTCCGCCGCCTGCTCCCTGACGCACCCTCCCAGACGGCCAGGAGAGACAGGCGGCGGAGACGACCCTATGATTCCGGCGGACCGATGCACACGCCTCCGATCGTCGCGGAGGCGGTCCGCCGCGGCGGGGAAAATCGGCTCCCCGCCCCTTCTTCGCCGCTCGTCGCCGCGATCGGCTGCGTCCCCCGGCCGGCGCGACGACGCCGGACGCAGCAGCTCCGATCGAGGCCGGGCGCTCACAGATCGTTCACATTGAGCTCGAGGCAGGTCTTGGTGTCGATGAAGATGGCGTCGTCCAGGTCGATGTCGTCGAAGTCGATGTCGTCGAAGTCGTTGTCGTGGTCGTGATCGTCATCGTCGTCGTCGTCGTCGCCGTGGCGCGTCTTCAGGTCGCTGGGCGCGCAGAACAGCGCGCCGGCGCCGTCGCACTGGCTGCGGCAGGTCGCCGCGTCGTCGCCGGTGCAGTTGGAGAGACAGGTCGGGCCGGTCAGCGTGTCGCACTCGTAAGCACGATCGTCCTCGCCCGTGGCGACGAAGATCTGGGTCTGCACGCACACCGCGAGCAGCACGTCGTCGCCGAGATCGCCGCAGTCGTTACCGCCCCAGCACCACTCCGCCGGCTGAGCGGGGATCGACAGCGGGCGCGCCAGCGACGGCCCGGCCGCGATCAACGGCAGCGCGAAGGCGAGAGTGGGGCAGAGCATCAGGAGCTTGCGAAGCATGGGGATTCCTTTCTTCTGTCTCGACCGTGCCGCGGGCTCATTCCCGCGGCGTTCGCTTGGGAATATTCAGTGAGCCCGCGCGGAGGCAATGCCGGACTGTGGCGAATCGCATCGGCGGGCGCCGGCGCGACCGGAGGAAAACCGGCGGCGACGCGCCCGGGCGGCCGCTCCTCGCCGGATCTGCGGACACGCCCGCCGTCCGCGCGGAGCGGCGGCTCCGATCGCCGGGCTCGTCGCCGCCCGCCGCGCTGGGCCGGAATTCGCCGCGCTCCGCGGTCCGGCGATTTCGACGCCCCAATGTTAAATACATATCATCATTGACGATGCGACGCGCCCGCGCCGGCCCATCCGGAGGCGCCCGCGCACGACGACACGCCGGACGCCGCGGTCGGGCCTCGACAATGCACATCGATCATTCGCCACGCACACGTCGCATTCGCTGCGACATTCGTGGCACTCCCGGCCCTTGCCCGGGCGCGCGAGCCGGCCGGGGCTCGTCGCGTCCGGCCCGCCCGCCGGCGCAATCCGCCCGCCTATCGCTTCACATGGCCCAAAGGCCATTATTTTATGTGGAGGCCGCGCGGAGCGACGCGCCGGCGACCGGACCGCCGGCACCGCGGGAGCTCCGCTCGCGCCGTCCGGCCCGCCCGCCGGCTCGGCTCGCCTATCGCCGCACATGTCCAAAAGGCCCTATTCTTGCGCTCTTGAGTGGGTCGCCCGCGGAGCGATAGGCCGGCGAACGGGCCGCCGGCACACCCGCCGGAGCTCCGCGCGCCGACATGTCCCACGGGACATCTCGCCCGCGTCGGCCTCCGGAGCGGGATGCGAGACCGCGACGAGCAAATTCTCCGCGAGCTCGCCGCATGTCTCGGGGGACTTGTCGCGTCGTCGACCTCGTGCGGCGGACCCGCTGCGCCAGCGCGCCCGCGCGGGCGCCGGCCGAATCTCCTCGAGGTGCGTGCGGCCGGCCCGCGGCGCCGGCGCGCGGGCGCCGGTGCGACGAGACCGTGCCCGCGCGAGCCGACCGGGCCGCCCGCAGCACAGAGAGCTCTCCGCGCCTCGAGACTCCGGCCCCGAAAGAGAAGCCGCGGCGAGCAGCATCTCCACGTTCGCTGCGCGAGCTCCTCGAGCGCGTCGATCTTCGCCCCGGCGCTCGGCGACGGCCCGCGCGGGCCGCCCGCTGCTCGCAAGATGTCTCATTCGCCGGATGCGAAGATCTCCTGACCCAGCGCCGCCGGCGACCGGGCCGCCCGCGCCAGAGCGCCTCCGCAGCGCTGTAAGGATGTCTCCTTGAACAAATTCTGTCGCCGTTCCCGAGCGCGTCGTGGCGACCCGCCCGCCCGCTTCAGCGGCGCGCATGCCATGTCTCATGGGCCGTATCGACGCCGCCGATTCTCGCGTGACGGCATGTCCCTTGGGGCATGTGCCGACGTCGGCACCGGGTCCAGGTCCGAACGGCGCCGCAAGACACTCCGTCTCGACCTGCATCCGGCCTCGCAGCTTCGCCTCGGCCGACGCAGCCGCCAGCTCGGGCGCACCATCGACAGTATGCCGATCATGCGCCCGCGCTGGCGGCCGACCTCGAGGCCGGGTCCAGGTTCGCTCGGCGCCTCGCGACGTCCCCCTCTCGAACCTGCACCCGGCCTCGCTGCCCCGCGTCGACCTACGCGCCCGCCAGCGCGGGCGCACCATCGGCCTACTGCCGATCATGCCCATAGCCGCGCTGGCGATCGATCTCGAGGCCGGTTCCAGGTCCGTTCGGCGCCAAGCGACGTCCCCCTCTCGAACCTGCACCCGGCCTCGCGGCCTCGCGTCGGCCGACGCGGCCGCCAGCGCGTGCGCTGACGACCTCGCGGCCGGGTCCAGGTCCGTTCGGCGCGTCACGACGCCCCTCTCGACCTGCACCCGGCGTCCGCCGGCGCCGGCCACGCTCGACGACTGTCGACAATGGCCGAATCAACGCTGGCGGTTTTTGCGACTCACCGGGCCCTCATGATATTGGCTCGGGCCCGGATCGCCGGGTCGCTCCGCCGTCTGCGCCCTGACGCACCCCTCCCAGGACGGCCAGGACAGACAGGCGGCGGAGACGACCGCGGAGCTTGCGACAGTCCCGTCCGCGTCCTCCGAGATCGACGCGGGGGCAGGTCTGTCGGGCGACGAATCGCCGATTCTTGCGTTGCGGGCGACCGCTCTCGTCATTCGGCGCGGCGGCGCCGGGGATGACCGCGACGATCAGGCCCGCGGACGGTCATGTCAGACCCCCTCCGCCACGTCGAGCTGGAGGCACGTCTTCGTATCGACGAACACGACCTCCTCGAGGTCCGGCGGACGGATGTCGATGGGCTCGAACGCGTCGACGCCGGGGCGGAAGCCGGGGCCGATGCCGCCCCACGGGCCGATGCCGCCCCACGGGCCGATGCCCGGGCCGAAGCCGCCCCACGGGCCGAGGCCGCCCCACGGCCCGAAGCCGTTGTTGCCCCAGCGCGCGGTGACCTCGCTGGGCGCGCAGAACAGCGCCCCGCCGTCCTCACACTGGCTGCGGCAGCTCGCCGCCACGTCCTCGATCTCGTTGTCGCAAGCCGCCAGGCAGACCGGGCCGCTCAGGGTGTCGCAATCGTAGGAGCGGTCGTCGGAGCCCGTGGCGACGAAGATCTGGGTCTGGACGCACGCCTCGAGCAGCGTGGCGGTATCGAGGCCGATGCCCTGGTCCGGGCGAACGTCTTTGCCGACCCCCTGCCCCCATTGACCACCGTTCGTCTGCTCCGCCTCGGCGGTGAGCGGGCGCGCCATCGTCGGGTTGGCCACGAGCGACGCCACGGCCAGGACAGGACAAATCATCAGGATATTACGCAACATTTGGGGAGTTCCTTTCTTCTCTCTCTCTCGGGCGCTCCGTGGGATGATTCCCTCCGTCGCGCTGTGTAGGAATATTCGGCGCACCCAGAACGTGGGCAATGTCGAGTTGTGGCGTATCGCATACTCGACCGCGGCCGGAATTCTCGTAAACGCCGGCGTGCTCGGCCGCATCTCGGCGAATTCGCGGCTTCGTCTGGTTCGGTCGAAACCCCGGCGGTGGCGCCGTCTGCGGCGTTTTGGCGGCGTGCGTGGGCAGATATCGCCGTCGCCCGCCGCGCTCCCACATTGTTCATAGGCCTGCGACCTCGGCGGGGCAATATCGAGGCCGTCCGCCGCCCCGCACAACGCACTATCATCATTGACGATGCGACGCGCCCGCGGCGGCCTGCGGAGGGCTCCGCGCACCTACGAGTGGATCACGGCCGTGAATGCGCCTTCGACTATATACATATAGCATTTTACCTTACAAGTCGCGGGCGCTCCGACATTGCTCATTCGCCGCCGACCTCGCCCGTTCGACGCGCCCGCCCCGGCGACGGCACATGTCCTCGAGGACATTCATCGCAGTCGCCGGCCCCGCACGAATCGAATCGACTGACCGCGGCGGCCCGGGCGCGCGGCCGCGCCGGTCGCCGGCGCGCGGCGCAGCCGACCGCGTTCGGCGAGGTTCTCACCTGCACTGAGGGACAGGTTCGCGCGCGGGCCGTCCGGCTTGCACGGGCGGGCCTGCTGGCCGATCGTGGCGCTCCATCTGGAGGGTTCGCATGTTCGAAATCGTGTCCGCGCCGAGCGGAGCGCCCGATCCCTATTCGTCGCCCGCGCCGGCGGCCGGCGCCTGGTACGACGGCTTTCAGGAGCTGTGGTCGGACCAGGCGCTGGTGATCGCCGAGCGCCTCGGGCTCGCGCTCCTGCTGTTCATCGGCGGCTGGCTGGTCGCCAAGAGCGTGTCGTGGCTGGTCTACCGCGCCCTGTGTGCCACCGACGTCGACAACGTCCTGGCCGAGAAATTGCGGCTCGGCCTGCTCGTCGACGGCGAGGGCAAGCCCGGGGCCAGGGACGCCAAACAGGTCACCAATCGGCTCGAGCGCTTCCTCGCCAGCGTCGTCTACGCCATGTTGATGTTGCTGGTGCTGGTCGGCGTGCTGCAATACGCCGGCCTCACCCAGGCGGCCGCGCCGATCCAGGGCCTGGTCGAGACTGTGGTGCAGGCGCTGCCGCTGGTCGGCAAGGCGATCGTGCTGCTGGTGCTCGCGTACTTCGCCGGCACGATCCTGCGCAAGCTCGTGACCCGCGCCGTCGATTTGCTGCGCCTCGACGCCCGCTTCGCCGAGCTGTCCGAGCCGCCCGCCGACGCGCACGCGCCGGCGCGCCCGTTCAGCGCCACGGCCGGCGACGCGGTGTTCTGGCTGGTGATGGTCGCCGGCCTCGCCGGCGCCTTCGACGCCCTCGAGATCGCGCCGATCGCCGGCCCGCTCAACAACGCGATCGATCGCGTGGTGAGCGTCGCGCCGCGGCTGGCGATCGCCGCGGTGATCGTCACCGTCGGCTACGTGCTCGGGCGGATCGCCCGCGTCGTCGTGCAGAACCTGCTCGACGCCCTCGGCCTGCCGCGCCTGGTCGCCCGCCTCGGCCTCGGCGGATTGTTCGCCGCCAGGTCGCCGAGCGCCGTCGCCGGCCTGCTGGTGATGGCCTTCATCGTCCTGCAGGCGACCATCGCCGGCATGAACGAGCTCGGGCTGGTGACCATCGCCGGGCCGCTGACGGAGATGGTGGCGCGCCTGTGGCTGCTCCTGCCCGACCTGGCGGTCAGCGCGGTGGTGGTGGCGCTCGGCGTGCTGCTCGGGCGGCTCGCCCGCTCGGCGGTGACGGGGGCGCTGCGCGGCCTCGGCTTCGACGCGCTGCTCCACCGCCTCGGGTTCCCGCCGGCCGACGAGCGGGACGGCCGCCTCGGCGCGCCGAGCGAGCTGGCTGGCGCGCTGGTCCAGCTCGCGGTCGTCCTCCTCGCCGCCGCCCAGGCCTGCGAGAACCTCGGCCTGCGGACCTGGGCCGCCCACGTCGACGGCTTCCTCGGCTATCTCTTGCGACATGTCCTCGTGGCCATGTCGATCGTCGGCGTCGGCCTCGGCGTCGGCGGCTGGGTGCGCGACCTGCTGGCCGCCCGCGCGGCGCTCGCGGGCGAGGCCAGGCCGACGTCCGCCCGCTGGCTCGGCGAGCTCGCGCGCTACACCGTGCTGGTGTTCGCGTTCACGATGGCGGTCCACCAGCTCGGCGTGGCCCAGGACTTCGTGCTCATGACGTTCGGCCTGCTGTTCGGCGCGCTGTGCCTGGCCGCCGCCCTCGCGTTCGGCCTCGGCGCCCGCGACGTCGCCGGCGACATCGTCCGCCGGCGCTACCAGCAGGTCGAGCCCGGCGCGCCCCTCGGCCCGATGCCGCGGGCCCAGAGCGGCCCGTTCGGCCCCGGCAGCAGCGGCCTGTTCCGGCCGCCCCCGAGCCCCTGACCGATCGCACGACATGCCTCTTCGGGCATGTCCTAAAAATCATGCGCCCCTGGCGCGACGACCTGGGCCACCCGCCCTCCCGCCGGTCGCCGGGCTCGGGGTCTCTCCATTCGCGGTTCGGGGCCCCCGGCCGATTCACCGACCGCCGGTCGTCTGACGGCGTCCGGGCCTGGTGTGGGGAATGCCGCGGGTGAGAATTGGGGGTCGTCACCCACTGGCGCGCGTCCGCGACCGCGCCCATAGTTCCGCTCGCTCACCACCAGGAACGACACGATGTACGCCAGCCCGAGCCACCTGCCCCAAGAAGCACGTCAGAAGATCGCCGCTGCCCTCCAGGGCGTCCTGGCCGACGGCCTCGACCTGCACAGCCAGATCAAGGTCGCCCACTGGAACATCAAGGGCATGCACTTCGCCTCGCTGCACCCGCTGTTCGAGACCTTCGCGGTCAGCCTGGCCAACCACAACGACACCGTGGCCGAGCGCGCCGTCACCCTGGGCGCGCAGATCCACGGCACCGCCCGCCACGTCGCCAAGACCTCGCGCCTGCCCGAGTACCCGCAGGAGACCACCCGCGACCTCGACCACGTGCGCCTGCTCGCCGAGCGCATCGAGACCTACCTGACCGGCCTGCAGGAGGGCCGCAAGGTCGCCGAGCAGCAGGGCGATGTCGACACCGTCGACATGTTCACTGCGATCATCAGCGAGTTCGAGAAGCACGGGTGGTTCCTCCGCGCTCACCTCGACCGCTGAATCGAGGCACCATCACCGCGAGCGCCGATGGGCCTCGGCTCGGCGGCACGTCCGCCGGGCAGCGTCGTCGCTCTCGGCGGTGCGTTACTCGGTGCCGCCGATCTCGATGTTGTACTTCACGGTCATCGGCGGGCCGTTGTAGGTCGGGAATTGGTGGTTGGCGATCGCCTTGCGCACGCACGGGACGATGCCGAACACCTGCAGGTCGGGCCCCGCGGTCACCGACACCGCGTCGGCCTTGCCTGTCTTTCCGACCAGGCTGATGATGAGGTCGATGCGTCCGCCCTTGAGGCTGCCGCCGTTGTAACAGGCGGCCACCGCCAGACACTCGTTGATCGCGTACTCGACCTCGCGCATGTTGGCGTTGAGCACCGGCTCGTTGAGCTGCTCGTCGCCGGCGCTCCAGTCGAGGGTGCGGGTGCGGTTGGGGTCGTACTGGGGGATCGACTTGTCGTCGACGGGCACGAACTTCTTCGGCAGCTGGTTGCGGTCGAGGGTGCACTCGCCCCACGAGGTGATCGGCGGCCGCATCGGCACCTCCTCCTCGACCACCGCCTGCGAGGTACAGATGTCCTGCGAGTAATCGACGACGCACGCCTTACCGTCGCAGCGGGTGCCGCGGCCGCACATCCCGCCGCATTCGCCGGCCGGGGCCTGCGAATCGCCGTTCTTCTTGCAAGCGACGGGAGCGGTCGAAAGGCCGACGAGACCGGCCAAGATCAGGGTCGTGCGCATCGCCAGTGAGGGTATCACCGTCGGCCTCGGCCGCGAGCCGCGAGCTTCGCCGACTATTTTCGCGCCGCGGGCCGGTCTGCTCGTTGGGACAGGTCCACCGCGCACCACACGGACAGTCGACCGCGCCGCCCCGACCTCGACGCCGCGCTCGCGTCGGAAAAAAACGAGCAGGCCACGGCGCGACGGGGAGGAGGTCGCACGAATCCCCGCGAAACGTTGAACCGCCGCGAAGTTCCTGCGCGGCCGCCGACGGCCAGAGCCTCCGCGGGCCCGCGAGGCCGACCCGAGCCCCGCGGCTGCCGACGCGAACCTCGGTCACAGGCTCACGGCGAGGGTGATGCCCCGCGGCTGCCGACAGCCATTGCACGCGCCCCGCGAGAGCGAGCCGCTCCCGCGGCTGCCGACGGCGAGCGCGCGCCTCGCAAGGGCGACCGATGCCCCGCGGCTGCCGACGGCGAGCGCATCAGCCTTCAGTTGTCGCACACCTCCGCATAGGCGCACGTGCTTGCGAGGCTTCGCTCGCGCATGCGCCGGTGGCACCGCTCAGGCGGCGCTCTGGCGCGCCAGGCGGGTGCGCAGGGTGACCGGCAGGGCCGCGATCGCCTGCACCAATTCGTGCAGCTGCGGGTCGCCGTGGGCCAGCGGGACGTCGACCAGGAGCAGGCCGATCGAGGCGACCGTCGCCAGGCTCTGGCCAGTGATGTTGACCTGCGAGTCGCCGAGCACGCGGTTGATCTTCGAGAGCACGCCCGGGACGTTGCGGTGGAGGTTGACGATCCGGCAGCCCGAGCGCACGGGGCCGGCGTCGAGCAGCGGCAGCGTGACGCCGCCGAGGGTGGCGCCGGTGTCGAGGTAGTGCGACAGGGACACCGCGACCTCGCGGCCGATGCTGGCCTGCGCCTCCTCGGTCGAGCCGCCGATGTGCGGCGTCAAGATCACGCTGTCGAGGCCGCGCAGCGGGCTGTCGAACACGTCGCCGGCGCGCGCGGGCTCGCTGGGGAACACGTCGATCGCCGCCCCGCCGAGGTGACCGGCGACCAGCGCGTCGCGCAGCGCGTCGATGTCGACCACGCCGCCGCGCGAGGCGTTGATCAGCGCCGCGCCGCGCCGCATCGCCGCGATCTCGTCGCTGCCGATCATCCCGCGCGTGTGCTCGGTGTCCGGCACGTGCAGGCTGACGAAGTCGCTGATCGACAGCAGCTCCATCAGGCTGACGCACGGCTGGGCGTTGCCGAGCGGCAACTTCGAGAGGATGTCGTAGTAGCGGACCTTCATGCCCAGCGCCTCGGCGATCACGCTGAGCTGGCTGCCGATGTGGCCGTAGCCGACGATCCCCAGCGTCTTGCCGCGGACCTCGTGGCTGCCCTCGGCGCTCTTGTGCCACAGCCCGCGGTGACAGGCCCCGCTGCGGGCGAAGGTCTGACGCGCCAGCATGATCACCTCGCCGAGCACCAGCTCGGCGACCGAGCGGGTGTTGCTGAACGGCGCGTTGAACACCGCGACCCCGCCGGCCTGCGCGGCGGTGAGGTCGATCTGATCGGTGCCGATACAGAACGCGCCGACCGCCTCGAGCCGGGGCACCGCCGCGAACACCTGCGCCGGCACCCGCGTCTTGCTGCGGATCCCCAGGATCAGCGGGCCGTCCTGCGGCAGCGCCTGCAACGCCTCGATCAGCTGCGCCTCGCCCAGCGCCCCCGGCACCGGGTGGACGACGACGCCGCGCCGGGCGAACTCCTCGTGCGCGGTGGTGTGGATGTTCTCGAGCAGCAGGGCGTGCGGGCTGTTCACGGCGCGCACGATGCCCCAGGCCCGCGGTGGCCGCAACTCGCCGCGGGAGGCGCTGGAGGGCCCGCGGTGCGGCCGAAACGAACCCGCACGACCGCGAGCGCCCGCGGCATCGCCGGCTCGGAGGCGGACGACGGGACGACGGGCGGGCCGATCTCGCAGGTCGCGATCTCGGGGGCCGACGACCTGGCGAAGATCCGCTGCAGCTCGCCGACCACCACGCGACGCCGCAGCACCGCGATGATGTCGTGGTGGGTGCGGCGGGCGTCGGGCCGATCTCGCAGGTGCCCGTGCCGCGTGCAATCACAGCGAACGGCGGAAGGCGACGCGATCTCGACTCGCAAGACGGCGACGCGATCTCGACTCGCAAGACGGCGACGCGATCTCGACTCGCAAGACGGCGACGCGATCTCCACCGGCGCAAACTCGCGGGCGGCGGCGCCGGGGAGCCTGGCGTCGCGCACACGTCTTTGCTAGGCCTGTCGGCCTCTTGCTCGACCAAGGCAAGCTTCACCGGCTGCAGCGGGCGCTGAAGCCTCACCTCGCGCACGGGTGGGAGCGAGCGGTGTTCGCCGCGCCGCAGGGCGAAGGCAGCGGCGCGCGAGAGGAGCGAGTGCTGGCCGGGCCGGGCGTCGGTGTCGCGCCGAGCGCGGCGCAGGTCGACGCGCTGCTCGCCGCCGCCGCCGAGGCCGCCGGGGCCGGCTTGTGGAAGCAGACCCTCGTGCTCGACGCGCGTCGCCGCGTGCAGGTCGACGCGCGCCACGGCCGGGCCACCACCCGCACGCTCGACGAGGACACCGCGCTCAAGGTCATGGGCGGCAAGGAGCGCGCGCTGCGGCCCGACACCAGCGCGGCGCTGCTGCGCGAGATCGGGATCATGAACGCCGACGGCAGCATCTCGGCGACGCACGCCCGCAAGTACAAGCAGATCTGCCACCTGGCGACGCTGTGCGAGCCGGTGATCGATCGCCTGGCCGCGGCGCGAGCGATCGGTCCGTCGGCGCCGCTGCGCGCGCTCGACCTCGCCTGCGGCAACGCGTACCTGAGCTTCGTGCTGGCCGAGGTCCTGCGCCTGCGCGGGGTGCCGCTGCGCCTGCACGGGGTCGACGTGCGCGCCGACGTGGTCGCCCGCAGCGTGGCCCGGGCCCGCGCGCTCGGCCTCGCGGCGCCCGAGGATGATGTTGCGAGCGCGAATGTCCCGGCGTCGCCCATCGGGGATGCCGGCGCTCCCCCGGCCGCGCCTGCCGCGGACCATGCGAGCGAGCCCGCCCTCGCGACCGGCCTGTCGTTCGCCCAGGCCGACATCGCCGCCGCGGCGCGGACCGCCCCGACGCGGCTCGGCGGCGTGCCCGACCTGGTGCTCGCGCTGCACGCCTGCGACACGGCCACCGACGAGGCGATCGCGCTGGCGATCGAGCTGGGCGCGCCGGCCCTGCTCAGCGTGCCGTGCTGCCAGGCCGAGCTGGCGGCGCAGCTGGCCCGCGCCGACGCGACCGCCCAGCCGCTGGCGGCGATGGTCGACCACGGCCTGTTGCGGCGCGCCTACGCGGATGTCCTGACGGACAGCCTCCGGGTCGCCGCCCTCGAGGCGTGCGGCTACGACGTCACCGTGCTCGAGTTCGTCGGCGGCGAGCACACGCCGAAGAACCTGCTGATCAAGGCCCACCGCCGGCACCCCCGGGCCCCCGTCGAGCCGCGCCGCTGGCGGCTCGAACCCCTGCAGGCCCGCTGCGGGGCGCTCGGGGTCCGGCCCGACCTCCTGCGGCGGCTCGCGGCGCTCCAGGCGGCGAGCCTTCCGCCGAGCGAGTGAATTTTCGACCACGAGTCGAAAATGAGCCTGCCGGAGGGTCGATCCAGGGTCCGAAGCGGCGATGGCGCGGGTTCGGCGCGGTGATTCGCTCGCCTCCCGCGGTCCGTCGCCTCGCCAGATCGATCGAGAAATGCCTCCACACGCGGCTCTGGGCCCTTTCGGAGAAATTTCGCGGGCAGTGCGTGGGTCCGGGGCGAATCCGCGCGATGGGAGCCTGGGAGCTCGAGGCTTGTCGCGCGCGATTTCGCGCACTGGACCGTTCCCGGATGGGAATTTGCCGCTGGTGATCGAACTCGCGATATTTTCGACCTTGGGTCCAAAAACAGAATTCTGGCTGAATCCCGGATCGCCTGCCGAGCGATGATGCGCCCAGGGCTTCCAGCGCGCCTCGACGAAGGAACGAGCTCTCGGCCCGGCGCCCCCCGCCGTCCAGGCTCAGCGGCCGGCCCCCCCGGCCTGGCCTTTCGACCATGTCGCCACCGCCACCGCGTCGGCCATCGGCTGCAACACCGCGCGCGCCAGCCCGCGCAGCACCGGCTCCCCGGCGATCGCCGCGGCCAGCGGCGGGCTGTGGGCGTAGTAGAAGCGGACCAGGTCGACCCCGGTCGCCGACCCCTTTAAAAAAGCATCGCGGAACGCTCGCAACGCCGCGACCTGGGCGGTCCACGGCGCGCCGTAGGCGGCGGTGGCGAGGAAGCAGAAGCCCTCGAGGGTCCGGAATTTCTGCGGCTCCGTCGTGACAGTCAGCGACGCGAGCGCGCTGCGCTGGGCGCAGTGGTCGGTGTAGACCACGCCGAACTGGTACGTGTAGTCGCCCCACAGCTCGCGCACGGTCACGGCGCTGCGCCGACCCGGCGGCGCCAGCGAATCGAGGGCCACGGGGATCTCCTGCGCCGAACCGAGCATGTCCTCGGTCAGCGGCGCGTCGCCGGTGAGCTGGTACACGCGCACGTCGGCGAGCTCGAAGGTCGGGTCGTCCTGCGCGGGGATGGTAAAGCCCAGCTCGACCTCGTCGAAGGCGATCGACCTCGCCGCGAGGCCGGTCACCGGCGGCAAGACGTCCTGCGTGCAGTGATGACCCCAGCCGTCACCGGGGTCGGGCTCGCTGCCGTCGCCATAAGAAAACACGCCCCAGCGGAACGTGTCGCCGTTGATGGTCACCACGCGCAGCCGATCGGCGCCGCTGCCGTCGCCGGCGCTGATGGTGGCGTCGGGCGGGTGCAGCGCGCCGGTGGCCCCGTCCCAGTCGCCGTAGCCGGCGTACTCGGTGGTGCCGTGGAAGCCGCGCCGCAGCGGGTCGAAGTCGATGCGGTACACCACCGACGGCTGCCCGAGGTACTCGATGCCGTAGCGCGTCAGGCGCGGGTCGACCTGGTGGTCGGTCTCGCGGTCGAAGTCCCAGTGGCCGTTCTCGTCGTGCTCGCGGCTGATCTCGAGGAACGCGGACAGGCTCCCGTGCGCCAGCACCTCCGGGCGCAGCACCGCCACCACGAACTCGGGCCCCTCGCCGCTCGGGGTCGCCGCGGTCACCGCGTCGAGGTCGTTGATCGTCCCGAACGAGAACACGTCCGGAGAGTCGAGCTCGTCGACGCGCAGCAGGTCGTTGCGCGGCGGATACACGCTGGTCGCCCCCGCCGGCGAGAACGTGCCCTTGTCCGTCTTGAAGCTCTTGGGCGAGGGGCAGGTCTTGGTGTCGACCGCGACCATCTCCTGCTCCCACTCCTCGAGCGGGCGGCAGAAGTAGTTCTCGGGGCTGCTGGTGTTCTCGTGCCAGCCGAGCGAGTCGTGGTCACCTGGGTCGTCGAAGAAGACGATCTGCGGGTAGGTCTTGCCGCGCCGGTGGGCCCAGACGGGCAGCACCGAGACGCGCGGGCCGTAGGATGCGCGCCAGCTCGACAAGAAATTCCAGAGCCCCGGTCGGTTGGCGATGCCGAGCTTGCCGGTCGCCTGGGTGACGAGCACGTCGGCGAGGTGGCGGCCGGCCTGGTCTTCGAGCCAGATGGCGATCTGGGCGTCGGGCACCGGCTGGAAGTGGAACTCGACCCGCACGGGCGCGGCTCCGCGAGCATCACCGGCGGCGAGGGCGGCCGTCGCGGCGAGGGCTCGCAAGGGGAGGCGCACAGGGGCCAGAATGACACGGGGGACGCGGCGGGCCGGGCGTCGCCTTCGCCGGGCGGCGATGTCCGGGCCGAGGGCCATGGAGGCTCGGGCCGCGGGTTCGCGCGTCGGCCGGCGCGGTGGCCGGCTGGTCGCGGCTTCGCGCTACATGGCTCTTCGGACATGCTGGTGTTCTCGACGAGTGTCCCGATCGTGCTTCGCGAATTGCCGACTGCGCCTCGCGGGGGGCCCGGGGAAGGGCCGGCCCTCGTTGCACTACCGATTCATGGCCTTTCAGACAGGTTCAGTTCGAACGCCGGGCCGACAGCCCGTCGGCTCGCTACGCCGCGGTCTGTCGGCGCTGCCGTCCTCGCCGCATCACGGGCGCCTGTCCCTTCGGCCAGGTTCAGTTCGGGCGCTGGGCCAGCAGCACGTCGGACAGCGGGCGGCGTGGAGTCGGTAAGCTGTCGGCGCCGCCGCCGAGGCGGACCAGCGCCTGGGCGTGGCCGGTCGCGCCCATCAGGGTGGCCAGCTGCTTGCGGCCGGCGGCGTCGGCCAGCGGCAGGTGCAGGAAGCTGCCCCAGGCGTGGTCGACGCGAGCGCGCAGGAGCACGCGCATGAGCGCCTGGCCGGCGCGCAGCCACTCGGCATGGTCGTCGCCGGCGGTGGTGACGACCACGAAGGCCGGCGCGCCGTCGGCGATCGCGGGGCCGCGGGCCTCGGCGCCGTCGGGGCCCTCGAAGCTGACCCCGGGCTCGCCGCCAGCGGCGCGGGCGGCGGCCCTGGCGGGCGGCTCGCCGGCGATGGCCGCCTCGACGGCGGCGGCGATGGCTTGCTTTCGGGTCATGTCCTCGACGACATGGTACTCCGCACCTGTCCCATCGACCATGACGCCGAGGCGCCGCGACAGCGCCCGCGACAGCGGGCCATGGGCCATCACCCCGCGGTAGGTGCGGCGCTTGGGCGCGGCCTGGTACAGCCACTGCTCCTCGGGCAGCGGGCTGGCGCGGCCGCCGACGGCCACGCGCGCGAGCAGGTCGGGGTGACCGCCGGGCAGCAGCGCCGTCTGCTCGTCGAGGCCGAGCGCGCGCAGGGCCACGCGCAGGGCCCCGAGCGCGGCCCCGCAGGCCAGCGTCGCCGCCTGGCCGTCCGGGTCGGAGGCGCCGCAGGTGCGCGCCGGATCGCGGTACAGCTCGATCACCTCGCCGCCGGCGAACCACCGCCACGGCTGGCAGTTGCCGGGCGACGGGGCGGTCAGCGCGGTGTGCAGCGCCAGCTCGATGCGCGCGCGGGGGCCCGCCTCGGGCGCCGGCGCCGAGCCGGCGAGGGTCCACGGGTCGGCGTGGCGATCGAGGTCGGGCGGCTGCATCACGTGCACTCCTCTTCTTCCGCGCGCAGGCGCGCGATCTCGGCGGCGAAGATCCGGCGCACGATCGCGGTGGCGCACGCGGACGTGCTCTCGACCCCGAAGTACGACAGGCTCTTCGACAGCAGGCTCTGGCGCCGCGAGTACGGCGTGTCGGACGCGTAGTGCAGCACCCCGACGTCGAACGGCACCGAGTTCGAGAGGTGCACGATCTCGTCGTTGGGGTGGCGCTGCGGGTTGCACAGCTCGTACACCGCCGACAGGTACGGCCCGGCCTCCATCTCGAGCACCGTGTAGCCCTCGCGGTAGAACACGCTCATGTACTCGCGGTTCTGCAGGAACGCGCCGCGCACGGTCAGCGCCTTCTGGTTGTCGAGCACGGTGCCGATGCGGATGTACGGCTGGACGTCGGCGGCGACGAAGGCGTTGCGGAACAGGTAGGTGTTGCGCGAGTGCTCGTCCTGGACGACCGACGAGATCATGACGTCGCCGACGCGGCCGTTGAGGGTGGCGGCCTTGCCCATGACGTAGACGCCGCGGATCTCGTTGGAGCCCTGGCCGGCGCGCGACAGGTGGTGATAGGCCGCCATGCCGAGCGGGTAGTCGATGTTGAGGATGACCGCGTCGCTGCGGGCGAGCAGGTGGAGGTCGGGCACGCGCAGGCGCGGGTCGAGGCGCTCGGGCCGGATCTGGGCGAGGTCGAAGATCTGGGCGTTGACGTCGATCTTGCCGGGCACGTCGATCGAGGTGATGCCGGCCTCGGCCTCGAACCGCTGCACCTCGCCCAGGCGCGCCGGGTCCTCGTGGAGGAACGCGCGCAGCAGGTAGTAGCTGAGGTTGTTGACCTCGGCCTCGTCGCCGCCGTCGAGCGCGCGGGCGAAGTGCCGCGCGAGGTCCTCGGGGTTGCGCCGGCGGGCGAACTCGAGGATCGCCTCGCGGTGCTCGCGGGCGTAGCCGCCGACGAGGTTGAGCAGCGAGTGCGTGTTCGACGAGACGAAGTAGATCGGCGGGCGCCGCGGCTTGCGCTCGCGGACCAGGCTGGGCTCGATGCCCGACCACCAGCGCTGGACCGAGCGCTGGTACTGCGAATAGGAGCCCGACAGCACCCGCATCGACAGGTCGCACGGGTTCCTGGCGATCGTCTGCAACGCGGCGAACCAGCCGGTGTCGAGCGCGGCGATCAGGGTGCGCACGCCGTCGGGGTCGAGGTCGAGGACCCGCGCGAGCTCGGCGTGATCGACCGCCTCGGCGGTGAACGCCGCGTCCTCGCGCAGGCGCCGACCCAGCTCCGCGTTGCCGAGCAGGCCGTGCATCTGGTTCCACACGATCTGGTAGGTCGTGACGATCGGCACCAGGTCGTCGATGTCGCTGGTGCTCGAGATGAAGGCGCACAGCGTCCCGGCCCCGTCGAAGCGCAGCGGCCGACGGCGCCCGCGCGTCTGCACCCGCTGCCACGCGCTGACGTCGAAGCCGTTGGCCTCGAAGGTCTCGTGCGACTGGCCGAGCACGATCTTCTGCACCTGCGGCATGCACGACGGCAGGCGCGCGGCGCTGTAGGCGAAGGCGGCGACGTCGGGCACGCCCGTGCGCGCCCCCGGGTGCAGGCTCGAGTCGCTGAACGCGTGCGCCTCCTCGAACGCGCGCACCCACACCTCGCCGGAGCTGCGCAGCAGCGAATAGTAGGTGCGGATGTAGAGGTCGATCTCGTCGCTGGTGGTGCGGGGGCGCTGGCGGTCCATGGCTCGAAGGTCCTTATCCGTGGCCGAGCGCGCCGTCGACGGCGTCGAGGACGAACGGCACCTCGTCGGGGTGGTTGGGCCAGTGCGGCGAGAACCGCAGCAGGCCGTCCGGAGTGGAGCAGGCGACGCCGCGCTCGACGAGCTCGCGCTGGAGGCCGAGCACGTCGCCGGGGTTGGGCGGCAGCACGCTGAGGATGCACGAGCGGGCCGCCGGGTCGCGCGAGCGCAGGCTGACGAACCCGCGGGCGATGAGCCCCGCCTCGAGCAGGTCGAGGTAGGCCTGCACGTGGGCCCACACCGCCGCCGGCCCGAGCTGGGCCAGGAGGCCGATCGCGGCCTCGAGGGCGGCGCAGCCGACGGTGTTGCCGGCGCCGCCCTCGATGAAGTCGACGCTGCGGCGGATCGGCCGGTCGTAGCGCAGGTGACCTGCTCCTTCGAGCAGGAACCGAAGGCCATCCTCGTGGCTCAGCCAGCCGGCCACGCGCGGGCGCAATTGGCCCAGCCGCTCGGGCCGGACGTAGAGGAAGCCGAGGCCCTCGCAGCCCATGAGCCACTTGTGACCGCCGACGCTGAGATAGTCGATGCGGGCCTCGCGGACGTCGAGCGGGACGGCCCCCACGGCCTGGATGCCGTCGACGAACAGCTCGGCGCCGGCCGCGTGGCAGGCGTCGGCCATAGCCGCGAGCGGCATGCGCAGGCCGCTCTGGAACTGCACCGCCGAGACCGCGACCAGGCGGACGCCGCCGGCGGCGAGGGCGATTTGGAGCGCGGCGAGCCCCTCGGCGGGCGAGCGGGCGAAGTCGGCCAGCGGCAGCATCTCGACCGACAGCCCGACCAGCTCGGCCGCCTGCTGCCACGGGGTGACGTTGGCCGGGAACTCGCCCTGGAACAGCAGCACGCGCTCACCTGGCCGCCAGGACATGCACAAAGCGACATCCGTGACGCCGCGGGTGGTGTTGGGGATCAGGGCGATGTCGGTCGCCTCGGCGCCGATGAGCCCGGCGATCGCCGCGCGCAGGCGGGCGCGCTGCTGAATCCACTTCGGGATGACCCCGGCTCCGCGGCGGGCGTAGTCGTCGGCGACTGCGGCCACCGCCGCCTGCACCGGCGCCGACCACGGCGACACCGCGGCGTGGTTGAGGTACGCCCGCGGCTGCAGGTCGGGGAACAGGCTGCGGTCGCCGAGGCGCGCGATGGGTGAGTCCGGGGTCATCGAGGCCGCGAGACGGTACCAGACGCCCGCGGCCGTGGCGACCCCGGGGAAGTTCCCCGGCGCGCGGGCTCGACTAGTCCCGAGGGACAGGTCGCGCAGTCACGGCCCGCGCGAGCGGCCGGCGGCGAGCGTCAACGCCCGCGGCCCGCGACCCGCTCGCCCCTCAGTGCCAGTGCTTCCCCTTGCCCTTGTGCTTGTGCTTGTGGTGCTTGTGGTGGTGGTCGTGCTTGCAGTGGCCGGGCGGCCAGCAGCCGTCGTGGTGGACGTCGATGACCACCGTCGGCGCCTCCCACACGACCACGCCGACGTAGGCCGGACGCGGCGCGTACAGCCAGCCGTAGAAGCCGACCCCGCCGGTGACGACCACGACGTCGTTCTTGACCACGATCGGCACGTTGTAGTCGTAGACGATCGTCTCGTAGCCGATGAAGACCGGCGCGTAGGTGGCCTTGACGACCAGGACGTTGGTGGTCTTGTCGGCCGTGAAGTTGACGTAGCCGACGATCACGAACGCGTCCTTGTCCTTCTTCCCCGACGGGAACGCGTGCAGCTCGAAGATGATCGTGTCGCCCTGCTTGACCTCGACGATCTGGATCTTGTCGAGCTTGCCGTCGCCGTCGATGTCGATGCTGTGCAGCTTCTCTTTCGGGTTGTTGAGCTTCTTCTCGAGCGCGTCGGCGTCCTTGACCTTGCCCTTCTTGACCAGGTACGTGACCGTCTCGAGGTCGAGGGCCTCGGGCTTGAGCTCGACCTTGACGTCGACGTTGGCCGCGACCTTGACGTCGCCGTCCTTGGCGGGCGCGGCCTCGACGGCCACCACGCCGTCGGGCCCCGCCTTCACCGCCACGTCGGCCTCGGCCTCGGCCTCGGCGGCCGCCCGCTGGTTGGCGATGATCGCGGCGTCGCAGCCGGCGAGCGCGAGGAGGAGCGAGAGGGACAGGATCGTTGATTTCACGGTCGACCTCGAAGGGGGGTACATCCGCGCCTTGGACCGGCGCACTCGACGAAGTTCCAGGACTATCCGACCCGGGCGCCCCCCGGGTCAACCCCGCGCGAATTCCCCGCCTGCGGACCCGCAGCCCCACGGTGCGGCGAGGTCGGACAGACAGCGACAGGCGCGGTCCCGGGCGCGCGAACGAGGTTATCTTTCAATCATGTCCTCAGGGCCAGGTACTTTCGGACATGACCCGAAGCGCTCGTCGAAGTCGGCCAGCAGGCCGGCGGCCGCGGCCGTGGGGTCGGGGCACGGGCCGACGCTGGCGCGGCACAGCCACTGCGCGCCCGGGTGGCGGCCGGCCAGCGCTGCCGCGAGCCCGGAGACGTCGGCGGCGCCCGCGTAGTGGATCATCGCGCTCTTGCCTCGCGGGTAGCGGACGAGGCCCTCGCGCACGCGGACCTGCAGCACACCCGGCGCGGCGGGCAGGCGGTCCGCGGCCTCGGCGAGCGGGTACCAGGGGCCGAACTTCATGGCGCCTCAGGATAGGCGAAGCCGCGGCCCGTGGGGTCGGGCGGGGACTTGCCCGCCGGCGCGCCCCGGTCGTAGCTTGGAGACATGTCCTGGCGCGCCCCTGGCTTGTTGTCCGTCTCGCTCCTCTTCGCGGCCTGCGGCGACGCCGGCGGCAGCACCCAGAGCGGCAGCACCGGCGACACCAGCGGCGACGGCAGCGGCGGCGCAACCCTGGACGCGAGCTCGGGCGGTGCGAGCGACTCTCCGGGCAGCGAGGGCAGCGGCACCGCGCCCGCGCCGACCACGACCACCGGCGACGCCACCAGCGACGCCACCAGCAGCAGCGGCACCACCGGCGAGGGCGGCTTCGGCCCCGGCCCGTGGGACCAGGGCGTGTACATCCCGGAGGAGCCGCAGAAGGACGGCGACCCCGCGCTCGGCTACGAGGCGCTGCTCACCAGGGGCTACGTCTCGTGCGGGGTCCCGTGGGCCCTGTGGCCGCTGGTCAAGCCGATCGTCGGCGTCTGGGCCGACAGGCCGCCGCTGCCCGGGCGCACCGGCAAGAACGCCGAGGTCCCGTATCACTGGAACGTCCACACCAAGAACGGCGCCGACATCGTCAGTCAGAACTGCCTGCAGTGCCACGCCGGCTCGTTCAACGGCCAGCTGATCGTCGGCCTCGGCACCGCCGACTTCGACTTCACCGACGACATCAGCCAGATGCTGCAGAACGTGTGGATCCCCGACATCCCGATCCCCGGGCTCGAGGAGTTCACGCGCTTCCTCAACCGCACCAAGGCGCTCGGGCCCGAGACAGTCATGCGCACCGTCGGCACCAACCCGGCCGAGATGATCGCAGTGACCCTGGTGGCGCACCGCGACAAGGACACGCTCGAGTGGTTCGACGAGCTGCAGTACCCGCTGCCCGACATGACCGTCGCCTCCGACCCGCCGCCGTGGTGGCGGGCCAAGAAGAAGCACGCGCTGTTCTACAACGGCATGGCCCGCGGCGACCACCGCGGCACGATGATGCTGGCCTCGGCGCTGTGCACCGACTCGGTCCAGGAGGCCGAGCAGATCGACACCTACTTCCACCACATCCAGGCCTTCATCCGCTCGGTGCAGGCGCCGAAGTACCCGCTGGCGATCGACGCGGCGCTGGCGAGCGAGGGCGAGGACGTGTTCCTGGCCAACTGCGCCGGCTGCCACGGCACCTACGCGGCCGACGACGCGCAGGACACGTACCCCAACCTGCTGTTCCCGCTCGACGTCATCGGCACCGACCCGGTGGTCGCCGAGGGCGGCACCAAGTACGCGCCCTACCTGGTCGACTGGTACAACGAGAGCTGGTTCGGCCAGATCACCCGCATGGAGCCCGCCGACCCGTTCCCGGGCTACATGGCCCCGCCGCTCGACGGGGTGTGGGCGACCGGCCCGTTCCTCCACAACGGCTCGGTGCCCACCATCGAGCTCGTCCTCGACAGCACGAAGCGCCCCAAGTACTGGAAGCGGGTCGACTTCGACTCGACCAACTTCGACGAGGACGCGCTCGGCTGGCCGTTCGTCGCGACTCCCTACGGCCAGATCGGCGCCTCCGACGACGAGCGCAAGTTCATCTACGACACGACGATCCTCGCCCACGGCAACGCGGGCCACACCTTCGGCGACCACCTCACGCCGGAGCAGCGCCGCGCGGTGCTCGAGTACCTCAAGACGCTGTGAACGCGAACGCCGGCTCGCGGCCGTCGAGGGTGCCGGCCGCGCCGACGGCGGCGAAGCGGAAGAACAGGTCCTCGGCGAACCATCGGCGGGCCAGCGCCGCGCGGGCGGCCGCCTGGTGGTTCGAGCCGGCCCACGCGAACTGCTCGAGGCTCTCGGCGTCGTCCCACACGCTGAACGTGACCGGACGGATCCACGGCAGCTCGCCGATCCCTAGCGCCGCCCGCAGGCCCGGCGCGCGCACCAGCCGGCGGTTGATCGCCGGCACCCGGGCCCAGAAGTTGAAGAAGCCCCGCAGGCGCAGGCGAGCGCGGGTGATCGCGACCACGGGTAGCCCTTGGGGCAGGTCTTTCAGGCCAGGTCCGAACGGACAGGTCCCGCCCCAGCTGCCGCGGCCGCGCGCCGTCAGCAGCGCGACCGTCCACGCCTCGCTGGCGCGCGCGCGGTAGGCGGCGAACAGCCCGCTCCGCGCGAAGAAGTCCTCGAGGACATGCTCCGAAGACCAGGTTGCGACCAGCGCGTAGCGCGACAGGTCGGGCCGGGCGGAGAAGCCGAGGCCGCCGCCGCAGCCGCACAGGCGCCAGAACTCCAGGCCCGGGGTGGCGGCCAGCGGGGCGCGGGCGCGGCCCATCTGCTGGAAGGCCCACAGCCGCTGGCCCGGCGGGAAGCGCAGGATCGTGACCGTGGTGATCGTCGCGCCGGGCGGCGGGCGGCAGACCCACCGGAGAGCGGGCTCGACGGGCAAGCGCTACGACCCCGGCAGGAACTGGACCGCGTGCTGCGGGATCGCCGTGGCCGCGCCCACCAGCACCTGGTCGCCCCAGCGCTCGACCCACAGCGCGCGGTCGGCAGCCGCGCGGTAGACATAGGTGGCGACCCGCGGCAGCGCGGGGCGCCCGTGCATGCCGACGCCGGCGGCGCTGGCCTGACCGCGCCGCTCGAGCGCGTAGGTGTGCTCCTGGTGCGGGATGTGGCGCGGCGGCTCGCCCGACAGGCCGTGGCCGCGGACCGGCTCGGCGAGCAGCCACCGCTCCTGGTCGGGCGAACCGATCAGCCAGCGGTGGCGGTCGGCGTCGGTCATCACCGCGATCACGGTGGCCGTCGCGCCCTCCTTGAGGTTGACCACGCCGTCGACCAGGTAGTCGCCGTCGAGGTTGGGGTCGCCGGTCTCGACGACGATGACGTCGCCCTGGCGCAGCGAGGTGAGGGTGAGCTCGGGCCCGTCGGGGGTGTCGGGGGCGGCGCGCGGCGCGGGGGCCGGCTGGAGGCGACCCTGGAGGCGCTGGGCGACGCGCGCGCGGATCTTCTGGCTCACGGGGTCGCCGGGGATCGATCCGGAGGTGGTCGACACGGAGGCCGCGGCCGCGAGGGCGAGCGGCGGATGCGGGCCGTCGCCCTCGGTGAGCTGCCGCCGGTCGCCCCAGTCACGGAGCCGCCGGGCGGCGAGGATCCCGACCCAAAAGGCACCGGCGATGGTCATGGCGGCGAGCAAGGAGGCGAGCGTCAACATGCGGGAGCTGTGGCCCTCGACGCTTGCTTTTAGCATGCGGCCCCGGCCGGCGGGAGGCCGCGCTTGCTGGGACCGCCGCACGCCGGCCCTGCCGCGAGGTCGCGCCGGGCCGATCGCCCCCCGCGCGAGGTGCGGCCTGCGGCGCCGGTCCGCAGCGGGTCCGACGACGCCTCTCCTGCCCCCGCGACCGCCCCCGCCGCGCGCGCGCCGGCGCGCCCCTCGGCGGTCCGAAGGGACATGTCTTTTGAAACATGTCGAGCGAACGCATGTCGGCGGCGGAGTGACATGCATGTTCAGACATGTCCAAAGGGACATGATGAACACGGCGAGCCGTCCTCACAGGAGGCCACCCTCGGCGATGTCGGGCGAACACACGTCGGCGTCGGAATCACAGATATCTTCGGACATGTCCGAACGGACATGCCCGCGCCCGGCATCCTACCTGCGGGGCGTCGGCGGCGCCGCGGTCCGTGGGTCTTCCGGCCACGAGTGGCGGGGGTAGCGGCGCATCAGCGCCTTGCGGACCTCGGGGTAGTGGCGGTCCCAGAAGCCGGCGAGGTCGGTGGTGACCTGCTCGGCGCGGCCGTTGGGGGCCAGGAGGTGAAGCACCAGCGGGACCTTGCCGCCGGCGATGTGGGGCCCGCGGCTCATGCCGAAGAAGTCTTGCAGGCGCGAGGCCAGCCACGGCGGCTTGTCGGGCTCGTAGTGGACCGCGGCGCGGCGACCTCCCGGCAGCTGCACGTGCGTCGGGGCCAGGCGCTCGAGCCCGCCGCCTCCCGCCACGCGCGCGAGCAGCTGGCCGAACAGGTCGGCCGCCCGCAGCTCGGCGAAGCTGGTCCGGCCCTCGCACAGCTCGGCCAGCACCTCGCGCGCGACCGCCTCGGTGATCACCGGCGCCCCGGGCACGTGCGCCGCCACGAACGCCGAGCGCGCCATCAGCCCGCGCAAAGCATCCGGGTCGCCCACGAACCGCTCGGGCCCGGCCGCCTGCGCCTGCGTGCGCAGCAGCTCGCTGGCCGCGGGCGGCAGCCGCGCGCTGGTCGTGCGCTCGAGCAAAAGGCCCATGTACCGCAGCTCGCGCGCCCCCTCGACCCGCTCGCGGGCCGCGTTCCACTGCAGCTCGTCGCGCTCCTCGATCTCGTCGAGGAGCTGATCGATCAGCCACTCCGGCTCGATCGCGCAGGCGCTGCGCACCAGCACCTGCGCCCCGCGGTCGGCCTCGCGCCGCTGCTCGACCTCCAGCGCCAGCAGCCACGGGGCCGTGCGCACCACCGACCCCGGCCCCAGGCGCGCCGCCCCGCCCCCGGCCAGGGCCAGCGCCCGGAAGCCGCCGACGTCCTCGCGCGCCTGCGCCACCCGCTCGGGGAAGGCCGCCAGCAGGGCCATGCGCAGCCTGTCCTCTCGTTCCTGTTCTTTGATACCTAGCTCTTTGGACCTGTCCCTCGCGTCCGGCGGCAACGCGCGCAGCAGCTGGTCGCGGACCTGCAGCGCGCGGCGGGCCGGACCGGCGAGCAGGCCGCGCTCGTCGCCGCGGCGCCGCAGCTTCTCGAGGTCGGCGAGGTCGACCAGGACGTCGGCGTCGGCGTCGCACGAGGCCTGGGCGCCGGACGGGCGGATCGATCGCTCCGACAGCAGCGCCGCGGCGCCGCAGGCGAGGCCCGGCACGCCGCGATCGACGCCCTCGCAGAGGAGCCGCCCGAGCCGCGGATGCAGCGGGAACGCCAGCATGCGCCGGCCCAGCGCGGTGACCTGGCCTTCGGGACCGGTGGCCCCCAGCTTCCGCAGCAGCGCCTCGCCGGCCTGCAGCGCCGCCGCCGGCGGGGCCTCGAACCACGCGAACGCGGCCGGGTCGGCGACCCCGAACGCGTGCAGGTCGAGCAGCGGGCCGGCCAGGTCGACGCGGTGGATCTCCGGCGGCGTGTGCTCCGGCCGGCGGTCGTGGTCGTGCTGGGCGTACAGCCGCAGGCAGCGGCCCGGCCGCGTGCGCCCGGCTCGCCCGGCCCGCTGGGCCGCGGAGGCGCGGGAGATCTTGCCGAGCTGCAGGGTCGGGACGCCGGTCCACGGGTCGTGCGCGGCGACCCGCGCCAGGCCGCCGTCGATCACCGCGGCGATGCCGTCGATCGTCACCGACGTCTCGGCGACGTTGGTGCTGAGGATCAGCTTCCTCTTGGGACATGGCCGTACGGCCATGTCCTGCTCGGCCGGCGGCAGCTCGCCGTGGAGCGGGAACACCTGCAGGCCGTGGTGAGCGGCGAAGCCGGCGCAAGTCTCGGCGGCGCGGGCGATCTCCCGCGCCCCGGGCAGGAACACCAGGACGTCGCCGTCGAGCCCCTCGTCGACCAGCTTGGCCAGCGCCCGCAGCACCCCGGAGTGGAGCTCGTTCGGCTCGCCGAGGTGCTCGATCGCCACCGGGAACATGCGGCCGACGCTGGTGATCCGGGCGCACTCCACGGCTGCCCCTTCGGACAGGTAGGCCGTGACCGCGGCGCCGTCGAGGGTCGCCGACATGACCACGATCTTCAGGTCGGGCCGGGCCCCGCGCTGGAGCTTGCGCAGCAGGGCCAGCCCGACGTCGCCGTCGATGTGGCGCTCGTGGAACTCGTCGAGCACGACCACGCCGACGTCGCGCAGCTCGGGGTCGGCGTGCAGCTTGCGCCCGAGCAGGCCCTCGGTGATGAAGCGGAGGCGCGTCTCGGGGCCGACCGCGGACTCGAAGCGGACCTGGTAGCCGACGGTCGCGCCGAGCGGCTCGCCGAGGCTCTCTGCCACCCGCGCGGCGGTCATGCGCGCGGCCAGGCGGCGCGGCTGCAGCACCAGCACCTCGCGCCCGCCGGCCAGCCCGGCCTGCAGCAGCGCCAGCGGCACGCGCGTGGTCTTGCCGGCCCCGGGCGGCGCCTCGATCACCGCGCAGGGCGAGCGCTGCAGCGCCGCGACGATGTCGCCGAGGACCTCGTCGATCGGCAGCTGCGAAGGTGCGCGCGTCGCCACGACGGGGCAGCATAGCGGCCCGCCGCCGCCCCGCCCGCTCGCCCGTTTGCGCCTGGTCGCGTGAGTTTTCCGAGCGGATCGTCCGGCGGCGTGAGCTGTCCTCGGGGTCATCTCTCCCGCAGACCTGTCCCGAACGGCAGGCGGCGGGTGGACGTCGCACGCCGCGCTTGACCGCGTGCGGGCGCCGGCGCCAAGCTCCCTCGACGGTGGCCTTCAACCTGGCGCAGCTCGAGCTCGGCGCACGCGCCCGCGTGACCCTCGTCGGGGGCAGCGGGGCGCTGGCGCTGCGTCTGCTGGAGATGGGCTTCACGCCGGGCACCGTGGTGGTGCTGGTCAAGCGGGCGCCGTTCGGCGACCCGCTCGAGCTGCAGGTGCGCGGCTGTCACGTGTCACTGCGCAAGGCCGAGGCGTCGCGCATCGAGGCGGTGCTGCTGTGACATCGCTGCGCGGGCCGACATCGCTGCGCGGGCCGACATCGCTGCGCGTGGCGCTGGCCGGCAACCCCAACGTCGGCAAGACCAGCCTCTTCAACGAGCTGACCGGCGCGCGCCACAAGGTCGGCAACTACGCCGGCGTCACCGTCGAGACCCGCGCCGGCGCGGTCGTCGCTCGCCTCGCGCCGAGCCGACCGATCACCGTCCTCGACCTGCCCGGCACCTACAGCCTCACCCCGATCGCCGAGGACGAGGCCGTCGCGTTCCGCTGCCTCGCCGGCGCCGAGGCCGAGCCGCCCGACGTCGTCGCCCTCGTGCTCGACGCCGCCAACCTGGCCCGCAACCTCTACCTCGCGGTCCAGCTGCTCGAGCTCGGCCGCCCGCTGGTGGTCGCCCTCAACATGATGGACGTCGCTGCCGAGGCCGGCACGCCCGTCGACCCCGACGCCCTCGCCCGCGCCCTCGGCGTGCCGGTCGTGCCCACGGTCGCGCGCACCGGCGAGGGCATCGCTCGCCTGGTCGAAGCGCTAGGTTCCATCGAACATGTCCCTCAGGCCATCTCACCGCTGCGCGCGCGGCTGCTGGCGGACGACGACGCCCTGCCCGCGCCGCCGGGGATCGGGGCGGCGCGCTGGCGCTGGCTGGTGTCTGCGGCCGCGGCGGGCACCCTCGACCTCGCCGGCCCGACCGCCGAGGAGCGGGCCGCCCTGGCCGCGCACCCGGCCGCCGCCCTGACCGCGGCCGCGCACGCGCGGGTGATCGCCCGCTACCGCGAGGTCGACGCGCTGCTGGCCGAGATCGGCTTCACCGCGGCCCAGCGCGAGCGGGCGCCGGCGATGAGCCGCTCGGCGGCGATCGACCGGGTGCTGACCCACCGGGTGTGGGGCCTGGGGATCTTCGTCGTCGTCATGGCGACGATCTTCAGCTCGATCTTCACCTGGGCCGAGCCGCTGATGGGCGCGATCGAGTCGCTCATCGCCTGGCTCTCGGACCAGGTGAGCGCGGCGCTCGGGCCCGGGGTGTTCACCGACCTGCTGACCCAGGGCGTGCTGGCCGGCGCCGGCAACGTGCTGGTGTTCGTGCCGCAGATCGCCCTGCTGTTCCTCCTGCTCGGGCTGCTCGAGGACTCGGGCTACATGGCGCGGGCGGCGTTCCTGGTCGACCGCCTGATGGCGCGCGTGGGCCTGCACGGGCGCGCCTTCGTCCCGCTGCTCAGCGGCTACGCCTGCGCGATCCCGGCGATCCTCGGCACCCGCACCATCACCGACCCGCGCGACCGCCTGGCGACGATCCTCATGATCCCGTTCATGAGCTGCAGCGCCCGCCTGCCGATCTACGTCCTCTTCATCAGCGCGCTGTTCCCCGCCGACGACCGCGTCGGCCCGTTCACCGTCGGCAGCCTGATGCTGGTCGGCTTCTACGCCCTCTCCACCGCCTCCGCCCTGGCGGCCGGCGCGATCTGGAAGCGCACCGTCCTGCGCGGCCCGACCCCGCCGTTCGTGCTCGAGCTGCCGCCGTACCGCCTGCCGCGGCTGCGCAACACCCTGCTCCACGTCTACGACCGCACCGCCGACTTCGTCCGCCAGGCCGGCACGGTGATCCTCGCGGTCACCGTCGTCCTGTGGGTGCTGCTCAGCTTCCCGCGCCCGCCCGACGCGCCGGACAGCGGGCGCGACGTGGCCGCCGCCGTCCAGGTCGATCCGACCGCGCATGCCCCGAAGGACATGTCGCCTGCGGCAGCCAAAGATGGCCATTCGGACATGTCGCAAGGGTCCGATGAGAACTCGCCGATCGTCTACTCGATCGGCGGCCGGATCGGCAAGGCGCTCGAGCCGGTGCTCCTGCCGATGGGCCAGGACTTCCGCATGGGCATCGCCATCCTCGGCAGCTTCGCCGCGCGCGAGGTCATGATCAGCACGCTCGGCCTGGTCTACGGCATCGAGGCCGACGACGAGAACCAGACGCCGCTGCGCGAGGCCCTGCGCGAGGCTCGCGAGCCCGACGGCTCGCGCCGCCACACCCCGCTGAAGGGCCTGGCGGCGATGATCTTCTTCGTCTACGCCTGCCAGTGCATGTCGACGCTGGCGGTGGTGCGCCGCGAGACGCGCTCGTGGAAGTGGCCGCTGGTGATGTTCGCGACCATGTCGGCGCTGGCGTACGTCCTGGCGGTGCTGGTCTACCAGGTCGGCCGCGCGCTCGGGTACACCTGAGCCGGCGTCAGGCCGGGCGGTTCTTGAGGAGGTCGCGGATCTCCATCAGCAGCTTCTCCTGCGGCGTCGGGTCGGCCTGGAAGCCCTCGACGTGCAGCCGCTTCTGCGCCCTGGCGATCGCCGACACCAGCAAGAACACCGCGAAGGCGACGATCAGGAAGGTGATGACGAAGTTGAGGAACACGCCGTAGCGGATCGTCACCGCCCCGGCCGCGGTCGCGGCCGCCAGAGTGTCGTACGGACCCGGCGGCACCCCGTCCTTCAAGGTCAGGAACAGGTTGGTGAAGTCGACGCCGCCGAGGGCCATGCCGACGGGCGGCATGATCACGTCGTCGACCAAGGACTTGACAATCGCGCCGAACGCAGCACCGAGGATGATGCCGGAGGCCATGTCGACCAGGCTCCCGCGCAGGGCGAACTTCTTGAATCCGCTGAGCATCGCGCGCCCTTTATTGTCCAGATCGGACGAATACGCCAGCAATCGGCGAGCGCCGAAGGTGATCCGCGGCTCGCGCCCACGGACGAGCCCGGTGCGCCCGCTACAGCTTGTCGGAGGCGATGCCGACCGAGCCGACGCCCGCGTCGTGGGCGGCCGCCATCAGGCGAATGACCTCGCCGTACTTCACCCCGGGGGCGGCGTCGATCGCCAGCTTGCCGTCGTTCTGGACCTTCTGGTTGGCCTTGAGCGCCGCGATCACGCCGTCGGTGTCGCTGGCGATCACCTGCGTGCCGAGCTTGACGACCCCGCCGGCGTCGATCGACAGGAGGAGGGTCGCGTTCGGGTCGGCCGCGCCCTGCACCTTCGACTGGGTCGGGATGTCGAGCGGCATCTGCGTGTTGGTGGCGGGCGGCGCCGACACCATGAAGATGATGAGGAGGCACAGGAGAACGTCGACCAGCGGGGTCACGTTGATCTCGTTGAGGGCGTCGCCCTCGTCACCGCCGACGCTGACTGCCATGGTGCGGCTCACGCTAGCGGGCCGCGGCCGCCGCGTAAAGTCCGGCGCGAGGATCGCCGGCGCACGTGCCAGGGTTTCCGCGATATCCTCGGGCATGCTCCGCGCCGCCCTCGTCCTCGCCCTCGCGCTCGCCGGGACCGCCTGCAACGCGCCCTCGCCCGCGCCAGCCACCAAGCCCGAGGCCGCCCCGAGCGCCGAGCCGGCCCCGCCCGCCGCTCCGCCTGCGCCCCCGCCCGCGACCCCCGCGAAGGCCCGCGATCCCCTGTGCGACGCCGCCGCGGCGCCCCTGGAGGCCCTGCGCGCCCACAAGAGCGACGCGCCGGTCGCCTACAACGGCTCACCGCTGCAGCAGTGGGTCGCGGCCAGCGACGCCGCCACCGGGCGCCACGACGACGCCGCGATCTCCGCCGTGCTCGTCGACACCACCCCCGCCGGCTTCGCCTTCGTCCGCGCGCGCATCGAGGGCTCGATCGCCCAGTGGATGCGCGATCGCCTGAAGCACGCCGCCGACGACAAGGAGGGCCGCGACGCGGCCTGGGCGGCAGCTCGCTGCGCCTGGAAGGTCGCCCTCGAGCCGCTCGCGGTCGAGCTCGCTGACGCCGCGCCGAACCTCGTCGAGGAGATCGACGCCGCCTTCGCCGCGGGAGAGGCCGCGCTCGCCAGCGGCGATCCCACCGCGATCGACAAGGCCCTGCTGCCCGGCCACGAGGTGGTCGAGAAGACATGGTTCCGCCTGGCGCATCGCCGGCTGATGAGCGCCCTCGCCGAGGCCAAGCAGCACGGCGACCCGGTGGCGCTGGCGCGCGCGCGCGCAGCGTTCGAGGACCTGAAGGACCGCCTGAAGGACCGCAACACCCCCGGCATCGCCGTGGTCGAGACGGCCCTCGCCGCCGCGCCCGACAAGGTCGACGCCGACAAGATCGAGCGCGAGATCGCCGTCGCGCTGGTCAAGCGCGCCCGCAAGTACTGCGACGAGGCCCTGACCCCGGCGGCCAAGGGCCCGCTCGGCAGCGCCGCGGCGATGGCTACCGCCGCCGAGGGCATGGCCTACACTCGAGTTGTCCTTCCGGACATGTTCGAAAAGCTCAAGGGTCAGGGCTTCGACGAGGCCGCGCACCTGCAGGCGTGGCAGGCCTACGGCGACGCGGTCGCGGAGGCCGACGCCGACGAGGCCCGGCGGCTGAGCGCCGATCTCGTGCAGTGGAACTGCGCTTACCAGCGCGCCCTGGCGATCCGCGAGTGCACGTCGTCGGCCGACGAGGTGTCGCCGGCGGCGCCGTGACGGCCGCAGGCGCATGCTACCTGAACGGGTGACGCGACGTCGAGTGCCGGCGGTCACCCGCGCGACGCGCAGCGACGGCGAGGCCGTGACGCGCAGCGCCGCGTCGACGTCGTCATGCGAGCCCTCGCGGGGGGCCTCTGCGCCGCATCATGGCCCGCCCGAAGGTCGCATCGTCATGCGACGTCGAGTGTGTCTTCAACGACACCCACGACGCGTCGTTCGGCGTAAACACGCTCTCCTGGGCTGTTTGCGGCCGTAGCGGCCACATTGATGTCGCCTTGATTTGACCTTCCGGGGCCCTCGCCAATGGTTTCGGCATGCGCCACACAGGACTCGTCGCCCGCATGATTTTCGCCGAACGCTTCACGGCCGCCGTCATCGATCGGCCGTTCTATGCCGGCCTGCGAATGGTCGCCACGCGTCCGCGCGTGTCCGAGCCGACCATCGTCGCGCCCGCCGAACCCGAGCCAGCCGCGCCGATGCCGCGCGCGGCCTAGCCGGTCGGACCTCGGTCCGGCGCGCTGGTCGGCGCGCCGCGCGTCGCACCGCTCCCCCCCCGTCTCGCAACCACCTCTTTCAAGGACATGGCCCTTGGAGCATGTGCTCAGGGCCATGTCCTTTCGTCGTCGAGGGCGCTCACTCGTGCAGCGCGGGGATCACCAGGACCGGGCAGATCGCCTCGCGGATGACGCGGTCGGCGGTGCTGCCGACGAAGAAGCGGGCCACCCGCGAGCGGCCGCTCGCCGCCAGCACGATCAGGTCGGCGCCCTTCTTCTCCGACTCCTCGATGATGACGCTGACCGCCACCCCGGGCCGGGCCTCGAGGACCACCTGGACGCCGGCGCAGTGGCGCTGGGCGATCACCTCGAGCGCGGCCTTCGACGTCTTCTGCGCCGCCTCGTGGACGTCGGTCAGCACCTGCGAGGACAGGCCGACGCTGAGGTTCCCGGCGTACATCGTGCTGTAGTTGAGCGCGGGGGTGACGTGGAGGAGGATCACGGTGCCGAGGCTGGCGCGGGCGAGGTCGGTCGCGAGGACGACGCTGCGCACGGTGCTGGGCGAGAACTCGATGTACTGGCCGTCGACCTCGACCGCCTGGCCGGCGGCGATGTGCTCGTCGCTCGCCGGTGAGAAGTCGACCGGGACCAAGATCTTGGTGAAGGGGGCGCGCGCGGGGGTCATGCCGCTATTGTAGTACACCCCCGATCGGGTGGAAGGTGGACGCATGTCACGCCCCGTGCCCGGGCCGCGCATCGCCCCGCTCGCCGCCTTCCGCTTCGCCGTCGACCCCTACGCCTTCTTCGCCGCGTGCAAGCGGCGCTACGGCGACCCGTTCGCGTTCCACCTCGCCGGCAAGCGGCTGGTCGTCACGGGTCAGCCCGAGCTCGCCAGGACGATCTTCACGATGGACCCGGACGCGACGCGCTCGTTCGGCACCGACCACCTCGGCGCGCTGCTCGGCCAGCACTCGCTGATCGTGGTCAGCGGCGAGCGTCACCGCCGCGACCGCAAGCTGCTGACCCCGCCGTTCCACGGCGCCCGCATGCGCTCGTACGGCGCGATCATCCGCGAGGCGACGCGACGTCACGCGAGCGCGTGGAAGGTCGGCGAGCCGTTCGTCATGCAGCGCACGACCCAGGCGATCTCGCTCGAGGTGATCGTCCGCGCCGTGTTCGGCGTCACCGACCCCGGCCGGATGGCCGAGGTCGGCGAGGCGCTGGTCGACACCATCGAGGCGATCCACCCGCTGCTGCTGTTCTCGCGCCACGCCCAGCGTGACCTCGGTCCGCTGACCCCGTGGCGCCGCTTCGTCGCCGCCCAGGCCCGCGCCAAGGCGCTCACGCGCTCGCAGATCGCCGCGCGCCGGGCTCAGCCGGCCGACGACATCCTGAGCCTCATGCTCGCGGTCCGCGACGAGGACGGGCGGGCCCTCGCCGACGACGAGCTGATCGACGAGCTGCAGACGCTGCTGTTCGCCGGCCACGAGACCACCGCGATCGCGTTGGCGTGGGCCTTCTCGTGGCTGCTGCGCGCGCCGGCGGTGTTCGCCCGGCTGCGCGCCGAGCTGCTCGCGCTCGGCCCCGACCCCGATTACGAAGCCGTCGCGGCGCTGCCCTACCTCGACGCGGTCTGTCACGAGGTCCTGCGCCTGTGGCCGATCATTCCCATCGTCCCGCGCACCCTGGTTCGCCCGCTGCAGCTCGGCCCCTACGAGCTGCCGGCCGGCACCGGCGTCGCCGTCGGCACCGCGCTGCTCCACCAGGACCCGGACCTCTACCCCGAGCCGCACGTGTTCCGGCCCGAGCGGTTCCTCGGCCGCAAGGTCTCGCCGTTCGAGTTTACGCCGTTCGGCGGCGGCCATCGCCGCTGCATCGGCGCCGCCTTCGCCCTCTACGAGATGAAGCAGGCCCTCGCGGTGCTGGTGCCCGAGTACGACCTGCGGCTCGTCGACACCGCGCCGCCGCGGCCGGTGCGGCGCAACCTGTCGCTCGGCCCGACGGGCGGCGTGACCGTGGTCCGCGCCTCCTGACCGGCATTCGCGCGCTCGGCCCTACCCGCGCGCCCGGGGCCGGCGTATCCTGGGCGACGATGGCAGGTCGCCCTGCGCTTTGCATGCCGCCTCGTCGCGTCCGGCCGAACTTGCGACTATCCTTGATATGTCCCTTAAAACATGTCCTTGAGCACAGGAATTAAAGTTTATGGAGCAGCGTAGCAAGATCCCCGGGCTCGCCCTGTTGGCCCTGAGCTTCACCCAGTGTACCGGCCGGGAGCAGGCCCCCGACCCGATCATCGGCGACTGGCGAGCGATCCAGGTCGACGGCGAGAAGCACCCGAAGAGCGAGACCGGCTACGGCGAGCCGATCCTGCGCGGCGAGCAGCTCCGCATCCGCGACGACCTCGCCGGCGAGCTGGCGCTCTACGCGACGCAGGATTACGACGGCCTCGAGTACAACGCCGAGCGGGTGGCCGAGCTGGTCGTCGACGCCTCGGAGGCGCCGAAGTACCGCATCGAGGTCGTGCACGACCTCTTCGAGAACGACGAGCCCTACGACGAGCCGGTCGTACCCGACACCGGCTACGCCGATACCGGCTACGCCGACAGCGGGGCCGAGGACACCGACACCGGCGACACCGGCGCTCTCGCCGGGGAGGACGACGACCTGGCGGAGGTGCGGCCGCTGAAGCTGCCGAGCGCGCCGGAGCTGGCGCCCGCCGAGGTGGTGTTCGACTGCACTCTCGAGCGCGACACCTTGACCTGCGACCGCGAGGGCGCGGACGAACTCAAGCACTGGGTGTTCACCCGCATCCGCGCGGAAGACGAGGTCTGAGCGTCATGCAGCACCGCACCCGCATCCCCGCGCTGGCCCTCCTGGGCCTCCACTTCACCAGTTGCACCGACGGCGACGACAAGCCCGACCCGATCGTCGGCGAATGGGGCGCCGTCCAGGTCGAGGGCGAGAAGCTGCCCGACGTCTACTCGGACGGGCCGAACATGATCGTGACCGGCCTCCGCATGATCATCGAGGACGACCTCGCCGGCGACTTCGCATACTACGGCGTGATCGACTACGACGACTACGAGTATCGCAGCTCGTTCGGCTCCGAGCTGGTCGTCGACGACAGCGCCGCGCCGAAGTACCGCATCGAGGTGCAGCAGAACCCTCTCGGCGGCGACGTCGACTACAGCGACTCGGCCGGCGCCGACATCGGCTCCGACGGCTACGACACCTACGGCTACCTCGGCGACGGCGACGGCCGCTCGCCGTCCGACGAGCTGGCCGCGCCGCGCCGGCCGATCGCCGCGCCGGCCGAGCTGGTCCTCACCTGTACTTTGGACCAGGACGTCCTGACCTGCACCAGCGACGTGGAGGATCTGACGTCGCTGGTCTTCAAGCGCAAGGTGCCGGTGGAGCCCGCAGAGGGCTGACCCTGGCCCGCAGTCGCGCGCGATGCTAACTCGCGCGCACGATGCCCAAGCTGTCCCACGAGGCGCTCGTCCAGCTGGTCCGCCACGCCCCGGCGCTGGTCCCCGACCTGCTGTGGCCCGGCGAGCGCTCGCCCGGCCCGATCCGGATCACCGCCGGCGAATTCGTCGACCTCAACTTCGCCGAGCACCGCGCCGACGTGGTCCTCGGCCTCGGCGGCGCGCCGGGCCGGCCCGACGAGGCGCTGGTGGTCGAGGTCCAGGTCGAACGAGACGCTCGCAAGCGCTGGACCTGGCCGGTCTACGTCGCCGGCCTGCGGGCGCGCCTCGGCTGCCCCGTCACACTCGTGGTCGTGTCGCTCGACCCCGAGGTGGCCCGCTGGTGCGCCGAGCCGATCGACCTCGGCCGCCGCCGCACGACGGTGCACCCGTGGGTGCTCGGCCCGGAGGCGGTGCCCGTGATCACCGACCCCGAGCGAGCGCGCGAGCTGCCCGAGCTGGCGGTGCTGTCGGTCGCGGCCCACGCCGACGAGCCCGGCGCCGAGCAGATCGCCCTCGTCGCCCTCGAGGCGACCCGCGAGCTCGACGACCAGCGGGGGATCCTCTATCCTGACTTCGTCGTCGCCCTCCTGGGCCGGGTGGCCCGCACCGCGCTGGAGAAGCTCCTCATGGCCAACGGACGCTGGGAACCACTGAGTGACATGTTCCGCAAACCCTGGCTCGAGGGCATCGCCGAGGGTGAGGCCAAGGGCGAGGCCAGAGGAAAAGCCCAGGGCAAGGCCGACCTGCTGCTCAAGCTGCTGCAGCTCAAGGGCTTCACCCCGAGCGACGAGCAGCGCAGCCGCGTCCTCGACTGCCGCGACGAGGCCCAGCTCGAGACCTGGGCCGCGCGGGTGCTGACTGCGACCCGCCTCGACGAGGTGTTCGCCGACTAGGCCATGTCCGAAATCGCGCATGAAGCACGCAGGCGCAGGTAGCGGTGGATAAACGCCAGTTTAACCATCGCCCCGAAGTTGATGGCTTTCTTCCCGAACCGGGTAGCGATCCGGCGTGACTCCTTGAGCCAGCCGATGAGGCACTCGATGATGCTTCGACCCCGGTACGCGGCCTTGTCGAATGCGACAGGCCGAAGGGAGCGGTCCTCGTTCTCCTTACTCGGGATTATGGGCTTGATGCCGAGCTCCAACAGGTACTGGTCGACCCAGTTCGCTCGGTAACCCTTGTCGCCGGCGAGCGCGACGGGCCAAGCCATCGGTGTCCCGTGCTCGTCGTGCAGAGTCTCATCGGCGCCGCAGAGCAAGGTGTCGACCATCGTCTGGTCGTGGATCTGGCCGGCGCTGAGATGGAAGTGGAGGGGGTGTCCGTGTGCGTCACACAGGATGTGGATCTTCGTGCCCCAGCCACCCCGGGAGCGCCCCAGCGCGTGATCCTTCGGTTCTTCTGGGTTCGTCGATTTTCCCCCCGCCGCTGCTGCAGCGAGCCGCGCGGATCGACGTGCCGTCGATGCACCAGAGCTCGGCGGGTGGGTCGCCATGCGAAACACGCAGCTGCGGAGTCGTCGCAGTACCTCGTCGAACGTCCCGTCTTGGTTCCACTTGTTGAAGAAGTCCCACGCGGTCGACCATGGACCGAACTCGATCGGAAGATCACGCCACGGCGCCCCTGTGCGGAGCACCCAGAAGATGGCGTTCAGGATCGTCCGGCGATCTCTCGCGCGCCTTCCCGTCTTGCAGTTGCGAGTCGGGAACAGGTCCGCGATCAGGTTCCACTGGTCGTCCGTGAGCTGGTGGCGGGGAACGCGGGGCGTCATGTCCCCGACCAGATCAAGAAACCCCGATATCTCCAAGAAACTGGCGTTTTCAGGATTTCGGACATGGCCTAGTCGGCGAGGTCGGCCTGCAGCGCCTCGCGCTGCGCCTCGGTCAGGGCCGTCTCGCCGACCAGCTCGCCGGCGAAGTCGACGCCGCAGGCGACCGGCGCAGCGCCCTCGACGGCGAACTTCAGGTACTGCACGGAAGACAGCCGGCGCTCGCTGACCTGCCGCGGGTCCCAGGTCGCGCGGATCCGCCGGCCGTCGGCGCCGACGAGGTAGAGGTGCTGCGGCAGCGCCTGCCAGCGCGACAGCTTGAGGTCGCGCTCCTCCGGGTCGTCGAACCCGATCAGCACGGTCACCCCGAGCTCGCCGCCCTGGCCGAGCAGATCGTTGTAGGTCTCGATCTCGTGGAGGATGTCGCGCTCGCGGACGATCTGCTCGACGCGCATCATCTCCTGGATCTGGTAGCGGATGGTCTCGTGGTTCTCGAACAGGAAGGTCAGGCAGTCGGCGACGACGACCCGGCGCAGCCGCTTGGCCGCCAGCGCCGCGTCGCGGAGCTGCGCCCGCTGCTCGTTGTAGGTCACGTAGTCGACGATCTCCGCGCGCTGGACCGCTCTCATGGCTACTCTTCCTTGGTCTCGTCGGTCTCGCCGGGGCCGAAGCTGTCGCCGCGGTAGGCCCGGGCCAGCAGCGACATCGGGTGCAGCGGGCGGGTCCCGGCGTGCTGTTCGAACTGGATCGCCGCCAGCGGGCAGTCGGTCACCCACGTGTGGGCCTCCGCGCCGCGCATGCCGTCGAACGCCTTCTTGCCGATCCGCTGCGACGGCTCGAAACCCTCGACGCGCATCGCGTAGGTGCCGTCGTGGCCGCAGCACTCGGTCACGGTCTCGACCTGGACGCCGGGGATCCGCTTGATCAGGTCGCGGCCCTTGAAGCCGACCGCCTGGGCGCGCAGGTGACAGGGCGCGTGGTAGGCGACCGGGCCGTGCGGGCCGCTCTTGAACTCGCCCTTGAACCGCGGCTCGCGGCGGATCGACCACAAGAACTCGCTCGGGTCCATGACCGCCGCCGCCAGCCTGGTCGCCCGCTCCCGATCTGGCCCTTCGAGCAGGTCGGGATATTCACGGCGGAGCATCATCGAGCAGGTCGGGTTGATGGCCAGCACCTTGGCCCCGCGCTCGACGAACGGCATCAGCACGTCGAGGTTCTGGCGGGCGTTCTTGCGCAGCGACGTCAGGTCGCCGTGCTCCCACGCCGGCATCCCGCAGCAGCGCAGGCCGGACGCGCAGCGCAGGTCGACGCCGTTGCGCTCCATCACCTCGCAGGTGTCCTTGCCGATCTGCGGCTCGTTGTGCTCGACGTAGCAGGTCTGGAACAGCACCGCCTCGCCGCCCGGCTCCTCGGCGATCTTGCCCGACTGGTCGGCCCACTGCTCGAAGCCCTGCGGCGCGAACTCCGGCAGCAGCTTGTCGCGGTGGATCCCCAGCACCTTCTCCATGAACCACCGGTGCAGCTTCACCTGGTTCAAGGTGTTGACCACGCCGAGGCTGGCGCGCGCCAGCTTGCCGGTCAGGTCGGGGTCGCCGAGGAACTTGTCGCCGAGGCTCGTGCCCTCCTCGCGGGCGCGCATCGCCTGGTGGCGGTGGACCAGCTTCGGGAAGTCGAGCTGGAACTCGTGCTTGTCGCGCGGCGTGTACGGGCACTGGACCTCGCACAGCTTGCACTGGAAGCACGCGTCCATCACCCGGTTCGTCTCCTCTGCGCTCAGCCGGGTGACGTCGCCGTCGTGCTTCTTGTCGAGCAGCTCGAACAGGCTCGGGAACGCGTCGCAGTACTTGAAGCACATGCGACAGCCGTGGCAGATCTCGAACGCGCGCGTGACCTCCTTGGCCAGCGCCGACCTGTCCCAATAGACAGGCTCGCTCGGGTCGTAGGACAGCCCGTCGGTCGGCTTGTACGAGATCGGCCCCTGGCTCATGGCGCGCCCTGCGGTTCGGAGATCGGCCCCGGGGCGCTGGTCGGCCCCGCGGGCGGGAGGTCGTGCGGCCGGTCGCGGCCGCGGCGTTCATCTGGCCTCACGAGCATGTCCGAACGAACATGTCCGCGAGGCCCTGTCGGCTCGCGCGCCGCAGCGGGCGGCGCGCCCGCGCGGCTCACAGGTCGATGCCGTCGAGGGCCTTCTGGAACCGGCCGGCGTGCGAGCGCTCGGCGCGGGCCAGGGTCTCGAACCAGTCGGCGATGTCCTCGAAGCCCTCTTCGCGGGCGGTGCGCGCCATGCCCGGGTACATGTCCGTGTACTCGTGGGTCTCGCCGGCGACCGCGGCCTTGAGGTTGTTGGAGGTGTCGCCGATCGGCAGGCCGGTGGCGGGGTCGCCGACCTTGCGGAGGTAGTCGAGGTGGCCGTGCGCGTGGCCCGTCTCGCCCTCGGCGGTGTCGCGGAAGAGGCCGGCGACGTCGGGGTGACCCTCGACGTCGGCCTGCTTGGCGAAGTACAGGTAGCGGCGATTGGCCTGCGACTCGCCGGCGAACGCGTCCTTCAAGTTCTGGTGGGTCTTGGTGCCGTTCAGCTTCTGCGCGCTCATGTAGAGGATGCTCCTGCGTGGATCGGTGCGCGCCTCTTCTACCACGTCGGCCGTGCTCTTGGACACATGCCCGGACGGCCGTCGCGGGGCCGACCGCGTTGCCCGCGGCCGGGGACCGGGCTAGCGTGACGCCGTTCCGATGACCGACGGCGACACCCTCGGCGCGCACGACATCCTCGAGGCCACCGGCATGCCCGCGCCGGAGGGGACCTCGCTCGAGCTGCGGCCCGTCGACGGCATGCCGACCTGGTTCGGCCGTCGGCTCGCGCGCGCCCTGCTGCGCATGGTCAGCATGGAGGAGAACAAGCCCGCGCAGCTGTCGCAGCTGGTCACGCCGACCACGGGCTACTTCCGCCGCGACCGTCACGTCCACCCGGTGGTCGACCCTGACACCTACCGCCTGCAGATCACCGGCGTCGCCGCCCCGCGCGTCCTGACCCTGCCCGAGCTGCTCGCCCTGCCCCGCGAGACCCGCGTGTGCGTGCAGGAGTGTGCCGGCAACGGCAACCATCTCCAGGGCTCGGCCGGCCTGTGCGGCCAGGCGGTGTGGGAGGGCCCGAGCTTCGCCAGCCTGCTCGAGCTGTGCGGCGGCCCGGGCCCGGCCACTCATTTCGCCAACCACGGCCTCGACACCCTCGGCTTCCTCAAGCGCGGCTACCACTACGGCCTGTCGCTCGAGGAGCTCACGCGCGCGCGCGCGATCGTGGCCGTGACCATGAACGGCGAGCCGCTGTCGCGCCGGCACGGCTTCCCGTCGCGCCTGATCGTGCCGCGGATCTACTCGATGTCGCACGTGAAGTGGCTCTGCCACATCGAGGGCAAGACGAGCCCGCACATGGGCATCCACAACCGCCTGGTGTTCACCAACAAGGAGCACCGCGGCGGCAAGTGGGTGCGCGTGCAGGCGCGGTGGATCGGCCTCAAGTCGATCGTCTCCGACTGCCGCGCCGCGCAAGGCGGCGGCTGGCTGCTGCTCGGGGCCGCCTGGGGCGGCGAGCGCCCGGTCGCCGCGGTCGAGGTCAGCACCGACGGCGGCCTGTCGTGGCAGCGCGCCCGCCTGCAGCCGGTCGGCGAGCAGGTCGCCCGCGACGCCCGCCTCGCCTCCGGCGAGATCGACGGCGCCTGGTCGGTGTTCCAGTTCCACTGGCAGCCGCCCGGCCCCGGCACCTACAAGATCGGCTCGCGCGCGATCGACGAGGACGGCAACGTCCAGGCCCTCGACAACGACCCCAACGTCCACGGCCACTTCAACCAGACCCGCGTCAAGTGGCGCATGGTCGCGGTGCCCGAGAACCGCCTGCCGCCTGGCGCTTAGGACATGTGCTTCGGGGCATGCCCTAGCGGGCATGCTTTTAAGAACATGTCCCTCAGAGCATGGTCCAGCCGACGAACGCGCCGAACTGCGGCATCGGTGCGCGCTCCTGGTGGCCGATGTCCCAGCCGAGGCGGGCCAGCGCGCCGATCACCCAGCGGCGCTCGTCGCCGAGGCGGACGCCGATCCGGCCCTCGACCTCGACCACGGGGAGCAGCGGCATGTTGAAGGCCACGCCGGCGCCGACGCTGGTAAAGCCGCGGCGGTTGGCGCCGAAGCCGTGCAGCGCAGTGAGGTGGTGGCGGTGCGCGAGCAGGCCGCTGAGGTAGCGCTCGGCCAGGCCGAACGAGACGGTCAGCTGGTAGCCGAGCGCCCAGGTGCGCGGCAGTCGACCGCCGAAGAACAGGGTGACCGGCGCGGTCGACGGGAAGCCGATGCCCGTGAACACGCTCGGCAGCCAGGCGAACACGAACTTGCCCCGCGCGGGCGCCGGGCGCTCCGCGACCACCGTCGTGGCCAGCGGCGCTGCGGGCTCCGTGGGCCGTGCCTCGCCGACCGGAGCCGGATCGGCGGCGACCGGCGACAGCGGCGCGACGGGCTCCGCGAGCCCTTCCTCCGCGACCGGAGGCGGATCGGCGGCGACCGGTGCGCTCGGCTCGGTCGCCGGCACGGGCCCGGAGCTCGCGCCGGTCGGCGCCTGCACCACGAGCAGCAGCGCCAGCGCGATCATGACCGCCTCTTTCGCCGCCCGGCGATCCACAGCAACGGCGCGAGCAGCCACAACGCCAGCTCCGAGCGCGCGCGCCCGACGGCGCACGGGATGTACACCGCCTCGCGATCGCCGATCTCCGACGGCTCGAGCCGCACCGTCTCGCCGCGCACACCGTTCGCGGCGACCGGCGTGAACTCGAGCGGACCCGCCGTCAGCGGCAGGCGGATCTCCGACGGCCCGATCACGCTGATCGGAAACACCTCGTGGGTCGGATAGAGCAGCTCGATCCACCCGCCCTCGCGCAGGTAGGGCGCGTCGAGCTCGTCGATCCGCACCAGCAGCTGGTCGCCGTCGCCGGGGCAGCAGCCGCCGTCGTTGCCGCGCTCGATGCGGACCTCTCGCAGCGCCACCTCGCCGGGAGGCGAGGCCGGGGCGTCGCCGACGGTGAACTCGTTCAGCCCCTCGTCGAAAACGCCGCTCGTGCCGCAGTTCATCGTGTAGGTCTTGCCGGCGATGAGCGGGTCTCGCGGCACGTACTCGATGAAGTAACCGAAGCCCGCCTCGTCGACGTCGCAATTGGCGCCGTGCCGGACGGGGTCGGCGAAGCCGGAGTAGCCATCGGCCTCCAGGATGCAGCTCTCGGGCTCGAAGCCGCCGCACTCGAAGAAGCGCCACGGGTGCGCGTCGACGGGCACGTCCTCGGTGACCACCAGCAGGCCCCACTGCTGCCACTCGGGTTGCCAGCACGACAGCGCCTCCGCGGGCGCCGGCGCGACCAAGAGCGCCGCGAGGCCGAGCACGGCGGACGGCACCAGCGACTTCCACAACGCTCCCGACCGACGACGCATGATCGACGCACCTCGATGTACCACACGTTCCTCGCTTCGGCATGCACCGGCGAGCACGCCCATGAAGGCTCGGCGGGCATGGCCACGACGGTCGTGTTCCGTCACGCGCCGGCTCCGCGCGACGCCACCATGCTCGGCTTCTCTGGACCTATCCATCGCTCGATGCTCCAGACCTGTCTCTTAGAACATGTCCGATGCGCCGACCGCCGGCCGATCGCCGCGGCTCGCCCAAGCAAAAAGCGACGACCTCCGCGCGGGAGGTCGTCGCTCCGCTCACCTGTCCTTCAGGTCAGCCCTTCTTGTCGAGGTGCGCGCCGGTCGGCACGCCGCCGGCGGTCGGGCGCGGCAGCAGGCCGGCGGCCTGCAGCACGACGTCGGGCTTTGTCGCCTGCTCGGCGGCCAGGCGCGACTGGGCCGACTCGATGCGGCGCAGCAGCTCGGTCTGGTACTCCTCGAGGCGCTCCTGCACGCGCTGCTTCTTGGCCATCTGGCGGCGCATGTCCTCCTGGTAGCGCTTGAGGAAGTAGCCGATGGTCTCGATGCGGATCTTGATCGAGCCGGTCGGCTTGTTCTCGTCGATGTCCTTGAACGAGAAGTACGGCGTGCCCGAGTTCTCGATGATCTCCTCGATCACCGTGTAGATCGGCGCGTCGTGGCCGCACTTGAAGCTCGACAGCTCGAGCGCGACCAGGTTGGGGTGGCGCGCCGTGAACTTGGCGGCCCACACCTTCTGGTTGGTGTTCTCGCTGTAGCTGTTCTTCCACACGTCGGTGATATCGAACGGGTCCTTGATGAACCCGGCGTCGATGTCCGGCTGGAACAGCGGCTGGACGATGTCCTCGTCGAGCGGCAGCGACTGCACGGTGAAGATCGGGTAGCCGAGCTTCTGCAGCTCGTCCGGGATCTCGTGGTTCATGCCCGGGTCGTTGTGGTACGGGCGGGCCAGCAGGACCACGCCGATCCGCTGCTCCTGCTCGAGCCACTTCAGCACCTTGCGCCCGTCGGCGCGGTGGCCGACGAAGAAGCCGTCCTGGGCCTTGAACGCCTCCTCGACCGCGCGGGCGTTCTCCTCCTCGGACAGCCCGAGCACGTCCTTGAAGTACTCGAACATCTGCTTCTTGCACAGCTTGCGCTCGGCCATCTGCACGAACGGCACGACCAGCTTGATGCCCTTCTGGGCGAACACGTCGGCCTCCTTGATGAAGGCCGCCTTGGTCGTGTCGGCCGAGCCGACCACCGTCGGGCACGCGCGCGAGCCGACCGTGCCCGACAGCCAGGTCTCCATCGAGTCGACCTGCGGGAACACGATCACGTCGAGCGGGCGCTTCTTGTGCTTGGTCTCGACCAGGTTGTGCATGTGGGCGATGCACACCTTCGACGGGAAGCACGGGTCGATCGCGCCGCGCTTGGCGCCCTCCTTGTAGAGCTCCTCGGAGGTGAAGTCGGAGTAGACGATGTTCTTCGCCGGGACCCCGAGCGCCTCGAAGTAGGCGCTGAAGAACGGGTTCTGCGAGTACTGGTTCAGCACCCGCGGGATGCCGATCCGCAGCGTCGCCCGCTTCTTCATCAGCGCGATCCGCTGCTGCTGGGCGGCCAGCGTCTCGCGCGTGACCGCGGCCAGCGGCGCCGCCTTGCCGACCTTCTCCGCGACCTTCTCGAGCGTGCCCGCGGCCTTGCCCAGCAGCTCGGCGACCTTCGGGCTGCGGTTCAGCTTGCGCAGCAGGCCGTCGACCTTGTCCTGGTGCTCCGCCAGCTGCGGCGGCAGGTCGAGGTGCTCGCTCAGGCCGAGGCCGACGTCGTCGACGCTGTCGGCCACGTTCGGCGGGTTCTGGGCGTCCCAGATGTCCTTCGCGGCCTTCGCTGCGAGGTTCGGGTAGTTCTTCTTGAGCTGGTCGAGGCCGCCCTTGATCTTCTTCATCGAGTCGAGGTCCTCGACCTCGCCCTTCTCGCAGGTGGCGATGATGAGCCGCTTGGTGCCGACGGCCTCGTCGGGCTTGTCGTCGCGCTTGCGGATCTTCAGCAGCTGGCCCAGCGCCATCCGCTTCTCGGCCTCCTGCTGCTTCATCTCGAGGTCGACGTCGATGAAGGTGCGCAGGCACTTGTTCTTGCAGAAGTAGCAGCGGGTGCTCTCGTCGCGGCGCTGCGAGAAGTCGATGCTGGCGACCTTGTCGATGCCGATCCACTCGGTCTTGTGCTCGAGCTGCTGGACCATGCGCCGCACCTCGAGCGCCGCGCCGATCGCCCCCGACTCGCCGCAGTGCTGGTGGACGATGACCTGCGCCTCGGTGCCCTTCGACTTGAAGCGCTCCTGGATGAAGTCGACCTGGGCCTTGACCGCCGCGAGGTTGTGCTGGGTGCCGCCCTGGAGGATGAACTTGCTGCCGAGCTTGGCGAGGTTGGGGATCTGGCTGACGTACAACCAGATGTTCTTGGGCAGCACGGCGGCCAGGCCGGCCATGATCTCCTCGGGCGCCCAGCCCTGGCGCTGGAAGTCGACGATGTCGGACTGCATGAACACCGCGCAGCCGTAGCCGAAGGTCGGCATCGCCTGGGCGCCGAAGGCCCGCTGGGCGTACTGCTTGACGTCGATGCCGAAGCCCTCGGCCGTGCTCTGCAGGAAGTAGCCGTTGCCCGCCGAGCACTGGGTGTTTAGCTTGAAGTCCTTCACCTTCCCGTTCTTCAGGATGATGATCTTGATGTCCTGCCCGCCGACGTCGCACACGACGTCGACGTTGTCGTAGAAGTGCAGCGCGCTCTCGCAGTGCGCCACGGTCTCGACGATCGCCGCGTCGGCCCGCAGGGTGTCGCGCAGGATGTCCTTGGCGTAGCCGGTGGTGCCGACGCCGAGCACGGTCAGCGTGCAGCCGGCGCCCTCGACCTGCTGGCGCAGGTCGGCCAGCAGCTCCTTGGTGTCGACGATCGGGTTGCCCTTCGAGAGCTGGTAGACCTTGCGGATCACCTCGCCCTGCTCGTTGAGCATGACCGCCTTCGACGAGGTCGAGCCGCCGTCGATGCCGATGAACACCCGCACGTCCTCGCCCGGCGTGAACTCCTTCGGGACGAACTTCGGCGGCTTGTACTTGACCATGAACTCGTCGAGGTCGGCCTCGTCCTTCGACAGACCCGCCGCGCCGGCCTTCTTCTTCTCGAGCAGGCGGCCCTCGGTGAGGTACCACTGCAGCTTCTCGGTGCCCTGGTAGACGCCGACGCGCTCGTCCTCGTCCTTGCCGAACTCGACCGCGCCCATCGCCGCGTAGTACTGGGCGTTCTGCGGGACGATGATGAGGTCGGCCGGGTCGACGCCCTCCGGCAGCGGCACGTTGCGCTCGTGCCAGATCGGCGGGATGTTGGCCTTCCACGCCTCGACCATGCCCTTGATGTACGTGTTCGGGCCGCCGAGCAGCAGCACGTGCGGCATCAGCGTGTGGCCGCGCGTCAGCACCGACAGGTTCTGCTGCACGATCGCCTCGAACAGCGACGCCATCAGCTCGTCGGCCGGCACGCCGAGCTTCTGCAGGCCGTTGACGTCGGTCTCGGCGAACACGCCGCACTTGCCGGCGACCGGGTGCAGCTTGTGGCCGACGTAGCCCTGCTGGCACAGCAGGTCGGCCGGGATCTTCAGCTTGGCGTTGATCTTGTCGATCACCGCCCCGGTCCCGCCGGCGCACTTGTCGTTCATCGACGGGATCTTCTTCTTGCGGCCGGTCTCCGGGTCGGGCTTGAAGATGATGATCTTGGCGTCCTGGCCGCCCAGCTCGATGACCGAGTTGACCTCGGGGTGCAGCTTCTCGACCGCCAGCGAGACAGCGTTGACCTCCTGCACGAACTTGGCGCCGACCCACCGGCCGACGGTCGCGCCGCCCGAGCCGGTGATGAACATCCGCGCGTTGCCGCGGAGGTCGCCGACGGCCTCCTCGATCTCCTTGAACATCTTCAGCGCCCGGTCGGCCTGCTTGCTCTCGTGGCGCTGGTAGTCCTTCCACACGATCGTGTCCGTGGCCGCCTCGACGACGACCGCCTTGACCGTGGTCGACCCGAGGTCGACGCCGACGATGTATTTGTGCTGGGACATGTTCTGAAGTTCCTGTTCTCGGAGACCTGGCGAAAAGAACCTGGCGCGAAGGACCTGCCCTGAAGGACCGGCCTCACTCGGCGGCGTCGCGGACCTGCTTGGGCTTGACGCCGTCGGCCTGCATGCGCTCGGCGACGTGCAGGGCGAAGTTGGCGCCGGTGCCGACCACGCGCGGGTTGTGGCGCGGGAACTGGTACATCGGCCGCTTCATCTCGGGGTGGGCGTCGACGTAGGCCTTGAGCTCCTCGAGGCTGTACGGGAGGCCGGAGAGCACCTCGGCGAACTCGCGCTTGGCCTTGGCCTTGGCCTCGCCGAGGGCCATCTGGACGCGGCTGTGGGCGTTGATCTCGCCCTCGCCGGAGGTCTCGATGGGCAGGAAGATCATCTCCTTGTAGCGGTTGACGACCGCCGACTGGGCGCCGTCGGACTGGGTGCTGGGCATGCAGCCGAACGGCTTGAGGCTCAGCACCATGTGGGCCAGGCCCTTGTGCGAGTAGTAGATGTTCTTCGACACCTCGAGGTGGCCTTCGCCGCCCTCGGAGCGGGTGTGGTAGAAGCCGTGGCCCAGGCGCTCCATCTCGTCCATGTCGACGATCTCGTGGGCGATGTGGCCGAGCGCCTCGACCATGCGGCTGTACTCGCGGCGGAAGATGGTGTCGGCGACCTTGGCGATCGCGCGCTTCTTCATGTAGCCCACCTCGAGCTGGGCCCGCTTGCCGAGCTCGTACCACTTGACCTCGTCGGCCTTCTCGACGAGGCCGTGACGGTCGCGCGCCTTGATCTTGGTCTGCCACAGCATGTACGCCAGCCAGGTCGCGATCGGCTCGGTGATGACCTCGGCGCCCTCGCTGTGGAGGAAGCGGAACATGTTGAAGTTGCCGTCGCCCTCGGTGGTCTGGGCCCAGAACTCGCCGGTGACCTTGACGATCGGCTTCGGCTGCAGGCGGTCGACCTCGACCTCGTCGAACTTGCGGGCGACGTGCCGCAGCGGCTCGATGTAGTCCTCGCTGGTCAGCAGGTCGAGGAACTTGACCGCCTGCTCGGCGATGTCGAACGCCTTGGTGTTCTTGCCCTTCAGCAGGTCGCCGACGGTGGTGCCCGCGAGCTCGGCCGGCTGCTTGCGCTGCATGACCCGGTACATGAACTCGAGCGACTCGCTGGCCGCCTTGTCGGTCGCGCCCGGGGTCGTCTCGTAGGCGCGGATGCAGTTGGCGACCTCGCTCAGGATGTCGCCGCAGTTGAACGCCGAGACCATGCCGGCGAAGAAGTCGAGGTTCATCTTCAGGCCGGCCTCGAGGTCGCCCTGCTTGAGCCCGCCCTTCTGCTGGAACAGCATCACGCGGAAGCCGTCGAACCCGGCGTTGCGCAGCGCCAGCCGGTACTCGGCCTCGTACATGCCGAACCGGCACGGACCGCACGCGCCCGCGGTCAAGAACACGTGCGAGTCGATGATCTCCTGCACGCTCATGCCCTGCTTGTCGCGCAGGTGCTGCAGGTACTGCACGAGGTTGCCGACCGTGAAGTAGGTCGGGTTGCACTGGCCGTTGTTGCCGTACTCCTTGCCGAGCTGGAAGGCGTCGACGTTCGGCGTCGGCACGACGGCGGTCTTGTAGCCCAGCGACTCGAACACACCCTTCAGCAGGTGCTCGTGACGGAAGGTCAGGCCGCCGAACAAGAGCGTGGTGTGCGGCCGCTGCGGCGCCGTGAACGTGTGCTCGAACGGCTTCTTGAAGTGCATGTTGACGGCGCCGAAGCTCACGCCCTCCTCCTGGGCGAACTTCTGCTGCGCTTCATCGAGGAGCGACTTCACCTGCGGCTGCGAGAGGATCTTGAGCGAGGTGCTGCGTTGCGAGGTCGGGGTCGTCGTCGTGGTCGCCATCGTTGGTCCTGCCGGGCGGTAAAAGTTGGCTGACAGTGTCGTCAGTGACACAGGTGTCAGTCAACCGGGAAGAGTCATGCACACTTCCCAAAGACCCGCAAGAAAGCTCGCCACGGGGCGAATTGACCCACGGGCGCGTCCCGAGCCGAGGCTTCGAAACCCCTGACCTCAGGGTGGGAATTGGGCGATTTCGCGCGCGGGAAAGAGCGGCGCCGAACGGCATTCGGCGCGCGCCAGGAGAGGAATCGGCGCGGCGAGGCGGTGGATTTTCGGCGGTGGGGACCGCCATGAAGAGGATGACCTGCAGCGGCCGGACGGCTCGCAAGTCCTGGGATGGATGGGTGTGCCGATCTCGGTGACGGGTGCGTCACGTCATGACGACGGCTTCGACGGCCCCTCGCCGGCTTCGGCGCGAAGCTGGCTCGAGTCGAGAGCACGGGTCGCGCGGTGGGTTCGAGGCGGACGTCGCACGGCGCGGTCGGGCCCCGGATGAAGCGCGGCGAAGGTCGCGAGGCCGGTGTCCGGGGCGACCTGTCCCCTCGGACAGTCCTCGAACTTCGGCACGGCTGGGGCGCTTCGAGGCGGCAATTGCCTCGTTCTGCGGAACTCGGTCCAGGTCGCCCCGGCCCCCGTCCACGGGAGCTTTCTTGGGGCGGTGACGGTCGGCGGAGCCGAGATCCGGGGCCCGACCGCGCCTGAGCCGAGCGACTCTTCGCGCGCCAGTCGATGTCGCCGTATGGAAGAATCGTGTGTCGCCTCGAGTTTGAGCGCGGGGTCGCGAGGCGGGTGTCAAGATGACCTGTCCGTTCGGACAGTCTTCGAACTTCGAGGCGGCTGGGGCACTTCGAGGCGGCAATTGCCTCGTTCTGCGGAACTCGGTCCAGGTCGCCCCGGCCCCCGTCCACGGGGGCCTTCTTGGGGCGGTGACGGTCGGCGGAGCCGAGATCCGGGGCCCGACCGCGCCTGAGTCGAGCGACTCTTCGCGCGCGAGTCGATATCGCCGTGCGGAAGAGATCGTGCGTCGCCTCGAGTGTCGGTGCGGGCCCGGTCGCTCGTGAACCGCGGGCACCGCTCGGTCTGCGAGGCATCGCCTCGCCGCGCGGCTGCTATGGCGAGAGCTGGGGCGAGCGGATGCCCTTGATCTGCGGGATCTGCTGCTTCAGCTTGCGCTCGATGCCCTGCTTCAGCGTCGCCTGCGAGCTCGGGCAGCTGACGCAGTTGCCGGTGAGCCGGACGCCGACGGTGTCGGCCGTCACGTCGAGCAGCTCGATGTCACCGCCGTCGGCCTGGACCAGCGGACGGCACGTCTCGAGCACCTCGCGGACGCGGGCGATCAGCGCCTCGCCCTCGAGCGGCTCGCTGTCGACGGCGGCGTTCGGGTCGTCGAGCAGGGCCTCGAACGGGGAGCGCTCCGGGTGGACGACCGGCAGCTTGACGGGCGGCTTCTTGGCCGGAGCGGCCGTGGTCGGCTCGTACGGGACCGTCGGGCCGCCGGCGGCCTTCCAGCCCTCGATGCCGCCGCGCAGGCTCACGACCGACTTGAAGCCGCGGCGACCGAGGATCTCGGCGGCCTGCAGCGAGCGCCGGCCGGAGCGGCAGTAGGCGATCCACACGCCCTGCGGGTCGAGGTCGTCGGCCTTCTCGAGCTCGCCGAGCGAGACGGTGCGGGCGCCGGCGAGGACGCCGGTTTGAGCCCACTCCGACGGCTCGCGCACGTCGAGCAGCAGGACCTTGCCGCCCTCGGCCAACCTGGCCTTGAGGGCAGCCGCGGTGAGCTCGCGGCCGTCGCCCTCGTCCTCGTCGTCGGCGCCGGCGGTCGGCGCGGCCACGGGCGGCTTGGCCGACGGATCTTCGAGCAGCTTGACGAGCTTGCCCGACTCGTGCAGCTCACGCAGCTCGTCGAAGCCGCCGATGCACTGCTCGCGGATGAACACGTGCGGCGCGGTGCGGCGGCCGGTCTTGGTGCGGATCGCCGTGCGCAGGTCGTGGTTGTCGGTGTAGTCGATCGTCTTGGCGAGCAGGTTCTGCTCGCGCACCAGCTCGAGCGCGGCCCGGCAGTAGGGGCAGCCGCGCTTGTAGTAGATCACGAGGACCGGCTCGGCGGGCTTGGCGTCGGCGGCCTTCTCGGGCTTGATGATGCCGCGGTCCTGCTGCCACTTGCGCAGCTTGTCGCGGTCGGACTGCCACATCGGCTGGTTGGGCGTGCCGCCGTCCCAGCTGGGGATCTCGAGGCGCAAATCGATGCGGTCGAGGCCGACGATCCCTCGCACGCGGTCGAGGCCGGCGGCGGCCAGGCGGACGGGCGCGTGCTCCGAAGTCTTGCCCCGCTCGACGACGCGGTCCAGGGTATGCACGGTGATGCGCTTGAGGAGCGTGCCGATCACGAGGGGACGCCTTAGCCGGCGGGGCCGGCGGCGTCAAGTCGGGCAATTGCGAGCCGTCGGACTCGAACCGACACACCCGGCGGGTACTGGAACCTAAATCCAGCGCGTCTACCAATTTCGCCAGGCTCGCGCGGAACAGAGCGTATCATCTCGGCGTGACGTCGCTCCAGAGGCTTTGCGCGTGGACGTGTGCTTTCGTGGTGATCGGCTGTTCGCAGTCGCAGCAGGCGAACCCCGAAGGCAAGACCGAGGCCAAGGCCGCGGAGGCGGCCAAACCCGCGGAGGCCAAGGTCGCGGAGACCACGGCGCCGGCGACCTTCGGCAAGGTGCGCAGCGACGTGCCCCTGCCGCTGCCGGCCCTGCTCGGGCAGCCGGTCGCCTCGGTCGAGGCCAACTTCGGCGAGCACCAGGGCAAGGGCATGGCCCGCTCGACGTGCGTCCGCTTCACGCCGGAGCGGACTTTCTTTCAATGCAACTTCGCGCTCCAGCGCTACGCGGACAAGGGCGACGAGTGGGCCGGGCTCCGCGTCGAGTACGAGGACGGGGTGGCGGCCTCGATCGGCTTCGACGGCTACAGGAAAGGAACCGGCCCGTTCGACCCGAAGCAGCTGCTCGCGGCCGTCGGACTCGAGCTGCCCGACGAGCCCCGCACCGACTCGCCCGCGGAGGGCGTGCGCCGGTGGACGTGGTTCAACGACCGCGCGCGCCTCAAGATCGGCGAAAACCAGTACCGCGTCGAGATCTCCGTGGTCGGCGACGACTGGGCCCGCAGCCGCATCGACGTGCTGCGCAACGAGCCGCTCACGCCGGAGCAGAAGGCCAAGATCGTGCCACCCGGGCAGGGCAAGCCGGAGCTCAGCGAGCTGCCGCCGGGGCAGTGAACGAAGGCCCTGGCCGAGCAACGAGCCGCTCACGTCGGAGCAGGCGGAGCGCTCGGCCCGGTCAAGGCGACGCGGAGCGAGCGGCGATACGAACGAAGACCGCGGGACCCTCTCGCCCTTCGCGTCGCGTCTCCGAGCGCGAGTGACAATGAACGAAGGCCCTGGCCGAGCAAGGAGCCGCTCACGTCGGAGCAGGCGGAGCGCTCGGCCCGGTCAAGGCGACGCGGAGCGAGCGGCGATACGAACGAAGACCGCGGGACCCTCTCGCCCTTCGCGTCGCGTCTCCGAGCGCGAGTGACAATGAACGAAGGCCCTGGCCGAGCAACGAGCCGCTCACGTCGGAGCAGGCGGAGCGCTCGGCCCGGTCAAGGCGACGCGGAGCGAGCGGCGATACGAACGAAGACCGCGGGACCCTCTCGCCCTTCGCGTCGCGTCTCCGAGCGCGAGTGACAATGAACGAAGGCCCTCGCCGAGTAACGAGCCGCTCACGTCGGAGCAGGCGGAGCGCTCGGCCCGGTCGAGGCGACGAAGACCGCGGGACCTCTTCGCGTCGCGTCTCCGAGCGCGAGTGATTCTGTCGTCTCGCGCGGCATCTCGAAGCCCTCGCATCGCCCGCTCGTACAACGGCCTCGCGCGCGCCTCACTGCACGGCTCCGTGGTCGGCGAGTCGCGCGAGGACTCGTCTCGCTCGCGGACGGACTGGCGAGCCGGCGCCGGGCTCGGCTTGCGCGTTCGCCCGGGCAACGCTCGACTGACCGGTCGCCGCGGCATCCTGTGCTCCGAGACATGTCCTTTTCGACATGCCCCTAGAAGCATGCTTTTCAGAACATGCTCCGAGGAGCACGTTCAAAAGATCTTGCCCGGGTTGAGCAGGCCGGCGGGGTCGAGGACGGACTTGATCCCGCGCATCAGGGCGACCTCGGTGGGGTTGCGGCTGTAATGGAGGTGGTCGCGCTTGAGCAGGCCGACGCCGTGCTCGGCGGAGATGCTGCCGTCGTGGGCCTGGACGAGGGCGTAGAGCTCGTCGTCGAAGCCGTGCACGCGGTCCAGGAACTCGGGCAGGCCGACGGCTTCGGGGCGCAGGAGGTTGAGGTGGAGGTTGCCGTCGCCGACGTGGCCGAAGCACAGGGCCTCGATGCCGGGCAGGCGCTCGGCGACGAGGGGGCGCCAGGCGGCCAGGAACTCGGCGACGCGGGCGACCGGCAGGGCGATGTCCGCCTTGTGCGGGGTATGGCGGTGGAGCGACTCGCTGATGTCCTCGCGGTAGGCCCACAGCGCGCGGGCCTGGGCCTGGGTCCCGGCGAGCACTGCGTCGGCGACCTCGCCGCCGTCCACGGCCTCGCCGAGGCAGGCGCTCAGCTCGTCGCGGGTGTGCTCGAGCGCGGCGGCTCCGGGCACCGGGACCTCGACCTCGACCAGCACGTAGCGCGCCGCCGCCTCGGCGAACGGCGGGTCGCCCTTGCGGTGGGTCAGGACGTGGTTCAGACAGCCGTGATCGAGGAACTCGAAGGCCGAGAGAGTGAGGCTGCTGCGCCGCAGGCGAGCGAACAGCGCCAGGACCGCGGCGTCGGACGGGACGGCGCACAGCGCGACCAGAGTGTCGGCCGGCGGCCGCGCCAGCTTGAGGGTGACCTCGACGATCACCCCGAGAGTGCCCTCGCTGCCGATGAACAGCTGCCGCAGGTCGTAGCCGGTGTTGTTCTTGACCAGGGCGCCGCCGAGCGCGAGGAGCTCGCCGCTGGCGAGGACCACCTTGAGGCCCAGCACCCAGTCGCGCGTGAGGCCGTAGCGCAGGACCTTCACCCCGCCGGCGTTGGTCGCCAGGCTGCCGCCGATCTGGGCGCTGCCCTTGGCGGCATAATCGACGGGATAAAGGAGGCCGGCGGCGGCCGCCGCGTCCTGCACGGCCTGAAGGGTGGCCCCGGCCTCGCAGCGCAGAGTGCGGGCGGCCGGGTCGACCTCGAGGATCCGGTGCATCCGCTCGAGCGACAGCACGACCTCGCCGCGGGTGGCGGTGGCCGCCCCCGCCAGGCCGGTGCGGCCGCCCGAGGGGACGATCGGAACGCCGTGAGCGGCACACGCGCGGACGACCGCCTGGACGTCGGTCGCCGAGCGCGGAAACACGATGAAGGACGGCTGGACCGGCCAGCCGCCGCGGCACCGATCGGCGCCGTAGTAACCAAGGTCGGCCGGGTCGTCGCTCAGGCGCTCGGCGCCGAGGGCCGCGATCAAGGCCGCGCGGAGGTCTTCGAGGTCGGGGACCATGGCGTGCGAGGGTAACTCAAACGCGCGAGCGCGCCCGCATGCCGCGGGCGCGCTCGGCACTGGTCTCCCGGTTATCAGCGTTAGGCCGACCCGAACGACGTTCATCGCCCGGGAAACGGCGTTGGTGCTAAAGCGCCGGGAGGGCGTTGGCGGGCAAGCGCATGAGCTGGCGAACCATGCGGACGACGGACTTCACGACCGGGTGGCCCTTGATGAAGACGACGCCGACCACGTGCTTGTCGTCGCCGGCGACCAGGATCGCGTGCTCGCCGACGAGGATGCGAACAGCGGTCTCGCCCGCCACCTGCCGCAGCTTCACCGCTTCGAGCACGATGGGCTTCCAGCGCTCCTCGCCGACCCACGCCGCGTCGCCCGCCTGCGCCTGCTCCGCGGTTTGGTCCAACACGGCCACGATACCGTCGTGGCGAAGAACGCGCTCAATTCGTGTCGATGACATGGACTTCCCTGTTTTCTGGCCCAATTGGGCCCGTACGTCGCAAACTGGGGGGGTCGCGTTACGGGCTTTGGGTTTTACAAAAAGCCCCCAGGTGCGTCAAATCCGCAAGACTGTTTCCCCGGCATTTACCGTATGAATTTAATCGACACCCACGCGCACATCGACATGCCGCGCTTCGGCGATCGTGCGGAACGTCGATTTGCCGCTGTTCGGGCCGCTGCCGCGGGAATTTCGGCAATCGTGATCCCCGGTGTCGAACCGGAATCTTGGGCCGGCCTGCTCGAGACCGCGGCGGACCTGCGCGAAATTGCGCCGACCGTGCGCTTTCACACCGCCCTGGGGATCCACCCACAAGTCCTTCCCGAGCTCGACCCCGCGCATGATTCCGCGGCTCTGACCGCGTTAAACGACCAAATTCGCGCCGCTCCGGCGGGGTTGGTGGCGATCGGCGAGTGTGGCCTCGACTTCGGTCCGGGCGGCGGCGGAGTGCCGCGCGAGCGCCAGGTCGCGGTCTTGCGGGCCCACTTCGTGCTGGCGCGAGCGACTGGACTTCCGTTGCTGCTGCACTGTTTGAAGGCCCACGCGGCGCTGCTCGAGCTGCTCGACGAGCAGCCGTTGCCGCCGTCGATCCTGCACAGCTACTCGGGCAGCGCCGAGATGGTGCCGGCGTTCTGCCGCGGCGGTCACGCGATCTCGTTCGCCGGGGCGATCACGCTGCCCGGAGCGCGGCGGCCGGTGCTGGCCGCTCGCGCGGTGGCGGCCGACCGCCTGCTGCTCGAGACCGACTCGCCCGACCAGACGCCGGCGTCGCGCCGGCCGGCCCGCAACGAACCGGCGTTCCTCGGCGACATCGCCCGCGCCGTCGCCGCGGCCCGCGAGGAGCCGCTCGAGCTGGTGGCCGCGACCACCACCGACAACGCGCGCCGCCTGCTGCGGCTCGCCGCCTGACGATGATGCGAACCCCCAGTCTGACGACCGTCCTGGCGCTCGCAGCGAGCCTGCTGGCGTGCGGCGGCCCGCCCCCGACGCCGACGCCGGCCGCCGGGGTCCCGGCCCCCCCGCCGCCGCCCGTGGAGGCCACGCCGGAGCCCGAGCGCGTGCCGCCGCCGCCCGAGAAGCTGGTGGTCTCGCACCCGCGCGAGCTGGCGGAGCTCGACCTGAGCCGACTGGTGTCGCTCAACCTCGCGCTGTCGCCCGAGGACCGGCGCGAGCGGGCCGGCCAGCTGCGCGACGACCTCGATTACGGCCACGCCTGTGCGGAGCTCGACCTGACCCGCCTGGCCGAGCGCACCCCGGCGCTGCGGTCGCTGCGGATCTCCGGCTGCCTCGACGCGGTCCACGCGGGCCTCGGCGCGCTCGTCGGAGTCGAGAGCCTCGAGCTCGCCGACCTCACGCTCGACGGCGTGGTGATGGGACGGATCGCCAGCCTCCCGCGGCTGCGCGACTTGACCCTCGCGCGCGTGACCCAGGGCGCCGAGCCGGTGGCCCTGCTGGCGCGGGCGCGGCTCGAGTCGCTGGTGCTCCGCGACCTCGCCACCGACTCCGGGCTGGCGGCGATCGCCGGCGACGTCGCCGGACTGCAGGCGCTCACGCTCGAGGGCCAGTGGGCCGGGCACGACGCGCTGCTCAAGGTCGCCGACGCGACCGCGCTGCGCGACGTGAAGCTGCTCGACACCCGGGCCGGCAACTTCTCGCTGCATCAACTCAAGCCGCTGACCGCCCTGTCGCGCTTGACCCTGCGCGGGCCGGGCTTCAACGACTACAGCCCGCTGTACGTGCGCGACCTGCCGCTGACCGAGTTCACCTGCGCCTGCCCGAACCTCGGCGACAAGGGCCTGCGCGCGCTGGGCCGCCAGCTCGGGCTGCGGCGGCTGGTGCTGCCGCAGTCGCGGATCACCGGCGCGGGCCTCGAGGAGCTGGCCAAGCTCGGGCTGCAGTCGATCGAGATCCGCGGCCGCGACCTCGGGCCCGACGGACTGCTCGCGCTCAGCCGGCTGCCGGACCTGCGGACCCTGGTGCTCGGCCTGGCGCCGCCGCTGACTCTGGCCGACCCGACGATGCAGCACCTCGGCGAGCTCGCCGGCCTGCGCACTCTGGTGCTCGACATCCCGAGCCTCGGCGATCGCGTCGCCGACGAGCTCGGCGAGCTCACCGGCCTGGTGGAGCTCGACCTCGGCAGGACCCAGATCTCCGACGCCGGCCTGCGCGCGCTGGCCGGGATGCACGGGCTCAAGGTGCTGCGGCTGCACCACACCAAGGTCACGCACCGCGGGCTCGCCAACCTCGCCGGCCTCACGCAGCTCGAGGTGCTGGAGCTCGACCATACCGACGTCGTGGACGGCGGCGTGGCCCACCTCAAGGACCTGACCGCGCTGCGGGTGCTGCGGCTCGACGCGACGCTCATCACCGATCAGTCGCTGCAGTACCTGCGCGGCATGACCAAGCTCGAGCAGCTGAACCTCGCCGACACCGTCGTCACCGCCGACGGCGCAGCGACGCTGCTGTCGCTGCCCTCCCTGCGCTCGGTCAACCTCGCCCGCACGCGCGCGAGCGACTGAGGCGGGCGCGCGGCGGAGGAGCCGGACGCGTCGCGTGGGAAGGACTCGCCTGCGCCGCGTGTGAAGGACTTGCGACCCGACGACGTGCGGCGCGTGTCACTTGCGACCTGCGCCGCACGTGAATCACTCGCTACCCTGCGACCCGCCGCGCGTGTGACTTGCTACCCGGCGACCTGCGCCGCCACGTGAATCACTCGCTACCCGCGGCCTGCGTCGCTACTCGCTACGCGGCGGCTTGCGCCGCCCGTGAATCACTCGCTACCCGCCGACCCTACGGCGCGTGTCACTCGCTACCCGGCGACCTACGCCGCACGTGAATCACTCGCTACCCGCGGCCTGCGTCGCGACTCGCTACCCGGCGGCTTGCACCGCCCGTGAATCACTCGCTACCCGGCGACCCTACGGCGCGTGTGACTTGCTACCCGGCGACCCGCCTCGCACGTGACGCCGGCGCTGCGCGTGTGGACCGGCTGCTTCCCGTTGCCTGGCGCCGTGCTCCGAGTTCCGTCAGGCTTGCCGTCCCAGGGGAGGCATCGCGATGCAGTTCAGCATGATTGGCTTTGTGGTGGCGGCGGAGAATCCGACCGCGAGCGCCAGGTGGTTCGAGGAGCACTTCGGGTTCGAGGTGGGCATCGACATCGGCTGGTACGTCAACACCCGGCACCCCGACCACCCGAACGTCAGCCTCGACTTCGTCCAGCGCGACCATCACTCCTGGCCGCTCACCACGCGGGGCAAGCAGGTCGTCGGCTCGCTCATGGCCCTCCTGGTCGAGGACGTCGACGCCGAACACGCGCGCCTGGGTCGGGCCGGTCTCGAGATCGTCCTGCCGCTGGTCACCGAGCCGTGGGGTCAGCGGCGGTTTCAGGTGGTGGCGCCGGACGGCCTCCTGGTCGAGGTCCTCCAGGCCGTCGCGCCCGATCCGGCGTGGCTGGCCGCGAACGGTCTCGCAGGGAGCTGAGCCCCTCACGCCAGCGGCGGCGCGCGCTCGGGCAGGTGCACGCGGCCGTCGACGCCGGGCACGCAGCGAGTCCGGGCGACGTCGAGCCACGCCACCGCGGCGCTGATCGCCGCCAGCATGTGGCGGCCCTGCGCCAGGCCGCAGGCGATCGCCGTCGCCAGAGCGCAGCCGGTGCCGCGCGGGTCGGGGCCGGCGACGCGCGGGCGCTCGAACACGTGGACCTGGCCCGGGAGACAGGCGATGTCGCGGACCCGCTGCTGGTCGTCGACCGCGCTCTTGAGCAGCACGCCGGCGCGGCCGAGCGCGTCGGCGGTTCGCTGGACCAGCTCGGGGTCGTCCTCGGTCGAGCCGGTGAGGGCGGCGGCCTCGCGCCGGTTGGGCGTGACGAGCCATGTCTCTTCGGACATGTCCCGAAGGCAATCCCGGAGGATGTCCGCGCGGGCGCCGAGGTCACCGCCGTCGGAGGCTGCGAGCACCGGGTCGAGGACCACCGGGACGCGCCGCGCCGCGACCTCGCCGAGGACCGCCTCGACCAGCGCCGCCGGCAACAGGCCGATCTTGATCGCGCGCGGTCGCGGCATCGACTTCAGCTCGCGGACGACCTCGCTCATCGGGCGCGGCTCGGAGGTGGCGGGTCGGCCGTGGCCCTGGCGAGTCCACGCGGTCACCAGGCGGGCCACGGGGACGCTCGGAGCGCAGGCTCCGGCGGTGAAGGTGTCACGCAGCAGACCGGCGCCGCCGGTCGGATCGAGGCCGGCGAGTAGCCACAGCGCGGTGGCGTGGCTTGAAGTCTCGGGTACACTGCGGACCATGGCGACCTTCACCGGGACCGTGCGGAAGAACGACCTCGAGGGCGGCTTTCACGAGCTTGTCACCGACAAGGGCGATGTGTACCGCCTGAGCAAGTGCTCCGTGAAGGCGGGGGCGCGGGTCAAGGTCGAGGGCACCGTCGAATCCGGTGGTTTCGGGATCCACATGTCCGGCCCGAGCATCGCGGTCAAGAGTATCGAGGTTCTCGGCAGCTAGCCCCGACCTCCTCTCGACCGCCTCTCGCCCTGCCCGCCTCCGCACCGCCCAGCCCGGCGCGTCGGGCCCTCGCCGACAAAGCCGACTGACTTCACGTCCGGGCGCGTCGGGACATTGTTCTCGTGCCGTGACCGCCGACCGAGCCGGCGCGTCGGGACGTTCGACGGACCAAAGGCGAAGGCCCTGTCACCGGTGGTGACAGGGCCTTCAGCTCTGGTGCGAGGAAAGGGACTCGAACCCCCACGTCCTAGGGACACACGGACCTGAACCGTGCGCGTCTACCAATTTCGCCATCCTCGCGGCGGGCGTGGAACCTATTCTGCCTTCGTTCTGGCGTCAAGCACTTTTCGCTAGGTCTGAGGTCGGGCGGTCCCGAAATCCGGCGCGCCCCGCGCGATGCGGAGCTGCCGCTACGAGGACTTGTCGCCCTGCGCCTTGCCGGGCTCGGCCACCGGAGTCACCGCGGTCTTGCCGTCTTCGGCCGCCTGGTCGGGGCGGACCGAGAGGAGGGCCTGGAGCTCGGGCTCCATCTCGCCGTCGCTCGGCCAGGCCTCGTCTTCCAGCACCTCGATGACGATCCGCTGGTTCGAGAGGTCGCGCTCGTAACTGGCGCGGGAAGCGGAGGGGCGCTTGTCGTCGTCGAGCTCGCCCCACTCGGTGTCGATCGAGAAGACCTCGTCCTCTTCCTCGTCGGGCACGACCACCACCCGCGTCGGCGGGTCCACGTCGTCGTCGAGGTCGACGTCGGCGTCGGACGGCAGGCGGAACACCGGGCTCGAGACCTCGGCGCTGCCGAGCGAGCCCATGTCGAAGTCGCCGGAGTCCGCCGCGGTCCCGCCCGCGAGGCGCGCCGCCAGGCTGACCGGCTCCGACTCGTCGTCGAGGTCGATGCCCGCCAGCGGATCGGGGTCGCCGGGGTAGCGGCGGATCGTCGGGGCCACGATCGAGTCCTCCGGGTCGGGCTCGGGCTCGTCGACGTTCACGTCGAAGCTGCCGCTGGTGTCGGGCCCGTCGATGATCGTCGCCGGCGCGAGCGAGACGCGGGCCAGGCGGGCGCGCTCGCTGTCGAGGAGGCGCTCGAGCTCCGCGATCTTGGCCTGCGCCTCGACCAGCAGGTTGCGCGTGACGTCGAGCTCGTCCGCGAGGTCCTCGTACTGCTCCTTCTGCTTCTCGAGCTGGGCGAGGCCGGCGGCCAACCGCGCCGCGGAGCGGTCGGTGGCGTCGTTCATCTCCCAGATCTTCTGCTCCGCGGTGTCGAGCTGGAACAGCATGTATTCCATCTCTTCGGCGCGGATGCCCGCCTCCAGGCGAGAGCGGCGCAGGCGGGCCCGCTCGTGTTCGACGATCCGCTGGTGTTCGGCCTCGCTGCGAGCCAGCGCCTCGGCGTGCTCGGCGGCCTGGTCGGCCAGCTCGCCGCGCAGGTCCAGGATCTCCGCGCGCGCGGCGTCGGACAGCGGACCGGAGCCCTGGCCCATGCGGCTCGCGCCGAGCGACACGATCTGCTGCAGCTGGTCGATGGCCTGGTGCTTGGCCTCGAGCTCGCGGCGCAGGCGGAACAGCTCGACCTCGGCGCCCTGCTTGGCGCCCGCGAGCGCCTCCATGTCCTGGCGCTGGCGGCGGAGGCGAGCCCGCAGGTGCTCCTGCTCGGCCACCCCTTCCTCGAGGCGACGCTGCAGCTCGGCCGACTCGTCCTCGCGCTCGATGGTCTTGCGCTGCTGCTCGCGCAGGCGCTCTTGCAGGCTCGGGACCGTCTCTTCGAGCCGCTGGATGTGCACCTGCAACACCGCCAGCTCGCCGCGCAGCTGGGCCGCGAGGGTCGCGTGGTCCTCGACCGAGCGCCGCAGCTCGCGGACGGTGCGGGTCGCCTCGGCCAGCTCGCGGTCGCGGCGGCGGACGATGTCGGCCGCGGCCCGTTCGCGGGCTCGCAGCTGGTCGCGCTGGGCGGTGACCTTCTCGAGCTCGAGCCGTCGCGCCGGGTCGTCGATCGGCGCCGCCACGCTGCCCGGAGTGCCGGACTCCTCGCGCGTGCGCAGCCGCTGCTCCTGCGTGTTGTAGAGGCCCTGCAGCTCGGCGTGGTCCATCTCGAGCTTGCGCAGCTCGTGACCGAGGCGCTCGAGCTCCTGTACGCGGTCCTGCTCGATCGCCCGGCTGCGCTCGACCTGCTCGCGCAGGCGATCGACGTCCGTCACCAAGCGGACGTTCTCGAGGTGCTCGCGCCGGATCTCCTCTTCTTGTTGGAGCACCCGCGTCTCGAGCTCTTGCAGCTCGCCGGTGCGGCGGGCCAGCTCCTCGCGCAGGCGGTTGCGATCGATCGCGGCGTCGGCGGTCGCGCGGGCGCCCTCGGGCGCGGCCAGCGGCGCGACCTCGTCGACCAGCTCGTGGGTCAGGACCACGTTGTCGGCGTCCGGCCGGCGCATCAACATCGCCAGCGAGTGCATGCGGCTGTCCTCTTGGACATGTTGCAGCGACTCGAGGCGCTGGCGCGCGGCGTGCAGCTCGGCGTCGGTGCGGGCCTTCTCCTCGCGCGAGCGATCGAGTTCGCTGGCGAGCTTGACCACGTGGGCGAGCAGGCCCTCACGCTCGGTCGAGAAGTTGTTGACGATCTCCCGCAGGCGCTCGAGCTCGGCGATCGCTTCCGGATCGCCGAGGACGTGCTCCGGCGACGGCGGTGGTTCCGGAGTCGCCGGTGGCTCCGGCTCCGGCTCCTCCTCCGGCTCAGGCTCGGGGGCCGGCGCCGAAATCTCGTGCACGCGCGGCTGCGGCGCGCCGAGCAGGGCCGACGCGGACTCGGCGGCGAACAGCGCGACGAGGTCGAAGTCGGTGTTTTCGGCCGGCTCCGGCTCAGGTTCGGGCTCCGGCTCGGGCGGCAGCGGCATCGGCGACGCGACCGTCACCTCCACCACTTCGATCGTCGGGGTGAGCGGCGCGACCGGGCCGGTCGGCACGATGATGCACTCGCGCAGCTTCGACTCGAGCTCGGCCTGCGACGCGATCAGCAGGTAGCGCTGGATCGGCAGCGGCTCGTCGAGCAGGCCCTCGCGCAGGATCGGCACCAGCGCCTCGGAGGGGGCCGTCGGCAGGAGCGGCGCGACGCTCACGCCCTGCCACTCGAGCTGGGCGAGGGCGCCGACGTGGGCGAAGACGCCGCGGAGATCGTCCTCGACCTCCCACAGGTGGTCCGGGTCGGGTTCGACGCCGAGAGCGAGGATGCCACCGTCGCGTAACACTCGCTTCGCCTCGACGATGAGCGCGTGCCGGGCCCCGGGATCGTGCGTCACGCCGCCCTCGATGCACGTCACGGCGTCGACGCTGCGGTCGCGCAGCGGCAGGCGCGACAGCTCCAGCGGCCCCGACCACACCTCCAGACCGGGCTCGGCCGGGCAATCGCCGCCGAGCACGAGAACACGTGCTACTCCTGCTGCCGCGAGCCGGCGCGGTCCTTCAGGCCCCCCGGGGAGCACGACGGCCACGCGCTTTTGGAGCAGCCAACGCTCCAAAGCTACATATGCGGGCAGGTGGTACACGAGGAGGGGACTTTGGCCCCGGCATCATACTGCAAGGGCCGTCGCTTTCCCCCCAGAGACAGCGATGGCGCAAACGCGCGCGGCGGTTCGCACGCAGGCCGCAGCGGTGCAGTCCGCGGCTGAACTCGAGGCCAGCCGGCGCCGCGAGAGGGACCCGGGTCGCGGTCCGCGGCGGTGCGGACGCGCCTGGGATCGGCCTGGCGGGTGCGTCGCGGTCGATCGTCCGGTCCGCGACGGGGACATCGAGAGCGGTTGATCCGCGGATTTACCTGCCCTACGATGCGGAATCGTCGATGGCGGCCAAGCTCATCCTCATCGGGGGGGACCACCCGACTGAGCACATCCTCACGTCGTTCAACACCCTCGGGCGCCATCCCGACAACTCGATCCAGGTGCTGGATCGGATCGTCTCGAAGGAGCACAGCCGGATCACCCTCGGCCCCGACGGCCGCTACGTGGTCCGCGACGTCGGTAGCCTCAACGGCACCTTCGTCAACGGCGAACGCGTCACCGAGCGAGTGTTGAAGTCGGGCGATCAGATCTCGCTCGGCAACACCACCTACCGCTTCACCGAAGACCCGCCGCGCAACCAGCCCCCGGTCCTCAACAAGGTCACCATGACCCCGGACCAGGTGCAGAGCCAGGTCCAGAGCTCCGTGTCGGCCAGCTCGCGCTTCTTGCCGGCGGCCGACATCAAGGACGTCGCCACCCTGCGCGCCGACTACGAGAAGCTGCGGATCGCCCACGAGCTGTCGCAGCGCCTGTCGATCGACGCCGAGCTCGACACGCTGCTGCAGAAGATCGTCGACGAGGCGTTCCAGCTGATCCGCGCCGACCGTGCGGTCATCCTGCTCGTCGATCCCGAGACCGACGACTTCGTGCCGCGCTACGTCCGGCAGAAGCGCGACGAGGAGATCCGGCTGTCGCGCAGCATCCTCGACGAGGTCCGGCTCAAGAAGCGCGCGGTGCTGTCGTCGGACGCGATGGTCGACGAGCGGTTCAAAGCGGCCAAGAGCATCATCATGCAGGGCATCCGCTCGACGATGTGCGTGCCGCTGCTCTACAACGACAAGCTGCTCGGCGCGATGCACATGGACTCGATGCTGGCGACGGGCGCGTTCAACGAGCGCGACCTGCTGCTGTTCTCGGGCATCGCCACGCAGGCGGCGGTCGCCATCGAGAACAACCTGCTGGCGCAGAAGATCGAGCACGAGGCGTCGAAGCGGGCCCAGTTCCAGCGCCTCTTGTCGCCGAACCTGGTCGACCAGATCGTCTCCGGGCAGCTCACCCTCAACCAGGGCGGGTCGCGGCGCGAGGTGACGATGCTGTTCGCCGACATCCGCGGGTTCACCGGGATGAGCGAGCGTCACCCGCCCGAGGAGATGGTGGCGACGCTCAACGAGTACTTCGAGGTCATGGTCGACGTGCTGTTCCGCCACGGCGGCACGCTCGACAAGTACGTCGGCGACGAGATCATCGGCCTGTTCGGCGCCCCCGTCGAGCTGCCCGACGCCCCGCTGCGGTCGGCCCGCTGCGCGCTCGACATGATGCGCGCGCTGGAGGAGTTCAACCGCCTCCGCGCCGACCAGGGCCGCGAGAAGATCAACATCGGCATCGGCGTCAACACCGGCCTGTGCATCGCCGGCGCGATCGGCTCGTCGCGCACGCTGCAGTACACCGTCATCGGCGACGCGGTGAACATCGCCGCCCGCCTGTGCAGCCTGGCCAAGCCCGGCGAGATCATCATCTCCGAGTCGACCCTGCAGCTGTCCGGCCCGCACGTGATCGTCGAGCCGCGCCAGACCGTGAAGGTCCGCGGCCGCAACGAGCCGCTCAAGATCTACGCCGTCCAGGGCATCCGCGACACCGCCCCGCCCGCCAGCCGCAGCTGAACGCGTCGCGCGGTGCGGCGCGCACGAGTCGGCCAACGCGGTCTCTCGCGCGTCCGCGAACAGCCGAACCGGCACGAGGAAGCGCGTCCGGAAGTGACGCGCCGGCGAGTCCTCGCGCGCCCGCCGAGACCCTCGGTCGCCCAGGTTCTCGCGCTGTGAGAGCCCCCTGCTCTTCCTCGCTCGCGCCGCCGGCCGCGAGACGACCGGCCTCACTCCGCCGCGAACGCCACGCGCTCGCCGCCAGGCTGGACCGCACGAGCAACGCCGACCGACCAAACGCCGAGAGGGCGGCCTGGGCCGCCCTCTCGGACATGTCCTTACGGACAGCTCACTCTCGGTGTTACGCGACCGAGACGCCGATGCCCTTGCGCGCCTTGAAGTAGTCCTCGCTGATGCTGTAGAGGACCAGCTCCTTGATCTTGTCCTTCGGCGTCATCGACGAGCCGAACGCGGCCTGCTCCTGGGAGATCAGGTGCGCGGCGGTGATGAGGTCGTCGCACAGCAGGAAGCCGATGCGATAGGCGGTGATCTCGGTGCCGAGGGCCCACTTCTTGACGTCGGTGGAGCCGCCGGCCTCGACGAAGCGGCGCATGAGGCTGCGCATCTGGTCGCGGGCGTTGGCCGGGAGGCGCGACAGGATCTCGCGGGCGATCTGGTCGAGCTCCTGGCGGTTGCCGCCGGTCTCCATGTCGCACATGTGCATGCAGGCGAGGAACACCTGCTTGAGGTTCTGCGGCGAGCGGTCGAGCGCGACGTAGGCGTAGTGCGGCAGGTAGAGGTCGGACATGTACCGGCCGAGGGCGAAGGCGAGGTGCTTCTCGTTCTTGCCCTTGAGCAGGTTCTGGAACACGACCATCGTCGGGTGGACGCGACCGTCGCGCTGCGCGTTGAGCAGCGAGACGTCGCCCGGGTCTTCCGGCCGGAGGTAGAGGTCCGGCTGACCGACGTTGAGCAGCTGCATGACGTACTTCGCCATGCGCGACACCGGCGAGGGGTCGGTGTTGATGTCCGTGCGCTCGTTGGGCTTGAGGTACGCGGGCAGCGGGTTGGCGCGCCAGGCCGCGATCGCCGGGGCGATCGAGCCGAGGATGCCGGTGAGGTACAGGTCCTCGTCCGGGTGGAACACGTGGCGGCGGAGGATCTCCTCCGAGAGCCGCTGACGCGCCTGCCGGAACTCGTTCGTCGCGTACTTGTCGTGGATCTGCTGCTCCTCGGGCGTGGCCTGCTTGAGGAACACCAGCGTCCGCGCGAGGCAGTAGGCCTTATCGAACTGGTTGCTCTTCCGGTAGATGTTGAAGAGCGCGTGGTAGCTCTCGTACCGGAAGGGCTCCTGGGCGATGAGGATCTGGTGCTCCTTGACCGCCTGCGTGGCGTACTCCTGCGGGTTCTCCTGCATGAGCGCCTCGTAGAGCTCGGCCAGCAGGTAGTGCCGCTCGGTGTTGTCCGGGTCGAGCTTGGCCGCCACTTCGAAGGCCGCGGTGGCCGCCTTGAAGTCCTTCAGGCGCGTCCGGTAGATCTCCGCGAGGTTCGACCACAGGGTGATCTTCAGGTCGCCCATGCCGTCGGCCGGGAGCCGCTTCAGCATCTTCCGGTACGACCGCTCGAGGGTCTTCCAGTCCTTCGACTTGGTGACCATCGCGTCGATCGCCTGGAACGCCTTCAGGTACGCCGGGTCGTCGTCGAGCACCGAGTTGAAGCGGTCGATCGACTCGTCGTGGGCCTTGAGCTCGTCGCGGAGCAGCACCGCGGCGGTGTAGTTGTACTTCGAGCGCCGCTTCGGGTCCTTCTCGATCTCGACGATGCGGTCGATGATCCGGATCGACTCCTCCCACTGCTTGTTGCGGGTGTAGATGTCCAGCAACGTGTGCAGCAGCGGGTAGTCCTTCGGCTGCAGGTCGAGGGCGTTCTGGTAGGCCGCCGCCGCCTTCTGCCAGTTCCCGAGCTTCTCGAGGTACAGCTTGCCGATCTCGTTGTAGATCGCCGCCTGCTCCTCGCCGGTGGCGGCCACGTCGATCATGGCCCGCTTGGCCTGGATGACGCCCTCCCAGTCGCCCGCGCCCGTCTGCAGCTCGATGACCGCGTTCAGGGTGGCGAGGTCGTGCGGGTCCACCTCGAGCGCCTTCTCGAGGTAGTTGAGCGCCTTCCGCGGCTCGTTCTGCCGCTTCTTGATCATGCCGAGGCGGTAGTAGACGAGCACCGTCTCGGACGAGCTCTGGGTGTCGCGGTGCTGGACCAGGATCGTCTGGTACAGCTTGAACGCCTTCTCCCAGTCCTCCTTCTCGAACAGCAGGTCGGCCATGCCGACGAGCACCTCGCGGTTGGTCGCGTCGATGTCGTAGGCGCGCTTGAACTGCTTCAGGGCCTTGTCGCTGTTGCCCAGCTTGCGGGCGACCTTCGCCGCTCGCAGGTAGAGGTCGCGCTGGTCCTGGTCGCCGAGCCCGAGCTGGTCGGCCTTGCGGGTGAGGACGTCGAAGATCGGGTCGGCGTCGGCGAAGCGACCCTCGTCGTAGTAGATCTGGCCGATCACGCGGCCGACCTTGACGTGCTCCGGATCGAGCTTGAGCACCTCGGCGAACAGCGCGACGGCCTTCTCCTTGTTCTCGAGCTCCTCGTAGTAGATGAAGCCGGCCTCGGCCGCGAGCGCGATCTTCTCGAGCTTGGTGTTCGAGTAGCCGAACGCCGCCTCGAGGTTGCGGGCCGCCTTGAGCCAGTCGCGCCGGCCCTTGTACAGCTCCGCCAGGCTGACGATCGCCGGCACGTAGCCCGGGTCGATCTCGGTCGCCTGGGTCAGGCGCCGCTCGGCCTCGTCGAGCTGGCCCAGCTTCTCCTGGTAGACCTGGCCCATGCGGGTCAGGTGCTGCACGCGGACCGGCGGGTCGCGCGACAGCTCGACCAGGCGCGCCAACGTCTTGAGCGCGGCCGGCCAATCCTCGATCTGCTCCTGCAGGCGAGCGAGCGTGACCGCAGAGTCGAAGTGCTGCGGGTTCAGCTCGAGGATCTCGCTGTAGGTCTCGATCGCGCGGTCGATGTCCTGGATCTGCTTCTCGTAGACCTGCGCCATCGCCACCAGCAGGTCGACCTTGGCGGCGGGCGCCGTGGTGACCGCGATGTGGTTGCGATAGGTCTCGACCAGCTCGGTCCACTTCTCGAGCCTGGTGTACAGGTCCTCGAGCTGGCGGTAGGTCGGGTCGCGGTACTTGTCGAGGAGGAGGATCTTCTCCAACGCCTCGGCCGCCCGCGCCGGGTCCTGCGCCAGGTTGACGTGCGCGGCCGCCATGCGGTCGTAGATCGCGATCTGCTCGTCGCGCACGGTGGTGGTGTCGAGCTCGGCCTCGAGGACGCCGAGGTACTGCGGGACGCTGCCGCCCGCCAGGTACAGGCGCTCGAGCGCGGCCAGGGCCTCGCGGTCACCCGGCTCGCTGTCGACGATGGTTCGGTAGGTCTCGATCGCCGCCGCAGCGTCGCCGAGCTGGCCCTCCTGCACCCCGCCGATGCGCTTGCGCAGGGCGATGACTTGCTCCGGCTCGTCGAGGGTGCCGACGCGCCGCTCGAGCACGCCGACCAGGTCCTGCCACTGACCCTGGTTCTGGTGGAGCCGGGCCAGCGCGTCGAGGGCGTTGATGTTCTCGCCGTCGATCTCGAGCACCTTGCGGTAGCTCTCGATCGCCGCCGGGATGTCGCCGAGCCCGCCGTCCTGGACCTCCGCCAGCTGCGTCAGCGTGCGGACCTGGATGTTCGGGTCGGTCTCGAGCGGGACGATCCGCGCCAGCGTCTTGGCCAGCTCGACGTTGTTCATCGCCCGGCGGTAGAAGCCGGCCTGTTCGCGCAGCGCGTTGATGTTGTTGGCGTTGAGCTTCAACGCCTCCTCGAGCGACTTGAGGCCGTAGTCGACGCGGTTGAGGTGCTCGCCGTACCAGCGGCCGATCTTCACCCACAGCTCGGCCTGCTCGCTCTTGTCGGGGATCGAGCGGACGATGCCGTTGTACTCGTTGAGCAGCTCGCCCCACTTGTTGGCCTGGGTGGCGAGGCGCTCGAGCTCGCGCGAGGTGTCCTCGTTGGCGTAGTCGATGTTGAACGCGTACTTGAGGACCTCGAAGGCGTTGTCCGGGTCGCCCTGGTTCTCCTCGAAGACCTTGGCCATCTTCTGGTAGGTCGAGACCTTGAACTTGGCGTCGTCGAAGATCTCGACCTGCCGCAGGTAGAGCTCGATGAGCTCGCCCCACGCCTCGGTCTCGCGGTAGATGGTCTCCAGCGCCTCGTGGGCCGGCATGTAGGCCTGGTCGAGGTCGAGGATCTCGAGGTAGGCGCCGGCCGCCTCGGTCTTGTTGCCGAGCTGCTGCTCCCAGATCGCGGCGATCTGCATGAGCACGTCGATCTTCTCGGGCGTCGACTCGACGACCTTGCGCTTCTTCTCGAGGACGCGGATGACCTCGTCCCAGCTGGCCTCGCTGCTGTGCAGGCGCTCGAGCGCCGCCAGAGCCTCGAGGCTGTTGGGCTCGAGCTCGAGGACATGGCGCCAGGCAGCGATCGCGGCCTGGGTGTCCATGAGGTACTCGGCCTGGATCCGGCCGACCTGGGCGTAGTAGGCCCGGAGCTGCTCCGTGCCGAGGACGCCCGGGCCGAGCGCGATCAGGTTCGACAGCACGTCGTTGAGCTCGACCCACGACTCGTTACGCTGGTAGATCGCGTGGAGCGCGGTCAGCGTCTCGATGTCGCGGCCGTTGAGCTCGCGGGCGTTGAGCCAGGCGTCGAGGCTGTTGCGCTCCTTGCCGAGCTTGTCGCCGTAGACGTGGGCCAGCTGCTGGTAGATGGCGACCTTCTGGCTCGGGTCCTCGACCGCGAACACCTGCCGCTCGAGCACCTCGGCGAGATCCTCCCACCGCTGCGAGCGCTCGTGCAGCACGGCCAGCTCGCCCAGCGCGAGCGGGTCCTCGCCGCGCAGCTCGAGCACCTTGCCCCACAGGTCGACGGCGTTCTCCTCCCGACCGAGGGCCTCGGCCGCGATCTTCGCCATGCGCTGGTAGCAGGCCGCGGTGTCCTCGTCGGTGTTGGCGATCGCCGCCGTCCGCTCGTACGTCTTGTACAGGTCCTCCCAGCGGGCGGCGCTGAGGTACAGGGCCTCGAGCCGCTCGAGGGCGCGGATGTTGTTGCCGTCGATGTCGAGGGCGCGGTTGTAGGCGGCGATCGCCGCCTCGGGGTTGGCCAGCCACTGCTCGAAGGCGGCGGCGAGGCGCATCTCGAGGTCGACGAGGATCTCGCCGTCCATGGTCGCCTGGATCCGGCGCTGCAGGATCTCGGCGAGCTCCTCCCAGCGGCCGGTCTGGGTGTACAGGCGGTCGAGCGCCTGCAGCCCCTCGGCGTGGTCGGGCACCAGCGCGAGCAAGCGGTTGTAGACCTCGATGGCCCGCGCGCGGTCGTCGAGCTTGGTCTCGAGGACCTGGCCCGAACGGCTGAGCACCGCCACCCGGGCGTCCTGCGACAGGCCCTGGTTCTCGAGGATCTGCTCGCCGACGTCGACGATGTAGCCCCACTCCTGGGTGAGCTCGGCGAGGCGCTCGATCTCCTCGGCGACGCGCTCGCTCAGCGGATCGTCCATGTACGCGCGCAGCCACCAGTAGTAGGCCTGGCCGGCGTCGCCCAGCTGCTGCTCGCAGATCTGCGCGGTGTTCTCGATGATCTGCAGCCGCTCCGCGGTGTCCGCGGTGGCGTTGAGTTTGACGTCCGCCAGCTTGATCAGCGCGTCCCAGTTGCGCGACGCCTGATACAGCGGCTCGAGGATCGAGGCGATCTCGCTCTGGTGCTCGCCCTCGGCGAAGATGAGCTCGAGCGTCGCCTGCGTGGCCGAGCTGTCGGGGTCGATCTCGAGGATCGTCCGGTAGGCCTCGATGGCCTTCGGCAGGTCCTTGATGTTGCCCTGGTAGATCTGGCCCATGCGGTACTGCAGGGCGATGATCTCCTGCTCGTCCGCGGTGATGCCGATCTGCCGGCGCAGGTTGTCGACCAGCGGCTGCCAGCGCTCGAGGCCGCTGTAGATCCGGTCGAGCTGGGCGATCGCCTCGCGGTTCTCGTTGTCGATCTCGAGGATCGAGAGGTAGCGCTCGATCGCGTCGTCGATGCGGCCCAGCTTGGTCTCGAGCACGATCGCGAGGCGGTGCAGCATGCCCACCTTGGTCGCCGGATCGGGGATCGTGGCGGCCTGGTCGGCCAGCAGGCCGGCGAGCTTCTCGTGGTCGCCCGTGACCTCGGCGAGGCGGTGGAGCTGACCCAGAGTGGCCTCGTGGGTCGGCTCGATCACCAGCGCGCGGGCGTAGGCGGCGAACGCCTGCTCGAACTGCTGCAGCTGCCGCTCGTGGATCGCGGCGATCTGGTGCAGCAGCTCGATCTGCTGCGCCGGATCCTGCACCTGCTTGACCATCACCTCGTAGATGTCGACCAGCTTCTCCCACTCGGCGAGCTGGTTGTAGAACGGCGCCAGCACCTCGGCGGCCAGCATCGGCTGGTCCTCGCCGTGGACGATGCGGTCGAGCGCGGCGATCGTCGGCGCGTGGTCGGGGGCGTGCGCGAGGGTGTCGCGGTAGGCCTCGACGGCGCGGACGATGTCGGCCAGCTGGGTCTCGTAGAGCCCGCCGATCCGGTGGCGCAGCGCGGTCTTCTCGTCGCGCTGCGGCGCGACCTCGACGGCCCGCTCGAGGATCCCGAGCTGGTCCTGCCAGCGCTCGGCCTGACCGTAGAGGCGGTCGAGCGCCTGGATGGCGTCGTAGTCGGCCGGCTCGAGGTCGAGGATCGCGCGGTAGGTCTCGATCGCTTGCTCGACGTCCTTGAGCTTCTCGTCGTAGATCGGGCCGAGCTGGTGCAGCCAGTAGCGCCGGTGCTCGGGCGTCTCCGCCAGCTCGGTCTTGCGGCGGTAGATGTCCTTGAGGTTCTCCCACGCCTCGGTCTGCGTGAACAGCTTGGCGAGGGCGTCGAGCGCCGCGGCGTCGGCGTCGTCGAGCGCGAGGACCTGCTGGTACAGGGTGATCGCGCCGGCCGGATCCTCCATCGCCGTCTCGCGCGTCTGCGCGGCGTAGAGGAGGAGCGCCTTGCGGTCGGCGACCTCGGTGACCATCTCCGACTTGCGCACCACCGCCTCGACCAACGCGCCGAAGTTCGAGTTCTTGAGGTGGAGGTTGATGAGCGCGTCGACGGCCTCGAAGTTGCCGGGGTCGACGCCCAGGATCCGCTCGTAGCTCGAGGCGGCCTTGGCCGGGTCCTCGATCACAAGCTCGTAGATCTGGGCGATCTTCACCAGCAAGCGGATGATGAGCGCGTCGTCGACGATGTCGGGGATCGACTCGTCGTAGAGGGCGACGAGGCGCGGGTAGTCCTCGAGCTGGCGGGCCAGCGTCTCGAGCCGCTCTTGCGTGGTAGCGTTGCTCGGGTCGACCTTGAAGGCGCGACCGAGGGCGTCGAACGCCTTGCCCTGCTCCTCGCCGGCGATCTCGTAGAGCTCGGCGATCCGGTGCAGCAGGCCGATCTTCTCCTCGGCCTCGGAGGCGTGCGTCACCATGATCTCGTACGCCTGGATCAGCCGCGGCCAGTTGTTGTTGACGCGGTAGAACGGCTCGAGGGTGCGGGCGACGGTGAGCTGCTGCTGCTCGTTGGTCAGCAGCGTCTCGAGGGCGCCGAGGGCGGTGGCGTTGCCGGCGTCGAGCGCGAGCACGCGGTGGTAGGTCTCGACGGCCTGGCCGGCCTGCTCGAGCTTGGTGAGGCGGAGGTCGCCGAGGCGGAGGTTGAGCTCGATCTGCTTGTCCGGATCGGACGACAGCGTCAGCTGGCGCTCGAGGTTCTCGGCCAGCTCGACCCACGCGCCGCGCGCGAGGTAGAGCCGGTCGAGGGCGACGATCGCCTGCAGGTTCTCGAAGTCGTCGGCGAGGATCTCGTTGTAGGTCGCGATCGCCTCCTCCTTCTGGCCGAGCATCTCGTCCTGCAGGTAGGCGATGCGGAACCGCAGCTCCTGGCGCTTCTCGCCGTCGCTGGTCAGCGGGATCTGGCTGCGATAGACGCCGAGCAGCTCGCCCCAGTTCTGGTCGCGGCTGTAGAGCTTCTCGAGCGCCTCGAGGGCCTCGACGTTGTCGGCGTCGACCTCGAGCGCGCGCTTGAAGTTCTCGATCGCCTTGGGCGCGTTGCCGAGGCGCTGGTCGTACAGGTTGGCCAGGCGCATCAGCAGGGTGCGCTGCAGCTCGCTCGGCAGGTCGCCGGCGACCGCCTCCTCGAACAGCGCGGCGTAGTCGGCGTAGCGGTTCTCGAGGTGGGCGAGCTTCTCGAGCTCGACCTGCGCGGCCTCGTTGCGCGGGTCCTGACGGAACGCGCGGCTGTAGGCGTCGAACGCCGCCGTGGTGTTGCCGATGCTGTTGGCGAGGATGCCGCCGATCTGCAGCAGCAGGTTCACGCGCTCGTCGACGGTCCCGGCCGCGGCGACCTGGATCTCGAGCGTCTGGACCATCTTCGGCCAGTCGAGCAGGCGCTCGTAGACCGGGAGCAGGATGCCGGCCACCGTGGTCTTGAGCGCCTCGTCCTCGAGGTACCCCTCGAGCCGCTTGCGCGCCTCCTCGTTGGCGGCGTCGACGTCGAGGACCTGGCGGAACAGGTCGACCGCGTCGGGCGCCGAGTTCAGCTTGTCCTGCTGGACGATGCCGAGGCGGAGCAGCAAGGTCGCGCGGGCCTCGACCTCGTCGGGCGCGGTGACCTCGAGCTCGCGCCGGAGGATGTCGGCGAGCTCGGTCCACTTGCCCTGACCGAGGTAGAGGCGGTCGAGGGCGGCGAGCACGGTCGGGTCCTCGACGCCGGTGGCGAGCACGGCCTCGTAGGCGGTGACGGCCTGATCGACGTGGCCGAGCTGCTCGTGGATGCTGCCGATCCGGGTCTGGATCGCGCGGCGGTCGTCGTCGTTGCCGGCGAGCGAGAGCTGGGTGCGGAGGACGTTGAGCAGGTCCTCCTCACGGCCGAGCGCGAGGTACAGCCGCTCGAGCGAGGCGAGCGCGGTCTGCTCCTCGGCGTTGATCTCGAGGATCGCCTGGTTGGCGGCGAGGGCCGCCTCGAGGTCGCTCGAGCGCTTCTCGTAGATCTCGGCCAGCTTGAGCCGCAGCGGGATGCTGTCGGGGTCGGTGCCGTACTTCTCGATCGCGGCGCGCAGCGACTCGATCTGCTCGGTCCAGGCGCCGATCGACTCGCCGAGGCGGAACAGGTGCTCGCGCGTGTCGGCCTGCGTGTGGTCCTCGGTGAAGGCCTGGCGGTAGTAGCTGAACGCCAGCGCCTCGTCCTGGCTGATGCGCTCGGCCAGCTCGGCGAGGCGCCGCAGCAGCGCCTGCCGCTGCGCCGGATCCTCGCTGTGGTTGAGCTGGATCTTCAGCGGGACGGAGATGTGCCGCTCGTCGTGCGCCTGCTCGTACAGGTCGATCAGGGCGTCCGCGACGGTGAGGTTGTTGTCGTCGAACGACAGCGCGCGCTCGAGGGCGCGGGTGGCCTTGTCGGCCTTGTCCATGCGCGTCTTGTACAGATCGGCGATCTTGAGCAGGAGCGTGGTGCGAGCCGCCCCTTCGGCGGTCTCGGCCTCGCGCTCGAGCACACGGATGAACTCGCCCCACTTGTCCTGCTTGGCGTAGAACTCCTGCAGGCTCTCCATGTCGCCGACGGCGAGGTAGAGCTTCTTGAGGGCGTCCTGGGCGCGGCGGTTCTCGGAGTCGAGCTGGTACAGCTGCTCCCACGCCTTGATCGCGCTGGCGTTGTCGTCGAGCTTGTCGCTGTAGTTCGAGCCCAACTTGACGAGGTAGTTGGCCTTCTTGGTCGGGTCGCTCTCGACCTCGGCGAGCGTGCGCAGCACGCCGGCGAGCTGGCCCCACTCCTTCTCGCGCTCGAGGAGACCCTCGAGCTGCTCGAGCGCCTCGTGGTGGGTCGGCTCCATCGCCAGGACCTGGTTCCACAGCTCGATCGAGAGCGGGTTCTTCTTGATCTTCGAGACCGCGGTGCGGGCGACGTCGAGGAGCTGCTCCATGCGCTGCGCCGGGCTCTCGATCAGCGTCAGCTCCTTCTGCTGGACGTGGACGAGCTTCTCCCAGTCGCGCCGCTTGGCGTAGAGGTCCTTGAGCTTGGTGATCGCCTCGACGTTGTACTCGTCGGCCTCGAGCACCGACTCGAAGCTCTTGATCGCCTCGGCCTGGTTGTTGAACTTGTCGAGGAAGAGGCGACCGGCCTCGAGGTGCAGCGCGGTGCGGCCGACCGGGTCAGTGGTCAGCTCGGCGCGGCGGCGGATCCTGCTGATGAGGTCCGGCCAGCGCTTCATCTGCTCGAACTGGTTCTGCTGGGTCTCGACGACCTTGAGCAGCGACTCGGTGTCGCCGGCGTCCTCGAGCACCTTCTCGAACGCGGCCAGCGTGGTGACCACGAGGCCGGGCTGACGCAGGTGGTCGCGGTAGATGTCGAGGAGCTGCCAGTACGAGGCCTTGGTGTGCTCGAGATCCTTCTGCGGGTCGCCCTTGAGCTCGTCCTTCAGCAGGTCGGCGACGTTGCTCCACTTGCCGGCCTCGCCGTACAGCTCCTTGAGGCGGGTCCGCGGGTAGCGCTTCTGCGGCAGCTTGCCCATCGCGTCGCGCCAGGCGTCGATCGCCTTGGTGCCGCCGGCCGCCTCTGCGGTGCGCGCGGCGTTGTAGATCCGGACCTCCTCGGGGAGGAAGATCTCGCCGTGCATCTCGACGCCTTCGGCCGGGATCGCGGCGATTTCGGCGGCGATCTTGTCGGCGGCGGCCTTCTCCGCGGCGGCCTTCTCGGCAGCCGCACGCTCGACAGCGGCGGCCTTCTCGGCCTTCTCCGCGGCGGCCTTCTCCGCGGCGGCAGCCCGCTCGGCGGCTACGCGCTCGCGCTCGGCCTTGTCGGCAGCGACCTTCTCCGCGGCGAGGCGCTCGCGCTCGGCCTTCTCTGCGGCGGCCTTCTCGGCAGCGGCGGCCTTGTCCGCGGCGGCCTTCTCGGCAGCGGCGGCCTTCTCGGCGGCGGCTGCAGCCTTCTCGGCAGCGATGCGCTCGCGCTCGGCGCGGTCGCGTTCGGCCTTCTCCGCGGCGGCGCGGTCGGCCGCGATGCGGTCGCGTTCTTCACGCTCGGCGGCCTCGGCCTGCTCGGCCGCAGCCTCCTCGGCCGCGAGCCGCTCGGCGGCAGCACGCTCGCGCGCCGCGTCCTCGGCCGCGGCCTCCTCCGCGGCGGCGCGCTGAGCAGCGGCGGCTTCGGCCTCGGCACGCTCGGCGGCGGCACGCTCGGCCACGTCGCTGCTCGGCGCCTCGAGTGCGCCGTGTTGCTGCTGGAACTCGACGATGAGCGGGTGACGCGGCGCGTGGGTCACGCCGTAGGCGAGCAGGCTGCGGGCGCTCTCGACGTCGTTGCGCTGCTTCCACGCGACCTCACCGCCGAGGGCTGCGAGCAGCGCGGCGTCGGTCGGGTCGGTGATGACCTGGAGGCCGCGCGCGGCCAGCTCGACGAGGCCCTCGGAGTTGCCGGTGCGCTCGGCGGCCTTCGTCAGCATGTGGAACGCGCCGAGGTGCCAGTCGGCGTCGTTCTCGTCCTTGAGCACGCTGGCGCCGATCGAGTAGGCGTACTCGAGCGCCTGGCGGAAGAAGTACGCCGCCATGTCGGCGTTGTTGAGGCGCACCTGCCAGATCAACGCGAACTGACGCAGCAGCGCGACTTTCTTGTCGGGCTCGCGCTCGAGCGCGGCGCGGCGGTCTTGCAGCTTCTGGATGTGCTGCAGGTGACCGCCGGCGGCGAGCAGAGTCTCGGCGATGTAGCCGGCCTCGTCGTTGCTCGGATCGGAGTCGAGGGCCTTGAACAGCAGCGGCAGCAGGCGCGGGTCTTCGGGCGCCTCTTGCTGCAAGATCCGCGCGGTGCGGAGGTAGAGCGCCGACAGCTGGTGGCCACCGTTCTCGACGTTGGCGGCCAGCGGGTCGCTCTGGCCGCTCAACGCGATCAGCTGGTTGAGGCAGATGTTCTGCAGCGCGAACTGCCAGTTGCTCCGATCGTAGAGCGACTCCTGGAAGCGGTCCTGGAACTCTTGATCGCGGCCGTCGGCGCTGGCCGCCGCCTCGAGGTACGGACGCGCCTGCTCGATCTGTCGCAGGTTGAGCAGCGCCCGACCGTAGGCGTAGTTGAGGCCCGGGGCCCGGTTGGGGTCGCGATTGGCCCGCAGCTCGAGCGCCATCAGCTTGGTGACCATCTCGAGGTTGGCCATCTGCTGATAGATCTTGCGCGCCGACTCGAGGGCCTTGAGGTTCTCACGGTCGCGCTTGACGGCCGTCTGGTAGAACGTCATCGCCTTGGCCTTGTCGAGCAGCAATCCCTCGCAGGCCTGGGCGAGGTGGTAGAACGCCGCCGACTGCGCCTGAGGCGTGCCGGCGGAGCTCGCCTGCGACTCGGATTCGTCGATCACCCCGCTCCACTCGGAGACCTCGGTGAGCCGTGACTTGATGCGCGTCGTTACTTCCATCTGAGACCCTGTTTTTTGAGCATTATCGGGGGATTACCCCGGGCTCGGGAGACGGCGGATATACCACGCACCTCGCCGAGCGTTCAACGCGTCCGGAACGATTCAACGCAGGCAGGCCGAGGAGGCCCACCGTGCACACGACGGGGGACACCCGCGGGGAGCCGCGGGGTAACTGATGGTAGGTCGGGCCTGGTGGGCCGCGTAAGTCGAGGTGACGAGCCGCCCCCGAAGGACCGCAGGGCCCTGCCCTCACGGGTGCCGTCGCTGTCGGGCTCAGATGACGTCCTGCATGCGAGCGACCGTGTCGCGCGCCGCCTTGATGAGGTCGGGACGGGCGTCGCCGGCCTTGCCCAGGAACAGCTCGAGGTTCTCTTTGGCTTCCTTGCGCTGGCGGAGCTCGGCGTAGGCCATGCCGAGGCCGTAGAGCGCGTCGGCGCCGTCCGGATCGATGGCCTTGGCCTTCGTGTAGGCGTCGATGGCCTCTTTCATCTGCCCGAGCTCGAAGTGAGCGCGGCCGAGGCCGTTCCACATGCGCGCGTCCTTGTCGTTGATCTGCGCGCCGGTATCGAGCACCGCCATCGCCACGTTGGCGAAGCCGTAGTCGATGTACATGTTGCCGAGCGAGACGAACGCGGGGCTGTAGCTGGGCTTGATCTCGATCGTCTTGCGGTACGCGGCGTCGGCCTTCTCGGGCTGATCGAGCTTCTCGTACAGCACGCCGGTGCGGTAGTGGGCGCGATACATCTTCGGATCGAGCTTCAGCGCCTCCTGGAACGAGTTGATCGCGGCGTTGAACTTGGTCTCGCGCTCCGAGGAAGACACGCCGTCGGCCTCGCCCTGGGCCTGCTGCACCGCGCCGATGTCGTACCAGTACTCGGCCTGCGGCTCGGCCTTCATGTTCTCGATGGCGCCCGTGAACGCCTTCTCGGCGTCGACCAGCTTGTTCTGCTTCTTGTAGATCTGACCCAGGGTGTGGTGCGCGGCCGCGTAGGTCGGATCGAGCTGAATGGCGTCCTGGATCGCCTTCTCGGCGCCGGCGGTGTTGTTGCGGTCGAACAGTTGGATGCCTTCGTTCATCCGATTGATCGCCTGGACTCGGTTACGGCTCGCCAGGCCGTTGCAGGCCGGGAGGAGGACAGCGCAGGAGACGACGAGAGCGGCCAGAGGGGAGAGACGACGCATCAGAGACCTTTCCGGATCGCGTGCGGATGATAACGGGCGGGGCATCTGGTGACAAGGTTGCACGTCGGCGCGAACGTTCGCGCCATTTCTCGGCGCTCGCGACGTGTCGTGAGCGCCATGCGCGAAAACGCGCCACACGCGCCGAGGCGGACGAACGCCTAGCGTACACAGCAATCAGGCAGGTTGTGAGTTGACGCGAGCCCGATGCAGGCGCCGGGCGATCTCGCTGACAGATCTCCAGAGACGCGGCGGTCCTTAAACGCCGAAGGCCCGGCGTGCACCGGGCCTCCTGGCTTTTGAGACTGGCTGTCCCTCGGGACAGCCCGCCGATCAACCCGGCTCGAGGACGAACGGGTACGAGACGATGACCGAGCCGCCGCCTTCGGGCTTGGGGAAGGTCCAGCGCTTGACCGCCTGGGCGATGCAGGAGCCCACGGCCGGGTCCTTCATCGTGCTCTCCTGGACGACCGCGGTGGGCACCTTGCCGGTGCCGCCGATGGTGAACTGGACAGCGACACGGCCCTTGGCGTTCGGATCGCGGGCGAGCGCCTGGTTGTAGCAGTAGCGGACCTCGTTGATGTGCGCGCGGACGATGCGGCGGATGATGTCCTTGTCGAGCGCGCCCTGGACCTCGGCCTTGGCCTGGCGAACGGTGGGGACGCGGGTGCCGCGGCCGCCGAAGCCGGCGCCTGCGCCACGGCCGTAGCCGGAGCCCGTGCCGCCGCCGCCGCCCTTGCCGATGAGGCCCGTGTTGCCGAGGCCGATCGTGCCCTCGCCGGTACCACCGCCGCCGCGGCCGGTGCCGACCAGGCCGAGGCCGCCGACGCCATACGCCTCGCCGATCTCGGTGCCGGTGAGGCCGCCCCACACGTCCGCGTCGTCGTTGCCGACCGCGAACGCGCCGCCGTACGGCGAGGCGAGGAAGTGGCCGCTCTCGGCGCTCATCACCCCGAGGATGCCGGCCTGGCGCGCGGCCATGTCGGGGTCGAAGTTACGGGCCATCTGCGGGATGGCGTCCTTCGGGCCCTTCATGGCGTAGAGACCCGACTTGCTCTTCGAGGTGGGCTTGCCCATCTTGCCCTCCTCGCCCTTGTGGCGCTGACCGGTGCCGCCGGCCTCGTCGTCGGAGTTCTCCATGTCCTCCGGCGGCGGCTCCTCCTCCTCCGGCGGCTTGTCGGGCTGGTTGAGGTAACCGACGAAGCGGTTCTCTTCCATCATCTCGTCGAGGCTGAGGTTGCCGGCCTCGTTGGGGATCAGGTGCGTGAGCACCAGCAGGCTGCCGATGACCACGAACGACGCGCCGTTGTAGATCCAGAACGGCTTGTCGGTCTCGCTGCCGCCCTTGATCACCGCGCCCGGCGCGACCGAGTTCACGTAGAAGGTGACGTCCTGGTACTTGACCCGCGCCGTCGCTCCGGGCGGCAGCGGGAAGCTGAACGACGAGCCCTGCGAGCCCGCGCGGCCGGTGGCGACCAGCTGCTGCAGCGTGATCGTCTGGCCGTCGAAGGTGACCTCACCGCTCATGTTCTGCGTGAAGTTCAGCGCGAACTCGTGGTCGCTGCCGCGGACCAGCGGGAAGCCGTTGGGCTCGGGCAGGCCGGTGGGCGGCACGTGGAACGACGCGCCGTGGCCCTCGCCGATCGTGAAGTTCTTGTTGACGTAGTCGCCGGTGCGGATGAGGCCCATGCTGAACGGCACGAGGCCCGCGATCGCCAGCAGCATGCCGATCGCCGCCAGACCGTTTCCGGGCGGGGTCGGCCGCGGCGTACCCTGCTCGATCGACTCCTGGACCTTCTTGCCGTAGCCGGGCCAGTCCTGGTTCACGTCGCTGAAGAACACCGCCGCGCCGGCGACCAGCATCGCCCCGCCGATGGCGAGGAAGATCGGCGCCTGCGACTTGCGGTTCTTCAGCTGGCCGACGTGCTGCACGTCGAGCACCGTCGAGCCGTACATCGCCACGACCTCGGCCACCCGCGAGCCGCTCTGAACTTCGACCTCGCTCAGGTCGATCTGGATCGGCGCCCGCGTCGCCATCGGCGCCGCAGCGAGCGGCGCCGCCGCCACCGCAGCCGCCGCCACGGCCACGGGCGCGGCCACCTGCGCCGGCGCCGGCGCGGCCGCGACCTGCTGCTTCGCGAAGCCGACCTCGAGCCGGTACGGCCCGAAGTTCAGGGCGTCGCCGTCGTGCAGCACCGCGTTCTTGTCGATCCGCTGGCCGTTGAGCACGGTCCCCGCCGCGCTCCCGAGATCGATCACCCGCACCTCTTCGCCGGACACCTCGATCACGGCGTGCATGCGGGCCACGGCCTCGTCATCAAGGCAAACGTGGCTGCTCTTCAGCTTGCCGATCTTGATGACATCCTGCGTCAGCGTCTGGGTGTCGACGAGCTGATCGCCGTAAAAGACTTTGATAGCGAGCGTCTTGGTGGACATGTTCGGTCCTCGGTCCGGCGGATTGCGCGGGCAGAGACAGCGGGCTTCGGTGGCGGTTCCCGGGGTTCGGGAGATTGTTCAAAAAAGAAACGTGAGTGAAAGCACGGACCCTGGGCCCGGATCACACATCGTTGGCCATCTTGATGAGCTCGGGGATGAAGTGCGGCCGGATGGTGATGAGGCTGGCGTGCTTGGTGCGGCCACGGGAGGCGATGTTGGCGCCTTCGGGCGAGAGCAGCTCGCCGTCGACGTTGTCGTCGTCGAAGTCGTAGACCGTGGTGCCGCTGCCGCCCTTGCCCTTGTTGGCCGCGCTGTCGGCGTCCTGGTCACTGGCCGGCGCCGCGAAAGCGGTGGTCGAGGCGAAGAGAGTGGTCAGCAGAGTGATCAGAGCGAGCCGCATGGTGAAACCTCGTGGAGCGGTCCCCCTGGGACCTTCACGCACCATACCTCGCTCGGGCCAGCCTTGTAAACGCCCGGCGATTGTGGTGCGGCGGCCGGAGAGCGCGAACAAGGGAGCAGACGGCTTCGGCTGCGAGATCGCTCCGGCCCGCGGAGCGACCCGCGGAACCAAGCAAAAAGGGGCGGCCGTCCGGCCGCCCCTCATGCGCGGATGACGAGCTCCCGATTACTTCGGAGGCGTGCCACCCGCGGGCGCTGCGCCTGCGGCCGGAGCGGGAGCACCGCCCGCGGCCTCGGCGGCCTCGGCCTGCTTCTCGAGATCGAGGAGTCGCTTGCGCTCTTCCTCTTCCGCCTTCTTCGCCTGCGCCTCGAGCTCCTTGGCCTTCTTCATCATCTCCTCGGAGACGCGGTTGAAGGCGATGGTCTCATCGATGGTGGCGATGCGGTCCTTGGCCAGCAGGACCTGCTGACTCCACTTCTTGTCGCTCTTCACCGCCTCGATGAACTTGTTGTAGTGGCCCTTGGCGACGTTGATGAGCTTCTCGTTCTGCGCCGTGTCGACGGTGTCCTGCGTGCTGATGTGGTCCTGGTACAGCACGCCGAGGTTGTAGAGCGGGCGCGGATCGGAGGCGTTGAGCTTGAGCGCCTTGTTGTACGAGCCCTCGGCCTCCTTGAACTTCTTCAGGCCGCGCTGCGCGACGCCGAGAGCGAGGTGCGCCTCGGTGTTCTTGGCCTGACGAGAGTCCTTCAGGGCGATCTCGAACGCCTTCTCGGCGGTGGCGTAGTCGCGGAAGCGGATCGAGATGAAGCCGATGTTGAGGTTCGCCTCGACGTGGTTGGCCTCGACCCGCACCGACTCCTTGAACGCCTTGAGGGCGTTGACCTGGTCCTGACGCTCGAGCAGGAGCAGGCCCTGGATGTTGTACAGGTCGGCGGACTCGCGGCCCTCGTTCTTGAGCACGCGGACGCCCTGGGTCACCACGAGGTTCGCGAGCACCAGGTACGACTTGTCCTTGCTGTGACCGCGGTCGTAGTAGATGCGCGCGAGGTTCTCGTAGGCGGCCTGGTTGCCGGAGTCGAGGGCGAGCACGCCCTGGATCGACTTCTCCGCCTCGTTGAAGGCGTTGACGTCGGTGTTGCCGACGTACTGGTTACGCAGCAGGCCGGCGACGTTGTTACGGGCGGCGCGGGCCGACAGCTTGTTGGCCTCGACGCCCTTCTTGAACATGTCGAGGGCCTTCGACTCCTGGCCCTTCTTCCAGTAGATGACGCCGAGGTTGTTGTAGGCGAGGTCGAACTTGGGCGCCTGGGAGATGAGCTGGGAGTAGACGCCTTCGGCCTTGTCGGCCTGGCCGCACTCCTCGAGGACGACACCCGAGTTGAACTGCGCCAGCGCCATCTGCACGCCGTGGGTCTTGTAGACCTTCTGGAACGCGCCCGCGACGCGCTCGCACTCGTCGCCGCTGAGCTTGCCGTCGCTCTTGGCCGCGTTGTAGGTCTTCACGGCCTCGGCGAAGTCGTTCTTCGCCTCCTTGGAGGCTTCGGCCGGCGCGGGCCCGGTGGGTCCGCCGCCGCCGCCGCCGCCACCGCCACCGCCGCCGCCGTCCGGGTTCTCGGTGCCGGTCTTGTTCTTTCCGCAGGCCGTCAATGCGACAGCCAGGGCGCCGATGCTTGCGATCTTGATCAGGTTACGCATGGTGGTCGCTCCTTTGCTGGCTCCTGCCGGCCTCACTCGCTGTCCTCGTCGTCGCCCTTGTCGTCGGCCTTCTCATCGGCCTTCTCGGCGGGCTTCTCCGCGGCGGCGCCCACGGAGGGCTTGCGCTTCTCACCCTCGAGGTCGAGCTGCACGTCGACGCGGTCGGGGCGGCTCGCGGTGTACTGGGAGATGCCGAAGATCTCCTCGGTGGCCGGGTACTTGTCCGGCTCGCGCTGCTGGAGCTCCTCCTCGCACAGACGAGAGAACTCGTTGAAGAACTGGAAGGTCGTCGACCGCTCGAGGCAGAACGAGAACTTCTTCACCGCGTCCTCCTGGATCGGCTGGGCGCGGTCGCCGAGCTCGTCGCAGAAGGCGTAGGCCTGATCCTCGGTCTTGAACTCCTTCGGCACCTCGGCGCGGTAGAGCTGGTCGGCGTAGTTCTGCGAGACCATGGCCGAACGGGCGGCGGCGGCGAGCATCCAGTACGGGCTCTGCTTGGCGCCGACGATACCGTCGTACTGGGCCTGCAGCGCCTGACCCTGCTTGGTCTTCTTCTCGTAGAACTCGAGGAAGCGCTTGGTCGAGTCGGCCTTCTTCGCGACCTGCTCCTTGTACTCCTTCTCCCACTTCGGCAGGCCAGCGTCCTTCTTCCACTCTTCGACGAAGAAGCTCAGGCCGCCCGGCATCTCGATCTTGAGGTACTCCTCGTAACCGCGGTCGGCCTTGTACACGCCGGACATGGCGACGGCGTTGGCGAAGTCCTCGCGCCGGTCGCGGTCCTCCTCGGGCACGTTGATCTTGTTCTTCGCCATCTTGAGGACGCTGTCGAAGTACTTCTGGGCCTCGTCCGCCTTCTTCTTGTTACGGGAGTGGACCGTGATGATGCCGGACGTCGCGGAGCCGCAGTACTCCGGGATCTCCTGCTTCTTGGTCGAAGCGGCGGCGCCCTTCTTCTCGGTGCCCTTCTTGACCTTCTTCTTCAACGCCTCGGCGGCGGCGCGAGCCTTGTCGCCGGCCTGGGCCTTCTTGCGCTTGATGGTGATGCACGAGTCGTAGAGCAGGCCCTCGGCGCACGACTGGCGCCACAAGATCTGGCCGATGGTGGCCTCGGCGACGATGCGACGGTCGAGGCCGCCGTTCTTGCCGTAGATCTTGAGGTACTCCTCGGCGTGCTTGAGCTTCTCTTCCTCGGTCTTGAGGATGTCGTGCTTCGACCAGAAGATCTTGGCCGCGAGCTCCGGGTTGTCCTTGCGGTAGAGACCCTCGTACTTCGACAGGTCGGCGCTGGCCTGCTCGTCCTGGCCGAGGCCGAGGCGGAACAGGTAGGCGTTGCGCAGGTAGTCGGGCGACTGCTTGTCCTTGATGTACTTCTCCGCGTACAGCTCCATGTGCTGCGCGGCCTTGTCGTACATCGCGATGGCCTGGTAGTTGCCGGCGAGGTTCGACAGGGTCTTCTGGTAGTGCTCGCTGTTCGGGAACTTCTCGAGCAGGATCTTGCGGAAGCGGACCGACTGACCGAGCAGGAAGGCCGCCTCGTAGCACTCGGCCGCGTTCCAGATCAGCGTCGAGGCCTTCTCGTGGGCGTCGCCGTACTCGTTGTAGATGGCGATGAACTGCTCGGCGCACTTGCGGTAGCCGTCCGGATCGCCCTTACGGCCGGCCTCGAGGTAGGTCATGCCCTTCTTCCAGCCGATGCCGGCCAGCAGCCGCGGGATCGCCTCCTTGAGCTCTTCGGCCTCCGGATGCGTGTAGACCTTCATCTTCTGCATCTTCTTGGACCAGGTCTCGAGGTCGTCCGAGGCCTTGATCGCCTCCTCGGGCGTCAGATTCTTGTCGATCCAGCGGATCGTCAGAATGTCGAGGAGCATCTCGGAGCACCAAGCGGCGTAGATGGAGCCGTCGAACTTGACGACCATCTCCTCCAGGAGCGGGCGCGCCTCCTGGAACTTGTTGTGCACCATCATGAGCTTCGCCCGGTGGTAGACGATCTTGGGCAGCTCGGGGTCCTTCGGGTCTTTGACGTACTTCTGGTAGATGTCGTACGCCTCGATCATCTTCTTCTCGTCCTCGGAGTAGTCGGACTCCGGGTACGTCAGACTCTGATCGCCCTTGGTGTTCTCGTCGGTCTTGGTCTTCTTCTTCTTCTCCTTGTCCTTGTAGACGCACACGCCCTCGGCGTTCGTCTTGCAGGACTTGGCCTGGCCGCCCGTCTCGTCGTACTCGAGGGCGTTCTTCATCGCGAGCATCTGCGCGTAGGCAGCGTCCTGCGTGAACTTGCCGTCGGGGTTGATCTCGAGGACCTTGACGAACTCGTCGTGCGCGCGACGGAACTTGGTGAGGCCGTCGGGCTTGGTCTTCTTGTCACCGATGAGCGAGCTGGCGCGGGCCCACAGGAGCTCCGCGTAGTACATCTGGATCTCGTACGAGTCCTTGTCCTTCGGGAAGGTCTTGAGGAAGCCCTCGTAGGCCTTCTCGGCCAGCGCGTACGTGGCCTCGTTCTTGGTCTTCTCGGCCTCGTCGTGCCACACGGTGGCCATCTGCTTCATCGTGTCGAGCGTCTCGTCCCGGCACTTGCGCTTGACGGCCTCCTTCTGCGAGCCGTTCTTGAACTTGTCCCAGTACTCGCCAAGACGCGCCGTCTCGGTCCACTGGAACTCCTTGTTGTCGGTCGCCAGCGCGTTGATGACGACGCGGCCCTGCCACTCACAGGTCTGCGCGTCGTCGGGGAACAGCTCCTGCAGCTTGTGGTAGGTGTACGTCGACTCGGTGTACATGCCCTGCCCGAAGTACTGGACCGCGAGCAGCTCCATCATCTTGCGGGACATGTTCTCGTCTTCCTTCGGGCCGTCGCCGACCTTCTGGAAGAACTCCCACGCCTTGGACGGCTTGCCGGCCATGACGAAGGCGCGGACGAGGTCGCGACGGGCGTCGCGGCGCAGCTGCTTGGCGTTGGCCTCGCTGCCGGCGCGGCCCTCGAGGGTCGCGGTGATCGTCTTGACGAAGAAGTCGAGGCTGAGGTCGTAGCGCGGGTCCGCGGTGCCGACCGGGTTCAGGTGGCACCACGCCATCTTGTAGAGCGCGTAGGCGTAGACCGGGCTGTCCTTGAAGGTGATGACCTTCTCGTACAGCTGGAGGGCGTCGCCGATCTTGCTCTGATTGAAGTAGTAGTCGGCGAAGCTGAGGTACGCGTTGGGGATGTACTGGCTGTTCGGGTAGTCCTGGATCAGCCGGATGTACGCGTCCTTCATCTCCTGCTCGCGCTTGAGCTGGCCGAGCTCGAACGCGTAGAAGTACAGCGCCTCGTCGAGGCGCTTGTACTTGCTGAGGCCCGGATCGGTGACGAGGGCCTTGTACAGCTTCACCGCCTGCTCGCTCGCGGCCTTGGCCGACGCGTCGAACTTGGCCTGCTTGGCCTTGAGCTGGTCCGCCTTGCCCTTCTGCTTGGCCTCTTCAGCCTGGAAGATCGGGTCGTAGAGCGCGCCGGACTGGGTCTCGAAGTACGCCTTCTTCTCGAGGAAGTGGTCCGACAGGCGGTACAGCAGGTCCGGGTAGTCCGGGTGAGACTTGTCGGTCGCGTTGAGGAGGCGCTTGAGCTGCTCGATCTGCGTGTCGGCGATCTCCTGGGCGACCGCGGCGCGCTTCTTCGCAAACGAGCTGCCTTCCATCATCTCGACGCGGCGCTTCGTCTCCTTCTGCTGCTTCTCTTGCTCTTCCTTGAACTTCGTGTCGAGCGTGTCCTTGGTGCGGACCTTGCCGGACTTGCGGTTGTACTTGACGGCACTGTTCGCCTCGGCGCCGCCCTCCGCCGGGGCCTGCGCGCTGGCAGGAGCCGCGGCGGCGAAGACGACCACCGCGAGACCGACTCCGCTCAGGATGTTCAGCTTGCGAAACTTGCGGGGATGGCTGTGTGGCTTCATGGACCTCTACCTCAGATGGCGGGTCCACGGGACCCGGCCTTGTTGCTGGCTCTTGTCAAACGCCGGCGAGGTCGCGCGCATGACCTCGCCGGCGCCGCCGCGGCTACTCCTCCTTGCAGCGGCTGGTAACCTTGTAGTTGTAGTAACCGAGCTCGTCCTTCCAGTACTCGCCGTTGTAGTTGTAGATCTCGTGCTCGGCGTCGACCTTCGGTCGCACCGGACGGCGCTCGGTGGCTGCGCCGGCGTCACCGGCCTTGATGCGGTTCAAGATCTCGTACTCGATCTTGATCGCCTCGCGCTCGAGGTCGTTGATCTGCTGGATCTGCTGCATCAACCGGTTACGCGCGAGGGCGCCGGTCGACTCTTTGCCCAGCGAGAGCAGGCCGTCGAGCGTCTCCGTGATCTGCTCCGCCAGCGGGCTGCCCTTGAAGTCGCTCTTGGCGTCCTCGAGCTGGCCCTGCTCGCGCACCAGCTCGTTGACGAACGCGTAGTTCTTCTCGAGCGTCTTGTCCTGCAGCGACTTCTGGGCGACCTCCTCGACGAACGGGTCGAGCTTCGACTCGCTGTTGCGGATCTTGACGCTGAGGTCGAACAGCGCGAAGTCCTCGGGCGCCTTGGCGAGCAGGTCCTTGAGGTCGTCGCGGGTCTTCGGGTACTTGCGGTTGAACTCCTCGATCGCCAGCTTCGCGGGCTGGTAGCGGCAGTTGAAGTAGTACGTCACTGCCTTGAGGATGATCGACTCGGGGTACAGGTAGTCGTAGAAGAACGGCGCGTTGAGCGTGTGGATGTAGCCGAGCGTGCGCTGGTAGTGGATGTTCGCCTGTTCGGGCTCGACCTCGACGAGGCGGAACTCCGTCCACGAAGACGCGAGGATCGAGTCGAGCCAGTACGGCGACGCGAGCGGGATTTTGTCGTAGTACTTGAGCGCCGTGTCGTACTTGCCGACCTGGTAGAAGATGTAGCCGAGGGCGAGGTTGGCCCGCTCCTCGTAGCGCTGCATCTCCTCCTCGAAGCTCAGCTCCTCGACCTCGCCGGCCAGCTGCTTCGTCTTGTTCTTCTTGGCGAGCTTGGCCTTGGCCTTGGCTTCCTTCTTGCGCTTCTTCTTGTCCTTCGCCCACAGCTCCTTGAGCGAGATGTTCTTGCGGAGGACGTTCTTGAACGCCTCGACCGCCTGCGGACCGTGGAACTCACGCGTCTCGGCGACGCCGAGGAAGAACTGCGCCGGGATGTAGTAATCGCTGTTGTCCGGCACCTGGCCGAGCAGCGCGATCGACTGACCGAGGTCGCCCTTCTGGTAGTAGAAGCGGCCGAGCAGGTAGTACAGCTCGTCGCGCACCTCGTCGAAGGCCGAGTCCTCGAGCTCGGTCGGCTTGTACGTACCGACCTTCTCGAGCACGCCGGCGCCTTCGGGCAGCTCGCGGCTCAGCGACGCGAGCCACGGCAGCGTCAGCTTGTGGTACGGGTGGCTCGGGCCCGCAGTCACGATCTCGCCGAGGATGGCCAGCGAGACGGCGTAGTACTGCAGCTTGTACAGCGACTTGCCGAGCCAGAACTGGGCCCGCGACTTGTCGCCCGGGGTCTTGCCGCTCGCGACCGCGTGGAAGATGACCGCCGCGCCCTGGTAATCCTCGGCCTTGTACTTGTCCTCGGCCTCGGCCAGCACGCCCGTGGCTGCACCGTCAGGGTTGCTGGGTGCAGCCACCGGGCCACCGGACGGCGGCGGGACAGCCGGACCTCCCGTGGGCGGCGGGACGGCGGGGCTTTTCGCCGGAGGCGGGGGCGGCGGACCGGCCACAGCCGGCGCCGCGTACAGGGCCCACGTGGCGCAAAGACTGAGAAGAGTGGTGGACGTCAGTTGGCGGAGCGATTTCATGCGGTCGATGCGTCCTCAGCGTGCGGAGTTTCGGCGATCCGAGAGCAGACCCTCAATCACAAAGTTGCAGGCCATGGTAGGTGGACCTGCGCGGCGCACTGCGGGCCTTCATAGGGTTTTCGGACGATACCAGCGGCGCGCTCGCAGCCGCAAGAGCCAGCCGCGACGGGTTTGGAAGGGTCGGGCGCACGGAAAGGAAGAAGCCGAGGGTCGCGGAGGTTTTCGCGCAGCGACCCGCCAGCGGCCCTGACCCGGGACTACACACCCCGGACCCGGTGAACCGCTCGCCGACCTGCAACGGGGCCCAGCTTCCGCCGATCTGCGGAGGTTCCGGCCGGCTTGCGAAAATTCCGGCGCCGCCCGGGCTGAGGGCCGTGATTTTTTACACGGGCATACCGGCCAGAACGGGGCCTGCGGGCGTCTGGGGGAGATGTACGGGTGGGGTGGAGATCGCCCACTTGAAGATCCCGGTTATCGACGTCGGGCAGCGCTCGCCGTCCGCCGACCCTCGAGGTGCCGCGCCCACCGGCAATGGTGGTCTGAGAGCCCGTCCGGACCCTTTCCGACGCGATCGGCCGCCGAGGTCGGGGCGACGCCGACGCGAGCCAGCGGACGCGAGCGGACGAGAACGGGCGGGCCCGGAGGGGGCTGGATTGCGAGATCTGCGTGGAGGCCGATGCGCAGGGCTTCTACCGCCGTTTCGCGGCGCTTGACCCTATGGTCCGGCAGTGTACGATGGGAAACCTGTTCGGCCGCCAAGACTGAGACGCCACATGCAAGTCACTCGCACGCCTGCTCTCTTGCGCACCGTCGCCAACGCGTTGGGCGCCCTGCTCCTCGTGCCGCTCCTCGCCGCCTGTCCGAAGGGCGATGTCGGCGCGCCCTGCAATCATGGCGACGTCGACCCGCCGGCCGACAAGGTCGTGACCTTCCCGGCCCTGAGCTGCAACGACCTCCTCTGCGTCTACGCCGACGAGCAGGAGCCGCCGACCGCTCCGTGCACCACCGACGAGATGTGCAACGCGGCCAGCGAAGACGGCAAGGCCCGCTTCGCGTGCGTCGAGGGCGAGTGCAAGCTGGCCTCGACGTTCGTGCTGGAGCGCTCGATGTGCTCGAAGACCTGCGGCGACGACGACGACTGCAAGGACGGCGGCATCGGCCAGCAGGTCCTCGCCAAGGAGACGAGCTGCGCCACCGGCTTCAGCTGCGTGGCGATCCAGACGCTCGGCGAGCTGTGCTGCCAGAAGCTCTGCGTGTGCAACGACGACCTCTCGGCCGGCGCCGTCGACGAGACGGCCACCGAGTGCGCCAAGTTCCCGACCGACCAGAGCGGCAAGCCGATCTGCGGCAACGACATGATGATGCCGACGCCGACGCCGACCGACACGACCGGCGCCTGAGCCTCACGGCGTGCGATCGGCTTCGAAGGCCCCGGGGATCCAGCGGATCCGCGGGGCCTTCGCGCTTGGGTCCGATGTCGACGCCGACGCCGACCGACACGACCGGCGCCTGAGCCTCACGGCGTGCGATCGGCTTCGAAGGCCCCGAGGATCCAGCGGATCCGCGGGGCCTTCGCGCTTGGGTCCTCAGGAGCGAGCGCGTCGTCGCTCGAGCTGCTCAGCACGCTGACGACGTCGAAGCGCACGGCCACCGTCTCCCACAGGTCGCGACCGACCAGCCACGCGGCCGCTCCTCGTCGAAGTCGGGCCTGCTTGCGTGGGTCGACGGTCTCTTCCGGGAGGCCGGCGCGATCGTCCTCGCGGCTGCGGACCTCCACGAATACGTACGTGTCGACGCGATCGTCCACACCGGCAGGCACGAGCCCGACCAGATCGAGCTCCACGCCACCAGCGCGGACGTTGCGGTCGACGACGAGGAGGCCGCGCGCCTCGAGGAAGCGCGCGGCCTGTTCCTCCGCCAGCTGGCCGCGCACCCGTGTGGAGGGTGGCGCGGGCATCGGGGCTCAGTCGCCCTGCGACTCGCCGGACTCGCCGCCCGAGGTGAGCAGCTCGTTGGCGTAGCCGCCGAGGCGGGCACGGATGCGGGCGGCGTTACCGCTGAGGTTGCGGAGGTAGTAGAGCTTGGCCTTGCGGACCTTGCCGCGCGAGACGAGCTCGACCTTCACGACGCGGGGCGAGTTGACCGCCCAGACGCGCTCGACGCCGACGCCGTGGGAGATCTTCCGGACGGTGAAGGAGCCGCGGGCGCCGCCACGCTTGCGGTGGATGCAGACGCCTTGAAAGACCTGGATGCGATCCTTGCCGCCTTCGGAGATCTTCGCGTGGACGCGGATGGTGTCGCCGGGACGGAACTCGGGAACATCGCTCCGCTTGTAGGAGGCCTCGATCGCTTCAATCAACGGGTTACTGTTGCTCATGGCGGAGCTCCGAAGGATGCGTGGAGCGGCGGGACTTGAGTTCAGCCAGTGCGACGGCGGCGAGAAGCGCTGCGGCTTGCACCGGCTGGGGGCCGGAAGAGTCATTCATCGAGGGCGTTTCTGCAAGTCCCGAGGCGAGCCTGGACGGCCGCGGGCTCACCGGCGAAAACGCCGCCTCGAGGCCGCCCGGCGCCGTAGACGAGGGCCCGGAGCGGCCTTGCGAAGCGTTCGCGGCGGGTCGTGCGAGATCTCCCGTGGCCTCGCACGCCAGCACCAGCACCAGCGGCGCTGAGAGATCTCCCGCCCCCGAAGCGGCCAGCAGATCGAGCAACGGCGCGGCTCCGCGGGCGAGCGGCAGATCGCTCGCGGGCCCAAGGGCGACGAGTCGCGGGGCGGCTCCGTGGCGGCGACGCAGCTCGCGGGCGAGATCTTTGAGGCTCCGAAAATGGGCTGCGCGGGCGACGCCAGCGCCTTCGGGCGGCCTTCCGCCAGGCGAGACGACCCGCAGCTCGGCCCCGGCCTCGCCGGCGGCGGCCGCGAGCGCGGCGATCAGAGCTGTCCTTTCAGACATGTCCTTTTCGCCCGCTGCGAAGTGGGCGACGAGGTAGAGCGGCGCGTCGTCCGGCAGCGCTCGCTGCGGCCGCAGGTCGGGGCGCAGGGCCCAGGTGCGCCGCCAGGCCTGCTCGCGGCGCCAGCGGGCGACGTCGGCGTGATCGCCGGCGAGCAGCACCTCCGGCACGCCGAGGCCGCGGAACTCCGGCGGGCGGGTGAAGTGCGGGTGCTCGAGCCAGGCGCCCTGCTCTTTAGAGCCTGTCGGCGAGGACATGTCCTGAAGCGAGAAGCTGTCGCGCGCGGCCGACTCGGGGTTGCCGAGCACGCCCTCGCGCAGGCGGGCGACGGCCTCGATGATCGCCAACGCGGCGACCTCGCCGCCGTTGAGGACGAAGTCGCCGAGCGACAGACACTCGTCGACGAAGTGCTCGCGGACGCGGTCGTCGATGCCCTCGTAGCGGCCGCACAGGAGGCCGATCCGCGGCACCGCGGCGAGCCGCTCGGCGACCCGCTGGTCGAACCGCGGACCGGCAGGGGTGAGGAGGATCCGGTGCATCGGCCCGCGCAGACGAGTCACGTGCTCGAGCGCCGCGACGACCGGCTCGATCTTCATCACCATGCCCGGACCGCCGCCGTACGGCGCGTCGTCGACGGTGCGGTAGCGGTCGGTGGCGAACTCGCGGTAGTCGGTGCAGTGCACGCTGACGAGCTCGCGCGCGAGCGCCTTGCCGACCAGGCCGCCGCGGAGGAAGCCGGCGACGGCGTCGGGGAACAAGCTGAAGACCTCGAAGGTCTGGCCGCTCACGGCGCCTCTGCGCCCTCCTCGAGGGCGTCGGGCAGGAGGCCGAGCGGCAGGTCGACGCGCAGGCGCTCGCCGTCGAGGTCGACGATGAACTGCGGCAGCGCGGGCAGGAGCCAGGTGTCGCGGCGACCGTCGGGGCGGGTCCACTCGACCTCGAGCAGATCTTGCACACCGTTGCTGGTCACGCCGGCGACGAGGCCGAGCGCCTGGGTGCGGCCATCGGCGAGAGCGCGCTCGACCGGGAGGCCGATCGCGTCGCTCAGGTAGAATTCGTCCTCGGCCAGCGCCGGGAGATCGGCGCGGGCGACCCACACCTCACAGCCGCGCAGGCGCTCGGCGTGGTCGCGGTCGGCGACGCCGGCCAACTGGACGCGCACGGACGCCTTGCCGGGGACGGGCTCGACGGTCACGATCTCGAAGGACATGTCCGATCGGGCATGTCCTTCGGGGCTGTTCGGCGGCCGGAGCTCGACCCGCAGGCCGCGCCGCAGCGCGCGCGAGTCGGGGTCGTAGAGGTGGAAGCGGAGCTGGCCGCGGACGCCGTGCGGCGCGGAGACCTCGGCGACGGCGATCGCGGCGGAGCGGCCCGACACGGCGGCCTCCGGCTACTCGAGGATCTCGAGGTCGGCCCGCTTGCGGAGCTTGGCCGAGGCGGCGCTGAGGAGGGCGCGCATGGCCTTGACGGTGCGCCCCTGCTTGCCGATGACCTTGCCGAGGTCGTCACGGGCGACGCGGAGCTCGAGCACCACGGTCTGCTCGCCGGCGATCTCGGCGACGTGGACTTCGTCGGGACGATCGACGAGGGCACGCGCGAGGAACTCGACGAGGTCCTTGAGGGAGATGTTCGCGGACGCTGCGGGCATGGGGTGCCTCCGGGGGTGTAGCACCGTCGCGGCTCCTGCGAGCGCGACGGGGCGAGGCGCGAGGACGAGGGACCGGGAGAAAGAAGCGAGCCGGACGGCTTACTTCTTCTTCTCGGTCTTCTTGGTCTTCGGCTTGACGGCCCGCGGGGCCTTGCCAGCGGCGATGTTGCGCGCGCGACGGAGGAGGCGCTCGACGGTGTCCGTGGCAGTGGCGCCCTGGCTCTCCCAGTACTCCACGCGCGGCGCATTGAGGGTGACCGACTCGGCGTGCGGGTCGTAGGTCCCGAGGCGCTCGAGGAAGCGACCGTCGCGCGGGCTGCGGGCGTCGGCGGCGACGATGCGGTAGTAGGGACGCTTCTTGGAGCCCATGCGGGCGAGCCTGATCTTGACGGCCATGACTGCGTGCTTTGAAGGAGCTTGTGCGCCGGAGGCGAAAAGGGGTGCGAAGCCTAAACGGCTCGCCGTGCGCGGGTCAAGTCGCTGCGCAACGGTTCCCGCGTCGCGGGCAACGCTGCTGGCGGAGGCGTATACCTCGGCCCGGCGGGCAGGCAAAGCCGGCATGGCAGGGGCGGACGTGCGCAATGTCCCCTGCTGCGGAGCGGCGCGGCCGGCGGCGCGATCTAAGATCTCCGCCCCCGCGACCATGCCGATCTCCCCTCCCCGCGCCGCCGGCCTCGCCGTCCTCCGGCCCCGCCCCCGCGCGCTCGCAGGGCTCACCGCGCTCGTGGCGTCGGCGATCCTGGCCTGTGCGACCTGCGGCTCGCCCGGCTCCGGTCCGACCAAGACCAGCCCTGCGGAGCCGACCTCCCCCCCTCCGCGACTGACGATCGACCTGGTGGCGTTCGCCCGGGTGATGGGCGCGGTCGCGCCGTGCGGCTGCACCACCGAGCCGCTCGGCGGGCTCCAGTACGTGTTCGGCTACCTGGGGCACGACATCGATCCGCAGCGCCGCCTGGTCGTCGAGCCAGGTGGGCTGCTCATCCCCGATCCCAAGGGGCCCGAGGCGCCGCACGACGAGGCGGCGTGGGCGCAGGCGTATCAGCGGGCCGGCGCGCTCCAGGAGCGATTCGCTTCGCTGGGCGGCTCGCTGGTGGCGGGCGTCGGGGCGAACGACCTGTCCAGCCCGCTTGCGCAGGAAGCGCTCAAGCGCTGGCCGCTGCCGCGCGTGCTCGCCAACAGCCGGGCGTTCGACGAGCTCGGGGTGGTGCCGCACCGCGTGGTCGACATCCCGGGGCACGACGGCAAGCCGGCGCTGCAGCTCGGCGTGACGGCCGTGCACGAGCCGAGCCCGGAGGCGGTGAAGCTGCTCGGGCCGCTCGAGCCGACCACGAACGCGGCCAAGCGTGAGATCGCGGCGATGCGCGCGGCCGGGGCCGACGTGGTGATCGTGCTGGTCCACGGGACGCGCGCTGCGGCGGTCGAGGTCGCCGAGGGCGTGCCGGGGGCGGACATCGTGGTGACGGGCATCCCCGAGGGCACCGAGAAGGCCAGGCTGGGCGCTCCGGCGACGCGCGTGGGTCACGGCTGGGTGCTAGAGCCCGGCGACCAGGCGCAGACTCTGGCGCACGTGCGGCTGTCGATCGATCCGTCGGCGCTCGCGGCGATGCCCGGGCCGGACGCGTGGAAGGTCCAGCCATCGGCGGCGGTGCAGGCCAAGGAGCTCGAGCGGCTCGACGCGCGGCTGACCAAGTTCCGCGCCGATCCGTCCGCCGATCCGGGGTACATCGCCCGGCTCGAGCAGGAGCGCGCGGCGCTCGCGGCGTCGATGGCCAGCGACACCGCGCCCAGCGGTGCGGTGGCCGTCACGTTCGAGCAGCAGAAGATCACGTGCAAGCTGCCGGTCGACGCGGCCGGCGCCGAGGCGCTGCGCAGCTACGACGCGTGGGTGGCGACGCAGAACCAGCAGCGGTTCGCGGGCGTGAAGCCGCCGCCGCCGGCGAAGGGTCAGGCGAGCTACATCGGCGTGGAGCAGTGCGGTGCCTGCCATGACGCGGCCGAGAAGCACTGGGCCGGCACGCGGCACGCGGGGGCCTACGAGACGCTGGTGAAGGTCAACAAGCAGTTCGACCTGTCGTGCGTCGGCTGCCACGTGACCGGCTTTCGTCAGCCCGGCGGGTCCGAAGTGGTCGAGGTCGCCGGCCTCGAGGACGTGCAGTGCGAGGTCTGCCACGGGCCGGGCAGCATCCACGCGGAGACGCCGGAGAAGGCGGGCAAGGCGTTCGGCATCCGCCGCGAGGCCGCGGTCGACGTCTGCCTCGGCTGCCACACTGCGGAGCACTCGGACACGTTCAACTACGAGGCCTACCTGCGCGACGTGCTGGGCGCCGGTCACGGTGAGGGGCGGCGGGCGCTGCTCGGGGACGGGCCGACCGGGCGCGAGCTGCGGGCGGCGGGCCTGGAGAAGGCCGGCGGCGCCTGCCCGAAGCAGATGTGAGCCGCCCGCGCGTGCGCAAGGTCTTGACCGGCCGGCGTTGACCCCCGGGGGCGCGCGTGCTCTCTTGCCCCGTCATGTCCGCGCCCGCGCCGAAGAAGGTCTACTTCGTCTCGCTTGGCTGTCCCAAGAACCAGGTTGATACTGAAGTGATGCTCGGCGTCGTGCGCGACCAGGGGCACACTCTGGTCGACTCGCCCGAGGACGCCGACACGCTGGTGGTCAACACCTGCGGCTTCATCGAAGAGGCCAAGAAAGAGTCGATCGACACCATCCTCGAGCTGGCGCAGATCAAGGCGCAGGGCGAGGCCAAGCGGCTGGTGGTGGCCGGCTGTCTGAGCCAGCGCTACCCCAAGGAGCTGGCGGCGGAGATGCCCGAGGTCGACAACTTCCTCGGCTCGGCCGACCAGCTCGGGCTGGCGCAGGTGCTCGCCGAGCAGGCCCCGCGCATGGCCGTGAGCCCGCTGGGGCGGCGCGCTTACCTGTACGACCACACCACGCCGCGGCAGGTCACCGGGCGCCGGCACAGCGCGTACGTGAAGATCGCCGAGGGCTGCGACCGACCGTGCGCCTTCTGCATCATCCCCAAGCTGCGCGGGCCGCAGCGCAGCCGCGCGATCGACAGCATCGTCCGCGAGGCCGAGCAGCTGGCCGAGCAGGGCACCCGCGAGATCTGCCTGGTCGCCCAGGACCTCACCACCTACGGCACCGACCTCGAGGACCCCCGCAACATCGAGCAGCTGCTCACCGGGCTGTGCGGCGTCAAGGATCTGCGATGGATCCGCCTGCACTACGCGTTCCCCACCACGGTGCGCGACGAGCTGCTGACGATGATCGCCGGCGAGCCGAAGATCGCCACCTACCTCGACGTGCCGCTGCAGCACGTCGACACCGACGTGCTCAAGAAGATGCGCCGCGGCTACACCGAGAAGGTGGTGCGCAACCTGGTCGAGAAGCTGCGCGCGCAGTCGCCGTACATCTGGCTGCGGACGACGATGCTGGTCGGCCACCCGGGCGAGACCGAGGCGGCGTTCCAGCGGCTCTATCAATTCGTCGAGGAGGGGGCGATCGATCACCTCGGCGTGTTCCCGTGGTCGCGCGAGGACGGCACGCCGTCGGCGCTGCTGCCGACCCGCGTGTCGCCGGAGGTGGCCGAGGAGCGCCGGCTGGCGCTGATGGAGCTGCAAGAGGAGATCCGTCAAGAGCGCCACGAGGAGATGATCGACGAGGTCATCGAGGTGATGATCGACGGCGAGTCCGACGAGAGCGAGTTTCTCCTCGAGGGCCGCCACGAGGGCCAGGCGCCCGGGATCGACGGCAAGGTCGTGCTCACCGACGGGACCGGCAAGCCGGGCGACTTTTTGAAGGCCCGCGTGACCCAGGCCGACGCCCACGACCTGGTGGCGACTCTGGCCCTGTGACGCGACGCGGGCAGAGATCCGCCGCGCGAATCCCTGCCCGACCTGCCTTGAGCTCGGCGAATCACCCGCGTCGCGGTGATTCGCCGAAGTCACGTCCGCTCACTTGAGCGCGACGACGTAGCCGAGCCAGGCTTCCTGGTTCTCGATCTCCGTGTGTTCGACGAACTCGCCGGTGCCGGTCAGGTACTCGTCGTCGTCCTCGTCGGCCTCGACGCGCTCGAAGTAGAACTTCACCGCCGAGAAGCCGGCCTCGCGCAGCAGCTCGCCGAGCTCCGGGAGGGTCCACAGGCGCCAGTCGTAGGTGAAGGCGCGGTACAGCTGCGAGCCGTCGCGGAACTTCCAGGTGATGTGGCAGAGCGTGTGGTGGTCGATCGGGTTGAACTTCTCCTGCTCCCACACGTACGTCAGGCCGCCGCGCAGCTCGCGTTCGTCGCTGAGCTCGACCACGGCCTCGGTGCCGCCGTAGACCTCGAGGGCGAAGGCGCCGTCCTCGACCAGGTTCTTGCGGGCGGCGGCGAAGTAGCCGCGCAGCTCCTCGCGCGTCTTGAAGATGCAGTAGCTGAAGTTCATCGCCACGATCAGGTCGACCGCGGGGAGGCTGGTGTCGCGGACGTCGGTCTGGGCCAGGGTCACGCGCTCGGCGGCGTCGGGCGGGGCCGCGGCGAGGGTGTTGGTGCGGCCCCAGTCGAGCGTCGGGCCGTCGAGGTCGACGCCGAGGGCGGTGCGGCGCGGGTCCGACTTGCACCACTCGGCGGAGAACAGGGCGGTGCCGCAGAAGTCCTCGCGCACGCTCAGGGGCGCGCGGCCGCGGTGCTTCTGGAACTCGGCCTCGAAGAACTCGATGTCGACGCTCGGCGACTGGACCGAGCGCTGGTAGAGCGCGAACTTGTCGGCGCTCTCGGCCAGCGTCGGCCCGACCTTGCGCGCCGGCTGCTTCGGCTTCTTCTTGGCCGCCGACTTCGCCTGCGTCTTCGCGGGCGGCTGCTTCTTCGGCGGCTTCTTGGCGGGCGACTTCTTGGCGGTGGCCTTCGCGGTCTTTTTGGACATGGTCGTTCAGACAGGTTGCGTCAGCGCTCGGCGGCGAGGTAGGTCCACCAGATCTCCTGGTTCTCGACGTAGTCCGGCTCGTAGAACACGCCGGTGCCCTCGCCCTCGGCGTTGGTCTTCTCCCAGTAGGCGTGGACCTTGGAGAAGCCGGCCTCGAGCAGCAGGTCGCGCAGCTCGGGGGCCATCCACAGGCGCCAGTCGTAGGTGAAGGCCTCGAGCAGCTTGGAGCCGTCGGGGAACAGGAAGTGGATGTGGCACAGGAAGTCGTGGGTCAGGGCGTCGAAGCGGGCCTGCTCCCAGCGGTAGACGAAGTCGCCGTGGTCGTTGTCGGTCGAGCCCTCGACGAGGGCCTCGGTGCCGCCGAGGAGGTCGAGGAAGAACAGGCCGTCCTTGGCGAGGCCGGCGTGCACGGCCCGGAAGTAGTCGAGCAGCTCGTCGCGGCGCTTGAAGCAGTAGTAGGAGAAGTTGAGCGCGCAGGCCATGTCGACCTTGGGCTTCTTGACCTCGCGGACGTCGGCGCAGACGAGCGAGACGCGGCTGGCGACGGCGCGGCCGGCGGGGACGATGCGGTGCTCGAGGCCCCAGTTGATCGTCTCCTGCGACAGGTCGACGCCGAGGGCGGTGCGCTCGGCCCCGCTCTTGACCCACTCGGCGCACAGCACCGCGGTGCCGCAGAAATCTTCGCGCAGCGACACCGGGTCGTGGCCGCGGAGCTTCTTGTAGATGCGGTTGAAGAACTTGACGTCGTTGCCCGGGTCCTGGACGGCGCGCTCGTAGAGGGCGTGTACGTCGGCCTGGGCGGCCATGGTCTTCTTCGCGGCGGACTTGCTCTTCGCGGGGCGTGCGGTCAACGGGTCCTCGAGACCGCCGCACGGTACCGCAAAAACCGCGCAGCGCCGCGCGGACTTTTTGCCCGGCGGCTCAGCGCTGCTGCTCGAGCAGCGTGGTCAGGCCGTCGTAGGCGACCGTGATGTTGCGCGTGACCTCGGTCGCGACCTTGTACTTCTCCGGGTCCTTGGCGAAGCGGTCGGGGTGGTACTGCTTCAGCAGGCGCCGGTAGGACTTGCGGATCTCCTCGAGCGAGGCGCCGGGCTCGAGCTCGAGGGTTCGGTACCAGCGCAGGCGCTCGGCCTCGGAGCTGCGCTGGCGCGGCGGGTTGTTGCCGGCCGCCCGCTGGCTGGCCTCGAAGGCCCGGTCCCACATCTCCTCGGCGGCGTCGCGGACCTGGCGGGCGCGCTTGCCGGCCTTGGTACCGACGGTGTCCTTCTCGACCTCGTCGTCGATGACCCGGCGCTCGTCCTCGCTGAGCCCCTCGAGCGGGTCGCCGCGGCGGAAGGCCTGGGAGAAGTCGGTGATGTTGGCCCGCGCGAGGTCGAGGAAGCGGCGAGTGATGCTCACCCGCTCACGATAGTGAAAATCGCCTCGCTCGCAAGACGCGCGGCGGCGCGCGCGGGGCGGCCGCGGCTAAAAGTCCTCGTAGTCGTCGTCCTTGGGCGGCGGCGGCGGGGCCTTGCGCGCGGCCGGGACCGGGGCGGAGGCGCCGAAGCGCGGCGGGGGCGGGAGCGACTGGTTGGAGTCATCGAGGCTGGCGCGGGACAGCGAGTCCTCGCGGGCGCCGCGGCGGGCGAGGCCGCTGCGGGCGGCGGCGGGCAGGCTGTCCTCGGCGAGCACGGCGGAGGCGCTGAGGCTCGTGACCGACTCGCTGGCCATCTCGTCGCCTTCTTCGAGCTGGGCCAGCTCCTCGGCGGTGAGCTCGCGCGTGCGGAAGCCCGGCTCGGCGGCGCGTGAGGCCTCGCGAGTGCGATGCCAGGCGATCGCGTCGATGACCCGGAGCGTCATCTCGGCGCTGAGGTTGTGGAAGGCGACGCCCATGCCGCGCGGCTCGTCCTGAAGATGGACGACGCGGCCGGTGCCGCTGATGACGACCGGGTCGTCGAGCAGGATCGTGAAGCGGAGGTCGATCGCGGCGCCGACCGGCAGGCGCGCGCGCGTGTTGATGAACACGCCCTGCTCGCTCAAGTTGCTGACGAAGGAGATGCTGCCGGGCTCCAGCTCGGCGAACTCGGCGTTCACCGTGTAGCGCTCGCTCCGGCGCCGTTCCACCGCTTTCGCCATGGTCGCTCCTCTCGCTCAGTCGGCCGGGTTGTTGGTGGTGCTGCGGCCGCCCTTGTTCTTGGTGCGGATCTCGAAGTGCTCGATGTGGAAGTCTTTGCGGCCCTGGATGTCGATGCCCTTCTGCAGCCGCTTGACCATGTTGTCGACCGCGGCGACCTCGGGGCCGTTCATCAGCTCGGCCACCGAGGGGGCGGCCTGGACGATGATGGTGTCGCCGGTGAGGTGCGGGCCTTCCCGCCGGACCTCGCGCAAGATCTCGTAGCACATCGTGGTCGGGCTCTTCGTGTAGCCTTTACCGTTACAGACCTCGCAGGGGGCCGTCAACAGCCGCAAGAGCGACTCCTTGGTCCGCTTGCGGCTCATCTCGACCAGGCCCATCTCCGAGATCTTGGTGATGTGCGCCTTGGCGCGGTCGCGGCGGAGGACCTCCTGCAATTTGCGGTAGACCTTGCGCCGGTTCGACTCCTTGTCCATGTCGATGAAGTCGATGATGACGAGGCCGCCCAGGTTGCGCAGGCGCAGCTGATCGGCCAGCTCCTCGGCCGCCTCGAGGTTGGTCTGCGTGATCGTCTCCTCGAGCGTCTTGCCCTTGGCGCCGACGAACTTGCCGGTGTTGACGTCGATCGCGGTCAGCGCCTCGCCCTGGTCGAACACGAGCGAGCCGCCGCTCTTCAGCTGGACCTTGCGCTCGAGCGCGCGGTTGATCTCGAGCTCGATGCCGTAGCCGTCGAAGATCGGCTCGCGCCCGGTGTACAGCTCGACGCGGTCGACCAGCTCGGGCATGAACGCGCCGATGAACCGCACCGCCTTGTCGTGGGCGATCCGGTCGTCGACGATGACCTTCTTGAACTCGGGCGTGAGGTTGTCGCGCACGACCCGGAGCATGAGGTTGAGGTCGCGGTAGAGCAGCGCCGGCGCGCGCTGGTGGCGCTCGTTGAACTGGATGTTCTCCCACAGGCGCAGGAGGTAATCCATGTCGGCGCGGACCTGGTTGTTGCTGGCCGACTCGGCGACCGTGCGGACGATGAAGCCGGAGCCCGCGGGGCGCATCTGATCGATCAGGCGGCGCAGACGCCGGCGCTCGCGGTCGCCGGCGATCCGGCGCGAGATCCCGATGTGGCTCACCGTCGGCATGAACACGACGTTGCGGCCCGGCAGCGAGATGTACGTGGTGATCCGCGCGCCCTTGCTCGAGATCGGGTCCTTCACCACCTGGACGAGGATCTCCTGCCCGGGGCGCACCAGCTCGGTGATGTCGCCGTGACGACCGGTGCGGCGCGGCGCGACCTCGTCGTCGTCGTCGCCGCCGAGAGCGCGGAGAGCCGCCTCCTTCTCGCCCTGGCCGCCCGGAGCGGCGATGTCACCGGCGTAAAGGAACGCGGCCTTCTCCTCGCCGATGTCGACGAACGCGGCCTGCATGCCGGGCAGGACGCGCAGGACCTTGCCCTTGTACACGTTGCCGACGGTGCCGCGCTCGCGCTCGCGCTCGACGTAGTACTCGGAGAGGATCCCCTGTTCGATGAGAGCGACCCGCGTCTCGGGCCCATCGGCGTTGATGACAATGACGGAATCTGACACGGCGACCGGGCATTGGTAGCACAACCGGGGCGCCCGGTGACAACCGTGGATACGCGGGCCGAGCGCTCGCAGGTCGCGGGCCGGCCGTCATCCGCGGCCACGGCCTGCCCGGGGGGACCCGGGCGTGACCTGGAGCACCCTCGCGCGCCGGCCGGCGACGTCGCGCGGCGCGGGATTTTCGGCTTTCCTGGCCCCGCCGTCTTCTGTAGTGTTCCCCGCGCCATGGCCTTCCAGTACCAACCGGGGATCTTCAAGACCACGAAGTTCCTGCCCGAGCACGAGGCGACCGTCGCCCCCAACCTGCTCATCCTTATCCGCACCGACGCCGAGTTTGCGCCCGCCTCGGTCCTGCTTCCGGTGCAGAACATCCACAACCAGTGGCGCTTCCAGATGCCCGGGGTGAAGGTCCCGAAGGTCGACTACGGCTGGGGCTCGTCGCTCGTCAAGCTGCCGCACGAGGGCTTTTACCGGCTGACCCGCGAGTTCAAGTTCGGCGACAACGGCCGCTGGCTGCCCAACGCGATCGTCCAGCTCGGCTACACCCGCGGCGCCGAGCCCATCCTCTTTATCGCCCAGCGCCGCAACCCGCTGGTCGCCAACGACCTGTTCTTCAGCGACAAGGGCGTCAAGGTCGAGCTCAGCGACATCACCGGCAACAACGCGATGCTCGAGGCGCTGACCTGGTTCCAGGAGCAGGAAGGCGCCAAGCGCTGACCGCCGCGCCCGACCGCCGCGCCCGCATCAGGGCGAGCGAGTCGGGCGGTTCTCCTCGGTGATCTCGTCGCCGACCTCGACGCGGATCGTCTGGCCCTTGTGACCGCGGGCCTGAATCCGCTGCAGAAGCATCGCGCTCGCGCCGCCCTGGTTGATCCACCCCTCGTCGGACTCGTCGACGACCTTGTTGAAGACGACGATCCGCAGCGGCACCGGCGGCGTGACGCGCAGGCCGTTCCGCTGCCAGTAGAAGAACGGGCTGTACCACAGCGTGTCGATGGTCTCCCATTCGCCGTCGGTCCTGAACGTGTGGCTCTTGATGTGCATCTCGGCCATGGCGGGGCTCCCGTGGGGGTTTTAAACCTCGCAGGCTCGCCAAGCAAGCGACGCGCTGTCGCAGGCAGCCGCGCCTGCTAAGGTCCGAGAGTGCCCGGCCTCGACCAGGTCGACGTGGCCGTCGTCGGCGCCGGCGTGGTCGGTTGTGCGGTCGCCTCGGCGCTCGCCCGACGCGGCCTCGAGGTGCTCGTGCTCGAACGCGAAGCCCGGGAAGGCGCCGGAGTGTCGAGCCGCAACAGCGGCGTGATCCACTCGGGGCTCTACTACCCGCCGGCCTCGTGGAAAACCGAGACATGTCTGCGGGGACAGGAACTTTTGTACAGTTGGTGCGCGGATCATCAGGTAGATCACGCGCGCCTCGGCAAGCTGGTGATCGCCCGCACCGGCGAGGAAGAGGCGGCCCTGCAGGCGCTGGCCGCCAACGCGAGCGCGGCCGGGGCGCGTGACTGCGTGCTCGTCGGCGCCGCCGTGACGCGGGCGCGCGAGCCCGAGCTGCCGGACGTGCGGGCGGCGCTGTGGTGCCCGAACACCGGGATCGTCGACGTCCACGGGCTGTGCGCCTCGCTTCGGGCCGACGCCGAGGCGCACGGGGCGGTGTTCGGCCTGCGCGCGCGGGTCGAGGCGGCCGAGGTCGCGGAAGGCGCCGTGACGCTGCAGACGACGCGCGGGCCGGTGGCCGCGGCGCGGGTGATCAACGCCGCCGGGCTGCACGCGGACGAGCTGGCAGCGATGCTCGGGGCCGAGTCGCCGCGCATTTACCCCTGTCGCGGCGATTACTTCCGCCTGCGCACGCGGGCGCGCTACCGCCACCTGATCTATCCGGTGCGAGCGCGCGGCGCGGCCGGCCTCGGCGTGCACCTCACCCTCGACCTCGCCGGCGCCTGTCGACTCGGACCTGACGTCACGTACGTCGACGCACGCGACGACTTCGGGCCTGCGGCGGACAAGCGGGCGGCGTTTCATCGCGCCGCGTGCGCCTTGCTCGGGCCGATCGGCGAGGAGCAGCTGGCGTACGACGGATGCGGGATCCGCCCGAAGCTGCGCGCGCCCGACGAGCCGGCCGAGCGTGACTTCGCGGTGTTTCAGAGCCCGGGTTGCGTGCACCTGGTCGGCATCGAGTCGCCCGGGCTGACGGCCGCGCTGGCGCTGGCCGAGCGAGTGTCCGCGCTGCTGTGACTCACGGCTTCTCGATGCGGCAGAGGATCGCGGTGATGTTGTCGTTGCCGCCGGCGTCGTTGGCGGCCTTGATCAGCTCGTTGCAGGTGGTGTCGAGGCTGTCGCGGGCGGTGACGATGTCGAGCAGGACGCGGTCGTCGAGCATGCCGCTGAGGCCGTCGCTGCACAGCATGAACACGTCGCCGACCTTGAAGCCATCGGCGATGACATCGACGTGGACCTGATCGGCGAGGCCGAGGGCTCTGACCACCACGTTCTTCTGGGGGAAGTGGACCCCTTCGTCGCCGCTCAATTCTTTCATGCGGAGGTAGTCGTTGAGCAGCGAGTGGTCCTCGGTGAGCATCTGAATCCGCCCTTCGCGGATCCGGTAGACCCGGCTGTCGCCGACGTGGCCGATGAAGAAGCGGCCCTGGTTGAAGTAGATGGCGTCGACGGTGCAGCCCATGCCCTTCTTGCTGCCGTCGGCCTGGGCGGTCTCGAAGATGTTCGAGTTGGCGAGCTGGATGGCGACGCTCATGCGCTGCTTCTCGATCTCGAGCGAGGGCAGCTTGAACGGCCAGGTGTTGGGGCCGCTGCGGGCGGTGTCGCGGTAGTGCTGGTCGATGGTCTCGACGGTGATCCGGCTGGCGACGTCGCCGGCGGCGTGGCCACCCATGCCGTCGGACACGACCGCGAGGGCCATCTCGCGCGGGATCAGCAGGCTGTCTTCGTTGTGGGCGCGGACCAGGCCGATGTCGGTCTTGCCGGCGAAGCGGACCCGATGCGGGCCGACCATGAAGCTGATGCTCATGCGAGGCCAAACGTAGCAGGCCGGCGCGCCGAAGTGCTAGCATCGAAGCCATGGAGACGGCCCCGCCGAGCGCCGACCCGCAGGTCGTCGACCTGGCCAGGATGAGCCTGCCCCGGCTCATGTTCGCGCTGCTGCACCGCCGCTTCACCGGGACGATCAGCCTCACGCCGCCGGCCGCCGACGCGCCCGGCCGGAGCGCCGACGCCGGCGCGCGGCGGGTGTGGTTTCAGGGCGGGATGCCGATCTTCACCGACTTTACCAGCCCGCACGACTCGATCGGCCAGGTCCTCGTCGATCTCGGGCTCATCGAGCCGGCGGAGCGCGACCGCGCGATGGCCGAACTGGCCCGCCTGGCCCAGCCAGGGGCCCCCCGCGAGCGCTTCGGCCACTACCTCGTGCGCCGCCGCCTCGTCACCGGCGGCCAGCTCCGCAAGGCGCTGCGCGTCCAGTGCGCGCGCAAGGTGGTCCACCTGTTCGCGCTGCGGGCCGGCACGGTCCAGATCCTCGCCGGCGACGGCGCCGCCGAGTCGGACGCCTCCCAGCCGACCCAGGTCAACACCCTCGAGCTCATCCACGCCGGCGTGGTCGCCCACTTCGACCCGCGCCGGATCGCCGCCGAGATGGGCCTCCTGCTCGACGGTCCGCTGCGCCTGCGCTCCTCGCTCGAGCGCTACCGGGCCCAGTTCCACTTCTCCAGGGGCGACGAGGCGATCGTCGACGCCCTCCGCCCCGGCAACCTCTACGTCACCGACGTCGCCCGCCTGTCCGGTCAGCCCGAGGCGCGCGTCGCCGCCGTGGTCTACACCCTGTGGGCCTGTCAGATGCTGAAGTCGGCCAACGCCCCGCCCGAGCAGGGCACCGGGCCGATCGCCACCCTGCCCGAAGCGACAGGTTCTTCGAAACCTGTCCTTTCGCACAGCCAGCCCGCCAGCGGGCGCGAGAGCCTGCGCGCCGCCGAGTTCGCCGGCGAGCTCGAGCGACTCGAGGCGGCTGTCGCCGGCGGCGCCAACGCGTTCGACCTGCTCGGCCTGGCGACCACCGCCGACCGCGCCCAGATCCGCGCCGCCTGGCACGTGCTGAGCCGGCGCTTCCACCCCGACAGCCTGCCGCACCAGGGCCTCGGCCACCTGCGCGCGCGCTCGCAGGCGGTGTTCGCGGCGCTGAGCGAGGCCTACCAGCGGCTGTCCGACGACGCCCAGCGCGAGCAGATCGCGGCGCTGCTGCGCGGCAGCCAGCCGCCCGCCCGCGCGACCCCGGGCCCGAGCGCGCAGCAGGTGCTCGAGAGCGAGGTGGTGCTCCGCGAGGGCGACAAGCTGCTGCGCGCCGGCAACTTCGACCGCGCGCTCGAGCGCTACCGCAAGGCCGCGGCGCTCAACCCCGACGAGCTCGAGCTCCGCGCCGCAGTCGCGTGGTGCGAGTACCAGCTGGCCGCCGACAAGGCCTCGGTCCGCGACGCCACCCGCGCGGCCCTGTTCGAGGTCCTGGCCCGCCAGCCGCGCTGCGTCCGCGCCCACTACGACCTCGGCCTGCTGTCCCTCGGGTCAGGCGACGACGAGCAGGCGCTGCTGCACTTCAATCACGTGCTGGAGCTCGAGCCCGACAACATCGACGCGAAGCGGCAGATCCACGCGATCCAGCTGCGCCGCTCGACGCCCGAAGGCCCTCGCCGCAAGCTGTTCGGCCCGCGCCGCTGACGTGGTGCAGCGCCCCGCGCGAGCACCCGAGCCCGTCGCAGCAGGATCCGCTCGACCTGTGCATGCCCCCATGGCTCCTTGCCCTCGAGGACATGTCTTTCAACACATGCCCTTTCGGGCATGTCCCAAAATTCACAGCCCGTAGCGGCAGTTCTTGACGCAGGTCTGGTTGTGTCGGCCCGCGGCGGCCTCGAGCTCCGCCGGCTTGAAGTCGTCCTTGAGCACCTCCGCGGAGGACTCCCAGTCGCGGCGGACGTAGTAGCGGGCGGCGAGGCCGAGCATGTCGGCGTCGAACTGCGGCTGGACGGCGCGGGCGTTGGCGCGGATCTGGTAGGCCCCGACGCGCTCGCGGCCGGCCGAGGCGACCAGCGTGGTCTGGTTGCCGGTCTCGCTGACGAAGCTGTAGCGCTGGGGGAACACGACCGAGGTGGTCTCGCGGTCGTGCGGGTACATGCGGGTGACGTTGTGGAGGTTGGCGACCACCACGCCGTCGGGCGCCAGGCGGGCCAGGCAGGCGCGGTAGAACTCCGCGGTCTTGAGGTGGTAGGGCACGAACACGCCGCGGAAGGCGTCGAGCATGATCATGTCCCAGCGGACCTCCGGCGCCGCGCCCTCGACGAACAGGCGGGCGTCAGCGACGTGCACCCGGTAGCTCGGGTCGTTCTTCGGCACCTCGAAGAACTCCTGGGCCAGGCGCACCACCTCGGGGTCGATGTCGACCGCGTCGATCTCGAGGTCCGGGAAGCGGGTCTTCAAGTAGTTGCTCATGCCGCCGCCGCCGAGGCCGAGCATCAGCAGCCGGCGCGGGCGCGGCTGCAGCAGGAAGCCGGCCATCATGGTGCGCGTGTAGTCGAGGTCGAGGCTCTGCGGGCGCGAGCGGTCGTGGCGCGACTCGATGAACTGGGTGCCGTCGTCGCCGACGAAGTACATGGTGCGCACCGAGCCGCGCTCGGCCACGCGGATCCGGTTGTAGCGCGAGACGGCCTCGGCCAGCACGGTCTCGGCGGCCTCGGCCGAGCGCGCGAGCGCGGCTGCCCCGAAGGCCAGGCTGCCGCCGCCGAGGAGCAGGAGGCCGCGGCGCGAGAGCAGGGACGAGGCGTCGGTCACGGGCAGACCATAGCCCGGGCCGCGGCCCGGCGGTAGGAGGGTCAGCGGTAGGTGCAGCCGCGCAGGCACGAGCCGTTGTTGCGCTCGGCGGCGGCGGCCAGGCCGTCGGCGGCGAAGTCGTCGCGCAGCACCGCCACGCGCTCCCAGTCGCGGCGGACGTAGTAGCGGGCGCACAGGCCCATCACGTCGACGTCGTCGAAGCGCGGCTGGACCCGGCGGGCGTTGGCGCGGAGGGCGTAGACGCCGAGGCGCGCCGGGGCGGCGCCGGCGACCAGAGTGGTTTGATTGCCGGCCTCGCTGAGGAAGCCGTAGCAGCTCGGGTAGACCGCGGCGATCGTCTCGCGATCGTGGGGATACATGCGGGTCGCGTTGTGCAAGTTGGCGACCGCGACCCCGCCGTCGGCCAGGCGCTTCAGGACCTCGCCGTGGAACTCGGCGGTCTTGAGGTGGAGCGGCACCTGGACCCCGCGGAACGCGTCGAGCACGATCATGTCCCAGCGCTGGTCCGCGGGTGCGCGCTGGAGGAACAGGCGGGCGTCGGCGACGTGGACGCGGTAGCTCGGATCGTCCTTCGGTACCCCGAAGAACGCCTGGGCCAGGCGCACCACCTCGGGGTCGATGTCGACTGCCTCGAGCTGCAGGCCGGGCAGGCGCTCGTGGAAGTAGCCGGGCAGCGCGCCGCCGCCGAGGCCGAGCACGAGGATCCGCCGCGGCTCGGGATGCACGACGAAGCCGGCCAGCATGGTGCGGAAGACGTCGAGGTCGAGGCTGCGCCGGTGCGCCGCGTCGATGCGCGTCTCGATGTACTGCGTGCCGTCGTCGCCGATGAACAGCATGGTCCGCACCGAGCCGCGCTCGACCACGCGCACGTGGTTGTAACGCGAGCGGCCCTCGCCGAGGATCCGCTCCTCGTCGCCTGTCCCGGAGGACATGTGACTGCCGGCCGCCCGGCCCGTCCGTGTCGCGAGCGCGCCGCCGAGGCCGGTGACGACCGCTCCGCCGAGCTGCTGGAGAAAGCCCCGCCGCTGCACCGCGCGACTGTAGCGCACCGCCCGGGCGTCGCGCCGCAAACTTGGCCGGGGCCGAGGACCGTGGCATAGGCCGCGGTCGTGAGACCCGCTGCCCTGATCGGCTTCGCCGCGGCCGCCCTCCTGCTCGGCGCGCTCGTCGTCGGTTACTTCGTCGCCATCCCGGCGCTGTCGGCCTCGCCGCTGATCGACGCCAACCTCGCGCGCGCCCTCTCGGCCCCGCTCGGTCAGCGCCTCGCCGACCTCGTGGTGGTCGCCAGCGTCGTCCTCGCCCTCGCCTCGCCGCGGTGGATCGCCTCCAGGGCCGGCACCACCATCGCCCTCGTCCTCATCGCCGCCGCCCTCGCCCACCGCCTGCTGCTCGTGCCGCACCTCGACCGGCTGTGGGCCCGCGTCGACGTCGTCGCCGCTCGCCCGGTCGACCTCCTCGCCGAGGCCCAGCGCTGGAGCGACCACCAGTTGTGGCTGCTGCTGGCGATGTGCGTGCTCGTCCTCGCGCTGTTCGGCCTGGCCTCGCGCCGCACCGTCTGACACCCTCTGCCTGGCCCCGATCTTGCTACGGCGAGGCGGCCCCGCCGACATGCCCGAAACCCGCCGTGCTCTTCGCCTCTCGCCTGCCCTCCCGGGCCGCCGCGCCTGCATCCCGGCCGTGTTCGCGGTCGTCGCGGCGGTTGTCATCCCGTCACAGGCGCTGGCCTCGCCGGGACTCGATGGCACGCGCAACCTCGGGATGGGCGGGGCGACGCGCGCCTCGTCGACCGGCTCGGGGGCCATGCTGGCGAACCCGGCCAACATGGGGTTCACGCGCCAGTTCCTGATCGACCCGGTCTATCAGGTGCAGCTCGAGAACAACACCCACGGGGTCGGCATCCAGGCGATGGACTCGCTGCTGAACCCGCGGGTGGCCGTGGGCCTCGGCTACGTGGCCACGCTGGGCCTGCCGAAGGTCGGCTTCAAGGACGACCGCGGCGGCGAGCACGAGCTCGAGCTGTTCCACATGGCCCACGAGGTCGGCCTGCCGATCGCCATCAACGCGGCGCCCGGGTGGCTCGCGTTCGGCGTGCGGCCCAAGTTCCTGCAGTCGAGCCTGCGCTTCGTCGACGCCCAGGGCGACCCGCACGACGCCAAGAAGCAGCGCTACGCCTTCGGCCTCGACCTCGCCGTCACGCTGTCGATCAAGCAGTTCGTCAACGTCTCGGTGGTCGGCCAGAACCTGGTCGGGCCGACGCCGCCGGTCACCGCGCTCAAGCTCGACCCGTTCGTGGTCGCGCCCGACAGCCTCGACCGCCACCGGGTCAGCCTGCTGTCCGACTTCCCGCGCACCGTGGCCCACGGCCTGGCCGTCTTCCCCACCCGCCAGCACGGCTTCTCGCTCAACTTCGACGGCATGTACGACTTCACGTCGTTCCGTCACCAGGACAAGTACACGCGGATGGTGTTCTCCGGCGGCGCCGAGTACACCATCAAGAACACGGTGCCGCTGCGCCTCGGCGGCTACTGGGACAGCCGCGGGCGCGGCAAGCAGGACGACCGCGGCTTCATCGCCTGCGGCATCGGCTTCGTCCGCGACGCGCCCAAGCGGGGGATCGGCTTCGACCTCGGGTTCGGGTTCTCGCGCCAAATCACCGGGCCCAACCCCGAGACCCGCCTGGCCGTCAACCTCGGCATCCGCATCAATCCTCAATGATGCCTCGATGATGCGAGGATAAGCCGGCTCGCGGGCGAATATTGCCCGCGCCCGACCCGCCCGCGCGCGCGGACGTGCCCGCGACCGTCATCCGCACAGGAACCTTGCCCCGGCCCCGCGGTCTGGACGACAGTGAGTCGCGTGACCGACCCCGAGCGAGTGTACAGCGCCGAGGAGCTCGCCGCTGCCGCCCCGCCCGACGAGCCCGAGCCGGCGCCGGCTCCCGACGAGACGCTGACGCCGGAGCAGCGGGCCGAGAACGCCCGGCGCGCCGAGCAGGACCGCCGCGATCGCCAGCTGGTCCGCCGCCTCAAGCAAGGCGACGAGGCCGCGTTCCGCGAGCTGGTGCACACCTATCAGAACCGGATCTTCGGCCTCATGCTGCGCATGATCGGCAACCGCCAGGAGGCCGAAGATCTCGCGCAGGAGGTGTTCATCATCGTCTACCGCGCGATCGGCAACTACCGCGGCGAGGGTCGCTTCTACACCTGGCTCTACCGGGTCGCCACCAACACCTGCAAGAACCGGATCAAGTACCTCAAGGGCCGCAACTTCCACCGCAGCCTCGACATCGACGAGACGCCGCAGGCGCAGATGCCGGCCGCCGAGACCGGCGCGGTCATCACCTTCCAGAGCCAGGTGCCGGGCCCCGAAGCCGTGACCGAGGGCATGCGCATGGAGAAGATCGTCCAGCGCGAGCTCGCCGCCCTCGATCCCGACCATCGCCTGCTCATCGTGCTGCGCGACGTGCAAGGCATGTCGTACCAGGACATCATCAAGATCACCGGCCTGCAGGAGGGCACGCTCAAGTCGCGCCTGCACCGGGCGCGCCTGGCGCTGAAGGAGCGCCTGGAGCCCTTCATGCGCTGACGCGCCGAGGATCGTTCGTATGGCCAAGCCCGAGACCGACAACGCCGAGGCGCTGATGAGCGCCTACCTCGACGAGGAGCTCGACGCCGAGGGCAAGAGCAAGCTCGAGGCGATGCTCGCCAGCTCGCCCGAGGCGCAGAAGGAGCTGTCCGGCCTGCAGAGCATGCTGCGGCTGGTCAAGGGCCTGCCCGAGGAGCAGGCCCCGCCCGACTTCTACGAGAAGGTGGCGAAGAAGATCCGCCGCCGCCGCTGGCTGCGCGGCGAGTACCTCATCGCCCTCAGCCTGCCGTTCCAGATCATCAACGTCCTCGTCATCCTCGCCGTCGCCGTCGTCTACATGATGCTCCACCTCGACAACGACGTCGCCGGCCGCAAGCTCGAGCGCGACCCGACGGTGCAGCAGGCCAAGCAGCCCGAGGCGAAGCCCGCCGCGCCTTGACATCTCAGGTGCGCCTGGTCTTCCGGACAGGCCCCCAAGGACATGTCCTTGACTTCACGCCGGCGTCGCCGGACGTGCGCCGGAGCAAGTGCGGCCGGCTCGAGCGCGCTCACTTGTGCGTGAACACGACCACGCCGTCCCAGTCGGGCGGGGCCTGTTCGCCGAGCTCGGCGAGCCGCCCGAGGTGCAGCCGCACCACCGGGTCGTCCGGGTTCTCGGCCTGGAACGCCTGCCACTCCGCGCGCGCTTTTAAAAATTCGCCGGCGCGGAAGGCCGCCAGCGCCGCGCCCCAGCGGTCGAGCGCCGCGTAGCTGGCGACCGCCCCGCCGGGTCCGGCGAGCAGCTCGAAGATCGCCACCGGCCGGCCCTTGCCCTTCACGCGGACCAGGTCGATCTCCCGGAACTGGTAGCTCGCGGGCGCGGCCGCGCGGGTGCTCGCGCCGACCAGGCAGAACACCCCGTACGTCTTCGTCAAGCCCTCGAGGCGCGACGCCAGGTTCACCGCGTCGCCGCACACCGTGTAGTCGAAGCGGTCGGCCGAGCCCATGTTGCCGACCACCATCTCGCCGGTGTTGATGCCGACGCCGATCTGCAGCGCCTCGGTCCCGAACTGGCGCAGGCTCGGCCGCAGGCGGGCGAGCGCGGCGTGCATCGCCAGCGCGGTGGCGAGGCCGCGCTCGGCGTGGTCGGTGCGGGCCACCGGGGCGCCGAACACCGCCATGATCGCGTCGCCGATGTACTTGTCGAGGTAGCCGGCGCGCGTCATCACCTCCTGCGTCATCGGCGTGAGGAACGTGTTCAGCAGCGCGACCAGGTCCTCGGGCGACAGCCGCTCGGCCACGCTGGTGAAGTCGCGGATGTCCGAGAACAGCACCGTCAGCTCGCGCCGCGCCCCGCCGAGGCCGAGCGCGGTCGGGTCGGCGAGCAGCTCGTCGAGCACCTCGGCCCCGAGGTAGCTCGAGAAGGTCCGCCGCAGCCGCGCCCGCTGCAGCGCCTCGCCGGCGTAGGCGGCCGCCAGCGCCGCCGAGCCGGCCACCACCGCGGCGAGCAGCGGCCACACCAGCGCCAGCCACAGGTTGGCGCGGGTGAACGCCAGCCAGGCCGCGGCGACGTCGAGGCCGACCACCGCCAGCACCCCGGCGATGCGCGCGAGCGGCCCGGCGCGCAGGACCGCCGCGAACAGCAAGCTGACCAAAAAGCCAGACGCGAGCGTGACCAGGGCGTCGGTCAGGGCCGAGCTGCGGACCAGCGTGTCGCCGGCGAGGATCGTGTCGACCGCGGTGGCCTGCAGCTCGACCCCGGGGAGGTCGCGGGCGAACGGGGTGCGGACGACGTCGTGGCCGAAGTAGGTCACGCCGAGGAGGACGATCTTGCCGCGCAGGAGCTCGTCGGCGCGGCCGTCGACGACGTCGACCGCCGACACCGTGGTGAAGGTGCCGCCGCCGCCGCGGAAGTTGAGCACGACCGCCTCGTCCGCGCCGAGCGGGACCCGGCGTGCGCCGATCTGCAGGCTCGACTCGCCGCCGAGGAACGCCAGCTCGGCGCGCCCCAGGCCGTCGCGCAGGGCCACCAGCTGGACCGCCAGCGGCGCGTAGGCGGCGTCGCCGACCCGCCAGGCCGCCGGGATCGTCCGCACCGCGCGGTCGCTCTCCTCCTCGACGGTGATCCCGCCGAGCGCCCGGGCCCGGGACACCAGCTCCGGCAGCGACACCAGCCCGGTCTCGGCGATCCGGGTCGGGGGCGAGCGCGCGTCCTGCTGGCCGTAGCGGCCGTGCCGCAGGCTCGCCGGCTCGGGCAGCGGCCGCCCCTCACCTGCCTCTTGGGTCAGGTGAATGGCCAGCGCCACGTTGCCCGCCGCCTCGACCGCGTCGGCCAGCTCGGCGTCGCCCATCAGCTCGCGCGCGACCTCCTGCAGCAGCGCGTCGGCCTGTCCTTTCGTACCTGGTTTGAAGAACATGTTTCTTGCAACATGTTCCTTGATGCGTCGACCGAGCCCCGGCGACAGCACCTCCTCGGGGTCGACGTAGACCTGGTCGATGCCGATCGCCGCCGGCCGGGCCGCCGCGATCGCGCGCACCAGCGCGGCGGTGCCGGCGCGGCGCTCGTACAGCTCGGGCCGGCGCTCGAGCGTGTCGTCGTCGATCGCCACGATCACGACCTCTCCGGTGGTGGCGATCGGCCCGCGCCAGCGGAACCGCTGGTCGAGGCTGGTCCGCTCGAGGGCGTCGACCCAGCCGATCCGCCAGCTCGTGCGCTCCAGGGCGCACAACAGGGCGATCGCCACGCTGATCAGCGCGGCCAGCAGCGCCGGCGAGCGCGACAGGGCCCGCCGGCGGCGCGAGGCCGAGGAGGGGTTCGCCGGGGCGCCGCGCATCACCGCCTTACGCGCACGATCACCCAGCCGTCGCCCACCCCGGCCAGGCGCTGGTTCAGCAGCACGCGGGCGCACGCGGGCGCCGACTTGCCGCCGCCGAGCGCGACCTCCTTCACGACCCCGCCCGCGACCTTGAGCCGCAGCTCGGGCGCCGCGACGCCGGGCAGCGCATCGACGACGCACTGCGCCAGCGCCTGGCGCCGCGACTTGAGGGCCTCGGGCAGGCTGGTCCGCGTCACCTGGGTTTCCGGACCTGTCTCGAAGATCCACGAGTCGGCCAGGTCGGCCGCGGACGACGAGCTCTCCGGCTCCGGCGCGCCGCCCGGCGGGGGCACGCCCTGGCTGGGCGGCGGCGGCTCGCTGCTCTTCTTCGACGTCGACGCCTTCTTCTCGTCGTCGTCGACCGGCTTCTGCGAGGGCGGCGGCGCGATCGGGTCGGACGGACCGGCGACGTCGTCGGTCTTCTTGCCGGGCAGCGGCGTCGTGCCGCGGCCTTGCTTGCCGACGCTCTTGGGGTCGGCCTTGGGCCCGTCGCCGTCGAGCTCGCCGATCCCGCGCTTGGAGTCCGTCAGCGGGGCGTCGGGCTGCTCGGGCGCCCTGTCGGCCTCCTCGGCCTTCGCGGGCTCGGCGGACTTCACGGGGGCCGGCGGGTCGTCCAGCTTGGCGACCGGGGCCGGGGTCTCCCCCGAGGCCCTGCGGGCGTTCCAGCCGGCGATCCGCTCGAGCCGGTCGGCCCCGCCGACGCGGGCGAAGTCCTCGGCGCCGAGGGCCTTCTCGAACAATTCGGCCACGCTCTCGGCCGGCGGCGGGTCGTCGAGGTGGGCCAGGGCGCGGACCGGGGTCGACTGGTCGTCTTCCAGCTTGATCACGTAGCCGTTGGCCAGCACCACCACCGCCAGCGCGCCGGGCGTGGTGATCACGGTGTCGCCGCGGCGCAGCGACAGCTCGGGGCGCCCGGGCGTCTCGACCCCCTGGGCGTCGCGGACGGTCACGGTGCCCTCGACCACGGCCAGGAGCGCCACCTCTGCGGCCGGGTCGACCACCGGCGCCGGGCCCGTCGCCGCGCGGGTGCCCGGCTCGCCGCATGCTGCCAGCAGCAGCGCCACGAGAACCCTCCACATGCCTCGACGAGCCGCGACGCGCATGGTGCCTCCTGCCGGTCGAACGCGGCTATACCACGAAAATCCGGCCCCTTTGCGCGGCCACGGCCCGCGGATGTCCGCGAGGACAGCCGAACCCACCGGGCTCGCGCGCGGCCCCGCCCACTTTCGCCGTGCGAGCGCGCGTGACCACGAATTCAGCGCTTGACATTTCGAGTTCTTCGCGCTGCGGGCCCGGTACGCGGTTACGTACCGTGTCACGTAAAAGCCGCGCTGGATCTGAGCGGACCTGTGATAAAAACCCGCTGTTCCCTCATGCCGCGCGAAGTCATCCTGGTCGACAGTCAGCTCGGGAACCTGGACAGCGTCGAACACGCGCTCATCCAGGTCGGCGCCTCGGTGATCGTCTCCAGCGACCCCGACCGCGTCGCCACCGCGCGCATGGTCGTGTTCCCCGGTCAGGGCTCGTTCGGCCCGACCACCCGGGCGCTGGTCGACGGGGCCATGGGCGCGGCCCTGCGCATGGTCATCGAGCGCGGCGACCCGTTCCTCGGCATCTGCCTCGGCATGCAGCTGCTGTTCGAGACCAGCGAGGAGTCCGGCGGCTTCGACGGCCTCAAGGTCCTGCCGGGCCGCGTGCGCCGGTTCCCGAGCGACATGCGGGCCGGCGACGAGCCCGACGCGGCGCGCCTGAAGATCCCCCACATGGGCTGGAGCGACGTGCAGCCGACCGGCGAGCACTTCTACTTCGCCCACAGCTACTACGTCGAGACCACGGACCCGAGCCTGGTGATGTGGTGGTGCCGCTACGGCAGCGTCGAATTCCCGGCCACCATCGCCCGCGGCAACGTGTTCGGCTGTCAGTTCCACCCCGAGAAGAGCCAGTGGTCGGGGCTTCGGTTCCTCCGCAGCTTCATCCTCGGAGGCCGCGCCTGATGCTGGCGATCCCCGCCATCGACCTGATGGGCGGCAAGGCGGTGCGCCTGCGCGAGGGCGACCCGCGACAGGCCACGGTCTACGCGGACGACCCGCGCGGCGCCCTGCGCGACTTCCTGGCCGCGGGGGCCCGGCGCGTCCACATCGTCGACCTCGACGGCGCCTTCGCCGGCCGCCCGGTCCAGACCGACCTCATCCGCCAGCTCGTCGACATCGCCCACGAGGGCGGCGCCGAGGTCGAGGTCGGCGGCGGCCTGCGCGACCCGGCCGCGGTGATCGCCGTGCTCGATACCGGCGCCGACTACGTCGTCGTCGGCACCCTCGCCGTCCGCGACCCCGACGCGGTGTCGCTGCTGTGCCGGCAACACCCCGGCCGCATCATCGTCGCCATCGACGCCCGCGACGGCCTGGTCGCCCTCGCGGGCTGGCAAGAGCCGACCGCCGTGCCCGCGCTCGCGCTCGCCAAGACCGCGGCGATCTGGGGCGCAGCAGCGCTGCTGCACACCGACATCGCCCGCGACGGCCTGCAGTGCGGGCCGGCCGTCGACGCCACCATCAGCCTGCAACGCGCCGTCCCCAGCGTCCTCGTGATCGCCAGCGGCGGCGTCGGCTCGCTCGCCGATCTCGACGCCCTGCGCGCCGCCGACGTGCGCGCGGTGGTCCTCGGGCGCGCGCTCTACGAAGGTAGCTTTACGTTGGAGGAGGCCCTCGCTCGATGTTGAAGCGCCGTGTGATCCCCTGCCTCGATATCAAGAACGGCCGGGTCGTCAAGGGCGTCCATTTCGCCAACCTGCGCGACACGGGCGACCCCGTCGAGGCCGCGCGCGCCTACGACACGCAAGGCGCCGACGAGCTGTGCCTCCTCGACATCACCGCGACCACCGAGGGGCGTGACACCTTCGTCGACGTCGTCCGCCGCGTGGCCGGGCAGATCTTCACGCCGCTGACCGTCGGCGGCGGGGTCCGCCGCGAGGCCGACGTCCGCCGCCTGCTCGGCGCCGGCGCCGACAAGGTCGCCGTCAACAGCGCCGCCGTCGCCAACCCGCTCCTCATCCGCCAGCTCGCCGACCGCTACGGCAGCCAGTGCATCGTCGTCGCCGTCGACGTGCGCCAGCTGAAGCCGCTGCCCGGCGAGACCGACCCGCTGTACGAGGTCGTGATCCACGGCGGCACCCGCTCGACCGGCCTCGACGCGCTGTCGTGGTGCGAGCAGGCCGCCGCGCTCGGCGCCGGGGAGATCTTGCTGACCTCGATGGACAAGGACGGGACCCGCGACGGCTACGACCTGGCGATCACCCGCGAGGTCAGCCGGCGCGTGCCGATCCCGGTGATCGCCTCCGGCGGCGTCGGCTCGCTCGAGCACCTGCGCCAGGGCCTCGACCCCAAGGAGGGCGCCGCCGACGCCGCCCTCGCCGCGTCGATCTTCCACTTCGGCCTCTACACCATCGCCCAGGCCAAGCACTACCTGGCCGACCACGGCATCCCCGTCCGCCCCCACGAGGCGCCGCGCGGGGTGCTCATCACCGGCTGACCGAACGGACATGCCCGCGAGGGCATGTCCGCGAGGACCTGCTCCTCCGCACCTGTCGTCACGGACATGTCCCTCCCGACAGACCCCGCCGCCCTGTGGTCGGCGCTGACGCCAGGCCCCGACGGCCTGGTCGCCGCCGTGGTCCAGCACGTGGACACCGGCGAGGTGCTGATGCTCGGCCACATGAACGCCGAGGCGCTGGCGCGCACCCTGGCCAGCGGGCGCGTGACGTTCTGGAGCCGCAGCCGGCAGCAGCTGTGGGAGAAGGGCGAGACCTCGGGGCACACCCTCGAGCTGCGCGGCCTGTACGTCGACTGCGACGCCGACGCGCTGCTGGTCCGCGCCGCCCCGCGCGGGCCGACCTGTCACACCGGCGCGCCGAGCTGCTTCTTCCGCCCCGTCGGCGAGCCGCCGGCGCCGCGGCCGAGCGCGGTGTTCGAGCAGCTGTTCGCCGAGATCTGCGAGCGCAAGGCCGGGCGCGGGATGACGAACCGCGACGGCAAGAGCTACGTCCGCGACCTCCTCGCCGCGGGGGTGCCGAAGATCGCCGCCAAGCTCGACGAGGAGGCCGGCGAGCTCGCCGAGGCGCTGGCCGAGGACGACCGCGGCCACATCGCCCGCGAGGCCGCCGACCTGCTGTTCCACGCCCTCGTCGGCCTGGCCCACCGCGACGTCCCGCTGGCCGACGTCGCCGCCGAGCTCGCGCGCCGCATGGGCCGCAGCGGCCTCGACGAGAAGGCGGCCCGCGTACCCGCCCGGGCCGGCGAGCCGGACGATCGCGCGCCGTCGGGCTGACACCGACGGCCAGGCACGTGTCCGCCGGACAGGCCGGACGCCGGCTTCGCGCGCGAAGAGTCTGCTGTGTCGCGAAAAATTCGCAGACACCCGCGCGCGATGAGGCGGGCCTCCCGGCGAGCGCGAGCTCGCCGACGACAACGGTGACCTCGGCGGCGCGCCGACCTTGTCGAGCGCGAGCGGGCTCGCCGACGGCAGCAGCCGGGGAGCCTCCGGCGCGGCGACCCCCCGCGAGCGCAAGTGGGCCCGTCGACCGCAGCCGCGAAGTGACCGCCGCGACGACCTCGCCGAGCGCGACCGGCCTCGCCGGCGGCAGGCAGGCGCTCGCGCGGGGACCTGGGTGAGCGCGACCGGGCTCGCCGGCGACGGCCGCGAGGCTACCGGCGCGAGGACCGGCGAGCGCGACCGGGAGCCGTCGACAGCGGCAGCGAAGGGATCGCCGCGACGGCCTCGGCGAGCGCGAGCGGGCTGGCCGGACGGGGCACCCACGAGCCGCCCGCGCAGCGACCTCGGCGAGCGCGAGCGGGCTCGCCGGGACACTCACGAAGACCCGTGCGATGACCTCGGCGAGCGTGAGCGGTCCACGGCGACGGGCACGCGCGAAGCGACCACGCGGCGACCTCGGCGCTTGCGAGCGGCTCGCCGGCGGGCACCCACGACGCAGGTGTCCGCCGGGCGCGGCGCGAGGAGGGCGCAGCTCGGGCGGCACGCCGTCGACGGCCCCCACGGGTCGGGCCGCGGCACCGGGACGGCGCGGCGGAGAGCGGATATGCTGGGCGCGCCATGGCTCTGAGCGTCCTCGGGTGGTGTCTCTTCGCCTACCTCATCGCTGCGATCCCGATGGGCGTGGTGGTCGGATATTTGCGCGGAGTCGACATCCGGCAGCTCGGCTCCGGCAACATCGGCGCGACCAATGCGTCGCGGGTGCTCGGCGCGAAGTGGGGCCTCGTCGTCTTCTTGCTCGACGTCTTCAAGGCCTACCTGCCCGTCCGCATGGCCATGGACTCCGGCCTGGGCGACCTTCCGGACTCGCCGTCGGCGCTCGCCTGGGTCGGTCTTGCGGCGACCCTCGGCCACATCTTCCCCGTCTATCTCGGGTTCCGCGGCGGCAAGGGTGTCGCCTGCGCGCTCGGGGTGTTCTCTGCCTTGGTGCCGCTCGCCGGACTCATGGCCGCGGTCGTCTACGTGCAGACCCTCGCCCTCACCCGCGTGTCTGCGATCGGCTCGCTCACGGCCGTGAACGCTGCGGCGCTCCACATCTTGATCACCGACGCGCCGCCGGCCTACAAAGGGTTGGTCGTCGCGATCGCCGCCCTGATCTGGGTCCGGCATCGCGGCAACCTCCGCGAGCTGTCCCGCTCGCGCAGAGCCTCGTCCTGACTTATGCCCGCCCCCAAGACCCGCACGCTCTACATCGGAGGCTTGCCCCCCTCGGCCTCCCCCGAAGCGCTGCGCGAGGCCTGGGGCCACTTCGGCGTCATCGACGACGTCCGCCTGATCCCCCGCCGCGAGCTCGTCATCGCCTACGTCACCTTCGCCGACGAGGCCGCCGCCCACGGGGCCCGTCGCGCCCTCGACGGCTCGACCTTCGCCGGCCACCGCCTGCGCGTCGAGTTCGCCATTTGACCTTCGGAGATGTTCTATTCGACATGCTCCTTGGAGCATGTCTGATGGGGCATGGTTCCGAGTACATGCTCATAAGGTCATGCGCGAGGGCGAACGAGCCCGGCCCGATGATGACCCTTCCTCGCCGCGGAAGCCGCGACAGAGGACCCGGCGAGGACAGGACGAGGCGTGACGGCCGCCGCGAACGCTGCCGCTCCGGCCAGTCCGAGCTCGCGCGAGGCCGACCCTGGCCTCGCCGCGAGCGTCAGTCCGCGGGACCCAACACCGCTCCGAGCTCGCCGCATGGGCGCCAGGCCGAGGGCCCGCGGATCGGACTGCTGAGACCGACCGTGACCTCGCCGCGAGCGTCAAGCCGCCCGGGACCACAGCGCCGCGTCGAGCTCGCCGCACAGGCGGACAGCCGCGACCGCCGGCGCCAGGCCGAGGGCCCGCGGATCGGACTGCTGAGACCGACCGTGACCTCGCCGCGAGCGTCAAGCCGCCCGGGACCACAACGCCGCGTCGAGCTCGCCGCACAGGCGGACAGCCGCGACCGCCGGCGGCAGGCCGAGGGTGTGCAGCGCGGGCTCCTCGAACCCGGCCAGCGACGCGAGCAGCTCGGCGATCGCCGCGCGACGGGCGGTCGCCACCGCTTCGCGGCCGGCGGCGTCGAGCTGTCCCATGAGCCAGGCGTCGATCGCCCACGCCAGCTCGGCGTGGCGCGCCTCGTCGGCGGCGATCTCGGCGTACATCGCTCGCAGCTCGGGCTCGGCGGCGAAGCGAGCCTGATGCGCGGCCGCCAGGGCGGCCCAGGTCTCGCGCACGCAGCCCTCGACCGCGTTCTCGACCGCGATCGCCTGCAGCTCGCGCACCGCCAGCGCCACGTGGGTCGGCGGCGTGACCTCGGCCCCGCGGACCCGAGCCGCGTTCGCCACGACCTCGGCGTGCCGCACCTCGTCGGCCGCGGCGGCGTCGATGCGCGCCAACAGCTCGGCCGGCGCGCCCCAGGCCGCCAGCTCGCGCGCCAGCTCGTGGAACGCGTGGACCGAGGCCGCCTCGTCGTGAGCCGCGCGCGCCAGCCAGGCCCCGGCCGGGTCGGCCTCCGCCCGCTCGCCCCACGAGGTCACGCAAGCGTGGCGCCGCCCCCCGCAAGTGGCCGGATACGCGCACTCGACGATCACCTTGTTCGCCGCCTTGGTGACCTCGCAGGCCTGCGGCTTTTCGTACTCGTCGACCATGTACTGGCACACCAGCTCGCAGGTCTCTGCTTCGGACAGCAGCTCGCCCCCGGTCGTGCTCTCGTCTCCATCCGTCGTGTCGGTGCTCGCGTCCCCATCCGTCGTGTCGGTGCTCGCGTCCGTCGTGCTCGCGTCCCCATCCGTCGTGCCGGTGCTCGCGTCCGTCGTGCTCTCGCCGGCCGACGTGGTCGGATGGGACCCGTCGTCCGGATAGAAGGGATTGTTCCGCTGAAACTCGGCGTACTCCTCGGGGGTCAGCTCGACCTTCGGAGCATACTGGGCGCCTTGGCAGGTGCCCATGCTGTCGCCACAACCGGACAGCAGGCTCGAAAACAGCGCGGCAAGAGACAGGGATAAGCGATTAAAGGAGTTCATGGGTAAGCCTATTTTCCTTTCAACACACTGCAGATGAATTGACCGGCTCGGCTCCTCCAAGGTTTCTCTCTCGCGGTCGAACGCTCTCTCGATGTTGCGCTCCGCGTGCTTGCTCCCTCTGCAAAGGCCCGGGACGCCCCCGCTCCACCGGCTGCCCGGATGCAACTCTCACCCGCTCCAACAGTGCAGGCATGACATGGCCGTCACACCGGGCCGCGCCTCAGGACGCACGATGTGGCCGAGCATCGCAGCCCGGTCACCACGCCCCACGCATCAACCGCCGCGGGCGATGCCGAGGAGCTTCATCTTTTTATGAAGGTGCGTGCGCTCGACGTCGAGCGTCTCGGCGGTCTTCGACACGTTCCAGTTCTGCTCGCTCAGGCGCTGGAGGATGAACGCGCGCTCGACCGAATCACGAAATGCCTTGAGGGACATGCCCGGAGGGACAGCTCCCTCGCCGAACTGGACCACCGCATCGCCGCCGACCGGCGCCGCCGCCTCTTCTTCCAGGTCGCCGCGGATCTCCAGCGGCACGTCGCCGATCTCGATGTCCCCGTCGGACAGGATGGCGATCCGCTCCATCACGTTGCGCAGCTCGCGGACATTGCCCGGCCACGGGTACGCCTCGAGCACGGCCTGGGCCGCCGGCGACATCCGCTTGGGCGCGATGCCGTTCTCGTGGCAGGCGAGGTCGAGGTAGTAGCGGCACAGCAGCGCGACGTCGCCGGGGCGCTCGCGCAGCGGCGGCACCGAGATCGGCACCACCGCGAGGCGGAAGTACAGGTCCTCGCGGAACTCGCCGGTGCCGACGAGCTCGCGCAGGTTGCGGTGGGTCGCCGCGAGCACACGCACGTCGACCTTGATCGGCCGCTCGCCACCGACGCGCATCAGCTCGCCGCTCTGCAGCACGCGCAACACCTTCGCCTGCGCGTTCAGGTCCATGTCGCCGATCTCGTCGAGGAACAGGGTCCCGCCGTGGGCCAGCTCGAACAGGCCGCGCTTCTGCGCGGTCGCGCCGGTGAACGACCCGCGCTCGTGGCCGAACAGCTCGCTCTCGATCAGCTCGCGCGGGATCGCGGCGCAGTTGACCTTCACGAACGCCCCCGCCCGCCGCTCGCTGGCGTCGTGGATCGCCCGCGCCACCAGCTCCTTGCCGGTCCCGCTCTCGCCCTCGATCAGCACCCGCGCCCGCGTGCCGCCGACCTTGATCACCTGCCGCAGCAGCTCCTGCATCGGCCGCGACTCGCCGATGATCTCCCGCCGCGCCCGCGCCCGCAGGCTGCGCAGCTCGGCCTCGGTCTGGTAGTGACGCAGGGCGTTGCGCACGCTGACGATCACGCGGTCGCGCGCGAGCGGCTTCTCGAAGAAGTCGAACGCGCCGAGCCTCGTCGCCCGCACGGCGTCGGTGACGGTCGCGTGACCGCTGATCAGGATGACGGGCAGCGGCGGGGCGCCGCCGCCGATCTCGCACAACTTCTCGAGCAGCTGGAGGCCCGACATGTTGGGCAGGCAGACGTCGACCATCACGACCTGGATCGGCCGCTGCCCCTCGGGGCCCTCGACGAGGGCGCGCTGGATCATCTCCAGGCCCTCCTCCGCGCTGTCGGCGTCGAGCACCGTGGCGCCCTCGCCCTCGAGCACCATGCGGAGCGTGCGACGGATGTTGCGCTCGTCGTCGATGACGAGGATCGTGCCGCCCAGGCCCGTGGTCTCGCTCATGCCGGCACGATCCTAGCACCGCCGGCGGCGGCCTCGCCCCGGCCACGAAGGCGCCCGCGACGGCCCCCTGCGATCGCCACACGTCGAAGTGCGCGGCGCCCGCAGCGAGCCCTTCTCCGTCTGTTTTGCTGCACCCGGCTCGCCTCACTCACCGCGCGTCCGTGCCCCGCTCGTTCGCGCCGCACGATCGGCCGCTCGCCGCGCTCACTGGCGCATCAACGCGCGCACCGCCTCGCCCGCGCCCTCGAGCGCGACCCGCTCCTGCGTGCCGCTCGCCAGGTGCTTGAGCGTGACCTGCCCGGCCTTGAGCTCCTCGCCGCCGACGATCGCCGCCACCGGCGCCTTCACGCCCGGCGCGTCGGCGTACTGCAGCTGCTTGCCGAGCTTGGCGTCCTCCGGGAAGACCTCGACCTTGATGCCCTGACGCCGCAGCGTATGCGCGACGCGCAGCACCTCGGCCCGCGGAGTGCCCTCCATCCAGCACAGCAGGGCATCTGGCCCGATGGACAGGTTGGGGAACATGCCGCGCTCCTCCATGACCACGAGGATCCGCTCGAGCCCGAGCGAGAAGCCGACCGCGGGCACCTGCTTCTTGCCGAACATGCCGACGAGGTTATCGTAGCGCCCGCCGCCGCCGAGGCTGCCGGCGAGGTCGGGCACTGCGATCTCGAAGATCGAGCCGGTGTAGTAGCCGAGCCCGCGCGCGAGGTCGAGGCTGACCTGGACGTGCGGCCCGGCCGGCGTCGCCGCCAGCAGGTCGAACAGCTCGTCGAGGTCGTCCAGCGCCTTGAGCCCGCGCTCGTCGGTGATCTGCTTGCGCACCCGCTTGATCGGCGTCTTCGGCCCCTCCGCGACCTTGTTGAGGTCGAAGCCGAACAGCTGCTCGCCGTCGGCGGTGAGCACCAGCATCATCAACTTGTTGGCGGTCTCGGTGCTGATCCCGCGCGCCGCCAGCTCCTCGAGCACGCCGCCGTGACCGAGCTTGTCGAGCTTGTCGATCGCCACCAGCGCGGCCGCCTCGTGGGCGAGGTCGATGCCGGCGTGGTGAATCATCGCCCGCAGCAGCTGGCGGTGGTTGACGCGGATCTTGAAGTCGGTGAAGCCGAGCGCGTGCAGGACCTCCGCGACCGCGCCGCACACCTCGGCCTCCGCGACCAGGCTGGCGGTGCCGGTGACGTCGACGTCGCACTGGTAGAACTCGCGGAACCGGCCCTTGCCCGGCCGATCGGCGCGCCACACCGGCTGGATCTGGTAGCGCTTAAAATATTTGGGCAGGTCGTACTGCGCGGCGACGCGGGCCAGCGGGACGGTGAGGTCGTAGCGCAGGCCCTGGTCGGCCAGCTGACTCTCGTACAGGCGCACGTCGGCCCGCGCCTCGCGGTTCGGATCGTCGCTCCCCGACCCCTTCGCGTCCTCCGGCAAGCCGGCGACCAGCTTGGCCCCCGCCTCGAGCCCGCGATGGAGCGCGTCGCGCCGGTGGAGCAGGCGGTACAGCAGCTGGTCCCCTTCCTCGCCGTACTTGCCCAGCAAGGTGCTGAGGTTCTCGATCGCGGGGGTTTCGAGCGGGACGAACCCGTAGCTGCCGTAGATCCGGCGGACCACGTCGATGACGTGCTGCCGCCGCGCGATGTCGGCGGGCAGGAAGTCACGCATGCCGCTCGGCGGCTTGGTAGAGATCTTGGGGGCGTTCATGGCGGTCCGAAGAGGCGTGTCGGGGCGCAGCGGTCGGCTCGCCCGGGTCATTGCCATGCCAGGACTGTGCCGCGGGCGCAAGGCCGTCGCGCGCAGCGCGGCTTTATGCCAAAAAGAGGGCCGTGGCGCCCGAATCGAACCCGCCGCGCGAGCCGCCCGGAGTTTTTTACCCGGTCAGCGACGATGCGGGCCAGAGCGGTCTCCAGTCGTTCGTGATCCACCTCCTGCTCGATCTCCTGGAGGATTACTTCGCTACCGACGAGCGCGAGGTGTTCGTCGGCGCCAACCAGTTCTTCTATTACAAACAGGGCGACCCGCGTTCGGTGGTCGCGCCGGACGTCTACGTGCTCGACGGCGTCTCGCTTCACCTGACCCAGGTCAAGAACTGGAAGACCTGGGAGCACGACGGCAAGGCGCCGACGCTGGCGCTCGAGATCGTGTCCGACGAGTATCAAAAGGACTACAGCGACCGCCTCCTCGAGCGCTACCAGGACCTCGGGGTGGCCGAACTGGTCCGCTACGATCCGGTCCACCTGTCGCGCCGCAAACGTGAAATGTTCGCGCACTTCGTCCGCGACGAGTGCGGGCAACTCGTCCGCCGGCCGACCATCGGCGATCGCATCCAGCTCGTCTCCTACGACCTGTGGCTGGTGCGCGGCGCCCACGACGAACTTCGCCTCGGCGTCAGGCCCAAGGGCGAGTCGCTGTGGCCGACCGCGCAGGAACGCATCGCCCAGGCCAGCCAGCGCGCCGCCGCGGACGCCGAACGCGTGGCCGCCGAAGCCGCCCGCGCCGCCGCCGAAGCCGCCCGCGCTGCCGCCGAGCGCGCTGCCGCCGAAGCCGCTCGCGCCGCCACTGAAGCCGAGCGCGCTGCCGCCGAAGCCGCTCGCGCCGCCACCGAGGCCGAGCGTGCAGATGCAGCGCAGGCCGAGCTCGAGCGCCTGCGCGCCGAGCTCGCAGCTCTGCGCCGCTGACGCCCTTTCAGTCCCAGTCCCGCCGTCCGCAGACCCCGGGTAACTGTCGCTATTCCGGGGGGACTTCCATGCCGCGAGGTGTAAACGCACCTGACAAGCAGACGAGATCCGCGCCGAGACGCTAGCCCGCGGTCCCCGGCATCCGCACTCAGCGCTCACGGTCCTGCTCCGCACATGACTTTCAGCCATGTCGACGCATCCGCGCCGAGCAGCGGGCGGCTCGACCTGACCTATCAGCCAGGTCAAGGCGACCGCACTCGGCCGGCGCTCAGGGCGCCACGCCTGACCTTTCAGCCAGGCCGAGGCCATCCGCGCCGATGCTCGCGCGGCTCGACCTGACCTTTCAGCCAGGTCGCTCCGCGCACCGGCTCACGCCTTCGTCAGGGTGATGGCGACGTGCTCGTCGTCGATCGTGTCCTCGAGCACACGTTCCCCGGCGAGCTCGGTCCCCGGCGCCACCACCTGCAGGGCGTCGGCGCGGGTCTCGCTGCGGATCTCCGCGGCGTGAGCGGCGTCGGCGAGGGCGGCGGCCAGCTCGCCGCCGCAGCGGAAGGTGACGACGATCCGCTCGTTCATGTCGAGCTCGTGGTCGCGGCGGAGGTCCTGCACGCGCTTGGTCAGCTCGCGCGCCAGGCCCTTGCGGCGCAGCGCCGGGGTCTGCGTGGTGTCGAGGACGACCGTCACGCCGGCCTCGTGCGCGACCACCAGGCCCGGGCGCGGGGTGCGGGTGAGCAGGACGTCGTCCACGCCCAGGGTCTCGCCCTCGACCTCGACGCGGCCCTCGGCGAGGAAGCGGCGCAGCGCCGCCTGGTCGAGCCCCTGGACGGCGGCCGCGACCGCCTTCATCTTGCCGCCGAGGCGCTTGCCCAGCGTCTTGAAGTTGGCCTTGGCGCTGAGCTCGACCAGCGCGCTGTCGTCGGCCGAGGCCGCGATCTCCTCGACGTTGAGCTCGCCCTTGAGCTCCTCCTGCACCGCAGGGTCGGCGTAGCGCGCCAGCTCCTCCGGGCGCTCGTGGACGATCGTCAAGCGGGCCAGCGGTCGGCGCACGTTGATACGCTCGCGCTCGCGCAGGCCGAGCCCGAGGCCCACGATCTGGCGCTGAGCCGCGACCTCGCGCTCGAGCGCCTCGTCGCGGGCCCACACGTCGGCCTCCGGGAAGCGGGTGAAGTGCACGCTCTCCTCGCCCGGCGCGGCCAGGCCCGCGTCGACCACCAGCCGCTGGTACAGGTGCTCGGTGAAGAACGGCATCACCGGCGCCATCGCCCGCGCGATCGTCACCAGCGCGCGGTACAGCGTCGCGTAGGCCCGCTGCTTGTCGACGTCGGCCGGGTTGTTGGCGCGCCAGTAGCGGCGCCGGCCGCGGCGGATGTACCAGTTGTTGAGGTCGTCGCAGATCTCGAGGAAGTGCGGGACCAGGTTCGACAGCTCGTAGGCCTCGTACTCGCGGGTGAGGTTGGCGAGGAAGCCGCCGACGCGCGAGGTGACCCAGCGGTCGAGCGGGTGCTCGAGCGCCTGCGGCCCCAGGTCGGCGGCCGTCGGCGTCCAGCCGTCGGCCAGCGCGTAGGTGGTGAGGAAGTAGTACGCGCTCCACAGCGGCAGAATGGCCAGGCGGACCGTGTCCTTGACGCACTCGCCGGTGATGTCGTTGGCGTCCTTGCCGAACTTCATCGGCTCGCCGTGGACCACCGCGCTGTTGATGAGGTAGATGCGCAGGGCGTCGGCGCCGAAGCTGTCGATGACCTTCCCCGGGTCGGGGTAGTTCTTGAGCCGCTTCGCCATCTTCTTGCCGTCGGCGGCGAGGATCAGCCCGTTGACGATGACGTTCTTGAACGCCGGCCGGCCGAACAGCGCGGTCGACAGCACGTGCAGGGTGTAGAACCACCCGCGCGTCTGGTCGAGGCCCTCGGCGATGAAGTCGGCCGGCAGGTTGTCCTCGACGTAGGCCTTCTTGTCGGCGTCGAAGGGGTAGTGGTTCTGCGAGTAGGGCATGCTGCCCGACTCGAACCAGCAGTCGAAGACCTCGGAGATCCGGCGATAGGTGCCGCCGCCCGCGGCGGGCCAGGTGATGCCGTCGACGTTCTCGCGGTGGAGGTCGGTGATGCTGCCGGGGGCGAGGCCGGCGAGCCGCTCGAGCTCGGCGACGCTGTGGATGCAGACCATGTCCGAAGGGTCATGGTCGTTGCGCCATACGGGCAGCGGCGAGCCCCAGTAGCGGTTGCGGCTGAGGTTCCAGTCGCGGGCGTTCTCGAGCCAGTTGCCGAACCGGCCGCTGCCGACGTGCTCCGGGACCCACCGGATCTTCTTGTTGTTGGCGACCAGCTCGTCGCGCATGCCCTCGACGCGCATGAACCACGTCGACAGCGCCATGTAGATCAGCGGCTGCTCGGTCCGGTAGCAGTGCGGGTACGGGTGGACGATCGTGTCCTGGTCGACGACCTTGTGCTCGCGCTTGAGGCGGTCGACGATCGGCTTGTCGGCGTCCTTGACGAACATGCCGGAGAACTCGCCGACGCGGTCGTCGAAGATGCCCGAGAGGTTGACCGGGCAGACCACCGGCAAGCCGTTGGCCTGGCCGACCTGGTAGTCGTCCTCGCCGAACGCCGGGGCCTGGTGGACGATGCCGGTGCCGCTGTCGGTCGACACGTAGGTCGCGCCGAGCACCTTGAAGCACCAGCGGCTGCCATCGGCGCGCTGACGCAAGTCGGCGAAGAACGGCAGCAGCGGCTCGTAGGGCCGGCCGACCAGGTCCTGGCCCTTGAGGCGAGCGAGCTCTTCCGTGGCGCCGACGCGCCCGCGCGCCTGATAATCGGCGAGGCGGCCAGGCTCGAGGTACGCGACCTCGCCGGTGTCGACCACGCGCACCTTGACGTAGTCGATGTCGGGGTGCACCGCGAGCGCCAGGTTGCTCGGCAAGGTCCAGGGGGTCGTGGTCCACGCCCACAAGTTCGCGTCCTCGTCTTCGAGGCGGAAGCGGACGGTGAGGCTCGGGTCCTGGCGGCGCTTGTGGCCCTCCTTGCGGGTCACCGGGTCCTTCTCTTGCGGGCCCTGGGCGACCTCGAAGTTGGACAGCGGCGTCCCCAGCGCCGGCGAGACCGGCTGGACGCGATAACCCTCGTAGATGAGGCCTTTGTCCCACAGCTGGCCGAAGCACCACCAGACGGACTCCATGAACGTGAAGTCCATGGTCTTGTAGTCGTCGCGGAAGTCGACCCACCGGCCCATGCGACCGACGACCTTCTCCCATTCGGCGGTGAAGCGGAGGACGCCTGCGCGGCAGGCGGCGTTGAACTGCGGAACGCCGTAGCGCTCGATCTCCGCCTTGCCGTGGAGGCCGAGCTCACCCTCGACGAGGCTCTCGATCGGCAGGCCGTGACAGTCCCAGCCGAACCGGCGCTCGACGCTCCGGCCGCGCATGAACCAGAACCTCGGCACGATGTCCTTGATCGTGCCGGCCAGGAGATGGCCGTAGTGAGGAAGCCCGGTGGCGAACGGCGGGCCGTCGTAGAACACGAACGCGGGTCGCCCCGAGCCGTCCGCGCGCGTGGTGGTGCGCAAACTCTTGCCCTCGATGTCCCCGTCGCGCCAAAGTTGGAGGATCTCCTGCTCGAGGCGCGGGAGGTCGAGCTGCGAATTGGGCCTCAAGAACGGGGATGCGGGCTTCGGGGCGGTCATACGGCCTGAAATGCCTGCATGGCTCGCCGGCGGCCACAGGTCAAGCCCCGCCGCGCACACGGCGAGGTCGCCCGTCGCGCCGTGAAACCCGACCGCCTTCGGACCCGTCTCAGGCAAGGCTGTCGTGACGTTGTCGTCACGCTCACGGCTTGGTAACTTGTCTCTCACCCTCGCGCGAGGCCTCTCCGGACCATGACCATGAAACATTTGACCCCTGCCTTCCTCGTCGCCGCGCTCGCCGCCGGCTGCGGCGACAACAGCACCACCACGACCGAAACGGGTGGAGATGCCGAGCGCAAGCCGCAGGTCGGCAAATGGGAGACGGAAGTCGATGCGCTGCCGTTCCCGCTGAACGGCGACGGCAGGATCACGACGCTGACCATCGGTCGCAAGGAGTTCGACGAGAATTTCGCCAACCGCGGCAACATCGAGGTCCTGTTCGACCACGCCGAGGAGACGATCACCGTCGAGACCCGCAAGTACGTGTTCGGCGACGAGCTCGACCGGGAGGGTGCGTTCGACAAGCTGTCGCTGTGGGCCTACGTCAGCACCGGCAACCCGAGCAAGCCCTCCTCGCAGGACGACGCCGACGACTGCACGAAGGACACCTGGAAGGACAGCTGCGCGATCTACGTCTACTACGACGGCAAGTCGCAGCCCGAGCGCTCCGGCATGGACTTCCGCGTCCACCTGCCGACCGGCTACCGCGGCAAGCTGTTCGTCAGCACCGAAGACAACATCACCGAGCAGACGTACCCGCGCCGCGGCAACATCACCCTCGACAACCTGTGCACGCACGGTGACGTGGCGATGGAGGCCGGCTGGGCCAAGATCAAGATGTGCCGCGAGCTGACCCCGGCGCCCGCCTGTCCGCCCGCCGGCATCGAGGACTGCGAGAACTACCCCGACGGCGCCTGGTCCAAGGACTGCCAGTGCGGCGACGGCAGCCTGTTCGGCCAGCTGATCGTCCGCGCGCCGCAGCCGTGGGCGGCCAACATCACCATCGACATCCCCGAGACGGTGTGGCTGAACACCACGCTGAAGAACACCGAGGTGATGAAGCCGCACGACTGCAAGCCGCAGATCTCGGCCTGCGACGGCGGCAACTGCGTCCTCAACACCGAGGACGAGTACTCCCCGTCCGCCGAGTTCAACTACCCGAGCGAGGCCGCTCCGTCGGGCGCCGGCTTCAACGTCACCGTCGAGAGCGGCGGCTGCACCAAGATCCCGTTCGTCGACGACCCGGACATGTGGAAGCCGGAGTCCGAGGGCGAGCCGACCGAGGAGCTGCGCGGCCTCCTCGACGTCTGCAGCGGCTGCCTGAAATGACCTGCTCCTCGGGACAGGTTCACTCGAGCGCGTCGCCCCGGCGGCGCGCTCGTCGCTTTCTCAGGGGCAGGCCGTAGGGCTGCCGCACCTGAGCAGGGGTCGGCTCGCCGCGCGCGTCGGCTGTCCTCGGGGACCGCCGCTCTCACGGCTCGGGCAGCGCGGCGACGGCGTCGGCGTGGCGGCCCTCGCCGACCACGTAGAGCATCTCGGTGTTGCGGAGGTGGCTGACGCGGCCGACCTTCTCGCCGCGCGGGCTGTAGATGCCGATCTGGGCGCCGACGTAGCGCTTGTAGTCGAACGACAGCACGCGCACCGGGCCGCGGCGGGCCAGCAGCGCCTCCAGCTCGGGGCGGCTCAGGTAGCCCTCGTCGCTGAACGAGACGACCATCAGCGGCGCGCGCACTGCGTCGACCAGCGCCTCCATGGTCGCGCGGATCTTCGTGCGGGCGTTGAAGGGGCTGCGGCGCTCCTGGACGTCGACCCGCTTGCGCGCGACCCCGTAGGCCTCGGGGGCGTCGCCACGGACGATCGTCTCCCACACGTGGTAGTTGCCGAGGTACGAGTGCTGGTTGTAGGGCGGGTCGAGGTACGCGAGGTCGGCCTCGAGCGCGGCGGCGGCGGCGAGCGCGTCGAGGCGGTGTGCCTGGCCTTTTCCCCATGTCGCTCGGGACAGGACCTCGGGGACACGTAGCTCGAGGTCGCCGTGGGCGCGGGCGGCCCACGACTTGAGGTAGGCCATCTGCACGCCGGTGGTCGAGTCGACGCGGTCGGCGGCCTCGATGAGGGCGACGAGGAGCACGGCCTCGAGCTCGGGGGGCAGGCTCTTCTCGGCGATCGCGCGGCGGATGGCGTCGATGCGGGCGCCGTTCTTCGGCTGGAAGAAGCGGGCCTCCTCGCAGAAGGTGCGGGTGACGTAGCCGGGCTCGCCGGGCAGGGCGTTGAGCTCGGCGACCAGGCGGCGGGCGTCGTCGAGCACGTCCTCGCGGTCGGCCTGGACGTAGCAGCGGGCCAGCGTCTCGGCGTAGGCGTTGTGGTCGTTGGAGAGGACGCGGTAGCCGGCGGCCTTGAGCGCGTGTCCGACCCTGGATGTCCCGGAGAACAGGTCGATGACCGTGCGGACCTCCGGCAGGCCGCGGATGACCCGCAAGATCTCCGGGATCAGCAGCCGCTTCGAGCCGAGGTACTTGATCACTTCTTCTTGGGGGTCTTGGCCGGCGCCGGAGCCGGCTCCTTGGCCGCCGGCTTCTGCGTCTCCTGCACGCCCTGCTTGGCGGCGGCGCCGGCTCCGGCGTCCTCGCGGTCGAAGCAGAGGTCGCCGGTGTCCTTCTTGAGCAGCTCGATCTGGTCCTTGGCCGCCTTCTGGTACTGCGCCGGCGCGGTCGACTTGGGCCGGTTCAGCGCCTCGAAGTAGGCGATCGCGTTCTTGCACTGGCCGAGCTTGGCGAACCCCAGGCCCGAGTAGTAGAGCGCGTCGCTGACGACCGGCGCGTCGGCGTGGTCCTGGATGATCTTGTAGAAGATGCCGAGGGCGCTCTTGTAGTCGCGCTCGCTGTAGAACGTGAGGCCCACCTTGAAGTCGGCGTCGGGCAGCTTGGGGTCGCCCGGGTAGCGCGAGATGAAGGTGCGGAACAGGGTGCGCGCCTGCTTGAAGTTCTTGCGCTGGAGCTGGCGGTCGGCCTCGGCCCACAGCTCGTCCTTGCCCTCGGGGATGCTGGTCGCCTCGTTGAGCTTCTCCTCGAGCTTCTTGAGCCGCTCGTCGATGTCGGCGCGCAGCTCGAGCAGCGCCTGCTGGGTCGACGAGGCGACCAGTTCGGCGTTCTCGGTCGCGCCGCGCAGCTGCTGGGTGTCCTGCTCGACCATGTCCATGCGCACGCCGATGCCGGCCTGGCTGCCGCGCAGCAGCGACTCGGCCTGGTCGAGCTTGGCCTGCAGCTCGGCGAGCTTCTTGTCGGCCTCGACGACCTTCTCGTCGAGCTCCTTGCTGCGGTCGATGGTCTGGGTCTCGATCTTGTCGACCTTCTTGGCGAGGTCGTCGTGTTCGGCCTTGAGGGTGAGGCAGCCTGGCGCGACGAGAGCGGCCGCGAGCAGGCTCGCGACCGCCCCTGGGCGTCCGAGGCCGCCGAGGAGTCGGCGGCGCGGTTGAAGCATGGAGTCCTTCAGGTCCCGTGGGGGACGGGGGTCACTGGTAGATGAAGTCGACGCGGCGGTCTTCCTTCATGCTCGAGTCGTCGGTCCCGGTCGCCTCGAGGTCGCCCTTGGACACGACGGTCATGCGCGACGGGTCGATGCCGAGGTTCTGCAGGTACTCCTTGACCGTCACACCGCGCTTGTCGGTGAGCATGATGTTGTACTCCTCGGTGCCGCGCGAGTCGGCGTGGGCCTCGAGGATGAGCTGGGCCTGGTTGCTCTTGAGGCACTCGGCCAGCGCCTTGAGCTTCTCCTGGTCGGCCGGCTCGGGGTTCGGGTTGTCGAACCCGAAGTAGATCTTCGGGACATCCGGGCACGGGTTGGTGCCGCCGCCCATGTTGCCCGAGAACTCGCAGGTGCCCATGTTGCAGATCTCGTCCATCGCGCACTGGTCGTCGGTCTGGCAGCCGCCCGAGCCGGAGCCGTCGCCGACCGCGTTGCAGCGGCCCGAGCCGATGTCGCAGGTGCCGGGCTGGCAGTCGAAGTCCTCGGAGCAGGCGGCGCAGGCGCCGGCCTTGCACACGAGGCCGTTGGTGCACTCGATCGTCTGCTGGCACGGCGCGCCCACACCCTCGCCGCCGCCGGTGCCCGCCAGCGCCGGGTCCTGGCAGCGGAAATCGGCGCACTTCCACGCCGTCCCGTTCGGCCCCTTGGTGGCGCAATCGGCGTCGGTCTTGCAGTTCTGGCACTGCTTGTCGACGCACTTCTCGTCGAGGTCGACGTTGCAGTGCTTGTCCTTCTTGCAGGCCGGGTAGACCGGCGCCTTGCAGGCCACGCTGCCGAGCGTGACAAAGCCCAAGCCGAGAGCGAGCAGGTGGGGTTGGATGCGGGAGAACATGGCGCGCATGAGGGGCGACTCCGGGGAGGCGGTGTTTCTCGAGGCCGTTCGGCCGGGGAGACAGGTTCAGGCCAGGAGGGCCGGGGTGCGAGGTTCAGGCCAGGAGACCCGAAGGGCCGTGGTGACCTGGCGAGCGTGCGAGCTGGGACGGAAGTGCCGGGGGCGAACTCTCGGGTGTGGGGGTCCGGGAAGCAAATTTCCGGCGGAACTTCCGTCCTGGCGGGCAAAGGGATACCGAGCGGTGCGAGGGGTGTCAACCGCACGAGCGGACGACCCTGCGCACCGGGCTGATGCACGCGCTGGGCCCCGCCCGAGCCCCGTCGCAGGGTCGCAGAACCCGCACCAGGCGGCCGGATCTGCCAATGGACGGGCCGGCCAAGGTCACGCCCCGCCGGCTTTTGCTTCCGGGCCGCGTCTGGCATGGTTCGCCGCGATGGTCGCCAAGGTCAGCCACGCCTCGGACAACAAGACGATGTTCGAGATCTACCGCGAGTCCGACTATAATCGCGCCTTCCATTTCGTCTTCTTCACGGACCTCGACGAACACAACCGCGGCAAAGAGATCGCCCGTGCGGCCGCTGGCGAGACGGTATTTCACGGGTTCGTCGGCGACGACCGCAAGGAGGCCGCCCGCGCCGAGGTCGCCGCCATCGTCGACGAGCTCAACGCCATGGACGAGGACGACGCCGGCATGTCGGAGGCCGAGATCCAGCGCCGACTGGGCCAATTCCTGGTCCCCTGAGCCCATGCGCTCGCGCCTGCACCACCGCGTCGGCCTCGGCGCGCTGCCCGCGACCCTCGCCGCCGCCCTCGCCTGCGCCCCCGCCGACGACGCCACCCCCGTCGACCTGTCCGCCGACTACGACGGCCTGGTGTTGACCGACGCCCCCAGCGCCGTCGCCCACCTCGCCTGGCACACCCCGCGCGCGGACTGCCCCCTCGCCTACCGCGTCCGCATCGACGAGACCTTCCCGCCCGGCCTCGCCGAATTCCTCCACGCCCAGGAGGAGCACAGCCAGTCGCTCCTGGTCCTCGGCTGGGGCCTGCAGTCTTCGCGCGGCTCCGCTGATTCTGGCTCTCGGGACATGTCCGCAGAGCAATGGTCGGAGGGCCCTGTCCCCAAGGACATGCCCTTCGCCGGCCAGCTGATGTTCCGCGGGCCCAAGTCGTCCGGCCGCGAGCTGCTGCGCGAGTGGGCCGCCTCGGCCGAGCTGGTCGGCCCGGCCTCGCCCGACGCCGCCTGTTACGAGCGCACGTGGGACCCGGTCGAGGACGCGCTGGCGCTGGCCTTCCCGCAGCTGCCGGGCCGCCGCGCCCGCGTCGGCGAGGTCTGGCGCGGCGCCCGGGTCGAGGGCCGCTGCAACCGCTCGTCGTGCGTCGACCCCGACAGCGGCGCCGGCGGAGCCGCGGCCCACGAGCGCCCGTGCGCGACGATGTCGTGGCGCGAGCGCCTCGACGGCGTCTACACGCTCGCCGGCCCCGGCGGCGAGGCCACCACCGTGGCCCAGATCGCCGGGTTTTGGAGCGACGGCCAGCCGCTCGACAAGGGCGTGTGGACCGAGCGCACCGTGCTCGTCGACACAGGCCACGGCCGCCCGCTGCGCGCCGAGGTGTTCGTCCACCACAACTTCACCGGGATCGAGCGCCACGTCGTGATCGACGCGGTCGACGCCTGTCCCGGAGGACTGGTCGCGGCCGGGTGGGCCGCGCCGGCGGCGATCGTCGACGAGCGCGCCGCCCTCACGGCCGCGCTGGAACGCGCGACTCACCGCAAGCGTTAGGGGCCCATGGACAAGATCGTCATCCACGGCGGGGCACGACTCACCGGCGAGCTGCAGGTCCTCGGGGCCAAGAACGCCGCCCTCCCGCTCCAGTGCGCCGCCCTCCTCGGCGACAGCCCCACGACCTACCGCCACGTCCCCCGCCTGTCCGACGTGCAGACGATGAACCAGCTGCTGGTCGGCCTCGGCTGCGCCGTCGAAGGCGACCGCACCCTGACCATCGACCCCACCGGCGTCCAGGAGGGCCCGAAAGAGGCGCCCTACGAGCTGGTCAAGACCATGCGCGCCTCGGTCACGGTGATGGGCCCGCTGCTCGGCCGCCACGGCTTCGCCCGCGTGTCGCTGCCCGGCGGCTGCGCGATCGGGGCCCGGCCCATCGACCAGCACCTGCGCGGCTTCGAGGCCCTCGGCGCCAAGATCCGCATGTCCCACGGCTACGTCGAGGTCAAGGCCAGGCGCCTCAAGGGCGCCCGCATCAACTTCGACATGGTCACCGTCGGCGGCACGCAGAACGTCATGATGGCCGCCGCCATGGCCAAGGGCACCACGGTGCTCGAGAACGCCGCGCGCGAGCCCGAAGTGCAGGAGCTGGCGATCGTCCTCGGCAAGATGGGCGCGAAGATCGCCGGCGCCGGCTCGTCGACGATCGAGATCGAGGGCGTCGACGACCTGCAGGGGATCGACCACGCGATCCTCCCCGACCGCATCGAGGCCGGCACCTTCGCCATCGCCGCCGCGATCACAGGGGGCGACCTCCTGCTCCTCGATGCCCCGTCGTCCCACATGCACGCGGTCATCGCCAAGCTCGAGGAGGCCGGCGCCGAGTGCCGGGTCGAACCCGAGGGCCTGCGCGTGATCGGCCCCGAAGAGCTCGCTCCCATCGACCTCGTCACCCGCCCGCACCCGGGCTTCCCCACCGACATGCAGGCGCAGATGATGGTCCTGGCGACGCTCGCGCGCGGCCAGAGCGTGATCACCGAGACCATCTTCGAGAACCGCTTCATGCACGTGCCCGAGCTGTGCCGCCTCGGCGCAGACATCCACGTCAACGGCAACGTCGCCGTGATCCGCGGCAAGGCCCGCTACACCGGCTCGATCGTCATGGCCACCGACCTCCGCGCCAGCGCCTGCCTGGTGCTGGCCGGCCTGGTCGCCGAGGGCAAGACCGAGATCCGCCGGGTCTACCACCTCGACCGCGGCTACGAGACCATCGAGAAGCGCCTGCGCAAGGTCGGCGCCAAGATCCGCAGGTACCATGGCGCCCCGAGCTGACGGCCTCACCCTGGCCCTCCCCAAGGGCCGGATCCTCAAGCAGGCGCTCCCTCTCCTGCGCCGGGTCGGGATCGACCTCGCCGCCGTGTGGGAGGGCGAACACGACCGCCGCCTGCTGTTCGACCTGCCGCCACCGCCCTCCCCAGGGCCCTCCAGCCTCGAATTATCCGGCGGCGCGCGCGTGCTCCTGGTCAAGCCGGTCGACGTGCCCACCTACGTCGAGCACGGCGTGGCCGACGTCGGCATCGCCGGGGCGGACACGCTGGGCGAGGAGGCCCGCGACCTCTACGAGCCGCTCGACCTCGGCATCGGCGCCTGCCGCCTGGCGATCGCGGAGCCCGCCGCGCGCCCGACCCCGCTCCGCCGCGGCATGGCCCTCCGGGTGGCCACGAAGTACCCCCGCCTGACCCTGAACCATTATCGCTCCAAGGGGATCCAGCCCGAGATCATCCCCCTGTTCGGGTCGGTCGAGCTCGGGCCCATCACCGGCCTGTCGGACCAGATCGTCGATCTGGTGGAGAGCGGCGAGACGCTCCGGCAAAATAACTTGCGGGAGGTCGAGACCATCCTGTACGTGACAAGCCGGCTCATCGTGCACCCGGCCAGCCTCAAGCTCAAGCAGGCGCCCATCACCGCGCTCATCGCCGCCCTCCGTGACGCGCTCGCGACCGACGGGCCCGGGGCCTCCGCTCGCAACGATTTGCCCGCTCGACCCACCGGGTCTGAAGGGACCGCATGAGCAAACCCGACGACCCAGCCCTCGTCCGCGCCGCGGTGCTCCAGCGCCTGAAGGTCCACGTCCGCCTGGCCCAGCAGGGCCTGGCGCCGACCCCCGACCAGCGCCGCCGCCTGGCCGCCTCGCTGCCCGAGCTGGTGGCGTTCGGTGACCGCCGTTACGCCCAGTGCCACGCGGTGCTCGACTGGGACCACCGCCTGCCGAGCGACGCGGCGGTGCTGCGGCTCTACCTCTCGTACACCGACCGCGAGGCCGGCGCGATCGAGAGCGCGCTCAAGTCCCGCGACCGCGAGATCGACTCCGGCAACCTCTACCCCGAGTTCGACGTGCCCGACTACGCGGACGTCGACGCCAGCGAGTCGTACGTCGCGGTGCTGCGGCCCGGCACCCACGAGGTCGGCGACCTGCGGTTCTTCAGCGACTGGCGCAAGGGCGTCCATCAGTCGGTCGCCCGCGAGGCGGTCGCCGCCGTGCGCGCCAGCCCGAGCTACGAGCGCTCGATGCGGGAGCGCAGCCACGACAACCTCGGCCCGCCGGTGGTGATCGGCTGGACCCCGCCGTGCCTGGCCCAGAGCAAGCACTGGGCGATCGAGGTGTGGCTGCTGGTCGACTTCGACGGCCACGTCGGCCGCGCCCACGTGTTCATGGTCGACAGCAAGTCGCACCTGGTCACGCGCGAGTACTTCACCGAGGTCCAGATCGGCTGATCGAAAAGACATGTCCCTTCGGGCATGCTTCATCAAGCATGCCCTCGGGGACATGTCCGCCAGGTACCTGACTTCATTTACCTGGCTGGCGAGCCTGGGGTCGGGCGTCACGCGTCAGGCCGGCGTGCCCGGCGCCAGGCGTCACGCGCTCAGCTCTCCTCGATCTTGATGGTCCTGCAGCTCTCGCCGGCGATCTTCGGCAGCTTGAGGCTCAGGATGCCCTTCTCGAGGTGGGCGTCGGCGTTGTTGGAGTCGACGTAGCACGGCAGCTCGACCCGGCGGATGAACGAGCCGAAGCTGCGCTCGTGGTAGAAGTAGTTCTCCTTCTCGTCGCGCAGCTCCTCGCGCTTCTCGCCGCGCAGGGTCAAGACGTTGCCCTCGACGCTGATCTCGACGTCCTTGGCCTCGAGGCCGGGGACCTCGGCGCGCACCACCACGGAGTCGCCGCAGTCGCTGACGCTGAGCGTCGGGTAGTTGCCGACCTGTTCGAAGCCGAGGGGGAAGCGGCCGAACACGCGGTCGAACATGCGGTGCATGTCCTGTTGGAACGGCGACATCTGCGTCGACGTCCCCATCAGGTTGCTGGCAGGCTGGTTCTTCTTCCACGGGAGCAGCGACATGATCATCTCCTCAGCGCGGAGAACCATGGGCCGGACCTCGGGGGTCGCAAAGGCAAAATTTTTGCGCGACGGGGCCGGACTCGGCCGTCAGCGGGCGACCACGCGACCGCGGTGGACCACCGCGTCGATGAGCGGCGAGCCTGCGTGGTACACGAGGTCGCGGACGTCGTCGGTCGCCAGCAGCACGAGGTCACCGGCGAGCCCGACCTCGACGCGGCCGCGCTCGTCGTGCAGGCCGAGCGAGGCCGCCGCGTTGTGGGTCGTCGCGGTCACCGCCTCGGCGGGCGACAGCCGGTTGCCGTAGCACGCCAGCGCCAGCACCATCGACAGCGACTCGAGCGCGCACGAGCCCGGGTTGCAGTCGGTCGCCACCGCCACCGGCACGCCCGCCTTCACCAGCGCGCGGCCGTCGGCGAAGCCCTTGCCGAGCACGAGCGACGTACCGGGCAGGAGCGTGGCGACCACGCCGGCGTCGCGCAGCGCGGCCCGCTCGCCGTCGTCGAGGTGGAGCAGGTGGTCGGCCGAGCGGGCGCCGAACTCGGCGGCCAGCAGCGCCCCGCCGGTGTGGCCGAACTCGTTGGCGTGCAGGCGGATCGGCAGCCCCAGCGCCCGGGCGCGGTGCAAGATCCGCCGCGTCTCCTCCGGCGTGAACGCCCCCCGGTCGCAGAACACGTCGCAGAAGTCGGCCAGCCCCGCGGCCACCACCGCCGGCAGGACCTCGTCGCACACGCGGCCGACGAACTCCTCGCGCCCTTCCGGCCGGTCCCGCAGCTCGGCCGGCAGCGCGTGCGCGGCCAGGCAGGTCGTGACCACGCGAACACCTGTCTCTTTGGCCAGGCGACGCGCGACCCGCAGCTGACGCAGCTCGGTGTCGAGGTCGAGGCCGTAGCCGCTCTTGATCTCGACCGCGGTGGTCCCGGCCCGCAGCATGCGCTGCAGCCGCTTCGCGCTCTCGGCGAAGAGCGCCTCGTCGTCGCGCTCACGAGTCTTGCGCACGCTCGAGAGGATCCCGCCGCCGGCGGCGAAGATCGCCTCGTAGTCGGCGCCGGCGAGCCGCATCTCGAGCTCGTCCTTGCGGTCGCCGCCCCACACCAGGTGCGTGTGGCTGTCGACCAGGCCCGGCAGCAGCGCGCGGCCGCGGCAGTCGAGCTCGGCGGCGCCGGCCGGGACCTTGTCCGCGGGGAGGTCGGCGTCGGGCCCGGCCCAGGCGATCGTCCCGTCGCGCACGACCACGCTCCAGCCCTCGCGCACGCCGAGCGCGGCCATCTCGGCGCCGGCGCGGGGCCTGTCCTTCGGACCATCCGCGAGCGTGTAGATCCGCGCCGCCGCGCGCAGCAGCAGGTCGCCGGTCATCGTCCGTCCTCGAAGAGCGTCCGGCCCGGCACGCGCACGTCGTGCTCGCGGGCGAACTGCAGCGCCTCGTCGTAGCCGGCGTCGACGTGGCGGACCACGCCCATGCCGGGGTCGGTGGTGAGGACGCGCTGGAGCCGGCGGGCCGCGCCCTCGGTGCCGTCGGCGACCACGACCATGCCGGCGTGCAGGCTGTAGCCGATGCCGACGCCGCCGCCGTGGTGGACGCTGACCCACGTCGCGCCGGCGGCGACGTTGATCATGGCGTTGAGGATCGGCCAGTCGCCGATCGCGTCGGAGCCGTCCTTCATGCCCTCGGTCTCGCGGTTGGGCGAGGCCACGCTGCCGCAGTCGAGGTGGTCGCGGCCGATCACGATCGGCGCCTTGACCTTGCCCGTGCGCACCAGCTCGTTGAAGAGCAGCCCCGCCCGCTCGCGCTCGCCGTAGCCGAGCCAGCAGATCCGCGCCGGCAGGCCCTGGAACTTGACCTGCGTGCGCGCCAGCTCGATCCACCGCCGCAGCCCCGCGTTGTCGGGGAACAGCCCGAGGACCGCGGCATCGGTGACCGCGATGTCCTGCGGGTCGCCCGACAGCGCCGCCCAGCGGAACGGGCCCTTGCCCTCGCAGAACAGCGGGCGGATGTACAGCGGCACGAAGCCCTTGATGTCGAACGCGTCCGTCACCCCGGCGCGGACCGCCTGCGCGCGGATGTTGTTGCCGTAGTCGAACGCGATCGCCCCGCGGTCCTGCATCGCCCGCATCGCCGCCACGTGGCGGCCCATCGCGTCGACGCTGCGGCGCACGTACTCCTCGGGGTCGCTGCGGCGCAGCTCCGCGGCTGCCTCGAGGGACATGTTGTCGGGGACATATCCGTGCAGCTCGTCGTGGGCCGAGGTCTGGTCGGTGACGACGTCGGGGATCACCCCGCGGCGGACCAGCTCGGGCAGGACCGTGGCGCAGTTGCCGAGCAGGCCGACCGACAGCGGCTCCTTGGCCTTGCGGGCCTCGTCGAGCCAGCGCAGCGCCTCGTCGAGGTCGGTCGTGCTGCGCATCAGGTACTTGTGCTGCAGCCGGCGCTCGATGCGTTGCGGGTCGACCTCGACGCACAGGATCGCCGCGCCGTTCATGGTCGCCGCCAGCGGCTGGGCCCCGCCCATCCCGCCGAGCCCGCCGGTGACCACCAGCCGGCCGCGCAGGTCGCCGCCGAAGTGGGTCTGGCCGCAGGCCGCGAACGTCTCGAACGTGCCCTGGAGGATCCCCTGCGTGCCGATGTAGATCCAGCTGCCCGCCGTCATCTGGCCGTACATCGTCAGGCCGAGCGCGGACAGCCGCTCGTGCTCCGCGAGCGTCGCCCACTTCGGCACCAGCAGGCTGTTGGCCAGCAGCACCCGCGGCGCGTCCTCATGAGTTTTAAAAATTGCCTGGGCCCGGCCGCTCTGGACCAGCAGCGTCTCGTCGGCGGCGAGGCTCTTCAGGCTGGCGACGATCCGGTGGTAGTCGGGCCACGAGCGGGCGGCCCGGCCGGTGCCGCCGTAGACCACCAGGTCTTGCGGGCGCTCTGCCACCTCGGGGTCGAGGTTGTTCATCAACATGCGCAGGGCGGCCTCCTGCGGCCAACCCTTGCACGACAGCGCGGTGCCGCGCGGCGCGCGGATCTCGGGGGCGTTCATGGTGGCCGGAGGGTAGCAAGCCCGCGTCGCGCCGGCGGGCCGCGCGGGTGTGACTTTGTCGGCGCCAGCGCCCGCGCAGGCCCTTGCACGGCGTTCACGCCAGGCGGCGCCGCCGCTCGACGCGAGACCGGCCCGCCGGGCGCGCGCGGGAGGTCGCCGGTCGCGGCCGCCGATCGCTCCGGTCGGGCGAGTGGGTCCTCGGCCCGGGAGCGTCGCGCAGCGAAGGACATGTCCTCTACGACATGTCCGGAGCGCCAGCCTCGACGCCGCTCAGCCCGGGTTGCAAAAGTACAGGGCCTGGACCTTGCCTGTCTCTTTGAGCAGGTCACACGCCGCCCCGCACAGCGTGACCTCGGTGTGGGGCACGCTCCAGAAGTACCCGTCCTCGGCGCAGCTGGCGACCGGCGGCACCGGCTGGCCGTCGATCCACACCTCGAACAGCTCCGGCTCGCTCGGGGCCGGGTCGACCGCGATCACGCAGGACAGGGTGTCCTTGACGATCTGCTGGATGGCCGCCTGCAGCTCGTTCTGGTTGCTGGTCTGGTAGAAGGGGTCGGGGCCGGGCTTGGGCTTGCCGCCGGCGATGGCGAGGGTGGCCAGCTGCTCGCTGGTGGAGGGGTCGACGTCGATGCCGACCACGTAGGTCGGGATGTCGAAGTCGTTGAACGTCTCCTCGACGGCGGCCTGGGCCTCGAGGAAGTTCTCGCCCTGGCAGGGGTCGGAGATCTCGCCGTCGGCGACGAGGATGGCGAACCGCTGCAGGCCGGGGTCGAGGGTCTTGAGGTACTCGTAGCCGCGCTTCAGGCCGGTCTCCATCGGTGTGCCGCCGAGCACCTGGTAGTCGATCGCGGGGATGCCGGCCAGCACCGCGGCGGCGTTCATCGGCGCGATCGGGACCTCGACGCCGGGGTCGACCACGCACGCGCCCTCGTTCATGAACGAGCCGGCGTCGATCTTCGGGTACAGCTTCACGCCGAAGTGGACCATCGCGTCGAACATCGTCACCACGCCCTCGACCACCTGGTGGAGGCTGTACCAGCGGGTCACGTCGGCGGTCTGCGGCTTGGCGTCGTGGTCCCACTTCTCCATCGACATCGAGCCCGACTTGTCGAGGATCAGGAGCACGCTCGGCGGCACCGGCACGACCTCGGTCTCCTCGCTGTCGCACGGGACCTTGTCGGGCATGGTGGTGCCGACGCTGGTGCTGACCGGGTCGCCGGTCGTGGTCTCGGGCTCGCCGGTCGTGGTGGTCGTGGTCGGCTCCGGCCCGGTGGTCGGCAAGGCCGGGCCGGTGGTCGTCCCGGACTCGCTCGCGGACATGCCCGAGTCTGTCGGTTCGGACATGGTCGAAGAGACAGACTCTCCGGCGGTGGTGGTCTCGGTGGCCGAGCCGGTGGTGGCGGTGGTCGGCTGGTTGCCGGCGGACAGGCCGGAAGTCGACCCGTCCGAGTCCCCGCAGGCGAGGGGCGCGCTGAGCGCGAGCAGGAGCGCGAACGCGCGGGCGTTGGGGAGGGCGATCGGCGTCATGACAATCTCCGGGCGGACTCATGATGCGTGAAGCCGAGACACGAGGCCACGCCGTCGGGGGCCGGTAAACCCGTGACAAACGCGAGGCGCGGCGCCGCGCGTGCGCCGGCGTGCCGGGTCCGATAAGGTGGTCGGCATGTTGCGGTCGCCGCTCCGCCGCGCCTTCGCGGCGCTCTCGCTCGCCATCCCGCTCGGGTGCACCGACGACACCTCCACGACCCTGGCGACCGACGGCCAGACCACGAGCACCGCGACCGGCACCGACGGCACCGCCACCGACACCGACACCGAGGTCCCGACCACCGGCCTCGGCACCAGCACCGGCGGCCCCGACCCGACCACCGGCCCGGTGCCGACCACCGGTGAGCCGAGCACGACCACCACCACCGGCGAGACCGCCACCACCGGCCCCTTCCCCACCCTCAACAAGCCGCCGGTCGCGCTGGTCGATCACTACGTCACCAAGGCCAAGCAGGCGCTGTCGGTCGACGCCGCCGCGGGTCTGCTGGCGAACGACTACGACGTCGACGGCGACTCTCTGACCCTCGTGTCCGCCGACCCGATCACCCCCGGCGGCGCCATGAACACCGCCTTCGCCGACGGCGGCTTCACCTACATGCCCCCGGCCAAGCTGTGGGGCAGCGACACCTTTCTCTACAAGATCTGGGACGGCAAGGACGGCTTCGCCCAGGCGCCCGCGCGCATCGACGTGCGCCCGACCTCGATCGACCTCGAGTACGTCGCCGACGGCATCGGCGGGTTCGCCATCGACGGCCAGGCCCCGGGGCATTACTCCGGCCGCAACGTCCACGCCGTCGGCGACCTCGACGGCGACGGCCTCGCCGAGGTCGCCGTCGCCGCCCGCAACGCCGACGGCAACACCGGCCGCGTCTACGTCGTCCGCGGCCAGGTGAACGGCGAGTCGGTCGCGCTGAGCAAGCTCGAGGCGCAGAACAGGGGCTTCATCATCTACGGCGAGCTGCCCGGCGACTTCGCCGGCACCACGATCGCCGCCGCCGGCGACGTCAACGGCGACGGCTTCGCCGACCTGGTGATCGGCGCGCCCAAGGCCTCCACGAATGGCACCGCCTCGGGCTCGGCCTACGTGGTGTTCGGCAAGGACAACCTCGACCCGGTCTACCTCGACGCGGTGACCGCGGGCGTCGGCGGGTTTGCGATCCTCGGCGAGAAGGCCGGGGACGCGGCCGGGCGCAGCGTCGCCGGCGCGGGCGACGTCGACGGCGACGGCCTCGCGGACATCGTCGTCGGCGCCTACGGGGCCGACCCCGGCGGCTCGTTCTCGGGCGCGGCCTACGTGGTGTTCGGCCACGGCGAGGACAAGCCGACCCTGCTCGCCGACGTCAGCGCCGGCGTCGGCGACGGCTTCGCGGTCAACGGCGAGGTCAGCCTCGACTTCGCCGGCTTCGCGGTGGCCGGCGCCGGCGACGTCGACGGAGATGGCCTTTCGGACATCCTCGTCGGCGCCTACGGCCACGACACCGCGGGCGACAGCGCCGGCCGCACCTACCTCGTCCACGGCAAGCCCGACCAGCTCGCGGTGCTGCTGACCGACGTCGCCGCCGGCCAGGGCGGGCGCACCTTCGACGGCGCCGCGGCGTACGACCGGGCCGGCTTCGCGGTCGCGGGCGTCGGCGACGTCGACGGCGACGGCTTCGCCGACCTGGCGATGGGCGCCCCGCTGGCCGACGCCGGGCCCGAGGACAACGGCCGCGCCTACGTCGTGTTCGGCGGGCCCGACCTCGAGTCCGGCTCGCTGTCGCAGCTCGCCCAGCCGCCGACCGGCTTCAGCCTCTCGGGCGTGCAGAGCCGCGACTACGCCGGCACCTCGGTCGAGCGCGCCGGCGACGTCGACGGCGACGGTTACGACGACGTCCTGGTCGGCGCCCCCGGGGCCAACCCGCACGGCGGCGACTCCGGCCGCGGCTACGTGGTGTTCGGCGGGCCCGGGGTCCAGAGCACCTCGCTGGCGTGGATCGAGAACGGCGACGGCGGCTTCTCCCTGGCCGGCGAGGCGACCGAGGACTACTGCGGCTTCTCCGTCGCGCCGGCCGGCGACGTCAACGGCGACGGCCACGCCGACGTGATCGTCGGCGCCCGCGGCAACGACGGCAAGGGCGAGGACGCCGGCCGCAGCTACGTCGTGTTCGGCGGCAACTTCAGCGGCGCGGCGAACATGTCCTACGGGCCAGGTCCCGAGAACATCCCCGGCACCCCCGAGGGCGAGTCGCTGATCGCCGGCCGCGGCAACGACGTCATCGCCGTCGACGGCCCCGACGTCGTCTACGCCGGCGCCGGCGACGACGACCTCGACTGCGCCGCGACGGACTTCGTCCGCCTCGACGGCGGCGCCGGCCTCGACACCCTCCGCCTCACCGGCCAGGGCCTCGACCTCGACCTCACCGTCCGCTCCGACCTCGACCTCGTCGACCTCGAGGTCGTCGACCTCGGCGACGGCAACACCCTCAAGCTCGAGTGGCGTGACCTCCGGGCCATGTCCCAGCGGACACATTCACTGACCGTCGACGGCCAGGGCGGCGTCCTCGCGGCCGACCTCGGCGGCGCCGGCTTCGTCGACGCCGGGGTCCAGGGCGGCTACCAGGTCTACCAGAGCCCCGTCTTCACCCTCCGGGTGGCCGTCGCCGTCGAAGCCCAGGTCGCGCTATGAGCTGTCTCTTCGAGCATGTCGGCAGGGCAGCTGCGCGCCGGCGCCGGGCTTGTTGCCACTCGTCCGGCAGCGCGACCATGAAGTAAGGGAAGCAGGCGAGCGAGCATCATCGCCGACGCATCGGCGACGTCCGTGCGCTCGCGTGACCCCGCCACAATCAGCGTCGCGCGCGGGCTGCCCGACGGCCGCTTCGCTCCCCTCCATGAGCGGCGCCATTCGGCCGTTCTCGGCGTCCCGGACGCCGCGCCGCTCGTGCGGGCTGCACCGTGAGTCCTGGCCCGTTTCGGCCGCGCGCCCGCGCCTGCTATCGTCGGGCGCATGGCCGAACGCCTCGAGGTCCTGTCGTCGCGCCACCTCCCTGGCCTCCTCACCGAGCTCGGCGTGAGCCTCGCGTTCACCACCTACCAGGCCGGCAAGCTGTTCCTCCTCGGCGGCGGCGACGGCGGCCGGCTGTCCCTGTTCGAGCGCACGTTCGCCCGCTGCATGGGCCTGTGCGTCGACGGCGAGTCGCTCTGGCTGGCCAGCCTGTACCAGTTGTGGCGCCTCGACAACGCCTTGCCTTCGGGACATGTCCGCGAGGGCTACGACCGCCTGTACGTCCCGCGCGTCGCCCACACCACCGGCGACCTCGACGTCCACGACCTCGCGGTCGACCGCGCCGGCCACCCCGTGTTCGTCAACACCCTGTTCAGCTGCCTGGCCACCCTGGCCCCGCGCGCCAGCTTCGCCCCGCTGTGGCGCCCGCCGTTCGTCTCGCGCCTGGCCGCGGAGGACCGCTGCCACCTCAACGGCCTGGCCATGGCCGACGGCAGCCCCGCGTTCGTCACCGCGGTGGCCCGCAGCGACGTCGCCGACGGCTGGCGTGACCATCGCCGCGACGGCGGCGTGGTGATCGACGTGCGCACCGACGCGGTCGTCGCCGAGGGCCTGTCGATGCCCCACTCGCCGCGCCTCCACGCCGGCGCGCTGTGGCTGCTCGAGGCGGGCACCGGCTTCCTCGGCAAGCTCGACGCCGCCGGGCGCTTCGAGCGGGTCTGCTTCTGCCCCGGCTACGCCCGCGGCCTGTGCTTCGCCGGCCCCTACGCGTTCGTCGGCCTGTCGAAGCCCCGCGGCAGCCGCACCTTCGGGGGCCTCGAGCTCGAGGCCAACCTCGCCGCCCGCGGCGCCGAACCCCGCTGCGGCCTGCTCGTCGTCGACACCCGCACCGGCGACGTCGCCCACTGGCTCCGCCTCGACGGGGTGGTCGAGGAGCTCTACGACGTGGCCGTCCTGCCCGGCGTCCGCCGCCCGATGGCCCTCGGCCTGATGAGCGAGGAGATCCACCGCACCATCACGATCGCCGACCCGGCCCCGCTGCGCCCCGACTGAAGGACATGTCCTGAAGAGCATGTCCTACACGACATCTCCCAAGAGACATGCCCTTCAAGACATTTCCTTGAAGACATCCTCAAGCCCCGCCCGCGCGCGGCGCCAGGAGCACCGCGCCCACGTCTTGCCACCCCGGACCTTCAGACGGGCGACCATCGTCCGGACCTCTCGAGCATGCTTCAAATCTGGCCGCGCTCCTGGCCGGGAGCGCCTCGTACCTGGCCCACGCCAGCCAGCATCAGCCTGTTCTTTTGAACATGTTTCGAATGCGGTCGCGCGTGGCCAGGAGCGCTCGCACACGCTTTGCCACCCGACGGCCTTCAGGCGGCCGGCCCGTGGGGACCTGCTCTTTCGAGCATGCTTGGCCGCACCCCGCCTCGTACCTGGCCTCAAATCTGGCCGCGCTCGCAGGCCAGGAGCGCCTCGTACCTGGCCCACGCCTTGCCCCCGCGGGCCTTGAGGCGACCCGCGAGGCTCCGGACGCGGAACGCCCGCACCAGCCGCTCGAGCCGCGCGCTGCGGGCCAGCAGCTCGGCGACATCGGCCTGCGCCGCGGCGACCTCGGCCTGCGCCGCGCGGAACGCCGCATACGACGCGCTCTCGCCGATCAGCGCCTCGATCTCCGCCCGGTGCGCCGCCAGCGTCGGCGCGAAGTCCGGGTGCCACGGGTCGTCGAGCACCGGGAAGCGGGCCAGCAGCTCGCCCCCCGCGGCGCGGTAGGCCTCGTCCTCGCGCCCGCTGGCCGCGTCGAGGCGCTCGTACGCAGAGGACATGTCTTTCAAGACACGTTCGAGCTCCGCCGCGGCCTCGCCCTCGCGGGCCTGGCCGAGCGCCGCCGACAGCCCGGCGATCACCGCGTCCTCCTCCGGCAGCGCCGGCGGGCTCGACCTCCCGCGGGTCGGCGCATTCGCGACCAGCCACCGCTCCGACGTGGTCGTCGGCACGTCGATCCCCTGCCCGGCGATCCGCGCCCGCGCGTGCGCCTCGAGCGGCGAGATCGCCCCGTCGCCGTCGAGGTCGAGCTGCGCCGGCGGTAGCGGCTTGCCCTCGCGATCGCGGCCGCGCAGCGCATTTAAAAAGTGCAGCGCGTAGCCCTCCTGGGCCGCGCGGTCGGGGTTCGGATCGCAGCCGGACGCCTCGCGCTCGGCCGTCGCCGCGAACAGGCCGCAGCGGATCGTCGGCGCCGGGCCGGCCGCCTGCTCGGCGTCCTTGAACACGAGCTCGGCGAAGGCGCCCGAGAAGCAGCTGGTCGCCACGACCTGCACCGGGCGCTCCGCCGCGTCGAGCACCTCCGCCAGCTCGGCCACTCGCAGCGACGTCTGGCCCCACAGGCTCAGCCCGCCCTCGCGCGGCGGATCTCCGCGCTCGCCGTGGCCGGCGAGGTACAGCCGCAGCAGCGGCCCCGGCTGCCCCACCGCCTGCTTCACCGCCTCGAGCGCGTTGCTGCGGGTGGCCGCCGCGATCGGCGACGACTGCGTCGGCCGGTAGGTCGCGGCTCGTCCGCCTCGCGGCGCGAACAGCTCGGCGAGCGTCGCCAGCAGCGGATCGCCGCGCGGCTCCGCGTCCTCGACCTGCACCCCGTGACTGCCGGGCCCGCCGGCGAACAGCAGCGCGCCACCTGTCCCAAAGACCTCCTGCGCCAGCAGCAAGTCCTGCTCGATCGACACCTGATTGGACTCGGGGGTGGCCCCGCCGCCGATCGCCAGCCAGCGCAGCGGGCTCGGCAGCTGCGCCGGCAGCCCGGGGCGCAACGGCCCGACGGCCAGCGGCGGCCGCTGTGACGCGTGCTCCGTCGAGCCCGCGCCCGTCTCCACGCCCGCAGGACCTTTCGCGGCGCTCGCGTCCTCCGGGCGGCTTCCGCCGGTCGTCGCGTTCGCACGAGCATCTCCCGAGCCCGCGTGCGAACCGGCCGTCGTCACGCTCATCTTCGCGGACGCCGCGCTCGCGTGCGCCGAGCTCGTCGTGACATTCACGTCCGCGGGCGCCGAGTTCGCGTCGACCGCCGAGCGCGCGTGCGCCGAGCCAGCGCTCGAGTCCGCGGACGCGCCGCTCGGGCCTGCGACCTCGCCCGCGCTCGCCGCGGCCGCGCTCGCCGGCGGCGTCGTGCAGGCGGAGGAGCACGCAGCGATCACGACTGCGACCACCCACGCGCTGCCTCGTCCTGCCCTGCTCACGACCCGGCGACGATACGACCTCCGGGGGCGCGACGAAAGCCGGCGACCGGGCGCCCGCGGCCCTTCGGACCTCCTCTTCATTTTTTGCGACGATCCGTGCTTGACTCTCCAGTTACGGGAGGCTGCACGGTGTCGGCATGGTGAACGAGCGAATCACGATCGGCGCGCTCGCGCGTCGGTCGGGCGTCCCGGTCAAGACGCTGCGCTTCTACTCCGACGAGGGGCTCTTGCCGCCCGTCGGCCGGACGCGCAGCGGCTACCGGGTCTACGCCGAGGACGCGGTCGTGCGGCTCGATCTGATCCGCACACTGCGCGAGGCCGGGCTGGGGATCCCCGCGATCAAGGCGATCTTCGCCCGCGACATGACTCTGGCCGAGGCCCTGCGCCTGCGGCTCAGCGCCATCGAGACCCACATCGTCTCGCTGCAGCACATCGCCGCGGCCCTGCGCGCCGCGCTTCGCTCCGAGCCCGATCGAGCCGACATCAGGAGGTTGTGTACCGTGACCCGACTTACTACCGAACAACGCAAGGCCGTCATCGAGCGCTTCTACGAGCGCGTGTCCGAGGGCGTGCCGATCGACGACACCTGGAAGCGCCAGATGATGCAGGCGAGCACGCCGAAGCTGCCCGAGGTGCCGACGCCGGAGCAGCTCGACGCGTGGATCGAGCTGGCGGAGATCGTCCAGAACGAGGACTTCATCGCCAAGATGCGCGCCGCCGCGGCCGAGACCTGGAACTCCGGCTTCGACGTCGCCGCCCACCAGCGCGTCTCGCAGGAGGCCAACGCCGCCGCCCGCGCGCTGATCGACCGCGGCGTCGAGCCGACCGACGAGGCCGCGCGCCCCGTCGTCGACCGCATGGCCGCCGGCCTCGCCGCCGCCATGAGCAAGCCCGACACGCCCGCCTGGCGCGCCACCCTGCACGAGAAGAGCAAGGGCCACGACCCACGCGCCAGCCGCTACTGGGAGCTCGTCGCCATCCTCAACGGCCAGCCGCCCCAGGCCGGACCCAACGAGGAGTGGCACTGGCTCAACGCCGCCGTCGCCCACCACCTCGCCCCGACCTGACCCATCGGACATGTCTACTTTTCTTTAAAAATTAAAAGAAGAGAAAGGCATGTCCGCGGAGCGCCTGCGTCGCCACGACGGCCGCTGACCCTGAATCAACGGCCGCCGAGCGACAGATTAATTTTGGCCCCCGCTCCGCTCAGCGGTCGAAGCCCTTCACGCAGCCGAGCTCGAGCAGCTCCGCGCGCACGATCGTCCCGTCGTCGCCGACCGCGATCGCCGCCTCACGCGAGCCGTCGACCGCCATCAAGGCGGCCGGCGGCTCGTCCGACTCCAACCTCGCCGAGCCGTTCGCATGCTGGTGGTAGATCGCCCCGGCGCCGTCGACCCACCAGGCTCCGTCCGCGCTGAGCCCGGAGACCGGCGCCGCGACGCTCTGGATCTGCTCCAGCCCGAACCGTTCGAACAGCCGGAACACGCCGAATTGGCCGGCGACGAGGAACGGGTCCGTGTCCCCTTCGACCGGCAAGTCGTAGCGATCGACGACGACCGCCAGCAGGTCGCCCGCCGACTCGACCGCGACGCGCTCCCACGTCCGCCCCTCGTCGTCGCTGCGCAGCACCTGCGTGTGGTCGCCGACCGCAAACAGCTCGCCCTCGCGGCCGGCCACCCCGCGCAGCGCGCCCGTGCCCTTCGGGACCTGTCCCATCGACCATGTGAAGCCGGCGTTGTCGCTGCGCAGCACCACCTGCTCGCCGACCGCGAGCGCCAGCCCCTCGTCCTCGGCCAGCCACACCCCGTACAGCTCGGCAGTCGTCCCCGACGCGCTCGGCTTCCACGTCCGGCCGTCGTCGACGCTGCGGAGGATCGTCCCGCCGGCGCCGACCGCCACCATCGTCGACGACAGCGGGTGCGGCGACGCGACCGCGAACAGATCGACCGTGACGCCGCTCGTCTGCGCCAGCCACGTGCCCGCGCCCGTGCGGCGGAGGATCGTGCCGGCGTCGCCGACGACCACCGCGCCGTCGTTGGCCGAGGCCGCCACGCCGCGCAGCGTCACCTCCACGTGGCTGAGCTCCTGCGTCACCTCCACGTGGTTGTCGGGGAAGCAGTTGTCCTTCTTGCAACCGATAAACGCGGCCACGAGGCCCACGCCGAGACCCACCACGCCCATTCGCAACCGATAAGCCAAATTCATGACCTCATGATGGCACAACGGGCGCCGCCGTCGAGCCCGCGGCGCGTGGCTCCACGAGCCTCAGTCCTCGCGCGCCACCGACGACGCGATCAGCACCTGCGCCCCCCAGTAGAGCACCATCAGCAGCAGCTCGACGCCGAGCGACCAGGCGATGAAGCGGTTGACGGCGATCAGCGTGTCGCTCAGCGCGAACGCGATCGCCCCGGCGAGGCCGGCCCAGGCGCGACCCTCCTGGCCCGGCCGCTCGCCGACCTGGGCCGCCGCGCGCCACATCATCGCGCAAATGACGATCACGTAGGCCATCACCGGCCCGCGCAGCTCGCCGAGGTTCGGCGACAGCCAGCCGAACACCGACCAGCCGAACGCGACGATCGGCACCAGCCGCAACAGGTGCAGCGAGCGGGTGCGGCCGACGTAGGCGACCACGTAGGCCACGTGCGCCAGCAGGAACGCGGCCAGGCCGGCGATGAACAGGTCGAGCGCCTCGGCGAGCAGGACGTCGCCGAGGACCGAGAGCACGAGGCCGAGGCGGATCCGCCGCGCATCGGCGCCGCGCACCGGCCACAACCAGGCGAGCACGCACAGCACCGGGATCGGTTTTAAAAACAACCCGGCGAGCTTCCACTCGGCGATCAGGGCGACGAAGAACAGCACCGCGGCGACGAGCCCGGTGCGCACCAACTGGACCGACCGGCGAGACACGAGCCCGAGGATCGCCGAGCCCACGCCCACGCGCGAGTCTTTTTAAAAGAGCGCGCGACTTCGCGCACTGTCCGAACGGACAGCCGGGGGCCTCGACGGGGCTGGGCCGCATGCGTCCTGCGTAGACGGAGGTCCGCGAACACTGTCCGAATGGACAGCCCGGCCGACCCTGCGTCCGGCGTCGACCTGTCCGAACGAGCAGCCGGCCGGGCCGCCACGCACGGCCGTCTCGCCGAGGCGACTCGCCCCGCGCAAATGCTGCTCGCTGGGGCCAACCGCCCGAGTTCGTGGCGACAGTGACCTGTCGTGAAGGTCATCCGAGGAGATCGGCCACGACCTGTCCTGACAGGCAGCCGAAGGCCAGGAGCTCCGGCCGCTCCTCCTCATCACATGTCCCGAAGGACATCCGACATATCGGCAGCTCGGCGACCCGCCGAGGCCCATCATCGGGGCCTTTGGCCGCCTGCCCGAACGAACAGTCGACCGAGGCTTCTCCTCTCTCGCCCTGTCCCTACGGACAGCTCATGGAGCCGCCGCGCCGAGGTTGATCGAGAACTTCGTGCGCAGCGAGCGGGCGTCGGGGCCGGCGGCTTCGGGCTCCTTGTCGAACGACACCTCGCCGCGGACCGCCGTGAGGCGCTGCATCAGGCGCTCGATCGGCGAGCCTGGGATCGGCAGCGGCGGGAACGACGGGGCGATCGCCGAGCCCTGCAGCGGGTCGGCCGCGCCCTCGGGGCGGAGCGTGAACTCCGGCGTGCCGTGGGCGTTGAGCGGCGCGAAGCCGAAGTACTGCAGACCGAGGCGTGCCAGCCCCTCCGCGCTCTGCGTCGCCTGCGGGTCCCCGCGCAGCAAGATCTCCGCCGAGCGCAGCGCCGACTTGCTGGCGGTGTTGGCCTGGCCCTGCAGCGTCCACAACAGCGCCGTCCACAGCGGCGCGCCGGCGGTCGAGCGGCTCTGCATCACGAATTGCGGGTCGGTCGCCGCGCCCGCCTTCGGCAGGCGGCCGTCGAGCAGGTCGTCGATCACGCGGGTGACGGTCGGGCGGTCGAGGCCGACCACGATCGCCGCGCCGGTCTGCACGTAGTAGATCCCGGCCGCGTCGGCGATCGACTTGTCGGGCAGCAGCGGCGCGCTCGGGCTGATGCCGATGCGCACGATCGGCAGCTCGCGGTGGCGGGCCACCTCGCCCCACTGGACCATCCCTGGCGCGACCGACTCGAGCGTCGCCTTGAGGGCCGCCAGGGTCGCCACCAGCATCGTCGGGTTCTTGACCTCGGCGGCCGCGTAGATCGGGAACTTGCCGACCTGCCGCCACAGCTCCTGGTCTTCGAGCGGGCTGCGCTCGCGCTTCGGCGGCAGCTGGGCGGCGTCGTCCCACTGCGACAGCATGCCGACCAGCCCGGCGCGGTCGTCGAGGCCGAGCATCACCCAGTCGCCGAGCCAGCCGAGGCCGACGTCGCCCTTGCCGGTGAGCGTGCGCATCAGCTGGTCCATGTCGCGGCGCAGGCCGCTGTCCTGGCCGACCGCCCACACCGCCGACACCCCGCGCTCGCTCGCCGTCACCGCCACCCGCGACTTGCCGACCACGCCCTCGATCTCGCTGTAGTCGGTCGCCGAGATCAGCGGCAGCACGCGCACGTCGACGTCCGCGACCGCGCCGCGCACGTCGAGGCGGATCGCCACCGGGTCGATGAACTGCTGCCAGTAGTTCTGGTAGCCGAGGGCGAAGTTGTCGTAGGCCGTCTGCTCGGCCGCGCTGACCTTCTCGATCGCCGGCAGGTCGACCAGCGGCGTGAGGGCGTCGGGCGAGCCCCACAGCGACCGCGCGGCCTGGCCGGGCGCGAACGCGATCGCCTCGCCGCCGGCGTGCTTCAGCTCGTCGGCCGCCAGCAGGTTGGCGGCGATCAGCTCCTGCGTGTCCTTCGGGGCATGTCCGAACAGCCATCCGTGGAGCAACGCCGCGTAGCCGGGCACCAGCAGCTCGGCGAGCGCCTCCTGGCGGCGGGCGGCGAGGATCTTCTGCTGCGGGCCGATCACCGCGGCGATGAACTTGTCGCTGAGGAACGCCAGCGCCTGGTGGACGCCCGGGTCGCGGGCCAGCATGTACTTCAGGTCAGGTTCGTCCGCCAGCCGGGGCGCCTGGCCCTGGGCGGCCGCGAGCACGCGGGCCAGCGCGCCGGGGCTGTTGGACACGAACGCCAGGTCGCCGACGCGGGCGCGGTGCTGGCGGACCTGCCCGGCCGGGTCGGCGGCGCGCTGGACCTCGACTCCGGCGAGCTTCACCGTGCTCGCCTCGATCCCGGCGATCTCGCCGCGGTAGCCGTCGAGCTGGCGGGCCAGCTCGGCCTCGAACACCTCCGGCTGCTTGAGCGCGAAGATCAGGGTCACGTCGGTGCCCTCGCGCAGGTACGGGTCGCTGCCGACGATCGCCACCTCGCCGACCACAGTGTGGCCGAACAGCTTCGCCAGGTCGCTGCGGCGCAGGCCGAGCTGGCGCTGGTATCGCGCGGTCAGCCCGCGGTCCTCCGGGTTCTGTTGCAAGATCTGCACGACCGGCGTGATCCACGTGTCGGCCTCGTCGAGCAGGCGCAGCAGCAGGCGCACGTCGTCGACCCGGGCGTACCAGAACTCCGCCGGCGTCGCCGCGGCCAGCGGCTCGGGCGTCCCGGCGTTCGCGTCGGGCAGCGCCGCCTGCATCGCCGCGAACGGGTGGGCGGCCAGCGGCGGCGGCTTGAGCGAGGCCAGCGCGACCGTGCGCGGACCTTCCTCTCGGGACAGGCGCAGGCCGCGGTCGTGCTGCAGCGCCTCCTGCATCGACAGCACCCCGGTGGTGGTGTCCATCAGCTGCGACAGGTCGGTCCGCGCCGGCCGGGCGCGCAGCAGGTCGGAGCCGGCGATCGACTTGGCGACCGGCTGTTTCTTGAGCCAGGTGGCGATCCGCCCGGCCGCGAACTGCTTCCACGGGTGCGGCTCGGTCCACGCGTCGCCGAGCACGTGCGCCAGCGCGTCGGCCCAGCGGGCCACCAGCTGCGCGTCGTCGGCCGGCTTGCCCCCGCCGACGCCGCCGAACGGCACCCGCACCCACTCGTTGCGCCCGTTCTGCCAGCGGCGGGCGAACAGCGCCCCGCGCAGCGCCTCGGGCGCGGCGGCCGACTTGGGCCGGCGGACCAGTACCTGGGCCTCGCTGGCCCCGGTGCCGTTGGCCAGCACGCCGACGTGGCCCGGGCCGCCGCCCTCGAGCTCGACGTGCAGGCGGTCCCAGTCGAGCGAGAGGTCGTCGCCGGTGATCGGCAGCTTGACCTCGACGTACTCGGCCTCGCCCTCGACCCGCCAGGCCGCGATCGCGCCCTTGAGCTCGGCGTGCTCGACCGGCGCGAGGCTGCCGGTCCGCAGCGCCGGCAGCGGCTCCGACGTGTCCACGACGGTGGCCCGCGGCTGCTCGGCCACCTGCTCGTTCGGACCTGTCTTTTCGGACTTCTCGGACTTCTCGGTCCCGCAGCCGGCGAGCATCAGCGGGGCGGCGAGGAGCGGGGCGAACCAGCGAGGGGCGGGGCGACGCATTCGCCGCACTCTACCAGGACGCCCGCCCGGTCACCCCACCCAGCCGATCCGATAAAAGCACCGCTCGCCGCCCCTCGCCCGGCACTCGCCCGGCTCGTGGTCGATCTGCACGCCGGTCACGAACCGCTCGGCGAAGCCGGCGATGAGCCCCATGTCGAAGCGGCACGGGTAGGCGTTGTCGCAGGACATCAGCGCCTCGCGCTCGCCGACGCGCTCGTAGGAGTAGTGGCCGATTCCCTCGGTCATCTCGCCGGTGGCGAGATCGAACATGACGACGCCGTCCCGGGCGTGATTGAGGTGATAGGTCGCGTCGAGCATGGCCAGCACTGTGTGCGCGTCGTCGATGCCCGGGGGGAACGCGACCAGCGCGGGCACCTGACGGCCGAACCGCTCGAGGCCGCGGCCGCCGAGCACGAAGTCGACCTTCTGGTAGGCACGCAGGATCCGCTCCTGCGGGTACCAGGCCTGTGGATCGAGCTTCTCGACCCCGAGGGCGTCGAGCATCGCCTTCTGCAGCACCGTAAACGACTTGAGGACGTCGATGAACACGCTGGTCGTCTGGCCGCACACGGTGATGTTCGGCGCCATGGGCACGTACGGGGTCACGTCGACCTCCGGGCGGTGGCGCGGCCGAGGTGCGCGAAGCAGGCCTTGAGCCCGTCCTTGAGGGTGGCGAGGGTCGGCGTGCCGCCCAGGTCGACGCCGAGCTCCGTCATCGCCCCGGCGATCTGCGGGCTCAGCCCGGTGATGACGCAGAAGGTCCCGACCAGCCGGGTGGTGGCGACGAGGCGCAGGAAGTGCCCGGCGGTGGCGGTGTCGACCAGCTCGACGCCGGTGAGGTCGATGATGACGCAGCGGGCCCGCGCCTGCGTGACCCGCTCGAGCAGGTCCGCGATCATCTCGTCGGCGCGGCGGGAGTCGACGACGCCGACGATCGGCAGCGCCAGGACGTCGTCCCACAGCTCGACCACCGGCGTCGACATCGTGCGGATCGCCGCGCGCTGCTCGTCGATGGTCGTCAGCTTGTCCTCGAGCTCGCGCCGCGACTCCTCGAGCTCGCGGATGGTGTGCCGGTGCTCGCGGACGGTGACGTCGAGCTGCAGCGCGAACAGGTTGATCGTCTCCTCGAGCGCGCCGAAGCGGTCCGTGTGCGTGAGCGGCAAGAGATCGGCGGCCGGGTCGAACTCGTCGAGGGAGATCGACGCGAGCAGGTCGTGGATCCGCTCGATCCGCGGGACCACGACCGAGACCGCCTCGGGATCATTGGAGTCGTCGGTCATACGTCCTCCTGGCATCGCTGCCGGGCGCGGAGGATAACCGAACCGTCGTTCTACGTGACAGGCATGCGAATGCGCCGACTCCGGCGGCCACCCCGCCCAGCGCCGCGAACGGGACCGCGCAGCGCCTAGTCACATCGGCGGGGCGCCGGCCAGTGTGTGCAGCTCGGCGAGCACCGCCGCCTGTTCGGCAAGCAGCCGCACCTTGGCCTCGGCCGGCATGAAGCTGTGCTCGACGCTGTTGCGGGCGAGGGCGGCGATCTGCGGCGCGTCCCACCCGAACGCGGCGGCGCAGCGGCGGTACTCCTCGGCCAGCGAGGTGGCGAACATCGGCGGGTCGTCGCTGGCCAGCGAGACGTGCAGGCCCGCGGCCAGCAGCTGCGGCAGCGGGTGAGCGGCCAGGGCTGGATACAGACCGATCCCGACGTTGCTGGTCGGGCACACCTCGAGCGGGACCTGATGCTCGCGCAGGTGTTCGACCAGGGCCGGGTCGGCGAGGCACTGGACGCCGTGACCGATGCGGTCAGCGCCGAGCTCGCGCAGGGCGCTCCAGACGCTCCCCGGCCCGTCGAGCTCGCCGGCGTGAGGCAGCGAGCGCAGGCCCTCGGCGCGGGCCCGGGCGAACAGCGGGGCGTACGGCGCGGTCGGCCACTGCGGCGACTCCGGGCCGGCGAAGCCGAGGCCGATCACCCCGACCTGGCGGCCCTCGAGCGCCAGCGCCAGCGTCGGCGCGCCCTCGGCGAAGCGGTGGCGGACGATGTCGAACACCCACGCCAGCTCGACGCCGTGCTCGGTCCGGGCGCGCGCGCGGCCCTCGGCGAGCCCGGCCAGCAGCGTGTCGCCGGTCACGCCGCGGTTCACGTGGGTCATCGGCGTGAACGTGACCTCGGCGTAGCGCACGTTCTCGGCCGCGAGCTTGCGCGCGAGGTCGACGACGATCGCCGCGAAGTCCTCGGCATCGGTGAGGCACGCCGAGATGGCGAGGTACATGCGCACGAACTCGCCGAAGTCCTTGAACACGTAGCTGCGGCGCAGGCCCTCCGCGCCGGCCTCGTCGCCGGGCAGCGGCTTGCCGTGCTTGCGCGCGAGCGCCAGCGCCAGCTCCGGCTCGACCGAGCCCTCCAGGTGCAGGTGCAATTCGGCCTTCGGCAGGCGCTCGATGAGCCGGGCGCGCAGCGGGTCGAGGCCCGGGACCGGCGAGGACGCGGCGGACATGGGCGCACGCTAGCACGCGCTCGACAGCGCCCGCGACATCGCCTATTGCTCGGGGCAGACGATGCAGCGCCTGCGCCCATGGCTGTCGCCGTCGCTGGCGGCCCTGCTGTCCGCCTGCGGCGACGGCAGCGCCGCCGCGACCGACGGGGCCACGTCCACGAGCACCAGCGGCGCGATCGACCTCACGGCCGCGACCACCGGCGACAGCCCCGCGCCGACCACCACGCTCGCCCCGACCACGGGCGGCGAGACCGACACCGGCGGCCCGCCGGCGCCGACCTTCTGCGCCCAGATGGACGTCTCGCTGGTGCTCCACCCGAGCGCGAAGATCTACGGCGCCGGCGATCAGGACGCGCTGGTCGAGACCTTCGAGCACCTGGTCGAAGAGACAGGCGCGACGATCCGGATCTTGCCGAACGTCGGCACCGAGTTCATGGCGACCACCGACTGCCTGCCGGCCGCGGGCAACGCCCCGGACGATCCGATCCTCGTGTTCGGCGCCGGCGGCGAGGTCGCGCCCGGGGCCGCGGACGCGCTGCGCTGCACCCTCGACCGCTTCAACGTCTACGCCAGCGACTTCGACGTCGGCAACTACATGTTCTCGGGCCTGATGTTCCCGGTGCTAGAGCGCGCCGACTGGCCGGCGCCCGGGGCCACGGGCCTCGCCATGCTGGTGGCCGCGACCGACGACAAGCAGTCCAACATGTACGCCCAGCCGGGCCAGGCCTCGGAGGCGTACCTGCGGCTGGTCGGCGAGGGCGACCGCCGGCGGGTCTCGGCCTTCACCTACGGCGACGGCGCGCCCGAGCTCAACATGTTCTCGCTGGCGGTCAGCGACAAGAGCCGCCACTACGAGAAGTCGGAGACTTCGTACGCGGCGGCGCTGGCCGACTTCGCCCCGCTGGCGGTGCGGACCTGCGAGGACTTCGACTACGAGGAGCCGGACCCGGACGAGCCGCCGACCGGCTGCAAGCGCATCGACCTGCTGTTCGCCATCGACGGCTCGGGCAGCATGGACGAGGAGCAGGACGCGCTGCGCGGCGCGAACGGCATGCCGCCGGTGCTGGCCGAGTTCACCGACGCGCTGCTGGAGGAGCTGACCGACGTCGAGGACTTCCACGTCGGCGTGGTCTCGAGCGAGCAGGGCTACACGGCCATGCACACGCACCGCGACTTCCCGATGACCCCCGAGAGCCCGGAGACCGACTGCGGCCTGCCGCCCGGGCAGCGCTGGCTGGTCGGCCCGTCGCCGGGCTTCGCCGACGAGTTCGCCTGCGTCGCCGCCACCCGCAGCGGCACCGAGGAGATGACCTACTACAACCTCGCCGAGGCGCTGCACGACCCGGCCAACGACGGCTTCCTGCGCGACGATTCGCTGGTGTTCATCGTCATCCTCACCGACGAGGACACCTACGACTTCGTGCTCGACACCTCGGTCAACATCCGCCAGCGCGTCGTCGACGCCGTCGGCGGCGACCTCGAACGGCTGGTGGTGCTCGCCATCGCCGGCGGCCAGGGCGTGTTCGAGATGCCCGAGACCGTGTGTCAGGGCGTCTACGGCGACGCCGCCCCCGGGCGCCGGATCATCTCGATCACCCGCGGCTTCCGCGAGCGCGGCCTGTTCCAGAACATCTGCCAGGGCGACCTCGCCGCCACCTTCAGCGACGTGCTCGACGACGTCGTCTCGGCCTGCGCCCAGTTCGAGCCCCAGCCCTGACCCGCGCGCGGGCCGGGACCCAACGAGAAACCGCAGGACCGCCATTCCAGCGACCCCGCGGTCGTGAACTTGAGACCCGGGCGAGCGCGGCGGAGCTTCACCGGCGGTGAAGCGCCGTCACGCCGCCGCGAGCGCTAGCCCGAGTTGGGGCAGCGGTACTGCGCGTCGAGGACGCCGCTCATCTGGAAGTCGGAGCAGGCCGTGCCGCACAGGATGATCTCGTTCTTGTCGGGCGTCGTGAACATCCAGCCGTTCTCGCTGCCGTCGCAGGTCGTGACCTGGGTGTTGCCGAACATCGTGCCGTTGACGCTGACCTCGACGTAGTCGGGGTACTTCGGCACCGGGTCGAGGCTGATCGTGCAGCTCAGGATCTGCATCGAGATCTCCTCGAGCGCCATCTGCAGCTCGACCTGGTTCTGCGTGTCGTAGAACTTGACGTCGCCGTCGCGCGGGCGGCCGCCGATGTCGGCCAGCTCGTTGAGCTTCCCGAACGCGTTGGTGTTGTCCGGGTTGCCGTCGTTGGCGGTCGGGCTGGTCTCGTCCTTGATGGCGATGCCGACGACGTAGGTCGGGATGCTGAGGTTGGTGAACGCGTCACCGACCACCATGCCCAGGTTGTCGTCGTACTGCTCGAACAGCTCGGAGTTGTTGGCCGCGTCCTCGCGACAGTTGGCGGCGCCGTCGGTGACGAGGATGATGAACTGCGGCTGGCCGTCCTGGATGGTCGCCAGCTCGGCGAGCGCCGCCTTGACGCCCTTGGTCGCCGGCGTGCCGCCCTTGATGGTCGCGTCGGTCTCGTCGGCGCCGGGGATGGCGTTGAGGATCGCCTGGCCGTTCATCGGCGCGATCTCCACCTCGGGCGTCATGTTCACCGGGCAGGCCGTCGCGTTGTAGGCCGAGGCCGCCATCTTCGACGGGAACAGCACCGCGCCGAGGTTCATCGAGTTCTGGAAGGTGCCGGTGATGAAGTCGACGACGCTGTACAGCGACTTCCACCGCGTGATCTTCGGGGTCGCCTGCGCCATCATCATGGGATCGGCGTCCTGGATGCCGTCGTCGTTGGCGTCGTCGCCGTCGTGGTCCCAGTACCCCTTGTCGGGGGTGACCATCGAGCCCGACTTGTCGAGCACGAGCATGACGTTCGGCGTCACGACCGGGATGTCGACCACCGCCTCGCCGCAGTCGTTCGGGTCGAACGTGGTGTTGCCCGTCTCCGTGTCGGTGGTCGGGCCCACCGTCCCGGTCGGCACCGTCTCGGTGGTCGGGTCGCTGGCACTGGTCGTGGTGGTCGGCTCGACGGTGGTGCCCGGCAGCGTCATGATGCCGCCCGTCATCGAATTGCTGCTGGCCGTGGTGTCCACTGACTTGCCGTCGTCACCGCAGCCGACCAGGCCGACAGCCACGAGGCTAGAAATCAACGCGCGCTTCATAAGCGGAAGGTTCCTTCGAGAGTTGGGTGAAGTTGAGGGTCGAGGACGGGGGCCCGTCGAGTTGGACACCGAAGCACGGGCCGTGTCCGGGCGTCCGTGACGGCCACTATACCGATCACGCCGGCCGGTCGCAGCTTTCCTGCGAAGGGCAGATCTGCGCGGCGCGCGGTGCGAAACGTCGGCCTGACCCTGATAGCGAGCGCATCCGGGCCAGCGGCCGCTGCAAATGCACGCCTCGGCGCGCGCGTGTCACGGCGATGCGACGGCGACACCGCGCAAGCCCTCGCGCAGCGCAGCGGCCTCAAAAGCGGAAGCCGAAAGAAAAGCCGCGCACCTCTCGGGACATCATCGGCGCGATCGCCATGCCGTGGTCCCGCATCCAGCGATGGTGCCGGGCCCGCTGGGTCAGGCCCCACGCGAGAAACACAGCGCCGGTGACCGCCATCAGGCCGCCCATGCCCACGCCGACGAGCCCGTAGATCTGCAGGCCGCGGCACGTCTGGTCGCTCGCGTTGGTGCCGTAGATGCGGTTGCAGTACTGCGGCGAGGCCATCACGTACATCGCCACGCCGAAGCCGGTGCGCAAGAGGCCCAGCGGCATGATGATCGAGCCGGTGACGACCTTCTCGTGGCCGTCGACCGGTTCGCGCTCGCGGTTCTCGCCGAAAGCGTAGTAGCCGCCGATCGACTCGGGGTCGCTCGGCGGCGGTGGGGGCGCCGCCAGCGCGAGCGCGCTCGCGAGCGCGACGATGCCGGTGGTCATCGCCATCATGTCCCTCCAGACAGCTCGGTGAAGCGCCGCACCTGGCGCTTGTAGAAGGCCGACTCGGGCTCGAGCCGGGACGCCTCGCGGATGGCCGCGACCGCCTCGGCGCCGCGCCCGAGCTGGTGCTGCAGCTCGGCCCGCAAGTAGTGGAGCTCGGCGTTGTCGGGCTGCCGCGCGCTCGCGGCGTCGACGGCCGCGAGCGCTTGCGCCTGCCCGCAACGCTCGCGGAAGGCGAACCATCCGAACGAGCTCTTGAGGTCGATGTTGTTCGGGTCGCTCGCGACCATCGCCTCGAGGCTCACGACCGCCTCGTCGTCGCGCCCGAGCTTGTGCAGCTCGCGGCCGATCGCCCGGTACGCCCGCACGCTCTCCTTGGCCGCGGGGAACTTCTGCTGCAGCTCCTTGTAGAGCGCGATCGCCCGCTCGGAGTCGCCGTCGATCTTCGCCACGAGGAAGGCCGCGCGGTCGGACATCGCCTTGGCCGCGAGGCCCTTGGCGTTGTCGGGGTCGCCCGCGATCACGCGGTCGAGCTCCGCGTCGGCCTGCGCGCGACGGGCCGCCAGCGCGTACGCGGCCCCCAGCTCGTAGCGCGCCTGCAGGTCGTCGGGCGCGGCCGCGACCTTCTGCTCGAGCTCGGCGAGCACGTCGCCGCCCGCGGCGATCTTCGCGAGCGCGGCGAGCAGGGCCGGCGGCTCCATCGCGTCGACGATGCGGCCCTTCTCGACCCCGCTGGCGTCGAGCACCAGCAGCGTCGGATAGGCCTGCACCTTGTAGCGCGCGACCAGCTCGGGCCCCTCGCCCTTCTCGGCGTCGACGTGCAGCGCGACGTACTTGGCCAGCGCCGCGCCGACATCCTCGCGGACGAACACCTTCTCCTCGAGCTCGCGGCACGGCGGGCACCAGTACGCGCCGACGTCGACGAACACCGGCTTGCCCTCCGCTTTCGCCGCGGCGAGCGCCGCCTCGAGATCGCCCTCGATCCACTTCACCGCCGACACGATCTCGCCGTCGCTCTGCACCCCCGGGGCGACGACCGGCGGCGGGTTCGCCGCGGCGGGCGTCGACGCCGTCGCGGGCGCGCCCGTCTTCGACCCCGTCGCCTCGGCCTTCGAGGCCGGCGCGCCGCACGAGCTCACGAGGAAGAGGGCAGCGAGCAGCGGACCGACGACGGCAGGGACGCGAGCCATGGCTCGCTTGAAGCTGCCCGGGAACCTCGCCGGCCGCAACTGCCACCGCGCGCGCAAGCTCAAAAGCTTGAGCCCTGGCAGGCGCTCGCGCAAGTGCGGCCGGCGCGTGAGGTCTCGGGACGCCCACGCCATCGCGCCATCGCGTTGCCATTTTGACACGCGAGCCCAGGCTACCGCAGTCCCCCGAGTTCTCTGTCGACGCCCGCCCGAGGAACCCCCATGGCCGTCTTCAACCCCGAAACTGCGACCCTCAAGACCCGTCAGGCGCTCGCGCACGCCCAGGCCATCAGCCGCGAGCTCGGTCATCCCGAGACCACCAGCCTGCACCTCCTCCTCGCCTCGTTGCAGCAAGAAGGCGGCCTCGCGCTGCCGCTGCTCGAGCGCACCGGCATCCACGGCGCCGCGGTCCTGCGCGCCATCCAGGCCGAGCTCGGCCGCCAGCCGCGCGTGCAGGGCGGCGACCAGCCGCCGCCGTCGCACGAGCTGCGCGAGCTCCTCGACCTCGCCGCGACCGAGGCCGAGCAGCTGCACGACCGCTTCGTCAGCACCGAGCACCTGATCCTCGCCTGCTTCAGCCCCAAGGCCGCGAAGCAGAAGATCCGCGCGGCCGAGCTGCTGGCCAAGCTCGGCGGCAACCGCGACCTGCTGCTGTCGGCGCTGGCGGAGATCCGCGGCACCCAGACGGTGCAGGACGACAACCCCGAGCAGAAGTACGAGGTGCTGCAGAAGTACTGCCGCGACCTCACCGCGGCCGCGCGGGCTGGCAAGCTCGACCCGGTGATCGGCCGCGACACGGAGATCCGCCGCGCGCTGCAGGTGCTGTCGCGCCGGACCAAGAACAACCCGGTGCTGATCGGCGACCCCGGCGTCGGCAAGACGGCGATCGCCGAGGGCATCGCCCAGCGGATCACCGCCGGCGACGTGCCCGAGAGCCTCAAGGACAAGAAGCTCCTCCAGCTCGACCTCGCGGCGCTGGTCGCCGGCGCCAAGTACCGCGGCGAATTCGAGGAGCGCCTCAAGGCCGTGCTGCAGGAGGTCGCGGCCGCGAACGGCAACATCATCCTCTTCATCGACGAGCTCCACACCCTCGTCGGCGCCGGCAAGGCCGAGGGCGCTCAGGACGCCGCCAACATGCTCAAGCCGGCGCTCGCGCGCGGCGAGCTGCGCTGCATCGGCGCCACCACGCTCGACGAGTACCGCAAGCACATCGAGAAGGACAAGGCGCTCGAGCGGCGCTTCCAGCCGGTCATGATCGACGAGCCCAGCGTCGACGACACGATCGCCATCCTCCGCGGCCTGCGCGACAAGTTCGAGGCCCACCACGGCATCCGCATCCAGGACGCCGCGATCGTGGCCGCGGCCAAGCTCAGCCACCGCTACATTCAGAACCGCTTCCTCCCCGACAAGGCGATCGACCTGGTCGACGAGGCGGCCGCGCGCCTGAAGATGGAGGTCGAGAGCGTGCCGCTGCCGATCGACGAGCGCGAGCGCAAGATCACCCGCCTCGAGATCGAGCGGCAGGCGCTCCTGCGCGAGGACAAGTCGGCCGCGGTCAAGAAGCGCCTCGGCGAGGTCGAGGCCGAGCTGGCCTCGCTGCGCGAGGAGGTCGCCGGCCTGCGCTCGCGCTGGCAGGGCGAGCGCGACCGGGTGCGCGAGATCAAGGAGCTCTCGGAGCAGATCGAGAACGTCAAGAACGAGGCCGCCCGGGCCCAGCGCGCCGGCGACTACAACCGCGTCGCCGAGCTGACCTACGGCACCATGCGCGCGCTCGAGAAGCAGCGCGAGGACGCCCGGGCCAAGCTCGAGGAGGCGGCCAAGAACAAGGACTCGTTCGTCCGCGAGGTCGTCACCGACGAGGACATCGCCGGCATCGTCAGCCGCTGGACCGGCATCCCCGTCAGCCGCATGCTCGCCAGCGAGGCCCAGCGCCTGGTCGACATGGAGTCCGTGCTGGAGCGCCGCGTCGTCGGCCAGCACGAGGCCGTGCACCGGGTCGCCCAGGCCGTCCGCCAGAGCCGCGCCGGCCTGTCCGACCCGGCGCGCCCGATCGGCTCGTTCCTGTTCCTCGGCCCGACCGGCGTCGGCAAGACCGAGCTGGCCAAGGCGCTCGCCGAGTTCCTGTTCGACGACGAGCGCCACGTCGTGCGCATCGACATGAGCGAGTACATGGAGAAGTTCTCCGTGTCGCGCCTGATCGGCTCGCCGCCGGGCTACGTCGGCCACGAGGAGGGCGGCCAGCTGACCGAGGCGATCCGCCGCCGGCCCTACAGCGTGGTCCTGCTCGACGAGATCGAGAAGGCCCACCCCGAGGTGTTCAACCTCCTGCTGCAGGTCCTCGACGACGGCCGCCTGACCGACAGCCAGGGCCACGTGGTCGACTTCCGCAACACCATCATCCTCATGACCAGCAACATCGGCAGCGAGCTCGCGGCCGAGGGGCTCGGCGGCAAGGCGCTCGAGCAGGCGCGCGAGCAGGTGCTGCGCCGCCACTTCCGGCCCGAGTTCCTCAACCGCCTCGACGGCGTGATCTCGTTCCACTCGCTCCAGCGCGAGGACATGATGGGCATCCTCGACATCCAGCTGGCCCGCATCGAGAACCGCCTGGCCCAGCGCGAGATCCACCTCGAGGTCTCGCCCGAGGCCAAGCGCCAGCTGGCCGACCGCGGCTACGACCCGACCTACGGCGCGCGCCCGCTCAAGCGCCTGCTGCAGAACACCCTGCTCGACCCCCTGGCCACCAGGATCCTCTCCAACGAGATCCGCCCCGGCCAGACCGTGGTCGCCACCGCCGGCAAGGACGCCGAGGGCGAACCGAGCATCGACCTGAAGGTCAAGTAGCCTTCATGAACTGAAGGACATGACCTGAAGGACATGCCGACGCTCCGGCCCGAGCGGCCCGAGCGTCGCGTCTTCGCGGCGCGAAGAGACGACCTCGGCCTGCCCTCGCATCCACGGCCGTCGTGCTTCCGGACTGTGACGGCCTCGGAGGTCGCTCGACTCGCCCGACCCTCCCGAGCTCGCCCTCGCATCGCACCGTCGTGCTTCCGACCGACGAGACGACCTCGGAGGTGGGCCGACTCGCCGGCTTCCGCTCATGCTCCGGCGCGGCTCGATCGCGCGGCCTGCCCGAGCTCTCCGCACATCTGCGACGTCGACGCGAGCTCGCCGACTCGTTCAGTCCCACTCGAGCTCCTCGCCACCACGGCGCCCCGCGCGACTCTCGTTCGCGCAGCGATGCGGCCTCCCCTCGTCCCGTCGAGCCGATCCCGGATCGTCCTTTCCTTGAAGATCTCTGTCGCCGTCGACACGAAGATCGCGCGTCCCGCCTTGACTCACGGCGGTCGCCGCGGTCGCCGCGTGCACCGCGGCCGGGGTCCGCCGTAGAGTGCGCGCTGTGGTCGAGTCCACACCGCCGCGACGACGCGCCCTGCTGTGGGCCGCCTCGTGCGTCGGCGCGGGCGTCCTCCTGTGGCTCGCCTCGCGCAAGGTCCCGCTGTGGCCCGACGTCCTGCACCTGCCGCGGCCGGGCCTGTTCGCCCTCGCGGCCGCGCTGCACGTGCCGTACAGCTTGATGCGCGCGGTGCGGCTGCGCTGGGCCTTGCCGCCGGGCGCACCTGTCTCTCGGGACTTGCTGCTCGGCAGCGGCCTGGTCTCGTTCCTCGTCATCTTGCTGCTGCCGCTGCGGCTCGGCGAGCTGTCGCGGCCGCTGATCCTCGCGCGCGCCGGGGTCGCCGGCCTCGGCCTGCCCGAGGCGATCGCCGCCATCGCCAGCGAGCGGCTGCTCGACGGCCTGCTCGTGGTCGGCATGTTGTTCCTCGGCCTCGGCCTGTCGACCGCCTTCAGCCCGGAGTTCGCCGCGCTGGTCGGCTCGGTCGAGCGGTTCGGCCTGGCCTCCGGCGTCGTCTTCGGCGGCCTGATGCTGGGCCTGGGCCTCCTGGCCTTCACGCCCCCGCGGCCCCACGGGCGCCTCGACGGCCTCGTGCGTCCGGTCCTGGGCGGGCGCCTCGCCGACTTCGTCTTCCACCTCGCCGCCGCCTTGCGGCCGATCTTCACCAGCGCCCGCGGCCTCGTCCTCCTCGGCGCCTCGCTCGTCTACTGGGCGATCACCCTCCTGCAGTTGTGGCTGGTGCTGCGGGCTTGCGGCCTCGACCTCGGCGCCGGCGAGGCCGCCGTGATCGTCGCCGTCGTCGGCCTCAGCATCCAGCTGCCAGGCGGTCCGGCCCAGGTCGGCAGCTTTCAGTTCGGCGCCGCCCTGGCCCTGCAGTTGTTCGTCGGCCCGGCCGAGCTCGTCGGGCCCGGCGCCAGCTTCGGCGCCCTGATGTACCTGCTCGGCCTCCTCGGCGCCCTCGTCCTCGCCCTCCCCGGCCTCGCCCTCCTTGGCCGCGACCGGCGCCGGCAGCCGACCGATCCCGCGTCCACCGGCCTTTCCGAACCCGGTCCGATCGCCTGACCTCCCGGTAATTCCCCCGCGGCCGCCCGGTCCGGGGCCGTTCACGCCGAGGCGTCGTCCCCGGCCCCCGCGCCTGGCCGTTGCTGGACGCCCGCCCCCGCGGGTATGCTCCGCCGGCGCGGCGCCGCCTGCCCCGCGCTGGAGAGTTCATGTCGCGCGACCTTCGTACGCTTCGCCAGTTGTTCCGCCCCGGTCTTCTGGGCCTGCTCGCCCTGACCCTCACCACCGCGGCGTGCGGCAAAAAGGGCGAGACCGCCGCCCCCGGCGAGAAGGGCATGTCGGTCGAGGAGGCCGACCGCAAGCGGGCCGAGGCGCAGAAGGCGGCCAAGGCCGACACTCTGGTCTCGCTGGCCAACCAGGACCTGGCCAAGGGCCGCTGGGCCTCGGCGCGTGAGCGGGCCAAGCGCGCGCTCGAGTCGGAGTCGAAGAACGCCGACGCCTACGCAGTGCTCGGCGCGGCCAACTGGCGCGCGGGTGACTACGCCGGCTCGACCAAGGCCTTCAAGGAGGCGCTCGAGCTCGACCGCAAGAACTTCGGCGCCGCGGTGGGCCTCGGCCGCAACTACCAGGCGGTCGGCGACCACAAGTCGGCGATCGAGCTGCAGGACACGATCCTCGCGGCCGACCAGAACCAGATCGACCCGCTGCTGGTCAAGCTGTGGAGCTACTACGCCCAGCTCGACGCGGCCAACGCGGTCAAGACGCTCGACGCGGTGTTCAAGCTGATCGAGCCCGACAACCCGCTGCTGCCGCTGCTGCAGAGCCACGCCGCGTTCATGCGGCCGCTCGAGGGCAAGGGCGAGCTGGCCAAGGTCGAAGGCGCCAAGGGCACCTCCGACCTGCAGATCGATCCGACCCAGGGGCTCAAGCACTCGGGCGCGACCGTCGGCGGCGAGTACACGCGGGTGCTGCTGCTCGAGCTGCGCGAGGAGGCGCGGATCCACAAGGCCTTCGCCGACCAGCTCAAGCTGAAGGAGGTCGCCAAGATCAAGACCTTCGGCAGCGACGCGGAGACCAGCATCGTCCTCATCCCCGAGATCAAGTTCGGCGACCTCAAGATCACCAACGTCCCGGCGATCGTCGACGACCTCTCGACCTTCGGCCTCGGCGAGACGCCCGGGGTCCTGCTCGGTCGCCAGGTCCTGAGCAAGATCGGCGCGATCACCTTCGACTTCCCCAACGCCTCGCTCGAGCTCCAGAGCGCCCCGCCCACCGGCGCGCCCGCGGGCAGCATCGCCTCGCAGCTGCTCCTGCTCGACCTCCACCTGTTCCTCGTCCCCTCGGTCCCCGTCACCCTCGACGGCTCCGACGCCCAGTTCTACGCCTGGCTCGGCGGCTCCTACGGCACCGCCCTCACCGTGGCCAAGAAGAACTACCTCAAGAGCGGCCACCTGCCCCGCGAGCTCGACCCGCTCGACGACCCCAACGCCGGCCTCAAGATGATCTACGTCGACCAGGCCAAGGTCGGCGACCTCGGCGTCAAGGGCGTCGGCGGCCTCGTCCTCGCCAACACCCCGCCCGACAGCGGCCTCGCCCAGGTCGTCGAGCTCGGCGGCTTCGAGCTCGGCGGCTACGTCAACGTGCCGCTGCTCAAGAGCATGAAGGTCACCTACGCCCTCTCCCAGGGCCAGGTGTTCTTCACCCCGAAGACCCCGGCCAAGTGACGGCGGCGCGGGCCCGGCCCCGCAGCGACGAACATGCGACTTCGCGGCCTCGCCGTGAAGTCGCTTTCATTTTGCCCTCCCGCGAACCGACGACCGCGCAGCATCACTCGCGCTCGTGACTCTCCACCTCGCCCGCGACCACCCGCCCCGCACCCATCACTCGCACCCGCGGCTCGTGACTTCTCCACCCTCGCCCACGCCGACCGCCTCGCAGCAGGCATCCTTCGCGCCCACGGCTCGTGACTTCACCACCCGTGCTCCCACGGAGTCGACCTCGCCGGTGAGGCGCAGCCCGCCATTCGCGTGCGCGGCGAACCCCGCACCGAGAGGCCCGTTCGCCGCGGCGACCCGCTGGCGGCCGCTGCGGCGCCGCTCGCCGGCTCCGCGCGCCCCCGCCCGCGCTTTTGGTTTATCGTGACGCCGTGGCCGGATGGTTGGAGATCCGCCGGGGCCAGGCTCCCGTCACCAACGTCAACCTCGTCGGGCGTCGCGTCGTCGTCGGCCGCTCTCCTGACTGCGACGTCGTCCTCAACACCACCTCGGTCTCGCGCCAGCACGCCGAGCTGATCTGCGACGACCACGGCTGGCGGGTCCGCGACCTCGGCAGCCGCAACGGCACGGGCGTCAACGGCACCCGCGTCGCCGGCGAGCGCGCCCTGCAGTCGGGCGACGTCCTCCGCATCGACGAGTTCGACCTCGTCTTCCACGCCGGCCCGGCCCCCCTGCGGCCCGCCGCCCGCCCACGCACCAGCGTCACCGACGGCGCCTTCGGCCCGGCGCGCACCCTGCAGGAGCTGGGGCCGCCCAAGGTCGACGCCTCGCACCTCTCGCGCGTCCTCGGCTTCAGCGCCGCGCTGCTGGCCGAAGAGGCAGCCGACCGGCGGATGTTCCAGCTGTGCGAGCTGATGACGAGCGCGCACTTCCACGGCAACGCCGCCGTGGTCCTGCGGATCCTCCGCTCCGACGCCAGCGCCCCCGAGATCCTGTCGGGCCCGACCGGCCCCGGCGGCGAGCCGCCGATCAGCCGCTCGGTGATCAAGGCGGTGCTCGCCAGCGACGCCCCCGTGCTCGCCAGCTCCGGCCCGGCCGGGCCGAAGAACAACATGGTCCAGATGTCGGTCGTGTTCGGTGGCCAGGCCACCGCCGCGGTGGCGTGCCCGATCCGCGGCGACGCCGAGCACCTCGACGTCCTCTACGTCATGCTCCCCGGCCAGTACGGCACCGCCGAGTGGCTCGCCCTCGCCTCCCTCGCCTCGGCCATGTACCGCCAGGCCGAGGACGCCTGGACCGCGCGCGAGGCCGCCCAGCGCCAGGCCCTGCTCGAGGAGGAGCTGCGGCGCGCGAGCGCGATCCAGGCCCGACTTGTCCCTCGGGACATGTCCTCCGGGTCACTTCAGATCGGCTTCGGCTTCACCCCGTGCAAGGGCGTCGGCGGCGACTACGTCGACGCCCTGCCGACCCGCGACGGCCGCGTCCTCGTCACCGTCATGGACGTCGCCGGCAAGGGCATCGACGCCGCGCTGATCGCCTCCGGCCTGCACACCACGGTGCACCTCGCGGTCCGCCAGGGCATGTCGCTGCCCGACCTCGTGCACACGTTGAATCGGCAGCTGCTCGACACCTGGAGCGGCGAGACCTTCGTGACCCTCGCGGCCGCGCTGATCGACCCGCGCACCGGCGCGCTCGAGGCGGTCGGCTGCGGCCACCCTGCGCCGATGGTCGTCACCCCGAACGGGACGATCCGCGAGCTCCGCCTGGCCGAGGGCATGCCGATCGGCCTCCTCGACATCGAGCTCGAGCTCAGCGACGACCGCCTGCGCCCCGGCGAGCTGCTCCTCCTCTACTCCGACGGCCTGTCCGAGTGTTTTAATGAGGAGGACAAGATCCTCGGCGTCGACGGCCTCACCGAGATGGTCGCCGACATCCGCCGCGCCGCCGGCCGCAAGCCCGACCTCGAGTGGTTCGAGGCCCAGCTCAAGGACCGCCTCGCCCTCCACCGCGGCCGCGCCCCCGCCTCCGACGACATCAGCTTCGCCCTCGCCCTGTTCGGCGCCTGAGGCGGCGGCCCATCCGGACCTTCTCTTCGCAACATGTTCGATGGGGAATGTTCGTTCGGACATTCCCTCGAGAGCATGTCCGAAAGCGCCTGTGAGTTCACGGGCGCACCGGCCGCGGCGACCGACGAGCACCGCGAACAGCGCGGCGGAGAACGAGCGCGGCCCGCTCCAAATGCCCCGCTCGCCGCGCTCGTGGCGTGCCTCGGAGATGCTCCGTTCGCGCCTCGGCATCTCGAGTCGTCTTCGGCCGAGCTCCGACAGACCGTACGCGACCGACGAGCCACCCGACGGCGTGGCGGAGAACAGGCCCGCTCCAAGTCCTGCTGCCGAGAGCACACGCGCCCCGGCAGGCGTGCAAGGGGATTGGCATCTGCGCTCCGGAGCTCGTCGTCTGCGTCGGGCCTGCTGACTCGCGGCCACGCAGTCATCGCCCGTGCAGAGACCGCGGCCGCCAGAGTTGCCCTCGCGTCAGCCTCGGCGAGGTGACCCGAGGTCGCGCAGCCGACCGCGGCGGAGCGTCTCCCTCGCCTCCACGCCGTGGATGAGCTCGCCGGGCCCGCGCGGTAAGACCTGTCCTCGGAGACATCCTCTTGCACCCGCTCGCGACCTCGCGCGCTTGCGCGCCGCGAGCTTCTGCTTTGCCCCACGAACGACGTTTTTGTAACGTCGACGTCCCATGGCCGACACTCATGCCGAAGAGCTGGCGGCGTTGCGGGCGGAGAACGAGCGCCTGCGGGGCGAGCTCACCGCCCTGGCGCAGGCCGAGGAGCGCTTCCGGGTGCTGTTCGAGCACTCCTCGGACGCTCACCTGATCTTCGATCACACCGGCATCCTCGACTGCAACAGCGCCGCCATGCGGATGCTCCGCTGCGACGACCGCTCGCGGCTGCGCTCGTCGCACCCGGCCCAGCTGTCGCCCGAGCGGCAGCCCGACGGTCGGCTCTCGCGCGAGAAGTCGATCGAGATGGACGACACTGCCCGCACCCGCGGCGTGCACCGCTTCGAGTGGCTGCACCGGCGCATGGACGGCGAGGTGTTCCCGGTCGAGGTCACGCTCACGCCGGTGCGCCTGCCGAGCGGCCCGGTGATGCTGGTGGCCTGGCGCGACCTCACCGAGCGGCGGGCCCGCGAGGCCGAGCTGCGCGAGCACGCGGTCCAGCTCGCGCTGCAGGAGCAGGTAATCCGCCGCCTCTCGACGCCGATCCTCAGCGTCGCCGCCGGCGTCCTGCTGGTCCCGATCGTCGGCGAGCTCGATCGCGACGGCGCCGCGACCATGATGAACAGCGTCCTGCAAGCCATCACCGATCGCCGCGCCCGCACGGTCATCCTCGACCTCACCGGCGCCGGCGACCTCGACACGAGCACCACCGCGGCCCTCGTGCGCACCGGCACCGCCGCGTCCTTGCTCGGCGCGGGCGTCGTGCTGGCCGGCATCCAGCCGTCTCTGGCCCGCACCCTCGTCGACCTCGGCGTCGATCTGTCGCAGCTCCGCACCACCGCAACCGCCGAACAGGCCCTCGCCGCCGCGTTCGGGTAGACATGACGGCTCGCGCGCATTTGCGCACCGCGTGAGGGTGACGATCCGCGATCCGCCCACTATCCTCGCGGCCAATGCCGCAAGCGAAGCAGAAGTCCAGGGCCAAGAAGAAGGCGACCGCCGGGGCGAAGACCAAAAAGGCCGCCAAGAAGCCCGCCGCCAGGGCCAAGAAGGCCGCCAAGACTGCGGCGAGAAGAGCTGCGAAGGCGGTGAAGAAGGCCGACAAGAAAGCCGCCGCCAAGGCCAAGAAGGCCGGCAAGAAGACCCCCGCCAAGAAGGCCGGCACCAAGGCCACCAAGAAGACCGGCACCAAGTCCGCCAAGAAGCCCGGCACCAAGTCCGCCAAGAAGCCCGGCACCAAGGCCGCCAAGGCGAAGTCGGGCGGCAAGTCGGCCAGGGCAAAGTCGGGCAAGCAGACCGCCTCGCGTCCGCGGCCGGCGCTCGGGCCCGCGTCGCCGGAGATCATGGCCGCCAGGCGCTTCTACGCCCTGCCGATCGACGGCGAAGCCTACGCCGCGAGCGACGAGGGCCTGACCGATCGGTCAGGTGACGATCTGGTCGCCGCGCACCTCGGGCGCAACTTCGGCTACTTCGGCGCGATCGACAAGACCCTGTCCGGCTTCTACGTCCTCGACGACGAGGGCGACAACTACTACCTCGCCGACCTGCGCGACAGCGGCCAGGTGTACTGGCAGGACCACGAGGACCGCGAGGTCGTGCTCCGCTTCGACAGCGTCGAAGACTTCGCCGCCTATCGCGACGCCAAGCGCGAGGCCAGCGACAACGACGACGAGGAGGAGGAAGACGACGACGACATCGCCGCCCGCTTCCGGCCGCGCAAGCTCAAGTCGACCAGCGAGCGACGGCCGACCACCGCCGCCCTGCTCGAGCGCTATCAGTGGTTGATGTGGCTGTTCGCCCGGGCCCACGAGCTGCGCGGGCAGACCATCGACAGCGACGAGGACATGGCGCGCCGCGCCTACGGCCACCTGCGCGCCGCCTTCGACGACCGCGCCGCCGAGGCCAAGGCCTTCGCCGCCGAGCGCGGGCGCCTCGCCGACGACCCGCACCTCGGCATCTACTGGTTGCTGCACACCAGCCTCCTCGCCGACCACGCCCGCCGTGACGAGGTCGTCGCCGCCCTCGCCGGCAGCGAGCACCCCCTCGTGCACGCCTTCGTCGCCGCCTTCGGCGCCCTCGCCCACGACGGCGACGTCGCCGCCGCCCCCGGCTTCCGCGCCCGCCGCTCCCTGCTCCTCTTTTACACCGGCGGCGCCGTCAGCAGCGAAGAGGTCGACCTCGAGCGCCTGACCGCCGCAGTGTTCGCCGACCCCGTCGCCCACGGCTTCGTCAAGGCCGAGCGCCTGGTCGACACCGCCGCCGCCACCGGCCAGCTCGATCGCCTGCACGCCCTCGTCGCCGCCGGCCCGCCCGGGGTCGAGCTCGGCTTCCAGGCCCTCGCCGCCCTGCTCGACGTCCGCGCCGGCGTCCGGGCCAGCCACGCCGCCGATTCTGTCCTTCAGACCATGCACGAAAGTGCAGATCTCGATCTGCTCGGAGCCGTGCTCGAGCCGCTGGCCCCGCTGGCGATCGACCGCCTGCGCGTGCGCGACCTGATCGACGGCGTGCTCGCGCGCGACCCGTACCACTGGGGCGTCCTCCACGCCGCCCAGGCGGCCGCCGAGCGCGACGGCGACGGCGCGCGGGCCGAGCAGTTCGCCGCGCGGATCGCCCCGCTCGCCGAGGTGCGACCGCTCCTGCTGCAGCTCTACGCCGAGGACGACGACGAACGCGAGGCCGGGCTCAAGAAGCTGCGCAAGCTCGCCCCGCCGCAGCGCCTCTTGCTCGCGCGGCGGCTGCTCCTCATGGCCGGGCAGATCGCCGGCGACGTCCTCGCTGCGGCGGTCGACGTCCTGCTCTCGGCCGACGACCGCGAGGCCCTCGCCGACCTGCAGACCGCGGCCGCCGGCTTGAACGATCCGTCCGACTTCGCCGCCCAGCTCGCCCTCTTGCGCGAGGACGGCATCGTCGACCTCGCCGACCCACTGCTGCCGACCTTCCAGGCCCTGTTGATGCGGCCCGAGAGCGGCGGGTTCTTCGACGACGACTACAAGGAGGATCTGGTCGAGAAGCTGGCGCCGATCGCCCACGAGCCGGCGCTCTTCGACTGGCTGCTGGCCGCGCTGGCCGAGGACGGCCGCCACGTGCTGCGCGACAAGATCCTCTCGAAGCTGTTCATCGCCTACAGCGACAACCAGGTGGTCCGTCGCCTGTCCGAAGGGCAAGCTTTCCGCCTGGTCCGCCTGGCCGCGCGCCTCGGCGTCAAGCCGGCCGGCGCGGACGACGACGACGACGGCGTGTTCCCGGCGATCCACGTCTACCACGCCGCCGGTCGGGTCCTGTTCTACTTCACCAACCCGGGCGGCTTGCAGGCGATCGCCGAGCTCCTCGGCGAGACGACCGACGCGGAGCTGCTGGGCAACCTCTACAGCGGCCTCACGCACATCGGGACCGAGCCCGCGCTGGGGCTGTTGCGCTCGCGCCTGTTCATCGAGCGGCGGCAGGTCTGGTACCTGTGCAACGCCGTCGCCGAGACCTTCGACGACGCCGGCCACGGCGAGATCATGGCCGAGCTCGAGCGGACCCGCAGCGACCACGCCGCCGACAGCTACGCGGTGGTGTTCCTCGACTTCGAGAACGACACCAAGAAGAAGCCGCACGCCTACGTCGCCGCGATCGCGCGGGCCGTGCTCGGCTGGCCCGAGCCGACCGACGCCCGCGCTCGCAGCCAGCGCAAGTTCGTGCTGATGCACGCGGTCCGGCTCGGGCTCGAGAGCGGCGACCACGAGCTGGTGCGCCAGGCCCACGCGGCCGCGCAGGCGATCGCCGAGCCGCCGCTCTCCAACCTCTCGGAGCTGCACTACGAGCGCGCGACCGACGACCCGTGGGAGTCGTTCAAGGCCAAGGACCGCAAGCAGCTCGAGCGCGTGCTGGCCGGGACCTCCGCGACCGCGGAGCCGCGCAAGGCCGCCAAGCCGCTGAAGAAGATCAGCGACGACGCGCTCGCCGAGCTGGCCGGCGTGCCCATCGATCGCCGCTTCCTCACCACGCCCGCCGGCGAGGTGTGGTTCTTCGACAAGCAGGAGCGCCTGCACGTGTTCGACGGCCAGGAGGTCAAGGCGCCGCCGTTCGAGGTCGTGGCCGGCGTCGACGACCTCGGCGCCTTCCTCGCCGACGCCGAGCGCTGCGACGGCCACGTCGTCCACTGGAACGCCTCGGCCGGGCAGTTCCGCGACATTGTCCGCTACGGCGATCGCGTGCTCGTGTTCGAGGGCACCAACAACGGCCGCTTCGCCGGCCACGGCTTCGTCGCCGACGGGCCCGGGGCCGGCGAGGCGCTGTACCGCAAGATCGTCGACCACCCGGCCAAGGACTGGTTCGTCGCCGAGCCCTGGTACGTGCCGCAGCGCGGCGGCGTCCTCCGCACCTACTACGCCCCGCTCGAGGGCGGCAAGTACTCCGACGACCGCGAGTACGTGTACGAGCTGCGCGAGGAGCCCGAGGCGCAGGCCGAGGTCGAGGCGCGGGTGCTGGCGCTGCTGAAGCGTCCCGGCGCGCGCGTGGCCTGCATCGAGTGGACGGACAACCGCCGCCGCCCTGGCGACATGGGCCTGCTCGAGTACCTCACGGACCGCGCCCGCGACGACGAGCGCTCGCCGAGCTGGCACCTCGAGGCGTTCGCCGAGTTCGAGCGGCTGCTGGCGGAGTGGGGCTGGACGCCGGTGGTACCTGGCCTTTCGGTCAGCCGCGGCGCGCCGCCCGACGAGGCGGCGATCGCCTGCTTCGCCGCGGCGGCCGGGGCGGAGGCGCCGGAGAAGCTGCGCGGCGCGTGGGCCCACGGCCCGCTGTCGTGGCGGATCGGCGAGCGCGGCCTGTCCTTCCTCGGGCCCGACGAGGCGCTGGCGCGCGGGCCGGCGCTGATGGACCGGGTCGAGGCGCTCGCGGCCAAGCAGTCGTCGGCGGACGCGGAGGCGCTGCGCGAGCTGATGGCGGGGGCGCAGGTGGTGATCGAGGACGCGCAGCAGCAGCCGGTGGTGCTGTTCGTGCCGAATTCGCCGTCGCGCAAGGAGGGCCGCGTGTTCGTCGACTACGACGTGACGGGCAAGCCGGACGACCTGTGGTACGAGGGGGCGTTCGAGTGGTTCATCGCCGAGTCGCTGGCGCGCCCGTTCGTGGCTGCTCTCGGCGAGGCCTGCCCGGAGCTGCTCGGCCTGCCGTACGGGGCGCGCCGCCACGACGGGGTGGTGCGGCGGCGCTACACGCAGGACGGGAAGTTCTGGGAGGTGGTGTTCGATCCGCCGGGGGCGTTCGTGCTGACGCGCTCGGGCAAGCTCGGCGCGGCGGGCAGCGAGAAGCTGCGGCGGTTCGATGGCGAGGACGAGGCGCGGGCGCAATTTGAAAAGCTGGTCAAGGGCAAGACCGGCGAGGGCTGGCGGCTGGCCAAGTGACCGGGCGCGGGGCTGCTTCTTGGCGGGCCCGAATGTCCTTCGGAGCATGCTCGATGGGGCATGCTCTCTTAGTCATGTCGTTAAAGACATTTCCTTAAAGACATGTTCCCGCGTGCGGCGATCCAGCTCGACCGGCGGAGCCGTCCGAGGTCGAGCGTCGTCGTTCACGAGCCGGCCTTCGTTTGTGGGCGCGAGCCACCGGTCCGCGGCCGCGTGATACCCTGCGCGCCATGCTGCTCCACGTCGAGCCGGTCGCCGCCGAGGTCGCCGCCGAGACCCTCGCTTTCAACGAAGGGCTCGAGGCCATGCTCGCCAAGATCCCGTCCGCGCACACGGTCCCGCCCGCGCTCGTCCGCGCCGGACGGCGCGCCGGCAAGGGCACCTTCCCGGCGCCGGTGTACCTGCCGAACATGCGAGACCTCGAGATCCCGGCCCGCGGCGGCCCGGTGCGGCTCCGCGTCGCCCGTCCGCCGTCCGCCGCGCGCGGGGTCTATCTCCACCTTCACGGCGGCGGCTGGATGCTCGGCGCCGCCGACCTGCAAGACCCCGCCCTCACGGCGCTGGCCGCCGCGACCGGGCTCGTCGTGGTCAGCGTCGACTATCGCCTCGCGCCCGAGCACCCCTTCCCGGCCGGGCCCGACGACTGCGAGGACGCGGCCCGCTGGCTCGTCGAGCACGGCGCCCGGGTCCTCGACGCGCCGCCCGTCTTCACGATCGGCGGCGAGTCTGCCGGTGCTCACCTCGCCGTGCTCACGCTGCTGCGCCTGCGCGATCGAGGCGACCTCGCGCGGGTGTTTCGCGCGGCGAACCTCGTCTACGGCGCTTACGACCTGTCGCTGACGCCGAGCCAGCGCGCGTGGGGCGAGCGCAACCTCGTGCTCTCGCGCCCGCTCATCGAGTACTTCGGCGCCGCCTTCGCGCCGGGCCGCTCGCTCGAGCAGCGCCGCGTCCCCGAGCTCTCGCCGCTCTACGCCGACCTCCGCGGCCTGGTCCCCGCGCTCTTCACCGTCGGTACCCTCGATCCGCTGCTCGACGACACCCTGTTCATGGCGACCCGCTGGCGCATGGCGGGCAACCCCGGCGAGCTGCGCGTCTGGCCCGACGCGGTGCACGGCTTCAACAGCTTCCCGATCGCCCTCGGCCGCCTCGCCGACGCGGCGACGTACGAGTACCTCGCGCGCATGCTGCCGGCGACCTGAGCGGCGTACTCACGACCGCGTCTCGGCCTCGGTCGCCACGAGGCGGCCGGGCGTACTCACGCCCGCGTCTCGGTCTCGGTCGCCACGAGGCGGCCGGTCGCGCTCGAAGACCGCGTCGTTGCCGGCGCGCTGCGCCCAGGCCGCGGCGAGGGCCGGCCACGCCGCCCGGCGCTCCGCGCGGCGATGCGGATTCGGCGGTGGAGGTCGGCGGAAGATCGTCTCTTTGCCGCCCGCCGCGCCTGTACGACAAGCTCGCACGGGCCGATGGGATGACGCCGCGCTGCGTGCTCCGTCCGCATCGCCGCGGCCATCTGGCTCAAGGGCCATGTGCGCACATCGGCGCGCCGCGCGGCGAACTCGTATGCATGTCCCTTGGGACATAGCGTGAGCGACCCGTGACCACGTCCGTCCACCCGGGAGATTCCGCAACCGTGGACGCGTACTTCACCGAGGGCCTGGGTATCCTGAACCCCGTGAACGATCGCTGCGACAACGCTCCTCACCTCACGGTCGAAGTGGACGACGTTCTTCGGGTCCTCCGCTGGAACCGGCGAGCGGAGCGTGTGCTCGGCGTCGGCGCTGCCGAAGCGGTCGGTCGCCCGCTCGCGGAGCTCTTGCCCGTGCTCGGCGAGCCCGACGCCTGGGCGGCGCGCCTCATCGCGGACAGCGAGGAGCCCGAGGTCTTGCAGATCGCCCGGCCCGACGACGAGCTGTATCTCGCGGCGTGGTGGGAGGTGACGCGAGACGACGACGGCCGGGTCGTCGGCGCGACGCTGTACGGCCACGACATCACCGCGCGCGAGCGAGAGTTCCGTCGTCGCGGCCTCGAGTCGAAGATGCTCGGGGCGCTCCTCGACAACCTCGACCTCGTGGTGTGCTCGATCGACAAGCAGGGCGTCTTCGCGTCGCAGCAGGGCAAGGCGCTCCAGACCGTCGGGCTCAGCCCGGGTCAATTCGTCGGCCAGAACTACTTCGATCTGTTCGGCGGCACCGAGGCGGGCGATGCCACGCGCAGGGCGATGAACGGCGAGGCCCAGCTGGCGGTGCCGTCCGAGGTGTACGGCGTCCACTGGCTCAGCTGGACCCTGCCGATCGAGGACAGCGAGCTGTCGGTCATCTCGGTGTCGCTCGACGTCACCGACACCAAGCGCAACGAGCTCGAGCTGCGCGCCAAGCTCGATCTGATCGAGCGGCAGCAGCAGGTGATCCGCGAGCTGTCGACGCCGATCATCGAGGTGTGGGACGGCGTGCTCACCCTGCCGATCGTCGGCCTCGTCGACACCGTCCGCACCGCCGAGATCATGGACAACCTGCTGCAGGCGGTCACGCGCTCGCGGGCGAAGTTCGCGATCCTCGACCTCACCGGCGTCGAGGTCGTCGACACCGGCACCGCGAGCCACCTGATCCGGCTGATCCAGGCGATCCGCCTGCTCGGGGCGGAGGGCATCCTCACCGGCATTCATCCGACCATCGCCCAGACGATCGTGGCCCTCGGCGTCGACCTCACGCGCGTGGCCGTGTTCGGCAAGCTCCGCGACGCCCTCACGCACTGCATCGCCCGCCTCGGTCGCCCCTCGCGGCCGCGCTCCTGAGCGTTCCATCACCGAAGCCGTCGCCGGCGACTTCGCGGGCACGCGCTCGTCCTCGAGGTCGATGAACCCGACCTCGCGCGAGAAGGCGGCCGAGCGGCCCGTTGTTCAGGGCGTCCTGCGCGTCGAGCTCGGCGCGGCGAATCGCCGACGAGGAAGCGAAGGTCGGCCGCCCCCCTGACGTCGCCGCGCGGCCCCAGGTACGCGCACCGGCGCGCTCGCCTTCGCCTGCATCCGCGAGCCAAGGATCGGTGTCACAATGGTCCGCCGATGACTACCTTACGCCTGCGTCCCCTGTTGTCCGTCATCCTCACGCCGCTGCTCGCGGGCTGTCCCGACACGCCCGCCATGGAGACCGACTCGACCTCGACCGGCGGGACCTCGACCGGAGCGACGACCGCCGTCGACCCCACCGACGGCGGCGACCCGACCGCCGCGAGCACCGGCCCCACCGACCCCACCGGGACCGAGACCAGCACCGGCACGTCGACCGAAGCGTCGACCACCGACGCGGTCGCGACCGACACGACGACCACGACCACCGGCGACCCGTCGTCGACCTCGACCGGCGACTCCACCTCGACCGGCGACTCCACCTCGACCGGCGACTCCACCTCGACCGGCGACTCCACCTCCACCTCGACCGGCGACTCAACCTCGACGACCGACGACTCGACCTCGACCGGCGACACGACCGTGGCGCCGATCGACCTGCCGCCGGTGTTGGTCAATTTCCTCGTGCAGGGCACGACGACGCCGGCGCCGATCGGCGTACCGACGCTCGTCCTGCTCGAGGCGGAGGCGACCGACGACAAGCCGGACGTCGCGGTCGACTTCTACGTCGACGACACGCTGCTGATGACCGACGACCTCCCGCCGTTCAAGGCGACGTTCCACGTCGGCCCCGCGGACAGCGGCGCGTACACGCTGAGGGCGGTCGCGCGCGACACCGCGGCGCAGACCGACGCGAGCGACGACATCGGCCTCGGCGTGGCGATCGCGGCCGACGGCCCCGGCACCGAGCAGTGGGCGCTGCCGATCGAGGGCGACGCTTTCGCGCTGGCGATGGGTCCGGACTTCCTCGTGCTCGCCGGCACGCTCGACGACAAGACCTGGGTCGAGCAACGCACGCTCGACGGCCTCATCCTGTGGAGCGAGACCTACAGCTGGGGCGTGGCGCAGGACGTCGCCGTCCACGCCGCCGCCGGGCGGATCGTCGTCGGCTCGGTCACTCCCTTCGACGATGCCCGGCTCGACATGCTCGACCTGCAGGGCGCGTCGCAGTGGAACTCCTCGCTCGTCGGATCGTCCACCGTCCGCGTCGCGTTCGGCCCGGGCCCGCAGGTGCTGTCCGCGGCGGGCTTCATCAACGAGGTCGACGAGTCTGCGGCCACGAAGTTCCGCCGCTTCTCGCTCGCCGGGGGCGCCCTCGGCCCCTCGAAGTACATCGGCAGCGGCGAGGCCGAGGGCCTCGCCGTGCGGGCGAGCGGCGAGTGGGCGCTGCTGACGAGCAGCACCAGCCTCATCGGCAAGCAGACGTGGACGACCCTGTACTCCGCCGCCGACGTCGAGCTCTGGGAGGCGGATGCTCCGCACCCGCGGTCGGGGCGCGACGTGGCGATCGACGAGCAGGGCCGCGTGATCACCGTCGGGGGCACGAGCATCGGGTGGGTGCCCAACTACGAAGAGGCGCACTCGTGGATCGAGCAGCGCGACCTCGCCGGCGCGGTGACGTGGGACCTCGCCGGCGGCCCGGGCTTCCTCGACGACTCCTACGACGCGGTGGCGACGCTTCCGGGCGGCCCGCTCGTCGCGGCCGGCCTACGTCACATCAAGCTCGGCCTCGCCAAATACCATGTCCAGACCAGCAAGCACACCGCGGGCGGCGCGACGGAGTGGACGGCGATCCACGCCGGCTCCGGCAACTTCCTCGAGGAGGAGGCCCGCGACATCGGCATCGACGCCGCCGGCGCGGCCTACGTGCTCGCGCGCGAGTCGACCCCGAACGGCCCGCAGCTGCTGCTGATCAAGTACCGGCCGTGATCTTCACGAATGTCCGACAGGACATGCCCTGTCGGACACGAGGCTGCAGTCGACCTCGACCTCTCGCCCAGGATGTCGGCGAGCGACAGCCCGACGCCGATCATCGGCCCGCTGCTTCGACTTCGAAAGATGCGAGGCTGCGAGCGGTAAGTCGATGCTCTCGCGCTTCTTCCCGCCGCGGCGCCGGACCGACCGCGAGGAGAGATGGTTCAAACGCGCCGTCGCGTCGACGCTACTTCGCGGCCTCCCACGCGTCGAGCTGCTTCATCCCGCGCTCGCCGGCCACGCCCGCGCGGGTCAGCGCCTCGCGGGCCAGCTTCGCGGCCTCGGCGGACTCGGCGGCGGCCCCGGTGGCGCGCAGCGCCTGGGCGCGGGCGAAGTGCATGAGGCCGAGGTCGCCGGGGTCGTTGGTGGCGGCGGCGACGTTCTTGAGGGCGCGGTCGACGTGCTCCAGCGCCGCCGCGGGCTTCTGCTCGAGGAGGTCGATCTGCGCCTGTCCCAGGAGACAGAGGCCGAGGTCGGGGTGGTCGGGGCCGAGAGCCTTCTCGCGGATCTCGCAACCCCGCACGTACGCCTCGCGGGCGCCAGGGTAGTCGGCGAGGTCGCGGCTGGCGTCGCCGATGAAGGTGAAGACGCCGGCGATCGCGGGGTGGTCCGGGCCGAGCACCTCCTCGAGGTGGGCCCGCGCGGCGGCCAGCTCGGTCAGGGCCTCGGCTGGCTTTCCGGACAGCTGCAGCATCCCCCCGACGTTCTGCCGGATCACCCCGACAGTCGGGTCCTTGGGGTTGATCGCCTCGAGGATCGCCCGCGACCGCTGCAGCGCCGCGATCGCCTCGGAGTAGCGGTTCTGCCGCTCGAGGCTGAGGGCGAGGTTGTTGAGCGGCATCGCCAGGTCGGGGTGGCCGGAGCCGTGGGCGCGCTCGTCGAGCGCGACGGCCCGCTCGAACATCTGCTGCGCCTCGACGTACTTGCCGCCGCGCAGCTTGGACGCGCCGAGGGCGTTGAACAAAGTGACCAGGCGCGGGTGGTCAGGGCCGTAGACCTTCTCGTACAGGGCGATCGCCTCGCTCACCGACTTCTCGGCGTCGGCGCTGTCACCGGCGGCGAGGGCGATCATGCCGACGTGGTGCAGCCACTGCGCGCGCTCGCGGTCGGGCTGACCGCGACGGCGCAGCAGCGCCTCGGCGTGGTCGACCCACGGCTCGGCCTCGGCCTTGCGCCCGAGCTTGTAGCCGACCACGAACATCTGGTTCAGCAGCCCCTCCCACAGCGTCTCGTCGTCGCGGTCGGCCACTGCCTGCCAGATCGCCGCGGCCTCGGTCACGTGCGAGGCCTCGTCGTTGCCCGCGTCCCGCTGCGCGCGCGCCAGGGCGTGGCGAGCCGCGGCGGTCAGGCTCGGGTCGTCGAGCGCGATCGCCTCGGTCGCGGTCGCCTCCAGCTCCGCCAGCGCGTCCTTGCTCTTGCCCGCGCTCACCTTGGCCCGCGCCGCCCGCAGCCGCTCGCGCAGCGCCTCGCTGCGGACAGGATCGGCCGCCGGCCGCGAGGCCAGCGCCCCGCTGCGCAGCGCCTCGGCGTCGGCGCAGCCCTGCAGCCCCGGCAGCGCCACCACCGCCTCCGAGGCCCGCTTCACCACCTGCTTGTCGGCCTGCTCGAGCAGGGCCAGCAGCGCGTCGAAGTCCTTCAGCCGGTGCTGCAGGCAGGCCATGCGCAGGTCCATCAGCTCGGCCGACTGCTCGCCCCGCACCTGCGTCGCAGAACATGTCTCTTCGTACATGTTCTTCCAGTCCTCCGCGTAGCGATCGATCTGCGGGGCCGCCCCGGCCCACGCCCCGGCCGCGTAGGGCAGCCCGGTGGCGGTGAAGGCGGCCTCGATCGCCGCGCGGCGGCCGGCGTGCCAGACCTCGCCGACGCGCTCGGCCCCGCCGGCGCACACGCCCGGCCCGGTCATCGCCCACGCGGTGCCGCCGGCGACCGCCGCCGCCAGCAGGGCCCCGCCGAGGGCCAGCGCGCGCCGCTGGCGGCGGACGCGGCCGGCCTGCAGGTCGGCGAGCAGCGCGTCCATGCGCGGGTACCTGGCCTCTCGGTCAGGTTGTAGGCCGCGCAGGCACAGCCGGTGCAGCCACCCGGGCACCTCGCTGCCGCGCGGGGGCGGCTCGCGCTGGGCGCTGCGGGCCTTGCGGGCCAGCTCCTCGATCGTCGCGCCGACGAACGGGCGCTTGCCGTAGAGCGCCTCGAACAGGGCGACGCAGAAGCTGAACTGGTCGGTGCGCGGGTCGACCGCGACGCCGGCGTGCTGCTCCGGCGACATGTACGCCGGCGTGCCGACGATCGCCCCGTAGCGGGTGAGCTGAGTGTCGAGGGCGCTGCTGCTGGCGGCCTCGCTCGCGCGCGGCGGGCCGTCGCGCTCCTCGTCGCGGCGCGCCAGGCCGAAGTCGGCCACCTGCGCCCGCGGCGTGCCGGTCGCCGCGTCGGTGCTGAGCAGCACGTTGTCGGGCTTGAAGTCGCGGTGGACCAGCCCGACCGCGTGCGCCGCCGCCAGCCCGGCGCCGGCCTGGGCGAACACGTCGACGACCTCGGGCCACGGCCGGCGCGTGGCGATCCACTGCCGCAGGTCGGTGCCCTCGACCAGGTCCATGGCGATGAACACCTGGTCCTCGCGGTGCGCCCCGACGTCGAACACCGGCACCACGTTGGGATGCGACAGCCGGGCCATCGCCTGCGCCTCGCGGATCAGCCGCGTCCGCGCCTCGCCGACGGCCGCGCCGTGCAGCAGCTTGATCGCCACCTTGCGGTCGAGGTCGGGATCGTAGGCCTTGTACACCGCCCCCATCCCGCCCGACCCGAGCTGCTTGATGATGAGGTAGCGCCCCAGAGTCCGCTCCGGCGGCTGCGCCTCGCCCCCCGGCGGCACGCTCGCGGTGGTCCTGTCGACGTCGACCACGGTGCGCACCCGGTCGAGACTGTCCGGCCGCACCACCGTCTCCTCGACGCTGCCCGCGCTCACGCTCCGCGCCGGGGCGGGGGCGGTGGTCTCCTCGAGCGCGTCTTTCGCATGGCCTTCAGGCCATGTCTTCTTGGACATCTCCGTGCGCTCGTCCATCGGGCCTCTCGCCCCATCATCGGTCATGCCGGCCGCGCGACCAACCTCCCCGGCGCGCGGGCGCAGAGGCGCGCCGGCGGCTCGGTTCCGCGCCGCTCAGGCCCAGCCGCGGTCGTTCGTGTCGGCGCAGTTCGCCCGGCTCGTCCGGCAGCGGCTCGGGCATGACCCGACTGTTCTCGGGTCCGTCGCACCCCCGAGGCAGATCTGAGCGGGGCCGATCCAGCTCCGCGCCTGCGGGGCCTCGACCGAGGTCAGCAGTCGGCGCGGCGCCCTCGAGAGTCTTCGCGGCGAGCCACCAGCAGGCATCACGAGAGACGAGACCGACACGCGCCTGTCGCCCGCACGTGTGCCCCGCATCCACCGGCGCCTGTCTTCGACACATCTCTTGAGACATGTTCTTTCGGACATCCTCGCCCGCGCCCGCGGGTACGCGATCGATCGCCGCTGGCTCGCTCGCGGTCGTCGTGCGGACGCGCTCGGGTCCTCGTTCGGAGCGCCTCCGTCGAGGTCGTCGCGCTCCCCATGCCGGCGCCGAGCTGCGATCGGGACCCCGCGGGCACGCGCCGCCGCGCGATGCTGCTCCTGGGCGCAGGTCGAGCTGGAGCCCGAGTCGCGCGGATCGGCGAGTATCCTGAACGCGTCGCCCGCAGCGTCGCCGTCGTTCTCGCCGACCCGCGGCGCTGCAGTTGTCGCCCAGTTCGCCGCCAGCGGGCCAAATCTCGCGAATGCGTCGAGGCTGTGTCGCGCAGGCGTCCTCGGCTCGCGCGTTCCACTATCGTGAATCGCGGTGCCCGCATTGTCGGCCCGCGCCGCCCTTGCTACCGTGATGATGTTTTGAACTGGTCCCTGTCTGTCGTCGCGCTCGTGCTCGCGGGCGCCGCTCCGAAGGTGAAGGACAGCGGCCAGGCCGCGCCGGGGACGGAGGTCGTCCGGGTCAAGCGCGACTTCGGCAAGCCGCACTTCGATCTGGCGATCGACGCGTGGGTCTCGGCCGACGCCTCGCGCCTCGACGAGGCCCGTCTGTGGTGGGTCAACACCGCCGAGCAGGACCGGCGCAAGCCGCTCGGGCCGATGGTCGAGCGCATGGTCAAGCTGCGCTACCACCGGGGCTCGAGCCGCTCGCTGACCGTCACGGTCACCGGCGACGGCAAGGAGTTCGCCTTCGTCGTCGAGCTGGCCGAGTCCGGCGAGCTGCACGCCTTCGTCGCCATCGACAGCGAGGACGGCCGCCACGTCCCCCGCTGCCGCCTCTCCGCCGCCCGCCTGATCGCCCACCGCGTGCTCGGCATGCCCGTCGGCCTCTCCCGCGTCGCAGTCACCTGCAGCGACGCCGGCGGCGCCGTCCACAAGGGCCAGGTCCGCCACCGCGAGGTCACCTGAACGAGCGCCGGCGCCGGCGGTCCGCCTGGACCGGTCCACTCGCTGGCCAGTGTCCTGAAGGACATGTCCTGGAAGACATTCTCGCCGGCCGGAACTCGCCGAAGGATGTCTCTCCGGACATGTCCTTCAGGACATTCCGCTCGCGCGCGAGCCTGTCGCTCCGGGCCCTCGGCGCGTCGCCGCTCTTCGTCGCGCCGGGCGAGCTCGACCTCGCCCGGAGCCTCCGTCCTGGCGGTCCCATCTTCAAAACATAAGTCAGTTGATTGACTTAATCAGTCGCATGACTTAGACCTCCTGCCCGGAGGTTCTGATGAGCATCGAAAGTAGCGACCAGGTCCTGGACTATCCCCTTCGCGCCCCTGCCCCGCTGGAGCCGCCCGAGGAGTGGGCCAAGCTGCGCCAGGGTTGTCCGGTCGCCCACGTGCGGCTGCCCAGCGGGGACAGCGCGGTCCTGCTGACCCGCTACAACGATGTTCGCCAGGTGCTGGCCGACCCGCGGTTCACCCGGCAGCTCGGCAAGGAGGGCGCGGCGCGGCTGTCCGAGGAGGGCGGCTCGGTGTTCGAGACCGAGGAGGCGGCCTCGCTGACCGAGGGGCACGAGCGGTGGCGGCGCCTGCTGCACAAGTCGTTCACCGCCAAGCGGGTCTCGGCGATGCAGCCGCGGATCGAGGCGATGGCCGACCAGCTGATCGACGACATGGTGAAGCAGGGCGCGCCCGCCGACCTGGTGGCCGGCCTGGCCTTCCCGTTGCCGGTGTGGGTGATCTGCGAGCTGCTGGGGATCCCCGACATCGACCGCGACAAGCTGGCCTACTGGTCGAACGCGATGCTGAACATGTCGCAGTTCACCCGCCAGGAGATGGACGCCGCGCAGGCGGAGTTCAGCCAGTACATGATGACGCACATCGCCGCCAAGCGGGCCGCGCCGGGCGAGGACCTGCTGAGCGAGCTGGTCGCCGCCGTCGACGACGGCCACCCGCTCACCGAGCGCGAGCTGATGATGATCGGCCAGGGCATCCTCGTCGCCGGCCACGAGACCACCTCCAACACGATCGCCAAGATGATGGCGATGCTGCTCGGCGAGCGCCACCGCTGGGAGCAGCTGGTCGCCGACCCGTCGCTGGTCCGCACCGCCGTCGAGGAGGTGCTCCGCTTCGACGCCAACGCCGGCTTCGGCCTGCCCCGCTTCATCACCGAGGACATCGAGGTCAGCGGCCAGAAGCTGCCGGGCGGCACGACCGTGATCTGCAACATGGCCGCCGCCAACCGCGACGAGAAGGCCTACGAGCGCGCCGACCACATGGACCTGACCCGGTCGCCGAACCCGCACCTGACTTTCGGCGTCGGTCCGCACTCGTGCGTCGGCCAGGCCCTGGCCCGCACCGAGCTGCAGACCACGCTGAACGTGCTGCTGCGCCGGCTGCCGACGCTGGAGCTCGCCGTCCCGCCGGAGGAGCTGGCCCGCCGCGAGGGCCTGCTGATCGGCGGACTCGAGCGGGTTCCAGTACGCTGGTGACCCCATGGCCGGACCACGCACGAGGCACGCCCACGCCACCGAGACCCGCGAGCTCATCCTCACCACGGCCGAGCGCCTGTTCGCCGAGCACGGGGTGGCCGCGGTCTCGAACCGCCAGATCAGCGAGGCGGCGGGCCAGGCGAACAACTTCGCCGTCGGCTACCACTTCGGCACCAAGACCGATCTCGTGGCCGCCATCGTGCGCCGACACGCACCGTCGATCGAGCGCCGCCGCACCGACGCCCTGGCGGCGATCCAGGGCTCGCAGGCGCTGCGCGACTGGCTCGGCTGCCTGGTCCTGCCGACCACCGAACACCTCGCCTCGCTCGGCAGCCCGAGCTGGTACGCGCGCTTCATCGCCCAGGCGACCACCGACCCGGTGCTGCGCGAGATCGTGATCGGCGAGACCCAGGCCTCGCCGTCGATGCCCGCGGTCACCGACGGGCTCAAGCGGCTGATGCCGGTGCTGCCCGCCGACGTGGTCGCCGAGCGCGGCGACATGAGCCGCCACCTCATCGTGCACGTGTGCGCCGAACGCGAGCGCGCGCTGCAGGAGGGCTCGCCGACCCCGCGCGCGACCTGGGAGGGCGCGGCGGTCGGCCTCATCGACGCCCTCGCGGGCCTGTGGCAGGCCCCCTTCACCGCCACGAAGTGACCCTCGAAACGACATCCGAACGATCAAGGAGAGCGACGACCATGCGCATCATTGTCGATGTGGAGAAGTGCTGCGGGGCAGGTCAGTGCGTCCTGCTGGCGCCGAAGGTGTTCGACCAGCGTGACGACGGCATCGTCGTGTTGCTCGACGAGTCGCCGGCGCCGGAGCTGCACAAGGCCGTGCGCGAGGCGGCCTGCGTGTGCCCGGGCGCGGCGATCCGGCTCGAGGAGCAGGCGTGACGGTCCCGTCCGGCGTGCTCGTCGTCGGCGCCTCGGTGGGCGGCCTCGCGGTGGTCGAGTCGCTGCGACGCGACGGGTACGCCGGCGCGCTGACGCTGCTCGGCGCGGAGCGACACCCGCCCTACGACCGCCCGCCGCTGTCGAAGAAGGTCCTGTCCGGCGCCTTGGAGCCGGACCGGACCCGCTTGCGGCCCGACGCGGCGCTGGCTCAGTTGAACGCGACGGTGCTCCTCGGCGACCCTGCAGTGCACCTCGACGCCCCCGCCCGCGCGGTGGTGACCGCGGCGGGGCGCCGGCTGACCGCGGAGGCGATCGTGATCGCCACCGGCCTCGAGCCGCGCCGCCTGCCCGGGCAGCTGCCGTGGCCCGGGGTCCACGTGCTGCGCACCGTAGACGACGCGGTCGCGCTGCGGGCCGACCTGCTCGCGGCCACGCAGGTGGTCGTCGTCGGCGACGGCGTGCTCGGCACGGAGGCGGCCGCCACGGCCCGCGGGATGGGCCTGACGGTCACTCTGGTCGGCCCGCAAGCGACGCCGCTCGCCAGCCAGCTCGGCCCGCGAATCGGCGGCTATTTGGCGGAGCTGCACGCGCGCCAGGGGGTGCAGCTGCGCCTCGGCGCCGCGGTCGAGGGACTGGTCGGCGACGACCAGCGCGTCCGCGGGGTCCGCCTGGCCGGCGGCGAGGTGCTCCCCGCCGACGTGGTGGTGGTGGCGATCGGCTCGCGCCCTGCGATCGGCTGGCTGGCGAACAGCGGCCTGCAGCTGGCCGACGGGATCGTCTGCGACTCCCGCTGCCGCGCGGCCGAGGGCATCTACGCCGTCGGCGACGTGGCGTGGTGGCACCACGAGGGCCTCGGAACCGGGCTGCGCCTGGAGAACCGCAGCAACGCGGTCGAACAGGGCGCAGCGGTGGCGGCGAACATCCTCGGCAAGGACCGACCCTACGCGCCGGTGCCTTTCTTCTGGACCGATCAATACGATGTGAAGATTCAGGTCCACGGATTCGCGACGCCCGGGGCGGAGGTCGCGCTCGTCGAGGGCTCGCCCGAGCTCGGTCAATTCGTGGCGCTGTACGGCAGCGGCGGCAAGGTGACCGGGGTGCTCGGGTGGAACATGGTCAAGCAGACCCGCATGCATCGCCAGCACGTGGTCGAAGGGACCGACTGGTCCAGGGTCGATTCGCTGCGAGCGTCCTGAGCGGAGGACCGGTCCGCAGGCCGGGTGAACGATTGTGCCCCGCGGCTTCAGGGGCAAGGTCCGCGCGTCCCCGGAGCGCCGCGGCTTGTCACGTCCGCAGGCGCGGGCCACAATCGTTCCATGAAGGGCCAGCGATGAACCGACGCGCCGTCCCGCTCGCCGCCTTGATCGTCGTCGGACTGGCCTCTCCCACTCTGGCCGCACCGGTTCAACATGACTCTTCGGTCATGGTCGAAGAGCCATTTTCGCCGAAATCGGCCGCACCCCCGACGTCGACCGTCCAGCAGGGTTCGTCCGCGCCCGAGGCTCCGCTCTACTACGCCTGGCCCGCCCCGGCCGCGCCCGCCGCCAACACCGCCCAGCAGCCGCCGCCGCCGCGCCGACGCAAGGGTTTGATGATCGGCGGCTGGGTCGCGTTCGGGACCCTCTACACCCTCACTGCAGGCGTCACCCTGCTCTTCGTCGCCCTCGACGATTACGATCCCTATCCCAGCCCGTGCACCGACGATTCGCCCTGCTACCCAGATCCCGGGATCCCCAGGGCCATCAATCGGATGTATATCCCGGTCGTCGGCCCATTCGCGGCGCTCCCCGTCGGAGAAACTCACCGGGAGCGGTTTCAAATCGTCTTACCGGGCGTCCTGCAGGTCGTCGCCCTGAGCCTCGCCATCGTCGGCACCGTGCAATTCGTCCGCGACGGCCGGGGCCCGCGCGTCGCCGACGCCGACGGCTTCAAGCTCGGCAAGCGGCTGCGCCTCGGCGTCACCCCCACGCGCCTCCTCGACGGCGGCGCCCTCACGCTCGGCGGCCACTTCTGACCTGCCTGAGAGCCGCGTCGTGAGTCGCCATCGCTGAAGTCGCAGGGCTCATCGGCGCGACACGATTTGTGGAATGGACGCCCGTCAGCTCGGGCCCGTTTCCGAACGGGGAGACGAGGGGCGCCGTCCGGGTTCAACTTGCGCCCGAACCGGGCGAATGCCTGCCACGTCGCGTATGGTGGCGGTAACGTGGCCGCCTATCCATACTTTTGCCTGTGCCAATCATCGGCATCTGTCGCTCGAGCCGCTCCAGGCGAACCCTGCGCGATGGCGCGACCGTTCGAACCGGGCGGCGGCCCGCCCGGCCAGGCACGACGTCGCCGTCGCTGCCGAGGATCGCTGCCTCGAGGCGCTAGGCCGCCTGCGACCACAGGGCAGCGGTGAGGCCGGCGGCCAGCTGCTGCGCGCGCGTGCCATCCGGGACGCCGAGGACGCGCAGCGCGACGTCGTCCTCGCTGTCCTCGAGGGCAGCCGACAGCCGGCGCACCGCCTCGCCCCGGGCTGCGGCGACGCGGCCACGCCCGGCCGCGTCGAGCTGTCCGCAGAGCCAGGCGTCGAGGGCCCATGCCAGCTCGGCGTGGCGCGCCTCGTCGGCGGCGATCTCCGCGTAGATCTCGCGAATTGCGAGATCTGGAGCGGCGCGGGCCTGGTGCGCGTTGATCAGCGCGGCCCACGTCTCACCGACACAACCCTCGATCGAGTTCTCGAGCGCGATCGCCAGCAGGTCGCGCACCGGCACGTCGGCGACCGCGACGGCCGGCGTCTCGGCGCCGTGCATCCGCGCGAGCGCGCCGACGAGCTCGGCGTGACGCACCTCGTCGCGCGCGGCAGCGTCGAGGCGCGCCAGCAGCTGCTCGGGAGCGCCGTGGGCCGCGAGCTCGCGCCGGAGCGCCACGAACGCGTGCACCGACGCGGCCTCGTTGTGGGCGTCTCGCGCGAGCCAGGCGCCGATCCGGCCGCGGGCCTCGGTCTCGCCGGTCGAACGCACGCAGAGGTGGCGCCGGCCGGTGCAGAGGGTGTGGTACGCACATGTGACGGGGATCTTGCCGTCGCCGTCGGGCGCGCCGACGGAGCACCCGTCGACGCTGTCGCTGACCGAGATCTCCCGGTCGCACACGAGCATGCACACCTCGTCGTCGGTCAGAGGCGCCGCCCCGCCGGTCGTGCCGTTTCCGCCGGTGGTGGGGTCCTCGCCGGTCGTGCTGTCCCCGCCGGTCGTGCTGTCCCCGCCGGTCGTGCTGTCCCCGCTCGTGCTGCCGCCGGTCGGATCGACGGGCGGCGGCTTGCCGGTCTGCCAGTGGGCATATTCCTCCGGCGTCAACAGGATCGTCTCCTTGCCGTGATAACTGTCGAAGCCGCTGCACGAGTCGCCGCAGCCGGCGAGGAGACTGGCGAACAGCGAGGCGAGCGAGGCGCCGAGACCAAGGGCGTAGTTCATGAAGGTTCCTCCACGTGGGAGTGACCGACGGCCACCGAAAAATTGCGGCTTCCTGCGTGCGCAGCCCACCGGTCCTGCCGGTCCATCGAGCCCGGTTCGAAACAGCTCGCAGGACGCGCATCAGGCGATCCCTGACACCGGTCGCCGCCATCGATGAGGAGATGTCCTTTGAAGCAGGTCACGGCGCGAATCATTCGGCGGGCGGCCATCTGCTGCGACACCCATGAGGTCGGACGTCGGAGGGACGATTGGCGTCGACTTGCTCCTCGCGAGGCGGGCGCGAATACTCGCAGTGGAAAAAAATGCCTGCGCAGCTCCACCGTCCTGGGCCACCGCTCGGCGAGTTCGTCGACTGCTTCTGGTCGTGGGATTGCTACACCGCCCCGGCTCCGCGGGAGCGGGCGTTGCCGTCAGGGACGGTCGACATCGTCATCAACCTGCGCGACGACCGGCTCCGCGTATTCGACCGCTCCGACCGCGCCGCGCTGTTCCCGGGGATCATGGTCTCGGGCGCGCACGCCGGCTACTTCGTCATCGACACCGCGCCGTGCGCCGCGGTGATGGGGGTGCACTTCAAGCCCGGCGGCGCCGCGCCGTTCCTCGGGGTCCCCGCGGGCGCGCTCACGGGCGGTCACTTCGCGCTCGCTGCGATCTGGGGCGCGAGCGCGACGACCTTGCGCGAGCGCCTGCTCGAGGCCGCGGGGCCCGACGAACGGTTCCGCCTGCTCGCGCGATTCCTGCTCGCGCGGCTCGCTCGACCGCCGCGGCGGCACCCGGCCGTCGCGTACGCGCTGCGGGCCTTCGACGACCCCGACCTCGGCAGCGTCGCCGAGGTGCTGACGCGCACCGGAGTGTCCGCGAAGCGGCTGCTGGCGCTGTTCCGCGACGAGGTGGGGCTGGCACCCAAGGCGTTCTGGCGGGTCCGGCGGCTGCAAGCGGCGCTGCGGCGGCTCGACGCCGATCGGCCGGCGCGCGGCGCAGATCTGGCCGCCGAGCTCGGGTATTGCGATCAGTCCCACTTCGACCGCGAGTTCCGCGAGCTGACCGGCCTCAGCCCGCGAGCCTACCGCGCCCAGGGCGTCGAGCGTCCGAACCACGTGCCGCTGCGCGGATAGGCCCTCTCGCCGCGACCCACGAATCGCGACCTGAATCAATCGATGAACTCGGCGCTGGCTGCGAGGATCCCTGCGGCCGAGCGGGGGAGCTCGAGCGTCCTCGCGGCGGCGATCGACACCGCGCGAGCGCGGGAAAAAAGATCCAAGACGCGGGGCGATGGCCGGCGCATGTTCGCCGCATGCTCAACTCAGTCGCCACCACCGGCCTCCTTGTCGCTGCCATGCGGGCCGAAGAATCCGCGCGCGCCGACCGACTGTTCGACGACCCGTTCGCGGCCCAGCTCGCCGGGGGCGCCGGCCGGGCCGCGCTCGCCGCCTACCGCTCCGCCAGTCCGCTGTCCCTGCCGATCATCGAGGTCCGCACGCGCTACTACGACGAGGCGCTCGCGCGCGCCTGGGACGCGGGCATTCGTCAGTTCGTGGTCCTCGCCGCCGGCATGGACGCACGCGCGTATCGCCTGTCGTGGCCCGCGGACGCGCGCGTGTTCGAGGTCGATCAGCCGGACGTGCTCGCCGCCAAGGCCGAGCGGCTGGGCGGCGCCCGATCGCGGGCCGCTCGCTTCGCCGTGGGTGCCGACCTCGGCGACGACTGGCCGGCCGCGCTGCTCGCCGCGGACTTCGATCGCTCGCAGCGCACCGCCTGGCTGGTCGAGGGGCTGCTGCAGTACCTCGACGCGAGCGTGGTCGCTGCCCTGTTCGCCCGCGTCGAGCAGCTGTCGGCGCCTGGTTCTCGCCTGCTGTACGACGTGGTCGGCCGCGGGCTGCTCGAGGCGCCCGCGCTCGCGCCGACGCTCCGGATGATGCGCGAGCTGGGCGCGCCGTGGGTCTACGCCACCGACGAGCCGGGGGGCCTGATCGGCGCTCACGGCTGGGACGCGGTCGTCACCGATCCGTCCGTGCTCGCGGCGGAGTGGGGCCGCTGGCCGTTCCCTGCCCTCCCGCCCGACGCGCCGGGCGTGCCGCGCGGGTACCTCGTCGAGGCGAGCAAGCGATAGCGCGACGCGGCGCTGGTGGCCGGGGACGTCGCCGCCCCAAGTTCGAGCGGAGCAGCGACGGGCTGACGAGTGAGAAGACGCCGATGCGAGCGCTGCTATCGGCGGACTCTCAGCACCTCGATCACGGCGATGGCCACACATTCTCGAGGTGCGGCGAATCGCCCCTCGGCGAGTGCCAGGTTTGACGCGGCAAATGTCGGCCCTCGGGTTCAATCGCCACCGAGCGAACATCTCGAGCCATTCCGCGGAAGGCACCACTTCGGGGCCATCCCCGTATATGCTGTATACCATCCGGCCATTCAGCGCACGGCTCGGCTCGCGCAAGCGTCGGACGCGCTCCTCGCTCAGGAGGATCTGGCCCACCTTCGTTCCGTCCCGGCGATCCGGTCCCAGAGGTCGAACTCTATCCCGCCCTGCCACCCGGAGCAGAAGGCTTCCTCGGAGATCTCCGACACCCGTTCGTAGAGTTCTTCTTCGAGGTCCGTCATGCTCAGGGTGTCCTTCGCTCTCGACGCATTCAAGCCCGGGCGGCCCGAAGGGAGCATTCAGCGCAGATAGGCTCCCAGCAGCGCGTTCAGCTCCTCGTCCGTGATCTCGCCGTCTCCGTCGCCGAAGCCGACCCATGCACCGACCGCCGAGACCTCCCGGGCCGGGATCGCAAAAGCTCGGGCCAGGTGCCTCATCACCATGAATCGGCCCTGCCCGGGGTCTGTGACGCCGAGCTCCGCGCGGAGCCATTCGACGAGCGCGACGACGGACGCCCCCTGTCCGGCGCGGGCTCTCAGCGCGTCCTCGATGAAAGCGTCGCGATGCATGCGCTTCTCGCCGTTCACGCGCGGCGCTCGTCGTGGCTTCCTGCGAGCATCGCGGCCTCGGCGGCGCAGCGGGCGGCGTACTCGCTGGGCGCGCTGCCGATGAGCGCCTTGAAGTCGCGGATGAAGTGGGCCTGGTCGAAGTAGCCGAGTTCGGCGGCGAGGGTCGCGCCGTCGAGGACGCGGTCGGCGGCCAGGCGTTCGGCGGCCTCGTGGAGGCGGAAGCAGCGGATGACCCACTTCGGGCCGACGCCGACGTAGCGGCGGAACAGCCGCTGCAGCGAGCGGGCGGGGATCTGCGCCAGCTCGGCGAGCTGTTCGACGCGGGCGATCGCGGGGTGGTCGAGCGCCAGGCGGACCACCTCGAGCACGCGGTCGACGCTCGGGTCCGGCGCCGGCGAGCGCGCGCGCAGGAAGGCCTCGACCAGAGCGACCTGAGCCGCGTCGTCCTCGGCGGCCAGCACCGCCTCGGCGAGCTCGTCCGCGGCCGGGCCGAACACCTCGCCAAGCGGCACGTCGCGGTCGGTCAGCTGGGCCAGCGGCCGCTGCAGGAACGGGAAGAAGGCCCCCGGGCGGAACTTCGTGCCGAACACGCGGCCCTCGCCGCGCAGCTGCACGCCCGAGCGGTGCGTCTCGCAGCCGTGGATCGCCGCGCCGCGGGCGGTGATCGCCAGGTTCACGCACGGGTGCGGCAGCGTCTCCTGCACGTGCGGCGGGCGCCCGCGCAGGTCCCAGCGGACCGTCCAGTGGCGCTCGACCCACCGCGACAGGTCGGCCGCCGGCAGGTGACGCGTCAGCGAGAACTGCCCCCGCGCGGCGTGCGGATGGAGGACCCCTCCCGAGCGCGTGCTGGCGCGGTGCATCGGCGTGTCGCATTTCTACAATACGCGGCGGGGCCGTGTCAGGGCATCCTCACACCATGACCCAAGCCACTCAGCACTCCGGCGGCTGCCACTGCGGCAAGGTCCGCTACGAGGTCAACCTCGACCTCGGCCAGCCCGTCCTCTCCTGCAACTGCAGCATCTGCGGCAAGACCGGCGCCGTCCTGGCGTTCGTGCCCAAGAGCGAGTTCCGCCTGACCGGCGGCGACGACCACCTGACCGACTACCAGTTCGCCAGCAAGCGGATCCATCACCTGTTCTGCGACGCTTGCGGGATCCGCTCGTTCGCCCGCGGCGTCGGCCCCGACGGCACCGAGATGGTCGCCGTCAACGTCCGCTGCCTCGACGACGTCGACGTCGACAAGCTCAGCGTCAACAAGTACGACGGCAAGAGCGCCTGAGCTTCTGGACATGCCCATAAGAGCATGTCCATGACGGCATGATACGAAGGACATGTTCTTGAGGACATGTTCTTCACGAGCCGGTGTCTCGCCGGCCCACCAGCTCGCACGAGCTGGACGGCCCCGGTGAGGGCGCCGCAAGCTTCCAGGACGCGGGCCGCGGCCCCGGCGAGGAGCCGAGCGCGCCGGCACGTGCGGTCGTTCGCGGCCTCTTGCGTCACGCCGCTCGACCTGGCCCGCGCCGCCCGTCACTGCGCATGAAGACCCGGCTCGGGCGGCCGCGCTGCGGCCTCGAGCGTGACCGTCTCGCTAGCGCGCCGGCACGTGCTGTATTCGCGGCCTCTTGCGTCACGCCGCTCGGCCTGGCCCGCGCCGCCCGTCACTGCGTATGAAGACCCGGCTCGGGCGGCCGCGCTGCGGCCTCGAGCGTGACCGTCTCGCGGCCGCCGGCGCGGGCCAGCTCGAGCGCCACGCTCTGGCCGCGGCGGACGCTGGCGGGCGCCAGCATGCGCGCGGCGTTCTCCGAGTTGGTCGCGGAGACGGCCAGGCCGTCGACGCCGACGACCTCGTCGCCGGGCTGCACCCCGGCCCGGTCGGCCGGCCCGTCGATCGTGACCGCCTCGATCCACAGCCGCTTCGGCGCCCGCGGATCTTCCTTCTCCTTCAACGGCTCCGGCTGCTCGCCGAGCGGCCGCGGCCGGCTCGCCTCGGTGGCCAGACGGGTGCGCAGGCCGAGGTCGCCGCGCTCGGCCCTGGCGATCTTGCCGGCAGCGACGCCGTAGATCGTGCCGAGGTCGGCCTCGACGCCGGCCGCCACCGAGTAGTCGGCGCGGGCGATGATGCCGACGTCGGACAGGTCGCCGTCGACGAAGTGCAGCTCGCCGGCGCCGGGGCTGACGCTGGCGAGCTCGAAGCGGCCGCTCGCGTCGGTGCGCGGGCCCTTGCCGAACAGGCTGCCGATCAGGCCGCCGGTCCGCTCGCCCTTGCCGAAAGTCATCACCGACATGCCAGCCAGCGGCTGGCCGCTGCGCGAGTCGAGCAGGACGCCGCGCAGCCTGGCCCACGGCTGCAGGTCGAGGGTGACCGCCGCGCGCTCGCCCGGCTTCAGCTCGAGCGGGTGCTCGACGCGGCCGGCGTCGGCCACCGCGATCAGCTCGTACTCGCCGGGCTCGAGGTGGTCGAGGCGCCGGCCGCCAGTCGCGCTGTCGACGGTCTCGCGGTCGTTGCTGGTGACCCCGCCCTGCTTCTTGTGGGTGAGGTGCAGCTCCCAGCGCGGCACCGGCTTGCCGCCCGCCAGCGCGGTGACCGTCAGCTCGGCGAGCGGGACCACCTGCAGTCGCACGTCTGTCCCCGGGGACAGGCCGGACACCTCGACACGCGCGCTGCCGCGGAGGGCCTCGGCGCGCAGGGTGTAGGTCCGACGCGCGAGGCCGGTGAACTCGAAGCGACCGTCCTCGCCCGACAGCACCGGCTCGCCGCGCCCGAAGAACGCGGCCCTTGCCCCCGCGCCGGGCTCCTTCGGCGCCTCGGGCACGAGCCCGACCTTCTCGCCCGACTTGGCGGCCTCGGGCCGGTGGAACGGGCTCTCGGCCGGGTCGCGCTGCTCCGGCGTGGCGGTGATCCACGCGTCGGGCGTGGGCGCGCCGTCGGGGTCGAGCACCACCCCGCGCAGCACCCCGTCGCGCACCTCGACCACCAGGTCGACGCCGGGCGTGACGACCGCCGCGGCGACGGTCTTTCGCGCCGGTTCGTACGACCTGTCCGCAGGGACATCCCAGCGGATCACATTGCCCGCACGGTCGAGCACCCGCACCTCGTACTCGCCGCCGTCGAGGCCGCGCGCCGCGTAGGTGCCGTCCTCGGCGATCGGGTAGCGGTCGCGGCGGTCGGCGTCGAACGTCACCGCGGCCGCGCCGTCGCGCTTCGGCGCCACCGGCAGCAGCTGCACGCTGCCGCCCTTGACCGGCGCGCCGCGGGCGTCGACCACCCGGCCGGTGACCGTCGCCCGCGGCTCGAGCACCACCACCGCGCCGCGCAGCCCCTCGGCGCCGACCTCGACGTCGACCTGCCCGCGGCTGCCGTCGGGCGCCTCGGCGACCACGCGCAGCTTGCCCGGCTTGACCGGCCGCAGCGTGAACTCGCCGCCGGCGTCGGCCCGGCTGCGGACCAGGACGTTGCCGAGGTTGGCGAGGAACGACAGGAAGCCCGCCTCTTCGTCGGCGAGGGTGAGCGACACCGCCGCCATCGCCGGCGGCTCGACCCGCCCGCGCACCTCGACCCCGCGGTCGAGCTCGACCAGCACCCCGCTGACGTCGGCGTCAACCACGGTCACGCTCGGGCCGCCGAGGATCTCCGGCAGCGCCTGCTCGGCCACCGAGCCGAGCATGTACGTGCCGGGCCGTACGCCGAGCACCTCGAAGTAACCGTCGACCGCGCTCGGCCCGGTCGCCGGGCGCAGCGCGAACGGGTCCAGCGACAGGGCGCCGACCATGACCCCGTCGAGGGCCTTGCGCGGGTCGTCTCTGGGCGCGACGAAGCCGGAGATCTTGAACGCCCGCTCGACGCGGATCTCGACGCCTGTGAGCGACTCGCCGATCCCCAGCTCGACCTTCGCCGGCTCGCGCGAGGCGTGCCCGGCCGCGGCCGCCCACAGGCTGTGCGCGCCCGAGGCCAGGCCGCCGAGGCGGAACCGGCCGCGCTCGTCGCTGACCGCCGAGGCGCCGCCGAAGCCGCCGAACTCGCCGACGCTGACGACCGCACCCGTGACCGGCGCGTCGCCGGGGTCGCCGCGCACCGTGCCCTCGACCGAGGCCGCCGGCACCAGCCGCAGGTCGACCGAGCGCGGGCCGCCGGCCACGTCGACGGCCTCGCTGTCGCCGGTGTAGTCGGCGTGCCAGGCCGCGACCTGATACAGGCCGTCGGCGACCTGCACCTCGAACCGGCCCTCGGCGTCGCTGACCGCCGGGAACGAGGCGCGGCTGAACTGGATCACGTTGCCCTCGCCCTGGCGGTCGACGCTGACGATCGCGCCCTCGACCGGCCCGCCGCCGATGTCGCTCACGGTGCCGCGCAGCGCGTGACCCCCGGGCACCAGCGCGGCGTCGAGGCCGGCGTGAGCGTTGCCTGATTGAAGGGACAGGTCTTTGCGGACATATGGTAAATATCCGGCCGCCGCGGCGCTGAGGATGTAGTGGCCCGGCCGCACCAGCGGCACCGACCAGTCGCCCGAGGCGTCGGTGCGCGCGGTGATCGGCGCGCCCGAATCGCCGAACCCCACCGGCGCGCCGAGGCCCTTGGGTCGCAGCATCACCACCGCGCCGGCGATGCCCCGCCCGTTCGCCGCGTCGACGACCCGCCCCGCGGCCGAGCAAGGCGAGATGTCGACCTCGCCGCGCGCCCGCGCCTCCGTCCGCTCCCGCGCGATCTCGGCCGCCCGCGCCGCCCGATCGGGCCGCTCCTCCGCGAGCGCCTCCGCGGGCCCCGGCCGCTCGAGCAACCACCACGCGGCGATCGCCAGCAGCACCAGCGCGACCGCGACGCCTATTAAAAACCTGCGCGACACGAGGCCAGTCTCGACCAGCCGAGCCCGGCGCGCAAGCCTGCATCACATGCCTCTCGAGACATGCCCTTCGGGACATTCTCGACTCGGCTCACGAGGGCGATTGCTCGGCTCGGACCAGGTGTTCGAGGATCCGGCCGACCGCCGTCCACCCGTCCCCGTTCTCGAGCTGGCGCACGAGCTCCGCAGGCAACCCGAGCTGCGGGCGGACGACCACCGTGCGTGCGCCCTCCCAACCAGTCGGCGACAGCAAGTCGATCTCCTGCTCGCCCCACCGGAACGTCAACTCGTCGGTCCCTTCGGCGCCGGCCGGCGGGACGTGGATCATGAACGAGTTCACCGCCTCGACGATCATGGGCCAGTAGTGTTTGAACAGGGCACCCGCCAGGAACCCCCCGACGCCCGCCAGGCTCCGCAGCACGAGCTCCCGCCCGAACTTGGCGGCCGCGCCGGGTTCTCGCGGCCTGGCCTGCTGCAACGCCGCGATGCAGAGCCGTTGGAGGTGAACTTCGCAGAACATCTGCTCCTTCACCCGGTTGCGATCGCAGCGGGCGCCGATCTCGTTGAAATTCTCGCAGACGCGATCCCACTGACACTTCAGCATCTCGAGCGCGCGTCTAACACGACGCCACGCGGCTGCCCAGCGCAGGTCCCACGCGCAGCGAGCGAGCTCAGCTCGCGCGGCGGACGGGCGGGCGGTCGGGCGGGTGCGCCAGCAGCAGCTCGCGCAGGCGGGCGGCGGCGGGCGGCAGGCGGTCGATGCCGCGGTGGACGAGGTGGAGCGGGCGGGCGATCGGGGTCCGCGGGTCGGGCACCTCGACGAGGCGGCCCTGAGACAGGTCGTGACGGGCGGAGGCGCGGCTGATCAACGCGACGCCGATGCCGGCGCGCACGTTGCCCTTGACCGAGGCGATGCTGCCGAGCTCCATCACGATCTCCGCGCCCGGGAAGTGGCGCTCGAGCAGCTCGCGCGAGGTGGTCCCGCGGGCGAAGGTGACGAACGGGGCGTGCGACGGATCGGGCAAGTCGGGGGCGGCGACGAGGATCATCTCGTCGACGAACCACGGCTCGCCACGGTCGGTGGTGATGACGCCGAGGTCGAGGTCGCCGCGGTGCAGCGCGTCGAGCACCTCGTCGGTGTTGGCCTCGCGCAGCAAGAACCGCACGCCCGGGTGCTCCGCCCGGTACAGGGCCAGAGTCGCCGGCAGCAGGTACGTGCACGCGGTCGCCCCCGCGCCGACCCGCACCTCGCCCGCGTGCAGGCCTTCGATCTCCGCCACCGCCCGCTTCGCGTCGTCGAGCGCCGCCAGCACCGCCCCCGCCCGCGACACCAGCGCCGCCCCGGCCGCGGTCGGCGTCGCCCCGCCCGGCCCGCGGTCGAGCAGCCGGGCCCCGAAGGCCCCCTCGAGCCGCTGGATCGAGGCAGTGAGCGCCGGCTGAGACAAATGTGCCCGCCGCGCCGCCTCGGTGAAGGTGCCGAGCTCGACGATGAGCAGGAAGTGACGGAGCTCGTCGATCATCAGGAATCTTTATAGCAGCCTTCCGAAGATTCGATTTTGAAGATGGTGGTCTGGGCACTACACCAGGCCCAGGAGGTCGCTTCGTGGAGATCGGGTTGCTGCTGTTGCTGGGATGGGTCGCGGGTTGGCTGACGACCGTCGCCGGTCTCGGCGGCGGAGTTTTTTTGATCCTCGCGCTGTCGCTGCGGATGAGCCCGGCGGAGGCCCTGGCGCTGTCGTCGCCGGCGCTGCTGGTCGGCAACCTGCACCGCTGGGCCGTCGGGCGCGACGAGGTCGACCGGCGGATCGCCTGGCCGTTCGCGCTGGGCGCGCTGCCGGGCAGCGCTCTCGGCGGCCTGCTGGTGGTGGCCATGCCGACCGCCGTGCTGCAGCTCCTGCTGGTGCTCACGAGCGCGCTCGCCCTGGCCCGCGCGCTCGGCTGGTGGCTGCCGCGCCCGCCGCCCGCGGCCGCGCTGGTGCCCGCGGGCGCGGCGATCGGGGCGATGGCGGCGACCACGGGCAGCGCCGGCCTGGCCATCGGCGCCATCCTGCAGTCGGCCGGGCTCTCCGGCGCGGCCTACGTCGCCACCGCGGCCGCCACCGCGGTCGCCATGCACGTCGGCCGGATCGCCGCCTACGGGTTCGGCGGCCTCGTCACCGGCGAGACCGCCCTGCTCTCCGCCGCGCTGGCGCTGGCGATCCTCGCCGGCAACCTCGCCGGCGGCCGCGTCCGCAAGCGCCTGTCCGCGCCCGCCTGCAGCCGCATCGAGCTCGGGGTGCTGTTCGCCTGCGTCGCCCTCGCGCTCGCGGGGCTGGCGTAAGCGCGAACTCTCGCGGGCTGGCGAGTCACGCGCTCGCTCGCAGGTCGTCGACGATTCGCGGCCCGCGGCGAGTCGCGGCTCTGCCCTCCGTCGATCTCGAGCCGGCCCTGGCCATCCACGCGAGCAGCACCGCCCTCGCCATGCTCGATCGCTCTCGCGCTGCGCCTCTCATTCTCGCCACTCGCGCTCCACCTCGGAGCTGGACGCGTCGCATTCTACGGACATGGCCATTAAAACATGCTCGATCGGCCAGCCGACGAACAGGCCTCAGTCCGGCTGAAAGCGCAGCGGCCCGTCGCCCCGCGCCCTGGCGCGCAGGAACAGGCGGGCCAGCTCGAGGTGGCGCTGGTACGCGTCGCTCGCGGTGCGCCCGCGCGTGGCGCCGTGGAAGCCGCGGGTCTGCGTCTCGACGCGGAAGGCCGGGCGAGCCGGGCGCAGCACCTGACCGCTGTCGACCCCGAGGCTGACGATCGCCCGCGGCGGCTGCACCGCGACGATCACCCCGAGCGCGCGGCGAAAGTTGGCCGCGGTGGTATCGGTGTCGAAGTAGCGACCCGCCAGCGCGGCGGCGGCGGTGGCCGCGAGCGGCAGCACCGCGGTGGCCAGCACCAGCTTCCGACCTTCGCCGGCGTAGCGGTGCAGCGTGGCCGCGCCGAGCGGCTCGCGCTCCACCAGAGTCAGGCCCGCGACGGCCAGGCGCGCGGTCGCGTCGAGGTGGTCGGCGTCGCCGACGAACGCCGCGGTCGGGTTGTCGATCACCCCGGCGAACGGCCCGAACGCGGTGAGCACGACCGTCGCACCGTCTGTCCCTTCGGACAGCTCACGCACCGCCGTGGCGACCACCCGCGCGCACTGTTGCAGGTTGTCGGCCCGCGAGAGCAGGTGCGTCGCCGCGACCGCGGCCGCGCCGGTGCTGCGGTCGGGCGGGACGTGGATGAAGCCGCTCAGCACGCCGGCGAACGCCGGCTCGCCGGCCAGCGCGATCAGGTTGGCCAGTTGGTCGGCGCAGTAGAAGGTGCCCGGGTCGACGCCGAGCTGCACGTCGGCCTCGGCGCCGGAGACGGCGACCGCGACCGCCCGCAGCAGGTCGCGCCGGCCGACGTAGCGGTCGCCGCTGCGGATCGCGTGGTCGGCGACGCCGGCCGCCGCCTGCGGGACGTAGTCGCGGCCGTAGTCGTCGAGGTCGTCCATGCCGCGCCGAGGTTAGCACGCCCGCCCCGACCGCGGCGCGAGCGCGCGAGCGCGGAGCGTCAGCGGGTCTGGAAGTAGAAGCGATAGGCGCCGTTGTCGTGCAGCATCCCGCAGCTGCCGGTGTCGCTGCCGGCCGGGGTGCCGACCAGAGTCAGCTCGCGGATCGAGTTGAAGCCGAACTGGTAGCTGTTGTTGGCCCGGTTGAAGGCGCCCTGGTAGAACTGGGTGTTGCTGCCGAGCTTGAAGGCGTAGAAGCGGTAATCGGCGCCGTCGTGCAGCATGGCCCAGCGCGACCAGTCGGTGTCGGCGGGGAACTCGAGCACGGGGATCTGCGGGATCGAGTTGTGACCGAAGCGATAGACGTTGGTGCCCTGCACCCACGCGGCCTGGTACAGCGTCTGGCGGTGGCCGAGCCGGCGCATGTACAGCCGGTAGTCGAGGCCGTCGTGCAGCATCGAGAAGCTGCTGGCGTCGACGTCGGCCGGGAAGCCCTCGAGGCGCAGCTCGGGGATCGCATTGTGGCCGAAGGCGTAGCTCGTGCCGTTGAAGCTGAACTGGTAGATCGCGTCGCGGCTGGAGCCCTTGAAGCAGTACAGGCGATAGGCCGCGTTGTCGTGCAGCATGGACCAGCGGGCCAGGTTGGCGTCGGCCGGCGCCCCCGTGATCGTGATGTTGGGGATCGAGTTGTACCCGAACTGATAATTGGTGGAGCCCGCGACGTACGCGAATTGGTTGAGAGACGGCATCGAACGATTCCTTTCCCGCCGCGCCTGTGCGGCGGCTCGGATGCTTCCAAACGCCAATGCCGCGATCAACGGGAGTTATCGCCCCGCGCGCCGCTGCCCGCGGGCTCGGTCGAATCACCTCGTCCTCGCCGGGACGGAGTACGAACGACGAATGGAGCGATCATGCGATTCGCCGCGACCGACGCGAAACGGCGTGGCCACGAATCGCGCCTCCCGTCGACCGCGTGAGCGAGCGTCGTTCACTCGCTTTCGGCTGGCGTGGCTCGCCGACCTCACGCGCCGGTCGCCCGAACCCGTGGCTCCCATCATGGCCGGGACGCGGCGGAACGAGCCTCCCCGCGCCCCTTCAGCGGCCGCGAGCCGACGTGGCTCTCGCTCGGCGGCGCACAGCCGCCGACGTCAGCGCCTCATTCGTCGAACGCGCCGCCGAGGCACGACCGATCGAGGTATTGCGAGAAGGCTGTCTTGCAGAAGTCCACTGCCTTCAAATAACAGTCGGCCCGCGCGGCGTCCCAATCCGTCTCCGCCGAGATGTCGAGGGGATTCTCGTCGGCCACGTAAAACTGGGTGGCCTCGGTGCAGCGCGCGAGGCAATACCACGGGCCGGCGAAGTGCGGGTCGGCGCACCAACCTCCCTGCACGCGCAGCTCGCCGGAGAGATCCGGGCCGCCGCCTGGCGCGGGCGTCACCACCGCCGGCGCGGCGAGCAACATCGTCTGGGTGTAAAGCAGCGCGACGAACATCGACATGGCACTCCTCGATTCGTCGCAAAGTTTGGTTCGCCAGCCGTCGCTGTCGAGCAGGCTGCTCTGAAATCGCCGGCCGGGCGGCGCAGCGCGAGCGGGCGACCGAACGGCGGAGCGCCTCGCCGCCGCGGCCGCCGGTGGATCGATCTGGGGAGCGGGCTGCCGGTCCGCGCGTCGTCACGGCCGGCCGCCCGCGCGGCAGAGTCGACCCGGGCGGTGGCAGCTCGCCGATTCACCCGTCGTCGCGGCCGACCGCCCCGCTCGGTGATTCGACCCGCTGCCGGCTCGCTCGTCCGCGCCGTGGCCCGCTCGACCGCGACCTCGGCGGCGGGCGGCTCGCAGGTTCACCCGTCCTCGCGGCCGAAAGGTGAGCGGCCGTCGAGGCGACCTGGCCGATCGTGCCGGTCATCGCGATCGGTGACGTGCTGCCCGAAGCTCGCGAGCGCCACGTCGGAGCGGATTGAAGGCTCCTGGTCGAGCATTGCTCGCCGGCCCATGGGCGAATCCGCGCAACACGCGCCGGGCCTTGTCTCGCCGCCTGTACCGGGCTACCCCAGCGGCCGTGGATCGGACACGCTTCTGGGACTTGATCGACGCGGCCCGCAGCGATGCCGGCACGCGCAGGACCGCCGCCGCGCTCATCGACCTGCTCGCCGCCCTGCCCGTCGACGACATCGTCGCGTTCGACGCCTGGTACTGGGCCTACCAGTGGGCCGCCCACCGCCGCGAGCTGTGGGCCGCCGCGTACACGATCATGGGCGGCTGCTCGGACGACGGCTTCGACTATTTCCGCGGCTGGCTGATCGGACAGGGCGAGCGTGTCTACATGGCCGCGATCCACGACCCCGACTCGCTCGCCGATCACCCCTTGAAAGAGCCCCCGAGCTGCGAAGCGATGCTCGGCGCCGCCTTCGTCGCCCACAGGCGCTCGCAGGGCCGCGAGCTCGAGGCCGGCTCGCCTCGCGTCGAGATCGACGGCCTGTCGACCTGGCCCGCCGATCGCCTGAAGGGCGCCGCGTTCACCCCCGAGCTGCTGCGCGAGCACCTGCCGCGCCTGTACGCCCGCTTCTGGGACGACGGCGAGCCCGAACAGGAGGACGACGCCGACGACCCTGGCGCTCCACCGCTCGCGCGCGGCGCCGTCAACAAGCCCGAGTTCGTCTCGGCGATCGGCCCGTTCGCCGCCGGCTCCGCCTTCCCGCTCGCCTTCCCCGAGCTCGGCCGCGACCTGCTCGTCTCCTGCCAGCACCTGTTCGGCCCCGCCGGCGGCCTCTCGAAGGACGTCCCCGGCGAGCTCATGGATCGCTTCGTCGAATCGGTGAACCTGACCGATCCCTTCGACGGCGCGCCCACAGGCGCTGCCGGCCGATCGCTGTCGATCCCCGGCGCCAACGGCGACGACCCGACGCACGACCTCTCCGCCTTCGCGCTGCCCGACGGCCACGCGCTGCCGCTCCTTCGCCTGTCCGCCCGCAACCCGAGCGCCGGCGACGTCGTGTTCCTCGCCGGTTCGGTCCGGGCCGGCGCCCCGCGGACGAAGCGGCTGCATCGCGCGATCAAGGTCGCCGACACCCGTGGCCTCGGGATGGTCGCCTTCGATCGCCCCGACCTCGCCCTCGGCGGCACCAGCGGCGCCCCGCTGCTGTCCGAGCAGGGCGAGGTCGTCGGCCTGCTGGTCCGCTTCATCCCCGGCAAGACCACCTACGGCGAGCTGCTGCAGGCCGAGCAGATCCGCGAGCTCCTGCGAGCGATCGCCGGCTGAGCGCACCGCTCGCAGGTCACTCGTCCTCGAGCCCGAACTTTTTAATGAGGCACGACCCCCCACGGCGAGCTGCTGCACGCCGAGCTGCTCCGCGAGCGGTCGCCGGCCGAGCGCACCGCTCGCAGGTCACTCGTCCTCGAGCCCGAACTTTTTAATGAGGCACGACCACCTACGGCGAGCTGCTGCGAGCGGTCGCCGGCCGAGCGCACCGCTCGCAGGTCACTCGTCCTCGAGCCCGAACTTTTTGATGAGGCGATACAGCGTGGTCCGTTCGACCCCGAGCTCGGCGGCGGCGTCGTTGCGGCGGCCCTGCGCGCGCGCCAGGGCCAGGCGGATCCGCCGGGCCGCGGCGCGGTCGAGGTGGACCTGCAGCGGCAGCGCGTCGTCCGGGTCGGCGCTCGCCGGCGCCGGCGCGGTCGCCTCGAGCAGCAGGTCGTCGCGAGTGATGATCTCGCTGCGCGCGAGCACGGCGGCCCGCTCGACCAGGTTCTCGAGCTCGCGCACGTTGCCGGGCCATGGATGTCCCTTGAGCCAGGTCTCGACGGTGGGGTGGAAGCCGACGAACTCGCGCCCGAGCTCGGCGGCGAAGCGGGCCAGGAAGTGATTGGCGAGCGGCAGGACGTCCTCCGGGCGCTCGCGCAGCGGCGGCAGGCGGATCGGGATCACCGCCAGGCGGAAGTACAGGTCCTCGCGGAAGCGGCCGGCGGCGCACTCGGCTCGCAGGTCGCGGTTGGTGGCGGCGACGATCCGGACGTCGACCGGCCTGGCCTTGGTGCCGCCGACCGGCAGCACCTCGCGCGTCTGCAGGGCCCGCAGCAGCTTGGCCTGGAAGTCGAGGTCGACCTCGCCGATCTCGTCGAGGAACAGGGTGCCGCCGCCGGCCCGCTCGAACACGCCGGCGCGCGCCCCGGCGGCCCCGGTGTAGGCGCCGCGCTCGTGGCCGAACAGCTCGCTCTCCAGCACGCCGGCGGCGAAGGCCTTGCAGTTGACTGCGACGAACGGGCCGAGCGCGCGATCGCTGTGGTCGTGGATCGTGCGCGCCACGAGCTCCTTGCCGGTGCCGCTCTCGCCGGTGACCAGCGCGGTGGCGCGGCTGCGGGCGGCGCGTGCGGCGAGGTCGAGGACCTCGCGCATGGCCGGGCTGTGGGTGATGATGTCGGGCGAGCCGGTCCGCTGCAGGGCCGCGCGCAGGCGCCGGTTCTCGCGGGTGAGCGCGCGGACCTGCAGCGCGCGGTGGACCAGGGCGCGGCAGGCGTCGTTGTCGAACGGCTTCTCGACGAAGTCGAACGCGCCGTCGCGGATCGCCGCCACCGCGGTCGGCACGCTGGCGTGGGCGGTGACGAGGACCACCGGCATGTCCGGAGAGACAGCTCGCGCGCGCCGCAGCAGCTCGCGGCCGTCGACGCCGGGCATCATCAGGTCGGTGAGCAGGAGGTCGTACGACTGCTCGGCGAGGGCGCGCAGGAACGCCTCGGCGCCGGCGAACACGTCGACCTTGTGACCGTCGCGGCGCAGCAGCATGGCGAGGATCTCGGCCATGCGCGGCTCGTCGTCGACGACCGCGATCTGTGCGGCGCTCATGCGGCCTCCGGCAGGCGCACGCAGAAGCAGGCGCCGCGGCCGTCGGGGCCGAGGCCGCCGCCCGGGATCAGCTCGAGCGCGCCGCCGTGGGCCTCGGCGATCCGCGCGGCGGTGGCGAGGCCGAGGCCCGTGCCGGTCTTCTTGGTGGTGAAGAACGGCTCGAACATCCGCGCCGCGTGCTCGGGGGCCACGCCCGGGCCGTCGTCGCGCACCAGCAGCTCGACCGCCTCGCCGCGCCGGCGCACCCGCAGCTCGATGCGCCCGCCGTCGCCGATCGCCTGGGCGGCGTTCAGCGCCAGCCCGTAGACCAGCTGCGCCAGCAGGTCGGGGTCGCCGCGCAGCGCCGGGCCGTCGCTCTCGGCGGCGTCGAGCCGCCCGCGCTTCGGTCGCAGGGCCTCGCGCACCAGCGGCTCGACCGCGGTGACGAGCCCCGCCAGCTCGACCTCCTCGCGCCGCGGCGCCAGCGGCCGGGCGTAGTCGAGCAGCGCCGTGACGACCGCGTTGAGCCGGTCGACCTCCTCGACGATGAAGCGCGCGGCCTGGTGGTTGTCTGTCCCTTCGGGCATGTCCTCGAGGACAAGCGCGGCCGAGGAGCGGATCACGCCGAGCGGATTGCGGACCTCGTGGGCGACGCCGGCCGCGAGGCGACCGATCGCCGCCAGCTTCTCGCTGTGGGCCGCCCGCCGGTGGCTGGCCGCGAGCGCCGCGGCGCTGGCCCTGAGCCGGTCGCGCGTCTCGAGCAGGAGGCCGATCGCGTAGCCGAAGCCGGCGAAGGTGACGGCGAAGAAGCCGACCACGAACGCCGAGACGTCGACCCCGGCCAGCCGCAGCAGGAGGAAGTCGAACAGACCGGCGCCGAACCCGAGGACTGCGCCGAACCAGGCGCGGCGCGTGGACGGTGGCGAGGTCGGCGCTGAGGACACTGGGTCGTCTCCGGTCGGGGCGAGCGCGAGGGCGCGGAGACGACTATAGGCGAGACGCGGTCGCAGGGTCACGACCTCGCTCGAGCACGCGGCGTGCCAGCGACGAGCGCCGTCGCCGCGTGCCCGCCCGAGAGCACAGAGGCCGGTTCGGCGCGACGACGCGAGCGCGCGGCCGTCGTGCAGGTCGGCCCGTGAAGCCCCGGCGAACGCCGCCTCTCGCCCGGTGCGCCGCCGATCCGCTGCAGACGAGCCGCTCGCCGGGCCGCGCGAGCAGGACGCGGAGCTCGCGGGTGTAGCGGCTCGCGCGATGCGTGCGTCGCTCGCCGAGGATGCGCCGCCGCAACGCGTGTTGCAGACCTGCAACGTCACCCGCGCCCCATCGCCGCCGGAGCCCCGTTGCGGCGGCGTTCGGGCGCTGGCACGCGGGTTGCTCAAGGACTGGCACGAAAGGAAATCATCGCATGAACACCCGCCAGATCGTCCTCGCCATCGTCGCCGTCGACTTCCTCGCCCTCACCATCTACGTCGTCGAGACCTTCGGCTACGTCGGCATGTTCGCCGACCTGCTGTCGTCGTGGCCGGGCATCCTCACCGCCTTCGACCTGACCATCGCCCTGTTCATGATCATGGGCTGGATGCTGGTCGACGCCCGCAAGCACGGCCTCAAGGTGGTGCCGTACCTGGTCGCCACTCTGGCGTTCGGCTCGCTCGGGCCGCTGGCGTACCTCATCCGCCGCGAGTGGGCGCTCAAGACCGCGTGAGGCGCGAGCGGCCGCGCAGGTCGACGCGGACCTCCGCGGCGGCCTCGCGCGTGGACGCGACAGGGCCGTCCTCCGCCGCGAGCGTCGGCCCGTGACCGCTCGCACCGCGGAGGGTCAGACCCCGCGGGCTCGGTGAATCAGCCGAGCGCCGTCGGCGAGCGAGCGCCTGCCAGGTCGCGGTCGGGTCGACGGCGACCTGCCTTCATGCAGCTTCGACGCATGCTCGCCCGACCCCTCGTCTGTTCGCTCGTCCTCGCCGCGTGGTCATCGGTCGCGGCCGAGCGAGACCTGCCCTGCAACCTGGCAGCCAGCCTCGGCACGGACGCCACCTGCGCCCTCTCGCAGCAGTGCCCCGGCGAGCCCGTCCGGACGATCGCCTGCGAGGACGCCACCTGCACCTGCTGGGCAGGCGACGAGCAAGCCGGCGAGTGCGCCAGCGGGGACGTGTGTCGCCAGCTCGATCCGGTGCAGCAGCTCGAGCAGCTCGCCGGCCCCTGCTGCGGCTTCGAGCTTCACCGCGATTGATGCGATCGGCACCATCGCCGGTTCACGGCTATCCGCGGCGGTCTTTCCCCAAGGACATGTCCCAAAGATCAGCCACGCACCCGTCGAACTTCATCCGAACAGCTCCATCCGCTCGCCGGGGCGCAGCGCGCGGACCGTGGGGGCGTTCGGCGCCCGCGCGGCCGCTTGCCTCACCGCGGCCAGATCGGGGTCGAAGCTCGGGCTGTCGGCGCCGCGCGGGCCGAGGCCGAGGCGGGCCAACCACGGCGCCCCGCCGTTGGCGTAGGGCACCACGGTGCGCGCCTGCCAGGCCTGCGCCGCGGCGAGCAGGTCGTCGGCGTCGGGCGTCAGCTGCTGGCGCGTGCCCCACTGCGCGCGCGGGACCTGCAGCAGGTAGCGCGCCATCGACGTCCCGAGCAGCTCGATCGGGTGCGGGCGCCACGCGCGGTAGCCCCCGAACAGCACGTCGAGCCGGCCGTGCCGCCGCGCGGCCGCGCGGGCCATGGTGATCGTGTCGCCGGCCGCGTCGGCGCCGGCGTCGGCGATGCACGCGACGCGGCGGCCGGCGACCTCGATCAGGTACGTGTTGCCGAGGTTGCGCGCCTCCGGGTGGAGGAACTCGCCGGACGTCGGCTGCTCGCCGAAGAACGGCAGGACGACCACGTGGAACGGCCCGACCTGCACCGCGTCGCGCCAGGACAGCGGGATCACGCGACGGAAGCCGAGCTGGCGCAGGCGCAGCGCCATGTCGACGCTGAGCAGCGACTCGCGCGCGACGGCCGGCACCACGATCGGCGTGTCGGCGCCGAAGCGCAGCAGCGCGTGCAGGTCGAAGTGGGCGGGGTGGCCGTGGGTGACGAGGACGAGGTCGGGCCGCAGCGCCCGGCACGGCAGCGGCCGCGGGGCCTCGCCGGGCAGCGGCGGGGCGGCGAACGGATCGACCACGAGGCGCGCGCCCGCGTGCTGCACTGCCACTGTGGCGTGGCCGACCGCGGTGACGCCGTCGGCCAGCGCGCGCTCGTCAGCTGTCTCTCGGGTCAGGGCGCCGGCGTCGAGCAGCGCGTCCCACAGCCGGGCCCCCAGGCCGCCGAGCGGGCGCGGGCAGCCGCGGTCGAGCGCGGCGACCACGTCGGCCAGTTCGGCGGCCTCGCGGTGGAGCGGCAGCGCCAGCGAGCCCTCGCCCGCGGGTCCCAGCCCGCGCACGACCAGCGCCGCCGGGGTCACGCGCGCCGGGTCGGGGTAGAGGCACTCCTCGCGCAGCACGTCGGGCGCGGCGTACAGCCCGCCGAGCGCCTGGCCGGCGAACATCCGCGGCATGAACTCGGCGCTGCGCTCGACCAGGCGCGCCGGGCCCTCGCGGCGGGCCAGCGCGAGCAGCGGGGCGCACATGCGGGCCACCAGCGCGTCGACCAGGCCGGTCACCCCGCTGCCGTAGCGGGTGCTGTCGGCGTAGCGGACCTGCAGGCCGATCTCGTCGCGCAGGCGCATGTGATACGTGGCCATGAGGACATGCTCCAAAGGTCATGCGGCGCGCGGCCGGCGGTGCAGCTCGGCGGCCACCGCGTCGACGAACTCGGCGTGGAGGTCGAGCCCCGAGCCGGCGGGGAACAGCGCGGCGACCTCGGCGTGGACCGCCCGCCGCGCGGCCTCCATCGCCGCCGCGCTGGCGCGCACCGCCGGGCCGGCCAGCAGCAGCTTGCGGATCGCGTCGAGACTGCCGGGCAGCTCGGCGCGCAGGCGCTGCAGCTCGGCCCGCTCGGCCGCGCTGGCGCGGGCGGCGAAGCAGGCCAGGGGGAAGCTCGGAGCCTCGCGCTCGAGGTCGCGGCTGCGCGGCTCGCCGAACAGATCGCGGAGGTCCTCGGCGATCTGGCGGATCTCCGCCGTCGCCTCGCCGATCCTGCAATACGCCGCGACGCGCTCGGGCTCGCAACCGGCGGCGATCGCCGCCAGCTCGGTCGACAGCGCGAACACCGACGACTTGTCGGCGTTGTGGGCGCGGACGCCGGCCTCGTCGCCGGCGACCGTCCCACCGAGGTCACGGTGCCGGGCCCCCACGGCCCGCAGCGTGTGGCGTCGCAGCGACAGCCGCGCGGCCTCGGCCCTACCGGCCGGGACCGCCGCGGCGAGGGTGTCGACCGCGACCATGGTCAGCGCGAGCGCGGCGTTGTCGGCCACCGGCGCGCGCTCGGGGCCCCACGGAGCCACGAGGTCGGGATCCGAGACGTCGTCGAACAGCCGGAGCGCCAGATGATAAAGGGTGCAGCCGGCCGCGAGGTCGACGTTCGCCTCGCCGCACTCGCACAGCCCGACGAGCAGCGGCAGGGCCGCGAGATCGGCCATCGGGCCGGCCTCGCCGGCCCGCGCCCCGGCGATGAACGCCACGAGCAGCTCGCTCTGGTCCGGGTCGAGCAGCGGGTCCCGGACGACCTCGTCGCACTTGCGGTGCGCGGCGGCGACGGCGATGGCGAGCGTTTCATGCATGGCGAATCTATCCTCGGGGCTAAATTTCAGGTTAGGCCAAACAGGGGCGGATGCAATCGACAAAGCCAGGATCATCGCATCGCGGATAGTTGATAGTGCGATAGTGAGATAGCGGATAGCGTGATCGTGGGACAGCGCGATCCTACGATGTCGGGGACGGCAGGACAGTCGGACGGCCGGATCGCGGGACCGCCGAGGCCGAGCTACGAGATAAGCGCGTGCGAGGCCGGGTTTCGAGCGACCTGGTCCGCGCGAGACACCATGTCACTCGCTCGGCGGCGATACGGCGGTCGTGTCGTGATGATATGTTCGTCCATGGTGTCGACCTCATGTCGGTGAGCGCCGCGCCTCGGCTCATCCGGGCCGCTTCCGTCGCCCCCCGACTCTCGGGTAGTGTCACCGACCGGCGCGACTGATTAACCTTTCGCTGCGAGGTTACGCCGGTGGAACAGCGCGCCGCGGGGGCAATTGACCGTGCGCCGGCGGTCACTGATACGGCCCCGCCGCGGTCGCTGCAAACGGGCGAAACCGCGGCCAGCACGCCGCATCGCGCGCTCTGGCCGCCTGCAGGTTCGAGTGCGAGCGGCTCACCGGCTCGGGCACATGATCGTCCCGTCCCGGTCCGGCTCGATGTTCGTCTGCGAACCGCCGGCGCTCGCGGCCGGGTGCTCCTGCCCATGGTCTCCTCGCTGTCGTGCCGCCGGGCCCCCACTGCACATTGTCCGACATCGCGGCCCCGGCGCGCCCCGGCTGGCCGGCCCGCGACCCTTCACCGCGCATCCGCCACAATGCACATTGTGTCGCCCATCGCAGGTGTTTCACGCGAGCGCCGGACGCGCGGCGAGAAAGCGCAAAAAAGGGCCAGGACGCGGGGGAGGGTGCGTCCTGGCCCGGGGGTGGGGAATGGGATGGGTGCGACCGACTCACCGGCCCGGCGCCCATGGACCGGCGGCGAGGATGTCCTCCTGCACGGGGTGTCTCGCCGGTGGACGCTGCGCCTCGGTCGTCTCCGGGCCGCGTCGTCGTCCCTCGGCGCTCCGGTAGTGTCGCCGCCCCGCCGATCGGTTTAACCGGGTCGATGCATCAATCGACGATGCAGGCGGTGGGACACCGGTAGATACGCGAATCACCGGAGAACCGACGCGACGAGGGCCGCAGACATGTACGCCCGCGGCCCTCGCGGTGCCACGATTCGCGCGCATGGCGATCCTACAGGTCGCCGTGCACCTTGACCCCGAGCACCGCGCCGTAGCTGGTGTAGTCGGCGGTGGTGCAGGGCGGCAGCGTCGACCAGCCGGGCAAGCTCAGCACCGGGTCGATGTAATAGCGGTGGTTGCCGGTGTCCTCCGCGCCGCCGCGGCAACGCGCGCCCTCGGCCCCGTAGCCGGCCTCCAGCACCCACGCGGGCTCGGAGGTCCAGTCGAACAGCCCGCCCAGCGGGTCCTTCAGCGAGATGAACCTGCCGGGTACCGTGCGCGGCCCGCCGTTGAACCAGGCCATCCAGGCCCGCAGCAGCGCGGTGCGCTGGCCTAACTGCAGGCCGCGGTACGCGGTCGGGTCGTAGAACGCGTTGAGCTTGAACTGACCCTTCGCCACCGCGCTGTTGATGCAGCCGTTGATGAAGATGCCGGGCGAGTCCGCGATGGTCGGGCCCACGCTGGGGTTCGCGAACAGCGACACGTTCGGGCTCAGCACCGAGCTGAACTTGTGGGTGTCGTCGAGCGCGCCGTCCTCGTCCTCGTCCGGGCAAATGTGGTAGTAGCCCGGCATCTCCTCGCTCTCCGGATAGAGTTTTGTGTCCTCCGGCTCGATGTCCGTCACGAACTGATAGCGGCAGATCGTCATGCTCGCGTCGTACCGACCCGGCGAGCACCAGGCGCCGGCGATCTTCAGCTCCGCGGCGATCCGCGGCTCGCCGTCGAGCGGCTCGATGACGACGGAGAACGTCGCGCCCTCGACCGCCGCCCCGCCGATCCACCCGCCCGTGGCCAGCTTGAGCTTCAGCTCCCCATCGGCCTCGACGTCGATCCCCATGATCGCCGTCTTCGACCCGAGGTATTCGGCAGTGCCGCCCTCGATGCGCACCTTCGACGTGGTATTGGCCGCCGGCGCAATCAGGGTCTCGGACAGGTTGGAAAGCGAGTGGTCGCCGATCCGCGAGGTATTGGCGAGCCCGCTGCCACAATCCGGAGTGTTGCAGCGCAGCGCGATTACCTCTTCCTCGCCGAAATCGGCGTAAAACTCGTCGTCGCAGCCGACTGCGAAGGAAAGCGTGGAAACAAGGAGAATGAGAATGTTATTCGAAGTACGCATCGTAGTGCCCGAACTACGAAGGGCAGGTGACCGGCCAACGCCGAACAATTTCCTCCGCCTGAATTTTCTCGGGCCGCGCCGATCGGACCGCCATTCGGCGCGTTTTCGCCCATGTGACCGGGAACGTGCGTCAAGTGACCGCAAATCGGCAAAATTGATCTCGAGTTTGGAGACACTATCCGCCGGATGAAGAGCAACGAGTTCACCCCCGGCGGGCCGGAGCGCAGCGTCGAGCGCACGCCCGTGTCGATGCACGGCGACGGTGACACCATGCCGCGGGCGATGGAGTCGCTGAGGCAGGTCGACGACCCGCTCGACAAGCAATTGGTGAAGCGGGCCCTGTTCCCGCGCCGCGCCACGCCGGTGCAGATCGGGCGCTTCCAGGTCCTCGGCCTGATCGGCCGCGGCGGCATGGGCGTGGTCTATGCCGCCTACGACGGCGTCCTCGACCGCAAGGTCGCGGTCAAGGTGCTGCTCGGCGAGGCCGTCCGCGACATGACCACGTCGCGCACCCGCCTGATGCGCGAGGCGCAGGCGATGGCGCGCCTGTCTCACCCCAACATCGTCACCGTCCACGAGGTCGGCCAGGACCACGGCCAGGTGTTCGTGGCGATGGAGTTCGTCCGCGGCGTCACCCTCGACGCGTGGATCGAGCAAGGACGACCGTGGCGCGACGTGGTGGCCACCTTCGTCCGCGCCGGCCGCGGTCTCGAGGCCGCCCACCGCGCGGGCCTCGTCCACCGCGACTTCAAGCCCGCCAACGTGATGGTCGGCGAGGACGGCGGGGTCAAGGTGCTCGACTTCGGCCTCGCGCGTGCGACCGACGACCGCACGCCCGGCGAGCCCGAACTGCCCGGACACATCGCCCCGGCCAGCTCGCACCTGGCCCCGATCACGCGCACCGGCGCGGTCCTCGGCACCCCGGCGTACATGGCCCTGGAGGCCCACCGCGGCGAGTCGTCGACCGCCGCCAGCGATCAGTTCAGCTTCTGCGTCTCGCTGTACCAGGGCCTCTACGGCCGCTCGCCGTTCGACACCACCTCGATGGCGACGCTGCTCGCCGATCTACGGCGCGGGCGAGTCGCACCCCCGCCCGTGGGCACGCCGGTGCCCGCGCGGATCTTCCGCGCCCTCCGCCGCGGCCTGGCGCTCGCGCCCGCCGAGCGCTTCCCGTCGATGACGGAGCTGCTGTCGGCGCTCGAGCGCGACCCGGGCGCGACCTACCGCCGCGCCGCCGCGCTCGTGGTCACCGCGGCCGCCACCGCCTTCGCCGGCTTCCACGCCGCCGGCTCCGGCGAGCCCGCGGTGCAGCTGTGCCCCGACGCCGAGGCCGAGCTCGCGGGCGTGTGGGACGCCGCCCGCGCGGCGAACGTCCGCGACGCGCTCGCCGCCCTGCGCACGCCCGCGGCCGCCGAGGCGATCGCCAACGCGTTGCCGCGGATCGACCGCTACGCCGCGGCGTGGATCGAGATGCGCAACGAGGCCTGCCGCGCGCACACCGAGGCGCGCCAGTCGACGCCGCTGTTCGACCAGCGCACCGCGTGCCTCGACCAGCGACGCGCCAGCCTCGACGCCCTCGCCGCCGCCCTGACGCAGGTCGACGCCGCGAGCCTCGACAGCGTCATCAAGGCGATCTCCGGCCTGCCGCCGCTGTCGCGCTGCGCCGACGCCACGGCGCTGACCGAACAGCTGCCGCCGCCCACGGACTCGCGGCTGCGCCTGCACGTCCAGGCCCACCGCGAGACCCTCGCGCGCGCGCAGGTCCTCGAGGACGCCGGGCAGTACCCGCTCGGCCGGGTCCTCGTCGAAGATGTCCTCGAGGACAGCACGGCCCTCACCCACGAGCCGCTGCGCGCCGAGGCGCTGCTGCGCGCCGGCAGCCTGGCGATGGAGTCCGGCGACCACGCGGCGGCCGAGCGCCACTACGCCGACGCGTTGCTGGCGGCGCTCGGCTGCGGCCACGCGGCCGTGGCCGCGGTCGCCAGCTCGAAGCAGATCTACCTGCGCGCGGTGCCGCTGAACCAATTGCAGCAGGCGCGCGCCGAGGTGCCGCTGGCGACCGCGCTCAACCACCGCGTCGAGCACGACGTCGACCTGTACGCCGAGTTCCTCAACAACCTCGGCGTCGTCCATGCCACCGCCTCCGAGCTGGCGACCGCGCGCAGTCGCTGGGAGGAGGCCGTCGCCCTGCGTGAACGCCACGGCCGCGCCGAGACCCCGCGCGCCCTCGACACCCTGTCCAACCTCGGCTGGCTGGCCCGGGCCGAGCACCGCGACGAGGACATGGCCGCGATCTACCGCCGCCTGCTCGCCGTCTCCGGGCCGCTGCTCGGGCCGCACCACGCCTCCCACATGCGCTACGAGTGGCTGCTCGCCAACAGCCAGTGGCGGCTCGGCCGCCCGCGGCAGGCGCTGGCGCAGCTCGGGCAGATCGTCCAGCGCTTCGATCGCCTGAGCAACAGTTATCTGCGCGGGATGATCCTGCGCGACCTCGGCATGATCGAGATCGACGAGGGCGACCTGGCGGCCGCGCGCGAGCACCTCGAGCAGGCCATGACGGCCGTGCCCGAGGTGTCGGAGGCCCACGACGCGGTGCTCGCCGAGCGCATGCGCCTGTTCGCGGCCGAGGGCGACGGGCCGGCGATGGAGCGCGAGCACCAGCGCGCGATGGCCCGCCTGCCCGCGCAGCCCGACCCGCTCGACCGCCGGCTGCACTTCCTCCGGTTCGCCCACGCCCGCTCGCTGGCCGCGCTCGGGCGCACCGCCGAGGCCCTCGCGCCGCTCGAGCAGATGCTGGCCGCGCTGGCCGGCACCGAGCGGACGATCGACGCCGCCGAGGCCGCGTCGCTGCTCGGCGAGCTGCGGCTCGAGCTGGGGCTCCTCGACGAGGCCGAGGAGGACCTGCGGCGCGCGCTCGCCGAGCTCGAGCGCGCCGCGCTGACGCGCAGCCTCCTGCTCGCCGGCAACCTGACCGCCCTGGCCGAGCTGGCGCTGGCGCGCGGCCGCTTCGAGGAGGCCGCCGGCTTCGCCGCGCAGTCGCTGGCGATCTACGACGCAGTCGCCGAGCCCGACCACTCGCCGGCCGCCCGCGCCCGCTTCGCCCACGCGCGGGCCCTCACCGCCGACGCGGCGGTCGCCCCGGCGGAGGCCCGCGCCCTCGCCGAGGCAGCACTCGAGGCGCTCCGCGTCAAGGCGCGTGCAGCCGACGTCAGGCGCGTCGCCGCCTGGCTCGCGGCACACACGAAATCCGTGTCAGGTCCGTGACCCGCGGCCCTTATCCTCCGCCCCATGTCGATCCCGTCCCTCGCGTCCTACTCCCTCCTCGGCCGCAGCGGCCTCCGCGTCAGCCCGCTGTGCCTCGGCACGATGACCTTCGGCACCGAGTGGGGCTTCGGCTCGCCCCGCGACACAGTGTTCGAGCTGCTCGCCCGCTACCTCGACGCCGGCGGCAACTTCATCGACACCGCCGACGGCTACACCGCCGGCACCAGCGAGAAGCTCATCGGCGAGTACCTCAAGGAGAGCGGCCGCCGCGAGCAGGTCGTGCTCGCCACCAAGTTCTCCTTCAATGTCCAGCCGGGCGACCCCAACGCCGGCGGCAACTCGCGCAAGCACATCCGCCGGGCCCTCGACGCCTCGCTGCGCCGGCTGCAGACCGACTACGTCGACCTCTACTGGCTGCACGCGTGGGACGGCCTCACCCCGGTCGAGGAGGTCATGGCGACGCTCGACGACCTCGTGCGCGTCGGCAAGGTCCGCTACATCGGCCTGTCGGACGTGCCCGCGTGGTACCTCGCCCGCGCCCAGACGATCGCCGAGCTCCGCGGCAGCGAGCGGCTCGCCGGCCTGCAGCTCGAGTACTCGCTGGTCGAACGCAACATCGAGCGCGAGCACATCCCCGCCGCGCTGGCCCTCGGCCTCGGCCTGTGCCCGTGGAGCCCGCTCGGCAGCGGCATGCTGACCGGCAAGTACGGCCGCGCCGGCACGCGCGCCGAGGGCGAGGGCCGCCTGGTGATGATGCAGAGCAGCGGCAACCCGGCCTTCGAGAAGCTGACCTCCGAGCGCAACTGGCAGATCGTCGACGTCCTCGTCGAGGTCGCGCGCGAGCTCGGGCACACGCCGGCGCAGGTCGCCCTCAACTGGGTCACCACCCGCCCCGGCGTGACCTCGACCATCATCGGCGCGACCAAGCCGGCCCAGCTCGACGACAACCTCAAGTCGCTCGACTTCACGATCCCCGCCGCGCTCGCCGAGCGCCTCGAGGCCGCCAGCCGCCCCGAGACCGTCCACCCCTATCACTTCTTCGCGCCCGGCATGCGCGGCATGCTCACCGGCGGCACCACCGTGAACGCCGCGCCCGCCTGGTACTGGCCGCGCTGATCCGCGAGGGCGCGTCGACCTCGAGGTCGACGCGCCCGCGCCCTCAGTACACGAACGGCACGATGCGGTACGGCACCTTCTCGCAGTAGCGGTCCCAGTCGGCGCCGTACTTGCGCTGGCACATCGCGTGGTCGCGGCGCTCGCGGTTGAGCAGCAGCGGCGCGAAGTAGATGAAGTAGAAGTAGGGCACGAGGCTGCCGAAGCCGCACGCGAGGCACCAGGCGAGCGCCATGGTGAGGTCGCCGAGGTAGTTGGCGTGGCGCGCGAGGCCCCACCAGCCCGACAGCAGCAGCTTGGTGCCGCGGGCGGTGTCCATGGCGACGGGCGGCTTCCCCCAGATCGGCAACGAGGGGTCGCGGCGGAATCGCTGCTTCTGCAGGTTCGAGTCGCGGAACACGTAGTAGCCGGCGAAGTTCATGACGATGATCGCGGCCGCCGCGAGCGTCGACAGCTCGGGGCGCGCCGCGAGCACGTACTGCTGCTGCAGCGTGAAGTTGAACGGCATCCACGCGAGGAACGCGAACCACAGCATGAAGCCGAGGTTCTCCTCGATGATGTCGATCGTCGACAGCAGCGCCGACTCGAACACGAAGAACTCGAAGATGTAGAACAGCTGGCACAGGCTGACGACCAGCATCGCCGTCGACAGCTCCCCGTGCGCCTGCAGCTCCGCCGCCGGCAGCAAGATCGCCAGCGCCCCCCACGAGCCCATGCCGATGCGCGACTCGAAGAAGAACTTGAGGTCGTGGCGACCGATCCGCGGGTTCTGGATCGCGCCCATGTAGAAGTCGTAGATCGGGTTGCCGGTGCTGCGCTCGAGGTGGGCGCGTCGCCGGCCGGCGACGTAGGTCAGGGCCGCGGCGCCGCCGGCGAACAGGACCGCGAGCGTGAGCAGCGGCCCGAGCTGCGCCAGCACGTGTGACGGCGACACCACGTCGGCGGCGATCCCCGCGACCAGCAGCCCCGCCGACAGGCCGAACGCGACCAGGCCGTTGAGCCGGTACTCCGCCCGCTCGCCGGCCGCGGTCAGCCGGCCGTGGACCACGCGACCCGGCACCACCACGTAGAGCAGCGCCTGCAGCCCGAGCCACGCGGCGAAGATCGCCGCGGCCTCCCAGGTCGGCGCCGGGATCATCGCCCACAGCTCGGCGGCCGAGCGCGGCAGCCACAGCGAGCCGCCGTGCTGCGCCACCGCCGACCACAGATAGAACGTGACCGTCGGCATGACGATCGTCAGCAGCAGCGCGCCCCAGGGGCCGCCGAATTGATCGGGGCGAGTCTTGTCGTGCGCGGGCTCCGGAGCGGCGGTCGTCATCGGCAGCGACGATAGTGGCGGGCGCCGCGAATCTCCAGGCCGGGCGAGTCGCGGGACACGAGCCCATGCTCGCCCGCACCCGCGACCACGCACCTCCCGCGTGCGACCTCCGTGACGCCTCGGCCCCCACGCGCCTGTCCGACCGCCTCACGGACCATGGTGATCCCGAGCACGACGCCCGCCCCGGGTAGATCTCCCGGACCTGCGCCGCACCTGCCCGCGATTCGCGCGAACCTCCCGCCGTCTCACCCCGACGGCGCCGACAATCACGGCCACGCCGCAGATCCAGCAGGACGACCGCCGACGCTCCACGGCTGTCCTATCGACCAGGTTCCGTCCCCGTCCCTCCGGCGCATGTCTCCAAAACAATGGTGCTTCGACCATGTTCGATTCGACATGTCTTCAAGGACATGCATCTCAAAAAATTCACCCACGGACCAGCGCGGTCAGCTCGAGCCCGGCGGTCTCGCGGAGCCAGTGCTCGATCAGGCGGAACGACACCGACAGCGGCGGCGGGAACATCAGCGAGCCGTCGGCGAGCGAGCGGACGATCTCCTCGGCGGTGAACCACCGGGCCGCCTCGAGCTCGGGGCCGACGTGCAGCTCCGGGCCCTGGGCCTCGGCCGTGAAGCCGAGCATCAGCGACGCCGGGAACGGCCACGGCTGCGACGAGTGGTAGTCGCACTCGGCCACCACCACCCCGCTCTCCTCGAACACCTCGCGGCGGACCGCGTCCTCGAGCGTCTCGCCGGGCTCGACGAAGCCTGCCAGCGTCGACCAGCGGCCGGGCGGCCAGCTGGCCTGGCGGCCGAGCAGGCAGGCGTCGCGCCAGCCGACGATGACGATGATGGCGGGGTCGGTGCGCGGGAAGTGTTCGATGGCGCAGGCCGGGTTGGTGCAGCGGGCGCGGTGGCCGGCCGACACGAAGATCGTCGGCGACCCGCACGCGCCGCAGAAGCGGGCCCGCGTCTGCCAGTGGAGCAGGCCGCGGGCGTACGCGAACAGCCCGGCGTCGAAGGCCGGCAGCGCCAGGCCGGCCGCGCGCAGGTCCATCCATTGCCCCCCGAGCGCGCCCGCCAGCGGCTCGTCGTCGCCGCCCGCGGGGGCGACCGCGAAGTGGGCCACCTCGTCGGCCTCGCCGAGGTAGTACACCGGCTCCGCCGCCAACCACGCCGCGCGCTCCGCCTCCGCGAGCATTCGCAGCCCGCGGCGGGCCGCGTCGACCAGCGCCTTGCCGTCGGGCCGGACCACCGCGAACCGCGTCGACGCGGCCACCCTGCGCGTCTCGATCCACCCCACGTCGTCGCGCCGCTCGCTCGCGCGGTCGAGCGCCAGCGCGGCGAACACGTTGTTGCGGCTGCGGGCGCTGGCCGCCACGGTCAACCTTCCTCCTGCGCGCACGGCCGCGAGCGAGCGCGGCCCGGACCTCGGCATGGACGCGGGTGCATCGGCGGCGGGCAGCATGCCGCGTCCGTCACCGCCGCGCCAGCAGCCCCGGCGACTCGCTCGCCGTCGCCGGGCGCGCCGGCCTCGATCGCCCCGGGCCACCGGGCTCGCGGCGACCCCGCGGGCGCCAATCTCATGACATGTCCCATCGGACATCCACACATTCACGGAAAAACCCCCACGCGAATCTCCGACCTCGCGCACGTCACGCAGGCCCGTATCATCCCTCATCCGCAGAAGTGTCGCCGACAAACCCCTGAACAAAAGACTAGCACCGGCGCGCGTTATCGCGTACAAGGGGCGCGGAGACACCCCACCATGTCGATCACGTTCTACTACAACCCCATGTCCTCGGCCTCTCGCGTCCAGCTCACCCTCGCGGAGCTCGACATCCCCCACGAGAAGGTGTTCGTCGACCTGCAGGCCAAGGATCAGCGCAAGCCGGAGTTCCTCAAGCTCAACCCGAACGGCAAGATCCCGACGATCGTCATCGACGGCCAGCCGATGTTCGAGTCGATCGCCATCCAGATCTACCTGGGCGAGCGCTTCGGCGTCGAGCGCGGCCTGTGGCCGGCTCTGGGCTCGCGCGAGCACATGCAGGCGCTCACCTGGCTGTGCTGGGCGCAGGTCTCGCTGGGCGGCCCGCTGTTCACCTACATGCACAACACCAGCGAGTGGTTCCCCCCCGAGGCGCGCAACGCCAAGCAGGCCGAGACCGCCCTGGCCGAGGTCCAGAATTCTCTGCAGATCCTCGACGCCCGCATCGGCGAGGTCGGCAACATCGTCCACGACAAGTGGACCCTCGTCGACTCCGACGTGTGGAGCGTGCTGGGCTGGGGCCTGCAAATGGCCAAGATCGACACCGCCAAGTACGCCAACCTGAACAACTGGCTGGAGCGCGGCAAGAAGCGCCCCGCCGGCTGCGCGATGATGGAAGCGGAGAAGCCGGCCCACTGAGCCGGCTCCGCGCCGCCCTCCCTCTGCGGCGCGAACGAGCCCGGCGCTCACCGGGCGGTGCCATGATTCCCGCGAGCTCGTGGCCCGCGGTCTCATGATTCGCCCGGAGCACCCTTCGAGGCGGCGCCTTTACGATCGACGCCGCCGCCACGCGAGCAGCCCCAGGCCCATCAGCGCCAGGCCGCCGGCAGGCGAGCCGCCGGCGTCGCACTGGCAGCCGATCTCGCCCTCCGCATGGCAGGTGTTGCCGGAGCACTCGGCGTTGCCCTCCGCGTACACCTCGACCTCGAGCAGGGCCTTCAGGGCGTCGACGCAGGCGTCGAGCTGGCCGCCGACGTCGACGAATTGGCCGTCGCAGAACAGCGCGCCTTCCGGCCGCTGGCAGTGCAGCTTGCAGCCGCCCTCGAGGTCGGCGCGGCAATTGGCGTAGCCGCCGGCCTGGCAATCGACCTGGCAGTCGATGTTGGCCTGCGCGTCGCACGAGCCGGTGCACGCCGCCTGGCACTTGGCCTCGCAGTCGACCTCGGGCGGCGTCACCTTGCACTGCCCGTCGCAATCGCCCGAGCAGGTCGCCTCGCACGAGGCCTTGCACTCGCCCATGTTCGTCGAGGCCGAGCAGTGTCCGTCGCAGTTGGCGCTGCAGTCGGCCTGGCAGGCCAGCTGGCAGTTGAATTCACCCGGGTCGACCTCGCAGTCGGCGCGGCAATCGGCCTCGCAGCCGCCGACGCACTCGACGCTGGCCTCCGCCTTGCACTCCCCCTCGCATTCGGCCCGCAGCTCCGCGGCGCAGGCGGCCGTCAAGCTCACCGGCTTGCACATGCCCTCGCACACGGGGCCGACGTACACCGTGCATTCGGCCCCGCCCTGCACGAAGATCTCGCCGCACGGCGCCAGGCTGGACGCGGCCTGCACCTCGGCGGCCAGCAGCAGCGGGGTCGCGAGGGCCAATGATCGGAGAAGGACGGAGAATGTGCGTCGCATGATGAGACCTCGGGGGGCGCCGATGCAATTGCACGCGATCGGTCTCCGGGCCAGCGCCGACGAGCACGCTGAAAATTCGGCGAGCGAGCCCAGCCGGGACCGCACCGTCGAGGCGGAGGAACACCTGGACGTCCGTCCGATCGGCGCCTCGCGGCCAGCCGTCGCCGATCCACCCGCCGAGCCCGGTCTCGGTCCCCCGCGGACGCGTCCGGCGCAAGTCGCGGCCTCACCGATCTTTGCGTCTGCACCCGCCATCGAGTTCGACCGCGACGATCGACGATCCCCCGCGCGAGCACGCCGGCCCCGGGCGCCGCGCGAGCGCCGGCCGACCGTCGACGCATTGCGATCTCTCGACGAATCACCCCGACACGCCGCGAAGTGGATCGCCGGCGGCCCGCAAGGACGGGTGTGCCGATCTCCGTGACTGGACGTCATGCCCGGTGTCTCCGCGGCTCTGCGATCCCTCGCTCGCACCCTCCCTTCGCTGGCCAGCGGGTAAGGCAACGAAGTCGCGACGGAGAGGGCCGGGCACGGGCGACCTGCGAGTGGTGCGACCGTGGGCCGTACATCCCGAAAGAAGCCGCTCTCTCGCCATTCCGTCGAGTATTCCGGCAAATCACCACACATACACTCGACTCTCATGTACCCACACCGACCGCGAATCGTCGAGCGTCCATGCGTGCCATCAGGCCGCCCGTCCTCCCGGCGAATCGAGCGAGAGCGCGCCTCGCCGCCGGGGCGGCCGTCCGTGGCCGCGATCACGCTCCGCCGAGGCAGGCCGCTCACCTCGGTCGAAGCGATCGATAACATCGGGACAATGGCCTCCCTCCCCCTCCTGACGCTCGCCCTCCTCTGCGCTCCCGCCGAAGCCGCGACCGCTGCCGCCGATCCCTCCATGGCCGCGTGGCAACCAGCCGCCGAGCCGTCCGCGACGCCGCCTGTCGATTCACCTGTCTCTGGGGACAGTTCATCGACCGCCACACCCGAGCCCGCTTCGGTGGCCACTGCCCCGCCCGCCGCCACGCCCTCGCCGCCCGCTCCTGCCGGCGACGGCAAGCTGCCGGACACGCAGCCGGTGGTGCGAGCCGCGCCCGGCAACTGGGGCATGACCTTCATCTTCGGCGGGCTCGGTCCGCTGTCGGTCGCCGGCCTCGGCGATCAGCCGCTGGCCGACGGCATGATGTTCACCGAGATCGGCGTTCGTCGCGTCTTCAAGAAATTCGTCCTGCCGTTCTCGTTCGGCGCCGGCATCACCCACCGCACGCGCGAGGGCACGTCCCGCCCGGAGGTCTCGGCGGGCGTGAGCGGATCGATCGCCGTCCTCAAGGGCTTCCGCGTGTGGCGACGGATCGCCCCGTACACCGGCGCCTTCCTGCACGTGCACTACCTCGACTCGCCCGGCCCCAACAACTGGCTCGTCAACCTCAGCGTCGGACCGATCCTCGGCATCGAGTACTTCCTCGCCGACCGCGTCAGCCTCTACGGCCAGGGGATCATCGGCATCGGCCCCCAGTTCACCCGCCAGTCGGTGCAGTTCGTCGCGCGGGCGATGATGGCCGCAGGCGGCCAGCTCGGCCTCACCTTCTATTTCTAGATCCTCGAAAAGATAACCTGTCCTTCTGGACATCCGAGCGCGTGCATCCGCGCCCGGTTTGCCGCGGCCGGCGCGGCGTGCCACGCTAGTACTGCCTGCCCGAAGTTCTCCAGGGGTTCTGTCCTGGATCCATCGCCAGGGCGGTATAGGCGGTGGAATAGGCGAGGCGCGAAAACGATCTCGTCGATGTGCCAGGCCCACGAGCACAACGGCTTCGTTTGGCACCTTCGGTCCGTGACGAACTGGAGGTGCTGGCCCGGAGTGGCCGCGCCGAGGCACGCCTCGTACTCCGGGCGAGGCTCGTGCTCCTCGCTGCCGAAGGGCACTCAAACCAGGAGATTGCGCGGAGATTGGGCTGCCACGTGGACACGGTGAGGGTGTGGCGTGGGCGCTTCGCGCGTGATGGGCGAGTCGTGACGCTCGAGGATCGTCCGCGAAGTGGGCGACCTCCTCGGGTATCGCCGGCGACACGCTGCAAGCTCATCAAACTCGCCTGTGACAAGCCTGCCAGGCATGGCCAGCAGACCCGTTCGACGTGGACATATGCGACGTTGGCAAGGCGCCTGCTTCATGAGACAGGTGTCGGGCTCAGCGTGTCCGAGGTGGGGCGAATCTTGCGCAACGAGGATTTCCGGCCGCACAAGATGAGGCTCTGGCTGCACAGCCCCGACCCCGACTTCTGTCGCAAGGTTCAGCGCATCTGCGATCTCTACCATCATCCCCCGGACGGAGCTCATGTGCTCTGCGTCGACGAGAAGACCGGCATGCAGGCGCTCGGACGGAGATTTCCCAGCAAGCTCCCCGCGCCCGGCCGCGCGGGCCGTTTCGAGTTCGAGTACGTCCGCCGCGGTACCTGGTCGTTGTTCGCGGCCTTCGACGTCCGCACCGGTGAAGTCCTGGGCGAGTGCAAGCCGCAACGACGGGCCGAGGACCTCTTGGACTTCATGGAGAGCCTTGCCCGCAAATATCCTACCGGCCAGCTCTACGTCGTCTGGGATAACCTCAACATCCACTATGAGGGTGCGGACCAGCGTTGGGCTCGCTTCAACCGGCGTCACGGCGACCGCTTCCACTTCGTATACACGCCGATCCATGCCTCGTGGGTCAACCAGATCGAGATCTGGTTCTCGCTGCTGCAGCGCCGCGTCCTTCGTTACGCCGACTTTCCTTGCGCCGGAGCCTTGCCCCGCGCCGTGATGAGCTTCATCCGGCGCTGGAACAGCGACGAAGCGCACCCGTTCAACTGGACCTTCCGCGGTCACTTCGTCCACACTCAGCGGCACCACGCCGCATGAGCCGTCCACGCACCACCCGCAACGCCGCTGCGAAATCGGACGATGACGCTCGCGCTGTCGAGCAGTTCCTGCGCCAACACCAGGGCCTCGCACATATCCGTGTCCGGCATCGCGCCCCGCTCATCACCCTCGAGTCCGGCCCCACCCACGATCCGATCCCGCACGCGCGCCTGCGCCGTCTCGCCGCCAACTTGTGGCAGCTGGAGATGGCTACCCATACCGGGCGCTGGGAACCAACACCCTTCCGCGCCTCTCGCGACGAACTGCTCGAGCTGCTCCTCGGCAACTTCGGCTGGACCCTTGCAGAGAGGGCCTAGCAACCCCTGGAGAACTTCGGGCCGGATGTACTAGATCCCTCGTGACTCGCCGCCTCCCTCGCGCCGCCGCGGTGCTGCTCCTCGCCAACGCCGGCTGCCCGCTCTCCTTCGATCCGACCGCCGCCGACGCGAGCACCGCCGCGCCCATCACCACCGCCACGAGCGACCTCGATCCCGCCACGAGCGAAGCCGACCCCACCGGCGGCACGTCCCCGGCCGGCACCAGCGCGCCCACGACCTCCACCGGCGCGCCCACGACCGGCGACGACACCGGCGACGACGACACCGGCGACGACGACACCGGCGACGACGACACCGGCGACGACGACACCGGCGACGACGACACCGGCCCCGACGACGGCTGGCCCGACTCGCTGACGCCCGTCGTCACCGAGGTGTGGGACTTCGAGGCGCTGGACCTCGGCGACGTCGACGGTGACGGTCGCCTCGACCTCATTACCTCGGGGACGGGGTATCCGCCGCGCGTCGACGTCTACCCGGGCCTGGGCGACGGCAGCTTCGACCGCGACGCTGTCGTCGTCAGCGAGCTGTGGGACTTCTCGCAGTTCGTCGTCGCCGACGTCACCGGGGACGGCCGCGCCGACGTCCTGGCTCAAGGGACAGGTTACCCGCCGCGCGTCACCGTCTACGCCGGCGGGGGCGACCTCGCAGTGACCGAGCTGGCCACCACCGACGTGTTCGAGTTCACGCACATGCAGGCCGGAGACCTGACCGGCGACGGTCGGGCCGACCTCCTGATCGGCGACGGCCTCGTCTCGTGGCCGTGGCTGCAGGTGTGGCCCGGCACCGCCGAGGGGATCGCCGACGCGCCGCTCTTCGAGGCCGACCCGTGGGCCTTCGCCTTGCTGCGCAGCGGCGACGTCACCGGCGACGGCCGCGTCGACGTCGTCACCGCCAGCACCGAATTCCCGCCGCAGTTCTACATCCACCCCGGCGACGGCGACGGCGGCTTCGGCGAGCCGCAGATCAGCGAGATCTGGGACCTCTCGTGGTTCGACCTCGGCGACCTCGACGGCGACGGGCGAGCCGACGCCGCCGCCGACATCCCGAACAACGAGTGGCGCTTCCAGCTCTACCTCGCCGGCGCCGACGGCTGGAGCGACGCCGGGGCCCGCGAGGGCTACAACTTCTTCCGCTTCGAGCTCGGCGACGTCGACGGCGACGGCCGGGCCGACCTCGTCACCCACGCGAGCGGCTACCCGCCCCGCGTCGACGTCTACCTCGCCCCCGTGATCCAACCTTGACGAGAGGACATGTCCCTCAGGACATCGCCGCGAGCATCGTCGGGTTGTCGATGCAGTAGCGGATCCGCACGACCAGGCCGTCGCGGATCTGCCACACGTGGGCGATGGGCACGTCGAAGCGATGACCGCTGGCCCGCAGGACGCCGCGGGTGCGGCCGAGCGCGACCACGTGCTCGCCGGCGTCGATGAAGCGCTCGAGCGCCAGCGTCGAATCGACCGCCTGCAGGAGCCGGGCGAAGAACGCCTGTGCGCCCGCATGGCCCTCGTAGTGGTCGCCCCACGGCACCTCCGGCGATTGATCGATCTGCACGTCGGCCGCATACAGGGCCAGCACCGCCGCCAGGTCGCGGCGGCCGAACGCCGCGTACACCTGCTTCACCACCTCGACGTTGTCGCGCCCGGCCGGCCCGCCGGGGAAGTGCTCGACGTGCCGCTCGCCGCGGCGGCCGTGGTAGACGACGTGCCTGCCGGCGATCCACACGTCGTAGCCGACGCAGCCGGCGGCGCGGGTGCGGCGGACGAATTCGGGGTACTTCACCTCGCCCTGCTGGGCCCCGCGCACGGCCGCCTGGACGGCGGCGCCGTCGAATTCGGCGGCGATGGCCGGCTCCTGCAGGTGCAGCTCGAACGTGTGCACCTGGCCCGCCGCGGTGTAATACGTGGTCCGGCCGACCCGGTAATCGACGTGGTACGACTCGACCCCGGCCGCTGCCAGGCGCGTGACCACGGTGCCGAAGTCGATGGTCCCTGCGTGCGACTGCCGGGCGCAGTCCTCGATCGTCTGAACATTCGCGCTGTCGTTCGTCATCGCTGGTCGCTCTCTCCTGCCCCTAATCGATCGGGGCGCTGTCGAGGTGGTGGGTCCGCGCCAGCTCCCGCAGCACGCGCATGAGCTCGTCGCGGACCGGTCGCGGCAGGTGGCCGAAGAATTCCTCGTCGTTGGCGTCGGCCAGGTGGGCCAGCCGGGGCACCAGCGCCCGCCCGTTCGCCGTGAGCGCGACCGCCTGCTGCCGGCGGTCGACCTCGGACGGCGAGCGGGTCGCCAGCCCCTTGTCCTCGAGGCGGCCCACCAGCTTCGACACCGCCCCCTTCGTCATCCCCAGCGACTGCGCCAGCGCCCCCGGCGACGCGCCCTCGGGGCGGTACAGCTCGCGCAGCACGACCCACTCCGAGACGCTGACGCCGCACGCCTCGACCTTGAGCCGGAACGCGTGCGAGACCTGGTTGGACACCCGCCGCAGCCAATAGCCGAGGTGCGCCTCGAGCCCGCTGACCTCCCGCTTCGCCGCCATCGCCCGGTCATGATAGTTTCCTCGGAAACTGATTGCAAGTCCCCCTCGGCCCCGCCGCCGTCAGGCCGCGCGCACGGCTCCCCGGCGGCCCTGGCGCCGGACCGGCGGCGGCAGGACCGCCTCCGAAGAGGCCTGCAATTGCTTCCTTCTCGGAAACAAAAGGAGTTCTTATGGCTTCTTTGTTCCCCGTCGGGAATAGTCTGCCGTGGAGAAGCCCGGGAGCGATGGATCACTTGTTAGCGATGCGCGTGTTCGCGCGAGTCGTCGAGGCCGGCAGTTTCACCCGGGCGGCGGCCTCGCTGCAGATGCCCAAGGCCACGGTGACCAAATTGGTGCAGGGCCTGGAGGCGCACCTGCGGGTCCAGCTGCTGGAGCGGACCACGCGGCGGGTGGCAGTGACCGCCGACGGGGCCGCCTATTACGAGCAGACGGGCCGCCTGCTCGGCGAGCTGGACGAGATCGAGACGACGCTGAGCAACGCGCAGAAGAGCCCGCGAGGCAAGCTGCGGGTCGACCTCGGCGGGACCACCGCCAGCATCGTCGTCATTCCGGCGCTGCCGCGGTTCTACGCGCTCTACCCGGACATCGAGCTCGTGCTCGAGGTCAGCGACCGCGCCGCCGACGAGATCGGCGACAACATCGATTGTGTGATCCGGGGCACCGCCTACGACGTGACCCACGTGTCGCGCGAGCTCGCCTCGATCCGGTGGGTCACCTGCGCCTCGCCCGGCTACCTCGAGCGACACGGCGCGCCGCAGCACCCGCGCGACCTCGAGGGCGACCACTTCGTCGTCACCTACGTCTCGCCGCGCGCCGCCCGGCCGATGGTCCTGCAATTCGAGCGCGACGGCGAATCCCTGGCGATCCGCGGCCGCTGCCGGCTCGGCGTCAACGACAGCAACGCCCACCTCGCCGCCGGCGCGGCCGGCCTCGGCGTGCTGCAGGCCCTCGAGTGCATGGCTCGCCCCTACCTCGAGCGCGGCGAGCTGGTCCCCGTCCTGACCGACTGGCAGCGCCCCTCGCACCCGATCTACCTCGGATACCCGCAGAACCGCCACCTGAGCGCCAAGCTGCGGGTGTTCGTCGACTGGGTCGCCGCGCTGTTCGCCGCCGCGCCGTGACCGACATGTCTCCAAAGACATGTCCAATTCGCCCGGCGAACCCGCGCCCACGTCCGCGCATTCGCGGACCTCGCGTGGCCGGCTCGCACACGCCGCGAACGACCTGGTCCACGCGCCCGCTCGCCGCCCGCAGGCCGGTCTCATCATTCCACCCGGCGGACGCCGGCGGCCTCTCGCCCCGCGGTTCGGCGAGCGGACGCGACCGGCACCGCCAGGCTCGCTTGACGGCGAGGGCGGCGATGCTACGAACCTCCGCAGTCCACATATCCGCAGGAGGAGCGCTGATGACGAAGCGGGACAGGGATCGAGACGAAGAGGAGCCGCGCAGGCGCAGCGACGACCAGGCAGAAGAGGGGGAAGAAGGCCGGTCCCGGTCGACGCAGCGGGCCAAGTGGATCCGCTCGGTCGACGAGCACGAGGACCGGCCCGGGCAGACTCTGGCGACGCGCAACCACGACGTGATCTGCCGCTGGGCCGAGGCGCGCGGAGCCAACCCCGCCACGGTGAGCAGCACCGAGCACGAGGGAAGAGCCGGCGTCCTCCGCTTCGACTTCCCTGGCTTCGGGGGGGAGAACCTCGAGGAGATCGAATGGGAGGAGTGGTTCAAGCCCTTCGACGAGCGGCGCCTGGTGTTTTTATATCAGGAGCACAAGGCCAACGGCGACACCAGCACCTTCTTCCGCCTCGACAACCCGAACCGCGAGGACGCCTGAGGCGCCTCTCCGCGGCGTCGCGGCGGCCGTCGCTCACGACAGCCGCGACGTGCATGGTAGGACCTGCGCTCAAAGACAGCTGCATGAGCTCGTGACCGAGTGACGACACGCGCGGCAGCGACGGCGCGGATCGGGATGGACCCTCGCGCGCGCCGCAGGGCCAGCGACTGCGCGCTCGTCGGTCCTCGCACCCCTCCTCGGCGTGTGCGAGGATCGACGGGCGGCGGCCGCGAGGCTGGCGCGCCTTGAACGCCTGCGCTCCTCGCGAGCGCCGCCCCGACGGGGTGCAGCCGCCCGCAGCGAGCGGCATGGGCCACGCGCCGGCGCGACGGGCACGCACGGCGCCGCTGGCGGCCGCCGAGCCGCGAACGCCCTTCGTGGGTCCGCGGAGCACCTGAGCGCACGAATCGGTGCTCATGACATTTAATAAGTGGCGCGCGTTCACGCCCTCCGGGGTCGCATGTCTCGACAGACATGTTATGCGTCGGACCCGTGCGCCGCCCTGTCCGACGAATGGGGCCCGGTGGTCGCGCGTTTCATGGTACATGTCTCTCGGGTCATCCAGTGCATAAAGGCGAATGGCGCGCCGTGTCACCCCTCACCGGCGCATGGCGCGTCCGTTGCCCGCCAATGATCGGGTGATACATCTGCCGCGCAACATCCTGGCGACTCGCGGCCGAGATTCGGCCTCGAGGCCAAGTGACGCATGAAAACGCTCCGCACGATCCTGACCCTGATTCCGCTCGCCTGCGGCGGCGGCGGCAGCCCGAGCGGCCCGGACGAGCTCCTGTCCGACGAGCTGTCGATGCCGCGGGAGCCGACCGTCGCGCTCGACGGCTTCGCCTCGGCGGAGCAGTGCGGTCTGTGCCACGAGGCCCATTACCTCGAGTGGAGCACCTCGGGTCACGCCTATGCGATGATCGATCCCGTGTTTCGGGCGTTCGTCGCCGTGCGCCAGGAGCACTACGGCGGCAAGCAGGACATGTTCTGCTTGCAGTGCCACAGCCCGATCGGCACCCGCGGCGGCGACATCGTGCCCGGCTTCGACTTCGCCGACCTGCAGCCGATCACCCTCGAGGGCGTGACCTGCGAGAGCTGCCACAAGGTGGCGTCCCTGGCCCGTCCCTACAACAGCGGCCACGTGCTCGACCCGGACGGGCCGATGCGCGGCACGATCGCCGAGCCGATCATCAGCGCGGCCCACGAATCACAGTTCTCGCCGCTCCACGGCGCCGCGAGCTTCTGCGCGGGCTGCCACGACCTCCGCGAGGTGAGCGGCCTCGTGCTGGAGCGCCCGTACGGCGAATGGCAGGGGTCCCCCGCCGCGGCGGCCGGAGTCCAGTGCCAGGGCTGCCACATGCCCAGCTACGAGGGCCCGGCGGTCGTCGGCGGGCCGACGCGCAGGCTCCACCGGCACACCTGGATCGGCGCCGGCATCCCGCTCCTGGAGGGCTTCCTCACCGCGGAGGAGAAAGCCTCGTTGCGCGCGGAGGTCAAGCGGCTGCTCGCAAGCGCGGCGCGAGTCGACATCACCGCCGACACGTCCGTCCGCGCCGGCGACGTCGTCGACCTCTTCGTCGCCGTCACGAACAACATCGCCGCCCACAACTTCCCCACCGGCTCGACCTTCAACCGGCAGGCCTGGGTCGAGGTCGTCGTCCGCGACAGCGACGGTCGAATCGTGTTCGCCACCGGGACCCTCGACGCCGGCGGCGAGCCGAGCGGCTCCTCCCTCGCCGCGCCGGGCGCCCCCGAGCTCCTGCGGCTCGGCTCGATCCTCGTCGACGAACGCGGCGAGCCGGTGCTGTTTCCCTGGCGCGCGGCCGAGCACGTGTCGAACGCCCTGGGGCCGCTGCGCGAGCGGGTGTTCCGGCTCCGCGTACCGACGGGGCGCGCCGCTCGCGGGCCGCTCTCGGCGGAGGCGCGGATCCTGTTCCGCGCCTTCTCCCCCACCGCGCTGCGCGCCCTCGGCCTCGACGAATACGCCGCCGGGCTCGAGATCCACGAGGTCTCGCGCGACCGCATCCGCGTCGAGCTCCGCCCGCCATGACGACGCGCGCTCTTCGGGCGCAGCGACGCCCGAGCGACGTCTTCCGCGGAAGCCCGATCTCGCACGACGTCAGGACATCTCGATCGCCCGCTCACTGCGGCGGCTCGTGGATCTCGAAGCCGCCCGGGTACCAGTAGCTGACGAGATCGGCCACGCCGCGGACCGCGAGGCCGACCCCCTGATCGGCGAGGAGGACGTGGTTGCCCGGCGGGACCGCGTCGTCGATCTCGACGCGGGCGACGGAGTAGCCGGTGCCGGCGAGCGGCTGCCAGCCGCCGACGGGCAGGCCGTCGAACGTGACCTGTGCGCCGTCCTTGGCGACGATCTCGGCGAACTGGGCCGTCCAGTCGGACAGCGCCTGGATGACGTAACGCTCTCGCCAGTGCTGCGGACTGACGGCCAGGATCATCGACGGGTCGCCGTCGGCGTCCGGCTGGCCGAGCATGTACTGCGAGACGAGGATCTTCTTGTCGGCAGCGACCACGAACGCCGCGCTCGTCGGCCCGAGGTCGACGAAGTCGCCGGCCTTGGCGAGCGTCTTGGCGACCTGCTGATCGGGGCTGAAGCTCAGGCTCGTGTCGTCCTCGCTGGCGACGATGCGGACGATCCGCTGCCCGGACTCGTCCAGCGGCGGGACGACAAGGTACTCCGTGGCGAGGTCGCCGAGCGGGAGCATCGCCTCCTCGAGGTGATCGCAGCTCTCGCGGCCCGCGGGGATGTCCGCGCATTTGTGCCCGCCGCTCACCTGCACCGGCTTGTCCGCGGCGACGATCGTGCCGGTGAGGTCGGCCGCGTCGTCGAGCTGCGCGACCACCTGCAGCACCTCGCCGGCGTCGAGCGTCACCACGCCGGACCCGTCGGCCGCGACCCCCGCCCCGGCCTGCACTGCCTTGCCGGTGGCCGACGGCGTCAGGGTGATCGTCGTGTCGTCGTGCGCGGCCGTCACGGTGTAGAAGCCGGGCAGCCCGCCCGACGAGGCCCAGCTGGCGACGACGTAGCGGTCCGACCAGGCAGTGACGGGCAGCACCGTCGAGGCGTCGCTGCTGCCGGTCGGATCGAAGGTGTTGAATTGATTGAGCGCGATCGGCCCGGTCGCGCGCAGTCGGACCGCGGCGTCCTCCACCCGCGCGGTCGGCCCGGTGCCCGCGACCAGCGCCTCGTTCCATCCCAGGTAGAACGTCGACGTCCCCTCGGGAGGCACGGTCCCGAAATGGGCCTTGGCCACACTGCCGGGCCAGGTCAGCGTGAGCACGATCGGCTGATCGCCCATGTTGGCGATCACATACCCGGTACGGTCCGGCTCCTGGTTGTGCAGGTCGTGCTGCAGACCGTTCGCCAGGTGGAAGTCGCAACCGACGTTGGAGCGCCCCAGAGCGTCCGCCGAGCAGTCACCGACGCACTGACCGATGCCGGGGTCGCACTCCATCCCCTGGAACGGATCGCAGTAGTCGACCTCGGTCTGCTTGTTGCCCTTTTCGTTGCACAGATACACCGTCGGCCCGCCGCAGGCGGTGGTATTCGGGACGCAGATCTGGCAGCCGTAGCCCGCGAAGCAGCCCTTGGAGCAGGCCTCCTCGAACTTGAAGCCGCCCGCGCCGTCGCACACCTTGACCGTGTCGCCCTCGCAGATCACCTCGCCGTCGGGGCAGATCGGCGCGCCGGTGGAGCCGCTCTCCTCGCCCGGGACATCGTCGGTGGTGAGCTCGCCGGCGCTGGTCTCGCTCGCCTGGCCGGTCGTGCTCGCCGAGCCGGTCGTGCTGGTGGTCGGCTCGCCGGTCGACGTCGTGCTGGCTGGCTCGCCGGTGCTCGTACTGCCAGGAGCGCTCGTGCTCCCGGTCTCGCCCTCGGTGGCCGTCCCGACGTCATCGCTGCACGCCCCGAGGAGCGACACGATCGAGAACGCGAGGACGCGGCGAGAACGCGGGATTCGACGCTCATCGATGACGGTGCGGATCAGCTGCATGGAGCCCTCGAACGGTAGTCCCCGCCGAGCTCTCGACAATTGCGGACGCGACGACTTTTCGCCGCGCGCCGCCGGCGCGCCTCACGACGGCCGGGCGAGCTCGCGCGAGGGGCTCCCCGCCGATTGCGACAGTCGGCCTGCGCGGGGACGACCCGCGACCTCAGAGCGTCTTGAGGTACTCGAGGATCGCCAGCCTCTCGTCGTCGGTGAGCACCGACGTGAACTCGTGGCCCTCGTTGCCCTGGCCGTGCATATGCGTATTGTAGATCTTCCGCTCCTCCATCTGCTCCTCGGTGAGGATCGGCGGATAGAGGATGTTCCACACCCCGATGAAGTTGGAGTACAGCGTGCTGAGGAGCAATTGGAGCAGCGGGTCGTTGTCGCTGCCGGGGACGCAGTCGATGTATGGCGACACGTCCGGCTGGTTCAAGCCTTTCATCTCGCACGGGATCTCCTGGTAGTACCAACCGACGCGTTCGGTGTCGTATGCGGTCAGGCTGGTGTCGTAGCCCATCACCACGTCGCCGGCCTGGTCCGGCCGCGGCGGCGCCGACAGGCGCAGCCAGATGTTCTTGCGCGCCGACGGCTGCAAGATCTCCCAGATGTTGGGCACCGAGCCGTTGTGGAGGTACGGCGCGGTGGCCCACACCCCGTGGAGCGGCGGCGCGAGGTAGCCGAGCTCACGATCGCCGCGCAGGTCCGCGCGGTTCTGCGGTCCGCAGTCCTGGTCGGTGCCCGCGGTCTCGGGGTAGCCGAAGAAGTTCTTCGCGCCGGCCACCTGCACCGCCTCGTTGTTGGTCTCCATCCGCACCGGGTCGGTGCCGATGACGTCGAGCGGCGTGATGTAGCTGGCGACGCCCTCGAGCTCCGGTCGGGCGAGCCACGCCGGGTCGTTGAAGAAGCGCGGCGCGTACGCCCCGTGGCAGCTCGAGCACGAGCCGTTGCCGACCTTGGGGTTCTTCACCGGGTTGTTGCGCGCCGGCGCCCACAGGTCGACAGTGTGAAAGAAGACGGCGCCGCTGCGCGCCAGCCCCTCGTCGATCGCGAACGGGTACCTCGGCGCCTTGAGCGTCACGATCCAGTCGTTCGCGTCGGGGCCGTGCTGGCGCATCCATGCCTGGCCGGACTCGCTGAGCTGGCCGAGGATGCCGCCGAAGAGGCCGAAGAACGGGGTGTAGAACACCATGTCGACGCGCGGCGCGTCCATCGGGAACGTCCCGTCGACGAACTTCAGCGCCCGGTGGCCCATGTTCCACCACGACGGCGTGTTCATGCCGGCGGTCGAGCCGGAGGTGAGCACCCCCCACAGCGTCTGGAAGTCGTACAGCTCCTCGTCCGGGAACAGGAAGGCGAGGTTCACGTCGCTCGCGTTGTTGACCCCGCGGGTGCGGTTGAGGTTGGCGATCGTCGCCGCCGAGGCGAGGTAGCCGAGCGGGAGCATGTCGCGGAGGAACAGGTTGTGATCGGCGAGCGGGCTGCCGCTGCCGAGCAGCATGCCGAGACCGGGGCCGTCCTCCGGGGCGCCGATGCTGCCGGAGTGGCAGCCCTGGCAGGTGATGCCGATCTTGCCGGTCCAGGTGCCGTCGGGCCCGCGCAGGTGGGTGAAGAACTGCGGGAGCCGACCCGAGCCGCCGTTCGTGAGGTTCGGATCCTCGCCGGGCAACGGATAGGGGTTCGGCGTCGGTCCGAAGGGCGCTCCGTAGCGCTGCGAGACCAGCTCGTCGAAGTTGTCGGGGCGCGACTGGAAGCCCCAGATCTGCCAGAGCTTGTTGTACTGGGTCGCCGGGAACGTGGCGATGCCGAAGCCGGCCGTGATGTCCTGCGGCTCCGTCCCCGAGAAGAGCGCGCCCGAGCCGATCTCGCTCGGCGTGAGGAGGGCGCTGCCCCGCTTCGCGCGCTCGCGCAGCTCGCCGCAGGTCTTGGCCGCGCCGACCTCCTGCACGAGCGCCGGATCGACGTGGCAGTCCTTCCAGAACGCGTTGAACGCGACCGCCCGGCCGTCGCTGACGCCCGGCTGCACCATCGCGCGCGGGTCCTCCGGGAGCGCGGTGTCGTCCGGCTTGCACTGACAGAAGTCCCACAGCGCCCAGCCGCCGTGGCTGCTCCACAGCAGTTCGTCGGGCGCCGGCGGCGTCGGGTCGAAATAGGGCTCGACGTAATAGGGGCTCGACGCGTCGCAGCCCGCCGGCTCGCCCCCGGTGCTGCTGCCGTCGCTGCTGCTGCCGTCGCTGCTGCTGCCGTCGCTGCTGCTGGCCTCGCTCGTGGTCGGGACGCTCTCGTCGGTCGTGGCGACTCCCTCGGTGGTGTCGCCGGTCGTGACGCCCTCGCCGGTGCCCGTGCTCTCGGCAGGCGGCGTGTCGCCGCACCCGAGCGTCGGTAGCAGCAGCGTGGAGAGGACGAAGGAACAGCGTGACGCGACGCGTGGACATCGAAGCATCGGAGACCTCCTCGAGGTGTGCAGGGTGACGGACACAGGCCCACGGAGCGCGCATCGCCTCATCGATCGACGCGCCACCGGACCATCCCGGCAAGATAGAAGACGCGGCGATTTTTTACAACGGATTAAAAAATATTCCCAAACTGTGGCCTCGAGACCATGGCTGGCCGTTTTCTGGAGAATTTTTGAACTGCGGTTAAACCCCGCGCACTCGACCGCCCGGACCTCCAACATTGTTCGATCGGCCGACGACCTCGCACTGCGAGCCGGTCTCGGCGTAGTTCACCGCCCACATGAAGCCGGACTGCCAATCGAACAAGCGGCCGAGTCGACGCCGTCGTTCGACGCCACCGCCATCATGTCTCCTGTCCTTTCAGCCATGTAGATGCCGCCACGAAGCCGGTCACCGGGTCGCTAGCCGCGAGCGCCGGATCGAAGCGACCGACCCCGACCTGGCGATCGCGTTGGACGACACGTGGCCGGTATCACCCCTGAACATACTGGTGGAACACCCCGATATCACCGGCCCCACGCACCCATCTCCCACGTCCGCGTTCGCACACCCGGACCGCCTGTCTCGCGGGCAGGAGCGCCCCCCACCGATGTCATGTCGGTCATGGACGCCAGTGACGTCGACGTCGTGAGAGCCCGACCAAGAGCGCCTCGATCCGCCGCGCCACGCCTGGCAGCTACCCCGGCATCATGGCGAAGACGCTCGGGCTTATTTCTTTCCTGCTCCTGATCGGGGCGTGCAACGACGGCGGCAACACCGAGGGCGGGGAGTGCTATTACAGCCCCCAGGTCGAGGTGCCCCGCGCCGATTACGACGCGGCCGAGGAGGACGGCGAGCTGTCCGCGGAGGAGTGCGAGGAGCTGTGCAACGAGTTCCTCGACGTCGAGGACTCGGGCGGCCCCGAGGAGGTCCAGGGGCCCGACTGCATCATCGACGTCGTCGGGGCCAAGATCGTGACCATGGAGTGCCGGGTCGACATCGGCTGCGCGTGAGCGGCCACCGCTATCCGCTCGGCTGCACGAACATCAGGAAGATCGCCACGCCGGTCGCCACGAAGGCCACGAGCAGGAGCAGCGCACGACGAGCCTCGGCGGGAGAGTCCATCGTCATGACGCTAGCAGAGTGCTCCTGCGCGGGGCGACGCCGCGGCATCGAGTCGCACCGCCGCGGCGCGGGGTCGTGACGTTACGTCGCGACGGCGGACTCGGCCGTGCCGGCGCGTCAATCGCCGCTCGTGACCTGCTCGATCGCGTCGAGCAGGTCCTTGGCCTGGAACGGCTTGGTCAGGAAGGCCAGCGCGCCGGCGCGGAAGCACTGCTTGCGCACGTCCTCGTCGCCGTGGGCGGTGAGGACCACCACCGGCAAGCGCGCCGAGCGGCGGCCGAGTTCGACCAGCAGGTCGACGCCGCTCATCCCCGGCATGCGCACGTCGAGGACCAGCGCGTCCATCGCCTCGACCTTGCCGGCGGCCAGGAACGCCTCGGCCGAGGCGAACGTCTCGACGTTGAAGCCCGTCGACCCGAGCAGGTTGCCGAGCGAGCGGCGCAGCGACGCGTCGTCGTCGACGATCGCAATCAGCCGTTCGTCGCTCATTTGCCTCGTCCTTCGTCGGCCGCTTCGAGGTGCGCGAGGCGCAGGGCGAAGCGCACCAGCTCGGCGACCGAACCGGCCCGCATCTTCTCCATCACCTTCGCCCGCTGCTCCTTCACCGTCGCCTCGCGCGTGCCGAACTCCGCCGCGATCTGCTTGTTGAGCTGACCGGCCACCACCCCGCGCATCACCTCGCGCTCGCGGGCGGTGAGCGACTCGTAGCGGCCCGTCAGCGCCGCCAGGTCGTCGCGCTCGAGCCGGGCCACGCGGTCGCGCTCGATCGCCTCGCGCACCGCCGCGATCAGGTCGGCCGGCTGGAACGGCTTGGTCATGAACTCGACCGCCCCCGCCTTCATCGCCCGCACCGACATCGGGATGTCGCCCTGCCCGGTGAGAAAAATGACCGGCAACGTGACCCGCGCGTCGACCAGCCGGCGCTGCAGCTCGAGGCCGTCGAGCTGCGGCAGCTTGACGTCGAGCACCGCGCAGCCGCGCGCGTCGGAGCGGTCGGCCGACAGGAAGCTCTCGGCGCACGGGAAGGTCTCGACGTCGAGGTCGACCGACGCGAGCAGCCGGCTCAGGCCGGCGCGCACGGACGGGTCGTCGTCGACGACGAAGACCTTGGGGGCCGCGGGAGAAAGGGTCGAGGTCGCGTTCATCAGGAGCTCCGCTGCGAGGTGCGTGAGATCGCCGTGAGCGAGAAGCCGAATGTAGCACCGACGCCGGACGGGTTGGGCCGGGCCCACAGGCGCCCGCCGTGGCGCTCGATGATCGAGCGGCTGATCGCCAGTCCCATCCCCAGGCCGTGGGCCTTGGTGGTGAAGAACGGCTGGAACATGTTCGCCAGGTCGGCGCCGCCGATGCCGACGCCGCAGTCCTCGACCTCGACGACGACCGACGCCTCGGCGTCGCCCCACTCGACGAACGTACGAACTGTGATGCGGCGGCGACCGGGCTCGACGTCGCGTGAGGCTTCGTTCGCGTTGAGGATCAGATTCAGGACCACCTGCTGCAGCTGGACGGGGTCGCCGACGACCCCCGGCAGGCTCGGCTGCAGCGCCGTCTCGAGCACCACCTCGGCCTGCAGCAATTGCCGGCGCACGACCGGCAGCACCGCGTGGACGACGGCCGTGAGGTCGCAGGGGTTGGTCTCGATCGACGAGCGCGACAGCAGGGCCCGGATCCGCCGCAAGATCTCGCCGGCGCGGCTGCTCTCGCTGGCGATCGCCGCCAGCGACTCGCGGACGTTGTCGAGCTTCGGCTGCGGCGCCGACAACCAGTTGGTGCACGCCGCCGCCTCGGCGATGATCGCGGTCAGCGGCTGGTTGATCTCGTGGGCGATCGACGCCGCCAGCTCGCCGAGCGTGGTGACGCGGGTGACGTGGGCGAGGTCGGTCTGCGCCCGGTGGAGCGCCGACTCGGAGCGCTCGAGGTCGAGCTCGGCCCGGCGCTGCGCCAGGGCGTTGGCGAACACCTCGCCGAGCATCCGCAGGCGCTGGCGGACCTGGTCGGACCAGTGCATGTACCGCGAGGTGCACGCCAGGTTGAGCGACGCGCTCGTCACCCCGCCGACCGCCAGCGGGATCGCGATCACCGACTTTATCCCCATCGCCTCGAGCGCGCGCCGCTCCTCGCGCTTGTGCTCCGGCATCCGCTTCACGTCGTGGACCGGCACGTCCTCGCCGCGGCGCATCTCGTCCACGCTCTCGGGGAACACCGCCGTCGTGTTCGGCGGCAGCGCCACGCCCGACCTGGCCCACGTGTGCGTGCTGACCGCGGCGGCGCCGGAGTGCGAGAACCAGAAGATGAAGATGCTGTCGACCTCGAAGAAGCTGCCGACCTCGGCCAGCGCCTTGTCGATCTCCGCGTCGAGGCGGTCGGTCGGCGAGGCCGCCAGCCGGCTCGAGATCGACGAGCGCAGCGTCCAGAAGCGGACCCGCGAGTCGAGCTCCACCTCGGCCTGCTTGCGGTCTTCGATGTCGGTGCTGGTGCCGTACCACTCGACGATCCCGTGCTCGTCGTAGAGCGGCTGCACCCGCGTCAAGAACCAGCGATAGACCCCGTCGGCGCGGCGCAGGCGGGCCTCGAACGAGCCCGGCTCGCCCGACCGCACCAGCCGCTGCCAGTGCGAGCGCGCGGCCTCCGTGTCGTCGGGGTGGGTCGCGCTCGGGTGGCGCTGCGCCTGCGCCTCCGTCAGCGACAGCCCGGTGTAATCGAGCCACTGGCGGTTGAAGAACATCGCCGAGCCGTCGGGCCGCGCCGACCAGGCGAGCGTCGGGATGGTGTCGATGATCCGCGTCAGCCGCCCCTCGGAGCGACCGACCTCGGCGTAGAGGCGCGCGTTCTCCAGCGAGATCGCCGCCTGCGACGCGAGCAACGTCAGCACCGCGATCCGCTCCGACGTGAAGGCGTGCGGCGTGAGCGTGTTCTCGAGCTGCAGGACCGCCACCAGCTGCGACTGCTTGGCGATCGGCAGGCACAGCAGCGAGCGGCAGCGGCGCTCGGCGACGTACGGGTCGCCCGCGAACGGGTGCGCCTGCAGGGCGTCGTCGAGGAGCACGCTCTCGCGGGTGCGCACGACGTACTGGATCACCGTCTCCGGCAGCTCCTCCGCCGGCGCTCCGGCGCCGCGCAGCTGCACCGCCACGCCCTCCTCGCGGGTCGTCGCCACCGCGGCGACCTCGAGCTCGCCGCGCGCCAGGGTCACCAGCACCCCGCGCGTCGCCCCGGCGCTCTCGACCGTCGTGCGCATCAACGCCTCGATCAATCGCTCGAGGACGATCTCGCTCGACAGCGCCTGCGACGCGCGGATCACCGCCGCCGCGTCGAGCCGCTCGAGCAGCGTCTCGCTCGCGGGCACCACCGGACGACCGACCCGCAGCCGCCGCGCCAGCAGCTCGACCTTGCCGCGCGCGCCCCAGCGGTCGTAGAGGCCCTGCGCCTCGCGGGTGTACGCCGCCGCGATCGTGGCGAACCCGCGGCGCTCCCAGAAGCGCCCCGCCAGCTCGTGGGCGACCGCCTCGAACTGCACGAAGCCGTCCGCGCGCGCGCGCCGGATCGCCTGCTCGTAGAGCTGCTCCGCCGCCGGCTCGCGGCCCTGCAGGCGGGCCAGCTCCGCCTCGACCAGCGCCACCTGACAGCCGAACGTCTGCGGCGAATCCTCGGCCCACGCGGCCAGCTGGGCGTGGTGCGCCGCCACCCGCTCGACGTCGCCGACCGCCGCGTGGGCCAGCGCGGAGTACAGGTGAAACTCCGCCTCCTCGTAGAACTGCGCCGCGACGGCGATGCGCTCGCGCGCCCGCGCGGCCAGGGCCACGGCCTCGTCGTAGCGCTCGCGATGGAAGCAGGCCTGGAGCTCGCGGACCGTGCGGAACACCGCGAGCAGGGCCCCCGAGTCGTACGGGTCGCTGAAGAGCCGCTCCTCGGCGGCCGCCGGGGCCTCGCCGCCGCCGATCGACGCGCGGAGGGCCCGGATCAGACCGAGCTGGGCGCCGATCAGCTCCGTCGCGAACGCGGAGCCGAACTGGCGGGCCAGGCTCAGCGCGGTCTCGGCCTCGCGCTGGACCTCGGTCAGCGGCGCGCCCGCGGCCAGCAGGTACGTGACCGCGAACCCGGCGCAGTACGCCGCGTACGGGTCGCCGCCCTCGAGCGCCGTCTCGCGGGCCCGGCCGATGATCGCGTGGCTGGCCCGCAGGTGGCTGGTCCACGGGATCACGTTGATCGCGAACACCATCAGCACGCGCGCCGCGTAGCGGTCGAGCCCGCGGCTCTCGACCAGGTCGGCGCTCAGCCGGCCGAACCGGAAGCCGTCGCGATACGCGGCGAAGCGCGGCCCGATCACGCTGGCGAGCAGCGAGAAGGCCAGCGCCGAGCCGTCGGTGCTGCCGTGCTCGAGGCTGAGCAGGACGATGTGGATGATGAGCAGCGCGTAGAGGTTCTTGTCGACGAAGTACGCCGGCGTCGCGAACAGCGACAGCACGTCGACCACGGCCCGACGCCGCGGGTCGGTCATCCGCGGCAGGTCGAGCAGCGACTCGATCGAGCGCTCGCCGATCCGCGCGCGCATGCCCTGATAGTGCGCCCGCACCTCCTCGTCGCTCGGCCCGGGGCGCAGCGCGATGCCGACGCCGCGCAGGTAATCGAGGCAGATCGGCACCACCTGATCGAACCGGTCGGTGGTCGTGTACAGGTGGATCTGCAAGCACACGATCGCCGCGCGGTCGATCGGGTCGGTCACGCGCGACGCCAGCTGGGTCAGCCGCGCCTCGGCCGAATCGGTGGCGCCGCTCAGCCACTCGCACTCGGCGAGCGCCTGCGCCACCGGGAACGCCAGCTGCGGACAGCGCAGCCAGCGATCGGCCGGCAGCAGCGCGCTCGCCTGCGTCAGGTACCCCAGCGCCTGGGCGTACGCGCTCGAGGCCTTGGCCCGCCTGCCCGCGAGCAGGTTGAGCTCCGCCAGCAGCAGCCGCTCGTCGTCCTCCACCACCAGCGACGAGCCGCCGTTGTACTGGTGGACGATGTCGAACACCGCCTCCTCGCGCCGCTCGCCCGGCGTGCCGGCCAGCAGCCGCCGCGCGATCCGCCGGTGGGCCGCCGCGCGCTCCGACTCGGCGAGCAGCGCGTACGAGGCCTCGCGCACGCGGTCGTGCAGGAACGAGTAGGCGCCGCCCAACTGGTACACCAGGCCCGACCGGATCGCCTCCGCCAGCGCCGCGTGGATGTGCTCGCCGTGCACGACCTCGAGGGTCCGCGCCGGCGCGGTGCGTCCGAGGCACGCGAGGTCTTTCAGCGCCTCGCGCGTGGCCGAGGGCAGGCCGCCGAAGCGCGTCATCATCAGCTCGACCACGTTGTCGGTGAAGTTCTGGGCCTGGATCCGCGCGACATCCCAGGTCCAGCTGCCGCTCGCCGGGTCGACGCCGATCAGCGCGTCGTCGTAGAGCGCAGTGACGAACTGGATGGCGAAGAACGGGTTGCCGCTGGTCTTCTCGTAGACGAGCCGCGCCAGCGGTCGCACGTGCTCGCGACTGCAGCCCAGCGCCCCGCCGAAGAGCTTCTCGACGTCCTGCACCTGCAGCGGCGGCACCGCGATCTCCCGCAGCGTCGCCCCTGCCGCGGTCATCCGCTCGAGCGCCCGCGCCAGCGGGTGCGCGGCGCCGACCTCCAGGTCGCGATAGGCGCCGACGACCAGCAGGTGCTTCACGTCGTCCTGTCGCACCACGTGCTCGAGCAGGGCCAGGGTCGCCTCGTCGGCCCACTGCAGGTCGTCGAGGAACAGCACGAGCGGGCGCTCGGCGGTCGCGAACACCCCGAGGAACCGGCGGAACACCGCGCAGAAGCGGTTGTTCGCCTCCTCCGGGCCCAGCTCGGCCACCGGCGCCTGCTCGCCGATGACGAGCGCCAGCTCGGGCACGAGGTCGACGATCAACCTCGCGTTCGGCCCCAGCGCGCGCTGCAGCGACTCGCGCCAGCCCACCACCTCGCCCTCGCTCTGCGCCAGGATCCCGCGCATCACGGTGCGCAGGCCCTGGGCGAACGGCGCGTACGGGACGGCGCGGGTCGACTCGTCGGCCTTGCCGCTGGCGAACAGCGCCCGCCCCGGCAGCAGCGCCCGCCGCAGCTCGTTCACCAGCGACGACTTGCCCGCGCCCGGATAGCCGGTGACGAGCACCAGCTCCTTGGCCCCGACCGTCGCCACGCGGTCGAAGGCCTGCAGCAGCGCGTCGGTCTCGCGCTCGCGGCCGTACAGCTTCTCCGGCACGCGGAGCCGCCGCGCGACGTCCTGCGCCCCGAGCCTGAACGGCTCGACGCGCCCGAACACCTCCCACTCGGCCAGGCACCGCCGCAGATCGGTGAGCACGCCGCGGGCCGACTGGTAGCGATCCTCGGGCGTCTTCGCCAGCAGCTTCGTCACGATCGCCGAGATCGGCCGCGGGATCGCGGGCACCAGCTCGTGCGGCGGCGTCGGCTCGCGCGCGAGGTGCCGGTGCAGCAGCTCCGCCGGGTCGGTCGCGCTGAACGGCAGCACCCCGGTGAGCAGCTGGTAGAGCGTGACGCCGAACGAATAGAGGTCGCTGCGCGCGTCGATCGACCGGTTCATGCGGCCGGTCTGCTCCGGGGCCACGTAGGCCAGCGTCCGCGCCGACAGCGGGCCGCCGTGGTGCTGCGGCTCGCGCAGCGACAGCGACGCGCTGCCGAAGCCGGTGAGCCACGCCGCACCGGCCCGGACATCGACGAGGATGTTGGCCGGCTTGAGATCCTTGTGGGTGATGCCGCGGTCGTGGACGCGGTCGAGGGCGATGCCGATCCCGATCGCCACGCGCAGGAAGGCCGTCAGCTCCCACGCACGACCGACGAGGCTCGCCAGGATCTCGCCGCCCGGATCGGCGAGGACGAGCGCCGGTCGATGGCCGTCGCGCGCCAGCTCGAGGGGCCGCGCGCCCCACGTCGGCGCGATCGCGTGGCGCAGCGCCAGCTCGTGCTCGAGCCGCGCGACCGGCCCGAGCGCGACGAGGACGGCCGCCCCGTCGCCGCGACGGACCGCCCGCGACAGGACGACCTCGCCGTCCTCCCAGATCGGCGTCGAACGTGCCAGATCGAGGGGCATCGGCAGGGCTGTGCCGTCTCCACCAGGACTGTCGGGCATGGGTGCTGCCATGTTCGTCGCCCGCAAAGAGTCGCCCGGGCGGCTCGGAGTCTACCCGAGGGCGACGAACCACCGGGCTCGCCGTGAACCCCGACCTTGGTCGGGTAGCCGTCCCGAGATGAAAGCAGTTCGCTCTCGAGCGGCGCGCTCACGAGAGCGACGACGGCCGCGGACGCCGACGTCCCCGCGATCGCGCGCCGCCGACGAAGCAGCGGCAGCGCCGCCGGACGACCGACCTGGCGAGCGCCGCGCCGACATGTCTCTACGGACATGTCTCAAAGTTTTAAAAGATAATCAGCCGCGCGGCTCGATGCCTCGCCAGAACATCTCGACCACGCGGTCGCGGTAGTCGTCGCCGAACTCGGGGCTGGCGGAGCCGAGCGCGTGCTTCATGAAGTGAGGCACCTGCAGGCTCGAGCTGAAGGCGGTGGCGAGGGCGACCGGCGAGGGCGCGACGATCCGGCCCTGCGCCGCCAGCTGGGCGAACCATCCGACCAGCGCGCGGTGGGCCGGCATCCCCGGCCAGCCTTCCTTCTCCCAGTTGAGCACCTTGGCCGGGCGGGTCTTGGCCGCCGACAGCACCGAGATGCACGGCAGCTGCTGGACCAGGAACGCGTCGATCTTGGCCGCCAGCTCGCGCATCTGCTCGAGCACCGGGCGCTCGTCGGGGCCGCGCTCGATCTCCGCGACCCACGGCGGATTGCGCGGCATCAGCGAGCGCACCATCAGCTCTTGCTTGGTCCGGAAGCGCTTGAACAGCGCCGCCTGCGACACGCCGAGCTCCTGGGCGATGACGTCCGTCGACACGCTCGGGCCGTGCTCGAGGAAGCACCGGCGCGCGGTCTCGAGGAGCTCATCATCGGTAAAGGAACGCGGTCGCATCGGCCGATTGGAGGGTGCCACCTTCTGAATAACACGCCACCCTCGTCAATCATCGGTCGCTCACGCCCGCGCGGGCGGCGCTGCGCGTGTGGACGCGCTCGGCCGCGGCGGCCGGCTCGGGCGCCGCGAGTCCATGCGCGATTTCGCACATGCAGCCAACGGCCAGCCAGGCCCGCCTGGGCCGCAGAATTCAAAGTAAGTGATTGCTCATTTATTTTTCTTGCATCCGTCATGAGCCCGAGTTAGAACGTGCTCACTCACTAACTAAGCCCCCAAAAGGCGCGCGTTTGCGCCTGTCCAAAATCGCCGGACACTGTCATCCCCTGTGATGATACGGCCCTGGTCGATGCATTGCGTCGCGTGAATGGCACGCGCGCGGACAATCGTAGCTACTCACAATCCGAGGCGGCCCAGCACCATGAAATCCGTGCACCTCACGCGCCTGCTCGTCACGGCGGCGCTGTTCATTCCATCCGCGTGCGACAGCGGCGACCAGCCGAAGATCGGACTCCCGCCAGCGAGCGCGGCCGACGGCGCCGACGCGCCCAAGGTCCCGGGCCCCCCGCCGCGGCCGGAGCCGGGCGCGGTAGCCGGTCCGGCGGTGGCCAGCGCCGCCGGTCGCTACGTCTCCACCGCCCTGCCGAAGCACAGCGCCGACCTCAGCCCGCGCATGAGCGGCACCCTCACCGACGTCATGGTGGAGGAGGGCGAGCGGGTCAAGAAGGGCCAAATGCTGTTCCGCCTCGACGCCCGCGCCAGCCGCCTCGGCGTCAGCCAGGCCGAGACTGCCCTGCAGGGCGCCACGATCAGCCGCGACAACGCCGAGCGCGAGCTCGAGCGCCAGCGCAAGCTGGCCCAGAGCGGCAGCATCTCCGCCGCCGTGCTCGAGCGGGCCGAGCACGCCTACACGGCGGCCAACAACGGCATCAGCCAGGCCGAGGTCGCCCTGTCGATGGCCAAGCGCAACAGCGGCGACTCCACCGTCGTCTCGCCGATCGACGGCGTCGTCACCAAGAAGGCCAAGAACGTCGGCGAGTCGGTGACGATGATGCCGCCGACCGTCGTGATGGTCGTCCAGGACCAGTCGGTCATCGAGCTGCGGGCGCGGATCCCCGAGAGCGCCCTCAAGACCATCCGTGAGGGCCAGACGATCACCGCCCACTTCAGCGCGCTCGAGCTGGCCCGCAGCGCCACCGTCGTGCGCATCCAGCCGACCGTCGACCCGCAGACCCGCACCATCGAGATCGTCGCCGACGTCGACAACGCCGACAACCTGCTGCGCCCCGGCATGTACGTCGAGGTCGAGCTGGCCCCGCCGACCACCGAGGTCGCCGCCGCGCCCGCCAAGGCCGACAAGGACCAGCCCGTCGCCAGCGCCAAGCGCAAGCGGCCGAGCAACGCGGGGGACAAGCTGTGAAGCTCGCCGAGATCTCCATCAAACAGCCCGTGTTCGCGGCGATGCTGATCGCCGCGCTCATGGTGTTCGGCCTCTACGCGCTGCCGCGCATCGGGGTCGAGATGTTCCCGAGCGTCGAGTTCCCGGTCGTGACGACCACCGTCGTCTATCCCGGCGCCGACCCTGCGACCATGGAGTCCAAGGTCGCCGACCCGATCGAGGAGGCGCTGCAGTCGCTGAGCGGCGTCAAGCGCATGACCTCGCGCAACTACGAGGGCGTGACCGCCGTGATCCTCGAGTTCGAGCTCGAGGTCAACGGCGACCAGGCGGTGCAGGACGTCCGCGACAAGGTCGCCGCGATCGAGCGCGAGCTGCCGACCGGCATCGACCCGCCGACGGTGCAGAAGCTCGACGTCGGCGCCACCCCGGTGCTCTCGGTCGCCCTCGCCGGCGACCTGCCGATCGGCGAGCTGACGCGGCTGGCCAAGGACGAGGTCAAGCAGCGGATCCAGCAGATCCCCGGCGTCGGCATCGTCGACGTCATCGGCGGCCGCGAGCGCGAGATCAAGGTCCTCGTCAACCCCGCGCGCATGACCGGCTTCGGCCTCACCGTCGACGACGTCATCAACGCGATCAAGGCCGGCAACCTCGAGCTCCCGGCCGGCTACATCAAGAGCGGCGGCAACGAGCTGACGATCAAGACCAAGGGCGAGATCAAGAGCGCCGAGGAGATCGGCGACATCGTCATCGTCGGGGTCGGCGGCGCCGCGATCCGCGTCAAGGACTGCGCCGAGGTCCTCGACGACGTCGAGGACGCCCGCTCCGCCTCCTACCTCGACGGCAACAGCGCCATCGGCCTCATCGTCCGCAAGCAGAGCGGCGCCAACGTCGTCGCCCTGGCCGAGCGGATCCGCGAGGAGCTGGCCGAGATGGAGCCGCTCCTGAGCAAGCACGGCATCACCGCGGCGATCCCGACCGACAACTCGGTGTTCACCGAGCACGCGATCCACGACGTGCAGTTCGACCTCGCCCTCGGCGCGGCGCTGACCGTCCTCCTGATCTTGATCTTCCTCCACGACTTCCGCGCGACCTTCATCGCCGCGGTGGCGATCCCCACCAGCATCGTCGCGACCTTCGCGTTCATGAGCTACCTGGGGTTCACCTTCAACAACATCTCGATGCTGGCGCTGTCGCTGTCGATCGGCATCCTGGTCGACGACGCGATCGTCGTCATCGAGAACATCTACCGCCACCTCGAGATGGGCAAGGGCCGCATGCGCGCCGCCCTCGACGCGACGTCGGAGATCGGCCTCGCCGTCATCGCCACCACCCTCTCGCTGGTCGCGGTGTTCGTGCCGGTCGCCTTCATGAAGGGCATCATCGGCCGCTTCTTCTTCCAGTTCGGCATCACCGTCTCGGTCGCCGTCCTGCTGTCGATGCTGGTCTCCTTCACCCTCACGCCGATGCTGTCGTCGGTGCTGATGCGCCACGGCCACGAGCACAAGCCCGGCTGGTTCGCCCGCGCCTTCAACGGCGCCTTCGGCGTGTTCGAGCGCATCTACACCGCCGTGCTCCGGTGGGCCCTGCGCTGGCCGTGGACCACCGTCCTGCTGGCGGTCCTGTCGCTGGTCGGCTCGGTCGCCCTCGTCACCCGCGTGCCCGGCGAGTTCATGCCGAGCCAGGACCGCTCGCAGTTCGCCGTCCAGGTCGAGCTGCCGACCGGCACCGGCCTCGACGCCACCATCGCCACCGCCGAGGCCGTCGCCGCCGACCTGCGCGAGCACCTGCCCGGCGTCAAGACCACCTTCACCACCATCGGCGGCGGCCAGCAGGCCCAGGTCAACAAGGCCGAGATCCAGGTCATCATGATCGGCCGCCACGACCGCGGCTTCGGCCAGCGCGACGCCATGCAGTGGGTCCGCGACCGCATGCTCGGCATCGACGGCGTGCAGGTCACGGTCGCCGAGATCAGCCCGCTCGGCGGCGAGGGCGGCCGCAGCCAGCCGATCCAGTTCTCGATCCGCGGCAACGACCTCGCCGAGATCACCGCCGCCGCCACCGCCCTGCGCGACGAGCTGGCCCAGACCGGCAAGTTCGTCGACCTCGACATCACCTTCCGCGGCGGCAAGCCCGAGCTCGCCGTCCACGTCGACCGCAACAAGGCCGCCGACCTCGGCGTCCCGATCGCCTCCGTCGCCCGCACCATCCGCTCGCTCATGGCCGGCGACACCATCTCCGACCTCAAGGACGGCGCCGACATCTACGACGTGATCGTGCAGATGCCGGAGGCCCAGCGGGCCCAGATCGAGGCGCTCAGCAACCTCAAGGTCCGCGCCACCACCGGGCAGATGATCGACCTCGCCAGCGTGGTCCACGTCGAGCGCGAGTCGGGCCCCAGCGAGATCGAGCGGCAGAACCGCCAGCGCCAGGTGCTGCTGCTGGCCAACCTGCGCGGCGCCACCCTCGGCGAGGCGCAGAAGCTGCTCGACGAGGCCGCCGCCCGCCTGATCCCCGGCCACCTCAACACCGGCTACATCGGCAACGCCGAGATGATGAAGGAGTCGTTCGAGGCGATGCTGCTCGCGCTCGGCCTGGCGATCGTGCTCGTCTACATGATCCTCGCCGCCCAGTTCAACAGCTTCGTTCAGCCGGTCGTCATCATGATCTCGCTGCCGCTGTCGGTGATCGGCGCCTTCGGCGGCATCTACCTCGCCGGCATGACCCTGAACGTCTTCTCGTTCATCGGCCTCATCATGCTGATGGGCCTCGTCACCAAGACCGCGATCCTCCTGGTCGACTTCACCAACGACGAGCGCAAGCGCGGCCAGGAGATCGTCCCCGCCCTCGTCAGCGCCGGCCGCGTCCGCCTGCGCCCGATCGTCATGACCGCCGCCGCCACCATCTTCGGCATGGTCCCCGTCGCCCTCGCCCTCGGCGAAGGCGGCGAGGCCCGCGCGCCGATGGCCGTCATCGTCATCGGCGGCATGATCACCTCGACCGTCCTCACCCTCGTCGTCGTCCCGGTCTCGTACCTCCTGTTCGACCGCATGGTGACCGCCCGCTCGACCCGCTGGATCGCCCGCAAGCTGTTCGGCGACGCCCCGGCCGAGAAGCTCGAGGACTAGCCTCATTTTTAAACATGTCCCGAGAGACAGTAGGTATCTCGGGCCATCCCGCCGCCGCCCCCGCGACGGATAGCACCTCCCATCACTGTCACTTCGGACATCCAGGCGCCGCCCGCCGCGGCGGCGCCAGATCGAGCACTGCCGCATGTTCGCCATCGCCTCTCTCTTCGTGGTTGCCCTCGCCGCCCCGCCGACCGACGTCGGCGCCGTGCCCGACCCGCGCCGCGCCGCGGTCCCCGGCCCGGCGAACCAGACCGTGGCCGTCGACCTCGACGAGCTCGAGCGGATCTTGCGCGAGAGCCCGCTCGGCAAGGGCCTCGCGCCGGTGGCCGGCGGGCTCACCGACGACATGGTCGCCCAGCGGGCCGAGGCCGTGTCGCCGTCGCTGCAGATCAAGCAGGAGGCGATCGAGCGCGCCGCCGCCCGCGTCGACCAGGCGATCGTCAGCTTCTTGCCGACGATCGGCGTCAAGGCCAGCTACTCGCGGCTGTCGAAGGCCGCGATCAACTTCGGCGGCGGCGCCAGCGTGGCCGCCGTCAACGGCCCCTCCGAGGGCGTCGCGCCGATCACCGTCGGCGACTGCCCCGGCGGCCAGGGCCAGTGCGCGCTCGACCCGCAGGGCGTCCCGCTCGTCATCACCCCGCCGTTCAAGATCCAGATCCCCCTCAACTCCTACTCGCTGTCGGCCAACCTCTCCGTCCCGATCTCCGACTACATCCTCTCGCTCGCGCCCGCCCGCAAGGGCACCCTCGCCGCCCGCGAGTCGGCCGTCCACGCCCGCGACGCCGAGCGCGTCAAGGTGCAGACCGACGCCCGCCTGGCCTACTTCAACTGGCTGCGCGGCATCGCCTCGCTGGTCGTCATCGAGGACTCGCTGCAGCGGACCCAGTCGCGCCTCGTCGACGCCGAGAACCTGTTCGCCGCCGGCTCCGCGACCCGCTCCGACGTGCTCCGCGTCGACGCGCTGGTGTCCTCGCAGCAATCGGCGATCGCCGACGCGCGCGCGTTCCGTCGCGTCGCCGAGCGCCAACTCGCCGTCATGATGAGCGAGCCGACCCGCGCCTACGACGTCGGCGAGGACGTGCTCGCCCCGCCGGCCGACCTCGGCGAGCTGCCGGCCCTCGACGACCTCATCGCCGAGGCCCAGACCAATCGCCTCGAGATCCGCTCGCTCGAGCGGGCCGCCGACGGCATGCACGAGAACATCCGCGCCACCCGGGCCCAGTACTACCCGCGCCTCGACGCGTTCGCCGACGCCCTGTACGCCAACCCCAACCAGCGCTTCTTCCCGCTGTCGCCGGTGTGGCGCGGGTCGTGGTCAGTCGGCGTGCAGCTGAGCTACACGATCAACCAGAGCCTGCGCACCAAGGCCCAGGTCCGCGAGCTCAAGACGCAGAAGCGCGAGCTGGTGCTGCAGGCCGAATTGATGCGACGCGCGATCGCCATGGAGGTCGCCCAGGCCTATCACGACCGCGAGCGCGCCGTCACGGCCATCGAGCTCAGCACCCGCGGCCTCGCCTCCTCCACCGAGGCGTATCGCGTCGCCAGCGAGAACTACAAGCTGGGCGCCGCGACCACCAACGAGATCATCGCCGCCGAGGGCGAACAGGTGCAAGCGGCCCTGCGCGCCGTGAATTCGCGCATCGACCTCCACGTCGCCACCACCCGCCTGCTCTACGCCACCGGCCGCCTCAACCCCAGGTCGAAGCCGGGGCAATAGCGCCCGCCGACGGCGCGACCCGCCGTGCTAAGAATCGGCGCGAGACGACCATGTCCAGCGCCGACGACGATGACGTTCCGAGCGAAGCCGAGGCCGACGCCGACAACGAAGGAGACGGCGAGGAAGAGGTCGCGGCCGAGCCGACGCCTCCGCCCTTCGGTCGAGAAGAATTCCTCGAGTGGCGCTCGCCGCGGTACGGCGCCACCAACCCGGAGCGATTGACCAATCCGGTGTGGGCCTGGCTCGTCGACGCCGGCATCAACGCGTGGGCCGCCAACAAGCGCTTCGACGGCCCCTCGGCCCTCGGCGCCGGCCCCGGCTGGTGCTTCGATCGCTTCGGCCGCAGCACCACCGCGCTGCCCGACGGTCGCACGCTCCTCATCGGCGGCGAGCACGAGGATTACTACGACCCCGACTTCTTCATCTACAACGACGTGGTCGTGCGCCACCCCGACGGCCGCGTGGAGATCTTCGGCTACCCGCGCGAGGTGTTCCCGCCGACCGACTTCCACTCTGCCACCCTGGTGGGCGACCGCCTCATCCTCATCGGCAGCATCGGCTACGCCGGCGAGCGCAGGCCTGGCCACACTCAGGTGCTCGCGCTCGACCTCGCGACCTTCGCGATCGCCACCATCCCCACCGGCGGCACCCCACCCGGGTGGATCTGCAGGCACACAGCGACCCTGACGGACGACGGCCGCGCGATCGTGGTGCAGCACGGCAAGCTCGACCCGGGCGAGGACCGCTCCATGGTCGAGAACATCGACGACTGGCGCCTCGACCTCGACACCTGGGAGTGGCAGCGCCTCACCGACCGCCGCTGGCCGCGCCGAGAATTCGCCCGCAGCGACGGCAAGCCCAACTACGTGTGGAACATGCAGCAAGCCTGCTGGTACCGCAAGATCGGCTGGGCCGATCAGCTCGCCGAGGAGCTCGCCTCGCTCGACGAGGGCCTCGGCGTCCCGCCCGACCTCGACCTCGCCGAGCAGCTGTTCCGGCCGTCGATCGCCCACGAGGCGTGCCCCGAGGAGGAGGACTCGTACGACACCACCCGCATCCTCGTCGACGGCGTGATCGTCCGCTTCGTCCGCAGCTCCTATTCGCTGCAGATGACCGTCGAGGGCGAGCTGCCCGAGGCCACGGTCGACGCGATCGCCGAGGAGCTGCGCGAGAGGCTGTCTCGCCTCGAGCACTGCGACTATTCGATGACGCGGCTGTGAGCCGGCTGGCGCGCGCGATTCACATCAGGGGCCGATTCCGGCGCCCGCCGGCGGCGGTGACCGCCATCGCCCCGACACAGCCGCGTCGAGCGGCGGCTTCAACGACGTCCATGAGAGGCCGCCTCGCGCGCGGCACAGACCCACGCAGGGCAGGAGGTCGATGTCCTCGAAGCAAGCGCTCGACGGCTTGTCCTCCGACCTCGCCACGGCTGTGTCCGCCGCAATCTTCGATGCGCTGATTTCTATTTTTAAAAAGTGTTGTCGGAGCGCATGACGGCGATCTCGTCACAACGCGATCGTGCGAGGCATGGCGGCGACACGTAGAACACCCGACGCGTGGGCCGGGAGTCCGCGTGAGCGCGACAGCGAACGGGTGACTTGTTACTGTCGCGTCATGGCCGACTCCCACCGCGTCTCTCGAGCCCTCCTGTTCGTCGCGCTCGTCTGCGCCTGCACTCAGCCGCAGCCGCCGGCGCCGCGGGAGGCGCCCAAGGTCGCGCGGCCGGTGGCCCCGACCGCCGACGCTGCCGACGCCGATCGCGTGCGCGACCTGCAGTACGCCTACGACCCGGAGCAGTGCGTCACCGAGGGCGAGGCGCTGCTGCGCGTGCAGCCGAACGACCATCGCGCCCGCGCGTGGACCATCGCCTGCGTCGCCGACAGCGGCCGCCGACTCGAGGCCGAGGCGCTCGCCGACAAGATGATCGCCGAGCTGCCCGACGAACCGTGGGCGGCGTTCGCTCGCGTCGCCGTCGGCCTCGTCGATCGCGACTTCCCGGACGCCGGGGCGCTGATCGCCTCGGAGCCGCTGACGACGGCGCTGGCGTATCACCCCGACGTCCTGCAGCTGCGGGCGCGCGCGTTGCTGGCGTTCGACCGCACCGACGACGCGACGACGCTGGCAGTCGCGCACCCCGAAGCGCTGCAGCCGATCCACCTGCGGGCGCTCTTCAAGCGCAGCAACGACGCCCGCGACCAGCTGCCCGCGGCCCTCGCAGAGGCCGAGAAAGCCCAGGGTGTCCCCGCGGTCGACGCCGCGGCGGCGGCCGCCCAGGCGCTCACGCAGGCCGAGCGCCACGACGACGCCTTGAAGTGGATGGAGAAGGCGATCGCCGCCTCGCCGGCCTCCGTGCGACTGCGACAGCAGCGCTGGCAGCTCTGGCAGCAGGCGCCCGGCCGCAGCGACGACGAGAAGCGCGAGGCGATCGTCCGCGACGTCGACGCCTTGCTCGAGCTGCGCGGGCAGCAGCCCTCGGCCTTGCTCGCCGCCGCCGCTATCCTCCGCGAGCTCGGCCAGGTCGAGCGCGCCGACACTCTCGAGCGCCGGATCGCCGGCGAGTTCACCGACAGCCCCGCCAACGAGAAGCTGCTCTACCGGCGGATCGCCGCCGAGCTCGGGCCTGACGGCGCACCCAGGCCCGAGCGCACCGCCGAGCTGCGGGCCGAGCTCGCCGGCTTCCTCGCCCGCCCGCAGCTGCACGAGCCGTCGCTGCGCGAGGAGGCCGGCCGCCTGCGCTTCGAGCTCCTGCGCGCCGACCCGGCCACCCCGCCCGACGAGCTGCTCGCGGCGATCGAGTTCATGCGCGTCGCGGGTCGCACCGACCTCGAGAGCGCTCACACCGACGGGCCGATCGCCCTGGCCGAACGCGGCGTGCACCTCGAGCGCGCCGAGGCGCTCGCGCGTGAGGGCGCCGCCGCGATCGAGCGCTTCGGCGCCGAGCTGCGGGCCACCGGCCTCGCGCTCGAGGTGTGCGACATCCTCCGCCGCGACCGGCTCGGCCTGAACTACGACGCTCTCGGCGCGGTGCTGCTCGCCGCCGGCCGCCTCGACGAGGCCGAGGCAGCGCTCAAGCAATCGCAGGAGGTGAGCCCCGGCTACCCGAAGAGCCTCGCGCGCCTGGCCGCCCTCGCGCGCAAGCGCGGGGACATGGACGCGGCAGAAGGCTACCTCGCGGCCGGCTTCGAGCAGGACGTCCCCGGCCGCGAGAACCCGTGCAAGGTCATGCTCGAGCAGATCTACCGCGAGGAGCACGGCGACCTGAAGGGCTATGAAAAGTTCGTCGAGAAGATCAAGGCGCGCGCCCGGGACATCCGCCGCGCCAAGGTGATCGCGGGCAAGGCCGCCTCGCCCGCCCCTGCCCCGGCCTTCGCGCTCGAACGCCTCGACGGCACCAAGGTCGGCAACGACACGCTGCGCGGCAAGATCGCAGTCATCAAGTTCTGGTTCACCACCTGCAAGCCGTGCATCGACGAGCTGCCCGAATTCGAGAAACTGATCAAGGACTACGCCCGCGACCGCGAGGTCGAGTTCTTGACGATCCACAGCGGCGGCGAGACCGAAGAGGTCGCGCAGTGGATGCGCGAGCACAAGCACGCCTTCCCGGTGCTGCTCGACCGCGGCTTCTGCCAAAAGGCCGGCATCGCCGCGTTCCCGACCTTCTGGATCCTCGACCGCGACGGCGGCCTCGCCTACTCGCTGCCCGGCGCCGCGCCCAACATGCGCGAGGAGTTCGCCTGGCGCATCGAGTCGCTGCGCGGCTGACGGAGCGCGGCGACGGGAAACCCCGTCACTCGCCGATCACACAATCCTCGTCGTCGCCGTCGAGGCAGATCGTGTCGTGATCGCACTCGCCGTCGTCCGGCCACGGGCACGGGGAGAAGGGCGAATTCGGGTCGTCCTTGTTGCCCGCGACCTTGCGCTCCTCGCCGACCGCGATCGCCTCGGCCCAGGCCTCGGCGTCGGCTTGCAGGAGCGAGGCGTTGTGGACCACGACGAGCCGACCGCCGACCTCGGTGATCGCCGCCAGGTCGCCCAGCGCAGTGATGCCGAGGTCGCGCAGCTCGAAGTCGCCAGTCACCCGCGTGAGCCCGGCGAGCTCGGGCAGCCCGCCGATCGCCGGGCTGTGCTCGAGCACCAGCGAGCCGAGCTCGCTCAGCCCGGCCAGGCCCGAGAGCGACGCGAGCTGCTCGTTGCCGCTGAGCTGGAGGTCGCCGACGTGCCCCAGCGCCGGGAGCGGGCCCAGATCGGTAAACGCCGTCTCCCGGGCGATCAGCGCGCCGACGGAGCGCAGCCCGAGGAGCGCGCCGAGATCGACGAGCGCGGCGTCGCCGATGAAATGCAGCTGCTCGTGGACGACCTCCAGCGCCTCGAGACCGGAGAGGTCGGCGAGCCGCGAGTTGTCGTAGAGGCCCAGCATGTGCATCTCGTCGACGCCGCTCAGGAGGTCGAGGTCCTCGACGTCGGTGCCGAACAGCTGGAGCCCGAGCTGCGGGTGCCAGTCGATGTCGAGGGCGTCGAGCGAGGCGAGCTCGGTGAGGTAATAGATGTCGACGCGCGTCGGTTCACCGCCGGGGACGCCGACCTCCGCCAGGCTCTCCAGGCCTTGCAGCGTGGTGACCCGCAGCTTGCCGAGGTTGAGGTGCCCCACGCGCTGAACGCTGCGCAGCCCCGCGAGCGAGGTGAGCTTCTCGCAGTCCTGAATGGCGAGCTCGCCGCCGACGGACTCGATGTTGTGGAGGCCCTCGAGCGACTCGAGGTGCGGAAGGAAGTCGACCCTGAGCCCGCCGGGGATCGTCGTCAGGCCGGAGAAGACCTCGAGGCTGGCCACGCCGAGGCGCTCGACGGACAGCGCCTCCACCGAGTCGAGGCCCTCCAGGCCGGCGAGGCTGGGCAGCGGCGGCTCGTTCGTGGGCAGGTTGTAGCCGCCGTAGATCCGCAGCGCCCCGTCGACCCGGCGCAGGCTCGCCAGCGGCCTCAGGTCGGTGACGCCCGATTCGATGTGGAGATCCGCGTCGACATCGGTGCACCCGGCGAGCGCGGCGACATCCTCCTGGGTGTAGAGGCTGAGGTAGCGGAAGGGCTCGCCGTCCGAGCCGATGGAGGTCTGGATCCGCTCGGTGGGGCAGGGGCTCGCGCCGTCCGTCTCGCCGCCCGTCGTGCCCGTCTCGCCGCCCGTCTCGCCGCCGTCGCTGTCCGTCTCGCCGTCGAGCGACGGTCCGCGGCACCCGACCAGGACGGGAACGAGCGAGGCGACGAGGAACCACGAAACGCGCATCGTCCCCGACGATAGCGCGACCCCGACGCCGCGTCGACGCCGCGCCCGGCCGCGCGGTCGGGCCGACGGGCCGACGAGCCGCGGGCATTCGCCGCGAATCGCTCTGCACGAGGTGCTCGCCGCGACCGGTCACCCTCATGCATCATTCGAATGCATCGACTCACCGGCGATTGGCGTGTCCCACGAATCGCGCCGCGCGAGCGAAGATCGCCGGCAGCGCGCGAGTGTGACGGCCGCGTCACCTTGCGCCGCGGCCGCGCTGCGGAGAACTCGGCCCGCGCCATCGGGGCGGCGGGCGCCCGCGTATGTGCACTGTGACGAGTGTCCGGGCGTGAACGCGCGCGCCGGCCCACGAACTGGGCGTCGCTGCGCAGCATCGCCCTGCGCGCGCGGATCCGTGCGCGGGGATCTTCTTAGTCCGGCAGCGTATGCCCGCAGTCGAACGTCGCTGCCCTGGAGGCCGCGTGTTGACGGGCTCTCGCCGCTGAACCTATCTTGCGAATCAAGGGTTCGAGCCCGTTCCGATGGCTGTCGACGTTTCCAAATTCACTTCGGTGCTGCAGTCGAGCGACGCGATCTTCACTCTGGACGTCGGCGGCACGTCGCTGCGGGTGGTCCGCTTCACCGGGCACGAGGCGATCTCGAGTCCGTTCGAGTTTCGGATCGAGGTCGCGGGCATCGACCTCGACACCGAGTCGATCCTCGGCCAGTCCGCGCTGCTGACGATCGAGGGCGCCGAGGTCCCGCGGCACGTGCACGGCATCATCTACGACGCCGAGTACATCGGCCACACCCGCGAGTTCGACCTCTACGAGCTGAAGCTCGGCCCCTCGGCGCACCTGCTGCTGCACCGCGCCGACTGCCGGATCTTCCAGGACAAGACCACCGAGCAGATCGTCAGCGAGGTGCTGATCAAGGGCGGCGTGGCGAAGGACCGGTTCCGCTTCGCGCTGTCGGCCAAGTACGAGCCGCGCAACTACTGCGTGCAATACCGCGAGACCGACCTCGCGTTCGTCAGCCGCCTGCTCGAGGAGGACGGCATCTGCTACTGGTTCGAGCACGACGAGAACCGGCACGTCTGGGTGATGGCCGACAGCAGCCAGGCGCACCCCGCGATCACCGGCAGCTCGGAGGTGTGGTTCAACCCGCCCGACGGCGCGATCCAGGACCGCGAGCACATCAAGGAGTTCCGGTTCGGCGGACGGATCCGCACCGGCACCGTCTCGCTCCGCGACAAGAACCTGCACAAGACCGACATGGCGATGGAGGCCAAGGAGACGGCCAAGGCCAAGCCCGAGCTCGAGGCCTACGACTTCCCCGGCGAATATCAGGACCCCGGCCGCGCCGGCCCGCACGAGGGCCAGGTGCTGGCGAAGATCCGCCTCGAGGAGCTGCAGGCCGCTCGCCGCAGGGGCAGCGGCATCAGCGATTGCCCGCGGCTGACGCCCGGCATGACGATGACGCTGACCGGGCACACGCAGCAGGAGCTCAACACCCAGTATCGCATCATCGAGGTCCGGCACCGCGGCGAGCAGCAGCAGGTGCTCGACCACGACGGGCAGAAGGCCAGCGCCTACGATAACGACTTTGCGGTGACCGAGCTCAAGGTCCCGTTCCGGCCGGCCCGCGTGACCCCGCGGCCGGTGATGCGCGGCCTGCAGTCGGCGGTCGTCACCGGGCCCGAGGGCGAGGAGGTCCACGTCGACAAGTGGGGCCGCGTGCGGATCCAGTTCCACTGGGACCGCGAGGGCAAGTTCGACGACACGAGCACGTGCTGGGTCCGCGTCAGCCAGCTGTGGGCCGGCAACGCCTGGGGCGCGATGTTCATCCCGCGGATCGGCCACGAGGTGCTGGTCGACTTCCTCGAGGGCGACCCCGACCGGCCGATCATCACCGGGCGCATCTACCACGGGCAGAACGAGGTCCCCTACCCGCTGCCGGAGCAGAAGACCAAGAGCACGATCAAGTCCGACAGCTCGCTCGGCGGCGGCGGCTACAACGAGCTGCGCTTCGAGGACAAGAAGAAGGAGGAGCAGATCTTCCTCCACGCCGAGCGCAACATCGACATCCGCGTCAACAACGACTCCTTCTCGACGGTGTGGAACAACTCGCACGTGACCGTCGGCCACTCGGAGGGCGGCACCGCCGGCGACAGCTTCGTCCAGCTGTTCCACGACCATCACCTGAAGATCCACCGCCACACCAAGGCCCACCTCGGCGGCGACGTCGAGCTGCTGGTCGGCGGCATCGACGGGGTCGGCCGCGTCGACATGCACGTGCTCGGCGACAAGCTCGAGCTCATCGACGGCGACCGCCACGAGCATACCCGCAAGAACACGCTGGAGAAGGTCGACGGCTCGGTCTCGCGGATCGTCGGCGCCAACGAGCAGACGACCATCGGCGGCCGCCTGGCGATCGAGGCCGCCGACGAGATCCACCTGCGGTCGAGCAAGATCGTCCTCGACGCCGGCAGCGGCCTGACCATCCAGGGCCCGGGCGGCTTCATCACGATCAACGCCGGCGGGATCTACATCAAGGGCAACATGGTCTACATCAACAGCGCCGGGGCGCCGCTGCGCGGGACGGACGCCGCCCCGAATACGGCGAGCGACGCCAACGACGCCGCCCCGATCGAGGCGACGCCCTCCGAGCGCGGCTCGAAGTGACCTGCTCGCTCCGCCTCGCGGAGCGCCATGCCGACGCGCCGGTGGGACCCGGCGCGCCGACACCTCGGGCGCCTCGTCACCACGAGAAATAATCGCCCCAGCACGCGTAGTTCAATTCCAGGCCGCGCCGGTGGCAGTATTTCCTCGCCCTGTCCGCGCACCAATCGGCGGGGACGTGGCCCACGCGGACCTTGTGACGATAGGCGGGCCGCCCGGCGTCGGGGGCGAAGCCCTCGCAGTTGGCCAGGCAGTAGGCGGCGTCTTCCTCCGAGAGGATGTCCTGAATGCAGCCCCAGCTGCCGGCCGACGCGGGCTCGGCCGCCTCCGTGAACTCGCTCGCCGGGCTCGATTGGTGGGAGGACGTCGCGCCGTCCGGCGAGGCGAGGACGCCGAGGAGTACCCAGAGCTTGAACATGAAGAATCGCTTCCTGCCGCGCCGCTCACGGGCGACGACCTCGGAGGATGACGCGGGAGGTCTTCGCGTCCAGCGGCCTCGGCGGCGCGCCCGGCCGCCGCGCGCCGCCAGTCCGCCGCCCTGCGGCGCCGCGATATCCGGCTGATTCTCGCGCGGAGATTGCCTACGATGCCGGGCATGAAGGACAAGGTCATCATCATCACCGGCGCGTCGATGGGGATCGGCGAGGCGCTGGCGAACGTCTGTCACGCGCGCGGCGCGACGGTCGTGCTCGCGGCCCGCAACCCCGAGGCGCTGGCCGCGGTCGCCGGTCGCCTCGGCGAGCGCGCCCTCGCCGTCCCCACCGACGTCTCGCGGCGCGAGGACAACGAGCGCCTGGTGCAGCGCACCCTCGAGCAATTCGGCCGACTCGACGTGTTCGTCGCCAACGCCGGTCGCGGGATCTCCCGCCTGCCCTCGCAGCTGACCGACGCCGACGTCGACGACATGATCGCCACCAACTTCAAGTCCGTGCTCTACGCCGTGCAGGCGGTGCTGCCCCACTTCAAGGAGCAGCGCCGCGGGCAAATCGTCGCGGTCTCGTCGATGCTCGGGCGGATCCCGTTCACGCCCGTCCGCAGCGCCTACAGCGCGGCCAAGGCGGCCGTCAACTCGCTGATGGCCAGCGTGCGCGTCGAGCTGCGAGCGCAGGGCCCCGAGATTCACGCGACCACGGTGTTGCCCGGCGTGGTCGCGACCGACTTCGGCAGCAACGCGCTGCACGGCGGCCTCGACTCCCGCAAGCTCCCCGGCGCGCAGCCCGTCGAGGAGGTCGCGGAGATCATCGCCGGCGCCATCGAACAGCCGCGCGCCGAGGTGTTCACCCGCCCCGAGATGCACGCGATGCAGGCGAAATTCTACGCGGCCGAGGACATCGCGACCATCGAGGCCACCTTCGGCGGCCCGCCGCCGTCGCGCTGACCCGCGAGTCGCAGCTGTGGCGATTGAGTGCGCCGATTCGTACCCCTTCGAGGCGGGATCGGCGCCTGCAAGTCCCCACCTGTGAACGCATTTTTAAGGACATGTCCCATGGACCATGCGTAGATTTTCCTCGCGGACACATTCGCTCGCGCGCATGAGGTCCACGGCCCGCACGGTTGCGGCCTCGAGCCACTGTGTTCATGACCTCTCGACTTCACTGGTGTCGGTGCTCTACCGTTGGACCATGGCGATCGACGTGAAGCGGGGCATGTGGGTGGCACTCGGACTCTCGTGGGCGGCTGCGTGCGGCGAGGTCGGCGCTCCGAACGAGAGCGAGACCATGAACGCCGCGACCGACGCGACCGGCGAGGCCTCCACGAACACCACGGGCGGGACCGCCGACCCGCCGACCACCGGCGGCACGAGCGAGCCCGCCACCACCGACCCGACCGGGCCCGAGCCGACCGGGCCCGCCACCACCGACGTCGATCCCACCACCGCGGGCACCACGGACACCGGCGAGCCGTTGCCGATGCCCGTCGGCACGATCGCCGAGCTGCTCGTGCCGTTCGACGTCGACCAGCAGGACCTCGCCGGCCCCGACAGCTGGGAGGCGCAGTACGGCAAGTCGCCCGAGATCGTCGCGGTGCCGCTCGGGGCCACCATCGACGTCCTGGTCCAGGACTACGCCGAGCAGCCCGAGGGTCACGCCTACGTCCTGCGCCTGGAGCCGCTCGCCGACGACTACGTGATCACCGCGGTGCTCGAGCCGCCGATGCTCGATCGCGTCATGGGCCTCGCGCGCGACCCCGAGGGCCAGCTCTACGTCGCCAGCGGCGTCGCCGAGGGCGACACCCTCACCCTCGACGACCCGCAGCCGGGCGAGCACCGCGGCGGGATCGTCCGCGTCGTCAAACAGTCGTGGGACGGCACGGTGCACTTCGACACCGACGTCGACCTCGGCCGCGAGGCCCTCGCGCCGGACTCCGAGCCGATCGTCAATCCCATGGTCGCCGGCACCGCGCGCCTGGCCTGGGGCGCCGGCGCGTTGGCCCTCGTGCACGGCAACAACACCGACACCGACTGGAACATCATGGCGCGCCACCAGAAGGCGCTCACCACCCACCTCGACGCCGGCTCGGGCGCCGTCACGCGCACCTCGTCGATCTGGGTCAGTCACTCCTTCGACCAGCGGCTGTTCCACGACGGCACCGGCTTCGTCGAGCTGCACCTCGGCGACTCCTACCCCCGCGACCTCGCGTTCGCCCGCGTCGAGCCCGACAGCGAGACCTACTCGCTGCTGGCGATCAAGGGCAACACCGGCAACAACAACACCTTCACGCGCCTGGGCAACGCCGCGCCGATCGACGGCGACCCCACTTACGGCTACCTCGCCCTGTTCGCCACCGAGTCGACGACCGTCACCGGCGAGCTGGTGTCCGGCTCGCGCGAGCTGGCGCTCGTGCGCGTGCGCCGGGACTTCGAGGCGGTGCCCGCCGACAGCGGGATGCACCTCGACCCTGCCCTGCCGGACGTCCTCGAGGTCGACTCCGGCGGCGAGCCGCGGCAAAACCGGCTGCGCTGGCTCACCCACTATCAGACCGAGGCCGACGGCCAGGCGCACGCCGAGCGACCCAAGCTGGTGCCCCTCGGCGACGACACCTACGCGGTGCTGTGGGAGCGCTGGGACGGCGCCCAGCCGGCCTTCGCCGGGACGTGGGGCATGGTCATCGACGCGACGGGCGAGGCGCTGGTGCCCGCGGCGATGGTCACGGACACTCACCTCCCGCGCGGCGACGACGCCTTCCCGCTCGCAGGCGCGGCGGCGTGGATCACCGGCGACGCGGCCGCCCGTCAGCTCGAGATCCACATCGTCGACGCGACGCTGGCGCATCGGCTCGTCGTCGTCGAGTAATCATCGTACATGTCCACGAAGACATGTACGATGATTCTCGAGGTCGGCCGGTTCACGAGTCCGCCGCGGGGAGGCACAGCACGGCCTCGTCGCCGGCCAGCTTCAGCAGCTGGAAGCCCGCCGACGCCAGCGCCAGCAGCGGCGCGAAGGGGTCCTCCAGCTCGCGCACTGGCCGACGGCGCCACCCCTTCGGCACGACCGGCGGCCCCGACGGGCCGTACGCGTAGTACGGATCTTCGAGCTCCTCGGGGAACACCACGTCGGCGTGGGCCATCCGCTCCCACTCCTGCGCGCGCGCGGCCGAGCCATACTCGTTGCCGAGGTTCAGGCCGTGATCCGACGCGACCTCCCAGACCACCTCGTGCAGCGCGCGCAGACAGTCCCCGCGGCGCTGCGCCGCCAGCGAGAGCGCGCGCGGCTCGCCGACGACCCACGTGCAGGTGGCGAGCGGGCCGACGCCCCACGCCGCCATCACGGGCACCACGGCGGCCAGCGCCGCCTCCACCGCGGCACGCCGCTCGGCCGGCAGCGACAGCTCCTCCTCGACGATCGCCACGCGCTCGACGAGCGGCGGCCCGCCGTCCCAGTTCGCCTGCGTGCGCGTCTCGATCACAGCGCCGGCCGGCGCCGTGGGCGGCTCGTCACCCTCGTAATAGGGGAGCCGCTCGTCCGCGTCGCGCACCAGCACCGGCGATTTTGTCTCACCCGCGTACGCGCGATGCACCCGGTGCCGCATGCGAGGATTGTCGTGGGTTCTCGCATTCCCCGGCAGCCCCGCCTTCGCAGACCATAGGCGCACGGACCCTGCGGGCGAGGATTCGGCGGGCGCGCGGCCACGAATGGACCGAGTCCGTCGGCCACGATGCACGCTCGCGGGCGCGAGGGCCTCGCTGGCGGCTGCGCTCGGATCGGTCGCGGCGACGATTCACCCTCGCGCGTCCGCGGTGCGACTCCGGTCGAGGCGGTGATTCACCTCGCGGGCGCGAGTCCTTCGGCGAGCGCGATGCGCCATTCGGAGTGCGAGTCCCGTCGCGGCGAGGATTGACGCGTCACGTCGAGCGGCGGCCGGAGCACGACGTACGCGAGCGGCAGGTCGGCCTCGCGCGCGGCGTCGACGAACTTCGAAAGCCACCACGGCCCGAGCTGCCGGGCCTGGATCGAGCGCCCGATCACGCGAGGTGCTCGGGCGCTCGAGGTCGTGGGACTAGTACTGCCTGCCCGAAGTTCTCCAGGGGTTCTGTCCTGGATCCATCGCCAGGGCGGTATAGGCGGTGGAATAGGCGAGGCGCGAAAACGATCTCGTCGATGTGCCAGGCCCACGAGCACAACGGCTTCGTTTGGCACCTTCGGTCCGTGACGAACTGGAGGTGCTGGCCCGGAGTGGCCGCGCCGAGGCACGCCTCGTACTCCGGGCGAGGCTCGTGCTCCTCGCTGCCGAAGGGCACTCAAACCAGGAGATTGCGCGGAGATTGGGCTGCCACGTGGACACGGTGAGGGTGTGGCGTGGGCGCTTCGCGCGTGATGGGCGAGTCGTGACGCTCGAGGATCGTCCGCGAAGTGGGCGACCTCCTCGGGTATCGCCGGCGACACGCTGCAAGCTCATCAAACTCGCCTGTGACAAGCCTGCCAGGCATGGCCAGCAGACCCGTTCGACGTGGACATATGCGACGTTGGCAAGGCGCCTGCTTCATGAGACAGGTGTCGGGCTCAGCGTGTCCGAGGTGGGGCGAATCTTGCGCAACGAGGATTTCCGGCCGCACAAGATGAGGCTCTGGCTGCACAGCCCCGACCCCGACTTCTGTCGCAAGGTTCAGCGCATCTGCGATCTCTACCATCATCCCCCGGACGGAGCTCATGTGCTCTGCGTCGACGAGAAGACCGGCATGCAGGCGCTCGGACGGAGATTTCCCAGCAAGCTCCCCGCGCCCGGCCGCGCGGGCCGTTTCGAGTTCGAGTACGTCCGCCGCGGTACCTGGTCGTTGTTCGCGGCCTTCGACGTCCGCACCGGTGAAGTCCTGGGCGAGTGCAAGCCGCAACGACGGGCCGAGGACCTCTTGGACTTCATGGAGAGCCTTGCCCGCAAATACCCTACCGGCCAGCTCTACGTCGTCTGGGATAACCTCAACATCCACTATGAGGGTGCGGACCAGCGTTGGGCTCGCTTCAACCGGCGTCACGGCGACCGCTTCCACTTCGTATACACGCCGATCCATGCCTCGTGGGTCAACCAGATCGAGATCTGGTTCTCGCTGCTGCAGCGCCGCGTCCTTCGTTACGCCGACTTTCCTTGCGCCGGAGCCTTGCCCCGCGCCGTGATGAGCTTCATCCGGCGCTGGAACAGCGACGAAGCGCACCCGTTCAACTGGACCTTCCGCGGTCACTTCGTCCACACTCAGCGGCACCACGCCGCATGAGCCGTCCACGCACCACCCGCAACGCCGCTGCGAAATCGGACGATGACGCTCGCGCTGTCGAGCAGTTCCTGCGCCAACACCAGGGCCTCGCACATATCCGTGTCCGGCATCGCGCCCCGCTCATCACCCTCGAGTCCGGTCCCACCCACGATCCGATCCCGCACGCGCGCCTGCGCCGTCTCGCCGCCAACTTGTGGCAGCTGGAGATGGCTACCCATACCGGGCGCTGGGAACCAACACCCTTCCGCGCCTCTCGCGACGAACTGCTCGAGCTGCTCCTCGGCAACTTCGGCTGGACCCTTGCAGAGAGGGCCTAGCAACCCCTGGAGAACTTCGGGCCGGATGTACTAGTCGCAACGCGGCGCCGGTGTTTCTTTTCGGCTCAGGGGACGACGACCTTCGCGCGGGCCCACGTGTCGAGATCGGCGACGACGCAGCCGCTGATCGTGCATTCTTCCACCTCCACCCAGGCGCGATTGGCCAGGCGGATCTTCCAGGCCCCCTGGACGCTCGTCCTTCGGGTGCCCTCGAGCGCGACGGGCTTGCAGGCGCCGTCGATCCACTCACCCTGGTATACAATGCTGCTGTCCTTGGACAGGAACCCGACCTGGGGCATCGTGTACACATCCATGATCGCGTACGCCTTGATGCAGGACGACTCGTCGCTGTACGGCCAGCTCGCATCCGTCCAGAGGAAGTGGTGCAGGTCGGGGATGAGGTTGACCGTGCCGCCGCCGGCGTTGATGAAGTCGACGACGAAGCGGTGGTCACAACCGGACTGGCCCATGCTCGCTTGGGGCGCATTCGCCACGTAGGTGCCGGAACCGTTCAGCGTCACCGTCGCGTGGGCCGGGACGCTCCCGCACAGGCTCAGATCCCCGTCGCGCAGCTCGACATCGTCGCCCGGCACTTCGAGTCCGACGTCGAGCTCGTCGTCGCAGGCGCATAGCAGCGAGACCGCCAGCAGGGGCAGGACAAACCACGCATTCTGGGTATGAAGAGACATGATAACCTCGATGGCCCGCATCGCGGGCAGGTGGAGCACGTTCAGAGGGCGCAGCCGTAATGCCGCGATTCGCCGCGGCGACGACCGCCCTCCGCAGGTGTATGAGCAAGCGTCGTGCCACGGCTTGGACGCGGAATCCGCTGCGTCCACCCGAAGCGGCACGCTTGCGGTGCCGGCACACCGCTGACACATGTGGCGGCACAGTGCGCCGAGCCAGGACGAGTCACGCAGGGCGAACTACGAGCAGCGACTTCGACCTCTCACCCACGGAGCGTCCTTTTAAATTTCAAAAAAGTGGTCACGACTCCGGCCGCTTGCGGCGCGGTCGCTTGCCGGTGCGCGCGCGGCGGGCGAGGGCCTCGTCGTGGGCCTCGCGGAGCGCGCGGAAGGCCTCCGGATCGCCGCCGCGGTCCGGGTGGGTGACGAGGGCGCGCTGGCGAAAGGCTGCGCGGATCTCCGCGACACTGGCCTGCGGCGTGAGCCCGAGGAGCTGCCAGATCGACGCCGGCTCCGGCTCGCGGCTCGCTCGTGGCGCGGCTCGCGTCGTCTCGCTCGTGGCCTGCGTGAACGGCGGCTCGCCCATCAGCACGCGGCCCCACGCGCGCGCCCACAGCGGCTCGATCTGCACCAACGTGCGCCCTGCCGCCTTCTCGGCCCGGCGCAGCGCCTCGTCCCGCGTGCGCGCGCCCCCCTCCGAGGCGTCCGGCCGGCGAAACGGCTCCCGCGACGGCGGCGCGGTCCACCAGGCGGCCCACAGGAAGCGACGCCGCCGCGTCGGGGCGATCGAGACGGCTGCGGCGAACAGCTCGGACACGCCGCGGATGGTACCCGAACTTCGTCGCAGCGAACGACCGGAGCCTCGCCGCGGGACGCGCTCGGCTCACCGCCTCGCCTCCACGATGCGCGTGCCGAGGTCGTCGTGGGTCGAGCTCGCCTGGCTCACTGCGAGCTCGACCCACGCGACTCGCAGCTGCCCGTGTGCAGTTCGCGGTGAAGCGGCCGTCCCCGCCGACCTGACGGTCCTGCGCATCGAGCGAGACGAACCGTCAGAAGTCATACGAATCGGGCGAGCTCATGAATGCTGTGAGGGCCCGCGAACGCTCCGCGCCCGTCTGCCTGCTCCCGAGCGAACCACCACCATTCGGTGGCGGTTGCCGCCCTGCCGATATCGACATCGTCGACCGGGTGACCAGCCCTCATCCACCACCATGGGGCTGCGCGCCGGATGGATCGTCACGGGAAGGTCTTGCGGACGATCATCTTCGGGTCGAGCTGCACGACTCGGCGGTGAACGCTCGGTCCGACCGTGACGGTGACGACGAGGTCCCACATGTACTCGCCCTCCGTCTCCGGCGCCGGGAATGCGGTGACCTGGGTGCCGCTGTCGACGGTCCACGCGACCGTGCTCGGGGCGTCGCGGATCGGGGTGGCGGTGACGCTGTCGATCGTGATGTCGGGGTCGGCGGGGCTGACGCGGACCTCGACGCCGACGCCCACGGTCGAGGCTCGGGCCGCGTCGGTGGCGCCGAGCGCCATGGGCCCGGCGGCCGCCGACAGCAGGATCAGCGCATAGCCGGCCCCGTCGCTCTGCACCTCCATCAAGACCGGAGTGCTCGATTCATAGATGGTCATCGACGGTGACTATAGTGAAGCGATCGATCGCGGGGAAGCGCCGCGCTGCGGCTCAGGATCGCGCAGCGGCGCGATCCCGCCCGGCGCACCCGGGGTCGCTTGCCGCGGCCGCGCGGCGCGTGGTAACCCAGCGAGGGATGGCGGACGACGGCGCGCTCCTCACCGCGTGGCGGGCCGGCGACCGCGGCGCGGGCAAGCAATTGTTCGAGCGCTACTATGATTCGATCGCCCGCTTCTTCCGCGGCAAGATCGATCACGGCAGCGACGACCTCGTGCAGGAGGTCTTCGCCGCCTGCGTGGCCGGCAGCGATCGCCTGCGCACGGCCGCGAGCTTCCGCTCGTACCTGTTCGCCATCGCCCACAACGTGCTGCGCGACCACTTTCGTCGGCGCCAGCGGGTCGGCGAGACGGTCGACATCGGCGAGGAGGCCACCCTGCAGGACCTTTCGCCGGGCGTCAGCACCCTGCGCGCCGAGGCCGAGGACCAGCGGCTCTTGCTCGAGGCGCTGCGGCGGATCCCCCTCAACTATCAGGTGATCATCGAGCTGCGATTCTGGGAGTCGATGACGACCGCCGAGATCGCGGAGGTCCTGCGCACGCCGCACCCCACGGCGCGCAGCCGCCTGCGCCGCGCGCTCGAGCTGCTCGAGGCGTCGCTCGACCGGCTCGGCGAGGCGCCGGCGCGGCTGGCCTCGACGCGCGAGAACCTCGAGCGGTGGGCGCTGCAGCTGCGAGACCAGCGCGAATCGATCGACTGACCCGGAGGACAGGTGACGGCGAGCGAGAGCGACGGCGCGGGCGGGCTGGCGGCCGCGCTGGCGGCTCCGCGGCTGGTGCACGACCGCGAGTACGCGCGCGGCAAGGCGGCCGTGGCGGCGGCGCTGTTCGACGAGCCGCAGCCGCGGCCGTCGATCGGTCGCTACGAGCTGCGGCGGCGCCTGGGTGCCGGCGGCATGGGCGAGGTCTATGCCGCGCACGATCCGGCGCTCGGCCGCGAGGTCGCGCTCAAGCTGACGCGCTCCGATCGCGCAGGCCCCGGCGAGGAGGCGCGGCTGCTCCGCGAGGCGCGGCTGCTGGCCCGGCTGTCGCACCCGCACGTGGTCCAGATCCACGAGGTCGGCGCGGTCGACGGGCACGTGTACATCGCCATGGCGCTGATCCGCGGGCGGACGCTGCGGGCGTGGCAGCGCGAGGCGGCGCGGCCGTGGCGGGCGACGGTGCGGCTGTACGTGGCGGCCGCGCGCGGGTTGGCGGCCGCGCACGCGGCCGGGCTGGTCCACTGCGACTTCAAGCCGGACAACGCGCTCGTCGACACCGACGAGCACGTGTACGTGGTCGACTTCGGCCTGGCGCGCGTGGCCGGTCCGGCGCCGGAGGCGGGCACGGACGGGTCGCCGGGGGGCGTGGGCTCGACGCTGGGCGGGACGGTCGGCTACGCGGCGCCGGAGCAGCTGGTCGGACGCGCGCCGGACGCTCGCAGCGACATCTACAGCCTGTGCTGCTCGCTGTTCGAGGCGCTGCACGGCTGGGTGCCGGGCCGCGACCCGGCGCCGCCGGCCCGGCGACGCCCGGAGCACCCGCGCTGGCTCGACCGCGAGCTGGCGCGCGGGATGGCGGCCGCGCCCGAGCGGCGGCACCCGACGCTCGCGGCGCTGTGCGCGGCGCTGGAGCGCGACCCGGGACGGACGCGGCGGCGGATCGGGCTGGCGGGCGGGCTGCTGGCGCTCGGCGGGTCGGCCGGGGCGTGGCTGCCGGACCCGCCGGCGGCGATCGACGCGTGCGCGGCGGTCGACCGCGGGCTCGATGCCGCCTGGAACCCCGCCCAAAGGGCCGCCCTGGCGGCGGCGTTCCGCGGCTCGGGGCTGACGCTGGCGGCCGGCGCCTGGCAGCGCGTCGACGCGAGCCTCGGCGCCTATGTCCAGGCGTGGCAGGCGGCGCGTCGCCAGCTGTGCGAGACCTCGGCGCTGCACTCGCCCGGCCGGCTCGAGGCGCGCCGGATCTGCCTCGAGCGCAGCGCTGCCGCCGTCGCCGCCCTGATCGAGCGGCTGGCGGCCGGCGAGCGCGCGGCGGTCGAGCGCTCGATCGCCGCGGTCGAGGCGCTGCCGCGGCTGGAGGCGTGCGCCGGGACGGGCGCGTCCGCGCTGGTGTCGCGCTCCACGGGCGCGCCGGCGCGCGACGGGGGCGAGGCACTGCGGCGGACCTTGATCACCGCGCGCGCTTACGCAGCCACCGGCGACCTGGCCGAGGCGCGGCGGCTGGCCGAGAGCGCGCTGGCGCGCGCGGACCTGGCGGTCGACCCCGCGGCCCGCGCGGACGCGCTCCTCGCAGTCGGCGAGCTGCGGGCCGAGCGAGGCGAGATCGAGGCGGCCGAGGCGGCGCTGCTCGAGGCGGTCGACACGGCCGAGGCGGCCGGCGAGGACGACCTGGCGGCGAGCACCTGGCTGGCGCTGACGACCCTGGCGGCGCGCCAGCAGATCGCGCCGGAGCGCGCGCAGCTGTGGGCGCGGCGGGCCGCGGCGGCGCTCGACCGGCTCGGCGACCAGGGTCTGCGCCGGGCCGAGCTGGAGTTCGCGCGGGCGATCGCCGCGTACCACGCCGGGCATCACGACGAGACGGCCCGGCTGGAGCGCGAGGTGCTGGCCCGGCTGGAGGCGGTGGACGGGCCGCAGGCCGCGCGGATCCGCGCCCAGCAGGGCCTCGCCAACGCCTACGAGGCGCTGGGACGCGAGGCCGAGGCGCGGGCGACCTTCGAGGCGGCGTTGGCGGCCGCCGACGCGTTCTACGGCGCCCGCCACCCTCAGTACGCCCGGGTCGCGCACGACATGGCGACGCTGCTGATCCAGCAGGGCGAGGGCGCGCGGGCGCGCGGGCTGCTCGAGGCGGCGCTGGCGGTGTGGACCGAGGCGCATGGGGCGGCCGGGCTCGAGGCGGCGCGGGTGCACACGACGCTGGCGCACGAGGCGGTGCAGGCCGGCGAATTCGGGCGCGCGGAGCACCACAGCCGGCGGGCGCTGGCGATCTACGGCCGGGTGCTGCCGCCGGGCCACGAGGACCTGCCGGCGGCGCTGATCAACCTCGGCGTGGTGGAGTTCTGGCGCGGCGATCACGAGGGCGCGCTGGCGGCCTACCGCGAGGCCGCGGCGCTGCAGGACCGCAGCCTGCCGGCCGGCCACGTGCACCGCGCGATCACTGCGAACAACATCGGCGAGAGCCTGCTGGCGCTGGACCGGCCGGCCGAGGCGCTGGCGGAGTTCACCGCGGCCGAGCCGATCGCGCGCGCGGCCCCGACGGTCGACGACGAGCTGCTCGGCCTGATCCTGGCCGGCAAGGGCGCGGCGCTCCTGGCCCTGGGCGAGGCCGATCGGGCCCTGGCAGCGCTGGTCGAGGCGCGCGCGGCCACGGCCCGGGTCGCCGGCAGCGCCGCGGCGGTCGCCGAGCTCGACGCCCGGCTCTCGGCGCTGGGGCGCGCCCGCTGACGCGCTGAAAAAAATTCGTATCGCGGTCTGATCAAAACGGAGGGACCCGCGACTCCCCAGGCGAGGCGGCGCGCGGCGGATGAATCACCGCAGCGCCGAACAGGAGCGCATCATGTCCAACACCGTTCTGACCGCAACGTTCATCAATTACTCGTCGACCCTGTGGCACCGCGACACGATGGGGTGGCAGACCCAGGCAGGCGTGTCCGGCATCAGCCAGCAGCCGCCGACCTCGCTGCAGGCCTACTCGGGCTCGGGGACCCTGAAATACGAGCAGGACCTGGCCGGCGCGATCGCCGACGGCGACGCCGGGATCTGGTGCTGCTGGAACAACGGCAGCCAGCGGTTCGGCGTCAAGCTGTGGGCGGGCCTCCAGGTCATCGGCATGGGCGACCGGCCCGACTGGTACCACATGAACGATTCGTCGCTGAACAACAGCAACATCAACTGGGTGAAGCTCTCCGACCCGTCGGACAACTACACCTGGTCGTCGAGCCTCGGCTTCAAGATCACCGCGGTGCCGACTTCGACCCACTCCACCCTGTCCGTGGCCGTCACCATTCAGGACGCCTGAGGAGGATCACCATGCCTGCTCTGCTGATTCAGATCATCGACAGTCAATGGGTCGCCGAGGTCGCGAACACCGACATTCGCTACAACTTCCTCGGCGCCGACCTCGGGACCCAGACCCAGCACGTGCAGTACCTCGCCGGCAACATGGCCTACAACGGCGAGGACCTGGCCGAGTTCAACCGCCTGCTCCCCAACGCGCTCGACCTCGACGGCGTCGACGCGGAGATCGTGACGGAGCAGCTCTACGCCGGGACCGACATGATCAACTACGCCGGCCGGATGGTCTACGCCTCGGTCGGTGACGAGATGCTGATCGACGAGTTGATCGAGGCCGGCGAGGCGCTGTGCATCGCGCTCGGCATGTTCCCGGCCGCGCTCGCGCGCCCGTCGTCCGCCGCGAGCGCGAAGGGACAGGCGGCGGCCCCCCAGCCGGGGCAGTAGAGCCGCGGGCCGGGGGCCTCGCCGCGGCCCGCGAGGCTCACCGTCCGGTTTCCACGACGATCGCGCCGAGGTCGTACACGCCGCGACCGTCGAGGATCACGCTCGCCGGGCTGACTGCGAGCTCGGCCGATTCGACCTGCAGGCGGGTCCCGACGGGCCCCGGCCGGTGACGCTCGACCCCGCTCGACGACCATGGATGCCGTCCTTGGCGAGCGCCGTCGCTGACCTCGCCGGACCATGATCGCCGCACGAGTGACGCGTCCAGCTCCACGTCTTCGACCAACCGGCCGCGACGATCCGCGCATCCTCGACATGTCCCTTGAGACATCCTCTCCGCTGCGCCAGAGAGAGGATACCTCGCGGACCCCCCTGCGAAGGTTGACGGACCTCGCGGGACGTGCTGAGGTCGCCTCGTGCGGCGGGCGAGGACCGTGGTCATGGCGAGCGTGGCGCTGGCGCTGATCGGCGAGGGCGAGGCGCGGGCGTGCTCGTGTGTGTGGTGGGGCCCCGGCGCGGGCCGGCTGTACCTCGGCGCGAATGGTTCGCTGCCGCCCGACGTGCGCGGGTTCGCCTGGGGGGGCCCGGAGCCGCTGGTCGGCTCCCCGGGCCGCGTCTCGGTGGTGCGGATCGAGGCCAAGCGCAGGGTGCCGGTGAAGCACCGGATCGCCGCCGGGGAGGACCGCATCGAATGGATCGTCCTCGCCAAAAAATTCGCGCCGGGCCAGGTGTACGAGGTGACCGTCCGCGAGGGGGAGTACGCCGCCCAGTCGCGCAGGGAGTGGAGCGCGTTGCAGGACGAAATGCCGCCGGCCGTGGGGACGACGACTGTCACGATCGCCGCGGCGCCGCTGAAGCTGGCGCAGCCGGGCCTGCACGCCGGCGCCCCCGCGCAGCGGCCGCTCACGGTCTCCGCGCCGGCCGTCTGCTCCGAGACCTTCACGGCCGCCGTGGTGCCGCTGCGGGTCGAGCTCCCGCCCGAGGTCGAGCCGATGCGCGATCACCTGGTCTTTGCGACACGTGTCGACGGAAAGCCGTGGACGCCGCGACCCGGCTCGTGCACATGGATCGATCCCGGCCGCACGTGGACCCGCGAGGCAGGCACCGACCTGTTGTTCACGGTGTGCGAGCGCGACCCGCAGTCCGAGTACAGGGCGGCGCTGTCGCTCGACGGTCTGACGCCCGGACTCCATCGCGTCGAGATCGAGGTGGCCACCCCCGACCGCCGCCAGGTCGTCGTCACGCCGGCGATCGACGTCATGCTCGCGTGCGCCCCGCCCCCGCCCCTGGTCGCACGCAGCGCCCCGCCGCCCGCGAACGAACCGCCCGCGAACGAACCGCCCGCGAACGAACCGCCCGCGAACGAACCGCCCGCGAACGAACCGCCCGCGGCCGCCCAGCCCCAGGAGCCGCCACCCGTGGCCAGCCGCGGCTGCAACGTGGGCGAGCCCGGGTTCGCGTGGGTGCTCGGCGCGGTCTGGTGGTGGCGACGACGGCGAACGACACGGCGCTAGGAACATGTCCTTGTCGCCATATCCGCTCGTGTCCCGCGGCCGGCGACCGCGGGTGACATCTCCTTGAGGACATGCTTATCGAGACATATGAAGAACCTTCAGACGCCGCAGGCGAGCTCCGGCATGTCCTTTAGGACATGCTTATTGAGACATCTCCAGAACCTTCAGGCGCCGCAGACGAGCTCCGACATGTCCTGAAAATCAGCCGGCCTCGACCACGCGGTAGTGCGCCACCCCGACGTCCTGCCAGTCGCGCCCGTACGTGCGGCCGCGGCCCGCGATCGCGAACGGACCCGGCGGCGGCAGCTCGCGGGCGGGCGCGCGGCGCTCGTGCAGCGCCTCGTACTCCTCGCGCCCGAGGTCGATCGCGCCGGTGAGCGCTCCGGCGACGTCGCTGCGCCCGGCGGCCTCGCGCCAGCCGGGGGCGACGCGGCCCGACCACACCTCGGCCGCGTCGCCGCTGCCGTAGCCGACCAGCGTCACCGCCGCGCCGTCCCACTCGAGCGCGCGCGCGTGGGCGTCGGCGAAGGCCGCGGCGATCCACGCCGGCAGCGACGCGGTGTAGAGGTTGCCGAGCTGCCGGACCAGCGCGCGGCCGGGCCGGGTCGCCGCCAGCACGCGCGCGAAGGCCTCGTCCTTGCCGAGCTGCCGCGCGACCGCCTGGGTGCGCGCGAGCGGATCGAACTCGGGCCCATGAGCGAGCACGCCGTATCGAGCGCTGCTGTCCCCGCCGAGCTCGGCGACCAGAGCGTCGAAGCCGACGTCGGCCGCGTGGCACGCAGCGCCGAGCGCCTCGCGATCGCCGGCCCGCACGCACGCCCACACCCACGCGGCCCCGAGCGCCGCGACCGGCATGCGATCGTAGGGCCGGTGCAGCAGCAGCGCCGCCGGCTCGCCCAGCAGCGATCGCGGATCGCCGCCGCCGCGCGCGTGCGCCGATTGCAGCGCCCGCACCACCGCCTCGACGTAACACACCGTCGAGTACTTGCCGTTGAACACCGGGAAGTCGCGCTCGCCGCGGCAGCTCTCGGGGTACTCCGCCATGAAGTGGCGCGCGACGGGTTTACGAAAATCCCAGCCGCGCTCGTCGGACGAGCTGCCCGCGGCGCGCAGGTCGAGCGCGAGCAGTCGGGCCCGCGGCTCGACCAGCATCGCCACCGCCCCCGCGCCCTGGGTCGGCTCGCCCGAGCTGCCGCGCTCGTACTGGGCGATGTCGGCGGCGACGACCACCGCGACCCGCTCTGCGCCGTCGGTCTGCACGTAGCGCAGCGCGCTCTTGAGCGCGTACATGCCCCCAAGGCAGGCGTGCTTGACCTCCGGCACCTCGACGTCGCGCGGCAGCGGAGCCCGCCCCGCGCGGCGCAGCGCGTCGTCGACCATGCCGCGCACGATCACCGCGCCGACGGCGTTGTCGAGGCTCGACTCGGTGCCGAGCGCGAGCATGCCGACGCGCGCCGGGTCGACGTCGTGCTGCTGCAACAGCCGCAGCACCGCCGCGGCCGCCATCGTATAGACGTCCTCGTCGGGTTGCGGCACGCGGAACGCGTCGCCGACCACCGCCGCGAGCTTGCCCGGATCGGCGCCCGTCCATTCGGCGAACGCGGCCAGCGGGACGCGCGGCCGTGGTACGTACAACGAGAGCCCCGAGAGGCCGGGATTCGCAGCGGCGAGGACTTCGGACATGGCGCGGACCATACGCGAGTCCGCGGCGACCCGCCGACCCACGCGGTCACGCCTGTGCGCCGCGCCACGTCGCTGCTGCGATTTAATCGCTCATGACATTCCCCGCTCCGGCGTGAAAATCTCCGCGCAGGGTTTTTCACGAGCTCGCTCGCGCGAACGCTCGCCGCGACGCAGCCGCGTCGATCGCGGTGAAACTCGTTTCAACGGGGCACGCGGCGCGGTGCAGTGATTCCCCGAGCTCGCTCGCGCGGTCGTTCACCTCGCACCGCCGCCGAGCCCTCCGCTCGCAAAATCGCCGCCCAGGCCGAATTCGCGCTACCTCTGTCCGAAGGGACATATCTCTCGACCCGCCGCCTCCTTTTTTTAACGAGTCTGCGAGGGCGATCGCGCCGGGGCTGCTTCGAACTCGTCGCATCGCTCGCGCGAGCGATCGCCGCTGCGGTGATTGCCGCAGCGGGCCACGCGCCCCAGGTTTTATGCGCTTTGCTTTCACGGGTCCATGTGGTCTGCTCCGCTATGCACATTCGCAGCGCGCTTCCGACTTCCTTCGCCTTGCTGGTCGCCTGCGGCGACGCGGCGGTCACGACCACCGACACCGACACCTCGACCGGCACCGACACCTCGACCGGCACCGACGCCGACACGACGACGACGACGACGACCGACACCACGGTCACGCCGCCGACCACCGGCGAGCCGACCACCACCGGCGATACCACCACCACCGGCGAGCCCGTCGACACCACGACGACCACCGGTGAGCCGATCGACACCACGACGACGACCACCGGCGAGACCACGACGTCGAGCTCGACCGAGCCCGACACCATGACCAGCGACTCCACCAGCACGACCGGCGACCTGCCGCCGGACCTCGACGCGCTGGTGGTCGGCCTCGACGGCGGCGTGCGCGTCGACTGGCTCGGCGGCGGCGACGGCGGCATCGAGCACAGCACCTACTGGGGGCTCGTCAAGGGCAGCGCCGAGTACAACGCCCTCCCGCCGGCCGAGCAGAAGAAGGTCGACGCGATGAAGGCGAGCGTGCTGCACAGCGCGCAGCGGGTGCCGACCAGCGAGACCCCCGGCGTCGAGGTCACCGGCGCGCTGACGATCGAGGAGCGCACGCAGGAGATCGTGCTGGCGGTGCCGACCGACTACAACGGCCGCCTGGTGGTGCTCGGCACGCCGGGCACGCGCAACGAGTGGTCGAGCCACGGCGTCCTGCTGGCGTGGCTGGTCTCGCGCGGCTACGCCGTGGTGGTCGGCAACAAGGGCATGACCAACGGCGGCCTCGACGGCAACGCGACCATGCTCAACAAGCTGCACCCGTCGCAACACTGGGGCACCATGCTGCTCGACCTCGGGCAGTGGGCCGGCGAGCGCCTGACCGCCGCCTACGGCGAGGCGCCCGCGGCCGTGTACGCGGCCGGCCTGTCGAACGGCGGCTATCAGGTCCGCCGCGCGCTCGAGCTCGACCGCCTGCGCGTGCTCGAGGGCGAGCCCGCGGTGTTCGCCGGCGGCCTCGACTGGGCCGGCGTCTACTGGCCCGACGCGCGCGTGCTCGACCAGGACGCCGACGACGTGGTGACCCCGGCCGAGCTGGCCGCGGGCGACCAACTGATCCGCACCAACGAGGCGGCGGCCATGACGATGCGCTACGCCTACGATCCGCTGACCGAGACGACGCCGGCCAACTACGCCCAGATCCCGCCGTACTCGAACGCGCAGGCCGCGATGCAGGCCGCCGGCTTCGACCCGGCCTCGGCGCCGATCTGGGGCGCCTACAACACCGCCTTCGATTACCTCAAGGGCTTCGGCCTGCCGCAGTACAAGGGCGTCGGTTACTACAACTTCACCGGCTACGTGTTCCGCGCCGAGCTGATGGGCCACGACGCCGCCGAGTCCGCCGCCTACTCCTGCTACACCGGGCCGAACGACGAGCCGCCGGCGATGTACGCCTGGCTCGAGCAGGCGCAGGACGGCGGCTTCACCGAGGAGCACGTGCAGTGGGCGCTGGCCAACGCGACCACCGGCGAGTTCTCCGTCCCGCTGATCAGCGTGCACGGCGACGCCGACGGCCTCAACGCCTTCGGCGCCCACGCGCTCAGCTACCGCGCGGCGGTGTCCGCGTTCGGCACGCCGTCGCAGCACCGCCTCTACGTGGTGTCGCACGGCGGCCACGTCGACGCCCACAGCGACGGCACCGGCCTCGACTTCGACTTCGACGGCACGATCGGCGAGGAGGGCGCGGCCGACCGCTTCGTCATCGTTCAGCCCTACGCCGAGCGCGCGTTCCTCTACCTGGTCGACTGGGTCGAGAACCAGATCCCCGCGCCGCCCGGCAAGACCCTGGCGACCGATCCAGCCGACGACGTCCTCGACGCCGAGTCGCTCGCGTTCTGACGCGAATCGCCGGGCCCTCGCGTCCTTGCGATTCGAGGGCCCGGGAACCTCCACGCGTCGCGGCATTCGTCAGGGGCAGCTCACCGCCCCCGGCACCTTCGCGGGGTCGGCGTACCACTTGCCGTCGGTCCCCTGATACAGCGGGAACGCGGTCGACATGCCGTACTTGGCGAACAGCGAGGTGTAGGTCGCGTCCGCCGTGCCGTAGCCGTGCGGGTAGCTGGCGAAGCGCGACAGGTGCCCGGTGATCGTCGCGGTCACGACCTGCACGTACGGCGTCGACGGCGTGCACGGCTCGACCCCGGTGTCACCGCCGCCGGTGTCGGCGTTGCCGGTGTCGTCGCTCCCGGTCTCGCCATTCCCGGTCTCGCCCCCGGTCTCACCATTCCCGGTCTCGCCGCCGGTCTCGCCATTCCCGGTCTCGCCCCCGGTCTCGCCATTCCCGGTGTCACTATTTCCGCCGCAGTCGGGACACACGCGGCGGTTGTTGGTCGTAAAAAAGTCCGCGAGGTACCACGCGTAGTTGACGTGCTTCGGCGACACGTACGACTTGTCGGCCCCCGAGCCGCTGCCGGTCGGCCACGCGTGGGCCAGCCCGGTCGCGCGGATCTGCGAGACCCGCGGGCCGTCGGCGTCGGCCCACAGCGAGCCGGTGCCGGACGGCTGATAGCCCTCGAGGTCGGCCACGCTGAAGCCGCCCGCCGGCGCCGCCCCGTACAGCTGGGCCATCACCTTCGCGTTGAGGTCGGCGTAGCCCTGGGCGACCACGTAATCATTGGTGCCCGCGAGCACCGACGTCAGCTGGGTCGAGAACGAGCCCGCGTGCGTGCCGGCCAGGTTCGTGCACAGCGAGCTCGCCGCCTGCTGCGACGTCGACACCGAGCCGATCTGCGACGAACTGGTGCCTACGCTCGGCCCCGCGTCGATGCCCACCCCGGCGAACACGTCGGGCGCCACGCAGCCCATCACCATCGCCATGCCGCCGCCCGACGACAGGCCGGCGACGTAGACCTGCGCCGGATCGACGTCCAGCGCCTGGTCGGCCGTGAGGTTCGCGGCCAATTGCAGCAGCGCCCCCGCGTGCCCCTGCGTGCGCGTATGATTGCCGCCGAAATAATCCCAGCAGCCGAGCAGCACCCCGCCGTTCGGCGCGCCGGGGACCGCCACCACCATCCCGTAGGCCTCGGCCGCGGCGGCCCAGTTGCCGAGGTCGCGGAACACGGTCGCCGACTGCGCGCAGCCGTGCAGCGCGATCAGCAGGCTGCGGCCCTCGCCGACCACGCCCGCGGTCGACGGGGTATACACATACGTCGTCATCCCTGCGACGGTGCGCGACGACCACACGCCGTCGGCGGCGGCGGGCGCGGGGCCCAGGAACATGCCGACGGCGGCGGCGGTGATGAAGAGCGGGGCGAATCGATGCATGGCCGGGTCCTCTCCTGCGGTGGTGCTATTGTGCGGTCCAGGCGCCGTCCATCGTCCAGGCGACGCCGCGGACCTGCGCGGCCGCGTCGCTGCTGAGGAAACAGACGAGCTCGGCGAGCTGTTCGGGGGTGACGAATTGACCGGAGGGCTGCTTCTCGGCCAGGAGCGCGTCGCGGGCGTCGTCGAGGGCGAGGCCGCCGGAGAGCGCCCGCGCCTCGACCTGCGCCTGCACCAGCGGCGTGAGCACCCAGCCGGGGCACACCGCGTTGCAGGTGATGTTGGTGCGCGCAGTCTCGAGCGCCACCACCTTGGTCAGCCCGACCAGGCCGTGCTTGGCCGCCACGTAGGCCGCCTTGTACGCCGACGCGACCAGCCCGTGCACCGAGGCGACGTTGACGATCCGCCCCCAGCCCTTGCCCCGCATCCGCGGCAGCGCCAGCCGCGTGGTGTGAAACGCCGAGCTGAGGTTGATCGCCAGCACCGCGTCCCACCGCTCCGGCAGGAACTCCTCGACCGGCGCCACGTGCTGGATGCCCGCGTTGTTGACGAGGATGTCGACCCCGTCGAACACGTCGTCGGCGTAGCGCATCATCGCCTCGATGTCGGCCGGCTTCGACATGTCCGCGCCGTGGTGGACCACGCGGGCGCCGGTGTCCGCCGCCGCGTCGCGGACCAGCACCAGGGCGGCGTCGACGTCGCCGAAGCCGTTGAGCAGCACGTTGGCGCCGCGCGCCGCCAGGGCGCCGGCGATGCCGAGACCGATCCCGCTCGTCGAGCCGGTGACGAGCGCCGTCTTGCCCGAGAATTGAGTCATGGCAGCTGTCCTCTCGTGATTGCGGGGTCGTGCGCGCGGACGAAGTCGCGGACCGTCGGGTAGACCGATCGGCGCCAGCGCTCGCCGGAGAAGATCCCGTAGTGACCCACGCCCTCGGCGGTGAACCGCTGCTTGTCGCGGAGGCCGGTGCACAGGTCGAGCGCCGCGTGGGTCTGGCCGGCGCCGGTGATGTCGTCCTCGGCGCCCTCGACGGTCAGCAGCGCGGTGGTTCGAATGTCGCCCGGGCGCACCAGCTCGCCGGCGACGGTCCACCGGCCGCGCGCGAGCGCGTGCTCCTGGAACACCAGCCGCACGGTCTCGAGGTAGTAGAGCGCGTCCATGTCGAGGACCGCGTTGTATTCGTCGTAGAAGCGCTCGTGCGCGGCCGCCTTGTCGTCGCGCCCGCGCACGCGGTCGAGCCAGTAGTCGCGGTAGGCCGTGAAGTGGCGCCGCGGGTTCATCGACACGAACGCGGCCAGCTGCAAAAACCCGGGGTAGACCCGCCGGCCCTCGCCGGGGAAGCCCGCGGGCACGCGATGGACCAGGTTCTTCTCGAACCACACCAGCGGCCGCTCGGTCGCCAATCGATTGACCTGCGTGGGGCTCCTGCGCCCGTCGATCGGCCCGCCCATCAACACCAGCGAAGCCGGCGTCTCCTGCCCGGCCGAGGCCATTCGCGCCACCGCGGCCAGGGCCGGGACCGCCGGCTGACAGACCGCGATCATGTGCGTGCGCGCCGGCCCGAGCGCCCGCAAGAACCGCTCGAGGTGCAGGACGTAATCGTCGAGCCCGAAGAAGCCGTCGGCCAGCGGCACCTCGCGGGCGTCGGACCAATCGGTGACGTAGACGTCGTGCTCGGCCGCCAGCGAGCGCACCGTGTCGCGCAGCAGGGTGGCGAAGTGGCCGGACAGCGGGGCGCACAGGAGCACCCGCGGGTCGCGGGCCAGGGCCGAGGAGACCGCCGCGTCGTCGCTGCGCCGCGCGAACCGGACCAGGCGGCACCACGGCGTGACCATCACGACCTCTTCACGGATGGCCACCGTCTGCCCGTGGGCGACGACCGAGTCGATGCCGAACACCGGCCGCGGGTGGTCCTTCGTGATGCGCCGCAGCAACTCCCAGCCGGCCGCGGCGGGCCGCCCGAGGCCCCCCGGCGCCATCCGCAACAAGTCCGCGTTCATCCGGGAGAGTCCGGCGATCGGTCGCAGCCAGCGGCGTTGCAGGTCGTGGAGCTCGTAGAGCATGCAGGACCGCAGCATGCCGCGATCTTTGCTGCACCGCAACATGGATCGCCGAGAATGGGCGATCTCACGAGCCAGGGCCGGGGGCGGCATGCTGCACCGCAAAAACCCCGACCCTCCGCGAGTGCAGGCGACCTCGCGCGAACCCGCGCGATCGGCGAAGACGGACTGCATCCATTCGCGCTCGCGGATCTTTTTTAAAAAATCTCAATAGATGGACAGCGATCTGCGACGCTTCGCTACTGCCCTGCTGGTGATGCGAAGCGCGGCCTGTACCGCGGGCCGCTCGTCGGGGGTACGAGCAGGCGGGACCCCCGACCTTGGTCGGGTTCTCTTCGCCGCGGGAGTCCGCCATACCCGAACACGACCACGCTCGGCCCCTCCTGGCCACTCGCGGGCGCGCGGTGGTAATCATCCGATGCACGCGTCGCCTCGCGGCGGCCCGCTCGCTCGCCGCCCCTCGAAAGACAATCGCATGACTGAATCGTACCCCGCCGCAAGAACCGCGCTCCTGTTCGTCGATCCGTACAACGACTTCCTGTCGGAGGGCGGGAAGGTCTGGCCGCGCCTCAAGGGGGTGGCCGAGAAGGTCGGCCTGCTCGACAACCTCCGGGCAGTCGTCGCGACGGCCCGCGCCGCGGGGATCCGCGTCTTCATCGTCCCGCACCGCCGCTGGGAGCCGGGCGACCTCGAGAGCTGGCAGCACCCGAACCCCTATCAGAAGAACGCCGCCCGCACGCAGGTGTTCGCCAGGGGCAGCTGGGGCGGCGAGTGGCACCCGGACTTCGGTCCGCAGCCGGGCGACATCGTCGTCAAGGAGCACTGGGCCTCGAGCGGCTTCGCCAACACCGACCTCGACATGCTGCTGAAGCAGCACGACATCGCCAGGGTGATCGTGATCGGCCTCATCGCCAACACCTGCATCGAGTGCACGAGCCGGTTCGCGGTCGAGCTCGGCTATCACGTGACCCTGGTCAAGGACGCGACCGCGGCGTTCTCCGAGGAGGCGATGCGGGCGGCGCACGAGATCAACGGCCCGACCTTCGCCCACGCGATCGTCACGACGCAGGAGCTGGTCGACGCCCTGTCCGCGCGCTGAGGCGTCAGGCGAACAGGGCGAGGAGGTCGTCCCCACAGCGCGGCGAGGAAGCCCTGCTCGGCGCGCTGCTCGCTCGAGCGGCCGCAGGCGTCGCCGAGACACTCGGGGTCGTCGACGGCAGCGGCGACGTCGCCGCTGACGGACAGGAGCAGGGCAGCGAGGACGAGCCGGGCGGTGAGTTTAATAAATAAGGGCAGCTCGGCGTCCTCGCGGCGGACGTGTCACCGGCTGGCGGTCAGACGGCGGCCGCCCGCGCCGTCTTGAGGGCGCTCGCCCACCACAGCAGATCGCCCAGCATCTTGTGCGCGTCGCCGTCGCTGGCCGTGAGCGCGCCCGGGACGTCGCCGCCGGTGAAGTGCGCCATCAGGGTCTCGCGCGGCAGGTGCACCGAGTTGCGGATCGGCGCCATCTGCAGCTCGATCGCCACCTCGCGCAGCTGCTGGACGCTGCGCACCCCGCCGGCGCCGCCGTAGCCGACAAAGCCGACCGGCTTGCGATTCCACTCCGCGTAGACCCAGTCGAGCGCATTCTTGAGCACGGCCGGCGGCCCGTAGTTGTACTCGGCGGCGACGATCACGAACGCGTCCGACGCCCCGATCGCGGCCGTCCAGCGCTGCACCGCCTCGTGCGGGTAGGCCGGACGACCGGGCATCGCCGGCAGCGCCGCCTGGTCGAAGAAAGGCATCGGAAAGTCGCGCAGGTCGAGGAGCTTCGCGCTCACGCTCGGACGCTGCGCCAGGTGGTCATGAATCCATCGCCCCGGCTTGTCGCCGAACCGACCCTCGCGCGTGCTGCTGATGATGATCGAAACCGTGGTCATGTCTGTGGATCCTGGTTCGCCTCGAGCGATGCAGCCGGACCGCGACGCGCACACCATCCGCGGCATGACGTCCGATCGGGCCGCTCTCGGCGTTCATCTATAGTTTTATCGAAAACCGCGCACAAGGAGGCACATCCGTGTTACCTGCGCACACCGGTGATAGTCGCGTCGCGCGGCGAATCGTGGCGCGCCGATCATCCAATGTGACGTCTCAACCGCGGCGGGTGAGCGTCGGCGTGAGCAGGTCGCCGATGCCGATCCGGCGCGCGAAGTCGACGCGAACGCGCTCGGCGACGTCGCTGACCTCGGCGAAGCCGTCGCCGACGAAGTCGATGACCGTGCGGAACGGGCGCTGGCCGGCGGGCAAGGCGACGACGCGCGCGACCTCGTCGGCGACCGCCTGCGGGTCGGCTGCAGGGGGCGTGAGCGCCGACAGCCGCTCGCCGATGGCGTCGAGGATCCCGTGATAGCGAGCGTCGTAGGCGGCGACGGTGGCGGCGTCGCTCGGCCTGCCGGCGTTGGGGAAGTGCGAGGTGCCGTGGGTGAAGGCGCCCGGCACGACGATGGTGGTCTCGAGGCCGAAGCGCGCCGTCTCGAACGCGTAATCGACTGCGAGCGAGTCGAGCGCCGCCTTGGCTGCGGCGTAGGGGCTCATGAACGGCGGGCGACCGCCGCGCGTGGTGGTGCTGCCGATCCACAGCAACAGGCCGAACTGCTGCGCGCGCATGTGGGGCAACGCCGCGCGGTTGACCCGCTGCGCGCCGAGGACGTTGACGTCGTAGGCGCGCATCATCTCGTCCGGCGAGAACGCCTCGGCCGGACCGACGAGCAGGTGGCCGGCGTTGTGGACGAGGACGTCGAGGCGGCCGTGCGCGGCGTAGATGGCGGCGATCGCCCGCTCGGCGGACTCCTGCGATTGCACGTCGAGCTCGAGCGGGCGCAGGTCGACCTCATGGGCAGTGACAAATTCGCGGAGCTCGCGGACGGCCGGGGCGTTGCGACCCTCGAGGTCGCGCATGCTGGCGTACACGGTGTGGCCGGCGAGCGCGAGGGTCCGCGCGCTGAGCTTGCCGATGCCGCTGGAAGCGCCGGTGAGGAGGACGATGGCGGGATTCATGGCAGTACCTCGATTCGTGGTGCTGTGATTGAGCGGCGTGATTATTCTTCAAGATCGTTCAGACGATGCCGCCGTTGACGCGGAGGGTCTGGCCGTTGACCCACCCGCCCTGCGGGCCGGCGAGGAAGCCGACGACGTCGGCGATGTCTTCGGGGCGGCCGAGGCGCTCGAGCGGCGCCATCCTGGCGAGCTGCGCGACCTGTTCGGGGGTCTTGCCGTCGAGGAACAGGTCGGTGGCGGTCGGCCCGGGGGCGACCGCGTTGACCGTGATCTCGCGGCCGCGCAGCTCCTTGGCGAAGATGTTCGACATCGTCTCGACGGCCGCCTTGGTGGCGGCGTAGACGGCGTAGCCGGGCAGCGCGAGGCCGACGACGCTGGTCGAGAAGTTGACGATCCGCCCGCCGCGCCGCAGCCGCAGGGCCGCGACGCGCATGGTGTTGAAGGTGCCCTTGAAGTTGGTGGCGATCAGGCGATCGAACAGCGCGTCGTCGGTGTCGGCGATCGGCACGAGGCCAGGCTGGAGGACGCCCGCGGTGTTGACGAGGACGTCGACGCCGCCGAAGGCCGCCTCGGCGCGGTCGAACAGGGCGGCGACTGCGGCAGGGTCGGCGACATCGGCCTGCACCGCGATGGCGCGGCCGCCGGCCGACTCGATGTCGCGGACGACCTGCTCGGCGGCGGCGACCCGCCCGGCATAGTTGACGACGACGGCGAACCCATCGACGGCGAGCCGCCGGGCGACGGCAGCGCCGATCCCGCGGGAGGAGCCGGTGACGAGGGCGACCCTGGAAGTGGTGGTGGTGGTGGTGTCGACGTTGTTCATGACGAGGAAGATGCCGCCGAGGGCCGTCCCCGGGTAGCCAGAGGCCGCGGCTATCGCTTATTCAGAGACTGAATGACGCCCTTCGACGACCTGACGCTGCTCCGCGACTTCGTGCAGATCGTCGAGAGCGGCAGCATCTCCGCCGCGGCGCGCACGCTGAAGGTGCCGCAGCCGTCGCTCAGCCGTCACCTGCGCGCGCTCGAGGACAGCTGCGGCGCGGCGCTGCTGCGCCGCGACACCCACGGGATGTGCCTGACCGAGGCGGGTCACCGCCTGCTCGCCGACGCCCGGGTGATCCTGGCGCTGGCCGACGAGGCCGCCCAGCGATTGCACGCCGAGCAGGCCGCGCTGCACGGACACCTGCGATTGTTCGCCACCATCGATTTCGGTCAATTCACGGTGTCGCGGCTGATCAGCCGGTTCGTGCAGGCGCACCCCGGCGTCACCGCGGAGCTCGGCTACACCAACCGCCCGGCGACGATGATCCAGGAGGGTTACGACGCGGGGGTGGTGGTCGGCGAGCTCACCGACGACAGCGTGATCGCGCGGCCGGCAGGCAAGGTGGTGCGCTACGTGGTCGCCTCGCCGCAGCTGCTCCAGCGCCAAGCGAAGGCACAGACCCCGGAGGACCTGCGCGGCTGGCCGTGGCTGGCGCTGGCGGGCGCGCAGTTCGGCGGCTCGACCTCGGTGACGTTGACCGCGCCGAAGCTGGCGGCGCAGACGATCGCAATCTCACCGGTGCTGGTGTCGGAGGGCGTGACGAGCCTGCGCGAGGCGGCGCGGGCCGGGCTCGGCGTGGTGGTGCTGCCGGACTGGCTCGCCCGCGAGGACCTGGTCGCGGGCCGCCTGGTGCGCGTGCTGCCGCAGTGGAACGCGCCCGAGCTGCCGGTCCACGTGATCTATCCCGGCCAGCGCCACCTGCCGGCGCGAGTGCGGGCCTTCGTCGACTTCGCGGTGACGTACATGACGACCGAGATGCACGCGAACGCGTGAGACAGGCGGCGCAGGAGACAGCGACGCGCATCCGCGGAGGTGTGCCGATCTCATGCTCGCATGTTCTTAAATACATGTCCGATGTCGGTCCCGCGCGGGCTCGAGCACGCCGCGGCGACAGCGGCGATCGTCGCGGCCACGCTCGCTCATCCACCGCAGAATGTCCTCGAGGACATGCCCGACGTCACGCCTGCGAAGGCTCGAGCACGCCGCGGGGGCAGCGGCGATCGTCGCGGCCACGCTCGCTCATCCACCGCAGAATGTCCTCGAGGACATGTCCGATGTCACTCCTGCGCGAGCTCGATCACGCCGAGAGGCAGGGGTCGCGATTCCCCGACGTCTCGCGCTAGAACACATGTCCCCAAGGACATGTTTATGTGTTTTTTAGAAGATCACTCCTGGCCTTCCTGGCCCTCCTCGATCACGCCGAGGGGCAGGCGGCGGTCGGTGACCGCGTCGGTGCCTCGGCGGACGCGCACGAGCGTGCCGGGGTCGCCGGTGTGCTCGAGCAGAGAGTTCCAGCCGCGGGGCACCTTCGGGGTCGTGAGCGCGTAGACGCGGGCGGCGTCCTTCGGCGACAGGTTGATGCAGCCGTGGCTGCGGCGCTTGCCGAAGTCGTCGTGCCAGTAGGAGGCGTGCAAGGCGTAGCGGCGGTGGAAGTACTGCACCCACGGGACGCCGTCGACGTAGTACGGGTCCTCCGCGTTGGGGCCGCTGCGCATCGGCGAGATGGCGAGTTTTTCGTAGATCCGGAACAGCCCCAGCGGGGTGCCGGTGCCGCCCGCGCCGCTGGAGATCAGGGTGACGAACTCCGGCGACTGCCCGCGCATGACCGCGAGCGTCTGCTGGCCGAGCTCGACATCGATCCACAGTTGGTCCGGCTTCGCCTCGGTCAGCTCGGGGCCGGGGATCCAGTAGTTCATGTCGGCCGCGACGACGTAGGCCTTCGTGCCCGCGCCGGCGCCGTCGGGCACCGCGTACCACGACTCCTCGCCGACCACGATCGGCTCGGGGTCGATGTTCAGCGGGGCGTGGTAGTCGACGACCGCGACCTGGCGCGCCGCCGCCTCCGGCCGCTCGCGCAGCACCGCGGGGCGGCCCACGGCCCACGCCGGTCGCAGCCCGGAGGCGATCGGCTCGCGGGCCAGCTCGCGGCCGGTGAACACGCTCGGCGCGGCGATCTTCATGTCGCGGGCCGGCGTCGCGCGCTCGTCGGCGTCGATCAGCATCAGGCCCGCGCGGCGGGTCTTGGTGCGGACGAAGGTGTACTGCCGGTCGGGCCCCAGCCAGTCGAGCGGCGGGTCGCCGCGGACCAGCGCGTAGCGGTCCTGATAGCGCGGCACCTTGGCGATCGCCCCGGTCTTGCGATCGAGGATCTTCGGCCTGGCGTAGATGAACGGCAGCATCTGCCCGTCCGCGAGCTCCGGCTGGATCTGCGGCGGCCCGTCGCTGGCGGCCGCGAACTCGAGGCACACGAAGCCGCCCTGCTCGACCCGGGCCCAGCCCTCCCCCTCGCAGTCGGGTCCGGGCTCGACGCTGAAGATCGCGAACGGTCGCTTCGCCTCGGTTCGCCCGCGGCGCTCGCGGCGTTTCGGCCCGGCGTACACGATCGCGCCCGACCTCACGACCCGGTGGCCGAGCGGCGTCGAGATCTGCGCCGCCTCCTCGGCCCGCGTCGGCGCCGCCTCCTCGGCCTCACCGCTCGCCACAGGCTCCACCGCGGCCGACGCCGGCGAGCTCTCGTCGCTCACCGTCGGCGCGCTCTCCGGGGCCTCCGACAGCTCGCCCTGCGGCGACGAACAGGCGACCAGCGCCACGCCGACGCACAGCGCGCGAAAACCAAAGCGACGGGGCGCCGGAACATCTCGCGGCGAGCGCGGCATGAGGACGATTGTCCGCTGGTCCCCGCGTCGCCGGCAAAAAATGAGCGCGACCGGGGCAAGACCCGCCGCAGCGGCGAACGAGGAGGTGCCGACGTCCGCCACGAGGCCCGCAGGTCCTGGCGCCACACGCGCCGACAGGCTCGCGGGCGCTCGCGGGCGTCGCGGACTTTCGGGACATGTTCATTCCGACATGTCCGTCGTCGCACGGCGCCTCGACCGCGGGCTCGGCGAGTGACATTGGCCATCGCATGGATTCACGCCACGGGGCTCCGAGGCGCGGTCGCTCGAGCGCTCGCGCTCAGTCACGCCAGGCCACGCGCATCGGCATTTTTGCAAATTCGTGCGGGGCGTGGCGCCGTCGCGTCGGGCCGCAGCCGCGCCACACCACGGTCATGCGCCGGTGGTCGGGCTCGATCAGGAGGGTGTGGAGGACTGGTTCGACCGCTTGCACTGCGCCGCCCTTGCGGGCGTCGATCGCCAGCTCGGGCGCGGCCGGGACGCGCAGCTCGAAGCGAGGGCGGCGCGGGTGGATGTGCTGGAGGACGATCGCCTCGCCGCCGCGCAGGTAGGGGAGTTGCAAGCCGAGCGACGCGCCGCTGCCGACCTCGAGGGCGTGATGCGGCGGCTTGGTGCCGTCGCCGGCGGCGAGCGAGGCCGGCACGAGGCCGCGCGCGACCTCGGCGGGCGGGCGATCGAAGTCGCCGGCGACGGGCACGACGCCGAGCATGGCGATCCGCGGGTACCAGGCGTAGTCGATCCAGTCCGTCCCGCGCGGCAGGGGCATGTGGTGCCAGCGCCGGAAGTCCTCGACTGCGAGGCGATCGGTGCGGAGGAGATCTTCGGGGTCCTCGATCTGCGGCAGCTCGAGCGACTCGACGGCCTCGCGCGTGGCCTCGATCAAATAGCCGCGGCCGTGAGGGTTGCGCGGGTAGAGATAGGGCGAGGCGGCGTCGAGCTGGGCGTCGGTCATGCCGCGGAAGCGCAGGTCCTCGCGCGCAGGGTTGCCGTGGCGGGCCTCGTGGACGCGGTCGCGGCCGCCGTAGGCGTGGGTGTAACGCAGCGGCACGCGCTCGACCGCGGTCGCGGTCGAGAAGCGCAGCCCGCCGACCGGCGCGAGCGCGCAGCGACGCTCGCCGACCACGCGCAGGCGGACGCCGCGGCCGGCCACCGCGACCTCGGCGTCGACGCGCGAGGCCTGGCCGTCGCCGTAGACGTGGCCCTGAACGACGACGTCGGTGCGAAGCTTGTACATGTACGTGTCGATGTCGGCGACCAGCAGCTCGGGGAGCTCGCGGTCCCACACCGGCGCGAGGACGAAGCCGGGCTGCTCGGCGGCGGGGCCGTGGCGGCCGGCGTCGTCGAACTCGTAGGTGCGCTTGGCCAGGATCGCCAGCGCCCAGCCGCCGTCGGGCAGGCGGACGGACAGCTGAGCCGCGGTGTCGGAGGGGGCCGTCTGGACCCGAGTCATGACTGCGGCTCCTCGCGCGGGGCGCCGAACTCCTCGATGCCGGTGAGCTCGAGCATCTCCATGCCGAGCATGTGGACGAGCGACATCGGCGCCGCCATGCCGAGGTCGAAGAAGATGTCCTTGACCATGGCAAGGAGGATCTCCTTCTTCTTCGGCGGTCCCGCCGGCGGCGCGGGTCGACGATGACCGCCGGCGGTCGGAGTCGTCTTGCCGGGCGCGCCCGAGGGGCGGGCCTTCTGCCAGGCCTGCGCGGTCGCGGTCGTCTTCGCGGCGGTCTTGCCGGCCGTCTTGCCGGCCGTCTTTGCGGCGCTCTTACCGGCTGTCCTCGAGGCCATCTTGGCCGTGATCCGCGACGCGATCGGGTTCATGACGTTGCGGGTGACGAAGCCGCTGGCCCAGTTCGAGGCGTTCTGCCCGGCGAACTCGAGCGCGGCGTCGAAGATCATGCAGGCGAAGCCGAACATGATGTCGAACGGCGACATCCAGGTGAAGTGCGTGGTGACGCAGAGGACCAGCCCGGTCGGCAGCGACACCGGCTCCTGACAGTTGGCGTTGAGGCCGACTGCGACCAGCAGGGCTGCCGCGCAGGGCTGGCCCTCGTGGGTGTAGGCGCTGGCGCCGAAGTAGGAGACGGAGGAGCTGAACAGGACGTCGAGCGGAGTGAGGATGCTGGGCGGGCCGATGTGCGGGATGCCGGGGCCGATGTCGCTGCCGCGCTGGACAGTCAGGCCGTAGAACGTCTGGCTGGTCGGCGCGAGCATCGGCGTCAGCGGCTGGAGGCCGTTGAGGACCATGACCGTGACGTAGGGGACCGGGTTGGGCAGCGGCAGCGGGGCCCCCGGCGGCCAGCAGATGTGAGGATCGACGCCGATCATCAGGTCCCAGTTCTTCATCACTGCGAACACTGCGGGCCTCTCAGTCCGGCTCGACGAGCCCGAGCGTGCAGTGGCGCCGCTGGTGCGGCGTGACCACGTAGCGGAACGAATAGCGGTAGGTGAGGAAGACGCGGCGGGCGTCGGCGTCGACGCCGATCTGGTCGAGCACCGGCGTGCGCTCGCCGCCGTCGTCGCCGATCTGCACGCGCACGCGGAGGTCGATGCGCGGCAGGGTGAAGACCAGCGGGCCGTCCTCGCGGACACCGCGGACGACCACTGGATCGCCGGGAAGGGCGCGCGGGGCGATCATGTTCGGGAAGGCGTCGTTGAAAAAGCCGGGCCTGATCCGGCGGACCGCGCCGGTGGCCTCGTCGAGCTCGAGGCCGCGGCGCACCCGCGGGCCGAAGTGCTGCGGACAGGTGCCGGTGCCGACGGGCTCGGGGCGGTCGTCCCAGGCGCGGATCGGTGCGGCCGGGTCCTCGAGGTTGGGCAGCAGGCCGCCGTGCGCCCGCGACCGCTCGAGGTAGAAGCCGCGACCTTCGGGGTTGTCGGGGTACGCGACCTCGAGGCCGTCCCACTCGTCGGCGCCGCCGTAGGCGCGCGCGAGCGTCAACGGCACCTCGCACACGGGCTCGGGGGCGGACGGCACGAGGCCGGTGACGCCGCTCCGCCACACCCGCTCGCCCCAGGCGACGAGCGCGGAGCGCCAGCTGCGACCGACCTCGACCCCGACGTCGATCCGCGGCACCGCGCGCCCGCCCTCGCTGCGCGCGGCGCCGAAGAGCATGACGTCGACGCCGTCGCGGACGAACCGCTGGTCGCTCGCCATCGGCCCGAGCGGGCCCTGATACGGACCCGCCGAGACCCCCCAGGGCTGCTCCGCCGCAGGGCGCAGGCGACCGTCGACGATGTCGTGAGTGACGCGGACGATCACGCCGGCGAGGACCCGCTCCTCGTCGATGCAGCCGCGGAACAGATGCGCGGGGTACGGCGTGAAGTTCTGCAGCTTCATCGCGGGCGACTCCGTTTCACAAGACCGGCGGCGAAGAGCTCCATCCTCAGAAGAAGCCGCCGAGGGCGTTGCCCATGTTGACCGTGACGAGCGAGCCGTCGATCGTCACGGTGCCGCCCGTCGAGATGCTGATCCCGCTCGGCGACAGGGTGATCGACGAGGCGCCGGCGGTGAGGGTGATCGTCGCGGCGCTGACCGTGAGGGCGCCGGTGACCGTGAGCGTGTCGGTGCCGCCGACGGCGGTGGTGCGCATCCCGGTGACGCCGAGGGTGTGGTTGGCCCCGACTGTGACGATGGCGTCGGCGCCGATGGTCGCGGCGACCATCATGCCTGCGTTGTAGATCGTGCTGCCGATCACCGTGACGAGCTGGTCGAGGCCGACCTCGATCGTCTGCGTGCCGAACACCTGGACGTGCTGGTTGCCGCCGACTGCCAGGGCGTTGTCCATCGCCACCGCGCCGAGGTGGTGGCCCATGACGCTGAGCGTGCGGTCGCCGCCGACGACCGTGTCCTGGCCGCCGGTGACCGTGACGCGCCGGTTGGCGTGGACCGTGGTCGTCTGGTCGCCGCCGATCGTGTTGATCTGGTTGGTGCCGATCGTGCTGGCCTGGTTGAGGCCCACCGTGTTGACCTGGTTCTGACCGATGACGTTGGTCTGGTGCTGGCCGACGACCAGGCTCTGGTCGACGCCCACCTTCATCGTCTCGTTGTTGCCGACCGACGCCGAGCGATCCACCAAAACGTCTTCGCTCTGGTTGTTGCGCACGATGAGCGCGTCGTCGCGGCCGACGTCGCGGGTGGCGTCCTGGAGGACCACGGTGTTCATGTCGAGCTGGGCGTGGATGAACACCTCCTCGGCGCCCTTGGCGTCCTCGAAGCGGAGCTCGTTGAAGCCGCCGCCGCCCGGCGAGGACTCGCTCTTGATCGTGCTCTTGGTCTTCTCGTCGGGCAGCGGGTACGGCGGCGTGCGGGTGCCGTCGTAGATCCGCCCGGTGATGATCGGCCGGTTGGGGTCGCCCTCGATGAACTCGACCAGGACCTCGTGACCGATCCGCGGGATGAACATCGCGCCGAAGTTGGTGCCGGCCCACGCCTGGCTGACGCGGACCCAGCACGAGCTCGTCTCGTCGAACGGCGCGGCGCGGTCCCAGTGGAACTGGACCTTCACGCGCGCCTGCTCGTCGACGTAGATCTCCTCGCCCGCGGGGCCGACGACCGTGGCGGTCTGCACGCCGCGGATCGACGGGATCGCGGTGACGCGCGGCGGCCGATACGGGGTCTCGGTCGGCAGCGCGACGAACTCGTTGTCGTAGACGAGCTCGGCGTCGGCGTAGACGATCCGCGGCTGCTCGCCGCGGTGGACGATGCGGATGACGTGGTAATCGCCGTCGAGCTCGCCGCGCATGTGGCCGGCGAGGGTGAAGGAGTGGCCGGGGACGAGGCGGGCGCAGTCGCTGGTGCCCGTGGCGATCTTGCCGGGGGTGCGCGCCTCCTCCAACCGGACCTTGGCGCGGGCGGCTGCGAGGCCCGGGTCGCGCGCGCCGACCGGGGCCTCGTAGAGCTCGAGCTGGCCGTAGTCGCGGCCCTGGTCGCGGGCCTCCACGTTCTGCGAGGCGTACAGGTCGTAGTCGCGGACGACCACGCCGCCGGGCACGATCTGCCGGCCGAGCGAGAACTTCTTCACGTGCTCGCCGCCGCGGATCTGCTCGTCGATGCGGAAGGAGAGCGTCGGGTCGCCCTCGATCTTGACGCGCCCGGTGTTGACGTCGGACAGCACCACGGTGTGCGCGGATTCGCCGTGCTCGAAGTAGAAGGCGATCCCGTCCTCTTCCATCAGCCGGCGGATGAACGCGAGGTCGCTCTCGCGGTATTGCACGCAGTAGTCGCGCGGCGCGTAGCTGCCGGCGAGGCGGGCCTGGAAGGCGACCCCGGCCTCCGACAGCACCGCCTGCAAGATCGCCGGCGTCGTCATCTTCTGGAAGATCCGGCTGTTGCGGCGGAACTGCATCCGCCACATCGTCGGCACCAGCGTGATGCGGTAGGTCGAGCGCGGCGGGACCTCGCCGGCGTAGTCGGCGCGACAGATGATGCCGTGGACGGTGCGGGGGCTGCGGTCGACCCCGGCGAGGCGCAGGGCCGCGGTCGCGCCCACCAGCTCGTCGACGTCGACGTAGCGCGAGGCGACCTCGATCTTGAACTCGTAGAGCTCCGAGACGGCCTCGACGCCGGAGAAGCGGGTCACGAAGTAGGGGTTGGACGAGCCGTCGACCTCGAAGCGGGCCGAGTTGCCGCCGATCATGCTCGCGGCGAGCAGTTCAGACTCCACAGGGTCTCCTCCGGCTCCTCATCGCGGACGAGCAACGTAGCAAGCGCGCTGCGGTGAATTCAAGGATCGCGGTTCCCGCGAATGTGTGCGCATCTACTTTCCTATGTTTAATTCGCGCCGTCGCTTTTCCTATGTTTAATTCGCGCCGTCGCTTTTCCTATGCTTAATTCGCGCCGTCGCGTTTATGCACTCACGCGCGATTCATCGCAGCGAGCTCTGCGATACGGTCAGAATCTCGGCGCGACGTCGAATCGGGGTCAGGATGATACGAATGTTCCGGCCAAACACGCGCACGCGGCGGCGCTGGACACCGCGGCCGCGCGTCTCTACGATGCCGTTAAATGGTGGGTGGGCGTTCGCCTGCGCGCGCGAGGGGGCTGAAATGACGAGTGGTGGCGGGAATGATCAGGGGCCGAAGGGGACGCTGCTGTCGGAGCTGCTCACGGTCAGCGGGGTCGGACCGCGCGGGAGCGACGGCTACAAGCTGGTGCGACAGGGGACGCACCGGCTGCTCGACGATCTGCTGCGCAAGGCCGACGCGGGGGCGCGGAAGGTCGATCGCCAATTGGTGGAGGCGATGATCACCGAGATCGATCGGCGGATGTCGGCGCAGGTCAGCGCGATCCTACATCACCCGCGGGTGCAGCAGCTCGAGGCCGCGTGGCGCGGAGCGCGTTACCTGATCGATCGGATCGACTTCGAGCAGAACATCGGCCTCGATCTGGTCCACGTGACGAAGGAGGAGCTGCGGGTCGACTTCGAGGACGCGCCCGACATCACCGGCTCGGGGCTCTATGAGCTGGTGTACCGCCGCCAATTCGGCACGCTCGGCGGCAAGCCCTACGCGGTGCTGTGCTCGACCCACGAGTTCGGGCCCGACGGCGACGACGTGGGGCTGCTCAAGCAGTGCGCGGCGGTGGCGGCGATGGCCCACGCGCCGATCCTGGTCAACGCGGCGCCGGCGATGTTCGGCCTGTCGTCGTTCACCGAGCTGCCGAAGATCAAGGATCTGCCGGCGCTCTTCGACGGCGGCAAGCACGCCCGCTGGAGCTCGTTCCGCGACAGCGAGGACGCGCGCTTCGTCGGCGTGTGCATGCCGCGGTTCCAGCTCCGCTACCCCTACGGCGAGCTGGTGCACGTCCCGGAGGATTCATCGGAGTACGTGTCCCCGGCCCACCGGCCCGACGCGCCGGTGACGTCATTCCCGTACGCCGAGGACGTGATCGATCACCACGAGCGCTACCTTTGGGCGCCGGCGTCGCTGGCGATGACCGCGCGGATTGCCGACAGCTTCACGCGCTACCGCTGGTGCCCCAACATCATCGGTCCCCAGGGCGGCGGGGCGATCCACTTCCTGCCGCTGCACATCTACGAGCAGGGCGGACACCTCAAGACCAAGAGCCCGACCGAGGTTTCGCTCGACGATCAGTGGGAGCGCGAGCTGTCCGAGCAGGGGTTCATCGGCCTGATATTCCGCAAGCACAGCGCCAGCGCGGCGTTCCTGTCGGCGAACTCGGCCCACCGGCCGAAGCTGTACCCGCGGACGCCCGAAGGCCAGGCCGCCGCGCGCAGCGACGAGGTCGGCTCGCGCCTGCCCTATACCTTCGTGATCGCCCGGATCGCCCACTACATGAAGGTGCTGCAGCGCGAGCAGATCGGCGCGTGGAAGACCCGCTCCGACCTCGAGCGCGAGCTCAACGACTGGCTGCGCGGCTACGTCTCGGACATGCCGGACCCGCCCCCCGACACGCGCGCCCGCAAGCCGCTGCGCAGCGCGCGAGTGACCGTCACGGAGGTCCCGGGCCAGCAGCAGTGGTTCCGCTGCGCCCTGGCCGTCGTCCCCCACTTCTCGCTCGACGGCCTGGCGGTCGAGCTCGGGCTGGTCGGCAAGCTCGACCGCACGTGAGAAGCTCGTACGATCTCACCTTTTGGGGCGTGCCCATCGATGCATGAAAGAAAGGCTCGCCTCCGCTCGTAAGTGCTCCGCGCGACTCGGTGGATTGTCCACGAGGCGGCGGTGGTTCATCCCCCCCATCGATATTGCAAGCCCGGTCACGTCGACCCGTTTCGCGTGAGGATGTCCGCCCTGGTATCGTCTTCGCGCGTATGTCGTTTCAAATTAGCCGCTCTCTCACCGTCGTTCTCCTCCTCGCCGCCTGTCCGGGCGGCAATGCCACCACCTCGGCCACCGAGACCGGTGGGGCCTCGACCACCGAGACCACGACCGACGAGGCCACGACCCCGGGGTCCACGACCGCCGAGCCCACGACCACCACGAGCGCCGAGCCGACCGGTACGACGAGCACCGGCGCGACCACCACGAGCTCCACGGGCGAATCGACCACCGGCCTCGATTGCAGCGAATCGCGCCTGATCGCGCGCTGGGAGATGCCGGAGCCCACCAAGTGCTTCGGCATCGCGATGGACGACAGCCAGGCGATCACCGTGCTCGCCGGGGAGTCGAACTCCGACTCCTACCGCGCCGAGCTCCACCGCTTCGTCGACGGCGAGCCGGCGTGGTCGGTGGTCCACCCCCCGCAGTACAGCTTCGTCCGCCCGTTCGCGCTCGCGGTGCGCGGCGACGGGGTGGCGGTGATCGCCGGCTTCGCCGCCGATCCCACACCCGGCAGCTTCGAGTTCTTGCCGTGGACGGCCGCCTACGACGCGACCGGGGCGCTGCTGTGGGAGCACATCGACAGCACCAACATGTGCGACTCGCCGCCCTGTCGTCAGGGCCGGAACCAGGGGGTCGTCGTCACCGCGGACGGCGAGTTCCTGGTCGCCGGCGAGCGCGGCCTCTACAAGGACTTCGCGTTCGACATGACGGGCGTGCTCCGCCGTTACGACGCGGCGATGGGCGAGATCGACATCGCCGAATTCCCGATGCCCTACAACTTTGACGACGACATGACCAAGGGGCTGGCCCTGCGCGCCGACGGGGGTGTGGTGATGGTCGGCCAGAGCTCGCCGACGCCGATCCAGAACGATCTATGGGTGGCCCGCCTCGCCGCCGACGGCGCCCTCGAGGCGATCGACACCCTCGACCTGGGCAAGCAAGAGGAGGTCGAACACGTGGCCGCCCTGTCCGATGGCTCGATCGTGATCACCGGCATCACCGACATCGGCGGGGACTTCTTCGCCGCTCGCCTCGACGCCGCCTTGACCATGCTCTGGAGCGAGGAGGTCGGCTGGTACGGCCAGGTCGTCGCCGGTGCCGACGATGCGGTGTTCGCTGCGACCGAGGAATATCGCATCGTCGAGAAGTTCACCGCCGACGGCAATCCCCAGTGGGCGGACGATCCGTGCCTCGAAGGCGACGGCAGCGCGGCCATCGGCCTGTCTCCGGACGGCGCGCAGCTCCTCGTCTGCCGCACGGACGACGAGGTCACTGTCGTCGAGATCTACGACGCCACTTGACGCCGACGCGCGCGCTCACGGCCGTGCCCGCGGTCTTACGGCGTCGCTCCGGCCGTTCAAGCGGGCCTGGTGAACGCTCAGTGAACGCTCGCGGGCACGAGCGCGCGCGTCGGGTCCGCTGAAAGCCGAGGCCCTGCCGCGTCGGCCCGTGGCACGACGCTTGCTCAACGGGGCGACGGAGCAGACGCGGAGCGCCTGGCGATACGAGGAGTGCACCTTCATCCCTCGCAAGCGCGCGGGCCGGACAATGAGCGCATGGGTCTCGCCGGTCGCGAGACTCGCGGCATTGACGGTAGCGACTTGAAGTGGTCGCGCGCGGGGCTCCGCGAGTGGTTCGATCGATCCAGAAGGAGTGAACATGCCTGAAATCGTGGAGTATTTCTACATCCTTTCGAAGGCTCGTGGTCCCGGCAACGTCGCCCTGGCGCTCAGCGCCTCGCCGACCGGGAACGGCGACATCGTGGTGGCGACGCACTCGTATCAAGACGAGCGACAGATGTGGGAGAAGCGGCTGCGTCAGGCCAACAACACGACGGTGTTCGGGCTGGTGAACAAGTCGACCGGCACCTGCCTGGCGCGAGCATCGGCGGACAACGGCGCCTCGTTGCAGCTGGTGCCGGCGACCAGGATCCTCAGCGACGATCTCGCCGCCTGGCAGGACGACACCGTGCAGGGGCAGTACAACGCCCTGGCGTCGCTGCAGGACTGGGAGCAGAAGATCAACATCTTCGGCGACGGCCCGTACGCCAGCGGCTCCCGCTGCATCTCGTGGCACTGGGACGGCGGCTCCGAGAACGAGCTGTGGCGGTTCGCCTCGGCGAACCGGGAGATCGCGCTGAAGCGCATCGAATTCCTGCTGGACCAGGGCAAGGTGGTCCAGATGCCGCCGAGCGTCTTTTATCGCACGCGCCTGGTGAACAACACCACGCAGGAGCAGGAGCAGACCTTCCAGTACGCGACGTCGAAGACGAAGACCGAGACGTACAGCGCGTCCGCGGGGTTGGAGCTGAGCGTCGGCTATCAGGTCGAGGTCTCGGCGCCGGTCGGGCTCAAGACCACGCTGACTCTCGGCGCCAAGGTGACGACGACGATCACCTTCGGCCGGACGGAGGAGACCAGCGAGTCGGTCACGTTGACCTCGCCCGTCAAGGTGCCGGCGAACTCGGCGGTCAAGGCCAACGTGATCATGCAGCACTCGCAGATCGACGTGCCGTTCCGCGCGGTCTACGACGTCACGTACGGCGACGGGACGAAGCAGGAGGTCGTCACGAACGGCATGTACAACCAGGTGTCGTTCTACAACGTCGAGTCCGAGTTCTTCCCGGAGAAGCCCGGGCTGCCGAGCCTGCCGGCCGACGGCGTCTACAAGCTCATCAACAAGCACGGCAAGTCGCTCGACGTCAACGGTGGGGCGACCGCGCCGGGCACCGCGATCATTCAGTGGCCGTACGGGAACGGCGCCAACCAGAAGTGGGAGCTGCTCTACCAGGGCGAGGGCTGCTACAGGCTCGTGGCGAAGCACAGCGGCCTGTGCCTCGACGTGTCCGGAGCCGGGGCGACCGACGGCACTCCGCTCATCCAGTGGCAGTGGCACGGCGGCGGCAACCAGCTGTGGCAGCTCGTCGCCAACGACGACGGCACCGTGCGCCTGCAGAACAAGCTCAGCGGCAAGGTGCTCGACACGGATCAGGGCCAGTCGACCGACGGCGCGGTGCTGGTCCAGCGCAGCTGGAACGGCAGCGCCGGCCAGCGCTGGGCCTTGACCCTGGCGTGAGCGCGAGGGGCCGGCCTGCGCCGTTCCGGTTGCCTCGGCGCAGGCCGGCCCCTCGAGCGCGGATGTGTGCGCCGAGCTCACGGCTCGAAGCAATAGAGCCTCAGCCCGAAGGAGCACGCCTCGCTCGTCTGGCTGGTCCAGCCGCCGTTCGTGTAATCCACGCGGCCGGACCGGCCGTACCCCGAGGTGCTGGTCCAGTTCTGGCACGTCGAGGAATGGAGGCTGCCGTCGGCGTTGAGGCCGGTCCAGGTATTGCCCACCGCGATCGACTGGCCGTATTCGTTGACATGGATCGTGGCGGTCAGGTTGCTGGTCAAGAGGGCCCACGTCGACGGGGCGACCTCGACGCCGTCGAGGCGGACGTAGCTCTGGAGCACCAGCGGGAACCGATCGGCGGGCACGCTCGAGGCGGTGCCGATCCACGCGTCCCAGGTGCCGCCGAGGTCGGCCGCGTCGGCGCGGGCCTGACACTTCGCCTGCGCGCCGGCGAGGCCGCCGAGGTTGCCGTTGTAGGTCGTGCTGGTGACGAACACCCGGTGGGGCCAGGTGCAGTCGGCGTTGCAGAGGCCGTTCTGCTCGGTGTCGCCGTCGTCGCAGTCCTCGCCGGGCGCGACCACGCCGTCGCCGCAGACCGCCCCGTTGCACTCGAGGTCGCACGGCTGGCCGGGGCCGTTGTCGGGGCCGAGGTCGCACTGCTCGAACCCCGGGCGGACGAAGCCGTCGCCGCAGAAGAACTCCTTGCAGGCGAGCGTGCAATAACCGCTGTTGTCATTGGCCCACCAGCCCTGGTCACACTCCTCGCCGAGGCTCGGCTGGACGAAGCCGTCGCCGCAGCTCGGGAACGCGCAGTTTTGGTTGCAGCCGTCGTCGGCGCCCTCGGTGAGGCCGTCGTCGCACTCCTCGCCGACGTCGACGACCTCGTTGCCGCACCACTCGGCGGTGCAAGTGGCGCTGCAGCCGTCACCGCCCTCCGCGTCGCCGTCGTCGCACTCCTCGAAGTAGGCCTGATAGCCGTCGCCGCACACGTTCAGCATGCAGTGCTGGAGGCAGGCCTGGTCAGGGCCGTTGAGCGGCCCGTCGTCGCAGGTCTCCCAGCCGTTGTCGCCCGCGTCGTGGACGAGCCCGTCCCCGCACGTGGCGACCGCGCAGGCCAGCGTACAGTCGCCGTGGTCGCTGTTGGCCGCCCCCTCGTCGCACGCCTCGCCGGCCTGGACGAAGCCGTCGCCGCAGGCGGCCACGGTACAGCTCGACGTGCACGCGTCGGTGTCGATCGCGTTGCCGTCGTCGCACGCCTCGCCGACCTGCACCTCCCCGTCGCCGCAGCTGGCCGCGACGCAGTCGTTGCTGCACTCGTCGGCGTCGTCGTCATCGCCGTCGTCGCAGCCCTCCATCGCGCCGACGAAGCCGTCGCCGCACACCTGCAGGGTGCACTCGGGGGTGCACGCCGCGGCCTCGCCGTTGTCGTCGCCCTCGTCGCACTCCTCGCCCGCGCCGAGGTCGCCGTCGCCGCACACCTGCGACGTACAGTCGACCTTGCACGCCGCGCCGGCGGCGTTGTCGGGCCCGTCGTCGCACTCCTCGTCAGGCCCGGGATCGCCGTCGCCGCAGGTGTTGACCGCACAGTTGCTGCGACACGCCGCGTCGGGCCCGTTGGCCTCGCCGTCGTCGCATTGCTCGCCGGGCCCGAGGATCCCGTCGCCGCAGCCGCCCGCCAGGCCGTTGACGTTCACCGTGATGTCGACCGTCGAATCGCAGCCGGCCACCAGCGCGCTCGCGACCAGCCACGGACCTACACACGCAAGCCTCTTCGTGTTCATCATGATGTCATCGCTCCCCGATCGTGATCGAGTCGACGGGGTATAACCGCGAGGGTCGCCGCCCGCATTCATGCGACCGGCGCCCGAACCTCACGAATCGCCGCACGTGCACGCCAGGCGCGGCCCTGCTATCGCGCGAGGGCCGGGCGGCTTCGCCCCGCGGACGTCCGCGATTTCGCGGGAATAGTCGCAGCGCGCGGCAGGTTCCTCTCCCCGACCTCGCTCCGCGACTCTACAGACCCCCGACAACGACCATTGCGCTCGTGATGCCCGACGCGCCGATGCGGCGGCGGTGACGAATCCGACGATTGTCAGGCCTGCAACAACTCGCTCGACGGCGTGTGAACCTCACTCGATGAGACACGCATTGTCGAACTTCGAGCCGCGGAGAGGTGCGCCGGCGAAGCTGATGCCCTCCAGATATGCATTGGTGAAGTCGGCCTGCTCCAGCGTCGTCGCCTCGGCGATCGTGGTCGAGCCGCCGAACAGCGACGCGAACGTCGTCGCCGTCCTGCTCGGTCTCGACGGCGGCCTCCGCTCTTCAGACCGGGAGCGACTACGTCGATCGTCGCCGCGGCAGCTCCAGCGCGATCCATTCCTTGGAGACGTCGGGGAGACGCGCTTCCGAGCACTCGCAAGTGCTCGGAAGCTGGGATCGAATTCGCCTTTATCTCACTGCTCGAAGCAGTCGAACGCGGACTTTCTCAACCCATTGATCACGCTCGCAATTTCGCCGAAGCCCGCGTAGATTCTCACGAATTCGCTCGTACTTCGAGAGCCCGCCAGTCCCCAGGACTCGCGGGCTTCGACCTGCGTCGTGGAGACGTCGAGGAGACGCTCTAGTTTCGGCCAAGCCGTTCGCCCTCGCTGCCCACTGGCATACGGACCTGCCCGAGGGACACGGATCAGTATCGAGCACGAGCCCAAGCCGGTCCACACCGTCCTGGTGATCGCGCTCGCCGTCGGCCAGGTCGCGGTGTCGGCGTTGACTGTGAAGGCGAAGTCGCAGCGATCGAGCGTGGCGCCGCTGAGGCGGCGCCGTCGAGGTCGGCGTACAGGAAGGGCGCGCGCTGGACGAGGCCCGAGAACACCGCGCCGTCGAGCTCGAATTGCTCGGGGATCCCGCTCGCGACGATCGAGCCGTCCGAGAAGCCTTGATCGCGCAAGCGGACGATCTGTCCGCGAAGACAGGTCTAGCCCGCGCGTGCGAGGCGCTGGGCGTCGCGCGCGCGACCGTGTACCGCCGTCGCCGCCCCGCGCTAGCGAGGTCGGCAGCCGCCGCGGGCGCTGAGCGTGGCAGAACGCCGGGAGGTGCTGGACCTGCTGCACAGCGAACGCTTCGTCGACAAGGCGCCCGAGGTAATCGTGCCGACGCTGCTCGACGAGCAGCGCTGGCTGTGCAGCGCGCGGACGATGTATCGCCTGCTCGCCGCCGAGGGCGAGCGCCGGCGGCAGCGGCGGCACCCCGAGTACAGGCGCCCCGAACTCCTGGCGACCGCGCCGAATCAGGTGTGGTCGTGGGACGTGACCCGGCTGCGAGCAGCGACGAAGGGCCAATGCTACTACCTGTACGTCCTGCTCGACATCTACAGCCGCTGCGTCGTCGGCTGGGCCCTGGCGCGCCGCGAGACCGCGGACATCGCCACGCGCCTGATCCGCGCCGCCTGCGACAAGCAGGGCATCCGACCTGACCAATTGACCCTCCATGCCGATTGCGGCGCCGTCCCCACGTCGCGAGCTCGCCGACCTCTACGAAGCCCTGGACGCCCGCCGCTCGCTCAGCCGGCCCCACGTCAGCGACGACAACCCCTACTCGGAGGCCCACTTCAAGACCCTCAAGTACACCCACGACTACCCCGACCGCTTCGCTTCCTACGACGACGCCCACGCCTTCTGCGTCCGCTTCGTCGACGGCTACAACCATCACCACCGCCACTCCGGCGTGCATTACGGCCGCACCGAGGCCATCCTGTCCGTCAGGACAGCGCCTCCACGCCGCCTACGAGGCCCCTCCCGAGCGCTTCGTCCGCGGAAAACCCACACCACGCCGGCCTCCCGCCGCGGTCTACATCAACCCTCCGCGCCGTCCCGAACGCGGCCTTCGCGAGTCCGAGGTCCACATCCTCTCGCGGTCGTGACGCTCGTGTGGCCCTGGCACGTCTGACCCGAGCGCGCATGAAGCGTGCTCGGCGGCGACCCGCTGGCCAGGCGACGGCAATCCTGGGCGCCCCTACGGCGGCCGACATCCCCTCCCGACGGACCCAGACGCCAGCGCGCATGACCGCCGTGCTCGCCCAGGTTGCCGGAGACGCCGACCACCTCGTCATCGACCCGGCGCCTCGCGGCCGCTTCCGCCGGGAGCGGCCTGCGCACAATGCGCAGACGGCCCTTGTTCCGCTTGACGGCGAACGCGCAGCTTGCGACGCTCCGTGGGGTGCCGCTCGTCCATCTGCCGCCGCGGGGTCTCGGTTGATCTCCCTGGTGCCGTTTCGCACGCGAGCTCGAACCGTCGATCACCTCGGACGAGAGCAGATCGCGGACGCACCTACTGCCGTCAGCGAACTCTGGAAGAATGCATACGATGCGTATGCAAGGCGGGTCGAGCTCCATATCTTCGACCCCCGCGGCAAAAATTCGCGGCCTGTGGCTGCGATCGTCGACAATGGGCACGGGATGAGCCGGGACGAATTTGTCGAACGCTGGCTCGTCCTCGGCACTGAGGCCAAACTCGCGGAGACCGAGGTCCCTGTGGCCGACCGGAACGGCCTCCCGGAGCGCGTTCGCCAGGGCCAGAAGGGGATCGGTCGCCTCTCGGTGGCCGCTCTCGGACCGCTGACGCTGGTGCTTACCAAACGCACTCACACCACGGTGACCGCTGCACTAGTCGACTGGCGTCTGTTTGAAAATCCCTATCTCACGCTCGAGGATGTATTCATCCCGGTCGAGGAGCTCGTCACGTTCAATGAAGCCGCAGTCAAGAAACGCTTCGCCGCGATGATGGACGCTTTGATCGACAACGTCTCGGCCCGCGGCGGCGAGACTGCGCGGAATCACCGAGTGAATGCGGCCTGGGAGCGGTACGATCGCCAATTTCACGAGAAGGGACTTCCGTTGCCGTCCGAGCGGATCGCGGAGACGCTGATAGCCTCGTGGATCGAAGCCCGTCACCTGGAGGTGTGGGGAGTATGGCGCGAGGAGAGCAAGCACGGCACGGCACTGTTCATCCTCGACCCTCATCGCGAGCTTACCGTCTGGGCTGAGCCGAAGGGCAGCGATGACGAGGCGACTTTTGAGGCAAGCGAGGCCAAGCTGCTCATGGAGCGCACGCTGAGCCGATTTACAGACATCTTTGCGGACCCGGAGGGCGATCTGATTCACTACCGGGCGGTCGTACACCGAGGTAATGCCGAGCAAGAGATCGTCGGCGACGAGCACGACTTTGGCCTGGATGATTTTCATCAGCTCGAACACTTTGTGGAAGGACGGTTCGACGAGAATGGCGTCTTTTCCGGCACGATCCGGTTTTTCGGTCGAAACGCTGAGCCAATCCTGTACCCACCCTCCGCTCCGGTACCGCGGAAAGGCAGCGGATATGTTGGACCTTTCAATTTCCTGATTGGTACCTTCGAGCAGGATCCGATATCGTCCACGCATCCGCGCGCCAAATTTCCTCAACTTGAGTCCTCGGCAGAGAAATACAGCGGGATCGCGCTCTACCGGGACAATCTCCGAATCATGCCCTATGGTCGCCCCAACTCAGATCTTTTCGAACTGGAGAAACGGCGCTCACTGCATGCCGGTCGCGAATTTTGGTCACACCGTCGTTCGTTCGGCCGGGTGGCGCTGTCCTACCGGGACAACCCGAACCTGCGCGACAAGGCCGGTCGAGAGGGCCTGATCGACAACCAAGCCCGGCGGGAACTTCAGCGACTTATCATCGAGCTCCTGCGCCATACTGCCAGGTATTACTTTGGGACCGACTCCGACAACCGTAAGCGCTACCTTCCGGAGATTGAGGCGAGAAACGAGAAGGGTAAGGAGTCGGACGAAAAGGCGAAAACGAAGCGTCACGCGGAATTTCGAACCGCGCTCAGGAAGAAGTTTCCCGAACTCGCTAAGGCTCAGGCGTCGCTAGTCGATGTGCTCGGGCGTCTCGAACGGGCCCTCAAGCAGAAGAAGATTGATCCCGCCCTCGGCCGTGAAATCGAGGAGCTCGTGGACGCAAAGGGAGACCTGCGCCTACCACCGAAAGCCGCGCAGCTGACAGGCAAGCTCGAAGCCGATTACCGCAAATTTCGCGATCAGTATTCCGACCTGTGCGCCTCGATCGACGATCTACAACAGCGCTGGAACCAGGCTTTGGAGACGTTCGGACCCCGCTCCGCGGAGAACCAGGCCAAGGCCTCGCTCGAACGCAATAGGCAACACATCGAGAGTAAGGTCGCCGAATGGCTACGACAAGCCCAAGAACTATTGCGTAATGAGCTCGCACGACGCCAGGAGCAGGCGAGAGGCGATATTGCGCGCTACGCCGAAGAAGCGACGCCGGTGCTTGCGAGCCTGCGCGACGGCTTGCTGAAACTTTCCACCGTGCTCACCCGCCTGGAGTTGCTCAAAGACGCCAGACTGACGGAGCTCGAGCCGCGGTGGACCTCCTATATCCGTACGCTTGAGCAACTCGCCGAAGATATCGACGTTGACGAGGCTCTGCGCTACAATAACGAGCAGCGCGTCGAACTCGAGCAAAGAGTCGAGCAAGTCTATTCGCTTGCCCAACTGGGGATCGTGGTCGAGATCATCGGTCACGAGCTGAACGAATTGGATGCGGAGCTTCGCCGCCACCTGGGACGTCTGCCGAAAGCGGTGCAGGCGACCGAGCCGTTCAAGAGCGCCATGACGACCCAGCGGAAGCTGGTCGATCAACTCCGGTTTCTAGCGCCGATGCAACTCGCCGGCAGACGTTTGCGTGAAGAGATCACCGGTGCGCAGCTCTACGAGTACGTACAGACCTTCTTCGCCGGCACACTGGAGGCTCGGAAGGTGAGCCTGAGCGCGACCGAGGAGTTTCAGAAGGTCCGGATCAGCGAGTACCGATCACGGCTCCAGCCCGTGTTCCTCAATCTAGTGAACAATTCGCTGTACTGGATCGCACAGAACAAGCCCGGAGCCGCGCGTGAGATCCGCCTGACCATGGTGGCGGACGCGATCATCGTCGCGGATAGCGGACCGGGTGTCGATCCCGACGATGTTCCCCGTCTGTTTCAGTTGTTCTTCTCCCGCAAAACCGAGGGCCGTGGTGTCGGCCTGTACTTGTGCCGCATGAATCTTGAGATGGGTGGGCATTCGATCGCGTACGCCGAAGAGGCTCGCCATCGCGTACTCGGCGGTGCCAACTTTGTGATCCGCCTCAGCGGTATCAGGACCGGATGAACGATGAACCCACAGCAAAAGAAAGCGTACATCGATCCCATTCGTACCGTCATGCTCGTAGACGAGCAGTTCCTGAATGTCGCTGAGATGGCGCAACTCTTGGAACCGCCGACGAAACCGCCAGGCTCCGCGGAGCTGTCTGTGGGGGCCGAACTGTGGAAAGCGTGTCATCAGCGTCGCTGGGCCTGCGATATCGAGAAGGGTCCGTTTAATTCGGATGCACTTGCGAGAATCGAGCGCTGCGATCTGATTGTCCTGGACTACCACCTGGATGGCACGGATGACCCGACCCAGTCGCTCAACATTCTGAAGCAGCTCGCAGATTCGCCAGGCTCCAATCTTGTCGTCGTGTACACGAACGAGCCGCGTCTCATGGACGTAAAGCTGCGAGTCGCGGCAACTCTCCGGGGCGCTCGCGATGCGTTCGACGAGAAAGTCACGGAGACGCTCGATGACCTCGAATCGGGTGACGCATTTTCCCAGGCCAACATCTGGCAATTCCTGGCGCTCGACCCTGCCTATAAAGAAGAGATCGGTGGCAGACTGAAGGGAAAGGTCGACGAGGCCATCCGTAAAGATGTGATTGACGGGCTCATCGAGAGATACCTGGCCGAAGAGTTGGGCGCACCGACCGGTTCCGTACGAGAGATCTCTTGTTCCAGGACCGAATCAGATCCCCATTGGGTCCACTGTGGCAACGTTTTCGTAGCTATTGTGGGCAAGCCTGAGGCCCAGGGCGGTGCCGTTATCGCCAAGCTCGAGCGTGCTATCGAAGACTGGGATCCGCCCCCACTTGTGACCACCATGGCGTATACCCGTCATCGTATCGCGGAAGGGGGCTTCAAGATGGACGTTAAGTTCCTTTCGGAGAACCCAGCCTTGCATGCGGGGTGGCTGCACCGGTCGTCGAGCCGGGGCACACGCGAACTGGTGGAGCAGGTGCTCTTTGAGAGTGCAGATCGAGTCCTGGACGATGTCGCAACGTTCTCGCAGTCGCTCGCTCTACCGTCAGGGTCGGGAAAGGAAGAATCAAAATTTGCGGCGGCCCGCAGGGCTGCGCGAGCCCCAAGTAGCATTAGCGACCGCGACGTCTGCCTGGCGCTAAACGCGTTCCTTTGCAGCGAGAAATTTGCGCGCGACCACGTGACGACAGGTACGGTCTTCCGCGAGGTCGGAGGGAGTAGAGATGTCTACTGGATCTGCGCGACACCCGCATGCGACATGGTTGTGCGGCCGAACGCTCAGAAGGTAGCAGAGGCGGGGAAGGTTTCGCGAGAGCCGGCAAAGAAGGCTTCACCAGAAGACAAGCCGCCGCGCTGGGTCAAGGAGTTGGAGAGCGGCTCGATCCGCGCCGTAATGGTGCTGCGAGGGATCGCCGTGCCTGACGCTGGACTCGACAAGTGTCTTACCAACGCTACGAAGCTCAAGCACATTTTCCTGCACGACGTGGGTTTGGAAGAAGACGGGGTGGCGCCGCTTCGTGCGATCGAGGTTCTCGCAGAAGATCTCTCAGTCGAGCAAATGTACGCGGCGGACCTGGCTATCGTTAAGAACAGGCGTTTTCGCGTGTTCAGGGTCAGCGCGGATCAGGGGAAGGTCGAGCTAAAGGGTATCGAGATGATGGTTGTGGGGCAGCTACGCAAGCAGTACGCGGCAAGGCTTCTTCAGGCGAGCGGGCATCATGGCTCGCGGATTGGGATCGATTTCGAGAACCTGTTTTTCAAGTAGACGAGCGTTACCAAGAGTCGTGTCCTAAGGACACCTATGGCCCGCGGCAGGTCTGGATGCGGAACCTAAGTTCCATCGGCACGAACGTTCGGTTGCTCGCAAAGCCAAGCCAAGGTGTTTACAATCTGCCCGACGCATTGAACTGCGGCATCGCTTGGGCATCCGTCGAGTTCTGGAGCAAATGGGAGCAGGATTACCTGGCGCTCTGTTGCTATCTTATGCACACCGAGATCCTCGACTACACATGGCACTAGTACAAAAGAACAGCCTAGGCTGCAAGCCCAAGGAATTTTCCCATCGTCAACGTAGAAGATATTGTTGGCATACTCGCTTGCAACCTTACCAAGTTTCTTTGTTATACCGGAGGGATGATTTGGATCTCCAAAAACTGCGTCACCAACCGCAAAGGCTGTACGTCCTTCTCGTTCTACTCGAAGAATATAGTCCGGACTATTGGTCTTCAAGCAGGTTACATAAGTGCCGGCCACCTGTCGAGCTTGAGCATGATAGAGCGCTCTCTGCTGTTTAGTCAATAGAAGCCTATCGTGGTTTGGATGAAGAGAGCCGTCCAGTGTCGTCACGGCGGGCGCGAAACTCCAGTACAACCGAGTGTTCTCACGAGAGAAGGCCCACTCGATACGGTGCGGCAGCTCGAACAGGCTTTCGTGAACGTCGTGATCATTGATCCGGGTGGGGACGTCCTGGCGAAAGCCGAGCTCTCGGAGAACCTTAGCAAGCGCCAGTGCGGCCCATAACTCGTAGAGGCGCGACGTCGTGCGAAGGGGCAGGAGCGCGAGGCCGAGCTCCCGAAGTTCAGAGCAAGACTCGTCGAGAAACGGACGAGCCTGAGCGCGCGCAAGGAGCGCCAGGCCAGGGTTGCGGCGGATCGCCGGGGTCATCGCCCAGCTCCCACCAACATCGCGAGTTATTAGACTTCGAAGGACACGGTCGATCGCGGGACGCTGCGCGAGAAGTAGACCTCGGAGGACCGGTAGGCGTGCGGCGTCGTCAAGGAGGTCGGACTCGGGCTCTCTGTCTCTCCCACTCGCGGCGCCCCGTTCCCTCATGAGACGCATGTCCTCACCAAAAGCGGCGACGAGGCGCTCCATCCCAGCTTCGAGCTGCCGAAGAAGAGCCTGAATTTGGCTCTGACGCATCCGGGCCCAAGCGACGACGACGCGATTCTCAGGGATGTCATAGTCCCGACCTCTATTGGCCTGGCCAGGGACGGGTTGGCGGCTCGGATGGCGGCAAGGAGCAACTTCCCATCTCGGCATTGCTACTGCCGCGCTCGCCGCACGAAGCTCAAGTTCCATGTCCTTCAGAAGACTGGCGGCTTGGTGACGTGGCGAGCGCATTCTGGGGTCAATGCGGGCGCGGGGTCTAGCCAGGCCATCTGCGGTGGGGCCGAGTTCGCTCCAAATCGCACCGGGAAACTGTTGGCTAATCGTGTGGAGGATTTGCATCCCTTGAGCCGCGGAGAGGAGCCGACCCGAATGCATGAATGCCCGAATCGTGATGTGAATCGGGTCTTCGAGTCGGAGAATGAACAAGCCAATGCGCCGATCCCGCGCAAACTCATTAGGATCCCCCCACGGTGACCAGCTCCACCAAGAGAGGTGAGAAGCTAGCGATGCGAGCCTGTCCTGTTCTAACTGCGGGGCGCGGCGGACTGTCCCGTGGCTGCTGGAGCTACAAATGCGCACCGAACTCGTGCTTGAAACGGCGAAGAACACGTAGGGCTCGCCGTCGGTAAGCTCGAGGTCTTGGCCGGCATAGGGGAGCGCCTGAACATTCTCTTCTATGTATACCTGGCTATCCCCAGAACGAGACAAAGCCAAACTCCACACGATTCTGCATTGCCTTAATGTGTCGAAGGCTACGTGGCCAGCATTGTCTTTCAAACATTTCCGCGAGTGGATCCAGGAGGCGACGGAGTTGGACCACTTCACCGCGCAGACGAGGTAGGATTCGACCGGCGATAGCTCGATCAAGCGCATGCGCGCGTGTCATGCCGCCGAGGTGATCCTCTCCAATTTGATGATGGTGATACATGTACGCGCAAATGTCGATAATTGCACGACGCGAAGGGCTTAGGCTCTCGTGAATGATCGAGGGGTTGGTTAGTGCATAGTTGTCGAAGATATTAAGGACGCCCCCGAGTTCTTCCGGGACCTCAAGGCTACTCGGAATGTCGCTCCATCGCGACCACGTTTGAGACGAGATACGGTGAGTAGGGGGTAGTAGTAGGGGGTAACGCACTTGCCTCGTGCGAAGCAGTTCAGCAGGTTCGATGAGAAAAGCACGGTCGATGATCTTGTCGGACGGAGGACGCGAGCTTTCGTCGATATTCAGTGTTGCAAATGTCAGCAAACGTGATCGTCCGAGGGCATCGACTGGAAGTCTAAGAGGCTCATTCCGATGACGATCAAGCGGGATCTTGGAGTCAAGTGCGCTGAAGTAGCGGGAAAGATAATACTCGGGTCGAGTAAGATTGAACTCGTCGAATAGCGCAACCTGCAAAAGATCGGGGCATGCATTACCGCGAGCGCATAGACGCGGGAGCAGACCACTATGGGCGTCGAGCATGGCCTCATCACTAATCCAATGAGCCTGGATAGCTAACCATAGGAGCGTCTCGTCATCTGCGTCACACCCTAACAGACCGGCATAAAAGCTGGCCAACGTGGTCTTACCAAGCCCAGGCGGGCCGGCTAGAAGAACTACGGGGCGCGTGATCGCAGCGAGATGAACGGCGGGAAGTACATCAGCAGGAACGCTGAGGCAGAATTCCTCCGCAAGTTGGCGTGCCATGGCGACGAACTCGGCTTGAGTGATCTCAACAGGATGGCGGGGTCGAAGCAGAGGCGATGTGCGATGGGGATCGGGCGACTCATCCTTTCGGGGACTCTCCGCGTCATCCCGGTCCGACGAACCAGACCTGGCGGCAATGCTCTCGCACGCGTCAATGGCGGGGTGCTCTGCTTCACCTGTGACGGCGTCACGAATGAGATCGTAGATCCGCGGCGAGCAGTGTGAGAGATAGCCTCCTTGGCGAAGGTGGAGTTTGTTATCGCCCATTTTTACAAATGGATAGTACCGGAAGGCAGTACTGCTCATGTCTTCGCTGATTGACGCCTGGTTCGTGTCTAAAAATTCTCTGAGGGGAATCGAGCGAGAAAATGGAGTATAGCCTTTCAAACCTATCCAGTAGTATGCTGCTTGGTTAGCCCATTTTCCCGCTTGAGGAGGCTCATCATGACGTTCCTGACACGGAATATCCACGAAAGAAAACCCTGCGAGCTCCCTGTCCACTGAGTGTAATACGAGATCCCCGGCCTGTGCCTCTTTCATCGTCCTATACCGTTCGGCGCCGCCGGCATCCCGCGATGGACTCCAGAGACATTCACCCAATCCCCAACCGGGTCCTCCCCGTTTGTTCTCACTCAGGGTAATTTCGAGCCAGACGTTTGCGGGTGCACCGACCGGAAGGCGACCCGCAGCGGAGCGGTGAGAAGGGTTGAGGGGTTCGTTCGGGAGAGCTTCCTTAGCCATTCGAATCGCCTATTGTGCGTAGCTTCCAGGATCCTCGCTCGCAGGAGGGGTTGTTGGCGCGAAGCTCTGCTCGCGCGTGCGCTCTAGCGAGTGCGTGAGCTGCCGGCGGGAGGCTGATAGTTGCCGAAACAAACGCTTGGCGAGTGCCTGTCCGAGCCTCACGGGTACCGCGTTCCCGACCTGAAGGGACTGGGACTCGATACCCCCACAGAATTCCCAGTCAGCGGGGAAAGTTTGAAGCAGCGCGGCTTCACGCACCGTCAAGCCCCGGTGCTGCATGGGATGGATGAAGCGGCCCTTGGAGGGGTTGGTGCAGCCTCCCGTAATGGTTGGCGCCAGACATTTGCCGACAATCCTCCCATACACGTCGTAATGTCCGGAGTGCCCCTCGTGGCACGAGAGCACCCTCGTACCGTCGCGCCAGGCTCCGCCTTCGGGAATGGTCCGCAGGTACTCGACGATATGGGGTCGGTGACTGCGCGCGCGATGCATGGGGTCGGAGGGGCAACCCTCCCCGGCGGCCAGCGCGGGTAGGTGGCCGATGGTCTCCATCACGGAGGGCGGCGTCCCCGAGCGCCTCCGCGGCATGCCGACCGGCTCGGCGTCCTTCGGTACTCCGACGACGAACAGGCGACGACGGTGCTGTGGAACGCCGTAATCCTCGGCGCATAACTCATGGGCCGTCATCCGATAGCCATGGCGGAGCGCCGCGGCCTTAATGGATCTCCAGTATTTGCCGCGAGCTGCAATCTGGAGGTTCGGTACGTTCTCGAACACGAAGACGCGCGGCTTGAGGATCCCGATGATCTTGAAGTATTGCTGAACAAGGCTCGTCCGGCGTCCCTGGCGCCGAGCCTTGAGACGTGCCGGTGAGAAGTCCTGGCACGGAGGCCCTCCGATCACGACATCGATCTGCCCGGGACCGAAAGACTCCAGGGCTTCCGTCACGGAGGAGTGACAGATATCTTCTGCATAGAGCTTCGTGGAGGGAGAATAACGAGAAACGAACGAACGCTTGTAGGAGGCGGCAGCGTCTGGGTCTTTCTCGACCGCGAGAGCGATGCGAAACCCTGCGAGATGGAACGCGAGAGACAGCCCCCCCGCGCCACAGAAAAGGTCGATTGCGGTAAGCGAGCGCGCTCGGGGCATGAGTTACTTGTTTGCAGCGGTAGGAATGACGGGTTCGCCGGCGAGATCGCTGCGATGAGCGACCCACTGGGTTAGCCTAGGCCGTGAGCCGGTGGCTTGAAGGGGAGCCGCCAGCGACATGAGGATTACCAAGTCTTCCGGTGCCGAAGAGATTAGCTCACCCTTGGCCCGGCCGGCTGCGGGATCCGAAGTGAGATAGACGAGGACCGCTCCCCGAGTGCGTACCCCGCAGTACTTGGACGCCGACGGGTCGTCAAAGTCGACAGCGACGCCAGCGATTCGTTCCGCAAGCGGACGATGCTTGGCGTCGCTTCCCACAAAGCCGATGCGGGGGGACTCGCGCCGGCTTCGCATGATCACTTGTGCCCGGCCGGGAACGTTCTCAAGCGAAATTTCGGCAAGAGGTCGAGACGCCTGGGGCCAGATCACCGCCCAGTCCGTAACACGACCCGAGGTTGTGATGTCCCGGAAGAACTTGAGGTCGGGTGCGAATTTCTGCTGGAAACTTTCGTGCCAGATCATCGAGTCCAAGATTCGTAGCAGATCGCGCGCACCGACAAGTCCAATTCGCGCCGAGAATGACTGGACGCCGGTGGGAGAGCGGTAGCGGAACTCTTCGCTTGTCCGAGCCGCCTGGAGGAGCGGCAGCTGGTGTGTGAAATTCTTCGCCTTGTCGATGCCTTTGTCCGTGTCGGGGTGATTGTAGAAATCGCGGATTTTCCCTCCTTCGCCTCGGGTAACCAGCCTTGCGTTGAACATCTTGTTGTGGGCGGTTGGCTTGATCCACGGAAGGTGTTGAGTGACCAGTGGTGGGATCTGCCACGGCTCGATCAGTGGACGGCCATCATCGTCAAATCCCTCATACTGGCGAAGCTCGGCACGGAAGCTCTCTTCGTCGAGCATCAGGTTCTCAAAAGCTTTGTACAAATCGACGGGAGCACGCATAATGTAAAGGCGCACGAGATCGCGATAGCCGCGTCGAAAACCAAACCAGCGTCCCGCTTGCATCAAGGTGTCGGCGTGTTTCGCGGTGCGCCGAAAGAAAGATACGGTTAGGCCCTCAACAGTGAAACCACGACTCAGCTTGGTTCCTCCGATCAGGATTCGCCAGATGGATGCGTTGTCGAAGTCGAGGCGCTGCTGTTGCTTTTGGATGTCTGCATCCGAATTGACGATCAGCAGAGGGTCGTCCGCTGCGCAAATTCGGCGGACGGTCGTGGCGACATGAGGAGCCATTGCTTCGAAGGATGGCGGAATTGCCGAATTTTCTTCGGCGCGAGCGAAGCACACGTTCCGAAAGTCTTTCTCCCAGAGTGCACGAAGGCGCTGCACTCCCGCGGGCTTGTCATATTTGCAGTCATTCCATACTTCACGGACCAGCGCGCTCTGATCTCGATGTTCGTCTGTCTTGGTCGATTCATGCACAAGCATCGTGTGATGCTTGTATGAGACGTGCCCTTGAGTCTCGCGATAGATCTTGATCGCGCCTGCGAGTACAAATGCGTCAATCGCCGCTTGAAGCTCGGCTTTGCGCTTCGGGAGCTCGCTCGGATCGGCCGTAAGGTCTCGCACGTGGGCCCACTGATTCCATCCGTGGTAGGGTTGAGGATTGTCTTCGTCGGGGGAGGCCGTGAGGTCGTGAAAGTCCGATACACCCATGTATTCCGGCGGTTTCGGCAAGGAGATCAAGAAGTTCTTGGGGAACAAATCTTGAGCATCGTCGGGATTTATGAACACGTTGGCAAACGGTGTCGCGGTGTAGCCTACATATTGGCCGCGCGGGAGGATTCCGAGAATGTCGGAAATAACCTTGTTGATGGCGGTACGTGTCGGTGCACTCTTCGGCCGCTTGGTATTAACAGAGGCGAGGTCCGACTCATCATCGATCAGCAAGGCCGGAATCTGGCCCAAGGTTTGGCGCAACGGCTGGAGGTCTTGCTCGAGCTTTTTGAGTACCGCTCTGTTCTTCTTGACGACCGCCAGCATCGCGTCGTGGGGGAAGAGGTTGCTAGGGTGATGGAAAGGCTTGCTCGGATCGCGCAGATGGAGGCGGACTCGAGAGAGTCCCTGACGCAGGCGCTTGTAATCGTCGTGGTGCAGCGTCAGTCGCTCGATCGCCGGGTGGCCCCGGCGCCAAAAGTCCTCGCCGTGCTCGATAAACAGGCGTTCCCAGTCAGGATCAGCGGCGTAATCGACTTCGTCGTCGACGGAAGAGACACCTCGCGTGATGTTCTCCTTCCCAACCAATTCCATGTCCAGGCGCCGCTGAGTTTGGGAACGGAGAAGTTCAATGGTTCCCGTCATCACGATGATGAGCCGGTATCCTGCGTCGATCGCCTTCGCTATAACGCCCGTGAAATTGGCGGTTTTGCCGCTTTGCACGTAGCCGACGACGAGGCCCTTGGACTGATAGGCATCTCTTCGTGTGGGATCGGAGATCCGTGTTACGATCTCGGTCGTGGCCTCGTCGAGTGCGGCTAATGCTGCATTATCCCAACCCTTTCGGCGAAGATAGGAGGAGTAGTGATTCCAATAGAAATTGCCTGTCGCGCGGCGATCCGCCGTATACCAGGGTTCCCAGGCGCCGGAGATCACTGTGGCGCGTTCGTGAATGATTGGATTTACCGAGTCGAGGAGTTTACGGGTCTCGGACCCGAGCTGAAGCTGATCGTAGATCAAGGTTCGGCGCGCGGTGGTTCTGCCCGGAGGAACCTGATCCGACCAGTTGGGCTGCCGCTCGGCATCCCACTGCGCGAGAAGTAGCCCAAACTGGCGCAGGGTGTCGTCTCCCGGCTCGGAGTCTCGGATGTATTGACAGAACTCGGAGTCTGATGTCGGTCGTCCGAGTAGTGCGTTCATGAGGGGGTAAAGGGGTCGTGGACCGACACCTTGAAGTGCGGCGAGAGCGCCGCGGAGAGCTGGTGGAAACGAGGCGGACGCTGCCATATTGCTGCCCGTGTTCTGATCCGAGGCGAGGGGGAGAGCGTGTCGCGCTGCTGAGGCGCAGGTATGATGCCATGCTTGTGGCGAGCCATTGGGCGGGGCTTCGGGACGACTTGTGATTTTGCGCTCGCTTCTGGCCGCCCGGGACGTTGGGCTCGGCTGGTCTGTGTTGGAAGGTATGCTAGCATTGTTCTGTGAGAGAACTCCGCGACGAGACGCTTCAGCCGTCAGCCAGGGTCTCGGCAGTGATGCGGAAGGTCCGGGTACGCGGTACGGAACCGGAAATTGCCGTCCGACGGATGCTGCACAGCTTAGGTTTTCGATTTCGGGTCCAGCCCACAAGGCTCCCCGGACGGCCGGACATTACAAATCTTAGCAAGCGATGGTGCATATTTGTTCACGGTTGTTTTTGGCACGGTCATGAGTGCAAGCGTGGCAGCCTGCCGAAGAGGAACCAGTCGTTCTGGCAGAGGAAGATCCTGGGGAACCGCAAACGAGACGCCCTTGTCGAGCAGGAGTTGCGTAGTCGAGGATTCCGTGTGCTGACAGTCTGGCAGTGCGAGCTTGGAACCGAGGAACTGAAGCAGCGACTCATTGCATTTGTCCGCGGAGGACAGTGCTGGTCTGCATATGAGGATGGACGAGTCGCGCCGAGAGAGTGATGGTGAACAGAGCCGGAGTGCTGTGTCCCAGGTCTGCAACCCGGCGAAGCCGTCGAGGGGCCGTAGGTGCGTGCCTCCTCGAACGGGACCTTGTCGGTCGAGCCCCAGCGGGCGTGGACCATCGGACGGTTCTCGTCGAGCGCGTATCCGAGCGCGCGCTGCTCGACGATGAAGTATGCGTGGTCGATCGCTACCTTGGGCCAGCGCGAGTAGACGGATCGCGGTAGGGACGGCCCTTCGCCCTTCAGCTCGGGCCGCCCCCCGCACAGATCCGAGCGAGCAGAACTACCGCACTCGGCTCCTGCCTCGGGTTCGATCGTCGAAGCGGTCTCAGGGATAGGGGTGAAGGATTCGCGCTGGAGGGATCCATCGGTTCGCCAGCCGGTTCATGCATTCCCAGGTCGTCCGGGTTCGATTTGAGCTTCGCTCGCATCCGCTTCGAGGTGCGTCGGAACGCCCCGGGGTAGTTGCCGCGGTGGCGACGCGCTCACCGACCTGCGCGCGCTGGTGCCGGCGCTGACTGGCCTTTTGAACACGCTCTCCAAGACATTGCCCAAGAGGCAGGCGGCATGAAGCGACCGAACCGCACCCAGGTCGTCGTCGCCGACGCCGTCGCCGCGCAGGTCCTCCTGCTCCACCGCGACGGCACCAGCGCGCGAGCGATCGCGCGGGCGCTGGGCATCAGCCGCAACACCGTGCGTCGCCTGGTCGCCGGCCACGAGCGCCGGCGCCACGAGGGGGCCAGCGCGTTGCCGTCGCTCCCGCCGCCGCGCGCGTCGAAGCTGATCGCCGAGCTCCTGCGCCAATTCCCCGACATCACCGGCCAGCGCGTCTTCGAGGAGCTGCGCGCGAAGGGCTACGCCAGCGGTTACACGATGGTGCGCGAGCGGGTCCAGCGTGAGCGCCCCAGGCCGCCCGTGATCAGCCTGCCGACCCCCGAATACGGCCCCGGCGAGATGGCCGAGAGCGACTGGTCGCCGTACACGATCGACTTCCGCACCGGCCGGCGCAAGGTCCACGTCTTTGAGTACGTGCTCGTGTACTCGCGGCGCAAGGCCTACTCGATCCACGCCGGCGAGGACGTGCACGCCCTGATGGAGGGGCACGTGCAGGCGTTTCAGCGCTTCGGCGGCGTCGCGGCCGCGTGCAAGTACGACAGCCAGAAGGCTGTCGTCGTCGGCCGCGAGGGCGGCCAGTCGATCTGGAACCTGCGCTTCGTCGACTTCGCCACCTACCACGAATTCACGCCACCCCTCTGCCGGCTCCAGCACCCCAACGACAAGCCGCGCGTCGAGAGGGGATTCTGGGAATTCGAGCGGAGCTACCTCAATGGCCGCAGCTTCCACGACGAGGCCGACCTCGCGGCGCGCCTCGTGGGCGGACCGGGTCCTCACGGCACGCGCCGACCGTTCGGCCAGGACGGCCGGCGAGCACGGCGAGGCGCCGGCCGCAGTCCGCATGACGCGAGGCGTTGCGCTCGTCGTGCCACGCGTGCGGCGGCCGAATGCCGGCCTTCAAGAGGCGTAGACCTCCGGCTCCATGCCGCGGCTGCTGGCGCCCGACAACGGCGATCGCCGTCGAACACTGTGCTGACACATGCGCTCGCAGGAGCGCCACCGAAGAGGTGTGCCTTGAGACGAACAATCCTCCGAGGGGCCGCATCGGCCCTGCTCTTGCTCCCGCGCCCTGTCGCGTTACGACTTGCCGGCCCGGTGGCAATGGAGTCAGCGAGTTGGATTATCCTGTCGCGGGACCGATGAACCGGAGGGCGCAGGGGGCTTTCGCCCCCGCTTGCGTGTCGGGATCGTCGGTTCGGGCAGTACCTCAAGGATCCGCTCGCCGAATGCCTTGATAAGGTAGGGCCGGATCTCCAGCAGGCCGAAGCCCTGCTCGCGGTACTTGCGGACGACCTTGGCCAGCTCGAGCGCGATCCTCGGCCACTTTGAGACGATCCCGCGGCCGCGGCTGCTCTGCGGCTTCGGCAGGAGGCCGGCGCGGCCCCACTCGAGCAGGGACTTGCGGTCGACGCCCGCGACCTCGGAGAGCTCCTCGACGAGGACGTAGTCCTTCGGGACCGGCTTCGGCTTCCAGCTGTCCTCGAACATCCCGCGCGCAAGATACCGCCCGGGGAGCCGGGTAACAAGCAAAGAAAGTCCTTGACGGGGGATTTTTCTGGTCCTTAATGGTTCCTATTTTGAGCCATCAAGGATGCCTCATGGACACGCTCGAAACCGCACTGTTACCCCCATGCACGCTCGCTGGACAGCTCCCTGCGCCACGCGTCGGGCGCGCGCCATTGGTCAGGACGTGGCGCAGGCCATCGACGCCACGGAGGCCCCGTGATTGACCCGATTCTCTGGTACCTGCGGAAACAACCGCTGTTCGAGGGCCTCGAGGCTCGCCGCCTCCGCCAGCTCGCTGCCGTGTCCGCCTGCATGGAGTTCCCGCGGGGCTCCACCATCTACGCTCCCGGCGACGCCTCCGACAGCGCCTATGCGGTCATCGGCGGCCGGGTCCGCCGCTACCAGCCCACGGCGCGCGGCGCCATCACGGTCGGGTACCACGGCGCCCGGCAGTGCTTCGGCGAGGAATGTGTCCTCTCGGACATGCCCCGGGAGACCTTCGCCGAGGCAGCGATGCCCTGCAAGCTCCTCGCGTTCCCCCGATCCGCGCTCGCCATGCTCGTCGTCGCCGACGCCCGGATCCGTGCCCGGCTGTTCGACCTCGTCGGCGCGAGGCTTCGCAGCGCCGAGTCCCGGCTCGTCCTTCGTCTCCGCGCCCCGCTCGTCGAGCGCACCGCCAGCGCGTTGCTCGAGCTCGCCACTCGCCATCCGCATCGCCGTGGCCGGCTGCAGATCGCTCCGGCGCTGTCGATGGCCGAGCTCGCGGATTACGTCGGCAGCTCGCGGATCGCCATGTACGAGGCCATCGAGAAGCTCGCCGACGCCGGTGTGATCATCGCCGACGGTCACGCGCAGATCATCGACCCCGACGCTGCGGCCCGCTTCCTTCACACCGGGGAGGAGTCCCATGAGCTCCACTGATCTCCGGTCCGATCTCGACCAGGCGTTCACCCTCGCCGCCTACGTCCTCGGTAGTCGCTCCGATGCGCTCGAAGTCGTGCGATTCGCGGTGGACAGCGTCCCGATCGGCGCCGAGTCGGTCCGCTCCGAAGAGCTGCTCCGACTTGTGCGCGACATCATCGCCCGCCGGGGGACACGCGCGCGTCCGGTCACCGAGACGCTCCCCGCGGTGTGGAGCGGCGAGGAAACCCGGAACCTGCCCCCTGATCTCGCGGATGACCCGGCCCGAACAGCCGCCCTCGCGGGCGCCATGCGTCGCGTCTGTTTCACCGCTGTCCTGCACTCAATCGCCGAGACCCCGCGCTGCGCGTTCGTCTTGCGACACGTCATGGGCCTGTCCGATGAGACAGTCTCCCGGATCCTCCGCACGCACGCGGGCAACCTCGCCACGCTGCGCGCCCGGGCCCGCCAGCCGCTCGAGCACAGGCTCGGGCCCCACTGCGAGCACTTCGACCCCGGAAATCCCTGCTCCTGTCAGGGCCGGCTCGGCCTCGCGCTCGCCGAGGGCTCACTCCGCGAGACCGACGTCGACCCCGCGACCGACCCCGCTCCGACCTGCACCGGCGAGCTCGAGCGCCTCTATCGCACCCTGCCGAAGTACACGCTCACAGACGACGAGGCCGAACCCCTCCTCGCGCTCCTCCGCGGTCCCGCATCCAATCGGTAATGCCAAAGCCCCAGGGCCCAACCGGGCTTGGGTACCCAACCGGACTTGCCGAGCAGTGGCCGTCAGGTCCCCTGAATCGGCCTCTTGAGCCCGGCGCGGGCCTTGCACTCCGCGGTCATGCGCACTTGCACGCGCTCTCCCTCCCACTCGAGCTCCACGATGTTATCACCGAGTCTGGACCTCCAAGTCGCGCTCGCCGGTCAGTACCTCCTGGCGCCGGTCGAGTTCTCTTTCGTCTGCGACGACGGCCCCGCTGCCGACTGGCACGTCCGCAGCTTCGAGCTCCGCGAGGCGCTATCCGAGCCCTATTCGCTCTCGATCGAGCTCGTCACCGCCGACGTCGGGGTCGACACCACGCAGCTCCTGGGCGCCCGTTGCACGCTGGAGATCCGCCGCGCCGGGGAGGGTCGCGTCGTCCACGGGCTCGTCACCCACGTCCGGATGCTCGGCATCTTCGCCGAGCGGCTTCGCGTGCGAGTCGAAGTGGCGCCCGCGTTCGGGCTCCTGGCTCAACAGACGGACACGCGCTTCTGGCAGGAGAGGACCGTCCCGCAGATCCTCCGCGAGGTCCTGCAGTCGCCCCTCCGCGAGCTCGGGTGCGCACTCGAGATGCGCCTCGACGAGGCCGCCTGTTCGCCGCGCGAGTACTGCGTCCAGTACCGCGAGTCGGATCTCGACTTCGCCGCGCGCCTCATGCACGAGGAAGGGTTCGTCTACTACTTCACCCACGGGCAGGGCGAGGCGGCTGAGGCCCTCGTCCTGGTCGACAGCACGACCAACTCCCCAATTCTCAGTCACCCGATGCCAGATGTGCCGCTCGTCGCCAGGGACACCGGGACCGCGGTCTGTCAGTCGCTCGCGTCCTTCGACTGGCGTAGGCGTCTCCAGACCAACGCCCTCACGTGTCGCGACTGGAACTGGCAAGACACGGCTTCCGGCCCCTACGAGCGGTCCAGCACTGTCCCCGACGCACGCAACCGGCAGCGCGCCCGGTTCCTCCACGACGAGCGGCGGCTCCACCGCGACGACGGCGACGCACGGGCCCGCCGCCATCTCGAGGCGCGCACGGCCCTGAACGACCTCGGCGCAGGCGAGAGCGACGTCGTCGAGATGCTCCCCGGCCACGTCGTCACGCTGCGTCGCCTCCCGCGTCCGGACCTCGATGGCGATTACCTGCTCATCCGCGTCACCCACCGCGGCGACGCCCCCGACGAGGAACAGTTCACACCTGCCTCCACGCAGACGACCCGCTACGTCAACACCTTCGAGTGCATCCGCGCGAAGACCCCGTACCGCGCCCAAACCGCTCCGCCGCGCCCGCGCGTGTTCGGCCCGCACACCTCGATCGTCGTCGGCCCGCCGCGCGAGGAGATCCACACCGACGAGCACGGCCGCATCAAGGTGCGCTTTCACTGGGACCGCCGCTCGCCGCCCGACGACACGGCGTCTTGCTGGATTCGCGTCGCGCAGTCGCTCGCCGGGACGGGGTGGGGCGGCATGTTCCTCCCGCGCGTCGGCATGGAGGTTCTCGTCGAGTTCGTCGACGGCGATCCCGATCGCCCGCTGGTCACCGGTTGCGTCTACAACGCGCTGCAGCAACCACCGTACCCGCTCCCCGAGCAGCGGAGCAAGAGCACCCTCAGGACCGAGAGCACGCCCGGCGGCGGCGGCTTCAACGAGCTGCGCTTCGAGGACGCCAGGGGTAGCGAGGAGCTCTTCATCCACGCCCAGCGCGACCTGAACGAGGTCGTCCTCCACGACAACACCCGCACGATCGGCCACAGCCAGACCTTCAACGTCACCGCCGACCAGACCTTCTCGATCGGCGGCAACCAGTCCATCGCCGTCACCGGCAACCGCTCGCTCACCGTCGCCGAGGGCGACGAACACAGGACAATCGCCGCCGGGCGGAGCACGACCACCATCCACGGCGACCATACCGTCACGGTCGAGGCCGGCAACAGCATGCTCGCCGTGGAGGCCGGCTCCCACACCGCGACTGTCCAAAAGGACATCAAGCTCGAGTCGGTCACCAGCAACGTCGACGTCGTCGGCAACGCGGACGTCTCGCTCGTGTCGCGCGCCAGCGCCCTGTCCCTCACCGCCAGGACCCGCGCCAGCCTCGTCGCCGAGAGCGAGACACTCTTCCTCTCGGGGCACACCGACGTGAACATCACCTCGAGCACGACGCGGGTAGCGATCAGTGCTCCGGACGAGGTCAGCGTCTCGAGTCCGCAGGCCATTCACATCAACGGCGCGGCGCTCTCCCTCAACGCCACCGAGAAGATCGTCCTGAGCGTCGGCACGAGCAGCATCACGATCGAGCCCGGCGGCATCACCGTCTCATCCCCCAAGATCACGAGTGCCGCCGTGGGCATCCACGAGCTCTGTGGCGCGATGATCAAGCTCAACTGAGGTCGCCATGCTGCCCATCCTCGCCGAGCTCGAGTCCCTCCTGGCCGCCTTCGTCGAGCGCGACCTCCCGGGCGTCCTGGTGGTGGCATGCACCGACGTCGAGTCGCTCCACATCGCCCAGCTCCTCGCCCACCTCGACGAGCGGTCCGAGTCCGATCTGTTTCTCAACTTCACCGACCCCGCATGTACCGTGGCCGAGTTCGTCGACTGTGTCGCCAGGAACCTCCAGCTCCAGCAAGCGGCGCTGGTCGAGCAGCTCGGATCCTCGGCCACGCTCCCGCCGCTTCCTGCCCGCGCGCACGAACGCGGGAGCCCGCTCGTCGTGCGCATGCAGGCGCTCCTCGATCACGCCCTCCGACTGCTCCCGCCCGGCGATCATCGGCTCGTCTGGTCCCTGTGCCCCACCGAGCTGCCCCGCGACTTTTCCACGGAGCTCGCCGTGCCGCTTCTGCGCATGCCTCACGACGCCCGCCTGCGCCTCGTCCTCCGGGATGACCGCACCGCGCCCATGAGCTTCAAGCTCGCAGAATCCTGGCCCGACGAACATGTCCTCGCTTACAGCCTCGACTTTCCGGCCGAGGGCGCCGTCGCTGCAACCGCTGCTGCCGCCCAGGACGCCGAGCGACCCATCGAGGCGCGCGTCCAGGCGCTGATGGAGCTGGCCTACCTCGACCTCGGCCACGGACGCCTCGGAGACGCCGATCAGAAGTTTCGCGGCTGCGCTCAGTTCTATGCCCTGCGCCGCGATCCGCCGCTCCAGGCCCTCGCGCTCGCCGGCGCCGCCGACATCCAGCGCGCCCGCGGTGACATGGCGGGAGCGCGCCTGACATACGAGACAGCCCTCCTTGCCGTCGCCTCCGATCTGGCGTTCCCCGTGACCTTGCAGATCGCGGTCGACCTCGCCGACACCTGCTTTTCGCTCAATCAGTTCACCGACGCCGAGGGTTACTACCGCCTCGCCGATGCGATCGCCGGCAAGCTGCTCCGTCCCCACACGAAAGCCGACGTGCAGGAGTCGATCGGCGCCTGCCGCCTGGTCCAGGGCGCGGGGGACGAGGCCGTGCAGATCTGGAACGCGGCCACGGAGCTCTGTCGCGCGATCGACTACCCGAAGCGCTTTCGCAGCGTCCTGGGGCGTCTGGAGCACGCGCGCCGTGGGATCTGTCTCGAAGCACCTGCGGCCATCCGGCCGCCCAGGCAGGAGACCCGGCCATGCTGATCGTCGGCGGCAAGGTCCGGCCAGGAACCGACACCGCAGGCAGCTTCCCCGCGGACGTCACGGACAGCATCCTCGAGAGCGCCCTGGGGAGCGTAATCGCCGAGAAGGCCGCCCCGTTCAGGTCGCCCGAGACCGAGGCCGAGGAGAAGCAGCGCGCGAACGAGACGCCGCTTGCCACCGCCACGCGCCTCATCGGCGGTTCGCTCGCGCTGCTGCAGATGCCGGTCGACCTCGTCAACGCGGGCTTTGCCGTGGCGACCGCGCCGCTCGCCAACCTCGTCCCGCCGCTGCCTGCCGCGACCCTCACCGCGCTGCACCTCGGCACGCCGCACCTGCACTCGCATCCGCCGGCGATGCCGACGCCGCTCCCGAGCTTCGGCCCCGTCATGCTCGGCGGCTGCGCCTCGGTGCTCATCAACGGCGTCCCGGCCGCGCGCGCCGGCGACCTCGGCATGTCGGTCACCTGCGGATCGCTGGCGCCGCCCTTCGAGGTGATGACCGGCTCGAGCAAGGTGTTCATCGGCGGCGCCAGGGCCGCACGGATGCTCGACATCACGCGTCACTGTCAGGCCCCGACGCCACCAGCGTCTCCGCCCGGCCTCGCCACCAAGATCGCCATCGGCGCGCTCACCAGCCTCCCGCTCGCCCTCGGCGCCGCCTCGGCCATCGTCCAGCGCCAGCAGTCCGTGCAGAGCGAGCAGGAGAGTCTCGAGCACGCGGCCGCGGGAGACGAGGCCATGGCCGCGTCGATGGCCGAGGTCAGCGCCGGCCAGGCCCTCTCGGCGACCGTGCAGGCCGCCCAGACCGTCGCCGACGCCGTCGCGCTCGCGGCCCGCCTCGTGATGGGCAAGGACCCAGGCACCCCGCCGTGCTTCGGCGCGATCATCACCGGCTCGCCGAACGTCCTGATCGGCGGCTTCCCGATGCCCCCGTGGCGAACCTCGCTCAACGCCCTCGGAAAGCTCGGCCGCGGTCTCAAGGCCCGGGTCCGCAACAGGCTCCTCGCCGACAAGCTGCACGCATGGGTCAATCGCAACTTCAAGCCCGGCCGGCTGAGCAACGCCCTGCACAAGGGCTTCTGCTTCCTCACGGGCCACCCGGTCGACGTCATCGCCGGCCGCGTCATCACCGACGACATCGACCTCGAGCTGACCGGCCCGCTCGGCTTCGCCTTCGAGCGCAACTACAGCTCCACCTGGAGCGCCCGCGACTCGGTGATCGGCCACGGCTGGTCGCACAGCCTCGATCAGGCCGTGTGGCTCGAGAACCACCAAATCGTCTACCGCGCCGAGGACGGCCGCGAGATTTGCTTCGAGTTCGACCGCGGCATTGACCTCACCCGCCCGCTGCAAAAGTTCGACCCGCACAACCGCCTGACCCTCGTCGGCCACGGCCGCGGCCGTTACACGATCGAGGACACCGTGGGCCGCCTGCATGACTTTTCCCCTGTCCCCGGGGACACCTCACCCGAGCGTGGGACCGCGCGCCTGCTGGCGATCCGCACACTCGCCGGTCACCGGATCGCCCTCGAGTACGACGAGCGCGCGCGCCTCACCGGCGTCCGCGACAGTGCCGGCCGCGAGTTCCGCCTCGTCTACGACCGCAACTCGCGCCTGCTCCGCGTCTTCGCCCCGCACCCCGAGCACCAGGGCCTCGTCCGCCACGTCGAGTACCGCTACTCGCCGGACGGCGACCTCGTCGAAGTCGTCGACGCCCTCGGTCACTCGACCCGCTACGCCTATCATCTGCACCGCCTCGTCCGCCACACCCTTCGCACGGGCCTCAGCTTCCACTTCGAGTACGAAAGCGCCAACCCCGAGGCCGCTTGCATTCACACCTGGGGCGACGGCGACATCTACGATCATACCCTCGTCTACGACAAAGACCGTCGCGTCACTGTCGTGACGAACTCCTGCAAGGAATCGACGATCTATGCCGCCGGCGGTCGCGGCGAGGTCGTGAAGATCACCGACCCACGAGGGGGCGTCACCCGGTTCGAGTACGACGAGCACCTGCGCAAGACCGCCGACATCGACCCCCTCGGCCACGCGACCCGCTACGAGTACGATGCCCGCGGCAACTGCACCCGCGTCGTGAGCCCCGACGGCGCCGAGCTGCGCGTCGAGTACACCGCCGCCGGCCTCCCGATCGCCGCGATCGGCCCGATGGGCGGTCGCTGGCGCTACACCTACGACGACAAGCAGCGCCTCGCCACGCGCACCGACCCGCTCGGCCAGACGACCGCGTACACCTACGAGGGTCTGCACCTCGCCGCCGTCACCGACAGCGCGGGCCGCACGGTTCGCCTGGTCCACAACACCGTGGGCGACCTCATCCGCGCTCACCTCCCCGACAACACAACCTTGGCGTGGACTCACGACCTGCGGGGCCGCGTCGTCACGCTGACCGACGTGCGCGGCAACACCGAGCGCCGGCGCCACGACCTGCTCGATCGCCTCGTCGCCGTCGATCTCCCGGACACAGCTCGGCAGATCCTTGAGTACGATCCCGAGGGTCATGTCACGCGGTTTCGCGACCACCACCGAGAGATCCGGATGACCCACGTCGGCATGGGCCGCCTCGCCACGCGCACCGAGGCCGGCACCAGCGTCCGCTACTCGTACGACACCGAGGGCCGCCTGCGCCAGATCACCAACGAGGCCGGCGCCGTCTACAGCTTCGAGCTCGACCCCGCCGGCGACATCAAGGCCGAGTGCGGCTTCGACGGCATCCGTCGTATCTATCAGCGCGACCTCGCAGGGCGCGTCACCGAGGTGTTTCGCGCCAGCGGGCTGCGCAGCACCTACGCCCTCGACCCGGTCGGCCGCATCACCGCGATCTTCCACACCGACGGCAGCAGCGACACCTTCGCGTATCGCACCGACGGCGAGATGATCGAGGCCGTGCGCCAGGAGCCCGGCGCCGAGCCGGTCGTCGTCCGCGTCGAGCGCGACCTGCTTGGCCGCGTCGAGCGAGAGATCCAGGGCGAGCACTGGATCGCGCAGAGCTTCGGCTGGGACGGCCTGCGTCGCCGCATGCGCTCGTCTCTCGGCGCGCTCGTCCAGATCTCGCGCGACGCGATGGGCGCTGTGACACGCCTCGAGGCCGGCGGACGCGCCTGGGCGGCCGACTTCGTGCGCGCCGCCGGGGGCCTCGAGCAGCGCCGCGAGCTACCCGGCGGAATCAGCTCGCACTGGCACCACGACCGCCTCGGCCTACCGCTCGAGCACACCATCCAGCACGTCACGCCGGCTGCACTCACCACGTCGGGGCGGACCTTCGCATACCGCAAGCGCAAGTACACATGGGACCCCGCGGTGCGCCTGCGTCGTGTCGATGACCTCTACTGCGGCCCCGTCGACTACGAGCATGACGAGCGCGGCTTCCTGGTCTCTTCGACCTATCCCGAGGGACACATCGACCTTCGCCTCCCCGACGCCGCCGGCAACCTCTTCCGCGACTACGAGCGCGCCGGCCGCACCTACGGCCCCGCCGGTCAGCTCCTCGCCGAAGGCGGCGCGACCTACGAATGCGACCGCGAGGGGAATCTGGTCAAAAGGACAGACCCGGACGGCCGCGTATGGACCTACCGCTGGACCGCTGGCGGCAGCCTCGCCGAGGTCCGCCGCCCCGACGGCGAGACCGTCGCCTTCACCTACGACGCCCTCGGCCGCCGCACCAGCAAGACCTTCCGCGGCAAGCGCACCCGATGGATCTGGGACGGCGACGCCCCGCTGCACGAGTGGACCGCCCCCGAGGGCGCCGGCGACCCGCCCGCGCTGAGCCCGCCCGATCTCGACGAGGAGCGCTGGACCCCGCGCGTCTCCCCATATTCGCTCGAATACCGCCCTCCGCGCACGACCGAGGCCGAGGTGCTCACCTGGCTCTTCGAGCCCGAGTCCTTCACGCCCGTCGCCCGCCTGACCTCGCACGAGCGCGAGGGTACAAGCCTCATCGCCGATCACCTCGGCACCCCCGTGGCGGCCTTCAGTGCCCTCGGCCGCCCCGTATGGGCCGCCGAGCTCGACATCCACGGCGCCGTCCGCGAGCTCGACGGCGACCGCCACTTCTGTCCCTTCCGCTACCCCGGCCAGTACGAGGATCTCGAGACCGGCCTCTACTACAACCGCTTCCGCTACTACGACCCCGGCGCCGGGCAGTACATCAGCCAGGACCCGATCGGGCTCCAGGGCGGGCTGAGCCTGTGCGCCTACGTCGCCGACCCGCTGGTCTCCTTCGACCCGCTCGGGCTGGAGAAGACATACTGTCGAGCGGCCAAGCGGTGGCGGAGCGAGACCGGCAGGTTCGTGAAGCGACCGGACGACCCGGCAGAGCTCGTCCGGAGGATGCAGGTCATGATCAACGGAAAACCAGCAATCAAGGGCAGCATCGACTTCCATTCGCTCATCGAATGGAACCGCACGATGAGCGACTGGAACCCCAGCTCCCCCGGAAACCTGTGGACACCCAATCCTCTGAAATTTCCAACCGGCGGCTTCCGCTTCGACAAGCGCGCTTCGAACGGCAGCCGATATGAGAGCCACGGTCATGGGATAAACCCGTCATCAGCGATCCCGCCCAATAGCAACGCAGCCCTCGGCCCGACCACAACGATCTCTCGTGTGGAGAGTGGATCGGGCGCGCTCCTGACTGAGCAGGGTACCTGGTCCCGGAAAGACAGGGTAGTGGACGCGAATGCCATCCATATTCCGTTGAAGCACTCTCCCTACTGAGGTTCAGTATGTCAAGCAAAACCCAAGAAATCTACGCTCGATTCAACCCTGCTCGTTTCGGCTCTGAGTGTTGCGAGTATCGAGGATTCGCGCAGGAGATGTTGACCGTCCCTGAGCACGAACGCCGCGCACACCTGGAGATCTATTATGAGCTCCTCGAGGATATTGTCGACGGCCTCTTCGAAAACTACTGCGGCGGCACTCTGTCCGCGGCAGAAAAATCGGAGATCTTCTCGCTCATTCGAGCCGACTGGTCGGATGACGCGCCGGGTGGCCTTCGTGCGTCGATGCTCTCGCTCCTCGGCATGATCCAACCGCTCGAGGGCGTCTCCGGTTGGCTATCATCAGTCGCCAACCGGCAAAAAGACCAAAGCTACGCCGATGCCTTGCGAGGCTGTGCTGCTTGCGAGCGTAAAGAGCCGGTCGTGTGAGCCATCCATGAGACGAAGCGAAGCCCATCCAGTCATCAGCCTCGTAACCGACGAGCCATCGGATCGCCTCATGCGAAGAGTGCTGGCCTTCCACCTTTGGCAAGGGTGGCGCATCACACGCTCCACCGCAGTACCGCCTGAAGCCGTTCCTGAGCGCTTCACGATGAGGTCATGTGTCGACTCGGACCGGAAGGTGCAGAGCTCCGAGGCGCCACGGCAAGATCACGTCGCGTTCGAGTTTCGCCTCGATCCGACGCGGCCCGTCGTCGATCGGGGAGGGCACACCCGAATTCTACAGATCGGAATGTGCTCGATCGGATGCTCTTTTGGCGAGCACCCCGTCGAGATCTGGCTCGTGAATGAGAACAAATCCCGGACACTCACGTCGCTACGCCACATCGCGGAAGATCTGCAACCTGTTTGGGCCGTCTTGGTCCCCTCCCACTTCCGAGGCCCATCGATCGCCGAGGCGCGTTGCGCCGAGCTGGCTCACCATGTCTCGCTGGAGAACATCTACATCTCTGACCGCCTGCTCTCGGACGAGAGGCTCAGAAGCCTCCTTGATGGCCTCAACCTTGTGCGCTGGAGGGGCGGAGCGTTTGTCTCCGGAGACGAATCCTCGCTCGCTCGGTCCTGTTTCCCGCTCATCCGCAACTGGGCGCTGTCCCACACCGAATAGGTCGTTCGATGTTCGTCAAGCTCGAGCCCGTTGCCGAGGCGCCGCTTGCGGATGACTCTGCGGCGACCGCGGCCAATGGCCGTGACCCGCGGCTCGGGACGCTGGCGGGCAACTACCGCCTGGTCGAACGCCTCGGCGCCGGCGGGATGGGCTCGATCTATCGAGCCGAGCACAAGGATCTCTCCGGCGCAGTCGTCGCGGTCAAACTGCTGGACCGCGGCGGGGCGTCGACTCCGGGCGCCGGGCGTCGGTTCCTCCGCGAGGCGCAGGCAATGTTCGAGATCGTCGGGCGGAACCGCCACATCCCGCGCGTGCTCGACTACGGCCAGACGGCCGAGGGCGAGAATTACATGGTGATGGAGTATCTGCGCGGCCACGACCTCGCGCAGGTTCTCAAGCGCGAGGGGCCGATGCCGTGGCCGCGGGCCGCGGCCCTCGTGCTCCAACTGTGCGATGCCCTCGCGGCTGCACACGCGCGCGGCATCCTGCACCGGGACATCAAGCCGTCCAATTGCTTCCTCGTCGAGGAGGACGGCGCCGAGCTCGTCAAGCTGATCGACTTCGGGGTGGCCAAGGATCTGCGGGTCGTCGAGGACCAGACCAGCGAAGGCATGGTCGTCGGCACGCCGGCGTTTCTCGCGCCCGAGCTCCTTATCGACGGGGCCCGCCCATCCTCTGCCTCGGACGTCTATTCGCTCGGCGCGACGCTCTATCGCCTCCTCACCAACAAGCCGCATGTCACCGGCCAAAACTGGGAGGATATCGCGTATCGCCTGCAATTCGTGCCGCTCCTGCCGCCGAGCACGCACGTCGGGCCGAGGTTGTCCCCCGCGGTCGACGAACTGGTACTGCGCGCGCTACATCGCGATCCAGAGAAGCGCTATGCGAGTGCCCTCGAGCTGGCCGATGCGATCCGCCGGTGCCTTCCACGAAGTTCGCCGGATTCGGCGTGGGACGGCCGCCAGCCCGTGACGGGGTGGTCAGGAGCCCGCGTCTTCAGGTCCGCCGCAGGTCGCCGAGCCCTCGCGTTTGGGACCGCGCCGCTCCTCGCTGTCGGCATTCTCGCCTTCACCGATGCCCCTCGCCCACGGGCCACCGACCCGGCGCCTGAGAGCAACGCGCCTCGTCCCCCCGATGTCGTGGCCGAGGCCCGGGTGGCGCGCAGGTCGGCGGCGACCGCGCCGATGACCCAGACAACGACGACAGCCACGATGAGTCGCGCGGCTCCTGCAGCCGCCGCGATGGGCGATCGGCTCGAACAGTTGGAAAACGCGGTTCAAGCGCTCTCTCGGCGCGTCGGCGACGAGAAGAGCCCTGCGGGCGACGTGACAGCGGCGCTGCTGCAGCGAACGCCGGGCCACACCAAGCGGTCCGCGAGCCCACGCGAGCGCGTGATCACCCGCGAGCTAACCGCCGTGCGGGACGCAGTCGGAGTTTGCTTTGCGCGCCACGCCGACAACCTCACGGCGGAGCTCCCTGTCCGGGTCCAGGTCAGCAGCGCGGGTGAGGCGATACGCATCACGCTGCCAAATGACAGCCGTCCAGGGCTGATCAGGTGCGTGACCGAGGCGATCCGCGCGCGACGCTATGCAACTGGCGCGGCCCCAACGACCGTTCGTCACGTTTTCAAGTTCCGCGACCCATGAGCCCAGGACCGCGCCACTCGCAACTGCGGCTGACTCTCGCCTGGATCGCGCCGGGTGGCTCCACGTCGCGAACCGCCGGGAGTCGACGACCTGGGTGGGTACAGCCGCCAACAGCCTGATACGCCGTCTCCGTCACCTGGATCCCGCCCATGACTTGCGATAACCTCCTATTCGTGCGCCTCACGGTCGTCCTCGCCGCGTCCCTCGCTGGGCTAGTCGCCTGCCAGAACTCGCCGGACGGGCAAGACTCGCAGTGGACGGGCATCACGACCAACCCCACGGCGCCGGGCTCGACCAGCTCGTCCAGCAGCTCCGGCGGGGACAGCTCCAGCTCGACGTCGACGTCAACGTCGACGTCGACCTCCACCGGCGCCGACACGACGATCGAGCCGCCGCCCGACATACCGGGCTTCGACACGCTCGAGCCCGTGCCGGAGGGGTGCGAGAAGATCGACCTGCTTCTCGTCCTCAATAACCACGGAAGCAGCCTCCTCGCCGACCAGGACTACCTCCGTGAAGAGGCCGAGCTACAAGCGGCCAGGATGCTCGGGCTCGTCGACGCCCTCACGGCCGAGGCCGCGAACTACGACCTGCACGTGATGGTCTCGCCCCTCCAGCCGGGCTTCAAGACCACTGCCGACAAGTGGTGCGCGCCGGGTTGCGACCCCGACACGATGCCCTGCGACCTCGTGCCGGAGTACATGTGCGTGGAGGACAGCTGGGAGGAGTGCGACTGGGCCCTCGGGACAGGCAAGGTCTTCCCACGCGGCGTGGGGGCCAGCAACGCGCTGTGTCCGACGACCGAGGGCCGCAACTTTGCGCGAAGTCAGGATCCAGCGTTCGCCGAGGCAATCGACTGCATTCTCCGCGTCGGCGGTAGCGGCACGGGCAAGGAATACCCGGCTCGGACCCCGATGGAAGCGCTGAAGCCCGAGATGGTCGCCGAGGGCGGGTGCAACGCCGGCTTCCTGCGCGATGACGCGATGCTCGTCGTGGTGATGGTGGTCAGCGGCGACCAGGGCAGCCCGGGAACTCCGGAGGAGTGGGCGCAGGAGTTGGTAGCGGTCAAGGGCGGCTACGGGGACGGTATCGTCTTCGTCGCCATCACCGAGACAGTCGGGCCGGACTGCGGCTCCCTGGACCAAATTCGTCGCTTCGCGGAACATATGCCCAACCACGTCCTCGGCTGCATGCTCGCCGAGGATTACACGCCGATCGTGATCGAGGCCATCGACACGATCGACGCGGTCTGCGACAAGTTCGTCCCGCCCGGCTGAGCCTCAGCCGTGGAAGGCCCGCAGCCACGCCTGCCGCACGTACTTGGCCTGGCCGTCCTTGACGACCTGGATCGTCTCGAACCCGACGACGAGGATCTCGTCGACCGCATTGATGCGGATCGCGTGCGGGGCGTCGTTACCATGGAAGAACCCGCCGAACACCTGCGGCCAGGCCGAGTCAGGATCGTGGCCCCAGCCGGTGGCTGTGTACTGGTCGAGCAGGATGTCGTCGTTCTCGACCGGATCGAACTTGGTCGCGGCGACCATGACCGGCCCCGTGCTCAACGTCGCGAGCGAGCGACCCGTGAAGTCTCCCCCCATGGCCGGCTGGATGAACGCGTCGAGGTTGGCGAAGTCGGAGAGCTCGAACTGCACGAGTCGGGGCCGACGCGACTTGACGCCCTCCTGCCACCAGCCCGCGGCTACCACAAGGCCGCCCGCCGTCACGGAAACATCGGTGAAACCGTCCTGCTCCACCTGGGGGAGCTCCGAGATGTAGGGCCAACCATCTGTCTCAACGAATTGATGGCCGGTGCCGACGAGTGCGGCTATACCGCGCGACTTGGGCCAATTGGGGTCGGTCGTCCTCCCTGCGATAAGTGAGCGCCCGTCGGGCAGCGCGACGATCGCCTCGCCCACGTCGAAGCTGGTTGCCTTGAGCTTGTCGGACGAGTACTCGGGGCTGGCGAGCGTCACGAGCTCTGACTGTCCCTCCTTCAACACGAGTGCGCGGTACGTCAGGTCGTGGTCAGTATTGTCGTCGATCCTGTAGCCCGTGACACGGATCTGATGATCCGCCGTCACCGCCACGTCGTTGCCGACCTCGCCGAGCAGTCCGTCCTTGTGCTCCGCGCGCAGGAACTCGTCCTGCGTGTCGTCGATGACCCCGACCCACAGCGTCGGCGCGAGCCCGTCCTTGATCCACGACCCCGTCGCGGCTGCGCGGTGCGGATCGTCCGGGAACGTCTCGATGCCGGAGCACGAGCCGAAGAACCCGGGTCCCCGCGAGATCAGCTGATCGAACAACTTGGTGCCGTCCGCGGCGTAGTGGGCGATCCACATCGCGGAGCTGCCGTCGCCGTTGCTGTCGTAGCCGCAGACCCACCACGAGCCATCCGGCGCCGGGGAGGCATCGAGCGCCTCGGAGGCCCAGTTCTCCGAGGGGTGGAAGTCGGACCAACTCGGGGAGCTCGACTCCGGCAAGGTCACGCCGACCACGAGCTCGTCGAAGACGATGTGACCCGCGGTGTCCTCGCACTCCGCGCCGACGGTGCGCGGTCCATCGTCGTCAGTCGACTTGACGGGCCACTGCGCCACGAAAGGCGCTGCCGCTACGGTGGCGAGCGGCGCGCCGTCGACGAAGAACCGCACCTCGGCCACTCCGATGTCATCCTCACAGCCTGCAGCGAGTTCGACGAACATGGCCGATTGAACATCATCGGGTGTAACGGAAAAGTCGAGCACCGGCGGCAGGTCGAGCTGCGCGCCGCCGCTGCTGCCCTTGTCCCCATCCGTGGCAGCGGTGTCGCCGTCGCCACCGCCGTCGCCCGCCGTCGGCACGCCGCTCGTCGGCGAGGCCGCCGGATCGAAATCGCCTGAGGTCGCAGCGGTGGTGTCCCAGGTGACGCCGTGATTCTGGATCAGGTCCTGATACGCCTTCTCAGTATTGCAAGCGCTCAGGGCGAGCAAGGTGAAGGGCGCGATGGTGTAGCGCGACATGAACGACCTCGATCTAGAACTGGGTGTGGAGGACCAGGCCGGTCAGGCCCGAGGAGACGACGGGCCCCGCGGCGGTGCGACGGCCGCGCCCACGAGATCCGGCGACGAGCCCGATGCCCGCCAGCACGAGCGCGCCGCCGCTGATCCCGGTAGTGATGGCCGCCGTGTAGTTGACCTGGCCCGCACGGCGCAGCGCGTCCGCGTTGGCTTGCATGACGGGATCGAGTGGGCCCTCGGCCGTGGCATCGAGCTCGCGCAGGCCCTCGTAGGCCGCCCGGCGAGAGACAAGTGCGTAGGTCATGAAGCCGAGCAGCGCACTGCCGACCGCGAGACCGGTCGCGCCGGCAACGAGCATCCCGCGCGAGCGCGGCGAGGGCGGTGCCGGGACTAGCTTCGGGACCTCCACGGGCACAGTCCGGATCACGACCTGCCTCGGCGCCGGCGTGCGCGCCATCGTCGGGAGGACGCACTCCTTCTCGCCAGCCTTCGGCACGTGCGCGCGCATGTCCTCGTCGACCTGCTGAAGGCGCCGACGGATCCCCGGCACATCGGGGATCTCCGCGTCCTCGCCGAACGCGACCATCAGCTCCTCGAGGTGCTCGAGCAGGATCCGCCGCACCTGGCACAGGTACTTGACCTCGCCTGTGGTTTCGTACAGCGAGATCAGTGAGCTGCGCATCGACCCGAACACCCAGTCCCGCGCCCGGTGGTAGCGGATCGGGTCCGGCATCGCCTTGTAGGCGGCGTAGTACGCCTCATACGCCGCGGCATAGTCCTGCGCTTGGCCGAGCTCGGCTCCTCGCGCGTCCTCGCGCGTTGA